>NZ_JAMXMY010000009.1 GCF_024055795.1 Actinoallomurus purpureus | reverse complement strand
GTGCCGTGGCACTCCGAGCTGTTGTTCTTCGAGGAGCCGAAGGGCGGCGTCTTCTGCCCGCCCGGCAACACCTACGCCGCCTCCCAGGGCCAGACCATCTCCCCGTCCGGCTGGTTCTGGCACCCCTCGACGCCGTCGAACCTGCTGACGACCGAGCAGATCGTCGACGGCCACCTGAAGGTCCTCGAACCCCGGTACGCGACCTTCATCCTCAACTGCCCGCCCAACACCGACGGCCTCCTCGACGACACCGTCGTCACGACGCTGCGGGAGGTCGGGAAGCGCTGGCGGCCGGACCTCTCCCGCGCCCCGCTGCCCGCCCAGCCGGACGTCCTGCGCCACCCGGTCACCCCCGTGTCGGCCACCGCGACCAGCGGCGACGCCGCCAAGGCGATCGACGGCCACAGCGACTACGGTTGGAACGGCCAGGCCGACCAGACCCTGTGGACGTCATCGGGCCCGCTCCCGCAGTCGGTCACCCTCGACCTGGGACGCCGCTATGCCGGCCTCGACACGTTCACCTACCTGCCCCGCCAGGACACGGTGACGGCGTACTCGTTCGACGAGTTCGTCACCACCGGGAACATCACGGCCTACCGCGTCTCGGTCAGCGTCGACGGGACGACCTTCAAGGAGGTCGCGAAGGGCACCTGGGCCGCCGACCACACCCTGAAGCGCGCCCGCTTCCGCCCGGCGACGGCCCGGTACATCCGACTGGAGGCGCTGTCCTCCGCCGGTGGCTCCCCCGCCATCGCCGGCCAGCTCGACTGCGGCGGCACCGACCGCAGGCCCCGCCCGGCCTGAGGCGTCGCTGGTCGACGGGCCGTCCCCGCCTCCGAACGCGGCGGTCGGGACGGCCCGTTCTTTCGGCAGAGGCGAGAAGGCGTGAGGTGCGGAGCTCGCGCGCTCTTCTTCGGCCTGCAGAAGAGCAGTAGGTGTTGTCGCATGAGAGCGGTACTGCAGAGCGCATGAAACAGGTACTGGGGAGTGCATGAAACAGGTACTCACCTCTGCATGAGATCGGATCGACGCGGCACTGGTGGATGCGGTCGTAGGTGCGGACACGGACAGCGTGCTTCGGGACCCCGATCTGCTTGGTCGGCTTATCGACACTTTCGTGGCCGAACAACTCCGCGCCGAACTGCCCGTCAGCGATCATCAGCCCCGCATGCACCATTTGCGCCAGGAAGGGGGGCGGCGCGAAATCGACATCCTCATCGAGCTCGCAGGGCATCGAATCATCGGGATCGAGGTCAAGGCATCCACAGGACCCAACCGCGACTCGGGGCGGCACCTCGCCTGGCTACGGGATGAGCTGGGGGACCGCTTCGTCCGTGGATTGGTGCTGCATACGGGAAGGCACGTCTACGAGCTCGGCGACCGCATAACCGCCGCGCCGATCTGCACCCTCTGGGCATGAACATTTCGCGTACGACGCGGGCGAGCGAACCCTCGCGGGCAGCGGCCGGGGACGGCCCCCTCCTACCGAGGGGGGCGGGGACGGCCTGGTGGCTTACCCGTGATCGCAGTCCTACGCGAAAACCACGCCACGTCTTCGTCATGGGTCTCCCCCTCCCGGCGCGGAACCGCATGCGCGAACGGATGGGAGCAATACCGTCCTACATCTACGCCGGAGGGTGTTCAGGATCGGGCTTTCATCGTCCCCGATCTCGCTACGCCGCAGGAGGCCGACGGTTCGGACCGGGCGCTTACTCCGATCTGGTCATGCTGCGCGAGGAGCAAGAGAAATGTCCGTACGTGGTGTCGTACTTCCCGCGGCCTCGGCTGCGATCGCGGGCACGCTGTCCCTGATCACACCGGGGACCGCCACAGCGGTCGGCCGCGCCGAAACCCGCGCGGCCGCGTTCGTGGTAGGCGAGTCCCAGTTCAACGCGATGTTCCCCGGCCGCAACCCCTTTTACTCGTACAAGGGCCTGACCGACGCGTTGACCGCGTACCCGGGCTTCGCCAGGACCGGGAGTGAGGTGACCAGGAAGCGCGAGGCGGCGGCCTTCCTCGCCAACGTCGGCCACGAGACCGGTGGCCTGAAGTACGTCGTCGAGCAGAACACCGGCAACTACGGCCATTACTGCGACAGGACGCAGCCGTACGGCTGCCCGGCGGGCGAGAGGGCGTACTACGGGCGCGGCCCGCTGCAGTTGAGCTGGAACTTCAACTACAAGGCCGCCGGTGACGCGCTGCGCATCGACCTGCTGCACGACCCGTACCGGGTGGAGAGGGATCCTGCGGTCTCATGGCGGACCGGCCTGTGGTTCTGGAACACCCAGAAGGGCGCCGGCACCATGACCGCGCACGACGCGATGGTGCGGAACCGGGGCTTCGGCGAGACGATCCGCAGCATCAACGGCGACCTGGAGTGCAACGGTAAGAACCCCGCCCAGCGCCAGGACCGCATCGACCTCTACAAGAGGTTCGCCGACATCCTCAGCGTCGACCCGGGCGGCAACCTGTCCTGCTGATCACAAGCCGCCCCACGTCCGGGATCACCAGGTGGGACGGCTCGGTACCTTCCGGTGGGGCGTGTGCGTTCAGCCGGTCCGCACCCCACCACCACCGCTCAGGCTCGCCCGTTTCCGATCACGAGAACCAGATCTGCGGGCTGGTGGCCTCCGCCTTGACCTTGCTGGTGTTGATGCCGGAGCCGGTGCTGTGGAGGGTGAGACCCTTCGCCGGCTTCGTAGCAGAGATGATCTTGTTGCCCTTGGTGCAGGAGAAGTGCTTGAGCGTCGAGATCGGGCGTCCCGGCTTGTAGGTCTGGCCCAGGATCTGGCACTTCTTCTGGTTCTTCTTGCTCGGCACCCCTCGCACGTCGAGGTAGGACAAGACCTTGCCCTTGTACTTGCCCTTCTTCTGGTACACGACACAGGCACTGATCTTGAAACCACCGCCGTAGTGGTAGGCGCCACAGCCACCGTCATGGGGCTTGACAGCGGACACCGTGATCGGAGCCGCGTTGTCGGCGAAGGCCGGCGTGGCGAAGGCAAGCCCAGAGGCGAGTGCCGTCGTCGCGAGAACGGTGGCGCCCAGACGCATACGCATGGAGTTCTCCCTTCGGGGGACGCGGATCTCACGTCCCAGCGAGTAGAACTATGCGGGAAGGCCCTCGGCGATCGACAGAGCTTGCGGTCCCGTTCTGATCCATCCGAAATGGGACCCGGGACCCTTGCCTTTCTCAACAGGTCACGGCTCGCCGGCAATGCCACGGGAGACCGGAGGTATTCGGACGGCGGTCGCCACCGGCCATCACGCTCTTGCGCGGCGGTCGGCCGAGCAGCCGCGTTGCATCCAAGGTGACCGGGAGAGGCTCACGACCGAGGTACCTGCTGTCTCACCGGTCGGGCCCCGCGCATCCGATGATCTCCACCGTACGGAACACTCGGAAAAGACGGAAGATCAGTAGCGATTCGTCCGGAAACCGATGGTCTGCCGCGCCTACTGCTCCACAATTACCGAGTGTTCCGTTCGGCCTGAAGCCGACTCCCGCCGTGCGCTCGCCGCGGTCACGTCCACACGGGTGCCATCGACGCAAACTCCGTTGCCGGTCTGGCAACCTGGAGGTATGGACGACAACCTCGACCAGGCGCTCACCGCGGTCGGACCCCGGCTACGAGCGCTCCGCCGGCAGCGCGAGGTCACGCTGGCCGACCTGTCGGCCACGACCGGCATCTCGGTGAGCACCCTGTCCCGCCTGGAGTCCGGTGACCGCCGGCCGACCCTCCAACTCCTGCTCCCCCTGGCCAGGGCCCACGGCGTCACTCTCGACGAACTCGTCGATGCCCCACCCACCGGAGACCCGCGCATCCACCTGCGCCCGATCACCCGCGACGGCATGACCATGCTGCCCCTGACCCGCCGAGCCGGGGGCATCCAGGCGTACAAGCTGGTGATCCCGGGCGGCAGTCCACGGAGAGAGCCCGATCCGAAGACCCATGAGGGCTACGAATGGCTCTATGTGCTCAATGGGCGGCTGCGGATCGTCCTCGGCGACCAGGATCTGGTCCTCTCACCCGGCGAGGCCGCCGAGTTCGACACCCGCGTACCGCACTGGTTCGGCGCCGCCGACCCCGAACCAGTCGAATTCCTCATCCTGTTCGGCGCCCAGGGCGAACGCGCCCACCTCCGCGCCCGCCCCAAGCCGAAAGACCGACCCGACCAATGACGTACGGGTAAGGCCGCAATTTTGGTCCCGACCTCGAGCGAGCCCCGTTCAGGGCGCCGTGAACGAGACGACTCGGTCCGGGGAGTCCAGCCAGGTCCGATGCCCGTCCGGTCCGGCCGTGAGACCGAACCGGGTCTCGCACGGCCGGTCCTCCCGCTCCCACCATCGGCACGCGGACTCGACCGCGTCCCACAGGCTCCTCGGTCCGTCCTGGAGAACGTCGAACTCGGTGCATCCGTCCTGGCAGAAGAACGCGACGGCCCAGGACCGGTCCGTCAGGCCGTACAGCCAAACGGCCGTCGTGCCCTGATCGTCCACGCTGACGGTGTGCGCGATGTCGGGCAGCCGCAGCCCGATGACGAACTCGGCCGCTGAGAGTTCGTCCAACGACAACGTGGTCTCGGACTCGCGGACGGTCGCGGGCCACACGCCGCCCGGCAGGTACTCCTCGTGCGCGGGCCACGTCGCCCGCTGCCGCCGGTCGAGCATGAACTCCACCAGGCGGGTGAACCGCCCATGCGCGGACCCATCGGCGTCGACCCGCAGCCGGGCGACCGCGTTCACGTTGGCGTACCGAGTCCCCCACGGCACCACGATCAGACCACCGGGTCGGGTCTGCTCGATCCACGCCGCCGGAACCCGCCGTACCGCATAGGTGCCCTGCACCCGGTCGTACGGGGCATGGCCCGGCCAACCCCGCCCGCCGTCTCCGGTCACGACCACGGCATCGATCCCGATCGCCTGGACTCGCCGGACAGCGGCCTCGGCGACCTGCGGATCGATCTCGACACCGGTGACGTTTCCCGCACCCGCTCGCCGGGCGAGAAGAGCCGTCGTCCAGCCCGTACCGGCACCCACGTCCAGCACACGATGCCCCGGTCGAACGTCCAGATCGTGCAGCATGACGCCGACGATCGACGGTGTCGACGCGGAGGAGGTCGGCGTCCCGCCCGGATCGCGGCCGTCGTGTGCGCCGTCATCCCACTGGGTGACGATCGCGGCGTCGGCCGCGGCCCATCGCTCCCACGCCTGCGGATCTTCCCGCCCGTCGACGGCGCGGTACGCCCCTGTCTCGAGGTCGAAAGGCCAGATCAAATCCGGAAGGAACAGGTGACGCGGAAGCTCCTCAAGAATTCCGCCCCACTCTGCGGACAGCTCGCCTCGCTCGACAAGCGCACGGAGCCGCTCCGGCGCGACCTCCGCCGCACCGGAGCGTTTACCCTGTTGGGTCATTTTTCGCGCCGTCCACCGCCTTTTGGCAGTGTGTCAGGATTCGGGGGCGGCGGGGGTTTCGGGTTTGGTGGGAAAGGCTTTTCGTGCTTGCCCATCATTTCTCCTCCGTGACGTACGGCCTCACCAAACCGATACCCAGTCTCATAGATCGATAGACGCGGCCTGACGCGGCCTGACGCAGCTCTCCGATAACAGGCGACAGACTGGACACTTTGCCCCGAAATGGGCGACTCAGGCCTTTACGGACGGCTGGACCGCCCGCAGCTGCTCACGCGCGTCCCGTACCTCCGGAACATTCGCCCACCGAGAAGAGCCCGCGATGATCTCGCTCACCTTCTGATCGAAGCGAGATGAGGTGATCAGCGGGCCGATTAGCGCCAAGGCGTGCATCTGGTCCGCCGCCTTGCCCGGATCGGCCGCCCGCACCGCCGCCTCCGCGTTTTCCGCGAGCCACATTCCCCGCAAAAACGGGATACCGCCGAAAAGGCGTACCGCCTCGTCGAGATGGTCACCCGCCTCTTCATGGCGCCCGAACCGACTGAGGGCAATGCCGGAGCTTCCAACGATCATCGCAGTCGTTCCCGGCGAAGAGCCATCGAAATCGTGCGCCACGTCGAGCATGTGACGCGACCTTCGCTCGACTCCATGCGCACTGGTTTTGGCGAGACTGACCCCGAGCCGAACGCTCAGCCGCGCCTTTAGCTCATCCGTGAGCCCCGAGAGGGTGAGACCACGCTGTGCATACATGGCCGCCCGATGGTAATCACCGCGATAAGAGCTGACCTGGCTCATCAACTCCAGCGCGTTGGCCGTGTCGCCGACATGATCCGCCCGTTGCGCCAGGACCAACGCCAGATTTCCAGCGTTCTCGGCCTTGCCGAACAGCCGCGCGTCATGCAGCACGTGGGAGGCCGCACGCGCGAGACCCGCAGCCGCCACCTGAAGGTTTCGATCACGCGTATTGACCGCCTGCCCGATCTTGTTCAGGTGCCGTGAAGCGGCCGCCACCAAGGGAACCCCGCCGATCTCGTAGTGCGTCGCACGGAGTTGCGTCGCGAGAGCGCGCAGATATTCCGGATCTTGATAGGGACTGGCCTTTGCCGACGGCAGGAGCGTGACCGACGCCGCCGCGGCGATGAATGATCTCCGCTTCACGGGATCCTCTTCCTCCCCTATGGGCATTATGCGCAGCTCCCAGCCTACGCGCGCGAGAAGCCGACTCGCCTTCATGATCCCCGTATCACGCCGTTCACGCGAGACCTGAGAGACCCATACCTGAGAAACGCCCAGCTCACGGGCGAGTTCTGTCTGGGAACACCCGCGCCTTTTCATGATCAATTGAAGGGCCTCGGCCAGGCTCCGCGCTTCCACGGCGACAGGTTATAACCGGTCGCGATTACGCACTACACGATTACAGAAGGTGGCCGGAATGATGGGGTGAGTCGAAAAGCAACGAGCGTTCGATCGCCGGAAGCAGCTTGATCGAAAGGCCGGATCATGGAAACAGGAGAGCCGGACGCCGAGACGTCCACGCCAAAAGCCCAACCGGTCAAGGCACGGCTGGACGAACTGGCCGCCGCGCTGGTCGAACTCGGCCTGACCGTACGGGTCGGCACGGGCGCGCTGGTGGCGTGGAATTCGGCGGCGTCACGTACCGACGATCCGGTAGGCAAGGCCATGAATCCCGGCCTGTCGCAATATGTGGCCCTGTGCGAGCACGACGACGATTCGCTCCATTGGTACTGGTGCTGGACCGGCCCGACGCGAGACGCGCCGCTGGAGACGGAGTACATGTGCCCGGCCAGGGAGATCGAGCACGCGGCCCACCTGATCGCGAAAGTCCTCCACGTCGACGACGCCGAAGACCGATGACCCATGGAGATCAGCGGCTTCCATGGTCCGGCGGACGGGTTCCGCGCCCGCCTCCCTCTGCGGCGGGCCGGCGAGGGCACCGCCGAGGCCGACACGCGCATCGACCAAGAGGTGGCCCTTCCACGAGGGGATCCGTCCCGTACCGACTCGGCACCGTGGTTGGCGCGCCTGCGCCGGGAGTTTCCGCACTGGGGATTCCTCCACGACCCGTTCGCGCACGCCTGGATCGCCGTACAGGGCCGCACCCGCATCGAAGTGGCGCGAACCGCCTTCGAACTACACGACCGACTCATATCGATCACTCAGACAGGGCCCCAGTCCTATGCCCGGCTTCCGGCTCCCCAGAAGAAGGGCCCCGAGGTCGGGTGAACCTTGATGCGCCAGCCGATCCGATCGAGCTGCCGTTCGAGGTCGGCGGGCCGGTGCGGCACTTTGACGATCCGGTAGGCGGTTCCGTCGGTGAGCCGGCGTTCAATGGTCGCGGACCGCTCGCCTTCGATGAGTTCGTCAGCGGTGCGGTAACCGTCGTCGACGAAAAACACCCGCCCATCCGGTTTCAGGCAGTCGGCCACGAGGGACCAGAAGGACGCGAACCGTTCGGGCGGAACATGCGACAACCAGAATCCGAAGAAAACAACGTCATAACGGCGGTCCGGCTGCCAGCGGAACAGATCGGCCGTCACGAAACGCACCCGCTCGACACCCACTCGAGCCGAGGCGATGGCGAGCATCTCCGGAGACGCGTCCACGGCGGTGACGTCCACGGCGTGACGGAGCAGTTGGGCGGTCCACGTGCCGGGGCCGCAGGCGAGTTCGAGCACGCTGCCGGTCGGACGGAACGCGTCGAGCGCCTCGGACAGCTCAGAACCTCCGGAAAAGGGCAGAAAGTGTTTCTCGTACTCCGGGGCAACCGCCCGGTAGTAGACGACCTGCTCGTCGAGCAGTTCCTTCGAGCTTTCACCACCAGCCGGCTTCATGCCCCGACTATCACTGAAGCATTGCCAGGCCGCAACGCCCACAAGAGCGACTGCTCTCGGTTCTCACTACGATCGGCAGGTGGCGCGCTGAACGTCCTCACGAACTACTTCGACAAGGCGGTCGAGGTCGACATCGATTTCCCGGTCGTCCCGCCCTGACCACATGAGAGCAGGAACCACGATGAGCCGCCCACCGCTACCTCCTTTCACCGAGGCGACCGCACGGCAGAAGGTGCAGGCCGCCGAGGACGCCTGGAACACCCGGGACCCTGAGCGGCTCGCCGCCGCGTACACAACGGATTCGGTCTGGCGCAACAGGTCGGAGTTCATCACCGGCCACGACGAGATCGTGGCGTTCCTGACCCGCAAGTGGGAGCGCGAGCAGGAGTACGCCCTGCGCAAGAGCCTGTGGGCGTTCACCGACGACCGGATCGCGGTCCGCTTCCAGTACGAGTGGCACGACGCCGCCGGTCAGTGGTGGCGCAGCTACGGCAACGAGAACTGGGAGTTCGACGCGGACGGCTACATGCGCCGCCGTGAGGCGAGCATCAACGACGTCCCGATCACCGCGGATCAGCGACGGATCTTCGGTCCACGCGGCGACGACGAACGAGAGCATGAGATCCCCCTGCAGTAGGCGACCGGGACGGCGCCATCGACGCGGGACCGTCGGCCGACGGGTGCTCGCCAGCGGGCCGACGATCGCGGTGGTGACCCCTTGCGGAGGCTGGTTAATTCAATTAACTTGCGGTTAGTCGCATTAACCAATCCTTGGGAGTCACCAATGGCCGCCTCCGTCGCCGCCCGCCGCCACCACCGCGTCATCACGCTTCCGGCCGTCACCGGAATCGCCTACACGCTGTCCTGGGTCGCCGGACTGTCCATCGGGGCGCCCAGCCCGAAACTCACCGCCTCGGGCAGCGAGATCGTCTCCGCGTTCGCGGGCCACCAAGGCGTCGTGGCGGCCCAGTTCCTTCTCACCGAGGGCCTACCTGCCGCAGGTCTGGGGATCGTCTCGGTCCTCCTGACCAAGGCCGCCTCCCGCGCGGGAGCGGTCACCGCCGCCAGGGTCATCGGGGGCGCCGGGATCATCGCGGCCGTCATCTCGCTCGTGCAGTTCGCGCTCGGCCTCGCGCTGTCCCGGACGACCGCGCCCGGCACCGCGCACCTGCTGTTCCAGGCGGGCGACCGGCTGGACGGCGTCAAGATGCTCGCCCTGGCCGTCGTCGGCGTGGCTGCCGCCGCGTCAGGGGTGCTCCCCCGGTGGCTTCGGTACGCGGGAGCCGCCCTCGCCGTCGCCATCGCGGCCTCCGGCGTCGTCTACCTGTTCCTCCTGCAGAGCCTCGCCCTGCTCGCCGCGCCGGCCCTGATCCTGCTGCTGATCTTCGTCACCGGCACCGGCATCGCGCTCGGACGATACGGTCGGTGACCATGCCCCGCGTTGGACTGACCCCCGACCGCATCGTCGCGGAAGCGGCGACCGTCGCCGACGAGGTGGGCCTGGACCGGCTCACCCTCGCGGCGGTCGCCCAGCGGTGCGGCGTATCACTCCCCGGCCTGTACAAGCACGTCAACGGCCTGGAAGCCGTCAAGCGCGACGTCGCGCTGCTGGCCATCCGCGAGCTCACCGACGTGGTGACCAGGGCGGCCGTCGGACTGACGGGGCGCGAATGCCTGCGCGCCGTCTCGAAGGCCTACCGGAGTTACGCCCTCGCCCACCCGGGCCGCTACGCCGCGAGCGTGCAGGCCCCCACGCCCGGAGACCAGGAGTACACCGCCGTGAGCGACCACGCCGTCGCCGTGGCGGCCGCCGCCCTGGGCGGGTACGGGCTGGAGGGCCCGGACCTGATCCACGCGATCCGCATGTGGCGCACTGTCTGCCACGGCCTCGTCTCGCTCGAGACGGCCGGCGGCTTCGGCCTGCCCGAGTCCCTGGACCTCACCTTCGACCACCTCATCGACGCGCTCGACGCGACGTTCCGCGGCCTGCCGTCCCACAGTCGCCCGGCCGTCTCCAACTGACCCTCCCGGCGGGGCGCGCACGTGTGTCGCGGTTGGTTCCGGGCCGGCGCTCACGCGCCAGCGCCCGACTGCCGGTCCTTGCGATGTGGCATGATTTCGCAGGTGACCAGCAGACCCGCCGAGGCACAGCACCTGAGCGACCTCGCGCGGCTGCGTCGCGTCCGCGACCGGATCGACCGGGAGTACGCGCAGCCGCTGGACGTCGAGGCGCTCGCCCGCGGCGTGCACATGTCGGCCGGGCACCTCAGCCGCCAGTTCCGGCTCGCCTACGGCGAGTCGCCGTACGGCTACCTGATGACCCGGCGCATCGAACGCGCGATGGCGCTGCTGCGCCGGGGCGACCTCAGCGTCACCGAGGCCTGTTTCGCGGTCGGATGCTCGTCGCTGGGCACCTTCAGCACGCGCTTCACCGAGCTGGTCGGTATGCCGCCCAGCGCCTACCGGCGCCAGACGGCGCGCGCGACGGCCGGGATTCCGTCCTGCGTGGCGAAACAGGTGACCAGACCGGTCAGGAATCGAGAAGCACCGGTCACCGAGCCACAACTAGCGTGACCGTCATGGACATCACCATTTACACGACCGCCCTCCCGCACGACGACCCGGAAGCCTCCCTGGCCTTCTACCGCGACATTCTCGGCTTCGAGGTCCGGGGCGACGTCGGAAGCGGCAAGATGCGCTGGATCACGGTCGGCCCCGCCGACCAGCCCGGCACGTCCATCCTCCTGGCGCCGCCGGCCGCCGACCCTGGGGTCACCGACGACGAGCGCCGCACCATCGCCGAGATGATGGCCAAGGGCACCTACGGCTGGATCCTGCTGGCCACCACCGACCTCGACGGCACCTTCGAACGGCTGCAGGCCGGCGCCGAGGTCGTCCAGGAGCCGACCGAGCAGCCGTACGGGGTTCGCGACTGCGCCTTCCGCGACCCCGCGGGCAACATGGTCCGCATCCAGGAGGTGCGCTGAGCCGTCCGGCGATCGCAGGCCTGACTGACAGCCGAGACGAGATCGATCTCAGGTGCGTCTTCACGCGGTGCCCTTGGTACTGCGACGCCTCGTTCCCTCCGCCTACCGGCCGGTGCTCGCAAGCCGGGTGTTCCGGCGGCTGATCCTCGGCTTCACCGTCTCGTACCTCGGGGACGGGATGAGCTTCGTCGCGGTGGCGTGGCTGGCCATCGAGCTCGCGCCGCAGGCAACCGCAGGGCTGTGGGTCGGCGGCGCGGTAGCCGCGTACACGATGCCGGGCGTGGTCGGCGCGCTGGTGTTCGGTCGCCGGCTGCGCCGGGTGCCGGCCAGGCGGCTGCTGCTCGTCGACAATGTGGTGCGCGGCGTGTTCCTCGGCGTCGTACCGCTCGCCTGGCTCGCAGGGCTGCTCACGCCGCCGCTGTACGTCGTACTGCTGGCGGTCTCGTCGCTGCTGCACGCGTGGGGCAGCGCGGGCAAGTACACCCTGCTGGCCGAGCTGCTGCCCGACGAGCAGCGGCTCGCCGCGAACACCCTCGTCAGCTCGCTCAACTTCGCTGCCACGATCGCCGGGCCCGCGATCGCCGGTGTGCTGGTGACGTACGTCGGCTCCGCGCTCGTGCTCGGCCTGGACGCTCTCACCTACGTGTTCCTCGCCGTACTCGTCGCGCGCACCCGCCTGCCGGAGTCAGGGGACGTCTCCCCCGTCGACCAGGCGGCCGCCCGGGGCGGGCTCGCGTTGCTGCGGTCCCATCCCGAGCTGCTCGGGTTGCTGACGCTCACCTGGTTCTTCAACCTGCTGTACGGCCCGGTCGAGGTCGCCCTGCCGCTCCACGTGACCGACGACCTGAACGCACCGGGCACGCTGCTCGGCCTCTACTGGATGCTGTTCGGCATCGGCGCGGTGCTCGGCGGGCTCGCGGTCGGCGCGCTGCGGCAGCTGCCGCTCTGGCCCGTGACGGTCGTCATCGTGGTCGGCTGGGGGCTCTCGCTGCTGCCGTTCGGGTTCGACGTGCCGACGGCCGTCACCGTCGCGTGCTTCACGCTCGGCGGCGCGATCTACGGACCGTTCGTAGCGCTCTCAGTGACGCTTGTGCAGGCGAAGGCGCCACCGCAGCACCTGGCCGCGATGCTCGCAGCCCGCAGCGCGGCGTTGCTCACCGCATCGCCGCTCGGCACGGCACTCGGCGGACCGCTCGCCACGGCGCTGGGCCCACGAGCGACGCTCGGCGGCTCAGGACTCGCCACCGTGGCGCTCGGCACCGTCGCGTGCGTCCTGCTGCTGGCCCGGCGCAGAAACCAGTGAACGCGTCAGAGGCCGTCGGGTAGCCGGGTGACCACGCCGCCGGCGTCGGATGGCCGGTTGCTCCAGCGGACTTCCGCGCCTGGATCCTGCGCCGTCTCGAGGTGTTCGACGACCACCCCGCCGAGCGCTACCGGCAGCTCCTGGCCATCATCAACGGCCGGCCGATCCAGCCGACGCCGACCCCGGCCTTCGACTGGTTCCTCCAGGCGCTCCGCGCGACCCGATAGCGCCGAAACGTGGGAAGTGCTCGTCGGGCAGCGGGCCGCCCACAGTGAGGCCGAGCGGGTCGGTGACGGGATGCGAGGGTTCGGCGGCGAAGGTCACATCGGCGTCCACGTAGATCACGACGTGTGCGACGCGGGGATCGTCGGTGAAGTTGGGGGTGGCGGTGTGTGCGAGGCGGGCGTTGTGGAACGTGCAGTCGCCCGCGCGCAGCGGCACGGTCACCCGCCGCTCCCAGACCAGCTCCGGAGCCAGCCCGAGCAGGTCCGCGCTGTCCGCGAGGTCCTGCGGCCTCAGTCCGTCCAGGTGCTGAGAGCCTGGAATGAAGGTCATGCAGCCGCGCTCGACGGGGACGTCCACCAGCGCGATCCAGGCCGAGAGCGCATGCCGCGCCCCGGCATGCGGCCAGTACGGCTGGTCCTGGTGGAACTCGGTCGCGGCTCCGTTGCGCGGTTCCTTGATCAGGAGCTGGTCATGCCACAGCCGCAGCGGGACCCCGGCCAGCCTCGTCGCGAGGTCGGCCAGGTCCGGGTTCAGGGTCAGCTCACGCAACGTCTGGTCGTGCTGCCACAGTTGCAACAGCTGGGTGAAGATCGATCCGGAGTGATGGTCGGTCAGGGCACGCCGGGCGGTCATGGCCGCGTCGGCGAACCGCTTGGCCTCCTGGGCCGAGATGACCCCGGGCAGGTGGATGAAACCCTCCCGGCGGTAGGCCGAAACCATCTCGTCGCTGAGGTCGTCCGGTGTGGTGCGCGCGTGCTGAGTGCCGATGTCCATACTGGTAACCGTCGCTGTCTTGGCGGTCCGGCGGCTAGCACAGGAGCGTCAGGCCCTAGCACAATCTTGCTGTCCGGAGGCGTGAGGAGTGTCGATGCACCGCGTTCGGCGAGCCGATGTCCTCGCGCCGGGCCGTCCACCGGTCGTTTTCGAGCGGCATGAGTTGCAGCGCGATACCGAGGCCCACGGCCATGACTTCATCGAGCTGGCCGTGGTCACCGCGGGCGCGGCAACGCACGTCTCGGCCGGCGGTGAGTGGGCCCTCGAGCGTGGATCGGCGGTGCTGCTGCGCCCCGGGGACTGGCACGGCTACCGAGACTGCCGTGGGCTGGTGGTGCACAACGTCTACGTCGGCCCGGAGGTGTTCCGGCACGAGCTGGCCTGGCTGCGCGCGGAGCCACGGCTCGGCCGGGTGCTGAACACCTCCTGCCCTTCGCTCCAGCTCGATGCCGCGACGCTCCAGGTCGCCGAGGCAGGTTTCGCCGCGCTGAACGATGATGCGGCCGGAGTGGCGCATGCCGTACGGGTGGGGCTGCTGCTCTGCGTGCTCGGTGGAACGACCGCCGCCCTCCCCCCGGTCCCGGCCGGTGACATGCACTCCGCCGTACCTGCGGCGGCACGACTGCTGGAAGACGACATCCAGCACCCCTGGACTCTCACCGAACTCGCCGCCTCGGTGAACCTGTCGCCCTCCTACTTGGCACGCCTGTTCACCGCGCGGTTCGACATGCCGCCGATGACCTATTTGGGCAGGTTGCGTGCGGAACGCGCCGCAGCGCTGCTGATCGAGACGGAGCTTTCTGTCGCGGCGATCGGCAGGATGGTCGGCTGGTCCGATCCGAACTACGCCAGTCGCCGGTTCGGGCACTTCTTCGCGTTCAGCCCGACGGCGTATCGCGACCGTTTTCGAGCGGCAGGCCCGTGATGCGCCGCGCCCGGCGCCACCCGGCGCGTGCGACGGCGGGGATCCCGTCGTGCGCGGCGAAACAGGTGACCAGACCGATCAGGAATCGAGAAGCGCCGGTCACCGAGCCGCACCTAGCGAACTCACCCCGCGATGACTGCATACGCCCGGGTTGCGGATCGCAGGCTTTAGCCACGTTCCGCGACCTGCCGTCCCGGAAGACTCTGTCCCAGTGACCCGATCAGAGGCGGCGGCCGAGCAGCCTCGCCGGATAAAACTCGACCGGGAACGGCTCGGTCAGCTTCACGATCTGCCCGGCGTCCGCATGCGCGACACTGACGTAGGCGCCGTCACGCAGGCTCAGCACCTCGACGTACGGCGGGTTCGCCCCGATCAGCTCAATCCGGAGGAAGACGGGGATACCGGCGGCCGCATAGATCCGCGGCTTTTCGTGATAATCCCGGCGACGGTTGCCCTGGCTGACGATCTCCACCACGAGATGGGTCTGCTCGGGCTGCAACGCAGCTGCCCCGGCGAGCAACACATCCGCATCACCGACCACGACATCGGGAATCGCAACCTCGGTCGCCGTCCGCACCCCGAACGCCTCGACCACCTCAAGGTCTTCGGGTGCCGCGGCCGCGAGTAGCGTGCGCAACCTGCCCGCGCAGATCTGATGGTTGGACAAGGGCGTGGGACTCACCACGAAACTCCCGTCGATGAGCTCGATCCGCTGCCCGATGGTCTCGGGCAGGTTCAGCCAGTCCTCGACGGTGTAGTGGTCATGCGGCGCATCTGCTGGAAGCGGCATGGCCATGCCTTCTTCACCTCCACGCATGCTTCAGTGTGACACAACCAGACGCCCACCCACAGTGACGACTCGGTCACGTTGGGGATACGGCGATGATAGCCAGACCTATGCCGGAGCCGCTGGCGTTTCGAAGATGGATCAGTGCTCTTCGACTACGGGAGCGGTCGTACGTGCGGCGCGCGACCGGCGGGCCGCGTACACGACCAAGAGGATGGCGCCCAAGGCCAGCACGACGTTCATGACGTAGTCGCCGGTCCTCTTGGGACCGGACTCGGGCCGCATTCCGATGCCGGTCCACGCGTAGGTCAGGAGCGCGCCCGCGGAAAGGGCGAGGCGATGCGCCCGTCCCCAGCCCCGCTGCCGGGACCACCGGCCGCCGATCACGGTGATCGTGACGACGAGCAGCGAGACCGCCGCGGCAACGTTCCACCAGCCCGGTAGCTCGGCGGTGAACAGGAACGCGCCGGAAGCGACGAAGGCGACGACCCCGACGACCGCCGGTCGAGGAGCGGTGCCGGGAAGCGCGCCTGCGGGTCGCCGGCGGAAGGCCACCACGACGAGGACGGCGATGACGGCCACGGTCCCGAGCAGCTGCGCGGGCGCGGCGAAGAACCGCTCGTCGTGATAGCTGCCCCAGGTGACCGCCACCACCCCGACGGCGAAGAGGGCGGCGGTGGCGCCGAGTCCCTTCCGGCCCAGCCAGGGCGCATCGGCGCGTTCGGGCACCAGCGCCTCGATCAGCGCGATGCCGACGTTGGTGCTCCACACGGCGTGCATGGTGAGGACGCCGATCGTCAGCCAGCCGCCCATCCCGAGGGCGGCGACGTACGTGTCGCCCATCTCGTCGTTTCCGGCGTAATACCGGTGGAACAGCATCTGGTCCGCCAGGCCCTCCTCGACGAGCCCGTACGCGAGGCCGAGGATGAGCATGGTCGTCGGCCCCCGCCCGGCCCGCCGGGCGGTCTCGCGGATGAGCAGGGCACCGCTTCCGTACATGAGGCCGAGGAGGGGCAGCGCGACGACCGCCTCCCCGAACCGGAGATTGCCCAGGAGCAGTTCCCCGATCGCCGGGGCGAGGAAGAAGAGCGCGATGGCAGGAGCGACGCGCCGCCGTACGGAGGAAGGGGCGGTGGCCGATCGCCCGCTCATTTCCGCTCCTCCGACGAGCGGCGCTTCCCTGCGGTCTCGATCCCTCATGGCGACGATCGTGCCGAGCCGGTGACCGTCCCGGATAGCGCCGACAGTCTACCCGTGCCGTCCGCAGGTCGACGCGCGCACGCCGGAAGTCGAAGGCACCCCGCGACCTCCGGCGCACCTCCCGCCCTTCGTGATCGTCGAGGGTTTTTGCTGCTCCAGCTGCGAAAGCCCTCGACGATCACTGATCTAAGCCGCTCACGCGACGCGGGCGCGGGCGCGGGCGCGGGCGTTCGTACCAGGGCGGCCGCCTGCCGGGCGGTATCGAGGGACGCCCGGAACGGGCCCACCGCCTCCTCGGCTTCCGGCACCGGCACCGGCACCGGCACCGGCACCGGCACCGGCACGATAAGCGCTGTCTGGGTCGGTTTCATGCCGCAGTCTCCGACTGCCTAGAACCGCGATCCAGTGGATTTCACTCCGTAGATCGATGGACGCCATCCTCCGACGTTCCGTACGCATCAGCCCTACGATCATGATCGATCGGACGGTCGGGAGGGGCACCATGTCGGACGCCGGACTGTTGTGCGTGCACGCGCATCCGGATGACGAGGCGCTGTGGACGGGCGGAATCCTGGCCCGCCATGCGGACGCCGGCGTTCGTACCGGGGTGGTGACCTGCACGTGGAGTGAGGAGACGCGCCGGGTCGAGGAGCTGAGTCGTTCGCTGTCGATCCTCGGCGCCGGGGAGCCACGCCTGCTCGGGTACTCCGACGCGGGGAATCCCGATTCGGGGGCGGAGGGGAACGGCGCGTTCGTCGCCGCGCCGCTGGATGAGGCGGTGGGACGGCTGGTCGCGCACATCCGGGACTTCCGGCCGGGCGTCGTCGTCACCTACGACGCCTACGGCGGTTACGGGCACCCAGACCACGTCCAGGCGCACCGCGTGACCCTGGCCGCGGTCGAGGCGGCGGCCTACGCGCAGCTGTACCCGGATGCCGGCGAACCGTGGCGGGTGCGGGCTCTGTACCTCGTGACCGTTCCCCGCTCGGTCGTCCTCGCCGAGTGGCAGGAGCTGTTCGGCGGCCCGCCCGATCCCGGGCAGGTTCTGCCGGGGACGCCCGACGAGCAGGTCACCACGACGGTGGACGTACGGCCCTGGGTGGAACGCAAGTGGCGGGCGTTCCAGGCGCACGAGTCGGAGGCCGAGCGCGGCGCGGGGCCCGCGATGTTCGCGGGCGTGCCCGGCGAGGTGCGCGAGCGGCTGCTCGGCACCGAGTGGTACATCCGCCGGGACCTCGCCGCGCCGCACCCCGCCGACCTGTTCGCCGACGACTGACGCGCCGTCCTACTGCGCCACCGCGGGCGAGCGACGATCTTCGTTCCCGGCCCATCGGCCGGATCCGGCCGGTGGGCCGGGTCACCTCCCTGGTGATACCCGCCGCCGAACTGGCGGTCATCACCCATCCGGGACCACCCGCCGACGTCGACCGCGCCTACGGGACGCCGGCCACCTACGTGGCCCGCCATGCCCTGGCCGTCGACGGCCCCATCCGCGAGTACTACCTCGTCGGCCGGCGCGAGACCGCGGACACGTCGCGATGGCGGACCGAGATCGGCCGGCCGGTCTTCCGGACGGGCGCAGGCACCCGCCCGGAGACCGCCTGACGCCGAACCGGCGCGCGACCGGTCACTTCGTGAACTTGAGCAGGAACTCCACCTGGCCGTTGTCCTGGGTCTGGATGGGTCCGAAGCTCGGGTTGGCAATCTTCCAGTCGGCGAATTTCACCGGGATGGACCCGCTCACGTCGAACACGCCGGGCGCGGTACGGGACGCGGCGACGTCGAAGGTGACCTTCCTGGTCTCCGCCTTCAGCGTCAGGTCCCCGGTGGCCTTGGCCGTGACCTTCGCGCCGACCGCCGGGACGCCGCCGAGGTCGATCGGCTGGGTGAGCGTGAAGGTGGCCTTCGGGTACTTCGCCGTCTCCATGATGCGGCCCTGGAACTGCTGGTCGCGCCGGTCCTTGTCGCTCTTCACCGTGGTCAGGTCGACGGAGAACGAGCCCTTGGTCGCCTTCGTCCCGGCGATGGTCAGGTCGCCGGTGACGCCGCTCGTACGCCCGACCGCCTCGGTGTTCTGGCCGAACAGCACCTCCTTCACCCGGTAACCCGCCTGCGAGCCCTGGCCGGTCTTCCAGGTGCCGTCGGCGGACGCCGCCGCGCCCGTCGCGGCCTGCGGCGAGGACGAGACGGTCAGCGGCGCGGGCGCCTTGTCCTCGATGAAGTGGATGTAGACGAACGGGCCGCCGACCACGAGGACGACGGCGGCGGCCGCCCCGATGAGCAGCAGGCGCTTCCAGTGACGAGTCATGGTCCCTCTTGATCTCCTGGCGATTCCCGCGTGGACGCGCGCCATCTCACCAGCGGGGAATCAGAGAATTTTCAGAGGCCTCAGAAGGGGTAGCGAGCGATGTCACACTTGCCGATCGTGGATGGCGGCGGACCTTCCAAGTCGTATATCAACAACACAGATCCCACTGAGGGGAAATCACCATCGCCAGGGACAAGAACGGCAACGGCGGGAACAAGGACGGCAACGGCGGGAACGAGGACGCCGAGCGCCAGCCCGACCCCGTCGACGAGACCGCGTGGCAGATCTTCGTCACCACTCGGAAGATAACCGGCGACCCGGACAGGGCCGTGCACGCCGCGCATGGCTGGCCGAACTAGGCCCGGCGCCTAGCTGTCGGCGTTTCGCCCCAACCACCGGCCTTCGCGCACTGCGCGGAGGCCGGACCTTTGACAAGCCGAGATCTCAGAAGGGGTAGCGGGCGATGTCGCCCCGCATCGTCACCCACTGGGTCTCGGTGAAGGCCTCGATGTTGGCCGCCGCGCCGCCGAAGCGGGCGCCGGTACCCGACGCGCCGACGCCGCCGAACGGGGCGACCGCCTCGTCGTCGACGGTCTGGTCGTTGATGTGCACGATGCCGCTGGGGATGCGGTCGGCCAGGTCGAGAGCCTTCATGACGTCGCGGGTGAGAATGCCGAGCGACAGTCCGTACTCGGTGCCGGAGGCCAGTTCGGCCGCCTCGTCGGCCGAGCCGAACGCGCTGACGGGGGCGACCGGGCCGAAGACCTCGTTCGCGTACGCCGGGGTCTGCGGGGTGACGTCGGCGAGGACCGTCGGGCGGTAGAACAGCCCCTCGTACGTGCCGCCGGAGGCCAGGCGCGCCCCCGCCTCGACGCTCGCCGTGACCAGGGCGTGCACCCGGTCGCGCTGACCCTCGTCGATGATGGGGCCGAGCGCGACCTGCTCGGTCGCGGGGTTCCCGACGGGCAGGGCGTCGGCCTTGGCGGCCAGTCGCTCGACGAACTCCTCGGCGATCCGCTCGTGCACCAGGTGCCGCCCGGTCGTCATGCAGATCTGGCCCTGGTGCATGAAGGAGCCGAACGCCGCGGCGGACACCGCGAGGTCCAGGTCGGCGTCGTCGAGGACGATGAGGGCGGAGTTGCCGCCGAGTTCCAGGTGGGCGCGCTTGAGGTGGCGGCCCGCGGTCTCCCCGACCGCGCGGCCGGCGGCGGTCGAGCCGGTGAAGGAGATGATCCGGACGTGCGGGTCGGCGACGAGCGCTTCTCCGGCCTCGGCGCCTCCGGGCAGCATGTGCAGGACTCCGGCGGGCAGCCCCGCCTCCTCCAGGACGCGGGCGACGACGACGCCTCCGGACACCGCCGTACGGGGGTCGGGCTTGAAGACGACGGAGTTGCCGAGGGCGAGGGCCGGGGCCACAGAACGGATGCCGAGGATGAGCGGGAAGTTGAAGGGGGCGATCACTCCGACGACGCCGGCGGGCACCCGGCGGGCGAGGCTGAGTCGCTTCTTGGTGGTCGGCAGGATGTCGCCGAGGGGCTGGGAGGCGAGGGCGGACGCCTCGTAGCACTCCTGGGCGGCGATGTGGGTCTCCAGTGCCGCCTTGGGCGGGATGGCGCCGGTCTCGCGGACGATCCATTCCTCGATCTCGGTGGCGTGCCGCTCGAACAGCAGGCCGGCGCGGCGGAGCACCGCCGCACGCTCCTCGAACGAGGTGGCGGCCCAGCCGCGCTGGGCCTTGGCCGCCTGGGCCGCGGCCCGGGCGATGTCCTCACGCGCGGCGATGCCGGTGCGCCCGAGCTCGGCGCCGGTGGCGGGCTCCACGACGGGCGCGTCTCCCCCGGACGGCTCGTACCAGCCGTCGCCGGACACCGAACCCGCCCAGGTCTTCTCGTCGAGGAATCCCATGGGTGCACCTTTCGTCGTGTTCAAGCCGTCCATCGCAGGCCACGTCGGCGGGCTGATCCCGCGGGGAGCCGGCGGGCCGCGTGCCTCAGGGAAGGCCGCGGTCCGACCGTGCGGGAAGACCACGACGCGATGGGGAGGGAACCGCCCCGTCGCTCGGGACGCGTTGCCGTTCGACGATCCATTTCGCGATCTCCGTTCGGCTGTTGAATCCGAGCCTGCGGAGGATGGCGCTCACGTGCGACTGAACCGTACGCGGGCTGAGGAACAGAGCCGAGGCGATCTGTTTGTCGGTCCTTCCCTCGGCGATCAGTTCGGCCACGGCCTGCTGTTTCTCACTGAGCGGCGACTTGACGGCTCGCGGCGGTGACGGCGCGTCGGCCCGCGGAGCGGAGGGCTGGCCCAGCGCCAGGTCGACGACGGCGTCGACATCCATCTCCATGCCGTAGCCCTCGGTGACGTCGTATGCCTCGCCGAGAGCCGCACGCGCCTGATCGGCGCACGCGGCGTGCGCCCGTGCCCAAGGGCGCAGACGGCTGATCGTCACGCCCAGCGTCTGCTGCATGTTCTGCGCCGCGCCGAGGAGCAGAGCGGCCTCCTCGAAATGGCCACGGGCGCCGGCGGCCCAGGCCAACGACTCAACGCACCAGGTCGACCCCCATCGGTCGCCCATGTCCCACTGCGCGCGCAGCGCGGATCTGAGCATCACGACGGCGGTCTGCGGGTCTCCGTGGCGGAGCTCCGTCACAGCGCGGGCCCACTGCGCCCAAGTGATCGCCCAGGGGGCGCCATGGGCATTCGTATCGGCCAAGTGCCGGTCGGTGACGGCCACGGCGTCCGTCTCGGGCGCGATGAACGCGGCCGCGATGGCGTGGAACATCTCCGCCATCGGTACGGTGCCGGGATCGTCCGCGGCGGCCAGGTCATCTCGCGCCTTGGCGAACAGCTCGGGTGTGGCGGGGTCACCACGCAGGAACAGATCCGCCGCGCCGGTGAAGAACGCGTAACCGGCCAGCGCGGCATCCGCCTCACCTCCACCGGTCACCCGCGACGTCAGAGACCGACAGCGATCCAGGAGATTCTCGGCGTTGGCCTGGTCACCCAGGCACAGCGCGATCCAGCCCGCCTTGGCGAGTACGGTCAGCCGGAGCGGGTCCTCGGCGTTGTTGCGCGCAAGAGCCTCATCGGCCCGCAGCAAGGCCCGCAGCCCTTCGCCCAGTGATCCGCCGAAGAACCACAGGCGCAGGGTCGTCAACGCAACGGCGATCCTGGCTCCGTCCTCGGCCTCCTCCAGCGTCGTGGCGGCGGCACATCGGTCGAGGACGGCCCGGTAGTTGGGAAGGTCCTGGGCGGCCTCCCACAGGTAACGGGTCTCGTCCGGCCCGTACCAACGCCGGCTGAGATGGCCGGCACGGTGGAGGAAGTGCGTCCTGAGCCTGCGGTACGCCGCCGATTCGTCGCCGGTTTCGGGTGCGGGCCGATCCGGCGGGGACGCCGGCTCGTGTTCCTCCCGCGAGGACAGACGGGCCTGCCCGTATTCACGCACCGTCGAGAGCATGGCGTATCGGGTGGGAATCGAGTCGGTATCGGCCACGAGGATGTTCTTGCCGACCAGTTCGCGCAGAATCATCGGCACCTGGGCGGCGTCGAGCGTTCCATCCGAGGCGACGGCCACCGCGGCGTCAACGGTAAAGCTGCCGGCGAACACGGCCAGTCGCGTCCACAGCAGCTGCTCGGCCTCGGAGCACAGCTGGTAGCTCCACTCGAAGCTGTCCCAGAGAGTTCGGTGATGGGCTGGAGTGCCCACCTCTTTCGCCAGGGCCCTGAGCCGGAACGTCGACAACAGCGACACGATGTCGGGGAGCGACATCACACGAACGAGAGGGGCCGCGAGCTCGATGGCCAGCGGGATGCCGTCCAGCATCCGGGCGAGGCGTGCCACGTCAGCGGCGTTCTCAGCCGTGATCACGAAATCCGCCCGCGCCGCGCCGGCTCTCGCTTCGAAGAGCCGCACGGCCTCGTACTCGGTCGTCACGGCCTGGGGATCGGCGGGCACGCTCAGCGGCGGGACGTCCAGCAGGTGCTCGCCCTCGCATCGCAACGGGAGCCGGCTGGTCGCCACGATTCGTAGTTCAGGGCACGCTCGCAGGAGGCGGACCACGAGGGGCACGAGCGCCTCGATGAGGTGCTCGCAATTGTCCAGCACCAGCAGGAGCGCCCGCTCGGCCAGCGCCGTGATCAGGACATCGCCGAACTCACGCGTCGACACATCGTCGATGGGCAGCGCGCCCACGATCACCCTGCCGACCGAGGGCGGATCGACGAGCGAGGCGAGATCCACCCACCAGACTCCGTCGGGATAGGCCCGGCGTGCCTCATTCGCAAGCCGCATCGCGAGCCGGGTCTTGCCCGTTCCGCCACCGCCGGTCAGGGAGAGGAGCCGCACCTGGGGGTCGGCGAGCTTCGCCTTCGCGGTGGCGAGCAGCTCTCTCCGCCCGACGAAACTGTTCAGCTCGGCCGGAACGTAGCCGCCACGCCATCTACTCTCGGCCCACTCCACCACCGACACCGCCCACATCCGGTCTCACCACGACCCGGTCAGGGTCCATGTCAGATCAGGAGCTCATCGTAGTGATCTCAGCACCGATCCGATACGGAAACCGGCCTATCCGGTCGTTCCGGGCCGAAGACGGGCGGGTCTCCGCCGGTGATACCGTCCGCCCTCCGTACCGCCGGCGGTTCCGTATCGAACTCGGTACAAGTACGGATGCCAGGGGGACCTCCGCGATCACATCCTGTCCAAGTGCATCCAGCCCCGCCGACACTCTGGCACGACGGCCGACCGACTCAGAGAAGCCATCCCCGGGTGACGTCCGCGACGGCATCGATAGCCCGCGTGATCGACTGCCTGCTGGACGGCAAGGACAACTTCAAGGTCGACCGGGAACGGGCACGAGAAGCCATCGAAGCCGACCCGGCGATACGGCAGATCACCATCGAGAATCGCCGCTTCTCACGACGCGTCGTTCAACACCTCGCGAGTGACTGCGGCATCGAACAGTTCGTCGAGGTCGGAGTGGGGTTGCCGGCGGCCGAGAACGTCCATCAGGTCGCACAATATGTCACCCCAAAGGCCCGGGTGGCCTATGTGGATAATGACCCGATCGTCGTCGCACATGGACAGGCGCTGCTGACCGATAACGATCAAATCAAGGTCATCAACGCCGACCTACGGAACCCCGAAGGAATACTGAGCCATCCGGAACTCATCAAGCTCATAGACCTGAGCAAGCCGGTCGCGATGCTGCTGACCCCCGTACTCCACTTCATCTCCGACGATGATCGGCCGGACGAGATCATGGACACGATCCGTGCCGCATTGGCGCCGGGCAGCTACCTCGCCATTTCACACGCCTGCCCGGAAATTCATCCGGATGAGGTGGACGGCGTCATGAAGGTCTATCGGAGCGCCATCCCGTCGGCCACGGCACGCGACAGGGAACGCATAATGCGTTTCTTCGGCGACTTCGACATCGCCTCTCCGGGGATGGTATGGATACCGTCCTGGAACCCAGAGATATCGATGACGCCCGCCGCGGCAGAACGCATATGGCATATCGGCGGTATCGCCCGGAAGCCTGGCTGATTCCCCCCCCGTCATGATTGATGGAGCACACGCGCATGAGCAGGAAATCGTCCCGGCGTTTCAGGGACCTCGGCACTTCACAGCCGCCGGCCGACAGCAGGGTCATTCTGCGGCGCGCCGTCGTGATGGGCGGCAGCATCGCCGGCCTGCTCGCGGCACGGGTACTGAGCGAGCACGCCGACCAGGTGGTGGTCCTCGAACGGGACGACCTCGAGGCGGCCCACGAGGGGCGACCTGGAGCGCCCCACAGCTCGCAGGTGCATGTGCTGCTGCACGGCGGCCGGGTACAGCTGGATCGCTGGTTCCCCGGATTCTCCGACGACCTGCTGGCCGCGGGCGCCGTGCTCTCCCGCGACGGCGCCATCCGCATGTACGTCAACGGCGCCGCCAAGGCGCCCGTGTCCGATGAGATCATCAGCGCCAGCCGTCCATTCCTGGAAAGCCATGTTCGCGCCAGGACGCTTTCTCTGCCGAACGTCCATTTCATACGGGCGCAGGTGCGCGAGGTGACCTTCTCCGGGGACCGGGTCTCCGGTGTGCGGTGCGCCCTCGCCGGCGAGCCCGCCGACGAGATCAAGAACATGGCCGCCGACCTGGTGGTCGACGCGATGGGCCGATCGAGCCGACTGGGTGACTGGCTTGACCGGGCCGGCCTGCCGCGTCCGGCCATGCGGCGCATCGGGATCGACCTCAACTACGCCACCGCCGGCTTCCGCCGAGGCGGCGGTCCCCCCGGGGCCACCACCGTGCAGGCGATCGTTCTCCCGCAGGAAGGGCGCCAGGCGGGGACCAGTGTCCTGACCGCGGTCGAAGGGGACCGCTGGGCCGTCTTGTTGTCGGGCTTCGCCGCCGACCGCCCGACCAGGGACCCCGATGACTTCCGGGAGCGTTGCCGACGGCTGCCGCCGATGTTCGCGGAGGTTGTTGATGAGTGCCAGATGAGCGGCCCGGTCGCGACCTACCGGCAATCCGACGCCAGGCGACGTGATTTCCATCTGATGCACCACCTCCCCGCCGGGCTGGTCGCCGTGGGTGACGCCGTGGCGTCCTTCAATCCCATCTATGGCCAGGGCATGTCGTCGGCCGCACTGCACGCATCCTGCCTGTCGGCCTATCTGAGGTCGGTGACCTCGCTGTCGGAGCCCGCCCGAGACTATTTCGAACTGGTCCGGCTCGTCGTCGACGCCGCCTGGCAGACGTCCACCCTCAACGACCTGGCACTGCCACACGTCGACGAACCGTACCCGCGCGGCTACCGGATCGCGCGCCGGATAAGCGACCTCATATTGGAGGCGTCCATCACCGACGCGGAGATCAATCGCCGATTCCTGCAGGTAACGCACATGCGAACTCACCCCAGCGATCTCATCCGGCCGGGAACGATATTCCGCGCCGCCCGTATTACGCGATCGCGGAAATCCCGACAACGGGTTCCGAGCTGACCGAATCCCTCCCCCCCGCCCCGACAACCAGGAGTCGCACGTGCCCACTATGCCTTGGGGATCGAGCCAGAGCACGTCACTGAGCCCTCCCGCACACCCGGTTCGTGTACGGCTCTTTGACCCGGAATTCGCCGCCGACCCTGCGCGTACATATACGTGGCTTCGCCAATACGGCGATGTGGTGCCGGTCGAACTGGCACCCGGTGTTCCCGCCACGCTCATCATCGGATACGCGGCCGCGCTGGAGGTGCTGCGCGATCCCAACACCTTCCCCAAGGATCCACGCCGCTGGCAACAGCGCATTCCCCGGGACTGCCCGGTTCTGCCGCTGATGATGTACCGGCCGAACTGCATGTACACCGATGGGATGATCCACTCTCGGCTTCGGCAGGCGGTGACCGACGGGCTGGGATCCGTCGACCCCAACGTGCTCCGCGAGCATGTCGAGCACAGCGCCGAAGCCCTGATCCGTGAGTTCCGCTCCGCGGGGAAGGCCGACCTGCTCAGCCTGTTCGCCCGGCCCCTGCCGCTCATGGTCCTCAGCCGGACCCTCGGCTGCCCGCCCGTCCTCAGTGAGCAGCTCGCCGCCGGGTTCAAAGGGATCTTCGACGGCGTCGACGCCAAGCGGGCGAACGCCGTGCTGACACATGGCGTGGCCGAGCTCATCGCCCTCAAACGTCGTGACCCCCAACGGGATCTGACGTCTCGGATACTGGCCCATCCGGCGGGCCTGTCGGACGAGGAGGCACTGCACCAGGTCCTCCTGCTCATGGGAGCCGGCGCCGAGCCGGAGCAGAACCTCATCGCCAACACACTGCGGCTGATGCTGACGAGCGATCGGGTCGCCGGTGACGTCTGGGGCGGCAACCTGCTCATCGAGGACGCACTCGACGAGCTCCTGTGGACGGACCCGCCGATAGCGAACTTCGCCTTCACCTATCCCGACCGGGACGTCGACTTCCGAGGGGTTCGCCTGCCTGCCGACCAGCCGGTGGTCATCAGCTTCGCCGCCGCCAACACCGACCCGTCCACGGCTTCCGGCAACAGGGTCGGCAACCGTGCCCACCTGGCATGGGGCGCGGGCCCGCACGCCTGCCCCGCCAAGCGGCCCGCGCAGCTCATCGCCACGGTGGCCATCGAGAAACTACTCGACATGTTGCCCGGTATCGAGCTTGACGCATCGGTCACCGAGCTGGACTGGCGGCCAGGCCCGTTCCACCGGGCTCTGACCACCCTTCCCGTGCGCTTTCCCCCAGTATCCGGAGGCCTGTCAGCTTCTCGGCCCTGAAAGACCGAGCTTGCAGCTAGAGCCTCACTGGCGGTGAGGTGATCTGCCGCGTCCCGGCCATCAGCTTCGTGGGCTGGTGGCCGGGACGTGTGACAACGACCTTCACGGGATGTGGCCATGGCATCGCTTTATGTCACATCGCTGGAAGCTGGTCCTCGCCCCTCGCCGTCATCAAGCAGCACATCGGCAACCAGAAACGCCCCGCCCGAGTGAGACACCGTTCCGACGCGACGCTGCGGTGCTCCGCGCCGCAGGGCTCGGGATGCGATTCCTCCCGGGCCTGAAGCTGAAGGCCCGGGGTTCCTCGCAAGAACCCGCTGAATCGGCCGGTCGCCGGAGGTTCATCGAGCCGGCCACGGAGAGCGGGCGGGTGACGCCGACCCGATTCTCACGCGGCTTTAATGGACGGCTCAGGCACCCCCAACCTCAGCCGCCGACCGTGGTCGCATGACATCGATGACCTCCGGTCCGCCCCGGCAGGCCGACACCGAGCGGAGCGGCCCGGCCTCCATGGCCAGGCGCCTGCCGTACCGCCGGCTGTTCCGCGGCGACTCCGGCGACCCTGCGTGGGCGCGTCCCGCTCTCCTCGGCCTGCTCACGGCCACCGCGGTGCTGTACGTGTGGGGACTCGGCGCCTCCGGCTGGGCGAACTCCTTCTACTCGGCGGCCGTCCAGGCGGGAACGCGCAGCTGGGAGGCGTTCTTCTTCGGATCGTCCGACGCGGCGAACTTCATCACCGTGGACAAGACGCCCATGGCGCTGTGGCCGATGGAGCTGTCCGCCCGGATCTTCGGCGTCAACGCCTGGAGCATCCTGGTGCCGCAGGCCCTGATGGGCGTCGCGACCGTCGGCGTGCTGTACGCGGCGGTCCGCCGCTCCCTCGGCGGACGCGGTGACCGGGTGGCGATCGGCGGGGCGCTGCTGGCCGGCGCGGTCCTCGCGACCACCCCGGTCGCCGCCCTCATGTTCCGCTTCAACAACCCGGACGCGCTGCTCGTGCTGCTCCTCACCCTCGGCGCGTACGGGCTGGTGCGCGCGCTGGAGACGGCGAGCACCCGGTGGCTGGTGTTCGCGGCGTCGTGCGTGGGGCTCGGCTTCCTGGCCAAGATGCTTCAGGCGTTCCTCGTCGTACCGGCGTTCGCGCTGGTGTACCTGCTGCTGGCCCCGGCGCCCGTGTGGCGGCGGATCCGGCAGCTGCTGCTCGCCGGTGTGGCGCTGGTCGCGGCGGCGGGCTGGTGGATCGCCGTCGTCGCCCTCGTGCCGGCGGGCTCCCGCCCGTACATCGGCGGCTCGCAGCACGACAGCGTGCTGGAACTGGCCCTGGGCTACAACGGCATCGGCCGCCTGAACGGCGACGAGACGGGCGGGCTCGGCAACCTGAACCAGGACGCCGGGTGGATGCGGATGTTCGGCGCCGAGCTCGGCGGCCAGATCGCCTGGCTGCTGCCCGCCGCACTGATCCTGCTGGTCGCCGGTCTGTGGCTGACACGGGGCCGGGACCGCCGGAGCGAGTTCGCCGGGTTCGCGCTGTGGGGCGGCTGGCTGGTGGTAACCGACCTGGTCTTCAGCTTCATGCAGGGAATCTTCCACGGCTACTACACGATCGCGCTGGCCCCGGCGGTGGCGGCGCTCACCGGCGTGGGCGCGGCCGTGCTGTGGCGGGAACGGCGCCGGCCGGCCGCCGCCGTCACACTGGCCGGGGCGGTGGCGGTGACCGCCTGGTGGTCGTACGTCCTGCTCGGCCGGACCCCCGACTTCCTGCCCTGGCTACGGATCGTCGTGCTGATCGGCGGCCTCCTCGCCGCCGCGCTGCTCGCCTCCGCCGGTCGCGCCCCGCGCCGCCTGCTCGGAGCGGCGCTCGCCGTCGCGGCCCTGACGGCGATCGCCGGCCCGGCCGCGTACGCGGTCGAGACAGTGGACACGCCGCACACGGGAGCGATCCCGACCGCGGGGCCGTCGTCGGGCGGGCCGGGCGGAAGGCCCGGGTTCGGCCGGGGCGGCTTCGGCGGCATGCGCGGCGGTCAGGGCGGCCGGGCGCAGGGCGGGGCCTTCCCCGGCGGCGGCTTCCGTGGTGGGGGCTTCCCCGGGGGCGGGTTCCCCGGCGGCACGCAGCAGGGCAACGGCAACGGGAGCGTGCCGCAGCAGCCCGGTGGCGGAAACCTCCAGGCACCGGGCGGAAACCGCGGCGGGGGCGGGGGCGGCATGGGCGGCCCCGGTGGGCTGCTCAACGCCGTGAAGCCGAGTGCCGCGCTGACCGCGCTGCTCAAGCAGAACACGCGCTCGTTCACCTGGGTGGCGGCGGCGGCCGGGTCGAACAACGCCGCCGGATACCAGCTCGCGACCGGCGAGCCGGTCATGGCGCTCGGCGGGTTCAACGGCACCGACCCGGCGCCGAGCCTGCAGCGGTTCCAGCAGTACGTCGCCGCCGGGAGGATCCACTACTTCATCGGCGGGTCGGGCACGGGCATGATGCGCGGCGCGAACTCCAGCGGCAGTGACGACGCCCAGCAGATCGCGACCTGGGTGCAGCAGCACTTCACCGCCAAGACCGTCGGCGGCGTCACGGTCTACGACCTTTCTCAGGCACGTTGATCCGGCGGCTCATCCGCTTCTCACGTTCACCAAGGACTGGCGGTCGATCGAGATCCTCCCGGCGTCCACCACCGTGGCGGTTCCACACGGGCTCACTCTCGACTTCGGCGCCGTCGGCAAGGCGTTCGCCGCCGACCGGGCGGCCGCCGAGGCGAGCGCGGCGGCGGGCTGCGGGGTGCTCGTCGCGCTGGCCGGCGACATCGCGGTGGCGGGATCCGTGCCCGTGAACGGCTGGCCGGTCCGCGTGGCCGACGACCACCGGCTGAGGCCTGACGGCGGCCTGCCGCCCGGTCAGGACATCACACTGCGTGCCCCGGGCGGGCTGGCCACCTCCTGCCTGACGGTGCGGACCCGCCGCATGGCGGACGGCCGCACGGTCACGCACATCGTCGACCCGCGGACCGGCATGCCGGCCCGCGGTCCGTGGCGCACCATCTCGGTGTCGGCGAGGACGTGCGTCGACGCCAACGCGGCCACTACCGCCGCGCTCGTGCGTGGCCACGGGGCGGGCGGATGGCTGGCCCGGCACGGGCTGCCCGCCCGGCTCGTCCACGCCGACGGCTGGGTGCACACGATCGTCGGCTGGCCGGACGACCACAGCGAGCGCCCCGGCGTGAAGGTGGCCGGGTGATGGCCCTCTGGCACGCCACCCGGGCGTTCGGCCTGGCGTCGATGGTGCTCCTCACGGCCGTGACGGTGTTCGGCCCGCTCGTCGCGGGCCGGGCCGGCCCGCGAACGGGAGACCCGCGGACCGGACAGTGCTCCCATCAGGAATAACCGGGAACGGTTTTCGTTATCAGGAGTGGTGCGGACCGACCGTACCGATGAGAGGAGAGCCCACCGTGGCAAGGAACACGCTCCGGCCGGTGCTGAAGCTCCGGTCCACCGCCGGCACCGGCTACACCTACGTGACGCGGAAGAACCGTCGCAACGACCCCGACCGGCTCACGCTCAGCAAGTACGACCCGATCGTCCGGCGCCACGTCGCCTTCCGCGAAGAGCGTTAGCCCTGGCCCTGCGGCCGCGAGCCCCGGAGACGAATGAGGCCTGCGCCCGTATCGTGGGCACATGTCCGATAACCGGGGGTCGGCCCTGCCGGAACTCCGATCCGACCCCGACGAGCAGCCCACGCCCCCGGCCGAGGGCGATGCCCGGCGGTCGTGGGCACGGGCGCTGCGCGGGCGGCTCCGCTTCAGCGATCCGGGGTTCGGCGCGCTGCGCACCGCCCTCCGGGCGGCGATCGTGCTGCCCATCGTGTTCGCGGTCGCCTCCCGGGTGATCCACGATCCGCAGGCGGCGCTCTTCGCCTCCTTCGGATCGTTCGCGATGCTGGTCTTCGCCGACTTCGGGGGATCACCCCGGCGACGGTTCACCGCCTACTGCGGCCTTGCCGTCACCGGCGCCGTCCTCATCGTCGTGGGGACCCTGTGCTCCCGGGACCCGGTGCTCGCCGCGGCGGCCATGGCCGTCGTCGGTTTCCTCATCCTGTTCTCGGGCGTCGTCAACGGCTATCTCGCGGCGGGGGCCACGGCGGCCATCCTCGCCTTCGTGCTACCGGTCACGATCCCGGCCTCCCTGTCGGCCATCCCCTCGCGGCTCGAGGGATGGGCGCTCGCCGCCGGAGCGGGGATCTGCGCCCAGATGCTCCTGTGGCCCGCCCGGCAGCGCGCCGTGCTCCGCACCGAGGCGGCCCGCGCCTGCCGATCCCTCGCGGACCTCGCCGACGCCCAGGTCGCCGGGGACCCCGAGACCGTCGCGGCCCGGACGAGCGCCGCCCACGAGGCGGTCGACGGAGTACGCCGCCGCCTCGTCGCGACGCCGCACCGGCCGACCGGCCTGGCCGGCCCGACGGCCGCGCTCACCTCGCTCGTCGACGAGCTCGACTTCCTCCTGTCCTTCCTCGCCTCCCCCGCCGGTGATCCCCCCATCTCGCTGTGCCGCGCGGAGAACGCCGAGGCCATGCGAGCGTCGGCCGAGGCACTACGGGCCGGTGCCGCGCGGCTGGACGGTCACGCCGCCGAAGGGCCCGACCTGCAGCGGATCGAGAACACTCGCGCGGCGATGGCCCGCGTGCTCGTCGAGCGCCTCCCCGCCCTGCCCGCCATCCCGGATCACCAGGCGCTCGTCGCCACGCTGGACCCGACCTTCCGTACCCGCGCCATCTCGTACGCGGCGCAGTACACCGCGCGCTACGCGCTCATGGCCGCCGGCGACACCGTGCCGGAGGGACCCGACGGCGGCGGAGCACGGCAGAGCGCCGCGAACCGGCAGGCGCAGTCGGTGATCCGGGCCACCGAGCTGGCCATCGAGGACGCCCACGCCCGGTCGGCGTGGTTCCGCAACAGCGTCCGGGGCGCCGTCGGCCTGGCCGTCGCCGTCTACATCGCGCAGCGGACCGGGCTGCAGCACTCCTTCTGGGTCGTCCTCGGCACACTGTCGGTCCTGCGGTCCAACGCGCTGGGCACCGGCTGGTCCGTGCTCAGCGCCCTGGCCGGGACCGCCATCGGCATCCTCGTCGGCGCGCCCCTCATCCTGGCGGTCGGCACCCATGAGGCCGTCCTGTGGAGCGTGCTGCCGGTGGGCGTGCTGCTCGCGGCGTACGCGCCCCGCGCGATCTCCTTCGCGGCCGGTCAGGCCGCCTTCAACGTCGTCCTGTTCCTCGTATTCAACCTGATCCAGCCCAGCGGCTGGCAGGTCGGCCTCGTCCGCATCGAGGACGTGGGCATCGGGTTCGCGATCAGCCTCGGCGTCGGCCTGCTGTTCTGGCCGCGCGGAGCGGCCACGCTCCTGCGCGAGAACCTGGCCGCGGCGTACGCGCGGAGCGCGGACTACGTGCTGGCGTCGACGCGCCGGCTCGTCGGCCACGGCGACCCGGCCTGGTCGCAGCAGGCCGAACAGGACGCGGACGCCTCCGTACACCGCCTGGACGACTCCTTCCGGCAGTACCTCGCCGAGCGGTCCGCCCATCCGATGGCCGCCGACAGCGCGGCGGCCCTGGTGACCGGGGCGGCGCGCGTACGGCGGGTGGCCCGCTCGCTCGCGGGTCTCGGCCAGGTGACCGACGGCCACGAGGAACTGGCGGGCTGCGCCGCGAACCTCGACGCGGAGGTCCACGCCCTGCGCTCCTGGTACATCGCGCTGGGCGACTGCGTTCTCCACCAGACCCCCGTGCCGCCACCGCACGTACGCGACTCCGAAGGCCGCAGGCGCCTCCTCGAGGGCGTGCACGCGGCTATCGAGGACGGCGAGGAGGACGCGATCCCGGCCGCCCTGGCCCTGCTGTGGGCCGACCAATACCTCGACACGCTGTGGCGGCTGGAGGCGCACCTCGGCCGGCACGCCGCCCAGTCAAGCCCACGCACAGCGTCCCCCCAGGCCATCCCGGCCCCGGCATAGCGCGCGTCAACGCGAGCCGGGGACATCCGAGACCCGCAAGCTCCTGGCCAGACCGGCGTACTGCTCCAGGGCGACCCGGCCGAGACCACCGCCGGCGTCGTCCTCGTTCCAGACCGCGATCAGCCGCGCTGCTCACTGTCCTCCATTCGTGACCGGCTCGTCCCGGTCGTGAACCTCGGCGCGCAGGTCCTGGCCCACGCCTGCGCCTGGTCGGGCGGCACGATCCTCCTCGCGATCGCCGCCGGCTGGATCACACCGTAACCGGATTGCCACATTCCGCTAACCCCCGCCACCCAGGACGCGCCGGGCGGCGTCCTACCCCTGCCTCCGACCGGCATCATCGTCGCCCTGCTCGCCGTCCTCGCCCTCTCGGGCTGCAAGGCCACCGACGACGCCGACCCGAACATCGCCACCCCGCCCTCGGCCGGCGGCTCCGCGCCCGGCCCGGGAAGCTCCGCGCCGGCGAGCAAGGCCGCCAAGCCGAAGAGCGACACCCGCACGATCACCTACCGGGTCGCCGGCACATCCGACTCCGCGGACCTGACCTATTCGACCGCCAGCGGCCAGGAGCAGCAGCAGGGCGCACACCTGCCGTGGACGAAGTCGTTCAAGGTGCGGCGCGGCGAGTTCGCAGTGGTCGACATCTCGGCGCAGAACCAGGGCTCAGGCACGGTGACATGCGAGATCGACGTCGACGGGCAGAAGATGAAGGCGGCGAAGAGCAGCGGGCAGTACGCGCTCGTCTCCTGCGATCACACGTTGGGGTTCTGACCGCCGATGTCGGCTCCGCGTCGTATTATGGGCGCGGGATTGGATGAAGCCCCCAGCGAACGCTCGCCGGGGGCTTCTCTGTGCGCTGGGCCGTCTACCGGGTGAGGGTGGTGACCGCGACCTCGACGCAGTTCGTGCCGCTGCCGCTCCGACTGCTCTTGCGCCAGTCGAGCTGGGTGGGATTGGACATGGGGATTGGACCTACTCCTTTGCCAGGTCGGTGATCAGCTTCACCGACTCCTCGGGTGACAGGGCCGCATCGGCGACGCGGTCCCATGCGAGCCTAATCTTCCGGTTTCCCTCCGCGCTCTCGATGTACGTCTCGCCCGCAAGCGTCTCCATGTAGGAGATCGGCGGGTCGATCTCATCGGGGAACTCCAGGTGCACGAAGCCTCCTTCGAGGCCGTTCGACGCGCCGGCCGAGTACGGAAGCACCTGGATCGTGACGTTCGGCCGCCCGGCCGCGCTACGTAGGGCGTACAACTGGTCGCGTTGCACCTTCGGCCCGCCGACCTGCTGGCGCAGCACCGCCTCACCGAGGATCGCGTGGAAGTCCGGCGCGCCAGGGCGCGACAGCAGTGTCTTACGAGCCATCCGTGCGATCACGTGCCGCTGGACCTCCTCGGGGCCGCGCTCGGGAATGCCGGTCTCGATCATCGCGCGGGCGTACTCCTCGCTCTGAAGCAGGCCTGCCACGAGGTTCGGCTCCCACGAGCGGATGAGCGACGCGGAGTCCTCCAGCCCGACGTAGCTGCCGGGAAAGACGCCCAGGTCCTCCCACCAGCCGCGCTGGTGCGCTTCACGGGCCAGCTGCAGGAGGCTGTCGCGGTCGCCGCCCGGCACGCCGTACAGCTCCAGGATCCGTGCGACGTCGCCCACCTTGGGGATCGCTCGCCTGCCCTCGAAGCGGATCAGCTTGCTGTATGACCAGTTCAGCTGCGCGGCAGCCTGCTCGACCGTGAGGCCGGCGGCTTCTCGGCGGCGTTTCAGCTCGGTAGCGAGGCGGCGGGCGCGCACGGACAGGCTCTTCGGGGTCATGCGCAGAGTGTGCATGCTCCGTCAGCAGTTCGTCACGTGGACACAACAAATTCCGTCAGAGTCGTTGCGGTGCGCCACTGGCAAGCGCATGATGACAATGTCATCCAATCCCTACAGGGAGTGAAGTCGATATGACTCTTCCCGCTTCCCCCGTCACCTCCGACCCGGTGAGACCCGCCGACCATGCCACCGCATCCTGGCTCGCCGTGCGGGCCCTTCCCGAGTACGCGAGCAAGGCGCGCCGGTTCGCAGCCAGCACCGTGGACGGCACCCCGCACGACCCATACGACATCGGCCTGCTCACCAGCGAGGTCGTCACCAACGCCATCGCCGCCACCGCCGCCCTCGGCCCCTGGCCGTACGACCTGTACCCGATCGGCGTGGACCTGGCCGTCACCGACCGATACGTGCACCTCACCGTCACCGACCCGGACCGTTCACCGTTGCCTGCCTTCGATCCGAAGCGACTCCCCGCCGAGGAAGACGACGAGCACGGGCGTGGTCTGTTCATCGCCGACCGGCACGCCGCCGCCCGGTGGGTCACGTACGCCGAGACTGGCAAGACCGTGCACGTCGTCGTCGCCGCGCCCGGCGTGACCCTCACGGCCGCCGAGCTCGAGGAGATCGGGGCACCCGCATGAGCTTCGAACGCGATCTCGCCGCGCTCCGGCTGGTGCTCAACAACGTCAGCGTGGTCGGTCACCCGCCGCGCGTCCGCGATGAGGAGATGCGGCGCCTCGAAGCCCTCGACGCGGACGCCGCGCAGCGCATCCGTAACGAGGTCGAGGACACCCGATAGACCCCCGTACGGCCGTCAACCCCTGCGGATGGCCGTACGGGCCAGATGTCCCGGCCGGTCTGGGTCGGGACACCGCCGCCGGGCCCGTTAGAGGGGACGGGCCCGGCGGCACCACAGACGCCGCGGCCCCGGATGATCCGTCGCGGGGCTCCGGGGCCGCGGCCCTCCACACATCGCCCAAGGGAAGGTGCACATGAGCAAGGGCAAAGAAGACGACAAGAAGTGTCTCGGCTGCAATGGCGAGGGGGGACGCTGGGACCTGGCGAAGCCTGGGTCCACGAGCGGGAACGGTAAGCGCAACCCCGGACAGACACGGTGGTACGAGTGCGAGCGGTGCCACGGGACAGGGAAAGAGTGAGCTACGAGGTCTACGGATCGATCGGCGAGGGTCCATTCCGGGGCATCGTGGTGCCCTGCGACACGTGCCTGAGCCACGGCGACCGGGTCCGCCTGTCCGCGTCCGGCGTCGTGTGGGAGACCTGCCCTGACTGCTCCGGCAGCGGGCACGTCCACATCCGATGCGCTGAGGACGAGGTCGAGGAGGTCATGCGGCGCCTGCCGCTGACGCGTGAGCAGCTCCAGGTCCGTCAGGCGCTCATCACCGCCGGCCTGTGCGTCGCGTGTTACGGCGCGGGGGTGCTGGCATCGGTGGACTGCACGGAGGACGGTAAGCCGGTGCGGTATGTCGAAGCGCCGTGCCCGGTCTGCTCGGCGTGACCCGGACAGCACGAAGCCGCCCCGCCCTCCCGAAGATGGGCTGATCCGAATGGGCCGGAGGACGGGGCGGTTCTATGTTCCTGGGGTGCTGCGTCGAGGCTACGTGCCGGGCCGGTGGTACGGAACTCTGCCCGGTCGCGGGCGGCCGACGCGTTCGGGACAAGGTAGATCAATGCGGCACCGACGGCAGCGATGACCGTGTTGAGGACGAGTTCGGCCGTACCGTGGCGTGCACGCGGCGATCGAGGACGGCGAGGAGGACGCGATCCCGGCCGCCCTGGCCCTGCTGTGGGCCGACCAGTACCTCGACACGCTGTGGCGACTGGAGGCGCACCTCGGCCGGCACGCCGCCCAGTCGAGCCCGCGCACGGCGTCCCCCCAGGTCATCCCCGCCTCGGCATAGCGCGCGTCAACGCGAGCCGGGGACGTCCGAGACCCGCACTCTCGTGGCCAGACCGGCGTACCTCTCCAGGGCGACCCGGCCGAGACCACCGCCGGCGTCGTCCCCGTTCCAGACCGCGATCGCCAGGGTGTTGCGGCCCTCGGTGCCCAGGCCCGATCCGATGGTCCGACGGGGAGCGACCGCATCAGGCCACGCCCGGCGACCAGGGCTTTGATCGACCGCACCCCTACTGGTGACGCATGAACGCCGTGAATTCCGTACACTCGGACCCGATCGAGCGAGCGCCCATAGCTCAGCTGGATAGAGCATCGGACTTCTAATCCGACGGTCGGGGGTTCGAATCCCTCTGGGCGCGCCATCCCCTGACCCGCCCGAACGGGTAGCTGACCTGCGGATACTTGGCAGGCCACCCATGATCCCATGTCCGGCTGTGTCCGGCTAGTGTCGGCTGATCACGGGCGGCTGTGCCAAATACGTGTCCAAGTCCTCAGCCGTCGTCGTCCAGTGCCTCTAGATCGTCCCTGGTGACTGTGTCGTCATGCCGCCGCCGTTCGAGGCGCGGCGAAGAAGGCCGACTGCTCGCCTCGGGCGGTGATGCGGCGGCGTAGCTTCAGATCAGCTTGGACGCAGCCCTCGCAAAGATGGCCGACCTCGAACGCATCACCCAGACTCAGCGCCCGACGCCGCTCCTTCTCAGCACGCCTACATTCCGCGGAGCGGCTCAGTGTCTGGATTAACCGCTGCTCACTGTCTTTGCGAGCCGCTACTCCATCCACTCGGTTAGAGTGTGAACCAGCTCCGGTTGCCTCAAAGGCCCGGGTCTGGTGAGAGGGACCTCGATGGCAGAGTCTGGTAGCGAGGGTGCGCCACGGAGGCCAAGCAAGGTCGAAATGGTACGGGAGTTTCTGGCCAGCGCTCCCCCTCCACCACCGGATCAGGTGATCAGGCTCTTCATGCGCGGCGAGCCGGTTTCCTTCACCGAGCTGGCAAAAGTGGTTGGCAGCATGACAGGCGGCGCTCTCGATTCCGAGGACATGCACGCCTTCGACCCCTCCTCCGTGACAGCGATCGTCGGCACTGGTCCTCCGGCGATCAGCGCAGTTCTCGTGGCCTGGATCCGCTACCGCAAGGGCACACTCAAAGCCAAGGTCACGCGGAAGGACGGCTCTGTGGTCGAGCTGGAGGCCACGCGCGTGGACGACGTTCCCACGTTGGTCAACCAGGTACAGGCCATGCACGCGTTGGGGGCACGGGCTGAGTTGACGACGGAGGGCGAGAATGCACCGTCTTAAGGCGCTGCCCAGCCAGAGAACTGACGCCGATATGCCGATGCACCGCACGCCATCCTGAGTAAGATGCACACGGCTTGAACACAAACCTCTGACAAGCTGCCGCCTTACCCGCCCCGTAGTCCAGAAAAATTTGTTGTGCGGGAACCCCAGCTCATACTGGCGTGGTGGCCTTAGCCCGAGTGACCGCGCCCAGTTCGGTTGCATCTACTGAGGTGGTGTATGAGTTTCCGCTGGTGACAGGCGTGTCGCCGTGAAGTGCGGACGGCCACGGTCGTTGCCGGGTGCAGGTCACCTGCAGTGGGCCGTCCGCCCGACCCGTCAGTTCCCTCAGACAGGCTGCGCCCCTCGCCAGGTGCGTCGGAATCTCAGACGCGGGTCTGCGCGCTGTAGCCGTGGTACTTGGTGGTGCTCCCCTTGTACGCCCACACGTGGGCCCTGATCAGAGTCCCTTCAGGGATGCTGTGCCGGCAGGTCGAGAAGTCCCCATCGGCCGCCGTGCACTGGAAGACCATGACCCAATCGCCGCGGTATGCCTTCTCGATGCTGCCCCTGATCCGCCAGCCACCGCGGGCGGTGAAGTCCACGACCTTCAGGTACGGACCGCCGCTGTTGCCGTAGTGAGCCTCGCCGTACACGCTCCCGCCGCCCTTCGTGACCGCGACGCGGGCAGCCGCGATCTTCACCCCTGCCTGCGGCGTGGCCGCCTGAGCGGAAGGAGCGACCAAGCCGAGAGCAAGGGCGGGTGCTGCGAGAGCGGGAATCAGCTTGTACTTCACAGTCTCTCCTTCAGGTCGTGCTTCTGTGCGCCGCAGCCTTCCCGGCCACCGCAAAGTTGATCATGGTGGTGGATCGCCCCGTATGTCCAGGCCCCGGGAACCAGCCGCCATCAGCGCCCCAAGTACTGGATCCGCGCGGTTGAACTCCGGGGTTGAGGAACCTGCGCGGTTCGCAGGAACCCCCGCGAGAAGGCCCACCGCGCGGCGACGCCTCGGGGACTACGCGCTCACGGTGAGCGTACGGCCGTGGGCGGTGCCTTCGACGGCGTCGATGTAGACGCGGGCGACATCGGCCGCCGGGATGCCGGCAGCCGGGTCCATGCCCAGGCCGAGGAGGGTTTCGCGCACCCAGCCGGGGCTGACTGTGTTCAGGCGGACGCCACGCGGCATCTCGGTCGCCGCGGCGTACACGAACGCCTCCAGGCCCGCGTTCACCAGATACCCGAGAGAGCTGCCCAGGACGGGTTCGGCGAACCGGCCGCTGGTGAGCGTCACGGATCCGCCGTCCCGTACGTGAGCGAGCGCCCGCCGTACGAGGTTCACCTGCCCGATGAGCTTTCCGCCGAGGCCGCTCCAGAAGTCCGGGTCCGACCGCGTGTCCAGCGGTGTCAGGCCGCCGCTCGCGGCGCAGCACACCACCGCGTCCACCTCGCCGACCTCCGCGAACAGGGCGTCGATGGACTTGGCGTCCTCCATGTCCACCCGCACCGGACCACGGCGCGACGCACGCACCACCTCGTGGCGCGCCGCCAACCCGTCGGCGACCGCACTGCCGATGGTTCCCGTCGCACCGATCACAAGGATCTTCACGGCATCTCCGTTTCCTCTGGTCCCGCCTGTGGCCGGTCGGCCGGGAACCAGACTGCGACGGGTCACACGCCGGGCCCAGCCCCCTGCCGGATGTACACCTGGGGTGACTACATCTGACAGGTACAGGCTCGACGGCCGCCGATCCGCGACACTGGTGCGCATGGACGCGCACGCGGAACTGGGCGAGTTCCTGCGATCGAGGCGGGCGCGGCTGCAGCCGGAGGACGCCGGGCTTCCCGTGTACGGGGGACGCCGTCGGGTGCCCGGCCTGCGCCGCGAGGAGCTTGCCCAGCTCGCCGGGGTGAGCGCCGGCTACTACACCCGTCTCGAACAGGGCCAGAGCCCCAACGCCTCGGACGCCGTGCTCGACGCCGTCGCCCGCGTCCTGCGCCTGGGCGGTGCCGAGCGCGCCCATCTGTACTCGCTGGCCCGGCCGAAGCCGAAGACTCCCCGCCCTGCCGCCAGGCCCGAACAGGCGCGGCCGGGCGTACGACTCATGATCGAGTCATTCGGGGACGTGCCCGCACTGGTCATGGGGCGCTTCCTCGACGTCCTCGCGTGGAACCCGATGGCACACGCTCTGCTGGCCGGCCACCTCGACTTCGACGCGGCGAACCGCCCCGGCGACCGTCCCAACATCGCCCGCATGCTGTTTCTGGACCCCCACATGCGTGAGCTCTACGCCGATTGGCCCCACAAGGCCCGGTCCACCGTCGCCGACCTGCGGCTGATCGCGGGACGGCACCCCGATGCCCCCGCGCTGAGCGGTCTCATCGGCGAACTGACGCTCGGAAGCACCGAGTTCGCGACGCTCTGGGCCTCGCACACGGTGGGCGACTGCGACGTCTCCGCCCGCACCTACCGCCACCCGATGGTGGGCGCCATGGCGCTGATGACCGAGTTCATGGTCCTGCCGAATGACGAGGGGCAGCGTGTGGCGGTGTTCAACGCCGAGCCGGGCTCACCTTCCGAGGCCGCCCTACGGATCCTCGCCGACCTGACCGCCACCATGCCGGCGGATGGACGCCGGCGAGCATAAGCGCCGGCGCCGGGCCACGGTGCTCGGCGAACAGGTCAATGACGTCCGGTAGCCGCCCCAGGCGATTCCCAATACCGACATAAGGCGTAACTCGGCCGTCGGAGACCCGCCGAGGTCGTGGCCGATGTTGACGTTCCGGCGCGCTCGGGAGACCGGCCGGGAGCGCCCCTTCAAGCCCCGCCCGACGGCGAGTCCGCGCTCGACCGCCGACGAGCGAGAGGGCTTGAAGATCACTGGCGGTCGGTGCGCCAAGAGAGGCTGTCGCCTAACTCCGAACCAGGCCGCTCAGGCGGGCCAGTGTGCCCTGGGCTGTCACGCTGGGAGGGATTTAAAAACCCCGGCGAAGGCGTCCTCGACCGGGTGTAGGCATCGGCCGGCCGACGCGGACGTGTGTACCCGGCGGAGGGTGGCGCGCAGAACGCTCGGGAACAAACCGGCAGCGGCCCGGTTCGCCCGGTTTTGCCCTTGGTGAGGCGGGCCGCGCGTGGCCTTCGCCGAGCGTTCTGCCCACCCTCGGCTCAGTTCGTCGGCCGCCCGTTCCAGCACGGTGACCGGCGACCCACCCGGCGGAGCCCGACCGCCGCCGCGAACCCGCCGGCCCCTCCGGGTGCCGCCCCGGCCTCGCCACGGCCGCCACCGTGCAGAACTCTCGGAGAACACCCCTGCGGCGAGCCGAATTGCCCCACTGCGTCCCCTTAACGGGATGAACCGCACGGTCGTTCACCGAGCTTTCAGCACACCGAACCGCGCCGCCGGCAGCCCGATTCGCAGCCTTCGCGCGCCAACTCGCTGGATCGCCATGGCCTTGAGCAATCAAGATCGCGAGTAGTGCGACAGCCTCAAGAGCGCACCGATCGCCGGTGATCACCGACATGGGTGTCTAAGTGATCGCCGCACGCCGCTTTTCGCGCGGGAGGTGGAGATCCACACGGACGAACGACTAGGACCGGCCAGAGTGTTACTCATGGAAACGTGCATATCGGTCATCGTCCGTCGGCGGAGGCGCCGATGACTGCCGGCGACCGGACGATCCCCTTCGACGTGTCCCGGCCGTCGCCGGCGCGGATGTACGACTACTTCCTCGGCGGCAAGGACAACTTCCCGGCGGATCGGGAGGCGGGCGCCAAGGTCAAGGCGGCGCTCGGGGACGTGATGTCGCACGACATCGTGTGGGAGAACCGGCGGTTCCTGCAGCGCGCCGTGCGGTACCTGGCGGGGAAGGGCATCGACCAGTTCCTCGACCTCGGGACCGGCCTGCCCACCCAGGGCAACGTGCACGAGATCGCCCAAGCGGTGAATCCCGAGGCCCGCGTCGTCTACGTCGACAACGATCCCATCGTGCTCGCGCACGGACGCGCCCTGCTGGCCACCAACAAGACGACCACGGTCATCACCGCCGACATGCGCGAGCCCGGCACGGTCCTGGCTCATCCGGACGTCAATGCCCTCATCGACTTCTCGCGGCCGGTGGCCATCCTCTTCGTCGCGGTCTTCCATTTCATCCGCAACACGGAGCGACCCCAGGAGATCCTGCGGACGTTCCGCGAGCAACTGGCACCGGGTTCCCACCTGGCCTTGTCCCACCTGACGACGGACGGACCGCCGGCCGAAGAGATCGCGCAGGTCATCGACGTCTATAAGGGCGCGACCAGTCCCATCGTCTTCCGCCCTCGTCAGGAGATCGAGACCTTCTTCGACGGCTTCCACCTGACCGATCCCGGTCTCGTACGGCCGTGGAGCTGGCGCTCCGACCTCGGCGAGCCGGGACCGCGTACGGACTGGCTCTACGCCGGAGTCGCGGAATTCGGCGACTCTGGGCCACACGCGACCCCGCAGTCCTGACAGGCAAACGACGCTCCCGAGCCCAGGCCCGGATGGCCGGACGCAAGAGGGATCAACGCAGCTCAGCCCATCAGTACCGCGACCGCAGCATTGAATGCAACTTTTCGCATCCGAAATGCAAGCTGAATGCTATCGTGGTCGTGGAGGTTGGCATGAGCACCAAGACCATTGGTTTTGCCGTCGCCGACGAGGACCGCGCCCTCCTCAACGAGCTCGTCGATTACTTCGGCGACGGCAATCGATCGGCGTACCTGCGTGCGACGCTCCGCGTGATGGCCTCGGTGAAACTCGCGGAAGAGCTCCGCGAGGCGCAGGCCTACGGCCAGCGAAAGCTCGCCGAGCAGAACCTCACGCTCGAGGACATCCCCGCGATCACCAAGAGGATCCTCAAAGCCCGGGACTCCACGTGAGCGCCGTCCCCGTCGTCTTCGACGGGGGCGTCCTGGTCGGCGCGGTGGCGGGAGGCAACAGCCCGTTCCGGTCGTGGCCGTCACCGCCTCCGACCTCGGGCAACGCCTATGCGGACTGCGTCGGCATAATCGCCGACGCGGCGGAGTTCTCGCTGTGGCTCTCACCGCACATTCTGGAGAACACCACGCGCGTTCTCCAGGAGAGCCTCAAGTGGGAGCCCAACGATGCCGACGCTTACCTCGGCCTCCTCGCCCGCGCCGCCTCCCACAGCGGCGGAGGGATACTCGATCCTCGGCACACGGTCACCGACTGTCCCGATTTCGAGGACAACGCGATCCTCGACCTGGCAGCCGAGACGGGCGCGCTCTTAATCGTCTCCGACGACACAGACCTCACGAGCATGTCCCCTTGGCGCGGTACGCCGATCCTTCGGCCGCGCGAGTTCGCAGCCAAAGTGGACGGCATGCGCCGTCACCGTCGCACTCGGCGGCGGTGACGGCGTCGCCGGAGGAGAGCAAAGCCGGTTCCCTCAGATGGTCGCGAACGCGAGGCCCGCCCCTACGGCGATCATCGCCGCCAGGACGACGAGGACCATGACCGTGGCCAGCGGCTTCTTCCGCCGGGGCACGTGCACGGCCTCGCGCTTTCGGGGCTCCGGCACCGGGGCGAACGACGACCCCGGCCGGTGGCTCGGCGTCGTCCGCGGTGGCGACGCGACGGGCCGTGCGGCGGCCGGCTTCGCGGCGGCCGGGCGCACCGGCACGCCCGGCGCTGCGGGTGGTGCGGGATGCGGAGCGGCGTGCGGCGGCCGGGCAGGGGGCGGCGCCGCCGCCGGTGGAGAGGCTGGTGGCGGCGAGGCGGGTGGAGCCGCGGGTGGAGGCGTCGCCGGCGGTGGGACCTCCGGAGGAGCGGCGCGGCCGCAGGCCCCGACGGCGAGGCGGACGTCCAAGGCGTGGAGCAGGTCGAGGTCGACGCAGATCGAGAGCGCCACGGCGAGGACCGGCTGTGACCCTCCCACGCCCACGGCCACGGACAGGGGCGGGGAAGCGGCGTCGCCACCGGCCACGGACAGAGATCTCGGGGCGGCGTCGCCTCGGGCGCCGAGTCTCCTATCGATCGGTCCATCGGAGCGGCCGGGGGCCTGGCCATCGTGGCTCGGGTGACGTCGGTGCTGCCGGCCCGGCCGCGGGCCCGGGGCGGGATCACCCAGGTCGGGATCGGCCGGGTCTGCCGGTGCGGCGGAGGGCCGCCGAGCGACGGGCGAGGCCGGCGGCCGCACGAGACCGATGTCGAGAGGGACCTCGAACGGCTCCGCCGAGGAGCCCGGCTCGACCGGCTCTGGTATACCCGCGACCGGCGAGCCGTCAGGCCCGGCCGACCACCCACGGCCCGCCGCGCCCCGCGTCCCGGCCACCGGCGAACCGGCGGACCCGGCCGACCGTCCGTGGCCCGCCGCGCCCCGCGTCCCGGTGACCGGCGAACCGGCGGACCGCGCGCGCCGCGTCGCACTCCCTGGCAACGGCGAGCCGTCGGGCCCGGCGGACCGTCCGTGGCCCGTCGCATCCCGCGCCACCGGCGCATCGCCGGGTGCGGCCGGCCGCGCGGTGTACGGCGGGTGGTGCCCCTGGCGGTGCCGGGGGGACCGGGTGGAGGGGAGCGCGCGGGTCGGCGAGGTGGAACGGGTGGCTCGGGTGGACGACGCCGGTCGAGCCGAGGGCGTGAACGGGATTGGTGTACGGGGCCGGGCGGAGCGGGCCCCGTCGTCGGCCAGCGCGGGGGCCGCCATCAACCCGATGAGGGCACCCGTGGCCAGGACGCTGATGCTGCGCGTGCGCATGGGTCACCGGCTCTCGGGGATGCGGGGGAACTCCTGCTGCGCCGCCGTGAAGGCGTCGGGCTTGACGCGGAGGGCGCCGCTGAAGACGTGCGAGATGTCGAACGTCACGTAGACGCCGATGGTGAGCATCGCCGTCATCGCCGCCGCCGGGATGAGGGCCGTCCCCCGCGGCCGGGCGCCGGCCAGGAACGGGAACGCACAGGTGAGGACGGCGCCGACGACCGTGAGGGCCAGCAGGCCCTTGGGCGGCGTCGCCTTGGCGTCCACCGCGCGCTGGCCGCGCGCCGCCGACATGTCGCGGATCCGGTCGAGGAGGGTGCTGCGGGCGGCCTCCGCGGCGGTGCCGGAGACGTGCAGGCCGGTGACCTGGGCGCGGAGGGTGTCGAGGCGCGCCCAGCCTTCCTCACTGAGCCGCCCCTTCGCCATGACGTGCCACTCGTTGTCGACGATGAAGCGGACGTAGTCGCGCAGCGACGCCTGGACCTGGGTGCCGGCCGGGGCGGGCAGCGCCGCGGCCGCCCAGTAGGCGTCCACGATCGACTGGCTCTCGGCCTGGGTGTTCTGACGGGCGGAGTCGGCCGTGGTCCACGGAACGACGATGGCGATGGCGAACGCGAGCAGGAAGAGGGAGGACAGCATCGAGCCTGCGTGGCCCGCGGTCGTGCTGCCCGGGCCCCGGTCGTCGGCGCCGTGGCGCGACTTCCGGAAGAGGAACGCGGCCGCGAACACGGCCCCGACGGCCGCGGCTACAGCGAGGGTGAACACGAGCATGACCGTCTCCATGGCTTGCCGTTGACGAGACGTGCGTGCGCCGACCTGTAGCGCACCGTCACATGACTATCACACTACGTATCCTTTTTGTAGCTGCGATGTGCCCGCGTCCTGAGGTGGCCACCGCCGTGGTCTTGCCGATGGCGCGGATCGGGTCGCCGAACAGCGGTAAGAAGAAGATGAGGACGGACGAGGAAGGTCCCGGAACGGCCGCGGTCAGGTCTCGCGGGCCCGGGCCAGTGCCAGCCAGGCGTGCAGTGCCATCTCGAGAGCGAGTTGCCGGTCGGTGTCGTAGAGGCGCTCTCCGAACAGCTCCTCCAGCTGCCGGAGGCGGTACCGCACCGTCTGCGGGTGGATGTGCAGGCGCTCGGCGGCCTCGTTGGCGTTGAACCCGCGCTGCAGGCAGGCGAGGAGTGTCTCCGCGAGGCGCTCGCGCTGGCCGGGGCGAAGGGTCTCCAGGGGCGCCAGCCGGCCGGCGACGACGTTCCGGATGAACTCCTCGTCGCGGAAGACGACGAGGGTCGCCTCGTGGTCGCCGCAGCGGATGAGGCCGTCACCGGAGATGATGTCGCGGCGGGCGAGGGCGAGGGCCTCACGCGCCCACCGCAGGGAGTTCGCCGCGCCCCGGAGTGGGACGGTCGGGCCCACGGCGGTGGTCCAGTCGACGTCGATGGCGTCGAGGATGCGGGAGCGCCCCGGGCCGTCCGGGTCGGGCAGCAACAGGTACGGCTGCGGGCAGTCGGTGTCGACCAGGACGTCCGGCGGAAGCGTCAGCGGGATGAACTGGTCCTGTTTCCGCTCATGGAGGGCGACGCCGGCGACCGTACGGGGCAGGGCCCAGCCGGCCATCCTGGCGACCTCCGCGACCTCTTCCGAAGACGCCGGCGGGTCGGACAGCACCAGGCCGAGCAGCCTTCGCCGGCGGCGCTCGACCTCGCCGGCGGCCCGTCCGATCGCCTTGAGGTATCCCTCCGAGGCGGCCGCGGCGATCTCGTCGAGGAAGACGAAGATGGCCTCGGCCAGCGGCCCGAGAACGTCTGGCGAGTCGCACTGGTCGGCCATGCGGCGCCAGGCCAGCCGGGCGCCCACCCTCAGCGATCGCTGCAGCGCGTCGAGACTCCGGCCCTGATTCGCCTCCCAGGCCCCGATCGCCCGGTACACCGACGCGATGCTCTCCCACGGAGCGCGCGGGTTCTCCAGCAGGTCGACGAACTGGCGGAGCGCGCCCTCGACCGCGAGCCGTTTCTGGTGCCCGAAGATCTCGTCTTCCGGCCGGTCGAACTCGGGGACCTGAGATCCGATCTCGGCGATGACCTCGTCCACCAGCGGCCCGACGAGAGGGCGCAGCCACACTGCGGTGCCACGGGGGACGGCCAGCCATGGCCGGGATTCGGCGTCTTGTCTCCTCACCACGGTTTGCACCCTTCACCTTGTCCTCCGGAGGATGCCCCGGCCTTCACGCTGGGGAGGAATCCGGACTCCGTCAGGAGCGGCCCGGCGTAGCCGGGACGGCCTGAGAACGAAGTCCGCCGACATCCGTCCATTCGACTTACAAATATGTGCGTCACATGTAAGGTCGCGGGTATGCGGACGGCGTACAAGTGCCGGGCCTACCCGGACCCCGAACAAGCGGCGGTGTTCAGCCGCACGTTCGGCTGTGTGCGCCTGGTGTGGAACAAAACCCTCACCGAACGCCACGCGGCCTACCACCAGCGAGGCCAGAAGACCTCCTACCGGCAGACCGACGCGGCGCTGACCGCGTGGAAGAAGACCGAGGACCTGGCGTTCTTGTCCGAGGTGTCGTCGGTTCCGCTGCAGCAGACGCTGCGGCATCAGCATGCGGCGTTCGCGAACTTCTTCGCCGGTCGCGCGAAATACCCGCGGTTTAAAACCCGCAGCTCCCGGCAGTCGGCGCACTACACCCGCTCGGCGTTCCGGATGAAGGACGGCGAGTTGTCCATGGCCAAGACCCGGGCACCGCTGCGGTTCGTGTGGTCCTTCGGCGACGTCGAGGTGTCCACGCTGAACCCGACCATGGTCGTCATCTCCCGGGATCCGGACGGCCGCTGGTACGTGACCTTCGCCGTCGACACCGACGCCCCCGACCCCATGGACGAGGCCGGGCACGCCATCGGTATCGATCTGGGGATCAAGGACTTCGCGGTCACCTCGGACGGGGAACGCATCGCCAACCCCCGCCATCTGGAGCGCAAGGCCCGCAACCTCGCCCGCTACCAGCGGCGGATGGCCCGCCGTGAGCGCGGGAGCGCCAACCGGCGTAAGGCCAAGGCCAAGGTCGCCCGCGCCCACCGCAAGGTCCGCAACGCCCGAAACGACTTCCTGCACCGCGTCAGCACCAACCTGGTGCGCAGAGCGGATGTCATCGTGATCGAAGACCTCGCGGTCGCCAACATGGTGAAGAACCGAAAGCTGGCGCGGGTGATCTCCGATGCGGGGTGGGGGGAGTTCCGCCGGCAGCTGGAGTACAAGGCCGAACGGGCCGGGCGCACGCTCGTGGTGATCGACCGCTGGTATCCGTCTTCCAAGACCTGCTCGGCTTGCGGGCACCTGCTCGCGGAACTGAGTCTTTCCACCCGGCACTGGACGTGTCCGGGCTGCCGCACCCGGCATGACCGGGACATCAACGCGGCCAAGAACATCCTTGCGGCTGGTCGAGCCGTAGCCGGGCACAACCCCGGTGATGCCTGTGGAGCTGGTGTAAGACGGCAAGGGTCCTCCCTTCCGCAGCCGGCGCTGAAGCAGGAAACCCGCGCCGTGAGGCGCCCGGCCTAAAGGCCGGATCGGCCACAAGGCCGATGGGAATCCCCCTTTCTTCAGAAGGGGGAGGAAGTCAACGGCCGATCGTGCACGACGTGGGGTGGGCTCGGTAAGCGGATCGAGGGGATCACTCGGCGCCGGCCCGGGCGGCGAGCCGGCGTTCGTCCGGCCAGCGGACGTCGCGGGTCCAGCCGAGGCGTTCGAACAGCCAGATCAGGCGGGCGCTGGAGTCGAGCTGGCCGCGCAGGACGCCGTGCCGGGCGGAGGTCGGGTCGGCGTGATGCAGGTTGTGCCAGGATTCTCCGCCGGAGAGGGGCGCGAGCCACCAGACGTTGCCGGACCGGTCACGAGCCCGGAAGGGCCGCTCCCCGCCGACGTGGCAGATCGAGTTGATCGACCAGGTGACGTGGTGCAGCAGGCCGATGCGGACGAGCCCGGCCCAGAAGAAGGCCGACCAGGCGGCTCCCGCGTCCCAGGATCCGGAGCCCCACAGGCCGCCCGCCACCGCCGGACCGGCGAAGGAGAACAGCACGATCAGCGGCTGCCACTGCGTGACCCGGCGCAGATCGGGGTCGGCGAGCAGGTCGGGGACGTAGCGGCGCTGGTTGGTCTTCTCGTTGTTGAAGGTCCATCCGACGTGCGCCCAGAGCATGCCCTTGACGAGGGCCGGCACGGAGGTGCCGAACCGCCACGGCGAGTGCGGGTCTCCCGGCCGGTCGGAGAACTGGTGGTGGCGCCGGTGGTCGGCGGCCCACGTGATGACGTCGCCCTCGACCGCCATCGTGCCGGCGACCGCGAGCGCGATCTTCAGCGGACGGGCGGCCTTGAACGCCTTGTGGGTGAACAGCCGGTGGTAGCCGATCGTGATCCCGTGCCCGGCGATGACGTACATCACCGCACCGATCACCAGGTCGTGCCACGTCACACCCCAGCCCCAGAGCACGGCGACGGACACGATCACCGCGACGAACGGGATGCCCACGAAGACGCCGACGATCACCCGGTCGCCCGCCCTCATCCCCTCCCCCCAGGGAGTAGTCGTGTCGACGGGAACGGCCTGTTCCGTCATCTGACCCTCCTCCTGACGTGCGGGTCAGCGGCACGTTACTGGCGAGTATCAATGTGATCTACGCAACAATCACACACCTTGACCGCAACAGTCCTCACAAAAGTGACAAGCGAGGGACAGGGCCCGTCGCCACGACAAGGCCAACATTCGCGGCCGTAGTCGTCTATTCGGCGACTCGCGCACGACATTTTTTCGCCGACTTTTTGGGCGATTCTCCGATATCCCGACTCACGGTTAGCGACCTTTTACCGGAACGCCAGCGCGCCCCTCCTTGCCAAGCCTTTACCGTGGGCGCCGCATGACATTCCGCCACGCCCGTCACAGGGCTCTGATCTCGAACGATCAATCGGGGAACACATGAATTCACATTCCGGCCGGTCCGTACGATCGGCGCGGCGTAACGAGGCCGGACACCACCTGCGGAGCGCGATCGGCGCCGAATCCGTCACGCCGCTGATCGGAGTGTTCGACATGTTCTCGGCGTCCGTCGCGGCCCGGCACTACGACGGGTTGTTCGTCTCCGGATTCGGGTTCGCCGCCTCGCACTACGGCCTGCCCGACATCGGCTTCATCGCCTGGCCCGACATGGTGGGCTTCGTCCAGCGCCTCCGGCTCGCCTTTCCCCGGCACCACCTGCTCGTCGACATCGACGACGGCTACGTCGACCCCGAGGTGGCCTGCCACGTCGTCGAGCATCTCGAGGCCATCGGCGCCTCCGGTGTGATCATCGAGGACCAGAAGCGCCCGCGCCGCTGCGGGCACGTCGACGGCAAGCAGATCCTCCCGCTCGGCGAATACCTGGAGAAGCTGCGGATGGTCCTGCAGACCCGGCGCGACATGGTCGTCGTCGCCCGGACCGACGCGACGAACGAGCGCGAGATCGTGCTGCGCGCCGAGGCCCTGGCCGCCACGGACGCCGACGTCATCCTCGTCGACGGGGTGCGCAGCGCCGAGTGGATCCGCAAGATCCACGCCGTGACCGGCGGCAAACCGCTGCTGTTCAACCAGATCGCCGGCGGGAAGTCACCGCGGTTCTCCCTGTCCGACCTGGAGGACCTCGGCGTCAGCGTCGCCATCTACAGCACGCCGTGCCTGTTCGCGGCGCAGGCGGCGATGGACCGGGCGCTGATCCACCTGAAGGAGGAGGACGGACGGTTGCCGGAGGTCGCCGACGGCACGGTCGGCGTCGCCGACTGCCTCTCCCTCCTGGAGGGCAACCTCAGCCGCCACCACCCGCCGGGCCACGACTGACCGGTGTCCCGGCACCTGCCGCGCCGGGACGCGCCGCCCCTACCCGCCGATTCCGCGCCTGCTCGACTGTTGTCGACTTCGTGTTCATTAGTGCATGATGCAAGCACGAATCGCTCAATAACGAGCAGGCGTGGAGGCGGGATTGGCGCAGCAACACGTACTGGCCGAGATCGAAAGCCAGCCATCCTGCTGGCGGCGGGCCGCCGACCGGCTCGGCGACGCGCGAGGGGCGCTGCCCCGCGACGGTGAGCGCGTGGCGGTGTTCGGTTGCGGCACGTCCTTGTACATGGCCAGGGCGTACGCCGTGCTGCGCGAGAGTCGCGGCCTCGGACTGACCGACGCCTTCCCCGCCTCGGAACTGCCCTTCGGCCGCGACTACGACCGCTACGTCGCCATCAGCCGTTCCGGCACCACGACCGAGGTGCTCGAGGCGGTCGAGCGCCTGCCGAACGTCACCGCGATCACCGCGATCCCCGACGCGCCGTTCGCGGCCGGTACCCAGACGGTCGTCCTCGACTTCGCGGACGAGAGGTCGGTGGTGCAGACGCGCTTCGCCACGACGGCGCTGGCGCTGCTGCGCGCCTCCCTGGGCGACGCGGTGCCCGCCGACGACGCCGAACGGGCGCTGGCCGAGCCCCTGCACCCCGAGTGGCTCGCCGCCGAGCAGATCACCTTCCTCGGCCGGGGCTGGACCAACGGCCTGGCGGACGAGGCGGCGCTGAAGGCGCGCGAGGCCGCACAGCTGTGGACCGAGTCCTACCCCGCGATGGAGTACCGCCACGGCCCGATCAGCATCGCCCAGCCGGGCCGGCTCACCTGGATGTTCGGCGCCGCTCCGGAGGGGCTCACCGACGACGTCGCCGCGACCGGCGCGACGTTCGTGACCAGTGACCTCGATCCGCTGGCGCACCTCGTCGTCGCGCAGCGGCTGGCGGTCGCGCGGGCCGAGGAGAAGGGACTCGATCCCGACCGCCCGCGGTCGCTGACCCGCTCGGTCGTGCTCAAGTGATCGTCGCTCTCGACGTCGGCGGCACGTCGATGAAGGGAGCGGTCCTCTCCCCCGGCCTCGACCGGGTCACGGCCCTGCGGCGGCCCACGCCGCAGGGCGACGCCGCCGTCGGCGCCGTAGTGGAGACGGTGGTGGAGCTGGTCGAGCGGGCGGGCACCGCGCGGGCGGTCGGCCTCGCCGTGCCCGGCATCGTCGACGACGAGCGCGGCGTCGCCGTCTGGTCGGAGAACATCGGCTGGCGCGACGCCCCCTTCCGTGACCTGATCGCCGAGCGCACCGGCCTGCCCGTCGCGGTCGGCCACGACGTACGCGCCGGCGGGACCGCCGAGATCCGCCTCGGCGCGGCCCGGGGTGCCCGCAACTCGCTCGTCATGCCGATCGGAACCGGCATCGCGGCGGCGATGGTGATCGACGGGCACCTGTGCGTCGGCAACGGTTACGCCGGAGAGATCGGGCACATGTCCGTCGGCGTGGACGAGCCGTGCGTCTGCGGAGGCACCGGATGCCTGGAGGCCGTTGCCTCCGCCGCCGCGGTCGCCCGCCGTTTCGCCCGTCGTACGGGCCGGGAGGCGACCGCCGACGCGGTAGCGGCCCTGGTGACCGAGGGCGACGCCGACGCGGCGGCGATCTGGGCGGAGACGATCGGCTTCCTGGGCACGGCCCTGGCCGCCGCGACCGCGCTGGTCGCCCCGGAGGTGATCGTCATCGGCGGGGGGCTGTCACGGGCGGGCGACCTCCTGCTCGGCCCGCTCAGCGACGACCTCGCCGGGCGGCTGACCTTCCACCGCCGGCCGCGCCTGACCATCGCGCGGTTCGGAGACGAGGCCGGGTGTGTCGGCGCCGGACTCTGGGCACGCGACCTGTTGGAGCGACGATGACAGTGCTGAGCGCGGACAAGGTCGTCACCCCCGGGGGGATCCTCGAACCCGGATGGGTGAGCGTCGAGGACGGCCGGATCGCGCGCGTCGAACACGGCCGCCCGGAGCGGGCCGACCATCACGCGCACGTGATCGTCCCCGGCTTCGTCGACGTGCACTGCCACGGTGGCGGCGGGGCGTCGTTCGACTCGGCGGACCACGAGGAGTGCGCGCGGGCTGCGGCGTACCACCGCGAGCACGGCACCACGACCCTGGTCGCGAGCCTGGTGACGGCGGCGCCCGACGACCTCGAACGGCGGGCGTCCGTGCTCGCCGAACTCGCCGACGACGGCGTCGTCGCGGGAATCCACTACGAGGGTCCGTTCCTGTCGCTCGCCCGCAAGGGCGCGCACAATCCCGCGCTGCTGCGCACGCCCGACCCGACGACCGTGGACCGGCTACTGAAGGTCCCGCGCGTGCGGATGATGACGCTCGCGCCCGAGCTCGACGGCGGCCTGGACGCGCTGCGCCGGGTCCGCGACGCCGGGGTGATCCCCGCCGTGGGGCACACGGACGCGACGTACGACGTGGCGGTCGAGGCCACGCGGGCCGGCGCGCGGGTCGCGACCCACCTGTTCAACGGGATGCGCCCGCTGCACCACCGCGAACCGGGGCCGATCCTCGCCCTCCTGGAGGCGCCGGACGTCGTCGTGGAGCTGGTCGGCGACGGCGTGCACCTGCACCCGTCGATCGTGGCGCACATCGCCCGTGTCGCGGGCGGCGCGCGGACCGCGCTGGTGACCGACGCCGTCGCGGCGGCGGGCATGGCCGACGGGGAGTACCGCCTCGGCGGCCTGGACGTCGAGGTGCGCGACGGCGTGGCGCGCCTGGCCGAGAGCGGATCGATCGCCGGAAGCACGGCGACGGCCGCGGCGGTGTTCCGGCGCACAGTGCTGACGTCCGGCGTCGCACTATCGGAGGCCGTACGGCTCGCGGCGACGACCCCGGCCACCCTGCTCGGCCTCACCGACCGGGGCGCCGTCGCCCCCGGGCTCCGCGCCGACCTGGTGCTCCTCGACGAGGACCTCCGCGTCCAGACGGTGGTGACGGCGTGATCGTCACGGTCACGCCGAATCTCGCCCTCGACGTCACGTACGAAGTGCCGGAGCTGCGTCCGGGGCTCACCCATCGGGTCGAGACCGTGCACGCCCGCGCCGGCGGCAAGGGCGTGAACGTCGCGCGCGTGCTGCGGTCGCTCGGCCACGACGTCCTCGTCGTCGGCCTGGCCGGTGGGGCGACGGGCGACGCCGTGCGCGCCGACCTCGACGCCGCCGGGCTGACGCACGACCTCGCCTCGATCGGCGGCGAGACCCGCCGTACGGTCACCATCGTCGCCGGCGGCGAGGCGACCCTGCTCAACGAGCCCGGCCCGGTCGTCACGCCGGACGAATGGGCGGCCCTGGAGGCGCGGATCCCCGACGCCGACGTCGTCGTCGTCTCCGGCAGCCTCCCGCCAGGAGTGCCCGCGGACGCCGTCGCCCGGCTCGCCCGGCGTGACGTGCCGGTCATCGTCGACACGTCCGGCGAGCCCCTGCGGCACGCCGCGCCGTACGCCTGGGCGGTCAAGCCGAACGCCGCCGAGCTCGCCGAGCTCACCGGCACCGACGACCCCGTGACCGGGGCCCGGTCGCTGGGGGCGCGCGCGGTGGTCGTCTCGCTCGGCGCCGAGGGCCTGCTGGCCGTCACCGGCGACGACGTGCACCGCGTGGCCCCGCCCCGGGTGGTCGGCGGCAACCCGACCGGCGCGGGCGACGCGGTCGTCGCCGCGCTCGCCGCCGGTGTCGGATCGCCCTGGCCGGACCTGCTCAAGGACGCCGTCGCCCTGTCGGCCGCGGCCGTGCTCGCCCCCGTCGCGGGATCGTACGATCCCGCCGCGTACGAAGGATTCCGCTGATGCCTCTCGTCTCCGCAGGAGAGATCGTCGTCACCGGGCACGGCGTCGGCGCGTTCAACGTCATCCAGCTCGAACACGCCGAGGCGCTGATCGCGGGGGCCGAGGCGGCGGACCGTCCGGTCATCCTGCAGATCAGCGAGAACTGCGTGCGCTACCACGGCGCGCTCGAGCCGATCGCGGCGGGAAGCCTCGCCGCCGCGCGCGCCGCGAAGGTCCCGGTCGCGGTCCACCTCGACCACGCGACCTCCCCCGAGCTCGTACGGGAGGCGGTCGGGCTGGGCCTGGGCTCGGTGATGTACGACGCGTCCGCCCTGGACTATGACGCCAACGTCGCCACCACCGCCGAGGTGACGGCCCACTGCCACGATCACGGCGTGTGGGTCGAGGCCGAGCTGGGCGAGGTGGGCGGCAAGGACGGCGTGCACGCGCCGGGCGCCCGCACGGACCCGGAGGAGGCCGCTCGCTTCGTCGCCGCGACCGGCGTGGACGCGCTCGCGGTCGCGGTCGGCACCTCGCATGCGATGACGGACCGGACGGCGACGGTCGACCTGGCGCTGATCGCGCGGCTGCGCGAGGCGGTGCCGGTGCCGCTCGTCCTGCACGGGTCGTCCGGCGTGCCCGACGCCGACCTGGCCCGGGCCGTACGGGCCGGGATCGTCAAGGTGAACATCGCCACCCACCTGAACAAGGTTTTCACCGACGCGGTTCGGGGATACCTCGCCGACCATCCGACGGTTGTGGACACCCGAAAATATCTGGCGCCGGGGCGGGACGCCGTGGCGCGTGAGGTGGCGCGGTTGCTCGGCACGGTGCTCACCGGGGGCTGACGGGCCCTCTATCCTCCGTGGCTTAGGATCGTCAAGCCCCCGGACGCCCGGCACGCCGATCGGCGCAGCCGCGACCCTGCGGTAGGTTCGAGGGTTCACGCAGGTCACGGGGGACGAGTGAGTGACAAAGACGCCGGCGTCGGAGCCGGCGAATCCAATAGGCCCGACACCTCTGCGAACGACGGCGAGCCCACGGGGCACGCCGACGGCGCCGATCCTTCCCTGGGCGGACGCGCAGAGAGCGATGACGGGTCCGTGCCAACTTCCGGGCCGTCCGGCGCGTCCAACAACGATGACGCCGCCGGGCCCGAGGCCGCGGCCGGACCGGAAGACGCGGCCGATCCGCGCGGCGTCACCGCACCGGCATCTGCCGTCGAGTCCGGAGCCACTGATCCCGATGACACCACTCGACCCGACATCGCCCCGCCCGTGGAACCCACGGTGGGCGGTCCGTCGCCGGTCGTGGCCGACGAGAGCCCGTCGGCCGTGACCGCCGTCCGCGCTCTTCCCGAGGGCGAGAAGCCCGAGAACCCCGAGAAGAAGCCGAAGAAGAAGGGCAGCCGGCGGGCCAAGTGGCTGCGGCGCACGGCGTACGTACTGGGCGTGCTGCTCCTGCTGCCCGTCGCCGGCTTCATCGTCGCCTACCTGATGACGCCGATCCCGAGCACGGCGCAGGCCGAGGCCGTGAAAGAGGCGTCGGTCTTCTACTACAGCGACGGCAGCGTGATTCTCCGGACGGGAACCAACCGTCAGCCGGTGCCCCTGTCGAAGGTCCCCAAGCAGGTCCGCGACGCCGTGATCTCGGCGGAGAACCGCAGCTTCTACAGCGACCCCGGGGTGTCGTTCAAGGGCACGGCGCGGGCGTTCTGGGCCACGGCGACCGGCGGGTCGCTGCAGGGCGGCTCCACCATCACCCAGCAGATGGTCCGCAACTACTACAGCGGCCTCAGCCAGCAGCGCACCGCGTCGCGGAAGCTGAAGGAGATCATGATCGCGCTCAAGGTCGGGCGCGAGAAGGACAAGAGCTGGATCCTCCAGCAGTACCTCAACACCATCTACTTCGGCCGCGGCGCGTACAGCATCCAGACGGCCGCGCAGGCGTACTACGGCAAGGACGTCCAGAACCTGACTCCGTCCGAGGGCGCGTACCTCGCCGCGGCCATCCAGGTCCCGACCTACGCCGGTGACCTGTCCAGGCAGGGTGCCCAGGGGTACATGCAGGCCCGCTGGAAGTACGTCGTCGACGGCATGGTGCAGATGAAGAGCATCACGCCGCAGCAGGCGGCCGTCATGCGATTCCCCGTGCCGCAGAAGCAGAAGATCAAGGACACCGACGGCGGCCAGCGGGGCTACATCCACGAACTCGTCGAGGCCGAGCTGAAGCGCATGGGGTACACCCAGGACCAGATCGACAAGGGCGGGCTGAGGGTCCGTACGACCTTCGACAAGAACCTCATGGACGACGCCAAGCAGGCGGTCGAGGACGCCATGCCCTCGGGCGTCTCCAGCAAGGTGAGGGCGGGCCTGGTGTCGGTCGACCCGTCGACCGGCGAGATCAACGCGTTCTACGGCGGTAAGAACTACCTCGACCAGCAGTTGAACTCCGCTTTGACCCCTGTGCAGCCGGGGTCGGGTTTCAAGCCGTATGCCCTCGCGGCGGCGCTGGATGACGGAATGTCCCTGGACGACTACGTCGACGGCAGCACCCCGCAGACCTTCGATGGCAGCAAGGTCGTGAACGACGACGACGAGGACTTCGGCCCGGTGAACCTCGTCACCGCGACGCAGAACTCCATCAACACCGCCTACGTCAACATCGCCCAGAAGATCGGGAACGACAGGGTGATGAAGATGGCGGAGAAGCTCGGCATCCCCGAGTCGCAGCTGACCGCCAACGGCGCGAACACCGCCGTCGTCTTCCCGCTCGGCGTGATCGACGTCAGCGTGGAGCAGCAGGCCGCCGCGTACGCCGCGTTCGCGTCCGAGGGCGTCTACCACGCCCCGCACGTCATCCGGTCGGTGACCGACCGGAACGGTAAGAAGCGCGTCGTCTCGACCACCGGCAAGCGGGCGTTCAGCACACAGGTCGCCCGGGACGCGACGTACGCCATGCAGAAGGTCGTCGACGCGGGCACCGGCACCAGGGCCGCGCTGCCCGACCGGAACGCCGCCGGCAAGACCGGCACGACCAGCAGCGGCAAGCAGCTCTGGTTCAACGGCTTCATCCCGCAACTGGCGGCCTCGGTGGCGCTCTTCCGGACCGACAACAAGGCACTGAGCCTTCCCGGCTACTCCTCGTACGGAGGGGACCTGCCGGCCACGATCTGGAAGAACTACCTCGTCAAGGCCGACCAGAACATGTCGGTGAAGTCGTTCGGCGACCCGTCGGTGTACGTCGGCGGGCGCCAGTACCCGACCACGCCCGTCCAGCCGCGGCCGCGTCCCACCATGTCGCGGCCCCGGACCATCGCGCCGTCGCGTCCGTCCTCGCCGACCCACATCCCGACGCACATCCCGACGCACGAGCCCACCGGCGGCCCGCCGACCGGCCAGCCCACGGGCCGCGTGGACGAGAGCGACCCGAACTCGATGTTCTGAGCGTCTGAGCGCCCGCGGCCGAACGGTCGCGGGCGCTCAGACGCTCAGACGCTCAGCGGCAGGCCTTCGCCAGTGCGGCGGGCTGACGCTGGACGGCGGTCTGCATGCCCGAGATGTCGCGCGGGGTCATGCCGGTGCCGACCCCGCGCCACTCAGCGGCCATGCCGCGCAGGGTGCGGCTCAGCGTGCGGTCGTCGGACTCGCGGGCGAGCGCGTCGAACCGGGTGGCGAGGGCCGCCGCCGCCTGCTTCCACTGGGTGACGTCGTCCGGTGAGATGCGGTTCAGGGTCGTGTTGTAGGCCCCGACCGCCTTGACGGCGTCCTTGCAGACCCGTCCCTTGTTCGTGCCGACGCCGCAGCCGGCCGCGCACACCGCGACCAGAAGGACCCCCACCGGCCGCCGCCATACACGCCGCATCTCCCTGCTCCCTTCGACGATTCCCCTGCCGGTATTGAACCGGGAGAAGCGATCACATGGCGTCGAATCGGAGTTCTTCGGGCGCGTGGTCTATAATCCCGACCAGGTCACGAGTGCCAGCGCGAAGCCCCGGCTTGCTGGCCGGCAACCCTCCGTCCGTGGCGGGGTGCCCCGGGTGATGACCGGGTCCGGCACGACCGTGCCGGGCAAGCGCGGACCCCTCGCGGGGTCCCAGGCCCCGCCGGAGGTGCGTCTTGTCCGCTGTCCTCGATCTCCCCGCCGTCGCCCGTCCCACCCTGCGCATCGTGGGCGAAGGCGTCCCCGTCCCCGTGTCCGGCGGCCGCACCGTTCCGTACGCGAACCTCGACTACGCGGCGAGCGCCCCCTGTCTGGAGGCGGTCCGCGACACGCTCGACGCCGCCCTCCCCTACTACAGCAGCGTGCACCGCGGCGCGGGGTACGCGTCGCAGGTGACGACCGACCGCTACGAGCGCGCCCGCCGGGTCGTCCGCGAGTTCGTCGGCGCGTGGCGCCGGGACGCCGTGGTGTTCACCCGCAACACCACCGACGCGATGAACCTCCTCGCGCATGCCCTGCCGCACGGCACCACGGTCGTGGTCTTCGAGTCCGAACACCACGCGAGCCTGCTGCCCTGGACGCGCGGCAACCGGGTCGTACGGCTCCCGGCCCCCGGCTCCCCCGCGGCGGCCGTCGCGGCGGCGGAGGAGGCCCTGGCCGCGGCCCCGGCCGGGCCGCGTCTGCTCGTCGTCACCGCCGCCTCCAACGTCACGGGCGAGCTGTGGCCCGTCGCCGAGCTCGCCGCCGCGGCCCGCGCGCACGGCGCCCGCATCGCGGTGGACGCCGCGCAGCTCGTCCCGCACCGGCCGTTCGACATGGGCGCGCTCGACGTCGACTACGTCGCCTTCTCCGGGCACAAGCTCTATGCGCCGTTCGGTGCCGGCTGCCTCGTCGGCCGCTCCGACTGGCTGCGCGCCGCCGAGCCGTACCTGCTGGGCGGCGGCGCCACGGCGAGCGTCGGCGAGCACGTGACGTGGTCGGCCGACCCGCAGCAGCGGCACGAGGCCGGCACGCCGAACGTCCTCGGCGTCGTCGCGATCGCCGCCGCCTGCGAGGCCCTGACCGACTGGCAAGGTCTCATCGCGGAGGAGGAGCGGCTCCTGCGGCGCCTCCGGACCGGGCTGGCGGCGATCCCCGGCGTACGGGAGCTGTCGCTGTGGGGCGACCGGCACCCGCGCGTCGGCATCGTGTCGTTCGTCGTCGAGGGCCGCGAGTCCCGCGCCGTCGCCACCGCGCTGTCCGAGGAGTACGGCATCGGCGTCCGGGACGGGAAGTTCTGCGCGCACCCGTTCGTCCGGCGGCTCGTCGGTCAGGGGAAGGGCGGCTGCGGCGACGGTGACGGCACCGCGCTGCGGGCCAGCTTCGGCATCGGCACCACCGACGAGCACATCGACCGTCTGCTCGCCGCTCTCAGGCGGCTGGTGGCCTGAAGCGGTCGGTCTTCGCCCTGTTCAGAGTGACGGAAGATACCGATTAGTCCCGAGAAGTCGGATCGACTGGTGGTACTCATGCGCACCGTTGGGTTGCTGCCGGTACGGTGGACACCTTGTGCAAAGAGCTTCCGGGGGGTGGCGAATGACCGACACATGGGAGCCCGCGAACCAACTCGAGCAGCAGATGGGCGAGGTGCTGCGCGCCGGTGACCAGGACGCCTATTTCAGGCTGCTGAGCGCGGCGGAGCTCGTGGTTCCGCTGCCGAAGACCGAGCCGGGCACCCCCGGACAGCCCGCGTTCACGTGGCCGACCAGCACCCACGAGGGCCGTACCCACATCCTCGTCTACACGTCGGTCGAGGCGGTGCGCCTCCGCCTCGGCCCCGGCTACGAGCAGTTCGTACGGATGTCGCTGGCGGAGGTGGCCCGGTCCTGGCCGAACCCGGAGTGGTGGCTCGCGGTGAACTCCGGGCTGCCGATCGAGGGGTACCTTCCCGCCTGGTTCATCGGCGAGATCACCTCCGGACGGCCGCCCGCCGAGCAGATGCCTCTCGCCCAGCGGACGGACTCCGCGCCGGCCGCTGAGGCGTTCCCCGTTCACGAGGCGGCTCCCGCCGCGACAGGGCACGAGACGGGCGTCCGCCCGCACGCCGCGCCCGCCGGGCACGAGACCCCCACGGGCTCCCACGCCGCGCCCGCCGGGCATCGGGCCCCCGCCGCCCCGACCGGGCAGGAGACGGCCGCCGGATCGCATGCCGCGCAGGGCGGACAGTACCCCGCCCCGCCCGCCCAGGGTCCGATGCCGGCCCCTCCGGCGCCTCAAGGCGCCCCGGCAGCCGTGCCGCCGGCCGAACCCGCCGCCCCGGAGCCGAGCTTCACGCCGACGCCGCCCGCGGTCCCCTTCCCGGACGCGCACCATCCGGCCCCCGGCGGACCGCCGCCCGCGCCCCTCCGCGACGCCCCGCCCTACCCCGCGCCTCCCGCGCCTCCCGCGTTCCCGCCGGACGGTCGCGCGCCGGCGCCCGGCCCCGCCACCGCACCACCGGCGCCCGGCCTCAACACCGCACCACCGGCGCCCGGCCTCAACACCGCACCACCGGCGCCCGGCCTCAACACCGCACCACCGGCGCCCGGCTTCGACACCGCACCGCCGGCCGCGGACGCTGTGCCGAGTCCGAACACCGCGCCACCGGCCGGGGAGGTGCCGCCGCCGTACCCCTCGTTCTCGACCGCGAGCGCAGTGCCGCCCGCACCCTCACCCGCACCCGCGCACGGCGCGCCGCCACTGGCCGCCACCGCGCCGCAGCCGGTCATCTCCGGCGACGAGCCGCTGCCCGCCGGCCCCGGCCAGGCGGCCGTTCCTCCCGTACCGCCCCCGGACGCACCCGCACCGCCGCGGACGCGGCCGTCCTCTTCCGACGTGCCCCTCACACCGCACTACACGGCGGACGCCGAGTTCGTCCCGCTGGACGAGGAAGAGCGCGTCCTGTACGACGCCGCCGCGCGCGACGATCGCGAGGGGCTCCTCCGGATCCTCCTGGGCGTGCGCCAGATCTGGGTGCCCATCGTCGAGGGCGGCGACCTCATGCTCGGCCCCGGCCGTCCGGGCTTCCAGTGGTACACCCGGGAGTCCGGCGGACGGACCGTCGTGCCGCTGTTCACCGGACCGAGCCGGATGCGCGAGGTGATGGGCGGCCACCCGTTCGTCCTGTCCGACCTCGCCAAGGTGCTGCGCTTCTGGCCGGACGCGGCGTGGGACCTCGTCATCAACGACGGCTCCCCGATCGGTGCCACGATCCCCGGCGAGCGCATCACCGCGCTGTCGCGCCGCGTCGACGACGACGCCGCCGACCGCCTGGCGGCCGACTTCCCCGCGCAGAACGACGCCGAGCGACGGCTGTTCGAGACGCGGAATGATCCGGACGCGCGGCTGAAGACGCTGCTCGGGGCATCGGTGTTCCTACCAGTGTGGAGCCGTACCCCGCCGACGGTGCAGACGTCGCCGAACGACCCGGCGTTCCCGTGGTCGGCCGTTCCCGTCCGGGGCCGCGCGTCGGTGCTCGTGTTCACCTCCTTCGACTGGATGAAGGAGGCGGTCGGCACCACCGGATTCGTCATGCCGACCTTCGCCGACCTCCTCGCCGGGTGGCCGGAGCCGGGGTGGGACGTCTCGGTCAACCCCGGGACCCCCATCGAGATCGAACTGTCCGGGGAGCAGATTCGGGCGATCGCGTCGCGCCCCGCCGCACACCCCTTCGAACCCGTTCCCGGCGGCCCGTCCCAGGGCGCGCCCGCGGAGCCCCGGCAGGTCTCCATCGCGCCACCTCCGGAGCCCGTGGCGGAGGCGCCGCCCCAGGCACCCGTGACCTTGGTCGCGACGCCACCGGCCGAGCCGCGGACGGCACCGGTCGCGGGCGAGACGACACCGCCCGCACCGCGGCCCGAGGCTCAGGCGGCCCCGCCATCTCCCTCCGACGGCGCGTTCACGATCATGCAGAAGGTCCTGGCGCACGACCAGGTCCCCTGGTACCTCGACAAGGCGTACGACCGGGTCGCCGGCTTCGTGCACCGCGTCCAGGACGTGATCGACCTCAACACGCCCCGTCGGCTGTACGAATGCCTCGGACTGCTCCGCGACGGGTCCCCCTTCACCATCGACGACCCCCAGGTGCACGTCATCCGATGGGCGGCGTACCGATCCGGGCTCTACCGCACCCCGTTCGGCGGCACGAGCGAGGACGCCCTCAAGGAGTGGGGCCAGGACGGGTGGGTGGTGGAGGCGCCACCGTTCACCGGTGACGGCTTCGCCTCCGGCAGCGCGGGGAGCATCCCCGAGTACAAGGCCGAAAGTTTCAGGCTGCCGCACGGTTCGGAGATGTACGTCATCAGCAGCGACGAGTCCGAGCGCTTCGTCGCGAGGTACGACGCGGATCGGCTCGTGTGGGAGAACGAGAAGTGATCAAAGACGGCTATGTCGCTCGATGGCAGGGCACCGACTACGACGCCGTGCCCGGCGTCGACGGTGACGTCCGGCTGTACTCCACCACTCCGGCGGAGGGCTTCACCGAGGTCGGGCCTGGCCGGTTCCTGCAGGTCCTACGCGAAGACGAAGTCGACAGCCTGCGCTACATCCGGACCCGCTGCACCTGGCGCGGCGAGCCGTTCGTCGTCATCGGCGAACACGAGGGGTGGGTGCGCGTCGAGTACAGCGGCGGTCGCGCGCCCGTCGCCGCCACCCTCGAACTCGAGCGCGTGGACATCGGCGTGTACCAGGCCTGGGTGTCCCGCGACGAGATCACCGGGCTTCACCAAGAGCTCATCTAGAGGTTGCTGCGATATAACTCAGTTAGCACGGTTGATTGATCGGCTTTCACGTGATCGCATGATTCGTACCCGGCCCACACGGGTAGGCCGGGGTGGGCGTCTTTACGGTGCGATGGGGAGGTTGTGAGCAGTGCTCGCACGATCGGCACGAAACCCGCTGGTCATCGTTCTCGGCGCAGGGATCGTCCTGATCGTCGGCAACTCACCCCCAGCCCTCGCAGCGGGCGAAACAGGGACCCCAACACCAACGCCTTCGGGCGGGGCGACGACCAAGTCATCCTCGCCGACGACCTCACCCACTCCTACACCGGATCCGACGCTCTCGGTGTCTGTTCTGAACCCTCCGAGCTCAGCCCATCCAGGCTCGAGCTATGCGATGGACGTTCTCGTGACGCCTAAAGGCGGCACAGCCACAGGTGTGGTCCTCAACCTGCGCAGTTCCCAAGCCGCGGTCACCTGTAATGCCACACATGACCGCGCCTACACGCTCGGGCGGCTCTCCTACTCCAGGCACATCTCAATCACGGTTGCCGTTCCGAGCAGCTTCACGAAGGGCACCGTCACCGTTACGGCGTACATCAGTGCTACGAACGCTGCGGAGGCGAGGGGGGTACGGAGCTTCACGGTGAAGAAGCCGACGCCGACCAAGTCGCCGACGCCGAAGGCTACGCATTCGAGCGGGTCGGGCTCGGGGTCCGGCAGTGGGTCCGGATCGGGTACGGGCTCGTCGACTCCGACGGGGAACCTGAACTCCGGCTCCACCGCGAACGGTGCGAACACCTCGCCGTCGACGGCCGCGCAGAACAACGCGGTGCTGCCCCAGATCGGGCAGAACCAGAACCAGACGCAGAGCCCGAACCAGGCGCCGTCCACGGCACCGCTGATCGAGAACGCTGGGAACTCGCAGTCGATGCAGAACGCCGCCGAGGGCCCCGACGTTCTGACGTTCGACAAGCTGGCCAGCACGCAGGCCGCCTGGCTCGCCGCGCTGCTGGTGGCCTTCTCCCTGCTGCTCACCCAGGTGCGGCTCGGCAGGGCGAGCACCCGGAGCGCCAAGGCCGCCGCAAAGCCCAAGGGCGCGCACCGGAAGCTGCGCGGCGGTCTTCCCCGCCGCGCCCGCTGACGGTCCTCACGTAACGAACGGCCCCCGCTCCCGACGACAAGTGTCGGGAGCGGGGGCCGTTTCGCACGCGAGGTCGTTCTGGGCCGCGCGTCACGCGGTCCCGCTGAGGTCAGCGTACGGACTGGGCCTCACCTGGAGAGTCTTGGCGCGACCCGTCCAGGGAATGGTGATCGCATGGAGCTGTTCCCCGCCATGCCGCTGGCCGAATGGCGCGACACCAAGGAGACCCTCCACCGCTTCGCGCAGGTGGTCGGGAAGATCCGGCTCGCCGCCGGCGTCCGGCGTGACCACTGGTGGGGTGTTCCGTTCCACCTGACCGGCCGGGGCCTGACGACGCGGCCGATGGGAAGGGCCGACGGCGGCCCTGTCTTCACCATCGACTTCGACTTCGTCGCCCACCGGCTGGTCGTCACCACCCTGGACGGGCAGGCCGCGTCGTTCCCGCTGTACGGGCGGTCCGTGGCGTCGTTCTACGGCGACACCATGCGGACGCTCGCCGACCTGGGCGTACGCGTGGACATGGCCATCCCGCGGCCGTTCGACCTGCCCGACTCCGGCCGGCCGTTCGCCGAGGACACCGCGCACGCGGCGTACGACCCTTCCCTGGCGACTCGGTACTGGCAGGTGCTCAGCCAGGTGAACCTCCTGCTGGAGGAGTTCGCCGCCGGCTACTCGGGCAAGATCAGCCCGGTCCACCACTTCTGGCACACGTTCGACATCGCGTGCACGCGGTTCTCCGACCGCCGGGTCGACCAGCCGCCCGAGGTCGATCCGGTGACCCGGGAGGCGTACTCCCGTGAGGTGATCAGTTTCGGCTTCTGGTTCGGCGACGAGGCGTTCCCCGAGCCGGCCTTCTACTCCTACACCGCCCCCGAGCCCGCCGGACTGGACGACGAGGCCCTCTCCCCCGCGAGCGCGCGCTGGGTGTCGCAACGAGAGAGTCACCTGGCCGTCCTGCGCTACGACGACGCGCGGGCGGAGGCCGATCCGCGCGCCGCCGTGCTGGCCTTCTACGAGAGCGCCTATCAGGCCGGTGCCCGTCTCGCCGGCTGGGACATCGCCGGGCTCTCTTCACCGGGCGGCGTCACCGACCCGCAGTTGATCGGCCCCACGCCCGGGTGAGTGTCCCCTACGAGCCGGTTGACGGGCTCAGCCGTGCATCAGCTCGTGGCATGCGATGGCGGTGGCGGCGACCACGTTGAGGGAGTCGACGCCGAGCTCCATCGCGCCCGAACTCATCGGGATGCAGACCGGGTGGTCGGCCTCGCTCAGCCAGCGCGAGGACAGCCCGTCGCCCTCCGTGCCGAGCAGGAGAGCGGCCCGTTCCCCCATCGGCACCTTCCGCAGCGGGACGGCCGACTGGTCCGGGGTCAGGGCGAGCAGCGTGAACCCGGCGGCGCGCAGCTCGGCCAGGCCGCCGTGCCAGTCGGTCATCCGCGCGTACGGGATCGCGAAGACCGCTCCCATCGAGACCTTGACCGACCGCCGGTAGAGGGGGTCGGCGCACCGGGGGGAGAGGACGACGGCGTCGATCCCCAGCGCCGCCGCGCACCGGAAGATGGCCCCGACGTTGCCGTGGTCCACCAGGTCCTCCAGTACGAGAATCCGGCGCGGCGGCGAATGCCGCCCCCGCTCTCCGTCGCCGTCGTACCCGGCGACCGCCTCGGCAGGCCGGTCATCGACGTCGTCGCGTGCGAAGGCGCGGCCGGCGGGGGCGTCGCCGGCCAGCACGGCCGCGACCGAGGGGAGGGGGAGGCGCTCCATCGAGGCGAGGGCTCCGCGGTGCACGGCGAACCCGGTGACCGCTTCGACCACATCGTCGTCCGCGACGTACACCGGGGCGTCACCCACCACGTCGGACAGCGACTCGACCCAGCGTCGTGCCGTCAGCAGGGACCGCACCGGATGGCCGGTGGCGACCGCGCGCCGGATGACCTTCTCCCCCTCGGCCATGAAGAGCCCGTGCTCGGCCTCGAGGCTCTTGCGCAGGTTGACGTCGCGCAGGCGCGTGTAGTCGGCGAGCCGCGGGTCGGCAGGGTCGGTGACGGGGATCAGGCGGGCCATGGCCTCAGTATCGCGGGCGCCCTCGCCGGGGACGGCCGCGGCCCGGCGGTGCGTGAGCCTTCCGGTCAGGGCAGCCGCAGGACGGTGAAGAGTGCCCGGTGGTCGCTGCGCGGTTGCGTGTAGACCTTCACCCGCAGCACCGCGCAGCGCCGGTCGGCCAGTACGTGGTCGATGGTGATGGGCGGCCACGGCCGGAACGTCGGCACCAGACCCTGCCCCCTCGCGTCGGCGGCGTCGACGTACCCGCTGTGAATGACCTGCCGCAGCCGCGCGTGGTCGAGGGTGCCGTTGAAGTCGCCGGCGAGGATTCCGACCTGGCCGTGGGGCGTCGGACGAGGCAACCGCCGAAGGTCGTGCGTCCAGGACGTGATGTCCGAGCCGATCGGTGCGGGCGGGTGCACGGCCGTCATCCGCACGGGCGCGGCGCCGGGAACGGCGAGGCTCGCACTGGGCATGGCGGACATCGTCGGCCCCTGCACGGGCTGCCGGGTGAGCGGGTACCGGGCGTACAGTCCGATGCCCGCCGCCCCGGGCAGCGGGTCGAGCACCCGGTACGGGAGAAGGCGGGCGATCCCCGCCTCATCGAGGCGGTAGGCCGCCTCCGGCGTGAACTCCTGCACGCTGAGGACATCGGCGCGCGTGCGGCGGACCAGGTCGACGAGCGTCGCGTCGCCGGCTCGGCCGAACCGCAGGTTCGCGGTGAGGACCCGCAGCTCGGGACCGCTCGCGCGCGGGGCGTCCCCGCCGAACGCGCGCGGCAGCACGATCCCCGCGAGCACCGCGGTGACGACCACGGCGGCGACGAACGCGGTCCGGTCCCGCATCAGTGCGGCGACGCCGAGCGGGAGGACCGCGGCGGCAAGGGCGTACGGAACGACGGCCATCGCGGGGATCAGGACAGGCGTGAGGGAACCGATCCGGTCGGCGCCGGAGAGGCGGGCGAGCGCCCACAGTGCGAAGCAGGCCACGAGGATCCGGGCGACCGCTTTTCTCCCCCGCCGGCGGGCCCGCGGCGGATCGGTCACCGGTGCCGTGAGCGAGTCCGTCATTCGCCGCCTCCCCCGTACCCGTTTCCCTACCACTCTGCCCGATCTCGACGGGAGTCGGACCGACGACGCGCGGGACGTACGGATCCGCAGGCGTGCGTCGGCCCACGCGCTGACCGGACCTGTCGGGGGCCGTGTCGACGTGGGCCGGTCGCGGACCGCGCCGGCGGGCGTCGACGAGGCGGACGGACACGTGACGGGGCACGCTGACGGAGCGTTGACGAGACAGCCGGACGCCGGCCGGAAGCCGTGTCGGCCTGGACCGGCGGCGGACCGCACCGACGGGCCGTTGACGAGACGGCCGGACGATGCTCGGGGGCCGTGTGGAAGCCGACCGGCGGCGGATTGCGCCCCGAGGCGGCCGGGCGCCGGCCGGGGGAGCCGCGTCGATGCGGGCCGACTGCGGGCCGTGTTGACGCGGGTGTTGACCATGCGGCCGGGCCACCGTCACCCGGAACGGTCCAGGTTACTCACCGTGACGACGCCGCCTCGCCGCACCGGTGGCCCGGCGAGTGGGCGGCCCCGGTCGCGGGTCCCCTGTTCCACCAGCGCCTCGGGGGCGGGAGGGCGGACGCCGAGAGCCCGGACGGACGGCGCCGCAGCGGGACACCGCCGGGTTTGCATTGATCTTTACTGGACTGACCTGCGGCATCGACTCATTTGATCATCTTTGTTACGAATTGCGAAGACCGCTACAGTTCCGCTCTACACTCAGCCCTGAGATCCGCGAGATGGGACAGCTGTGAGCCGACGTCGCCGCAACGAGATGCCCCCGAGCGAGACGCCCGGCGACGGCCAGCCCTATCCGCCCCCGGGAGGCGGCCGGCCCATGGGGCACCAGGCGGCCGGTGACGAGCCGGGTTACTTCGGCCCGCGCCCGCCCGAGCCGGGCGGTCCCGGCTACCCTGCGCCCGGTCCGTACGGCGCCGGTGGCCCCTATCCCGGCCCTGCTGAGCGGGACCCCTACGGCGCGGAGCGGGACCCCTACGGCAGCGGCTCCTACGACTCCCCGTCGTACGTCCAGGGCGGCCCGTTCTTCGGCAGGCAGGGCGGCGGCCTCGCCGGGCCTGCGAACGGCCCCGGCCACGGTACCCCCGGACCCGGGCAGGGCCAAGGTGCGGGCGGGCCTGGTCAGGGCCCGGGCGGACAGGGTCGGGGCCGGGGCGCGGACGTCCTGGGCCAGGGTGCGGGCGGGCAGGGCCGCGGGCCGGGAGGAAACGGTCCCATGGGTCCGCGTTCCGGCGGTCCGGGCGGGCCCGACGGCCGTCCGGAGCCTCCGGCCTCCGGCGGAGGACGCCGCCGGGTACAGCGCCGCCGCTCACTCGGCGCCCTGATCGGCCCGCTGGCGGGTGCGATCGGCCTTGCCATCCTGCTCGGCGCGGGCGTGTACGCGCTCGCGGACAGCAGCAAGTGCGGTGGAACCCCCATCGACCTCAAGGTCGCCGCAGCGCCCGACATCGCCCCGGCCATCAGTGACATCGCCACGTCGTTCAACAACGAACGGCACGCCGTCGGCGGCAAGTGCGTCAAGGCGACGGTGAAGTCCTCCGACCCGGCGAGCACGTCCACCATCGTGTCCGGCCAGAGCGCCGTGCCGGGCGACGTGACCCCGGACGTGTGGATCCCGGACTCGTCGCTGTGGCTCACTCTCGTCCGCAGTTCGCCGAAGGGCGCGGCCAGCGTCAACACCACGCCGACGAGCGTGGCCGAGACGCCGCTGGTCGTCGCGACCACACGGACCTTCGCCAACAAGATCCGTGGGCAGGGCGTCCGGCCCACGTGGGACATGCTCCTCAAGGCCACCGACGCCCTCGCCGCTGGCGCGGTCAGCAAGAACGACATGCTCCCGGCCGACTCCGTGCACCTGCAGATCCTCGACCCGACGCGCACCGCCGGGGGGCTGGGCGCGGTCGTCATGACCCGGATGCTGCTCCAGGGCGACCCGAACGCCAACGCGATCTTCACGCAGATCACGCGCAAGGTGCAGAACAGCATCTCTCCTAACAACCAGGCGTTGTTCGCCAGCTTCCACCGGAACCTGCACGGCCGGGCGCCCGTCGTGATCGCCCCGGAGCAGGCGGTGTGGAAGTACAACCAGGGCAAATCCGCCGCACCGGCCAGCGCCATCTATCCCAACGAGGGCATGCTCAGCCTCGACCACCCCTTCGCGCTGACGACCAACGACGACACGAAGCTCCGTGCGGCGGCGCTGCTGGAGAAGGCGATGAACTCCGAGCAGGCCCACGCCGCGGTGCACGCCCTCGGGTTCCGCACCCCCGACGGGCGGGCCGGCACCGAGTTCGGGAGTGCGAGCGGACTGAGCCCCCGCATCCCCCGGGCCCTGCCGACGCCGAGTTCGGGTGACGTCACCGACGTCATGCAGGCATGGACGAAGCTGTCGCTGCGCACGCGGATGCTGACGCTCCTCGACGTTTCCGGGTCGATGGTCCAGCCGGTCGGCAAGGGCGTCACCCGGATGGAGGCGACGGCCCAGGTCGCCCAGGGCGGGCTCGCGATTTTGCCCGACGACACCGACCTGGGGTTGTGGACGTTCTCCACGAAGCTGCAGGGCTCCCAGGACTACCGGACCGAGGTGCCGATCGGCCCGCTGTCCACCCGGCTCGGGTCGGGGACGCGCCGGCAGGCGATCCTCAGCGCGCTGGGCCGTGTCCGGCCGAAGCCCGACGGAGACACGGGCCTGTACGACTCAGTGCTGGCGGCGTTCCGGTCGATGAAGAACAGCTACAAGCCGGGCTACTACAACACCGTGCTCGTGCTCACCGACGGCAAGAACGACGACGCCAACGGCATCTCGCTGAGCAACCTGCTCCGGACGCTGAAGAAGGAGAACGACCCGAACGAGCCGGTCATGGTTCTCTTCATCGGCTTCGGCCCGGACGTCGACATGGCCTCGATGCAGAAGATCGCCGCGGAGACCGACGGGGCGGCGTACCAGGCGATGAAACCGCAGGAGATCCAGCGGATCTTCCTGAACACGGTCGCCCGCCGCATCTGCGCACCCGATTGCCACTGAACTGCTGTAACCCGGCTCTGCGCCATGCCCGCCGAGCCGGGCCGAAAAAATCCGAGATTCTCCCGGTGATCCTGTGAACCAAGGTCTCCGGAGCGGCGTCTCTCTTGTGGAGGCCCGACGGGAGCGGGGCGTCGGGCCTCCTTCTCATTTCCGGGGGCGCGTCCGACACCACACCTCCTGGAGGTCGCTGTGGCCGGTTGGCCCAGTCTCGGTCGCGTCGATGACCGCCGGTTGGCGCAGGAGCTGCGCGCCGGCGATGCAACGGCGCTCGCGCAGATCCACGACATCTACGCGCCACGCCTGTTCGACTACTGTCACGCGCTGCTGCGCGACGAGGACCTCGCGGCGGATGCGCTCCGCGACTCCCTGATCGCCGCGCTGCTGCACATCGACAAGCTGCGTGAGCCGGAGCGGTTCCGCAGCTGGCTCTACACGATCGTGCGCAACGCGTGCCTGCGGCGTCTGCGAGACGAGCAGACGCCCGAACAGCGGCACCCCGCCGCCGAGGAGGCCGACGACACGTTCCTCGACGCCGAGGAGCGCCAGCGCCGCATGGAGACCCGGCGGCTCGTGCACAGTGCCCTGGCCGGCCTGCCGGGCCGCCACCGCGAGGCGGTCGACCTGGCCGTGCGCCACGAGCTGTCCGCCGAGGAGCTGACCGGCGTCCTGGGCATCTCCTCGCAGCAGGCGCTCGAGCTGGTGGCCGAGTCGCGCGACGAGCTCGACAACGCCCTCGCCGCCGCCATCATCGCGCGGACGGGCCGGGGCGACTGCCCGAGCGTCGCCGCGCTGGTGGACGAGCACGACTGGCCGCTGCCGCCGGAGGTCTCCCGCAAGCTCATGCGCCACATCGGCTCGTGCCCGACCTGCCGGGACCGACGCAAGCGCAAGGTCTCGACGAACCGGCTCCTGCAGGTGATGCCGGTCGCGGCGCCGCCCTCGCGTCTGCGCGGGACCGTGCTGTCGCTGGCGGCCGCCCCCGACCAGCATGAGGCCCGTGCGCTCATCGCGCAGCGCGCGGAGCCGTTCGACGCCTGGGGCTGGCCGACGAGCGTGGATCACATCCGGCCGGACCGCGAGGACGCCCGGCGGGGGGTGCCGCGCCTGTGGCCGGCCGTGGGCGCGGCCGCGTGCGTCCTCCTCGTGGCCGGGGCCGTCTTCCTCGTCACGGGCGGCTCGTCCGCACAGCATCCGTCCGGTGCCCGGCGTCCCATCGCCGCCGGAACGAGCGCCGGTCCATCCGACAGCCCCTCGTCCAGCGACGACCCGGGCTCGCCCGAGCCGACGGCGAGCAGTACGACGCCGACACCCACGCCGACGCGTACGACGAGAACCCCGGCACCGAAGCCGTCGACGACCAGGGCACGGCCGACGCCGAAGCCGACGCGCACGAGGAAGCGGACGCCGAAGCCCCTTCCCGGCAGGCTCACGGTGGCCGCCACCGGCTCGGGCGACACGCGCACCGTCACCCTGACCGCCGACGGCGGCACCGTCGACTGGACGGCGAGCCCCGGCCCGTACGTCTCGATCGCCGGTCCCGGCCACGGGAGGCTCACGGCGGGGGCCTCGGTGGTCCTGACCGTCACGGCCGACACGGCGGGCGCGTGCGCGGCCACACCCCCGGTCGAGCGGTCCGATGTCTCGTTCTCCCCGAACGGTGCGGTCGCGCTGACCTGGACCTGCTGACGCGCCGCGCCGGACGCCGAAGTCCCCGTCGCGGGTCCTTACGCGACGGGCGGCCGGAGTGCCAGGATGCGGCCCATGACTCCTGACGTGGCCACTTTCCAAGCCGCCCGCGACTTCCTGCTGGCGAACGCCGAGGACTACGAGACCGCCTACCGGGACTTCCGCTGGCCCGACGTCGCCGGGTTCAACTGGGCGCTGGACTGGTTCGACGGCGTGCTGGCCGCGCAGACCCCCGACCGGCCCGCCCTGTGGATCGTCGAGGAGGACGGCTCGGAGGTGAAGCTGACCTTCGCCGAACTCGCCGAGCGGTCCCGCCGGGTCGCCGGGTGGCTGCGGGCCCGGGGCGTGCGGCGGGGCCACCGGATCCTGCTCATGCTCGGGAACCAGGTCGAGCTGTGGGAGACGATGCTGGCGGCGATGAGGCTCGGTGCCGTCGTCGTCCCCGCGACCACCCTGCTGACCCCCGACGACCTGCGCGACCGGATCGACCGGGGCGGCGTCTCCCACGTCGTGACGGGGGCCCCCGACACCGCGAAGTTCGCGGGACTGACGGGCGAGTGGACGAGGATCTGCGTGGGCGCGGCCGAGGGCTGGCTGACGTACGGCGACGCCTACAAACACGAGCCGTACGACGGGGCCGGCGAGACGGCGACCCACGCCGGCGACACGCTGCTGCTCTACTTCACCTCCGGGACGACCGACCGGCCGAAGCTCGTCGAGCACACGTACGCGTCGTACCCCGTGGGGCACCTGTCGACGATGTACTGGATCGGTCTGCGCCCCGGCGACGTGCACCTGAACGTCTCGTCGCCGGGCTGGGCCAAGCACGCCTGGAGCAACGTCTTCGCGCCGTGGAACGCCGGCGCGTGCGTGCTCGTGTTCAACTACACGCGGTTCAGCGCGCCCGCGCTGCTGGAGGTCATGCGGCGGTGCGAGGTGACGACGTTCTGCGCGCCGCCGACGGTGTGGCGCATGCTGATCCAGGAGGATCTGCGGTCGTGGCGGCTGAGCCTGCGCACCGCCGTCGCGGCGGGCGAGCCGCTCAACCCCGAGATCATCGACCAGGTCCGCGAGCAGTGGGGCCTGACCGTGCGCGACGGCTACGGCCAGACCGAGACCACGGCGCAGGTCGGTAACTCCCCCGGGCAGCCGCTGAAGCCCGGTTCGATGGGCCGTCCCCTGCCGGGCTACCGGATCGCGATCATCGATCCGGTGACCGGGGAGCCCGCCGAGGAGGGCGAGGTGTGCATCGACCTGGCCGAACGCCCGCTCGCGCTGATGGCGGGGTACCGCGACGACGCCGGGCGTACGGACGAGGCGATGAGCGGCGGCCACTACCACACCGGTGATGTCGCCTCCAGGGACGCCGATGGCTACATCACGTTCGTCGGGCGCACCGACGACGTCTTCAAGGCCTCGGACTACAAGATCTCTCCGTTCGAGCTCGAGAGCGTGCTGCTGGAGCACGACGCGGTGGCCGAGGCCGCCGTGGTGCCCGCCGCCGATCCGGTGCGCCTGGCCGTGCCGAAGGCGTACGTCTCTCTGGCCGCCGGCCATGAGGCGACGGCCGAGACGGCGCGCTCGATCCTCGCCCACTCCCGGGTGCGGCTGGCCCCGTACAAGCGCGTGCGGCGGGTGGAGTTCGGTGAACTGCCGAAGACGATCTCCGGGAAGATCCGCCGCGTCGAGCTTCGGGGCCTGGAGGGCGAGGAGCGCCGCGCCGGAGAGTTCCGCGAGGAGGACTTCCCGGACCTGACGTCCTGAGCGGTTCCGATCACTCAGCGTCAGGGTTTCTTGCACGACACCGAAACTAATAACTCACCGTTGTCGCTTATGCCACATTTGCGATCAAAACTGGCCTATCGGCAGGCTTTTAGTGGCAGGATGCGTAAACCACAGAGGCCCCTGGGGCGTCTGCGTCCTTTTTCGGCGAGCAGCAACGGGAGGATCAGTGGCCGGGTGGCCGATCATCGACAGGGCCGATGACCAGCGGCTGGCACAGGCCCTGCGAGCGGGCCACACGTCCGCCATGGCGGAGCTGTATGACGCCTACGCAGCACGGCTGTACGACTACTGCCACGTGCTGCTCCGCGATCAGGACCTGGCAGCCCAGGGCCTGACCGACTCCCTGATCATCGTGCAGGAACGGATCACCGGACTGCCCGACCCCCGGCTGTTCCGGGGATGGCTGTACGCCGTCACCCGGGCCGAGTGCCTGCGCCGCCGCGCCGAGAGCGGGATCCCCGAGGACCGGCAGAAGGCGCGTGAGGCCGAAGGGCTCGTGGAGACCGACGAGTCCACGCGCCGGCTGGTGCACGCCGCCCTGATGGCGCTGGGCGGCCAGCAGCGGGAGATACTCGACCTGACGCTGCGGCACGAGCTCGACCCGCACGAGCTCGCCGAGGTCCTCAGCACGACGCCGCAGAAGGCGTCGGTGCTCATCGAGCAGGCCCGCAACGACCTGGACGACGCGTTCGCCGCCGTCGTCGTCGCGGCGACCGGGCGCGACGACTGCCCGAGCATCCCTGCGCTGGCTGGTCCGGTGGGCCGGCCGCTGGACGCCGAGACCTGCGGCAGGCTGGCCCGCCACATCGGGAACTGCCCGATCTGCGGGCTGCGCGCGAACCGGAAGGTGGCGACCGCCCGCCTGCTGCACGCGATGCCGATCGCCGCCGTACCGGCCGACCTGCGCGAACGGGTGATGGGCACGGCGACCGCACCGCAGTACGCCGACATGCGGGCGACGATCGCGATGCGATCCGACCCGCCGCGCCGCGCGGCCGACCACGACCCCGAAGACGAGCCGCGCAGGAAGGCGGGGGTGTGGGTCGCCGTCGGCGCGGCCGCCTTCGGCGTCATGTTCCTCGCGGGGATCCTCCTCCTGCTGCCCGGCTCGGGCGGCAAGGAGAACTCCGGGAACCAGGCCATCGCCGCCCCGCCCAGCGGCTCGCCGAGCGATGATCCGTCCGAGTCGTCCCCCGCGGGCGCGACCCCGACCAAGACCAAGACGTCGCACACCCCCACGCCGACGCCCACACCGGGCAAGAGCAAGACCCCGAAGCCGAAGCACACCAAGCCCGCGACCACGGGGCCGGCCCCGACGACGCCCGGCTCACCGCCCTCGTCCGCCCCGGGGACGCTGGCCGTCTCCGGATGCGACATGCGTTACTCGAGCCACTGCAAGGTGACGGTGACCGCGCAGGGCGGCCCCGTGAACTGGGCCGTCGCCCGCACCAGCGGGGCGATGCGCGCCAGTGGCAGCGGCGACCTCGGCACCGGAGAGTCGGCCTACGTCACCGTCTCGCGCACCTACGCGGGCATCTGCATCGGCAGCGGCAGCGGCACGGTGTCCTTCACCTCCGGCGCGTCGGCCGATGTGCGGTGGAGCTGCTGAAGCTCCGGACCGAGCGCGGCCGCCCCACCCCGCCGATCCGGCGAGCGGACGGCCCTTCCCGGGCCCGTCGCGTGGGGTTTCGGTCGCTCACGCCGTCGCCTCCTCCGCCTCCTCCGCCTCCGGGCCGCAGCGCGCTGTCACTATGAACACATTCACCCCAGAAGACCGCGGCGAGTGGTCTGTTGGTGGCAGGATGCGTGATTCGACGGTGCGCCTGGGACGTCCGGGCCATGGGGGACGAACCGATCAGCGGGGAGGCTGACGTGGCCGGTTGGCCGAGCATCGACAGGGCCGACGACCAGCGGATGGCACGGGCACTCGACGCCGGCGACACCAACGCCCTCGCCCAGGTCTACGACGCGTACGGCGCGCGCCTGTTCGACTACTGTCACGTCCTGCTGCGCGACCGTGAGGCCGCCGCCCAGGCCGTCCACGACTCCCTGATCACCGTGCGCGAGCGCATCGCCGCGCTCCCCGACCCGCGGTTGTTCCGTGGCCGGCTGTACGCCACGGCCCGCGCCGAGTGCCTGCGCCGGCGGACCAACGCGGGGCTCCCCGCGGAACGCCGGCGGGCGCCGGAGGCCGACGCCGCCGGCGGGATCGACGAGTCGACCCGCGAGCTCGTGCACGCGGCGCTGCTGGCGCTCAGCGGCCAGCAGCGGGAGGCGCTCGACCTGGCCGTACGGCATGAGCTGGACCCTCACGAGCTCGCCGAGGTGCTGTCGACGACACCACACGAGGCGTCCGTGCTGATCGAGCAGGCGCGCAACGACCTGGACGACGCGTTCTCCGCGGTCGTCATCGCCGCGACCGGCCGGGACGACTGCCCGAGCGTTCCGGCCCTGGCGGGCCCCCCGGGGCAGCCCCTCGACGCGGAGCGGTGCGCGACGCTGGCCCGGCACATCGCCGGCTGTCCCATCTGCGGCCTGCGCACGAGCGGCAGGGTCGCCACCGCGCAGCTCCTGCGCGCCATGCCGGTCGCCGCCGCCCCCGAGAACCTGCGGGGGCGCGTCCTGGCCACGGCGTTCTCCCCGGAACACGCCCGGACCAGGGCGACGATCGCGATGCGCTTCGATCCCCCTCCGCCCGAGCCGCGGACCGAAGAGGAGCCGCAGCGGAAGTCCACGGGCGTCTGGGTCGTCGCCGGCACGGTCGTCTGCGCGGTCCTCGTCCTGTGCGGATTCCTCCTCGTCTCGCCCGGGTCGTCGGGCGGCAAGCGGCCCGCCGGCAACAACGGCGTCGCGGCCGCTCCCGGCGACTCCCCGACCGATGACGGCGGCACGTCGTCCCACACGGCGGGCGCCTCGCCGACGGCCAAGACGGGCTCGCCGACGCCCACGCCCACGGCCACCCCGACCCCGACACCCACCCCGACGCCGTCCAAGAGTTCCAAGACGGCCGCGCCCAGGCATCACACCAGGCCCGGGCGGCCCGCGCCGAACCCGTCGACGCCCTCGCAGCAGCAGCCGGGCAGGCTCCTGGTCAAGGGGTGCGGCATGGGACACCAGGTATACGGCTGCCAGGTGACGCTGATTGCGGTGGATGGGCCCGTCAAATGGGCCGTCACGGGCACCACGGGCGGCGTCAGCACGGGCGGCAGCGGCACCGCTTGGCCGAATCAGCCGATCTACCTCAACGTCAGCCGCTCCCACGAATGGTGCTGGGGCACGGGCAGCGGCACCGTGTCCTTCTCCACCGGCCACGTCGCCTCCGTCACCTGGAACTGCTGATCGCCGCCGGGGGTGCTCGGCGCGCCCCCGGCCATCACCGCCCGAGGCGCCCGGTCGTCCCTCGCCATCACCGCCCGGAGCGCCGGTGGCCCCTCGCCATCATCGCTCGAGGCGCCCGGCGGTCGTCGACCGTCGCGGCCCGGGGCGCACGACGGTTCACGGCCATCGCCGCCCGAGGGGCTCGGCGGTTCCGAGGGGCTCGGTGGTTCCCGGCCGTCGCCGCCGAGTGGCCATTCCGGCGGTCCCGCCCGGGGCCGTACGGTCGGTCCTATGGACCTGTCTGAGAAGAAGGCGCTGCTGCGTGCCCTGCATGACGAGCACCGCCCCCTGATCCTGCCGAACGCCTGGGACGCGGCGAGCGCGCGTGTGCTCGCGGACGCCGGCTTCGCCGCGATCGCCACCGCCAGCGCCGCGGTGTCCGCGAGCCTCGGGTACGGCGACGGCGAGGCGGCGCCGCATGAGGAGATGTTCGCCGCGGCCGGCCGCGTGGCGCACGGCGTGGACGTCCCGGTCTCGGTCGACGCCGAGGCGGGGTACGGCCTGCCGCCGGCCGAGCTGGCCGCCCGGTTGCGCGAGACCGGGGCGGCGGGCTGCAACCTCGAGGACACCGTGCACGGCGGCCCGGACACCGGTGCGGGGCGCGTCCTCGCCGACGTGGCCGAGCAGGCGGAGCGGATCGCCGCGCTGCGGGACGCCGATCGTGAGCTGTTCATCAACGCCCGGGTCGACGTGTACGCCCCCGGGGCCATACCGGACGCCTCGGACGCCGAACGCCTGGAGGAGGCCGTCGGCCGCGCCCGCGCCTACCTCGACGCCGGAGCCGACGGCATCTTCACGATCATGGTCTCCGACGAGGCGGCCATCGCCGCCCTGGTCGAACGCATCCCGGCGCCCGTCAACGTGCTGTACCGGCCCGGCATGCCCTCGATCGCCCGGCTGGGCGAGCTGGGGGTCCGGCGGGTGACGTTCGGGCCCGGTCTGCACCGGGCGACGCTGACGGTGCTCGCCCGGCTCGCCGAGGGGCTGTACGTCGGCGAGACCCCCGAACTCTGACGAGAGCTCAGGCAGGGCCTTCGTCGAGCGTACGGTGGGCGCGGTCGAGGAGGACCGGGACGGACTCGCCGATCCGGTCGAAGCCCTCACCCACCGTCGCCTTCTGGAGGTACCTCACGTGGATGCCCTCCAGCACGACGGCCAGCTTGAAGCAGCCGAACGCCACGTAGAAGTCCAGGTCCGCCAGGTCGTACCCGGTGATCGCGGCGTAGCGCTCGGCGAACTCCCCGCTCGACAGGAAACCGGGGGCGGTGGTGACGGTGGAGCCGACCGGGATCGACCCGCGCTCGTCGTCGCCGGGGTCGGTCCAGTACACCATCGTCAGCCCGAGGTCGGACAGCGGGTCGCCGAGCGTCGACATCTCCCAGTCGACGACCGCGGCGATCTCGGGCTCGGGCCGCAGCCGTACGAGCGCGTTGTCGAGCCGGAAGTCGCCGTGCACCAGGCCGGTGAGCCCGTCGCCGGGCAGGCGTGCGGCGAGCCGCTCGACGAGCCGCTCGTACGACGCGCGGGTGGCGTCACCGGCGGTGGGGTCGGCGGAGAATGAGGCGTCCCACTGCTTGCGCCAGCGGGCGAGCTGGCGGGCCATGTACCCCTGCGGGCGGCCGAACCCGGCGAGCCCGGCCTTCTCGACGTCGAGCAGGTGAATGGCGGCGAACGCGTCCGCCAGGCGCTCGCTGAGGGCGCGCGCCTCCTCGGGTGTGACGTCCGCGGCGTCCTCCACGGTGCGCAGCACGCGCCCGTCGACGTGCTCCATGACGTAGAAGGGCGCGCCGATGACGTCCTCGTCCAGACACAGCGCCAGGGGCGTCGGCACGGGGACGTCGCTGCCGGCGAGCGCGGACAGGACGGTGTGCTCCCGGCGCATGTCGTGGGCGGTGGGCAGCACGTGGCCGAGCGGCGGGCGGCGGAGAACGACGTCCCGGTCGCCCAGCCGGAGAAGGTAGGTCAGGTTGGACCGGCCGCCGGCGAGCATCTCGATGTCCGCGATCGGGCCGCCCTCGCCGGGCAGGTTGTCCGCCAGCCAGGACGACAGACGCGGGACGTCGATCCCGGGTACCCCGGCGACCTGCTCGACCATGGGCCCTCCCTCCATTTCGGTCCGTGGCACGCGCCGGCCGGTCGCGCGCCACTCACGCGCCTATTAGAACGCGACTCGGTATTCGGGCGCCAACCGCCCCCCGCCCGGCCGGATCCGGCCCGGGTACCGGAGTGTCACCGGGGGTAGGCATTCGACCCATTGGGGTACCAGAAAGTAGAAAGGTACCCGTCACCCCAAATGTCCTATCCATGGGACAAACTTCCTAGACAGCGAAACACCACTCGGGCAAGGATCCGACCCGATGGGGGGAAACAGATCGTGGCCGACGCATGGCTGCCTGGAGCCGGACGCCTGCATACCGCACATGACGGTGGATCGCCCAAGGGAGGCGCGCCCCGTACGGTCTGGCACACCAGCGAGAACGATCCGCACCACATCTCCGCCCGCTCGGTGGCCCAGCGCCTGGAGTACGAAGGACGCAGTGCCCACCTGGTGTGGAACCCCTGCACCGGCGAGATCGTGCAGATGGTGCCCGCGACGCGAGCGGCGAAACTGCTTCCCGGCGATGTCGGCCGCGAGGGCCGGTCATGCTTCCAGATCGTCGTCGTCGGGTTCTCCCGCGAGCCGTTCACGGCCGGCCCGCTGAACGGCCTGGAGAGGATCGTCGGCTGGCTCGACGGCTGGCACGTGCCGCGCCGCTGGCCCGCCGGCGAGCCGCTCCCCCGGCCCGAGGCGTACGACGCCGCCCGCAGGCGCCGGCCCTGGGCACGCGGCGGGCACTACGGAGCGTCCCAGGTGCCCGGGGCGACCTGCTCGGATCCCGGCCGGATCGACACCCACAAGATCACCGGCCTGGAGGCGCCCGCGGGAATCGCCCGTCCCCGGGTCCCACCCGGTGAGGAGACCGCCTCGGCCGACCCCGACGCGCTGCTCAGCCGGCGGCTGCGTACGCCGGACCGGATCGAGCCTCCCGGACCAGCGCACGCACCAGCGAGCAGCCGCTCCTGACCTGCGCGAGCGTCGCGGAGCCGTAGCCGATCTCGAGGCCGTGCACCACCGGCGGTCCGCCGAACCGCTGTTCCAGTGTCGCGAGCAGGACACCGTGTTCGGCCGCGCGCTCGACCACCCACGCGGCGGCGTCCCGGGGAAGCGTGACGACGATGTGGAGCCCGGCGCTGTCCCCCAGGAGGGGCAGGTGGCCCAGGGCGTCGACGACGGCGGCCCGCCGACGCGCGTACTCCGCTCGCATCCGCCGCACGTGACGGTCCAGGTCACCACGCTCCAGCAGGATGCGCACGGCCTCCTGCGGCACCGCCGCCGTACGGTCGTTGACGCGCTCGCGCAGGTCCGTGATCGCCTCGACCAGGTCCGGGCGCGCCACCAGCCAGCCGACGCCGACGTCGGGCGCCAGCGTCTTCGACGTGGTGCCCAGGTAGACCGTCACCTCCGGGTCCAGCCCGTACAGCGCGGGCAGCGGCGCCACGTCGTACCGGAACTCGCTGTCGTAGTCGTCCTCGGCGATCAGCGCGCCGTTGCGCCGCGCCCACGCCAGCAGCGCCTGGCGGCGCGGCACCGGCAGCCGGCCACCGAGCGGGTACTGGTGCGACGGAGTCGTGTACACGATGCGCAGTCCGTCGGGGAGCGCGTCAACGACCAGTCCCGACTCGTCCACCGGGCACGGCACCACCTCCGCCCCGCGCATGGCCAGGATCGAGCGGGCCTTGGTGTAGCCCGGCTCCTCGACACCGACCCGGTCGCCGGGCCGCAGGACCACCGCGCCCAGCAGATCCAGGCCGTTCGTCGCGCCCCGCGTGACCAGCACCCGGTCCACCGGGCACGCCACCCCACGGCTGCGGCGCAGGTAGTCGACGAGCGCGGCGCGCAGGCCGGGCAGGCCGCGCGGGTCCGGCCGTCCCGCCGGGGTCACGGTCGCCGCCAGCCGCCAGGCACGCCGCCACGCGGGCGTGTCCAGCCCGTCGACCCAGGGCACGCCGGGCCGTAGGTCGATGGCCGACCCGGCGGCCCGGGACCGGTCCTCCGACACCGGCCCGGCGGCGCGCAGGAACTGCGCGCTCGGCGGGGCGATGTCGGCCACGTACGTGCCCGATCCGTGCCGGCCCTCGATCCATCCCTCGGCATAGAGCTGCTCGTACGCCTCGGTGACGACGGTGCGGCTGACCCCCAGCGCGGACGCCAGCGCCCGGCTGGACGGCAGCTGCTCCCCCGCCTTGAGCCGTCCGTCGTTCATCGCCGCGCGCAGCTGCCCGCCGAGCTGGACGCTGAGCGGCGTCCCGGCGTCGCGCTCCACCGCGAGGGGCAGGTCGAAATGGTCCCGCGACAAAGTGGTTCCCTTGTTCCGAGAATAAGTGGCCATACCCGCCAGGCCACTTCGACCCTACCGTGATGCCCATGACGACCTCCCCGCCGTACGACGCCACTGCCGGCGCTCCGGCGCTCTCCGGCACCGAGCGCACACGGGTCCGCCGCCTCGCCGAGCGCGCCGCCACCGACCGGCGGGCGCTGTACGACGTCCTCGATTCCGGGCGAATCTGCCACCTCGGGGTCATCGTCGACGGGTCCGTCCGGGTACTGCCGACGGGATACGGCCGGGAGGGCGACACCCTGTACCTCCACGGCTCCACGGGCGCCGCCAGCCTGCGCGCGGGCGGCGAGGTCTGCGTCACGGTCACCCACCTGGACGGCCTCGTCCTGGCCCGCTCGGTGTTCCACCACTCGATGAACTACCGCAGCGCCGTCATCTACGGACGGCCCCGCCTCGTCACGGACCCGGAGGAGAAGCTCACCGGGCTCCGGGCTCTGGTGGAGAACCTCGCCCCCGGCCGCTGGGACGCCGCCCGGCGCCCGACCCGCAAGGAGCTCGCCGCGACCGTCGTCCTCGCGCTCTCCCTCGACGAGGCGTCGGTGAAGAGCCGCCAGGGCCCGCCCGCCGACGACGACGAGGACCTCGCCCTGGACGTCTGGGCGGGCGTGCTGCCGGTCCGGGAGGCCCTCGGCGAGCCGGTCCCCGACCCCCTGTTGCGGCCCGGGATCGGGTATTCCAAATAGTGATATGAGCCACATACCCTGACCCCATGACTCCTGCCGGTTGGTACCGCGATCCGTACGGCGACCCGGGTCTGGTGCGCTGGTGGGACGGTTACCAGTGGACCCAGGCGACGCAACCTCTGGGCGAAGGGCACCAGCCGGCCGGCGACCAGAGCGACGCTCCGCCGGCATGGGCCCAGCCCGGCCCCGGCCCCGGCCCCGGCCAGCCGACCACGCAGACGTGGGCCCCGCCGGGACCGGTGGACCCGGCCCGGCAGACGCCGGCAGACCCCGGCCAGGCGCAGCCGACCGCACCGGCCGGGGAAGAGGCCGACCAGGCGGGACCGGCCCCCACGTGGGGAGAGGCGGGGCCGGCCGCGCCGACGGGAGAACCGGGCCGGACAGGACCGACCCAGGCATGGGGAGACCCCGGCCAGGCGGGGCCGGCGTGGGGAGACCCCGGCCAGGCAGGAGCGGCGTGGGCAGACCCCGGCCAGGCAGGAGCGGCGTGGGGAACGCCCGGCCAGGCGGGAACGGCGTGGGGAGCACCCGGCCAGGCGGGGCCCGGCGCGCCGACGTGGGCGGGGCCCGGCGCGGTGACACCGCCCGGGCGGACCCGTTCCCGGCTCCCTCTCCTGATCGGCGGCGGCGCGGCCATTGTGATCATCATCACGGTCGTCGCGATCCTCTTGGCCACGAACGTCTTCGGCGGTGGGAACGGAGGCCGGTCCCCGGTCATCGCGACCACCACCGACACCCAGGCCGGCATCTCCTACCCCCGGCTCGGCGGAAGCTGGCGCACCGAGGCCGTCACCGCCACGAGCGGCCTCGGCAAGCTCGGCTTCGACCAGGGCGAGGTCGCCACCGTCATGACCGACTTCCAGAACGGCCAGCCGTACGTCGCGAGCGCCTACAGCGGCGTGGGCACCGACACCACCTCCGTCCCGCTGGAAGTCAAGGCCAAGGCGGTGCTCGCGGCCCTGGAGCCCACGGCCTACCCCGCCCACACCCGCCAGGACCTCACGTCCGAATCCCACCCCGTCGACGGGCACACCGGCTGGCTCGTGAAGGTCAAACTGACCTTCCCCCAGGCCAAGTCGCAGGGCTGGAACTTCCGTACGGAGACGGCCGCGCTCGTGATCATCGACCGCGGGAACGGCCAGGCACCGGCCCAGTTCTACGTCTCGATCCCGGACAGTCACAAGCACCAGGGCGACCTCGATCTGCTCCTGACCTCGCTCAAAGTGTCCTGACAGGACTTATGGTGAAGGTCATGAACGACCGGCTGGTCTGGATCGACTGTGAAATGACCGGGCTCGACCTGCGGCGCGACGCGCTGATCGAGATCGCCGCCCTGGTGACCGACAGTGAGCTCAACGTCCTCGACGCGGGCATCGACCTGGTGATCAAACCACCTCAGGACGCCCTGGAGCAGATGTCGAAGGTCGTGCGCGACATGCACACGACCTCCGGCCTGCTCGAGGTGCTGCCCGGCGGGATCACCCTCGCCGAGGCCGAGGACCGCGTCCTGGAGTACGTCCGCACCCACGTCCCCGGGGTGAAGAAGGCCCCCCTGTGCGGCAACTCCATCGCCACCGACCGGTCCTTCCTCGCCCGGGACATGCCCGCATTGGACGCCCACCTGCACTACCGCATGATCGACGTGTCGTCGATCAAGGAACTGGCCCGGCGCTGGTACCCGCGGGCGTACTTCGCGAGCCCCGTCAAGAAGGGCGGCCACCGCGCCCTCGCCGACATCACCGAGAGCATCACCGAACTCCGCTATTACCGGGAGGCCGTTTTCGTCCCACAGCCGGGACCCGACTCCGAGACGGCGCGCTCCATCGCGACGAATATCGGTGACCGATGAGGTGCCGAGAACCGCTACACTTCATCCTGCCGCCTCGTGCGGACATGGTGGGTGTAGCTCAGTTGGCAGAGCACCAGGTTGTGGTCCTGGGTGTCGGGGGTTCAAGTCCCCTCACTCACCCCAAGATGACGGCCCCCGCGCGCACGCGCCGGGGCCGTCGGCCTTTTCCGGCCCACCCCGGCCTTCGTCTCCCTTTCGTCACCGCCCGGCGCACGCCCCGCCGCGACCGGCGCCCCCCGGAGGCAGGATGAGTTCCGACGGCCCGCTGCCGCTACGCGTCATGGTCGTCGACGGCGACCCCGCCCTCATCTCACTGCTCCAGGACAGCGACGAACTCGATGTGGTCAACGAGCCTGGTGAGGCCACAGCGCCGGGAGAGGCCCTGGAGGCCGCGGAACGCCTCAGACCCGACGTTGTGATCCTCGGCCCGGAGTACGCCGCCCACACGGCTCCTCTGAGCCGCAGAGCGCGCGTCTTCGTCATCTGCAGCGAACCCACGGCCGCGACGGCGGCGCTCCGCGACGGCGCGACCGGTCACCTCACGCCCGGCCGGTTCACCGCCCGCGAACTCCTCCAGGTCTTCCGCGACGCCGGCCGCGCCGACCTCGACCTGTCCGCCCGCGAGGCCGAGGTCATGGACCTCATCGCCGGCGGCCGCTCCAACGGCGAGATCGCCCGGGAACTGTTCCTCAGCGAGAAGACCGTGAAGAACCACGTCAACCGGATCTACGCCAAGCTCAGGGTCGGCTCGCGCGCGGCGGCCATCACCCTCTGGCAGGCCCGCCGCCGACCCCTGTGACCTGGCCCTCCGGGGGGTGGATCATTGAATTCGCAACCTGGGCAAGGGGGCTGCTAGAGTTACGGACGTCGCAAGCGCCGCTAGCTCAATTGGCAGAGCAGCGGACTCTTAATCCGCGGGTTCGGGGTTCAAGTCCCTGGCGGCGCACCGGCAGTGATCAGCGGCGATGCCTTGAGTAGGGCATCGCCGCTGATCTTGTATGGGGCCGGACTGAGGCCGATCTGGGGCCGGAATTCGGGTGCCCCTTCCTGCCCGTTGCAGACGTCCGCTCCGCCATGAAACCCGGCTCCGGTGGGCACGGCGAAGACCGCGTCGAAGGAGTCCATTCGACGCCTCTGCCGATGTTCAGTTGGCGCCTTTCCGTGTGGTCGACCAAGGTGCGGAGGGCTCGAGCGAGCCGATGAGCGCGCGGGCTGGTCGTCAGACCCGGGATCTACGTCGTCGGCGGCGATAGGGGCGGCCGATCTGACGACCCGGATGCGCCCGCGACCTAGCCGGGGTGCGGCCGCGTCGTTTCTGGCCGCGGCGCTTGGGTCGACCGGTCTGCTTGCGCCGGACCCTTCTCGTGCCCGGAACCAGGCGACCCGCCTTGATGATGAGGGTCGCGACCTTTTCGGCCGCCGCGTGCGCGACGTCCGGTAGGACCGAGGTGTAGGTGTCGGCGGTCAGCACGATGCTGGAATGCCCGAGCATCTCCTGGACCACCCGCAGATCAACCCCTGCCGCCAAAGCGAGGGTGGCGGCACCGTGTCGCAGGTCGTGCAGGCGGATCGGCGGCAGCCCGGCCTGGGCGGTCAGCGTCCGGAAGATGCGGGTGAGGCGGTCCGGGGCCATCGGATCACCATTGAGGTTCGTGAATACATAGCCGCTGCGGTTGTATCCCGCATCGGACGCCGCCCGCTCGGTCTCCTGCCGGACCTGGTGGGCGCGCAGCGCGGCGATGGTGGTGTGATCCAGCGCGATCACCCGGGCGCTGTGCGCGGTCTTGGGCGGGCAGACCATCAGGTGACCGTCGTATTGCTGGAGTTGCCGGCAGATCACCGCGACACCACCATCGAGGTCGACGTCGCACCAGCGCAGCCCGGCCGCCTCACCGCGCCGCAGCCCCCGCAAGGCGATCAGATGATAAGCCGCATACAGCCGGTGGTCTTCGATGCCGTGCAGGAACTCTGCCGTCTGGGCGACGGTCCACACCGCCACCGCAGGCCGCTCTCCGGTCCGGCGCCAGTGCTCGATGCGGTTCTTGGTCCACACGACCGCGCGTGGCCGCCGCGCTCCCAGCAGCTCCACGCGCGTGGCGGGGTTGTCGCTGATGAGCCCGTGGCGGATGGCGGCGTTCAACGCCGCCCGCAGCGTCGCGCGGATCCGATGCAACGTCGCCGCCGACACCGGCGCACCCAGCGCCTCGTGCTGGCGGATGATCGCGGTGAACATCGCCTGCACCTGCCCCACCGATAGCTCCGCCAGCAGCACCCGGCCCAGATACGGGGCCAGGTAGAGACGGACGTGGCCGGTGTAGCCACGGACCGTCGAGGACGCCGGGGACGTCCGGGAGGACAGCCAATGCGCCAGCCACTCCCCCACCGTCAGCACCCGACCGCACTCATCGCCGGACTGCGGCACCCGCAGCCGCCGCAGCACCTCCAGCGCGGCCTTACGCGTCGGATACCCGCCACGGCGAATCCGACGGCGACGACCATCGATCCCCACCGGCAGCTCCAACCGGACGTACTAACTACCATGCCGGCGCCCAGCCGCAAGCCGCGGACAACGGTCCCCCAGCGCCTTCCCCGAGCCCGGATCGACACACCCGCACCGCCGATAAACCCGACCTGACGATCGCATGACCTCACCTCCCCTCCCACCACCGCATCCAAACACCACCAGCGTGCGCCCATCAGCTGTGATCAGGAAAGACGGGAAGTCCAGGGAAATCTAAAGAAGACATCGCACTCGTTCGCCCGACGCCTTCGCGATCGGAGACCTCCCGCCCGCGGAAAACAAAGCTGTCAACTACGCTCAGTATCAGCCATGTAACGCGGCTGGATGCAACCACTGAAAGTCTCCGTCAAGCCCGAGGCGGTTCACTCACCGACCATCCGCACCGCACGCCGGCGCAGCTCCGAGGAGTAGGGGGACTTCCGTGCCATGGACTCGATCTTCCCTTCTGATCGAGCCTCCAACAAACCCGGGCTGGCTCATGCCCTCGCGGCCTGCTTAAGCCGGGTGCGGGGAAACCGCACGCCCGGTTCTGAGGGGGCGCCGGCGCAGCAATGCGCCGGCGCTACCCGACCCGTCTCAGTTCACGACGTCACGCCCGTCATCAGCGCAAACTCGCGTACCGCCTCCGTGGACGCAACCTTGGCTCCACCTCGACACAAGCCAGCTTGGCGAGTTCCCGCCTAATTACTTCCTCGCCGTCATTCAACGCCCAAACACCATCATCACCTCTGAATAGGCGACACAGTGGCACATACGACGCCTCAGCTAAACCACAGGAACCCACTTTTCCCCTGCGGCAGACCGAGGTCCTGACAACGCACGAGACCCGCTAGGAGCACCTCGGGGTTTGGGTATGCCGGAAATTCCATCGTCACCGCCGCGTAGGGAGAAGTAGTCCTTCGGATCCTTCAGCCAGTGGACTCTGAGGTGAGTAGACGCCAAGCCCGCTGACGATTCCTCTGACCCGCACCGCGCGAACGTGCAGCAACAAGCAACGGATCACGGTAACCAGAAAAATCCTGCTCCATTTCCAGCCAATCCAGAGCAGAACAAACCCACTCCCTGCGCCCGGACATCAGCCCCGAGGCTATTACTTCACGCACGGGAAAATCGAGGAAAGATATTGGAATCGACAATTCTTTTACAATTTCGGCAACATTGCGATTCAATTCCTCTCTAGATTGCTCCAAGAGAGGGAGCCAAGCTGGCGATTCGAGACTATCGTCTAGCGTCACAGCACCTCCCTTCCGCCCGATCACCCAGCGACCGGCGGCGTCCAGGCCCAACCATAGGCGAGTTCTCGTTACTTCAACCAATGGAAGCCAGCGCGTCGGATCCCCGTACGCCACCGCCTGCACCCAGGAGTTTGGTTCGACTGAGTTCAGCGCCGAAACAAGGCGGCCATCTGTCAATGAAACCTCCCCCATCCTGGAAAGTGATCGACCGCAAATCCATAGTCAGACATAAAATGCTCAAAAGATTGGCGTGTGTCATCATTCCACTGTTGACCGTAGTGACCAGAACGCTCGTCAGTAAGGAAGGTTCCATCGGGCCCCCTAACCAACTCACCTCCGACAACCGAGCCATCATCTGCTCCAGTAGCGGAAACCAGCCCAGGATGCCCCAGCGTGTACCTCTTTCCAGATACTGCGAATATCCCATTGGCCGGATCAAAGATGAAGTCCCTGCCGCCCGTTTGATAGTCACTGCCGCGTACACCAGCATTCTTCGCGTCGTCGATCGCCTTCGCGTTAAAATTAGATAGCGCACCAGTTGACTTGACCCCATCTCGCAGCTGGATGACGCCATTCGGCCCGCAGTTGTGGACGAGGACGGGTGTGGTGCCTGCCTCTACATAGTAGGTGTGGAGGTGGTCGATGGTGAGGTTATAGGTGACCATCGCGGCGGTGTAGGCGCGGAGCTCCAGGATCGTCGCCCGTTTGCCATCCGCGGTCTGGAGGTGGTCTCCGGAGTGGAGGTGGTCGGCCGGGGTCCAGGCGCGGGTGGTGATGTCCCAGTACAGGTGGTGGCTGGTCCCGGTGATGGTGCGCGGGCCGTTGCCGGTCGCGATGGTGACGTCGGTGTAGTCGTGATCGTCGTAGGTGACGTGGACGTCGGTGACGGTGTGGGCCTGGTCACGGGTGCCGGCATCGGTGCCGGGGGCCGCATCGGCGATCTTGTCGCCAACCTTGACCTGAGCGATCGGCTTGGAGGTCCCGTCGGCCATCAGCACCAACGTGGCCGCCGCGAAGCTGTTGCAGGCGCCGGCCAGATCACGTCCGCCCTGGGAGGCGGCTCGTCGCCCTGCTGATGGCGCAGCATCCTCGGCCGCCCGGGCAGCTGCTCTGGCAGCCGGTTTCGCGGCCGCGCGGGCGACCGCTCCTCCGATCGGTGCGGCTAGAGCACTGCCGGCTTCGAGGACTCCGGCCGTGGCGACCGAGACGGCGGCGTTGATGGCCATCGACTTGACGGTGGCGGCGAGGCTGTGGTCGGCGTTCGGGTCGAGCTGGTTGTTGAACCACCCGTAGACCGCCCCGCCGGTCCCTGCGCAGAACAAGGCGCCGGTTCCGGCGGTTTCGGCATCGGCTGCCGCGTTGCAGCCGACCTCATAAGCGACCGTGACGACCGTAGCGACGATCGTGTGATGTTTTTGAACGAAGCGTTTGACGCCACACCAGACACCACAGCCATGGGAACCGCCACCACCACCGCCGCCGCTACCACCGCCGCCGCCCCTGCCGCCTCCGGAGCCCTGATAGCTGGGCGGGCCCTGGCAGTCATGGGTGTCGCAGTAGCTGGACGGCGTAGGCGAGCCGCCCATGTAGCCCGTCTTCCCGCAGCCCCCGGCACCGGTCGAGCACGGAACCATCAACCCGGTCGGGTCGCTACTGGTGACGGGATTGGAGGCGGCGTAGGTATAGCCGTTCTGTTCCTGCGGAGACGCCGGGTTGAACACCGGGTCGATGGATGCGAACCGGCTGGTTGAGGGGTCGTACCAGCGTGCGCCGATGTCGGTGAGGCCGGTGGTGGTGTCTTGGGGCTTGTTGAGGAAGCCGTGGTTGTCGGGCCAGCTGGACGGCGGCGTGCCGCGGGTGTCGCCGTACGGATCTTGTTGCCGCCAGGTCGGGGTGGTCAGCGTGGCGTCGAGGCTGAGGTTGGCGGTGCCGTGCTGGTCGCCGAGTTCGAAGCCGTAGGCGGTTCCAGATCCGGTGCGGACCGCTTCGCCGCCGCCGGGCAGGCTGTAGAAGCGGGTGCCGGTGATCGCCCCGGTCGTGGTGTCGAGGGCGATTTCTTCGTTCGGCAGGTACAGGGTGGTCTTGCCGGGGTCTTTTTGGAGCAGTAGTTGGCCGTCGGCGTCGTAGATGTATCCGGAACCGCCGGAGGTGCCGGTAACCGCGGTCAACTGCCCGGTGTCGTCCCAGGTCAATGTCTCCTGGCCATTGGCCGGGGTGGTGCGGGTGGTGGTGTTGCCGGCCGGGTCGTAGCCATAGGAGGTCGCGGCGGAGCCGCCCGGTCCGGTGGTGCTTGTTGAGGCGAGCGTGTTGGGCTGGCCGGTGTTGTAGTCGTAGGCGGTGACCGTGTCGCCGGCACCGTTCAGTCCGTGCCGGGTCTGTTTGGTGCGCTGGCCGAGCGGGTCGAGTGTCCAGGTGGTCCAGTAGGCCCCGCCCGTAATGCCGGAACCGACAGTGCCTCCGCCGTTGTCAGACGGATCGGCGGCACAGTTGTCGGTGCCGGTCCAAGCCTGCGTGAGCCGGTCCAGGGCGTCGTAGCGGAAACACTGGGTCTCCGCAGCGCCGCCTTGCCGGGTCTCGGTCTGGGCCAGGGGGTTGCCGGTCGGGTCGTAGGTGTAGGAGGTCTCATCGATCCGGGTGGACGGATCGGCGGTCTTGGCGAGCTGGCTGTCTGTGAGGGCCCCGGTGTGGGGGTCGAAGGTGTTGTTGATGTAAGCGTGGTTGGCCTGGTGGCTGCCGAGTTCGGCCTGGGCGACCTGCCCGTAGGGCGTGACGGTCAGGTTGGCGGTGTAAGCGGCCAGGCCACCCATGGTGACGAGGACGTCCATCGCGCCCGAGTAGCCGTGGGTGACCGTTTCGGCGGGCAGGGATCCGCTGCCGGGGGAGGCCGGGTAGCGGTCCGAATCAGGTAGGGCGGTGCCGCTGGTGTAAAGGTGGGTGAAGGTGTACGGGCCGGCGAGGGCACCTTCGCTGTCCGGGATGGTGATGGTCTCGCCGGCCGATTCGCCGTAGGCGTTGAATCCGGCCGCCTGGGTCTTGTAGGGGTTTCCGTCGACGTAGGCGGTGGCGGTGGTGAGCTGCCCGACCGGGTTCTTCATGCCGGGGAGGGCGTTGTCGGAGTTGTCATACACCCACGAGGCGAGCCGGTTGGAGGTGCTCTGGCCGGAAACGGGGGCGTCGTACTCGCCGGTCTTGCGGTTCAGCGGGTCGTAGGCGAAGGAGATGGTCTTGTTGCGGGTGTCGGTGGTCTGGGCGAGGTTGCCGGCGTCGTCGTACACCATGGTGGAGGTGCCGGTGTCCGGGTCCTTCTTCGAGGTGACCTGGCCGAGCAGGTTGTAGCCGCTGTTCCAGTCCTCGCCGGTGGTCACGTCCTTGACGTCGGTCTGGTGACCGACGTGGTCGAACTTGTACTGGGTGGCCTGGCTGGTTCCGCCGCTGATGGTCACCTTGGTGATCGGCGGGGTGCCGCTGGTGGAGACCGCGACGGTCGGGGGCTGGGTGTAGGAGTCCAGCTCGGTCGTGCGGCCGAGGGCGTCTGTGACGGTGGCCTTGGCGGTCGCGCCCGGGAAGGGCGACCCGGAAGCGTTCAGCGGGACCGTGATGGTCTTGTCGCCCAGGTAAGAGGTCGCCGTCTGGGACTTGATGTTCGAGTCCTCGTAGGAGGTGCCCAGGACCGGCCTGTCGAGCCCGTCGAAGGCGGTGACGCTCTGGTTGGGCACCTGGGAGTCCGGGACGGTCAGCAGCGCGTTGCCGGGGGTGCCGCTTGAGTCGTACCAGTCGGTGTTGGTCTTCCACGCCCAGCCGCGGGTGTCGTAGAAGGTGTCGGTGACGAGCCGACCGCCTCTGGGCGTGAGTTTTTGGACCTGGCGGGTCCGCAGGAGCGCGTCGTACAGCGTGGTGGAGGAGGTCACGGACCCCTGCGCGTCGTTCATCGTCTGGGTGGTGACCACCGACGGTGCGCTCGCCGAGATCTGGTAGGTGAATTTCGCGTTGGCCGGCGAGGTGGTGGCCCGGCTGTAGCCCCAGACCGCGATGGTGCGGCCGAGCCCGTCGTAGTGGGTGGTCGTGGTGATGCCATTGGCGTCGGTGGCGGAAGTCGCCAGCCCGCGCAGCGGGTCGAGGCTCTGGGTGCTCGCCTGGTTGAGCGGGTTGGTCGTCTTGGTCGCGGTGGTCAGCCCGTTGGCCATCGTGTAGTCGACGTGCGTCTTGTTACCGAGCGGGTCGTAAGCATCCACGGTCCTGCCGTAGGCGTCGTAGACGCTCGCGGAGTTGACCAAGTACTGGAAGGCCCCGTTGGAGTACCCGGCGGCGACCTGAGTTTCCGAAACGTTGCCCTCGGTCGGAGCGGCCTGTGGCCATGCCGGGTTCGACGGCTGCGGCCACGTTGATTTCTGCGGGGGATCGTCATAAAAGGCGCGCTGGTCGGAGACCACATCGTCGGGCCGGGTGACCGAGGTGGGAGCGGTCAGCGCGTTGATCTGAGCGGCCGACGGCGCGGAGGCGCCTCCCGGGTTGGCGCCGCCGCAGGAGGCCGCGTCGGTCTCCACCTCCGCGGGCAACCCGACCAGGTTCTTGTCGGTGTTGGCAGGCGCGTAGGTGGTGACGGTGCAGCTCTGCTGGCTGGTGTCGGACAGGTCACCATGGGTCAAGCTCACCAGCGGAAGGCCGAACGTGGCCGAGGATGTGTCAGTGTCGTAACTGGTGTCGGTCTCGGTCTTGCGCCAGACGGCAGATCCGCTGCTCGTGACCAATTCGCGGGTCCACGTCTCCACCGGACCGCTCGCGTTGGCGGTCAGCGGCTGCAGCCCGGTACGCGATCGGGACACGGTGGGCGGGGACACCCAGTAGGACGTGATCGTCGACTTGGTGGCCGGTCCACCGGCGTAGTCGTAGGAGGTGCTCTCCAGCACCGAGCCGGCGAGTTGGTCGGTGTCGTCGTGGGTGCTGCCTTGGGAGTCGGTCAGGGGCACTTTGGTGGTGTCGTTGTCCTGCGACATCCCGCGGTAGTAGGTGGTCTCGCTCTCGGTCTGGGCGTCGTTGCCCTGACCGGTGAACGTTTGCACGTCGCCGAATCCGCGCCACTGGCCGTAGGTCCGGTATTTGGCCTTGACGACCTCGTTGTCGTCGTAATGCCATGCACCTCCGTGCAGGTACTTGTAGGAGGTGAACATCGTCGGGTTGCCGCCGGTCGGGTCAGCATCGGTGACGGAGGCGACCTGCCACTTGTTGAACCAGTCCAGGATGGGCTTGCTGTAACCGTTCGGGGTCCAATACACCGGGTAACACGACGAGGTGTTCGCGGACGGAGTGGTGCTGACAGGCCAGGAGCACGCATCCACCTGCTCATAGCTGACGCCGATCACCTCACCGGTTTCGGTGGTGACCGACTCGATGCGCTTCCGCGTCAAGATGGGCAGGCCATCATGGGTGGCGACCCGGTTCTGCAGGTCCTTCGGGGTGAAGGTCACCGACGGCAACGTGACCGCCGACCCACCGGCGCTGGTGTCCGAGCCGGTGTGAGTGATCTTCGACAGCCACAGAGTGGGTGAGGTTCCGTCCCCGGTCGCCGGCAGTGTCTCATCCAGCGCCCAGGAATCCACGGGGCTGTAGGCCGAGCCGTTCCACTGCTGGGTCTTGATCCCGGTCAACCGCACTGTCGACCAGTGCGAGGGTGCCACCACCTGACACGACGAACCGGCGGTGCAGTTCAAGTCGTACGGCACGTCCGGCCAGTTCACCGCGTTGGTCTTGTTCAGTGGGTCACAGGTGCCCGACAGACAGCGGTCGCCGGTCGTGAAGAACACCTGGTCGGGGGCGTGGCCGCCGTTGACGGTGTAGGCATTGCCGTCGGTGAATCCGTAGTCGATGTGATCGAGGTGGGAGTCACGGACGTAACCGGTCGCCTTGGTTGTTTCGGTGTTCTTGGCATACGCATTGGTGTCCTGCTTGTAGTAGTACGCCATCGCGTTACTGTGGACATCCTTGACGTAGTCCAGGTTCCACCGATACGCCATCGTGCACACCGAGGAAGAGAAACCCGCCGCGTCGTAACACGGATCCCCTGAATGCGCGGAGAACACCGGCTCGGAGTCGACTGAATTAGTCGTCGCGGCACCCGAGGTCCAGCCCGGCAGCTGGTTACGGCCGAAGTAGAACTCGGTGCCCTTGCGGTCGGTGACCTTCCAGTAGTCGGTGTTGTAGGTGCCGGACCCGTTGCCGGAGTTGGTGACATGGGTGACCGCGTCACCGTTACCGTCCGCCGGCTCGAAGGTCTTCTTGCTCGCGTCGTACACCAACTGGGTCGAGCTGCCGTTCAGCGACAGCGTCAGGATCTCTCCGTCCCAGCACTGGTCCGACGTCGACTTCGGCGATGCCGAGCCCTCCGGGGAATCGGAGCACTGCGCGAACGACCGCTCGATGAACGAACGCGGCGTCGACCAGCCGTCGCCCGCCCAGCCGGCCTGAGTCTGAGTCGCGGCGGTCTGCCCGTCCAGCCCCCCGGAGTCATAGGCCAGATCGAGCTTGGGTGCGAGCGCGGACGCCGCCGGCGGCAACGCGATCGGATAGTCGTAGGTGAACGACCCGTTGGAACCACCGGCCGACCACGACCCCGAAGCCTTCAACTCGGTCGCCTGGTAACTTCCGGCAGGGCCGCCACCGTCACCTTCGCCACTGCCGGAGGTGGTGGCCGCGAGCACCATCGGCCGCGCCATGCTCGCCGACATCGCGGCGTACACCGTGCCCGCCTGCGGATCGTTACCACTCCGAAGTGGCGTCCGGGTACGGCACACCGGGTCCTGAGGACTGGTCAGCGCACAGTCCGGAAGCGACACCAAGCCCAGCCGCGACCCGAAGTTCCCGCCGTACGCGTGGGCGAACGCCCGATAGTCGACCCCCACCTCAACCTGACCGGCCGCCTGGCCGGATCCACCACGCGCGGCGGCAGTGAACAGCAGCCCGTTAACGCCCGCATTGACCGCGGCCTCATGAGAGGCCACGTTCACCGACACTGACGAGGGACCGTGGTAGGCGCCCTTGGCCGGAGGCAACGCCCGCACCGAGATCGGTGTCCCCTCGACGCGTGTTGCCCGGCGGGTGTCGAGTGCCGCCTGCCCGGAACCAGCCGACGGCCACGCCACCTTCCCGGGCCGGTAGGGACGAGCAGCGGCATTCTTGGATCGGACCGGTTTCTTGGGCTTGAAAGTCCGTACGCCGTGAACCGCCTGTGTCTTGGGCACCGCCGGAGCGTCCTGACCTGACACCGCGAGGTACACGGCCGGTACGAGCGTGGCCAGCAGAGCGACCGCGATCAGTCCGATCGCCAGCCGGGAGCGGCGCACCTGCGCGACCCAGCCTTGACGTATCCACCCACCGCGCATGCGCCCACCTTCACCACAGTGATCTCACCCGGCCGGGCGGATCCCATCAACGGCGTCTTCAGAACCGGCGCGACTCGCGGCATGGGCGAACCCCAAGGGATACGTCCGGTGGCGGCGGGAGGCGTGGAGCGAAGATCGATCGGCCGAACTGTGCCATAGATCATCCGCAGTTGCCTAGATGCCACATCCGGCCACAGACCTCGCAAACACCTCAACATGCCCAAACACGACACTTTACTCTCTCTTTACCATTGGTGGCATGCCTGGACTGGGGAGGAGCGTGCAATGCTCCTGGGCGGCCTGGCTGATCATCACCAGGCCGTTCCCATGGCCAGTGAAGGGATCCGCCGCCGTGCGCATGTCAGCTCCACCCGGGTCGCCGGGCCGCATCCGGCGCTTCCGCTCGGGTGCGCGGCGCTCCCCCGCGCCGCGTACCGTGCGCGCGTTCGCGGCCGTGACCATCGCAGCGATGTACCTCGCCATTCCCCGCCTATCGACTGGGCCTGCGCTGGCCGCCGACCGACCTCACTCCCACGCAAGGACGAGCGCGACGGCGGATTTGGGCCGGCAGACCGCGCAGGCGTCCGCACGCGCGAAGGCGACCGGTAAACCGGTCAGGGTGGAGGCGCTGACCACCGCAACGTCGGCAACGACGGCGACACCGCAGGGCACGTTCGTGGTCACCGACACGCTGCAGCCCACCCGGGTCAGGCGGGGCGGTTCGTGGGTCGACCTGGACGCCACCTTGCAGCGCAACAGCGACGGAACGGTGTCCCCGAACGCCACCAGCACCGGCCTGGTGCTCTCCGGAGGCGGAACCCGCCCGCTGGCCACGATGATCGACGGGGGTGTGCGGCTGTCACTGTCCTGGTCGGCCAGCCTGCCCACACCGGCCTTGAACGGCGCCTCGGCCACCTACGCCGATGTGTTGCCCGATGTGGACCTGGTGGTCACTGCCACTCCCCAGGGTGGGTTCAGTCACGTCCTGGTGGTCAAGACCAAAGCCGCGGCGGCCAACCCGGCCCTGGCCGATCTGGTGGTGCAGGCGCACGGAGAGGGGGTGAGCGTGTCCGCGGACGCCCAGGGCTACCTGTCCGCCTCGACCAGCCCGAACGGGGTACCGATCTTTGCCGCCAAAACCGCCGTGATGTGGGACTCGGCCACCAATGCGGCGGCCACCGGACCGGTGGCGCCTCCAGACCTGCCCGCCGCCCCCGGCGTCAGCGAGCCAGGGTCCGGCGCGCACATCGCAGCGATCAAAACCACCGTCACGCCGGCCACATCGACGCCAACGCGAACCCAGACTGCGCGACGGACGGCCCAAGACACCGGCGGTAGCGACTCCACCATCACGCTCAGCCCCGACGCCGGCATGCTGTCGGCCTCCTCGACGGTGTTCCCACTGTTCATCGACCCGACCTGGAACCCCGCGGGCGGCTCCCGCCAAGCCTGGGCATCAGTGTCCAGCGCATTGGATGCCACCGAGTACGACAACTCCTTCGATCCCAACGCCAACGTGCTGCAGGTCGGTCACGTCAACGGCTTCACCTCCCGCTCCTTCATCCGCTTCGGTGTCTCCTCGGTGCTCAAAGACGCCACGATCCACTCCTCCGATGTCAAGTTCACCATCGACAACGACGGGGACGAGTACTGTCACGCCTCTAGTGAAACGGATCTGTGGTTGACCGGAGGAATCTCCAAATCGATTTCCTGGAGCAACCAGCCATCCTGGAAGAGCAAGGTCGCATCCACAACCGCCGACAACTGCCCCAACCACAGCGTCGATTTCGACGTAACCTCCTTCATGCAGCAAAACGGCACCTCCGGAACCACGGACATGTCGTTCGGACTACGCGCACCGGACGAGAGCACCGAAACCCAATGGGAGGAGTTCTACAGCGGCGGCGGCGAAGCCACGATGTCCACCGAATACGATCGCCCGCCGGGCCTAGGCCAGCTGCCGTCCACCTCGCCCGGTGGTCTGTGCCAAACCGGCTCTCCTTCCTCAATGGTCATAGGCAACGACGGAATCACCTTTTCTGTCGTCCCTAATGATCCGGATGGAAAGTCGAATCTCACCACAAAATTCGTGGTCAAGGACTACAACGGCGCTGTGGTATTCCCCACCGGCACTCAGACGGGCTCGGTGGCCACCGCCTCCGGAACGCCGGCACGCCTGCTGATCGCAGCTGATCAGATCAAGAAATGGCACACCGACGGGGCTACCACGGCACACGCCTATTCCTGGTACGTCAGCACCACCGACGGGATACTCAACAGCCCCACCAGCGGTCTCGGCACCAGCTCGAAACCCTGCAACTTCACCTACGACCCCAACGCACCAGAACAACCCGGCCTACAAGAACCGAGCGGGTCTCTCATCCTGGGCGGGCAGGCCACCGTGACCCTCGCACCGTGCAGGGACGCGCTCGCCAGCCCGCCGGTCACCTGCACTGGAACCGCGCCGAGCCGGTATGTGTACCAGGTCAACGAGACCGCCACGCTGTCGGTGACCGCCACCGGGGGCATACAGACGCTCACCATCCCGCTACACCACGTCGGGCCGAACCTGCTCACCGTCTCCGGGTTGTCCGCCGGAGGGAACCCCGGCCCAATCGCATCGGTGACCTTCAACGTCGACGGCCCTTCCACCCCATACCCGGACGGCGACATCGACGGGGACGCCAACCCTGACTTCGTCACCAACCATGCCGGAAACGCCGGCCTATGGCTGGCGACCAGCGATGGCCACGGAACCCTGACCAGCCCAACGGACATCGGCACTCTCGGCACCGGCCTCAACAGCCCAGGAACCCCCGCCGACTGGAACAGCGCGCAGATATTGCACGGCGACTTCACCGGCAATCACGCCCAGGACATCGTCGCCTACTACCCCAGTACCGGCAACGCCATGCTGCTGTTCGGTAACGGCGACACCACCCCGCTCAGCCCCTACGTCGGCGACCAGCAACGCATCGCGGCGCCCCACCTCGCCGACACCAATATCAATCCCGACGGCGACGACCCCACCCAACTGGTCGCCGCCGGAAACGCCAGTCTGCAAGGCAACCCCCTCCCCGACATGATCGCCATCGCCGGAGACGCCACCAACGGCTATGAGCTCGATCTCGAGACCAGCACCTTGGGCCTGTTCGGCGACTACCGATACGACGAGCCCCTGGCCGGCAAGAACCAGACCCCCGACGGCACGAGCTGGGAGAACTACGCCTTGGCCACCGCTCAGCCCGGCGGGCAGACGGTCCTGTTCGCGCTGAACACCACGAGCGGGAAGCTGTATGAGTCCACGAATCCAGATCAAAGGAGCGATGCCCTGATCGGCAGCCCCGGATCCTGGACCGCGGCCCCCCTGTCAGTCCCCTGGACCAGCACCCCGCAACTGGTGTCGGCGGACATCAATACCGCCGGCGCCATCGAGTTGTGGACCGGCTCCGGCTTCAGCGCCACCGCCTACACCCTCTCCGGCACGACCGCGACCCAAGAGGCCACCAACAACCTGCTCGGCCCCACCCACGAATGGCCACTCACTGATGGCGACACCGCCACCACCGCCACCGACTCCCGCGGCGGCGCACCAGTGCAACTGTCCCCGACCGGCACCGAATGGCATCCAGACGGATTCCTCCAACGCCCCGTCATCTCCCTGGACGGCACAAGCGGCTACCTCAAGCCTCCGGACGGACTAATCCAGACCTCCACATCACTGACCGTGTCGCTGTCCTTCCAGGAACAGCCCGGCAAGACCGGAATCTTGGTCTCGACCGGACACGATGTCCCCTCGGCACTGAAAACAGCAACGATGCCGGTGATGTACATCGGAACCGATGAACGGCTATACGCCCAGTTCTGGAACGGCTACATCCGGCCGATGGTCTCCCCCGAACGCGTGGACGACGGCCAGTGGCACACCGTCACCCTCACCGCCGACGGCTATGACCAAAGCCTCTTCCTGGACGACGACGTGCGTATCGGCATGGCCGGCAGCCCCCTCATCAAGAACGAAGACCCCCAGAACTTCATCGGTGCCGGAGTGTTCCCCGCCAACACCTCCTCCAAGACCTGGGTCAACGCCCCAGGCACCACTACCCAGAACCGCGCCAGCTACTTCACCGGAAACATCGCCAATGTCATCTATTACAACCAGTACCTAACTCCTCCCCAGGTCGCATCGTACAACGTTCCCAAAGCGATCACCGGCACGATCACTTCACAATTGTCCAGCGGTCTATGTATCGACAACAAAGGCAGCAGCACCACTAACGGCAACGCAATCCAAATCTACACTTGCAACGGAAGCGGCGCCCAACAATGGACCGTAACTCCGGACGCCAACAACTTGGACTACACCATCTCCATCGGAGACCCCACTAACAACGGCAAATGCCTAGCGGTCTCGGGCACCAATAAGACGAACAACACCCCCATCATCCTATGGAACTGCATCCCGACCGACCCCGCCCAGAAGTGGCACATCGAGTCCGACGGGCAACTCTGGAACCCCAATTCCGGAAGATGCCTTACCGACCCTGGATCTTCACTAACACCGGGAACTCAACTCATCATCTACGACTGCGACTACGCGAACGAACAGGACTGGCATACCCCCTGATCTAACGCGTACGGACCAACTTCCGGCCCTGCCCGCCTCAAGCAATGACCGCGCGCAGGGCCGGCGCGCTTCAGCCTTGATCTTGGACACACCAAGGCATGGATCATGAGTGGTCAGGGAGAGGAGGCCGCGTTAGGAACCTTCAAGTACCCAGCAGATTTCGGGGCTCACGCGGTGGCGTTGGAGCCGCCGGTCGGATCGGCCGGTCGCCAAGAACGCCAAGAAATTGGACCTCAATCACGAGATGCCGAAACCTGGATTCGTGCGGTCGGCGACCAGCCGCTATCGAGGACGAAGCGACGATGTCGACATAGGTGGGGACCTCGACCCCCGTCCCCCACGCCCCATTGACCGTCAACAGCCCCCACTACCCGTACGCCGGGCGGCAGAGCACATACCACCGCACGCGCCGCTTCATGTCTTTGCGGATAGATAGCCGACGGCCCGCCATCAGATGACTTGATCAAAGCCCACGTCCCTCACCAGAACCGCAATCCAAAAGGATCTCCTATGGACAGGCGTATATATTCAGTGACAGCCGCCCTGGCGCTTTCGATCGCGACCGCATCGGTGGCTCGAGCGGACACCGTCGTCGGGCCGCCGACGATATCCGGGCCGAACTGGCCCGCCGACTCCAACGGACTGGTACCTGGCCCGTTCCCGACCGGGACCCCCATTGACCTGACGCTCACCCCAGGCACAGGCGCTACACCGACCCGATATCAGTACCAGGTCAACGATGGCCGAATCCACACAGTGGAGTCGACGTCGGGAACGGCGAACATCCAGATCGTTCCGACCGGCCGTAACGGCACGCTGAACGTTACGGCCGTGGCGGCGGACGGCACCGACAGTCCCAAGATCACCGAGAAGTTCATCGGCATCAGCAACCCACCCGCAGCAGATCAGGACATCGACGGCGACGGGAAACCCGATCTGGTCACCATCGGCGACACTCCCGGACTACCTTCTGGGCTCTGGCTCGCCTCGGGAGCCTCGGGTGGCCGGATACGCATTCCCGCCAAGGACATCGGTGCCCTAGGCGCGGGGTTCAACACCGAGCCGAACCCGGCGGACTTCAACGGCGGGCAGGTCGTCGTCGGAAACTACTTCGGTGACGGCTTCCAGGACTTCATCGTGTACTTCACCTCGGGTCTGGAGAGCGGCACGGCGGTGCTGCTGGGCGGCAGCGGTGACGGCTCCACGCTTGAACCGGTCTCCGGCAATCAGCAGAACGTCGGGGACGGCCTCACCGACTACAACGGGGATAATCCCCTGGCGTTCGCCAACGCGTACAACTCCATGGGATCGAATGGATCCGGAGACGATCTGATCGCGATCTCGGGTGACGCGACGAACGGGTACTACCTCAACTATTACGAATGCCGATCGTTCGGCGGCATATATGCGCCGCAGTTCAGGATCTCCACGAATACCCCGGACGGCACACCCGACTGGCAGAACTGGCGGATGACCACCACCCGGGTCGCGTCGGGTACCGCGATGTACCTATGGAAGCCGTCCACCGGCGATCTGTACCTGTGGGAAAGCCTCACTACGCACGACAACGGCGACACCACCGGGACCATCACCTACACCCAGTACAAGATCGCCGAGAACTGGAACACGGGCGCGACCTTCTCCACCTTCCAGGCAGCCGACTTCGCCACCAACGGCACACCCGGACTGTGGACCGCGACCCCGGCGGGCGTCGCCACGGCCTACACCGTCTCGGACCTGTCCACCACCCCGAACATCCACGCCGGCGCGCCACAGACATTGTCACCAGCGAACTGAGTCGACCGCCCGGAAATCACAGTCGGCACGCACAGTCACGCGATCACCCCCAACCATGGTTGCTCCGTGGTTGCTCGGATGCCACGAAACAGCACGTCAGCGGGCGGCACGAACCGGCACCAGAACCGTTGGAGTCGCGGACGAACCGGCATAGACTGTCAGTGAGAGCACTGATCTGATACGAGAGCAGCGGACTCTTAATCCGCGGGTTCGGGGTTCAAGTCCCTGGCGGCGCACCCGTCCTGACCTGGGCGTTCTCGATTACAATCGGGAACGCCCAGTGTCCGTTTTGGGGTAGTGGTTGCTCGGATGCCACGATCTTGCCAAAACACAACCCCAGCCAGCGCCCTACGCCCCCGTGCGGACGTGATCGCAGGCACGGTAGAACACCCCAGTGCGATTTCGGCCGCGACGGTGGACGGCGACAGGCCGCTCTGTTTCCTCCCAGCGCTCCTGTGCGTGCCGAAAATGTCATCCACGTCATGCGACCTGGGAGTACTCGTGGATGATGCCGCCGAGACGGTCACGCCGCCCGACCTTGAATTGATCTAGGTTCGCGGGCTCAGGGAGCTTGGTCAGCGGACTGGCCTGGGCAAGCGTCCGATGCGTGCGGGTGCCGAAAACCTCATCCATGTCGTGTGACCTGCAGATCCTCGAGAACAGCCGATCGCGGTCACCACGGTCAGTCCGGAAGTCGAGGGAACCCCAATCGGCGGTTGCCGAGGGGCCCACAGCGGCCGACGGCCGCCCTGGGCCGGAACGTGGGCGCTGCCACGGTCTGGAGGATCCTGCACAAGGCCGGCATCGATCCGGCTCCGCGACGGTCCGGACCGGGCTGGGGCGAGTTCTTGCGTGCTCAGGCGTCCGGGATTCTGGCCTGCGATTTCTTTCACGCCGTATTCGGCACTCACACGCTGTCGCTACCGGCCTCTATCGCAACGCCGACTTCGAAGTCAACTTCCATAATGGTAACGGCACGCGGCTATACGGATCTCATCGTCGCTGATCTTGTAGACGAGTCGATGCTCGTCGGTGATCCGGCGGGACCAGTAGCCATGGAACCCATGCTTGAGGGGTTCAGGCTTGCCCATCCCCTCGTTACCGTTGCGCTCCACATCCTTGATCAACGCATTGATCCGCTTAAGGACTTTACGGTCCTGCGTTTGCCACCACACATAGTCATCCCAGGAACGCTCGTCCCATACCAGCTTCATTCAGCGAGTTCCCGCTCGATCCCCTGGCCGTGCTCGAGCCGGTCGATCGAGGCAAGGAGCCTGCGGGCGTTCTCCGGACTCCGAAGAAGGTACGCGGCCTCCTTCAGGGACTCGTAGTCGTCGAGCGCGACCATCACCACCGGGTCGTGACCGGCCCGGGTGATGACGACCTCCTCGCGATCTTCAACGACCGCGTTGAGAGTCTCGGCATACTTCGCACGCGACTCCGAGTAGGTCATCGTCTTCATCGTCCACCTCCCGTACGTACAAGAAATTGTACGTAACACCCGGCCGGAGAGCAAGCAGATGCCCTGGCCGACCACCACCGCCCCGGCCGCGACCTCGCCGTTCGCCACCACCCCCGCGATTCGGGCGATCAACGCCGCCTGACGGCCATGGTTGCTCGCCGGTTGCTCGGATGCCACGATCTTGCCAAACGCAGCCCCGATAGGTGGCCGACGGCCAGGTGCGGGGCATCGTCGGCCCCGCTGGGTCGCACCGATTCACCAGTGATGCACCGCGGTGTTCCGTCATCCTGACCAGAGCCTGTGGGGCCCGAAAACCTCGGTCAGGGTTGGCGACCTACGTCGGTACCGCACGATCACGTGCCGCAGTGGTGCGGCTGACGCCGAAGCGTTCGGCGGCCCTGCGCAGCGGCCAGCCATCCTCCACGACACACCGGGCCAGACGAAGGCGACCAAGTCGGGGTCCGCGGGGCGTTTCAGTGGGACACGAGGGCCTCCTGGACGTCGGTGCAGATGTCGCAATCCACACCGAACCCAGAAGGCCCTCTCCTCGTTCCAGGACCACCCCAGGCGTGTCGCCTGTCACCAACGTTCCCGGACAGCACATTTAGCTCGATCCTGTGAACACCACGTCGACCCAGTAGTTGGTGGACTGGTAGCTCCCCGTGGGGAACGTGTTCGTGGCGCCGTAGGCATACACACCGTTCCCGCCGGAATCAGCGCTCGCCGGCGCGGTCAAAGGAGCGTTGATGTACGCACTGGTGAAATACTGCCGCGTCACAGAATAATTACCCGACGACGTGAAATAAGACGCGACATACGTAGTGTTCGCCGTCACCGCCACCGGGGTGGAGAAATTCACCTGCTGCCAGCCCGACGCCGACTCGCCGGTGAAGGTCGCACTCGCCAGCAACGTCCCGCTCGCACTCCACAAACTTCCCACGGAGTCCCCGTGTTCAGCGAACCCTTGTAGAACCGGATACCCGTCACGGTCCCGCTCATCGACGCCATGAACTTGACACCCAGCGTGACCGCAAACGCATCGTTGTGAGACGCGACATCCGGAACATCGGTACTCCGCCACAAACTAGTGGACACGACTTGATTTGATCGGTGCGGGCGCGGCACTCGTGTACGTGACCCGGAAGCGTCGCGCCAGGCAACACTGAAACAACGCTGAAAGACGGGTCGTCTGCCCGCCCACGATCCCCAGTGGGCGCGGGCGGGCAGACGACGCCTTCGGATCACGTTCGGTGACCGGTCAATCGACGTCGTGGGCGCTGATCGCGAAAGCCGCGCACAGCGACCTCGTTCACCGCAACCCATGCCCGGCCCCGGGCCCGACGCCCCTGCGAAGGGCCGCGATGTCCAGCATCCTGCTCGTCGTGAGCGTATGAGTGCCGAATATCGTGTCACAGGGTTTGATCTGGGGTTTCGCTGTGGTCGGCGGTTCGGCTCCGGCAGGATCACAGGATGGCTCTGCGGTTGTTGTACTTGATCGTCTTACGGATGTTCGGCTGGATCGCGCTGCTCGCCCGATCACAGACGTCCAAGGTTGCGGGTGCCGATTATTACGTCCATGCAGGTCATGCGGCATGTTGGTACTCACGGAGGACACCGCCGAGCCGGTCTCGTCGAAGGATGTCAAGCTGATCGAGTCGGCGTGGTTCGGTGAGCGGCTCGGGGGCCGGCCGTAGCGGCGCGCCGTTCAAGCTGCGGTGGGGCCGGTGGGTGTTGTAGAAGTCTTCGAACTCACGCAGTGCGTGCAGCAGGTGGTGTTGGTTCCAGATCAAGGTGCGGTCGAGCAGTTCGCGTCGGCAGGTCTGCACCCACCGCTCCATGATCGCGTTCATCCGTGGCATCCGCACACCGGTGAGCACCACCTTGATCCCGGCATCGGCCAGGACAGCGTCGAACAGGTCGGGGAACGTCCCGTCCCGGTCCCGGATCAGATATCGCGCTCGGCATCCGGCGTCTTGAAGGTCCATGACCAGGTTCCGGGCGGCTTGGGTCACCCACGAGGCGGTCGGGTGCGCGGTGGCGCCCAGGACGCGGAACCGGGCGATCCTTTCCGCGCTCGCGCGTCTACTCCCCCGGCACCGTCGGCACCACCTGTTCGTCACCCCGCGGGCGCTCCTGCGGTGGCACGCTGACCTGATGAAGCGACGCTGGACCGACCCCAAGCGCGGGCCGGGACGACCATCGATCCCGCCCACGATCCGGGACCTGATCCTGCGGTTAGCGACCGAGAACCCGACCTGGGGATATCGCCGCATCGCCGGCGAGATCGCCGGTCTGGGCCGGAAGATCTCCCCGGCCACCGTCTGGGCCATCTTGAAGAAGGCCGGGTTCGATCCAGCACCTCAGCGCGGTGACCTGACCTGGGCACAGTTCCTCAAGGCCCAAACGTCCGGCATCCTGGCCTGCGACTTCTTCAGCGTGGAGACGATCACTCTCGCCCGGCTGTACTGCTTCGCAGTAGGCCAACACGCCACGCGCCACGCGCCACGCGCCACGTCCACGTGCTGGGAGTCACAGCGAACCCGACGGCCGGCTGGGTCACCCAACAAGCCCGCAACCTGATGCTCGACCTGGGCAATCGCGCCAGCGACTTCCGATTCTTGATCAGGGATCGAGACAGCAAGTTCACCACGCCGTTCGATCAGGTGTTCACAACCGATGGCATCCGCGTGATGCTCACTGCTCCCCAGGCCCCTCGGATGAACGCGATCATGGAACGGTGGGTGGGCAGCATACGCCGTGAACTCCTCGACCGGATCCTCATCATGAACGAACGCCACCTACGCAAAACCCTCACCGAGTACGAGGCCCACTTCAACATGCATCGGCCGCACCGGACCCTGAACCAGGCCAGCCCTCTGCGGGCACTGCCCGATCCCGTCGACGCCGACATCAAGGTCACCCGACGAGACCGGCTCGGCGGCCTCCTCCCCGAATACGCTCAGGTCGCATGAGCTGACACAGTATCCGGCACCCACACGGTCAACTACCTGTTCTTCTGGGTAGGTGCAGGTGCGGTCGGTGACCCAGGATTCGGTGACCGTCCGATGTACCAATACAACCGCGCGGCCCAAAGTCTCGTCCGGTAGACCGTCGCGTTCAGCGAGGTCGGCGTCCGCCTCCAGCCGTTCGGGATGGACTACCGCTGGCCCGAGCAGATCGACGCCTTGGCCACCGAGGCCCCCGGCCTGCGCCTCGAGGCCCGCTACGCGGACTCGGGACGCGAGCCGTTCGGCCCGTCGAGTAAGAGCCACATGTCGGTGTACCGCAAGCCCTGAGCCCGCCCCCGGGAAGCGGGGACGGGCGCAGACGCGTCAGCTGGAGCGGTGCCGGATCCACCAGAAGCCGAAGGCGGCCAGCAGGAGGGTGACTCCGAGATACGCGGAGAGCTCGATCCACTGGAACGGCCAGTAGCGGCCGGCCGGCTGGTATGTGTAGCTGAAGTGCAGGTTCTGGCCGGCCATGCAGGCCGTATTCTCCGCCTGCGAGCCCTTCTCGCACGCCTTCGCCTGCTGGAGGGTGTACGGGGTGCCGTCGGCGTTGAGTACCTTGGCGTCATCCGTCAGGGACCAGGTGCCCGCCATGGTGTAGCCCACGATCGTGGCGCCGCGGTCGTTGATGCCGAAGGCGTCCGATCGGCTCATCGCGTCCTCGTCGAACGCCACGGTGGTCGTCACGGGCGCCATGAGGTGCTCGCGGACCACGGTGGGCACGAGCAGTTGGACGATGGCGAACACGGCCAGGGTCAGCGCCATGGCCACCAGCGTGCGGCGCGCGACGAGGCCGACGACGGTGCCGAGGACGAACGCGAATGCGGCGTAGCCGAGGGGGACGACATTGCGGGAGGCGAAGTTCACCGCGCCGAAGCGGTCGCCGATGAACTGGTCGTAGCGGCTCGCGTTCCAGGTGAGCAGGAGGCTGAACAGGCCGGTGACCGCGGCGCCGGCGAGCGTGAGGAGCACCAGCTTGGTCGCCAGCCAGCGGGTGCGGGTCACGCTCTGGTTCCAGACCAGGCGGTCGGTCCGCTCCTCCAGCTCCCGGGCTATCAGGGGCGCGCCCCAGAAGATGCCGATGACGGCGGGGACGGCGATGAGCAGGAGGCCGACGATCGACAGCGGGCCGGTGTACGACTCGTCGAAGGCGTGCCGGGCGGTGGCGCAGTCGCTGGGTTGGCAGCCCAGGACGCTGGCATAGTCGTCGCGGATGCGGGAGCCGAGGTACACCAGGTAGATCGCGATCGCGGCCAGGGCAGCGGCGACGACCAGGGCCTGGGTGCGGAACTGCCGCCAGGTCAGCCAGATCATGCCGCACCGCCGATCGACGCGACCGCGGCGCGGGTCATGTACGCCATGCCCAGGTCCTCGAGGTCGACCGGCTGCGCGCCCGGCAGCACGGCGTCGGAGCGCACGACGTCCTCGTGGATGCGCTCGGCGCCAGTTGGTAGGGCACCGGCCACCCGGTGGTGCACGGCCAGCAGGTCGTCCACGTCGCCCGCCAGCTGCACCCGGCCCGCGGCCAGCACGATCAGGTGGTCGCAGACCTGTTCCAGGTCACCGAGCAGATGTGAGGACAGCACCACGCTGACCCCGAGCTCGGCGACGAAATCGAGCAGGTCGCGCAGGAACGCGTGGCGGGCCAGCGGGTCGAGCGAAGCAACCGGCTCGTCGAGAATCAGCAGTTCGGCGCGTTTGGCGGCGGCGACGGTGAGGGCGAGCTGGGCCCGCTGCCCGCCGGAGAGCCCGCCGGCCTTCTGCGCGGGGTCGAGGCCGAGCCGCTTCACCCGGCGCTCGGCCAGCGGCTGGTCCCAGCGGGGGTTGAGCCGGGCGCCGAGTCGCAGGTGGTCGGCGACCGACAGGCCGCGGTAGACCGGGGCGTCCTGCGCGACGAACCCGACCTTGGCCAACTGGGCCGCGCTGCCTCCCGGGCGGTTGCCGAGCACCTTGATGCTGCCCGTCGTGGGCGCGATCACCCCGCAGGTCAGCCCGAGCAGCGTGGACTTGCCGGCGCCGTTGGGGCCGACCAGGCCGACGATCCGCCCGGCCGGTACGTGCAGGGTGCAGTCGGCCAGGGCGGTGGTGCGGCCGTACCGTTTGCCGAGCCCCCCGGTCTCGATGACCGGCGTTGTTGCTGTGGTCACGGAGCGATCCCCTATCTCGAATGGATGTGGGGGCCAGTTCTAGCCAGCCGGCGGTCACGGCACGGTCAGGGTGTGACCGCACCGTGACCGTTGTGCGGATAACCTCGCCCGATGAGGGTGCTCGTGGTCGAGGATCAGGTGGTACTCGCCGACTCGGTGGCGCGGGCTCTGCGCTACGAGGGGATGGCGGTCGATGTGGTGTATGACGGCGCCGCCGCGCTCCAGCGCACCGCCGTGCTCGACTACGACGTCGTCGTGCTCGACCGCGATCTGCCCGGCGTGCACGGCGACCAGGTGTGTCGCACGCTGGTCGCCCGGGAGTCGTCCAGCCGGGTGCTGATGCTGACCGCCTCGGGCACCGTCGCGGAGCGGGTCGAGGGCCTCGGCCTGGGCGCCGACGACTACCTGCCCAAACCGTTCGCGTACGCCGAGCTGGTGGCCCGGATCCGCGCGGTCGGCCGGCGCTCCAAGCCGGCCACCCCGCCGGTCCTCCTGCACGGCGACCTGCGGCTCGACCCGGCACGGCGGATCGCCACCCGAGCCGGGGCGCAGCTCGCGCTGAGCCCGAAGGAGTTCGCGGTCCTCGAGCACCTGCTCACCGCCCAGGGCCGGCTGGTCTCCGCGGAGGAACTGCTCGACCGGGTGTGGGACCAGGCCGCCGACCCGTTCACCACGACGGTCAAGGCAACGATGAACCGGCTGCGGGCCAAGCTCGGCGATCCGCCGTTGATCGTGACGGTCGCGCGCGCCGGCTACCGCATCTGACATGCGGGTCAACCGGCTCCGGCGGCGCCTCACCCTGCTGTACTGCGCGGCGTCGGTCGCCTCCGGCGTCGTGCTGCTCCTCATCATCACGTTGCTGTCCCGCAGCCTGCCGCCGGCCGACGCGCCGGCGCCGGAGGGCGTCTCCGTCGAGCCGGGACACCTGCCCGACTCCCTACCGGTCGACCTCAAGACCTACCGGTCGGACATCCTGCTCCTGCCGGGCGTCGCGCTAGCCATCATGGCCGTGCTATCGCTGGCGGTGGGCTGGTTGATCGCCGGCCGGATCCTGCGCCCCGTGCGCACGATGACCGGGCGACTGCGGCAGATCTCCGGCCGTAACGTGCACGAGCGGCTCGCGATGGCGGGTCCGCGCGACGAGTTGAAGGATCTCGCCGACACCGTCGACGAGCTGCTCGGCCGGTTGGAGACCGCGCTTGACGGCCACAAACGATTCGTCGCCAACGCCGCGCACGAACTGCGTACGCCGCTGACCGTCGAGCACGCCCTGCTCGAGGAGCCGCTCGTCGCCCCGGACGCGACCGTCGAGAGGTACCGGGCCAACTTCGAGAGTCTGATCGCGGTCAACCGGGCGCGGGGCCGGCTGCTCGAGTCGCTGCTGACCCTCGCCGGCAGCGAGCACGGCCGGGGCCGGGCCGAGCCGATCGACCTCGCCGGGCTGGCCGAGCAGGCGGTGCGCGACCGGGCGGCCGAGCTCGACCGGCACGGGCTGCGGGTCAAGGCGATGATCCGGCCGGCCACGCTGAGCGGCGATCCGGCGCTGATCGGACGGCTGGTGGCCAACCTGTGCGACAACGCCGTGCACTACAACGTTCCCGGCGGCGTGGTCGAGGTGAGCACCCGTCGCGCCGCGGATCAGGCGCTCCTGGTCGTCTCGAATACCGGTCCGGTGGTACCACCCGAGGAGGTGGACCGGTTGTTCGAGCCGTTCCAGCGCATGCGGCGGGTGGCCGACGACCACCACGGGCTGGGCCTGTCGATAGTGCGGGCGATCGCCGTCGCCCACGGCGCCGTGCTCACGGCCCACGCGCATCCCGAGGGCGGGCTCACCGTCGAGAGCAGCTTCCCAGCTATATCGTGACCCCGGCCTCGTGCCCAGGAGCCCCGCCCAGGTGCGGTTGTCGCAGCACACTTGACCAGCAGGTGCGAGACGTAGCCCCTTCACGGTCGCCTCGGTCGATGGGCGAATGTCGGCGGTCATGTCACTCCCGTGGTCTCGGGCTCGGCGTGTCGGCCAGAGCCGTCCGGGCAGTCCCACGGCTCATTGCCGACGTGGATCCACTCCTTCGGGAGCCGATCCGGGAAGAGTGCGGTCCTGGGTGGCCTCGCCGCGACAGTTCGTGCGGCGCATGGTCAACCCACCCGGATATCGGCTTCGGGCCTGGCCTTGTAGGTCGCAGGTCCCCGAGTTATGGCTCCAGGTGGCGCGCGAGGTCGCCGAGCCTGAGGCGCTCACCAGCGAGCACCTCATCCACCCGCGCCGCCGAGGCGAACGCGAAGCGCTGCGCGTTCTGCTCGCCACCCGTCAGGGCGCCGTCGAGGCGACGACCGCGGCGATCAACCATCTCAAGGCCCTGGTCGTCTCGGCCCCCGATGACCTGCGCGCTGAGATCCGTGCCCTGGGCAGCAATGCCCAGGTCGCTTACTGCGCCAAGCTGCGCGACCGGCCCGCCCAGTCGCTGGAGCACCGGATGACCATCCGTGTCCTGCGCTCCACCGCCCAGCGCATCCAGACGCTGCGCGCCGAGGCCAAGGCGTTGGAGGAGGAGATCACCGCCCTGGTCAGTGCAATCAAACCCGAGCTGCTGGAGCAGGTCGGAATCGGCGCCGTCAGCGCGGCGCAGATCCTGGTGAGCTGGTCACATCCCGGGCGGTTCCGGTCTGAGGCCGCCTTCGCAGCGTTCGCCGGCACCGCTCCGATCCCGGCATCTTCTGGCCTGACCAACCGGCATCGGCTCAACCGCAGCGGCGACCGCCAGCTCAACAGGGCACTGCACACCATCATCCTCGTCCGAGCCCGCGTCGATCCCGAAACGCGCACGCGGGAGGGGTCCCGTAGGCGGGCTGCTCACTGTTCGGTGCCGCTCTCCGGTGCGAGTGTCAGCAGGGAGTCGCGCTTGATCGCGTCCAGGGAAAGTGTCTTGTAGCCGATCTCCTCGAACAGCACGGTGATCCGGTCGGGTTCGGCGCGCATGACCGTCCCCGGACCCCACGACTTGTGCACCACCTCGGAGTGGACCGGGAATGGACTGTCGACCCGCGTCGTGTCGACCGCCCCCGCGACGCAGTTGTCGCAGTTGTCGCAGGTTTTCGTCGTACGGGGCTCGCCGAAGTACTCCAGCAGATAGCGGCGGCGGCACCCGGTGGTCTCGGCGTAGCCGCGCATCATGTCGATGCGCGAGTCGTCCACCCGGCGGCGGCTCTCGTCCAGCTCCATCGCGTCGGCCGCGGCCTGCTTGGGAGCGGGCCCCCGCTCGGCGTACCGCAGGTCTCCCCGGCCGCTCACCTCCACCGCCTTGGTGTGCTGGAGCAGGTTCACGAGAGACGTCAGCTTGGACGGGCCGATGCCCAGCGTGTCGCGTACGGCGCGGGGCTTCACGGTGCCGCCGTGCTCGTGGAGCAGGACGGCGAGCCGGAGCAGCATCTCCTCGTCCGGCCGGCCGCCAGCGAAGAACCGGCGCAGGCCGAGGTCCTCCGACCGGTAGTACAGGACCGCGTCGGCCGGCTCGCCGTCGCGGCCGGCCCGGCCGATCTCCTGGTAGTAGGAGTCCGGCGACTCGGGCGGGGCACTGTGCAGGACGTAGCGCACATTCGGCTTGTCGATCCCCATACCGAAGGCGGAGGTCGCCACGACGACGTCGAGCCCGTCCTCGGAGAACAACGTGTGCACCCGCTCGCGTTCGGACGCCTTCATCCCCGCGTGATAGGCCTCCGCGTGCAGCCCGGCCTCGGTCAGCTCTTTGGCGTACGCCGTGGCGTCGCGGCGTGTCGCGACGTACACCAGGCCGAGCCCGGACCGTCCGGCGGCGTCCGCGACGAGCGCGCGCCTCTTGGTGCTCTCCTCGGCGAACCGGCGGACCCGCAGCGCGATGTTGGGCCGGTCGAAGCCCCGGATGACCTGGTGGACGTCGCGGAGGCCGAGCACCTCCACGATGTCCTCGCGTACGGGCGGCGACGCGGTCGCGGTCAGCGCGATCACCGGGGGGTGGCCGAGGCGTTCGATGACCCGGCCGAGCCCGAGGTAGTCGGGCCGGAAGTCATGCCCCCAGGCCGAGACGCAGTGCGCCTCGTCGATCGCGATCAGCGAGGGTCGCGCCGCGGCGAGCCGGTCCACGACATCGGGCTTGGCGAGCTGCTCGGGGGAGAGGAAGACGTACTCGGCCTTACCGGCCCGGATCTGCTCCAGAGAGGCCTCGCTCGAGCCCGCGCGCTGCGCGGAGTTGACGACGACGGCGCCGCCCGCGTTCCGCTCCGCGAGCGAGAGCATCTGGTCCCGCTGCAGCGCGATCAACGGCGAGATCACGATGGTCGGGCCGTCGAGCAACTGGGCCGGGACCTGATAGGTCGCGGACTTGCCGCTGCCGGTCGGCATGACGACGAGTACGTCGTGCCCCTCAAGGAGGGACTGCATCGCCTCCGTCTGCCCGGGCCGCAGCCGCCGCCAGTCGAAGACCTCCCTCGCCGTCCGCTGAAGACGCCGCCGAGCCCCAAACCGGCCCAACCCATTGCGAATCCCCATCCAGCGCCCTCCCTGACGGCACTTGTCGTTCGGTCCCCAGGACCGAGGCTCGATCATCCAACCAGGTCCGTACGACGGCCGGTGCCCGCTTTGCTCGTGTATGTGCGTCTCAACCGTGCCGCGCGCCGTCGGGCCAGATGATGCGAACCGGGACGCCACGCGTGCAGCATGAATTCGCTTGCGGCCCGGAACCGCCGACGTCGTGACCTACGCCGGTCGGCGGTGTCGGATCGGGGCGGTGGTGTTCGTAGCAGGGGTGAGGCCGCCCACAAGGGGCGGCGCCAAGGTAGGGAACCGCGATCATGAAGCTGACGACCATGACTCAGGTCTGCGGCGCGGCGCGAACCACGCTGTCTTGACACCACAGGAGATGATCTTCAGATGCAGTACCTGGTTTCCGTGATCGATGACAAGAGCAATCCCGGCAGCACGGACAGGCAGCCTGCCATCAGCGCGTTCAACGAACGACTGATCGCCGAGGGCTACTGGGTTTTCGCGGGCGGCCTCGCCTCGCCCGACGCGGCCACGGTCATCGACAACCGGGGCGGGGAGGCGGTGTTCAGCGACGGGCCTTTCGTGGAGTCGAAGGAGTACCTCGCCGGCGTCTGGGTGTGGGAGGCCCCCGATCTGGATGTGGCGCTCAAGCTCGCCGCCGAGGCGTCGAAGGTCTGCGATCGGAAGATCGAGGTGCGGCCGTTCCAGTGAACAGGGTCGACGTCCGCGAGGCGGTCACCCGGGCCCACCACGAGGAGTGGGCCCGGGTGGTCGCCGCCCTGACCAGGCGTTTCGGTGACCTCGGCATCGCCGAGGAGGCGGCGGCCGAGGCGTTCGCGACCGCCGTCGAGCGGTGGCCGGCCGACGGCGTACCCCCCAACCCCGGCGCCTGGCTGACCACCACCGCGGGCCGCAAGGCCATCGACCGGATCCGGCGCGAGAACAAGCGCGACGACAAGCAGAAGGAGGCTCAACTGTTGTACGACGACGACCCGCCCGAGCCTGTCGACGCCATCGACGACGACCGACTCCGGCTGATCTTCACCTGCTGTCACCCGGCGCTGGCGATGCAGACCCGCGTGGCGCTGACGCTGCGCATGGTCGCCGGTCTGACCGTGCCCGAGATCGCCCGCGCCTTCCTGGTGGCCGAGAGCACCATGGGGCAGCGGATCACCCGCGCGAAGGCCAAAATCAAAGCGGCTCGCATCCCCTATCGGGTGCCGTCCGCCGAGGATCTCCCGGCGCGCGTGTCCGGCGTGCTCGCCGTCCTGTACCTGGTGTTCAACGAGGGCTACCTGGCGACCGGCCCCGACACCGACCCGGTGCGTCCCGGCCTGACCGCCGAGGCGATCCGGCTCACCCGCCTGATCCGTTCCCTGATGCCGGGCGACGGTGAGGTGGCCGGGCTGCTGGCGCTGATGCTCCTCATCGAGGCCCGCCGCCCCGCCCGGGTCTCGGCCGGCGGCGAACTGGTCACGCTCGACGAGCAGGACCGTGGGGCCTGGGACGCGGCGCTGATCGCCGAGGGGCATCGGCTGGTGCGCGAGCGCCTCGCCGCTGCCGCCGCCGGGGTCGCTCCGGGCCGCTACCAGATTCTCGCGGCGATCAACGCCGTGCACACCTCCGCCCGCGACATACGCGACACCGACTGGTCGCAGGTCCTCGCCCTCTACGACCAGCTCATCCGCCTCGACACCTCCCCGATCATCGCCCTCAACCGGGCCATCGCGGTCGCCGAACTCGACGGCCCGGACGTGGCACTGGCAGCCGTCGACCGCCTTGAAGACAAGCTGGCCGGCTACCACGCCTACCACGCCACCCGCGCCGACCTGCTGCGCCGGCTGGGCCGCAGTCAGCAGTCACGCGCGGCCTACGACAAAGCCATCGAACTGGCGGGCAACACCGCCGAGACCGCCTACCTGACCCGCCGCCGCGACCAACTGCGGTAGCGCCCACGGATCCCGATCAAAACCCCGCGCGCAGCGGCGGCGGCCCCGAGGCGCCCTGCCGATGCATTCCGCAACCTGTCGGGGACCTACGGTGGAGTCGCCCTGATCGGCGCACGCACCACCTGCGGGCAGACGCTGCTCGCTGCGGCCGGCGGCCTCGAAGCCGCCTACCGCCCCTAATCTCCCAGTAGGAGCGTGGGCCAAGAAGATGATCTTGCGGATCCAGCGTGTGAAGATGATCTTGTGTTGAAGACCCGCAAGGACGTCGAGTTACTCGTGCTGCGTCAGGAGAACCAGGTGCTGCGCCGCCAGGTCGGGCAGAAGCCGCGGTGGGATCATACCGACCGGCTCTGGCTAACGGCGCTGTCGCGACTGGTGAACCGCGGCCGGTGGGCGGAGATTGGCCGGCCCACCACGGTCATACCGTGGCCCCACCACCATGCTTACGGTTCCGCCCGGGCAGGCAAAACCACAGGTCAGGGCTGGTAGTGCGCCTGGGGCTCGAACCCAGAACCTATGGATTACCAAGCGGTCGTTAGTAGGTCGACTGAGTTGATCAGGCCGTGATGTAGCTCAGGTGCGGGTCGGCGGGAAATCCGCCGCGGACCAGGCGTGGGAGTTTCTGCAGCCGGCGGAGCGCTCAGATGGCCTTGGATTTGAGGTCGTCTTTGCTGGTGACGCCGGTCTTGCCGATCCGGTCGTGCTTCACGTTCTTCCACACCCATTCATCAGGGTTGAGCTGGGGTGAGTAGCCGGGAAGCGGTCCCAGGCGTCCTCGAATACCTTGACGGCTTGGGGGTACTTGCGGCCCAGGTCGGTGCCGGCAGCGTCAGCTAGGTCACGGCGATGATGGTCGCGCTGGAGCCTTCGTCTGGTTCATGTCGCCGATCGTCTGCCACAGCCGCCGCGCCCGCCCGCGGTGCTGGCGCGCCAGGTCGTAGACGCCGGCGGCGGCGTCCAGGTCGCCGATCAGTTGCCAGCACGCGGCCTCGTCCTGACGGTCGCCGTGCCGGTGGAACAGGTCCGCCGCGCGCTCCAACGCCGGGCTCGCCCGGTCCCGGTCGTGCTGACCGGCGTACACGCGGCCGACTTCCAGCAGCGTGTACGCGGCGCACCGCTCGTCGGCCAGTTTCTCGAAGGTGGCCAACGCCTGCCACAGGCAGCGCAGCGCCTCGTCCGGATCACCGCGCCGATCGTGCAGCCGGCTGAACCGCCGCAGCACGACCGCCACCCGATGCCCGTCGTCGAGCGCCCTGGCCAGGCGCAAGGCCTCGCCGAACCAGGACTCCGCCTCGTCGAGTTCGCCCTGCATGAGCCGCATCACGGCCATCGAACAGGACAGCTGCGCTTCGAGGTGCCGGTCGCCCTCACCGACCGCGATGGCCAGCGCCTGCTCGACACGCTCGACGGCTTCGTCGTCACGGCCCTGCACCCGGCTGACCGTGCCCAGCATCGCCACCGACAACGCCTCGCCGCGCTTGTCCTCCCCGTCCTGGCACAGCCCGACGGAGGACTCCAGGGCACGGGTCGCCCCGTCGAACTCGTCTCGGTAGATGTGCAGCTGGCCAAGACCGCGCAGCAGCACCGATGCGCCGCGCACGTTGCCAGCGGCCTCGGCCGCGTCCAACGCGAGCCGGTGCCCGTGCTCCCAGTCCTGATACAGGCACCGGTGGTCGTAGTAGGTCACCGGGCTGGCCGCCAGCTCCCAGGCCAACTCGTCCAGTCCCCAGTCCACGGCCAGTTTCACCGCGCCGAGCAGGGTGTCGCGTTCCGCGTCGAACCAGCCGACGGGGTCGGCCATCAGCCGGTCCACGACCGCGTTGGGCAGCGACAGGCGCGGCGCCGAACCGGGCTCGCCGACCAGCAGCCCGGCCGGCAGCCGATCGGTGCCGCGCCCGGCCAGATCGAGCCAGGCTGACAGCACCCGGACAATCGCGTCCCGCTTGTCCGTCGCCGGCAGCTGGGCGGCGATCTCCACTGCACAGGTCCTGATCAGGTCGTGCAGCCGGTAGCGCGGCTGGCCGATGGCGTCGGTGGCGGTGAGCCGCACCAGGCTGGCGTCGACGAGGGTGTCCAGCACCTCCTCGGCGTCCGAGCGGTCCAGCAGTGGGCCGACCACCCAGCCGGGCAGGGTGTAGGCGCCGAGCAGACCCAGCAGGCTCAGCGCGCGCACCGCGTCGGCCGGCAGCAGCCGCAAGCTCAGTTCGACGCTGGTTCGCACGCTGAGATCCCCGATCCTCAGCTCGGCCAGCCGCCGGGACTCATCCTCGATCCGTTCCCGCAGCACCCGCAGCGACCAGGCCGGGCGGCCGGTGAGTTTGGCGCTGGCGATCCGGATCGCCAGCGGCAGGTTGCCGCAGCAGTCGAGGATCGCGTCGGCCTCCGCCGGTTCCCGCTCGACCCGCCGCCGCCCGACGATGCCGGTGAACAACTCCCGCGCCTCTGCCGGGCTCAGCACGTCCAGGTCGATGTGCCGGGCGCCGGGAAGTTGCGTCAGCAGAGTGCGACTGGTGATCAACACGGCACAGCCGTCGGCCCCGGGCAGCAACGGCAGCACTTGATCGGCGTGACCGGCATCGTCCAGCACCACGAGCATCCGGCGGTCCACCAGCAACGAACGGTAGAGCGCCGCCCGTTCAGACAGGCCGTTCGGGATCGCGCTGCCGGCGATCGAAAGTGCACGCAGCGCCTCGGCCAGCATCAGCGCCGGGTCTCGAGGCTCGTCCGATGTCGCGGCGAGGTTGAGGTAGAGCTGGCCGTCGGGGAAGGTGGCGCTCGCCAGCCGCGCGGCGTGCGTCACCAGACAGGACTTGCCGACACCGGGACCGCCCACGATGACGGCCACCGGGGCCCGGTTCGGCGCCGACCCGTCGAGCAATCGGGCGACCTCGGCCAGCGCGTCGGCTCGACCCACGAAGTCGGGTACATCGAGCGGCAGTTGGCGCACCGGCATCGCCATAACCGGTTCGGTGGCCGCCGTGCCAGGACTTTCCGGTCGCGTGTCCGAGGGACCGCTCACCGGGACAGGGACCGCCAGGGCGGGATCGGCGGCCAGGATGCGCAGATGCAACGCCTGGATCGGCGGGGTGGGGTCGACGCCGAGTTCGCCTGCCAGCGTCCGGCGCAGCCGCTCGTACACCTGCAGCGCCTCGCCTTGTCGCCGGCACCGGTAGAGGGCGACCATCAAGTGTTCTGCGACTTGCTCGTCGTAGGGGTGCTCGCGTAGCAGGGCGGTCAGCTCCTCGATGACCTCACGATGACGCCCCAGGTCGAGTTCGATGCTCAGGCACAGTTTGTGCGTGGCCGCGCGCTTCTCGTTCAGCCGTGCCGCATCGAGCTCCAGGACCCGGCTGGAGATGTCGACCAGGGCGTTACCGCGCCAGCAGGTCAGCGCGCGCCGCAGCGCGACAGCTGTCTCGAACGGGGCCTTGTGTCGTTCGGCGAGGTGCCGCTCGTGGTCGAACTCCAGTAGGTCGAGCTGATCCGGGGTCAGGTGGATCTGGTAGCCGCCGCGCCGCGTGCTGATCAAGGAGCCGAGTGCTCCGCACGCGGCGAGGTTGCGGCGCAGCCCGGAGAGAGCGTCCTGGACCTGACGGACCGCGGTGGCGGGTGCTTTCCCGTCCCACATCACGGCGACGAGCCGTTCCATGGCGACGAGGTTGTTGGCATCGACCAGAAGCGCGGCCAGCATCTTGGCCTGCCGCGGTCCGTCGAGCCGGACCTCGCGCCCGGTGATCTGGGCGTGTAACGGCCCCAGCACGCCGAATCTCATGTTCCCCCCGGCACTTGACGATCAGCGCCGATCCCCCGGCCGACCTCGCACTAGGACGAATCTAGGACGGCCGACGGACCCGCGTCCATAGCGTCACCGTAGCGGGGCTCACCGAAGACCAATGGGCAGGCAATGCGTGCGGAGCGTGCCTTCGGATTCCGTGCTTGAGGCGACCAGGGGAGGTGGCCAGACCCAAGTGATGAGCATGCCAAGCGAACGGGAGTGACCGCTGCGTTTCTGCGTGGATCCAGGTGTCTCGGTACCGCCGACCTCAAGCCGGGCCCGCGTACGCACGGTTACCGGTCACGACGGTGCTCAATCAGGCTTTAAGTGGTGAATACCCCAGGCCCGACCCGGGAAAGTAACCGATCCGCACGAAGAACCTGGCGCAAACGTCGAACAGTTCCTCGGCGGCAGGCAGGCTGCCGACGCCAGTGCCCGCCAAAGCCCGCTCGGTTTCGGTGACGTCCACTATGCGACGTTGAACCTCGCCTGCGCTTGTGAGCTCGTTGAAAACATCCAGGAGCGGGAAGGCCGCATTGTCCCGGTCCGACTCGACGAGTGCGTTCCAGGCTTGCCTCGGCAGCTCGTCGAGGCGATACCCGAGCAAGCGCAGCCGCTCCACCATGGCGCGCAGGCTCAGCGGGTTCGGGTTGTTCAGATGGTAGGTGGTACCGCAGGACCGTGGCCTGCGGGAGAGCGCCACAATCGCCGCGCTGATGTAGTCCACCGGCGTCACGGGGAACAGCGCCGCCGCGTCCTCCGGCACGGCGCCCGCTTGCAGACAGCCCTTCAAGCTCCGCCAGACGAAGTTGCTGGTCTGGCACGCACCGGTGGTCCGATCGCCGGACACCAAGTCGGGGCGATAGACGCTCACCGGCAAGCCACGCTCGGCGGCCAGCCGGACGATCTCCTCCGCGACCCACTTGCTCTGCTGATACCCGGTCTTCAGGGCGGCGGCCGGGCCGGTCACGGAACTCGTGCGAAGTGGCGAGCCGTCGGACACCCTGTGCGCAAAGACGCCCATGGTCGACACGTAGTGCACCGGCACACTGCGGTGCCTCGCGGCCAGGCGTAGCACCTCTTCGGTGCCGATGACGTTGATCTGCTTCAGCAGGTGATAGGGCTGCAGATGGTTGACGACGGAGCCCGCGTGGTAGACGGCGTCGACGGTGCGTGCCAGGACGTCGTAGTCCTCAGTGGACAGTCCGAGTCCCGGCAGGCCGAGATCACCGCGGACAACCGAAACGCGACCGAAGTCCACGGCGTCCGCGAGCTCGTACCACTGGAGGTTGGCCCGGAGCCGGTCCATGGCGGCGGACTCCGATTCCGCACGCACCAAGCAGTGCACGGTCGCCGCGGTCTCCCGCATGAGGTCGCGCAACAAGAACGCGCCGAGAAAGCCCGTAGAGCCGGTGAGAAGGACGTGTTCGGGGTCGGCGGCGCTCCGCACGATCTCCGCCGCCGGCCGCACGTCGTAGGCCAGCCGTACTTCGGCCTCGAAGTCGACCGCGGCGTCCGTCCTCTCACCCTCCAGCTGCCTGGCCAGGAAACCGGCGAGCGCGGTGGGGGTGTCGTTGCCGAAGATGGCGGCAAGGGGAAGTCGAAGCCCGGTCGCCGCGGCCAGCCGGTCACGCAGCTCGGCGGACAACAGTGAGTCGAGGCCGAATTCGGAAAGCGAACTGGCCGCCTGGAGCTCCTCGATGCCGGCGTGCCCGAACACCTTCGCCGCGGTGGCCCGGACCAGCTCGACCAGCGCCCGATGCCGCTCCTCGGCGGGCAGTCCACGCAGCCGTTCGGCGCCGGCCTCACTGTCCTCAGTGGACTGCGCTGCCCGCCTGGCCGACGCGCGAGCACGCGGACCCGATGCGTCCGGCTCACGGCGCCGAGGCGGAGCCTGCCCCGGGACCACCGCTTCCGCGACGGCCACCGGCAAGCCGGCGCCGTCGGACAGCAGCAGGGACACCGCACCGGGTCCGGCTGGGAACGCTCGGGCCTTCAGCATCGTCGCCCCGGTCGCGAGCAGGGAGAAGCCTCGCCAGGAAACGGCGTACTCCGTGTCGGTCACGGCGCGCAGTGCGGCGTCCAGCAACGCCGGATGGAGACCGAACCGGCCGGCCTCGGCCACCATGGCCTCGGGCAGCGATACTTCGGCGAGCCGCTCGCCCTGCGCTGAGGTCGGCTCGCCCGGCTTTCCAGTGGCGAGCATCCCGGTGGCGTGCGTGGTCCAGCAGGTGTCGTCACCCGCGGGAGACGAGTGGATGGTGACGACTCGCCTGCCCCGCGCATCCGGCTCCGCGACGGCCACCTGGAGGTGCCGCCCCTCGTCCTCCGGCAGCACCAGCGGTTCGGAGATCGTCAGCTCCTCGAGGAGGTCACAGCCCACTTCGTCACCGGCACGCACAGCCAGCTCGATGAACACCGCGGAGCCGTACGACGCCTGGGCGGACAAGCGGCCGGTGATCACCACGCGGTCCCCACCCGCGAGCCTGATCGGTGCGTCCAGCAGCGGGTGATCCGACGCGCGATCGGCCACCGATCGCGCCGCGTCCAACCAGTAACGCCGGCGTTGGAAGGCGTACGTCGGCAAGTCCGCCCGCCGCGGACCCGTTCCGGCGAAGACCTCGGGCCAGTCGACAGGGATTCCCCGGACGTGCAGCCGAGCCAGCGAGGCAAGGAAACGAGCCGAGCCGCCGTCGGCCCGGTGCAGCGTGCCGGTCACCACGGTCGGCACCGGCAGGTCCTCCAGCTCCTCTTCCATCGCGGTCGTCAGCACCGGAGCGGGACTGACCTCGACGAACGCGCTGTGGCCCTCTTCGGCGAGGGCACGGCAGGCGGAGGAGAACAGCACCGGCTGGCGGAGGTTGCGGTACCAGTACTCGGCGTCGAGCGCGGCGGTGTCGAGCCATTTCTCATCCACAGTGGAGAAGAACGGGATCTCCGCGGACATCGGCCGAATGCCGTCGAGCGCGGTCAGCAGGTCACCCGCGATGCGTTCGACCTGCGGCGAGTGCGACGCGTAGTCCACCGCGATCAGACGCGCCCTGAGCCCGGCGGCCTCGGCCCGGCGCACCACCTCCTCCACCGCGTCCGGCTCGCCGGAGACCGCGGTCGCGGACGGGCCGTTGAAGGCGGCGATGCGCACTTGTCCGACACGATCACCGACCAGCTCCGCGACCCGCTCCGCCGACGCCCGCACCGAAGCCATCCCGCCGGTGCCGGCCAGCGCGCGGATCGCCCGGCTCCGCAGCGCGACCACCCGCGCCGCGTCGTCCAGGGACAGTGCCCCGGCGACGCAGGCCGCCGCGATCTCGCCCTGAGAATGCCCGACGACCGCCGACGGCACGACACCGTACGCGCGCCACAGCTGGGCCAAGGCGACCATCACCGCCCAGCACACCGGCTGGACGACGTCCACCCGCCGCAACGCCTCTTCGTCGTGCAGCACCACGAACAGGTCCCAGTCCACGAACGGCGCCAAGGCCGTCGCGCACTCTTGCATCCGCTCCGCGAAAACCGGTGCGGTCTCGAGCAGTTCGGCCGCCATGCCCACCCACTGCGCGCCCTGGCCGGGAAAGACGAACACGACCTTGCCCTCGACGTCGGCGGTGCCGGTGACCACCGTTTCCGCCGGCTCGCCTGCCGCCAGTCCGGCAAGACCAGCGCGCAGGCCATCGCGGTCCGTGCCGACGACGACCGCCCGGTCCGCCCACGCGGCGCGCGTGGTCACCAGTGAATACCCGACGTCCAGCGGGCTCAGCTCGGCCTCGGCGTCCACAAAGGACAGCAGGCTTGCCGCCTGCGCGCGCAACGCGGCCTTCCCGCGCGCCGAAAGCGGCCACGGCACCACCGGGACCGTGCGTTCGGCCGACCGCTCGGTTTCGTCCTCGGGCGGTGCCTGCTCGACGATGACGTGAGCGTTGGTGCCGCTGACCCCGAAGGACGACACCGCGGCGCGGCGCGGCCGGCCCGTTTCCGGCCACGGCTGCGGCTCGGTCAGCAGCTCCACCTCGCCGGCGGACCAGTCGATCTGCCGCGATGGCTCGGTCACATGCAACGTCCGTGGCAGCACACCGTGCCGCATCGCCTGCACCATCTTGATCACGCCCCCGACGCCTGCCGCGGCCTGGGCGTGGCCTATGTTCGATTTCAGCGACCCGAGCCACAGCGGCCTGCCGCCGGTCCGCTCCTGGCCGTAGGTGGCCTGCAGGGCCTGTGCCTCGATCGGATCGCCCAGCGCGGTTCCGGTGCCGTGTGCCTCGACCGCGTCCACCTCGGCCGCGGTCAGTCCGGCGTTCGCCAGCGCGTAGCGGATCAGCCGGGCCTGGGAAGGGCCGTTCGGCGCGGTCAGCCCGTTCGACGCCCCGTCCTGGTTCACCGCCGAACCGCGGACCACGGCCAGCACCGGATGTCCGTGACGGCGGGCGTCGGAGAGCCGTTCCAGCAGGAGCAGGCCGGCGCCCTCGCCCCAGTTGGTGCCGTTCGCACCCTCGGCGAAGGACTTGCACCGGCCGTCGGGCGCCAAACCCCGTTGCCTGCTGAATTCGACGAAGACGCCCGGAGTCGCCATCAGCGCGACACCGCCGGCGAGCGCCAGCGAACACTCCCCCTGCCGCAGCGACTGCACAGCCAGATGCAGTGCCACCAACGAGGACGAACACGCCGTGTCCACCGACACCGCGGGACCCTCGAACCCGAACGTGTACGAGATCCGACCTGACGCCACGCTGCCCGCACTGCCGATACCGACGTAGCCCTCGACATCCTCCGGGATGGCCGGAGACAGCCGGGAGCCGTAGTCGTCGTACATCACCCCGGCGAACACGCCGGTGCGGCTGCCCCGCAGGGACAGCGCGTCGATGCCGGCGCGTTCCACCGCCTCCCATGCGGTTTCCAGCAGCAGCCGCTGCTGCGGGTCGATCGCCGCCGCCTCGCGCGGCGCGATTCCGAAGAAGACCGGGTCGAACTCGGCGACGTCGGAGAGGAAACCGGCCTCACGGACATAGCAGGTGCCCGGCCGCTCGGGATCCGGATCGTAGAGCCGGTCAAGATCCCAGCCACGGTCGGTGGGGAATCCGCCGACCGCGTCCGTGCCGGTGGCCACCAGCTGCCACAGGTCCTCCGGTGACCGCACGCCACCGGGAAACCGGCACCCCATCCCGATGATGGCGATCGGCTCGGTCGAATGTGCGACGAGATCGCGCAACCGCACGTTGTCCTGGACCGATTTTCTCAAGGCCTGGACAAGCTGCTCGTTGGACGCGGCCATCGGCTTTGGTCTCCTCTTCCAGTCGGCGTTGGGGATCAGGCTTCGATATCACCGAGGACGTACCGGACCAGGTCCTCGGCGTCCATTTCGGCGACCAAGTCCGGCCGTTCCTCTTCGCCCGCCTCGCCGCCGTCGTCCGGGAGGAGCAGGTCGAGGAGGAAGCCGGCGAGCGCGGCCGGGCTGGGGTGGTCGAAGATCAACGTCGCGGGCAGCCGTAGATCCGTCGCCGCCGACAACCGGTTCCGCAGATCGACCCCGGTGAGCGAGTCGAACCCGGCGGCGGCGAAGGTGCCGCCCGCCGGCACCGGCGCCGGGCCCGCGAGGCCCAGCACGCCGGCGGCCTCGGTGCGCACCAGCGTGAGCAGGAACTCCCGGCGGTCCGTCGCGGCCAGTCCACGCAGGTGGCGGGCAAGCGTTTCCCCGGAAGCGGCGTCCTGGGCCTTGCGCCGGGCCGGGACACGGACCAGCCCGCGCAGCAGCGGATGGATCGAATCACCTTGCGCTCGCAGAGCCGCGGTATCGAGCGGGACCGGGACCAGAGCGGAGTCGCCGAACCCGAGCGCCACGTCGAACAGCTCCAGCCCCTCGGCCGAGGTCAGCCGCCGGAACCCGCTGCGGGCCATCCGGGCCAGATCGAGCTCACCGAGGTGACCGGTCATCCCGCTGTCCTGCGCCCACAGCCCCCAGGCCAGCGACGTGGCGGGCAGTCCCTCGGCCCGCCGCTGCCAGGCGAGGCCGTCGAGGAACGCGTTGGCCGCCGCGTAGTTCGCCTGGCCGGGACCGCCAAAGGTGCCAGAGACCGAGGAGAACAGCACGAACGCCGACAGGCCGCTGGTCAGCTCGTGCAGGTTCACCGCGGCGTCGACCTTGGGCCGCAGCACGGCGTCGACGCGGTCCGGCGTCAGCGCGGAGATCACTCCGTCGTCCAGGGTCCCGGCCAGGTGCACCACGGCGGCAGGCGGATGTTCGGCCAGCAGCTTCGCGACCGCGTTCCGGTCCGAGACGTCGCAGGCCACGGCGGTCACGGACGCGCCAAGCTCGGTCAGCTCGGCGACGAGCTCGCCGGCGCCCTCTGCCGCCGCGCCGCGCCGACTGGTCAGCAGCAGCCGACGAACGCCCCGCGCGGCGACGAGATGCCGGGCGATCAAACCACCAAGGGTGCCGGTCCCACCGGTGATCAGCACCGTTCCGCCCGGATCCCAAGGCTGGTTCTCCGGGCCCGTCTTCTCCGTGCCCGCGGCGGCCGGCCGGATCAGCCGCGGCACCAGCACCGAGCCCCCGCGGATCGCCAGCTGCGGCTCACCGGTGGCGACCGCGGCCGACAGCAGCTCCGGCGGGACGGCCTCGTGCTGGTCGGTGTCGACGTCGACCAGCACGAACCGGTCCGGGTTCTCCGACTGTGCCGACCGCACCAGCCCCCAGACGGCCGCGCCGGCCGGATCGAGCCCGGCCGCGATGTCCGTCCCCACCGCGTCGCGCGTCACGACGACCAGCCGGGAGGATGCGAAACGCTCATCGGCGAGCCATTCCTGGACAAGCGCCAGCGCCCACTGGGTCGCCGAACGCGCCCGCACCGCGAGGTCGCCGGAGCCCTGCTCAGCGGACACCGCGACGACGGCAGGCGGCGAATCGCCAAGCGAGGTCAGATCCGCGTGCGGCGTCAGAGGTTCTCCGGCGTCCACTGGCGGAACGGCCGTCTTGGCCCAGTCCACGCGGAACAGCGACCGGTGCGCGGCCCCGCCCGCGGCCGTCAGCTGCTCGGGCGAAACCGGGCGGACCGCAAGGGATTCGACCGATGCCACCGGCCTGCCGGTACCGTCGGCGATCGCCAGCGAGATCGCGTCGTCTCCCGCCGAAGTCAGCCGGACCCTCAGCTCGGACGCGCCGGCGGCGTGAAGGGACACTCCGGTCCAGGAGAACGGCAGCCTGCCGGAGTCGTCGGCATTGACGAGGCGGCCCGCGACAGTCGCGTGCAGTACGGCATCCAGCAACGCCGGATGGATGCCGAACCGGGCGGCCTCGTTCCGGCCCTCCTGGCCGAGACCGACCTCAGCGAAGACTTCGCCGCCCCGGCGCCAGACCGCCGTCAAGCCCTGGAATACCGGGCCGTAGGCGAAGCCGATCGCGGCGAAGTCGTCGTAAAGCTCGCTGACGGAGATCTCCTCGGCACCGGCGGGCGGCCACGTGTCGGACGCCGGCGCGCCCGCACCGCCACCCGAGCCGAGCATGCCGCTCGCGTGCCGGGTCCACTCCTCGGTCGCGTCCCCTTCCGGACGGGAATACACGTTCACTGGACGCCGTCCCGCCTGGTCCGGACCACCGACCGAGACCTGCAGCTGCACGGCACCGTTCTCCGGCAGGACCAGCGGGGCCTCGATGGTCAGCTCTTCGACCAGGTCGGAGCCCACCTCCTCGGCCGCTCGCAGGGCCAGTTCGAGGAACGCGGTGCCGGGCAGGATCACCATGTCGAATACACCGTGATCCGCGAGCCATGCGTGGGTCGCCAACGACAGCCTGCCCGTGAAGAGGACGCCGTCGCCCCCGGCCAGAGTGATCGCCGCGCCGAGCAGCGGATGTTCCGGGCTGGTCTGTCCGACCGCGGACGCGGTGCCGGTCGCCGGGCTCGCGTCGAGCCAGTATCGATCGCGCTGGAACGCGTAGGTCGGAAGCTGGACCCGGCGCGCGCCGGCCCCGGCGAACAGCAGGCTCCAGTCGACCGGAGCCCCCCGCACGTACGCTTCCGCGAACGAGGTGAGCAGACGCTGCCAGCCACCCTCGTCCCGGCGCAGCGAACCGACGGCCGTCCCGCCGCGCAGCGCATCGAGGCCGTCTGTGTCGAGGCTGTCCTGGATCGCGGTGGTGAGTACCGGATGCGCGCTGGTCTCGACGAACAGGTCATGCCCGTCCTCGATCAGCCGCCGGGTGGCCTGCTCGAACTGGACGGTGCCGCGCAGGTTGTCGTACCAATATCCAGCGCCGAGTTCCGCGGTGTCGATGCGCTGCCCGGTCAGCGTGGAATAGAAGGCGATTCCGGACGATCGTGGGCTGACACCGGCCAGTGCCTCCAGAACCTCGTCGCGGATCGCTTCGACGTGCGAGGTGTGCGAGGCGTAGTCCACCGGAATCCGCCGCGCCCGGATTTCCGAGGCCTCGCAGGTGGCCAGCAGGTCGTCAAGTGCGTCCGGATCTCCGGCCACCACGGTGGAGGCCGGCCCGTTGATCGCGGCGACCTGGATCCGCCCGTCCCAGGGCGCCACCAGGTTCTCGGCCTGCTCGGCGGGCAGGCTCAACGACATCATGCCGCCGCTGCCCCCCAGCGCGGTGATCGCCTGGCTGCGCAGGGCCACCACCCGCGCCCCGTCCTCCAGCGTGAGCGCTCCCGCGACACAGGCCGCCGCGATCTCACCCTGCGAATGCCCCACCACCGCGGCGGGAACGACACCGAACGAACGCCATACCTCGGCGAGTGAGACCATCACTGCCCACAGCACCGGCTGCACGACATCCACTCGCGCCAAAGCGTTTTCGTCACCGATGACCTCGTGCAGCCGCCAGTCCACGAACGGCGCCAGCGCAGCCGCGCACTCGGCCATCCGCTCCGCGAACACCGGCGAAGATTCCAGGAGCTCCGAGGCCATCCCGAACCACTGCGGACCCTGACCGGGGAAGACGAAAACGGTCTTCGGGTCGCTGCTCGCCGTGCCTCGCATGAGATCGTCGCGCCGCTCTCCGGCCGCCAGCGCCTTCAATGCCTGCCGCGCCTGGTCCGTACCGGTGGCGATGACGACCGCGCGGTCGGCGAACGCGGACCTCGTCACGATCGACGAGTAGGCGAGATCGACAAGATCGGTGTCCACATGAGACACCAGGCGTTCCGCCTGAGCACAGAGGGCGGCTTCGCCCCGGCCGCTCACCACGATCGGTATCGCGGAGAGTGCCTTCCGCCCCTGGCCGGACTCGGCGATCGGCTCCGGCTGTTCGATGATGACGTGTGCGTTGGTTCCGCTCATGCCGAACGACGACACCGCCGCCCGTCGCGGCCGCCCTGCTTCGGGCCACTCCCGCTGCTCGGTCAGCAGCTCGACCGCGCCCGATGACCAATCCACGTGCGGCGACGGCTCGTCGACATGCAACGTCTTCGGCAGTACGCCGTGCCGCATCGCCATCACCATTTTGATGATCCCGCCGACGCCGGCCGCGGCCTGCGTATGACCGATATTCGACTTCAGCGAACCCAGCCACAACGGATTATCCGGATCCCGGCGGCCGTACGTCGCCAAGAGCGCTCCCGCTTCGATCGGGTCTCCCAGCTTGGTGCCGGTCCCATGCGCCTCCACAACGTCCACATCGGACACATCGAGACCGGAGACAGCGAGCGCCTGCCGGATCACCCGCTCCTGGGAAACACCACTCGGCGCGGTGAGACCGTTCGAGGCGCCGTCCTGATTCACCGCCGAACCCCGCACCACAGCCAGCACCGGATGCCCGTGACGGCGGGCATCGGACAGCCGCTCCAGCAGGAGCACACCCGCGCCCTCGCCCCACCCGGTGCCATCCGCCCCCGCGGCGAAGGCCTTGCATCGGCCATCCGGCGACAACGCCCGCTGCCTGCTGAATTCGATGAAGGGAAGCGGGGCGGACATCACGGTCGCGCCGCCGGCGATCGCCAGCGAGCACTCCCCTTGGCGCAGCGACTGCGCGGCCAGGTGCAACGCCACCAGCGACGACGAACACGCCGTGTCGACCGTCACCGCGGGGCCCTCGAAACCGAGCGTGTACGCGATTCGGCCCGAAGCCACGCTGGCCGCACTGCCGATGGCGACGTAGCCCTCTGCCGCCTCGGGCAGGTTGCCGTAGAGCCGGGCGCCGTAGTCGTGGTGGACGACGCCGACGAACACGCCTGTTCTACTGCCGCGCAGCGTCACCGGATCGATACCCGCGTGCTCGAGCACTTCCCACGACGACTCCAGCAACAGGCGCTGCTGCGGATCCATCGCAGCCGCCTCACGCGGGGTGACTCCGAAGAATCCCGCGTCGAAATCGGCCGCGTCGTGCAAGAACCCGCCACGCCGCACATACGACGTCCCCGCACGATCCGGATCGGGATCGTAGAGCCGCTCCACGTCCCAGCCGCGATTCTCGGGAAGCTCCGAGACCGCATCCACCTCGTCGACGACGAGCCGCCACAAACCCTCCGGTGAGGAAACCCCACCAGGAAACCGGCAACTCATCCCCACGATCGCGATCGCGTCGTCCTCCACCGAACTCCGCGGTGTCACCAGGGTGGGTTCCGCCGAGCGCCCGCCGGACAACTCCACCCCCAGATGCTCAGCCAGAGCCAAGGGAGTCGGATGGTCGAACAGCACGGTCACCGGCAGGACCACTCCGGTCGCCGCCACCAGGCGGTTGCGCAGCTGGACCGCGGTCACCGAGTCGAAGCCGGATTCGTTGAACGCCTGCCCGGGCTCGATGTCGCCGTGCCCGTCATGTCCGAGGACGATCGCCGCGTGGACGCGCACGAGTTCGATCAAGGCCCTGCCGCGCTCGGCCTCCGGCAGTTCGGCGAACCGCACCGGTGCTCCGTCTTCCGCCGCGTCCGGCGACGCGGCAGGCCCGGCCGCGGTGGCCGCCCCGGAGCGTTCCAGCCAGTAGCGACGGCGTTGGAAGGCGTAGGTCGGAAGCTCCACCTTCCGGGCACCGCGGTCCGCGAACGGCCGGGCCCAGTCCACCGGCACGCCGTGCACGTGCAGCTCGGACAGCGCGGTCAGGAACGCGACGTTCTCGTCCCGGTCACGACGCAGTGCCGACGTGAGCACGAGAGCGTCCACATCGGACGGTTCGAGCAACGACTCCTGCGCCGTGGCGGTGAGCACGCCGTCCGGGCCCAGCTCGAGGAACGCGGTCACCCCGGCCGCGCGCAGGGCCCGCACACCGTCGCTGAACCGGACCGCGTCGCGCACGTGCCGCACCCAGTAGTCCGGCGTGCGCAGGTCGTCCCCGTCGACGACCGCCCCGGTCAGGTTCGACACCACGGGGATCACCGGTGGCCGGTACGACAGTTCCTCGGCCACCCGGCGGAACTCGTCCAGCATCGGCTCCATCAGGGGCGAGTGGAAGGCATGACTGACCCGAAGCCGCTTCGTCTTGCGGCCCTCCGCCCGGAACTGCCCGGCGATCGCGATCACCGCGTCCTCGTCACCGGAGAGCACGACGGACCTCGGCCCGTTGATGGACGCGATCCCGGCTCCAGCCCGCAGCCGCGGCCGGACCTCCTCCTCGGCCGCCTCGACGGCGATCATCGCCCCACCGGCAGGCAAGGCCTGCATCAACCGGCCACGAGCCGCGACCAGCGCCACCGCGTCGTCCAGCGACAACACACCGGCGAGATGCGCGGCGGTGAGCTCACCGATCGAATGCCCCATCAGGTAGGCCGGCCGGACGCCGAGGTACTCGGCCAGCCGGAACAGCGCGATCTCGATCGCGAACAGAGCCGCCTGGGTGAACACGGTCTGGTCCAGTGACTTCGCCTCCGCCGTGCCCGCGACGGCGAACACCACGTCGCGGACGTTCTTCTGCAGCCGATCGGCGAGCTTCGCGCACACCTCGTCGAAAGCGCGGGCGAACACGGGATACGTGTCGTACAGTTCACGGCCCATTCCAGGACGCTGGCTGCCCTGACCGCTGAACAGGAAGGCGACCGCGGGTGCTCCGGCCGCGGTTCCCTCGATCACTTTCGCCGCAGGCGCACCACCGGCCACTGCTTCGAGGGCGGTGTGGCGTTCTTGCCGGTTGGTGCCGAGAATTACGGCTCGATGGTCGAGCCGGGATCGGGTTGTGGCGAGGGAGTAGCCGATATCGAGTGCGTCGATGTCGGTTTGTGTGTCGGTGAAGGACAGGAGCCGTTCCGCCTGCGCCCGCAAGGCGGCACTGTTTCGCGCGGACAGCAGCCACGGCACCACAGGCAACCCGGACCGGTCTTGGACTGGCTCCTCGGCGGCCGGCGCCTGCTCGAGGATGACGTGCGCGTTGGTTCCGGAGACTCCGAACGACGACACCGCCGCGCGCCGCGGCCGGCCCAGCTCCGGCCATGGCCGCTGTTCGGTCAGGAGCTCGACCGCGCCCGACGACCAATCGACATGCGGAGACGGCTCGTCGACATGCAACGTCCGCGGCAAGATCCCGCGTCGCATCGCCTCGACCATTTTGATGATCCCGCCGACGCCGGCCGCGGCCTGCGTATGACCGATATTCGATTTCAACGAACCCAGCCACAACGGCGTGCCCGGATCGCGGCGCCCATATGTCGCCAAAAGAGCCCCTGCTTCAATCGGGTCTCCCAGTACCGTCCCCGTCCCATGCGCCTCCACGACATCCACGTCGGACACACCAAGACCGGAAACGGAAAGAGCCCGCCGAATCACCCGCTCCTGAGAAACACCGCTCGGCGCGGTGAGACCGTTCGACGCACCATCCTGATTCACCGCCGAACCCCGCACCACGGCCAGCACCGGATGCCCATGACGGCGGGCATCGGAAAGCCGCTCCAGCAAGAGCACGCCGACGCCCTCTCCCCAGCCGGTGCCATCCGCTCCCGCCGCAAAAGCCTTACACCGGCCATCGGGCGACAATCCCCGCTGCCGCGAAAACTCCACAAAGGTGGCAGGCGACGCCATCACGGCCACTCCGCCCGCCAACGCCAGCGAACACTCCCCCGACCGCAGCGACTGCGCGGCCAGATGCAACGCCACCAGCGACGACGAACAAGCCGTATCCACCGACACCGCCGGCCCCTCGAAACCGAACGTGTACGCGATCCGGCCAGAAGCCACACTTCCCGCGCTACCGAGCCCCAGATACGCCTCCATATCCTCCGGAACCAGGTCCAGCCGCGTCGCATAATCGTGATACATCACCCCGGCGAAAACACCCGTGTCGCTGCCCCGCAGCGACTCCGGGTCGATACCCGCCCGCTCCAACACCTCCCACGACGACTCCAGCAACAACCGCTGCTGCGGATCCATCGCCAACGCCTCACGCGGCGAAACCCCGAAGAAACCAGCATCGAAATCGGCCGCGTCATGCAAGAACCCGCCACGCCGCACATACGACGTCCCCGCACGATCCGGATCGGGATCGTAGAGCCGCTCCACGTTCCAGCCGCGATCATCGGGGAACTCCGACACCGCATCCACCTCGTCGGCAACAAGCCGCCACAAATCCTCCGGCGAGGAAACCCCACCTGGATACCGGCAGCTCATCCCCACAATCGCAACCGCATCACCCACTACCACCGGGCTCCGCGGTGTCGCAAGGGCGGCGCCCCCACCGAACGACTCCACCTTCAGATGCTCAGCCAGAGCCAATGGCGTCGGATGACCGACGGTCACGTGTTCGCCGGCGGCCAGGTCCACCAGGTGTCGCGCCAGCGCCCCCGGCGTCGGATGATCGAAGAGCACGGTCGTCGGCAGCGGCAACCCGGTGACCGCGGCCAGGTCCACCGCGAGACGCACCGCGCCGAGTGAACTCACGCCCAGCTCCCGGAACGTGCGGTCCACGGCCCCGGCGGCGTCGTCCGGGAACAGCCCGGCGAGCCGCTCGCGCACCAACGCCAACGCCACGCGGCCGCGTTCCGCCTCGCTCAGCGCCGCCAGCCGGGCCGGCCACCGATCGGCCGGTCCCCGCGTCTCGCCGGCGAGTAGTTCGACCAGGCCACCGCGCGCGATCTTGCCGGTGGGCGTGAGCGGCAGCTCGTCCACCAGGACCAGCTCCACCGGCAGCTTGTACTCCGCCGTGCCCTTCGCGGTGAGGTGGGCGTGGATCATGGGCAGGTCGACGGTCCCGCCGGGGCGTACGGCGGCGACGAGACACGGATACTGGCCAAGCCGGGCGTCCGGACGGCCCGCGACGGCCACCGCTGCCAGTTGCGGCAGATCGCTGAGCAGTCCCTCGATCTCCGACGCGTTGAACTTCAGCCCGCCGACATTGATCACCTCGGCGTCGCGCCCCGCGTAGCTGACGGTGCCGTCCGCGTTGCGGCTGGCCCGATCACCCGTACGTAGCCAGCCGTCCGCGGTGATCGCCGCCAGGGTGCCTTCGGGATCGCCGAGATAGCCCCGGAACAGATGCGGCCCCCGGTACTGCAGTTCCCCGACCTCGCCGTTCGGGCACGCTCGACCGGCCTCGTCCACGACGCGAGCCGCGCTCCCGGTGAACGGTCGGCCGATGCTGCGTACCGCGACCTCGGGCGGGTCGTCCGGCCGCGTCGCCGTGCCGGCGCCGAGTTCGGACATGCCCCACTGCACGATCGTGGTCGCCCCGGTCAGCTGCCGCACGTCGGCCACCAGCGAGCCGGGTACGGCCGCGCCACCAGTCCGTACCTCGCGTAGCTGCAACGGCCCGGCCGCCGCGTCACCTCGCAGCCGTTGCACCAGGTCGCGCAGCTGCGCCGGCACCGCGAACAACACGCTCGCGCCGGTATGGCCGACGAGATCGTGGCAGGCCGCCACGTCCCACCGGGGCAGCAGCGCCTGCCGGCCACCGGTGAGCAGCGACAGGTGCACCGACAGCAGCCCGAACAGGTGGGTGAACGGGCTGGCACTCACAATCGTGTCGTCGCCGCGTGCCCGGCCGTCCAGCGCCACCCGCGCCGCGTTCGACAGCAACGCACCATGGCTGTGCAGGCACAGCTTGGGGCGGCCCGACGTCGTGCCCGACGACGGCAACACCACGAACGGCAGGTCCGGGTTCGACTCGACGGCCACGGATGCCACATCACGGTGATCACGCACCAACGAACCGAACGACAGCCGGCCCGCCGATTCGCTGTCGACGTCACCGACGACCACGACGTGTTCGAGTGACTCCACATCAGACAGACGAGGCCGGTGCGCCGCCGGCAGGATCAGCAGCCGAGCCCCGGCCTGCCGCGCCAACGCGACCAGATCCCGCTCACCGTAGGCGATGTGCAGGGGAAGCATGACAGCGCCGAGCTCGGCGACCGCGACGTGAGCGACCAGGAACTCCCACGAGTTCGGCAGATGCACCCCGACGACGTCGCCGACACCGATGCCCAGCCCGCGCAGACCGGCCGCCAGCGCCCGCGACTCGGCCCGCCACTGGTTCCACGTCCACCGCTCGCCGCCGGCCGCCAGGACGGCCGGGGCGTCGCCGTGGGCCTTCACAGCCGCCGCGAACACCTCCGGCAGGCCGCGATGGTGTGCCGAGTCGCCTAGGTCAGGGGAGCCGACGAGGTAGTCGGCCGCCGAGATCGTCCCGCTCATTTCTGTGGTCCGACGGGCGTGGTGTTTCTGCGGGCGTGCAGCAGGTCGGCCAGTTTCCCGACCGGCTCGGGGACTTGACGGAGCGGCATGGGAACTCCCGGGATTCGTAGTGAACGGCCATTGCGCAACTACTCGTCAGGCCAACGACCATGCGTTAGGAGCATTTAGCCAGGTCGGAGCCATGCACGTCGGCTTGGTGGGTGCACGCCGAGCAGGCAAAATCCTGTGCACCAGATCGCTAAGATGTGGCCCAGTTCACAGAGGGATCGCTAAACGCACGGCCATTGGGAGCAATGCCATCCGCCAGGTCGAACCAATTACGCCTGCGGTCGGGCGAGCCATCAACCTAAAGTGCGTTTGATGTGTCTAATGTTCTGTCGCGGCACAGAACTGCGTTTACGGGGCCGCACCCGGCGCTGGCTGGACTACACACCACAGCGCGACCGGCTCCCCGAGGCCGACCACGCGAAACTCGCGCTTCGCGTGAGGTGACACCGAAGATCCGGCTAGTGCCGCCGGTGGGGCCGCACAGTGGGATCCATCCGTTCAGCATGCGCCCCATCACGGAGAGAGACGGGTAGCGCGCCAGCGACGCTCTCTATTCAACGGCATGCAGACTGCTCTCCATGACCGACGACGCCTTTGCTCGTCGGGCACCCGAGTCGAATTCGGCCCACCTGGGGTGTATGGCAGACATTAAAAGTCTACCTAGATGCAGTGTCAACCTCGATGACTCACGGCTCGGCCGGGTTGGGCAAGCGATTCGGTCGGCCGGTGGTTCATGCCTGTTCGTCTGGTTCGGGGTTTACGGGTTCGTGGCGGGCCGCCCGGAGTGCTCGGGTGGGCGGCGGTTCCACGGGCCGTGGGGTGCTCCTTCCTGGGGTCGCTGGGGCCGTTAGTGGCTGGTCAGCCAGTGAGATGATCAGGCCGGCCGATGCGCGCTGAGCGTTCCTTAACGCAAACATCTGCGCATCGAGCGCGGATGAAGGAGAGGGGGCTCAGGGGCGCCGGCCACAGAGTTCGTCCACGTAGGCGTGTACGTCGACCTCGGACAGGGTCCAGGGCAGGAAGATGACGCGGTAGATGATCGGGGCCACCACCCGGTCGATGACGTCGTCACCACTGAAGGCGCCGCCGGACCGGGAGGCGAAGGCAGCCGCCTCCGCCCGCCGGTCGCGCAGGCAGTCCGATTCACTCTCTCCCGCTGCGGCGGCCCCGCCCCGAAGGATGGCAGCGTTCACCGGGACGCTGTAGTGGCTGATCAGCTCCTGCGCCCATGCAGTCAGGTCAGCCCGCACATCCCCGGTGTCGGGAAGGCCGCGCTCGGGGTCCAGCCGATAGGTCGCCAGGTCGTTGATCATGGTCCGCGCATCACCCCATCGCCGGTAGATGCTGGAGTGATTCACCCCGGCCCGCTCCGCGACCATCGGGACGGTGATGGCATCGCTGCCTCGTTCGGCGATCAGTTCCTCGACGGCCTTCTTGATGGACGCGAGCACAGCGGCGCTGCGGCCGCCGGTGCGGCGCCGCGGGGACGATTCTGCAGTCATGGACCCCAAGGTAACGCACGGGATTTGGCAATAACCCTCCCCTGGGTCTACGCTGCCCGTAACGCACAGATCCTGGCCTTAGGGGGCTTCGAGGTGTTCCGCGTCATCGAATCAACACTTGACCGCAGCCCGGTCCCTGTGAGCACCGAGCCTGCCCGGGCCCGGAGGCTGCTTGCTCCTTCCACTGCGTTCGCCGCGTCGGGCGCCGTCTTCGCGGCGCTCTATGTGGCCGCGGGCGCGCCCACGCCGCTGCTGGTCGTCTTCGAGCAGCAGTGGCGCTTCCCGGCCTGGATGCTGACGGTCGCCTTCGCGTCCTACGCGCTGGGCCTGCTGGCGGCTCTCCTGGTCGCCGGTTCCCTGTCCGACCACGTCGGACGCCGACCCGTCCTGATCGGATCGCTCCTGGTGGAGCTCGGGGCAATGCTCATGTTCGTCTTCGCCTCGAACATCGGCTGGGTGCTCGGCTTCGGAATCTTCAGCCACGAACTGCGCTCCGAAGACCCGGTACTTCAAGAACAGCGGCGACACGCGGCAGCCGAGCTGGAAGATCTCGGCTTCGGCGCGATCTGGCTCGGGGGCAACAGCAGTGTGCACCACGCCGCCGCGCTGGCCGAGTCCACCGAACGCATCGCCCTGGCCACCGGCATCCTCAACATCTGGCACGAGGGCGCCGACACGGTGGCCCGGCAGCGGGCCGCACTCGAGCACCAGGCGTGAGCCTCCCCGTCCCCTGACACCTGCACTGGTCCGCCGGACCGACTCCCTCACCTGTTCAGATGAGGGAAAAGCAACCGACTAATGACTAGGACAGAGGTAATGACAACCACACCGCGCATCCACACCCCGTTCGGAGAGGAGTCGACGGCCGCCGAGGTCATCGAAGGCGTCGACCTCACCGGCAAGCACGCAGTCGTCACCGGCGCCTCCTCGGGTCTCGGCGCCGAGACCGCGCGCGCCCTCGCCAGCGTCGGCGCCTCGGTCACCCTCGCGGTCCGCGACACGGACGCCGGCGAGCGCACCGCGACCGGCATCCGCAAGGCGACCGGAAACGACGCCGTCCATGTCGGCCGGCTCGACCTCGCAGACAAGACGTCGATCGCCGCCTTCACGAGTGCCTGGACCGGGCCCCTGCACATCCTCGTCAACAACGCCGGCGTGATGGCACTGCCCACACTCGAGCGCACACCGGACGGCTGGGAACTCCAGTTCGCCTCCAACCACCTCGGCCACTTCGCGCTCGCACTCGGCCTCCACGACGCGCTCGCGGCGGCCGGCAACGCGCGGATCGTTTCGCTGAGCTCCCGCGGCCACCACGCCTCGCCCGTCGAGTTCGACGACATCAACTTCACCTCCCGCCCCTACAACCCGTGGCTCGCCTACGGGCAGTCCAAGACCGCCAACGTTCTCTTCGCGGTCGGAGCGACCAGCCGCTGGGCCACCGACGGGATCACCGCCAACGCCGTCCACCCCGGCGTGATCATGTCGACGAACCTGTCTCGCTACATGGATCCGGAACAAGCCGCACAGCTGCGCGCCGCCGAGGCGGCCGGGGAACTCGGCTCGATCCAAGGCGCGCCGTTCCGGTTCAAGACGATCGCCCAGGGCGCCGCGACGAGCGTGCTGGTCGCGACCTCCCCCCAGCTGGAGGGCATCGGCGGCCGCTACTTCGAGGACAACAACGAGGCGGAGACGCTGACGCCTGAGGCCGTGGGATCCTCCCCCGGCGGCGTAGCCCCGTACGCGCTCGACCCGGACGCCGCCGACCGCCTGTGGGAACTGTCGCTCGCCGCAGTGCGCGCGTAACCACCGTCACCAGACACCACACCACATCTCTGATTCGGCAGCCGCAGCCGTCGTGCTCATCAGCCCGGTGCGAAGAGCGCGACGGCTGCGGGCCGGGGCCGCGTTTCGAAGAAGTCGCACGCCAGCAAGGTGTCTGCTTGTGAGCGGAGGAAGGCGGCCCACGTGCTGGAGACGCGTTTGGGTGCCGGATCGATACCGGCGTCCTTGAGGATCTCCCCCACGGTCGAGGCGGCCACCTTCACCCCGAGCACGAGGAGTTCACCGTGCACGCGGCGGTAGCCCGACCCAGGGTTCTCCCGGACCAGGCCGCAGCACCAAAACACGGATGGAACGCACAGTCGGCGGCCGGCCCGGCCGCTTGGGCCTGGACCGGGCGGCGTGCCGACGTCCGATCAGATCACGGTGCCAACGCAGCACCGTGTCCGGGCGTACCAGCAGCCGCAGGTCGGCAAGGATGTCCGGTGGGAGCGCCTCCGCCATACCGTTGCTGCCCGCATCCTGAAATCCAGCTCGAAAACGCCGGCCTCCGTACAGACTCGCGTCTGGCCGTGAGCGGCCTGGCCGCCATCATCGCCACGGTCAGCCTCACCGAGGCGATGCTCCCCCATGGCCACCCAGCATCTCCACCTCGGCGAACGCGGCTACGGCGCGCTGTTGGCCGCCTCCCGGCACCGTACTGGCCAGTGTCTTCGGACCGTGGCGTGCGGCGGGCATACAAAGCCGACCGCCTGGTTCGCCACCGCCGGACAGCTGTGCGCCGACCGGGACGAGCAATCCCGACTCCGCCAGCGCGCGAGATGGATTTGACCACCGCACACAAGTCGACCGCTGACCGGAACCCCAACGACGACAATTGGTCAACTACTCGGCACCCGCCACCCTGCGGTCTGGGGTAGCGGGCGCCGAGATGCGCGTCGGCGAACGACTAGTCGCAGCGGAAGCCGCGGACCCAGACCGGGACCTCGGCGAAGCCGGAGTGCTGCCCCTCGTGCGCCCGGCAGGTCACGGTCTTCTCCGCTCCCTCAGGCGAATGGCCGGTGAGGGTGAAAGTGCCGAAGATGGGGCCGCGGTGCGGGGCGCCGTGGAACGGGAGGCAGTTGCCGCGTCCCATCCAGGCGCCGTCTCCGTGAGGGTGCAGCACGTGGCAGCGGTAACCGGGGGCAGGGGGCTGAGCCGCGCTGGCGATGGCCGGGCCAGCACCGGCCACCACGGCGGCGGCCAACGTCAGGCCGGTAAGCGGAAGACGCCTGATCACAGGGATCCCCTCTCGGGTGTCTCGGAAGTGTGTGATCCCATCACTATCACAGCAGGTATCTACATGAGCACGGACAGTAACGGGAGGTTTCGTCACCGACTCTCCGTCCACGGGCAGGCTCACAGGTCGCTGGCCTACGGCCGCCGCAGCGGGATTGTCGATGTCGAAGTACTCGACCACGATCTCGCCACCGCGCGGGGTGACGAGTTGCTGGGCTCGGGAGTACTGCCAGGCGTGAGCCGTCTGGTGTCTCAGATGCCCACCACCGTGAGATGGCGGGAAGGACGGTGACGTCGCCAGGCGACGACCAGGAAGGCGATCAGTCCGATGACGGGCAGGGTGCAAAGGGTCCAGCTCAGTGCCAGCGGTGGGCCGGGCTGGGCGAGGATGGTGATGTTGTCGAGAGTGCCCGTTCCCTGGCCGTGGGGACCGTTGATGGTGAAGGTGAAGCTCCACTGTCCGGCCGTGGACAACGACCGAACGTCCAGGCCCCAGACGTCCCTTTTGCGCGGATGGCGGGACAGCGGGCCCCCCATGTGCATTCCCCCCTGCATACCGGGGCCGGTCATGCTGAGGATGCCGGATTTGCCCGTCAGTCCTCCGTCGGGGGCGAAGGTGAAGTCCAGCGACTGCATGGCGCGCAGCGGCCACTTGGAGAAGCCCACGGTCAGGTGGTACGGGCCGACCTGCACCTGCTCGGTGTGGACGATCTCGACCGGCGCGTATGCCTGTGCGGATGGGGCCGAGACCAGAATCGTGGCGCCTATGGTGCACAGGGCGAGGAGCAGAACGCGGGCGCGGTGCTTCAGCGGCCGGCGCGTGGTGCGGGCCGGTCGCGGCCGTGGCGGGAGCGGCGTTCGGAGGTGCATCGGGTCAGCGGCCTTCCTGGTCGGTGGCGGGGGCGTTGAGGTGCAGCAGGACGGCGAAGCGGGCGGCGAGGTAGCCGGCCAGGGCACCGAACGCGAGCCCGAGGATCGCGTCGGTCAGCACCGTGGTCGCGGATGTGGTGGACGGACCCATCGGCCCTGCGCCCGCCCCTCCGCGAAGCATCGACGTCTGCACAAGCATGGAGAAGCTCAGCACCACGCCGCCGACGGCGCCGGTGAGCTGGGGCAGCCAGCGGCCCGACCAGCCGCGCCTGCGCCCCAGCCGGAGCAGCGCCTCGATCACCAGGGCCGCGGCGAGCATGAACATCGGTATGCCGGAGGGGAGTTGAGGGGGCATGTGCCGGAGGTTGTCCCGCAGGGGCAGCCCGACGTGGGCTGCGTAGGCCTTCGCGGCCCACGGCGAGAACCACCAGAGAAAGAGCTGCATGACGCCGAGGACGGCCGCGATGGACAGGGCCACCCCCCGGCGCCGCAGGGTGATCCCTCCCATGAGAATGAAGCAGACGGCGAAGAGGACGGTGCCCGCGAGCTGGGGGTCGATGGCCGGGGACACTCCGTTGAAGGCGTTGGTGGTGATGGGGGTGAACGTGATCAGCACGGGGATGCTGACGACGAGCCCGATCCGCCCCCAGCGCTGTGCGCGGGCGGCGGCGAAGACGATGACGCTGCCGACCATGGTCAGGCTGATGGAGATGAACAGGGCAACGTGCGGCGGGGAGTTCAGTACGGCGTCGAAGCCGTACAGGGAGTGCCACCACAGGTCCATCAGGCCGTACAGCAGGAACAGCGCGGCGCCGGTTCCGGCGACGAGGTACCCCAGGGGCGCGGTGAACGTGCCACCGAAAACCCGGACCGGACTGCCGCCGACGGTGGGGTCGGCGGGACGTCCGACCCGCCCCGCGAAGGTGGCACGCAGCACCATCACCAGGCTGGCGATACCGGCGATGGCGCTGCCGCAATACAGCATCAGGTGGGAGAGGGTGAAGAAGGTGTCCGGGCCGACGTCGACGTGCCACTGCACGTCCCAGCTGACGCCGACCAGCGACATCAGGGTACCGGCCAGCACGGTGTACGCGCCGGCCGCGCCGGCCGGCTGGGGCCGCGGCGGGTGATCGGGCGGGGACGGTTGGCCTGGGCCGGTCAGCGTGGGCGCGTGGACGGAGTCCATCGGGCATACCTTTCTGGATGGACGTACGGAGACGGCGCGCGGAAGGGCGCGGCGCGATCAGCGGGAGATGGTGAGCGGGAAGACGAGCCGGTCGTGGCGGCCGTTGCCATCGACGACGACCAGGAACTCCCAGCGACCGGGCATCATCAGCGGGAGGCCGGCAACGTGGTAACGGTTGTCCGAGGCCCGTACCGCGGTGAAGTCGGGTACCGCGTGGCCCGCGGTGGGCAGCACCGCGGAGACCGCGACGACCGGTGATGACCCGCTGGTCGCGGCACCGTGTCGCGGTACGAGCCGGACGTCGACGGCGGTGGTGCCGGTGACGGGCGCGGAAACCGTCAGGATCACCACATCGTGGGCGGTGCCGCCAGTGAGCGACGCCGCGCCTTCCGGGGCGTAGTCGGACGCGGACTGTGCCGTGCCCGACGACGGCGCCCACAGGGAATGGATCGCCAGCGCGGTGAGCAGGGCTGCCGCCAGGACCACCGCGGCTACCAGGGACCGCCGGCCGGCCGGCGACGTATGCCCGCTCATCGGGTCTTCTCCGAAGTGCCGGTGACGTGGAGCAGGTAGGGGATGGTCAGGATGGTGCTGTCGCGCTCGGCCTGGATCCAGATCCGGTAATAGCCGATGGTCGGAAAGGTGTAGACGAAGGAGATGTCGGGGCCGTAGGCGGCGACGGTCTCGTCGGCTGTGCTGTCGCCGTTGACGGAGGTCAGACCGCTCATCGAGTTCATGTCCGAGGACGAGGGCGATGCCGAGGACGAGTACGTCTCCATCCTCCCCATGCCTGCCATCCCCTTCATGCCGCTCGTGTCGTCGGTGCCGCTCGTGTCGTGGTCGCCGTCCGACACCGCGCCCATGGAGTGGGAGTGGGCCCACACCGGGGCGCCCTGCGTCGCCGTCCCCACCGCTGCCGCGGGCGAGACCGGGCCGACGACGATCAGGTGTCCGAGCATGCCGAGCCAGGGCTGCAGGGTCGCCGTGTCCCCCACGCGGGCGGTGAGGGCAGCGGCCTTGCCCGCCACCGTCGAGGACGCCGTCAGCCGTACCCGGACGCCGGCCACGGTCTGCGAACCGGTCCCCGCGCGCGTCGGAGCGTCACCGGACGTGGTCCGCGCGGCGGCGCCGGAGACGGACACCGCGTCGATGCCGGTGGCGGAGCGAAGCTGCTGGACGCCGCCACCCCGGCGTTCGAACTCGGCGGAGACCGCGTAATGACCGGCCTCGGGCAGGGACAACGCGACCTCGAATTCGCCGGCGCTGGTCCTTACAGGGTGCAGGTGCCACAGCTGTCCCGAGGGGCCGATGACCAACAGGTGCAGCAGCGCCCCGTCGTGGGCGACGACGTCGTCCACGGGCAGGCCGGTGGACGCGTCGGACAGGGTCAGCCGCAGATCGTCGACCTTGCCCGCGCGAACCGTGGATGACGACAGCAGCAGCGTGGCCGGCGGGCGCGAGTAGTCGCTGGTCCGCTGCCCGACGTAGGCGTAGGGATCACCGACACCGTCGATGGTGGCGTCGACCTGGCCACCCTGCGACGGCGGCAGCGGCAGCTGGGACGACAGCAGCGCGCCGGTGACCGCCACGGCCAGACAGGCGACCATCCCGCCGGCCGGCACCAGCGTCCACCAGCCGCGCCGCGCGCGTACGCCGACCAGGACGGTGCCGAGGAGGAGGACCCCGGCGCCGCTGAAGCCCACGTAGACAGCGGTCTCCGCCGGCGAGGCAGTCTGCTTCGACACGACGAAGGGAATCGTCGCGGTCCTCTTCCCGGCGCTGAGTGACAGCTCCCACGGGCCGCCCTGGGTGACGTCCAGCACACCGGGGTAGGACCCCGGTCGGCTACCCAACGTGACCACGGCGGTGTCGACGTCCGTGCCCGACGCCGAGGCGGCGGACGCGGACGTGGAGACCCCGGTGGGTACCACCGTCAGCTTGAGGCGGCCGACGGACGTGCCCGTGTGGGTGATCACGTCCACATGCAGAGGTCCGGGCACACCGGTGACCCGGCGCAGGATGACGGTCAGCTCCCAGTCGCCGAGCGTCTGGGCGACCTGCACGTCGCCGCCGGCGGTGGAGTCCGCCTCGGCCAGGGGGCTCATGGCGAACAGCAGGGCCATGGCGCTCAGCAGGACGGCGAGTGCGGCACCAAGGCGGCGTCGGGGGGAATGAGCCGTAAGCGGGGGCGTGTCGTGCCCCGTCGTACGAGCGGCGGTGTCGTTCATCGTGCGGGCAGCCTAGTACCTAACTGCTAGCTAATGGATAGCGGTTAGCCAATGTGCGGGCGCGCTCGAAGGTGACCCGGCGTTCATGCACGATCTGCCGGAGCCGTTCCCGGCCGATCCGCACTCGCCGGGCGGCGCCGCTGCCTAGGTAGTCGGCGAGTTTGCGGATGCTCCAGCGCCTGAACGGACGCCCCCAGCTTCGTCGGACGCGTCGGGGCTCTTCGCGGGTTGCGTCCATGGGCGTGGTGTACGAGAGGCAAAATCAGAATCCACAGTGGCGGGCCGGACTCTTGGGCTCCGCCGGTCAAGGTGTCCTGCCGAGTTGGCCGGGCCGCCTGGCAGCTTTCGGCGGCCAGGCGGCCTGCCCTGAAACCGGCTGCCGACAAGACGGATCCGCCGTCAGGGCACCGGCTCGACCCATTGGGCGCGCCAAGCCGGCGGGGCGAACGGATCCGCGAAGTACTGGATCTCGCGGGCGACCTTGCCGTCGCGGAACTCCATGATGCTGACGGTGAATGCCGGTTTTCCGTCGTAGTCGATCACATATTCGGTGATCCAAAGATCACCGACACCGAGAATGCGGCGGATGGTGAAGTCGAGCTTGGCCGGATGGTGCGAGCGGAGCGCCTGCAAGTTTCGGCGGCCATGGATGCGCTCACCCGACTGTGGATAGTCGACCACGACATCGTCGTGATAGATCTCGTGCTCGGCGTCTTGGTCTCCAGCAGCGGACGCCGCCCAGTGCCGATCCAGCGCCGCCCGGGTCTCCTGGCCCCCCAATCGCGTCACCTCCGTCACAGAAGTGTCGGGCGAGACCAATTTCCGGTGTCCCACCTTCCTGTTCACCACCGTAACCTCGGCAACGGAAGCAGGCGCGTCCGGCGGCGCAGCAGGGCCTTGTGTGCGGCGTACGCGCGAGTCGGCCCCTTGGCGGTCTTGCGGGCGAAGGCTGTCGCTTCTTCCAGCAAGGCATTGTCGGCGCGGAACGCGAGTTCCAGACCGCCGCCGAAGCACAGTCCGTGCACGGCAGCGATCACCGGCAGCGGCAGCCGCTCAAGCTGATTGAAGACCTGCATGTAGCGCTCGAAGAGGGTTCGCAGTCCCCGCACGTCCGCGTCCGGCCAGTCGACGACGTCACCGCCGAAGCTGAAGTCCGGACCTTCGGAGCGCACCAGAACGGCTCGCGCGCTGCTGCGTCCGATCGCCTCCAAGGCCTGGGCGAATTCGGTGGCCATCTGCGGATCGATGCGGTTCTGCGGGGGGTTGTTCAGGACCAGCATGGCGAGGCCATCGTCGATGGAGTAGGTGAGGTGGGGCATGGTTCTTCCTTCGGTCGTGTCGGCGATGCGGCCCGTGGGGGCGGGTTCGCTCGTCAGGCAAGGTGCTCGCGGAACCAGGCGAGGGCGGCAGCGCTCGCCTGGTCGAACTGGGTGGTGTACGGGTCGAAGTGGCCGCCCGGGATCAGGTGCGGCCGCTTAGGCTCCAGCGCACGCTCGTAGGCGGCGAGCGCCAGGTCGGTCACGGTGACCGTGTCGTTGAGAGCGACCACCATGAGCAGTGGCGTGGGTGAGACTCTCGTGATCCAGGTCCCGGGCTCGTACATGCGCGCCGCGCGGGTGGAACGCACCGTGACCTCGTTTTCCCACACCGTCGGGCTTCGGCTGCAGATAGAAGTCGATGGCCTCGGCGGGCACCGCCGGGTCACTGCTCACCGCTTGCTGAGGGCGTCGGCCACAGTGCCCACCTCGTCGGCGAACCGGTCGGCCCGTCGGCCGCTGTACGGTCCCCGCAGTCGGCCAGGTCGAGCGTGACGCATTCGCCCTGGTGGCGGAACCGCACGTCGGTCTTCCCGTTCCGCTCTGCCCTCACCGTGGTGCTCACTTTCCGGGGGTGGCCGTCGCACCCGAGGGGGATTTTCGGACGTTCGAACTAAATGCCAGCCGTGTGCGATGGCGTCCGCACCTGCCGGGAGCCGCGGCGGTCGGCGGGAACCCACCGCATCGGTGGGAGGCCGACGCGGGCCGTGGGTGTGGAAGGCGTGAACGGGCCGCTGGACGAACACACCGCGCGGCTCAGCGACCGCGCCATGGACGCGCACGAACGCTACGTCCACGACGGCTCGCCCGCCGCTTACGAGCAGGCGCTGTCGTTGATGAACGGGATCGTGGCCCGGGCGCGCGGCGGGCGCATGGCCGTCCTGCCGTACCTGCTCATCAACCTCTCCCACGTCCACAGCGCCCGCTTTCCGCCGGCGACGGGCGACCACCATCGCCCACCAGCAGTGCGGATGCCTGAACGCCTCAGGATCGAGTTCCTCGAGCCCTGTGGCGATCTCCGCGAGGCGGGCCTTGTCGTCCGCAGGCCGCTCCGCCCGGGGCGAGTGCATGCTGCTGGTACCGTAACGGACGATCTCGGGAACAAGGGAGAGCCGGACATGGCAGGTGACGACGACATCTCCGGGTGATACCTGGAGGTAATCGGCCGCTGGCAGGCGAGACGCCGCCGTGGCCGTTCTTCGCCGTCCCTTGAACCCCTGCCGGGCGCCTTGGGCGCGCTCGCGTTATTTCCCGAGGACCACCCCATGTCCGATGCGTTCATCGTCTGCTCGAACCTGTCCTTCTCCTGGCCGGACGACACGCCGGTCTTTCAAGATCTGTCCTGCGCGGTCGGCGGAGGCCGTACGGGCCTGGTCGCACCGAACGGTGCCGGTAAGAGCACCCTGCTCAAGCTGATCGCGGGTGAGTACCGGCCCAGCGGCGGGACCGTCTCCGTCGACGGCGTGCTCGGCTACCTTCCGCAGAGCCTGCCGCTCACCGGCGACCTGACGGTGGCCGAGGTGCTGGGAATCGCCCCGATCATCAGGGCGATCGACGCCGTCGAGTCCGGAGACGTCAGCGAGGAGCACTTCACCACGATCGGCGACGACTGGGACATCGAGGAGCGCACCACGGCCCAACTCGACCGGCTCGGTCTCGGCGACGTCACCCTCACCCGGCGCCTGGAGACGCTCAGCGGCGGCCAGGTCGTCTCCCTGGGCCTGGCCGGACAGTTGCTGAAACGCCCCGACGTCCTGCTGCTGGACGAACCGACCAACAACCTCGACCTCGACGCCCGCCACAGGCTCTACGGCGTGCTCGACGACTGGAACGGCTGCCTGCTGCTGGTCAGCCACGACCGGGCGCTGCTCGACCGCATGGACCGTATGGCCGAGCTCGACCAGGGCGAGGTCCGGTCCTACAGCGGAAACTTCACCGCCTACCAGGAGGCCGTACGCGCCGAGCAAGAGGCCGCCGAAAAGACCGTCCGCAACGCCGAGCAGCAGGTCAGGCGGGAGAAGCGGGAGATGCAGCAGGCCCGTGAGCGGGCCGAGCGGCGGGCGAGCAACGCCGCACGCAACCTCGACAGCGCGGGGCTGCCGAAGATCTTCGCCGGAACCATGAAACGGCGCGCCCAGGAGTCTGCGGGCAAGGCGAGCCAGACGCACGCCGCACGGGTCAGCGACGCCAAGGCCCGGCTCGACAAGGCCGACCGGGCTCTGCGCGACGAGCAGAAGATCGCCCTGGAACTGCCCGGCACCAACGTCCCGGCCGGACGTACGGTCTTCCGCGGCGAACGCATCCAGGTCCGCCACGGCGACCGGGCCGTCTTCGCCGGGGACGGGGCCGTCCTGACGATCCAGGGACCCGAACGGACCGCGCTGACCGGCCCCAACGGCGCCGGCAAGTCCACTTTGCTCCGCGTGGTGAACGGCGAGATCGAGCCGGAAGGCGCCGCGATCAAGCGCTTCGACGGCCGGATCGCGTACCTGTCCCAACGGCTGGACCTGCTCGACCTCGACCGCACCGTGGCACAGAATCTGGCCGACTTCGCGCCCGGAATGCCCGAGGCGCAGCGGATGAACCTACTCGCCCGCTTCCTCTTCCGAGGGTCCCGGATCCACCTTCCGGTCGGCGTGCTGTCGGGCGGCGAGCGCCTGCGGGCCACCCTCGCCTGCGTCCTGTACGCCGAACCGGCGCCACAGCTCCTGCTCCTGGACGAACCGACCAACAACCTCGATCTGGTGAGCGTCGGCCAGTTGGAGAGCGCGCTCAGCGCCTACGAAGGCGCGTTCGTGGTGATCAGCCACGACGAGCGGTTCCTCGCCGAGATCAAGGTGAACCGCTGGCTCCGGCTCTCCGGAGGCCGGCTCATGGAGACCGGGGCGCCCGATGGTTCGTGAAACATGGGCGAACAGGCCCCAACGGGTGACGCCGTCGCATGCCTGAGCCGGCACTGATCGCTGGGCAAGCCGGGGTCGTCGAAGAGGTCGTATCCGTTGCCGGTTACGCGGGACGCGGCGGGCGGCACCGCTCGATCAGTCCCGCATCGAGGCTCGGTGCACCAGATCCTGGCCTGCGGCCTGCTCCAGTGCCCCGAGGCGGTCGCACTCACCGACATGGGCGAGGAGTTCTCGTACGGCGGGAGAGTCCGGGATGCTGGTGATGGCCTCGCGTGGGCCGGGCCCCAGAAACCACCACCGGCCTTCACGGTTGTCCACGCTCGGGTTGAGCCGCACGGTTACGGCCTCGCGCAGGCACGGGCTGGCATACGCCAGACCACGCCAAAATCCCTCATCACCGGCCAACACCCGCAGCGTGCATGCTGGCGGCCACGTCGTCGGCCAGCACCTCGGGAAGCCGTGCCGTGAGCTCCTCGCAGCGCTCCAGCCGCACCAGCCAGGCCCCCACTCGGGCCGCGATCTGGTCCGGCACGAACTGCAGTGCCTGGTTCGGTGGCCGCCGCCCCGCGTGCACCGCACGCCGCAACGCGACCAGCGATCCCTTGGCCTCGGGCGGGATTCCGCGCCCGATCAGTTCATACAGCACCTCCGATAGTGCCCAGCCCTCAGCTGCCAGCCATGTCTCCTCACCGATCAGCTCCTCAGCCAGCGCCCAGGCACTCACGCATCGCAGTCGGCCCAGGTCCTCGACCGTCAGTCCGGCCACCCGGACCCCGAACACCTCCATGCGACCCCTCGATCGGCTCGTGCCCGATTCCCCGTGGGGCGGGGACGCCCGGTAACAGCAGGGCGTCCCCGCTTGTGCGTGATCCGGTCAGGCCAGTTCGTCGAACTCGGCCTTGATGCAGCTGTTCACGATTCCGCCGCAGGAGGCGGCGGTCTCGGTCATGCCATGACCGGTTTCCAGGGCCTCCAGTGATTCCGCGGGCAGCACGTCGATGGAGTCGACAGGCAGGTTGTTCAGGTCGCTGGCGGTGGACATGGGTTTTCCCTCCCTTCTGGGTGTTTTGGAGTTGGCGGTGGGCGGTGTGCCCCGCCCGGCCGGGCCGACGCGGCCAGGGTGGTTCGCGTCGGCACGTTGGTGTGGGCAAAAGCTCAGTGACCGCCACGGCGTGCCGGTCAGGCCGAGGGCGGTGTCGGTGGCGGGGCTGGTGGCCTCGGAGTGGATGCGGACGGTCGCGCCCAGGGCGGTGGCGGCGAGGGTGGCACGGTGGATGACCAGCCCGGTCTCGATCTGCTGGAGCCGGTACCACGCATCACCGAACCGGCCTGTCCCCGCCAAGGGGTCGCCGGCCGGGATGAGTGCGGCGGCGGCGCGTCAGATACGAGGCCAACCGCGACATCCACGCACCGGCGTGCTTTCCCACGATCGTGCACGCCCCCAGATCGCCGTGGACATACACACCCCCATCCTCCAATTCAATAAAACCCACATCGGTTCCCAAGCGTGGGCGCATTGGACATCTGCTCCTTTCGCTAAAAAACGGTCGCCATCGGGCAATTGCCGGGCGAATTGGCTCAAATTCAGCTCTAACTCCAGGCGAGGCGAGGTTAGCTTTTTATTCTGACTTCATTCACACTCCGTAGTTTTATCATGACGGAATGTAGTCACGGGAGGTCGTGGCATACTTACCACTTGGTGCTGCGAGTCTTCCGCGCAGGTAAAGACTCACAAAGCAACAGCCAAACAGAAGCGGGATCGGTCGAGCCCGAGCTGGGATACGACGACCTTCCGGCCGACCGCGATCGAGCGCTAGCGGGCCCACCTCGCCGACATCGAACTCCCCTAATATGATCAAGGGCTATTCCGCGATATGAAGGACTATTTAGCCTTCTTGGGCTGCTGCGGTCTGAACTGGCGCATATTGGCGAGTTCGGGGCCCGACACACACCGGTCGGGTTCGCCGTGGCACCGGCGATGTGCACGACCCTCGTGGCGTGTTCGATGAAGAACAGCACATAGATCCGCTTGCCGAACACGGTGTCGACGTGGAACAGGTCGCAGGCGATGATCCCCTCGGCCTGTGCCTTCAGGAACTGCCCTCAACTCGGGCCGTTGCGACGTGGAGCCGGCCCCAGGCCGGCGTGTTTGAGGATGTCGCGGACGCTGCTGGGCGGCACCCGCACGCCGGCTCCGGCGAGTTCACCGCTGATCCGCGCATAGCCCCACGCCGGGCTCTCACGAGCCATCCGCAACACTGCCGCACGGATGTCCGGCCGTCTTGAGGGACGACCGGGGCGCCCGCGTAGGTAGGTCCCCCTGCGGGCGATCAGACTACGGTGCCAGCGCAGCCGCCGTAGTCTTTAATTGATGTTATCAACTTTTATGCGAGCTCACCACAAGAGGCGAGGCCAGAAAGCTGCAGTACACAGGCTATGCATGGAGAGCATCATCTGGTTTCATTCCTGCAGAAAGTTATATAAGGTCTTCGGTGGACCTGGATGAGCAGCGGGCTTGGAGACGTCAATGGCGCAGCGCACGACCTTCCTGCACGACGGATGGACCCTGACGGCGACCGCGCCGGGCGACGGCTCCGACGCCCGGGTGCTCGACGCACTCCCGGTTCCCGCGACGGTGCCCGGTGCCGCACATACCGACCTGCTGGCGGCCGGGCTGATCCCCGATCCCTACCTGGACAGCAACGAGGCCGAGCTGGAGTGGATCGGCCACACGGGCTGGTGTTACACCACGCGGTTCGAGGTCAGCGGACCGATCGACGAGCGGGTCGACCTGGTCTTCGACGGCCTGGACACTCTCAGCAGCATCACGCTCAACGGGCGGCAAATCGCCCAGACCCGGAACATGCACCGGCGATACCGGTTCCCGGTGGCCGGCCATCTCCGGGTGGGCACGAACGTGCTCTCGGTCGAGTTCGCGTCGCCATGGGGCCCGTCGGAGCAGGCCGCAGCGGACGGGCTGCCCGACGTCTACTCTCCGTTCACCCACCTGCGGAAGATGGCCTGCAACTTCGGCTGGGACTGGGGCCCCGCGCTCGTCACCTCCGGGATCTGGCGACCGGTGCGGCTAGAGCGTTGGTCGACCGCACGGCTGGCCGCCGTGCGCCCGACAGTGTCGGTGTCCGACGGGCGCGGCAGCGTCATCGTGGAGGTCGACATCGAGCGGACCTCCGATGCCGCCGCGCTGCGGGTCGAGGCGACCGTCGCGGGGATCACTGCCGCCGCGACGGTACGCGGCGGCGAGACCAGCGCCCTGATCGAGGTCCAGGTCGACGACCCGCAGCTGTGGTGGCCTGCCGAGCTCGGCCCGCAGCCGCTGTACGACCTCGCAGTCGGCCTCTCGGACGAGCACGAGCCACTGGATTCGTGGAAACGGCGGATCGGCTTCCGTACCCTGACCGTCGACACCACACCTGACGACGCCGGTATCCCGTTCGTCTTCCGTGTCAACGGCGTCGACGTGCCGATCCGCGGCGCCAACTGGATCCCGGACGACTGCTTTCCGAGCCGCGTCGACCGGGCCAGAATCGACCGGCGGCTCGCACAGGCTCGGGGCGCCAACATCAACCTGCTGCGTGTCTGGGGCGGGGGTATCTACGAAAGCGACGACTTTTACACCGCGTGCGACGAGCTCGGCATCCTGGTCTGGCAGGACTTCCTGTTCGCCTGTGCGCCCTATCGTGAGGACGAGCCGCTGCTCTCCGAGGTGGAGCTGGAGGCCCGCGACAACGTCGAGCGCCTCATGAGCCATGCCAGCCTCGCCCTGTGGAACGGCAACAACGAGACCTTCCTTGGCTGGACCGACTGGGACTGGAAGGAGCGGCTCGACGGCCGCCCCTGGGGAGACACCTACTACCTGTCGGTGCTGCCCAAGGTCGTCGCCCAGGTGGATCCGACTCGCTCCTACTGGGCGGGCAGCCCCTACTCCGGCAGCCCTGAGGTGTACTACAACGATCCCTCGCGCGGTCTGGTGCATCTGTGGGACGCCTGGAACGAGAAGGACTACTCCGTCTACCGCGACTATCCGGCACGCTTCGTCGCCGAGTTCGGCTGGCAGGGGCCGCCCGCGTGGTCCACACTGGTCGGCGCCGTGCACGACGATCCACTGCGCCCCGACTCCCCCGGCGTGCTGCATCATCAAAAGGCCTACGACGGCAACGGCAAGCTCTCACGCGGCCTGGCCCCACACTTCGTCGAGCCCGCGGACATGGCCGACTGGCACTTCGCCATGCAGATCAACCAGGCACGCGCGATCACGTACGCCATCGAGCACTTCCGGTCCCTGCGGCCGCTCAACATGGGCACCGTCGTCTGGCAGCTCAACGACTGCTGGCCGGTGACCTCCTGGGCGGTGGTCGACGGCGAGGAACGACTGAAGCCGGCGTGGTATGCGCTACGGGACGCGTACGCGCCACGCCTGCTGACGATCCAGCCGCGCGCCACAGGTCTTGAACTGTTCGCCGTCGACGACTCGGGCCTGGGCTGGTCGGAGTCCGTGGCCATCCGCCGGATGGACGTCGACGGGACCATCCTGGCGCGACAGGACGCACGCGTCGCCACCAAGGGCCACGACGCGGACGCTCTCGCCCTCAGCACCGATGTATGCACACCGGGCGCACCACGGCGCGAGTTCGTCGTTGCCGAAAGCGAGTCGGGACGGCGCGCCCTGTGGTTCTTCGTGGAGGACAAGGACTTCGACTACCCACGGCCCAACCTCGTGACCGCGGTCGAGCCGGCCCCTGGCGGTGCGCGCGTACGGCTGAAGGCGGACGTGCTCGTACGCGACCTGAGCGTCCTCGCCGATCAGATCGCACCACAGGCACAGGCGGACACGATGCTGATCACGCTGCTGCCGGGCGACGAGCGGGAGATCATCGTCCGGGGAGTCGACGCGGCACGGCTGGTGCCGGCGCTGCGGTACCCGATCCTGCGCAGCGCGAACGATCTGGTGCTGGGCACACGTTGACCGTACGCGCGACCGGGCCGGGCGGCCGGCGCCCCCGGCCTTCCCGCCGCGCCTACGCGCGACGTGGGAGCTGCTGGTGCACCGCAGTACGGATGACCGAGGCAGCCGCCCCACGCGCCCATGCGTCCATCCGGTGTACGCGCGTGATGATGCGGCAATCCGCGGCGGCGCCGAAGGCGTGTTCGGCAAGGCACTCCCGAAGCTGCGTCTCGTAGACGTCGTAATCCGGAGCCGCCTCACCCATGACGAGCACCAGCTCCGGGCCGACCAGATTGACCATGGTGGCGATGGCCATTCCGAGGATCCTGCTCGCCTCGCCGAAAGCACTGGACGCGACCGGATCGCCGTCCCGGGCCAGCTCGACGGCCTGAGCGAGCGTCAGCTCGGGGTCGCCGCGCCCGTCACGCACCGCGGCGAGGATCGCGCTGGACGAGGCGACGGTCTCAACGCAACCACTCCGACCGCACCTGCAAATTCGGTCGTGCGGGCCGAATGGCAGATGACCGATCTGGCCGGCCACCCCATTGGCTCCGGAGACGACATCGCCATTGACGTACAACCCGCATCCGATACCGGCCCCGATGGTCACGATCGCGAACGAGTCAACACCGACGCCGACGCCGAACCACTCCTCCGCGATCGTCAACGCCCGCACATCGCCGTCAATGAAAACGGGTTGTTCGAGCCGTGTCTGCAGCAGTTCCCCCAGCGGCACACCGGCCCAGCCCAGCAGCGGCGACTTGCGTACGATGCCGCGCTGGGAGTCGACATCCCCCGAGGCGGACACACCGATGCCGATGATTTTGGCGGCGTCCGCGCCCAGTCTGTGCACGAGCTCGGCGACGACATCAGTGATCTTGTCGACCACTGTCGTGACGCCGCAGTCGGCCAGCGGGCGATCGATGGTGTGCAGGATCGTCGCCCGCATGGTCGTCGCGACGCCGATGATCTCATGGGCGTTGATCTTCACGCCGAGCGCGAGCATGGCCTCGGGTACGACGCTCAGGGGCTGTGCCGGACGGCCCGGCGCGGCGTCGGCGGCCCGGACCGGCGCCGCGTCGGTGACGAACCCGTGTGCGATCAGGGGCGTGACCGCCTTGGTCACCGCCGCCTGTGAAAGACCGGTCTGGCGGGTGATGTCGATTCGCGTGATGGGCCCGTGTGTCAGGATCCGGGTGAACACGTCGACAGCCGCCGGGGTGGCGAGCCGGAGGGCATGGGTGCCGCCGGCGGATTCATCGATCGCCTGGGACATCGCTGCCTCTCACAACAAGCCCCCCGGGGCCGCGCACGCGGATCTGGTGCATCGTCACATCCTCCCATCCTGAGAAGCGTGGGTACCCGGCTGACGACGGGCACCCACGCATAAGAGGCGGGCGGATAGCCGTCCTCCTACTGGTTCTCCGCGATGACCTGCTTGCTCGTCTGCTCCGCGGTGGCCCAGACGCCGTCGCCCTTGCTGCCATCGAAGTAGGCCTCGAACAGCGGCGTCAGCTTCGCCTGCATGTCGGAGCCGTTCTCATAGGGCGCCTGCAGCACGAGGTCGCCATCCTTCGCCATGGTGGTGTAGACGCTCAGGTCGACTCCCTTGCTCTTCTGCTGTGCGACGAGCGCGTCCATCGCGGAGTTTATCGAAGGGAAGAACGACGCGTTGTACAACGCCGCCTTGGTCTGGCAGGTGGCGGACTCCTGGTAGCTGATCCATTTCCAGGTGCCGCTCTTGTTCTTGCTACCGGCCCATATCACGTTGCCGTTGGCGTTGCTGAACGCCCGCCGGCCGACGGCACCGAGCACGGTCGGCGCCAGGCCGACCTTGATGCCCTTGAGGTTGGCGAAGGCGGCCGCTTCCCAGGAGCCTCCGAGTGTCATCGCCACCTTGCCGCTGCCGAGCTGCTGGCTGTCGCTGATGCTGGCCTGGCCACCGACATTGAACTGCTTGTATGCCGGGGCGTAGCCCTTGGCGACCATCGACTTGATCCAGTCCATGGACTGGATGAACCGCTGGTCGGTGAAGTTGAACTTCGTGGCCCACGGCTTGTCATTGCCCTGTGTCCAGCCGGTCGAGGCCGCGAACGGGAACCACGAGGTCTGGCCGACCATGTCGGCGGCCCCCAGCACGCCGGAGCCATAGACCTTGATGTGCTTGCTGTCGAAACCGGGTTGGTCGCCGCGTACCCCGTGGTCGTCGATTGTCAGATGTGCAGCGATCTTCTCGAAAGTGCCACCGTTGCCGGGGTTCCAGGTCATGTTCTGGATATCCTTGTCGGTATACCCGGCCTTCGCGATCGCGCCCTTGTCGTAGTACAGGCCCGAGGTGGCCCAGTCCATCGGCAGCCCGTACTGTTCGCCGTCCTTGCCCTTCCAAATGTCGACGCCCTCACTGAATTGCTGAAGGCCATTAGCGGAGAGGTGCGGGTTCAACGGCTCGAGTGCGTGCTGGTTAGCATAGGTGGGGAAGTACTGGACGCTGTTCATGAACGCGTCCGGCGCGTTACCCGCGACGAAGTCGGCCGTGAGCTTGGTGAAGTAGTCGGTGGAGTCATATTGCGAGATCTTCACCGTGATACCCGGATTGGCCTTCTCGAAGGCCGGCACGCACTGCTGGTAGGCGGCGGCCTGGTGCTCATCCCACGTCCACCAGTTGACCGTGTACGCGCCTCCGCTGCCGCCGTTCGACGAGCATGCGGCGGCGAGCGGGAGGGTCAGCGTCGCAACCGCGGCGGGGATCAGTCGGCTGAGTTTCATCGTTGCTTCTTTCGATAGTACTGGTGACCACGTGCCTCGCGCTGCTCGCACGGGACCTTCGGAGTGCTTCGGTGGCCGGTCGCGGGGCCGGTCGGAGCCGGTTACTTGATGCCGGTGAAACCGATGGAGTTGACGATGCGCCTGCCGAAGACCATGAACAGCACGAGCATCGGCAGCGCGGCCACCAAGGTGGCGGCCATCAGGCCGGCCCAGTCGGGCTGGTCCTGTGGCGAACTCTGCTTGAACACGGCAAGGGCGACTGTGAGCGGCTGCACGCTGTTGTCCGAGGTGACCAGCAGGGGCCAGAAATAGTCGTTCCACATCGTGATGAAGCCCAGGATCGACAGCGTGGTCACCGGGCCCGACGTCATGGGCAGCGTGATCCGGAACAGGACGCGCAGCGGTCCCGCCCCGTCGATGAACGCCGCCTCCTCTATTTCGTTGCTGAGCCCCAGCATGAACTGCCGCAGGAAGAAGATGTTGAATGCGGAGAACAGCGCGCCGGGTAGGATCATCCCCGCGTGGCTGTTCAGCAGACCGAAATTTTTGATCAGGATGAAGTTCGGCAGCAGGGTGAGAATGCCGGGCACCATCAGCGCCGCGAGGAACAGCGTGAACATGAACTCGCGGCCCTTCCACCGCAGGCGGGCGAACGCGTACGCCGCGAGCAGCGAGAAGAACACGATCGACGCCGTGGAGATCGACGCGTAGATGACCGAGTTGAGCAGGGCGCGGCCGAGGTTGATCGACGCTCCCGAGCCGCCCTGCGCGAGCGCCTCCCTGGTCGTGGCGAGACCCAGGACGCGTCGAAAGGCGCCTACCGTGAATTGCACCGGCCAAGGCGACGTCGGGTGGGTGTTCAGCGCATAGTTGTTCGACAGCGCCGTGCGAAGCATCCAGTAGAACGGGAACACCGTCACCACGATGACGCCGGTGATGTAGGCCCATGCCATGCCGCGCCCGATGGAGAAGTTTAGCCGTCTCGGCTTCATACCGGCTCCGGAAAGCGTCGTTGAGCTCATTTCACCTCTCCTAGCTCATGTCCGATTCGCTGGCGCGCAGCAGCCGCACCTGCAAGAAGGTGATGACCATGAGCATGACGAAGAGGGCCATTGACATCGTGGCCGCATAGCCGAAATTGAACTGCCCGAAGGCCTGCTGATAGATGTACAGCTGCAGGACGTTGGAGGCGTTCACGGGCCCGCCTCTGGTCGTCACCTGGACGATGTCGAAGACCTGGAACGACCCGATCACCGTGAGGATCAGGACCATGGCCAGGATCGGGCGCAGCAGCGGCAACGTGAGATGGCGGAGCATCTTCGTCTCGCTTGCGCCGTCGATACGCCCCGCCTCGTAGATCGACGACGGAATGGTCTGCAGCCCGGCGAAGATGATGATCGCGTTGTAGCCCATCGACTTCCAGACGCTGATCAGGGCCACCGAGGGAATGACCCACGCTCGGGAACCGAGGAACAGGATCGGGTGGCCGATGATGTGGGTGATGACCGTGTTGAGGATCCCGAGCTGGGGATTCATCAGCCACGACCAGGTCGTCGCCGCAACGACTCCGGAGATCATGAACGGCAGGATGATCAGTCCGCGGATCACCGTCGAGCGTGTGAGCCGGTGGAGCACGACCGCGGTGAGCACAGAGAAGAACGTTCCGATGACGACGGAGAGCGCGACGAAGTAGACCGTCACGAGCAGCGAGTTCCAGAACACCCCGTCGCGCAGCAGCCGGCGGATGTTTTCCAGACCCGTCCACTGCGGCGGGCTCAGCACATGGAAGCTCGTGAAGCTCAGGTAAATGCCGCGCAGAGTCGGGTAGACGGCGAAGAGGATGAAGCCGACGAGCGCGGGAGCGATCAGGACCCAGGCCAGGCGCGCGTCGTGCCGGTGTACCGGTGAGGGGACCGCACGGCGCTTGTCCCTCCGCGTCGGCGCACGGGCACCGTCACGCGCGCGGGGTTTCTCGCCCAGTCGAGCCTCTGTGACGGTCATCGCCTCACCCATCTCCGATGCGTCCGCAACCCGCGGCGTTCAGCCACAGGACCGGAACCAGATGTCGGGGGAGCCTAGAGCTCGTTACTTCATAGTGTCAAGTAATTCACACGCAACAATGCGAGAGGTCGAACTCATCGACGCAGGAGCAGGCGCACTACCGACAGACCGCGCCATCGAGGCCACGGATCTTGGCGGCGTCCGGTCCATGTTTAAATAACGGCGTCAATAAATGTGGAGCGGAGATCGATGACTAAGACGCCGAACCAGATCGTCCACCTGCGAGCCGCGGCCGTCTCCGTGGTCTATGACCTCAGCGCGCCCACGCCTCAGGTCCTGCACTGGGGAGCCGACCTCGGACCGCTCGACGAGGCCGGCCTCGCCGCCCTCTCCCTCACGGCGGCGGCCGCGGTGCTCAACAACGCGCCGGACACCCCGCGAGTCTTCTCGATGCTCCCGACCGAGTACGAGGCATGGTCCGGCACTCCCGCCATCGCCGGGCATCTCGGCGGAACGCGCACGACCCCCCGTCCGAAGACCGTCGACTGGGACGTCGAGGTACCCGCCGACGGCGTGGGTGGGGCGCTCTCCGTACGCCTGCGCGACTCGGTGACTCCGGTGGAGATCGACCTCCACCACCGCCTCACCCACGCCGGCCTGCTCGAGACGAGCCTCACCCTCCGGCGCGTCGCCGAGGGATCACGCACAGACGACACCCCGTACGACCTGACCGGGCTGCTCAGCTTGATGCCAGTACCCGGGCGGGCGGACGAAATCCTGGAGCTGTCCGGCAAGTGGTGCCGTGAGCGTTCACCGCAACGCACGGCGTTCATCGACGGCACGCACGCCCGGCATGTGCGCCGGGGCAAGCCCGGACACGACTCGCCGTACCTGATGTTCGCCGGAACGTCGGGGTTCGGCTTCCGGCACGGCGAAGTCTGGGCCAGCCACGTGGCGTGGAGCGGCAACCAGCACTGGCTCGCCGAACGACTCCCCGAGGGCGCGGGTGCGCTGCGCGGTGTCCTCGGCGGCGGCGAACTGCTCACACCCGGCGAGGTGCGGCTCATGCCCGGCGCGGGGTATCAGACGCCCCGTGTCGTGTACGCCTGGTCTGACGCAGGTATGGATGGTGTTGCCGATCGCTTCCACACCGCCCTGCGCAGCCGCCCGCAGCACCCGACGTCGCCCCGCCCACTGGTGCTCAACACATGGGAAGTCGTCTACTTCGACCATGCCCTCGACCGGCTGCTCGATCTCGCCGACCGCGCCGCCCAGGTCGGCGTCGAACGTGTCGTCCTCGACGACGGCTGGTTCGGGGCCCGCCGAGATGCCACCGCGGGTCTCGGCGACTGGAGCGTCTCAACCGACGCCTGGCCCGAGGGGCTGCACCCGTTCGTCGACCGGATCCGCGAACACGGTATGCAGTTCGGGCTCTGGTTCGAGCCCGAGATGGTCAACCTCGACTCAGACCTGGCCCGCGTGCATCCCGAATGGCTGCTCGCGCCCAGCGCGGGACTCGGACCGTCCTCGCGCCAGCAGTACGTCCTGAACATCGCACATCCGGACGCATGGGCGTACCTGCACGAGCAGCTGCGGAAGCTGATCGGCACCTACGGCATCGACTTCATCAAATGGGACCACAACCGCGACCTGCACGAGGCAGTCTGGCGCGACCCCGACGGCGACCGGCCCGCCGTACACGAGCAGACAGTCGCGCTCTACCGGCTCATCGACGCCCTCAAGGCCGACCATCCCGGCCTGGAGATCGAAAGCTGCGCGGGTGGAGGCGGTCGCATCGACCTCGGCATTCTCGAACGCACCGACCGCGTCTGGCCCTCCGACTGCAACGACCCGATCGAACGTGAGGTGATCCAGCAGTGGACATCACTGCTCCTGCCACCCGAACTGATCGCCTCACACGTCGGCGGCGCTGAATCGCACACGACCCACCGCGTGACCGCTACACCATTCCGCCTGATCACCTCGCTGTTCGCGCACGCCGGCATCGAGTGGGACCTCACCCGGTGTAACGCCGGGGACCTGCGGACGCTGCGCGAGTGGGCGGGCCTCTACCGTGAGGCACGCGATCTGCTGCACACCGGCCGAACGGTCCACGCCGACCTCGAGGACCCCGCGACGCTGCTGCACGGTGTGGTCGCCGGCGACGGTACGCGCGCTCTCTACGTGTGGGCGCGCCTCGCCACCTCAGCCGCCGGACAGTCCGGGCGCGTCCGGTTTCCCAGCCTCGACCCGGCGGCCTCGTACCGCGTGCGCATCCGGCGGGACCTCGGCGACGCGAGCCTCCACCAAAACAGCGGCCCAGCCTGGTTCGACGCGGCACGTACCGACTGGATCACCCTGCCCGGCACAGTCCTGGCCACGGCCGGAGTCCCCATGCCCACCCTCAACCCCCAGCAGGCGCTGCTGATCGAGCTGGAACGGCTAGTGCCGTGTCCATAATCCGGGGCGGTTCAGCGACACCTTTTAGGCGGTGCTGCTTGTGCGCAGGACGGTGGCGCGGAATCCTGCCACCAGGGGCCGCAGGTCGACTCGGTGCCATGCGGCCCATAGCTGGACGCATGTGTCGTGCCAGGGAAGCGGGCGCACCGTGACATCCTCAGTGGTGGCGCGGGCCATGCTTTTTTGCACGAGTGCGAGTCCGAGCCCAGAGGCGACCAGGCCTAGCGCGGTCAGTGGCTCGGCGGCATCGAGGCGGATGTCGGGCGTGAAGCCGCCTGCCGTGCAGGCGGCGATGAACGTGTCCCGCCAGGCGGGGTCCTGGGCGTTCTCGACTGCGATCCACGGCTGACCATCGAGGTCCCCGGGAGTCACTTTTTCCTGGTTGGCGAGTGGATGCCCTGCGGGCAGGGCGAGTAGCAGCGGGTCCTCGAGCAGCGGTGCGGCCAGTAGGTCAGCGTCATCCGCGGTCGGAGGTTCATGGACGAACGCGATGTCGAGGCTGCGCTGCCGCAGGCCTTCAAGCTGCTCGGTAGGCGGAAGGTTGTACAGAGCGATGTGGACGCCGGGGCGTTTGTTGTGCAGAGCGCGTAGTGCGCGGGGCAGGATGCCGGTGTGCATGGCGTCTGTGACGTAGCCGATGCACAGGCCGCCCTCGTCTCCACGGCCAAGCCGACGGCCCAAGTTCTCCAGACGATCCGCATGCCGCAGCAGCGCGCGGGCTTCGGCCAGGAAGACCTGGCCGTCACGGGTGAGCCGGATCCTTTGCTGGCCACGTTCGAACAGGGTAAGACCCAGGTTCTGCTCGAGCTGCGCGATCTGCCGGCTGAGCGGCGACTGGGAGATGTGCAGCCGCTCGGCGGCTTGGCCGACGTGTTCGGTCTCGGCGACGGCGACGAAGTAGCGGAGTTGCCGCAAGTCAAGCATTAAGACCTCGAAGGACTCAAGTGTGTCCAAGTAAGTCTTGGACAGTCTCAACTTTAGATCCTAGCCTCGAACGCGTCAGACCGACGGACCGCGCACACGGCGCAGAGGCACATCCGTCGCAGCTCGTACAGCAAGGATCCGCACCATGTCCATCAAGTCCTTCCTGCCCGGCCGCCTGGGTTTCGGTACCGCACCGCTGGGCAACATGTTCCGGGCCATACCCGACGAGGAGGCCGCCGCCACCGTGGCGGCTGCCTGGGACAACGGCATCCGCTACTTCGACACCGGACCCTTCTACGGCGCGGGCCTGTCCGAGATCCGGCTTGGTGAAGCGCTGGCCGGCCGCCCCCGCGACGAGTTCGTCCTGAGCACGAAGGTCGGCCGCGTCATCCTCGACGAGATCGAGGACCCCTCCGCCCGCGACCTGGGAGAGAAGGGCGGCCTATTCGAACACGGACGCACCAACAAGATCATCAACGACTACTCGGCCGACGCCACGCTGCGCTCCATCGAGGACAGCCTCAAGCGACTGAGGACAGACCGCCTCGACATCGTGTGGGTGCACGACGTCGCGCAGGACTTCTACGGCGACGAGTGGCTCGCTGCCTACGAAACAGCCCGCACCGGCGCATTTCGGGTGCTGCAGAGGCTGCGCGACGAAGGCGTCATCAGGGCCTGGGGCCTTGGTGTCAACCGGGTCGAGCCCCTGGAGTTGACGCTGGACCTCGAGGAGCCGAAGCCGGATGCGTTCCTCCTCGCCGGCCGCTATACGCTGCTTGACCACGAGCGCGCTCTGCAGCGGCTGTTGCCGGCCGCGGAGGCCCAGAACGTCGACATCGTCGTCGGCGGACCGTACAGCTCCGGCGTCCTGGCCGGCGGACAGCACTTCGAGTACCAGAAGGCCCCCGCCGCGGTCATCGCCAAGGTGGAGCGCGTCAAGGCACTCGCAGCGCAGCACGGCGTCGGGATCAAGGCGGCAGCGCTGCAGTTCTCCCTTGCTCATCCCGCGGTCGCCGCGACCATCCCCGGCGCTTCCAAGCCGAGCCGCATCGCAGAGGACGTCGCCGCGCTCGATGAGAGGGTCCCGGCGGCCTTCTGGACGGCTCTGCGCACTGAGGGGCTGATCGCTCAGGACGCCCCCGTACCCAGCGCCTGACCTCTACCTCACCTGTTCAGGAGACGACCATGGCAACTACGACCGCGACCATCGACATCCCTGTGCCCGCCGAGCGTGTCTGGCAGCTCATCGGCGGCTTCGGCTCCCTGCCTGACTGGCTGCCCTACATTCCAGCGAGCACGCTCAGCGAGGGCGGCCGCGTCCGCAGCCTCACGGACGAGGAGGGCCGCGTCATCGCCGAACGCCTCGAAGCGTTCGACAACCAAGCGCGCACGTACAGCTACTCCATTCTCCAGGCCCCGTTCCCTGTCACCGGCTACCGCTCTACCCTCACCGTGCACGAGGTGCCCGGCGGGCAGAGCCGTGTTGAGTGGTCCGGGACCTTCACACCGGCAGGGACAAGCGAAGAAGAAGCGATCACCTTGTTCTACGGCATCTACACCGAGGGCCTAGCCGCACTGAAGAAGACGCTCGACGCGTGAACACGGGATGCTCGGTGGCGCTGGCGGCGCCACGGATTCTCGTTACGGTGCCGTTGAGCTGTCCAGTGCCTCGACGGCCTTGACGAGCGGCTGCAGCTTGGGATCGCCGGCGGCGCGGCCGAGGGCTTCGCGGAGCGCCGTGTCGTGGGTAGGACGGGCCTCGGCGAGCAGGGCAAGGCCGTCCGGGGTGACGTCGGTGTAAATGCCGCGGCGGTCGGTCGGGCATAGGTAGCGGGACAGGAGCCCTCGGTCCTCGAGGCGTGAGACCAGCCGCGTGGCGGCGCTCTGGCTGAGGACCACGGCGTCGGCTACCTGGTGCATGCGTAGGTGGCCGCCCTCCCCGTTGTGCTGGCGGCTGAGGACGTCAAGGAGGGAGTACTCGCGCGCGCTCAGCCCGTGCCGGCTCTGCAGCGCGCGTTCGATGTGCGTCTCGATCCGGTCGTGCAGCACCGAGAGGGCGTACCAGCCATGGGCAAGCCCGGCGTCGGCGGCATCCGTGGCGATCATGGGTCCTCCTGCTGCGACAAGCGTTGGCATCCGCGCACGATCCACGATAGAGCACGCCCGCAACATCAGGCGTTTGCAATTAGACGCTCGTGCAATTATTGTTGGCGCGTGTTAGGTGTCTAAGCAACATCCGTGGGAAGGTCACCCATGCCCCTCGCACTCCTGGCCCTGGCCATCGGGGCCTTCGGGATCGGCACTACAGAGTTTGTGATCATGGGCTTGCTGCCCGAGGTCGCCACCGACTACTCAGTCACGATCCCGACCGCAGGCCTGCTGGTCACCGGTTACGCCCTTGGCGTCCTCATCGGCGCGCCGCTGATGACGGTTCTGGGCACCCGCATCACCCGCAAGCGCATGCTGATGCTTCTGATGGCGCTCTTCACTGTGGGCAACCTGACCTCCGCGCTCGCCCCCTCCTTCGGCGTGATGTTCGCCGGCCGTATCGTCACCTCGCTGGCGCACGGGGCATTCTTCGGCATCGGCTCAGTGGTCGCGGCCGATCTGGTCCCGCCGCAGAAGAAGGCAGGCGCCATCGCGACGATGTTCACCGGACTGACCGTTGCCAATGTGGTGGGCGTGCCCCTGGGGACGCTGGTGGGCCAGCACTACGGCTGGCGCGTCACGTTCCTGATCGTCGCCGCACTCGGCGTCGCCGGATTCGCCGGCATCGCCAGGCTCGTGCCGGAGCAGCCCCGCCCGCAGGGCGTCCATCTGCGCCACGAACTGAACGCCTTCCGCAACACCCAGGTGCTCCTGGCGATGGCGATGACCGTCCTCGGCTTCGGCGGCGTATTCGCCGCCATTACCTACATCGCGCCGATGATGACCCATATCGCCGGCTTCGGGGACGCCTCCGTGACATGGCTGCTCGTCCTGTTCGGACTAGGCATGGTCGGCGGCAACCTGCTCGGCGGCCGCTACGCCGATCGCCGCCTGATGCCCATGCTCTACGTCACGCTGGGCGCCCTCGCCCTCGTATTGGCGCTCTTCACGGTCACCGCACACCACAAGATCGCTGCCGCGATCACCATTGCACTGATCGGTGCACTCGGATTCGCCACCGTCCCGCCGCTGCAAAAGCGTGTCCTGGACCAGGCTGCGGGTGCCCCGACTCTTGCCTCCGCCGTCAACATCGGCGCCTTCAACCTCGGTAACGCGCTGTCGGCCTGGCTGGGCGGCATGGTGATCGCAGCCGGCTTCGGCTACACCGCACCCAACTGGATCGGCGCTCTGCTCACCGGCTCTGCCCTGGTGCTCGCCGTCGTTTCAGGCGCCCTTGAGCGTCGTGGCGCCACCCACGGCCTGGCCACCGACTCAGGTACGGCCGTCGAACGACGGCCCGCTTCCCCGCCAGTCCACCACTGACCAGCCACACCCCTATCCCTCTCATCCGCGAAGGAGAAATCACCGTGAGCACCATCGCCCATGCTGCAGCCATCACTCCGCTGACGACCGCCGACGCCGAAGCGCTCGTCGACGCCGCTCGCTCAGCCGCCGAGGCGGCCGGGGTGGCCATCAGCGTCACCGTGCTCGACGCCGGCGGCCACATGCTGGCCTTCCGCCGTGACGACCGGGCTGTGTTGATCTCCGGCGAGACCAGCACCCGCAAGGCGTTCACGGCCCTCCAACTGGACGCACCCACGGCGGACCTGGTCGACGCCGTCCAGCCCGGCGGCCCCTTCCACACCCTGCCCACCGCCCTCGACCGGCCGCTGCTGTTCATTGCCGGTGGCCTGCCCGTCCACCGCGATGGTCGGCTCATCGGTGCGATAGGCGTTGGCGGCGGGGCTCCGGAACAGGACCACGCGTTCGCCACCGCGGCGATCAGCACCCTGAGCTGACCACCGGTCCACGACCGGCCCCGGGCGTCCCTCTCGGCTACGAACAGGCGCCCGGGGCTACAGTGCCGGTCCGGCCCGGGGCAGAGCTCGGTCCATGTCACGTCGACTGACCGTGAGTACACCGACATCACGGTCAGCGCGCCTGACGGGCGATCTTTCGTGAGGCCGGTTGGGTCGCGTAGCGACCCAACCGGTTTGTTGCTTCCGGTCTGTGGTCAAACTCGATGCCCAGCCGTCGCACTGGGTGGGGCAGGGGAATACCCCAAATCCTGAGGTAAAGGACAGGGAGTTTTGCTGCCGACCATCGCTCCACTCCGGCTCCGGCATCTGCGTAACCGCCCGTCAGCGAGGGCTGATGGCGAATACCTGTACAAAGTAAGTTAAAAAGGTCCGCGAAGGCGACCGCACCCTGAACTTTCACGTACTGGTCGCCACGGCGGTGAACGTCGATGGTCACCGGGAGATCGGCTCACACACCACCTTCGTTGACGTGACCAACGCCTCAGCCACCGGCCCCCAAGACTCTGGGATGGCGCGTCCCTGCCGAGATCTTCAGTCCAGCTCTGGCACCATGACCATCTGTCACCGTTGCGATGATCACTCGAATCCGCCGCGCTGGCCGGATGTGGCAACAATTCCACTGAGACTTGTCCGGATCGGAGTCAAGGGTTCAATCTGTCGGCTGACATATCGTTTTGACTCACGGGGCCGGGGGGAGTCGCTTTCGATGGTTTCTTGGTATGCGTCCTCAGCGAGGCGGGCGGCCGATGTCTGAGCAGGTGAATTCCGGCCGATCTCCCCTGCGGCGTTCTGTCTCCAGGCGCACGGTATTGCTGTCGGCCGGCGGCGCGATGATGGTCGTCGGGCTTGGTTCAGGCGCGCGTCCGCGCCTCGTTCCGCGGGCGCTGTCGGCCGGGGCGGCCGGCGCGCCGACGGCGACCCTGCACCTGGTCCGTCCACAGGACATGCTCGTACTCGACTTCGACTTCTACAACCTGGCGCCGACGTTCGACACCGACCCGCCACAGTTGCGCCGCGTGGACTCCTCGATCTTCGCCTACGTCGTGGTCCGCTTCGAGTCCCAGCACGTGATGGAACAGACCATCTTGGAGGACTCGAGCAATCCGCACCCGGCGGCCGGCACCGTACGCAGCAAGGGGGTCGGCCCCAGCCGGATCGTGTTCGTCGTACCGGAGACGGTCAAGCTCCTCCCCTACACCGAGGAAGGCCTGCTGCAGTGGTGGCAGTGGATCATGCAGGTTCCCACCGGACCGCCCAACGGATCGCCTCCCGATGCGTTGCACACCGACCTGTTGCTGGTCGACTGGCTGCACCTCACTCCTGGGTGGGAGTCCCCCGAGCCGACGTCCACCTGGGCGCATTCCGCCACGCCCGTCACCCACGGTGACCGGACGGAACTGTGGCACACACGGCTGTCGCCGCGCGGCCCGAAGGGGAGGCCACAGGAGTCGATCGGCCTCCCGGCGCCGGCCGACGTCGCCGTTCCGAAGCTGCGCGCCGTGTACCGCGACCAGCCGGCCGGGGACGAGGCCTCGGTCTACCGCGACCTGCTTCCGCCACATTTCGTCGATCCCCCGACACAGATCGTCCAGTTGGCCGGCAATCCGACGCTCGGCGCGTACAAGCGGGTCAACGCCAACCTGCTCGCGCTCAGCGCAGTGGGCGCCACGCTGGACTTCGACGTCCAATGGGTCCCGACGGTCGGGTTCGAGCTCAAGCGCTGGGAGCACCATTCCTGGCTGGGCCGTGACAACAAGGTCGTCGTCGAGGAGTACGGCTTCCTGTTCCCGTTCGGGCATCGCGCGGAGTTGATCTCCGAGACCAAGCGGCAGGTCGATGCGGACACCGGGGTGGCCTACCTGAAGCAACGCCTGTTCATCCGGATCACCGAGCGCGTCAAGACCTATGCGGCGCCGTTCCAGAACTGGGGCGGGCGCGCGTTCCCGTTCACCGACGTCACCATCAAGAACACCACGCTTCCGGATCTGCCGGAGAAGCTCGACCCGCTTCAGGGCGGGCCGCCCGACGCGACGTCCCCGGCGTTCTGGATCCAGGACATCAACGCCCTCAAGCCCGGCGGTGGCCACTCCGACGTGGTCTTCGCCCTCGTGGCCACCGACGTGGCCGGTCGGCGGATCGAGTTCACCTCGCCGATGGCGTTCATGCCGGCGGATCCCGCCCGGAACACCGGCGACCCGCTGTTCAAGAGCGTGCTCGGCAAGTTCGGCACCTACGCCGACATCGTCGGGCCGGAGGCGGACGCCCGCCGGGTGATCGACCTGCGCGGCCAGACCGTGGCCTACGCGAAGGAGGAGACGCCGGGGACGGCGAGCTTCCCGACGGTCCGCTGGTACTGGGGCGTCGAAGGACCACGGGGCACCGTGCTCCCCCCGCTTCAACCCGGTCAGCCCTCGGACGGCAAGGACCACGCCCACGTGGACTCGCCGGTGTTCTACCCGAGGCTGCTCGCCGGCGAGGCTCAGGTCCCGGCCGTCGACGCCGTCATCGGCACCGGCGGCCCGGTGCTCCTCATGCCGGATCCGAAATACCTCGAGCATGACTTCGGGTTCAACAAGGCGCTGGCCGCCGCTGGAAACGACCCGGAGATATTCGTACGGGTGCAGGACTCGGTCGCCGCTCTTGACCGGTTGAGCCGGGGGGACCGGAGCGACGACAAGCCGGTCTTGCGTTCGGTCGAAAACAGCCTCAATGCCGGCGGCGTCGCCACCCCGCATATGATGGTCGGCGGTCTTTCCAGGGTCTCCGGCGTGGCCCTCGGGCTGCAAGACTCGATCGACACCGTCCAGGACAGCGGAAAGATAAAGTTCGATCAGTCCTTCCCGCCCAACATCAAAGACCTCGTCTCGCAGGCGGGGTTGTTCGGCGAGATCGCCCTGGGCCTGCTCTTCGATGAAGGCAACATCAAGAGCCACGGACCTAAAATACATAAGGTCTTTGATTTCCCAAAGGACAAAGACGGCAAAATACATTACCAGTATGCGCCGATCGGCCAGACGATCACCATGACCTTCGAGGAGACGGTGACGGCGAAACCGCCGCCTCCCTTCAAGGTGATAACGGGGTTCAGCGGCGTTCTGACAAAGGTCTCGCTGGTCGTCACCAATCAGATCCTTTTCGACAACAAGGACGCCGACACGGTCGACAAGGCGATCGCCAAGGTCGACGCGAGTGTGACGGACTTCAAGATCGATCTGACCCCCATCGTCGTCACGTTCAACAAGTTCGTATTCACCTATCAGCTCGGCCCCGGCGCGAAATGCGATCCGGACATCAAATCCATCGAGCTCTCCGCGCCGCTGGATTTCCTGAGCGGACTGATGAAGCTCATCGGCCTGGCCCCCTCAGACTCGGATTCGGCCGCGCGCGCCGGGGAACGCCGCGTCGCCGCGCGTGCCGGTTCGCGCCTCGCCGCCACGAAGAAGTTCGGACTCGGCTTCAAAATAACCGATTTCGACATGACCAAGATCGGGGTCGGCGTCTCACTCAACTTCCCCGATCTCGCACTGGGTCTCTTCACGCTCGAAGGAATCCACGTTGATGTCGGCGTGATCCTCCCCTTCCAGCCGTTCGCGCTGGGCGGGCCGGTAACGGGCAGTGCGACGGGGAAAGGCGGCCCGTTGCGGGCGTCGCTCGGCTTCGGGGCCCCCTCCGACAAATTCAAGGTCAGCGTCTACGGTCTCGGCGGCGGCGGGCACTTCCTCCTGGAGGCCAGTACGAGGAGGCTGGAGAAGCTCGAAGCATCGATCGAGGTCATCGGCAATGTGGCCCTCGACCTCGTCGTCGCCGCCGGCCGGCTCCTCATCGAGCTCGGTGTCTTCTTCAGCATGCAGGTCAAGGACAGGGATGCGCCTCTGGTAGGGACCTACTCCGAGGTTCACCTGGGCGGTTACCTGCGGGCCACCGGCCGCCTGAGCGTCCTCGGTCTGATCAACATCACCGCGGAGCTCTACGCCGACATCGAATACGTCAACGTGGCCGGAGTCGGATCCGTCTGGTTCCACGCGCACCTGACCGTCTCCATCGACATCACGTTCTGGCACGTGAGCGTGGGAATCGAATTCACCAAGGTCTTCGGCGGCGGCAGCTCGCCGGACACCGTCGCCACGCACGCGTCGGCCCGCGCCCTCTCGGATCGGAGCCATACCTTCGGCGATCTGATGAGTAGGGACGACTGGGCTCTCTACTGTGCCTCATTCGCCGGCTGACGCTGAACCGCGAGGAGTTTTGATATGGCCGCGTCGCAAATCGTGTGGACGCCCGTGCCGAACGGCTATGCCAACGGAATGCTGCGGATATCCGTTCTCGTCGCCCCCCGCCTGTCGGGTGCCACGACGCTGAGCGGTTTTACCGACTGGCTGACGTGGCCCCAGGTCAAGCCGGCGTACTCGGTGACCTTTCAGGGCGGCAATAAGGTGCCCGCCACCATCGCCGGCCCGGCCCCTCGGCTGGATCTGTGGCAGCGGCTCTTCACCAAGGACACACCGGTCGCGGCACGGCCCGCTCCGCTGGCCGCCGCGGGCGTTCCGCCCATTCGTTCCTGGCCGAGCGTCGCGGCCCGGTCCATGGCCTATTCCGAGCACACCCTGACGATGGCGTTCAATCCGACCGCGCCTGCGACCGTCAACGACTACTTTCCAAACGAGGGGGGCGGAACTGCCCGAAAGCACCTCACGGAGGGCGAACCCGTCACCGACATTTACATGTCCCCCCAACGGCGACTGAAAGCCATCGAAGCGATCAACACTGAACTGGCCAAGGGCTTTTTCTTGGGAGGCTCACTGCCGGGGTTCTCCGCGGCGGAGATCAATTTTCTCCTCGCGGAGTTGTTTCACAACAGAAAAGACAACACCAATCCCGCACCGAAGACCCACTCCCTTGCCGCCCACATGAACATCATCCAGAATCCCGGCGATCTGGACTTTCACACGGCGTTGAGCTCTTTTGCGCAGTATCCGATGCTGCAGCGCTCGCTCGGCCTGATCGTCGATCTCACCGTGGACCCGGCCGCTATCGGAGTTCCCATTCCCAGCGACCCGGTCAACCTCACCCTGGAGGTCGCCTGGCCTGGGGCCGCGTCCTACGACCCGATCTACCCCGTGGTGGCCGCGACGCTGACCAAGACCGCGTTCGCGGCGAAGCCCGCGGGCACGACGACGAAGGACGGCTTCCTCGCGCTCAACACGGATCAATACGGCGTCATCGAGGTCGAGGCCGATGCGGCCGCCGCCCTGCTGACGACGTTCAGCACGACCCTCAACACCCGCAACACGGCCCCGATATTCGGGCTCAGAAAATCGCACAAGCCGGCGACCGCCGCCCGCCCGCATGACAGCGGCGATCCCGGCGGGGCGCCCGCACCCGTGCCGGCCCTGCGCAGCAGCGGCTTCTCCATCGTTCAGTTCGGCCGTGCCAAGCAGCTCCACCAGACGCTGACGAAGACCACGACGAGGGCCGCGAACCTCACCAGGCTCGCCACGGACCCCTTCTCCGCCGAGGACCTCACCTACGGGGTCCGGGTCGACGTCTGGGACGACACGTCCAAACTCTGGTACAGCCTGTGCCGCCGCAAGGGAACCTACGACGTCAACGGAATGGCGATCACCGCCGAGGACGAGGGCGTCGTCCACCTCGCGCACACCCAGCGGGTCGATGATCCGACGATCTACCTGCACGAGTCGATGTTCAACTGGAGCGGCTACAGCCTGGTGACCAACCGTCCGGGAAGCACGCAGGAGACGATCAACGGGAGACAGACGACGGTCGGCCCCGACAGTGACGCCACCGGTCCGGTGAAGCTCAAGACCTCCTTCCACGCGACCGGACTGCCCAAGCTGCGTTATGGCCGGAGCTACCGGTTCCGAGCGCGCACAGTGGACATCACCGGCAACAGCCGAGGGCCGGAGGACCCGGCCACGGATGCCGGCTCCCCCATGGTCAAGTACCTGAGGTTCGAGGCGGTCACCGCGCCCGTGCTCCTGCCGACCGCTCCGCGGACCACAGGAGAGTCGGCACTGCTCATGGTGATCAGAGGGAACTACGACGCTCCGGCCAAGGGGGACTGCCAGCGCCACGTCGTCCAGCCGAGGATGAGCCAGCTGATGGCGGAGCACCACGGCCTGTACGACGTGCCGGCTTCGCCCCTCAATCCGGGCGGGATGGACGTCTCCGCCTACTCTGATATCGCCGAACGCGACAGGAGATCGCTGAACTCCGGCGGCACCGCTGATCCGGACGGCTGGGGCGATACCCACTACCACTCCGACCCGGTGCTCGCGGTCCCCTACATCACCGATGTGCTCGCCCGCGGCGTCGCCTTTCGCGGGCTCCCCGGGATGGACGCCGACGAGATCTTCTCCGTTGACTTCGCGAATCTTCTCCCGCTGGGAGGGCCCAATGCCTTCCGGATCCGCCTGATCAACGGCACGGGAAAACCGAATTACGATCGTGTGTCCCGCGTCTTGACGGTTCGGCTCCCTGCCGGCGAGACCGTCGACGTGGCCTACTCCAGCCGGATGAACGACGCCGACGTGGACCTGCTGGGAGTCTGGAACTGGTTCGTTCAGAGCGGGCGGACTCCCAGCGGCGGACTGACCGTTCAGGACCTCCGTAAACTCGCCGCCCAGGGGCAGCTCTGGCAACTGACCCCGCCGAAGACGCTGCGGCTCTCCCACGCCGTCATCCAGCCCATCGCACCGCCCACCTACGTCAAGCCGGTAGCGGTACGTCAGCCGGGCGACACCACGGCACGGATCATCGACGTGCTGAAGTTCCACCGGGCGAGCACGCACCACGTGGACATCGAGGCGACGTGGACCGAGTCGCTCGACGACCCCGGCAGCCCCGAGCCGACCCTGCGCAAGGGCAGCGCGCACGTCGTGAAGCTCGTGGCGGCGGCGGATGATCCCGAAGGTGACCGGCTCCCCCTCAACGACCTCCACGAGTTTCACGACACCGTCCACCGCCAGGTCACCTTCGGCGCGACCGGCTCGTCGCGCTACGTGGAGTTCTTCGTGAGCAAGACCGAGGTCGAACTGTCGGGGACCACACCGGTCACGCTGGCCAAGGGCGGCATCGCGGTCGGAACCCTCACCGTCACCGACCTCCTCACCAACAAGGTCTTCAAGCAGGACTTCAGCTCGTCGAGCGAGGTGGTGGGGGACTACGTCGTGAACCACGCGGCCGGAACGTTGGCCCGGTCGGGCCAGGGATCGGCCATCGCCGATGGTGCCACCGTAGCGGTCGAATTCGTCGAGGGCTCGGTGACCAGGACGAACACCGAGGCACAGCAGCCGATCGTGGTGAACGTCCGATCCTCGGCACGGCCGTCGGTTCCCGACATCGCCTATATCGTTCCCACCTTCGGCTGGGAGAAGACGGCCGACAACACGAAGATCTCCAGCATCCGGCGCGGAAGCGGATTGCGCGTATATCTCCGCCGCCCGTGGTATTCGTCGGGCGACGGCGAGATTCTGGGCGTTGTCCTGTTCGAGGGGAAGGGCGATCTGCCAGCGAACCTCCGACAGTACGTCACCTTGCGCGGGCAGGACCCGATATTCGCCTCCGCGCCGACAACGGTCGCCCCCGGCATAAGTGAATTTCCGCTGGCGCGTGGTCCGAAGCCGGGATATCGCCTGGCCGAGTCGGACCTTCTCAAGGAGCTCACCGAGACGGTCGCCGTGGCTCCGCACGCGATTGCCTACGACAAGGATCGGCAGATGTGGTACTGCGACATAACGATGGCGCAGGATAATTCCTACAATCCGTTTGTTCGGCTCGCGCTGGCGCGTTTCCAGCCGAACTCCTTGAGCGGCCTCGAGATATCACCGATCGTGCTGGCCCAGTTCGCCCAGCTCAATCCGGACCGCACCTTGTCGATGGTCTTCAACGCCTCTGACGCGACTCTCGTTCATGTCGGCGTCGCGGGCACGACCTACACGGCGGCCACGGACAAGAAATCGCAGCTGAAGGTCCTGGTTCAGGTGGCCGACCCGAAGCCGGTCGGGGCCGTGGGCTGGAGAACGGACTCAGAGGTCGAGCTCGCGCCCTCCGGCGGCCAGTGGGGCAGCGACATCAGGCTGCCCGCGGGCCGCGGCAGCCGGCAGATGCGACTGGTGGTCGAGGAGCGTGAACGGCTGTCCGACCAGGGCACCCGGCTCGTCTACGTAGACGCCATTGAGATCTGACAGCGAAGGAACCAAATCGATGAGACGAAGCCTCTGGTTTTCGCGCCTTGCGGTCGCGGCCACCCTCGGCTGCTCCGGCGCGGTCGCCGCACATTCCACGGCCGATGCCGACACCCGTCCGGGCGGACGGCATTCTGCGACGGCGGCCGAGCCACAGCGGGCTGCGCAGGTGAAGTCACGCGTTCTGCGCACGTCGAAGGCGCTGGCGCGACGTGCCGGGTCCACCCTCCCGGCCGGAGGGTTCGGGAACGGTATCTTCCAGGTCTATGAAACCTCGGCGAGAAGCAGTGCCGGGGTAGGCCAGTTCACGGTCATGACCGGCGCGAACAATCCTTCGGGCGCGGGCCGCGACGTGCTGTTCGGCCAGGGAGCGCCCGGGACGAGCTACATGATCGTCCGCGATGTGACTGCGGGCGTGGATTATGTACAGGGCCGGATGCTCACCCATTCGAACGAGGTTTCGCTCGACGATCGGGTGTCATTCCAGCAGACCACGGGGACCACCACGACGACCCACTGGCAACCCGGACCTTTCTCCCTGGCTCAGGCCGTCTCGGTCACCGGCGATACCGCGGCGAACTCGCGCGTCACCGTCACCACGACGATCAGTGATTTCAGCACGCCTCGGCACCAGTACCAGATCCAGTATCTGTGGGACACCGAGATCGGCGCCGATGACGGACCCGTCATCCAACCCCGGACGGCGGGCGTGCCCTACGGGCCGTTCGACCCGACCATCGGCGTGGAGCAGACCAGCACGGCGGCGGGCGACACCGTCGTCGTCGACGATCACGTCAACAGCGGGCCCCCCAGCCTGGCCGTAGCGCTGTCGGGTTCCGACGATCCCCAAGCGGTGCCCGATTCCGTGAAGTACCTGTGCTGGCCGGACGCGATCTTCGCCCCGCTCGGCGGATACGTCACCGACAACACCCGAGACATCAGTGCCCCGCGCTCTGACTGCCTCAACGCGCAGGGAAACGCCGACTCGGCGGTCGAGCATCTCTGGTCGGCGGACGCGAGCAAAAGTCCCTCCGGGGTGGTCAAGGTCGCGGCCTCCCTCAGGATGAGCCCGCCGACGCCGTACGCCACAACGATGCGGGCCGGAGGCATCTCGCTCGGTTCCGCGACGGCGACCCTCACCGACACCGCGACCGGGAAGCCGATCGCGGGCCGAGCCGTGAAGTTCAGCGCCGGCGGCCGCACGGCCTGCGACATGGTCACCGATGCCGCAGGCAAAGCCACCTGCGGCGGCCTGCTCGGCGGCCTCCTCGGCTACGACGTCAGCTACGCCGGAGGCGCCATCTGGGGCCCGTCCACCGCCCACGGCGGCCTCCTGCTGAGAGGCCGGGCCCACACCCCCTTCCGGTAGTCGACGCAACAATGCATGGCCCGCGGATGACTGGGCGGGTCGCCGACCGGACCGATGGCAGGCGCGTCATGTCCCGGCTACGTTGTGCGGATGGTTGAGCCACAGCCGAAAGGCCGGCTGCGGCGATCACCATCCGTACCCGTTCCCGGCCGACGGCACCGCAGCTTCCTTCGGCCCCGCCGCTGATCGAGCCCATGGACAAGACCATCTGGCGGGCGACGTTGCGTGAACTCCGTACCCATCGGAAGCTCTCCCAGGTAACGCTGACCGGGGAGGACCCCAGCTGCCCTGGCAGCGTCTTGCTCAGCGACAGCGATCCCTCAGTGGACAGCCATCTGAGCAAGGCCCAACTCCTCCAGGCGTTCGGCCGCTACGCGGGCACCTCCTGAGAGGATCACCAGCATCGTCGCGACGGCGGCGAATTTAGCGATGGCACTCATTCGGCCGTTGCGCAGCAACTCCCTACCGTGTGGTGCACACCCAGGTGATCCAGCGGCCGCCGCCTGCGTTGGATATGGCGTCCTTCTCGGCTTCGATACGTGTGTCGCCACGACCGCCCCAGTACCTGTTGGTGCGGGAGTTGTATGCGATGGCGCCACAGCCGTTGACGAAACCCACGAGGACCTTGCAGTTGGAGCGCGGGCACTCATTCAATGCCCGCCGTTCAGCGGCGGCCGCGGTGCTGAAGTCCCAGGATTTGCCGACGCTGCCATCGTGCGCCACGGCAATGGCTCCGTAGTGCTGCGGCGGCGGTGAGTACGTGTCGGGCGGAGAGTACGGCGTGAAGCTGGGCACCGACGGCGGGCTATAGCTGGGCGGCGTCGGCATGTCCGGCACCGTGGGCGCCGCAGCAGCCCGCTTGCCCCACGAGGCGCCGACGTCGAACCCCCACCACAGGACGGCGCCGCCACCGATCAGCAGCACGAAGACCGCGACAATGACGATAACGACCGCCGCGTTGTTGTTCGGCCGCCGCGGGCCGGGCGGCCCCCATCCCGGGGGCCCGGGCGGCATCGGTGGTCCGGGCGGGCCGGGCGGAGGCCCGTACGCTGGCGGCCGGCCGCCGTACGGCGGTTGCGGGGGTTGCACAGTGACCCACTCCCAGATCCGTCAATGTCCGGAAGATCGTAGCGGTTATCCCATCACTACAAAGCAGGACTAAGACGTCATTTCCGGCAAATCGGCTCCGGGCCGCCCCGGCGGTTGCCATCCGCCCTTCGGAGCCTTCTTCGTCATTTCTTCTCCTCTCGGATTGCGCGCTGCGGGTCGGCGCAGCGGCTTCTATTCATCGATCGTGAGGTGCTCGATCGCGCGTCGCCGGTCTTCGCTGGTGAAAAGGCTTTAGCGGCGGGCGGGCTCAAGCGAGTGGCCAAGATTTTCGGCGACGATGACGATGTCGGTGCCGGCGGCGCGGTACCGGGACTGCCCCTCCCCTGGCTCCGACTACCTCGAGCGCATCGCCGGCGTTCGGCCCTCCGCCGCCGTGGGCAGGACGGGCGCGTGTGCTCGCTGCGTGCTCGGCCGCCATGAAACGACCCGGTACGCGGTCGGGTTCAACCCGACGGCCACTTCAGCCAGGCCGGTTGGCCGTCGCCCAGACATGCGCCGGTCTCGAAGCCAATGACGCGCGCAGGTGTCGGCGTACGGCTTCCTGTGCAGAGCCATGTACAGGTAAACGTGCAGAGTTGATCAGCAAAGACCTCCATGGCCTTCCGTCTCGTCCACATTCACCGGCAGGGATTCGCGTGTCTCCACGCGTGCGCGCGGCCGGCGGGTCCAGTCAGGTGAGGAGTTTCGCGAGCTGGGCCATTTCGGTGGGTGGGTTGATCACCGGCTGGATGAGGAGTTCGTCAATGCCGGCCTGTTCCAGAGTGGTGATCCGGGCGAGGAGGTCGCCGCGGGTGCCGACAAGGGCCAGGGTGTTCATTAGCGAAGGCAGGACCAGGTCCCGGTCCTGCGGTGCGATGCGTCCGAGGTAGTTGGGGTAGAGCTTGGTGTGCCTGTCCGGCGCGGTGGCGGTGGTGCCGCGCCGGTCGAGGAGTCGCCGCACCGCCTCGCGTTCGGCGGGGCCGAGTTGCTCGACGAAGGCGGGTGTGTCGGCGGCGAAGGCCAGCAGCGACAGGACAAGGTGGCCCGTCGCGTCCCGGGCCGCGTCGCCGTGAGGGTCCTCGTCCTCGTCGAGTATGTGCAGCGCGGTGACCACATAAGAGTTCGCCCGGGAGTCGGGGTCGCGGGGCATGCGGCGGGCGTCGTGCAACGCCTGCCACGCGGCGGGGTCCAGCAGGCCGAAGGAGATGAGGCCGGTGCCGCGGCGGCCGGTGCCGCGGCGGCCGGCGACGGCGGCGGCCTTCGGTCCGCCCAGCGCGGCCACGACGAACTCGATCGGGTCGGCGGTGTTCACGTGCGCCCCGGCGTGCAGGAACCGGATGTCGCGGCCCCGGTCACCTTCGCGGTACTCGGTCGAGCGTCCGGCGCACAGGTCCTGCAGTGCGGCGGTGAAGTTCTCCAGCGTGGCTGCCGTGGTCGGCCGCATGCCCAGGGTGCGCCGGGTGTCCGTTCCCGTTGAAGTTGGCCGGAGGTCGGGGTCGTGAGCTGGTAGGTGGCCAACTTCGGTGGGATTGAGGGCGATCGTTGTCTCGTTGAATCTGGCCTGTTGTTTCTGGATCTCGGTGGATGTCCGGGTCGAGTTGGCCTGAGTGGTCCGGATTGGTCGACGGCTCGTTATCGGAGGGGCTGCTTGGGATTGTGGCTCATTGGGTTGCCCGTCGGGTCGACCAGTTCCAGGCGATCGGGAGGATGAGGGTGGCTACGGCAGCTCCGGAGAGGGCGAGAGAGGAGTAGCCGCCCGTGTCCATGACGGGTCCGCAGATGACTCCGCCTCCAGCGGCGGCGATGCCCATGCCGACCTCGCCGTACCCTTCCAGTCGTGGACGCTGCCGGGTGGGGACGCCGTTGGTGAGCAGGGCGCTGCCGGCGATCAGGGCGAGGTTCCATCCCACCCCCAGCAGCAGCATCGCCGCGGCGAGGATAGGTGGGGAGCCCGCGGCGGCTGCGGCTAGCCCGGCGCCGGTGACGAGAACCGTTGCGGCGCAGATAGGCCGCACGCTGGCCGCCGGCGCGGTCTGTGAGCCGTCCGCTGAGCGGCGAGGGCGCGAACATGCCGGCAACGTGCAGGCTGACGACGAGTCCGATGGCGCCGAGACCGCTACCGAGGTGGTGCAGCTGGACCGGTGCCATTGTCATGACTGCGACCATCACGAGGTTGGCCAGCGCGAGGACGGCCAGCCCCACAACGCGGTGGCGGCTGAGCACGACGGGAACAGCAGGGGCGACGCCAGGGGCAGGCGCGTCCCCGACGGCGGAGTCCGGGGTGGGCAACCCAATCGCGAGTGTGCCTGTCGCCGCCGCGAAGCCAATCGCCGCGATCAGGTACGGTCCGCCCAGCGGGGGGAGCCCGAACCAGGTGGCCAGGCTGCTTGCTGGCGCGAGCAGGTTCGGTCCGGCGACCGCCCCAATAGTGGTCGCGGCCAGTACGGACGCCATGGCCCGGCCGCGTCGGGTCGGGGAGGCGAGGTCTGCGGCGGCGTACCGGCCCAGCATCACCGCGGTGTTGCCCGCGCCGAGCAGCAGGCTGCCCGCCAGGACCAGTGGCAGGCTCGCGGACACGGCGGCGACGGTCACCACGAGGCATCCGGCGACCGCCAGGGCCGCGCCGGTGCTCAGCGCGGCGCGGCGACCGCGGCGGCGCGCCAATCCTGAAAGAAGCAGGGCCGCGAGGGCGGAGCCAGTCACTAGCAGCGCCGACGGCAGACCGGTCACAGCGTCGGAGCCGGTGATCTCGCCGGCGAGTAGCGACCCGGCTGTGCCAGCGAGGGACTGCGCGAACCCGCCCAACACGCTGGCCGCCCGCAGCACGTGCAGGGGCCGAGTCGATGTGGCGGTGCGGTGTTGTCGCCGGCCGGCCGCCTCCGGCTGCGGGCTGGCGCCGGGAGTGGTGGTCGTCATCGCGCCGGCGGTCGCTGGGCTGGGCGTGTGGGTTCGAGGTGTGGGCCGAGAAGCAGGGTCAGCTGGTCGCGGACGTGCTCGGCTGGGCTGCCACTGCCGGCCAGGCCCCAGGTGACGAGCGCCCCGTTGTAGGCGGCGTGAATCGCCCGCGGTAGTCGGCTGAGATCACCTGAGATGAGCTCACCGGCGGCTTGGCTGGCAGTCAGGACGTCTCCGATGGCGCGCTCCACAGCGGCGGTGTAGTCGCGGCTGATCCGCTGGAACTGCGGATCAGCGAGGTCCAGCAGCAGGAACGCCAGGTGGTTGGCGAACTCCTCCGAGCTGCGCATGGTACCGGCGATGCCGGCGAGCACATCGATCAGAGCCACGGCGGGAGCACTCGCGTCTTGAGCCGCGGCCACCTGGCGGGGCAAGGTATCGGCCCCGTGACGGGCCACCGCCAGCAGGACTCCGCGTTTGGACCCGAAGCGCTGCACCACGGTAGCCGCCGACAATCCGACCTCACGGCCCACCTCAGCCAGCGTCAACCGTGCGGGACCCACACGCGCGATCACGCGCGCGGCGCCTGCGAGGACCTGCTCGTCGCTCACCGTTCGCGGCCGTCCAATCGTCATGGGAACATACTAAACGAATAATCGTTTACTATGTCGCCTGACCCCGATAGAGGAGATGACTATGACGACCGCGACTCCCAACACCGCCTATGCGGCCCCTGCGGACGAGGCTGCCGTCGCGGCTGCGGCCGCAGGGCTGCAAGCCCGCGGTTACCACGTCCGCCGCGTGCCCGATGCGGCCGCGGCACGGCAGGCGGCGCTGGACCTGCTGCCCGACGGCGCTGAGGTGTTCACCGCGTCTTCGGTGACCGCCGACGCGATCGGCCTGTCCCAGGAGATCGAAAGATCCAGCCGCTACACCGCGACCCGACCACAGCTGATGGCGATGGACCCCACGACCCAGATGAGCGAGATGCGCCGCCTCGGCGCCGCCCCGCAGTGGGTGGTCGGCAGCGTCCACGCGCTGACCCACGACGGAGATCTTGTCATCGCCTCCGCAAGCGGCAGCCAGCTGGCCTCAATGGCCTACGGCGCCCAGAACGTGCTGTTCATCATTGGCGCCCAGAAAATCGTCCCTGACCTCGACACCGCCATGCGGCGCGTCCACGAGTACAGCCTGCCGCTGGAGGACGCCCGCGCCCGCTCGGCCTACGGCATGGGCAGCACCGTCCACAAGGTCTTGACGCTGCACGGCGACATCGAAGAAGGGCGCATCCGCGTGGTGCTCGTCGACGAGCCGCTCGGCTTCTGACCCACCTGATCTGCGAAGGAGACACCACCAATGACGCCACCGCTCATCGGACAGATCGCCCTCGTCGCCGGCGCCACCCGCGGCGCCGGGCGCGGCATCGCCGTCGAACTCGGCACCGCCGGCGCCACCGTCTACGTCACCGGCCGCTCCACCCGCACCGCCCGATCCGACCTAAACCGCGTAGAGACGATCGAGGACACCGCCGAGCTGGTCACCGACGCCGGCGGCACCGGCATCGCCATCCGCTGCGACCACACCCGCCCCGAGGACGTCGCCGCCGTCATCGAGCGGGTTCGCGCCGATCACGGTCGCCTGAACGTGCTGGTCAACGATGTGTGGGGCGGGGACCCGCTCACCGAGTGGGGAACCCCGTTCTGGCAGCTTGACTTGGCCAAGGTCCAGACGTTGTGGGAACGCGCCGTACTCACGCACCTGATCACCAGCCAGCATGCGGTACCACTCATGCTGGAACACCCCGGCGGCCTCATCGTCGAGGTGACCGACGGCGACGGCGCCCACTACCGCGGGAACCTGGCCTACGACCTGGTCAAGACCGCCGTCAATCGCCTGGCACTGGCCCAGGCCGAGGAACTGCGCCCGCACGGCATCACCGCCCTCGCCGTCACCCCCGGATTCCTGCGCTCGGAAGCCATGCTCGACGGGTTCGGCGTCTCCGAGGCCAACTGGCGCGACGCCGGCGAGCGCGACCCGCACTTCCTGGCCTCGGAAACCCCTCGCTATATCGGCCGCGTCATCACCGCCCTGGCCACCGACCCCCACGTCGAACGCAAGAGCGGACAGGTATTGACATCCTGGGATCTCGCCGAGGAATACGACGTGTACGACCTCGACGGCAGCCGCCCGCACTGGGGCCGCCACTTCACCAACAACATCCTCAACGCACCCGCCTGACCATCGATCGCCGACAGCCCGCGGAGGTGCGCCAGAACATCGGCGCCGCCGCGCCGGGCGCACCTCCGCAGCGCAGGGGGATGGGTGAGGAAACCGGCACGGCTTATGTGGAGGCGATCGACCAGCCCGGACTGCGGATGGTCCGCCCTGCGGGCCCAAAGTACGTGGCCTCACGCACCCTGCGAACAGCCGAGTTGAACAACTTTGAGGCTGGCGAGCCCGCTGGCGGCGGCCGGGGCCGAGCGCAGCGCCGGTGAGGTCACGCCGATGCCGAGCCTGATGCGGCTGGTGGCCTTCGCACACAGTCCCAGGGCGACGAAGGGGTCGCCGTGGACCATCGGGGTGTCGTTGACCCAGAAGCTGTGCAAGCCCAACTCCTCGGCCCGCACGGCGAGGTCCTCCACGCCGGGGTGCGCGGTGACCACGACGCCTGCACGCATCAAACCCCCAAGGCACAAGGATCGAATCGAACTCGCCCAGCATGACGGCTCAACAGCTTTGCACGTAGATCCGTACCCAGCTCTGCACGCCAAGGAGTACGCCGACAGCAGGTGCCGGTGAGAGGGTCAACGGGGGCTTTGGGCCTCGGATAGCGGTGCGCGTGTTGGCGGAATGTGCGTTCGTCCTACGGCGCTTCGGGCTGTGGCGAAGACGGCGGGTGGTGGGGTGCCGTCCTGGGCTTCCCAGCCGTGGGGGGCTGTCAGTTGCTCGATTGTCCAGCCGCAGCGGGCGAATAGCGGTTCGGGTTCGTCCACGCCAAAGCGCCACTGGGCTTGGGCGGTCTCGGTGACGGCGTCTGCGACCTGGGTCATGCTGGTCACCATGGCTTTGCTGACCAGGTCGGCGGCGAGGCGGCTGCCGGGGGCGCTGATGTGGGAGAGAGTGGCGAGCAGGTGTTCGGCTGCTCTGGGGTCGAGGTAGACGAGGAGTCCTTCGGCGATCCAGAGGCAGGGTGCGGTGGGTTGGTAGCCACAGGCGCGGAGCTGGCCGGTCCAGTCGCCGGTCAGGTCGGCGGGGACGGTTCTGCGGTCACACCGCGGGTGTGCGTCAAGACCGGTGAGGGTGGTGTTCTTGTCCTCGAGGAGTTCGCCTCGGTCGATTTCGAAGACGACGACGCCCTGGGGCCAGTCGAGTCGGTATGCGCGGGTGTCAAGGCCGGCGCCGAGCAAGGCCACCTGGCCGATGTTCTCGGCGTGGACGGTGTGGGTGATCAGGTCGTCGAAATGGCGGGTGCGGGCGGGCAGGTAGGTGTCGCGGCGGCCGAGGGAGTGTTCGTAGCGTTCCAGGAGCGTGAAACCTTCGGGACCGGCGAGTGCGGCGGCGAGGTCGTCGGTGAAGAGCGGGTCGGGCCGGTTGGACTCGACGGCGCGTGCGGCGGCGGTGATCAGCGCTGTCCGGGCTACCGCATGTTCTTCGTTCACTGGTGCACCGTCCTTGTGTCGGTGGTCTTGAGACTGCTGATGCGTCTGACGTGCCGCAGGGCCACTGCTCCTGCTCGCTCGACGCGTTGGGGTTCAGGATGAGTTCTGCGGGATCGCGCAGCGTCCGCTCAGATCACCCGCGCTCTGCTCGATCCCGCCCGGCACCGAGCCCTCCATGCCTTGCCGCTCAGATGAGTTGAACAGGCTGCGGCGTGACACCGGGCTGCTCATGTCTGCTCCGGCTGGTTGGGATGGGCGGTCACGTAGGCGCGGATGGCGGCGATGGCGTTGTCGTCGCAGACTTCTTCAACGGCGTTCGCGGCCAGGTGGCAGAGCCGGAATCGCTGGGGCGGGGTGAGGCCGAGCCGGTTGATCTGCAGGTAGGTGTAGTTGATGAGCAGCCGGTAGCGGCTGAACTCGGGGTCTTCAAATGCCGCGCGGTGGTAGGCGCGGTTGCCGAACATCATGCGGTGAAACTCGCTCGGCCACTCGGCGGCCTTGTTCTGGTCAAAGACGAGCGGCTGGATGAGCTTGCCCTCGGCGATCAGCGGGGTGGCGCGGTCTCGGTAGCAGGCGATGAGGTTGGCCCATTCGCGGGCGAACGGGACGGGGGGCGCGGCAGGGTCTTCGAGGGTGGCGATGACGGCGCGGGCCCGGTCGATGAGCTGGGTGCGATGCGCCTGGTAGTCGGTGTCGAAGCGGGCGCGGGTCGCGTCGGCGTCGGCGCATTGGGCGATGAAGCCTTCGGCGTGGGAGCGGTATGAGATGAAGCTGCGGGTGATGGGCGGCATCGCCGTGATGGAGTTGGCCAGCATCAGGCCCAGGCCGAGCAACTCGACGGTGTCGTGGCCGGAGCGTAGGTGTTCGAGCATTTGGAACAGCAGCGGGGTGCTGTCGGTGTAGAAGCCGGTCAGCAGGTCGACCGCCTCGACGTCGCCCAGGACGTGCAGGCGGTCGTCGAAGGGGGCGTACTGGATGCTGTTGTCGGGAAACCAGGGCGTCAGCGGGCCGTGTTCTTGTTCGAGGTCGGCGAGCAGTTTGTGCTGGGCCAGCAGTGCCCGTTCATCCAGTCGCGCGGTGGAGGGGTGGGTGGCGAGGTAGTCGCCGATTTCGTGGTCGATGGCGGGCTGGATGGTGCGGGTCCAGGTGTGCGGGTCGGCGCGGATGTTGAGGCGCAGGTGCGGGCCCCGGCGCCAGTGCCGTAGGACGTGCGCGGCCGGGGCCACGTCACGCAGGCGGTACATCAGCGGGCGGATCGCATCCAGCAGCAGGTCGGTCTTGTCGGGTTCGTGGTAGTAGATGTGTGCCGAGTGCCAGACCGGCCCGGCGCGCCGCGCGGCCGTCTCCGGCGTGGTCGCGTTCTGAGTGGTCATGTGATGTCTCCGATCGCGGACAGGTCGTGCAGGATGTGGGCGGTCAGCATGCCCACGCGGTTCTCCGCGGTGGGGGTGAGGCCGATTCGGTTGTTGAGCAGGTGGGTGCAGCGCAGCAGCACCTCGGCGACCGGCCGGTGCTCGGGGGGCGCGGCGTGGGCGAGGAAGCCCAGCGGCGAGTCGGCGTCTTCGGGTGCGCAACCGGCGTCGGTCAGGGCGCGGCGCAGCGTATGGATGGAATGAGACCAGGTGCCCAGAGGTCCGCCGGGGGCGGCCGTCCACAGGTGGCGGGTCTGTCGGCGCAGGTCTTCGCGGCGGGCGTCGTAAATGTCTCGTATCGCTGGCGGCGGGTCGAGCCGCATGCGCCGGGGGTCGGCCTGGCAGGCGGCCAGGGTGAGGGTGAGGGCGGCCAGTGCGATCGCCGCGCGGCGTCCTGGACCGGGATGGCCGGAAAGCGTGTCGAGGGCGAGGCGGCTGGATTCGGTGAAGTGCCGTTCGACCGCTGCCATGCAGGCGGGGTTGCCGAAGGCGTGGTGTTCGGGCCGGTAGGCGATGAACTCGACCGTGTCATTGGGGTGGAGGCGCCCGTCGTGGGCAGGCAGCCGCTCTGCGCGGGCTTGCTGGGAGCCCATTGCCTCGTATTGGGCGGGGGTGAGGGTTCGAGAGGACGGGTGGGCGTTCAGGTGTTCGCGAGCTCGCCGGGTCAGCTCGTGCTTGACGTGGCGGGCCTGGTCCGGGTGGGAGCCGAGCAGGCGCAGCCGCAGGTGCGGGCCGCCTTCCCAGTAACGCAGGAAGAAGAAGCCGTCCGGGTTCAGATCCGTCACCAGTGGCGCGACCATTTGGGTGATGAGCGCGTCCAGGTCACCGGCGTGGAAGATGTGTGCGCTGATCCAGCCGGTGCGGCGCTTTCGGGGAGGCATTTCGGGTGCCGGCGCGGTCACGCGGGGTCTCCGGCGATTTCGAAGACGTACTCCGTGACGTGGGCGTGTGGGCCGTAGGCGGGGGCGTCGGCCGGGTCTGGCAGGGCTTCCTCGAGCACGAGCACGTCGTCGGGGCCGGGGGTGGAGCGGGCGAAGGAGGTGAGCAGGAAGTGATTGGCGGCGTCGACGTACAGCGGTTTGCGGTTCTTGTCGCGCGGGTCGGGGCCGGCGGCGGGGGTGATCCGGGCGAAGAAACGCCGGGGGATCTGGTGCTGGTCCAGCCATCGGGCCACGCGGACCAGATAGGTGGCCTCGGCCTCACCCTTGCCGGGGCGGGGGAACTCGCCCGCGCGCATCTGCCAGCGGGCGCGGGTCAGGATGACCGAGCCCATCAGAAGCCGTGGTCGGCGGTGCACCGGCCCCTCACCATGACCGCCTCCCTGTAGCGGCGGCAGGGCCACCGGCGGTTCGCCGAAGACCCGGATCGCAAACGCCCAGGCGGGCGGCAGCACCAGTTCGCTGGTCATGCCCAGGTGAGCGGGCCGGATCTCGCGGCCGCACGAGTCGATCAGGATCAGCCGCCCGCTGCGCGGGTCGTAGCGTACGTACAGGTCGGCGAGGCGGAGTCGGTCCGGTGTGACGGTGAATGGGTAGTCAATGCCGATGGCGGCACCGGGCGGGCGCAGGTTGAGGTTGGTGCCGAAGGCGCCCGCGGTTTCGGCGACCGAGTAGGCCGGGCCGGGCGGGGGGGTGGCTCCGGCGCGGCCAAGGAGGTGCCGGATCCGGCCCGTGTGGCGGCCGTAGCCGGAGTAGACCGTGTTGAGTACCAACTCCAGTCCGCCCGAGCCTCCCGAGCCGTGCAGAACGGCTTGTCCGTAACAGGAGATCGACCCCGGCGGGCGGATGTAGGGCGGCCAGGCGGAGGCGACCTTGCCCACCAGCTCTGGCTGGACGGTGATCGTCCCGCGCTGGTTCTCGGGCGCGTCGCGCAGCATCTGCCGTGCTTGCCGGCGCAACCGCTGGACTTCACGCAGCCGCGCGGTGTCCGGGATGGACTCATAATGCAGGAGGGCGCGCAGAGCGGGCGCCTGGGTGTGGGCGTGGCGGTAGAGGCGCAGGAAGGGAACCGTCTGCTCGGGGCCGTAGCTGTCGCAGAAGAACTGCGCGGTCGTCAGTTTGAGCGCCAGGTCTGAGTCGAACAGGCCCAGGAACCGGCGCAGCACCTGCAGGTCCTCCAGCACCGGCCGCCATGCGTCACGCCCGCATACGGCCAGGTCATGTCCGGAGACGGCGGTCTCCAGGCACAGGTTCCGGGCGGCAGGCCCGGCGTTGTCGCCCAGGCGCTCCAGCAGGCCGCGGGTCAGTTCACCGATCGCGGCCAGGCCGTCGCGGTGCGCGTCTGGGGCAGCGGCGCCGGGGAGGTTCGCGACGGTTTGGTGCAGTGACCGCAGCCAGGCGGGCAGCCAGGGCCGGTCGGGTGATTCGGCCGGCAGGGTCGCCTCGATCCAGGCGAGCAGTTCGGCGAGCGGGTCGGCCGCCTGGTCGGGAAATGGGCGGCGCCGCTCCAGCGCTCCGATCTGGATGAGTCGGTCCACGAGGGCGGGTGAGTCCGCGGCCTCCTCGAGCGCGCCGAGCCGGGGACACGGGTGCTGCGCCGCACGGGTGAGCAGTTCGCGCACGGCAGGGGTGGCGGGCACACTCGTGACCGCCTCACTTGGTCCGGCGCCCAGGAACCACAGCCGCCCGTCCTCTTCGGTCAGGCTCGGGTTGGCGCGCACGGTGACGGCTTGGTGCAGGGCGGGCCGGGTGGCGAGGGCTTCCCACAGGCGCCACACCGTTGCCAGGTCGAATTCGGCGACGGCCTGCCCGCTCAGCTCACGTGGTGTTCGCACAGCCTGGCCGCCGGCACTCCAGCGGCCCAGGCCGCTGATGGTGAACGTGGCGTACGGGCTGGTCTTGGTGGCCGCCCGTGCGACGTAGCGGGCCAGCCGGGCCAGCACCTGGCGCCGCGGGGGCGTCGCAGGGTCGGCGATCCATTTGCCCAGCTCCGTGCAGAGCACCGGACTTGAGTGGGCCAGGCCGCGCCGGAATCCTTCCTCGGCGGCCAAATCCCGCAGTGCGGTGGTCTTGGCCGCCAGCTCATCGACCAGCACGCCGGGGATCTGGCGGTGGAGTTCGTCGCGTCGTTCCAGCCGTACCAGCCACGCAACGATCCGGACGGCGACCTCGTCCGGTAGACCGGCCAGTACCCGTTGCGGCCGGTCCGGGCGGCGGCCCGCATGCACCGCGCGCCGCAACCCGACCAGAAACGGCTTGTCCTCCGGCCGGATACCGCAGCCGATCAGCTCGTACAGCACGCCTGACAGTGCCTCACCCTCGGTGGCAAGCCAGGCATCTTCTTCGATCAGCTCATCGGCCAGCGCCCAGGTCCGATCGAACCGCAGCCCGTCCAGCCCCTGGACCGATAGCCCGGCGACCCTAACGCCGAACACCTCAGCCACTTCGTGCCCCCGGCAACATTCGCGTCACCCCTTGCGCTGACCGGCGAGACGCCTGGCCGGTGTGGTCAGCGTCGGCCGGCTGGTGCGGGGGAACCCGATGAGGATGAAGCTCAGGGATCGCCACGGGGTCATGGTCAGGCCCAGTGCGGTGTCGGTGGCGGGGTTGGTGCCATCGGAGTGGATGCGGGCGGTCAGGCCGAGGGCGGCGGCGGTCAGAGTGGCGCGGTGGATGACCAGTCCGGCTTCGGCCTGCTGGAGCCGGTACCACAGGTCACCGAACCGCGCGGCTCCGGCCAGTGGGTCACCGGCCGGAATGAGTACCGCGGCGGCGGTACGCAGCGCGGCACGGGTGTTGGCGCGGAGCGGGCCGCCAGCGATGTCAGTGAGCGCCTGCGGGCCGGCGGCCTTGAGGAGGGCGTGTCCGTCAGCCCGGTAGCGGTAGAGGCCGGGGGCCAGCCCGGTGACGCGCCGCGCCAGCACATACAGCGCGGTGGCCTGTGGCCCGTGCGGGGTGGCAGGTAGGTCGCCGGGGTATCCGGCGGCGGTGGCGGCCAGGATCCGTGCCAGTTCCCGCAAGGCCAGTGGCCTCGGCTGGAACCCGTTCAGGGCGGACGCCCGGTGGGCGATGCCGTCCGCGGCGCGTACCGGCTCGGCCGGGGGGAGTTCCACGACAGGCCCCTGCGGCGGAGGCGGCGCTGGATCGCCGCTGGGGCCGCCAGGAATGGGACGTGGCCGCAGGGTGGCGGCGTGCAAGGCGGCCAGGTACGGCAGACGTTCGCTGACCGAGGGCGGCGGGTCGGCCGGACGGACGGCTTGGGTACCGGCCCGGCCGCGCTTTTCCCCGCGCCCATCAGCCGCCTCGGTGATCTGTGCAACGGTCGCCGTTCCAGTGCCGGTGAACGCGGCGGGTTCGGCCGTGCGGCCGTCGCGGGCGAGGACGGCGGGATGGCCGGAGGCATGGCGTTCGGAGATGGTGAGGATGGCCAGGGTGCTCTCGGCGGCGGTGTCGAGGCCTAGCAGCCGGTCGGCCGCCTGGCCGTCGAAGTCGATGTGAATAGTGACGTCCAGGCCGAGCGGGTCGGCCAGCGCGAGCGCCTGGGCGGCCAGTATCCCGACCTCCTGGCAGGCCAGCCGGTAGGCGAAGTCGTCGTATTTGAAGCCGTTGCGCCAGAACACCGCGGTCAGCGCCAGCACCATGCCCGGGGTGGCGGCCGGTGAACGGGCCAGGAGCCGGGTGAAGGCAGGGCGGTGGTCGCCCTCTCCTATGCTCTCCAGCCCGTGGTGGGCCACGTCATAGTGGCACAGCCCCCGGGCGGTCGCCGGGTAGGCCTCGATCGGATACAGGTCCCCGCCGGACGGCGCCGGCCGACCGATGGTCACGTGCCTGCGGCCCGGCACGGGCTCGCCGATCTCATCGTGGGAGTGATTCCAGATGATGCGGGTCAGTCCGAGCAGGCCGCGCAGCAGCTCACCGGGCCACCGGCCATCGTCCAGGACGATGCGTGGGGCATGCGGGTAGTGCTTGAAGCGGGCCGGGGCGGCTCTCCAGTCGATCGGCCGCGCCACGCGTTCATCGATCGCCCGCAGATACCGGCGCGTGGCCGTCCCCGGCGCGGCGGCGTGGACATCGGCGAGCGTGTCCGGGCGGCTCGTCGGCGCCGCGGGCGCCTTGCCGGGCTGCGGATTCATTGGTCGCGCTTTCTTCATGGGAACGGATGCGGGAACGGATTGAGCTGGTCGGGGCGCAGGTCGCGGTCGTGGTGGCCGAGCAGGCGGGGTACGGTCAGCAGGCGGGACAGGCCATGGGTGCGGCGGTAGCGGTGACCGAAGGTCATCGGCAGGGTGCCCGGTACCAAGACCTTGGCGGCGGCGAAGCCGCCGGCCCGCAGCTCGGGGCAGGTGGTCTCGATCGCGATCACGTCCAGGCCGGCGGTCAGGTACCGGCCGACCAGTTCGGCGAGGTCGTCGGTGAGGTCGTCGTGCTGCGGCCAGCCCTCGAGGAGCTCTCCCAGGGGCCGCCCGGGCGTCTGCGCGGGCAGGAACGCCAGCCGGTGACCGGCGCCGGGATGGCAGTAGAGCTGCCGGTGATCCTCCAGTTCCCGCACCTGATCGGAGTCGGCCAGCATGGCCGCGGAGTCTTGTTCGTCGTAGCGGTCGCCCAGTCCCGTGACCGACGGCAGCAGCTCGAACAGGGCGGTACGCAGTGCCTGCTCGGGGTCGGGATGGGCGCCGGCCGCGCACAGGGCGTGCGGGCGGCCCGGATGTCCGGTCCGGTCGAGGGCCATGGCCCAGATCGCGGGGACGCGTTGTTCCATCGGCATCGCGAAGGCCATCAGCTCATACCCGGCGTCGTAGCGCGCCTTCGCCGCAAGCACCCGGATCCGCCGATCGGCGGCGGTGTCCAGGTCGATCTTCGGCACGGGTAGGCGGGCGTACCAGGTCATCAGGAACGCGTCGCGTTCGGCGACCTCCAACAGCCCGTAGAAGATCGCCTCAGCCAGGCAGCCACCGAGCGCGGCGCCGTTGGAGGTCTCAGACGTCGGACCAGGCTCGGCCCTGGTGGCGGCATTGTGGTAGGCGACCGTCAATGGCACCAGGATCGCCCGGTCGGTGCCGAAGGAGTAGCCCCACACCCACCGCGCGTCCCGATCGGGATCGAATCGGACGTAGTCGAAGCCGGGCTCCTCGTACCAGGCATCGGGATACAGGCCCAGGGTGCGCGGATCCAGCGCGCGGTCGGCGATGTCGGCGTACGGCGCCCGCACGACAGGGCGACGGCCCCGTGGGCGCGCACTCGCGTAGCGTTCCAGCGCCTCGGCGATCGCCGTGCGCCGAGCCGAACCCACGTCAAAGCCCCGACCATACCCGTGGCGGGCCGTATCACCCTTGCGGCCGGGGGCGAGCCGGGCGACCACGGTCGGCAGATCCCCCTGCCGCTCCATCCCCATCGATCCGATCAACCCGACCTCAGCGTCGACGAAATGTCTTTCCAGCTCGACCGGCAACGGCCCGCTACGGAAGACCGCAGGGTCTGGCTTGGGCACCGAACCCAGCCGCAGCCGCGCCGGCCGGTCCTGCGGCCGGTTCCCGCAGTCCGGGCACAGTGGGTCGGCCATCAGCCGGTGCGAGGTGACCGCCGCGGTCCGCGCCGACACCCGCAGCAGGCCACCATCGGTCCGCCGAAAGCCCTCGGTCACCTCGTCGCGCACCAGCGCTGCCACCACCTCGCACAGCACCGGCATCAGGGGCCCGCCGCCGAGCCCGGATCCGTACCGCTCGGCCAGCACCCGCCGCGCCGCCGCATCCGGCCGGTTCGCGTCACGGCGCCGCCACAGGCAGGTCGGACAGCCCGGCACCCCCGGCCGTACGGCCGGACCGATCAGCACCCACCCGGTATCGGCCCGCACCGGCAACCACGCGAACCCATGCTCACGCGCATACGCCCGCGCCATCGCATACGTCTCGGCGTCCTCGGTGTCGGTGGCGACGACGAACACACCATCCGGCACCGGTACGCCCTCCAGAGCCGCCCGCAGTCCACCGGAACCACACACCGGCGGCGTAGGGGCCGGCCGGGTGGCGAGGACCTCACTCATCGCAATCCACTCGGACCACGTACGGCAGCAGCCGGGCCACCTCACGATCCCGGCCGAGCACAGAGATCGCGGGCGCCCGCCCGACGTCGGCCAGCGCCCTGGTGAACACCTCCACGGCAGCCTCGGCCTCCTCCTCGTCGCCCCAGTACGAGACCGGGTCGGCGTAGCACGGCCCGCGTTCAGTGCGTGCCTGCCAGGCCAGCAGCAGCCGCTCCAGCGCCCGGCGCATCGCGGCCACCGGGCTCGCCCCGCACGCCGGTCTCGCGTTCCCGGCGGCGTAGGCGGGCACGCCGAGTTCGGTGGTCAGGTCACGGATCTCCGGCCGCTCGCCCGCCGCCTCCAGCAATCCCACCAGGCGTCCTACCTCCGGGTCGGCCAGCGCGGGCACGATCGGGAAGGCGCCATCGCCGGACCGACACAGGAACGCTTCACAATGCTGGGCCAGCCCGGCCGCCACCGCCTGAGACCACGACAGACCTGCGGCGACCCCGATCGGCGCCCTGTACGGCACCACAGGCCGCTCCTCTTCCGCGAGGGCCTGGTAGGTGGCCAGCCCGGCCAGTAGCGCCCGCAACCGTGCCGTCTGCCGGTCCGGTCCCCAGCCGACCACCCGCGGTGCCGGCGCCCAGGACGGCAGGACACCGCGCGGGTCGGAGACGGTCGCCCGGCACATCGACAGCGGCGTCTGCACCAGGTCACCCTCGTCCAATCCCCCGAGAACTCCGACGCGCGGATTGACATGGCTCGACGCGCGTTCGCGTAGTTCCTCGGCCTCAAGCCGCTTCCCGGACACCAAGGAACCGGGCTTGTTCCTCCCGCCCGAATCGCTGGCCTGGACAAACGGGTACACGCGGTGCCGCCGGGTGTCCAAAGTACGCAAATCGACGCGGATCATGGCCGGCTGTACGGGCGGACTCGTCATCCCGGTCAGATACTCAAAACACGACAACGCCGCCTGCGCCGCCACCACCGCCGGCACCGGACCGGTCAGCCAGTCCACGCCCTCGCCGTCCGGATCGTGCGGCAGGCCCGTCAGCCGACGCCAGTATGAGGCGGCCTCAACGTCGGAGACCGGCGTTGTCCACGCCTCGTCTTCGCGGACCCAGATCTGCCCGAGCGCGATGTCGCCTCGCTCGCAGACCCGGGCGACCTCCAACAGGTCATCCACGGCCTCACCACTGTGAACGTGCAGGACGACGTCGGCGTCATCGGGAATGCCCGCGGCAGCCCGCACGGTCTGCGCGCCGTCCCGGCGGCACCGTTCGATCGCCGCCGACAGATCCGCGGCGACGACCGTGCGAACGTCCCGCCAGCCCGACCCCAACCCCGCCTCTACCAGCGCCACCGGGACCGGACCGGCAGGGCCGGTTGCGACCACCACGATCCGCGCCCGTCGCAACCGCTCAAAACGATGCTCCGCCGAATCAAAGCCATACCGAATGAACGCGATCTCCGCCGCATAGACGGCCGACTCCTCCGCGCTGAGCGCGTGCGGCTCATCAGCCCGAGCGTCCACCACGAAACGCTGCTCGGCCAGCAACCCGACCAGCCGCTCCACCAGCGCCCGCCGCTCGGCCGACAACGACTCGGTCAGCTCCCCGAGCGTGCGCTCTCCCGTCAGGTACGGCACCAGCCGAGACAGCCACACATAACTATGGCGCCCCGTAATTGTGCACGCCCCTTGGTCACCGCAGACGTAAACACCATCATCGGATTCCACAAAACGCACATCGTCCAGCAAACGCGGACGCATCAATCTCTCCCCGCAACCACGACAAAGCGGCCACCGACGCCATTACCCAGCCCCACCCTCCACGCCCGGGGACGTCCGGCGCACAGCCGGGCGTCCCCGTCGCGGTGAATCGGTCAGATCGGGTCGTCGAACTCGGCCTTGAGGCAGCTTCCAAAGCTCGAGGTGGAGGAGGAGGCGGCGATCTCGGTCATACCGTGACCGGCTTCCAGCACCTCGACGGTGTCGGCGGGCAGCACGTCGATGGACTCGACGGGCAAGTCGCCCAGGCCATTCGTTGGTATGGACATGGTGGATCACTCCCTTTCACGTTGTGGTCCTTTGGACTGTTGCCACAACCGCAAGAAAGCGCCGCGGCTGCGTCATTGCCCAGCCCGCGCCCGGGGACGTCCGGCACACAGGCCGGGCGTCCCCGTCGCGGTGAATCGGTCAGATCGGGTCGTCGAACTCGGCCTTGATGCAGCTAGGCGCGGAGGAAACGCTGGAGGCGGCGATCTCGGTCATACCGTGACCGGCTTCCAGCACCTCGATGGTGTCGGCGGGCAGCACGTCGATGGACTCGACGGGCAAGTCGCTCAGGCCATTCGTTGGTATGGACATGGTGGATCACTCCCTTTCGTGGAGTGCGGTACCGCCCAACACCTAGGGAACCTACACCCGTCGATTACTCCGTGCAATAGAACATAAACAGACAGTCACCAACTGGTATCACGCGCCTACCCCGCCGCCAGCGTTCGAATAATCACCCGACAAGATCACGAGATCAACGAAGAGGTCCGGATGGTCATGGTGATGCCCGTTTCGTTCCGTACCGGTCCGGGTCCGGTACGGGGGCTCAGGAGCAGAAGTCCGCGATGGTGCCGGTGAGGATGTCGGTGAGGCGGTCCAGCGAGGCGAGGTCGACGTACTCGGTGGCGGCGTGGGCACCTGCGCCGTCGACGCCGAAGAGCAGGCAGGGGATGCCCGCGCGGTCCAGGAGGGCGCAGTCGGTCCAGAAGGGCTCGGCGCGCACCACGGGTGGGCGTCCGAGAGCCTTTTGCGCGTGGCGGGTCAGGGTGCGGAAGATCAGTGCCTCCGGATCGGCCTCGAAGGGCTCGCGGTGCAGGCCGCGGGTCAGCCGGTAGCGGAAGTCGGGGACCGTGGCGGCAAGGCGGTCGAGCACGGCGGTCAGTTCCCGCTCGACGCTGTCGGCACTCTCACCGGGGACGGTGCGGCGCTCGAGGGTGATGTGGCAGTACGCCGGGTAGGTGGAGGGCTCCCGGCCGCCGTGGATGACGGAGGCGTGCACCGTGCCGGTGCCCAGGAGGGGGTGTGCCGGGCCCTGCGCGAGGCGCTGTCCCAGTTCCTCCAGCGCGACCAGGAAGTGCCCGGCTTTGGCGATGGCGTCGATGCCGAGCTCGGGCCGCGAACCATGGGCCGCGCGGCCCTCGATCCGCATGTCGAACCAGGCGAAGCCCTTGTGGGCGAGGGTGACTTCGAGATGGCTCGGCTCGGTGACGATCGCCGCGTCGGCGGTGAAGGACTCCAGCACTTCCTCGGTGCCGGAGCTGCCGTTCTCCTCGTCTGCGACGCAGGCGAGGATGACATCGCCTCGCAGCGGGCCGCAGGCGGTGGCGCGGGCGGCGGCGACCATCATGGCCGCGATACCGCCTTTCATGTCGAAGGCTCCGCGGCCGAACATCTTGCCATCGCGGATCTGCGGGTCGAGCGGGTCGCCGTCGTAGTCAGCCATGCCGACCGTGTCGAGGTGGCCGTTGAGCATGAGTGACCGGCCGCCGCCGGTGCCGCGGGCGATCGCGACGAGCGAGGGCCGGCCGGGGCGCTTTTCCAAGCTGTGTACCTCGAAGCCGCGGGCGGCCAGCCATTCGCTGCAGAAGTCGGCGATGACGGTCTCGCCGGCCCCGCCGGCTACGAGGTCCGGGTTGACGGAGTCGATGGCGATCAGCCGGGCCAGCAGGCGGCCGGGTTCGGGGTCCAGGGGATCGGGAGCCGCTGCGGTCGAGGGAGTCTCGGGGAGCATGGAGAGGCCTTCCGAAGTTCTGACGCCGCTCCCGGGAGACAGGGGCGGGCGCGGTGGGCACGCCAAGTGGGACGTGGTGTGGCCGTGAGCGGTCAGTCCTGGTTTGCGAGGCGCAGGAGGGTGGTGGCCAGGACGTCGACGCCGTGGGCGCATGCCTCGGGGGTGGAGTATTCGCGGGGGTTGTGGCTGATGCCGTCGTACTCGCCGCGTACGAAGATCATGGCGGTGGGGCAGAGCGCGGCGATCTCCTGGGCGTCGTGGCCGGCGCCGGAGAGCAGGGAGATGTGCGCCAGGCCGTGGTCGTCGGCGGCCTGCGCGACGACCTTCTGCACCCCTTCGTCGAAGGGGACGTAGGCGGTCTTGGCCATACGCCGGGTCGTCAACGAAAGGCCCGGCTGACTGCCCTCCAGGTCGCGCAGGAACGCGGCGAGGGCCTCCTCGGCGCGGGCCATCTGGACGTCGTCGGGGTTGCGCAGGTCGACGGTCAGTTCGGCGCGGGCCGGGACGATGTTGGTCAGGTCCGGGTGGACGATGAGATGGCCGACTGTGGCGCGCAGGTCGCCGTAGGCGCCGGAGTCGACCAGGGCCCGCAGGTGGACGATGATCTGCGCGGCCGCGAGCCCTGCGTCGGCGCGCAGGTGGGTGGGGGTGGTGCCGGCATGAGCGGCCCGGCCGTGGATGGTGATCTCCTGCCAGGAGATGCCTTGAACGCCGGTGACGACGCCGACTTGGGCCCCGTTCTCAGCGAGGACGGGGCCCTGTTCGATGTGGCATTCGACGTACGCGTGCGGCGGGGTGAGGCCGACGTCGGCGGGGCCGTCGAAGCCGGTGCGGGCGAGTTCGCCGCCGAGGGTGAGGCCGTCACGGTCGGTCAGGGCGTGGGCGTACTCCAGGGTGAGGCGGCCGGCGGCGACGGCGCTGCCGAGCATGTCGGTGCCGAAGCGGACACCTTCCTCCTCAGTGAAGATGCCCACCTCGAGGGGGCGGCGGGTGGTGATGCCGCGTTCGTTGAGGGTGCGGACGACTTCGATGCCGCCCAGGACGCCGAGGCAACCGTCGAAGGCGCCGGCGGTGGCGACGCTGTCGATGTGCGAGCCGGTCAGGACCGGGGCCGCGGCCGGGTCGCTGCCCTCGCGTCGGCCGTAGATGTTGCCCATCCGGTCGATGCGGACAGCCAGACCGGCCTGTTCCATCCACGCGATGACCCAGCGACGGCCGGCCGCGTCGACGTCGGTCAGGGCGAGGCGGTTGACACCGCGTAGGCCGGTGCGCTCGTCGTCGTACGCGCCGATTTCGGCGAGGTCCATCAAGGACTGCCACAGGCGGTCGCCGTTGACGGTGATCGTGTCGGAGGTGGGGCTCGTCATGGCCTGTCTCCCAGGACTGGTCGGAAACGGTGGAGCGGTTGCGGAGTGGTGGTGTGTGCCCGGCAACGGGGGGCGGTCGCGAAAGGGGTCTTTCAGAGATCCGGACTTCAGCGATCCACTGTGGAGTGCGGGTTGGCGGCCGGGCCCTCGGTGCTCAGCAGCACGACCACCGAGGTCACCTCCAGCCCCAGCGCCGTTCGGCGTTCTTCGGAGCCCACGCCGGTGAGCACCGCGCGGAGACCGGCGAGCGCCGCGGCTCCGCAGGGACCCGAGGAGACATCGAGAGCGGCGAGGTGGGCGGCCGCCCGGGTGCTGTCCGCGTCGGGGATGGCGACAGCGGCGTCCAGCCCGCCTTGCAGGCAAGGCCAGGCGATGCTGGACGGGGTACCGCAGTTCAGCCCGGCCATGATGGTCTCACCGGTGGTGACGCTGACGGGTTCACCGAGGGTGAGGCTTTTGAGGACGCAAGCCGCGGCCTCCGGCTCCACTGACAACAGCGCCGGAGCCCGCCCGGACGGGCGGCTGCGGTAGTGGGTGACGACGGCCTGGGCCAGTGACCCTACGCCCACCGGTATGGACACGAGGTCAGGTCCTTCGACGACTCCTTCGGCCGTCAGCTGCTCGTCGATCTCGGCGCAGAGGGTGGAGTAGCCCTCGACGATCCAACCCGGGATCTGCTCATAGCCCGGCCAGGCGGTGTCCTGGACCAGGACCGCGTCCGGCGCGGCAGCCGCCCTGGCCGCCAGGCGTACGGCCTCGTCGTACGACCCCGCGATCTCGGTGACCTGCGCCTGCTCGGCGACGATGGCCGCCACGGCCTGCGGGTGTACACCCTGCGGAACGAAAATGTGGGCGTGCTGCCCGAGCAGGCGCGCCATGCGGGCCACCGCCCGGCCGTGGTTGCCGTCGGTGGCGGTCACCAAGGTGACCGGGCCCGGTTCTTTGCCGCTCACGGCCCGCTCGGAAACTGCGCGGTGGACCGCCCAGGACGCACCCAGCGCCTTGAACGCGGGCAGCCCCAGACGGCATGACTCGTCCTTGACGAAGACCCGGCCAACCCCCAACTCCCCAGCCAGCAGGGGGAGTTCGGTCAACGGTGTGGGCGAGTAGTCGGGCAGCGCGGCGTGGAAGCCCCGCACCTCGACGGGCGCGGATGCACATCTCCAGGTACGGGCGCTGGGCCGCGCAAACCACGGCAGCGCACGGAGGGAGGACACGTTCTCAGACACACGTTCAGAGTGCGATGCCCTCCTACGATCGGTCTAGCGGATGTTTTCGACCTATAATCTTCGGAGAAACCGACCGTTGTTTCGCGACGGTGAGGAAAGCGATCTGCCGATGTTCGACCTGCACCGACTGCGCCTGCTGCGCGAACTCAAGCACCGCGGCACGCTGGCGGCCGTCGCCGCAGCCCTGTCCTACGCTCCCTCTTCCGTCTCCCAGCAGCTCTCGCAGTTGGAAGCCGAAGTCGGCGTCCGGCTGCTGGAACCGGTCGGGCGGCGGGTGCGGCTGACCGAGCAGGCCGAGATCCTCGTCGCCCACACCGAAGCGATTTTCGAACGCCTGGAGCGGGCGGAGGCGGAGATCTCGGCCTCCCTGACCGATCTGACCGGCACACTGCGCATCGCCTCGTTCCAGACGGCCGCCCTGGCCCTGGTCCCGACCGCGCTCGGCCTGCTGCGTGAACTGCACCCGCACCTGCGCGTCCACGTCACTCACATGGAACCGGAAAAGGCCCTGCCCGCCCTGCAAGCCCGCGACTTCGACCTGGTCCTCGCCGAGGAATACCCCGGTAACCCCAACCCGCGGCCCGCCGGACTCGACCAGGAAGACCTGCTCAACGACCCCCTTCACCTCGCACTGCCCGAACCGGCCGACGGCCCGATGGCGGCGCTGCGCTCACTCGCGGACCACCCCTGGGTGATGGAACCCGAAGGCACAGCCGCGCGGCACTGGGCCATGACCCTGTGCCGCAACGCCGGTTTCGAACCCGACGTACGGTTCGAGACCACCGACCTCTTGCTCCACCTTCGCCTTGTCGAGCAGGGACACGCCGCCGCCTTCCTTCCCGACCTCGTCTGGAGCGGACAGCCCCCAACCGTCACGCTGCGGCAGCTGCCCCGCGGTCAGCGCGCACGCCGCCTCTTCACCGCCGTACGCCGCGGCCGCAGCCGGCACCCTGCCATCGAGGCATGCCGGGATGCCCTCCTCCGGGCGGTCGCCCTGCGCTCCAGCCAGGCATCGGGCCGGCGCAGCTCATCCGCTTTCCTCTCCTGACACACCGCAGCCTCAGCGGACGTGAACGAGACAGCTGCGCAGCGGACGCCGCAAAAGATACTTTTCGGGTCATGACTAATCTTGCGGGCAAGACCGCGCTGGTGACGGGTGGGAGCAGGGGAATCGGCCGGGCGATCGCCCTCCGCCTGGGACGGGACGGTGCCCGGGTGGCGGTCCACTACGGTCGTGACGAGGCGGCGGCCAAGGATGTCGTGGCGGCGATCGGGGAAGACCGGGCCTTCGCCGTACGCTCGGAGCTGAGCGCCCCGGACGCGGCGGAGGTCCTGCTGGGCCGCGTCGAAGAGGAGTTCGACGGCCTCGACATCCTGGTGAACAACGCGGCGGAGGTCTCGTTCAGCGGCCTGGAGGGCACGACGCCAGAGGAGTTCGACCGGGTCGTGGCGGTGAACATCCGCGCGCCGTTCTTCATCATCCAGCGGGCCCTGCCGGTGCTGCGCGAGGGCGGCAGGATCATCAACATCTCCTCCATCGCGACCCGCGTCGCGATGCCACGATTCGTCACGTACGCGCTGACCAAGGGCGCCGTGGACGTCCTCGGCCGCACCCTCGCCGCCGAACTCGGCGCACGCGGCATCACGGTGAACACCGTGGCCCCGGGCGTCGTGGAGACGGACAGCACCGCCGCGTTGCTGGCGGCACCGGGCGGGAAGGAGGCCGCGGCGGCCCGCTCGGCCTTCGGCCGCGTCGGCCTGCCAGAGGACATCGCGGACGTGGTCGCCTTCCTCGCCTCGGACGACGCCCGCTGGGTCACCGCGGACTGGATCGACGCCACTGGCGGCTCGAACCTTTGACGATCGGCATCAGACGGCACGCCACCCACCGCGCGGTGGGTAGGCCGGGCGCCGCGTTCCGGACACCGTGAGAGCACTGATCCGACACGAGAGCGGCCTCTTAATCCGCGGGTTCGGGGTTCAAGTCCCTGGCGGCGCACCCGTCCTGACCTGGGTGTTCTCGGTTCCACCGGGAACGCCCAGTGTCCGTTTAGGGCCGGTTTGGCGACCGTGGTTGCTCCATGGCTGCTCGCGTGCCGTGATCTTGGTAAAACACGCGATCGGCAGGGTGTGGGTGCCGAATATCGTGTCACCGGGCCTGATCTGGGGTTTCGACGCGCTCAGCTGCCCGGCTCCGGCAGGATCACTGGATGGCTCTGCGGCTGTTGTACCTGATCGCCTTGCGTGTGTTCGGGTGGATCGCGCTGCTCGCCCGATCACAGGCGTCGAAGGACGTAGAGATCTTGGCCTTACGGCATCAGCTCGCGGTCCTTCGCCGCCAGGTCGCCGCTCCCCGGCCATCGTGGGCGGACCGGGCGATCCTTTCCGCGCTCGCGCGGCTACTGCCCCGGCACCGCCGGCACCACCTGTTCGTCACCCCGCGGACGCTCCTGCGCTGGCACGCCGACCTGGTGAAACGACGCTGGACCTACCCCAAGCGCGGGCCGGGACGACCACCCACCCGGCCCACGATCCAGACCCTGGTCCTGCGGTTGGCGACAGAGAACCCGGCCCGGGGATACCGCCGGATCGCCGGCGAGATCGCCGGTCTGGGCCGGAAGGTTTCCCCGGCCACCGTCTGGGCGATCTTGAAGAAGGCCGGGCTCGATCCCGCACCCCGGCGCGGTGACCCGACCTGGGCACAGTTCCTCAAAGCCCAGGCATCCGGAATCTTGGCCTGCGACTTCTTCAGCGTAGAGACGATCGCACTCGCCCGCCTGTACTGCTTCGCCGTCGTGGAGCACGCCACGCGTCGTGTCCACGTGCTGGGAGTCACGGCGAACCCGACGGCCGACTGGGTGGCTCAGCAAGCCTGCAACCTAATGCTCGACCTGGGCGATCGGGCCGGCCACTTCCGCTTCTTGATCAGAGACCGGGACAGCAAGTTCACCGGACTGTTCGATGAGGTGTTCAAAGCCGAGGGCATCCGCGTGATACTCACTGCTCCGCAGGCACCTCGGATGAACGCGATCATGGAACGGTGGGTGGGCAGCGTACGCCGCGAACTCCTCGACCGAATCCTCATCATCAACGAACGCCACCTGCGCAAGGTCCTCACCGCGTACGAGGCCCATTTCAACACCCATCGTCCACACCGCGCCCTGAACCAGGCCAGCCCGCTGCAGGCACTGCCTGATCCCGCCGACGCCGACATCAAGGTCATCCGACGAGACCGGCTCGGCGGCCTCCTCCACGAATACGCCCAGGTCGCATGAGGTGACGCAATATTCGGCACTCACACGGCTCCGGCGGGCTCCTACTCGTAGTAGAGAACTCCACAACCTGGTGGTCCATAGTCGAGAGCCTCCCGGACCGACACCGTCTCGGCTATGGGTTCCAGCAGGGTACCGGCGGTCACGATTTCGGCTCCTCATGGACGTCCGGTGTTCGCGACTCGTGGGTGAGCGCATAAGCGATGGCCTGGTCGATGGGAAACCTGGTGCCCTCGTCGAAGAGTTTGCCGAACGTCTGCTCTCCCAGCGCCGCTCGGGTCTGCCGGTTGCAGATCCCGTGGTGGACTGTCAGGTGCCGTTTGGTCGGGGGTTCGGCGGTGAACCGCCAGATCGCGTGGGCGCAGCCAAGCAGCCGTGCGGCGCGTTCTGGGTTGTTCTCGGCCGCGGCGTTCCAGGCGAGGACTTCCAGGCAGTGCGCGATGCCCCACCGGTCGATGGGCGGCACGGTTGCTGCGAGCCTTTCCCGGATCAGACGGGTCCCTCGCTCATGGTCACCGGTGAGCCACTGGGTGACGCCATGAAGTCCCAGGGCGTGTGCGCGGGTGACCGATGCGCCGGCTCTGTCAGCCATCTCCAGGCACTGCTCGCCGAAGACACGGCAACGGCCGGCGTCGCCGAGCAGCGCGGTACCGTCCATCAGATAACGCAGCGTGTTCCACGCGCCCACGCGGTCATCGAGCGCCCACAGCCGTGGCAGGACGTCCTCCAGGAGCGCCACCGCGCGGTGTACGTCGCCGCAGCCGAGCGCGAGGATGCCGCGAAACAGGCTGCCACGGGTCTGGGCGGAAACGTCCTCCAAGCGTTCGGCCAAGGCGAGGGATTCGTCGATCAGCGACCGCGCCGTCTGCCATTCGGCCAGCAGGAGAGCCAGCCATGCGTCGGCTTGTAGGGCCTTGGTCCGTGCCGGGCTGGGTTCAGGGTTCAACGACAGGGCACGATCGAGCCAGTAACGTCCCTCATGATGGTGGGCCGACATGGTGAAATACGTCTGAAGGTTGCCGGCCATCTCCAGCCCGGCCCGTGCTTGTCCGGGCTCGGTCATGCAGATCTCCAATGCCGCGCGCGCATTGGCGTGTTCGCGTGCGAGCCGATCGAACCCCTCCAGCTCTTCCGGAGTCAGGAACTGCTGCTCCGCCCGGCGGGCGAGTTCGGCAAAGTGATCCCGATGACACATCCGCACGAGCGTGATCTCGCCGGAACGGGCCAGGTGCTCGGTGCCGTACTCTCTGATCGGCTCCAGCATCCGGTAGCGGGCGAGCCCCTCGATCATCGAGCAGGTCAGTACGGACTTGTCCACCAAACCGGCGACGAGTTCCACCACCTGCGCGGCGTCGATCCCGGCGCCGGAACAGACGTGCTCGGCATCGTCGAGTTCGAACCCGCCGCTGAACACCGACGCCCGCATCCACAGCCGCTGCTCTGGCGGCGAGCACAGGCGGAAGCTCCAATCGATCGCCGCCCACATCGTTTGCAGCCGCGGCATGGCCGCCTGCGCACCCGCACCCAAAGTCTTCAACGGGTGTTCCGTCAGCCGGGCCAAGATTCCCTCGACCGGCATCGCTCGCACCCGTACCGCGGCCAGCTCGATTGCCAGCGGGATGCCTTCCAGCCGCCGGCATACCTCAGCCACCGCCGCACCATTGGCCTTGGTGAGGGTGAACCCCGGCCGTGCGATCGCGGCTCGCTGGTTGAACAATCGCACCGCGTCGTTGCGGGCCGGCGACGATCGCCGACCTTCTGACGGTACCGGCAACGGCGCCACTTCCATCAGCCATTCACCGGCGATTCCCAGCGCTTGCCGGCTGGTCACCAAGACCCGCAGGCCCGGCGCAGCCGACAACAGGCCGGTCACCAACCGTGCGCAAGCGTCCACCAGATGCTCGCAACCGTCCAGCACCAGCAACAAGTCCTTATCCGCCAGGAACAGCGTCAACCCGTCCCACATGGCAGGCTCCGATTCGCCCGGCATCCCCACCGCATCAGCGACCGCCTGCCCCAGGAACCGCGCGTCATCGAGCGCGCCCAACTCCACCAGCCATACGCCATCGAGAAAGACGTCGGGCATCTGCTTGGCCACCCACAACGCCAACCGGGTCTTCCCCACGCCCGGCCCACCGGTCAAGGTCACCATCCGATGGCGCCGAAGCAACCGCTTGACCGCGGCCGCCTCGCCCCTCCGGTCCACGAAACTCGTCAGTTCGACAGGTAGATTCCTCGCGAACCGCGCCTTGCAGACACCCGCCATGGCAGCTCACCCCCGTGCCGGCTGATCTCCGGCCCCCGAGGAGCGAAACAAAAACCACTCATCGGACCCTTCCCCGGCTACGTAGGCAGAACCTCAAAGCCGCCGTTGACCGCACACGTGTGCGATCCGTGACGGCCCACTTCCGGATCGCACTGCGGAGTGTGCACCCGAGTGAACGGGGACCCGGGGACAGGCATGATGCGACCGGCCACCTTCGAGCGCCTCGCCGGTCGGCTCGAGCTGATCTGATCGGGGGCATCGCCGACCGCGGAAATACTCGACTCCTGCGCCGCTGAAGCAGGCGGTGAGCCGTGCCTCGCGGTCGGGGTGAAGAACACCGGCAAGGTCCGCGGCGACGAGGTCGTCCTCCACGTGACCAAGTCTGGAAGCTCGGTGACCGGCACCGCCTCCTGGACGAAGGGCAGCCCCCGTGGGGATGCCCTCTTCGGTGAGACGGGCATCTCTCGGCCGTGTCGAGTGCTGGCCATACATCGTATGGTACGGTTCCATACAGGGTATGGCTGGCCTCTGGACACACAGATCGACGACGAGAAGGGGGCCGACCATGGCCGATACACCGGTCGGCATCGAAACGCCGACCGATGCCGAATCGCTGCTCAGCGCCGAGCTGACGGCCGTGCGGGGCGAGCTCGCGCGCGTCGACGCCAAGTGCGCGACCCTGACCACGCTCACGATGGCGGGCCTCGCGTTCATCGCGACCAAGGTCGGTCATGGCCCTGGCCTGGCCCGCATCCTGCTGAGCGTGGCCGGATTGATGCTCGCAGCCGCCACCCTCACGCTACTCACCGTCATCTGTCCGCACATCGGCTACATCCGGCTGTACGCCCGGCTCAGCCCGGCGGGCGTACGGGAGGTACTCGCCGATCGGGCCGCCGCCGTGAAGCACCACGAGAACAGCCTGATCAGCTTGTCCCAGATCGTCAGCCGCAAATACCTGGGTCTGCTCATCGCGGTCACGGAGACCGGCGCCGCAGTCGCCCTGATGGCGGTGGCCACCCTCCTCACCGGGGTGCTGTTCTGACCGAAGCCGGCGGCCGGCCCGTCGGCTTCAGCCTGGCACCTCTTCGGTCCTGGCGCAGGCCCGTGCGATATGGCTCTCCACGCCGGCGATCGCGGCGTCGAGCGCACAGCCGAACATAGCGTCCACCACGGCCTCCGGCGGCACGGGTGCCTCTTCCGCGTCAGGGCCGGCGGGCACCGGGGGCAGGGTGGTCCATCGCTGTAGTGCTCCGGTCACTTCACTGACCAGCAACCCGGTGAACACCGCGGACACGACGGCACCCACCTGTGAGATCTGCAAGACCGGCACTTCGGCGGCGGCCAGGATGTCGGTCAGTCCCTGCCAGAACGGGTCGTCCGGCTGGATGTAGTCGGGACGCGCAAAGGAGTACCTCATCAGCTTGGGATGGTGGTGCGCCAACGCGCGGAAGTCCAGCGCCAGTTGACGCAGCCGGCCCTGCCAGGGGAGGTCCTCCTGCTCCGGCGTGCGGAACTGCGACCCGACATGCTCGGCGACGCCGCGCAGGAGGGCGTCCTTGTTCTTCACGTGGTGGTACAGCGACATCGGGTTCGCGTCCAGCACGGCGGCGAGCTTGCGCATGGTGAGCGCCTCGACTCCGTCGGCGTCGATGAGCCGGAGCGCCGCGGCGTAGATGCCGTCCTTGGTGAGAGGCACATCCCTCTTCCTCGTCCCCCGGGGGGCCTTTCTTGGACTTTCCATACGTTGTATGGTAGCACTGAAGTCGTTCCATACAGCGTATGGAAGCTGGGGTGCCATCATCCCGGCGGCCTTCCTACCGTCCGTCGGCACAGCGGAGGCGGACCGAACGCATCAGGACTCGCCATCGAGGAGTGACCCATGACCGACATTCGCCCCATACGGAGCCCACGCGGCGCGCCGGTCGTCGGCAACACGCTGCAGATCCCCGCGGACGGCCCCGTCCAGTACTTCGCCGAGGTGGCCCGCCGGTACCCGGAGGGCATCTTCAGCATGGACATCGCCGGCCGGGAGCAGGTCTTCGTCTACGACCCGGACCTGGTCGCCGAGGTCTGTGACGAGACCCGCTTCGGCAAGTTCATCCGCCCGCCGCTGTCCCAGATCCGGGACTTCACCGGTGCCGGGCTGTTCACCGCCAACGACGACGAGCCGGTGTGGGGCGAGGCGCACCGGATCCTGATGCCGGCGTTCAGCCAGCGGGCCATGAAGTCGTACTTCTCGCAGATGCTGGAGATCGCCCAGGAGCTGGCGGGCAAATGGCAGCGCGCCGATGGACGGCCCGTGACGGTGGCCGACGACTTCACCCGGCTGACGCTGGACACGATCTCCCTGTCGGGGTTCGGCTACCGGTTCAACTCCTTCCGCAGCGAGGAACTGCACCCGTTCCTGACGGCGATGCAGAACGCGCTGACCGAGGCGATGCGGCGCTCGCAGGAGGTGCCGCTGGTCACCCGGCTGCGGCACACCGACGACAGGGCCTACCGGGAGAGCATCGCGACGATGCGGGACCTGGTCGACGGCGTGATCAAGGAGCGCCGCCAGGGGGCCACCAGCGGTGAGCGGGACCTGCTCAGCCTGATGATGGAGGCCTCCGACCCGGTCACCGGCAACCGGCTGGACGACGGCAATATCCGCGACCAGACGCTGACGTTCCTCATCGCCGGTCACGAGACCACCAGCGGCCTGTTGTCGTTCGCCCTGTACTCGCTGCTGCGCAACCCGCACGTGCTCGCCCAGGCGTACGCCGAGGTGGACCGGATGCTGCCGGGAGACAGCGTCCCGGACTACGAGACGATCACGAAGCTGGACGTCATCCCGCGCATCCTGGACGAGACACTGCGCCTGTGGTCGCCCATCCCGCTGATCAGCAAGGTGGCGATCGAGGACACCGTCATCGGCGGCCGCTACCCGGTGAAGAAGGGACAGAAGGTCAACCTGCTGTTCCGGCGGCTGCACGTCCACCCCACGGCATGGGAACGGCCGGACGAGTTCGACATCGACCGCTGGCTGCCGGAGAACAAGGCCGGGCATCACCCGTACGCCTACTTCCCGTTCGGCACCGGTGCCCGCGCCTGTATCGGCCGGCAGTTCGCGCTCACCGAGGCCCGCCTGGCCCTCGCGCTACTCCTGCAGAAGTTCACGTTCGCCGACCACACCGACTATCGGATGGACGTCAAGGAGGCCCTGACGTTCAAGCCGAAGGACTTCACCGTCCGGGTCCGCCCGCGCCGGGAACACGAGCGCCACGTCGTCCCGGACACCCCGGCCGAGCTGATCGACGGCGAGCGGCAGGAGGCCGCGGTCAGCGGCGTCGGGGTGGGGCTCACTGTCGCGTACGGTTCCAACCTGGGCAGCTCCGAGGACCTGGCGCACACGATCGCCGACCGCGCGGGCCGCTCGGGCTTCCACACCACGCTGACGACCTTGAACGACCTGGCCGGTGCCCTGCCCACCGAGGGCCTGCTCATCGCCGTCACCGCCAGCTACAACGGCAAGGCCCCGGACAACGCGCAGCGCTTCGATGACCTGATCGCCGCCGGGCTGCCCGAGGACTCGCTGTCCGGCGTGCGGTTCGCGGTCCTGGGGGTGGGCAACACCCAGTGGGCGGCTACCTACCAGGCCTTCCCCCGCCGGGTCGAGGAGGGGCTGCGGGCCGCCGGGGCCACTCCTTTGATCGACCGCGGCGAGGTCGACGCATCGGGCGACTTCGACGGCATGGCCTCCGCCTGGATGAGCACCCTGTGGGCGACCCTGGCCGAGGAGTACGCCGCCGACACCACGGACGACGGCGCCCCGCGCTACCAGGTCCGGCTCCTCACCGAGGCGGACGTGCGTCCCGCGATCGTCTCCGAGCACGCCTACCCGCTGACCGTGGTGGCCAACGAGGAGCTCGTCGGCGACCCGACCGGACTGTGGGACTTCCGGATCGAGCCGCCGCGCCCGTCCGCGAGGTCCATCACCGTCGAACTGCCCGACGGCGTCGGCTACACCACCGGCAACCACCTGGCCGTCTTCGCCAAGAACGACCCGGCGCTTGTGGCCCGCGCTCTCGACCGGCTCGGCGTCGACCGCGACCAGGTGCTCCGCGTGGACCAGCCGGGCGCGGGCGGCAGGACGCACCTGCCGGTGGGCGTACCCGTCACCGCCGGACTGCTGCTGACCGAGTTCCTGGAACTGCAGGACGTGGCCACCCGGTCCCAGATGGGCATCCTGGTGGAGCACACCGCATGCCCGCGGACCCGATCGCGGCTGGAGGCCTATACGGCCGACGCCGAGGAGGCCGAGCAGCGATACCGGACGGAGATCCTCGGCAAGCGGGTCTCGGTGCTCACCCTGCTAGAGCGCTTCCCCGCCGTCGAACTGCCACTGGCGGTCTTCCTGGAGATGATGGGGCCCATCCGCCCGCGCTTCTACTCCATCTCCTCCTCCTCGTTGGCCCATCCTCGCCAGGTGCGGCTGACCGTCGGCGTTGTCGAAGGGCCCGCGCTGTCCGGCGACGGTCGGTACCGCGGGCTGTGCTCGCGGTACCTGGGGCGGCTCGAGCCCGGAGAAGTGTTCTACGGCTACGTGCGCGTCCCCTCTCCGGCCTTCGCCCTGCCCGCCGACCCCGCCACGCCGCTCATCCTCATCGGTCCCGGCACGGGCATCGCGCCGCTGCGCGGTTTCCTAGAGGAGCGTGCCTGGCAGCAGGCGAACGGCGCACAGGTCGGGCCGTCCCAGGTCTTCGTCGGCTGCCGCCACCCGGAGCATGACTGGTTCTACCGGGAGGAGATGCGGGAGTGGGAGCAGGCCGGGATCGCCCAGGTGCACACCGCCTTCTCCGCGGTCCTCGATCACCCGGCCCGTTTCGTCCAGGACGCCGTCACCGCCGCCTCCGCCACCGTGTGGCAGGCCATCGAGGACGGCGCGTTCATCTACGCCTGCGGGGACGGCCGCCACATGGCGCCGGCCGTCCGCGAAGCCCTCGCCGCCGTCTACCGCAGCCACACCGGCAGCGACGACGAGGCCGCCCGGCAGTGGCTCGCCCGACTCGAGTCGGCCGGCCGCTACCAGCAGGACGTCTTCGCCTGACAGACGTTCATCGGCCGTACGGCGCACATCGGCGGCCGTACGGTCCCAGCCCCGGTCACGCACTCCGGGGCCTGCCTGGCGCCCATCGCCTCGAACCGCCAAGGATCACTACTCACAGAAAGCAGATCACCGTGGACACCATGCTCGCCGGACGTTTCCACCTCGCCGCGAAGAAATTCGTCGTGGAGGAGGTCCCGATCCCAGTGCCCGGCCCGGGCGAGGTGCTCATCGAGGTGAGGGCCGCCGGCGTGTGCCTGTCGGACCTCCACCTCATCGACGGCACCCTCTCCCCGCTGTTCGCGACCTCTGACGCGGTGACCATCGGCCACGAGGTCTCCGGCGTGATCCACACGCTCGGCCCCGGCCTCAGGCGGGGCCTGACCACGGGCGCCCGCGTCGCCCTGGAAGCCGGGCAGAGCTGTGAACAGTGCGCCGACTGCGCGCGCCGCCGCCCCTGCGCCCAGGTCCGTACCCGCGGCATCGACTACGACGGCGGCTGGGCCCAGTACGCCATCGCCCGCGAGGACACCGTCGTCCCCATCCCCGACGACCTTCCCTTCGACCAAGCGTCGATCATCCCCGACGCGGTCTCCACCCCCTACGCCGCCATCGTGTCCACCGCGGGAGTGCGGCCCGCCCAGTCCGTGGGCGTCTGGGGCGTGGGCGGAGTGGGCGCGCACAGTGTCCGCGTCGCACGCCTGGCCGGCGCCGCCCCGATCATCGCCGTCGATCCGCTGCCCGGCGCACGGAAGCGGGCCGTGGCCTTCGGTGCGGACCTCGCTCTGGACCCGGCCGCCGACGACTTCGCCGAGCAGGTCCTCGAGGCCACGGCCGGGCGGGGCCTGGACTACGCGTTCGACTGCGCCGGTGCACCCATCGCACGCGAGCAGGCCGCCGCGGTGCTGGGACAGCAGGGCGCCCTGGTCCTGGTGGGCATCACTCCCCACCCGCTCACCATCAGCGAAGGCCTGCAGTTCAACTACCTGAAGAAGCAGGTTTTCGGCCACTATGGTTCGCTGCCCGAGCACATCTACGAACTCGTGCGGCTGGCCTCCAACGGCCGCCTCGACCTGGCTCCCTCCATCACCGACCACATCCCACTGGCCGACGCCACCGACGCGATCCACCGGCTAGAGAACAAGACGGGCGACCCGATCCGTCTCATCCTCGTTCCCTGATGACTCCTCGAAAAGTCTTTTCAGCCGCTCGGGCAGGACGCCGACTCCTACGTCTGCCGCGATCGAATGGAGCATGTGACATGCCAGCCCCGGTTTTCGTCATCGGCCGTTGCCCCGGTATGGCACGGACAGTGACACTGTGGATGCAACAGGCGGGCGGCACCGTCGCGGCCGTCGGCCGGGAAAAGCAGGCCCTCGCGGCGGCCTATGACGATCCCGACATCACCGTCGATCAGGTCGACGACATCACCGCGAACGAGGGTATCCGTGCTTTGAGGCAACGTATCCGGCAAGTAGACCACATTGTGTACGTGCTCTGACGAAAGGTCGTCAGCCGCTCACGTGGGCCGTCACACGTCGGCACTTACGCGCTGTGTTGTTCGGCGAGGAGGCGGGCGAGTTCGACTCGGGAGGCGATGCCCAGCTTGCGGAAGACCTGCCTGAGGTGGAACTTCACGGTGTCTCGTGCGATGAACATCCGGGCGGCGATCTCGGGGTTGGTCAGTGCCTGGGCGGCGAGGATGGCCACGTCGCGTTCGGAGTCGGTGAGGCTCTCCCGTCCAGAGGCCGGGCGTTCGGCCTGGGTCCAGTGGCGGCGTCGTACGCCGATTCCGCGCAGGCGAGCGCGGACGCGCGCCGCATCACGCAGCGCACCGACCTCCTGGTAGGTCTCATGCGCCTGGCCGAGACGGTCGACCGCCGCCTCTCGGTCCGAATCACCGGAAGCACAGGCGTGCAGGACGCCGAGGTCCTCGGCGGCCGAGGCACGGCTCCAGGCGCTTACGTGATCGGCGGCGGCGTGGGCCAGCGCCGCGGCGTTCTCATGGAAGAGACCGTGCGCGTGCGCGGCGGACGCGGCCAGGGTGGGGAAGCCGGGATTGTCACGGGCGAGGCGTTCGGCTGTCGCGGTGACGGCCTCGGCGCCGGTGTGGTCGCCGATGGCGAGCGCGGTCCTGGTCAGCCACGCCGCGGCATCGGCTTCGACCATGAGCAGGCAGCACCGTTCGGCCGGATCGGTGTACGGGGTGCGGAGGATGTCGATCGCGCGTTCGGGACCGCCCTGTGCCTCGGCGACCAGTGCCGGGCCCCAACCGGCCCACCACCAGGCCGATATGGCCGAGGTATGACCGAATGCTGATTTGAGTCCGAGCCGCACTCCGCAGCAACAGGTCCCGAACGGGGCGGCATGGGCCCGTGGTTGCTCGCTGGTTGCTCGGATGCCACGAAACAACCCGGCACGCGGCGGCAGGATCCGGCATCGGAACCGGTGAAGTCGCGGACGAACCGGCATAGACCGGCAGTGAGAGCACTGATCTGACACGAGAGCAGCGGACTCTTAATCCGCGGGTTCGGGGGTTCAAGTCCCTGGCGGTGCACCCGCCCTGACCTGGGCGTTCTCGGTTCCACCAGGAGCGCCCAGCAATCCCGCACAAGGCCGACATTGCCCCTTCCCCGCAGCGGACCGGGCCAAGCTGGGGCCAGTTCCTGCGTGCCCAGGCGTCCGGGATTCTGGCTTGTGATTTCTTCCACGCCGACACGATCACCTTGGCGCGGCTGTACTGCTTCGCCGTCGTCGAGCACACCACACGCCGCGCCCACGTCCTGGGCGTCACCGCCAACCCGACCGCCGGGGTAGCCGAATTTCAGGCATCCAACAGGCGGCGAAGACAATCGTCGTTGTTGTTCGCGTCCCACCGCCCTCGACCGCTTCGCGGCGTGACTCAGCCTGTCCGGGGATCGGGGACGTACTTCCCCAGGGACTCGCCTCCGATCGTCACCTCGGCCAGCCGGTCGCGCATCTCCTGTCTAGCGGCCGCCTCGGCGGCGCGCACGGCTTCGACCACGAGGTCGCCCAGCGTCAGGTTGTCCACCTGGCGGCGGGCCAACTCGGTGATCCGCACCGCCGTGAGGACCCCGGCGCCGGTCACGGTCGCCACGACCCGCTCGTCGGCGCTGCTGCCCTCGAACGACGACTGAACGACCTCGGCGGCGATCGCGGAGGCCCTCTCCTTGATCTTGGGCAGCTCTTGGGCGAGTTGCTCGAGATCGATGGGCATGCCTTCCGGGGTCATCGGTTCCCTTCCGTCATCTGAACTGGTCGAGCATCCGCAAGACCGTGTTCAGGTCATCGGGTGAGGCGGGGCCGGACAGTTCCTCCATCCGCGTGGACAGGGCATCCGCGGCCGCCTTGCGACCGGTGGTGATCGCCTCCAGGCAGGCCCGGCCGAGAGCACCGGTGTTCATCTGGCGCAGGGCCAGGGGCGAGATGTGGACCGACTTGATCTGTGAGCCCAGCGTTACCGTCGCCGTCACGGTGCCGCTGGCGTCCGTCGCGGACACCGTCTCGGCGAGCACCGCCTGCAGTCGTTCCTGCATGGCGCGGACTCGCTCGGCGATGCGCCGGAACCCGATCTCGTCCGAGCCCCTCGCGTACTGTTCAAGGATGGCGCGCAGATCGGCGAACTCTGATGTCATTTCTGCATCCCCGGGTCCTTCCAGCCATGCTCCCAGTCCTGCATGGTTTGGAGTTCCGAGGACCGGAGGCTGATCGACCCCGCCTCGAGCGTGTTGCCCTTGGTGCCGAGGAACGCTTTGAGCGTGTCATAGCCCTGACTGATCGTGGAGGCCGCCAGGACCAAGCCGCCGACCACCGTGGCGAGGTCCACGAAGAGTTCCGAGGCGAAGGTGATCCATGAGGCGAGGGTGATGTTCACGGTCGTGGCCGCGGCGGGGGCCCCTACCCCGGTGGCCCCCGCCGCGTTGGCGGTCTCGCAGATCGTCGCCGCGGTGACGGTGCCGGCGACATAGCTGATCACCGAAAGACCCAGCGCGATAGCGGCGTCGCGGCAGGCGATCTGCATGTCGTTGTTGAGGTCCTTCATCGCCGCCATCGCCGGACCTATGTCGTTGTTGATGCAGGCGTAGAAGGCGTCCTTGCCGTCCCCTTCCCACTTGCCGCGATAGACGACGTTGTTCATGAGCTGCGGGACCTTGGCCGCCGCCACGTTGAGCACGCCGCGGACGTCACCCCAGCCTTCAGCGGCGGTGAAGAACGGCACGGGATCACGGAGGTTCAGCACCGCCGCACTGATCAGGGAACCCTCGATCACGATGAACGAGACACCGAACGGTAATGATGCCTGGAGTAACCCCATCGACGAGAAGACGACCGAGGCGACCGCGCCGCCACCCACGACGGCGCCGGATACGATCTGGCCGCCGCTCGGCGCCGTGTTCATGGAATGGGCGAGCGGCGACGAAGGAGCGGTGATCGGCTTGCCCCCGAACAGTTTGGTGTTCTCCGCCTCCATGTTCTGGTAGTGGTTCGCCACCCGGGTCAGCGCCAGGCCGATGGTCGTCAGCACGTCGCCCAGCGCATGCGTAGAGAGATCCAGCGCCTCCCACGCCTGTGAGTAGGCGTCCTTGAAACCCATGTCCACCAGCGGAAAGGCCGTCCAGGGAAGTGAACCCTGCACGACGCCCGGCTGAACCTGGGTCTTGAACTCATCGCCATACTTGACATAAGTATCGGCCGCCTCGCGCAGACCGACCACATCAACTGTCAGACCCATGATGCTCCCCCGTTCACACGACCCCCTCAACGGGCACAAGCTCGACTGCAACAAGATTAACAGTAAAGTATTTTGCGTACATCTCCTCGACCGGGAGCAGTGAATGGGCAACGACTGGCCGATCTACGCGCTCGAAATCCTTCTCGTCGTCACCTGGATGGCAGTCCTCTACATTGCGGGCTCGCGCAACATCCGGGCGATCAGAGCGAAGACACGCGCCGCGCGCGCCTCACTCGAGGTGCCACCCAGGGTGATCGTCTTTGGCGAGGCGTCGGCGCTCACGGAGGTTCGCGAGCCGTTGTCGGTGGCCATCCATTCCTGCCTGGTGGAATTCTTCGGCAAGGCCGACGACGAGACCTATCGGCCATACCAGCGCTACGTTCCGCTCCCCGCCGAGAACATCGAGGTCCCGCGCTCCAACGGATACCTGATGATCGATGTGGAAGTGTGCGAGGGCCTGATCGCCCCGAGCCGTCACTTGCTGCTCATGACCCTGCACGAACGACTCAATCTGCCCGACGCCGACATCCGACTGCTGGAGATACCGGGACCGAACTGGATGGTCAACGGGCGCATCACGACCGATTAGGAGTTCTCCGGTGCCGCCGAATGAGCGATCCGAATCCCGTTCTTGACGTTTTCTTTACGCGAGCCGGGCATTTCCGGTCGGTTCCTGTAGGACTTTGTTAGTGGGTGTTATCTGTGGGATGATCTTGATGTGACTCCGGCTGAGCCGACCGAATCCCGTGGCGATCTTGAGGATTTGCACGCGCCGAGCTCATCCGCCGATACTACTGGACTGAAGCCGGTCTATCCCAAGGCGGGATATCACCGTGATATTACTTTGCCGGGGCCCGAGGATAAGGGTCTGCGACATCAGGGCATCAAATAGTCAATTACGGCCCGACCATTACCGTCTCCGACTGGCCTCAACGTCGACAGCCACGATTCCGCCACCACCGGCGGCACTGGCGGATGGGATTCCATCGACTTCCCGGCCGTGACCGCACGGTACGTGCGCATGCTCGGCGAAGTACGCGCCACTAAATACGGATTCTCCTGACGGCAAGCGTTCCGTGTCGACGGAAGCGCGGACCTGCGCCCGCGAGAACTAATCCGAACACGGACTATCTCGGAAGGCATGGAGCTGAAGCGAGATGTAGCAAGACGAAACGCGGAACGAACGTCCGTCAGCGGTCCTCGAGCAGGCCCTCCCAGTGACCGGCCAGCCTCGTGAGCTCCCGCATGATCCGGTCGCGCTCGGCCCCCTCGTAACCGCGCAGCAACTCCTCGTCCAGCGCACGGACCAGCCGGTTCACCTCGGCCAGCCGCCGCGCGCCCTCCTCGGTCAGATAGAGCAGCTTGCGCCGCCCGTCATGCAAAGCCGTCTGCCGGACGATCAGGCCGGCTTCTTCCATCCGGCGCACCACGTCGGTCATCGTGGACCGGTCCAGCGCGACCGACGATGCCAGCGACCCCTGATCCACCCCCGGATGGCTGTCGACCGCGGTCAGCACCGCGAACTGCGGGCCGGTCAGCACCGGGTCCACGACCCGCGTCCAGAGCGCGACGTACGACTGGTAGATCCGCCGGGCCAGGTATCCGGGGGCGGCCATCAGCGCGGCAGGCGTCGTGACCGCCTCCCGCTCCCGCTCGGCATCGGCTGTCATGCTTCTACCTTGCCACGGCCTCCATGGTGCGACGCCTCGGCTGATCTCAAAGCCGAGCCGGTTCCGCACCGCCGCTGAGACCGCGATCCGGGGACGGAACATGAAGCCGGGGCCTGCTCACACGCCGGCCGCAGGCAGAGCTCGCCGAGGGCCGACGTTTCGCGATGTTTCAGCCGGGTTGGATACGGTTCGAACGCTTGCTTTTTCAGATAGTCCGTGTTCGGATTACCCCCCACGGATGCAGCCCGGACTTTCGACGGTACGGGAGGCGTGTTGTTGTCGGAACGCCCGGCGTACGGCCGCGAAGACTTCCGTTCCTGTTGTGACGGTGACAGCACAACGCGTGTTGCGCGCGGAAGGACACCATGACGGACACCAAACTCACCATCGACGGCGTCGAGGTCAGGTTCGGAGAGGCACTCGCGCTGGCCGAGACGGGCCTCGAGGTGAAGAACGGGGAGTTCATCACCTTCGTCGGTCCATCGGGCTGCGGCAAGACCACGCTGATGAACGTGGTCGCAGGCCTCCAACGGCCGACGAGTGGCCGGGTGCTCATGGACGGCCAGGACATCAGCGGTCGTCCCGGCCATGTCGGCTACATGTTCCAGAAGGACCTGCTCGTCCCCTGGCGTACGGTCACCGGCAACATCGTGCTCGGCGCCGCCCTCACCGGCCGAGCCACCAATGCCGACCGCGCCGACGCCCGTGAACTCGCCCGCCGGTACGGCCTCGGCGACTTCGTCGACCACTACCCGCATGCCCTGTCCGGCGGTATGCGGCAGCGCGTCGCGCTCATGCGCACCCTCGCCTTCCACAAGGACGTACTGCTGCTCGACGAGCCGTTCGGCGCCCTCGACGCGCAGACCCGGCTGGAGATGCAGCAGTGGCTGCTCCAGGTGTGGGCCGACTCGGGACGCACGGTCCTGTTCATCACGCACGACGTGGACGAGGCGGTCTTCCTGGCGGACCGGGTCGTGGTCATGTCACCCAGGCCCGGCCGCATCCAGGCGATCCACGACGTCGGCCTGCCCAGGCCGCGCACGGTGGACACTCTGCTCACTCCGGACTTCATGGAGCTGAAGAGCCAGGTCCTCGCCGGTCTCTACCACCACATGGAGGGCTGAATGAAGGCCGTGCGCCTGGCGACCCCGCTGTTCGCCGTCCTGCTCGTCGCCGCGGTGTGGCAACTCGCCGTGTCCGTCTTCAAGGTTCCCGCGTACGTGCTGCCCAGCCCCTCCCAGACGTGGTCCGCGCTGGGGGACGACTGGACGAACATCCGCAGCCTCGCGGCTCAGACCCTGTACGAGTCGGCCATCGGCTTCCTGGTGGGCGCGGGTATCGGCTTCGCGCTGGCCGTCGCGATGGCCCACGTGAAGATCGCGCACCGGGTGCTCTACCCGATTCTGATCGCCACCCAGGCCGTGCCCATCGTCGCGATCGCCGCGCCGCTGGTCATCATCCTCGGGTACGGGCTGGCTCCGAAGCTCGTCATCGTCGGCCTGATCGTGTTCTTCCCGGTGGTCGTCAACGTCCTGGACGGCCTCAGCGGCATCGACGCGGGCATGGTCAACCTCGCCCGTTCCATGGGCGCCGGGCCCGTGAAGATCTTCCTGCTGATCCGGCTCCCCGCCACGCTCAGCCCGCTGTTCTCAGCGCTGAAACTCGGCGCCGCATACGCCGTGACCGGTGCGGTCATCGGCGAATGGACCGCCTCGATCACGCCCGGCCTCGGCAAGGACCTCCTGCTGAAGAACTCACGCCTGGACACCGCCGGCGTCTATGCCGACGTTCTGCTGCTCACCGCCATCGGCATCGGCGGCTTCCTGCTCATGACCATCCTCGAACGCGTCGCCACCCCATGGCGCACCCGAAGCACAGCCCGCCGCTGGTTCCGCCGATAATCGGCGTCGACAGGAAAGGCCGAAATCAATGAAGACCTCCAAGTGGTTCGCGGCGAGCGCGTTGCTCCCGCTGTGGCTGGCCTCCGCCTGCGGCGGTGCCGGGGCCTCGAGCGGCAAGACCGCCGACGGCCTCACCAAGGTCAAGGTGGCTCCGGACTGGATCGCCGCCGACATCACGTGGATCCCCTACACCGTCGGGATCAGCAACGGCTTCTACAAGGCGGCCGGCCTGGACGTCTCGCTCGTCCCGCCGCCGGACAACTCCTCCTCCGTGAAGATCGTCGCCAGCGGCCAGGCCGACATCGCCGAGACGACGCTGACCGACCAGGTCTTCGCGGCCAAGCAGAGCCTGCCGGTGATCTCCATCGCGAACCTGTCGCAGACCAACAACTGGGGATTCTTCACGAAGACCGGCGCGAAGCTCGCCTCTCCTGCCGCGCTCAAGGGCATGAAGGTCGGCGTCTTCGACGACGCGTGGACCAAGGCGATGCTCGGCGTCGTCCTGCGGAAGGCCGGGCTGAAGGCCACCGACATCCAGCAGGTCACCGCGACCGACAGCGACATCCCCCTGCTCATCGCCGGGAAGATCGACGTCGCCACGAACACCACGAACTTCGGTCCTCCCTCGTACGCCGAGAAGACCGGCGCACAGCCGGAGACCATGCCGGCGACCGGCCTGGGCGCCCCCGACATCCCGATCTGGAACTACGCGGCCAGCACCCGGTGGCTGCAGAAGAACCCCGACCTCGCCCGCAAATGGCTGGCCGCGACCGCCAAGGCCACCGAGTGGGCCATCGCGAACCCCGACGCCGCGGTCAAGGCGTATGAGGCCTACCACAAGCTCAAGCCGAGCGGTTACGCCACGGACCTGGCGGAGTGGAAGGCCACGGTCCCGCTGCTGAAGGGCTCGACCGGCCTGTTCACGGCCACCGACGGCCAGTGGACGCAACTGACGCAGGCGCTCGTGGCCGCCGGACAGCTCGACAAGGCGCTCCCCCCGTCGACGTACTACACCAACAAGTACATCGGATGATGAGCACAGTGCCGACACCGCTGATAATCGACACCGATCCGGGGCTGGACGACGCGCTCGCCATCCTGCTGGCGCTCGGCAGCCCCGAGGTCGACCTGATCGGCGTCACGACCGTCGCCGGGAACACGAGCCTGGCCAACACCACCGACAACGCGCTACGGATCCTGGAACTGGCCGGGCGTACCGACATCCCGGTGGCCGCGGGCGCGTCGCGCGCGCTCATCCGCGAGGCGCCGCGGACCGCCGAGTACGTCCACGGCTCCGACGGCCTGGGCGGGCTGCCGCTGCCCGCGCCCAGCGTCCCGCCCGTGGCCTCGCACGCGGTGACGTTCCTCGCCGAGCGGCTGCTGTCGACGCCGAAGCCGGTGACGGTGGCGGCCATCGGCCCGCTCACCAACATCGCGCTGCTGGTCGCCACCCATCCGGAAGCGGCCGCCCGCATCGGCCGCCTGGTGGTGATGGGCGGTGCCGCGCGCGGTGGGAATGTAGCGCCGACGGCGGAGTTCAACATCTGGTCCGATCCGGAGGCCGCCCACCGGGTGTTCTCCGCCGGTCTGCCGCTGACCATGATCGGTCTGGATGTGACCGACCGCTCGGTCATCACCGTGGGCGACGTGAACGGCATGGGCGACGGCCGGGTCGCCCGGTTCGTCGAGGACTCGGTCGGCTTCTACGGCCGCTTCCACCAGGACCGCTACGGCACGACCGACACCTACCAGCACGACGCCCTCGCGCTCGCCGAGGTGATCATCCCGGGCATCGTCGAGACCAGCCACCACTACGTGACGGTCGACTGTGGCGAAACACTGAGCCGCGGCACCACCATCGTGGACCTGAACGACGTCACAGGTCATCCGCCCAACGCCCACGTAGCGCTGGAGTTCGACCACCCGCGTTTCGTGGAGGTCCTGGTCGGCCGCCTGAAAGACCTCGACACCAAGGTGCGGTGATCTCTGGCAGGCACGCCCTAGGGTGTGGCCGCCGGGGTGGGCGGCACGTCGGCGCGGTTCAGTCGAACGGGTCCAGCGTCACGTACGCCGTGGTCGGGTTGGAATCGTTGACGAGGGACTCGAAGTTGCCCACGTCGTCGAAGGCGAAGGCGTACGCCTTGCCGTCCTGCATCTGGGCGTGGATCTTGCGCGCGTAGTGGTTGGTCACCACGTCCTGGTAGAAGTCCGCGGCGTTGGTGTCCGGTTGGGTGGTGCTGGTGAGCAGGGTGCTGCGGTTGAAGCCCGCGCACAGCGTCCGGGAGATCGGGCCGCGGACCTGGTCGTTGGGTGCGTCCAGCAGCTTGTAGCAGCCGAAGATGCTGTCCGCGTCGGGCTTCTGGAAGCTGGTGACGATCTGGCCGGCGCTGTTGGTGAAGTTCATGACGTTGCCGGAAACGCGGCCGTAGTACCGGACGCTGGGCTGGTCGGCGAACGGCTGCACGGTGAGGGTCGCCGAGCTGTACTTGGCCCAGACCCGGTTGACGTAGTCGTCCATCACGTTCGACGGCAACACTCCGGCGGCGATCCCATGGCCGGGCGATATGGCCCGCAGGATGTTGCCGCTCGAGTCGCGCTGGATCAGGTTGGCCCAGCCGCCGGGCTGTCCGGTGAGAGCGTTGAAGAAGCCACGGTAACCGCCGGACTTGAGATGACCGGTGTTGCGCACTGTCCCGCTCGTGTTCTTGACACCGACGGCATACGGTGCGGAGAACATATCGACCTGCGTGCTGTTGATCCACAGGCCGGCGTCATTCAGCGTGTACTCGCTCCAGTTGAACAGGATGTTGCGGTTCGGATCGGACGGATTGTTCACGTCCGGCTGGACCAGCCCACCGGTCGTCACGAAGAACTTGAGCTTCTGGCCGTAGGAGAAGTACACCCGCCCGGAGAACTTGGGCAGCTGGATGGTGATCGACTGGCCGTTCCCGGGTCCCGGGATCGACGCGTCGGGCGCGGCCGTCGGCGGCGTGCCACCCGCCGGCCATGCGTGGAAGCCGCCACCGGCGTCCGCCCATCCCTGCTGACCGGTCGCCAGGTTGGTACCCAGCACGTAAAGGTAGACGGGATCCGTCCGGCCGGAACCGTTCGCCACCTGCAACGGAATGGTCGCGGTGGTGACGGTGGCCTCCGCCGTGGGCGTGACGGCCATGATCGAGCCGCCTGCCACGACCGCAGCCGCGATCAGCAGTCCATACAGCTTGCGCATTCTCACCTCTCCTATCTCCTGGAGAGCAGGCAGAAGCCGCCCTGGGCACGCGATCGCCGTCTCGCCGGCTGATCGCTTCCCCAGCCGGCCTCAGAATTCGTCCGCGAACGCTCGAAGCTCTTCATCGCGAGAGCGCCCTCAGGATGGCTTCTTTACTATTTCGAGTCAATAGGAAAGTTAGCTTTCTGTTTACCGCGTCGGGTGGAGGCCGAGGTTCGGGTGCGCTGACGCGCGAGCCAGGCGGCTCGGTCCACCCGGGCGACTCGCCGATGCGTACGGCATCGTCGGCCTCGACCCCCGAGGGCCGGCCACAGCACGCCGGTCTCGTCCGGTAAGCCTCGCGACCCCCAAGACGCGGGTGCGGGGCGAGCGAGGGAAGGGCACTCCCGGAGGAGGTCGGCGACGCGGACGCCGTCGCGCCGCTGGGCGAGCATCGTCCCCCTCCTCGCGCCGGGGCACCGAGCATCTCCCTCGAAGCGACAGATGTCAACACTACTCAACAGGATGTGGATCGGGTCTTGTTGGTTCGTGTTGGCAATGGTACGAATGACCGCGATCAGACCTCGTAACTCAACGGAAATCTCATGGGCGGCCGGACCGGAAGGTAGGAAAGCTCAACCAGATCCCCGAGATGTGGCCGTTGGACGTCCTCCGCCGTCCGCCGGTCGCCGGGGCGGCGTGGTGCCGCTACGCCGCGCCGCCCCACACCCGTGCGCGATCCCCCCGCCACCCCAGAGGAGACCAGCATGCGCACCGTCCGTTCTCTCACCTCCGCCCTCGCCGCGCTCGCGGTGAGCGCCGCATCCGCCGTGGCGCTCACCCTCGCCTCGGCCGCCTCCGCACCCCCGGCGGCCGCCCTTGAGAACGGCCTGGCCCGGACCCCGCAGATGGGGTTCAACAACTGGAACGCCACCCACTGCGACGCCGACTTCAATGAGGAAATGGTCAAGGGCATCGCCGACCTGTTCGTGTCCTCGGGACTGAAGGACGCCGGGTACCAGTACGTCAACCTCGACGACTGCTGGGCCGAGAAGAACCGTGACGCGAACGGCGACTACGTCCCGAACGCCACGAGGTTCCCCCACGGCATCAAGACGCTCGCCGACTACGTCCACTCCAAGGGCCTGAAGTTCGGCCTCTACACCAGCGCCGGCACGCTCACCTGCGCCCAGACGATGCCCGGCTCCCTCGGCCACGAGCAGCAGGACGCGCGGCTGTGGGCGTCCTGGGGCGTGGACTACCTGAAGTACGACAACTGCAACAACCAGGGCATCGACGCGGTCACGCGCTACACCGCCATGCGCGACGCGCTGGCCGCCACCGGCCGGCCGATCCTGTTCTCGATGTGCGAGTGGGGCGAGAACAAGCCCTGGCTGTGGGCCAAGGACGTCGGCAACTCCTGGCGCACCACCGGCGACATCTTCGACAACTACCCCTCGATGCTGTCGATCATCCACCAGAACATGACACTCGCCCCGTACGCCGGCCCCGGCCACTGGAACGACCCCGACATGCTCGAGGTCGGCAACGGCGGCATGACCGAGACCGAGTACCGCTCGCACTTCAGCCTCTGGTCGGTGATGGCCGCCCCGCTGCTCATCGGTACCGACCTGCGCAAGGCCTCGGCCGCGACCATGAAGATCCTCACCAACCGGGACGTCATCGCGGTCGACCAGGACCCGCTCGGCGTCCAGGGCGCGCCGATCAGCACGGACGGCGGACGCGACGTGTTCGTCAAGCCCCTGAAGGGCGGCGACCGGGCGGTCGCGCTGTTCAACGAGTCCGACGGACCGCAGCGGATCAGCACGTCGGCGGCCGCAGCCGGCCTGCCCGCCGCGCCCGCCTACACGGTCCGTGACCTGTGGGCGCACACCACTCGCGAGACCGCCGGGGCGATCGCCGCGACCGTCCCCGCGCACGGCACCGTCCTGCTCCGAGTGTCCGCCGACCGGGCGTGGGCGCAGTACCCGCCGGCGGTCGACGTCGGCGTCGGCCTGTCCGTTCCCTACCCCGGTGCCGTGCCCATCATCCAACCCGGCACGCCGACCACCGTCACGACGACGGTCACCAACGCCGGGCGGAAGCCGGCGCTGGAGGTCCGCACCCGCCTGACCGCGCCGGACGGCTGGACCGTACGGCCCGCGTCCCCGTCGAACACGCCCGCCCTCGGCACCGACAAGTCCTTCACCACCTCCTGGACGGTCACCCCGCCGCAGGACGCCTCCAGTGTCCACGACCTGAGCGCGGCCACGACCTACGCCGATGGCTCGGCGGAGTCCACCGTTCAGGTGACCGCGTTGAAGCTGACGACGCCGCCGACCGGCACCACGTACCTGAGCGACCTGCCGTGGGTGCGGTCGACGAACGGCTGGGGGCCGGTGGAGAAGGACATGAGCAATGGTGAGGCGGGGGCCGGCGACGGTCACCCGATCACCATCAATGGCGTCGTCTACAAGAAGGGCCTGGGCGCGCACGCGCTGAGCACCATCGAGTACTACGCCGCCAAGAAGTGCACCTCCGTGGCGGCCGACGTCGGCGTGGACGACGAGAAGACCTCGAACGGCTCGGTGACCTTCGAGATCTGGGCCGACGGCGCCAAGGTCGCCGGCAGCGGCCTGCTCACGACCGCCGACCCGGCGGCGCACCTGACGGCGAACGTCGCCGGGGCGACCATGGTCCGCCTCATCGTCACCGACGGCGGCAACGGGAACGACAGCGACCACGCCGACTGGGCCGACGCCCGCATCACCTGCACCTGACCACGCGGTGGGGCGGCCTCCGGGCCGCCCCACCCGACATCTGAAGGCCGTCCGGCCGCCGGCCGGGCTTCGGACCCCTACACCCTCGGCTCGCACCTCACACCCGCGCAGCGGCAGCGCGTGGAGATCCTGCGCGCCCTCACCACCGACGCGAAGGTCATCGCGTTCGACCAGCCGATTCCCGCAAGCAAAGGATGCCGACAATGACACGTCCATCGAGGCTCACGCCCGTATGGGTGCTGGCCCTGCTCGCTGCCCTGCTCGCTTCTCTGCTCGTGGGGGGTGCCGCTCCGGCGCGCGCCGCCACCACCACCTCCATCACCGTCGACGGGAGCCAGAGCGGCCGGACGTTCGACGGTATCGGAGCGATCAGCGGGGGCGGCGGAAACTCACGCCTCCTCAGAGACTATCCGGCAGCACAGCGGTCACAGATCCTGGACTATCTGTTCAAGCCCGGCTACGGCGCCGACCTGCAGCTGCTGAAGTTGGAGATCGGCGGGGACGCCAACTCCACCGATGGCTCCGAGCCGTCGATCGAGCACTCCCGCGGCACGATCAACTGCAACGCCGGTTATGAGTTCTGGCTCGGTGAGCAGGCCAAGGCGCGTAATCCCGACATCGGTCTGTACGGGCTGGCATGGGCCGCCCCGGGCTGGATCAACGACGGATTCTGGTCCACCGACACGATCAACTACCTGATCTCTTGGCTGGACTGCGCCAAGCAGCACGATTTGAAGATCAAGTACCTCGGTGGCTGGAACGAACGCGGCCACGACGCCAACTGGTTCGTCCAGCTGCGCTCCGCGCTGGACTCCCACGGATACAAGGGCGTTCAGCTCGTCGCCGACGACAGCGGCTGGAGCGTGGCCGACGACATGGCGAAGAACCCCGCGTTCAACGACGCGGTCTCCATCATCGGTACCCACTACTCCTGCGAGGGCGGTGACGGCGGCAGCGCCAACACCTGCTCCAGCACCGCCACGGCTCGCGACAGCGGCAAGCCACTGTGGGACAGCGAAAACGGCTCGCAGGACATGAACATCGGCGCGCCCGCACTGATCCGCGCGATCGTCCGCGGCTACATCGACGCCAAGATGACCAGCTTCTTCAACTGGCCGCTCATCGCGGCGCTCTACCCGAACCTGCCCTTCAACACCACCGGCCTGGCCACCGCCGGCTCCCCTTGGTCGGGCAACTACACCATCGGCGCCAGCACCTGGGCGACCGCCCAGGTCACCCAGTTCACCCGGCCCGGCTGGAAGTTCATCGACAGCGCTTCGGGCTATCTCGGCGGGTCGGAGGCCAACGGCACGTACGTGACGCTGAAGTCGGCCAAGGGCGCCGACTACTCCACCATCCTGGAGACCACGACATCCAGTTCGGCGCAGACCGTGAACGTCCACGTCCAGGGCGGCCTGTCCACCGACAGGGTCCACGTGTGGGCCACCGACGTCAACGCGCCCAGCGGATCCACCTCCTTCGTCCACACCGCCGACATCACGCCCAGCAACGGCTCGTATTCCCTGACGATGCAGCCGGGCTACGTCTACACCGTCAGCACCCTCGGCGGGCAGGGCAAGGGCACCACCACCGCGCCCGCCGACCACCCGCTCGCCCTGCCCTATACCGACGACTTCGACCGCGTCGCCACCAACGCGGAGGCGAAGTACCTCTCCGACATGCAGGGTTCCTTCGAGGCACGCCCGTGCGCAGCCGGCCGCGGCGGCCAGTGCATCCAGCAGGTCACGCCGGTCAAGCCCATCGAGTGGCAGCAGGACTCCGACGCGTACACGTTGCTGGGCGACACCACCTGGGCGAACTACACCGTCAAAGTGGACGTGGACCTGCAGCAGGCCGGCACGGTGACACTGCTCGGGCGGGCGGGCAAACAGAACCGGCCGCAGAGCCACCAGGCCGCCTACCAGTTGCGCATCGCCGACACCGGTGCCTGGTCGATCGCGAAGAACACCGCCACCGGCACCCAGACCACGTTGACGTCCGGCACCCATTCCGGCCTCGGCCTGAACACCTGGCACACCATCAGCCTCGGGTTCTCGGGCAACCAGATCACCGCCTCCTTGGACGGCGCCACGCTCGGCACGGTGACGGACAGCTCCTACGTCACGGGCCAGGTCGGTCTCGGCGTCGTCGGCTACCAGACCGACATGTTCGACAACCTCGCCGTCACCGCGAACCCGCCCGGCAACCTCGCCGGCGTCCTGAAGGGCCGCCAGTCCGGCCGCTGCGCCGGCGTGACCGGCGCCTCGCAGGCCAACGGCACGGCCGTGGCTCTGTGGGACTGCACCGGTGGCGCCGACCAGCAGTGGACGCTCACCCCGCAGCAACAGTTGCAGGTGTACGGCAACAAGTGCCTGAGCGTCGCCGGCGATGGCACCGCCGACGGCACTGCCGCGCAGATCGACGACTGCAACGGCACTCGCGCACAGCAGTGGGCGGTCAACCCGGACGGCACAGTGTTGAACGTCGGCTCCGGCAAGTGCCTCGACTCCGCCGCTCAGGGCACGGACAACGGCACCCCGCTGCAGATCTGGGGTTGCAACGGCGGGGCCGACCAGCAGTGGGGCCGGGGTGTCACCGCCGGGGTCATCCGCGGCCAGCAGTCCGGCCGGTGCGTCGACGTGCCCGGCTTCTCACAGACCAACGGAACCGCGTTGGCGCTGTGGGACTGCAACAGCGGCACCAACCAGCAGTGGACCTCCACCGCCTCGAACCAGCTGACCGTGTACGACACCAAGTGCCTCGATGTGTCCGGCGGGGGCACGACGGACGGCACCCCGGTGATCATCTGGGACTGCACCGGCGCCAGTAACCAGCAGTGGATGGTCCGCGCCGACGGCACCGTCGTCGGCGTAGGTTCCGGCAAGTGCCTCGACGCCACCGCCGGCGGCACCTCCAACAGCACCCCCTTGGAGATCTGGACCTGCAACGGCGGCGCCAACCAGCGGTGGAACTGGTCCTCATGAACAAGGACACCGCACTGGAACATGAGCCGGCTGTACTGCCCGGGCAGGTCGGTTGAGGACGTGTGACGACACGGCCTGAATGTGCGTGATGGCGAAGGCCTCCGGTTGTGGAGTGGGACTTGGGAACCGCTCCACAACCGGAGGCCTGCGTGTTCCACGCTAACGCTGCCCTCACTCCTCGCGCGCGTCTCCAACACGGTGAACGGCAGTAATGTCGAAGCCGGCATCCCGGTCGGCGAGGGGCCGGGTGAGCAGGGCGGGCGGCCCCTCCAGCGGGATGCCGATGCACAGATACCCCGGTTTTCGAGAGACCCAATCACCGGCACACCGCGCGCCGCGCGATCTGACAGAGAGAAGTGGTGGCACCAGTGCAGATGGCACGTTTCGAAGGCAAGGTGGCTGTGGTCACCGGCGGCAGCCGGGGCATCGGCGCGGCCGTCGCGAGGCGACTGGCTGCCGAGGGAGCCGCGGTGACCATTGGTTACCGGGGCAACAAGACGGCGGCGGACGCACTCCTCGCCGACCTCACGGCCGACGGGAGCCGGGCAGTCGCCGTGCAGGCCGACGCCGCCGACCCGGATCAGACGTGGGCGTTGATCGAGCGGGCGGTGGCCGAGTTCGGCCGACTGGACGTGCTCGCGTCCTGCGCCGGTATCGAGCATTTCGATGCCTTGGAGAACATCACCCCGGCCGACTTCGACCGTGTCTTCGCCGTCAATACGCGTGGGCAGCTGTTCGCCGCCCAGCACGCCGCCGCCCGCATGCGCGAAGGTGGCCGGATCGTGCTGACCTCCTCGGTCAGCGCTTCCATGGCGGTGTTCGGCCACACTCTGTACGCCGCCAGCAAGGCAGCGGTGGAGTCGATGGTGCTGAACCTGTCCGCTGAACTCGGGCAGAAGGGGATCACCATCAACGCGATCGCCCCAGGCGGCACCGCAACCGACATGGCCGCCGAGCACGCGGCCAGCTACCTGCACCCCGAGCTGTCCGGCAAGATGTCACTGCCCGAGTGGCTCAACGTACAGGTCGCGCTGAAGCGGCTCGCGGAGCCGTCCGAGGTGGCCGCCGGATACGCCTTCCTCGCCTCCGACGACGCGGCCTACATGACCGGCCGCACTCTTCAGCTCGATGGCGGGATGTTCTGATCAGCCCGTGGGCATCGAACCCGCTGTTACAACTCGTTCCGCAGCCCCGAAGGTGCTGCGTCAGTTGAGACTGCCGGCTCGCCCGGACTGATCTGGAACCAGCGCCAGCTGCTCCATGCCCTGCGCGTGACTTATCCGGACGTGTGGTCGAAGTGGAGTTTCGTGGTGATGCGGTAGCGGTCGCCGCGGTAGGCGGACTGGACGTATTCGATGGTGCGCCCGGTGTCGTCCTGAGTGGTGCGTTCGACGCACATGATCGGGAAGTACGGTGTGACGTCCAGCAGGTCCGCCTGTTCGGGGTTGGTGACGCTCGGTTCCAGTGTCTGGACCGCCTCGGTGACGTTGATCCCGTACCGCTCCCGCAGCAACTGGTAGAAGTTCCCCGTCTCCATGTCCTGCGGAGCGAGCCCCGGGACCAGGACCGCCGGGAGCTCGAGGCGTTCGATCGCGATCGGCTCCCCGTCCACCAACCGCACCCGCGTCACCCGCAGCACCTCATCGTCCGGCTCGACGCTCAGCCGCGACGCCCGTGACCAGCCCGCCGGCGCGATCGTGAAGGCGACCACGCGGCTGATCCACGTACCTTCCGCCGGAGGGACCGCCAAGCCGGTGCTTCCCGGCAGCTCCTGTGTGATCTTCTGGGGGCTGGTGAACGTGCCGCGGCCGTGCTGGCGGACCAGGAGGCCCGACCGGACGAGTTCGTCGATGGCCGCGCGGATGGTCGGGCGGGACACTCCGAGCTCGTTGGCGAGATCGCGTTCGGACGCCAGGCTCGTTCCCGGGCCGGCCTTCTCGATCACGTCGAGGATGTGGCGGCGGACCCGGTCGCGTTTGGGGGTCGACGGCGTACGGGGGGATCTCTGCCCGGTGCTGGTCACGCCCCCATAGTCTCAACAAGACGGTCGCCCGGGCCGTACGAGAACCGTCGTACGGCCCGGGACCGGCCTGAATTCAGTTCGGGACCGTGTCGGTGAAGTGGGTGCCCGCGCTGTAGTAGCCGTTCACGGCGCTGGTGACCTGCGCCGGCGTGAGCGCGCCGGACGCGTTGTGGTACACCCAGTTGACCTTCTCGTTCCACGTACGCGCGCCGCTGAACGGGAGGTCGATGAACCACTCGTTGAAGTCGATGGTCATCTTCTCGCGCGGGTAGTACTTGCCCGTGGTGGAGAAGTAGACGTTGCCGTCGACGTAGTACGTCACGGTGCCGCCCGCCACCGTCATCTGCAGCGTGTGCCAGCCCTGCAGGCTGGAGATGACATTGTGCGTCTGGCGGTCCATGGCGTCGGCGCTGTACCAGGTGGTCGTGTACAGCGTCGGGCCGGGCGCGCCCCAGCCGCCGTTCGGCAGGTACTCATTGTCGAGCTCGCTGTAGAGCGAGTCGTCCGGCGTGATCGTGTAGAAGGTCTCGTTCACGTGGTCGCCGTTCGGACCCGTGGTCGGGGCGTCGTTGAAGTACACGCGCGCCGCGTACGTGCCCTCGAAGAACTTGCGCTGGACCGTGTCGATCTCGGCCTGGGTGGTTCCGCTGGTCGTGCCGTCGGTGGTCGCCGCCAGGTTCATGACCTTGCCGCCCTGGGCGGTGGAGTCCGACGGGAAGCTGAAGGCGTTCGCCGACCAGGTGCCCTGGATGCCGGGGCCGCCCCCGCCCGTACGGATCGACCACCCGTGCGCGCCGAGGTTCGGATCGGACGGGCCGGTGTAGTGGAAGTCGTCGAACAGGACGCCGCTGCCGCTCGGTGGCGGTGACGTCGGCGGCGTCGAGGTCCCGCCCGGGGCGGTCCCGGAGACGACGGTGCCGTTCACCGACAGGGTGACGGTGCCGGACGGGCCGTACGAGGTCTGGTTCTTGAACGAGTAGTCGTTGGCCTGGTTCACCTGCTGCCAGTCCTGCCGGTTGATCCGCAGCTGTAGGTCGCCGGTTGACGCGCCGGGCGCCAGCGAGCCGGCGCTCGACCCGAAGGCCACCTCCAGGTAGTGGTCGGCCGTTGCCGGGCCGCCGCTCAGCGCGCCGACCGTACCGGAGATCTTGGAGCAGCCGATCACCGCCCATTCGCAGGTGTAGACGTACGGGACGGTCGTGTCGGCGCTGAAGTAGTAGCGGATCGCGACGCCGGACAGCGACGCGGGCGACGAGCCGGTGTTGACGACCTGGAACCAGGGCTCGATGTCCCCGGCTGTGGCTCCTGTCTCGGTCGTCCGGTACTGCAGTTGGAGGCTTGAGGCCGCCTGGGCCGGGCCGCCGGTGAGGACGCCGGTCGTCACGACGGTGGCGCCGAACAGGCCGAGGGCGGTCAGCAGGGCAGTGAGGCGACGTTCAGGTGCGAGGCGTCTGAGGGCGGGGTGAAGCCGCATGGTTCTCCTTGCGTGGCGGGCGGACATGGCCGGCCCCGCCGCCCGCGGCCGGGGCGCCGGCCGGACGCGGGCGGACGGCACCGTACGCGCGTCCCCCAAGGGCAAACGAAGACACCGCGTACGGTCAGCGACCTGACCAACGGTCAGTTCTATGGTGGCCGATGGCCATCAAGATGAACGCCGCCTATCGGCCTGTCAACCCTCAGTTCGCCGCGCTTTAGCCGCATTTCTCGGGCAAGAGACGCCGCAGCCCAGGGAGCCAGAGCGTCGGCGATCTTCCGTCATTGACATGACCAATGGACAAGTGTCACGATCTGGCGCACCGAGCGCGGGGGCGCGACCGGCCGACGCCGGAGCGGTGAGCTCTGGCCATCCAGGAGGGATCGACATGCACAGACGTGTTTCGGCCGCGTTGGCGGCGAGCGTCGCGCTCGCGTGCACCGCCACCGCGTGCGGCGGAGATGGCGGCACCGCCTCCACGCCCGCCGCGAAGATCGCCGGGCCGGGTTCCGGCACCGGAAAGACGCTCACCGTCTGGTACATGGACGGCGATCTGTCCGACGCCGCGGTCAAGGCGATCAACACCGAGTTCACCAAGGCCACCGGCGCCTCGGTGAAGGTGCAGATCCAGGAATGGGACGACATCAACACCAAGATCACGACAGCGCTGGCCCAGAACGATCCGCCGGACGTGCTCGAGATCGGCAACACCGACGTCCCGCTGTTCGCCGCCGCCGGGGGCCTGTCGGACATCTCCGCCGTGCAGAAGACCATGGCGCAGGGGCAGACCTGGCTGCCCGGGCTGGTCGGACCCGCGACGGTCGGCGGCCGGCTGTACGCCGCGCCGCTCTTCGCGGCCGAGCGCGCCGTGGTCTACAACAAGAAGATCTGGTCCAAAGCCGGGGTCACCAAGCCGCCGGCCACGTTCGCGGAGTTCACCGCGGACCTCGACAAGATCAAGGCGGCCAACCCGGCGCCGGACTTCTCCGCGTTCTACATGCCGGGCCAGTACTGGTTCGGCGGCGTGCAGTTCGTCTGGGACGCGGGCGGCGAGTTGGCCACCAAGAACGGTGACAAGTGGACCGGGGCGCTGGAGTCGCCGCAGGCCCAGCGCGGGCTGGCGGCCTGGAAGCAGTTCCAGAACACCTACTCCACGCCCGCCTCGCGCAACCTGTTCAACCTCACCCCGGACTACAACGCGGTCTTCGCCCAGGAGAAGACCGCGGCGATCCTCAACACCAGCGTGAACTCCATCCTCAAGATCAAGCCGTCGCTCAAGGGACAGCTCGGCACGTTCCCGCTCCCCGGCGCCGACGCGGGCACCACCCAGCCGGTCTTCCTCGGCGGCTCGGACCTGGGCGTCGCGGCCAAGAGCCCGAACCGGGCCCTTGCCCTCGCCTACCTCAAGGCCGCCACCAGCACCGCCGTACAGACGAGCGCGATCGCCGGGATCGACGGCTGGACCCCGGTCTCGTCCCAGCTCATCGACCAGACCGCCGGGTCGCGCCCGGAGCTGTTCAAGGCGTTCTCGTTCGCGGCCAAGCGCAGCGTCGCGACGCCGGCGAGCCCCGGCTGGGCGACGATCGAGAGCGACAAGTCGCTGCAGGCCTTCTTCGGTGACATCTCCACCGGCAAGACGCCGATCGCCGACGCCGCGAAATCCTTCGATCAGCACCTGAACCAGGCGCTGAACGCATCCCAGTGACGCGCATGGAGACCTTGGCCGCGCGGGCGACCGTCGTGCCCGAGGCCGCCGCGCCCCGGGCCCGGCGCCGCCGCTCCGCGCTGCCGTACGTGCTCCTGGCCCCGGCCGCCCTGGTCCTCGCCCTGGTCATCGGGTACCCGCTCGTACGGCTGGTGCTGATCTCCTTCCAGGACTACGGGCTGCGGGCGCTGTTCAGCGGCCGGACGCGGTGGACCGGGTTCGCGAACTACACCGCCGTCCTCCACGGCGACGAGATCGTCCCGATGCTGGTCCGCACCGCGCTCGTCTGTGTGGCGATGGCGGGCGGCACCCTCGTGATCGGCACGGGCGTCGCTCTGGCGATGCGCGCGCTGGGCCGGCGGATGCGGACGCTGGTCACGTTCTGCCTGATCGCGGCCTGGGCGGTGCCGAATGTGGCCGCGACGATGCTGTGGACCTGGCTGTTCCAGCCGACGTACGGCGTGGTCAACTGGCTGCTCCGGCTCGGGCAGTACGACTGGACCGCGCACACGGTGTCCGCGCTCCTGCTGGTCTGGCTGCTCGTGGTCTGGCAGTCGGTGCCGTTCGTCGCGCTCACCCTGTACGCCGGGCTGTCGCAGATCCCGGGTGACTACTACGAGGCCGCCGCGCTCGACGGCGCCGGGTACTGGACGCGCTTCCGCGTGATCACGGTGCCGTTCCTGCGGCCGATCCTGCTGCTCGTCACCGTCCTGTCGGTGATCTGGGACTTCAACGTGTTCAACCAGATCTGGCTCCTGACCGGCGGCGGCCCGGACGGCGGGACGACCACGCTCGTGGTCTGGTCGTTCCGCCGGGCCTTCGCGAGCCAGTCGTACGGGCAGGGCGCCGCGATCGCCGTCCTCGCGACCGCCCTTCTCACGGCATTGACGTCGTATTACGTGCGCCGGCTGGTGCGGGCGGGAGAAGCATGGTGAGAAGAGTCCGGCCGGCCCGCGTGGCGCTGAACACCGGAGCCGTTCTTTTCTGCGCCGTCTGGATGTTCCCGGTCTACTGGATGGTCAACACCGCGCTCAAGCCGACCGGCGACACGCTCAGCCCGACGCCGAAGTTCCTGCCCTTCCCGATGAGTCTTGCTAATTTCGCCGACGCGGTGCGCAAACCGCACTTCGCCGACTACCTCGTCAACAGCGTCATCGTCACCGGAGTGGTCGTGACACTGTCCGTCGTGGTCGCCTTTCTCGCGGCGACCGCACTGACGCGCTTTCGTTTCTTCGGGCGCCGCGGATTCCTCATCGGGATCATGGTGATCCAGATGATCCCTGGGCCGGCGCTGCTGATTCCGCTGTTCCTGAGCATGAAGAGCCTGAACATGCTCGACACGCTGATCGGGCTGATCGTCACCTATTCGGCGTTCGTGCTGCCCCTCACGATCTGGGTGATGCGCGGATTCCTGCACGGCGTACCGGTGGAACTCGAAGAGGCCGCGATGGTCGACGGGGCGAGCCGGTTCACCGTGATCCGCAAGGTGCTGCTCCCGCTCGTGATGCCGGGCATCATCGCCGCCAGCGTCTTCTCCTTCATCGTCGCCTGGAACGACTACATCTACGCGTACGTGATGATGAAGGACCAGTCCCGGTACACCTTGCCGGTGTGGCTGGCGTCGTTCTCCACCAACATCGGCACCGACTATGGCGGGCTCATCGCAGGATCGACATTGTTCGCACTGCCCATCGTGGTCTTCTTCATGCTCATCCAGCGCCGGCTGGTCGTCGGAATGACCGCCGGGGCCGTCAAGGGATAGCCCTTTTCGAGAAAGGCCATTGTGATAATTCCTCGCCCCGCCGAACTCACCGTCCACCCCGGTGAGTTCGTCATCCCCGCGGCCCTCCACCTCTCGGCCGGACCGGGCGCCGCGCGCGCCGCCGACCTCCTGGCCGGCTACCTGGGCGACCGGCCCCGCGCGTCGTACGGGCCGGCCGTCCGCGTGGAGATCGCGCCGGCCGACCTCCCGTACGAGGGGTACCGCCTGGAGATCTCCCCGCCCGAGGTCCTCCTGACCGCGCCCGGCGAGGAGGGGCTCTTCCACGGTGTCCAGACGCTGCGCCAGCTCCTGCCCCCGGCCGCGCTGGATCCGGCGTCGGCTCCGCCGGACGCGTGGCGGTGGCCGTGCGTGACCGTGCGCGACGCGCCACGGCTGCCGTGGCGGGGGGTGATGCTCGACGTCGCGCGGCACTACATGCCGCTGGAGTTCCTCGAGGAGTTCATCGATCGGCTCGCGCTGCACAAGCTCAACGTGCTGCACCTGCACCTGACCGACGACCAGGGCTGGCGCATCGAGATCGAGGGGCTGCCGCGGCTGACCGAGGTGAGCGCCTGGCGTACGGCGTCCATGGTCGGCCCGGCGGGCAGCACGCGCTTCGACGGGATCCCGCACGGCGGCTTCTACTCCCAGCACCGGCTGCGCGACCTGGTGGCGTACGCGGCCCGCCGCGGCGTGACCATCGTCCCGGAGATCGAGATGCCCGGCCACGCCCGCGCGCTCCTGGCCGCCTACCCTCACCTGGGCAACCGGCCCGAGGTGAACCTCCCGGTCTGGACGAGCTGGGGGATCAGCGAGGACATCCTCGGGGTGCACGACGAGGCGCTGGAGTTCTGCCGCACGGTGCTGGCGCAGACGGTCTCGGTCTTCCCGTCCCGGTACGTCCACATCGGCGGCGAGGAGTGCCCGACCACGCAGTGGGAGACCAGCCCGGTGGCCCGCCGCCGCGCCGCGGAGCTGGGCTTCACGACGCCGGCCCAGTTGCACGGCTGGTTCCTGCGGCAGATGCAGGAGACGCTGACCGAGCACGGCCGCCGCGCCGTCTGCTGGGACGAGGCGGAACAGAACGGCGAACTGCCCGCCGACATGACCCTGACCGCCTGGCGCGACCCGGCCCACGGCGTACGTTCGGTCGAACGCGGCCACCAGGTGATCATGGCGCCGCACCGGTCGACGTACCTGGACTACGCGCAGAGCACCCATCCCGGCGAGCCACCGGCCCAGCCCGACGTGGTCACGACGGTCGCCGACGTGTACGGCTTCGACCCGCTCGCGGGCGGCCTGCCGGTCGCCGATCCGGGCAACGGGGGCCGCCCCGGTGTGCTGGGCACCCAGGCGCAGCTGTGGACGGAGTTCGCGCCGACCCCGGACCACGTCCGGTACCTGACGTTCCCGAGGCTGTGCGCCCTGGCCGAGGCGGCGTGGAGCGAGGGCACGCGCGACTACGAGGAGTTCCAGGGCCGCCTGACGGTTCACCGGGAACGTCTGCGGGTACTCGGCGCGCTTCCCGGGCGGGGCGCGGCGTGACCGCACTGAACGGGACGCGCCGTCCGCCCACCGCCAAACGCGACCGGGTCCGCCGCCACATCCTCGACGTGATCGAGAAGGCCGGCCCGGGAACGAGCCTGGCGTCCGAACGCGAACTGGCCGTGACGCTGGGCGTGTCCCGCCCAACGGTCCGCGCGGCCATCGAGGAACTCGCCCGTACGGGCCTGCTGGTCCGCCGCCACGGCCGCGGCACGTTCACCCGCCCGCACAAGGTCACCCAACAGCTGTCCACGACGGTCGACGGCCTCGGCGTCCCTCCCGCGAAGGGCGACTGGACGAGCCGCGTGGTCGCCTTCACGATCGCGCCGGCGGGCTGGTCACGGGCGTCGCGGCTGAGCGTCGAGCCGGACGATGAGGTGCTGCGGGTGACGCGGGTGCGGTTGGTGGACGGGGAGCCGATCGCGATCGAACGCCTCGAGCTCCCGGCGGTCCTGGTCCCGGGGCTCGCTCCGCAGGACATGGAGACGGGGAACTTCTACCAGTTGCTGCGGGAGCGGTACGGGATCAACGTCACCGAGGCGGTCCAGACACTGGAACCGAGCGTCACCAACCCCGAACAGGCGGACCTGCTGGACGTCACACCGTACTTCCCGATCATGTGCGTCGAACGCACCACTCAGGACGACACCGGGCGCACCATCGAATACGTCCAGTCCGCCTACCGCGGCGACCGCTACCGCATCACCACGAAACTCCACTTCGACCACACATCCGGATAAGTCACGCGCGGCGAAGGAGTGCCGTGGTGTGGACGGCCAGTACGACCAGGCCGAACTCACCCGCCGTGACGACCCGCCTGGCGTGGAAGAGTCCGCGACCGCGGGCGGCGGTCCCGTCAGGGCCTGAGTCCGCGAAGCATCTCTGGACGGCTCATGACACGGGCTCCTGGGGAAACGGCGGGCGCAGCGCCGGTTCGTCCGCCGTGAAGAACTGCCGGTCGAGATGGTCGATGGCGTAGTCGATGGCACCGAGCACGACGCACTCGTCGCCGAGCGTCGAACCACGTAGCTCGGGGATGCGGAGGCAGACGGCCTCCAGGCGGGCGCGCAGCGGCGGGAGCAGAACGTCGGCCGAGCGGGAGAAGCCACCGCCCAGCACCACGATCTCCGGATCGAGCAGGAGCACCGCGGCCGCCGTGCCGATGGCCAGCTTCTCGGCGTACCGTTCGACCGCCTCGCGGGCGATGGGGTCGCCGTTCCGCGCGGCCGCGAGCGTGTAGCCGGCGGCGTCCTCGGGTGGCATGCCGGCGGGGACGATCCCGGAGTCGTTGAGCTCCTCCGGCGCGGTGAGCCAACCGGCCTCGGGCAGCATGACGATCTCTCCCGCCGCCGCCCCGAAGCCCCGGTGGAGTTTGCCGTCGATGATGAGTCCGGTGCCCATGCGCCGTCCGACGTGCAGGAACACGACGTCGCGCGACCCGCGCGCCACCCCGCGCCGCGACTCGGCGAGCGCGGCGAGGCGGCTGTCGTTCTCCACCAGCACGTCGCACGGGAACATCTCCTGCAACGACGCGGCCAGGTCGAGGCCGTTCCATGCGGGGATCGCGGCCGAGAGCTTGATGTGGCCCTGCGTGTCGACGAGCCCGGTGGTGCCGACCGCCACCGTCCACAGGTCGGCCGTGGTCAGGCCGCTCAGGCTCAGGCAGCCGGAGACCGTACGCTCGATCGTCGCCATGCGCTCGCCGAGCGGTGCGTCCGGCCGGGCGGCCTGCCGGGTCTCGGCCAGGACGTTGCCGTCGAGGTCCGCGAGCGCCGCCCGTACGTTGTGCGCTCCTATGTCGATGCCGACCAGGTGACCGCCGTCTGCCCGGAACCGGTAGCGCCTGGCCGGTCTGCCCATCGTCCCCGGCGCGGGTGGGACCTCCTCGACCCAGCCCAGCTCCATCAGTTCGTCGACGACCTCCTTGGTGGAGGGCCGGGACAGCCCGGTGAGTTCGGCGAGTGCCGACAGCGTGACGGGTCCGTTGCCGCGCAGCGCCTTGATCGCGGACAGGGAGTTGAGCTGCCGGAGCCTGGACAGATCGCCGCCTCGCGACGGGATGTTCGACATTGGAAGCTTTCCTCTTTAAATCCGGGCCTGTTTCGATCATAGACCTGTCGAGTATGCCCGTACACAGTCCTGTCGGCGAAAAAATCGACCTTGTGTCGGTTGGGGCTGAGGTGTACTAATGATGGACTCCTTAATAATAAGCGGAGGAGACCGTCTGATGCCGTTCACCGACGTCGGAGAGCTCTGTGCCCCCGGCCAACCGCTGATCTTCGAGTTCGGGTGGCAGTCGTGGAGCCCGACCGGCACGTACCGTCTCGATGAGACGCCGCCCAGGGCCGCCGACCAGAACATCCAGCTGATCTGCTATCGCCCGGAGACGCCGGTCCCGGACGGTGCGTTCCAGGGGGAGGGCCTGATCGCCGTGGATCCCGGGGACGGCGCCCCGATCTCCGTCTGGTCGGCGCCCGACCCGACCCGGGTGCCCTCCATCCGCGTGCGGCGGCACGGCGACCGGCTGACGGTCTCCGCGGACGGCCCGGTACGGCATTGGGAGCACGAGGGCCACCTCGACGCGGCGCTGCGGCGGTGGGCGGTGGAGATCGCGGAGGGGTACGCGCCGTCTGCCTACCCGGCCGTGCCGCCCATGTGGTGCTCCTGGTACGGCTACTGGGACAAGGTCACCGACGCCGACGTCATCGAGAACCTCCGGCTCGCGGAGCGGCATGGCGTGGACGCGGACATGTTCCTCATCGACGACGGATACGAGGCCGAGATCGGCGACTGGCTGGAGCTCCGCCCCGGGTTCGGCTCGCTGGAACGTGCCGTCGGCGCCATACGTGAGGCGGGGAAACGGGCGGGCATCTGGGTCGCCCCGTTCCTCGCCGGCCGCCGCAGCCGGATCTTCCGTGAGCATCCCGACTGGCTCGTCGAGGGCGCGCACGCGGGCGTCATGTGGGACCAGGAGCTGTCGGTCCTGGACGTCACCCACCCGGACGCCGCCGAGTACCTGATCCACGTGTTCCGGTCCCTGAGCGAGCTGGGCCTGACCCACTTCAAGCTCGACTACCTCTACGCCGGGGCGCTGGCGGGCCGGCGGCACGAGGACGTCGACCCGATCGCGGCCTACCGGCGGGGGCTGGAGCTGATCCGGATGGGGGCGGGGCCCGGCGCGACCGTGCACGCGTGCGGCGCTCCCATGCTGCCGAGCATCGGACTGGCCGACATCATGCGGGTCAGCCCGGACACCGCGCCGCAGGTCCACCCGAAGGCGGGCGACGTGAGCCAGCCGTCGCAGCTCGGGGCCCGGCTGACCGGTGCGGCGCGTGAGTTCCTGCACGCCAGATGGTGGGTGAACGACCCGGACTGCATCATCGTCAGGCCGCAGGTCGAGGCGCGCGAGGAATGGGCCGCGCACATCGACGCCACCGGCGGGCTGCGAGGGGCGAGCGACCCGATCGCCGCCCTGGACGCGTGGGGTCTGGAGACGACCAGACGGCTCATGGTCCCCACGCGGACGGACCCGTCGTGATGGAGAGCGCCGACGGTGTTCGCGGCCGCGTCTCGTCGCCGGCGGAGCCCGGCGACGCCCGCGGACCGGTCTCACTCGCCGAGAGGACATCGGTCCCCGCGTCACCCGCCGGGTACCGCCGCCGGTGGCTCGCGAACTGGTACGCCTACCTGTTCATCGGGCCGAGCCTGTTCGGCGTGCTCGCCTTCCTCCTGCTGCCCCTCGTGGTCGTGCTGGGCCTGAGCCTGTTCCACTGGGAGTTGCTGTCCGACCCGACCTTCGCCGGCCTGGCCAACTACCGGCGGCTGGCAGCCGACGGTGACGCCTGGCACTCGCTGTGGCGGACCGCCGTCTACGTGCTGCTGTGCATCCCGCTGCAGACCGTCCTCGCTGTGCTCCTGGCGCTCCTGCTGAACCAGCGGGCCAAGGGCATGCGGTTCTACCGGGCGCTGTTCGTGGTGCCGTGGATGGCCACGCCGATCGTCCTCGGCCTGGTCTGGACCTGGGTCTTCGACCCGCGCGACGGTGCGCTGAACCGGCTGCTCGACCTGGTCGGCGTCGCCGGCCCCAACTGGCTGTCGGACACCACGTGGGCGCTGCCGGCGATCGCGCTGGTCAACATCTGGCAGTACACGGGCTACAACATGCTGTTCTTCCTCGCCGGGCTGCAGGGCATCCCCCAGGAGCTGTACGACGCGGCCGCCATCGACGGCGCGACCCCGGTCCGGCGCTTCTTCAGGGTCACCCTGCCGCTGCTGAACCCGACGATGTTCTTCGTCATGGTCACGAACCTCATCGGGGCGTTCCAGATCTTCGACACGGTCTACGTGATGACGAACGGCGGGCCGAACCAGAGCACCGAAGTGCTCAATTTCAAGATCTTCGAGATGGCCTTCCGGCAGTTCGACTTCGGCTACGCCTCGACGCTGTCCACGTTGCTCTTCGTCGTGATCCTCGCGGTGACGCTGGTGCAGGTCCGGTTCTTCAGCAAACGCACAACCTACGACCTGAGCTGAGGAGGGACCAATGCTCAAGCGCATACTGCTGCACGCCACGCTCGTCATCGGCGCCTTCGTGTCCGTCTTCCCTTTTCTGCTGGTCGTCCTGACCGCGCTGAAGACGCAGGGCCAGCTCGGCTCCACCGAGCCGTGGCTGCCCGGTATCCCGCCCACCTTCGCCAACCTGTCGAAGCTGCTGAGGTCCGGTTTCCCCGGCTACGTCGCCAACACGCTGCTGATGACGGCCGCGCTCACCGCCGGCCAGCTGGTGTTCACGACGTTCGCGGCGTACGCGTTCGCCCGGCTCCGCTTCCGCGGGCGCGACGTGCTGTTCTGGCTGTACGTGGCCACGATGATGGTGCCGAGCGCGGTCACGATGATCCCGCTCTTCCTCATCATGCGCGACGTCGGCCTGGTCAACACGTGGTGGGGGCTGCTCGCGCCGTACATCCTCGGCACACCGTACGGGATCTTCCTGATGCGGCAGTACTTCCGCAGCCTGCCCGCCGGGCTGGAGGAGGCGGCGCGTATCGACGGTGCGGGACCGCTCACCATCCTGGTGCGCATCCTGCTCCCGCTGTGCCGTCCCGCGATGGGCACGCTGGCGATCATCACGGTGATCTCGTCGTGGAACAACTTCCTGTGGCCGCTGATCATCACCAGCAGTGACGACACCAAGGTCCTCACCGTCGGCCTCGCCGGGCTGAAGGGCGGCGTCGGCGTCGACCAGAACGTGATGATGGCCGGCGGCCTCATCGCGCTGGCCCCCATGGTCACGATCTTCATCGTCTTCCAGCGATACATCGTCCGCTCCGTGGCCCTCACCGGCCTCAAGTAAGAGAGGTCAGCACACCCATGCCCTCCACCCGATTCCGCTGGGCCGCGGCTCTCCTCGGCGCGGCGTTGCTCACCCCCCTGGCCGCCTGCGGCGGTTCCGGCGCAGGCCCCGGAGACAAGGTCACGCTCACCTACCGGCTCTGGGACGATCAGCAGAAGGTCGGCTACGAGAAGGTGATGGCGGCCTTCGAGAAGGCCAACCCGAACATCCATGTGAAGATCGAGCTGCTCCCGTACGACCAGTACTGGATCAAGATGACCGCCGACGCGGTGGCGGGCACCGCGCCGGACGTGTTCTGGATGCAGACCAACCAGTTCCCCGAGTTCGTGACCAAGGGCGTGCTGGCGGATCTGTCCCCGCTCAAGCTCGACACCGCCAAGTACCACCCGAACGTCGTCGCGGCCTACACCTACAAGAGCAAGCTGTACGGCGTACCCAAGGACTTCGGCGTCGTCGGCCTTCTCTACAACAAGAATCTGTTCAAGAAGGCCGGTGTCCAGATGCCGGCGAACCTCACGTGGGCGCCCGACGGCTCCGGCACGCTGCTGCAGGTCGCGCGCAAGCTGACGGTCGACGCGAGCGGCAAGCATCCCGACCAGCCCGGCTTCGACCCGAACAAGGTCCAGCAGTACGGCTTCGCGTCCTGGGACCACTACCAGACCCAGTGGATGAACTGGGTGAACTCCAACGGCGGCAAGCTGATGGATCGGCCGTTCGGCAAGTACACCTTCAACGACAACGCCTCGGTGCAGGCCCTGCAGTTCGGCGTCGACCTGGTGAACAAGTACCACGTCTCACCGCCGGCCGCCCAGACCAACCCGCCCAGCGACAAGATCAACGAGATGTTCAAGCGCGGTGAGGTGGCGATGTTCCCCGCCAACAACGCGCTGCTTCCCTTTGTGACTCCCGAAGCCCACTTCGACCTCGGCGTCGCGTCGATGCCACAGGGGCCCGCGGGCCGCTCGGTGAACCTCAACGGCCTGTCGGAGGCCGTCTACTCCAAGAGCAGGCACAAGAAGGAGGCCATGAGGCTGGCGAGCTACCTCAGCACGGCAGAGCCGCAGAAGATGATGGCCGACCAGGGTTACATCTTCCCCGCGCTGAACGGCCTCTCCCAGGGCTACGTCGACTACTGGCGCAAGAAGAACATCGACGTCTCCCCGTACCTCGAAGAGTCGAAAGGCACCACGTTCAACCTGCCGATCACCACCGGCTTCACCGCCTTCGAGCCGAAGCTGATCCGAATCTTCAACGAGATGTACCTCGGCAGGCTCGCCGTCAAGCAGGCAGCCGACCAGGCCGTCCAACAGGGCAACGCACTCGTCAAGTAGGAGATCTAATGATCACCCGGCGTTCCTTCTTCGCCGGGGGCGCGAGTCTGGGCATCGCCGCCGCACTGGGTTCCTCACCCGTGCGCGCGGCGACCCGCCGCGCCCCTCTGTCGGATGTCTTCCAGCTCGGTGTCGCCTCCGGTGAACCCGCTCCCCATGGCGTCGTGCTCTGGACACGCCTCGCCATGGATCCCATCGCCCTCGACGGGCTCGGCGGCATGCCCGACCGGCCCGTTCCGGTCCGGTGGCAGGTGGCCCGGGACGAGGGCTTCAAAAGGATCGTGCGGCGGGGCGAGGAGATCGCCCGGCCCGAGGACGCGCACAGCGTGCACGTCGAGGTGGGCGGCCTCGAACCCGGCGCCGAATACTTCTACCGCTTCAGGGTCACCAACGAGATATCCCCGGTCGGGCGTACGCTCACCGCTCCCGCCCCGGGCACCCACAGCCGGGACCTGCACCTTTCCTTCACGTCGTGTGCCGACTACCAGCTCGGCTGGTTCACGCCGTACCGGAGGATGGCCGAGGACCACCCTGACCTGATCGGTTTCGTCGGGGACTACATCTACGAGTACGGCGACTACAAGAACGCAGTGCGCGATCAGGCCGGCGGCGAGTGCTTCGACCTGGCCGGCTACCGGTTGCGGCACTCCCAGCACAAGGCCGATCCCGATCTGCAGGCGGCCCATGCCATCGCGCCATGGGTCGTCGTCTTCGACGACCACGACGTGGAGAACGCCTGGGCGGCCGACGTGCCGGAGCAGCCCGATCCGCCGTTTCTCCCACGCAGGGCCGCCGCGTTCAAGGCCTTCTACGAGAACATGCCGCTACGCCGCGCGCAGAAGCCCGTCGGACCGGCGCTGCACCTCTATCGCAGCCTGCGCTGGGGCTCGGTCGCCAACCTGCACATGCTCGACACCCGCCAGTACCGGGACTTCTACGCCTGTATCGGCAAGTCGGGCATGATCGGCGACGACTGCACCGAGCGCCTCGCGCCGAACCGCACGATCCTGGGCGACCAGCAGGAGGCCTGGCTGAGGAGAGGGCTCGAACATTCCCGCGCCACCTGGGACGTGCTCGTCCAGCAGGTCTTCCTCATGCAGATGGACTGGTCCAACGGTCCGGGCGTCCAGTATTCGAACGAGGGCTGGGACGGTTACGCGGCCAGCCGCAACCGGGTGGCGGCTGCCATCGACGACCACAAGCGCAACGGCGTGGTGCTCACCGGCGACGTGCACTCCCACTGGGCCGGCGAGATCAAACGCGACTACCAGAACCCCGAGTCCAAGTCCGTGGCCGTCGAGCTCGTCACGACCTCGGTGACATCGGCCCGCGACGGCCTGGACGAGTACCCGAACACCAAGGTGCTGCTGTCCGAGAACCCGCACGTCAAGTTCTTCAACGGCCGCCGCGGCTACGTACGCAGCGTGCTGTCCAAGGACGCGATGAAGGTCGACTTCCGCTCGGTCGGCTACGTCAGCCGGCCGGACGCCCCCGCCTACACGTCGGGTTCCTTCGTCATCGAGCCGGGCACCCCGAGCCTCAACCCGGTCTGACGGGATCACCCGCGAGCAGTGAGGAGATAATGATCATCCCGAAGCCCGTTCGGTTCGAACCCCGGCCGGACCGCTTCGTCCTCGACCGGCACACCTCGCTGACCGCCGACCCGGCATTCGGCGAGGTGGCCGCCTGGTCGAGAGGCGAGCTCGGCCCGGTCACCCGTGGTGAGCTGCTGCCGGGACCGGGCCCGGGAATCACCCTTTCCGTACGGGAGATGCGGCCGGAGGCGTACCGGCTGTCCATCGACGCCGAAGGCGTGCTCGTCGAGGCCGGCGACACGGCCGGGGCGTTCTACGGCGTACAGACGCTCCGTCAGCTACTCCCGGCCGAGGCGTTCAGGAAGGCGACCGCAAGCCGGGAGCTCGCGCTGCCCGCCGTGCGGATCGAGGATCGGCCGCGCTTCGGCTGGCGCGGCTGCCTCCTCGACGTCGCCCGGCATTTCATGCCGAAGGCCGATCTGCTGCGGTTCATCGACCTGATGGCGATGCACAAGCTGAACGTCCTGCACCTGCACCTCACCGATGACCAGGGCTGGCGGCTGGAGATCAGGCGCTATCCGCGGCTCACCGAGGTCGGCGCGTGGCGCACGGAAAGTCAGATCGGCTGGAACGGCGTCATGGACGGCCGTCCGCACGGTGGCTACTACACCCAGGACGACATCCGGGAGATCGTCGCCTATGCCGCTCTGCGCCAGATCATGGTGGTACCCGAGATCGACCTGCCCGGCCACGCCCAGGCGGCCATCGCCGCGTACCCCGAGCTCGGCAATCTCGGCACCCCGCTGCAGGTCGCGACCACGTGGGGGATCTGCGAGAACGTGCTCAACGTCGAGGACAGCACGATCAGGTTCTTCCAGAACGTGCTGGACGAGGTCATCGACCTGTTCCCCAGCCCCTACATCAGCATCGGCGGCGATGAGTGCCGCAAGGACCAGTGGCGGGCGAGCCCGGCCGCGCAACGCAGGATCGCCGAGCTCGGCCTGCGCGACGAGGATGAGCTGCAGAGCTGGGTCATCCGCCGCTTCGCCGGGCACCTCTCCTCCCGCGGTCGCCGGCTGGTCGGCTGGGACGAGATCCTGGAGGGCGGTCTGCCGGCAGGAGCCGTCGTCGCCTCCTGGCGCGACGATCACGGGGCGGTCATCGCCGCGCGAGCCGGACACGATGTGATCACCTGCCCGAACATGTCGGTCTATCTCGACTATCGGCAGGCGCCCGGGGAAGAGGAACCGACACCGTTCGGCACCGTGCTCACCCTCGACGACGTCTATGCCTTCGACCCGCTCCCCGCCGCGCTCGCCGGCGACCAGGCCGCCCGGCACATCCTCGGCTCGCAGTGCTGCCTCTGGACCGAGCTGATCGATTCCACACGGCATCTCGACTACATGGCGTTCCCGCGGCTCGCGGCGTTCGCGGAGACGGTATGGAGCCCCCCCGAGAAGGACCTGGCGGGCTTCCGTCACCGGCTCGCCGCTCACCTGCCCCGCCTGACGGCGCTGGGCGTGGAGTATCGCCCGGACGAAGGGCCGCTGCCCTGGCAGCGCCGGCCGGGCGTACCCGGACGGCCCGAGGACACGACCGAGTGGCGGGCCACCATCAGCGAATGGACCCGCAACATCCGCCGACCCTGATTTCGCCGGACCGCCTCGGCCCGGCTGACGGCCCGCCTGGCCGCCGACTCCACCAGCTCCGGGATCGCATAAAGTGAGGGCCCGCACACGACGGAGCCAGGGCGATGGAGTGGAGTACGGACGACCTGCGGCTCATGGAGCCGCGCGAGCGCGCTGCGTTGATACGGGCACTGGCCGAGTTGGCCGAGGAGGATCCGCTGGACGATCCGGGCCACCGCAAGGGGCGCCGGCTCTTCATCGCGGTGACGGTCGGATCGTGTGTGTGGATGATTCCCTGGATCGTCTATCTGGCCTTCACCCTGCCCGGGAACCACACGGCTGATCAGTGGTCCGCGACGTGGACGGGCTTCGACATCGCCCTGCTGGCGGCGTTGGCCGGCACCACGCTGGCGACCCTGCGCAAGCGGCAGGTGGCGATCGTCGGCATGCTCATCACCTCCACGCTGCTGACCTGCGACGCGTGGTTCGACGTCATGTTGTCGTGGGGTGCGGACGAGTTCCCGCTCAGTGTCGTGACCGCGCTGTGCGGTGAGCTGCCGCTGGCGGGGCTTTGCTTCTATGCGGCCCGCCGGTTGATCCGCCTGACCGTGCACGCGGCGTGGATCCGCAGCGGCCTGACCGGGGTGGAGCCACCGCTGACCCGCATCCGGCTCTTCACACTCATCGACCCCAGGCAGGGCCGCCCGTCCGGGCGAATCTCGGACCGGAAGCCGTGACCGGACGTACGGGCGGCGAAGAACTCATGCGCAATGCCGCCGCAGACCGGCCGTCGCCGCGGCGACGGTCCCCCGGCGAGCGCAGCGGTCAGGAGGCGGGGACGGAGAGGCCGGCGGCGAGGTGGCCGAACGCTTGGTCCATGAGCGCTTGCAGGCTCTCGATCCCCGTTTCCGGCGTCCAGGTGGTGAAAGCCGCGCGGAAGACTGACCCGGTCGCTGCCGCGAGCAGCCGCGGATACAGGCTGCCCGCCGGGCACCCGATGCGATCGGTGAGGGTGTCGGCGAGCCTGGTCTCAAGGCGGAAGATCGCGTACACAATCTTCGCCCTCAGTTCGGGATACGCGCTGTACAGCTCCTTGCGTTCGGGCCAGCCGGTCTGTGCGGCGAAGCTGGGCATGGTGTCGTCCATCGCCCGGCGTATGGCTGTGAACGGTGGTTCGTGCGACGGCCGCGCGGCGAGGTTGGAGGCGAATTCCTCGGTGAGGCGCTGGTCCCAGGCAATGACCGCCGCCTCCTTGTTCTCGAAGTAGTTGAAGAAGGTCCGGCGGGAGACTCGGGCGGCTTCGCAGATGTCGTTCACGGTGACCGCCGAGGGGCCGTGCTTCAGGAAGAGGCGGATCGCGGCGGCGCGCAGGGCCTCGCGAGTCTCGGTCTTCTTACGTTCACGAAGTCCCGTGGTCACGCCCTGCATGTTGATCAAGTCCTCTCACGGCCGCCGAGGGCCAGCGTACTCACGACGGGTCGGCTACACACCCGTATTATTGCATCAGTGCAAAAATTGCTAAGGTGAGCCGCATGGCATCTGCGCATGCAAAGACGACACGTGCCGGCGGCACCGTGCGGACACTCGTGATGGGGCTCTGGCTCCCCGCGATCTTCCTGGCCGGACTGCTCTACTCCTTCCTGCCGGCCTTCCATCACCCGACGCCGCACCACATCAAGGTCGCGGTCGCCGCTTCGCCGGCCATGACAGCGCAGCTGCAGCAGCAACTCGACACCGCGATCCCGGACGGATTCACCCTCCAGTCGGTCGACTCCGCGGCCGAGGCACGTTCTGCCGTCCTGAACAACGACGCGGTGGCGGCATTCGCGCCGACTCCGCACCATCCGCAGCTGTACGCCGCCAAGGCGGACGGCGCCCCCATGGAGTCGATCATTCGCCAGGTCTTCACCTCTGCGGCCCAGAAGACCGGTGCCACCCTCGACTTCCAGGAACTGGTCCCGACCAGGCCGGGAGACACCCTGGGCACCAGCCCGTTCTACCTGCTGATGGCCTGCACTCTCCCCGCCTACTTCCTGGTGGCCGCCATGCAGCGCGCGGTGGGCTTCAACCGTCGAAAACATGTGGCCACGATCGTTGGAGGCGGCGCCGTCGCCGCCCTCGCCTGCTATTTCACGGCCGCCTATGGGATGGATGCGATCCCGCAGCACCCGCTTGCCCTGCTGTACCTGTTCCTGCTGACGCAGTCCGTGTCACTGACCACCTACGGTCTCGTGGCCTTTCTCGGCCCGCTCTTCCCAGGGGCCGCCGTCACGCTGTTCATCATGCTCAGCGTGCCCTCCAGCGGCCTCACCGTCTCCGTCGACCTGCTCCCGGGCTTTTTCCGCTTCCTCCACCCCGTCCTGCCGATGGGCAATGCCGCCGATGCCCTGCGCAACGTCAATTACTTCGACGACCAGCAACTGGGCCGGCCTACGGCGGTACTCTGCGCCTGGATCGCGTTCGGCGCCGCTCTCATCGTGCTCGGGTACGTCAAGCAACTACGCCAGCTCGTACGCGAGGCACAGGCAGGCATAACGGAATACGTCCCCATGCCCCCTGCGGAAGATCCCACCGCGGAGCTCCCCGAGCCGGTCGCCCTCCCGCCGCGTCGGCAGCATTTCGGCGAGCAACCGCCGATGCTGACCGGGAGAGTCAGCGGCCCTGCCGGAGAACCACTACCGGGCATCACGATCACGGTCACCGACTCGCACGGCCGCCAACTCCTCCATACCCGTACGGACCAGAACGGCGAGTACGCAGCCACCGGCTTCCACGAAGGTTTCGCCGTCGTTGTCGCCGGCGCCCCCGGCCGGCAGCCGACCGCCACACGCCTGCTACTCGACACAGCCGCACCCGTGAACCAGGACTTCATCCTGACGCCTCTCCGACGGGACGTTGCGGGACAGACGAGCAGCCACTGAGCGACCACGATCGCCCATGACCACAGAGGGACGTTCCGGGCGGCCGGGCGGCCGGGCACGGCGCGTTCGTGCTTGGCGTAATCCTTCGACGGCACTTGGCGGAGAGTGACGTGCCGCCGGAGGAGGGAGATCGCGCCCGCTCCCCCGGGGCCGGCCGGAGAGAGCCGGGTGACTCGTGGTGACTCGGAGACGAAGATTCGACCGGTCCCGAGGCCGCCCCTCGCGGCTCGGGACCGGTCGATCCATGTCGCCGCGGCCGGTGCGGATCACCGGGCGGCGTCCGGGCTGTACCCCATTGTCAGGCCCGTCCTGGTTGGTCCTCGTCATGATCGCGGCGCGCGCGGCCGTCCTGGATAACGCCGATCGCGGCGGGTGTGCGGTCGATCGGCGGCGGCCCGGCCGGTACCCGGCGGATCGCCGGGAGCCGGCGGATCGCCGGGAGCCGGCGGATCGCCGGGAGCCGGCCGCCTTGGCCCCTGTACCTCGGGCGATCTCAGTCATCGACGGCGATCAGTCACAAGCGCCGGGAGCGACCGATTCTTCGGACGCGCACCGATCGGAGATGAACCGGGTGTATCGACGGCGGGAATTCGATTACCACGGTCATCGCGTGCGCTCCGGTGGGAATGAAGGGCGGTACGGCCTCCTGCAGCGTGGTCAGCGCCGTCTGCCACGCGGTCGATCTGGTCTTCTGCGTACTGTCGGACGTGAGGATCTCCGTGCGGAAGGGTCGCTACTCGCCGGTGGGGATGCGGCCCGGCCAGTCGCTGTAGCGGATCTTGCCGAGAATCGCGTCATCGCCCGGCACCAAAGACCGTTCGCTCAGCTCGGTGCCGAAGTAGCGGGCGTGCGGGTCGGTGACCACCTCACGCGGATCGTTCCAGGCGGCCAAGGTGTCCCGGAAGAACACATCCATCCGGAACCGCTCCGGGCCACCGGTCTCCACTCTGCCGTTCAGCGGTGTCCCCACCGCGACCTCACCGACCACCCGGGCCACATCATCACTCGCCATGGGCTGGAAGGACACCGGAGCCATCCGGACCGTACCGCCATCGGTGCTGCCGTCGGCGATGCCGCGGACGAACTCGAAGAACTGCGTCGCGTGCACGATCGAGAACGGGATCGACGAACCCTCGATCAGCGTCTCCTGCGCGACCTTGGCCCGCAGATAGCCGCTCTCAGGCAACCGCTCGGTCCCCACCACCGACAACGCCACGTGATGCCCGACACCGGCGGCCGCCTCAGCCGTCAGCAGGTTACGGGTGGAGGTCACGAAGAACTCCAGCACCGGGGCGTCCTCGAACGACGGGGAGTTCGACACGTCGACCACCACCGACGCACCGGCCAGGACCTCGGCCAGCCCCTCACCGGTGAGAGTGTTCACACCGGTGCTCGGCGCCGCCGCCACCGCCTCATGACCGCGCTCGCGCAGACTCCTCACGACCTTGGACCCGATGAGACCGGTGCCACCGACGACCACGAACTTCATGCCATGCCCTTCTATACGCCGGGGGTCGTTCTGCCGCCCGGTCACCAGCTAGGACAAGACAACCCCACCACCTGTGACAGCCCCGACGAAAATCACTCGTCACACACCTCCAGCCCACTCGAGCTGCTCCTGGCCATCGTGCAGCCGGCCGGTGTACTGGTCCTCGCCGCCGGCGTACCCGCCGCGGCCGACAACTCCGACTACCGGCCCCCGCCGCGGCCTGCCTCAAATCAGACCCGGCGCCGTGACCTCGGTAAGCTGGGGAAACAGCAACAGACGGCATCAGACAGGCACGCATGCGCGCAGAACACCCGGAAAAAGACAGCAGCCTCGACCAGGCCACCTCTACCTTCCTGGAACTACGCCCACGCCTGTTCGGCATCGCCTACCGCATGCTCGGAAGCGTGGCGGAGGCCGAGGACATCCTCCAAGAGGTCTGGCTACGCTGGCAGAAAACCGACCGCACCGTCGTGATCGCCCCCGCGGCATTCCTCGCCCAGACCACCACCCGCCTGGCCATCAACGTCGCCCAGTCCGCCAAAGCACGACGCGAGACCTACATCGGGCCCTGGCTACCCGAACCCCTCGACACCAGCGCCGACCCGGCAGCAGGAGCCGAACGCGCAGAGGCAGTCGAACTCGCCGTCCTGCTCCTACTGGAAAAACTCAACCCCACCGAACGCGCGGCCTACATCCTCCGTGAAGCCTTCGACTACCCCTACGCCCAGATCGCAGACATCCTCCAACTCAGCACCGTCAACACCCGCCAAATCGTCAGCCGCGCCCGCAAACACCTGTCCACCCGACGACGCGAACCCGTCGACACCGCCGAGCACCGACGACTCCTCGAAGTGTTCCTCGCCGCCGCCCGCGCAGGCGACGTCACCGCCCTCGAAGACCTCTTCGCCGCAGACGTCATCAGCTACACCGACGGCAACGGCATCAAGGGAGCCGCAAGGATCCCCGTGGTCGGCCCCACCCGCGTGGCCAAGTTCATCGCCGCCTTCGGACCACGCTTCTGGCCAGGCACAGACGTGCAATGGGTGGAGACGAACACACGCCCCGGCATCCTGATCTCCCGCAACGGCACCCACATCGCACTACTGACCATCGAAGCCCTGCCAGAAGGCATCCACACGCTCCAGTGGATAATGAACCCAGCGAAACTCGAAGCATTCGCACGCTCGCGTGGACGCACAAGTACCCGCGATGTCGCATCAGAGGGACCTACGCCCCCGCCGTAAGCGACGGACGGCCGCGTCGATCCGGGCTGCCCGGCCCGGATGGACCGTGTTCTCGTCCCAGTCGGGAAAGGTTGAGCAGGCGCTGGATACCGTCCGGGCGGAGCCGGCCGACCTGCCACCAACGAGCATCAACCCACCCCGTCACGCCACATGCGATTGCAGTACTAACCCCGTACTAGCCATCGACGAACGTGACCGTCTCGTCGAGCGGCGCCCGGCCCGTACGGGCGTAATCCACCGTGACGTCCTCGAACCCGATCGACATGCCACAGAAGAGGATGAGCCCGTCCGGGGGTGACAGGACCTCCGCGACGGTCCTGCGATACACCGACCACGCCATCTGTGGGCAACTGTGCAGCCCTTCGGCGCGGAGCAGCAACATGACGGTCTGCAGATACATGCCGACGTCGGACCATTGGGGCGGGCCCATGTCGCGGTCGATGTAGCAGAACAGGGCGGCGGGCGCGCCGAAACAGTCCCAGTTCGCGGAAGCGGCCCGCTGGCGTGCCTCCCAGTCCTCGCGCGAAATACCGAGTGCGCTGTAGCGCTCCTTGCCGAAGGCGGATCGGCGCTCGCAGTACGGGGACTTCAGCGCGGGCGGGTACATCTCGTACTCCCGCTCGTCCCAGGGATCACTTGCGGCCAGGCGCTCGCCGGCCCGCTTCTTGAGCTCGGCCAGCGGCCCACCGGTCAGCACGTAGGCGTGCCACGGCTGGAGATTCGATCCGGACGGCGCCCAAGCCGCGGCGGACAGCACGCGCTCAAGCACCTCCCTCGGGACATACCGGTCGGTGAATCCGCGCACCGCCCGTCGGGTCGTGACCGCCTCATAGACGTCCAAGATCGCTTACCTCCCTATCTGCTCAATGTGTCCACCCAATTGACAGTCGGGGACCGAAATATGTGACAGGGGTGCTTCCCCCTCCATCCACCTCGGCCTGGCGCGCCCAGGTACGCGACGCCTCGCGATCGACCCCGAGCCGCTCGGCGACCCGGGCGATCGTCCCGGTCTTCTCACCCGTCTGTTCACGCAGTTCGAACACCGTCCGGACGGCACGTTCGCGCAGCTCAGCGGAGTACTTCCTCGAGGGTGCCATAGCCCCTCGACTCTCCAGGTATCAGGGCCTCCAACCAGCCCGGGGCGGCTCACGGCCGAGACCAGCGGCTGAGAAGGCTTGGTCGGATTGGACACGTCCGGCTGTCCCGGCCGGAAGGTCCACGAACACCTCGGAAGAAAGCCTGCGAAGGTTGACCGCTGGTTCGTCTGCGAGTGGATGGCCGTCGCGTTCTTGCTGTCCGCGCCCCTGCGCTGGACTCGTGGCGTCCTTGCTGTTGCTGCTCACGATCGGTCACGGGCTGGCCGGTCTGATTATCTCGGTGCTCCTCTGGGGAGACCGTCCCCAACAGGGCTGATGCGTTCTCGGCTGGTGAGACTGTTGAGATCTGATGTCTGATGGGGCGGTCGCCCGGTGGCGCCGTACGGACGGGCGCATGGTCATGAGCTTCGGTGATGACCCCCGAATGAATCACCCATTTGGGAGGCACATCCATGTATTGGGCGCCGACGGCACGTCACTGCGTTTACCGCCGTCCGCTGAGACGATAATTTTCTCGTCTGAGTAGAACACCGTGGAAACACGCGGGTTCCCCCACGGCGTTGGTGGCCGACCACCGTGACCCGATGCCCAAAGACCCACCCGAGCCCGAGCCGCCCAGCCGGGTGCAGGGCATATCGGTGGACGGCGCCAATCAGCCTGGCCCGCCCCGCACTACCGCAGCCACCCCGCCGACGCACTCCGGCTATGCCGTCTCACTCCATGAGAACGCATCAGCCCTGCCGTCCCCGATGATGCGTTGGCCGCCAGGTGGCGACCCCACTCAAGGCTGCCGGAAACCCAGGTTAATCCGTTGTTTTCCGCGCGAATGCTACGGGGATCCCGAGTTGACCCACCGCCGGTCTCACGGCCACGCAGCAGGGCCGGATACGAGATGCCGTCCTCTCGGCGGCGGATGGTTCAGCCAGGTGATCCACGGAGCCCCTCAACGAGCTGGGCAAGGTTTGCCAGCGCCATACGCGTGCCCGTCTCGTTGTCGACGGCGGGCACACCGTCGGGAATCCCTTCATGCACGACGAGGACATCAGTGCCGCCGTCTGCATCAGTGAGCGTGGTCGTCATCGTCATCGTGCCGCGAAGCGCGGGGTCTGCGGTCTCAAACTCGAAAACCTCGACCACCTGCTCGTTCGGCACGAGCTTCAGGAAGTGACCTTGGTAGGTGTCGGTATGTGGCGTCGACTTGCCAGCGTCACCCGGCGCGTCATAGGTGAGCGAAATGCGGAACGCTCCACCTTCGCGGGCATCAAATTCGTGCACGTGACTGCTCATGCCCGCCGGCACCCGCCACTTCACGATGGCGTCCGCGTCCAGAAGCGCCTGATAGACGGCTGGCCGCGAAGCCCTGACGTGCTGCGAGACCTGCGTCGAATACATGGGAGTGAGCATATCGCCTCGGCAATTTAAGCTTTGGTGAACGCGCTGGTTCCGCAAGAGGACGCGGTTGCTCAACATCGGCGATTGCGGCGCGCGCTGCGGCGAACAGTATGTATGGAGTCGGCTGACGTCATCGCGGCAGAAAAGTGTGTATGAGAATGCCGCGATGTATGGCGGCGATGGCGTGGAGGAGTGGCCGTCAAGAAACTGCAGGTGGCGGTTGGGGCAGCGGGTGGGCGCCTTCGGGGCGCAGGCCATCGAAGATGATGGCGAGGTATCGCTGCCACAGGTCTGGCGAGGCCTCTGACACGTAACTGGTGACGTAGTTCGGCGCGCACATCAGCAGGATGATGTCTGTACCGGTGACGTCGGCTCGCACGGCGCCGTGCTCGCGAGCCCGGTCGAGCAGCGTGTGTATGGTCCGGAACATCTTCGTGCGGGCCTGAGTCACCTCGGCGTTGAGTTCGCCGGCCTCTTGCAGGAACGACAGGTCGCGTTGTTGTCGCTGTCGCGCGGCGGCGGTCAGGAACTCCAGCAGCGCGGTACCCGGATCCGCCGCTTCGAGCAGTTGTTCGCCGACGGCGTTGAGCGCGTTGATCCGGTCGAGGACGATCGCGGCGATCAGGTCGTCCTTGGTAGCGAAGTGGCGGAACACGGTGCCCTTTCCGACACCGGCCCGGCGGGCGATGTCGGCGACTGAGGCGTCCAGACCTCGCTCGGCGAACTCGTCTGCGGCCGCCGCAAGCAGCAGCGCACGGTTACGTGCCGCATCGGCGCGCAGTGGACGGGTCGAGGGCACGTCCGCAGCTTAGCAAGTTGACCGCGCGGTCCGTTTATTGCTAACTTCCCTCGCCATAACATGACCGCACGGTCCGCTTCTGGAGGGATACATGAAGGCTGTAATCGCGACCGGCTATGGACCACCCGAGCATTACGAGATGGCGGACGTGCCAGTGCCGCGACCTGGACCGGGGCAGATCCAGGTCCGGGTCGCCGCCGCTGACCCGGCGTGGAGCGCCTACTGGCGCATCGATCCGCGCCCCGACGGTCGCCCCGCGCCCGACGGTCCCGTCATCGACGCCCTCGAGGACAAGTTCGAACTCGTCGCCTCCGGGGAGGCCGTGGCCATCTCCGCCGGCCACAACCTCAGGGCCCTGCGCCCCGACCTCACCTCGATTCCGTTGGACGGTGTCGATCCGGCTCACGTCGTGCTGGCCACCCGCGCCAACGACCGCAGTCGCCTGGTCGCCGCGTTCCGCAAGTACGCCCAGGCCCACCTCACCGGCCCCGAACCCGTCCCGGCCGAGCCCGCCGATTCGTGACCGCGTGACCGGCCGCAGCCCGTCAGCGTGCTCGCTCGGTGGAAATCCCACGGCCGAGCCGGGCAGCGGCTGCCGTGGCGGGCCCGTCAGGCGAGCGGCCGGGTCAGCGCGGTGGCCAGACTGGTCCGATCGGTGATCTGGAGTTTCCGGTACACGTGGGTGAGGTGCGTTTCGACCGTCTTGGCGGTGACGAACAGCGCTTGGGCGATCTGGCGGTTCGTGTGCCCGGCGGCCGCCAGATCGGCGACCCGGCGTTCGGCCGGCGTGAGGGCCGCCTGGCCGGTGATCGCGGCGCGGCGCGGCCGGGCCCCGCAGCCGAGGAGTTCTTCGAGGGCGCGGTCGGCGAGGGGACCGGCGCCGATCTGATCCGCCAGGGCCAGCCCCCGGCGAAGCGAGTTCCGGGCCTCGTTCAGATGGCCGGCATGGCGCAGGGCGCCGCCGAGCGAGATGAGCGCGCGTGCGTGTTCGGTCACCGCCGGGGATCCGGCGAGCGTCTCGGCGGCCCGCCGCAGCAGTGGTATCGCGGACGACGCGGGTGCCACCAGGCCCGCGGCGTGCAGGGCCACACCCAGCGGCCGGGTGAGACCGAGGGTCTCGGCGCGGCCGATCTCTTCGGCGGCCAGGCGCCTGGCGTGTTCGTACCGCCCCGCGGTGTGCGCGGCCACCGCCGCCAGGGAGCGCCAGGCCAGGAGCCCGGGGTGGTCGACGTCGAACCTTTCCGCGAGCGAGCTGCCGGCGCGCAGCGCCGCCGAGGTCGCGGCGTCCGCATGCCCGTCCGCCAGCAGCAGCCGGGCCGAGGCGCCGAGCGCGAGCGCGCCCTCCATGCTGTCCTCGGGGGCTCGCCGCGCGAGCCGGAGCCCCGCTCGCGCGGCCTTCAGGTCACCCGTCTCCAGACCCAGGTGCGCGAGCAGCGTGCCGACCCAGCCCGCGGCCCCGTGGCCGCCGGTCGTTTCGACGGTGCGCAGCTGTTCCAGGTCGGCCCGCGCGTCCGCCAGCGCGCCGCGCGCGTACCGGCAGAGGGCACGATGGAAGCTGGCGTTCGCGTACGCGATGACGGACCCCTGCCGGCGCGCCGCCGCGAGTGCCTCATCGGCGATCTTCTCCGCCGTCGGGACCTCGTCGACGATGAGCAGCGCGTGGACGAGCAGACCGGCGAGTGAGCCGTTGCTCTCGGCGACGACGGCGACGGCGTGCTCGACGACCTCCCGCGCGGCAGCGCCGCTCAGGGCGAGGTGCAGGGCCAGGTGCGTGCGAAGCCCGGCGTGGTCGGGCGGACGGCCGGCCCTCGCCTGCGCGAGGAGCGGTCCCAGCCGGGCCCTGACCTCCGGCGAGCGCCCCGGCTGGAACGCCGTCGCGGTGAGATGCCGGGCCAGGACGTCCTGCCATGCCCAGCCGCCCTCCTCCAGCAGGTCGAGCGCCTTGGCGCTGTGGGCGCCGGCCTCCTCGTGTTCGCCCTGCGCGATGAGGATCTGCGCGAGAACGTCGTGTGCCCGGGAGCGTGTGGCGGGAGACGACGCGCTGTCGAGCGCCGCCCGGCCGTTGCGCGCGGCGTCGGGATCACCACTGCGGAGCTGGACGAGAGCGAGTTCGGTCCGAAGCCCGGCCTGCCGCGGGCGGTCCGGCGGCTCGGCGATGGCACGCCGGAGCATCCTGGCCGCGGCGGCCGGGTCACCGCGGGCGGACGCCCGCGCGGCTGCGGCCTCGAGCGTGGCCACTGTTCGCTGGTCGCCGATCGGCTCGGTGTGCAGCAGGTGCCCGGCGACGGCGTCCGCCGGTTCGCCATCGGCCGCCAGCAGGTCGGCGGCCTGCCGATGCGCCCGTGCCCGGGCGAAGCGCGGCAGGTCGGAGTAGACCGCGCCGGCGATGAGCGGGTGGACGAAGGAGAGCGGCGCTCCCGGGCGCAGGAAGTGCGCCCCGGCCAGCGCGTCGGCGGCCCGTTCGGCCGTCTCCAGGTCGATGCCGGCCAGGGCCGCCGCGCGTGTCAGGGGCACGTCGTCGCGGAGGACCGCGACCGCGCGGGCGAGCCGTCGTGCCTCATCGGGCAGCCGGCTCAGCCGGGCGAGCACGGACCGCAGCACCGCGTGAGGAACGATCCCGGCGATCGCGTCGGCCGACGCCCGCGTCGGGGCCACGCCGTCCGCCTCCAGCGACTGTAGTAACTCGACCAGCAGGAACGGGTTTCCGCCGGTCGCTCGCGCGCAGGCGCGCGAGAAGTTCGGATGCGCGCCCGGGAAACGATGTTCGACGAACAGCCCGACCGCCCGGTCGCTGAGCGCCCCGGGAGTGACGGCGACGCCGTTCGGATGCGCGGCGAGCCGGTCGAGCCAGGACCGGCCGGTGGTACGGGCGGTCGCCACGATGGCGACCGGCAGTTCGTCCACATGGTCGGCGAGGTGGCACAGGAACCGCAGCGTCCCGGCGTCGGACCAGTGGGCGTCGTCCACGGTGAGCAGCAGGGGGCCGGGCGGACCGTGCTCGTCGTCCGGCTGGCACAGCGTCGCCGTCAGCCAGTACAGGCCGAGCACGATCTGGTCAGGGGTGTGCGCCGTGCCCTCGGCCATGACCGGTCGCAGCACGTCGAGCAGTGCGCCGGGCAGCCCCGCGAGCAGGCGCCGCCGCGCGTCGGGCGGCATGGCTCGAACGGCGGGCCCGAACATGCCCGCCGCGACGCCGAAACCGACGTCTCGTTCGAGTTCGCGGCCCCGGCCGTGCAGATCGCGCAGGCCGGATCGCCGGCCGTACGCGCGTACGGCGCGCAGTAACGCGGTCTTGCCCGTGCCGGGCGGCCCGGTGATGACCGCCACGCCGCCGACGCCCCGCAGCGCACTTCGAATGACGCCGTACAGGACCCCCAGCTCGTCCTCGCGTTCCACGAGGGCACCGTCACCGGACGGCGCAGGGTCCGATTTGGGGGGCATCGTCCACGAGCATAGCGAAATTTCAGGGGGGCCCTCTGAGGCGTTTTCCGGCGCTGATGGCGAATATGAGCGGGTTCATCGCATGAGGGCGCACACATCGCGCCATGCGGCACACAGGGGATACGGGGAGGGCCGATGAGATCGATCGGCAAGGACATCGAAGCCGTCACGGACGCCGGGCATGAGCTGCCCACGACGGCGCGGGCCGTTCTGGAGCGAGGTCTGGGCGCGGACCTGTCCGCCGTGCGCGTCCACACGGGACCGGCCGTGGACCGCCTGGCGCGGAGACTGGGGGCCGACGCCTTCGCGTGCGGCTCCCACCTGTACTTCCGCTCCGGGGCGTACCGGCCCGGCACGCGCGCGGGCCTCCATCTGCTGGCCCATGAGGCGGCGCACGTGGTGCAGCAGGCCGCCGGGGCGGCGGGTCCCGCGGTGCTGGACGGCCCGGCCGTCGGTGCCGCGGCGGACCCCCGCGAGGCCGAGGCCGACCGCTGGGCCGATCGGGTGCTGGCCGGATCGCCCGCCCGCCGGCCGGAGGCCGTACGGGTGCGCCCCGGCCTGTCCGGCCTGGTCCAGCGGCACCTGTCGTTCGAGCACCGGTTCCTCGGGGACATGGACACCTCGGACGTGCGGGCGGTGTGGGGGACCGAGGCCGAGCGCAAGAAGGTTCTGGGCACCCAGCTCAAACTCCTCGAGCTGTGGCAGCACCAGCCGAACGTGAAACCTGACAAGCTCCAGGAGGTCTTCCCCGGGGTCAGGGCCGTTCAGCTGGGACCGGACAAGCAGTGGGTGACGTACGGGGAGCTCAACGCGTTGCCCGACTACCTGTCCGACGCGGCCGCCCTGGACTCGGTCGATCCGAAGATTCTGACCAGGATCCTGCAGAGCATCCGGCAGGAGGGCTACAACAGGCTCAGCGAGGTTCTGGGCGGCAAGAACCCGCACCAGGCCTTCGACGATGCGGTCACCAAGTCGCTCCCGGTCGAACTGCTGGAGAGCCTGCTGGAGTCGCTCGGGCTCGACGAGCTGACGAGCGGGCTCGGCGTCCAGGGAACCGCGCACTACAGCGGGCTGCTGGCCCGCAACGCCTGCCATTTCGCGCCGTACACCTGGTACCGGTGGCAGACGTCGCACATCATCGCGCGCGACTACGCGCGCCGCTCCTTCGAGGAGAAGAACGCCGAACTCGAGCGCATGGCGTGGGTCTACCACGGCTACGCCGACCATTTCCTCCAGGACTCGTTCGCGGCGGGGCATCTGATCAACAAGACGCTGGTCATGCAGTGGTTCCTGGAGTTCGCGGCTCTGCCCGGCAACGAGGATTACCAGCCGGTGGACTGGGACGTCGTTCAGAACATGACGCAGGCGATACAGCCGGGCCTGGTCGACCCTGGCCTGTACGACGACCCCTGGTCCGGCGGCAGGTTCTGCAACGACCCCCAGACCGTCCAGGAGATCGGCTCGATCCCCGGCCGCATCGCCGGCAGCGGCGTGGTCGCGTACGGGAAGGCATCGACCGCGGACGCCTACCAGAACTACCTGACGTTCCTGGCCGGCGCCATCTCGCAGATGGCCTCGGCCACCGTGCACGACCATTTCAACGGCGCGTCGCTGTGGGCGTCCTCGAAGGAGAGCCCCGGCCCGTACCAGATCTGGGGCGACAACACCCTGCTGAGCAAGCCGACCGGCGCGAACGGCGCGACGGAGACCAGCACGGCCGCGCAACTGTCACGGCAGGCGTTGATCGAGATCGTCACGACCGGGAAGACGTCGATCACGGTCGAGCAGATCTTCCGGCATTTCCCGACACGTGTGGGGGACGACCCGGACACCGTGACGGACCTGGCCACCTGGGCGTACGGCCAGAAGAAGCTCTGCCAGGACCTCTTTCCCACCATCAAGACCGATATCACGGCGATCCGGTATTCCAGCCCCCGGCTGGGCATCGTCTCCCAGGACCAGGTCTTCGCGAACGTCTGGTACCGGCGGGCCGGTGAGGGCGACGACTACCCGGCCGTACACCCCCTCTTCCACGACGGCGTCCTGTACGCCGGAGCGAACGGCCGGCTGTACGCGCTGGACGCCGAAGGCAGAGCGCCCGTGCGTCCCCCGCTGCAGCTCGACCCGGACGGCGGCGACGTCGAGTTGGCGACCGACGGCACGTCGCTGTTCGTCGGCGTGAACGGCTGCGTGTACGTCGTGTCGCCGGCGGGCGACTGGGCGAGCCCGCGGCGGATACCGCTGGAGGGGGCCGGTTCCCACCCGGTCACCCTGCTGTACGACAACGGCCGTCTGTTCGCGGGGTCGAACGGCTGGGTCTACCAGATCGCCCCGGAGACCGGGACCGTCGTCCACGCGTTGCGGCTCTCCTGGGTCGGAATCGAGACCCGGCTCGCCACCGACGGCGCCCACCTGTTCGTCGGGCTGTACGGCTACGTGTACTCGGTGGCCATCGACGGCACATGGGACGGGGCCACGTGGTACACCGGCGTGGAGGATTGGCACAGCGTCGACGTGCTCTTCGCGGGAGGCCGGTTGTTCGCCGGTTCCAACGGATACGCCTACGAGATGGACCTGGCCGGCCGAGGCCGGAAACAGGAGATGCTCCTTCCCGACAAGTTCGGCGCCGGCGACTACGAGACCCGGCTGGCGACCGACGGCACGCGCCTCTTCGCGGGCGTGCACGGTTACGTCTACGGGTGGCCCATCGACGGCACCTGGACGAAGAAGAACTACTGGTACACCGCGATGATGGGGCTCGCCTACGACCCCGTCGACGTGCTCGTGGACGACGGCAGGCTGTTCGCCGGGTCCAACGGATACGTCTGTCAGCTGGACCCGGTCGCCGGAGGCAGGACGCACAGCCTGCTGCTGACCCTCGTCACGGGGATCGGCGGCGACTACCAGACCCGGCTGGCGACCGACGGCACCTATCTGTACAGCGGTGTGCACGGGTACGCCTACAAGATCATCGTCAACGACTCATGGCCGGGCGGCGGCACGGTGCACCGCGACGTCCTCACCCTGGGCGGCTGGCAGGGAGAGTGGATACGGCCCGTGAAGGCCCCTGCGGACGTACGAACGATGGAGATGGTGGTCGGCCCGCAGGGCAACCTCGAGACGTTCGCCTGCACGACCGACGGCACGCTCTACCACACCTGCAAGGCGAAGGAGGGGTGGTGGCAGGAGGAGTGGACGGCGAACTTCACCGGAGCCCCTCCGCTGGTGGCGGTCAAGGCGATCATCAGTCCCTGGAACACGCTGGAGGTATTCGGCGTCGGCGTCGACGGGGTGCTGCACCACACCTGCCTCACGACCGACGGCTGGCAGGGGAACTGGACGCGGTTCGCCGGCGCACCGGCGGGCGTGCAGTCGGTCTACCTGGCGACCGGGCCGTCCAGCGACATCGACCTGCTGGCCATCGACGCGAGCGGCGTGCTCCACCACACCGCGGGGTCGGCGTCGGGCTGGTCCGGCGACTGGACGATCAACTTCGACAACGCGCCCCCGCTGCGGTCGGTGACCGGAGCCTACGGGCCCCAGCTCAACCTCGAGGTGTTCGGCATCGGCACCGACGGCACGCTCCACCACACCTGCAAGGCGAAGGAGGGGTGGTGGCAGGACTTCTGGACGCCCGGCTTCTGTAACGCGCCCGCGCTCCGCTCCGTCGCGGCGCGGCGCAGGCCGGGCGGGAACCTCGAAGTCTTCGGCGTCGGCACGGACGGCGTCCTCCACCTCACCGAACTGTCGCTGAACGGCTGGCAGGATCACTGGATCCCGAGTCCGTGGAACGCCCCGCTCATGAAGTCGGTCGCGCTGCGCCCCGGACCGCAGGGCAACCTCGAGGTCTTCGGCGTCAGCGCGGACGGCGTCCTCCAGCACACGGCCCAGTTCCCAGATGGCTGGTACGGCAGCTGGATCGCCGACTTCGACAAGGCACCGGCCCCGATCCGTTCGGTCGCCCTCACCCAGGACAACGCATACGACCTCAACGTGTTCGTGATCAAGGATTCCTGACCTCCCTCACGGCCGGCGGCCTCCTTCCCTGTTCGAAGCTCCCGGGGTCGCCGGCCGGTCAGTTGATCAGCGCGGGACGGCCACCACAACCGCGGCCTGACGCCGCAGCTTGAACGTCATTAAGAGTCGAGTGCCCTGCGGTCAGCGGCGCGCGGGAGTCTTGCGGCGGGCGAGTTCCGACTGGTAGCGGCGGCCGATCTGGCCGGCGTTCTCGTGCAGGTAACCGGTCAGCAGCGTGGGGCAGGTGGCCTCGCCATCGACCATGACGAGTTCTGCCATGAGCCCCTCGATCTCGTCCCGCGTGAGCACGACGTCCCGGGTCAGCATCGACAATCCGCGTAGTAGCACGGACACGGCAGCCGCCGGGAGATGCACCGGCCGGAACGGGACTCCGATGGCCTGGGCGATCGTGCCGACCAGGTCCTCGAAACCGAACGACTCGGGGCCGATCGCGTCGGTGACCGTGTTCGTCCGCTCCGCCCCCAGGCGTACGCACAGGTCGGCGAGATCCTGAACCTGCACCGGGCGCAGCCGGTACCGGCCCGTCCCGGGAATGGCGAACATGGGGAACCGCCGCAGCAACCACGCGATGTTGTTGATCAGAATGTCGTCTCCGCCGAAGATCACGCTCGGCCGGACGATGGCGTGGGACATGCCGCTGGCCGTGACGAGATCCTCGACCGCCGCTTTGCCCTGGTAGTAGGTGTAGAAAGAGGCCGAATCCGGATTGGTGATGCTCAGGTGCACGACCCGCTCGACCCCCATTCGGGCAGCGGCCTCGAGCAGGGTCGCGGTATTGGTGACCGCGTCCAGATGGCTGGTGCCCGCCGGCGCGTATCGGGACCAGTAGGTGTTGTAGAACGTCGTGACGCCGTCGAATGCCTCCGCCAATGCCTCCGGGTCGCCGAAGTCGAGAGGGAACACCTCGATGTCGGCGTCCGGCGTCGGGTGGTTCGTCAGTGTGCGGACCGTGTGGCCCGCCGTCTCGAGCCGCTGCCTGAGGTAGGTTCCGGAGTATCCGTACGCACCCGTCACAAGATCCATCTGGCTCATGACCGATCCCTTCCGTGGGCGCTCCACCAGCGGCCACCACTCAAATCATACATACGTATGAATGAGCGCCAAGACCTGACCCGCCGCCGCCTGCTCGAAGCCACCCTTGACGTGCTCCGCAGCCACGGCGCCGCACGAGCGACATCCCGCCAAATCGCCTCGGCGGCGGGAGTGAACCTTCAGGCGATCACGTACCACTTCGGTTCCAAGGACGAGCTCGTGGCTCAGGCGCTGGTCCACGCCGTCCGGACCTGGATCGAGCCGGCCCGCACCGCCCTGACCGGCGTCGCGGACGACCCGCTGGGCCGTCTCTTCGGCACCGTACTCGCCCTCCAGGAGGCCCTCGACCAGGCACGCGAGCATTTCCCCGCCTATATCGAGGCCCTGGCGACCGCGTCACGCGACGAGACCGTCCGCAACCAGGTCGTCGGCCTGCTGGCCGAACTCCGCGACGCACTCGCGACGAGCATCCGCGAACTGCGTGAGAGCGGCTACATCGCCGCGTGGGTGGATCCGGAGCCGATGGCCTCCCTGATCATCGCGGCCGGTGACGGATTCGTCCTGCACTCCACGCTGGATCCCGCCGCCTACGCTCCCGAGGCCACTCTGAATCAAGTGATCCAGCTGCTGCTCGCCGCGAGACGTTCCGAGGCACCGGACTGAACGACCGCCGAGTCGTGAGGGAAACATGCGACCGGGCGTGGGGCGCTATGGGGTGTCGCTCAGTCGGCCGGTGTCAGGTGACGAACGTCGCGAAGGGTTCCGGCGAACGCCGGCGCCAAGACGAGTAGTCCGGCACCCGACACGGCGGACAGCAGGTCGAGGTGCCCGTTGGTCGTGGAAGCGCGGAGGAGAATGGGACCGGGCGCGGTCACTGCGGCCGCCAGGATCCACAGGCCGAGCCGTAGGTTTCCGGGGCGGGGTGGCACGACCACGGCCTGACCGAGAGCTGCGATAATCCGGCAACTTTGGATCGCTGCGAGCGCCAGCGCGGTCCACCAGCAGGCGAACAGCGCCGGTCGCAGCGGCGTCGGTGCGGCGGCGGACGCGCCGGTGTGAACGCAGACCACCGCGCCCGCGCCGAGCGTGACCGGGACGGCGAATCGGGCCGCAGCGCAGCGAACCACCGCGATCATGGCGATGCGGGTCATGCGGGGACGAGGTGCGACGAGGGCGAGTCCGAGGAGCATCAGGAGGCTGCAGACGCTCATCGGCCAGGATCCGGCGATCCTCGCCGACAGTGGAGCGTGCAACTCCATGACCGCGTGCGTGACGAACCAGCAGACGGCCGAGACCGCGACCGCCATCGTCGCGGCCCGTCGGCAGCGCTGCGCGCGGGACTCGGCGGGCCAGACCACCGGGTGCAGCCACATGTCGGCGATCCCCGCCAGCAGGTTGGGCCAGGCTCTCCACCCGCCGGCCCGTATCTCGTGTTCCAGGGCCGGACCCCACCGGCTCCGGAAGGCGGCCGGGTAGAGCCTGACCAGCATCCGAGCGATGTTCACGCCGGACGCGCCCCGAGGTTGCGCAGGCCCGCGGCGGCGACGCGCTCCATGGCCCGCAGCTCCCGTTCCAGGACGTGACGGCCCTGGGGGGTCAGCCGGACCGGACGCTGGCGGCCGCTCTCGTCGAGTGACTCGATCAGCCCTTTGGTCTCCAGACGGGTCAGGGCCCCATACAGACTGCCGGGCCCCAGCCGCCGCCCGGTCAGCTCCTCGATCGCGGTGTTGATGGCGTAACCGTGCAGCGGCCCTTCGGCCAGTACGCACAGCACCAGCGTCTGAGCGTCGTTCGCTTGCATCAGCACCTCCTCTCGCCGCCCACATTACTACGCAACAAGTACTACGTTGTGTGTACTATCGGCGGCCATGAACGACGAAGCACCTGTGGTCGTGACTGACGTGACCAAGAAGTTCAGATCCGCGAGCGCCGTCCGCTCGGTCTCCTGGTCGCCCCGGCGCGGCGAGGTGACAGCGCTGGTCGGCCTCAACGGCGCCGGCAAATCAACCCTCATGCGCATCATGACCGGCCTGATCAAGCCGACGCAGGGTTCGGTCACGGTGCCGGCCGAGCAGGGGCAGCGCCCGCTGTCCGCGATGATCGAGGCTCCTGCGCTGTTCACCGGGTTGACGGTGCGCCACAACCTGCGGATTCATCGCATCCTCACCGGCGCGGACCCGGACGACGTCGCATCCGTCGCAGCGCTGACCCGGATCGAGCACGTCATGTCACGCCGTATCCGTGCCCTGTCCCAGGGCTACCGGCAGCGAGTTGCCATCGCCGTAGCGCTGTTGGGATCGCCCGCCGCCCTTCTGCTGGACGAGCCGACCAACGCCCTTGATCCCGAGGCCACCGCTCACCTGCGCGTGATGATCCGGCGCATCGCCGACCGCGGCACCGCGTGATCGTGTCGACGCACATGCTCCGGGAGCTCGAAGGGGTCGCCGACACCCTCACCGTGCTGCACGAGGGGCAGGTCCCCCGAACTGCTCCGTTCCGCCGGCCGAGCCACTGGCTGCCTGCTGCTGCTCTGCCTCTGCCTGGCCATCTTCAGCATGTCGAACGCCGGGCCACAGCACGAGCCGCCGTTGTGGGGGTTCCGCCAGGCCGCCATCTTCAACGCGACCCTGTTCATGGGCCGGGCTGCGACCATCACGGCCGGCGACTTCAGCACCGGGACCATCCGCCCGTGGATCATCTCCACCCGGTCGCGAGGCCCGGTGTTCCTGGGAAAGCTCGCCGCCTCGCTCACTGTCGCGGTGGGCAGCGCCATCATCATGGGGCTGGGCGCCTACCTGGTCAGCGGAGCGTTCGGCCGTGTTCCCTCCGTCGGCGCCATGGCGACCGCGACGGCGCAGCTCGCCATGGCCTGCGCGGCCCTCACGGTCTTCGGGCATGCAGTGGGAGTCATGACCCGGTCGGTGCCCGTCGCCCTGACCGTGACCCTCGGCTGGATCCTGCCCGCCGAAGCCGTCCTGCAGGGCCGCTCCGCGCAACTCGACAGGTGGCTGCCGGGCTCTGTCCTGCGCAATCTCACCCTCGGGCACGTCGCCCCGGGCGGCACGACGGCCGAAGCCGTGTTCCATGCCACCCTCCCGCTTGTCCTGCTTGACACGGCCGCGCTGGTCTTCTTCCTGCGCCGGGACATCAACAGCTAAAAAGGTCACGATCTTGACAAACTCCGAAATGACGGTCCTCCCGGTCGGGCACCGGGCACAATCGGCCGCGGTGACGGCGTTGTGGGTATCCGTCGCGGGGGCGGCGGTCTTCACAGTGTTCGCCTTCCTCACGACCCAGGTCCACGCCGTTCGCGCGGGTAGCCCCTGGCAGGACGACCCCTACGACGGTGTCGTGTCGTTCACCCAGTTCATCGTTCCGGCGCTGGCCGTGCTGACGGTGGCGCGCGCTCGGCTGCTGCGCGGAGGCGGCTGCCAGCCGGTGTTCCGGGTCGCGCAGCTGCTGCGGGCCGCGCTCGTGTGCACCCTGCTGGTCGCCGCCACGGTCCTCACCGACTGGCTCGCGGTCACCGTACGGGCCGACCACCGGCTATGGAACCACGGCACGCCCTGGCTCATCGCAGCGCTGGTCCCCCTCACCGCGGCGGTGGCAGCAGGACTGCTGACGCAGCGGCGGGCGTTCCGCCGGCTGCCACCCCGCGACGCTCGCGGGCCGGAGGGCGACTGGCTGGACGACCTCCCGGCCCTGACCGAGGCGGCGGCAACACCCCTTCCCCGTACCGGACGTCGGCTCGCCGGCGTGCTGGGCCGTGACGACGTGATCAGATTCGCCCGGCGGCACGTCGTGATGCTCGCGGCGGCGGCCGCCCTGGTCACCGGACTCCTGCTCAGCATTGGGGAGACGCTCGGCGAGCACTGGACCGACCCACTGTTGTTCGCCACCGCGACCGCGATCGGCGCGGGCGGGTTCTTCGCCCTGTTCATGGTCTGCAACAAGGCGCTACGGGTCGTCGTACCGCAAGCGAATGATGAAATGCCGTCCGCGCGCCCGGGCAGAGCACGCCGCTCGGCCCGGATCACCGCCGTCGCCGGGGCGCTGGCCCTGCCCACGTCCGCGGTGCTGCGCGGCAGCATCCGGCCGATGCTCGGAGGCGGGGGCCGGCTGCCCGAACGGGTCACGCTGACCACGATCACCTTCACCGGCGCGGCCACCACCACACTGGTCGTCTTCGGGACCGTCCTGATCCTCAGCCGACCGGCCGGGCGGCGCGAAACCCCGCGAGGATGGCGCATGTGGGCGCGCCGTACGGTCAAATCGATCGCGGCGACCGCGACCGCGCTGGTGGTCGTGAGCACCGGTTACGTCGCCGCCGCGGCAACACTGCACGCGCAACCGGTCATACTGCCCGCCCCGACAGGTCCGTACCACGTCGGCCGCACGATATTCGACTGGACCGACCACACCCGCGCCGATCCGCTCGCCCCCGCACCCGGGAACGCTCGGGACCTGTCCGTGTGGGTGTGGTACCCCGCAGTGCCCGGCGCCCGTGGCCGCCGCGCGCCGTACGCCCCGGGTGCCTGGAACCGACTGCATCTGCCAAGCCTGCCGGGGCTGGGCGAGACCGGCTTCGCCGCCGTCCGGACACACGCTCTGGAGGACGTCCCACCGGCCGGCGGCCGCTTCCCGGTCGTCGTGCTCCTACCGGGCCTCGGGTTCGCCGCGCCGCAGTACACCACGCTGGCTGAGAACCTGGCGAGCCACGGCTACCTCGTCGCCGGCGTCACCCCCACCTACAGCGCGAACGTGACCGTTCTGCACGGCCATCCGGTACACGCGACCACCTCCGGCAACCCGGCGTTCGACGGCGCCGACCTGCACACCGCCGGCGCCACCCAGGCCGGTGACCGGCTCGCCGGCATCTGGGCCGCCGACGCACGCTTCGCCGCCGTCCAGGTCGCGCGGCTCGGCCTGACCGGCCGGTTCGCCGGACGCGTCGACGCGATGCGCACCGCCTATGTCGGCCATTCCTTCGGCGGCGCGGCCGCATTGGAAGCGTGCCGCACCGACCCGCACTGCGCGGGCGCTGCCGACCTCGACGGCACTCAGTACGGACCGGTCGCGCGCACCGGCCTGAACAAGCCCATGATGATTACCGCCGCCCAGGACTCCTGCGTGACCGGAATCTGCCGGCCCACCGATACCGCGAACCGCTCCGACCTCGCCACGGCCCGCGCGATGCTCACCGCCGGCACCGGACCCGCCTGGCGTTACCAGATCGAAGGAGCCCGGCACTTCAACTTCACCGACTACGCCGCCTACTACCTGGCCGCCCCCATCCGCTACCTGCTCGCGCTGGGCACGATCGACGGCGACCTCGGGCTCCAGATCACCAACGCCTACCTGAGCGCGTTCGTCGACCACACCCTGCGCAACAGCCCCGAACCGCTCCTCACCGGACAGACCTCGCCCTACCCGCAGGTACAAATCCAGCCAACGAGACGGTGAACGCCGGCGGTGAGGTGAAGTTGATCCCCAAGGACGGCTCCGCAGGCATCGGCGACCTCAAAACTCCAGCTCAACCAGTTTTCTGTTCAAAAGATGGACGAGGCATACCAAGCCGAGCTCGGTGACTGCGAGCACGCCATGGCAACTGGCGGGTCGGAGCCGGGCCATGGCACTCATGCCCCGCGCTCATCACCGGGCACCAGCCGGCCCGCGACTACGTACGGACACCGGCCGCCGAGAGCCTTCCTGACGCGCTACGGACCGGTGGCCGGCGGCCCGCCGGCGTGCGCCGGGTCCGCATCGAGGCCTGGTCATCGCCGGTTCGCCGACAGAGGGTGTTGACGCTCTGGTCGGGCAGTCCGTCAAGTAATCGATGAAAGGCCGTTGACAGGCCGTAACAGGCGTCTTAACGTCCAGGCGACCGCTTCCGAATATTGTTCGATATACCGAACATTGAATGGCGGAGTCCTGGAGGAGACGGAAAAATGCGCAGCCGAGCGCCGTAGATGAATGTCGTCCTGCTGCCGACATCGGACGGTGGCGACCACGCACACCCTCGCACCCGACGATCGCGCGCACTGAGCAGGCCGGTCAGGCTCGATTGCTTCGGCGGAACACTAGCGAAGACGGTGTTAATAAGCCTCGGCAAAGAGGACCGATCCAATTTCGATTCGACGCTCGACTCTTGATGGTGCCGCTTTCAGGCTGCTCCTGCCTGAAAGCGGACGAGAGGCTCATCATGAATGTTCTGTCACGACTTCCTCGCACCCGAAAAGCACTGATGTCGGCGGGCGCGGCGGTCGCGCTCGCCGTCGGCCTGCTGGCCGGCGTCTCCACGCCGTCACGTGCCGCGACGTCGCAGCCGTGTGACATCTACGCGGCCGGCGGCACGCCGTGCGTGGCGGCGCACAGCACGACCCGCGCCCTGTACGCCTCCTACAACGGGGCGCTTTACCAGGTGCGCCGCTCCTCGGACAACGCCACCCGGGACATCGGCGTGCTGAGCGCCGGCGGATACGCCAACGCCGCCACGCAGGATTCGTTCTGTTCCGGCACGACCTGCCTCATCACCATCATTTACGACCAGTCCGGTCGCGGTAACCACCTCACCCAGGCACCCGGGGGCGGGGCGGCCGGCGGTCCTGACAACCTCGCGAATGCGACCGCGGCGCCTACCACGATCAACGGCCACAAGGCCTACGGCGTCTACGTGGCTCCCGGCACCGGCTACCGCAACAACCACACCTCGGGCATCGCGACCGGAGACCAACCAGAAGGGATGTACGCGGTCTTCGACGGCACGCACTACAACGGCGGCTGCTGCTTCGACTACGGCAACGCCGAGACGAGCAGCAACGACACCGGCAACGGCCACATGGAAGCCATTTACTTCGGAAACATCAAGGTCTGGGGTTACGGATCGGGCAACGGCCCCTGGGTCATGGCCGACCTCGAGAACGGCCTGTTCTCCGGCGTGAACGCGGGTTACAACGCGAACGACCCGACGGTCAACTACCGGTACCTGACCGCCATCGTCAAGGGCGAGCCGAACCACTGGGCCATCCGCGGCGGCAACGCGCAGTCCGGCAGCCTGTCGACCTTCTACAACGGCGTACGCCCCAACGTCTCGGGCTACAACCCGATGCACAAGGAGGGGGCCATCATCCTCGGAATCGGCGGCGACAACAGCAAGAGTTCCGCCGGTACCTTCTACGAAGGCGTGATGACCTCCGGCTATCCGTCGGACGCCACCGAGAACGCGGTACAGGCCGGCGTCGTCGCCGCCGGATACTCGACGTCGAGCGGTGGCGGCACGGGCGGAACGCTCACCCCCGGCTCGTCGGTCTCGCTGCGCGCGACGACGTCCTGCTGCACCGACCGCTACATCCGTCACCAGAACGACCAAGCCATCACGTCGGTGATCACCTCGTCGAGCTCGTCTCTCGACAAGGACGACGCCACGTGGATCGTGCACGGCGGCCTGGCCAACAGCTCCTGCGTGTCCTTCGAGTCGAAGAACTACCCCGGCGACTACCTGCGGCACCAGAACTACCAGGTGTACCGGCAGCACAACGACGGCAGCTCCCTGTTCGCCGCGGACGCCACCTTCTGCCCGCAGGCCGGCAAGAGCGGCCAGGGCACCTCGCTCGCCTCCTACAACTACCCGGACCGGTACATCCGCCACTACAACAACACCGTCTACATCGCCGGCAACGGCGGCTCGCACGACTTCGACAGCTCCACGTCCTGGGCCGACGACGTGAGCTGGGCCGTCGAACAGCCCTGGGCATAGCCGCCGGCGACCTGAGCGGAGCCGCCCCCGGTCCACGGGGGCGGCTCCCCGCCGTTCTCCCCCAGGCCGCCCCACCGGGCCGGGAAGGCTCACTTCTTTTATTAGTCACTCTCGATGATCACGAAATTCCCCGGTGAGAGGGCTTCGGCGGTGGGCGTCCACCACGGCGGGGGATGTCGGCTTCAGCGCTACTCAGGGCGACGTCAGTCGGTTGGCACGCTGCTGGCGCAAAACAAGACCCTGCGGACAGTAACAGTGGTGACGGCAACAGCCGCTAACGTTCACGTCAACCGAGAGGCGGCCACGATGTCGCTCAAGCAGCACTTCGAGGCAGTGGCGGCGAAGGCGGAAGCGCTCGCTATGGCGAGCCGCGAGCATAGGGCAGGGGCCCTGGAAATCGCTGCTCACGCACGGTGGGTCGCCAATGCACGTGACCCTGAAAAGGTACCTCCCCTCCCGCAAACCGAAGCGGTCTTGGGGGCACTGACGGCCATGACCGAGCGGGCCGGGGGGTGAAGCGCGCCGTCCTAGGCGCTCAGAAAGTACGGCGGGAGGGGGCGACCCCTCCCGTTTTTCGCGGATGCTCTGGTGCCGACACCGCGTATGCCGACTGGCGCATGACCACACCCGGCATACGTTCGTGGTCACCGCACCAGACGGCAAGCGCGCGGCTAACTCCGGGAGGGTGCGCATGGCCACGCGGGCACGACTCGTGGCAGGGGCGGAGGGCGGGGTGGCAGGCCGCCGGGACGGGCGAGGACGGCGTGGAGCGCCGCCCGCAGCCCGGATTCCGGCGGGCCTGCCCTTTCCCGCCCGGCCGTTTCCTGACTACGGGAGGTGAGGGCGGTTGATCGCCGTAGGCCACCCCGTAGGGGCGGGCGAAGCGGAGTCTGCCGGCGTCGCCGTCCCCGCAGGCTGCGCGCCTGTGGCGCGCCTTGACCCTGTAGGGAAAATCCTCACAGAGCCGACTGACCACCCGACGGACGTCTCAGCGGCTATTGCTCTGCAAGGGCGGGATATCCCTCAAACCGTGGGGTCTCTTAGTTTGACCAATCAGGCGGACTCGGAGTCCACCACTTTGACCTCTACGCAGTTCCCAGAATTTCCGCTGTGGCGGGATTTCCGCCACCCATCTTGAGTTTCCATCACAGAGCCTCCATGGCCTCTCTGATCAGCTGAAGGGAGGGGGCGACAGGCAGGGCCATCTCTCCGATTCGGTCGTACCTGTTCCAATACTCTCTGACCTCGGAGGCAGACTCTACTAGACGTCCACGGCCAGGAGACTCAGTGTATGCAACGTCTCCTGACTCTCCGTAGATCAGGGTGAAGCTTCCATCGAAGCCAGCGTGCGCCCCAGAGGATCGCGAGAGGACTCTGACGCTGACGTGAGGCAGCTCAGCCAGCTCAAGCAGGTGAGAAAGCTGCTTGAGCATGACCTCCGACCCTCCAACGGGCCAATCCAAAGCGTTCTGCGAGATCAGCACCCAGATGGCAGGGGCAGGTTTCTTGCTAAGGATGGACTGTCGGGCCATCCTCCTCTCAACTTGATCCTCTTCGTCCGGGGCACCTAGCGCTCTGATCAGAGCAGCAGCGTACTCAGGGAGTTGGAAGAGTCCTGGCACGGCCAGGGCTTCATAGGTCTTGATCGTGTTGGCTGCCGCCTCGTGATCAAGGTAAGCCTTGAACCACTCTCGCTCCTTGTTCCCCTCCCGACTGGCGTTCCGGACCAGTCGGACGAAGTGGTTCCCCAGCTCCCAGCAGCGGTCTAGCTGCTCTGCGTCCCTCTCCTTGATGCGCCTCCTACCGGCCATGATGTTGGAAACATTGGAAGAGCTACGTTCCAGCAGCCTCGCCAGGGCTGCATAGGACATCCCGGACTTCTGGACGTGAAACCGCAGGTCATCTAATAGCCAGTCCCACGGGTCAGAGTCCGGATCGAAGCGCTGACCACTCACCATCTACCCTCCGAACCTTTCCATTAGTTCCGGGAATGGTACCTCGGCTTCCACCACAGGTCCATACTCCAAGTCAACGCTTCCGAATACGTCCGGACGAATGCGGATGCCACGGAACGACTCAGAACGGGATCGAACAGCCTGGAAACAGACGAGGTGGCCAGCCATGCCGAACGTCGTAGCACGAGAGATAGCTCCTCCCGGAGCCTCCAAGATCATCCTGTCGCCCATCCCTCAGGCGGCTGGCTTCGCCAGGGACATGATTAAGCATCGACTGACGTGCATGGGCCGTCCCGATCTCGCCTTCGTGGGACAACTCATTGGCTGCGAGCTGGTGACCAACGTTCTTAGGCACGTTTACGGCTACAAGCTCGACGAGGGCATCAAAATCTTTTCCAACCGCCCTAAATTCTGGATCGACATCACGAATCAGGACGGAATTCCGCTCATCGAAGTGTGGGATTGGTCCCTTCAGACGCCCCAAAAACGCAATTACGAGTTAGAGGAGTCCGGAAGAGGACTTCACATGGTTGAGGACCTCTGTTTGAAGTGGGGCTACTGGCTTCCGAAGCTAGAAATGGGAGGAGGAAAGATTGTATGGACGCTCCTGAAGTAGGAAACCGCTATTCGGCACAGTTCTCGCTCGGCGCGAGGACCAAAGTCACTCCCTTCAGAAGCCTAGCAACAGACGTAAACCTTCTACATGCTCGGGCGTTGGAAGTCTTGGGCCTGCAGCCCGAGGTTGATTCCCCCGACAGATGGACTCTCGACCTCCTGTGGGAAGTAGGGAACAAGGACAACCCGCTGTACAAGAGAGGGGAGGCGCGCCGGCGAAAGGCGTTTCATGGGCTTAAGCTCCGTACTCTGAGGTGTTGCGAGTCCTTCAGAGTACGGCGGAGGGCACCGAGGAGCTGAAGGTCAGACTCCAAGGTAGAGCGGAGAGGAATTAAACCTTTCGCCTCGCATCAACACCGCTCACCTGATCTCGGTTCCCTCCATCTAAGCGAGGAGCCAGACGTCAAGCTGTCCTAAAACATCCCAGTCAAGGGAAGCCCGAAGCTCTTCGGTTTCGGTGACAACGTGGAGAAGCTATTGAACGGGGGCTTCGCATCAACACCACCTCCCTGCGTCTGACTCCTCTAAGCCTTGATCAGGGTAGGTAGGCGTGGGCGCGCTCCCTGTTGGCCACGGAGATTCGGCAATCCGTACCGGATCGCGGAGCGCGCCCACTATCCACCGTTTGTGCGATTTGCGCTGCGGTGGCCATTCTCAGGAATCACCTAGTGGGTAGTGAGCGGTGAGTCGGGTTGTGTCGCCGGGCCATACGGAGCGGGTGTGGTCGATTGGGTTGCCGTGGGCGTCGGTGTGGGTGTCGTCGCGGACGAGTACGGCGTCGTGGTGTGTGAGATGCAGGGCGGCGGCTTCGGCGTCGGTGGGGTGGCGGGCGGTGACGTGGCTCGCGACGAGTGCGGGCGATCGGCCGGTGTAGTGGGCGAGCGCGATGGGCCATGGCTGGGGATTCCTCAGGATCACTCAGCTGATCAGAGCCGCTGGTGGCGTAGCGTGGACCTCACCGCGCGGGCCGTTCCCCGACGAGGCGTCGGCGCAGGACGCCCGCTTCTCTGAGAGGGCCGCAGATGCCGATCGAGACGGCGGAATTCGGGCGCACCGGCCACACCAGCACCCGTGTCATCTTCGGAGCCGCGGCACTGGGCGCGGTGCCCCAGCGTGTCGCGGACCAGACCCTCGACGTCCTTGTCCAGTACGGGATCAACCACATCGACGTGGCCGCCTCCTACGGCGAGGCCGAGGTGCGCCTGCGCCCCCTGCTGCGACGGGAGCCGAACCGCTTCTTCCTGGCGACCAAGACCGGCGAGCGTACGGAGCACGGTGCGCGCGAGGAGCTTCACCGATCGTTGGACCGCCTCGGCGTCGACCACATCGACCTGTGGCAGCTGCACTCCCTGGCCGACCCGATCGAGTGGGACGTCGCCCTCAGCCCCGGCGGGGCGATCGAGGCGGCACTCGCGGCCCGTGAGGAAGGACTCGTGCGCTGGATCGGCGTGACCGGCCATGGCACGCAGATCGCCGCGACCCACCGGCGCAGCTTGGAAAGGTTCGACTTCGACTCGGTCCTGCTCCCGTACAACTACATCACCATGCGCAATCCCTACTATGCGGGCAACTTCGAGGCGCTGCAGCAGACGTGTCGGGAACGGCGGGTGGCAATGCAGACGATCAAGTCGATCGCGCTGCGCCCATGGATGGGCCGGCCGCACACCCGATCGACCTGGTACGAGCCGCTCGAACGGCAGGACGACATCGATCTCGCCGTCTGGTGGGCGCTGAGCCGGCCCGGCATCTTCGTCAACAGCGTCGGCGACGTCGACCTGCTCCCCCTGGTCCTCGACGCCGCCTCCCGCTTCGCCCAGGCACCCGATGAGGATGCGATGAGCGCGCTGGTCCAGCGATCCCAGGCCGAGCCCCTGTTCGTCTGATCGAGCTACAGCTCTGCTCGCGCTCGTCACCCGCAGGCGGGAGGTCGGGTGCCCTCCCGCCTGCGGCGCGTCAGTTCTGCCAGGCGGCGGAGTAGCCCGCGTAGGTGCCGTCGTGGGTCGTGAGGTGGACCCACTGGTCGACGTACTCCTTGAACTCCTCGTCACCCCGGGGCAGCAGATATGCCTTCTCGGCAAAGGTGAACGGCTTGTCGGGATTGGTCGCGCACAGCTCAGGGTGGAGCTTCGCCTGATATCTCGTTTCGCTCCCGTCCGTGATCATGACGTCGGCTCGCCCGGCCACGATCTCGTCGAAGATGGTGTTGTTGTCGGCGTGGGTGATGACCGTGGCCTTTTTGATGTTCGCCGTGACGAACTTCTCGTTGGTGCCGCCCGGGTTGACGATCACCCGGACCCCGGGCTGGTCGATCCCGTCCAGGGTCTGGTATTTGTCCTTGTCGGTGCAGCGGGCGATCGCGGCCTTGCCGTCGGTGAGGTACGGCGCGCTGAAGTACGCCTTCTGGGCCCTGGCCAGGGTCACCGAAACGCCGCCCATGCTGACGTCACACTTGCGTGCGGTGAGGTCGTCGACGAGCTTCGCCCAGGTGGTGGACACGAAGTTGATCTTCACGCCCAGGCTGCTCGCCAGGTTCTTCGCCATGTCGATGTCGATGCCGGTGTAGGTGCTCGTCTTCGGGTCCAGGTAGCTGAACGGCCGGTAGTCACCTGTGGTGCACACCCGCAGCAAACCGCGCCGGGGCACCGTGTCCAGCAGGGAGCGGGTGCCGCTCGGCGCGGCGGAACTGTTCTGCGCGGTGGTGAGGACGGCACCGCCGACGGAGCCGATGAGAGCGAGGGCCAGGGCGGAGAGTGTGGTGATACGCCGCAAAGGTCGTTCCTGCTTCCGAAGTGGGGATGGGGCCAACCCGCGCGCACCCGCACTGCGCTGTGCCGGGCAGGCGTTCGGAAAGATCATCATCCTCTTGATTCGACCGCTCCGGAATATGAACACGTCCACGCGCGTTGCGGGAGGCGCGATGGAGCCCGTGCCATGGAACGGGCCGGCGAATCGGCGGAGATGGTCGGCCACTACCGTCGACCGTGTTACTCCCGCCCTGGCCCTGGGCTCGCGAGCCCGGCTTGGGCGATGAGGAAGGGAACCCGAAGTGACGGAAGAAAGAGCGGTCCTCGCGGGCGGATGCTTCTGGGGCATGCAGGAGTTGATCCGCAAGCAGCCCGGGGTGATCTCCACTCGGGTCGGCTACACGGGCGGCGACGTGCCGCACGCCACCTATCGCAACCACGGTACCCACGCTGAGGCGATCGAGATCCTCTACAACCCCGCGGTCGTTTCGTACCGGGACGTGCTGGAGCTCTTCTTTCAGATCCACGATCCGACCACGCTCAACCGGCAGGGCAATGACGTCGGCCTGAGCTACCGGTCAGCGATCTTCTACACCGATGAGGAACAGAAGCGGATCGCGCTCGACACGATCGCGGACGTCGACGCCTCGGGGCTGTGGCCGGGCCGCGTCGTCACCACGGTCGACCCCGTCGGCCCGTTCTGGGAGGCCGAGCCGGAGCACCAGGACTACCTGCAGAACTACCCGGACGGTTACACGTGTCATTTCATCCGCCCTGGGTGGAGGCTGCCGCGACGCAAGCCGGAGGTGGCCGGCTGACCTCGGCAGTGGAGCGCCGATGCTCAAAGGTCGACGATGAGATCGTCGCGGGGCCGGGAACAGCAGATCAGGATGTTGCCTTCGGCCGGTGGCTCGACCGGGTCGGGTGAGTAGGCGACGGAGCGGGCCAGCAGACCGCTCTCACAGTTGTGGCAGACGCCGGTTCGGCACGACCAGCGGACGGGAACGTCGCATGCCTCCGCGAACTCCAGCAGGCTGGAGTAGGCGGTGTTCCAGGGGACGGTCAGGCCACTGCGCGCGAACGAGATCGCAGGTCCGGAGCCGGGCGGACCCGCGGGCGGGTGCACCGGACGCGCGCGGGCCTCGGCGAGGCCGGGGGTCAGTGCGGGCCCGGCCCCGAAGACCTCCGTGTGGACACTGCCGGGGGCCAGGTCGGAGGCGGCGAGCGCGGCGGGGAACTCCCGCATGAAATCAGGCGGCCCGCACAGGTAGACGTCCGCGCCTCGAGGCACGCCGAAGCGGCCGAGCAGGTCGACCGAGAGCCGTCCTGCGGTGCCGTAGTCGACGCCCTGACGATCGCCGGGTGCCGGGCGGCTGTAACAGATCCGCTCGTACGCGTGGGCGAGTCCGGCCAACAGGGCGCGGGCCTCGCGCGCGAAGGGGTGTTCGGAGCCGTCGCGGGCACCGTACAGCCACCACACCTCGCGCGTGGAGTCCGCGGCGGCGAGCGCGTGCAGTATGGCCAGGACGGGGGTGGCACCGATGCCGGCCGACACCAGCAGGATCGGGTTCTGTCCGTCGCGCAAGGTGAAGCCGCCCCGTGGCGCCGCGACGTCCAGGTGGTCACCGACGCGTACATTGGCGCGGAGATAGGTGCCGGCGGCACCGTGGAGTTCCTGTTTCACGCTGATGCGGTAGCGCGCCGCTCCCGGGGGGCCGGACATCGAATAGCTGCGGATCAGCGGTGCGCCGGCGTCATCCGGGCGCAGCCGGAGGGTGATGAACTGGCCGGCCGGTGCGGCCGGCAGCGGGGTGTCGTCTTCGGCGGCGAGCGTCAGGGAGAAGACGCTCTTGCTCTCAGCGTCGATACGGGTGACCCGTAGCGGCCGGAACCCCTCCCAGGCAGGAGGCGGGCCGGCGGCCGTGGTCAGTCCCGCGTTGCCGGCCGGTTCGCCCGGCGCACGGTCGGCCTGGTCGAGCAGCGCCTTGAAAGACGCCTTCCAGCCCGGGCTGAGCGCGGGGATCCGCAACGCCCGTGCCACCTGGTCGCGTGGGTGTCCGGGCAGATAGAGCAGGGCGTCGATCTCCGCGACGGTCATTCTCTCCGGGCCGTCGGCGACCTTCGTGATCTCGTCTCCCGCTTCCACGTGCCCTTCAGTGAGAACGCGAAGGTAGAAGCCGGGGCGCCGATGCGACACCAGGAGGGCGGCCATCCGCGGCTCGCCCAGGCGCAGGCCCACCCGGTAGCACGTGACACGGGGCTGGGTGACCTCGAAGACGGCCTGCCCGATGCGGTACCGGTCTCCGATGCACACCTCGTCGTCCGGCAGACCGTCGACGGTGAAGTTCTCCCCGAAATGCCCGAAGGTCAGGTCTTCGCGTCCGAGCTGCTCCTGCCAGTGGCGATAGGAGGCGAGCTGATAGACCAGCACCGCGCGGTACTCGCCGCCGTGCCCGGCCAGGTCACCCTGGCCGTCCCCGTCGATGTTGAGCCGGCGCACCATCCGCGGGCCGGTGACGGGCCGCTTCCACACGCCGGTGTGCACCGTCCGGCCCTGCCAGGGGACCTCTTTCGGCATTCCCACGTTGACCGCCAGAAGCTCGGCCACTGCGCCTCCTCAGATGGGGATGTGCGGACGGACACCACGTCTGGGGGATTGAAGGGGATCGGCCCGCTACTGCTCGGTCGATGGCCTTCCACCTCATCGTCGCAACTCGGCGAGGGCCCCGCCGAGTCGGGGTAATACACCTGACGACCATGGTCGTTACGACCATGGTCGTGCTATCTTCGTCGCATGAGCCCGACCGATCGGCCCAAGAGTCCCCGCAGTCGACGAGAGCGCCCGGCGAAACCGGCCTTGACCAGGCAGAGCATCGTCGACGCCGCACTGGCGATCTTGCGGGAGGAGGGCCTGGACAAGGTGACGATGCGCCGTGTCGCCACTGCTCTGGACACCGGGCATGCGTCGCTCTACGTCTACGTCCGGAACACCGAGGACCTGCACGCGCAGATCCTCGACGCGCTACTGGGCGAGGTCAGCCCGTCCGCCGGCGGAACCGGGACGTGGCGGGATCGGTTGAAGGCCCTACTGCGGAGCTATCAGAGCGTCCTCTTCCGCTACCCGGAGATCGCACGGATGGCGTTGTCCACGCAGCCGGCCGGCCCGAACTACATGGCATTGGTGGAGGCGCTCCTCGCCCTGCTCAACGAGGGCGGCGTGTCGGATCGGGCGGCGGCCTGGGGCGTGGACCTGCTCTTGCTCCAGCCCACCGCCGTCGCCGTCGAACACAGCACCCCGAGGCCGTCTGACGATCTCTCCGCCCTGGCCGCGCTGATCGCCACCGCCGACGCGGTGCGATACCCCCACATCGTCCGGCTCGGTGTCGAACTCATCTCCGGAGACGGGGCGGCCCGCTCCGACTGGGCCTTCGACGTCCTGCTCGACGGCATCCTCGCCGCCGGCTCTCATGCGCCCAACGAATAAGAGAGCATCATGTCCTCACACTCCGTCTCTCATCCCGCCATCGCGATCGTCGGAGCGGGCCTGTCCGGCCTCGTCCTCGCGCGCGTCCTCCAGAACCACGGCATCCCCTCCACCGTCTACGAAGGCGACGCCTCCGCCGACGCACGCCGCCAGGGCGGGTCCCTCGACATGCACGAGGAATCCGGGCAACGCGCCCTTCGCGAAGCGGGCCTCTACGAGGACTTCCGTCGCCTCACACACCCGCAGGGCGAGCACCAGCGTGTCCTCGACAAGACCGGCAGGGTCCACGTCGACACCGGACCCGAAGGTGGAGAGGGGGACCGCCCTGAGATCGGCCGGTCGGTGCTGCGCGATCTGCTCGTCGCCTCACTCGACCCCGGCAGGATCGCCTGGGGCCACAAGGTCACCACCACCAGGCGACTCGACGACGGCCGGCACGAGCTGACGTTCGCCGATGGCAGCAGCACCGTCGCCGATCTCCTGGTCGGAGCGGACGGCACATGGTCGCGGGTACGCCCGCTGCTCTCGGCCGCCACGCCGCAGTACTGCGGGATCACGCACCTCGAACTCCGCCTCTCCCACGTCAAGGAGCGCTACCCGGACTCGGCCGCACTCGCCGGCCCCGGCATTTTCTTCGCCCTCTCCGACGGCAAGGCCATGATGGGCCACGGCGGCGAACACATCGATCTCGCCGTCTCGCTGCGTGTCCCGGAGGACTGGGCGGTCAGCTGTGGCATCGACTGGTCCGATGCTCCGGCCGCCCGCGACGGCCTGCTCGAGGAGTTCGCGGACTGGGGCACCGAGTTGACCGATCTCATCCGCCGCTGTGACGACACGATCGTCCCCCGCCGGATCTACGCCCTGCCGACCGGGCACTCCTGGACGCGGATCCCGGGCGTGACACTGGTGGGCGACGCCGCGCACGTGATGTCGCCGTACGCCGGCGAGGGAGCGAACCTCGCCATGCTCGACGCGGCCGAACTGGCGCTGGCCATCATCGAACACGGAGACGACGTCGAGACCGCGCCGGCCCGGTACGAGACGGCCATGTTCCCCCGGGCCGCGGCGGCGGCCGAAATGTCCGCCCAAGGCCTTGAGATGTGCTTCAGCGCTGAATCTCCGCGGGAAATAGTCGACTTCTTCACCAGAATCGAGGCACCCGCGAAGTAAGTCGGCCGACGCCGTGTTCGGTGTGATCGATCGCCGGAAAGGGGTAAGGGAGCTCAGTCAAGAGCTCATGCCCGGCTTCCGGTGTCCAGCGGCAGTGACGGGTCGGCCGACCACTCGGCGAGAGAGCCGTCGTACAGTCGGATGTCGTCGCGGCCGAGGAGGGAGAGGGCGAAGACGTCGATCGTCGCCGAGATGCCGCCGCCACAGTAGAGGACGACCGCGGGCTCGCGCAGGACCGGGTCGAGGCGCTCCGTCAGTTCCGCGGTTGGGCGGAAACGGTTCGTGGCCGGATCGAGCAGGCCGGCCGCCGGCACGCCGACGCTGCCGGGGATGCGACCCGGCCGGCTGTAGGACGTGGGCCCTTCGCCCCGGAACACGGCGTCGGACAGCGCGTTCACGAGGCAGGCGGACCGGCCGGCCACGATCGCCTCGACGTCGGCGCGGGTGGCCAGAAGCCCGGCCCGCGGCCGGGCGTCGAACCGCGCGGCCGGGTGACGAGCCGGTTCGCCGGTGAGCGGCAGGCCGGCCGCGCGCCACGCGGGCAGGCCGCCGTCGAGCACGCTGACCGCGTCGAACCCGAAGTACCGCAGCAGCCACCACAGCCGCGTGGCCCACATCGGGGAGTCCTGGGCGTAGACGACGACGTGCGTCCCGGGCCCGATGCCCAGGCGACCGGCCGCGGCCGCGAACCGCGCGGCCGGCGGCAGGGCGAAGGGCCACGGGGCGTCCGGGTCGGCCAGGTCGACGATGAGGTCGGCGAAGCCCGCGGTCGGGACGTGCTCCGTCTCGTACGCGTCCCGGCCGCTCTCCGGCGTGTACGGACCGCCTCCGGGCGGGCGGTTCAGCCGTACCGTCGCGTCGAGGACCCGCAGGGACGGATCCCCCAGCGCGTCGGCCAACGTCCCGGCGTCGAGGAGCGGTGGCAGCAGCGACATCGGGTCATCCTCTCTGCAGGAGGGTGCCGAGGAGCTCGGCCTCGATGCGGGTGAAGGCGGGGTCGGTGAGGGTCTCGATCGTCCTCGGCCGGGGAAGCGGAACATCGACGCAGGCCAGGACACTCGCCGGTCGCGGTGAGAAGACGTAGATCCGGTCAGAGAGGAAGATCGCCTCTCGCACGTCGTGGGTGATCAGCAGCACCGTCCACTGGTGGCGACCGCGGACCTCCTCGATCCACTGCTGCATCTGGGCGCGGGTCAGGGCGTCGAGCGCCCCGAACGGCTCGTCGAGCAGGAGCACTCCCCGATCCTGTACGACGGTGCGCAGCAGCGCCGCCCGCTGACGCATGCCGCCGGAGAGCTGGAACGGATAGGCGCGCTCGAACCCGGCCAGGCCGAACGTCTCCAGCAGCGGGCGCACCCGGCGGCGGGCCTCCGGCCGCCGTACGCCCATCACCTCCAGCCCGAGGGTGAGGTTGTCGATGATGCGCCGCCAGGGCAGCAGCGCGTCCTTCTGCGGCATGTAGGCGAACTGGTCGCGTCGCCGCCCCAGCGGCCGCCCGTCGACGAGCACCTCGCCGGCCGACGGGGCGAGCGCGCCGGTCAGGACGGAGAAGGTCGTCGACTTCCCGCTGCCGCTCGGGCCGAGGATGGAGACGAACTCGTGCTCGCGGACCTCCAGCGACAGGTCGCGGATGACATCGAGGCCGTCGAACGACCGGCTCAGCGAGCGGATCTCCACCTTGGCGGCCGGCGCCGCACCGTCGGTGCTCACGATGCCCTCCCCTGTCGGCGGGCGAGATGGACCCACGGCGTCACCAGGCGTTCGACCACGTAGGTGAGGCCGAACAGCACCAGGGTCAGGGCGGAGCTGACCGCGACCGTCGCGAGCACCAGGTCGGTACGGAAGGAGTTCTTGGCGTTCTGCATGTAGATCCCGAGTCCGGACGTCGCGCCGGCGTACTCCGCGAAGATCGCAGCCACCACGGCGTAGGTGATCGCGATGCGCAGGCCGGCGAAGAAGAAGGGCAGCGCGGTGGGCACCCGCAGAGTGCGGAAGATCCGCCACCGTCCGGCTCCCATCGTGCGCAGCAGGACCTCGCTGTCGCGGTCGGTGGCCGCGTAGCCCTCGACCAGCCCGACGGTGATCGGGAAGAAGGTCACGAGCGCGACGATCAGCACCTTCGGCAGGAGGGCGAACCCGAACCACAGGACGACCAGCGGGGCGATGGCGATCAACGGGAGCGTCTGGGTCACCACGAGAAGCGGCAGCAGCGCCCGTCGCGCCACCGCCGACGCGTCGATGAGCACGGACAGCGCGAAGCCGACGACGAGCGAGAGCGCGAACCCGGCGAACGTGGCCCGCAGCGTCGGCAGGGTGTTGTCCCACAGTTCGGCGCGGTGCGCCCATCCCTCGGAGGCGACCTTCGCCGGGCTCGGCAGCACGTCCGTACCGAGATTCCCCGTGACCGCGTAGATCTGCCACCCGGCCAGGAGCGCGGCGACGATCACCAGGGAGGGCACGCCCCGGGCGAGACGGCGTACGGCTCTGGGGCGGCGGGGAAGAGCGACGCCGCTGTCCGGGAGCGCCTGGTCACCGACCACCTTCTGCGCCGTCATCGGGCCGCTCCCGGCCGTCGTTCGAACCGCAGCGGACCGAGGGCCATCGGCCCGGACGGCTCCGGTGCCGCGTCGGTGCGCAGGATCGCGTCGGCGCGGTCGCGGGTCGCCTCACGTTCGAGCATCTCGGCCTCCTGCGCCGCCCAGCGTTCCCAGTGCGGCAGGTACGTGTCGCCGTCGCGACCGAGCGCCCGCCGCCTGCGGGTCCGGTCCGCCGCCTCCAGCCAGACCAGAACGCTCGTGTGGCGTGCGGCGCGGCGCGCTCCGGCGCCGACGCCCTCCACGACGAGCAGGTCCGGAGGCGGCAGTTCGATCGGGTCGTCCCAGACCGTGTTGACCCAGTCGTAGTGCGGGACGCGTGCCGTGCGCCCGGCGGCGAGCGGAACGAGCACCTCCGAGACCAGCAGGTCGACGCCGTTCTCCAGGCCGTCCCAGCCACCGTAGAGGTACTCGAGGCTGACCACCGGGGCGTCCAGTTCGTCGCCGAGCAGGGCGGCCACGGTCGACTTGCCCGAGCCGGACCGCCCGTCGACCGCGAGGACGCGGGTGCGCCCGGCGCCCGGCGGCGCCGCCCGCAGCAGCGCGCCGAGGTCTCGTACCGCCGCGAGGCCGGGCCGCGCGTCACCGGTCGCGAAGGTCATGCGGCCTCCCCGTAGACGTGCACCCGCTCGGGCCTGATCCGGACGACCACCCGCTGCGCCTCCTCGGCCGGGTCGGTCACCTCGTGGTCTCTGCCGGTGTACGCCCTGGCCAGCCGGTGCGCGAGCGCGGTCGCGCCGTCCTCGCTCACCGTGGCGGTGCCCTCGACGCGGACGTAGTGCCGCGGCCGGTCCCGGGAGTACACCAGGACGCCGACCCGGGGGTCGGCCAGGAGGTTGCGGCACTGCCGCCGGAAGCTCTTGGTCACCATGTACAGCTCATCACCCGTCCGGCCGACCCACATGACGCACTGGTGCAGGCCGCCGCCGGGATCGGCGGTCGCCAGCACCGCGAACTCCGGCGTGTCGATGAGCCGCCGCGCGGCGGCGGGCAGGGCGACACCGCTCGTCACACCCGGCTCCTCTCCGGCAGGAACTCATTGGTCGTGGCCTCGCGCCAGACGTCCGCGTCCGCCAGCACGTCGTTGGCGCAGAGCCACTCGGCGTAGGGCCCGAGCAACTCGGCCCGCTGGTCACCCCAGCGACCCTCGTGCGTCCAGGTGCCCGAGATCAGCGACAGGGAGCGTCGGAGCACGCCACGCGGGAAGTACGGGATGTGACGTTCGAACGCGGTCAGCGCCGTGTCGGGGCTCTCGACCGCCGCCAGGTAGCCGCGCGCGGTCGCGTCCAGGAACGCGCGGACCAGCCGGGGGTTCCGGTCGAGCGTCGACTCCTGGGTGCCGAGCAGGTAGCTGTGGAAGCGCGGCGCCCCGATCTCGTCGACCGGCCAGTAGAGCCGCTCCTCGGCCGGCGCGGACCCGAACAGCACGTCCCAGGCCCAGTAGTTGCCGAAGGTGGCGTCGGCCGTCCCCGCCAGGATGTCGTCGATGCCCAGTTCGCGCAGCCCGCTGTCCACGGTGATCACACGGTCGGGATCACCCCCGTCGGCCGCGACGAGGTGACGGACCATCGCGACGCCGCGCGGCGTCGGGTTGAACGCGATCCGCCGGCCCTCGAGGTCGCGGGGCCGCCGGATCCCCGTCGTGACGGCGGTCTGGACGGTCTCCATGGCCCGATGATTGATCGAGGCGATCCCGATCAGCCGCTGCCCGCGCTCCCGGCGGACGAGGAGGCGGTTCGTCGGGAAGACCGCGAACGTCGCCTCGTGCCGGGACAGGTAATCCAGCGGGTCGCCGCGGGAGGGGTCGACGACCGACAGTTCGACGTCGAGGCCGGCGTCGCGGTACCAGCCCTCACCGGCCGCGACGAAGAACCCGGCCGAGTTCGTCCAGGGATGCAGGTACTCCAGCATCACGCGCACGTGGCTCATCGGCTGCCCGCCGGGAGGTAGTCGTTGGTGTAGTAGGTCGACCAGTCGGGCTTGGCGGCCAGCTTCTTGCCGTCGCCGTCGACCAGCAGGCCGTTGCCGTAGAGGAAGTCGCCGTAGGAGCTCCAGAGACTCGCGCTCTGAGTGCCGACCTGCCCCTTGGCGTTGCGCAGGTATCCGCCCGCGGCGAGCGCCGCCTGGCTCTGGTAGACGAGATCCGGCTTGGGGAAGACGGACGGGTTCGCGGCGATGAGGATCTTGGCCGCCTCCTGGGGGTGGTCCGCCGCGTACGCGTACCCCTGTTGGGTGGCGGCCAGGAACCTCCGGGCGAGGTCGGCGTGGGCGGTCAGGTACTTGCTGCTCGAAACGATCAGGTTGGAGTACTGGTCGGGGAAGCCGTAGTCGGTCAGCTTGAAGCTCTTCATCGGCTTGCCGACCAGCTTGGACTGGAGCACCTCCCAGGTGGCGACCGAGATGGTGAAGTCCGCCTTGCCGTTGTAGACCGCGTCGTACGCGGAGGTGTTGAGGGTGACGTGGTTGAACGTGCCCCTGCCGCCATCGTGCCTGATGACGCTCTGCAGTTCGGGCAGCTCGTCGGGGGTGCCGAAGCCGGCGTAGGTCTTGCCGTCCAGATCCTTCGGCGAGGCGATGTCCGCCCGGTCGGACCGCACGCCGATGACGTAGGTGCCCTTCTGGTCGGGCGCGAAGACGCCGATCACGTCATGCCCGGCCGCCTTCGCGTACGCCACGCCCGCCTGGTAGGAGAAGCCGAAGTCCGCGGTTCCGTGGGCGACGAGCGTCTCCGGCGCGGTCGAGGCGTACGGGATCACCTTCAGCGAGATGCCCTGCTTCTTGAAGTAGCCCAGCGAGTCGGCGACGTAGATCCCCGTGTAGTCGGTGTTCGGCGTCCATCCCAGCGCGATGGACACCTGGGCCGGCGAACCGGCCGTGCCCGCCGCGTCGTGGCCTTTCGTGGAGCCACAGGCCGTCACCGCGAGAAGGGCACCGGCGGCCACGGCCACCATCCGGGTACCGCGCGACAGGGAGCGCGAGAGTCGATTCATCGTTCGTCCTACTTGGTGAGGGTTCCCGGAGGGAGCAACGGAGGCGTCATGGATCGCGGTCATCGGGGGTTCGTGGAGGAGGTGCCGGCGCGCGATACGCGCGAATGTCACCGGCGCGGGCTACAGCCGCCGGCGACGGCGGTGCCGACCGCCGACCGCCGAGCCGGACACCCCGTGGCGTCCCGACATGGGTGATGACCTGGCACTGGACCTCCTGCGATGGTCGTCGCAGCGTACGCGAGGAGATGCATACAACACAAGACAGGTAGGAAATCTTTGGATACATGCGTATACACAGCTGCGAGATATCCCGTACAGCGCATGCACGCTGCTACGGTGTGGTCGTGACAGCAGCGGGCAACGGCCGCTCCGAGGCGGGGGCCGCACAGTACGAGCGGCTGCGCGACGACGTCCTCGCCGGGCGCTTCCCCGCGGGCAGCGTCCTTCTGGAGACGACGCTCGCCGCGCGGTACGGCGTGTCCAGGACGCCGGTGCGAGAAGCGCTCGGCCGACTCGAGCAGGACGGCCTGCTCAAGCGGGCCGCCCGCGGCTACCAGGTCCGCGCCGGCACCTCCGAAGACGTCCTGGAGATCTACGAGGCCCGCATCGCCCTGGAGGCCCAAGCCGCGGCGAGTGCCGCCCTACGCAGGACGGATCTCGACCTGGCGCGGCTACGCCACCTCCACGCCACCGCCGGCGAGCGGACCGATCCCGCCGAGATCCGCGAACTGAACGCGCAGTGGCACGCCACGCTGTGGCAGGCCGGCCACAACACCACGATCCAGACCCTCCTGACCCGGCTCACCGCGCAGTTGCGGATCTACGACCGGGGAAGTCACGAGAGCGCGGAGGACCTCGAGATCACCCGCGACGAACACGAACGCGTCCTCACCGCAATCGCCGACCGCGACTCCGAAGCGGCCCGCGACGCACTCGCGGCCCACCTGGGCCGCTCCCGGGAGTCCCGGCTGGCCGCCTTCGCCCGCGACTCCCTCTGAGCCCCGGCGCTCCTGGTTCTTCGAGGCCGGTGGCCTGGTGTGCCGGTGGCAGGGTTCTTCCGAGGCGCGCGAGTGGGGAGAGGGCCATGAACAACGGCGACAGTGACACACCGACGGCGGTCAACAGCAGACTGGTGCGCAAACCCCACTCGCCGGCCAGATAGCCACCGAGGAGCGAACCGAGCGGGGTCAGCCCCATGCCGACGAAATTGATCGTCGCAACGACCCGGCCCTGAATCCGCATCGGGGTGATGGCCTGCCGAACGGCCATGACGGTGACGTCGACGATCTGGCTGAAAACACCGAACACGAAGTTGATCGTCATGAGCAACGAGATCGTGACGGCAGTGGAGCCGTGCAGGGCGGGTACGCAGAGCATCACCCCGTCGGCGAGCGCCGCCGAGGACACCAGCACCACGCCGTGGCCGAACCGCCCTGGAAGGCCGGCGGACAGCAGTGAACCCGCCAGTGCGCCCGGCCCCATCGCCGCGAGCGCCAGGCCGACGGCGGCCCCCGACAGGTGCAGTGTGCGCGGCAGGAAGAGCAGGTAGACGGTCATCAGGGCCGCGAAGGAGAACTGGAAGATGCCCGAGGCGAGGCCCACGGCGCGCAACGAGGTGTCGCCGACGACGAGTCGGAGACCTTCGTGGATCTGCCGCAGGACTCGAGTGGGCGGTTCTGCGTGCTGAGGTATCGGCTCGGGTCGGCGGATTCGCCGGATCGTCAGGAAGGACAACGTGAAGAAGAACGCGCTCACCACGATGGCGATCGGTGCCGAAAGGAGCGACACCATCGCGCCACCGAGCGCGGGGCCGCCGACCTGCGCCGCGGATCTGCTGCCCTCGAGCGCGCTGTTGCCCTGCGCGAGCTGGTCGCGTTCCACCAGTCGTACGAGAGAGGCCTGGTAGGCCACGTCGAAGGCCACCGTGAGAACGCCGACGAGGAAGGCGACGACGAGCAGCGCCGGAGTGCCGAGCATGCCCAGGAGATAGGTGATGGGGATGGCGGCCAGTGCCGCGGCCCGGCCGAGATCCGCCAGCACCATCACGGTGCGGGATCGCCGGCGGTCCACCCACACGCCGACGAAGAGCGAGAACAGCAGGATCGGTGCCTGCTGTACCGCACGCAGGACGCCGAGCTGAGCAGCGCCGGCGTTGAGTGCCACCACGGCGATGAGCGGCAGGGTCACCTGACCGGCTTGCGCCCCGAACTGGGACGCGGTCTGCCCCACCCAGAGTCGGCGGAAGTCGCCGTCCCGCCAAAGACTGACGCGATGGCGCGCGGGGATGACAGGAGAAGGCACAGGGATTCCTTGAGTCGCCGAGAACGATGCCCGCCACCCGGCGCACGAGAGGCGCACCGGCGATTCAGGCGGAGGAAGGTTCGCTGTGCCGCAGGTCAGGGGCAGCACGCGATGACGGGTCGAACGTGACCCACAACGTCAACGCGCGCTCGGCCGACCGGGCACCTCAGCTCCTCAAGATTCGCTTCCTCCCCAGAGGTTAACCGTCGGCCGTCCACCGCGAAAGCAGTCTGCTCGTCGATGCGGCGGCGGGCGCACAGCGAGGCACGCCGGCACCCGGACGAGCTGCGGGTACCGGCGTGGTTCTCCTGTCGCCTACTGATCAAGGGGTCGTCGGCAGCGGCCCCGAGTCGTCGATGCCGACGGCGAACAGGTTCATGTTGCCCACGGCCGGCAGGGTGACGTAGGCGAGCGTCTTGCCCGCCGGCAGCGGATAGACCTCGCCGTAGAGGCTGACATCGTGCGGGCCCTTGCCGCCGGTGGCCGGCTGGTTCCACTGGCCGGTCGACACGATGGAGCTCAGGTCCGTCGGCGCGTTGCCGTACCAGTCGGAGAAACCGACCGGCACATCGGCCGACGTGCCGTCGGTGAACGTCGCCTTGAGCGTGCCGCGTCCCGCTCCGTTGTGGGCCGCGCCGAGGATCACCAGGGCCTTGCCGGTCCCGCTGACCCTGACGACCTGCCCGGACGCGCTGACCGCGTCCGGAGTGCCGGGGGCCTGTGCGGGGAAGACGGTCGTGGCGGTGCCCACCTTCACCGTGCCGCCGGGGGTCACGCCGTCGGCCGCGAGGCTCTGTGCCGAGTAGCTGTAACCGGTGCCGTCGAAATTGCCGGCGCTGGCGTTGCTGTTGTCGGTGACGCCGACGGTGTCGGCGACGGCCGCCATCGAGGCGTACGGCACGTTCACCCGCCGCGTTCGTACGGCCGACATCCTTCGCTGGTCCACGCGTCCGCGGAGGGTGACGGAGAGGCCGGTCGCCCCCTGCTTGGCGTCGGCCGGCACCGTGACGTGGAAGGTCCGCGTCGCTCGCCCGCCGGCCGGGACCGTCTTGATGCCGCCGTTCCGTGGGGTGACCGACCAGCCGGCCGGCGCGGAGACCTTGATTGCGGCCGAGGTGAGCGCGAAGTCGGACAGGTTGCCGACCTCGGCCGTCACCGTGTAGGTCGTCCCGGGGTCGACGACGTCGGGCAGCCCGCGGACCTCGATGCGGACCGGACCGTCGGTCTTCTTGACCCGGTACGTGGTGTGCAGCGGCAGCGAGGCCGATGAGCCGCCGACCGCGATCGTGTAGGAGCCGTCCTGGACGGTGAAGGCCTGCGCGCCGCTGTCCCAGTAGGACAACTCGCGCGGGTTCACCGTCAGGCTGACCGTCTTGGTCTCATGGGCGGCGAGCTGGACCTTGCCGAAGGCACCCAGTTCCCTGGGCGCGGTCGGCGCAAGCGTGTCCGGCTTGCCGACGTACAGCTGCGGCGCCTCGGCGCCGGCGCGGTCGCCGGTGTTGGTGATCTTGAACGACGCGGTCACAGGGTCGCCCGAGCCGCCCGAGGAGTGCCGCAGCCGAAGGTCGCTGTAGCGGAAGCCGGTGTAGGACAGGCCGTGGCCGAACGGGAACAGCGGGGTCTCGGCGTGCTCGTCGTACCACCGGTAGCCGACGTAGACGCCCTCGGAGTAGGAGCTCTCGCCGTTGATGCCGGGGTACTGCGCCTTCGTGCCGACCGGCGTCTGCGTGCTGCTCGCGGGCCAGGTCTGCGGCAGCTTGCCGGAGGGGTTGACGTCGCCCCACAGCAGTTGCGCGGTGGCCGCGCCGCCCCGGGCGCCCGGGTACCAGGTCTGCAGCACGCCGCCGACCTGCTGCAGCCAGGGCATCAGCACCGCCGAACCGGTCTGGAGGACGACCACGGTGTGCGGATTGGCCGTTGCCACCGCGCCGACCAGGGCGTCCTGGTTGCCCGGCAGGCTGAGGTTGGTCCGGTCGGAGCCCTCGGCCTCGCTGTCCTTGACGAACACCAGGGCGACCTGGGCCGACCGCGCGGCCGCCGCGGCCTGGTCGAGGTTGGAGCCGTCCGCGTAGGAGACGGTGGCCGACGAACCGGCACGGGAGACGATGGCGTCGTAGGCGTTGTCCGCCGACAGCGGGTTGACCTTGCTGCTGCCCCCGCCCTGCGCGGAGGTCTTCGCCGGGGCTCCGATGACGGCGATGTCATGCGTCGAGGAGCCCAGGGGCAGGACGTCCCCCTGGTTCTTCAGCAGCACCGCGCTCTGGGCTTCGATCCGCTGGGCGGCCGCGTTGTCGGAGTCCTGGTCGATCGTGCCGCGGGCGGTGGTGTCGCGGTCGAAGAGCCCGAACGCGAACAGCACGGTGAGCGTCTCCCGAACCCGACCGTCGATGTCGGCCGTCGTGATCGAGCCTTTGTCCAACGCGGCCTGCACGTTGGCCAGGGTGTTGAACACCCCGGTCGGCAGCTCGACGTTCAACCCGTCCTTGATCGAGGTGGTGGCGTGCGTGGCCGGGTAGTCGGACACCACGAAGCCCTTGAAGCCCAGTTGCGAGCGCAGCGACCCGAGAGTCTCGCTGTTGTCGCAGGCGTAAACGTCGTTGATCCTGTTGTAGGAGCACATCACCGCGCCGGGCCTGCCGTCGGCCACGGCCACGCCGAAGTTCTTCTCGTAGATCTCGTGCAGCGTACGGTCGTCCATGTTGGCCGACACGGTCTTGCGGTCGGTCTCCTGGTTGTTGCCCACGTAGTGCTTCACCGTGGCGATCACGCCGTGGCGCTGGATGCCGCGAACGTCGGCGCCGGCCATCGTGCCGGACAGATACGGATCCTCGCTGTAGTACTCGAAGTTACGGCCGTTGGCGGGCACGCGCTGGATGTTCTGCCCCGGGCCGAACACCACGTTCTGCCCGAGCGCACGGGCGTCGCCGCCGAGCACCGACCCGTACTCCTCGGCGATCCCGGCGTCGAAGCTCGCCGCCTCGGCCGACGGAGACGGCAGCGCGGTGCTCTTGTCGACGCGGTCGCGCACACCGGCCGGACCGTCGGTCATGGTGATGCCGGGAACGTGCAATCGCGGGATCGGCGGGATGTACCCGACCGTGGGAACCGGCGACTGCGAGGTGTCGACCCCGTGCAGCATGTTCACCTTGTCGGCGAGCGTCATCGCCTTGAGCAGTTCGTTCGCCCGGGTCGACGGGCTCTGCTTCGCGTTCATCCATGGCTGTCCGGCATCGGCCGACGCGGCCTGTGCGGGGAGGAGCAGCCCTCCGGAGACGATCGCCACGCCGGCGACCGCCGCCCACAGGCGTCTGGGCTTACGCCCGTGGGCACGTGATCTGATCATGATTCGACGCACATCCTTGGCGAGGTTGTGAAGTGGTCCGTGAGGTGGGTGCGTCGGTAGTGCAGGAGGCCTACCGTGGACGATCAAGGTACGTTCGCGTAAATCGACCGTCAAGAGGCGGAAATTGCGGTAGACCGAAAATTTCGGGCGGCTGAACAGGCAGGCCGGACAGCTGCCGAGCCGGCGACCGGACGAGACGGCGCAGCGGGGCGCGGCCGGGGCGGCGGTACGCGCCCCGGCAATGGCGGTCGACCGCGGCTATCGGCGGTACTTCGGGTAGCCGTAGCCGACGACGTAGTCGGTGCTGCGGGTGCGGATCCGCACGGCGTTGTCGGTGTTGCCTTCGACGGTTTCAACGGTGCCGTTGTGGTTGTCCTTGACGACCAGACCGACGTGATCGATGCCGCCGCCGTTCCAGGAGAAGAACACGACCGCACCGGGTCTGGGAACGCTGCCCCAGCGGCCTTGCCGCCGGAACCACTCGGCGTGTGTCGGGGTGAAGGCGTCGCCGCCGATCCCCTTGACGCCTGCCTGGACGCCGACCCAGGAGACGAACATGTCGCACCAGTTGGCGTTGGCGTAGTCGCTGATCGATCCGCCGTCCCGCTCGACGCCGATCCGAGCGTACGGCGAGGACATGAACCACCGGTTGAACTTGGTGCCACCGGCGGCGTTCTCGGTGGCGCCGACCTGGGAGAGGGCGACTTTCAGCGCGTCGGCGGCGGTGGGCGGCTTGTGCCGGCCCAGCCCCAAGAGGACCGCCGCGATCAAAATGATCGCTGCTGCGCCGCCTGTCATGACGGCGGCGGGGGCGCTGACGGCTCGTCCCCGGAACGGGATCACCGGGTATCGAGAAACAGGGGACACGGACTACTCCTCGGCTTCCATGCCGCTTACCGGGTTAGCTGACGGGTTCGGGCATGGAAGCCGCCCTACGGCACAGGGGATGTGCCGATACACCCCAGTAATGCGATGGGTCCCCGGCTCCGCGGTCGCGCGGATTCAGCGGATGCCCGATTTTCGGGCATCACGGCCTTCAGGTTTACCTGCACGAACTGGTGAAGCGCAAACGGCACGGCACCCGGCGTCGCCAGCTCAAGATCGTCGAAGAACTCAGCGAGTCGTTTCGCGGACCGCATCGTGATCCGGCTCCAGCGGGATGGAATCGCTACCGAAGTCTCCACATGCGCACCGTGCCGTCGGCGCTTCCCGCCACCGCGGCCGGGACGCCGTCGACGGTGTCGGTCGTCACCCAGATCACCGAACGCGTCGGCCCGGTGAGCGGGGGGACGATCTCTCGCCGGGTCGCCAGGTCCCACACGTGCACGGTGTGGCCCTCTCCGGTGAGCACCACGGCACGTCCGTTCAGGTCGGCCGTGGCCATCGTGGTGACCGCGCTGGGCCGGTGCGGGAACGCGGGGCCCTTCGCATGCCAGGTGGCAAGGTCCGACACCTGCATGGTCCGGTCGGCGTCGGCCGAGACGACGACGAGCTCGCGGTTCAGCGTCGCGGCGGCCACCGAGGTGAGCGCCGCGGTGTGGCCCATGAAGCCCATGCCGATCTCCGCGCCTGAGGCGATGTCCCAGGCGCGGACCATCTTGCCCGCGCAGCCCGCCACGACGACGGGCTCACCGTTCAGCGTGGTGGTGGTGACCGACGTGATCGGGCTCTTGTGGCCGATGATCGGCGGCCCGATCTGGTGGCCGGTGGCCATATCCCAGCGGCGCACGGACCAGTCCGCGCTTCCGGAGACTGCCACGGAGCGACCGTCGACGGTCGCGGTGGCCAGCGATGTGATCGTGTCCGTGTCGCCGGTGAAGGGGGCGCCGACCGCACGGCCCGCGGCGATGTCCCACACCCTGATCGTGTGGTCGGCGCCGCCCGAAACGACGACCGATCCGGCGTTCAGCGTGCCGACGGCGAGCGCGGTGACCTTGCCCTTGTGACCGGTGAGCGGCGCGCCGATCTGCCGGCCGGTCGACCGGTCGAACACACGCAGGTCTCCGTCCTGTCCGCCGGCGACGAGAACCGGCTTGCCGTACAGGGTCGACTGTGCGACGGCGGAAACGGATCCGGCCGCGCCGACGGTCAGCGGCCGCCCCATCGGAGCGCCGACGGCGGGAACGTCCATCGGCTGTCTGGGACTCGGCGCGGTCCGCGTGCGCTGAGCCGTGTGCATTGCCGGCTCGGACGGCCACAGGACGAAGAGGAGCGCGGCCACGATCGCCAGGACGGCGCCGGACGCCGCGATACCCATGGGAAGTGCCCGGCGCCGCGGTCGCCGGATCCACGCCTCCTCGCCCGGTACGGGTTTGCCGAGGTCGGGCAGGGCAGCGGGCGCGGGGCGATCCGTCGCGGTCGCGGCGACCTCGCCGGCGGGCCCGGTACGGGCGGGTGCCGCCTCCACGGGCCGCTGGGGCCGTACGGCCCCGGTCGCCGGCACGACGCCGTCACGTGCCGGCCGATCGTCGGCCGCCCCAATGCGGGCGGGGGTGTCCTGTCCCATCAGCGCGGATACCAGTTCACCGGCGCTCGGCCGCTGGTCGGGACACTTGTCCAGGCAGGCGGAGAGCAGCGGCACGAGCTGGTCGGGCACGCCGGACAGAGCCGGCTCGTCATTGGCGATGCGCCAGAGCACCGCGGGCACGTGGTCGTCCCCGAACGCCGGTCGCCCGGTGGCGGCGAACACCATGGTCCCCGCCCAGGCGAACACGTCGGAGGCGGGCACGGCGTCCTGGCCGGCGAGCTGCTCCGGCGCCACGTAGGCGGGCGTGCCGACGACGCCGGAGCCCGTTACCGAGACCCCGAGGGCGCGGGCAAGGCCGAAATCGATCATGCGGGGACCATCGCTGCCGAGCAGCACATTGTGCGGCTTGAAATCACGGTGCACGACGTCCGCCCGGTGGATCGCGGCCAGCCCGGCCGCGGTGCCGAACGCGAGACGGATGATCGCGCCGATGTCCCTGGGACCGTGCCGGGCGACCACCGCGTGCAACGACTCCCCGGGTACGTACTCGCTCACGATGTAGGGGACGTCAAGGTCGAATCCCACGTCGACGACGCGAGCGATGCCGAACTCGGCCACCCGGCGGGCGATGCTCATCTCCTCGACGAACCGCCGCCGCGCCGCGTTGTCCCCGACCAGCCAGCGATGCAGGACCTTCACCGCGACGGTCTGCCCGGACGGGTTCGTGCCGCGATAGACGGCTCCCTGGCCACCCCCACCGAGGTAGCCCGTGAGCCGGTACGAGCCCACCCGTTTAGGCTCGTCCTCGCGGAGTGGGCGCGGATCCGGCATGGCGCTCCCTGACACGGTCGCGCACCACTCATTGCGGTGCGGCACATCATGGACATTTGACCGTACGTAAGGAAGGTGGGAAAGGGTTCAGTCGTCCGTTGGCCGGATCCAGTCGAAAGTGCCCTCCACGGCGCGGCGCCAGTTGCCGTACCCGACCTCGCGGCTTGGGGTCCGCCCGGTGCCGACCATCAGCTCCATCACCAAGAACAGCCAGCGCTCGTCCTCATGCGGGTGTTCGTCGATGTCGAACACCGTGGTGATACCCGGATGATTCAACGTCGCGGCGACCTCGGCCTCCCGCCGAAATCGGGCCATCCCGGCCGGTTCCGCTCCGATCGTCAACGGAAGGATCTTGACAGCGACCGGACGGCGCAGCCGCAGATCGACCCCCCGCCACACCTCACCCATCCCGCCCCGGCCCAGCGGCTCCTCCAGCCGGTACCGGCCGGCCAGCGTCACCTTCCGCCGCACCATCGCCTCCAACCCGCCCGCGCCCAAGGCAAAAATCACGCAACCGCTACGCCTGCGCAGCGTGGACCAGGAGCTCGCCCCGCAGGTACCGGCCGACGTCCTCGGCGAGGATGCGGGCGGCGTTCGCGGCGGTCTGCTGTCTCGATCGTCCCGTCTCGTCCTGCTTCGTATCACAAGAACTCAGGGCACGTGGAGCAGCTGCGTCGCGGTTCGTCAGCATCCCGGGGATGTGCGATCGACGGAGAACTCCCCCGATTTTATCGGTTCGCCGCACGCCTGGCAGCAGACCTCGGCGACGAACACTTCGCCGCAGACGTCGTGGATGAAGTCGACCTGGGGCACGGCGTCCTCGCGGTAGGCATCGCCCCAGCGTTTGAGCACCAGGATGACCCGTCCGAGGTCTCGGCCCTTCTGGGTGAGTTCATACCCGGCCAATCGCCCTTTTTCCGGCGAGTGAGGTTGCAGGATCCCGGATTCGGTGAGCTTCCGAAGCCTCGCGGACAGGACGTCTCTGGGGGCTCCGACAGCTCGCAGGATGTCGGTGTAGCGCGAGGCACCGAAGGCAACGGCTCGCACGATGTGCAAGGACCACCGGTCGTTGATCGCGTCCAGGGCGACCGCCAGCGAGTCGCGACTTGGTTTGGTTTTCAAACTATCAGCGGTACGCTTCGTCTGGTTTGGCATTCAAACCACCCTAGCTGAGCGGAGGTGGGAGTGATGCTCATGACCGCGAAAACGGACCGCCGCATCGAGCTGCGCACCAACGCCGCCACGGAGCAGCTCATCGCGCAGGCGACCGAGGCGCTGGGCGAGTCGGCGCTTCGGCCGGCCAGGCCGGTGCCGACACGCTGTTCGGCGCCAGGACCGCGGTCTGGATCGCGCTCACGCGTCCGGTTCCGCCACACTCCTCCACTCGGATACTCAGAAGGAGATCGACCGATGGTTGCCAGCAACCTTGTTCTCATCGCCGGTGTCGGTGACGTGGGCCGTACGGTCCTCGAACTCCTGCGCGCGCAGGACGTGCCGGTGCGCGCGATGGTCCGCCGCGACGATGAGCGTGCCGCCGAGTTGCGCGCGCTCGGCGCGGAGGTGGTCCTCGGCGATCTGACCCGGCCCGACAGTGTCGCGGCCGCGCTGGAGGGCGTCGGGCGGATGTACTTCGCGATGCCCGTATCGCCGGACCATCTGCTGGCGGCGACCGTGGTGGCCACCGTGGCGCGGGAGTACGGGCAGCTGGCGGGCCTGGTCGACATGTCACAGATGACGGTGTCGCAGATGACCACGACCAGCACCACGGAGTCGAACCAGCAGCGGCTGCACTGGCTGGCGGAGCAGGTACTGGACTGGTCGGGCCTGCCGGTGATCCACATCCGGCCGACGTCATTCCTGGACAATCCACTGTTCACCACGCTGGCGGCGCGGTCAATTCGGGAGAACGGCACCATCGCGCTGCCGTTCGGTACCGGGCGTACCTCGCCGGTCGCCGCCGATGACGTCGCCCGGGTGGTCGCCACCGTACTCCGCGACCCGGCTCCGCACGTCGGACACGTCTACGAGCTGACCGGGCCACGAACGGTCGACATGACGGAGCTGGCCGAGGAGTTCTCACGGGCGTTGGAGCGTCCGGTGTCCTATGTGGACGTGCCGCTGGACCAATGGCTGACCGACGTACTCGCAAACGTGGGCCTTCCGCCGCACACCGAACAGCACATCACCACCATGGCCCGCCTGCACCGCGAGAACCGCTACGACCGCACCGCCGACGACGTCGAACGCCTCACGGGCCTACCCGCGCAAACGATCGAGGCGTTCGTGACCGCTCGCAGGGACTTCTACTTGGGCTGAGCCGCGCCGGCCGAGGCCCGACCCGGCCGCCTGCGCGGCGTCGCCCCGCCGCCTCCGAGTTCGAGCACGCCGAAGGCGAAGTCCTGGTTCGGCGGATCGGCGCTCGCGAGCAGGATGAAGCGGGAGCCCGGGAGATCGGTCAATGCGCCACCGAGGTAGGGATCCTGCTCGAACCGCTCCGTGAGCATGTCCATCGGTCCGCCGAAGCCGAGCAGAAGCAGGGCGAGGAGGTGGCGCCGGGGCGAGACGATATCGGCGAGCGGCGGCCCGAGTGGGGCGTGCAGTCTGAGGTGGCGGGCCGTCAGACGCAGTAGTCGCCGAGACCGTCTTCCAGCAGAGCGAAGGCCCGTTGTGCCGCGGTCACGGCGTCCGCGTGGACGTAGTCGGCCTTCTCGCCGGCGACCAACCGGCGGACGTTCTCCCGGACCAGTTCGATCCGAATCGAGCACAGTTGGCTCGCCGCCACGCGTGGCGTGATGTCGCCGAGCTCGGCGCCGGTCTGTTCGGCCAGCACGGCGGCGAGCGCATCCACTGTGCGGGCCGCCTGCTCCATGACACGGAACCGCAGGCTCGGCGCGGACATGACCATGCGCTGGAAGGCGAGGACCTGCTCGTCGTCGTTGAGTCCGCTGGTGACGTCGTGCCGGTCGAGGCCAGCGAGGAAATGGCGGCGCAGCGCACCCAACGCGGACTCTCCGGGTTTCCGGTTGAGGACGATCGCGACGACATCGTCGAAGTGGTCCTCGAACCGGTGCAGGACCAGGTCTTCCTTGGTCGGGAAGTAGTTGAACACCGTCATCTTCGAGACGTCCGCTGCAGCCGCCACGTCGGTGACGGAGACCTGGTCGAAGCCACGCTCCAGGAACATTGCGATCGCCGCTTCGGAAATGACGCGCCGCGTCTGCTGCTTCTTCCGCTCACGCAGGCCTGTCCCGTCCCTCATAGATGCATCATAGCACGACGTTTGACCGTAGATAAGTTTGTACCAAGACTTAAGATTGACTAAGTACAAGAATCCGCCGAGGATGGTCTACGCGGGTTCCGGATGCCCGGAGCCCGCGTGGACCGCATCGGAGGTGGGATCGGATGAATGAGACAGCCGTGGTGGGACCGCCGGGGAAAGCGGGCGCAGCCCGCGCGCCCATGAGCCGGAAGCAGATGGTCATCGCGGTGACAGGCTGCTTTGCCACCCTGCTGTTGGGACTGCTCGACCAGAACATCGTCAGCGCGGTGTCGTGGACGATGGTCAAGGACCTCGATCCCGTGCACGGCGTAGGCCATCTGCCCTGGCTGCTGACCGCCTATACCTTGGCCGACTGCATCGTGCTCCCGCTGTACGGGAAACTGGCCGACGTCTACGGCGCCAAGCGCATCTACCTGCTCTCGCTCGGGATCTTCCTGACAGGATCGGCCCTGTGCGGCATCGCACAGAACATGGTCGAGCTGATCGCCTTCCGGGCCCTGCAAGGCATAGGCGGTGGCGGACTGATGTCCGTGACCATGGTGGTCCTCGGGCTCCTGGTCCGGCCGGGCCAGGCCGAGACGCCCGAGGACTCTGGCAAGGCCGGTATGGGCGGCATCATGGTGGGCCTGGGCATCGTGTTGGGCCCGGCCGCCGGTGGACTGGTCGCCAGCCACCTGAGCTGGCGCTGGGTCTTCTACATCAACATCCCGCTGGGGATCGGCGCCTTCGTCACATCCCTGCTGCTGGTCCGGCTCCCGGTCACGCCGATCAGGCGTCGCATCGACTTCCTGGGTGCCGGCCTCATCGCCGCGGCCGCGAGCGCGCTGCTGATGATCTCCCAGTGGGGCGGCAAGGACTACGCCTGGACGTCGCCGACCATCGAGGGGCTGGGTATCACCGCAGTGGTCCTGCTGGCCGCGTTCCTGTGGCGCCAGACGACCGCGGCGGAACCGATCTTCACGCTGGCACTGCTGCGCAACCCGATCTTCCGCATCATGGTGCCCCTCGGCTTCTTCGGCGGTATCGGTCTCGCGGGCTCGGTGGCGTACATGTCCGGCTACCTCCAGGAGGCCCGGGGGATGACCCCGACCAGCGCCGGCCTCCTGCTCTTCCCCATGGCCGTCGGCATGATCATCGTAGGCGCGCTCTCCGGAAAGGCCATGGTCAAGATGGCCGGCCGGTACCGATACCAACTGCTCGCCGGTCACCTGCTGGTCGCCGCCGCGATGCTGATCTTCAGCACGCTCGGAACCCACACCTCGCTGTGGTTCCTGAGCTTCGGGCTGTTCCTGCTCGGCCTGGGCCTGGGTCTAAACCTGGGCATCGGCCTGATGATCACTCAAAGCGCCGTCGATGCCGACGATCTCGGTGTAGCCACCACCTCGGTACGGTTCGCCCAGCAACTCGGCGCCTCCGCAGGCCTCGCGATGTTCGGCACCATACTCAACCGCGAGCTCGCCGCGAAGCTCAACAGCGCAGCGGGCGCCGCCAACGCGAACGGTCAGTTGAACACAGCGGCCTTGCCCACACTGGCCCCGGACCAGCGGCACGCCGCACTGCAGGCGATCACCTCCTCGACCCATATGGTGTTCGCGATCGCCGCCTACGTCATGATCATTCCGGCGGTGCTGTCGATGTTCCTCAAGGAACAGCCGATCTCAGCCGCAACCACAACCGAAACGCCGAACCGATAGTGGCGCGTTCGACGAATCCGTACCAGGCGGGGTCGAATGGATTGACGCACAGCCTGGTCATCGCCGGATGCCGCCGTGACGTAGTCCGTTCATGAGGAGGGTGAGCAGGCGGTTGGCTTGAGCTGAGCTGTCCGGGGTGTCCTGGGCGGCCCAGGCGATAGCGCCGACCATCTTCAGCACATCCGCTTCGTCAGCATCCGCGACCACTACCCCTGATCGCCGCGCCCGCGCCAGCAACGCAGCCCCTACCTCGAACATCTCCGCATGCCAGGTGGATACCCGGCCGTTCTCGCGGTCTAGCGCCGAGTTCATCACCGCGGCCGCCAGGCCTCGATAGGTCAAGGCATGCATGAGCGCAGCACGCAACCAAGTGGACAACGCGTCGAATTCGTCCTCTACCGTCAGCAGCTCGCGACCAAGGCCGACCAGCTCGGCTATCTGCTCGGCCAGCACCGCCTCGATGAGATCCAGCCGAGTGGGGAAGTGCCGATACAGCGTTCCGCTGGCCACCCCTGCCCGCCGAGCGATCTCGTCCAAGGAGGCGTCCACGCCGAACTCGGCGAACGCGATTCGCGCCTGCTCGACCAACTGCCCGTAGTTACGTCGGGCGTCGGCACGCCTCGGACGCCCGGCATGCGACCGCGAATCATGTCCTGCCAGCGCAATCACCACACCCTTGCTAACCGGGGACACAGTCCGCTACCGTGCCCGCATAACCGGACTATGTCTCACCTTACTGGCATGACGTACAAGACATGGAGGGCTGTCCAATGGCGCTGCCGGAACAAGACCGGATCGACATCAACGACCTGACCTTCTCAAGGTGACCGGCAAGCGAGCGGCACTCGGCGAGCGAGAAGCTGATGCGCGTGAGGTCCTGGAGCGTCTCCGCCAAGCCGCTGTCAGCCAGTCCGCCGATGGCATGAGCCGTCTGTACGCAGTCGACGCGGTCCATGAATTCCCGTTCACCGCCCCAGGCGTGCCGTCCCGGCTTGAGGGCCGGGAAAAAATCGTGAACTGGATAGCCGCAGGCTGGAAGGCCAACCCGCTGAAGTACGAGCGTTACCGCACTCTTGCCATCTATGACACCAACGATCCAGAAACGATCATCGTCGAGCAGGAAGCCCTCGGAACCAGCGCTTCCACCGGCGAGTTCGCGCTTCCCAACATCGTTGTGCTCACCGTACGCAACGGGCAGGTTGCACGCCTGCGCGACTACGTCAACATCCCGGCAGCCGCAGCCGCCATCGGACGCGATTTGTAAATGCGCCACCGCAGCACATCACCATCGTCGAATCCGGCCACGCCACGGGCCGGGCCGGGCAATCCGCTGGGCCGAGAGGGCATACCGGCCGACTTTGACAACCTGGCCGCGCCCGACGCCGTCGGCGCCGAGTTCCAGCACACGGCACGCTCGGTCATCCACCTTCTCCGGAAGAAGATCATTCCAGAGGTATCGCTGCCATAAGGGCCAGCAGGCGATTCTTGATGTCCTGCACCGATGGTTCCTGCCGGGTCCTCATCGCGGCAGATCCGGGCGTCTGTGGCGTGCAGTCACTGACCGTAAGAGAACCGAAGGTCGGCGAAGAGCAGGTGGTTGAGTCGCCGCCGAAGGTGTCCGGTCTTGTTCTGGTCGGGAGCTTCGTCGGGAGTGAGCAACGTGAACTTCAGCGAGGTCTCGCCGCCCACGGCCGTCAGCTCGAAGTGAACCTGGTCGTTGGGTCTACTTGGCCAAAGCGATGACCATACGACCCGGTTGGGCTTTTCGGCCTCCAAGACCCTCGGCTCTACTTCATCGGGGAGCAGGTTCAGCCATAGCCGGGCTCCCTGCCGACGAGGCTCCACAAGCGACTCCCAGACCACTGACGGGGGCGCCGGCAGTTTGCGTGCCTTCAAGCCGATTTCGATCACCTCAAAAGCGTATGTGGACTCGCACGGCGCTCGAGCTTTCAACGGCAGCCGGGTATGCCCCTCCGCGGCATGAGAGTGCATCGGCGCAGATCACCGATAAACCCAGCGGCGATAAGCATCCAGGTCGACGTTGCTGCCGCAGATGACAGTGACGACGTGACGGCCGACGAAACGGTCACGGTCTTCCAGGACGGCAGCGACGCCAAGGGCGGCTGATGGCTCGACGACCAGGCCCGTGTGCTCTAGGAGCATCTGAATGCCCGCGATGATCGACGACTCGTGGACAAGGACGGCGTCGTCAGCCACCGTGAGGAGGTCGTCCAGGACCGCTGGGATGGGGTGCCGGCCGGCGACGCCGTCGGCGATGGTGTCGGTCGATTCGGTGGTGATGACGCGGCGCTCGTGCCAGGAGCGAGTCATCGCTGGTGCACCCATGGGCTGCACGCAGATCACCTCGACTCCGGGTACCAGGGTCTTCAGGACGTATCCCACGCCGCTAGCCATCGCGCCGCCACCCAGGGCGATCAGAACAGCGTCGAACGCGGATTCCTCGCCCGCCAACTCAAGGCCGATCGTCGCGGCGCCCTCGCAGGTCTCAACGTCCAGACTGTCCTCGACCAGCCGAACGCCGCGCCATTGCGCGATACTCGCAGCCCGCTCGCGGGCCATTTCGAAGTCGCCGTCCACCAATTCCAACTCAGCACCCAGCGCGCGGATCCGATCGAGCTTGGCAACAGGTGCCCGCCGCGATGCCACGACCGTCACGTTGAGGCCACGGCGGCGGCCTGACCAACTGAGCGCCTGGCCGAAGTTGCCGGCGCTGGCGCACACCACGGCCGTCCGGCCCTGCTCGGTCAGCAGGCTCGCTACAAGCTCGGTACCCCGGGCCTTGAAGCTGCGGACCGGGTTCGCCGTTTCCAGTTTGATACTCACTGTGCAGCCAAGCCGGCGTCCCAGTGCATCGCACTGGTACATCGGGGTACTCAGAAATATGGGGTCGATCACGCGGCGGGCCGCGTGGATCCGGTCAAGATCAAGGCGCGTCTTGAGCACGCCGAGACCATACACACCCGACGGTGCCGCCTTGACCGTCAGTGCCACGGACCCGGCGGACGCGTCCCGCACATCCGCTGGCGCCTCCCCGAAAGCCCGCCCGGCCCATGCGTTAGGACGCCTCGGCGCGGCTGACCCCGGTGTGCGAAACGTCGGACGCACCGATGAGTTCGGGGCGCGATGAAGGTCAGTACTGGCGAGCAGTCCGGACGGACCAAAGGAGGACCTGCTATGGCGAGATTTGTGACCATCGGGTATGGCGACCAGGAAGGTTACGACCGCACCGACGCGGCGGTCCGCGACCAGGCGCACGCGCATGACACTCGCTTGCGCGCGGCGGGAGCCGGCCGCAGGCTTGGTCGACGAATGCCACCTGTTCCTCGGCCCGATCATCGTCGGTGGCGGAAAGCGCGCACTGCCGGATGACGTTCGCGGCCGGCTTGAGCTCTTGGACGAGCACCGCTTCCGAAGCGGTGTCGTTCACCTCCGCTACGGGGTCCGTGCCTGACCAGCGCCCCGACCAAGCATGAAGATCACCATCTACAGCTGTAACCCGACATCCGCTCATCGATATGAGGAGCGTGCACGTTCCACCGTGACAGGCGATTCAGCGCCAACCTGACGGGACCACATCAGAACCGCCCGCATGCGGTCGCGGCAGGGTGCGGTCCCGTCTGCACACAAACTGGTCGCGGATCTTGCGTTTCCCCAGGGACCGCTGATCGACACCGCGACTTTGTGTGCGGGTGGGGCCGACCGCTAGACCGAGCCCTCTCGGCCTTCGACGTGGGTGCGCCGAATACTCGGTGAAAGCGGCCCGTCAGCTGCGCCATGTCGCGATTCGCCGCATATCCGCCTTGCTTTGCCGAACATTTAGCCCACCCGTCGCGCCACCGATCAAGGCGGCGCGCGGGCCCATGTTCCACGGGCAGGTCCTCGGTGCCGGACGCCTCGTCGACCTCGGCGACGCGGCCGAACGGCACCAGCGGCCAGTCCTCAGGCCTTCGCGGTGTGGGCCAGAGGCTCGCCGCGCAGGTACCGGCCGACGTCCTCGGCGAGGATGCGGGCGGCGTTCGCGGCGGTCTGCCGGCTCGCGCCGGCCAGGTGCGGGGTCAGCACGATGCCCGGCGTGGACAGCAGCCGCGACCCGGCCGGGATCGGCTCCTCGGGGAAGACGTCGAACGCGGCGCCGAACAGCTGCCCCTTGTCGATCGAGTCGCAGACGGCCTCGTAGTCCAGCAGCGCGCCGCGTGCGCAGTTCACGATGATGGCACCGGGCGGCATGGCGGCGATCTGCGGGGCGCCGATCATCCCCGTGGTCTCCGGCGTGACGCGGGCGTGCAGCGTGACGACCTGCGCGCGGGACATCAGCTCGTCCAACGAGACCAGCTCACCGACCGTGGTCTCGGTCAGGTACGGGTCGTGGATGAGCACCTTGGCGCCGAGGGCGGCGAGCATCTGGGCGACACGGTGGCCGACCGCTCCCCCGCCCACCAGTCCCACCGTGCTGCCGTCCAGTTCGATGCCGACCTCGTCGTAGCGGTAGTAGTCGCTGCGCCACCGGCCGGCGGTCAGGTCGGCATGGGTCTGCGGGATGCGGCGCGCGGCGGCCAGGATCATGCCGAGGGTGTGTTCGGCGGTGGCTCCGGCGTTGCGGCCGGGCGCGTAGCAGACGGTCACTCCGTGCTCGGCCGCCGCCTCGAGGTTCGCGTTGACCGGTCCGCCGCGGCCGATGCCGATCAGCTTCAGCCGCGGGCAGGCCTCGATGACCCGGCGGGTCAGCGGCGCCATCTGGGTGAGACAGATCTCGGCGTCGCCCAGCGCCTCGATCAGCTGGTCCTCGGTGCCGGACGCCTCGTCGACCTCGGCGACCCGGCCGAACGGCACCAGCGGCCAGTCCAGGGTGATCTCGGCGAACTCCACTTCGCCGGGGGCCTGCGAGCGTACGGCGTCGATGAGGAGCCGGTTGAGGACGAAGTGGTCTCCGGCCGCGAGCAGGCGGGTCGTCATGCGGTCTCCTGGACGGGGTTGATCGTCTCGATAGGCGTGTTGAACTCCAGCAGGGCGGCGTCCTCGCGCGTCAGGCGTATCTCGGTCAGCGCGCAGTTGCCGACCGACGGGAAGATCCGCCGGTAGTCGCGGAGCGGCACACCGATCAGCTCGCACAGTGCGAGCCGTATCGCGGTGGTGTGCGCGACCACCAGGACCCGGTCGTCGGGGTATTGGTCCACGAGGTCGTACAGGCAGCCGGTGAACCGGCGTACCGCCTCGGTGGGGTCCTCGCCGCCGGGGAGGTGGTCGGTGACCGGGTCGGCGCGGAACGCCTGCAGCGCCTCGGGGAACTGCTCGTGCATCTCGGCGCGGGTCAGCCCCTCGGCCTGCCCGAAGTCCAGCTCGCGCAACCGCTCGTCGACGTGAAGTCGTACGCCGATGGCATCGGCGCAGGCGGTCGCGGTCAGCTGAGCCCGGGTCAGGGTGGAGGTCCACACGGCGGCGAGCCCGGCGGTCTCGGCCCAGGCGGCGAGCTGCTGTGCCTGTTCCAGGCCGCGGGCGGTCAGGGAGATGTCGCTGATGCCCGCGTAGCGGTTCTCCGCGTGCCACTCGGTCTCTCCATGGCGGACGAGGACGAACTGGGTCATCGGGGCGTTCCTTCCTGAGTCGGCGCCGCCCGTTCGGACGCCGTGCGGGCGCGGGCGTGTGCGGCCGTCGGAGCGGGCAGCCAGCCGCGCCGCTCCAGCTCGCCCACCAGGCGCAGGTACCCGTCGTCGAACCGGCCGGCGTGCGGGCCCGGGTCGATCGTGTCGCGGACCGCGACCATCTCGGCGGCGACTTCGGCGACGCGGCGGCCGGGCGACGCGGCCAGTACGGCGGCGCCGAGCGCAGGTTCGGGGTTGGCCGGCACGACCACGGGCCGGCCGAGCACGTCGGCGCGGAGCCGGCACCAGTACGCGCTGCGGGCCCCGCCACCGGTGAGGGCGATGTCGCCGCCCGTGGGCGCGCCCAGCAGGTCGAGGTGGTCGAAGCACAGGCGTTCGATGTAGGCGACGCCCTGCAGGATCGCGGCGTAGTCGTCAGCCTCGTCGCCGGTGCTCCCGAGCAGGAAGCCCCGGGCCTCCGGTGCCGTGAACGGGAACCGCTCTCCCTCGGAGACCAGCGGGTACGCCAGGGCGCGCGCGGGCTCGTGCCGCGCGGCCAGGCCGTCCAGCGCGCGCAGGTCACGGCCGGCGAAGTCCCGGGCGAGCACGCCGGCGCCGGTGCTCGACGCGCCGCCGGGCAGCCATTCGCCGTCCGGCGCCCGGTGCGAGTACACCGCGCCGTACGGGTCGTGCACGAGCTCCGTGGAGACGCCTTTCAGCACGAGCGTGGTTCCGAGCACGCAGTTCCATGACCCGACGGTCAACCGTCCGGCGCCGAGCTGCGCGGCGCAGCCGTCTGTCGTCCCGGCGATGATCGCGGTGCCCTCGGGGATGCCGGTGGCCTCGGCCGCGGCCGCGCACACCGTGCCGATCGGCGTGCCCGGACGGACCAGTTCCGGAAGTGTGCCGGCGGGCACGCCCAGCGCGTCCATGACGTCCGCCGGCCAGGCCTCCTCGATCAGGTGCGCGCCCGTCTTCAGCGCGTTGCCGAGGTCGGTGGGCACGGCGTGGCCGGCCAGCCGCCGGTTGACGAAGTCGACCTGGTGGGCGAGGCGGGCGGGTCCCTCGTGCCGGTCCAGCAGCCACAGCAGCTTCGGCAGGGCCCACGCCGGCTGCATCCGCCGGTATCCCAGCTCCTCCCACACCGCCGCGCCCGCCTCGTCGGCCCGGCGGGCCTCCTCGGTGGCGCGCGTGTCGTCGTACATCAGGCCGGGGGTCAGCGGCGTCCCGGCGTCGTCGGTGAGAACGACCGTCCCGGACGTGCCGTCGACGGCGACGGCGCGCACCGTGCCGGGCGCCACGTCCCGCAGCGCCTCGGCGCAGGCGGCGGCGGTGGCCCGCCACCACTGCTCCGGGTCCTGCTCGTGGCGGCCCGCCTCGCGCCGGCCGGTCAGCGGCCGCGCGCCGGCGCCGACGATCCGGCCGGAGGCCGTCACGGCGACGACGCGTACGCTCTGGGTCCCCAGGTCGATGCCGAGCCACACCCCGGCGTGGCCGGTCACGCCGCTCCACCGCGCAGAGTCGCGAGCGTCGGCCAGGCCGCCGCGGTCGCGGCGCGCGCCTCGAGGAACGCCTCGTACAGGCGGGTGTAGCGCTCGGCGTCGCCGGGGTCCGGCGGGAAGACCTCGCCGGGCCGGATGTAGGCGTCGGCGGCCTCGCGTTCGCCGACGGCCCGGCCGGTGGCCACGGCCCCGACGATGAACGCGCCGCGCGCGCCCGCCTCGGCGTCCGCGGTGCGCACCACGGGGACGCCGGTGACGTCGGCGAGCATCCGCAGCCAGGCGGTGCTGGCCGATCCTCCGCCGCTGACCCGCAGCTCCACGGGCCGTGCCCCGGAGGCGGTCAGGCAGTCACGGATCACCAGGCACAGCCCTTCCAGGACGGCGCGGGCCAGGTGCTCACGGTCGTGGTCGATGGACAGCCCGAGGAACGATCCACGGGCGCGCGGGTCGAGGAACGGGGCCCGCTCCCCCGCCGGTGACAGGTAGGGCAGGAAGATCAGGCCGCCGGCGCCCGGCGGGCACCCCTCGGCCAGCCGCGACAGTGCTGCCGGGTCGTCGCCGAGGCCCAGCATGCGGCAGGCCCAGTCGACCACCTGGCCGCCGGCGAGCGTCGGGAAGGCCCGCAGGTAACGCTCGTCGAGCGCCACGGTGAGGCCGGACGGGTCGGTGTCGAGACGGGGCGCGTCCAGCACGATCTCGGTGCACAGCGTGGTGCCCAGGATGGTGCACGCCTGACCGACGTCGATCGCGCCGACGCCGATCGCGGTGGCCGCCACGTCGTACGGGGCGAGGACCACGGGCGTGCCCTCGGGCAGGCCGAGCTCCCGCGCGGCGTCCGCGGTCAGGGGGGCGACGCGCCGGCCGTCGCCACGCAGCTCGGGCAGCAGCGGCCGGGCCCACTCCATCCCGTACAGGGTGAGGAGTTCGTCGGAGTAGCGGCGCTCGTGGATGTCCATGAACGGCGCCGAGCCGTCCGACACGTCCGCGGCGGGTTCCCCGGTGAGCCGCAGGAAGATCCAGCCTCCGCAGGTCAAGGAGGCGGCCGAGCGCGCCAGGCGGTCCGGGTCGTGCTCACGCAGCCAGCTGAGGATCGCGTTGGGCAGGCCGGCGAAGGTCAGTGACCCGTTGCGGCGGAACGCCCGTTCGAGGACGCCGTCGCGTGCCCAGCGTTCGACGATCGCGGCGGCCCGGCCGTCGTTCCACAGGATCGCCGGGCCGGTCGGCGCCCCGGCCGCGTCGACCAGCCAGGCACCGTCACCCTGGGCGGTCAGGGCCAGGTGACTCACCGGCGTGTCCAGGCGCTCGATGACCCGCCGGACGCCGCGTACGACGGCCTGCCAGACCTCGGCCGGGTCCTGCTCGGCGTGGCCGGGTGCCGGGTGGCGCACGGTGGTGTTCTGGCGTTCCACCGCGAGTTCGGCGCCGTCGTCGCCGTAGCCGACCGCCTTGATCATCGTGGTGCCCGCGTCGACGCAGACGACCGCCATGGCTACTTCCTTCCTGATCTCTTCATGTCCTCACGCGCGGCCGTGGGAGGCGCGCGAGCGCCGGGCCACCGCGTCCAGCGCCACCGCGAGCAGCAATACGGCTCCGGTGACCATGTAGCGGAAGGAGGAGTCGAGGTTGAGCAGGGTGAGCCCGCTGGAGATGGACTGGATGACCACGATGCCCAGCAGCGCCGCGAACGCGTTGCCGCGCCCGCCGAACAGGCTGGTGCCGCCGATCACCGCGGCGGCGATGGCGTTGAGGTTGACGTCGCCACCGCCGGTGCTCTGGTTCGCCGCGGCGAGGCGGGCCGCGGCCAGCACGCCGCCAATCGCCGCGAGCGTCGTGCACAGCACGAACGCCGAGGTGTACACCGCGTTGACGTTGATGCCGGCCCGGCGGGCCGCCTCCACATTGCCGCCCACCGCGTAGACCGACTTGCCGAACCGGGTGCGCGACAGCACGTAGTGCGTGGCCAGCACCAGCGCGAGGAACAGGACGAACATCCAGCCCACGCCGCGGGTCCGGCCCAGGTACCACACCGCCAGCCCGAGGCCGGCCAGCAGCACGACGCTGCGCAGCAGCAGACCGCGCAGCGACGTGGCGGGCAGCCCGGCGCGCCGTCGAGCGCCGGCCCGCAGGTATCCCGTGGCGAACAGCGAGCCCGCCGCGACGACCGCCAGCGCGTACGACAGCCAGGCGGGCAGGAAGTCGAGCTGGGCGAAGGTGACCAGCCCGGAGTCGAACGGCAGGTTGATCGCGCCCTTCTTTCCGAGCACCCAGAGTTGCACGCCGAGGAAGCCGAGCAGGCCGGCGAGGGTGATGACGAAGCTGGGCACGCCGAGCCGGTTGAACACCTGCGCGTAGAGCCAGCCGATGACCGCGGCGGTCGCCACCGCGAGCGGCACGGCCAGCCAGGGCGACATGCCGTGGCCGACGAACAGGATGGCGGTGACGGACGCTGACAGCCCGCTCAGCGAACCGACCGAAAGGTCGATCTGCCCGACCAGCAGCATCAGCCCGACGCCGAGCGCGATGACGCCGACCGGCGCGCACTCGAGGGTGAGGTTGACCAGGTTGGTGCTGGACAGGAAGACCGGGTTGAGGATCTGCATCACCGTCCAGATCACCACCAGGCCGGCCACCACCGGAAGGACGCCGAGGTCGCCGCCGCGGAAGCGCGCGGCCAGCGCGCGCAGCCCGCCGGGTTCCTCCGGCTCGTGCTGCTCGGGCTCGGCGAGCGGCGGCGCGGTGCCCACGTCACTCATGGTCGGCCCCTTCCTCGACGCCCGCCGACACGGCGCGGCGCGCACGTCGTACGCGCCGGGTGACCGCGTTGTCGGCGGCCCCGGTGATCGCGGTGACGATCTGCTCGGTCGAGGTCTCGACCGCGTCGAAGACCCCGTTGTTGCGGCCGAGGCGCAGCACGGCCACCGTGTCGGCGACCGAGAGCACGTCGTCCATGTTGTGGCTGATCATGATCACTCCGTGGCCGCCTTCGCGCAGCCGGTCGATCAGGTTGAGGACCTCGGCGGTCTGGGCGACGCCGAGCGCCGCGGTGGGCTCGTCGAGGATGACGATCTTCGGGTCGCCCAGCAGGGAACGCGCGATCGCGACGGTCTGCCGCTGGCCGCCCGACAGCGCGGCGACGGGGACCGACAGCTTCGGGATCTTCGCCGACAGCCGTCGGAGCAGCTCCCGCGAGCGGACCTCCATGGCGACGTCGTCCAGGCGCAGCGCGCGCAGTTCCCGGCCGAGGAAGAGGTTCTCGATCACGTTGAGGTTCTCGCAGAGCGCCAGGTCCTGGAAGACGGTGGCGATGCCGAGCTGCTGCGCCGCGGCCGGGCTGGGGATGGTGACCGCGTGCGAATCGAACGTGATGGTTCCCGCGTCGGGCTGGTGGACGCCCGACAACACCTTGACCAGGGTGGACTTTCCTGCACCGTTGTCGCCGACGACGGCGACGACCTCACCGGCCGCGACGTCGAGGTCGACGTCGGTGAGGGCGGCGACGGCACCGAACGTCTTGCTGATACCCCGCAGTGACAGCAGTGGGCTCGGTCGGGAAGGCGATGGGGACATGATGATCCTTCGTTGGGACGGCCGAAGCCGCCGGCTCCCGGTTCGGTGGGCCGGGGCCGGCGGACCGCTACTTGACGCCGAGCTTCGCGCAGGCCGCCGCGTACGTCTGGGTACAGACGTCGGAGACCTTGAGGGCACCGCCGGGCCCGAGCAGCACCGTGCCGATGTTCTGCTGGGTCACCACGGTCGGGGTGAACAGCTGGGAGGGCGTGTTGAACAGCGTGGTCTGACCCGCGGGCGGCTTGCCCTGCAGGAACTGGTTCGCCACGTTCGCCGCGGCCTCCGCCACGATCTTGATCGGCTTGGAGATCGTGTTGTACTGGTCGCCGGCGACGATCCGCTGGGCCGCGGCGAGCTCGGCGTCGTTCCCGGTCACCGGGGGCACGGGCGAGTCGGCCGCCTTGAACGCGGCGATGGCACCGCCACCGGTGCCGTCGTTGGCCGCGACGACGCCGGCGATCTGCCCGCCGCCGAACTTGCTGATCTGCCCGCTCACCCAGTCCTGCGCCTTGGCCGGCTCCCAGCCGGGTGTGTCGTACTCGGCGAGCCGCTTCAGCCCGCTGCTGTCGACGGCGCTGTGAATGCCCTTCTTGATCAGACCGGCCGCGGCGTCCGTCGGCGACCCGTTGACCTCGAGGATCCCGCCCTTGGCCTTGGTCTGCTTGAGGTGGTCGACCAGGGACTGGGCGATCAGCGCGCCGATCTTCTCGTTGTCGAACGACACGTAGTAGTCGGCCTTGGTCGCCGGGATCGGCCGGTCGTACGCGATAACCGCGACCTTCTGCGACTGCGCGGTCCGCACGATCGATGCGGCCGCCGCGGAGTCCACCGGGTCGATGACGATGGCCTTGACGCCCTGGGCGAGCACGGAGTTGGCCTGCTGCTGTTGCTTGGAAGCGTCGGCGCCGGCGTTCTGGTACAGCACCGTGCATCCCGGGCACAGCTGCTTCATTTTGGCCTTGAACAGCGGCGCGTCGTACAGCTCGTACCGGGTCGAGGCGATGTCCGGCATGAGGAAGGCGACCTTGGCGTTCTTGGCGTCGCCGGATCCGCCGGCGCCTCCGGAGGCCTTGGACGAGCAGGCCGCGCCGGCGGCGAGCACGGTCAGGGCGGCCGTGGCCGCGGCGGCCGTTCTGAAGGGCAGCATCTTCACGTTCTCCTCCGATGGTTCGGGGGTCGAGGAGGCACGGCGGCCAGGGACACCGCCAGTGGAGGTGGGACGAACGAAACACCCAAAGCCCGAACCATGTCAAGATTCCGAGGGTTTTTAACGGCCATGAGTGTTAATCAATGTTACGAAGACCGATCACCGGTGCCGATCCGGTGCGCCACAGCCACGTTTTCCGGCGTCCGCTCGGGCTAACGGGTGTATGTTACGTTCCACATCGACATCACACGAGGGGTCCACGGTGGAAGGAGCGCAGGTGGCAGAGGACGCGCCGGAACCGGCCACAAGCGACGCCGCAGGCGCGCGGGACCGCCGTGAGAAGATCCGCCGGCGCGTCGTCGACGAGGGGTTCGTGCACGTCAAGAGCCTCGCCGAGGCGTACGACGTGAGCGTGATGACCATCCACCGCGACCTGGACGCGCTCCAGAGTGAGGGCTGGCTGCGCAAGATCCGCGGAGGCGCCACCGCGCAGCCGTCCGCGATGTACCACGGCGACGTGCGGCACCGCCTGCAGGCGATGGCCGAGGCCAAACGGCAGCTCGCCCACACCGCGGCCGGCCTCGTCTCCCCCGGTGCGTCCATCATGATCGACGAGAGCACCACCGGCCTCGCCATCGCCGAACTGCTGCCGGCGCTGGAACCGCTCACCGTGATCACGAACTTCCTGGCCGCGGTGAACCTGCTCGCCGGCAAGCCCGGCATCGACCTCATCGCGCTCGGTGGCGCCTACTACCCGGCCTATGACGCCTTCCTCGGCCTGCGCACCAGCGAGACCATCCGATCGCTGCACGCCGACGTGCTGTTCATGTCGACGACGGCGATCACCAACGGCCACTGCTACCACCAGTCGCAGGAGACGGTGGCGGTGAAGCGGGCGCTGATGGACTCCGTCGACCGTCGCGTGCTGCTGGTCGACCACAGCAAGTTCGCCAAGAACGGCCTGCACCAGCTCGCCCCGCTCACCGCCTTCGACCTGGTCGTCGTCGACTCCGGAACCCCCCAGGACCAGGTGGCCGCACTGCGTACGCGCGGGGTCCCCCTGCACGTCGCCGGCTCCGGCGCACCCCCCGCCTGGTAGCGCCGACGCCGCTCAGGCGTCCGTCGTGCGGGCTCGCCGCGCGACGTGCTCGAGTCCTACGAGAGCGGATTCTGGGTGAGCAGGTGCGCCTTGAAGCCCTCGCCGTAGGTGCTGGTGGGGGTGCCGCTGTAGTCGCTGATCAGCACGTTGCCCTGGCTGCAGCCCCATGGGTTCCACGTCCAGGCCGTGTACCCGACGCCGTGCGCGTCGGCCCACGCCATCACCTGGTCGATGTAGTCGTGAGCGCAGGAGTTCTGGCCGATCTCTCCGGCCTGCACCGGCACCTTCGCGGCGACGGCACCCACCTGGCTGTCCCAGCAGGAGGTATTGGAGCAGGTGTTGAAGTTGTACGTGTGCCACGCGGCCATCAGGTTGCCGGTCGGATCCGTCGGCTTGTAGGTCAGCCACTGGCTCAGGTCATTGGACCAGGCCAGGCCCCCGAGCATGATCACATTCGTGGCGCCGGTGGCGCGCACCGTGGTGACGAGTGACTGCATGCCGGCCACCTGGTAGCCGATCCCGGTGCAGGTGCCGCCGTCGCGCCAGCAGGTCCAGCCGGCGGTCGCGTCCCAGTTCGCGGCGGCGTCCGGGTAGGGCTCGTTGAACAGGTCGAAGACGACCGCGTCGTCGCCCTTGAAAGCACTCGCGACGCCGGTCCAGAACGTCGGAGCGTACTGCGCGTCGGGCATCGGCTTCTGGCACGTCGCCGTCGTGTCCGAGCAGCCGGCGCCCTGACCGGTGTACTGACCGTGGTTCCAGTGCATCTCCACGATCGGCGTGATGCCGTTCGCGACCAGCAGGTTCACGTACTCCTTGACGTTCTGCTGGTACGTCGCGCCGCTCGGCGAGCCGTCGGTGCCGTTCCAGCACTCCTCGTTCAACGGGATCCGGACCGCGTGGATGTTCCAGGCCTTCATCGCGTCGACCGAGGCCTGGTCCACGGGGCCGCTGTCCCACATCCCCTTGCCCTGTACGCAGGCGAACTCGCCGCTGGACCGGTTGACGCCCAGCAGGCGGTAGGTGGCGCCACCGGCGGTGACCAGCCGGTTCCCGGAGACGTGCAGAGCGGGTGCCGCTCCCCCGGTGCCGCCGTCGTTGTCGGCCTCCGTGGCGCTGACCGTGACGGACGTCAGGCCGCTGGACGCGACGGTGATCGGCCGGGTGCCGTTGGCGGCGTCGGCGTCCTCCGCCGCGCGGAGCGTCACGGTCTGCGGAGTGTTCCAGTTGGACGGGGTGAAGGTCAGGGACGCGCCGCCGGCCACGGTGATGTCGCCGTCGCCGCTGCCCGCGGTGCTGGTGACCGTCACGGTGGCCGGCGGCGCGGACTGCAGGCGGACCGTGTAGCCGGCGGTCCCGCCCTCGGGCACGCTCACGCTGGTGGCGGAGACCACCAGGGCCTGCTGCGTCGTCCCGCCGGGGCCGGTGCACGAGACACTGGGAGGACTGTTGTCGACGCCCCCGGTGTAAGTGCCGTTGAAGCCGACGGTCCAGGTCGCCCCGGTGCCCTGGGAGGCGTTGTAGGAGACCGGGCCGACGCTGATGGCCGCACCGGCCGGGGTGGGAGTCGCGGGGGTCGGCACGCCGCCCCACATCTGGGTGATGACCTGGTTGTCGGGGAAGTCGAAGCTCAGCGTCCAGCCGGTCAACGGGTCACCGGTGTTGGTCACCGTGATGGTGGCGCCGAACCCGCTGCCGTTGTCCCAGCTCTTGGCATAGGTGGCCGAACACGACACGGCGGCGTCGGCGGCGGTCCGGACGCCCGCGAGCCCGAACGCGGCGAGCAGTACGGCGACCGCGGTCATCAAGGCTCTGCACCATGAGCCCCGGTGGATCAGCATGAGGTTCTCCCTGGCGAAACCGATCGAAAGAAGCGACCAGGCAGCACCCGACCCGGCCCTGCTCCGGCGTGTGGGGACGCTCGCAACGATCACTCGCCCTCTGATCGCGTCGCAAGAGCGCCCCGGCGCACGGAAGCGGGCAATCCGCCCACCTGGGAGAAGACTCGGAACGCAGCTGAAACTTTCACGTGGGTCCGCCGGCCCGGAAGCCTCCGGTATCCGCCTGGATCAGGGACCCGAGGTCACGGCTCCGGCCGGCGATCGTTGCTCGAGCGGGCGCCGCCTCGCCTTCCCGTGTTCGACATAGTCGGCAGCACGCCGTTGACCTGGCCCTACAGGCCGCCTAACGTCGCCGTAGGCCGCGCGGGGAGACCCCCCTTGGCCTGCGGCGTCGGTGCCGAGCCGTGCACGACGCGCGAAGCCCCCCCACCCGGGAAGGTTCCTGCGCCCCGACAGGCTGAGCCTCTCCGGGACCCCCTCCCCCACCACGGGCCCCCCGCCCGTAGCCTTCCCCCGCCCACGGGCGGGGTGCGCCCCCGCACCCCGCCCGTGGTCGCCACGACGCGTATCCCCCTACGGTGACGTGAAGCGCCGAACGCGCGGACGCCCGCGGCCTCCGGCCCCTTCCCCAAAGAGCCTGCACGCGGGCGTCCACCTTCCAAAGACCCGGCTGGACAGGTGCACACGGCCACAGTCCCTGGGCGGGTAGCCGTCGAACGTCGCGCAGAATCCCCCGGTTCTCCGCGACGGACAGGTACCAGTCATCCGAAGTACCCGTTTCCGGACGCCGAAAACCCCCGGGCACCGACCGAGCCCTGGTGGCGAACCGCCGCGGACCCTCCGGCCCGAGTCCCCCGGACGGGTGAATGAGGAGTCCGTCGGCGGGCCAGGGAGTTCGGTCATCCGAGGGAGGTCGGGGATCGCGCCCTCTGCGAGGTTCGAGGTGCGGGCACCACGGCCCGTATCTCGGACAGGAGCTCACGATGGCGATTCCCCATGCCCGGTTCGCGGCGGCCGCGGTCGGCAGCATCGTCCTGCTGACCGGCGCCACGGCGCAGGCCGCCCCCGTATCCCCCAAGGAAGGGCACGTCACCGGTGACGCCTGGGTGAGGTTCCCTCTCGACCCTCAGAATCCCCTTCGGCGGTTCATCTTCGACGCCCACGGCAACGCGTTCAGGTTCACCGGCGGGAAAATGATCGTCGGGGACGCTCGCGGCACCGTACGGTTCGATCATCCCGAGTCCGATCCGGACGGCGTCGTGCGGCACCACTGGGCCACCGTGAAGGTCGACTACCTGATGACCGCCGGCCCCGTCGCCGTCGTGTCGGGGACCAGCAAGGGCGTCATCGGCGAGCCGGACGGTACACGGATGGCGTTCAGCGTCTATGCCGATCCCCGCGGTCACCGGTACGACAGGATGGGCTTTTCCTGGGGTGCCGTCGACGGCCGGTGCCTCCGTATGGGCCTGGCCCCCGCACCGTTCACGACGTACGCCTCCGGCAGGGGATACACGGTCGAGCACGCCGAGCTTCCCGCGTTCCCGCCGGACTTCCAGCCGCCCGCCGACCCGCCGCCCTGCACGCAGCCCTGAGCGGGAGCGAGGACGTGGCGACCCAGGGCCGCATCAGGAACGCGTGGTCGCTCACCGGAGGACGCCGCCTCCCTGGCCGACCGGTGCCCGCCGGCCCCGCCCGGCGCGGGACCTGCCCGTCGGCCGGACGGCGAGGCAACGACGCTCGCCGTCCGGCCGCGCGGTTCACCGTGTCCGGCCTGGCGCGGCGTGCACGACCGCCCGGTGGACGGCCGCCGCGCGCTCTGGCGCGCCGCTTCTCACGAACTGCCAGGTGAGGTTGATGACCCCGACGTCGAGCCCGGCGAGCCGTTGGAACGCCGGCGCGCTCAGGTCGACGTGGGTGGAGTCGCAGGAGGGGCACTTGTCCTTGACCGGCACGGTGATGGTCGTGCCGTTGTAGGTCACCTTGACCGAGACGCCACTGCACAGCGGGTCGTTGTTGGGATTGGCCGTGGTCCAGTACGCGTAGGAGACCGCGGCGAGCATCTGCGACGACGCGTCGATGAGCGTGCCACACGCCCCGTACCCCGCGTCGTTGTACCAGGTCGCCTTGCCATTGATCGGCTGACCGAAGGGGATGTCGGCGAATGCCGTCCCGCTCCCGAGGATCGTGAGGATGGCCGCCCCGGCCAGGGCACCTATCGGCATCCGGAAACGCTTCAACGCCTGCACGTTCTCTCCTTTCGGATCGCTGCGGCGGGGACCGCAAACCTTAGGAAAGTTTCCTGTAGGTTAGAGATCGAGTCAGATGGAGTCAATGGGGCGGATGAGACAGTTGTCAGGAACCGGGCAGAATGGGTCCTGGCTTCCCCGTCATGCGGTGACACGGCCGGTCGGCGGACTCACCGCTCCACCGCTTCCCGAAGACGCGGGTCAGTACCCGCTCGCGGCGGGGGCGTTCTGGGCGGCATCGACCGGGATGTTCGCGCCGTTGATGGCCCTGGCGTGCGCCGACAGCAGGAACGCCACCACCTCGGCCACGTCCTCACCACTGGGCAGTTCCCCGTACGGGAACTCGCCCAGGAACCGCTCGTAACGCTCGGGATCGCGGCGCCGGAACTCGTCCCACCCGCCATCGGGAATCAACATCGACCCCGGACTGACCGCGTTGACCCGGATCCGATCCGCGGCCAGTTCGCGGGCGAGTGTGCCCGCCATGTAGATCTCCGCGGCCTTGGCCGCGCCGTACTGGGTGTTACGGGACGGCTTCCACCCCGAGATCGACGACACGATGACCACGTCGCCCCGTCCGCGCGTCCGCATGTGCGGCACACACGCACGGATCGCATGCGCCGAATGTCCGACGTTCAGGGCGAAGGTCCGGCTCCACTCCTCCGGCGTCGAGTCCATCAGCCCGCCGCCGAACGCGTCCCCCGCGTTGGCCACCAGCCCGTCGATCCCGCCCAGCGCCTCCGCCGCCGCGTCGATGAACGCCCCCAGCTCACTCGGGACGGTGACATCACATGACCGCGCGAACACCGGGACGCCATAGTCGGCCTCGATCTCGCCCGCCGTCGCGGCGAGCGTCTCGGCGTTCCGGGCGCACACCGCGATCGAACACCCCTCCGCGGCGAGCCGCCGCGCCACGATCCGCCCGAACCCCTTGCTGCCACCCGTCACCACGACCGCCCGATCGCGCAGTCCGAACGTCATTGGACCTCCTTCGCGTCACCGCCCCGCAGGGCCGTCCTCAGTGATCCAACCATCGGGCGAAGCCCTGATCTCCTCGAACCCCACGGTGGACGCCTCCCTCTCAACCCCGGCAAGCCGGCGAGCATCGGCCCGACGGCCTTCGGCGAGGCCTCCGAACGGGTCGACGGGCGCCCCTGAGGCGCATCCCGGGCGCATGCGGCGATCCCGACGCGACGGTGACTTTGAGCGACTTGGTCGCCACTATACGTTGATCTTCGTCCCTGTTACCCTTCGCGTTAGCCCGGCTACGGAAAGTGGGCGTTGGCGAGGGTGGTGGCACCGGCCGGCATCCCCAGCGACGTGGAGGTCCTGCCATGGAACGACTGATTCTCCTCGCCGTCGATGAGCGGCCCGACGCGGACTCGGCGATCGCCGAGCAGCTACGCCGCCTCCGCACGGCGATAGAGCAGCACGGAGCGCAGGTCCGCTGGACGCATCGCCGCGCCGACGCGCTCGCGGTGATCCGCTCGGACGCCAAACTGACGGCGGTGCTGGCCGATTGGGGCGCCCCCGGCGCCGACGAGATCATGAAGGCGATCACCGGGCGGTTCCGCCGTCTGCCGGTCTTCCTGCTGACCATCGAGCACGAGCCACGCGACATTCCCCTGTGGGTGTACGAGGTGATCCAGGGCTACGTCTTCCCGCTGGAGGACACCCCCGACTTCATCGCCGGACGCATCGCGCACGCGGCCGAGGAGTACGCCGAGCGGATACTGCCCCCGTTCTTCGAAGCGCTGCGGCGCCTGGACGACCGCCATCGTTACTCCTGGCACACTCCCGCCCATGCCGGTGGCGTGGCCTTCCTGAAGTCCCCGGTGGGCCGGGCGTTCTTCGACTACTACGGCGAGCGGCTGCTGCGCACCGACCTGTCCATCTCGGTTCCCGAGCTGGGTTCGCCCCTGGAGCACACCGGCCCGATCGGCGACGCCGAACGAAACGCCGCCCGGATCTTCGGCGCCGAGCGGACGTTCTTCGTCGTGAACGGCAACTCGACCGCCAACCGCATCGTCGGCCATCACGCGGTCGCCCGCGACGAGTTGGCGCTGGTCGACCGCAACTGCCACAAGTCCATCCAGCACGCCCTCGCCATCAGCGGCGCGCGCCCGGTCTACCTGGTGCCCGAACGCAACGGGCTGGGCCTGGCGGGGCCCATCCCGGCCGGGACCCTGTCGGCGGCGTCCGTACGCGACCGGCTGGCGGGCCATCGGTTCACCGCCGGGGCGGCCGCGCCCGACCCCACGTACGCGGTGATCACCAACTCGACCTACGACGGCCTGTGTTACGACGCGGTCCGGGTCGCGGAGCTGCTGGGCGCGTCGGTCCCCCGTGTGCACTTCGACGAGGCGTGGTTCGCCTATGCCCGGTTCAACCCGCTGTACGAGCACCGGTACGGCATGGCCGTCGACGAACGAACGCTGCCCGGCCCGGCACGCCCCACCGTGTTCGCGACCCAGTCCACGCACAAGCTGCTGGCGGCGATATCGCAGTCGTCGATGCTGCACCTACGCCCGTCGCCCCGGGCGCCGGTGGACCACGACCGGTTCAACGAGACGTACCTGATGCACGCCAGCACCTCGCCGCTCTACCCGATGATCGCCTCACTGGACGTAGCGGCGGCGATGATGGACGGCCCGTCCGGGCCCTTCCTGACCGGAGAGGCGATCATCGAGGCGGTTCGCTTCCGGCAGGCGATGGTGCGGCTCGCCTCCCGTATCCGGGAGGACGGCACCCGCCCGGACTGGTTCTTCGGCGTCTGGCAGCCCCCGCGGGTCACCGATCCCCACACCGGTGACACCGTCGCTTTCGAGGACGCCCACCCGGAGCTGCTGTCCACCGAGCCCGCCTGCTGGTCGCTGGAGCCCGGCGCCGCCTGGCACGGATTCGACGGTCTGGACGACGGCCACTGCATGCTCGACCCGATCAAGGTGACGATCACCTGTCCCGGCGCCGACGCCACCGGCGGCACGACGGAGTGGGGGATACCCGCCCGGATCGTGGCCGCCTACCTCGAACGGCGCGGCATCGTGGTGGAGAAGACCGGCGACCACACCCTGCTGGTGTTGTTCTCGATCGGCATCACCAAGGGCAAGTGGGGCACCCTGATCGACGCGCTCATCGACTTCAAGAACGCCTACGACGACGACGTGCCCTTGGCGGAGGTCCTGCCGGGCTTCGGTCCGGCGGGGGTGAGCCTGCGCACGCTCTGCGCACAGTCCCATGGCAGGCTCCGCGATTCCAAGCTCGGCGTTCTGCTCGACGAGGTCTTCACCGACCTGCCCGCGCCCGTCGTGACCCCGGCCGACTGCTACCAGGCCCTGATCCGTTCGAGGACCGAGCGCGTTCCGCTGAGCGAGCTGGCCGGCCGGATCTCCGCCACGATCGTCGTCGTCACCCCGCCCGGCATCCCGATGTTGATGCCCGGCGAGTCCACCGGCCCCGACGACGGACCGCTGATGGACTACCTCCGCGCCCTGGAGGACTTCGACCGCGCCTTCCCGTCCATGGCGACGGACATCCACGGGGCCCACCGCGACGACGACGGCCGCTACTGGATCGAGTGCGTCATCGAGTGAATCCGCCGGAAGACCGGCACCGCACCGCGGTCATCAGCCGGGAGCCGGTCTCCTCCACCGTCCTGCGCCCACCGGACCAGTGGCTGGACCTCCAGCTACCCGGACGCCAGTGGCATCAGCGTCCGCCTCACCCGGAGTCTCACCGGCGGTGTGGCCTCCAGCGCTCGGGGGAAGGGGATGGGCGATGAACATCGATCTGTCTGGCCGCCGCGCGCTGGTCTCCGGATCCAGCCAGGGCATCGGCCTGGCCATCGCCACGGAGCTCGCGCGTGCCGGCGCCGCCGTCGTCGTGAACGGGCGCGGCGAGGACAGGACCGAGCGTGCCGCCGCCGAGATCACCGAGCAGTTGCCGGACGCGAACGTGACCGCCGTGGCCGCCGACCTGGCGACGGCAGACGGCGCGGCGGAGCTCCGCGACCGGGTGCCCGACGTGGACATCCTCGTCAACAATCTCGGCATCTTCGGTGCCCGTCCGGTCCTGGAGATCGACGACGACGAGTGGCGCCGTTACTTCGAGGTCAACGTCCTGTCCGCCGTCCGCCTGACGCGTATCTACCTGCCCGGGATGATGGATCGTGGCTGGGGCAGGGTGCTCAACATCGCCAGCGACTCGGCGGTGGTCATCCCGGTGGAGATGGTTCACTACGGCATGACCAAGACGGCGCTGCTGGCGGTCACGCGGGGATTCGCCAAGGCCGCCACCGGAACCGGCGTCACCGTCAACTCCGTCATCGTCGGACCCACGCACACGCCGGGCGTCGAAACGTTCGTCGGGGAGCTCGTCGGCGACGACCTGCCCTGGGACGAGGCGCAGCGGCGGTTCATGCGCGAGCATCGCCCGAACTCCCTCATCCAGCGGCTGATCGAGCCGGCCGAGGTCGGCGCCATGGTCGTCTACCTCAGCTCGGAGTTCGCCTCGGTCACGACCGGCGGCGCCGTCCGCGCCGACGGCGGCTACGTCGACTCCATCCTGCCTTGACTTCCTCCCTCTCCTGAAGGTCACGGGGTGGGCGGTCACCGTCGCGCCGGCCTGGGCCGCCACGGTGCGCGGGCTCGACGGCACGGACGCCGTGACCCGCCCCGGTGCGACGGTACGGACGGGCCCGCGTCCGATCCTCATCGAAGGAAGGCCCGGCGCCGACAAGGGGTCGCCTGCCCGTTCCGGAATCACCCGCGACGTCCCAACCTCGACGGGTCGACGCAGGTCATGACGGGTGGGCCGTCCCGGCGTCCGCGAACCGTTGAACCCGTGATCCGGCCGTGCCCACACTTTGATCGCGCTCCGGGGAGAGCGCTCACGGGGCGGCAGGAGGCCGCCTCGACGGGGCATCAGGAGGAATGGATGAGACGCATGCCGGCTTTCGCCGTCGTGATCGCGGCGATCATCGGCGGTTTCCTGCTCACGGCGGGAACCGCGTCCGCGCGGCCGATGAACGCGCGGACCGCCGTCACGGGGGCCACGACGATGGCCGACCACTGCACCGGTTTCTGCGTGTCGGTCTACAACGGCACCAGCAAGGGCATCTGGATGCGCGGCAACGTCGGCCAGCGCTGGGTTCCGCCGCACACCTGGTCCGACAAGGCACATCCGGAGATGAAGGACGTCGACGAACTCGACGTGCCGTACGGCTGTGACCTCACCTACCAGGGCAAGCGGTACCGCTACGGCCAGACGATCCGGATCCACGGATGGTCGCCGTACGTCTGGATATACGGCGCGGGCTGCTGACCGGCGGTCCGGTGGCGGGCCGGCCGGCCCGCCACCGGACCGGGCACGAGACCGCTGCCGCGACGCGCGAGACGCGCCGCGGCAGCGGCGTTCGGACGACCCCCAGGAGACGAGGCCGGAGGGGCCGCCCCGCGGCGGCCGGATCACGGAGCGTCGGCGGCGGGGGAAATCGCGCGACTGATAAATTTTCCGCCCATGACAAGTCTTGTTGCGATCGGTCTCCGCAAATAGGATCATGCCGACCTGAACCGGGACTACGCGGCAACGTTTGTTCCGCAGAGGAAGGCCCCCCGCCATGTCGTACCGCACAGCCACGAACATCCTCATCGGTGCCGGCGCGCTCGCACTCTCCCTCGCCGTCGCCCCCGCCGCCGGCGCGTCGGCTCCGAGCGCCCACCAGCGCACCGTGCTCGCCACGACCACCCTCTACTACGACGACAGCCAGGCCGCGGAGTTCAAGAGCGCGGTGGTCGCCAGCGCTCAGGTCTGGAACTCGAGCGTACAGAACGTCCGCCTGGTCGAGGCCGCGTCGGGCGCGAGCGCCCAGATCCGGATCGTCGCCTTCGACGGATGGCCCCAGTCGACGCTCGGCCCGGTCCGCACCGGCGGGCACGGGACGGTGTGGTTCGGCCGCGAGGCGGTGAATGAGGGATACAACACCACCCGTATCGCCGCGCACGAACTCGGTCACATCCTCGGCCTGCCCGACAACAAGCCCGGCCCGTGCTCGTCTCTGATGTCAGGCTCGACCGGCGGCGTCTCCTGCACGAACGCCACGCCGAACGCCTCCGAGCGCTCCGCCGTCGAGGCCGACTACGCGGGCTCGGCGGCCATGGCGGCGGCTCCCCTCGACCGCGGTGTCGTCGCGGACACGCCCTGATTCTCTGATCCACCTCGGCCGGGTGACCACTGGCCGCCCAGGGCCGAGGCGCCGGTCGGCTCCAGAATCCGGTGAACGGAAGGACGCGCCGCGCCGCACAACCGCAGGGACCCTCCCCCGGCACCCACGCGTGCGGCGGCGCGGCGAGCCCGGCGCGGTCGATGAAGGTCAACGCGGTGATGTCGATGACCACCGTGGTTCCGCCCCGGTCGATGTGACCGAACAGGGCGATGCGCAGGCCCCGAGCATGTGCCCCCGCCGTCAGCCCCCCGTCAAGGTTCAGGAAAGAATATTCTGTAAAACCACATCGGAGGTCGTCGGCTGAGCGGCGCCTGCATGCGAGGAGAAGGCACCTGTGGGTCAGGCCGGCAGCACACCTCACAGCAAGACCTGGACGTTCCTGACCAACCATGCCCGCGTGCTGGTCGAGATCACCCGCGACCCGAGCACGCGGCTGCGTGACATCGCCGCCGTCATCGGCATCACCGAGCGCGCCGCCCAGACGATCGTGACCGACCTGGAAGAGGCGGGATACATCACGCGTACCCGGGTCGGGCGCCGCAACCAGTACAGCGTCGACCCGACCCGTCCCTTCCGCCACCCCGCCGACGCCGACCATCGCATCGAAGGACTCCTCACCGTGTTCACCCGCCATGACGACGACCGGCCACCGGGCCCCGACGAGCGGGGAGCCGCGGAATGACGTACCAGCGGCGGCCCATGAGCATCCTCGTGGTCGAGGACGACCCGGGCGATCAGATGCTGATCCAGGAGGCCTTCACCGACCCCGAGGGCGGTCCGGCGCCCCGGCTCGCCATCGTCGAGGACGGGCAGGAGGCCCTCGACTTCCTCCACCGCCGGGGAGCGCACACCGGCGCGTCACGGCCGGATCTGGTGCTGCTGGATCTGAACCTGCCCAAGTACGACGGGCGGGCGGTGCTGGAGCAGATCAAGAGCGACGGGGATCTGCGTGCCATCCCGGTGGTCATCTTCACCACCTCCGCCAGTACCGACGACGTCACCGGGACCTACCTGCGGCACGCCAACGCGTACGTCACGAAACCCGTCGACTTCGACGCCTTCACCAGCGCCGTCCAGCAGATCAACGGCTTCTTCACCCGGACCGCGCGCCTGCCCCGCCCCCCGGCGGCCGCCTGATCCCCCCACCGGCCGATGTCACCGTGGACCGGATCCCGGCGAGTGCCCAGCCGACCGCCGACCCGCAAGTTTTGCCCATCTGACGCGATATCTACCCAAAACGGAAAAACTTCTCCTTCTGGGCGGGCAAGGCCTTTGGTGCGTACTTATCGGCGCCGAGGGGGCGTGCCGGATGCTCATCGCGGCATTGGTGGCACCTGTGCTGATCCCAATCGCTGCGCTGGTCCTGGTGCTGGCCCTGGCCAAGCTGGAGCGGGTTCTCCTCGACGGCGGCGATCGGACGGCGCCGGCCGGTGACGAGCAGGACGCGCCGGCCGGCGGCACCGGCGCGGCGCCGGCCTGAGGGCCACGGTCGCCGTGGAGCGGCGCCGGGCGGCCCTTCCGCACCGCGCGCGGAACCACGACGACCGTTCCGGTGAGGCGCCGCCCCGCCTCAGGCCACCGCGTCGACGACCATTCCGGTGCGGCCCCGGGCCGCCTCAGGCCACCGCGGCGACCATTCGGGTGCGGCGCCGGGCCTCCTCAGTCCGCCGCGAAGGCTGACGCCGGCGCCCGGCAGGGCCACGCGCCCGTACGGATCGCTGCGCACGGTCGCCACGAGACCGTTCCGGCCCGCCAGGCGCAGGACCGAGACGGCGAACCGCCCGACTCCCGCAGGTGCGGGATCAGGTGCACCTCGGGGAACCGTTCATGCGCGTGGCGCCGGAGCAGATCCCAGGCCCCCTCCGTCCAGAAGGCGGCGCTCGGGTGGCCGAGCACCCGCTGCTGCGTGTCGCCGGGGGCGGAGCAGACCGCCTCGTACGCCGCGGTGAACCCGGATTCCTCCAAACGGCCGGGTGCCTCCGCCGCCAGCCGCTCCCGGACCCGCCGCGGGTCACCGTCTCGCACAGACGGCGCAGGTAGTCGACGCCGAGCAGAAGAGGCTCGCCGCCGTGCAGGATGAAGTCGACCTCCGGCAGCCCGTGCACGACGGCGTGCTCGTTGATCCGGCGACCCAGCTGGGCGGCAGTCGACAGTGACATGCGCTTCGGCTGGCTCCGCCAGCTCTGGTCGGCGTGGTGGTAGACGTAGCAGTAGTCGCAGCCGAGGTTGCACCGCGAGGCGACCTTGCAGATGAACGACGTCAGCTTCTCGGCCGTGAACGGTCGAGCTTGCGGCTCGGGTGTTCACGCCTTGTTGCGCTCCCCGTCGCGGCCGGCTGTCGTGCCGGGGTCGCATCTCCCTTCCCCCTGTCGGGGTTGGGGACGGGCATGCTGACGAATGCCCACGCCACGCACGCGCGTTTGCGGATGTTGGTGGCGGCGATGACGTCGGCGGGGCCAGCGAACCCACACCGGCGACAACAGAAGGTGTCCCGGCCGGGCCGGTTGGCCCGCTTGGTGTGCCCGCACCATGGCACGGGACATTGTCGGGTAGCCGGAGCGCATTGCTGCGCCCCGGCCCCCTCAGAACCGGACGGGCGACTTTCATCGCATCCGGCTCAAGCAGACTGCAAGGGCCGCCCAGCGGCAATCCTGCCGTTTTCCCACCGAT
>NZ_JAMXMY010000008.1 GCF_024055795.1 Actinoallomurus purpureus | reverse complement strand
GTTCGCGGCCACGCGGACCGGTGTCGCCCGGCCGGGTGATCGTCCGGTGTGATCGCGGGTCAGGCGCGGTCGTCGCCGCCCGCGACCGACAGCACCGCGACCTCGAAGCAGTCGCCGCCGTTGTCGCCGCTGCGGCTCGCCTTGCGCCAGACCGCGACCTCGACGCAAGCTCCGCCGTTGTCGCCGCTGCGGGTGGACTTGCGCCACTCGGGGGTGGTCAACTCCATCGTTGCTTCGCCGTCCTCATGATCAGGTCGAGGGACTGATCGACTGGAAGCGCCCGCGACCGGATCGACTCGAACCGCTCGGTCAGTGTCGCCAAGACCTTCGGTTCGCCCGTCGTGATCCCGCGCGCCGCCGCCTCCTCGTACGCTACCTCCCTCCGATCCTCCAGTGTGGCCAGGATGAATGATCCGTTGATGCCACGGTGCAGGCCGCACGGGAGCACATGCACGCTGATCCGCTCGGAGACCACCGAGACCAGGTGCTGGAGCTGCTCGCGCATCACCTCCGGGCCGCCGATATCGCGCCAGAGCACGCTCTCATCGAGCACGGAGACGAGGTAGGGCGGGTCGGGCTCGGTCCGCCGGAGGAGCTCCTGACGTGCCATCCGTGCCCGCACCGCCTGCTCGTCGCCGTGCAGCAGCACGCGAGCATATGCCTCGGTCTGTAGCAGGCCGTCGACCACGGCGAGATGGAAGCTGCGCAGCAGGTCGGCGGCGGCCTCGTGGATCGGCCAGTCGAACCACGGTGGGTGGACGCTGCGCTTGAGGAGGCCGTCCCAGAGGCGGGGGAGGATGCCGTTCCCGTTGAGGACCTTGTCCATCTTCACGGCGAAGTCGCGCAGCGGCATGTCCTCGGCACGCTCGATCGAGCCGATGTGCGAGCCGCTGTAGTTGGCCTTCGCCCCGACCTGGTCCTGGGACAGAGCGGCGCGCTCGCGCAGGAAGCGCAGCTCCGAGCCGAAGAGGGCGAGGGGAGAGGAAGACGGGTCGAGGGGGTTGGGTCGGCGCGGCATTTCGCCACCTCCGTTGGCCGGTGTTGGCAACCGGCGGGGGCCGGTTGGCCGGGAAGTAACACTGTGTAGAACAAATCATTACTGAAAGTCACGCGATTGGGGAGGCTGTTGACGGAGATTCCGGCAGACGGGTGACGGGGTAGGCATGGGAACAGTGATCGGCGTCGTCGACCCGAAGGTCGTACCGGCCGGCGGGTGTGCCGCTTGGCCCCTGCCTCCGGGGCCGACGGGGGCGGGATTCGCGCGAGGTGTGCTCAAGGCGGTGTTCGCCGAACTGCGGATGCCCGACGTCACGACGTACGACGCCGCCGTCGCCCTGTCGGAGCTGGCGACCAACGTGCACGTCCACGCGTACGGCCGCCAGGTCCCCGCGTACCCGCCGATGGCCGGGCTGCCGGAGCTGTGGGCGTACATCCGGTGGCGCGCCCGGCCGGAGGTCGTCTTCGCCGTGTACGACTCCGCGCCCTGGCACGGACCCGTACCGAACGGGCGGCTGCGGCCGCCACCGGACGCCGAGGGCGGGCGCGGCTTCGAGGTGGTGGACGCGCTGACCGTCGAGTACGGCGGCGAGTGGGGCGTGCACCGGACGCGGTCGCGGCTGGGCGCCGGGCCGGTCCCGGGGAAGGCGGTGTCCTTCACCGTCCCCGTACCGGCCGGGCTCCTCACGCCGTGCGGGAGCACCGCGCGGCGGACGGCGGAGGAGATCCACGCCCTCCTCGCCGCCCGAGGCCTCGGCCCGCTGCAACTGTCCATCGGCTACGGCATGGCGGTCATCTGCGTACGCGCCGGCATGCACGTCTGGGTGCGGAACGGCTCGATCACCTACCGCGCGCCGGGCCTGGGCACCGTGCGTCACCCGTCGCATGACCGGGTGGACGTGGTCGAGCGCATCGTCGGACACTGCGCCGACCTCGACGCCGCCGACGCGTCAGATCGCCGTCACCGTTGACTCTTTGCCGCCGTCGTGGCCGGTCGAACGTCCGGGTCGCCGGATTCGTCCCGTCAACGGCGGCGGCAAGGCCAGTGCCGTCGGCGCCCGCCGGGGCCAGGGCGCGGCGGCGTCTCCGGTGCGGGGTCGCGGTGGTGGCCCGGTGTCGAGGGGCGGGCGGAACGCTCGGTGAAGGCCGCGCGGCCCGCCTCCCAAATGAGAGCAAGGTGTGGCGAACCGGCGACCGGTGGGGGCTTTTCCCGAGACTTCTGCACGCGGCGCGGCGAGGTGGGCCAGAGGGTGCGCGGCCTGGCTCCTGCCCGCGGTCGCGATGGTGTCCCGGTGTCGTCTGCCGGTGAGGGGCGTGCATAGGGCTCGGAGAACGTTGCGCCGCTCTGGCCGGTCGCAGACACTCGGCTCCCGTCTACCTGCTGCACCCGGAGCACGGAGCCACCGGCTGCGTGTCCGGCACGTACGTCGTCCGGCGGCAGCGTGAGCAGGAAGGCCCGCGGAGTCGCCTCGTCGCCGACTGAGCCGACCGTGATCGTCGAGGTTCTTCGTCGTTCCTCATGCGAAGAACCTCGACGATCAAGCTCAGGCGTGTTGTTCATCGCGTCGATGGCCTTCTGGTCCTCGCCCTCGGGACCGGCGCGGCGCGTCGGCGGACCCGGTGACCCGTTACCCCGGCCACGCCGAGGAGCGCGCCGGCGGGTGACGTTGCCCGGGGGCGCCGCGCGAGGTAAGCCAACGGCTTCTCATTCCCAGGCGATCTCGCGCAGCGCGGCCACGCCCTCGTCCGGGTCGGGGATCACCTCGTCCTCGCCGTCCTCGTCGGCCAGGGAGAGGATCCGAAGTACGGAGCCGAGGACGCGGACGGCGGCTCTCGGCCGGCGACCCGAGCGCGCAGGCGTTTCGGGGCGTTCTCCTCCGCGATGCCTTCCCGGATCACCCGCAAATCGAACGGCCCTGCCGGGAATCCCGGCAGGGCCGTCGACGCATGTGTACCGATGTGCGGGTCGCCTCTCGGCGAAAGGCACAACGCGGCTCCAGCCGAACGGTATTCCGCGAAGGCGATAGTTGAGGCCCGGGGACACCAGGCACATCGGCCACGTTGGGATGAACGGCACAAGCGCGGCCGATGTTCCCATCGAGCGAGATTTCTCCGAAAGTCGGCGGACTGGATCTCGCCGAGAGGCGGCGCGTGCCGGTCGGTGGCGTACAGAAGACCCGGTGAAGCTGCGGTGTCGTAGGTGGTCCCCTGCGGCAGGGGAGACGGGGGTCACATCCGTTCGTGTCACATCGTGCCGAGCTGTTCTGTCAGAGAGGTGTAACAACCAACACGGCAAGGAGATCAGCGTGGACGCCCGTCTCAACTACTACGGTAACCCGGCCGCAGGGAAGTTCCTGAAGTACATCAACTCGGCCTCCAAGGCCCTGTCGGACTCGACGCTGCCCGCCGCGACGGCGGCACTGGTGGAGATCCGCGCCAGCCAGATCAACGGCTGCGGCTTCTGCACCGACATGCACACCAAAGAGGCCACGCACGCAGGGGAGTCCCAGCAGCGCCTCAACCTGATCGCGGCCTGGCGGGAGGCCAAGGTCTTCACCGACGCCGAGCGGGCCGCCCTGGAACTGACCGAACAGGCCACCCGCATCGCCGACGCCGCCGGTGGTGTCACCGACGAGGCATGGGCGAACGCCGCCAAGTACTACGACGAGGACCAGCTCGCCGCCCTGGTGTCCCTCATCGCCCTCATCAACGCCTACAACCGCATCAACGTCATCGTCCAGCAGCCCGCCGGCGACTACCAGATCGGCCAGTTCGGATAACGAGGAGTACCGGACCGGCACCGCCGTTGTGTCCGACAGCACACGCCCTGGGCACCCCTCGCTGGGGCCCGGGGCGTTGGTCTGGTACGCCCGGCGGCCGATTCCGCCGCCGGGGGGCTGCGTCGCTCGTCCTCTTCTCCCGTCAGAACGCCGGCTGGGGTCGCTCGGTCGCCGGCCTGATGACGGCCGTGCACTCCGGGCAGCGCCGCGCCGCCAGGGGGATCTTCATGGTGCACTCGGGGCACTCGCGCTCGGTCTCCGCGTTTTTCCGGTCGAACAGCTGCAGCAGGCGGGCGACCGGCAGCACGATCACGAAGTAGACGACGGCCGCGGAGATCAGGAAGGACAGTGCCTCGGTGAGGAACGCCCCATAGGTGAACTTCGCCTTGCCGACCTTGAGCACGAGGCCGGTGAAGTCGGGCTGTCCTCCGACGAGGGCCAGCAGGGGGCTGATGAAGGAGTCGACGAACTGTTTGACAAGGTTACTGAACTGCGTGCCGATGACGACCGCGACGGCGAGGTCGACCAGGTTGCCGCGCAGTATGAACTTACGGAAGCCACTCATCGCAGGCATTATCCCCGCCGCCACCGCCCGAAGTGACCTATTCCGGGCGGGCGGCCGAATGTGCGGACGGACACAGGGAGGTCGCGCCGCACGGACGTCGCGGGGCAGTCTCGGTACGAAACGGACCTTTCAGGCCTCCGGCTGTTCCGTCAGCGGAAGCCCCACCTGGAACCAGGTGTCGCCGGGCTCGGACGTGACCCGCAGGTCACCGTGGTGACGGTTGACCACGATCCGCCAGGAGATGTCCAACCCGAGCCCGGTGCCTTCGCCCACCGCCTTCGTCGTGAAGAAAGGCTCGAAGATCCGCTCCCGCAGGTCGGCCGGGACGCCCGGTCCCGTGTCGCCGATCTCGACCAGCACCCGGTCGTTCTGCCGGCTGGTGCGGATCGTGAGCGTGCCCTCGCCGTTCATCGCGGCGAGCGCGTTGTCCACCAGGTTGGTCCAGACCTGGTTGAGCTCGCCGGCGTACGCCGGGATCTCCGGGAGCGACCGGTCGAACTCCTTCACGACCCGGACGTTCTTCCCGATCTTCCCCGACAGCATGATGAGCGTGGACACCAGGCCGTCGTGCACGTCGACCCACTGGAACGGGGCGCGGTCCATCTGGGAGTACTGCTTGGCGGCCCCGACGAGGGTGGAGATCCGGGTGGTGGCGTCCTCGATCTCGCCCATGAGCGTCTCGGTCTCCACCGCGTAGCCGAGCCAGCGCAGCGCCGTGTTCAGGTTGTCGCCGCCGACCGCCTCCCGCACCTCGTCCAGACGCTCCGTGGTGATGCCGGCGGGTACGAAGACCGCGGCGAGGTTCCACCCGTCGGCGACGTCGTGCTCGTCGAACCAGTCGGTCAGCTCGTCCTCCCGGTCGGCGGTCTGGATCGCGCTCAGCTCCGGCGCGTCGGCGACCTGCTTGACCAGCTGTTCCTGGACGTCGATGAGGCGTTCGAGGAGGTTCGGGTCGATGTCGGCGCGGGCCAGGAGCGCCAGCTTGTGGCGCATCCCCGCGACCCGCTCACGCAGCGAGGACGTCGCGCGTACGGCGGCGGCGGCCGGGTTGTTCAGCTCGTGGGTCAGGCCGGCCGACAGCGCACCGAGCGCGAGCAGCCGCTCCCGCTGCCCCACGATGGCGTCGCTGGTGCGCCGCCCGAGGAACATGCCCTCCAGCAGGTGCGCGGCCATCGGGAACCACTTCATGAACCGCTCGCCGAACTGCTCGGCCGGCAGCGCCAGGAAGGTCAGGTCGGTGACGGCGTACACGGAGGCGGAGTAGCGCTGGTCGCCCCGCTGGCCCATGAGGAGCTGGGTGGCGCCGCAGTACACCCCGCGCTGTTCGGTGCGGACGATCTCCACTTCGTCGCCGTGGACCGTCCGGCACATCCGCAACGTGCCGGACAGCAGCACGTAGAAGCAGGTCGCGGGGTCGCCCTCCGCGATCACCTGCGCTCCGGCGGCGTACTCCTCGACGACCGCGTGCTCGGCGATCCAGGCGACCTGCTCGTCCGAGAGCTTCTCGAACAGGAACAGGGTGCGGAGTTCGTCCGGGGTGAGAGATTCGATGCTCAACGCTCCTCCAGGTACCGATGGACGAGCGCGACCGCCATCGCGCCCTCGCCGACGGCGGAGGCGACCCGCTTGACCGACTGCGAGCGTACGTCACCGGCGACGAAGACACCCGGCACGGACGACTCCAGGTACAGCGGATCGCGGTCGAGGGTCCAGCCCTTCGGGCGGCGCCCCTCGCGCAACAGGTCCGGGCCGGTGCACACGAAACCGTGGGAGTCCCGGAAGACCGTGTCGCCGAGCCACTCCGTGCGGGGCGCCGCGCCGATGAACACGAACAGGTGGTCGGTCGGCAGCGTCTCGGTGGCGCCGGTGCTCGCGTCGTGCAGCGTCACCCGCTCCAGGTGCTCGTCGCCGTCGACCGCCGTGACCGTCGTGCACACCCGGACCTGAACGTTGTCGATCGCCCGCAGCTGCTCGATCAGATAGTGCGACATCGACCGCTCCAGCGACGGCCCCCGTACGAGAAGGGTCACCGTGCGGGCGTAGCGGGAGAAGAACACCGCGGCCTGACCTGCGGAGTTCGCCCCGCCGACGATGTAGACGTCCTCGCCGCTGCAGGACTGGGCCTCTGTCGACGCCGAGCCGTAGTACACGCCCCGCCCGGTGAGCCGCTCCGCGCCGTCGGCCTCCAGAGCCCGGTAGGACACGCCCGTCGCCAGCACCACCGAGTGCGCGGCGATCTCCGAACCGTCGCCGAACGTGATCACCCGGGCCGAGCCGCGGACGGCCAGCCCGACGACGTCCCGGGCGGTGAGAACCTCGGCGCCGAACTTCTGCGCCTGGCGCCGCGCGCGGCCGGTGAGCTGCGCGCCGGAGACGCCGTCGGGGAAGCCGAGGTAGTTCTCGATCCGGGAGCTCTGCCCGGCCTGGCCGCCGGTGGCCTTCTTCTCCACCAGGACGGTCCGCAACCCCTCCGACGCGCCGTACACCGCTGCTCCCAGCCCGGCCGGCCCGCCGCCGATCACCACTAGGTCGTAGAACTCGGCGGCCGGCTCGGTCGACAGCCCGACGGCGGAGGCGATCTCCGCGCCGGTCGGGGTGCGCAGCGTCTTGCCGTCCGGGGTGATCACCACCGGGATCTCGTCCTCGGTCGCGCCGGCCGCCTCCAGCAGCCGGACCGCCTCGGGTTCGTCGACGGAGTACCACCGGTAGGGGACCGAGTTGCGGGCCAGGAACTGGCGGACCTCGTACGACGGGCGCGACCAGCGGTGCCCGATGAGCTTGGTCTCCTCGACCGGCCGGTCCCCGACGGCGCGCCAGGTCTCCACGAGCGCGTCCACCACCGGATAGAGCTTCTCCTCCGGAGGGTCCCAGGGCTTGAGCAGGTAGTGGTCGACGTCGACGACGTTGATCGCCTGGATCGCCGCGTCGGTGTCGGCGTACGCCGTGAGCAGCGCGCGCCGGGCGTGCGGGAAGAGGTCCATCGCCTGCTCGAGGAAGGCGATTCCGTTCATGTGGGGCATTCGGTAGTCGGCGAGGATGGCGGCGACCGCGTCACCGCGCAGCTTGATCTCCCGCAACGCCTCCAGCGCGTCGGCACCTGAGTCGGCCCGTACGACGCGGTAGTCGCCTCCGTAACGTCGCCGCAGGTCACGGGCGACGGCGCGGGACACCGACGGATCATCGTCGACCGTCATCAGGATCGGAATGCTCATAGCCCGAATCATTCCAGCTCATCGGTTTTTAGCTAGTGCTGCTATGCGGACGGCGAACGGCCGTGCTCGCGGTGAGGCGGGCCGCATGGGCGTGTCCCGGGAGCCGCTGCCCAGAGTGCGGCATTTCGGGCCGACCCGTCGAGGTGAGGTCTTTGTCACCGTACGGTGACGGTGGCGATATCTAGCGTTATCTCCCCAGGTGGGCATCTGTTGTCAACTGATTTCATGGAGTGACTGACGGACCCGCCGTTACTTGTGGTAGTTATGTGGCTTCCCTCCGAGATAACGGTCTCGCGAGATCCCCGCTCGCCTCCCCCTGAATCACGATCTCCTGGAGTATTCGTGACCGATCGTTCCATCCGTGCTCCCCGTGGCCGTGCGGCGCTGCCGCACGCGCCGGTGCGGGCGCGCAGTCTGACGACGGCCGCCGCAGCCACGGCGGCCGTCGCGATGCTGGCGACGGGCTGCGGCAAGAGCCACTCCCCGGCGCCGTCCGGTGACAAGGCGGCACCGTCCACCGGAAAGCTGCCACAGGCGACGACCTACACCACGCTGAAAGGTCTCGGGCAGGACGCCGCCGACGCCGCGGCCGACGGCACGGTGGCCCATCCGAAGGCCGCCGTGCCCGTGTCCGCCACCGCCGGGGGGCCGCCCGTGGCCGTGCTGCCCAGCACACAGCTCGGCGGCCCGACCTGGGTCCCGGTCGTCGAGACGAAGCCGGGATGGGAGCGCGTCCTGCTGCCCAGCCGGCCGAACCGTTCCACCGGCTGGATCCCCACCGGGAAGGTCGGTCTGGAGACCGCCCACAGCCCGTACCAGATCAAGGTGGACGACTCGGCGCGCACGCTGACGCTCACCCGGTCCGGCCACCGGGTCGGCAGCTGGACCGTCGCGGTCGGGGCCGCCAAGACGCCGACCCCCATCGGGCGCACGTTCCTGCTGGCCTCCCTGGCCCCGGCCAAGAAGACCTTCAGCCCGCTCATCCTGCCGGTCGGCGCGCACTCCGAGACGCTCGACACGTTCGGCGGCGGCCCCGGCACGGTGGCCTTCCACGGCTGGCCGAGTGTGTCGGTGTTCGGCAAGGCGGTCACGCACGGCTGCGTCCGTGTACCCGCCGACGCGCTCAAGAAGCTGTCCGAGGTCCCCCTCGGCACACCGGTCGTCGTCACGGCCTAGATACACCCTTCGGTGCAGGTCCGAAGGGGATCCCGGTAGGGCGCACAGCGGTCGATGCCGCCCGGTCGACGATCCGGCCGGTCGATGGTCACGCCCGCGATCACGGGCCACCCGCGCCCAGTCCCGCCACGGGCCACCGCCCAGTCCCCCCACGGGCCACCGCCCAGTCCCGCCACGGCCCATCCGGGCACCGTGGCACGCCTTTTTCGCTCATCCCCCCAAGGAGTCGCAATGCTTTCGACCCGTCTTGCCGCCTGCGCGGTGGCCGCCGGTGCGCTGGCCGTGCCGCTGGCCCTGGCCGGTACGGCCTCGGCCACCACCGGGACCGGTTCGGCCTACGGCCTGGCCGCCCAGGGCCTGGTCGCCATCCCCCAGACGCCGGCCGTCACCGCCACCGCCGACAAGAGCCTGATCCACCTGCCGGCCAACCCCCTCATCGACGTCAAGATCCTGCACGTCACCGCCAAACCCGCCTACGCCCGCGCCAGCGTCACCGACCTGAGCGTCGCCAAGGCCGCCCTCACCGCCCACCTCGTCACCGCCACCTGCAAGAACGGCAACGGCGTCTCCCACCTGGCTGACGCCCAGATCGCCGGCCACCGCCTCGCCGTCGACGCCGCACCCAACAGCGCGATCAGCGTCCCCGTCCAAGGCCTGGGCGCCGTCGCCGTCACCCTCAACAAACAGGTCAACAACCCCGACGGCAGCCTCACCGTCACCGCCATCGAAGTCCGCCTCGCAAACGCCCAGACCATCAGCATCTCCTCGGCCACCTGCAACGCAGCCGACATGCCCACCCAGCCGCCGGGCGGCACCACTCCGCCCGGCCAGCCCACCGGTAAGCCGACCCCGTCGCCGACCGGCCCGACCACACCCCCGAGCCAGGCGCCCAAGCCCACCCCGGTGCCCAGCAACCTGCCCGTCACCGGCTGACGATCACCCGAACACGCCGGTCTCCGTGGGCGCGTCCCACGGAGACCGGGCGTGTCCGTGAGGATCGCGTGCTTCCGGGGGTGAAGGAAACGCTCCGTACTCGTGTGGAGATAGCGGGTAAGGCGCTATTTTTGCTGCCTCATTCGGTGCTCTGACCCAGTCTGTGGTCAGATGCCCGTATTTTCACCGGGAGGCGCTGTGACGAACCCCCATCCCTCGCCGCCGGCGGCCCCGACGGCGGAAGGCCCGGACGACGCGACGGGCTTCGCGCTGTACGGGTCGAGGTTCCAGCGGGAGCCCGCCGAGGTGTACCGGCGGATCCGGCAGGAGCACGGTCAGGTCGCCCCGGTCGTTCTCGAGGGTGACGCGCCCGCGTGGCTGGTCCTGGGCTATCGCGAGGTCTGGCAGGTCACGAGCAACCCCCAGCTTTTCGGCCGCGACTCCCGCCGCTGGCACAGTTGGGACCGCGTCGCGGCCGACTGGTCCCTCCGGCCGTACGCCGAACATCAGCCCTGCTCCTTTCACGTCGAGGGCGAGGAGCACCAGCGGCGGGCCGGGGCCACCGGTGACGCCCTCGCCGCCGTCGACCAGTTCCAGCTGCGGTCCGAGGTCGAGCGGATCGCCGACGGGCTGATCGACGAGTTCGCCGGCCGTGGTGAGGCCGACCTCATCGCCCAGTACGCGCTCCGGCTGCCCGTGCTCGTCATCGCCGGGTTGCTCGGACTGCCCGAGTCCGACGCGCCCGCCCTGGCCCGTGACATCGCAGCCTCCGCCGATGAGGGGGAGGAGGCCGTCCGCGCGCACCAGCGTGTGGTCGCCCGGATGCAGCGCCTCGTCGCCGAGAAGCGCGAGGGTCCCGGCGACGACGTCCCCTCTCGGCTGCTGGCGCATCCGGCGGGGCTTCCCCACGACGAGATCCCGACCGATCTGTTCCTCATCATGGGGGCCGGTCAGCTGACCACGGCCGACTGGCTGGGCAACACGCTGCGGCTCATGCTCACCGACGACCGCTTCGCGCTGAACCTGTCCGGAGGCCGCCGCAGCATCGGCCAGGCCCTCAATGAGGTCCTGTGGGAGGACACCCCGACCCAGAACTTCGTCGGCCGTTGGGCCACGCGCGACACCGAGCTCGGCGGGCGGCGGATCCGGAAGGGTGACATGGTCGTTCTCGGGCTGGCGGCGGCCAACACCGACCCGCAGGTGCGGCCGCAGACCGACCCCGAGGCGCTCGGCAACCAGGCGCACATGTCGTTCAGCCACGGCGAACACGGCTGCCCCCAGGCGGCGCGTGAGGTCGCCGAGGTGATCGCCGAGACCGGTGTCGAGGTGCTCCTCGACCGGCTCCCCGACGTGACGCTGGCCGTCGCCGCCGACGACCTCGTGTGGCGTCCGTCCGTGTGGATGAGAGGTCTGATCGCGTTGCCGGTGCGATTCACCCCGGCGCCCGTACGGGGCCACGCCGGATGAGGGGGCTCCCCTCCGGCAAAGTACGAAATGCCACCGAAAAGTGACAAACCGTCGCATGGGAACTACTGAAGCAGTACTATTTCCGCCCGTACGCAGCCTGGCCCCTGTCCGGGGTCAGGACGGACATCGCGGCTGAGGCGAGGGATCGAGATAGAGACGTACGAACGCGCGGATCGGCGAAAGCGAATGGCTTTCACTTTCTGTCGCTCTCGGCGCCTCTTCGTGCGATGCCCGGCCGAGGACATAGCCGCCCTCCGTGCCGAACGGCGCTCTCACGCCGATTTATCCGCTATTTCCTGAGTGTGGTCGGCTCTCCCGCCTGCGGGGAAGGAGCGGTCCACGCCTCCCGGATGACTCCGTTCCTGATCCAACCGCCGACGAGGACCTGATAGATGTCAGCACACGTTCCTACCCACCAGCGGGCGGAGCGCCCGCCGATGGACCGGGCCCTACTCGTCCTGCTGGCCGCGGTGATCGTCACCGGCGGCGCCTGCCTGTGGGCGACGGCCGCGGTCCCCGCCGCGGATCGAGGGTTCGTCGCCGCCTGCACCGGCGTCGCGGGGCTCGCCCTGTGCGCCGCGCTGGCCCTCGCCGCCTACGGATTCCAGGCCGCGCGCGTCCTCCGCGAGCGCATCGCCACGATGGAATCGGAGATCGCCCGGCTCGCCGACGCGACGCTGCCCGCCGTGGTGAAGCGGCTGCGCGACGGCGCGTCCGCCGACACGGCCATGTCATCGGTCGAGCAGCCCGCCGACGCCGTGCACCGGCGGATCCTCCGCATCCTCGTCGACGAGGTCGCCCGGGGAGAGCGCATGCGCGCGGCCGCGATGTCCGCCTGCGCGAACGCGGCGGGACGCGTCCAGGCCCTGACCACGAGCATGCTCGCCGACCTGCGCGAGATGGAGAACCGCCACGACGAGGAGGTCCTCGGCGACCTGCTCAAGCTCGACCACGCCACCGCCCAGGCGGGCCGCCTCGCCGACAGCATCGCCGTGCTGACCGGCGCCCGCTCCGGCCGACGCTGGACCAAGCCGATCGTGATGGAGAGCATCCTGCGCGGTGCCGTCGGCCGGATCAGCGCCTACCAGCGGGTCCGCGTCCACTCCACCAGCACCGACGCGGTCGCGGGCTACGCGGCCGAAGGGGTCATGCACGCCCTGGCCGAACTGATGGACAACGCGACGAGTTTCTCCCCGCCCTCGGAAGAGGTGCACGTGTACGTCGAAGAGGTGTACGCGGGCGTCGTGGTCACGATCGAGGACGGCGGCCTGGCCATGAGCGCCGCCGCGCTGGAGCGCGCGGAGCGGGCCGTGTCGTCGGAGTCACTGGACCTGACGTCGCTGTCCGGCACCCGTCTCGGCCTCGCGGTGGTGGGCGCCCTCGCGCGTAAACACGGCCTCACCGTCTCCTTCCGGCCGTCCTCCCGCGGCGGCACCGGAGTGGTGGTCATGATCCCGCGGCAGCTCATCACGCAGGTGGCGCCGTCGATCGCCGACAGCGCGTCGCGGATGCTCGCCGGGGGAGCCCGCCGTATCGGGGCCGTGGCCACCCGCGCCGGAGCCGACACCGCGACCGCCACGGGCGGCTTCGTGCTGTCCGAGCCGGTCGCCGCCGTCGCCACGCCGGCGGACGTCTCCGCCCCGGCCGTGGCGCCCGACGAGAGCGTGGTGGCCGACCGGGACACCGACCCGCCGACGGGACCGTTCGCCGCCCCCGAGGTCGAGAGCGAGGGAGAGAACAACACGACCCGCGACGACATGATCGCCGGAATGCCCAAGCGCCGCAGAGGCCAGACGCTCGCGGCGGCGTCGTCGTCCTCCGCGCCCGGCACGCCGGAGGCGCCGAAGCCCCGATCCGTGAAGCCCGCGTCAGACCCTGGAGCGAGGTTCAGCGCCTTCCATGAGGCCGGTCGCCGCAAGCGCACGAGCGATGAGGCACCCGCACCCGAGATCGATGAGAGCTGAATGTTCGGCTCGCCCTGCCAAGCCGGAATGACACGACAAGAGATTGGAGGCAGGGGACGAATCTCCGGCGCCCGCGCCCGGATCACCGCCCCGCACAACCTATGAAGACCACAGATCGCGACCTCGACTGGCTGCTGGAGAACCTCCTCGAGAGGACGCCGGACAGCCGGCACGCCATCGTCCTGTCCAAGGACGGCCTGAAGCTCTGCCACACGTACGGGCTGAGCGTCGACCAGGCCGACCAGCTGTCCGCCATCGCCTCGGGCATCCAGAGCCTGTCCTACGGCGCCTCCGCGGAGTTCGGCGACGGCTCCGGTGGCCTCCGCCAGTCCATGACCGAGTTCCACGGCGGGCTGCTGTTCATCGTCGAGGCCGGGGAGGGCGCCCACCTGGCCCTCATCGCGAGCGAGGACGCCGACGTCGGCGTGATCGGCCACAACATGCACGAGCTGGTCGAGCAGCTCGGCGAGTACCTGGTCGCCCAGCCCCGCCTGCCGCAGAAGGGCAGCGTCGCACGATGACGTCCCGGTCAGTCGACAGAGAGGACCCGGACCGGCTGTACATCGTCACCGGCGGACGCAGCCGGGTCGATGAGAGCTCGATCGACCTCGTCTCACTGATCGTCAGCGAGTGCGACCCTACGCCGGGCATGCAGTCCGAGCACGTGAAGATCCTCCGCATGTGCACGAACCCGATGGCGGTCGTGGAGATCTCCGCGGAGCTCGGGCTGCCGGTCAGCGTCGTGAAGATCCTGCTCTGCGACCTGCTCGACACCGGCCGAATCACCGCACGTCACCCGTCCGCGGCTCCCGCCAAGACCAAACTCCCCGATCCCGCCATCCTGAAGCAGGTGCTCCTTGGACTTGAAAAGCTCTGACCGGGTCACCAGTACGCCGCTGCGGAGCACCGCCAGCAACGGACTCAAGATCGTCATCGTCGGTGGCTTCGGCGTGGGCAAGACGACCATGGTCCGGTCGGTCAGCGAGATCCGCCCGCTCAGCACCGAAGAGGTGATGACGCGGGCCGGCGTCGGGATCGACGACGCGGGCGGCGTGCAGGACAAGACCACCACGACGGTGGCCTTCGACTTCGGCCGGATCAGCCTGAACGACCAGATGGTGCTGTACCTGTTCGGTGCCCCGGGTCAGCAGCGGTTCTGGTTCCTGTGGGACCGGCTTTTCGCCGGCACCCTCGGAGCGGTCGTGCTCGTGGACACCCGGCGCGTTCAGGACTCCTGGTACGCCATCGACCGTCTCGAGCACCACGGGATGCCGTTCATCGTCGCCCGTAACGACTTCGGCGGTCCGGCGCACAGCCTCGAGGACATCCGGCAGGCGCTGGACCTGTCCGAGGACATCCCGCTGATCGAGTGCGACGCCCGCGAGCGCGATTCGAGCAAGAAGGTGCTGATCACGCTCGTGAACCACCTGTACTCCCTGTCCACCGCGCAGGAAGGCGCCCGATGACCGGGCCGTCGTCGTTCCAGGCGTCGCTCTGGAGCGTTCCCGGCCCGTGTCTTCCGCCTGCGGCGCGAGAAGGCATCCGATGACTCAGCAACACCCCGAACCCGTGCCGCCGGTGCTCGCCGAGCATCCGGACGCCGTCCCGCTGTACGGCCCGCGCTACCGGGAGAACCCGGCCGAGATCTTCCGTGAGTTGCGGCGGACGCACGGTCCCGTCGTGCCGGTGCTGCTCGAAGGCGACGTTTTCGCGTGGCTGGTGATCGGATACCGGGAGCTGCACGAGCTCATGAGCGATTCGCAGCTGTTCGCCCGGGACTCGCGCATCTGGAACCAGTGGCCCAACATCCCGCCCGACTGGCCGCTCATGACGTTCGTCGCCTACCAGCCGTCGATCCTGTTCGGTGAGGGCCCCGACCATCAGCGCCGGGTCGACGCGATGAGCGGCGCCCTCTCCGAAGTGGACCAGTTCGAGTTGCGCGCCCGGTGCGAGGAGATCGCCGACGCGCTGATCGACGGCTTCGCCGGCAGCGGCGCGGCCGAGCTCATGACGCAGTACGTCTACTCGATCCCGGTGATGACCGTCGCCTGGATGATGGGCATCTCGACGTCGGAGATCGATGGCGTCGCCCGGGACGCCGTCGCCGCGCTCGATGGCGGCGAGGGAGCCGCGGCGGCCTACGGGCGGCTCGCCGCCACGATGCAGAATCTGCTGGCGGCCAAGCGCGCGGAGCCGGGCCCGGACGTCACCTCCCGGATGCTGGCCCACCCGGCGGCCCTCACCGACGAGGAACTCGCCGCGGACCTGCTCCTCGTGGCGATGGGCGGACAGGAACCGACGGCGCACTGGATCGGCAACACGCTGCACCTGATGCTGACCGACGACCGGTTCTCCCTCACCCTCTCCGGCGGACGCCGCAGTGTCGGGCAGGCGCTCAACGAGGTGCTGTGGGAGAACGCGCCGGTGCAGGCCGGCCTCGGCCGCTGGGCCACCCGGGACACGCAGCTCGGCGGCCGGCGCATCCAGGCCGGTGACGCGCTCCTCCTCGGCCTGGCCGGTGCGAACGCCGACCCGTACGTGCGGCCCGCATCGGGCGCGCCGGTCAACAACGCGCACATGTCCTTCGCCCACGGCAGTCACGGGTGTCCACATCCGGCCCCCGAGATCGCGGAGGTGATCGCCCGTACCGCCGTGGAGGTGCTCCTCGACCGCATTCCGGACGTGGCCCTCGCGGTGCCTGCCGACGAACTGACCTGGCGCTCGTCCTTCCAGATGCGAGGACTGCTCACCTTGCCGGTGAAGTTCTCCCCGGCGTCCATCGCCGGTTCATGATCCGTGGCATCCTCAGTGCGCGGCGCCGGGCCTTGAACGACGAATCCGGCCCGGCGCCCGGAACTGGATGACCCGTCCTCCATTGCCCCGGGAAGGCACCCATGACCCATACCGAGCCGACCGCCGACGCGACGCCCTCGCCCGCAGGGCCTCCGTCTCCGATCCCTCCGGACTCGGTCCCCCTGTACGGTCCGCGTTACCAGGAGAACCCCGCCCAGCTGTATCGGGAGCTGCGGCGGACGTACGGTCCCGTCGTGCCGGCGCTGCTGGAAGGCGACGTGCCGGCATGGCTGGTGATCGGATACCGGGAGCTGCACCAGCTCTTCAGCGATCCCCAGCTGTTCGCCCGCGACCCGCGCATCTGGAACCAGTGGCCGAACATCGCGCCCGACTGGCCGCTCATCCAGTACACCGCCTACCAGCCATCGGTGCTGTTCGGCGAGGGTCCCGAACACCAGCGCCGGGTCGCCGCCATCAGCGACGCCCTCTCCGGCGTCGACCAGTTCGAGCTGCGAACCCGGTGCGAGGAGATCGCCGACACGCTGATCGACGGCTTCGCCGGCAGCGGCGAGGCCGAGCTCATGACGCAGTACGTCTACTCGATCCCGGTCATGGCCATCGCCGGGATCATCGGCATCCCCATCGCCGACGTCGGGGACACCGCACGGGACCTGGTCACGTCTCTCGACGGCGGGGAGGAGGCCATTCCGGCCTACCAGAGAGTCGCCGCCAGGATGGGGGCGCTCGTGGCGGCGAAGCGCGCGGATCCGGGCCCGGACGTCACCTCCCGGATGCTGGCCCACCCGGCGGCCCTCACCGACGAAGAGCTCTTGTTCGACGTGATCCTCCTGACGCTGGCGGCTCAGGAACCGACGGCCAACTGGATCGGCAACACCCTCCAGCTGATGCTGACCGACGACCGGTTCTCCCTCACCCTCTCCGGCGGCCGCCAGAGCGTCAGCCAGGCGCTCAACGAGGTGATGTGGGAGAACATCCCGGTGCAGAACAGCCTCGGTCGCTGGGCCACCCGCGACACGGAGCTGGGCGGGCGGCACATCCGGGCCGGTGACGCCCTCCTCCTCGGCCTGGCCGGGGCGAACGCCGACCCGTACGTCCGGCCCGCCACGGGCGCGCCGGCCAACAACGCGCACCTGTCCTTCGCGCACGGCAGCCACGGATGCCCGTACCCGGCGCCGGAGCTCGCGGAGGTGATCGCCCGTACCGCCGTGGAGGTGCTCCTCGACCGGATCCCGGACGCGACCCTCGCGGTGTACCCCGATGAGCTGACCTGGCGGTCGTCGTTCCAGATCCGGGGTCTGATCTCGCTGCCCGTCAAGTTCTCCCCGACAGCCATCGCCAGGTAGTGATCTCTATCCGGCACCGCCGGGGCAGGGTGCCGCGCGCCCGAGGTCGTGCCTTCGAGCGGCGGCATGCCCCGCGGTCGGTGACCCCGGGCGCGACGGCGTGTCGCCGCGCCCGGGGTCACGCCGGGGCGAGCGGGATGCGCAGGGCGACACTGCCGCGCAGGTCGAGCCAGGCGGCCGTCGGCGTGCGGACCACGCGCAGGACCACCTCCTCGCAGCCGGGGCAGCGGGCGACCAGCCCCGGCGCGTGGGTGTAGACGCGCAGGCCCGCCACCGGGCCCGTACGCCCGCAGCCCGCGCAGCGGGTGTCCGCTGTCGTGACGTCGAAGGTGAAGATCTCGCTCAGCGGGCCGGCCAGCGCGTTGCCGTCCTCGTAATCATCGATCACATCAGCCTCCAGTCGGGCCGAACCGCTCCGTCTTGATCTTTCGCGCGTCATGGCCGAGGGACAGGAGGATGTCGGCGGCCGTCTCGACGAATCCGGTCGGCCCGCAGACGAAGCAGTCCGGCGCGAAGTCGGCGGGCCACCCTCCGGAGTTCAGGTCCGCGACGGCGAGCCGACCGGGCGGGCGGGACGAGCCCTCGGGCACCGCCCGGGTATAGACGTAGGCGACGTCGAGGCCCGGGTCGGGGCGGCGCAGCTCCGCCGCGTAGTACCGGTCGGCGGGCGTCCGCACCGAGTAGACGAGGCGGAACGGCGTACGGCTGCCGGCCTGGCGGCGGGCGCGGGCCATCGCCATCAGCGGCACGACGCCCGAGCCGCCCGCGACGAGGAGCACCGGCGCGGTGTCGGCGGGCCGCCAGACGAACCACCCGCCGACGGGCCCGCGGATCTCCACGGGGTCGCCGACGGACAGCCCCTCGGTCAGGTACGAGGAGACCTCGCCGTCGGGGACGTCCTGCACGGTCAGCTCGACGCGATCACCGTCCGCCGGCGCGGCGATCGAGTAGCTGCGCTGGGTGCTGTAGCCGTCGTCGGCGGTGAGCCGCACGTCGACGTGCTGACCGGCCAGGTGGCCCGGCCACCCCGGTACGTCGAAGACCAGGGTGCGTGCCGTCGCCGTCTCCGCCCGCGTGTCGGTGAGCCGGGCGACCCGCCAGCTCAGTCGCCCTGGTACCGCTGCTCGCGCCATGGGTCTCCGTAGTCGTGGTAGCCGGCGGTCTCCCAGAAGCCCGGCTCGTCCTCGTCCATCAGCCGGATGCCGCGCACCCACTTGGCGGACTTCCAGAAGTACAGGTGCGGAACGAGCAGCCGCGCCGGGCCGCCGTGCTCGGGTGCCAGGTCCTCACCGTCGAATCGGTAGGCGATCCACGCCTGGCCGTCGAGGAGGTCCTCCAGCGGCAGGTTGGTGGTGTAGCCGCCGTAGGAGTGGACGAGGGCGTAGTCGGCCGCCGTGTCGACGTCGGCCAGCAGGGTGTCGAGCGACACGCCCTCCCATGAGGTGCCGAGCTTGGACCACTTGGTGACGCAGTGGATGTCGACCGTCGGCGTCTCGCCGGGCAGGTCCAGCAGCTCCCGCCAACTCCAGCGGTGCTCCTGCCCCGTCTCGGTCGTGACCGTGAACTCCCAGTCCTCCGGCCGGATCCTCGGCGTCGGACCGGCCGACAGGACGGGGAAGTCCTCGGTGAGGTACTGGCCGGGAGGCAGCTTCACGCCCGCGCCTCGCCGCCGGCCGTGAAACCCCGGCGACACGATGCCCATCGCCCCTCTCCTTTCGTCCGTTCTTGGGCTGCCATACCCGTTTCATTCGGTGGCCTACGTCCTGGGGTGACCGCCGTGTCGCTCGTTCATGACCGGTCATCCTCGCTCATCCGGTCTTATGGAGATTAAAACACCGCTAACCTGCTCGCGTGAGTGGTCGACATCGGGATAAAAGGGGCAAAATACTCACGGTCGCCGACCGGCGACTGTGGGCGCTGACAGCGCGCCCTCCGCGCCGGCGAATGGTGCTCGTCAGCGGGATTCTTGCCGCGTTCGCCCTGTTCATCGGTGGAACGGTCACCCTCCTCCTGGGCGGCGGGTCGAACGGGCGGGCGGCCGGTGGAGAGCCGTCCGCACCATACGCCTCCAGCGGATCGCCGAGGGTCAGGTCCTCATTGCGCGAGCAGACCCCGGTTCCGGCCGTTCGGACAGCGGCCGGTCCCTCGGCGAGCGGGCAGCCGTCCTCGGCGCGCACCGCCCCCGGCGGGACGCCGGCCACCGCCTCCGTGTCGTCGCCCGGTTCCGACTGCCCGCCGGGGCTTCGCAAATCGCCGGAGAAGTGCAAGACGCGCATGCGTCGCTGAACGCCGGCGAGGAGGCGGCTCGACGCCTCTCCCCGCCGCCGGCCGTGGAACCTCTGCGCCTACGGCCTACGCCGTCAGCGCCACCGCCGCCTCGCCGGTGTAGGCGAGGAAGGTGAGGGTCTCCTGGAAGTACAGCTGGATCGTGTCCGCGTCGTGGGACAGGTAGCCGATGGACAGATCCTGGCCGATGCGCAGCTCGAAGTCGCCGCCGCGGGTCGACAGCAGGAACGCCCCGTCGATCGCCGGGGCCCAGATGATCTCACCGTCCAGCACGCGGGCGATGTGCTCGTGGATCGGGTAGCCGTGGTCGGCGGTCTCGTTCACGGCGGTGTAGGCGTCGGCGCTCAGCACCAGCGCGTACGGGCCACCGACGCCCGCGAGACGCAGGGCGGTCACGGCCTGGCTGACGGCGTTGGGATAGTCGCGCACGTCGGCCGGCAGGGACAGCGCCGGGTTGGAGGAGTTCGCGCGGATGCCGGCGATGCCGCCCGCGGTGTAGCCCTCGAAGATCGCGTGGTCCTCGGCGAACGCCATTCGCCGGGCCGCGTCCTTCACCGGCTGCCAGTCGGCGTCCCTGGCCCCGCGTTCGACGTCGTCGACCTGCCGCCGGTCCACGGTGAACGGCACCCGCAGCTCGACGATCGGCTGTGACCGCCGGGTGTGCGCGACGATGCCGTCGGCGGGGGCGGAGATCGGGTCCAGGCGCCCGGTCGCGACCGAGGACAGCTCGAGCCCGCCGGGCTCCGGGACGTCGACGACGCGGCGGCCGGCCACGTGGCGCTCGAACGTCCGCCGCGCCTCGTCCTCCAGGTCGGCCCACGCGGCGGCGGAGATGGGCGCGAGTTCACGGTGCAGGTTGTTCAACGCGTGCTCCTGTTCAGGCCGCCGATCCCCAGGGAACCGTCGGACGGGGTCTCCGGCTTGGCGGTGGTTCTGTCGGACGCCGTGCCCGCCGCGATCACGGCGGTGTCGATCCCGAGGACGTCCGTCGCGGCGGCGGGTTCGGTGGCGGGAGAGTCTTCGAGGAAGTCGGCGGTCGGCACGAAGAAGAGCGTTCCGGTCACCGGCGTCGAGAAGTCGAGGATCCGGTCGTGGTTGCCCGGCGGGTCGCCGACGAACATGTTCTCCAGCATCTTCTCGGTGACCGCCGGCGTCCGGGCGTAGCCGATGAAGTAGGTGCCGAACTCGCCGCGGCCGACGTTGCCGAAGGGCATGTTGTCGCGCAGGATCTGGCGCTCGGTGCCGTCCGGGTCGGTGATCGTCGTCAGCGCGACGTGGGAGTTGCTCGGCTTGACGGCGTCGTCCAGCTCGATGTTCTCCAGCTTCGTACGGCCGACGATCCGTTCCTGGGCGTCCACCGGCAGAGCGTTCCACGCCTCCATGTCGTGCAGGTACTTCTGCACGATCACGTAGCTGCCGCCGGCGAAGTCCGGGTCCTCGTCCCCGATGAGGACCGCCGCGCTCGCCGCCGGGCCCACCGGGTTCTCGGTGCCGTCGACGAAACCGAGCAGGTCGCGGAGGTCGAAGTACATGAACCCCTGCACCTCGTCCCGCACCGTGACGGCCCCGCGCAGTCGGTTCATGATCTGGGTGGCCAGTTCGAAGCACAGGTCGAGCTTCCCGGCGCGGATGTGGAAGAGCAGGTCGCCTGGGGTGGCCACCGCGCGGTGGACGGCCCCGGAAACCTCACGGAACGGGTGCAGTTCGGCCGGGCGCGGTCCGCCGAACAGCCGGTCCCAGGCGTCCGACCCGATGCCGGCGACACAGCTCAGCCTGCCGTCCGGCACCCGGAAGCCGACCGAACGCGTCAGCCCCGCCAGGTCGGCCAGCAGCTCGCGGGCGACGGGCTCGCCGCCCGGGTCGACCGTGATCACGAGGAAGACGGCAGCGGTCGTCAGCGGACTCAGCATCGGCTGCGGGGTCCGGCTCTGCGTCGTCTCCGCCATCGCGCGACCCTTCTTCATAGGGAATCGGGGCAAGACTGCCATGCCGGGTGCCTCCCGTTATGCGCGGGGTGCACTTTTTCCGCGGCACGGTCGTGCCGCTCCTCGGCGCAGGGAACCTCGCGGAGACGGCCACGGCCGGGGCGCTCTTCGGGCCCCGGACGCGTCGGCGGCGTTCCTGCCGGGGATGTGCCGATTCGATCTTGTGGGGGGCCGAACCCCGCTACTCTGCCCGCGTGAGTGGTCGACATCGGGATGGGGCGCGCAAATCGCGTACGGCCGGCGCTGGGCAAGCGCCGGCATCGGCGTCGCGCGCACATCTCGGTGGGATCCTCCTCGGCGGCGGGCTTCTCGTCGCTCTTACCCTGGTCATCGCGGGTGCGGTCATTCTCTTCCGTCATGACGGCGGCCCGAAAGGCGATGGGGCGGGGGCGGCGCCGTCCGCGATGTCGTCCATGTCATCCGACCCGTCCGCGTCGCCCGCGCCGTCCGTGTCGCCCGTGTCGAGCAAGGCGCCACGGGCCAAGCCGCCCCGGAATGACCGAAACCGGCCACCGGACGTCCGGAGGACGTCGACACGGCCCGGTTCCCCGGTGACCAGGCGGCCGCCGTCGACACACGCCCCCGTCACGAGACCGCCCGGAGTCTCACCGTCGCCGTCCCACTGCGTACTCCTCACGTGCGACCCGAACCCGTATTACTGAAGCCCGTCGCCAGGCGCCGCGGGCGTGCCGGCTCATCGGCACGTCACCGGTCTCCGCGGTCGGCCGGCCCTCGATCGGCGCGCCGAGCGCGTCGCCGATGGCGCCCCCGGCAGGCATCCCAGCAGGCGGTCCGGATCGGGGAAGGCCACGCGCTCTGCCACCCGGTCAGTCTGCCAGAGACCTGATCCGGACTCGGATGAGGCGGGTCCTTCGGTTACGGCTACTCGGAGCGCCCCGTGTCGCTACTCTGCTCCCGTGAATGGCCTAAACGCGGACGCAACGGACACCCCCCGGGCGACCGTCGTCAGCCGTCTGTGGGGTTGGTTCGAGCTGTTGCCGTTCCGTCGTGGTGTGACGCTCCTCGCCCTCCTCATCGTCGTGCCGGCCCTCCTCGTCGGCGGTCTCCTCATCGTCCGCGGTGGTGGGAACGGCGACCCGCCGCGCAGCCAGGCGGTCGCCGCGACACCGTCGGTACGGGACCACGACTCGGGCACCGTCGAGCGGGCGGAGCGGACCTGGGGCAAGATCGTCGCGTCCCACAGTGCCCAGGCCACCCCGAAGTCCGGCGCCACGGCGTCCGCGTCCCCCCGTGCGACGCCGAGCACGAGCTCTCGACCCCGCCGGACCCCCATCCCGTCCTCCTCGGGCACCAAGTGCCCGCCGGAACTGAAGAAATGGCCGTGGATGTGGGACCTGTGCAAACATCGGCACGGCGGCCACGGACGCCCCTGAGGTCACGATGACAGCACGGAGCACCTCGTCACCTGTAGTACCGTCGACCCGCCGCACATAGTTCGCCAGTCCCCCGGAGGATCTCCGCGTGCCAAGCACTCGGTCAGCGGCTCTGATCGCGGCGATCACGGCGGTCGTGCTCTCCCTGACGTCCGGCGCCGCGAATCAGTCATCAGCCGCCCAGTCACCGTCGGCCGACAACGTCAAGGCCCTTCGCAAACAGGCCGACAAGGCCAAGAACGAGCTGTCCAAGGCCACCAAGGCCTGGGAGGCCCGCAAGAAGCAGCTCGATGCCTCCGAGGCCAAGCTCAAGGCCACCCTCGCCGACCTCGGCGCCGCCAACGCCGAACTGAACAAGATCCGTGAGCCGCTGGCCCAGCTGGCCGCAAGCGCGTACAAGCAGCCCGGCATCACCGGCGTGCCCTCCCTGATCGGCGGCAGCGACCCCGATCAGGCGCTGGCGGCGGCGACCGACCTGACGATGCTCACCAACGACCAGAAGGCCCTCATCGACAAGGCGGGCCGCCTGCAGAAGGAGCGCGAGCAGCTGGCCGCGTCGGCGCAGGAACTGCAGTCGAACAACGCCGTCGAGGAGGCGAAGCTGCAGCAGGAGATGAACGCGCTCAAGGACCGCGCCGCGCGCATCACCGCCCAGCTGACCGCCACCCTCAAGAAGCTGGACCCCAGCACCCGCCTGCAGCTCACCTGTCTGAAGACCCTGGTCCCCGAGGCGCGGAAGTACCCCAACGGGCTCATCCCCGCGCGGTACCTCTGCCCCCTGCCGCAGAGCGGCCGGATGCTCCGTGCCGACGCCGCCCTGGCCTTCTACAAGCTGAACACCGCCTACAAGCAGCGGTTCGGTGCCCAGATGTGCCTCACCGACTCCTACCGCCCGCTGGCCGAGCAGCAGCGGATCTACGCCAACCGGCCCGGCATGGCGGCCGTGCCGGGGCACAGCAACCACGGCTGGGGCACCGCCGTCGACCTGTGCGGCGGCGTGCAGAGCCAGGGCTCCGCGCAGTTCAACTGGCTCCAGGCCAACTCGAAGAAGTACGAGTTCTTCCACCCGTCGTGGGCCTACAGCAGCCCCTTCGAGCCCTGGCACTGGGAGTACACCAAGGAGAACACCCCCGACGCCAGCGACTGAGTCGGTGTTGCCGCTTTGCCGTCGCCGTGGACGGGGCGATGCCTGTTTTATCTGCCTTTGCGCGTCAAGGCCGGCGGCAAGGTCACTGTCGGCGGCCGCCGCCATCTGACGAGATCAACCGTCGAGCCGGCGGTCGCGAATTCTCGTGTCAACCGACGATCGCGACCGACAGGCGGGAGTCGACGGCGGCGCGGGCGATGGCCGCCGCCTGGGTGCGGTCCGTGCGCAGTACGACCAGCGCGCCGTCGTCGGTCTCGGGGCCGGGCCGGGGCACCGCCACGACGGGCACTCCGGCCGCGACCGTGCGCGCCGGCACCGGGCCCTCGGCGCGGGCGGCGAGGACGTCGACGCGGTCGCCCGCGTGCAGCAGCCGCACGACGGCGGCGTCGGCGAGCCGCACCGGGGTGGCCACCGTGCCGGGGTCCGCGTCGTCCAGCAGTGTGCGGCCGCGCAGCCGTACGTCGGTCAGCGGCTCGCCCCGGCGGACCGGCCCGGCCAGGGTGCGCCCGGCCGCCCGGCGGACGGCGCCGTCGGGCACGGCGCGGGCGGGCAGGGTGCGCGTGCCGACGTCGGCGGCGCGCAGCGTCGCCCCGCCGGGCAGGTCGCGGGCGGCGACGAGGACCGGCGATCCGCGCGGGTGGGGCCGTGCGGCGGCCAGGCCGAACGCCGCCGCCCCGGCCGCGAGCACGGCGGCGAGCAGGCGGCGATGCCGGCTCAGCAACGCCCTCATCGGCGTCGCGGCGCGCATGCCCCGGCCCGCAGGTCCGCTGGGCGCCGCCTCCCCGACCGGGCGCAGGCCAGGACCGCGGCGGCTCCATGGGAGAGGCGGGTCGGTGGAAGGCTCACGGCGGCGCGGGGGCGGCCGGGCCGCAGGGCGGGGGCGGTCACGGAAGCTCGATGGGGACCTCGAGCCCGTCGAGGGCGTGCGGGCAGGGGCAGTCGCGCTCGGCGGGCAGCGCGCCGACGATGCCGATGACGAGGTCGCGCAGCCGCTCGACGTTCTCGGCGAAGACGCGGAGCACCTCCTCGTGGGTCACGCCGGCTCCCTCCTCGACCCCGGCGTCGAGGTCGGTGACGAGGCAGGCCGGGACGTAGCAGAGGGCGAGCTCGCGGGCGAGGATCGCCTCGGGGTGGCCGGTCATGCCGACGAGGGTCCAGCCCTGCCCGGCGAACCAGCGGGACTCGGCGCGCGTCGAGAAGCGCGGCCCCTCGATGATGACGAGCGTGCCGCCGTCGACCGGCCGCCAGCCCGCCTCCCGGGCGGTGTCCAGCGCGGTGCGGCGCCCGCGTGGGCAGTAGGGGTCGGCGAAGGAGACGTGCACGGCGCCGTCGTCGTAGTAGGTCTGCGCGCGGCCGCTGGTGCGGTCGACGAGCTGGTCGGGGACGGCGAGCGTGCCGGGGCCGTGCTCGGCGACCAGTGAGCCCACCGCGCTCGGGGCCACGACCTGCCGGACTCCGAGGGATCGCAGTGCCCAGAGGTTCGCCCGATAGGGGATCTTGTGCGGCGGGTAGCGGTGGTCGCGGCCGTGCCGGGGGAGGAACGCGACCCGGCGCCCGGCCACCGTCGTCAGGGCGATGGAGTCGCTGGGCGGGCCGTAGGGGGTGGCCACCTCGATCTCCTCGACGTCGTCGAGGAGGGAGTAGAAGCCGGACCCGCCGATCACGCCGATCTCTGCATGCATGAGCCGGACCCTAGTCGGCCGTAGCGACCCGCCGCGAGACCGCCCCCGACCCTGTGGACAACTCCCAGCCGACCGCCTGCGGGTGTGCTGCTCGACAGCCTGCCGATCCGGTCGCTGCTGGTCCCGACGCTGACGTACGACATCGGCAGGCGGGTCTGGTGGCCGGGCCGCCTGGCCTGGTACGAGGCGCCCGAGCCGGGCGAACGGCCGTTGTCCCGGGCCGTTCGCTGATCACATCGGATGGGCCCCCCGCGGACCGGGCGGGGAGCCCGTCACGCACGTCCTGTCGCAGGACGTGCTCGACGGCGCCCCGGTCAGGCGACCTTCTCGCCGGACGACCCGCTCGAAGAGCCGGATGAGGAGCCGGACGACGAGCCAGATGACGAGCCAGATGACGAGCCGGATGACGAGTCGGAGGAGGACGAGGACGTCGACTCCGTCTTCGCCTCGGCCGTGGCGGGCTCGCTCTTCTTCGCGGAGCCGCCGGCCGAGGCGGTCGAACCGCTGCGGCTGTCGGTGCGGTAGAAGCCCGAACCCCGGAAGACGATCGCGGCCGGGGAGAACACCTTGCGCAGACGCCCGCCGCATGCGGGGCATTCGGTCAGCGAGTCGTCGCTGAACTTCTGCACGACCTCCAGCGGCTCACCGCATTCGGTGCACGCGTACTGATACGTCGGCACGAGTTCCTCCTAGCTGTACACAGCCCTCGGGGACTGGCACTCTCACTCAGTGACTGCTAATGCTACCGGGCGTCCAATCATTCCCGCCGCACACGTTCACTGATCGCCTCGCTCGCCGTACCAGCCGGCCAGCTTCCCGCGCCTGCTGACGGCGCGCAACCGGCGTTCGGCCGCCGGGCGGGCGGCGCTCGTGGCCACGACCAGCAGCTCGTCGCCGGCGCGCAGGGCCGTGTCGGGGCCCGGTACGAAGCTCTCGCCCTCCCGTACGACGAGGGTGATCACCGCTCCCTCGGGCAGCCGCAGCTCGAAGATCTCCACGCCGTTGAGGCGGGAGTCCGGCGGGATCCGGATCTCCAGCAGGTCGGCGTGCAGCTCCTCCAGCGGTGCGGCCTCGATGTCGATCTCCCGGGCGCGCTCGGGGATGGTCACCTTGAGGATCCGGGCGAACGACGCCAGCGTCGGGCCCTGCAGCAGCGTGAAGACGACCACGATGATGAACACCTGCGCGAACAGCGCCCGCGCCCCGGTCACCCCCGCCGTCACCGGGATGGTGGCCAGCACGATCGGCACCGCGCCGCGCAGCCCGGCCCACGACAGGAACGCCTTCTCCCGCCAGTCGATCCCGAAGAACGGCGTGGCGACCAGCACCGACAGCGGCCGGGCCACCAGCACCAGCACGAACCCGGAGATCAACGCCGCTCCGATCTGCGCGGGCAGCTCCCGCGGCGAGGCCAGCAGGCCGAGCACGATGAACAGCCCGATCTGGGCGAGCCACGCGAGCCCCTCGGCGAACCCCCGCGTGGCCGGGCGGTGCGGCAGCGGGCTGTTGCCGAGCACGAGCGCCGACAGGTACGTCGCGAGGAACCCGCTGGCGTGCGCCATCGACGCCGCGCCGTACGCGCCGACGGTGAGCGACAGCACCGCGATCGGGTACAGGCCCGACGAGGGCAGCGCCGCCCGGCGCAGGGCGTACGCCCCGAACCTGCCGACGACCAGGCCGATCATCGCTCCGACGGCCAGCTCGTAGACCAGCTGACCCGCGATGAGCAGCGGCGTCGCGGCGTGCCCGGCGCTGAGGACGACGACGAGGATGACGACCGGCGCGTCGTTGAACCCCGACTCGGCCTCCAGGACACCGGTCAGGCGTTCGGGCAGCGGGAGCCGCCGCAGCACGGAGAAGACCGCGGCCGCGTCCGTCGGGGCGAGGACCGCGCCCAGCAGCAGGGCCAGGCGCCAGTCGATGCCGACGAGCCAGTGCGCCGCCGCCGCGACCACCACGATGCTGACCGCGGTGCCGGCGATGGACAGCGAGAGTGCCGCCGGTACGGACCCCCGTACGGCCGACCAGCGGGTGGTGAGCCCGCCTTCGGCCAGGATGAGGACCAGCGCCGCCAGGCCCAGCGTCTCGGCGACCAGCATGTCGTCGAAGCGGATGCCGAATCCCGACTCGCCGAGCAGCAGGCCGAGCGCGAGGTACAGGAGCAGGCTCGGCAGCCCGCTCCGATGCGCCAGGCGTACCGCCACGATCGCGGCGATGACCACGGCCGAGCCGAGCAGCAGCCACAGGTCGAGTTTCACCCACACCCCCTTGATCAGGACTTTCTCACAAGCTGTCACGTACGGTGAGCACGGCACCGCCGCCCGGGGGGCCGGGCGGCGTCTCGGGAGGACGCGACTAGCGGCGGCGGATCAGCGGGCCGAGGCCGTTGACGACGTTCGCCACCGGGCGGCCCTCGACGGCGGCCCGGATGTTGTCGATGACGGCCGTGATGATGTTCAGCTGCGACTGCCGGGTCGAACCGGCGGCGTGCGGGGACAGCAGGACGCTCTCGTGCCGCCGGAGCGGATGGTCGGCGGGCAACGGCTCCCGCTCGTACACGTCGAGCGCCGCCCCGCCCAGCCGGCCGCTCTCCAGCGCGGCGAGCACGGCGTCGTCCGGCGCGATGCCGCCGCGTGCGACGTTGACGAGGAACGCGCCCTCCGGCAGCAGCGCGAGCCGCGGGGAGTCCAGCAGCCCGACGGTCTCCGGCGTGCGCGGCAGGCAGACCACGAGGATGTCGGAGCCGGCCAGCAGATCGTCGAGCTCCCGGTAGACACCGGTGTCCCGGCGCCGTCGCGACCAGTACGCGACCTGGCAGCCGAAGGCCTCGAACAGCCGTGTCACCTCGGCGCCGATCGCGCCCATGCCGAGCACGCCGACGCGCCGGTTCGCCAGCTCGTCCGAGCCGCGCGCGGCCGTCTCCAGCTGCGGCCAGCCGCCCTCACGCATGCGCCGGTCGGCCCACGACAGCTGCCGGGACAGGTCCAGCGCGGCGCCCAGCGCCCACTCGGCCACCGACCGGGCGTTCGCGCCGGCGGTGTTGGCCACGGGCACCCCGGCGGCGGTCAGCGCGTCGACGTCGACGGTGTCCACCCCGACCGACGGCATCTGCACGAACGCCAGGTGCGGGGCGGCGGCCACGGCGGCGGCGTCGATCGCCAGCTCACCGGTGAAGTCGCCGATGACCAGGTCCGCGTCGGCCAGCTCCGCGTGCAGGGCGTCACGGCTCCGCTCGGCGGGCACGATGACGTCGGCGCCCAGCGGGTCGAAGACGTGATGGATCAGGTCCGCGCCGAGGGGCGGCAGGGCGAGCAGCCGCCGGCGGCCGCTCATGCGGCCTCCTTCGTCGGAGGAGTGACCGGGCGCGCCATGCTTATGATTCGCTCGCTCCGCTCACTCATGCGCCGGCTCCGGCGACGGCGAACCTGACGAGGCCGCCCGACGGCGTGACCGCCGCTCGTACGGGCCGGTCGTGCGGCTCGGCGGGCAGGGACGCGACCAGCTCGGTGTCGTACACCGGCGCGATCGTCAGGATCTGCGGTGCGACGCGGGCCAGAACCCGGTCGTACGAGCCGCCGCCGCGCCCGAGGCGCACGCCGGTGGACGACACCGCCAGCGCGGGGACGATCACCAGGTCGGCGCTGCGGACCGCCTCCGGGCCCCGCGCGGGCTCGGTGGGCTCCAGCAGGTCGTACCGGCCGGGGCGCAGCGACTCGGGGCCCTCGTAGGAGGCCCAGTCGAGGTCGCCGCCGGCCAGCAGCCGGGGGACGAGGACGTACGTGCCGCGCTTCCACAGCGCGAACAGCAGGCTCTGGGTGGCCGGCTCGGCGCCGATCGAGACGTACGCGGCGACCGTGCCGGCCATCTCCGCCTCGGGCAGCGTCAGCACGGTGTCGCGCAACAGCCGCCCGGCGGCGGTGCGTTCGTCCGGGGTGAGGCGGGCGCGGGCCGCCAGAAGGTCCGAACGCAGGGCCGTCTTGTCCTCGGTGATGTCACGCACGTCTCCATTGTCCCGTGAAAACGGTGTGAGATTCCCGTGAGGATGCGCGCCGCAGGGGGGACCGTCCGCTGAATGGCGGCGATCGGCGGTTAGGGTCGTGTCATGGCCGACCACGCATCCGTAACCAAGGCGGTCGTTCCCGCTGCCGGCCTTGGCACGCGCTTCCTGCCCGCCACCAAGGCGACACCCAAGGAAATGCTTCCCATCGTCGACAAGCCGGCGATCCAGTACGTCGTCGAGGAGGCCGTCACGGCCGGCCTCGACGACATCCTGTTGATCACCGGCCGGGGGAAGCGGCCGATCGAGGACCATTTCGACCGTGCGTACGAGCTGGAGGAGGCGCTGCGCGCCAAGGACGACCCCGAGCGGCTGGCCGCCGTCCGGGAGTCCAGCGAGCTCGCCGACGTGCACTACGTCCGCCAGGGCGAGCCCAAGGGGCTCGGGCACGCCGTGCACTGCGCCCGCCGGCACGTCGGTAACGAGCCGTTCGCCGTGCTGCTCGGCGACGACCTCATCGACGAGCGTGACCCGCTCCTGCAGCGGATGCTCGAGGTCCGGGAGACGTACGGTGGCAGCGTCGTGGCGCTGATGGAGGTCGAGCCCGAGCAGGTGTCGCTGTACGGCTGCGCCGCGATCCAGCCGACCGACGAGGAGGACGTGGTCCGCGTGACCGACCTCGTCGAGAAGCCGGTGCCGGGCGAGGCCCCGAGCCGGTGGATCGTCATCGGCCGCTACGTCTGCGACCCGGCCGTGTTCGACGTGCTGGAGAAGACCCCGCCGGGCCGCGGCGGCGAGATCCAGCTCACCGACGCGCTGCTCACCCTGGCCCAGCGGGACCCCTCCGAGGGCGGCCCGGTGCACGGCGTGCTCTTCCGCGGCCGCCGCTACGACACCGGCAACAAACTCGACTACCTGCGCACCGTGGTGCAGTTCGCGGCCGAGCGGTCCGAGCTGAGCGACGAGTTCCTGCCCTGGCTCCGTGAGTTCGTGGCGAAGCATGATGAAGCCGGTAGATGAGCATCTGGCGGACATCCTGGGGGCGATACGGGAGCTTCCGCCCCTGGAGCTGGCCCTGCCAGAGTCGTACGGCGGCGTCCTCGTCGAGCCGGTCACCGCGCCCGTCGACCTGCCGCCGTTCGACAACTCCGCCATGGACGGATACGCGGTGCTGGCCGCGGACGTCGCGGCCGCGACCGAGACATCACCCGTGACGCTGTCGGTCGTCGGCGACATCGCCGCCGGCGACCAGGGCGCGTACGGCATCGCGACGGGGCTGTGCGCCCGCATCATGACCGGTGCACCGCTGCCCGGCGGCGCGGACGCCATCGTCCCGGTCGAGTGGACCGACGGCGGCACCGCCAAGGTGACGATCCGCCGGTCCGCCGCCCCCGGCCACTACATCCGCCGCGCCGGAGAGGACGTCACCGCCGGGCAGACGGTCCTGCCGGCCGGCACCCGGCTCGGCCCGGCCCAGATCGGGATGCTCGCCGCGGTCGGCCGGGCCCGCGCCCTCGTGCGCCCCCGGCCCCGTGTCGCCGTGCTGTCGACCGGCAGCGAGCTCGTCGAGCCCGGCCGCCCGGTCGGACCCGGCCAGATCTGGGACTCCAACAGCTTCGCGCTGACCGCCGCGGTGACCGAGGCCGGCGGCGTCGGCTTCCGGCAGGGCACCGTCGGCGACGATCCTCGTCAGGTGCTCGCCACCATCGAGGATCAGCTCGCCTACGCCGACCTGATCATCACCTCGGGCGGCGTCAGCATGGGCGCCCGCGACGTCGTCAAGGAGGTGCTGTCGGGCGTGGGGACCATGCGGTTCGAGAAGGTCGCGATGCGGCCCGGCAAACCGCAGGGCTTCGGCCTGCTCGACGACCGCGTCCCCGTGTTCACGCTGCCCGGCAACCCGGTCAGCGCGTACGTCTCCTTCCAGGTCTTCGTGCGCCCGGCGCTGCGCGCGCTGCAGGGACTGCCGCCCGCGCCGCCGAGGACCGTACGGGCCCGCCTCACCGCGCCGATCACCTCCCCGGCGGGACTGCGCCACTACCTGCGCGCCGCCGTCTCGCTCGACGAGGGGGAGTACACGGTGACACCGGCGGGGGCACAGGGCTCCCACCAGGTGTTCGCGCTCGCGTCGTCGAACGCCCTCATCGTGGTCCCCGAAGACGTCACCGAACGCGCGGCGGGCGACCCCGTCGACGTACTGGAGCTATCGTGAGCGGCTTCTCCCACCTCGACGAGTCCGGTGCCGCCCGCATGGTGGACGTCTCCGCCAAGGAGGTCTCCGCGCGTACGGCCACCGCCACCGGCTTCGTGCGCCTGTCGGCGGAGTGCGTCGCCGCCCTGCGCGCGGGGAACGTCCCCAAGGGCGACGCGCTCGCCGTCGCCCGCATCGCCGGCATCCAGGCGGCCAAGCGCACCCCCGACCTCGTCCCGCTGTGCCACCCCATCGCCATCCACGGCGTCACCGTCGACCTCGCCGTCCACGACGACGGCGTGGCCATCTCCGCGCAGGTGCGCACCGCGGACCGTACGGGCGTGGAGATGGAGGCGCTGACCTGCGTGTCCGTCGCCGGCCTCGCCCTCATCGACATGGTCAAGGCGGTCGACCCCGCCGCCGTCATCACCGACGTGCGCGTCGAGGAGAAGACCGGTGGCAAGACCGGCGTCTGGCGGAGATCATGAGGATGGTCAGGGCCATGGCAGTGACCGTCTCGAACCGCGCCTTCGCCGGCGTCTACGAGGACACCTCGGGGCCGGTGCTCGTCGCCCTGCTGCAAGAGGCGGGCTGCCAGGTCGACGGCCCGGTCGTCGTCCCCGACGGCGAACCGGTGGAGGAGGTCCTGCGCGACGCCGTCGCCCAGGGCTACGACGCCGTCGTCACCAGCGGCGGCACCGGTCTCACCCCGACCGACCAGACTCCCGAGATGACCCGGCGCGTCATCGAACGCGAGATCCCCGGCATCGCCGAGGCCATCCGGCTCACCGGCCGCGACAAGGTCCCGGCCGCGATCCTCTCCCGTGGCCTGGCGGGCGTCGCCGGACGTACTCTCATCGTCAACCTGCCCGGCTCGACGGGCGGGGTGCGCGACGGCATGCTGGTGCTCGGCGAGGTGCTCGGACACGCCATCGACCAGATCGGCGGCGGCGACCATCCACGCACCCCCTGAACGAGGATGGCGTTCGACCCGTCGCCGGGGAATCATGGGAGTGTGGAACGCATGCGGGGTTGGCCGGCCAACCTGAACGAGGGGCCGGTCGGGCTGCGGCCCTTGCGGCTACGCGACGCGTCGACCTGGCGAGAGGTACGGATCCGCAACGCCGAATGGCTGCGGCCCTGGGAGCCCACCAACCCCGAGACCCCGCTGTTCCGCAGCGGCCTGGGCCCCTACCTCAGCATGGTGCAGACCATGCGCCGCGAGGCACGGCACGGCCTGGCCCTGCCGTGGGTCGTCACGTACGACGGGGCGTTCGCCGGCCAGCTCACCATCGGCGCCATCGTGTGGGGCTCCGCGCGGTCCGCGCAGATCGGCTACTGGGTCGACAAGGCCGTCGCCGGCCGGGGCGTCATGCCGACCGCCGTCGCCCTGGCGGTCGACCACGCCTTCTTCAACGTCGGCCTGCACCGCGTCGAGGCGAACATCCGCCCCGAGAACACCGCCAGCCGCCGCGTCGTCGACAAGCTCGGCTTCCGCGAGGAGGGCGTGCGCCGGCGTCACCTGCACATCGACGGGGCCTGGCGCGACCACATCTGCTACGCGCTGACGACCGAGGACGTCCCCGGCGGCCTGATGGCCCGGTGGCGCGCCAGCACCCGCCAGGCGTTCCCCCGCTGACGCCGTACGGGCCGATCGCCGGAGCCGGGCGAGGGCGCAGCGGATGCCGGAATGCGATTCTTTCGGAGCCCCACTCCGGATACCGAGGGATGCGGGTGCCGCACGTCATGATCGTGTTGCCCGGAAACTTTTGGTCAGGAAAGGTTCAGGAACGATCCGATCTCGCGACACACCGCCCCTAATGCTCGTCAACCACTGACGGTGGGTCTTAGCGTGCGGGACGTGAGCGTGCGCGTCTGCGAGGTCAGCCTGCGGCCTGGACGCGTCTATGGGGAGGGCTGATGAGCAGCGCACTCCTCTATCTCGCGATCGTAGCCGTCTGGGGCATCGTTCTGGTCCCCATGTGGCTCCGCCGTGACGGCTCCCGGACCCGGCAGCGCCGCGTCGACGAGGACGCCGACACGCTGGCGGAGTCGCCCGCCGAGGCTTCCGAGCCCGCCGAGGGCGTCGAGTCCGCCGAGGGCGCTGACGAGGCGTCGCCCGAGGACGACGTCGTCCCGGCACGGGAGACCCGCCGAGCCGCCCGCCGGCGGGCGAGCCGCGCCGCCGTCATCGCCCGCCGCCGGCGCCGCACCGTCGGCCTCATTCTCCTGGGGCTGACATCGGTCGCCACCGTCGTCAGCGGCGTCACGCCGTGGTGGTTCACGCTGCCGCCGGCCGTCCTGCTCGTCGGCCACCTCACCCTGCTGCGCAGCGCCGTCAAGATGGACGCCGAACGCCGCCGCGCACGCCACCTGGTCCGCCTCCGCGCCATCGAGGCCGACCGCCGCGTCCGCGCGGAGGAGGAGGCACGCCTGGCCCGCGAGGCCCAGCGGTCCGCCGAGGTCATCGCCATGCCCGCGCGCCTCGAGGAAGAGGTCTACGACCAGTACACCGACCAGCGCGCCGTCGGCGACTGACTCCGGCCAAGCGGGGGTCCTCCGCAGCATGACCTGCTGTGATCCGCAACACCAGGTAACCGATGCGCGAGCAGTGCCCAATGTTTGCTAGCCTTACAGCGTCCTTGGGGCTGTAGCGCAGTCCGGTAGCGCACCTCGTTCGCATCGAGGGGGTCAGGGGTTCGAATCCCCTCAGCTCCACCTCGGACCTAGGGCCAGTGTGGTCGGAAGCGAAGCTTCCTCCCGCTGGTCCTTCGTCATGTTTACCCGGGGGGGCGACCCCCCGGACCCCCCGATGTGGGGGCTCTGCCCCCACGCCCCCGGTGTGGGCCGGCGTTCGAGCCAGGGCCAATCGGGGTCAACCGACTGGTTCCGATCAAGGAACCGGCCGTTTCCGATCTCGTACAGCAGCGAAGTACGGCCACGCACTAACGTCGTCGATCAACACGATGCAAGCCCAGGCCAGGGACGCGGTCCCCAACCTGGGCTTCGATCTTGATGGGGCCGGCACCTGCAGCATCTGCTCACCGCTGCCGCGATGAACTTCGTGCGTATCGACGCCTGGCTTACCGATACGCCCCTCGCCTCCACGCGCACCTCACACCTGGCAGCACTTCGCCCCACCGGCTGAGCCGGCTTCAGGTTGGTGCAGCAAGCCGGATCTTCAGGGCGTGGCGGCTGGTCGGTCCGGCGCTGCCTTTTGGTCCGATGGTCAGCCTGTACCGTTTCTGCCGATACGTCTTGGTGGCGCCCATCCTTCGCCCTCCTCGCGCGTTCCCGGCCCCTTAATCTGTGACCGGGGCGTCACGTGGCGTCTGGGCGGTGCGATGCTCCCGGCTCGGGGGTCTGCAAGTGCAGAGAAGGCTGCAAGCCTGATAGGGCGCGACCGAAAAGCAGGGAAGCCCAGATATGAATACACCTCAGCCGCGTAGCCTTAGCCGTCGGCGACTCGGCAATGCACTCCGCGACCTGCGTGAACGCCACCACATCCAGAACAGCGAGATAGCCGCCGCACTCGACTGGTCGACGTCGAAAGTCAGTCGAATAGAGACAGCGCAGCTCTCCGTCTCAGACGCCGACCTGGCGGACCTGCTGGCCTACTACCGCCTGACCGGCGACAAACGCCACGAGATCGAGCAACTCGCTGCCGAAGCGTCCGAGCATGAGTGGCTCGGCCCGTTCGCTCCGCTGCTGCGCGGAGCGCCCTGGCCAGGCCGCGACTACGCGACGTACCTCGAGCTGGAAGCATCCGCGACCCTCTACCGGCAGACCGCGCTCGTGCACGTCCCGGCGCTGCTGGAGACCGCCGACTACGCCCGCGCGATCATCGCCGACCCGAGCAACCCGATCCAGCACAGCGCCGAGGACATCGACCGGCGCGTCGCGCTCCGCCTCGCCCGGCAGGAGCACGCCCTCGGCCGTCTGGACTTCCATGCGATCATCGACGAGGCCGTGCTGTACCGGGAGATCGGCAGTCGCCAGATCCTCGCCGAGCAGCTCCAGCACATCCTCGATGTCATGGACGCCGAGCAGGGAGTGACAGTCCGGGTCATCCCGTTCAGCGCTGGCGCGTACGACGCGATGACCGCAGCATTCGGGATCTTCGCGTTCACTGACTTCGATCCGATCGCATACGTCGAAGCGGGCGCCGGGTTCACGTGGCTGGAGCGGGAGCGGGAGGTGCGGGACGCCGAAGCCCGTTTCGCGCGCCTGGCATCGCTCGCGCCACCACGCTATGAGTCGTTTCGTCTAATTACGGACCGATTGTCTGACCTACCCACCCTGTGACAATGGGGACGTCGGCGGGTACTCTGCGATCAGTCCCGCTGGCCGGGCCTGGCCACACCTTGCCCGTTGACCCGTACTTCCTGCGGGGAGCCAGCGGGACTTTCTTGCCTCCGAGCACCACCCTGGAGGACCAGTGGCCACCTGGACGAAAAGTACCTACTCCTCGAACGGAGGCGACTGCGTAGAAGTCGCCGTAGTCGAGGGAGACGAAGCAACCTCATAGATCAACGAGCGACCAAGAGGCCCCGCCGGCAACGCGGGGCCTCGTGCGTCTCTAGTGCGGTGTCCGCTAGCGTTTCCCGGTTTGCGGGAGCCGTGTGCGGATCCTCACCGTGAGGCGAGCGACTCCCCGCCGCCCGATCCACCGCCGAGCCGCTCGAGCGGCTTACCGGAGTCGGTGCCTGACAGCGGCTTCGCTCCACGACGCGTCGTCGAGCGCGTAGGCGATGGCCTGGTCGATGGGGAGCCTGGCGCCCTCGTCGGAGAGCTTGCCGAACGTCTCCTCGCCCAGCGCCGCCCGGGTGCGCTGCTCAGAGAGCCTGTGGTCGGCGGCCAGATGCCGCTGGGCCAGGGGCGCCCCGGTGAACCGCCAGATCGCGTGGGCGCAGCCGAGTAGCCGGGCGGCGCGTTCCGGATCATGACCGGCGGCGTCCCAGGCGAGGACTTCCAAGCAGTGAGCGATGCCCCACCCGTCGATGCAGGGGGAGACCCTGAGCCTTTCCCGGGCCAGGCAGGTCGCCCGCTCGTGGTCACCGATCAACCACCGGGCGACCCCGCACAGCCCCAGGGCCCGTGCGTACGTCAACGACGCACCGGCCCGATCCGCCATCTCGATGCACTGCTCGCCGAAGACCCGGGAACGGTCGGCTTCACCGAGGAGCGCGGTGCCGTACGTCAGGAGACGCAGGGTCATCCACACGCCCCCGCGGTCGTCGAGCGCCCGCAGCCGGGCGAGGGCGTCCTCCAGGAACGCCACGGCGCGGCGCAGATCACCGCAGAAGAACGCATGCATGCCGCGGAGCAGGGTGGCATGGGCCCGGGCCGACTCGTCGCCCAGGCGTTCGGCCAGGGCGGCGCACTGGTCGATCAGCGACCGCGCCACCTCCCAGTCGGCCAGCAGGAGAGCCAGCCATCCGTTCACCCAGAGGGCCTTGGCCCGTGCCGGGCTCGGCTCAGGGTTGAGGGACAGGACCCGATCGAGCCAGTACCGCCCCTCCCGGTGGCGGACCGCCGTGGTCCAGTAGTGCCACAGGGAACCGGCGATCCGCAGCCCGGCGCCTGCCTGACCGGGTTCGCTGACGCAGAACTCCAGTGCGGACCGCACATTGGCGTAGTCGCGCCCCAACCGGTTGAACACCTGCAGCTCTTCGGAGGTCAGGAAGTGGCCTTCCGACTGCCGGGCGACGTCGGCGAAGTGGTCCCGGTGACGGGTCCGCACCGCCCTGGCCTGACCGGAACGAGCCAGGCGCTCGGCGCCGTACTCACGGATCGGCTCGAGCATCCGGTACCGGGCGGCCTCCCCGACCAGCGAAGAGGTCAGCACGGACTTGTCGACCAGACCGGCCAGGAGCGTGAGGACCTCCGCGTCCTCGATCCCGGTTCCTGAGCAGACCTGCTCAGCGTCCCCGATGTCGAACCCTCCGTTGAACACCGACGCCCGCGCCCACAACCGCTGCTCCGCCTTCGAACACAGGTGGAAGCTCCAGTCGATCGCCGACCGCATCGTCTGCAGCCGTGGCATGGTCACCTGTGCGCCCGCGCCCAGGGCCTGCAAAGAGTGTTCCCCCAGGCGGGCCATGATCGTCTCGACGGGCATGGCCCGCACCCGTACGGCGGCCAACTCGATCGCCAGTGGGATACCGTCCAGGCGCCGGCAGACCTCGGCCACACTCGCACGGTTCGCGTCGGTGATGGCGAAGCCCGGGAGGGCGGTCGCCGCACGCTCGGCGAACAGCCGCATCGCCTCGCTGCACGCCGGCGCAGCCTGCTCGTCCTGCGGCACCGGCAACGGCGGAAGCTCCATCAGCCACTCGCCGGCCACGTGCAGCGCCTGCCTGCTGGTCGCCAAGATCCGCAATTCGGGAGCGGCCTGCAGCAGGTCGGCCACCAGGAGCGCGCAGGAGTCCACCAGGTGCTCGCAGTTGTCCAGCACCAGCAGAAGATTCTTCTCCGCCAGGAACCGCGCCAGGACCTCCCACGCGGCAGACCTCGACTCCCCGGGCACCCCGACCGCGTCCCCGACCGTCTGGGCCAAGAACCGCGCGTCCTTCAGCGCGGCCAGCTCCACCAGCCGTACACCGTCGGCGAACGAGCTCCCCAGCTGTCCCGCCACCCGCTGCGACAGCCGTGTCTTGCCGACCCCCGGCCCACCGGTCACGGTCACCAGCCGATGACGCCGGATCAGCCGCTTCACCGCGCTGATCTCGTGCCCGCGACCCACGAAACTGGTCACATCAGCTGGAAGATTCCCCGCCGAGCACACCGAGTGGGCACCTGCCATGGCAGCCCCCTCCCCCCAACAGCCAATCTAATCCCCAGGCTCGGCGGGCGGGTCGGGCACTGGACGGCTTCTCGGGGGCGAACCGCTGATCAAGAAGTCAGGTCCGGCGACGCAGCCGCGCGGCACGGCCGCGGGCCGGTCACGAAAGATGCGATTCTCCGGTCGCCGAGGGCGCGGTCGTACGGTGCCGGTCGCCTCGCGTGACTCGGGGGCCGGGCGTTAACGTGATCGTCGCCGACACCGAAGACGTACGGCTCGACAGGAGGTACTGGGGATGGCGGACGACGAGGTCGCGCGGACCTTCAAGGAGATCGACTACGACGGCGACGGGTACATCACGGCGATGGAGTTCAAGCTCGCCATGACGGCCCGCCACGAGGCGGTCAGTGGCGACGAGATCGACTCGATCTTCGCCCATGCCGATGACGACGGGGACGGGCGTATCAATCTCGCGGAGTTCACCAAGGCGTGGAACTCCTGAGGCGGCGTACTGGTCCGTTGGCGATCGCGGCGTTCCGTCAGGCGGCGATCGCCAAGGATCGTTCATCCGACCTCCTTCAAGATCGTCTATGACACGCAGCACATTAGTGATCTCGGCGCGGCGGAGACGCGGTCTTTCAGTGCGCCGACCTTCTGACCGCGCGGGGCGAACGCGATCGCCAGGGCCGTGACCGCCGACCGGGTTGCGCAAGCATCGGTTCCCGCCTGGCCGTACGCCGTTCTCGTACACGCTCGCCGACGCGCCACCCGACGCCGAGCGGGTGAGTGACAGGGGGAGCCTTGGTGCGACACTGACCGGCGATCGTCCGGCGACGCTCGCCGGGCGTCTTCGGCGCTGGGATCCTTGGGCTCTCGTCGCGCGATCCGCAACCCCCGTGAACTTCTCATCAAGGCCCCGCGTCTTTATTAGGGATATTTCGGGCATTAAGGGATCCTTTGGCAGTGTTGTTCGTTGCCGGGATGGCGACCGTGCGCACCGCGTTCGTGCGGTCGTTCGTGATCCACCGGCCGTACGGCGGACCGAGTGGGTGCCCAGTGGGTCTCCCTGGTAAAAGATCTAGGCTGGCAACTGGGATACGGGAGTGCATATGGGACGACGCGCGGGCGATGGCGCCTCGAATGGCAGCGAGGACGCCGCCGCCGGTGACGCGGGGGGTGACGGTCCGGCCGAAGACGGCGACGCCGCCGGTCGCGGGGGCGGCTCTGCCGCCGGAGCAGGCGGTCATGCCGATGGAAGCGGCTCCGGGGCGGAGGGCGGTTCCGCTACTGGGGGCGAGGCTGCCGACGACGTCGGCGGGAGTGACGACGACGGAACCGTCGCCGAGACGGATGTGACGCCAGAACGCGAGAGGGTGCCGGGCGGCGCGCTGGCCCGTGACGGCGTCTCCGTCGTGCAGGCCGCGGCAGCACCGAAGCACGCCGCGGCTGCCGCCGAATCCGATGCCGTGGCCGGTGACGGTACGGACGCCGATCGGTCCGGCGCGGGCGTCACCGGGGCCGACGCCACGGCGACCGTCGACCCTGCGGGCGACGCGGAGGGTGACGCCGGCGCGGAGAACACCACCCCGCCCGATGACGGTGCCCTCGAGGACGCGTCGAAGGGCGAGGAGCGGGACGGCGACGGTGGGGCGGCGTCCGGCGACACCGGCAGGTCACGGAGCGGTCTGCCGCACGCTCTCGGGCTGACGGTCGCCTCCGCCGTGGTCTGGGGCATCGCCCACATCTGGGCCGGGCGCCGTATCGTCGGGATCCTCCTGATGGGCCTGTTCGCGCTCCTCGTCGGCGGGGGAGTGGCCGCCGCGCTCCTGTACCAGCACGACCTGAAGCAGATCGCGGTGCGGCGCGACTGGCTCGCCGGCATCACCGGCGGCATCCTGGCCCTCGCGCTGTTCTGGGCCGGCATCGTCGTCCGCTCCTACCAGGTCGTCCGTCCCACCGGGATGGCCCGGACCGCGCGGATCCTCGCCGGCGGCCTGGTCCTGGTGCTCGCCGTCGGGGTCTGCTCGCCGCTCGTCTGGGCCGCGCGCAGCACCTACACCCTGCGGGACACGATCGGCACGATCTTCCACGGGGACCAGGCGCGGCCGCAGCCGGTCAACGTGGCGGACCCGTGGAAGGACACGCCTCGGGTCAACGTCCTCCTGCTCGGCGGGGACGGGGCCGGTGACCGCGTCGGCGTCCGTACGGACAGCATGACGGTCGCGAGCATCGACACCAAGACCGGGGACACGGTGCTGATCAGCCTGCCCCGGAACCTGCAGCACTTCCCGATGATCCCCCGGCTGCGTTCCCGCTGGCCCGACGGGTTCACCGGTGTCGGCGCGCCGGGCGACCAGGGACTGCTCAACGAGCTGTTCCAGGACGCCGAGGACGACCCCTCGCTCGTACCCGGCTTCGACAAGGGACGTCGTGGACCCGAGCTGGTACGGGAGGAGATCTCCTACCTCATCGGCCGGCCCATCGACTACTACATCCTGGTCAACCTGTTCGGCTTCGCCGACATCGTCGACGCGATGGGCGGAGTCAAGGTGCACATCGCCCAGGACATTCCGTTCGGCGGCCCGGAGGACGGCAGCGCGCCCACCGGGGTGCTCAAGGCCGGTGACCGGGATCTGAGCGGCAAGGAGGCACTCTGGTACGGGCGGTCGCGCACCGCCAGCAGCGACTTCATGCGCATGGGGCGGCAGAAGTGCCTGATGAAGGCGATCGCCGAGCAGGCCGACCCGCAGCGGGTGCTGACCCGTTTCCAGCAGCTCGCCGCGGCCGCTAAGAAGACCATCTCGGCCAACATCCCGGCCGAACTGCTGCCCGCCCTCATCAAGCTGTCGGAGACGATGAAGGGCGGAGCGCAGATCAGCAGCCTGATGTTCGTCCCCCCGGAGTTCCACGTCTACCGGCCGGACCTCGGCGTCATGCGGCGTGCGGCGGCAGGCGCGATCGAGGCCAGCGACGAACGCTCGGCCACCGCCTCGCCGGAGGCGTCCGGCGGCGCGAGCGTCTCCGCCGCACCCTCCGGTGGTACGGGTGCCTCGGCCGCCGCGCCGAGCGGCAGCCCCTCGGCGACGCCGAGTGCGGGGGCGTCCTCGGCGGGCTCGGCCTCCGGAGGGCCGATGGCCTCTCCCGCCGGCTCACCCGCGGCGTCTCCGGGCGACTCGGCGACCCCACGTACCGGCCGCCACGCGTCCGGCAGCCCGTCGCCCTCCACCCGGTCCAAGGACAAGGCCGTCTCGCTGTCGGCCGCCTGCGGAGGTTAGCCGTTACGGATATACGCCATTCACGCCGACCTTCGTGAGCTTCTTCCAATTGCCGTGATAAGCGAGGCCCCTGTGCCTTACCGTGCTATCGGGCCAGGTGGGCTCATCGGTCGGGTAGGATCCAGCAGTCATTGCCAATGGTTACTGACCGCGTCCATTCAATCACTTTGCAAACCGGTCGACGCAGCCGCACGTCCCCGAAGGGGATGCGCCAGGAGTGAGCTGCGCTCGCGAGCAGAGGATCAGGAGACTTCATGGCACGGCGTCAGGGCGCAGGGCACCGGCCCAATCCGGTCGCCGGTCTGTGGCGGGCGCTGGGGCTGACGGCCGCGTCTGCGGTCGTGTGGGGTGTGGCTCATGTGGCGGCCGGTCGGCGGGCCGCGGGGTTCACGCTGATGGGTGTGCTGGCGCTGCTCTTGGGTGGCGCGGCGACGATGGCCCTTGCGTTTCAGGAGAAGTTGAAGCAGATCGCCGTGCAGGGCGTGTGGTTGAACGTCATCACGGTGGGGATCTTGGTGTTGGCGTTGGCGTGGGCGTCGATCGTGATCCGGTCGTATCAGGTGGTGCGGCCGCCGGGGTTGCCGACGGCGATGCGGGTGGCGTCGACGGCGCTGGTCGTGGTGATGTCGTTGTTGATCTGCACGCCGTTCGTCTATGCGGCCAACACGACGTACGTCTTGCGGGACACTCTGTCGAAGATCTTCCCCGGGGACGACCACTCCGGTCAGCAGGTGGACGCGGCGAACCCGTGGAAGAACATGCCGCGGGTCAACGTCCTACTGCTGGGCGGTGACGGCGGCAAGGACCGCACCGGCATCCGTACCGACAGCATTACGGTCGCCAGTATCAACACGAAGACCGGCGACACGGTCCTGCTGAGCCTTCCCCGGCAGCTCCAGAAGTTCCAGCTGCCGGCGGGGCCGCTGCGCAGGAAGTGGCCCTACGGCTACACCGGCGACGCTCCGGACCCCATGCACCCGGGCAGCGAAGGCCTGCTGAACGAGCTCTACCTCCAAGGTCAGCAGCACGCCGAACTGGCGCCGGGTTACAAGAAGGGCCGGGGCGGCCCGCACGTGATCCAGAGCGTGATCGAGTACCTCACCGGCCTGAAGATCAATTACTACGTGCTGGTCAACCTCGGCGGCTTCAAGGACATCGTCAACGCCATGGGCGGCGTGACGGTCCACATCGAGAAGAAGCTGCCGATCGGTGGCGATGTCACCCCCGACGGCCGGGTCATCAAACCGCCGACCGGCTACCTCTACCCCGGCACTCACCATCTCGACGGGGAGAAGGCGCTCTGGTACGGCCGGAGCCGGCACGCCGACGACGACTTCCACCGCATGGACCGGCAGAAGTGCCTGCTGAAGGACATCGCGGACCAGGCCAACCCGCAGCAGGTCGTCACCCACTTCGAGAAGCTGGCCAAGGCAGCGACCAACACGATCTCCACGAACATCCCGTCGGCCCTGCTCCCGGCGCTCGTGAAGTTGTCCGGCACCGTCAAGAAGGGCGCGGACATCCACAGCCTCGCCTACAACCCGGACAAGATCCCCGGCTTGCACGTCTACGAGCCGAACATCCAGATCATGCGGAGCACGGCGGCCAAGGCGATCGCCGAGAGCGACAACCCCCCGAAGACCGCCCCCAGCCCGACCGCCAGCGCCACCGCCAAGAAGAAGAACAAAAAGAGGGTGGTCGGCGTCAAACCCAGTGGGACGGCCACGCCCACCGGTTCAGGCGGTGCGGTCTCGCTGAAGAACGTCTGCGGCTGAGCCGACGCCCGCCACCGGTCCTGGATCGGCGTGCGCCTCGGCTCGGACGCGGCACCGTCAATCCGCCGACCCCCGCGCGGGGCCGCGGAGCGGACGCCTGGACGAGCGGCGTCCGCGACCAGAGCATCAGGAGACTGCATGGCATGGGGTCAGGCGGGAGGGCACCGGCCCAATCCGGTCGCCGGTCTGTGGCGGGCGCTGGGGCTGACGGCCGCGTCCGCGGTCGTGTGGGGTGTGGCTCATGTGGCGGCCGGCCGGCGGGCCTCGGGGTTCACGCTGATGGGTATCTTGGGGTTGCTGATCGCGGGGGCCGCGACGGCAGTGCTGGGATTCCAGGAGAAGTTGAAGCAGATCGCCGTGCAGGGCGTGTGGTTGAACGTCATCACGGTGGGGATCTTGGTGTTGGCGTTGGCGTGGGCGTCGATCGTGATCCGGTCGTATCAGGTGGTGCGGCCGCCGGGGTTGCCGACGGCGATGCGGGTGGCGTCGACGACGTTGGTCGTGGTGATGTCGTTGTTGATCTGCACGCCGTTCGTGTACGCGGCCAACACGACGTATGTGCTGAAGGACACGCTGTCGAAGATCTTCCCCGGGGACGACCACTCCGGTCAGCAGGTGGACGCGGCGAACCCGTGGAAGAACATGCCTCGGGTGAACGTGCTGCTGCTGGGCGGTGACGGCGGCAAGGACCGCAAGGGCATCCGTACCGACAGCATGACGGTGGCCAGCATCGACACCAAGACCGGCACCTCGGTGCTGATCAGCCTGCCCCGCAGCCTGCAGAAGTTCCAGCTGCCGGCGGGGCCGCTGCGGAAGAAGTGGCCGTACGGCTACACCGGCGACGCTCTGGACCCGATGCACCCGGGCAGCGAAGGCCTGCTGAACGAGCTCTACCTCCAAGGTCAGCAGCACGCCGAACTGGCGCCGGGTTACAAGAAGGGCCGGGGCGGCCCGCACGTGATCGAGAGCGTGATCGAGTACCTCACCGGCCTGAAGATCAATTACTACGTGCTGGTCAACCTCGGCGGCTTCAAGGACATCGTGAACGCCGTCGGCGGCGTGACGGTGAACATCACCGAGAAGAAGCCGATCCCGATCGGCGGTGAGATCGTCAATGGTCGCCAGGTAAAACCACCGACCGGCTATCTCCCAACCGGCAAGCACCATCTGAACGGTGAGAAGGCCCTGTGGTACGGCCGGTCCCGTGACGGCGACAACGACTTCCACCGTATGGACCGGCAGAAGTGCCTGCTGAAGGACATCGCGGACCAGGCCAACCCGGAGCAGGTCGTCACCCACTTCCAGAAGCTGGCCAAGGCGGCGCAGAACACGGTCGCCACCAACATCCCGTCGGCGTTGTTGCCGGCCCTGATCAAGCTGTCCAGCACCGTCAAGCACGGCGCCGACATCCAGAGCCTGCCGTTCAACCCGGACAAGATTCCCGGCTTCGAGCCGTACGAGCCGAACGTCAGGCTGATGCGCAACGTGGTGGCCAAGGCCATCGCGAACAGCGGGCACCCGGCGACGCCCACGCGGACGCCGAGCGCGACGCCGAAGAAGCACAAGAAGAAGACGCCGACGGCCGGCACCAGTGCGACGCCCGGTGCGACCGCGTCCAACGGGTCGGTGTCCCTGAAGAACGTCTGCGGCTGAACCGGTCCCGGCCCGCCGGCCGGGAGCCCGGTGACCGTCCAGGCCATCGCGGTTGTCGAGGCAGAATGTGCTGATGAGCCGTATCCCCCCGCTGCGCCGGCGCGTGCTGGTGGCGATCGTCGGCGTGGCCGCTCTCGCGGTCGTGCTGTTCGCGATCCCGCTGGCGATCGCGTTGCAGCGGTTGTACCGGGATGAGGCGATCGTCTCCCTCGAACGCGACGCGACCCGGATCTCGGCGGCGGTGCCCGACAACATCGCGCGGCGTCCGAAGCCGGTGCCGCTGCCCACCGGCATGTCGCGGCACCTGAGCGTGGGCATCTACAAGCTCGACGGGACCCGGGTCACCGGGCGCGGGCCCCGGAACTCGCGGGTGGCGGGGGCGGCCGGAGACGGACGGGTGCACGAGGCCGTGGAGAGCGGCCTGCTGGCCGTGTCCGCGCCGGTGCCCTCGGACGAGAACATCGTCGCGGTCGTCCGGGTCGCGACCCCGTACAAGCACATCAGCGGACGCGTCCAGCGGGCCTGGCTGCTGATGGTCGCGCTCGCGATCCTCGTCGTGGGGCTCGCCGCCGTCGTGGCCAGGCGGCAGGCGGGCCGGCTGGCCGCCCCCCTCGAAGGCCTGACGCGGGACGCCCAGGCGCTCGGCAGCGGTGACTTCAGCATCCGGGCGCGGTCCGTCGGCGTTCGCGAGGCCGACGCCGCGAGCCGTGCCCTGGAGGCGACCGCCCGGCGTCTCGGCGACGTGCTCGATCGTGAGCGAGCGTTCAGCGCCCACGTGTCCCACCAACTGCGCACGCCCCTGACCGGACTGCTCCTCGGCCTGGAGTCGGGCCTGGCCGGCGACGACCCGAGGGCGGTCATCCGTACGGCGATCGAACGGGGCGAACACCTCCAGGAGATCATCGACGACCTCGTGCGCCTCTCGCGCGGCAGCACGGCCGACCGGGGGGTGCTCGACATGCCGACGCTGCTCGCGGAGATCCGTGCCCGCACGGACGTCACCGTGGAGATCGAGCCGAGCCTGCCGGAGGTACGCGCGTCGCTCTCGGCCGTGCGTCAGATCGTCAACGTCCTGGTCGACAACGCGGTCACCCACGGCAACATGCCCATCACGGTGTCCGCGGTCGACGTCGGCCAAGGCCTGGCGATCGAGGTCAGCGACCAGGGGCCCGGGATCCCCGACGACGCCGACGTCTTCCGCGGTCCCGCGGACGGGCACGGAATCGGGCTCGTCCTCGCACGCTCGCTGGCCGAGGCCGAGGGCGGCCGCCTGATACTGCGGCGGCACTCACCCCCGGTGTTCAGCCTCCTTTTGCCTACGAGTGACTATCGTGGCGCCGGTTGATTCCCATGCCGACTCACTCACGCCTCCACGACTGCGTCGCGCTCGTAGCGATACCCGCGCCCGCGCAGCGTCGTGATCTGCCCGTACGACCCCAGCTTGCGGCGCAGCGTCGACACGTGCACGTCGAGGGTCTTGGTCGGGCCGAACCAGTTCTCGTCCCAGACCTCGTCCATGAGCTGCTCGCGGGTCACGACCTCGCCGGCCCGCGTCACGAGCGCGGCCAGCAGATCGAACTCCTTCGGGCGCAGCAGCACCTCGGTGCCGTCGATGTGCGCGCGCCGCGCCGGCAGGTCCAGGCGCAGCCGGCCCACGCTGATCACCCGGTCGCCCGGCTCGATGGCCCGGCGGCGCAGGTGGGCGCGGATCCGAGCGACGAGCTCGGTCAGCCGGAAGGGCTTGGTCAGGTAGTCGTCGGCACCGGCGTCCAGCGCGACGACCACCTCGAACTCCTCGGTCCGCGCCGTCAGCACGACGATGACGGTCTGGGGGAGCACCGCCCGGAGACGGCGGCACAGCTCCACTCCTTCCATGTCCGGCAAGCCAAGATCAAGCAGGATAAGATCCGGTGGATGCGCGCGTACGTCTGCCAACGCGGCCGCGCCGCTCGTAGCCAGACCCGCCTCGTATCCACCAGCGGACAATGCCTTCAGCAATTCAGATCCGATGATGGCGTCGTCCTCCACCACCAGGATGCGTTCCCGCGTCACACCTCTGATCCTAAGGAACCTCCCAAGTTGATCGTCGGTTGACGCAAAGAAGTCGTTTCGTTCGCCCGTAAGCCCGAGGGGTTCTGCAGCATGACAGACGTCAGTGTGATCGTCATCGTCTACAACGACGCCGATCGCCTGCCAGACGCGGTGCGCTCCGCGCTCGATCAGTCTCATCGAAGCGTCGAAGTGATCATCGTCAATGACGCGAGCACCGACGGTACCCGTCAGGTCGCCGACGCGCTGGCCGCGGAGAATCCCGATCGCGTGCGGGTCATCCACCGCACGGAGAACTCCGGTGCCGGGGGACAGCCGCGCAACGACGGCATCGAGGCGACGCGCAGCACGTACCTGATGTTCCTCGACAGCGACGACACCCTGGACCGGCACGCCTGCCGGAACCTCGTCGCGACGGCGGAGGAGACCGGCGCCGAACTCGTGTCCGGGTGCTGCTGGCGGGTCTTCCCGGAGAGGAAGGAGGAGCACCCCTGGTTCCGGCGGCTGTACCGGGAGCGGGCGGTCTACTCCTCGGTCCGGGAGTGCCCGGACCTGATGTACGACACGCTGTGCACCAACAAGCTCTACCGCCGGGACTTCCTCGACCGCGAACAGCTGCGATTCCCCTCCGGGCTGTTCTACGAGGACCTGCTGTTCTGCACCGAGATCTACCTCGCGGCGCGGATGATCGCGGTGATCCCGCACCGCGTCTACAACTGGATGGTCTACGAGAACTCCGACCGGCCGTCCGTCACCAACCAGCGGGCCCGCCTGCGCAACTTCGCCGACCGGCTGGAGATCTTCCGCCGCATCGGCGAGGTGTACGACCGGTACGGCGCCGACGACCTCAAGCTGAGCCGGGACGTCAAGTTCCTCAACTACGACCTTCCGCTCTACGTGCGGACCCTCCGCAGCCGCGAGCCGGAGTACCGCGCCAAGTTCCTGGAACTGGCCGCCGGCTACCTGAACGAGCTCGACCCGCGCGCCTATGAAGAGGCGAAGCAGATCAAGGCGATCATCGGCTTCATGGTCGCCAAGGGCGACTATGAGGGCGCGGTCTCGGCGATCGAGTACGTGCCCAAGAAGGGCGGCAAGGCGCGGCTCGCGACAGAGCTCGTCGAGCGCGACGGCCGGGTCTTCTGGTCCGCGGACTACCTCGACGACGAACGCGCCCGCTCCGTCCTCGACGTGACCGATCTCGGGTTCCACTCGATGCCGCTGAAGAGCCTGACGCTCGCCGGGCGGGTCACCGAGATGGACCTGAAGGGAAGCACGCTCCACGTCGCCGGTGACGTCGTCAACCCACTGGGTCGCATCGACTCCGCCACGAAGCTCCGCGCCGAACTGGAGTTCCGCGACCGGCGGCGGTCTCGCCGCGTCTTCGGCATCCCGGCCAAGGTCGAGCACGCCGGCGGCCGGATCCGCTGGCGCGCCGACAGCCAGCCGATCCGGCAGCTGCGGCCGCTCGGGTTCGTCGACCAGACCTGGAGCCTGCGGCTGCGCCTCCATGTCGGCGACGACCAACTGGTGATCCGGCTGACCGCCGACGAGGCCGTGCACAACCACCTGGAGGTCCCGGTCCGGCCCCGGCTCACCCGGCTGGCCGGTGATCACCTGCAGGCCTACGTCCCGGAGTCCGGCGAACTGGCCCTCCGCATCGTCGCCCGCCAACTCGCCGCGCGGTGGACCCTCGCCGTCCTGAGCGCGCTCGCCAAGACGCCGTACGGCCGGCGCTGGTGGCAGACGCTGCTGCGGGCGGAGAAGGGCATGCGGGACTCCTTCCAGAGCCCCAAGACGAAGGTCAACTTCTACTCGAAGGTGTTCACCCGGCTGCCGATCCGCCGCCGGACGATCGTCTTCGAGAGCCATCTCGGCAAGCAGTACTCCGACAACCCGAAGTACATCTACGAGGAGCTGCGCCGGTCCGGTGCCAAGTACACCGCGATCTGGGCGTACGCCGGCAGCCCGACCGGCTTCCCCAAGGACGCGAAGCTGGTCCGCCGGGGCTCGTGGGCCTACTACCGGGCGCTGGCACGCGCCCAGTACTGGGTCGACAACCAGGGCTTCCCGCGCGGCGCCACCAAGCGCCCGCAGACCACCTACATCCAGACCTGGCACGGGTCGGCGTACAAGCTGATGGGTGCGGACTCCCCGGAGACCAAGCGCGGCACCCAGGCGCACCGGGCCCGGCACCAGCAGATGGTCGACCGGTTCGACTACTTCGTGATCCGCTCCGAGCACGACGCCCAGACCCTGGCGAAGGGCCTCGGCGTACGCGCGGAGCTGGTGCGCAGCGGCTATCCGCGTAACGACGCCCTCGTGAACGGCGGATCGGGCGCCGCGTTGCGCAAGGAGCTGAAGCTCACCGACGACCGCAAGGTGGTGCTGTACGCGCCGACGTTCCGCAACGGCCCGAACGGCAAGCCCGAGAAGCGCTTCGAGCTCCCGTTCGACGTCGAGCGCTTCGCGAAGGAACTCGGCGAGACCCACGTGCTCCTGGTCCGCCCGCACTACCTCAGTACGGCCGTACTGCCGCCGAGCCTGCGCGGCACCGTCCGCAGCGTCGCCGACGTACACGACGTCACCTCGCTGCTGCAGATCACCGACGCGCTCATCACCGACTATTCCTCGGTGATGTTCGACTACGCGCTGCTCGACCGCCCGTTGCTCTTCTTCGCCCCCGACCTCGAGGACTACGTCCGCTCCCGCGGTTCGTACTTCGACCTCGCCGAGGAGGCGCCGGGCCCGGTGGTCGGCGACGAGGAGGAGCTGTTCGCGGCGCTCGCCGACCTCGACGGCGTCGGCACGCGCTACGCCAAGCAGCGCAAGCGCTTCGCGGAGAACTTCGGCGAATACGACCAGGGCACCGCGGCGAAGCAGATCGTTGAGAGGTTCTTCTCGTGAGAGACGTCTTCATCGTCAGCAACAGCGTCGACGAGCTCGGCGGCCTGACACGCTGGGTCCATCACATCGCCCACCTGTTCTCCGAGCGTGGCCACCGCGTGCACCTTGTCGGGGTGACGCACGCCAAGGAGAAGTACGACTACGGCGACGACTTCCCCGTCACCGTGCTGCACGACACCCACCCTCCGGCACGGGCGAAGGGACGGCTGCGCGAGCTCCGCCGCCGCTCGGTGCAGCGCAAGGGCGCCGAGAAGCTCAGCGCCCTCTTCCGTACGGCCCGCCCCGGCGGGATCGTCATCGCCGCCCAGGTCTGGGCGATGGAGTGGGTGGCCCTCGCGGACACCGCCGGCATGCCCGTCATCGGGATGAGCCATGAGTCGTACGCCGCGTCGCAGGAGTCGTCGCGCTTCGGGCGGGTACAGAGCTACTTCTCCCAGGCCGACCGGCTGCTCGTGCTCACCACCGAGGACGCCGACGCGTGGGCCCGGAAGGGCATGTCCAACATCGACGTCATGCCGAACCCCGTACACGTCACGCCCACGGCCTTCCCGGACCTGACCGAACCCGTCGTCGTGGCGCTCGGCCGTCTCTCGTACGAGAAGGGCCACGACATGCTGCTGGAGTCGTGGGCGCGGGTGGCGAAGAACAATCCATCCTGGAAGCTGCGGGTCTTCGGCGCCGGGCCGATGGACGAGACGCTGCGCCGTCAGGCCGATGAGCTCGACATCACCGTCGACCTGGCCGGCATGACCAACGACGTCCAGGGCGCCCTGACCAACGCGTCGATCTACGCGCTGCCGTCGCGCAGTGAGGGCTTCCCCATGGGCATCCTGGAGGCCATGGCGTACGGCCTGCCCGTCGTCGCGTTCGACAGCGCACCCGGCATCCGTGAACTCATCACCCATGAGATCGACGGCATCCTCGTCACCCCCGGAAACGTCATCGAGTTCGCCGAGGCGCTCGAACGCCTCATGGGTGACCCGGGGCTCCGCGCCAAGTTGGGGGAGGCGGGGCGGCGGTCGGTCCAGCGGTTCTCCGCCGACGTGGTCGTCGACCGGTGGGAGCGGATGTTCGACCTGGTCTACCGCTGACGCAGCGGACGCAGTCGTCGCAGCGGCCGGGGCAGGGAGCGTCCCGCCGACCCGGCCGCTAACGTCCGCTCGTCCCGCCGGGCTCGCTCCCAGGTGCACGGCCGTGCGGGTGTCGCCCGCTCCTCCACGCCCTGGATGGCCAGGCTCATCAGGCTGATGAGCAGCGACCCCGCGGTGTCGGTGTCCAGGTGCACGGTCACCCAGTCGTCGCCGGGCCGGATGGCGATCTGACCGGACTCGGCGAGGACCTGGTCCAGCCGGTCGATGAACGGCCGGGTGAGCCGCAGGTCGGCTTCGTCACCGGTGTGCAGATGAAGGATCTGGGTGCCGCGGAACGCGAATCCGCGCCCGACGCCGCACGATGGACGACCGGTGGCCAGCCCGGGCCAAGCCGTCAGTTGTGCAGCCACTCGTTCGGCTGTGCTCCGGCTCTTCGGAGGGCCTGTCACGGCCTCAGGATCCCGTGCCTCCGCCTTTCCCATAAGGGCTCGCGCCTCAATCGTTATCAAGGGATTTACCGTTCTCTTCCCTTTCCCGCCACCGCCGGGACGCACACCGGCCGTTTCGGCCGTCGAGGCGGCCGGTTGGTGAAGGTCGTACGGTGGACGGGTGATTTCTCGTAGCGACGTGGAAGCGGCCAGGGCCCGTATCGGAGCCCGGGTCCGTACGACGCCGGTGTTCGACGACGGCGACCGGTGGCTGAAACTGGAGCAGCTCCAGCACACCGGATCGTTCAAGGCGCGCGGGGCCTTCAACCGGATCCTCGCGGCCGCCGAACAGGGCGGGCTGCCGGACATCGGCGTGGTGGCGGCCTCGGGCGGCAATGCCGGGCTGGCCGTCGCCCATGCCGCCCGCGAGCTGAACGTGCCCGCCGAGGTCTACGTCCCGGAGACCGCACCCGCCGTGAAGGTGGCCGGGCTCAGGGCGCTGGGCGCCGCCGTCGTCCAGGTCGGCCGCGAGTACGCCGAGGCGTACGACGCCGCCACCAAACGCGTCGCGGACACCGGCGCACTGTTCTGCCACGCCTACGACCAGCCGGAGATCTGCGCGGGCCAGGGCACCCTCGCCCTCGAGTTGGAGGAGCAGACCGGCGGCGTCGACACCGTCCTGGTCGCGGTGGGCGGGGGCGGGCTCATGGCGGGGATCGCCGCCGCCCTGGAGGGCCGGTCCCGTGTCGTCGCCGTCGAACCGCACGGCTGCCCGTCCCTGAACGCCGCGCTCGCGGCCGGCGAGCCGGTCGACGTGGAGGTCTCCGGCGTGGCGGCCGACTCCCTCGGCGCCCGCCGGATCGGCGACATCGCCTTCGCCGTCGCCCGCCGCACCGGCGTGACGTCTCTCCTGGTGAGCGACGAGGACGTGGTGGCGGCCCGGCGGGAGCTGTGGCGGAGATACCACCTCGTCCTGGAGCACGGCACCGCCGCCGCGTACGCCGCCCTCCTGACCGGCGCCTACCGCCCCGTTCCGGGCGAGCGCGTCGCCCTCATCTGCTGCGGCGCCAACACCGACCCGGCCGATCTGACAGAACGTGAAACTCTGACCACCACACAGTGAATCCCTTGTAGCGTCAGCATGGTGGAATCGCTGAGTAGGGATCTGTATCGCCTGCCTCCTGAGGGAGATTTCACGGCGGATGATCTCGATTCGATTCCCGATCTGCATCCCCATACAGAACTGATCGATGGCAGTCTCGTCCTGGATGGACCTCAGACCAACGTCCATATGCTGGCGGTCTCCCTTCTGGCGATGGGACTGCGCCGACTCGCCCCATCCGACCTGCGAGTGCGTCACGATATGACGATCACCATCGGCCGTCGGCAGCGGCCTAAGCCCGACGTTCTGGTGGTCCGTACGGCGGGTGAGACCGGTCTGGATCAGACCACTTATCGACCGGAACACGTCGTACTCGTCGCCGAGGTGGTGTCTCGGGACTCTGCCGAGCGGGATCAGGAGCGGAAGCCCCAGCTTTACGCCGAAGCAGGCATTCCGCATTTCTGGCGCGTGGAGCACACCGGATGGCGGCTGACGGTCTACGTGTACGAACTCGACCCCGCGACGAAGGCGTACGCGCTGACCGGTGTCCACCATGACCGGCTCAAGTTGACGGTGCCGTTCGACCTCGATGTCGATCTCACGGAGATCGATCGGCTCTGACGGGGTCTCAGATCCAGTCGCGTCGGCGGAAGACGATATAGAGGGCCACGCCGGTGATGACGAGCACGACGATGCTCGTCAGGAAGCCCCAATGCTGGCCGAACCCCGGATACGGGACGTTCTCGCCGTAGAAGCCGGTGATGGCGGTGGGTACGGCGATGACGGCCGCCCAGCCGGTGAGCTTCTTCATCACCAGGTTGAGGTAATTGCCCTGCATGGCGATGCGGGTCTCCTGCAGGCTCGTCACGACGTCGCGCAGGCTCTCGGTCCACTCGGTGGCGCGCAGCACATGGTCGTAGACGTCCTGGAAGTACGGCGCCATGGGGGCCGGAACGACCTTCAGGTCGCGCCGGAGCAGGGTGTTGACGACCTCCCGCATGGGCAGCACGACCCGGCGCAGCAGGGCGAGGCTCTTGCGCAGCCGGTAACTCCGCTTCTGGGTCTCGCCGTCGGCCATGCGCCCCGCGAACAGGCCCTCCTCGAGGCCGTCGATCTGGTCGTCGAGCGCCTGCACCGCCTCGAAGTGCCCGTCGACGATCAGGTCGAGCAGCCCGTGCAGGAGGTACGCGACGCCGTACTGGGCGAGGTCCGGGGTTCCGTCCCAGCGTTCGAGGAGCCCGTCGAGCTCGAAGCCCTCGTCCGTGCGTACGGTGACGAGCGCCCGATCGGTGATGAACGCCGAGATCTCGTGCTTGTCCAGATCCTCGCCGTCGGAGATGAGGCGTACCGAGTAGGCGTTCAGGAAGAGGTGTCCGTCGTACCGGTCGAGCTTGGGCCGTTCGTGGTGGCTGGTCGCGTCCTCGACGGCCAGGGGGGACAGGCCCAGCTCCTCGCTGATGAGATGGAGGCCCTCGGCGTCGGGGGCGCACAGGTCGAGCCATACGACGGTGCCGGGTTCGGCGAGGTAGTCGCTGATGCGGTCGGCGGGGAAGTCCTCCGCCTCGAGCCGGCCGTCACGCCAGACCCTGGTCCGGGGCTTCAGATCCATGACATGAACCACATTCGGGCGTGCCAGGAGGAATAGGGCAGGATCTGCCCCGCCAGCACGGGATACAGGTAGTAGAAGTTGGCCAGGACGGTGAGGACGTACGCGCCGGCGACCGCCGCGCCGAACACCCGGCGGCCCGGGGGCGCGGTGGCCGGGCCGATGATCAACCCGATGGTCAGCACGATGGACAGCACCATGAACGGCAGCATCGGAGTGGCGTAGAACAGGAACATCGTGCGGTGGTTCAGACCGTAGTAGAACCAGGGCACCCAGCCGGCCAGGAATCCCAGGAGCGTGGCGCCCGCCCGCCAGTCGCGGTACACCAGCCACCAGGCGGCCAGTACGAGCAGCGTGACGATGGAGACCCACCAGATGGCCGGGGTGCCGATGTCCAGCACCTCCCGCGAGCAGGTGGACGCCCCGCAGCCGGACGGCTGGGTGTAGTAGAAGGCCACCGGCCGTTTGAGGACCAGCCAGTTCCACGGCCAGGACTGGTAGTCGTGCTTGACCGTGAGCGTGGTGTGGAAGTGCCACATCTGCTGGTGGTAGTCCCAGAGACGGGGCATCGCCTGGAAGAACGCGTTAACCGGGCCGGAGGCGACGCGGCCGCGGCCCCAGCCGCCCGCGTTGAAGATCCATCCGCTCCACCAGGCGACATAGGTGATCGCGCTGAGCACGACGACGGAGAGGAACGCGGGAATGGCCTCGAAGGCGAACACTCCGGCGTACGGACTGCGCACTCCGGCGGCCCGCCGGGAGCCCATCGACCACACGAGGGTCAGGACGCCGAACGCCGCGATGTAGTACAGCCCGGTCCACTTCGTCGCGGTCGCCGTACCCAGGCAGAGGCCCGCCGGGATCAGCCACCAGTGCATGACGAACGGGCCGAGGCCGTCGTCGTCACCGCGTTCGGCGATCTTGCGGGCGAGTGTGGCCCGCGAGACGTCCCGGTCGATGACGAGGCAGGCGAACGCGGCCAGGATCCAGAACATCACGAAGATGTCGAGGATCGCCGTACGGCTGGTGACGAGGTGCATTCCGTCCACCGCGAGCAGCAGCCCGGCGGCGGTGCCGAGCAGGTTGGAGCGCGTCATCCGCCGGGCCACGCGCGCCAGGATGAGCACCGACAAGGTGCCGAACAGGGCCGCCGAGAAGCGCCATCCGAACGGTGTCATGCCGAACAGCCACTCGCCGACGGCGATCATCCACTTGCCGGCGGGAGGGTGCGCGATGAAACTCCCGCCGTTCGCCCAGATGTCGAGGTTCGGCGGGTGCTGGAGCAGGAGCTTGTCGGCGTCCTTGACCGTGTTGTGCTCGTAGCCGAACTTCAGCAGCGCATACGCGTCTTTGGCGTAGTACGTCTCATCGAAGATCACGGCTCTCGGCCTGCCGAGATTCCAGAATCTCAGCACGCCCGCGAACAGGGTCACGATGAGGGGGCCCAACCAGCCCAGCAGCCTGCCGCCCGGCACCTCCGGGCTGAGCCACTGCCGCAGCGAAGGTGGTCTTCTTCTTCCCTGCTCGAGCCGGGTCTCGGGTTCGATTCCTGTCATCGCCACCACCCCGACATCGTACGGGCGGAAGCCGAGGTAATCGTGCACTTCACTGTCAGAAGCGAGCCGAGCCGGATCGCGCGCGTCGTCCGGACCGAGGAACTCCGGGACCAGGGTGACCGGAGCGTGGGCGGGGGCGCGTCGTCCGGACCGAGGGAAGACGGCCCACTGGGCGCCCGCGAACCGCGCTCGCGGAGCGAGCGCGATTGAGCATGGTCGAAGATGGAGGCGTGGAGAACATGGGGACGCTGACGCTGGCCGCCGCACCGATCGGGCGAGTGGAGGACGCGTCGGCGCGGCTGCGCACCGCCCTCGCCGAGGCTGACATCATCGCCGCGGAGGACACCCGGCGGCTGCGCCGGCTGGCCGCCGATCTGGGTGTCTCCCCGTCCGCCCGCGTGGTCTCGTACTACGACGCGAACGAACGGGCGAGGGCCGCCGAGCTCCTCGACGAGCTGCGCGCGGGGCGTGACGTGCTGGTCGTCACCGACGCGGGGCTGCCGGGGGTCTCCGATCCCGGCTACCGCCTGGTGACGGTGGCGGTCGAGGCGGAGGTGCCGGTCACCGTTCTGCCCGGGCCGTCCGCGGTGACGACGGCGCTCGTCATCTCCGGGCTCCCCAGTGACCGCTTCTGCTTCGAGGGGTTCCTGCCCCGTAAGGGCGGGGAGCGTGGCGCGCGCCTGCGCGGCCTCGCGGACGAGCGGCGCACGATGGTGTTCTTCGAGGCGCCGCACCGGCTCGCCGCGACGCTGGAGGCGATGGCGGCGGCGCTGGGCGCCGAGCGCCGGGCCGCCGTCTGCCGTGAGCTGACCAAGACGTATGAGGAGGTGCGCCGCGGGGGGCTCGGCGAACTGGCCGAGTGGGCCGCCGGGGGCGTACGCGGAGAGATCACGCTGGTCGTCGCGGGTGCGCCGGAGGTGGCGGGGCAGGCGGATGTCGGCGAGCTCGCGGCGGAGGTGGAGCGCCGGGTGGGAGAGGGCGTGCCCCGCAAGCAGGCGATCGCCGACGTGGCGCGAGAGCACGGGGTTCCGAAAAGAGAACTTTATGACGCTGTCGTTGCCTACAAAGCGGATCATTGACCATCATTTGAACTTATCTTTGCGGATGCTTACAGGCGCTAAGTGCTGCTTGGTGGGGAAAAATGACTCGGGTGCGTATTCCAAGCGCGTACGCCGATTCCCCCGGGGGTGACGCAGATGCACGAATCCATGATCTCACGCGAGATGTGGACGTATGAGTGCCTGACCTGCGAGCACGAATGGAGCGAGGAATTCGAGGTCGGCTACTGTGCCGACGGGCACGGCGGCGAGGTCGTCTACTACCGCCGCAAGGGTCATCGGTGCACCTCCCCGTGGGCGGAGCCGTTCTGCCCGTCCTGCGGGTCGTACGACGTCAAGATCCTTCCCCCGGGCCGGCCGCGGAGCCAGGCCGTCCCGCCGCAGCGCCACGGGGAGCTGGAGATGCTCTTCAAGCTCCGCCGGCTCCACGCCTACTGATCGACCGGCGTTCCGCGGGCCGCCCGCAGAAGACGCCGGGGACGGCCGTGGGCAGGTCCTATGCCGGAACCGCGTCCTTGGGCGATGATTCCGCCGTACTCCCGCCGGTCGGCAAGGCCCGGGCCAGCCGCCGGCGGGGTTCGGCGGAGAAGGCGATCGCTGCGGCGATGCAGGCAAGCGGAACCGTCGGCAGGACATACCGGTAGTCGAATTCGGCGGTGGCCGGTGGAACCAGCAGCAGCCCCGTCGCGGTGATCCAGGGCAGGAAGGCGGCTCCGCCCCACCGCCGCCAAAGGGGGACCAGGCCGACCAGGCCGATGATGAGGATGCCGCCGAGCATCGTGCCGCGAAGATAGACGAATCTCTGGTAGTCCCGGATGGCCGTCGCGTATGGGGTGACCACCCTGGTCGTCGGGTCACCTCGCTCGTACGCCTTGGCGTCCTCGGCGGCCGTACGATCCTTGCTCACTCGCCACGTTCCAAGAGCGCTGGGGTGCGTGCCGAACTCGTACGCCATGTAGGTCGCTCGATCCGGATAAACCGTGCGATCCCACTGGAACGTCCGCAGAAAGTCGGCAGCGGTGACCCTGAGGTAGTCGCCCGGCTGAGCCAGGATCGCTCTCTTCGCGAGATCGTTGGCCAGCGCGTTCTGTCGTGCGGTGAACCTGTCCACGTCGATGCGGTGCAGGGCGGAGCGGCGATCCCAGATGTAGGACTGGGAGAACGGGAGCCGATGCTGACGCTGGATGCAGAGCGGATACTCCTCGACGGGCGGATTGATCTTCTTACAGTCCGCGAACTCCATCACCCGTGCGTAGAGAAAGATCCCATTGCTCTCGGTCAGCCCCGGCTTGCCGTACCAGGACCAGAACCAACCCGCGTAGGCCGCTATCGGCAGTGCGCAAAGAGCGATCGTGGCGACGAAGGCCCGCCAGTTGATGCGGCGGATCAGGAAATACACCATGACGGCGAGCAGCACCGGCAGGCCGACCGAACGGGTCAGCGACGCGAGGCCGAGCAGGAGCCCGACGATCCCGCCGACCTTCCAGGTCAGCTGCGTACCGTGCCACAGCAGTAGCGTGACCACGGACACGAGCAGTACCTCGAACATGGTGTCGGAGAGGATCATGTGCTCGAGTTGGATCTGGTAGCCGTCGAACAGCACCGGGGCGGCGGCCAGTGTGGCGCCCCAACCCGGCAGCCGGAACCTCTTGCGGAGCAGCGCGTAAATCATCACCGCGCTGGCCATGCCCATCAGATGCTGGACGGCCGCGACGAGTACGAAGCTGTGGAAAAAGCCCAGGACCCACAGCAGGAGCGAGTAGCCGCTGGGGCGGATGGGATGCGGAAAGGGCGACAGCGCCACGTGTACATAGTCGAATGAGTCGCTGAACCACATGACCGGCCGGTAGCCGATCATCGCGACGATGCGGAGCAGCGCACCCGCCATCACCACGAGGGCGAAGACACGGTGCTTGCGCACCATGGCCCACGCGGCATGTGGCAGTGTCCTGATGCCGCCGCTCAATTCAGGGTCAGCTCCGGCGTCTCGACGTCTGGGTCACGGCTCGATCGTTCCTTGGGCGCTTCGCCATGGTCGTCCTTCTTGAAGCGTTGGACGACGCGCCAACGTCCCATCCCGCGAAGCGCGATCGCGGCGGCGACGCATGCCATGGGCACGGCCGGGAGCACGTAGCGGTAGTCGAACTCCGCGGTGCACGCCGGAGTCACGATCATCGCGGCGGCGATGCCCCACGGCAGCAGTGCGCGGCCGCCGAGTCTCCGCCACCGAGTCATCATGCCCAGCAGGCCGCCGAGCAGGATGACGCCGAACATCGTGCCTCGCACGTAGAAGTGCCTTTGGTAGAACCGCATCACACCGCCGAACGGCTCCACCACCCTGGTCGCCGGGCTGTGACCGTATTCCAGCAGCACCGTCATGATGCTCGGAACGGGCCGGGGTTCTTTCCGTTGGAACTCGTATCTGTCATACGTCATCTTGTCGGGAAAGACGGTGCGTTTCCACTTGAAGACCCGAAAGACGTCATAGCCGACGACTTGGAGATAGTCGCCGGGCTGGGCTGCGATGGCGCGCCGGGCGAAGCGTCCGGTCAGGTCGTTCTTGGAATTGGAGAAGGTCTGGCCGACGGGCCGGTGAAGCGGAGAGGCCCGATAGTCCCATACGTAGGACTGTGAGGAAAGCCGGCGGTCTCGTGGCACGGCGGTGCACAGCGGGATTTCGTCGACCGGCGGATGGATCTTGTTGCAATCGGCGAACTTCATGACGCGCGCATAAAGGAAGGGTCCGTCGCTGTTGCTCAGCGCGTATCTGCCGTGAACAGAATGGAACCAGAAGGCGTACCCCACCAGAAGAACCGCGGCGCCGGCGGTCGTTGCTCCGAGGGCCCGCCAGCCGACCCGGCGGATGAGGAGGTAGGCAAGGGTCACGATCAGGACGCTGAGGCCGATCGATCGCACGAGCACCGCGGAGCCGACGAGCAGCCCGACCACGGCGCCGCGAGAAGCGGTCATCTCCTGCTTCGAAAGGATGATCGTGACGACGACCATCGTCAGGAACAGGAACGGCACATCGGACATGACCATGTGTTCGAGCTGGATCTGATACCCGTCGAGGAGCACAGGTGCCGCCGCGAGGGTCGCTCCCCACGCGGGAAGGCCGAATCTGCCCCGCAGCAGCGTATAGATCATCATGCCGATGCCGAGACCCATGAGATGCTGAAGCGCCGTGATCAGGGCGAAGCTGTGAAAGGGGCTGAGGAGCCAGAGCATGAACGCGTAGCCGTCGGGCCGGACGGGGTGCGGTGACATGTGGAGCGCGGTGTCGACGTACTCGAACCCGTCGTTGAACCACATCGCCCAGCGGTAGCCGACCATGGTCACGATGCGAAGCAGGAGGCCGATGGTCAACACGGTGGTGAACAGACGGTGCTGCGAAGGACGCAGGCCAGTGCCCGGAATCGGCAGGTCAGGTGCTGAGGCGAACGATGGGAGGACCCGGCGTAGGCCCTGGAGTTTCCTCAAGACAGCTCTGACCTCCCTGGTCTGTGCGTATCCTGGACGACCCAAAGCGACACCATCAGTCTGCTAAACCAGTGGATCACTTCGGGGCAACGGTCGGTCACAAGTAGCATGTCGCCCGAGCACCTGGCTCGGAGCGGCCCGTGCGCGGTAAGGCAACCGTGGCCATGCCCGGAACATTATGAGCCTAGCTCTTCATACGGGGTGATCACTCCCATTCGTCCGGAGGAGATGACGTGGAGCTCTCGGTAGTGATGCCGTGCCTCAACGAGGCCGAGACCGTCGAGACCTGTGTCCGCAAGGCGGTCTCGTGCCTGGAGGACAACGATATCGACGGTGAGGTCATCGTCGCAGACAACGGAAGCACAGACGGGAGTCAGGCACTCGCCGAGGCAGCGGGCGCGCGCGTCGTCGACATCGAGAGCAAGGGATACGGCAACGCGCTCATCGGCGGCATCCGGGCGGCCCGCGGCGAATACGTCATCATGGGGGACGCCGACGACTCCTACGACTTCACGGCGCTCATGCCCTTCGTCGAGAGGTTGCGCGAGGGCGCCGACCTGGTGATGGGCAACCGGTTCGAGGGCGGTATCGCCCCGGGGGCCATGCCCAAACTGCACAGGTACCTCGGCAATCCGGTGTTGAGCTTCATCGGCCGCCTCTTCTTCCGCAGCAAGATCGGAGACTTCCACTGCGGTCTCCGGGGCTTCCGGCGTGACAGCGCGCTGGCACTCGGGCTGCAGTCCAGCGGTATGGAGTTCGCGAGCGAGATGGTGGTCAAGGCCACACTCCAGGGGCAAGGGATCGTGGAGGTGCCCACGACGCTCTCGAAGGACGGCCGGAGTCGCCCGCCGCACCTGCGCAGCTGGCGGGACGGCTGGCGGCATCTGCGCTTCCTTCTCCTCTACAGCCCCCGCTGGCTCTTCCTGATCCCCGGCCTGCTCCTCATGACACTCGGGCTGGTCGCGGGGATCGCCCTCTCGTTCGGCCCGGTCCGGCTCGGCGATGTGCGCTTCGACGTGGACACCCTTGTCGGCGCCTCGGCGGTGGTGGTCATCGGTTTCCAAGCGGTGCTGTTCGCGCTGCTCACCAAGGCCTACGGAGTCGCTGAAGGGTTCTTGCCCTCCGATCGGCGGGCACGCTGGCTGCTCGGTTCTTGGAGCTTCGAACGAGGTCTGGTCATCGGCGGGCTGCTAGCCCTTGCCGGACTGGCGGGCATGACGGCGTCGCTCGTCCACTGGCAAGGCCGGAGTTGGGGCCAGCTCGACCCGACACAGTCGCTGCGGATGGTCGTGCCATCGGCGACCGCGCTCATGATGAGCTTCCAACTCGTGCTCGGCTCGTCCTTCCTGTCGATCCTGGGCATCCGCCGGGCCTCGCATCCGGCGACCGAGACCGCGGGGGACGACTCCCTCACCGTGCAGCAGGCGGTGCTCACCCGATCCAAGGCGGACGAGTCCAAGGCGGACGAGTCCGAGGAGGACGAGCCCGACGTCGTCGAGGCCGAGAAGGCCTGAGACGCTCGATGCCGGATGTAATCGATCCTGTCCGACTGGTGGCACGGCTCGCGGTCTTCGGGGTGGCCGCGACGCTGATGATCGTGGGCTGGCGGCGGGGCTGGAAACCCTCGCTGAGGGTGACCCTCCTCACCGCCATCGGCCTGCGCGTGCTGACGATGGCGATCGGTGGCGATTTCAAGCCGTACGACCTCAATATCGACTTTCACCGTGCCGGGATCAACGTTCTCAATCATCGAGACCCGATCCTGAACGCCCCGCAGACCGGCTGGAACTATCTGCCGACCTACGCCATCTTCCTTGCCGGCAATGTGTTCATCGAGCGTCACTTCGGCGTGCCGTGGATGATGATCAGCAGAGTCGGACCGATTCTCTTCGATCTCGGGGTCGTCGTGTTGGTCGGCCTGCTCGCCGGGCGGAAGCATGCGCCCGCGGCCCGGTTTCAGTACGCCACCAACCCGCTGATCATCATGGTCGCGGCGATTCACGGGCAGATGGAGCCCCTCTGCCTGCTGTTCGCCGTCGGGTCCTTTGTCCTCATTCGGCGGGACGGGCCAGATCTCACCGGCCGGCGCGTCCTCCTCGCAGGTGTCCTCATCGCGCTGGCGATCTCTGTCAAGACGTGGCCGGCGCTGTTCATCCCCGCGCTGCTCATCGGGCTGCCCGACTGGCGACGCAGATGCCGCCTCCTCGCGGCGATGTCCGGAGCGCTCATCGTGCTGTTCGTGACGATGCCGCTGACCGTCGGAACACCCGTCCGGCAGCTACCGAAGGTCATGAGCGTCATGCTCGGCTACCACCCGATCGTGGGCACCTTTGGCTGGAGTTCGGTGGTGATGTGGCTGCATCCGGTGCCGACGGCGAAACTGCTGCACGACCCGTTCTCCGCTGCCATAGGCAGCGTCGGGTCCCTGCTCACGCTGGTCGCCATCGCCGCCGCCGTCTGGTGGTGGCGACGTGCTCATCCGGTGGATATCGCCATGGTCAGCGCGTCGACGTTCCAGTTGGTCACGGCCTCGCACGGCGTGCAGTACCTGTCGTGGGCCATGCCGTTCGCGACCGCCCGCCCGACCCGATGGACCGGGTTGATGGGCATGGCGCTCAGCGTGTACGCGGCGTTCGGCTACTACGTGATGACCCTGGTCCGCAACTGGCGGCAGCTCGCCCCCTGGTACTACATGGCGAGCCTTCTGGTCATTCCGGTGATCGCACTCGCGTTGCCCTGGGGGCGCAGGCAGGTCTCGCCGGCAGAGGGCGACAGCGAGCCCGCCCTTGCGGGAGCGGTTCCATGACCGGCCCGTCTCCCAAGGGCGAGCCGGTCCCGAGGACTCGTCCCGCCGCGCTCCTGACGCGAGGACGCGCGTTGTTGAAGGCGCACTGGCTCTTCGCCGCGGTGCTGGCGGCCGCCACCGCGTTGCGGGCGCTGACGATGCTCGGCCTCCGGCCGGCCGAGATCTACTGGTACGACTCCTACGAGTACCTTCGCTTCGCGCTGCACCCGAAGCCCGCCCACGACCTTCACCCGGGAGGGTACGGCTTCTTCCTCCTTCTGCTGCGCCCGTTCCACAGCATCGTGCTGATCATCGCGATCCAGCACCTCATGGGCCTGGCCATCGGTCTGTTGACCTATGCGGTTCTCCGTCGCCGGTCGAGGCCCGTGTGGGTGGCCGTGCTCGCCACGATTCCCGCGCTCTTCGACGTCGAGCTGCTCCATCTGGAGCAGGCGGTGCTCTCCGACACGATGTTCATCCTGCTCATCGTGGGCGCGGTCAGCGTGCTCCTCTGGTCGCCGACGATCTCGACGCGGGCGGCCGTCAGCGCCGGTCTGCTGGTGGCCCTGGCGGCTCTGGTCCGCACCATCGCGCTTCCGCTGCTCATCCTCCTACTGGTCTGGCTGGCCCTGCGCCGGGTTGGTTGGCGCGCGCTTGTCTCGGCGACCGTGCTCGCGATGCTGCCGATCGTCTCGTACGCCTGCTGGTACGACGCCACCTACGGACGGTTCAAACTCGCGGGCGGCGATGGGGCCGCGTTGTGGGCGCGGTCGAGGACCTTCGCCGACTGCTCAGTGATCAAACCCCCGGCCGACGAGGCCCGGCTCTGCCCGGACGGGATCCACCAGGACGCGGCGGCGGAGTACTACTGGTCCGGTGAGATCAACCGGCCGCCGGGCCGGCAGGCGAACGAGGACCTCGCACGGTCGTTCGCCATTCACGCGATCATGGCTCAGCCGGTGGACTACCTCCGCAATGTCGGTGAGGACGTGGCCCTGGCGTTCGCATGGCCCGCCGTGCGCCACCCGCGGCGACTGCCGGCGATCTACTACTTCACGGCGAGGCGCGTACCCCTGTCGGACCATTCCGGTGCCAAGCAGACAATCGCCGCCTACGATCCGAGCGTCCGAGATACCCATGCGGTCCGTCCATATTCGAGCGCGCTCGTGGCGTACAAGGCCCATCTGCCCGGCCCGCTCCTCGGCGTCATTCTGCTGCTCGGACTGTTCGGGATGTGCCGCCGGGGCCCGTCGCCCGGCGGGCGCATGATCGTCCTGTTGCCGTGGGGGGTGGCGACGGCCCTGCTGGTGCTTCCGGTGGTGGTGCTCGACTTCGACCACCGGTACGTCATGCCGGTCCCGCCCCTTGCGTGCCTGGCCGCCGCCCTCGCGTACGGCCGGCGGCCCGCACGGCCTGCGAGGGTGTCAGCGAGCCCAGAGCTCGAGGACGTCGTCGGAGGATCGCCAGAGCAATCTCCACCCGGTCTGAGTACTCGGCCGTAGCCCGCCGGCGATCGGCGGCTCCTGCCCGCGCCATTCGGTGAACAGCAACGGGCCATGACTGGCGGCCGGGGCCAGCTGAGGCCACTCTTGGGGAAACGTTCTGAGCTTCCCGTGCCACTGCCGTTCGCCCCACACCGAGCGGGTGTAGAAGGTGAGCGTCTGCCCGAGGCGGTTGTCCGCCCAGATCACCGGCAGATCATCGCGCCCGCCCAGCCAGACGCGCAGTTCGTTCCACGCCGTGTCGCGCGGCTGTGCCGGGATCACCTTGATGGCCGGGACGAGATAGGTCGCCCCGGTGATGACCGTAAGGGCGGCGAGTAGCGAGGCTCGGATCCGAATGTTCCGGATGCCGCGGGCCATGAGGGCGAGAGTGCCCAGCCCGCCGGCCATGAGGGCGGGGAAGACGGCGAACCAGTAACGGACCAGCCATCCGCGCAGTGAGATGTCGTTCGGATCGAGCAGTCCGGATTGGAGGACGATCGGTACCCACAGGGAGACGAACCACACGAGCGTCAGCGCGAGCCGACGGTCTCGGGTGACCGCCCATCCGATGACGTTGAGTGCCAGTGCGATGAGGAACAGGATCCCAAGGGGGTGCCAGTCATGCATGGCACGCACGAACGAGTTGAACGCCAGCAGGCGGGAGTCCGGCTCGGCGGGCGCACCGCCATGGTCGGCGGCCGCGCGGAGCTCGGCGAGCGGGTCGCCGAAGACCAGGGCATTGTGCACCAGGGCCATGGCCAGGAGGCCGAGCATCGGCATGGCGACGACGACGATCCGGCGCATCGGGATGCGTAGCAGCAGGAGAAAGATCGGTATCCCGACGAACATGAAGGCGATGAACTCGCGGAAGAGGTAAGCGGATCCGAAACACGCTCCTGCGGTCAGCAGGAGGTACGTCTGAGGCCGTCCCTTCCTACGGCCCGCCACGATGAGTGCGGCCATCCCCATGGAGAACAACCCCGCGCCCGGCATGTCGGGCAGTACCGTCCCCGCCGACCAGGTCACGTCCGAGCTGAACGGACTGGCCAGGGTGAAGAACGGGTGCACGAGCAGCAGCAGAGTCGCGACGAGCCCGACGACGTCGCCGAAGAGCGTCCGGACGGCGAGATAACAGCCGACGAAGAAAAGGCATCCACCGATCGCGGCGGTGAGGACATAGGCCGCCTGTCCCGGGCCGAGCAGTTCCTGGGACACCCGGGACGTGAACAGCAGCCCCAGGCGCGTCACCTGATGGGGGACCTCCACGAACGGTTGCCGGTGCAGCGGGATGTGCGGCCACAGCCTGGCCGCGCGGAACACGTAGTACGGGTCGGCGTACAGGGGAGGGGGCATGATCAGCCACTGCATGAGCACGCTGCAGGCCGCAACCAGCGCCGAGAACCAGAGCACACGTCTGCGCAGGCATCGCATCAGGAACTGGCGACACGCTCGTCCGGCGACGCGGCCCTGCGGGCGATGCCGGATGATCGCTTGACGCACGGGGGTATGGGTCATGACGGGTTTCAACCTCTGCTGATGTGCGAGGGGCGATGCCAGAGTGTGGCCCGGGACAGGCGGAGGGTAGCTGAAATCTGGCGGTTCATTGGTACTGATCCTGCCATTGCCGCAGGTCACTAAGCATCTGGCGGACGATATTTTCAGGCAACGTTCAGCTGGTGCCGTGCCGCAACGCCGTCGCGGCACGTGATCGCCTGTGCGAGCTTCGCAGACGCGGACGTGTAATCCGCCGTCCGCCCCAGGGGCGGCTCGGCGACCTGCCCGAGTCACCGCTGCCGTGGCTGCTCGGAGCGGCGCGCGTATTCAAACAGTACGACACCGGCCGGCGGCGGCAGGTGCTCACCGACCGGCTCACGGCGTCGGTCGCCGAACAGGACCTGACCGGCGTGGACGTGGCCGAGCAGGTCGTCGAGCGCGACGCCGCCAAGGAACTGCTGGCGGAGCGGCCGCGTACAAGCTGCTCGCCGCGCAGGTGGGCATCCGCACGGTCGGCCGGTTGAAGGACCGGATGGGCCGCGCCGGGAAAGGGCGTGCGGCGCCGATCGAGGGCCGGTGCCGCACGCCCGGAGCCCGTGGGAGAAAGTCGATATCGGAATGAGTCATCGACGGGTGCCCCGTAGGCTAAGCACATGTCCAGCCGTCACATCCTGACCGCGCCCGCCTGGCCGTACGCCAACGGGCCCCGCCACATCGGGCACGTCTCCGGTTTCGCGCTGCCCGCCGACATGTTCAGCCGCTACCAGCGGATGGCGGGCAACAAGGTCCTGATGGTCAGCGGCACCGACGAGCACGGCACCCCGATCCAGGTGCAGGCCGACAAGGAGGGCGTGTCGGCCCGCGAGCTGGCCGACCGCTACAACCGCGTGATCGCCCAGGACCTGCACGGCCTCGGCATGACGTACGACCTGTTCACCCGGACGACGACGCGCAACCACCACGCCGTCGCCCAGGAGATCTTCAAGGGCCTCCACGACAACGGCTACGTCTTCGAGAAGAAGACCATGGGCGCGATCTCGCCGTCCACGGGCCGCACCCTGCCCGACCGCTACATCGAGGGCACCTGCCCGATCTGCGGATACGACGGGGCGCGCGGCGACCAGTGCGACAACTGCGGCAACCAGCTCGACCCGATCGACCTGATCAACCCGCGGAGCCGCATCAACGGCGAGAAGCCGAAGTTCGTCGAGACCGAGCACTTCTTCCTCGACCTGCCCGCGTTCTCCGAGACCCTCGGATCGTGGCTGCAGGGCAAGGAGGGGCTCTGGCGGCCGAACGTCTACAAGTTCACCCGCAACCTCCTCGACGAGATGCGGCCCCGGCCGATCAGCCGGGACCTCGACTGGGGCGTGCCCGTGCCGCTGCCGGGCTGGGTCGACCGGCCCGACAAGCGGCTCTACGTCTGGTTCGACGCCGTCGTCGGCTACCTGTCGGCGTCGGTCGAGTGGGCCAGACGCAGCGGCGACCCCGACGCCTGGCGTGCCTGGTGGCAGAACCCCGACGCCGAGACGTACTACTTCATGGGCAAGGACAACATCGTCTTCCACGCCGAGATCTGGCCGGCGATGCTGCTCGGCTACAACGGCGAGGGCGACAAGGGCGGCACGCCCGGTTCCCTCGGCAAGCTCAACCTGCCCACCGAGGTGGTCTCCTCGGAGTTCCTCACCATGGAGGGCAAGAAGTTCTCCTCCTCGCGTCAGGTCGTCATCTACGTGCGCGACTTCCTGGAGCGATACGACGTCGACGCGCTGCGCTACTACATCGCGGTCGCCGGCCCGGAGAACCAGGACACCGACTTCACGTGGTCGGAGTTCGTCCGCCGCAACAACGACGAGCTCGTCGCCGCGTGGGGCAATCTGGTGAACCGCTCGGTCTCGTTCGCGGCCAAGAACATCGGTGAGATCCCGGCCGCCGGCGAGCTCACCGACCTCGACCGGGACGTCCTGGAGCGGTCGCGCAAGGCGTTCGACGCGGTCGGCGCGGAGCTGTCGCGCTCACGGTTCAAGAACGCCGCCAACGAGGCGATGCGCACGGTCGCGGAGGCGAACAAGTACCTGTCCGAGCAGTCGCCGTGGAAGCTGAAGAACGACGATCCCGAGCGGATGAAGACGATCCTGCACGTCGCACTGCAGCTCGTCGACGACGCCAAGTCGCTGCTCACGCCGTTCCTGCCGGCGTCGTCGGAGAAGGTCCACCGGATGCTCGGCGGCCAGGAGGAGTGGAGCGGAGCCCCGGAGATCCGCGAGGTCTCCGAGGACGGCGGTCCGGACTACCCGGTCCTGACCGGGTCGTACGACACCCAGGCCCGCTGGGAGTCGCGGCCGATCGCCGCCGGCACACCGCTGGCGCCGCCCAAGCCGCTGTTCGCCAAGCTCGACTCCTCGGTCGTCGACGAGGAGCTGGCCCGGCTGGAACAGTCCTGACCCGGCGCTCATGCCCGGCCGCGTCACCGGGCAGGTTGCCCATATGAGCGAGGGGGCGGATATGAACGCGTCCAACGGGTTCCGTGGAGCGGCCTTCCCGCCGCTGCCCGAGGCGTTGCCGGTCGAGGTGTTCGACAGCCACTGTCACCTGGACATCCTCGAGGTGCCGATCACGGAGGTACTCGCCGCCGCGCACTCGGTCGGCATCCGGCGGGCCGTGACCGTGGGCTACGACCTGGCCTCGTCCCAACACGCCGCCGACGCGGCCGCGACCTACGACGACGTGTATGCGGCGGTGGCGATCCACCCGAACGACGCGGGTGACGCCACCGCCGACATCCTCGCCGACATCGCCAAGCTCGCGGCGCTGCCGTACGTCCGCGCCGTCGGCGAGACCGGGCTCGACTACTACCGCGACTGGGCCGCCGTCGAGGACCAGCAGCGGTCGTTCCGCGCCCACATCGACATCGCCAAGCGCGCCGGCAAGGCCCTCGTCATCCACGACCGGGACGCCCACGACGACGTGCTGCGCATCCTCGCGGAGGAGGGTCCGCCGGAGAAGGTCGTCTTCCACTGCTTCTCCGGCGACCGGGAGATGGCCAAGGTCTGCGCCGACCACGGCTACCACATGAGCTTCGCGGGCAACGTGACGTTCAAGAACGCCACCGACCTGCGCGAGGCCGCGGCCGTGGCGCCGCTGGACCTGCTCCTGGTCGAGACCGACGCCCCGTACCTCACCCCCGTGCCCCACCGCGGCAAGCCCAACGCCCCGTACCTCGTCCCGCTGACCGTCCGCCGCCTCGCCGAGGTCAAGAACGTCGACCTCGCCGAGCTCTGCACCGCCATCGCCACCAACGGCGAACGCGTCTTCGGCCCCTGGTAAGACCGAATTACGGCGTGGGAGGTATGACAGTGAGTGAACGGGGGATGTCGGACGCTGAGGCGGCCGATTTCTACTACGAGCATCGAGACGACCCGGACATATGGGGCGAGCAGGTAGACGCCAAGATCTCCTGGAAGCTCGACAGCGTCGTCTCGGTCCGCTTCAACTCGACCGAGATCGAGCGGATCCAGCAGGCAGCTGACGAGGCCGGACTGAGTCTGTCGTCATTCATCCGCCGTGCCGCCCTGACGGCGCCTGGCGCAGAGGTGCTCGATATCGATCGAGCGCGCAAGGACATGGCCCAAGCACGCCGCTTCGTGCTCGACGCGCTGAAGGCGCTGCACGCGTGATCGGCGGCGGTCGCGCGGTGATCGCCGGGGTTCCTCAGGCGGCGAGCCCGCTCGCGCGGTTCACCCGGGCGAGTGAGTCCTCCAGCACGTTGGCCGCGTCATACGGGTCGCGGGTCGACCCGTACGCGTAGCGCGTCGACGCGGGCCCCGACGAACTCGTCGAACCTATGGCGTTCGCGTGCTCTCCTGTCCCCGAGGACGGCCGGAGCACACAGACTGTTGCACGTACGGGAGACTGTGCGTGTGGCTGAACGACTTCTCGGACCGACGGACGTCCGCACGCTGGCCGGCGGGCTGGGGTTGCGGCCGACCAAGACCCTCGGCCAGAACTTCGTGATCGACGCGAACACGGTGCGGCGCATCGTGCGCGACGCAGAGGTGGGAGCGGAGGATGTGGTCCTGGAGGTCGGGCCGGGCCTCGGTTCCCTGACGCTCGCACTGCTGCCGGCCGCGAGCCGCGTCGTGGCCGTCGAGGTCGACCCGGTGCTGGCGCAACGACTACCCGCGACCGTCGCCGAGCGCGCCCCCGATCTCGCCGACCGCCTCGACGTGGTCCCCGACAACGCTCTGCGGGTCACCGAGCTGCCCGGTTCGCCGCCGACCGCGCTGGTCGCCAACCTGCCGTACAACGTCGCGGTGCCGGTCGTCCTGCACCTCCTGGGGGCGTTCCCATCGATCCGGCACGGGCTGGTCATGGTTCAGGCCGAGGTCGCCGACCGGCTCACGGCGAGCCCCGGTGGCAAGGTGTACGGCGTTCCCTCGGTGAAGATGGCCTGGTACGCGCACGCCCGCCGCGCCGGCAACGTCGGCCGCGCCGTCTTCTGGCCGGCGCCGAACGTCGACTCCGGACTCGTCGCCTTCACGCGCCGCGAGCCGCCGTCGACGTCCGCCTCGCGGAAGGAGGTCTTCGCCGCGATCGACGCGGCGTTCGCGCAGCGTCGCAAGACCCTCCGCGCGGCCCTGGCCGGCTGGGCCGGTTCGGCCCCGGCGGCGGAGGAGGCCCTTCGCGCCGCCGGAGTGGACCCGAGCGCCCGCGGCGAGTCCCTCGACGTCGCCGCCTTCACCCGCATCGCCGAACACCGGCCCCCGTCGCCTACGATCGGTTGACCGTGACCCCTGTGACCGTGCGCGTGCCCGCCAAGGTGAACCTCCAGCTGAGCGTCGGACCCGTCCGCGACGACGGCTACCACGACCTCGTCAACGTCTTCCACGCCGTCTCGTTGTTCGACGAGGTGACCGCAGTACCGGCCGACGCGCTGAGCGTCACCGTCGAGGGACCGGCGGGCGTGCCGACCGGCCCCGACAACCTCGCGGCCCGCGCCGCGACCCTGCTGGCCGAGCACATCGGCAGGCGCCCCGACGTGGCGCTGCACATCCGCAAGGACATCCCCGTCGCCGGCGGCATGGCCGGCGGCAGCGCCGACGCGGCGGCTGCCCTGCTGGCCTGCGACGTGCTGTGGGAGTCCCGGCTGGACCGCGAGACGCTGCTCGAACTCGCCGCCCGCCTCGGCAGCGACGTCCCGTTCGCCCTGCTCGGCGGCACCGCCGTCGGCCTCGGCAGGGGAGAGCGGCTGACCCCCGTCGAGGTGCTGGGAGAGTTCCACTGGGTGTTCGGGTACGCCGACGGCGGCCTGTCCACGCCCGCGGTGTACGCCGAGTGCGACCGCCTGCGTGAGGCGGGGGAGCAGGACAGCGTGTGGCCGAGGGTCTCCGACGACCTGATGGCCGCCCTGAAGACCGGCGACGCCGAGGCTCTGGGCCGCGCCCTGCACAACGACCTGCAACCGGCAGCGCTGAGCCTCCGCCCGTCCCTCCGCGAGGCCCTCGCAACCGGCCGCGACGCGGGCGCCCTGGGCGCCATCGTGTCCGGCTCGGGGCCGACGTGCGCCTTCCTCGCCGCCTCCCTGGGCCACTCCGCCGAGTTGGCCGCCGCTCTCAACGAGTCGGACCGATTCGCCGCCGTACGTCCGGCTGTCGGCCCGGTCTCAGGCGTCACCTTGGTCTGATTTCGCCATGTCGGTGAGGCGGGGACGCGAGGCGGTTCCTCGCCGGCACCGTTACGGGTTGGTAAAGCACATGGCAAGCAACCTGGACGCAGACTGTCAGAATCCGTAAAGTCAAGGACGTTTTTGGATCTGACGGGGCGTACAGGGGGCTGGCGCGATGCCGGATGAGACAGGCGTCGACAGCCCCGCTGTGGCAGTGCGTGTACGGGGTGCTCGCACGCGAGGAGGCGAAGAGCGTTGCCGCCGGTGAACGCGAATTCTGTTCCGGGCCAGACCTACAACAGTTGGCCGGGCATCGACGACCCCGGCAAGCTCAGGGTGAACACCTCACAGATCAGGGTGGCCGCCAAGCGGCTTGAGGCCCACCTTGAAGATCTTCTCGCGGCGACTGAGAAGCTGAACCGCCCCGAGCCGGTAGCGTTCGGCCAGTGGGACGCCGCACTGTCGTTCCAACCCAGTGTCCAGGCCGGTCATCAGTCCCTCGCCGACCAGCACAGTCGTGTCCTGCACGCCCTGATGAGCACGATCAAGAAGCTGCACCGTGCGGCGAACGTCTACGACGCGAACGAGGCAGACCTCGAGCGGCGGATCGCCGCGGTGGACAAGCATTTGAACGTCCAGTCCACGACCGACCTGGGCGGCCACGACCCGTCCTCGGCGCCGTCCAAGCAGGCGCCGACGGTGCCCAATTCGTTGAACCCGGACGGGAGAAACTGACGTGGCCGACTCCGAGTCGTTGCCCATGCGCGCCGGCGCTCCTTCCGGAACACCTGGCGGATACAACGATCCAGCGGACATCGACAAGCTTCTGAAGCAGACAGCTCCCGGCCACGTCACCCAGGCCGGAAAGGACTACCAGAAGTTCGCTTCGGCGCACGGGAACTTCGCCGGCGACATGGTCACTGTCCGCGACATCCTTCACGAAGCCTGGGGAGGAGAAGACGCCGGCGCCGCACAGTCGGCGCTGCGGGAGATCTGGGCTTCCTCAGCGGCCCTCGACCAGACCGCCAATGAATTCGGAACGGCGCTCGAAGACCACGGTAAAAACCTCGCCTGGTACAAGAAGAGGCCGGCGCCGTCCAAGGATCTGGCCGAAGCCCGGAGCTGGATGGCCGGAGCGAACGAGCGCATCTCCCAGGCATGGATGGCGATGCCCTCGGAGGTCAGCACTAGCCTCCCAGCCAGCGGCGATATCGGTGGTTATTCTCCGGACGCCGGGGCCAGCCCCACAGGTGGTGGCCCGGCAGGTGGGGGCCCCGCAGGAGGCCCTGCTGCGGGCGGAGCGTCGGGTAGCGGTGGACATGCGCCAGGATTCGGTGGTGGCGGAACTGGATCCTCTGGACACGTCCCAGGCGGTGGTGGCCATTTGCCGGGGACTGGTGGCTCGAATACGAAGCTCGCGGGCTGGACACCGACGCCATCCGGCCCAGGGCTCGGAGGATCCGGCGGTGGGATAGGTCCTCTTCCGAGCACCCCCGGTATTCCGGGAGTGGGTAGCGGATCGCCAACGCCGGGCTTGGGCGGCGCAGTGCCACCAGGTGGTGTCGGCGGCATCAACCCCTGGAGTAGCCGCTGGGGCCAGGCTGGAACCGGTTGGGGAACAGGCGGTGCGGCGAGCGCTGCGGCCGAAGAGGCTCAAGCCGCAGAAGCGAGCGCTGCCAGCCGAGCGGGGATGATGGGTCCTGCGGTCGGTGCGGGAGCCGATCGCGGTGAGCGCGAACGCGAACGCGCGACATGGCTTGTAGAAGACGAGGATGTATGGAACGACGGCATCGAGGCAGGACCCCAGCTCATCGGTGACGGGGTCTCCAAAAACGATTCCTCAAGCGACGGTGACGCCCCAGCGGAAGATGTTCAGCTCGATCTGTCAAGTGATAGCGATGATCTTGCTGAGCTTCTCAAGGAGCTAGATCTCGAAGACAGCGTCGAAGATCCGCAGAAGGAGATCGCTAGGCTCCGCGAAAAGCTCGAGCGATTGGAGCAACAGGCGAGCTTCGATCAGAACGAAACGGGGATCAGTATCCAGCAACCCCGCTGGCCTTTCGAGGAAGATGCGTGAAGACTGTTTGGCGCTTCGCCGCAGGCCTCATCGCTGTCGTTTCGGCAGTGATGCCGACCGCGACGGCCAGTGCACTACCTCAACCACGCCAGGAAGAATGGTGGTTCTCCGCATGGGGCATCGAGAGCGACGTGTGGCCGACGACGACTGGTGTCGGCGTCACCGTCGCCGTCCTTGATACCGGTGTGAACGCTAAGCTCCCTGAGCTGGCTGGAGCGGTTCTCGCGGGTAGTGACACAACAGGACGCAAAACTGATGGCCGCCAAGACCTCGATGAAGAGAATTATGGGCACGGGACTGCCATGGCGGCGCTCATCGCTGCCCGCGGCGGGGGGGCCACTAATTTTGTGGGTATCGCACCAGGGGCCAAAGTACTACCTGTCCACGTCACGCCACAGGCGGGCGATCCGGTAGGCCAGTACAAAACTTACGCGAACGGCATTAGATACGGCGTAGACCACGGCGCCAAAGTAATCAGCATCTCTCAGGCAGCGAATTCGACAAGTCTACCCAACCACTGTGATCCAGATCTCCAGGATGCCGTGTCCTATGCGATCCAACACGATGTCGTCGTTGTTGCAGGTGCAGGCAACTGGGGGGCTGGCGGAAATTGGCCGGAGCTTCCTGCTTCGTGCGCAGGAGTCCTGGCGGTAGGGGCGATCGACAAGACTTTGCAGCCGTGGGCCGATACGGAGAGACAGTCGTATGTCGCTGTAGCGGCCCCGGGAGTTGGGGGAACCATCGGGAAGGACGGGCGATACTTCGCTAAAAGCTGGGGGACAAGTATGGCCACGGCGCTGACATCGGGCGCCATCGCTCTCATCCGATCGCGTAACCCAGAGATGCCGGCACGGACCGTGGTTCAGCGACTAATCGCAACGGCCCGCCCGTTGGGATCTCCAAAATGGAACGACCGAACGGGATACGGTGCCATTCAGATCACCGCCGCGATGAACCCTGATCGCTATCCTGTTCCATCCAACGCACCAAACCCTGTGTACGAGGCGCTTGAGAAGTGGCAGGCATCTCGGTCGGCCGCTGAGGGGCCTTCCACGGCAAGGCCAGGCCGTGCGTCGCACAAAGGCGATCGAATCGGTGTAACGACGATTGCAATCGCTGGAGCTATTGTCGTTGTCTTGCTAGTAGGCGGGATCGTCGCGACCCGGAGGCGTCCACGTCGCGCTCTAAGCGTATCGAGCACCACGCCATGGGGTCCGGGTAATGATTCTCGTGAGTGACAACCGATGAAGGATGCGAATGAGCGTTTCAGGACATGACTCTCCTGCGGTCTCCTCCGGAACCTCGACTGGCCCACAGATGGGCGACCTCTCGGAGCGTGCAGCCTACGAAGCGCGGAAGAAGCTAACCGAGGGCGTTGCTTGGGTGTACGTGCCCACTACGCCGAGTGTCCGTGTTCAAGGGGATGGACCGCGCCAGGTTGAGTTTGAGTTGCGCCAACTCGCCGACGATACTGGTGCACTACCTGTCTTCACTGATCCGAACTTGCTGGTCGCTCAGCTTGGAGAATTCCAGCCTTATGAAAAGATTCCAGTGCTAGAGCTTTTGATTCAAGTATCGGCAGCTCAGGTTCGCGTCATAGTCAATCCAGTGGTGCAAGAAGACGCGGAGCGATGGACTGCTAATCGGCTGGATGCATGGCGGAGGGATAATCAATGAGTGGATACGAGGTCGTCTTCGAAGACCTAGCGAAGGCTTCTGTAGAATTCTCTAGACAAGGTGAAGATTACGCTAACCTTATGCCGCACAGGCCGGTTTGCCAACAGGGCGGCGACGGTGTGATCGATAAGATGCTAATGTGACATGTAGGCGCTATATGAGATGCATACAGTCCTCGCTCAGGCTGTAAGTGCATTTGTTGATCCAGGTGGCGTCATCCCAAAATAGATGTCACAATAAAGCCAATTCTCCAAGACGGTGTAGCGCAGTTGACGGTAGTCGACGTCGAAGCGTGGCAGAAGGAGCGCCATGAGTGAGCCTAAAGGATACAAGGTCTTCTATGCAGACCTGGTCACAGCTTCTAAAGAGTTCGCTGCACAGGGGCGTGCATATAAAGCGCTGATGCCTGAAGCAGGGCCCGCATGCCCTCGGGGAGGCGATAACGTCATCGATAAAATGCTCGCGGTCACTCTTCAGGCGCTAGGGGAGATGCACACTGTCCTAGCCGAGGCGATGAGTTCCCATTCATGGAAGTTGCAGAACGTTCACGACAAGTATCTAGAAGTCGAAGCGAAGACGACTACCGAGCTTGGAATAATGACGGACCTGGTGAATTCTCAAGCACCTGTCAATTAGTGCATTCTCGCGCATCATCGATAGGGGTCGTCGTGTCCGGTCCATCTCAGCTGCCGAGTATCTCCTACAACTGGATCGGTGGCGACATTAACGGCTTGTCCAATCTCGCGCGCACCTTGTATGAGCATCAATCCAAAAGCGGGCAAGTGGTAAGCCGTCTGGACGGAACAGTAAACAGGCTAGCTGGAGAGGTGTGGGCTGGGCAGGCTGCGAATTCTTTCAAGGCGAGTTTCGGGCTGGACGCGAGTGATGCCAGATGGCACTCGGGAGTAGCGGTCGCGGTGGCCGGTGTAGTGGATCAACTAGCCGTAAGGCTGGCCACTATTCAGTCGATCCTCGAACGACAGGCTTCCCAAGGGGTGCAGGCAGGCTATATCAAGATTGATAGTACAGGTCGAATTACACCGATTACCGGGCCTGATACCAACGCCGCGGCGATGTCAAAGTTTTTCCGGGACTTCGTGAAGAGCGTAGATAAGGGAAGAAGTCAGGCTAGAGCAGCCCGAAAGTCCGCGGCCGCCCAACTCGTTCCACATTACAAGGCCCTTATCGCCGGAATGACAAAATACTCAAAACCCATGTCTCAGGACCCAAATGGCCTGCTGACGTCGGATCAGGTGGCGAAACTAAACTCTGACATTGGAGGGCTGCAATCTGATTATCGTGCAGCAGACGGTGCGTTGCATGCACACTCGAAATCGCATTCGGTAAAAAACGCGGTTGCCGACGGGGGTATAGGTGGGACTATCGGGACCGGAACTGGCTTGTTGATCGGGGGTACCGTAGGTCTGCTTGGTGGGCCATTCGCTGAGGTGACCGTTCCTGCTGGTGCGGCCGCTGGTGCAGGAATCGGCCAAGGGGTAGGTACGGTAATCGGCGGTGTTGTGGGATGGCTGTGGTAGTGAACGGATATTGGTGTCATGCGAATCGTTCTTGACGCAATCTACGTTTTGGGTGCGCTCATCACTGGGATCGGTGGGTGTCTGATGCTGACGAACGTGAGGCGATGGCCTAAGCTCGTCGGATCGTCAAGTGCGCCGCCCGGCTATCGCCGCGTTATGGGACTCTTGCTGTGTGCGGTATCGTTGGTGCTGGTTATTTCCGTGCTGTGGTGGCCATTCGTATTCGTGCTGGGGCTATTTTCTGGCCCGTTGATTTTTGTTCAGGGTCGCATTAATAGGAGTGCCGGTCTACGCAAAAATGAGATGGATGGCCCAGTTGACTGATAAGCGCTGTGAAATTCTCTTCGCGATGCGACCGTCCCTGTTAGCGGTGGTGCGGATGAGCACGGCAGAGGTGTCGCTTTTCGCCTTGGCCTTGGGTACGGGCGACAGCTAAGACACTGGCCCCGACGGGCGCCTCTTGGCCGTCGCCAGTGGCGGGAATCGGCTCTGGCTGTGGGGTATGCCCCAGCGTCACAAACTCGCAACGCTGCACATCGGCGACCGCACCGACTTTGCCGCATTCCGACGGCAAGACTCTGGCCTGCGGCGGGGGCGAACTGAACTACTCCACCATGCAACTGTGGGATGTCGCGACCCGAACCCGGACAAGAACCTACGCCATCCCCCCTCGGCAGGGGAGGCGGCGGTGACCGGGTTGTGACGCTAAACTTTGACCCTGCTGGGCGTCCGCTGGCCATCACCGAACACGACGATGTTTGGGACATCGCCACCGACGAACGCGTCACGAGCCTACGGGTCGCGGGCGTGTCCGAGCCGAGCACGGCCGGCGTCAGTCCTGACGGTCGGACGATCGTGGCAGTCTCCTGGGGTGACATCCAGTTCACGGACATGTCGAGCGGAACGGTTTTCGCCACATCGAGGCGCGGTGACGGCTATGCAGGCGGCTGGCAGATGGCCTTTTCGCAGGGCGGCGCCTTGGTCGCCGTCTCGACGCCGTCGGTGCGGCAGTCGCCCCACTCGTAGGAGCAATCTTTGACTGAGGTTATGCGATGAGTGTCCATAGCATTGCATCGCGGGATTTCCTTATCGGATATACACTTCTTGGCATTCTATATTCGATTATCGGCGCTTTCCTCTCGGTTGGTCCTGTGATTGCGCTTTTCGGTACCGGTAACTGGAGTCTGGCCCGGCGAGCTATGCCAACTTCGTTCCGGCTAGTTGTTGGAGCCCTATGGGCAACGATGGTCTGCTGCTTCATGTTGGGCATTGTGATCCATTCAATCCTCCATTTTGCGCCAATTCCGGGTGCTACTGCAACGATCTTCGTTGTCTATTTCTTCAGGAAGGGACAACGGTCTGAGGTAGGAACAGAGGACTGATGGGATGGGTCCAGTAATTAACGGGCGTGAACTTCTCTACTTGATTGCAGACGTAATATTTGTCCAGCAACACAAATACAACCAGGTATCCGTAAGCGCGATCCTCTCATGCCGCATCGGCGGTGGCTGCCGTCTTCGATGAGCCGAGCCTGATCGGCGATTCCGGTCTGGTGCCGGTTGTTTGCTTGGCCGAGTCGGTGGAGCTGACGGAGTAGGCGGTGCGTATCACCGGTGTAGGTGATGGTGGCGGGGCCAACCCGGGTGGAAGGTGATGTCGCTGGTGGCGGCATGTCCACCGGAGCCGACAACGTCGAAGCTGCCGACCGACGGTGCGGTGTCGGTGGGCTTCGACCAGATCCGAGCTCCCTCGACGTTGGGCACGTTCCTACGCTCGTTCACCCATAGGCACCAGCCGCAGCTGCACGCGGTGCACGGCAGGTTCTTGCGCGGGCTGGCCGCGTACCTTCCGCTGTTGCCCCGGTGCGAATCAGGTCGCCTTGATCGACATCGACTCCACCCGCAAGTGTCTGTTGGCCGAGGCAAGCAGGGCGCACAGATCGGTTGGTCTATTTCCTGATGAGGGAAGAATGTAGGTACCCTCATTCATCTACTTCGAGATGACGTCGGCCCGTTGGCTATCGACCGGCGCGAGCACTGATACTTCAACGCACTCGCTTCCCTGTGGCTGACTGTGCGTTGACTTGCGCCATTCGGCGTTGTCGATTCGGTGGATTCGAGTACTCATGAAGATCACCCTATTCGTCTCGCCAGGTCCTGAAGGTAAGCATGGGAATCATCCGCCGACAGAGCGGTTGCTGTCAAGCGGCGGAACAGGCTCGTGTAGTGTTGAATATCTTCTTGTCTCTCTAGATAAAGCCCCTGATTTCCTGTCTCAAGGTAGACGATAGACGGGTCCTCGGTGAAGTTTAAAATGACGAACGAGCCGCCGAGCCCGCCGTGCAGCCCGCTATCGACCGGCACTATTTGAACGGCGACGTTGTCGAGCGCATCTGCGTCGACGAGTCGCTGGATCTGAGTGAGGCGGGCCGCAGGCGTTCCCCACGGCCGCAGAAGCGCCTCCTCTCCGATGACACTCGCGATCTGCGGCATATTCGGCTCGGTGAGTAGCCGCTGACGGCTCAGGCGTAGCTCGACGCGGCGTTCGATCTCTCGTTCGTCACAGATGCCGGCTGCCCGGATCAGCGCCCCCGCGTAGTCCGTAGTCTGAAAGAGCCCGGGGAGCACGAGCGGGTGCCACGTGGCGATCCGTACGGCTTCAGCCTCGAACCCCGGATACGAGTCCTTCAAGATGTCCGACCACTGTTCCCACCAACCTTTCTGGCGGGCCTGGCGTGCGAGCTCGAGTATGGCCCTCCGCTTCGCGGGGTCCGTTTTCTCTGTGACACCGTAGAGATCCAGAGCGCTCCGGACATCGGCAAGACGAAGCAGCTTGAACTGGCCGCTCTCGATTCGGCTGATCTTCCCCTTAGACCACTCCAGTTGCTTGCCGGCCTCCTCGGCTGTCATCCCTATCTGTTCGCGAAGCTGGCGAAGCAAGCGGGCGAGGCGTCTGCGACAGACGGTGGGATCGGTGGTCCGGCCCATAACGCTCCCTCTCTCGGCTGGCGGTCAGAATCATAGCGACGGAACACAGTATTACTTTCCTGTCCTAACCGGATAGGATCTGATGTGGAGGTTGCGAATCGGGGGTTCCGTCTCCACTATGACGGGGAAGCTTGGTGCGGAGAAGTTCGCGATCTGCATGGCTGATCAAGGTAGCAAATCGTACATCCATACCTAGATATCCGCCGAGAGTAAATGACGGGACATATGCCCCTGTCGGATGTCGGTTGCTATTGAGAAAGATTCGGATTCGCGAGGCAGTTTCTTGGAGGAGTGAACGCCCATGGCCGCATCAACACACATCGATACAGAGATCTCCGGCGACGGTATCCACCACTTGGAAGGGCTCGCGGAGCGGCTGCGAGGGGCCGGGTGGTACGCGCGGGTCATCGCCTCGCCAGGAGGGGCCGGGTTAGTGCGGGTGGTGAACCCGTCCGCTCCGCCGTTGAACGACGACATCACCGTAGGCCCCGACCAGGCGGGGCTGTGGTGGTTCCGCTGGTCCTTCGGCACCCGCATCGCCCACGTCGAGAACCCTGACATCGCGGCCGCCCGCATCATCCAGGTTCTCGGCTGTCCGAGCCGTTGACACCCCCGCTGTAGCGGCCGGCCCGGCCGTTATGGCCTTCACGTCATGGAGGTCACGTCATGTTCGCCGAGAACGACGCCCAGGCCCCGCAGCGGCAGTGGACCTGCCGTCTGGACGAGGACCCCGCCGCCGTCGTCACCGCTCGCGCCCTGGTCGGCACCGTCCTGATCGGCTGGGACACCGACCTGATCGAGGACGCCATCCTCGTCACCAGCGAACTGGTCACCAACGCCATCGCCCACGGAGACGCCCCGGTCACCCTCACCGTCACGGTCCGGACCGAGCCCGAGCCCACCGTCATCCTCGACGTCGCCGATGCTTCCCCTGACCTGCCAGTCCAGGACCTCCCCGGCGAGGTCGGCCACTTCGGGCTGTGGATCGCTGAAGAACTCACCCGCGTCACCATCCACCCCACCGCGACCGGCAAGACCGTACGCGCCGAATTCGTTTTCTTCGACCAACCGGCAGCAGGGCATGGGCAGCTACCTCGTGGCCTGGCTGGATAACACGCTGGTCGGGTTGGAGGCGATCTCGCGGGATGGATGCTGAGCGACTGAGTCTTGCGGCGCTATCGCCGCAGCCCCGAACGAATCGGGCAGATTCGCGACCGTACGCCCCTGCCGCCGGTCCCCTCCTCGGCGTCACGCTCCTCTGACTGCCGCTGTCGGCACCGCAGGTGTCGTTCCGGTAGAAAAGGACCTGCGCGCCACGATCGCCCACCTTGAGCGCTGGGAAGGAATGAGCGATTGGTCACCCCACCCGGATTGTCGGGGGGCGAGTCGGCCTCGACCGCCCGGACCCCAAGCCGGCGGAGTGCGCTGATCCTTGGGGGAGCGGCGGCCCTCTCCCTCGCCGGTGGGTCGACCGCGGCATTGTTGCTCCGAGGACGGCGTCACCCCGCGAAACATCGCGCCGGCGCAGCGGTGAGCCTCGTTGCGGCGCTGTCCCCTCCCACCGCCGGGTTCGGTGACACGACGGACCAGGACCTGGCGAAAGCCGTGGCGTTCAGCCCGGACGGCCGGACTCTCGCGGTCGGGTACGACTCGGGGACCGTCCGCCTGTGGGACGTCGGGAGCCGTAACGAGGTGCGGACGTTCCAGGGCAGCTGGATGATCGTGTGCCTCGCGTTCAGCCCCGACGGCCGAACGCTGACCTGCGGCAGCGGTGCCGACACGCGCCCTCCCACCCATCTGTGGGACCTGGCCACCGGCCATCGAACCGATCTCCCCGGCAGCGGCTGGGTCACCTTCAGTCCCGACGGGCGCCTCTTGGCCGTCGCGAGTGGAGATAACCGCCTCTGGCTCTGGGAGATGGCCCACCGCCGCAGAATCGCCACGCTGCGCGTCGCTGACCGCACCGACTTCGCCGCCTTCAGCCCCGACGGAACGACCCTGGCCTGCGGCGGCGGTGAAGACGACCAGCTCACCATGCAGCTGTGGCGGGTGCCGGATCGGACCCGGTCGCATACGTTCGTCATCCCCCACAGCAGGCAGGGCGAGTCGGCCCAGGTCGTGGGGCTGAGTTTCGATCCCGCCGGCCGCCCGCTGGCCATTGATGATGGCGGCGGGATCTGGGACATCGCCGCGGGCGAGCGCTCCACCTCCCTGTCGGCCGTGCCGGGCGCCGGCTCATTCCCCGGATGGGGTGTGGCCGGTCTCAGCCCCGATGGTCGAACGGTGGTCGCGACCTCCGGACAAGACGTCCAGTGGGTGGACCTGGTGACCGGCAAGGAGATCGCCCCGCCGTACCGCAGTGACAGTTACATCCACGGCTGGCAGGTCGCCTTCACCCGCGACAGCACCCTGGCGGCCGTCCTCGCCGGGCCACAGACCTTGCTGTACCGGCTGCACCAACGGCGCTGAGCGGGGCGCCAGTGATCAGCGGCTGGGGCAGGGCGCCCTTCGCGAGTAGAGCGGCCCCTGAGCCTTGTGAGTCAGGCGCCGACGACCTGAATCTCGCAACGAGCCCCGGGCGCGTTGGAGAGTCGGGCGTCCTGAGTGATCAGGGGGCAGTCGTATGTTTCCGCGAGCGCTACATAGGCCGCGTCATACGTGGTCAGATTTCCCCGTAGTTCCCAGATGCGGGGAAGGAGCGTTCGTACGTCAGCAAGTTCGATCTCGAGCTCGGCGAGCACTCTGATCGCTTCCTCCGCGCGGGGACGGCTGATCTTGGAACCGAGCAGCCGTCCTCGGATCCCAGAGCTCACTTCTGTGATCAGATGAGCCGGTGCCGCCCAGCTGGAGTCGACGTTCGCTGCTTTGCGGGCCGCCTGCCCTTCGGGGCCGTCCGCGGTAAGGGCGTCGATCAGGACAGACGCGTCGATGACGATCACGCTTTGTCCGTCAGACGTGCCTCGCGCGCCACACGCATGTCTGCGACGTCTGCGGCGGCCTCCCCGGGTGACGCCGCGTATCCGTCGTCGCGGCCCTCGAAGCGGGCGAGCATGGCCGCATTGCGTGACCTGCGGGCCTCTGCCTTGATCAGCTGCAGCAGGTAGGCCTGCAGTGACTGCCCCCGCATCCGAGCCATCTCGGTGAGGAGATCTCGGACGTCCTCGGGAACATCACGGATCTGAAGAGCGACGCTCATGCATGCATTCTAAATGCATACGGTCCGTGGCCGCACGGTTTCGAGGCGCGAGTGCGCCGGGCCGTGCTGGAGGAGCCACTACCCTTGGTGGCGTTGTGAATCTGATCAATGTTGAAGGCCTCGGCAAGGCGTACGGGCCGGTTCCCCTGCTCGACGATGTCTCCCTCGGTGTGTCCGCCGGTGACCGGATCGGTGTGGTCGGCCGCAACGGCGGGGGGAAGAGCACGCTCGTCTCCCTGCTCGCCGGCCGTGTCGCACCCGACGGCGGGCGGGTCACGCATACGCGGGGCCTGCGCCTCGGGTTCCTCACGCAGCGGGATGAGTTCCCCGAAGGTGCGACCGTGCGCTCGGTCGTGCTCGGGGAACGGGCGGAGCACGAGTGGGCCGGGGATGCGCGGGCCCGCGAGATCCTGGCCGGGCTGCTGCCCGGCATCTCCGTGGACACTCCGATCGAGGGGATGTCCGGCGGTGAGCGGCGTCGTGTGGCGCTGGCCCGGCTGCTCGTTCCCGAGACCGATCTCCTGGTGTTGGACGAGCCCACCAACCATCTCGACATCGAGGCGATCGCCTGGCTGGCGGGGCACCTGAAGGACCGGACGCTCATCGTCGTCACGCACGACCGGTGGTTCCTGGACGCGGTGACCGAGCGCACGTGGGAGGTGGCCGACGGGCAGGTGCACCGGTACGAGGGCGGCTACTCCGCGTACGTCCTGGCCAAGGCCGAGCGGGCCCGCATCGCCGCCTCCACCGAGGAGAAGCGGCAGAACCTCCTCCGCAAGGAGCTGGCCTGGCTCCGCCGGGGCCCGCAGGCGCGTTCGACCAAGCCGAAGTTCCGCGTCGACGCGGCGAACGCGCTGATCGCCGACGAGCCGCCGGCCCGTGACGCCGTGGAGCTGGTCCGGTTCGCGACCTCGCGACTCGGCAAGACCGTGTACGACGTCGAGGACGTCACCGTCCGGGTCGGTGACCGTACGCTCTTCGAGCACCTGACGTGGCAGCTCGGTCCCGGTGACCGGGTCGGCCTCGTCGGCGTCAACGGCAGTGGGAAGTCCACCCTGCTGCGCCTCCTGGAGGGCACCGTCGCGCCGTCCGCCGGGCGGGTGATCCGAGGCAAGACCGTGCAGCTCGCGCACCTGTCGCAGGAGCTGGGCGAGCTCGACCCGGCTCGTCGCGTCCTCGAGTCGGTCGAGGAGATCAAACGCCGCATCAGCATCGGGAAGCGTGAGTTCTCGGCCAGCCAGATGCTGGAGCGGTTCGGGTTCCGTGGTGACGCCCAGTGGACCCCGGTGGGCGACCTGTCCGGTGGCGAGCGACGGCGCCTGCAGCTGCTGCGGCTGTTGATGGCAGAGCCGAACGTCCTCTTCCTCGACGAGCCGACCAACGACCTCGACATCGAGATGCTGACCGAGCTGGAGGACCTGCTCGACGGATGGCCGGGTTCACTGGTACTGGTCAGCCACGACCGGTACTTCCTGGAGCGGGTCAGCGACCGCGTCCTGGCCCTGGTGGGTGACGGCCGTCTGTTGCTGCTGCCCGGAGGAGTCGACGAGTACCTCGACCGCCGGCGGCGTTCGACGCCGGAACCACAGCCCGTACGGGCCGCGGAGCCGAAGCCGGCCAAGAACTCCTGGCAGGCCAAGAAGGAGCTCGACCGGCTGGAACGCCGGATCGAGAAGCTCGGCGACCGTGAGGCGGACGTGCACGAGCTGATGGCCACGCACGCCACCGACCACGAGAAGCTGCTCGAACTCGACGCGGAGTTGAAGGCGGTGCGCGCCGAGCGCGAGGAGATCGAGGAGCAGTGGCTCGTCCTCGCGGACGAGGCGTAGGCGCGGACCGTACGCGGCCCGCCGGAGGCGAGGAACCGCCCGGAGGCGCCGCCGCACTGGCCTGAGGCGGCCCCGCACGGGACTGTCAGATCGGCGGTGGGGACGGCAAGATGGTCCTGTGACGATGGCGAGCGGGCGGGACCTGCGGTGACGACGTGGCTGCTCCGGATCGAGGCGCCCGGAGACGGGCCGCGGCTCGCCGTCAAGGACGCCATCGACGTGGCGGGACTGCCGACGACGGCGGGCTGCCCCGTCATCGGGGACCGGGCCGCACCGGCCGAGGCGGACGCCGCGTGCGTCGCCGCCGCCCGCGCGCAGGGGGCCCGCATCGTCGGCAAGACGAACCTCACCGAGCTGTGCCGGGCCGCCGACGGCATCAACCCCTGGACGGGCGTCCCGGTGAACCCGCTGGATCCGCGGCGGGTGCCGGGCGGTTCGTCGGGTGGCTCCGCGGTGGCCGTGGCGACGGGCGAGGCCGATGTCGCGCTCGGCACCGACACGGGCGGATCGGTCCGCATCCCGGCGGCCTGCTGCGGAGTCGCCGGCCTGAAGACGACCCACGGCCGGGTGCCGCTGGAGGGCGTCTTCCCGTTCGCACCGTCGCTGGACACCGTGGGGCCGCTCGGCCGTGACGTCGCGGCGGTCGCGCTGGGCATGCGGCTGATCGAGCCCGGTTTCACGCCGGATTCGTACGGGGCCGGTGGCGTCGTCGGGCGGCTGCGTCCGGTCGGCGTGGCCGTCGATCCGGCCTTTGACGCCGCGGTCGACGCGGCGCTGGGCGCGGCCGGCCTGGCGTTCGTCGACGAGCCCTTCGACGGCTGGGGAGCGGCCCTGTCCGCCGGAAACACGCTGATCCTCGGCGAGGGCTACCGCGCGCATCGCCGCCTGCTGGCCTACCCGGATCGCATGAGCGCCCGCATCCGGCGGCGCATCGAGCGCGGTGAGCGGGTCACCGACGGGATGCTCGACGAGGCGTACGCGACCCGGGCGGCGACGCGCGATCTTCTCGACAAGTTCCTCGAACGCCACGCCGTGCTCGCGCTGCCCACCATCTCGCAGCCGCCGCCCCTGATCGGTGCCGAGCGCGCGGTCGACCTCACCGAGCTGACCCTGCCGTTCAATCTGTCCGGCCACCCGGCGCTGGCGCTGCCCGTGCCGGTCGGCGGCGCGGAGCCGCCCGCGTCGCTGCAACTCGTCGGGCCGATGGGGGGCGAGGAGCGGCTGCTGGCCGTCGGCGCGGTGATCGAGGCGGCCCTGCGCTGATGGCCGTCCTCACTTTCGGGCACGGCACCGCGTCGCAGGACCGGATCGCCGAGCTGTTGGGGAGCGCGGGCGTCGCGTTGCTGGTCGACGTGCGTACGGCGCCCGGAAGCCGCCGCAATCCGCATGTCGCGCGGCACGAGCTGGAGCGATGGCTGCCCGAGCGCGGGGTCGCGTACCGGTGGGACAAACGTCTCGGTGGCTTCCGGCGGCCGCCCGCCGACTCGCCCGACGTCTTCTGGCGGGAGGAGATGTTCCGCGGGTACGCCGCCCACATGCGCACCGCGGAGTTCGGCGCGGCCGTCGACGAGCTTTTGCGGGAGGACCGCCGCCAGGTCGTGATGTGCAGTGAGAGCCTGTGGTGGCGCTGCCATCGGCGGTTGATCGCCGACTACCTCGTGCTGGTCAGGGGCGTGCCGGTGGATCACCTCATGCACGAGGGACGGCTCGTGCCGCACACTCCGGCACCGGGCGCCCGCGTCCGTGACGACGGGCTCCTCGTCTACGACGGCGGCCAGGAACCGCTCATGTCAACTACGCGGTCCTGAAAGGACCGAGCTTGCTGGCTCGGTCCGTGAGGGCGTTGTTCATGCTCCCCGTGCGCGGCTGGCTGTCGTGTCCGGGGTCACATCTGCCCGCCCCTATGTGGGCGCGGGGTTGGGCATGTTGACGAATACCCACGCCGAGCGTGCGCGTTGGCGCACGTTGATCCCGGCGACGACGTCGGCGGGCCCAGCGAAGCCGCACCGGCGACAACAGAACCGATCCCGATCAGGCCGGTTGGCCCTCTCGGTATGCCCGCACCACGGTACGGGGCATCTTTGGGACGTGTAGGCCGGATCCACCTCGATGAACGGCACACCGGCACGGCGCGCCTTGTACTCCAGGAAGGAGCCGAGTTGGTGGAAGGGCCAGGACGATAGTCGTGCTCGCTGGTCGCGGGAAACCGTGACCCGCTCGCGGATGCCGCCGAGTTCTTCGATGGCGATACCGCGTTCGGTGCGTGCGGCGACAGCAACGACTTGTTTGGCGATCGTGTGGTTCACATGAGCGGCGTGCCGGGCTTCGCGGCGGGCGCGTTTCTTGAGGAGCTGTTTTGCCGAGCGGGTGCGTTTGGCCTGGATTTCGGCGCGTTTGCGGGCCTGCCAGCGCCGGTACCGGGTCAGGCGGCGGCCTTGGTGGTTGTCTCCGTCGCTGGTGGTGGCCAGGTTGACGATGCCCCGGTCCACCCCGATCCAGTCTCTTGGTGCGAACACCTCCGGCTCGACAACATCGAGGGTGGCGACCAGAAACCACTTGCCGTCCCGGTGAACCAGGTCCGATTCGCCCTTGCGGTGCTCGATCAGCTGCTTGAGCGCGCCTGGGGAGCAGACGAAGCGGATGTTCTTGATCCTGCCGTCCAGGGTCCAGATCGAGACGGTCTGGGCGTCGTAGTTCCACGACAGGTTCCGGTCGTCATAGGTGTGCGCGGCATCAGGGCGGAAGACGATCGGCTTGGAGGTGGCCTTACGACGCCGCGTGGAGTCAGGGCCGCCCAGGTTCCCGGCCCGGATGTTGGCCCGCAGCGCGGTGTAGGAGTCCACCACCCGCTTGATGATGTGCTGCGCGGCTTGGGCCCCGAACCCTTGGGCCTTCAGCTCCCCGTAACACGGCTTCCGCAGCTCACGAACGGACGCCCGCAGACCGAAGTGCTCGAAAGCGACGGCCGACACCCGGGTGGCGGCCTCGTTGATCGCGGGCAGCGTGCGGTCAAGCGCCGATGCCTGCACGGCATCTGGGGTGAGCTTGACCTGCACCACAATCTTCACGGCCAGTGATTATTGCATTGCTTTACGTGATGTTGCGCCTGGTGGGCTGTGAGGCGATGGCCTGCCGGAACGGCAAGAGCCGGGTCCTCTGAGCCGGGCGTGACCTGCGGAGCGGACCCGTAGCCTGCGGAGCGGACCCGTGGACTGCGGCCGCAGGTGCGGCGAGGCGAAGAGGGAGCGGCGTGGTCGGTCAGGCGGCCGGGTCGGTGTCGAAGGGGACCAGCAGGGAGCGCAGGAGGCTCGCCAGCGTGCGACGGTCCCCGGGGCTCAGGGAGCCCAGCAGCTCGCGTTCGCGGTCGACGAGGTCGGCGAAGGCCGCGTCGACCCGGGTGCGGCCCGCGTCGGTCAGCCGGACCAGGACGCCGCGCTTGTCCTGCGGGTCGGGGCTCCGGCGGACGAGGCCGGTCGACTCGAGCCGGTCGATCCGGTTGGTCATCGTGCCGGAGGTGACGAGGGTGGCGCGGAGCAGCCGGCCGGGACTCAGTTCGTACGGCGGGCCGGCGCGCCGCAGCGCGGTCAGCACGTCGAACTCCCAGGACTCCATGCCGTGCGCGACGAACACCGCCCGCCGGGCGCGGTCGAGGTGCCGGGCGAGCCGGGACACCCGGCTGAGGACGTGCAGGGGCTCGACGTCGAGGTCCGGGCGCTCCGCGTGCCAGGCCTCGACCAGCCGGTCTACCTCGTCCTCCACAATCGATCACCTTACCTGTCTTGACATCGAGATATCCACGCCGGGACCATCCGTCTTGATGTCAAGAAACAGGGGACCCGGGCGTCGCCGCCCCGGTCCCGCAGCGGGAGGGAGCGAGTCATGTGCCTCCTGATCGGAGTGCACCACGTGCAGCTCGCCGCGCCCCCCGGCGCGGAGCCCGTGATGCGGGACTTCTACGCCGGCGCACTCGGCCTCGCCGAGGTGCCCAAGCCGGCGGCCCTGGCCGCGCGCGGGGGAGTGTGGTTCCGGGCACCGGGTGTCGAGATCCACATCGGTGCCGAGGACGGCTTCCGGCCCGCGAGAAAGGCCCACCCGGGAATCCTCGTTCGGGACCTGGACGCGCTCGCCGGCCGGCTCCGGGCGGCCGGGCATCGGGTGCTGCCCGACGACCTGCTGCCCGGATACCGGCGCTTCTACGTCGATGACCCCGCCGGGAACCGCCTGGAATTCCTTCAGCCGGTGGAGACGGTCTGAACTCTGCCGTCTGCCGGGGCCTCGCCGCGGCGAGGGCCGCGTCATCGCCGGGGAGCCGGTGTCACGGGCCGCGCGCCTCCCGGTCGGCGAGCATCTCCCAGTCGGCCAGTACGTCGAGCAGGATGCCGAGGATCCGCCGCAGCTCCTCGACGTGCTCCGCCTTGCGGGCCGCGTCCTCGAAACCGGCCGGCTGGGCGTCGAGCGCCAGGACGGCGTCATCGAGGCTCTCGGTGAGCCGCGTCGCGCAGGCATCGCCCCGCGTGTCGGCCGTGCGGCGCGCTCGCCGCGGAACGTCGGCGCGCTCCCTCTCTCCGCTCGAAAGCCGTCGGCCGATGCGCCCCTGGTCGGAGTCGCCGGATCGGTATCGCACTGCCCACCTCCTGGATCCGCCCGACGGCAGATCATCGCCCGGCGGGGACTCGGACCCGCGCCGGGTGAGAGCCCGTCATCGTCGCTTGTCGCGTACGACGGTAGGGGCCGGGTGTGACAGAACGGCTACGGAGGGTCAGAGTGATGCCGGGTCGGCACCGTTGCGGCGGGCCGCGCGGGCCTGCTCCTTGGCCTCCTTGGCCGCTTCCTTCGCCTTCGCCTTCAGGTCCTTCTGGCGGGCCTTGTGGTCCGTCGTCAGGTACGGCTTCGGCTCCAGCCCGGACAGGCCGTTCCACGCGAGGTTCACCAGGTGGGCGGCGACCTCCTCGCGCTTGGGCTTGCGCACGTCCAGCCAGTAGGTGCCGGTCATGGCGACCATCCCGATGAGCGCCTGGGCGTAGAGGGGAGCCGACTTGGGGTCGAAGCCCTTCTCCTTGAACTCGTCCCCGAGGATGTGCTCGACCTGGCCCGCGATGTCGCTGAGCAGGCTGGCGAAGGTTCCCGTGGCCGAGGCGGCGTGCGAGTCGCGGACCAGGATGCGGAAGCCCTCGCTGCTGTCCTCGATGTACTCGAGGAGAGCGAGGGCCGCGCGTTCGATCTGCTGGCGCGGATGCCCGCCGCCCAGGGCCCTGGTGACCAGGTCGAGCAGCCGCGCCATCTCGCGGTCGACGACGACCGCGTACAGCCCTTCCTTGCCACCGAAGTGCTCGTAGACCACCGGCTTGGACACTCCCGCCACGCTGGCGATCTCCTCGATGGAGGTGCCGTCGAATCCGCGTTCGGCGAAGAGTGTCCGGCCGATGTCGAGCAGCTGCTCGCGTCTTTCTTTTCCGGTCATGCGCTTCCGGCGTGACCGTGGGGGTTCGTTCACGTCCTCAATTGTTGCGATAGCGGCCGAATCGTTGGCTACGCTCACTACCTGCTCTTCCCTGGCGGCCCTGGACTCCCGACCGCAGGCGGCGCCGTGTGAGACTGTTAGTTTCGCTTACGATATCCGTTTTGCGTCCAGGCGTTGCGCGTTCGGCCAGCGAACGTTGGACACCCAGCCCAGCTTCTCGAACAGCCAGATGGCCCGTGCGCTGATGTCGATCTGGCCTTTCAGCACACCGTGCCGGGCGCAGGTCGGGTCGGCGTGGTGCAGGTTGTGCCAGGACTCGCCGAAGGACGGGATCGCCAGCCACCACACGTTGCGGGACTTGTCCCGCGACTCGAAGACCTCGTCGCCCATCGCGTGGCAGATCGAGTTGATGGACCAGGTGACGTGGTGCAGCAGCGAGATGCGGACCAGCGAGCCCCAGAAGAAGGCGGTCAGCGCGCCCCACCACGACATGGTGAGCAGCCCGCCGAGCAGCGCCGGGAACAGCAGGGAGAACGCGACGAGGGGGAGGAAGAACCTGCTGATGCGGCGGATGTCCTTGTCGGCCACCAGGTCGGGGCAGAACTTCGCCGGCGAGGTGCGGCCCGCGTCGAACAGCCAGCCCATGTGCGCCCAGATCAGGCCCTTGGTGAGCGCCTTCCAGTCACTGCCGAAGCGCCACGGCGAGTGCGGGTCGCCCTCCTTGTCGGAGTATTTGTGGTGGCGGCGGTGCGTGGCCACCCAGTCGATCGGGCTCATCTCGATCGAGAGGCTGCCGGCGAGGGCCAGCGCGATGCGCAGCGGACGCTTGGCCTTGAAGGAACTGTGGGTGAAGTGCCGGTGGTAGCCGACGGTCACCCCCATTCCCGAGATCGTGTACATGAGGACGGTGATCGCCACATCGGACCAGCCGAGACCCCAGCCCCAGACGAACGGCACGGCCGCGACGACGGCGAGGAGCGGGACCGCGATGAAGACGGCCAGCAGGACACGTTCGAAATTGCCCTTGGGCTCCGCTTCGAGATCGGGCCGGACCTCCGGTCGAGGTGGCGCGGACGGGGCTACGGTCATAGGGGTCCTCCTGTCCAGGAAACTTACGGCTACGCAACCGTAACCTACGGCGGCGTAGGTTAGAAGATACCCGGCAGGATTCCCGCGAACATGTGGTGTCGGTCACATGGGGGCCGCCGGGTGGCAGGTCGCCACTCGGCTCCTCGCCCGCGACGTAGAGATCTCGATCGCGCGGCGCCGCCTCCGCGGGGCGATCAAAACCGGCGCGCCACCCGACGGGGCAGCCGCTATCGTTAGGGGTGATCGGCGGCGGGTGCCGCCGTCGCTATCCGGCGTGGTGAAATCGGCATCACGGAGGGTTTTGGTCCCTTTATTTCTGGTTCGAGTCCAGACGCCGGAGCCCAATTCCCCGGGCGTTCCACCGTCCCGAACGGGCGCGGTGACCTCGGGTCCACCGGCCCGCGGCCCCGACCGGGGCACGCGGGGCCGCGATGCGGGCGGTATCCTTCGGGTGTCGGGCGGGTTACGGGCTTGCGACCCCATCTCTTCGCAGGTCGGCACCCTCGCCGGAGGTCCTCCCAGACGTCCGCGGCCCGGCTCGAACCTGTCAGCGACGCCGAGGAGCCTCCTCCAGTGAGCGGAGCGAGCCATCGGGCGATGCCATGTCACACCCGCACCACCGAGCCGTCCGGTGAGGTGGTCGCGTGACCATGAGCCGCCCCGCAGCCGTCATCGTCCTCGCCGCGGGCGAGGGCACCCGGATGAAATCCCGCAGCACCCCGAAGGTCCTGCACGAGCTGGGCGGGCGCAGCCTGGTGGGGCACGTCCTCGCCGCCGCCCGCGACCTGCGGCCCGAGCGCGTCGTGGTCGTCGTCGGGCACGGCCGGGACAAGGTCGTCGAGCACCTCGCGGAGGTCGCCCCGGACGCGGTCGCCGTGACCCAGGAAGAGCAGAACGGCACCGGCCACGCGGTGCGGGTCGTCCTCGAGGCGGTCGGTGCGCTGACCGGCACCGTCATCGTCACCAACGGCGACCACCCGCTCCTGCGGGGCGAGACGCTGGCCGAGCTCGTCCGCACGCATGACGCCGAGGGCAACGCCGTCACCGTCCTGAGCACCGACATCCCCGACCCGACCGGGTACGGCCGGATCGTGCGCGGTCCCGGCGGCGAGGTCGCCGCGATCGTCGAGCACAAGGACGCGGGACCGGACCAGCGCGCCATCCATGAGATCAACGTCGGCATGTACGCCTTCGACGGCAAGCTCCTGACGGACGCGCTGGGCCGGGTGACCACCGACAACGCCAGCGGCGAGGAGTACCTCACCGATGTCGTCGCGATCCTCCGGGGAGACGGTCACCGGGCCGGCGCGTACAAGGCGGCCGACTGGATCGAGACCCAGGGCGTCAACGACCGGGTCCAGCTCGCCCAGGCGCGGCGGCAGCTGAACGACCGCGTGCTCGAGGAGCACATGCGCGCCGGCGTCACGATCGTCGACCCGGTGTCCACGTGGATCGACGTGCAGGTGACGCTCGAGCCCGACGTGATCATCGAGCCCAACACCCAGCTGCGCGGCGCCACCCACGTGGCGGCGGGCGCGCGGATCGGCCCGAACTCCACGCTGACCGACACCTCGGTCGGGGAGGACGCCGTCGTCGTCAACGCCGTGTGCGTCTCCGCCGAGATCGGGCCGGAGGTGAACGTCGGTCCCTTCGCCTACCTGCGGCCGGGCACGAGGCTGGGCCGCAAGGCCAAGATCGGCACGTACGTGGAGACGAAGAACGCCGTCGTCGGCGCGGGCAGCAAGGTTCCGCACCTGACCTACGTCGGCGACGCGGAGATCGGTGCGGGCTCCAACATCGGCGCCGCGTGCGTCTTCGTCAACTACGACGGCGTGACCAAGAGCCGCAGCGTCGTCGGCGACCACGTCAAGGTCGGGAGCGACAACATGATCGTCGCTCCCGTCACGATCGGCGATGGCGCGTACACCGCGGCCGGTTCGGTGATCACGGATGACGTGCCGCCCGGTGCCATGGCGGTCGCCCGCGCCCGGCAGCGCAACGTCGAGGGGTGGGTCGAGCGCAAGCGCGAAGGCACCCCCTCGGCGGAGGCGGCCCGGCGCGCCCGCGAGCGGGACGGCCAGGACAGCGAGTAGGGGGACTGTACGGGTGACAGGGATCAAGGCGACGGGCGAGAAGAAGCTGATGCTCTTCTCCGGCCGGGCATACCCCGAGCTGGCCGAAGAGGTGGCCGACGCTCTCGGCGTCGAGCCGACGCCCACGTCGGCGTACGACTTCGCGAACGGTGAGACGTTCGTGCGGTTCAACGAGTCGGTGCGCGGTTCTGACGCGTTCGTGCTGCAGAGCCACACCGCGCCGATCAACCAGTGGATCATGGAGCAGCTGATCATGGTCGACGCGCTCAAGCGCGCGTCGGCCAAGCGGATCACCGTGGTCGCGCCGTTCTTCGGATACGCGCGGCAGGACAAGAAGCACCGCGGCCGTGAGCCGATCTCCGCCCGCCTGATGGCGGATCTGTTCAAGACCGCCGGGGCGGACCGGCTCATGGTGGTCGACCTGCACACCGCGCAGATCCAGGGCTTCTTCAACGGTCCGGTGGACCACTTGTTCGCCCTGCCGCTGCTCACGGAGCACATCCGGTCCAAGCTCGACACCGCGCAGGTGACGGTGGTCGCCCCGGACGCCGGACGCGTGCGCGTCGCGGAGCGCTGGAGCGACGAGCTCGGCGGCTGCCCGATGGCGATCATTCACAAGCGGCGCGACCCCGAGGTCGCGAACGAGGTGAAGGTCTTCGACGTCGTCGGCGAGGTCGCCGGCCGCACCTGTGTCGTCGTCGACGACATGATCGACACCGGTGGCACGATCGTGAAGGCGTCCGAGGCGCTGTTCGAGGAGGGTGCCGAACGCGTCGTGGTGGCCGCGACGCACGGCGTGCTCTCCGGGCCCGCCGTCGACCGGCTGAAGAACTCCCGGATCTCCGAGGTCGTCCTCACGAGCACCTTGCCGATCCCGGACAACAAGCGGTTCGACAAGCTGACCGTGCTGTCGATCGCTCCGCTGCTGGCCCGCGCCATCAGTGAGGTGTTCAGCGACGGCTCCGTGACCAGCCTCTTCGGCGGTCACAGCTGAGATTCCGACCCTCGGCACGAACCGGAACGCCGATCGGCTAAACTTGGGAGACCGTGTGCGTCCGACGCTGCGCCATAGGGCTCGCTCACTCTGAGCCCGGCCGCGACGAGCACCGATGATCTTCGGCGTCACGCGCGTCGACTTTGTACTGACAAGCTTCATTTCAGCGAGGAGTTTTCGCCGTGTCCGAGGTACGCATTGCCGCCGAGCCCCGCACCGAATTCGGTAAGGGCCCCGCACGGCGCGCTCGCAGGGCCGGCCAGGTGCCCGCCGTTCTGTACGGTCACGGCACCGACCCGAAGCACATCACCCTGCCCGGCCATGAGCTGATGCTCGCCCTGAAGACCGCCAACGTGCTGCTGCGCGTGGAGGGTCTCGAGGGCGGCGCCGAGCTCGCGCTGCCGAAGGACGTCCAGCGCGACCCGCTCAAGGGCTTCCTCGAGCACGTCGACCTGCTCGTCGTCAAGAGCGGCGAGAAGGTCACCGTTGAGGTCCCGGTGCAGGTCAAGGGCGAGGTGGCGCCGGGCGGCATGCTCGACCAGCAGCTCGTGCAGGTGGCCCTCGAGGCCGAGGCCACCCACCTCCCCGAGGCGGTCGAGGTCGACGTCGAGGGCCTGCAGGTCGGCACTCAGATCCTCGCCAAGGACCTCAAGCTGCCGGAGGGCTCCACCCTCGGCGCCGACGAGGACGCGCTGGTGCTGCACGTGGTGGCGGCCCCGACGGCCGAGCAGATCGAGGCGGCGACCACCGGTGAGGTCGAGGCGCCCGCCGCCGAGGCCGAGCCTGCGGAGCAGGGCGGCGAGGAGTAACAGCGCCGTCCAGGCGCTGGACTCGCTCTGCGACGTCCGGCCGCCTGCTCGGGGTCCTGGTGCGGCGTCGGCCGCTCGGTGCCCCGTCGTTCCTGAGAGTGTGAGCGCCCCCGGACGGGGGCGCGGAGAGCCCGTGCGGAATGGGCGTCGGACAGGCCCGGCGGTCCCCGCGCGGGCTCTGATGTGCCGGAGGGTGGTCGGTGATGGCGGACGTGAGCGGGGACGCTCCCTGGCTCGTCGTGGGGCTCGGCAACCCGGGCCCCGAGTACGCCGGCAACCGGCACAACGCCGGCTTCATGGTCCTGGACGTGCTGGCCGCGAGGATGGGCGGCCGGTTCAAGGCGCACAAGGCACGCGCCGACGTCGTCGAGGGCCGTCTCGCCGGGGTTCGGGTGGTCCTCGCCAAGCCCCGGTCGTACATGAACGAGTCCGGCGGCCCCGTGAAGGCCCTGCGCGACTTCTACAAGGTGCCGCTCGAACGTGTGATCGTCGTCCACGACGAACTCGACATCCCGTACGGCACGCTCCGCCTGAAGCGCGGCGGGGGCGACAACGGGCACAACGGACTGCGTTCCATCACCAAGGCGCTCGGCGGGCGCGACTACCCGCGGGTCAGGTTCGGCATCGGCCGGCCGCCCGGCCGCATGGACGCCGCCATGTTCGTGCTGCGCGACTTCTCCGCGGCCGAGCGCAAGGAGCTCGACCTGAACGCCGAGCGTGCCGCCGACGCCACGGAGACGCTCATCACCGACGGCCTCGAGCGCGCGCAGAACGTATTTCACACCGCTTAGAAGACTTCGTTACCTCACGGCCGACAGTGGCGGGTGATTACGTGTTTTCCGCCCCTCTGTTCGCTCTGGGTCTCTATCGTGCCAGGTGTTCGCATCCGGGCAAGGCGGCGTTCTCCCCGGCGGTTGTCGCCTGAAAGATCATATTTCGGCACGCAGCGTCACCGTTGTGACGCGAAGGGCGTTAAACGCCGAAACGTGTGAACCTTGGGTGGTCATTGGGCGTCCTGCTCCAGCAGAGTCCTGTGTTACCTCGGCGAGGGGTGAGATGGCGGTCGTCGGAAAGGCGTGGCCCGAAGCCCAGGCCGCCCACAGCAGCAGCCGTTCGCAGGCCGAGGCATGGGCCTCCGGTTATGCCCGTCAGGCCTTCTGCGTCGATTTCCTCGTCGCGCTGCTCGCGGGTCTGGTCGCCTTCGTCGCGCGGTTCCGTTACCCCTCGTTCGGGGACCCGTGGAGCACTCCCTACATCGGCCTCAGCCTCTGCCTCCCGTTCGTGTGGACCGGCGTGCTCGGCATGGCGCGCGCGTACGAGCAGCGGCTCTTCGGCGTCGGCTCGGAGGAGTTCCGCCGCGTCATCCAGGCCGGGTTCTCGCTGACCGCCACCGTGGCGATCGCCGCGTACGCCACCAAGGTGGACGTCGCCCGCGGATACGTCGTCGCGGCGCTGCCCCTCACGACGACGCTCGGGCTGGCCGGGCGCTACCAGCTGCGCAAGAGGCTGCACCACCGGCGGAAGGCCGGCGCGTGCATGCGCCGCGTCGTGGCGGCCGGTCACCGGGCGGCAGTGGCCGACCTGGTGCGGCAGCTGCGCCGCGAGACCCACCACGGCATGGAGATCGTCGCCGCCTGCGTCCCGCCGATGCTCGCCTCCGGAGACGACGCGGTCCGCGAGATCGAGGGCGTACGAGTCGCCGGTGACTTCGCCGGGATCGCCGGCACCGTCGAGGCGGTGCACGCCGACACCGTCGCCGTCCTCGCCTGTCCCGAGCTGGACGGCGTGGCCCTGCGCCGCCTGGCCTGGCAACTGGAGAAGGACGACGTCGACCTCGTCGTCGCCCCCGCGCTCATGGAGGTCGCCGGCCCGCGCACCTCCATCCGTCCCGTCGCCGGGCTGCCGCTCCTGCACGTCGAACACCCGGAGCTGACCGGCGTCCGCAGGCTCATCAAGAGTGCGTTCGACCGCACCGTCGGCGTCGCGGCACTGATCGTCCTGTGGCCGCTGCTGGCCGCCATCGCGATCGCCATCCGGCTGGAGAGCCATGGCCCGGCGCTGTTCCGTCAGGTCCGGGTCGGCCGCGACGGCCGCGAGTTCACGGTGCTGAAGTTCCGCACGATGGTCGTCGACGCCGAGCGGCGCAAGGCCGAGCTGCTGAGGTTCAACGACCACGACGGCGTCCTTTTCAAGATCAAGAATGATCCGCGGGTCACCCGGATCGGTGCCTGGCTGCGCCGGTACTCCCTCGACGAGCTGCCTCAGCTGTTCAACGTGGTGTGGGGCGACATGTCGCTGGTCGGCCCTCGCCCGCCGCTCCCCGAAGAGGTCGCGCAGTACGGTGACGACGTGCGCCGCCGCCTCGTCGTACGGCCGGGCATGACCGGCCTGTGGCAGGTGAGCGGCCGGGCCGATCTGACCTGGGAGGAATCCGTACGCCTCGATCTGCGTTACGTCGAGAACTGGTCCTTGACCCTCGACTTGCAGATCCTGTGGAAGACCTGGGCCGCCGTGCTCCACGGCTCCGGCGCCTACTGACGTGTAGAGAGAAGTACGTGACCCACGACGACCACGCACTCGCCCGGGATCTGGCCACCGAGGCGGGAGCGCTCCTCCTCCGCCTGCGCGCCGAATCCGGCTTCGCCGACATCCGCACACTGCGGGACACCGGTGACCGCGAGGCGCACCTGTACCTGACCGAGGCGCTCGCCCGGCAGCGTCCCGGCGACGCGGTTCTCAGCGAGGAGGGCAAGGACGACCTCGCCCGCCTCGACGCGGACCGCCTGTGGATCGTCGACCCGCTCGACGGCACCCGCGAGTACGGCGAGGAGGGGCGGGCCGACTGGGCCGTCCACGTCGCCCTCTGGGAGCGGACCGCGGACGGCACCAGGCGGCTCAGCGCCGGCGCCGTCGCCCTGCCCGCCCAGGGGCGGACCCTCTCCACCGCGGAGCCGCCGTCGCTGCGCCCGCTACATGATCCGTCGCACATCCGCGTCACCGCGAGCCGCAGCCGCCCACCGGCGTTCCTCGATCGGCTCGTCGACGACCTCGACGCGAACGTCCGGCTCGTCCCGATCGGATCGGCCGGTGCGAAGGTCGCCGCGGTGATCCTGGGCGACGTCGACGCGTACGTCCACGCGGGCGGCCAGTACGAATGGGACTCCGCCGCGCCGGTGGCCGTCGCCCTCGCCGCGGGCGCCCACGCGTCCCGTATCGACGGGACACCGCTGACCTACAACAATGAGGACACCCTTCTCCCGGATATCCTGGTCTGCCACCCGGATCTGGCGCCGACGCTGCTCGCCGGTATCCGGGCGGTCTCGTAAGCGAACCCGGGAGCGGCTTCACATGCAGCGCACTACCGCTGACACCCGTGATTACCGGACGTCCCAGCTGGACGTCCTGGAATCCGAATCGATCCACATCATCCGGGAGGTCGCGGCCGAGTTCGAACGGCCCGTCCTGCTCTTCTCCGGCGGCAAGGACAGCATCGTCATGCTGCGCCTCGCCGAGAAGGCCTTCTGGCCGGCGCCGATCCCCTTCCCCGTCATGCACGTCGACACGGGGCACAACTTCGCGGAGGTCATCGAGTTCCGCGACCGGCGCGTCGCCGAGCTCGGCGTCCGCCTGGTGGTCGCCTCCGTCCAGGAGTCCATCGACAACGGACGTGTGGTCGAGGAGACCGGCCGGCGGGCCAGCCGGAACCGCCTGCAGACCACCACGTTGCTGGACGCCATCGAGGAGCACCGCTTCGATGCGGCGTTCGGCGGGGCCCGTCGCGACGAGGAGAAGGCCCGCGCGAAGGAGCGCGTCTTCTCCTTCCGCGACGACTTCGGCCAGTGGGACCCCAAGAACCAGCGGCCGGAGCTGTGGAACCTCTACAACACCCGGCTCCGGCAGGGTGAGCACATCCGGGTCTTCCCGCTGTCGAACTGGACCGAGCTCGACATCTGGGACTACCTCCAGACCGAAGGCCTGGAGATCCCCACCATCTACTTCGCGCACACCCGCACGGTCTTCGAACGCGACGGCATGCTGCTCGCCGACAGCCCGTACTCCAACCGGGGTGACGACGAGCCGGCCTTCGAGGCGATGGTCCGCTACCGCACGGTCGGCGACATGAGCTGCACGGGCGCCGTCGAGTCGACGGCGGTCACGCTGGGCGATGTCATCACCGAGATCGCGGCCACGCGGGTCACCGAGCGCGGCCAGACCCGCGCCGACGACCGCACCAGTGAGGCCGCCATGGAGGATCGCAAGCGGGAGGGGTACTTCTGATGAGCCCGGAGGGAACCCGCCGCAGTGAGCGGAGTGCCCGGCGCCGCGCAGCAGGCCGGACGCGGAGGGAACGAGGAGTGGTGAGCGACTCATGAGCATGGACATCCTGCGGCTCGCCACCGCCGGTTCGGTCGACGACGGCAAGTCCACCCTCATCGGACGCCTGTTGTTCGACTCCAAGTCGATCTTCGAGGACCAGCTCGAGGCCGTCGAGCGCACCAGCCGCGACCGGGGCGAGGACTACACCAACCTCGCCCTGCTGACCGACGGCCTGCGCGCCGAGCGCGAGCAGGGCATCACGATCGACGTGGCCTACCGCTACTTCGCCACGCCCCGGCGGAAGTTCATCATCGCCGACACTCCCGGGCACATCCAGTACACCCGGAACATGGTGACCGGAGCCTCCACCGCGGACCTGGCGATCGTCCTGATCGACGCGCGCAAGGGCATCCTGGAGCAGTCGCGCCGGCACGCGTTCCTCACGACGCTGCTGCGGGTGCCGCACCTCGTGCTGGCGGTCAACAAGATGGACCTCGTCGACTATGACGAGGCCACGTTCGAACGGATCAAGGACGAGTTCACCTCGTTCGCCGCCAAGCTGTCCGTCGGCGACCTCACCTTCATCCCGCTCTCGGCCCTGCACGGCGACAACGTCGTCGAGCGGTCGGCCAACATGGCGTGGTACGACGGCCCGTCGCTGCTGCACCATCTGGAGAACGTCCACATCGCCTCCGACCGGAACCTCATCGACGTGCGGTTCCCGGTGCAGTACGTCATCCGGCCGCACAAGTCCACCGACCCGGAGCTGCACGACTACCGGGGCTACGCCGGACAGGTCGCGGGCGGCGTGCTGAAGCCGGGCGACGAGGTCATGCACCTGCCGTCCGGGCTGACGACGCGGATCAAGCGCATCGACACCGCCGAAGGCCCGGCGGACGAGGCGTTCCCGCCGATGTCGGTGACGCTCCTGCTGGAGGACGACATCGACATCTCGCGCGGCGACATGATCTGCCGGCCGCACAACCGGCCACAGGTCACCCAGGACGTCGACGCGATGGTCTGCTGGATGTCCGACGAGCGCCCGCTCGTGCCGCGCGGCAAGCTGGTCATCAAGCACACCACGCGCACGGCCAAGGCGATGATCAAGGAGCTGCACTACCGGCTCGACGTCAACACGCTGCACCGGCACGAGGACGCCGAGCGCCTGGAGCTCAACGAGATCGGGCGCGTCAGCCTGCGCGTCACCCAGCCGCTGTTCGCCGACGACTACGCGCGCAACCGTGCCACCGGCGGGTTCATCCTCATCGACGAGGCCACGAACTCCACCGTCGCCGCCGGCATGATCATGGAGAACCGCTAGAAGCATGCGGACCCGGCTCCTCGGGGAGCCGGGTCCGTACGCTCAGGCCTGGTGCCCCGGCGGGAATCCGCCGGTCGCGATCGGCCCCCACTCCTCGATGTGGACGCGGATGAGCGACTTGTCCTGCCGCCGCATCGCCTCGCGGTACTCGTCCCAGTCGGGATGCTCACCGGCGATGCAGCGGTAGTAGTCCACCAGCCCCTCCAGCGCCTCGGGCATGTCGAGCACCTCGGCGCGCCCGTCGACCTGGACGTACGGGCCGTCCCAGTCGTCGGACAGCACGCAGATCGACACCCGTTCTTCCCTGCGCAGGTTACGGGCCTTGGCCCGCTCGGGATACGTGGAGATCACGATCCGGCCCTCGGCGTCCACGCCGCACGTCACGGGCGACAGCTGGGGGCGGCCGCTCGACCGTACGGTGGCGAGCAACCCGTGGTGCCGGGGCCGCAGGAACTCCAGCAACTCGTCACGGGCCACCCGATCGGCGGTCGCGATTCTCGGAGCCACACCAACCACCTTTCCCGACCATCGTTTCCGGCAGCAGCCTAAACTGTGCCGGGTGCTGCCCTCCGTCGGAGTGGTCATCCCCACTCACAACCGCCCGAAGCTGCTGCGCAGAGCGCTCGAGTCGGTGCTGGCCCAGGAGTACGACGGACGGCTCCGCGTCGTCGTGGTGTACGACCGGGCCGAGCCCGACCGGAGCCTGGCGGGCGACCGGGTCGAGGTGCTGGCCGGCACCCGCACGCCCGGGCTCCCCGGCAGCCGCAACACCGGCATCCTCGCGCTCGACACCGACCTCGTGGCCTCCTGCGACGACGACGACATCTGGCTGCCCGGCAAGCTGGCGGCCCAGGTCGCCGCGCTGCGGGCCGAACCCGACGCGGTCCTCGCCAGCTGCGGCATCCTCATCGACTTCAACGGCCGGGAGGTTCCCCGGCTGGCCGGCACCGACCGGGTCCGCTTCGACGACCTCGTCGGCGACCGCGTCGTGAGCGTCCACTCCTCGACGTACGTGGCGCGGCGCGAGGCGCTGATCGACATCGGCATGGTCGACGAGACCATCCCCGGCGGTCAGGGCGAGGACTGGGACCTTGCGCTGCGCGCCGCCCGGCGGCATCCGATCGTCAACGTCGACCACCCGTACGTCCGGGTGCTGTTCGGCCAGACCTCCTACTACGCGCAGGCCTGGGAGACGAAGGTCGAGGCGCTGCGGTGGTTCCTCGAGCGGTATCCGGAGATCGGCCGGTCCCCGGCCGCCGCCGGGCGCGTGTACGGCCAGATCGCCTTCGGCTACGCCACCGTCGGCGAGCGCCGGGAGGCCGTTCGCTGGGCGGGACGGGCGATGCGGGCCAACTGGAAGGAGCGGCGGGTGCCGTTCGCGCTCGCGGTGGCCTCCGGCGTGGTCTCGGGCAAGCGGGTCCTGCTGACGCTGCACGCCCGCGGCCGGGGCATCTGACCCTCGGCGCCGCCGACGACCCTTGGCACCGTCGCGTCGAGCGGTGCTCAGGTCCAGGTGACGTTGGGGTGTGCGGCGGTCTCGTCCGCGCTGTTGTCGGCCGGTGCCTTCCGCGCCGCGTCGGCAGGCAGGGCGGCGTCGGTACGGCGGGCGGTCTCGGTGTGCTGGGCCGTCTCCGCGGGCCGTGCCGCTTCGGCGGACCGGGGCTGACCGGCGGACCGGCTCTGTCCGGGGTGACCCTGTCCAGGGGCCCGGCCTTGCCGTTGGGACAGGGCCGGGGCGTCCGGCAGGAGGGATTCGGAGGTCCGGACGGAGTCCTCGCCGGACGCGGGCGGGATCGGTTCGGGACGGTGGCGCCGGCCCTTCCGGGGAGGGCCGTCCTCGTCGGACACGGCAACCATGTCGAGGACGGTCGGAGCGTCCTCGATGGCCTTGTACTTGTTCGGTGTCTCCGGGGGACCGGCCGGGCGCTCGCGCAGCGGGGGCGCCGTCCGCGCCGGAAGCGAGGGCCGGGGCGGCGCCGCCGGCACCTTGTCGTCCTGGATGGGCAGCACGACCGCGCCCATCACGGCGGCGCCCATCCGGTCGATGCGGCGGATACCGTCACGGACCTGGGCGTAGCGCGCGAGGGGGATCTCGACCACCATGAGCGCCGCGTCGGCCAGGTCCGCGAGCGCCTGGGCGTCCGCGCCCAGCTCGGTGGACGGGGCCTCGATGACCGTGAACCGGTACTTCTCACGCAGCGAGCCGATCAGCCGGGTCATCTGCTCGCGCTGCAGCAGTTCGGCGGCCAGCTCGCTGTTCGCACCGACCGTGATGGCGCTCAGCGTCGGCGCTCCGTGGTTCTTGCGGATCACCTCGCGCGGCTCGGCCCAGCCGAGCAGCACCTCCGACAGCCCCGGCCCCTCCGGGAGGCCGAGGAGCTCACCGGCCATCGAGGAACCCAGGTCCGCGCAGACCAGGAGCACGTCGGAGCCGGTACGGGCGAGCGCCGCGGCGAGGTTGGCGGCGACGAGACTGCCGCCGCGGCCCGGTGCGGCACCGGTGACCAGGAGGACGTGGTTGCCGTGGCCCAGCGTGGCGGTGAGGACGTGGGACAGCTCGTGGAAGCTCTGACCGGTGCGGCTGCGGGCCGGTAGCAGGCCCAGCCCCTCTCGCCCGCGCTTGGCCGGAATGTCCACGAGGACCGGCAGGTCGAGGACCCGCTCGATGTCTTGGGCGGTGCGCACCCGCTTGTCCGTGCGGTCCAGGAGGATGGCCAGGACCACGCCGAGCAGCAGGCCGCCGACGAGCCCGCTCGGCAGGTACCTCATCAGGCTGGGGTCGGACGGCGACGTGGGCAGCCGCGCGTCGGTGATGATCTCACCGGGGCTGACGTTGGCCGCGAGCACCCGCAGGTCGGAGGTCTTGTTGTTCAGGGCCTGCATCTGGGCGACGACCAGGTTCTTCTGCACCTTGTCGGTCATCGTCCGCAGTTGCTTCGACAGCGAGTTGATCTGCCGTTCCAGGGCCGCCATCTGGGTCATCAGGACGCTGGTGGCGCTGTCGCGGCGGTCGTCGAGGTAGGCCTGGGCGAAGGCGTGCGCACGGCTGCGGGAGGCCTCGGCGTTCGACGCGTCCACGGTGATGTAGATGACGGTCGAGTCGTTCGGGACGTTCACCGACACCGACGCGCTCAGCGCGGTGGGGGTGTCCTTGGTGTGCAGGTCCCTGGCCACCCGCTCGGCCACGTCGTACGAGCGGACGCGCTGCGCCTCGGTCTGCAGGTTGATGTCCTGCTGCTTGCCGGACTGGGTGCTGCTGTCCAGCTTCGTGGCCGTGACGTTCACGACCGTGAACGCGGAGTACGTCTTGGGCATGACCACGACGAGCAACGCCGCCAGCGCGACGCCGAGCGCCGCCGCGGCGACGACCACCCACCAGCGGCGTTTGAGCATTGCCAGATAATCCGCGAGCTCTCGTGAGCCCCCCGTGGCCGTGGCGTCCATCTGACTGCGTGGCCCCTTCGCCGAAGGTCTATGAGACCGCCATAACATACCTTGCCGGGCTTGGCCGATCCGTGTGCTCGCACGGAACCACAGGCCGTGAGCGACTATGAGCGCCGGCGTACGTGGTAACCGATGAGCCCGGCCGCGAGGAGCACGGCGACCCCGCCGACGGCCAGCGCGATGAGGGTGGTGTCCTGGCCGTTTCCGGTGCCGCCCGTGCTCTGCCGAGCGGGGAGGGGTGTGCGAACGGCATTGACCGAGCTGGGCAGCGGCACGCGCCAGATGGGCTGCCCGGAGCCCTCGGAGTTGACCAGCAGGGCGTGGCCGTCCGGCGTGAAGGTCACCCCTTCGCCCTGTTTCTGCTGGGGGAGGAGCACCTCCTCCGGTTTCTCGGCGAGGGACTTGGCCACGTCGTTGTCGTTGATCCACCAGACGTACGCGGTGTCGTCGTCGCGGATCACGACGCGGTCGCCGGTGGGCGAGAACGCCCCACCGGACGCCCGGGTGACCGGCAGGTCCGGGAAAGCGTTGCGCAGGAGGTTCACGCCCTGCGGGTTCAGGCTCGACGGCGCCTCCCACAGCGAGGCGCGCTGCTGGGCGTTCTCGGTCTTGTTCACCACGAAGACGCGGCCGGTGCCGGGCTGGACCAGCAGCGTTTCGGCGTTGCGTCCGACGGCGCCGTCGGCGTACCGCAGACGGTAGGTCTCCAGGCCGGTCGGGGTGACCTCGCCGGTCGAGTCGGTGGCCGGCTCGGCGAACTTCAGCACCCGAAACTCGCGTCGCCCGGACTTGTGCGACGTCTTCCGGGCGACCAGGGCGTCCCCGATGTCCCCCAGATAGATCGCTCTCCTGCCGCCCCGGAGCCGGACCGCGGCCATGTCCTCCCAGTCCTGGTTGGAACCGGCGGGCAGCCGCACCGTGAACTGAACTTTTCCCTTGGCGCCGAGCGCGTACACGTCCGTGGAGCGGCCCGAGTCCTCATGGCTGTAGAGGATCCGGCCGTTCTCACCGGCCGCCAGCCCGCTCGCCTGGGTGATGCGCGGGTCGGTGACGACGTCGACGACCTGCGCGTCGATCGGCCCCGGATCCCCGCCCACGCGGGCGGTGGCGGCGGTCGGCCAGAAGGCGCAGAGCGCGGCCAGCACCGCCGACGGCGCGCGATACAGGCGGATGGGCATGCTGATCCCCGGATCTCCCCACTGAGTCTCTGAGAAGGTAAGGCCCGGGGCCGTCCCCGGTAAACTCCTGCCGGCGTGGCGGCGGGAGAAGCAGTCTAGGGAGCTGTCGGTGGCGAACGGGTACGAAGGGGCGGTTCCGGTGATCAATCAGGTTCCGCCGATCGCGCCTCCCGGCCGGCGGGTCTGATCGTCTCGTGGCCGCCTTCAGCCTCATGAGCGCGCGGCCGGCGTCCCGGCGCGGCTCCGACGCGCCTCCGCCCATCGACGAGCCGGCGTGGGGACAGGTGCTGCCCGGCTGGCCGCTCACCTTCTTCTTCGCGGGCTACCCGGTGCTGTGGGTGCTGGGGCTCGGCGGGTTCGCCGCCAGCCTGGCGGCGCTGCCGATGCTCGGCCTCCTGCTGCTGCGGCGCGGCCTCCGTGTCCCGCCGGGGTTCGGGCTGTGGCTGCTCTTCCTCCTCTGGATGACGTTCTCGGCCACCCAGCTGGACACCGCCGGCCGCATGATCGGATTCGTCTTCCGGTTCATGAACTACGCCGCGGCCACCATCTTCTTCGTCTACGTCTACAACTCCTCGCGCCGCGCGCTGCCGCTCTCCCGGGTCATCGGGCTGATGGTCCTCTTCTGGATCTGGGTCGTGGCCGGCGGCTACCTCGGCGTGCTGCTGCCCAACAGGTCGATCAGCACGCCCATGCAGAGCCTGCTGCCCGGGTCGATCGTCGGCAACGACTACGTGAAGGAGCTGGTCCACCCGAAGTTCGCCGAGGTCCAGCGGCCGTGGGGAGCGCCGCGGGCGTACGTGCGGCCGAGCGCCCCGTTCGCGTACACCAACACGTGGGGCAGCCACTTCGCGCTGCTGGTCCCGTTCGCGATCCTGTACATGCGCACGGCGGCGGTCCGGTGGCGGCGGCAGGCCGTCACCATCCTGCTCGTCGTGTCGCTCGTCCCGGCCTTCAGCACTCTGAACCGCGGCATGTTCCTCGCGGTCGGCGTCGGCGTCGTGTACGCGGCCGTCCGGTTCGGTTTCCGCGGCCAGGTCAAGTGGCTCGCGGCCGTACTCGTCCTGCTGGGCATCGGCCTGGCGACGGCCTCGGCCCTCGGGGTGGGGCAGAGCATCGGCAGCCGCACCCAGTACAGCTCCACGAACGCCGGCCGGGAGACGATCTATCGCGAGGCGTTCGAGCGCACGCTGGAGTCGCCGTTCATCGGTTTCGGCGCGCCGCGCCCTTCCCGCGTCCTCAACATCTCGGTCGGCACCCAGGGCCAGATCTGGAACATCATGTTCTCGTTCGGCTTCGTGGCGCTGATCCTGTTCTGCGGCTGGCTGTGGTCGCTGCCCCTGCGCACGCGTGCCGCGCCGGGCGCGCTGCTGTGGCTGCACGTCGTCACCGTCATGGCCTCCTTCATGATCTTCTACTACGGGCTGGACGGCTCCCAGCTCGTAGTGATCTTCGTGGCCGCGGCACTCGTGCTCCGCGAGGCGGCGGCAGGTCCGGAGGCGCCACCGCCCGCTCCGCCCGGCCGGTCGCGCACCACCGGCCTCGCCCGGACCGGCTCGGCCCCGGGCCGGCCGGACGCCCGCGGCCTGTCGGGCTGGGTCCGATACGCGCCGGGGCCGACGTGGAGCCAGGGGGAGGAGGACGAGTGACCGCACAGACCGAGGAGGCCGAGCGGGCCGACCGGACCCGGCGCTCGCACTTCCGCGAACTCGCGCGCGGCGGGGCCATCGGGCTGGTCGGCTCCGCCGTGGCGGCCCTGGCGGGCTTCCTGCTGACCGTCGTCGTCGCGCGGGTGCTCGGCCCGGCGCAGACGGGCGTGTTCTTCACGGTGGTCGCGCTGTTCATGATCCTTACGGAGATCACCGAGCTGGGCGCCGACACCGGCCTGGTGCGCAGCACGGCGCGGCTGCGCGCGCTCGGCCGGGTCGGCGACCTCCGCCGGGTGGTCGTCGCGGCGCTCGTTCCGGTCCTGGCCGTCGGCACCGTCACGGGGCTGGCGGTGTTCGCGCTGGCTCCCTGGCTGGCCGGGCTCCTCGTCGACGCCGCCCACCGCGACGACGCGGTGTTCCTGCTGCGGGTCTGCGGACCCGTGCTGGCCGTGTCGGCCGCCCGCAACGTCGCCCTGTCGGGCACCCGCGGCATGGGCAGCCTCGCCGCCTTCACCGTCCAGGCGAATGTGATCACTCCGCTCAGCCGGCCGGTGCTGGTCATCACCGTCGCCGCCCTCGGCTACGGCGCCGGCGGGGTCATGGTCGCGTGGTCCCTGCCGATCGCGCTCACCTTCGTGGCGGCGGTCGTGATCCTCTGGCGCCTCGTCCGCCGGACGGAGGCGGAGGAGTACGCGGCGGCGCCGGTACGCTCCGCCGCGTCGCGGGCCTCGGGCGACGAGACCCGCGCGCCGGCAGGTCTCGACGCGTCGCGGGCGGCGGGAGCGGAGACCCGCGCGCCGGTGTCTCCCGCCGAGCCGGGGGCCACGGGCGGGGTGCCCGTTCTCCCGGGCCCGGAGGACCCGTCGGCGGTGCGGGAGTTCTGGACCTTCTCGGGCCTGCGCGGCGTGGCGGCGATGCTGGAGATCGTCGTGGTCTGGCTCGGGGTGCCTCTGGTCAGCGCGATGGTGTCCAGCCACGACGCGGGCATCTACGCCACCGCCGGACGGTTCATCACCACCGGAACCCTCGTGCTGGCGGCCACGCGGCTCGCCGTGGCACCGCAGATCGCCGGTCTGCTCGCCCGGGGGGAGACCCGGCAGGCCGAGGACCTCAACGCCGTCGCGACCGGCTGGATCGTCGCCGCCTCCTGGCCCCTCTACCTCGCCCTGGCGGTGTTCGGGCCGTTCGTCCTCACGCTCTTCGGCACCGACTTCCGCGGGGGCGCCGGGGCGATGGCGATCCTCGCCTCGGCCATGGCGCTGGTGCTGGCGACCGGAAACGTGCAGACGGTGCTGCTCATGGGCGGCAAGAGCTCGTGGAACCTGCTCGACAAGGCCGTCGTCGTGGTCGTGATGGTGGTCCTCCACCTGCTGCTCGTGCCGCCCTTCGGCATCATCGGCGCCGCCGTCGCCTGGGGGGTCTCGATGCTCGTGGACAACCTGCTGGCCGTGGTGCAGGTCCGCTACCTCATGGGCCTGCGGCTCCGGACGCGGACGCTCGCCCCCGTCGGGGCCTGGGCCCTGGTGTGGTTCGGCGCCCTCGGCGTCGCGCTGCGGGCCCTCCTCGGAACCGGCCTGCCCGTGTTCGCCGCGTACGTCGTCCTGGCCACCTGCGGCTACGGGGCCGTGCTGTGGCGGCTGCGGCACGTGCTGCACGCCGATGTGATGTTCGAGGCCCTGCGGTCGCGCGGGCGCGCCGACGAGAAGGAGGAGGGCTGACGTGCCGACCGGGCTCGCCGGATGGGCGAAGGACCGCTCACCACGCTGGATGAAGGACACGGCCAACGCCACGACGCGGGCGTACGCCGTGCGGACCGCAGACCGGCGTCACCTGCCGGACTTCCTCATCATCGGCACCAAGCGCGGCGGCACGACCTCGCTGTGGAACTACCTCATCCAGCATCCGCTGGTCATGCCGATGTACCCGGCGTCGCGCGGGGTGAAGAGCCCCGGCTACTACTACGTCAACTACGGTAGGGGCGACGCCTGGTACCGCTCGCACTTCGCCACCGAGCGGGAGCTCGACCGGGTTCAGGAGCGCCTCGGCGGGCCCCGGCCCGTCACCGGAGAGGCCTGCCCCTACTACATGTACTATCCGCCGGTTCCCGAGCGGGTGCGCGCCCGCACGCCGGACGCGAAGATCATCGTGACGTTGCGCGATCCGGTGAGGCGCGCCTACTCGCACTACTGGGAGCGGGTCGGCGACGGCGTCGAGGACCTGAGCTTCGAAGAGGCCCTGGAGGCCGAGGCGGAGCGGCTGCGCGGCGAGCGGGAGAAGATGGCGGCCGACCCGATGTACTACAGCCGGGCGCACGACTTCTACAGCTACCGCGACCGCGGGATCTACCGGCCGCAGCTGGAGAACTGGTTCTCAATCTTCCCGCGCGAGCAGTTCCTCATCCTGCCGGCGGAGGACCTGTACGGGAACGAGCAGGCGGCCGTGGACCGGGTCACCGAATTCCTCGGATTTCCTCCACATCCGCTGAAGATCGCCAAGAGGCACAACCACCTGCCGGCGCCACCGATGAATCCGGTTACCAAGGAGCGGCTCACGGATTTCTACCGCCCGCACAACCGGGCCCTCTACGACCTGCTCGGTGAGGAGTATTCCTGGCCGGCCTGACGCGGCCATGGGGCGGTGGAGGGACGCTCGTCCACCGCCCCCGGTTTACCGGTCGTACCAGCTTTCTCAGGCTAATTACTGGTAATAGCTAATTGATTACGCTCGTTGACAGCGGGTGCGTCTTGCACTAATTTTGCCACGTTCCTGCGCCAGCTCCCCTCTGTGCTGCAGATTAGTTATCCCCCGAGCCCTTCTGCTCGCCGCATACACCGCGGGAGATTCCATGGCATTTCGTCTGCCTGCGCGCAAGGCGTCCCTGTTCGCCGGCGCCGCCGCCCTCGTCGCGGCCGCCGGCGTGGCGATCGTTCCCGACTGGGCCAGCGCGGGCCCGCCGGACGGCAAGTCCTCGAGCGCCGCCGCCCTGTCCTGCTGGGCGATCAAGCAGTCCTACCCGAAGAGCGCGACCGGCCTGTACTGGCTGAAGACGCCCCGAATGGGCAGCGCCCAGCAGTTCTACTGCGACATGACCACCGACGGCGGAGGCTGGGTCCTCGTCGGCCGCGGCCGCGAGAGCTGGAACTACCACTACGCCGGCCAGAGCAGCACGTCGAACGTGCGCAACACGCCCACCGGCACCGCCGCCTTCGCGCCCGCCACGGTCCCCGGCGACACCATCAACGGCCTGTTCAACGGCGGCTCCATCGACGGGGTCCGGCTGCGGCGCGCCGAGAACACCGGCGGCACCGCCTGGCAGGACGTGCAGCTGAAGTACAAGGACCTGGCGGACTGGTCCTGGACCTTCGACGGCGGGCTCCCGCTGACCTCGGTCTCCTTCGACGGCGCGGCCTACAGCGGCGGGTACACCGACACCATCACGGCGTACGACAGCATGCTGCACCCGTACAACTACCTGTCCACCGTCAAGGACAAGAACAACGCGTACAAGAAGGGCTTCGCGTACGGCCCCAACGTCCGCGGGGCGTCGACCAGCGCGAGCAGCTACCTGTACAAGGCCACCTCCGACGGCCTGCCCATCCCGTTCACACAGGTCTGGGTGCGGCCCAAGATCACGACCGCGGAGGGCGGAGCGGCCCCGGCCACGCCGAAGCTGCTCAGCGGCAAGACCTCGTCCAGCTCCTGGGGCGTCACGGGTGTCGTCGGCGGCGGCACCGGCGAGAACAACATCGAGGTGCACGCCCTCGGCGTCGTCGGCAGCACCCTGTACGTCGGGGGCAAGTTCCAGTACGTGCAGAAGGGCGCCAGCCCGGCGGCCGGCCAGAAGGTCGAGCAGTCCTACCTCGCGGCGTTCGACACCGCCACCGGCGAGTGGAAGTCCGGGTTCCGGCCCAAGCTCGACGGTGAGGTCTGGGCGATCAAGGGTTCCGGCGACAAGGTGTTCGTCTCCGGCGACTTCACCAACGTGAACGGCGTCGCCAACACCGCGGGCGTCGCCGCCCTCGACCTCAAGACCGGTGCGCCGGTGTCCACCTGGAAGGCCAGCCTGATCCGGAGCGGCGGAGCGCCGCGCGGTCGGGCCATGGACATCCAGGACGGCTGGCTCTACGTCGGCGGCACGTTCGACCACGTCAAGGGCGGCACGACCATCGCCAAGTCGCCGTTCTGGGTCGGCGGCGCGGCGCGTGTCAAGGTGACGGACGGCACCCCGGACACCACCTGGAACCCGTTCTTCGACGCGGGTGTGTACTCGCTCGACGCCAGCTCGAAGGGGGACCGCGTCTACTTCGGCGGCCGCATGAAGCACATGGGCAAGCAGAAGGAGACGTCGGTCAACGACTTCGCCATCGTCAGCGCGGCGGCGCCCGGCGGCCATATCTCCGGGCTCGGCGACACGAAGTGGATCCCCAGCACCTCCGACCCGGAGAAGCCCTACCGCAACACGATCCTCGAGGTCGGGGACCGCGTCTGGATGGGCGGGTCAGAGCACGACCTGCAGGTCTACGACCGGGACTTCCAGAACAAGATCAGTGGGAACCTCGCCCGCTCGGGCGGTGACTTCCAGACGTCCGTCGAGATCAACGGTGTCCTGTACGCCGGGTCGCACGGCTTCGACTTCGACTACACCGACGGCTGGACGTATCCGGACCCGAAGACTGGCGGCTACTCCAACGTGCACCGCCTCAACATGGTCGGCGCCTGGAACGCCCAGAGCGGCAAGTACCTGCCCAACTGGAACCCCGTCTTCGCGTCGCGGGCCGGAAACGGCGTCTGGGCGCTCGTGAAGGACAACAATGGGTGCATGTGGGCCGGCGGTGACCTGAAGAGCGGCTCCTGGACCGGCTCCGCCTACCAGTGGCTCGGCGGGTTCGGCCGATTCTGCCCCTGACCCGATCATTCGGGCCGGGCTCGGTCGCTTCCGCGTCGTGATCAGGGAATCACCCATCGGGTGATTCCCTGATCACACCCAGGGGCCGGCCGGAACGGGAGGCTTGGACGTATGAGGATCGCCAGAGGACGCGGGCGCGTCGCCGCGCTGTCGGCGGTGACGCTGATCGGAGCGGGCACCGTCCTGTCGGCCTGCGGCTCCGCGTCGGGCAACGACGGTTCCGGCGGCGGATCCGGTAAGGGGTCCGGCAAGGGATCCGCCACCCTCACGATGGGCAGGTCCCGGGACGCGAGGGGGCGCTGCGGGGCCGACGCCAAGCTGATGCCGAAGTGCGGCGCCTACTGGGGCATCTACTCCGTGCAGGGCGCGTCGCTCACCTCGGCCGTCACCGACATCGAAGGCAAGGTCGGCCGGCGTTTCGACATCGTCCTGCGCTTCCATGACTTCTCGAACAAGCCGGGTCCGGGCGTCTTCCCGGACGCCGCCGAGCGCGCGCTCGGCCGTTCCCGGCTGCTGTTCTTCGCCTGGGAGAGCAAGCTCTACGCGGGGCAACAGAGCTACAAGTGGCGTGACATCGCCGCGGGCGCCTACGACCGGTCCGTCATCCAGCCCGTCGCCCGCCGGATCCGCGCCTACGGGCAGAAGGTCTTCATGTCCTTCGACCCGGAGATGGACCGGCACATCACCAAGGGCGAGCTCAAGGGCACCGAGGCGGAGTACGTCGCCGCCGCCCGGCACGTCCACGACGTCTTCGCGAAGGCCGGCGCCACGAACGTCGTCTGGGTCTGGACCACCACCGGGACGATGAGCAACGAGAACCCGCAGCGAATGCTCAACTCCTATCCCGGCGACGCGTACGTCGACTGGGTGGGCTGGGACCCGTACAACTTCTACAAGTGCCACGGTACGCAGTGGCACTCGTTCGACGAGAAGGTCGGGCAGACGTACCGCTTCCTGCAAAAGAACGGGTTCGCCAAGAAGCCGTTCATCCTCCCGGAGTACGGCACGCAGTACGACCCGGCCGACCCGAAGCGCTCCCTTCAGTGGTACCGAGAGATCCCCGGCGTGCTGCGGAGCAAGTACCCCAACATCGCCGGGCTGATCCGCTTCGACGCGGGACCGGGCTGCAACCTCAAGGTCGACAACGGCCCGGGCATGCTCACCTCGTACGCCGCGGCGGGCCGGGACTCCTACCTCAACCCGTCCGGCGGCTAGGGCCTGTCTCAAAGCCCCACTGTCCTACTGCGCGGCGCCCAGGCGGCGCCTCGCCGCGTTGTCGCCCCACCCCACGAAGACGCGAGGGACGGCTTCGCCGACCCGGCGCGTTTCCGCGGGGGCCCCGGGAGGAGTCGCCAGCCAACACCAGGCTGACTCCCTCCTCCGCCTTACGAGGCACCACCTGGACACCGCTCGCTACGGACGGGGACTTTGAGACAGGCCCTGAGAGCCCGCGCGGAATGGGCGCCGTGAGCCCGGCAGTCCATTTCGCGTGGGCTCTAAGTCCGCCGTCGGCGGCGCCGGGGTGTGGCGACGAGCTCGTCCACCAGCCGGCCGAACCGCGCGACGGCGGGCGCGGTCTCGTCGGCCTCATCCTGCACGGCGTACTCGTCGGGGTCGGCCAGGGCGCGGTCCAGGTGGGCGTGCAGGCTCTCGGCGGTCTCGGCCAGGGCCACCTTGCCGAAGGCCGCCACATGCCGGGAGAACCGCACCTGGTGGTCGTCGACGACCTCGTCCAGCCGCGCGATCCGAGGCACGACGACCGGCAGCCTGCCCGCCTGCCGGCTCTCCGTGATCGAGCCGGGGCCGCCCTGACAGACGACGACGGTCGCCTCCCGGAACAGCGCCTGCACGTCGGCGTGAGGCAGGAACGCGTGGCACTCGGCGCCCGCCGGAGGGTCGGCCGGGCCGTGCTGCACCACGCAGCGGGCGTGGCCGTTGGCGGAGAGCCACTGCTCCATCCAGCCCATCAACCGGTCGAACCGGTGATGGTCGGTGCCCACGGTCACGAAGACCAGCGGCTTGTCCCAGCCGGTCACAGCAGCTGCCCCACGACGGTCCCCTTCGGATAACGTGCCCGCTGCTCCTCCCACTGCAGCAGGAACAGGTCGGCGATCGGGTAGCAGAGACGGCCGGTGAGCGTGCCGGAGTCGATGCGGTCGTACACCTCGAGGTAGACGGTGCGCCTGCGCAGCAGCCGGCCCAGGACGAAGAAGGGCACGGCGACGCCCGCCCCGGAGCTCACGATCACGTCGGGCCGGTAGCGCGGGACCAGCCGGAGGGCGAGCCACAGGTTGCGCAGCAGGTTGGGGACGTTCCGCGTCGTCGGATGATAGGCCCAGGTCACCTGCTCGTCCGCGAGGAGGGAACTGGCGTCGGCCTTCTCGAACGTCACCCACATCCGCTCGTGCTCGGACCACCAGGGCCGCAGCCGGTAGAGCTGGGTCAGGTGGCCGCCGGTCGAGCAGACCAGGAGGACTCTCATCGCTCCTCCAGGACCTCGAGCATGGCCGGATGGAGGGCGGGGTTCCAGCCGCCGCCCAGCCGCTTGAGGTGGTAGGTCCGCATGAACATCTCCAGCAGGTAGAGCCGTCCGAGCAGCCGGCGGTGGTCGGGGGGAAGCGCGGTGAGCTCGTCGTCGGCGGCGGCCCGTACGGCGGCGACCGCCTCGGTCAACGGCCGACCGCGCAGCACGAGGGCGTCCTGGAACCTCCAGTGCAGCAGGTCGAAGCCGACCGGGGTCTCCTCGGCGCTGTGCTCCCAGTCCCAGACGTACAGGTCACCGGCGTACCGGCCCATGTTCCAGGGCACCCAGTCGCCGTGCCACCGGCCGACGCGCAGGGGAGTGCCACCGTGCTCGCGTTCGAGCTCGTCGCAGTGGGCGGTGATCAGCGCCGCGAGCCGTCGTTCCTCGTCGTCGGCGGACAGCACGGCTGCCTCCGTCCGCAGCGCCCGCCAGAAGCCCGTGTCGGCCAGCTTCGTCGTCCGGGCGGCGAAGGGACCGTCGTCGCATGAGACGGCGGGCGGCCGCTCCGTCTCGCGGTAGCGGCGGATCTTCGGCGGCAGCGGCGCCGTGACGGTGAGGTCGTAGTCGCGCCAGGAGCCGTGGTGCAGCAACCGCGGCACGCGGATGCGGCCGGCCGCCGGCGCGGCCTCTTCGGTGACCGCGGCGATGGCGGCCGCCTCCCGGCGCGTCATCTCCCGGGTGGCGGGGTTCCAGCCGACCTTGGCGTACCCCACCGGCGCGCCGTCCGGGCCGAAGAGCTGGAGCGTCGGCTTCAGGTTGGGATCGGGCGGCCGGACGCCGACGCCCAGGGCCAGTCGCGGCAGGCCGAGCACCCCCCGCAGGTGGGCGCTCAGCAGGTAGTCGCCGAGCTCGGCGGGCGGGAGATCCTCGGGCACGCACACGAGCAGCCGGTGCCGCAGCAGGAGCGGGGCGATCCCGGTACGGAAACCGGCGCCCAGCACGGTCCGGGGGACGCGCAGGCGGGCCCAGCGGAGCCCGTTGTAGCGGGTCAGGCTGCCGGCCGCCACGGCCCGGCCGTCGAGCGGTACGAGGAAACGCGGCCGCTCCGGTGACGGGACGACGGCGTAACGCTCGACCACGCGATGACCCGGCGGGACGTCGCCCGACGTGACACGGACCGGCCACCCGGAGGACTCCGGCTCGGGCAGCCACAGCCGTTCGACAAGTGCGCGGAGCACTGCGCCCCCTGGTGCCCTTGATCAGCCCGGATCTGTCCCGGTAGCCGACCTCAACTTTCTCGGCACTTTACCGTAATCGGTGTTTCATCAAGGGACGCGTCACTGCATTTCCGGAACGGCAGTACCCTCTGTCACGGAACGGCAGCGGAATTCACGGCGAAGGGCGCGGGATACCATGGGCGGCGGACCGCTGGTCGTGATCGTGCTGTCGCACCGGCACCCCGGGCAGGTCACCCGCCTCGTGAACCGGATCCGCTCCGGAGCCGACACGGTCGCGGTCGTGCACCACGACCCGAGCGGCGAGCCGCTGACGCTGCGCCCCGCCTCAGATGTCGCCCTGATCCCCGACGCCCGGCCCTGCCAGTGGGGACGGCTCTCCCTCGTCGAGGCGCAGTGGCGGTCGCTGCGCTGGGTGGCGGCCAACATCCCCGAGTTCTCCTGGGCCCTCCTGATCTCCGGCCAGGACTATCCGATCCGGCCCATCACCGCGATCGAGCAGGAACTCGCCGCCTCGCCGTACGACGCGTATCTTCGGCACTTCGCCGTGACCTCCGATCCGGGGGCGGACACCGATCCCTGGCAGGCGGTCACCCGCAGACGCTACGTGCGCAAGCGGCGGCTGCCCGGCACCCATCGATCGGTGCCGTTGCCGTTCGCGCGGAGGCACCCCTACCGGGACGGCGTGGGCCTGTACGTCGGCGACATGTGGTTCAACCTCTCCGCCGCGACCGTCCACGGCATGCTGGCCGACCCGCTGGCCGACCGCCTGCTGCGCTATCTGCGGTACGCGCCGATCCCCGATGAGACCTTCGTCTGCTCCATGGCCCTCAACGCGCGCCCGGCCCGCTCCGTCGCCAACGACAGCAGGCGTTTCATCCGGTGGGGCGCCGGTGCGAGCCATCCGGAAGTGATCACCGCCGCCCACCTGGACGAGCTCCGGGACAGCGACGCGTTCTTCGCCCGCAAGATCGACGTGTCCGCGAATCCCCAGATCCCGGACCTGCTCGACCAGATCGCCGCCGACCACGGATCGGCTTCCTGACCGGAGACCGGCCGGAGAACCCTTCCGCGATCCCGCTGTTCAGCGCACGATATTGATGGCCCGCTGGCGGATCCGGCAGTACCGGCGCTTCTTGCACAGGGCGTTGTTCGTGTTGACCAGCGCGACGGCGTTCCCGTCGGCGACGTGCTGGATCCCCTTGAGGGTGGTGATATCGCGGACCGAGACCGAGTTGGCGTTGCCGCGGCCGTTCCCGGTGCTGTTGTGATCACCGGCCGGTGTTGCCAGTGCCCGCTGGGGAAGCGCCGCTGCCTGTGCGTCGAGGTTCATGGACGTGCCGAGGGCGGCAGCGAGCGCGAGACCGGAGACAGCCACGAGGCGACCGCCGGTGATTCCTCTCATCAGAGCTTCCTTTCACGGGCGAGCCATCGCCGTACACGGTCCGAACAGCCACGGGAGACGCTCTGCGCCCCGAGGCGTCCGGTGTGTCGACATCCCTACCCGAGGGGCGTCCGCAGATAGTGGTTCCAGGGGTTCCCGGCCCGGATGATTACCCCGGTTTGCCGGGCCGTCGATCGCACGAGCCGGTGCTGGAGGAATCACGACAAGAAGTTGGCCGGACATTCGAACCACTCCGACTGCCCCCGCGTGCCTCCGCAGGAGGCCGGGCCGGCCGGGTCGCCACCGGCCAGCATCAGCCCGTACGGGCCCATGTACACCAGGGGACCAGAGGGCGCGACGGGGGTGTGCGGCGGTGCGGTGGCGTCCGCCGCCGACGTGGTGGTCCTCTCGGGGGAGACCACCGTGACCTTCTGCGTCACGTTGCAGACCCGGACGTTGCGGCACAACGCGTTCTGGGCGTCGTTCACCCCGCCTGCGTTCCGGTTGGTCGTGTGCTGGTAGCCGCGGTTGCGGACAGGGCTTCGCACCGATAGGGCGGTGGCGTTGTGGTGGCCGTTCCCGTCGTGGTTGTGGTCGGCGACCAGACGTGACCACGCGCCTCTGGGCGTCCGCGCGGCCTCGGCGTCGGAGGGGAGCCAGATGAGGCCGAGCACGCCGGCCACCGAGGCGCAGGCGCCGGCCTTCAGGTAGATCGCGGCCTTTTCGGCGGTCGGTACGCCCGGGATGCCCTGTCGGGTCATTCTCCCACCTTTGATGAGTCGGTGATTCCAGACATGAACAGTCCGTTCGGCGGGCCTACCCTGAATCGCCATTCCGATCACGCCGCGGAGGACGGGCGGGTGAATCATTACGCGCTCATTGTCGCTGGTTCACCGGCCAATCGGACGAAGCCCCCCCATTGCCATCCGGGCCCCGAGATAAGCGAAGGGTACGAGAAGGGCGAGGTCCGCGATATGGGCTATCGCGATCTCGCGAGGTATTCGACTGAGTGGAAAGGCGATCGCGCTGACGGCGATCAGAACGCTGATCGGCACCGGAACGGCCCGGATCCACGTGAGTACGACGCCGAGGACGAAAACGCTGATCGGGAAGGCGGTGCCGGCGAACCAGAACGCCACATAGGCCGCCGCCGGATGCTCGTGGAGCAGGCGCACGGCCTGGGCGTGCGAGACGTTGAACAGCTCTTCGTGCATGCCCTGCAGGCCGAACGACGCTCCGCCGACACATCCGTAGACCGCCACGGGCAGCGCGAGCGCCGCGTAACGCGGCACCCGCTGCTCGATGAGACGGTAGACCGCGACCAGCCCGACGATCCAGCAGATGGTCGCGACGACGATGAGCGCTCCGGCCGTGATGCCCTGGTGCCGGTCGCTCCAGTAAAAGGTGGAGAGCCCCTGGATCGCCGGGCCCATGATGAGACAGGCACCGGCGACCGTCCTGTGAACCGCGTGCATTGTTCCTCCGTTACCTGGCGCTCGGACGGCGACCCGCAAGACCTCGGAAACACCGGGGTTTCACGCATGGCGCCGCACGCCCGTTGCGCGGGATATCGCGGTCCGGTCTCGAATATCGATGACCGCGAAGGAAACGTTAGGGAGCGGCGCCGGGAATTCCATCGGCTCCGTGGCGCGATCCGATACGGCCGTCGTCGTACGGGGACTACCTCTGGGGAGGTACACCGGGTGGTGCGCCCGCCAGCCCCGACCGGTAGGCGAAAACCACGAGCTGGGCCCGATCGCGCGCGCCCACCTTCGTCATGGCCCGGTTGACGTGGGTCTTGGCGGTCGCGGGGCTCATCGCCAGCCGCCGGCCGATCTCCTGGTTGGACAGGCCCTCGGCCACGAGCGACACCACCTGGCGTTCCCGGTCGGTGAGGGCGCCAGGCAGGTCCGGGTCGAACGCCGGCTGTCCCGGCCGTCCCACGAACGCCGAGATCAACCGGCGGGTCACCTGCGGCGCGAGCAGGGCGTCACCGGCGAACACGGTGCGCACCGCCTGCCGCAGCGTGTCGGGCTCGATGTCCTTGAGGAGGAATCCGCTGGCACCCGCGTGCAGCGCGGCGAAGACGTACTGGTCCAGGTCGAAGGTGGTCAGGACGATGACCTTCACCTCCGCCATCCGCTCGTCGGCCAGGATCCTCCTGGTCGCGGTCAGTCCGTCGGTGCCGGGCATCCGCACGTCCATGAGGACGACGTCGGGGCGGCGCGCCCGGGTCAGCGCCACCGCCTCCTCGCCGTCGGCGGCCTCCCCGACCACCTCGATGTCCTCCGCGCGCTCCAGGAGAACGTGGAACCCCGCCCGGACCAGCGTCTGGTCGTCGGCCAACAGCACGCGGATCGTCACGTCGTCTCCTCGCCCGGCAGCCAGGCGCGCACCTGGAACCCCCGTCCTCCGTCGCCCGGCCACTCGAACGGGCCGGCGGTGAACCGGCCGCCCAGACCGGCGGCCCGTTCGGCCATGCCCCGCAGGCCGTTGCCCTGCTCCATCCGCCGGGGACCGTCGGCGCGGTCGTGGCCCCCGCCGCCGTCGTCGCGGATCCGCACGGTGAGACCCTCCTCGTCGTAGCGCACCAGGATCTCCACCAGATCGGCATCGGAATGGCGCAACGCGTTCGTGAGCGACTCCTGCGCGATCCGGTAGGCCGTGAACTCCACCAGCCTGGACAGCGGGCGGCGCTCGCCCTCGATCCGCACGTCGACGCGCGGGCCGCCCGCGGAACACGCCCGCGCCAGGTCCTCGATCCGGTCGATGCCGGGAGCGGGGGGCGCCACGTCGCCTTCCCGGTCGTCATGGCCCCGCAGGACGCCGACGGTCGCCCGCATCTCGGCCAACGCCTCGCCGCCGGCACGCCGGACGGCCTCGAGCGCCTCCCTGGCCTGGTCGGGGGCCTCGGTCAGCAGTTCGGCGGCCACGCTCGCCTGCACGTTGATCACGGCGATCGTGTGAGCGGACACGTCGTGGAGCTCGCGGGCGATGCGGATCCGCTCCTCGGTGAGGCGCTGGGCGGCGACCTGGTCCCGGTGCGCGGCGAGAAGCGCCAGCCGGGCCTCGAACTCGGCCCGCCGGGCGCGGCGGCTGCGCACGGCGTCGCCCAGGAGCAGCGCGGCGACGAACACGACCGTCGACCCGTCGAGCGCGGCGTCGAACAGACCGGCTCCGGTGTGCTTCGTGCGGGCCAGCGCGTCGGACACGATCAGCCAGCCCGCGAAGAAGAGCCCCGCCCATCGGCGCGGGGCGGCGGCCGCGGCGTAGAGCGCGATCCAGACCGGCACGGCCGGTGCGCCGCCCGGGTAGTCGGCGACGTGGTAGATCAGCCACAGCAGGGAGATGACGCCGAGCGCCACGGCCGGCCGGCGCCGACGGATCAGCAGCGTCACCGCCATCGCGAACCCGAGGCCGTACGCCCCCGCGTCGGGACTCCGGTCACCGGCGTCCAGCGTCGCCGTGTCGATGCGGTAGGCGGTCGCCGCCGCGGCGGCCGCGCACAGGGACAGGTCCCTCGTCCACGGCGGAACGGCGGCGAGCCGGCGGCGCGCCTGCGACAGGTTCACGCCCCCACCGTACGGACGATCAACCGCGAGGGCGTCGGCCCGGCGCGCCGGCGGGCGGACAGGCGGTGAGGGGAGGGGCCACCGCCCGCGGGCCGGGCCCGTCGACGGCGTCGCTGATGGGCGTCAGGACGGCGGGCACCGGCCGGCGCCGGGGTGGCGGGTCGTGACCCTGGCCGTGGCCGGTTCCGGTCGCCTCGCCCCGCGGCCGGAGGGCGTCACCGGGTGACGACGGACGTGTCCGGTTCGCGGCGATCGGCCGGGACGGTCCGTGCGGGCGGCGCGCCGTCACGGGGGAGCGGCAGCGGCCGCAGTCCGTTCCAGGCGCGCAGCAGCGCCCAGACCGCCGTGCCGCCGACCACCACGGCGATCAGTGCCCAGGCCATCGGCGTGGTTCCGACCCCGAACATCTTCAGCGCAGACGCCAGCAGGACGAAGGCCAGCGCCCATCGGATGAGGCCACCAGGCGCGCGAGACGACGCCAGGGAGCCGAGGAGGACACCGGGGATCGAGCCGGCCAGCAGCGCGAGGGTGACCTCCAGCCTGAAGTCGCCGAACAGGATGTGACCGAGCGCCGCCGCCCACACCAGCGGCACGGCCTGGAGCAGGTCGGTGCCGACGAGCCGGTTCGCGGTGAGCGCCGGATAGAGCGCGAGCAGGGCGACGATGATCAGCGACCCGGAGCCGACCGAGGTCATCCCGACCACGAGTCCGCCCACCGCTCCGACCATGATGGTCGGGATCGGGCGCACGGAGATCCGCGGCGTTCCCTCCGCGGGGTGCTCGTCGGGGGAGGGGCGACGGGCCGCCCGGCGAGGGGCGCGGTCGGCCATCGTGAGGTAGCTGCGCACGGTGAGGCCGGCGGCGGCGATGAGCAGGGCCACGCCGAGGCCGATCTCGATGACGTTCTGCACGTTGTTGCCGCGTCCGAGGGCCCGCGCGAGGAGCACGCCGCAGAAGGCGGTCGGCACCGAGCCCGCGCACAACCAGGCGACGAGACGCAGGTTGATGGTCCCGCGGCGCAGGTGCACGAGGCTGCCCACCGGCTTCATGACGGCCGCGGCGACGAGGTCGCTCGAGACCGCCGTGAGCGGCGGAACTCCGAAGAACACGGTCAACATCGGTGTCATCAGGGCGCCGCCGCCCATACCCGTGAGGCCCACGACGATCGCCACCAGGAACGATCCCGTGGCCATCTGGTAATCGAAGTGCATCCGTATGCCCTACCCGTTAAATCGGGAAAGTCGGACACTCAGATTATGTGGTGACGCCAGGGATTCGCCAGACAGGTCCCCGTGTGCGCTCGGTGACGCGACCCTTACTCGGAGCGCACCCAGCCGCCGGTGACGAGCAGGTCGAGGACCCGGTCCACCGCGGCCTCGGGGGTCAGCTCCGAGGTGTCGACGGTCAGCTCGGCGTCGCCGGGCGCTTCGTACGGATCGGAGATCCCGGTGAACTCGGGGATGAGACCGGCCCGCGCCTTGGCGTACAGGCCCTTGCGGTCGCGGCGCTCGCACTCCTCCAACGGCGTGGCCACGTGGACGAGGATGAAATCGCCCGCGGCGTTCACCATGCGGCGCACCTCCGCGCGCGTCGCGGCGTACGGCGCGATCGGCGCGCAGATCGCCACCCCGCCGTGCCGGGTGATCTCGGCGGCGACGTACCCGATGCGGCGGATGTTCAGGTCGCGGTCGTCCCTGGAGAACGTCAGGCCGGCCGACAGCAGCCGGCGCACGACGTCACCGTCGAGGAGGGTGACCGTCCGGCCGCCCCGCTCGACGAGCGCGTCGGCCAGCCCGCGCGCGATCGTCGACTTGCCCGAACCCGACAGGCCGGTGAAGAACACGGTGAGACCCCGCCCATGGCGTGGCGGATTGGCGCGGCGCAACTCCTCCGCCACCGCCGGCGGTGTGAACCACTCCGGGATCTCCTCACCGCGATCCAGGATCGCGGCGAGCTCGGCCTCGGTCGGCTCTGGCCGGATGTGGTCGGCCTCGATCTTGGAGACCGGACGCCACACCTCGACGCTCTCGTCGAACGCCCACGGCTCCGGCGTGACCGGCTCGATCCGCAGGTCCCCGGTCGTGACCGGAAGCAGGGGAGCACCGGCACGTGAGGCCTCGTCGACGCCGGCCGCGGCCTCAACGAAGAAGTGGGTGGCGCCGTAGGCGGTGGCGACGTGGGTCGCGAGGGCCAGGTCGCGGCCCGGCCGCTCGATCAGCGGCACCGGAACGACCAGCGAGCCGACGGGCAGCTCGCGGCGTACGGCCAGCAGAGCGCGGACGAGCGCGTCGTCGTGCCCCTCACCGATCAACGGGAGCAGCAGCAGCCGCGCGTCGAGCTTCTCGGCGAGCTGACGCAACTGGCCCAGGTGCCGCCGGTGCAGCGGGGTGCGGGTCGCGATCGCCAGCGTCGTCGCCCCGCCCAGCTCCGCGCGCACCTCGCCCGGCGAGCGGCGAAGCCGCCGGAACGGCCCGTGCTCCGGAGCGCCCAGCGCCTCGACCCGGCCGGCCGCCCGCCACGACGTCGTCGCCGACGCCCGGAGCGGGTCGCCCTCGGGGAACCCGGGCGGAGACGTGTTGTCCCGCCACGTCTCGCTGACGTGCAGGACCGCCAGCGGCACCCCCTCCGGGTCGGCCAGGATCAGCCGTTCCTCCTTGGTGAGGTCCTCCGGCACGGCGAGCGTCACCGGCGCCGGCCACGGCGTGCCGTCGGCCAGCCGCCCGGCGGCGGTCACGGTCGCCGCGTCCACCGCACCGAGGAAACCGGTCAGCGGATGGAACGCGCCGTTCAGCAGCAGTTCGAGATCGGCAAGCTCGGCCGGGCCGGGCGTCAGGCTCGGCAGGTCGCGTAGGTCGCCGGCTTCCGTCGTCAACGCAGGCTCCGATCGTGTCTCGACCGTTGACCATTGAACTCTACGCTCTGTCGGCCTCACCTCAGATGATGCGGGCGTAGCGATTCTCCGGCTTGCGGATCACCATGGAGACCTCGCTGTACGACGAGGTCAGCCGATTCTGGGACAAGGTGGACACCGCCCGGCACAGCATCCGCGCGAGCGGCCCCGACCGGGTCACCGTCTCGGCGGACGTGTGCTCCTCGGTGATGACCAGGCCCCGCATCAGGCAGTACGCCCGCATCCCGGCCAGTGACGTCACCCGTTCGTACACCGCCTGCGGCGGCGTGGCGCGCTGCCACAGGATGGCCCGCAGCCACCGCGGAGCGACCCGGTCGAGGCGGCCGAACGCGCTGTCGCGGTCACGGAACCGCACGAGCATCAGCCCGCCCGGCCTCAGCGCGGCGACGAACCGGTCGAGGACCAGCTCCGCGTGCGGGATCCGCTCGATCAGGTACGGGGCGTGCACGACGTCGTAGACGCGCGGCGGCATCGGCACCGTACGCAGGTCGCCCAGATGCCAGGCGTCGAGGTCGCGGCGGACACGGACGCCCGCGCGGACGTCGGGCAGGTCGACGTCGACCCCGGTGACGTGGCAGTCGGCGGCGTCCAGGTCGAGCGGGGCGTTCCGGCCGCACCCGGCGTCGAGGACGCGTAGTCGCTCGAAGGGCCTCTCGTCGGCGTACTCGCGAACGCGTTCGTGGAAGAGGTCACCGTCGTAGGTCGGCGGCGTTCGCAGCTCGGTCACGCCCCGGAGCGTAGCCGCCCGGTCGCGCCGCGTGCTCGCATTCGCCATTGTGCGTGGTGCGTGTCGGCCGGTGGCCCGCGGTCGACGCAGGTGCGGCCCGGCCGCTCCGTAAGGCGCATCCCGTCTCCCCGCTCCACCGGGGCACTGCGGCGTGTGGTAGGCGCGACGCGTAGGCTGGGGACCCCGGGGTGAGATCACTCTCGGGGTCTTCACGCTGCCTCACCCTTGATGAGCCCATGACGCTTTCCGGACTGCTCGACGTCGCCATCGCCGATCCCGCTCTTGTCCGCGCCCTCAAGAGCGCCGACGCCCACCTGGACCTCGTCGCGCCGCCCGCGCTGCGCCCGGTCCTCGGTGCGGCGCTCGCTCGCGAGCGCGGGCGCACCGTCCTGATGGTCACCGCGACCGGCCGGGAGGCCGAGGATCTCACCGCGGCCCTGACGAGTCTGCTCGATCCGGCGGGGGTCGCGCAGTTCCCCGCCTGGGAGACGCTGCCGCACGAGCGCCTGTCACCACGTTCGGACACGGTCGGCCAGCGCCTCGCCGTCCTGCGGCGGCTGGCCCACGGCGACCCGGACGACCCGGCGGCCGGCCCGCTGCAGGTCGTCGTCGCCCCGGTCCGGGCCGTGCTGCAGCCGATCGTCGCCGGCCTCGGCGACCTGGAGCCCGTGCGCCTGCGGCCCGGTGACGAGGTCGAGTTGGACGACGCCGTGCGCCGTTTGGTCGACGCCGGGTACGACCGCGTCGACCTGGTGGAGAAGCGCGGCGAGATCGCCGTGCGCGGCGGCATCCTCGACGTGTTCCCGCCCACCGAGGAGCATCCGCTGCGGGTGGAGTTCTGGGGCGACCAGGTCGAGGAGATCCGCTACTTCAAGGCGGCCGACCAGCGTTCGCTGGAGATCGCCCAGGAAGGGCTGTGGGCGCCGCCGTGCCGGGAGCTGCCGCTGACCGCGTCCGTCCGCGAGCGCGCCCGTGAGCTCGGCCGCCGGCATCCGGCGCTCGCCGACGTCCTCGAGCAGATCGCCGACGGCGCGGCCGTCGAGGGCATGGAGGCGTTCGCGCCGGTCCTCGCCGACGACATGGAGCTCCTGCTCGACGTGCTGCCGGACGGGGCCTCCGTGGTCGTCTGCGACCCCGAGCGCATCCGTACCCGCGCCGCGGAACTGGTCAGCACGAGCCAGGAGTTCCTGGAGGCGTCGTGGGTCAACGCCGCCGCGGGCGGAGAGGCCCCCATCGACCTCGGCGCCGCCGCGTACAAGACGCTCGACGAGGTTCGTGACCACGGGGCCGAGCTCGACCTCGCGTGGTGGACGATCACGCCGTTCGCGAGCTCGGACTCGGCGGGCACCGGCCGGACCCGCCGCGAGTACTCCGCGGCCACCGGGGAGCTCACCGAGGTCGCCGCCGATGACGTCGATGACGTCGACGGCGACGGCGGCATGCTCCGGATCGGGGCGCGCGCGGCGGAGTCCTACCGGGGCGACACCCAGCGGGTGATGGCCGACGTCAAGGGCTGGATCCACGAAGAGTGGCGGGTCGTGCTCGTCACCGAGGGCCACGGGCCGGCCGAGCGGCTGGCGGAGGTCGTCCGCGAGGAGGGCCTCGGCGCGAAGATCACCGAGCTGGCCGAGCCGCCGGAGCCGGCGATCGTCAACGTCTCCTGCGGCCTCCTCGAACACGGCTTCGTCTGGGACGCCGTCAAGCTCGTCGTGCTCACCGAGACCGACCTTTCGGGGCAGAAGTCCTCGACCAAGGACATGCGGCGGATGCCGTCGCGCCGGCGTGGCGGGGTCGACCCGCTGCGGCTCACCCCGGGCGACTACATCGTCCACGAGCAGCACGGCGTCGGGCGGTACGTCGAGATGGCCAGCCGCACGGTGCAGGGCGCCACCCGCGAGTACCTCATCATCGAGTACGCCAAGGGCGACCGGCTCTTCGTGCCGACCGACCAGCTCGACGAGGTCACCCGCTACGTCGGCGGGGAGGCGCCGAGCCTGCACCGGCTCGGCGGGGCCGAGTGGCAGAAGCAGAAGGGGCGGGCGCGCAAGGCCGTCCGCCAGATCGCGGGCGAGCTGATCCGCCTCTACTCCGCCCGGCAGGCGTCGCCGGGGCACCCCTTCGCCTCGGACACACCGTGGCAGCGGGAGCTGGAGGACGCCTTCCCGTACGTCGAGACGCCCGACCAGCTCGCCGCCATCGACGAGGTCAAGGGCGACATGGAGAAGCCGGTCCCGATGGACCGCCTGATCTGCGGCGACGTCGGCTACGGCAAGACCGAGATCGCGGTGCGGGCGGCGTTCAAGGCGGTGCAGGACGGCAAGCAGGTCGCCGTGCTCGTGCCGACGACGCTGCTCGTCCAGCAGCACCTGTCCACCTTCGCGGAGCGGTTCGCGGCCTTCCCCGTCGTCATCAAGCCGATCAGCCGGTTCCAGAGCGACAAGGAGGTCGCCGAGACGCTGCGCGGCGTGACCGACGGCACCGTCGACCTCGTCATCGGCACTCACCGTCTGCTGTCGCCGGAGACCCGGTTCAAGGACGTCGGGCTGATCATCATCGACGAGGAACAGCGCTTCGGCGTCGAGCACAAGGAACGCATGAAGGAGATGCGCACCCAGGTCGACGTGCTGGCCATGTCGGCCACACCGATCCCGCGCACCCTGGAGATGGGGCTCACCGGCATCCGGGAGATGTCGACGATCCTCACTCCGCCGGAGGAGCGGCACCCCGTCCTCACGTTCGTCGGGCCGTACGACGACAAGCAGATCGCCGCGGCCATCCGCCGGGAGCTGCTCCGCGAGGGCCAGGTCTTCTTCGTGCACAACCGTGTGCGCTCGATCGACAAGGTCGCCAAGCACCTCACCGAGCTCGTGCCGGAGGCGCGGGTCGGCGTCGCGCACGGCCAGATGAACGAGCACCAGCTCGAGAAGATCATGGTCGACTTCTGGGAGAAGGAGTACGACGTCCTCGTCGCGACCACGATCGTGGAGAGCGGCCTCGACATCCCGAACGCCAACACCCTGATCGTCGACCGCGCCGACATGTACGGCCTTTCGCAGCTGCACCAGCTGCGCGGCCGCGTCGGCCGGGGACGGGAGCGCGCCTACGCGTACTTCCTGTACCCGCCCGAGGTGCCGCTGACCGAGACCGCGCACGAGCGGCTCGCGACGATCGCCCAGCACACCGAGATGGGTGCGGGCATGTTCGTGGCCATGAAGGACCTGGAGATCCGGGGCGCCGGCAACGTGCTGGGCGGCGAGCAGTCCGGGCACATCGCCGGGGTCGGTTTCGACCTGTACGTCCGCATGGTCGGCGAGGCCGTGCGGGAGCTGCGCGACGAAGGCGTCCCCGAGACGCCCGAGGTCAAGGTGGAACTGCCGGTCGACGCGCACGTCCCGCACGAGTTCGTCCCCGGCGAGCGCCTGCGGCTGGACGCGTACCGCCGGATCGCGGCGATCCAGAACGACGACGAGATCGCCGCCGTCCGCGACGAACTGGTGGACCGCTTCGGGCCGCTTCCGGTGCCGGTGCTGAACCTCCTGGAGGTGGCGCGCTTCCGGGCGCTGGCCCGCCGGGGCGGCCTGAGGGACGTCACCCTTCAGGGCAACCACATCCGGTTCTCCCCGGTCGACCTGCCCGAGTCGCGCACGGTGCGGCTGCAGCGCCTGTACCCGAAGAGCATCCTGAAGGCGGCGACCAATACGCTGCTGGTGCCGGTGCCCAAGACCGCTCCGCTCGGCGGGCGCCCGCTGCGCGATCAGGAGCTGCTGAAATGGTGTACCGATCTGGTGGAGGCGCTGTTCCTCGCCGATCCCGTCGCCAGATGACGAGCCGGGGCGAGACCACCCCCGGTGCCGGAGGTGCCCGCGACCGACGAGCCGTGGGCAACGAATGAGAAGGACGCCTGTGTTCCGTAAGCCGTTCAAGATCACCATCGGCGTGGTGCTCGCCGGTGCCGCGCTGACCGCCTGCGGTCCCATCAAGACGGGAGCGGCGGCCCTGGTCGGGAACGACCGCATCACGATCGCGAAGCTCAACGCGACGGTCGACGAGTGGTCCAAGGAGCTGCCGAAGTACCCCGCCGCGCAGCAGATCGCCCAGCAGGCGCAGGCCCAGGGGCAGCAGGTGCCCTTCGACCCGTCCTCGCCGCAGCGCAGCGCCCTCTACCAGCTCGTCGACATCAAGGTCTGGGAGGAGGTCGCCCGCAACGACGGCGTGAACGCCGGCGGCGGTCAGGTGGACGCGCTCATCGCGCAGAACGGCGGGATGGCCACCCTCGACGCCAACGTGCTCGCCCAGGGCCTGCCGACCAAGTACAGCCGCGACTACGCCAAGTCGGTCCTGCTCCGCCAGGAGCTCATGAAGCGGTACGGCGTCTCCACCGCGACCGACCAGCAGTCGCAGCAGCGGGCGCTGCAGCAGGTCGCCGGCAGTTACCAGCAGGCGGGGCGCCGTCTCAAGCTCGATGTCAACCCGCGGTACGGCTCCTTCGACTTCCAGCACATGGCCCTCGGCCCGGTCTGCCCCACCCTGTCCAAGCCGGACTCCGGCACGCCCACCACGAGCGGCGGAGTCTCGTGCCAGGGCTGACCTTCCTCGCCTCCTCGCCGCGGGTCGCGCCGGGACAGCTGACCTGGTCCGCATGGGAGACGTTGCGCTCGGCCGACCGGGTGCTCGCCGGCTCGGCCGAGCATCCACAGCTGCCGTACGCCCGCCAGGCCGGCGTGACGGTGGAGGTCGTCGAACCGGACGCCGCCACCCTGGTCCGCGAGGCGTCGTCCGGCACGGTGGTGTGGCTGGCCGACCCCGACGGTGACGAGGCGCTGATGCGCCAGGTCGGGTCCCTCCTCATCGGGCTGGACGAGCCGCCGCAGATCGAGGTCGTCCAGGGCGCGTACGACCTGCCCGGCGCGCGGTTCCTCGACCTCGTCGCCGTCATGGAGACGCTGCGCCGGGAGTGCCCCTGGGACCGTAAGCAGACGCACGCCTCCCTCGCGCCGTACCTGCTCGAGGAGGCGTACGAGGTCGTCGACACGATCGAGGGCGGCGACCTGGAAGCGCTGCGGGAGGAGCTCGGCGACGTCTTGATGCAGGTGGTGTTCCACGCGGAGGTGTCGCAGGACTTCTCCGTGGACGACGTGGCCGAGGGCATCGTCGAGAAGCTCGTCCGCCGGCATCCCCACGTGTTCGGCGACGTCACGGTCGCGGACGCCGACGAGGTCAACGCCAACTGGGACAAGATCAAGGCCGCCGAGCGCGGCGAGGACGCGTCGATCTTCCACGGCGTCCCGATGGCCCAGCCCGCGCTCTCACTCGCCGACCAGCTGCAGCGGCGCGCCGCCAAGGCCGGTGTGCCGGAGGAGCTTTTCGCCGACGAGGAGGTCGGCGCGGACCTGTTCGCGCTCGTCCGCCGACTCCGCGAGGAGGGCCGCGACCCCGAGGCCGAGCTCCGCGCCGCCGCCCGCCGTTTCCGCGACCGCGTCCAGGAACGAGAAGACTCTCCGTGACGAAGCCGGACCGCCGCTCCCACCTGTGACATGCTCTTCCCAGGTTTCCGATCACCGTCTGTATGGGGATGACCGCGAATTGTGGGGAAGGAATCAGGGAGGCGTTCGGCGAGGCTGACGGACCTGGTGCTCGCCGGGGTCGCCGCGGGAGTGCTGTCGGCCTGTCTCACGCTGCCGGTCGTGCTGCCCGCCGGCCTCGGCGTCAAAGCCGCCAAGCACTCCTTCGAGACGCTGCCCGGCGCGCTGGTCGCGCCGGTGCTTCCGCAGCGTTCGGTCATCCTGGCCGCCGACGGGTCGAAGCTCGCGACGTTCTACTACGAGAACCGGGTCGAGGTGCCGCTCGCCAATGTGGCTCCGATCATGCGTCAGGCGATCATCGCGATCGAGGACAGCCGCTTCTACCAGCACGGCGCGCTCGACGCCAAGGGCATCGTGCGGGCGCTGGTCGCCAACCTCAGCGCCGGGACCGTCATTCAGGGCGGGTCCACGCTCAGCCAGCAGTACGTCAAGAACGCCCTCGCCGAGACGGCGACCACCGCCGCGGGACGCCGTGAGGCGCTCGAACCCACCGCGGCCCGCAAACTCCGTGAGCTGCGGTTCGCCATCGGGCTGGAGAAGCGTTTCACCAAGGACCAGATCCTGGAGCGCTATCTCAACATCGCCTACTTCGGCGACGGCGCGTACGGCGTGGAGGAGGCGGCCCGCCACTACTTCCGGGTGCACGCCGCCGACCTGTCCCTCGAACAGGCCGCGACGCTCGCGGGGATCGTGCGGGCGCCGCAGACGTACGATCCGAACCTGCACCCGATGCGGGGCCGGGAGCGCCGCGACACGGTCCTCGAGCGCATGGCGGAGCTGAAAGTGATCACGCCGGCGCAGGCCGCCGACGCCAGGGCCCGGCCGCTCGGGCTGCGGATCACCGGCACGCCGAACGGCTGCGTGGAGAGCTCGGCGCCCTTCTTCTGCGACTACGTCCAGCGGGAGATCCTCGCCAACCGGGCCTTCGGGAAGACGGCCCAGGAACGCCGGTTCCTGCTGCAGCGAGGCGGCCTGCGGATCCATACCACGCTCCAACCTCGGATGCAGAAGGCCGCGCAGCGCGTCCTGAACCGCTATGTGCCGCCCGACAACAAGTCGGGTAAGGCCGCCGCCGAGGTCCTCGTACGGCCGGGGACGGGCGAGATCACGGCGATGGCCATCGACCGCAGGATGGGCGACAGCACGAGGCGCGGCACCCTGTGGGTGAACCTCGCCGCCGACTCCGACCACGGATCCAGTCTGGGCATGCAGGCCGGCTCGACGTTCAAGGTGTTCACGCTGGCGGCGGCACTGCAGAAGGGCATGGCGTTCGGTCACCAGCTCGACGCGCCGAAGTCGTTCGTTCCGACGGGTTTCCGGGACTGCGCCGGGCGGCGGGTCGGCGACCCGAGCGTCTCCCTCGGCAACGCGGGCGATGGTGAGGGCGGAAAGAAGTTCTCGCTGGTGACCGGCACGTGGCACTCGGTGAACACGTTCTTCCTCGAGCTGGAGCGCAAGGTCGGCCTGTGCGCGACGTACAAGATGGCCACCCGCCTGGGCATGCGCCGTGCCACCGGGCAGAAGCTCGAGCAGTATCCGTCGTTCACCCTGGGGTTCAACACCGTCTCGCCGCTGCGACTCGCGGCGGCGTACGCGGCGTTCGCGGCGCGTGGCCGCTACTGCCGGCCGATCGCGATCACGAGCATCGAGGGGCCGACCGGGTCCCTGCCGGTACCGCGCGCCAAGTGCCACCAGGCCATCGACAAGGACGTCGCCGACGCGGTCAGCCATGTGCTGCGGGGGGTGCTGACCAAGGGAACCGCCAAGGGCAACGACATCGGGCGTCCGGCGGCGGGCAAGACCGGCACGGTCGACAACTTCTCGGCCGCCTGGTTCGCCGGGTACACCCCGGACATGGCGAGCGCCGTCTGGGTCGGCGATCCACGCGGTGGATACAAGCATCCGCTGCGCGACGTGTGCCTGGGAGAGGGGTGTTACGGCCAGGTGTACGGCGCGGACGTGCCGGCGCCGATCTGGCGGGAGACGATGGAGGCGGCGCTCAAGGGAGTCCCGGAGCACGACTTCCACGGCCCGTCCGGCGAGTACTTCCGGGAGGGCGACGGCGAGGAGGAGGACAAGGACAAGGACAAAAACAAGGACAAGGACAAAGAGAAGGGCGACGATCAGAAGGAGTCCCGCGAGCCTGATGGTCGCAGATCGCAACGCTGGATCACCGACCTGCCGTTCGCCTGGCCGTGGAGAGGCTACTGACACGGCGTCCGGAGGCCGCCGGTTCAGCGGGCGGTTCAGCGGGCGGTTCAGCGGGCGGTTCAGCGGGCGGTTCAGCGGGCGGTTCAGCGGGCGGTTCAGCGGGCGGATCGGTCCTGGAATCTGGTTTCTTCGCCCTAAATGGTGGGCTCGGCGGCTTTTTGTTAGGCCAGTGAGATCCGTCCGAGGCCGGTTCGTCGTACGCTGACCCAGTGTCATCTGGGGTCAGCCCACAACGCAACGCCCTGAACATCATCGGGCGTCTCGCGGGCACCGGGGTCGTCGCCGGGGTGCTGGCGGCGCTCATCGCCTTTTCCACAGTCGGAATGGCCGGCGTCGGCGCGCGCAACGGCGCCAACTGGTTCGAGGCCATCCCGGGCGATCTGCGGACGCCGCCGGTGGCGCAGCGTTCCGTGATCCTCGCCGCCGACGGGTCGAAGCTGGCGACGTTCTACTACGAGAACCGCCTGGACGTGCCCCTGACCAAAGTGGCGCCGATCATGCGCAAGGCGATCCTCGCCATCGAGGACAGCCGCTTCTACCAGCACGGCGGGCTGGACTTCAAGGGCACGGTCCGCGCGCTGGCGAGCAACCTCGCCTCCGGTGAGGTCACGCAGGGCGGGTCGGGCATCACCCAGCAGTACATCAAGAACCTCCTCGTCGAGACGGCCGACAGTGACGCGGAACGGCGATCGGCCCGGGAGACGACGCCCGCGCGCAAGCTCCGCGAACTGCGGTACGCCGTGGCGATCGAGAAGCAGCTGACCAAGGACCAGATCCTCGAGCGTTACCTCAACATCGCCTACTTCGGCGACGGGGCGTACGGCGTGGAGGCCGCGGCCCGGCACTACTTCGGCAAGCCCGCCGCCCGGCTGTCCCTTCCCCAGGCGGCACTCCTGGCCGGCATCGTCCGCTACCCGTACGCCTACGACCCGATCGTCAACCCGAAGCTGGCCACGCAGCGGCGCAACACCGTGCTGCAGCGCATGGACGAGCTCGGCTGGATACCGGCCGAGACCGCGTCGACCGCCCAGCGAGCGGCCCTGGACCTGGACGTCACGTCCACGCCGAACGGCTGCGTGGAGAGTTCGGCGCCGTTCTTCTGCGACTACGTGGAGCGGGAGATCCTGGGAGACCCGGTCTTCGGGGCCACCGTGAAGGCGCGACGGCAACTGCTCCAGCGTGGCGGGCTGACCATCCATACGACCCTGGACCCCCGTATGCAGCGGGCGGCGCAGCACGCGGTCGACCATTACGTGCCGCCGAAGAACTCCAGCCACAAGGCGGCCGCCGAGGCGCTCGTGGAGCCGGGCACCGGCGAGGTGAAGGCCATGGTCGTCGACCGTGACCTGGGACCCGCCGAGAAGCGGGGCAAGACCTGGGTCAACTTCGCCGCCGACTCCGACCACGGCACCAGCATCGGCATGCAGGCCGGCTCCACGTTCAAGATCTTCACGCTGGCGGCCGCCCTGGACCAGGGCATGCCCTTCGGCCACCGCCTGTTGGCCCCCGACCACTACACGCCGACCGGGTTCCGCGACTGCGACGGCAAGCCGGTGAGCTCCACGGAGTCGCTGGGCAACGCCGCCGACGGCGAGGGCGGCCGGACGTTCAGCCTCGTCACCGGCACCTGGCACTCGGTCAACACCTTCTTCCTCCGGTTGGAGAAGCAGGTCGGCCTGTGCGACACGGTCAAGATGGCCGAGAAGCTCGGCATGCGCCGCGCCGACGGGTCGGCACTGCAGCAGTACCCCTCCTTCACACTCGGCTTCAACACGGTCTCGCCGGTGCGCCTCGCGGCGGCGTACGCGGCGTTCGCCGCGCGCGGCGAGTACTGCAAGCCGGTCGTCCTCACGAAGGTCACCGACATGGCCGGGCACCAGCTCAAGGTCCCGGGCGCCGACTGCCATCAGGCGATCGACAAGGGCGTCGCCGACGGGGTCAACCACGTGCTGCGCGGGGTGCTGACCCGCGGTACGGCCGCCGGCATGGGCATCGGCCGCCCCGCCGCGGGCAAGACGGGCACCGTCGACGGCTTCTCCTCCGCGTGGTTCGCCGGTTACACCCCCGACCTGGCGAGCGCGGTGTGGGTCGGCGACCCGCGCGGCGGCTACGCCCACCCGCTGCGCAACCTCTGCCTGGGCGGCCGCTGCTTCGGCGAGGTGTTCGGTGCGGACATCCCCGCTCCCATCTGGCGGGAGACGATGCTGGGCGCGCTGGAGGACGTGCCCGAGCACGACTTCCACCGCCCGCCGGACGACTACTACAGCGAGGGCTCCGGGGAGGACCGCGTCCACGTCCCCGACGTCCTCGGGCTCACCCCGTCGGCGGCCGCCTCGCAGCTGACCACGGCGGGCTTCGACGTGAGCTTCGGCCCGCGCGTCGCCTCCGACACCTACGCCAAGGGCACCGTCGCGCGCACGTCACCCGGCGCCGGCGCCTCGGTGGAACCGGGCACCACGGTGACCATCTACGTCAGCAAGGGCGCGAAGCAGGGACCGAAGCCTCCGATCGACCTGCCGCCGCCCGGAGGACAGGAACCGACGCCCCCGACCGGCGGGACGTCGCCTCCAGGTCTTCCTCCCGTGGGCCGGGTTCCCGACCACGTCTGATTCCCCGCGGGTCCCGCGGTGGGCGCATTCCGCGACGCCGTGAGCGCATAGGGACATACCGGGCTTGTGGCTTTTCTTGGCTGCATTATTCGCAGTCGGCGCGTTATGCCGCTTCCGGTGGGTCGGGCGGCCAGAGAGCGAGGAACCACTTCGGGAACCTCAGATCTCCCCGCAATCCCTTCACGGCGCAGCGGCGGCTTTCTATCGTGATCGACTCCTGACTCTACGCAACCACACGGCAAAGGAGACGACGTGGGCGCTTCCCCGCTACAGCCCACCGTGCGAAGCCTCGTGCCCGCTCGGATCGATCGGCTGCCCTGGTCCCGATTCCACACCCGCATGATTGCCGCCCTCGGCGTGGCCTGGGTGCTCGACGGGCTGGAGATCCAGATCGCCAGCATCGTCGGACCGGTGCTGCAACACGCCGGTACCCTGCACCTCAGCTCCCAGGAGGTCGGGTTCTCGGCGACCATCTACCTGATCGGCGAGGTGGTCGGCGCGCTGGTGTTCGGCCGGCTGTCCGACCGGCTCGGACGCCGCCGGCTGTTCATCGCCACCCTCGGGCTCTACCTGGTCGCCAACGGGCTGACCGCCTTCTCGTTCAACTACGCGATCTTCCTCGGGTTCCGCTTCATCGCCGGAATGGGCATCGGCGGTGAGTACGCGGCGATCCACTCCGCGATCGACGAACTGATCCCCGCGCGCTATCGCGGCCGGGTCGACCTGGCGGTCAGCGGGACCTACTGGTTCGGCGCGATCGTCGGGTCGCTGAGCGAGTACATCCTTCTCGACCACGGTCTGTTCCCCGACAACATCGGCTGGCGGGTCGGCTTCTTCATCGGCCCGGTGCTCGGGCTGGCGATCTGGGGCCTGCGGCGCACCCTCCCCGAGAGCCCACGCTGGCAGCTCGCCCACGGGCAGGCGGAAGAGGCCGAGAAGACCGTCGCGCTGATCGAACGCGAGATCGAGGCCTCAGGCCGCACTCTCGAGCCGGTCGACCCGGACCGGTACATCGAGGTGCGCCCGCAGGAGCCGGTCTCGTTCACCCAGGTCGCGCGGACGCTGTTCCGGGAGTACCCGTCGCGGTCGCTGCTCGGGGCCACGCTGATGATCAGCCAGTCGTTCCTCTACAACGCGATCTTCTTCACGTACGGTCTGGTGCTCAAGCACTTCTACGGGGTCTCCGACCACGCCGTCGCGAAGTACTTCTTCGCGTTCGCCGCCGGTAACCTCCTCGGCCCGCTGCTCATGGGACGGCTGTTCGACACGGTCGGCCGCAAGCAGATGATCGCCGGGACGTACCTCGTGTCCGGAGCGCTCCTGGCGGTCAGCGGCTACCTGTTCAAGATCGGATCGCTGACGGCGTTCACCCAGACGGCGCTCTGGACGGTGATCTTCTTCATCGCCTCGGCGGCGGCCAGTTCGGGCTACCTCACCGTGAGCGAGATCTTCCCGATGGAGCTGCGGTCCCAGGCGATCGCGCTGTTCTTCGCCATCGCCCAGCTCTTCGGGGCGCTCGGACCGGTGATCTTCGGCGCCCTGATCGGGGACCAGGACCACCCGGACCGGGGCAAGCTGTTCATCGCCTACCTGATCGCGGCGGGCGTCATGGCCGTCGCGGGAGTCGTCGCGGCGATCTGCGGCGTACGGTGCGAGGGCGCCTCCCTGGAGGACATCGCCGCCCCGCTCAGCTCGATCCGCAACGCACCCGAAAAGCTCGCCGAGCAGCTGGACGACCTGGAGCCCGGCGCCGGGGCCGCCCCGGCGATCTGACGGCGTCCGGTCCCGCACCGGAGGACTCCGGCGCGGGACCGGACCGCGGGTCGTGAGATGCGGTCAGCGGGGTCAGCGCGGTCAGCGGGGGAGGCCGACCGACTTCTCCGGAGGCACGATGACGCCGCCCGACGGGTTCAGGCGGGCCTTGGCCGCCGGGCCGCGCCAGCCGCCGAGGTCGGTGCCGGGCGGGGCGTGGCGGGCGATGTAGTCGGCGTACACCGTGAACCACTCCTGCGCGGTGTAGGGCGACCAGCCGTGCTGCTTCGCCCGGCCGTACACGAACGTCGCGTCCGCGGTGGGCCCCGTGCGCGCGTCGAGGGTCTGCTGCAGCAACTGCACGGCGTCGTTGAGGAAGTAGGTGTCGGTGTCGCCGACGTAGACGTAGATCCTGCCCTGGAGCCTCGGCCCCAGCACCGGCCACTCGGCGGCGAGCTTGGCGCTCAGGTCCATCGGCCTCCACCGCGCGGTGACGGTGGGATCGATCGCTCCCGTCCGCTTGTTCCAGGCGAGCGCCGGATAGCCGTCCGCGCCACGCGGGCCGTACACCGCCTCCCAGATCGCCCAGGCGCCTCCGGACCGGTCGCGGTCGCCGCGCGCCAGCTCCCAGAGGTTCTCCTGCGCCATCACGTAATCGGTGTCCCCGGCGACGTTCCGGCTGTCCGGGCGCGGCGTGTGGTCCCAGTCGCGAATCGTGTCGTAGGCGTTCGCGTCGCCGTACACGTTGACGATCTGGTGGCGGTGGAAGTCGACGGGATCCGGATACCCGGCGAACGTTCCGCCGTAAACGTCCGGGTAGAAGACCTGACTCGCGAGCGCCTCCCAGCCGCCCGTCGAACCGCCCGCGGTGATCCGCGCCCACGGTGCCGCGATCGTGCGGAAACGGGCATCGATGGCGGGGATCAGCTCCTTGGTCGTCGCGTCGCCGTACGGGCCGAGGTTCGCGGAGTTCACCACGTACGAGGAGTCGTAGAAGGGGTTCTCCTCGCGTACCTCCACGCTGATGAACCGCGGTGCGGCGCCGGACATCCACCACTTGGAGAAGGCGTTGCCCTGGTCCTCACGGAAGCCGTGCGGTGCGTTCGTCGTGAAGTGCGCGAAGTGGAACTCGACCGGGTAACGCGTGTCGCCGGAGGCGTCGTAGCCGGCGGGGAGCAGCACGTTCGCGCCGACGTACATCGGCTGCCCCCAGAACTTCGACAGCCGCGGGCTGAGGATCTTGACGTGTTTGACCTGCGGCGTGTCCGCGGGGTTGCCCTGCTGGCAGGTGCCGCCGGCCGGCACCGGCTGGGCCGGTGCGATCACGTGGTCCAGGTCCAGCCGGATCGTTCCCGAGCGCCTCGGCTCGACGTCGATCGTCTTCGGCGTGCCGTACATGTTGCCGGGCGAGTTGAACAGGTCCTGGCCGTCGCCGCACGGCATGTGGAGTTTCACGGTCGAGCCGTCCGAGCGGCGGAACGTCGTGTAGACGTTGAAGAACGCCTGCACCGTGTAGCGCCCCGCCGGCAGGTCGCGCAGCCGTTCCAGCGGATAGCCGTAGGCCCGCCCGTCCACGTACGCGGTGCTGCCGGGCCGCAGGCCGTCGACGTCCCGGCCCCAGAAGGGCACGCCGCCGGTGATGTCGATCTGCTCACGCGGCTCCGGGGTCTCCTTGCGGGAGACGACGACGTACACGCGACCGTCCGTGGCGGCCTGCCGGAGGGACGAGGGAAACGACACGGCGAACCGCAGTGACGGATGCGCGTCATCGGCGGCCGCCGTTCCGGTCCCCGCCAGCAGCATCAGGCCGACCACGCCGATGACACGAGCCCGCACGGGCGTGCCTCCTCTGATCAACTTCGAGGTTACGGCGTGGACGATGTCACGAATACGGCCGCTACGGAATAAGTGATCGGTGCATTGCCGGTACTTGGCCGGTACAGGCCGGGTGCCGGTTCAGTCGTTTATGGCGTTTCCTCTGCTTGCGCGCGCCGACGGCTCGGTACGGGTGCGGACTCGGGACTCGGACGGTTCAGGATGGGTCAAGGCCGCGCCGGGCGCGCAGGGCGCGGTCGGCGGCGGAGAAGAGCCGGTCGATCACGATCCCGATCACCAGGATCACGATCATGATTGCGATCATGTCGGGGGCGTCGATGTTCTCCCGGGCGTACTCCAGGCGGACGCCGAGCGAACTGTGGTGGCCGATGATCACAAGGAGCTCGCCCGCCATCAGGCTGCGCCAGGCGAACGCCCAGCCCTGCTTGAGTCCCGTCACGAACGCCGGAAGCGACGCGGGCAGGATCAGGTGCCGGTACAGCGCGAAACCGCGCAGCCCGAGGATCTTCCCCGCGCGCAGCAGGATCGGCGGGGTGTAGTCGACGCCGGCGATCAGCCCGTTGGCGATCGACGGCGCCGCGCCCAGCACGATGACGAACATGATCGCGCTCTCGCTGAGCTGGAAGAGCAGGATGGCGAGCGGGAACCAGGCGATCGAGGGCATCGTCTGCAACCCCGTGATCAGCGATCCGAACGCCACCCGCAGGAACCGCACCCGCGACACCACGGCGCCGATCGCCGCCCCGACGACGATCGCGAGCGCGAAGCCGATCACGGCCCGGCGCATCGTCAGGCCCAGCCCCGACCAGAAGGCCGGCTCGCTCAGATCCTTGCCCAGCTGCGGGAAGACCTGCGCCGGGCCCGGGAGGACGTACGTCGGTTTCCAACCGCTGAGCACGACGATCTCCCAGACGCCGATCGCGATGGCGATCGCGGCGAGCACCGGCCACGCCGATGCCCATATCCGCCGCAGAGGGCCCGGCCGGGAGCGCGCCGCCATCTCCAGCGCGTCCAGGCCCGCGATCTGACGGTCGAGCACGTTCGTCACGGCCGAGGGCGGTGAACCCGGCACCACCGATCCGACGATGTTGGCGATGTCACGATCCATGACGGCCGACCTCCTCACGGAGCCGATCGGTGATCTGTCCGGCCAGCGTCGCGACGTCCCCGGAATCGATTCGCCGCGGGCGGTCCAGCAGCACGGGGAACTCCTCGACGACCCGGCCGGGACGGCTGGACAGCAGGACGACCCGATCGCCGAGACGCACCGCCTCGCGCACGTTGTGCGTCACGAACAGCACGGTCAGGGCGCGCTCGGAGCAGATGCGTTCGAGCTCGTCGTGGAGCAGGTCACGCGTCATCGCGTCGAGCGCGCCGAACGGCTCGTCCATCAGAAGCACGTCACTGTCCTGGGCGAGCGCCCGGGCGATGGCCACCCTCTGGCGCATGCCACCGGACAGCTCGTGCGGCCGTTTCCGGCCGAAGTCCCCGAGGTGCACGGCCTCCAGCAGTTCGGCCGCGCGCCGACGGCGTTCGGCCTTCGGCACGCCCCGTGTGCGCAGGGCCAGCTCGACGTTGCCGGCGGCGGTCAGCCAGGGGAACAGGGCGGGCTCCTGGAACATCAGGCCCACCCGCGCACCGCCGACGTCGACCGTGCCCAGCGTCGGCCGATCCAGCCCGGCGACCACCGACAGCAGCGTGCTCTTACCGCACCCCGACGCGCCCAGGATGCAGACGAACTCCTTCGGAGCCACCGACAGCGACACCTTGTCGAGCGCCAGGAGTGCGCCGTCGCCGGTGCCGTACGCCTTCGATACACCGTCGATCCGCACCGAAGGAGCGGTCGTACGCTGTGGATCCCTTGTCGTCACAGCCATGTCTTCTCCCTCAGACGAGCGTGCCGTCAGGATTCGCTCACCGCCGGTCGGCCCTTGGCCTTCAGAACCTCGTTCAGCGGGCCGAGATCGTAGATGCCCTTCAGATCGACATGATCGAGGAGCCCGACCGCCTCGGCGTGCTGGGCGCTGGCCTTCAGCGACGATGCGATGGGGTCGCTGGTGAAGGTCACATTCTTGAACGTCGCGTCCAGGGCGGCCTGCTTGAGCGGCTTGCCGGTCAGGGAGCCCAGTTCGGTGTTGGCGGCCTGCTCCGCGCCGGCCTTGTCGGAGTTGATGTAGTCGGTCGCCTCGACCTGTGCCTCGAGCAGCTTCTTCACCAGGGCGGGGTGCTTCTTCAGGAACTCGGTACGAACGATCAGGTTGGTGATCACGAACTTGCCGCCGGGCCACAGCGACGCCTCGTCGACCAGCTTCTTGCCCTTGCTCTCCAGGACGAGCCGGGAGGCGTACGGCTCCGGCACCCACGCGCCGTCGATCTGGCCCTGAGCGAACGCCTGCAGAGTCTGGGAGTTGTCCTGGGGGACGACATGGACGTCGCCGCCGCCGGCCTTGTCCGTCTTGAGGCCCTGCTGTTTGAGCCAGTAGCGCAGGGCCACGTCCTGGGTGTTGCCGAGCTGCGGCGTTGCGATCTTCTTGCCGCGCAGATCGGCGGCGGACTTGATGGACGGCTTGACGATCAGGGCGGCACCGCCGCTGGCCGCTCCGGAAATGATCTTTATGGCCTGGCCGTGTGATTTCACGAAGGCGTTGATCGCCGGGTTGGGTCCGACGTACGTCGCGTCCACCGCCCCGGAGAAGACCGCCTCGGTGGCGGCCGGACCGGCGTTGAAGGTGAGTGTCTTCGGTGCCTTGCCGAGGTGCTTGGCGAAGATCCCTTTTTGCACGCCGACGAGCGCCGTGGCGTGCGTGATGTTCGGGAAGAAGCCGAGTCTGACGACGGTGTCGTCGCTTGAGGATGCGTTGCCCTTGTCGCTGCCACACGCGGTGAGCAGCCCGGTGCCGGCGAGGATGGCAAGGCCGAAGGCAGCGAACCGCGGTTGCATTGCGACTCCCACATTGTCGATCGAACAGGTGTGTTTGATTGCCTAAGTAGACAAGGCAGACGAAGCGAGCGTCAAGTCGGTGACATAAGGGTGTAACCGTGCGACTACCGGGCGAAGATCCCGCAGATGGGTGCGCGATCCAACAATCCGGTCGGCGGGGGTTGGGAGAGGGACCTGGAGGGCCGGTGGAGGAGGCCTCAACGGGCTTCGCGTCGGGCGTGTCCGAGGAGAAGTCGGTCGGAGCCGGAACGGCTCCGTGGGCGGCCAGGCGGGCGAGAAAGGCGGAAGGGGGGTGGCGTTGCACGGCCGTCACGCCCCGGGCGGCTAGGCTCAGGGGTCGAAACGTTTGGTAGTGATCACAAGGAGCTCAAGTGTCGTCGATCGATGCCGTACACGCTCGGGAGATCCTCGACTCGCGTGGTAATCCCACCGTCGAGGTTGAAGTGCTGCTCGACGACGGCAGCGAAGCGCGCGCCGCCGTACCGAGCGGCGCCTCGACCGGCCAGTTCGAGGCGGTGGAACTACGCGACGGCGGCGAGCGGTACAACGGCAAGGGCGTCGAGAAGGCCGTGCTCGGCGTGCTCGATGAGATAGCCCCCGAACTCCTCGGTTACGACGCTGACGACCAGCGCCTCATCGACCAGGCGCTCATCGACCTCGACGGCACCCCGGACAAGTCCCGCCTCGGCGCGAACGCCATCCTCGGCGTCAGCCTGGCGGTGGCCAAGGCGGCGGCGAAGGCGGCGAACCTCCCGCTGTTCCGCTACGTCGGCGGGCCCAACGCCCACCTGCTGCCGGTGCCGATGATGAACATCCTCAACGGCGGTGCCCACGCCGACACCAACGTCGACATCCAGGAGTTCATGATCGCGCCGATCGGCGCGTCGACGTTCAGCGAGGCGATCCGCTGGGGCGCGGAGACGTACCACGCGCTCAAGTCCGTGCTCAAGGGGCGCGGGCTGGCGACCGGCCTCGGCGACGAGGGTGGCTTCGCGCCCGAGCTGCCGAGCAACCGCGACGCCCTCGACCTGATTCTCGAGGCCGTCCAGCGAGCCGGGTTCCGGCCGGGTGCCGACATCGCGCTCGCCCTGGACGTGGCCGCGACGGAGTTCCACTCCGAGGGCACGTACGAGTTCGAGGGAGCCAAGCGGTCCGCCGAGGAAATGGCGTCCTACTACGCCGAGCTGCTCGACGCGTACCCGCTGGTCTCCATCGAGGACCCCCTGTCCGAGGAGGACTGGCCCGGCTGGAAGGCGCTCACCGACGCCGTCGGGTCCCGGGTCCAGATCGTCGGCGACGACCTGTTCGTCACCAACCCCGAGCGACTGCAGCGCGGAATCGACGCCGGCTCGGCCAACGCACTGCTCGTCAAGGTCAACCAGATCGGCACGCTGACCGAGACCCTCGACGCGGTGACCCTCGCGCACATGAACGGCTTCCGCACGATGATGAGCCACCGTTCCGGCGAGACCGAGGACACCACGATCGCGGACCTCGCGGTGGCCGCCGGATGTGGCCAGATCAAGACGGGTGCCCCGGCGCGAAGCGACCGGGTGGCCAAGTACAACCAGCTGCTGCGCATCGAGGAGCTCCTGGACGACGCCGCGCGGTTCGCCGGAGCGGCGGCGTTCCCCCGGTTCCGCTGGGAGTGAGACAACGCTCCGATGGCCGAGGAGAAGCGGCGACCGCCTGAGCGGAACGCCAAGGAGATGCGGCGGGCTCATCTGACGAGCCGCGCCGCGATCCTGGCGGTCGTCGCATGCGCCATCGCCCTGAGCCTCGCCTACCCCGTCCGGGAGTACATCGCCCAGCGTCGGGAGATCGCCCAGCTACGCGTGCAGCAGCGAGTGGCGCAGGCTCAGGTCGAGCAGCTGTCCCAGCAGAAGCAGCGGCTCGGCGACGAGTCCTACATCAAACGCGAGGCACGCCGTCGGCTGCACATGTGCGATCCGGGCGCGAAGTGCTATGTGGTGCTGGGCGAAGGGCAGAGCGGAGGCCAGGACGCCGCCCACCAGCGCCGACCGCCGACTCCGCCCTGGTATGTCACGCTGTGGCGGTCGGTGGACGCGGCCAACCGTCGTCGTTGACCGCATACGGTGGCCTGGCGGATGGGCCTGGTCGACCGCATACGGTGGGCCCGGCGAATCGTCCTTGTCGACCGCATACCCTTTCAGCCGGCATCCGGATTCGGCGCGTATCCGCGATCGGATTCGGTGATGCGGACACAGGTCGGCAGGCGGGTCTGCCGGTGACTCCGGAGGGCTTACCGGTGATCGAGGAACGCGACGTCGCGGCGGTGGCCGCACAACTGGGTCGTGAGCCGCGTGGACTGCGCGGGGTCGCCCATCGCTGCCCCTGCGGGCTCCCCGACGTCGTGGAGACGGCACCCCGGCTGCCCGACGGCACGCCGTTTCCGACGTTGTTCTACCTGACCTGCCCCAAGGCGGCGGCGGCGATCGGCACACTGGAGGCGAGTGGGGTGATGCGCGAGATGACCGCCCGGCTGGCCACCGATCCACAGTTGGCCGCAGCGTACGAGGCCGCGCACCGGGACTACCTGGACCGGCGCGACGCCGCCGCAGAAGAAGAGGGCCTTGAACGGCTGCCCGAGGATATGCAGAGCGCGGGTGGCATGCCGACTCGGGTCAAGTGCCTGCACGCGCTGGTCGCTCACGAACTCGCGGTGCCGGGGGCCAACCCCTTCGGCCGGGAGGCCTTGGCCCGGCTGGCGGACTGGTGGCGCGCCGGCGCGTGTGCGACGGCGTGTGTTCCCGAAGTCGAACAGTCGTCGGTAATCGGTGACAGCGGCCGTCAGGACCTGTCATGATCATCGTTGAGTCGGTGGCCGGAATGTGCGGCATGCGTGAGCCGGGCCCCTTGGGCGCGGTCGGAGGTGGAGGGGCGCGGGAACACCGCGCCGACGAGGTGCGCCGGGAGGCGAACGAATCGTGAGTACAGCGACGCGTGTCGCGGCGGTCGACTGCGGTACGAACTCGGTTCGTCTGCTCATCGCCGACATCGTCGACGGCCGGTTGACCGATCTCGAACGCCGGATGGAGATCGTGCGTCTCGGGCAGGGCGTCGACGAGACCGGTCGCCTGGCTCCCGAGGCACTCGACCGTACGTTCGCCGCCATGCGCGGCTACGCGAAGCTGATCGCCGCGCACGACGTCACCGGCAGCCCGATCAAGACGAGGGTGGTGGCCACGAGTGCCACCCGCGACGCGACCAACCGTGATGACTTCGTTCGGGGCGTCATCGACATCTTCGGAGTGGAGCCCGAAGTGATCTCGGGCGACGAAGAAGCCCGCCTTTCGTTCATCGGCGCGACGAAGGACCTGGCGGCACTACGGCCCATGCGTCCGTACCTCGTCGTCGACATCGGTGGCGGCTCCACCGAGTTCGTCTTCGGTACCACCGAGGTCGAAGCGGCGCGTTCGGTCGACATCGGCTGCGTCCGGCTGACCGAGCGTCACCTGCGCTCCGACCCGCCCTCACCGGAGCAGGTGGCCGCCGCGGTCGCGGACATCGACGCGGCGCTCGCCAGTGTGCGTGACGGTGAGGCCGCACCGCAGGCGGCGGGCCTCGCGGGACCTCCCGGACGCGGCCCGGTGGGCGCCGATCCCGCGGCGATCGTCCACGGTGCGGCCGAGGACACGCCGGCACGCCCGGCCGAGGGTCTCCCGGCCGTTCCCGTCTCCGAGGCGCGGACCCTCGTCGGGCTGGCCGGCTCGGTGACCACCGTGGCGGGCATCGCCCTGGGCCTGTCGGCCTACGACCCGGAGAGCATTCACCTCTCGCGGATCAAGGCACGGCAGGTACACGACGTGACGCGGACGCTGCTGCGCTCGACGCACGACGAGCGCAGCTCGATCGGCGTGATGCACCCCGGACGGGTCGATGTCATCGGCGCCGGGGCGCTCATCCTCGACCGCATCATGCGGGAGTACGCCTTCGCCGACCTCATCGTGAGTGAGCGGGACATCCTCGACGGCATCGCGTGGTCACTGGTCTGACGGCATGAACGCCCCGTTCGTCCCCCCGGGGGCCGGCCACCCGGAAGACCCCGCGACCCCGGACACGCCCGTCGCGCGGACTCCCGAAGACGTGCGCGTCCTCGCGGCCACCGCCCCGAAACTCGGTGAACTCGTCGCCCGGCAGTCGGTCTGCCGTGCCTGCCCCCGCCTCGTCGCGTGGCGCGAACAGGTCGCCGTCGAACGCCGCCGGGCGTACGCGGAGGAGGAGTACTGGGGGCGGCCGGTACCGGGCTGGGGCGACCTCGAACCGCGAGTGCTCATCGTCGGTCTCGCACCGGCGGCGCACGGCGGTAACCGTACCGGACGCATCTTCACCGGTGACCGCAGTGGAGACTGGCTCTTCGCGTCACTGCATCGGACCGGACTGGCCGTGCTCCCCACCAGCACGCACGCCGGAGACGGCCAGCGGCTGCTCGGCGCCCGCGTCGTCGCCTCGGTGCGCTGTGCCCCGCCCGCCAACAAGCCCACCCCGGCCGAACGCTCCGCGTGCTTCCCGTGGCTAACGCGGGAACTGCGGTTCGTCGCCGGTACGGTCCGGACGATCGTCGTGCTGGGCGGGTACGGCTGGCAGGCGTTGTGGCCGGCCTTGAAGGAGGCCGGGTACGTCCTGCCCAGTCCGCGTCCGGCGTTCGGTCATGGAGCCGAAGTCGCGCTGACCGCACCGGACGGTGGCTCGACGTTGCTGCTCGGCTGCTACCACCCGAGCCAGCAGAACACTTTCACCGGCCGAGTGACAGAGAGCATGCTCGATGCGGTGTTCACGAGGGCGCGCGAGTACGCGGGCCTGCCCGGCTGAGCCCAGGAACCGGCTCGACCGTGCGGTCGGCGGGCCCTGACCGTACGAGGGTGATCCGCCGAGTGCGGAACGGCCGTGGCGAGGGACGAACGGCGGGCTGATCGAGCGTCGGGCGCGCTGGACGGCCCCGGCAGATCGAGGGAGGGCCAGGCCGGCATCGCGGTCGGCGAGGACTGAGTACGGCCCGGGTCGGAGGGTAGCCCTGGGGCGGCGGTGCGGCGCGGCACAGGGACCGGGCGGGTGACGAGCGGAGCGGTGTCCAGTGGAGCCCCCGCTTCCACTGGACAGCCCCCGTAGCCCCGCCCGTCACTCCGGACGGTTCTTTCTCCCTGTTTGACGCGGCTGCCCGCGGACTGGTTCGTACGTGACGCGATTCACAAGACGGGGCCTGCCGCCAGTCGGCACGGGGGAGTACCGTAAAAGCGCAGATTGTGAAAACTTTCACAATCTCACCGCCAGTTTCGGGAGGATCCCATGGGTACCGAAACCCGTATGGCAAAGCACGTGCTCATCGTCGGTGGCGGCTACGTCGGCATGTACACCGCGCTCCGTCTGCACAAGAAGCTGCGCCGCGAGCTCAAGCGCGGCGAACTCCAGATCACGGTCGTGGATCCGCAGTCGTACATGACCTATCAGCCGTTCCTGCCGGAGGCGGCAGCCGGCAACCTCGAGCCACGACACGTCGTCGTGCCGTTGCGGCGCGTGCTCCCGCGGGCCACGATCCTCAATGGCCGCATCACCCGGATCGAGCACGCGAATCGCCAGGCGTGGGTCGAGGTGGTGGGAGGCGCCTCCGCGGAGGGAGTGGGCGGCGGACAGTCCGGCCGGACAGCGGAGACGCGCGTGCTGTCCTACGACGTCCTCGTCTTCTGTCCGGGGTCGATCTCTCGGACTCTGCCGATCCCCGGTCTGGCCGAGTGTGGCATCGGTTTCAAGACGGTGGGAGAGGCCATCTACCTGCGCAACCACGTACTCGCGCAGCTCGACATCGCGGCCTCGACCGCCGATGAGCAGAAACGCAAGCGTGCGCTGACATTCGTCTTCGTCGGTGGCGGCTTCGCGGGTGTCGAGGCGCTGGCCGAGCTGGAGGACATGGCCCGGGACGCCTGCGAGTACTACCCCAACATCGAGCCGTCCGACATGCGCTGGAATCTCATCGAGGCCAGCGATCACATCCTGCCGGAAGTCGGCTTGGACATGGGCCGATGGACGGTCGAAGCGCTACGCCAGCGCGGCATCGCGGTCAAGCTGCAGACGCTCCTGAAATCCGCTGAAGGGCACCACATCGTGCTCAGCGACGGTGAGGAATTCGACGCGGGAACGCTCGTTTGGACGGCCGGCGTGAAGCCCAATCCCGTCGTCAAGCAGACCGACCTTCCCATCGATGAGAAGAGCCGGGTCAAGGCGACCGCCGAGTTGACGGTGGAGGGTGTGGCCGACGCATTCACCGCGGGTGACACCGCTGCCGTCCCCGACCTGGCGAACCCGGGCAACTTCACCGCGCCGAACGCGCAGCACGCGGTTCGGCAGGCGAAGACCCTGGGAGACAACGTGGTCGCCTCACTCCGCGGCAAGCAGCTCGAGCCCTACAAGCACGCATATGCCGGGTCCGTCGCGAGCCTAGGCCTCCACAAGGGCGTCGCGCAGATCTACGGCGTGAAGATGCGCGGACTGCTCGCGTGGTTCATGCACCGGACCTACCACCTGTCCCGCGTGCCGACCTTCAACCGCAAGGCGCGGGTGACCGCTGACTGGACCCTCGCCTTCTTCTTCAAGCGCGAGGTCGTCTCGCTGGGTGTCATCCAACGACCTCGCGAAGAGTTCGAGCTCGCCGCACGGAAAGACTGAGCGGTATTCGGCCTGTGATTAGGGCGCGGCACTAATAGGCGTTATTTGTCGCATTTACTGGGTGGTCCCTTATTGGCTCATGCCCGGTATGATTACGCCGCCCCCGTAGCCCAACAGGCAGAGGCAGACTCCCTAAAAGAGTCGGTTGTGTCGGTTCGACTCCGACCGGGGGCACTCTGCCTTGACAGGTATCGTGCGGACCAATCCACACCTTTGGTCCGGGACGCTCGGACCGGTTATCTGTCTGTCGGTTTGGTCGGTATCGGTCTGCCGTTTCTCGACCGGTACCGGCCGCCCCGATCAGCGCGATCCGTGATATGGACCTGCGGTACCAGGGTGAGTGGCACGACGCTTCCCGATGGGTTATGGCACTCGCCCGACGGCGAAGAGCCGACGAGCTCCAGCGTGGTCGAACGTGGGAACATCCGGTAAGCCGCGCCGGACCACCTACGCCGTCGGCGCCAGGCCATCCGCGTTGCACCACCCGCACCGGACCGTCCCCGCCGGACCGCCCGTACAGGATCGCCCACGCCGGGCCGCCCGTACAGGATCGCCCACGCCGGGCCGCCCGTACAGGATCGCCCACGCCGGGCCGCCCGCACCGCAGGTGTCCGTGCAACGGGGGGAATCTCAACCGTCCACGCGCACCGCCGTGCCGGACCGTCCACGCTGGGACATCCGTCAGGGGAGGCCGATGGTGGAGCCGATCGGTCGCCCCTTGGTTCTCCCTGGTCAGGGTGGGGGATGGATACCCCGTGATGACGGGGAACACCGTGACCACGGCCGATCGTTAACGTGAGCGACAACGAGTCGGGAGGGTATTGCATGGACAGCAGAAATCCGGTCTTCTCCCGGCGTGGCGCCTTCGGGCAGCAGGCATCGGGACGGGCCCCGAGCGCGTACGAGCTTGAGGCGATGTACAACGCGCCTGCGTACGCGCCGCCCCGGAGCATGACGATCGACGACGTCGTCGTACGTTCATTCCTGACGCTCGGCACGCTCGTCGCGGCCGGCGCGCTCGCATGGATTCTCGTGCCGGAGCGCCTCGCGAACGCCGTCGCGGTCGCCGCCGTGGTGGTCGGCCTGATCTTCTGGGCGATCCTCACGTTCGGTCGCCGGGTCAATCCCGCCCTGGTTCTGGGCTTCGCGGCCTCGTACGGGGTCGCGGTCGGCGTGATCAGCCACGCTTATAACTCCGTCTACAACGGTGTCGTACTCCAGGCCGTGGTCGGTACCGCGCTGGCGTTCGGCGCGATGCTCACGGTCTACGCCCTGCGGATCGTCCGCGTGACGCCGAAGTTCGCGCGGTTCGCCATAGCCGCCGGGTTCGCACTCGTGGGTCTGATGGTGCTCAATCTCCTTGTGTCGATCTTCCATGTCGGCGGGATCGGAATCAGGGAGAACGGCCCGCTCGGCATCATCTTCAGCGTCGCCGCGATCCTCGTCGGCTGCTTCTACCTGCTGTTGGACTTCAGCTCCATCGAGGACGGAGTCCGCTCAGGCGCCCCGGAGAAGGCCTCGTGGCTCGCGGCGTTCGGACTGACCCTGAGCCTGGTATGGATCTATCTGGAACTGCTCCGGTTCCTGTCGTACTTCTACAGTCGCGACTGACGTACAGCGGCGACTGCCCCTGATACACGGCGGGGGAGCGCCGAGTACTGAATGGAAGTAATCGGCGCTGACGCCCCGCACCAAGAGAGTGGGGGCGTCAGCAGCCGTCTCAACCGTGGAGGTCTGGACCGGCGCGGGCGATCGTCACCCGGACCACGACCCTGCGGTCTCGTTCCATCGCCGCGCGATAGTCGTCCCACTCGGGGTGCTCACCAGAGATCTTCCGGTAGTAGTCGATCAGCGGTTCCATCGCCTGGGGCAGACGGACGACCTCGGCCTCGCCGTCGACCTGGATCCATTCGCCGAAGAACGCATCGGTGAAGACACAGAAGGTCACACGGGGGTCGCGCATCAGATTGCGCGTCTTAGCCGCCGTCTCCCGGGTGCTGACGATGACCCGGCCCGCGTCATCGACCGCGCAGAGAACCGGTGACGTCTGCGGGCGGCCGTCGGCGTGAAACGTCACCATCACCGCTCGATGGTGCTTCGCGATGAAGTCGAGCGCCCTCTGCCGATCCACGCGAGGTCAGAACCGGACGGCTCGCCGATGGAGCTCGTGTTCATGCACGAGTGCGGACGCGTACCCGTGAGAGAGCCCGTGCTCGTCCGCCAGCCAGTTGACCCGCTCGTCGCATCGGAGGAAGGCAGGGCCGTTGTCGATGGCTTCGAACCACTCGGGGAGGTCACGTCCTGTGACTTTCGGGATGCGTGCGATGAGATTCTTGTGCGTCTCCGGTGAGTGGTTCAAAGACATAGGCACCTCCTGGCTGGGCGTGCTGCTTGTGATGACTCTGCAACAGCGATGCCAATCACACAACCCCCCGGGGGAGAGCTTTCTGTCACGGGAAGTAGATCATTGGTCACGATCCGTTCCTGATAAGTTACGAACGGCTAACGAAACTCCCCGGCGTCGATGTCCCACCGGGGAGTTTTGCGTGAACCGACCATCCGCATGGGCGAACCAGCGCGGTGCCACACTCGGCCTCCGAGGCCGTCGCGCGCCGCGCATCCTTTGCGAGGTGAATGTGCGCGTCGCCGTCGCGCACGAGCGTCCGCGTCCCTGGGCGACCTCAGGCGAGGCGCTCGAACACCATTGCCATGCCCTGGCCTCCACCGACGCACATCGTCTCGAGGCCGAAGGTCTTGTCGTGCCACTGGAGCCCGTTGAGCAGCGTGCCGGTGATCCGCGCGCCGGTCATCCCGAACGGATGGCCCACCGCGATCGCTCCGCCGTTGACGTTTAGCTTGTCGATGTCGACACCCAGGTCCCGGTAGGACGGGATGACCTGTGCGGCGAACGCCTCATTGATCTCGACGAGATCGATGTCGTCGATCGTCAGGCCGCCCTTCTTCAGGGCGCGCCGGGACGCCTCGACCGGCCCGAGGCCCATGATCTCGGGCGACAGCGCCGACACTCCGGACGAGACGATGCGGGCCAGGGGTGTGATGCCGAGTTCGGCGGCCTTGGTGTCGCTCATCACGATCACCGCAGCCGCGCCGTCGTTCAGCGGGCAGCAATTGCCGGCGGTGACGGTGCCGTCGGGACGGAATACCGGCTGGAGCTGGGAGACCTTCTCAAGCGTCGTGCCGGCGCGTGGGCCGTCGTCCTTGGCGACAACAGTGCCGTCCGGCAGCTCGACCGGTGTGATCTCGCGCTCGAAGAAGCCGTTCTTGATCGCCTCCTCGGCGAGGTTCTGGGAGCGCACTCCGAACTCGTCCTGTTCGGCGCGGCTGACGCTGCGCAGCTGGGCGACGTTCTCGGCGGTCTGCCCCATCGCGATGTAGACATCGGGGAGCCCACCGTCTTCCCGCGGATCGCGCCAGGTGCCGGCGCTTCCTTCTCCGCGTTCGGCCGTGCGGGCCTGTGCCTCGCCGAAGAGCGGGTTCTGGGTGTCGGGGAGACCGTCGCTACTGCCCTTGGCGAACCGGCTGACCATCTCCACTCCCGCCGAGACGATCACATCCGCCTCGCCGGACTTGATGGCGTGAAAGGCCATTCGCGTGGTCTGCAGAGACGACGAGCAGTATCGGGTGATCGTGGCACCGGGGATGTTGTCGTATCCGAGGAGGATGGCCACCACGCGGGCCATGTTGTAACCCTGCTCGCCCCCGGGCAGGCCGCATCCCAGCAGCAGGTCGTCGATGTCGTTCGGATCGAGCTGCGGGACCTTGTCGAGTGCCGTTCGCACGATGCGGGCAGTGAGATCGTCGGGACGCAGGTCCTTCAGCGATCCCTTGAACGCCCGCCCGATGGGGGAACGGGCGGTCGCGACGATGACAGCCTCGGGCATGATGGGTCTCCTCCTCCTTGGCCGACCGGGCACCGGTGGCCCCGTGCCCCGCTCGCAGGCTACTGCGTGTCGGAGCTCAAACCTACTCATGGGTAGCCAAATGAAGCGTCACCTGATCGGCAACACGTCGGCCGTGTAGGGATCCGTCCCCGCAGGGTCGGGGAGCGGGCGTTGGGGGCGGTCAGGCCGGCGCCCGGTGGCCGGCAGGGCTCAACGGGCGAAGGCTCACCGAACCAAGGAGATCGCGAATGGCACACCGATGACCACCATCGCGGCCACGCCGCGCTCGATGGCCCACCACCCGCCGGCCGAGTGCCCAACCTCACGGGTCAGAACGGCTAGCCGAGCATCCCGGGAACGGTGCCGTCGGCGTCATGCCGGCCGTGCAGGCCACCGCGGTCGTCGCGCCACACCCGCCAACCGTCGACGGCGCCGGTGTACCAGCCGGGGGGCGGGTCGGCGGAGGCGAGTCTTCGGCCGGTCATCAGGTCGTACGGGCATAGGGCCGGGGCCGGAAAGAAGCCGGTGTTTCCATTGATCTTCAACGGCGTCGATGTCACCGTGCACAACGACCACGCCCGCACGTGTCCGGCGAGGAGATGTCCGGTTCGCAGGTCGTATGCCCGCCCGGCGTGGCTCGGGTTGAGCAGGCCCAGAGCGGACAGGTCGGCGGGGAACGCGGGCCACCAGCCGCCGCCCGGGTTCGGCGTCACCGGTATCGCCGCCACCGTGCGGCCGGTGCGCGGGTCGAGTTGAGTGAAGCCGCCATATTGATCACGGCGGTCGACCTCACGCGTGATCAGGGCCACGGCGGGATTCGCGCTCGGGTAGATCCTGAGTGACCGACGGTGGACCCACTGCAGGCCCCCGTCGCCAAGCCGGAGGGAGAAGAAGCCGAACGCCGACAGCGGCGCACCTTGTCGCCCCCGATAGGGGGCGAGATAACCGATCAAACAGTCGTCGACCGCCCCGAAGGACCAGCCGCCGGACAGGTCGACCGCGCGGCCGAGAGCGTCCTCGACCGCGAACGACCAGAGCAACCGGCCACTACGGAGGTCATGGGCCTCGACCACCGGATGTTCGGCGATCCGGAACACCACCACGCGCCGGTCGTCGGCCCATTCGACCTCGGCGACGCCCGGCATCGTCCAGGACGTCTCACCGGTGGCGGCCTTGAGTACCACGAACCTCGCGTTCTTCCGCGCTATCGACTCCGACACGCAAACCGCATCGCCGCAGCGGGCCGGTCCGAGCGTCGTTCCGACCGTGCGGGCCCACAGTTGTCTCCCGTCGCGGGCGTTTCGGCCGACCACGGCGGCAGCGGAGGATCGCGGCTCGACGCTCACCACGACGGCACGGTCCAGCGATGGGGCCACGGCCGCCGACGCGATTCCCAGGTCGGCCGGACGGCCGGCCGTCGCCGTCGGCTGCGACCACAACCGCCGGCCGCTTGTGAGGTCGAAGACGGTCATCCGAAGCCGTCCGTCGGTGCCCACGACAGGGACCGCCGTGACCCCTCCGCCGATCGCGGGTCGGCCGACCGCACCGGCGGACGTGTCCTGCCATCCGGCGTTGGCCGAGGTCCGATCAGCCTGGCCGGAGGCTTCACACCCGAGGACGGGTGCCAAGAGGGCGAGGTGTACGAAGATCGCCATGACGCGCCGCCGCGCGGCGGCCGCGCGACGTCGCCATGGGAATGAACGCTCGCCTCCTGAGAACGCGCCACGCCGTTGCTGACCTGTCGCCATGGTCGTCTCCCGGGGATGGACCCATGCGTCGACCGACGGTAACAGCAACTCGTGACGATAGGAGGACGGACCGTAATGATGGTAGGTGAGGTACCTTCTGATCAGAACTATTGCCGACGACAGGGACGTCGCTGGTGCACGTGCACAACTCGCTCACGGAGCTCATCGGGGACACCCCCCTTGTACGCCTCCGCAATGTCACGACCAAGGCTGGAGCTCAGGTCCTGGCCAAGGTCGAATATTTCAATCCGGGCGGGTCGGTGAAGGATCGCATCGCCGTTCGGATGGTCGAGGCCGCCGAGGAGTCCGGAGCCCTCAGGCCGGGTGGCACGATCGTCGAACCGACCTCGGGTAACACCGGCGTCGGGCTCGCCATCGTGGCCCAGGAGAAGGGTTACCGGTGCGTGTTCATCTGCCCGGACAAGGTGGCGAACGACAAGATCGCGGTGCTTCGCGCATACGGGGCCGAGGTCGTGGTGTGCCCGACGGCGGTCTCCCCTGACCATCCGGACTCCTATTACTCGGTCTCCGACCGGCTCGCCGCAGAGATTCCGGGTGCATGGAAGCCCGACCAGTACACCAACCCGAACAACCCGCGCTCGCACTACGAGACGACGGGCCCGGAGATCTGGGCACAGACCGAGGGAAGGGTCACGCACTTCGTCGCCGGCATCGGTACCGGAGGCACCATTACTGGAACGGGCCGGTACCTCAAGGAGGTCTCGGGCGGACGGGTGCAGATCATCGGCGCGGACCCGGAGGGGTCCGTCTACTCCGGCGGCACCGGCCGACCGTACCTCGTCGAAGGCGTCGGCGAGGACATCTGGCCGGAGACCTACGATCGCGACATATGTGACCGGGTCATCGCGGTGAGCGACAAGGACTCGTTCACCATGACGCGGCGGCTGGCCCGGGAGGAAGGCCTGCTGGTCGGCGGCTCCTGCGGGCTGGCGGTCGTGGCTGCACTGCGGGTCGCGGCCGAGGCCGGTCCCGACGACGTGGTGGTCGTTCTGTTGCCCGACGGCGGGCGCGGCTACCTGTCGAAGATCTTCAACGACGACTGGATGGCCGACTACGGCTTCCTCACCTCCGAGACCGAGGAGCCGCGCATCGCCGATGTGCTCGCCCGGAAGGGCTCGGGGCTGCCGGAGTTCGTGCACGTACATCCGCACGAGTCGGTCGGTACGGCCGTGTCCATCCTGCGCGAGTACGACGTTTCCCAACTGCCCGTCATGAAGGAGGAGCCGCCCGTGATGGCCGCCGAGGTGGTCGGCTCGGTGGGCGAGCGTGACCTTCTGGCGGCCCTGGTGAGCGGTAAGGCGGGCCTGGACGATCCTTTGGCGGACCACATGGCGCCGCCGCTGCCCATGGTGGGGTCGGGAGAAGGCGTGAGCAAGGCCGTGAGCGTCCTGGAGAACGCCGGTGCCGCCGTCGTCCTCGTCGACGGTAAACCCGCCGGACTCATCACCCGCCAGGACCTGTTGGGCTTCCTCGCCGCCGGTTGAGTGGACCCGCTGAGCGGGTCGGCTTAGCGGTTCCCGGCATCGTCGGTCAGGGCGTGGTGCGCTTCCGGCCACCGGCCACCGGCTGAGCGGATCCTGCCGATATCACCCTGCAGGATCCGCCGTCCGACCTCGAGGACTACGAAGAGCGCACTGGCAGACGACCCGCGAACGATCACTCATCCGAGGCCGGGTGGTCTCCGCCGGGTCTGTCCGGCGGTTTCTCGTGAGAAGGGCCGGCGCGGTCCTGACGGTTCTGTTTCTGGAGGTTGTGCCAGCGGCAGAGCGGCTGGCCGTTGTCGAGGTCGGTCCGGCCGCCTTGAGCCCAGGGCTGTTTGTGGTCGATGTCGGCCCAGGCGGGTGGGCGGTCGCAGCCCTCTGCGGCACAGCCCGCGTACAGCGCGAGGTAGACATCGCGCTGAGCGCTGGAGAAGAGGCGGCGGGTACGCCCCCAGTTCAGCGGCTGTCCGTCGGCGGCGAACCGGTCGACCACCGAGCCGTCGGGATCTATGAGAATCTCATGGATCCCGGCGTCGTGACGCTGGATCATTTCCCGTACCTGCGCGGCGGTCACGATGGTGCCGTACTCGGTGCGGCCCGGGGGTGCTTGGGTGGCCGGCACCTCGGGATCGACTGTGGCGGCGCAGGCGATCACGTGCACCCGGACCGGGGCGCCCCCACGCTCCCGGTAGCCGTGTCGCCCGGCCGCGTTCAACGCGATCTGGCAGGCGGTGACCAGCCCTCGTAGACGGCGATGACCTGGGAGGTTCTGCCAGCGCGGTAGGTCGGCGTTCGGCGACGGCGCGAACGCGTCGATCGCCTTCTCGACGATGGCCAGATCATCGGCGCCCATCTCCGCGCTGAGGACCCCGATCCCGTCGATGCCCTGCCCGAGATTGAGGAACGCCTGCCGGTCGATCTGATGCCGGCGCCGTTCGGCGGTTTCACCGTCGAGCGTGAGCGCGATCCGGGTCGCGGCCTTGCGCAGCTGTCCTGGCGTGACCGTGGTGGCGGCCTCTAGCAACGCCGGCTGCGCGGCCTGTGCGACGCGCTCAGGAGGCCATGAGTCGGTCATCGTGTCAGCGGCCCGGTCGATCCCCTCCGCGATCGTGGAGACATCCCCGAACTCGATCTCACGGTCGGCGAAGGCGGCGAGCGTGTCGGTCAGCAGGTGGCTGCGACCCGAGAGTACGGCGAGTTGCCTGGCCTCCCACGGCCGTAGTCGGCACCGCCGGCCCAGCCATGCCGCGAGGGACGGGCAGTCATCGGCAGCCGGGCCACCCACCGCGTCGAATCGGCGGAGCCGACGTGCCGCCTCCAACTGCAGACATCCGGTCGCTCGCATGATCTGTGTGCACTCGTCACCCAGGTCCGCCGCCCCGGATGTGTCGATGTCGCAGGCGGCCAACATCGCCAGCCCGGCCCGGATCGTTTCCAGAGCCTGAGCCGCCGACGCCACCCCACCCGCCCCCACCCCCCTGTTCTATCTTCCGTACGAACCCCGCCGGCAGCCCCCTCACACCCCCTGTGGAAAACCCGCGCGCTCGGACGGGACCCACCGCCCGTGACCGGACTCGCCGCGTGATGCGGCCCGCTCCGGGGTTCTGCGCCACGACCGCGGCACCGATGCTCCACGGGCGTCGAGGAATTGCCCGCTCGATCACTCGAGGAGCCGGCCGCCATCCCCCAGCGGGCGCGCATCCCGACCCGGCACCGCGCCGCCGTCATACCCGGAGGCGTGCCTCGCCCCGGGAGAATCACCCTGTACGGCACCCTCCGCGGAGCCGTTCACCGTCCCCGCCCAACTCCGCGCCCTCGTGCGCGGGCCGGCGAACGAGCGACGCCCCGGCGGCGCGACCGCGCTGCCGGGGCGTCGAGGAGCGAACGGGTGTCAGCTCCGACGATCGAGCAGGTCGTACGGCTCCGCCGCAGCCGGCTCGGTCGTCCGGCGAACGGCGTCACCGTGCCCGGGCCACCATGCCTTGTGGCCCATCAACGCCGTGATGGACGGCACGAAGAACGCCGACATGACGAAGGCGGACAGGAGGATGCCGATGGCGACGCCGAATCCGATCTCCGCCGACATGGAGTCGGGCGAGAGGGTGAGCACGCCGAACGTGCCGGCCAGGATCACACCGGCCGCCGCGACGGTCGGCCCGGCGTGCTGGATGCCGAGCGCGGCGGCACGCCGCGGGTCGTGGCCTTCCTGGGCCTCCTCACGCAACCGGGCGATCATCAGGATGTTGTAGTCCGTGCCGATCGCCAGGACGAAGAGGTACAGGATGATCGGAAGCTGGAACATCAGCCCGTCCTTGCCCTCGATGCCCTGGAAGAGCCCGACGGTCGCGCCGAGCGTGGCCGCGAATCCGAGCAGTACCGCGATCACGAGGTAGACGGGAGCGACCAGCGCCCGCAGCAGCAGCGCCAGGATCAGACCGATCAGCAGGACCGCCACCGGCAGGATGACCGACAGGTCGCGGTTGTTGATCGTGTTGATGTCGGCGAACGCCGCGGTCGTGCCACCCACCAGCACCTTGGTCCCGGGCGGCGCGTTCTGGTGGGCGACGTCCCGGAACGGGCCCTTGACCAGGCTGATCGCCTCATTCGAGTTGGGGTTCAACTTGAGGATGACGGTTATCTTGGCGACGGACTGGTCCTGGCTGAACTGCGGGGGTGCCACCTGGCCGACGCCCTTGGCGCTCGTCAGCGTCTGCTGGAACTTCTGGACCGCGCCCCTGTCGAGCGGGCCGCTGCCCTGGACGTATACCTCGGTGGGCGCTGTGAGACCCTGCGGCAGGCTCGCCCGCAGGTCCTTCATGGCCTTGGCCGACTCGGTGTTCTGGGGCGCGGCGGCCTGGAAGTCATAGTCCGCCTTGAAAGCGAGCGTCCCGGCGGCCAGGGCCACGAGCACGAGGCCGGAGGCGAGCGCGGCCACGGCCGGGCGGCGTCCGACGCCGTTGCCGACGCGTACCCACAGGCCCGGCTTCGGCTCCCTGTTCCATGTCTTCGACGGCCAGAACACGAAGCGGCCGAGCAGGGAGACGACCGCGGGGACGAGCGTCAGCGACGTGACGAACATGACGCCGACCGCGATCGCGAGCTGCGGACCCAGGGCACCGAAGGCCTTGAACGAGGCCAGAACCAGGACGATGAAGGCGGCGATGACGGCGCCGGCGGCCGAGGCGATGGCCTCGCCCACCCGCTCGACGCTGGTGATCATCGCGGTCTTCTTGTCCTCGCCCGCACGGAGGCGCTCTCGGTACCTGAAGAGGAGGAACAGGATGTAGTCGGTGCCGATGCCGTACAGCACGACCAGGATGATCACCGAGAAGCCCTGGTCGAAGCTGAGGTTGAAGGCCTTCCCAATGAATGCCGTGACGGCATTCGCCACCTGGGACACCAGGATGATGATGACGATCGGCAGCAGCGCCGCGATGGGACTGCGGAAAATGATCATGATCAGCGTGATGATCAGCAGGATCGTGGCGATCCCGATCAACGCCATGGTCTGCTGGCTGGACTTCTCATTGTCCAGGCTGGACGCGAAGTTGCCGGCCACACCGTACGCCAGTCCGCTGCCCTTGAGCTGATCGGCGGTCACGGTGCGAACCTGTTTGACGGCGTCCTGGTTCTTCTTCTGTGTCTTGCTGTCGAAGCCGTTGGGCAGTCCCACGACGATGAGCTGCACCTTGTGGTTCTGCGACAGCGTCTGCTTCGGATCGGTGACGACCTGCTGGACGTTCGGGATCGCCTTGGCCTGGATCGCCTTGGCGGTCTCCCCGATCTTCTGCTGGTCAGTGCTGGTCAGCGAGCCCCCGTCGCTCCGCTTGACCACGACCATCTCCCGGCTGACCTTCTGGTCTCCGCTCGGGAACGCCTTCTCGGCCAGGTTGGCCGCCGCGACCGACTCGTACTTCTTCGGCAGGAAGGCCTGCTGGTCAGATTTGGTGGTCATCTTGGGGGCGAACACCACCAGGGCGGCCGCCGCGACGAGCCACGCGACGATCGTCCACCATGGATGCCGTACGACACCACGCCCCAGCCATCCGAACACGGGTGGCTCCCCTTCGTAGAGTTGTTCTTGAGTACCAACCGAGACTAGGTAGGCAAAACCCTCTTTACCTCCCCTTGCCAGTCGATTTCCGTACTAGTCCCTACGGTGGAGGCGACTCATCCCTCGGTATGGACGGCGCGCTGCACTTCTGCCCCTTGTGAGGCACTAACCTCGCGTGCATGGACGGTTTCAACCACGAGGCCGGCTTCGAGACCCTCGCAATCCACGCAGGTCAAGAGGCCGACCCCGCGACAGGGGCGGTCGTACCGCCGATATATCAGGTGTCCACGTACAAGCAGGACGGCGTTGGCGGCCTGCGCGGTGGATACGAGTACAGCCGGTCCGCCAACCCGACCCGTACGGCGCTGGAGGAGTGCCTCGCCGCGCTCGAAGGCGGCGTGCGCGGGTTGGCGTTCGCCTCGGGCATGGCCGCCGAGGACACCCTGCTGCGTACGATCTGCAAGCCGGGTGACCATGTGCTGATTCCGGATGACGCCTACGGCGGCACCTATCGGCTGATGTCGAAGGTCTTCTCCCGGTGGGGGGTGACGTACGACCCCGTGCCGCTGACGGACGTCCAGGCCGTGCGCGCCGCCGTACGTCCGGAGACGAAGATCATCTGGGTGGAGACCCCCACGAACCCGCTGCTGGGCGTGGCCGACATCGCAGCACTGTCGCACGTGGCCCGTGAGACGGGTGTCCGCCTGGTCGTGGACAACACGTTCGCTTCGCCCTACCTGCAGCGTCCGCTCGCCTTGGGTGCCGACGTGGTGGTCCACTCCACCACCAAGTACATCGGCGGTCACTCCGACGTGGTGGGCGGTGCACTCGTGGCCGCCGACGTCGAGCTCGCGCAGGAGCTGGTCTTCCATCAGAACGCCATGGGAGCGGTCGCCGGTCCGTTCGACGCGTGGCTCACCCTGCGCGGCGTCAAGACGCTGGGCGTCCGCATGGACCGGCACTGCGCCAACGCCACCCGGATCGCCGAGTTCCTCACCCGGCACCCCCGGGTCGGCGCCGTGCACTATCCGGGCCTTCCCGAGGACCCGGGCCACGAGGTGGCGGCCAAGCAGATGCGGGCTTTCGGCGGCATGGTGTCGTTCAGGCACGCCGCCGGTGAGGAGGCTGCCGTACGGGTCTGTGAGCGGACCAAGGTGTTCACGCTCGGAGAGTCGCTCGGCGGCGTCGAGTCACTGATCGAGCACCCGGGGCGCATGACCCACGCATCCGCTGCCGGGTCGCCGCTGGAGGTGCCGGGAGAGCTCGTTCGCCTGTCGGTCGGAATCGAGGACGTCGACGACCTCCTCGCCGATCTGGAGCAGGCGCTGGAGGGCTAGGCGTTCCAGACCATCAGGATGAGCACCACGATCCAGATCAGCGCGACGACGCCCGAGATCGTGGCGATTCGGCCGGTCTCCACCTTGGCGAGCTCGCCGAGCGGAGCCCGTTCGGGCGCGGGCCCCGGCGTTCCGGTGCCCGCGTCCGCCGCCTCGGTCGCCGGGCCTTCGCCGGGAGCGGCCACGGTCTCGGCCGGGGCGGCCTCCGCGGGCGGCGCGGTGCTCGCCGAGGCGGGGCGCCGCTCGGCGTCGGCGAGTTGGAGTTTGTGCAGAGCCTTGCGCTGGTCACGCTCCACGATGACGAGCAGCACCAAGGCGACGATGAACAGCGTCATCGACGCGGAGAGCCACACCTTGCTGAACTGTCCGTGCGCGAGGATCGCGCCGAACAGGAAGATGCCCAGTGTGAGCAGGCCGTAGACGCGGGTGGCGCGATTCAGGTAGCGCAGGGTGCCCGGCTCGCCTCGGCGGATATAGCGAGGCGTCGCCATGGTCGCCGCGGTCAGCGGCCCCAGAGTGAAGATCGCGAAGCCGATATGCAGGATCAGTAGCAGGCGATCAGCGCTCGACATGGTGCCGACCCTAGCCCGAACAAGCCGATACTCCCAGTGAGACTCACTCTATCTCCGCCCTGACCCCGGCCTCCGCCCTGACCCCGGCCTCCGCCCTGACCCCGGCCTCCGAGCCAGGCCCCGGCCTCCGAGCCAGGCCCCGGCCTCCGAGCCAGGCCCCGGCCTCCGAGCCAGGCCCCGGCCTCCGAGCCAGGCCCCGGCCTCCGAGCCAGGCCGCGGTCTACCGAGCCGGGATCACGGTCCGCGGATGCGTCTCACCGAGCGGCGCCGTCGGCGCGCAGGTCGCGCCAGGCGGGGACGAGCGCGACGGTCATCAGGGCGGCGGTGAGGACGAACGCCCACGGGTAACCGGTCCGCCCGGCGAGCACTCCGAACCCTGCGGCGCCGACGCCCATGCCGGCGTCGTAGGCGAAGTTCCACAGCGCGCTGACGGCACCGTAACCCGAAGGGCCCACGCGCGCGTACATCAGCGTCAGGGTGGCGTTCTGGGCGACACCGAAGCCGATGCCGAACAGGGCCACGCCGGCGATGACGGTGACAGGGTTCCGCGTCTCCGCCGTGACGAGCATTCCGGCGGTCGAGGCCAGCAGGCCGGGGACGACCAGTCCGGCGGCCCCGCGCCGATCGCCGTACCGGCCCGCGAACCAGCGCGCCGCGGTGGACGCCGCGGGCTGGACGAAAAGCGCGACGGCGACGAGGCCCGTGAGCCGCGACGGGACGGCGAGCGGCAGGAACGTCACGACGATCCCGGCGCCGAGCGCGGTGGTCCCGAAGACGAGCGTGGGCCGGGCGAGGGCGGCCGTACGGAGACCGGCGATGACCCCGATGGGACGTTCGGAACGAGGTTCCCGGCCGGGAAGGCCCGGAACGGCGATGAGCGAGGTCAGCGCCACGACGGCGGCGGCGACGCAGACCGGCGTGAACCCCACGTGTCCGGCGAGCCAGACCCCCAGGGGGAGGGCCACCAGTGACGGTACCCCGGACACGACGCCGGCCAGGGCGAGACCCTCACCGCGCCGCTCCGGGGGGATCAACGACACCGTCAGTGCCGCGCCCGCGACGATCGTGAACGCGAAGCCCAGACCGCGTACGAGGCAGATCACAACGATCCACGCCAGGCTCCCCGAGGCGGTCAGGACGAGCGCGGGAGCACCGAGGAGGACCAGCCCACCCGCCAGCACGCCGCGGTGACCGTACCGAACGACGAGCCGTGGGGCCGCCAGCACATCTCCGACGACCGTGGCCAGCATGAGCGCGCTCGTCGCCAGGCCGGCGGCGTCACCGCCTCCGCCGGATGACGCGGTGGCGTAGAGGGGAACGACCGACAGCAGGAGGAAGAAACTCGCCGAAGCGCCGATCACGGTGACGAAACGCAGGGCCAGCGCCTTTGTCAGGAGAGGACGTCGTGCCTCGGCGGGAGTGGTGCGCGGGATCGTCGACGAGCTCATGAGTGCGACGGTAGGGGGAAGGCGGACCACCGATAAGTTCCACTTTCATGCCTTTTGAATGGTCCGGTTCGTCGCCCGATCTGCTGTTCGCCGTCAATCGGGACAGCGGAGAACCCCTCCGGTGCCAACTGGAACGCCGGATCCGCGACGCGATCCGATCAGGACGGGTGCGGGTCGGCGAACGACTGCCGTCGTCCCGGGCGCTCGCCTCCGGCCTCGGGCTCTCCCGGGGGCTGGTACAGGAGTGCTACGCCCAGCTTCAGGCCGAGGGGTATCTGGTGGCGCGCATCGGTTCCGCCACCCGGGTCGCGGCGGGTGCGTGCGCCGTGTCGGCGCCCGCGCCGCCGCCTGATCGGCGTCCGCGCCTGCTGGCGGACTTCCGGTGGGCGGTGCCCGACCTCGGCGGCTTTCCGCGCTCCGACTGGTCGTGGGCGATGCGCGAGGCCGTACGGACACTGCCGAGATCAGCGCTCGACTACGGTGACCCCCGCGGCAGTGCGGTGTTCCGTGAGGTCCTGGCCGGTTACGTACGGCGGGTACGCGCCGCGTCGGCGGACCCGGAGAGCATCGTGATCTGCTCCGGCTACGCGCAGGGGCTCAACATCGCCTTGCGCGCGCTGGCCCGCGCAGGCGTCCGTGCCGTCGCGTACGAGGACCCCGGCTCGCCCGAAACGGTGACCTCCGCCGCGGCCCGTGCTGGCCTGTCGGCGATACCCGTGCCGGTCGACGAGCAGGGGCTCGACGTCGCAGCGCTCGCCGCGACCGAGGCTCGTGCGGTCGTCGTCACGCCCGCGCACCAGTGGCCGACCGGGGTCGTCCTCGCGCCCGAGCGGCGGTTGGCGTTGATCGAGTGGGCGGTGCGCCGCGACGCCGTCGTCATCGAGGACGACTACGACGCGGAGTTCCGCTACGACCGGGAGCCGGTCGGCGCGTTGCAGGGGCTCGCTACCGACCGGGTGATCGCCATCGGCACCGTCAGCAAATCGCTCGTGCCGGCGTTGCGGATCGGCTGGCTGCTCTGCCCACCCGCGCTCGCCCGGCGGATGGCGGAGGACAAGAACCTGGACGACCGGGGATCTCCCACGCTCGATCAGTACGCTCTCGCGCGGATGATCGAGTCGGGCCGCTATGACCGGCATCTGCGCCGGATGCGCGCCGTCTACGCGGCACGACGGACGGCGCTGGTGGAGGCGCTCGCCGAGCATGCTCCGAGTGTCCGGGTGACCGGGCTCGCCGCCGGTTTCCACGCGGTGGCGCACCTCGACGGATCGATCGACGAACACACCGTCATCACGGCGGCCAGGGAACGCGCGGTCGGTCTGTACGGCATGAGCCCGTGCCGTACGGGGCACGCGGGCACGCCGGTGCAGCTGGTCCTCGGCTTCGGCGACGTCGGGGAGCGCGCGATCAGGACGGGCATCGCCGCGGTCGGTGACCTGCTGGGGTGACGCCTCGGCTCCGCCCGGTCCCGCCGGCCAGGGACTCAGCCACCCCGGCCACGGCGCACGCGGAGGTAGTCGCGGACGACGTATTCACCCAGCCGGTCGGGTGTGGGGGCGAACACCCGGCCGCCGTTGCGCCGCGCGACCTCCTGGACGAACGACACGAGGCGTTCGTCGTCGGCGAGCATGAAGATGTTCAGCGTCGCGCGCCGCCGGGTCATCTTGTCCACCTCGGCCAGCGTGAGCTCCAGCGTCTCGCGCGACGGCGGCCAGTCGAAGGACGAACGGCCGTCCCGGAGCAGATGCGCGGTCGGCTCGCCGTCCGTGATGATCAGCACGATCGGTTCGTGCTCGGGGTGCTTCTCGAGGTGACGCCCGGCGATGAGCAGCGCGTGGTGCAGGTTCGTGCCCTGCACCATGTCCCAGTCCAGGCCGGCCAGTTCGGTGGGCGGGAGCACCCGCGCGTAGTTGGAGAACCCGATGACCTGGATCGCGTCCTGCGGGTACTTGCTGGACACCAGGGTGTGCAGGGCGAGCGCGGTCTGCTTCGCCGAGCCCCATGTGCCGCGCAGCGCCATCGAGTACGACAGGTCGACGAGCAGGCACACCGCCGCCGCCGTGCGACGCTCGGTCTCCAGGACCTCGAAGTCGTCGACCGTCAGGCGCACGCCCGGTCCGCCGGACCGGCCGGGACGGTACTCGCCGCGCCGCAGTGCGTTCGACACCGTCCGTACGACGTCGATCGGCTGTTCGTCGCCGTGCCGCCAGGGGCGGCTGCCGCCGGTCAGCTCGCCCGCCTGGCCCGCGTCGGACTGGTCGTGGTCGCCGCGCCGGGCGGTGTCCAACTGGGTGAACACCCGCCGCAGCGCCGTCTCTCCGAGGCGGCGCACGGCCTTCGGCGTCAGGTCCAGGGAGCCGCCCCGGCGCTTGAGGTAGCCCTGGCGCTCGAGTTCGGCCTCGATGCGACGCAGCTCGGCCAGGTCGTCGACCGCCTGTCGCCCCAGGGCCCGGCGTACCGCCTCCTCGTCGACGTCGTCCATCCGCGCGCCGGGGTAGTCCTGCCGCAGCGCGCCCTCCAGCTCCGCCAGGTCCGCGAGTTCCTGCAGCGCGGTCGTCGCGTCGCCCATGGACATCGGGTCGTCGCCGGTCATCCGCTCGGACCCCGACCAGTCGAGGTCGGGCCTGCGCTGCCGCAACGATGACGACAGCCGCTCCATCTCCATGGCCAGGCCGGCGTCCTCGAGCGTCTGCGCCATGAGCGCGGCGAGCTCCGCGCGTTGCTCGGGGGTTAGCGAGGCGAGCAGCCGTTCGGTGGCGGCGGCGCGCCGCGCCAGAGAGTCGACGAGCTGTTCGAGATTTTCCGGATTGTCCGGGAAGAACTCCCCGTACTCCCGCATGAAGGCGTCGAAGTCCTCCTGGGTGTGCTCGCCCCTGGCGTCCTTCTCCAGCATGTCGTTGAGCGCGGCCATCATGTCCTTGACCCGTCGCATCGCCGCCGGGTCGGGGTCGCTCAGTGCCTGCTTCATGCCGCGGAACTGCGCGTCCAGCACGTCACGGCGCAGCAGGTCCTTGAGCTCCTCGAACGTCTGCCGGGCGTCCGGCGACCGCCAGTCGTACGACGCCAGGCGGCGCACCGCCTGCGCCGTGTCGTTCGGCAGGGTGTCGAGTTCGGACTCCCGCAGCCGCGCCTCATCGCTCGGATCCGGGAACAACGCGGCGCGCTCCTGGCCGATCGCCCGGTCGAGTAGCGACCGTGCCTCCTCCAGCGTGCCGTCGAGCCGTCCGCGTCCGCGCAGCTCCTGGCGGCGGGATCTGACCTGCCGCAGCAGGTCGTCCAGTCCGCGCCGTCGTTGCGCCCCGGGCAGCCCCCGGCGCAGCAGGTCGCGCAGCGCATCCCCGGGGTTCGTGCCCTCCAGCATCGAATCGCCCATGGCGTCCAGCGCGGCACGCACGTCGTACGGGGGGGCGAGCGGGTCCGGCCCCTCGTGGTACGGACCGTAGCGGTATCCGGCCACGGCGACCTCCTCCCTCGCTACGTCCGGGACCTCGTCATGTCCGGGACCTCATCTACTCCGGTCTCGTCTACTCCGGTCTCGTCAACTGTGGACCTCGTCGACTCCGACCTTGTCAGGTCCGGTACGTCGTCGTTCCGTCCTCGCTGTCCTTGGACAGCCGGCGCATCAGGTAGAGCCCTTCCAGCGCGAACTCCAGCGCCGCCGCCGCGTGTCCCGGTGACTCGCCCTCCATGCCGAGGCTGTCGAGGATCCGTGCCAGGCCGGGCACCGGGCCGATCCGGTGCAGCAGCTCGGCCGCGGGCACCAGCTCACCCGAATCGACCGTCGCCCCCCGGTCGAACCGGTCGAGTAGGCCACTGAGATCGACCGGACCGAGTGTGCGCCGCCAGGTCTCCGCGGTGGCCCTGCGCAGCAGGTGCGCGAGCACCTCCTGCTCCCGGCCCTCCTCGCTCACCTCGAACTCGACCTTGCCGAGAAGGGTCGGCACGATCGACGGCAGGTCGCACACGCGCGCCACCGGCTGTTCCTCGCCGGCGATGGCCGAGCGGCGCATCGCGGACGCCGCCACCGTCTCCGTCGCGGCGATGGCGAACCGCGCGGACACCCCGGAGCGCGTGTCCACCGCCGGAGATTCACGGACCAACCGCGTGAACCGCGCGATGACCTCCATCAGATGGATCGGCACCGCCGCCGACACCTCGGCCTCCTGGCCGACCAGGACGAGTTCGTCGTCCACGTCCAGGGGGTAGTGGGTGCGGATCTCCGCGCCGAAGCGGTCCTTCAGCGGCGTGATGATCCGGCCGCGGTTGGTGTAGTCCTCCGGGTTGGCGCTGGCCACCAGCAGGACGTCCAGCGGCAACCGGAGGTTGTAGCCGCGGATCTGCACGTCCCGCTCCTCCAGGACGTTCAGTAGCGACACCTGGATGCGCTCGGCGAGGTCGGGCAGCTCGTTGACGCAGAAGATCCCGCGGTTCGTGCGCGGGACCAGGCCGTAGTGCACGGTCTCCGGGTCCCCGAGCGTGCGGCCCTCCGCGACCTTGATCGGGTCGATGTCGCCGATGAGGTCGCCCACACTGGTGTCCGGGGTGGCGAGCTTCTCCCCGTACCGGTCATCCCGGTGCTTCCAGGCGACCGGCAGGTCGTCACCCGACTCGGCGAGCAGCCGGCGGCAGCGCACGCACACCGGGGCGTACGGGTGGTCATTGATCTCGCAGCCCTCGACGACCGGAGTCCACTCGTCCAACAGCCCGCCGAGCGTACGGATCAGCCGTGACTTGCCCTGCCCGCGCTCGCCCAGGAGGACCAGGTCGTGCCCCGCGAGGAGAGCGCGCTCCACATGCGGCAGAACCGTGTCGTCGAACCCGACGATGCCCGGGAACCGGGGCTCCCCGGAGCGCAGCCGGGCGAGCAGATTCTGCTGGATCTCGGCCTTGACGGACCGGTGAACGTGGCCACCGGCCCGAAGCTCGCGGAGTGTCGTTGGTCGCGTATTCACTGTCGGTACCGCTCCTCACTCGCTAGACGGCCGGCGTCCGTCGTGCCGGAGCACGCGGTCGAACACGACACCACCGGCCGGCCGCCCGCTCCCTGCCGACCCTATGCCGGGATCCACCGCCGCCGCATCCGACCATGGGGCGCGTCGCTCGTACGCGACGACGACGGGCGCCGACGGCCGTGACGATTCCAGCGCGTGTCGACGGCCGTCCCGGTCCTCGGGCCGGTCACGGAGATCATGGCTTCCCCCAGTGGCTGTGGTAGACCGTAAGCATCGGACCCGTGGTGGAGGGGATAGGGGGGCGATGGCACGCTTCGGCGACGGTCTGGCGATCGGACCGGATCTGGTCGCGGCGGCGGAATCCGCAGTGACCCAGGCGGTGGCGCCTCTCGACGGCCTTCCCGACCTTCTGTTCGTCTTCGTGTCCGCGCCGAGCCCGGACGCCGTCGAGTCGGCGGCGCGGCGGGCGATGGAGGTCGCGGGCACCCCGAACGTCATCGGCTGTGGCGCTCCCGGAGTGATCGGCGGGAGCAGCGGAGTCGAGGGGGCCAGCGCCGTGAGCGCCTGGGCGGCCCGGCTTCCGGAGGCCCGCATCGAGCCGTTCCGGCTGGAGACACTGAAGTTCCCCGCCGCGGAGACGGAGTCGATGCCGCGGCTGGCGGTCGTCGGCATGCCGCAGACACGGGACGACGACGTGGTGGCGGTGCTGCTGGCCGACCCCTACAGCTTTCCCGTGGACGCGTTCGTCGAGCGGTCCGGCGACGTGCTGCCCGGGCTCCCGCTCGTGGGCGGCCTGGCGACCGGTCAGGGTGGCCGCGGCACCACACGGCTCTTCGCGGACGGGGAGATCGTCGACTCCGGTGCCGTGGGGGTGCTCCTCGGCGGATCGCTGATGACGTCGACCGTGGTCAGCCAGGGTGCCCGGCCCATCGGCCCGCCCATGGTGGTCACCAAGGCCGAGGAGAACATCCTGTACGAACTGGCCGGCATGTCCGCGCTGGCCAAGCTGGAGGAGATCGTCGCCGAGCTGCCGGAAGCGGAGCGGGGGCTGGTCGAGGCGGGGCTGTTGATCGGCGTGGCCATGGACGAGTACGCCGACGAGCATGAGCGCGGCGACTTCCTGGTCCGCGGGGTCATCGGCGCCGATCCGGAGGTGGGCGCGCTGGCCGCCGGGGAGATCATCGACGTCGGCCGGACCGTGCGCTTCCACGTACGCGACGCCGGCGCGGCGGAGGAGGATCTCACCCATCTTCTGGGCGGTCTGGACCTGGCACCCGTCGAGGGCGCGCTGCTGTTCTCGTGCACGGGGCGGGGCCGGGGGATGTTCCCGACCTCCGATCACGACGTGCGGGCGCTGCGCGAGCAGCTCGGCGCGCGGGGTGTCGGCGGGTTCTTCGCCGCGGGAGAGATCGGGCCGGTCGCGGGGCGGAACCATGTGCACAGCTTCACCGCGTCGATCCTGGCCTTCGGGCCCGGCAGCAAGGAGGACTCCGCGTGACGGGCTCTGTTCTCGCGGTCGACGTCGGCGGCACCAAGATGGCCGCCGCGCTGGTCGAGCCGGGCGGGCGGATCGCCGCGTACGAGCGGATCGCGACACCGCAGCCGCCGCACGCCGATGCCGACGGTCTCTGGCGGACGGTGCTGACCCTGATCGACAAGCTGCCGGCCGAGCGGCTCGCCGGCGTCGGGGTCGGGTGCGGCGGACCGATGAGCTGGCCGAGCGGGAAGGTCTCGACGCTGAACATCCCGGCGTGGCGGGGCTTTCCGTTGCGCGAGCGGCTGCAGGAGCGTTTTCCGGGCCTGCCGGTCCGGCTCCACAATGACGCGGTCGCAGTGGCGGTCGGGGAGCACTGGCGTGGCGCCGGTCGCGGGCGCGACGACATGCTGGGCATGGTCGTCTCGACCGGCGTGGGCGGCGGGCTGATCCTCGGGGGCCGCCTCGTCGACGGCGTGAGCGGCAACGCCGGGCACATCGGCCACGTGATCGTCGATCATGAGGGGCCGCCCTGCGAGTGCGGCGGGCGCGGCTGCCTCGAGGCCATCGCCCGGGGCCCGGGGCTGGCGGCCTGGGCGCGGGAACAGGGCTGGCCGGGCGAGACCGGGAAGGAACTCGCCCATGACGCCGCCCGAGGCCACCCCATCGCCGTCCGGGCGATGAACCGCGCCGGATGGGCGCTCGGCGTGGCGATCGCCTCCGCGACGCACCTGTGCGACCTGGAGGTGGTGGCGATCGGCGGCGGGCTGTCCCAGGCGGGGCCGCTGCTGTTCCGGCCGCTCGAGGACACGCTCCGGGCGCACGCCCGGATGGAGTTCGCGCGGCAGGTGCGCGTCGTGCCCGCCGCGCTGGGGCAGATGGCCGGTCTCGTCGGCGCGGCGGCGTTCATCTTCGCCGCCGACCGGTACTGGACCGCGGACTGACCCGTCAGCCGTCCGGTGCCGGTCGCGTCCGTGTACGGGAGGGCGAGCCGCCGCCGCTCGGCGGGCTCGTCACCGGCTTCGCCGACGCCGGATGCGGCGACCGGGCCGCCACGGGGCGACACCGCCGGTGCCAGGCTCGCGTCGAACCCGATCGTCGCCGTGGGAGACTCTTGGCATGAGCGGTCCTGTCAGTGCGGATGATGTTCGTGCGGCTCGCGAGTTGCTGCGTGATGTCACCGTGACGACGCCGATCCTGGAGTCCCGGTCGCTGTCGGCCAAGGTCGGCGGCCCGGTCCTGCTCAAGTGTGAGAATCTCCAGCGCGCGGGGTCGTTCAAGGCACGCGGGGCGTACGTCCGCATCGCCCGCCTGACCGAGGAGGAGCGGGCGCGCGGCGTGGTCGCGGCCAGCGCCGGTAACCACGCGCAGGGCGTGGCGTTGGCCGCCACACTGCTCGGTGGCAGGAGCGTCGTCTTCATGCCCGAGGGCGCTCCACTGCCGAAGGTCGCCGCGACCCGGGCGTACGGCGCGGAAGTGGTCTTCGGCGGGCCCGGTGTGGACGCCTGCCTGGCGGCCGCGAAGGCCTACGCCCGCGACAACGGCGCCGTGTTCATCCATCCGTTCGACCATCCCGACGTGGTGGCGGGGCAGGGCACGGTCGGCCTGGAGATCCTCGAGCAGTGCCCGGAGGTCCGCACCATCGTCGTGCCGGTCGGGGGCGGAGGCCTGATCGCGGGCATCGCCGCCGCCGTCAAGGAGGCCAGGCCCGACGTCCGGGTGATCGGCGCGCAGGCGGAGCGCGCGGCGGCCTTCCCGCCGTCGCTGGCCGCCGGTCGCCCCGTGGCCGTGGAGCCGTCCGGCACCATGGCCGACGGCATCGCGGTCGGCCGGCCGGGCGACCTCACGTTCGAGCTGGTCTCCAAGCTCGTCGACTCCGTCGTCACCGTCTCGGAGGAGACCCTGTCCCAGGCCATGCTGAACTGCCTAGAACGTTCCAAGCAGGTCGTCGAGCCCGCCGGCGCGGTCGGTGTGGCCGCGTTGCTGGACCGGCCCCAGATGTTCGAGCCGCCCGTGGTGACGGTGCTGTCCGGCGGGAACATCGACCCGCTGCTGCTGTCGAAGGTGCTCCGCCACGGCCTGGCGGTGGCAGGCCGCTACCTGATGTTCCGCGTACGGCTCCGGGACCGGCCGGGCGCGCTCGTGACGCTGCTGGGCGAGCTCGCCGAGCTGGAGGTCAACGTCCTGGACGTCGTCCACCAGCGAACCGCCGCCCGGTTGAACGTCGACGAGGCCGAGGTGCTGCTGCACCTGGAGACCCGGGGGCCGGACCACTGTGACGAGGTGCTCGGCCGCCTGCGCGCCGAGGGTTACACCCTCAGCTTCACCTGACCATCCGCCGAGGGCGGCGTCGTCATCGGCTCCACCCGACCACGCAACGAGGGCCTGTCGTCGTCGGCGTCACCTGACCGCGCGGCGAGGGCCGCGTCGTCCGCCACACCCGGCCGCGCGGCGAGGGCCCTGCCGTCCGCACGCCCTGCCGTCCGCATACCCTGCCGTCCGCGTCGCATGCCCACGCCCGGCTGCCCGCTGACCTGCAGGTCACGCCGTCGGCTTCACCCCGCCCGCGTCCCAGTCCGGTCAGAGCCGGTTAATCGGTTGTGTCGGGTTCGGGTGCCACGTACGGTCGTGGCGCGATCAGCCACGCCGGGAGTGTCGTAGGCGTCTGATATCACTGGCGGAAATCCCACTTCCGTTCTACGCGGGGGACCAGAGTGTCCGACATCATCGTTGCCGAAGGACTGGCCAAGCACTACGGAAAGGTCACGGCGCTGGACGGCGTGGACCTCCGCGTGCCGGCCGGCACCGTTCTCGGTCTGCTCGGCCCCAACGGCGCGGGTAAGACCACGACGGTCCGCATTCTCACCACGCTGCTGCGCCCGGACGCGGGTCACGCCTCGGTCGCCGGGCATGACGTCGGCCGTGAGCCCGGCGCCGTTCGCAAGATCATCGGGTTGTCCGGGCAGTACGCCGCAGTCGATGAGCACCTCACCGGCCGGGAGAACCTCGAGATGGTCGGCCGGCTCTACCACCTGGGCGCCAAGCCCGCCCGTGAGCGCGCCGGGGAGCTGCTCGAGCGGTTCGCCCTGAGCGACGCGGCCGACCGGGTCACCAAGACGTACTCCGGGGGGATGCGCCGGCGTCTCGACCTCGCCGCGAGCCTCGTCGCCAGGCCGCAGGTCATCTTCCTCGATGAGCCGACCACCGGCCTGGATCCGCGCAGCCGCCTCGGCATGTGGGACGTCATCCGCGAGCTGGTCCGCGAGGGTTCCACTCTGCTGCTCACCACGCAGTACCTCGAAGAGGCCGACGCGCTGGCCGACGACATCGCGATCATCGACCGGGGCAAGGTGATCGCCAATGGCACGGCGGACGAGCTGAAGGCCCAGGTCGGGGGCGAGCGGGTGGAGCTGACCGTCGCCGACCGGTCGGAGTTGGCGAAGGCCGCCGGCGCGCTGCGCCGGGTCGCCGCCGCCGAGCCCGTCGTCGACGAGGACAGCCATCTGGTGACGGTCCAGGTCACCGGTGGCACGCGGGCCCTCGTCGAGGTCGTCCGTGAGTTGGACACCGCGGGAGTGGAGGCACAGGATCTGGCGTTGCGCCGCCCCACGCTCGACGAGGTCTTCCTGTCCCTGACCGGTCACGCCGCCGACGAGGAGTAGTCCCCATGAGCGTTCCGTACGCCGTCGCCGACGCGGCGGTCATCACCCGGCGTCATCTGAGGCACACGACGCGGATCCCCGAGCTGCTGTTCTTCTCGATCATGCAGCCGATCATCTTCATCCTGCTGTTCACGGTGGTCTTCGCCAACGCGATCAAGATCCCGGGCATGGACTACAAGAACTACATGATGCCCGCGATCTTCGTGCAGACCATGGCGTTCGCCACCGCGGGCACCTCCGTCGGGCTCGCCGACGACCTGCACAAGGGGCTGATCGACCGGTTCCGGTCGCTGCCGATGACCCGGTCGGCGGTGCTGGTCGGCCGGCTGGTCGCGGAGGCGGCGCGTAACACGCTGACGCTGCTCATCATGATCGCGGCGGGATACGCCGTCGGGTTCCGGTTCCAGAACGGCGTGGCGTCGGCGATCGGCGGCATCCTCCTGCTGATCGCCTTCGCGTTCGCGTTCTCCTCGATCGGGACCGTGATCGGCCTGGGCGTGAAATCGGTCGAGGCGGCCAACATGGCCGGCATGATCTGGATCTTCCCGCTGACCTTCCTGAGCAACGGCTTCGTCACCATGAACAGCCTGCCCGGCTGGCTCCAGCAGGTCGTCCGGTACAGCCCAGTGACGACCATGAACGACGCGTTGCGCGCCATGTTCTACGGCCACGGGCGGGCCGTCGCCACGCCGGCCCTGCAGTCGGTGGCCTGGATCGTCGGGATCACACTGGTCTTCCTGCTCCTCGGCGTCCGTCAGTACAAGAAGGCCGCCAGCCGCTGACCCGCCGGGACGGGCACGACGACCCGGGCATCGAACGACCCGGCGGCCTCGGGGAGGCCGCCGGGTCGCTTTCGTGCCGGTGCCCTGCTCAGAGGGCGGGCTTGCCCTCGCTGTAGACCCACGTCTTGAACAGCTTGTCCAGGTCCTTGTGGGCGAAGTGCTCGGTGAAGGCGATGAACTGCGCCGTGGTGTCGTTGCCGTAGCGGTGCGCCGCCGGCCACGCCTTGAGCAGCCTGAAGAACACCTCGTCGCCGACGGCCCTGCGGATCTGGTGGATGGCCATCGCGCCCCGCGTGTAGACGAGGTCGTCGAAGATGTGGTCACGGCCCGGGTCGGCGACCTTGCCGCTCCAGTCGGTGCTCGCGGAGGCGTACGCCTCGTCGAACAGCTGCTGCGCCGTCTTGCCGCCGTGCTGCTCGCTGTACAGCCACTCGGTGTAGGTCGCGAACCCCTCGTTCAGCCAGATGTGCTTCCACTGCGCCGGCGTGACGGAGTCCCCGAACCACTGGTGCCCCAGCTCGTGGGCGAGCAGGTCCGCGCTCGGCAGCGCGCCGGCCGCACGCCGCGCGTAGACCGGACGGCCCTGCGTCTCCAGGGAGTAGCCGACGTTCGGGGCGAGCACGTCGATGCCGCCGACGGAGCCGAACGGGTAGCGGCCGTAGAGCTCCTGCTCCCATTCGATGACGTCGGCGGTCGCCGTGTTGAAGTCGCCGGAGGGGGTGGGCACGGGGACCGCACGGAGGCGCCGGCGGTCGGTGCCGTCCGTGGCGGTGGCCCGGGCCGCCGGCTTGACCGCGGCCGGGTCGACGGCGGTGATGTTGCGCAGACCGCTCGGCGTGCGGGTGTCCTTGACGTCGAAGTGGCCGATCGCCACCATGACGAGCTCGCTGGCGGTCGGCTGCCGGTCGACCCAGCGGAACGTCGTGGTCGATCCGTGCGTGCGGGTCCCGGCGGGCTCGCCGTTGGCCAGCGCCTTCAGGCCCTTCGGCACCGTGATGGTGAAGTCGTAGGTCGCCTTGTCATGGGTGCTGTCGTTGACCGGATACCAGGTCGCCGAGCCGAACGGCTGTGAGAGCGCCACCGCGCCGTCGTGCGTGCCGATCCAGCCCGAGACGCCGAGCGCCTTGTCATTGATCATCTGCGGCACGCCGGAATAGGCGACGTCCACCGTGAACGACCGCCCCTTGCGCAGGCCGTGCGGAGGCGTGATCACCAGCTCCTGCACGCCCGTGCGCGTGTACTTCGCCGTGTGCCCGTCGACTCTCAGCTTGCTGATCTTCAGCGGGCCGAGGAAGTCCAGGTCGAACCGGGACAGGTTCTGCGTCGCGGTCGCGGAGATCCTGGCGTGCGCGTTGATCGCCTTCGTGCCGGAGTCGTACGCGAGCGACAGGCTGTAGTGCCGGGCGACGTAGCCGCCGTTCCCCATGTCGGGGAAGTACGGGTCCCCGGCGCCGGGCGCACCCGGGCGGAAACCGCTCTGGGCCTCGGCCGCGGACAGGGGGGTGAGCAGGCCGGCCGCCGCCAGGATGGCGGCGATCGAGACAGCTCGTGGGGTAAGCCTTGCCATGCAGCTCTCCAGTTGTTTTTTGTGGCGCAACGCCCGAGGGGTAACGCGGGACACAGCATGCTCCCTGTCATCGGTGACCACAAGGCTTCCATCGGTGGTCACCACACGGTCGGGCGGGTCTTTCCGTACAGCCAGACCTGAAAGAATCTGCCGAGGTCCTTGCCGGAGATCCGTTCGGCGAGCGCGACGAACTGCGGAGTGGTGGCGTTCCCGTACCGGTGCTCGCTCGTCCAGGTCCGCAGGATCGCGAAGAACTTCGCGTCGCCCACCTTCTGGCGCAGCGCGTGCAGGGTCATCGCGCCGCGCTCGTACACCGAGCGGCCGAACAACCGGGCGCGCCCCGGCTCGGCCGGGGCCACGGACCACAGGTCGGGGCTGTCGGCCTGCCGATAGCGCTGGTCGAACTGCGTCTGCACCGATGTGCCGGAACCGCTCCGCTCGCCCCACATCCACTCGGCGTACGTGGCGAAGCCCTCATTGAGCCAGATGTCGCTCCATCGGGCGACCGTGACGCTGTCGCCGAACCACTGGTGCGACAGTTCGTGCGCGATGGTGGTGGGATCGGCGCCCATGGCTCCGCTGTACTCCGGCTTGGTCTGTGTCTCCAACGCGAAGCCCACCTGAACGTCGTCGACGACGCCCCCGGTGAGACCGAACGGATACGGGCCGAACAGTTTCGCCCACGTGTCGGTGACCCGTGCGGTCGTCTCGAAGAGCTTGTCCACGGTGGTCGTGGTGACCGCCGGATCGACCGCCGCGTACACCGGGACGCCGCCGGGCGTGCGGCCGGTGCGGACCTTGAACCGCCCCACGTCGACCATCGCCAGATAGGTCGCCATCGGGGTGTCCTCGCGCCAGGTGGAGGTCGTCGAGCCGCCGCTGGTGCGCGTGCCGGTCCACCGGCCGTTGGCGATCGCGTTCAACCCATGCGGGACGGTGACGCGGAAACCGAACGTGGCCTTGTCCTCCGGGTGGTCGTTGGAGGGGAACCACGTGTGCGCCCCGCTCGGTTCGTCGCCGGTGAAGACCCCGTCCGAGGTGGGGATCCAGCCGTACCGGCCGAGCACCGGATCGTCGATCACACGCGGGGTCCCGGAGTACTCGACGCGGACGGCGAACCGCCCGCCCCGTGCGATCGGCGCGGGTGCGGTGATGACCAGCTCGCTCCCGGAGCGGCTGAACGCGGCGGCCGTGCCGCCGACCGTCACCTTCGAGACGGTGAGCCCGGTGAGGTCCAGGTCGAAGCGGGCCAGCGCGCCGGTGGCGACCGCGGTGATGGTCGCGGTGCCGGTCAGTTCGGGCGTGGCGCGCGGGGTGATGCGCAGGTCCAGGTCGTAGTGCTGCACGTCGTAGCCGCCGTTGCCGTCACCGGGGACGTAAGGGTCCCCGGCGCTCGCGGCTCCGGCGGCCGATGCGGCGGAGGCCGCCCGGGATGCCGGTGACCGGCCGGTGGCCTGGTTGGCCGAGCAGGCCGTGAGGAGGCTGAGGACCAGTGCGCTCGCGGTGATCCGGGAGGAATGGCTCACCGCCCCAGCCTGACGGTAAACCGGCGATAAGGGCAACTCGCCGCTTTACCCGACCCGGCCCAGGAAAGGGCGGAACCGGATCGGGTCATGCCGGCTTGGAGAATTCTTTGCCGCGCCATTGCGGTGGATCTCCGGCGGGTCCGGTCCTCGCCGACTAGAGATTTCCGCGGCGTTCCTGCTCGCGCTCGATCGCCTCGAAGAGAGCCTTGAAGTTGCCCTTGCCGAAACCGAGCGAGCCGTGTCGTTCGATCAGTTCGAAGAAGACCGTCGGCCGGTCCTGCACCGGCTTGGTGAAGATCTGCAGCAGGTAGCCGTCCTCGTCGCGGTCGACCAGGATCCGGCGCTTCTGCAGTTCCTCGATCGGTGCCCGGACCTCGCCGATGCGTTCCCGCAGCTCAGGGTCTTCGTAGTAGGAGTCGGGCGTGTCCAGGAACTCCACGCCCGCGGCACGCATGGCGTCCACGGCGTTCAGGATGTCGTTGGTCGCGAGCGCGATGTGCTGCATGCCGGGGCCGCCGTAGAACTCCAGATACTCGTCGATCTGAGACTTCTTCTTCGCGATCGCCGGCTCGTTGAGCGGGAACTTGACCTTTCTGCTGCCGTCGGCCACGACCTTGGACATCAGCGCCGAGTACTCGGTGGCGATGTCGTCGCCGACGAACTCCTTCATGTTCGTGAAGCCCATGACGCGCCGGTAGAAGTCCACCCACTCGTCCATCTTGCCGAGCTCGACATTGCCGACGCAGTGGTCGATCGCCTGGAAGTACCTCCCGGGGGAGCGACCCCCCGTACCCCCCGCAGACCGCTTGGCGGGCGGCGTCACGATGGGGTCGGCGGCGATGTATCCCGGCAGGTACGGGCCGGTGTAGTTCGTCCGTTCCACCAGCGAGTGCTGCGTGTCGCCGTAGGCGGCGATGGCCGCGATCACGACCTTGCCGTGGTCGTCCTCGAGGATGTGCGGGGCCTCGACGCTCCTCGCGCCCTGGGCGATCGCGTGCCGGTACGCCGCCTCGGCGTCCGGCACCTCGATGGCCAGGTCGATCGCGCCGTCGCCGTGCTCGGCGACGTGCCGGGCCAGGTCGGTGCCCGCCCGGACGGCGCCCTTGAGCACGAACCTGGCTCCGCCGGACTCCAGCACGTACGCGGCCTCGTCCCGGCTCCCGGTCTCCGGCCCCTTGTACGCGACACAGCGCATCCCGAACGCGGTCGAGTAGTAGTGCGCCGCCTGCCTGGCGTTGCCCACGGCGAAGACGACGGCGTCCATGCCCTTGACGGGGAACGGGTCCTCCCGGCGCGGCTTCCGCGCCCGGCCATCGTCGGCGCGCGGCTCCGGCACGCGATCCTTCTGCCCGGTTGCGTCGGTCATGGTTACTCCTTGCGCTGTGGTGAGCGACGTTCCCTCACAATGTCGATCGGCGGCTACAGAGTGCGCAAGAGCTGCTGAAATTACTGAGCAACTTGTACAGTGAGGCCTGCAACGGATGGACGTATCTGTACACCCTGCCCAGGGAATGCGAGGGGGAGATGATCGACGACCTCGACGCCCGGCTCATCGGGCTGCTGACCGCCGAGCCGCGCATCGGCGTGCTCGAGTGCTCACGCCGGCTCGACGTGGCGCGCGGCACCGTGCAGGCGAGGCTGGACCGGCTACAGGAGCACGGCGTCATCCGCGGGTTCGGACCGGAGGTCGACCCGGCGGCCCTGGGCTATCAGGTCACCGCGTTCGTGACCCTCGAAATCCGACAGGCGGGCGGTCACGATCCCGTCGCCGCCCGGCTGGCGGCCATCCCCGAGGTGATCGAGGTCCACACGATCACCGGCGGGGGCGACATGCTGTGCCGCATTGTGGGGCGGGAAAATCAGGATCTCCAGCGCGTCATCGACCTGGTCGTCGACGTGGAGGGCGTCCAGCGGACGTCGACCGTCATCGCGCTGGCCACCCCCGTGCCCCAGCGGACGCTGCCTCTCGTACGGGCGGCCGCCCGGTCCTGAGACGCGCCCGTACGGGCCGTCGGTGCGCCCTGGCGGACGTGGCGCGCACCGGCGGGCCGGGAGAAACGCGCATACGGGGCGTCGGGCGCCACCTTTGGCGGACATGGGCGCGTGTCTCAGGACCGGGCGTGGTCACGCGGCGCGCGTGCGGCCCGAGAAACGCGCGTACGAGGCGTCGCCCGGCCCCCGGAACGAACGTCATCGCCCGCACGTCGCGGACGTGCGGGCGATGACGGGTACGGCCATTGGTCGTCCTCGGCGCGGAGGAGTCGATGCGGGCCAGGCGGGGGGCCGTGCGTGTCGGCAGTGGTGCCTCAGCCGCCGGCGTACGGCGTGGCGTCGAGGATCTCGACCTGCATGCTCCGGCCGTTCGGCAGGTTGTATTTGGCCTTCTCGCCGACCTTCTTGCCATTGATCGCGGCGCCGAGCGGGGACTTGGGGGAGTAGACGTCGATCGGGGCGCCGCTCTCTTCGCGGGAGGCCAGCAGGAAGGTGACCTCCTCGTCGTCGCCGACGAACTGCACGGTCACGGTCATGCCGGGGCCGACCACGCCTTCGGTGCGCGGCGCCTCGCCCACGCGGGCGTTCTGCAGGATCTGCTGGAGCTGGAGGACGCGGCCCTCCTGCTTGCCCTGCTCCTCCTTGGCCGCGTGGTATCCGCCGTTCTCCCGCAGATCCCCTTCGTCGCGAGCGGCCTCGATCTTCTGCGCGATCGCGATCCGGCCCTCGCCCGTGAGGTAGTCCAGCTCTGCCTTGAGCCGGTCGTACGCCTCCTGGGTGAGCCAGGTGACGTTCTCATTGCGGGTCTCGGTCACGGGTACTCCTCATCCACGTGAAGTGCGGCCGTTGAACTCTCTAGGCTACCGGCATTTGAACGTGAAGTAGCCGATGGACGAGAGCTTTATGCCGTTATGACGTTCATCTTTGTTTCCCAGTGGGAAGTCGTTTTTAACCTGTGCGGCAGTCCCTGACGGTCACGGACGTCGCCCGCGATGACGTCGGCAGCTCCTGGTGTCTCTCCACGCTGCCGGTCCCCCGCGGAACGGTGACCTCGGCCCGGCCGAGCTCCCCGTGGTCGGTGCCGTACGCGACCAGGGCGCAGCGCACGTCATCGCCCTTCGGCTTGCTGATCTGGTAGTGCACGCGGACCGAACGATCCGCCAGCTGGAAGGAGATGACCTCCGGGGTCACGCCCGGACTGCCTTCGGAGTATCCCACGATGATCGCCCAACCCACGGCGCAGACCGAGACCAGCACGCCGATGACCGCGTAGGCCACCTTGTTCCCCTTGCGGGCGGTACTGCTCGTGCTCATCGGCGTAGCGGCGTGGCCGCCCCGGCGGTGGTGCCGAGGACGAACACCGCATCCCTCCCTCGAATGTCGGTGGCGGTCGTTACCGTGTCCGCGCGCGGGAATCTCCGTGCGGGGGGCCGGTGTTCTCCGGAAGAATCCATCTGCGGGAGCGGCCCCGCCTCCGGGACCGCGCACGCGACGATTACGACCTTACGCTGACGGGGAGCCTACGTTGTCCGAGAGACCGACCGGTTCGGAGCCGTTGCGCCTGATGGCCGTCCACGCTCATCCGGACGACGAGTCGAGCAAGGGCGCCGCCACGATGGCGCGCTACTCCGCCGAGGGAGTTCAGGTTCTCGTGGTCACCTGCACCGGCGGGGAGCGGGGCGACATCCTGAACCCCGCGATGGAGAAGCCGGAGATCAAGGCCAACCTCGCGTCGGTGCGCATGGAGGAGATGGCCAAGGCGCGGGAGATCCTCGGAGTCGAGCAGCAGTGGCTCGGCTTCGTCGACTCGGGGCTGCCGGAGGGCGATCCGCTGCCGCCGCTGCCGGAGGGCTGCTTCGCCCTGCAGTCGATCGAGGTCGCGAGCGAGCCGCTGGTCCGGGCCGTCCGTGAGTTCCGGCCGCACGTCATGCTGACGTACGACGAGAACGGCGGCTATCCCCACCCCGACCACATCATGTGCCACAAGGTCTCGGTGGAGGCGTTCGAGGCGGCCGGCGACCCCGACCGTTACCCCGGCACCGGAGAGCCGTGGCAACCCCTCAAGCTCTACTACCACATGACCTTCCACCAGAAGCGCTTCGAAGCCGAGCACGAGGCCATGATCAAGGCGGGGCTCGAGTCGCCCTACAACGAGATGCTCAAGCGCTGGCAGGACCGCCCGCTCCAGTGGGAGATCACCACGCGCGTGCCGTGCGCCGACTACTTCGAGGTGCGCGATCAGGCGCTGCTGGCGCACGCCACCCAGATCGACCCGAACGGGCCCTTCTTCGCCTGCCCGACGGAGATCAAGCGCGAGGCATGGCCGACCGAGGACTACCATTTGGCGCGTTCCCTGGTCGACACGGAGCTGCCGGAGGACGACCTGTTCGCCGGCGTCCGGGAGAAGGTGTGCCTGCCATGATGTTTCTCGCGGTCAACGAAGACCAGGTCACGCCTGGCGTGGTGGCCTTCCTCGTCGTCGCCGCGCTGGGAGTGACGCTCTTCTTCCTGATCCGTTCGATGAACAAGCAGATCCGGAAGATCGAGGCCCCGAGCGAGGACGAGCTCCGGCAGGCCGACTGGGAGCGGCAGCAGAAGGAGAGCGCCCGGTCCGACACGGACCAGGGCGAGGCCTGACGTTCCCGCACGACCAGAGGGCCGCCTGGTTCCGGACGACACCGCCGGGACGACGGGCCGGTCGGCCACGTCAGGGCGCGAGGCGGCCACCCGCGGACCGGGAGAGCGGCCTCGGCGCCGGTCGGTCGCGCCACCCGGGGAACCGGGGAACGACCTCGGCGCCGGTCAGCCGCGTCGGGACGAGGCGGCCATCCATGGACCGGGGGCGGCCTCGGCGCCGGGCGGTCGCGTCCGGGCGAGGTGGCCATCCGGGATCGGTGGAGCGGACTCCGTCAGGACGAGGAGACCATCCGGGGAACCGGGGAGCGGTCTCGGAACCGGCCGGCCGCACCCGCCACCCCGGCCCCGACGACGATCACGGCGAGCCCGGCGACGGCGTCGGCGATGTAGTGGTTGGCCGTCCCGATGACGACGGCGACGATGAAGATCGGATAGGCGACGGCGAGGACCTGAAGCCCGCGGCGGGCGGTGTTGCGGGCGATCTGCCAGCCGCACCAGGCCGCCCAGCCCACGTGCAGTGACGGCATCGCGGCGAACTCGTTCGTCAGGCCACCCAGCCCCTTCGGCGCGCTCGCGTCCCCGGACCACCAGCCCCACTCGTGGTACTTCCCGAGCGTGTCGATGAACCCGGGCAGCATCCGCGGCGGGGCCGTCGGGAACAGCCAGAATCCCACCAGCCCGAGCAGCGTGGCGACGACCAGGGTCGTACGGGCGCGCGCGTAGTGCCAGGGGCGTCTCTTCCACAGCCAGACCAGCACGATCGGCGTGACGAGGTAGTGCAGGGTCGCGTAGGCGTACGACATGGAGACGCCGAGGACCGGATGGCCGGAGACGGCGTGGTTGATGGTCCGCTCGTCGGCGATGCGCAGTGCGCGCTCGATGCCGAGCACGTGATGTGCGTCAGCGAACGCCTGCCCATGGCCGACGGCCATCAGCATGCGCACTCCGTCGTACATCACGTACATGCCGATGAGCAGGAGCACTTCCCGCCACCAGCGGTTACGGGGCCGCGCGGGCGCCGCGTGGAACGCCGGGAGCGGCGCCGTGTACGCCTGGGGAACTTTGGTCACCAACGCGGGACCCCCTCCGCCGTCGTGCCTCTGGTCGCGCTCTGCCGGTACCCCTCCTGGACCGGCGTTATGTGTAACGTACATCTACTTGATTCATTCCCCGCGGCGGCCCAGGGCCTCCGGGGCGTCTCCCGAGCAGGCTCTCAGGGCCCCTTCAGGTAGTCCTCAACTCCGCAGGTCACTATGGAGGGGTGAGTGAAGCGCGACTCCTCGTGGTCGAAGACGAACCCAACATCCTGGAGCTGCTGTCCGGCAGTCTGCGCTACGCGGGATTCGAGGTGGCGACGGCGACCGGCGGCAGCGAGGCCGTCCAGGTCGCCCTGCAGCGCCGGCCCGACCTGATCGTGCTGGACGTCATGCTGCCCGACATGGACGGTTTCGACGTCATCCGCCGGCTGCGCGGCGGCGGGGCGCACATTCCGGTGCTGTTCCTGACCGCGCGGGACGCCACCCAGGACAAGATCCGTGGGCTGACGCTGGGCGGGGACGACTACGTCACCAAGCCGTTCAGCCTCGAGGAGGTCATCGCGCGCATCCGCGCCGTGTTGCGCCGCGCCCAGGGCGGCCCGGCGGAGCCCCCGCCCCGGCTGAGCTTCGCCGACCTCGAACTGGACGAGGAGAGCCACGAGGTCTGGCGGTCGGGTAAGCCGATCCAGCTGTCGCCCACCGAGTTCAAGCTGCTCCGCTACTTCATGACCAACGCCAACCGCGTGCTGTCCAAGGCGCAGATCCTCGACCACGTCTGGGACTACGACTTCCGCGGCGACACGGGCATCGTCGAGTCGTACGTCTCGGTGCTGCGCCGCAAGCTCGACAAGCTCGGCCCCCGCCTGATCCACACGTTGCGCGGGGTCGGTTACGTGCTGCGCCTGCCGCCGGAGCGTTGATGGCCGCCTGGGCGCGGCGCCTGTCCGCCCGGACCCCGCTGCGGATCAAGCTCATCACCGCGGTGCTGACTCTCGTCACCCTGGCCCTGATCGTGGTCGGCGTGGCCAGCGTCTCGATGATGCGTTACTACCTGGTGCAGCGGACCGACGGCCAGCTCCGGGACGTGGTCCACCGGGCGGAACGGTCCCTTGCCGTACCCGGAAAGCCTCTGCCCGGTCAGGCCGGCCAGTACGTCGTCCAGGTGCGCGACGCTCAGGGCAAGCTCCGCAAGAGCACCGGTGTGTCGTCCTGGGGGGTCGTCCAGCCCGACCCCAGCGTGCCGGACGACCCCGTCTGGCTCGACGAGCATGCCCAGAGGCCGGTGACGGTCGGCGCGGTCAGCGGCGAGGCCCGGTGGCGGGTGTACATCGAGCCGGTCGGTGACGGCTACATCGTCGCGGGCAGTGACCTGACCGACGTCCAGCACACCGTCGGCAAGCTCGTGGGCGTCGAGCTGATCGTCGGCAGCGTCGCCGTCGTCCTCGTCGCCGGGCTCGGCATCGCCATCGTGCGCGCCAGCCTGCGGTCCCTCGAACAGATCGAGCACACGGCGGCCGCGATCGCGACGGGTGACCTGTCGCGCCGGGTCCCCGACGCCGACCCGCGGACGGAGGTCGGCCGCCTGGGCGACGCGCTCAACGGCATGCTCGCCCAGATCGAGACGGCCTTCCACGCGCAGGCGCGGTCCGAGGCGACCGCCCGTGAGTCGGAGGAGCGGATGCGCCGCTTCGTCGCCGACGCCAGCCACGAACTGCGCACGCCGCTGAGCGTGATCAGGGGATTCGCGGAGTACTACCGGCAGCGCGACGACGTCGACCGCGCCGAACTCGACCGGCTCATCGAGCGGGTGGAGAACGAGGCCGTCCGGATGGGCGCGCTCGTCGACGACCTGCTGCTCCTGGCCCGGCTCGACCAGCAGCGCCCCCTCGACATGCGCCCTGTCGACCTGCTCGCGCTGGCCGCCGACGCCGTGCACGACGCCCGCGTCCTCGACGGCGACCGGAAGATCACGCTTTCGGTGCGCGGCGGCTCGGCGTTCATCGTCACCGGTGACGAACTGCGTCTCCGGCAGGTCATCCGCAACCTGTTGACCAACGCGCTGCAGCACACTCCGGCCGGCACCCCGGTCGACGTCATCATGCGCTCCGGACGGTTGGGCGAGTCCCCGGCGGCCGTGCTCGAGGTCGCCGACCAGGGGCCGGGCATGCCCCATGAGGAGGCGGAGCGGGTCTTCGAGCGGTTCTACCGCGCCGATCCCGCGCGCAGCCGCGGCGGCACCGGCCTCGGGCTGGCGATCGTCGCCGGGCTGGTGCACGCGCACGGCGGCATGGTGGAGGTGGAGACGGCTCCCGGGGAGGGTGCCACCTTCCTGATCACCCTTCCGCTGGACCCCGACGCGATCGACGCGGACGCGGGGGAGGCCGTCCGCGTGTAACGGCCGGGCTTCCCGCCCTGCGGCGTTCGGCTCTTATCAGGGCCTTATTGGGACAACTCTCAGGCTGGGCTCAGGAGCATTCAAGGCCGGGTGGCCATCCTCAAAGCGTCAGACAAAGTACGGACTTTGGGGGACGAAGAGATGGAAACCCACGACCGGCCCGCGGGCGAGCGTCCCGAAGAATCACAGGCCGGGACCACCCCACCCGTGGAGCCACAGACGGGTTCCTCGTCCATGTCCGAAGCACAGGAGCCCGACGACGCCCGATCCTGGCCGCCCGCCGAGCAGCGGCCGTACGGGGAGCAGCCCGGACCGGCGACCCCGGCGCCGCATGAGACTCAGGACGAGCCGCCGGCGCACGTCCCGCAGGGGCCGCAGGCCTACGACGGCCGCGACGGTCAGCCGTACGGCGCGCGGCAGGAGGCGGCGTACGGAGGGCCGGGGGAGCAGCCGCCCCACGGCGGAGCACCCGGGACCTACGCCGCCCGGGGCGAGGCGCCGCCGTACGGGCCGCAGCCGGACCCGTACGCGTACCCCGCGCAGGCGGATCCGAGACCGCCCGGCTGGTGGACGGCACGGCGCAAGGCGGCGGCCGGTGGCGTCGCACTCGCCCTGGTCCTGACCGGGGGGATCGCGGGAGGCGCCGTCGCGGCGCTGGTCGATAACGGCCGCACCGTGTTCGCGAGCCCGACCGCGGTGCAACAGGCCTCCAATAAGAGCGCCACCGGCATCGCGGCCATCGCCCAGGCGGTGCAGCCGAGCGTCGTGTCCATCACGGTGACCACTCAGACCGGTCAGGGCGAGGGGTCCGGGGTCATCCTGCGCTCCGACGGCGTGATCCTCACCAACAACCACGTCGTGGCCGACGCCGGCCAGGGCGGCCAGATGTCGGTGAACTTCAGCGACGGGAAGAAGGCCTCGGCCACCGTGCTCGGCACCGACCCGGCCACGGACCTGGCGGTGATCAAGGCGTCCGGCGTGTCCGGGCTCAAGCCCGCGACGCTCGGCAACAGCGACCAATTGCAGGTCGGCGACCCGGTCGTGGCGATCGGCAGCCCGCTCGGTCTGGAGGGGTCGGTGACCTCCGGCATCGTCAGCGCGCTGCACCGCACCCTCAACGAGGGCGACAACCAACAGCAGCAGCCTGGGTTCCCGGGGCAGCAGGGCCAGTCCAGCGGCTCGAGCGCGACGATCGGCGACGCCATCCAGACCGACGCGGCCATCAACCCGGGCAACTCCGGCGGCCCACTGGTGAACGCGTCCGGCCAGGTCATCGGCATCAACACGGCGATCGCCACCTCGGGCAACGGCAACGGCAACATCGGCGTCGGGTTCGCGATCCCGATCGACACCGCCCGGCAGGTCTCCGACCAGCTCATCAAGTCCGGCAAGGCGACGCACGCCTACCTCGGCGTCTCGCTGTCCGACGCGGCCGGCGCCCAGCAGGGCGCCCTGATCGCGGGCGTGCAGAAGGGCACGCCGGCGGCATCGGCCGGCCTGCAGGAGGGCGACATCGTCACCCAGGTCGACGGCAAGGCCGTCGAGGACGCCCAGACCCTGTCCGCGGCGATCCGCGGGCACCAGCCCGGCGACAAGATCTCGCTGACGTACGTACGGGGCGGGAGCAAGCACACGGCGAGCGTGACCCTCGCTTCCAACTCGGGCAGCTGACCCGAGCGGCGGACGCCACGGCGGGGGTGCCGTCCGGCCCGGCGGAGAGGTCCTGAACCAGGGACCGTCTCGGCCGGGCCGCCGGCGTCTCCGGGCAGGCCGCCGGCCGTATGCCTGTGCGTCCACCCGCAGACCGTCCGGTACCGGACGCACCAACGGGAGGACGGAACACTCGTCGTCCGGGAGCCCGCCGCTCGTGGAGCGGTCGCGGCCACCGCCGGGAGACCGGAAGGCCGTCAGGCGCCGGGGAAGGCGCCGTCCGGAAAACCGTCCGAGCCGGTGCCCGTGGGCATCACCACGTGGTCACCCGAGGACAGACCGCCGGTGACCGCCACGTACCGGTCGCTCCGCACGCCGAGGCGTACCGTCCGGGCCGTGGTCCGACCGTCGTGCCGTACGAGCACGGTCGCCGTGCCGTCGGGCTCGGACCGCACCGCACCGGCGGGCACGTACAGCGCACTCTGCGCCTGCGCGGTCACGACCTCGGCGGTCGCGCTCATGCCGACCAGCACTCCGGCCGGGGAGTCGTCGAGGGAGATGTTCACGCCGACCCGAGCGAGGTTGCCGCTCGTGGTGGCCGCCGGGTCGATGCCGGTGACGGTGCCGGTGTAGCGTCCGTCCGCCGACATCCCGAGTCCGATCGCCGCCCGTTGGCCGACCTTGAGCCGGTCCGCGTCACCGAGCGAGAACAGGGCCCGTACCTGGAGGTCGGCCAGATCGCCGAGCGTGATGAAGCCGCCGTTGCCCGCGCCGACCGGGGCGCCCGCCGTCCCCGCGATCGACAGCACGGTGCCGGCCATGGGCGCCCGGAGAGTGGTCGCGGAGAGCGTCCGCTCGGCATGCCGGACGTCCACCTCCGCCTGGGTGACCTTCGCGGCGGCCTGCTCGACCGCACCCGCCTGGCAGCCGCCTCCGCCACCCGAACCCCCGCCGGGACGGCCACCGCCCGAGCCTGGCTTGCCGCCGGGCCTCGGATGGCCGCTCGGCTTCGGGTGACCGCTGGGCTTGGGATGCCCGGTCGGAGTGGGGTGCCCGGTCGGCCGCGGGGTGTGCGTGGGCGTGGGCGTGGGGACGGTCGGGGTCGGCCGCGGCGAGGTCGGCGTCGGCGTCGGCGTCGGAGTCGGCGTGGAGGTGGGTGAGGGGCTGGTGGGGGTCGCGGTGGGCGTCCGCGTCGGCCGAGGACGCCGGTGGAAACCGGCCGGCTGGACCGCCGTTCCGCCCGCACTCCCGCCACCGCCCGCACCGGCGTTTCCGGTGCCGCCCCCCGTCCCGCTCGCCGCGCCGCCGCCCGCACCCGCCCCGCCGGAGCCCGTGCACACGCCCCCCAGCGCGTTGGCGTACGTGTCCTGAGCCGCCGTGAGCGCGGCCCTGGCGACCTCCACCTGGTCCCGGGCCGCGGTGTCGTCGAGACGCGCGAGGATCTGGCCGGCGCGTACCCGGGCGCCCGGCGCGACCTCGACCTCTTTCACCGTCCCCGAGGTGCCGAAGACGAGCTCGCGGGTGTCCGCGCTCCGGACGGCCCCCGCGGCGCCCGCGGTCGCCGTCACGGTTCCGCGTCGCACGAGGGCGTACGCCGTGGCGCTCGCCGAGGAGTCGCCGACGGCCACCACCCCGGTCGCGAGCATGACCACCGCACCGGCGGTGAGCCACGGTGGTCTCCGGAGATCGCGCATGGTCGGCCGGTTCACGCGTCGGATTCTGGCGGGCGAAGGTCACGGGAAGCCGAGTCCATCCTCAAAGTTCGCTGAAGGCGGCCTCTCCGAGGACGGTGGACACCTGGTCGTGGCCTCGGTGCCCACGCGACGACCGCACGATCTCACAGGAACCTTTCAGGGTCGGATCAGGTTCGCCCAAGCAGCCTCCGAGACGCTGTGGCGCGTGAAATCCCTCCTCCGTCGCCGTGGCGTGCTGATCAACGGCGCTCTGGCCGTTCTGATCGCCGGCGGTGCCGGGTTCGCGTACCTCTCGCTGGATGATGACGCGGGCGCGTCGTCCCCTGGCCGGATCGTCCGGGTGAGCCGTGGCACCGTCGTCGCCTCGGTGTCGGCCTCCGGCACGGTCGCCAGCGCCAAGTCCCGCGACCTCTCCTTCACCACCAGCGGCACGGTCGACAAGATCAACGTTCAGGTGGGCGACAAGGTCAAGAAGGGCCGGGTGCTCGCCACCGTCGACGACGCCAACGCCCGCGACGACCTCGAGGCCGCGCGGGCCGCCCTGGACGCCGCCGAAGCGGGCGACACGTCGACGGCCTCGGGCTATTCGTCCTACGTACAGGCGAAGGCGTCCTACAACAGCGCCAAGCGCGCCCTGGACGGGACCGACCTGACCGCACCGTTCAGCGGCACCGTCGTCGCGGTCAACGGCACCGTCGGTGGATCCTCCAGCGGCTCGACCGGCGGATCGAGCGGATCATCGGGGTCGGCGGGCTCCGGCAGCGCGGGCGGTTCCTCCGGCGGCGCGGCGGGCGGTGGGTCGGGCGGCTCGTCCGGTTCCAGCGGATCGGGGAGCTCCGCGAGCAGTTCGGGGGGCGGGTTCATGACGATCGCCGACACCTCCAGGCTGGCGGTGACCGGGAACTTCACCGAGGCCGACGTCGCCAAGCTCAAGAGGGGCCAAGAGGCGACCGTGACCTTCGACGCCGTTCGGAACGCCCAGGCGTCCGGCAAGGTCACCGAGATCGACCAGACCGCGACGACCTCGAACAACGTGGTGCAGTACGGCGTGACGGTCTCGCTCACCGCCCCGCCCGCCGGGCTCCGCATCGGGGCCACCGCCACAGTCCGGGTGACCACCGCGCAGGCGGAGAAGGTGCTGTACGTCCCGACCGCCGCCGTCCGGACCGCCGGCGGCCGCAGCACGGTGACCGTGATGGCGGGCGGCCGGCAGACGATCCGGGTGGTGCAGGCCGGCGTCCAGGGTGACCAGGGCACCGAGATCACGTCAGGCCTCCAGGAAGGCGACCAGGTGCTCGTCACGTCCACCGCCACGACGGGAACCGGCGGATTCCCGTCGGGCCGCTTCCCCGGCGTCGGCGGCGGGAGCGGAATCGGCGGCGCCCGTGGCGGAGCCCGGGGATGACCGTCCTCGACGTCCAGGACGTGACCAAGGTGTACGGGGACGGCGACACGGCGGTGCACGCGCTGCGCGGTGTCCGCCTCGCCGTCGACGAGGGCGACTACGTGGCGATCATGGGTGCGTCCGGCTCGGGCAAGTCGACGCTGATGAACATCCTGGGCTGCCTCGACGTGCCCACCGGGGGCCGGTACCTCCTCGACGGTCTGGACGTCGGCGCGCTCGACGACCGGCGGCTGGCGATCCTCCGTAACCGGCGCATCGGGTTCGTGTTCCAGTCCTTCAACCTGATTCCGAGGATGAGCGCCTTGGCCAACGTCGAGCTGCCGCTGGCGTACGGCGGTGTCAAGGCCGCCGAGCGGAGGCGGCGGGCGCTGGCCGCCCTGGAGCAGGTGGGCCTCGCCGACCGTGTCGACCACGAGCCGAACGAACTGTCGGGAGGTCAGCAGCAGCGCGTCGCCGTCGCCCGCGCGCTGGTGACGGCACCGGCGCTCCTGCTGGCCGACGAGCCCACCGGTAACCTCGACACCCGCTCCACCGCCGACGTGCTGGGCGTCCTCGACCGGCTCAGCGCCGACGGCCGCACCATCGTGCTGATCACTCATGAGAACGACGTCGCGCGCCGCGCCAAGCGGGTGATCCGCCTGGTCGACGGCCGCATCGTCGAGGACCGGCGCACTGCGCCCGTGGGCCGGCCCGCCATCCGGTCCGGCGGGGACGAATTGAGGGCCGACGACCGATGACACGGGAAGTACTCAGGTTCGCCCTGCGCGGGCTGGCGGCGAACAAGTTGCGCAGCGGCCTGACCACCCTCGGCATTCTGATCGGCGTCGGCGCCGTGATCATGCTGGTGGCGGTCGGGAACGGCTCGTCGCAGCAGGTGCAGAAGAACATCGAACGTCTCGGCACCAACACCTTGACCGTCATGCCGTCGACCGCGGGCGGCCGTGGGGGCGCGGGCGGCCTCGCCCGGCTGTTCGGCGGTGGGGGCGCCGGCGGGAGGTCACAGCAGACCGGGCCTCGCGCGCAGGCCAAGAGCCTGACCGTCGAGGACGCTCGCTCCCTGGCCGACGCGGCGAACGTCCCCTCGGTCAAGAGCGTCTCCCCGGTGGTCACCTCCTCGTCCGTGAACGCGACGTACGAGGGGACCGCCCACGCGATCCAGCAGTTCGTCGGCACCTACCCGGCCTACTTCGAGGCATCCAACGACCCGGTGGCCCGGGGAACGTACTTCACCGACGACGACGTACTGAACGGCCGCAAGGTCGCGGTCATCGGGAACACTGTGGCCGAGGACCTGTTCGGCACGGTGGACCCGCTGGGCAGGCAGATCACCGTCAGCGGGGTGAACTTCACGGTCGTCGGGGTCCTGAAGACCAAGGGCTCGTCCGGTTTCCAGGACGCCGACGACGTCGCGATCGCGCCGCTGCCGGCCGTGCAGCAGAGCCTGACCGGCTACGGGGCGCTGAACCAGATCGTGGTTCAGGCGAAGTCCCCCAAGGTGGTGGACACCGCGCAGGCCGAGGTGACCGACGTCCTGAACCAGCGGCACGACATCTCCGGGTCCAACACCGCCGACTTCCAGATCCTGAACCAGGCGAGCCTGCAGTCGGCGATCAGCAGCAGCAGCCGGACGTTCACCGTGCTGCTGGGCGCGGTCGCGGCCATCAGCCTCCTGGTCGGCGGCATCGGCATCACCAACATCATGCTCGTCACCGTGACCGAGCGGACTCGCGAGATCGGCATCCGCAAGGCCATCGGAGCACCGAAGAGCGCGATCCTCGGCCAGTTCCTCGTCGAGGCCACCGTTCTCAGCCTCCTGGGCGGGCTGCTCGGGGTCGCCGCGGGTGTGGTCGGCAGTCAGTTCACGGTCCTGGGAGTACGGCCGGTGATCGTGCCCAGCTCGATCGCGCTGGCCCTGGGCGTCTCGGTCGCGATCGGGCTGTTCTTCGGCAGCTACCCGGCCAACCGCGCGGCCAAGCTCCGGCCCATCGAAGCACTTCGCCACGAATAGCACGAATAGGGATGAATCATGCCTGGAACACGGCGCAAGAGCAGCGACGCACCGCTCGACGACGTGCCGTCGGAAGAACTGCTGCGCACCTCACCGTTCGAAGGTGACCTCGCCGAAGAGCTGGCGGCCGCCGAACCACGACAGGAACGCCGGATCCCCTCGGCCACCGTGTTCCTCGGTGCCGGGGTGCTCATCGTCGCCGGGTTCCTCGGCGGCGTACAGGCGGACAAGCACTGGGGCGCGAAGCAGGCACCCGCGGGGTTCTCCTCGTTCGCCCGCGGAGCCGGCGGAGCCGCCGGCGCCGGCGGCCAGGGTACGGGCGGCGGCTTCGGAGCGGGAACCGCCCGGCGCGGCGGATTCGGCGAGGGCGCGGGCTCCGGTCAGGGCGGCGTCCCCGGCGAGGGTGCCGGCACCGGTCAGGGCGGCCGCCCGGCGGCACCCGGTACGGCCCCGGGCTCCGGCACCGGCGCTGCTCCCTCCGGCGGCGCGGGCACGTCCGGCACCGTCAAGCTCGTCGACGGCGACGTCATCTACGTCCAGACGGCCAATGGGATCGTGCGCGTGAAGACCACCGGTTCCACGAAGGTCTCCGTCACCAAGAGCGCGAAGGTCAAGGACCTCAAGGCCGGCGCGCCCGTCGTCGTTCAGGGCACGCCGGGCCAGGACGGCAGCGTGACCGCCACCACGGTGACCCAGAACCGCTGAGGCGCGACACGAGGACGCCGGCGATCCCGTTCCGCCCGCCGACGCCGGGGGCGGACCGGGATCGCCGACGGCTCAGTTCGCCGACGGACGGGGAGAGGAGCTCGGAAGGAGCGGACGGCAGGTTTTCAGCGCCTTGGCGATCTTCGGATCGGTGGTCTTGAGCCCGCCGAGGAAGCCCATGCCCGGAGAGCGGCGGACGCCGGGCGTACGGCCGGCACCCGGTGTGCGCGCGGCTCCCGGCGTCGGGGTCGGAAGCGTCACGCCGTGATCCGTGAGGCAGCTGCGGAACGCCTGCATCTCCTGCATGCCCTGGCGCTGTCCCTGGGGGGCGAGTGACCGGCAGGCGTCCCGGGCCTCCTGGCCGGCCCCGCCCAGGCCGCCACCGAAACCACCGCCTCGCTGCCCGGCCTGACCGGAGGGCCGGCCACTGGGACGGGCCGTCGGGACGTTGGCGCCATGCTGTCGCAGGCAGGCGGCGTACGCCGCGAAGCCGCCGGCACCCGCCGTTCCGGCCGACCCGGACGGCGAGGCCGCCGCCTTGCCGCCGGAGGACCCGCAGCCGGCGCAGAGGAACAACGCGGCCACCGACGCCAGCATCGCTCCGCCATGGAGAATTCGCATGGGCCGCGATGATGGCCGATCTTCCTGGAGCCCGCCTTCGGCCTGGCTGAAAGGTTGCTCCACGATCTCGTCGACGGCCTCACCGCCCGAGGAACAGGTCGATGCCGGCTTCGTCCGACGCGAAGACCGGGAACCACCCGGCCGACGTCACCTGGCCACGTGGAGAGGCCCCTCAGAAGGTGATGTCGCCGTGGATGTCGCGGGCCTGGACGACGTTGCCGTGGACGTTGCCGGTGACGGTGTTGCGGACGGCCTCGTCTTGGGCGATGGCGCGCTCCGCCTGGGCCAGCCAGTGGCGGACCTGGACGGCTCCCTGCGGGTCGCGGGCGGAGTCGGCGATGAGCGCGTCGGCCAGTGCCCTGATCGAGTCCGGGTCGCCCGGTCGCTCACCGAGGCGCTTGGCCGCCTCGACGGAGGTGCTGCGGCGGCCGAAGGCGCGCCGCACGACCGAGGTCAGGTTGTCCCACAGTTGCTCACCGACCTTGTCGGTGGTCCCGTCGAAGATCTTCGACAGGAGAGTGACGAGCGCTGATACCGAGAGCGGGTCCACTGTGCACACTCCGACCGTCATTGGACTCTGCCGACAGGTTAAGTCCTCAAGAGGGTCAGTGCCCGCGAACCCGCCAGGCCGCGTGGATACGGTGAAGATGATGAATCGACTGAGGGACGCCACGAGCCCGTACCTGTTGCAGCACGCGGACAACCCCGTCCACTGGTTCCCGTGGGGGGACGAGGCGTTCGAGGAGGCGCGCCGCAGGGACGTGCCGATCCTGCTCAGCGTCGGCTACTCCGCCTGTCACTGGTGCCACGTGATGGCGCACGAGTCCTTCGAGGACGAGGAGACCGCGCGGCTGATGAACGAGCTGTTCGTCAGCGTCAAGGTGGACCGCGAGGAGCGCCCCGACGTCGACGCGGTGTACATGGAGGCCACCCAGGCGATGACGGGCCAGGGCGGCTGGCCGATGACCGTCTTCATCACACCCGGCGGCGAGCCGTTCTACTGCGGCACCTACTTCCCCCGGCCGCACTTCCAGCAGCTTCTGCGCGCGGTGGCCCAGGCCTGGCGGGACAAGCGCGACGATGTGATCGCCCAGGGGCAGAAGGTCGTGAGCGCGCTCGCCGGCCCGGCGGCCCTCGGTGGCGAGGGCGCCCCGGAGCCGCAGGTGCTCGATGTCGCGGTACGCGACCTGGCGCGCTCGTTCGACGACGCGAACGGCGGGTTCGGCGCGGCACCGAAGTTCCCGCCGTCCATGGTGCTGGAGTTCCTGCTCCGCCACGCCGCGCGGGGCGGCGACGGCCCGGCGATGGCCGAGGGCACGCTCGACGCGATGGCGCGGGGCGGCATGTACGACCAGCTGGGCGGGGGATTCGCCCGCTACTCGGTGGACGAGCGCTGGGTGGTGCCGCACTTCGAGAAGATGCTGTACGACAACGCCCTGCTGGCCCGCGTATACGCGCACTGGTGGCGGCTGACCGGCGGTCCGCTCGCCCGCCGCGTCGCCCTGGAGACCTGCGACTGGATGGTGCGGGATCTGCGCACGCCGGAGGGCGGGTTCGCCAGTGCCCTCGACGCCGACAGCGAGAACGCCGAGGGCCGCCTCGAGGAGGGCGCGTACTACGTCTGGACGCCCGGGGAGCTCACCGAGGTGCTGGGCGAGGACGACGGGGCGTACGCCGCGAGGCTGTTCGGGGTGACCGGGACGGGAACGTTCGAGCACGGCACGTCGGTCCTGCAACTGCGTGCGGACCCCGACGACGGCGAGCGGTACACGCGCATCCGCGCCGCGCTGCTCGACGCGCGGTCCCGAAGGGTCCCGCCGGGACGTGACGACAAGGTCGTCGCCGCCTGGAACGGCCTGGCGATCGCTGCCCTCGCCGAGTGCGGCGCGTACTTCGGCCGGCCGGATCTCGTCGCCGCCGCCGAGGAGGCGGTCCGGCTGCTGCGCGAGACGCACTGGCGGGACGGGCGGCTGCTGCGGACCTCACGGGCGGGCGGCGCCGGAACCAACGCCGGCGTCCTGGAGGACTACGCCGACCTCGCGGAGGGGCTCATCGCGCTGCACGGAGTGACGGGCGAGGCCGGCCACGCGCGGTTCGCCGGGGAACTGCTCGACGTGGTCCTGGAGCGGTTCGCCGACCGGCGCGGCGGTTTCTACGACACCGCCGACGACGCCGAGCGCCTGTGGAAGCGTCCGCAGGACCCCACTGACAACGCCACGCCGTCCGGCCGGTTCGCGGCGGCGGGCGCGCTGCTGTCGTACGCCGCGCTCACCGGTTCGGCCAGGCACCGGGAGGCGGCCCTGGCCGCTCTGGGCCCGGTGACGCCCCTCGCGCAGCGCCACTCCCGCTTCGCGGGATGGGGGCTCGCGGTCGCGGAGGCGGCCCTCGCCGGCCCGCTGGAGATCGCCATCGCGGGTCCGGCGGACGACCCGCGGACACGGGAGCTGCACCGGGCGGCGCTGCTCAGCCCGCTGCCCGCGGTGGTCGCCGTCGGCTCGGGGGTGCCCCTGCTGGACGGGCGGACACCCGTCGACGGCAGGCCCGCCGCGTACGTCTGCCGCGACTTCACCTGCCGGCTCCCGGTCACGGAGGTCGGCGCCCTCCAGGAACAGATCCGGGATTCCGCTCGGGGGTGACCCCCGCCCGCCACGGCTCATTGGAATTCCTGTCAATATTGACCGCCACGGGCTTGATCTTTGCGTTTCGGCCGTGTTACCTCAGAACGAGCGCCCGGACGGACCGCCGGCGGGCGAACACCAGTGGCCGACGAGGCACATGGGCATCTGGACGACCATCGCCCTCGTAGGTCATAGTCGTACAACGCACTGGGGACGAGGGAGGGTGCCGTGCGCTGGCCGAGCCGCCGCATGCTGCCGACGGTCGTCGGCGTTTCACTGGCCACCACCATCGCCGCCGACATCGCGATCGTGCTCGCCGGGCCGCTGCAGCCCCCGGCGGTGCCACTCGCCGGCGGGCGTTACGTGGCCGCGGCGCAGAGCACCAGTTATCGGGTGGCGGCGCTCCAGAAGACGGTCACACCGCACCTTCTGGTCGCCTCCCCGCAGACGCTGCCCGCCGACGCGATCGAGAAGGTCCGCCAGACGAAGGGCGTCAACGCCGTGGAGGTCGTCGACGCGGCGCGCGCGCTGGTGGGCGGCAAGCGCGTGGGCATCCTGGGCGTCGAGCCGTCGACGTTCCGGGCCTACACTCCCGAGGCGAGCGCCAAGTCCGACGCCCTGTGGAACAACGTCGCGGGCGGCGACGTCGCGATCTCCTTCACCATGGGGCAGGACGGCGGCATCCCGCTGGCGTCCCAGACGCAGATCGGCGGGCAGACGCACCAGACGTCCGTGCGCGTCGGCGCGTACGCCACGATGGGCATCGACCAGGTCGACGCGGTGGTCTCGCACTACACCGCGCAGACGATCGGCATGCCCTCCGGCAACGCCCTGCTCGTCAGCGCCCCGCACGCGAACCTCGCCAAGCTCCGTAAACAGCTGGCCGAGCTCCTTCCCAAGGGCGCCAAGATGGCCACGCTCGAGTCGCGGTTCGACGGCCCGACCCTTCCCGGGGGCACGGCTGGTGCTCCGGGCCGCGTGCTGACCGCGACGCAGGTCAGCACGGTCATCCAGGCCGCCGAGTCCAAAATCGGCATGCCGTACGTCTGGGGTGGTGAGTCCGACCGCGAGGGCGGCTACGACTGCTCCGGCCTCGTGCAGTACGCCTTCGCCAAGGCCGGCATCAGGATGCCGCGCACGGCCGACATCCAGGCGTTCACCGGCTGGCGGCTGCCGTTCAGCCAGGCCCAGCCGGGCGACCTGCTCACCTGGAAGAACGACCCCACCTTCAACGGCGTCTCGCACATCGCGATCTACCTCGGCAACAACAAGATGGTCGTCGCGCGGCACACCGGCACTCTGATCCAGATCCAGGACGTCTACCTGAACAACTTCTGGGGCGCCATCCGGGTCAATCCCCAGCTCGCCGGCACCAAGGCCTGACACTCGCGCCGCGCGCCGCGGAGGCGACGCGCGGCGGTCAGAGGGGGCACCCGGCGGCGAGGAAGTCGAGGCCGCGGTCGAGCAGTTCCAGGATGTCCTCCTCGCCGTCCTTGTACACCCAGGCCAGGACCGCCGTCTCCCAGACGGCGATCAGCGCCGCCCCGAACGCCTGAAGCTCGAAGTCGCCCGCCGGACGGCCGACCCGCTCGGCGAGGGCCTCGACGATCGCCCGTTGGGTGGCCCTGGTCTGCTCCCACTGACGGGAGCGCAGGGCCGGGACCGACAGCATCAGGCGGCCCCGATCGAGGATCCGCTGTCGTTCACCGGCGATCATCGTCCCCATGGTCTCGCGCAGCATGGTGCGGAGCGCCTCCACGGGGGACAGCTCCGGGGGTTGCTCGCGGAGGATCTGGAGCATCCACGGGTCGTACTCATCGGTGAGGACGGCGTCTTCCTTCGTCGGGAAGTACCGGAAGAACGTGCTCGGCGACACCTCCGCCGCCTCGGCGATCTGCTCGACGGTCGTCGCGTCGTAGCCCTGTTCCAGAAAGAGCCGGAGCGCGTGCTCCTGGATGGAACGCCGGGTCTTCAGCTTCTTCCGTTCGCGCAGGCCGAGGCGTTGTTCGAGAGACCGTTCAAGCGGAGGCGTACTCATGAGTCGATTGTCCGTTACCCGTGGGCGCGGTGGCATCTCGACGCGGCAGGAGGATCACGGCGAGGATCGCGGCGGCCGCCATGATCCCCGCACCGGCCACGAGGGTGAGGTCCATCCCGTGCGTGAACGCCGCCCGCGCCGAGTGGAGCAGTCGGGGGTCGTGCAGGCGCTCGGCCACCGCGAGGCCGCCACCGACCTTGGCCCTCGCCGCCTCGGCCGCCGAAGGCGGCAGCCCGGCCACGTCGACGTGCCCGCGGTAGCCGGAGGACAGCACGCTGCCCAGCACGGCGGCTCCGAAGGCCCCTCCGACGAGACGGACGGTCATGAGGACGGCGGAGCCGACGCCCGCCTGTTCGGCCGACAGAGCGCTCAGGGCCGCGGTCATCGAGGCGGGGAGCATCAGGCCCATCCCCAGGCCCGCGACCGTCAGCCAGGCGGCGGCGAGGCCGTAGCCCGACCCGGCCGTGGTGGTCGTGCCGATGACCATTCCGGCGGTCATCACCAGGCTCCCGGCGGCGATGGTGACGCGCGCGCCGAGCCGCCTGACGAGGAGCGCGCTGATCCGGGAGCCCGCCAGCAGGCCGCCGATGAGGGGCAGCAGCCGGAGCCCCGACCCCAGCGGGCTGGTCGCGAGCACGGCCTGGAAGTACTGCGGGGCGACGAAGAGCACACCGAACATGGCGAAGGTCATCAGGGTGGCCGGGACGACCCCGCCGGTGAACCGCCGGTCGGCGAAGAGGGTCAGGTCGATCAGCGGGTGGCGGGCGCGACGGGTCCAGGCCACGAAGGCCACGACGACGATCGCGCCGGCCGTCATCACGCCCCACACGGCCGGGCTCGACCAGCCGTACTCGTTCTCCTGGATGGTGCCGTACACGAGCGCGATCAGGCCGGCGGTCGACAGCAGGAGACCGGCGAAGTCCGGACGGGGAGCGGAGGAGGAGCGCGACTCCGGGATCAGGATGAGACCCAGGATGAGGGCCGCCGCGGCGACGGGGATGTTGATGAAGAAGATCGAGCCCCACCAGAAGTGGTCGAGCAGGTAACCGCCGATGATCGGGCCGAGCGGCAGGCCGAGGAAGGATGCGCCGGCCCAGGCCGCGAGCGCCTTCGGCCGTTCCTCGGGAGGGAAGACGACGAGGAGCACCGACATGGCGAGCGGAGTGATGGCCGCCGCGCCGACGCCCATGAGCGTGCGGGCCGTGATCAGGCCGGCGGGGCTGGAGACGAGTGTGGCGATCACCGAGCCGGCCAGGAATAGCGCGAGGCCGGCGAGCAGCGTCTTCTTACGGCCGTACCGGTCGCCGATCAGCCCGGCCGGAATGAGCAGGGTCGCCGAGACCAGTGTGTACGAGGCGACGATCCACTGCAGTGCGGTCGTGCCGGCGCCCAGCTGTGCCGACAGTGTCGGCAGGGCGACGTTGAGCGCGGTCAGGTCGAGGCCTACGGCGAGCAGGATGACGACGAGTGCGCCGAGCACCCACCAACGGCGGACTCCAAGAGAGTTCATGACAGTTACCACCATCTGGATGTTGACATGAAATGAAAGTAACTCCCATAAGGGGGTTTCTGTCAACCTGGCATCCGCTCTTGGCGACCGCGCGATGTCATGTAATCATGATTACATGACTACTACGGAAGGTGCGGAGGAGAAGCTCCGCGGTTGGTTCTCCGGGCGGCTGCCCGATGAGTGGTTCGAGGGGCCGCCCCGGGTCGTCCTCGACCGGGAGGAGATCGGCGTCATCGGCCGGTTGGCTGAACCTGAGGTCGCCGAGGGTGCCTCCGAGGCCGAGCGGTCCGAGGCCGTCGCCGGCCAGATCCAGCGTTTTCGCGAGGACACGCGGGAACACCGGGTCGCCATCGCCCGGGAGGCCGAGCACCGTTTCGCCCGGAAGGTCTCCTGGGGCGTGGAGTGCGCCGATGAGAAGGTCATGTTCACCACGCTGTCCGTGCCCGTGATGACCCGCCTCCGCCAGCCTGAGCGGAGGGTTCTCGACACGCTGGTCGACGCGGGTGTCGCGCGCAGCCGCAGTGACGCGCTCGCCTGGTGCGTCCGTCTCGTCGGGAAGAACGCCGACGAGTGGCTGGCCGAGTTGCGGGACGCGCTCCTGCACGTGGAGCGCGCGCGGGCCGCCGGCCCCCAGGTCTGACCCGCGGCCCCTCCGTGTCCGGCCGACCGACTTCGAGGAAATCGGAAACACGCGTGAAACAAACAAGAATTGCCGCTCGGTCTAGTCCAAAGGTCTAATCCATTGGTCTAATCCAAAGGTCTAAACCAATGCCCCCTAAACGACCTTCCCCCCGTTGAGATCTGCTTGACGGGGGGATGTTCAAAATGCCTCGTGTGGGTACACTCACCAAATCCCGACCATCAACCCATCGGGTGTCCCTGTGCGAAGGAGTGATCGTGGCGTACGAGGTCAAGGCCAGGTCCGTCGAGTGGAATCCGACCGCGGCCCGACTGCGTGAACTCACCGAGAAGATGCCCAACTCCCAGGTGACCGAGTTCGGCAACGTCGTCGTGAAGGCCCGGGTGGACAGCCGGAGCGCCAAGTCCACCTACATCGTGGACGACTCCACCAACAGCACCAAGCAGACGATCACCCGGGCGGAGTACGACCGCGTCGCCGGCGCGCAGGACACCTACCTCGCAGGCCGGGACGTCGTCGTGGTGGACGGCTACATCGGCAGCGACCGCGGCTTCCGTACCAGGGCCCGCCTGGTCATCGAGGCGTCGAACGCCAACATCGCCGGCATGCAGAAGCAGCTCTACTACCCGGTCGAAGACACCTACGACCCGGCGACGTGGGACCCCGACACCACCGTCGTGTACACCCCGAACCTTCCGATGGAGGGCTACCCGAACGACCGGCTCATCGCCGTCGACCTCGATTCCGACATCACGCGGGTCTTCAATTCGGACTACTTCGGGGAGTCCAAGAAGGGCGGCCTGCGGATGTGGAACAACATCGTTTATGAGCGCGGTGGCCTTTCCCTGCACGCCGGATGCAAAGTGATCCCGGTGGGCGGTGAGAACAAGACGGTGCTCATCGTGGGTCTGTCGGGCACCGGCAAGACGACGACGACTTTCACCACCCAGCTCGGCAGTAAGCCGGTCCAGGACGACTTCATCGCCTTGATGCCGGGAGGTCGTGTCCACACCACCGAGAACGGCTGTTTCGCCAAGACATTCGGCCTGGATCCCGAATTCGAGCCGACGATCTACAACGCCACGGTGAAGCCCGACGCCTATCTGGAGAACGTCTCGGTCGACGCCGACGGCAAGGTCGACTTCTTCGACACTTCCTGCACCAAGAACGGGCGGACGACCTGGCCGTTCAAGTACGTCGACCCGTGGCCGGCCGACCAGGTGGAGCCCGCCGAGTTCCTGCTGATCCTCAACCGCAACGAGAACATCGTCCCGGGTGTGGCCCGGCTCGACCGCGCGCAGGCGGCGGCGTACTTCATGCTCGGCGAGACGACGGGCACGAGCGCCGGCGGCAAGGACGAGGAGGGCAAGTTCCTGCGGGTGCCCGGGACCAACCCCTTCTTCCCCCGCGACATGGCCGACATGGGCAACCGGATGCTCGAACTGCTCGACAGCCACGAGATGAAGGTCTTCGTGCTCAACACCGGCCGCGTCGGAGGCGGCGAGGGCGACGACCGCGCCAAGAAGGTGAAGATCCCGCACTCGTCGGCGATCGTGCAGGCCATCGTCGAGGGCACGATCGAGTGGGAGGACGATCCCGACTTCGGGTACGAGATCGCCTCGTCCCTGCCCGGCATCGATGACATCGAGATCCTCCAGCCCCGGCGGCTGTACGAGCGGCAGGGCCGGATGGAGGAGTACGACGCGATGGTCGGGCGTTTGAAAGCCGAGCGCCGCGAATACCTTTCATCCTTCACCGGCCTCGACGAGGCGATCGTCAAGTCGATCGGCTGACCAACCCGGGATGGGTACGCCCCGGCGGCGGGACGCCCGCCGCCGGGGCGTTTCACGTCCGATCAACGGGAAACCGGGCGCCCGGGGCGTTTCACGCGCCGCCTCATCCCGGGTGACCTCGGGCGCCCGGGTCGGTCAGCGTCGGGTCAAGTATCCCGTGGGCTCTCGATCTGGAGCAAAACAGCAATCTACGCTTACCCATGTGGGAGAACTACGCTGCGTCGACGGATCATGGCTAGAGGTGATCATGGTTCCGGTCCGCGACCGGAGCGGCACCCCGTACGAGGTCACGCTCGAACTTCAGTGCGACGGCCGGTCGTTCGGCGCGGTGGGGGAGTGCTGCGGGTACTTCCTGGCCGCGCTCGCCCGCCGGGTGGCCGACGCTCGCCTCGAGGGCTCACCGGAGGCACGGGCCTGGCCCGATGAGGCGGATCGCTTTCCCGAACCGCCGGCCCCGGCGGCGCCGGGCGCCCCTGGGGAGTACCGGCTCGTCTCCCGGGAGCCCGAGCTGTTCACGTTCCGGTGCAGGGAGCGCGCGGACACGGCCGGCACCGGCGAACTCCGGTGCACGCTCCGCACGTCGTGCACCTGGCTGTCCGGCCCGGACCACCGCGGCGGTGAGTGGCGGCGGTCCCGGAGGGCCGTCGTGGAGGCATGGGGAACGGACGGCCACGGGGTGCGCGCGGTCCTCACCTCCGCGGAGCTCGCCGACTTCCTGGCGGCCCTGGTCGTCGAGGCTCGGCGGGTGGGCGCCGATTACCGAGACGTCCTCGCGAGTTCACCGGTAAGCGCCCGGCATGCGCCCTCCGGGGCGATAATTGACTGCTGATCCCCCTGGCGTCGACGAAGAAGGTGCGGGCACATGGGCTTGCGAGACCTGGTCTACAAGCTTTACGAACGACGGCTTGAGACGAGGCTCAGCCCGGACACCACACCGCGCCACATCGGGGTGATCCTGGACGGCAACCGCCGGTGGGCGCGGTCGATGGGTCTCGCCGACGTCGCCACCGGTCACCAGCGGGGCGCCGACAAGATCTCCGAACTGGTCCAGTGGTCGAAGGAGACGGGCGTCGAGGTCGTCACGCTGTGGCTGCTGTCGACCGACAACCTGTCCCGGCCCGCGGAGGAGCTGGAGCCGCTGCTGGCGATCATCGAGAACACCGTGGAGGACCTGGCCGGCCAGGGCTGGCGCGTCCAGCCGGTCGGAGCGCTCGATCTCCTGCCCGACAAAACCGCACGTGTGCTGAAGCACGCCGCCGAAAGCACATCTGACGCCCCTGGTCTGATTGTGAACGTCGCGGTTGGGTATGGAGGTAGACGTGAGATCGCTGATGCGGTGCGCTCACTCCTGCATGAGCACGCGAGCAGGGGCACCAGCATCGAGGAACTGGCCGAGATCCTCGATGTCGAGCACATCGCGGAGCATCTGTACACCCGCGGCCAGCCCGACCCGGATCTCGTCATCCGCACGTCGGGAGAGCAGCGCCTGTCCGGCTTCATGCTCTGGCAGAGCGCCCACTCGGAGTTCCACTTCTGCGAGGCCTTCTGGCCTGACTTTCGCAAGGTCGACTTCCTGCGGGCGATCCGTTCCTACGCCGCGAGGCATCGGCGCTACGGCTTCTGAACCGTCGGTTGAGCGTTCCCGAACGGCCGGTTTCGGCCGGTCGACCACTCGGTGCGCATCTGTTCTCGGGCGGTTCCTTCGGCCTAGCGTCGTACCAGGTCCCCCCGAGGAAAGGGCGCTTTCCCAGGCGGCCCGCCTGGGCAGGTGCCCGAAGGAGAACGAGTGGCCACACCTGCCACCACCCGGCGCACGTACGTCCTCGACACCAGCGTTCTGCTCGCCGACCCGGGGGCGCTGACCCGGTTCGCCGAGCACGAGGTCGTACTCCCGATCGTCGTGATCACCGAACTCGAGGCCAAGCGCCACCACCCGGAGCTGGGCTACTTCGCACGGAACGCCCTTCGCACCCTGGACGACCTGCGGGTCGCCCATGGCCGCCTGGACGAGCCGCTGTCGGTCGGTGACCAGGGTGGAACGGTCCGAGTCGAGCTCAACCACTCGGATCCGTCGGTGCTGCCGGCCGGGTTCCGGCTCGGTGACAACGACACCCGCATCCTCACGGTGGCGCTCTCGCTGTCCCAGGAGGGGCACGACGTCGTGCTGGTGTCCAAGGACCTGCCGCTGCGGGTCAAGGCCGCGTCGGTCGGCCTCACGGCGGAGGAGTACCGCGCCGAGACGGTCGTGGAGACCGGTCACACGGGCATGGTGGAACTGGAGGTGGGCTCCGACCGGCTGGAGGAGCTGTACGACGCGGGCCGGCTCGACCTGGAGGAGGCGCGCGACCTGCTGTGCCACACGGGGCTCCGGCTGATCTCGGCCGGCGGCTCGGCCCTCGGCCGCGTGATGCCCGACAAGTCCGTGCAGCTGGTCCGCGGCGACCGGGAGGTGTTCGGCCTGCACGGGCGGTCGGCGGAGCAGCGCGTCGCGCTGGACCTGCTGATGGACGAGGAGATCGGCATCATCTCGCTCGGCGGGCGGGCCGGCACCGGCAAGTCGGCCATGGCGCTGTGCGCGGGCCTGGAGGCCGTTCTGGAGCGCCGCAGTCACCGCAAGGTCGTGGTGTTCCGGCCGCTGTACGCCGTCGGCGGGCAGGAACTCGGCTACCTGCCCGGCACCGAGAACGAGAAGATGTCCCCGTGGGGACAGGCGGTGTACGACACCCTGTCCGCCATGACCACTCCGGACGTCATCGAGGAGGTCCTCGACCGCGGCATGCTCGAGGTGCTGCCGCTGACCCACATCCGCGGCCGTTCGCTCCACGACTCGTTCGTGATCGTCGACGAGGCGCAGTCCCTCGAACGCGGTGTGCTGCTCACCGTGCTGTCGCGCATCGGCACCGGCTCGCGCGTGGTGCTGACGCATGACATCGCGCAGCGGGACAACCTGCGGGTCGGTCGCCACGACGGCGTCGTGGCGGTGGTCGAGAAGCTCAAGGGGCACCCGTTGTTCGCGCACATGACCCTGACCCGGTCCGAGCGCTCACCGATCGCCGCCCTCGTGACGGAGACGCTCGGCGACGTCGGCGTCTGATTCCGCGCAGGCCCAGGGGCTCCTCCGATTCGATCGGAGGAGCCCCTTTTCGTCACGCCCCGGAGTCGTTCAAACGGCGATCGTCATAGTGTGACCAACATCACATAACGATGTCGCCACCAGTGAATTCCCTGCTCGGAGTGGATGTTCGGTCGTTTGTGCCCGATGTGACGTGATTAGACGTGAGATCAGTCACGTCATTCCGGTTGCGGAGTACCCCCCGTCTTACTGCAGTGTGGTCCGCCGTAAGCACTCCTGCGGGACACCCCCCGGTCCCGGCGTGACCCCCCGTGCGCCGCATGTCGGGAGGGCAAGCCCGCCCAGGGTGCCGCGCGCTTTCGAGTCGCGGCGGCGCCGGGGGTGATGGCACTCGTACGCGTGCCCATGCGCGTGCGACCGTCGGAAGGACCGCCTTGTACGGAGACCGTTTCGGGTCCCCCGGGCGAGACGATCGACAAGACGGCACCGAGCCTCACGCACCGTGGGACGACGCCCGTTTCCTCGAGAACCAGCCCTCGTCCGAGGACGTGAAGGTCGCGGGTTCCCCCATCGCGTCGTGGCCCGAGGGGCCGGACGTCTCCGGGGCCACCTCCGCCATGCCCCTGCCGGGGACGGCCGAAACCGCCCCGGTCGATGAGTTCGAGGTCACCCGCAACGACTTCGGCGCTCCCCCTCCCGGCGGCCCTCTGCCGCCGAACGGCCCCGGCCCCGGCTCCGGGGACGATGGCTTCGAGTCGATGCGCCGCAGGTCCCGCCCCTCGGGCAGGCTGGTGAAGATCGGTGCGATCGCCGCCGCCGCGGCCGTCGTCGTGGGCGGCGGCACCGCCGCGTTCGCGCTCACCGGTGGTGACTCCACGCCCACGAAGAAGGCCGCCGCCGAGCCCTCCGCTCAGGTGCAGGCCCAGGCGGAGCAGCCGGCCCCGCTCACCGACACGCAGCGCAAGAGCATCGAGAGCCAGCGCCGCAAGGAGCTGAAGAGCCGCGCCCTGCGCGCCGCCCGCAGCGAGAAGGACCGGCCGAAGCTGCTGGCCAAGGGTGAGCCCGTTCCGACCAAGACGCCGACCACCAGCCCGAGCAGTGGCACCGGCGGGGGCGGCGGCGACGCCGTTCCGGCCGGCGAGGCGCAGACGATCGCGCGGAACATGCTGTCGAGCTTCGGCTGGAGTCCGAGCTCGCAGTTCAGCTGCCTGGTCAGTCTGTGGAACCGCGAGAGCGGCTGGCGGGTGCACGCGGCCAATGCCTCGGGCGCGTACGGCATCCCGCAGGCGCTCCCCGGCTCCAAGATGTCCAGCGCCGGGCCCGACTGGCAGAACGACGCCACCACGCAGATCAAGTGGGGCCTCGGCTACATCAAGAGCCGCTACAGCACGCCCTGCGGCGCCTGGGGCCACTCCCAGTCCACCGGCTGGTACTGACATTCCCCTTCGGCCCGGCGGCCACCGGCCGCCGGGCCCACCCACGGATCGTGAGACGCCCGTGGGGATGAACGCGGCGGGCCACCCGCCGCACCGCCTCGGATGCCCGGCCGTCCCTCACGGCCGGGCACGGCGTCCCACAGCGACGCCGGCCGATCGCCCGGTCGCCTTCCATCCCGCTCCACGAAGGCCGCTACGGCCGAGGCGGACACCGCTCGCCGCGTGACCGGCGCGTCGGCTGATGAAAGGTCCTTCTTGTTCCCCAAGCGCCCACGTGGCCTCTCCGCGGTCAAGGCCGTGACACTCGCTCTCTGCATGTGCCTCGGCATCGGCCTCGCCGCCGAGGCACCGGTTCAGGCGGCCTCACCCACCACGGCGGCCGAACGCGTCGCCGTCAGCGCGCAGAAGAAGCTGAGCCGCAAGCAGCGGAATCAGCGCATCGCCAAGCCGCTCGTGAAGAAGCGGTGGCATCGCACCTACAAGCGCCAGTTCACCTGCCTGGTGAAACTGTGGAACCGCGAGAGCAGCTGGAACCACACGGCGCACAACCCCTGGTCGGGTGCCTACGGCATTCCCCAGGCGCTGCCCGGCAAGAAGATGCGCAGCGCGGGCAAGGACTGGAAGTCGAACCCGGCGACCCAGATCAAATGGGGTCTGAAGTACATCAAGGGTCGTTACAAGACGCCGTGCGGCGCATGGTCGCACATGGACCGAACCGGCTGGTACTAGGGCCTGTCGCCGCCGATTCATCCCGACACCCCTGATCGGCGGCAAGAAGTCGGTAAAAGAGCGGCACAGACGCGGCCGGGAGCGGTGTCGAGCAGGGCGTGTCACGGAACGTGTCATGGCGTGGTGACGGTCCGCTCCCGTCCGGGACGGACCGTCACCGTCACTCCGAAGCGCGGAACGTCGCGTGCGGCGCCCTGATGGGATGCCGTCCGGTGGCCCGGTCGCCCGCAGGGCAGCCGACCGGCGGAGTGAAGGCCTGCACGGAGCGTGACCGGCGTTCCGGCTGACGGAAGAGCCGACTTGGATCTCAAACTGACGGGACTCTCCCGGAGCAGCGTGGCCGCGCTCGGCAGCGCCGCCGCTCTCATCACCGGACTCACGGGGGAGACGCCCGCACGCGGCGCGGAACCGGCCCACGCACGGCCCGACCTGGTGCCCGCCCGGCCACCGCAGCTGACCATCGGGGAACGCAACCGAGTGCTCGCCCTGCCGTTCCTCGTCGAAAACGGCTGGTCGTACCGGCAGTATCAGTGCCTGGACCGCCTGTGGACGCGGGAGAGCAGCTGGAACCACCGGGCCCGAAACCCCTGGTCGGGGGCGTACGGCATCCCGCAGGCCCTCCCGGCGGCCAAGATGCGCGCCGCCGGGGCGGACTGGCGGTCCAGCCCGGCCACGCAGATCAAGTGGGGGCTGGGCTACATCAAGAGCCGGTACGGGAATCCCTGCACGGCATGGGGCCACTCGGCGGCCAGCGGCTGGTACTGATCCGCGGCGTCCGGTGCGGCCAGCCCCTTCGGCGATGGGGCCGGCCGCACCGGACGCGGCCTCGGGCGGCGGCCGGGTCCCCGGCGGATCGGACGACGCGAAGGCGCCGGGTCAGGAGCCGGCGGGACGGGTCATGGCGAGGACGTTGAGGGCGGCGTCGAGCTGTTCCATCGTCAACCGGCCCGCGTCGACGTGGCCGCGCTCCAGGACGACCTCCCGGATGGTCCTGCGCTCGCGCAGCGCCTGCTTGGCGACCGCGGCCGCCTCTTCGTAGCCGATGTAGCGGTTGAGCGGCGTGACGATCGACGGCGACGACTCGGCGTACTCCCGGCAGCGGTCGGCGTCGGCCTCGATGCCCTCGACGCACCGGTCGGCGAACAGCCGGGAGACGTTCGCCAGCAGGCGAATCGACTCCAGGAGGTTGCGGGCGAGCATCGGCAGCATCACGTTGAGCTCGAAGTTGCCCGACGCGCCGCCGAACGTGATCGCGGCGTCATTGCCGATCACCTGCGCGGCGACCTGGCACACCGCCTCGGGGATCACCGGGTTCACCTTGCCGGGCATGATCGACGAGCCGGGCTGGAGGTCGGGCAGCCGGATCTCGCTCAGCCCGGCGCGCGGCCCCGAGCCCATCCAGCGCAGGTCGTTGGCGATCTTCGTCAGGCCCGCAGCGATCGTCTTCAGCGCGCCGCTGGTCTCGACCAGGGCGTCGCGGGCCCCCTGGGCCTCGAAGTGGTTCCGCGCCTCGGTGAGCGGCAGCCCGGTCGCCCGGGCCAGCTCGGCGATGACCCGGTCCGCGAAACCGGGCGTGGTGTTGATGCCGGTGCCCACGGCGGTGCCGCCCAGCGGCAGCTCGGCGAGCCGGGGGAGCACGGCCTCCAGCCGCTCGACGCCGTACCGTACCTGCGCGGCATAGCCGCCGAACTCCTGGCCCAGCGTGACCGGGGTGGCGTCCATCAGGTGCGTCCGACCGGACTTGACGACGGACGCGAACTCCTCGGCCTTACGGTCCAGAGCGCTCTCGAGGTGCCGCAGGGCGGGGATGAGCTCGTGCACCACCAGGCCGGTCGCCGCGATGTGGATCGACGACGGGAACACGTCATTGGACGACTGCGAGGCGTTGACGTCGTCGTTCGGGTGGACCGGCCGCCCCAGCCGCTCCTGGGCGAGGGTCGCGATCACCTCGTTGGTGTTCATGTTCGACGAGGTGCCCGACCCGGTCTGGAACACGTCGATCGGGAAGTGCGCGTCGTGGTCGCCGCCCGCGACCTCCAGCGCGGCCTCCGCGATCGCGTCGGCCATCCCCTTGCCGATCACCTCGAGCTCGGCGTTGACCTTCGCGGCGGCCGCCTTGATGTGGCCGAGCGCGGCGATGTGCGCGCGGTCCAGCCGCTGCCCCGAGACGGGGAAGTTCTCCACCGCCCGCTGGGTCTGTGCACGCCACTTCGCCCATGCGGGAACGCGTACCTCCCCCATGGAGTCGTGCTCGATACGGAACTCCTGCTGCTCGCTCATCGGTCGTCTCCAGAGCCGTCGAATCGTCCCCGTCCATACCCGACCCATGAGACACCAGCCGTATTCCCCGCCACGGGCCGGTCCGGCCGGCCGGCGGCGGATCGCCTCGCGCCCGTGACGCGATGAGCGGCGAGGCGCCGGATGTGGCCCCCACGTGGCGGGTCGCCTCGCGCCCGTGGGCGCGATGAGCGGCGAGGTGCCGGATGGCCCCCCACGTGGCGGGTCGCCGCGCGCTCGTGACGCGATGAGGGGCGAGGCACCGGAGGCCCCCGCGTGGGGCGGGTCCGGGCGCGCGGCTCACCCCGTCAGGGACTCGTACGCGCCGACGAGCCACTCGATCGGGCCGGCGACGGCCTCCGGTCCGCGGCGCAGGCGTACGCGGATCCGGACGTGCGACGCGCCGGAGGGAAGCCTCAGCTCGGGTGGAGTCGAGACCCGGCGCCCGCTCTTGGCGCAGTCGCCGTTCACCGTCCGGCCGGGGACGCCCAGCGCGTAGGCCGTGAACGACAGCCGGCGTGCGCCGGACCGGCAGACGACGAGCACGCCCACACGGCGGACATGGCCGGGAACGCTGAGGGTCAGCGCGGACGCGTCCGGCCAGGCGCCGCTCTCCCTCGCCACCCGGCGCGACACGGGCCGGTCCGACGCGTCCAGCAGCGTGAGGGGGAGGGCGCCCGGAAACCGCGCGGTGAGCGTCGGCGTCGAGGTGGCGCCGGGCGTACGGGGCGCCACGGTCGGGGGAGCACCGGCGGCGGGCGAGCGGGCGCCGGACGGGGCGTCCCGCGGACCGGCCCAGCCGCCCAGCCCGGCGAGCACGCCGGCCGCGACCGCGAGCGCCAGCACACCGCCGGTCACGGCGGGCAGCATTCCCGGCCGGTCGATCAACCGCCGCCGGCCGCGCGCGGATCCGGCGGCCGATGTGCCCGACGGCCTCGCGACGGGCACCCAGTCCGCTGTCGGCTGCGCGGGTGCCCGACCCGGAGCCCCGGTCACCGGCAGGTCCCGACTCGTCCGGTCCTGCCCGGTCCGCTCGAGGCCGGACGGCGTGGCAGGCGCCCGGCCCGGCCGGTCAAGGTCCGGGGGCTCGGACCGCGCACGGTCCGATCCCTCCGGGCCGGTCGGCGTGGGCTTCGCGCGGCCGGAGCGCCCGACACCCGGCGGAGCCGGCTGCGCCCGGCCGGGTCTCCGGAGACCGGACAGCTCGCTGCTGGACCACTCGTGGCTGGACCGCCTGCTCGACCGCGCTCGCGAGACCTCCGCCGGGCGCGGCGGCAACGGCGGGGCCGTGGCGGTGGTCAGCAGCGCGGCGGCGCGTTCGGCGGTCAGCCGCCGCGCGGGATCCTTACGCAGGAGGCCGTCGAGCAACGGGCGGAGCGGCCCGGCACGCGTCGGTGGGTCGGGCTCGGCCGTGACGAGCGCACTGAGCGTGGCCATCGCCGTCTCGAAGTCGTACGGGGGCCGTCCCTCGACGGCGGCGTAGAGGGTCGCGCCGAGCGACCACAGGTCCGAGGCGGGCGACGCCTGCTCGCCACGGGCGACCTCCGGAGCGACGTACGCCGGTGAGCCCATGAACGTCCCCGACTGGGTGAGGGTGGTGGCGCCCTCGTACGTCGCGATGCCGAAGTCGGTCAGGACCACCCGCCCGGAGGTCTCCAGGAGCACGTTGCTGGGCTTGACGTCACGGTGGACGATGCCGGCCTCATGGGCCGCCCGCAGCGCGTCGAGCAGCTGGCGGCCGATCTCCGCGACGCGTACGGGCGAGATCGGGCCGTCGACGAAGACGTCCTCCAGAGACCGGGCCGCGACATACTCCATGACCAGCCACGGGCGGTCGTCCTCGATCACCACGTCGTACATCGCGATGAGACCGGGGTGGTTCAGCCGGCCGGCGGACATCGCCTCGCGGTTCGTGCGCTTGATGAGGTTGATCCGCTCACGGGGCCTCAGACTGGGCGGGAGGTGGACCTCCTTGACAGCGACTTCACGCTCATCGGCCTCGTCGTACGCCCACCAGACGGTGCCCATGCCACCTCGGCCGATCTCCTCGATCAGCCGGTAACGACCGGAGAGCAAGCGATCCCGGGACTCGGCCACGAAGCGCAAGATACCCGCGTGTGCCCGTCGCGGCACGCGGATCCTTACGGTGATCTTGCACTCAGGTCGGCACCGCTGCAAGATCGGAGCTGACAGGCAGGTCTGTTGTCAACGCCATCGGAAGAGGCGTGAGGATGGAAACCTTTTCGGCTTCGGGGCTCGACGGACCCACGGTCCTCGCTTCCGGTGTGCTTCCGCTCGAGATCGACGATCCGGCCTCCATCGGCGGGCACCGCCTGGTCGCCAGGCTGGGTTCGGGCGGGATGGGCGTCGTCTACCTGGGGCGCGACCGGAGCGGCGGTCTCGTCGCGGTCAAGACCGCGCGTCCCGAGGACGCCGACGACGAGGGCGTGCGGCTCCGGTTCCAGAGCGAGGCGGAGTGCGCCCGGCGGGTGCCCGCCGGGTGGACGGCGCGGGTACTCGTCGACGGCACGACCGACAGACCGCCGTACCTGATCACCGAGTACGTCGAGGGCCCGTCACTCGCGCACCTCGTCGACACGAGCGGGCCCCTGCGGCCGGAGCAGCTGCGCGCCCTCGCCACGGGGGTCGCGCGGGCACTGGCCGCGATCCACGGGTCGGGCATGGTCCACCGGGATCTCAAGCCCGCCAACGTGCTGCTGACGCCCAACGGCCCCCGCATCATCGACTTCGGGATCGCCCAGCGCCTTCCCGCCTCGGGCGGGTTGACCAAGGACGGCGTCGTGATGGGCAGTCCCGGCTGGATCCCGCCCGAGCGGCTGACGGGGCGGCCCGCCGCCGGCGCGGCCGACGTCTTCGGGTGGGGCTGTCTCGTGGCCTACGCCGGGACCGGCCGCAACCCGTTCGGTCAAGGGGACGGTGACGAGGTGGCGCTGCGGATGATCCACGAACCGCCTGACCTCGACGACCTGCACGAATCGCTCCGTCCGCTGGTCGCGGCCGCACTGGCCAAGGACCCGGCGGAGCGACCGCGGACCGGGGAACTGCTCGCACGGCTCGGGGCGGACGTCACGAAGCCCACGGGGGTCAGACGCGCACGGCGGATGATGGTGCCGGGCGTGGCCGCCGCGGCGGTCGCCGCCGCGGCCGTGGTCGTCACGGTGACCGTCACCTCCGGAGGCGGCCAGGAGGCGGAGCGCTCGTCTCCCGGCCATGGCACCGTCACGCCGTCGAACCCGGCCCCGCCGTCCCTTCGACCCGGCGGCGGGGTGCCGCTGCGGCCCGTGTCCGCCGGCACGGCCCCGTCGGCCGCGCGCCGTACGGCTCCGGCCCGCAGACCGGCGAAGACGAGCCAGGCCGCGGCCGCACCGACCAAGGCCACCAAGACCAGCCACGGCCTGGCCACGAAGAACAAGGCCAAGAACAAGACCAAGGTCAAGCGCAAATAGCAGGCAGCCCTGCATTCCGGCCGCGCGCGGCCCGGCAATACCGCGGCCAGCCGGCCCCACTGATCTGGCCGCCGAAGCCCCGTGTTCTGCGTTCGGACTTCTGCGACCCTGGCCCTGATTTGTGGCATTAAGGGCGTTTCGCGGTCGTCATTCCGGCATGATGATCTTCATGCCGCTTCGCTGATTCCCCTGGGGGCGGCTCAGCGCGTCCCCCTCCACCAGCGAAAACTCGGAAGGAAGACCATGCGCTTCACGCGAATCGTCCGCTCCTTGAGCGCGGCCGCCGTCACCGCGGCCGCCGTCACCGCCCTGGCGCCGCCGGCGCACGCGGACACGGAACATTGCCTCTACAGCGACAACCCGAAGATGAAGAAGACCCTCCCGACGCCCGGTAAAGACACCAGGTTCGCCATCAACCTCTGCGTGGTCAAGCTTTCCAACGGCAAACACTGGGCCTACGCGGACATCCACTGGCACAACGGCGGCGACTCCGACGTCGATGACAAGCGCAAGTTCGACAAGGTCGGCTTCGTCCTCCGCCTCGAACGCCACAATGTCGCGAGGCAGACCCAGTCGTGCGAAGCCCGCCACAAGGTGAACACGCAGAAGGACGGCGACGTGTTCTGCTCGACCAAGGTCGATTCCTCGAAGGTCAACGGAGGCTGGACCGCCGACGGCTATGTCAAGTACGACATCGACCGCGACGGCAAGAGCGCCATGACCTGGAACTGGCCCGATTCACCGTCGGTCTGATTCCGCAGTCAGGCCACGGCGGCCGGTCGGGCGTCAGCGTCGGCCGATGGTCAGCAGCGGCCCGGTCGTGTCCGCGAAGAAGTCGTCTCCCCTGTCGTTCACCACGATGAACGCGGGGAAGTCCTCGACCTCGATCTTCCAGACCGCCTCCATGCCGAGCTCGGGGTACTCCAGCACCTCGACCTTCTTGATGCAGTCCTGGGCCAGGCGGGCGGCCGGGCCGCCGATCGATCCGAGGTAGAAGCCGCCGTGCGCCTCGCACGCGTCGGTCACCTGCTTGCTGCGGTTGCCCTTGGCCAGCATGACCAGCGAGCCGCCGGCCGCCTGGAACTGCTCGACATAGGAGTCCATCCGGCCGGCCGTCGTCGGTCCGAACGACCCGCTCGCGTAGCCCTCCGGCGTCTTCGCCGGGCCGGCGTAGTAGACGGCGTGGTCGCGGAGGTACTGCGGCATCGGCTCGCCGGCGTCCAGACGCTCCTTGATCTTGGCGTGGGCGATGTCCCGGGCCACGACGAGCGGCCCGGTCAGCGAGAGCCGCGTCTTGACGGGATAGCGGCCGAGCTCGGCGCGGATCTCGTCCATCGGGCGGTTGAGGTCGATGCGGACGACCTCGCCCTCGAGGTCGTCGTGGGTGGTCTCGGGCAGGTAGCGCGCCGGGTCGGCCTCGAGCCGCTCGAGGAACACGCCGTCGCGGGTGATCTTCGCCAGGGCCTGCCGGTCGGCGCTGCAGGACACCGCGATCGCCACCGGGCACGACGCCCCGTGGCGGGGCAGCCGGACGACGCGGACGTCGTGGCAGAAGTACTTTCCGCCGAACTGCGCGCCGATCCCGAGCTTCTGGGTGAGCTCGAAGACCTGCTGCTCGAGCTCCAGGTCACGGAAGCCGTGGCCGGTCGGGTCGCCCCCGGTCGGGAGGGTGTCGAGGTAGTGCGCCGAGGCGTACTTGGCGGTCTTGAGGGCGTACTCGGCGCTGGTGCCGCCCACCACGATCGCGAGGTGGTACGGCGGGCAGGCGGCGGTGCCGAGCGACCGGATCTTCTCCTCCAGGAAGGACAGCATCCGGCCGGGGTTCAGCACGGCCTTGGTCTCCTGGTACAGGAAGGACTTGTTCGCGCTCCCGCCGCCCTTGGCCATGAACAGGAACTTGTACGCGTCGCCGGGCGCGGCGTACAGCTCGATCTGGGCGGGCAGGTTGCTGCCGGTGTTCTTCTCCTCCCACATGGTCAGCGGCGCCATCTGGGAGTAACGGAGGTTCAGCCTCGTGTAGGCGTCGTACACGCCGTGCGCGATGTGACGTTCGTCGTCGCCGTCGGTCAGGACGTGCTGGCCGCGCTTGCCCATCACGATCGCGGTGCCGGTGTCCTGGCACATGGGCAGCACGCCCGCCGCCGCGATGTTCGCGTTCTTGAGCAGGTCGAGGGCCACGAACCGGTCGTTCGGCGACGACTCCGGGTCGTCCAGGATCTTCCGGAGCTGGGTCAGGTGCGCCGGGCGGAGCAGGTGCGAGATGTCATGGATCGCCGTCTCGGTGAGGAGCCGGAGCACCTCGGGCTCGACCTGAAGGAAGGTGCGGCCGCCCGCCTCGAACTCGCTGATCCCGTCGCTCGTGAGCAGGCGGTAGTCGGTCTCGTCCGGGCCCTGGGGGAGAAGCTCGGTGAAGGCGAATTCGGGCATCGGCTTCCTCGCTGACGACGCGGTGATGATGTGGTCCCCAAGCCTAGAGCGGGGCGAACCCGGTGCCGAACGCGCCTCGGGGACGGAGGTCTCTTGCCGAGATGCCACGGGCAGAGGTATGACGACAAGAGGGGGAAAACATGCTGTTCATCGCCTATGCCGACCCGGCCGGAACGTTCCACCACCCGAACATCTTCTACATCGTGATCGCCGTCGTCGGCGTGGCACTCGTCGCCGGCATCGTGGTGAGCCTGCTCATACTCGTGCTGCGGAACATCAATAAGGAGTGGCCGATCCGCTGACCCGCCGAGGCGGCCGGGTGTCGCGCCCGCCGAGAGGCGGCGGCGCCGCGCCCGTTCGGATGGCCTCGGCGCCGCGTCCGGCGCGGTCGCGACCGCGCCCGGCGAGGGCGGAGTCGGCGTGCGACCACGTTCGTCGGCGGCGCCGCCGGGCCGGTGCGCCCGCTCGGAGGCGGAATAGCTCACGCCGCCGGCTCGCTTCGCGAACGGGACGCCCCGAGGTCGCCCATCCCGACGACCACACCGATGCCCACGAGCACGGACCCGGCCAGCTCGGCGGGCCGGATGGCGCGAATGCCCAGGAACGCCGTTGTGGCGAGCGCGCTGATCGGGATCAATCCGGAGAACAGCCCGGCCAGGTCCGCGCCGATCAGGCTGATCGCGTCGTACCACAGGATGAAGGCGGTGATGGTGACGAACGTCGCAAGGTACGCGATGCTCACCGCCTCACCGACCGTCGGCCGGCGTAACACGGCGGTGCCGTCCACGGTCAGGCCGATCGCGAACAGGATCATGGCGGCCGCCGCCGAGGAATAGGCCGACACGAGGATCGCCCCGAATTTGGGCAGCAGCGGGACGGCCAGCAGGGAGAAGGCCACCTGGCCGACGAGAGCACCGACGGCCAGCAGCAGGCCGAGCGGCCGGCCGCCGCAGAGCCCGCTGGTCAGCCCCGCGCCGATGGTGACGACGACGGCGGCGGTCACGAGGCGTGCGGTCGGCCGCCTGCGCTCCATCAGGGGCCCGATGAGCGCGAAGACGATCGGGGCGGATCCGATCACGGTGCCGATCGTCGCGGGGCTGGTGTAGTGCGTGCCCTCGACCATGCAGAGGTTGAAGCCGGCCAGCCCGGTCACGGCCAGCACGGCGAACAGGAGGCTCTCCCGTACGGTCGGCCGGACGAGGAGGGCGTCGGGCTTGACGGGCGGCGACTGTACCGGCCGCCGACGTCTGCGCCACCGGGCGACGCCGAGGAGGAAGGCGGTGGCCACGGCATAGCGGACGGCCTGGCCACCGTAGATGGGGTAGTGGGCGATCACCGCCGAAACGGCGGCGAGCGTTCCCAGGGTGATCATTGCGAGGGCGGCCTGAGCCACGCCGCGGGCACGGGAGGCTGTCTGTTCCATGCCCGTGACGCTAAGTAGCGAATGGCCCTCTCGCACGCATCCTCTGAAGATCTTTACGAAGGACCATGTGTTCGAATCGGCGAGCGGCGCGGCCCCCATGACTTCGGGGTTTGGCCAGGTCAGGCCGTTCGACGGCGTCGGCTGACCACCCGGCGCGGCCCCCTGCCGCTCGGTTCCCGCCACCCACCGCTCGGGTCCCGGCACGGCCTCACGGTCGCGTCCCCGGACGACCCTTCGTCCGCACCCTCACGTCAGGAACACGATGCGTCGGCGACACGCACTTCTCCCTGATCGGACGGCGGGGCTACGGCCGTCGCCGGCCGGCCCGGTGTGCTCACGGTCGCGCTCGCCTTCTCGCTCGCTTCGCGGCCGGCTCGTCCCTCACCGGCCACATATCGTTCTCCGGCCCCCTCTCGGGGGCCCACCCCCAGCCTCCTGCTCACTCGGCGGCTCGCCGCTCCACCGCCGAGCCCGGCCGCGACCCCGCATCCGACGAGGAGGGCGCCGGTGAGCTCGGCGGCGTTCGGCGTGCCCAGTCCGAGCACCATCGTGGTGGCCGCGGCGCTCACCGGGATCAGGCCCGCGAACAGCCCGGCCCGGTCCGCGCCGATCCGCCCCAGCGCGTCGTACCACAGCACGAAGGCCCCCACCGTGACGATGACCGCGAGGTACGCGAACCCGGCCACCTCGCCGGCCGTGGGGATCCGCACGACGGCGGTGCCGTCCACGATGAGGCCGACGGCGAGCAGCATCGGGGTGGCGACCGCCGCGGAATACGCCGACACGCGGACAGGCCCGAGCCGGGGCAGGAGCGGCACGGCCAGCAGCGAGAACGCCATCTCGCCGACGAGGGCACCGAGCGCCAGCAGCAGACCGGAGAGACTGCCACCCCCCAGGCCGTTGGCCGCCGCCGCGCCCAGCGTCACGATCACCGCGGCGGCCACGAGGTGCGGTGCCGGGCGCCGTCGCTCCATCAGCGGCGCGACCACCGCCAGGACGACCGGTACCGCACCCACGACCGTGCCGATCATCGCGGGCGTGGTGTGCCGCGTCCCCTCGACGACGCAGAGGTTGAAGCCGACCAGACCGGTCGCGGCGAGCGCGGTGACCAGCGACCATTCTCGGAGCGTCAGGCGCGAACGCGCCGGTGGCCGCCCGGCCGTGCGGCCGGAGCGCTCTCGCGATCGGGCGACGGTCAGGAGGATCACCGCCGCGACGGCATAGCGCACCGCCTGGCCGCCGTACACCGGATAACGGGAGATCGCGGCGGAGACGGCGGTCAGCGTTCCGACGAGGATCATCGCGCACGCGGCCTGGATGACACCGCGCGGGCTGGTGCTGGGCTTCATGGGCTGAGACGCTAAGCAGTGATTGGTCCTCGTACGAGGACCAATCGATCGCCTGCAAAAAGGACCATTCCGAAAGGCGGCGCGTGGACCTGCATCTGACGCTCGACCGCTCCGCCGGTCGACTGGCCTTCCAGCTCGCCGACAGACTGCGCGACCTCGTGCGACGCGGCACGCTCGTCCCCGGGCACCGGTTGCCCTCCACCCGCGACCTCGCCGGTGACCTGAACGTCTCCCGGGGAGTCGTGGTCACCGCGTACGAGCAGCTCGTCGCCGAGGGGTTCCTCGTCTCGCGTCAGGGCGACGGTACGCGGGTGGCCCGGGCGCCCGTGCCCGAGCCGCCGCCGACCCCCGCCGGCGCGGCGCACCGGCGCGTTCTCCGGCTCGCCGCCGGCATGGACGCCGGGCCGGTCGATCCGCCGGGCATCACGTACGACCTGCGGCCCGGCAAGCCGGACCTGACGTCCTTCCCCAGGGAGCGGTGGGCGACGACGCTGCGCGACGTACTGCGCGGGCTCCCGCACGCCGAGCTCAACTATCCGGACCCGGCCGGCACCCGACGGCTGCGGGCCGAGCTCGCGGCGTACCTGGCGCGTGTGCGCGCCGCCGTGGCGGAGCCCGGAACGGTCGTGATCACCGCAGGTGTGGCCCATGCGCTGTCGACCGTCCCGCGCATCCTCATCGAGGAGGGGCACCGGCTGCTCGCGGTCGAGGATCCCCTCGCTCACCAGCAGATCCCGCTGATCCGGGCGACCGGCGTCACCATGGTGGGGGTTCCCGTGGACGAGGAGGGGATCGACGTCGCCGCGCTGGCCCGGACGCGGGCACGGGCGCTGCTCATCACCCCCGCGCACCAGTTCCCGACCGGGGTCGTACTCTCACCCCGCCGGCGCGCGGCCCTCGTCGAATGGGCGCGGGCCGTCGACGCTGTGATCATCGAGGACGACTACGACGGAGAGTTCCGCTACGACCGTGAGCCGGTCGGCTGCCTGCAGGGCCTGGCTCCGGAACGGGTGGTCCTGGCCGGGTCGGTGAGCAAGGCACTGTCCCCGGCCCTGCGGCTCGGCTGGGCGGTGGCACCGCCATGGCTGGCCGTCCGGCTGCGCGCCGCGCGGGCGCTGTACGACCTCGGCTCCTCAGTGCTCGACCAGCACGTCCTCGCCCAGATGATCGCGAGCGGCGCGTACGACCGGCACCTGCGCGTCATGCGGCGGCGTTACCGGGACCGCCGTGACGCGTTCACCACCGCCCTGACACGGCGCCTCCCGGCGGTGCGCGTTCACGGCGTGTCCGCCGGACTGCACGCGTACGTCGAACTGCCCGCCGGTGTCGACGAGGCGGAGGTCGTCGCCCGAGCCGCCGCGTCGGGCGTCGCCGTCGAAGGGGTCGCCCAGATGCGCGTGCGACGCCCTGGTCCGCCCGCGATCGTCGTCGGCTACGCGCGCCTGTCTGAGCGCAGACTCGCCGAGGCGGTGGAGCTCCTGGCGAGGGCCGTGTCGCCCGCCGCCCGCACCGATCCGGAGACCCCGGCATAGCCGACTTTCGGACGGTACGGAACACGCATCGCGGTCCGCCCGTGTCGAAATCGCGGAGGCGGGTACGACTGCCGCGATGAGGAGGACGACAATGAGTCTTGACGAAGCCGCCCGCCAACTCGAACTCGCCGCCCACGACACGCAGGTCGCCTTCGACTGCATAGGCCTCGGTGACATCGAACGCGCCCATACCCATGCGATCACCGCCCGCGCGGCGGCCGACGCCGCCGAGGCCGCACTGCGCATCGCCCTCACCGAGATCAAAACCCCTGAAGAGGCCGAACGCGCCGGTGAGGAGGCGATGCAGCGCCTCCAGCGGGAGATGCGCCCCCACGCCTCCCACCCATAGGGTCTGCCGTCGACCGCGTTCCCGCCCCCGGCGGGGACGCGGTTTCGTGTCATCGCCGCCGGTCGCCGCCGGACGGAGACCGCCCGCGGCGGCGTTAGCATCGGCTCGTGCGTGTCGGACCGCAGCCGATGGACGGCGCCGCCGGGGTCCGCGCGTGGGCCGACGGCCGGCCCGCCCCGGCTCTGCGCGGCCGGGTGCTCGCCTACTCCGGCTACCGGGAGACCACCCCGGCGCCGGTACGACGGCGGGAGACGCCCGCCGGTGAGCTCATCCTCATCATCGGGTTCGGGGACCCGCACCAGGCCCAGGCCACCCCCGACGCCGGTGACCTGAGCCCCTTCACCTCGTTCGTCGCGGGCTTTCACGACCGGCCGATCCTGACGGGACACGACGGCCGCCAGTGCGGCGTCCAGATCCGGCTCGATCCCCTCGGCGCCTTCTCGCTGCTCGGCGTGCCGGCCCATGAGCTTGGCAACCGGGTCGTGGCCCTGGCGGACCTGATCGGGCCCGCGGCGGGTCGCTGGACGGAGCGCCTGGAGGGCGCCGGGTCCTGGCCGGTGCGCTTCCGCCTCCTCGACGCCCTTCTCACCGAGAGAGCGGAGGCCGGCCCGGTGCCGTCGCCGGAGATCGTGTCCGCGTGGCGCACGATGCGCGCCGCCCACGGAGCGGTTCCGATCGGGGAGCTCGCAGCCGCCGCGGGGTGCGGCCACCGGCACCTGGTGGCCCGTTTCCGGCAGCAGGTCGGCACGACGCCCAAGACCGCGGCACGCGTGCTGCGCTACGCGCGGGCGGCCCGGCTGCTGGCCCGCGGGAGCCTTCCTCCGGCCGAGGTCGCGGCGGTGTGCGGGTACGCCGACCAGGCCCACCTGACGCGGGAGTTCACCCGGTTCGCGGCCACGACCCCGGCCGTCGTCCGCCGGTGGGCCGGGTAAGCGGTCGATTTCCTTCAAGACCCGGACACCGGACTTCTCCTACGGTCGTCGCGTCGGTCCGGAGAAAGGAATCGATCATGTACGACCCGCGACGCGGTTATCCGACCATCGTGCCCTGTGTCCTGTACGACGATCCGCCGGCGGCGGCTCGGTGGCTCTCGGCCGTCATCGGGGTCCGCGAGGTGGTCCGGGCGTCGCTGCCGGATGGCTGGGTCAGCCACGTGGAGGTGGAACGCGACGGCCTGATCATCCTTGATGCCTTGGGGGCCCAGGCCATCAGGGCGCTGGTCCCTATCCGCACCTCCAGCCCGTGGCATCGCAGGGCCGTGGCGAGTTCGTCCAGCCGGGCACGGATCAACCGCTCCTGCCGGAGGACGCCATTCCCTGATGTAGACATTTCTGCCTCGATTGCTGGTTCCTCGGCACCATCGGCCCCTGAAATATCGGACAATTCCTCGATCCTTTCCCTCGATCCGCGATGCCTTGATATGTATTCCCAGAATGCATTCCCCCGGCATGGATGTCGCCGTTCCACGGCACATCGGGATAGCGCTGGAAATGAGGAGGGATCACCATGCAGGCCAAGTCGTCGCCGGACCCGAAGTCGTCCATGTGGGCGTGGATGGCCCACGACCTGCGCTTTCATCGTGCCCAGCGCAATCTGACCGGGGACGCCGTGGCGAAGATCCTCAACTGCGCGCGGTCCAGCATTTCCAGACTGGAGAACGCCGAGGCGAAGCTGGACGACGGGCAGGCGGCGGCCCTCGATCGGGCCTGGCGCACGGGCGGCCACTTCTCCATCCAGTTGTGGTACGCCCAACGGGGTCACGACCCGAACTGGCATCAGCAGCACCTGGACATCGAGGCCCGGTCCTCGGTGATCAAGGTCTTCGAGGCGCTGGTCGTGCCCGGTCTGCTGCAGACTTCGGAGTACGCTCACGCACTCATCGCGGCGGGAGGCGTGCCGAACGTCGATCGCCTAGTGGAGGAGCGGATGCCCCGGCAAGTGATATTGACGCGGGACGACCCGCCCGTATTGTTGATATTGCTCACGGAAAGCGTGCTCGACTGGTCGATAGGAGGCCCTGCGGTGATGCGGAATCAGCTCGCCCGCCTCCTGGAGGCGTCTGAACTGCCGGATGTCGGGATTCGCGTCGTCCCCCGGTCCGCGGGCGCCCATTACGGACTCGACGGCAGCTTCAAGATCATGTCGGGTCCGTCGGGCGACGTCGCCTACACCGAGTCCCCGGGCGGCGGGAGGCTGGTGCCGTCGGCGGACGAGGTCCGCTCGTACCTCCTCCGGTACGACCGCATCGGCCAGCAGGCCCTACCCGAGGACCAGTCCCGGGAATTGATCAAGCGAGTCATGGAGACGATGAAATGAACGTTCCGGTCTGGCGGAAGAGCAGTCGCAGCGGGGCGCAGCAGGGCGACTGCGTCGAGATCGCGGTCGTCGAGTCCCGGGAATTGATCAAGCGAGTCGTGGAGACGATGAAATGAACGTTCCGGTCTGGCGGAAGAGCAGTCGCAGCGGGGTGCAGCAGGGCGACTGCGTCGAGGTCGCGGTCGTCGAGACGGACGCGCGGCCGTCCTGACGACCGGAACTCGACCCGCTCTCAGGGGCAGGTGCGCCGGCATGTACCGCCCGCTCAGGCGAGGGGGCGTTCGGCGACCGCCGGGTTGGGCGTCGCGCCGGCGACCGGCGTGGGTTCGAACCCTCGCGCCGTCCCGACGACGACGAGGCAGAGCGCGGCGCCGACGGCGTACGCGATCCACAGGTCGGAGGCGACCGCGCCCGCGACGACCGCCCCGAGCACGAAGCCCGCGTAGTTGAAGACGTTGACCCGCGACACGGCGATGCCCAGCCCCGTCGGATCGAGTCGGCCCGCCGCCGAGAACGACGTGGGCACCACGACGGACAGGCCGAGCCCCGCGACGGCGAACCCGGCGATGGCGACGGCGGGGTTCGGCGCGACGGCCGCGGTGAGCAGCCCGACACCGCCGACCAGCCCGCCCGCCGCGACGACCTTCGCCGCGCCGCGCGCGCGGACGAGCAGGTCCGCGCCGGTCCGGCTCAGCATCATGAAGACCTGGTAGGCGACGTATCCCAGCGGGGCGACGAAACCGGAGGCGTGCAGGTCGTCCTTGAGGTACTTGGCGCTGTAGCTCGACGTCGCGGAGTCCGCGATGTACATGCAGGTCACCGCCAGGCCGATGACGATGATCGGCTTCCACGGCACCCTCTTGGCCGCGGCCCTCAGCTGCTCGTCGCTGGGCCCGGTGGCCTCCAGCGCCTTCGGGTACAGGCGGCGGCCGGCCCACACGGACGCCGCGATACCGAGCGCCGCCGGGATGGCGAACCCGGTGCCGAGCCCCATATCGATCTTGTTGGCGAGCGCGCTCCACAGGCCCGCGAGGATGCCCGCCGCGCTCCACACGGCGTGGAACCCGGTGAGCAGACTCTTGCCGTACCGCGTCTCGGCGGTCACCGCCTGAGCGTTCATCGACGCGTCGACCGCGCCGACGAACAGGCCGAACAGCGCCGTCGTGCCGTACAGCGCGAGGTCACCGGGCGCGACGCCGATCGCGACGATCGACAGGAGGACGAGCGGCTGGGCGATCCGCAGCACCACGCCGCTGCCGTACCGGGGCATGAGCGAACCGGCGAGCACGCTGCCCAGCCCGGCGACCACCGGGACGGCCAGCAGGACGAGCGCGAGGGTCCCGTCGCTGAGGTTGTGGGCCTTCTGCAACTCCGGAATGCGGGTCACGAGGGCGGCGAAGCAGAGACCCTGCACCCCGAACGCCGCGTACGCCGCACGCCGACCGTGCCGGGTCCTCTGGTCGATCTCCACAGCCACGCTGCCCTCCGGAACGTGAAATACGTTCGCGTCAGCGTAGGTAGTGGATCTCGGCAGGTCAATAGACGTCCGTGCCTGCCCGGCGACGGTCTGGGAGAGCGGCGCCGGCCGGCGAGCCCGTCGTCGCCGATCGGATAGGCGACGGAACACGGCCGACCCTGGGAGTGAGCGCCGACTCGTCTCCGTTGACCTTGGGATTATCGCCCATCGCCGAGCCCCGGAAAGGGCAATGATCCCGAAGTGAACGAGCGTACGGACTCCGGCGGGAGCCGAGCCGGGTCGGGGCGGTGCCCGCCGGGTCCGCTTCAGGCCAACTGGCACTTCGCCGAGATCATCCGGTGCATGCCGGATTCCGAAGAGGAACTGTGCTGGTGGTGGAGCTGCGGCGAGCGCATCTGCCCGGCCGGTGACATCGAGCATGCCCGCAGGATCATCGCCTACGTGGTCACGCCGACCGCCGAACCCGCGGACGGCCGATGAGGCGGCGAACACTCTGCGGGCGATCGGTGAAAGAGGGGTGACCATGCCCCCTGCGGAAGGCAGACGATGAGACGAAGGACCTGGACATGGCCGCGGTGATGCGAGCCCTCCCGACGGAGGAGGCCACCGACGCCGCGATCATCGAGCAGTCCTTGCGTGAGCCGGAGACCTTCGCGGCGATCTTCGATCGCTATTACGTGCTGATCCACGGGTACGCCGCCCGCCGGCTCGGCGAGAGCCTGGCCGACGATGTGGCCGCCGAGACGTTCCTGCTCGCGTTCGACAACCGGACGAAGTACGACCTGTCCCGCGCGGACGCCCGCCCATGGCTGTACGGGATCGCCTCCAACCTGATCTCCCGGCACCACCGGGCGGAGGTCCGGCAGTACCGCGCGCTGGCCCGTACGGGCGTCGACGAGGTCAGCGAGGGCCACGCGGACCGCGTCGCGGTCCGGCTCGACGCGCAGGCCCATCGGGGACGGCTCGCGGCGGCGCTGGCCGAGATCCCCGACGCCGACCGGGATGTGCTCCTCCTGGTCGCCTGGGCCGAGCTCACCTCGGAGAAGGCGGGCGACGCCCTCGGCATCCCCGCCGGCACGGCACGGTCACGACTGCACCGCGCCCGCAAGCGGATCCGCGCGGCCCTGGGCCGGACCGACCCGACGACCACCCGAGAGGACCGATGACGATGGACGACCTGACCACCCTGCGCGACGCCTGGGACCGCCCGGCGCCTCCGTCGGCGGCCGCGCACGCGGCGGCCCGAGCCGCCCTCCTGGAGCGGGCCTCCGCCCGTACGGCCGGAACGGCCCCCCGCCGCGCCCGCCGATTCCGCCTGCCCCGGATGGGCCTTCGGCTCGCCGCCGTCGGGGCGCTGGCCGTCACGATCGCGGCCGGGGTGACCGTGGCGCAGAACCTCGGCGGCACGGACAAGAACGGTCACCCCCGCCCGGTCGTGCCCGGCCTGCCCGCGGGGGCGGTGGCCAACGCCCAGACGGTGCTGGCCCAGGCGGCCGAGCACGCACAGGCCCGCCCGCACAAACCTCCCCGCGCCGACCAGTGGGTCTATACCGAGACGCGGTACACCTCTCCCGGGAATCCACCGATCGGCAAGGTCCAGACGTCCAAGACGCCGCTGAAGACACGGATCGATCGGACCTGGTACCGGGCCGACGGCAAGAGGTTGGCCTCCTACGACCACGGCAAACTGGAGATCAGCCCGACGGGCGGTGGGGTGCCTCCTATCGGCTATACCTCCCTGTCGACGCTGCCACGTGACCCGGACGCGCTGCTGGCGTGGTTCCGCCGGCAGGGTGCCCCAGGCGACACCGCAGACGAACGCGACGGCCATATCTTCGACCTCCTTGGCTCACTGCTCGACAACAACGGTGTCGTGCCACCGCAGCAGGAGGCGACGGTCTATCGGGCGATGGCGAAGATCTCCGGAGTGACGCTCAACAAGGAGGCGTTGGACGTCGACGGGCGTCCGGCTCTCGCCGTCTCCCGCGTCAACGAGGGCTGGCTGCGGAGCGAAATCCTGTTCGATCGGAAGACGTACGCCTTCCTGGGCGAGCGGTCCGTCGCGGTCAAGGACCACACGGGCGATGCCGGCACCGGGAAATCCGGTTCCTGGACCGTCAAGAAGGGAACGATCGACGTCTTGTTCGTGCGCCTCGCGGCCGGCGTCGTCGACAAGCCCGGACAGCGCCCCTAGCGGACGCCGCACGGAACTCGGGTCCGGCCGGTCGCGGCCGGACCCGGAACACCGCCGTCAGCCGGCACCGGCCGCCGCCACGGACGGTGCCGTCGTCCTTCAATCGATGAGGCGGCGGCGCATGCCGCGTACGGCGAGGACCCACATGAGCGTTGCGAAGAGCGCGAGCGCGCCGACGTGGCCGAGGTCGGTGAGCGGCCGGAAGCCGAACGCCGCGTGCCGGACCAGCTCGACGCAGTGGTAGAGGGGATTGAAGTGGGCGGCCGTACGGGCCCAGCCCGGCAGCCCGTCGACCGGGAAGAACGTGCCGGCGACGAGGAAGATCGGGGTGAGCACCCCGGTGATCACATAGTCGAAGCTGTTGATCGACGGGACGACCGTGGACATCCAGACGCCGAACAGCGCGAACCCGATCGCCGTGAGGACCGTGAAGACCGGTACGGCGAACATCCCGGCGGCCGGGGGCAGGCCGAAGACCAGCGCGACCAGCAGCGGCACGCACGAGAACAGCCCGCCCTTGACCGCGATCCACGACGCCTCACCGGCGACCAGTTCGTGGACGTCCACGGGCGTCGCCAGCACCGCGTCGTAGGAGTGCTGGTAGATGCGCCGGATGTAAGTGTTGAACATCCCCGGGAACGCCGACGTGAACAGCGCGGCGGTCGCCACGATGCCCGTGCCGACGAAGTCGACGTAGCGGTAGCCCGCGATGTGGCCCAGCAGCGACCCGAACCCGAAGCCGAACGCCAGCAGGTAGATCGTCGGCTCGACGGTCGCGGCGAACGACGTGGAGGTCCAGTAGCGCCGGAACAGCGCCAGCTCGCGCCGCCAGACGCCGCGTACCGGGGCCCACTCGAACCGGCGGAGTCTCGTGTCAGCCAACGTTCTCTCCGGTCAGGACGACGAACACGTCTTCGAGGTTGGCCGCGCGCCGTACGACCCGGTCGCCGTTGCCGAGCGCGTCGGCCAGCGACGGCGGGATGTGCTCGGCGCGTAGCACCGACACGGTGGGGCCGGTGCGGCGGGTGGGCAGGCCGGCCCGGCGTACGAGCGCCTCGATCTCGGCGAGCCGGTCGGGCGGGCCGTGGTGCTCCTCGACGCTGCCGCCCGCGTGGTGGGCGATGAGGTCGCCGGGCGTGCCCTGCGCGACGATCCGGCCGCCCGACATCAGCGCGCAGCCGTCGGCGAGCCGCTCGGCCTCCTCGATGTAGTGCGTGGACATCAGCACGGTCGTGCCCTCGTCGCGGAGGGCGGCGATGAGGCCCCACAGGTCGGCGCGGACCTGGGGGTCGAGGCCGACGGTGGGCTCGTCCAGCAGGACGAGACGTGGCGAGTGCACGAGCCCGCGGGCGACCAGGAGCCGCCGCCGCATGCCGCCGGACAGGTTCACGACACGGGTCCCGGGGCGGTCGGTCAGCTGGGCGATCTCCAGGGCGCGGTCGACGGCGCCGCGCCGCCCGGCCCGGGGGACGCGGTACAGGTGGGCGAAGACCTCGAGGTTCTGCCGGACGGTCAGCTCCTCGTCGAGGTTGTCCGTCTGCGGCACGACGCCCATGACCGCTCGTGCCTCCTTGGACTCGGCGGGAATGGGATGGCCCAGGACGGTGATGGCGCCCTCGTCGGCGCGGGACTGTGCCGTGAGCATCCTCATCGTCGTCGACTTGCCCGCTCCGTTCGGGCCGAGCAGCCCGAAACAGACTCCGGCCGGGACGTCGAGGGTGAGCCCGTCGACCGCGGTGATGTGCGACCCGTCCTTGTCGCGGTACCGCTTGACGACGTCGCGCAGGGTGATCGCCGGGAGGTCCGCCATGGACTCCACGCTACGAAGCGGTCATGGTGGCACGCCAGCGAATATCGTCGAGCCGTGGAGTTGCCGTGGAGACCGAACGACGAGCACGTGCCGGCGCGTGACCTGCGCGCCTCCGACGCCGACCGGGAGCGGGTGGTCGCGCTGCTGCGCGACGCGCACGGCGACGGCCGGCTGACCGTCGATGAGCACGCCGAACGCGTCGAGGGCGCCTACACCGCCCGCACGCTGGGCGAGCTGTCGGCGCTGACCGCGGACCTGACCACCGCCGAGCAGCAGCCCATCCAGGTCGAGGACCGTCCGATGCTGGCGCTGTTCGGTACCGTACGGCGCGGCGGGCGCTGGGTGGTGCCGGTCCGACTGCCGGTGTCCGCGCTGTTCGGCACCGTGGAGATCGACCTTCGGGAGGCCCTGCTGCAGCGCCGGCACGTCGTCGTGCGGGCGGCGATGCTCGCCGGGCGGCTCCGCCTCGTGGTGCCGGAGGGCGTACGGGTGGAGTTCACCGGCCGTTCCGTTCTCGGCGCGCAGGACCTGCGGGTGCGGGTGCCGTACGGCGCCGATGCCCCGGTGGTGGAGGTCAGCGGCGTGATCGTCCTGGGGTCGGTCAACGCCCGTACGCCCAAGCGGCGTCGGCGCTGGGGGGTGGCCCGCCGCCGGTCGTGACCGGGGCGCGACAAGATCAGCAGGTCATGCCTCTTCGATAACAGTTAAGACTCCTACCTTCCTCTCCTCTTGAACTGGTACGGACCAGCTCCTATCGTTCAGTGCCATGCGCGATTTTGCTCAATGAGCGCCTCAATCGTGCACAACCTTTCATGCTGCGTGAAAGGAGGCGGCGGCGGGAGCCGCACAGCTGTGCCACGCCAAACGGCTGCTCGGAGGTGACGGGTCGAGGGGCCGGGCCGGGGGATTGGCGAACCCATAGGAAGACAATGACCGGGGACGTCGCGCGCACCCGCGTGGCCCCGGAGCCGAAGCAGGAGCAGAAGGCGGGGACAGGTGAAACGGCATCTCATGGCCGCCATCGCCGCGGGTCTCACGGTGGCCCTCGGTATGACCGGATGCAGCAAGGGCAGTTCGTCCGGCGGTGGTAGCAGTGACGGAAAGACGATCAAGTTCGCGGCGGCGATCTACGACGCGGACACCAAGGTGTACTGGGACGATCTGATCAAGACCTTCGAGGCCCAGAACAAGGGCTACAAGGTCAACCTGGAGATGGTCGACTGGACCCAGATCGACCAGAAGGTCAAGACCTGGGTACAGACCAAGCAGACGCCCGACATCCTCAACTACAACGCCTACTCCGACTTCGCGCGCGACGGCCTCATCTACAAGGCGTCCGAGATCGTCTCGCCGCAGGTGCTGAGTGACTTCCTGCCGCAGTTCGTGGCGGGGGCGAAGTACCAGGGCGAGCAGTACGGCCTGCCGTTCATCTCCAGCGCCCGGCAGCTGTTCTACAACAAGGACATCTTCAAGAAGGCCGGCATCACCGACCCGCCGAAGAGCTGGGACGACGTCAAGGCCGACGCCCAGAAGATCAAGAAGGCCGGCTTCATCGGTTACGGCCTGCCGCTCGGCCCCGAGGAGGCCCAGGCCGAGTTCTACTCCTGGGCGATGAACAACAACGGCGGCTGGGTCGACGCGTCCGGCAAGTGGGCGATCAACCAGCAGGCCAACGTCGACACCCTGAACTACCTGCGGGACCTGAACAAGTCCGGCCTGACGCAGCCGAACCCGGAGACCACCGACCGCAAGACGGTGTTCAACCAGTTCGCGCTCGGCAAGATCGGTATGGGCATCAACGGCCCGATGGCCCGCAAGAACGCCATCCAGCCGGTCAACAAGGACCTCAGCTTCGGCGTCGCGCCGCTGCCCAGCAAGGACGGCACGACGCACAACACGCTCGGCGTGCAGGACTTCCTGGTCGGGTTCAAGAACGGCGGCAAGAACAAGGACGCCGTCTCCAAGTTCCTGAACTTCTTCTACCAGAAGGACAACTCGGCCAAGTTCCTGCAGACCGAGGGCTTCCTGTCGGTGACCAAGTCGGCCGGTGAGGCGCTGAGCAGCGACCCGTACTACAAGCCGTTCGTCGACGCGCTCGCGAACGCCAAGTTCGCGCCGACCGACAACCCCGCCTGGTCGGCCGTTGCCGGCGCGGTGAAGCAGAGCCTCGGCACCTCCGTGGCGAACGCCGACCCGAAGAAGGTCCTGGACAACATCCAGCAGACGGCCGAGAAGAACGGCTGACGTGCAGGACGTCAAGATGAGGTCGCGTGGCACCGGGGTCGCCACCCCGGTGCCGCGCGCCGGCGCCGCCCGGCGGATCAGGTCGGCACTCGCGCCGCTCCTGTGGATCGGCCCGGCGATCGTGCTCATCGCCGTGGTCGTGCTGTGGCCGGTCGTCGAGATGGTCCGCACATCACTGCTGAAGATCAGCTCCTCGGGCCTGACCCTCGGTTCACGGGGCGCGCAGAACTACACCGACCTGTTCAGCGAGGGCGACCTCGTCGACGTCATGCTGCGCACGCTGGTGTGGGTCGTCGGCGTCGTGGTCGCCACGATGGTGCTCTCCCTGGGGCTGGCGCAGCTGCTCAACGCCCGGTTCCCCGGGCGGCGCGTCGTGCGCTGGGCGGTCATCGTGCCCTGGGCCGCGTCCGTGCTGATGACCTCGCTGATCTGGAAGTGGATGCTCGACAACTACTTCGGCGTGGTCAACGAGGTCCTCGTGGACCTCGGGGTCATCGACAAGCCGGTGAACTGGCTGGCCCACCCGACCCAGGCGATGCTGTGGATGATGTGGGTGGCGGTCTTCGTGTCGCTGCCGTTCGCCTCGTTCGTGATCCTGGCCGGCCTGCAGACGGTCCCGGGTGAGGTGTACGAGGCGGCGCGCGTCGACGGCGCGGGCACCTTCCGCACGTACTTCCAGATCACCCTGCCGCTGCTGCGGCCGGCCCTGCTGATCGCCTCGATCATCAACGTGATCAACGTGTTCAACTCCTTCCCGATCATCTGGGCGATGACCCAGGGCGGGCCCGGACACGCGACCGACACGACGACGACGTTCATGTACAAGATCGCCTTCTTCGATCAGAACGTCGGCGAGTCCGCGGCCATGGCGGTGGTCAACTTCGCGTTGATCCTCGTGCTGGTGCTGCTGTACCTGCGCGCCTCGCGCTGGCGGGAGGAAGTCTCATGACGCAGCAGTCCGCGACGGTCGCTCGGCCGGTCGCGAACCGGCCCGCCGGCGCACGGCGCGGGCCCGTATCGGTCCGCAAGGTGATCCTCACCGGGGTCGGCTGGCTCGTCGGGCTGTTCTTCGTCGCGCCGTACCTCGAGATGCTCGTGACGGCGCTGAAGCCCGAGCACGAGCTGATGCGGTCCTCCTACCTGCCGTCGAAGTGGAACTGGTCCAACTTCGTCGACGTGTGGAAGGCCGCGCCGATCTGGCAGAACATGAAGGTGTCGCTGATCGTGGCCGGGGCCGCGACGCTGGTGACGCTGCTGGTCGCCCTGCCGGCGGCGTACTACACCGCGCGCAACCGCTTCCGCGGCCGCAACGCCTTCCTGCTGCTCATCCTGGTCACGCAGATGTTCGCGCCGACCGCGCTGGTGATCGGCATCTACCGGGAGATGGTGTCGCTCAACCTGACCGACACCCTCCTGTCGCTGATCCTGGTGAACGCCGCGTTCAACCTGCCGTTCTGCGTCTGGATCCTGCACGGCTACTTCTCCAGCATCCCCAAGGAGCTGGAGGAGGCGGCGTTCCTCGACGGGGCGGGCCGGGTCAAGGCGCTGACGCGGGTGACGCTGCCGATCTCCCTGCCCGGCGTCGTCACGGCGATCGTCTACACCTTCATCGGGGCGTGGAACGAGTACATCGTGGCCCTGACGGTGACGTCGTCGCCGAACCGCCAGCCGCTGACGGTGGCGATCCCGTCCTTCGTCACGCAGTACCAGGAGCACTGGCAGTACCTGTTCGCGACGTCACTGATCGCGATCGTGCCGGTGGTCATCCTGTTCATCTTCATCGAGCGCTACCTCATCGGCGGGCTCACGGCCGGCTCGGTGAAGTAAGCGCCGCGAGCAGAGCGGGGCCGGCGCGCGAGCCGGGGAGCAGAGCGGGGGTCGGCGCGTCCGGCCCCCGCTCCTCACCGTCAGGTCGCCGCGTCGAAGTCGATGGCCGAGTAGGCGCGGAGCTTCGACAGCCGGTGCTCGCTGTGGATCCGGCGGATCGTCCCGCTGCGCGAACGCATGACCAGCGAGTGCGTGGACGTGATCCCCTTGCCGTAACGGACCCCTCCGACCAACTCCCCGTCGGTGATGCCGGTCGCGGCGAAGAAGACGTCGTCGGAGGTCACCAGGTCGTCCGTCGTGAGAACGCGCGACAGGTCGTGCCCGGCGTCGATCGCCTTCTGCCGCTCCGCGTCGTCCTTCGGCCACAGCCTGCCCTGGAGGACGCCGCCGAGGGCCTTGATCGCGCAGGCCGCGATGATGCCCTCCGGCGTGCCGCCGATGCCGAGCAGCAGATCGATGCCCGTCCCCTCACGGGCGGCCATGATCGCACCGGCCACGTCGCCGTCGGTGATGAACTTGATGCGCGCGCCCGCCTCGCGGATCTCCTTCACGATCCCCTCGTGCCGCGGCCGGTCGAGGATGACGACCGTCACGTCACCCGCCGAGCATCCCTTGGCCCGGGCGACGGCGCGGATGTTGTCGGCCACGGGCGCGTCGATGTTCACCATGTCGGCCGCCTCCGGCCCGGTCGCCAGCTTCTCCATGTAGAACACCGCGGACGGGTCGTACATCGTGCCCCGGGGGCTCACCGCGATCACGGCGATCGCGTTGCTCTGCCCCAGCGCCGTCAACCGCGTCCCGTCGATCGGATCGACGGCCACGTCACAGTCGGCACCGCTGCCGTCCCCGACCTGCTCGCCGTTGTACAGCATCGGCGCATGATCCTTCTCACCCTCGCCGATGACCACCACGCCGTTCATCGACACGGTGTTGATGAGCTGGCGCATGGCGTTCACGGCGGCTCCGTCGGCGCCGTTCTTGTCGCCCCGGCCCACCCACCGGGCCGCGGCCATCGCCGCCGCCTCCGTCACGCGCACGAGTTCCAGTGCGAGGTTGCGGTCGGGGGCGTCGGCCTCGGTGGTCAGCGGGGACGATACGGTCGTTTCTTCAGTCATGGCGATGCTGGCCTTTCCTGGCGGGCTTTACCTGACGGGTTACCTGGCAGGTCTCCTTCGATCGTATTTCCGAGCAGACAGGGCGTAATCTAGGGCCGTCATGAGCAGCGACATCGAGTGGCAGGCCGACGAGCGGCCGACGTCGGCCGGCGGGCCGGCCGCGGGGGACGCCCGCGGCGTGCCGGCCGCGCGGCGCGTGTTCGGCGTGCCTCCCACCCCACGAGGAGCGCGTCAGTGAGCGTCGAACCGGTTTCGCGCATGTCGGATCGAGGCGCCGCCACGCGGAGCGCGCTGCTGACGGCCGCGCGCCAGGTGTTCTCCGAGGCAGGGTTCGCCCAGGCGGCGGTCACCGACATCGTCGCCAAGGCGGGCGCCAGCGTCGGCAGCCTCTACCACCACTTCAGCGGCAAGGCCGATCTCTACCTCACGCTCTTCGGCGAGTTCCAGGCCCGCCAGCAGGAGCGCACGCGCGAGGCCGTCCACCGGGCCCGCGACCTGGGGGAGACCGACCCCATGCGCGTGTTCATCGCGGGGGCGCGCGCCTACCTCGACGGCTGCCTCGCCGAGCCGGACCTGTCCCGGTTGTTCGTGTCCGGCGACGGCCCGCCCGGCTTCGACCGGGTGCTGCGCGAGCGGCTGCGCACCTGGGCGCGGCGCAACGCCGCGCTGTTCGACTCCGGTGACGGCGACGTCGACGAGGCGCTCGTGGTCGTGCTGACCGGCGCGGTGTCCGGCGCAGTCTCCGAGGTGTCCCTGTCGGAGGACGAAGAGGCCTCCCGGCGGCTGGCCGACGACGTGCTGGCGATCATCTCGAGTCTGGAGAGCCGGCGTGAGCGAAAGCCGTGAGACGGCCGGGTCGCCGGTGAGCACCCAGGCCCCGCCGGAGACGTCGGCCGGCGAGGGTCCGATCACCGTGTCACCATCGGTGTACCGGCGCCTCATGTCCGGGTTCTCGGGGTTCGCGGCCGCGATGCTCGCCTGCCTGGTGGTCGTCGGGTTCGTCCTGCTGGTCACTCCCCGGCGCAATCCGAACGCCATCCCGCAGGTGGACTACCGCGCGAACCTGAACGGCCTGGTGGCGATCGCGCCGTTCACCGTGCAGGCGCCCCAGGGGCTGGACCCGAAGTGGTATCCCACCAGTTCGCGGCTGACCGGCCGGGCGAACGGCCCGGTCGGCTGGCATCTCGGCTTCTACACGCCCGGCAAGCAGTACGCCGCGCTGGAGGAGAGCGGCGAACGGGCCGACGGCAGCGACGGCTTCGTCGCCCGCATGACGAGCCAGGGAAGGCCGGACGGCTCCCTTCAGGTGTCCGGTGCCGCGTGGGACAAGACCTTCCGTAAGGACAAGAACCAGCGGTCGCTGGTGCGTCGGCTGCCGGGCGTCACGCTGGTCGTCACGGGTACGGCCTCGTACGAGGAACTGGCCACGCTGGCGGGCTCGCTCCGGCCGCAGCCGAAGCAGCACTCCTAGGATGTCCGTAATCCCCCGATAGCAGAGAAATTGATGTAGCTTGTGGGGCCATGGGGACCCTACTGATCGTCGCGCTTGCGCAATGCAATGCAGGCACACATCTCCCCATGGAGACTCACCACGGTGGACTCCTCATTCGCAGAACATGAAGTACTTTCGGATTCCACGGGCGCGGCCCTCTCCTCCCTGAGGGGGCGCGAACGCACGAGCATGGCGGCGGCCGTCGCCCTCGTCGTCGGTCTGGCACTCGGCGGTGGAGGTTGGCTCGTCTATCGGAACCACACCGGCTGTCAGGACCGGTCCCTGACCGTGACGGCCGATCCGGCGATCGCCGCGGCGGTCACCGAAGTGGCGGCCCGCTACAACGCGGCCCACTGCGCCGACGTCAACGTGGTGACCGGCGACTCGGCGCAGACGGCACGACTGTTGTCCTCCGGCGACATGACGGCCGACGCCCGCCCGGACGTCTGGATCGCCGACTCGTCCCTGTGGTTCGACGGCATCAAGGACGGGGTGGTCCGGTCCGCGCCCTCGGTGGCCTCGTCTCCGGTGGTGTTCGCCATGACGCCGGAGGGCGCCCAGCGCCACGTGGCCAAGCTGGCGAAACAGGGGTGGGGAGGCTTCCGCGGTGACACCTACAGCCTGCGCCTGCTCGACCCGGAGGCGTCCGCGACGGGGATGGCGTCGCTGCTCGCCCTCTCATCCGCCGCTGGCAGCGGAGCCGACGGACTCCAGACGTTCAGCGGCATGCTGCAGGGCGTCCAGCCGTCGTCCGACGCCACGGACGCCATCACCGCCCTCGCCGACCAGGGCACCCCGCCCGTGCTGCCCGTCTCCGAGCAGACGATCTGGCGGCAGCAACAGGAGGGGCGCCAGGTCACCGCGGTCTACCCGCCGACGGCACCGATCCTCGACTTCCCGTACGCCGTCCTCACCGCCGACCGGGACCGCGGACGTGTCGCGGCCGGCCTCCTCGCCGCGCTGCGCTCCTCCGACGGAGTGGCCCGGCTGCACGACGCCTGGCTCCGTACGCCCGGCGGCGACGCGGGCAGGCTCATCTCCGCCGGGCTGCCGGCCGCCGCACCGCGCGTGCTCCCCGTGATCCGCCCGGGAGCGGCGCGCGGGATGCGCGACACCTGGACGAAGATGCGGCAGGGCCTGCGGGCCCTCGCGCTGATCGACGTGTCGGACGCCACGCTCGCCCGCATGGGAACCGCCACGCGCACGCAGGCGATGGCGGGGGCGCTGAGCAGCGGGTTCTCAATGATGGAGGATGACACCGAGTTCGGGCTGTGGTCCTTCCCCGGCCGTGACGCCCGCCCGTACCGGCCACTGGTCAGTGTCGGCCCACTGCGGGAGATCAGTCCCCCCTACGGCACCCGCAGGGCCCGGCTGCTCCAGCAGATCGGCGGGTTGCGGCCGAAGAAGGGGAGGAACGGCGGCCTGTACGACGCCATCCTCGACGCCTACCGCGAGCTGTCGAAGGGCTACCGGCCCGGGATGCTCAACGAGGTGCTCGTCCTCACCGGCGGCGCCTCCGGCGCCAACGATCGGATCACGCTCGACCGGCTGGTGACCGAGCTGCAGAAGGACTTCGACCCGGAACACCAGGTCAACATCACCCTGATGGCGTTCGGGGAGGGCGTCGACATGACACCGCTGAAGAGGATCGCCGCGGCCACGGAAGGCGCCGCCTATCCCATCCGGAACAACCAGCAGATCATGACCCTGTTCCGATGCGCCCTCGCCCTGCGCGTCAAAGACGACCTGCACTGTTCGCGTTGACCGATGAACGGCACCCTGTCCTCGCGGCTGAACGTCACCGTCCGGCTGTTGATGTACGCACGTCTGCTGTTGCTCGCGATGGCCGTGGTCCTCGTGCCGAGCGCGAAGTTCACCTCCGCGGAGCTCGTCCCGATGGGCGTCGTGGCCGTCATCTCGATCGCGGTGGCGCAGGCGCCGAGTCGGCTGCTGCCGCTGCTCGCCCGCAGTCCGCTCACACTGGTGGTGGACGCCGCCGCGGCCTACCTCGTGCTGGAGCCCGCCGGCGCCTTCGGTCCGTTCTTCCTGTTCAGCGTGGTCACCTCGGCGCTCGCCGGAGTGCTGTACGAGTGGCGGGGACTGCTGTTCGTCTGCGCACTGCAGATCGCGCTGTACGACCTCGCCGCACGGGCGATCCAGAACGTCAACCTCCAGGCGGTGATCGCGCTGCCGGTCTTCTACCCGGTGGCCGGATGCACCGGCATCGCCGTGCACCGGCTGCTCGAACAGTTCGCGGAGGCGGAAGAGGCCCGGCGGCGGGCTGAGGTGATCGCGGCGTCGGCGGAGGAGCGCTTGCGGCTCGCCCGCGACATGCACGACTCCCTGGCCAAGACGCTGCACGGCGTCGCGCTGTCGGCGGCCGCGCTGCCGGCGTGGGTGCGCAAGTCGCCGCCCCGCGCCGAGCAGGAGGCGGAGAACATCGCGGCCGGTGTGAAGATCGCGGTGGCCGAGGCCAGGGAGCTCATCGCCGGCCTGCGGGATGAAGGGCAGGGCCGGTCGCTCGCCGACGCGGTCCGGCAGATGACCGCGGACTGGGAGGCGACCACCGCGATCACGGTGGAGATCGAGGTGGACGACGACGTGCGGCTCCCGCCCGTCCGGCGAGCGGAGACACTGGCGATCCTGAAGGAGGCGCTGACCAACGTGGAACGCCACGCCGCCGCCGCGAGGGTGAAGGTCACCTTGACGGCGACAGGCCGTGGCGTGGAGTTGTCGGTACGCGACGACGGCAAGGGCTTCGAGTGCCCGCCCGACATGGCCGACCTGACGGGCGCCCTGGCACGGGACGGTCACTACGGCGTCCTCGGAATGGGAGAACGGGCCAGACGGGCCGGCGGCGTGCTGACCCTGACGTCCTCACCCGGCAACGGCAGCACCCTCACGGTGAGCCTGCCGGAGATTCACGGAGCACGGGAGGCGGTTCGATGATCAGCGTCATGGTGGTGGATGACAACCCGGTGGTGCTCATGGGGCTCGTCGCCCTGCTGGAGACCGCCGACGACGTCAAGGTGCTCGCGACGGCCGGTGACGGCCGCCAGGCCATCGAACTGGCCCGGCAACTGCGGCCCGACCTCGTCCTTCTCGACGTGCGCATGCCCGAGGTCGACGGCGTGCGGGCGGCCCGTACGCTCGCCACGATCACCCGGGTCCTCATGCTGTCCTACAACGAGGACTCCGAGTCGATCCGGGGCTCCATCCAGGCCGGGGCGTGCGGCTACCTCGTCCACGGGTCCTTCTCCCCGGACGACCTCGTCGTGGCGATCCGCGACGTCGTGGCGGGCCGGGCCAACCCGCTGTCCGCGGTGGCCGCCCGGGTGGTGGTGCAGTCCCTGCAATGCGCCTCCGGGGCCTCTCCGGCCGGAGACGGGGGGCTGGGCCTGTCCACGCGCGAGGTCGAGGTGATGCGGCTCATCACGCAGGGACGCTCGAACCTCGAGATCGCCGACGAACTGGTCCTGTCCGAGAAGACCGTCAAGAACCACGTCAGCCGTATCTACGCCAAACTCGGCGTGCGTACGCGTGCCGCGGCGATCGCCCGCTGGCTCGGCACGTCGAACTCCTGATCACCCGGCCCGCGACCGTCGCGGTCGTGCGCCCGGCGCGCCGGGCCGCCCGTGCGGTTCGGCCGTCGGCCTCGCGTCCCGGTGCGGCCACCGGCCCCGGCGTCCGGGTACGGACCCGTGGTCCGGCCGGTGGTCCGGCGTCGGACCGGCTCAGAAGGGCGCACCCTCCTGGCGGTCGGCGGGCTCGGCGCGCTCCGCCATGGCCGCGGCGAGCCTGGCCCGGGCGCCCTCGAGCCACTCCTCACAGATCGCGGCCAGCCGTTCGCCGCGCTCCCAGAGCGCCAGGGACTCCTCGAGCGTGAGCCCGCCCGCCTCGAGGCGCCGTACGACGTCCGTCAACTCGTCGCGCGCCTGTTCGTAGGACAGCTCCGGTTTCTCCTCCGCCACACTCCAACCCTAAGGGCAGCGTGCGATCGCCTCACCCATCACGGTTCGACGCGCACGTGTCCGCCCCGGCGAGCCGGGGAGATCCGGGGTCAGCGGGCCAGGATGCCGATGAGCAGGAGCATGCAGAACAGGAAGAAGATCACCGGATAGACGTAGGCGGTCGGCCGCTGGAACACCGGCTTGCCGGGCTCCAGGGGCGCCGGGCCGCCGGCGGCGCGCTGCGGCGCGGGCAGGTTCACGACCTTGCCGCGGGCGATGACGTTGAACAGCAGGAAGAACGGGGCCAGCACCAGCGCGCCGATGCTGCACCAGCCGCCGGCGAGCGTCCTCGCGGTCTGCTTGCGGAACGTCGCCTGACCGCAGTCGCGGCAGAACGGTCCGGTGGCCGTCCAGATGGTGTGCATGACGATCGCGCCTACGACCCCGCGGAACGTGGCCTTCACCGCGGGCGTGGCGGCGCAGACCCGGCAGGCCAGACCATCACCGGCGTACGGGCCCCCCATCGGTGCCGGGTGGCCGGCCGGAGCCTGCTGGTACCCGGCATGCTGCCCCTGGTAGGCCTGCGGCTGCCCCTGATATGCCTGCGGCTGAGCCTGGTAGGCGTTCGGCTGGCCCGGGTACGCGGCGGCCTGGCCCTGATAGGCCTGCTGGTAGCCCTGGCCCGCCGGGTACGGCCCCTGGTGCCCCTGCCCGGCGGGGTACGCCTGCTGGTAGCCCCCCTGCGCGGGGGGTTGTCCCTGCTGCCCCTGATACGGCTGCTGGGGGTACTGCGGGCCGGGGTAGGGCTGAGGGTGGTCCTGGGGGCCGCCTTGGTAGGGCTGCCCGCCGTAGGGGCCGGGGGAGGGCTGCTGCGGGTACGGCGGAGGCTGGGTCAACGGAGGTCCTTCACGAGATCTCGGGCTCCTGCAGCTGTCCGCGATCGGCCCGAAGTGGGAAATACTGTGACAAGACCATATCTTTGCGACCGATGTGACGGATGCGCATTCCGATTCGGAAGCGCCCCGGGGCCTCAGGCCGAGTCGACGCGCACGGTGATCCGGCCGTCCTTGAACCGGACGAGCAGTTCGTCGTCCTTCCGCACGTCCGCCGCCGCCCGTACGACGGACTCGTCCGGGCGCTGCGCGATCGCGTAGCCGCGTTCGAGCGTGGCCGCCGGGGAGAGGGCGACGAGCCGCGCCCGCGTGTGGGAGAGGCCGTCACCCGCCCGGTCGAGCGCCGCGGCCAGGCAGCGCCGGGACCGGTCGCGCAGGGTCGCGACGCCCTCCGTCTGCCGCTCGATCTCCCGGGCCGGATCGGCGAGCGCGGGCCGGGAACGCATCCCCGTCAGCCACTGGACCTCGCGTTCCACCCGCCCGGACAGGCAGCGACGCCCCCGGTCGCGCAGCTGCCCGATCAGCGTGAGCTGCTCGCGGACGTCCGGCACGGTCTTCTTGGCCGCGTCGGTCGGGGTGGAGGCGCGCACGTCGGCGACGTAGTCGAGCAGCGGAGTGTCCTGCTCGTGGCCGATCGCGGAGACGACCGGCGTACGGGCGGCGGCCACGGCCCGGACGAGTGCCTCGTCGCTGAACGGCAGCAGGTCCTCCAGGGACCCGCCCCCACGCGCGATGATGATCACGTCCACGTCGGGGGCGGCGTCCAGCCGGTGGAGCGCGTCGATGATCTCGCTCACCGCGTACGACCCCTGGACGGGGGTGTTCTCCACGGTGAACCGGACGGCGGGCCAGCGGCGCCGGGAGTTGTCCAGCACGTCGCGTTCGGCGGCGGAGTCACGGCCGCAGATCAGCCCGATCGTGCCGGGCAGGAAGGGCAGCGGCCGCTTGCGCTCGGCGTTGAACACCCCTTCGGCGGTGAGGAGTTGCTTGAGGCGCTCGAGCCGGGCCAGTAGTTCGCCCACGCCCACCGGCCGGATCTCGAACGCCGACAGCGCGAACGAACCGCGGTTGATATAGAAGTCCGGTTTGGCGTGGATGACGACCCGCGCGCCGTCCACCACGGCCGGACCGGCGTTGTCGCACACCGCGCGCGGGCAGACGACCCGCACCGAGACGTTGGCCACCGGATCGCGCAGTGTGAAGTACACGGTGCCGGCCCGGCGGTTCAGCTCGGTGATCTGTCCTTCGACCCAGATCCTGCCGAGCTTGGCGATCCAGCCGCCGACGAGCTGCAGGACGGTGCGGACCGGGGTGGGTGACTCCGGTGAGGTTTCCAACGCCATGGCGGAAGCCTAGCCAATACTTCGTGAGCCGATGTATTGTTCGGCGTCATGCGGTCGATGAGCGAACCCACCTACTTCATTCTGGCGGCGCTCCTCGACGGTCCCCTGCACGGTTACGCGATCATCAAGCGCACCGAGGAGCAGTCCGGCGGCCGGGTACGGCTCGCCGTCGGCACCCTCTACGGCGCGCTCGACCGGCTGGCCGGCGCCGGCCTGATCGCCGTGGACCGTGAGGAGACCGTCGGCGGGCGGCCCCGCCGCTACTTCCGGATCACCGAGGACGGCGCCGAGGCCGTCACCGAGGAGGCGAAGCGCATGGCGCGAGCGGTCAGGATCGTGTTCGGACGGCCTGGGACGGCGCTCTCATGAGGGGGCCGGAAGCGCGCGACGACTCGGGAGCCGAGGACCCGGGTGGAGAAAGAGCGGGTCGGGGTCCGGAGTCCTGGTACCGCCGGCTGCTGCGGGCGTACCCGCCCGCCTATCGCGCCGCGCACGGAGAGGAGATCGTCGGAACGCTGCTGGAGATCTCCGCGGGGCGCCGCCGGCCGCCCGTCCGCGAGGCCGTCGGCCTGATCGGCGGCGGCCTGGCGACACGCCTCCGCGAGCGCACCGCGCATCCTGCGCCGTGGTGGGCCGACGGCTTGGCCCTGGGCGCATTCCTCATCGCCCTGGCCAATCTCTTCTCGGATCTCAGGTTCCTCGACATGGGACTCTGGAATCCGTCCACGGGATGGGTGGTCGGCCCCCTCGTCATCTTCCTGGCCCTGCTGCGCAACCGACTTTGGATGGCTCTGCCCCTCGCGCTGATCGAGGCGTCTCAGGTGAACCGTGCGTCGATCGGATCGGAGCCGATCCTTAACGTGGTGCCGGGCTTCGGTCCGATGTACGGCGATGTGACGGCCGTCACCGGGTGCGTCGTCATGGCGGCCGCCTTGCTCATCCTTGCCGTAGGCCGCCCGGCCAGGCCGCGGAGTCGTTCGTGGTGGTGGCTCGCCGCACTGATCATCGCCTGGGCGGCCTGGCATCTGCATATCCCGGTGGGTTCCCGTCCCGAGACGTTCTGCGACCCTGCCGCCGGGTGTCACTCGATCACCGACTACCTCCCGCTACTCGGTGTGGTCCGTAACGCGCTGACGATGCTCCTGCTGGCCTGCGGGGTCTGGGCGACCGCGGTGACCCGGGATCTGCGCTGGTCGCTGGCTGCGGCGCTGTTCCTCCTGGCGAACGTCGGCCCCGAGGCCTACCGCGCGATGGCCGACGGTATCGGCCCGCCGATGCTCTCGGCAGCGATCTGGGGGGTCCAGGCCCTGTTGGTAGGGGTGATGGTCGTCATGGGCCGCCGGGGCGTCCGGGCACGGGCCTGAGCCCTCCCCTCCTGATCCCGCGTTCAGCGGGTGCGGAGGGAGTGGCGCGCGCCCTGCCGGAGCGGGACGGCCGTGACCGGGTGCACCCGGTCACGGCCGTCGTTATCGCCGCCCCGTTCGCTTCCCCGGCGGCACCGGGGAAGCGAACGGGGCAGGCCCGCTCAGTCCCCGCTGCGGAGCTTGGCGATGCGGTTCTCGTACATGCGCAGGAACTCGGCGCGTGCCGAGTGCGCCCGTTCGTAGTCCCGCAACTCGTTGACCTGGCGCACGTTCAGGTTGCGCAGCCGGGCCCGTACGGAGGCGATCGACGCGTGGTCGTAGTCAGGGATCGGCAGCTCATCGCCGGACGCCGGCGCGGTGCTCGGCGCGGTCGTGCCCGCGTTCCGGGCGGCCTCCGCCTTCGGCGCCGGAGCGCTTGCCGCAGTCCCCTCGGCCGGGGCGGGCTTCTCCTCCTTGGCCGGAGCGGCGGCCGCAGCCGTGGTCCCGGCGGGGCGCGTGCCCGTGGCGGGAGAGGTCTTCTCCTCGGCCGGAGCCGAGGGCGGCGGCGTCTCCTTCGCGGGGGCGGCCGTGGCGGGTTTCTCGGCGGTCGGCGTCGTGGTCTTCTCGGGCCGCGCCGGGGCGGGCTTGGGAGCGGGCGCGGGCTTGGCCGGCTTCGCCTCCGTCGTCTTCGTCCCGGTCGGTTTCGCCTCTGTGATCTTGGCCTGGCGCTCGGCGGTGCCCGGACGCGAGGCCGGCGCGGCGGCACCCTTCGCCCGGGACGAGGGCTTGCCCGTGGCCGGGGCCGGCTTGGCCTGTGCCGCTGTGGACGGCTTCGTGCGGCTCGCCGCCGGGCGCGTACGGCCGGCACCACCCGGCTTGCCCACGGCGATCTCGGAGCTCGCCGGGGTCGGCGCGCCGCCTTCACCCGCCCCTCCGTCGGGAGCGGACCGCCCGGTCACCTTGCCCACGAGCCGGCCGGTCAGGTCCTCGGCGTCGTCGCGCAGCCGGCCCAGCACCGGCCCGAGACCCGACTCACGAGCCTCCTTGTAATCCTTGCGGACACGGTCGGTGAGCAGCAGCGCCTGGCCGACGCCCATCACGGCCAGCCGGGCGGCGTGGATGGGGAGCTCACTGACGGTCTCCTGGACTTGCTCCTTCATGCGGCGCGGCGATCGTGTCATCGTTGTTTCAGCTCCCCCTCCAGCCCCGCGGACGCGGACTGGTCGGTATGACGGCTCTGTTATCCACCACTCTGCCCTACGGCGCAGCGCCGTCACGCGCAGTGGCCGCGTTTTTCTGCGCCCGAAACCGGGGCACTCCGATCACACCTACCATGGAACACATGACTCGTCGGGTTCTTCTGGCCAAGCCGCGCGGCTACTGCGCGGGCGTGGATCGTGCGGTGCAGGCGGTGGAGCGGGCGCTCGAGCGATACGGCGCGCCCATCTACGTCCGCAAGCAGATCGTGCACAACGTCCACGTCGTGAAGACCCTGGAAGAACGCGGAGCCGTCTTCGTCGAGGAGACCGACGAGGTCCCCGAGGGCGCCATCGTCGTCTTCTCCGCGCACGGGGTCGCCCCGGTCGTCCACGAGGAGGCGGCCGGACTCGCGCTCCGTACGATCGACGCCACCTGTCCGCTGGTCACGAAGGTCCACAAGGAGGCCCGGCGGTTCGCCGCCGACGACTACGACATCCTCCTGATCGGGCACGAGGGCCACGAGGAGGTCATCGGCACGAGCGGCGAGGCCCCGGAGCACATCAAGCTCGTCGACGGACCCGACGACGTCGCGAACGTCCGGGTGCGCGATCCGGAGAAGGTCGTGTGGCTCTCCCAGACCACGCTGTCGGTCGACGAGACGAAGGCCACGGTCGAGGCCCTCCGCGCGCGGTTCCCCAAGCTCATCGACCCGCCGTCGGACGACATCTGCTACGCCACCCAGAACCGCCAGGTCGCGGTGAAGGAGATCGCCGCCGAGTCCCAGCTGGTCATCGTGGTCGGCTCGGAGAACTCCTCCAACTCCAAGCGTCTCGTCGAGGTGGCCAAGGACCACGGTGCCGACGCCGCGTACCTCGTCGACTACGCCGAGCAGATCGATCCCGCATGGCTCGACGGGGTCGGCACGGTGGGCCTGACGAGCGGCGCGTCGGTGCCGGAAGAACTGATCGAGGGCGTGCTGGCCCGCCTCGGCGAGTTCGGCTTCGACACCGTGGAGGAGGTCGAGTCGGTGCGCGAGCGGATGATCTTCGCTCTCCCGCACGAGCTCCGCCGCGACCTGCGGTCGGCGTAGCCGGGAGTCACTCGCCCGCGGTGTCCTCTGGGTCCTCTGCGGGCGAGGCCTTCGCGGCGGGGAGCCTTCCTCCGGGGCTCTCGTCCCACCGGACCGGGTCGTCGTCCTCGTTGCTCTTCCGGCCGCGCAGGGAGGTGCGGCCGCGGAACGGATTGTCGGCCGCGACCCTGGCACGCAGCTCGCGCAGGTTGGCGGGCAGCCCCCGGGGAACCGCGATCAGCACGACGAGCACCGCGCCGAGGAACAGCCACGGCACGCTCGAGGTGAGCTTCGCCGCCACGGTCACCACGGTGCTCAGCAGGAAGGACTTCTCACCGATCGATCCGGTGACCGCCGACAGCAGGCTCACCAGGAAGAACAACAGCGGCGGAGTCACCACCAGCGTGAGCAGGTCCGTGCGGCGGGTCGCCAGCGCCGCCAGCAGGCACCCGACGACGAACAGGAGGCCCTGCGCCTCCCGCAGCCCGAACAGCCCGCCGATCACCGCGCCGAGCAGCGTGCACACGAACACCACGACGGCGCCGCCCCGGCCGGTCAGTGCGACGGCCGAACGGGTCCGTGAAGGCTCCACCGGGGTCGCGGTCGGACGCCGCCTCACCCGACGCTCCGGAGCGGAGACCGTATCCGGATCTCCGCGCGTGTCCGTTGCCACCAGCCCGCCCCAGGGTCGACAGTGCCTTCGTCCACGGTAACCCGTTCAGTACGCCGCGTCTCGCGACACGACGTCAGGGCAGCAGGCGGATTTGGCGGTTCTGCTCGGCGTCGTCGGCCAGTTCCGCCGCGGACGGCGAACGGGCCGGTTCCTCGACCGGCGTGGGGGGGTCGAGCTCGGCGTCGGTGACACCCAGCTCGTTGAGCTTGCGCGCGGTCACCAGCACCCGGCTCTCCAGCGACCCGATCGTCCGGTTGTAGGCGACGACGGCGTTCGTCAGGGACTTGCCGAGCTGATCGACGTGGCGGCCGAGCGTCCCGAGCCGGTCGTACAGGTCCCGGCCCAGTTCGAACACCGCGCGCGCGTTCTCCGACAACGCCTGCTGCTGCCAGGCGTAGTGCGCCGTGCGCAGCATGCTGACGAGGGTCGTGGGCGTCGCGATGTGCACCCGGCGGCGCATCGCGTACTCCAGCAGGCCGGGGTCCCGGTCCAGCGCGGGCGCCAGGAACGCCTCGCCCGGCACGAACAGCACCACGAACTCCGGGGCCGGGCTGAAGGACTGCCAGTACGACTTCGCGGCCAGCCGGTCGACGTGCTCGCGCAGGTGCCGGGCGTGCGCGTCCAGCCGCGCCTCCCACGCCCCGGGCTCGTCCGCGCCCGCGGCGTCCAGATACGCGGACAGGGAGACCTTCGAGTCGACGACGATGTTCTTGCCGCCCGCCAGCCGCACGACCATGTCGGGACGAAGCCCGTTCTCCGCGACGGCCTGCTCGTCGAAGTCGCAGTGCCGGGTCATGCCGGAGATCTCCACCACCCTGCGCAGCTGAAGCTCTCCCCACCGCCCGCGCGCCTCCGGCCGCTGCAGCGCCCGTACGAGCGTCTGGGTCTCCTTGCGGAGCTGGTCGGAGCTCTGCCGCACGAACTCCACCTGCTTGGCCAGCATGGCGTGCGACTCGCGCCGACCGGTCTCGACCTCGCGTAGCTGCTCCTCGACCTTGCCGAGCGTGTCCCGGAGCGGGGCGATGCGCTTGTCCAGCTCGCCGGCGGCCTCGGCGTTGGCGGTGGCCAGCCGGGTGCCGGCCAGTTCGAGGAAGCGCTGGTTGCTCGCGTCGAGCGCCTGGGCCGACAGCGCCTGGAACCGCTCGGCCAGCCCTTCCTCGACGTAGGCGAGCTTCTCCTCCGCGGCCTTCGCCCGCGCGGTGATCACGGCGGTCCGGCTCCGGGTCCAGGCGATGCCGAGCACCGTGCCCACGACCAGCCCGATCACGAGTCCGAGGAGAACGTCCATGTCCGCATCGTGACAAAGCAGCACGAGAATGTCGGCCCGACGCGCGGACGAGCCCGCAGCCGTCCCCGGCGACGCCTCGTGAGCCCGTGACCGTACGGGCGGCCCTCAGCCGCCTCCGGCGTGTTCCCCGCGCCTACGTTCACCGTCGCGTCCAGGCCGTACGGCCGGTCCGCAGGGGCCCGTAGACTCTGCGTCCGTGAGCCTGTCCATCGGAATCGTCGGACTGCCCAACGTGGGCAAGTCGACCCTGTTCAACGCCCTGACCAAGAACACCGCTCTCGCGGCGAACTACCCGTTCGCGACGATCGAGCCGAACGTCGGTGTCGTGGCAGTGCCCGACGCCCGTCTCGACGAGCTGGCCAAGCTGTACGACTCGGCCAAGATCGTGCACGCGACCATGCAGTTCGTCGACATCGCGGGCATCGTGAAGGGCGCGTCCGAGGGGCAGGGACTCGGCAACCAGTTCCTCGCCAACATCCGGGAGACCGACGCGATCTGCCAGGTCATCCGGGTGTTCGACGATCCGGATGTCACCCATGTCGACGGCGACGTCGCCCCGCTGCGCGACATCGAGACGATCAATACCGAGCTGATCCTGGCGGACCTGCAGACGCTGGAGAAGGCCCTGCCGCGCCTCGAGAAGGAGGCGCGGACGACGAAGGACCGCGACAAGCTCGCGGTCGTCGAGGCGGCCCAGGTGGCGCAGAAGACGCTCAACGACGGCACCACGGTCTACGCCTCCGGCATCGACCCGGTGCCGCTGCGTGAGCTGCACCTGCTGACCGCCAAGCCGTTCCTGTACGCCTTCAACGTCGACGAGGACGAGCTCGGCGACGAGGCGCTGCGCGCCCGCCTGCAGGAGCTGGTCGCCCCGGCCGAGGCCATCTTCCTCGACGCCAAGATCGAGTCGGAGCTCATCGAGCTGCCCGACGAGGAGGCGCTGGAGCTCCTGCGGTCCACCGGGCAGGAGGAGCCCGGCCTGCTGCAGCTGGTCCGCGTCGGTTTCGACACGCTGGGGCTGCAGACGTTCCTCACCGCCGGCCCCAAGGAGGCCCGCGCCTGGACCATCCGCAAGGGCGCCACCGCCCCGGAGGCCGCCGGCGTGATCCACACCGACTTCCAGAAGGGCTTCATCAAGGCCGAGATCGTGTCCTACGAGGACCTGGTGGCCGAGGGCTCGGTCGCCGCCGCCCGTGCGGCCGGAAAGGCCCGGATGGAGGGCAAAGAGTACGTCATGCAGGACGGTGACGTGGTCGAGTTCCGCTTCAACGTGTAGCAGGGGAGACGAACCTCGCTGTCCGGTAATGCTCCACCGGCTACCGAGTTGTCCACAACCGCGCGGCGGGACTGTGCATCCTCGCTCGACACTGGAACAATTGACCGCCGTGGTTAAGGTGGTAAACCGAACTCGACCAGACGGATAAGACGGCGCGCCGATCCGGGGGGAAGGCGCGAGCGGAGGCAAGATGGCTCGCAGGTCGTCCGGCGTTGTAGACGCCGGTGCGTCCGGTTACCCGCCGGGCGGATTCTCGCCCGCGGACCCTTGGGACACTCCGGACGAGAAGGGGCGCCGCGGCAGGCGCCGTGGCGGCTCCGGCGATGGTGGTGGCGACCGTCGCGGCTGGGGCGGTTCCGGTGGCCGCTGGCTCATCTACGTCGGCCGGATCATCCTCTGGGCCTTCCTCATCGTCGTGCTGGTCAACGGCGTCCGGGCACCCTTCGAGCGGTTCACCGCGGGCCGGTCCAACACGCCGGCGGCCAGCGACTCGACCAAACCGCGGTTCCCTGAGGCGGCGGCCTCGGCGTACGCCCTGTCATTCGCCGAGGTCTATCTGAATTACGACCAGGCGACGGCGGTGGATCGGCAGAGGCAGCTCGCCCAGTTCATCGCCGGGGGCATCGACCCGCAGCTCGGATGGGGCGGCACCGGTAAATCGGTTTTGCAGTCCGCGCATGTCGCCTCCGTGCGTTCCGACGACGCCGTGCACGGCATCGTCACCCTTCTCGCGCGGGCCAACGGGCGGCTCTTCCAACTGGCCGTGCCCGTGTACGCCAAGGACGGGGCGATGGCGATAACCGGGCGTCCCGCGATGCTCCCGCCGCCGGCCACGGCGTCAGTTCCCCCGGTCGCCCAGGACCGCGATTCCGCGCTGGAGACCGAACTCCAGCAACCGCTGACCGACTTCTTCAAGGCCTATGCCGCCAGCGATGCCGGCTCGCTCCAGCGATACTCCGACCCGCCCGTCACCGGGCTGGGCAACAGCGTCACGTTGGGTCAGCTGAAAGAGATGATCGCCCCGCGGGGTGACGCCGCGTCCCGGACCGTCACCGCGACGGTCGTCTGGCAGATTCCCGCTGGTCAGTCCAAGACGTCGGGTGGCACACTCGAGCAGACCTATCAGCTCGCCATGGTCAAGAAAGGCGGATATTGGTTCGTCAGGGACATTCAAGGTTCCATGATTCCGGCCGGATCATGAGGTCACGGCCGGCCCGTCCCGAACGCTACGATTCACTCCCCGACCAAGGAAGGCCAGGCCGATGATCCAACACGTGTTGGCGATCCTGCCGCATCATGTGGACGCGGTGCCCAACAATGGCCTCGACACCGGCAATCTCGCTAAGTGGTTGCGCGACATATTCGGGCCGTTGTTCCTGGTCGTCGTCTCCATCGTCGCGATTTTCTTCCTCTTCACGAGGGAGATCACGCGATTCGTGCAATTCATTCTCCTCGCGATCGGGATCGGAGTCATATTTTACGTCCCCAACATCATCGAGACGACGGCCAAGGCGATTGCGACCGCTCTTGGAATCAAAACATCCTGAACAAAGCCGGTGTCATGCTGGTCTAGTCATGGCTGGTCTCAATTAGGGGAGTGGGGCCCGGGTGGATCTGCCTACGTACACCAACATCTGGCGCATTGAGAAGCGGCTGTACAAGCTCTACGACCTGCGCCTGCCGATGCCGCTGCCGTTGGTGCAGATCGGTGTGTTCGTCGGTGTCTTCCTGCCCTGGATCGTCCTGCTCCAGGTGGTCGGCCTGCCGTTCCACGCGCCCTGGCACGTCGTCTACCTCGTCCCGCCCGGAGTTCTCACCTGGCTGGCCACCCGCCCCGTCATCGAGGGCAAACGCCTCACCGAGCTGCTGATGTCCCAGGTCCGCTACCTCACCGAGGCGCGCACCTGGGCACGGCTGACGCCGATCCGCGAGCCGGGTGAGGTCGTCGTCGTCGGCCGGGTGTGGCGTCGAGGCCATCTGGCAGGCCGCCGCGTGCATGCCGCGCGGCCCGTCGCCGAGCCGGCCGAGCAGACGCCCGCCCTGGAACGGGCGGCGGTACCGGTCGCGACCGTGCCGCCTGTCCTGGAACACAGCGGCGCGGGCCAGGCGTCCCGCGGCACTCCCCGCCGCCCCGCCGCCGCACAGCGCCCGCAGGCGCCGAGCCTTCAGCCGACCCCCCATGACGGCACCACGGTGGCGCCGCCGGCCGCCTCCGCCGGACGACGCCTCACGCCCGGCCGGGTCGAGCCGACCCGTCCCCAGCCGGTGCGGTCCGAGCCCTCCGCACGACCGACCTCCGCCCGGCCGGCCCGCCCACAGCCGACGGCGCCCCAGGCCGTGCCTGGCCTTCCCGCCTCGCCCGGCCTTCCCGCCTCGCCCAGCACCCCGGGGACCTCGGGCACACCTGCCTCGCCCGGCACTCCCACGAGGCCGGGCCCGCAGGCGAGGCCCGCGCTCCCCGCCGCCCACGCCACCGGCCCGGCGTCCGCCGAGAGCGACACGGCGGACAGGCGCGGAGCCGATCGCGGACAGCCCGTGGAGAACCGGCCCGACGCCGGCCCTCAGGGCCCGGGGCGGGAGGCCGACGTGCCGCGCCGTGTGACGCGACAACGCAACATCTCTCACGAGCCCGAGGCTCCCGCCGCCAGTGCCCGGCCGACGGCGGCGGCGCCCACCCCGTCCACGCCGGGGCGGCAGCCGGTGCCGCCCGCGGCGAAGCCCGGCGGCCCGGTCGTCCCGGCGCGACCGGAAGCCCCCGCGCGACCGGAAGCGTCCGCCCGCCCGGATGCCCCAGCCCGCGCCGACGTCCCGACCAGGCCGACAGGGGCAGGCCTCGCCGGCAGGCACGCGGCTCCGCCGACCCCCCCGGCACACCCCGACGCCTCACCCGTACCCACACCCGCTCCTGGCGGCATGGACACCCGGCGGCCGGGCGGCCCCACGCTCGTTCAGCCCCCGGCGCTCGGCCGGCCCGCTCGGCCCGCTGAGGCCGATCGGCCGGGCCCGCCTGCCGGGACGGACCGGCCGGCAGGTCCGGAACAGGCTGATGAGGGCGGGCTCCCCGCATCGGTGATCCCACTGCCGCACGGGCGGCACGCCAAGCCCGGTGACGACCCGGTGGCTCCCCGTTCCGCCGAGCCACCGGCCGGGAGCGACGATCCGGCACGCCCTGCGGCGCACCGGCCGGCCGAGGCGGTGGATCCCGGCAGGACGGCGGACCGTGGCGCGGCGCCGGATCGCGGCGCGGTGTCGGACGGCGGTTCGGCCTCGGATGGCGGCGCGGCGGCGCTGAGCGACGACGACCAGGCCGTCGCCGAGGCCCGCACGGACCAGATCGTGTGGCCGGCCCGGTCGCGGCGCACACCGGCGTCGCGACCGGACGCCGGCGCCGCGACACCGCGCGGCACCGCTCCCGGTCGGCCGAGCGGGCCCGCGGCGCCCTCCCGAGGCCGGTCGCACGGCGAGGAGGGCGCGCCTTCGCGCGAAGCGCGGCCGCCGGCCGCCCGCGAGCCGCAGTCTCCGGCCCCGGGATGGACACCATCCGCCCCGGCCCGGCCGGCGACGCCGCCCGTACCCCCGCGGGCCCCCGCCGCCGGGCACCCGTCGCCTCAGGCCACACCACCGAGGGCGGCCTCGCCTCAGGCACCTGCCCAGCCACCGCGGACGCAGCCGGCGAGGCCCGCGCAGGTTCCGGCGGCCCGGCCGACCCCGCCCTCGGCCCCGTCGCGGCCGGGCGTGGAGCCGCACTGGCCGGGCCGGCAGGACGCCGCCGGTGCGCCGCCGGAGTCACCCGCCCGCGCCGTTCGTTCCGGCCCCGCCTCACCGGTGCGTCCCGGGCCGATCCCCCAGGTCGGCCACGATGAAGAGGCACGCGGCGACGACGGCCGTGGTCGCAGGCGGATGTTCTCGGGCGGCGGCAACGGTGACGGCGACTACGAAGAGCGCGTCCGGACCGCCTTCGCGGGCGCCCGACGCGTCGTCGTGCTCGGTTGCACCGGCGGCGCCGGGCAGACGGTCACCGCGCTCATGCTCGGTCACACCTTCGCCCAGCACCGCGGTGACCGGATCGTCGCGGTCGACGTGAACCCGGGTCCGGGTGCCATGGCCCGGCGCACCCGGACCGAGACCAGGGAGACGCTGACCTCGCTGATCACCCATGCCGAGCAGGTCACCGGCTACCAGATGATGCGCCGGTACACCTCCACCTCCAAGTCGGGGCTGGAGGTCGTTGCGGCCGGCAAGAACCCCGTCCAGGCCCTCGACGACCGTGACTACGCCCTCGCGATGCGGACGCTCGACCGGTTCTACTCGATCACGCTGCTCGACGCGGCGGCCGCCGTGGTCGCTCGGGTGCTGCCGTACGCCGACCAGATCGTGCTGGTCGCCCCCGCCAGTTCCGACGCGCCGCGGGCGGTGGCCATGACCTTCGAATGGCTCGACGGCCATGGGTACGAGGATCTGCGGGCCAGGGCCGTCACCGTCATCAACGGCGTGAGCCGCCGCAGCATGGACGATGTCGAGCAGGCCGAGTCCGTCGCCAGAGGCCGCTGCCGCGCCCTCGTGCGCATCCCCTGGGACGACCACCTCAGCCTCGACCGCGCTCCCCGCAATGAGCTGCGTTCGCTGCGCGCCCCCACCCGGAAGGCGTTCATCGCGCTCGGCGGCGTCGTCGCCGGCGGTCTCGTCCAGACACCGGGACGCTATCCACCGCAGGAGGTCTCACGATGAGCCGGCAGCGTCCGGCGGGCACCCACCCGTGGCGGCGGACCGAACGGCCGAGTGGTCTTCCCGCAGGAACGCCCGGAGAAGGCGGCGACGACGGGACGGCCGTCCCGTGGCGGAGGCCCCTCCGGCGGAATCTGACCGGGCAGCGCATGATCGTGTTCAGTGAGGACGAGGAGTAACCGATGAGCAGGGCATCGAAGGCCCGCAGCCGGCTGGCCGTACGGTATTTCGACGATCGCATCCTCCTCACCGACAATGCCGCCTGGGCGTACTTCCGGCTGCCGACCGTCTCGTACGAGTTCACGACGAACGAAGAGCGCGAGGCGCTCGCCACCAACATCACCATCGCGATGGCCGGCATCCGCATGCAGGACGCCGAGATCCACCTGCGGATCGCGCACCGTACCTATCCGGCGGCCGAATGGGCACTCGCCCTCGACGAGACCTCCGACGGAGGCCCCGGCTGGCGCGAGTACCTCGAGGAGATGTACGCCCACGTCTGGTCGAAGGACTTCTGGACCAAGGAGGTCTACCTCGGCGTGCGCCTCGGCCAGCGCGGCGTGGGCGCCCAGCTGTCCGGAGGGGCGTTCAGGCAGCTCTTCGGGCTCTACAAGCGGAGCGAGGAGGTCCTCGGGCTGCACGACGACGCGATCCCGGAAAAGGAGATCGCGCGCTGGACCGAACAGGCCGAGCGGCTCGGCCGTTCCCTCGGCGGCAGCGCCCTGTACGCCCGGCACGCGTCGTCCACCGAGATCGCCTGGCTCTTCCAGCACGCGGCCAGTGGCGCCCTGACCGACCCGCCGCCCTCGGCCACGCCCCGCCGCACCTGGGGAGCCGGCGAGATCGAGAGCCTCGTGGAGGGCACGATCGTCAACGGCCGATCGAACCTCCGCATGGAGCAGCCGGACGGCTCGTCCCACGTCGCGTACCTGTCGTTCGCGCGCTTCCCCGACCTGATGCCGTTCCCGGACGGCGAGCCGTGGATGCACTTCGCCGACGCCCTGCCCTTCCCGGTGGAGGTGTCGGCGCGGATGAAGCTCGTCCCACCGGCGAAGGCGTCCAAGGACGTCTCCCGGAAGCTCGCGCATGCCCGGGACATGGACCAGCACATCCGGGAGGCGGGGGCGGAGGCCCCCATCGCGCTGGCCGAGCAGATCGACGCCGCCCGCATGCTCGAGCACGGCATCACGAAGGAGCGCCTGCCCTTCGTGTACGGCTGGCACCGGCTCATCGTCTCGGCGCCGACCGAGGAGCTCTTGCAACAGCGCGTCGACGCGGTCGTCGAGCACTACCGCGACCTCGGCATCGATATCGTCTGCTCGACCGGTGACCAGTTCTCGCTGTTCTGCGAATCGCTGCCCGGCGACCGGATCCGCGTCAACGCCTACGCCCAGCGCCAGCCGCTGCGGACGATCGCGGGCGGCATGCCCACCGCAACGGTCGACCTGGGGGACCGGCGGGACGACACCTCCGCCGGCTGGGTCGGGCCGTACATCGGGGAGACCCTCGGCCGTGCCCGTTCCATCGTGCACTTCGACCCCCTCGTCGCCGCCGCCCGCAACCGCCCCACCGCCGTCGCGATCACCGGCGAGCCGGGCGGCGGGAAGACCACGCTGGCGCTGCTCCTGCTGTACCAGATGTCGCTGCGCGGGGTGACGGTCGCCGCGATCGACCCGAAGGGCGACGCGGAGTCCCTCGTCGACCTCCTGCGCCGACGCGGGCGCCGCGCCCGCGTCCTGCCGCTGGGGTCGGCCGCCCCCGGTCTCCTCGACCCCTTCAGCTTCGGCGACGACCTCGCGGCCAAGAAGACCATGGCCACGGAGACGCTCCGCCTGCTGCTGCCCCGCATGTCCGAGGAGCGCGAGTCCGCCATGATCCAGGCGGTCGGCGCGGTCGCCAACCAGCCGCAGCCTTCGCTCGGCAAGGTCGTCGATTACCTGGACGCGTCGGACGACCCGGCGTCGAAGAACCTCGGCGCGGTGCTCCGCTCGATGTCGGAGATGCGTCTCGCGCGGCTGTGCTTCGACCCCTCCGGCGGCGAGCGGATCGACACGGCCGGCTGGACCACGGTCTTCACGCTCGGCGGCCTCACCCTGCCGGACGTCGCCATCAACCGTGAGGACTACTCCTACGAGCAACGGCTCTCGGTCGCCCTGATGTACCTCGTCTCGCAGTTCGCCCGCCGCCTGATGCACGGCCTCGACCGTCACCTCCCGAAGGCGATCTTCCTCGACGAGGCCTGGGCGATCACCCAGACACCCGAGGGCGCCAAGCTGATCCCCGAGGTCTCCCGGATGGGCCGCTCCCGAAACACCGCCCTGATCCTCGTCTCGCAGAACGCCGGCGACCTCCTGAACGAACAGGTGACGAACTGCCTGTCGTCCGTCTACTCGTTCCGCTCGACCGAGCGGAACGAGGTCGGCAACGTGATGGCCCTCCTCGGCGTCGAGAACTCCGACGAGCACCGCGCCGTGCTGCGCAACCTCGGCAACGGCGAGTGCATCTTCCGCGACCTCGACGGCCGGGCCGGCCGCATCGGCGTCGACCTGGTCTCCGAGGAACTGCTCCGCTGGCTCGACACCAACCCGACACGCTCCAAGCCCGGCGAAATCAGTGCGGACGAGCCCTCGGGCGCGCATAGTGGGAACGAGCGACCATCCCGTCCCTCCACCGCCCCCCGCGGCCCCGCTACAGAGGTCACCCAGGAGGTCCCCCGATGAGGGTGTCAGGCGTCCGCCGACGACGAACAGCGGCGAACGGCAGACCACGGGGGAAGCGCCGGTCGCTTCTCATTCTTATGCTCATGGCTCTGCTGGTCCTGAGTCCCCTGGGCATCGCCAGCGCCGACCCCATTCCCACGGCACCGGGTTCGAACCCGAACGACGCCTGCGCGCCCGCCGACCACCCGGCTCCGGAGCAGTACGGTTCGGGAATCGACGGTATGGTCAAACCGCCGAACTATCCGAGCACGGAGATGAAGAAGGCCGCGCCCGAGCAGCTCACGTACTACGACCGGTACGGAACGCGCGGTCAGTCGTGGCACGCGGTGGACATGGGCTGCTCCGACATGCCGGCCATGATCGGGAACAACATCGCGAACACCGTCTTCGTGTTCGCGCAGGCGATCGACCGGACGACCATCACGATCTACCAGGCGGCGGCGTCCGAGTCCCTCCTCGGGTGGCTGAAGAAGACCGTCGACGGCGTCATCCGGGGAATGGGCAACACGTTCGGGGCCAAGTACTGGTCCTGGGTCGTCATCCTCGGCGCTCTGTGGCTGGCGTGGTGGGGGCTGATTCGCAGGCGGGCCAGCCGGGTCGCGGAGGGCACCATCTGGATGGTCGTGGCGATGGTCGCACTGATCTGGCTGATCGGCAGACCCGGTGACTTCACGACGCTGGGAACGAAGGTCTCGAACGGGGCGACCGCGGCCTTCAACGCTGCTCTTCCGCAGAGCGACGCCAATTCCACGGCCTGCATCCCGCCGAAGGCGGCCGGAAAAGCGCCACAGCCGGTGTCGAACGACGCGGTGACCCGCAATGCCAACGGACTCTGGGTGACGCTTGTCTGCAAGCCGTGGTTGATGGGCGAGTTCGGCAGCGACGATCCGAAGAGTAAGATCGTCCAAGAGAACGCGGCCACACTCCTGGCTTCTCAGGCCGTGGAACTTTCTGAGACCACCAGCGGAAAAAAGGTGGATCTCGGCAAAAAGGCCGATAGTTATAAAGGTGTCACGAAGAACATCAAGGATAACTACCCCGGGGTCTACTCCCTCTTCCAGGGGAAGGACTGGCAGTCGCGCCTCGCAGTGGGATTCGGAGCCCTCCTCGCGGCGCTGGTCGCCGGGTTGTTGGTTCTGGTCGTCTCGGTCATGTTGGTGATCTTGAAAATCTCGTTTCTGCTCCTTCTCGTCGCGGGGCCGATCTTCCTGGGCATCGGTATCCATCCCGGCATCGGCCGGGTCATCGCGGTGCGCTGGTTCGAGCTGCTCCTGTCGACTCTGCTGAAGCAGGCGGCCCTCATCGGCGTGCTCGCGCTGTTGCTGTGGTGCTACGGGTTGGTCATGGCCGAGAGCCTGCCGTGGGGCCTGCAGATCCTGCTCATCTCCCTGGTCACACTCGCGGCATTCGTCTACCGGAAACCGTTCCAGCACCTGTTCGCCGCGGTCGGGTACTCGGCCGTCGGCTCCCGCAAGGGTGAACAGCAGGTCGAAGAGGCGATCCGGGAGACGAGGAAGCGGACCACCGCGATCGCGACCGCGGCCGTCCCGGGGGCCGCCGGTTACCGGCTCGGTCGCTGGGGCAAGCGTGACTCCGGGAACCCGGCCGGTGCCCCCACCCTCAGGGGTGACGAGTCGCCCGACCTTGACACGGCCGGCCGCGAGGTGGTCGGCGCGTCCGACCGGCGCGGCCGTGCCGCGCAACTCGCGGCGAAGGCCGCCGGTGCGGCGAGAGGCAGTGCCCCGCCACTGAATCTTTCCCCTCGCGCGCAGGCCGCGGCGGCGCCGCCTGCGGCGAGGGCGAACGGCGGCGGCCTGTGGGGCTCGCGTCCGTCCGGATCGGTAACGGCCCGTCCGCCGGCTCCTCGTCCGCCTCTCGATTCCTCCTCCCGCGAGGAACGTCGCCCGAGTGCCGCCGGAAGCGGCACGCGTCCGCCCTCCGCGCCCACCGCTCCGAGTTGGGGTGCTGCCGGAAAGACCGGCGCGGGCCAGGGCTCCGGCACCCGCACGCCACCGGGCAGGCCGGCAGGCGGGGGCGAGAACGGAGGGCGTGGCCCGGTCGGCGGCGGTGACAAGGGCGGCGCGGCGACGGGCGGCGGTGCCGGGGGCGGCCGGAGCTGGTTCGGCGGCGGGGCCGGCGGTCGTACGACTCCGCGACCTGATTCTGGCGGCTCGGGCGGCCGGCCGCAGACTCCCCCGGCGCGCGGAGGAGCGTCGGGAGGGAGACGTGACCCCGCGTCCACGGCCAAGCGGCAAGAGGAGGTCCGTTCCGAGGGCAAGGCGCCGCCGCCACTGTGGTCGGGCCGGTCGCGGGAAGACGGTCCGTCGATGCCGTTCTGGCTGCGGCCGGTGAAGCGTGAGGACGGCGAGGAACAATGAGGGGCCGATGGACCTGACCGATCGCCAGCGTAAGATCCTGTTCGCCGCGCTGGTGGTGCTCCTCGCCGCGGCGGGGGTCATCCTGACCATCGGGACGGGGAGCGGCAAACACAAGAGTTCGGCTCAGCGCGGTGAAGCGGCCTCCCCGTCGCCCTCCGTGCCGTCGGCGACCGCGCCCGGAACGACAGGTCCTCCGCCGAGCGGGGGTTCGTACGACATCTACTCACTCCTGCCGTTCACGCAGAAGGACTTCAGCGCGGCGGCGGACGTGGCACGTCGTTTCACCATCGCCTACGGCACCTACCGGTACGACGAACAGCCGAGCGCCTATCTCGGGCGGATGCAAGGCATGGTGACCACTGATCTCGCGGCCCAGTTGCAGCGCGACTCGTCGGCGCCGGGTGTCCTCGATCAGCGGAAGCAGGACAAGGAGGTCTCGACCTCCGACGCGCATCTGGACTCCCTCCGTGACATGGAGAAGGACCAGTTCATCTTCCTGGTCACCGGAACTCAGCACATCAGCAAGGGAGGAAGCTCCAGCGACACCAGCCAGCAGTACGCCGTCACGGTGACGAGGTCCGGTGGAGGCTGGGTCGTCTACGCCTTCCAGCCGGCCAATGTGGGGGACAAGTGAAGGGAAAGAGATGAAGCTTCGCCGGCACCTGCGGCTCGGCGTCGGCTTGGGGGGACGGAACGATCGCCGTCGCATTATCTCTCTTCAGCATTTCACGCGATCGGATCAAGGCCTGGTCCGCCTGCCGATCATCATCGCCGGAGGCGCCGCGGCGATTTTCTTCATGAGTCTGGTGTCCATTCCTCTGTTCTTCGGAGCGAACAGCCTTTATCAGAACGCCAGTCGCGGCGGAAACTGCACGGACACCTCTGGGGCGGCGTCCCAGCCGCAGCAGTCCGGCGACGCGAGCAGCATCCCGTCCAACTATCTCGCTCTCTACAAGAAGGCGGGGCAGCAGTACGGGATCCCGTGGAACGTCCTGGCGGGCGTCGGGTACGTCGAGACCCATCATGGTCAACTGAAGGCGCCCGGTGTTCTCAGCGGTGAGAACTACGCACACGCCGGCGGGCCGATGCAGTTCATACCCGGCACCTGGGCCACGTACGGGGTGGACGGCGACGGCGACAACAAGAAAGACCGCTACGATCCGGCCGACGCCATTCCCGCCGCCGCTCGCTACCTGAAGGCCAGCGGCGCGCCGGATCGGATTCGTGACGCCATCTTCGCCTACAACCACCTCGTGTCCTACGTCAACAACGTGCTTTCCTGGGCGAAGAAGTACGCTTCAGGGAACTTCGACGTTGTTCAGGCCAGCGGACCCAAGTGCGCGGACGTGAACGGGGCCCCCGTCGCGCCGAACGAGGTCGCGGCGAAGGTCATCAATTTCGCCAAAGCACAGATCGGCAAGCCGTATATCTTCGGCGCCGAAGGCCCTAGCAGTTTCGACTGTTCCGGGCTGACGATGGCGGCCTACAAGACCGTCGGCGTCAACATCCCACGCACGTCGGATGTTCAATACTGGTGGGGTGCGGAGATCAAGAAGGGGCAGGAGCAACCCGGCGATCTCGTCTACTTCGACTACTTCCCCGGCCATTCGGGTCCTGGGCATGTGGGTATCGTGTACAACCCGCAGAAGGGGATCATGATCGTCGCCCCGCACACGGGTGACGTCGTCAAGTACCAGAACTACAAGACCTTCCCCAACGGCGGTCCCGTCGGCTTCACCCGCCCGACCGCCCACAACGGCCACAACGGTCCGACGGAGAAGCGCTGAGTGCAGACCAGACCGGTACCGCCTCTGGTGGTGGGGGCGGCGATCATCGACAGGGGACGGCTCCTGGCGGCGCAGCGCGCCGAGCCGCCCGAACTGGCCGGCGGCTGGGAGTTCCCCGGTGGCAAGGTCGAGGCCGGAGAGACGGAACAGGACGCGCTCGTCCGCGAATGCCGCGAAGAGCTGGGGATCGACGTGTCGGTCGGCGGCCGTGTCGGCCAGGACTGCCCGCTCCACAATGGAATGGTGATGCGGGTATGGACGGCCACGATCGTGGGCGGCGAGCCGGAGGCCCGGGAGCACTCCGCGCTGCGCTGGCTGACCGGGGCCGAACTGTTCGACGTACCGTGGTTGCCGGCCGACCTACCCGTCGTCGAAGCCGTACACGAGCATCTGAAGGAGTCTTGATGATCGTTGCTTTCTCGGTCACCCCTCTCGGCGTCGGCGAGTCAGTGGGGCAGCACGTCGCCGAAGCGGTGCGCGTCGTCCGGGAGAGCGGGCTGCCCAACCGCACGGACGCGATGTTCACGAGTGTGGAGGGCGAGTGGGACGAGGTGATGGACGTCGTGAAGCGTGCGGTTGACGCGGTCGCCGCCCGCAGCCCGAGGGTCAGCCTCGTCCTGAAGGCCGACATCCGCGAGGGAGTCGCCGACGGACTCACGAGCAAAGTCGAAACCATCGAGCGGCACCTGACCGCGGATTCATGACGGCGTTGGTGAGGGCGACGCGGCCGACCCGGCCGACGTCCGGGTGAGCGCGAGGATCTCCGGCCGGACGAGGTCGGAGATCCTGTCGTACGGGACCGTGACCAGGGTCTCGGCGCACGCCCAGACGTAGCCCAGCAAGGGCGGCACGACGTCGAACTCCATCCCCTCCTTCGTCGGCATCAGGTCCAGCGCACGCTTCTCCTTGTCATCGGTGTCGATAGTGGAGGGGCTGAGAACCATCGAGTTGATCTTCTGCTCCCCGCCGCAAAGCGCCCCGCCGGGTGCTGCTCGGCCGATCCGACGTTCGAGATCCTTCAGGCCGGATCGGGTGAAGGCGACGTCTCGGAGGATGTCGCGAGCTCTCAGGCGCAGACCGGTGGCCAGGTCGACGGTGACCGCCCGCGTGCCTCCCCAGTCGAACGCGGTGAGGGGCGCCTGGTGAGGGATGAACCGGTACCGGGCCGACAGCAGTCGAGGCCCGCGCAGCCTGACGTCGATCGCTGTGGTGACCTGGGGGTGGCCTGAAGCCGAACTGCCCGCCTGGCGCGCGTGCTCGTACCGCTTCACCTGCTGATCGAGGGGCAGCCGCAGGGCCTGGTTGACCACCTGTTCGACGGCTGGATCCCGCAATCCGCCGATGCGGACATACCTGCCTTCGACGGTGAGCGCCGGGTGCGTGAACGTCCGGTCCAGCGAGCCATACGAGATCGTGAACGGCTTCCGCGCGGCCACCGGCGCGGTGGGCTTCTCATGGCCCTTGCCCTGATGCAGCATCGCGACCGTGCCGACCACGCCCACGACGATCGCGCCGGCCGCGCCGACGCCGGCCTTGGCGCGCAGTGTTCTGCCCGCCGTACGGCCGATGGCTCCACCCGTCCCGCCGACGGTTCCCGCACCGGCGCCGCCGCCCGCCCCCGCCGCGGCGCCCGCTCCGGCGCCGCCCGCTCCGGCCCCGCCCGGCGTCGTGCCGAGAAGAAGGGCGAAAGGCACCAACGCAGCCAGTCCCGCGACGGCCTCGGCAAGGCGCTTCCAGCCGTTGCGTTCCCAGTCAGGCCCGTATGCCGCTCTGGCGGCCTCCTCGAGTTCGGCCACGAAGGCCTGCGCTCCCGACGGCCGATCGGCCGGATCCTTCGCCATCCCGCGCACGACCAGCGGCCGCACCGGCTCGGGGAGTTCTTCGAGTGGAATCGGTGCCGTGAGGTGCGCACTCCGCAGGGTCGCCTGATCTCCGCCGTCGTACGGTCGGTGGCCGGTGACGCATTCGAAGAAGACGCACGCCGCCGCGTAGACATCGGTCGCGGGACCGGCCGGCGCGCCCTCCCACTGCTCGGGTGCCATGTACGACGGCGTGCCGGCGGCCGGGCCTGACTCCCCCGATCGCACGGCGATGCCGAAGTCGGCGACCTTGCTCTGGCCGTCCTGCCCTACCAGGACGTTCGCGGGCTTGTAGTCGCGGTGAACGACCGAGGCGGCGTGCGCGGCGGCGAGCCCGAGCAGGGAGCCCCGGAGCACGGCCAGAGCCGCCTCCGGCCCGGCCGGGCCGTGCGCGTCCAGCACCGCGCGGAGGGATGCGCCGTCGACGGCCTCCATGACGATCGCCGCGTGGTCGCCTTCCTCGGCGTACTCGTACAACCGGGTGATGTACGGACTGTCCAGCGTCGCGAGGAGACGGGCCTCGTCCCGGAATGAGGCACGGAAGGCGTCCCCGCCGAGCCGCTGGGTGAACAGGTACTTGATGGCCACGATGCCCCCGGACACGTCGTGGCGTGCCATCACGACTCGTCCGAAACCGCCCGAACCGAGCTCACGCAGTTCCGTATAACCCGGGAGTGTCCAGTGGCTCAACGTGCGCTCCTCGGTGCCATGGAGGGCACATCATGGGGCGCCGTCACCCGAGGCACAAGATCGACAGGGCGGGACGCCTCGTTGAATGCTCCGGCCAGGATCGAGACGTCCCACCCAAGATTCGACGCCGCACCGCCACGTTCGGTTGCCATGACGGTGGATGCTTCTGGTGGCCGGTTCCGCGTCCGCCCGGCGGCGAATCGCAAGACGATCGGTGGCCTCGGCGGGCCAAGTAGAATGAAGTCGCCGCGCGGATCCCGCGGCGACTCCAACACCACGAAGCGAGACCCGCACGTATGCCCATCGCCACTCGGGACGATCTCCGTAACGTCGCAATCGTCGCTCACGTCGACCACGGCAAGACGACGCTCGTTGACGCCATGCTCTGGCAGTCCGGTGCGTTCCGTGAGAACCAGGACGTCGACGAGCGGGTCATGGACTCGAACGATCTCGAACGCGAGAAGGGCATCACCATTCTCGCGAAGAACACCGCCGTGCTGCACGGCGGCATGACGATCAACATCATCGACACCCCCGGACACGCCGACTTCGGTGGCGAGGTCGAGCGGGGCCTGTCCATGGTCGACGGCGTCGTGCTCCTCGTCGACGCCTCCGAGGGACCGCTTCCGCAGACCCGGTTCGTCCTGCGCAAGGCGCTCTCGGCCAAGCTTCCCGTCATCCTCGTCGTCAACAAGGTCGACCGGCCGGACGCGCGTATCGCCGAGGTGGTCGACGAGACGTACGAGCTGTTCATGGACCTCGACGCCTCCGAGGACCAGATCGACTTCCCGATCGTGTACGCCTCGGCGAAGGCTGGGCGGGCCAGCCTCAACAAGCCGGAGGACGGCGGCCTGCCGGACGCCGAGGATCTCGAACCACTGTTCGAGGTCATCCGGGGGACCATTCCCGCGCCGGCGTACGACCCGAACACGCCGCTGCAGGCGCACGTGACCAACCTCGACGCCAGCTCCTACCTCGGCCGTATCGCGCTCTGCCGGGTGCACGCCGGAGTGATCAAGAAGGGGCAGCAGGTCGCCTGGTGCAAGCACGACGGCACCATCGAGCGCGTCAAGATCACCGAGCTGCTGATGACGGAGGCCCTGGAGCGCAAGGCGGCCGAGCAGGCCGGCCCGGGCGACATCATCGCCATCGCCGGCATCCCGGACATCATGATCGGTGACACCCTCGCCGATCCGGACGACCCGCGCCCGCTGCCGTTCATCACGGTCGACGAGCCGGCCATCTCGATGACCCTCGGCACGAACACCGGCCCGCTGGCGGGCCGTGAGAAGGGCACCAAGGTCACCGCCCGGCTGGTGAAGGACCGGCTGGACCGCGAGCTGATCGGTAACGTGTCCATCCGGGTGCTGCCGACCGACCGGCCGGACTCCTGGGAGGTTCAGGGGCGTGGCGAGCTGGCACTGGCCATCCTCGTCGAGACCATGCGCCGGGAGGGCTACGAGCTCACCATCGGCAAGCCGCGGGTGGTCACCAAGGAGATCGATGGGAAGCTGCACGAGCCCGTCGAGCGCCTCACCGTCGACGCACCCGAGGAGTACCTCGGCGCGATCACCCAGCTGCTCGCCGTCCGCAAGGGCCGCATGGAGCAGATGACCAATCACGGCACGGGATGGATCCGGATGGAGTTCGTGGTCCCGGCCCGTGGACTGATCGGATTCCGCACCGAGTTCCTCACCGAGACGCGCGGTACGGGCATCGCGCATCAGGTCTTCGAGGGCTACGAGCCCTGGTTCGGTGAGCTGCGTACCCGGCCGACGGGCTCGCTGGTCTCCGACCGAGTCGGTGCCGCGACCGCCTACGCGATGTTCAACCTGCAGGAGCGTGGTTCGCTCTTCCTCGAGCCCGGCGCCGAGGTGTACGAGGGCATGATCGTCGGAGAGAACTCCCGCGCCGACGACATGGACGTCAACATCACCAAGGAGAAGCAGAAGACGAACATCCGGTCCTCGACGGCGGAGACGTTCGAGCGGCTCACCCCGCCCCGCGTCCTCAGCCTGGAGGCGGCACTGGAGTTCGTCGCCGACGACGAGTGCGTCGAACTGACCCCCGCCGCCATTCGGCTGCGCAAGGTCATCCTCGATTCTAAGGAACGCGAGCGCACCCGCGCCCGCGCCAAGCGCGGCCAGGCCTGAGCCCGGGCTCCCCGGACCGGCGGCGCCACGACGGTGCCCGTCGAATGACCGGCAGAGCACGGCCGGTACCGGGGTGGAACGACGTCCACCCCGGGGCTTCACCTGCCGAGTTCCCGGCGCTGTTCGTCCTGCTGGCGACGTGATCGCTGTCGCTGTGCGACCGGGAGACGCTGCGTACCCGGCTCGACCCGCCACCGTACGTCGGCGTGGACGCCCGCCTCGCTGAGGCGTTCCCGAGCCGCGTCGAAGGAGGCGCACCACTGCTCCTCCCGCTCGACGTCGAGACGACGCTGCTCGTCGCTCTCCGCCGGTTCGGTACGCAGCAACGCCATCCGCACCTGGCGGGCGTCGTCGACGCGGACCTTGACGGCGTGCTGTGGCCAGTCGCCTCGCGTCAGCACCGCTTCACCGTCCTGAGCGGTCAGCGTCTCGAAGCCGTCGCCGACCTCGTATCCCAACGCGCCGAACGTCTCACGCAGGACCTCGGTCACGTAGCGATGTTCGGCCTGCCGTTGCGCGTCCTCGACGAGACGGGCGGCCTCGGCACGCAGCGCCTCATCGAAGGGACGTGTTCCGTCGGCGACCTCGCCGAGCCGTGGCCGTACGGACTCCGCGGCGGGGTGGGCCTCCAGTTCCCGCAGGAATCGCAGTGCGGCGGCCCTGCCGTCACGGCGCTCGCGGGCTCGTTCGTTGGCGTCCTGGATACGGATCCGAACCTCGGTGAGCCGCCCTTCGGCCTCCGACGCCGTCGGCGCGTGCACGACCTGTTCGGCTGCCTCCGTGACGGACCGCCGATCATCGCCGGCGGCGTCCGGTGCCAGCCGCTTGAGAACGCGGGTCAGGTCATCAGGGGAGGTCGGCGGGCGAGGCACGGCGGACGATCGGCCTTCCTGCGGCCTGGCCTTGAGCGGCGTCGAAGCGGCGTCGAAGATGCGTCCGGTGGCCGCTTCGGCGATCGCCGTCGCCAGTGACTCCTCGGCGGGCGCGATCTGTGCGTCCGCCTGGATGATCCAGGCGGCGAGTTCATCGGCGGACCGGCCGGCGAGCTCGATCGGGGTCGGCAGGCCGACGGCCAGGCCGTGGTGGCGAGCGGATTGCGCGAGCGCGGCGATACGAGCGGTGCGGTCCAGCGCCTCACCGACCGTCTTCTCCAACTCCTGGGCCTCCTGAAGCCGTTGTGCCTGCGCCTCGGCACGCCCCTCGGCCAGGGCGGCGAGCGCCCCCGCGCCGGCTGCCGCCAATCCGGCGGCACCACCCATCACGCGGACGAGCCCTAGAGAGGCGATCACGGCCGCGTCAAGGGCGATGTCCGCTTCCACACCACTGCTCACAGTCGTCCTCCCACAGCCTGCTCCCGGGCCGTTTCATGCGCTTGTCGCCACCGCTGCATCCGCACGGCCGTCACGACGATGTGTGCAAGCGGCACCATGACCAGCACCGCCAGCCAGAGCAGCCACGAGACGGCGACCAATGCGGGGATCAGAATGAGAAGCATGAGGAGAGGCAGGACGCAGAGAAGAACCGCGACTCCGCACCCCCGGTTGCCGGTTCTTCGACTCCTCCGTGATACCGCCTGAGAAGCTCCGGACAACGCCCGGCTCGTCGAACCGAAGATCTTCGCCAGTGGTGACCATGGCGTGGAACTCATGTAGTCGGCGCCCAGCTTGGAAGCGAGGAAGACCTCGGACCCGGTGTCGACCACCCAGGCGATGGCGCCGATCAGCAGGAACGGCAGAGTGAAGGCGGAGGTGTCGACGGCCTGACCGCCCCGCTCCGAAGAGGCCAGCCGGACGATGCTCAGGATCACCCGACCGCCGCCGATCCAGAGGACCGCCAGCGGGAGGGTCCACAGCACGGCGCGGATCATGGCCGCCCGGCGTCCTGACAGCCGGTGCCGCTCCCGTTCTTCCCAGTGCCCACGACCCTCGGCGGATCGTTGTTCGGCCTCGTAGTGTCGGCGAGCCGTCGCCTCGACCTCGAGCACCGCGTCCGGGGCCGTACGGATCACTGCGAACAGTCGGAGGAGATCGTCCCCGGCCTGATCGGAGAGCCAGGCGAACCAGGGAACCGGTTCCCGTACCGAGTCGCGGGCACGATCGGCTGCCACGGCCAGTGATCGCTGGGCCTCGTCGGGGTGTCCCGCGAGCGCGAGCAGCGTGACCAAGATGACGGGGGGCTCGTCCAGGCCGGCGGCGCCCGCGTCGGACAGGCGGTTCGCCGATCGGGGCAGCTGGGAACGCAGCCATTCGGCCTGCCGGTTCCAGGACGTCACCAGTCCCTGCCAGCGGTGGTCGATCGCGGTCAGTTCGTCGGTTCCGGAGAAACCCGCCAGGACGGGCAGCAGCCGATGCTCCCAGAGGGCCCGCGCCGCGCGCGCCGCCGTGTGGTGGTCGGGATGGTGCTCGTCGTCGACGATGGCAGCCAGGACGGGGAGGTCTTCGGGGAGCAGGCGCAGCCCGAGGAAGTGCGGGTCGAGGGTCGGATCCAGCCAGCGCAGCAGGTACAGCAGTTTGACGTCGGGTGGACGGTCGCCGGTCAGGTGTTCGTCGATGAGGCGGATGCGGCTTTCTGAATCGTCGCCGAAGCCGTTCAGCCAGCCGCGTAGTGCCTGCCACGCCTCGCTCGGACCGACAGGGGTGTACATCGTCCCGAAGAAGTAGCGGGCCGCGGGCTCCCAGTCGGCCATCAACGCGCGCGCGAGTTCACTTCGGTCGGTGTACGTCCGGCCGCCGAAGGCCAGCGCGCCCGAAGAGGCGCCTGCGGAGAGCGGTGACGCGCTGGGAGGCGCCGGCGTGGCCACCGCGGGATTCTCCCCGCCGAGCCACTGCCCGACCTCGTCACCGCTCCATCGTTTACGCGGGTCACGGGTCAGCAGGCCCTGGCAGAGCAGACGCATCCGAGGGTCGGCGATGTCGTCGCAGTCGATCGTGCGGGTCGCGAGATGGTCGACGACCGCGGTCTCGCTCATGCCCGCGAACGGGGTACGGCCGGTCAACAGCTCCCGCGCGATGATGCCGAGTGACCACCAGTCACGGGCGGGGGAGACCTGTCCGGACAGCGACTCCGGCGCGGCGTACGCGAGAGTGCGCGACGACGAGGCGAAGACCACACTCTGCTCGATCACCCGGCTCAGGCCGAAGTCGGTGATGGCGAGGCGGAGCGGGGTCGTGCCGCGGACCAGGACGTTCTCCGGCTTCAGATCGCGGTGCACGATCCCGGCCGCGTGCAGCCGGTCCAACCCGCCCGCGAGCTGTGCGACGACCTCGGCGACCAGGGCCGGAGGCAGTTGAGCCCCGAGGACCCGCAGGTTACCCGCCGGAACGTACTCGATGACCTCGTAGTCGCGTCCCTCGGCGTGTCCCGTCTCGAGGATGCGCACGACATGCGGGGAGTCGAGCGTCGGCAGTTTCTGCCACACCGAGCGGTCGGCGGTGAAGCCGCGCCGGAAGATCTTGACGACGAGCTCCGTGCCCGCGTGGTCCCGGACGTGCAACAGGTCGGATTCCGCGCCCTGCGCGGGGAGCTCACCTAGTACCGAGAGGCGGTCGCCGAGGTCGGCGGGGAGCCGGACGAGGGAGGGCCCGGGCGAGCCGCCGTCCCGACGGGTGGCACCCGGCGCGTCATGTTGGGATGGTGCTGTGTCCCGACGCGTCCCGAACTCCTCGCGCCGTGTCTCGGACGGCCCTTCGATGTCCGCCACTACCTGTCCCTCGCCACGTCAGTAGGTGCTTCCGAGAGCCTAACGCCCTGGCCTTGGCGGGCCACAGTGATCAGCGCAGATCTCCCCGCTCGCGTATCGCCTTCAGGTGCTCGGTGATCTTGAACTGGTTGATCACGAATTCCATGGAGACACGGAGGACCAGGACGTAGAAGATCCAGGTCAGTGGCGCAGCGAAGCTGACCATGAGTCCCAGCAATGCGTTCCACTGGAAGATCGAGTACCCATACCACAGGATGATCAGAGAGAAGAAGCTGATCAGTAGCAGGAAGACGACGTAGATCACTCGGGCGAGCTTGACCGTGATCATGTGGTCGAAGTTCATGTCGAAGATCGCGCCGAAGAAGCCCTTGCCAGCGGGGCGGGGTGGGTAGCCCGGTGATCCCTGGGGGGCGTGCGGAGGGGGGCCGTAGCCGGGGGGCGGGCCCTGCCAGGGGCTGGCCGGAGGCGGGGGCTGGTTCGGCGGCGGGGGGTATCCGCTGTACGGCGGCTGCCCACCTTGATACGGGCCTGGGTCGCCCTGATAGGGCTGTGAATCGTCGCGATACGGCTGAGGATCGCCCTGATACGGCTGGGGGTCGCCCTGGCGGGGGGGTGGGGGACGGTGTCCGGGATCGTCGGGGGCGTTGGACATCTCTGTCTCCTCGGCTTCCACCCGTCACAGGTTAGAGCGCCGCGGGTCTCAGTTCACATGACCAGGCCGTGCTGATCCTGTTTGTCCGCTTCGCCGGAGCGGGACACGGGTCGGCGGCTGTGACCGTCGATCACGCGGCGACGCGGCCTCGGCGTGGCGGCGCGCCAACGCCCGAGCCACCGACCGGCGGCCGCGGCGAGCGGCACGCGCGGCGTCCCGGCGACTCGCCGGGACGCCGCGCGGGCCGGCCGGTCAGGCCTTGGGGGTCTCCTTGTCGCGCTTCACGATGCCGATCTTGGAGCCGAGCCAGACCAGCGGGTCGTAGCGGCGGCCCACGACGCGCTCCTTCATGGGGATGAGCGCGTTGTCGGTGATCTTGATGTGCTCGGGGCAGACCTCGGTGCAGCACTTGGTGATGTTGCAGTAGCCGAGCCCGAACTCGTCCTGGGCGATCTGCCGGCGGTCGGCCACGTCGGCCGGGTGCATCTCCAGCTCGGCGACCCGCATGAGGAAGCGCGGACCGGAGAAGTGCTCCTTGTTCTCCTCATGGTCGCGGATGACGTGGCAGGTGTTGTTGCACAGGAAGCATTCGATGCACTTGCGGAACTCCTGCGAGCGCTCGACGTCCACCTGCTGCATGCGGAACTCGCCGGGCTTGACGTCGCCGCCGTCGAAGGACGGGACCTCCCGCGCCTTCTCGTAGTTGTAGGAGACGTCGGTGACCAGGTCGCGGATGACCGGGAACGTGCGCATCGGCGTGACCGTGACGGTCTCGTCCTCGGCGAACGTCGACATCCGCGTCATGCACATCAGCCGCGGCCTGCCGTTGATCTCGGCGGAACAGGAGCCGCACTTGCCGGCCTTGCAGTTCCAGCGGACGGCCAGGTCCTGCGCCTCGGTGGCCTGCAGCCGGTGGATGACGTCGAGGACGACCTCGCCCTCGTTGACCTCGACCGTGTAGTCCTTGAGCTCGCCTTCACCCGCGTCGCCGCGCCAGACCCGGAACTTCGCCTTGTAGCCCATCTCAGTTCTTCTCCTCAGCGGGGAGCTCGCCCTCGGTCAGGTACTTCTGCAGCTCGTCGAGTTCGAAGAGCGAGAGCAGGTCCTCCCGCATCGGCTCCATGTCCTGGCGCTTGAGCTCGACGACGCCGTCGCGGACCCGGCAGACCAGGTTGACCTTGCGCCAGTCGGCGGACATCTTCGGGTAGTCGTCGCGGGTGTGGCCGCCGCGGCTCTCCTGGCGTTCGAGGGCGGCGCGCGCGACGCACTCCGAGACGATCATCATGTTGCGCAGGTCCAGGGCGAGGTGCCAGCCGGGATGGTAGGCGGGGCCCTGGCCCTCCTTGGGCGACGCGCCGGCCGAGGGTGCGACCGCGACGTTCTGGACGCGCTCGCGGAGCTTGCCGAGGGCCTCGATGGCCTGCTCCAGCTCGTCCTCGCGGCGGATGATGCCGACGAGGTCGTTCATCGTCTGCTGGAGCTCCTGGTGCACCGTGTAGGGGTTCTCCCCGGCCTCGCGCTCGTACGGCTCGAGGGCCTCGGCCATCGCCGCCTCGATCTCCGACTCCGGCACCGACACGGTGGTGGCGGAGGCGTACTCCGAGGCGCCCAGTCCGGCCCGGCGTCCGAAGACCAGCAGGTCGGACAGGGAGTTACCGCCGAGGCGGTTGGACCCGTGCATGCCGCCGGAGACCTCGCCGGCGGCGAACAGGCCCGGGACGAGCGCGGCGGCGGTGTCGGGGTCGACCTCGACGCCGCCCATGACGTAGTGGCAGGTCGGGCCGACCTCCATGGGCTCGGCCGTGATGTCGACGTCGGCCAGCTCCTTGAACTGGTGGTGCATCGACGGCAGCCGCTTGATGATCTGCTCGGGCTTGAGGCGGGAGGCGATGTCGAGGAAGACGCCGCCGTGCGGTGATCCGCGGCCGGCCTTGACCTCGGAGTTGATCGCGCGGGCGACCTCGTCACGGGGCAGCAGCTCGGGTGGGCGCCGGTTGTTGTCCGGGTCCTCGTACCAGCCGTCGGCCTCTTCCTCCGTCGTCGCGTACTTGTCCTTGAACACCTCGGGGATGTACTCGAACATGAAGCGCTTGTCGTCGGAGTTCTTCAGCACGCCGCCGTCGCCGCGTACGGACTCGGTGACGAGGATGCCCTTGACCGACGGCGGCCAGACCATGCCGGTCGGGTGGAACTGCACGAACTCCATGTTGATCAGCGACGCGCCGGCCAGCAGTGCGAGCGCGTGGCCGTCCCCGGTGTACTCCCAGGAGTTGGAGGTCACCTTGAAGGACTTGCCGATGCCGCCGGTGGCGAGCACCACGGCGGGCGCCTCGAAGACCACGAACTTTCCGGTCTCGCGGATGTAGCCGAACGCTCCGCAGATCCTGCCCTGCTCGTCCTTGAGGAGCCGGGTGACCGTCGTCTCGGCGAAGACCCGCAGCCGCGCGTCGTAGTCGCCGAACTCCTTGTGGTCCTCCTGCTGGAGAGCGACGATCTTCTGCTGGCAGGTGCGGATCAGCTCCAGGCCGGTGCGGTCGCCGACGTGCGCGAGGCGCGGGTACTCGTGCCCGCCGAAGTTGCGCTGGCTGATCTTGCCGTCCTTGGTGCGGTCGAACAGCGCGCCCCAGGCCTCCAGCTCCCAGATGCGCTCGGGGGCCTCCTTGGCGTGCAGCTCGGCCATGCGCCAGTTGTTGAGGAACTTCCCGCCGCGCATGGTGTCGCGGTAGTGGACCTGCCAGTTGTCATTCGGGTTGGCGTTGCCCATGGCCGCCGCGGCACCGCCCTCGGCCATGACCGTGTGGGCCTTGCCGAAGAGCGACTTGGAGATGATCGCGGTCTTCTTGCCCTGCAGCCGCGCCTCGATCGCGGCGCGCAGTCCGGCGCCGCCGGCGCCGATGACGACGACGTCGTACTGCAGCCTCTCAATGTCAGTCACTTGTGGTCGTCCTTAGTTGAAGATCCGCAGGTCGGAGAATGAGCCGTGCGCGACGAGTGCGACGTACGCGTCGGCCAGCGCGAGAGTGCCGAGCGTGATCAGCGCGAACTGCCCGTGCCGGGCGTTCAGCTTGCTGATCTGCGTCCAGAGCCAGTAGCGGACGGGGTGCTTGGAGAAGCTCTTCAGGCGCCCGCCCATGACGTGCCGGCACGAGTGGCAGGACAGGGTGTAGCCCCACAGCATGATCACGTTGACCCACAGGATGATGGTGCCCAGCCCGATGCCGAAGCCGCCGTCCTTGCCGTGGAAGGCGTTGATCGCGTCCCACGTGTTGACGAGGGAGATGAGGGCCGCGACCACCCAGAAGTAGCGGTGGGCGTTCTGCAGGATGAGCGGCAACCGCGTCTCGCCGGAGTAGGCGCCGGGCGTCTTGCGGGCGGGGCTCTTGTCCGGGACCGCGCACGCCGACGGGGTGAGCCAGAACGCCCGGTAGTACGACTTGCGGTAGTAGTAGCACGTCAGCCGGAACCCGAGCAGGAACGGCAGGGAGATCAGGGCGTACGGGATGAAGAACGGCAGGTGGTCGGGGACGAACCTGCCGAAGTCCGCGGCCCCGGCCGGGCACGCCTTGCTGACGCACGGCGAGTAGAACGGCGTCAGGTAGTGGTACTTCTCAACCCAGAAACTGCTGCCCATCATCGAGCGTACGGTCGCGTAGATCACCCACGCCGTGAACACGATGAACGTGGTCAGGGGGCTGGTCCAATAGCGGTCCGTGCGTAGGGTGCGCGCCGGGATCCGGGCTCGATCCTTGGCCGGCGCGTCCACCGTCGTCTGCGTCATCCGGAGTCTCCATCGAAGGCACATCGCCTGGGAGGGCCGCCTATACTCCAGCCTCTCCTCTGCGGGGCGCTCTACGTTATTAGGGAGTTGTCACGAGCAAGATACGAGGCGCGGTCACCGAATGTGAAACTGCCCACTTACTAGCGAGTAACCGGGCTAATTATGCGCCAAATGTGACCAAAATCGGTATTTGTGAATTATGATGCCTAATAGGCGTTTGTTCCGCTAATGTCCGATTGTGTGCTCGTGGGATGGCATGAGATCGCGGCTCCCGGGAGTCGCCTGACGGGAGTGAGGGATGGGGCAACGGTCACGGTCGAGCTTCGGCCCGGGCGCGTACGTCGTGCGTTACGCCTGGTGGAGCCCGCTCGTCCCCGCCGTCGTCGGCGCGGTTCTCGTCGCCGGATTCGTCATCGGGGAGCTGCGGCGCCCGGCGAGTGCGCGCTGGCGTCCCGGCGCGCATCCGAGCGTCGGTGACTGGGTGAACTTCTGGGCCGGCTGCCTGATGCCGCTCGCCGGTGTCGGCCTGTTCGTGCTCGCGGCCGTCTATCTGCGCCGCGTTGTACGGGGGCGGGTGGCGTTCGCCGTGACCCGCGACGGCGTCTTCTGGTGCCCCTCGGGGGACCGCGCCAAGGGCGAGTGGTTCTCCTGGGACGACGTCGCGGCGATCGAGTTCCACGCGGCCGAGGGCGGCTCGACCGGCCACGGCGCCGTGGCGTTGCGGGGTTACGCGCCGCCCGACGAGGAGCCGCCGCGTCTGGTGTCGACCCGCCTGGGCGGCTGGCGGATCGCCCGGCGGAGGCTGGCCAGGGCACTGCGCGAGTTCGCCCCGCACGTCGACGTGATCACCTGACGCCCGCTGCGGGCGCGCGCCCGGCGGACGCCGTGCGTGTGTACCTCGCCGGCGTCCCGCGGGGCGGCCGGCGCGTCGGCGTGACCGCCGGAACCGCCGTCTCAGTCGAGCCGCTCGACCCCCGGCGGGAGGGCGTCGTCGGTCTCGGCGTCGCGCAGGAATCCGAGCAGCGTCTCGCGGAACGCCCGTGCGGCGTGCGTCGGGTCGACGTCCTTGCGGCGGGCCAGCGCGATCGTGCGCTGCAGCCCGGGCGGAGCCAGGGGAGTGCCCACGAGGCCGGGCCGCCCGGCGAGCACCATCGACGGCACGACGGCCGAGCCCATGCCGGCCTCGACGAACCGCAGTACCGCGTCCATCTCCCCGCCCTCGACGGCGAACCGCGGCTCGAACCCCGCCTGCCGGCAGGCCGCCTGGGTCGCCTCCCGCAGGTCGTACCCGCGGCGGAACATCACCAGCGGCCGCGACCGCAGGTCCTCGATCCGCAGCGGGGAGCGTTTCGGCGCGTCCGCGTGCGGCGAGACGACGATCAGGTCCTCGCGCAGGATCGGCATCGTCTCCAGGGCCGGGTCCGTGCTCTGCAGCGGCAGGATGATCAGGGCCAGGTCCAGCTGCCCGCGCGCCAGGTCCCGTACGAGGTCGCGGGAGCCGCCCTCCTCGACCCGCAGCTCGATGCCGGGATAGCGGGTGCGGAAGCGCATCAGCGCGTCGGCGAGCAGGCCGGCGAACAGCGATGGGGTCGCGCCGAGCCGTACGCGCCCGCGCCGCAGCCCGGTCAGGTCCTGGACCTCCCGGCGCGCCGTCTCGACGTCCGCGAGGATGCGCCGCGCGAGGGGGAGCAGCGCCTCGCCGGCGGGCGTCAGCGTGATGTTGCCACGGGCGCGGCTGAACAGCGGGGCGCCCAGCTCCGCCTCCAGCGTCCTGATCTGCTTGGACAGGGACGGCTGTGCGACGCGCAGAGTTTCCGCCGCCTGTGTGAAGTGCCTCACCTCGGCCACGGCGACGAAGTACGAAAGCTGCTGTAGCTGCACGGTTCATAGCCTACGGCTATGGAAACAAGCGTCGTCATGTCTTGGACGCCACCGTAAAAACGGACATAGCTTGCGCGATGTGTCGTCCGTGACCCGATCCACGCCGGTGGCCACCCGTCCCCGCCCGAAGACGCCCTCGTCGGCGGCCGGTCCGCTGAAGCGGTACCGCTCCTCCGTCGGCCGAAAGGTCGTCATGGCGGTGACCGGCGCCATCCTCTTCCTGTTCGTGATCACCCACATGCTCGGCGACCTCAAGGCCTTCCTGGGCCGGGAGGACTTCAACCACTACTCCTACTGGCTGCGATCGGTCGGCGCGCCGGCGCTCCCGCACCGCGTCTTCCTGAGCAGCCTGGAAGCCGGCCTCGTCGTCGCCGTGATCCTGCACATATGGGCGGCGGTCTCCCTGGCCCGCCAGGCGCGCCGAGCCCGCCCCGTCCGGTACGCCGCGCGGCCCAAGGTGCACGAGAACGGGTACGCCACGTACGTCATGCGGTACGGCGGGGTCGTCATCCTGCTGTTCGTCATCTGGCATCTGCTGGACCTGACCTTCGGAGCCGTCAACCCGAAGGGCGAGAACGCCACGCCGTACGACAAGGTCATCGCGGACTTCGACCCCGCCCGCTGGTACATCACCCTTTTCTACATCGTCGCCGTCATCCTGGTCGGCCTCCACCTGCGCCACGGCCTGTTCAGCGCCGTCCAGACGCTCGGCTGGGGCCGCCAGGGCCGTTACCCCGCCATCCGCCTGGTCGCCGACGTCACCGCGGCGCTGGTGGTGCTCGGCTTCGTGGCCGTTCCCGTCGGGGTCACGATCGGAGTGTTGAAGTAGCCATGGACGAACTGTTCACCGAGGGCGCCCCCATCGAGGACACCAAGGCGCCGGAGGGCCCGCTCGAGGAGTGCTGGGACAAGCGCCGTTTCGGCGGCAAGCTGGTCAATCCGGCCAACCGCAGGAAGCTGTCGGTCATCGTGGTGGGCACCGGCCTGGCCGGCGGCTCGGCCGCCGCGACGCTCGGCGAGCTGGGCTATCAGGTCAAGTCGTTCTGCTACCAGGACAGCCCGCGGCGCGCGCACAGCATCGCGGCGCAGGGCGGCATCAACGCCGCCAAGAACTACCGCAACGACGGCGACAGCATCCAGCGCCTCTTCTACGACACGATCAAGGGCGGCGACTACCGGTCCCGCGAGTCGAACGTCTACCGCCTCGCCCAGGTCAGCGTCGAGATCATCGACCAGTGCGTGGCGCAGGGCGTGCCGTTCGCCCGCGACTACGGCGGCCTCCTGGACACCCGGTCGTTCGGCGGCGTGCAGGTCTCCCGGACGTTCTACGCCCGCGGTCAGACGGGCCAGCAGCTGCTGCTCGGCGCCTATCAGGCGCTCGAGCGGCAGGTCGCGGCCGGCACCGTGCAGATGTTCGCCCGGCACGAGATGCTCGAGCTGATCGTCGTCGACGGCGTGGCGCGCGGCATCGTCGCCCGTGACATGGTCACCGGCGAGATCGAGACGCACACCGCCGACGCGGTCGTGCTGGCGTCCGGCGGCTACGGCAACGTCTTCTTCCTGTCGACCAACGCCAAGGGCTGCAACGTCACGGCGACCTGGCGGGCGCATCGCAAGGGCGCGCTGTTCGCCAACCCGTGCTTCACGCAGATCCACCCGACCTGCATCCCGCCGAGCGGTGATCACCAGTCGAAGCTGACCCTGATGTCGGAGTCGCTGCGCAACGACGGCCGCGTCTGGGTGCCGGCGAAGAAGGGCGACACCCGCAAGGCGGCCGACATCCCCGAGGACGAACGCGACTACTACCTCGAGCGCATCTACCCGTCGTTCGGCAACCTGGTGCCGCGGGACATCGCCTCCCGCGCCGCCAAGAACGTCTGCGACGAGGGCCGGGGCGTCGGTCCGGGCGGGCTGGGCGTCTACCTGGACTTCGCCGACGCGATCGCGCGGCTCGGCCGGGACGCCGTCGCGGCCAAGTACGGCAACCTGTTCGAGATGTACGAGCGCATCACCGGCGAGGACCCGTTCGACGTCCCGATGCGCATCTACCCGGCGGTGCACTACACGATGGGCGGCCTGTGGGTCGACTACGACCTGCAGTCGACCATCCCGGGCCTGTTCGTGATCGGCGAGGCGAACTTCTCCGACCACGGCGCGAACCGCCTCGGCGCGTCCGCGCTGATGCAGGGCCTCGCCGACGGCTACTTCGTGCTGCCGAACACCATCAGCGACTACCTGGCCAAGGGACCGTTCGAGAAGATCGGTGAGGACCACGAGGCCGTCGTCGAGGCCCGCGAGGCGGTCGACAGCCGCATCGAGAAGCTCCTGTCGATCGACGGCGACCGTACGCCCGACTCCTTCCACCGCGAGCTCGGCGCGGTCATGTGGGAGTACTGCGGGATGGAACGCCACGAGGTCGGCCTCCTCAAGGCGATCGAGCGGATCCGCGAGCTGCGCGAGGAGTTCTGGACCCGCGTCAAGGTCCCGGGCGAGAACGAGGAGTTCAACCAGAACCTTGAGAAGGCCGGCCGCATCGCCGACTTCTTCGAGCTGGCCGAGCTGATGTGCATCGACGCGCTCCACCGCGAGGAGTCCTGCGGCGGCCACTTCTGCACCGCGTCGCAGACCCCTGACGGCGAGGCGCTCCGCGACGACGAGAGGTTCGCCTACGTGGCGGCGTGGGAGTACACGGGCGGCGCGCCCGTCCTCCACAAGGAGGACCTCGAGTACGAGAACGTCAAGATGACCCAGAGGTCGTACAAGTAATGAAGCTCACGCTGAAGATCTGGCGGCAGCAGAACACCGCCGACAAGGGCCGGATGGTCTCGTACGAGCTCGACGACGTCTCGCCGGACATGTCGTTCCTGGAGATGCTCGACATCCTCAACGAGCGGCTGATCCTCGAGGACGAGGACCCGGTCGCGTTCGACCACGACTGCCGTGAGGGCATCTGCGGCATGTGCTCGCTGGTGATCGACGGCACGCCGCACGGGCCGGAGAAGGCCACGACCACCTGCCAGCTGCACATGCGGAAGTTCAAAGACGGCGACGTCATCACGATCGAGCCGTGGCGGGCGCGGGCGTTCCCGGTCATCAAGGACCTGGTCGTGGACCGGACGGCGTTCGACCGGATCATCCAGGCCGGCGGCTACATCAGCGCCCCGACCGGCTCGGCGCCCGAGGCGGCGGCCATTCCGGTGCCGAAGGACGACGCGAACGACGCGTTCGACGCGGCGACCTGCATCGGCTGCGGGGCGTGCGTGGCGGCCTGCCCGAACGCCTCCGCGATGCTGTTCACCGCCGCGAAGATCACCCACCTGGGCCTGCTGCCGCAGGGCCAGCCGGAACGGTACGACCGGGTCACCGCGATGGTGGACCAGATGGACGCCGAGGGCTTCGGCGGCTGCACGAACACCGGCGAGTGCACCGCGGTCTGCCCGAAGGGAATCCCGCTCGAGACGATCTCCCGTCTCAACGCCGACCTGCTCAAGGCCTACCGAGGCTGAGCGGGCCGCGACCGGACTTCACGGCCCGGGCGGAAGGTACGTCCCCCTTTCCGCCCGGGCCGTGAACATGTCTCTAACCGATCGCGAGCTGTGTGACGGACGGACCGGGCAGGGTGACGCTGATCTGCCCGGACTGGACGGGCAGCGAGCCGAGCGACGTGGGCGTGGCGTAGGAGACCGTGTTGCCGTCCTTCTGGAACGCGGTGGCCGTGGTGCCGCTGTCGACCCCGATGACGGCCTGCCGGTTCGTCGTGCCCTTGTTCACGATCACGATCACCTTCGGGTTCGCCGACGCGTAGGCCTCGACGTCGGGGAGGGTCGTCGACGAGGAGACCAGGCTGGTGCCGAAGTGCCTCAGCGAGGTGCCCTGCTGCCCCGTGAAGAAGCCCAGGCCGCTGTAGATCGGCATCCGCTCGTCCAGGCCGGCGCCGTTCTGGGCGTACGACGGCCGGTCCGCGTTGACCTGGTCGTACAACAGGCCGAGCGCGCCGTTCTTGTCGGCGTAGGCCATGCCGGTCCCGCCGGCGTTCACCACGTGGCCGAAGGCGCTGGCGGCCCACCAGACGGCGGCGTTGCGGTACTGCAGGGGCTCGGTGCCGGTGTTCCCGCAGCTGCTCGGCGCGGTGTGCACGCTCCAGTCGGAGTTCATCTCACCGACCTCGATGCCGATCGAGGAGGCCCGGCTCGGGACCGTCGTCTGGATCATGCCGCGCAGGCGGGTGATGTCGTTCTCCCAGCCGACGGTATTGGCGAGCAGCTGGTCGTCGCAGAGGAACGTGTCTCCGCCCATGCCGTACTTGTGGAAGTCGACGAAGTCCGCCCGTGAGCCGCTGCCCGTGAGGAATGTCTGGAGGAAGTCCCAGTTCGGGTAGGCCGTGGCGGGTCCGCCGATCTTGATGGTCGGGTCGACGGCCTTCATCGCGTCGTAGACCGCGTTGAACTTCGCGGAGTAGTCCGCCGCCTCCATCTTGGCCCCGTCGGGTTCGTTGCCGAGGATCCAGCGGGTGACCGTGTTCGGCGCCGTTCCGGTGTTGAAGTGGCGGACCAGCCCGGCGGCGTCGACGGCGTCCAGGGGCGCGATCACGACGGGTGCCGCGCCGAGGTTCTTGATCGACGATACCCACTCGTCGCCGGTCGGCCCGCGGTCGGCGCCGTCACCGCCGGCCACGATCTTGCTGGTGGTGTCGCCGGGGACACTGTAGACGAGCTGCATGCGGGCCAGGCCGTACCGGCCGCCGCCGAGCATGGCGCGCTGGGCGGCGTCGTTGGTGATGTAGTTCCCGTAGCCGTACCCGGAGATGTCGATGCCGAAGGTCTCGGGCGGCACAGTGCGGACCGTCGTACCGAAGGCGACGGTGATGGTGGCGGTCGCGGCGTCGGCCGGGGCGGTGCCGGACAGGAGTGCGGTGGCCACCGTGACGGTGGACAGGAGGGCTTTGAGGGTTCTCATGCGGTCGGCCGGCTCCGGGTGAAGGGGTGATCCGTGGGTCGTGCGGCGGTGGTCCGGCATGCGCCGATGGCCCCACCGCCCGCGCGCCGATCTTCGCAGTCGCGGCCGCCTTTCGACAGGGACCCACGGCCCAATCACGAGCCGTCCGTCCGTGGTGGCCGTCGGTGCGTCCGAGTCCACGGTCGCGTTGGTAGGTATATTTCGATATCGAAACGGTTGACGTAAAGATCTACCAACCGTGGCCGCATTGCCCGAGGCTAGGGCCGATCACCGTACGATCCCGGAGGTGGACGGCCCGATGTCCGAGAAAAAGAGCCGCTGGCTCATCTCCTTGACCGCGGTGGCGCTCGCGGCCTCCGCCTGTGGTGGCGGCGGATCCGGCGGCGGTGGCACGGACAAGTCCTTCAGCTACGCCGTCACCGAGCCGGAGCACCTCACGCCGGGCAACACCAACGACGGTCAGGGCCTGAACGTCGACGACGCGCTCTTCGACCGGTTGATGACACTCGACCCGACGGGCAAGCCCCTGCCGCAGGAGGCCGAGTCCCTCACCTCGACGGATCAGAAGGTCTGGACCGTCAAGATCAAGCCGGGTCTCACCTTCCACAACGGGGAGCCGGTCACCGCCCAGAGCTACGCCGACGCGTGGAACCAGGCCGCGTACGGCCCGAACGGCTGGGGCAACAACGCCTACTTCGCCACCATCGACGGCTACGACGACCTGAACCCGTCGGACGAGAAGGCCAAGCCCAAGACCGACAAGCTGCGGGGCCTGAAGGTCATCGACGACCACACCCTGCAGATCACGCTGACCAAGCCCTTCAGCCAGCTGCCGCTGGTGCTGTCCTTCGTCGGCACGGCGCCGCTGCCCAAGGCCGCGCTCAGCGACCTCAAGGGGTTCGAGCAGAAGCCGATCGGCAACGGACCGTTCATGCTGGACGGCTCCTGGGAGCACAACAGGCAGATCAAACTGAAGAAGTTCACCGGCTACAAGGGACCGCGCCCCGCCCACGCCGACGGGCTCACATTCAAGATCTACGCCGGCCGTGACGCGGCGTACACCGACCTGCAGGCCGGCAAGGTCGACTACGACGACCAGATCCCGGCGGCCAAGGTCCCGCAGGCCAAGCGGCTGCTCGGAGACCGTTTCGTGAGCGAGCCGAGCGGCACGATGGACTTCCTCGAGTTCCCGCTGTACGACAAGGCGTACGCCAATCCGGACCTGCGCAAGGCCGTCTCGATGGCCATCGACCGGCAGTCGATCGTGAACTCCGTCTACAACGGCGCGTTCAAGCCGGTCGGCTCCCTCCTGGCGCCGATCGTCCCCGGTTACCGGGAGGGCGCCTGCGCCGAGGCGTGCACGTACAACCCGCAGGCGGCCAAGCAGCTGTTCGACAAGGCGGGCGGCTTCAACGGCACGCTGCACCTGATGTTCTCCAACGCCGACGCGACGTACGAGCAGTGGATGACCGACATCGCCAACCAGCTCAAGCAGAATCTCGGCATCAAGGACATCGTCTTCGACAAGGTCCAGGTGTCGGACTACCTGACCAAGCTGAGCGACCACAAGGCCACCGGCCCGTACCGCAGCAACTGGACGATGGACTATCCGAGCGCCGAGGACTATCTCACCCCGCGCTGCACGCCGCCGATCCGCTCCGGCTACGACGGCGTCGCCTGCCTCGACCTGATCAAGAAGGCCAACGCCGCCGGCGACCCGCAGCAGGCCCAGCAGCTGTACCAGCAGGCCGAGGACGTCGTGCTGAAGGACCTGCCGCTGACCCCGCTGTGGAACTGGCGGGACCAGATCGGCTTTTCCAAGCGGATCGGGGACGTCAAGATCGACCCGTACACCACGGCGCATCTGCGGCTTGAGACGGTGACGGTCAAGTAGCGTGTGGCGCTTCGTCCTCCGGCGCCTGCTGCAGATGGTGCCGGTCGTGCTGGGCACGACCTTCCTGATCTACGTGCTGGTGTTCGCGCTGCCCGGTGACCCGATCCGGGTCCTGGGCGGCGACAAGCCCATGCCGCCGTCCGTGTACGAGGCGCTCCGGCATCACTATCACCTCGACGAGCCGCTGGTCGTGCAGTACGGCAGGTACCTGCTCGGCCTGTTCCGCGGCGACTTCGGGGAGACGCTCAACGGCCAGTCCGTCTCGAGTCTCATGGCCTCGAGCTGGACGGTCACCGCGCAGCTCGCCCTCACCGCCTGGATCTTCGAGCTGGGCATGGGGATCGCGCTCGGCGTGTGGGCGGGGCTGCGCAAGGGCGGGATCGTCGACTCCCTGGTGCTGAGCGGCACGACGTTCGTCATCGCCGTCCCGCAGTTCGTGCTGGGCTACTCCGCGCAGCTGGTGTTCGGGCTGAAACTCGGCCTGTTCCCGACCGTGGGCACCGACGACGGCTGGCCGTACAGCTATCTGCTGCCCGGCATGATCCTCGGCTCCCTGAGCCTGGCGTACATCGCCCGGCTCACCCGCACCAGCCTGGTCGAGAACATGCGGGCCGACTACGTGCGGACGGCGCTCGCCAAGGGGCTGCCGCGCCGGCGGATCGTCGTCCGGCACACCCTGCGCAACTCACTGATCCCGGTGGTGACCTACCTCGGGATCGACCTGGGGAACCTGCTGGCCGGCGCGATCATCATCGAGGGCATCTTCAACCTGCCCGGTATCGGCCAGCAGGTCTTCCTGGCGATCCAGGTCAAGGACGGGCCGACGGTCGTCGGGATCTCGACGTTCCTCGTCCTGATCTACCTGGCGGCCAACCTGGTCGTCGACATCGTGTACGGCGCTCTCGACCCGAGGATCCGGTATGAGTGAGACAGCGGACACGCTCGCGGTCGCGCAGACCGGCTCCGAGGTCGTCGGCGCCTCCGCCTCCCTGTGGAGCGACGCGTGGCGCGAGCTGCGGCGGCGCGTGATGTTCTGGGTGTCGGTCGCGATCCTCCTGGCGATGGGCCTGATGGCGGCGTTCCCGGCACTGTTCACCGACCGGGGGTCCAACGACCGCTGCGACGTCAAACTGGCCAAGCACCGGCCGCCGTCGTGGAACCCCTTCGCGGCGCGCGGACATCCGTTCGGGTACGACACGCACGGCTGCGACTACTGGGCCCAGATCGTGCACGGCGCACGGGCACCGATGATCGTCGGGTTCGTGGTGACGGGGATCGCCCTGAGCCTGGCGATCGTGCTCGGCTCACTGTCCGGCTACTTCGGGCGCTGGCTCGACACGATCATCTCCCGTCTCACCGACATCCTGTTCGGGCTGCCGCTGGTCCTCGGCGCACTGGTGATCCTCACCGCGTTCCCCGACCACGGCGTGTGGACGATGTCGCTGGTGCTGGGCGTGCTGTGGTGGCCGACGATGACCCGCCTGATGCGCGGCCAGGTGCTGTCGGTCCGCGACGCCGACTACGTCCAGGCGGCGCGGATGCTCGGCGCCGGCGACGTACGGATCATGGCGCGGCACATCCTGCCGAACGCCATCGCGCCGGTCTTCGTCTACGCCATGCTCAACGTGGGAGTGGTGATCGGGTACGAGGCGACGCTCGACTACCTCGGCGTCGGCCTGCAGTACCCCACGGTCTCGTGGGGGCTGCAGCTGAGCCAGGCCCAGGAGCTCTTCGTCGATTATCCCTACCTCCTCATCTATCCCGCGATACTCCTGACGGCGACCGTGCTGAGCTTCCTGCTGCTCGGCGACGCCGTACGCGACGCCCTGGACCCGAAACTGCGCTGATGAACACACCCGACCCCGCTCCGGGGACACCGCTGCTCCAGGTCGATGACCTGCACGTCGAGTTCCGCATGCGCGGCTCGACGGTGGGCGCCGTCAACGGGCTCTCCTACCGTCTGGAGGAGGGCGAGACCGTCGCGATCCTGGGGGAGTCCGGGTCCGGCAAGAGCGTCAGCGCGCAGGCCGTGATGGGCATCCTCGACACCCCGCCCGCGCGCGTCACCAAGGGCGCCGTGCGCTTCCGCGGCACCGAGCTGCTCGGCCTGCCCGAGAAGAGGCGCCGGACCTACCGGGGCGCGAAGATCGCGATGATCTTCCAGGACGCCCTGTCGGCGCTGAACCCGGTGCACCGGGTGGGCGACCAGATCGCCGAGATGCTGATCGTCCACCGGGGGATGTCTCGCCGCGACGCCCGCAAGCGGGCGATCGAGCTGATGGACCACGTGCGGATCCCGTCGGCCGCCTCCCGGGCCGGCGACCATCCGCACCAGTTCTCCGGCGGCATGCGCCAGCGCGTGATGATCGCGATGGCGCTGGCCCTCGAACCGGACGTGCTGATCGCCGACGAGCCCACCACCGCGCTCGACGTCACCGTGCAGGCGCAGATCATGAAGCTCCTGTCGGACCTGCAGGAGGAGATGGCGATGGGCCTGATCCTCATCACGCACGACCTCGGCGTGGTGGCCGACGTCGCGGACCGCATCGTGGTGATGTACGCCGGGCGCGCCGTCGAGGAGGCCGCCGTCAAGGACCTGTACGCCCGGCCCGCGCACCCGTACACCGAGGGACTGCTGGCGTCGGTGCCGCGCGTCGACGTACGGGACCGGGCGCTGAGCCCGATCAAGGGGGCGCCGCCGAACCTGGCGGCGATCCCCTCCGGATGCCCGTTCCACCCGCGCTGCCCGAGGGCGCGGGAGGAGCGCTGCGCCGGCGAGGTGCCCGCGCTGCGCGACGTCACCGGGACCGGGCACTGGAGCGCCTGTCACTACGCGGAGGAGGTGCTCGGTGGCTGAGGAGATCCTTCAGGTCGAGAACCTGGTCAAGCACTTCCCGCTCACCCAGGGGATCGTGTTCAAGCACCAGGTGGGGCGGGTCAAGGCGGTCGACGGGGTCTCCTTCGGGCTGCGCAAGGGCGAGACGCTCGGTCTGGTGGGGGAGTCCGGCTGCGGCAAGAGCACGCTCGCCAGGCTCCTCATGGCCCTCGAACGCCCCACGTCCGGCAGCGTGCGCTTCGAGGACCGGGACGTGTTCGCGCTGTCCCGCGGGGAGCTGCGGCGTCTGCGGCGCCGGGTGCAGATGGTCCTGCAGGACCCCTACACGTCGCTGAACCCGCGCATGACCGTCGGCGACATCGTCGGCGAGCCGTTCGCGATCCACGGGGACCCGGAGGGCGGGCGGCGTCGCCGCGTACGGGAGCTGCTGGAGATCGTCGGCCTGGACCCCGACCACGTGAACCGCTACCCGCACCAGTTCTCCGGCGGGCAGCGGCAGCGGATCGGTATCGCCCGCGCGCTCGCCCTGCGGCCCGACGTCATCATCTGCGACGAGCCCGTCTCCGCGCTGGACGTCTCGGTCCAGGCGCAGGTCATGAACCTCCTGGTCGACCTGCAGAAGGAGTTCGGCCTGTCGTACGTCTTCATCGCGCACGACCTGGCCGTCGTCCGCCACATCTCCGACCGGGTCGCGGTGATGTACCTCGGGAAGATCGTCGAGATCGGCGACGAGGAGCAGATCTACGACCATCCGACGCATCCGTACACGCAGGCGCTCCTGTCCGCCGTGCCGGTGCCCGACCCGACGCGTCGGGGGACCCCGATCGTGCTCGAGGGCGACGTCCCGAGCCCGACCGACCCGCCGTCCGGCTGCCGGTTCCGTACGCGCTGCTGGAAGGCCGAGGACGTCTGCGCCGCCGAGGAGCCCCTCCTGGAGATCAGAGCGGCCGTTCGCGGCTCAGAGGAGGGCACGACGGGCTCGCTCCACCCGAGCGCCTGCCACTTCGCCGACGAGAAAATCGCTCGCGCCTGATCATGAGGGCTGGGTAACGTCGAGAGACCTGCCGTCTCTCGATCAGGGTCTCTCCATGCGCTCATTTCCCGTGCCGGACCCCGGCACGCCCGACGACCGGTCGGCCGGGCGCTACCTGCTGTGGGCGGCGCGCGCCCAGGCCGGCACGATGGCCGCCGCGGCCGGCAGTGGCGTGGTGTGGATGGCGAGCCAGGCGCTGATGCCCTTCGTGATCGGCCGGGCGATCGACGCGGGCCTGACCGCTCGCGACGCCGGGGCCCTGCTGGCCTGGTCCGGAGCGCTGCTGGTCCTCGGCGTGATCCAGGCGACCACCGGGGTGCTGCGGCACCGCTACTCCACGGTCAACTGGCTGGGCGCGGCGTTCCGCACGGTCCAGGTGACGACCCGCCAGGCCGCCCGGCTCGGCGCGACGCTGCCGAAGCGGCTCGCGAGCGGCGAGGTCGTCAGCGTCGGGATCGCCGACATCTCCCACATCGGCGCGGCGATGGACATCTTCGGGCGCGGCAGCGGCGCGGTCGTCTCGATCGGCGTGGCGGGCGCGGTCCTGTTGACGACCTCCTGGCGGCTCGGCCTGATCGTGCTGGCCGGGGTGCCGTTGCTGGCCTTCGTAGTGGGCCCGCTGCTGCGCCCGCTGCACCGGTACCAGCAGCACCAGCGCGAGCTGCAGGGCGAGCTGGCCACCCGGGCCGGCGACATCGTCGCGGGGCTGCGCGTGCTGCGCGGGATCGGCGGCGAGCAGGTGTTCGCCGCGCGCTACCGCGAGGAGTCCCAGACCGTCCGCGCGGCCGGCGTCCGCGTCGCGCGCACCGAGTCTCTCCTGGACGGCGCGCAGGTGCTGCTGCCCGGCCTGCTGGTCGCGCTGGTCACCTGGGCGGGGGCGCGGTTCGCCCTGAACGGCGAGATCACGACCGGCGAGCTGGTCGCCTTCTACGGATACGCGGTCTTCCTCGTCGACCCGCTGCGGACCCTCACCGAGGCGGCGGACAAGCTCACCAAGGCGCACGTCGCGGCCCGCCGGGTCGTGCGGATCCTCCGCATGACCCCCGAGCCGCCCGACCTCGGAACCCGGTCCCCGGCCGGCGGCGACCTGGTCGACGGGGAGTCCGGCGTCGTCGTACGGCCCGGCCGCCTCACCGCGATCGCCGCGACCACGCCGGAGGACGCCCAGGTCATCGCGGACCGGCTCGGCCGCTTCGCCGGCGGGGCGGTCACGTGGGGCGGTGTCCCCCTGCACGAGCTGTCCCTGCCGTCCGTACGCGAGGCGATCCTGGTCGCCGACAACGAGGCGCGGCTGTTCTCCGGGCGGCTGCTGGACGAGCTCGGCGGCCCCGGCGGGGCACCCGAGCCGGCCGTCCGGGCGGCACTGCGCACGGCGTGCGCGGAGGACGTGGTCGACGAGTTGCCGGACGGCCTGCGCTCCACGGTCGCCGAGGGCGGCCGGGAGTTCTCCGGCGGCCAGCAGCAGCGGCTCCGGCTCGCCCGTGCCCTCGTCGCCGACCCGGACGTCCTCGTCCTCGTCGAGCCGACGTCGGCGGTCGACGCCCACACCGAGGCCCGGATCGCGGGCCGTCTCGGGACGCACCGTGAGGGGCGCACGACGGTCGTGTGCACGACCAGCCCGCTCGTGCTCGACCACGCGGACGAGGTGATCTTCGTCCAGGGCGGCAAGGCCGCGGCGACCGGCCGCCACCACGAGCTGCTCACCGCCGAGCCCGCCTACGCCACCACCGTGACCCGAGAGGAGCAATGAGCGTGCCGGAGGGGCGCGATGTGACGACCGAAGAGCGCGACGACCGGATCGACGAGGAGACCCGCCGGCCGGAGGGGCGCGACGTCACGGCCGAAGAGCGCGGCGAACGGACCGATGAGGGAACCCGCCGGCCGGAGGGGCGCGACGTCACGGCCGAAGAGCGCGGCGACCGGACCGATGAGGGGACCCGGCGTCCGGGGGAGGGGCACGACGTGTCAGGGGCCGCCACACGGATCCTGCCGGTCGCCTCGCCCGCCCAGGTGCGGGCGTACGCGCGGCGGCTGACGCTCGCCTATCCGCGTGAGCTCGCCGTCGTGCTCGGCCTGCACGGCCTCGCCGCGATCGCGGGGCTGGTCGCCCCGCGCCTCCTCGGCGAGGTCGTCCAGGAGGTGCGCGCCGGGTCCTCGCACGTGACGGTCGACCGGATCGCGATCGCCCTCCTGGTCTTCGTCATCGCCCAGGGCGTGCTGCTGCGGTACGCCGTGTACATGTCCGCGCGGCTCGGCGAGAAGGTCCTGGCGCGGCTGCGCGAGGAGTTCGTCGACCGGGTCCTGGAGCTGCCGCTGTCCACGGTCGAGCGGGCGGGCACCGGCGACCTGGTCACCCGCACGGCGCGCGACGTCGACGCCCTCGCTCGTACGGTGCGGCACGCGGTGCCCGAGACGCTGATCGCGATGGTCACCGGCGCCTTCGCGATTGGCGCGCTGGTCCTCGTCGGGCCGCTGCTGGCCCTGCCGTGCCTCGTCGGGGTGCCGCTGCTGTGGTGCGGCACCCGGTGGTACCTCAAGCGCGCTCGCGACGGGTACCTCCGGGAGAACGAGGCGTGGGGCGGCGTGACCGCCGGGCTCACCGAGACGGTCGACGGCGCGCGCACCATCGAGGCATTGCGGCTGGAGCGCCGCCGCGTCGCGCGGACCGACGCCGACCTCGCCGGCGCGTGGGAGGCCGAGCGGTACACCCTCGGGCTGCGCATGGTGTGGTTCCCGCTGGTGGAGATCGGTTACGTGCTCCCGGTGGCGGCGACGCTGCTGATCGGCGGGCTCTTCTACCTCCACGGCCTGGCGTCGCTCGCCCAGGTCACCGCCGCCACGCTGTACGTCCAGCAGCTCATCGACCCGCTCGACCGGTTCCTGTCCTGGGTCGACGAGCTGCAGGTCGGCGGCGCGTCCCTGGCCCGGCTGCTGGGCGTCGCCGAGGTGCCCGCGGACCGCGCCCCGAGCGACGAACGGCCCGACGGCGAGCGGATGGCGGTCGACACGGTGCGGTACTCCTACCGGGACGGCCAGGACGTGCTGCACGGGATCGACCTCCACCTGCGACCGGGAGAACGGCTCGCCATGGTCGGGCCCAGCGGCGCGGGCAAGTCCACCCTCGGCCGCCTGCTCGCCGGCGTGCTGCGGCCGCGCACCGGAGCGGTGACCGTCGGCGGGGTGCCGCTGGTGGACCTGCCGCTGGAGGACCTGCGCCGCAACGTCGCGCTGGTCACCCAGGAGCACCACGTGTTCCGGGGCACGGTACGCGACAACCTGGTGCTCGCCCGGCCGGACGCGTCCGACGAGGAGCTGGCGCGGGCACTGGACGCGGTCGACGCGTCCTGGGCCCTCGCGATGCTGGACACCGCGGTCGGCACCGGCAACGCGGTGTTGTCACCCGCCCGTGCGCAGCAGCTCGCGCTCGCCCGTCTCGTCCTGGCCGATCCGCACACGCTGGTGCTCGACGAGGCGACGTCGCTGCTGGACCCGCGCGCCGCCCGGCACCTCGAACGCAGCCTCTCGGCGGTCCTCGACGGACGTACGGTCGTGGCCATCGCGCATCGGCTGCACACCGCCCACGACGCCGACCGGGTCGCCGTCGTGGAGGACGGCCGGATCATCGAGCTCGGCGGTCACCACGAGCTGATCGCCCGGGACGGCTCGTACGCCGCGCTGTGGCGCTCCTGGCACGGCCACGGCTGACCGGCCGGGGCCGGGGCCGCCCTCGTCAGGAGCGGGGGAGCTTGACGACGCTCATGAAGAAGTCGTCGATCTGGCGGACGACCTTGATGAACTGGTCGAAGTCGACCGGCTTGGTGACGTAGACGTTGGCGTGCAGCCGGTAGCTGCGGAGGATGTCCTCCTCGGCTTCGGAGGTGGTGAGGACGACCACCGGGATGGTGCGCAGGCTCTCGTCGGCCTTGATCTCCTCCAGCACCTGCCAGCCGTCCTTGCGGGGCAGGTTCAGGTCGAGGAGGACGAGGTCGGGGCGGGGCGCGTCGGCGAAGTCGGCCTCGCGCCGCAGGAAGCGCATCGCCTCCTCGCCGTCGCCGACGATCGACAGCTTGTTGCTGACCTTGTTGTCGGCGAACGCCTCTTTGGTCAGCACGACGTCACCGGGGTCGTCCTCGACGAGGAGCACTTCGATGGGGCGCGCGATCACGTCGTTCATTCTTCGGCGGTCTCCGTGCTGTCGTCGCTGTCGTCGTCGATGGCGGGCAGCGTCCACCGGATCGTCGTCCCCTGCTGCTCCGGCTCGATGTCCAACCAGATCCGCCCGCCGTGGTATTCGACGATTTTCTTGCAGAGGGACAGACCGATGCCGGTCCCGGTGTATTCGTCCTTCGGGTGCAGGCGCTGGAAGATGAGGAAGATCCGGTCGGCGTACACGGCGTCGATGCCGATGCCGTTGTCGCTGCAGGCGAACTCCCAGAAGTCGCCGTCGCGGCGGGCCGTGATGTTCACCCGGGGCGGGTCATCGCTGCGGAACTTGATCGCGTTGCCGATGAGGTTCTGGAACAGCTGGGTGAGCAGCGTCGCGTCGCCCATCACGTCGGGCAGCGGGTCCCAGGTGATGCCCGCGTCCGCCTCCGAGCGGGCCAGTCCCAGGTTGTCCAGGGCGCCCTCGAGCGCCGTCTCGCATTTCACGACCGTCATGTCGCGGTTCACCCGGCCGATCCGGGAGAAGTTCAGCAGGTCGTTGATGAGCGACTGCATGCGCTTGGCGCCGTCGACCGCGAAGTCGATGTACTGCCGGCCCCGGTCGTCGAGAACGTCGGAGTAGCGGCGTTCGAGCATCTGGCAGAAGCTGGCCACCTTGCGCAGCGGCTCCTGCAGGTCGTGACTGGCGACGTAGGCGAACTGCTCCAGCTCCGCGTTGGAGCGGCGCAGCTCCTGGGTCTGCTCGTCGAGCTTGGCGCGGGCCTCGGCCGCCTTCCGCCACTCCTCCAGGATGTGGTTGCGCATCGCGTCGACGTGCGCGGCGAGCTCGGCGATCTCGGCCGGCCCGGAGACCTGCAGCGGATGCGTCAGGTCGCCCTGGGAGACGCGGCGGATCTGGCCGGTCAGCGCGGAGACCGGGCGTAGCACGGTGCGCCGGATCAGCAGGGTCAGCCCGAGGGCGCCCACGACCAGCACGATCGCGCCGCCGATCAGCGTTTCGTAGAGCCGCTCCACCTGGTCGTTCAACCGGTCGGCGGACCGGCGCTGCAGTTCGGCGAGGCGGGCGCGCTCGGTCGCGATCGCGTCGCGGACCGCGCTGAACCGCTGCTCACCGGAGGCGGCGGACGGCTGGCCCGTCTTGGTGACGACCGGATCGGCGTAGTCGTGCCGCCAGGCGGCCAGCCGCGAGCCGACCTCGGTGAGCGCGGCACGGGCGGGCGCGGCGTCGGGAGTGTCCCGCAGCAGTCGCGTCATCTCGGCGACCGCGGCGGTGGTCTCGGTCTGGGCGCGCCGGTAGTCGGCGGGACCGGTGGCGTCCCCGGTCAGGGTGTACGCGCGGACCGCGCCGACCTCCGCCGAGATGGAGGTGCTGAGCCGGCCGGATTCCAGCACGGCCGGGTCGACGTTCCGGAGCAGCGCGGAACGGGCCTTGGAACCGTCCTGAACCGCCATCCCGATGGTGGCGCCGACGGCGACGACCGCGAGCAGCAGAAGCACGATGCCGAGGCCGTACCAGTGGCCGATGCCGAACCTGGGTACGCCCTCCGCGTCGACGTGGAGGGTCGGTGCGTGGCGCGGGCGGCGTACCTGAGGGGTGGTCACCGGGGGACCTTTCCGGAGAGCAACACGACGGCGAGGTCGTCGGTGAGCGCCTCGCCGTTGAGCGACTCGACCTCGGCGACGAGGTGGTCGATGAGCAGGTCTCCGCTGAGCCCCTGGGCGCGTGCCCCGGACGCCAGCTCGACCAGCCCTTCGGTGCCGAGACGGTCCGGTCCGCCGCCGATGCGGCCCTCGATCAGCCCGTCCGTGTAGAGCATGAGCGCCCAAGGGCCGGTCAGCCGGATCTCCGCGGCCGGCCACTCGGAGCCGGGGAACAGGCCGAGGGCCGGGCCGTACGCGTCGTCGGGCAGGGCCACGGCCGCGCTGTCGCCGAACAGCAGCGGCGCGGGATGACCCGCCATGCGGAAGCGCGCGCTCTGCCGGTCCGGCGCGATCGTGACCATGCTGAGCGTCGTGAAGATCTCCTCGGACCAGCGCTCGTGGCACAGGACCGTGTCGAGCGTGTTCAGCAGGTCCATCCCGGTGTGCCCGGCCAGGACGAGGGTGCGCCAGGCCATCCGCAGCCGGACGCCGAGCGACGCCTCATCCGGGCCGTGCCCGCAGACGTCGCCGATGACGAGGTGGACCGACCCGTCGGAGGTCTGCACCGTGTCGTAGAAGTCGCCGCCGAGGAGGGCGCGCTCCCGGCCCGGGCGGTAGCGCGTGTGGTGGTCCAGCCCCGGGTCGTCGATCAGCGGCACGGGGAGCAGCCCGAGCTCGAGCCGGGCGTTCTCCTCGCTGCGCAGCTCGGCCTCCATGAGCTGGCGCTCGGAGTCCTCGGCGCGCTTGCGTTCCAGGGCGTAGCGGATGGCGCGGGCCAGCAGCGGCCCGTCGACCTCGTGCTTGACCAGGTAGTCCTCGGCTCCGGCGGCCACCGCGGCGACGCCGATCGCCGCGTCGCTGCGGCCGGTGAGGACCAGGACCGCCGAGCGCGGGGCCATGTCGAGCACCTGGCGCAAGAGGTCCAGCCCGTCGGCGTCGGGCAGCGACAGGTCGGCCACGACGCAGTGGACGCCCGGGTGGAGCCGCTCGCGGGCCTCCCGGAGCGTGCGCGCCTGGAGGATATGGGCGTCAGGGAGTTCCTCGTCGAGGAGTTCCTCGAAGAGAAAGGCGTCGCCCGGGTCGTCCTCGATCAGCAGGATCTCTAGCTTGCCGTCGCCGGGAACGACCGAGGTGGAGTGCTCGATTATCGCGCTCACGTCTCGTCGGGGGTCGGGGTGCCGGTCGCACCGTCGGAAGAATGGTGCCCTTTACGGGCCGTCGGGGCAACGGTCACACGAGCGCCTCCTTCAGGAACCGGATCTGAAGGAGCAGAAGGTTCTCGGCGACGACCTCCTGCGGCGTCATGTGCGTGACGCCGGACAGCGGCAGGACGGAGTGCGGCCGGCCCGCGGCCAGGAGGGCCGAGGACAGGCGCAGGGTGTGCGCGGCGACGACGTTGTCGTCGGCCAGCCCATGGATGAGCAGCAGCGGCCGTGTCACATCCGTGGGCGGCTCCCCACCGGACACGGCGCCGATCAGGCCGCACCGCTCGTACGGCTCCGGGTCCTCGCCGGGATGCCCGAGATAACGCTCGGTGTAGTGCGTGTCGTACAGGGCCCAGTCGGTGACCGGTGCCCCGGCGATCGCCGCGTGGAAGACGTCCGGCCGGCGCAGCACGGCCAGTGCGGCGAGGTATCCGCCGAACGACCAGCCCCGGATGCCGACCCGCGACAGGTCGAGGGGGAACCGCTCGGCGGCCGCGCGCAGGGCGACGATCTGGTCGTCCAGGACAGGCTCGGCGAGGTCGCGGTGGACGGCGCGCTCCCAGGCACGTCCCCGGCCCGGCGTGCCGCGCCCGTCCGCGACGACCACCGCGAACCCCTGGTCGGCGAGCCACTGCGGCTCGGCGAAGGCGCGGCGTGCGGCCAGGACGCGCTGGGCGTGCGGCCCCCCGTAGGGGTCCATCAGCACCGGGAGCGGGTCGTCCCCCGTGTACCCGGTCGGCAGCAGCACCGCGGTGCGCAGCTCGCGCTCGCCGGCGCGGATCAGGGTGACGCCGACGTCGAGGGACGGCTGCTCGGCGTGGGAGGCGATCCGCGCGACGGGCGCGTCGTCGCGCAGCACCGTCGTCTCCGCGTCGAACCGGTCGAGCCGGCTGCCGGCGATGACGGTGGTGCCGCCGCGTCGCCGGGCGCCGAAGACGCCCGCGCCGTCGCTCAGCCGGCGCGGCCCGCCGGGACCGTACGCCCAGACGTGGACCTCGGTGGGCTCGTCGGAGGCGGTGAACAGGACCGTGTCGCCGTCCACGTCGAGCACCGAGCGCACGTGGAGGTCGTCGGGGGTGACCCGCTCGTCCCCGACGATGAGCCCGCGCGCCTCGTGCCCGTCCTCGGAGACCCACACCAGGTCGCCGTTCCCGGTGCGGGTGGGCACGCCGGGCACGATGTCCAGCCAGACCGGGTCGGTGTCCTCGCGGACGAGCGTGGTCCGGCCGGTCGACGGGTCGGCTTCCAGGATCCGCATCGTCTTCTGGTCGCGCGTCTGGACGACGAGCAGGACGGCGCGGGAGTCCCAGCGGGCGGTGACGAGGTACGGGAACGCCTCACGGTCCCATTCGACCGCCTGCCGGCCGCCGTCTAGCCCGAGGATGACGAGGGAGACGTCCGCGTTGGGCGTGCCGGCGGCCGGGTAGGCGACCTCACGGGGCGGCGCCGCCGGGTCGGCGGGGTCGGCGATGTGCCAGCGGCGTACCGGCGACTCGTCGACGCGGGCGGCCAGGATCGCGCGGCCGTCGGGCGCCCACCAGTACCCGCGCATGCGCTGCATCTCCTCGGCGGCGATGAACTCCGCGAGGCCGTACGACACCTGCTCGCCGTCCGGTTCGGCCAGCGCCCGGTCCGTTCCGGTCGCCACCTCGATGACGCGCAGGGCACCGCCGGAGACGTACGCGACGCGCGTCCCGGAGGGGTCGGGGCGCGGGTCGAAGGACGGGACGGCGGCGGCGTCCAGCGGACGGACGGTCGCGTCGAGGTCGGTGACGAACAGCCGCCCGGACAGCGCGAACGCCGCGAGCGTCAGCCGGTCGTCGGTGGCGTACGTGACGACCCCGCCCGCCTGCTCGCGGGCGCGCTCGCGGCGGGCCCGCTCTTCGGCCGGCAGGTCCTCCTCGCCGGGCAGGTCGAGGCCGCGCGGGTCGACGATGAGGCGTTCCTTCGCCTCCCCGCCGTCGCGGGGGACGTCGAGCGTCCACAGGCACGTGACGGGGTCGGTACCGCCTCGTGTGCGGAGGAACACGACACGTGAACCGTCAGGGGAGACCTGGAAACCGCGCGGTGCTCCGAGGGTGAATCGCCGTGTACGCGCGCTCTGCCGGGGAAAGCTCGTCGTCATGCCTCGATCCTGCCAGCAGGACGTGAATGCTCCGTGCAAGCCCGCCGGTCATGCGGAAGACTGTTCATGTCCATGAGCCGTTCCCCCAGGAGTGTTGATGCCCGACGCCCGTCCCCTGCAGCCCGGCGACCCGGACCGGCTGGGGTCGTATGAGATAACGGGTCGCCTGGGTGAGGGCGGCCAGGGGACCGTCTACCTCGGCCGTTCCGCCTCCGGGGACCCGGTGGCGATCAAGCTGCTCCGCGGCGACCTCGCCCAGGACGACACCGCACGTGGCCGGTTCCTGCGGGAGCTGGCCGCCGTCAAGCGGGTCGCCCGTTTCTGCACCGCGCAGGTCCTGGAGGCCGACGTCGACGGGGACCGGCCCTACATCGTCAGCGAGTACGTCCCCGGGCCGTCGCTGCAGCAGCTCGTCACCGGGGAGTCCCCGCGTTCCGGCGCCGAGCTGGAGCGGCTGGCGATCGGCACGGTCACGGCGCTCGTCGCCATCCACCAGGCGGGCATCGTCCACCGCGATTTCAAGCCGCAGAACGTCCTGATCGGTCCCGACGGGCCGCGGGTCATCGACTTCGGCATCGCCAAGGCTCTCGACACGGCCGCGACGATGACCAACTCCGCCATCGGGACCCCCGCCTACATGGCGCCCGAGCAGCTCGCCGGCCGGGAGATCACCCCGGCGGCGGACATCTTCGCCTGGGGCTCGACGATGGTGTACGCCGCCACCGGCACCGCGGCGTTCGGGCAGGACACCGTGATGGCGGTGATCAACCGCATCCTGAGCGAGCCGCCGGACCTCGGCTCGATGCAGGAGCCGCTGCGCGGCATCGTCGCCGGCTGCCTGGCCAAGGACCCGGCCGCCCGGCCGACCGCCCAGCAGCTGCTGATGCGGCTGCTCGGCGAGGAGAGCGTCACCCCGGCGGGTCCGGTCGCCGCCGGGGGTCCGCAGACCGCGATCCTCGACCAGGGCGCCGCGTTCGCCGAGACGAGGTTCGCCGGCGCCGCCCCGACCTCACCGGTCACCCCGGCGGCGCCGACGGTCGCGGGCGCCGGTGGCATCGGGGCGATGGGCACCATGGGCGCGGGCGCGGCGGGTGCGGGGGCGATGGGTGCGGGCGCCGGTGCGCCGACCATGCCGCACTACGCCGCGGTGACGCATCCGGGCGGCGCCTCCCGCCAGGGCGTGTCCTCCCGGATGCTGCTGGCGGCGGTGGCCGGTCTCGTGCTGACGGTCGGGATCGTCGCCATGATCGTCTGGGCGGCCGGGCACCGCGCCGACACCTCCGGCAACCACGGACCGGTGCCGAGCGTCGAGAGCTCCAACGAGCCGTCGGACACCGGGCAGCCGGAACAGCCCGCTCCGGACACCTCGCGGCCCGAGCCGACCTACACCCGGCCGCGACCGACGCACACCCCCACCCACACGCGGACGGCGACGAGCGAGCCCTCGAGCGAGCCGAGCGGCGGCTCGACCCCGACCGGCGGGCCGACGGGCGGCACGAAGCCCACCGGAGGCAGCACCGGCGGAACCGGCGACGGCGGCGATGGCGGTGGCGGTGGTAAGACACCGGGTGGCCAGGCGTCCAGGCCCGCCGGATAGCGTGTCCGCTCATGGCCGACCTGCGCATCCTGTTCGTGCACGCCCATCCGGACGACGAGTCGATCGGGACCGGGGCGACCATGGCCAAGTACGCCGCGGAGGGTGCCCACGTCTGCCTGGTCACGTGCACGCGCGGTGAGGAGGGCGAGGTCATCCCCGAGGAGCTGCGGCACCTGGAGGGTGACGCGCTGGGGGCGTACCGCGTCGGTGAGCTCGAACGGGCGTGCGCGGCGCTCGGCGTGAGCGACCATCGGTTCCTCGGCGGCGCGGGGCGCTGGCGCGACTCCGGGATGATGGGCGTGGCGTCCAACGACCATCCGCGATGCTTCTGGCGCGCCGACGTCGACGAGGCCGCCGCCGAGCTCGTCGCGATCATGCGCGAGGTGCGCCCGCAGGTCGTCGTCACCTACGACGCGAACGGCTTCTACGGCCATCCGGACCACATTCAGGCGCACCGGGTCGCGTGGCGGGCGTTCGAGCGGGCCGCGGACCCGTCCTTCGGCGTCGGCGCGCCGTGGCGGCCCTCGCGCTTCTACGCCACCGCGGTCCCCCTGTCCGAGCTCGAGGAGGCGGCGGGCCGGGGGCCGTTCAAGCGGGTCCGGTCGGTCGCCGACTTCGGCTTCGGGGTGCCGGACGAGCAGGTGACCACGCGCGTCGACGCCCGCGACCACCTGCCGGCCAAGGTGGCCGCGATGCGGGCGCACCGCACGCAGATCACCGTCGATCCGCCGTACTTCGCGCTGTCGAACGACGTCGGGCAGCCGCTGCCGGGCGTGGAGTACTACACGCTGCTCGCCGGGGAGCCGGGGCCGCCCGGTGAGGACGGCCGTGAGTCCGGTCTCGGCGACCCGGTAGCCTGACCGGCTGTGGAGGAATGGACGGGCCCTGACGCCCCTCAGGAGCCGCCGCGCGAGCCGGGTCTGGTGACCGGCGTCGCGTACGGCCTGTTCGTCGTGCTGGGCGTGCTCCTCGGCCTGGTGGGATCGTTCGAGTTCTCCTGGACGGCCGGGAGCGTCCCGGTGGCCGCCATCCTCCTGGCCGCCGCCGACTTCGCGGCGTTCCGTTTCGCCGGGTGGGCGATGGAGAGCAGGCTCGGCGTGGCCACGGTGGCCGTGCCCTGGCTGATCGTCGTCGTCCTGTTGTCGAGCCGGCGCCCGGAGGGCGACCTCGTCGTCACCGGAACCGCCGCCGGGTACATCTTCATCTTCGGCGGGTCGATCGCCGCCGTCGCCGCGATCGCGGCCACCCGTTCGTCCCGGCCCTGGATGCTGCGCGGCGTCCCGTCCGCTCCGGCGCCGAGGGACTGAGAGCTCGCGCGGAATGGACCGCCGGGCTCGCGCCGCTTCCTGATCCGACGCCCGTTCCGCGCGAGCTCCAAGCTCCGCGGCGCGGAAGCGCGCACGCCCGGCGGACGCGCGCGCTCCCGCCGCCCCGGGTCAGCCGGTGGTCGCCTCCACCGTCTCGGGGGAGCGCTCGGCGGTGCTGCCCCGGAGGCCCCGCACCGCGAGGCACGAGGCCGCTCCGATGAACACGATGACGATCGGCAGGAGCATCGTCGGCTTCATCGCGTCGACGTAGCCGTGCGTGAACACGCTCTGGGCGGCCCGGGTGATCTGGTCGACGACCTGCTGGGGGAGGTTGCGCGGCAGGTGCTGCGCCGCGCCGGTCTGCCCGGCGCCCACCTCCAGGCCGCCCTTGGCGGCCTTCTTGAACCCGTCGACGAACGGGGCGCGCGCCTGGGCGGGGAGTTGTCCGGCGCGTTTCACGGCCTCGTCGCGGAGGTGGGAGGCGAGCTGGTTCTGCAGGATCGCGCCCGCGGCGGCGCTGCCGACCACCGAACCGATCTGCCGGGTGGTGTTGTTGACGCCGGAGGCCGCACCGGCCATCCGGGGGTCGACCCCGCGCATCGCCTCGGTGGCCATCGGGGCGAACACGCCCCCGATGCCGAGCCCGGCGACGATCAACCCGGGGATGAACGCCGGCCAGTGCGTGTCGGCGCCGGCGATCAACACGATCCAGCCCATGCCCACCCCGTACAGCGTGAGCCCGGCCATGAGGATGTACTTGCCGCCGATCTTGTCGGACAGCCGGCCGGCGACCGGCGCGAGGAACATCGACACGACCGAGGACGGCGCCAGGACCAGGCCCGCCTTGAGGGCGCTGAAGCCGAGCACCGACTGCAGGTAGATGGTCAGCGGCAGGAACACGCCGATCATTCCGATCGACACGATCGCGCCGACGAGGTTCATGATCGTGAAGTTGCGGTCCCGGAACAGCACGAACGGCACCAGCGGCTCGCGGTCCTGGCGGGTCCGCTGCTGCACGAGGAAGACGGCGAAGAGGACGGCCGCCGCCGCGAACAGGCCCCAGATGACGCCGTTCCAGTCGTACCGCTGGCCCTCGGTGAGGGCGAAGACGAGGCAGAACAGAGCGGCCGTGGCGATCAGTACGCCGAGGATGTCCAGCCGGTGGGTGCGCTCCAGGCGTACGCCGGGGATCACGGCGAACGCCAGCACGAGGACGACGACGCCGATGGGGAGGTTGACGAAGAAGATCCACCGCCAGTCGAACGCGGTGACCAGGAAGCCGCCGAGCGTCGGCCCCGCGATGGTCGCGATGCCCGCGACCGCGCCCCAGACGCCGAGCGCGGTTCCCCGGCGTTCGGCCGGGAAGGTGGCGATGATGATCGCCATCGTCTGCGGCATCAGCAGGGCCGCGCCCAGGCCCTGGACCGCGCGGGCGGCGATGAGCTCGGCGGCGTTCTGCGAGATTCCGCAGAGCAGGCTGGCGAGGGTGAAGATCGCTACCCCGGCGATGAACAGGTTCCGCTGGCCGCGCAGGTCGCCCAGCCGGCCCGCGGTGATGAGCAGGACGGCGAGGACGAGGACGTAGGCGTTGATCACCCACAGGACCGCGTCCAGCGACGCGTGCAGTTTGTCGATCATGCTGGGCATCGCGATGTTCACGATCGTGAGGTCCAGCAGTGTCATGAAGAACCCGAGACTGAGCGTCACCAGGATCGCCCAGGGGTTGCCGTGCCATTTTCTCATGTGTCGTTGTTCTCCCCGTTGGTGCGGCCAGGGGGCCGCCACGTCATCCGGCCGTTCTTGATGTCATCGCTCAGCGCACGGACGAACTCCAGCTCGGAGCGCAGCCGGGCGTTGCAGAACTCGAGCTCGATCAGCTGTACGCGTTCGAGGCCCTGCTTCATCAGGTTGGCGATGACCGTGTCGTGCGCCGCCAGCTTCGCCTCGAGCCGGACGGCCCGGCGGTCGAGCAGCTGGGCGGCCTCCTCCGGCGGCAGCCACCCGAGGAACGACAGCGCCATGTCGAAGATCGGGTACTCCTCCAGGGGGTAACGCAGGAACTCCCGGAGGCGCGAATCGGCCTCGTCGCGGCCCTGTTCGGTGATCGCGTAGACGGTGCGCTCCGGGCGGCGGCCCTCCCGCGTGGTCTCGACGGGCTCGATCAGGCCCTGGCGGGCCAGCCGCTCCACCGCGTGGTACAGCGACCCGTGTGCGACCTTGACCACGTGATCGATGGAGTAGTCCCGGATGCGCTGCTGCATCTCGTACGGGTGCATCGGTTCCTTGCCGAGCAGGCTGAGCACCGCGAGCCCGAGAGGCGTGAGCGGTCGTGACATGGGCCCCGTTCCTCGTCCGTCCCGAATAATCCAGATGGACTATAAGCCCCTGATCTGACGGCTGCAATCCGATTTAGGGCTACAAAGAGGCAAAGCGGAGGCCCGGACCCTGAGGGCCCGGGCCTCCGCCGACGGTCGGCCGGAAGGACCGTCACACCTCCGCGAGCACGGCCTCCAGCTGGTCCAGGGCCCAGTCGAGGTCCTCCTGGCTCACCACCAGCGGCGGTGCCAGCCGGAGGGTCGTCTCGTGCGTCTCCTTCGCCAGCACGCCGCGCTCCATCAGCCTCTCGCTGACCGGGCGCGCCTTGCCGTTCAGCTCCACGCCGGCCCACAGGCCACGCCCGCGCACCTCGCGGACCTGGTCGGACGGCAGCGCGCCGAGCCGGGCGTGCAGGTGCGCCCCGAGCGTGCGGGACCGCTCCTGGAACTCCCCGGTCCGCAACATGGCGATGACCTCGCGCGCCACCGCGCAGGCGAGCGGGTTGCCGCCGAAGGTCGAGCCGTGCTGGCCGGGCTTGAAGACGCCAAGGACGTCGCGGTCCGCGACGACGGCCGAGACCGGCAGGATGCCGCCGCCGAGCGCCTTGCCGAGGACGTAGACGTCGGGGACGACGTTCTCGTGCTCGACCGCGAAGGTCGTGCCGGTGCGGCCCAGCCCCGACTGGATCTCGTCGGCGATCATCAGCGCGCCACCGGCCGTGCAGATCTCGCGCACCGCCGTGAGGAACCCGCTCGGCGGGACGTTCACGCCGGCCTCGCCCTGGATCGGCTCGATCAGCACGCCGACCGTGTTGTCGTCGACGGCGGCGCGCAGCGCCTCGATGTCGCCGTACGGGACGGTGCGGAAGCCGGGCGTGAACGGGCCGTAGGAGTTGCGGGCGTCCGGGTCGGTGGAGAAGCTGACGATCGTCGTCGTCCGGCCGTGGAAGTTGCCCTCGAACGTGACGATGTTCGCCTGCTCGGCGGGCACGCCCTTGACCTCGTACCCCCACTTGCGGGCGGTCTTCAGCGCCGTCTCGACGGCCTCCGCGCCGCTGTTCATCGGCAGGACCATGTCCTTGCCGGCCAGCTCGGCCAGCTCCGCGACGAACGGCCCGAACTGGTCGTGGTCGAAGGCCCGGCTGACCAGCGTGACGCGGTCCAGCTGCCGGCGCGCGGCCTCGACCAGCCGCGGGTGGCGGTGCCCGAAGTTGACCGCCGAGTAGGCCGACAGCATGTCGAGGTAACGCCTGCCCTCGATGTCCTTCACCCAGGCGCCCTCGGCGTCGGCGATCACGATCGGCAGCGGGTGGTAGTTGTGCGCGCTGTGCTCCTCCGACAGCGCCCGCAGCTCCTGCGTGTTCAACAGTGCTCCTTCTTCGGACCCGCGGGATCTCCCGAGTCCCATTGTCCCAGCTACGGGCGTAGTTCGAGGGTGCAGCACTTCGGGCCGCCCCCCGCCTTGCGCAGCTCGGTCATCTCGATCGGGATGACCTGATGGCCGTGCTCGGTGAGTCGCGCGATCAGCGTCGTGGCGTCCTCGGGGACGATGACGTGGCGTCCGTCGCTGACCGAGTTCAACCCGAACGCCAGGGCGTCCTCCTCGGTCGCCTCGATCAGCTCCGGGAACAGCGTCTTGAGCTTGATCAGGCCGTCCTCGTCGAAGGCCCCGGGGTAGTACGCCGCCGTGAACGGGTCGATCACGCACAGCGCCGTGTCGAGGTGGTAGAAGCGCGGGTCGACCAGCCGCACGCTGACGACCGGCAGCCCGAAGGCGTCGTGCAGTTCGTTGTGCGCGGCCGGGTCCGTACGGAAGCCGTGTCCCGCCACGATCGCGCGGTAGGCGAAGGCGTAGTCGCCCTCACCCTCGTTGACGTGGCCGGCCGTCCGGACGCGGCGGTAGCCGTGCCCGACGAACCACGCCCGGTGCGCGTCGGCCTCGGCGGCGCGCTCGGGATGGCGGAATTTCGCGCCGAGCACCATGCCGCCCACGACGGTCGCGCCGTTCGCGGCGAAGACCATGTCCGGCAGGCCCGGGACGGGCGGCAGCACGTGCACGGTGTGGCCGAGTGAGACGTACGTCGCGCGCAGGCGCTCCCACTCGTGGAGGGCCCGGTCACGGTCGACCGGGGTGTTCGGGTCCATCCACGCGTTGATCGCGTATTGGACGTCGAAGTAGGTCGGCGGGCACATCAGGTAGGTCCGTGCCGGCTGCCCCGCCGAGACGCCCGCTCCGTCGCGGGCAAGGGTCTGCATCGTCATCGATGTTGTGCTCCTGGCAATGCGGGCCCGATGTCGCGCCCAGTGGTAAGTGAGACACCACCCGCAGCGTAAGGTCGGTGTGTCTGCAACACCAATAACGGATATGCGCGTTGAAGGGTCTGATCATTGCGTCTTGACGACATAGATCGGCGAATCGTTGCGTGCCTTCTGGAGAACGCCCGCGCGTCGTTCGCCCAGATCGGTGACCAGGTCGGGCTCTCGGCTCCCGCGGTGAAACGCCGGGTGGACCGGCTCCGGCACGACGGCGTGATCACGGGGTATGCCGCTGTCGTCGACCCCTCGGCCCTGGGCTGGACCACGGAGGCGTTCGTGGAGCTGTTCTGCGCGGGCCGCACGTCCCCCGACGAGATCTTCGCGAGCATTCGCCGGCATCCCGAGGTGGTGGCGGCGTACACGATCACGGGGGAGGCCAACGCGCTGGTCCACCTGCGGGCCCACGACATCCAGGCCCTCGAAGAGGCCCTGCAGCGGCTGCGCAACGAACCGAACATCGTGCAGACCAAGACCTCGATCGTCCTGTCCCGTCTGCTCGGCCGGCCGACCGATGGGCCGGACACCTGATCCGCCGCTGATTACCATTCGGTGGATGAGCTTCACGACGGCTGATCTCTTCGACGAGTACGGTCCCGAGCTCACCACCTGCGAGACGCAGTTCCGCTCGTACGGGGCACGGGCGCGGTTCGCCGGGCCGCTGGCGACCGTCCGCTGCCGCGAGGACAACGCGCTGGTCAAGAAGGTGCTCGCGACGCCGGGGGCGGGCCGGGTGCTCGTCGTCGACGGCGGCGGCTCGCTGCGCGCCGCGCTGATGGGCGACATGATCGCCGGGTCGGCGGTCGCCCATGGCTGGGCCGGAGTCGTGATCAACGGCGCGGTCCGCGACGTCGTGGCTCTGCGCGCGCTGGACCTGGGGATCAGGGCGCTGGGGTCGAACCCGCGCAAGAGCGCCAAGGACGGCGTCGGCGAGGTCGACGTGCCGGTGGTCTTCGGCGGCGCCGAGTTCCGGCCCGGGGCGTGGCTGTACGCCGATGAGGACGGGATCGTGGTGGCGGCCCGCAGCCTGCTCCCGGCGGACGACTGAGGGCGCCGGGAACGCGATCGGCGGACGGGCCTACGACAGCCGTCCCAGCTGCTTGGTCAGCAGCGACGTCGCCTTCTTCTCGACCGGGTTCCCCGAGGCCTTCGGTCCCACGCGCTCCCAGTACATCGACACCAGGACGACGTTGCCGCGGGTCACGTAGTCGTACACCCGGTAGATCAGGTTGATGACGCTGGACGACGGAGAGAACACCGACTTCTCCAGGCCGCGTACGCGCGACCAGCCGGGCGTCGTCTCGTCCGAGGCGCGCCAGGTGTCGTCGTGGGCCAGGGCGATGCGGCGACCGGGGAGGGTCTTCTGCGGGACGTGCTTCTTCGCCGGGCACGCCGTGACCTTGGCCCGGATGGTCGCGAACATGGCCGTCGCGGCGGCGGCGTCGGGGTAGGTCAGTGAGATCTGCCCGAAGTTCGCCCCGGAGTACCGGCTGGTGTTGAACTCGCGCACCTTCACGTCCGGGCTCCCCGACGGCTTGATCGCCGACAGTGAGCAGGACGGGACGGCGTGGTCCTTCAGGGCCGGAGTGCTCAGCGGCTGCTCCGTGACGTGCGGGTCGACGTCCCGGCCCGACAGCAGCGCCGACGCCACGCGGGGCGGCGCGTAGCTCGGCGCCGCCGACGGGCTCACCGACGTCGTACGGGCGGGGGGCGAGGCGGATTTCGCCGTCTTGTGGCCTCCGCCCCCGCACCCGGCGAGGACGAGTCCGGCGGCGAGCAGGACGAGAGGGACGCGTGCGCGTGGGAACACCGGTCGCACCTCCGGAGGCGGCGTCGGTCAGCCGGGCTGAGACTGGGTCTGAACCTCACCGACCGCGAGGGCGAGGTCGCCGGGAACGCCGTTCATCCGTCCGAAGACCCCGCCGGGTGTGTCGCACTGCGCGCCCTCACAGGTCCAGGTGACGTTCCAGCTGATGGTGGCCGTGATCGTGTACTTTCCGCCTGGCCGGCTCGCCGAGGACCTCTCGTACGTGTAGCCGCAGTCGGTGTCGCCCGGGGTGGCCGCCGTCGCCCCGGCGCAGGTGACCGGCGTCCCGTCGTCGCCCATGGCCCACGTCACGACGGGATCGGAGGCGGTGACCACCACGTGCTGCTCCGGCACCTGGGCGTCCGCGGTCTTGTTCGCGATGTCGGCCCCGGTGACCCACAGCCCCGTCCTGATCCTGATGTACGAGCGCGGGCTGGGCGCCGTGCCGATGGTGGGGCTGGGCAGAACGAGCCTGTTCCGGGCGTCGTACGCGACGTCGATCGTGGGGACGTGGGGGGCGGGCGCCGGAGCCGCGCCGCCCGGGGCGCAGACCAGCTGGCCGCCCACGGTCGGGCAGCCGAGGCCGGGGCCCGTGTCGCCGCCGCCACCTCCACCGCCTCCGCCCCCGCCACCCGTGCCGCCTCCGCCGCCGGGGAGGGTGACGTGGCTGTGGGCGCAGGCGTTCGGCAGGCACATCGGGGCCGCGGACGCCGTGCCGGACGCCAGGCCGACGGCCGCGCCCGGAAGGAGGGTCAGCAGAACGGCGAGGCCGGATCGTCTGGTCAGCATTTTCTGCCCTCCGTCGCATCGGAGATCTTGTAGGTGCCGTCGCTGTAGCGCATGACCGCCTGGTACAGGTGGCTGCCGTCGCGCCAGGAGCCGAGCCGCTTTCCGGTCCTGGCGGAGAAGCGGTACGCCCCGAGGGTCCGAACGCAGTCGAGGATCACGACGACCGAATCATCGTTGGTACGGCCCTGAACGCGGGGATTCAGGACATTGTGGAATCGCCAGAAGACGCCCTGATGCTGGATCTTTTCCACGTCCTTGTCGATGATCGACAAGAGGGGGTCCATGGCGACCGTGTCGAGCCGGCTGGTGTCATTGCTCTCGTACGCCTGCTCGTACATCCGCTGATACTCGCGGTAGGCGGCGAGGGCGGAGCTCGGCGACCGGGGGACCGGACCGCCGCTCACCGGAACACCAGTGGCACCCGCCGTGCCGTCGGACCGCGGTTCCGTATCGGGGGATGAGGACGTCGTGGGCGTGTCGTCCCCCTGAACCTGCCCGCTGGGGTGAAAGCCGCCGGCCGCACGGCCTCCACAGGCTGTGAGCAGGCCCACCAGGATCAGTGGGCCGACGCACATGCGGAATCGCATCGTCAATTCCCGGGCATCGGGGCAAATTACCTCATGAGCTTACTGAGACGGTAGAGGCAAGAAAAGAGGTTCCCAAGAACCGGTGAATCGGCCGCGGCCTTATCGCCGATTAGAGACGACCGACCAGTCGGACGAGATCGAGGCCGAGAACCATGTCGAGCTCGATCGCCGTCTCGAACTTCGCTCCGGGCGGGACCGAGTCGTCCTCGGCGAGCCGGGACAGCGACGACAGCGCCGCCGGGGTGTCCAGGTCCGAGTCCAGGTGGGCGACCGCCTCCGCCACGTAGGAGCGGTCGGAGGGCCGCCCCGGGGACTCGGCCCAGCCGGCCACGCGACGCCGCCACGCGGTGAGCGAGGCGTCCGCCGAGGTCAGGTCCGCCCGGGTATGGGAGAGGTCCGCCCGGTAGTGGGTCTCCAGGAGCGCCAGGCGCACGGCGAGCGGGTCGAGGCCGTCCCAGGGCACCGGGGACCAGCGGCCGACGGTCTCCCCGACGTGCACGTCGGCCGTTCCCGAGGACATCTCGGCGGGGCGTACGCCCAGGTCCGCCGCTTCGGGCACGGGGTTCCAGATCCCCAGCGCGCGTAGCCGGTGGCGTCCGGCGAGACGGCGGATCAGGTCGCCGACCACCTGGGCCCGCAGCTCCTCGGCGCAGGCCACCCGGATGACTCCGGGGCGGACCGGCAGAACTTCCGCGAGGCGCGCGGTTCCCGGGTCGTACAGGCGCAGCATGCGAACGACCCTACCCATACCGTGGCGAGCCGACCGCTCTCCACGGAGGGGATGGGCCGGAGGAGCGGCCGGAGAGCTCCGGACGGGCGAGCGGGCGGGACGTTCAGGCCTGCAGATCCGAGGGCACGTGCGGCGCGTGATGGTGCACTTGCGGCGAGTCCGGGGCCGGAGGCACGTGCGGAGGGGGCGGTGCGTGCGGGGCCGGAGGCACGTGCGGAGGGGGCGGTGCGTGCGGGGCCGGAGGCACGTGCGGAGGGGGCGGTGCGTGCGGGGCCGGAGGCACGTTCGGGGTGGGAGGCGCATGCGGGGCGGGCGGCTGGACGAGCTCGTCACCGCCCGGCTTGCGCACGGCCGCGAACCGGAGGCGTACGTAGTCGGCCATCCAGCCGGACTCACGGCGGAGCGCGGGCGCGGCCAGCTCGTTCACCCGGTCGAGGAGCGGACCGGCGATCTCCGGGGGAACCTCGGCGATCAGCTCCGGCGCGAAGAGCCGGACCCAGTCGGCGGCGCCGTCCGGGCCGTCGGCGAGGCGCGTCGGCCGGTCGAAGTACTCCATGAGCCGCACGACGAAGCCGGCCTCCTCCAGCCGGGTGGCGTACTCGGCGGGGGTGGGGAAGTACCAGGGCAGCTCCGGCTCGGGCAGCCCGAAGACGCGCCATGCCGTCTGCACGGCCGCGATCAGCTCCGCGCAGTTGCCCGCCCCGCCCATCTCCGCGACGAACCGCCCGCCCGGGCGCAGCGCGGCGTGCACCCGTGAGATGACCGCGGAGGGGTCACGGGCCATCCAGTGCAACGCCGAGTTGGAGAAGACGGCGTCGTACCGCTCACTGGTCGTGAAGGTGTGCGCGTCGCCGACGGCGAAGGACAGGTGAGGGTGCTCCGATCGCGCCGCGTTGACCATCTCGAGCGATCCGTCGAGTCCGAGGACCTCCGCGCCCCGCGCGGCGATCTCGATGGTCATCACGCCCGTTCCGCAGCCCAGGTCGATGACGCGCTCGTCGGGCTGAGGATCGAGCAGGTCGAGCAGCGGCGCCCCGTGCGCGGAGACGTACCCGAACGCGGTGTCGTACGTCGCCACGGCCCATTGCATGAGCCGAAACATATAGGACAAAACTCTCATGTGCCGTAACGTCTCGAATCCTGGATCGTTAGTAGTGACTCGCGTCACGTGCGTGTCACGGGCCGGCCGTCGCCGGCGGCGGTTATCCACAGACCTGTGTACGGGGCTTACGCCGGGAGAGCACGGCGGGCGAGGCTTGCCGGGAGAGCGATTCCCGGAGGCATTCGATGATCGACCTGACCGTTCCCGAGTCCGTCGCGGCGCCCTTCGTGGTGGCCACCGCTCATCCCCTCGACGACCCGGCGGCCGTCGCACGCGGCCGGGTGCGGCTCCCGTTAGCGGCCGAGCTGCTGGGCTCGTCGCTCCTGAGGTTCCGCGCCCGCCCCGCGGCCGAGTCCGGATACGCCGACCTGATCGGTGGCGCCGCCTGGGCGCGGCCGGAGGAGGCGCACCTTCTCGGCAAGGCGCGCCACCACATCGTCGTCACCGGGCACGCCCCGCCCGTCTCACAGCCCGAGCACGCCCAGGCCGCCCGCGAGATCGCCCGGGTCGTCGCCGAGGCCTGCGACGGCGTCGTCTACGACGCGTGGTCCCACCAGGTGCTGCCGCACGCCTTCCGGTTCGGCGCCGAGCACCCGGAGTTCTGCCTGGCCGACGACTGGCTCGCGACGTTCGTCACCGGCGAGGACGAGGGCGAGCTGCATCTGGTGACCGCCGGGCTGCACCGCTTCGGGTTCCCCGAGTTGGAGGCCGCCGGCGTCCCGGGCGGCAATCTGTTCGCGGCCGTCACGTTGCTGCGCTGCCTGGCCGTGGGCCTCATCGACGAGCACTGGGCCTGGCTGGCCTGCCATCCCGGCGCGCGGCTGCGCCGCATCCCGCCCGAAACGTGGGTGGAGGGCGCCGACGTGTGGCGCTACTGGGCGGCCGAGCCGGCCGGCGTGGCCGGTGCGCCCGTGCGCGTCCGCCTGAGTCCCGCCCCGCCCGAGGGGGCCGACGCCCTGCCCTACCTCGTCGCCGGACCGCCCGCCGGCTTCGACGCCCCCGCCGCCCTGTGGTGGAACGACATCGTCGACCTGGCCATGCCCTACGTCCCCGAGGCCCCCCGTCGCACGGCCGCCTGAGCCGCGGCGCGCCCATCCGTCACGAACGTCAAGGAGGCGGTCATGTCCCCCGTCGTGCTGTCCGTACCCGAGGTCGTCACCTCCCACTATGTGATCGCGACCAGCGAGCCACCGGCCGACCCCTACGCGGTCGTCCCGTGGCGGGTGCCCGAGCCCTTCCGCAAGCCGGCCATCGAGGCGCTCAAGACCCCGCGGCTCGGCGTCTTCACCGTCGACGCAGGCGAGGCGACCTGGCGCCTCGACGACGTCCTGGCCTCCGACGAGGACCAGCGGCGCATCCGGGAGTCCTCCCACCAGATCCTGCTCGTGCACCAGGCGCTGACCGTCGAGCAGCCGCACCGCGAGCAGGTCGCACGCGCCGTGGCGCGGGCCCTCGCCGACGCCACGGGCGGCGTCCTCATCGACCCGCAGGCCCGGCAGGTCCTCCTGCGCGACGGGCTGGCGCGCGCCGAGCGCGGCTGGTTCCGCATGGGCGACCAGTGGTTCGGCACGCGCTACGAGGTCGACGAGGCGGCGCGCCGCCCCGGCACGGCAGGCGGTGGTGACGTCACCGCCTGCGCCTGCCTGCGCATCACGCTGCTCGGACTGCGGCGGTTCGGCCTGCCGGACCTCGTGATCGACAAGGTCGCCTGCACCCAGGACCTGCCCGCGCTCAACCTCCTGCGCGCGGTCGCGTCCCGGTTGCTCACCGACCAGTGGCGGTGGTGCAGGGAGCGCCCGGCACGGCCCACGCGCAGCCTCGACGACCACCCCAAGATCGAGCCGGACGACTTCTGGGCCTTCTGGGGCGCCACCCCCTTCCTGGACGGCAGCCCGGTCGTCACGCGGCTGACGGCGGCCTCGGCCGCGATCCTGCAGGTGGCTCCGCCCGACGGCTACGCCGGCACCGTGGCCGACTGGAGCCGGGAGGTGCTGGCTCCGGCACTGCCGCCGCTCGTCGGCTGCCCCGCCGATGAGGACTCGGCCCATGCGCGGTCCGCCGGAGGCGGGGTGTGACGCGTCTCTAGAATCCCATTCTGTAACCGTCCGCGGGCGCGAGGAGCAGCAGTGACGTACACCGAGATCGACTACACCGTCGCAGACGGGATCGCCACCATCACGCTGGACCGCCCCGAGCGGCTCAACGCCTTCACGCTCGTGATGCGCGGCGAGCTGATCGACGCCTTCGACCGCGCCGACGCGGACGACGACGTGCGGGTGGTCGTGGTCACCGGTCGAGGACGGGCGTTCTGCGCGGGGGCCGACCTGGAGCGCGGCGGCTCGACGTTCGACTACAAGGCCGCGAGGGACATGTTCGGCGGCGAGGACACCTTCGAGGACGGGACTCCCCGCGACGGCGGCGGCACCGTCGCACTGCGGATCGCCCGGTCCCTCAAGCCGGTCATCGGGGCGATCAACGGCCCGGCGGTCGGCGTGGGCGTCACGATGACCCTCCCGATGGACGTCCGGCTCGCCGCCGACAGCGCGAGGTTCGGCTTCGTGTTCACCCGGCGTGGCATCGTCACCGAGGCCGCGTCGAGCTGGTTCCTGCCACGCCTCGTCGGCATTGCCCAGGCCATGGAGTGGGCGGCGACGGGCCGGATCTTCGATGCCGGCGAGGCGCTGCGCGGGCGCCTGGTGTCCCATGTCCACCCGGCGGACGAGCTCCTGGACGAGGCCTACGCGCTCGCGGGGGAGATCGCCGCGAACACCTCGGCGGTGGCCGTCGCGGCCGTGCGGCGGCTGATGTGGTCGGGCCTGGGCGCGCCCTCGCCGTGGGACGCGCACCGGGCCGACTCCCACCTGATGTACGCGCTCGGTTCCGCTCCGGACGCCGCCGAGGGCGTGACGTCGTTCCTGGAGAAGCGTCCGGCCGAATTCCCCATGAAGGTCAGCCGGGACCTGCCCACGGAGGTCCCGGACTGGCCCACGCCCTGACGACCGCGCGACGCGACGGTGCCTGAACGGCCGGAGGTCGCGGGCGGCGGGGGTCAGGGCCGTGCGGCCCGGCGGGAGGTTGACCTCGGGGGGTCAGGATCGGGCGGCCCGGTGGGAGCGGAACGCGGAGGCCGCTGAGCGTCGGGTCAGGACCGGGCGGCCCGGCATGGTGCTGAACCGCTGGAGGTTACCGACGGCGGGGTCAGGATCGGGCGGGCCGGCGTGGCACTGAACGGTCGGAGGCTACTGACCGCGGGTCAGGATCGGGCGGGCCGGCGTGGGGGCGGCGGCGGGACGACCTTGCCCGCCACCAGCTCCGCCTCGGCCACCTCGGCCACGGAGCCGTCGCGGCGGCGCACGGTAAGCCGGCCGTCAGCCCAGCCCTGTAGCTCACCGACCACGTCGCTGTACCCTCCGCTGGGAAGACGGCGTCGTATCGACACGCGACGTCCGATGTCGGAGGGAGCTATCGCGATGACATACCGGGCGGAGAAACGCGGTGCGATGTGACGCCCCCCATGGTGAAAGCGTGGACTGACAGCGGCAATACTAGGCAATGACACCGCTGCGAGCGTGGCGATGGCCACAGACGTTGAGGAGTAGGACGTGACCTACGTCATCGCGCAGCCCTGCGTGGACGTGCTCGACAAGGCATGCATCGAGGAATGCCCCGTCGACTGCATCTACGAGGGCAAGCGCATGCTCTACATTCACCCGGACGAGTGCGTCGACTGCGGCGCGTGCGAGCCGGTGTGCCCGGTTGAGGCGATCTTCTACGAAGACGACACGCCGGATCAGTGGAAGGACTTCTACAAGGCCAACGTGGAATTCTTCGACGATCTGGGTTCGCCGGGTGGTGCGTCCAAGGTCGGCAAGATCGACAAGGACCACCCGATCGTGGCGGCGCTGCCGCCGCAGGCTGAGGACGCCTGAGCCCACCGCGCCCGGTGTACCCGGACGCGTGAGTCCAGCACAGGCTGAGGCGCGCCGTCTGCCGGTCAACGGCAGGCGGCGCGCGAACGTTGGGGGACAGATGATCAAGACGCTGCCGGACTTTCCCTGGGACCTGCTCGCCCCGTACAAGGAGCAGGCGCGGCAGCATGCCGGCGGCATCGTCGACCTGTCGGTCGGCACGCCGGTCGACCCGACGCCCGAGGTAGTCCGGCGGGCACTGATCGACGCCGCCGACGCGCCCGGCTATCCCGCGACGTACGGCACCCCCGCGCTGCGCGACGCCGTGGCGGGCTGGCTCACCCGCAGGCTCGGCGTCGCAGCCGACCCGGCCGCGGTCCTGCCGGTCATCGGCACCAAGGAGGCCGTCGCCTGGTTGCCCACGCTGCTGGGCACGGGACCGGACGACACCGTCGTCTTCCCCGAACTGGCCTACCCGACCTATGACGTCGGCGCGCGGCTGGCCGGCGCGACGCCCCGGGCCGTCGACGGCCTGTTCTCGCTGGGCCCCTGGGGGGTGGCGGGGCGCAGCCACGGGGGTGGAAAAGCGACGCCGAAGATCGTCTGGATCAACTCGCCGTCCAACCCCACCGGCAAGGTGCTGCCGGCCGAGCACCTGCGCAAGGTCGTCGCCTGGGCGCGGACGCGTGGCACCATCGTCATCAGCGACGAGTGCTACGTCGAGCTCGGCTGGGACGCCGAGCCGGTGTCGGTCCTGCGCCCCGACGTGTGCGACGGAGACCACAGCGGCCTGCTCGCCCTGCACTCGCTGTCCAAGCGTTCCAACCTGGCCGGGTATCGCGCCGGGTTCATCACCGGGGACCCGACCCTGGTCGCCGCGCTCCTCGAGGTCCGCAAGCACGCGGGGATGATCGTTCCTGCGCCGGTGCAGGCCGCCATGACGGCCGCCTACGGTGACGACGCGCACGTCGAGGAGCAGCGCGAGCGCTACTCCCGCAGACGCTCCGCCCTCCGCGAGGCCCTCGCGGCGTACGGCTTCCGCATCGACCACTCCGAGGCCGGCCTGTACCTCTGGGCGACCCGTGACGAGCCCTGCTGGGACACCGTGAAGGCTCTGGCGGAGCTGGGCGTCCTCGTCGCGCCCGGCGAGTTCTACGGCGAGGCGGGCGCCCGCCACGTGCGCGTCGCACTGACCGCCACCGACGAGCGCGTCGACGCCGCCGTCGCCCGGCTGACCGCCTGATCCATCGCGCGCGTGTTCCCGGGTGGTGTGGATGCCGTCGCCTGGTTGACCGCCTGATCCATCCCGCGCGTGCTCCCGGTGCCGCCCCGCCTCCGCCGGGGGCGGCACTCGGCGAGCATCACGCGCGGGGGCGAGGTCGGACCGGCGCGATCACGCGCTGCTCTCGGCCGGTTCCGGGGTCTTCTCCGGTTCCGCAGGAGGTTTCGGGCGGAGCGCTGAGAAGGCGAGGACGGCGGCGGCGATGCCGCCGAACACCCCGACGATGGACGTGGTCGCCATGGCGTGGACGAACGCGTCCTTCGCGGTCCGGGCCAGAGCCGCGTCGTCGCGTGCCGCCGCGATCGCCAGGGCCTCGCCGATCGAGTGCCGGGCCGGGCCGGTGACGCCCTTCGGCATGGCGGAGGTGTAGGCCGCCGTCAGGACGCTGCCGAGGACGGCCACGCTGAGCGCCTGGCCGACCTGCTGAACGGTGTCGTTGACGGCCGAGCCGACCCCGGCACGCTCGGGGGGCAGGGCGGCCAGCAGCGTGCCGTAGGCGGCGGGCCCGGCCGTTCCGCTGCCCGCTCCGATGACCACGAGGGCGATCGAGAGCTTCAGGTAGCCGTCGCCCGGAGCGATCGTGTGGAGCACCGCGAAGCCTGCGGCCAGCAGGACGAGCCCGGCGGCGAGCGCGACCCGGGCGCCGAACCTCTTGTCGACGACCACTCCGATGCCGTTGAAGGCCATCGCGGCGATGACGAGGGGGATGAGCGCGGTCCCCGCCTTCATCGGTCCGTACCCCAGCACGAACTGCAGGTACTGCGTGAGCGCCAGCAGCACGCCGCCGGCGGAGAACGACAGCAGGACGATCGACAGGCTCGCGCCGCTGAAGTTCCGGTCGCGGAACAGGGCGAGCGGCAGCATGGGCTCCGGGCAGCGCCGTTCCCACAGGGCGAAGGCGGCGAGCGCGACGACGGCGACGGCAAACCCGCCGAACGTCTGGACGGCGGAGGAGTCGTCCTTGGCCGAGTTGATGACTCCCCACACCAGGGCGGTGATGCCGGCCATGGACAGGAGGGCGCCGACGAGGTCCGGGCGGACCGCGGGCCCGCGCGACTCGGGGATGATCAGCAGCGCGGCGATGATGCCGAGGGCGGCGATCGGCACGTTCAGCAGGAAGACCGAGCCCCACCAGAAGTGCTGCAGCAGGAAGCCGCCGAGGGTGGGCCCGCCGACCGCGCCGAGCATGAGGACCGAGCTCCAGATGGCGATGGCCTTCTTGCGCTCCGCGTCGTCGAAGACGGTGGTGAGGATGGACAGCGTCCCCGGCATGAGGAAGGCGCCGCCGACTCCCATGGCCGCCCGGGCGGCGATGAGCTGACCGGGGCTGCCGGCGAATGAGGCGACGATGGACGCCCCGCCGAACAGGACCAGGCCGATGATCAGGCCGCGGCGCCGGCCGTGCCGGTCGGACAGGCTGCCCGCAGTGAGCAGGAGACCGGCGAAGACCAGGATGTACGCGTCGATGATCCACTGGATGTCGGAGCTGCTCGCGTGGATGTCGCGGATCAGCGACGGGATGGCGACGTTGAGCACCGTGTTGTCGATGACCAGAACCAGCAGGCTCAGGCACAAGACGCCGAGGATCCACCAGCGGCGGGGGTGAGGGGTCGACATGACCGTCCGTTCGTACGGTGTGCGATGTTCTCGAACACCGTATCAGCCGTCTCGAACGCTGTACTGCGTTGCTCGAACACTGTACGAGCGACGGTAGGCTGGAAGGACAAGCCGCCCCTGGTGAAGGACGTCGAATGTCGTCGAACGCGGATTCCCTCGCGAACTCGGTCTGGACCAGGCCGCCGCGCTCACGTGGTGGCCAGCCGGCGCTGAGCCGTGGGCAGATCGTGCGCGCCGCCATCGAGCTGCTCGACGAGAAGGGGCTCGACGGCCTGAGCATGCGCCGGCTCGGCAGCAGGCTCGCCGCCGGGGCCACCTCGGCCTACTGGCACGTCGCGACCAAGGACGAGCTGCTCGAGCTGGCTCTCGACGAGGTCATGGGGGAGATCGAGGTCCCGGAGGCCGGGGCGGCGGACTGGCGGACCGCTGCCGCCGCCTTGGCGCATGGACTGCGCGCGATGATCCTGCGCCATCCCTGGGTCACGGGCCTGTTCGGCGTCCGTCCCGCCGTGGGTCCCAACGCGATGCGGATGAGCGATCGAGTGGTCGGGGTGCTGACGGCCGCCGGGTTCTCGGGCATGCAGGTCGCCTACGCGAGCTCGCTGCTGATGTCCCATGCGATCGGCTCGGCCACGACGGAGGCGGCGTGGAGGAGGTCGATCGCCCCCTCGGGCAAGACCGCGGATGAGGTGGTCGATGAGATGCGGCCCTACATCGACGAGCTCGCCTCCCGCTACCCGAACTATGGCGCGTGGTGGCGGGAGAACAACGCGATCAACGTCGACGCCATGCAGGACGACAACTTCGCCTTCGGGGTGGAGCGGCTCCTCGATGGCCTGCAGTCCTGGCTCGATCGGGACGCCGGGGACCGGCACGACGCCGGCCGGCCGTGAGCGGAGCGACCGGCATGTAAGTGATAAATTACTCGGCGTCGGTTGTTCAACCTGAGGGAGGCCGAGGGTGCGGCGCGAGATCTTCACCGATGAGCACGAGGCCTTCCGCGACATGGTGCGATCGTTCATCGCGAAGGAGATCAAGCCGTTCCACGAGCAGTGGGAGAAGGACGGCGTCGTCTCCCGCGACGTGTGGCTGGCCGCCGGGCGGCAGGGCCTGCTCGGCATCGACATCGCCGACGAGTACGGCGGCGGAGGCGACCCCGACTACCGCTACTACGTCGTCCTGAACGAGGAGCTCGCGCGCGCCGGAATCCACGGCCCCGGCTTCGCGGTGCACAACGACATCAACGGCGCGTACCTGGGCCGGCTCGCCACCGACGAGCAGAAGCGGCGGTGGCTCCCCGGCTACTGCTCCGGGGAGATCATCACCGCGATCGCCATGACCGAGCCGGCCGCGGGCTCGGATCTGCAGGGCATTCGCACCACCGCCGTGCGGGACGGCGGCGACTACGTCCTCAACGGGCAGAAGACGTTCATCTCCAACGGCATCCTGTCCGATCTGGTCATCGTCGTCGCACGGACCGACCCGGACGCCGGGCACCAGGGCATCAGCCTCCTCGTCGTCGAGCGCGGCATGAAGGGCTTCGAGCGCGGCCGTAACCTCGACAAGATCGGCATGCACGCCCAGGACACCGCCGAGCTCTACTTCGAGGACGTCCGTGTGCCCCGGGAGAACCTCCTCGGCGAGGAGGGGCAGGGCTTCGTCCACCTGATGCAGAACCTCCCGAGGGAGCGGGTGTCGATCGGGGTCACGGCCCTGGCGGGCGCCGAGAAGGCGTTCGAGCAGACCCTGGAGTACTGCAAGTCCCGCGAGGCGTTCGGCCGGCCGATCGGCCGGTTCCAGCACAACCGCTTCACGCTGGCCGAGATGAAGACCGAGCTGACGGTGGCCCGCGCCTTCACCGACCGGTGCATCACCGAGCACGTCGCGGACCGCCTCGGCACGGATGAGGCCTCCATGCTGAAGTGGTGGAACACCGAGCTGTGCAACCGGGTCATCGACCGCTGCCTGCAGCTGCACGGCGGTTACGGCTACATGACCGAGTACCCGATCGCCAAGGCGTACCTCGACTCCCGGATCCAGACGATCTTCGGCGGCACCACCGAGATCATGAAGGAGATCATCGGCCGCGGCCTCGGCGTGTAGATCCCCGCGCTCTGGGAGTGAGTCCAATGGGCGCCGAAGCCGGATCAGCTCTTCCGCGTGATGTAGGGCGTATCTATGTAGAATCAATCTATGTAGATGGGATCTACATTCGGGGGCGTCATGGTTGCGCGTTTCATCGGGAGGAAGACCGAGCTGGCCATACTCGGTAAGCGGCTGGACCGCGTGACGGCTTCGGGAGCCGGGATCGCGCTGGCCGTACGGGGGCGGCGGCAGGTGGGGAAATCGCGGCTGGTGCAGGAGTTCTGTGATCAGTCTCGTGTGCCCTACGTCTTCTCGGCCGCGACCAAGGGCGCTTCGCCGGTCGAAGCGGTCGCCTCGTTCCTGAACGATCTGCGGGAATCGGCGTTGCCCGCGGAGCGGGATCTGATTCCGGAGCTCGGTACCGGAAGCTGGCCCGATGCCTTCCGGGTACTCGCCTCGGTAGTGCCAGAGAGGCCCTGCATCGTCGTCCTCGACGAGTTGCCCTGGCTCGCCGAGCAGGACCGTCTCTTCGACGGGGCGTTGCAGACCGCATGGGATCGGTTGTTGTCATCGAAGCCGGTGCTGTTGTTGCTGCTCGGTAGTGACCTGCACATGATGGAGCGGCTGACCGCCTATGACCGGCCGTTCTTCGGACGGGCCGACAACCTGGTGCTCGGGCCGCTGAACCCCGCCGACGTGGGACAGGCCCTGGGGTTGCGAGCGGCTGATGCGATCGACGCGCACCTGGTATCGGGTGGCCTACCGGGCATCGTACGGTCCTGGCCGGAGGGCATGCCCGCATTGGAGTTCCTGCGGCAGGAGGCCGCCGACCCCGCGGCTGCGGTGTTCAGCGTCCCGGAGGCGGCGCTGATGGCGGAGTTCCCGAGCCCGGACGCCTCGCGGCGGGTGCTGGAGGCGGTCGGGGCGGGAGACCGTACTCACGCCAATATCGCCGCTACGGCGGGAAGCCGAGAGGGGGCTTTGCCGTCGGGGACACTCTCTCCGTTGTTGCGCCGGCTCGCGGTGGAGAAGCAGATTCTGGCCGTCGATGAGCCGGTGTCGACGACGCCCGGCAAGCCGGCGTTGTATCGGGTGGCCGACAGCAACCTGCGGCTCTATCTGGGCATTCTGCGAGTCGTGCAGGAGCAGGCCCGTCGGGGACGCCCGGAAGCAGGGGTCCGCCTGGTCGAACGCCGTTGGACAGGATGGCGCGGTCGCGCCGCCCCGCCGCTGGTCCGGCAGTCCCTCGAGCTCGCCGCGCTGTCGGGGGCGCTGCCCTGGCCGGATGTGGAGGCGGTCGGTGGCTGGTGGAACCGCCGGTTCGACCCGGAGATCGACCTGATCGGAGCCGATCGCGCGCCGGTCGCCGACACGATCTCCTTCGCGGGGTCGATCAAGTGGCTCGCGAGCGGCTTCGACGGTCATGATCTTGTCTCCGTGCGGCGCGCGGTCGCGCAGGTTCCCGGATACGACCCCGCGAGGACCGGCCTGGTCGTCGCCTCCCTCAGCGGCCTCGGAGAGGACGTCGACGACCGGTCCATCGACCTGCTGTGGGGCCCTGAGGACGTGGTCGGGTCCTGGCGCGGTTGATACGGGGTTCTGGACCTCGGGCTCAGCGGATGACGACGCGGTCCGCGGGGGCCTGGGCGTCCGTGGTCCAGCCGTCGTGGCCCTGCGCCGACCGCCAGTGGCGGCCCGCGTAGCGCACCTCGCGGAGGCCGTAGGGCTGGGCGTGCGCGACCATCCAGGTCGCCATGGTCCACCCGGTGCGGGAGTTCGCCGCACTGATCCCGTCGCCGGTGTCCTTCCGCTTCAGCGTCTTGCGCAGCGTGTCGAGGGCCTGCTGCGCCTGCGCCTGCTCCTTGCGCCTGTTCGGCGGGTACCAGCAGCGTACGGCGCCGGGAACGCGCCCGGTGTAGGCCGCGGCCATGATCCGCGCGTCCTCCTCGTGCCGGGCGTACGCCTTGCCGTCCGCGCTGCGCTGGACCTTCTGGGCCGCCTCGTGGACGGGAAGGCCGCTGTAGTCCTTGACCTTTACGAGGGCGCTGAAGAACCGGTTCGCGGCGTACACCGGGTCCTTCAGCTGAGTGACCGTCCCCCAGCCCTGTGACGGGCGCTGCTGGAAGAGGCCGACGGAGTCGCGGTCGCCGCTTTCGAGGTTGCGCAGGTGCGACTCCTGGAGCGCCGTCGCGTACGCGATGATCACGGCCTCTTCGGGGAGCTTCTTGCGCAGCGCGACGGCGGCGATGGTCGCGGCGTTGCCGGCCTGGTCGAGGTCGAGCGGCATGACCCCGGTGCTCGTACGGGCCTCGCAGTTGGTGCCGTGGAGGTAGGGGCGGAAGTGGACGTACAGCGCGACCGCGCCGCCGACGATGACCAGCGTGGTGACCAACGCGATGATGGCGAGCCGCAGCCGCCGCGCTCTCGTCCGAATCACGGCACGAAGGTACCCGCTCCGTACCCCCTACCGGACATCCGCCGGTGGCGCCGCCGCTATTCTCACCGGCATGACCGACACGTTCACCAGCCCGATCTCAAGCGTCATCGATGAGTTGTGGGAGCGCCGGGCGGACCTGAGCCCCGAGGACACCGACGCCCGTTCCGCCGTCGTGGCGGCCGTCGATCTGCTCGACGGCGGGCAGGCGCGTGTGGCGTTCGTCGACGAGGCCACCGACGAGGTCATCGTGGACGAGCGTGCCAAGCGGGCCATCCTGCTGAGCTTCAAGGTGCTGGGCATGGTCCGCGCGCAGGTGGGCGACTTCCACTACCACGACCGGATCCCGCTGAAGACCCGCCTGGACGGCGTGCGCGTGGTGCCCGGTGCCATCGCCCGATGGGGGTCCCACCTCGCGCCGGGCGTGGTCCTGATGCCGTCGTTCACGAACATCGGCGCCTACGTCGACTCGGGCACCATGGTCGACACCTGGGCGACGGTCGGTTCCTGCGCGCAGATCGGCAAGAACGTCCACCTGTCGGGCGGTGTGGGCATCGGCGGCGTGCTGGAGCCGCCGAACGCCAAGCCCGTCATCATCGGGGACGAGGCCATGATCGGCAGCCGGTCGATGATCGTCGAGGGCGCGCGTGTGGGCACGGGCGCGGTCGTCGGCTCCGGCACGAACCTGTCCGCCTCGATGCCCGTCATCGACGTGGAGACGGGCGAGCAGCTCGGCCGCGGCCGCATTCCCGACTGGTGCGTCGCCGTCGGCGGCACGCGGCTGAAGGAGTTCTCCGGCGGCACGTTCGGGATGCCCGCCGTCCTCGTCATCAAGCGCCTCGAGCCGGGGGTGCGGCATGACAAGTCGCAGCTCAACGACGTCCTGCGCGACCACGGTCTGAGCGCCTGACGATCCGGCGCACGAACGCGTGAGGCGCCGGGACCCACCGCCCCGGCGCCTCGGTCAGGCGTGATCAGGCGTGATCAGGTGTTGTCGGCGAGGGCGAGCAGGCGCGACGAGCTTCCGTTGAAGACGTCCTGGTCGCCGGGGAACGTCCCGCTGTCGGCGTACTGCCAGATGGTGTAGACGCTCCAGCCCGCCGGCAGCGTGCCCGCGGAAGTGGAGTACTTCGCGATCCACAGCGGGCTGTTCGTGGCGAACGTGGTGTCGGTGTTACCGGTGCAGCTGGTCCACCAGCTCAGGCTGGTGTAGATGACCGCCCAGCGGCCGGTCTTGGCGTGGTACTCGTTGATGAACGCGTGGATCCAGCTGCGCATCGCGGACTGGCTGAGGCCGTAGCACGTGGCCCCGTACGGGTTGTACTCCATGTCCACCGCGCCGGGCAGCGTGTGGTGGTCGGCGGACCAGCCGCCGCCGTGGGCGGCGAAGTAGTCGGCCTGCGCGGCGCCGCTCGAGTTGTCCGGCAGCGCGAAGTGGTAGGCGCCGCGGATGAGGCCCACGTCGTACGAGCCGACGTACTGCTGGGAGAAGTACGGGTTCTGGTACGACGTGCCCTCGGTGGCCTTGACGTAGGCGAACTGCGCGCCGTTGCTCTGCACCGTGCTCCAGCCGACGTTGCCCTGGTGGCTGGAGACGTCGAGGCCGAGCGTGCCGGACACGAGCGGGGTCGCGGTGCTCTGTCCGGCCAGGCTGTAGCCGGCGTGGTCCTTGTCGGGGTGGGTGATCGGGTTGGGCGACGCGCCGGCCGCGGGGCCTGCGGCCAGGACGCCTCCGGCGAGAGTGAGCGCGGCGAAGGCCGTGCTCAGCCTGCGGATGACGCGGTTGCGGGGGGACGGGGCCACGGGTTCCTCCTGGGGTGTGTGGCGGGACGGGAGGGTGGACGGGTGGCGGCCCCTGGGGCGGGGGCATGCCACGTGCGGGTCGGCCGGGAGACGGCGGGGTGGCCGTCAGGGCCGTGGGTCGGCGGCGCCGACGGCGGGGCCGTGGTCGCCGAGGGTTCTGGGGCCGGGCAGGCCGGACCGCCTGACGGCCGCGGTGCGCGCGGCCGGCGCGGCCGCGCCGAGCTGGGCGGCGACCTCGGACCGGAGCCGGGGCAGCTGGGCGTAGAGCGCGTCGCCGGGGCACTGGGTCGTGCTGTTGTAGTCGCGGTGGCCGACGATCGCGGTGGACGCGGAGAGCCCGTACAGGTCGCAGAGCCAGGCGAGGGTCTGGACGAGGGAGTCCCAGAGGGCGGCGGGCGGAAGCTCGGTGGTGTAGGTGCCCTCGTTCTCGACGCCGAGGGTGTGGCCGTTCTCGTTGGCGCACTGGGCGCCGAAGACGTTCTTGCGCTGCCCGATGGCCTCGAGCGTGCGGTTGCGGCCCTCCATGACGAAGCCGCCGCGGCTGATGGTCAGCTGCTGTCCCGTGTCGCTCCAGCCGTTGTCGTCCATATGCAGGTCCTGGCAGTCACGGGACAGCTGGAATGCGTGGGCGAGGGAGTAGTCGGTGGAGTTGGGGAAGGCCATGTGGTGCACGATCAGGTGGTCGGGCGCCTTGATGATCGTGGCCGGTGACGTCGGGGGCCGGGCGTCCCACTCGGCACGCGTGTAGACGCGGGGCGCGGTGACGGCGCGCGCGGGGCGGGGGCGGGCGAGGTCGGCGGCGCCGATGAGGGCGGCGCCGCCCGCGATGGCGGCCGCCCGCGTGATCAGGTCGCGGCGGCCGAGGGCCGGGGAGGCCGGCGTCCGGGGGGTGAGGTGAAGGGGACTCTCGGGCGGGGTGTCCTTCTGTCTGCTGGGGCGGGCGGGGGTGTCGTGCATGGCGGGGAGCTCCTTCCGGCGGGGGGTGAAGGGTGATCCGCTCCCTGATACGTAAATATCCAACGGGCTCGGTGTCGAATAGGTGGAAAATTCCCCTAATATCGGCGGCTTCGTTGGCAGGTCGCCACATCCGCGCAGCTCACGTGGGTACGGCCGAGGCACCGGGGACAGGGCGGCGGGCCGGATCCGGCGGCCGCTGGCGTAGGCTCATCCGCCATGCGGCTTGATCTCACCCAGGACGTCGCCTCCCTCACCGCGGCGATCGTCGACATCGAATCGGTGAGCGGCAACGAGAAGGCGCTCGCCGACGCGGTCGAGGAGGCGCTGCGCGCCCTGCCCCACCTCGCCGTCGAGAGGGACGGCGACACGGTCATCGCCCGCACCTCGCAGGGCCGGAGCGAGCGGGTGGTGATCGCCGGGCACCTCGACACCGTCCCGATCAACCACAACCTCCCCTCGCGTGTGGAGGGGGACCGCCTGTACGGCTGCGGCACCGGCGACATGAAGGCCGGCGTGGCCGTGCAGCTCAAGCTGGCCACCATCCCGGAGACCACGCGGGACGTCACGTACTTCTTCTACGAGTGCGAAGAGGTCGAGGAGGCCCGGAACGGCCTCAAGCGCATCGGCGGGACCCGCCCCGAGCTGCTGCGGGCCGACTTCGCGGTCCTGATGGAGCCGTCCGGCGGCATCGTCGAGGGCGGCTGCCAGGGCACCATCCGGGTCGAGGTGAAGGTCCCCGGTGAGCGGGCCCACAGCGCGCGGTCGTGGATGGGGTCGAACGCCATCCACCACGCCGGCGCGGTGCTCGACGTCCTGCGCGCGTACGAGCCGAGGCGTCCCGTCGTGGACGGCCTGGAGTTCCACGAGGGGCTCAACGCGGTGTTCATCCGGGGCGGCGTCGCGGGCAACGTCATCCCCGACGAGTGCGTCGTCACGATCAACTACCGCTTCGCGCCCGACAAGTCCCTGACCGACGCGGAGAAGCACCTGCGCGAGCTGTTCGACGGGTACGAGGTCACCGTGGTCGACGGCGCTCCCGGCGCGCGTCCGGGCCTGACGCATCCGGTCGCGGCGGCGTTCGCCGAGGCCACCGGCGGCGAGGCGCGCGCCAAGCTCGGCTGGACCGACGTGGCGAGGTTCTCCGAGCTGGGCATCCCGGCCGTCAACTACGGTCCCGGCGAGCCGAGCCTGTCGCATACGCGTGGCGAGTACGTGGAGATACCGCGTATCTTCGCGAGCGAGGAGCGAATGCGGGCCTGGCTCACGACGTGAGCGGCGCCCGGCCCTGTGACTCGGAGCGGCATCGACGCGGGAGGGTGGCCTCATGGCCCAGGTTCTTGCTGACGGACTGACGATCGCGGAGGCGGCCGAGCGCACCGGCGTCTCCGCGCACACCCTGCGCTACTACGAGCGCATCGGCGCGTTCCGCGAGCCTCCGGAGCGCGACTCCAGCGGGCACCGCCGCTACACCGAGCGCGACCTGTCCTGGATCACCCTGCTCACCCGGCTGCGCGCGACCGGGATGCCCATCGCGACCGTCCTGCGCTACGCCGAGCTGGCCCGCGAGGGCAACGGAACGGCCGCCGACCGCAAGGCGCTGCTCGTCGCGCACCGTGCCCAGGTCGCGGCGCGCATCGACGAGCTGCAGGAGGACCTCGAGATCATCGACCACAAGATCAACGTTTACGAGGAGATCGAGCGCACCCGCTTCGGGCGGTGACCGCGTATGCCGTCGAGAGACGTCCGGCGCCCCTGTACGGGTGCCGGACGGCCTCGCACGGGCCTCAGACGCCGACCCGGGACGGCAGGGGGTCTCCCTCCGAGAACGTGCCGGTCCGGCGGATGACGTGCCAGCGCAGCCGGGCGCCCAGCACCGCGGTGACCAGCGACTGGATGACCACCAGATACATCAGCTGCCGATAGACGATCTGCTGGAGCGGCATCACCCACAGGGTGGTGAGGCGCTCGCCGTCGAGCCGCAGCGCGTACATCGCGGCCGCCGCCTGCGCCACCGTGAACGCCACCCAGGACACCGCGACGGTCACCGGGTTGAGGACGAACACGCCGTACACGGCGAAGACGTCGACCACGGGGGCGAGGCACGGCAGCGCGACCTGAAAGATCGCCAGGTACGGCAGGCAACGGCGGCCGAACCGGCCGGACCGGCCGCGCTCGACCAGCGCCCGCTTGTGCTTCCACATCGACTGCAGGGTGCCGTAGCACCACCGGTACCGCTGCCGCCACAGCTGCCGCAGCGACGACGGCGCCTCCGTCCACGCGAGGGCGGTCTCCTCGTACACGACCCGCCAGCCCGCCCGGCAGATCGCCATGGTCAGGTCGGTGTCCTCGGCGAGGGTCTCGGTGCTGAGCCCGCCGACCGACGCGAGGGCCGTCCGCCGGAAGGCGCCGATCGCGCCGGGCACGGTGGGCATGCACTCCAGCACGTCGAACATCCGCCGGTCGAGGTTGAACCCGATGACGTACTCCAGGTGCTGCCAGCGGCCGATGAGGCCCTTGCGGTTGGCCACCTTGGTGTTGCCGCTGACCGCTCCGACGCGCGGGTCGACCAGCGGCCGTACGAGGTTGTTGATCGTGTCGCGCTGGAAGACGGTGTCGCCGTCGACGAGGACGAGCACGTCGTGGCTCGCCTGCGCGATGCCCGTGTTCAGGGCGGCCGGCTTGCCGCCGTTGGGCCGGCAGATGAGCCGGACGTTCCGGAACTCCCGCTGCAGCCGTTCGCCGATGACGGGGGTGTCGTCGGTGGACCCGTCGTCGACGATCAGAATTTCGATCTGCGACGGGTAGTCGGTGTTCACGAGGGAGCGCGCCGTCGCCGCCAGGCCGACCTCCTCGTTGTACGCCGGGACGATCACCGACACGGGTGGCGGGGCGCCCCCGACGGTGAGCCAGGGCGAGGGCCCGCTGCGAGGTCGGCGACGGACCCGCCGGACGTGGACGTGCGCGAACAGCGGGAGGGCCAGCAGCCGCAGTGTGGTCAGCGCGCCCGCGATCCCGAAGAGGATCGTGAACCAGCCGGTCAGCCGGTCGGACCAGCGCTGCCCGGCGGTCAGGGCCGTTCCGGTCACCTTGTCGAAGGTCGAGGCGGGCACGTCGGCGGACGGCAGCCGCATCGCCTGGCTCAGCGTCGTGAACCGGTACCCCTTGGCCGACAGCCGGGTCAGCAGCGCGTCGAGGGCCTGGACGGTCTGGGCCCGGTCGCCTCCGGAGTCGTGCATCATCACGACGGCGCCGGCGCCCTTCTTGGGCGTCGCGGCCTCGATGATCTTCTGCACGCCCGGACGCCGCCAGTCCTCGGTGTCCTGGTCGGTGAGCGCGACGACGTAGCCCTCCCGCCCGGCCTCCTGGGCCGCCCGGTACTCGGGCGCGGAAAGGCCTTCCGGCACGGAGGAGTACGGCATCCGGAGGAGCCGGGTGTGGATGCCGGCCGCGCCCGCGAGCGCCCGCTGTGTCAGGGCGAGCTCGAAGCGGATGCGCCAGGGCGAGGCACTCGCCATGTCGATGTGGGTGTAGGTGTGCGAGCCGATCTCGTTGCCCTCGTGGATCGCCCGGTCGACGAGGCCGGGGTTGTCGGCGACGCGCGCCCCGATGACGAAGAACGTCGCGTGGGCGCCGTGGTGTCGCAGCACGTCGAGGACCTGCGGGGTCCAACGGGGGTCGGGCCCGTCGTCGAAGGTGAGCGCGATGGTGCGGCGGGGCGTCCGGATGCTCTCCGGCCTGCCGCCCGACAGGTTCACGGCGGGACCGCCGTTCGCCACCGCGGCCGGCGCCGAGCCGCTCTTGCTGTACTCGTGCTGCGTCGACTCCCCGACCACGCCGTGCGCGTACCCGCTCAGCAGCAGCCCTGAGGCGAGGGTGACGGCGCCGAGGAGGAGCAGGATCCAGTGGCCGCGCGGATCACGGCGGCGGTCCCGGCGCGCCATCAGGTCGTCCCCGGGTGGGGCTTCTTGGTCCGGCCGTAACCGTGCCCCTTGCCGGGGGCGGTGGTGGCGGTCGTCGGCACCACCGGCGGTGTGGGGGAGCCCGGAGTGGCGGGCGCCGTGGTGCCCGGCGCGGCCGAGCGGGTGCCGCCCGTGGGCGCGTGGGACGTGGCGGTCGTCGGCGCGGGGCCGCTCGGCGGCACGCCGGCGGCGGAGCTCCGGCCCGGGAGCGGGTTGCGCGCCCCGCTGCGCGGCATGAGCCCGTCCTCGGCGGGGCCGGACTTCGAGTGCTTCGTCTGGGGCCACGGGGTGAGCGGCACCCGCGCCCCGGTGGCCAGCCCGACCGTGATGAGCGCGAGATAAGCGGCGACGAGGCACCCGAGCGCGATCCCCGCACGGCGCATGATCTTTGCCCGGCGGCCCGTCGGGTCGACGAAAACGGGGTCCGGCTCCAGCTCCTCAGTCGCTTGGTTCACGGCGGAAGTCTAGAACCCAACAAAACGACGAACGCCACAAATGAGTTCGTTGTCCTCTAATCGATGCGGTGTCGGATTGCTCAAACCGCTTGCGGCGCTGGTTAACGTAAGGGCCATGCGACCTGACGAGACGCCGCGCAGGAGGCGACAGGGCCCCGTGACCCTCCGCGGCAAGGCGATCCCCGCCACGACCACCGACCAGCGACTGCTCGACTCCCGCGGCCGCTCCGACTGGGTGCACGCCGACCCCTGGCGGGTGCTGCGCATCCAGGCGGAGTTCGTGGAGGGGTTCGGCCTGCTGGCGGAGCTGCCGCGCGCGGTGAGCATCTTCGGCTCCGCCCGTACGAAACCGGGTTCGGAGGAGTACGAACTGGCGGAGCGGATCGGCGCGCTGCTCGTCGAGGCCGGCTACGCCGTGATCACCGGCGGCGGGCCGGGCATCATGGAGGCCGGCAACAAGGGAGCGGACGAGGCCGGCGGGGTCTCAGTGGGCCTCGGCATCGAGCTGCCGTTCGAGCAGAAGCTGAACGACTACATCGACATCGGCCTGGAGTTCCGCTACTTCTTCGTCCGCAAGACGATGTTCGTCAAGTATTCCCAGGCATTCGTCGTCCTCCCCGGCGGGTTCGGGACGCTGGACGAGCTGTTCGAGGCGATCACCCTCGTGCAGACCAAGAAGATCACGCGGTTCCCGATCGTGCTCGTCGGCACGGAGTTCTGGGGCGGCCTGCTCCATTGGATCAAGGATCAGATGCTGCCCACCGGGAAGATCTCCCCCGAGGACGTGGATCTGATCCACCTCACCGACGACCCGGCCGAGGTCGTCAACTGCATCAAGCGCGGCCACGAGACGCAGGAACGCGAGATGGAGGAGCGCGCGGCCCGCGACGCCGACGAGCGCCTCGGAGGGAACGGAAGCTGATGCGGATCTGCGTCTTCTGCTCGTCCAGCGGCCGCATCGACGGCCGTTACGTCGATCTGGCCGCCGAGGCCGGCGCCGAGCTGGCCCGGCGGGGACACGCGCTCGTCAGCGGCGGCGCCACCGTGTCCTGCATGGGCGCCGTCGCCCGTGCCGCGCGCGAGGGCGGCGCGCGCACCGTCGGCGTCATCCCGAAGGCGCTCGTCGACGTCGAGATCGCCGACGGCGACTCCGCCGAGCTGGTCGTGACCGAGGACATGCGGTCCCGGAAGGGCGAGATGGACCGTCGTTCCGACGCGTTCCTCGTGCTCCCCGGCGGGCTCGGCACCCTGGAGGAGCTCTTCGAGATCTGGACCGCACGGGTCCTGGGCCTGCACGAGAAGCCGATCGCGATCCTCGACCCGCACGGCCTGTACGAGCCGCTGCGCGACCTGATGAACCACCTGCTGGACGAGGGGTTCGCCCGGCCCCGCATCTTCGACGCCGTCGGCTGGACCACGACCGTCGCGGAGGCGTTCGACCACCTGGAGCGCTCGCCGGTGCGCATGCAGCCGACGGCTGAGGACTACATCGAATCCGAGCCGTGATGGCCCATGATCATCCAGAGCTCCGGCACCGAGCGGTGACGGCACTCTCGGTGATCATCATCGGGCCGTCAGGCGAGGCCGCGGCGTGAGACGGCTGGCGGGCGGGTTCCGATGATCGACGCGACCATGTCGAGCACCTGCCGGGTCGCGTCGACGTCGGCCGTGCGGAACACCCGGGCGCCGGCCCAGGCGAACACCGACACCACGGCGGGCTCGGCCTCGTCCACCAGCACGGCGTGCCCGGCCCCCGCGAGGCGCTCGGCCTCGTACGGGTCCGTGACGTGGACCAGCACCCCGTCCGGTCGCACCCCCGCCGCGCGCTCCGGCGCGGAGCAGAGCAGCGCGGCGCCGGTCGCCGCCGCGACGCCGGCGAAGGCGTCCCCGGCCAGCAGATCGGCCCCCGCCCGTACGCAGGCGGCGGCCTGCTCCTCGGAGGAGGGCGCCACCGCGATCACCCACCGGTCCGCCCGCACCGCGCGGACCACCTCCGGGTCGGCGGCGACCACGGCGATGTCGGTACCGTCCGCCGGGCCCTCCGTCATGATCGCGAAATGCCCGGGGGAGATGATCCGGGTCCCGAGGCGCAGCTCCATAGCCCCGATCGTGGCATATGCGACGCGGGCGGCGTCCGGCCGAGCAGGTTGACGCACCGTACGGCAGGGTTGTGGCACCATCGGGATATGCTCGTCACTTTGACCGTGGCCCTCGCCGCGCTGGCCGTGCTGGCCGGGATCGTCGTCGTGGCCATCGGTGGCGGCGGGGAACTGTCCGCCGAGCACCCCGACCATCCACCGCTGGCGTTGCCGGGACGGCGCTCGGCCGGCGGCACCGACGCCGCGCTGCTGCGCCTGCCGATGGGGCTCTGGGGCTATCACAAGCAGATCACCGACGAGGCGCTGGAGCGCTTCGCGCACGAGCTGACCGAGCGCGACACGCGCATCGCCGTGCTCGAGCAGGAGCTCGCGGAGGCGCGGCACCGCATGTACGGGCCGCCGGACGGGACGTCCTGGCAGCCGTCCGTCCCGTCCGCGTCCCCGGCGCCCGATGCGCTGGACATCTTCGACCCGCCGGATTCGGCCCCGTCGCACGCGGGCGACCTGCCGCCCCTGCCCCACCGCGTCGACGAGCCGCCCCGGGAGCGGGCCATCGAACCGCCGCAGACCATCGTCGACAAGGTCGTCTTCGACCCGCGGACCGTCGCCGAGCGCGATGCCGAGGACGAACCGGCGCCCGGCCACGAGGACGTGGGCGAGCCCCACGGACCGGACGAGCCCGCTCCGCGACGGGAGCGGGACGAGCGATGAGCAGGGTCGCGGTCCACGCGTCGGCCGACGTCGGGGCTCCGGCACAGCGCGTGTGGGAGGTTCTCGTCGACTGGCCCCGGCATTCGGAATGGGTGCCGCTGACCCGCGCGGAGGGCGGCGCGGGCGACGGCGCGAGCCTGGAGGCGTGGACCGGCGTCGGTCCCGTCGGTTTCCTCGACACCATGGTGATCAGCGAGTGGCGGCCGCCGCACCGCGTGCGCGTGCGTCACACCGGGTCCCTGGTGCGGGGCGAGGGCCGGTTCGACCTGCTCGACCTCCCCGAGGACCGGTGCCGGGTGACCTGGGCGGAGCTGATCGACCTGCCGTTCGGCCCGGTCGGCCGGGCGGGCTGGTTCGCGGTCGGCCCGCTGGCCCATCTGATGCTGCGGACGTCACTACGCCGTCTCGCTAAGATGTTCGAATGACTGTGATCGGCTCGGACGGGTTGGCGCGATGCCCGTGGGGCGTCTCCACGCCCGACTACATCGCCTACCACGACGACGAGTGGGGCCGCCCGGTGCGTGACGACCGGGGGCTGTACGAACGGCTGTGCCTGGAGGCCTTCCAGTCCGGCCTGTCATGGCTGACGATCCTGCGCAAGCGCGAGGGGTTCCGGCGGGCGTTCGACGACTTCGACCCGGAGAAGGTCGCGGCGTACGGCCCGGCCGACGTCGAGCGGCTGCTGGCCGACGCCTCGATCGTCCGCAACCGCCGGAAGATCGACGCGACGATCGCGAACGCCCGGGCGGCGCTCGACCTGCCCGACGGCCTCGCCACGCTGGCCTGGGCGCACGCCGATCCGGACGCCCCGGCCCCCAAGACGCTCACCGACGTGCCCGCCACCACCCCCGGCTCCACGGCGCTGGCCAAGAAGCTCAAGAAGCACGGGTTCCGGCACGTCGGCCCGACCACCGTCTACGCCCTCATGCAGGCCTGCGGGCTGGTCGACGACCACCTGGTGGACTGCCACCGCCGCGGCGTCTACCGCTGACGCGCCTACCGCCTCGGTCGTCATGCCGACCATTGCCCCGGCGCGGACCCCACTGGCGCGAGCCCGCCTTCCCGACCACCACCCGCGCCGCCGACGAGTAGGCGCCATACTTCGGGCAGGGTGAGCGGGACCAATTCCCCTGATTGAAACGGGGAGGGCCCAGGGCCCCTTTTTCGCCTTCGATAGTTGGCGGTTCGAACTTGACCATCTTCCGTTCTGTGGACAGTTCTTCGTAGCGCCCCTAGAGAGGGTCGCTGCTCCGCTACTTAGCGGAGGCCGTCAACAATCGGAGAGGGGCTTTCCATGCCCGACAACACCAACACGACGCCGGCCAACGGCGACGACGGCCAGCAGAGCAACCAGGGCCAGCAGGGCGGCAACCAGGACAGCGTCGACCAGGATTTCCAGGATTTCCAGGAGCTCACCGGCGGCATGAGCCTGGGCTACCCCCGCAGCTCGATAGGCAACCGCAACTAGCCAGTAACAGCACGAGCGTGATGGCAGTCGATCGAGTACCGCAACTGTCCGATCGCTGCGAGTGAGTTACGGGTTGGCCGCGAAAGGCGGTGGCCGGGCGACATGCCCGGCCACCGTTTGCTTTTGCCCCGCCCTCGACGGCTGTAGCCGGACGCCGTCAGGCGTCCGTGATCACCGCAGTTCGGGCCGGGGTTCCTTGCAGGATCAGCCGCCGGACCGCCGGGACTTCTTCCCTCTGCGGGTCAGCTTCTCCTTCGCCTCCGTCGCCTTGTGCGCCCCACCATCCATGCACTGCTGCTGTTCGGCCGCGCGGATCGCCGAGTTCAGTTTCATGGCGTCGCTCAGCTGCGCGAGGCGCTCCTTGAAGCCCATGTGATCTTCTCCTTATTTGGGTCCCGTACGAGCTGTGGGACGTCTTATAGAGAGAACTGTCTGGGGAGAAGTGACTTTGGCGCGGTCGGTCCGTACCGACGGCCGTCGGTCGGCGCGGCGTACACAATGCTTGGTGAAGGTGGTCGGTGACGGCGAATCATCGTGGAATGTCCCTGCCCATGACTCGCTTCACCGAGTGTTTCGTACGGCCTACCGATGGGGGAGCGAACGCAGCAGGTCCTCGGTGAGTACGGCGAGGCGTTCGGCGCCGTTCTTGCCGAGGGTGGGCAGGGACGGGTCGACCGGGGTGCCGCGGTCGACCGCGGTGAGCGGGGCGGACGGTGGTTCGTCGATCCATCCGACGATGGGGCGGATCGAAGCCTCCACCGGCCGGGCTTTGAACCGTGCCAGCAGCCTGATCGCGCCGCGTACCAGCGGATTCAGCGGTGACAGGTCTCCGCTGCGCGTGAAGCCGGGGTGGTAGAGGACGTACCGGGCCTTGCCCGCCGCGTGTTCGGCGAAGGAGACGCCGAGCAGGTCGTTGGCCCGGCCCGCCTGGAGTTGCGCCCGAATCCCGCTGTACTTGTGCCGCAGTTGCAGGTCGTCCCAGTGCATTGAACCGGCCGTGTTGCCGACCCCGGCGACGTTCACGATCACCGGTGCGGGTGCGGCGTCCATCACCGGGCGCAGCAGGTCGCCGAGCAGGTACCGGCTCAGGTAGTACAGCGCGAAGGTCGACTCCAGCCCGTCGGCGGTCTCCCGCCGCTTCGGGCTCTGCCGGTTCGCGCACAGGACGAGCGCGTCCACCACCGGGTGCCGATCCGCGATCTCCCGGGCGACCCTGCGGATCTCACCGACGGCGCTGAGGTCCGCACGCAGGAACCGGAACCGCCCGCCGGCGCCCGTACGAGCCGCCTCTTTGGCCAGCGCCCGGCCCTTCGCCTCACTGCTGCCGATGACGATCACGGTGTCGCCCCTGCTGACGCGCGCCAGCGCCGTCGCGCGGCCCATGCCGTCGGTCCCACCACTGATCACCACTGTCTTCGCCGTATCACTGGACATGCTCTCGCTCCTCGATCGCCGGTCGTCCGGCGACAATCATCAGCAACCGCTCGTACGGCCGAAAGAAGGCAGTTCGATGTCTGATACGCACACCGATGTGCCCTCGGTGCTCACCGCGCCGCTTCCGATCCCGGTACCGCTGGAGGAGCATCGGGCCTGCCCGGTCACGGACGTCCTGCGCCGCGCCGGCGACCGGTGGAGCGTGCTGATCATGATCCTGCTGGGCAAGCGCTCGTACCGGTTCAACGAACTGCACCGGTCGATCGAGGGGATCAGCCAGCGGATGCTGACCCGCACCCTGCGCGGCCTCGAACGCGACGGCCTGGTGAGCCGGACCGTCCATCCGAGCGTCCCGCCGACGGTCGAGTACGACCTGACCTCCCTCGGCCGTACGTTCCTCGGCCCGCTGTCCACCCTCGCGGACTGGGCGGTCCTGCACGACCCGGACATCGCCGCCGCCCGAGAACGCCACGACGCCCATTCGCCGCACTGAGCGGGGCATCCGGCCGAGGAGACCGGGCCGCGCAAGATCGTCGCGGACCGGGCGGTGGCTACGCTGTCGCGGTGGGCCGCTCCCTGGCGCCACCATCGGTATCGCGACGTGCGAAACACTCGGCCAAGGTCACCTGGCCCGTGTGACAGATCCGGCCATACCGCGCCGAATCCCATCCAGCGAGGCGTGGCCACCGAGCCTTCGGTACGCCTCTCGGGCGACCTGACCGGTAGCGCCCCCGCGCCCGCCAGCGTGGCGGGCGTCAGCGGTCCACGTGCTCGGTCTTTGCCGCCGGTGTTGACGGGACGATCTCGGCGATTCGGTCGTTGTGGCGTCACTACCGGCGGCAAGGTGTCCACCACGGCGGCAAAGTGAGGAACCGCGATGGTCTTCGTCTCGTCGAATGGCGGGATCGAAGAAGGGGCGGCTCCGGTGACGTGGCGGCGTAGGCGGATCAGCGGCAGGGAAGCGCTCATCGTCGGGGGTGTCGCCTGGGGGCTCTACCTGGCCGCGCTTCTGGCCAGTGGCCTCTTCCACAACGGGCCATCGAGTCAGGACCGGGCCTGCCAGTCATACCGGGAGGACGAGAGGCTCCTGGCGATCTCCGTGTACCCGAGCCCCAGTTCGCTGGCGGACGGCATGGACGTCGGCACGCGCGCAGCATTGGGGGCCACCGAGCTCCAGCGTCAGCAGGAGCACGACACCCTGGTCACGAGTCACCCGGAGTGCTTCAGCGCACAGCAGGTCCAAGCCGCCTCAGCCAGGCGCCAAACCACCACTCCCTGACGAGAAAGACCCGTAGCCGATGCCCGGGCCTCTCCCGCGAGCCGTCACTCCCAGGCGTGGGACTCCATGTCACCGCGGACCATGAACACCAACTCGACGCAGTTGCCACCTGAGCTGCCGCTACGGCTGCTCCTACGCCAGTCGCTAGTCATCTCGGGGCTTCGCTTGCGGATCGGACAATGGCGATTTCAACGCAATTGTCGCCGGAGTGCCCGCTGTAGCTGCTTCTTTGCCAGGCAGAACGGGTTTGGGGGGTGATCACAGTGCCTCCCGGATCAGTTGGACACTCGCATCCGCGCTGAGGGCTCGCGCTCGGATCAACTCGAAGCGTGTGCCAGTTCGAGCTACGTCCTTCTGCTGTTCGATCATGTGTCCTCCGCCTGAGGCCCCGGCGTAGGCGATGTCAGCGCCTTCGTCGAAGCTCAGGATCGAGAAACCGCCCTCAAGGCCAACGTACCCTCCGACGGATTCCGGTACGACCTGGATTGTTACGTTGTAGCGCTCTGCGGCCTCGATCAGGTGCGTGAGTTGCTTGCGCATCGTTTCGGGACCGCCGACTTGCCGCCTGATCACTCCGCGATCTAGAACGACCCAGAGGCGCGGTGGGGGAGGCTCTCGTCTGTCAAGGATCTTTTGCCGGTCCATGCGGGCCGCCACGGCTTGCTCAAGCTCCTCCGGTGCCCGTCCCTCTGCCATCACTGCGCGGGCGTACTCCTCGATTTGGAGCAGGCCGGGGATGACCAGAGGCTCGAACATCCGGATGTTCGTCGCGTTGGGCTCTCTGCGGGCGAAGGGGCGGAAGAAGTCGGGGAGCTCCTCGCGGACGATCAGGCCGTGGAGCCAGCCGAAGCGGTCGGTGGTGAAGAAGCGGTCGAGGTCCGTGGCGTGGTCGACGGTGGGGGAGCGGAACGCCGTCTCCAGGTTGCCGACGGTGGACTTGGCCCAGTGCAGGCGGTCGGCCAGCTCGGTCTGGGAGAGCTTCGCTCCCTCGCGGTGCTTGCGCACCTCGAAGCCGAAGTAGGCGGTGAGGCTCTGATTCGGCATCAGGACTTTGGGGGGTTTTGGCATTGTTCGCATCCATTCGGTGTCCACAAAGCGGTGGCCGCTTACGTGTGGAATTGAAGCTGATGCAGAGAGTAACAATGCGGTACGACGATTGGAGAGTCAACGGAGCATGCGGCCGGCGAGAGCCTGGTCGCGAGACGACAGGCGTCGCCATGGATCACCTTCCGATGTTCCAAGCGCTGTCCTTTACAGCTGCGGAGAGCACGGTCCCCGCCATTCGCCGATGGGTCTCGATCGTCGTCGGTGAGTTCGGCCGGCGCGACCGGTGTTCCAACGCCGAGCTGATCATTTCGGAACTCGCGACCAATGCCGTCAAGGCCGCGCCCGGGAAATTGATCAAAGTAATGATCGCGCGAGACGGCGAAGAGAGCGTCCTCTCCGTCTGGGACCCAGCCCCAGAGCTTCCGGAGGTCAGTCCCGATCCACTCGCAGACCTGGACGACGACGACTTCGACCACAACGGCGGCCGCGGTCTCCTCCTGGTGCGCAGCGCCGCGATCGCGTGGGGCTGCATACCGACCCCCGACCAGGGAGGCAAGTGGGTATGGGCGCGAATCTAAGAGCGGAGGGCGGCAAATGAGCTCCTCCGAAGAACGCCTGCAGCGTTCGCTGGCGGACTTTTATGCCACTCTCGACGCACTGCGGTTCACCGGCGTCTCTCAGGTGGCCGAGACCCAGCAGTTGAAGATCCTGATCGCCAAATATCCGGGCCTTGCGCGCCGATTCCTCGCCGACCAGCAGCCGAGCTCCTGATCCTCATGAAGCCCCATGGGCGCGGATGGGTGGTGGTGGAAACCGCAGGTCGGTCGGGTCGCCGTGCGACCCGACCGACCTTACAAACGCTCTAGGCTAGATCTCGCCAGGATCAATGGCAGAGGTTATCGTATTCGAAGGTTTTGTCGGGCGCCGGGCCGTATACGCTTCCCCAGACGTCCACGCAGGTCGGGGCGGAGTCCCACAGCGGTCCCGCGTAACTGTTGTAATTGCCGCTGTCGTGGTGTGCGGCCGTGCTGTTATGAGCCGAGATATTGATGCTGTGGCCCCATCCGTCGGAGCCTTTTGTGCCGCTACTCACCGTGAAGTATACGCACTTGGAATTGTTCGGCGAGTCGAAAAGCTTTACGGTGCCTGCGGGTGTGCCGTCCCCGGCAGTGATGTTCTTCGACCAGTACTGGGTGTAGCCCGATCCGCAGATCGAGTCCGCCATCGCGGCGGGCGCGACGGCCACGCCGACGCTGGCGATCGCACCGGTCGCGGCGACGGCCGCGGCCATGCTCCTGATTTTCATGAAGCCTCCTGAAGCCCGCAGCCGGATGAGGTATGCCCAGTGCACCCTTATCCGGTCTTGGCGAAAATAAAGATACTGATGTCCGATATCCGCGTCAACGATCAGTTTGGCGCCCGCACGTGGACGATGCACTTTCGCGGGAAGGAATGCCGCCATCCACTTCATGCGACGCCGTCGTAACCATGGCAAAACGCGCGGCGTTGGAACGAGGACGCCGCTCGGGCCGGCTGAGGTCATTTATCGGAGCGCGATGCCTCGTCGGCGGGCGGCTCGTTGTCCGGCACCATTCGTCTACGGCCGAATCGGCCGGCGGCGCCTGTCCACCGGCATCCCGATGTTTCTCCACGGACGCAGAACCGGGGCCGGGCTCGTGACCGGGCGGCGGCTTCGGAACTCCGAAAACGACAAGTCGGTTGGGTCGCGA
>NZ_JAMXMY010000007.1 GCF_024055795.1 Actinoallomurus purpureus | reverse complement strand
GCGGGGGGTGACGGCCGGCTCGGCGTCCCTTTGCGAGCCCGCGCTCGCGTGCGGCGATTCACTTGACGATCTCCAGGACCGCCATCATGCCCGCGTCCTCGTGATTGAGGATGTGGCAGTGCAGCACCGTCCTGCCCGTGAAGTCGGTGAAGTGGATCCGGACGACGATCCGGCCCTTCGGGGGAACGCTGGCGGTGTCCTGCAGGCCGTGGCCGTGGTGTGGCCGGCCGTTGATGCTCATCAGCTGGAAGTCGTCGACGTGGACGTGGAAGGAGTGCTCTTCGTTGCTGTCGTTGCGGACGACCCATTCCTCGACCGTGCCCAGCTTCGACCGGACGTCGACCCGGTTCATGTCGAACTGTTTCCCATTGATGTAGTACTTGGTGCCCGCCGCGTTCTCGGAGAACACGAGGGTGTGCCGTGCGGCGATCGGGGCGTGGCTCAGGTCCTCGACCGGTGCGAAGGCGGTGGGCAGCGTGACCGGGTGGACCGGCGTCCCTGCGGAGACGACGGTGGCCAGGGTCGCCTGGGGGAACTTGTTTCCACCGGGCCCGGTGCTGTACGGGAGCGTCTCCAGCCGGGTGGTGCCTGGTGGACCGCCTTGGACGAGCACGTCGAACCGGGTTCCCGCGGCGAGGAGGAGTGAGTCCGCGGTCCAGATCCGGTCGACCGGGTTGGCGTCGTGCGCGATCACGTGGAAGCGCTGTCCCCGCAGGTGGACGTAGTAGTAGACATTGGCGCTGACGTTGGCCAGCCGCCAGAGTTGGACCTCGCCCGGCCGGATCTTGATGGTCGGGTCGAGTTGACCGTTGACCGTACGGGTGGTGGGCGCGCTGATCTTCAGGTTCTGTGTCTTGACCGTGTCGCCCTGAACCTGGAAGTCCTTGAGCGCGATGACGTGGTCGGTGATGCCGCGCAACGACCGCGGCAGGTGTTCTTTGAGCCCGTCGACGATGATGATCCCCGACATTCCGCCGGCGACCTGGGGCGCGGAGATGGGGTCCGCGTGCGAGTGGTACCAGTAGGTGCCGGGCGCCAGGTCGCGGGGGAACCGGTAGGAGTAGTGGAAGGTCCGGCCGGGCTCGATGCGGACGAAGATGTTGTCGGAGTGGCCGCTGGGGGACACGTGCATTCCGTGGACGTGCAGGTTCGTCGGCGAGGTCAGCCGGTTCTCCATCGCCAGATCCAGCCTGTCCCCGGGCCGGATCCGCAGTGTGGCGGGCATGTACCGGCCGTTGTAGGTGAGGGCCCACAGCTTGCGACCGCCGACGTCCACCCGGCGTCGTTCCACGACGATCTTCACCCGCAGGAGCCCGTCGTGGCTCACCAGCTGGGGTGGGTCCCGTAGCGCCGCTCCCCCCGGCGCCGATGGTGACGGCGACGGCTCGCCGGCGGAGCCGCTCGGCAGCGGAGCGATGACGAGGGCCACCGCTGCGTACAGGTAGGTCAGGCCGGCTCGAGAGCGCATCACACCCCCCGATGTCGATGCAAGGTCGAACGCCATGCTGGGAGCACCGGATCGGCACCCGTGGGTCACTTACCGTTATCGGCCGGAAACGGACGATTTAAAACATTGTCAAGGGCCCACGGCCACGCCGTACGGGCTGTTGCCGACGGTGACGGTCGCGGTGACCTTGAGGGTCTTGGCGTCGATGACTGCGAGGGTGCCTGCCCCCTGGTTCGTGACGTAGATCGCGGAAGAGCCGACCGCCACGTTGAACGGGTCGGTGCCCGGGGGGCCGACGGAAACGGTCGCCGAGACGCGGTGTCCACGGGTATCGATCACCGAGACCTTCCCGGGGCCGAGAACGGCGACGTACGCCGAGCGGCCGTCCGGTCCGAGCGCCACGTCGAACGGGCCCTCGCCGACCGGCACGGTGGCCGTGATGGTGCCGGTACGGGTGCCGACGACCGAGACGTTCGCCGCCGTCTCGTCGGCGACGTAGGCCGACCGGCCGTCCGGGGCGACGGCGACGCTTACCGGTGACCGGCCTGCGCGAATGGCCCGCACGACCCGGTGCGTACGGGTGTCGATGACCGATACGCTGCCCGATCCGGCGTTGGCGACATAGGCCGCGTTGCCGTCCCGGCTGACGGCCACCTTCACGGGGGACGTGCCGACCGGGATGGACCTGGTCACCCGATTGGTCCGGGTGTCGAGTACGGAGACCCTGTTCGAGCCGCCGTCCGCGACGTAGAGCGCCGTGCCGTCCGGGCTCAGGGCGACACCGCTGGGACTCTTCCCGACCGGCACGGTCCCGACGATCTTGTTGGTCCGGGTGTCGAGTACGGAGACGCCGGCCGATCCGCTGTCCGCGATGTAGGCGTGGCCGCCGGCCGGAGCGACCGCGACGCCTGCGGGTGCCGTGCCGGCCGGCACGGTCGCGACGACCCGGTTCGTTCGGGCATCGATCACGGAGACCGTGTCGTCGAGTTGGTTGGTGACGTACACGTGGCCGTCGCCACCCGAGCGGACGATCGCGGAGGACATCGTCGCCGAGGCCGACCCGGCCGATGCCGCGAGGAGACAACCGGACGCCGACAAGAGCCCGAAAGCGGCCCCCCGCACCGGCCCGAGAGCCCTCCCGCACGGCCGGTCGACGGCACCAGGCCGGTTTCGCCAGGTGGAACGCATCTCGCCTCCTGTGCGCATCGCAGGGGATCCGGTCGTGGCCCGGATCGCCTTTTCGCCGGAGACCGGTCGGCCTGGGCGGCCCCGGTCAGGTCAGGAGTCCACGGGCGTAGTAGTCCTTGTCGTCACGCACGCCGGGAAGGGCGAAGAAGTAGCCGCCGCCCCGCGGGCTGATGTACGGCACCAGCATTTCGTCTTCCAGCCGGTTCTGCATGGTGATGTAGGTGTCGAGCTCACGCTGGAAGCAGCAGAACGCGTGCCCCAGGTCGAGGCCGCCGTGCACGTCGGGGCTTCGGTCGTAGTCGTAGCTGCGGCGCAGGATGGAGCTGGTCGACGCGGTCTGCGGGGTCTGGGGATTGGCGAGGCGGACATGGGAGTGCAGCGGGGTGATCAGGCCCTGCGGGTCGTTGGTGTAGATGGGATCCAGGTCGTCTGACGTGTTGTCGGACACGGCGTACATGGGGGCACCGCTGACCTTGCGGCGGCCGAAGATCCGCTCCTGCTGGGCGACGGGTACCTCCTGCCACTTCTCAAGATCGAAGTGGACGATGCGCACCACCTGGTAGGTGCCCCCCGTCGCCCAGACAGGCTCAGTGGTACGCGGTTGCGTCCAGACGAGCTGGTTCAGCTGGGCGGTGTTCGTCGTGTCCGGGTTGGAGATGCCGTCTTTGAAGCCGAACCAGTCCCGCGGGATTCCGTCGGGGCGCGGTGGATTGCGCTGGCAGTGGATGCGCCAGCGCTGCCTCATCGCGCCGTTGGTGTGGGCCAGGATGTCGAGCAGCGCGTGCACGGTCGTGTCCCGGTGTTCGGCGCAGAGCTGCACCAGAATGTCGCCGTGGGACAGCGCGGGATCCAGGTCGTCGTGCGCGAATGGACTCATGGTGACGAGCTGGGCCGGCTTGCGCGCGGCCAGTCCGTACCGCCCGAAGAGGGTCGCGCCGACGGCGACCGTGATGGTGAGATCATCCGGCGCGGCGTCGGGGCCCAGGATGCCGGTGTCCGGTGGCGCCGCACGCGGCGGCGCCTTCGGCAGCGTGCCTCCCGCGGTGAGGGAGCGGGCCCGCCTGGTCAGCGTGCGGAACAGGTCAGTGAGTTCCGCACGGCCGGAGGCGGTCACGTCGAAGGAGGCGAAGGCTCCGATCGGCTGCGGAGGAGTGGCGATGCCCGCCTGATGGGCGCCGTGGAACGGAATCGCGCTCGTCCTCGCGCCGTCGCCGCTCGCCGAGTCCGCGAGGGCCTCGTCACCGCCCAGCAGGCTCCCGCCCGCGGCCCCGACGAGACCGGCGGCCACTGTGCCCCGAAGGAACGACCGCCGCGCGAGGAGATCCGCCGGACACCCCCCGCCGCGCCACCTGTCCTCTGGGGTGGGAGGCCTCTCGTCAGTCATGGTGTCCTCCCGGAACGAGTCCGGTGGTGTGCCGTGTCTGCGCAGCCCGTATGACCACCATACTCTCGGCACACGCAGGTGTAAGCGCGATCATCTGGTGCCCGGGCGCGAGCGTGCGGGCGTCGGTCTCGTACCGCGGACGCGTGGGCTATGCGAGCGTCTCGGCGAAGCGGTCGACCTGCCCGGGGTCCGGGGACCAGCAGTAGAAGATGATCTCATCGGCTCCGATGCCGGTCAGCCGGTCGACGGCGGCGCGGATCTCACCGGAGGTCGTGAGCATCCTCTGCACGACCAGGTCGGTGTAGTTCGGCGGCAGCTCCGTGTACTCCGGTCCGCTGTAGTAACGGCGAATGTGACCACGCGCCTCTTCGAGAGTCTGGTCCGGGCCGAGCGCGGCGTTGAGCTGGGCGACCAGTTTCGGGCTGCCGGTGCGGTCGGCCGATCGCCATGCCTGCTCGGTGGCGCGGAAGAGGCCGTCCACGTCGTCGATGGGCGACGCGCACAGCAGGCCGTCCCCGAAGCGGGCGATGCGCCGGATGGTCGCCGGCGCGAAGCCGCCGAACAGGACCTCCGGACCGCCATCGCGTGCGGGCGCCGGTCCGATCGGCCCGATGTCCTCGGCGTACGGCTCGCCGGACCAGATGCGACGCATGTCCGTCATGATCTGGTCGAGGCGTGCCCCGCGGCCGTGCTGGTCGATGCCCGCGGCCTTGTAGTCGTCGCGCCGGGCGCCGAGCCCGATGCCGAGCGTGAGGCGGCCGCCGGACAGGCGGTCGAGGGTGGCGGCCTGCTTGGCCATCAGCGCCGGTTGGCGAAGCGGGGCGAGCAGGACCTCGGTCTGCACGCGGATCCGGCCGGTGGCGCCCGCGATCGTGGCCAGCGCCACCAGGGGTTCGGGGTTGTCGTACACCAGGCGATCCAGCAGGGCCAGGGTGCTGAACGGGCCGGCGTCCGCTTTCCGCGCCCAGTCGAGCAGGACCGACGGATCGCCGCCGGGCAGGCCGAGGCCGACGTTCATGTAGGACACCCCCCCGTGTATTCGAACCTACCCAGGTGGTACCCGGGCGGCACGCAGGTGTCATTGACAGCCGTTCGTCGACTCCTTACGCTCACCAAGCGGGCGCTAGGTTGGGTGGAGGTCTGCGTGGCGGCACTGGCCAGTGACATCGGAGGCACCTTCACCGACGTGGTCCTGGTCGCGGACGGCCGCGTCCACGTGGCCAAGACCCTCACGACCCCGGACGATCCGACCGAGGGACTGGTGCGCGGCATCCGCCGGGTGCTGGCCGACGCGGGGGTCGCGGCGGCCTCGGTCGACCGGTTCACGCACGCGACGACGCTCGCCACGAACGTCATCCTCGAGCGCCGTGGCGCGGACGTCGCGTTCGTCACGACGCGCGGCTTCGGTTCGATGCTCGCGCTCGGCCGTCAGGCGCGCGTCGAGGAGGAGCGGTACGACCTGGCGTTCTCGCCGGGCGAGCCGCCGGTGCCCGCGACCCGTACGTTCGAGGTGCCCGAACGCCTCGCGGCCGACGGCACCGTCCTGACCCCGCTCGACGAGAGCGCCGCCCGGCGGGTCGCCGAGCGCGTCGCCGACCTCGGCGTCGCGGCCGTGGCGATCTGCCTGCTGCACTCCCACGCCAACGACGCGCACGAGAAACGGCTGGCGTCCCTCATCGCCGAGCGGCTCCCGGAGGGCACGCCCGTCGTCGTCTCCTCGGAGGTCTGGCCGGAGCTCGGAGAGTACGAACGCGCGACGACGACGCTCATGTCGGCGTACGTCGGTCCCGTGATGGGTTCCTATCTGCGCCGCCTGCGCGATCGCCTGGCCGAGCTGGGCATCACCGCGCCGGTGCACGTCATGGAGTCGGCGGGCGGGGTGCTGCCCGCCGAGCTCGCCGCGTCCCGCGCCGTCTACACGATCGAGTCGGGCCCGGCGGCCGGGGTGGTCGCGGCGACGCGGGAGGGCGCCCGGCACGGACTCGCCGACCTGATCTCCTTCGACATGGGGGGCACCACGGCCAAGGCCGGGCTCGTACGAGGCGGGCGCCCAGGCGTCACCCACGAGTTCCAGGTCGGCGGCAAGGGCAGCTTCGGCGGACGACGACCGGGCACCGGCGTGCCCATCAAGGTCCCGGCGATCGACCTGGCCGAGGTGGGGTCGGGCGGTGGCTCGATCGCCTGGGTCGAGGCCGGCGCGCTGCGAGTCGGGCCGCGTTCCGCCGGGGCCGCGCCCGGCCCGGCGTGCTACGGCCGGGGCGGAGCGCTGCCGACGGTCACCGACGCCGACCTGGTGCTCGGCTACCTCGACCCGGAGGGCTTCGGCGACCTTCGCCTGCGCCCCGACCTGGCCGAGGAGGCCATCGCCCGGCACGTCGCCAAACCGCTCGGCGTCGACGTGGTGGAGGCGGCCGCGGCCGTCCACGACATCGCCGGCGCCCAGATGGGGACGGCCGTGCACGTCGTGACCGTCCGGCGCGGCATCGACCCGCGCGGCTTCACCCTCGTCGCCCTCGGCGGCGCCGCCCCGACTCACGCCGCCGGCCTCGCCGAGCGGTTCGGGATCCGCCGGGTGCTCGTCCCGGCGCGCTGCGGCGTCGGATCGGCCGCCGGGCTGCTCCACGCCGACCTGGCCATCGAGCGATCGCGGACGTTCCTCGCACCGGCCACCACGGCCGACCCGGTCGCGCTGGAGGCCGTGCTCGCCGACCTGGAGAACGCCTGCCGCGCCGACCTCGGCCTGCGCGACGCACGGTGCCGGGTCACGCGTTCGGTCGGCCTGCGCTTCGCCGGGCAGGCGCACGCCTTCACCGTCGAACTCGGCCCGGAGGCGGTCACTCGCGAGGTCGTCGACGCCGCCGTTGCGGAGTTCTACGCCCGGTACCGCGAGTCGTACGGGATCGACCTGCGCGACCCGGCCGAGCTCACCGTCGCCCGTGCGCGCGTCTCCCTGCCCGCCGACGCGGCACACGTCCGCGGTGCGGACCCGCCGCGACCGGCTCCGGACCGCACCCGTCGGGCGTGGTTCGGGGGCGCGTTCCGCGAGGTGCCGGTGCGGGAACGCGCCGCGTGCGCTCCCGGCGAACGGTTCACCGGCCCCTGCGTCGTCACCGAACCGCAGGCGTCGCTCGTCGTGCCGCCCGGCTGGAGCGGCGTCCTGGACGACCACGGCGCGGTGTCGCTGGAGAGGGAGAACGCGGATGCGTGACGACCTGATCGCGGAGATCCTCCGCAACGCCCTGCGCGTCACGGCCGAGGAGGCGAGCATCGTCGTCGTCCGCTCGGCGTACTCCACCTTCATCGTGGAGGGCGCGGACGCGGCGGCGGCGATCCTCGACGCGAACGGCCGCCTGGTCGCGCACTCGCTGTCCACCGCGATCATCCAGTGCGCGAGCCTGCGCAGCGCCCTCCCGTACGTCATCGAGGCCTACCCGCTCGCCGACATGAGCCCGGGCGACGTCTTCTGCCTCAACGACGTCTACCAGGGCGGCGTCCACGCCAACGACCTCCTCGTCTTCCGGCCGGTCTTCCTCGACGGGAGCCCCGCCTACTTCACCGGCACGCTCATCCACGTCGCCGACCTGTCCGGCCTGTCGGCCGGCGGGATGGCCAGCGACGCCACCGACGTGTTCCTCGAGGGTCTCCAGCTGCCGCCGGTTCGGATCGCCACCGCGGCGGGCTGGGACGAGGGCCTGACGCGGGTGCTCGCCGCCAACAGCCGTACCCCCGACAAGCTCCTCGGGGACCTGCGGGCGCTCGTCGCCGGCGCGAACGTCGCCGCCCGCCGCCTGGAGGCACTCGCCGCCGAACAGGACCTCGCCGCCGGGATCGACGGCTACCTCGCGCACACCGAGGCACGGATGCGTGAGGAGCTCGCGCGGCTGCCGAGGGGCACCTACGAGGGCGAGTACGCCGTCGAGGACGGTGACGACCGGCACTGGGTCCGCGTCGCGGTGACCGTCCACGACGACGGCGTCCTGGTCGACTTCACCGGCACCGACCCCCAGGTCGCCACGCCGGTCAACTCGGGGTTCTCCCAGACGCTCGGCGGCGTGATGTACGCGCTGCGCTGCTTCGTCGACCCGTCACTGCCGATGAACGAGGGCTGCTTCGCGCCGGTCGACGTGCGCATGCCCGAGGGGAGCCTGGTCAACTGCACCAAGCCCCACCCCGGCGGAGGCCGGTGGGGGACGGTCGCCGCGGCCGAGGAGGCGATCTTCGCCGCACTCACGCGGGCGCTTCCCGGCCGCGGCGCGGCCGCCTCCGGCATCCTGCAGGCATTCAGCATCAGCGGCGCCGCGCGCCCGTGGCTGCACATGGCGTTCGAGCTCGGCGGCATGGGCGCGCGGTACGGCCGCGACGGTCCGGACGCGACCGGCGCGCTGTTCGGCGGCGGGCGCAACATCATCCCGCAGGTCGAGCCGATCGAGGCCCGGCTGCCGGTGCGCATCGAGGAGGTCGCGCTGATCCCCGACTCCGGGGGCCGGGGCCGCCGGCGGGGCGGGCTCGGAACGCGCACGGTCATCCGGGTGCTGGAGGACGCGCGGGCCGACACGCGCGGCGACCGGCTGCGCCACCCGCCCGCCGGAGCCGCGGGCGGCGGGCACGGGCGCGGCGGCGGCTACTACCGCGAACGCCCCGACGGCACCCGCGAACCGCTGCCGTCCAAGGCGACGCGCTCGCCGCTGCGCGCGGGTGAGGCCCTCGTCGTCGAGACGTCCGGCGGCGGTGGCTACGGCGACCCCGCCGAGCGCGACCCCGAGGCCGTACGACGGGACGTATCCGACGGCAGGACCACCCGGTGAGGTTCGGCATCCCGCTCGGCCTCGTGCACCCGGGGATCTGGCGGGACCTGACGGTGGAGGCCGACCGCCTCGGCTTCGAGTCGGTGTGGATGCCGGAGCACCTGGTCTTCGCCACCGATCTGTCCACCGCGGCCTATCCGGGTACCGGCCGGCCCGGCATCGTGCCGTCGACGCCCCTGTTCGACGCGCCCGCGTACCTGTGCGCGCTGGCCGCCGTCACCGAACGGATCCGGCTGGGCACGGCCGTGCACCTGTTCGCGCTGCGCCATCCGTTCGCCGGCGCGCGGGCGTTCGCGACGCTGGACCAGGTCTCCGGCGGGCGCGCCATCGCGGGTGTGGGGGCGGGCTGGTACGCGGGGGAGTGGCACGCGGCCGGGATCGACTTCGCGAGCCGGGGTCGGCGGCTCGACGAGGCGATCGACGTGGCCCGCCGCCTGTGGACCGAGGACGTCGTCGAGCACCATGGGGAGTTCTTCGACTTCGACGAGGTCGCCTTCGAGCCCAAGCCGCGCGGCATCCCCCTCCTCGCGGGCGGCGAGTCGCCCGCCGCCCTGCGGCGCGCGGCCACCCGGTGCGACGGGTGGATCAGCATGCCGCACACCGTCGAGTCGATCCGCCCGCAGCTCGATCGGCTCCGCCGTCTCCTCGCGGAGGAGCCGCCCGACCGGCCCTTCGAGATCACCGTGCACGCGTATGAGCTGTCCGGCCCCGAAGAGGTCGGTGCATGGGCCGACCTCGGTGTCGACCGGCTGATCGTCCGGCCCTGGACACGAACCGGCGAGGCCCTCGACGGCCTGCGCCGCTTCGCCGCGGAGTACGAGATCCAGCGCGACACGTGAGCCGGCCGGCCGACATCCTTCTCGCTTCTCGCCGGGACGGGCGCGGGGCGTGCTCGCGGCCGGCAAGCGACGGTGCTGGAGGGCTGCCAATCCGTTGACTTTGGGTTATCGCCGTTCCCGGCCCTCCGCGACGGGCCATATTCCCAAGGTCAACAAATGGGCGGGAGGGCGGGGTCGGCACCGCTGCCACTCGAGGCCGACCCCGGCCCACCGTCTCGTCCGACCGGACGCGCGAGGTCGTCGAGACGGCCCCCAAGACCAGCCCGCGATGGCTGCCGCAGGAGCACTGGTCCGTATTGCCTACTATACCGATCGGAAATTATCTGTAAAGCCCGTGCGGAGATCCGATCGCCGAACCTCCCGGTCTCAGCCGGTCTTGAGGGCGTCCAGCACCGCCTCGTACATCGCCGTGCGAATCTTGGCGACCGTTCCGCCGTCCTTGCCCGCCAGGGGAGCGGCGACCTCGAGCGCCGTCGTCAGCACCTCGGCCTCCGGGGCGGTCCGGTGGACGATGCCCGCCTCTCGTGCGTCCTCGGCGCCGTACCGCCGGCCGGTGACCATCGCCTCGTGGGCGGTGACCTTGGGCAGCCGCGCCTGGATCAGCGCGGCCATGCCCGGTGTGAAGGAGAGTCCCAGGTCGACCTCGGGCAGGCAGAAGTACCCGCGGTCGGTCCGCATGACGCGGTGGTCGTGCGTCAGCGCGAGCATGGCTCCGGCCGCGAAGGTGTGACCGTTCAGTGCGGCGACCGTCGGCATCGGCAGTGTGAGGAACCTTGCGAACAGCGCGTGCACCCTGTCGAGATACGGGTTCCACTGGTCGGGGTTGCTCGTCAGCCAGTCGAGGTCGAGGCCGTTCGAGAAGAACTTTCCGGTGCCGGTCGTCACCAGGGCCCGTGGCCCCCTCGTGGCCTCGAGGTCGTCGAGGATCTTCTCGAGCTCATCGAGGAAGCCGGGGCTGAAGCGGTTCTCTCCCTCGTCGAAGCGAAGGATGCGAACGTCCCCGTCCCGCCGTAGCTCGATCATGCCGTCTCTCCTGTGCTACTGGTGAGTAACTGCCGGGACGAGCATCTCATCTCCGCGCCGGTTCCGGCAGAGGCGGTCGTTGGACTGGCCCGAATTCGGCCCCGTGTCGGCGGGCGCGCCCGATAACCTGGGTCCATCGCCTCCGGACGGGAGCGTCCCCCAGCGGAAGAAGGACGGCATGAGCGAGGAATCCGGCTCCGTCGAGATCCTGTTCGTCGACGGCGCAGACGTGCCCATCAAGCACAAGCACGCCGACCGCATGATCGTCATGCGCGACGCCGCCAAGCCCGACGGCGACGCGCTGTACTACACCCCTGCCGAGTGGGAGGCGTTCGTCCTCGGGGTCAAGGACGGCGAGTTCGACGACATGGTGGAAGACGCGCCCCACTCGCCGCAGAGCTCCTGAGGGAGGTCCTCACAGGCCTCCTCGCGGCGGCGGCCGGCCTGCTCCTGCTCTGGCTGGTCCTCGTCGTCTTCCTGGCGCTGGCCCGGCCGAAGGGCGGTGCCCTCGGTGACGCGGTCCGGCTGCTGCCCGACCTGCTCCGGCTCGTCGCCCGGCTCGCGCGTGACCCCACGCTGCCCCGCGGCGTACGCCTCAGGCTGTGGCTGCTGCTCGCCTACCTGGCGATGCCAATCGACCTGATCCCCGACTTCATCCCGATCCTCGGCTACGCCGACGACGCGATCCTCGTCGCGTTCGTCCTGCGATCGGTGATCCGCCGGGCCGGACCGGACGCGGTCGCCCGTCACTGGCCCGGCACCGAGGAGGGACTCCAGGCCGTCCGCCGCCTCACACGGACGTGAGCACGGCCGGGCCGTCCGCGGATCGACGGCCACCGAGGCTCAGCCGTCTGCGGGTCGACGGCCACCGAGGCTCAGTCGTCGCGCAGGGCGCGGTCCAGCCGGAGCTGCGCGGAGACCCGCCGCGGATCGCCGGGCGGCAGCACGGCCGCCAGCCGCATGAGGATCTCCAGGTCGTCGTCCGCCACCTGCGCGTAGCACCACAGCGCGTCGAAGTCGCCGCGGTGCAGCAGCTGCCGGCGCAGTTGCGCGGCCAGCTCGTCCCGCTCGGCCTGCACGGCCGGGGACTCCGAGCGGGGGAGCAGCGGCCCCGGATACAGGCGTACGGCCGCCGTGACGTCTCCGGCCGCCAGTAGCCGGCGTACGGTCAGGAAGTCGGCCTCGACGTCGCAGTCGAGGCGGTACGGCTTCGCCCGGACGATGTTCCCGAGCTGCCCCCGCAGCCGGTGGATCTCCGCGCGTACGGTCACCGGATTGGCCTCGTCGCCGTAGAGGTGCAGCGACGACTGCTCGCCGGTCAGGCCGCTCGGGTGCAGTGCGAGCAGCGCGAGCAGCTCCGCGTGCCGCAGGGACAGCGGGATGCGCCGGCCGTCGAGGACGGCGCAGGGTTGTTCGTCGCCGAGCAGCCGCAGGGTGAGCGAGCACCGGTCGTCGGAGCCGGTGGCGCGCAGGAGGTACGCCTGACCCAGTGTCTCCGCCACCGCCGTGCTGCCGTCGGGCAGGGCGACACGGGCGCCGGCCTCCGGGACGACGACACGTCCGCCGCGCCAGCCGTCGGGATCGGCGGCCAGGATCCGCCCCGTCGTCGTCACGAGGGCCCGGGTGTCCCCGCACACGTGCCGCAGGTACCGCGCGCGCAGGCACTCGTCACGGTGGTTCATCTCCAGGGTCAGCCAGGCCTCGGCCAGCCGGGCCGCGGCCTCCACCAGCGCGACGACGGCCGGGTGCAGGGCGTCGGCCGTCGCGCTGATGTCGACACAGGCGATCACCTGGTTCGTGTCCGGGTCGACGATGGGCGCGCCGGCGCACGACCACGGGTGGAGCACCCGCACCAGATGCTCGGCGGCCCGGACGTAGGCCGGTGCGCGGGTGCTGAGCGCCATGCCGATGCCGTTGGTGCCGATCACCTCCTCGGACCAGCGGAACCCCTCGATCAACCCGACGGTGTCCGCCCGCCGGCGCACGTCGCTCGGTCCCTCGCTCCACAGCACGCGGGCGTCGCCATCGGTGATCACCATCAGGTGGGTGGTGGCGTCGGCGACGCCGCGCAGCGTGTCGCGCAGCTGCGGAAGGTGCCGGTCGAGGGGGTGGGCCGCACGGACGTCGGCCACCCGGGCGGCGTCGATCGCCTGCGGTGCCGCGCGCGTCTCCGGGTCGACCCCCGCGTCGAGCGAACGGCGCCACGACTCACGGATCGGAGGGCGGCCGGTGAGGGCGGCTCCGGTGACGGCCGCCTCGTGCAGCGCGGCGGTCCGGAGATCACAGTCCGCGGGGTTGTCGCACACGTGACTGCTTCGCATGGCGCTTCTCCACTGGGGGCGTGTCTGCCCTGAGCATTGGGGCTCCGGACCCCGGCCGCAAGCGATTCGGCCAAACTGGCGACCTGCGATCATCGCCGTCGGTCATCGAACGGTTGCAACCTGTTTGCAACCCCGGCTCGTCTACCGTACGTTCCGCGACCGCAACGGGGCGTCACCTTTCCGCTCTGGTCCGCGGTCGCACGTGGCGGTCAGCCCGGACCCGTGAGAGGGGACGGATCCGGTGCGCCGCGCACGCGCCCGCCGCCGTTGGGCCCGCCGGGAGAGGAGTGCCCCGGCGGCGGGCGGCCCCCCTCCGGTCATTCCGGGCCGGGGGCGGCCGCGCCGTACAGCAGGAGGCGGAGCGCCTCGGCCGTGCCCGAGGGGTCGCCGGTGGCCAGGCGGCGGACCGCGAGACCGTAGAGCAGCGCGACGACGGCCGGGGCCTTGGCCTCCGGCTCGGGGATGTCCAGGGCGGTGAGGATCGCGGTCGTCAGCCGGTCGTAGGCCTCCACCGAGCGGACGGCGGCCTCCCGTACCAAGGGGTCGCGGGACGCGTGGAGGTGCAGTTCGAGGGTCGCGACCTCCTCGGGGCCGCGCGGCAGGTCGGCGATGGCGCGTTCGGCCTCGACGACGGCCTGTTCGGGGGTGATGCCCTGGAGTCGTGCGGCGATGTCGCTGATCCGGTGGATCTCCGCGTCGACGTACCGGACCAGGGTCTCCCGCAGGAGCTCGGCCTGGCTCGGGAAGTGGTACGTCAGCGAGCCCAGTGCGATGCCGGCGGCCGTCGCGACGCGCCGGTTCGTGACCGCGCCGACACCGTGCTCGCCGATCAGGCGAAGGGTGGCGAGCAGGATGCGCTCTCGTGTGTCTTCCATTGCGGGCCAAGTCTGGCCTATCCGGCCCTTCTCACCGTAGCCCTTTCCGGATTATCGTTCGTTCGAACGAACGAATCCGACTTTCGGGGGATCCGGTGATCGAAGGACTCACCACAGACGCCGCCCGACTCGCCGCGGGCGAGGTCTCCGCGCGCGAGCTCGTCGAGTACTCACTCGACCGCATCGAGCGTGACACGCTCGGCGCCTTCCGCGTCGTCTGCGCCGAGCAGGCATTGGAGGAGGCGGACCGGGCCGACCGGTGGCGCGGAGAGGACCGCCCTCCGCTGCTCGGCGTGCCCGTCGCGATCAAGGACGACACCGACCTCGCCGGGCACATCACCCCCTTCGGCTGCCGCGGAAGCCATCAGCCGAAGACCGCCGACAGCGAGGTGGTGCGCAAGCTCCGCGCGGCCGGCGCGATCGTCGTGGGCAAGACCAACACCAGCGAGATCGGGCAGTGGCCGACCGGGGAGACCACTGGGTTCGGGATCGTGCGGAACCCCTGGGACCTGGGGCGGACGCCGGGCGGGTCGAGCGCGGGTTCGGCGGCGGCGGTCGCGGCCGGCATGGTCTCCGGGGCGGTCGGCTCCGACGGCGCCGGCTCCCTGCGCATCCCCGCCGCGTGGACCGGCCTCGTCGGTCTCAAGCCCCAGCGCGGCCGCGTCTCCGTCTGGCCGCACGTCGATCCCTTCTACGGCATCACGGTCGCCGGCCCCCTCGCCCGTACGGTCGAGGACGCGGCGCTGCTCCTGGACGTGCTGACCGGCAACCACCCCGACGACGTGCACCGCCCGCCCGCGCCCGCCGAGCCGTACCGTCGGGCAGCCGCGCGGGAGCCCGGTCGGCTGCGGATCGCCCTGTCGTTCCGCACGCCGTTCGGCGTGCCGTCCGCGGTCGACCCGGAGATCCGGGCGGCGGTGCTGCGCCTCGCGGGCGTCCTCGCCGATCTGGGGCACGCGGTGTTCCCGGCCGAGCCGGACTACGGGCTGATCGGCCTGAACTTCCTGCCACGCGGGACCGCCGGGGTCGCGGACTGGCTCGACGACACCCCCGACCCCGACCCGGAGCCCGCCACCCGCACCGAGGCGTTCCTCGGCCGGCACATCGGGCGGCGGCTGATTCCCGCCGCGCGCCGCGCCGAGCCTCGTATGGGCCGCCGGATCGGCAGGATCTTCGAGCGCGCCGACGTCGTGCTGACTCCGGCGACCGCGCAGCTCCCGCTGCGGATCGGCGCGCTGAGCGGCCGCGGGTGGTGGGCGACCGGCAAGCTGGCGACCGCGGCCTGCCCCTTCTGCTGGGCGTGGAACGTCCTCGGCTGGCCGGCCATCGGCGTGCCCGCCGGGCTCAGCTCCGCCGGCCTGCCGATCGGCGCGCAGTTCCTGGGCCGGGAGAACGACGAGGCCACCCTCCTGTCCCTCGCCGCCCAGCTCGAAGCCGCCGAACACTGGACCGGCCGCCGTCCGGTGGAGGCCCAGGGCAGCATCCGCGACCTGGCGTAGCGTCTCCTTACCGAGCTGATCCCCGGCCATAGAGGGCACCGGACGCCAGGTTGGCCTTTGGCTCACGTTTAAGTGATCTGTTCCCTTTGTGGATAATCGCCGGTCAATGGGCCGCGTAGCTTGGCGGGTATGGCGGCGTTCCGCGGTGGAGGGGGGCAGTCCAGGGGCCAAGTCGGCCCGACCTCCCTGCTTCCTATCGCCGTGTTCGCCCTGATGGCGGGCGTGGCCGGGTGCGGTTCCTCGTCGGGCACCGGGATGGCGGCGTACGGGACGACGTCCAGCCCCTCGCCGCCGGCGGGCGTGCAGCGCACGATCAAGATCCCGGACTCCTTCGGTGACTACACGCGGATGACCGGCGCGGACGCCCAGGGCGTCATCGAGGCCATCCGCAAGGCCCAGGCCCAGCAGAACCCGGTGTTCGCCGCCAAGATGAAGATCGCGGTCTATGAGAGGCGCGGGAACGCGCAGCAGCGGATCGCCTTCATCGGCCTGGCGGCCGGGGACCATCCGACCATCGCCCAGGAACTGCGGTCGAACCCGCCCTCGGCCGAGGTCGACTCCGCCCTCGCGGCCATGCCGCTGACGGGCCCCAAGGACTACCCGGCCGGGCACCTCGGCGGCACCCTGCGCTGTGCCGCGGGATCGCACGGCGGAGCCGGGTGCGCGTGGGGCGATGGCTCCACCGTGGGCGTGGTCGCGGGTTCCGCTCCTTCCGCGGACGAACTAGCGCGGACGACCCTGGCCCTCCGTAACGCCGCCGAGCGCTGACGGCGTCGACTCCCGAGGTGGGAGGTTCCGGCGTCCGGCCGGGCCTCCCACGGTGTCACCGGTCTACGGCGTCCCCTCCACGAGGCCCGCCTCGTACGCGAGGATCGCGGCCTGGACGCGGTTGCGTACGCCGAGCCGGGTGAAGACGGCGCTGACGTAGGCCTTGACGGTGCCCTCGACGAGATGCAGGCGGCGGGCGATCTGGGCGTTCGACAGGCCGGTGCCGACCAGTGCGAGGACCTCGCGTTCACGGCCGGTGAGGGCGTCGACGCGCGTCCGGGCCTCGGTCCTGCGCGACAGCCCTCCCTGGTTCAGTTCGGCGATGACCCGCCGGGCCACCCGGGGAGACAGGTACGCCCCGCCGTCGGCGACCGCCCGTACGCCCGCGATGAGCTCGCGCGGGTCGCCCGCCTTGAGCAGGAAGCCGGCCGCCCCGTCGCCGAGCGCACGGGCGATGTACTCGTCCTCCCCGAACGTCGTGAGCATGACCACGGCGGTGTCCGGCACCGCCCGCCGGAGCTCCGCCACGGCACCGAGCCCGTCCAGCCGTGGCATCCGGATGTCCAGCAGTGCGACGTCCGGCCGGTGCGAGCGGGCCAGTTCGACGGCCTCCCGCCCGTCGGCCGCCTCCGCGACCACCTCGATGCCGGAGTCCGTGGCGAGGATCGCGCGGACTCCGGCACGGATCATGGCCTCGTCGTCGGCGAGGAGCACCCGGATCATCGATCATCCCTTCGCTGCCGGTCGGCGGCCGACAGGACGTCCTTGGCCACGAGCCGGCCGTCCGCGAAGCACAGCCGGTAGACGTCGCCCACCCCGAGCGGATTGTCGTCCGAGCGGTAGTACCGGCAGGACGCGCCGGGCGGAGGCGCGGGGCCGGAGTCGACCGGGGCGTCGATCATCTCCACCGGTGGCAGTGTGATCGACGAGCGCTGCTCGCCGACCCGCAGCCGCCCGAAGCGCGCCGGGTCCAGGACGGAGTTCTCGGTCGTGTAGAGGTAGTAGGCGAGGAGGGCGACCGCCAGGCTCGCGGCGGTGGACAGCGGCACCATCAGCGCCGTGACCAGGCCGCGCCGGGCCTGCCCGCGCGCTCGCGCCAGTCCGTGTGCGGAACCGGAGCGGTCCGCGGCATCGTCGCCGGGCGACTCGGCGGGGGCCGTGTGCGGCAGCCGGGCGAGCACCTCGAACCCGTCGTCCCGGTGGCCCGCGCGCAGGGTGCCGCCCGCGAGCCGGACGCGCTCCCGCAGCCCCACCAGGCCCAGGCCACTGCCGGGCGCGCGTGGCGAGCCGCCCCGTGGCGGCCCGTTCGTCACCGTCACGACGGTCTCGTCCTCCGACCGCGCCAGGCGTACCGTCACCACGGCACCGGGGGCGTGCTTGGCGGCGTTGGTCAGCGACTCCCGCACGATCCGGTGGACGGCGTGGCCCGCCATGTCCGGCAGCGGCCCGGATCCGCCGTCCGTGCGTTCGTCCAGCAGTTCGACCGGCATGCCCGACGCGCGAGCCCGTTCGACCAGGGCGGTGACGCTCTCCCGGGCCGGGGTCAGCGGCACGACCGGATCCTCGGATGTGCGGTGCGGTTCGCGGAGCACGCCGATGATCTCCCGGAGCCGCTCGGTCGCCGACGCCGCGCCCGCGCGCAGCTCGCCCGCCGCGACGCGATGGCGCTCCTCGAGGTCGGACGCCATCTCCAGGGCGCCCGCGCGCAGGGCGATCAGGCTGAGCTCGTGGCCGAGCGAGTCGTGCATCTCCTGGGCGATGCGCGCGCGTTCGCGCAGGCGCTCGCGGTCCGCGGTGATCCGCTGTTCGCGTTCCAGCCGTTCCGCGCGCTCCCAGCCGGCGCGCACGAGCTCCTGCTGGAGGCGCCGGTAGCGGCCGATCAGCCAGGGACACATGATCAGGAACACCAGCGCGAGGGTCAGGTCGAACCAGGTGACCGCCCACCGGGTCGCCGACCCTTCGACGGTCCCGACCGCGACGGCCAGGACGAGTTCCAGGAGGGCGACCGCGACGAACGACAGCAGCACGGGCCGGTCGCGCGGCAGCCGGCGGCCGGCCAGGTGGCTCATGACGGGCAGCGCGACCACGTAGGCCAGGGAGAACGGCCCCGGGCGCACCGCGACGTACGCCCACTGCAGGAGCGGAAGGGCCGCCGCCCCGTACAGCGCCGCCAGCGGGTGGGACCGCCTGACCGCGACGATGACGCCCAGGGCGATCAGCCCCACCGCCACCACGGGCCACGGCGCGCCCACTCCGCCCTGGGCGGCCCTCTCCAGCAGCACGGTGAGCGCGAAGAAGCCCCAGAGCGGCACATCCCTGACCGACCAGCGCACGGCCGAACCGTACAGGCCCGTCGCTCCGCGTCGATACTGACGAAAGTCGGGTCCTTCCCGGGCCGCCGTCAGTAGCCGGCGCCGGTGAGCATGCCGCCGTCGATGAGGACCTCGCTGCCGGTGCAGTAGCCGGCCTCGTCGGAGGCGAGGAACACCACCAGCGCCGGCACCTCCTCCGCCTTGCCCATCCGCTTCAGCGGCAGCGCGTTGAAGAACGCCTCGGCGCTGCTCGCGGTCGCCGCGACCACGTCCGGGTCCATGGCCATCGCGGTCAGGATGGCGCCGGGGTGGATCGAGTTGACCCGGATGCCGTACGCGCCGAGCTCGCGCGCCGCCGCCTTCGTCAGTCCCCGGACGCCGAACTTGCTGGCACTGTAGGCCGCCAGTCCGGCCGCGCCGATGAAGCCCTCGGTGGAGGAGACGTTGACGATGGAGCCGCCGCCGGCCGCCCGCATCGGCTCGATGACCGACTTCACGCCGAGCCACTGCCCGATGAGGTTCACCTCGATGACCTTGGTGCACTCCTCCAGGGACATCTCCTCGATCGACCGGTGCCTGATGATCCCGGCGTTGTTCACCAGCACGGTGAGGCCGCCGAAGGCCGTGACCGCCGTGTCGACGGCGTTCCGCCAGTCCTCCGGCCGGGTCACGTCCATCGGCGCGAACCGCACCGCGTCACCGAGCTCGGCGGCGAGCTTGCCGCCCTCCTCCTCCAGGACGTCGCCGAACACCACCCTGGCGCCCTCGGCGACGAACCGCTTGACATGGGCCTTGCCCATGCCCCGGGCGCCGCCGGTGATCAGCGCCACCTTCCCGTCGAGCCTGCCCATGACACCTCACGCTCTCCGCCGCTGGTCGCGGACCTTGGCCGCCGCGACCGCCGTGGCGGCCGCCTCCACACTCCGATAGGTCGGTACCCCGGCGGCGCGGGCGATCACCCGCAGTTCGTCCTCGACGCCGGGCGGGGCGTACTCGGCGTTGCGCAGCACGAGGGTCACCCTCGTGCCGGTCAGCTCGCGCTGCAACTCCCCGACGCCGCGCGCGTACGCGAGGAGCGGGTCGGCGCTGTCGCCGAAGGTGAAGAAGCTCTGCACGTTCACGTGGGCGAGCACGTCCGGGTACGGCCGGTCCGCGGCCCGCTGGATCGCCGTGACGACACTCCCGACGAGGTCGGGTCTGGCGCGCGGGCCGACCGGGATCTCCAGCGGGTTGCCGGAGACGGCGCCGACGGGCAGGCCGAGGTCGACCTCGGGCAGCGGGGCGAGCCGCAGCCCGGCGCGGTCGAGCGCGTCGGCGGCGAGCACGCTGGCCCCGCCGCTCGGGCCGATGACGAGGACGTCGGGTGAGGCGGGCACCTTCCGCCCGGCGTGCAGGTCGAGCAGGTCCAGCGCGCCGATCAGGTCGTCCTGCGCGGTGACCAGCGGCAGCCCGGCCTGCGCGGCCAGTGCCTCCCACACGCGGGCGTCGCCGACCATCGCACCCGTGTGCGACGCGGCGGCCCGGTGGCCCTGCGCGGAGCGTCCGCCCACGAGGGCGACCACCGGTTTGGACACGGCCCGCAGTGCCTCGAACAGCGCCCTGCCGTCGCGCGGGTCCTCCAGGTACAGGCCGATGACCGTGGTGTCGTCGTCGGCGGCGAGGTACCGGAGCAGCTCGGCCGGTCCGACGTCGGCGCTGTTGCCGACGGTGGCGACCTTGGAGAAGGCCAGGCCACGGTGCTCGCCGACCTTGACGACCTCCCCGGCCAGCCCGCCGCTCTGCGAGATCAGCGCGATCCGCCCGGGGACTCCGGGCCGCCCGCCGATGAACGTCTGACCGCCCGCCGGGGAGTACACGCCCATGCAGTTGGGACCCAGCAGCCGTACGCCCGCCTCACCGGCCGCGGCGAGGAGCTCCTCTTCCAGACGCGCGGCGCCGGTCTCGCGGAAGCCGCCGCTCATCACCTGGACGAACGGGATGCCACGGGCCTCGCGGACGACGTCCGGGCAGCGCTCGGCTGGGACGGCGACCAGGGCGTAGTCCACGTCGGCCCCCTCCAGGGAGGGCACACAGGGCACCCCGTCGATCTCCCCGGCGGTCGGGTGCACGGCCACGAGCCGGCCGGTGTACCCGGCCGCGCGGTAGAAGCCGAGGAACATGTTGCCGAAGTTCGGCCGCTTGGTGGAGGCGCCCACGACCGCCACGCCGCGCGGTGCGAACAGCCGGGTGAAGTCCCGCGCCGGCCCCGCCGGGGAGGAGGCCACGGGATGTTCGCGCGCGGTCAGGTCGGACCGGCCCAGGAGGCGGGCGTCCACCGCGATCGCGCCCTCGGGCGTGCAGATGACCGGATTCAGCTCGAACTCGGTGAACTCCTCGCCGAGGCTCTCGACGACGCCACCGGGACCGCCGACCGCGAGCAGCAGTTTGACGAGCGCGTCGCGGTCGACCGCGGGGGACCCGCGGAACCCGTCCAGCAGGGCCGCGCCGCGCAGCCGCGAGAGCATCCGCCGGGCGTCGTCCTCGGTGATGGGGCACAGGCCGAGGGAGGTGTCGCGGAGCACCTCGGTCCACACGCCGCCGAGGCCGACCAGCAGCACCGGCCCGAACGACGGGTCGCGGACCGCGCCGACGATCACTTCGACACCGGGGGGCGCCTGCTCCTCGACGAGGTAGCCCTCGACCGTGACGCCCGACGTCGTGAGGGCCGTCCGGATCTCGGCGGCGGCCCGCGCGGCCTCCACCGGTGAACCGAGTCCCAGGCGTACGGCACCCGCGTCGCTCTTGTGCACCAGGCCCGGACCGTACGCCTTGACGACGAGGGGTGGCGTCAGCCCGCTCGCGGCGGCGGCGACGTCCTCGGCGGCCGGTGCCGTCGCGCCGCGCGGCACGGCGATCCCGAACCCGGACACGAACTCCTTGACCCGATGTTCGGGGATCACCGTGTCCGTCTCATCTGTCGATGACTCGGCGCCGCCCGTCACCGCAGCTCCAGCCGGTCGGCGTAGCGGGTGCGGATCTCGCGGCGCAGCAGCTTGCCCGGGCCGCCGGAGGCGTCCTGGGTGTGCGGCAGCTCATCGGTGACGACGACGAGGTCGGGCGCCTGGTGGGCGGGCAGCCGCGCGGCGAGCCGCGCCCTGAGGTCGTCGGCGTCGAGGACGGCTCCGGCCCGGGGGACGACCGCCGCCAGGATCCGCTGCTCGACGGCGTCCTCGCCGTCGGCCTGCGCCGGGACGCCGACGACGCCGGCCTCCGCGACGCCGTCCAGCTCGATCGCCGCGTCCTCCAGGCCGCTGGGCTGGGACCAGACGCCGCGTTTGAGGATGGCGTCCTCGCGCCGGCCGAGCACGGTCAGGAAGCCGTCCTCGTCGATGATTCCGAGGTCGCCGCCGACGTACCAGCCGTCGCGGAGCACCTGCGCGGTCTTGTCCGGCAGCCTGTCGTAGCCCTGCATGAGGTTCGGCCCGGTCAGGTTGATCTCCCCGACCTGGTTCACGAGCCGCTCGCCGTTCGGACCGGTCACGCGCACCGCCGCGGAGGTGCGGGCCCGGCCCGCCGAGGAGATGTCCTGGCTGCCGTCGTCCTGGCGGCCGATGCAGGTGTACGGCGCCTCGGTCTGGCCGTAGTAGCTGACGATCGCCGCTCCGGGCAGCCTCTTCATGATCCTCTCGCGGAGGGACGGGAGCAGGGGCTCGCCGCCGAGCACGATCGCGGTCAGCGACGACAGGTCCACGTCGACGTGGTCGTCCGATCCGAGCAGGGCCGAGAAGAAACTCGGGATGAGGCTGACGTGGGTGACGCGCTCGCGGGGGACGACCTTCAGGAAGTTGGCCGGACCCCAGTCCTGTTCGAGCACCAGCCGCATGCCCGCGTAGAACGCCGGGCCGACCAGCGCGGGAAAGCCGATGCCCCAGATGATGGCGCCGGTGCCCATGACCGAGTCGGCGGCGTGCGGGATGTCCAGCCAGATCTGCGCCGAGGCCAGGCTCGAGGCGTGCGTGTGCCGGACCGCCTTGGGCAGGCCGGTCGTACCCGAGGTGTAGAACAGCGCCATGAGGTCGTCGCCGTGCCCGCCGAGCGGGGGCTCGTCCTCCGTGGCGGCGGACGCCAGTGCGTCCAGGTCGACGGCGCCCTCGGCGGGGCCGCCCACCCTTAGCCAGAGCCGCACCCCGGGCAGCCTCGGCCGTACGGCCGCGACGAGCTTCTCGACGCTCGCGTCGTACACGAACGCCGTGCACTCGGAGTGCTCGACGACCTGGGCCAGGGTGTCCTCCGGCCAGTACGGGTTGAGCGCGCAGACGACCGAGCCCAGCTTCATCTGCGCGAGGTAGACCTCGGCGACGTTCAGCGTCTCGTTCATCAGTGACGCGACGCGCTGCCCGGGGTGGATGCCCGCCTCGAGCAGCGCGTGCGCCACCCGGTTGACCTTCCGGTCGAGCGCGGCGTAGGTGAGGCTGGTCGCGCCGCAGTAGGTCAGCGCCACCTTGTCCGGGGTGCGCAGCGCGCCGGCGGTGAGGATCGCGTGCCCGTAGTTGCCGAAGGGTGATCGCGCCACTGGAGTCTCCTGGTGCGGGGAGGGCCCTGTTCGGGGGAGGTGAGGGGTCATCGGGGCGCGTACACGACGAGGGGGTTGCCGTCGGGATCGCGCAGCACGGCACGGGTCTCGTGCGGCCCCTCGTCCGGGCCGCCCACGAGCCGCGCGCCGGCCGCGGTGAGCCGTTCGACGGCGGCCGCCACGTCGGCGACCTTGAACGACGCGGCCGGGTGGCCGCCGGTGACGTCCTCCGCCGGCCCGGCCAGCGCGAACGTCGTGCCGCCTGCGTCCAGCGCGGCGAACCGGCCGCCGTCGGTGAACTTCACGGTGAGCCCGAGGCCGTCGCGGTAGAAGGCGACGGCCCGGTCGACGTCGCTCACCGGATACAGGACGTTGCCGATCTTCAAGCTGGCCTCCAGTTGGGGATGCGGCCGAATCCGGGGAGGTCGTCGAAGCGGACCCGCACGGGCATGCCGATCCGTACGCCCTCCGGTGCGATGTCGCCGACGATGCCGCCGAACGCCCGGACGCCCTCCTCCAGGTCGATCCAGGCGATGACGTACGGGGCCTGGAACCCCGGCAGGAACGCGCGGTGGACGACGCTGAAGGTGTGCACCACGCCGCGCCCGGACACCGCCTCGTACGGCAGGTCGGTGCCGCCGCAGTGCGGGCAGGCGGGCTCGGGGAGGTGGACGCGGCGTCCGCATCCGCGGCAGCGCTGAACGGCGAGTTCGCCGCGCCGGCACGCCTCCCAGTAGGGCGCGGTCAGCGCGCTCGGCCGGGGCAGCGGGCGCGGGTCCATCGAATGCCAAGCTAGCGCACGCTTGGTAGGCGGGCAAGGCACGGCGATCTTCGATGTCCGGCCCGCTTTGACGGCGGCCACTACGATTGTCCGCCGGGGGGACGTTAACGCTGGGGAAAAACGGGGCCGATGAGAAACAAGAAACTCTGGCTGGTCGTCGCTGTCGTCGCGGTGGTGCTCGTGGGCGCCGCGGGCGGCGGGGCGTACGTCCTGCTGCGCACGAAGGGGAGCCCGGGGGAGACCGCCGAGGAGTTCCTGGCCGGGTGGCGGCACGGCGACCTCGCGGCGATGCGGGCCGTGACCGTCACGCCGCCGGCCGACTTCGACCAGTACTACCAGGGGCTGCGAACCGGTCTGGGCGCCACGAAGGTCGACGCCTCGCTCGGCAGGGTGACCAAGCGGGGCAAGCAGGCGACCGCCCCCTTCACCGCCGCCCTCACCCTGCCGGCGGGGGTCTGGAAGTACCCGGGGAGCCTCCGGCTGGTGACCAGCGACCACAAGTGGAAGGTCGCCTGGACCCCGGAGGCCGTCCACCCCGACCTGCACGCCGGCCGGCGCTTCACGACCTCGTACAAGTGGCCGAAGCGGGGCAAGGTCGTCGCCGGCGACGGCACGGCCATCGACGGCGCCGGCGTCTCCGGCTCGGTCCAGCAGCTCGTCGGCGGTGCCGCGCCCCTGACCGCCAAACAGGCGAAGAAGCTCGGCACGCCGTACGCCAAGGGCGACGTCGTGGGGCAGTGGGGCATCCAGCAGCGCTTCGACAAGCGGCTGGCCGGCACGCCCACCACGACGATCTCGACCGCGGACGCGTCGGGCCACGTCGAGAAGGCCGTCGGCGGCTTCACCGGCAAGCCGGGCCAGGACGTCAAGACCAGCCTGGACCTGCGCGTCCAGCAGGCGCTCTCGAACGCGCTCCAGGGGCAGGGCAAGCCGACCTCCATGGTGGCGATGCGCCCCGCGACCGGGCAGATCCTCGCGGTCGGCAACATCCCGGGCGGGTTCGACCGGGCCATGCAGGGCACCTACGCGCCCGGTTCGACCTTCAAGGTCGTCACGGCGTACGCGCTGCTGCAGGCCGGGCTCACCCCCTCCTCCGCGGTGCAGTGCCCCAAGACCGCCAACATCGGCGGGCAGACGATCCACAACTCCGAGGACGAGGGCGGCGGGGGCATGACGTTCAAGAACGCGCTCGCCCAGTCCTGCAACACGGCGTTCGCCCTGCAGACCCAGAAGCTGCTCAGCGCGGCGAAGCTGACGAGCGCGGCGAACACGTTCGGCTTCAACCAGAAGATCGATCCCGGTGTCACCGTCGGCCCCGGCAGCTTCCCCACGCCGACCAGCGACGCCGAGAAGGCCGTGGCCGGCTTCGGCCAGGGACGCGATCTGGCCAACGCGCTCAGCATGGTCGGCGTGGCGGCCGGTGTCGCGGACGGCACCTGGCGGCCGCCCGTGCTCGTCACCGAGCCGCAGGTGCCGCAGAAGGCCAGGCCCGCCCGGCTGAACTCCACGGCCAGGAGTCAGCTGGAGGAGATGATGCGGGCCGTCGTGACCTCCGGCACCGCCAAGCCGGCCGGGCTGCCGTCCGGCACGGCGGGCAAGACCGGAACGGCGGAGTTCGGCTCGGCGCAGAAGGGCAAGAAGCCGCCGACGCACGCCTGGTTCATGGGCTACCGCGGTGACGTTGCGTTCGCCGTCGTCGTGGAGGGCGGCGGGTTCGGCGCCAAGGCCGCCGCCCCCATCGCCGCCCGCTTCCTCAAGGCCCTGTGAGGGGCCGGCGTTCGGCGAGCGCGCCGCGCGACAGGCGGTCCGCGCGCCGCGTGCTCTCCGGCAGGCGGTAGCGCGGCGTCAGCCGCAGGGTCACCGCGCAGGCCGTCTCCAGGTCGGCGCGGTGACCGACGGAGACGAACACCGGCCGGACGCCCGTCTGCGTGCGCAGCGCGCGGCCGACGACCTCCTCGCCGTCTGTCACGGCGCTCCAGGAGCCGCGGTCGGCGCCGGGCTCGTCGTACGTGCCGACCAGCCGCGTCTTGCCGACGCCGATCGCGGGCAGGCCGGTGAGCACGCCCAGATGGCAGGCCAGGCCGAACCGCTTCGGGTGGGCGAGCCCGTGACCGTCACAGATCAGCAGGTCGGGGGTGACGGTCAGCCGGCGCAGACCCTCGATCAGCGCCGGAAGCTCACGGAACGCGAAGAGCCCCGGCACGTACGGGAACATCGGCCGGTCGAGGACGATGGCCTCCTCGACCACCGTGAGATCGTCCAGATCGAGGACGACCACGGCGGCGGCGAGCCGATCCTCGGCGTACGCGACGTCGAGTCCCGCGACGGTCCGTACGGAGAGCGGGCCGGACGAGGTCAGGTCGACGCGGGATCGAAGCCGGTCCTGGACGGCCTCGGCCTCACGAACGGTGGCCGGCCATGGGGGGAGATCCGGTACATCCACGAGGGGTCACGCTACCGGGAACCAGCCCGGGCGCCGATCGGACTACCCAAGCAAGTGCTCGCTCGCTTATCGTGGCGGCATGCCGATCACCCTGGCGGACCTCGCGGGCCCGCGGCACAGCGCCGTCCTGGTGATGGAGATGCAGCGCGGCGTGGTCGGCGACCTCGCGGGCTTCCCCGAACTCGCCGAGGCCTGCGCCGAGCGCGACGTCGTCCGCAACGCCGCCCGCGTCGCGACCGCCGCCCGGGCCGCCGGCGTCCCGGTCGTGCAGTGCACCGCGGCGTTCCGCGCCGACCGGGCCGGCAGCCACACCGACAACGCGCCGTTCATCCGCAGACTCCTGCGCGACCCGGCGCACATGCTGGAGGGGACGCCGGCGATCGAGGTCGTCCCCGAACTGTCCGACCCGGCGGACCTGGAGTCACGGCGCCACCACGGCTTCTCGCCGTTCACCGGCACCTCCCTCGACCAGACGCTGCGCTCTCTCGGCGTCCGCACCGTCATCGCCGTCGGCGTCTCACTCAACCTCGGCGTCCCCGGCCTGTGCCTGGAGGCCGTCAATCTCGGCTACCGGGTCGTGGCCGTCACCGACGCGATGGCGGGCATTCCCGCCGACTACGCCGACGCCGTGCTGACCCACACGATCAGCCTGCTCGCCGCCCGGGTGACCGCCGGCGAGCTCGAACGGGCCTGGAACAGCAGCACCCGAACCTGAGGAGACCGGATGGAAGGGTTGTCGCTCGCCGGGCGCACCGCGCTGGTGACCGGAGGCGCCGGCGGGATCGGCACGGCGATCTGCGCCGACCTGGCCGCGCTGGGCGCGCGCGTCATCGTCGCCGACCTCGACGAGGAGGCCGCCCGCAAGACCGCCGCCGGGCTCCCGGACGCGGTCGCCGAGCGGGTGGACCTGGCGGACCCGGCGAGCATGGACGACCTGGCGGCCCGCGCCGGCTCTCCCGACATCCTCGTGCACAACGCCGGGGTCAGCATCGTGGAGCCGTTCACCGACAGCGACCCGGCGGCCTGGGACCTCATGTGGAAGATCAACCTGCGCGCCCCCATGTACCTCACGCGCCTGCTGCTGCCGGGGATGCGGGACTGGGGCCGGCTGGTGTTCATCTCCTCCGACGGCGCGCGGGCGGGCTCGGGCGGCGAGGGGGCCTACGCCGCGACGAAGGCCGGGCTGTTCGGCCTGGCCAAGACCCTGGCGCGCGAGGCCGCCCGGCAGGGCGTCACCAGCAACGTCGTCTGCCCGGGACCGACCGACACCCCGATGCAGCACGCCGTGGCCGAACACCACCCCGGGCTGCTGGAGAAGATCGCCCGGCAGATCCCGCTGCGCCGCATCGGCCGGCCCGCCGACGTCGCGGGTCTCGTCGCGTTCCTGTGCACCGACCGGGCCGGCTACATCACCGGCCAGACGCTGTCCGTCAGCGGCGGCATCACGATGTGCTGACGGTGCGGGGGACGAGGGAGGGCGGCGCGTCAGGCGCCCGCGCACCGCGCCGGTGGGAGCGAGCGCCATCACACACAGCCGTAGGCGGCCTCCAGGAGGCGGTAGGCGCGGACGCCGCCGGAGACCTCGTCGCCCATCCGGTTCGGGATGTACGCGAGCGCCAGGCCGCTCTCGATGTCGCCGAGGCTGATGGAGCCGCCCAGGCCCGTGTGCCCGAACGCGGAGTCCCAGCCGGCCCTGGGCGTGAGGAAGACCAGCGACGGCCGCATGAAGCCCAGGCCGAAGGAACTGTCGACGTACATCACGCGGTCCGGGCCGGCGACCCGGCGCACGACGGCGTCGCGCAGCGTCGTACGGCCGACGATCCGGCCGGCCAGGAGGTCGCGGTAGAAGCCGGCGAGCGCCCGGGCCGTGGTCACCATGCCGAGCGCGGGCCAGCCGGCCCGCAGCATCTGCGGGTTGTTGTTGCCGCCGGGCAGGCTGTTGATGTCGGGGTTGCCGAAGGTGCGGCCCAGGAGGCTGCCCGGGTCGCGGAACCCGGCCATCATCTTGGCGAGGGGATCGTTCGGGTTCATGGGCATGGGCACTTCGCCGGTCGCGCTCTGGCCGCGGCCCGCGCCGCCCTTGTCCGCCTTCCGGCCCGCGCTGAGCCGGGCCGCCCGCTCGATCACGTCGTCGGGCGCGCCGACGTGCAGGTCCAGGTTCAGCGGCCCGGCGATCTCGTCGCGGACGAACTCCCCGACGGTACGGCCGGAGCAGCGGCGGACGATCTCCCCGGCCAGCCACCCGTAGGTCAGCGCGTGGTACCCGTGCGCGGTGCCGGGCTTCCACTCCGGCTCCTGCGCCGCCAGCAGCGCGGCCATCGCGGAGGGGTCGTGGGCGTCGGCGACCGGCACGTCGCGGCGGAGCGCGGGCAGTCCCACCTGGTGCGACAGCAGGTGCTCGGCGGTCGCGGCCTCCTTGCCCGCCGCGCCGAACTCGGGCCACCACGACGTCACAGGGGCCTCCAGGTCGTACCGGCCGCGTTCGGCGAGCAGGAGCGCCGCCGTGCCGGTCACGGCCTTGGTGCAGGAGAACGCCAGGCACGGCGTGTCGCGCAGCCAGGGCCGGCCGGACCTGCGGTCCGCCACCCCGCCCCACAGATCCACGACGCACCGGTCGCCCATGTGGACCGTGACGGCCGCGCCGAACTCCTCGCCGCGTTCGAAGCCGTCGGTGAACGCCGTCCGGACCGCCTCGAACGCTGGATCGCAGTGACCTTCGATCATGTGCCTGACTCCTGAAGGGGGCAATTGTGAGTGAGTCTAATAATTGGGGACGGTGGGGGGACGACGACGAGCGGGGCGCGCTCAACCTCCTCACCCCCGACGTCGTCCGGGCCGCCGTCTCCTGCGTACGGGAGGGCCGGCCGCTGAGCCTGTCGCTGCCGATCCGCGGCGCCACCTCGTCTCCGGCCCCGACCACCGTCCCGCACCTGCGTGGCCGTCCGCTGCCTCAGCACTTCATGTCGGTCGACGCGGGCGACTACGCGGCCGGCGCCCGGCCGATCGGCGCGGGTCTGAAGATGGCCGACGACGCGCTGGTCGTCACGCCGCACGGCACGACCACGCACATGGACGCGCTGTGCCACATGTGGACCGGTGACCGGCTGTACAACGGGCACCCGGCCGGACGGGTCCGCTCGTACGGCGCGTCGCGGTGCGGCATCGACAAGGCCGGTCCGGTGGTCGGCCGCGGCGTGCTGTTCGACGTGCCGCGGCTCCGCGGCGTCCGTCACCTGGCCGCCGGGGACCGCGTCTCGGCCGATGACCTGGCGGCGTGCGGCGTGGAGGTGCGCTCCGGGGACGTCGCCGTCGTCCGTACCGGATGGCCGCTGACCTGGCAGGAGTCCCCGGAGGCGTACTGGGCCGGGCAGCCGGGCCTGTCGGCCGGCGCCGGGCGCTGGCTGGCGGACCGGGACGTCGCGATGGTGGCGTGCGACAACGCCGCGATCGGCGGCCTGAACGAACGCCAGCTCGCCGACGAGGACCTCGACGACGACCTTCACCTGATCTTCCTGTGGCGGCACGGGATTCACCTGGCCGAGATGCTGTGGCTGGAGGAGCTCGCCGCCACGGGCCGTACGGACTTCCTGTTCGTCGCGGCGCCCCTGGCCATCGAGGGCGGCACGGCCAGTCCGATCAACCCCCTGGCGGTCCTGTGATCCGGCGCGTCACCGGCCGGGGTGGCCGCCTCCGCCGTACGCCGCGTCGAGGGCGTCGTAGTCCGGCGTGTACCCCTTCTTCGGGATGGACGCGGCGAACTCGACATGGCGCGGCTTCTTGTACGAGGCGATCTGGGACCGCACGTGCTCGACGACCTGCTCGCGCGTCAGCGACGCGCCCTCCTTCAGGACGACGATCGCCTTGACGTTCTGGCCCCATTCGGGGTCCGGCACGCCGATCACGGCCGCGTCGGCGACGGCCTCGTGCGACTTCAGCGCGCGCTCGACCTCGGCGGGATAGATGTTCTCGTTGGCCGATTTGATCAGCCGCAGCCTCGGGCCGATGAACGTGAGGGTGCCGTCGGGCTCCCGGCGGCCGAGGTCGCCGGTGTGGTGCCAGCCGCCCGCCGTCTTGGCCGCGTTCAGCTCGGGCCGGTTCCAGTAGCCGCTGAACACGCCGGGGCCCCGGGCGCAGATCTCGCCGGTCTCCCCGGCGGGCACCTCGTTCCCCTCCGGGTCGAGAATGCGCACGTGGGCGAGCGGGGAGGTTCGCCCGGCGTACCCCTGCCCGCCGGGGGCCAGGCCGAGGAACGTGAGCATGCCGCCCACCTCGGTCTGCCCGTAGCCGCCCATCTTCGAGGCGCACCACGGGCTGTCGTCGACCGTGATCATGGCGTCCCACTCGGGGGAGTGGGAGACGAAGCGCAGCGACGACAGGTCGTAGGTGCCGCCGGAGTTCGCCTCGACGAGCTGGTCGATCATCGGGCCGAACAGGAACGCCTGGGTGCAGCGCTCGGCCTCGATGAGCCGGCAGACCTCCTTCGGGTCGTACGCGGGGGTGAAGACGTTCGTGCCGCCGAGCTGGAAGGTGGCCAGGCAGAACATCATCGTTCCGACGTGGAAGAGCGGCCCGCAGCCGAGGTAGGTGAAGCCGTCCTCCATCTGCCGGATGTGCAGGATCGCCATGGAGTGCGCGATCAGCGCCGAGTGGCTGAGCAGGGCCGCCGCCGGCCGCCCGTCGAACGCCGCCGTGTACTGGGCGAGCACCGGGCGATCGGGTGCGACCTCCACGGCGGGCTCCGTCGGAGCGCCGGCGGCGGCCCAGGCGTCGTACTCCTCGCCGGCGGCGATCCAGCGGGCCCATGCGGCGGTACGGGTGCGGGCCTGCCCGGCCGCCTCGGACTCCTCGAACACGACGACGGCGGGCCGCAGGTCGTCCAGGACGAACGTCAGTTCGTCGGCGCTCTGCCGCCAGTTGGCGGGACAGAAGATCGCGCCGAGCCGGGCGGCGGCCAGCAGCAGCTCCAGGACCCGGAAGGAGTTGCGGCCGAGCCACAGGACGCGCTCGCCCGGCGCGACCCCGTCGGCGGCCAGCGCGGCGGCGAGCCGGTTCACCCGCTCGTCGAGCCCGGCATAGGTCAGGCGTACGTCCGCGTCCACGACCGCCAGGCCGAGTGGCCGGCCGCGCCGGTGCTCGCCGAGAACGTCTCCCAGGGTCAACCCGTGTACGGACATCACGTCTCCTGTCGAATCCCGCGCGTGCAGAGGTCGGGTCGGGTGTGCGTGTCGTGGAGGCGGGGCTTGCGCGGGTGCGATCCGGGGTGGGCGTCAGCGGAAGGCCGGCATCACCTCGGCGGCGAAGAACCGCAGGACCTTCTTCATCTCCTCGATGGGGACCGGCCGGGTGCTGCCGAAGTCGCACATGAGGTTGGCGAACCCGAAGTCCTGGATCATCTTGATCTGGTTGATGACGCGGTCAGGGTCGCCGATGACCTCCAGCTGCTCCCAGCGGAAGTCGTTGCCGACCTCCCCGCCCTTGAGGTAGCGGTCCTGCCAGTACTCGAAGCCCTTGGCGACCTGGCCGGTCCGGGAGTCGATCGGCGCGCTCTGCCGGTTGAAGATGCGCGACCGGTCGAATGAGCTCTCGAAGCGGGCCTGGTCGGCTCGGGCCTGCTCGACGGTCGGCGCGACGTACACCGACCGGCTGGCCACGAGCTCGGTCCCCTCGGTGTCGACGCCGCTCGCCCGTGCGGTCTCGTGCCAGGTCTCCGCGGCCTTGGCGATCTTCTTGAAGGGCGCGGAGGGGTCGGCGAGGATCGGCAGCCCGCGCGCGGCGTACAGCTCGACGGTCTCGGGGCTCACGGCGGCGACGTGCAGCGGCGGGTGCGGTCGCTGCACCGGCCGCGGCATGAGGGTGACCTCCTTGCCCGTGCCGTAGAACTTGCCCTGGAAGTGGACGTTCTCCTGCGTCCACAGCGCGATGATCATGTCGAGTGCCTCGTTGAAGCGCTCGCGGGCCTCGCCCAGGTCGACGCCGAAGCTCTCGAACTCCACACTCTGGTAGCCGCGGCCGATGCCCATCTCGAGTCTGCCGCCGGACAGCAGGTCGACCATCGCGGCCTCCTCGGCCACGTGGACGGGGTTGTGCAGCGGCAGCACGACGATCCCGGTGCCGAGTCGCAGCCGTTCGGTGCGCGCGGCGAGGTGGGACAGCAGGGGGAAGATGTTCGGAATGACGCCGTAGTCGCGGAAGTGGTGCTCGGCCACCCAGAGTCCGTCGAAGCCCAGCTCTTCGCAGAGCTCGGCGATCTCGATCTGGTAGTCGTACACCTCCCGGACGGTCTGCCCTTCGAACCGGTGGAAGAGGTGGAAGGTGGAGAACTTCATGACGAATAGGGCCCCTTCTCCCGCTGTCGCCTCGGCGTGCCGCGACCGGCCGTGTACCAAGCGCTCGCTTGGTAGCGTAGCAGGCATGTCGCCCGGGATGGAGTCCTGGAAGAGGTCGGGGAGATGGAATACCTGCCGTGAATTGCCGCATACAGGCGGTGATACCTACAAAATATGTCAAACTACGTATTTGCCCGCAGTGATCGTTTCCCTAGCCTCTATGTCAGAGATCGTCATTCTCGGGGGAGCGGCGACCCTGATCGGCGTGGGGGAAGGAGGCCTGCGATGGGCGGCGTGTCCTGGGCCTGACCGGCCCAGTGGGACGGGCGGCCGGGCGAAAGCCCGGCCGCCCTCGCGCGTCCGGCGGAAGGCCTTCGACCTGGCCGAACGCACGGCGGCGCACCTGGCGGGATGAACCGGCCCGCAGAGAGCCGCGGAGCGAGAGCGCGGCGTTGGGAGGCGCCCGGTGACCGCCGGGGCCCTTCTCGTATCGTCTGCAGCGAAGCATCGACCGAGGAGGGGACATGGCCGGATTCCGGCACGTGGTGGTTTTCCGGTGGAACGAGAGCGCGACGGACGAGCGGAGGCGGGAGGTGGTGGGCCGGCTGAACGCCCTGCCCGGCGCCATCCCCGAGATCGCGGCGTACCACGTGGGCGGCGACGCCGGGCTGAACGACGGCAACTTCGACTTCGCCGTGGTCGCCGACTTCGCCGACCGCGACGCCTATGTCGTCTATCGCGACCATCCGGTGCACCGCGCGGTCATCGACGAGTACATCAAGCCGATCCTCGCCGAACGCGCCGCGGTGCAGTACGACCTGTGACGCGCTGAGCGTCCGGAGCCCCTCCCGCGCCCGCCGAACGCCGGGAGGGGCCTGCGGGGATCGAGACGACCGCCAGCCCGCCGAACAGCGGGCTCGCGGGGCCGGCTCATGGGGCGGGTTTGCGGGCGACACCCGCCAGTCCGCCGGGGATGTCCCGTCCTGCGGCGCGCCAGACGGCCATGTTGACCAGCCCCGGCGAGACGGGCTCGAAACCGTGGAGGAAGCGTTCGATCTGGTCACGGGTGCGCGGGACCAGCGGGGTCGTGGCGTTCTTGTAGGCCGCGGTGACCTTCTCGGCGCTCTCGGGGTCGACCCCGTCACTGCACGCGGCGGAGAGTGCCAGGTGACTGCCCGGTGCGAGGCGATCCCCGAAGCGTGCGACGATCGCCGCCGGGTCCTCGTCATCGGTGACGAAGTGCAGCACGTCGATGAAGAGGACACCGACCGGCTCGGCGAAGTCGATGAGCCCCTCGTCCTCGATCCGGGACAGAACCGCATCGGGTTCGCGGATGTCCGCCTCGACGACGGCGACCCCCTCCCCGTCCGCGCGCAGCGCCCTGCTGTGGGCGGCGACGATCGGATCGTGGTCCACGTAGACGACGCGGGCGTCCGGGTGGACCTCGCGGGCGATCTCGTGAACGTTCGGCGAGGTGGGGATTCCGGCCCCCAGGTCGACGAACTGGCGTACGCCCTGGTCGGCGATGAAACGCACCGCCCGGGTCAGGAAGCCGCGATTGGCCACCACCAGCTCACGCAGGGCGGGGAACGCGGTGAAGATGCGCTCCGCGGTCTCCCGGTCGACGGCGTAATTGTCCTTGCCTCCGAGCGCGTAGTCATACATCCGCGCCGAACTCGGGATGTTCACGTCGAAGGCGGGAGGAGTCCCATTGTCGCTTGGCACGGGAGTCAGTATGCCCTGTCAAGATCGTTTCCGGGGCCGGATCGGGCCAGCTGCCGAGCAAGCGATTGTTATGACAGACTGGCGGCACCATGCCGGGTCGCCCCCGCCAGCGCGGCCCCTGCCGCCCGGCCGTCGCGGGCATGACGCCCGCCGACATCGACGTGGCCCTGCTCTACGACGCGTACTCCTGGCTGGTCCCCCGGCAGCTGGAGGACTTCGGGCTGTGCGGCCGATCTGACCTGGCCGAGACGCTGCACCACGGCCTCGGCACCGTCAACCCGCACGGCGGGCTGCTGTCGGAGGGCTACGTCCACGGCCTCAACAACGTCGCCGAGGCGGTGCGCCAGCTGCGCGGCGAGGCGGTGCGCCAGCTGCGCGGCGACGGGGTGAACCAGGTCGCCGGAGCCGAGGTCGCCCTCTGCACCGGCTTCGGCGGCTCCTACGGCAGCGCCGCCATCCTCACCCGCTGACGCGGTACTACAGTCGTCCCCTAAGTGAGACTCAGGAGGTCGAGGATCTTCGGGTCCCTGAGTGCCGCGACGACGTCCGCTCCCAGCACCACCACCGCGCCCGGCAGGTCGACCGACCGCAGCATCGCGTGGAGAACGCTCGCATGAGGCTCCTCGGCCAGAGCTCGCAAGCAGCGGTCGGCCTCGTCCTTGCGGTCACCGTAGAGAAGTGACCGAGCGTGACACAGGACCGCTCGGCGGGTGTGGAACGCTCCGGCCCGGCCCCGGACGAGGTCGGCTCGATTCAGGCCGAAGACCTGGATCGTCACCTCTCCTTTCGCCGTGAGGTGTCGATATTCGCCGGTCGCTAAGGCCAATCTCAGATGCTCATTTGGATCTTCTGTTGAGGGGTCGATCAAAAGGGGTGTGCCTTGAGGGTCGCAGGGATACGTATCGCGTTTCTGATTGCTGTTGCAGAAGCTGCAGGCAAGTAGATGATTCGGCCACTCGAAGGTTCTCAGCGGGGCGCGACTGATGGGTTCGAAGTGGTCGATGTCGGTTCCGAGGTTGTCCCCGCAGTACATGCAGCGCATGATCCCTGCGGCCATGCGGTTCAGTCGTTCGCGTAGCCCCTGCCGCTCGGCGGACGCGGACTTCCAGGCGCGCCGCGCCGCCTCGGGGGAATGCGCGTTCGCTTTCAGGGCGGTCGTACGGGCGCTCAACCGCGATCCCAGCCCATCGTCCAAGGGATGCCGCATGATCGGGATCATCTCTCGCGCCCCAACCGAGCCGCCACCTCGTCGATGCGGGCGCTGAGCGAACTGGTCAATGCGCTGCTCAGTCTCTTGTATTCGTTGGCCTCGGCTTCTGACGCCGATCCGTCCAGCACCTTGACCTCAAGGTCGCCGAGCCTTCGACGAAGCTTCTCCGCAACGGCGGAGTATGGTGATCCGATGCCGAACAAATCGCTGAGAACCGCGTCGTCGCCGCTGCCGTAGACAACCCGTTCGTATAGGTCGTCATCTACCGCGTGGGGCGATTTTCGCTCGCCGGGGCCAGGGAGGAGGATGAGACCGCCCGGGTCCGCGCTCTGGCAGACATAGGGACTGTGGGTCGTGACGATGAACTGTATCTGAGGGAAATGCTCCTTCAGCCAGGTGCCGATCACCTTCTGCCAGCTCACGTGTAGATGCGCGTCGACCTCGTCGATCAGAACGACGCCCGGGTACGGGAGCGTGGGGGTGTCGCCTTGGTACTCCAGCGTGAGGTCGCGGTATGCGATGTGCATCTGCCGCACCATGTCGACCACCAGCGCGGTGACAGCACGGTATCCATCACTCATCTCCCGTAGCGGAAATTCGGTGCCCTGGTGCGAGACCCACAGTCCTTCCGAATCAACCCGGCAGACCTGGAATCCGTCGGGCAGAAGACCATCGCCGAGAAGGCTCAGCACCGTCCGGAGGAATTCCGCGGCTCCGCGCCGGCCCTCGAGTTGGTACAAATGCTGTTCGATCAGCCAGCCGATGCCATCCGCCAAAGAGACGCTCTCGTCGAACAGCGAAGACACCTGACGTGCGACTTTCGAAGCGCCGCCTCCTCGGCGTCTCCATGCTCCGGCCGTCCCCAAGTGGCGAAACGGCCCGTAACCCGCGTAGAACCATCCGAGAGAGGTCCCGGCGACAGAGTGAATTCCGTGGGGACGTGCGAGTGAGTCGACTCCTGTACCGGAGAATTCGGGCTCTTGGAGATCCTGTCCCTGGCCGGTATCTGATGACGGCCCTACGAAATCCATCCAAACCCTAGGCTCTGATGCGGGGTTGTCGAACAGAGTGGGCTGGTACGCATCCATGGCGGATGCGCGGAGTGTGGCCGCCATCCTCGCGGTCGTGCTGCCGGTGCTTATCCAATCGGCGAGGCTTGGAATGAATGCCGTGGATCGCGGGCCTGCGAGCAATAGGGCCAATGCCTGGAGAAGTGTTGATTTACCCGATCCGTTTCTGCCGGCGAGTACGGTCCAGCCGGCGAGTGATCCGTCGGGGCGAGAGAAATCGAGCTCAACCGAGCGATCGCCAGAAAAGCCGCGTACGCCGGATATCTCCAGCCTGGCGACATGCATGACGACCTCCGACTGATGAATCCCGACCTTGGGCGACCCAGTGTAACGTCGCTTTCGGTCACCGTGGCGGGCATGCACTTTATGGTCATCCGGGCATGCTGCGTCACGCGAAAAGGTGATCTCGGGTTCGCGGCAAGCCCGCAGGGGGTCGAGGATCGGGCCGGCACCATACCCAGTAGCGGTCGAGCGGCGTACGGTTCGCGCATGCGTCCGTCCCGTGCCGTGCTGATCGACGTGATCCTGACGATCGGCGAGGTGATCGGTCTGTGCATCACCGTGTCGGTGGCCCGCGAGCCCCGTTCGAGGCCGGTCGACCTCGGGGCGTAAATCGTGGTCGCGCTGATCGCGCTGCCGATCCCGCTGCACCGGCGGTGGCCGCTCGGCGTCCTCCTCGCCTCCTCCGCCCTGCTCTTCGTCTACTACTCGACCGGATATCCGGGGTTCTCCCCGGCGTACGTGCTGTCGGTCCAGCTGTACTTCGCCGCCCTGGCCGGAAAGTGGCGCTGGGCCACCGGCGTCACGGTGTTCTACCTGATCGCCGGGTACGTCGTGACCCTGGGGCTCAAGGGCGAGTCGGTGATGCAGACGCTGAGTGACTCCCTGCCGCAGGTCACCCTGCTGGCCGGGATCATCCTGTTCGGCGAGTACGCGCGCAGCCGACGCGAGCTTGCCGCCGAGCGGCTGCGGCAGGCCGAGGAGAGCCGCGAGCGGGAGACCGCCCGGCGCGTCGTGGAGGAGCGTCTGCGGATCGCCCGGGAGCTGCACGACACCGTCGCGCACAGCATGGTCACGATCACCGTGCAGGCCGGCAGCGCCCTGCACCTGCTCGGCGACGGGGACGACGGTTCGCCACGCGGCGGGGGCCGGCCGGAGGGTTCACGGTGTCCGCCTGCCTGCCGGCCTGGATCGTCGGCGCCGCGGCCGTCATCGCCGTCGGTTTCAGCTTCGCCGCACCGGCCGACAACGACTTCTCCGGAGGCAAGGCCGAGTCCTCCCAGGCCCAGGATCTGATCAAGAAGCACTTCCCCAGCCAGGAAGGCGACACGCTCACCCTCGCCATCCGCGCCGACGGCGGGATCGACGCCGTACGGCCCCGGGTGGAGAAGGTGCTCGGCGAACTCGCCCACGCCCGGCATGTCACATCCGTGAGCTCGCCGTACCGGGCGCCGGGTCAGGTGTCGCCGAACCGCCGGACGGCCTTCGCCCCGATCCAGCTCGACAGGGGGTCCGGCGACGTGCCGAAGCAGGACGTCGCGGCGATGATCTCCGACGTGCGCGCGGGGTCCGGGGACGGGCTGACGCTCGCCCTCGGCGGCGCCGCGGTGGTGAACGCCGAAACGCCCGGCGGTGGGCCGGCCGAATCAAGATCGTCTCCGGAGCCGGATCGGGCCAGCTGCCGAGCAAGCGATTGTTATGACAGACTGGCGGCACCAGGCCGGGTCGCTCCCGCCAGGGCGGTCCCTGCCGCCCGGCCGTCATCGGGTGAGGTGCCATGCAGGGTTTCTCCGGAAAGGCGGCGATCGCCGGGATCGGCATGACCGACCTGTCCCGGAGCTCCGGCCGCACCGAACTGCAGCTGGCGGTCGAGGCCGCGCGCCGGGCGATCGAGGAGGCGGGGCAGCAGCCGGACGCGATCCTCAGCTACCACCTCGGCGACTCCGCCCCCGTGATCCACGTCGCCCGGGAACTGCGGATCGAGCTCGGCTGGCACAACGAGATCTACGGCGGCGGCACGCAGTCCGCGTCGATCCTCGGCGACGCCGCCATGCTCATCGACGCGGGCCTGGCCCGGACCGTCCTCGTCTACCGGGCCCTCAACGGCCGGTCCGGACGGCGGATGAACACCCTCTCCCTGAAGCTGGGGGAGGGGGTCGAGGAGCAGTTCACCCATCCGTACGGCCTGGCCGGACCGGTGCTGCAGTTCGCCCTCGCCGCCCAGCGCTACCTGCACGACACCGGTCTCACCGAGGAGGACCTGTGCGCGGTCGTCCGCGGTTCCCGCGCCCACGCCGCGGCCAACCCGCGGGCGCTGCGCCGCGAGCAGGAGGACTACTGGGCGAGCCCGCCCGTGGCCTCGCCTCTGCGCCGCGCCGACTGCTGTCAGGAGACGGACGGCGCCTGCGCCCTGGTCGTCACCTCCGCCGACCGGGCGCCGGGCGCCCCGCGCGTCCACGCCGTCGTCCGCGGCGGGGGGCCGGGTGCCTCGGCCATGGACAGGACCGGTGACGTGACGAGGATCTTCTCCTCCCATGTCGCCGGTCCGCTCTACGCGGCCGCGGGCATGACACCAGCGGACGTCGACGTGGCCCTGCTGTACGACGCCTACTCCTGGCTGGTCCCGCGCCAACTGGAGGACTTCGGGCTCTGCGCGCGGGCGGACCTGTCCGACGCGCTCCGCCAGGGACTCGCCACCGTGAACCCGCACGGCGGGCTGCTGTCGGAGGGGTACGTCCACGGCCTCAACAACGTCGCCGAGGCGGTGCGGCAGCTGCGCGGCGACGGAGTGAACCAGGTCCCCGGCGCCGAGGTCGCCCTGTGCACCGGCTTCGGCGGCAGCTACGGCAGCGCCGCCATCCTGGTCCGCTGAGCGGATCAGCCGACCGTGCGCCGCCACGCGTCGACGAGGTGGTCCGGTCCCCAGACCTGGGTCAACGGGAGTGCGTCGACCACTCCGGAGCGCGTCACGGCGACCAGGGGGGTCTGATGGTCGCTTCCGGGAACCGAGAAACGGTCCCGGGCGAGGCAGTCATAGTCGTGCCGTGAGAACGGCTGGTCCTCCAGCCACTTGATCGAGCCGACGAAGTGGATCCGGTTCGCGACCGGTGATCGATCGGCTCCTATCAGATCGATCTCCGGATTGTTCTGCCGGTTCCACCAGCCACCGATCGCCTCGGTCTCCGGCCACTCGTCAGCAGGGAGCATCATGGCCAGGGATTCCCTGATCACCGGCTCGACGGCCCGTCCACGCCAGGAGGTCCATGATCGTTCGATGCGGCGGTGAACCAGATCGCCTCGGCCACGCTCGCTTTCCGCGATCCCCCGTTGCAGGAACGCCAACCAGAACCTGAGGTAGGGATCTGCCACCCGGTAGCGCTTGTTCTTGCTGTCAAGTTTTCCGGAGAGCGGAATGTCGACGGCTATGACGCGTTTAGCGATCAAGTTCGCCAGGATGGGTGAGAGCGTTCCCGAGGGGATCGGGGAGCCCGCGCCGGCCTTGTTGGCGATGGAACCGAATGTCCGTTCGCCTGTGCCGATCGACTCCAGGACGGTCCGGGTGTATGTGGCCTCGGGGAATTCGCCGAGCAAGGTGAGCTCCCCCGCCATCAACAACGGCGAGAGGGGGTTGGCCAGGCTGTCCCTGAGGTAATCGGCGCGGGTCATTCCCGGCTCCCACGGCCTGATCACCTCTGGTAGCCCACCGGTGATCAGGAAGGCGTCGATCGTCTCGGCGGCGGGCAGTCCCGTCATCGACTGGACGTCACTGAGGCTGAGAGGGCGAACGGTCATTCTGGCCGCTCGTCCGAAGAACGGTCGTCCGTACTCCTGGAGCGACTCCATAATCGACAGGTCACTGCCGACGAGAATCATCAGAACGGGCTTGTTCGACAGATGGCGATCCCACGCGGTCTGGAGAGCGCCTTCGAACTCCCCGTCCTGTTCGATCAGCCACGGCACCTCATCCAGAACGACGATGCTGGGCGTGTCGTCCGGAAGGGCCACGGCAAGGGACCGCAGGGCCTGGTTCCAGTCGCGGGGCTCGAGTCCTTCGATCAGCTCGGCACCCCGTAGACCGGATTGGCCGATGCCTTCTATGAAGTCGGAGCGTTCGGCGGCCGCATTCCTGCCACGAGTCGCCTGAAAGACGACATACGGCACCGCCGACCGATCGCAGAACTCCTGCACAAGGCGTGACTTTCCGACTCGGCGGCGGCCCGTCATGATCAGTGCCTGCCCGCGGGTGCTCCCCTTGCCCGCGGAGACGAGCTCCAGCTGGCGGTCCAGCAACGCCAGATCGGCCACCCGTCCTCTGAACTCCATGTCGAGCCCCCCGAAGTAAGATCGAACCAACGTAGATTGCATCTTACGTAGATGTCATCTTACTTAAGTCGGGAGTTCTGGGCGGCCCCTGCACACCGGCAGGTCTCACGGGCGAGCCGCCGCACCGGCTTCCTGCTCCGTACGGACGACCACGGCCATCCGCTACCACCACCGCCGTACTCCCCGAGGAGTACGGCCGCCGCGAAGTGTCATCGCCGGGCTGACGCGCACGGGCGCGACCGGCCGTCACCCTCGGGACGCCATTGACACGTCCACGAGGTGATCCCCATGTACGACGGACCGCTCGCACGGCTGGCCCGTTTCTGTCATCGCCGCAGGCGCCTGGTCCTGGCGGCCTGGATCGTCGGCGCCGCGATCATCATCGCCGTCGGCTTCAGCTTCGCCGCACCCGCCGACAACGACTTCTCGGGAGGAAAATCCGAGTCCTCCCGTGCCCAGGAGCTGATCAAGCAACACTTCCCGGGCCAGAACGGTGACACCCTCACCCTCGCCATCCGCGCCGACGGCGGCGTCCAGGCCGTACGGTCCCGGGTGGAGAAGGTGCTCGGCGACCTCGCCCACACCCCGCACGTCGTGTCGGTGAGCTCGCCTTATCAGGCGCCCGGCCAGGTGTCGCCCGATCAACGGACGGCGTTCGCCCCGGTCCAGCTCGACAAGGTGTCCGACGACATGCCGGTGAAGGACGTCACCGCGATGATCTCCGACGTGCGGAAGGCGTCCGGGGACGGCCTGGCCCTCGCGCTCGGCGGCAGCGCGGTGATCAACGCGGAGACGCCCGGGGGCGGGCCGACGGAGGGCATCGGGCTGCTCGCGGCCGTCATCGTGCTGCTCATCGCGTTCGGATCGCTGCTGGCGATGGGCCTGCCGATCGTCACCGCGGTGTTCGGGATCGGCACCGGCCTGGCCGGCATCGGCCTGCTCGGCCACCTGCTGCCCGCGCCGGGCTTCAGCCCGATCGTCGCCGGCCTCATCGGCCTTGGCGTGGGCATCGACTACGCGCTGTTCATCGTCACCCGGTACCGCGAGGCCCTGTCCGAGGACGGAGCCGACCCCGAGCACGCCACCGTCGTCGCCATCGCGACCGCCGGGCGGTCGGTGCTGTTCGCGGGCACGACCGTGGTCGTCGCGCTGATGGGCCTGTTCGTCATGGGCCAGCGGCTGCTGAACGCCGTCGCCGTCGCCGCGTCGCTGACGGTGCTGATGACGATGGTCACCGCGATCACCCTGCTCCCCGCGTTGCTCGGCTTCACCGGCCGGAACATCGACCGGTTCGGGCTGCGCCTCCTGACCCGGCGGCGCGCGCGCCGTCCGCTGTCCGAGCGGTGGGCCGGGGTGATCCAGCGGCGGCCGGTCCTCGCCCTCGCGACCTCCGCGATCGCGCTGCTCACCCTGGCCGTGCCGACGCTGTCGATGCGGCTGAGCTTCACCGACTCCAGCACCCAGCCCCACGACACGAGTGCCTACGCCTCGCACCGCATCCTCGCCGACGGCTTCGGCGCCGGATACGACGCGCCGCTGGTCGTGGTGGCCCGCCCGCCCGGTGACGCCCGGCCGGTGGCCGACGCCGTCCGGAGCACGCCCGGGGTCGCCTCGGTGACGCCCGTACGGACCAGCCGGGACGGGACGACCGCCATGTTCGTCGCGTACCCGAAGACGGGTCTGCAGGACGCCGCGACGCCGAGGCTGGTGCACACCCTGCGCGCGGCCATGGCCGCGCGGCGCGACGCCGGCGGCCCGCAGGTGTACGTCGGCGGCCCGAACGCCGGGACGATCGACTTCGCCGACGCGGTCACGTCCCGGCTGGTCTTGCTGATCGCGGTGGTCGTGGGCCTGTCGCTGCTCCTGCTCCTGGTGCTGGTCCGGTCGGTGGCGATCGCGATCAAGGCCGCGCTGATGAACCTGCTGTCCATCGGGGCGGCCTACGGTGTGCTCACCGCCGTCGTCCAGTGGGGATGGCTGGGGCGTCAGCTCGGCTTCCCGACCGGGATGCCGGTGACCGCGTGGGTGCCGCTGTTCATGTTCCCGATCCTGTTCGGGCTGTCCATGGACTACGAGGTGTTCCTGATCTCCCGGGTCCGTGAGGAGTACGACGCGGGCGTGGCGACGCGGGAGGCCGTCACGCGGGGGCTCGCCCGTACCGCCCGTGTGATCACCGCCGCTGCGGCGATCATGGTGTGCGTGTTCCTGTCAGTGCTGCTCGGCGCGGACATCGCGGTCAAGCAGATGGGCCTGGGGCTGGGCGTGGCCGTGCTCATCGACGCGACGGTCGTCCGCATGGTCCTCGTCCCGGCGGTCATGGAGCTCCTCGGCGGGGCGAACTGGTGGCTGCCCGGCTGGCTCGCCCGCCTGCTGCCCGCCGCCGAACCCGCCACCGCCGCGCCGCGCGTGCCGGTCCGCGCCGAGTAGGCGGGGGCGGTGTAGACCGTGAGCGCGGAGGTAGGTCAGGAGCACGCGGCCGAGGAGCAGACGCACACGGACATGCTCGCCGAACGCATCGTCCAGCTCGGCTGAAGTGACCGCGCCGCGGGCGCCCGGGTCGGCAGTGCCCGGCCTGTGGCGCCCGGCGCGGCCTCAGTGATGCTTGGAGATGCCGTCGAACAGGACCTTGATGTAGTGGTCGGCGAGGCCGTCGGCGTCGAGCCGGCCCTCGGGGTGGAACCACCGGACCGTCACCCAGATGGTGTCGCGGATCATCCGGTAGGTGAGCTTCGGCTCGATGTCGTCGCGGAACAGGCCGCTCTCCTGACCCCGCTTGATCTGGTCGACCCACAACCGCTCGGTGTCGGCCTCGGCCTTGGTCAGATAGTCGAACCGGTCGAACTGCTTGAGGTAGTTCCAGTCGTTCTGCAGCACCATGATGGCGGCGCGGTGCGGGACCAGCGTGCCGAAGCAGATGCGCACGAGCTCGGACAGGACCTCGCGCGGGTCACCGCCCCTCGCCAGCGCCGCCTGGTTCGCGGCGGCCAGCACGTCGAAGAAGGACGTCAGGATCTCGTCCACGATCGACTCCTTGGAGTCGAAGTGGTGGTAGAGACTCCCGGACAGGATGCCGGCCTCGTCCGCGATGTTGCGGACGGTCGTAGCCTGGTACCCCTTCTTCGCGAAGAGCTCCGCGGCGAGCTTCACGAGGTGGTCGCGGCGCTCGGAGGCGAGCGCCGACGAGCCCTTCGCGCGCCGGCGGCCGCCCCCCGCGGTGCCGGTGCGGGCGTCGGCCCGCTGCCGTCCGTTGTCCTTGCTCGTGGTCGTCACCCCCTCATTATGGCGTGTCCGCCCAACCGCTTGTTCAAGTGCCTGTCACGTCCCGTCACCGGCGGGCCCGGACGCGCCGGACGGCCGCCCTGGTCCCCTCACATGTTCGCGACACCGGCGCGGCGGCGCATAGGCTCACATGACCGATTGTGATCCTGTTCGAGGAGAGGGCAGCATGCCGCGTGCGATCCTGTTCGACCTGTTCGGCGTCATCGCGCTGCCCCAGACGCCCGACGCCAAGCGCCGGATCGAGGAGATCGCCGGCGTCGAGCCGGAGGCGCTGTGGGACGCCTACTGGGCGCTCCGCAAGCCGTACGACGCCGGACAGCCCAGCGCGGAGTACTGGGCGGCGGTCGCCGACAGGGTGGGCGTGCGGTTCACCTCCGAGACGATCCGCGCGTTGATCGAGGCGGACCTCGCGAGCTGGACCGACGTCGACCCGGCCATGGTCTCCCTCCTCGGCGAGCTCGCTGGGCAGGAGCGCACCCTCGGCCTGCTGTCGAACATCATCGCCGACCTGGTCCCGGTGTTCGAGGAGCGGCACGGGCCGTGGCTCGCGCACTTCGACGCGTTGACGTACTCCTGCGCCATCGGCGTGGCCAAGCCCGACCACCGCGCGTTCGAGATCGCCGCCGAACACCTCGGCGTCGCGCCCGCCGACTGCCTGTTCATCGACGACACGGAGGTCAACGTCCTGGCCGCCCGCGAGGTCGGCATGCGCGCCGAGGTCTTCCACTCCCCGGACCAGGCCCGAGACCTGACCGCCGGGTAGCGCGCCGCGCCGTAGCCGCAGGCGCCGAGGGGGCCATGATCGGCGAGGGTTTTCGCACCGATAGAGGCGAAAACCCTCGATGATCAACGGTATGGCCTCCATAGTCTGCGGATGGAGTTCGCTCTCCCCGGAGGGGCCATGGAGCTACGTGCTGACTTCTCGACGGGTGAGCGCATTCGTCACTTCCGTGAGAAACGGCATGCGGGGTGACCACCGTTGATCACCTGGTCCGAGACGGCCGGTGGCCGGGGACTTGTGTACCGGCGCGGAAACGGCGCAGGCGGACGAGAAGAAGGATCAGCGCGGCGGTCAGGAATCCGGCGAGCGTGCCGGCCGGTCTCAGGAGGCAGGTGACGAATGACGGCAATACGCCTGACGCGCTGGCTTTCTTCGAGAAGGTGAGAGCGCCGGTCGCCGTGTGCTCGATCCGGCCGCTTCGCAGGGTGAGGCGGAACGTCCACGGGCCCTCCGGCAGGTCCGGGCCCAGGGGCACGGTGATCTGTCCCTGATCGCCGGGCGCCAGTGTCGTGCCGCGGATGACCGGGAGGGGGCCGGTGCGCAGGGAACCGGGGCCGGCGGACAGGAACAACCGCCCACCGAGGTCGATGGCGCGCCGGCCGGTGTTGGAGACGGTCGCCACGACCGTCCGTTGTCCGCCCCTGGTTCGCTGCGGCCGTACCTCGCCGATCGTGAAGTCCGACGGCGGTTCGCCGCCCGGGCCGACGTCGAGATACGTGCGTATCCCGACCCGGTTGACCAGGGCGATGTTCGCCTTACGGCTCCGCGCGACGGAGGACACCTGTGCCCAGATGACGGCGTACCGCTCGCCTTTCGTCGCCCATGGCGGTACGGCGATGGTGGCCTCGACCGATTCGCCGGCGTGCGCCTTCAGGGCGAGCCGGGAACGGTCGAGCGTGATCCATGAGGTCAGCTCGTTACCGGTGGCGCCCGGTGCGAAGGTGAAGCGGTGGCCGCTGATTCCGGCGGCGCCGGCGTAGAGCGTCACATGCTGGGGCGTTCGCGAGGTGCTGTCGACCCGCAGGCGCCGGGTGAGCGTGGTGCCGGGATCGACGTGGTCGTCGATGAAGACGCGCGCGCGTGGATCGTCCGTCCGATCTGACGGAGTCCCGACGAGGCTGATGCCGATGGCACCCTCGTCCCCAGGACGCGCGTGCCTCCCGTCGGCATGCGCGGTCGCCGGTGTGGCACCGAACAGGTGAAGGGCGAGCACGAGAAGTGTCGCCGAGGCGGGCCGCCGGGCTTCAGACAACGGACTGGCTCACCGTACCGGTGTAGGTCCCCGAACCCGCCAGGGCGGGGATGTTGACCACGATGGTGGGGTTCCAGGTGGCGGAGTTGTCACCGGATCCGATCGTCTTGCTGAACGCGGTCCGGGACACATTCAGCGACTGCGCGGCCGCCGCGTTGGCCTGCCCGGGAACGAAGGTTCCGGTTCCGGTGGTGGCGGTGGCGGTGCCGGACCAGTACAGGACGGCGCTGTTGGAGATGGTGTTGCCGCCGGTGGTGAAGTTCGTGGCCGACGCGCTCGCCGTCCACGTGGCGGTGAGCACGGCACGCTGATCCGTGACCGTGGTAGAGCCGAGATGTTTGCTGATCTGGGTGCCCGGCGCGCCACTCCCGAGGCTGACCGGGCTAGCGGGCACGCTGATGGTCAGCCCGCCCGGCGCCGTCACCACGGCGGTCGTCGTGGTGGGGCACGCGGTCGGCGACGTGCAGGTGCCGGCGTGAGAGGGCAGGGCGACGAGCATGGCGACCACCACGGCGGCGCTCGCCGACGGAATGCCGAGGCGGTTTCTGGGCAACTGTCGATCTCCTCCGCCGAAACAATCCGCCTGGGGTCGGGCGCTTGCGCGAGCGTACCCTGCTCGGTGGTCGAAATTTGAAAACCATCCGAGTAAGTGTCAGGTAATTATTTGATCGGCTTCCGGATGGTGCGGGTGGTATGTCGTCGGCTGCGGCTTGGAACGGTCGCCCGATAACTGCGGTTGATGCGAGGTTCGACTGCTTCTTTGAACGGCATTTGCCGTCCACGGGAGCGATCGGAGAACACGGTTCGGTCTGGGGGGCTAAGCTGCCATTGATTTTCTTCGTGCACCGCCGGGCGGATGCATGTATGCGGCGCTGATGCGAACTTTCGGGGACCGGGATGAGGAAGAGCCACGGACGCGGTCCATCGCTGATCGTTTCGATCGCGCTGGTTCTCGGCACGGGCGCTCCGGCCGCCGCCTCCCCGGTGCGGGGACCAGACCACCCTCATACGCTCCAGCCCTGGCGGTCGCCGGCGGCGACGGCCTGGTGTCCCCCGACGACGCCCGCGTCGCCGCGGACCGGGGGGACGAGCGGGGCGGTGACGCCGGCTCGGTCCGCCGCCGGCTCGCCGACGTCCGCCGCCGACGGGACCGGCACGTCGTCGCCGTCCGCGAACCCGGCGGTCACACCACGGGAACCCGCGGCGAGCGACTCGCCCGACCCGGCGCCTTCCAGCGACCTGCCGGAGGCCACGCCACGGGCCGGCTCCGGCGGCCCGGCGGTGCCGGGCCGCTCGGGCGGTCGGTCAGCATCCGATCTCCTCCTGCCCGGGCCGGGCGAACGCGCCGGGCCCGGTCCTTCGGCCGCTGGTGCGCGAGAGGTCCGGCGCCGGATCGACGGCACGCCGGCCCGCTGGCACGCCTCAGATACCGGACGGCGCCGGCGGTCCGCCATCCCACCGGCGACATCCAGGCTCCACCGCCGGCCCGCCCGGGGCGCGCGAGCGGCGGAACCGGACCGTCGTGATCGAACGTCCGTCGCACACCGGCCGGTTCGGGTTCCGGCCCGTCGGCCGGCGTTGCCCGCCCGGCGGCGCCGCCCGGTGCCAGCTGATCTCCGGAAGGCCGGACGGTTCGCCCTGTCCCCGGGTGAGGCCCGCCTCATCCCAGGCGGCCGGGCCGGGGCGCGACCCGACCGTTCCTGCGCGGCCGACGGCTCCCGCGTGGTGCGACGGTCGATGACCGCGGCACTCGCGAACACGTTGACGATCACCGTACCCGGCACGGCGAGTCTGGGCAGCGCCCTTCCCGGCGGCACGATCAGCGCCTCCATGGGCACGGTGACCGTGACCGACAGCCGGCTCGGGACGGTCGGCTGGACGGCGACCGTGTCGGCCACGAACCTCACGACCGGTGGCGGCACGACGGCCGAGACCATCACGAACGGCAACATCGCGTACTGGTCCGGTCCGGCCACCGCTTCGGTCGGAGGTAGCTTCCGTACCCCGGGCCAGACCACTGCGGCACAGCGAGTGCCGCTGTCCACGACGGTGACCGCGTTCTCGGCGTTCAAGGCGCTGGGCACCAGCACCATGAGCTGGGCGCCGACGCTCGTCGTCACCGTCCCGGCGTCGGCCGTCGCGGGCACCTACACTGCCGTGGTCTCCCATTCGGTCGCCTGACGGCCCGCGCCGGGATCCGGCGAATACCCGGTGAGATCGCCTGGCGACATTACCGGTCGAAAGTCCATTTTCGGCACCACGGTTCGTGGCGTGTGGCGACGCGGAATTCTTCTGCGGAAACCCTCCTGCTCTGTGTCGATCTGGTCCGCTGAATTGACCGACTCATGACCGGGCGTGAATGTAGGCCATGGCGGAATTGGGAGATATCTGGATCGTCGGGCCGGGCGGGACTCGCAGTGCTGTTCGGGCCGGGGCCGTCAGGGCGTACATCTGATGCCGAGTCGATTCGCGGCGGTCCAACGTCGCGGCCCTTCACATCGTTCAATCGAATCCCGGCGGCCTATCCGCGTTATTCCGAACTCTTCGGTGGAAGGGATGTCATGCGTTACCGCATTCGACCATTCAGATACCTGTTCGCGGCCATGGCGCTGGTGCTGGCGATAGCCGCACTCATGCCTGCGGCGTCCGCTACTCCGCCGGGCCAGCGGGTCCTGCCCCCGTACGTGAAGCTGTGCCTCAAGCTCAAGCGCATGCCCCAGCACCGGAACATCCGGTGTCACTACCCACCCACGCAGCGAGTCGCCGTCGGCGCGCCGGCGCAGGCTCTAAGGGCGCTGCAGACTCAAAAGACCTTCCAGCCTCCAAAGGCCTTCCAGCCCCCAAAGGCACTCCAGGCTCGAAAGACGCCAACGATCAGTGAGATATCCATACCGACCAGCCCGGCGACGCCCGTCGGCATCATCAGCGGCCCGGACGGCAACCTGTGGTTCACCGAGAACTACGCGAACAAGATCGGGAAGCTCACCACCGGCGGTCTGTTCACCGAGTACTCACTGCCCACCGCCGATGCCGGGCCGACCCACATCACCGTCGGCTCGGACGGCGCCCTCTGGTTCACCGAGTCCAACGCCAACCAGATCGGGAAGATAACGACCTCCGGGACGATCACCGAGTACTCCGTGCCGACCAGCGGCGCCTACCCCTGGGGCATCACCGCCGGGCCGGACGACAACCTGTGGTTCACCGAGCTCGAGGGCAACAAGATCGCGAAGCTGACGACCTCCGGGACCCTCACCGAGTACTCCCTGCCGACCAGCGGCGCCTACCCGTTGCGCATCACCTCGGGCCCGAACGGCGCCTTGTGGTTCACCGAGGCCCAGGTCGGCGCGATCGGCCAGATCACCACGTCCGGGTCGGTCACCGAATACACCATCCCGAGCAGCGGCGCGATGCCGATCGGGATCACCACTGGTTCGGACGGGAACCTGTGGTACACCGACGGCAACGGAAAGGTCAGTTCCGTCACCACCGGCGGATCGTTCACCGAGTACTCGCTGAGCGATCCGAACAGCTTCCCGTGGGGCATCACCGCCGGCCCGGACGACAACCTGTGGTTCGTCGAGCAGTCCGCGAACAACCTCGCCAGCGTCAGCACCTCGGGGACGATCAGCGAGTACGCGGTCCCGACCAGCGTCTCCGGACCGCTCGACATCACGGTCGGACCCGACAGCAACCTCTGGTTCACCGAGGACTACGTCGACAAGATCGCCAAAGCGGTCCTGTGAACACGGGCCGGCCGGCAGCCGCTCGCGCGATTCCGGCGGCTGCCGGCCGGCCTGGCGCTCACGTCCGGCCCGACCGTGGCCCGCCCTGCCGGAGAGCAGGTGGCGTCACCTCGTCCTTGACCGCCGGCGAAGCAGGAACAGCGGCACGCCGCCCACCACGATGACGAGGCCGGCCAGCGCCGGGACCGTGTACGCGGAGTTCGAGGTCAGGGCGATCGCCGTGCCGGTGCCCTTATCCGGGAACGAGACGGTGGCCGATACCGTCCGGCTGACCATGCCGCTCCGGAGCGTCAGCCGTGCCTTCCACGGGCCGTTCGGCATCCGCCTGTCCAGCACCACCATCACCGGTGCGGTGTCTCCGGGAGGCAGCGTGACGCCGAGCGTGGCGGCGTACGGGCCGGCCCTCAGGCCGCCGGGGCCGTCGGACAGCCAGAGCGTCCCGCTCACGTCGAGCGCACGGCCCCCGGTGTTGTGGACCTGGGCGACGAGTCGCGGCCGGCCGTCCTCGGCGCGGGCCGGGGTCAGCTTCTCGATCCGCAGGTCCGACGGCGGCTCGCCGCCCGGGCCGATGTCGAGGTAGATGGGGATCCCCACCCGGTTGGTGACCCCGACGTTGTGCTTGGCATCGGGCCGGGCCGTGACCTGCGCCCAGATCACGCCGTACCGCTCGCCCTGTGATGCCGTCGCCGGTACCCGGATCGTGACACGCGCGGTCTTCTTGCCGAACGCCGACAAGGTGACCGCGGGCTGGTCGAGCGAGGTCCAGGTCGTCAGCTCGTTCGGGGTGCGATCGGGGGTGATCGTGAACCGGTGGTGCGCGATCGTGGCGGCTGCGGCGTACAACTGGACGTGCAGTGCCTTCCGGAAGGTGCTGGAGAGCTCCACCCGTCGCTTGATGGTGGTGCCGGGGGCGAGATGGTCGACGATGCCGGTACGCGCGCGCGGGTCGTGGCGCCGGGCCACGGGCGCCTCGGCCAGCCGGATGCCGAAGCCGCCGGTGCCCTTCCCGCCCGCGACCGCGCCTGCCTGGGGCGCCATGCTGACCGTGCTCTGGGACAGCGCGGTCAGCAGCGTCACGGCGGCAAGTCGGATCAACTCGCGACCACCGAGTGGGTCACGATTCCGGTGTAGGTGGTGACGTGGGCGGTGACGGGCACGTTGACCAGCAGGGTGGGAATCCAGTTGGCGGTGTTGCCCCCGGTTCCGCCGGTGTGGCTGTAGGCGGTGAAACCACCCGAGCTCAGCGGACCCGCCGTTCCCGCGGTGAACGTCCCGTCACCGGTAAACGTGGCCGTGTTCGGGGTGTAATTCACATCCGCGGCGGGAATTGCGCCCGTACCGGCGGTGGGGGAGAAATCCGTGGAGGACACCGTGGCCGTCCACGGTGCGGGATTGAGGCCGCGTGCGTCGGTGACGGTGACACCGGTGACGCCACCTCCGCTGAAGCTCCCGGTGATGGTTCCGCCGGGCGCGCCGTTGCCCAGGGAGACGGCCGTCGGTGCCGAGATCGTGAGTGTTCCGGCGGTCACGCCGAAGGTCACGGTCGTGTCCGCCGCGTTCGCCGCTTGCGGCAGGGCGGCGATCGCCAGAGCGATCGCGCCACCTGTTGCGTATCCAATGCGATGCATGTGTCCTCCTATGTGCGGCATGGAATGCGTTTCGGTCGCGGTGATGCGATGCTTTCGCTCGATGTCGCCGCTGCGGCCCACGGGAGATCACTTTAAATAATTGACTAATCGACCGGAGTAAAGGCCGATTATGGGGGCCGCAAATTCCGGGAACGGAGTTGGAATTCCGGCGTTTAACGCGATTTCCGCCGCATTGCGGCGATCAGGAGGCGGACCAGCCGGACCAGCGGTGGACGGTCATGGCGATGACGGGGCCGTCGGGGGGATGGGCGCGGTACTGGCGGTAGCGCTCGCGGAGCAGGCCGATCGGCGCCGCCATCGCCTCCGGATCCTCGATGATCTCGGCGGTGGCGTCGGCGCGGACCCACCACAGGCGGGACCACTCGTCCTCGTAGTGGTCGGCCAGCACGGCGACGCGAGGGTCGGCCTGGATGTTGCGCAGCCGCTTGAGATCCCGGGTGCGCTTCGGCTTGGCGTCGACGGCCGAGTAGATCCGGTCGCCGTCGACCGCGAACGTCACGACGACCAGATGTGGACGCCCGGTCTCGTCCACGGTCGCCAGGCGCACGGCGCGCGCGGACGCGAAGCGGGCGCGCGTGATCTGCTCCGGAAGCCTCATCCTCCGAGGTTGTCACGGGTGCGGGCCGCGAGGCGTCAGGCGGCCCGCGACGGGCGGACCGTGTCGTCGTGGGAGAAGGCGGCGTGACGGCCGCGTAACGAATGTGTTGCGGGCTATTGACACCCCCTGCGCCTCCCGGATTCCCTCGTGGGAGCGCTCCCACCGCAAACCGGGCTCACCAAGGGTTCCGGCAAAACCCCGCCTATGGAGACGACCTGAGAGGGGTCCGTCATGAGGGTCAACATGCATCGCGGGCGAATTGGTGCCCTGGCGATCGTGCTGTCCGCCGCGCTCGCGGCGGCGACGGCGTGCTCGGGGGACGACGGCAAGACGAGCGATTCGAACAGCTCGAACGAGAAGATCACCCTGACGGTCGACGACTTCGGCACCTTCGGCTACCAGGACCTTTACAAGCAGTTCATGGCCCAGCACCCGAACATCAAGGTGACCGAACGCAACGTCCCGAAGCTCGACGACTACCTGCCGCGGCTCCAGCAGTGGATCGCGGCCGGCGCCGGTGCCGGCGACGTGGTGGCGATCGAAGAGGGCATCATGGTCAAGTTCAAGGCCCAGCCCGACAAGTTCGCCGACCTCAAGCAGTACGGCGCGGCGTCGCTGCAGAACAACTTCCTGCCGTGGAAGTGGCAGGGCGGCATGAGCCCGGACGGTTCCAAGCTGATCGGCCTCGGCACGGACGTCGGCAGCATGGCGCTGTGCTACCGCAAGGACCTGTTCAAGAAGGCCGGCCTCGCCTCGGACCGCGACGCGGTCACCAAGCTGTGGCCCACCTGGGACGACTTCATCAAGGTGGGTCAGCAGTTCACGTCGAAGGTCGGGGGCAAGACCAAGTTCATCGACAGCCCCGAGACGTACTACAACACGATCCTCATGCAGGAGGCCGGCAAGGGCTCCAACCAGACGTACTTCGACCAGGGCAACAAGTTCGTCATGGAGTCGAACCCGGCCGTCAAGACGGCGTTCGACGAGACCGTGAAGATGTCCCAGGCCGGACTCGCCAACGGCGTGCAGTTCCTGTCCGACCCGTGGAGCCAGGCGCTGAAGAAGGACGCGTTCGCCACCGCGCCCTGCCCGGCGTGGATGCTCGGCCTCATCAAGCAGTTCGGCGGTGACGAGCAGCAGGGCAAGTGGGACGTCGCCGGTGTGCCGGGCGGCGGCGGCAGCTGGGGCGGCTCCTGGCTGGCGGTGCCCACGCAGAGCAAACACCCGAAGGAGGCCGCCGAGCTGGTGCAGTTCCTGACCAGCGCGCAGGGGCAGGTCGCCGCGTTCAAGGCGGCCAACAACCTGCCGTCCTCACCGCAGGCGCTGAACGACCCGGCGGTCAAGGCGTTCGCCAACCCGTACTTCAACAACGCGCCCGTCGGCCAGATCTACGCTCCGGCCGCGATCAACCTCAAGCCGGTGTACCTCGGCGCGGACAACCAGGAGGTCAGGCAGGCCGTCGAGGCGGACCTGCGCGCGATCGCCCAGGGCAAGCTCTCGCCCGGCTCCGGCTGGAGCAAGGCCGTCTCCGACGCGAAGAAGGCTTCGGGCAGCTGAGACCGGCGGGCGGCGCCGGCCTTCCCCAGGAACGTCGGCCGGCGTCGCCCGTCTCCCCTGCTCGCCCGTCTCCGCGAAAGGACCTCGGACATGGCTGTCGACCTGCGGCCCGCCCCGGCCGCACCGCGCGCCGCACCACCCGGGCGGCGCGGCTGGCGCGCCCGGCTGTCCCGGCTGGACCTGAAGGTCTCGCCCTACCTGTACATCTCCCCGTTCTACCTGCTCTTTCTGCTGTTCGGGCTGTTCCCGCTCGGCTACACCTTCTGGGTCTCCCTGCACCGCTGGGAGATCATCGGTGACCACCAGTTCGTGGGCCTGCGCAACTACTCGCGGCTGCTGACCGACGACCAGTTCTGGAACGCCGTCGTCAACACCTTCGGCATGTTCGTCATCGCGACCGTGCCGCAGCTGCTGCTCGCGCTCCTGCTGGCCAACGCGCTGAACCGGCGGCTGCGGTTCCAGACGCTGTTCCGGATGGGCGTGCTGCTCCCGCTCGTCACGTCGGTCGCGGCGGTCGCGATCGTGTTCACCCAGATCTACGGCCGCGACTACGGCATGGCCAACTGGCTCCTGCACTTCCTCGGCGTGCACAAGATCGACTGGCAGGCGAACCGGTGGGCCGCCTGGGTGGCCGTCTCCACCATGGTCGACTGGCGCTGGACCGGCTACAACGCCCTCATTTTCCTGGCCGGCATGCAGGCGATCCCGCGCGACCTGTACGAGGCGGCGGCCATCGACGGCGCGGCACGGCGGCAGCAGTTCTGGCGGATCACCGTGCCCCTGCTGCGCCCCACGATCGTGTTCGTGTCGATCATCTCCACCATCGGGGGCCTGCAACTGTTCACCGAGCCGCTGCTGTTCAACTTCGGGTACATGAACGGCGGCTCGCTGCGGCAGTCGCAGACCGTGGCGATGTACATGTTCGAGAACGCCTTCAACCGCTTCCAGTACGGCTACGGCTCCGCGGTCGCCTGGATGCTCTTCCTGATGATCCTCGTGTTCTCCCTCGTCAATTTCCTGCTGATCCGCCGTTTCGCCGGAGGTGGCGAGAAATGAAGGAGACCGTTCTGCGGCGCTCCCGGAAGGCCGTCGCCGGCTCCGCGCGGCTGTGGGAGGCCAGCCCGCTGACGTACATCGTGCTGATCTTCGGGATCGTCCTGTCGGCGTTCCCGCTGTACTGGATGTTCGTCGTGGCGACGCGGACCAACGCCGTCGTCGGCGCGGTGCCGCCGCCGTTCATCGCCGGTCAGCACCTCGGCGACAACCTGCGCCGGCTGTTCGACAACGAACAGGCGCACTTCGCCAAGGCCCTGGTGAACTCCGCGATCGCCTCGGCCGTCGTCGCCGCCTCCACGGTGTTCTTCGCCTCGCTGGCCGGCTTCGCCTTCGCCAAGCTGCGCTTCCGCGGCCGCAACGCGCTGCTCGTGGTCATCGTCGCCACCATGATGGTCCCGGTGCAGATGGGCATCATCCCGCTGTACATGGTGATGGTGCACCTGCACTGGACCGGCAGGCTCCAAGCGGTGATCGTCCCTTTCCTCGTCACCGGCTTCGGCGTGTTCATGATGCGGCAGTACGCCTCGCAGGCCATCCCCGACGAGCTGATCGAGGCGGCCCGCGTCGACGGCGCGTCGACGTTCCGGATCTTCTGGAGCGTGGTGCTGCCCGCGCTGCGCCCCGCCGCCTCCGTGCTGGCGCTGTTCACCTTCATGTCGACCTGGAACGAGTTCATCTGGCCGCGGGCCGTACTGAACCCGGACAACCCGACCGTGCAGTACTCCCTGGCGCTGCTGAACAACGCGTACTTCAACGACTACACGCTGATGTTCGCCGGCACCCTCGTGGCGACCATCCCCCTGTTCGTCGTCTTCGTCGTGTTCGGCCGCCAGATCATCGGCGGAATCATGGAAGGGGCCGTCAAGGCATGACGATCCAGAAATCACGGGCGGAGACCGAGATCAGGTTCCCCACCGACTTCGTCTGGGGCGCGGCGACCGCGGCGTACCAGATCGAGGGCGCCGTCACCGAGGACGGGCGCGGCCCGTCGATCTGGGACACCTTCGCCCACACGCCCGGCAGGGTGCTCGGCGGCGACACCGGCGACGTCGCCACCGACCACTACCACCGGTTCCGCGAGGACGTCGCGCTGATGGCCTCCCTCGGCCTGACCGCGTACCGGTTCTCGATCTCCTGGTCGCGCGTACGCCCGGACGGCAGCGGGCCGGTCAACCCCGAGGGCCTGGACTTCTACCGGCGGCTCGTCGACACCCTCCTGGAGGCGGGTGTTCGGCCCTGGCCGACCCTGTACCACTGGGACCTGCCGCAGGCCCTGGAGGACGCCGGAGGCTGGCCGGTGCGCGACACGGCGTACCGCTTCGCCGAGTACGCCCAGCTGGTGTCCGACGCCATCGGCGACCGGGTCGTCAACTGGACGACGATCAACGAGCCCTGGTGCGCCGCCTTCCTCGGGTACGCGTCCGGCGATCACGCGCCGGGCCGCCGCGATCCCGAGGAGTCCGTGCGCGCCGCCCACCACCTGCTGCTCGCCCACGGCCTGGCGGCGCGGGCGCTGCGCGGGGAGGGCGTCAACGTCGGCGCCTCGGTCAACCTGTACGCCGTGTCGCCGGCGAGCGAGGCCCCCGAGGACGTCGACGCCGCCCGGCGCATCGACGGGCTGCAGAACCGCTTCTTCCTCGACGCCCTGCTGCGCGGCCGGTACCCCGAGGACGTCCTCGCCGACCTCGACCGGTTCGACCTGGGCGTACGGGACGGCGACCTGGACCTCATCGGCGGGTCGGTCGACCAGCTCGGCATCAACTACTACAACCGGTTCTTCGTCACCGGTCAGGAGGGCGCGGCGCCCGCGATCACGTCGCCGTTCGCTCAGGCGTCGCCGTGGCCGGGCAGCGAGCACGTCGGCTTCGTCCAGGTGGGCCGCCCGGTCACCGCGATGGGCTGGGAGATCGACGAGTCCGGGCTCGCGGAGGTCCTCACCCGCGTGGCGGAGGAGTACCCGTCCGTGCCGCTCTACGTCACCGAGAACGGTGCGGCGTTCGACGACGTCCTCGCGGACGGCGAGAACGGCGAGGGGTCCCACGTCAGCGACCCCGACCGCGTCGCCTACATCGACGCCCACCTGCGCGCCTGCCACACGGCGATCAGCGCGGGCGTCCCCCTGCGCGGCTATTTCGCCTGGTCGCTGATGGACAACTTCGAGTGGGGGTGGGGGTACGCCAAGCGGTTCGGGCTCGTCTACGTCGACTTCCTGACCCAGGCGCGGATCCCCAAGACCAGCGCACAGTGGTACTCCTCGGTCATCGAGCAGGGCGGGCTCGGCAGAATGAGCCCGTGAACACTCTCGACCGACCATCGCGTCGCCCGCCGTCACGGGCACTTCCGCCGGACGAGAGGCTGTTCCTCCCGCTGCGGCCGGAGACCACGTGACGGGCGGGCGGCGACCGACCCTCGAGGCCGTCGCGGCGCGGGCCGGCGTCGGCCGCGGCACCGTCTCCCGGGTGATCAACGGTTCGCCGAAGGTCAGCGCGGAGGCGCGCGAGGCCGTGCTGCGGGCCATCGACGAGCTCGGGTACGTCCCGAACCGCGCGGCGCGCGCCCTGGTCACGCGCCGTACGGACACGGTCGCGCTGTTCGTGTCGGAATCGGAGGAACGCGTCTTCGGCGAGCCGTACTTCGCCGGGATCATCCGGGGGATCAGCGCCGGCCTCGCGGACACCGGGCTGCAACTGCTCCTGGTGATCGCCCAGTCGGAGGACGAGCACGCGCGGTTCGAGCGCTACCTCACCGGCCAGCACGTCGACGGGGTCCTGCTGATCTCGCTGCACGGTGACGACCCGCTGCCCCACCACCTGGAGGAGAACGGCGTGCCGACCGTGCTCGGCGGCCGGCCCGCCGGGGTCCTGCCGGTGAGCTGCGTGGACGCCGACAACCGAGGCGGTGCCCGCCAGGCCGTCGAGCACCTCGTCGGCCTGGGACGCCGCCGGATCGGCATCATCACCGGCCCGCAGGACATGCAGGTGGGCGTCGACCGTCTCGACGGGTACCACGACGCCCTGACCGCGGCCGGGCTCACCGGCCGAGTCGCGTACGGGGACTTCAGCGAGGAGTCCGGCGAGAGTGGGATGCGCGAGCTGCTCGCCCTCGACCCGGAGCTGGACGCCGTGTTCGCGGCGTCCGACCCGATGGCGGTCGGCGCCATGCGGACGCTCAAGGAACGCGGAATCCACATCCCCAGGGAGATCGCGGTCGTGGGGTTCGATGACTCCTCGACGGCGAGGCACACCGACCCGCCCCTGACCTCGGTGCACCAGCCGCTGGAGGCGATGGGCCGGGAGATGGCGCGGCTGCTCCTCGCCCGCATCCGCGGCGAGGAGCTCGAGCGCCCCGTCGTCATCCTCGACACGCATCTGGTGGCCCGGGCGTCCTCCCTCGGCGGCGCGAAGTCCGGAGCGCGCTGAAAGCCCGTGCGAAACGCGAAACTTGGGGAAGACTGTGCCGATGCAGTCGCTTCTGGCCGGCCGGTACCGCCTCCACGAGCGGATCGGCCGTGGTGGCATGGCATCCGTGTGGCTGGCCCGTGACGAGGTGCTGGTCCGGCAGGTCGCGGTCAAGCTCATCGACCCGCACCTGGCGCGCGACCCGGAGTTCCGGGCGCGGTTCCGGGACGAGGCCCGCGCCGCCGCCGCGCTCTCCCACCCGCACATCGTCACCGTGCACGACTACGGCGAGTCCGACGGCACGCCGTACATCGTCATGGAGCTGCTGACCGGCTCGACGCTCGCCGACGTGTACCCCGTGCCCGACGCCGAGCGGGTGATCGGCCAGATCGCCTCGGCGCTGGCCGCCGCGCACGGGGCGCGGATCGTCCACCGGGACATCAAGCCCAACAACGTCTTCGTGACGTCGGCGGGGGTGAAGGTCCTCGACTTCGGCATCGCCGGTGACGCGCGGATGGGAACGCCCGACTACCTCCCGCCTGAGCACGACCTGTCGCCGTCCGCCGACGTGTACTCCCTCGGCGTCGTGTGGTTCGAGGCGGTGAAGGGCCGTCGCCCGCAGCCGGGGGAGACCCTGGGCGGTCTCCAGGCGCGCTGTGTCGCCCACGCGGCGCCGGACCGGCCCGGTGCGGCCGAGGTCGCCCGGGAGCTCGGCGTGGGCGACGAGCCCGCCGTCGATCCCGAAGCCGTCACGCCGAGAAGGGCCTCGCATCCGATCACGCGGGTGCTCACCGCGCCGGCCGTCCGGCGGCGCCGGGTGCCGGTGGCCGCCGGTGCCGCCGCCGCGGTTACGACGGCGGTGATCGCCGTGGTGCTGAGCTCCGGCGACGTCGGTCCCAGGGCGGCGATGAGCTCCCCGTCCGGTCCGGTGGCGTCCTCGGCCCAGTCCGGTGTCCCGGGACCCGCCACGCCCGTCACACCCGTCGCGACGCCGGAGAGCAGGTCCGCTGGGCCGTCGACGGAGTCTCGCATGTCCAGCCCGGCGTCCCCGCCGCCCACCACCCGGCCGGCCCGGGCCCGCACCACGCCGAACCCCGCCGACGTGATCGACGCGCTGACCCGGATGCGGCGGACGGTGGACGAGGGCATGGCCGTCCGGGAGGTCCGCGCCGACGTGGCCGTGGACCTCGACAACCTCATCACCACCCTGACGAACGAAGTGGCCGCCGGACAGCACGTCGACCTGCGGCAGCGGGTGGCGGACCTCCGCCAGAAGATCTTCACCCGGCGCAGAGAGGGCGGCCTGACCAGGGGCCGTGCCGACACGCTCCTCTCCGAGCTGCCCGCCGTCTGATCTACCGGGCGGATCCGCCGAGTCCGAGCAGGGTGTAGGCGGCCATCGTGCAGCCGTCGACGATCTCGCCGTCGCGGATCAACCGCTCCAGATCCGGCCGGGGGACCCAGCGCTGCGTCATCTCCTGCTCCTCGGGGTCGCGGTCGGCCGCCTCACCCGGCGTCAGGCCGGTCGCGAGGAAGACGTCGCAGCGCTGGCTGGTGAATCCTGGGCCGATCGCGAACGAGCCGATCCGCTCGATCGCCGCCGCGCGCAGGCCCGTCTCCTGGACCAGCTCCGCGCGGGCCAGCTCCTCGGTGCTCGTCTCCCGGTCATCGGGCCAGGTGCCCTGCGGGAACTCCAGCGACCGGCGGGAGAGCGTGTAGCGGTACTGCTCGACGAGGTGGAACCCGTCATTCTCCATCGGAATGATCAACGCCGCCGTGGGCTTGTCCACCACGCCGTAGATGCCGGGGGAGCCGTCCGGATGCCGGATGTCGTCCTCCCGAACCGTCATCCACCGGTTGCGGTACACCACGCGACTGGAGATCTGGATCATGCCGTCAGCGTCTCACGGGGACGCTCAGAGATCGCGGATCAGGTCGATGTTCGGGGTCTCCTCGGGGTCCTCGCGCTCGGTCTCGAGGAAGGCCGTGACGCACTCGACGGCGACGTCGGGGGCCAGGCGCTTCAGGCTGAGCGCCAGGACGTTCGCGTCGTTCCAGAGCCGGGCGTTCCGGGCGATCCACGGCTCCCAGGCGAGCGCGGCGCGTACGCCGGGGACCTTGTTCGCCGCGATGGACGTGCCGGTGCCGGTCCAGCACATCAGCACGCCGTAGTCGGCCTCGCCGCTCGCCACCGCGCGGCCCGCCTCCCGCGAGAAGTCGGGCCACCTGTCGAGATCGTCGATCACCCGCAGGTCGGCCACCTTGCGGAGGTGCTCGATGACGGCGCGGGTGCATTCGTTCTCGTCGTCGGCGCCGAAGACCACCTTCATACGGCCACCCTGCCACGCCGCCATGGCGTCGCGCGAGGCCGACGGCTGGTAGACATTGGGGCGTGACCGAGGAGCCCACCTGGGCGATGCAACTGGCCCTGCGCATCGAGAAGGCTTCGCCGCCGACCCATCTGGCGATCTGTGAGGCCGCGGCGATGGCCGTCGTCGGCCTGCTCACCGACCCGCGTTCGGCACCCGATGGGGAGTGGCACGACGCGGTGGCGGCCTGGGAGGCACGGCACATCCGCAAGGTGGCGCGCCGGGCCCGAGGCGCGCGCTGGGACGCCCTCGCCGCCCTGCCCGGCGTGCTGGTCGACCACGATGGCGCGCCGGCGCGGGCCTTCGTGCCCGGACCGGTCACGGAGGTGCCGCCGGAGATCTCCAGGCTTCAGGTCGGCGGCACCGACCTGGCGCGTGACGACGAGCCGAAACCCCCGCCCGAGCCGCCGTACGCCCTGGTCACGTTGAACCCCGGCGTCGGGATGACCACCGGCAAGGCCGCCGCACAGTGCGGGCACGCGGCCCAGTTGCTGCTGCGCGCCCGCGGTGAGTGGCCGGGCCTGCGGGTCCGTGTGCTTGAGGCCGACGACTGGGCCCGCAGCGTGGCCGAGGCCGACGTGACCGTACGGGACGGCGGCTTCACCGAGGTGGCCCCCGGCACGATGACCGCCGTCGCCCGGCTCATCTCGTAGCGGTCACGCGGCCGACTGAGCAGCCGCACGGCCGCCGGCAGGGCGGCGGCGGGACCGACCGTCTGCGGGACCTGGCCGTGGGCCGCGCCGATCACCGTGTCACCGAGCCGCAGTGGCGCGGCAGAACGATGAGGAGCTCCTGGCCGCGATGGACCCGGAGGGGGTGGCGACGCTCCACCGTGCCCTCGACCGGATCGCCGCCGCGACCGGCCTGCCCAGCAGATCGTCCGTGACCAGCGCGGAACCGGGGGGCACCGTGATTAGGGGACGCCCGTCCGGGTAGGCGCATCAACATGCGCGTCGTCGTGACCGGAGCGACCGGGAACGTCGGGACCAGCGTGGTCGAGGCCCTCGCACGGGACCCCGGCGTCGACTCGGTGCTCGGCCTCGCCCGGCGTGAGCCCGACTGGACGGCTCCGAAGACCGAATGGGCGGCCGCCGACGTCGCGACGGCCGACCTCGTCCCCTTGATGCGGGGCGCCGACGCGGTCATCCACCTCGCCTGGGCGTTCCACCCGACCCACGACTCCGCGGCGACCTGGCGGACCAACGTCGTCGGGAGCGCGCGCGTGTTCGACGCGGTGGCTGCGGCGGGCGTGCCGGCCCTGGTGTACTCCTCGTCGGTCGGCGCGTACTCCCCGGGCCCGAAGGACCGCGCCGTCGACGAGTCCTGGCCCACGCACGGCTGGCCCGGTGCCTCCTACACCCGGGAGAAGGCCTACGTCGAACGCGTGCTGGACGCCTTCGAGAACGCCCACCCGGACCGCCGGGTCGTACGCCTGCGGCCCGGGTTCATCTTCAAGCGGGAGTCCGCCCAGGAGCAGCGCCGGATCTTCGGCGGCCCGTTGGTGCCGAACCTCCCGGCCGGGCTGCTGCCGATCGTCCCGGACATTCCGGGCCTGCGGTTCCAGGCGCTGCACACCGCCGACGTCGCCGAGGCCTACCGCCTCGCGGCGTTGGGCGACGCACGCGGCGCCTTCAACGTCGCCGCCGAACCGGTCGTGGGCACCGCCGAGCTCGCCGAGCTGCTCGGAGCACGGCCGGTCCGTGTCCCGGCATCGCTCGTGCGCGGCGTGATCTGGGCGGGCTGGCACCTCAACCTCGTACCGGCCTCACCGGGGCTGTTCGACGCCGTGCTGCGGCTTCCGATCATGGACATCGGCCGGGCACGCCGCGAACTCGGCTGGTCTCCCCGGCACTCCTCGCTCGACGCGCTCCGGGAGTTCCTCGACGGCCTCCGCGCGGGCGCCGGCCTCCCGACGCCGCCCCTGACCGCCCACCCGCCCGGCGGCCGACTCCGCGAACTGCTGACCGGACGCCGCTGATCTCGATCCGGCCACACCGACCGCCTGCGGGTCCGGCACGTCCTTCACCCGGTCAGGCGGTGCGGACGGCGGACAGCGCCTCGAGAAGACCGTCGAGAGAGACCGGCAGCCCCGCCAGGTTCGCGGCCCGGCTCGCCCAGCCCGTGTCCGGGTGCGGTCGGCGCGCGGAATGCTCGGTAAACGTGACCGCGAAGCGGGAGGAACAACCCAGAATCTCGCGCGCGATCCCGGCTTTACCGAGCAATGCCGCCTCACCCGTCCCGGTCGAGCAGCGTTTCGCTCGCATCGGCGGCATCGGCGGCATCGGCGGCGGCCGGCGGCTCGGCACCGCGCGGGCGGACGGGGAGGTCATTCCTCGTGGCGCCGGCGTCGTCCGTGGCGGGGTCCTCACCCTCGGACTTCTTACCGGCGGATCCGCCCCTGCGGACGGTGAGGTCCTGGCGGGTCGCGTCGCTCGGGGGCTCGGCGCCGTCCCGGCGGGCGTCGTCGTCGTCCGAAGCGTCGATGTCGCGGCGGGCGGCGTCGTCTTCCGAGTCTTCCGAGGCGCCAACGTCGCGGCGGGCGGCGTCGTCGTCCGGAGCGCCGACGTCCCGATGGGTGACATCGCTCTCCCTGATTCCGGCGTCCCGGTGGCCGGCATGTCGCGTGGGCTCGGCGACGTCTCGACGGGTGACGTCGCTCCGCGACGGACCGGCGTTCCGGGGCGGGGGGTCGCCGGCCGGTTCGCCGACGTCCTCGCGGTCGGCGTCACGGCCCTGCGCCCTGAGATCCCGGCGGGTGGTGTCGCTGCTCGGACGTACGGGCGCCTGTTCGGGCGCGACCCGCGGTTCGGGCGTCGCCTCTGCCGTGGTGACGGAGGGGCCGAGCGGCGCGGCCAGGGTGGCGAGCGCCGGCTGCGGGGGAGCCGAGACCACCGCGTCCGGGGCGCCGGGACGACCGGAGACGCGCGTGGCCCCGCTCCAGCGGTAGGTCGCCGCCAGCAGCCCGCCGAACGCCACGAGGAACAGACCGTGCTCGGCGAGCCGGGGGACGTCCCCGGCGACGCCGGCGACGACCGCCAGCACCAGGAACTCCGCCAGCCACCCGGCGAGCGCGACCAGCAGCCAGACGTCGCGGCGGCGGCTCACGGCGAGGACGGCGACGAGGGTGAGCAGCAGCTCGCCGACGGCCGACACGCCCAGCAGGGCGGTCACCGCCCCGTCGCCCACGCCGAGCATCCGGGCGGCGTCGCGGTGGCGCCCGGACCAGTCGAGCAGCGAACCCACCCGCGTGGCGCCGAAGACGATCAGAAACACGCCCACCGGATAGTGCAGGCGGTGCCACCCGGCACCCGGGACCGGCGAGTGTGATCCCGCGTCGAGTTCCATATGCGCCTCTCTTCTCCTCTACCGCCGACTACCGCCGACTAAGACGTGCGCACGGCCTGCTGAGTTGGCGCAGGGCGGAACATCCCGGTTAAAAGTCTTGCCTGCGAGCATGCCGGTCGGGAGAGGAAACGTGCCACCGGAACGGACCTTCCTCACCCCCTTCGGGCGCGCGTCGGGGAAGTTCATGCGTGTTCGGTGCTGCGCGTTGCGTGGTGTACATCACATCGGAATGCTGTCCACGGTCGGGACGGATCCGTTCCAGGAGGGGTGATCCGAGCGTGTCGAATGAGACCGCCGCCTTAGCGCGGACACGCATCACATATCTCGAAAGCCTCGGCGACGAGCTCCGGGGGCGGGGCTTCGCCGTACGGCTGACGGTGCCACGGGTCGGACCACCGAGCCTGCATGTGGTGAACCCACAGGTGTCGGTTCTCGCCGAGCACATCCTCGCCGAGAACTCCGACGATGGCTGGTGGTACTGGTGGTCGTGGGCCGAGCGGATCGCACGCGTCGATGATCTCGACGTCGTCGTCGAACGCGTCCTGCGGGTGCTCGCCACAACGGGAGAGCACGACTGAGGAGGCGGTGCTGGAGGCGACGAAAGGCCTCCAGCGCCGGCGTCAGATTCGCGGCAGGCCGAGAGTGCGCTCGGCGATGATGTTGCGCTGGATCTCGCTGGAGCCGGCATAGATGGTGTCGGCGCGGCTGAACAGGTAGAGCCGCTGCAGCTCCGACAGCTCGTACGGTCCGGCGTCGGCGACCAGGACCTCGTCGCCGAGGGCCGCCACGGCGAGCTCGCCGAGCCGCCGGTGCCACTCCGACCAGTACAGCTTGGCGATCGACACCTCGGGCCCGGGCTCGCCGGCAGCCAGGGACGACATGGTGCGCAGTGCGTTCAGGCGCATGATCTCCAGTTCGATCCACGACTGGACGAGCCGGTCGCGCAGCACGGGATCCGCCGCCGCGCCGCTGCGCCGGGCCGCGGCGACGACCTGCTCGAACTCCCGCCGGAACCCGATCTGCTGACCGAGCGTCGAGGCGCCGCGTTCGTACCCGAGGGTCGCCAGGGCGACGCGCCAGCCGTCGCCGGGTGCGCCGAGGATGTTCGCCTCGTCGGTACGGGCGCCGTCGAAGAACACCTCGTTGAACTCGCTGGTGCCGGTCAGCTGGACGATCGGCCGTACCTCGACGCCGGCCTGGCGCATCGGCACGAGCAGGTACGACAGGCCGTGGTGCCTCCGGGAACCCGGCTCCGTACGGCAGAGGACGAAGCACCAGTCCGAGAGGTGCGCGAGGGAGGTCCAGACCTTCTGCCCGGTGATCACCCATTCGCCGGCGTGTGGCTCCGCCCGCGTCCGCACGTTCGCAAGGTCCGATCCCGCCCCCGGTTCGGAGTAGCCCTGGCACCACAGCTCGTCGCCGCGCTGGATCGGCGGCAGGAATCGCCGCCGTTGCTCCTCGGTACCGAAGTCGATGATCGTCGGTCCGATGAGGCCCTCGCCGATGTGGCCGACGCGGTGGGGCGCGTTCGCGCGGGCGTACTCCTCGTGGAACACGACCTGCTGTTCCAGCGTCGCGTCGCGCCCGCCGTACGCCTTGGGCCAGCCCAGGCAGGTCCAGCCCGCCTCGCCGAGCCGGCGTTCCCAGGCGCGGCGCAGGTCGAACCCCTCGTGCTCGCGTCCGGGGCCCCCGAGCCCGCGAGCCCCGGCGAACTCACCGGTGAGGTGCGCCTCGAGCCAGCCGCGCACCTCGGCCCGGAAGCCCGTGTCCATCACCGGTTCAGCCGTCGAACCGGCCGTAGGAGCCCTTGTAGAAGACGAGGGGATCGCCGTCGTGGTGTTTGTCGAGATGGTGGACCTGGGCCACGACGATGACGTGGTCGCCGGCGACGTACTCCGCCTCGACGGAGCACTCCAGCCAGGCGAGCGCGCCGTCGATCACGGGGCTGCCGCCGGGGGACTTGGTCCACTCCAGGCCGGCGAACTTGTCCCCGCCCTTCGTGGCCAACTGCAGGCAGACCTCGCGCTGCGGCTCGGAGAGGATGTTGACGCAGTGACGGCCGGCGTCGCGCAGCCGGGGCCACGTGGAGCTGGTGTGCGCGACGCAGAAGGAGATGAGCGCCGGGTCCAGCGACACCGAGGTGAAGGAGTTGGCGGCCAGGCCGGTGGGCCGGCCCGTCTCCGGATCGATCGCGGTGATGGCGACCACGCCGGTGGCGAAGCGGCCGAGGATGTTGCGAAAACGCATCGTGTCGATGTCGGTGACCTGCTCGGTCGCGCCCGGACGTGGCGTTCCGTTGGGCGAGTGGGGTGCGCGCCGTGGCGTGTTCTGGCCGGAGGATCGCGCAGCCGAGCCTCGGGGGATCGACGTGGCGGCGGTCGCGCCATCGGGCATGACCGGTTCCCTTCTCTTAGCCAAGCGCTTGCTTGGACGATAGGCGGCCCCGTCCGGGGGTGTCAAGCTGACCGGATGCCGCCCACTGCTCCACATCTCCCAGTAAAGCGTCGCCGTATCCCCCGAATTCCGGACGAGCGGTGAAATCGGCCGAAAGTCCTACGCCTCACGCACCTCAGTGTTCGGCGTTCCGGTAGACCCGCGTTGGTTGCTAGGGTTGACCGAGCGCTTGTTCAAACGACGAAGGGCGGCTCATGGGGTTGCGGGATCGGGCGGCGATCGCCGGGGTCGGGTACACGCCGTTCAGCAAGGACTCCGGCGTCTCCACGCTCACCCTCGCGATCGACGCGATCCTCGCCGCGCTGGACGACGCGGGGCTGGCCGTCGACGACGTCGACGCGCTCGCGACCCACCGTGTCGGCGACTCGACGCCGCCGTGGGTGGTCGCCCCGGCGCTCGGGGTCCCCGAGGTGAGCTGGTACCTCGACCAGTTCGGCGGGGGCAGCGTCTCGCACGCGGTGATCGGGCAGGCGGCCATGGCGGTCGCCACCGGCGTCGCCCGCACCGTCGTCTGCTACCGCGCGATCAACGCGCGCTCGGAGTTCCGCATGGGCGGCACCGGCCGCGGCGCCGCCCCGGTCTTCGACGCGCAGTACCAGGCGCCGTACGGCTACTTCGCGCCGCCGCAGCAGTTCGCGATGGCCACCCGTGCCCACATGATCAAGTACGGCACGACGCACGAGCAGCTCGGCCACATCGCGGTCGGCCAGCGCGCCAACGCCGTGAAGAACCCCCGCGCCCTGAAACGCGACCCGATCACGCTCGACGACTACCTGGCCTCCCGGTGGATCGCCGAGCCCCTCCGGCTGCTCGACTGCTGCCTGGAGACCGACGGGGCCTGCGCGGTCGTCGTCACGTCGGCCGAGCGCGCCCGGGACCTGGCCACCCCGCCGGTCCTGATCTCCGGTGCGGTCTGGGGCGGCGGCGACAGCTTCTTCTCCGGTCAGGGCGGCGACTTCACCGTCTCCGAGGCCGCGCGGATCGCCCCCCGCCTGTACGCGATGGCGGGGGTCGGGCCCGAGGACATCGACGTCGCCGAGCTGTACGACTGCTTCACCTACTCGGTCCTCGTCCAATTGGAGGACTACGGCTTCTGCGCCAAGGGGGAGGGCGGCCCGTACGCCGCCTCCGGCGCGACCAGCCTCGACGGCCCGCTGCCCGTCAACACCCACGGCGGCTTCCTCTCGGAGGGATACGTGCACGGCATCAACCACATCGCCGAGGCCGTCGCGCAGCTGCGCGGCACGGCCGGCGACCGGCAGGTGAGCGGCGCCGAGGTGGCGCTGTCGACGGCCCAGCCCGGCTACGTCCTCGCCGGCACGTCGGCGCTGATCCTCCGGACGGACGCATGAGCCTCGCCGAGCGGCCGAGGCCGCAGGTCGACCGGGACTCCGTGCCGTGGTGGGAGGCCGTCCGGCGGCACGAGCTGCTGGTCCAGAAGTGCGGCGGCTGCGGCACGCTGCGCTTCCCGCCGCGCGCCATCTGCGGCCGGTGCCGGGCACGGGAGAGCGGCTGGGTCCCGATCGAGGGCACCGGGCGGGTCGCGAGCTGGATCGTCTGCCACCAGGTCTTCATGCGGGCCTTCGCCGACGAGGTGCCGTACGCCGTGTTGCACGTCCGGCTCGACGATGCCGAAGATCTTTTCATGTACGGTGATCTCACCGAGGGTGACCCGGCCGAGGTCACGGCGGGCATGCCGGTCGAGGCGGTCTTCACCGACGTGGACGAAGACCTGACGCTCGTCCGGTGGCGGCCACGATGAGCCGCCCGGCACGTTGAGCCGTGTTTTTCGCCGGGTCGGTGTGTCGCATTGGGGGCGATCCGGTATTTTCGTGAGCCGTGGGCCGATGCCATCGCACGTCTCCGCCCAGCTCACAGGCGTCACCTGATCACGACGGCGCCCCCATATCGCGCCGCTTTCCCCCGTAGCCCAGGAGGCTGCTTGTTCTTCGGCATCATCCTCGCCTTGGTGGCGACGGTCCTGTACAACGCCGGCTTCGTCCTCGAGAAGCGGGCGCTGCGCGACCTGCCGCCGATCGACGCGCACCGGGTGGGCCACATGGTCCGCGTGCTGTGCGGCAGCCGGGCGTGGGTGACCGGGTTCCTCGTCATGGGCATGGGCCTGCTCTGCCAGGTCGGCGTCATGTCGCTCGTGCCGCTCAGCGTCGGGCAGCCGATCCAGCTCGCCGGCCTGGCGCTGCTCGTCGTGTTCTCGGCGGTGTTCCTGGGCGAGCGGACCACTTCGCGCGAGTGGACGGGGCTCGGCGTGCTCGCGCTGTCGCTGCTGCTCGTCTGCATGTCGATGGAGCCGACCCGGCTCGGGGTGCGCGCCGACACCGGCGTCATGCTGGCCGTGTCGGCGGGCACAGTCGTGCTCGGCCTCGGCGCCTTCCTCTCGGCGACGCGCTCCGGGCGCCGCACCGGGCGGCCCGTTCCCGGCGTGCTGTACGGTGCCGCCGCCGGCCTGCTGTACGGCGCGGGAGCGCTGCAGACCAAGGGCGTCGCCGGCTTCCTCGCCGACGGGTCCGGCGGTTTCATCGGGCGGACGTTCGCGTCGCCCTACCCCTACCTGTACCTCCTGCTGTCGGGAGCGGGCCTGGCGCTGTTCCAGACCGGGCTCCAGCGCGGCCGCGCCTCCATCGTGGTGCCGGTCTCGAGCGTCGTCGGCAGCGTGTACACCGTCATGGCGGGCACCGCGGTGTTCGGTGAGCCGCTGCCGCACGATCCTCTCCGGCTCGGGCTGCGGACGGCCGGGTTCGCCGCCTCGATGGTCGTGGTCGTGCTGATGCCCCGGCACGACGAGGAGCCGGTCGAGGTGCTCGGCGCCCCCGCGCTGGTCACCGACCGCATCGGCTGAGCGCCGTCGCGGTCCCGGGCCGGTCTTCCCACCGGCATGCGCCGCGCCTACGCTCGGTCCGCCCGGTTCCGCGGTGATGCGCGCTGCTCCGGCACAGTGAGGCGGTCTCGATGCCCGGATTGATGGAATTGGCACGCGGCAGCGGCCTCAGCGGGCGGCGGTGCGGGCGCGGAGGGCCTGCTTGTCGACCTTGCCGTTGACGTTGGCGGGGAGCGCGTCGACGAGCGTGACGCGCCGGGGGACCTTGTAGTTGGACATGTGCTCGCGCGCCCAGTCGATGATCTCGGCCGGCTCGACCGGGGCGGCGGGGACGACGAACGCCCAGCCGACCTCGCCCAACGTGTCGTCGGGCACGGCGACCACGGCGGCCTGGGCGATGGCCGGATGGTGGAGCAGCAGCGCCTCGATCTCGGCGGGGTAGGCGTTGAAGCCACCGACGATGAACATGTCCTTCTTCCGGTCGACGATCGCGAGGTCGCCCCGTTCGTCGAGCGTGCCGATGTCGCCCGTGTGCAGCCGGCCGTCGGCGTCCACGGCCTCCGCCGTGCGCTCCGGATCGTCCCAGTAGCCGCGCATGACGCCGTACCCGCCGACGAGGATCTCCCCGCGTTCGCCGGCCGGCAGGTCCTTCCCGTCGTCGTCCACGATGCGCACGGTCACGCCGGGCACCGGTCGCCCGGTGGTGGCGGCGATCACCTCGACCGGGTCGTCGGCCCGCGTCATCGACACGACGGTGCCCTCCATCAGGCCGTACGCGTTGATCATCCGGTCCAGGCCGACGCGCTCGACCAGCCGCCGGATCAGCTCCGGCGGCACCGCCGCCGCCCCGCAGATCGCCACCCGCAGCGAGGACACGTCACGGCCGTCCAGCTCCTCCAGGATCCGGTGGAACAGCGTCGGCGGACCGGCCAGGACGCTGATCCGGTCCCGCTCGATCATGTCCATCAGGGCGTCGGGCGCGAACACCGAGATCGGCATCATCGTCGCGCGTTTGAGGACGCAGGCCAGCAGCCCGGCGTTGATCCCGAATCCGTGGGAGAACGGCGCGATGATCGGATAACGGTCGTCCGCGCGCAGCGTGACGATCGACGCCCAGTCCCAGTAGCCGCGCAGCAGCTGCGCGTGGGGCAGCATGACGCCCTTCGGCGCGCCGGTCGTGCCGGACGTGGCCATGACCTCGGCCAGGTCGTCCGGGCGTACCGCCAGCGCGCGCTCCTCGGCGTCCGCCACCTCCTCGCCGCCCGCGAGGAGGTCCTCGTACGAGAGCGCCGGCGGCCGGGCTCCGGTCCCCGCCAGGGTGACGACTTGCCGCAGCTCCGGCAGGTCGCCGAACGGGCGGCCCCCGACCGGCCCGCCGCAGGTCTCCTGCAGTGCGCCGAGGTAGGAGAAGCCCAGGAACCCCTCGTCGACGAAGAGCGCCCGCGCGCCGGTCCTGCGCAGCATGGCGGCGGCCTCGATCCCGCGGAACCGCGTCGACAGCGGCATGATGATCGCCCCGGCGTCCCAGACGCCGTACGCGATGACCGCCCAGGCCGCGGAGTTCGGCGCCCACACGGCGACCCGGTCGCCGCGCTGGACACCGAGCGCGATCAGGCCCCGGGCCACGCGCGCGGCCTCCTCCCGCAACGCGCGCAGCGTCAGCGTCGTGTCGCCGTCCACGACGACCACGTCATCCGGATGGCGCACCGCCTGATCGCGCAGCATCCGCGGGATCGTCCCCCAGTCCGGCACCGGTTTCATGACCTGCCTCCGCTCGGAAAACGGGCCGGGTCACTCCGCGACCGCTGACCGGTCACGGCCGAGATGGTGGCCGCGCAGATCGGTGACCGAACCCGGCCGGGCCTGCTCCGCGACGTCGTCCTCGACGACGACCTCGATGGTCACCGGGGTGATCGCGACGAGGGCCTGGTGGATGCGCGACCGCCACATCGGGCTCTTCACGAGCGTCGCGCGGTTGAACGTGACGTGCAGCGCGGCGGCGTCGAGCGTGCCCTCGCGGGCGGCGCGCAGGTCCCAGTGGGCGATGCCGTCGATCCGGGACAGGGCCTCGGCCACGCGCGGGATCGACAGCCACCGCCCTCGCAGGAGGATGTGCTCGCCCACGGTGTGCTCCGGAGCGGGAATCCCCGCGCCCTCGGTCAGGCGCACGACCTGCCCGGTGCGCAGCGTCGTGCCGGCCAGCGTGGAGTGCCAGGCGGGAGTGACCACGATCTCCGCCGTTCCGGGCGGGTACGGCGGCTCCAGCAGCACGTCCTTGCCGATCGGCGCGAGGCCCAGCAGGCCGTCGCGGGCCGGGGTGTACGCGGCGTCGCGCGGGGACCGGTACGCCGACGGGAGCCCGAAGTACGGGTCGGCGTACAGCTCGCCCACCTCCGCCTCGAATTCGGACGCGAGCTGTCCGGCGGTGCCCGGCGACGGGATCTCGCCGGTGAGCAGGACCCGGCGCAGGCCGAGGTCGAGCGGGTCGAGGAGGAACTCCAGGTGCAGCCGGGCGAGCAGGTCCATCGCCCCCGTGGGCGTCGCGACGAGGGTGGTGGCCCGTACGGCCTCCAGCGCGTGGTGCAGGCGCAGCCGCCCCCGGGGCCCCGGAGCGGCCGCGGCCTGGGCGATCTCCGCGCACGCCTGCGCGATCAGCGTGCCGGTCGCCTCGCCGTCGTTGCCCAGCGCGACCACGACCCGGTCGGACGGGCCGACGCCCGCGGCGCGCAGCGTCGTCGTCGCGATGTCCAGCGCGGCCGCGCGGTCCCCGGCGGTCAGCGGCACCACCACGTCGGCCTCGGGGGAGACGAGCAGCAGCCCCGCCGCGTCGCGGGGAGTCGCGAGGGCGCCTCGGGTGCTCCAGGTCATGCGCTCTCCTTCGGTCAACCCATCACCTCGTCCATGAACAGCCGCATCGATCCGGTCACGTGCTCGTTCGCCAGGCCGCCGACCTGGGCCTGGAGGATGAGATCGGTGGCGCCGGCGGCCTGGATGCGCTCGACGGCCTTACGGGAGCCCTCGACGTCGTCCACGACGACCATGTGGTGCTCGCGCAGCGTCTCCATGGCCTCCTCGGGCGGCAGGCCGGCCGCGAGCTGGCCCAGCACCCGATGCGTCGCGTGCCGGGCGTCGTAGTAGTCCGGGGGAGTGACGAGGTTCACCTGGCGGCGGATGTACCACAGGATCGCGTCGGCGGCCCTGGAGATCGCCTCGTCCTTCGACGGCGCGACGTGCCAGGGGATCATCAGCGCGACACGCCGGGTCTCCGGGTCGAACCCACTGCTCGCCAGGCACTCCTTGTACTTGGCGATGTCCTCGGCGACGTCGTCGAGGCCCTTCAACATCGTCATGCCGAGCAGGTTGTAGCCCTTGCGCGCCGCCGCGAGGTAGCCGTCGAGCGAGGTGGAGGCGACCCAGACCGGCGGATGGGGCTCCTGCGCCGGGCGCGGGTAGACCGCGACGCCCGGCACCTCGAAGAACTCGCTCGACCGCGTGACCGGCTCGCCGTCGGCGTTCCAGATCGCCAGCACCGCATCGAGGGTGTCCTCCCAGATCTGCCGGGACTGCTCGAAGGGACGCTGGAACGCCTGGTACTCCAGCGGGGACGCCCCGCGCCCGGTGCCGAACTCCACCCGCCCGCCGCTGAGGACGTCGAGGGTCGCGACTCGTTCGGCGGTGCGGACGGGATGCTGGAACGGCAGGAGCACGACGCCCAGGCCGAGGTGGATGCGCTCGGTCCGCTGCGAGCAGGCGGCGAGGACGAGGTCGGGCGCGGACGAGTGGGAGAACCCGCGCGTGAAGTGGTGCTCCACGAACCATGCCGTGTCGTAGCCGAGGCGGTCGGCCAGAACGACCTGGTCGATGACGTTCTCGAAGGCCCGCCGCTCGACCTCGCGGGTGCGCCCGCGCACCTCGAGCTCGTAACCCACGCTGACCCGTAGGGACATCACGCCTCCGGCAGTGTGCTGCTCCAAAATGACCAAGCGCTCGCTTGGGAAGCGTAGCAGCGGGATCGTACGGCAACAAGCCGTGAGAAGCGGTCACGCGGGTGCGACGTGTCGAGTGGGCCGGACGGATTCCGCGGCCCCAAGGCCAGGTCAGGGCCGGGCGGATTCCGGGGAGTCGGGAACCGGGGGAGCGGGGGCGGCGCAGACCATCGTGAGCGACGGGGTGTACAGCGACGTTCCCAGGTCGCCGAACGTCTTCCGCAGGCGGAGGCGTGTCCCGTCGTCCTCGCCGACCTTGACCGCCAGCCAGGCGAGCCAGCCGGCGCCGATGACGCCCCAGAAGGACACGAGCCGGTACAGGGCCACCGCCGCCCCGGCCGGGACGGCGAGTGCTCCGAAGGCGACCAGCGACGCCGCCAGGCTCGCCTCGATCGCACCGAGCCCGCCGGGCAGCAGCGGCAGGACACTGCCGGCGGCCTGCGCGGCGAAGTACGCGAGCGTGACGGCGTAGAGCGGGGTGTGCACGCCGACCGCGCGCTCGGCGGTCGCGAGGGAGAGGATGTCGAACGCCCAGTTCAGTACGGCCATCAGGCCGAGCACGCCCCAGTCGCGTGGGCTCAGGCGCAGCGCGCCCCGGCCCTGCCACATCTCGGTGAGCGGAGCCATGAGCCGGTGCCGCAGCAGCGGACCGAAGGCGCGCAGCGCCAGGCGGTTCACCGCTCCCCGCTTCCAGTTCCAGAGCAGGACGAGCGCGCCCGCCGCGCCCACCAGGGACGCCAGACCCGTGATGGCGAACGACCGGGAGTTCGGTTCGGCGATCAGCGCGGTCAGGCCGACGGCGGCATAGCCGAGGTTCATCACCACGCCGCCGAGCACGATCACGGCCGTCGCCGACCGCGCCGTGGCTCCGGCGCGGCGGAACTGACGAAAGCCGAACGCCACGCTGACCGCCGGACCCACCGGGAGCGTCGTCGAGAGCGCGTTGCCCGCGTACGTGATCTGCAGCGCCCTGGGCAGCGACATCCGGACTCCGCCCGCCCGCAGCAGCCGTCGCTGCACGCGCGTGAACATGCTCATGGAGGCCAGCTGGGTGAGCACCACGACGGCCAGCCAGCCGGGGTTCGCGTGCGCGGCGGCGTGCACCAGGGCTCCGGCGTCGGGCAGCTGGTCGCGGAACGCCCAGGCGGCCACGCCGATCGCCCCGAACATGGCCGCGCGCCCCGCCCAGCGCAGCCACCGGCGCCGCGCCGACGGGCGCGGCACCGATGAGGTCTGGGCAGGCGTCAGGGAAATGTCGATCACTGGGGGGCACCTCGTGGGGAGTCTCCTCGGAGCAACGAGCCGCGTCCGGGCCGCATTCCCGGCGACCGCCGTCCGGGCCGACCGGAGGCCGGGCCGGACGGCGGCCACAACCCCACGGCTGCGGCCGGCCGGGCGCGGTGGGACTCCGGGCTGCCGACCAGCGGGCGGTAGCAACCCCAGGGCCGTGGCCGGCCGGGTGGGGTGGAGGGGTCCGGGCGCTCCCGGGCAGCGGGCGGCTAGAGCCCCACGGCCGCGGCCAGCCGGGCGCGGTGGGACTCCGGGCTGCCGAACAGGCGCGCGGACGCGGTCGCCCGCTTGAAGTGCAGCTGGGCGTCGTGCTCCCAGGTGACGCCGATGCCGCCGAGGACCTGGATCGTCTCGCCCGCCGCGTGGAGATGGGCCTCGGCGCAGTACGACGCCGCGAGCGCGGCGTACACCGGCAACGACTCCGGCTCGTGATCGGCGACCCGCGCGGCCTCGTACGCGGCCGAACGCGCCGACTCGACGCGCAGCAGCACGTCGGCCAGCTTGTGCTTGATCGCCTGGAAGGAGCCGATGGGCCGGCCGAACTGGACCCGCGTCTTCGCGTACTCGACCGCCGTCTCCAGGCACCACTGCGCGCCGCCCACCTGCTCTGCGGCGAGCGCGGTCAGGGCGATGTCGCGCAGGCGGGTCACGTCTCCGTCGATCGGCTCGGCCGGTGTGCGGTCGAACCGCAGGCGGGCCAGCCGCCGTGTCTGGTCGAGCGTCACGTACGGGGTCCGCGCGACGTCCGCGCCCCGTACCGCGTACACCCGGCCGCCGGCCGCGCAGACGATCACGTCGGCCAGGTGCCCGTCGAGGACGTACGGCGCGGTGCCGGTCAGGCGATCGCCGTTCGCCGTGAGGTCCCCGTCGAGGACGACGGTCGCGATGAGGGAACCGTCGGCGATCCCGGCGAGCAGGTGCCCGTCGCGTACGGCGTGCGCCGCCAGGACGGCCGTCGCCAGGTACGGGACGGGGGTCAGCGCCCGGCCGAGCTCCTCACAGACGACCGCGAGCTCGCCGAGCCCGCACCCCGCCCCGCCGTGCTCCTCGGGAACGGCCAGCCCGGTCAGCCCGAGTTCGCCGGCGAGCCGCCGCCACAGCGCCGCGTCATGCGCCGCCGGGTCGGCCATGAGCCGCCGTACGGCGGTGGGCGGGCACGCTTCGGCCAGGAAGGCGCGGACGGTCGCTCGCAGGTCGTCGAGTTCGTCGCTCACCGGAGGATGATAACCAAACGATTGGTCAAGAGATAAGGGCTGATCACCGTGATCGCGGCGTACTGAGGAGCCGCATCTGCCGGTGACCATGCTGAACGGCCGCTCCGCGGGCAGCGCGAGGCCCGGCCGGCGACGCCTCAGTAGCCGCGCGTGCGGCGGGCGGCGGGACGGGCGCCGCGACCGGAGACGCCCAGGCCGACCCGCTGGAAGGCGCGCACGAACTCACCGCCCAGGTTCACCCCCGCGCCGAGGGCCAGCGCGATGGACATCCCGCCGATCAGGCTCAGCACGCCGTCCTGGGGCAACCCGAGGTTCAGCTCGATCATCCCGCGGTACAGCGCCGTGCCGGGCAGCAGCGGCGCGATCGAGGGCACGATGTACGGCAGCGCGGGCTCCTGACGGCGGCGGGCCAGCAGGTTCCCGAGGAGCCCGACGAGGATCGCGCCGACCGCCGAGGCGAGCACCGGCGTCACGCCGGCGCCGCGGGCCAGGACGTACACCACCCAGATCAGCGCGCCGCCCAGTGAAGCGGCGGGCAGCACCCGTCGGGGGACGGCGAGGGACACCGCGAACGTCAGCGACACGGCCGCCGCCGCGATGACCGTCACCGGCAGCAGGGCGACGGGAGCCGAGGGCAGGTCGCCCACGTCGACCTGGATGCCCAGGCGAACGGCGAGGTACACGACCATGCCGAGCCCCGACACGATCGCCGCCACGATGAAGAACACCTCGAGCAGCCGGGCGCCCGCGCTGATGAGATCGCCGGTGATGCCGTCCTGGATGCTGGCGACGAGCGGCCGTCCCGGCAGCAGCGCCAGGATCGCGCCGGTCACGATGGCCGACGCGTGGGCCGGGGCGCCCACCGCGAGCACCAGCGAGGCGCTCGCCGCGCCGATGGCGGCGGCCACCGTCAGCTGGAAGAACTCCGCGACGCCACGACGGGCCAGGGCGGCCGCGGTCCGGTCGCCCAGGACCGTGGCAACGAAGGCCGTGCCGGCGACGAGCGGGCCGCCGCCCACCATGACGCTGGCGGAGGCGGCGATCAGGCCGAAGCAGACGACGATCAGCCAGGGCGGGTAGGGCGGCGGCATCCGCTTGATCTCCGCGAGCCGGCGGTGGGCCTCCTCGACGTCCAGAACGCCGAGAGAGGCCTCCAGGACTAGCGAGTGCAGCGCGACCAGGCGCCAGTACGCGGGAAAGCGGCGCCGGATCGCGCGCCCGCCGGTCACCGGCAGCGCGCCGTTGCCAGGGTGGACGTTCACCGTGATGACGGTGAAGCTGACCGCGACGTCCGCGCGGGGCAGCTCGTACGCCACCGCGAGGCTGAGCATCGACTCGTTCACGCGTTCGGTGGCCTCACCGCTGGCCAGCAGCAGCTCGCCGACGCGCAGGACGAGGTCGAGGGCCCGAGGAGAGACGGAGTCGCCGGCCTCCTCATCGGGAGGTTCGGCGGACACCTCGCCCATCAGCGTCCGCCACGTGTCCCGGAGTCGATTCGCCGCCACACCCATAAGTCGGCCCGTAACCTCCAATATCGGTCGTCCCGGGCAGGCTATCGCTCAGGGGGAAACGGACGGCTGTTTCTCAAGGGGAAACGGGCGGCTAACGCTCCGGCTTGGGAGACAGGGCGCTCGAGGGAAGGCCCGGGAAGGCCTCCGTCGGCGGCGAACCCCGCCAGCGGACCGCGCGCACCGCGGCCTCCTGCATCGCCAGGGCGGCGTAGCGGCGAACGGCCGGATCGCTCACCCCCGCGAGCACCGCGTACCCCGCGACCACGCCGTCCTCCAGCGCGGCGGCGAGTCGTGCGGCGCCGCTCGCGGACGTGACCTTGAACGGCAGCCGGTAGGCGGCGGCCGCGGCCACCGGACGGCCGCCGGCCGCCTGGACGTAGCCGCGCAGGCGGTCGCGCCGGGCGCGATGGGCGTTCCACATCTGTGTGACGCTCTGGCGCTGCGCCGGCGAGACGTGACCGCCGAGAACGCCGTATCCGAAGACGGCGACGTGCTCGGCCGCGAGCGCCGCCTGCAGCGCGGCCACTGTGTCCTGCGCGCCCATCACACGCCTCCGGCCAGGGCCTGGGCGTGGCCGGCCTCGCAGGCGCCGATGGAGGCGAGCAGCTGGGCGAGCCCCGGGCCGGCCCGGCGTACGTCGTCGGCGCGGGCCGTGGCGGCCTTGTGCTCGGCGGACCGCAGCGCCGCGAGGGCGCGTGACTCACCGTCCGGCGCCGTGGCCGTGGCCCCGGGGGACGGTGGCGCCGTGCCGGTCTTCGTGCCGGGGACGTAGTGGCGTCTCAGGACCGCGAGGTGCTGCGTGTGGTGGTCGTGCAGCGGCTTGAGCCGGTCGGCCAGCGTCTGGTGCGCGCCGAGCACCGCCTCGTACAGGGCGATGAGGGCCGTCTCGCTCGCGATGGCGGCGGTCAGCACGGACACGTCGGGACCCGGCACCGGAGCCTCCGCCTGCCCCACACTGGTGCATCCGGCCAGCGCGGTCAGCGTCGCCGCGGAGCCACCGAGCATCACCGCGCGCCGCGTGGGATTCGAGAACCGCAGCGCGTCCAAGCGTGCCTCCGTTCGTGATCTCTTGCACTCCGCTGCGCAAGCATTCCACAAGGCTGTACCCGGCTGCTGGCGATGCGGGCACCCGGCCCCCTCGGCTGTGGATAGTCTTGGGTGCGGAGTGGGCGCATCGGGCGGCCACCGTCCCATCAGGCATGAAGGAGGCCCACATGAGCGTGGACGGCCGCCATGGCAGCGCTCAGGCGGGCCGGCGCGGGTCCGGGCACGAGACGCGGGCCGCGCTGATGCGACTACTCGAACCGGTGGTCGCCGGTGCCGGGTTCGACCTCGAGGACGTCATCGTGACCCCCGCCGGCAAGCGCCGGCAGGTGCGGGTCATCGTCGACGCCGACGGAGGGATCAGCCTCGACGGCGTCGCGGACGTCAGCCGGGAGATCTCTGCGCTCCTCGACGACAGCGACGAGATGGGCTCCGGGCCGTACGTCCTGGAGGTCACCTCACCGGGCGTCGACCGGCCGCTCACCCAGCCACGGCACTGGCGGCGCGCTGTCGGCCGTCTCGTCCGCGCGACGCTCTCCGAGGACGGGGAGATCACCGGCCGGGTCACGAGCGCCGACGACACGACCGTCGTTCTGGACGGTGACGGCCAAGAGCGCCGGCTGGGTTACGACGAGCTCACCCGCGGACTGGTCCAGGTGGAGTTCAACCGCCGGGGCGATGACGCCGCCGGCGACGAGGACTAGGGGGGAGGCCTCGTGGACATCGACATGACGGCCCTGCGGAGTCTCGAGAGTGAGAAGGACATCTCTCTCGATCTCGTGGTCAAGGCGATCGAGGAAGCACTGCTCATCGCGTACCACCGGACCGAGGGCGCGGCGCCCAAGGCACGCGTCGAGCTCGACAGGAAGACCGGTCACGTCACCGTTTGGGCGACGGAGACCGACGAGGAGGGCGTCGGCGTACGCGAGTACGACGACACACCGACCAATTTCAGCCGGATCGCGGCGACCACCGCGAAGCAGGTCATCCTGCAGCACCTGCGCAACGCCGAGGACGAGCTGACGTTCGGGGAGTACGCCGGGCGCGAGGGCGACATCGTGGCGGGCGTGATCCAGCAGGGCAGGGACCCGCGCAACGTCCTCGTCGACCTCGGCAAGATCGAGGGCGTGCTCCCTCCGGAGGAGCAGGTGCCGGGCGAGAGCTACGAGCACGGCGAGCGGATCCGTTCGTACGTCGTGCAGGTCAAGAAGGGGCACCGCGGGCCGCTGATCAAGCTGTCCCGCACCCATCCCAATCTTGTGAAGAAGCTGTTCGCGCTCGAGGTCCCGGAGATCGCCGACGGCACCGTGGAGATCGCGGCGATCGCCCGCGAGGCCGGCCACCGCACGAAGATCGCCGTACGGTCCCGGAAGTCGGGGGTCAACGCCAAGGGCGCCTGCATCGGGCCGATGGGCAGCCGGGTCCGCAACGTGATGCACGAGTTGCACGGCGAAAAGATCGACATCGTCGACTGGTCGGACGAACCGGCCGATTTCGTCGGGAATGCCCTGTCTCCGGCGCGGGTTAACCACGTCGAGGTCGTCGACGCCGAGGGGCGCGTCGCCCGGGTGGTGGTCCCCGACTACCAGCTGTCCCTGGCGATCGGTAAAGAGGGGCAGAACGCCCGTCTGGCCGCCCGGCTCACCGGGTGGCGGATCGACATCCGGCCGGACACCGAGGCCGGGTCTTCCACCGAAGGGGAGCATGCGGCAGGTCCCGCCGACGCGTCGACGCGGTAGACTCATGAATCGTGGCCGAGCGGCCCCGCGGCGCACGTGTGTGGGCTGCCGGGTTTGCGCGGCCAAGTCCGACTTGCTACGCCTGGTCGTGATCGAGGGCTCCATCGTCCCCGATCCGCGAGGGCGGCTGCCGGGCCGGGGTGCCTCCCTGCACCCCGATCAGGCATGTCTCGAGCTGGCTGAGCGTCGTCGGGCGTTCTCGCGGGCGTTTCGCCTGCCGGGTCCGCTCGACGTCAGTGCGCTACGGCACTGGCTCGAGTCACAGCAGGGCGGTTCTGTAAGCGACGTCTAGTCGGAAGCAGGTCGAGATTGCTATGAGCGCTCGATGAGCACGCAGCGATGATTACCGCAAGGTAGCGACGGTCCGAGGACGCGTTTCCCCGGGCCGAGTAGGGAGTGCAGTGGCAAAGGTCCGGGTGTACGAGCTCGCCAAGGAGTTCGGTGTAGAGAGCAAGGCCGTCATGGCCAAGCTCAACGAAATGGGCGAGTTCGTCCGTTCGGCGTCCTCGACGATCGAGGCGCCGGTCGTACGCAGACTTAAAGAAGCATTCGGTGGCGGACCGGCAAAGCCGTCCGCCGACAGAAGGTCGGCCCCGGTTCCGAAGCCGGGTCCGAGGAAGCCGGTTCCGGGTCCGAAGCCGGCCGCGCCGAGGCAGGAGCCGAAGCCGGAGCCGACGCAGGAACTGAGGCCGGAGCCGACGCAGGAACTGAAGCCCGAGCCCAAGCAGGATCTGAGGCCCGAGTTCAAGGCGGAGGCCGCGCGCCCTGAGGCGCCGTCCGCGCCCCAGGGTCCGAAGCCGGGTCCCCGTCAGCCGGCGCCGCGTCCGGCGACGCCTGATTCCGCTCCCGCCGCCGAGCGTGGCGGAAGCACCGCGCCCAGGCCCGGTCCCCGTCCGGGGCCCGCGGCCGGTCGGCCCGGTTCCTCGCCGAAGCCGGGCCCGAGCTCGCGCCCGGGTGGCACGGGCGGTCCCGGTGGTGCCGGCGGCTCTGGTGGGCAGCGTTCCGGCGGGGGACGTCCCCGTCCGGGCAACAACCCGTTCTCTTCGACCAACACCGGCATGGGCTCGGCCAAGCCGGGTCCGCGTCCGGGTCCCCCCGGGCAGCGTGGCGATCGCCCCGCGGGTCCGCGCGGCGACCGTCCCGACCGTCCCGGTGGACCCCGTGGTGACCGTCCCGGCGCACCGCGTGGTGACCGTCCCGCGGGCGCGCCGCCGCGTCCGGGGGCTCCCGGTCGTCCGGGTGCGCCCGGCGCCGGTGGTCCGCGTCCGAACCCGGGCGGCATGCCGCCCCGGCCCGGAGGTGGAGGCGGAGGCGGCCCGCGGCCCAGCCCGATGAACATGCCGTCCCGTCCGCAGCGTGACAGCGGTGGCCCCGGCGGTCCCGGTGGTGGCGGCCGCGGTCGTCCCGGTGGCGGCGGTGGCGGTGGCGGTCGTCCCGGTGGCGGCGGTGGCGGTGGCGGTCGTCCCGGTGGTGCCGGTCGTCCCGGTGGCGGCGGTGGCTTCGGCGGCCGTCCCGCGGGTGCCGGCGGTGGTGCCGGTCGTCCCGGTGGCGGCGGTGGCTTCGGCGGTCCGCGCCCCGGTGGCGGCGGTCGCGGCCGTGGCGGCACGCAGGGCGCGTTCGGCCGTCCGGGCGGGCGTCCCACGCGTGGCCGCAAGTCCAAGAAGCAGCGGCGTCAAGAGTTCGACAACATGCAGGCGCCCTCGATCGGCGGCGTCCGCGTCCCGCGTGGCAACGGCCAGGCGATCCGCCTGCCGCAGGGTGCCTCGCTCACCGACTTCGCCGAGAAGATCGGCGCCAACCCGGCGTCGCTCGTCGAGGTGATGCTGCACCTCGGTGAGATGGTGACGGCGACCCAGTCGGTCAGCGAGGAGACGCTGCAGATCCTCGGCACCGAGCTGGACTACAACATCCAGGTCGTCAGCCCGGAGGACGAGGACCGCGAGCTGCTCGAGTCCTTCGACATCGAGTTCGGTGAGGACGAGGGCGGCGACGAGCACCTCGTGTCGCGTCCGCCGGTCGTGACCGTCATGGGTCACGTCGACCACGGTAAGACGAAGCTGCTCGACGCCATCCGTAACGCCAACGTGGTCGCCGGCGAGGCCGGCGGCATCACCCAGCACATCGGTGCCTACCAGGTCGCGACCGAGGTCGACGGCCAGGAGCGCAAGATCACCTTTATCGACACCCCGGGTCACGAGGCGTTCACCGCCATGCGTGCCCGTGGTGCCGAGACGACCGACCTGGTCGTGCTGGTGGTCGCCGCCGACGACGGGGTGAAGCCGCAGACCACCGAGGCGATCGACCACGCCAACGCGGCCGGAGTGCCGATCGTCGTGGCGGTCAACAAGGTGGACAAGGAGGGGGCGGACCCGCAGCGGGTGCGCGCCCAGCTCACCGAGTACGGCCTCGTCGCCGAGGAGTTCGGTGGCCAGACGCAGTTCGTCGACATCTCGGCGAAGCAGCGGCTGGGCATCGAGGAGCTCCTCGAGGCGGTCGTGCTGACCGCCGACGCCGAGCTCGACCTGCGGGCCAACCCCGAGCAGGACGCGCAGGGCGTCGCGATCGAGGCGCACCTCGACAAGGGCCGCGGCTCCGTGGCGACCGTGCTCGTACAGCGCGGCACGCTCCGGGTCGGCGACTCCATCGTCTGTGGCGAGGCCTTCGGCCGCGTCCGGGCGATGCTGGACGAGAACGGCAACAACCTCGAAGAGGCGCTGCCGTCGCGTCCGGTCCTGGTGCTCGGCCTGTCGGCCACCCCCGGCGCCGGCGACAACTTCATCGTCGTCGACGACGACCGGATGGCACGGCAGATCGCCGACCGCCGTCAGGCGCGCAAGCGCAACGCCGAGCTGCTCCGCAGCCGTGGTCGCCGCACCCTCGAGGAGCTGTTCAAGGACCTCGAGAAGGGCGAGCTCCAGGAGCTGCTGCTCGTCGTCAAGGGTGACGTGTCCGGTTCGGTGGAAGCCCTCGAGGACGCACTGCTCAAGATCGACGTCGGCGAGGAGGTCGGTCTGCGGGTGATCCGCCGCGGCGTCGGCGCCATCACGCAGGACGACGTGAACCTCGCGCTCACGTCCGAGGGCACCGTCATCATCGGCTTCAACGTCCGGCCCGAGCGCAACGCGCAGGAGCTGGCCGACCGCGAAGGCGTCGACATCCGCTACTACTCGGTCATCTACCAGGCGATCGAGGAGGTCGAAGCCGCACTCAAGGGCATGCTCAAGCCCGAGTACGAAGAGGTGCGGCTCGGCACCGCGGAGATCCGCGAGATCTTCAAGGTGCCGCGCATCGGCAACGTCGCCGGTTCGATGGTCCAGTCCGGCACGATCAACCGCAACAGCAAGGCGCGGCTGGTCCGGGACGGTGTGGTCATCTCCGACAACCTCACCGTGTCCTCGCTCCGCCGGTTCAAGGAGGACGCGACCGAGGTCCGCGAGGGCTTCGAGTGCGGTATCGGCGTCGGGTACGGCGACATCAGGATCGGTGACATCATCGAGACCTTCGAGATGCGGGAGAAGCCGCGCGGCTGATCCTGATCGGACGAAGGGCCCGAGAGGCCTGATCTGACGTGGCGAGAGGTGGCGTGCGGCTTCGTCGCCCCCCACCTCCGCTGTTGGCACTCGGGTGACGACCGATAGCGGATGGCCGGAACCGATCGCGGGGGATGACCGTTGTGTATGTGGGATCGCTGACTCTGGACCTGCTGCTCGGCGACATACAGTCGCTCAAGCAGAAGCGCGCCGTCATCCGTCCGATCGTCGCCGAGATACGGCGGCGGTTCCCGGCGGTCGCGGCGGCCGAGACCGGCCACCTGGAGCTGCACCGTCGCGGGGAGATCGCCGTGGCGGTCGTGTCCGCCACGGCGGGTAACTGCGTCGAGGTGCTGGAGGCGTGCGAACGCCTCGTCGCCGGTCGGCCGGAGATAGAACTGCTGTCCGCCAGACAGCGGCTCTTCAGTGATGAGGAGTCCTGAGTGACGTTCGCGAGGCATCGGTGAGGGCACGTCCCGGCCGGAACCGGTCGAGCGGGCGAATGACGATGGAGGAACTGTGACCGACCCCGCGAGGGCTCGTAAGCTCGCCGATCGCATTCAGCAGATCGTCGCGGAGATGCTGGAGCTGCGGATCAAGGATCCGCGGCTCGGCTTCGTCACCGTGACGGACACGCGGCTGACCAACGATCTGCGGGACGCGACGGTCTACTACACGGTGTACGGCAGCGACGCCGAGCGCGCCGACAGCGCCGCGGCGCTGGAGAGCGCCAAGGGCGTGATCCGCTCGGAGGTGGGCAAGCGCACGGGAGTGCGGCACACGCCCAGCCTGACCTTCGTGCCGGACGCGCTGCCGGACAACGCCCGCCAGATCAACGACCTGCTCGCCAGGGCGCGCGCCGCCGACGAGCGGGTCGCGAAGGTGGCGGAGAACGCCCGGCCCGCGGGAGACGCCAACCCGTACCGGGAGACGCTCGTCGAGGACGATGTTGACGAAACCGACGGCGGCGGTGGCGGCGACGCGGGATACTCCCGGTCGTGAACTCCGCGCCGGGTAAGGTCGCAGCCATCGCCGCCGATGAGTGGGACAGGGCGGTCGATTCGATCCAGCGGACGGACGAGGTGTGCCTCGCCTGCCACGTCTGTCCGGACGGCGACGCGCTGGGTTCGATGCTGGCGTTCGCACAGGCGCTGCGCGCGCTGGGCAAGCCGTTCACGGCCTCGTTCGGCGACGCCTTCGTCGTGCCGCGGATCCTGCGCTTCCTACCCGGCCTCGATCTGCTCACCGACCCGGCCGACTTCCCCACCGAGCCGGACGTGATGATCACGTTCGACGCGGCCGGCAGCGATCGTCTCGGCAGCCTCGCGGCCAATGCGGGCAAGGCGCGGGAGCTGATCGTGATCGACCATCACGCGTCGAACACGTGGTTCGGCACCACGCATCTGGTCGTCCCGGGCGCCGCCGCCACCGCCGTGGTCGTCGAACACCTGATCTCCCGGCTCGGCGTGCCGCTCACCCACGACATCGCGCTCGACCTGTACGTCGGGCTGGCCACCGACACCGGCTCGTTCAAGTACCGGTCCACGACCCCCGAGGTCCACGCCCTCGCGCAGCGGCTGCTGGCGACGGGCATCCGGCCGGAGCGGGTCGCCCGCGAGGTCTGGGACCGCGCCCCCTTCGGCTACCTGCCGGTCCTGGCGGCAGCGCTCGGCCGGGCCCGGCTGGAGCCGGACGTCGCGGGCGGGCTCGGCATGGTCTGGACGACCGTGACGCGCGCCGACCGTGCCGCTCACGGCCTCTCGTACGACCTGCTCGAAGGCGTCATCGACGTCGTCCGCCGTACGGACGAGGCCGAGGTCGCCGTCGTCTTCAAGGAGGACGACGAAGGCGCCTGGCAGGTGTCCACGCGGTCGAAGGGCCGCATCGACGTCGGAATGGCCTGCGTGGCCCTCGGCGGCGGCGGCCACCCCACCGCGGCGGGCTTCACCCTGCACGGCGAGGTCGAGCCTGCCGTCGCACGGCTGCGCGGGCTCCTCAAGGAGATCGAGGTCGCCGCGCGCTCATGAACGGACTTGTCATCGTCGACAAGCCGGCCGGCTGGACCTCCCACGACGTCGTGGGCAGGATACGCCGGCTGGCGGGCACCCGCCGTGTCGGGCACGCCGGCACGCTCGACCCCATGGCGACGGGCGTGCTGGTCGTCGGAATCGAGAAGGCCACCCGGCTGCTCGGGCACCTGGCGCTCACCGAGAAGACCTACGAGGCCGTCATTCGGCTCGGGCAGTCCACCAACACCGACGACGCGGAGGGTGAGCCCATCGCCACGGCCTCGGCGGCCGAGGTCACCGAGGACGCCGTGCGCAACGCCGTGGTCGACCTGACCGGCCCGATCGAGCAGATCCCGCCGCAGGTCAGCGCGATCAAGGTGAACGGACAGCGCGCGTACAAACGGGCCCGCGCCGGCGAGGACGTCGAGCTCAAGCCGCGCACCGTCAGCGTGTACGAGTTCGGGCTCGGTGAGCTGCGCCGCGAGGGCGACCTCCTCGACGTCACCGCGACCATCACGTGTTCCAGCGGCACCTACATCCGGGCGCTCGCCCGTGACCTGGGGACGGCCCTGGGCGTCGGCGGGCACCTGACCGCCCTGCGCCGCACCCGCGTCGGCCCGTACGACCTGTCGATGGCGCACACGGTCGACCGGCTCGCCGAGGAGTTCACCGTGCTGCCGATGGAGGAGGCGGTGGCCGCCGCGTTCCCGCGGCTGGACGTCTCCGAGGACGACGCGCGCAAGATCGCCCACGGCGGCCGGCTGGCCGCGACCGGGCTCGGCCGGGGCCCCATCGGTGTCTTCGCTCCCGACGGCACCCTGCTGGCCCTCGTCGAGGAGCACGGCCCGGTCGCCAAGCCCCTCGCCGTGTTCGTGTCCTGAGACGGGCGGCGCCGCCGAGGGTCCACGGCGGTGATCCTCGACGCGCGCCCCGGACCGGGCGGAAGACTCAGGCGGGCCGCCGGCGGCGGGCGCGGTAGGCGGCGACGTTGGTCCGGTTGGCGCAGCCGTCGGAGCAGAACCGGCGGCGCCCGCCGCGGGAGTCGTCGGCGTACACCCGGTCGCAGTCGTCGGCCGCGCATACGCCGATCCGGTCGATGCCGTGGTCGCAGAGCAGCTCGGCGAGGTTCATCAGCGTCGTGGCGCGGACCCGGTGCGCCAGGTCCACCTCGGGCGGCGCGTGGTGGACGTGCAACCCCAGTTCGTCGTGGTCGGCCAGGTGCGGATGCATCGGCACGTCCGACAGCAGATCGTTGAGCAGCCCCACCGCGGCGTCGAGGCTCTCGGCCTCGAAGAAGGAGCGGAGCGTCCGCGCCCACGGCCGCAGCTCGGCGGCGGTCGCCGGAGTGAAGCGCTGCACGAAGAACCCGTGTTCGCCGAGGACCGCGCGCAGCGCGTCGTCGCCGTCGTCTCCCTCGCGGCTCGTCACCGCGTTGACGAGGGCGGCGGCGGCCCCTACCCCATGGCTCTTGTAGCCGGTTATCCGCATTGCCCCATCTTCCCGGATGTGCTTAGGTGTAAGTGTCTTCTCAATCTATTCGATTACACCCGACGCGACGCATAGGCGGAGTCTTCCGGTGAGCGAGTGCCCGACCTGTGGCTGGCCCGAGTCCGACGTCTACGAGGTGCTCTCCCGGCACTTCACCTCCGAGGGCGTCGTCACCTACAGTCGCTGTGTCTGCGGCGAGATCCAGGTCCGCCTGCGCCCCTACGCCTCCGACCGCCCGCTGTAGCCCACCTGCCTTCCCCGCGTGTCGTGTTTCCGAGGCGGCGGCCCCGACGGCGTCAGGCGAGCCGCTTCAGCCGCGGCCACAGGCGGTCCCAGGGCACGCGTTGACCTCGGCAGATCCAGATCGGCTGCCCCTGCTCCTCGTTGTCGATCCGCACGCCGTCGTCGACTCTCCCCGCGACCTGGACGTCCGACCAGTACCGCGTGAGGACCTCCCGCTCCGCGGGCAGGACGAGAACGGGCGCATCGTCGTTCCGAGGCCGTCCGAGGTACCACAGGCCGTTGTGGCCGCTGTAGGCCTTCGGGAGGCCGTACGCCGCGCCGTACCGGTCGATCGCGCCGGCGACGCCGTAGTCGCCGGCCAGGATGACGTAGCCGGGGCGATACGCCTTCGCCACCGCCGCCGTGAGCTCCCGCCAGCCGACGGTCTCGCGGGCGTCGTAACTGATCGCCGCCTCCGGCGTCGCGTGCAGGGTCCGCAGCGGATATATCGGGAGCAGCAGTCCGACGGTCGTGAGCGCCACGACGCCGAACATCACCGACCGCAGCCGCCACCGCTCGACGACCTGGGCGCCGGCCGCCCACAGCGCGGGGTACGCGCCCATCATGTAGTAGTGCTTTCCGCCGGTGATCAGGAAGACGAGCAGGAGGAACGCGTACGCCCAGACGAACAGCCGCCACGGCCCGCGCCACAGGCGCACCAGTCCCGCGATCCAGATCGGCGCGGTGAAGACACCGGTGTCGACCACCTGCCAGGGCAGGAAGCCCAGCCGCCCGCCGTCGGTGTCCTTGGCCGCGATGATCCGGCCCATCTCCAGCTGCGGCCAGCCGTGCCGGCCCTGCCACCACAGTCCGGGCAGCCAGGCGAGCACGGTCACCGCCGCACCGGCGTACAGCAGCGGGCGGCGCAGCAGGTCGCGCGGGCCGGCCAGGAGGACTCCCAGGGCCAGCGCGGCGAGGAAGAAGACGATCAGGAACTTGATCTGCAGTGCGACGGCCGTGACGAGGCCGACGCCGAGCAGCAGACGGTCGTCCCGCACCCGTACCCAGCGGGTGACCAGGAAGGTCACCGCGGTCCAGGCCACCACATCGAAGATCGTCGGCTGCATGAGGTGCCCGCCGACCGCCAGGGCGGGCGTGACCGCCCACGCCAGGGCCGCGACCGTCTGGGCGCGCGGACCGCCGCCCATCTCCCGGGCGGTCAGCGCGGTGAGCACCGTCCCCGCCATGAACGCCAGCGTCGCGGGCAGGCGCAGCAGGACGAGCGAGCCTCCGGCGAGGGCGGCGTACAGCGGGACGAGCGGAGGCTGGTCCGGATACCCCCACGCCGGATGGGCGCCGACGACGCGGAAGTAGAGTTCGTCGCGGTGATAGCCGTACCGGGCGCTCAACGCGGTCAGTACGACGCCGGCTGCGATGCTGATCGCCAGCACGGGTCTCCAGGCGAGGGGCATGCCCTGATCATGAGCCGAAACCCATCCGCTGTCATCGGTGTGGCAGGCTTTAGACGACCGCGAAAAGGGGTGGACAGGTGCGACGCTGGCATGGCCTCGACGAGGTGCCCGCCGACTGGGGCAGGTCCGTCGTCACCATCGGCGTGTTCGACGGGGTGCACCTGGGGCACCAGCGCATCGTCGCCCGGGCGTCGGAGTTCGCGCGCGAGCTCGGACTGCCGGCGGTGGTGATCACGTTCGATCCGCATCCGGACGAGGTCGTGCGCCCCGGCACACACCCGCCGCTGCTGTGTACGCCGAAACGGCGCGCCGAGCTGCTGGCGGGCCTGGGGGCCGACGCCGTCATGATCCTGCCGTTCACGCTGGAGCTGTCGCGGATGGGGCCCGACGAGTTCGTCCAGTCGGTCCTCGTCGACCGGCTGCACGCGGCCCGCGTCGTCGTGGGGGAGGACTTCCGCTTCGGCCACAAGGCGCGCGGAGACGTCGCCCTGCTGCGGGAGCTGGGGGACAAGTACGACTTCGAGGCGGAAGGCGTCCCTCTCGTCGCGAACGGGGAGCCGATCTCCTCGACACGGATCCGCGAGCGGCTCGCCACCGGAGACGTCGACGGGGCCGCGCAGCTGCTCGGCCGTCCACACCGGGTGGAGGGCGTCGTCGTACGCGGCGCGCGCCGCGGCCGTGAGCTCGGCTTCCCGACCGCCAACCTGGAGACGCTGCCGCACACGGCGATCCCGGGCGACGGGGTGTACGCCGGCTACCTGAACTGCGCCGGCTACGGCCGGGTCCGGAGCGACGGCTCGGCCGGATTCCCGGACGCCTGCTGGCCGGCGGCGATCTCCATCGGCACCAACCCGACGTTCGCGGGGGAGGAGCGCACGGTCGAGGCGTACGCGCTGGACCGCGACGACCTCGACCTGTACGGCGAGCACGTGAGCGTCGACTTCACCGCCCGGCTGCGCGACACGCTGAAGTTCGATTCGATCGAATCGCTGATCGAGCAGATGCGGCGTGACGTCGAGCGCGCCCGGGAGCTCACCGGCTCGCGCCCAACGGGGACGCGCGGGGAACATCCCGGCAGACACCCGCGTTGAGCTTGATAATGGGCTGCTCGGCATGACGTGGTACCGTGATTTGCCGCTGGGGAAGTGACCGGCAGTCGCTGGCTGCCCCCGCGAAGGGCGAGACGGCTCACCGTCATGGCCCATTCACCCAGGAGACTGTGGGTACGCATGGTTTCCGGGTGCATTCGAACTCCATACCGCGTACCCGATAGAGAAGGAGAGCTGTGTCGCTGGACACCGCCGCCAAGAAGCAGATCATGGCCGAGTACGCCACCGCCGAGGGTGACACCGGGTCGCCCGAGGTTCAGGTCGCCGTGCTCACCAAGCGGATCAACGAGCTCACCGAGCACCTCAAGACCCACAAGCACGATCACCACAGCCGTCGTGGCCTGCTTCTGATGGTCGGCCGCCGTCGTCGTCTTCTGAAGTACCTGCAGAAGAAGGACATCAACCGATACCGGCAGCTGATCGAGCGTCTCGGCCTCCGCCGATAACGTCCGGGAGGGAGCGGCGCATGCCGCTCCCTCTCTTCGTATAACTCCACAGAACCCGCTACCGCCCGCCCGTACGGTGTGTCGGGGGCCGGTCCTCGGTAGTGGCCCTCGGATCCCCAAGACGCGATCCGACGGCTTCGATCGAAGACCGGCACCTCTTACCAGAGCGCTGCACCTCCGGGTCCGGATGCGGGGTCGACCCAACCAAGGAGGTTTCACATCGTGGATGGTGTGAAGATCGCCGAAGCCGTCATTGACAACGGCTCATTCGGCCAACGCACGATCCGGTTCGAGACCGGACGGCTCGCCCGCCAGGCGGCCGGTTCCGCCGTCGTCTACCTGGACGACGAGACGATGGTCCTGTCCGCGACCACCGCGTCGAAGAAGCCGAAGGAGAACCTCGACTTCTTCCCGCTCACGGTCGACGTCGAGGAGCGGATGTACGCCGCCGGGCGCATCCCCGGCTCGTTCTTCCGCCGCGAGGGCCGGCCGAGCGAGGACGCCATCCTCACCTGCCGGCTGATCGACCGGCCGCTGCGCCCCTCGTTCAAGAAGGGCCTGCGCAACGAGATCCAGATCGTCGAGACGATCCTCGCCCTGCACCCGGACCACCTGTACGACGTCGTCGCGATCAACGCCGCGTCGATGTCCACGCAGATCGCGGGCCTGCCGTTCTCCGGCCCGATCGGCGGCGTGCGTGTCGCGCTGATCGAGGGCCAGTGGGTGGCGTTCCCGACCCACCCCGAGCTCGAGCGCGCGACGTTCGACATGGTCGTGGCCGGCCGGGTGCTCGAGGACGGCGACGTCGCGATCATGATGGTCGAGGCGGAGTCGACGACGGGCACGCTGAACCTCGTCGCCGAGGGCGCGGTCGCGCCGACCGAGGAGACGGTCGCGGAGGGCCTCGAGGCCGCCAAGCCGTTCATCAAGGTGCTCTGCCAGGCGCAGAGCCGCCTCGCCGAGCAGTCGTCCAAGGAGACGGCCGACTACCCGATCTTCCTGGACTACCAGGACGACGTGTACGCCGCCGTCGAGGCCGCCGTCCGCACGGAGCTGGCGCAGGCGCTCACGATCGCGGGCAAGCAGGAGCGCGAGACCGAGCTGGACCGTGTCAAGGCGCTGGCCGCCGAGAAGGTCGGCCCGGACTTCGTCGAGCGCGAGAAGGAGATCAGCGCCGCGTTCCGCGCGCTGACCAAGAAGCTCGTGCGTGAGCGGGTCATCGCGGAGAAGGTCCGCATCGACGGCCGTGGCGTGAAGGACATCCGCCAGCTGACCGCCGAGGTCGGCGTCGTTCCCCGCGTGCACGGCTCGGCGCTGTTCGAGCGCGGTGAGACCCAGATCATGGGCGTGACGACGCTGAACATGCTCCGCATGGAACAGATGATCGACACGCTCAATCCCGACCGCACCAAGCGCTACATGCACAACTACAACTTCCCGCCGTACTCCACCGGTGAGACCGGCCGCGTCGGCTCGCCGAAGCGGCGCGAGATCGGGCACGGCGCTCTCGCCGAGCGTGCGCTGCTCCCGGTGCTGCCGACGCGTGAGGAGTTCCCGTACGCCATCCGGCAGGTGTCGGAGGCGCTCGGCTCCAACGGCTCCACCTCGATGGGCTCCGTCTGCGCCAGCACGATGTCGCTGCTGTCGGCGGGCGTGCCACTCAAGCAGATGGTCGCCGGTATCGCGATGGGCCTGATCAACGAGGGCGACGAGTACGTCACGCTGACGGACATCCTCGGCGCCGAGGACGCCTTCGGCGACATGGACTTCAAGGTCGCCGGCACCCGTGACCTGATCACGGCTCTGCAGCTCGACACGAAGCTGGACGGAATCCCGGCCTCGGTCCTGGCCGGGGCGCTCAGGCAGGCCAAGGGCGCGCGGCTGGCGATCCTCGACGTCATGCAGGAGGCCATCGAGGCCCCCGGCGAGATGAGCCCGAACGCGCCGCGGATCATCACGATCAAGGTCCCGGTCGACAAGATCGGCGAGGTCATCGGCCCCAAGGGCAAGATGATCAACTCGATCCAGGACGACACCGGCGCCGAGATCACGATCGAGGACGACGGCACGATCTACGTCGGCGCCACCGACGGCCCGTCCGCCGAGGCCGCGCGGCAGGCGATCAACTCGATCGCCAACCCGCACATGCCGGAGGTCGGCGAGCGCTACCTCGGCACGGTGGTGAAGACCACCACGTTCGGCGCCTTCGTGTCGCTGCTGCCCGGCAAGGACGGCCTGCTGCACGTCTCACAGATCCGCAAGCTGCACGGCGGCGCGCGGATCGAGAACATCGACGACGTCATCAAGGTCGGCGAGAAGATCCAGGTCGAGGTCAGCGAGATCGACTCCCGCGGCAAGCTGTCGCTGGTGCCGGTCGAGGTCGTCGAGCAGGAGGCGGCGGCCGCCGAGGCCAACGGCTCCGGCGGCGACGACGCGGCGGCCCCCGCGGAGGACGGCGCCGAGACCGAGCGTCCGGAGCGCCGCGAGAGCCGCGATGGGGGTGAGCGCCCCCGCCGGCGACGTACCCGAAGCAGTGGCGGCGGCGGCCGGGGCGACAGCGACCGCAACTCATGACGGTTCTCGCCAGAGAGCAGGAGCCCGGCTCCACCTTCGTCGTACACCCCGGCGCCGACGGCGCCGGGGTGGTCCGGCGGACCGTCCTGCCGGGCGGGCTGCGCGTCGTCACCGAGACCGTGCCGACCGTGCGTTCGGTGGCCTTCGGCATCTGGGCCGGGGTCGGCTCGCGCGACGAGTCGATCGAGGACACCGGCGCGAGCCACTATCTCGAGCACCTGCTGTTCAAGGGCACGCGCAAGCGCACCGCGCTGGAGATCTCCTCGCTGATGGACGCGGCGGGCGGCGAGATGAACGCCTTCACCGCCAAGGAGTACACCTGCTACTACGCGCGGGTGCTGGACTCCGAGATGCCGCTGGCCATCGACGTCGTCTCCGACATGGTGACGAACTCCCTCATCGAGCCGCAGGACGTCGACGCCGAGCGCGGGGTGATCCTCGAAGAGATCGCCATGCACGACGACGACCCCACCGACGCGGTGCACGACGAGTTCTCCGAGGCGCTGTTCGGCGACACTCCGCTGGGCCGGCCGATCCTCGGGACGGTCGAGTCGATCAGCGGGATCGGCCGGGACCGCATCGCGCGGTACTACCGGGACCGCTACATCCCGCAGAACCTCGTCGTCTCGGCCGCCGGCAACGTCGACCACGACGAGGTCGTGCGCCACGTCCAGGCGGCGTTCGAGGGCGTGCTCGGCGATCGCGGGCAGCTGCCCAGCACGCCGCGGATCGGCGGGCCCGGCGCGGTGCCGAGCTCGGGTGTGCGGTCGATCGTCCGCCCCACCGAGCAGGCCAACCTGATCCTCGGCACCGTCGGGATCACCCGCACCGACGAGCGGCGCTTCGCCCTCGGCGTGCTGAACGCCGCGCTCGGCGGCGGGATGTCCTCCCGTCTGTTCCAGGAGATCCGCGAGAAGCGCGGCCTGGCCTACTCGGTGTACAGCTACAACTCCCAGTACGCCGACACCGGCATCTTCGGGGTGTATGCCGGGTGCCTGCCGGCCAAGGTCGACGAGGTCCTCGAGATCTGCCGCGAGGAGGTCGCCAGTGTGGCCGAGCACGGCATCACCGAGGAGGAGCTCGAGCGCGGCAAGGGCCAGCTGCGGGGATCGTTCGTGCTGGGCCTGGAGGACACCGGGTCGCGGATGAGCCGCATCGGCAAGAGCGAGCTGGTCTACGACAGCCTGCTCTCGGTCGACGACATCCTGGCCCGCATCGAGGCCGTCACGCTGGACGACGTCCGTGCGGTCGGCCGCGACATCCTGGGCCGCCCGATGACCCTGACCGTCATCGGACCGTTCGAGGGCCGCGACTTCACGCTCTGACCACCGACCGCCGAGGTTCGGGGAAGCCATGACGACGGCCAAACCGACGGCCGAGGAGATCAGCGAGCTGCTGGGCGTCCGCCTGGACCATCTAGCCTGGCGGACGTCCGGCCACGGTGAGGGCATGTTCCAGGTCGCCATCATCCGGAGGGATGAGGCGACCTGGATACTCGTCCGCATTTCCGGAAAGCCCGACGTCCAGGTCTACAGCGAGCACGAATGGGAGTGCTTCTTGGACGGCGCACGCCGAGGCGAGTTCGACGATCTGGTGTGATGGTCCTGGTAGTGCGCACCTGACCGCTGTCTTCACGGCTTGCGCATTATCGTGTGAATCACAAGTTTCCCTGCGCGATATGCTGGGTGGCCCGCCACGCCAAGGGAGGATTGGTGGAGGGTGACGCCTACGGGGCGACGATCGCCAAGCGGCGGCTCTCGCGCATCTTGACCGACCTGCGCCTGCGTACCGGGCATACCGCAAACCACATCTGTGACACGTTGACGTGGGGACGCGGCAAGGTCGGCCGCTTCGAGGCGAACGTGTGGAAGCGGCCGGAGATGAGCGACATCCGCGATCTCCTCCGGGTCTATGAGGCCGACGAGGCGACCCGGCGCGAGGTAGAAGAACTCGCGATTCGCGCGAAGCCCCGCGCATGGTGGCGCGACTCCTACTACCAGGACGTCTTCGAGGACAGCGAGTTCCCCGGCTTCGAGAGCGACGCCTCCGAGATCCGCACCTGCATGCCGCTGATTCTGCCCGGATTGCTGCAGACTGAGGCGTACATCCGAGCGCAGATGGAAGTCGGAACCCGGAACGCCGAATGGTGCGAGCGTGCGCTGCGCGGACGGCAGCGCCGTCAGGCGATTCTCGATCGTGACGAGAACGCACCCAAGTTGATCGCGGTCATCACCGAGGCGTCTCTGCGCTACGACTGGGGCAGCGCGGATGAGCGCCGCGATCAAATCCAGCAGCTGATCAAGGCCGGTCAGCGTACCAACGTCGAGATCCGAATCCTGAGATTCCAGGATGGCTTCCATCCAGGGATGAACAGCTTGATCAACGCCTTCACCTTCCCCTATCCCGACGAGCCGCCCATGGTCTATCTGGAGACCGATACGTCGGCGAAGGAAGTCGACCTCAGTGAGGCGAAGTCCTATTTGGACCTCTTTGAACGCATCCGTGCTACTGCCGCCTCAAATGCGGAGAGTAGCGCCTTCCTGAGTGCTCTCATAGAGACCTTGGAGTAGCGAGTGATGGACCTGTCTCAGGCCACTTGGCGCAAGGCGAGCGCCAGTACCGGAAGCAACGGAGCGTGTGTGGAGTTGGCGACCAACCTGCCCTCGGGGTTTGCCGCCATGCGGGACAGCACCCGGCCCAGCGCCGGCACTCATGTGACCACCAGTGCGGCTTTGCGCGCCCTGCTGGACGACGTCCGTGCCGGCACCCACGACATGTAGTCGTCCGCGCAACGTATTACGAAGATCCTCCGGGCTGCCTTCCCGGGGGATCTTTTTTCTCCATGTCTTAAGGTCTTTGTAGTGCTCAAATATTGACTTATCGGGGCAGTCTCGACGCTTTGGCGTGGTCAACGTAACTTCTTTGCTGATAGCGCTGGCGGCTCATCACTGTGCTTCCTACTCTGTGATTCACAGATACATCACTCGATGAGAGTGAATATGAAGCATGGTTTCCGACCCGATCCCGCGCATGCGGTGCGATGACTACGACCCTGGCAGGGAAGCCGATGACGAACGCCTCCGCATCGATCATCACAGGCGGCTGCCCCGTATGGCCGCTTCCCCATACGCGCGCATGCGCCGAGGCCGCGCGTGCGATCGTCCGTGCGACGCTGGCCGACCTGGTACCCGACCGGCTTGACGACGGTCTCCTCATGGCGAGTGAGCTCGCTACCAACGCCTGGCTCCATGGCCTGCGGGGCGTCGAGCTTGACGACCGGGACGCACCAGCCGCTGGGCGGTCCGAACTCGCGATCTATCGGCGCGGGCCGGAGACCTCTGGCGAACTGGTCATCACGGTCTTCGATCCTCGCCCCGACCTTGATGCCGTGACCGCAGCGATCCCGGCGAACCCTCTGGCCGGGTTGCCCGACAAACCGCTACAGGAATCGCTGCCGCCCGCGGTCATCGACCAATTGCTGCGCGACCTGCCGGACAACCCGCTGCCCGAATCACCGGCCGCTGTCATCGACGGCCTTCCGTCGCAGTGGTGGTCGGGCCGACGAGGCCTCGACACCGTCAGGGCGCTGTCGGGCGGCCAGCACGGCGCTCGCCGCCAGGCCCCCGGCCATCCGTCTCAGCCCTTCCGACTCCGTACGCGCTCTTCGCGACCACTTGACCGCCCGTGGCGTGGGCGGCATGTACCACAACGACCTGCACGGCCAGTCCGTGCTGTCCCTCCGGCACCTGACCGTCTGGTGCCGTGACGAGGGTTTCACCTGGACGGACGGATCCGCGGAGGCAGCGCAGGTCCCGTACTTCGACCTCGTCGACGCCGTCGAGGAGATCCTCCGTATCAACGAAGACCGCGAATACGCCGCGCTCGAACCCCGCCCATGACCAGCGTGGCTGCGCCCGATGCCTACAGTCCTCACTGGTGGTGAAGTCGGTCCTGCTCGCAGATAAGTCTCTCATTGCGAGCGAACCTCCATGCCGGCCCACGTGGGAGACGGTCGGTCCACCGGGGGCCCTCAGCGGGGCGATTGCAAAGGCACGGCGTCTGGACTGCTTGGCCAATGTCGGCCTCAGGCGTGCAGTGTCGGTGATCGTTTAAGCGTAGATGATCACTGCACTTCAGTGCCTAGACCGGGTCTGTCCAGCTAACGGCTCTGTCGCTCTTTCGGCTCTGTCGCTCTTTCGGTGGTAGCGGAGGGTGAGGCTATTGAAGAAGGATGCGGTGGCGCAGGAGACGGAAGCCCGCCCGGCCATACATCTGCCTCTTGATCAGCTTCGTTTTGGTGTTGACGCCCTCGGTGCCGCCGTTGTGGTATTCGCTGGTCAGGGCGGCGCGGACGGCGTCCTGATCGAGTCGCAGACCGCGGACGAAGGAGTGGACGTGCGGCAGGTTCGCCTCTTCTGCGGAGTGGATCCATTCCTCCAGCCGGTCCCCGTTTTCGTCGGCCGGGGTGAGGAGTTGGGCGAAGGCGCGGACCAGTGCGGCGAGTTGGCTTATCTCCGGGCAGGCTCGGGTGGTCTTGTGGAGGAGTTCCTGCTGGTCGGGCCTGAGGGTGTCCGGGCGGGTGAGCAGCAGCCGCGAAAGCCTGCGGGGTGAGAGGGCGGGGCGATCGTCCTCGACGCGGCCTTGGGTGATGTAGCGGTAAAGGAGGTTCTGGCTGCCGGTGTAGCCGCGTTCCCTGATCTCGCGCAGAAGCTGAAGGACGGGGACCGCGGGGTCCTCAGCCCGGCGTTTACGCAGGTACTCGCGGTAGGGATCGACAAGGGTAGGACGGTACTGGGGCGCCCGCCGCATCTGTTCGGGCTCGGCGATTCGCGCGTAGCGTTTGACGGTGTTCAGGGCGAGGTTCAGCCGCCGGGCGCACTCCAGAAGGCCGACGCCCGCATCGAGCAGGTCGTGGACCTGGTGCCACCGCTGCAGGGTGGTGGTCTTTCCGCCGTCGAGTTTGCGGACCCGGGAGGCGGTGGCCCAGCAGCCGCTGTGAACAGCCACTTCCTTACCGACGGCCTGGGCGAAGTTGTGCCAGATGTGCCACCGGTCGCCGACCTGGAGGGCATCGGGCAAGGCTTGGTGCACGGCTTCGGCGTAGCCGGCGGCGCCGTCACGGCAGACGATCTGAACGCCCGGATTCTCACGCAGCCACGCTGCAAGGGTGTCGGACCTACGGTCGGGCAGGACATCGACCCGCCGGCGGGTCTCGGCGTCGATCAAGATCGTGGCATAGGTCTGAGAGCGTCGCAGCGAGAAGTCATCCACGCCCAGCACCCGCGGCGTCGCCACCATCGGCAGCGGGATCCGCAGCAGGGCCCGCAGCGCGGTATGACGACAGATCCGCACTCCCAGCGCGGAGAACACGCGGGCACTGGCCCGGCCCGCTAACTCCCGCACCACCGCCCCGACCTGGGCCGCCAGGCGAACTGTCCGTCTTTGGTGACGCTCCAGCACCCCAGCGACCTGTTCCCGGAACGTCCGCCGGGGGCACCGCCAGTCCCGGCAGACCAGCCGACGCAACCGCACGTTCACCACCACCTGCCGCCCGTCGACCGGGACATCGGCCACGGTCCGTTCGCACCACGCATGAACATGGGCCGTCCCGACCCCGCATCCCGGGCACGGCACGGGCATCTCCCGGCTGCGGGCCCGCACCCGGATGAGCTCACCGTCGTCCGTCACATCATCGATGATCAGGCCCGACAGACCCGAAAACACCACATCGACAAGCTGGTTGATCCCAAGCACGCCTCAGCGTGACAGGACGAGACGCTCCGTTACCACCGAAAGAGCGACAGAGCCGAAAACCGTACAGTCCCTGCATTCGCTGCAGGCGCGGGAGCCTTTGGATTCGATGGCGGCCGCCAGGTCGAAAAGCCAGGCGAAGAGCCTTGGTGGAAAACCGGTCATCCCTTCGAGGCTCCGGACATCACGGTCAACAGGCATGGTCAGCTCACCAACGGCAGATACACGCTTGATTCGACCGGGATGGATCCTCATCTAAACGGCACGCCGGGCAAGAGTCAGTTTGGTTTTCACGTAAACTCGGGGAAGGCCACGCTCGATGGGGCTGCCTACGCAGATGAGCATGGTCTATGGGTGAATAACAAGGCAAAAGTGCCCGTCTCGAACGGTGTGGTTGGATCTCTTGGAGACGGGACTCCGACAAGCTGGATTAACGTATATCGTACTCGAACGGGCTTCGTTCATGGATCGCCAGGTAACCCACCGTGATAAATATTAATGAGAGTCTTCGGCGCGCCGCGTCGGCCGCTGCTACTTGGTCCCCCGGGTCTGCGCGCGAGGTTGCTGGCAACCTCGCGCGCAGGGCTTCGGCTGAGATTGATTGGGATGAGGGTGCGGGAGAAGGCTGGTTGCGCATAATTCATGGCAATCAGGTTATTGGCCTTGTCTTGACTTCTCTGCCATTTGCTTTTATTCAAAGCGGCGGTCAGATTGATTTTAAGGGGGGTGATGAGAAGCTAGTTGTTGTCGTTATCGATGAATTTGACGATATCCAACTATCATGTTCCCTCTCAGTTTTGTGTGACGTGTTCGGTAGTCCGGATAGGTTCAGATTGCTCGATCCGGAGGGTTTCTCTGTGAACGATCTATGGTATGCGACCGTATGAGCAAACGAGGTTGAGTTTAGAAATCCTGGATGCATCAAAGCTTCGGCTCACGGTGCCGCCTGCGCCAAAGGCGCCTCATGGAATGCCCTCGCTGGTGCATTCGCTTTAGGCGCGGGAGTTTTCGTATTCGACGGTGGACGCGAGGGCGAAAAGCCGAGCGAAGATCCTTGGTGGAAGAAGGGAGATAAATCCAGTGGGCTAGGCTAGGGAGGCATCTGAAGCGGCTTCACGGGCGGCTGATGATCCGGCAAGTATCTTCGTCAAGGATAAGCATCTATCATCTTTTGAGGGAAGATAGGAATAATTGTGGCTGACGACGGGCGGGTGATCAATGCATTTCGATTCAGGGTAACATGATGCCATGAAGATGCTCTATCAAGATCTCAATGAGCGAGACCTGAAGGGGAGGACGCTTGCAGATCTTCTGGTGCATATTGAAGCCGACTTCCAAATAATCGACGGCTCTGAGGTGATCTATTCAGAGCGATCCTTTCCGGTGGCAGAACTGGCGCGCGAACTTGCCTTCTGGCTCTCAAATAATGGAGATAGAAAGCCCGACTTTCATTTCTCGTCCCTATCGTTCGAGTGTCCAGGCGCTGTTAAGTTTATTCAAACCTCCATCGGCTGGATGGCAGAGTCTATGTTTGTAACCGGCGTGCAAAGCTCTCCAATTCCCTGGAGTGAGCTTGTTGTCTGCATAGATGAGTTCATTGCGGCGGTACGACGTGATGTGAGTAAGCTTGGGATTGATCCGGGATTCATAGTGCATTAATGCTAGGGGCGTAAGAGCCCGAGGACTTTCGTAGGGAAGCTAGCATCTGTGGAGGTTCCAGTAATCTCCAGTCTTCTCGACGGAAGTGTTGATCTTAGCTGTAGGAGCTCGAGGCGGGTGCCTGGGCCTTACGCCATCTATCGAAAGAGGGTGGATGTCGATGGTAATGCACTCTTTGCTAATAAGACTACGGTCGCTCCAGATGGAAGTGTCGTACATATCAACAGAAATAGGGAGGATAATTAGAGGTCATGTATGAGCCTCGCGAATATCAAGCCCTGACCGATCTAAATGGGAATATCGCGGACTTGGCTTGCGCCGTGCGTGATTCCAAGGCGTCCGGCGGCGAGGAGGTTGTGGCATTTGGTCGCAAGAACGCTATAGCGGTTCTTGAGAAATTCGTCGCAGGCCATGTTTCGGCTGACGAAATCTCGGAATGGGCCGAATTGATTCATGGCCTTGATGGGATTGGCATAGAAAAAGGGTTTGAAGATATAGTCCTGAAGTTCTTGTTCGAAGTTTCTACGCCCGAAATATGTGGACGGGTGTCGGTGGAATTGGCTCGACGGTGGATTGCACGTCTACGGGAGTGCGGCCAAGCAGCTGAAGGGGAGTGCAAATTCGATATCGGGTGGCTATAGGTATACTGAATTAGTCAAGTAAGTGTCTGGGGTGATCCGGCCAAGCCGTGGAACGGATGGTTGCACCGATGTACGCCGGTCCTGGTCTATTGTCCCCGTGCCCGCCGATGCCTCGTCAGGAGGACCATGTAACTCGGATGACTTAGTGGTCTGTTTACCTTAAGATTCGAAGTCTTTCATCGCGTCGGCTCACGCGCGTTCCTGCTGCCGGAACAACGCGCGGGAGATGGTCTGGCCGGTGGCCACCACCACGGGCGCGAGCGTGCCCGGTCTTAAGCCGGAGTCCCCCAGCACGACCGACACGGCGGCCATGACCTCGCCCGTCGCGTCCCGTACGGGCGCGGCCACCGACACCGTGTTCTCGGATCGAGCCACCGGTCGCTCATGGCGACGCCCGTCCGGCGCACCTCGGCGAGCGCCCGGCGCAGGTTGATGGCCGAGTTATGGCGAGCCAGATAGTGTTCCTGGACGGCCACCGCCGCGTATGCCAGGAGCACCAGACCGTCGCCGGTGGCGTGCGCCGGGCTCCGTCCGCCGGTCGCGCGCTTGGGGGCTCCCGCGCGGATCCGCTCCACGAGCACCACGTCCATGCCGTCCAGCACCGTCAGTAGGACCAGCTGCCCGGTGGTACCGGACAGGTCCTCCAGAAACGGCATCGCCACCTCCCTCAGCTCCAGCCTCCGCGGGGCCATCGCCGCGACGGCCCAAAGGTGCAGCCCGATCTGGTAACGGCCGTTGTGGCTGCGTTCGAGCGCGCCCCAGGACACCAGTTCGCGGACCAGCCGATGGGTGGTGGTCAGCGGTATCCCGGTCCGCCGGCTGACGTCCGAGAGGGCGAGCGGGGCCGCACTGCGCGGCCTGAGGGACGTCTTTGACAGGGCTCAAGGCCTCGGCGCCAACGATCCAGGCGGCGGCCTGCCCGGTGTGGGCAGACCGCCGCCGTACGCGGCGGACCGTCAGCGCTTGATGTAGACGCTGGTGTTCAGGCGCAGGTCGGCCGAGGAGGAGCCGACGGAGAGGGCGCGCCGGCCCGTGCCCACGGTCCAGCGGTGGCTCGTGCTGTTCCAGTAGCTGAGTTGGCGTTCGCTCACGTCGATCCGTACGCGGCGTGACTCACCGGGCCGCAGTGCAATCTTCTGGAAGCCGGCGAGTGACCGCACCGCCTGAGGCTCGGACACGCCGGGGGCGGCACCGACGTAGAGCTGTGCCACCTCCTGTCCCGCGCGCCGCCCCGTGTTCGTGACGGTGAACGTCGCCTCCAGCCCGTTCCGGCCTGGCCGCACCGAAAGCCCGTGATAGGAGAAGGTCGTGTAGGACAGGCCGTGGCCGAAGGGGAACAGCGGCCGGACCTGCTCCTTGTCGTACCAGCGGTAGCCGACATAGATGCCCTCGGAGTAGTCCTCCTGCAGGTTCACCCCGGGGAAGCGCCTCGGGTCCCCGGCGACCGGCGTGCGGGCTTCGGAGGTTGGGAACGTTTGGGTGAGCTTTCCGGACGGATCGACGTCCCCGAACAGCAGCCGGGCGGTGGCCTCGGAGCCTTCCTGACCCGGGTAGTACATGTCGAGGACGGCGGCGGTGCCGTCCAGCCACGGCATGCTTACCGACGAGCCGGTGTTGAGGACCACGACCGTACGCGGGTTCGCCTTCGCCACCGCGGCGATGAGCGCGTTCTGGTTCCCGGGCAGCGACAACGACGACCGGTCGGAGCCCTCGGTGCCCTCGTCGTAGGCGAAGACCACCGCGGTCGTGGCCTTCTTCGCGGCCGCGGCCGCCGCCGCGATGTCGGCCTTCACGGTCTGCGGCGTGGACCAGGCGAGCCGCACGCTCTGCGCCGCGTCGGCCGGCGCGGTCGTCTTCACGGCGAGGGTGTGCTTACCGGCGGTGAGCTTCAGCGTGACTGGCGCGTTGGTCAGGCCGTCGGTGGTCGGGATGAGGCTGCCGCTGAAGAACCCGCCCGCGGTGACGACGTCCTTGCCGTCGACGGTCACCGTGCCGCTGCCCCCGGACGTCTGCAGATCCAGCCGGTAGTCGCCGGTCTCCGGCACCGTCAGGGTCCCGGAGTACGAGAACGACTGGCCGGCGGGCACCTTGTCGCCGCCGGTGCGGTCGATCGGCGTCGCGGGCGACAGCGCCGACGCGGGGACCAGCACCCCGTCGAGGTTCTCACCGACCGAGTAGTCGACCCGCGCGCCGCTTCCGGCCCGTGCCTTGATGGCGTCGAGGGGAGCCTTCGCGGACTCCGGGATCACCCGGGCGCTGCCGCCACCGCCGATGAGCGGTGTCCGGGCCGTCGGGCCGACGACCGCGATGCTCTTCGCCGCACCGCCCGTGAGGGGCAGCGCGCCGTGCTGGTTGCGCAGCAGGACCGCGCCGGACTCGGCGACGGTCTGCGCCACCCGCGCGCCGCCCGCCGCGTCGCGGGACGGCCGCGACTGCTTCTTGAGCAGCCCGAAGCGCTCCATCTGGCCGAGGATCCGGGCCACGGCCTGGTCGAGAGCGGACGTCGGGATCTCGCCCTTCTGCAGCGCGGTACGCAGAGGCTCCTTGAAGTACGCCGTGAAGATCGGACCGTACGCGTCGCCCGGCATCTCCTGGTCCAGGCCCTTGGCGATCGCCTCAGGGGAGTGGGTGGCGCCCCAGTCCGACATCACCCAGCCGCGAAATCCCCACTGCTCCTTCAGGATCGACTTCAGGAGCTGCTCGTTCTCACAGGCGTAGGAGCCGTTGACCTTGTTGTACGAGCACATGACCGCGCCGGCGCCCGCCTCGATGGCGGCGTTGAAGCCCGGCAGCTCGATCTCGTGCAGCGTCTGCTCGTCGACGTTGACGTTCACCGCCGGGCCGAACACGCCGCGGTCGGTTTCCTGGTTGTTCTCGGCGTAGTGCTTGACGGTGGCGATCAGCCCCTGGGACTGGATCCCGCCGACCTCGGCGGCGACGGTCCGGGACGAGACGAGGGGGTCCTCGCTGAACGTCTCGAAGTTCCGGCCCGCGTACGGCACCCGGATGGTGTTGACCATGGGGGCGAGCAGGACGTCCTGGCCCAGCGCGCGTCCGTCCCGTCCGATCACCCGTCCGTACGCGCGGGCGAGCCCCTCATCGAACGACGACGCCAGCGCGACCGGCGCCGGCATCGCCGTGGCGTGGGCGGTCACCCGCACACCGGCCGGGCCGTCGGTCAGCCGCAGTTCGGGGATGCCCAGGCGCTTCACGCCGGGGATGTATCCGGCTTCGCCCAGCGACTTGGGGTCGCTGGTGCCGCTGACGAACGTGAGCTTCTCGTCCAGCGTCATGGCGCTGACCAGCGACCGTACCTTCGCCGACCATGCCGACCGCCCTGCCGCGGGGTCGGCGATGGCCGGGCCGGCCGTGGCCGAGCCGAGCAGCGCCGTCAGCGCGGTGAGGGCGGTGACGCGGAGCGCTCGGCCCGATCGTCGCCGGAAGACGGGTCGTCTCATGGAGATCCTTTCTCTTGCCCCGGGCGGGGAGCCGTCATCGCGCGCGCAAGCCCGGATGACGGTGGATTCAGCGGGGGGTGCTGTGGCGGGCCCGAGAGCCTCGGAACCCGCCACGTCCCCTGCACGGGGTTGATCAGCTCGGCGTTCCGATGCCGCGGGCGGTCATCAGGCCGGTCGCGCGGGCCGAGGCGCCGGGAGCCGACAGGCCGTCCCAGAAGTCGCAGTTGTGCTCCGCGCGGTACTCGCCGAAGGAGATGCGGGTGCTCTGCCCTCCGGGCCGCAGCGAGAGCACGGCTTTCGCCCTGAGGTCCGGCCAGTACGCCAGGCGGTGGAGCGGCGAGTTGGGAGTGCCGCCGCGCGTGAACGAACCCCAGTAGTGACTCATGTCGTCGGCGAGCCGGCGCTGGGCGGCGGTGAAGTACGGCGTGATCGGGGTGCCGTTGTCGAAGCTCGGGAACAGGTAGGGCAGCTCACCCGCGTGCGGCGCGCCCCACTCGTACCCCTCCGGCTTGCCGGGGGTGAGCCCCGGGAACTTCCGGTCGTCGAACTGGTACTGGTAGGTGCGGGTGTGGCGGGCGATCTGCTGGGCGAGACTCAGCGCCGGGCATCCCCCGATGCCGGCGACCAGGCCGGCGTCGGTCATGATCGCCGCGATGGCGTAGGCGGGAGCGTACGGGCCGGTGTAGGCGCTGACGGGGTAGCGCTTGAGCACCTCGGACGCCTTGTCCCCGTACACCGACCTGACCCAGGCCTCGTACTGCTCCGGCGTGTACCCGAGGAAACCGAGGGCGAAGGTCCGGCCCTCGTCGTGGTTGGCGCCGATGACCACCGGCACCCGGGCGAAGTGACCGGTGCTCACCGCGTCCGCGGGCGCGGTCGGCAGAGGATCACCGCCGTGCACCAGGGAGGTCTGGATGCGTGTGCTCGCGTCCAGGAGCTCCGCGACGGGCTTGGCGCGGAGGCACGCCAGTGCGGTGGCCGGGTCGGCGCAGCCGACCGAGCGTGCGAACGCGGTGCCCTGCGACTCGGCCTGCTCCCGTGGCTCCGACGGGCAGGAGCCGCTCTGTATGATCGCGCGCTTGAAGAGTCCCGCCGAGCCCGGCGCGGCCAGGTGCGCGCACACCGACATCCCGCCCGCGGACTCGCCGCCGACGGTCACCGCGCCGGGGTCGCCGCCGAACGCCGCGACGTTCGTCCGCGTCCAGCGCAGCGCGGCCTGCTGGTCGAGCAGCGCGTAGTTCCCGCTGAGCCCCGGCAGTGTGAGCAGGCCGAAGACGTTCAGCCGGTAGTTGGCGGTGACCACGACGACGTCGTTGTCGGCGGCGATCTTGGCCCCGTCGTACTGCTGGGCGCCGCCGTTCTGCAGGCCGCCGCCGTAGATGTAGAACAGCACCGGCAGCCGGCGGTGCGCACTGCGCGCGCCGGCGGGCCGGAAGACGTTGACGTAGAGGCAGTCCTCGGCCTCCGAGCGCGGTCCGTTGCCGCTCGGGAGCTGTGGACAGGGCGGACTGAACCTGGTGGCCTGGCGCACGCCGGACCAGCGCGGCGCGGGCGCGGGCGGGGCGAGGCGGCGGTCCCCGACCGGGGGCGCCGCGAACGGGATGCCGAGGAACTTGTCGACACCCTGGACAGTGCTGCCCCGGACGAGGCCCTTGTCGGTCCTGACGACGGTCCCGTCACCGCCGCCGGACGCCGCGGCCTGCGCCGGGGGGACGAGCAGGGCCGGCAGCACGAGGGCCGCCCCGATGACGATGGAACGAATCGATCTTTGACGCGGTCGTCGGCGGATCATGTGTACCTGCCTCTCAAGCCGCCCTCAGGCCGCGGACACCGAGGTGTCGCCACCTCGCCTTTCCGCAGCGGGACGACATAATCGGCCCCCGATCACGAGTGGTTGCCTTCGGCACCGGACTCCGGTTCGATCTGCAAGAGGAGACTAAGTACCAGCATCTGACCGGTCAATGAGATTAAATAAGGACATATTTTGTCCAATCCTTGACGAAAATCATTAATGTCAAATACTGGACGTAACTCTCGAGAGAATGCCAAGGTTTTGCGTATGACCGACTCAGTCGAGGCGCACCGGAGGCCGACCGCCGTGGGCCTGATCCTGAACGAGCTGCGCGGGGAGGTGTTCCTCACCCGGGCGGAACTGATCGAGCGGACGGGCCTGTCCCGGTCGTCGGTGTCCGGGGCGGTGGCGGAGCTGTTGTCGGCCGGGCTGCTGGCCGAGCGCACCGCCGGCCCGGATCCCGGGAAGCGCCGGCCGGGCCGTCCGGTCGCCGGGCTGTCGCTCACCTCCGCGGCCGGGCTGGTCGCGGCCGTCGACTTCGGGCACAGCCATCTGTCGGTCGCCATCGCCGACATGTCCCTGCGGGTGCTGAACGAGCACACCATCGACTTCGACGTCGCCGGTAGCAAGGACGCCGCGCTGCGAGCGGCCGAGGAGCAGATCCGCGCCGCGCTCGCGCCGCTGCCGGATTCCCGGGGACCGGTCGCGGTCGGCATGGGCCTTCCGGCACCGGTCCTGGCCGCCGACCACAGCGTGGTGACCAGCTCGATCCTGCCCGGCTGGGGTGGTTCCCGCCCAGCCGCCGAACTCAGCGACCGGCTCGGGCTGCCCGTCGTCATCGACAACGACGCCAACCTCGGGGCACTGGCGGAGGCCCGGCTCGGCGCCGGCCGCGGCCTCCAGGATCTGCTTTACCTCAAGGTCTCGTCCGGCATCGGTGCCGCCCTGATCCTCGCCGGACGCGTGCACCACGGCTTCCACGGCCTGGCCGGAGAACTGGGGCACATACCGGTGGGCGCTGCCGGCGGCGCGGGGCGGGCGTGCCGGTGCGGCGGCCACCGCTGCCTGGAGTCTCTGGCGTCGTCGGCCGCGATCCTGGAGGTGCTCCGGCCGTCCTTCGGCACCCTCAGCCCAGCCCGGCTGATCGACCTGGCCGACGCCGATCCGATCGTCCGGCGTGCGCTCACCGACGCGGGCCGGGCCATCGGCATCGTTGTCGGCGACCTCGCGAACATCCTCAATCCGGCCGCGGTCGTGCTCGGTGGGTTGCTGGCCGACGCCGCCGAGCCGGTGCTCGCCGGACTCCGCGAGTCGCTGGACCGGCGCACCCATCCGGCGGTGGGCGACGGGATGCGCCTGGTGGCCGGTGAACTGGGGGAACGCGGGAGCAGCCTGGGCGCCCTCATACGCGCGACGGAGATCGCCGTCCCGGTCGTCCGGCCGATGTCGCAGGCGCGCGCATGACCGCCGGGGGCAGGTCCCGGCACCACGAGCGGCTGCTGGCGCTGATCCCGTATGACACCGCCGTGACGATGGCGGACCTCGTCCGGATCAGCGGGCTGAGCCGGCCGACGCTTGCCGACATGCTCCACCGGCTGCAGGCGGAGGGGGCCATGCTGTGCGAGCCCGCCGTCGCGTCCGGTGGCCGGGGACGGCCCGCGCAGCGCTGGCGCAGGCGGCCGCCTGGGGGGATGTTCGCCGCGCTCGCGTTCTCGCGTGACTCCGTCCGGGTCCGGGTCGCGAACGCCGATGACCAGGCGTTCGCGGAGCGCGAGGAGACGCTGGATGTCGCTCTCAACGCCAGGGGCGCGCTGGACGGCGGCCACCGGCTCCTAAACGAATGCCTGGCGACATTGGACTCGGACGTGGAGTCGCTCACGAGTCTCACCCTGGGCCTGCCCTGTCCCGTCGGCGACGGGAACCAGCCGCAGACCCGTGGCCTCCTGCCGGACTGGGTCGGCTTCCGGCCGGTGGAGTGGCTGCGGGACCGGCTGCCCGGCGTCCGGATCACGGCGGAGAACGACGCGAACCTGGCCGCTGTCGGGGAGATCCTCGACGGCGCCGGGCAGGGCTGCCGCGACCTGGTGTACATGAAGCTGGCCCCCGGTATCGGCTCGGCCTTGGTCATTGGAGGGCGGCTCTACCGGGGCGCCGCGGGCTATGCCGGCGAGATCGGCCACGTCCAGATCAACGAGATGGGCCACCCGTGCGTGTGCGGGGCCCGCGGTTGCCTGGCCATGGAGCTGTACATCGCCGCCCGGCACAGTACCGGCGGCGAGGGCGGGCTGCTGGCCCTGACCGAGCTGTTCCGGCGCTGCGACGCCGGAGACATCGCCGCCGGGCGTGTGCTCGGCCGCGTCGGAGGGCTGCTGGGCGAACAACTCGGCGCGCTGGCCAACATGATCGACCCCGAACGCGTCGTGGTCAGCACGGCCGACGTGCCACCGCACCCCGCCCTGCTGGCCGGGATCCGGGACGGGATACGCCGCACCGCGCTGCCCGCCGTGGGTGACCTACCGGTGATCCCCTCGCCACTCGGCATCCGAGCGGAGCCACTGGGCGGGATCGCGCTCGCGCGGGGCGCCCACCTCAGCGGCCTTGCCCACTTCACCGCCTCACCGGAGCGGGGCCGCCGGGGACCCGGCGGCGTGTAGGAGCGCAGAGGATTCGCCGCCGGCCTCGGCCCGCTCGCCCACGACGAGGGTGCATGCCGGCTTGGCCGTGTCCACGCCGGTCTTGGGCGGTTTCTCCGTCAGCGCCGTGCGCACGGCGCTGACGCGTGGTTGATCTCTCCGGGGCGAGCCACGGAGCGCGACGTCCGGGGCTCGGCGATAGGCTCGGCTGGGCTAGCGGACGGGAGGACGTTGTGATCAAAGTTGGGGTGCTGGGCGCGCGTGGGCGTGTCGGAGCCGAGCTGTGCCGCGCGGTCGAGGCGGCGGATGACCTGGAGCTCGTCGCGGCGGTGGACGCCGGTGACTCCCGGGAGCCCCTCGAGGCCGCCGAGGTCGCCATCGACTTCACGCATCCCGACGCCGTCATGGACAACCTGCGCTGGTGCGTCGAGCACGGCGTGCACGCCGTGGTGGGCACGACCGGGTTCGACGAGGAGCGGCTCGCCGCCGTGCGCGGGTGGCTGGCGGAGCGGCCGGGGACGAACGTCCTGATCGCCCCCAACTTCGCCGTGGGCGCCGTGCTGATGATGCACTTCGCGCAGAAGGCCGCGCCGTTCTTCGACTCGGTGGAGATCGTCGAGCTGCACCACCCGAACAAGGCGGACGCGCCCAGCGGCACCGCCCGCCGTACCGCCGAGCTGGTCACGGCCGCGCGGGTGAAGGCCGGGGTCGGCACCTCTCCGGACGCGACCACGACCGGCCTGGAGGGGGCGCGCGGTGCGGACGTGGACGGCGTCCACGTTCACTCCGTCCGCCTCGCGGGCCTGATCGCGCACCAGGAGGTGCTGCTCGGCGGGCACGGTGAGACGCTGACGATTCGGCACGACTCGCTGAGCCGCGAGTCGTTCAGCCCGGGCGTGCTGCTCGCCGTCCGTCGCGTCGCCGAGATGTCCGGCCTCACGATCGGGATCGAGTCGCTGCTCGGTCTCTGAGACCCCCGAAGACGTACGACGGCCGCCCGCCCTGCTTCCCATGCGGGGTCGGCGGCCGTCGTCCTTCCCCGACGCCGTCGGCGGCGGAACGACCGTGCGGCGCTCAGGCGTTCAGGCGGGTGAGCAGCGTCGAGATCAGGTCGTGCACCGACTCGGTGGAGCCACGCCGGAGGTATGCCTGGACGCGCCCCAGCACGTCGACGCGTGTCCCGTGGCCGAGCCCCGCCCGCAGGTGCAGGGGGCCCGAGCGTCCGGGCGGCCCGAACCACCAGGCGGCGTCCCGGGTGTGCCGCCGCAGCACCTCGCCCGCGTACGCGCCGGCCGGCACGAGGAGCTCCCCGTCGGTGAACGTGTCGTCCTCGTCATCCGGGCGCAGACCGTGGAGGCGCCGCCGCTCCTCCAGCGCGTCGTCGAGGAGTACGAGCGACTCCACCGAGCCGTCGAGCCCGTGCCCGGCGGTGAGGCGGGCGGCGTTCGCGCCCTGCAGGGTCTCCAGGTCCGGTGAGCCGTCGGGCAGGTTGGGATGGCGGGCCGGCCGCCCGGTCGCCGGGCGCGGGCGAAGGGGGCTGCCGATCGTCGCCGCGATGTCGCGGTCCCAGAGGAACTGCAGCACGCTCACCGGCGGTTCGCCGGTGCTGTGCACGAGAACGGTCGAGCGGCGTCCCTCTCCGCTGATCCGCTCGGCGTGCGCCAGCGCGCCCGCCACCTTGATCATCAGCTGGACGTAGTCGAGGGCCTCGCGCTCCGGTGCCCAGTCGTCCGCCACGAGCCAGAGAGCCTGGTCGCCACCGGGGGGACCGGTGACGAGGTCGACGCTGTCGAGGTCGGCGAGGCCCACAGGATGAACTCCGTACGGGGGAAGTGTTCGCTGCGGCGAACATTGTCGCGCCGTTGGGCATCCGTGTGCACTTCGACCCGCCGTCGGACGCGAACGCCGAGGCGCGGACACGCCTCGTTCACCGCTGGACCGGCCCGCTCGCCGACGACGCCACCACCGTCCTCCTGGAGTGGAGGCCCGACGGCCCGCAGCGGCAGTATCTGTCCTGACCCGCCTACGCCACGACCTCACTGGGCTGCGGCTCGCGCTCGATGCCGGCCGCGGCGTACGCCTCGACCTCGTCGAGCGTCTCCTTCTCCAGCAGGACGTCGGTCAGCGCGTCGAGCCGGTCGCGGTTCTCGCGCAGCGTCCGGAGGGCCTCGGCGTAGCACTCGTCGACGATCCGGCGGGTCTCCTCGTCGACCGCGTCGAGGGTGCTCTGGGCGATGTACTGCCCGGCCGGCTCCGCGCCGTCCGACGGCAGCACTGAGAGCCGCCCGACCTTCTCCGACATGCCCCACCGGCCGACCATCGCGCGGGCGATCCGGGTGACCTGCTCCAGGTCGCTCTCCGCGCCCGTCGTGACGACGCCGAAGACGACGTCCTCGGCGGCCATTCCGCCGAGCGCACCGATGATCCGGCCGCGCAGGTAGTCGCGGTCGTAGGCGTACCGGTCACCATCCGGGGTGGAGACCGTCACGCCCATCGCCCGCCCGTGCGGCACGATGGTGATCTTGCGGACCGGGTCGGCGCCGGGGAACAGCATGCCCAGCACCGCGTGCCCGGACTCGTGGTACGCCGTGCGCCGGCGTTCGTCCTCGGGGATCACGATGCCGCGCGCGGTGCCGAGCTGCACCTTGTCGAGCGCGGCGGTGAACTCCTTGAACCCGATCGTGTCGCGCTCGCGCTTGACCGCCAGCAGCGCCGCCTCGTTGGCGAGGTTGGCCAGGTCGGCTCCTGTCATGCCGGGCGTCATCTTGGCGATCGCGGTCAGGTCGACGTCCGGGGCGAGCGGCAGCCCCTTGGTGTGCACGCGCAGGATCTGCGCCCGGCCGCCGAGGTCGGGCGGGGAGACGGCGATCTGGCGGTCGAAACGGCCGGGGCGCAGCAGCGCGGCGTCCAGCACGTCGGGCCGGTTCGTCGCGGCGATGACCACGACGCCCTCCGACCCGCTGAACCCGTCCATCTCGGTGAGGATCTGGTTGAGCGTCTGCTCGCGCTCGTCGTTGCCGCCGAAGCTGGTGCCACCGCGCGCCCGGCCGATCGTGTCGATCTCGTCGATGAAGATGATCGACGGTGCCGTCTTGCGGGCCTCCTCGAACAGGTCCCGCACACGGGCGGCGCCCACGCCGACGACCATCTCGACGAACTCCGACGCCGCCGCGGAGTAGAAGGGGACGTCCGCCTCACCGGCGACGGCGCGTGCGAGCAGGGTCTTGCCGGTGCCGGGCGGGCCGGTCAGCAGCACCCCGCGGGGGATTTTCGCGCCGAGCCGGCGGTACTTGTCCGGGTGCTTGAGGAAGTCGACGACCTCGGTCAGTTCGTTCTCGACCTCGTCGATGCCCGCGACGTCCTCGAAGGTCGCCCGCTTGGCGTCGGCGCCGACCGGCTTCGGCGTCCGTTTCAGGCTGCCCAGGACACCGCCGCCGCCGGCTCGCCGGGAGATCCACACCATCGCGGCCACCCACAGGCCGACGAAGAGCAGGGTGGGCAGCAGGGACACCACGAGGCTGGACAGCAGCCCACGCGGCTCGTTGATCGGCTTGGCCTGGATGACCACGCCCTTGGCCACCATCTGGGCGTAGACCTGGTCCTGGGCGAAGGAAGGCCGCTCGGTCCGGAAGTCGCGGTACTTCTTGCCCTTGCCGTCGGGCTGCGGCTGGGAGCTCTTCAGCTCACCCTGGATCGAGAAACCCTTGGTGTAGATGTCCTTGACGTTCCCGGCCTGCACCTGCTTGGTGAACTCGGTGTACGGGACCGTGATCTCGGTCTTCTGCCCGGACAGGAATGCCGACAGGTAGCTCGACCCGAAGATCAGCGCGAGCAGCAGCCAGAAGATCCACAGGCGGTTCGGCGGCCGCATCCGCCCCGGGCCGCCCGGGACCTGCGGGCGCCGTCCGCCGGGGACGCCCTCGGAGCGCCACGGCGTCTTCGGGTCCTTCCGCGGCGGGGCGGGGGAATCGCGCCGCGATGACTCTCCGGCCACTTCACGCTCCTTTACGCCTGATTCGGCACAAGGCTATTCGCAGATGCGACCCCTGTGGTCGCCGCCCCGTGCACCGGAGACCCCGCCCTGATCACGGGGTCGGGAAGCCGTACTTGCGCAGGATCGCCTTCGCGGTGGGGGAGCCGAGCCAGGCGACGAACGCCTTCGCGGCCGGGTCGTGCGCGCCGCTGCGGACCGCGGCGGCGAAGTAGGTCGCCGTGACGTTCTGCTGCGCCGGGATCGGCACGCTGCTCGCCGAGATCCCGGCCGACCGCATGTCGGTCACGTAGACGATCCCCGCGTCGGCCTCGCCCGTACGGACCCGGGTGAGGACGGTGCGCGCGTCGGACTCCTCCGACCTCGGCCGTACGGTGACGGCCGCCCTGGCCAGGACCTGGGCGGCGTACCGTCCCACCGGCACGATCGGCCCGCCCAGGACCACGCGCAGGCGGCGGTCGGCGAGGGAGGCGAGTCCCTGGACGTGCTTCGGGTTGCCGGGGGCGACGGCGATGGTCAGGGTGTTGTAGGCGAAGGCGCGGCGGCCGGTGACCTTCCCGGCCACGGTGTCCATGGTCGCCCGGTCGGCGGTGGCCAGCACGTCGGCGGGCTCCCGCTCGTCGACGTCCATGGCGAGCTCCTGGGACCCGGCGAACTCGAACCGCACGGTCGTGTTCTTCTCGGCCGCGCCGTACGCCGTGCCCAGTTCCTCGAACGCCTCGGTCAGCGACGAGGCGGCCAGCACCTTCAGCGTGATCCGTTCGTCGCCGGAGGCGATGCCGCATCCGGCCAGGGCCAGGGCGACCGCGGCGAGGACGACGACGCGCGGCATGGGGGGCATGCGCGCTACTTTAGGGCGGCGCTTCCGCTGTTACCGGGCACAACGCGCCGTCAGCGCAGATATGCGTGTGTCGCCGTCAGGCCGGATATGCATGTGTCTCAGCGGCCTTGACCGCCGCCCAGACGCGGTCGCCCTCGGCGAGGCGGAGCTCGGCGAGCGCGGCGGGCGTGACGTCGGCGGCCGCGTGCACCGGATCCTCCAGATGGACCCGGATCTGGTCCGCGTGGGGTTCGAGACCGGCGACCGTCGCGTGCCAGAGATTGCGGGGGCTGCCGTCGGGCCGCGTACGGAACAGCGCGACGGCCGACGGGGGGAACGCCAGGAAGACCTCCCCGTCCAGGGACTCGGCCGCGTTGAAGGTGACGGCGTCCCCGGCCAGGGTGACGGAGTGGCCGTGGGCCGTTCCCCGGTAGAGGTTCAGGCCGACGAGCCGGGCGACGTAGTCCGTCCGCGGGTGGCGGGCGACGTGCGCCGGAGTCCCTTCCTGCACGACGCCGCCGTTCTCGATCACGACGAGCCGGTCGGCCAGGGCCATCGCGTCGAGGGGGTCGTGCGTGACCAGGACGGCCGCGCCGTCGAAGTCGGCGAGGTGACGGCGCAGCCGGGCACGGACGGCCGGGCGGGTGTGGGCGTCCAGCGCGGACAGCGGCTCGTCGAGCAGCAGCAGCCGGGGCCCCACGGCGAGCGCGCGGGCCAGCGCCACCCGCTGCGCCTGCCCGCCCGAGAGCGTGCGCGGCTTACGGGCGGCCTGGTCGGCGAGGCCGACCCGGTCCAGCCACTCCGCCGCCAGCCGGCGCGCCTCGCGCCGGCGCACGCCGTGACAGCGGGGACCGAACGCCACGTTCTCCAGGGCGGACAGGTGGGGAAAGAGGAGGTAGTCCTGGAAGACCACGCCGACCGGCCTGCGCTCGGCGGGCCGGTCGTGCCACGGCTCCCCGTCGACGCGGATGTGCCCCTCCGACAGCGGCGTCAGGCCGGCGAGCGCGCGCAGCGCGGTGGTCTTGCCCGCGCCGTTCGGGCCGAGCAGCGCGACGACCTCGCCCGGCGCGGCGGTGAGCGCCAGGTCGAGGGTGAAGTCCCCGCGCCGTACGACCAGACGAGCGTCGATCACGAAACCCATCGCCCCCGCAGCCCGGCCAGCACGACCACCGAGACGGCCAGCAGCACGAGGCTGAGCACGATCGCGGCCTGCGGGTCGTTCTCCAGCGCGAGGTAGACCGCGAGCGGCATCGTCTGGGTCCGGCCGGGGAAGTTGCCGGCGAAGGTGATGGTGGCGCCGAACTCACCGAGCGCCCGCGCCCAGCACAGCACGGCCCCCGCGCCCACACCGGGGGCGATCAGGGGCAGGGTGACGCGGCGGAACGTCGTCCAGCGCGAGGCGCCCAGCGTGGCCGCGGCGTCCTCGTAGCGCAGGTCGGCGGCGCGCACCGCGCCCTCCACGCTGATCACGAGGAACGGCAGGGCCACGAACGCCTCGGCCAGCACCACGCCCGCGGTCGTGAAGGGCAGCGTCACGCCGAACCAGCGGTCCAGCCAGCGCCCGGCCAGCCCGTTGCGCCCGAGGGCGAGCAGCAGGGCCACGCCCCCGACCACGGGGGGAAGCACCAGCGGGACGGTGACGAGCGCGCGCACCAGCCGCCGGCCGGGGAAGTCGACCCGCCCCAGCACCCAGGCCAGCGGCACTCCCATCAGCAGGCAGAGCAGTGTGGCGAGCGTCGCGCTGATGAGCGACAGCCGGAGGGCGTCGAGGATCTCGGGACGGGCGAGGCGGGTGCCGAGCGTCGACCACGGCGCGCGCAGCAGCAGACCCGCGAGGGGAAGGACCAGGAAGGCGAGCCCGAGGAGGGCCGGCAGCACCAGCACCCAGGGCGCCCGCCGGTTCACGGTCGCTCGAACCCCGCCTGCAGCAGCGTGGCCTGGCCCTGCTGGGACAGCACCGACTGGACGAACTCCCCGGCCAGGCCGGGTTGTGGTGCCTTGGTGAGCGCGGCGATGCGATGTCTCATCACTGGGGCAGCTCCACGACGACGTTGGTGGACTTCACGACCCCCACGGCGACCACGCCGGGCTCCAGGCCGAGCTCGTCGGCCGCCTCCCGGCTCATCAGGGAGACGACGCGGAACGGCCCGGCCTGGATCTCGACCTGTGCCATCACCCCGTCGCGTACGACGTTGGTGACGATGCCGCGCAGCCGGTTGCGGGCCGATGAGGGCACCGTGCCGCCGCCGTCGGAGGGGGAGCGGACGAATGCCGCCAGATCTGCGCCCGAGACGATCCGGTGGCCCTGCTCGTCACGGTGTGCCGACAGTCGCTCCGAGTCGATCCACCGGCGCACCGTATCGGCGCTGACGCCGAGCAGGGACGCGACCTCACTGATCCGGAACGCCGTCACAACGATCAGTCTATCCCTCGCGAAAACGGCATATAACTCCGATTCCGGGTGCCGGATGCGAGGGGTGATCCCCGTCCGTCCTCGCAGTCGCGGCTCCGGATCAAACGGTGGTGACCACCTGGTCGTACTCCAGGCGCGGGTTGCGGGGGCGCCAGGCGTTCGGGCCGGGCCTGCCGATGTTCACGACGGCGAGCACCTGGTGGCCGCCCTCGGGGAAGAACTCCTTGGCGACCCCCTCGGCGTCGAAGCCGCCCATCGGCCCGGCCGCGAGGCCGGCGGCGCGCACGCCGATGATGAAGTAGCCGACCTGGATCGCGCCGTTGAAGGCGGCCATCCGGGAGCGGGCCTCGGGCGCGCCGTGCAGGCCGTCCCGGGCGTCCGGCTTGTGCGGGAAGACCGTCGGCAGGTGCTCGTGGAAGTCGCCGTCGGCGGCGAGGACCGCCACCAGCGGCGCCGCCGCTGTCTTGGCCTTGTTGCCCTCGGCCATGTGCGCGACGAGGCGCTCACGGGCCTCGGGCGAGCGTACGAGCACGACGCGCAGCGGCTGGGTGTTCATCGACGTCGGCGCCCACTTGACGAGGTCGTAGATGGCGCGCACCTGGTTTTCCGACACCGGCTCGTCCGTGAAGGCGTTGGCCGTACGGGCCTCGCGGAACAGGATGTCCTGGGCGGTCGCGTCGATGCTCAGCAGGTCGCTCACGGTGTCCTCCTTCGTCGGTCCGGTGGCCGTTCCACCGACGGAAGCGAGAACAATGATTGAAACTTCAATCATCCGGGTGGCCGAGTGATCCGGCTCACACACGCCGAGCGGCCGCTCCTACAGCGCCAGGCCGAGGGTGAACAGCGCCCCGAAGATGATCTGCAGGCGCCCGGTCTCCCCGAGCACGGCGATCAGGTCCCGGCCCTTCGCGCCCCGCAGGACCCGGCGGTTGGGCGCGATCGCCCACAGCGCCGACAGCAGCGCCAGGATGGCCCACGGCCGGGACACCGCGACGATCACCACGCACAGGAACGCCCCGGCGCTGCACCCGGTGTACAGCAGGCGCGTGCGCCCGTCGCCGAGCAGCACCGCGAGAGTGCGCTTGCCGGACGCGGCGTCGGTGGGGATGTCGCGCAGGTTGTTGACGACCAGCATCGAACACGACAGCAGCCCGACCGGCACCGCCGCCACCCACGCCGCCCACGGCAGGGTCTCCAGCTGCACGTACGCCGTGCCGACCACCGAGACCAGCCCGAAGAAGACGAACACCGACAGCTCGCCCAGCGCCTTGTAGCCGTACGGCCGGGATCCGCCGGTGTAGAACCACGCCGCCGCGATCGCCACCGCGCCGATCAGCACGAGCCACCAGGTGGTGACGGCCGCGAGGACCAGCCCCGCCACCGCGGCGAGCGCGAAGCAGCCGAACGCCGCGACGAGGACCTGCTTCGGCGGCGCGACCTTCGAACCGACCAGCCGCATCGGCCCGACCCTCACCTCGTCGGTGCCGCGGATGCCGTCGCTGTAGTCATTGGCGTAGTTCACCCCGATCTGCAGCAGCAGGGAGACGAACAGCGCGAGCAGCGCCCGCCACCAGACGAAATGGTCATAACCGATCGCCACGCCGGTACCGACGGCGACGGGAACGATGGAGTTGGGGAGGGTTCGGGGCCGCGACCCGGCGACCCACTGGGAGAGGGTCGCCACTATCGCCCTTTCTCGGAGCTGATGATCATGCGGGTGATTCTCCCGGATCCGTGCCACGACGCAGCCTCAGGGTCAGGAGAAGGCCGATCGCCAGCAGTCCGGCGGTGGCGAAGGCCGCGCGGTCGGTGGCCACGGCCAGGCTCTCGTCGGCGGCCCGGGACAGCCGAGGGTCGTCCCGGCGCAGGTCGCCGGCGAACGTCCCGGCGCTGTCGCGCAGCCGCTCCGCGTACGCCGCGCCCTGCCCGGCCGGCAGGCCCGCGTCGCGGAGCCGGGCCGTCATCGCGTGGCTCAGCCCGACCGCGAACACCGCGCCGATCAGCGCGATCCCCAGCGCCGACCCGACCTGCCGGGCCGTCGACTGGGTTCCGGAGGCGAGGCCCGCGCTGGCGGGTGGGACGTCGCGCAGCACGATCCGGGTGAGCTGCCCGGTCGTCAGGCCGAGGCCGATGCCGTACACCAGCATCCACGGCGCCAGCTGGAACCCGGTCGTGTCCGCCCGCGTGGTCAGGCCGATCAGCGCGGCCGCGATCACCTCCAGGGCCATCCCGGCCTGCAGCATCAGGGCGGCGCCGAGACGGCGCGAGAGCCGCGCCGACAGCCCCCCGGCGAGGAAGGTACCGACGGCCAGCGGCAGGATCGCCACGCTGACCTGCAACGGGGAGTTCCCGTGCACGTCCTGGAGGAACAGCGGCAGGACGAACATCAGCCCGAGCTCCCCGACGCTGATGAGGGAGGCCGCGGCGCTGCCGCGCCGGAAGTCCGGGATGCGGAACAGCGACAGGTCGAGGACGACCGGCCGCCCCGCCGCCGCCCGTGCCCGCTCCACCGCGACCAGCGCGCCCAACATGAGGACTCCGGCCACCAGAGCCACCGGGACCGGCGAGACGCCGGTGTCCGGCCAGCGGACCGGGCCGGCGGAGAACGGACGGGTGGGCGACCACCAGCCGTACCGCTGCCCCTCGATCAGCGCGAAGACCACCGCCGCGAGGCCGGCCGTGCTCAGCACCGTGCCCGGCCAGTCGCCGACGCGGCGCACCGCCGGATCACGGGTCTCGGGTACGAGCAGCAACGTGCCGGCGACGATCGCCGCCCCGAGCGGCAGGTTCACGCCGAACGCCCAGCGCCAGCCGTACGACGTCGCGAGCCAGCCGCCGAGCAGCGGGCCCACGGCGGCCATGCCGCCGATGAGCGACCCCCAGATCCCGAACGCGACGGCCCGGTCCCGCCCGGTGAAGACGGCCGTCACCGTCGACAGGGTCGCGGGCAGGATCATCGCGGCGCCGACCCCCTGCAACGCCCGGGCCGCGACCAGCGCGGGCCCGCTGCCGGCGCGGGCCGCCAGCAGGCTCGCCGCGACGAACACGACGGTGCCGAGGACGAGCATCCTGCGCCTGCCGTACGCGTCGCCCGCCCTCCCGAAGGGGATCAGCAGCGCCGCGAACACGAGCGAGTAGATCGAGGTGATCCACTCGGCGTCGGTCGTGGTCAGCCGCAGATCCGTCACGATCCTGGGGAGCATCACGTTGACGATCGTGGCGTCGACGATGATCAGGGAGACCCCGAGGCTGATGACCACCATGCCCAGCCACCGGCGGCGTCCGGGCGAGCCGGTCGCGGACGCGGGCAGGAGGGGGGCCGAGCGCAAGGTCATCGAGGTGTTCCAAAGCGGTTTATTCGATCCTGAATCGTTCGGCGTCAAACCTACCCCCGCTCTTTCCGGCTCCTCCCGGGCCCCCTCCGGCGCCCTGCCGACTTTCGATCCCCGCTGGCCCCGGGAGCCCTGAGCACAGAGAATGGCTGCCGTGCGCACCTCTGAGGCCGACCTCGAACGCATGTCGCTGTCCCGCCTGCTGGCCGTCGCCGGTCACGTCGTCGCCATGCGCTGGCAACGGCTCATGGGAGGTTACGGCCTCACCCCGCACGGCCTGGCCGTCCTCGCCTCCCTTGAGCGCGGATCGGCGCTCACACAGCGCGAACTCGCCAAAGGATGCGGCGTCGCCCCCTCGACACTCAACCACACGGTGGACCACCTCGAGCGTTCGGGCTGGATCGAGCGGCGGCGCGACGTCACCGACCGCCGCCTCGTACGCCTCGCGCTGACCGAGACGGGGCGCCGGCAGCTCCGGCAGGCCCAGGACGCGGCCGGCAGCCACATGGAGCCCATGCTCGACCACCTGCACCCGGCCGACGAGCGGATCGTGCGCGGCTTCCTCCTCGCCACCGTGCTGCGCTTCCAGGCTCTGGACGACGCCGCCGAAGACACTCTCGGCTACCCGGCCGCGCCGGAGACCGAGCGCTTCTGACAGGCGCGCGCACCCCGCACCGGATCACCGGAATCTGTCCCCTGGCGGTGTTAGTTTCGGCGCATGTCCTTCGACCTGCTGGAGCACCTTCCCGACGACTGGCGCGCACGTGTGGAGCCGCTGCTCGACCCCGACGCGACCCGGCGTCTCAGCGACTTCGTCGCCGCCGAGTACGCCGCCGGCACCGTCTACCCGCCGCTGCCCGACCTGTTCAGCGCCTTCCGCCTGTGCGCGCCCGATGACGCACGGGTGCTCATCCTCGGGCAGGACCCCTACCACGGTGCCGGTCAGGCGCACGGGCTGAGCTTCAGCGTGCGGCCGGGCGTGCGGATTCCGCCGTCGCTGCGCAACGTCTTCAAGGAGCTCCACGACGACCTCGGCGTTCCCGTGCCGACCACGGGAGACCTGACGCCCTGGGCCGAGCGCGGGGTGCTGCTGCTCAACGCGGTGCTGACCGTGCGCGCCGGGAAGGCGGGCTCCCACGCGGGGAAGGGCTGGGAGGAGTTCACCGACGCCGTGATCCGGGCACTCGACGCCAAGAGCGAGCGGGTGGTGTTCGTCCTGTGGGGCGCCTACGCCCGCAAGAAGCGCGACCTCGTCACCGGCTCGCAGCACGTCGTGTTCGAGGCGGGCCACCCCAGCCCGATGAACCCCCGCGGTTTCCTCGGCAGCCGGCCGTTCAGCGCGGTCGACAAGGCCCTGGCCGACGCGGGCCTCCCCGAGATCGACTGGACCCTCGAAGCGTCGGCGTGACAGAACTCGGTGGCCGCACCGCCGGGTGCGCGGGTGGTGCGGCCGACGGCCGGGAGCGGGATCGTCCTCCCGTGTAGCCGAATCAGGCGATCGCGGTGTGGAGGCGCACCATCGCGACCGGCTCGCCCATGTCCACCTTGCTGTGCGCGCCGTCGGGTGCCCAGCCCGCCGAGGTCAGGAAGGCGCGCAGCGTCTCGTCCGCCGCGAAGAGCCAGGTGACGGCCGTCGTGCAGCCGTCCTCGCGCAGATGGTCCACGGTGGCGGAGAGCAGGCGGCTGCCGTGCCCGGCACGCCCGTGGGCCGGGTCGATGAGCAGGGTCAGCAGCTCACCGGTGGCCTGCGGGTCCTGGTCGGAATCGCCCGCCGGGGCGTGTGCGGCGAACCCGGTGATGACCCCCTCGTCCACGGCGACCAGCAGCCGGTGCCGCGGGCTCGGCGGCGCGGCAACCGCCTCCGCCCAGCGCTCACGCCACAGGGCGGCCGCCTCGGAGCCGGTCATCTCGGCCAGCGCCGCGTCGGGGATGACACCGCGATACCCCTCGCGCCAGGCCCGTACCTGGATGTCCGCGACGGCGGCCACGTCTCCTGGATACGCCGCTCGTACCCCCACCACGCCCACCGGTGCCGACCCCCGCTTCCGTCACGTCCTGTATGCCGACGACCGTACCGCCCTTCCGCCGACCCACCGATCGCCGACCTTCGTGTTGAGAGTTGCGATCGGTCGGTCGGCGCGCGGCTTTCATCGTCGTCAGGCGTAGAACACTGGAGCTGCGAGGATCCCGTCACTTAGAGTCTTCACAGACGGCGACGGGGAGGTGGCATGGGGGCTTCGACGATGGGCGACGACTTCGCGATCCGAGCCACCGGTCCGGCGACAGAGGGGGGCCGGCTCTCACTTTCCGAGGTGGCCCGTATCGCCGGCGGCGTGCAGGCCACACTCGAGCGCCTCGCGTTGTCCCTCAGCGGCGGTGCTGTGACGCCTGGACGGCGCCCGCGGGAGATCGTCGACGCTGTGCGCCTCGACTTCGTCGGGTTCGCCGCGGGCTCAGCCGTCCTGAAGCTTGCCAGAGGACACGACACCGAGCTTCTTGAACGGTCTCTCGACGCTCTACGAGTCGGGGCAGAGGAGATACGCCGAAACCCCGGCAGGGTTCCCCGGCATTTCACCCAGCAGGTGATAACCGGGCTCCGTGCGCTATCTGGGGGTGTCGGCTCGGGTGGTATTTCCAAAATCGAGCTTCTGGCGCGTAATGTACCGATTTGCTCGATAGATGAGGAGTTTCGGGACCTGCTACATCGGCTCGAGAGGTCGACGACAGAGGAGGAGGTGACCGTTGTCGGCCGATTGCATATGGGGGATCTCTCTCCTGCTTCCCTGCGTTGCCGTATAGACACATTCTCGGGGAGTATCCTATGTGACTTTGACGCCGGGATGAGAGACGCCGTATTGGACGCGATGGACCAGCTGGTGATGGCGAGCGGCACCGCCGAGGTGCAGCCGGATGGATCGACGGTGCGGTTGTTGCACATCGAGGATCTTTCCGTCGTCCGCGAAACTCGCTCAAAAACGCTCGCGACGCTGGCGCGAGAGCAGGGCATCGCCCCGGTCAGAGGGGCGACGGAGTTGCACGGGGGCGAGGCCATCGACGACTTTGAAGACTTCCTTGCCGCCGTCAGGTCGGCAAGGCGCGACTGACCCATGGACCATGTCGTCGTCGACACGGACGTGTTCTCATACTTGTTCCAAGGTGTGAATACCTCCGACTATGAACCGCACCTCAAGGGCGTCGTTCCGGTGCTCTCGTTCACGACCGTAGGAGAGCTTCACTTCGGGGCCGCAAAGCGAGGGTGGGGTGCCCGACGCGTCACTCAACTGGACGAGGCGATTCGGCGCTACCTCGTGGTTCCGTTCGATGAGGACCTCGCCCGCTTGTGGGGACAGCTCAAAGCGCAGGCCGTGAGGAAGGGGCATCCTCTCGGCGATGCCATGCACAACAACGACATGTGGATCTGCGCGACGGCGATCTTCCATGATGCGCCTCTTCTGACGAACAATGTTCGTCACTTCAGCGGGTTTCCCGGGTTGTCGCTGCTCGCTGCGACGACGGAGTGACGTCAGTCGCCGGAGGTGGCACGGCGGCGGGCGCGGTAGGCGCGGGTCTTGGTCCGGTTGCCGCACATCCGCATCGAGCACCAGCTTCGCGAACGGTTCTTCGACGTGTCGAGGAACGCCCACCGGCACGTCGCCTCCCGGCACACCTTGAGGCGGGGCCAGTCGCCCTCGGCGGCAGTGTTGATGACCGCGGCGGCGAGGGCCGCCAGGCCGCCGCGGACGCCGCCGCGCAGGGGGATCAGCGCAGGGCCGTCGAGGGACACGCGCAGCGGGAGGCCGGCCAGGAGCCGGTCCAGGTCGGCGGGCGGATCCGCCCCGGCCGGGCCGTGATGGCCGAGCATGGCGGACCGGAGGCCTTCGCGGAAGGCGACCGCCATGGCCAGGTCGGACTCGTCGGCGCGCGTGCCGGGCGGCGTCAGCCCGCGCTCCGTCAGCCAGTCGCTCAAGTCGCAGGGCGCGCCGAGGTCGTCGATGTCACAGTCGACGTCGTACGTATTGACGAAGTCCCGTAGCAGCAGGGCACTGTCCGAGCCGCTCATTCACTCTCCCCGTTTCGACACCAGCGTACTTCGATCACCGGTTTCCCGGGCGGTGGCACGGCTCGTTCGCGGCCGCTACGAGGCCGCGGCCAGCGTCTGGGCGAAGCGGGCCGCGCCCTCGGCGAGCTCCGTCTCGCCCGCCGCCGTTCCGTAACTGAGCCGCATGCGGGGCTTCGGCGGCTCCGCGGGGAAGTAGCGGCGGCCCGGGCTGACCAGGACCCCTGCGCGGGCCGCGGCCTCGGCGAGGGCGACGTCGTCGACGCCCGCCGGCAGGCCGACCCACACGTGCAGGCCTCCATGCGGCCGGACGGCGGGGTGCAGCCCGGCCGCCGCGAGCGCGGAGATGAGGGTGTCGCGGCGTCGTAGCAGCGCCTCGCCCACGGTGCGCAGGTGGCGCGGCCAGGCGGGTGAGGTGACCAGTTCGAGAGCGGTCTCCTGCAGCGGGCGGGCGACGAAGAACGATTCGACGACCTGCGCGGACCGGATGCGCTCGGCGACCGGCCCCCGGGCGATCACGGCGGCGACGCGCAGGCTCGGCGCGGTGATCTTGGTCAGCGACGCGATGTGCAGCACCCTGCCGTCCCGATCGGCCGCGACCAGGGGCGGGGGAGGAGGGTCGATCGCCAGATGGCGGCTGTAGTCGTCCTCGACCACGAACGCTCCCGCTGCCCGGGCGACATCGAGCACCTGCGCGCGGCGTGGGGCGGACAGCACCGTACCGGTCGGGTTGTGGAAGGTCGGCTGACACAACAGCGCGCGGGCTCCGGTGGCGGCGAACGCGTCGGCCAGCAGGTCGGTGCGCAGGCCCTCCGCGTCGACCGGCACGGGAACGGGGCGAAGCCCGGCGGCACGGGCAGAGGCCAGAGCGCCCAGGTAGGTGGGCGACTCGACGAGCAGCGGCGCCCCGGGCGGCAGGAGCGCGCGCAGGATCAGGCTGATCGCGGCCTGCCCTCCGCTGGTGATCGTCACGTCCGCGGCGGTGACATCGCCGCCCGCCGTACGCGCGAACCACTCGCGCAGCTCGCGCAGGCCCGAGAGCGGCGGGCGCTCCCACGCGTACGGGCGGCGGGCCGCCCGCGCGGCGGCGGTGGCCAGCGCCCGTACGGGTTGCAGAGCGGGCGCGAGGTAGCCGCCGCTGAGCGCGATCACGCCCTCGGGCGCCTGGGAGAGCAGGCCCACCACACCGTCCGCGTCGACGGTGCGGTCGCCGAGGGCCACCGCCTGCCAGTCCAGGTCGGCCGGCTCGGCCGGCGCGGGCCGGGTCCGCTCGGCGACGTACGTGCCGCTGCCGGGACGGGCGACCACGAGACCTTCGGCGGCGAGCGTCCGGATCGCACGGGCGACGGTGACGGGGCTGACCTGATGGCGGGTCATCAGCGAGCGGCTGGAGGGCAGCCGGTCGCCGGGACGCAGCCTCGCCACCTCGGCCCGTAGCTCCGTGGCGAGGGCGGCGATACTGCTATCGTTGCTCATGAGGAATAAGGATAACGCTACTGTCCGAGGTGCGATAGCGCTGCCTGCGGGATTCGGTGCCGCCGCGCTCGGTGTCCTCGCCTTCTCCTTCACCTTTCCGGCCACCTCGTTCGCGCTGCGCGGTTTCGGTCCGTACCTGATCGGTGTCGGGCGGGCGGGGATCGCGTCCGTCCTCGCCGTCATCGCCCTGCGGCTGATGCGCGCCCCGCGTCCCCGCGGCCGCCAGTGGGCCTCCCTCGGGCTGGTCGCCGCCGGCATCGTCTTCGGATTCCCGATCCTGTCCACGTTGGCCCTCGACCATGGCTCGTCCTCCTCGCACGCCGCCGTGGTGATCGGTCTGCTTCCCGTCGCGACGGCGGTCTTCGCCGTCGTACGGGCCGGTGAGCGCCCCTCCCTTCTCTTCTGGGCGGCGAGCGTGGCGGGCGCGGCGTTCATCGTCGTGTTCACCCTGCGCAACGGTGTGGGGCGCTTCTCCCTCGCCGACGCGCTGCTGTTCGGAGCGCTGCTGGCCGCCGGCCTCGGGTACGCCGAGGGCGGCCGGCTCGCCCGCGAGATGCGGGGTCCGCAGGTCGTGTCGTGGGCCCTCGTCCTGGCCGCGCCGATCACGATCCCGGTCACGGTGGCACTGTCGATCGCCGCGCCCGCGCACTGGAGTCTCCCGGCCGTGGCCGGTCTGGCGTACGTGTCGGGCGTGTCGATGTTCCTCGGGTTCTTCGCCTGGTACGCCGGGCTCGCCAAGGCGGGGGTGGCACGGGCGAGCCAGGTGCAACTCGCCCAGCCGCTGCTCACGCTGCTGTGGTCATGGCTGCTGCTCGGTGAGCACGCCGACGGGAGCACGGTCGTCGCGGCGGCCGGCGTGCTCGTCTGCGTCCTCATCGCCCAGCGAGCCCGGATCGCGCGCGGCGCCCGCCCGGCGGGCGTCGGCGAGTCGGTTCGGCCGGGCGCCACGGCCACGCATGAGGCGGCGAACGGCTGACCTGGCCGATCCGGTCCGAGCGGAGCCGGTCCGAGGAGGTCAACGCCCCTCGCCACCGTCCCGCCGGTTTGCGATGCTCGGTGAAGGCGCGCGCGAAATGGGGTGAACGCTCGCATGACGAGCGGGCTCACGGGTCTTCGCCGAGACCCGGACGGAACGCTCGGCGAAGGTGCTTGCAGAAGGGGACAAAGGCGTCGGAGGGGGCAGGTCAGTACCCCTTCGCCGAGCGTTGTGCCCGCCGCCGGGAGGGAGCGGTCGCCCTTCGTCGGTGATGTGGTCGGGGATGACGATCAAGACAATAAAGCATCGAAAAAGATGCATCAAGATAGATGCATCTAGAGCGATGTATGGTGCCGGGATGAACGGAGTGGAGCTGTTCCTGCTGGGCCGGACCCTCATGAAGATCGGTGAGGAGGCCATGCCGACGGAGGGGTTGCCGAAGTACACGACCAGCGTTCGGACGGTCCTGATCGTGGCGAGCGACATCCTGGGGCACCCGGACAGTGCGATCGGCGAGATCGCCGCCCGTACGGGCCTGCCGCAGAGCCAGGTGTCCGGTGCGGTGGCCCGGTTGCGCGAGGCGGGTTCCATCGTCACGGCGCCCGATCCCCGGGACCGGCGGCGGATGCTCGTACGCCAGGCCCCCGGGGTCTCCGAGCGGGTGGCGGTGGTGCGTTCCACGTCCGTCGACGGCGCGCTGGCCACCGCACTGGGTACGGACGACCCGGAAGAGGTCGCGGAGGTCACCGCCATGCTCGAGACGCTCGCCGGGCGGCTGACGCCGGAGACCCTGGCTCGATTGCGGGTGGAGCCGACTTGACCTCAAGCGTGGTTGATGTTCAACGCTCCTCGGAGACAACGGGTTTTTCCGAGGGGAGTGACCATGCGGGTGATCGAGGTACGAAGGTTCGGCGGTCCTGAGGAGCTCGTCCCGGTCGACAGACCGGATCCCGAGCCCGGGCCCGGGCAGGTCGTGGTGGCGGTGTCCGCGGTGGACACCCTGTTCGTCGAGACGCAGATCAGGTCCGGCCGGGGCGGCGAATGGTTCGGCGTGCGGCCCCCCTACGTGCCGGGCGACGGCGTCGCCGGCGAGGTGAGCGCGGTGGGAGAGGGCGTGGACGCCGCCTGGACCGGACGGCGCGTCGCCACTCGGACTCCCGACGGAGGCTACGCCTCACACGTCGTGGTTCCGGCCGACGGGCTGCTGCCCGTACCGTACGGCCTCGACCTGACCGACGCGGCGGCGCTGCTGCACGACGGGGTGACCGGGCTCGGCGTCTTCGAGGCCGCGCGGGTCCGGTCGGGGGAGTGGGTGCTCGTCGTCGCGGCGGCCGGGGGCATGGGCTCGCTGCTGGTGCAGTTGTCCAAGGCGGCCGGGGCGCAGGTCGTCGCGGCCGCCCGGGGCAAGCGCAAGCTCGACCTGGCCCGTGAGCTGGGCGCCGACGTCGTGGTCGACTACAGCGAGCCGGAGTGGACGGACCGGGTGCGCGAGGGGGCCGACGGCCGGGGGCCGGACGTGGTCTTCGATGGCGCGGGCGGTGAGATCGGCCGGGTCGCGGTCGCGGTCGCGGCGGACGGGGCCCGGATCTCCGCGCACGGCGCGTCCAGCGGCGGATTCGCTCCGATCGACACCGACGAGGCGGCGCGGCGGGGGCTGACCGTGCGCGGGATCCAGGACCTGCAGTTCGGCCCCGAGGAATACCGCCGGCTCGCCGAACGGGCCTTCGACGAGGCGGCGGCGGGCCGGCTCAGGCCGGTCATCGGCCGGACCTTCCCGCTGGAGCGGGCCGCGGACGCCCATGCCGCGATCGAGGCTCGTGAGGTCCTCGGCAAGGCGCTGCTGGTCTGCTGATTCCGCCGTCTTCCACCGGCCGTACGCGACCCGGGTGAATCATCCGTGCCTCGGGCGAACCGGCGGGCGGTCCGACGCGTCCGAGGATCATGGGAGGGACATGACACGTCTGATCGTCCGCGCGGCGGCCTGGGTGTGCGCGCTGGTCCTCGGGGCATCGGTGATCTTCTTCGGGCGCGCCTGGTTCGCCTGGCAGCGGGAGCCGTCGGCGTACGGCACCTCGACCAACGCGCTCTGGGCCCGGCACCAGTGGGTCGGCGAGGCGCACGCCGAGGGCGAATATCGCGCGCTCGCGGACACGCTGCGCCGGAACAGGATCAGTGACGTGTTCTTCCACGTCGGCCCGCTCACCGGCGACGGAGAGATACCGCCGTCCCGGTACGCCCACGCGGGGGAGCTGCTCGCCGCGCTGCGCCGGCTGGCCCCCGAGGTGCGCGCCCAGGCGTACGTCGGGCAGGTGGAACGTTCCGGCGGCGGTCCGCTCGACCTGCGTGCGGCGGCGACGCGGGAGAACGTCCTTACGACCGACCGCGCCCTCCTGGATCTGGGCTTCGCCGGAATCCACTACGACATCGAGCCGATCTACCCCGACGACCGGAACTTCCTCGATCTGCTGACGAACACGCACCGGCTCACCCGGGCCCGTGGGCGGGTGCTGTCGGCCGCGCTGGAGCAACAGACGCTCGCCGACTGGACGCAGCCGCTGTTCCGGGCGGTGCTGCCGCGCGGGAAGGACCACTACCCGCCGCGGCCGACGGCGGCGTACCTGCGCGCGGTCGCCGACCGCGTCGACCAGGTGGCGATCATGACGTACGACTCCGAGGCACCGACACGGGCGCTCGCCGGGCGGCACTTCGCCCACCACACCGAGCGGACGCTGTCGCTCATCGGCGATCGCGTGACCGTCTTCATGGGGGTGCCGACCTACCGGTCGCCGACACCCTGGGCCGAGGATCTACCCACCGCGCTGCGCGGCGTACGGCAGGGCGTCGCCGAACTGCGCCATCGGCCCCGGCGACCGTACGGAGTGGCGGTGTACGCCGACTGGACGACGAATCACCGGGAGTGGGCGGCCTACCGTGCCGGGTGGCCGGCCGAGCCGCACTGACGGTGTTCGCCAGGCCTCCGGAACCGGCCGTCCGCGACCACGTGCGGTCGACCCCGCGAGCACGCTCCGTTCGCGTTCCAGGACCCTCGCGGACAAGGAAATCTCACGATTGCGATACATGCTGCTAAAGCTGGTTAAATGACGTGTCTTTGCAGCTCGGAGCACTTCCCCGCGGATCCCCTGACCGCTCGCGGCCACATGATCGAACCGTCCTCGCGCGGGGAAGGATTTTCGGCGACCGTGGCGCGGATCGCCTCGGCTGGCGGTGTGGGAGGTTCGGGAGAGATGCACATGGAGGACACTGTCCAGGGAGCGGCCCGTCAGCTCCAACAGCTCACGGCCGACTACTCGGGTTGGAGATTCGGGCTGGGCGGCTCCGGCCACTGGTGGGCGGTACGCCGCAACGAGTATCTCCGCGCCCAGAGCAGGGAAGAGCTGGAAGTGAAGCTGCGACAGCATCTCGACGCCCGGCAGGACGCCTGACGGGCGGACGCGCGGATGCGCGCGCCTCGGTGGCCGGTGCGCCGGTCGGGTGGGTGACCGGCGCGGAGAGCCCCAGACCCCTGCCACCGAGGCACGCATCCTCCGCCGGGAGAGGCTCCGCCAGCCCCGCCAGACCCCGGCGGAACCCCGTCCCAATCACTCCAACGTACGAGAGGCCGCCAAGGTTCTCCGGTAACGCCGGTTTTCTGAATCCCGATGCTGAAGGTGACGTCGTCAGAACGTGTACCCCCGAGCGCGTTCTGGCGACGTCTTCCTCATCACGGCCGTTCGCGCAGGCAGCGGGCTCCGGAGCGGGGAGTGCTCCGCGCTCCGAGACGACCCCGGCGAGGACGACACGGGGGTCCCCGCGGCTCCCGGCCACCGCCGATGCCCGGTAAGTTCGGTACATGGCACCCAGCACGAGCGCCCTGCCGCAGGGACGTGACGAGTCCGCGCCCTTCGGCCGGATGCTGACCGCGATGGTCACCCCCATGGCCTCCGACGGCACCGTCGACTACGACGGGGCGGCTCGGCTGGCCGCATATCTGGTCGACGAACAGCGCAACGACGGCCTCGTCATCAGCGGGACGACCGGAGAGTCGCCGACGACGAGCGACGAGGAGGACGAGCGCCTGCTGCGCACCGTCCTCGAGGCGGTCGGCGACCGCGCGACGATCGTCGCCGGAGTCGGCACGAACCACACCGCGCACACGCTGAAGCTGGCGCGCCAGGCCGAGCAGGCCGGCGCCCACGGGCTCCTGGTCGTCACCCCGTACTACAACAAGCCGCCGCAGGAAGGACTCGCGCGCCACTTCACCACGGTGGCCGACGCGACCGGGCTGCCGGTGATGCTGTACGACATTCCCGGCCGTACGGGCACGCCCATCGCCGCGGAGACGCTGCTGCGGCTCGCCGACCACCCGCGGATCATCGCGGTCAAGGAGGCGAAGGGCGATCTGTTCGGGGCGTCCAAGGTGATGGCCGAGACCGATCTGGTCTTCTACTCCGGCGACGACGCGCTGAACCTGCCGTGGCTGTCGGTCGGCGCCGCCGGCTTCGTCAGCGTGGTCGGCCACGTCGTCGGCGCCGACCTGCACGAGATGATCGACGCATTCCTCGGCGGTGACACGCGGCGCGCCACGGAGATCCACCGCAGGCTCGTGCCCGTGATCACCGCCATCATGACCCGCACGCAGGGTGTCATCGCCACCAAGGCGGCGCTGTCCCTGCTCGGGCTTCCCGGCGGACCCGTCCGGCCGCCCCTGGTGGACGCGACGCCGGAGTTCACCGCCGCTCTGCGCGAGGACCTCGTCGCCGGCGGCGTCAAGATCGTGGAGGGTCCGTGAGCGGACCACAGGTTTCCAAGGCATCGCCGGAAAGGCGAGCCGCTGATAGCTAGGAGGGCGCGTGACCAACGCGCATGACCATGCCCCCGCGCGATCCGGCGAGGGGGAGCGGTACTGATGAGTCATCCGCATCCCGGACTGGGTTCACCGCAGCCGCTCGTCCAAGGCGGCCTGCGCATCGTTCCGCTCGGCGGTCTCGGCGAGATCGGCCGCAACATGACGGTCTTCGAGTACGACGGCCGGCTGCTCATCGTCGACTGCGGCGTGCTGTTCCCCGAGACGGAGCAGCCCGGCGTCGACCTGATCCTGCCGGACTTCGACTACATTCGTGGCCGCCTCGACGACATCGCCGGCATCGTCCTCACCCACGGGCACGAGGACCACATCGGCGCGGTGCCGTACCTGTTGCGCGAGCGACGGGACATCCCCGTCATCGGCTCCCGGCTGACCCTTGCCCTGCTGGAGGCCAAGCTCGCCGAGCACCGCATCAATCCGGTCGCGATCCGGGTGGCCGAGGGCGAGAAGCAGTCTCTTGGACCGTTCGACTGCGAGTTCCTCGCGGTCAACCACTCCATCCCGGACGCCCTCGCGGTCGCCATCCGCACGCCGGCCGGCCTCGTGCTCGCCACCGGTGACTTCAAGATGGACCAGCTGCCGCTCGACGGCCGCCTCACCGACCTCGGCGGGTTCGCCCGCCTCGGCGAGGAGGGCATCGACCTGCTGCTGTCCGACTCCACCAACGCCGAGGTCCCCGGGTTCGTCACCAGCGAGCGCGAGATCGGCGTCGTGCTGGGCGACGTGCTCCGCATCGCGGCGAAACGGGTCATCGTCGCCTGCTTCGCCTCGCACGTCCACCGCGTCCAGCAGGTCCTCGACGCGGCGCACGCCAGCGGCCGCAAGGTCTGCCTCGTCGGCCGGTCGATGGTGCGCAACATGGGCGTCGCCCGCGACCTCGGCTACCTGCAAGTGCCGGCCGGGATCATGGTCGACCAGAAGGAGATCGACAAACTTCCCGCCGAGAAGGTCGTGCTGGTCTGCACCGGCTCGCAGGGCGAGCCGATGTCAGCGCTGTCGCGGATGGCCAGCCGGGACCACCAGATCCGGATCGAGGAGGGCGACACGGTGATCCTCGCGTCGTCGCTCATCCCCGGCAACGAGAACGCCGTCAATCGCGTGATCAACGGCCTCACCCGCTGGGGCGCGAAGGTCGTGCACAAGGGCAACGCGCTCGTGCACGTCTCCGGCCACTCCCCGGCCGGCGAGCTGCTGTACGTGCTGAACATGACCCGGCCGAGCAACTTCATGCCGGTGCACGGCGAGTGGCGCCACCTGCGCGCGCACGCCCGGCTGGCCGAGGCCACCGGCGTTCCCGCCGAGAACGTCATCATCGCCGAGGACGGCGTGGTGGTCGACCTCGTCGACGGCAAGGCGTCGATCGCCGGGGTGGTACGCGCCGGATACGTCTACGTCGACGGGCTGTCGGTCGGCGAGATCACCGAGACGTCGCTGAAGGACCGCCGCATCCTCGGTGACGAGGGGTTCGTCTCCGTCGTCGTGGTCGTCGACTCCGAGAGCGGCAAGCCGCTGGGCGGCCCGGAGATCCACGCCCGCGGAGCGGGCATCGACAACTTCGAGCCGGTCATGCCGCGCATCGAGGAGGCCCTGGAGACCGCCGCCGCCGACGGCGTCAACGACATGCACCAGCTGCGGCAGCTCGTACGCCGCACGGTGGGTCGCTGGGTCAACGAGTCGTACGGCCGCCGGCCGATGATCATCCCGGTCATCGTCGAGGTCTGACCCGCCTCCGGTAGCCGGCCCGGACCGGTGCCGTACGGACCGCCCACGCGGTCCCGTACGCCACCGGTTCCGGGCCGCCGACCGCACGGTCGCGCGTACGGCACGGTCACGCGTACGGCACGGTCGCGCACGGGGAGGTCCCGCTCGTACGGTGCGGTCGCGCACGGACGGTGGGGTGGCGCAGGACGGCGAGGTCGCGCGTGTACGGCGAGGTCCCGCACGGACCGCGCGGTCGGGTGCGTACGACGCCGGTTCGGCCTGATGAGGCATGGTCCGGCGACACGCCGTGCCGGCCGAATTCTGGGGCGGGCGGGCGGGTCGCCGCTAGTCTCGCCATCATGGCCACACGTACGCCCGGGGGTGCGAAGGGCTCCTCCTCAGGTACGCGTGGCGGCACGGCGCGAAGGCCCGCGGCCCGTAAGCCGGCGGCCGGGGGCAAGGCGTCGGCCGCGAAGACACCGGCACGCGCGTCGGGGACGCGCAAACGCTCCTCGACAACCCCGAGGCCGGCGGCGCGCTCTCGCGGGCCGCAGCGGCCCGACCCCATCAGCACTCTCTTCCTCGGCTTCTGGCAGTTCGTCGCCCAGATGTGGCTGCTCCTGGCCCGGGCGGTCGGCGGGCTCGCGCGCATGTTCGGGCGCGGCGCCCGCGAGCTCGACCAGGAGCATCGCCGCGACGGGCAGGGTCTCGCCTTCCTCGGCCTGGCCATCGTCCTGGCCGCGGCGACCTGGTTCGACCCGCACACGTGGGCGCTGAAGTACCTCGGGCGGCTGATCCGGGACTGCCTGGGATCGCTGGCCATGGTGCTCCCGCTCATCTGCCTGCTGCCGGCCTGGCGGCTGCTGCGGCACCCGGAGCGCAACGGCGACGTCGGCCGGATCCTCATCGGCTGCGCGGCCCTCATCGGCGGCATCGTCGGCATCGTCCACATCACGCACGGCACGCCGTACCCCAGTGCGGGCGAGCACGCGCTGCAGGGCAGCGGCGGACTGGTCGGCTGGCTGCTGTCCGCGCCGCTGACCAGCACCGTCACCGCCTTCGTCGCGGTCCCGCTGCTGTTGCTGCTGATCGGCTTCGGCGTCCTGGTGATCACCGCGACGCCCGTGCACCGGGTGCCGGACCGCCTCGCCGAGCTGCGGGACCGGATGATGCTGCGCGAGCCGCCGGAGCAGCCGGAGCCGACGGCAAAGAACAAGAAACGGTCTCGCAAGACCGAGGTCGACGTCGGCGAGCACCAGAAGCCGTACGACACGCCCGTCGTCTCCGACCGCGACACGCGCCCCGGCGAGATCTTCGAGGAGGACGACGCGCCGAGTCTCGCCGACGAGCTGCTGGCGCCTCCGGACCCGCCGGCGCTTCCCGCGCCGCCCGACCCGACGCCCGCGCCGCGGATCACCGAGCAGCTCACCCTGTCGACCAGCGCGAAGGGCGACGGCTCCTACTCGCTGCCGGCTCCCGGCGTCCTGAAACCCGGCTCGGTCGTCAAACCGCGCACCAAGGCCAACGACGTCGTCGTGAACGCGCTGTCGGAGGTGCTCGACCAGTTCGGCATCGACGCCCAGGTGACCGGCTTCACCCGGGGCCCGACGATCACCCGGTACGAGATCGAGCTCGGCCCCGCGGTCAAGGTCGAGCGGATCACCGCGCTGGCCAAGAACATCGCGCTCGCCGTCAAGAGCGCCGATGTGCGGATCATCTCCCCGATCCCCGGCAAGTCCGCGATCGGCGTCGAGATCCCCAACACCGACAAGGACATCGTCAGCCTCGGTGACATCCTGCGCTCCCCGGTCGCGACCGGGGACCACCACCCGATGCTCGTCGGCCTGGGCAAGGACGTCGAGGGCCGCACCGTCGTGGCCAACCTCGCCAAGATGCCGCACATGCTCATCGCCGGCGCCACCGGTGCCGGTAAGTCGACGTGCATCAACGGCCTGATCACCTCCATCCTCATGCGGTCGACCCCGGACGAGGTGCGCATGGTCCTCGTCGATCCCAAGCGGGTGGAGCTCACCTCGTACGGCGGGATCCCGCACCTGATCACGCCGATCATCACCAACCCCAAGAAGGCGGCCGAGGCGCTGCAGTGGGTGGTGGGCGAGATGGACCGGCGCTACGACGACCTGGCCGCGTCCGGGTACCGCCACATCGACGACTTCAACAAGGCCGTCGTCGCCGGGAAGCTCACCGCGCCGCCGGGCAGCGAGCGCGTCTACACGCCGTACCCCTACCTCCTCGTGGTCGTCGACGAGCTGGCCGACCTGATGATGGTCGCGCCGCGCGACGTCGAGGACTCCGTCGTGCGCATCACCCAGCTCGCCCGCGCCGCGGGCATCCACCTGGTGCTCGCCACCCAGCGGCCCAGCGTCGACGTCGTCACCGGCCTGATCAAGGCGAACGTCCCGTCCCGGCTGGCGTTCGCGACCTCAAGCCTCGCCGACAGCCGGGTCATCCTGGACCAGCCCGGCGCGGAGAAGCTCGTCGGCCAGGGTGACGCGCTGTTCCTGCCGATGGGCGCCAGCAAGCCCATGCGGCTGCAGAACGCCTACGTCTCCGAGAAGGAGATCTACGCGGTCGTCGAGCACTGCAAGAAGCAGGCCGAGCCCGACTACCGCGAGGACGTCTCCGTGGCGGAGTCGCGCAAGAAGGAGATCGACGAGGACATCGGCGACGACCTCGAGCTGCTCGTCCAGGCGGTCGAGCTCATCGTCTCCACGCAGTTCGGCTCGACCTCGATGCTGCAGCGGAAGCTGAGAGTCGGGTTCGCCAAGGCGGGCCGTCTCATGGACCTGCTGGAAAGCCGCAACATAGTGGGGCCCAGCGAGGGGTCGAAGGCACGTGACGTGCTGGTCAAACCCGACGATCTGCCAGGTGTGATGGCCTCGCTACGCGGTGAGTAGCGATCGAGATCTTGGGGTAGCTGACTTATACCGCGTTGCACGTCGCGTCTCACGCCCGGCCTTCATAGACTGATCGCGGAGCGGGAGGCGACCCGGCGGCGTGGCACCTGAACACCGCCACGAGGTTCCCAGGAGGCGCGCTGTGACCGAGCGAAGCGAGGGAGCCATTCCGCACAGCACCAATGGCCAGGGTGCCGACGAAGGAGGTGCCGTGACCATCGGTGGCACCCTCGCGAAGGCCCGCCAGGAGGCCGGTCTCAGCGTCCCGCAGGTCGCCGGCCGGACCCGCATCCGCGAGACGGTCATCAAGGCCATCGAACGCGACGACTACAGCATGTGCGGGGGCGACTTCTACACCCGCGGGCACATCCGCAACATCGCCCGCGCCGCCGGGATCGATCCCGAGCCGCTGATCCAGGAGTACGACGACGCGCACGGCGGGTCGCCGCAGGCGGTCCGGGTCCGGGAGATGTTCGAGGCCAAGGCCCCGGTGAAGATCCTGGAGCGGCGCTCGCCGAACTGGAGCGCCGCCATGGCGGCCGCCCTGGTCATCGTCGTCGTCTACGGGATCTTCCGGGTCGCCACCGGTGAGGAGAGGCACAAGTCCGCCGAGCGGGCCGCCGCTCCGGCCGCCACCGCCCCGGCCATTCCCCGGCCGTCGCACAGCGCGGCCGTGGCCCAGGCGCCGCGCAAGGAGGTCACCGTCCGCGTCAAGGCCAAGCGGGCCAGCTGGCTGAGCGTCCAGGACGCCAAGGGCAAGCAGCTGTTCAGCGGCGTCATCCGCCCCGGCCAGTCCGAGGAGTGGTCGGCAAAGAAGCGCATCAACCTGGTCATCGGCAACGGCGGCGGGGTGCACCTGACCGTCAACGGCAAGGACCTCGGCTCGCCCGGCCAGGACGGTCAGGTCGTCCGGCTCGGCTTCGGCACGGGAGACCCCCAGAAAGGCTGAGGGCCGCCCGCCGCCCGAGGGCCAGTACCGTATGGTGCATGTCCACCCCGTGTACTGAGCCCGTGGCGGCGCCCGGCGCGCGCCCCGCGAGAGGGGAGCGCCGCGCGTGAGCACCGCCGACCATTCCAACGACTCGGCGGATCGCCGCACCGTCTCCCTGGTCACCCTCGGCTGCGCCCGCAACGAGGTCGACTCCGAGGAGCTCGCGGCACGCCTGGAGAGCACGGGCTGGACGCTCGACGACTCCGGCGACGCCTCGGTCGTCCTCGTCAACACCTGCGGCTTCATCGCCGCCGCGAAGAAGGACTCGATCGACACCCTGCTCGCGGCGGCCGACTCCGGGGCGCGGGTCGTGGCGGCCGGCTGCCTCGCCGAGCGGTACGGCGCCGAGCTGGCCGAGTCGCTGCCCGAGGCCGACGCCGTCCTCAGCTTCGACGACTACGCCTCCATCGGTGAGCGTCTCGACGACGTCCTCGCGGGCCGGGGTCACCGGGCCCACACGCCGCAGGACCGGCGGAAGCTGCTGCCGCTCAGCCCGGTGGAGCGGTCCGGAGCCGACGTCCGGGTCCCCGGCCACGGTGACCCGCCGGCCGACCTCGGCGCGCCCGACCTGCCCGAGGGCATCGCCCCCGCGAGCGGCCCGCGCGTGCTGCGGCGACGCCTCGGCGGCGGCCCGGCTGCCCCCCTCAAGCTCGCGTCCGGCTGCGACCGGCGCTGTACGTTCTGCGCCATTCCCGCCTTCCGCGGGGCCTACGTCTCGCGCCGGCCCACCGAGATCCTCGACGAGGCGCGCTGGCTGGCCTCCCAGGGCGTCCGGGAGATCGTCCTGGTCAGCGAGAACTCCACGTCCTACGGCAAGGATCTCGGCGACATCCGGCTGCTCGAGACGCTGCTGCCCGAACTCGCCGCCCTCGACGGCATCGAGCGCGTGCGGGTCAGCTACCTCCAGCCCGCCGAGCTCCGCCCCGGCCTGATCGAGGCCATCGCCACGACGCCCGGCGTCGTGCCCTACTTCGACCTGTCCTTCCAGCACGCCAGCGGCCCGCTGCTGCGCCGGATGCGGCGCTTCGGCGACCGCGAGCGTTTCCTCGGGCTGCTCGAGCAGATCCGCGCCCTCGCGCCCGAGGCGGGCGTACGGTCGAACTTCATCGTCGGCTTCCCCGGCGAGACCGAGCAGGACGTCGACGAGCTGGCGCAGTTCCTCACCGCCGCCCGCCTCGACGCGATCGGCGTGTTCGGCTACTCCGACGAGGAGGGCACCGAGGCGGTCGGCTTCGACGGCAAGCTCGACGCCGACGAGATCGACGCCCGTGTCGCCGACCTGTCCTCCCTCGCCGAGGAGCTCACGGCCCAGCGCGCCGAGGAGCGCATCGGATCGGTCGTGGAGGTGCTGGTCGAGGAGCCCGGCGAGGGCCGGGCCGCGCACCAGGCCCCCGAGATCGACGGCGGTGTGACGCTCAAGGGCGACGCGCCCGTCGGGCGGATCGTACGCGCGCGTGTCGTCGAGGCGATGGGCGTGGACCTCCTCGCCGTCGTGGACGGGCCATGACCACCTCCGCCGGCGAAGACCCGATCGCCACGCCGGCGGCCCCGCAGGCGGGCGTTCTCAATGTCGCGAACCTGCTGACCGTCGTCCGCCTGGTGCTGGTCCCGTTCTTCGTCTGGCTCATGTTCGTCGAGGGCACCTGGTGGCGGGTCGCCGCGCTCGCGCTGTTCGCCGTCGCGTCGCTCACCGACCGGGTCGACGGCGAGCTCGCCCGTCGGCGCAACCTCATCACCGACTTCGGCAAGATCCTCGATCCGATCGCCGACAAGGCGCTCGTCGGATCGGCGCTCGTCAGCCTCTCGCTGCTCGGCCGGCTCTGGTGGTGGGTGACCATCGCCATCCTGGTCCGGGAGGTGGGGATCACCCTCCTGAGGTTCGTCGTCATCCGGTACGGCGTCATCGCCGCCAGCCGCGGCGGCAAGCTCAAGACCATGCTCCAGGTGATCGCCATCGGGCTGTACATCATGCCGGGTCCGATCGATCCGCTGCGGTGGATCGTCATGGGGGCCGCCACGGTGGTCACCCTCGTCACCGGCTTCGACTATCTGGTCAAGGCCTGGCAACTGTGGAAGGACGGGCGTGCGAGTCGAGCTGCTGACGGTCGGTGACGAGCTGCTGCGCGGCGACATGGTCAACGGCAACGCCAGGTGGCTCGGGTGGCGGCTCACGGAGGCGGGCGCGCGGGTCGTTCGCGGCGTGGTCGTCCCCGACGACACGGAAACGATCACAGCGGCGCTCCAGGAGGCCCTCAAGCGCGCCGACGCGGTCATCGTGACCGGAGGCCTCGGCGGCACCTCCGACGACGTGACACGGGACGCTCTGGCCCGCGCGGCCGGGGTGACCCTGCGGCGCGATCCGGCCCTGGAGGCCCGCCTGCGGGAGCGTTCCGTGAGCCGCGGCGTCCCGCTGCGGCAGTCGGCGCTGCGGATGGCCGACGTCCCTGAGGGCGCCCGGCAGCTTCCCAACCCGGCCGGCACCGCGCCGGGACTGCGCGTGGCCCTTCCGGGCGGTGTGGCGTACGCCGTGCCGGGGGTGCCGGAGGAGATGCGCGCGATCGTCGAGGAGTGGGTGCTGCCCGAGCTGGCCGGCACGCCGGTGGCGGCCCGGGTGATGCGCACCGCGACGGTGTGGGAGTCCGTGGTCGCGGCGCGGCTGACGCCGGTCGAGGCGCTCCCCGGCGTGCGGCTCGCCTACTACCCGTCCCCGGGCGAGGTCCGGGTGCGGATCGAGGGGGACGCCGAGGACCGGGTGGCCGAGGCGGCGGCGATGGCGCGGGAGCTGCTCGGCGGGGCGGTGTACGCCGAGGAGGACGTCGCCCTGGACCGCGTGGTCCATCGCCTGCTGGCCGAGCGGGGCGGCACCGTCGCGGTGGCCGAGTCGCTCACCGGAGGCCTGCTCGGCGCCGAGCTCACGGGAATGCCGGGCTCATCCGCGACGTTCCTAGGTGGTGTTGTCGCATACGCGACCCCACTCAAGAATCTGCTTCTCGGCGTGCCGGCGGATCTGCTGGCCGCGCACGGCGCGGTCCATCCGGACGTCGCCGCCGCGATGGCGGTCGGTGTGCGCGACCGCCTCGGAGCCTCCTACGGTCTCGCCGTGACCGGGGTCGCCGGGCCCGATCCGCAGGACGGGCAGCCGGTCGGCACCGTTCACGTCGCGGTGGCCGGTACCGGCGATCATCCGACGGTTCGCTCGGTCCGGCTGCCGGTCGCGGGCGACGGCGAGCGGGCCCGGGGCCCGATCCGCAGGATGACGGTCGTCCATGCACTTGACCTGTTGCGGCGTCATCTGCTCACACTGGAGTCCTGCGAGGGTTGGGCCGTCACGGCGGGCAACCGGGAAGAACCAGGGTGATTACAGCGTTACGTCGGAAGCGAACATGAAAGTTTCGGTCTGCCACGTGCATCGTGAAGACAGGTACGGTGGAACCGGTAGATGAGTCAGGACACACGGAGGGAGCGAGACATGGTCCTGCTTCGTCAGCTGCTCGGCGACGTACTCCGGCAGCTGCGGCTGCGCCAAGGCCGTACCCTCCGGGAAGTTTCCGCGGCGGCACGGGTGTCGCTGGGTTATCTTTCCGAGGTCGAGCGGGGACAGAAGGAAGCCTCCTCGGAGCTGCTCGCCTCGATCTGCAAAGCCCTCGGCGTGCCCCTCTCGCACGTGCTGCGCGATGTCTCCGACCAGCTGGCGCTGGCCGAGCTCCAGCAGGAGCCGGTGATGGCCGGTGCGCCGCCGGAGCACGAGCGGCTCGACGGCGACCGGATTTCGGCCGACGCCATTCCCGCCACCCCGGAGACGATCGAGAACGCCCTTCGCGCCGATATGGTCGCGGCCTGACCGCCCAGACCGCGTAGGCGCCCCCGCTGCGGATCCGCTCAGGTTCCATGAAAGCGGCGCGGGGCGCTTCGCTGTGCCGCGCGACATCGAGGGCATCCCGGGCGGACTCCCGTGTACCGCAGACGGCCGGGGAACCGGACATCTGACCCGACACGCCCCCTCCGGTCTCTCCCGCGTCCCGTTCCATCGCCGCGCAGGGCGGGACCCGGCGGCTGACGCTGTCTGCGAGTCGTGCGCATGATGTGGGACTAGAGTCTTGGGAGCCCCATCAACCCCTGCCGCGAGAGGTGCCGGAGTGGCTGACTCATTCGCCCACCTGCATGTTCACACTGAGTACTCGATGCTTGACGGCGCGGCGAAGGTCGCCCCATTGGTGCAGCGGGCCGCTGAGCTGGGGATGCCGGCGGTGGCGATGAGTGACCACGGCAACATGTTCGGGTCTTACGAGTTCTACGGCGCGGCGACGAAGGCCGGGATCACGCCCATCATCGGCATTGAGGCCTACGTGGCTCCGGTATCCCGGTTCCACAAGGAGCCCGTGCTCTGGGGAGAACGGTCGCAGCGCAAGAGCAACGAGACGACGGGTGAGGGCGGCGACGTCTCCGCCTCCGGTTCGTATCTTCACAAGACGATGTGGGCCGCGACGGCGCAGGGCTTGCGGAACCTGTTCAAGATCTCCTCGCTGGCTTCGCTGGAGGGGCACTACCGCAAGTGGCCGCGGATGGACGATGAGCTCTTCGAGCAGTACGGCGAGGGGATCATCGCCACCACGGGCTGCCCATCGGGCGCGGTACAGACCCGGCTGCGGCTCAACCAGTTCGAGGAAGCCCTGAAGGCGGCCGGTAAATATCAGGAGATCTTCGGCAAGGACAACTACTTCCTCGAGCTGATGGATCATGGCCTGCCGATCGAGCGGCGGGTCCGCAAGGACCTGCTGGAGATCGGCAAGCGGCTCGATATTCCGCCGCTGGTCACCAACGACTCCCATTACGTCACCGAGGACCAGTCCGAGGCGCACGACGCGCTGCTGTGCGTGGGGACGCAGAGCCAGATGGCGGATCCGAGTCGATTCCGGTTCGGCGGGTCGGGCTACTACCTGAAGACCGCGGAGGAGATGCGCGCGGTCGACTCTTCAGACGCCTGGCTCGAAGGATGCCGGAACACGCTGGCGATCGCGGAGCGCATCGAGGACTACGCGCCGGTGTTCGCGCACCGAGATCTCGCCGCCAAATATCCGGTCCCCGACGGCGAGACCGAGATGAGCTGGCTGCGAAAGGAGGCAGCCCGCGGAGCGCACGACCGGTACGGCGAGAACGTGCCCACCGAGGTACTGGAGCGGATCGAGTACGAGCTCGGCGTCATCGAGGGCATGGGCTTTCCCGGGTACTTCCTCGTCGTCGCCGACATCTGCCGGTATGCAAGGGAGTCTGGCATCTGGGTCGGGCCCGGCCGCGGTTCGGCCACGGGCAGCATGGTCTCCTACGTCACCGGGATCACCGAGCTCGATCCGATCGAGCACGGGCTGATCTTCGAGCGGTTCCTCAACCCCGAACGTGTCTCGATGCCTGATGTCGACTTGGACTTCGACGAGCGCCGGCGCGGTGACATGATCCGGTACGTCACCGAGAAGTACGGCGAGGACAACGTCTCACTGATCATCACCTACATGACGATCAAGTCCAAGGCCGCGGTCAAGGATGCCGGCCGGGTTCTGGGCTATCCCTTCGCGCTCGGGGAGAAGATCACCAAGGCGTTCCCGCCGGCGGTGATGGGGAAAGAGATCCCGCTTTCGGGTGTATTTGACGAGAATCACCCGCGGTACAACGAGGCCACCGAGCTTCGTCGTCTGTATGAAGAAGATCCTGACGTCAAGAAGGTCATCGACACCGGCCGCGGTATCGAGGGACTGACCCGGGGTACCGGCGTGCACGCCGCCGGGGTGATCTTGTCCAGTGAGCCGCTGGTCGAGGTCATGCCGATTCATCAGCGTCCCGATGACGGCGCTCGCATCACCGGCTTCGACGGCCCGAGCTGTGAGACGCTCGGCGCGCTGAAGATGGACTTCCTCGGGCTGCGGAACCTGACCGTCCTGGGTGACGCCGTCGCCAACGTCAAATCCAACCGCGGCATCGACTTGGACATGCTGTCGGTGCCGATGGATGACGCCAAGACCTATGAGCTGCTGCGGCAGGGCTGGACGCTGGGTGTCTTCCAGCTGGACTCCACCATGATGCGGGACCTGACCAAACTGATGGCCCCGACCCGATTCGAGGACGTCTCCGCCGTCCTGGCGCTGGGCCGGCCGGGCCCGATGGGCGCCAACGCGCACGTCAACTACGCGCTGCGCAAGAGCGGGCAGCAGAAGACCGAACCGATCCATCCCGATCTGAAGGAAGCCCTCGAGCCGATCCTGGGCACCACGTACCACCTGGTCGTGTACCAGGAGCAGGTCATGGCCATCGCCCAGCAGCTCGCCGGCTACACGTTGGGCGGCGCGGACATCCTGCGCCGGGCGATGGGCAAGAAGAAAAAGGAGGAGATGGACAAGCAATGGGCCATCTTCTCCGAGGGTATGGGCAAGAACGGTAACTCCCAGGAGGCCACCAAAGCCGTCTGGGACGTGCTTGTCCCCTTCTCGGCCTACGGATTCAACAAGTCCCATACGGCCGGGTACGGACTGGTGTCGTACTGGACCGCGTACCTGAAGGCCAACTACCCGGCCGAGTACATGGCCGCGCTACTGACCTCGGTGGGCGTCAACAAGGACAAGATGGCGGTCTACCTCGCGGAGGCCCGCCGGATGAAGATCAAAGTCCTGCCTCCGGACGCCAACGAATCCCAGCTCCGGTTCGCCGCGGTCGGCTCGGACATCCGTTTCGGGCTCGGCGCGGTCCGTAACATCGGCGAAAACGTCGTCGATGGCATCGTCTCCGGCCGGAGGGAAGGCCCCTACACCGACTTCAACGATTTCCTTCGGCGGGTCCCCATCGCGGTCTGCAACAAGCGCGCGATCGAATCGCTCATCAAAGCCGGGGCGTTCGACAGCTTGGGCCACCGGCGCAAGTCGCTGGTGCTCGTCCACGAGCAGGCGGTCGATGCGGTCATCGATGACAAACGTAACGCCGCCATGGGCCAGGATTCGCTGTTCGGCGAGATGGACGTGGAGTCCTCTGGGGATGCGATCAGCGTCGCGATCCCGGAGGGGCCCGATTGGGACAAGGCGACCCTGCTGGCGTTCGAGCGGGAGATGCTCGGCCTGTACGTCTCCAGCCACCCTCTCGACGGGGCTGAACGCGTCCTGGAACGTAACCGGGATCACGCGCTGGCCGAACTGCTGGCCGGGTCCCGCACCGAGGGCACCGTCAAGATCGCCGGAATCATCGGCAAGGTCGACCGGAAGGTGACCAAAAATGGCGACACGTGGGCGATCATCACGCTCGAAGACCTCGACGCCGGTATCGAATGCTTGTTCTTCCCCAAGGCGTACATGCTGTACGCGACCGAACTCGTCGCCGACCGCGTCGTGTCGGTGACCGGCCGGATCAATGAGCGCGACGGCGCCATCACCATCTACGGCGAAACGTTGGAGATCCTCGACGTGTCAACCGTGGGAAGCGACGTGGAGTCGCCGGTGGTGATCTCGCTGCCCGAGGTGCGGGTGAATCCCGCTCTCGTCCAGGACCTGAAGCAAATTCTGGTGACCCATCCCGGCAAGGCGCCCGTCCACCTGCGGCTGCAACCACACCGGCCCGGCGCGAAAGGCATCCTGATCAATCTGGAAAGATTCCAGGTCAGCGCCGACACCGCGTTCTTCGGCGATGTGAAGCATCTCCTGGGCCCGAGCGCGATCGGCACCTGATGCCTGAGCCCCAGTGCCTCCCATCGGGCGCTCGCGGCTCCTGACGGGCCCCGCGAGCCGAACCACGGTTACCGCGTTCCTCGCCGGGAAGGGTCGCCCCTGATAGGGATTCGACCCGACTGAGGAGGACCCGGCGATGTCGACCGTGAAGAGCCCGCTTTCCGACGAGGCGCGCAAGGTCACCGGCGCCGCGTTGCAGGAGTCGCTGGTGGATCTCGTCGATCTGCACCTGCTGGCCAAGCAGGCGCACTGGAATCTCACCGGGCGCAACTTCCGCTCCGTCCACCTGCAGCTCGACGAGGTCGTCGCCCTGGCGCGCGACCACGCGGACACGGTGGCCGAGCGGGCCGTGGCGATCGGTTTCAACCCCGATGGCCGGGCGCGCACGGTGGCCGAGACGACCAAGGTCCACCAGCTGGACGCCGGCTACCTGCAGGACGACAAGGTGGTCGCCGCGATCACCGACATCCTCGCCGAGATGATCCAGCGGTTCCGTGCCCGCATCGAGACCACGGACGACTCGGACCTCGTCTCCCAGGACCTGCTGATCACGGTCGCGCAGGACCTGGAGAAGCAGCACTGGATGTTCGAGACGCAGCGCTGAGGGCGCACCGGCGCCGCCGCGTCGACACGCTCTGCCCCGGCACATGGCAGCGGAGGAATCCGCTGCCATGACCTTTCATGGCGGCGGACTCCGCCGAGACTGACACGAGGGACACCAGAACGTGACCCGCTCCTCCGGCCGGTCACCCTGGTCCGCCCGCCGGATCGGCGTACCGCAGCGCCGGCAGGGCCGGCCGGCGCGTCCGTAGACCCACGTCTGCGCACCCGGCCGGCGGGCGCCGGTGGTGATCTGGTCCAAGTGATCCTTGTTGGCGTCGATCAGACGGCGGGCGAGTTCGACCAGCGCCTCGATGCCGGGGACCTCGCCGACGGGGCACCACGGGTCCACGCCCCGCAGGAACAGCACCTCCGCCTTGTAGAGGTTGCCGATTCCGGCGAGCCGGGTCTGGTCGAGCAGGGCCTCACCGACCGCTCGCTCCGGGCGCTCCCGCAGGCGACGGACCGCCTCGGCCGGATCCCAGTCCGGGCCGAGCAGGTCGGGGCCCAGGTGGCCGACGACGCGATCCTCCCGTGAGGTGCGCACCACTTCCACCACGCCGAGGGAGAAGCCCAGCGCCTGCCATTCGGCGTTCGCCAGGACCAGCCGCAGGCGGTGGTCGCGCGGGGGCGGCGCGCCGGCCGGCCGGATCCGCCAGGCCCCTTCCATGCGCAGGTGCGTGTGCACGGTGACGTCGCCCTCGACCCGGATGAGCAGATGCTTGCCCCGCGACACCACCTCGATGACCGAACGACCGGTCAGGTCGGTGGTGGCGTATCGAGGCACCCGGAATTCGCTGCGCGTGAGCACCCGCCCGGCGAGAGCCGCGTGCAGCCGCTTCGCGGCCGCCCAGACGACGTCTCCCTCCGGCATCGCGTCCTCCGGCTCCGCCGCCTCAGTTTCTGAAGGCGGGGGAGTCCCAGGCGGCGGGGTCCTCGGTCAGCTTGTGCACGGCGGGGGGCAGCTCGCCGGAGGCCACGTCGGCCAGGGTCACCTGCTCGAGGATGGCCCGCTCGCTGGCGCGCAGCGCGATCCAGACGGCCTGGAGCGCGCGCGCCGGCCCTTCGTACCCCACATGCTCCGGCCGCTCCCCGCGTACGCCGACGAGCGGGCCGTCGATGGCCCGGATGATGTCGGCCAGCGAGATCTGGTCCGCCGGGCGGGCGAGCCAGTAGCCGCCCTCCGGCCCGCGCTGACTGCGGACGAGCCCCGAACGCCGCAGCTGGCTGAGGATGTTCTCCAGGAACTTCGGCGGGATCTGTTGAGCCTCGGCCAACTGGACGGCCGTCACGGGGCGCTCACCGCCAACGGCCAACTCGGCGGACGCGCGGAGCGCGTAATCGACCCGGGCGGACAATCGCATGCTCTGATTATCCCGCCTCGTCGGAGCTGATCACGCCAGGAGCCCCTGTTTTCCGACCGGTGTTCGGTGTTTTTCACGCTCTCCTTCCCGACACCGAGCCGTCCGTCACCGTTCGAACACCGAGCGTTCACGCCGGCGCGTCAGCCGGCCAGGTGGATGCCGCGCGCCCAGAGACGCTGTTCAGCCACCTCCTCCGCTTGTCACGTCGGGTTCGTGCGCGTTCATGGGCCGCTCACCCTCCTCACTCGCTTCGCGGGCGGCCGCGTCGTGCCTGACGCTGTTCAGCCGCCCACTCCGCTCGCCGTGTCGGGTTCGCTCGCGCCGATCGGTCGCCCGCCCTCCTCGCTTCCGGCGACCGGCTGGACGAGGCCGATGACCTCGGCCGCGGCCCGTGCGTTGGCGCGCGTCGCCCCGTACGTCGCGACGTAGGCGACCCCCTCCGGCCGCCACACCGGCAGGCCCATCTCCACCAGGACGGCGTCCGGGCGCGCTGCCAGCAGCGCCGAGACCAGTGCGCGGTGCCCCGCGTACCGGTGCGCGTCCCGGACGACGATGACGAGCGATCGCCCGTCGGCACGTTCCAACAGCCGTCGCGCGTCGGCGTCGCCGGCCTCCACGGGCACCGCGTCGGCCGCCCAGGGCCCGAGACCCCAGGGGACCGGTCCGACCGCGATGTTCGACGGCGCCTGGATCTCGACGACGAACGGTCCGGGGGACACGGACGGCGCGCCGGTGACCCGTACCGCCCGCCGGGCGGCCTCCAGGCCGGCGGCACGGTCGACCTCGGCGCTCTCGGCGGTGGCGAGCCACGCCTTGAGCGCGGTGACCCGTCCCGCGGCCTCCTCGAGACGTTCGCCGGGCAGCCGCCCGTCGCGCACGGCCGTGACGAGGTGCTCACGGATGGCCCGTACGCTGTCCTCGTACTCCCGCGAGCCCAGGCACAGCAGGTCGGCCCCGGCGAGTACGGCGCGGACCGCCGCCTCGGGGATCCCGATCGCGTCGCTGGCCGCGCGCATGTCCAGGGCGTCTGTGATGACCGGCCCGTCGTAGCCCAGGGTGCCGCGCAGCAGCCCGGTGACCGCGGCGGGCGACAGGGTCGCCGGGTCGTCGCCGGTCAGGGCGGGGACGCGCAGATGCGCGGTCATGATCGCGGCGACTCCGGCGTCGATGGCCGCGCGGAACGGCACCAGCTCGCGGCGATCGAGCAGCGAAAGGTCGGCCAGCACCGTCGGGATCTCCAGGTGGGAGTCCTGGGAGGTCGCGCCGTGGCCGGGAAAGTGCTTGGCGCAGGCGGCGACGCCGGCCTCCTGCAGGCCCGTGACGGCGGCGGTGACGTGCCGCGCGACGAGGGCGGCGTCGGACCCGAACGCGCGGGTGCCGATGATCGGGTTGTCGTCGGCGGTGTTGACGTCCGCGGACGGGGCGAAGTCGAGGTTGACCCCGACCTCCCGCAGCTCCGCGCCCAGCGAGCGGTGCACCCGCCGGGTGGTGGCCGGGTCGTCGAGAGCGCCGAGCGCCGCGCTCCCGGGGTAGGGGCTGCCGGTCTCGTGGGCCAGGCGGGTGACGTCGCCGCCCTCCTCGTCGATGGAGATCAGCGGATCGGCGTACCGGCGCAGTCGTGCGGTGAGTTCCGCGAGTTCGTCGGAGCCCGGCACGTTGCCGTTGATGGCGAACAGCGTGACGCCGCTCAGGCCCTGCTCCAGTCCGTCGAGGACCCAGCGCGGCGCGGTCGCTCCGGGGAAGGGCACGAGCAGGGTGGCGTTGACGAGGCGTTCGAGAGAGGTGTCGCGGGTCATGCTCGCACCGCCCCCGCGGTCAGGCCCGGTCCGGCCAGGCGACGGTGGACGAGGAGGAAGAACCCGATGACCGGGACGGTGAACAGCGTGGACGCCGCCATGATCGGCCCCCAATCATTGCCGGAACGGCCGAAGAAGAACTGCAACATGATGGGCAAGGTCGCTTTGTCCTGATCTTTAAGGAACGTGAACGCGAAGAGGAACTCGTTCCAGGCGGTGATGAAAGAGAAGATGCTGGTCGCGATCAGGCCGGGTGCGACGAGCGGGAGCACGACGCGGAAGAACGTCCGCAGGGGCCCCGCGCCGTCGAGCGCCGCCGCCTCTTCCAGTTCCCTCGGCACGGCCGCGACGAACCCGCGCAGCATCCACACGCCGAACGGGAGCGCGAACGCCACGTAGACGGCGATCAGGCCGGCCAGGTCGTTCAGCAGGTCCAGACGCGCCAGGTCGGTGAACAGGGGGATGACCAGGGCCTCGGCCGGGACCATCTGAACGACGAGGAGCATGACGAGGAAGCCTGTGCGGAACCGGAAGCGGAAACGCGCCACCGCCGTGGCGGCCAGCAGCGCGAGCAGCCCCGAGACGGCCACGGTGGCGGTGGCCACGATGGCGCTGTTGGCGAAGTAGTGCCAGAACGGCACGCCGGCGACCTTCCCGGTCAGCACGGTGTCGAAGTGCCGCAGGGTCGGATGGGCCGGCAGCGGGTGCGGGGTGGTGGCGAAGATCTCGTCGTTCGGCTTGAACGCCGTCGACACCATCCAGCAGACGGGGAACACGGCCACCACGAAGACGCCCAGGCCGAGCGCGTTCAGCACCGCCCGCCGCAATCGCGCGCCCGGTCGCCTCGCCGGCCGCCGCCGGGGGCTCACGCGGCGCCCTCCTGGCGGATGACCGTGCGAACGTGCACGGCCGTGACGAGGAGGACGATCAGCGTGAGGACGACCGCGATCGCCGAGCCCAGGCCGTACTTGGCGTTGAGGGAGCCGAACGCCTCGGAGTAGCCGTACAGCGACAGGTTGAACGCGTCGCGGTTGGCCAGGCCGGACAGCACGAACAGCTGGGTGAAGACGCGGAAGTCCCAGATCACCGCCAGGGTCAGCAGGACGCCGAAGATCGGCCGCAGCAGCGGGAAGGTGATCTTCCAGAAGCGCTGCCAGGCGGTCGAGCCGTCGACGCGCGCCGCCTCGTACAGTTCGTCGGGCACGGTCCGCAGCCCGGCGAGCACCGAAACGGCGATGAACGGGAACGACATCCACACGACGCACAGCGTCAGGACCGTGTAGGTGGGCAGCGGCCGGGCGAACCAGTTGTAGCTCTGCCAGCCCGAGCCCACCAGCCCGTCGGGCAGGAGGTCCAGGAACCAGCCGACGAGGCCGCCGGTCGTGCCGAACAGCCACGAGAAGACGATCGCCGCGGTGACCTGAGGCGTCGCCCAGGCGACCATGATCCCGCCGGTGACCAGCGCCGACATCCGGCGGCCCAGGCTGCCGAGCAGCAGGCCGGTGAGCGTCCCGGCGATCAGGGTGGCCGTGACGGCGACGGCCGCGAACAGGACCGTGTGCCGCAGCGCCGTCCAGAACAGGTCGTCGCCGAGGATGCGCCGGTAGTTCGCCAACCCGACGTTCTCGGCCGGCCGGCCGCGCAGCTGCCGCACGCCGACGTTCTGCAGCGACATCCGGCCGATCTGGATCACGGGCCAGACCAGCAGCACGCCGATGACGACAAGCGACGGCAGGATCAGCAGGTACGGCCCGAGCCGGACGCGTCGGCGCACGGGCCCGGTGGGGGAGCCGGGGTCCGGTGACCCGCGAACGCGTCGCCCGGCCTCCTCGACCGTCTCGATCATGGCCACCTCGCTGGTCGGATCACTCGTTGAGCAGGGAGCCGGCCTGCTCGTCGGCCTTCTTCAGCTCCTGATCGGCGGATGCGCCCTGCATGATCGCCTTCACGGCGTTCGGCAGGACCTTCTTGGCGCCCTCGTAGTCGGCCCATCCCTTGCTGGCCGGCGTGAACCTGACGCCCGCCTCCGCGGCCCGCGCGAAGGGCCCCATGATCGGGTCGTTCTGGTACGTGCCGCTCCGCAGGACGTCGCTGAACTGCGGCAGGAACTTCAGCGTGGTCGCGAAGGCCTGCGCGTTCCTCTTGCCGTCCAGGACGGTCAGGTAGTCGAACGCGAGGTCCTTGTGGCGGCTGTCGTTCCAGACGGCCAGGTCGGACCCGCCGGAGAAGACCGGTGCCAGGCCGCCGTCCCGGCCGGGGATGGGGAACACGCCCCAGTTGGGAGCGCCCTTCTTGTTGATCTTCTCCAGCTGGGGCAGCGCCCAGCTTCCGTCCATGTACATCCCGACCTTGCCGAGGGCGAAGTCCTGCTGCGGGCCCTGCAGCTCGTTCTTGCCGATGTAGGCGTCCGGTGCGACCTTCTCCTTGGAGACCAGCCCGGCGTAGAACTCGATCGCCTCCCTGGCCTGCGGCCCCGCGAGGGTGCCGGTCCAGCGGCCGTTCTGCTTCGCGGCGACGTCCCCGCCGTTCGCCCAGACGAAGCTGAGGATGCCGTTGGTGAAGTCACTCGGCGCGGCGATGCCCGGCACGCCCTTCGCCTTCTGGATCCTTCTGGCCACCGCAACGAGCTGGGCCCACGACGCGGGCGGCTGCAGGTGGAGGTCGCGGAACCAGTCCTTGCGGTACCACACGGCCCGTACGCCGCCGTACCACGGAACGGCGTACGTTCGGCCGTCGACCTGGTCGTTGGCGAGCGCCCCCTGGCTGAGGTCGTGGCCCTCGGCCCAGTGGGACACCTTGGCGCCGATGTCGGCGAAGGCGCCCTGCTGGATCCAGGACCGTACGTCGGTGTTGCCGACCTCGGTGACGTCGGGGCCCGACCCGCCGGCGATCGCGGTCTGGAACTTCTGGGTGGCCTGCGGCCACGGGACGTACTCCACCCGCACGTCGGTCTGGGGATGCATGCGCCGGAACTCGGCCTTCACTCCGTCCAGGAACCTCGTCTGCTCGGGGCTGCCCTCGCCCATCTGCCAGACGACGATCCGGCGCGCGGTCCCGGACGGCTCGGTTCCCCCGCCGGACTCGCACGCCGCGGCGAGGACCAACGCCAGGGCCGCCGCGGTGACGCCCGTGGCGAAACGCAGGGTGGAACTCGCATCGATGACTCTCACAATGGAACTCCTTTCGGTCGCGCCCCGATGTCGCCGGGCGGCCGCACGGCCGGTCACGGCATGTCCACGCGCTGATCGCGAAATGCGTCCCTACAGTCGCGAAATGGGTCCTCCCGCCGGTTCCGCACGACGAGGTGCGGGCATTGTGGTCGGCTCGTGCGGCTAAACTAGCAATAAAGTTTCCAATTACGCGGAAACCGTTAGCGGATCGAGACGGAAGGCGGCCGGAATGGCGACTCGCCCGGGCACACCCAGACTGCTGCGCGAGCTGAACGACCGCTCCGCGCTCGATCTGCTGGTGAGCTCAGGCCCGCTCACCCGCGCCCAGATCGGCCAGTACACGGGCCTGTCCAAGGTGACCGCCTCCCAGCTGCTGTCGCGGCTGGAGGAGCGCGGCCTCGTGGCCGTCGTCGGAGAGCAGGCCGGCGGCCGCGGGCCCAACGCGGCCCTCTACGCCGTCGTGCCCTCCAGCGCGTACGTCGCCGGCCTGGAGGTCGGCCCGAACGCCGTGACCGCCGCGATCGCCGACATCACCGGCAACGCCGTCGCCGAGGTCACCGTCGACCCGAACGGCGCGGACGATCCCGTCTCCGTCGTCCACAGCGCCGTCGTGAAGGCATGCCGGTCCGGCAAGATCCCGCTCGCCAAGCTGCACGCGCTCGTCCTCGGTACCCCCGGCGTCGTCGACCCGCGCACCGGCGACGTGCAGTTCATCTTCGACCTGCCGCACTGGCACGCGGGCATCCTCGAGGCCCTCCGGCGCGACCTGCGGCTGCCCGTCACCATCGAGAACGACGTCAACCTCGCCGCGCTCGCCGAGAAGGCCGACGGCGCCGCCCGCGACACCGACGACTTCGCCCTGCTGTGGGCGGCCCGCGGTCTGGGCCTGGCGGTCATGCTCGGCGGACGCCTGCACCGGGGCGTGTCCGGCGGCGCCGGCGAGATCGGCTACCTGCCCGTCCCCGGCGCGCCGCTGCCCGAGAAGGACACGGAGTCGGTCACCTGGGGCATGCCGGCCCTCGCGGGCGGCCTCGGCGCCCTCGTCGGCGCCGACGCCATCCGCGAACTCGCCGCCGAACACGGCTTCACCGGCCCGACCGCCACCGAGTGCGTGCAGGCGGCCGTACGGTCCGGGGAGGCCGGGGACGCGTTCCTGCGCGAGCTCGCCACCCGCCTGGCCTACGGCGTCGCGTCCGTGACGATCGTGCTGGACCCCGGGCTCGTGGTGATCAGCGGTGACCTGGGCCGGGCCGGCGGAGAGCGCCTCGCCGAGTTCATCGAGGAGGCCGTCGGGCGGATCTGCCCCACCCGGCCGCGCGTCGCACTCACCCGCGTCGAGGGCAACCCCGTCCTGCGGGGCGCGCTGCTCGCCGCCCTCGACCGCGCCCGCGACGACGTCTTCTCCGCCTCTCCCGCCTGAGCGCCACGCGGAGGGGCGCATGCCCCATCGTCACGCAGCGTCGCCCGACGGATGAGTTCCGCCGTCGCGTACGGATCATTTGAGCGACGTTGATAGGTTCTGCGGCGTCCATGTCGATCCATCGGGAGGCCGCCGTGCCGAATGTCCAGCCGCTCACACACGGGGATCCCCGGCGGCTGGGGGCTTACGAGGTGACCGGCCGACTCGGCGAAGGCGGCCAGGGAATCGTCTACCTCGGCCGCGGCGCCACCGGGTCAGTCGCGATCAAGGTCCTGCACGCCCAGCTGATCGAGGATGCAGGGGCCCGCGCCCGCTTCGTCCGCGAGGTGGAGGTCACCAAGCGGGTCGCCCGGTTCTGCACCGCGCAGGTCCTGGACGCGGGCATGGCCGACGACGGCCCCTACATCGTCAGCGAGTACGTCCCCGGCCCGTCGCTGCAGCAGCAGCTCCGGCAGGAGGGCCCCCGCCAGGGCGGCGCCCTCGACCGGCTCGCCGTCAACACCGCCACCGCGCTCGCGGCCATCCACCAGGCCGACGTGGTCCACCGGGATTTCAAGCCCGGGAACGTCCTCATGGGTCCGGACGGCCCCGTCGTGATCGACTTCGGCATCGCCCGCGCCCTCGACGCCAGCGGCACCACCGCCGCCAGCCAGATCGTCGGCACGCCCGCCTTCATGGCGCCCGAGCAGCTGACCGAGGGCCGTGTCGGCCCGGCGACCGACATGTTCGCCTGGGGCGTCACGATCGTGTTCGCCGCCACGGGCACCCCGGCGTTCGGCAACAAGTCCATCCCCACGGTGATCCACCGCATCCTCCACGAGGACCCTGACCTCGGCGCCCTCGACGGGCGTCTGCGGGACATCGTCGCCGCCTGCCTCGCCAAGGACGCGGCGCGACGTCCCACCGCCCGGCAGCTCATGGACGAGCTCATGGGCCAGCGCGCCCCCGGCACCCCCGCCACCCCCGGCACCCTCGGCGCCCCCGCGGGCGAGCCCGAACCGCGGACGTCCGTGGACCCCGCCGACCGGATGCCCGTCCCCGGCCCGCCCGGCGGCCCCACCGAGATGCTCCCGCCGACCGGACCGCCGACCGGACCGCCGGCCGGACCTGCGGCCGGTCCGCCGGGCGGCGCCACCGAGGTGCTGCCACCGGCCGGTTCCCCGGGCGCCGGCACGGCGCGCATGCCCGCCGCCGGCCCTCCGCCCACCCAGCGGATGCCCGCGTACGGACCGGGGCCCGCCGCGCCACCGCCCGGGGGCTACCACCCGTCCGACGGCGGCACCTACAACCTGCCGCCCGTCACACCACCTCCGCCGCCGTACGGCCAGGAGCCCGCGCCGAGGAGACGTGGTGCGGGAGCCGTCATCGCCGTCATCGTCGCCGGTGTCCTGCTGCTCGCCGGAGGCGGCGTCGTGTGGGCCGCCATGAACAAGTCCAACGGCGACCCGGACACCTCCGCCGCGGCGAGCCCCTCCGCCAAGAAGCACGCGACCAAGCGGCAGCGCACGCCGTCGCACAAGGCGACCCACAAGAAGTCACCGACGACGCACCCGCCGGCCGCGAAGAAGCCCCCCAAGGCCAACCCGTACACCGCCGAGCGCCTGTGCGGCAACGGCTACCAGGTCATCGAAAGGCACCCGCTCGGTGAGGCGACGGCCTATCTGCTGTACAACCGGGGCAACGGCGGCAACTGCGTCGTCACCATGGTGCCCAAGTCCACCGGCCAGAAGAAGAGCATGACCGCGTCGCTCGCGGTCAAGGACGGCGGGCAGGGCGCACGGTCGGCCACCACCCCATTCTTCTTCGCCGGGCCGGTGCGGCTCCCCGCCAAGGACAAGTGCGTCCGGTGGGGCGGCTCCTCCCCGACGCAGACGTGGACGAGCGGCTGGACGCACTGCGGCTGACCACCCCGGTCAGCCGCGGAGACGGAGGCCGCGCGGGGTGGGATGGAACCCGGCGGCCTCCAGCGCGGCGGCGAGCGGGGACTCGACGATGGACGCGCCGTCCGCACGCTCGACGGTGAGCCGTCCGAGCGCGCCCTCCCGTACGGCCAGGGCGAGCGCGTCCACGGCGGGCTGAAGGTCGTCCTCGCTCCACGACAGCAGGGTCTTCCCGCCCCGCTCGACGTACAGCGTCAGCCGGCCCTCGACCAGCACGACCAGGGCCCCCGCCTTGCGGCCGGGCTTGTGCCCGCTCGCGACCTCTCCGGACCGCTCCGGCCAGGGCAGGGCCGCCCCATAGGGATTGGCCGGGTCGGTCGACGCGAGGACCACGGCGCGCGGCGCGCCGGTGTCCGGACGCGTCGCCCGCAACCGGTCGACGGCGCCGGGCAGCGCGAACTGCGCCGCGCCCAGGCCCTCGACGAAGTACCCGCGCCGACACCGGCCGGACTCCTCGAACGCCCGCAGCACCGGGTACACCGCCGCGAACCCGCCCGGCGTCCGCTCGGCCATGACCGCCCCTCGGATCACGACGCCGTACCGGTCGAGCAGCGTCTCGGCCAGCGCGTGCCCGCGGCGGGTCGTGTCGGACTCCGGCTCGGGCAGCAGCCACCAGCGGCCCGCGACGGTCGGCGGCCCGGTCCGCGACGGCATCGCCGGCCGGCGAAGCGTACGGGACCGGTGCACCGTCCGGCCGGAGCCGAGCCGGGCGCGCAGCGGCGCGAGAGTGTCGTTCGTGAGCCGTCCCGCCCACACCAGGTCCCACAGCGCGGTCACGAGCTCCTGGTCGTTCAGGGACCCGACACGGTCGGACAGCGTACGGAAGAACACCGCGCCGCCATCGGACAGCGACTCCAGCACGCGCTCGTGCAGCGGCGTCAGCGTGATCTCGGCGGACTCGGGCATCAGCAGCGGAGCCGTGTCCGCCAGATACAGGGACACCCATCCGTCACCGCCCGGCATCCCGCCCTGCCCGGCCCACACCACCTCGCCGGAGGCGGTCAGCTCGTCGAGCATCGTGGGGGAGTAACCGGGGACCCGTGCGGGCAGGACCAGCGACTCCAGGGCCGAGGCGGGCACCGCGGCGCCCTGCAGCTGCTCGATCGCGTGCACCAGCGCGTCGATGCCCCGCGGACCCGAGCCGCGCGCCGTGATGCCGTGCCAGGCCGGCAGGAACCGGGCCAGCGCCTCCGGCGGCGACGGCTCCACCTCGGCCCGCAGCCGGGCCAGCGACCGGCGGCGCAGCATCCGCAGCACCCCCGCGTCGCACCACTCCGTGCCGCGCTCGCCCGGGGTGAAGTCGCCCTCCGCGACCCGGCCCGCCGCGGCCAGCCGCCGCAGCCCGTCGGTCACCACCGCGACGCCCAGCCCGAACCGCGCCGCGACGCCGGCGGCGTGGAACGGCCCGTGCGTCCGGGCGTGCCGGCTGAGCAGGTCGGCCAGCGGATCGGCCACCGGCTCCAGGAACGCCTCCGGCACCCCGACGGGCAGCGGGACGCCAAGCGCGTCACGCAGCCGCGCGGCGTCCTCGATCGCGGCCCAGCGCTCCGTCCCGGCGATCCGCACGCGGATCACCCGGCGGGAGTCCTCCAGCTCCACGAGCCACCGCGGGTCGACGCCGCGCTCGACGAGCTCGTCCGTGCCCAGCGGGCCGAGCTCCCGCAGCAGGTCGGCGGCGCCCTCCCGGTCACGGGCGCGCCGGTCGGCCGTCAGCCGCCGCAGCTCCCGGCCGGCCTCCGCGATCACCTCGGGGTCGAGCAGCTCCCGCAGGTCCGCCTGGCCCAGCAGCTCGGCCAGCAGCGTCGAGTCCAGCGCCAAAGCCTGCGCCCGCCGCTCGGCCAGCGGCGCGTCCCCCTCGTACATGAACGCGCCGACGTACCCGAACAGCAGCGACCGCGCGAACGGCGACGGCACCGGCGTCTCCACCTCGACCAGCCGCGCCTTCCGGCTCGCCAGCTCCCGCATCAGCGCGATGAGGCCAGGCACGTCGAAGACGTCCTGCAGGCACTCCCGGACGGTCTCCAGCACGATCGGGAACGAGGGAAACCGGCTTGCCACGGACAGCAGCTGCGCGGCGCGCTGCCGCTGCTGCCACAGTGGCATGCGCCGCCCCGGATTGCGGCGCGGCAGCAGCAGCGCCCGCGCCGCGCACTCGCGGAACCGCGACGCGAACAGCGCGGAGTTGCCCAGCTCGTCGGTGACGATCCGCTCGATCTCCTCCGGGTCGAACACCGCCAGGTCGCCCGCCGGCGGGGCCGCCCCGGTCTCGTCGAACGACGCACCGGTGTCCGGCACCCGCAGCACGATGCCGTCGTCGGAGTGCACCGCCTGCGCCTCCACGCCGTACCGCTCGCGCAGCCGCGCGGCCATCGCCAGCGCCCACGGCGCGTGCACCCGCGCCCCGAACGGCGAGTGCACCACCACGCGCCAGTCGCCGAGCTCGTCGCGGAACCGCTCGACCACCAGCGTGCGGTCGTCGGGGACGTATCCGGTGGCCTCCCGCTGCTCGGCGAGGTACGCCAGGAGGTTCCCCGACGCCCAGTCGTCCAGGCCGCTCGCCCGCAACCGCGCGCGGGCGTCGTCCGGCTCCAGCGCGGACAGCCCACGGGCGAACGCCCCCAGCGCCCGGCCCAGCTCCGCCGGCCGCCCCGGAGCGTCACCGTGCCAGAACGGCAGCTTGCCCGGCTGCCCCGGCGCCGGCGAGACCAGCACCCGGTCCGGCGTGATGTCCTCGATCCGCCACGAACTCGCGCCCAGCACGAACACGTCGCCGACCCGCGACTCGTACACCATCTCCTCGTCGAGCTCACCGACCCGGGAGGACTTCTCGCCGACGAGGAAGACGCCGAACAGCCCGCGGTCCGGGATCGTGCCGCCGCTCGTCACCGCCAGCCGCTGCCCGCCGGGCCGCCCGCGCAGCACGCCGGCCACCCGGTCCCACACCAGGCGCGGGCGCAGCTCCCCGAACTCGTCGCTGGGGTACCGGCCCGCGAGCATGTCGAGCGTCGCCTCCAGCACCGATCTCGGCAGCGTCGCGAACGGCGCGGCCCGCCGTACGAGCGTCTCCAGCTCGTCCACCGGCCACTCGTCCATCGCGGTCATCGCCACGATCTGCTGGGCCAGCACGTCCAGGGGATTGCGGGGGTACCGCAGCTCCTCGATCTCCCCGTCGCGCATCCGCTCGGCGACGACCGCCGTCTGCACGAGGTCGCCCCGGTACTTCGGGAAGATCACGCCCTTCGAGACCGCCCCCACCTGGTGCCCCGCCCGGCCGATCCGCTGCAGCCCCGCCGCCACCGACGGCGGCGACTCCACCTGCACGACCAGGTCCACCGCGCCCATATCGATGCCCAGCTCCAGGCTCGACGTCGCCACCACGGCGGGCAGCCGGCCCGCCTTCAGTGACTCCTCGATCCCGGCCCGCTCCTCCTTCGACACCGAGCCGTGGTGCGCGCGCACGACGTCCGCCGGCGCGCCCCGCGCCGCCCCCGCCTGCGCCATCACCTCGGCCGGGGAGAAGTCCTGTGGGAGGGCCTCGCCGTTGGCTCTTTCCCAGGCCAGCTCGTTCAGCCGCCCGCTCAGCCGCTCCGCCAGCCGCCGCGAGTTGGCGAACACGATCGTCGACCGGTGACTCTCGATCAGGTCGAGCACGGCGTCCTCGACGTGCGGCCAGATGTTGCGCCCCCGCAGCGGCGAGTCGTCCTCGGCGCGAGGGTCCGGAGGGAGCTCGGCCATGTCCTCCACCGGCACCGAGATCCGCAGCTCCACCTCCTTCTCGTGCGGCGGCTGCACCGCCGTCGCCGGCCGCGCCCCGCCCAGGAACGCCGCGACCTCCGACACCGGGCGCACCGTCGCCGACAGCCCGATCCGCTGGGCGGGGCGCTCCAGCAACGCGTCCAGCCGCTCCAGGGACAGCGCGAGATGGGCGCCGCGCTTGGTCGCCGCCACCGCGTGCACCTCGTCGACGATCACCGTCTCGACGCCGCGCAGCGCCTCGCGTGCCTGCGAGGTCAGGATCAGGAAGAGCGACTCCGGTGTCGTGATCAGGATGTCGGACGGCCTGGTCGCGAACCGGCGGCGCTCGTCGGCCGGGGTGTCCCCGGACCGCACGGCCACGCTGATGTCGGGCTCGGCCAGCCCCAGCCGCCGCGCCGTCTGCCGCAGCCCGGTCAGCGGCGCGCGGAGGTTGCGCTCGATGTCCACCGCGAGGGCCTTGAGCGGCGAGACGTACAGCACCCGGCAGCGCCGCTTCGGATCCTCCTCCGGCGGCGCCGACGCCAGCCGGTCGAGCGACCACAGGAACGCCGCCAGGGTCTTGCCCGACCCCGTCGGCGCCACCACCAGCGTGTTGTCACCCCGGGAGATCGCCTCCCAGGCGGCCGCCTGGGCCGCCGTCGGCGCGGCGAACGCCCCGGCGAACCAGGCACGGGTGGCGGCCGAGAAACGGTCGATCGGCGTCATCCTGCCAGTGTGCATCGCCCCACCGACGGAATCGCCCACCGGTGACAACGGCGAGTAGCGTGGGGACAGTGCGACTCACGATTTTCTGGGATCGGATGAACCAGCAGTTCGGCGAGGGCTACGCCGACAGCGTGGCCAAGGACTACGTCATGGCCGAGCTCGACGGTCGCACGGTCGAGCAGGCCCTCGCCGACGGCGTCGGCGCCAAGGACGTCTGGCGGGCCGTGTGCGCCACCTTCGACGTCCAGCAACGCCTCCGCTGAGCCCTCAGTGCCGCCGCGAGCGGCTCCGGCTCCTGCTCCGGGTCGACCCGCCGGTCGAACGACTCCGCCTCGTGCTCTTCGAGCGCGTCGAACTCCGGGATCCGCCCGGATGCTCGGCGGGGCGTTACCTGATCGGGAAGCTCAGGTACAGATCCGCCGGCTCGGCCACCGACGGCAGATCGCTGACCTGCCCGTCGCCGACCTCCACGACCCGCCACACCCCGTCCGCCCGCCGGGCCAGGTCCGTCGTGATGAACCGGCACCCCAGCGCCCGCACGCACGGGGCGATCGGCTCCGCCTGCGGGCGGGGATGACGGTCCGGCGTGTCCGGGTGCGGCCCCATCAGCACCGGCTCACCGTCGACCCACCACACGCGCGCCTCGCCGCCCTCGAACCGCTCGTACTCGCGGATGACGATGCCCCCGGCCAGGAACTCGCCCTGGCGCTCGACGAAACGCTCGACCACGGCGTGCAGCCGCTCGACGTCGGCGAGGTCGGGGATGAAGCAGGCCTCGTCCCACTCGTGCTTGCGCGACTTCACGTAGTCCTTCACGACCGCCGGGCCGGACCGCAGCGGGCGTACGAGCTCGGCCAGCTTGTCCGCCGCCGGCGTCGCTCCCGGGGACAGCGGCAGCCACACGCTCGCCGGGGTGACGCCCGCGAACGTGTCGTACCAGCCGGGCAGCTCGTGCGCCTTCTCGTAGCCGTCCGGCGGGACCGCCAAGACGGTGTTCCGGGCGGCCAGGGCGGCGGCGAGCGCGGCGTACTGCGCCGGTGTGGTCATCCAGCCGCGATACCACGTCGTCCCCAGCCCGTCGGGGACCCGTCGTACGGCCTCGGCCGCGTCACCCCGCTGCAGCGCGCCATGGTCGATGAGCGCGACGGACCCGCCGAGCGCGCGTACGGCCTCGGCCTCCCGGGCGAAGTGCTCATCGACCCGCCGGGGGTTCAGCGGGTCGGCGCACATGAGGATGGTCACCGGCATGATCCTGACCCTCAGCGTAGGGCAAGACGCCGTGTCTTTCCCCGGGGAATCGGCGCGTCCGTTCATGATCGAACACATGTTCGGCTAGAGTGATGGAAGCGACGGCGTTGTCCACAGTGGTGGGCCGGACTCTCGAAAATTGTCGGCGGGTCCCCGTAACGTCGCTCCCGACAACAGCAGGCATCGACCCGACAGGGACACCTCACATGGCAGCAAACGATCGCGAGAAGGCACTCGAGGCGGCGCTCGCGCAGATCGAGCGGCAGTTCGGCAAGGGTTCCGTCATGCGGCTGGGCCAGGAGGGGCGCCCCCCGGTCGAGGTGATCCCGACCGGCTCGATCGCCCTCGACGTCGCCCTGGGCATCGGCGGTCTCCCGCGCGGTCGCGTGGTCGAGATCTACGGGCCGGAGGCCTCCGGGAAGACGTCCATCGCGCTCCACGCCGTGGCGAGCGCGCAGAAGGCGGGCGGCATCGCGGCCTTCGTGGACGCCGAGCACGCGCTCGACCCCGAATACGCCAAGAAGATCGGCGTCGACATCGACGCCCTCCTGGTCTCCCAGCCCGACACGGGCGAGCAGGCCCTCGAGATCACCGACATGCTGATCCGCTCCGGCGCCATCGACATCGTCGTCATCGACTCCGTCGCGGCCCTCGTGCCCCGCGCGGAGATCGAGGGCGAGATGGGCGACAGTCACGTCGGCCTCCAGGCCCGCCTCATGTCCCAGGCCCTCCGCAAGCTCACCGGCGCCATCAACCAGACCAAGACCACAGCCATCTTCATCAACCAGCTGCGGGAAAAGGTGGGCGTTATGTTCGGTTCGCCCGAAACGACCACCGGTGGTAAGGCGCTGAAGTTCTATGCGTCGGTGCGACTGGACGTGCGGCGGATCGAGACGATGAAGGACGGCACGGAGGCGGTCGGAAACCGCACGCGCGTCAAGGTCGTCAAGAACAAGATGGCCCCGCCCTTCAAGGTGGCCGACTTCGACATCCTCTACGGCATCGGCATCAGCCGCGAGGGCGGTCTCATCGACATGGGCGTCGAGCACGGCTTCGTGCGCAAGTCCGGTGCCTGGTACACCTACGAGAACGACCAGCTCGGCCAGGGCAAGGAGAACGCCCGGCGGTTCCTCAAGGAGAACCCCGACATGGCCGACGAGATCGAGAAGAAGATCAAGGAGAAGCTCGGGGTGGGTCCGCGGCTCGACGCCGAGGCCGAGCCGGCGGGCGCTCCCGCGGCGGCTCCGGCGGCCGCTGCCCCTGCCGCCGCGGTCGGCAAGGCCGCACCGGCCAAGCGGGCCGCGAAGACCCCGAAGCCGGGAGACGAGTGATCCCGGGTCGCCCTTCGGCAGGGCCGTTCGAGGGGCTGACCAATGAGCGCTCCTGAGGGGTGGCGGCGCCCCGCTCCGCGCCGGGCCGGGCCCGGTGCGGAGATCTTCCCTGGCGACGCCGTCTCCGCTCAGGAGCCCAGAGAGGCGGACGGCGCGGTCGGCTCAGCCGGCGGAGCGGATGCCTCGACGGGCGGAGCGGGCGCGCCGACGGGCGGTACGGAGATGCCGGCGGGCGATACGGGCACGCCGACGGGTGGTGTGGAGGCGTCGGCGGGTGGGCGGTCGGCGCGGCGCGGGCGGAGGCGCGGCGGGGGCCGTCTTCCCGACGGGCCGACGCCGGGAAGTGCGGCGGCGCAGGGGCCGCCCGCCGATCCCGAGGCGGTGGCGCGCGAGATCTGCCTGCGGCAGCTGTCGTTCTCTCCGAAGACCCGCGCGCAGCTCGCCGACGCGTTGCGCCGCAAGGGCGTGCCGGACGACGTCGCCGAGCGGGTGCTGGGCCGCTACTCCGAGGTCGGGCTGATCGACGACGCGGCGTTCGCGCGGGCCTGGGTGGAGTCGCGTCATGCCGGCCGAGGGCTCGGCCGCCGGGCGCTCGCCGCCGAGCTGCGGCGGCGCGGCGTCGCCGACGAGATGGTCAGCGAGGCCGTTGAGGAGGTGGGCCCGGAGCAGGAGGAGGCGGCGGCCCGTGAGCTGGTCGCCCGCAGGCTGCCCGCCACCCGGGGCCTGGACCCGGTCAAGCGCACCCGGCGGCTGATGGGCATGCTCGCCCGCAAGGGCTACTCCGGCGGCCTCGCGTACCGGGTGGTGCGTGAGGCGCTGGAGGCCGAGGGCGCCGAGGAGATCCCGGACCTGTCCTTCGACGACTGATCCGCGGCGCAAGGCCGGCCGGGCAGAGTCCGCGAACTGACCGGTGCGCCCCTGTTCCGATGGCCGGGGTCTGCGGGGGCAGGCCGCCGCCTTACGTCGCTCGCTCGCTGGCCGATCTGGCGGCCTCCGCCGGGTACGCGGACCAAGCGCACCTGGGCCGGGAGGCGCGTGCCCTGTCCGGGCTGACGCCCTCGGCGCTGCTGGCCGAACGACGCCGCCCCGCCCGTTCCGGCGATGAGGGCCCGTCGGCTCGGTGACACGGGTGATGACTGTTCCGCTTCACCGGGCGTGCGTCTTCGGGGCGGATCGGCGGCAGCGTTCCCGTTCATCCCGGTCTCCAGCCCTGACATGGACCGTTACAAGAAACATCGAGCGAATCGTCCGGAACGAGGGGTCTTTCCTTGCCCATTACCTCTTGGCCGCTTACGGTTACCGCAGTGAGGTGTTACTCCGCGCAGTGCGGATTGCCATAGGACTGACCGCGTTCGACCAGGTGGAAGGTGTTGTGTCCGGCTCCCGAGGCCGGTGGTTCACATAGCAGGGTTCCGGAACGCTCCGGAGCCCCTCTGACCGTGCGCGTCCGGCGCTCGCCGGGGGTGCAGGTGGCGGCCGTCCCGGTCTCCCGCACGGCGCGTCCGTAACCCCTCGCATCGCCCGGCATCAGGTGCTCTTGGTGGCGCAGCGTCGAGGAAAGGGGTCAGCGCCGTGATTTACGTCGTGATGGGTGCGGCACTGGTCGTCATCCTGGCGCTCGTCGTCCTCGTCGTCGTCGTGCTCCGCCGTTTCGACGCGGCCGCGCGCACGGTCGCGTCCAACGAGGAGCAGGCGGAGACGCAGCGCGGCGCGGACGAGATCGTGGCCAAGGCCCGGGCCGACGCCCAGGAGATCCTCGGCGACGCGGAGGTCAGGGCCCGCGAGGTTTCCGCGACGGCCCGCTCCGAGGTCGAGGACGAGATCAAGTCGCTGAAGGAGGACCTGCGGGCGATCCGGGAGGACCTGGAGCGCCGCGAGGCCCGGCTCGCCGAACGTGAGCACCGGCTGGACGACGAGGTTCGCCGCCTGGAGGAGCGGGCCCGTGAGATGGCCGACGCGAAGCAGGCGCTCAAGGAGCGGCGTGCCGCACTCGACCGCCTCGACGATGAGCGCAAGAGCGTGCTGGAGCAGGCCGCGGGGCTCACCGCCGAACAGGCCAGGACCGAACTCGTCTCCCTGATCGAGAACCAGGCCAAGCGCGAGGCCGTGCTCGTCACGCGGGAGATCGAGAACGAGGCGCGGGAAGAGGGCGAGAAGCGCGCCCGCAAGATCGTGACGCTGGCGATCCAGCGGGTGGCGAGCGAGCAGACCGCCGAGTCGGTGGTGTCGGTACTGCACCTGCCCAGCGACGAGATGAAGGGCCGGATCATCGGCCGTGAGGGCCGCAACATCCGTTCCTTCGAGACGACGACCGGCGTGAACCTCATCATCGACGACACTCCCGAGGCCGTACTGCTCAGCTGTTTCGATCCCGTACGCCGGGAGGTCGGCCGGCTCACCCTGGAGAAGCTCGTCCTCGACGGCCGGATCCACCCGCAGCGGATCGAGGAGATCTACGAGCACAGCAAGGCCGAGGTCGATCAGCTGTGCGTGCGCGCCGGCGAGGACGCCCTGGTGGAGCTGGGGCTGGCCGAAATGCACCCGGAGCTGATCACGCTGCTCGGGCGCCTTCGGTACCGGACGTCGTACGGGCAGAACGTCCTGGCGCACCTGATCGAGTCGGCGCACCTGGCCGGCATCATGGCGGCCGAGCTGAAGCTCCCGGTGCCGCTGCTGAAGCGGTGCACGCTGCTGCACGACATCGGCAAGGCGCTGACGCATGAGGTGGAGGGCAGCCACGCGCTCATCGGTGCGGAGATCGCCCGGCGGTACGGCGAGGACGAGGACGTCGTCCACGCCATCGAGGCGCACCACAACGAGGTGGAGGTGCGCACGGTCGAGGCGGTGCTGACCCAGGCGGCGGACGCCATCAGCGGGGGCCGCCCGGGCGCGCGGCGAGAGTCCCTGGAGGCGTACGTCAAGCGGCTGGAACGGCTCGAGGAGATCGCGACGAAGCGGGAGGGCGTGGAGAAGGTCTTCGCCATGCAGGCCGGGCGGGAGATCCGGGTCATGGTGCGGCCCGACTCGGTGGACGACCTGCAGGCGCAGGTCATCGCGCACGACATCGCCAAGCAGGTGGAAGAGGAGCTGACCTACCCCGGTCAGATCCGGATCACCGTGGTCCGCGAGTCGAGGGCTACGGAGTTCGCCCGCTGAGGATCATCGGCCCGGGGCCCGGCGGCACCGGGGGATCAGCCGCAGGTCGACCCGGCCGATATTCTCCGGCATCAGCGGTGATCCTTGCTCCGTCCTCGTGTCGTTAGTACGTTGCCGTACGTCCTTGCACGCGGATGATCGACGGGGGCGTTGCTCCGCCGGGACGGGATGTGCGGATATGGGCTGCACGCGGGCGTTGCGCGCCACGATGGCGACGGGGATCGTGCTCGGCGCGGTGCCGCCGGTCCTGTACGCGGCCCCCGCCCGAGGCATGTCGGTCTGGGAGACGCGGATTCAGGAAGCGCCGGTCCCGGAAGCACCGGTCCGGGAGGTGTCCGGGGTCGAGGCGCTGGCAACGGAGCTGTACTGGACGCCGGCGCGGATGGCCGCGGCGACTCCCGCCGGGGACGAGACGGCGGCATCGCCGCGCGGTCACGTGGCCGCGCGCGCCTCGGCGGCGGGCCGGGTCGCGCACGCGTTCCACGCCGTGCCGTCGGTCGGGGTGCTGTTCTTCACCTCCCGGCGGGCACGAGACCACTTCTGCACGGCGAGCGTGGTTCGCAGCGCGCGGCACAACCTGCTGCTGACCGCCGCGCACTGCCTCTACGCGTACGACGACGACAGGCGGCGGGCGCACTACCGTTCCCACCTGGCCTTCGTCCCGAAATACGAACGGGCGCACGCGCCGTACGGCGTCTGGACGGCGAAACGCCTCTACGTCCCGGAGGGCTGGGTCCGCCGGGGCGACGTCGACCTGGACTTCGGCTTCGCCACCCTGCGCCGTGATCGGGCCGGCCATGACATCGCCGACGTGACCGGGTCCAACCTGCTCGCCCCGAACGTCCGTCTCCCGGCCGCCATTCGCGTCATCGGCTACCCCACGGTGCGCTACTCCGCCGCGGACCGGCCGATCTACTGCGACACGGTGGCCCGCAGGCGGTTCCGCTGGCAGAACACCTTCGCCTGCGGCGGTTTCTATGGAGGTACGAGCGGCAGCCCGTGGCTGTGGAAGTACGAACCCGGTCGGCGGCAGGGACGGGTGATCGGTGTCGTCGGCGGCTACCACTCCGGTGGCCGCCGCCACGATCGCTCCTACTCCGCGCGGTTCGACGACGACGTCGTCGCGCTCCGGGCCCGAGCCGAGAGGCTGGGCTGACGGCGAGGCTCTGGTGAGTGCCTCGCGGCGTGCTGTCCGCCCTGCGGGGTTCGATCACGAACCATGCGATGAGTTTCGCCCGCCCGCCAGGTCTTTATTAGGTGAGGACGTACAGGAGACCAGGGGCACGGCATGGCGGCGCGACTGCCATCGGCTGTTCGCATGAGCGGATGATCGACGGCTATCGGACGCGGAGAGGTAGCGGTGATGTCGAGTAATGACGAGTTCACCCGCTTGACGGATCCATTCCGGCCTGAGCTGCTGGTCCATTGCTACCGCATGCTCGGCTCGATCCACGACGCCGAGGACCTGGTGCAGGAGACCTACCTACGTGCCTGGCGGTCGTACGAGAACTTCGAAGGGCGCTCGTCGCTGCGATTCTGGCTCTACCGGATTGCGACCAGCGCCTGCCTGACCGCGCTGGAGCATCGGAGCCGCCGGCTGCTGCCGTCCGGCCTCGCCGAGCCGAGCGACGACCCGGGCGGGCCTCTGTACCCGGCGTTGCCGGAGGTCGAGTGGGTGCAGCCCCTGCCCGGCCCGCTCAACGATCCGCCGGCGGCCGATCCGGCCGTGATCGTCGCGTCCCGAGGCAGCGTCCGGCTCGCGCTCATCGCCGCGCTGCAGCATCTGCCCGCGAAGCAGCGGGCCGTGCTGATCCTGCGTGACGTGCTCGCCTGGCGGGCGGCGGAGGTCGCCGACCTGCTCGGCACGACGACGGCCGCGGTCAACAGCGCGCTGCAGCGCGCGCGGGCCCAGCTCGAACAGGTGGCGCCGGTGGAGGACGAACTCGCCGAGCCTGCCGAGCCCCGTCACCGAGCGCTGCTCGACCAGTACATGTCGGCGTTCGAGAACGCCGACATCGGCGCCCTCCTTCGGCTGCTGCGCGATGACGTTGCTTTGGAGATGCCCCCGAACATGACGTGGTTCACCGGCCGCGCAGCGGTCGGCCGGTTCATCGCGGCGAAGGTCTTCGCCGGCCCCGGCGTGACCCGCATGGTCCGCATCACGGCAAACGGGCAGCCCGCAGCCGCGGTTTACTGGCGCGCGGACGACGGTGTACACCGCGCGCACGCTGTGCAGGTGCTCACCATCACCGACACGGGGATCTCGCGGATCGTCTCGTTCAACGACCCGGGCCTGTTCGCCGCCTTCGGCCTGCCGGTGAGCCTTGACGCCGCCGGCGTGCCCACGAGCGCATGACGCAGCCGAGCTGTCCGGCCGATCTGCTGGAGCGGGCGATCCGCTACGGCCTGGAGAGCATGGAGGCGGTCGGGGCCGGATGCCTGTCTCGTCCGACGCCCTGCGTCGGCTGGGATGTCCACGCGCTGCTCCGGCACGTCAATGACTCGGTCCGCGCGATGCGGGAGGGGATCGAGCTCGGACGCGTCGACCTGGTCCCGTCCGAGTCGGAGGACGAGGACGGCAACGGCGATCCGGCGGCCGACCTCGTGGCCGCCTTCCGAGGCGGTACGCGACGGCTCCTGCGCGCCTGGACCGCGGCCGGACACCGCGGTCACCGGATCGTCATAGCCGGGCATCCGATGGTGGCAGAGCTCGTCGCGATCACGGGTGCCATCGAGATCGCGATGCACGGGTGGGACCTCTCCGTGGCCTGCGGCAGCGATCGGCCAATTCCGGCTGAGCTGGCCGTCGACCTGCTGACGTTGTCGCCGCTGGTGGTCAACGACGCCCTGCGCCACCCGCTGTTCGCGGCGCCCGTCGCGGCATCGTGGTCGGCCGGCCCGAGCGACCGCCTCATCGCCTTTCTCGGCCGTAGCCCCGCAGGCGTGGACGCGGGCGTGGACGCGGGCCGGTAACCGGCACGCCGGCAGTTCCTCCATCGCGCAGGCCTTCATCGAAGAGAACAGAAGAGGAGATTTAAATGCCGATCCAAGAACTCACCGGAACCACGGCACTCGTCACCGGCGCCAGCCGGGGTTTCGGGCGCGGTGTCGCTACCGCGCTCTCGGCGGTGGGCGCCGACGTCGTCGCGGTCGCCCGTGACCGTGGGTCGCTGGAGGAGCTGCGGGCGCAACTCGGTGACACCGTCATCCCGGTCGTCGCCGACGCGGCCGACCCGGTGGTGGCCGGCCGGCTCGTCGAGGAGTACCGGCCGCGCACCCTGGTTCTCAACGCTGGAGCGAGTCCGCTGGCCAGGCCGCTCCAGCAGCACACGTGGGAGACGTTCAGCCGCAACTGGGAGGTGGACGTCCGGCAGGTGTTCAACTGGACACGTGAGTCGCTGCTGCGGCCACTCGACCCTGGCAGCGTGGTGATCGCGTTCTCCAGCGGAGCCGCGCTGGGCGGTTCGCCCCTGAGCGGCGGCTATGCCGGCGCCAAGGCCACGATCAGGTTCATCATCTCCTACGCTGCCGGCGAGTCCGAACGGGACGCGCTCGGTATCAGGTTCGTCTCGGTGCTCCCGACCCTGACCCCGGCCACCGACCTCGGCGCGAGCGGCGTGGCCTCCTACGCCGCCCGGCAGGGGGTGGACGTGGCCACCTTCCTCCAGGGGCGGGGGCCTGCGCTCACCCCTGAACAGGTCGGCAAGTCCATCGTGGCCCTGGCCACCGACCCGGACCACGACCGTCCCGCCTACCTGCTCAACGCCGACGGCCTGAGCCAGGTCGGCTGACGGGCTGCCGCAGCGGCGCCACGCCGAGCGATTACGACACATTCCAACCCTCACCAAATATCAAAATCACAAATGCCGCCATGGCGGCGGCTGGAGAACAGAAATGTCACTCGAGAACAAGAACGCGATCATCTACGGAGCGGCAGGCGCGGTCGGTGGCGCGGTGGCCCGGGCCTTCGCTCGCGAAGGCGCGCGCGTCTTCCTGACCGGACGAGATCTCAGTGCCGTCGACGCGCTCGCGAAGGAGATCTCAGCCGCCGGTGGAGCGGCCGAGACGGCGCAGGTCGACGCGCTCGACGAGGAGGCCGTGGGGAGCCACCTCGATGCCGTCGTGGAACAGGCCGGGACGATCGATGTCTCGTTCAACGCCATCGGGATCCCACAGCAAGGCATTCAAGGGATCCCTCTCACCGAGCTCTCGGTGGAGAGCTTCTCACTGCCGGTCACCACCTATCCGCGGGCTCATTTCGTGACGGCCAGGGCCGCCGCGCGTCGCATGATCGAGCAGCGGTCCGGCGTGATCCTGATGCACACGCCCGAGCCGGCCCGTCTGGGTGCGCCGCTGGTGGGAGGAATGGGCCCGGCCTGGGCAGCGCTCGAAGGCCTCAACCGCGCGCTCTCGGCCGAATGTGCCCAGTACGGCGTCCGCGCCGTCTGTCTCCGCACGACCGGCATGCCCGAGACGGCGACGATCGATGTCGTCTTCGGCCTCCATGCCGACACGCACGGCATCACGCGAGAGCAGTTCACCGCCCTCACTTCCGGCATGACTCACCGGAAGCGCGCGACCACACTGGCGGAGCTCGCGGACGTGGCCGCTTTCGTGGCCTCCGACCGGGCGGCCGCGATGACCGGTACCGTCGCGAACCTGACCGGCGGAATCATCGTCGACTGATTCGCCCTGAGGTCGCGGGCCTTGCGCGGGGCGGTCCTTCGTTCGTGGCCGCCCCGCGGTGCCGCTGTCGCTATTTGAGGCCGTAGGCCCGGTGGACCGTCTGGTCGATCGTGTTGCCTTCGGTGTCCGCCGCCTGGACGCGCAGGCCGACCGCGTCCTGCCCGGCCGCGGCGGCGGGGTTCGCGATCGCCGCCGTGAATCCGGACCCCGACGCCCTCGTCGTGAGCTGCTGCCAGTGGGCACCGTCGTCGAAGGTGACCCACAGCTTCAGGCGCGTGAGCCTGGCGGTGGAGTCGCCGAGCGCGCCGTTGTAGCCGCTGATCGTGATCCGGCGCGTTCCGGGCGACAGCCGGTTGTCCAGGTCGAGGCCGAGTCCGTACCGCAGATTGAGCGTGCGGATCGGCTCACACGGCTTGATGGCCTGTGCCACGAGCCAGCTCACGCACAGACCGTCCTGGAAGGACGTCATCCCCTTCTGCGGCCGCGCCGAGCCGAAGGTCCACGCCGTGTCCACGTCGGTGGCGTAGCGCTGCATCGGGTTCGGGGTGTGGTAATTGTCGGTGAGCCGATAGCGAGCCTCGCCCTCGGGCAGCGTGAAGGTCGGGACGGGGAAGGCGAAGATCCCGAGGATGGCCTTCTGCTCGACGAGCGGGATCTCGGTGCCGTCGGCGCGGTAGAGATGTTCCTCGTCCTTTCCGCCGTACTGTGACACTCCGTTCGCGCTCCAGGCGAAGGCGCTCCCGCCGGTCGGGGCGGAACTGGCGCTGACGACCGGGAGGGCCGTGGTGAGCAGGTCGCCGGAACGGCAGGGGAAGCACTGCCGTGAGCTGGGGAACAGCGCCGTGCGCGCGGCCGTCGGCGGGTCGTCACCCGGGACGATGGGCTGGGCACCCCACTGCGCCGTCCGGTGGCCGGGCCTGGTGTACACGTCGACGCCGGTGTAGTCCCGTCCGTCCCGGTGGAAGTAGTCCCCTCCCGGGTCGTCGTACGTGAACGCGACGTCCCGCTGCCAGAGCACGTCCGGTGAGACCGGGCCCACGTACTCGGTGCGGCTGCCGGGGGCGGGAGCGGAGAAGTCGACGTCGCTCGGGATGCCGGGTTCCCCGCGGTACGGCGCGTACCAGGTCTCGTGGACCCTTCCGGGACGGTCGAGGTGGAACCGGTCGTCGGTGGTGACGAGGTTCCCCTCGTTCACCGAGTAGTGGAGGCGGTCCGGGACGGCGCCGTTCTCGTAGAACTTCAGGGAGTAGACGTACGGCGTGTTCGGCACGCCGGTCACGTCGAGGTCGGTGCCGCCCGCGCGGACCACGGCCAGCAGCGCCCGGCCCTCGCCGGCGGTCAGGCTCATCGTCGGGATCGGGTAGAGCGGCCAGGCCCGGGTGGGGTCGAAGAACGACCGTGCGGTGGCCCCGAAGCCGAGTACGCCGGCGGCGCCGCCCTGTGCGGCGTTCTTGACACGGTCCAGAGCGTCGGCGGTGCAGGTGGTGGTGCAGATGTCGTCGAGGGACAGCAGGACGAGCCGGCCGCGGACGTTCACTCCGGCCAGGTCCGCCGCGCTTCCGTGGCCGCCGTAGACCACGGGAAGGCGGAGGTGGCCGTTCAGCATCGGCACGCTGCCGGAGAGGCTCTTCCAGGTCGGCTGGTACTCCGGGTGCAGGGCCGGTGCTCCGCGCCCCCGGCCCCGCATGGTGACCAGCGGCGCGCCGAGCAGGTGCTGGCTGAACGCGAGGTAGCCGCCCTGGGTGACCTTCCTGGACGGCAGCATCCACATGTTCATCGAGCCGTACGGCATGTCGCCGGTCAGCGTCAGGTAGCCCTTTCCGGTCGCCGGCACCCGCCGGAGACCGAACTGCCCTTCGTACTCCTCGGTCGGCTTCGGCGTCCGCACGGTGACCTTCCGCGCCTTGCGCAGGTCGAGGGTCACGGTGGTGTCGTGGTCCGCGTCGACCTCCGGCGCGGTGACCAGCGCGGAGTTGAGCTGATGGTCGGCGTCGCGCCAGGTGACGTACGTGGTGACGGTGAAGGTGCCGGGGTAGACGTCGGCGGCGGCGTCCTGGCCCGAGCCGGCGGTCATCCCGTAGTCGAGGTCGTCGCGGTCGTCGACGCGCATGAAGGCCCAGCCGCTGTACGTCAGGTCGGTGGCGCCGTCGGGCGGGATCACGTGCCCGCCGAGCTTCACCTTCCGGGCCTCGACGTACGCGCCGATCGCCGTTGTGACGCGGACGCCGGTGGCGGTGGCGCGGACGGCGCCCTCGTACCGGGTCGCGGGGCCCTTCGCCGGGTCGAGGGTGACCTTGACGGCCGCCGTGCCGCCGGCGGGCACGGTCACCGTGTCGTGGTCGGCCGACAGCATGCCCTTGCCGGCGGTGCCGCCGGCGTGCGCCGTGAGCGTGAGGGCCAGGGTGAGGGTGACGGGCTGGTCGCCGTCGTTGGCGTAGGTGATCGTCTTGGTCACCGGCCCGGACTGCGGGTAGGAGAGCAGGCCGAAGTCCAGGTCGCCATCGGCGTGCACCTGCCCCGTCACGGCCTGCGCCACGTCGACGCGGCCCGCGCCCTGTTCGTAGGCGCCGTAGCCGTCGTCGCGCGCGGTGCCGGTGAGCACGGACTTGAGCCACGCGGGGGACCGGTCCGGGTGTTGCTGCGCCAGAATGGCCGCCGCGCCGGCGACGTGCGGGGTGGCCATCGAGGTGCCGCTGAGGGTCGTGTAGTTCGCGTCCACCACGGTGCCGAAGTTCGTTCCGGCGGCACGGGCGGCGACGATGTCGACGCCGGGCGCCGCGATGTCCGGTTTGAGGGCTAGGTCGCCGGCCCTCGGTCCCCGGCTGGAGAAGTCGGCGAGCTTGTCCTGCTTGTCGACGGCGGCCACGGTGAGGGCGGCGTCGGCGGCGCCCGGCGAGTCGACCGTGCCCGCGCCGGGGCCGGAGTTGCCCGCCGCGATGACGAACAGCGCGCCGTACTGCTGAGTGAGGGCGTCGACGGCCTGGCTCGCGGGGTCGGTCCCGTCGGTGGGGCTGCTGCCCAGGCTCAGGTTGATGACCTTGGCGCCCTGCGCGGCCGCCCACTGCATTCCCTCGATGACCCGCGAGTCGTCACCGCTACCGAGGTTGTTGAGCACCTTGGCGACCATCAGCGTGGCGGCCGGGGCGACGCCCTTGTAGCGGCCGCCCGACGCGGCGCCGCTGCCCGCGATGATCGAGGCGACGTGCGTGCCGTGCCCGTGCCCGTCCTGGACGCTGCTCTCGGTGCTGAAGTTGGCCGTGGCACCGATCCGGCCGGCGAAGTCCGCGTGGTGCGGGTCGATGCCCGTGTCGACGACCGCGACCTTGACGCCCTTGCCGTCCAGGCCCTTCTGCCACGCCTCGGGCGCCCCGATCTGCGGGACGCTCTTGTCGAGGGTGACGGTGACCTTGCGGTCCAGCCAGATCTTGCTCAGCCCGCCGGCCAGCGTCTTCGGCTGCGCGTCACCGGCCGCGGGGGCGACCGTGTCCCAGAACGTCCGCACCGCGGACTTGGCGACGCCGAACGCGGCTCCGTGGATCGACGCCAGCGGGCGGGAGGAGGTGTTCGCCGGCAGGGCGTCGGCCTGCCGGGACAGCGTCTTCGCGTCGCGGACCGTGGCACCGTACTGCGCGATCATCGGGATTCGCGGGGACGCGTCATCGGTGTAGCCGGAACGCGCCAGGTAGGCCACGTCGAACAGGCTCCTGTCCAGCCTGCCGGTGTTGATCAGGCCGAGCGCGTCCGACGGCATCACGTACAGGGCGTCGCCCTGGCGGCGCTGGAAGAAGCCCACCGGCCGGCCGTCCGCCCGCCGCGCCGCGGTGACGCGGACGGCCGCGCCCTTGCCGGCGTGGGCGTCGTAGGTGACCACGTCCCCCGTGATCAGTGTGATGCGCTTGCCGGACGACGAACCGGTGGCGGAGACGGGGCCGGATCCGGGCACCGATGTGGATGACGGGATCGCGGTGGCTCCAGAGGCCGGGGCCGCGGCGCTCGAAGCACGGGTGCCGGCCGCGGAGGCCGGCGCGGGGGCCGCGATCGCCATCAGCAGGACACCGGCCGCCATGGCGACGCGAACGCGCCGGCGGTAAGGGTTCAACGGGCACTCCTTCATCCCGGGGGCGGGTCGGCAGTTGATGATCACGGTCGCCGGCGGCGTGGCGGAAGATCTCCAGGGCGGCGCTTTCACGTCATTGACGTGCTTTGGCCTGCTGGGAGGCCCGACTTTGGCAAGATCGACTTTGTGCTGGATGCTCTCGGCCTGGATTCCGCGGACGAGGCCGTCTACCGCAGGCTCATCGAGGTGCCCGGAGCCTCGATCGACGCGCTCGCGGCGTCGACCCGCCTGTCTCCGCAGCAGGTCAGGGTCTCCCTCCGCGTGCTGGAGGACGCGGGGCTGGTGAGCCGGATGTCCGGCCAGCTGGAGAAGTACATCGCCGCTCCTCCGGACGTCGCCCTGGAGACCCTCGTCCTCGAACGCGAGGCGGAGCTCAGCCGCGTCCGGGCCGCCGCGCGCCAGCTGACCGAGACGTACCAGCGGGCGCTGGGCTCCCGGCACCCCGCCGAACTGGTCGAGATCGTCGCGGGTCGCGAGGCGGTGATGCAGCGCACCGAGCAGTTGCAGCGCGGCGCCCGTCACGAGGTGCGCGTCTTCGACCGCCCGCCGTACGTGAACCAGCCCCACCTGCCCAACCAGGTCGAACTGGAGATGCTCCGCAAGGGGGTCGTCTACCGGGCGGTCTATGACCGCGTCAGCCTCGAGGTGGACGGGTGGTGGAAGGGGAACCACGAGCCGATCGCCGCCGCGGGGGAGCAGGCGCGGGTCATGTCGGGCGTCCCCATGAAGATGATCATCGCCGACGACCGGCTGGCCATCGTGCCGTTGCGCATCGACGCCTCGGCCATCGAGAGCTGTGCGATCGTGCACTCCTCGGAACTGCTCGACGCCCTGTGCGCGCTGTTCGAGACGCTGTGGCGGCTGGCGCTACCCCTGCGGGCGGCCGGCGACGACACCACGGGCCCGCCCGGGGCCGCGCCGACGCCGTTCGAGGCCCAGCTCGTGGCCCTCCTCACCGCCGGTCTGGGGGACGAGGCGATCAGCCGGCAGGTCGGCCTGAGCTATCGCACGCTGCAGCGCCGCGTGCGGGATCTGATGACACGACTCGGCGCGCAGACGCGGTTCCAGGCCGGTCTGCAGGCGGCCTTCCAAGGATGGGTGACGCCGCCCAGCGCCCACCCGGCCGACGGCGCCCGCGCTCCGGCGCCCGGAGACGACCCTCCGGCAGAGCGGCCCGGCAGCGGGTGACCGGCCGCCGGCGGCACCGGTCACGCCGACGGCGCAGATCAGCCGGTCGCCTCGGCATCGCCCGGCTCGTCGGCCCTTTCGACGGTGTTCGGGCGGCCGACGGTGAGCTCTACCGGCGGCACGTCCTTGGGTTCGAAGCCGAGCGTCCGCCCGTAGAAGGCGAGCTCGGCCTCCAGGCAGGCGATGACCGTGTCGGCCCGCCGGAACCCGTGCGACTCGCCTTTGAAGGTCAGGTAGGCGTACGGCATCTGTTTGTCCGCCAGCGCCTCGGCGAACCGCTCCGACTGCTGCGGGGCGACGATCGGGTCGTCCAGCCCCTGCAGGAGCAGGACGGGGCAGGAGGCCTCCGACGCGCGCGCGACCGGGGAACGCTCCTCGTACGTGCGCTCGAAGCCGGGGACCGGCCCGATCAGCCCGTACAGGTACGTCGACTCGAAGTCGTGGGTCTCCTTCAGCCAGTGCTGCGGGTCGGAGATGCCGAAGTAGGAGGTGGCCGCCTTGAACAGGGTCGTGTGCGTCACCGCGCACAGCGTGGTCCAGCCGCCGGCGCTGCCGCCGCGGATGGCCAGCCGGTCGGGGTCGGCGGTGCCGCCGCGGATGAGCGCCTCGGCGGCGGCGACGCTGTCCTCCACGTCGACGATCCCCCACTGGCGGCGCAGCCGCTCCCGGTACGCGCGGCCGTAACCGGTGGAGCCGCCGTAGTTGACGTCGATGACGCCGACGCCGCGGCTCGTGAAGTAGGCGATCTCCAGGTTGAGCACGCTCGTCGTGTGGTCGGTCGGGCCGCCATGCGCGAAGACCACGTACGGCGGCAGCTCGCCCCCGGGTGCCTGGAACGCCGGGTTGGACGGCGGGTACACGTAGGCGTGCACCGGGCGCCCGAAGGGGCCTTCCAGCTCCTGGGCGCGCGGCAGCGGAAGGTAGGCCGCGTCGGGCGGCGAGTCGAGCTCGCTGCGCAGCACCTTCGACTCTCCGGTGTCGGCGTCCACCGCGACCACCGACCAGGGGATGTCGGGGGCTCCCGCGACGCCCACGATGCTCGTCCCGTCGGCGGACAGCTGGAGCTTCCAGTCGGTGTAGGGCAGGTCGAAGTCGACCAGCTCGGCCGTCTCGGGGTCGTACAGGCCGAGCCGCTGGTCGCCCTGGCCGTGCAGCACCGCGATCCGGCCGTCGCCCAGGACGGCGTACGGGCGGCCGCCGAGCTGCCAGAGCGCTCCGGCGAACTCCTCCTCGGCCGGGTACAGCGCCTGCGGCGACTCGCCGTGCAGGCCGACCTCGTAGAGGTTCCACCAGCCGGGCCAGTCGGACACGACGTACAGCCGGGACTCGCTCAGCCAGGTGGGCGCGAGCGCCGACTCGCTCAGGCCGCCCTTGACCGGACGCGGCCGGTCGAGGGCGCCGGTCTCGTCGAACGCAGCCACCCGCACCTCGGTGCCGTCCCAGGGCATCCGTGGGTGGCTCCACTGTGTCCACGCGAGATGGCCGCCCTCCGGGGACGGGGTGGGGAACGCGTAGAAGTCGGCGCCGCTGACCAGCTCGCGGATCGCCTCGGCGCTGTCGGCGGCGGTGCCGTCGATGGGTACCGCGACGATCGCCCGGCGTACGCCCCCGGTGGTGTGACCCTCACAGACGCACCAGACGTGCCGCCCGTCGGGGGCCAGCGCGAAGTCGGCGTAGCGCAGGCCGGCCGGCTGGGCGGGTTCCGGCGTCAGCGGCCGGGGCAGCTCGCCCGGGGTGAGGCGGTAGAGCCGCTGGTCCTCATAGTTGGCGAAGACGACGTCCCCGTCGGGGAGGGGCAGGTAGGACCGCCCGCCGTACTCGTTCACGCGCGTACGGGCGTCCCACGGGGCGGGCAGCAGATCCACGCCGGACCGCACGATCGTGGTCCGGCCGCCCTTCTCCGGGCGGGTCTCCTGCCACCACACGCGATCGCCGTGAATCGTGGGGTAACTGAGCCGCAGGCGCGCGCGGGCCACGTCGGCGGCGGAGATCGGAGAGGACCAGGATCCATAGGCGGCGGTAGCGCGAGCGGTCATATCGGAATCGTCTCGCAAACAGGACGTCGATGGGACCTCGAACGGTGACTTGACGCTCACGATCATGAAACGCGAACGGGCCGGTGGATCCCCACCGGCCCGTCCGCGTCGCCGTTGGTTCAGGGCGCCGGTATGACCTCGCCGGACAGGCCGGTGCCGAGCGTCTTGGCGGAGGTCTTGCGGCTGCGCCGGCTCCGCTTCTCCAGCCACGTGGCCAGGTAGCTGATCGCCAGGTTCATCGCGATGTAGATCAGCGCGATCACGATCGCGGCCGGGATGAGGTTGCTGTACTGAGCCGGGATGAGCCGGTACCCCGTGTTCAGCAGGTCCTCGTAGCCGATGATCCATCCCAGGGCGGAGTCCTTCAGCAGGACGACGAGCTGGCTGACGATGGCGGGCATCATCGCGGTCGTGGCCTGCGGGATGAGGATCAGCCGCATCACGCCGCTCTTGCGCAGGCCGATCACGTACGCCGCCTCCGACTGCCCCCGGGGCACCGAGTTGATCCCCGCCCGGAAGATCTCCGCCAGCACGGAGCCGTTGTAGAGCATCAGGGCGATGACCAGCGCGGCGAACGCGCTCACCTCGGGGAACTCGCGGTTCAGCGCGGTGGCGATCGTGGCTGGCCCGCTGAAGACGAAGAAGATCAGGATCAGCAGCGGGATGGCGCGGAAGAACTCGACGACCGCCGCGGCGGGCACCCTGATCCACCGGTGTTCGGACAGCCGGCCAAGCCCGAACAGCACGCCGAACAGGAGGGCGAGCACGGCTCCGGCGAAGGCCGCCTTCAGCGTGCCGCCGATGCCCGGAAGGATGAAGTCCGTCCAGGTCGAGCCCTTGAGGAACGGCTTCCACAGCTTGCCGTCCAGCTGGCCCTCTTTGTCGAGCCGCGCGAGGACGACGTAGACGATGCCGAGGATGGCGACCGCCGCGACGAGCGTCAGGATGTTGTGCCGGAGCCGGGCCTTGGGGCCGGGGGCGTCGAACAGGACCGACGCCTGCGGCTTCTCGGCCCGCCGGGGAGCCGGCTTGGTCTCGGTAACCGTGCTCATCGCGCCACCTGCATTCGCTTGGCCAGCCATCCGAAGAAGAAGCCCGTCGGCAGGGTCAGGCACATGAACCCGACCGCGAAGCCGATGAAGATCGGCAGCGTGGCGCCGTACTGCTCGAACATGTCCTTCATCAGCGAGGCCGCTTCGTAGTAGCTGGCGACCAGGACCACCGTGGTGTTCTTGATCATCGCGATCATGACGCTGCCGAGCGGCGCGACGACGGCCCGGAAGGCCTGCGGCATGATCACCATGCGCAGCGACTGGGTGAAGGTCAGCCCGATCGCGCGCGCCGCCTCCGCCTGCCCCATCGGCACGGTGTTGATCCCGGCCCGCAGGGACTCGGCGATGAAGGCCGCCGTGTAGAACGACATGCCGATGACCGCCAGCCAGAAGAAGTTGACGGTCGACGTGCCCGAGATCTTGAACTTCAGCGTGTCGCTCAGTCCCAGGCTGCAGAACAGCAGCACCAGCGTGAGCGGGGTGTTCCGCAGCGTGTTGACGTAGAACCCGCCGGCGATCCGGAGCACCCGGATCGGCGAGACGCGCATCGCGGTGATGAGCGTGCCGATCAGCAGCGACAGGACGGCCACCGTCAGGGAGATCCGGATGGTCGCCCAGAACGCCGTCAGGAGCTTGTCACCGTTGTCCGCCAGCGGACTGAAGTCGAGGAGTACGTCCCAGTTCATCTCACTCCTACCCTCTTACGAGCGGCGCCGGTGGGCCCGCGGCCCACCGGCGCCGATCCCGTGCCTGCGGCTCAGCTGCAGCCCTCAGGGCTGGGCGCGGTCGCGTCGATGGGCAGGTTCGCCTTGGCGAACCACTTCTCCCACAGCTGCTTGGCGGTGCCGTCGGAGTACATGGACTTGATGGCGTCGTTCACCGCGTTGCAGGTCTTGGTGTCGCCCTTCTTGAGGCCGACGCCGTACTTCTCGTCGGTGAACGGAGCGTTCACGACCTTGACCGCCGAGCCCTCCCTGGTGGCGAAGCCCGCCAGGATGGTGGCGTCGGTGGACACCGCGTCGACGGAGCCGCCCTTGAGCTTGGTGATGCACTCCAGGTAGCCCTGGGCCGGGACGGTGGTCGCGGCGACCTTGGCGTTGAGCTTGTTGGTGCCCTCGGTGACGTTCTTCCAGGAGTTCGACCCGGACACCGCGCACAGCTTCTTGCCCTTGAGCGACTGCACGCTCGTGATCGAACTGTCGTTGCCGCGGACCATCAGGTCCTGGTGGGTGACGACGTACGGGCCGCCGAAGGTGACCTTCGGCTTGCGGGCGTCGGTGATCGAGTAGGTGGCGATCACCATGTCGACCGTGCCGTTCTGGAGGAACGTCTCCCGGTTCGCCGACCGGGCCTCCTTGAACTCGATCTTCTTGTCATCCTTGACGCCGAGCTTCTTGGCGATGTACTTGGCGACGTCGACGTCGAAGCCCTCGACTCCGCTGCTGGTCTTCAGGCCGAGGCCGGGCTGATCGTACTTCACGCCGATGACGATCTTCTTGCCGTCCTTGGCCTTGTCGACGACCGTGGTGCTCTTCTTCGCCGCGCACCCGGAGACGCTCATCGTGGCCACCGCTAGCGCGGCCGCGGTCACGCCGAAATGACGTACTCGCATTCTCTTCCCCTGCTCTTGTGGAGAACCGCGCCCCGCGGTTCCTCGGGCCTAAGTCCGTCCAGATCCGTGAGCGCGTGGTGCTCAGTGCGTCAGGATCTTGGACAGAAAGTCCTTGGCGCGGTCGCTCCGCGCGTTGGTGAAGAACTCCCCGGGGGTGTTCTCCTCCACGATCTGGCCGTCCGCCATGAACACGACCTTGTTGGCCGATGCACGGGCGAACCCCATCTCGTGCGTCACGACGACCATCGTCATGCCCTCGGCCGCCAGGTTGATCATGACGTCGAGGACCTCTTTGACCATCTCCGGGTCGAGGGCCGAGGTGGGCTCGTCGAAGAGCATCACCTTGGGCCGCATCGCGAGGGCCCGGGCGATCGCCGCGCGCTGCTGCTGCCCGCCGGACAGCTGCGCGGGGTACTTCTCGGCCTGTGAGGCGATGCCCACGCGCTCGAGGAGCTCCATGGCGCGCTGCTCCGCCTCGGTCTTGTCCGTCTTCCTGACCTTGATCGGGCCCAGCGTGACGTTCTGGAGGATGGTCTTGTGCGCGAACAGGTTGAACGACTGGAAGACCATCCCGACGTCGGCGCGCAGCTGCGCCAGGGCCTTGCCCTCTTCGGGCAGCGCCTTGCCGTCGATCCGGATGGTGCCGCCGTCGATCGGCTCGAGCCGGTTGATCGTGCGGCACAGCGTCGACTTGCCGCCTCCCGACGGGCCGATCACGACCACGACCTCGCCACGGTGGATGGTGAGATCGATGTCCTTGAGGACATGGAGCTCGCCGTAGTACTTGTTGACGTTCTCAAGCACCACGAGCGGTCCGCCGCCACTCACCTCGGCCTCCCGGGCCTCCTTGCCGCTCTCCGTCATGTGCGTAAAGCGTACGTCAAACGCCTGCGGTGGCAGTAGAGGCGAGGTACCGATCCGGTCACGGTGCATCCCGCGTCTGCCTGCGTCGGGACGTGAAGTCGATCTTGAGTGCTCCGGCGTGTGCGCGGCCGGCGCCGTGGAGTCTCCGTCCGCCGCCCGGCGCGCGTACTCTTTCCTATGAGATGAGCGCGCCCACGACATTCGACGACCAGCCCCGTACGTACGAGATCCGCACGTACGGGTGCCAGATGAACGTGCACGATTCCGAGCGGCTGGCCGGGCTGCTGGAGGACGCTGGCTACGCCCGCGCGGACGACGGGGCGACGCCCGACGTCGTCGTGTTCAACACCTGCGCGGTGCGGGAGAACGCCGACAACCGGCTGTACGGCAACCTCGGTCACCTGCGGCCGGTGAAGGAGGGCCACGCCGGGATGCAGATCGCGGTCGGCGGCTGCCTGGCGCAGAAGGACCGCGACACGATCGTGAAGCGCGCGCCCTGGGTCGACGTCGTGTTCGGCACCCACAACATCGGCTCGCTGCCGGTGCTGCTGGAGCGCGCCCGCGTCCAGGAAGAGGCGCAGGTCGAGATCAAGGAAGCGCTCGAGACGTTCCCGAGCACGCTGCCGACCCGCCGTGAGTCCCCGTACGCCGCGTGGGTGTCGATCTCGGTCGGGTGCAACAACACCTGCACCTTCTGCATCGTGCCGTCGCTGCGCGGCAAGGAGAAGGACCGCCGCCCCGGCGAGATCCTCGCCGAGGTCGAGGCACTGGTCGCCGAGGGCGTCTGCGAGATCACCCTCCTCGGGCAGAACGTCAACTCCTACGGCGCGGCCTTCGGGGGCCTGGGGGCCGACCCCCAAGGAGGAGCAGGTGGAGATCGGGGCGCGTTCGCCAAGCTGCTGCGCTCCTGCGGGGAGATCGACGGGCTGGAGCGGGTCCGGTTCACCTCGCCGCACCCGCGCGACTTCACCGACGACGTGATCGCGGCCATGGCCGACACGCCGAACGTCATGCCGTCGCTGCACATGCCGCTGCAGTCCGGGTCCGACCGCGTGCTGAAGGCGATGCGACGGTCCTACCGCCAGGAGCGGTACCTCGGCATCATCGAGCGGGTCCGTGCCGCCATTCCGGACGCCGCGATCACCACGGACATCATCGTCGGCTTCCCGGGCGAGACCGAGGAGGACTTCGAGCAGACGCTGCACGTCGTGCGCGAGGCGCGGTTCTCCGGGGCCTTCACCTTCCAGTACTCCAAGCGGCCGGGCACGCCCGCGGCGGAGATGGACGGTCAGGTGCCCAAGGAGGTCGTGCAGGAGCGGTACGAACGCCTGGTCGCCCTGCAGGAGGAGATCTCCTGGGCGGAGAACAAGAAGCAGCTCGGCCGCACCCTCGAGGTGCTCGTCGCCGAGGGAGAGGGCCGCAAGGACCGGCGCACGCACCGCATGTCCGGGCGGGCGCCCGACAACCGGCTCGTCCACTTCGGTCTCGGTGAGGTCGAGGTCGAGGTGCCCCGGCCCGGCGACATGGTCACCGTCGACGTCACCTACGCCGCCCCGCACCACCTCGTCGCGGACGGGCCGGTCCACGCCGTCCGGCGCACCCGGGCGGGTGACGCGTGGGAGCGGCGCACGGCCGCGCCGAAGGGCGTGTCGCTGGGAATGCCGGGCATCGGGCGGCCCGCCTCGCCGCCGGTCTCCTCCTGCCCGTGACCGCGCCGCCCGGGGTGGTCACGTGCTGATCTCCGCGGCGGTGTGCCCGCATCCGCCGCTGCTGGTTCCCGAGGTGGCGAACGGCGCGGCCGCCGAGCTCGACGGGCTGCGGGCGGCGTGCGGTGAGGCCGTACGGCGGCTCGGCGCCGCCGACCGGCTCATCGTGGTCGGCTCCGGGCCTCATGCCCTCGACTTCGGTGCCGGCGCGGCGGGCACCCTGCGGCCGTACGGCGTCGACCTGACGTTCGGGGCGGGAGAGCCGGTCCTGCCGCTCTCGCTGACCATCGGCCGATGGCTGCTCGGCGACCGGCCGGCCGTCTTCCGGAGCGTCGCCGAGGACACGCCGACGGCAGAATGCCTCCGGATCGGCGCGGACCTGGCGGCCCTGCCCGGCACGGCCGCGCTCCTGGTGATGGGCGACGGGTCGGCGCGCCGTACGCAGGCCGCGCCCGGCTATCTCGACCCCCGCGCGGCCGCGTTCGACACGACGGCGGCGACGGCACTGGCCGTGGCCGACGGCGCGGCTCTGGCAGGACTCGACCCCGCCCTCGCCACCGAGCTGTGGGCCGCCGGGCGCGCGTCCTGGCAGGTGCTGGCCGGCGCGGCCGGAGACGGGCGGTTCGACGCCGCGCTGCTCGCGGACGTGGCCCCGTACGGCGTCGGGTACTTCGTCGCGAGCTGGGTTCGCCGTCGCGAGTCCCTATGACGCCTGACCGCCGCCGGTATGACGGGCGGGGTCCTCGGCGGTGTCCTGATCGGGCCGGTGCGGCTCGCCGGAGTGTTCGACGAATTTCCTGGCCTGCTCCTGAGCAGTGTCGATCTGGCTGGAGTACTTTCCGCCGGTCTTGCGGTCGGCCATGTCGCCGGCCTTCTCGATCGCTTGGTCGACCTTGTCGCCGTGCTGGCCGAGAAGGTTCTTGACCTTGTCCATGAACGACATCTGATCCCCCTGACGCGCTCGCCGGGCGCCGACGCTCGACGCCCCTAACGGCCATCTGCCCCCTTATCCGGCAGGGGAACCCCGCCGACGGTGCGCCCGGCCCGGGGCCGGGCGCACCACTGAGCTGTCAGCAGGAACCGTTGTCGGTCCACACGTTCTGCGCGTTGGCGCCGGGGACGTCGCCCTGGGTCCACCACTTGGCGGTCCAGCGGTGACCGTTGTACGACACGCTCGCCCCACCGGTGTAGGCCGTGCCGGCGTTCCAGGCCGGCAGCCCGGCGCAGCCCGTGCCGCCGCCCCCGCCATTGAGCTGGCCGACCGCTTGCTGGGCCTCTGCCATGTGCTGCTGGTAGGCGCCGTTGGTGTAGGTCGTCCACGGTGTCCAGTCGGCACCGGACGAGGAGATCCGGTAGGAGGCCTGGGCGGCGCTGTTCGGGTCGAACGCCTGCGCGTCGGACACCTCGGAGTGCCAGTAGGAGTTGATCTGCCAGAGTCCGCGGTCACGGCTGCAGTCGGAGTCGACCAGCACCGCGCGGGTCCAGCCGCTGCTCTCGGCCAGCGCCACCGCCACCGAGACGACCAGCCCCTGGCCGGTGAAGCCGTTGTTCCTGGCGGTCTGGGCGATCTGCAGGGCGCTGTAGTGATCGCCCGCGAGTGTGCTGGTCACTGTGCAGGTGGCCGAGGGGTGGGCGGTGGCACCGGGCGGGACGGTGCCCGCCTCGGCGGCGGTGCCGGTCAATGCGGTGAGTACGACCGTGGTGAGCAGGGCGGGGAGCCACTTGCGAAGCAGCATCGATCCTCCAACGGGGGGTGAGGGGGCGATGAGGCGATGAGCTGCGTAGCCGGGATGGCGGGTAACTATTAGGAAACTTTCCTGAAAGTTGAATCGATGGTAGGCCGAGGGCGATGGTGTGACAAGACGTCATGACGCACAGTTCGAGCCGCCCTGACCGGTCTACCTCCCGTACTGGACCGGGCCCCTCGCGGGCGCGGCGATCGGCCGAATGAGGCCGAATAAGGAAGTCTCGATCACGCCGGGGAGTCGATCCGAAAAGCGCTGAGACCGTGGAGGAGGCACACCGCCGGAAACGGCAGAATGGAGCCGGTGGAGGGGAGATGAGAGTGATCGCCGTCGTGGGGCCGACCGCCGCGGGCAAGTCCGACCTCGCCGTGGAGCTCGCCCTGCGGCTCGGCGGCGAGGTCGTCAACGCCGACTCCATGCAGCTCTACCGGGGCATGGACATCGGCACCGCCAAGCTCGCAGAGCCGGAGTGGCGCGGCGTGCCGCACCACCTGCTCGACGTGTGGGACATCACCCGCACGGCGAGCGTCGCGGAGTACCAGGAGCTCGCGCGCCGGACGGTCGCGGAGATCCGCGGGCGCGGGCGGGTGCCCCTGCTCGTCGGCGGCTCCGGCCTGTACGTCCGGGCGGTCCTCGACGACCTGGAGTTCCCCGGCACCGACCCGGAGCTGCGGGCCCGGCTGGAGGGCGAGCTCGCCGAGCACGGATCCGCCACCCTGCACGCCCGGTTGGCCGGGCTCGACCCGGCCGCCGCCGCGTCGATCCTGCCCGGCAACGGCCGCCGGATCGTCCGGGCCCTGGAAGTGATCGAGATGACCGGGCGGCCCTTCACCGCGTCCATGCCGTCCTACGCCGACACCGGGGACTCGGCGCAGGTGGGACTGGTCGTCCCCCGCCCGGAGCTCGACGAGCGCATCGCCGTGCGCGTCGAGCGCATGTGGAAGGCGGGCTTCGTCGGCGAGGTGCGCGCGCTGGAGCCGTACGGGCTGCGCGACGGGCTCACCGCCAGCCGCGCGCTCGGCTACGCGCAGGTGCTGCGGTTCCTGTCGGGGGAGTGGACCGAGGAGGAGGCGAAGCAGGAGACGATCCGGGCCACCCGGCGGTTCGCCCGCCGTCAGGAGTCGTGGTTCCGCCGCGACCCTCGCGTGCGCTGGATCCCCTATGACGCGCCCGTCGAGACCGCCCTGGATACGATCGGGTCATGCGCTTCGTGAAGGGGCACGGCACGGAGAACGACTTCGTGATCGTGCCGGACCTCGATGGCTCGCTCGACCTGACGCCGTCCCTGGTGGCCGCCCTGTGCGATCGGCGCGCCGGGATCGGCGCCGACGGCGTGCTGCGCGTCGTACGGTCCAAGGCGCTCGGCCGCGACGCCTCCGAAGCCGAGTGGTTCATGGACTACCGCAACGCCGACGGCAGCATCGCGGAGATGTGCGGCAACGGTACGCGCGTGTTCGCGCGATACCTCGTCGACGCCGGCCTGGCCGCCCCCGGTGACCTCGCGATCGGGACGCGGGCGGGCGTACGCGCGGTGAGCCTGGGCGCTACCGGCGATGTGACCGTGGACATGGGCGCTCCGAAAGTCCTGGGGGAGGGCCGGGCGGTGGTGTCCGGCCGGTCGTACGCGGGGCTGCGGGTCTCCATGGGAAACCCCCACCTGGCCTGCCCGATCACCGAGCCGGTCGCCGGCCTCGACCTGACGCTCGCCCCCGACGTCGACGCGGACGTCTTCCCCGAAGGCGTCAACGTGGAACTGTTCCGGCCGGTGGGCGACGGCCAGGTCGAGATGCGGGTGCACGAGCGGGGATCGGGCGAGACGCGCTCGTGCGGTACGGGCTCGGTCGCGACGGCCGTCGCCGCCGCCCACGCCGAGGGCCGGACGACCGGCACCTGGGAGATCGCCGTACTGGGCGGCGTCGTCACCGTCATCCTGGACGGCACCACGAGCTTCCTGCGAGGCCCGGCGGTCCTCGTCGCCGAGGGCGAGTTGCGCCCAGACTGGCTCGCCGGCCACTGATCGCTCCCGTACCGCCGTGACCGGCCTCGGGCCGGACCTGTATGTACAGCGGTGACTGAATCGTCCAGTCGCTGTACGGTACGGCTCATGATCAATACCGGAAGGCGTCTGCTGCCGCTGGCCGCTGCCGTGATTCCAGCCCTGACGCTGACGACAGTGCTGGCCTCGGCCGCGCCGGCGAGCGCGGCGGGCCCGTCATGCGGGTCCAGATACGCCCTGCGCAGCACCCATTCGATCTACGTGGACTCCAAGGTCCGCGGCTACGTCAAGGTCTACTACAACTCCTCCAACGGCTATAACTGCGCGCTCGCCATCCGTAAGGGATCGACGTCGCTCTACAACATCAAGCTCAAGCTCTGCGTCTACAACGCGGCCCGGACCAAGTACGGCGACTGCCGGTACGACGGTTATGGCACGAGGAATCACTGGTACGCGGGGCCGCTCTACGTCCGCGCGCCCCATCGCTGCCTCTACGTCTACGCCTTCATCAACACCAACGGCTCGAGCAACGGCGACATCACAGGCAAGAAGGTCCACTGCGGTTAGCCGGCGTGTCGGGGCTGATTCCCGGCCGACGAGTCAATCCGGTCACTGGCAGGTGGACGTCGCGTTCTCTGGTGTCTCGTGAGACGGGAAATTTCCCGTCTCACGAAACACTCGCCGACAAGCACCCATGCCGCCCGCCCGGCTACGGGCTCCCGCGGTCCGAACCACGCGGGCGATTAGTCGATTACCGAATCAGTTTCGGTTACGATGAGCGCCATGACCCCCGTGAAGCGCCAGGCGCGCGCCGAGCGCACCCGCGCCGCGCTGCTGACGGCCGCGCGGGAGGTGTTCGAGGAGCGGGGCTTCCTCGACGCCAAGATCAGCGAGATCTGCGAGCGGGCCGGCGTCGCCTACGGCAGCTTCTACACCCACTTCGCCGACAAGGACGCGGTCTTCGCCGAGCTGATCGACCAGATGCTGAACGGGCTGCTCACCGTCATGCGGGCCGAGCCGCTGAACGGCGACGGCCCGGCGGCGCGCATCGCCCGCGCCAACCGCGCCTACCTGCGCGCCTACCGGGACAACGCCCGGCTGATGGCGGTCTTCGAGCAGGTCGCCACGTTCTCCCCGGCGATGCGCGACACGTACCTGCGGGCCTGGGGGGTCTTCTACGACCGTCAAGAGCGCGCCATCCGGGAGTGGCAGCAGGCCGGGCTCGTCCCGGACGACGTCGACCCGCGTACGGCCGCGGTGGCGCTCGCGACGATGATCGGCCGGACGGCGTACACCTGGTACGTCCTCGGCCGGCCCCACGACGACGGCGACGTCGAACAGCTCACCCGGCTCTACTGCCGGGCGATCGGCATGTAGGAGGCAGCGTGGACTTTCGCGACACACCCGAGGAGGCCGCGTTCCGCGCGGAGCTTCGCTCGTGGCTCCAGGAGAACGCGTCCCACCGCGAGGTCGAGGCGGGCCGGGGTGACTTCGACGCGCTCCGTGCGTGGGGCGGGCGGCTGTACTCCGCCGGGTACGTCGGGCTGACCTGGCCCGAGGGGTTCGGCGGGCGTGGGCTGTCCCCGACCTACCAGGCCATCTATCTGGAGGAGTCCGCCCGCGCCGACGCCCCCGGCCACCCGGGCGTCATCGGTCTCAACATGGCCGGCCCGACGATCATCGCCTGGGGCACCGACGAGCAGAAGCAGCGCTACCTCAAGCTGCTGCTGTCAGGCGAGGAGATCTGGTGCCAGGGGTTCTCCGAGCCCGGTTCCGGCTCCGACCTGGCCGCCGGGCGGACCAGCGCCGTCCTCGACGGCGACCACTGGGTTGTCAACGGGCAGAAGGTGTGGTCGTCCTACGCGCACAAGGCCGACTGGTGCATCCTCGTCGTCCGCACCGACCCGGACGCGCCCAAGCACGCCGGCCTGTCCTACCTCATCGTCGACATGCACGCGCCCGGCGTGACCGTACGCCCGCTGCACCAGATCACCGGCGACCCGGAGTTCAACGAGATCTTCTTCGACGATGTCCGGGTGCCCCGCGACTCGATGCTGGGCCGGCCCGGTGACGGGTGGAAGGTCGCCATGACCACCCTGCTGCACGAGCGCGGCACGCTGGGCTTCGCGCTGTCCGCCGAGCTCGAGCGCATGGTCAACCACCTGGTCGAGCTCGTACGGCGGCCGGGACCGGACGGCCGGCGGCCCGCCGATGACCCGCTGATCCGCGACGCCGTCGCCCGCGAGTGGATCGAGATGCAGTCGCTGCGCTTCACCAACTACCGGGCGCTCACCACGCTGCTGGAGACCGGCATCCCCGGCCCGGAGGGGTCGGGCGTCAAGCTCGCCTGGAGCGAGGCCAACCAGCGCCTCACCTCGCTCGCCCAGTCGGTGTTCGGCCTGCACGCTCAGGTCACCGGCGACGACGCGCCGTGGAACGGGTTCTGGCAGTACTGGCAGCTGCGGTCCCGTGGCAACACGATCGAGGCGGGCACCTCGGAGATCCTCCGCAACATCATCGCCGAGCGGGTCCTCGGCCTGCCGAAGGGACGTTGATCATGGACTTCGCGTTCTCCGAAGAGCAGGAGCAGCTGCGGGGCTTCGCCCGCGACTTCCTCGCCGAGCGCTATGACGACGTCCGCCTCGCGCAGATCGCCGACTCCGAGACCGGCGTCGACGCCGAAGTGTGGGCGAAGCTCGCCGAGATGGGATGGCTCGACGCCGAGCTGACCTTCCTCGACCAGGCCGTGCTCCTGGAGGAGACCGGCTACCGGCCGCTCGCCGCACCGTACTTCTCGACCGCGGTCCTGGCCGCTCCCGCGCTCGACGACGAGACGGCCAAGCAGGTCGGCGAAGGCCGGCTGACGGCCACGCTGGCGTGGGCCGAGCCGGGCGTGCCCCAGGGACTGCTGGACGCGGCCGGTGCGACGGTCTCCGGCGGGCGGCTCACCGGGGAGAAGGTCCTGGTGCCGGACGGCGCGGCGGTCGACCTGTTCGTCGTGACGACCGCCGACGGGCTGTACGCCGTGGACGCCTCCGACGCGGCCGTCACCCCGCACGGCGCGCTGGACGGCACGCGGCGGCCGGCGAGCGTCCGGTTCGACGGCGCTCCCGCGCGCCCGCTCGCGAGCGGTGACACGGCCGCCGAACTGCTCGGCCGGATCCGCGATCGCGCGTACGCCGCGGTGGCCCTCGAAGCGGTCGGCGTCGCCCAGCGCGCGCTGGACCTGCTCGTCGCCTACGCCAAGGACCGCAAGCAGTTCGGCAAGCCGATCGGCGTCTACCAGGCCGTGTCGCACAAGGCGTCCGACGTCTACGTACGGCTGCAGGAGGCCCGCTCGCTGGCTTACTGGGCGGCGTGGTGCGTCGCCGAGAACGACCCGATGGCACGCCAGGCATGCCTCGCCGCCAAGGCCTTCGCGGGCGAGGCGGCGGTCTTCGCCTGCGAGAACGCCATCCAGGGGCACGGCGGCATCGGCTTCACCTGGGAGCACGTGCTGCACCGCTACTACAAGCGTGCCCAGTGGCTCGCCGCGTTCGACGGCCCGGCCCGCGCCCAGCGCGCCGAAGTCGCGGCCTTCCTCATGGACTGACAGGGGCAATGGGTGCCGGGAGCGTCGCGCCGGATCTGCCGGCGAAACGCTCCCGGAGGCCGCGGATCATATGGTGACGGGTGCGACAAATGGAAGGGTGACCGTCAATGCCGGGAATTTGTCGCACGCCTGAAAGGCTTGTTTCCTTCAATGCTGTTCTGGGCGGCGATGGAACGGCGGATTGTCACTTGCTTGATGACATCGTCGGTTAATGTCGCGCTTGTTGTGGCCGAATATTCATTGAAAAATACCCTTATGTCGTCTGTCTTCTCTTGCTCGACCCTGTGCAACGCTGATTCGGGGGTGGCCGCAGGGGTGTTCGGGTCCGGCGTGGTCTCCGGGCGGTGACGGTGCGGCGGTGTGGGGTGCGGTCGTCATCCGAGAATCAGGCACTCACACCATACGATTTTTCCACCCGAGTTTAATGTTTCATATCCCCAGTCCTTCGAGAGGGCTTGGACGAGAACCAGTCCGCGGCCGTTCTCATCATCGTCCGACGCAGTGCGTCTGTGTGGCGGTTCGTCGCATCTGTCCCACACTTCGATCAGCAGCTTCTCGGAAAACGTCGAGAGACAGAGATAGATCGACGATCCCGTCCCGCGCCGGCTGCCCCGGATGGCGCCGTTGGCACCTCCCGTGGCCTTCACCGCATTCGTCACCAGCTCACTGACCAGCAGCTCCGCCGTCTCTGTCATCGTCTCCAGCTGCCAGGCCCGCAGCGCCCATCGCGTGTAGGCCCGCGCCCGGCCGGCGGCGGTCGGCAGAGCGGCGATGAGCATGCAGCCCGAACGCGGCGAAGATGGCATCTCTTACGCCTTCCTGACGGTGTGCGATTTACTTCCCACGTCTACCTGGGGAGACGTACTCTCGGAGCAAAGACCCCGTTACCGTGAGCGAGAGCGCCCGGTCTGTGAGGCGGTTGTGAGGAAGCTGTGAGGTTCAATGACGGCCGTACCTGGCTGGAGTATTTCGCCGCTGAGTTACGTTCTTGGCGTGAGTACCGGAAGATGAGCCAGTTGCAGTTGGCTCAGGCGATCAATTACTCGGAGTCCGCCGTCGGGATGGTGGAGACCGCGCGGCGTAAGCCGAAACTCGATTTCGTCAAGCGTTGCGACGACGCCCTTGGAACCGGCGGAGCGCTCAGGCGGCTGCTGAAAGAACTCGTCGAACGCGAGTTGATCCCGGACTGGCTCGATCGGTGGCGAATCATCGAAGAACAGGCGACCGCGCTGAATTGGTTCGAATCGCTCCTTGTGCCGGGGCTGCTCCAGACTCCGGACTACGCCCGCGCCGTGTTCGAGAAGAGCGGCCAGCCGGCGTCGCTCGACATCGAGACGCAGGTGCGGACCCGGCTGGAGCGGCAGCGGATCCTCACCCGCGACGACCCGCCCATGTTCGTCGCCGTCGTCGACGAGGGCGTTCTCCACCGGGCCATCGGCGGCCCCAAGGTCATGTACGAGCAGCTCATGCACCTGGTGGCGCTGTGCGGGGCGCGGTCGGACGTGGTCGTGCAGGTCATCCCGGCGGACGCCGGTGCGTACGCCGGCCTGGCCGGGCCCTTCGTCATCGCGACGATGGACGGGGACGAGTTCGTCTACCTGGACACCGCGCTCTACGGCCAGGTGGCCGAGAGCGCGCAGGACCTGGCGATCGTGAAACGGATGTGGGAGTCGCTTCGTGCCGAGGCGCTCCCGCGTCAGGCATCTGTCAACCTCATCAAGGAAGTGGCCGAGAAATGGAAATGATCTGGCGTAAGTCCACGCGGAGCAGCGGCAACGGCGGCGCGTGCGTCGAGGTCGCGACCTGGCGCACGGCCGCGCGCAGCAGCGGCAACGGCGGCAACTGCGTCGAGGTCGCGTGCGTGCCCACGCGCGAAGCCGCAGGCCGTAGGAGCTGAGGCGGCGGCGGGGCGGGAACCGCCCCGCCGCTCCCGGGCGAAGGCCGTGGATCCGTTGTCACGGACATCCCGGCGATCCTCTGCGCGAAGCGTGATGAGTCGATAACGTACCGTGGTCGGCCGGTTCGCGGAGGAGGTGTGCATGGCGGGCGCCCTGGTTCGCGGGTCGGCCGGCCGAGTGCTCCTCCTCGCCGTCGCGGTGAGTCTCGCCTACCTCTTGGCGGCCTGCGCGCTCGATCCCCGGGCGGAGCTGGAGGCGCGGCACCCGCCTCCGCCGCCTTCCGTCATCCGGGCGCGCCTCCACGAGCTGGGCGCCGATGACCGGACGCCGCTGCTCACGCGCTACCTCACCTGGGCCTCCGGGGTGGCGCGTGGTGACTTCGGCATGACGCTGGACGGCACCCCGGCGATCGCGGAGATGCGCCGGCGGCTCGGAGTGAGCCTGCGCCTGCTGCTGGCCGGGGTGCTGCTGGGCAACGCCCTCGGAGCCGGGCTCGGCCTCATCGGCGCGTCGGGCCGGCACGTCGTCGCCGGCCGTCTGATCACCGTCGGCACGTTCACCGTGCTGGCGGTCCCCGTCGTCGTCCTGGCCGTCGCCGCCCAGATCACGGCGCAGTGGGTCGATTCCCGGGCCGGGACGAGGCTCTTCGCCTGGACGGGGGAGTACACCCCCGGTGAGCCGGGCGGCCCCCTGCACCGGCTCGCCGAGCGAGGCCGGCATCTCGTGCTGCCGACCCTGACGATCGCGCTCGGCCAGGCGGCGATCATCTCCCGCTACCTCCGCGGCAGCCTGCGGGACACCGCCGGCGCCGCCTTCGTCCGGGCCGCGGTGGCCAAGGGACTGACCCGCCGCCGGGCTCTGATCCGGCACGCGCTGCGCGTCGCGGTGGTCCCGGTGGTCCCCCTGTCGGCGTACGGGAGCGCGAGCCTCCTCGGCGGAGCGGCCTGCACCGAGAAGGTGTTCGCCTGGCACGGCATGGGCGAGTGGCTGATCGACTCGATCCATCGTGGTGACGTCAACGCGGTCGCCGCGTACTGCTGCTTCGCCGCCGCCCTGATGATGTACGCGGGGCTGCTGTCCGATCTCGCCGTCGCGGTCCTCGACCCGCGGGCCCGCGGGTGAGGAGCCACCGGCGTCCCGTGGCGGGCTTCACCCTCCTCGCGCTGCTCGGTGTCCTCGCGGGCGCGGGGCCGTACCTCACCCGGTGGAGCTGGACGGGCGTCGACGTCACCGCGTTCAGTGAGCCGCCGTCGGCGGATCACTGGTTCGGCACGACCGCGGCCGGCCGCGACGTGTATGCGATCGCGCTGCGCGGCCTGCGCCGGTCCCTGGTCATCGGCCTGCTCGTGGCGTCCGCCGCCACGAGCCTGGCCGGGATCACCGGCGCCGTCGCCGGATACCTCGGCGGATGGGCCGACCGTCTCCTGCTGTGGGTCATCGACCTGCTGTTGGTGTTCCCGCCGTTCCTGATCGCCGCGGTGCTGTCACGGGTGTTCGCCGGCCGGGCCGGGACGGCCGTCCTGCTCACCTGCCTCATGTGGATGCTCACGGCGCGGGCGGTCCGGAGCGCGACACGCGCCCTGCGTGACGAGGGATACGTCCTCGCGGCACGCCAACTGGGCGCACCGGCCCTCGTGATCGTCCTTCGCCATGTCCTGCCGAACCTGACGTCGCTGCTGCTCGCGGACGCCACGCTCAACGCCGGCGCGGCCATCATCGGCGAGGCGGGGCTGTCCTACTTCGGCTTCGGCGTCCGCCCGCCGGACGTCTCCCTCGGCACGCTCATCGCCGACGGCGCTCCGGCGGCGACGGTCTTCCCCTGGTTGTTCCTGCCGCCGGTGATCCTGCTGATCCTCATCCTGCTGGCCGTCGACCTGGCCGGGTCCGGGCTGCGCGGCCCGTCGGATACCGCGTCATTCCGGGAGCGCCGATGACACTCGTAAGGATCGTGGTCGGTGCCGCGACGGTCCTGATCGTCCTGGACGGCTGTGCCGGAGCCGGTCCCGGCATGCCCTCCGGGTTCGCCCCGTACGACATCGGCCCGGCGCCGCGCGGCGCCGTCCGGGAGGGCGGCACCCTCCGGCTGGCGACGGGGGAGTTTCGCACTCAGTGGAACTACTGGCACCTCGGCGGGCCGAACCTCGACGCGGTCACGGTCCTGCGTACGACTCTGCCGTGGCTGTTCCGCTCCGACGCGAACGGCGCGGTCCGCCCGAACCCGGACTACCTCCGCCGTGCCGGGATCGTCCGTACGACGCCGCATCAGGTCGTCGTGTACGACATCAACCCGAAGGCCCGCTGGTCCGACGGCACGCCGATCGGCTACCGCGACTTCCGGGCCCTCTGGAAGGCGGCCCGCGGCCGGAACGCGGCCTTCCCGGTCGCCACGACCACCGGATACGACCGGATCCGGAGCGTCGAACGCGGCACCCGGGACCGGCAGGTCGTGGTGACCTTCACCCGGCCGTTCGGCGAGTGGGCGGAGCTGTTCAGCCCCCTTTACCCGGCCGGGACGATCGGTACGCCGGAGGCCTGGAACCACGCCTGGCTGAACCGCCTGCCGGTGACCGCCGGTCCGTTCCGGCCCGAACACGTCGACCGCACCGCCCAGGCCGTCTCCGTCGTCCGCGATCCGGCCTGGTGGGGCGCACGGGCGAAGCTCGACCGGATCGTCTTCCGTCACCTCGCCCGCGACGCCATGCCCGGAGCCCTGCTGAACGGCGAGATCGACGGCTTCGACGCGGGGCCGGACGCCGCCGCGTACGGGCGCGTCATGGGGGCCGCCGAGGTGTCGGTGCGCCGGGCGGCGGGGCCGGACTTCACCCAGCTCACCTTCAACGGTGCCGGTCCGATCCTGTCGGACCCGGACGTGCGCCGGGCGGTCGCCATGGCCATCGACCGCCCGACCGTCGCCCGGTCGGCCCTGCACGGACTCGGCGGACGGATGGACGTGATGAACGACCACGTGTACGTCAACACCCAGCGCGGTTATCAGGACAACGCCGGACGGGTGGGCGCGTACGACCCCGCCGAGGCTCGGCGGCTGCTCGACCGGGCGGGCTGGACGCCGGCCGGGGAAGCCCGCCGCAAGAACGGCCGGACGCTGACCCTGCGCTACGTGTTCCCGGAGAGCGCGACGGCGAGCCGGCAGAGCGGCGAGCTGATCCAGGCGATGCTGCGCCGGGTCGGCGTGAACCTACTGCTCCGCCCGGTCCCCGACGGTGACTTCTTCGACCGGTACCTCCTGCCGGGCGCCTACGACGTCGCCCCGTTCACCTGGCACGGCACGCCCTTCCCGATCGAGAACCTGGAGTCGGTGTACGCCCGGCCGCGCGGCGGTGCCGTCCAGCAGAACGTCGCCCGTATCGGCTCCGCGCGCCTTGACCGGAAACTCGCCCAGGCCGTCGGCGAACTCGACCCCGTTCGGGCCCGGCGCGCAGCGAACGAGGCGGACCGGCTGATCTGGGGCGAGGTCCACTCACTGCCGCTGTACCAGCGCCCGCAGATCGTCCCGGTCCGCGCCTCCCTCTCCAACTGGGGAGCCTTCGGCCTGAGTGACCCGGTATGGACCGACATCGGCTTCCGGAAGTGACGCGGGCCCTGTCCAGCCGGAAATCCCTACGCCGTCGCCTACACCACGGCAGCGGATCACGGGCCCGGGAGCGGGGAGACGCCCGGGCCCGTGAGCTTCGTCAGCCGCAGCGGTACAGGGACGACCCGCTGCCCTGGTCGGACTGCTGTGATGAGCCGGTCGACGAGGAGCCGCCGTACTCGGAGGGCTTCACGGCGGCGCAGTTCTTGGTGACCCAGGAGGTCACGTCGGAGTTGCCGCCGCCGGGACCGCCCCGGCCGCCGAACCCGCCGCCGGTCATGACGTAGTGCAGCTTCCCGGCCTTGACCAGCTCCTGGAGCCTCTGCGCGGTCATCGCCCGGTCGCCGCCCGCGAAGCCGAACATGGAGATCGCGGGCTTGCCGGTCTGCAGGATGATGGACGCCGCGCTCTGCGAGTTGCTGACCGCGACGAGCCAGGTGGCGCCGCCCTGGTTCTTCTCCAGGTACGAGACCATCTGCGCGTTCAGCTCGCCGCCCATGCCCGGGCCGCCCTGCCGTCCGTTCTGGCCACCCGGCTGACCGCCGGGCATCTGACCCGCACCGCCGGGGTCACCGGAGCCGCCCGGGGCTCCGCCGCCGGGGAAGCCGCCACCCGGGAAGCCGCCGCCCTCCTCGATGCGTTTCCGGATGTCGGCGGGCAGCTGCCCGCCGCCCGGCATCCCGCCGCCGCGCATCCCCGGGAAGCCCATGCCACCGGTGTTCGGGCCGGCGGTCGGGTTGCTGCCGTTGGCGCGGTCGCCGGCGGCGGACACCGCGAAGGCGGCCGGCCCGGCGAGTCCCGCCACCAGCCCAACCACGCCTGCGAGCACCGCGATCCGCGTGAGCGCCCCACGGCCGAACCGGGCCGCGAGCAGCCCGATGACGGCGACCGCGGTCAGGCCCGCGACCGTCCAGGCCAGCCAGGGGTTCCAGCTCGGCGTGCGCCGCAGGAGGACGAACGCCCAGACGCCGGTGACCGCGATGCCCGCGGGCAGGACCCACGTCCAGGCCCCGCCGCGCCGGTACGCGCGGCCGAGTTCGACGGCACCGATGCCCGCCAGGGCGGCGATCGCCGGGGCCATGGCGGTCGTGTAGTAGGGGTGCATGATGCCGCTCGCGAAGCTGAACACCACGAAGTGGACGGCCAGCCAGCCACCCCACATCACGAGGGCCGCGCGCGCCAGGTCCGTGCGCGGTCGCTTCCAGTAGAGGATCATGCCGGCGACCAGGACGAGCGCCGCGAGCGGCAGCAGCCAGGAGATCTGGCCGCCGAGGACGTCGTTGAACATCCGGCCGATGCCCGACTGGCCGGAGAAGCCGCCGCCCCCTCCGCCGCCTCCCGGGCCGCCGCGGCCGCCGCCACTGGGCGCACGGCCACCACCGGGGCCGCCGCCCTCACTGCCGGTGATCCGGCCGATGCCGTTGTATCCGATGATGAGGTCCCAGGCGGTGCCGTCCGTGCTGCCGCCGATGTAGGGCCGCTTGCTCGCGGGGATCAGGTCGACGATCATCATCCACCAGAAGCTGGACACCGCGAGGACGACCCCGGCGGCGAGCAGGTGACCGATCCGGCGGAGCCAGCCGCCCTGGGCGAAGAGCAGGTACACGAGCGCGAGCGCGGGCAGCAGGATGAACGCCTGCAGCATTTTGGTGTTGAACCCGCAGCCGATGAAGAACGCCGAGGCGAGCAGCCAGCGGAGCCGCCCGGACTCCAGCGCCCGCTGGCAGGCCCATGCGGAGAGGGCCAGCAGCAGGACGAGCAGCGTGTCCGGGTTGTTGTCCCGGTTGATCGCGACGGTGATCGGCGTCAGCGTCATCACCAACGCCGCGATCACCCCCGCAACGGGCCCGAAGGCACGCCGGACCGTGGCGTACACCACGGCGACCGCCGCGACGCCCATGATGACCTCGGGCAGCAGCAGGCTCCACGTCCCGAACCCGATGACCCGGCCGAAGATCTCCTGAACCCACAGGGCCATCGGCGGCTTGTCCACCGTGATGAACGACGCGGAGTCCAGCGAACCGAAGAAGAACGCCTTCCAGCTCTGGGTGCCGCTCTTGACGGCCGCGGAGTAGAAGCTGTTGGCGTCGCCGCCCTCCGACAGCCCCCAGGCGTACAGCGCGGTGGCCAGCGCGAGGATCACCCACAGGGCCGGGCGGGCCCACCGCGGGTCATCGGCGGGGCCGAGCGCGAGACGTCTGAGCCGACTCGCGGGCGGAGCCTGCGGCACGCCGGTGGGTTCGGACAGCTGAGTGGTCAACGGGACTGCTCCTGGAGGACGGGCTCCGACTCATCGGCGGCGCGGCGCGGGTGGAAGACCCAGGCGCGCAGCAGGACGAAGCGTATGACGGCGGCGAACAGGTTGAGGGCGAACAGTGCGGCCACTTCGGCCAGGCGCGGGGCGTACGGCGCCACGGTGTCGAAGACGGCCAGGCCGGCGGTGCTGACGACGAGGCCGACGATGAACGCGACGCCGCCTTCGAGGTGGTGCCGCATGGCGCGCCGGCGGCCTCGTACCCCGAAGGTGAAGCGGCGGTTCGCGGCGGTGTTGGCGATCGCCGCGATGAAGTACGACACGACGTTGGCGGCGATCACGGGCATGAAGAAGCGCAGCAGCGCGTAGAGCGCGAGCTGGGCGATGGTGCTGATCACGCCGATGACCGCGAAGCTCGGCAGCTGCCGGGACATGCCGGTGGGCAGCTGTGCCTCCCGCGTCCGTGCCGGTACCGGCACGTGGAACGCCCCGGACAGGACGCGGCGGGCCACACGGGCCATGCCGCGAAGGTCGTCCACCGCCGTACGGGCGACGTCGACCCGGCTGTCGGGATCGTCCACCCAGTCCACCGGCACCTCGTGGATGCGCAGGCCGTTCCGTTCGGCCAGCAGCAGCAGCTCGGTGTCGAAGAACCAGGCCTCGTCCTCGACCGCGGGCAACAACGCCCGCACGATCTCCGTACGGCCGGCCTTGAACCCGCACTGCGCGTCGGAGAAACGGGCGGCGAGCGTGGTACGGAGAAGGAGGTTGTAGGTGCGGGAGATGAACTCCCGCTTCGGTCCGCGCACGACGGCGGAGCCACGGGACAGGCGTGTACCGATCGCCAGGTCGCTGTGGCCGGACACCAGCGGCGCGATCAGCGGCAGGAACGCGTGCAGGTCGGTGGACAGGTCCACGTCCATGTAGGCGACCACGTCGGCGACGCTGGTGCTCCAGACGTGCCGGAGCGCCCGCCCGCGTCCCTTGCGGTCCAGGTGCACGGCGTCGACCGCGGGGATCTCCAGGGCCAGCCGCTGGGCGACGTCCCAGGTCCCGTCGGTGCTCGCGTTGTCGGCGATCGTGATCACGAAGCGGTACGGGAACGTCTCACGAAGGTAGGCGTGCAGCCGGCGCACGCTGGCCGCCAGCACGTGCTCCTCGTTGTACACCGGGATGGCGACCTCGATGAGCGGGTCGCGGGGTTCTTCGTCGATGAGTCCCGGAGGGTGCCCCGCGATGCCGAGCCGGGAACGCGCGGCATCACCGTGCGCCGGCCCGGACCCCGGGGGCTCTACGGAGGTCGTCAGCTCGCTCATGCCGACAAAGCTCGCGACTCATCGTGGGAGCCGCCTGAGCCGTTTCTTAAGCGGGGATGAGAAAGTCGTCCGGCGACGCTGCGGACCCCGGCAGGCGGAGCCACGCCAAGGTGCCGCCGCCGTCGGCGGGGCCCAGCCGTACCTCGCCGCCCGCCTCCGCGACCGCTCGGGCCACGATCGCGAGGCCCAGTCCCGAACCGGGCAGGCCACGGGCGGACGGGGAGCGCCAGAAGCGGTCGAAGACGTACGGCAAATCCTCGGGCGGGATGCCCGGCCCATCGTCCCGAACGGTCAGCTCGCCGCCGTCCAGCCGCACGGCGACGGTGCCGTCTTGCGGGCTGAACTTCACGGCGTTGTCGAGGAGGTTCACCACCGCCCGTTCGAGGGAGGCGGCGTCGCCGCGGACGTACCAGGGGCAGACCGTCGCGTCGATGTGCAGGCCGGGGCCGCGCAGCCGTGCGCGGCGCACGGCCTTGCCGACGACCTCGTGCAGGGCGACGTCATCCTCGACCCGGACGCCGGCGGCGGACTCGGGCCGGGACAGGTCGAGCAGGTCGCCGACGAGGTGGGACAGCTCGAGCAGCTGCGCCTTGACGTTGCCGAGAAGCTTCTGCTTGTCCGCGGCGGGCAGCGGCCGGCCGGTCGTCTCGCTGCGCAGCATCAGGTCGATGTTGGTGCGCAGGCTGGTCAGCGGCGTGCGCAGTTCGTGCCCCGCGTCCACGATCAGCTGCTGCTGGCGTTCGCGCGCGTTGGCCAGCGCGCGGGTCATGCTGTTGAACGACCGGCTCAGCCGCGCGATCTCGTCGTGGCCGTCGGCCGGGATCGTGGTGGCCAGGTCCTCGGTGCGGGCGATGTGCTCAACGGCGCCGGTGAGCCGGTCCACGGGGCGCAGCCCGGCGCGGGCGATGAGCAGGCCGGCGGTGGCCGCGCCGACGACCCCGACGGCGGAGACGACGACCAGCAACACGGCGAGGCTGTCGAGTTTCTCGTTGACCTGGCCCAGCGGCTTGGCGATGGACACCGCCGCCCCGCCGTTCGGATCGTGACGGGTGTACACCCGCATGGGCACGCCGCTCTGGGTGTGGCCGTCGCGGTGGACCAGGTTGCGCACGCCGCGCGCGACCTCCAGGTCGCCGGTGGTCCGGACCAGCGGGTCGGAGGTGTCCTTCGGGCTGCAGGAGGTGCCGTCGGCCCAGACGACCTGGACAGTGGGCAGGAAGTCCCGGAACCGGTCGTTGCCGTCCCGGGCCGGCTTGCGGCAGATGTCCGCGACGGAGCCGGTCTCCCCGCGCGGTGGGCCGCCCTGGCGGGCGCCCGGTGGCCCGCCGCCGAGGCCGAAGTTGGGTCCCGAGAGGGACTGGTCGAGCTGTTCGAGGAGCTGCCGGCGGACGATGAACCAGCAGCCGATGGCGCAGGCCGCGACCGCGACGGCCACGGCCAGGCTCGTCAGCACGGCCAGCCGGGTGCGCAGCGACAACCGTTTGATCATGATTCCCGGAGGACGTACCCGACGCCGCGCACGGTGTTGATGAGGCGAGGCTCGCCCATCTTGCGCCGCAGGTACATCACGTAGACGTCGAGGGAGTTCGAGGCGGGCTCGAAGTCGAAGCCCCACACCGTCTCGAGGATCTGCTCGCGGGTGAGCACCTGGCGCGGGTGCGACAGGAACATCTCCAGCAGGGTGTACTCCGTGCGGGTCAGGTCGAGGCCGCGGCCGTCGCGGGTGACCTCCCGCGTCAGCGTGTTCATCCGGATGCCGGCGTACTCCATGACGTCGCCGGGGTCCACCGAGCGGGAGGTGAGCACGCTTCGCCGTAGCAGCGCGCGGACCCGGGCGAGGAGCTCGTCGAGCTCGAACGGCTTGACGAGGTAGTCGTCGGCGCCGGAGTCGAGGCCGGTCACCCGGTCGCCGATGGTGTCGCGTGCGGTCAGCATGAGCACCGGCACCGTCTCCCCGCGGGCGCGCAGCCGACGGCAGGTGGTGAGGCCGTCGAGGCGGGGCATGAGGATGTCGAGCAGGATCAGGTCGGGCTTGACGGCGTCGAGCTTCTCCAGGGCGTCAAGCCCGTCCACCGCGGTCTCGACCTCGTAGTCCTCGAAGGCGAGGCTGCTGGCGAGGGACTCTCGGACGGCGGGTTCGTCGTCCACGACCAGAATGCGCACGGTCCGACGTTACCGGCGCCCGGCAAGGGGAGAACCGGTGCGGACGGTGACCGGGCGCATTCTCATGGAACTTTCAGCGGGGGCGCTCAAGGGAACTCGACCCTGACGGCCTGCCGGTTCGGGACGAAGCGCGGGTTCCAGACGTACAACCCCAGGTCGGCCTGCTGGACGCCCTTGTCGACGCCCATGTCGGTGGCGACCCTGACCAGGTAGCTCGCTCCGGCCGGGATGTACTGGTCGCCCTCCTGGGACTTGGGCGGTGCGAACCCGAGCGTGTCGACGACCTCGGTGGTGTCGGGAAGCGTGCACATGTCCGAGGGCGCGCCGGGCTGAGGCATGCACCGGCCCGTGGCCACGACGCTCGCCGGCAGGACGGAGCGCTTGACGAACAGGTCGGCGGGGAAGTCGAGCAGGGCGGGCTGGGTGCCGGTGTTGGTGATGACGTAGTCGACGTAGGCGTGCGTCGCGCCCTCCGGCGGCGGCGTCTTACTGGCGGAGAGCGGCTTGTCGCCGGTGCCGGCCTCCACCGCGGCGATGGAGTAGGTGTAACCGTCCGGGGTGGTGAGGTCGAGCTTCGGGCCGGGCCCCAGCTGGGCGAGGGTGCGCCCGTGCTTGGTCGCCGCTCTGGCGGCGTCCGTGGTGGCGGCCACGGTGCCCGGCGCGTGCTCGGTGCTGGTCACGTGCGCCCGGACGGCGAGCATCAACCCGGCGACGGCGACCACTCCGACGACGCCGGTGGCACCGCCCACGAGGCCGAAGCGTGCGGCGTTCCCGGCCTTCTTGCGCCGGTGTGAGCGGTGGCTCGCTGGCATTGATCAACCTGGTTTCGTAGCTGCGTGCGGGCGAGACTGAGCCTCGCGCCGCTCGTTGATGAGCCACAAAAGATAGCAAAGGTGGTCTGGACCGAGAATTACCCGTGAGATGACCGCTGGTCAGGGCACGATCGAGACCAGAATGGCGTTCGCTTTCAAAATGATCACGCCGTGGAAGATGTCGCCTGTGGGGAGGCCATTGAATCCCCTGGCGCTCGCCATCGAGGTGGCCAACGTGATCGTTTGGCGGCTCCTCATTGGGTGCGCGGCGTGGGCATTCTGGCCTTCAGGCTCGCGGGGGAAACGCTACTCCTTAAGGCCAGCGCGTCACCTCCGGGAGATGAATGACTCCTTGCCGATCCCCCGAATGGACGCGTCCAGGACCTCCGCCGTGTGGGCGACGGGGATGTGCTCCCCCCGGCGGTGCAGGGCGGTGGTGATCTGCAGGGTGCAGCCCGGGTTGGCGGCCACCAGCAGGTCCGCGCCGGTGGCGGTGACGTTGCGCGCCTTGCGCTCGCCCAGCTCGCCCGCCGCCTCCGGCCGCAGCAGGTTGTAGACGCCGGCCGACCCGCAGCAGATCTCCGGATCGGCGACCTCCCTGACCTCCAGCCCGGGAATGCCGCCGAGCAGCCGCCGGGGCTGCGCGCGGACCCCCTGGGCGTGCGCGAGGTGGCACGCGTCGTGGTACGCGACCGCCAGCTCCAGAGGGTGCCGGGTGGCGCGCGGCCCCAGCTCGGCCAGGAACTCCGCGAGGTCGCGGGTCTTGGCGGACAGCTCGGCGGCGCGCCCGGCCCACTCCTGGTCGCCGGCGAACACCGCGCCGTAGTCCTTCATCGCCGAACCGCACCCGGCCGCGTTGACCACGACGACGTCCACGTCCGCGAACGCCTCGATCGTCGCGCGCGCGAACGCCCTGGCCTCCTCGTCCCGTCCGGTGTGCAGCGACAGCGCCCCGCAGCAGCCCTGGCCCTTCGGGATGACGACGTCGCAGCCCTCCATCGCCAGCACGCGGGCGGTCGCGGAGTTCACCCCGGGGAAGAACTCCCGCTGCACGCAGCCCGTCAGCATCCCCACGACGGCCCGGCGCTCGCCGCGGGCGGCGACGCGCTCCGGCAGGCGGACGTGCCGGGCGGGCGGCGGCGTCAGGCGTTCCATCGCGGCGAGGGTGGGGGAGAGGCGCTCCAGCAGCGGTGCCAGGTCGAGGTTCAGCCGGCGGTACGCCCGCAGCGGCCCGCGCAGCGCCCGCAGCCGCCGGGGATAGGGGAACACCGCGAAGATCGCCTCACGCAGCAGCCGCTCACCGCGCGACCGGGGGTGGTCGTCCTCGACCCGCGCCCGCGTCATCTCGATGAGCCGGTCGTAGCGGACCCCGGACGGGCACGCGGTCACGCAGGCCATGCAGCCGAGGCAGCGGTCGAAGTGCTCGACGGTGGACGCGGTGAGGGGCCCGCCGCGTTCGAGCTGGTCCATCAGGTGAATGCGGCCGCGCGGGGAGTCCATCTCCTCGCCCCACAGCACGTACGTCGGGCAGGTCGGCAGGCAGAACCCGCAGTGCACGCAGTCGTCCAGCAGCTCCCGGAACTCCTCCATCAAATGCCTCCCGCGAAGCGCCCCGGCGCCAGGCGGTGCCCGGGATCGAACTGGTCCTTCACCCGGCGCATCAGCGGCAGGGCGGGAATCGGCCCCCACCGGTCGAGTCGTACGCCCGCCGGTGCCGCGAGCGCGACGGCGGTGCCGTGGCGGCGCAGCCGCGTCAGCGCGTCGCCTGCCCCGTCGGCGGGCAGGGCCACGTGCCAGACGCCGCGCCCGGCGGAGCCGCGGATCCGCGCCCGGCCGTCCGGAAGCTCGGCGAACAGGTCCGGGAGGGCGGTGGGCAGGGCCCGGACCTCGGCCAGGACCTCGCCGTCGGGGAGCCGGCCCCACCAGCCGGGCGGGGCGTCGCCGATTCGGCCGCCGATGAGGCTCCGCGCCGCCTCGGCACGCGGCGCGACCCCGTCGGGAACGCCCTCGAACAGGGCCGCGACGGTGATCGGACCGGGGCCGTCCACCTCGATCGCGGCGGGCACCAGCGTCGAGTGCAGCAGGGCCTGGGCCATCTGGAGGGCCTGTCCCGGGCCGGCGGCCGTGGCCGAGACGTACGCCGCCGCACGGGGCAGCGGATGCAGCCGGAACGCCGCCTCGACGATCAGGCCCAGCGTGCCGTACGACCCGGTGAACAGCTTGCCGAGGTCGTATCCGGCGACGTTCTTGACGACCTTGCCGCCCGCGTGCGCGACGACGCCGTCGGCGCGGACGACCGTGATGCCGATCAGCAGATCGCGGGCCGAGCCGTACAGCAGCCGGCGCGGCCCGGCGACGCCGGTCGCCAGGACGCCGCCCACGGTGCCCCCGGGCGGCAGGAGGTCGAGGGCGAGCTGTTGCCCCGCGCCCGCCAGGACGCCGCGCAGGTCGTCCAGGGCCAGTCCCGCCTCGGTCTTGACGACGAGGTCGCCGGCGGCGTGCTCGACGATCCGTCCGAGCCGGCGGGTGTCGACGAGCAGGTCACACCGGTCCGGTGGCGCGCCCCAGTGCATCTTCGTGCCCGCTCCGCGCGGCACGACCGTGAGCCCGTGCTCGGCCGCCGTGCCCATGAGGGCTGCGGCCTCGGCGACCGCGGCGGGCGCGGCGACGTACGCCGGCGTGGCGCCCTGGACGGCGTCGCCCGCCTCGCCGGGGCGGACCTCGCATGCCTTCGCCAGGGCGTCGACCACCTCCATCAGAACAGGTCCGCCTTCCCGCTCTCGACCAGCGGATGGACGCCGGTGCGCCGGCCGGGGACCTCGCCGCAGAGCCGGGGCGTGGGATACACCTTGCCCGGGTTGCACAGCCCGGCAGGGTCGAACGCGCACCGCACCATCTGCATGGTGTCCAGATCCTCGTCGGTGAACATCCGGGGCATGTACTTGGCCTTGTCGATCCCGACGCCGTGCTCGCCGGTGATCGACCCGCCGTGTTCGATGCACAGGTCGATGATCCGTCCCGAGACCTCCTCGGCGCGCTCGCCGGCGCCCGGCTCCGCACCGTCGAACAGCACGAGCGGATGGAGGTTCCCGTCTCCGGCGTGGAAGACGTTGGCGACGCGCACGCCGTGCTCGCGGGCCAGCGCGTCGATGCGGGCGAGGACCTCCGGCAGCGTCGTCCGGGGGATGACGCCGTCCTGCACGATGTAGTCCGGGCTGATCCGCCCGACCGCCGCGAACGCCGACTTGCGGCCCCGCCAGATCAGCCCGCGCTCGGTGTCGTCGGCGGCCACCCGGATCTCGAACGCCTCCCCGCAGAGCTCCTTGACGCGGGCGAACTGCGCGTCCACCTCGGAGGCGGGGCCGTCCAGCTCGACGATGAGCACGGCGCCTGCGCCCGGCGGGTAACCACAGCGCACGGCCGCCTCGGCGGCCTCGATGGACAGGGCGTCCATCATCTCGATGGCGGCGGGCACGACCCCGGCCGCGATGATCGCCGACACCGCCTCGCCCGCCCGCTCGATCGTGTCGAACCCCGCCAGCAGCGTCTGTACGGTCTCCGGCAGGCGCGTCAGCCGTACGGTGACCTTCGTGGTGATGCCGAGCGTGCCCTCCGAGCCGACGAAGGCGCCCAGCAGGTCGTACCCGGGGCCCTCGGCCAGCTCGACGATCTCCCCGTCCGGGGTCACGACCTCACAGGCCAGGACGTGGTTCACCGTGAAGCCGTACTTCAGGCAGTGCGCGCCGCCGGAGTTCTCCGCGACGTTGCCGCCGATCGAGCAGACCTGCTGGCTCGACGGGTCGGGCGCGAAGTAGTAGCCGTACGGCCGCGCCGCCCGCGTCACGTCGAGGTTGATCACTCCCGGCTCGACGATCGCGCGCTGGTTCGCGGCGTCGACCGCCAGGACGCGGCGCATCCTGGAGGTCACGATCAGCACGCCGTCCGTGCGGGGGAGCGCGCCGCCGGACAGTCCCGTACCCGAGCCGCGCGCGACGTACGGCACGCCGTCCGCCGCGCAGGCCCGGACGATCGCCGCGATCTGCTCGGCGGTGTCCGGCAGCACCACGATCCCCGGCGTGGCGCGGTGGTAGGTCAGGCCGTCGCAGTCGTACGTGCGCAGCTCGGCCGGATCGGTGATGACGCTCTCCGCGCCGACGATCTCCCTGAGCCGTCCCGCGAGCCCGTCAAGCCGTGCCATACCACCCATCCTCGCCCTTTTTCCGATGATCGGCGAGGGTCACGGCATGCGTTCGTACGCCGGGAGGGTGAGGAAGTCGGCATAGTCGTCGGCGAGCGCGACCTCCTTGAAAAGACTCACCGCCTCGGCGAACCGCTTCTCGTCGAAGGCGTCGCCGTACGACGCGCGGATCCTGCCCAGCTCCTCCTCGATGATCCGTTCCACCAGCTCGGTGGTGACCTTCTGTCCCTCTGCCAGATGGACGTCGTTATGGAGCCACTGCCAGATCTGGGAGCGGGAGATCTCGGCGGTGGCGGCGTCCTCCATCAGGTTGAAGATGGCGACCGCGCCGTTGCCGCCCAGCCAGGTGGCGATGTACTGCAGGCCGACGCTGATGTTGCCGCGCAGCCCCGCCTCGGTGATCTCACCCGGTGTCTTGTCCACGGCGAGCAGGTCCGAGGCCGAGACGGAGACGTCCTCGCGCAGCCGCTCGATCTGGTTCGGCCGGTCGCCGAGCACGCCGTCGAAGATCTCCCGGCAGATCGGCACCAGGTCCGGGTGGGCGACCCAGGAGCCGTCGAAGCCGTCGCCGCTCTCGCGGGTCTTGTCCGTCCGCACCTTCTCGAAGGCGGCCTTGTTGACCTGCTCGTCGCGGCGCGAGGGGATGAACGCGGCCATGCCCCCGATCGCGTGCGCGCCGCGCTTGTGGCAGGTGCGCACGAGCAGTTCGGTGTAGGCACGCATGAACGGCGCCGTCATCGTGATCGCGTTGCGCTCCGGCAGCAGGAACTGCCGCCCACGCGCGCGGAACTTCTTGATGACGGAGAAGAGGTAGTCCCAGCGGCCGGCATTGAGCCCCGCGGAGTGGTCGCGCAGTTCGTAGAGGATCTCCTCCATCTCGAACGCCGCCGGGATCGTCTCGATCAGGACGGTGGCCCGGATCGTGCCGCGCGGGATCTCCAGGAGGTCCTGGGCGAGGTTGAAGACGTCGTTCCAGAGGCGTGCCTCCAGGTGGCTCTCCATCTTCGGCAGGTAGAAGTACGGCCCCTTGCCCTTGGCCAGCTGGCGCCGCGCGCAGTGGAAGAAGTACAGGCCGAAGTCGAACAGCGAGCCCGACATGCGCGTGCCGTCGACGAGCACGTGCTTCTCGTCCAGGTGCCAGCCGCGCGGGCGGACGACGATCGTGGCCAGCTCCTCGTCCGGCTTCAGCCGGTACGACTTGCCCCCCGTCTCGAAGTCGATCGTGCGGTCGAGCGCGTCGCGGAGGTTGAGCTGGCCGCCGACCATGTTCTCCCACAGCGGCGTGTTGGCGTCCTCGAAGTCGGCCAGCCACACCTTCGCGCCGGAGTTGAGGGCGTTGATGGTCATCTTCCGGTCGGTCGGACCGGTGATCTCCACCCGGCGGTCCTCCAGGCCCGGCGCCGGCGCGGCCACCCGCCAGGAGTCGTCGTGGCGGACGCCCGCCGTGTCCGGCAGGAAGTCCAGCGTGCCGCCCCGGGTGATCTCCTCCTGCCGCTCGGCTCGCCTGCTCAGCAGTTCGTCGCGGCGGGTGCCGGCCTCGCGCTGCAAGGCGGCGAGGAAGCCGAGCGCCTCGGGCGTGAGGATTTCGTCGTACCGCTCGTGGAGGGGGCCGGTCAGCTCCACGCCTTCAGGTCCGGACATCGATGCCGCCTTTCGTATAGTGAAATTATTCTTCTGCTTAATGGAAACGATATTAAGATCGTTGCAGCTCGGTCAACGGGGCCGGGGTATCCCTGCCCCCTCGGGGAACCGGACACTCCGGGGGCGGCACCCTTCGAAGGCGTCCGCGTGGGCGCACACTGAGCGGATCCGTAGGCAGGCGAGCGTGGGACGAATAAGCAGGTGTGCTCCGGGCAAGGGCATGGGACGATCGGGGAAGATCCGGCGACGTTCCGGCGTTGACATGGGGGAACATGACTAACTTTCCTTACGAAGACACAGAGCAGACCCCGCTGACCGGCGAGCTGGACCTGGAGGAGCGCCAGGCGCTGCGGCGCGTGGCCGGCCTCTCGACGGAGCTCCGCGACGTCACCGAGGTCGAATACCGCGCGCTGCGCCTCGAGCGCGTCGTCCTCATCGGCGTCTGGACCGACGGAGACGAGGCTCAGGCCGACAACTCCCTGCACGAACTCGCGCTCCTCGCCGAGACCGCCGGATCCGACGTCCTCGAGGGCATGATCCAGCGGCGTTCCAAGCCCGACCCGGCGACGTACATCGGGTCCGGCAAGGCGGCGGAGCTGCGCGACGTCGTGATATCCAGCGGCGCCGACACCGTGATCTGCGACGGCGAGCTGACCCCCAGCCAGCTCCGCCAACTGGAGGAGATCGTCCAGGTCAAGGTGATCGACCGGACGGCCCTCATCCTCGACATCTTCGCCCAGCACGCCAGCAGCCGCGAGGGCAAGGCCCAGGTCGAGCTGGCACAGCTCGACTATCTCCTTCCCCGCCTCCGAGGCTGGGGTGGCAATCTGTCCCGGCAGGTCGGCGGTCGCGCCGCCGGCGGCGTCGGGATCGGCGGCCGTGGCCCCGGTGAGACCAAGATCGAGCTCGACCGGCGGCGGATTCGGTCCCGCATGGCCCGGCTGCGCCGTCAGATCCACGAGATGGGCAAGGCGCGCGACACGAAGCGGTCCCGGCGGCGCACCCGCCAGGTCCCCTCGGTCGCGATCGCCGGATACACCAACGCCGGCAAGTCCAGCCTGCTCAACCGCGTCACCGGCGCCGGCGTCCTCGTCGAGAACGCACTGTTCGCCACCCTGGACCCCACGGTCCGGCGGGCGAGCACGCCGAACGGCCGGGCGTTCACGATCGCCGACACCGTCGGGTTCGTACGCCACCTGCCGCACCAGCTCGTCGAGGCGTTCCGCTCCACGCTGGAGGAGGTCGCCGACGCCGACCTGATCCTGCACGTCGTGGACGGCTCCGACGCCGACCCCGAGTCGCAGATCGACGCGGTCCGCGAGGTGCTGCGCGAGCTCGGCGCGGACGACGTGCCCGAGCTCATCGTGATCAACAAGGCCGATGTGGCCGACGCCATCTCCCTGGCCCGGCTACGCCGCCGTGAGCCGCACAGCGTCGTCGTCTCGGCGCGCACCGGCGAGGGCCTGGACGACCTCCTCCAGGCGGTCGAGGAGAACCTCCCGCGCGGCGATCACGAGGTACGCGCCCTGGTGCCGTACGAGCGTGGCGATCTCGTCGCCCGGGTGCACGACCTCGGTGAGGTGTTCTCCCAGGAGCACACCGCCGACGGCACGGCGCTGCACGCCCGTGTGCCCGCGCGAATGGCCGGTGAGCTGGAGCCGTACGTCACCACGCACGCCTGACCGAAAAGGCCGAACGGAGGGGTCCGCATTCGGATCCCGCCGTCCGCTACGACGGGCCGGAATCCGATTCCGTCGTTCGGTGCGGCACGGTGTTCGCGGTGAGGTATCGTCGAGCCACCTGTAGCAGTCGGCCGCCGGGCGGTTTGGGAGCGGTATGTCGCGTGAGGCTGTACAGCGTGGCCTCCTGTGCACTACGGTGACGAAACCAATATTCCCGGGCTCGTTGCTCCAGGTGGTCTGGTGATCACCCCTAATCCGACTTGGGTCCGTCGGCAATGCCGCCGGCGTAATCGAGCGAGAGCAGGTGACCCGCTGCATGGCGTCCGGACACCCTTCACCGGTGCGCGACCGCAGAACGGGGCGGTGACGCGATGACCGTGCGTTTGCTGACGAATATCGGTCGGCTGTGGACAGGCACCGATGTGTGCAGCAACGCCGCCATCCTCGTGCACGACGACCGGATCGTATGGGCCGGTCCCGCCTCGGACCTTCCGCAGAGCGTCCCCGGCGTCATCGACGACATCGTCGACGTCGACCACGTCGAGAACCTCGGTGGCGGCCTCGTCACGCCGGGCCTCATCGACGCGCACTCCCACCCGGTGTACGCCGGCAACCGCTGGGCCGAGCTGGCCATGCGGACGAGCGGGTCGAGCAACAACGAGATCGTCGCCGCGGGCGGTGGGGTGGCCTCCACCGTCACCGTGACCCGAGGCACCGATCCCTGGACCCTCTGCAACAACGTCCGCGAGCGGCTCCGGCAGTGGATCTGCGCCGGCACGACCACGGTCGAGGCGAAGACCGGATACCACCTCACCCGCGACGGCGAGCTGGCCGACGTCCGGATGCTGCGCTCGCTCGAGGAAGAGCCCTCGATGCCGCGCATCCACGCGACGTTCCTCGCCGCGCACATGCTGCCGCCGGAGTACTTCGGCCGGCGCCGCGACTACATCGAGGCGGTCCGCCTGTGGGCCGGTGACGCGGCGGCCGCGGGCGCCGACAGCATCGACGTCTACTGCGACGAGGGCCACTTCACGCCGGACGAGGCACGCGTCCTGCTCATGACCGGTCAGCGCGTCGGCCTCAAGGCCCGGCTGCACGCCTGCGCCAACGAGCGGGTCGGCGCCGCCCAGGTCGCGGCGGAGGTCGGCTGCGCCTCGGCCGACCTGCTCACCGAGGCCAACGACGACGACATCAAGGCGCTGCACCACGGCGGTGTCGCCGCGACGGTCTGCCCCGGCAGTGCCCTGCACAACGGCCGCACCCCGCCGGTCCGCGCCATGCTCGACCGCGGCGTCACGCTCGCGCTGGGCACCGACCACAACCCCGGTCAGTGCGGCATCACCTCGATGCCGCTGGTGATCGGGCTGTCGGTCGCGATGTTCGGCCTCAGCGTCAACGAGGCGCTCCGCGCGGCCACGCTCGGCGGCGCGGCCGCTCTCCGGGTCTCCGACCGGGGCGCGCTCGTCCCGGGCATGTACGCCGACATCGTCCTGTGGGACGCCGACCACGAGGGCGCGTTCGCGTGGGCGTTCGGCCTCCGCGCCCTGCGCGTCTGGCGCGGCGGGGTGCCCGTCCAGCCGTGACCCACGGCAGATCTCGGCGCTTCGACGCGCGGCGATGATCGCCGCCCGCGTGCGCTGGGCCTGGACTCCGCCCGCTCTCTGGCGACAGGTCGGCGTTTGGCGCGATAATCGGCAGCCGACGCTGATACGGAGGGGGAAGCCGTGGAGGGCTTCGGGGATTTCGCCAACATCGATGTCGACAAGCTGCTCAGCGGGGCGCAGGAGCGGATGTCCCGCATGCAGGAGATGCAGGACCGGATGGCCGATCTCGTGGGGCGGGCGGAGGCGGCCGAGGGCCGCATCAAGGCGGCCTACACCACCACCGGTGGGCTGATCGATCTCGAGATCGATCCACGCGCCCTGCGCATGGGGGCCAAGGAACTCGCGGCCACCATCAGGTCGACGGTCCAGGAGGCGGCTCAGGACCTGCAGCGGCAGGTGGGGGAGGTCATGGGCAGCGTCTTCGGCGAGAAGGACAACCCGATGAACCTCCTCGGCGACCGGGACGCCGCCGTCGCCAAGGCCAAGGAGGCCCAGGCCGCCTACGACCGTACGATGCAGGACGTCATGGGCGAGCTCGACGCCGTCCGCAAACGGCTCGGGTTGTGAGCACCCGCCCGGCACCGGGAGTCGCGGCCGGCCCGGTACCGGGAGGTCATGACCGACCTGGCGCCGGGCCTGCTCGCGCTCATTAGGTCGACGCTCAGGAGGTCTGCGGGATCGACACGTTCGGGGTCGTCGGCATGATGCTCGCCTGCTGGAAGGTGACCGGTCCGCTCCCCGTCGGGTTCGCGGCCTTCGACTGGGAGTACATGTAGACGCCCATGCCGGCGGCGATGATGCCGGCCGTCACCATCATCGCGGTCTTCAGGCTGACGCAGGCCGCCGACAGGATGGTGTCGCAGACGCCGGCGACGGCATTGCCCGCGGCCTCCAGCGCGGCGCCACCGACGATGGTCCAGGAAGCCGCCAGGATGCTGGTCGCCCACACCGCGAGCATCGTCCCGATGGCGAAGGCGAGCACCGCGAAGGCGAAGAACGCGTACCCGGCGATCTTCAGCATCCCGCCGACGTCATCGGTGAACTGGTGGACCTTCCCCAGTTCCTCTTTGTACTTGTCCAGCGCCTTCTGGAACGACTCGCGGCCGCCCTCCTGCCACTTGTCCTCGGGCACCGACTTGGCGAGGCGGTCGAGCTGGGTGGCCACCTCGTTCATCTGCCCGGCGGTCGCCTTCCAGTCGTTGCCCGCGTTGTCCATCTGGCCGGGGTCCGAATACGCCAGACCGATCGCCGCGACGGTCGGCCAGGCTCCGGGGATGATGCACGCGGCGTACATCGCCTCGGCGATCGCCGCCATGCACATCCACTTGCCCGCTTCTAACACGCTCATATCGTTGCTCCCCTCGTACGACCGAGTCGGCCGTCACTGATTCGTGACGGTGCTCGCGTCCTCGCCCTGCTGCCACGTCTTGGCGTTCGTGCCCAGTGTCTGCTGCCAGTTCGTGAGCATCGTCCGGCCCTGCTTCACGTAGTTGGCCGCGCTGTCCCGTACGGAGTTGTGCGCCATGTTCAGCGGAAACCCGAGCACGCCGAACGCCGGGTAGCTCACGTTGATGGCGGACGCCTTCTCGTGGGCGCTGTCCATGGTCCCGCCGGCCTGGCGGTCGATGTCGTCACCGAGTTTCTTGATCGCCTCGGGGTCGCCGTTGCGCTGCCCGCCGTCCGAGCGGCCCGGAGGGTTGCCGGTACGGGGGTAACCGCCAGTGGGGGTGCCCCCGCCTCCGCCGGACGGGCTTCCACCGCCCCCGGACGGGCTGCCCCCACCGCCCGAGGGCGTCTTCGGCAGGCCGTCCTTGTCCTTCCCCTGCCCGTCCTTGCCGTCCTTGGCCCCGGCGCCCTGACCGCCGTCGGACTTCCCGTCACCCGGCTTGGCCTTGTCGACCTTGACCTTCACATCCCCGTGTTTGCCGGGTGAGACGTCGATCGTGACGTGCTTTCCCGGATCGACGTGGACGCGGATGTCATGCGGGTTGTGGGGACCCTTGCGGATCAGGATGTCGAGGCTGCCGTCGGCGTTCTTGGTGGTGAAGACGTGGGGGGCGTTCTTTCCGAATCCGTGTTCGGAGATGTCCGCCTGGGCGGCGTTCGCGCCGTCACCCTTCACGTGCTGAGGCTGCTGGCCGTGTCCGGCGTCGGAAGGGCTCCGACCGTGCCCGGTCTCGGGCGTCCCGACCGCGACGTTGTCATTGGACGAGCCGCCGGTGTTCTGCGCTTGGTCCGACCATGGGTGTTCCCCGCCCTGCTGACCGCCGGCGTCGTTCGGGTGACCGTGGGAGTCGGTGCCGTTCCCGCCGCCACCGTCGGAGCCGGAGTCGCCGCTCTCGGAGTGCGTCACCTTGGAGGAACCGTCGGCCATGACGTCGACGTTGAGGCCGTCGTCGCCCGCCGCGACCTCGTGCCCGTCCACGAACACCTGCGCGTCGGAGTCCGAGGGAACCTGTCCCGAGGTCGCCTGCGCGCCGCTCGGGACGGTGTACGGGTCGGGCGTCGTCCCGGCCTGTAAGGCCGTGCCGTGCTGGGTGGCGGATGCGACGGAAGAGGAGGTCGTACGGTCGGACGAGCCGTTCAACAGCATGTCGATGCGGTTCTCGCTCATGGGACTCCGATCGCAAGGCCGGCACTGCTCCCGCCGGAATTAGATCACTGAATGGGTTCTCCGGTTCCCGGGCCGTCCAAACTCTCCATGACTCACGATTTGGAACTCGTCAACACCATGGAGACGATCCCGCGGCGGGGGAGGCCGATGGGGCATCGCGGTGAACGGAATCCACGAATGGATGAACTGCGGTTCGCCGGTCGAGTCCGCGACTTTACCGGGCCTCCTGTCCGGACGACTCCGCGTACGATGCGGCTGCACCTTCCTATCGGCTGGAGTCGCCTGTCGTGTCCGATCCCGTGCATGAGACCGAGGAGATGCCCGAGGCGATCGCCCCGGGGCGGCTGGCGGCCTTCAGCGACGGCGTGATCGCGATCGCCGCCACGCTCCTCATCCTCGAGGTGAAGCCTCCGACCGCCGAGGAAGAGGTGTGGCCGGCGCTGCGCCACGAGTGGCCGGCCCTCGCGGTGTACGCCGTCAGCTTCCTGGTGATCGGCATCGCGTGGATCCACCATCACAACATGTTCCATCAGGTGCGACGGGTCGATCGTGGCCTGCTCTTCCTGAACCTGGGCATGCTGGCGACCCTGGCCTACCTGCCGCTGCCGACCGCGACGCTGGGCAATCACCTCACCGGTCACGACGCCGTACCGGCCGCCGTGTTCTACTCGGCGTCGGTCATGGTGACGGCCGTCTGGTTCACGCTGCTGTGGAACCACCTGTACGCCCGGCCGCACTTGCTGCATCCGGGGGCGCGCGAGTTCGCGCGTGAGGCGCGCCGCCGATCGCTGGTGGGGCCGGTGAGCTATCTCCTCGCCGGGTTGCTCGCGTTCGTCAGCCCGGTCGGCTCCCTGGCGCTCAACGCCGTCATCATCCTCTACTTCATCGCGGGTCGAAGGTCCCCGGCCGCCCGCGTCCAGGGGCCCGCCCTGGTCTCGGCCTCCGGCTCGGAAGAGGACACCGAGGCGGTTTCTCCTCGCGCCGGCGGCGGTGAGCGGTCCGCCGAACGTACGTGATTCGCTGGAGGTTCGGCTCGAATCGGGCTCTTTCGCGGGGACCGACGCGCTGGCGTCCGGTTCGGCCGCCGATGCCGCCGACCGCCCTACACTCCCGGTATGACAGCACCGGTCGCGGTCGTCACTGATTCCACCGCCTACCTGCCCGACGAGGTGGTCGCGGCGCACGGCGTCACGGTGGTGCCCCTGCAGGTCGGTGTCGGCGGGGAGACGTACGAGGAGGGCCGGGGTCGTACGGCGGTGGAGGCCGCTCACGGCTTCCGTGACTGGCGTCCCGTCACCACGTCCCGGCCGTCGCCGGAGAGCTTCGCCGCCGTGTACCGGGAGGCGGCCGAATCGGGGGCCGCCGGGGTGGTGTCCGTCCATCTGTCGGCGGAGATGTCGGGAACCGTCGAGTCGGCCCGGCTCGCCGCGAAAGAGGCGGCGATCCCGGTGCGCGTGGTGGACAGCCGGTCCCTCGGTATGGGGCTCGGCTTCTCGGTCCTGGCCGCGGCCCGGGCGGCGGTGGGCGGCGGCGATCTCGACGACGTGGCTGATGCCGCGGTTCGCCGCATCCGGGCGACCCGCTCTCTCTTCTACGTCGACACGCTCGAGCATCTGCGCCGGGGTGGCCGGATCGGCGCGGCGGCGACCCTCCTGGGCTCCGCCCTGATGATCAAGCCGCTGCTGCGCATCTCCGATGGCCGCATCGCGCCGCTGGAGAAGATCCGCACCACCTCGCGAGCCCTCGCGAGACTGGAGGAACTGGCCGTCGAGCTGGCCGGCGACCGGCCCGTGGACGTCGCCGTCCAGCACCTGGCCGCGCCCGTACGGGCCGCCGCCCTCGCCGGTCACCTGCGTGAACGCGTCCCCCAGCTGCACGACCTGCACGTCGGGGAGGTGGGGCCGGTCATCGGAGCGCATGTCGGCCCCGGCATGCTCGGCGTCGTCGTCTCCCGCCGCGAGGCGTGAGTTATCCACAATCCGCACGGGGCTCGTCGCCGGGTGCAACGGCTCCATTAGCGTCGGCGACATGCCCAGCTTCGATGCCGCCCCCTTCGACCGGCTCCGCGACGTCTTCCGTCCGCCCCAGTCGTTCGGACCCGACGACGACGCGGGCTCGGAGCCACCGGGAGCCGCGTTACGGGTCTCGCCCCAGGCACCCGGGAGACGGATACGGATCGATCCGGGCACCCCGGGGATACGGGTGCTGGCGGCCGTCGGCCTCCTCGCGGTGCTCGTGTCGGGCGCGTACCTCTGGTGGTCACGCCCGGAGCCCCGGCCGGTCACGCCCGCCATCGTCAGCCCTGCCGCACACCGAGCCGCTCCGATGGACGTGTCGGCGCCGAGACCCGCCATGCCGGTCACGCCCGCCACCTCGTCGTCGCCGGTGCTGGTCGACGTCGCCGGCAAGGTGCGGCATCCGGGCGTGGTGAGCCTGCCGGCCGGCGCCCGGGTGATCGACGCGATCAAGGCCGCCGGCGGGGTCCGGCCCGGTGCCGGGACCGGCACGCTCAACCTGGCCCGCCGTGTGGTGGACGGCGAGCAGATCCTCGTGGGAGTCGACGCCACTCCTGCGGCCGCCCTCCCGCCGGGTGCACCGCCGGGCGCGGCGACGCCCACAGGAGCGCCGCTCGACCTGAACACCGCCGGCGCCGCCCAACTCGACCAGCTGCCGGGCGTCGGCCCCGTGCTCGCCCAGCGCATCGTCGACTACCGCACCCAGCACGGCGGATTCCGCTCCGTCGACGAGTTACGACAGGTGTCGGGCATCGGGGCCGCCAAGTTCGGTGACCTGAAAGGTCTGGTGACCGTGTGAGCGCGGCGACGGCGGCGACCGTTCCCTGCACGTCGATCAGCCCGACCGGGTATCCGATCAGCACCCCCGCGCGGCCGACCCCTTGTCTCCGACCCGGGTCCGCGACAACAGGACGTGCCCGAAGCCGTGCCCTTGGTGGGCGGTGTGCCTGAGAGCGCCCCCCTGGGCGATGCGCATGCGGGCGAGCCTTCGACGGATGGCGTGTCCGAGGGCAGACCGTCAGACCGTGCGCCTCAGGGTGGGTCTTCGGTGGGCGATGTGCCTGAGGGTGGCTCTTCGGTGGGCGAAGGACACGACCTGCGGCTGGCCGCACCGGCGGCGGGCGCCTGGCTGGCCGCGCTGGCGCTGCTCGGCCTGGGCGCCGCGGCGGCGTACGCGGCCGCCGTCGCGTCTCTCATCGGAGCGGTGGTCCTGGCAGTCCGCTCGGACCGAGAGCCAACGGGCGTCACCGCCGCACCGGCCGCCGCCCCTCAGCGTTCGGCCGAGCCACGTGCGACCGGGATGGCCGGGTGTCGGGCCGAGGAGCGCGTGGCAGGGACGGAGGAGTGGGCGGCCGAGGGGCGTTTGACCGGGACAGGGGAGGGGTCGGCCGAGGGGCGTTTGATCGGGACGGGGGAGGGGTCGACCGAGGAGTGCGCGACGGCTGGGCGTTCGGCCGGAGGCCGTGCCGCCGGGCGGCGGCAGGGCCCGGCCATGCGGCGAATGCTGGCGGGCGCACTGGTGTGCGTCGCGGCCTCGGCGGCGGGGGTCGGGTTCCGGCTGACCGCGGTGGGGACCGGGCCGGTGCGGGCGCTGGCGGCCAAGGGGGCCACGGTGCGGCTCGGCGTCGTGGTGACCGGGGACCCGATGGTGCTGAAGGCCGGGCCGGCGCGTCGGCGCGAGACCGTGCTCGTGCCGCCGGGGGTGGAAGAGGTGGAGCCGGCGCGAGCGGCGGCGGGACGGTTGCGGGTCCGTGTGCCGGTGCTCCTGCTCGCGGACGACGCGGCGTGGAGACCCCTGGTGCCGAGCCAGCGTGTCCGCCTCACCGCGCGGCTCGTCACTCCGCGGCGCGGTGAGTTGCTCGCCGCGGTCGGCCTGGTCCGCGGGCCGCCGGCGGTCCTCGGCCGGCCGTCGCTCCCGCAGCGGTGGGCGAGCACGATCCGGTCCCGCTTGCGAGCGGCGGCGGGTCGGCTGCCGGCCGACCAGCGCGGCGTCCTGCCCGGGCTGGTGGACGGCGACACGTCGCTGCTGGACCCCGACCTCGCGGACGCGTTCAAGGAGTCCGGGCTCACGCATCTCATGGCGGTCAGCGGCGAGAACCTCTCCCTGCTGATCGGCGCCGTCCTGATGGTCGGCCGCCTCGCGGGCCTTGGCCGCCGCGCGGTCCCGTCGCTCGCCGGGGCGACGGTCTTCGGGTTCGTCCTCGTCGCGCGTCCGTCACCCAGCGTCCTTCGCGCCGCCGCCATGGGCTCCGTCGCCCTGCTCGCGGTGGTCTCCGGCCGGGAGCGCCGTGGGGTCCCGGCACTCTGCGCGGCCATCCTCGTGCTGGTCCTGCTCGACCCCGGACTCGCCCGTTCGTACGGCTTCGCGCTGTCAGCGCTGGCGACCGCCGGCATCCTCGTGCTCGGACCGCCCTGGCGGCAGCGCCTGGCCCGCCGACTGCCCGGGCGCGTGCCCGGGCGGATACCCCGCCGATTGGCCGGCGCGCTGGCCGAGCCACTGGCGGTGTCCGCAGCGGCCCACGTGGCGTGCGCCCCCATCCTCGTCCTGCTCGATGGCGACGTCAGCCTCGTCGCCGTGCCCGCCAATCTCCTCGCCGCTCCGGCGGTGGGGCCCGCGACCCTGCTCGGCGTACTGGCCGCCGCCGTCGCGCCGATGTCCCTGTCCGCGGCCCGGGTGATCGTCGTCCCGGCCGGGCTGGCGGTCGGCTGGATCACCGGAGTCGCACGGCTGTGCGCCCGCGCGCCCTACGCGGCGGTTCCCTGGCCGGCGGGGCCTGCCGGGGCGGCGCTGCTGACGGCGGTGTTCGTGGTGGGCGTGCTCATCCTGCGCCGGCCGGGGACGCGCCGGGTCGCAGCCGCCGCTCTCGCCGGCGTCGCCCTGGCGGTCGTCACCGTCCACGTCTGCGCACCGGGGTGGCCGCCCCGCGGGTGGCTGTTCGTGGCCTGCGACGTCGGCCAGGGCGACGGGCTGGTGCTCGCCGCCGGGCCCGGCCGGGCCGTGGTCGTTGACGCCGGTCCCGATCCCCGGCCGATCGACCGCTGCCTCAGCGCTCTTGGGATCCATGCCGTGCCGCTGCTCGTACTGACCCATCCGCACGCCGACCACGTGGCCGGCGTGCGAGGCGTCCTGCACGGCCGCGCCGTCGGCGAGACCGTGATCAGCCCGGACAGTGAGGGGGAGGAACGTCGTCCGCTCGCCGGGAGACAGGTCCGTCCGGCGGGTGTGGGTGACGTCTGGACGGTCGGGCCCCTGACACTCGGCGTCATCGGCCCGCTGACCACCCTGCGCGTGTCGACCCGCGACCCCGGAACACAGGTCAACGACGCCAGCGTGGTGCTCCTCGCCCGCTGGCCGGGCCTGAGCGCGCTACTCTGCGGAGACGTCGAGATCGAGGCGCAGCGGAGACTGCTGGCCGCCGGGACGCCCCGTGTCGACGTTCTGAAGGTCCCCCATCACGGATCGTCCCACCAGGCCCCCGACTTCCTGGCCGCCGCGCACGCGCGCATCGCCATCACCTCGGTCGGGGCGGACAACGACTACGGTCATCCGGCACCGACGACGATGGCCCTGCTGGCGCGCCTCGGTCTGCGGAGTTACCGCACGGACCGCGACGGTGACGTCGCCGTCATCGGCTCCCGCGACGGCCCCGCTGTCGTCACCCGCCGGCCGGGATCCGGATGACGGGGTCGTGCGGCTCATGTCCTGCCGCGCGAGCGTGCATGGGCCGTTCGCGGGAGCGGGCCGTCACCGGCGAGTCGCCTTCGCGGCGGCGTCAGACCGCCTGGTTGATCGCCCAGAGATCGTGCGCGTCGAAGTTCCGTGGGAAGACGCTGCCGTCTTCGGTCTCATGTGGCAAAGGGGCCACGGGCCTGATCGGATTAGGTCCGTGGCCCCGGGTCGCGCGACGTCAAAGGGCGGTCAGGACCGGCGATCAGTCCGTGTTGAGGGCCTCCTTGACCAGTTCGTACGACCGCAGGCGCGCGGCCGGGTCACCGACGTTCGTGGAGATCATCAGTTCGTCCGGGCGGGTGCGGTCGAGGAGTTCGAGGAGTCCCTTGCGAACCGTCTCCGGGCCGCCGACCACGTGCGACTCGGTGATCATGCCGATGGCCTCGCGCTCCTGCGGGGTGTACGGATACGCCAGCGCCTCATCCGGCGTCGGCAACAGGCCCGGCTTGCCGGCCCGCAGGCGCAGCATCGACAGACCCATCGGGGCGGCCAGCCGTTCGGCCTCCTCGTCCGTCTCGGCGCAGACGACGGCGGCGGTGACCATGACGTGGGGCCGGGACATGGATTCCGACGGCTGGAACGTCGAGCGGTACAGCTCGAGCGCGGGCTCGGTGAACCGCGCGCTGAAGTGGTGGGCGAACGCGAAGGGCAGCCCGAGCGTCCCCGCGAGTTGTGCGCTGAAGCCGCTCGATCCCAGCAGCCAGATCTCCGGCGGGTTCTCTCCGGCGGGCACCGCCCTGATCCGCGGCGACGAACCATCGAGGAAGGCCCTCAGCTCGGCCAGGTGGCGGGGGAAGTCCTCGACGTCCAGGTCGGCGGTCCGCCGCAGCGCGTAGGCGGTGGCCTGGTCGGTTCCGGGCGCCCGGCCGATGCCGAGGTCGATGCGGCCGGGGTGCAGCGCCTCGAGCATGCCGAACTGCTCCGCGACGACCAACGGCGCGTGGTTGGGCAGCATCACCCCGCCCGAGCCGACCCGCAGGGTCGACGTCGCCTCCGCCAGGTGCGCGATCAGCACGGGAGGTGAGGAACTCGCGATGCCCGGCATGTTGTGGTGTTCGGCGACCCACAGCCGGTGGTAGCCCAGGCGTTCCACCGCGCGGGCCAGGCCGATGCTGGCCCGCAGTGCGGCCCCCGGCGTCGTTTCCGAGCTCACCGGAACGAGGTCGAGGACGGACAGGGGAAGTTCTCGAAGTTCGGCCACCCTCGAACAACCCGCCGTGGAATCCGGGGATTCCCGGCTGTCGTCCGGATCACACCGGACCTCACCGGAAAATGGCGCGGCCCAGGCGGACGGCCTCGCGTGAGGGAGCCCGTCGCGTCAGGACCCATCGACGTCCCGGTCGGCGACGCCGGCGACGGCGTCGGGTGCGCGCGGATGGGCCCCGCCGATGGCTCACTCGTCGTGATCACGGCATCATTGGACAATGCCCCGAGGAATCTCCAGTGCTCCCCGTCCGCACGGGTTCCTGCTCCGTGTCGTGCGTACGCCCCTGTGGTTCTACCATCACGATCTCGGCTTCCTGTTGGGGAAGCGATTCCTCTATCTGGCGCACCAGGGCCGGCTGAGCGGACTCCGTCGGGAGACGGTCCTGGAAGTGGCGCGGCTCGACCACGAGACCGGTGAGGTCATCGTCTTCTCGGGCTGGGGAAACCGCGCCGACTGGGTCAAGAACCTCCGGGTGGGCCGCGCCCTGGAGATCAGGATCGGGCATCTCCGCCTCACCGAACCGGAGCATCGCTTCCTGCCGGACGAGGAGCGCCGGGCCGTGCTGGTCGCCTACCAGGAGGCCCACCCGCTGACCTGGCGGACCCTCGCCCGGCTGATGGGCCTGCCGAAGGATCCCAAGAACGACGACATCGGCGACCTGCGCGCCGTGGCCTTCCGTCCGAGCCGCTGGGGCGACCCGGACCGGTAGACCCGCGGGGGAATCGGCGGACGGTCGGGATCCGCACAGGCCCCACGCCGCCACGCCGTCCCCTTTCCGGGCCAGGACGCCGCCCGGATCCGGCGCTCGGCGGGGCCACCGTGGTGCCGGGCATGGCATGCTGCATGCGTGTCTTCCGAACGTCTCACCCTGGTCGTCGGCGACGAGGAACTACTCGCGGACCGGGCGATCGGCGACGTCGTCGCGGCCGCCCGTGCCCGCGAACCGGACGTCGAGGTTCAGGAGCTGACCCCCGCCACGCTCGCGCCGGGCGCGCTGGCGGAGCTGACCTCGCCGTCGCTGTTCGGCGGCGGGCGTGTCGTCGTGCTCCGCGCGGCGCAGGACTTCGGCAAGGACCTGGTCGCCGAGATCGGACGCTATGCCGCCCATCCCGCCGACGACATCGACCTGGTCGTCGTGCACGCGGGCGGCGCCAAGGGCAAGGCCCTGCTCGACGCGCTCACCAAGGCGGGTGCCCGCAAGGTCACCTGCCAGAAGATCACGAGGCCGGGTGACCGCATGAGCTTCGTCCGCGCCGAGGTGCGCCGCGCCGGCGGGAGCATCGGCGAGGACGCCGCGCGTACTCTCCTCGACGCGGTCGGCACCGATCTGCGGGAGCTGGCCAGCGCGTGCAGTCAGCTGGTCGCCGACACCGGCGGCAGGATCAACGACGAGGCGGTCGCTCGCTATCACCGGGGACGCGCGGAGGTCAGCGGGTTCAACGTCGCCGACCGGGCGGTGGAGGGGAAGCTCGCCGAGGCACTCGAACAGCTCCGCTGGGCGCTGGCCACAGGCGTCGCCCCGGTGCTGATCACGAGTGCGCTCGCCCAGGGAGTGCGGTCTCTCGCCAAGGTGGGCGGCGCACCGCGCGGCCTGCGCGGGGCCGGGCTGGCCAAGGAGCTCGGAATGCCGCCCTGGAAGGTCGACCGGGTGCGTGCGCAGCTGCGCGGCTGGGAGCCGGCCGGGGTGGCGCGTGCGCTGCAGGTCGTCGCCGAGACCGACGCCCAGGTCAAGGGCGGCGGTGCCGATCCGGCGTACGCGCTGGAGAAGGCGATCGCCCAGATCGTCGCCGCGCGCGCCGGGCGCTGACCGCGCCGCAGGCGGCATCCTCCGTCGGCACCGGAGTGTTCCAGCGGCCGATCAGACCGTCGGCGGAGCGAACAGGGCCTTGGCGGAGTTCGGCCGGCCGTGGCCGTACTGCCGGTCCTCCCTCGGCCGGGAACGGGGAACGGCCCGGCGATAAATCCCTTTCCTCCTGCTTGCCGCGTGCTCCACCCTGCCTCCATGAACAGAATCGAAGAGCCGCGTCTCGGCGTCGACTTCGGGAGGGTCATCCAGGGAGGCGCGGCGGAATCAGGAGAGGAGGACACCGTCTTCCTCGACGGCGGCCCGGAGGAGGCGATGCGCACGCCGGCGACACCCGGGGTGTTCGACGTCCTGCCACGCCTCGTCGCGCTATTCGGCGGCCGGGCCTGGGTGATCTCCAAGTGCGGGGAGCGCGTCCAGCGACGCACCCTGCAGTGGCTCGACCACCACGACTTCTACCGGCGTACGGGCATACCGCGCGGCAACGTGCGCTTCTGCCGCAGACGCGCCGACAAGGCCGTCCACTGCGCGGAACTCGGCATCACCCACATGATCGACGATCGGCTCGGCGTGCACACCGCGCTGCGGGACCTGGTGCCGTACCTGTACCTGTTCGGCCCGCAGGGCTCTCCGCCACCCGACTGGGTACGGGCCACGCCGACCTGGGCCGACGTCGAGCATGCGATGACGCCGACGAACATGTGACCGCGTCCGCCGTCGTACGGGAGCACAACGACGCCCCGGCCGTACGAGGGCATGCCAACGCCGCGCCCGGTCGAACAGGCGCGGCGTGCGACGCGTCAGCGGGCCTTACTTGGCCTGCAGGGCGGCGGCGCGCTTGGCGATCGCCGACTTGCGGTTGGCGGCCTGGTTCTTGTGGATGACGCCCTTGCTGGCGGCCTTGTCGAGCTTGCGGGTCGCGTTGCGCAGCTCGGTCAGGGTGGCCTCGGAGTCACCGGACTCGGCGGCCTCACGGAACTTGCGGATCGCGGTCTTGAGCTCGGACTTGACCGCCTTGTTGCGCAGGCGAGCCTTCTCGTTCTGCTTGTTCCGCTTGATCTGGGACTTGATGTTCGCCACGAAAGAAGCCTCAGGTCTTAGGTCGATGGGATGGGGGCGCGGGACCTGTCGCGCCCACACGCAGTGGAACAGACTACCAACCTCACCGGCCGCTACCAAAACCGACCCGGTCGGCCGGGTCGGTTCGGCGTCCGTCCGCGCGGACGGGAGCCGCGCGGCGGGAGCATGGCGCGGGGCATGGGACCATGGAAGACGCAAGATCCGTCACTTCTTGAGGAACCCGGTGCCGCTCGTACCGAACCAGACCGATCCCGCGGTGATCCGCAACTTCTGCATCATCGCGCACATCGACCATGGCAAGTCGACCCTCGCCGACCGCATGCTGCAGTTCACTGGCGTGGTCGAAGAGCGTCAGATGCGCGCCCAATATCTCGACCGGATGGACATCGAGCGCGAGCGCGGCATCACCATCAAGAGCCAGGCCGTGCGCCTGCCGTGGAAGGACCACGTCCTCAATCTGATCGACACGCCCGGCCACGTCGACTTCTCGTACGAGGTGTCGCGGTCGCTGGCGGCGTGCGAGGGGGCCGTGCTGCTCGTCGACGCGGCGCAGGGCATCGAGGCGCAGACGCTGGCCAATCTCTACATGGCGCTCGAGGCGGACCTGCACATCATCCCGGTGCTCAACAAGATCGACCTGCCCGCCGCGCAGCCGGACAAGTACGCCGACGAGCTGGCCGGCATCATCGGCTGTGACCCGTCCGAGGTGCTGCGCGTCTCCGGCAAGACGGGCGAGGGCGTCGAGGAACTGCTCGACAACATCGTCGCGACCGTACCGGCGCCCGTGGGCGACCCGGACGGACCGCCCCGCGCGCTGATCTTCGACTCGGTGTACGACACCTACCGCGGTGTCGTGACGTACGTCCGGGTGATCGACGGGCATCTGTCCCGGCGCGAGAAGAGCATGATGATGTCCACGAAGGCCGCACACGACACCCTCGAGGTGGGGGTGATCTCGCCGGAGCCCAAACCGGTCACCGGTCTCGGCGTCGGCGAGGTGGGCTACCTCATCACGGGGGTGAAGGACGTCCGCCAGGCCCGCGTGGGCGACACGGTGACGAGCGTGTCCGGCGCGGCGGTGAAGCCGCTCGGCGGCTACCAGGATCCGAAGCCGATGGTCTTCTCCGGCCTGTACCCGGTGGACGGCGACGACTACCCGGAGCTGCGCGACGCCCTCGACAAGCTCCAGCTGAACGACGCCGCGCTGATCTACGAGCCGGAGACGTCCCTGGCGCTCGGTTTCGGGTTCCGCTGCGGATTCCTCGGCCTGCTGCACATGGAGATCGTGCGCGAGCGGCTGGAACGGGAGTTCAACCTGTCGCTGATCTCCACCGCGCCGAACGTCGTCTACCGCGTGGCCATGGAGACCGGGCAGGAGCACCGGGTCACCAACCCGAGCGAGTTCCCCGAGGGCAAGATCGCCGCGGTGTACGAGCCGATCGTGAGGGCGACGATCCTGTCGCCGAGCGACCACATCGGCGCGATCATGGAGCTGTGCCAGAGCCGGCGCGGCGTGCTGCTCGGCATGGACTACCTGTCGGAGGACCGCGTCGAGATCCGCTACACGATGCCCCTCGGCGAGATCATCTTCGACTTCTTCGACCAGCTGAAGTCGCGGACCCGCGGGTACGCCTCACTCGACTACGAACCCAGCGGCGAGCAGGAGTCCGATCTCGTCAAGGTCGATATCCTGCTGCAGGGCGAGTCGGTCGACGCCTTCAGCCAGATCGTGCACAAGGACAAGTCGCGCGAGTACGGCCTGATGATGACGGCCAAGCTCAAGGAGCTCATCCCGCGCCAGCAGTTCGAGGTCCCGATCCAGGCGGCGATCGGCGCGCGGATCATCGCCCGGGAGAACATCCGCGCCATCCGCAAGGACGTCCTCGCCAAGTGCTACGGCGGTGACATCTCCCGTAAGCGCAAGCTGCTGGAGAAGCAGAAGGAAGGCAAGAAGCGGATGAAGACGATCGGCCGGGTCGACGTCCCGCAGGAGGCCTTCGTCGCCGCGCTGTCGACCGGCTCGGCCGCGGACAAGAAGAAGTAACCGCGTCCGAGGATCGCCTCCACCGGGCGGCTCTTCGGATCGCCTCCGTCGGGGCATTCTCACCCTGAGTAGCCGAGACCGAGGGGGAGAGACGATGGTGGACGTCGGCCGGGTGGGGATCTTTAGCATCGAGCTCCGGAACGACGAGCGGAGCGCCGCGGGCCGGATCCGCGAGGCGGCGGCCGAGTTGGAAGAGCTCGGGTACGGCGCGATCTGGCTCGGCGGAAATGCCGGCGTGCACCACGCCGTGCCGTTGCTGGAGGCGACCTCCCGGATCGTCGTCGCGACCGGGATCCTCAACATCTGGGAGTACGACGCGGCCGACGTCGCGGCGCGGCAGAAGGCCGTGTCGGCGGCGCATCCCGGCCGGTTCCTGCTCGGTCTGGGCGCGAGCCATGCCGGCTTCGTCAAGGGCTACCAGAAGCCCTACTCGGCGATGGAGGGGTATCTCCATCGTCTCGACGCCGCCGGGGCGCCGCCCTCGGAGCGCGTCCTGGCCGCGCTCGGCCCGCGCATGCTGAAGCTGTCCCGGGACCACGCGGCAGGCGCCCACCCGTACCTCGTGACCCCCGAGCACACGGTGAGGGCACGGGAGATCCTCGGCCCGGACCGCCTGCTCGCCCCGGAGGTCAAGGTGGTGCTCGAGACCGACCCCGACCGGGCGCGCGCCATCGCCCGGCGGCACCTGGACGTGTATCTGCGGCTGCCCAACTACACCAACAACCTGCTGCGACTCGGCTTCACCGAGGACGACTTCGCCGAGGGCGGCAGTGATCGGCTGATCGACGCGACCGTGGCGTGGGGGGACCTCGAGGCGGTGCGGCGACGGGTCGCCGCGCACCGCGAGGCGGGCGCCGACCACGCCGCGCTGCAGGTCCTCACCGACGACGGGAGCGGGCTGCCCCGGGACCAGTGGCGGGACCTGGCCGCCGTGCTCTGACACCGCCGAGCCCCCGTTCCGGGCATCCGTCCGATGACGGCAGACTTGACGGGTGCCCTCCACTCTGCCCGACGGCGATCCGGTCCCGAGCGACGGCGCACTGCCCGGGAGCGCCCTCGACGGGCTCGGTGACCGTCCGTTCGGCTTCTACGTGCACGTGCCCTTCTGCGTCACCCGCTGCGGCTACTGCGACTTCAACACCTACACGGCCACCGAACTGCGGGGCGCGTCACGCGAGGCGTACGCCGACACGGCGATCACCGAGATCCGCCTCGCCCGCCGCGTGCTCGGCGACGCCGACCTGCCCGTCCAGACCGTTTTCGTCGGAGGCGGCACGCCCACCCTGCTGCCCGCCGACGACCTGGGCCGGATCCTCGACGCGATCGACAAGGAGTTCGGGCTGGCGGCGGACGCCGAGGTGACGACCGAGGCCAATCCCGAGACGGTCGATGCGGGCTACCTCGCACGCCTCCGGGAGGCGGGCTTCACCCGCATGTCGTTCGGTATGCAGAGCTCTCGTGAGCACGTGCTGGCCGTCCTGGACCGTACGCACACCGCGGGCAGGCCGCAGCAGTGCGTCCGGTGGGCCCGGGAGGCCGGGTTCGACCACGTCAACCTCGACCTGATCTACGGCGCGCCGGGGGAGAGCGACGCCGACTGGCGGGCCAGCCTGGACGCCGCGCTGGAGGCCGGCCCCGACCACGTCTCGGCGTACGCCCTGATCGTCGAGGAGGGCACCCGGCTGGCCGCCCAGGTCCGGCGCGGAGAGGTGGCCGCCCCGGACGACGACGCCATGGCCGACCGTTACCTCGCCGCCGAGCAGGCGCTCGGCGGCCAGGGCCTGCGCTGGTACGAGATCTCCAACTGGGCGGCGGACGAAGAGTCCCGCTGCCGCCACAACCTGCTGTACTGGACCGGCGGCGACTGGTGGGGGATCGGTCCCGGCGCGCACAGCCACGTCGGCGGCACCCGCTGGTGGAACGTCAAGCATCCCGCCGCGTACGCCGCCCGGCTCACGGCCGGCACCACTCCGGCCCACGCCCGGGAGATCCTCGACGCCGCCGACCGCCGGTTCGAACGCGTCATGCTGGAGCTGCGGCTGGCCGAGGGCTGCCCGCTGAACCTGCTGGACGATGCCGCCGTCCGCGGCGCGGTCGCGGACGGGCTGCTGGTCCCGGAGGCGTACGACGCGGGACGCGCGGTGCTGACCCTGCGCGGACGCCTGCTGGCCGACGCGGTCGTCCGTGACCTGACCCCCTGAGGGGCCTCGATCACTTGACCATCGGCCAGCACAGCCACCTCGGGATGACGTACGGCTGGGCCTTGCCGGCCCGTACGGCGGCGAGGATCAGATAGATCAGGTGCGCAACGCCGTACACCAGGAGCGCCGGGAGGACGAGGATCGCGCCGAATCCGAACGTGACGACGATCAACAGGATCGAGCCGAACGTCAGGATCAGGCTGGTGAGTGCAAGGTTCAGTGCTTGCGCGCCGTGGTGGCGGACGAACGGAGACCGGTCCTTACGGGACAGGTAGACGATCAGCGGCGCGACGAACCCGATCGCGAACTGCCCGACGTAGGCGAGGATCGCCCACGTCGTGTCGTCGGCCGCCGTGATCCCCGGGGCGGGGAACGGAGGCCCGTAGCCGTACGGGACGGGAGGCCCGCCGTACGGCGGACCGGGCGGGTTCGGCGGGCCGCCGTATGGAAGAGGCTGTGGCGGTCCGCCGTAGGGCCGTCCGTAGGCCGGCGGCTGCCCGTACGTCCCCGGCGGTGTCTGCGGGCCGCCATAGGGCGGCGGCTGGTGTGGTGCGCCGTCGTGGGGCGGCCCGCCGGGCGGGGCGCCGTGGGGGTGCGCGTACGGTCCCGGCCACGGCCCGCCGGGCGCCATGTCGTACGGACCCGGATCCGGCGGCTCGAATCCGGGTTTGGGGTCCGGGGGCTCGAAACCGGGCCGGGGATCCTGGGGTTCGCTCATGCGCGGCCCTACCGGAGGATCGGCCAGGCGGCGATCGAGGGCAGGCGGTACCACTCGCAGCGGTTCGCGCCGATCGCCGCCTTCACGACGCAGAAGAACTCGATGGCGATCACCGCCAGCGTGATGAGCAGCCCGGTCATGCCGACGAAGTACGTCACCGCGAAGGCGACGAGGTTGCACGCGGTCATGGCGATGGACAGGTTGAGCGCCTGGACGGCGTGGAACCGCGCGAACCGCGAGGAGCGGCCCTTGGCGAGGTAGACGATCGCCGGCGCGATGAACCAGGCCACGAACATCCCCACGTAGGCGGGAACGGCCCACCTCTCGTCCTCGTCCGTGACAGGTCCGCCGGTCGGCGTCGGCTCGCGGCGCCGCTTCGCGGGCTGGGGCGGGCCGTGTCCCGCGGCCGGAAGGGCGTGCTGCTGGGGGGGCGCGCCGTACGGCTGCTGCTGGTAGCCGTACGCGCCCTGGTCGTACCCGCCCGGGGCGTATCCGGGCTGGGCGTGCGGCGACGGCCCGTGGCCCCGGACCGCGGGCCGTCCATGGCCCTGGCCTCCATGGCCGGGCCCGTACGCCTGGCCTCCCGGCCCGGGGCCGTAACCCGGACCGCCGAGGCCAGGGCGTCCATAGCCCGGTTGCTGGCCATAGGTCATGTTGGTGTCCCTTCCGGCGGAACATCGAGAAATAGCGGTCGGTGACCGAAGAGGTCGGCAGTCTATGAGACGTACGCCGCCGGAGATTGGTTGCGCCGACCTCACCCCTGGTTCGGCACGGTGACGAAGTCGATCAGCTCCTCGACCCGGCCGAGCAGCTCGGGCTCGAGATCGATGTAGGCGCGGACCCGGCCGAGGATCGCCTGCCACACCTCGCCCGGCTCGCCCTTCCATCCGAGTGCGGCGATGACGCCCTCCTTCCACGGAGTACCACGCGGGATCCGCGGCCATCCCGGGATGCCGAGCACCGAGGGCTTGACGGCCTCCCAGATGTCGATGAAGGGGTGGCCGGTGACGAGCACGTACGGCGAGGAGACCTGGTCGGCGATGCGGCTCTCCTTGGATCCGGCCACGAGATGGTCGACGAGCACGCCCAGCCGCCGCTCCGGTCCCGGGCCGAACTCCTCGACGATGTCCGGAAGGTGGTCGACGCCCTCGAGGTACTCGACGACGACGCCTTCGACCCGCAGGTCGTGCCCCCAGATCTTCTCGACGAGCTCGGCGTCGTGGCGGCCCTCGACGTAGATCCGGCTCTCCCGCGCGACCCGCGCCCGCAGGTTCGGCACGGCGATCGAGCCGGAGGCCGACCGCGCCCGGCCCGGCGCCCGTACGGGACGGACGAGCGTCACCGGCTTGCCGTCGATGAGGAACCCCGCCTTGGCCAGCGGGAACACCCGGCGCTTGCCGAACCGGTCCTCCAGGGTCACCGCGTCCTTCTCGCAGGCGACGACGGCGCCGCAGAACCCGCTCGCCGGATCCTCGGCGACCAGACCGGGCTCGGCGGCGACCTCGGGGATCTGGCCCTTCCGCGGGCGGCGCCAGTCGCCGGACAGAACGTCGCGTCCATAGTCTTTGCTCCCCACGCGTCGCACCGTACCGGTCCGGGGGCGAGCGGGTCAGCCGGCCGCGCGCCCACCGCCGGGTCCGGGTCGGTTCGCTCCGGTGAACGGTGCTCCGGGTCGAGGGCGGCCCCATCGGGCGGCCGCCAATCCGGGTCCGGGTCGGTTCGGCGGGGCGGGCGGCGTTCCGGGTCCAGGGCGGCCCGGTCGGGGGACCGTCCATCAGGGTCCGGGCCCGCCCGGTCGGGCGGACGGCGAACCGGGCCCGGGGCGGCTCAGCCGGGGGTGGGCCGGTCGTCCGGGCCGGGTCGCCGGTCCAGGTGGTCGTGGCCGCGCCGCACCGCGTCCCGCAGCGTTTCGGCGGGATACGGCCAGTCGCCCGCCGCCAGGGCCTCCTCGACGTCCAGTCCCGCGTCGTGCGTCTCCCCGATCCGGCGGGCCACCAGGTCGATCTCCTCCCGCTGCCGGGCGGCGAAGCCCGGATCCACGGGCGCGCCGTGGCCGGGCACGAGCACGCCGTCCACGGTCCGCAGCAGCGCCGCGAGAGTGGCCGGCCACTCGAGCGGGAAGGAGTCGGCGCCGTACGCCGGAGGGCCGGACTGCTCGACAAGGTCGCCGGCGAACATGCACCGCGCGTCGGACGCCCACACGACGAGGTCGCCGTCGGTGTGGCCCCGGCCGAAGTGCCGCAGCTCGACGACACGGTCGCCCAGGTCGAGTTCGGCGCGGTCGGTGACGAGCCGGTCCGGCGCGAGCAGGAGGTCGGTCTCGACCTTCTCCGCCCACCCGGGGAACTCACGCGCCAGCATCGGCCGCGCGGTCCGCGCGAGGTAGCCGGGCAGTGACGCGTGTCCCCAGCGCTCCCCGGCGAACGCGGCGTTGCCGAAGCAATGGTCGAAGTGGCCGTGGGTGTTGACGACGATGGGGTTCTCGACGCCGAGCAGGCGAAGGTCGTCGCGCAGGCGCACGCCCTGTGCGACACTCGCGCGGGTGTCGATGACGACGGCGCCGGCCGCCCCGACGATGACCCCCACGGTCACGTCGAAGTCGGAATAACGGCGTTGAAAACAGCGTTCCGCAACTTCGTGCCAGGTCACACCAGTGACTCTGCCACGCCCGACGCGAGAACGTGATCCACCGCCGTCTCCTCCTGCGTGCCGCCGAGCCGTACACTTGGCACTCAGAGGAGAAGAGTGCCAGATTGAAGGGCTGCGGACACGGGAGGTGAGTGCGTGCTCGACGATCGAAAGCTGGCCGTGCTGCGAGCCATCGTTGAAGATTACGTGTCCACCCACGAACCGGTGGGTTCCAAGGCACTGGTCGATCGGCACAACCTCGGCGTCTCGCCGGCCACGATCCGCAATGACATGGCCGTGTTGGAGGAGCAGGGCTACATCGCCCAGCCCCACACGAGCGCGGGGCGTGTGCCGACCGACAAGGGATACCGGCTGTTCGTCGACCGGCTGTCCACGATCAAGCCGCTGTCCGCGGCCGAGCGGCGCGCCATCGAGACGTTCCTCGCCAACGCCTACGACCTCGACGACGTCGTGAGCCGCACGGTCCGGCTGCTGGCGCAGCTGACGCGGCAGGTCGCCGTCGTGCAGTACCCCTCGCTGACGCGGTCGTCGGTGCGGCACGTCGAGCTGGTGCCGATCGCGACCCAGCGGCTGCTGCTCGTGGTCATCACCAACACCGGCCGTGTCGAGCAGCGGGCCATCGAGACGCACGAGGACGTCCCGGACGAGGCGATCGCGCACCTGCGTGCGCTGCTCAACGCCCGCCTCGACGGGTGCTGGCTCACCGACGTCCCCGACGTCCTCGCCGACCTGACGGAGCAGGTGCCGGTCGGCGAGCGGCCCCTGGCCGCGACGGTGCTGTCGGTTCTCCTCGAGAGTCTCGTGGAGAAGCACGAAGAGAAGATAATCATCGGCGGCGCGGCGAACCTCGCGCGCGCCGACTTGTCCCAGAGCCTCCGCGACGTGCTGGAGGCCCTGGAAGAACAGGTCGTCCTGATGCGACTGCTCGGCGAGGCGGGGGACCCCTCCAGCCTCACCGTGCGGATCGGCACCGAGAACCCGCACGAGGGCCTGCGCACGACCTCGGTGGTCGCCACCGGATACGGCGCGGGCGACCAGGCCGTGGCCCGGCTCGGCGTGCTCGGTCCGACGCGGATGGACTACCCCGGGACGATGGGAGCAGTACGCGCAGTGGCACGTTACGTCGGTCAGATTCTGGCGGGGTCGTAAGTGGCGAACGACTACTACGCGACCCTCGGGGTGCGCCGTGACGCCGGCGCGGACGAGATCAAGAAGGCATACCGGAGGCTCGCGCGCGAGCTGCACCCGGACGTGAACCCCGATCCGGCCACCCAGGACCGGTTCAAGGAGATCACCCAGGCGTACGAGGTGCTCTCCGACCCGAAGAAGCGCGAGATGTACGACCTGGGCGCCGACCCGTTCGCCGCCGGCGGCGCCGGCGCGGGAGCGGGCGGCTTCGGCGCCGGCTTCCCGTTCAGCGACATCATGGACGCGTTCTTCGGGAACGCCACCCAGCGAGGACCGCGCAGCCGGGCCCGCCGGGGCCGCAACGGCACCGTGCGCGTGGAGCTGGACCTCGCCGAGACGGCGTTCGGCACCACGAGGGAGCTCACGGTCGACACCGCGGTCGTGTGCGACAACTGCTCGGGCGCGGGTACGGCCCAGGGCACGCACCCCGAGACGTGTGACATGTGCCACGGCCGGGGCGAGGTGCAGCAGGTCACCCGCTCGTTCCTCGGCCAGGTGATGACCTCCCGCGCCTGCCCGCAGTGCGGCGGCTACGGCACCATGATCCGTACGCCGTGCCCGGAGTGCTCCGGCGACGGACGGGTCCGCACCCGCCGGACGATCAAGGTGCGCATCCCCGCCGGCGTCGAGAACGGCACCCACATCCAGCTCGCCGGTGAGGGCGAGGTCGGACCCGGTGGCGGCCCGGCCGGCGACCTGTTCCTCGAGATCGTCGAGCGCCCGCACCCGATCTTCGAACGGGAGGGCGACGACCTGCACTGCACCGTCCAGATCCCGATGACGGCGGCCGCGCTCGGCACGTCGCTGACGGTCGAGACCCTGGACGGCCCCGAAGAGATCGACCTCCGGCCCGGCACCCAGTCCGGCCAGGTCATCCCGATGTACGGCCGGGGCATCAAGCACCTCAACGAGAACGGCCGCGGCGACCTGATGATCCACGTGAACATCGAGACGCCCACCAAGCTCGATGAGGAGCAGGAGGAGCTGCTGCGCAAGCTGGCCGGCCTGCGCGGCGAGGAGCGCCCGCCGGGAAAGTTCTCCCCGGGCCAGCAGGGCTTCTTCTCCCGCCTGCGTGACGCGTTCAACGGCCGCTGAGGTCTTGGGAACGGCCCCCGCCTCCTCCGGAGGAGGCGGGGGCCTTCGTCATGCGTGAGCGGGTTCGGCCGACTCCGAGGCCGCCTCACGCGTGCGCATCAGCGCGGCGGTGACACCCGCCGCCGCGAGCAGCCCGGCCGCGAGCCAGAACACGAGCCCGGCGGCGTGCAGCGACGCGGTGCCGGGCGTGCCGCCCGCGCGCGTGCCGGTGGCCAGGGAGTGGAAGAAGACCGTCCCGAGCAGCGCGATGCCCAGGGTGCCGCCGAACTGCTGCACGGCGTTGAGTAGGCCCGCAGCCGACCCGGTCTCGTGCGGGCGTACCCGCGTGAGGGCGGTGGTGAAGAACGGAACCGTGAACAGCCCGTTCCCGACACCGCACAGCGCCAGCGCGCACGGCAGCGGCCAGGGGTACGCCCCCGGCCGCGCACCGGCGTAGACGGCGATCGCGGACAGGAGCCCGGCGAGCATGACGGCCACCCCGACGAACATCATGCGCGATCCATGGCGGGGCACCAGACGCGTCCCCGAGACCCAGGAGGAGATCGCCATGCCGCACGACCACGGCAGCAGCGTGAGCCCGGCCGTGAGAACGTCGTCGCCCAGACCGACCTGCACCTGCACCACGACAACGAGCATCAGCCCGTTCATCACCGCGAAGAACAACGTCGAGGTCGCCAGCGCGGCGGGGAAGCCCCGGTCACGGAACAGGCTCGGCTCGACCAGCGGCCGACCGCCGCGCCGGGTTCCGTACCGCTGCTGGAGGCCGAACACCACCAGGACGACGACCCCGGCGGCCATCGCCGTCCGGCCGCCGGCCGACAGGCCCGCGGTGCCACCCTGGATCAGGGGGTAGACGACCAGCCCGGCCCCGGCGATCGCCAGCACCGTGCCGGGCAGGTCCAGGCGCGGCCGCACCGCCGCCCTGTCCTCGCGCAGGAGCGGAACCGCGGCCAGCACGGCGGCGGCGAGCGGGACGTTGACGAGGAACACCGCCCGCCACGACGAGCCGAACAGGTCGGCGTGCGTGAGTACCGCTCCCAGCACCGGTCCACAGATCGCGGCCAGTCCCATGACCGGCCCGATGCTCCCCATCGCCCCGGCCAGTTCGGCGCCGTCGAACATGGCGCGGATCAGCCCGATCGTCTGCGGGATGATCAATGCGGCGGCGGAGCCCTGGACGGCCCGCGCGGCGATCAACGCCGTGGCGTCGGGCACCAGCGCGCAGCACAGCGACGCGAGGCTGAAGCCCGCCACCCCGACCGCGAACATGCGCCTGCGCCCGGCCATGTCGCCCAGCCGGCCGCCCATGATCAGCAGCACGGCGAACGGCAGGGTGTAGGCCGCGCTGAACCACTGCATGCCGGACTCGGCACCGCCGAGGTCGGCGTGGATGACCGGCGCGGCGACCTGCACGATCGTGGCGTCCAGCAGGTTCATCGCCTCGGCGGCCAGCAGGACGGCCAGCGCCGCCCAGCGCCACCGGTACGCCGCTCCCACCGCCGCTTCCCGTATCTCCATCGATTCTTCCCTCCGGTCAACCTGATGTCGCGGTCCAGCGTGGAATGGACGGCCGGGTCGTTCCATCCACGGAGCGATATCGGCGGCTTCTTTCCATCGAGGCCGGATCGGATGGAAGATCTGTCCATGCTCGACGACCTCGACCGCGGTGTCATCCACGCCCTCCACATCGACGGGCGGGCGCCGTTCAGCCGGATCGCCGCGGCCCTCGGCGTGTCCACCCAGACCGTGGCGCGCCGCTACCGGCGACTGCGCGCCGAGGCGGGCCTGCGCGTGGTCGGCCTGGCGGAGTCCCGTCAGGCCGGGCAGACCCAGTGGATGATCCGGCTCACCACCACGCCGGCCACCACCCAGGCCCTCGCGTACTCTCTCGCCCGGCGGCCGGACACCTCATGGGTCAAGCTCGTCTCGGGCGGGACGGAGATCTTCACCATCGTCCACGCGCCGCACGGCGTGGCGGTCTCCCGCGCGCTGCTGCTGCGCGACATCCCGCGCCGGGCCGGGATCACGGCGGTCTCCGCGCACTGCATGCTGCACAGCTACCTCGGCGGCCCCACCGCCTGGCGGGGGATCGCCCAGGCCCTCAGCGACCGGCAACAGGCGCAACTCCGCCCGGCCCGCGAGCCCGCCACCGCTCCGTTCCCCGCGCCCGCAGCCCCGGTCCACGATCCCTCCGTCGCTTCCGTCCGCGAGCCCGCGAAGGCTCCTCCCCGCGCGACCGCCGACGCCCCGACCCGCGAACCCGCCACCCCGGCCGGGCGCCGGGCGCCGGCGCGTGCGGACCGGGACCTCCTCGACGCGCTCCGCCGCGACGGCCGCGCCTCGTACGCCGAACTGGCCGCCGCCACCGGCTGGTCACAGGCGACCGTGGCGCGCCACCTCACCGACCTCCGTTCCCGGGGGACGGTCTTCTTCGACGTCGAGATCGATCCGGCGCTCCTCGGCGCCACCACCCAGGCCCTGCTGTGGATGGCCGTCGCGCCGGCACGCCTGGACCACGTCGCGACGACCCTCGCCGGCCACCCGGAACTGGCCGTGGTCGCCGCCACCACCGGCCCCACCAACCTCCTCGCCCAGGCGCTCTGCGCCGACCCGGCCGAGCTGCACCACTACCTGACGCGGCGCCTCGGCGCCCTCGACGGGATCCACACCCTCGAGACCGCACCGATCCTGCACACGATCAAGGCGGCCGGCTCGCTCGACCCGGCCGTCGCCCGTACCCCCCTACGATCGGTGCCATGAGCCCACCCGTCTTCCTCATCGACCCCTCCCGCCTCGAGTCCGACCGGATCGTCCTGGACGGGCCCGAGGGGCGCCACGCGGCAGCCGTGCGCCGGCTGCGGGCGGGGGAGCGGGTCGACCTGAGCGACGGGGAGGGCCGGCTGGTCGAGTGCGTCGTCACCTCGGCCGAGCGGGACAGCCTTCACCTGGAGGCGCGCGCCCGTCGCCACGTTCCCCGGCCGGAACCCCGGATCGTGGTGGTGCAGGCGCTGCCCAAGGGCGACCGGGGAGAACTGGCGGTCGAGATGATGACCGAGGTGGGCGTCGACGTCATCGTGCCGTGGTCGGCCGCCCGCTGCGTCACGCAGTGGCGGGGCGAACGCCGCGCCAAGGCGCTCGGACGATGGCGCAGCACCGCCCGTGAGGCGGCCAAGCAGAGCCGGCGCGCATGGCTGCCCGAGGTGACCGAGCCGGCCGACACGGCGGCGGCGGCCGAGCGCGTCACCGGCGCCGCGCTGGCCGTGATCCTGCACGAGGAGGCGGAGCGGCCGCTCAGCCGGGTCGACGTCCCGGCCACCGGCGACATTGTCGTGGTCGTCGGCCCGGAGGGCGGGCTGACCGACGACGAGCTCGCCGCGTTCGAGGCCGCGGGTGGAACACCGGTGCTCCTGGGCCCGACCGTCCTGCGCACCTCCACCGCGGGGGTGGCGGCGGCCGCCGTGCTGCTCAGCCGCACCGGCCGCTGGTAGACGTCACATCACGGCGACGACTGCGTGGACGGCTGCTGGGCCCCGTTGGTCGGCGCCTCGCTCGTCGGGGTCTGCTGCGTCGGCGAGGTGACGGGCGGCGGGCTCGCGGCCTGTGACGTGGGCGGAGAGGTCACCGTGTCCGGGCGGCAGGTGACCTGCGGTGAAGGACTCACGCTCGCCGTCTGGCCGTCGGTCGAACCGGGCGGCGGCTTGATCGGGTCCTCACCCGGCGGGCACTTGCGCCCCGTGATGACGTGGGCGCCGGACGGCGTGGTCGGGGCCCACGTCGGATGGGGCGCGGCACTCATCCCCGAATGGGACGGGTTGACCGGGGGTGCGGCGGTCACCGCGTGCTGCCCGCCGGCCACCGACGTGCCGCCGTCCTGCCGATCCTCCGGGCTGAAGTGCCCCGTCTGAACGAAGGTCTTGAGTGCCGGGGTCGCCGACACGGCGGCCCCCGCGACCACGATCGCGGCGGCCACGGCCGCCAGCGGGCGTAGCCACGGGATGGCGAACCAGGCGCCGAAGCGCCGCTCGCGCTTCTTGCTTATCTTGCCGCGGATCTGCTCAAGCCCCTCTGGAGAGGGCGTGACCGCTTCCGCTTCCGCGTGCAAGACACGGCGTAGACGCTCGCCGTACTCGTCGAAGGGTTCGGTCATTAAAGCTTCTCCAGAACGCTGCGTAGCGCGGCCATCCCGCGCGCGGTATGGCTCTTGACGGCTCCCCGGCTGATCCCCATGGTGTTGGCGATCTCCGCCTCGGACAGATCACCGTAGTAGCGCAGCACCAGCGCCTCCCGCTGTCGGGTGGGCAGCCCGCCCAGCGCCTTGACCACGGCGGTGCGCTCGAGCTCGACGATCGCGCCGTTCTCGGCGCTCGGCGCGTCCGGCAGGCCCTTGGGAGCGTACTTCTCGACGACGGCCCGGTGCCGCAGTACGGATCGTGACCGGTTGACCACCGACTGCCGGAGGTACGACAGCGCCTTCTCCGGATCGCGCAGCCGCCGCCAGGCCCCGTGCATGGCGACGAACGCGTCCTGAACCACTTCCTCCGCCGTCGCGAGGTCGCGCACCAGGAGGGCGCTGAGTCGCACGAGGGAGCGGTAATGGGCGCTGTAAAGCGCGGTAACCGCCTGGTCAGCGTCCCAGGCCACGGCTACCGCGCCCGTCGTTCCTCTGGCCACGAGGGTCTCGGTCACATCAGTGGGACGCGTGCCCTCGCCGTCAGGTTTACGAAAGGGCATGCCTCGTCTCGCCTTATCCGCCCGTCAGTGCCGTCATCGGCTGTCGTCTTCATTGGACGAACGCCGTGCCCCAGCAAGTTCGCGCGAACGTCACCCGGCTCTGGATTTACCGAACGGATCCGGCGCTGGGGGTTCGCGTGAGAGCAACGATAACCAGACAAGGGAGTGTCTTGGCCAGAGTTACACGCCCGCACGCGTAACGATTCGCAGACGACAGCGGCCTCCCATGCCGCGATAACATGCGCTGGTCCCGGCGAAGGAGAGTGCATTGACGGAACAGGACTGCTTGTTCTGCAAGATCGTGTCGGGTGAGGTGCCCGCGGACGTGATGCGGGAGTCGGACCGGACGATCGCGTTCCGTGACATCAACCCGCAGGCGCCGACGCACGTGCTCGTCATCCCGCGGGAGCACCATCCGACCGCGGCTGCGCTCGCCTCCTCCGACGGCGACCTGCTCGCCGAGCTGATCCGGGAGGCGCACCGGGTGGCCGTCGCGGACGGCGTCGACGAGACCGGTTACCGCGTCGTCTTCAACACCGGTTCCGGCGCTGGACAGACCGTCTTCCACGTGCACGCGCACGTACTCGGAGGCCGCGGGCTGGGCTGGCCGCCGGGATGAGCCGGCCGTCCCCGCGTGATCGGAAAATGAGTGGTGCAGGCCGGTAACATGGGTGACACGCAGCCGAAGACCCGACGTGACCGGAAGGCAGGGGCGAAGAGGCCGCAAGGCCGCGCTATGGCCGAATCAACTCATACCGATGCCGCGCCCGACGGCGCGCGTACGCAGATCAAGATCGTGATCCCGGACGACCACTCCATGGTCGCCCTGCTCGGTTCTCGCGACGAGCTCCTCGACGTGGTGGAGCGAGCCTTCGACAGCGACGTCCACGTACGCGGCAACGAGATCACGATCACGGGTCGCTCGGAAGAGACCGAGCTCGCCGCCAAGCTCTTCGAGGAACTGCTCGACCTGCTCAAGAGCGGCACTCCCATCACCCCCGACGCGATCGAGCGCAGCATCGCGATGCTGCGCGCCGAGACGTCAGAGCGGCCCGCCGAAGTGCTCACCCTCGACATCCTTTCGTCGCGGGGCCGCACCATCCGTCCCAAGACGCTGAACCAGAAGCACTACGTCGACGCGATCGACCGGCACACCATCGTGTTCGGCATCGGACCGGCGGGCACCGGCAAGACCTACCTGGCCATGGCCAAGGCCGTGAAGGCCCTGCAGGCCAAGGAGGTCAACCGCATCATCCTGACCCGCCCGGCCGTCGAGGCCGGTGAGCGTCTGGGCTTCCTGCCGGGCACCCTGTACGAGAAGATTGACCCCTACCTGCGGCCGCTGTACGACGCGCTGCACGACATGGTCGACCCCGACTCGATCCCCCGCCTGATGGCCGCCGGCACCATCGAAGTGGCGCCCCTCGCATACATGAGGGGCCGGAGCTTGAATGACTCCTTCATCATCCTCGATGAGGCGCAGAACACCTCGCCGGAGCAGATGAAGATGTTCCTGACCCGGCTCGGCTTCGGGTCCAAGGTCGTCGTGACCGGTGACGTCACCCAGGTCGACCTGCCCTCGGGGCAGCAGAGCGGCCTGCGGGTCATCCAGGGCATCCTCGACGGGCTGGACGACATCGCCTTCTGCACGCTGACGAGCAAGGACGTCGTGCGCCACAAGCTGGTGAGCGCCATCGTCGACGCGTACAGCCGCTACGACGCGCAATCCGGCCCGATCAATCAGGGCGCGTCGAGCCGCGGTACCCGCAAACGGGGGCGCTGACAGTGAACCGGAGTGAGCCCGCCGCAGCGAGCGGAGTGGAGGGCCGAGGGATGAGGTTCTCCGCGAAGCGAGTGAGAAGGGCGAGCGACCAATGAGCATCGAGGTCCTGAACGAGTCCGGCGCGGCGGCGGACGAGACCGCCCTGTCGGCCCTGGCCGCGCACGTGCTGGAGAGGCTGCGGGTGCATCCGCTCGCCGAGCTGTCGATCGTCCTCGTCGACGAGGACGCGATGAGCGAGCTACACGAGAAGTGGATGGGCGAGCCGGGCCCCACCGACGTGCTGTCCTTCCCGATGGACGAGCTGCGGCCGGGCCACGTGTCCGGTGGGGCCGAGGACGCGCCGCCGGACCCGGCGCTGCTCGGTGACGTCGTGCTGTGCCCGACCGTCGCGGCGAGGCAGGCCAAGACGGCCGGTCACAGCACCGAGGACGAGCTGCATCTGCTCTGCACCCACGGCATCCTGCATCTGCTCGGCTACGACCACGCCGAGCCCGAAGAGCACAAGGAGATGTTCGGCCTGCAGGCTGAGCTGCTCGCCTCTTGGCGTGAGGCTCGGTCCCGGCCCTCCTCATGACCGCTGTTCAGGGTTGGTTGATCGTCGGCGCCGCCGCGCTGGTGGCGGTCGCCGGTCTGTTCGCGAGCGCCGAGACCGCGCTCGCCCGGATCTCCCGGGTCCGGGTGGAAGAGATCGTGCGCGAGGAGCGGCGGGGGGCCCGGCAGCTCGCGGAGGTCGTCGCCGACCCGCCGCGCTACCTCAACCTCGTGCTGCTGTTGCGGGTGAGCTGCGAGCTGACCGCGACGGTCCTCGTCGCAGACCTGTGCATCACGTGGCTGGGCGCGAACTGGCGCGCGTACCTCACGGCCGCCGCCGCCATGATCGTCGTCAGCTACATCGCCGTCGGCGTCTCGCCGCGCACGCTCGGCCGCCAGCACGTCGACCGCGTCGCGCTGGCCGGCGCGGCGGTGATCCACCCGCTGGCCCGCGTCCTGGGGCCGCTGCCACAACTGTTGATCCTGCTCGGCAACGCCCTCACGCCCGGTCGCGGGTTCCGCGAGGGGCCGTTCGCGTCAGAGGCCGAGCTGCGGGACCTCGTCGACCTCGCCGAGCAGCGGCGGCTCATCGAGCCGGACGAGCGCGAGATGATCCACTCGGTGTTCGAGCTGGGTGACACGCTCGTGCGCGAGGTGATGGTGCCGCGCACCGACATCGTGTTCATCGAGCGCGACAAGACGCTGCGGCAGGCGCTGTCGCTCGCGTTGCGCAGCGGGTTCTCCCGGATTCCGGTGGTCGGCGAGAACGAGGACGACGTGGTCGGCATCGCCTACCTCAAGGACATCGTCCGCCGCAGCCACGAGTTCCGCGAGGGCGAGTCGGTCGAGAAGGTCGAGTCGATCATGCGGCCGGCGACGTACGTCCCGGACAGCAAGCCCATCGACGAGCTGCTCCGCGAGATGCAGGCCCGCCAGATCCACTGCGCCATCGTCATCGACGAGTACGGCGGGACCGCGGGCCTGGTCACCATCGAGGACATCCTCGAGGAGATCGTCGGGGAGATCACCGACGAGTACGACCAGGAGCCGCCCCGCGTGGAGCGGCTGCCCGACGGTTCCGCGCGGGTCACGGCCCGGCTACCGGTGGAGGACCTGGCCGAGCTGTTCGGCGTGGAGATCGAGGTGGACGAGGTCGAGACCGTCGGCGGTCTGCTGGGGCACGCGCTCGGCCGGGTGCCGATCGCCGGGTCCCGGGCGAAGGTGTCGGGGCTGCGGTTGACCGCCGAGAGCCTGGTCGGCCGCCGCAACCGCATCAGCACCGTCCTGGTGGAGCGGATCCCCGCCGAGGAGTCCGAGGCGGAGCAGGAGCCCGAGAACGTCGAGGCCTGACCCCCACCGCGGTCGCCGGACGCGGGAAGTACGCTGGGGCGCGTGAGCGAGCTGGATCCGGAAGACGCGAAGATCATCACCTTGGCCCGGTCGACGCGGGCCCGTGCCGGGTCCGCGGAGGGCGCCGCGGTCCGGGACGAGACCGGCCGCACGTACGCCGCCGCGACGGTGGAGCTGCCCTCGCTGAAGCTGACGGCGTTGCAGGTGGCCGTGGCGATGGCGGTGTCCAGCGGAGCGGAGAGCCTGGAGGCCGCCGCCGTCGTCACCGAGGCCGCCGCTCCCGATGTCGCGGCGGTCCGTGACCTCGCCGCCAAGGCGCCGGTGCTCGTCGCGGGCCCGGACGGCGCCGTACGGACCGTGCTGGCGGACTGATCGCCGCATGTGCTGTCGGACCCTGGCGCGGAATACGGGACAATCGACGATGTGACCTCGCCCCAGACTTCGACCGGCACCCGCTTCCGATCCGGGTTCGCCTGCTTCATCGGGCGTCCCAACGTGGGCAAGTCCACGCTGATGAACGCCCTCGTCGGGACCAAAGTGGCGATCACCAGCAACAAGCCGCAGACCACGCGCCGTGCCATCCGCGGCATCGTGAACCGGCCCGACGCCCAGCTGGTCATCGTCGACACGCCGGGACTGCACAAGCCTCGCACGCTGCTGGGGGAGCGGCTGGACAGCCTGGTCCGCTCCACGCTGAGCGAGGTCGACGTCATCGGCTTCTGCGTCCCCGCGAGCGACCCGGTCGGGCCGGGGGACCGCTTCATCGCGGCGGAGCTGGCCCAGGTGAAGAAGACGCCGGTCATCGCGATCGTGACCAAGACCGACCTCGCCGACCGAAAGCAGGTCGCCGAGCAGCTGCTGAAGGTCTCCCGGCTCGGAGACTGGGCCGACATCGTGCCGTGTTCGGCCGAGTCGGGCTACCAGCTCGACGTGGTCAGCGACCTGCTGACCGCCCGGCTGCCCGAGGGCATGCCGCTGTACCCCGAAGGCGAGCTGACGGACGAGCCTGAGCACATCCTCGTGGCGGAGCTCATCCGCGAGGCCGCGCTGGAGGGCGTGCGCGAGGAGCTCCCGCACTCGATCGCCGTCGTGGTCGAGGAGATCAGGCCGCGCGAGGACCGTGACGACCTGATCGACGTCCAGGCGTGGCTGTTCGTCGAGCGCCCCAGCCAGAAGGGCATCGTCATCGGGCCCAAGGGCGCACGGCTGAAGGACGTCGGCACCCGCGCCCGCAAGCAGATCGAGGCGCTCCTCGGCACCAGGGTCTACCTCGATCTGCGGATCAAGGTGGCGAAGGACTGGCAGCGTGACCCGAAGCAGCTGCGCCGCCTCGGTTTCTACGACTGAGGGTGTTCGCGCGCCAGCGCGGCCAGGCCGAGGGCCAGCACGGCCACCGACGCGAGGACGGCGATCCAGAACCCCCAGGTGATCGACTCGGTCACGCCCTCATCGCCGAGGGTCACGCCCCGGTGGAAGACCGCCAGGAGGCTGAGGGCTCCGGGGATCGCCGCGTACGGGATGAAGCGCTCGTGCACGGCCCGGCCCGCCAGGGCGAGGCCGAGGGCCGCCATGCCGGCGAGCACGACGATCTCCCCGTGCGGCCCGGCCAGCCCGTACGTGGCGTGCGCCCGGGAGGCCGGCATTCCCTCCAGGACGCTCCGCCCGAGGTCGGGAGTGCGCCAGGTGGTCCACGGCAGGAAGAGCGACAGGAGGAGGAGTGCCGCCGCGCCGATCAGTGTGACGCCGACGTACTCGGCGAGGCTCTTGTGCGGGGCCGCGGCCGGTTGTTCGGGCACGGCCGGTACCTGAGGTGGCGTGAACCACGCCTGAGGCGGTCTCGGCGAAGCCGTGCCGTCCGGATCCGGCCCGGCCTCCGGGGCCGTCGCGCGCACTCTCCGGGCGTCGGATGCTGGGGGCGAGGAGGGCGAGGCGTCGGACAGGGGATGGTCACCAGGCGGGGTGGTCATGGCGCGGGAGCCTAACGTCCGGCGGCCGAAGAGATCGGGAACATCGGAGATTCGGTCGTCCTCGTGACCGGCGAGGACGGGCGCGGCAGCGGCGGGCGCTCTGCGGGGCGAATTGGTGGGCTCGATATTCTCCGATATCAGGTTGATTCAGGAGGAGGTCGCCCGTGCTGTTGATCTTCGGGTTCGCCGTGTTCTTCCGAACCGTGAGCCACGGTGACTTTCACTGCCCCCACTGCGGAGGCGACCGGCGCTATCGGCGGAGGGTGGCCCGCCGGTGGTTCACGCTCTTCTTCCTGCCGGTGATCCCGCTGACCCGCGTCGGTGAGATCGTCGAGTGCACCACGTGCCGCAACCGCTTCGGTCTCGGCGCCCTCCGCCTGCCGACCGTCCGGCAGATGGAGGCCGCCCTGCCGGTGGCCATGCGCGCCGCCGTGGTGCCCGTCCTGACCGCCGGGAACCCCGACCACACCGGGGCACGGAACCGCGCGGTCGAGGCGATCCGCGGGTACGGCGCGGCCGACTTCGACGACGACGCGCTCCAGGCCGACCTCGACGAGCCGCCCGGCGACGCCGAAGATGTGATCGCCACGGCCGGGGCGCAGCTCACCACCGAGGCCAGGGAGTGGTTCCTGGCGCAGACGGTCCGCGTCGCCCTGGCCGACGGTGCACTCAGCGACGCCGAACGCCAGGTGCTCCGCCAGGTCGCGAGCCGGTTGGGCCTCACGCCCGCGCACGCGTTCGGTGTGATCGCGACGACCGAGCGGGCCGCGCGGGAGTGAGCGCCGCCTCGAAAGCGCAACGACCCGAGGCGTTCCCCGACGCGGGGAGCGCCGTGACAAGGCAGGAGCCGTTCGTGGTGGAACCCGAGCAGCCGATCACGCGTACCGCCCTGGTACGGCGGCCGAGCCCGCGCCTGGCCGATGGGCTCGTGACCCACATCGACCGGACCCCGGTCGACGCCGAGCTGGCGGCGCGTCAGCATGACGCGTACGTCGCGGCCCTGCGGTCGGCGGGCTGGCGGGTGCGTGAGCTCCCGGCGGCCGACGACCTCCCGGACGCGGTCTTCGTCGAGGACACCGTGGTCGTCTGCGGCGGCCTCGCCGTCCTCGCCCGGTCCGGGGCGCCGGAGCGCCGTCCCGAGGTGGAGTCCATGGAGCGGGCGGTCACCGAGCTGGGTCTCGAGGTCGCCCGGATCGACGGGGAGGGCACTCTCGACGGTGGCGACGTGCTACAGGTCGGCACGACCGTCTATGTCGGGCGCTCGGGCCGTACGAACGAGGACGCCATCTGCCAGTTGCCCCGGCTCCTCGGCACTCGCGGCCGGCATGTCGTCCCCGTCGAGCTGCGGGACTGCCTGCACCTGAAGACCGCGATGACGGCCCTGCCGGACGGCACGCTCATCGGCAACCCGGACTGGGTGGACACCTCGGTCCTGCCCGGCCTCCGGGTGGCGCCGGAGCCCTCCGGCGCGCACGTGGTCGTGCTGGGGGAGAAGCAGGTGCTCATCGCCGCGTCCGCCCCGCGTACGGCCGAGCAGCTCCGGAACGAGGGCTACGACGTCGCCGTCGTCGACATCAGCGAGTTCGAGAAGATGGAAGGCTGCGTGACCTGCCTGTCCGTCCTCATCCCCTGATCCCGACCCGCTCCCTGATCCAGTGAGCGAGTCCGGCGATGACGTGGTCGGTCACCGGTCCGGCGGCGACGTCGAGGATGATCTGGGCAGAGATCTCTCCGTCCTCGTCTCCCGGAGGTGGCGTCCAGCGGTAACCGCTGCGCTCCATGAGTTCGATCATGGAGAGGAACGCGACCCGTTTGTTCCCGTCGGGAAATGGGTGATTCTTGGCGAGATGAATACAGAGGACCGCGGCCTTGGTCGGCAGATCCGGATAGAAATCGACGCCGTCGTAACTCGCCGCCGGTGCATGAGCCGCCGACTCAGCGAGAGCTAACCGGCAGGAGTATGCGAGCTTCTCGGCCGGCATCTCCAGCACGGCCTCGGCGATGATGAGCAGGTCAGCGAGATCGAGATAACGGAACGTCACTCCGCCAGTCTGTCTAGTACGCGGCGGTTACGCTCCATGGTCGCGCGAAGTCGCGCCTGGAATTCCCCGTCCTTGCGGCGTGCCGCAATGCGCTCCGTAAGGGCGCTGCGCACTTCTTCGGCCACTGAGGTCCCCTCTGCGGCGGCGATCGCCTCGAGTTCTTCGGCCTGGTCCTCGGACACCCGCACGGTGAAGGCTCGTGTCGTCATGGTCGGCCTCCCTTCCGTTCACCAGGATAGCGCACCGAGGTGCGGCGCACCTCGGTGCGTCGTCTCATTGGGTGGGATCGTTTGGGATGCGGCGGGGGGCATCTGTTAGCTTGTTTGGCATGCTGTGCGAGCTGCTCCTCCTTAGCGGCCGCGGCGGGGGCCACTAACGGCCGGCTCCCTCGCCGCGGGGCTTCGGCGTGACCGTCGGCCGCAGGCATCTGCTCCGGGAGCACCCCTTTCATGAATCCTCGAATCCAGCAACAGCCCAGCTCCATGCCCTTCGGCCGGTACGCCCCGTTCAAACCGGTCGACCTGCCCGACCGCACCTGGCCGAGCAAGACGATCACCAAGGCGCCGCGCTGGCTGTCCACCGACCTGCGTGACGGCAACCAGGCACTGATCGATCCCATGAGCCAGGCGCGCAAGCTGGCCATGTTCGAGCTGCTGGTCCGCATGGGCTACAAGGAGATCGAGGTCGGCTTCCCGTCGGCCAGCCAGACCGACTTCGACTTCGTCCGCCAGCTCATCGAAGAGGGCCGGATCCCGGCCGATGTCCAGATCTCCGTCCTCACCCAGGCGCGTGAGGAGCTGATCGAGCGCACGGTCCAGTCGCTGGCCGGCGCGCCCCGCGCCACCGTCCACCTGTACAACGCCACCGCGCCGCTGTTCCGGCGCGTGGTGTTCGGCATCGACCGGGACGAGTGCAAGGCCCTGGCCGTGCAGGGCACCCAGCACGTCATGAAGTACGCCGAGAAGTACCTCGGCGACTGCGACTTCGGTTACGAGTACAGCCCGGAGATCTTCATCGACACCGAGCTGGAGTTCGCCCTCGAGGTCTGCGAAGCGGTCATGGACACCTGGGAGCCGGGCCCGGACCGCGAGATCATCCTGAACCTGCCGTCCACGATCGAGCGGTCCACGCCGAACGTCTACGCCGACCAGATCGAGTGGATGAGCCGTAACCTGTCCCGCCGCGAGCACGTCGCGCTGTCGGTGCACCCGCACAACGACCGCGGCACCGGCGTGGCCTCCGCCGAACTGGCGATGATGGCCGGTGCCGACCGCGTCGAGGGCTGCCTGTTCGGCAACGGCGAGCGTACGGGCAACGTTTGCCTGGTGACGCTGGGCATGAACCTCTTCTCCCAGGGCATCGACCCGCAGATCGACTTCTCGGACATCGACGAGATCCGCCGCACCGTCGAGTACTGCAACCAGATTCCGGTGCACGAGCGCCACCCGTACGCCGGCGACCTCGTCTACACCTCCTTCTCCGGCTCCCACCAGGACGCCATCAAGAAGGGCTTCGACGCCCTGGAGCGCGACGCGGCGGCCGCCGGCGTGCCGGTGGACGAGTTCCGCTGGGCGCTGCCGTACCTCCCGATCGACCCGAAGGACGTCGGCCGGTCGTACGAAGCGGTGATCCGGGTCAACAGCCAGTCCGGCAAGGGCGGCGTGGCCTACATCATGAAGACCGAGCACTCCCTCGACCTGCCGCGCAAGCTGCAGATCGAGTTCTCCCGCGTGGTGCAGCAGCACACCGACGGAGAGGGCGGCGAGGTCACGCCCGAGCAGATGTGGGAGATCTTCGACCGGGAGTTCCTCACCAACGGGCCGCGTGTGGGTCTGCTGGCCCACCGCGCGAGCTCCCGAGTCGACGAGAAGGACGTTCTCAACGTCGACCTGCGCATCAGCGGGGAGATCCGCGAGATCGAGGGCATCGGCAACGGCCCGATCTCCGCGTTCGTCAACGCGCTCGAAGCGGTCGGCGTCGAGGCCCGCGTGCTCGACTACACCGAGCACGCCCTGTCTTCGGGCAGTGACGCGAAGGCCGCGGCGTACGTCGAGTGTCAGGTCGGCGAGCAGGTGCTGTGGGGCGTCGGGATCGACGCGAACACGGTGACCGCCTCACTGAAGGCCGTCCTGTCGGCCGTCAACCGCGCCGCCCGCTGACCGCGGGAGCCAGGCACGCCGTTCGGCCGTCGCGATCCGGCGGTACGAACGGCCCGGCCGGTCGCGCCCTCATGAGGGGCTATGACCCGCCGTGGGCCAGCACATAGTCGACGAGCTCGCGGAGCGGGCCGTGCAGGTCCGCCTCCCCGACCGACACGTGGCGGTCGCCGATCTCGATGTCGTACACGAACCGATCGGCGGCCGGTGCCGGCTCCGGGACCTCACCCAGGTCGATCTCGTCGATGAGCCGACCCGCCACCGGATGGTCCGCCGAGTCGATCTCGGCGCGGCGGACCATCCCGGCGAATCCTCCGCTACGGGTGACGATCACCTTCACTCGATCTCCACGCCGACGGTGGTCCACGCCTGGCGCACGGCGTCGCTCTCTGCGCTCTTCACACCGAAGAGCTTGCCCGCCGTCGCGTGCGTCATGCCGGCGAACGTCGCGAAGTCGGCGTCCGTGGGCACCTGACCGCCGGTGAGCGTGTCGTACCAGATCCGCCCGGCCTTCTCCCATGCGTGACCGCCGATCGCGGTCGCGGCGAGGCAGAACGCACGGTTGGGGATCCCGGAGTTGATGTGGACGCCGCCGTTGTCCCGCGACGTCTTGACGAAGTGCGCCATGTCGGCCGGCTGCGGGTCCTTGCCGAGGTTCGGGTCGTCGTACGCGGTGCCCGGGGCCTTCATCGAGCGCAGCGCGGTGCCGTGCACTCCGGAGGCGAACATGCCCTGGCCGATCAGCCAGTCGGCCTGGTCCGCGGTCTGGCCGAGGTGGTACTGCTTGACGAGCGAGCCGAAGACGTCCGACAGCGACTCGTTGAGGGCTCCGCTCTGATCCGAGTAGTCCAGCCCGCCGGAGTACTGGGTGACGCCGTGGGTCAGCTCGTGGCCGGTGACGTCGAGCGGACCGGTGAACGTCGTGAAGATCTGCTGGTCGCCGTCGCCGTAGACCATCTGGGACCCGTCCCAGAAGGCGTTGTCGTAGTTGACGGCGTAGTGCACCGTCGCGACGAGCGGCAGGCCGGCGCCGTCGATCGAGTCGCGCCCGTAGGCGCTGCGGTAGAAGTCGAACGTGACGCCGAGCCAGTCGTAGATCTCGTCGGCGGCCTTGTCGCCGGTCGCCGGGCCGCCCTCGGACCGGACGGTCCTGCCGGGCAGCCGCTCGCGGTGACCGGCGTCGTGGATCGTCCGCTTCGGAGCCGACGGACCGGACGTCGGCTCGGCGGAGGCGATCAGCTGCGCGGCCGCGCGGGCGTCGCGCCGTCCGCTGTCGATGGCCAGGGTGCGCTCGGCGAGCTCGCGCAGCCGCTCGTCACGATGGCGTTCGGCGATGTGGTCCAGGACGTGTGGGGGGATGATTGCGCATCTCATGGGGCCACGCTCCCACGCGCCTGCCCGCCCCACCACGGATTCCCTGGGCCGCATCCGGTCACCGAACGTCAGAGGTCGCCTCCGCAGTGGAACTATGGGCGCTTCCTCACCAATCGCCCCCATAGCCACCGTCGAAGTCGTCGTGTTCGACCACGTGCTCGATGACCTCGACGTGCTCGTCATCGTCGTCCAGCAGCTCGTTGACGACCATGCCGCCGACGAAGCCCGCCGCACCCGCGGCGGCGACACTGCCGAGGCCGTACTGGCGCCGCTGCTGGTGGTCGTGGTCATAGTCCGGGTAGCCCGGCTGCGGGTAACCCTGCTGGTAGCCGTGTGGCTGGGGATATCCCTGCTGCGGATAGCCCGGTTGCGGATATCCGCTCTGCGCGTGGAGGTACTCCATCCAGCGCTGCGCGCACGCCGCGCAGCAGCGTACGGGGCGCGGCGACCCCCACTGCGGCGTCCAGGTGATCTCCTGGGCGGCCGGGCCGTGTGAAGCGTCGAAGAAGCAGGTCAACGTTGTCTCCTGAGACGTCGGCTCGTACGAGCCTTCGGGTCGGACGATCAAGTCAACGACCTTGGACGGTTGCGGGTTCCTGACGGTTCCACCCGGCTTCTGCGGGACAATGGACGGGTGAGTCTCTATCGTGACGAAGGCGTCGTCCTACGTACCCAGAAGCTGGGCGAGGCGGACCGCATCGTGACGATCCTTACCCGTCGCACCGGGCGGGTGCGGGCCGCGGCCAAGGGCGTCCGCAAGACCAAGTCGCGGTTCGGCGCCCGGCTGGAGCCGTTTACCCACGTGGACCTGCAGCTGTACGAGCGCCGCTCCCTCGACCTGATCACCCAGGCCGAGACGCTGCGCCCGTACGGCGAGCGCCTCGTCACCGACTACCCGCGGTACACCGCGGGCACGGCCATTCTGGAGACCGCCGAGAAGCTCACCCCGATCGAGCGGGAGCCGGCCCTGCGGCAGTTCCTGCTGGTCATCGGGGGTCTGCGGACTCTCGTGGAGGGCGGGCACGATCCCCGGCTCGTCCTCGACGCCTATTTCCTGCGCTCGCTGGCCATCGCGGGCTACGCGCCGTCGCTGGAGGAGTGCGCGCGCTGCGGTGAGCGGACCGGCCGGGCGTTCGCGATCGCCGCCGGCGGTATGGTGTGCGGGTCCTGCCGTCCGCCCGGGTCCGCCAGTCCCGCCGAGGCCACGGTCGGCCTCATGATCGCATTGCTGCGTGGCGACTGGGCGCGCGCGGACCGCAGCGAGCCGAGGCATCGGGTGGAGTGCAGCGGCCTCGTCGCGGCCTACCTCCAGTGGCACCTGGAGCACGGAATCCGCTCCCTCAAGCACGTGGAGCGCGAGGCGCCGAGCGAGCGGAGTGGCCGGCCGAGGGACGAGGCCGCGCGGTTCCACGGCACGACGCTGAACCTGACCATCGAGTGAGGAGACGACCGGACCATGAGGGGCGTACAGCCGCCGGAGCCGCACAAGAGCGGCGCACGGCCGCCCGCCATCCCCAAGGAGTTCATTCCCCGGCATGTCGCCGTCGTCATGGACGGCAACGGGCGGTGGGCGAAGGAACGAGGCCTGCCGCGCACCGAGGGGCACAAGATGGGGGAGTACTCCCTCTTCGACGTGATCATGGGGGCGATCGAGCTCGGTGTGCCGTACCTGTCGGCGTACGCGTTCTCGACGGAGAACTGGCGGCGGTCGCCCGAGGAGGTGCGGTTCCTCATGGGCTTCAACCGCGACGTGATCCGCCGCCGTCGTGATCAGCTGAACGCCATGGGCGTCCGCGTGTGCTGGGCCGGCCGCCGGCCGAAGCTCTGGCGGAGTGTCATCAACGAGCTCGAGGACGCGGAGCGCATGACCGAGCACAACAAGGTGCTCACGCTGCAGTTCTGCGTCAACTACGGCGGCCGGGCCGAGATCGCGGACGCCGCCGCGGCCATCGCCCGCGATGTGCAGGCCGGCAGGCTCCGCCCGGAGAAGATCAACGAGAAGACGTTCGCGCGGTACCTGTACCGGCCGGAGATACCGGAGGTCGACCTCTTCCTCCGCCCGTCGGGCGAGCAGCGCAGCTCCAACTTCCTGGTGTGGCAGGCGGCGTACGCCGAGTTCGTGTACCAGGACATCCTGTGGCCGGACTTCGACCGGCGCCACTTCTGGCAGGCGTGCGAGCAGTACGCCCACCGCGACCGCCGTTTCGGCGGTGCGATACCGAACGAGGTCACCGCCCCCGACGCGGGTCTCGACGACGACGAGCCCGTCTCCGTCCGCTGAGCGACCCCGCAGCGAGGTTTCATGTCTCGCGGCGGAGGCGTGTGTCGTCGTCGGACTTCGGTGTGCCGGCCGCGGGAGCGTTGTCGCGCTGCGGCGGCCGGACCGTCGACGCCGGATCGACAGAGAAGCGGCCCCTCTGAGAGGGGCCGCTTCATTGTCATGGGGCTGCGCCCATCAGTTCTCGCCGGTCTTCGTGCCGGGTTCGTTCGCAGGTGCCTTCTCGCGGCTCTCAGCGACGTGCCCCGCCACCGCGCTCGCCGCAGCGGCGGCGACCGTGACGCCGAGGCTGCCAGTGGTCACCGCGGCCGTCATGACCGCACCGGTTCCGACAGCCGAGGCTGCCTTACTTATCTTGTCCTTCATCGGGGATTCCCTTCTCCGTTGTGCCCCGCGCGCGGCGGGACGGCTCTGGTCCTAGGGAGGACTGCACGGAACGCGGCTGCTCGGCAACCACAACGTCGCGCCGTGCGAGCGCAGGCGGGCGGAGCTCAGATGCGGAGGGACGGCTCCAGGCCCTCGTCGAGGAGCCCGTTTCCGTCCGCTGCGCGATCCCGTTCGCACACAAACGGTCCGGTGCGGGCTTCGCCACCTGCGCGAACGGTCGGCCGGGCGCGAGTTTGTGTGCGAACGGGCTCAGGGCAGGGGCGGATGCGAGGAAAGCCGCACGATCAAGGGCCGCGGACTCCATCCTGGTCGCTCGTGGATCCCGTCGACTTCCTCACCGCGAGTGGTGGAGTGGCTCATCGCCGTACGATGCTGGCCGCCGGAGTCTCGAAGTCCGCATTGACGCGGGCTCTCGCCGATGGGCGGGATCCTGCGCGCGCATCAGAAGGTCTACTGCCTCGGGACTGCGGGCGGCGTCGGGCTGACCAGGCTGGCGGTGCTGGCGACGGGCGGAGTCGTCTCCCATGACGCTGCCGCTGCCCTGCATGGCATCGAGATGGCGCATCGTCCCGATCGTCATGTCACGGTCAGGCGGAACCAGGCACGCGTCGCCCATCCCGGATGTTTCGTCCATCGTTCCGATCTCGGTCCGTCCGAGGTCATGCGCGTCGACGGAATCCCCGTCACAACGCCCTTTCGTACGGTCCTCGATTGCGCCCGAGCACTCGAACCGACCGAGGCGGTGACCATTGCTGACTCGGCGGTACGGCAGGCGCTGGTCTCGTCTGCGGACCTTCGGGACGCGGCGCGCGAGACTCGAGGTCGCGGCGCCGGGCGGCTGCGCCATGTGATCGACTGCTGCGATCCGGGTTCGGGGTCGGTCTTGGAGTCCGCCCTGCGGATGCTGCTGATCGAGCACGGGATCAGGCCGGCGGCGAGCCAGTACCAGATGCGTGCGGTCAGCGGGCGTCATCTCGCGACGGTCGACTTCGCGTGGCCGGACCTGCGCGTGATCGTTGAAGCGGACGGCTTCGCCTATCACCGCGACCGCAAGGCGTATCTCCGGGACCGGACCCTCGGCAACGCGTGCACGCTGGCGGGCTGGCGGCTGCTGCGGTTCTCCTGGGAGGACGTCTTCCGGCATCCGGCGTACGTCGTGCGCTCGACGCAGCGGGTCATCGCGCTCGCGGCGGGGGCCGGGCGATCGCCGGGGCGGTAAGTGGCCCCGTTCGCACACAAACGGTCTGGCACGGGTGTCGTTACCTGCGGAAACGGTCGGCCGGGCGCGAGTTTGTGTGCGAACGGGCTCACCGGGCCTAGCGAGGCGCCAGCCGGTGCCCTCCAACCGGACCGCCCGTCAGTGATCGCCGTGCCACCCGTCCCTCCTCGCCGCGCCGGGTCGCCGTGCCACCGTCCCTTCCCGCCGCGCCGGGTCGCCGCGCCGTCGTCCCGCCCGGCGTCTCACCGCCGTCGCGGCCGCACGGCCCGGGGTCCGAGGCCGCGCGACCGGGGAGCGTGGTCACTCCATGCCCTGCTTGCCCGGGGTCCAGAACGGCTTGGTGAGCACCGAACGCCGGCCCCAGGCGCGTTCGCGGACGAGGACGTCGCGTACGGCCTGGACCGTCCGCGCCTCGCCGGCGACGTAGGCGGTGCCCGGTTCGTCCGGCAGATCGAGGTCGCGTACGGCCGCCACGAGCGTCGCGGACGAGGCGGCGGGCGCGCCCTCGCGGTAGCGCCACGTGAGGTCGACCGGCAGGCGGTCCTCCGGCGTGTCGACCTCGATCACCCCGTACACCGGGGCGTCGCCGAGCGCCCGGACCATCGGCCCGAACACGACGAGTCCGAGCCGCTCGACGGTCGGCGTGTGCAGCCCCGCCGGGCCGCCCGTCCGTCGAGGTCGGTCACCGTCAGCATGACGAGACCGCCTCGGTGGCGTTCGGCCCGTCGAGGCGCCGCCCGCACAGATCGCCATGGCCTGGCACCGCCGGTACGACGCCGACGCCGCGCACGCCTGGCTGCGCCGCCGCGTCCGGGAGGCCCTCGCCGACGTCGTCGACCGGCTCTGACCCTGCGGATCAGTGCTCGGAGCAGGTGCCGAACACCTCGACCGTGTGGGTGACGTCCGTGAAGCCGTGCTCGGCGCCGACCGTCTCGGCCCATTTCTCCACCGCCGGGCCCTCGACCTCGACGGTACGGCCGCAGACGCGGCACACCAGGTGATGGTGATGCTCGTCGGTCCGGCAGGCGCGGTAGATGGCCTCGCCCTCGTCGGTGCGCAGCACGTCGACCTCGCCGGTTTCGCAGAGCGCCTGCAGGGCCCGGTACACCGTGGTCAGGCCGATCCGCGAGCCGGACGCCCGCAGGTCGGTGTAGATGTCCTGTGCGCTGCGGAAGCTCTCGCAGCCGGAGAGGGCCCGGCGCACGTCTTCCCGGCGACCGCTCACTTCACGTCCGTTCGGCGCATACGGACCAGTCTCCCCGTTCCGACGGCGACCAGGAAGACGGCCATCGCGAGGAGAACGATCGTCGGGCCGGGGGCGAAGTCGGCGTCGACCGAGACCCACAGGCCGCCCACGGACGCGACGACCCCGACCACGACGGCGAGCCCGATCGTCGCCCTGAACCCGCGGGTGAGCTGCTGCGCCGCCGCGACCGGCACCACCATCAGGGCGCTGACCAGCAGCAGACCGACCGCGCGCATCGCGACGACCACGGTCAGCGCGGCGGTCACCGCGATGAGCAGCGACAGGAACCGGACCGGCAGGCCGCTCGCGCGGGCCACCTCTTCGTCCTGGCACAGGACGAACAGCTCCCGGCCGAACAACGCGAGGATGACGATCACCGCGACTGCCAGGCCGGCGATGATGTACAGGTCACCGGTGCCGACACTGCTGATCGAGCCGAACAGGTAGCTGCCGAGGTTCGCGCTGCCGCCGGACAGGTTGGCGAACAGCACGCCACCGGCCAGCCCGCCGTAGAACAGCAGGGCGAGGGCGACGTCGCCGCCGGTGCGGGTGCGCACCCGCAGCAGCTCGATCGCGACCGCGCCCAGCGCCGACACGACGAGCGCGAGGATGGTGGGCGAGGTGCGCGTGAGCAGGCCCAGGCCGACGCCGGTGAGCGCGATGTGCCCGATGCCGTCACCGAGCAGGGCCAGCCGCCGCTGCACGATGAACGTGCCGACCGCCGGTGCGGCGATGCCCACGAGGACCGCGGCGATCAGCGCGCGGCGCAGGAAGTCGTACGACAGGAGTTCGATCATGACAGGAGGTGCGGCTCCTCGGCCGGGGCGTGCGGGTGGACGTGGTCGTGGCCGGGCCGGGCGCACTCGCCCCGCGGCCTCGGAGGAGCGCCCTCGTGCGCGATCCGGCCGTCCTCCAGGACCACGGAACGGGTGATCAGCGGCTCCATCGGCCCGAGCTCGTGGGCGACCAGCACGACCGTACGGCCCTGGGCGACCTGTTCGCGCAGCGTACGGGCGAGGGTCTCCTGGCTGGCGGCGTCGACGCCCGCCGTCGGCTCGTCCATGACGAAGACGTCCGGCTCACCGGCGAGGGCACGGGCGATGAGCACGCGCTGCTGCTGGCCACCGGACAGCTCCTGCGCGGAGTCGCGCGCGCGATCGGCCATGCCGACGGCGTCGAGGGCCCGGTCCACCGCCCGCCGGTCGGCGGCCGAGAACGGACGGAACCGCGACTGCCGGGCGATCCGGCCCGACGACACGACCTCGCGTACGGTGGCGGGCACACCGCCGCCGACCGACAGCCGCTGCGGGACGTACCCGACGCGCTTCCAGTCCCTGAACCTGGCCGGCGGCACGCCGTACAGCTCCACCCGCCCGGCCGACAGCGGGATCAGGCCCAGCAGCGAGCGGATCAACGTGGACTTCCCGGAGCCGTTCGGCCCCATCACGGCGAGCACCTCGCCCGGCTCGACGGTCAGGTCGACGCCGCGCAGCACCGGGCGGCGGTCCAGCCGCACCTCACCGCCTGTCATGCGGAACGGAACGGTCATCGGCATCCTAGGGCGGGTCGCAGGGTCGCCAGGTCACGGCGCATGATCGAAAAGTAGTCGTCCGACGACCCGGCCTTCACGCCTTCGACCGGGTCGAGCACCTGTGTCCGTACGCCCGCCTCGGCGGCGAGCGTCGCGGCGGTCTTCGGGCTCATGAGCGTCTCGGTGAAGACGGTGGTCGCGCCGGTACGCCGGACGAGCTGCGTCAGGCTTGCCAGCCGGGCGGGCGACGGCTCGGCCTCGGGGTCCAGGCCGGTGACGCCGACCTGCGTCAGCCCGTATCGTGCGGCCAGGTAGCCGAACGCCGAGTGGCTCGTGACGATCTCCTTGCGGGCGCAGTCGCGCAGGCCCGTACGGAATTCCGCGTCCAGGGCGGTCAGCTTGGTGACCACCTGCGCGGCGCGCGAGCGGTACTCCGCGGCGTGAGAGGCGTCGATCGCGGCGAGACGTTCACCCAGGGCGGTGGCCACGGTGGCGAACCTGCTCGGATCGAGCCACAGGTGCGGGTCCTCGGCGGAGTGGTCGGCCTCGTCCTGGGGGGCGGGCAGCGTCTTGACCAGCGACGCCGCGTCGAGGGAGTGCTTCTTGGCGTGCTCGCGCACGGCCTTGTCGACGGCCGGCTGCACGCCCCTGATGTAGAAGGCCAGCCTGGCCTCGCCCACGTCGATGACCTGGCGCGGGGTCAGTTCCAGGTCGTGGGGCTCGGCGCCGGGCTTGGTGAGGTTCTGCACGGTGGCGTCGGGGCCGGCGACCTGCCCCGCGAGCCACGCCAGCGGATAGAACGCCGCGACGATCTTGGGGTCACCGTCGCCGTTCGTTCGCGCCCCGCAGGCGGTCGCCAGCAGCGCCGCGCCGAGCGCGAGAGGCAGGAGTCGTCGGTATCGCACGGTCCGAGTATGGATGAATATGAAAATGATTGTCAAAACCGTACATGTCCGGGTTTCCGGTCAGCTCACCAGCTTCCCGATCGCCACGGCCAGAATGACCAGCGGAACCACCAGCCTGACCAGGCGATGCGACGCGCTCCGCGCCGGCGACGCCAGGAACGCGAACCAGATCAGGAACGCCAGCACCGCCAGCAGTACGCCGCCGACCACACCCGGCAGAGCCAGCCCCGCGATCAGCAGCGCGGGCAGGCCGACCAACGGAACCCAGCGGGGAAGCTGGTGAAGATAGACGAAGAAGACGGCGCTGCGCCGCTGGAGTTTCGAAGCCACGCTCCCATCGTCGCGCATCGGCGTCCCGGGCGGTGAGATCGCCTCGCGTACCGGCATGATGGACGGGTGCTGGCCATTACCCGATACCGCGTGCCCGACACCGAGACCGAGACCTTCGCCAAGACGGCGCACGAGGTGCTCCGCTCCCTCGCCGGCAGCCCCGGCCACCGCTCCGGCCGCCTCGCCCGGGCCGTCGACGACCCGGAGCTGTGGGCGATGGTGACCGACTGGGACGGAGCCGGCTTCTACCGCCGCGCGCTCGGCGCGTACGACGTGCGGCTCGCCCTCATCCCGCTGTCGGCGCTCGCCGTCGACGAACCGGGCGCGTACGAGACCGTCGATCCCTGAGGCCGCGTAAAGCGCCGGACGGCTCCGGGCGAAGATCTCCCCACCTCCGCGCGCGGCGCACCGTCGTCATGCTCCCCCTGCCGATCATCGGTCGTACGGACGACGATCGTGGGGGGACGCCATGCGACGTGTCATGCTGCTCGCCGGAATCCTCGGAACGTTGATCTCGGGCCTACCGCCCGCCCAGGCGGACACCGACGTCCACTACCAGGGGCTGCGCATCCCCGTACCCGCCGGATGGCAGGTGCACCGCCTCGGCCCGCACTCGACCGACTGCCTCCGCTTCGACCGGCACGCGGTCTACCTCGGCCCGGCCGGCGAGAACCAGCTCTGCCCGGCACACACCGTCGGACGCACCACGGCCATCCACGTCGAACCGCTCACCGAGCAGACCCGCGAACTCGTCACCGGCCTCCTGGCCGGGCGTGGTGGCGAGTCCACGGGAGGGCCGCCGGGCCTGAGGGTGACCGACCCGGCCGCCCACGAGATCCGGATCGCCGTCCCGGAGGCCGGCGCACTGATCACCGGGTCGTACGGCCGAAGCGAGGAGGACCTGGAACGCGTCCTCGCCGGCATCACCGTGGATCGGCCCCCGCCTGAAGGCGCGGCCGAACGCCACAGTGGCATGGCCCACCGGCACCGCTGGATCAGAGGCGACGGCTTCGACACCTGCAACGCACCCTCCCTGGACGCCATGCAGGCCTGGCGCGAGGACTTCGTCGCCGCCAACATCTACATCGGCGGCGTCGCCCGGTCCTGCCCGGACGGCAGGCTGTCCCACGACTGGGTCGCCGCCGTACGGAGCATGGGGTGGCGTCTGATCCCGACCTACGTCGGCCCGCAGGCGCCCTGCGGCCCGCACCGGGTCCGCTTCACCCCCGACAGCGCCACCGACGACGCGAAGGCCTCGGCCGAGGACGCCGTCCGCCGCGCCCGCCTCCTCGGACTCCGCCGGCACACGCCCATCTACTTCGACCTGGAGGCGTACGCCCACAACGACCCGGTCTGCCGCCAGGCGGTCCTCGACTTCATGGACGCGTGGACCAAGAGGCTCCGCCGGCTCGGGTACGTTCCGGGCATCTACGGCAGCGTCGCCTCGGGCATCCGCGACCTGGCCCAGGCGACCGGCATCAAGAAGCCCACCGTCGTCTGGTTCGCCCACTGGGACAAGAAGTCCGACACACGGGCCGACAAGTACATGGAGGACGGTTGGTGGCCGGGCCACCGCCGGATCAAGCAGTACCGCGGCGACCACCTCGAGACCCACGGCGGCTACACCCTGAACATCGACAACGACGCCGTCGACGGCTACGTACGCTGACCGAATCCGTCAAACCGCCAGACCGAAACGAGCGCGAGCGCGACGCTATTTGCGGTCACTGGCCGATTGCCTGCGGATCCAGAGCGTCATACCGGACGAGTGAGGACATTCCGGTTTTTACGCCCTCGACATGACAGCTAGTCATTCTGTACTTTGACAAGCCTTGCAGGCACGGGGGTGCACAAGTCAAGAAGGGGGACGGGCGAATGCCGCCGCTCAACGATGGGGGCACGCAGTCGGGGTCGCAGTACCCCAAGGTGTGGATCGGCGGTGGCGCCCCGGATGTCAAGTGGGCTCCATCGAAGATCGGCCACGCCGCCTCGATCCTCGAGGACGCGCTGGAGGCCCTCGGTGGCACCGGCGCCCTTGGCAACGTCCAGGCCCAGGGGCTCGTCACGGCTGCCGAGCTCGGCAACTGGGACGCAGGCCAGGCACTCGCCGGCACCACCCAGGCCGCCCACGAACACATCACCGCCGTGTTCCAGGACCTCATCCGGCAGTACGCCGCCGCCATCCAGACGCTGCGTAAGACGGCGGCCAACTACGCCGACACCGAAGCGGGCCTGACGAAGCACGAGCGGCGAATCGGCGGCCAGGCGCAGCCGGCCTCAGCCGAGAACCCGACCTGGCACAACGTGCCGTCGGCCGACTGAGCCGGGGACTCACCATGGCTGTTGACCACCAGACCTACGTCATCAAGAGCGGCGGACGGCCCGCGGGCGCCGGCTCCTACGGCGACGCGGAGACCGTCAAGAACATGATCGCCGCGACCCAGCCCGGGAAGATCACCACCGCCGCCCAGGCTTACGACGCGATGGGTACCGCGCTCAACGACGTCCAGACCGCCATCTACGACGCCGCGAAGGTCCTGGCCGACCACTGGAGCGGCCCCGCGGCGGACGCGGCCCAGGATGCGCTGCGCCACCTCTACGGGACCGCCAGCGAGCTCGTCATCCGCAGCAACGAGACCGCCAAGTCGCTGCAGTGGTACGGCGGATCGATCCTCCCGATGTACAAGAACATCAAGTGGCCCAAGAACACCAGCTCACCCGCCGCGACCACCGCAGCCGCCCAGGTGATGAAGAACCTCAACGAGCGCATCGCCCAGACCTGGGACGGCATGCCACCCCAGATCGAAAAGAACCTGCCAGACATCCCAGACCGAGGTGACGGCCCCGGGGACGGAAACCCCGGGAGCGGCACCGCATCCGGAAGTGGCGGTGGTGGGGGCACCACGGGCGGATATGGCGGATTGGGACGGCCCCGGGTTCCGCATTCATCCCACGAGCAACTCCCGCCGTCAAGGCCCGGTGGAGATCTCTCACCTGGAAAGCCGAGACATCCAGGGGGTTCCTCCGGAATCCCGAGCCCCGGTGGCACGGATCTGGCCGGTGCGGCGCCTGTGGTGCCACATTCGACTAGCGGAGGCCTCGGTCTCGGTGATCCACTGCTTGGTGGTGGTGCTGGTGGCGCGCCTCTGGGATCGGGAACAGGGGCGTTCGGGACAAGCGGTCCGGGAGGAATGTTCGTCTCAGGCACTGGGCTGCCAAGGCCGGGTGCCGGGAGACTGAGCATTCCGGGGGAGTCTCAGCAACCGAGCACTGGGCGGGGTTCTGCCGGAGTGGTTGGGCGGAGCGGCGGAGACGAGGCTCCTCTGGCATCCGCAGGGGGACGGTCCGATGAGAAGGAGCGCGAACGGACCACCTGGCTTGCGGAGGATCGCGATCTTTGGACCGGCGGCACCGAGGCTGTCCCGGATGTGATTGGACAAGCACCGAACCGGTTTGGAGACAGCAAGTCGGACGATGACGAGTTGTTGACTATCGACGAGCTACAGGAACTGCTGGACTTCGTCGATGAGTCGGCAGAGGAGACTGGTGAAGATCTCAGCCAGGCATCGATGTTGGGCCTCACCGACAGATCCCTCTTCGCTCTTGACGCCGAAGCGTCCGCTGACGTCGGTACGGAGCTCGGAATCTCGCAAAGGCGCTTCGACGTGGGCGAAGCGCACGTTGTCGACCTTGATAGTGATGTCCTCGGTCTTGATAACGACACCTCCCGCGTACAGCGAGACTAGGCCACGGGCGGAAGAGTGGTGGTTCGGCACGTGGGACATCCAGGAGAAGGTCTGGCCGATCACCAATGGCAAAGGTGTCACGGTGGCGGTAATCGACAGCGGCGTCAACGCGCGCCTTCCCGAGCTGCGTGGTGCCGTAATTCCCGGTGCCGACATGGATGCTGGCAAGGGCGACGGCCGTACCGACTTCGACACGCAAGAAAACGGCCATGGAACCGCGATGGCAGCCTTGATTGCTGGCCAGGGGGCAGGTAGCGGAATGGTCGGTGTAGCGCCCGGGGCCAAGATCCTTCCGATTCGCGCGAAGGCTGGCAACCGAGAGATTGAGAACGGGATTAGATATGCCGTTGATCACGGGGCCAGTGTGATCAACATTTCTCAGGGCGTGCCGAGTCCTGATTGGGTCGGCTGCGGAGAATCAACCCAACAAACCATTTCCTACGCTCTAAACCACGACGTGGTGATCGTAGCCTCTGCAGGCAACGATGGTGACGGCCCTAATGACAAAGAGTGGCCCGCAGAGTGCCGTGGCGTCCTTGCTGTGGGAGCAGTCGACCATACGTTCAATCCGTGGGTGAAGACGCAGCGCCAGCCATACGTTATGGTGGCGGCACCAGGCGTGCGCGCAGGATCGGTCAACAAGAGTGGCGAGTTCGTTCCAGTTTGGAATGGCACCAGCCAGGCATCTGCGCTGACCTCGGGTGTCGTTGCACTGGTGCGATCGAAGTTCCCCAAGATGTCCGCAGGCGAGGTCGTGCAGCGCATTACTTCCACTGCGCGTGACGTTGGAGCGCCGGGCCGGGATGACGCTACCGGTTACGGTCTCGTACGGCCCTACCATGCTCTGGTTGATAAGGCCACGGGTGATGTACCTAACCCGCTGTCCGGCAAATGGAACAGCAGTGGCGCCAGCAAGATCGCTTCTGGAGAATCCAAGCCATCTCGGGCACCAGTCGCCGTCAAAACAACTGGGCGTCCTAATAGATTTCCCATCTATGTCGCTGCAGGGGGTGCTATGGCCATAACATTTCTCGCGCTATATGCGACCCTAAAAAGGAAGGGGCGACGACGGATCCCTTAGTGGCAATCTATAGGCTGGTAAGCCGACTGTGAGTGATCGCAGATTGAGGTGAAAAGCCGCCTGCACTCGAACAATCTATTAACTTATGCTAGGGGGTCAAAGTTATCTCCGATGATCTCGCTCTGGCTCGAGCGACATTGCAGCAGATGGGCGAGTGGAGCAAGAAGAGCTCTCGTCTACTCGAAACGAAACTTATCAGCCGAGGTGATGATAAGGAAATTGTCGTCGCGACAGCTAATGGATTGGGGGAGCTTCTCAAGCTTGTTATCGCCGAGCGTGCCCTGGATTATCCGTATGGGATTGACGACAGAATTACGATGGCGATTAATCGTGCGCGCGCAGCGGGGCGTGAGTTCGGTAAAAGATTCGACGAATTGAAGTATCCTGCTCTTCGGACGCTACGGAGCCTTGGAGATAGCATCTTCGATGCGTCGATTTATGAGAGCTACGATTATGTCGACTACTCGGACTCTCAGAACACAAGGAATATTATCGCGGAATGCTCTGAAGTACTACAATCGATGGCGCGCGCAGCGGAGTCGTTCGATGGCAAGTTTGTGCGCCGCGAGATCGGATCTGGGTTCGGCTACATCGAAACCAATCTCGCGGACACTAGGGTCACCGTCAAACTGCATCCGAGCTCCCTCAAGAAGATCGGAGTCGATCGACTCGCAGACCAGGTCGTCAGGGAGCTTAGCAACGCGCAGTCGGAAGCTCGGAGGATCCGATTGCAATCTCTCCAAGATTTTGCGCTGTGGTGGCGACGGCAGGCGCCTGCTAGCTTTGATATGAAGGGATAGGAATGTTTGAAAACTTTAGCGTCGAGCGGCGCCAGCTCAAGAAGCACGCCGTCCTATTGAACGATCTTAGAGAGCAATGGAGCACCACCATTCCAGCTTCCTTGGGGGAGCTTTATACCGACGGGGACGAATTTACGATAGCAGGAGATGACTTCGTCTCGTCCCTTGAGTCTGTGAGAGCGCGCTACTCGAACGATATAGTTCCTGGAATAGCCAGCCTAATGGCAGAGGTGGTTAGCGGGCTTCAATGGGTAGCGAAGAACTACGGTGATGCGGAAGCCGCCTCGACTGTTTCACAAGGAGGAGAGAGTCTGCCAACGCATCAAGTGCAAGTGCCAGGTGACAACCCTGGAGATATCCTCGGTGGAAGTGTGAGGAATTAACCTATGGCGGAGAGCTTTCCTGGGCCGGTCAGCGCAGCAATTTCCCTCGCATATAAAATCAACCCATCGCTCGGCGGGGCGGTAGAGCAAAATATGAAGGGCTTGTGGGGTGATCCGCCATCAATCCGGGAGTCGGCGCTGCAGTGGACTAAGCTAGGGGTGGATGTCGATAATTCGACAAAGTCGATTAAAAATGCAATAAAGGTGCTTGGTGAGCACTGGGAAGGTCAAGCAAAAGATGCATATGTGAACTGGATGCAGACACTAAATGAGGACTCTATAGCGGTTATCGGTAATCAATTTAAGAAAATCTCTGGAATCCTTACTTCGGTAGCGGACGATGTTAATGCAATGAATGGTGAGCTGACTCAGCTTTGTACCTGGTTCGTTGGCGTGGTGGGGGGTATTCTATTCAAGAATATGGCTGGAAAGGCCGAGGCAGCCGCTGCGGCAACTATGTTTCTTGATAAACTCTCGGAATTCAATACCTCCTATATCAATAAATTGGCGCCACGTGTAGCAGAGATAAGTCAAATCGATGCCGAAATAGGCGAAGGCGTTATTGGAAGGATGGTTCAGCATGTGCCAGATATGAATCACCCATTCCCTTATCAGGTTAGGCAGTTTGCTGACTCATATAAGTGGAACATAATGGGCGATTGGCGAAAATGGAACTATACTAAATAACGTCTGTCTGTCTCACTCGGAGTGACTGGTGACTTCAGAAAAAATCATTCTCAAGGCCACATTGCGATGGTCGGGCGTGGTCGGCCCGGCTTTGTTGGGGGTTGCATGTAGTGTCGTGGCATTGCTCGCGGGTGAGGAGATGGCGCGCTTGGGGATTTATGCAGCGATTTTTTTGATCGGACTGGCCGTTAATGTTGCCGAAACTGCTTTGTATCGCGTTGAGCTTGACGACCACAAAGCGGTGGTTCGAAGCTGGAGAACGAGATTTGTTCCTAGAGGGGCCATAGATCGGATTGAGATTCGCCGCTCAGTGGTAGGCCGGCGTGTGATGTTGATATGCACCGATGGAACAAGCATTAGGTTGCCTGTTCCGCGGCACTCGGATGCCAATTGGGAAGGAGCTATTCAGCAGATAGACGATTGGCGTGTAAGGTGAGGTCGAGCTTGATGATATTGTTGATCTTGACCGCAAGTGATTAGAGAAAGTGAGGGAGTGGCTTTTAGTAAATGGCGAGATACTCCTCTGTTTCTTGGACGGGGCTAGATCGTTTCTCGTCTGGCGAACCACAGGAAATTTGTGCAGGTCTCCAGCGCCGGTGACGAAGCATGGCTGCTCGCGTCTCCCGAACGGGATGTCGCCACAGTAACCGTGGTCACTCTCCGTGGAATGTCGTGGCCAAGGTTGCCCATACCTTGACGGGCCTCCACCAGTAAGAGCACGCGGCGCGCACAGCGACCGAGGCGGCCGGGAGCGCGCTGGCCGCCGTGCATTTCCGCTGATGCGGCTGGATTGACCGCCGCACTGATGGACGCTGGCCTCCATGCGCCGTTCATGTCGCCTCGGTGAGATGCCTTCTGTTTAAGGGGCTAAAGCAGTGCAAGATCGGTGCCGACGGCGGGGCGTTTGCGTGATGCGGGCGGTCCCTCACTCAGAGTTGCCTTCCGGCTCGCTTCCTTAGGAGGGGCGGTCATCGGGCGCCTCGGCAAGTCTTGAGACGTGGTTCACACAGTCTTGACGGGTTGGTTGCGGTGCAAGATCATTCCGTGGTATCGGGGGTTAGGGGATGATCGGGGTGGTGCTGTGGCCGGGCGGGGGTCCGTTGCTGGGTGTGGTCTGGGGGGTCTAGCGATTGGGGTCGTTCTTGTTCTCGGCGGGTGCGGGGACAAGTATGAGCGCACGACGGTTTCGGATCCCTGCAGGTTGCTCGACCGCTCGCTCGTTCGGCATCTGACCGGCAAGAGCCAGGGCACTGGTGACACCTTCGGTGCCGGCTCCTGGGGATGCCGATGGAACGACGAGCAGGGTGTCGCGCTCTACCTGGATCTCCGTGTCTTCAAGTCCAAGCGCTATCGCGACGACCTTCGCACCGCACGGAGCACGTACGACCAGATGACGCGACCGGGAGCCGGCCGTGCCAGGTTCACGCGGATCAAGAACGTTGACGGCTTGGCCTGCTGGCGGGAGGACGCGCAGGGGATGGAGATCTTCGTCAGGCGGTACGACGTGGTCGCGCGCATCTCCTCCCCGGGGCTCCGGCCGGCGGCGCGCAAGCACGTCAAGACCGCTGAGATCGCGCGACTGCTCGCCGAGAACCTGATGCATCATCTCTGACGCGCCCGCGGTTCAGGTACGCGGCCGTCCGGTGCCGTCGGCGTGATGGTGCGTGACGGGGTATTGGAGCGCGCGACCGGCGGCGGTGTTCTAAGCTGAGTAGCACAGGCGCCGTGGCCGGACCTGCAGGTCGGCCGCTGGCGCCGTACGTCATATTCGCGGGGAACCCGCCGACCGCCAGCCGGATGGAGATCACTCATGGCCCGTCGTTCCGAAGTGATGGAGACCATCGTCAACCTCAGCAAGCGCCGAGGCCTGGTCTTTCCATCGAGCGAGATCTACGGCGGCCTCCGCGCGTCCTGGGACTACGGCCCCCTCGGCGTCGAGCTGAAGAACAACGTCAAGCGCCAGTGGTGGAAGTCGATGGTGCAGGGCCGCGACGACGTCGTCGGCCTCGACTCCTGCGTGATCCTGGCCCGCGAGGTCTGGGAGGCCAGCGGCCACGTCAGGGAGTTCGTCGACCCGCTGACCGAGTGTCAGTCCTGCCACAAGCGGTACCGCGCCGACCACCTCATCGAGGCGTACGAGGAGAAGCACGGCAAGGCTCCGGAGAACGGCCTGGTCGACGTCGTCTGCCCCAACTGCGGCACGCGCGGCGCCTTCACCGAGCCGAAGATGTTCAACGGCCTGCTGAAGACCTACCTCGGCCCGATCGAGGACGAGTCCGGCCTGGCCTACCTGCGACCGGAGACTGCGCAGGGCATCTTCATTAACTACGCCGCCGTGCAGCAGGCGGCCCGGCGCAAGCCGCCGTTCGGCATCGGCCAGATCGGCAAGTCGTTCCGGAATGAGATCACGCCGGGCAACTTCATCTTCCGTACGCGGGAGTTCGAGCAGATGGAGATGGAGTTCTTCGTCGAGCCGGGCACCGATGAGGAGTGGCACCAGTACTGGATCGACACGCGCCTGCAGTGGTACGTCGACCTGGGCATCTCCAAGGACAACCTTCGGCTGTACGAGCACCCGAAGGACAAGCTGTCGCACTATTCCAAGCGCACCGTCGACGTGGAGTACCGCTTCAACTTCCAGGGCAGCGAGTGGGGCGAGCTGGAGGGCATCGCCAACCGCACCAACTTCGACCTGTCCACGCACGCCAAGCACTCCGGTCAGGACCTGTCCTACTACGACCAGGACAAGGAACAGCGCTACGTCCCGTTCGTCATCGAGCCGGCGGCCGGCGTCGACCGGTGTCTGCTGACGTTCATGATGGACGCCTACAACGAGGACGAGGCGCCGAACGCCAAGGGCAAGCTGGAGAAGCGCGTCGTGATGCGCCTGGACCACCGGCTCGCGCCGGTCAAGGTCGCGGTGCTGCCGCTGTCGCGTAACACCGACCTGTCGCCGAAGGCCAAGGACCTCGCCGCGCAGCTGCGCCGCAACTGGAACGTCGAGTTCGACGACGCGGGCGCGATCGGCCGGCGCTACCGGCGCCAGGACGAGATCGGCACACCGTACTGCGTCACCGTCGACTTCGACACCCTCGAGGACAACGCGGTGACGATCCGCGAGCGCGACTCGATGGCCCAGGAGCGCATCGGCATCGACCAGGTGGAGGCATTCCTCGCCACCCGTCTCCTCGGCTGCTGATTCACGGCGCCCGGCGGGCGTACGGTCTGTCTGGAACGTGATGAGCCCCTGTCCGGTGACGGACAGGGGCTCGGCCGATTAGCGCGGGGTCACCTGGGCTCGAGGTCCCGTCGGCCGGTCGCGGAGGTCAGAACGGCGATCTCGACGCAGTCGCCGCCCGTGTTGGTGCTACGGCTGCTCTTTCGCCAGACGGCGATCTCGACGCAGTCGCCTCCCGTGTCGGTGCTGCGGCTGCTCTTTCGCCAGGGGGAGGTCGACGGGCTTGGCGTGCTCATAGGCTCTCCAATACCTCGTGGAGCAGTTTCAGGGTCTCGTCGGTGGACATCGCCGCGCCCCTGATCAGGTCGTAGCGTAGCGCGTACTCACGGATCGTGGCCCCGTCGGCGACGACCTGCCCGCCCACGTGGCCCTCGGTGTACACCAGGTCGGGGCCATCGTCGAAGCCCAGGATGGTGAACGCTCCCGGCAGCCCGGCGTACGCGCCTGTGGTGCTCGGGACGATCTGCAGCGTGACGTGGGGCTGTTCCGCGACCTCGATGAGGCGGCCGAGTTGTCCGCGCATGACCTGAGTGCCGCCGATGATGCGGCGGATGACGCCCTCGTCGAAAATCGCGACGATGCGGGGCGGCCTCGGGCGGCGGAGGATCTCCTGACGTTCCATTCGCTTGGCGACGAGTTGGTCGACCTCGTCCGTGGTGCGGCCGGCCTTCAGGACCTCGTAGGCGTACGCCGGGGTCTGGAAGATCCCCTTGACCACGCTGGGTTCGAAGACGTACATCCGTGATGCCTCGGACTCGCGTGCGACGTAGTCGGCGAAGCCCGGCGGTAGGACGGCGAGGTGGCGGGTGTCGTTGATCAGCTTCCAGAGCCGGACGAACAGCCCGTTCGTGGTGAAGTGCGTGTCGGTGTCCTCGGCGAACTTCTTCGAGGGCATGTTCTTGCCCGCTTCGAGCTGACCGATCAGCTGGGGTGTGTACCCGAGCGTCTCGGCGAGTTCGACCTTGGACAGCCCGGCCGTGCCGCGCCAGGCCTCCAGCTCTGCGGCGAATGCTCGGATCGCGGGGGATTCGTACGCCTCGCGTCGTGCCACCATTGCGGCCTCCAGGGGGTAAACCGCGTCCAGGTTCGGACGATCGGGTGATGAGGTTGCGCCGCGGTGTGCCGCGGTTCGTCGCAAAGAGTAACCGAGCGTGTGAGTCTGGTCACGTAATTCGGTGGACGAACCTCGATCGGCGGTGATCGTGTGGTTCTCACCGGAAGACCGGAATCGGGGAGGGCTGTGGGATGTCAGTGACATCGGGCGCCGAAGGGGGAGACGGCGAGACGGTGCGGCGGCCCGAGAGTCGTGCCTACGGGCTGCCGCTCCCGCCGCATCCCGTGGCCGCCGAGCAGGCGCGTATCTTGACGAAGATCGCGCTCGCCGACTGGAACATTCCGGAGGTGGCCGATGACGCGCTGCTCATCGCCGCCGAACTCGCGACGAACGCGATGAAGATCGGCGATGTCTTCAGCATCGCCCTGTCCCGTCGGGGCGACGCGGTCCTGATCGAGGTCAGGGACAGCAGCGAGGCGTCGCCCGACTGCCGAGCGCGCTCTATCGATCGGGTGGACGGACGGGGCCTGCTCCTCGTGGCGGCGTGCTCGCAGGACTGGGGATGGAGGCTGGAGGAGCAGGGCGGCAAGACGGTGTGGGCCGTCGTCGGCGGCTGCGAGGAATTCGCCACCACCGTCAGACCGGCGGACGACGTCGGGGTGTGACCGCCGATCGCGGGCGCAGCGGCCGCCTCGCTCAGAGCCGGAGGTTAGCCTGCAGGTGATGGAGGACTGTGTTTCGTCGAACTATACTTCGACGAAATGTACCCCTACTTACGAGGCCGCATGATCGCCAAGCCGACCCACCTGTTCGATCGGGACTTCGAGTGGCGTCACCTGGCGGCCTTCGTCTCCCGGAGACCGGATCGCCCGCAACTCGGAGTGGTCAGCGGCCGCCGACGGCAGGGCAAGACCTACCTGCTGGAAGCCCTCACGCGGCAGTGCGAGGGCTTCTACTTCGGGGCGACAGAGGCGACCGAGACCGAGTCCCTGGCGCTTTTCGCCCAAGCGCTCGCCGAATATCTCGCCATCCCTGTGCCCACGCGGTTCACCGGATGGGACGAGGCGATCACGTACCTCTTCTCCGTCGCAGACTCCCTGCGTGGGCCCGTCGTCATCGACGAATTCCCCTATCTCAGCAAGGCGTCGCCCGCGCTCCCTTCCATTCTGCAGCGGGAGCTGGATCGCGGAGTGTCACGGGGAACGCCGATCTCGCTCCTGCTCTGCGGCTCCGCGATGTCGGTCATGGGCGGCCTGCTCGCGGGGAGCGCCCCGCTGCGCGGGCGCGCAAACCTCGAGCTCGTGATCCGGCCCTTCCCCTACCCTCTGGCTGCGCGGTTCTGGGAGGTCACCGAGCCACGCGTCGCCGTGCTTCTGCACGCGATCGTGGGAGGCACTCCGGCCTATCGCCGCTTCGTGAACGACCAGACCCCGGCGTGTCTCGACGACTTCGACGACTGGGTGCTGCACACCGTCTTGGACCCGGGAACGCCGTTGTTCCGCGAAGCGCGCTATCTTCTGGAAGAAGAGGCCGACGTCCGCGATACGGCGCTCTACCATTCGATTCTCGCCGCCGTTGCGAGCGGCAACAACACCAGGGGCGGTATCGCGGGCTATATCGGACGTAAGGCCGCCGACATCGGACACCATCTCAACGTCCTGGAAGACTGCAGCCTGCTGCGCCGGGACGCGGATCTGTTCCGCAGCGGACGGTCCCGCTATCGCATCGCGGAACCATTGATCGTCTTCTACGAGGTCGTCATGCGACCGCGATGGGGCCTGCTGGAGAGCGGCAGGGCCGCCCCGATCTGGACGGACGCAAAGCCCCGGTTCTTCTCCCAGGTCGCTGGGCCGCACTTCGAGCAGATGTGCCGGGAGTTCGCGACGCTCGCGCCAAGCCATGTCTTCGGTGACCTCCCCGGTGACGTGGGGGCCGGTGTGGTCAGCGGGGGCCGCGAACAGATCGAGGTGGACGTCGTCGTCCTGGGGCCCGCGGTCCCCGGCGAGCCGCGCCGGGTGCTGTCTCTCGGCGAGGCCAAGTGGGGCGACGTCATGGGCGTTCGGCACGTCGACCGCCTGCGTCGCGCACGGGACCTGCTGGGCGATCGCGGCTACGACGTGCGGGACACCGTTCTGGCCTGCTACAGCGGGGTCGGCTTCGACGAACGGCTCCGAGACGGCACGGACGGGGTCGCGTTGATCGGCCTGGATGAGTTGTACGACGTGTCCTGATTACGACCGCCGGTCGGCGCTCCGGCTCCGATCGAAAAGAGCTACCCCAGGAGCACCGCCGCGATGGCCACGCCGCACGTCGATCCGCAACTCGGTCGCGAGGAGCCGGACGTCGCCGAACGACGACTCCTGCACGCCGCCGCCACCGGAACACTCGTCGACCTCCGAACCGGTGACGCGCGGCTCGACGATCTCGTGAACGCGGCAGCGCGGGGAGCCGAGCGGACCGTACGGGCCGGGGTGCTGATCGACCTGCTCACCGGAGAACGGACACCGGACGGCGGCCGGCTACGGGCGGTGAAGTTGCGCGGTGCTCGTATCACCGGCGAACTCGACCTCGAGGCGGTCGAGCTGATCTGCCCGCTCTTGCTGGCCGACTGCCATTTCGAGCAGCCGGTCAATCTGCGGGAGGCATCCGCACCGGCCATTCGCCTGCCCGGTTGCCACCTGCCCGGGCTGACCGCGGACCAGCTGCGCACCGTCAGTGATCTCAACCTCGACGGCCTCGTCGCGGAGGGAGGCGTCACCCTGGGCGGTGCCCGAGTCGGCGGGAGCCTGTCTTTGAAGGCGGCACACCTCACCGGTCCCGGCGCCTACGCCCTGCGGGCCGAGGCGCTCACCGTCACCGAGAGCATGTGGTGCCGGGACGGCTTCACGGCCATCGGCGAGATCCATATGCCGGGCGCACGTATCGGCGGCCAGCTCTCCTTCGTCGGCGCCCGGCTGTCGAAGCCGGGCGGACGGGCGCTGACCGGCGACAGCATCACCGTCGAGCAGGCCATGACCTGCCGGAACGGATTCACCGCCGAAGGCGAAGTGCGCCTGCCCGGCGCGCACCTCGGGCGGCTGTCCTTCGTCGGCGCCCGGTTGTCCAATTCGGGAGGTGACGCTCTGATGGCCGACGGCCTGACCGTCAAGCAGAACCTGGACGGCCGGGAGGGGTTCACCGTCGAGGGGGAGGTCCGCCTGGTCGGCGCTCGCATCGGGGGCGTCTTGTCGCTGACCGGGGCCGCTCTGACCAACCCCGGCGGTTGCGCGCTCCGGCTCGACCGAGCCACCGTCGACCAAAGCGTCGACTGTGACGGGACGTTCGTCGCCGAGGGAGAGGTGCGGCTGACCGGTACCAAGGTCGCCGGCTATCTCTCCTTCCGGGGAGCATGCCTGAGAAACCCCCGCGGGCGCGCGCTGAACGCCGACCGGCTGGCAGTCGAACTCGGAATGTTCTACGACGGGGGCGCCGTCGCCGAAGGTGAGGTTCGGCTGACCGGTGCGAAGATCGGCGGCCGGCTCTCCTTCGAAGGAGCCTGCCTGGACAACCTCGGCGGGAGCGCGCTCAACGCGGACGGCCTGACGGTCGAACAGGCGATGTGCTGCGACGGGGGATTCACCGCCAAGGGCGAGGTGCGCCTGCCCAGCGCGCGCATCGCTCAGCTCACCCTCGATGGTGCCCGGCTCAGCAACCCTGGGGCGATCGCGTTGCTCGCCGACTCGCTCACCGTCGACCGGGGCATGTCCTGCCAGAACGGGTTCACCGCCCAGGGTGAGGTTCGTATGCTCAGTGCCCGTATCGGAGAGGTGTTCTCCCTCGAAGGGGCCACCATCTCCAACCCGGGTGGCCGGGCCTTGTGCGCCTTCCGGCTCGCCGTCGAGAACGACCTGTACCTGCGCAAAGGCTTCACCGCCGAAGGAGAGGTCCAACTGTCCGGCGCGCGGATCGGCGGCCTGCTCCACCTGGCCGGATCCGTACTCTCCGCCACGGGCGGGCAGGCGCTGGACCTGGAGGGCGGCAGGGTCACGGCGCTGTTGCTGCTGCTTCGCCGACGACCTGACGGCGTCGTGAACCTCACCAACGCCCAGGTCGGCATCTTCGAGGACGACGAACGAACCTGGCCTACCACCGTGCGATTGCACGGATTCGTCTACAACGCTCTCGCGAACGACACGGTCGGCGTACGGGCCCGGCTCGGCTGGCTGACCCGTCACCCTGGTGGTTACGTCCCCCACATCTACGATCAGCTCGCTGCCGCCTACCGTCGCGCCGGCCGCGAGGACGCCGTCCGGCGGGTGGCGCTCGCCAAGCAGTGGCGACGCCGCCAGGTCCTGGGTCCTTCCGGGAAGCTGGCGAACTGGCTGCTGTACCTGACCGTCGGCTACGGCTACCGCACCTGGCTGGCGGCCGTCTGGCTGGCCGGCCTGCTCGCTCTCGGCACCTGGGTCTTCACGGATGCCTATCCGCACGAGCTGACCCGCGCCGACGCGCACGGCCCGGGTTTCAACGCGCTCGGCTACACCCTCGACGTGCTGTTGCCGATCGTGGACCTGGGCCAGCAGAAGGCCTGGCAGGCCCACGGCGGCGCCATGTACTGGTCGTGGGCGCTGACGGCAGCCGGATGGGTCCTCACCACCGCCGTGGTCGCCGGCCTGACCAGCCTTCTCAAACGCGACTAGGGCCTGTCTCAAAGTCCCCGTCCGTAGCGAGCGGTGTCCAGGTGGTGCCTCGCGAGGCGGAGGAGGGAGCCAGCCCGGTGTTGGCTGGCGACTCCTCCCGGGGTCCCCGCGGAAACGCGCCGGGTCGGCGAAGCCGTCCCTCGCGTTTTTGTGGGGTGGGGCGACAACGCGGCGAGGCGCCGCCTGGGCGCCGCGCAGTAGGACAGTGGGGCTTTGAGACAGGCTCTAGCGGCCGTACCGTCCGGATCGGACCAGGATCGACCATCCAGCGGTGACCGCGGCGATCCTCTTCGGAGGTCGCCGCCGACGATGTGACAGGGAACAGGCCCTTCCCTGCAGTAACACCTTCCGGTATCACTTACGCTGACCATCTCTCACCAGCAACGACAGCAACCTCATCGATGGCCGAAGACGACACATTCCCTGTCACATCTCAGCGCGACCCGTGACCGGACTCTCGGCCGGGCCCGCCAGAGGTGACGCTTTGTGAGGCGGAGGCCGCGCGGGGGCGCAGGAAGGGTCGGGTCATCGTGGTATCCACCACCGACCGGGGGCGTAGGCCGGCAGCGGCATGGCGGGCCTCAACCCACAGCACCGCGGCGCAGCCTCCCGCCTGTCTGGAGGCCGCCCCCGGACGGATGATCGACGGCGTTTTCATCCCCTATCTGCCCGCCACGCCGACCGTGTCGAGCCACACACTCACGCCCGCGCCACCCGTCACCACCGCACACGATGAGAGGGCTGCCTCCGAGCCCGATCTGCAAGACACGCCCGCCGATCTGCGTACCGCACTCGATGATTGGCTGATTTGGTCCTCGAAGTTGGGGGTGGACATTCCGGCCGCGGGGACACAGGACCTCAGTAACATCTTGTCGCGGGCGGTCGAAAGCCAGTCGCTCGACGAGGTGGCCGAGGTTGACACGACTGGATTGTCGATGGATCACGTCCATCGGGAGTTCTCGGACTTGCGGCTGGACGGGACCGGCGACGAGATCCGCAAGGCTTTGAAGAACTCGCGGTCCGGTTCGTACGACATTCGGATGCTCGCCTTCCTGGAGCAGCGATCCCGGGCGGATCACGGACGCAGCCTGCTGGACGTGATGCCCGACATCGCCGTCAATTGGCGGATCGCGAGGGTCATCGCGAACCGGAACGCGAGGTCGGCACCCGCCCATGTGCGGGACGGCCACCGCCGACTTCCCGACGACGTCGTTGAGTCGAGTTATCCCTGGCTGCCCGAGGTCAACCCGTTCCATTCCTGGGGCGGCGACTTCTTCACCAACTGCGTACTCGCTGCGATCGGCACGGACCTCACGCTTGAGGAGGCCATGCTCGAACCGGGCGAGGATTCGGCGCTGCGCCGGTACAACTACTATTCGGTCTCGCCGAGCGAGATCGCGCCGCGCGAGTACATCGAGAACATGGGCAAGGGCGAGTCGGTCGCCGTGCCCGGATACGCGGCGATCGTCGACGCCATGACCGAGGCGGGCCGCGGGGCGCGAGGCATCGTCATCGTCGATAGACACGTCTACAACGTGGTCCACGACAAGAACGGTGTCGTCTTCCTGGACGGTCAGAAGGGCCGCCAGGCGATCCTGCCAGCGTGGTTCCAGAGGCTGGAGTTTCTGCCGACCAGCGATGATTTCCCTCGCGAGAGTATCGCCGTCAACCCGAATCCGGGACCGCCGTCCCCGTTCCTCGGCGCATACGGCTTTGAGCTCGAGACAGCCATTCTCGTCCACGGGCTTCCGCCTGGTGTGGAAGGGACGAGTGGCTTCGTGCTGGCCGCCAACAAGCGCCTAGGCTACCAAGCCAAGATCGATGGTCGTCCCTTCTATCGTGACACTGAGGGCAAGTACTACCTGACCCGTTCTCATTTCGAGCAGTCCGGTAAGGAGCAGGGGGAGCTGGTCCGCGGGTCGATCGTGGAGTTCGTCTCGACGCCGTTCGGAGCAACGGGGCAGCCCGATGATGCCCGGGCCGACGACCGTGCCACGGTGATGGCGTCGATACGCGAGAAGCTTGAGGTCCTATGGGAGACGGTCACCGAACACCCTGACCATCGTCCGCAGCTGCCGGCGCTGGAACTCTTCCCCGAAGAGGAGGGCTGGGAACTCTTCCCCACACTGAAGGACTTTGAGGTCGACGAGGGGTGGGCGGGGGCGGGGGCTGCGACGCTTGAGATCCTGCCGATCACAGCGCCCGGCAGCGATGCGCCGGTGTTGTACCCCCAGTACACCGCGGGTGTGCCGCTGACCGAGATGCATGATTTCCTCAAGTACGCCCTTACAAAGACGGACGCCATACCGCAGCTGGTGGAAATCGTCTCGGGTGGGCTCGACTTCGGGGACGAGCTTGCCCAGAGGTTTGTCGAGTGGCGCTTCGGGGCGACGGTTCCGCGAACGTCGCTCGACAAGCTCGCTGAGATCGAGTCGGTATCGGCCATCCGCAGTATGGCTGCCCTGGTCTTTCCGCACATCGCCGCGCGGATGATGACTTACCTCTATCCAGGAGCACTTTCTAAGAACTTCCTCGTGGTCGCCTCACGAGTGGCCTTCGCCGGGATGCGGCGGCAGCTCTCCGACGACGCGAAGACCTTTCTGGAGCAGAACGCCCAGCTCGTCAGGGATTCGCTGGTGAATCAGGTCCGCCGCGCTTTTCCAGACTTCGACAGGGACTTCTACGAGAAGGCCACGACTTACCGCGGGACTTACCGCCGTTTCTATGCCTTCGCGAAACGGCTGCCCGACGGACGGATTGACCTGCTCAGGCTTCCCATCCAGGAAGACGAGGATGGGAAGACGATCGGCGACTACCTGGACAACGCCCTGCTCGACCGGCCTAACCAGTGGCTCGATCAGGACGACGCGCTCGGTATATTCACCCAATTTGATGAGGCCGACACCAACAAGAACCAGCTGACCGTTCCGCTCATTCCCGTGGAACTGCGGACGGCCATTCCGTACCCGGCCGACATCCACGATGTGGAGGAGACCCTCACTTCGATCGACGACGAGCTCGGCCCCATGTACGACCGGGCACAGCGCAAGCGCGGTGGGATCGACCAGACGCGCATCGACGCGTTGCTGATCGTTGATGGCTGGGAGACGCAGAGCAAGTTGTCGCCGCGTTATCCGCGTTCCAAAGAACTTCAGCAGATCGACAAGAGGCTCGCTGCGTGGAGGGATCACGGTCGGTATCTATCCGGTCGCTTCGATTTGAAGCAGCAGCAGTTGGAACAGATCCTGTCCGCGATCGACCAGTGGTCGACGTCGAAGCAGGGTCGTCCCAGTAAGCGGGCTGCGGTGGTTGATCGCCTTCGGCGCGGGATCGAGATCGAGTTGTCCGCCGTGGCTACTCAACGCGATGCCGGACTTCGCGGGACACCACCAGCCAGCAGCCAACCGGCCGGCCGGCCACATGACGAGGATGAGGGATCTACCTCCCGGCCCGATCTGCAAGATACGCACACTGATCTGCCTGAAGAGTTCAGAGATTGGCTGATTTGGTCCTCGGAGTACGGGGCGGACGCTCCGGCGCTAGGTACAGGGCAACGTCCGGACGGGGACGTCGATGTTCCTTCCCCACGGACCAGCCGGCGGCCGACACCGGCGGCGTCGGCGGATCTGGTGGATACGAGCGAGTCCGGCGATGGGATTTCGCCGAGCGCGTCGAGCACCAGCGCGGCGGCGACGTCGTCTGCGGGCGCCGTCGCGCCGGCCGACGTGCCGTCCCGCACAGCTCCGTTGTCGGACCAGGATCTCAGCGAGATTTTGTCGCGGGTGGTCCAAAGCAAGTCGTTCGACGCGCTGGCCGAGGTTGACACGAGTGGGTTGTCGATGGCCGACGTCCATCGGGAGTTCCCGGACTTGCATCTGGGTGGGACCGGCGACCAGATCCTCAATGCTTTGAAGAACTCGTCCGGTTCGTACGACATTCGGATGCTCGCCTTCCTGGAGCAGCAATCCCGGGAGTATCACGGACGCAGCCTGCAGGACGTGGTGCCCGGAATCGTCGTCAATTGGCGGATGGCGAACCGCATCGCGAACCGGCGCGCGGCGCCGGTACGCATAGCAGCCTCCGAAACGAATACGTCCGCCGAACACGACACCGGCCGACACGGCGCTGCGGGTACAGGGCAAAGTCCGGACGGGGATGTCGATGTTCCTTCCCCGTCGGCCCAGCGTGGCGATGCCACTTCTGACGTGCTGAGGCTCAGGGGTGGCGCCGGCGAGTTCGACGGTGACATCATCGACGACTGGGAAACCCTTTCTCGCCTGCCGTTTCATCAGTCGCCGACCCAAGGGCGCTCACCTGCGCTGAAGGAAGTCGACCGCGCCCTCCGCCAGTGGAAGGACCATGGTCGTCTGGCCCCGGAAGAACTCGAGCAGAATGCGCGCGAACTACGGGCCATTCTGGATGCGATTGAATGGTGGCGCGCGGAGAGTAGTCACTCCAACCGGAGAATTGCGGCCATCAATCAGCTTCAGCAGCGTGTCCAGCACGAACTCGACAATGTCATACCGCCGCCGGCTGAAGGCAAGCCGATGCCGGTCGCGTCGCATCCTGCCGATGATGATGATGAGGACGAGCGGCAAGGCCTTCTCGCCCGGGAGGCCACCCAGCAGATGGTCCCCGGAGCCAGGGATCTTCAGATTGCCCGGTGGCTTCTTGCCGACGACCAGGTCAAGGCGACCGTGGGGGCGCGGAAGGACATCGAGGACCTCCGCAAAAAGATCAGTCTTTATCCCCGAGACTCTCCCGTCGCAGAGAGGCTACAGCGCCATGCGGAGCGCCTCGAAGAAGATTTTAAAATCTTCTTCTCGATATGGAAGCGTTTCCGGCAGGAGGTCTCGGTGCGAGATGAGGCACCGAGCCAGCGGCGACGGCTACGTGAGGCTCAGGCCGCGGCTCTAGTCGTGGTAGAACGACGGGGCCGAGATGTCAGCAATCGGGACCGTGCAGCGGCAAACAGCCGGCTCGAGCGAGCCGAGTGGGCGCAAAGGTATTCACACCTCAATATCGACCGCCTGTTGCGGGCCGCGCATGAGCATTTGCGTTCGAAAATGCTGCTGACTACGAATATGCCAGTGCGCAAGATCGACGATCTGCTCGCCGATTCCACGGGAAAGTTCCGCAACTATTGGGAGACCGGAACTACCAATGGCGACGATAAGCCAACGAAACGTCGCAAGATCGAGGAGATATTCGGCTACGCGGCGACCCTAGGGCGCAGCCGTGGACTGCCAGGGCCGGAACGGGACGAACTAGGGGACCTCCCGAAGTACGCCGCTCTGATGTCCCGGCTACGACCCCACGGACTCCAGGACTACGGTTCCGCTGTCTTCGTCTGGAAGCAAGAAGTAAGGGCTAGAGCGACGTTTACGCCGGAGGATAGCTTCGAGTGGGAAGTGAGCGATGTAAGAGGGGCACGTAGTGTCACCGGTCCCGATCATCTTTACCCGTTGCTGGCTTACGGTCAGCCAAAGGCGGTGCGATTGGCGCTCGCCGAAGCCACCGGATTCGCTTACGACCCTGAGCTGCGCGGTGAGCTCAACGCGGGCGTAGACATGCGCGATTACTTTGAGGCCCAGATCCACGGTGATCTGCAGTGGCAGGACCTGGAAAAAGTCGTGATCGTGTACTACGGCGGTGGGCGAGATGAGGCCGAACGGTACAGCCAAAGACTCGAGAAGTACGCCCGCGACAAAAAGCTCGATTTCGGCGTCGAGCTGTCCCCCCTTGGTTCCACTGAGCAGCCAGCAAGCGGCTCCACCAATGATTTCTCGTCGCCCAAGCGTGGCGACGTCCCTTCTCAGCCGCTGAGGCTCAGGGGTGGCGCCGGCGAGTTCGACGGTGACATCATCGACGACTGGGAAACCCTTTCTCGCCTGCCGTTTCTTCAGTCGCCGACCCGAGGGCGCTCACCTGCGCTGAAGGAAGTCGACCTCGCGCTTGACCTGTGGAAGAACGGCGGCCTCCGCGACACCGACGGATTCCACCGAAGCGAACGGGGACTACAAAACATCCTGGCCGCAATCGATCGCTGGTTGGATTCTAAAGACCGCCCATCCAACCGAAGCGCGGCGATCTATCGTCTCCAGGGTCGCGTTATACAAGAGCTCGCCAAAGCGGCCGACCAACGGCACCAGGCGGCTGAGATCGAGCCGATGCCACCGCAGCCGGTGGTAGTGCTGAACGAAGACGATCCACATGCGCAGGAACAGATTTCGCCGAGCACTTCGAGCTCCAACGCGACGGCGACGTCGCCTGCGGGTGCCGTCCCGCCGACCGACGTGCCGCCCCGCGCAGCTCTGCTGTCAGGCCAGGACCTCAGTGGTGTACGCCCGGGGCGTCAGCCGCTGTCACCGGCGCAAGTGAAGGACCTCGTCCGGAGGCTGCGGGCCCGGGTCAGTGAGGGGGGCCGGGTGACGGAGTCGGTGGATGAGGTGCGTGACCGGCCAGAGGCCCTGTCGGGGATCATTTCGGCATGGTCCGCGGAGCCGGTCGGGTTCCAGCAGCTGATGGGCGTGAACTTCCCTGACGTGGCGGCGCTGGCGGACGATGTCGCTGAGCGCGTGAGCGATGGGCGGACTGACGCATTCGAGCCGATGTCTGGGATCGAGCACGACACCCTGTCGTTGCTGACCTTGGCGGATGTTTACCGGATCAGGCATGGGCGGGATGTGTTCACCGATGTGCCGGCGTTGGCCGACGCGGTGCGGAGGGTGATGGACCGTCGCGAGCCCGACGCACGTCCGCTCAATGTGCCGGCGGATGCGAGTTACGATATCGCGCAGCTGGAACGCGCGCTGTCGGGGATACAGGACCGCCAGGGCGCCGTTGTGGAGTTCGCCATCACGGTCCGGCCTCTTGCCGGGATGAGTGACCAGGGCCATGTGTGGGTGAGTGTCCGGCTTCCGCTGGGCACGCCGGGGCGCGGAGCGGCCCGGTATCGAGGCCGGGTCTTCACCATGGGGTTCGGCGCGGCGAACGCCGCAGACGTACCGTGGTTCGGTTCCTCAGCAGGCGCGGTGTTCAGCCCGGACTTCCAAAGTGTGCCACGGATCGAGGCACCGAAGCAGGTAACGGTGGAGCAGATGCAGAGCGGCGTCGACTTCGCCCGCTCGAAGCAGAACCAGCCTTACCAGTGGCTCCTCAACAACTGTGTGACGTTCGCTGCCGAGATGCACTCGGCGGTGCTGGGCGATCTCGGCCCGTTCCGCTACCGGTCGGAGAAGGTGCCCTTGCCGATCCCCGGAAACCGGGTGGCGCCCCCGGCTCCGGCCGTGATGGATTTCGAACCCGACCACGTGGCGGAGGTCCGGTTCAACGGAGTTCGCACCGACGTGCCATCCCTCGCCGGCCAGTACGCCGAGGCCCTCATAAGGGATTTGCGGGCCGGGCGCCCCGCACCGGCCCTTCGCATCAGCGCCGGTCCAGGCACAGCTGCGAACTGGGCGACGCCGCAGCACCGGATCGCCAAGGTGGTGCGGGACGTCTTCCTGGACAAGGTCCGCTCCAAGCTCGCTGACTTCGATCTTCCCGCAGCGGCACAGATCGTCGGCACACAGGTCCCCGTCGACATCCGTGCCGATCCAAGCATCGGCCGTGGCCGGGTCCGGATCGAGGCCCGCATAACAGCCCCCGACACGAACACCCCCATCGAACACGACACCGGCCGACACGGCTTCGCGGATCCGGCGCCGGGCCGTGTGCGCCCCGACGCGCCATCGGGACACCGCTCGGACCAGCATGCGGGTGATCCCACCGCAGCCGGCGAACCGGCGGTCGGCTCCCGGCCCGATCCGCAAAATGCCGCGGATGGTCTGCCTCCCGAGTTCGCCGACTGGCAGATTTGGGCCGAATGGGCGGAGAGTAGCTACAGCACGCTGGATGAGAACGGTGAGAAGGCGTGCGTGTCGATCGCCGTTGTCGGCCTGAGGCCGGGGCGGGCTGATGACGGCCCAGGTTATCCCTCCGGCCACCGTGAGCTTAAGAGCCTGTTAGCAGACGGTTTGGGTGGGGATCGCGTGTCGGCTCTGGAGAGGGAAGAGGGCTTCTGGTAGTCGAGGGAGTGTCTAGATCACTCGCCCACCAGAAGCCCTTGGATGACTGTCTACCGGTTTCCTGGCGCCAGCGCCAGTTGTGTTGTGCCCGGTTGTCTGTGCTGGGATCGGGTCCGGGCAGGCGCTGGACCTGGAGGGCGGCAGGGTCACGGCGCTGTTGCTGCTGCCTCGCCGACGACCTGATGGCGTCGTGAACCTCACCAACGCCCAGGTCGGCATCTTCGAGGACGATGAACGGACCTGGCCCGCCACCGTGCGATTGCACGGATTCGTCTACAACGCGCTCGCGAACGACACGGTCGACGTACGGGCCCGGCTCCGCTGGCTGACCCGTGGTACTGGCCATCGGCATGGCGGTGGACGCGAACGTGCGATCAGGATCCAAGATCCAGCGCTGACCGCAGTGCTCATCGGATACGGTGGCGGAAAGATCATCGACGGCGGGAGGGCGACGTGAACGACCGGATCGCCCGCCGTCTCCGGATCCTGGCCCTGCTTCTCGGGGTCATCGGGTTCGCCCTTCCCGCAGGGACCGGTACGACGTCGGCGTACGCCGCGTCGGCCAGGTCCCTGTCGGCGGCGTCGGCCTATGGCACGGCAGCGACCGTGTCGAGCGCCGTCGGCCTGGTCACGGAGAAGAGCACGCTCCGGGTCTGGGCCGCCGCGGATGCGTCAAGGTCGTCTTCGCGGCACACGACCTCGGACGCGCCGGCGGTCGTCTGCGGCGGTACGGCGGTCGGCGCGGACCGGCGCCTGCTCGAGCCGGTCGTCGAAGCTCCGGCGGTACCACACGGGGCATCGACACTCACTCCGCGCGGCCGTGGGCCGCCCTCCACCACGGGTTCCTGATCATCACCCGCCACGCCTGACGCGTCGCGGGACCCGCCGACCGCGCGAGCATCCCCGGCCGCACGGCCGCGAGTGACGCGCGTGGCGGGGTTCGTCCGTGGCCCGGTTCGCCGGGCCGGCCCGTATGGAGGCATCCCATTTCTCGTGCCACGGCGGTGCGAGCGCTTCTGGCGTTCGCCGTGATCGCCGCCTCACTGTTCATCACCCTGTTCACGTCTCCGCGCCTGGGGCTCGACCTGCGCGGAGGCACTCAGATCGTGCTGCAGACCCACGACTCCCCGTACGCGAAGGCCGATCGGCGGTCCACCGACCGCGCCGTCGAAGTGCTGCGCAGGCGGATCGACGCCCTCGGGGTCTCCGAGCCGGCGCTCACCCGCTCCGGCGACAAGCGGATCATCGTCGAACTGCCCGGCGTGCAGGACGCCCGGCAGGCCACCGGGGTCATCGGCCGTACCGCGCAGTTGTCCTTCCATTCCGTGGTCCCCACCGGCGGCCGCGCCATGCCCGACGAGAAGGGACAGCCGCTCCAGGTAGGCCCCGTCGCGCTGACCGGGAAGGACGTCGGCACGGCGCAGGCCGGGTTCGACCCGCAGAGCCTGCGCGGCTGGTTCGTCTCGGTCGACTTCCATCATGACGCGGCATGGCAGCGGCTGACCGCGAAGGCGGCCTGCGCCGCGCCCGGCGACCCGGCGCGCAGGGTCGCCATCCTCCTCGACGACAGGGTGATCTCGGCGCCGCAGGTGGACCCGGGCGTCGGTTGTGGTACCGGCATCACCGGCGGATCGACGCAGATCACCGGTGACTTCGGCGAGAAGGACGCCAAGAACCTCGCCGCGCTGATCCAGGGCGGTGCTTTGCCGGTGCCGGTCGACGTCGTCGAGCAGCGTACGGTCGGGCCGACCCTCGGGGCGGAGGCGATCGACGCCAGTGCCCGGGCCGCGGTGATCGGGGTCGTGCTCACCGCGCTGTTCGTGATCTGGATGTACCGCTTGGCGGGCGTGGTGGCCGCCCTGGCGCTCGGCTCGTACGCGCTGATCTCCTATGCGGCGCTGAGCGCCATGGGCGCCACCCTCACCCTGCCGGGGCTGGCCGGGTTCGTGCTGGCCATCGGCATGGCGGTCGACGCGAACGTGCTGGTGTTCGAGCGGGCGCGCGAGGAGCACGCCGCGATGCCGCGCCAGGGGGTGCGGTCCGCGCTGACCCGGGGCTTCCGTAAGGCCTGGTCGGCGATCGCGGATTCGAACATGACCACCCTGCTCGCCGCGGGGCTGCTGTTCTTCCTGGCCTCGGGGTCGGTCCGCGGTTTCGGCATCACCCTGTCGATCGGTGTGCTGGCCTCGTTCGTGTCGGCGCTGCTGGTGACGCGGGTGCTCGCCGAGTGGGCGCTCGGCCGCCGGGCGGTCGCCGCCCGGCCGTCGCTGACGGGGCTGGCCGGGAGCGGGCGGGTACGGCGCTGGATCGAGCGGCGCGATCCGGACGTGATGGGACGCCGCCGTATCTGGCTGTCGGTCTCCGCCGTCGCGGTGCTGCTGGCGGTCACCGGGATCGCCGTACGCGGCCTGAACCTAGGGGTGGAGTTCACCGGCGGCCGGCTCGTCGAGTACTCCACGAGCAGGTCCGTCGACGCGGACACCGCGCGCCGGGCGGTGTCGAACGCGGGGTTCCCGCACGCCGTCGTCCAGGCGTCCGGCGGGAACGACGTCTCCGTGCGTACCGGCGACCTCACCGACGACCAGGAGCACCGGATCCACGAAGCCCTTCAGCGCCACGGCGGTACCGTCACCAAGCAGCGCGACGAGAGGGTCGGGCCGAGTCTCGGCAGTGAGCTGCGGGACAAGGCGGTGATCGCGCTGGGCGCCGCCCTCGGCGGGCAGCTGGTCTACCTGGCGATCCGGTTCCGCTGGACGTTCGGCGCGGGCGCCGTGCTGGCGATGCTGCACGACGTCGTCATCGTCACCGGTCTGTTCGCCTGGTCGGGCAGGTCCGTCGACGGGGTGTTCCTCGCGGCGCTGCTGACGATCATCGGCTACTCCGTGAACGACTCGGTGGTGGTGTTCGACCGCGTACGGGAGCTGTGGAGGGAGGACCCGAAGGCCCCGCTCGCCGGGATCGCGAACCGCGCGGCGCTGCAGACCGTGCCGCGTACGGTCAACACGGGAATGGGAGCGATCTTCATTCTGGCGGCGCTGGCCCTGCTCGGCGGCGACTCGCTGACCGACTTCGCGGTGGCGCTTCTGGCGGGGATCCTCGTCGGCACCTGGTCGAGCGTCTTCACGGCGACGCCGATCACCCTCGCACTGGAGGGCCGGAGACCGGCGGGCACGCCTCGGCCCGAGCCGTACGAGGTGTGAACCCGGTACCGGAATGAGCGGGCACCGGGTTTCGCTCCGGAGCTCGGCGAGACCGGGAAGACGAACGCAGGTTGTGTCGCGGTCTGCGGTCAATGCCCACGTCAGGGTCGCGTGTTCCGCCGCCATGAGGACGTATTCACGGTGTGCCTCCGGCGGGCCGCGAACAGCGATGAACGGAGAGGTCGGGCGGCCGGTTCGAGATTCCCCGCCGTATTTGTACGGGCCGCCGGCTCGGGCATCGGTGGAGTAAGCACGCTTCGCCCTGGTCGGCGCGGCCGACCAGGGCGCCGGGGCATGAGCGAACCGTCGATTCGGTCCCCGCGGTCACACGGAGCACACGAGGAACGCCGGCGGCGCCGCTTCGGTGCGGCTGCGACCGATCCGCTGAAATTTCCGCGTTGACCTGCGTAAATGTGCCCGTGTGGCGTCCGTAGGCGAGCGGGGGTTCCGTGATCTACACGTCTTGACGATCTTCGTTCGCCCCCTCTACCATAGTCCGAAATAGCAGTATTGTGCACTCTGGCGGATGTTGACGCTGCGTGATTACTCGGGCTGGTTCATGCCTGAGAAAAGGCTTTCGGTGTCCGTTTGAGCATGTGGATTCCGTCCATTTCGCTGGTAAGTCATACGCCGCGGAGAGGGCGGAAGGTGTGAGCGAGACGGTGCCTTAGTAAACGTGTCCCGGCTGGTGACGCACTGAGGAGAAGTTCCCCCATGCCTTCTGTGCAGGTTGTTCACGGTGAAGTGATATGCGATCCCGCCCGGATCAGAGCCTTGGATCCATTGTCCGCCGACGGCGTCTGCCTGCGACTGCCCGAGATGAACGCCCGTAAGGACGTCGGGGCGATCACCCGGGCTCTGGCCGGAATTCTTCCTTCCGGCGGCGTCTCCGCGTTCTCTGAGGAGGACTGCGTCGCTGCGATGCGGGACCTCGGTGGGTTCCTCGGCTCACTGAAACGCCATGCCGTCCAACCGGTGGACGCCGTGCCCGGGCTCGAGGAGGTCCTCGTCGAGCTGGGTCGGCGGACGCGGATGGTCCCGCGCGACACCGTGCACCACTACAGCGAGTTCAATCCGAGCGGGCCTCGCCGGCGTATGTACACCGGCGATCCGCAGGAGGACTGCCTGATCGGCGTCACCCAGGTCTCCCTTACCCAGTTGTCCGGCGCGGTGGAGGTGTGCCGGCGGCTGTCGGTCTCCGATCCCGGACAGGCCGAGTTTCCGGTGCTGCTCACAGAACTGGCGGAGAAGATCGGTTCGTTCGACGTGGCGATGAGGGACGTCGCGCGGAAGATCGACCCGAGCTTCTTCGGAAGGGAGCTGCGCCCGTATTTCGAGGACATCCAGGTCGGTGGCGCCACCTATGCGGGGCCCGCCGGCTCACAGGTTCCGCTGTTCCTGGTGGACCTCGTGGTCTGGGCGTCCGACCACGGCTCGGAGGAGTTCGACGAGTTCCGCCGGGACGCGGCACCGTACGCGCTCCCGCACCTGCGGGTACATCTGCCCGCCTGGGAGCGGGCGCCCTCGGCGGTGACGAAGGTCAGCAGAGCTCTGGCCGGGTACCGCTCCATCGAGACCACGCCCACCGTACTGCGTGACTCCGCAGGGGCGCTGGCGGCGACACTGCGCACTCTGGTGCTCTTCCGGGGCAAGCACCTGACCTACGCCCGTAAGGCCTACAACGGCGCGGTAGGCCTCTATGAGGCCGGAAGCGGCGGCGGCACCGTCGATCTTCTCCGAGAGATCCTCGACCTCACCCGGCACAACATCGATCTGTTCGCCGGGTCGTTGTCTGAGCGCGAGAATCCGCGGAAACAGACGCGGCGCCCGCTCGGGGCATCTGGCTGATCCAGGGTGAGGCCCGGTGCCGGGGAAACCGACACCGGGGTTCTCCCGGGGCCTGGCGGGGCCGGGAAACGAAACGTAGGTTTTGCAGTGGCCTGGGGTCAATGCCCGCTTCTGGCCGCAACTACACCCTTTCTAAATGTTTGCTCCGCTTGTTATGTTCGAGAATTCGGGTCCGATCGAATCCGTGCCGGTTCCGCTCGCCGCGGACGGGCGTCACTGGCGGCGGCCGCGACCGGCGGGCGTGCCCGCCGACGGGTTTGCTCGCCGGCGGGCGTGGTGGGAAGGATCAGATGAGCGGCGTCTCGCGCTCCTGCTGCTCGGCACGGATGACGTGCATCACCGCGTTGATCAGGGCCAGGTGGGTGAACGCCTGCGGGAAGTTGCCCAGGTGCCGGCCGTTGTGCGCATCGATCTCCTCGGCGTACAGCTGCAGGGAGCTGGCGTAGGAGAGCAGTTTCTCGCACAGTGCTTTGGCACGGTCCAGTTCACCGATCATGACCAGTGAGGAGACCAGCCAGAACGAGCAGATCGTGAAGGTCCCCTCCTCCGACTCGAAGCCGTCGTCCGTCTCCGAGGCGCGGTAGCGCAGCACGAGGTCGTCCTGGGTGAGCTCGTCGGCGATGGCGAAGACCGTCTCGCGGACCCGTTTGTCGTCCGGCGGGAGGAAGCCGAGCATGGGGATCAGCAGCACCGACGCGTCGAGCGCCTTGGTGCCGTAGTGCTGCACGAAGACTCCGCGCTCGTCGACGGCGTTCTCGAGGACGTCGGCGTGGATCTCGTCGGCGGCCTGCTGCCAGCGCTCCGCCCGCTCGGCGTCGCCGCGGATGTGGGCGAGCTGGGCGCCGCGGTGCGCCGCGATCCAGCAGAAGAGCTTCGACGAGGTGAAGTGCTGCGGCTCGCCGCGCACCTCCCACATGCCGCGGTCGGGGCTGCGCCAGTTGGCGAGGGCGGCCTCGACCTGCTTGACGATTATCGCCCAGAGCCGGTCGTCGAGCCGGTCGCGCTTGCGGACGTACAGGTAGATGGAGCCGATGATCGCGCCCCAGACGTCGTGCTGCTCCTGGACGTACGCGCCGTTGCCGATGCGCACGGGACGTGCCCCGTCGTATCCGTGGAGGTGGTCGAGCGTGGACTCCTCCAGTTCGGCGCGGCCGTCGACGCCGTACATGATCTGCAGGTGGCCGCCGGCGGCCTCGGCCACGTCGGTGATGAAGTGGAAGAAGTCGTTGGCCTCCCAGTCGAACCCGAGCGTGTAGAAGGCCCACAGGGCCATCGTCGAGTCGCGGATCCAGGTGTAGCGGTAGTCCCAGTTGCGGTCGCCGCCCGGTGTCTCGGGCAGGGAGGTGGTCGCCGCCGCCGCGACCGCGCCCGTCGGCGCGTACGTCAGGCCTTTGAGGGTGAGGGCGCTGCGCTGCAGGTGCGCCCGCCAGGGGTGGTCGGGGAAGCGGCCGCGGTCGAGCCAGTGCTGCCAGTGGTGGACGGTCCAGGTCAGCCGCTCGTGGGCCTCGTCGTGCGACTGCGGCGGCCGGTGCTCGCTCCAGGACAGGGCGACGAACCGGGTCTCGCCCTCCTTGAGGAGCGTACGGGCGGTGGCGAGGGAGCCCTCGAACCCGATGTTCAGGTCGCTGGTGAGGCGCAACTCTAGGCCGTTTCCGCTGGCAACGGCCTCGTGGTAGCCGGCGCCGGTGTGCTCCCACCGGGCGGCATCCCGGCCGTAGTCGAAGATCGGCATGCAGTCGAGGCGCACCTGCGACTGGCCGTTCACGCAGCGGATCATCCGGAGCAGCACGTGGTCGGCGTCGTAGTCGGTCGGAGCGCGGCGGTGGGTGTGCGACCGCTGGTCCTCGTGATGCCAGGGGCCCATGAGCAGGGCGTCGAGGACGACGAGCCAGCCGCCGGGGGTCCACCAAGTGGTCTCCAGCACCATCGTGCCGGGGATGTAGCGGCGGGCGGCGGGCACCTCGACGCCGGCGGGCCCGACGCGGAAGTACCCGGCGTCGCGATCGAGTAGCGAGCCGAACACGCTCGGGGAGTCCACGCGCGGCAGGCACATCCACTCGATGTTGCCGCTCGGGGCCACCAGCGCGGTGGTCTCCGTGTCCGACAGGAACCCGTAATCGGCGATCGGCGCGAACGCCTCACCCGCCCCATGATTGGTCACCGGCCTCATCGGCACATCATCCCGCAGCGGCGGCGGGGTACGCACATCCGGAGGGCGAGACCCGCCCGACTTAGGGCTATTAGGGCCCCATGGGGGGAATGTCGGTATTGGAATAGACCACTGTACCGGCGCTGACCTGCACAAAGGCCGACGGGCGCTGACAGTGACGATGATCTCACCGTTCGCTGGGTACAGTCGCCGCATTCAGCGTGAACCGGAGGGAAAAGAGTCTCCCATGCCGAAGTACGTGTACGACTTCACCGAGGGCAACAAGGACCTGAAGGACCTGCTGGGGGGCAAGGGCGCGAACCTGGCCGAGATGACCAATCTCGGCCTTCCCGTCCCGCCGGGGTTCACGATCACCACCGACGCGTGCCGGCACTACCTCGAGCACGGAGCCGTTCCGGACGGGCTGGACGACGAGATCGGCCGCTACCTCGACGCGCTCGAAGGGCAGATGGGCAAGCGCCTGGGGCAGGCCGACGACCCCCTCCTGGTGAGCGTGCGTTCGGGCGCCAAGTTCTCCATGCCGGGAATGATGGAGACCGTCCTCAACGTCGGTCTCAACGATGAGTCCGTGCACGGACTCGCCGAGCGCGCCGGTGACGAGCGGTTCGCCTGGGACTCCTACCGGCGGCTCATCCAGATGTTCGGCAAGACGGTGCTCGGCATCGACGGCGAGCACTTCGAGGAGGCCCTCGAGGACGCCAAGCGCGCCAAGGGCGTCGACGACGACCTCGACCTGGACGCCGCCGACTTCAAGGGCCTCGTGCAGACGTTCAAGAACATCGTCCGCGAGCACGCCGACCGTGACTTCCCGACCGACCCGCGCGAGCAGATGGACCTGGCGGTCAAGGCGGTGTTCGAGTCCTGGAACGCCCCCCGCGCCATCCTCTACCGCCGTCAGGAGCGCATTCCCGCCGACCTCGGCACCGCGGTCAACATCGTCGCCATGGTCTTCGGCAACATGGGCATGGACTCCGGAACCGGCGTCGCCTTCACCCGCGACCCCGCGAGCGGCCAGCAGGGCATCTACGGCGACTACCTCCAGAACGCCCAGGGCGAGGACGTCGTCGCCGGCATTCGCAACACCGTCCCGCTGGCGGACCTGGAGCGGATCGACAAGCGCTCCTACGGCGAGCTCCTGCAGATCATGGAGACGCTGGAGAACCACTACCGCGACCTGTGCGACATCGAGTTCACCGTCGAGCGCGGCAAGCTGTGGATGCTGCAGACCCGCGTCGGCAAGCGGACCGCCGCGGCGGCGTTCCGCATCGCGGTGCAGCTCGTCGAGCAGGGCCTCATCGACGAGGACGAGGCGGTCAGCCGGGTCACCGGCGAGCAACTCGTCCAGCTGATGTTCCCCCGGTTCGCCGACGCCACCGAGGCCAAGAAGATCGCCCAGGGCATGAACGCCTCGCCCGGCGCGGCGGTCGGCAAGGCCGTCTTCTCCTCCGCCCGCGCCGTCGAGCTCGCCGAGCAGGGCGAGAACGTCATCCTCATCCGCCGCGAGACCAACCCCGACGACCTCGACGGCATGATCGCAGCCCAGGGCATCCTGACCTCCCGCGGCGGGAAGACCTCACACGCCGCCGTCGTCGCCCGCGGCATGGGCAAGACCTGCGTCTGCGGGGCCGAGGAGCTCGAGGTCGACGTACGGGCCGGGAAGGTCAGCGGACCCGGAGGCGTGACGATCTCCGAGGGCGACGTCATCTCGATCGACGGGTCGTCCGGCGCGGTGTACCTCGGTGAGGTGCCCGTCGTCGACTCCCCGGTCGTCCAGTACTTCGAGGGCACGCTGTCGATCGAGGACGGCGGCGAGCTGGTCGACGCCGTCCACCGGATCATGACCCACGCGGACGCGCGCCGCCGCCTCGACGTACGGGCCAACGCGGACACGGAGGCCGACGCCGCGCGGGCTCGCAGGTTCGGCGCGAAGGGGATCGGCCTGTGCCGTACGGAGCACATGTTCCTCGGCGACCGGCGGCAGCTCGTCGAGGACCTCATCCTCGCCGAGACCGAAGAGGACCGGCAGGCCGCCCTGGACGCGCTCAAGCCGCTCCAGAAGCAGGACTTCGCCGAGATCTTCGAGGCGATGGACGGCAGCCCGGTGACGATCCGGCTGATCGACCCTCCGCTGCACGAGTTCCTGCCCGACCTGACCGAGCTGTCGGTCAAGGTGGCCACCGGCGACGCCTCCGACGACGAGCGCCGGCTCCTCGACGCCGTACGCAGGCTGCACGAGGAGAACCCGATGCTCGGCCTGCGCGGCGTGCGCCTCGGCGTCGTCATCCCGGGCCTGTTCGCCATGCAGGTCAGCGCGATCGCCGAGGCGGCCGCGGAGCGGAAGGCCGCCGGCCGCGACCCGCGTCCCGAGATCATGATCCCGCTGGTCGTCGCCGTCCAAGAGCTCGAACTCATCCGCGACGAGGCCGAGAAGGTGCTGCGGGAGGTCGGCGTCGACGCCCTCATCGGCACCATGATCGAGCTGCCGCGCGCGGCCCTCACGGCCGGGCAGATCGCCGAGGCGGCGGATTTCTTCTCCTTCGGCACCAACGACCTGACCCAGACGACGTGGGGCTTCTCCCGCGACGACGTCGAGGCGGCGTTCTTCAGCCGCTACCTCGAGCTGGGCATCTTCGGCGTCTCCCCGTTCGAGACCCTCGACGTCGACGGCGTCGGGCGGCTCGTTCGCGTCGCCGCCGAGGAGGGCCGCAAGACCCGCCCGGGCCTCAAGCTCGGCGTCTGCGGCGAGCACGGCGGTGACCCGGAGTCGGTGCACTTCTTCCACCAGGTCGGCCTGGACTACGTGTCCTGCTCGCCCTTCCGCGTGCCGATCGCGCGGCTGGAGGCCGGCCGCGCCGCTATAGAGTCGGCAGGGAGCGACAGTCGTTGAACACCGGCCCCGCCGACGGCGTCTAAAGGGTCGTGCGAGACGGAGGAACGATCACCGAACGGTCTGACGGCGCCGAGCCCACGGTCGAGTTCGGCCGGGACGCCACCGGGGTCCCGGCCGAGCAGGCGCGCACCCGAGGCGACCTGCCGCAGTGGCGGCCGGACCCCACCCGGCAGGACCTGCCCGGCCGCCCGCGCGAGGATTCCCGCGACGACGAGACGAGTGTCCTGCCCGGCCGCCCGCGCGGTGATTCTCGTGACGACGAGACGAGCGTTCTCGAACGTCCACGGGGCCGCGCGGACGTCGGCACGGCCGACGACGACCCCTACGACGGCCGTACGGTCGATGACGACTCTTACGGCGGCGGTTCGAAGGGCGGAGGGGCGCGGCCCCGCCGCCGTTCGCGGGGGCGGTGGGTGCGGCGGGTCTTCGTCCTGCTCCTCGTCCTGGTCATCGGGACGCCGCTGTTCGCCGGGTTCCGTGTCTGGTGGGTCGCGCGGCAGGACGACCACCGGCGCTCCGACGCGATCATCGTGCTGGGGGCGGCGCAGTACAACGGCGTGCCCTCGCCCGTCCTCGAGTGGCGGCTGCTGCACGTCCTGAAGCTCTACCGCGAGGGCGTGGCCCCGCACATCGTGACCGTCGGCGGCAACCGGCCCGGCGACAACTACACCGAGGCCGGCACCGGCAAGGCGTGGCTCACGAAGCACGGCGTGCCGAGCAACCGGATCGTGGCCGTGCGCAGCGGAAGCGACACCCTGCAGAGCATGATCGACGTGGGCAGGGAGTACAAGCGGCAGGGCTGGCACACCGCCGTCATCGTCACCGACCCCTGGCACGCGCTCCGGTCCCGGACGATGGCCGGCGACAACGGCATCAAGGCGGTGACCTCGCCGACCCGCAGCGGCCCCACCGTCGGCAGCCGCGACACCCAGTTCCACTACATCGTCCGCGAGACCGGCGGCTACCTGTACTACGTCTTCATCGGCCGCTGGCGCGGCGACTCCTGATTGACCTCAAGCGCGGTCGAGGTCCTAACGTCGGCGCATGGTCTTCACCGACAGGGAACGCGCGTATTTGACCGGACAGAACCTCGGCCGCCTGGCGACCGTCGCCCCCGACGGGACCGTCCAGGTACGGCCGGTCGGCTTCCGGCTCAACGCGGACGACACGATCGACATCGGCGGCCCGAACATGAGCGCCAGCCAGAAGTACCGCAACGCCCGGGCCAATCCGGTGGTGGCGTTCGTGGTCGACGACATGACGCCCGACGAGCCGGGGGAGGTCAGGCCCGGCTGGGGCCGCGGCGTCGAGATCCGGGGCCGCGCCGAGACGATGATCGTCGAGGAGCCTCCGCTGGCGCCGGGCTTCTTCAGCAATGAGGTCATCCGGATCCAGCCGCGGCGCGTCAACAGCTGGCACATCGACCCGGACCATCCGGACCTGCTCTCCCGGAACGTCGACTGATCCGCGAGGCGACCGGATTTCGGGCTGCTCGATCCGGTGTTCCGGACATGAGGGTGATCGCCTGGTCTAGGCACTGACGAGCGGCCCGCCGGGAGGCGTTTCTATCTGATAAGAAACTTTCTTAAGGATATTGACGGCTCGGGTTCATATCGGGTCCACTCGGAGCGACTGCCGCTTCAGGTACGGCGCAGGCGGAAGCCTCCGGGGGCTCGCCCGACGACAGCGACAGGGTTCTGACCGCCGGACGCGACCCCGCCCGCGCCTGTGCGCGGGTGCCGCCAAGGAGGACCCGTGCGTGTTCGCCCGCGTGCCCTGACCATCCTCGCCACCTGCCTCCTCCTGCTCGGCGTCCTGACCGGACCCGCCCACGCCGCCGGCTCCCTCACCGCGACGTTCGCGAAGACGTCGGATTGGGGGAGCGGCTATCAGGGACAGTTCACGATCAAGAATGACGGCTCGTCGGCGGTCAACGGCTGGACGGTGGCGTTCGACCTGCCGTCGGGATCGTCGGTCGGTACGTACTGGGACGCGCTGGAGACCCAGTCGGGGTCGCATTACGTGTTCAAGAACCGGGACTACAACGGCTCGATCGCGGCGGGCGCCTCGGTGGTCTTCGGGTTCGTGGCCTCGGGGAGCGGCACGCCGACCGGCTGCACGCTGAACGGTGGGTCCTGCGACGGCGGGGGCGGCGGCTCGGACACGCAGGCGCCGAGCACGCCGACCGGGTTGACGGTGACGGGTCACACGTCGTCGAGCGTGTCGTTGTCGTGGACGGCCTCCACCGACAACGTCGGCGTGACCGGCTATGAGGTGTATCAAGGTTCGTCCCTGGCCACGACGGTCTCGGGGACGAGCGCCACGGTCTCGGGTCTGGCCGCCTCGACGTCGTACTCCTTCACGGTGCGGGCCAAGGACGCGGCCGGGAATTCGTCGGCCTTCAGCGCCTCGGTGAGCGCCACCACCGACGGCGGCGGAACCACGCCGTCCGGGGGCCTGCGGGCGGCGCCGTACTTCATGCCGCTCGACAACGACCCCCAGCCGATCTCCGCGATCGTCTCCGGGAGCGGCGTGAACTCGCTGGTCCTCGCCTTCGTGCTCGCGCCGAACGGCGGAGGCTGCACCCCGACCTGGGACGGCGACGCCGCGCAGAAGGTGTCCGCGGACACGGCCGCCAAGGCGCAGGTCGACGCGGTACGGGGGGCGGGCGGCGACGTCGCGGTCTCCTTCGGCGGCTACAACGGGGTCGAACTCGGCGCGGCCTGCTCCGACGCCTCCTCACTGGCGCAGGCGTACCAGCAGGTGATCGACAAGTACACGCTCACCCACGTCGACTTCGACATCGAAGGCGACGACCTCGGCGATGCCTCGGGCGAGACGCGACGCTTCCAGGCCATCAAGATCCTCAAGCAGAACGCGGCCGCGGCCGGGCGGAGGCTCGAGGTCTCCCTCACGATGCCGGTCACGACCGTCGGCCTCAGCGACCTGGACAAGGCCGAGATCCAGCGGGCCAAGGACAACGGCGCCGACATCGACCTGTACGCCGTGATGGCGTTCGACTACGGGGGTCCGGCCGCGTCCATGGCCGCCGACGTGCAGAAGGTCATGGAGGCCGCACACGGCCAGCTCGTCACGCTGCGCCCCGACCTGTCCGCCGCCACCGTGTACGCCCGGACGGGCCTGATCCTGATGAACGGCCACACCGACCAGCCGAGCGAGCTGTTCACGCAGGACACCTTCCGCACCCTGCTCGGCTACGCGCAGCAGCACCACCTCGGCCGGCTGTCGTTCTGGTCGCTGAACCGGGACCGGCAGTGCACCGGCACCACCGGCTGGGCGGACGGCAAGTGCAGCAGCGTCACCCAGCAGCCGTACGACTTCGCCAAGATCATCGGCCAGTTCACCGGTTGAGCACCGGCTCCCGGCCGCGGTCCCCCCGCCGGCGTGGCCGGGGGCCGGCCACCACGAGAGAGGTCCCCGCCTTGAAGAGATCCAGGATCGCGTCCCTGATCGTCGGGATGCTGCTACTTCCCCTGGCCGTCGTACTGCCCGCGGTATCGGCGTACGCGGCGGCGAACACCGCGACGTTCGCCAAGACGTCGGATTGGGGGAGCGGCTATCAGGCGCAGTTCACGGTCACGAACAACGGCTCGTCGGCGATCAGCGGGTGGACGGTGGCGTTCGACCTGCCGTCGGGGTCGTCGGTGGGCACGTACTGGGACGCGTTGCTGACGCAGTCGGGGTCGCACTACACGTTCAAGAACCGGGACTACAACGCCTCGATCGCGGCGGGAGCCTCGGTGACGTTCGGGTTCGTGGCCTCGGGGAGCGGCACGCCGACCGGCTGCACGCTGAACGGGGCCGCGTGCGGGGGCGGCGGGGGCGGCTCCGACACCCAGGCGCCGAGCACGCCCGCCGGCCTGGCGGTGACGGGTCACACGTCGTCGAGCGTGTCGTTGTCGTGGACGGCCTCCACCGACAACGTCGGCGTGACCGGGTATGAGGTGTACCAGGGTTCGTCCCTGGCCACGACGGTCTCGGGGACGAGCGCCACGGTCTCCGGGCTGAGCGCCTCGACGTCGTACACCTTCAAGGTCCGGGCCAAGGACGCCGCCGGGAATCTCTCGGCCTTCAGCGCCTCGGTCAGCGCCACCACCGACAGCAGCAGCGGCGGCGGGGGCAGCGGCGTGTTCTCGCCCTACGTCGACATCACGATGGCCACCCCCACGCTGAAGGACGTTGCCACGGCCACCGGCCAGAAGCACTTCACGCTGGCCTTCGCCCTCGGGGACAGCACCGGCTGCAACCCGTCGTGGGGCGGCACGATCGCGCTGGGCGACTCCCGTGTCATCGGGGAGGTCAATGACCTCAAGGGCGTCGGCGGCGACGTCACCGTGGCGACCGGCGGCGCGCTCGGGCCGTACCTGGAGAACAGCTGCGGAAGCTCGTCCGCGCTGCTCGCCGCCTACAAGAAGGCGCTCGACGCGGTCGGCAGCAACCACATCGACGTGGACGTGGAGGCGTCGATCCCGGTGGCGCAGGTCAACACCGCGCTCAAGCAGCTCCAGAGCGAGCGCGGGACCACGGTCACGTACACGCTCCGGGTGCAGGCCCAGGACTACGGCGTCGACCCGTTCTCGGTCCAGATCCTTCAGGACGCCGCCTCCCGCGGCCTGAACGTCACCGTCAACCCGATGCTCATGGACTTCGGCTACTCCGGCTCGTGGGGTGACGCCCTGATCTCGGCGGCCAACGCGACGCTCGGCCAGATGAAGCAGATCTGGACCGGCAAGAGCGACGCCGAGCTCAAGCGGATGCTGGGCCTGACCCCGATGATCGGAAAGAACGACACCGGTCCGACCACCACCCAGGCCGTCGCCGGCCAGCTGCTGAGCTACGCCCAGAGCAACCACGTCGGCTCCATCGGCTTCTGGTCCGTCGGCCGCGACAACGGCGGCTGCCCGAACGGCTCCGTCTCGCCGACCTGCAGCGGCATCAGCCAGAGCACGTACGAGTTCACCAACATCTTCAAGGCCTTCACGGGCTGACGCCGGGGGTGTAGCGGACAGGGAGGGGAGTCTGGGGCGTTCCCGCCGGCAGCAAGGCGGGAACGCGCCCGGAATCCGGGGCAGTCGAATCCCTTGCGAACAGGGGTTTCCTGCGGGCATTGTGTACCCATCGCGTCAAGATCATTTTGGCGGACCGGCCTTGCTCGCCTACCTCTGGGGCGGTCTTCGAGCACGCCACAGAGAGCCGGGTGATCACTGCCGGGACGGAATGATCGGTGACCGGAGTCCGAGATCCCCAACGGGAGGAGACGTAGATGCGCCTACGTACGGCAGCCGTGAGTGCCGGGATCGCCATTGTGGCGGTCGCCGGTCTGAGCACACCTGCTCAGGCGGCCGATTGGAAGGTCTACGGCCACTACGTCACTAAGTCCCAGTGCGTTGATGCCGGTCAGCAGTATGTGCGTGAGGGTTTCAACGCTTACAAGTGCACGGAACGCGGCATCTACCCGCCCTGGATACTCTCGCTCAAGTAAGCGAGCGACACCTGACGAGACGTCCTGGTGTTCGTGAGCCCCGGGTGCGACCGGGCGGCACCGCCGCCCGGTCGCACCCGGGGCGTCAGAACGAGTCGGCCTTCTCCGGGATCTCGAGATCCGTGATGCGGATCTGCGACCACCGCGCTCACGGCCGGATCGCTCCGTTGCCCGCCCGGTAGACACTCAACCCGAGAAGCGGCTGATGAGGAGCGCCAGGCGTTCGTCGTGGTCCTCGCGGCGGAGGCGGCCGTTGCGCATCAGTGTCATGAGCCCGTGCAGGCCGCTCCAGAACGTCTCGGTGAGCGTCTCGAGGTTGTCGTCGCCGGCGAGGGGCAGGACGGCTTCGCGCAGCTCGCCGAAGGCCTCCTTGAGGGCCGGCGGAGCCTCCGGGGTGGCGAACGGCAGGTCCACGGCGTGTGTGAACATCGCGTCGTACAGCGCGGGCCGCCGCTCGGCGAAGGCCGCGTACGCCGCGCCGACGGCCGCCAGGGCCCGCTGCGGATCGGGCGCCGCCGTACGGGCCGCGCGCAGCTCGGCGGCCATGTCGGCGCAGCCCTCGACCACGACGGCGGCCATGATGGCGTCCTTGCCCTTGAAGTGGCTGTAGAGGACCGGCTGGCTGTACTCGATCTCGGCGGCCAGCCGGCGAGTGGTCACCGCGTCCCATCCTTCGGACTCGGCCAGCTCTCGGGCCGTCGTGACGATCAATCGTTCCCGCTCTGCCCGCTCGCGCACTCGGCGCGCCTGGATCGACATGCTCTTTATCCTAGCACTGCTAGCAAACCTGCCAATGCTCTGCTAGTGTCGATCTCGTTCCTAGCGCTGCTAGTAAATCGGAGATCGCCATGCTCACCCCCATCGCCTACGGCCTCGCCATCGTCCTCGTCGTTCTCGTCCTGATCATCGGCCTGCGATTCCTGCTGGTGCCCCAGGCGGCGGCCGCCGGCTACGGAGTGCCGGCGAAGGAGGACGGCGACCCCGCGTACCTGACCATCAAGGGCCTGCGCGACCTCACCTACGGCATCCTCGGCGCGGCCCTGCTTGCCTTCGCGAGCGCGCACGCCGTCGCCTGGTACATGCTCGTCGTCGCGATCATCCCCCTGGGCGACACCCTCATCGTCCTTCGCAACGGTGGCACCAAGGCCGTGGCGTTCGGCATTCACTTCGCCACCGCCGTGGCCGTGCTCATCAGCGCCGCCCTGCTCTTCGCCGTCTGAGACCGACCGCCCCCCTTCGAACTCACGTCAAGGAGTCAGTTCCATGTCCCTGATCACGCCGGACTTCAACGAGGCCGTCATCGTCCGTTCCGCCGAGGCGGAGGTGATCGGCCGGGCACCCACCACCATCCGGCTGCTGGCCGACAGCAGCTCGACCGGGGGTGCGCTGTCCACGCAGCGGGTCACCCTGGTCGACGGCGCCGACGGCGCCAAGCCGCACAGCCACGGCAGGTCGGCCGAGCTGTTCTACATGCTGGACGGAACCGCCCAGCTGCTCTCCGGCGACCAGGTCGTGACCGCCGAACGCGGGGACCTGGTGGTCGTGCCGCCCGGCGCCCCGCACGCCTTCGCCGCCGCACCGGGGGAGAACGCCGACATCCTCATCGTCCTCACGCCCGGCGTCGAGCGGTTCGAGTACTTCCGGCACCTGGAGCGCATCGCCTACGGGAAGGTGCCGCCCGAGAGCCTCCTGGAGGTCCAGGAGCTCTACGACACCTACTTTCTTTCCAGCCCCGCCTGGAACGATGTCAGGCCCTGAGCGCGGGTCCGCCGAGGGTGCCCGGGGTCATGACGCCGGACACCCTCGGCGATCAGGCTCCCACTCCCGCGGGTGGCGGCACCGGGCTGGCAGGGGCAGGGGCCGGAGCGGCCGCCGGGGTGATGCCGAGGCGCAGCAGGCCCTCGTACAGGGTGTTGACCTGGCGGGGATCGTCCACGGCGCTCCGCACGAGATCGGTCAGGTCGACCTCGGTGCCGTTGCCGTCGACCAGGCGGGCGACGTCGGACCAGGAGAAGGTGTAGCGGGCGCGGCCCGCCTGGATGAGCAGGCCCTCGAAGGCGCGGGCGACGATGCGCGCCACCAGGGCGGGAGTGTCGTTCCCCTGCCAGCCGGCCGCCCGCAGGCGGACGCCGAGGTCGCCGGCGCCGCCGCCCGCGAGGATCCGCAGGACCGTGTCGACCGTCGGCTGCGGCGTGTTCGCCATCTGGGCCGCCGCCGTGAAGACGTCCTTCATCGCCTCGGCGTTGGCCCCGGCGTACAGGCCGCGCTCGACGATCTGCGGCCACTCCAGCACGGGCAGGCGCAGCGCCTCGTCGGTGAGCATCGACGCCTGGGTGGCCAGCGCGGCGCGCCGCGGGTCGGCGAGCAGGGCGAGGGCCGGACGGGGGTCGGGACGCGCGGCGGGTTCCGGCAGTGCCGCGATCGCGGCGAGGCGCTCGGCCAGGCTCGGGTGCGAGTCGTACGGCGAGCGTTCCTCGGGTGCGTTCACGACCTTGGCGAGCTCCTCCTGCCGGCTCGGCTCCCGCAGCAGCGTGGAGAACCCGGCGAACAGGTCCGCGGGGCGGGCCTGGGCGGGCCCGATCAGCGAGCAGTACGAGGCGAGGTAGAAGTCCCAGGCCGCCGCGCTCGCGCGGACCTTCCGGAGCGCGTCGCCCATCGGCCGCCGCCCGGCGATCGCGACGGCCGAGGCGTCGGCCTCCAGCTCCTGCCGCCGGGACACCGCTTGCGACACCCGCAGGTAGATCCTGGCGTACACCAGGAAGATCGTACGGATGACGGCGTGGGACCGTAGACGTTCGATCGTCCGGATCAGCGCGGTGCGACCCCGGTAGGTGATGCCGCCGAGGCGGGTGTGCGATCCGCTGTAGTGCCCGAGCTCATGGCAGAGCACCGCACGCATCTCGTCGGCGGTGAGACTGAGCATGAGCGGGACGCCGATGTACATGTACCGGCGCCCCGGGACGAGGCCGAGCAGCCGGGTGTTCTCGCTGACGGCGGCGTTCACCTCGGGGACGAGGCGGATCTCGTCGGGCACCCGGGTCTTGACCTGGTGGGCGAGCTCGGCGACCGTGCGCCACAGCTCGGGCTCGTCGCGGGGCGTCACCGCGACGCCGGGCTGGTCGTCGGCCGTGCGCCGGCCGACGACGAAGACGCCGCGCAGCATCGCCAGCACGCCGAAGGTGGCGAGCGCCGCGACCTTGAAGCCGCCCGCGTGGCCGTACTTCACGGCGTAGAAGTCGAAGACGACCGTTCCGGCCGTGATGGCGGCCACGAGTACATAGAAACCGGCGAGCAGGACGACGGCGACCGCAGCGCGGAACGTGGTGAGCATGGGCGCCCTCGAGACGTACGAACAGGGATGAAGAGGACCTTAACTGAGGATCTCCGAATCTCGCCCTCGCGTTTCGCCGAACGGCGCCGGCTCAGTGATGCCAGGGCAGCAGGACGGGTTCGGGCGCCCGCCGGTCGGCGATCAGGTCCCGCAGCAACGGCACGAGGCCGAAGGGGTAGACGACCTCCGTGGTGGCGGCCAGTTCGTCCACAGTCCACCAGCGGTGCCCGGTGACCTGCTTGAGCTCGTGCGGTTCGAGGCCGCTGGTGTCGACGTCGTGCGCGGTGACACGGTGGGCGAAGAAGTCGTCGCGGAACCGGCCCTTGGCCCAGCTGAACTCCGCGTACCCGGAGGTCGTCGCGACCGGCGCCCCGAGGTCCTCCGGCGCGACGACCAGCCCGATCTCCTCGCGCAGCTCACGCGCTGCCGCCTCGGGGAGCGCCTCCCCGTCGTCGACGCCCCCGCCGGGCGTGAGCCAGTAGTGACCGCGCCGGGGTTTGCGGTGGTCGTGGTAGAGGCGGAGCAGGAGGATGCGGTCGGCGCGGTCCAGGAGGATCACGCGGGCGCTGCGGCGCCGGTACGGTTCGTCGGGCATGTGCCGCACCTTAGGGCCTGTCTCAGGCCCTAGATGGATACGCTCGGACTCCGATGACCGATTACAGCGAGCAGGACACGACGCGCTGGGCGCCCGAGCCGCCGAAGCGGCGCGGCCGCACGCCGTTCGAACGCGATCGTGCCCGCGTGCTGCACAGCGCGGCGCTGCGCCGGCTCGCCGCCAAGACACAGGTCGTCGAGCCCGCGGCGGGCGACCAGCGCGGCCAGCACAGCCCCCGGACCCGGCTCACCCACTCCCTTGAGTGCGCCCAAATCGGCCGGGAGCTCGGCAAGGCGTTCGGTTGCGACCCCGACTTGGTGGAGGTCGCCTGTCTGTCCCACGACCTCGGCCACCCGCCGTTCGGCCACAACGGCGAGGCGGTGCTCGACGAGGTGGCGGCCGCGTGCGGCGGGTTCGAGGGCAACGCGCAGAGCCTGCGCCTGCTGACCCGCCTGGAGGCCAAGTCGTTCGCGCCCGACGGGCGCAGCGTCGGCCTCAACCTCACCCGCGCGACGCTCGACGCGGCCATGAAGTACCCCTGGCCGAAGCGAGGTCCCGGCGACGGGGTGAAGTACGGCGTGTACCAGGACGACGTTCCGGTCTTCGCGTGGATCCGGGAGGGCGCGCCGGACGAGCGGCTCTGCTTCGAGGCGCAGGTCATGGACTGGGCCGACGACGTCGCCTACTCCGTGCACGATCTGGAGGACGGGCTGCACGCCGGGCACATCCGGCTGGAGCGGCTGGCCGATCCCGGCGAGCGGCGGGCCGTCTGCGAACTGACCGCCCTGATGTACTGCGACGCGGAGGTCGCCGAACTGGAGGAGCGGTTCGCGGCGCTGCTCGCCGAGCCGTACTGGCCGCGCGCCTACGACGGCACCCTGCGCGCCGCCGCCGCGCTGAAGAACCTCACGAGCGAGCTGATCGGCAGGTTCTGCCGGGCCACCGAGCGGGCCACGCACGAGGCGTACGGCACCGGCGCGCTCACCCGCTACGCGGGCGACCTGGTCGTGCCGCGGGCGCAGCGGCTGGAGTGCGCCCTGCTGAAGGGCGTCGCGGCGCGCTACGTGATGGGCCGCGCCGACCACGGTGCGCTGCAGGCCCGGCAGCGCGAGCTCGTGGCCGAGCTGGCCGACGCGGTCGGGCGGAAGGCCCCGGCGGTGCTCGACCCGGTGTTCCGCGGCTTCTACGCGGAGGCCGCCGACGACGGCGCGCGGCTGCGCGTCGTCGTCGACCAGATCGCCTCGCTGACCGACACCTCCGCGCTGGCCTGGCACCACGAGCTCCTCGGCTGATGCGACGTGAGGCCCGCGGCCGGGCGGCTGCAGGTCCTCGGCCGGGCGGTACCGCCCACGGGAGCCGGCCGCGCCGGAGGATACTTGGGCTGACGCGGAGCCGAAAGCGGAGGTGCACATGCCCGTCCCCGAGACGCACGTCATCGTCGGAGCCAGCCTGGCCGGCGCGAAGGCAGCGCAGACGTTGCGGGAGGAGGGCTTCACCGGGCGCGTGGTCCTGGTCGGAGAGGAGCCGCTGCGGCCGTACGAACGGCCGCCGCTGACCAAGGGCTTCCTGTCGGGCAAGGATCCCCTGGAGAAGGCGTACGTCCACGAGGAGTCCTGGTATGCCGACAACGACGTGGAGCTGCGGCTCGGAGTCCGGGCGACCGGGCTGGACCGCGCGGCGCGGGAGGTGCGGCTCGCCGACGGAGAACGCGTCGGCTACACCAAGCTGCTCCTCGCCACGGGGGCGTCGGTCCGGCGGCCGGACGTGCCCGGAGCCGACCTCGACCACGTCCACTACGTGCGGACCGTGCCCGACTCCGAGCGGCTGCGCGCGGCGCTGGAGTCCGGCGACCGGCGCGTGGCGGTCGTCGGCGCCGGCTGGATCGGGCTGGAGGCGGCCGCCGCCGCCCGGGGGTACGGCAACGAGGTGCGGGTGATCGCACGGGGCACGCCGCTGCGCCGTTCCCTGGGCACCGAGCTCGGGGAGGTCTTCGCGGCGCTGCACCGCAGGCACGGCGTGGCGTTCGTCCCGGGCGGCGTCGCGAAGATAACGGACCCGTCCGTGTTCACCACCGAGGGCGCGGAGGTGCCCGCCGACGTGGTGATCGTGGGCATCGGCGCGGCGCCGAACACCGTGCTGGCGGAGGAGGCGGGACTGGAGGTCGACGACGGCATCGTCGTCGACGCGTCGCTGCGCACCTCCGACCCGGACGTCTACGCCGCCGGCGACGTCGCCAGGGCCGACAACCCGCTGCTGGGCCGGCGGATCCGGGTCGAGCACTGGGCGAACGCCCTCAACGGCGGCCCGGCGGCGGCGCGCTCGATGCTGGGGCAGCCGGTCGTGTACGACCGCGTCCCGTACTTCTACACCGACCAGTACGAGCTCGGCATGGAGGCGTCCGGCGCCTGGGCCGGCGGCTACGACCAGATCGTGTACCGCGGGTCGGACCCGGCCGCGTACGTCTCGGGCGACACCGACGACCTGGAGTTCATCGCGTTCTGGCTGTCGGGCGGCAGGGTCGTGGGCGGCATGAACGTCAATATCTGGGACGTCGCCGGGGACGTGCAGGCGCTGATCCGGTCGGGTGAGCCGGTGGACACCGCGCGGCTGGCCGACCCGGGGGTGCCCCTCGCGGATCTGCTGTGAGCGCGCCGGGGACCTTCGCGGCGACCGACGAGGAGTGGGCCGAGCACCGGCCGGCGGTCTTCGGGGTGGCGTACCGGCTGCTCGGAACCGTCACCGACGCGGAGGACGTCGTCCAGGACGTGTGGCTGCGCGCCGCGGGCGCCGACATGTCGGGGGTGGAGGACCGGCGCGCGTGGCTGGTGACGGTCGCGGCCCGCAGGTCGTACGACATCCTCCGGTCCGCGCGGGTGCGCCGGGAGACCTACGTCGGCCCCTGGCTGCCCGAGCCGCTACTGACCGGGCCGGACGCCGCCGAGCCGGTGCTGGTCGACGAGTCGGTGAGTACGGCGATGCTCCTGGTGATGGAGGAGCTGACGCCACCCGAGCGGGTCGCGTTCGTCCTGCACGACGTCTTCGGGGTGCCCTTCGACGAGGTCGCCGGCGTGCTCGGTAACACCCCCGCGGCCAGCCGTCAGCTCGCCTCGCGGGCGCGCCGGCGCGTGGCGGCCTCCAGGGAACGGCCGCGGGCGACCAGGCCGGAGCGGGAACGGGTCCTCACCGTGTTCCGTGCCGCGTACGAGGCCGGTGACCTGGAGCAGCTCGTGAAGCTCCTGCACCCCGACGCCGTGTACGTCACCGACGGCGGCGGCAAGATCTCGGCGGCGCGCAAGCTGATCGTCGGCGGCGAGCGGGTCGCCGAGGTGCTGAACCGCGTGCGCCGGCGATGGGCGCTCGCCGGAGTCGCCCCCTGCGAGGTGGGGGGCGAGCCCGCGCTCGCGGTCTTCCGGGACGGCGAGCTGTCGCTGATCGACACCTTCGACATCGCGGCCGACGGCCGGATCCTGGCCGTCCAGCGCGTACTCAATCCGGACAAGCTGGCGCACGTCAGGCTGGCTCGCTGATCTTCTTCGAGGAATCCCGTCACATCGGCGGGTGCCGTCTCGTCTCCCTGGCGACGGTACAGATTCACCATCGAGAAGGGTTCACGTGATGTCGCGCTTGAACGTCGGCGAACTGGCGCCGGAGGTCTACAAGGCGTTCCTCCAAGCGGAGCAGGCGATTCGCAAGGGGCCGCTGGCCGCCACGGTCCGCGAGCTCGTCAAGATCCGCGGGTCGCAGATCAACGGCTGCCTCTTCTGCATCGACATGCACGTTCACGAGGCGCTTGAACTCGGCGAGAAGCCGGACCGCATCTTCCAGCTCCCCGCGTGGCGGGAGTCGCAGTTGTACACCGAGGCGGAGCGGGCCGCGCTGGCCTACACCGAGGCGGTCACGAGGCAGCCCGACGGCGTGTCGGACGAGGTCTGGGACACGGTGACCGACGCGTTCAAGCCGGAGGAGGCCGCCTTCCTCGTCGCCCAGGTCGCGCAGATCAACATGTGGAACCGCGTCGCCGCGCCGATGCACGCCCACCCCCCCAAGAGGGACTGAGGTCTCGCCGCGTGAACGGCGCGTCGCCCTCGTGGCGACGCGCCGTTGCCTTCGCTGCCACCGCCTGGTGGGGATACCTCCGACCAATAAGCGAGTTGGGTCCGAAGCGAGGGCATCCTGGCGGGAAACGGTCACGCATTGCTCGGATCTCTGGGTTCCGTTGGCCGGGACGTGATGGCACTATGAACCGACCCCACAGGATGGTGTTCCGTTCGGCGGAACACGTGGGGGAATAGCGCGCGCCCATGTCTCCCGGGAGGTGGCCGTTGTTCCGCCAGGACCTCAATCCGACCGGTTCCCTCACGCTCAGCGCCCTGCTGGCCCTTCTTCCTCTCATCGCCCTCCTCGTGCTCCTCGGCGGCCTCCGCTGGAAGGCCCACTGGGCGAGCCTCGTCGCCCTCCTCCTCGCCATCGGGGTGGCGCTGTTCATCTTCTCCATGCCGCTCGCCCAGACGCTCGACGCCGGGCTGTTCGGGGCGGCCCTCAGCGTCCTGAGCATCCTCTGGATCACGTTCAACGCCATCTGGATCTACAACCTCACGGTCCGGTCGGGGCACTTCGCGGTGCTGCGGCGGGCGTTCGCCACGGTCAGCGACGACCGCCGGGTGCAGGCCATCGTGATCGCCTTCTCGTTCGGAGCGCTGCTCGAGGCCCTGGCCGGGGGCGGCGGCCCGGTCGCGATCTGCTCCGTCATGCTCATCGCCATCGGCTTCGATCCGATCAAGGCGGCCGCGCTCGCGCTGATCGCCGACACCGCGCCGGTCGCCTTCGGCGGGCTGGGCAACCCGATCACCATCCTCGGCACCGCGACCGGGCTGAAGCCGGAGGACTTCGGCGCGATGGCGGGCCGCCAGACGGCGATCCTCGCGGTGTTCGTGCCCTTCATCCTCGTGGGCGTCGCCGACGGCCGGAAGGGACTGCGGCAGGTCTGGCCCGCCGCCCTCACCGCCGGCGTGACGTTCGGCGCCTGTCAGTTCGCGTTCTCCAACTACTGGTCCTACCGGCTCTGCGACATCTTCGCCGCGCTGGTCTCGGCCGGAGCCATCATCCTGCTGAACCGCGTGTGGCGGCCGGGGGAGAGCGAGACGCCGGTCGGCGCCCCGGTGATCGCGGGCGGCTCGGTCGACGACCCCGCGTTCGAGCGCCGGATCGGCCCGCCGGACGGCGACTCGAAGGTCGACGTGCTGCGGGCGTTCGCCCCGTACACCATCGTCATCGCGCTGTTCTCCCTGGCGCAGATCGACGCCGTCAAGGAGCGGCTCGCCGTCGCCCCGGGCAAGCCGGTCGGCACCGTCCTCGGCGTGCCGGTCGGGCACGTGTTCACGTGGCCCGGCCTGCAGCACATCACCGGCCCGACGAGTAAGCCGGTCGCAGCGGCGTACGTGCTGAACTGGATGGGCGCGACCGGGACCCTGCTGTTCGTCTCCGGGCTGCTGACGCTCGTCGCCCTGCGGATCGGCCCCCTCGCCGGGCTCAAGGCGTACGCCGAGACGATCCGCCAGTTCGGCTGGGCGATCTTCACGATCCTGTGCGTCTTCGCGCTGTCGTACGTGATGAACCTGTCCGGGCAGATCTCCACGCTCGGGGTCTGGCTCGCCAAGGCCGGCGGGTTCTTCGCGTTCCTGTCGCCCGTCGTCGGCTGGTTCGGCGTGACGATCACCGGCACCGACGCCGGTTCCAACGCGCTGTTCGGCAACCTCCAGGTGACCGCCGCGCACCAGTTGAACGTGTCCCCGGTGCTCTTCGGCGCGGCGAACACCTCCGGCGGCGTCATGGCCAAGATGATCTCGCCGCAGAACCTGGCGGTCGGCACCGCCGCCGTCGGGATCGTCGGCGCGGAGGGCACGCTGTTCCGGCGGGTGTTCGGCTGGAGCGTGCTGCTGCTCCTGCTGATGTGCGTTCTCGTGTGGCTCCAGTCCACGCCGGTGCTCGGCTGGATGGTGCCCTGACCGGGCCGTCTCCCGCCGAGAGTCGGCGGGAGGCTCACCGGCGTACGGGGTCGACGCGACGGCCGTCCTCGCCGAACAGCAGGATGCGGTCGGTGTCGACGGCCAGGCGGACGACGTCGCCCACCGTGACGCCGGACCGCGACTGGAGCCGGAACACCACGTCCGAGCGCCGATGCGTGCCGTCGTGCGCCACCCGCTCGGCCGCGGCCTCCTCGGCGATGATGCCGGTGGTCCGCAGGATGCGGCGCAGCATGCCCTCGCCGTTCCTGTCCGGCTCCTGCTCGTGGACGGGCGGCGGCGCGTTCTCGTACGGGGCCTCGGCGTCCACGTGCGGCAGGCCTGCCTCGGCGTAGGCGAGCCACTCGGAGCCGTGGAACTCCAGCGCCCGGACCCGGCCCGAGAGCACGCCGTCCGCCGCCGGGCGCAGGGCGTCGGCGCGGAAGCCGATCGTCACGTACGAGCCGTGGCGGGACACGAGCGCGGGCGACCGGGGATCGGTCCAGGGCAGGACCAGCCGCTGGTTCCCGAGGCCCAGGACGATCCCGGGCTCCTGGTCGGCCCAGACGTAGGCGCGGACCAGGTTGAGCGGCGGTGTGCTCAGGAACGCCCCCACGAACATGGTGGCCGGGTCGTCGTACACCTGCTGGGGCGTGCCGACGTCCTGCAGGACCCCCTGCCGCATGATGCCCACTCGGTCGGCCAGTGTGAGGGCCTCGGTCTGGTCGTGCGTGACGTAGAGCGTGGTCACGCCGAGGGAGCGGACGAGCGAGCCGATCTCCATGCGCAGTTCGGTGCGCAGGCCGGCGTCCAGATTGGACAGGGGCTCGTCCATCAGGAAGATGCCGGGCTCGCGGATGAGCGCCCGGCCCATCGCGACGCGCTGCCGCTGGCCGCCGGACAGCGTCGAGGGCGAGCGGTGCAGCGTCTCCTCGATGCCGAGCGCCCGCGACAGCTCGACGATGCGCTCCTGGGCGGCAGGGGAGTCGTCGCCGGCGATCTCCAGCGGGAACGCGATGTTGCCCCGGACGTCGCGGTGCGGGTACAGCGCCCCACTCTGGAACACCATCGCGAGGTCGCGTTCGCGCGGCGCGAGGTTGTTGGCGTACTTGCCGCCCAGCCACAGGTCACCGGAGGTGATCTCCTCCAGGCCGGCGACCATGCGCAGCAGCGTCGACTTCCCGCAGCCGGACGGGCCCAGGAGCACGAACAGCTCGCCGTCGGGAATCCGCAGGCTCACGTCCCGTACGGCGTGGAAACCGTCCGGGTACACCTTGTTCACCGCGTCGAGGACGACTTCGGTCATCGCTCCGCCTTGTGTCGCAGGGACGACCCATGGCGTGCCCGCCGTCGCTCGCGTGTGCTCCGATCGCGGACCCCGAACCACTCGATGCCGAGTGACGGCAGCACCGCCAGGGCCGTCGAAGTTGAGTAAGTACACCGCGCCTTTCCGTGATTTGTCCAGAGTGTTGTACGGCTTTCGGCGAGGGGTTCTCGAGGGCCTGGGCGCGTGTCCGGTACGGCCCGCGCTGTCCGGGGGCGGGACTAGACTGCCGACGTGGCAGGCCGGATCCGCGATGAAGACATCGCCCTCGTACGTGAACGGTCGCCGATCGACGGGGTGGTGGGGGAGTACGTCCAGCTCCGCAACGCGGGGGGCGGCGCGCTCAAGGGACTCTGCCCGTTTCACGACGAGAAGTCGCCATCGTTCAACGTTTCGAACGGAATGTTCTACTGCTTCGGCTGCGGTGAGGGCGGCGACGCGATCGGCTTCGTCCAGAAGATCGAGCAGCTGTCGTTCGCCGATGCGGTCGAGCGGCTCGCCGCGAAGGCCGGCGTTCAACTGCGCTACAGCGAGGGCGGCTACGTCCCGGGTAAGCAGAAGGGCGAGCGCACCCGCCTGGTGGAGGCGCACCGCGCCGCGGCGGAGTTCTACGCCGAGCACCTGCTGACCCCGGCGGCCGAGCTCGGCCGCCGGTTCCTGGCCGAGCGCGGTTTCGGCCGGGAGGACGCCGAGCGGTTCGGCGTCGGCTACGCGCCGAACGAGTGGGAGGCCCTCGTGCGCCACCTGCGCGGACGGGGCTTCACCGACAAGGAGCTCGTCACCGGCGGGCTGGCCAGCCAGGGCCGGCGCGGGCCGATCGACCGGTTCCGCGGCCGGCTGATCTGGCCGATCCGCGACATCACCGGCGACGTCATCGGGTTCGGCGCGCGCCGCCTGGAGGAGCGCGACGACGGCCCGAAGTACCTCAACACCCCGGAGACGCCGCTGTTCAAGAAGGGCTCGGTGCTGTACGGCGCCGACCTGGCGAAGAAGGAGATCGCCCGGCGGCGGCAGGCGGTCGTCGTCGAGGGCTACACCGACGTCATGGCCTGCCACCTGGCGGGCGTGGGCACCGCCATCGCCACCTCCGGCACCTCCTTCGGCGACGAGCACATCAAGATCCTGCGCCGGCTGCTGATGGACCAGGACGAGGCCAGCGGTGAGATCATCTTCACCTTCGACGGTGACGCTGCGGGGCAGAAGGCCGCGCTGCGGGCGTTCGAGTCGGAGCACAAGTTCGCCGCCCAGACGTTCGTCGCCGTGCAACCGGACGGCCTGGACCCGTGCGACCTGCGGATGAAGCACGGCGACGCCGCCGTGCGCGACCTGGTCGCCTCCCGCGTGCCGCTGTTCCGCTTCGCCATCCAGGCGACCATCGCCAAGTACGACCTCGACACCACCGAGGGCCGGCTCGCCGCGATCGACGCCGCCGCGCCGATCATCGCGGGGATCAGGGACCGGGGCATGCGCGAGCGCTACGCCATCGACCTGGACAAGTGGACCGGCTTCCTCGACGAGCAGTTCGTCCTCCGGCGGGTCCGCGAGCACGCCTCCGGCCGTCCGGGCGAGACCCGGCGGGGCGACGCGCGCGGGCGGCGGCACGAGGCGGCGCCGGCCCCGCGGCGTCCCTCCTACGACCCGAGCGACCCGGTCGTCCAGGTCGAGCGGGAGACCCTGAAGCTCGCGGTGCAGCGGCCCGCGTTGCTCGGACCGGCCTTCGACGCCATGCCGACCGAGGCGCTGATCGCCCCGGGCCATGCCGCGGTGCGGTCGTTGATCGCGGAGCTCGGAGGCGTCGCGACGGCGGAGAGCGGCCCGGAGTGGGCCGGGCGACTGCGTGCCGCCGCGCCGAATGACGAGGTCAGGGACCTGATCACCGGCCTCGCCGTTGATCCGTTGCGGTCCAGCGGAGATCCGGATGACCGATATGCCGCCGCGATGCTGTCCCGATTGCAGGAGATCCAGGTCACGAGAGAGATCACCAAACTGCAGTCCAAACTCGGGCGGCTGAATCCGGTCGGGCACCAAGACGAGTACAACCGCCTTTTCGGAGACCTCATGGCCCTTGAGCTGCAGCGAAAGGTGTTGCGCGAGCGAGCCATCAGTTCTCTGTGACCTCTGGGACTCAAAAATGGGTCCCCCGGAATACGGGCCGCTTGCCGCACACTGTCACCGTGGGCCCTTCGGTGCTGCCTAGCGAGACGCCATCGGTTGACCAGGTGGCGGACCTCGTCGCACGCGGCAGAGAACGTGGAATAACGGTGGACGATGTTGCCGCCGCGATCGATCGTTCCGACCTGCCGGCGGACTCGGCCGACCGAGTCGTCCGGATGCTCGCGGATCAGGGGGTGGAGGTTCTCGAGTCCGCCAGCGGACACGAGGACTCCGCGCGAGCTGATGGGGACGACCTCGGGAGGCGGGCGCCGACAAGCGACCTGGTCCGGATCTACCTGCGCGAGATCGGACGCGTACCGCTGCTCACGGCAGAAGAAGAAGTAGAACTCGCCAAATCGATCGAGGCGGGGCTGTTCGCCGAGGAGAAGCTGGCCAGAGCGGCCATCATCGCTCCCGGTGAACGCACCGACCTCGAACTGCTCGCCCATGACGGTGTACGGGCGAAGCAACGTCTGACCGAGGCCAATCTGCGCCTGGTGGTGTCGATCGCCAAGCGTTACGTCGGACGCGGCATGCTGTTCCTCGATCTCATTCAGGAGGGGAATCTCGGGCTGATCCGTGCGGTCGAGAAATTCGACTACACCAAGGGGTACAAATTCTCGACGTACGCCACCTGGTGGATCCGCCAGGCGATCACACGGGCGATCGCCGACCAGGCCCGGACCATCCGGATCCCGGTCCACATGGTGGAGACCATCAACAAGCTGGTGCGCGTGCAGCGCCAGCTCCACCAGGATCTCGGCAGGGAGCCGACTCCCGAGGAGATCGGCGTGGAGATGGGGCTTCCACCCGACCGGGTGGTCGAGATCCAGCGGGTGGCGCAGGAGCCGGTGTCCCTGCAGTCGCCGATCGGCGAGGAGGACTCCGACCTCGGTGACTTCATCGAGGACGCCGACGCCGTCGTCCCCATGGAGGCGGCGGCGTTCATCCTTCTCCAGGACCAGCTCGGCGGGATCCTGGGGTCGCTGTCGGACCGGGAGCAGCGGATCATCCAGCTGCGGTTCGGCCTGACCGACGGCCATCCGCGGACGCTGGAGGAGGTCGGCCGGGAGTTCGGCGTGACGCGAGAGCGCATCCGGCAGATCGAGTCCAAGACCCTGGCGAAGCTGCGGCACCCGACGCGCGCTCAGATGCTCCGGGAATACCTCGAATAGGTGGCGGCTCTCCGCACGGTCCCCCGGCGGACGAGCGGTCCCAGCGGTCCCGAACGGGGCCGGCGTGGTGATATTCACATCACGTCGGCCCCGTTCCTGCTTGACGAACCGAGGTTAGGTAAAGCTAAGTTAGGTATGCCTTATCAGGCGTGCCCGACCCCTGCCCTCCCAACGGGGCGCCTGATCGTCCTTCGCCTCGTTGGAGACCGCATGCGTCCTGTCCACCTGCTCGCCGCCGCGAGTGCCGCCCTCGTCTCGGTTTCCGCGTTGTCGGCGTGCGGGAAGGACGACAAGGCGGGTGCGAAGGGCGGCGCCGGGGCGATCGAGGTCACGGCCACCGACTCCTCCTGCGACCTCGGCACCAAGAGCACGTCGGCGGGGGCCGTGACCTTCAAGGTCACCAACAAGGGCTCCCAGGTGAACGAGCTGGAGATCCTCGCGCCGGACGGCAAGATCGTCTCGGAGCGGGAGAACATCGGCCCCGGCACCGGCGCGGAGGTCACCGTCCAGCTCTCCGCCGGCACGTACAAGGTCATGTGCAGTGCCGGGATGACGGGCAAGGGGCCCTCGCAGGCGCTCACGGTCACCGGCCAGGGCAAGGCGACCGATCCGCGCCTGGACCAGGCCGTCGCCGCCTACCGGACCTACGTCGCCGACCAGGTCGCCGACACGCTCGACAAGGCCACGAAGTTCGCCGCCGCCGTGAAGGCGGGCGACGTCGAGCAGGCCAAGGCGCTGTACGCCCCGTCCCGCGTCGGGTGGGAGAGCATCGAGCCGGTCGCCGAGTCGTTCGGGGACATCGACCCGAAGGTCGACCTGCGCGAGGCGGACCTCAAGCCGGGCGACAAGTGGACCGGCTGGCACCGGATCGAGAAGGCGCTGTGGAAGACCGGCTCGATCAAGGATGAGGGGCCGTACGCCGACCAGCTGGTCAAGGACCTGCAGACGCTCAAGGCCAAGGTCGGCACCGCCTCGATCACCGCCACCTCGATGGCCAACGGCGCCAAGGAGCTTCTCGACGAGGTCGCGACCGGGAAGGTGACCGGTGAGGAGGAGACGTTCTCCCACACCGACCTGGTCGACTTCAAGGCCAACGTCGACGGCGCCCAGAAGGTGTACGAGCTGCTCAAGCCCGTCGTTCAGGAGAGGAACGCCGACCTCGCCGCGACCCTCGACGATGAGTTCGCCAAGGTGCAGAAGCTGCTCACCAAGTACCAGAAGGGCGACGGCTACGTCGCCTACGACACGGTCGGCGCGAAGGACCGCAAGGACCTCTCCAACGAGGTCAACGCGCTCGGAGAGCCGCTGTCGAAGCTCGCAGGGGTGGTGGCCCGATAATGGAGGTCAGCAGGCGCAGGCTCTTCGGCTACTCCGGCGTGACGCTCGCGGCGGGCGCCGCCGCGGGCGCGGGGCTGGTCAGCGTCGCCCAGGCGACCGAGGGCAACGGGCCCGTCGACGAGGAGGCCGTCCCGTTCTACGGCGCGCACCAGGCCGGGATCGCCACTCCCGTCCAGGACCGCCTCCACTTCGCCGCCTTCGACGTCGTCACCGACGACCGTCGGCGTCTGATTCGGATGCTCAAGGAGTGGACGGCGGCCGCTGCCGCGTTCACCGGCGGGCACCCTTACGGCTCGGCCGCCGGCGGCCTGGGCGAGTCGCCGCCCGACGACACCGGTGAGGCGCTCGGCCTGCCCCCGGCGCGGCTGACCCTGACGATCGGGTTCGGGCCGACGCTGTTCGAGAAGGACGGCAAGGACCGCTTTGGCCTCAAGGCCAAGCGGCCGGCCGCCCTCATCGACCTGCCGCACTTCCCGGGTGACAACCTGGACCCGGCCCGCAGCGGCGGCGACATCTGCGTCCAGGCGTGCGCCGACGACCCGCAGATCGCCGTGCACGCCATCCGCAACCTCGCCCGCATCGGCTTCGGCGTGGTCGCCGTCCGCTGGTCCCAGCTCGGCTTCGGCAAGACGTCCTCGACCACCCCGGACAAGCAGACGCCGCGGAACATGTTCGGCTTCAAGGACGGCACCCGCAACATCGCGGGCAGCGAGGGCAAGGCCCTGAACGATGACGTCTGGGCGTCCGGTTCGGACGGGCCCTCCTGGATGGCCGGCGGCTCGTACGTCGTCGCCCGGCGCATCCGCATGCACATCGAGACCTGGGACCGCACGTCCCTGCAGGAGCAGCAGGACACCTTCGGCCGCACCAAGGGGGAGGGCAACGCGTACGGCGCCAAGCGTGAGCACGACCCGGTGCCGCTCGACAAACTGCCCGCCGACTCGCACGTCCGCCTCGCCCACCCGGACAGTAACGGCGGCCTGCGCATCCTACGGCGCGGCTACTCCTTCACCGACGGCACCGACGGGCTCGGCCGCCTCGACGCCGGCCTGTTCTTCATCGCCTACCAGCGGGACCCGCGCAAGCAGTTCGTCCCCCTCCAGAACAGGCTGGCGGCCTCCGACCACATGAACGAGTACGTCCAGCACGTCGGATCGGGCATCTGGGCCTGCCCGCCCGGAGTCCGCAAGGGCGGTTACTGGGGCGACGGCCTCTTCGGCTGAGCCCGTCGGGTCCCCGAGGGTGGGAAGCGCGCCGGTCGGTACGGCGGGCCGGCCGGCGAGATGGGCCGGTCGACAAGGTCGGCGGAGTCGCGGGCGGGCCGAGTCGCGGGCCGGTCGAGCGTGAGGGGCGCCCCCGTCGACGGGCCGCACCCGATCCCGGCGCTCCGGCCGGCCGAGGCCGGGCATCGCCGGGAGCGGCGCGGGGCCGTACGCTGTTTCAATGGGCCCACGGCTCACCGGCGACGAGACGGCCCTCTGGGTGGCCGCCGCCCGCGTGCTGGACGCGAACTGGACCGGTGCGGCCACGGTCCCCTCCCCGGGGCTGTACCCGCACCAGTGGAGCTGGGACTCCGCCTTCATCGGCATCGGCCTCGCCCACCATCTCCCTGAGCGCGCCCGGACGGAGTTCCTGTCGTTGTTCCGAGGACAGTGGGCGACGGGCCTGCTGCCGCACATCGTCTTCAACCCCACCGAGGCGCGCGACGCCTACTTCCCCGGCCCCGAGGTCTGGCGCAGCGCCGCGCAGCCCGCCGCACCGCGCGGCGTGGACACCTCCGGGCTCACCCAGCCGCCCCTGCACGCCCTCGCGGCCCTGCGGATGGTGCAGGCGTCCGGTGGCACCGCCGACCGGGCGTTCCTCACCCCGCTGTACTCGTGTCTGGTGGCCCAGCACGCCTACCTGGCGCGGGACCGTGACATCGGTGGCGGCGGGCTGGCGAGCCTGTGCCACCCGTGGGAGTCGGGACTGGACGACAGCCCGGTGTGGGATTCACCGCTGGCCGCCGTGGACCCGCGCGGCGCGGCCTACTCCGGCGGTGACCACGACCGGTACGTCGCGCTGGTGGCCGGGATGCGGGCCGCCGGATACCGCGCGGAGTACCTCAGGGACGATCATCCCTTCGTCGTCGAGGATCCGCTGTTCAACGCCGTCTACCTGGCCTCGACGCACGCGCTCGCCGAACTCGCCGACCTCACCGGGGCCGATCCGCGTCCCCACCGGGAGGCCGCGGACCGTATCCACGGCGCGCTCCTGGAACGGCTGTGGGACGAATCGGCGGGCTGCTTCCGGGCCCGCGACGTACGGACCGGGTGCCTCATTCCGGAGACGACCGTGGCCGGCTTCGCGCCGCTCCTGGACCCGGAACTGCCCGCCGCGGTCGTGCGCCCCCTGGCAGACCTGCTGCTGTCGGCGCGCTTCGCGGGCGCGACCGGCTACCCGGTTCCGACCTGTGACATCCAGTCGGAGGCCTTCGACCGCGGGGCGTACTGGCGCGGGCCGACCTGGGTCAACACCAACTGGCTGCTGTGGTTCGGCGCCTGCGCACACGGCCTGGGCACGGTCGCGGACCTGCTGTTCGGCTCCACGGTCCGGCTGGTGCGCCAGTCCGGATTCCGGGAGTACTTCGACCCGTTCGACGGCAGCGGCCGTGGCAGCCACGACTTCAGCTCCTCGGCGGCGCTCGTGCTCGATCTGCTGACCGCGCGCCGCGGCTCCTGACCGGGCCGTTGTAGCGTGATCTGTCATGCGACTGACGTGGCGGAAGAACGTGCCGGACGGCGTGGTCCTCCAGCGGGGAGAGCGGGTGCTGGCGGTCGGCGGTGAGACGGTCGCGACCGACGCCGCCCTCTACCTCCCCGGAGCCGACGAGAGCATCCGGCTGCCATGGGAGCGTGTGGAGCAGGCCACCTGGCAGGACGGCGTCCTCGTCGTACGGGAGGTCGGCGGCCGGCGGCACACCGTGCGGCTGCCGGAGCCCGGGTCGGTGCCCGAGGCCGTCCGCGAGCGCGTCACCGCCACCGTCGTCGTCAGCACCCACGCCAAGCTCCCCGCGGGAGGAGTGCGGATCGTCGGCCGCCGACCACCCACGGCCGGCGGTGACCTGCGCTGGACGTTCGTCTTCGACCGCGGCCTCGACCCCGCCGACCCGGGATTGCTGGCCCAGGCCGAGCAGGCCCTCGAGGAGATCCGCCGCCAGACGGGGCTGTAGGACCGGCGTCCGGGGAGACGAGCGCGCCCGGACCCGCTGGGTCCGGGCGCAGAACGAGGCCTGCCTGATCGCGTTCGCCGGCGCGAGCGCGGTTCGCGGGCGCCCAATGTGCCGTCTTCCCTCGTCGCTCCGGTCGCTACGGTCGCTCCGCTCCCTGCGCTCCTCAGTCCAGACGACACACGCCCGCTCGGGTCAGGTGATGTCGGCGGGCTCGTCGCCGGGGTGGGCGGCGTGCCCGGATCGGTCGGCCGTGCCGGCGGGGGTGGAGTGGTCGGTCCTGCGGATTCCGGGGACCTTCTCCTGGACCTTGCCGCTGACCGTCTGGACCTTGTCGCCGACCTTCTGCCGGGCGGTCCCGGCGAACTCACCGGCCTGGGCGCGCAGCACGCCCGCGGCCTCCTGCACGGTGGGGTTCTCGGCGACGCGCCGGGACAGCCGTTTGATCTGCTCGTAGCGCTCCTGGCCGGCGCGCGTTCCCAGGACGTACCCGGCCGCCGCTCCGGCGAGGAACACAGCGCGGTATTTCATGGTCACTCCTCTGCTGAGTCGCCGTAGGACACATACCCCGAAGAGTGCGGGCCAGTCGAGGAAACGAGCACGTGCGAAATGCGCTAACCTTGTGCCCGTTGGGGCGGCCAGCGGTCAGGGCGGCCTCACGCCTGTGATCCCCCGTAGCTCAATTGGCAGAGCGTCCGGCTGTTAACCGGCAGGTTACTGGTTCGAGTCCAGTCGGGGGAGCGAGGCAGGCTCATGCTGCTCGCCGACCGTTGGTCGGCTTCGCCGGGGCCCGCCATATCTCCCAGGGGGGCGACCCCCTGGAACCCCCGATGCGGGACTTCGCCCCGCCAGGTGCGTTGATCGAAGGGCCGGGCTCGGTGAGCCCGGCCCTTCGTCGTGCTCCGGGGGCCTTCCCGCGCGGCCGCACAAGCGATGAACAAGCGGCGGTTGCGACGTTTGCGACGCATGTCCCCCTCACCCCCCGGAGGTTGACAGATGCGTCGTCCTTCCTGGCGCCGGCTGTGTGCCGGAGCCGCACTCGTTCCCGCCGCGGTGCTCGTCGCCGCCGGCATTCCCGCGACCGCGCACGCGGCGCCCGCCCGTACGGCGTCCGCGCCGGTGACCGTCTCCACGGCCGGGCAGGTGTCGCCGCTGAGCGCCGGCGACGGCACGGCCGCCGGAGCGGTGCAGTGGATGAAGAACCACGTCGGCAGCACCGGCTGGGAGCACTACTGCGAGAAGGCGGTCGAGAACGCCTACGGCACGACCGGAGTCTGGGCGTCGGCGATCGCCCACTGGAACGGCGCCACCCACCACAGCGGCACCAAGCCGCCGGCCGGGTCGTTCGTGTACTGGAAGATCAGCTCGTACGGGCACGTCGGCATCGCCGACGGCAAGGGCGGTTTCTACTCGACCAGCATCAGCGGCAAGCTCGGGCACGCGTCGAGCGTGAGCCATTTCAGCCACTACCTCGGCTGGACGGCGGCGGCGGTTCCCCACCGGTGACGATGACGGGGAGGGTGCCGTCCGCGGGGGCGGTTCCCTCCCCGCGCACTGCCGCCAGCCGCGCCCGGGTGCGCGCCTCCCAGAGCGGGACGTCGAGGCGGTGGAAGAGGGCCAGGGCCTGCTCCAGGCATGCGACGGCCCGTACGGTGTCGCCGTCGTCGTGGGCGGCCCCGCCGAGGGCCCACAGCGTGGACGCCTCGCCGAAGAGGTCGCCCTGTTCCCGGAAGGCCGTGAGGCAGCGGTCGAGGAGGTCCACCCCGGACCGTGGCCGGCCCTCGGCCGTGAGGACCATGGCCAGCAGGCGGAGTGACCGGGTCTCGGCGAGACCGTCCCCGAACCGCCGGAACAGCCCGATGGCGCGCGTCGCGTGCCGGTGCGCGGCCGCCAGGTCCGTGCGGGAGTGGTAGTGGGTCGCGGCGAGGAAGCGCAGGACGTGCGCCTCCCCGTACTCGTCGCCCGCCGAGCGGAAGGTCGCCAGCGCCCGGTCCAGGTGGGCGAGGGAGGCGACCGGGTCACCCCGGTCGCGGTGGACCAGACCCAGATTGAGCAGGCCGTTGGCCCGGCCCGTCAGGTCGCCGTGCCGTTCGGCGATCTCCAGCGCCTCCTGGAAGCAGGCGAACGCGTCGTCCAGCCGGTCGCAGATGTGGTGGACGTCGCCGAGCGCGTTCAGGGCTCGGGCGGCGCGGACGGGCGCGCCGAGCTCCCGGCTCCCGGTGACCGCGGCGGTCAGGTGCCCGGTCGCGTCCTTGTACCGGTCCTGGGCGGTGGCGAGCAGGCCGAGTCCGTAGCGCATCGTGGTCTCTCCCCACGGGTCGCCGCCCGCGTGTGCGGCCGCCAGGGCGACCTCGTGGGTGCGGCGCCAGTCGTCCCAGTGCCCGCGCAGGTCATGGAAGCTCAGTAACGAGGCGGCCAGCCGCCACGACAGCTCGGCCGCTCCGGCGGACGCCGCCTGGTGGACGGCGACGGTGAGGACCTGGCGGTCGGCCTCGAACCAGGAGAGCGGCGCGGCCGTCACGCCGGTGCGCGAGGACCGGTGCGCGTGCGGACCCGGCAGCCGCAGCCGCCGGCTCGGCAGGGCGTCGTCGGCCTCTTCGGCGAGCTCCAGCAGCGCCCGCAGCACCCGGACGACGGCCGCGGCCCGTACCTCCGGTGGTTCGGAGTCCATGGCCTGCTCGCGGGCGAACAGCCGCACCAGGTCGTGGCAGCGGTAACGGGGCCCGTCCGGGGCGTCCGCGCGGCCGGGTTCCAGGAGGCGGGCGTCGACGAGGGCGTCGATGACGTCCTCGGCCTCGGCGACCGGCCGGTCGAGGAGGGCGGCGATCATCCAGGGCGTGACGTCGGGCAGGTCGAGCAGCCCGATCAGGCGGAACGGCCGCCGGTGCGCGAGGGGGAGAGCGTCATGGCTCAGCGCGATACTCGACCGGACCTCCAGGTCTCCGGCGGACAGACGGTCGAGCCGCCGGTGTTCGTCCGCCAGCTGGCCGGCGAGCCGGTCCAGGGTCCACTCGGGACGCCCGGCCAGGCGCGCCGCCGCGATCCGTACGGCCAGGGGCAGGTGGCCGCACTGGGCGACGAGGGTACGGGCGCGGTCCTCCTCGGCGAGGGCCCGCCGCCGGCCGATGACCCCGGCCAGCAGGTCGACGGCGTCGTCCGGGTCGAGGACGTCCAGGTCGATCAGGTCGGCGTACTCCAGCCCGATGAGCCGTGACCGGCTGGTGATGAACGCCGCACAGCCCGGCGTCCCGGGGATCAGGGGCCGTACCTGGGCCTCGTCGACGGCGTTGTCGAGGACGAGGAGGACGCGGCGGCCCGCCAGCCGGTCGCGCAGCAGGGCCGCGCGGTCGTCGACGCCGCCTCTGATCCGGCCGCCCCACACGCCGAGCAGGCGCAGGAACCGGTCCAGCGCCGCCGCCGGGTCCATCGGATGCCCGGTGGCGCCGCCGAGGTCGACGTGGATCCGCCCGTCGGGGTACCGCTCGGCCAGCCGGTGGGCGGCGTGCACGACGAGCGCCGTCTTGCCCACTCCGGCCATGCCCGCCACGGCGCGCACGGCGGGGCCGGCGCCCGTCCGTGGGGCCGCGAGCAGCCGCGCCAGCTCGGTCTCCCGGCCGACGAAGTGGGGCACGTCGGGCGGCAGCGCGAACGGACTGTGCTCCTCGCGTGGCGCCGGATCCAGGGCGGGGTCGGCGGTCAGGACGGCGTGTTCGAGCCGGCGAAGCCGCTTCCCCGGCTCGACCCCGAGCTCCCGGATGAGGACGGCCCGCGCGTCCCGGTACGCCTCGAGGGCCTCGGCCCGGCGCCCGGCCCGGTACAGGGCGAGCATCAGCTGGGCGCGGAACTCCTCCCGGAAGGGATGGGCCGCCACCAGCGCGGTCAGCTCACCGATCAGTTCCCGGTGCCGTCCGAGGCGGAGGTCGGCGTCGACGCGCCGCTCGATCGCGCGCGCCCGCATCTCGGCCAGCCGCCCGGCCTCCTCGCGCCGCAGGGCGTCGGAGCCGACGTCCGCCAGCGGCTCCCCGCGCCACAGCGCGAGGGCCTCGTGGAGCAGCTCGGCCTCGGCGCCGGTGTCACCGCCCGCCGCCGCTCGGGCCGCGTCGTCGATCAACCGCGTGAACCGGTGCGCGTCGATCCGCTCGGGGTCGACGCGCAGCAGATATCCCGTGGGCTCGGTGAGGAGCGCCACGTCGGGGACGGCGGCCAGGGCCCGGCGGATCCGCAGGACATACCCCTGGAGGGTGAGCCGCGCGCTCGCCGGCGGGTCGTCCCCCCAGACGCGTTCGGCGAGTTCGTCGGCCGGCACCACCTGGTTGGCGCGCAGGACGAGTGCGGTCAGCAGAGCGCGCTGTTTGGGCGCGTCGATCGGAATCCGGCGCTCACGATCGATGAGCTCGAACGGGCCGAGAATGCGAATCTCCATCGCGGCTCCCGGGCGGCTGGCGGGGGACGCCCGCGCCCAGAATGCCGAGAACGGCGAAGACGATCAAGTGTGGCCGGCCCGTTTCTCCCCCCTGAGGATGAGGGCGACGTCCCGTCCTCCGTCGCTCGGCCGACAGCGGATCGGGCAACACCCACCTGTCGGGCGACGTCGGGAGGGCACCCGCCTGCCATGCTGGACACCGTCGGAGGAAAGGGCCCGGCCGGAACGTCACCGGAAGGCGCCGCCCGCGGTGAGGATCCCTTACACCGCTCTTACCCCCGGCCGGACAGACTTTGGCGAAGAACAGTGCTATCGGGGGTGACGGGTGAAGGGTGACACGGAGGCGTGGACGCCGCCCAGTTGGGATGAGATCGTGCGTGAGCACTCCGCGCGTGTCTACCGCCTCGCCTACCGGCTGACCGGGAACCAGCACGACGCCGAGGACCTCACGCAAGAGGTGTTCGTGCGCGTGTTCCGTTCGCTGTCGAACTACACGCCGGGAACGTTCGAGGGGTGGCTGCACCGGATCACCACCAACCTCTTCCTCGACATGGTCCGCCGTAGGCAGCGCATCCGGTTCGAGGGTCTTGCCGACGACGCGGCCGAGCGGCTGCGGGGCCGCGAGCCGAGCCCCGCCCAGGTGTACGAGGACCGTCATTTCGACGATGACATCCAGACGGCCCTGGACGCGCTGGCGCCGGAGTACCGCGCCGCGGTGGTGCTGTGCGATATCGAGGGCCTGTCCTACGAGGAGATCGCCGCGACGCTCGGCGTGAAGATGGGCACCGTGCGCAGCCGCATCCACCGCGGCCGCGCCCAGCTCCGTGACGCGCTGGCGCACCGGGCTCCCGAACGCGCCGCGGCCGAGGAGAGCGCGTCCCGGCGCAAGCCGCGCCGCTCCGCGAGCCGCGTCCGCACCAACCCGGCCTGGACGACTCCGTAGCGCCCGCTACCCGGCGGTCAGGTCACCGTGACCGGGTGCCGTACGACGGCGCCGAACAGGTAGCCCAGCGTGTTGTACGGCGCGACGTCCGGCTGCGCGGCCCCCGTACGGTCCACGGCCCGTGCCAGCAGTTCGTACGACCCCGGCCCCGGGGGACGCCAGGGAAGCTCCCAGCGGACCCAGCCGAGAGGGTCGCGTGGCCCGCGCACGCCAGCGCGCCGCCACGTGCGGCCGCCGTCGGTGCTCACCTCGACGTGTCTCACCGCGGCGCCGCCGGTCCAGGAACGGCCGTGCAGCACGATGGCTCGGCTCGCGTCGAACCGGGCGTTCCACGGCAGCTCGAACGCGCTCTTGAGCACCTGCCGGGTCAGCGGGACGCTGCCCTCCGGGGGTACCCGGGGCCGAACATGCGGTAGTACGTGGTGTTCCACGGAGAGGACAACGGCGCGTCGGAGACCTCGATGTCGCCGACCCATTTGATCGAGGCGATGCCCACCCAGCCGGGCACCACGAGGCGTACGGGGAACCCGTGGTCCGGTGGCAGCGGGCGGCCGTTCATCTCGTTGGCCAGCAGGACGTCGTCGAGCGCCTTGGCGACCGGCAGCGGCCGGCGTACCCGCCCGAGGTTCCGCCCCGCGTCGATGAAGTCGGGGTCGAGCCCGCGCGGCATGAGGTCGACCGCCTGGTGCGTGAGCCCGGCGCGTTCGAGGACGTGGGCCAGCGGGACGCCGCGCCAGCGGGCGACGCCCACGCCGCCCAGCCTCCACGGGGTGCCCGTGACGGACTGGTTCTGCTGCGTCGCGTAGAAGCTGCGGCCGTTGCCGGTGCACTCGATGAACGCGTCGATGGTCCGGGCCGGCATGCCGAGCAGGTCCTCGTAGGAGAACTCGACCGGCCGGTCGAGGGTGGGGGAGCCGTGCAGGCCGCGCCCGAACAGGCGCAGCCGCCACGTGCGTGCGTCGATCAGCGGCGTGCGGGTGTGGTTACGGACGAAGAAGCGATCCGTCGGTGTGCGGTACCCCTGCCCGCGCATCGCCTCCCAGCGCATCTCCGCGTTCGTGCCGTACACGACGAACAGCTCAGGCGGCAGCGGTTTGACGATCGGGCCGTCGGCCGCGCGGGCCGGCGCGGAGGCCGTGGCGGCCACCGCCGAGCCCAGGCCGAGCCCGGCGGACATACGGAGGATCGTGCGTCGTGACAGCCGACAGTCGCCTTCTTCGGTGACACCCACGTGCGACTCCCCTTGGAGAGTTTTCCGACCAATATAGTAAGGATATTAGCCCATGTCCGTGGGGGCGGTCCGGCGGATTCGCCCGGCAGGTCGCGTCGGCACTCCTGGTGCGTCGCGGCACAAGGCTCGGTGAAGGCGCGAGCCAGACGCCGATTCGGGGCATCTGATCCGGTTCGTGGTCACGGTCACCGAGCGTTCCGTCCGGCGCACCGCCATGGTCTGGGCGACGACCCTGCGCACGCCCAGTCGGTGACCCCCTTGCGTACGGTCGCCAGGAAGGCGTGCTCCTGCCTCATCGCGCGCCGGCCCCGTCGAGGGCGGCCGCCATGCGGTGCACGGCCTCGGTGACGCGGTCCGGCGCCGTGGCGAAGTTGAATCGGGCGAAGCCGTGCCCCACTCGGCCGAATGTCGGGCCCGGAGAGAGCGCGACCTTGCCGTCCCGCAGGAAGGTCTGTGCGGGGTCGTCCCCGAGGCCGAGCGGACGGCAGTCGAGCCAGGCCAGGTACGTCGCCTGGGGCGGGTGGTAGCCGATGCCGGGCAGGTGGGCGGCGAGGAGGTCGCCCAGGAGCCGGCGGCTCGCCTCCAGCGAGGTGAGCAGGTCGGCCAGCCACGGACGGCCGTGGGTGAAGGCGGCCTCGGAGGCGATCACGCCGAACAGGCCGGCGCTCTCGCTGACCTCCGCGTGGATCGCGGCGACGTCGGCGCGGGCGTCGGGCCCCGGCACGGCCAAGGCGGCCTTGAGACCGGCGAGGTTCCACGCCTTGGACGCCGAGGCGAGGACGATCGAGCGAGCCGCGGCCGGCGCGTCCAACGACGCGAACGGGATGTGCCGCGCGCCGGAATGGGTCAGGGGCGCGTGGATCTCGTCGGCGACGACGCGGACGTCGTACCGGTCGGCGAGGGCGGCGACGGCCAGGAGCTCGTCGCGGGTGAAGACCCGGCCGGTGGGATTGTGCGGGCTGCACAGCAGGTACGCCCGTGCCCCGGCGGCGAAGTCACGCTCGAGCCGGTCGAGGTCGAGGCGGTATCCGTCCGGTCCGGACGCCAGGGGATTGTGGACGACCGTGCGGCCGATCCGTTCGAGCCAGTAGAAGAACGGCGGATAGCCGGGCGTGTTGACCACGACGCTATCGCCGGGCTCGGTGATGGTCTCCAGGACCTCCCTGATGCCGTACATGACGTCGGGGACCAGCCGCATGCCGTCCGCCGCCGGACGCCAGCCGTAGTGCTCGGCGGCGAAGTCCGCGAACGCCTCCGGAAGCCGGCCGGCGGCCGCGTACCCGGTGTCGCCCCGGCCGAGGGCGCCGGTCAGCGCCTCGGCGATGGGCTCGGCGAGCGGGGTGTCCATCTCCGCGACCCACATCGGCAGCACGTCCGGCGGGTACTCGGACCACTTCACACTCCGCCGTTGGCGCAGGTCGGTCAGCTCGTACGCGGTGAGGGGATTCGCGGGCATCGCACGTCCTTCGGCGTTCAACGACATTCCCCCACGAGTCTGCCGATCTCCGTCCCGGCCGCCGCATCCGGGGTCCCGCCCGGCGGGCGTAAGGTGCGGCGTATGACGGTGGTGCCGGAGGACCTGGCGGCGGAGCTGGAACGGGTTCTCCCCGACGGCAGGGTGGTCCGCGACCCGGACGTGATGGCGTCCTACGCGCGCGACGAGGCGGAGTGGGCGCCGTACGGCAAGCCGGCAGCGGTGGTACGCCCCCGGGAGACGGCGGAGGTCCGGGAGGTCGTCGCCCGCTGCGCGCGGCGCGGGGTGCCGGTCGTCCCACGTGGAGCGGGCACCGGCCTGTCCGGCGGGGCCAACGCGATCGACGGCTGCGTGATGCTGTCGTTCGAGGCGATGAACGCGATCCTCACGATCGACCCGGACGAGCGCATCGCGGTCGTGCAGCCCGGCGTCGTCAACGAAGACCTGCGAAGGGCCTGCGCCGAGCACGGCCTCTGGTATCCGCCGGACCCCGCGAGCGCGCCGTGGTCGACCATCGGCGGCAACGTCGCGACCAACGCGGGCGGGCTGTGCTGCGTGAAGTACGGGGTGACGCGGGACTACGTGCTCGGCCTGGAGGCCGTCGTCGGACGCGGCGACGTCGTACGGCTGGGCCGGCGCACCGCCAAGGGCGTGGTCGGGTACGACCTGACCGGCCTGATGGTCGGCTCGGAGGGCACGCTCGGGGTCATCACCGAGATCACCGTACGGCTCCGGGGCGCCCGCGCGGCCGAGCGCACGATCGTGGGCTACTTCGACACGCTCGTGGCGGCGGGGGAGGCGGTCAGCGCGGTGGCCGCCGCCGGGGTGGTGCCCAGCGCGCTCGAACTGATCGACCGGCACTGCCTGCGCGCCGTCGACGAGTGGAAGCACATGGGGCTGGCCGACGAGGGCAACGTCCTGCTGCTCGGCCGTAGCGACGCGCCCGGCCAGGCGGGCGAGGAGGAGGCCGACGCCATCCTGGGTTGCTTCGAGGCCGCCGGGGCGACCTGGAGCGCGCGCTCGACCGACCCCGAGGAGGCGGAGGCGCTTTTCGCCGCGCGCCGCCTCGCGTACCCGGCGGTCGAACGGCTCGGCCCGGTCCTGACCGAGGACGTCTGCGTGCCCCGCATGCTGGTGCCGGAGATGCTGGGCCGGATCGAGCGGATCGCCGCCGAACACGACATCCTGATCGCGAACGTCGCGCACGCCGGAGACGGCAACCTTCATCCACTGATGATCACGAACCCGGACGACGACGCGGCGCGGGAGCGGGCCCAGGTGGCGTTCGAGCGGATCGTCGACGAGGCGATCGGCATCGGCGGCACCGTGACCGGAGAGCACGGCGTCGGCCTGCTCAAGCGCCGGGGCATGGCCGAGGAGGTCGGACCGGTCGTGCTCGGCATGCACCGCGCGATCAAGGAGGCCCTGGACCCCGCCGGCATCTTCAACCCCGGCAAGGTCTTCGCCTAGGGTCTGTCTCGAAGTCGGTTACAGCCACTCATTGATCGCGGTGATGTGCAGGGTGGCTTCGTATCGGACGGCGAGCTTGTCGTAGCGGGTGGCCACGGCCCGGTTGCGTTTGAGTCGGTTGATGCCGCACTCGACGGCATGGCGCTGCCGGTAGATGTGCGGGTCGAAGGTCGGCGGTCGTCCGCCCGCTGATCCCTTGGCGCGCCGGTTTGCGTCCTGGTCTGCCTTGCTCGGGATAGTGGCCTTGCTCCCACGCCGGCGCAGGTAGGCCCGGTTGGCCTTGGACGTGTACGCCTTATCGGCCAAGACCCGGTCAGGGGTGATGCGTGGCTGGCCGCCCCCGGGCCGGGGCACCCGGATGCCTTCGAGCACCGCGACGAAATGCGGGCTGTCGCCACGCTGCCCGGCGGTCAGCAGCAGCGACAACGGCTTCTGACCCTGCTCGCATGCCAGGTGCACCTTCGTAGTCAGTCCACCACGAGAGCGCCCGAGCGCGTGGTCGGCCGGTTCCAGCATCGTCCCGCCTGCCGGTTCCTTCTGCCGGGCTGGGCCCCGCCGGGCACCGGCGGCGTGCTGATGAGCGCGAGCGATGGTGGAGTCCACACTCACGTCCCAGGTAATCAACGCGGCAACATCAGCACGGGTCTGTAGCCCGGTCACGATCTGCTGCCAGATCCCGGCCTGCTGCCACCGGCGAAACAGCACGTACACCGCCTGCCAGGAGCCGTGGCAGTCCGGCACGTCCCGCCACGGCGCACCCACCCGTACCCGCCACCGGATCCCGTCGATGAGCTGCCGCTTGCTCCACTTCGACGGCCGACCCGACTTCTTCGCCTTGGGCAGCAGCGGCTACAACCTGGACCACGCAGCGTCGGTCAGGTCGAACCGCCTCGTCACCGCTATGGTGTCCACGAGGTCTCCGGTGTTCAGGTTCTCCTTGGTCGCTGAACCATCTACCGGAGAGCTCGCCACGTATCGATCACCGACACGCCGACGACATCATCCGCCAGCGGCCGGACACCGAGAACACCGTTGGCTTACCTCAGGGACGATTGGGCTGCCAGGGGTCGCCACCTGCGCCTGCGGCTAGGTGTTTCTCGTAGCCGGCGACCTTTGCGTCGATCAGCATGAGACAGTCGGTGAGCTGAGTCATCTGCTCGCGGACTCGTTGCCGGTGAGCACGGAGCAGGTCAAGGCGGTCAGCCTCGTTGCCCGGGCCTTCGCTGACAAGCCGGGCCAGTTCGGCGAGGGCGGCCAGTGGCATGCCCGAGGCACGGAAGAGTACGCAGTTGCCGAGCCAGGCGATGTCCCATTCGCTGTATACCCGCCGCCCCGCCGCGTCGCGCTGTACCGGACCGGCGAATATCCCGACGCGCTCGTAGAGGCGCAGCGTGTGCACGCTCAGGCCGGTTCTCCGTGCGACTTCGCCGATACCGACACCCGTGGGTCTCATGCGCCGACGATAGCCATTTGACCTAGACCTCGGTCGAGCTCCTAGCGTTCCCGTCATGTACACCGCCGACGAAGTCCTCCACGGAATCGATCTGACCGACCACACTGCCGTCGTTACCGGCGGCTATTCGGGGGTGGGTCTGGCCATCACCCGGGCGCTCAACCGCGCCGGTGCACAAGTAATCGTGCCGGCTCGCCGGCCGGACGTCGCGCGCCGCAACCTCGGCGCGACGGCCGAGACCGTCGAGATGGATCTGGGCGATCTCAGCTCGGTCGACGATTTCGCCACGAGCTACCTGCGGCGTCATCGCGCCCTCGACTTCCTCATCACCAGTGCCGCGATCATGGCGTGCCCCAAGACGCGTGTGGGGCCTGGCTGGGAGGCGCAGTTCGCCGTCAACCACCTCGGTCATTTCGCTTTGACCTGCGGCCTGTGGCCGGCGCTGACGCGGGCGTCGGCCGCAAGGGTCGTCGCGGTGGCCTCGGGACGCTCGCCCGAGGATCGGATCCGCTGGCACGACGTCCACTTCACCGACGGCTACCACAAGTGGGCCGCGTACGGGCAGTCCAAACTGGCCAACATTCTGTTCGCCCACCATCTCGACCGGCTCGGGGCGGCGCACGGCGTGCGGGCATTCTCCGCGAGCCCGGGCTATATCCGTACGCCACTGCAGCGGCATCTGACGATCGCTGAGATGACCGAAGCCGGATGGCTGGGCACCGACGGTGAACCAGCGCCGGGCCTGTTCCGCACTCCGGAACAAGGCGCCGCGACGCCACTATGGGCCGCTACCGCAGCCACCCAGGGCGGCGCCTACTGCACCGACTGCCGCGAAAGCGAGCCGTATCCACACGACGATGTCGAGGCTGAACGGCTGTGGCGGTACTCGGCCAAGTTGACCGGCCGCGCCATCCCGTCAGACAGCATCGCTTCCACCGACTCACCAGCCGATGATGACTCCGTTCGCCGAGGTCGCTCTGGATGAGACCACCGTGACGGCCACCAGCACCGCAGGCCGTGTCTGGGCCTTCCCCCGGAACGCGCCTGAACAGGTGAAGATCGCTGAAGATCCTGCCTACCTCTGGCGCCGTTGACGAATACGAGGCGCTTCGGGCGGCGAACCGGCCAGACCACGTGCGAACAGTCGTGCCCCCGTCGTGAGGATCGCCGCAAGCGGCTCTCGCCCCGGGCGCCGGGTAGCGTCGCCCTGTGACTGCGTCCTCCTCCGAGCGGACCCGCTGGACGATCCACGGTGAGCGCCTGGTCGACGATAACCCGCACATTCGTCTGTCGATTGCCAGCGTGGAGCTACCCGACGGGATCACGTTCGACCAGTACGTGTTCCGGATGCCGCGATGCGCGATGACGATCGTGCTCGACGACGCTGGGGAGAACATCCTTCTGATCTGGCGGCACCGATTCATCGTCAACCGATGGGATTGGGAAGTCCCCGGCGGTTATGTCGACCCCGGCGAGGATGGTACGGCTGCGGCGGCCAGGGAGGCGGAGGAGGAGACCGGCTGGCGTCCCCGGAACGTCAAGTTCCTGCTCTCATACCAGCCGATGATCGGCTCGGCCGATGCTCCACAAGACGTCTACGTCGCGCACGGCGCTGACCACGTCGGCGAGCCTGAGCTTGACGAGGCGGAACGCCGCCCGGATCTGCTCGATCATGCTCTCGACCGCCGCTGCCGCGGATCGGTCCGGGCATCGTCGTACGTCGCCTGGATACGTGCTCGTACGCCGCAGGCGCCCTTATCCGCGGGGGTATCGCGGCATCACAGGATCTGCCACTCCAGCGCGGTGTTCTCGGACGCCAGCCCTTCGATGCGCCGAGTCACTTCAGGGGCGGTCTGCGGTGCGTGTATGACCTTGCGGGCATTGGTGGCGATCATCCGAATCTCTCGTAGATCACGCAAGACGGGATAGCCGTCCCAGGCGGTGACGTCATAGCCGTAGGCGTCAGAAAAAGCCTGGTAGTGCTGCCTGCCGTAGCCGAACCTCCGGCAATGGATCTCGATCGTCACGAGATCCCATTCCGGATGCCCCCACACGAAGGTGTCCCAGTCGCACAGAACGGCGCGGTCGCCGAGATGCAGTGCGTTCCGGTGCTGCGGATCTCCCTGCAAGATCCCTTCCGGCAAGTTGAACCGTACGGTTGCGAGGGCGGCCTCGAGCCGATCAAGTCGATTGGCCAGGTACCGGAGTGCATGAGAGGGAAGTGACTGGGTCGCGGCCAGAGACCTTCGTATCACGGCAACGTTGTCCACGCGCCGGATCGGAAACGGCGGCGTTGGCAGCGAATGCAGAGCGTGTAGCGGTGCCGCGATCTGCGCAGCTGAGACCGGGTGATCGGGTTGCGGCAGAAACGTCCAGAACGTCACCGCATGACCGTCGACAACGACTGGCTGATCAGAGACCGGATACAGCGGTACGGTCGGGAAGTCTTGCTCCATGAGCCACCGAACGAACTGCACCGTCCTGGCGACCTCAGAAGGCCGTGTGCCTCGGCGGGCGATTTTTACCACCACCGGATCGCGGATCAGCCGGATCACCGCGTTAGTGTGACCGCGGAGCAGGACCGCGTCCGTGCAGTCGAGGCCGGCTCTTACACAGGCGACTTCGAGGACATGCTGCATCTCGGGCGCTGAATAGCCGCCGGGGAGGGGCGTCATGTCGCAAGGTTGGCGCAGCGACGGCCGGAGTGTCACATCCAGCCGGGCGGGAGCGCCAGAATCTCCGTCAGCTCTCTCGTCCACGAACAGGAACGCCGCACCACGATGACGATCGTCTCGACCGAATCCCAGGCCGCCGTCGCCGCGACCTACTTCGCCCGGTCCCTCCCTCCTCGCAAACTGCGCCTGGGTAGCCGCACTTCCCAGCTGGCGATGGCCTACGCGGGCAGGGTCGTCGACGCGATCCGTGGAGTTCTGCCCGATCTGCAGATCGAGATCGTCCCGATCAAGACCTCCGGCGACGCCTGGAAAGGTGACCTCGCCCAACTCGGCGGCAAGGGCGCCTTCATGAAGGAGCTCGACGCGGCGTTGGTCACCGGCCAGATCGACATGGCCATGCACGCGATGAAGGACGTCCCCGGAGACGTCCCTCTCCCGCAAGGCCTCATGTTCGGGGCCTACCTGCCGCGCGAGGACGTTCGAGACTGCGTCGTGTGGCGTGCGGGATCGCCCTACGCGTGCCTGGACGACCTCCCGCCCGGGACCGTGATCGGCACTTCGGCCGTGAGGCGCAAGGCGCAGATCCTGCGCGTTCGACCCGACCTCCAAGTAGAGCGCTTCCGAGGCAACGTCATTCCCCGCCTCGCCAAGCTCGACGAGAACGACCGGATCGAGGCGCTCGTCCTGGCCCGTATCGGACTGGTTTGCGGCGGAGTCGCCGACCGCGTCGGCCAGATCCTGGAAATGGATCAGATGTGCCCCGCCGTCGGCGCGGGCGTCATCGGTGTGCAGTGTCGCGAGACGGACGAGGGGATCCGCGAGCTGCTGCGAATGATCGACCACGAGGAGACTCGCGTGCACATCACCGCCGAGCGGACGATGCTGCACGCCCTGCAGGGACACTGCAACTCACCGATCGCCGGGCACTGCTCGACGACAGCCGATGGGCAGCTGTCCCTGCTCGGCATGGTGTTCAGCCGAGACGGCGGCCAGTTCGTCTACGCCCAGGAGTGGGACACCCCCGACCGCGCCTTCGAACTCGGCGCGTACGTCGGCGCGCTGCTGAACCGCAAGGGCGCTCAGAAGATCATCAGTGGTATCCCGCACTGAGTTCCGGCGCGGAGCGCGCGCGGTAGGACATTCAGATCGGCACGTTGTAGGTGAGCAGGGCGGTGTCGGGGCCGTCGAGGCGGAGTTCGGCGGGCGCGCAGTTGGGCAGGGTCGGGAAGACCACGCGGTACCGGGACAGCGGGATGCCGAGCAGCTCGCACAGGGCCAGGCGCAGGAGCGTGCTGTGGGACACGACGAGGATGCGCCGCCCGTCGTGGCGCTCGGCCGCCGCCCGCAGGGCCGCCACGCCGCGTGCGGCGGCGGCACGCGGATCCTCGGCGCCCGGGAACGCCCCGGCGACCGGGTCCGCGCGGAACGCGACGGCCTGCCGGACCGGTAGCTCGGCGAGCCGCCGGCCCTCGGCGACGCCGAAGTGCATTTCCCGCAGGCGAGGCTCGATGGTGGGTGTCAGGCCGAGGGCGTCGGCGGCGGGGGCGGCGGTGAGCCGGGCTCGGCTCAGCGGTGAGACCCGGATCGCGTCGATCCCGGCTCCGGCCGCCCAGGCGCCGAGGCGCTCGGCCTGCGCACGGCCGTTCTCGGTCAGCTCGACGTCGCTGCTTCCCGCGTAGCGGCTCTCACCGTGCCAGACCGTCTCGCCGTGCCGGACGGCGAAGATCGTCGTGCTCACTATGCCCCCGTCAGAGCGCCGGTTCGCCTACGTCGGGCTGGGTTCGCTGCCGGCGGCTGCGGGCTGGGGGTCTTCGTTGTCCGGTGCGCGTCCGCCGAATATCTTCGGGCGATAGGTGTCCCAGAGCTCGCTGAGGAAGAACCCGCCGAAGCGCTCCAGGGCGGCCAGGCCGCCCGGCCCCTCCGTGCGGAACGTGGTGAGCTGCCGGGCGAAATCGTCCAGGCTGATATGGAGGATGCCCGCGCCGGCGATGGCCGCGTCGTCGTCCCCGCCCTCGGGCACGTGTCCCTCGAAGATGCGGAAGAACAGTGTCGTGGTGTCCGGCCAGACGTGCGTTGCCGTCCGGTGCCGGATGTCCTTCCACCCGGAGAGGGTGCGGGGCCGGTCCTTATCGTCGGTGAAGTGCAGGCGATACCGCATGAGCTTGCGGTCCGGCGCACCTCCCGGACAGAACAGGTTGAACCAGCCCCGCTGGATCTGACACCGGCCCCCGCAGACAGCGGCGTCGATCCATCCCTCGGCCCGTGCCGTGTGCTCGGGCTCCTCCAGGAAGCGGTCCACGTCGTCGACGGTGATCGTGAGCCGGAACCCGAGCGCGTGCCCGTGCTCCCGCCCAGCCCGCTCTCCCGCCCCGGGAGCGTGCACACCATCGGCGTAGAACCCCTTCATCTCCTCGGTGAACGACAGCGACGTGCGCTCGGAGGCACCCCTGCGGACCTCCGGAGCACGCGCCGTGCCGTTCACCGCCCCTCCGACCGGGCGTCGCTCCCCGTTTGCGCGCCCGGCGCTCTCCAGCAACCGCGTGCACATCCGGTCGGACAGTGCCGCGATCGTCAGTGACGGGTTCGGCCCGACCGCGCCGGGCAGTGCCGCCCCGTCCGCGATGTACAGGCCGGGGAACCCGTGCACCTCCCCGAACGGGTCGCAGACCCCCTCACCGGGGTGGCGCCCCATCGGTGCGCCGCCCCCGGGGTGCACCGTGATGATGCGCTTGCGGAACCAGATCGGGTTGTCGGCGTAGGTCGCACCGAGCACGGCGGCGATCCGCTTCATCGTGGAGCGCAGCCGCGCGAAGTACTCCTCGCTCGTCTTCGTCGTCCAGTCGGCGTGCAGCTTGCCGCCCCGCAGGCGAAGCACGCCGTCCGGGACGTCGCGGCCCATGCCGAGCAGCGGCAGCGAGCTCACCGACAGCGCCCCGTCGCCGATCAGCTCCGACAACTCACTGGACAGATTGGTGTCCGGTGCGCGGGAGATGAACGCGACGAACCGCTCGAACATCAGGCGGACGACCCGCGAGACCTCGCGGCTGACGTCGGCCTCCTCGACCATCCAGTCGACGAAGGTCGGGTAGCCGCCGTCCTCGATGTAGGCTCCGCGCCCGGCGCCCGGCACGCCGTCGACCTCGTCGGGGAGCCGGATGGCGCTGGTGATCGTGGGGCCACGGCTGGCGTCGAGCGGACGGATCCGGTCGCGGTCCTTGGCCCGCATGAGGAAGGTGAGCAGGTCGCCGTTGCCGGAGAAGCGCGTGCCGAGTGCGTCGCTCAGGCCCGGGAAGCGCGCCTGGTCCCGTAGCAGCAGGTAGGTCGTGCCGTACGCGCCCGCTCCCAGCACCAGGCGATCGCACGAGATGGTCCGCGGCGTCGGCTTGCGGGCCTTCTCCAGAGGGTCGTGCCGGACGTAGTCGACCTCGTAGCCGCCTTCCGGGCGGGGCCGGATCCCGCGCACCTCGTGCAGGGTGCGCAGGTCCGCGCCATGGCGCCGGGCCGCGGAGAGGTAGGTGTGGTCCAGGCTGTTCTTCGCCCCGTCGTTGCAGCCCAGGTAGCACTCACCGCACAGCCGGCAGCTGCGGCGCTCCACGCCGTGCACGTTGCCGTACGGGGGGTCGGCGATCGGCAGCCCGAGCCCGGGCTCGGCCCCCGGTCTCGGCGCGAAGCTGACCGCCAGTGACGGCAGCTGCCAGTCGAGCCCGAGCTCGGCCGCCGCGTCCTGCATCGCGTGGGCCTTGGCGGTGGCCGCGAAGGCCGGATGGTCGAGCGGGTAGGGCGTGCCCCCGAGCATGCCCTCGACCGCGTCGTAGTGCGGATCCAGCTCTTCGCGGCTCACCGGCCAGGTCTCGTACCCGCCCCCGGGCAGCGCCTGATCCTTGACGAACCACTCCTCGTCCTTGCGCAGCAGGACGTTGGCGTAGATCAGCGAGCCGCCGCCCAGGCCGCTGGAGACGACCGAGTCGAATCCCCGGAACCCCCAGACGTCGAACAGCCCGTACAGGCCGTCCGCCGGGTCCCAGAAGGCGCGGCTCATCTGTGCCGGCGTACGGGCGAAGGTGCCGGGAGGGTAGTCCTGGCCGCGCTCCAGCACGACGACCGACAGGCCCGCCTCGGCCAGCCGGTAGGCGGCGACGGCCCCGCCGAAACCGGAGCCGACCACCACGACGTCGGAGTGTTCGCTGCTCATGAGGCCTGCCGCTTCAGGAAATCAAGGATCTTCGGGAAGACGTCGATGTGGGCGTTCTCGCCGATAAAGGGATCGATGTGGCCGTAGCCGGGGAGGGAGGCGAACTCCTGCCGCCCGGGCCGGGCCCGCTCGAGCGCCTCGTGACAGGCCGCGTTCGCGCCGGGGAAGACATGGTTGCGATCACCCGACAACAGGAGGACCGGTGTGGTGACCTCGTTCGCACGTGTCAGGTAGGCGTCGGGCAGAGCGGCGTGACGCGGGTCGCCCGGGTCGTATTTGACGGCCTGACCGGCCGACACCATCTTGCGGATGTGCCGGAAGTAGTGCACGCCTGTCGGGCCGAGCAGGTCCGCGATCCGCTGGTGGGTGACCGGCAGCAGGTTGTCGTGCTCGTACAGGGCCGGATGACCGCTGCCCCACATGAAGCTGATCATGTGGCAGTCGCGCACGTCGCACTCCCGGTGGAAGAGCGAGACCAGACGGGAGACCATCCAGCCGCGAGTGAGCGGCGGAGCCTCGCCGAAGCGTGAGTCCATGAACGACAGGCCGATGAGGTACTCCGACAGACCGGGGCCCGCCGCGAGCTTCAGCCGCGACCAGGTGGGCACGCGGGGCGTCAGCGAGACGCTGTTGCTCACGAAGCTCGCGACGCCGTCGAGGGCGCCGCCGAACAGGCTCATGGAGAACGACATCGACCCGAGGCAGTGCGCGACCACGTGCACCCGCCGGTCGCCGATGTGCCGGCGCATCTCGCGCAGGGCGGCCGGGTGGTCCCAGGCCGCGATGTCGTCCAGCGTGTAGCGGTGCGTCTCGGTGTCGTACGGCAGCCGGGAGCTCATGCGGAAGTCGAGCGCCCAGACGTCGGCGAACCCGTTGTCCAGCAGGGCGCTCACCAGGTTCTGGTGCTCGGGCATGATGAACATGTCGATGGAGGCCGTGAGGCCGTGCAGCAGCAGCACGACGTCGTCACAGTCGCCGCGCCGGAAGCGCGTCAGGTTGAGCCCGAGACCGTCGTCCGTCGCGAACGGATGCACGGACACTTCGGCATCGGACACGCCCTCGAGGGTGTATCGCGCCGGGACACGATGTTGCACGACTTTTCACCTCCCTGTCTCCGGGCCCCACAATGGCAGGCTCACAAGGGCGTGCGTCATCGTGGTAAACCCTGATTCCGCCCGGCGGCGACTACGGGTTCTGGTTCAGCGCGCTGACGATACCGACCCGGGACGACACTCCGAGCTTGGCGAAGATGTGCGACAGGTGCGTCTCGACCGTCCGGATGCTGAGGAACAGCCGTTCGGCGATCTGCTGGTTCGTGCACCCCTCGGCCACGAGCGTCGCCACCTCGAACTCCCGCGGGGACAGTCCGTGCGGGCCGGCCGACCGGCCGGTCGCGCCCGGCACGCGTACGCCGACCCTGCGCTGCGCCTGGACGGCCTGAGCGTGGAGGGTGTGGGCGCCGCACGCGGCGAAGGTCTCCGCGGCGGCGCCGAGCTCGGCCCGCGCCTGGGGGCGTTCGCCGGCCGCCGTGTAGGAGATCCCGGCGCGGAGCCTGGCCCGCCCGGCGTGGATCCGCATGCCGCCCTCGTCGAGGATGGCGGCCGCGGCCTGGGCCTGCTCGGCCGCCACGCCCGGATCGGACGCCGCCAGCGCGTGCGCGCGGGCCAGCATGGCGAACCCGCCGTTCGTCTCCAGACCGGGTCGGGCGAGCACGTCGGCGCGGTCCGCCCAGCCCGTGGCGTCCCGGGGCCGCCCCCGCGTCGCGTCCACGTCGGCCAGCGTCTCGCAGCAGGCCATCAGCGTGCCGGGATCGAGTCTGGGGTCGGCGAAGTCGCCGCAGGCGGCGAGCAGCTCCTCCGCGCCCTCGTCCAGGCGCCCCACATGGATTAATGCCATTCCCCGCGCGTACAGGGCCATGGCGGCCCACCACTCCCCGCGGCCGAGCCTGAGGCCGACGAGCTCCTCACCGAGCCGCAGGGCGGATTCGTGGTCACCGGACCAGCTCGCCGCCAGGCACTGCTGCGTCATCGCGAAGCCCAGCGACTCGCTCGAGCGCAGGAGGCGGGCCACTTCCGCGGCCTCCTCGGCGGCGGCGGCCGCCTCGTCCAGTCGCCCGAGCATCGTCAGCGTCTGAGCCTGACCGGCCATGATGTGCGGCAGCATCGAGCTCTGCCCGGTGGTGCGGGCCACCGTCAGGAAACGACCGAAGTGCTGCAGGGCGTCGGCGTACCGGCCCATCATCAGCTCCAGCCAGCCCAGCCAGATGTCCGTGTCGAGCCAGTCGGCGAGGTGGTCGCCCGGCGCGACCGCCATGAGACCGGCGGCCACCGTCGCGTAGCGGGCGGCGTCCGCGATGCGACCGGCGGCGTAGGCGGGCATCGGGCGTACGGCGGCGACCGCCAGCACCAGGCTGGGCTCCCAGCCGTCGGCGCTCTCCGGCATCAGGTCGAGTACGGCCTGGGCGGCGCGGAAGTCGCTGCGCATCAGGCTCTCGGTCACCAGCCGCACGCGCAGCTCGACGGCGGCCGGGGCCTGGGTGTCGGGGATCCGGCGAAGCTCGTCGAGGAGGAGCGCGCGGGCCTCGTGCGGGCGGTCGAGCTGGCGTTCCATGATGCCGCACAGCCGAGCCGCCCGGGCGCGGCGCGCGAAGTCGTCGGGCGGGAGCAGGCGCAGCAACTCCCGCGCGGTGTCCTTGCCCTCGGCGATCCGGCCGCTGACCGCCTGCGCACGGGCGAGCTCCAGCAGCAGCTCCAGCCTCATCTCGAGGGTGTCCGGAACGAGCCGGAGTGCCTCCTGCAGCCAGTGCGCGGCGGTCGCGGGGGCCTGTGCCGCGACCGTACGGGCCGCCTCGACGAGCGTCGCGATGGCGGTCTGATCACCGATCCTGGCGGAACGCTCGACGTGCGGAGCCCGTGCCGTCGCCGGAGCGAGCAGGTCCGCCAGCCGGGCGGCGATCCGGGCGTGCACGGCATGCCGCCAGCCCGCCGCCGCCGACTCGTAGGCCGCATGCCGGACGAGCGGATGCCGGAACCGGAACCGGCCCGGTGCCGCCGGCCGTACGACGTCACGCGCGACCAGCTCGTTGATCGCCTGCAGCGTGAGGTCTTCGGACGTCTCGGCGGTCACCGCGACGAGGGCGGGTTCGAACTCGTCGGCGGCGACGGCGGCCGCCTGTCCGATGAGCAGCGCGGTGGCGGAAAGACCGCTCAGCTCCATGCCCAGGGCCGCGCGCACGGCCAGGGGCAGTTCGCCGATCTCGGCCGGCTCGCCGGTGCCGTCGAGCGTCCCGGCGCCGGGCCCCATGCGGGCGAGAGCGTCGAGATAGAAGGGGTTTCCGCCGCTGGTCTCGTACAGCGCCCTGCGACGCGCCCTGCTCACCTCCGGGCCCAGGAGCTCGCCGGCCTCCGCCTCGCTGAGCGGGTTCACCGGGACCCGCGTCGCGATCTCCATCAGCGCGGCGAGCCGGGGCGACGCCTGGGCCGGCCGATAGGCCACCGCCACCAGCATCCGCCCGCGCGGCGGATGGCGTGCCAGGTGGTCGAGCAGCTCGACCGTCGACTCGTCGGCCCAGTGCACGTCGTCGAGGATGAGCACGAGCCCGTCGGGCGCGGCCAGCTCCTCCAGCAGGCGCCGGACCGCGCGGTACAGGTGGTACCGGCCGGTGGCGGGCGCGAGCGTCTCGATGTCACCGGTCGCGGCGCCGGAGAGCGCGGGGAAGACCGTGGCCAGCAGCCCGGTCGCCGGTGCGCCGAGCCGGTCGGGCAGCTCCTTCGCGATCGTCTCCAGGCGGTCGTCCAGCGCGTCGAGCACGGCACTGAACGGCATCTCCTCGAACTCGGTGGCCCGGCCGGACAGGGTGGGCAGCCGGCGCCGGGTGGCCTCGGCGACCAGCTCGTCGAGCAGCCGTGTCTTTCCCGCACCGGGATCGCCGGCCAGGCCCACGAACCGGAAGGTGCCGGCGGTGGCGGTGTCGAGGAGCTGGGTGAAGCCATCGAGGACGTCGCGGCGTCCGACCAACGGGGAATCGGCGTCTCCCGTCATGCCCGCGGTCGGCGATGCACCGGTCGCCCCGCCGACACGACGATCCATACCTTTTCCTTGGGGTGGCGGTGCTTCGCGGCCCTGCTGCGACCCGAGGGGTCGTAATCGGCAGTTTACCGAGACAGGGCTTTCGGCGTCGCGGGCGGCGGTTCGGGCTCTTCCCGCTCAGCCGCACGTCGCGGGGCAGGTAATCAGATTGTTACTCAGGGAAGCCCCTCGGACGCGGCCGACGGAGGCCGGAAATGGGCCGCCGGGCGCGGGCTGCGGGGGTACCGCGGCGCATCGGGAGGGGCGGCCGGGGCCTACGGCGAGGCCGACCGAATTCGTCGGGCGCGATGAGGGCGACCGAGGGAGCCACGGCGACCGGGGGCGTCACGGTGAGAGCGACCGGGGGCGTCACGGTGAGGGCGGCCCCTCCGGCAGGTGCCGGCCGGGGCGGGCGCGGTCGATCGGAGGTCAGGCGCGGGGGACGGCGAGGGCGGCCCATACCGCCTTGCCGGCCGCGGGCAGGGGCGTCCAGCCCCACGTGCGGCTGAGGGCCTCGATCACGTGCAGGCCGCGGCCGTTCTCGCTGATCTCGCAGGGGTCGCGTACGAGGGGCTCCTCGCGGCTGGCGTCCGCGACGACGCAGACGACGAGGCCGCCGTGGCGGATCAGGGTCAGCCTGATCGGCCGGTCGTCGGCGGTCCCGAAGAGCGGGGGCAGGCCGTAGCGCAGGGCGTTGGTGACCAGTTCGGAGACGACGACGGTCGCGTCGTCCGCGAGGTCGGCCAGCCCCCAGGCCCGCAGGGTCGCGATGGTGAACTCGCGTGCGATGCCGGGAGAGGCGCCGCTCGCCCGCAAGGGGCACATGGCGTCCTGGGAGGGACCGAAGACCGGTCCGTACGCCGCGAGCTGAGGCAGCACGTGCGCGCTGTCGCGCGCGCTCGCCGGGGAGGGTGACTCCTCGGCGCGCTCGTGCCGGGCAGAGGTACAGCTCGTGCGATACAGGGGCATCTGGGTTGCCTCCAGACGACTCGGGCGGGCCGAGTGGGCTTGATCGGCTATCTTCCCTCGGAGCGCGTTCCGATGCAAGAACTGATGCACACACAAATGCACGTGCAAATGCGCGGTCACCGGGACCACTGGTACAGGAGTTCCGGACGGCCGACCTGGCCGTACTGGGGTGTACGGGCGGCCTGTCCTCCGTCGACGAGGTGTTCCAGGTACCGGCGGGCGGTGACCCGCGAGATTCCGGCGGCCGCCGCCACCGCCCCGGCCGTCAATCCCTCGTCGGTGCCGCGCAGGGTGGCCGTCACCGTCTCGAGCGTCGACGCGCTCATCCCCTTGGGCAGCGCCGGACGGTCCGCGCTGCGCAGCGTGGCGAGCGCCCGGTCGACCTCCTGCTGGTCGGCCGCCTCTCCGGGCCGGGCGACCGTGGCGTGGAACCGCGCGTACCGCTCCAGCTTGGCGCGCAGCGTCGCGAAGGTGAACGGCTTGAGGAGGTACTGCACGACGCCGACGGAGACCGCCGAGCGCACGGTGGTCAGGTCGCGGGCCGAGGTCACCGCGATCACGTCGGCCCGGTGTCCCGCCGCGCGGAGCCGCCGGCACAGCTGGAGCCCGTGGCAGTCGGGGAGGAAGAAGTCCAGGAGCAGGAGGTCGGCCGGTCGGCGTTCCAGGGCCCGTAGGGCCTCCGCCCCGGAGTGCACCACCCCCATCACCGCGAATCCGGGCACCCGCTCGACGTACATCCGGTGCGCCTCCGCCGCGACGGGATCGTCCTCGACCACCAGAACCTCGATCACGCCGGTGCCCTCCGCCCGAGTGGCAGGGTCACGGTGAACACCGCCCCGACCTCCCTGCCCACCTCGATCCGGCCGCCGTGCCGCGCGGCGGCCTGGGCGACGAGCGCCAGCCCGAGGCCACGCCCGGCCGGACGGTCGCCGTCCTTCGTCGACCAGCCCCGCTTGAAGATGTCCTCGACGGCGTCCGGACCGACGCCGCGCCCCGTGTCGGCGACGCGGAGGACGACGTCACCGTCCGCCGTACGGGCGGTGACGAAGACCTTCGGGGAGTCGCCACCGGCGTCCACGGCCGCCTCGACGGCATTGTCGATCAGGTTGCCCAGAAGCGTCACCATGTCGCGCGTGCCGAGCGTCTCGGTGATCACTGTGTCGTCGATCCGGGTGTCGGGGGTGATGACCAGCTCGACACCGCGCTCGTTCGCCTGCGCGGCCTTCCCGAGCAGCAGCGCGGCCAGGGTGGGCTCGGCCACCGCGTCCACGATCTGGTCGGTGAGGCGCTGGGTCAGCTCCAGCTCGGCGGTGGCGAACTCCACCGCGTCGTCCGGACGACCCAGCTCGACGAGGGACACCACGGTGTGCAGCCGGTTGGCCGCCTCGTGCGCCTGCGACCGCAGCGACTCGGCGAACCCCCGGACCGAGTCGAGCTCGCCGCTGAGCGCCTGCAGCTCGGTGTGGTCCCGGAGCGTCACCACGCTGCCCAGGTCGCGCGACTCCGACGTCACGGCCGACTTGTTCACCACGACGACGTGCTCGCGCGTCACGTGGATCTCGTCGACGCACGGCGCCGGGGAGGTGAGCGACGTACGGAGGGTCTCCGGCAGGGCAAGCGCGTCCACCTCCCGTCCTTCCACGTCGTCGGGCAGCCGGAGCAGTTCGCGCGCCGCGCCGTTGGCCAGCGCCACCTGGCCGCGCGGATCGAGCAGCAGCAGCCCCTCCCGTACGGTGTGCAGGATCGCGTGGTGGTACTCGAACATGCGGCCGAGCTCCGCCGCGTCCATGCCGTGGGTGTGGCGGCGGAGCCGCGCGTTGACGAGATAGGTGCCCGCGCCGCCGACGCCCAGCGCGAGCAGGGCGAGCAGCACCAGCGCCAGCAGCTGGTCCCGTACCTGCCGGTCGAGGACTCGCGCCTTGATGCCCGTACTGACCAACGCGACGACGCGGTGCCGCCCGTCGAACACCGGGGCCACCCTCCGCACCGACGGGCCCAGCGTCCCGGTGAAGGTCTCGGTGAAGGCGTGACCGGCCCGCGCCTGCTCGATGTGGCCCAGGAACGGCAGGCCGATCATCTCGGGGTTGGGATGCGTGTACCGGATGCCGGCCGGGCTCATGATCGTCACGAAGGCCACCCCGGTGTCCCGCCGCACCTGCTCGGCGTACGGCTGCAGCACCCGCGACGGATCCGGTCCCTCCACGGCGGCGGCGACGGTCGGCGCGTCGGCGATCCCCGCCGCGACGGCCGTCACCTGCCGCCGCGCTGTTTCCGCCGTCCTCCCCGCCGCGTACAGATAGGCGAGCACGGCGCCGCCCGCGACGACCGTGGCGACCACGATGATCTGCATGACGAAGAGCCGGCCGGCCAGGCTCCGATGCCGCCGACCCGCAGGCCGGGAGACCCATCGCATGTACGCAAGTGTGCACTGTGGGTTTCGGTGGTGTGAACGTCGGTTTTCGCGAACGAAATGAACGTAAAGGTGACTCTGCCCACAAACCTGCGCATAGTCCAGGCAGATTTCTCCCCGTTACGAAGGAGGCGGACATGTCTGCCGAGGCTGTGCGCCGGACGCCCGGACGACGCCGGGACCGTACTCACCTGCTCTACCTGATGGTGATCGCAGCGGTCGCCGCCGGCATCGTCGTCGGCTTCGCCGCGCCGAAGTTCGCCGTCGAGCTGAAACCCGTGGGCACCGGCTTCATCAACCTCATCAAGATGATGATCACGCCGATCATCTTCTGCACCATCGTGCTCGGAGTGGGCTCGGTGGCCAAGGCCGCCAAGGTCGGTGCGGTGGGCGGCCTCGCGCTCGGCTACTTCCTGGTCATGTCCACCATCGCCCTGGCGATCGGGCTCGTCGTCGGCAACGTGCTGCACCCCGGCTCGGGCATGCACCTGACCGCCGCGCTCCGCCAGGCCGGCCACGCGCAGGCGGCGACGGGCAAGGCCGAAGGCACGGCCGACTTCCTGACCGGCAGCATCCCCGACACCCTGCTCTCGGCGTTCACTGCGGGCCAGGTGCTGCAGACGCTCCTGGTCGCCCTGCTGACCGGCTTCGCGCTGCAGTCCATGGGCCCGGTCGGCGCGCCGATCCTCCGCGGCGTCGAGCACCTCCAGCGACTGATCTTCCGTATCCTCTCGATCGTTCTGTGGGCCGCTCCGGTCGGGGCGTTCGGAGCGATCGCGGCAGTGGTCGGGGCCACCGGAATCGACGCGCTGAAGAGCCTCGCGGAAGTCATGATCGCCTTCTACGTGACGTGCGCGCTGTTCGTCTTCGTCGTTCTCGGCGCGACCTTGTGGCTCGTGGCACGCGTCAACATCTTCGCCCTGCTGCGCTACCTCGCCCGCGAATTCCTGCTGATCTTCTCCACGTCCTCTTCGGACACCGCGCTGCCGCGCCTGATCGCGAAGATGGAGCACTTCGGGGTCGACCGGTCCGTCGTCGGCATCACCGTGCCGACCGGATACTCCTTCAACCTCGACGGCACCGCCATCTACCTCACGATGGCCTCGCTGTTCATCGCCTCGGCCACCGGGGCCCCGATGTCGATCGGGCAGCAGGTCGGACTGCTCCTCTTCATGGTCGTCGCCTCCAAGGGCGCGGCCGGGGTGACCGGCGCCGGCCTGGCCACTCTCGCCGGCGGTCTGCAGGCCCACCGGCCCGACCTCGTCGACGGCGTCGGCCTCATCGTCGGCATCGACCGCTTCATGTCGGAGGCCCGCGCCGTCACCAACTTCGCCGGCAACGCCGTCGCCACCGTGGTCATCGGCACGTGGACCAAGGAGTTCGACCGCGACCGCGCCCGCGAGGTCCTCGCTGGACGGCTCCCCTTCGACGAGACCACCCTCCTGGACGACGCGCCCCCCGCCGAACCCGGCACCGTGCCCCCGCCCGCGCCGGCAGGAGACACGGCGGCGTCCGCCCCCGCGAAGGTCTGAGCGCGCACCCCGTGGAACGCCCGCGCACCTCGGCTGTGTCCGAGTTGCGCGGGCGTCTGTGGGCAGGCAAGGTAGTGGGGCTTGATGCTCGCTACCCCGGGGCGGTAGCTCAGCCGGTTAGAGCAGGGGACTCATAATCCCTTGGTCGTGGGTTCGAGTCCCACCCGCCCTACGAGGCGGGTATCCC
>NZ_JAMXMY010000006.1 GCF_024055795.1 Actinoallomurus purpureus | reverse complement strand
CCCGGCCGCCGACCGCCTCCCCGAGGAGGGCTACGCCACCTCTCCGTCGCGTTCCTCGTGGTGACCGGAGACCCCGGCCTCCCGAGCGCGACGCAACGCTTCAACGGTCTGTCTCAGCGCGGCGTTCACCGTGTCGCGTTTCGTCGTGGTGCCCAGAACCTCCGCCGCCGCCACGAGGGCGTCGTCGTCCACGTCGACGAGGATCTTCGTCATGCCGCACCTCCACGCACGTCGAGGTGACCGAATGTACGCGTCTCAGCCGTTCGTGACGCCCTGAACGAGTTCGTCGGCGGCGGAGTAGGGGTCGCAGTCGCCGGACAGGACCTTCGCGGCGAGCACGTCGAGGCGCTGGTGGCCGTGCAGGTCGCCCATGCGCTCGCGGAGCGCGGTCACGGCGATGGCCTCCACCTCGTCGCGGGCCCGGGCCAGCCGGCGTCGCCGGAGCTCGCCGGACTCCTCCATCCACGCGTGGTGCTCGTCCAGCCTCCGGACGACGTCGTCGACGCCCTCGCGCTTGACCGCGACCGTCGGCACGATCGGCGGCTTCCACCCCACGTCGCCGGCCAGCGCGATCATGTTGCGCAGGTCGCGGATGGTCTGCTGGGCGCCGTCCCGGTCCGCCTTGTTGACCACGAAGACGTCCGCGATCTCCAGGATGCCCGCCTTGGCGGCCTGGATCGAGTCGCCCATGCCCGGTGACACCAGCACGATCGTCGAGTCCGCGAGCGAGGCGATCTCAACCTCCGCCTGGCCGACCCCGACGGTCTCCACGAGCACGACGTCACAGCCGGCCGCGTCGAGCACGCGGATGGCCTGAGGAGCCGCCCAGGACAGGCCGCCCAGGTGGCCGCGGCTGGCCATCGAACGGATGAAGACACCGGAGTCACCGGCGTGGTCCTGCATGCGCACGCGGTCGCCGAGCAGCGCGCCGCCGGTGAAGGGTGACGACGGGTCGACGGCCAGCACGCCGACACGCAGGCCTCGTGCGCGGAACGCCCCGACCAGAGCGCCGGTGGACGTGGACTTCCCGACGCCCGGCGCGCCGGTCAGGCCGATCACCCGCGCCCGGCCGGCGAGAGGGCTGAGGGCGGCCATGATGGGCCGCAGCTGCGGTGAGGCGTTCTCCACCAGGGAGATCAGCCGCGCCAGCGCGCGCGGCTCTCCCTTCCTCGCCCGCTCGACCAGATCCTCGACGTCGACGTTCCGCGCCACCCCGGCCCTCAGACCTTCAGGATCAGGGCGTCGCCCTGGCCGCCGCCCCCGCACAGCCCGGCGGCGCCGACGCCGCCGCCCCGACGGCGCAGTTCGTACGCCAGGTGCAGGACGAGGCGCGCTCCGGACATGCCGATCGGGTGCCCGAGCGCGATGGCCCCTCCGTTGACGTTGACCTTGCTCGCGTCGACGCCGAGGTCGCGCGTCGACTGGATGCCCACCGACGCGAACGCCTCGTTGATCTCGATGACGTCCAGGTCGCCGACGGTCAGCCCCTGCTTGCCCAGGGCGTGCTTGATGGCGTTGGCCGGCTGGGACTGCAGCGAGTTGTCCGGACCGGCGACGTTGCCGTGCGCGCCGATCTCGGCCAGCCAGGTCAGCCCGAGCTCCTCCGCCTTGGCCTTGGACATGACGACGACGGCGCACGCCCCGTCGGAGATCTGCGAGGACGACCCCGCGGTGATCGTGCCGTCCTTGCTGAAGGCGGGCCGCAGGCGCGCCAGCGACTCGGCGGTGGTGTCGGGACGCACGCCCTCATCGGCGGCGAACACGATCGGTTCGCGCTGCTTTCCACCCCCCTGGCTACGCCCCGCCGCCCCCGGACGCTGCGGGATCTCGACGGGGACGATCTCGTCATCGAACAGCTGGTTCTTGATCGCGTCGGCGGCCCGCTGGTGCGAGCGGGCGGCGAACTCGTCCTGCTCCTCACGGGAGATGCCCAGCTTCGCGTTGTACCGCTCGGTCGACTCGCCCATCGAGACGCCGTCGAAGGCGTCGGTGAGGCCGTCGTGCGCGGTGACGTCGAGCACCTCGATCGAGCCGTACTTGTAGCCCTGGCGCGATTTCGGCAGCAGGTGCGGCGCGTTGGTCATCGACTCCATGCCGCCCGCCACGACGACGTCGAACTCGCCCGCCCGGATGAGCTGGTCGGCGAGGGCGATGGCGTCCAGGCCGGACAGGCAGACCTTGTTGATCGTCAGCGAGGGGACGCTCATCGGGATGCCGGCCTTGACGGCGGCCTGCCGGGACGGGATCTGTCCCGCGCCCGCCTGCAGCACGTGGCCCATGATGACGTACTCGACCTGGTCGCCGGTGAGGCCGGCACGCTCGAGGGCGGCACGGATCGCGATCGCGCCGAGGTCCACCGCTGCGAAGTCCTTGAGAGAGCCGAGCAGGCGCCCGATGGGCGTCCGCGCTCCGGCGACGATGACGGATCCGGCCATGAAACGAGACCTCCGGCGAGTAATGGGGGCGACGTTTGCCAACATACCCACAAGAGAGCCGGGACTTTCCAGGGAGGCCAGTGCCATGCTCACCCGAATCGATCATGTCGGGATCGCGTGCCATGATCTTGAAGAGAAGATCGCTTTCTACGAGGGCGCGTTCGGTCTTGTCGTCGCGTCGCGGGAGGTCAATGAGCAGCAGGGGGTGAAGGAGGCGATGCTCCACGTCGCGGACGGCCCGGCGGGCGCGTCGTACGTCCAGCTGCTGGAGCCGTTGCACGCCGATACCCCGGTGGGGAGGTTCCTGGCGAAACGGGGAGAGGGCGTGCACCACATCGGATACGGCGTCGACGACGTGGTGGCGGCGCTGGAGACCGTCGGGGCGACGGGCGTGCGCCTGCTGGACGAGCGGCCGCGGCACGGTTCGATGGGGGCCTCGATCGCGTTCCTGCACCCCAAGGACGTCGGTGGCGTGCTGACCGAGCTCGTACAGGCGAGACCGCTCGACCACTGATCCCCGGATCACCGCCGGCATGGCGGGTGCCTTACCACGCGGCCACATGGGCTCAGACAATGACGACAAAGCGCCCAGGTCGTAAAGTTGAGCCCCCAACACGGCAGTGTCCGGAGTACTCTGCTGTCGCCGGAAAGTGGTCCCGCCCGTGCCGTACCCCGTAACACGCAGTACTCGCGCGGCCATCGTCTGGTACCTCCACCACTTGTAGCCGTCTCGTCACAGCAGGATTGAGCCTCATGCAGTCCGACATCGACGCCCAGCTCAGCAACTTCTTCGAAGACAGCACGCCCCCACGCGAGTTCGACGTGGTGCTGCGCGGCTACGACCGGCACCAGGTCGAAGAGCACATCAAGCAGCTCGACGGCGAGGTCCGACAAAGTCGTGAGCAGACCCAGGCGATGCAGCGGGAGCTTTCTGACGCCCATCGTCAGCTCCAGGAGCAGGAACGCCCCACCTATTCCGGCCTCGGCGCGCGCATCGAGCAGTTGCTGCGCCTCGCCGAGGAACAGGCGACCGAGCTCGTCCAGGCCGCCCGCACGGAGGCCAACGAGATCAAGGCGGCCGCCAAGGTCGACGCCGCCGAGCTGCGCGCCGCAGCTGAGAGCGAGGCGGCCGATGTCCGCGCCACCGCCAAGCGCGAGGGCGACGACATGCGCCAGAGCGCCGAGCGCGAGGCCGAGGAGGTGCGCACGACGGCACGCCGGCACGCCGACGAGCTGACCTCCACGACCGAGCGGGAGGTGGCGAAGCTGCGCGCCACCGCCGACCACGAGGTCGCCGAGAAGCGCGCCGCCGCCGAGCGGGAGATCGCCAAGCTCCGGACCACCACCGAGCGGGAGGTCGCCCAGCTACGGGCGTCCACCAAGCGCGAGCGCGACGAGATTCTCACCACGGCCAAGCGCCAGGCCGACGAGATGCGGGCACAGGCAACGCGCATCATGGAGGAGAGCGAGGCGCAGCGGGCTCAGGCCGAGGCCGAGTTCGAGATCCAGCTGGCCGCCCGGCGCGAAGAGGCCGAGCGGCAGGACGCCGAGCGGCACGCGGCGGCGCAGAGCGCCACGCAGAAGCTCGTGGCCGAGGCCGAGCAGCGGGCCGCGTCCGCCGAGCAGCGCGCCACGAAGGCGACCCAGCAGGCCGAGCAGACGCGCCGCGAGGCCGACAGCCACGCCAAGCAGCTCGTCGCCAACGCCCGCAAGAACTCCGACCAGATCATCGCCGAGGCGAAGTCCCAGGCGGAGCAGCTGCTCGGCGACACCAAGAGCGAAGCCGAGCGGATGCGCACCACGGCGCAGCGTCAGGTGGACGAGCTCACGCGTCAGCGCGACAGCATCACCAGCCACCTCAACCAGCTGCGTCAGCTCATCGGCGGGGTGTCCGCGCCGCTGGGCGGCGGGACCGAGGAGGCCATCTCCGCGCCGCCGGAGAAGCCCGCGATCGCTCCGGCCGAGCCGAGGCCCGCGCCCAAGCCGGCGCCCGCCGCGGCCGTCCCGCCGCCGGCGGAGGCCAAGAAGAAGGACGAGGAAGACGACTGGTGGCAGGAGTGACGTCGTCCGCCGCCCGGCTCCGCTGAGCGGCGGACGACGAACCGGTCCGCGGTGACCTGCGTCACCGCGGACCGTCGCACGAGATGGTGAAGAGCCTGGGGGCGATCTCCTAGGCTCTTTGTCATCATTGGGATAGTTCAAGGAGACGTGCGTGCCTGCCGAATCCCCCCACGACGGCGAACAGCGCGAGGAGGCCACCGTCCTCGCGGACAGTCCACGGCCCGCGGGCGAGGCAGAGAACCCGCGGTCCACCACGGGCGAGGCGGAGAGCCCACGGACCACGGGCGAGGCAGAGGGCCCACGGTCCGCGGGCGAGGTCGCCGCCGTCGACCCGGTCACCGACATCGAAGCCCGGCAGCGCGAGGCGGGCGTCGACGCGCTGTTCCCGTTCGGCCGCCCGGGCCGGCCGCTCACCCACAATCACCCGTTCGTGTTCGGCTTCTACGGCGCGCTCGGGGTGCTGGCCGCCTACATGATGGTCAAGGCGGTCACCGACGCCCGACAGGTGATCATCCTCATCGTCGTCGCGCTGTTCCTCGCCGTCGGCCTCAACCCGGCGGTCGAGGCCCTCACGCGGGTCGGGGTGTCCCGCCGGTGGGGCGTGCTCATCGTCTTCCTGTGCCTGGTCGGCTTCTTCGTCGGCTTCGGTTTCGCCATCGTGCCGCCGCTGACCGAGCAGATCACCGCGTTCGTCAACAACCTGACCAGCGGCAACGGCTACATCGAGCAGCTACAGCACAATCCGAAGCTCATGGACTGGGACCACCGCTACCACCTGCTCGAACGCGCCAGGAGCGCGCTGCAGAGCAAGGACCTCGGCAAGCAGGCCGCCAGCGGGATCATGGGCGTCGGCCAGGTCGTGATCAGCGGGGTGTTCAGCACGTTCACGGTGCTGATCCTCACGCTCTACTTCCTCGGGTCGCTGCCGAGCATCACGGGCTTCATGTACCGCCTGGCGCCACGGTCCCGGCGCGCCCGGGTCGCGCTGCTCGGCGACGAGATCCTCTCCCGCATCGGCGGGTACGTCGCCGGCAACGTCCTCATCTCGATCATCGCGGGCGTCGCCGCGTACATCTTCCTGCTGATCGTTGACGTGCCGTACGCGATCGCGCTGGCGCTGCTGGTGGCCATCACCGACCTGATCCCGCTGATCGGAGCGACGATCGGGGCGGTCCTCGTCACCGCGATCGCGTTCTTCTCCGGCTTCTGGGTCGGCATCGCGTCCCTGATCTACTTCCTGATCTACCAGCAGGTCGAGAACTACGTGATCCAGCCGCGCGTGATGAAGAAGTCCGTCGACGTCCAGCCGGCCGTCACGGTCATCGCCGCCCTGCTCGGCGGCGCGCTCCTCGGCGTGATCGGCGCGCTGCTCGCCATTCCTGCGGCCGCCGCGGTCGCGCTGATCATCCGCGAGGTCGCCATGCCCCGCCAGGAGAGCCTCTGATCGCGTCCCTCGCCGCAGTGGGCGGTCAGCGGGTCGTACGGCCCAGCGCCGCCGCGAACGCCGCGACCGCCTCGTTGAACGGCTGCGGCTGCTCGACCGCCGTGAGGTGACCCGATCGGGGCACGAGGACGAGCTCCGCGTTCGGCAGCGCCTCGGCCATCGCTCGGGCGTCCTCCGCCGTCGCGACGGCGTCCTCCGCGCCGTGGATCACCAGGGCGGGGGCCTGAAGCCCCGCGAGCATCTCAAGGGCGTCAGGACGGGCCGCCATGGCCCGCTGCGCCCACGCCGCAGCCGACGGAGGCGCCGACTGCACCAGGCCGCGCACGCGCCCGTAGATCAGCGCCCGCTGCCTCATGGTCGTCGGCCCGACCAGCCGCGGCAGTAATTCCTCGAGGAGGACGTCGACGGTCTGGTCCGACTCCAGCCGCTCGGCGATGCGCAGGCGCGTCGCACGCGCCGTGTCGGTGTCCGCCGTGGCCTTCGTGTCGGCGAGCACCACGCCCAGGACCCGGTCGGCGTGCCGTCGGCAGAACGCCAGCGTGACATAACCGCCCATCGACAGGCCGCCGACGACGGCCCGGTCGATTCCCTTCGCGTCGAGCAACGCCGCCACGTCGTCCGCCATGACGTCGACCGAGGGGTCGGCGGTGCCGAGCGGAGACCCCCCGAAGCCCCGCAGGTCCGGTGTCACCACCCGGAACCGCGCGGACAGGGCCTCCCGCTGAGCGAGCCACATGGCCGACGACAGCGGGAACGCGTGCAGAAGCACCAGCGGTGTCCCGTCTCCTACGTCACGGCAGTACAACTGCACGGCCATCACCTCATCAGGTACGAATCCCGCCCAGCCCGGCGAACGCAGGAGCCCAGATCATCCTCACCGCTGGGGATGGATCCGCCGAGAGGGTGGCCGTGTTCGGTCGTGGAGGTTTAGCGAACGTTGACGTCGGTCGCAGCTCTCTTACACCGATGCGACGAAAGCTTCTACTCCACCTCGGTGGGCAGCGGGAACGCCTCGGGCACGACGCGACGAACGATCTCGTTCAGCACGATCCGGACGTACGGCTCGCCCACCCACAGGTGCTTGGCGTCGTCGACGCCGACGACCTCCGCCTGCGGGACCCGCGTGAAGCGCTCGCGCGCCTCCGCCGGCCGCAGGTAGTCGTCGCGTTCCGGAACGAGCGCGACGAGCGGCCGGCCGAACTCCGCCCACGCGTCGAGGTCGGCGTCGGTCGCCCGGTGCAGCGGCGGGGACAGCAGGATCGCGCCCTCCACGAGCGGGTCGCGGCCCCACTTGAGGGCCAGCTCGGTGCCGAATGACCAGCCGAGCAGCCATGCGCGGGGGAGATCGTGGTAGTCGGCGTACTCCAGCGCCGCCGCCACGTCGTACCGTTCGGAGTCGCCGCCGCCGAACTCCCCCTCGCTCGTCCCCCGTTCACTGCTCGTCCCGCGCGTGTTGAACCGCAGTACGGCGAACCCGGCGAGGGCCGGCAGGCGGTACGACGCCTTGCGCAGCACGTGGCTGTCCATCATGCCGCCGTGGGTCGGCAGCGGGTGCAGGCAGATGAGGGTGGCGACCGGCGGGCGGTCCTCCGGCAGGGCCAGCTCGCCGACGAGGGTGAGGCCGTCGGCCGTCCGCAGGTCGATGTCCGTACGACGCGCGGGCAGCACCGTGCTCGCCCGGATCTCCCCCATCTCGTTCCCCTCAGTAGCGCGGGCCGCGGTGGGACCGCTGGATCTTCGGCAGCCGGGTGATCCGGTGGTTCCAGCACGGCCGGTGCCAGTGGCGCCGGTCGTCGGGCCCGCCGCCCTCGGCGGGCCAGGCCACGAGGTGCCCGACACCCGGCATGATCTCCTGGTCGCAGCCGGGGCAGCGGTACGCCTTCGACGCGCCCGCCACCGGCCGTACGACCCAGTCGCCGTCGGGGCCCTCCTCGATCCGCTGCGGACCGCCGTACGCGCCGGGCCCGGTCTCCCGGGCGGCGTCGCTGCTACGGCGGTTCTTGCGCGGACTCATGCCGTTCAGGGTACGGGCACCGGAACAGTCCAGGACGAACCACCCGCTTGTCGGCGCACCGACTCGCGGGGCACTAACGGGCGCGGGGCCTCGACCGAGTAATGGTTGCCACTCGGCCTCGTACGCGGACCGTTTACACCAAAGTAGTCCCGTTTCGTCAGCGGGACCCAACACAGAAGAGGTGTGGACGCATGACCAACGAGCAGCCGAAGCCGAAGCCGACGAACTACCCCAGCCCGTCTGCCAAGTCCCGGAACAACCTCACCCTTGAGGGCACCAGGGGCGTCGAGCCGACGCCCCGCTGGACGAGCTCCCCGAGCACGGCCAGGAAGACGGTGCGGTAGCCGACACCGGCGACCGCGACAACACCGGAGCGGCCCCCTGCGGGGCCGCTCCTTCCTTTTTGGGGTACCGGTCGTCTCAGCGGAATGTGCGGCCCGCGGTGAGCAGCTCCTCCAGTAGCGCGGCGGGCGCGTACGCGGGCTCGCGGTGCTCGGTGTAGAGGGCGCGCAGCACCTCCACCGCGTGGCCCAGGCCGATCCGGTCCAGGTCGGCGATCGGACCGATCGGGTACCCACAGCCGTACCGCATCGCGGCGTCGATCGCGTCCGCGTCGGCGTACCCGGACTCCAGCATCCGGACGGCGTCGCCCAGGTACGGGACGCGCAGCGCGTCGACGATGAAGCCGGCGCGGTCCCGGCAGCGCACCGGATGCTTGCCGAGCGCGGTGACGTACTCGGTGGCCCGTCGCACGACCTCCGGCGCGGTCACCACGGTCGCGGCGATCTCGGTGAGTTCGCCCTCCGGGTCGGGCAGGTGCAGCCCGATGACGTCCTGGGGCCGGTCCGTGGCGGTCGCCAGCTCGATCACCGGCACGGTCGTGGCCGTCGTGGCGAGGATGGCGCCCGGCTTGGCCACGTCGTCGACGGCGGCGAACAGCGACCGCTTCACCGAGGTGTCCTCGGCGACCGCCTCGATGATCAGATCGCACTCGGCGAGCAGGGTGAGCTCGGTGCCGCCCTCGACGGGCTGCTCGATCGCCGTACGGACGGCGTCGGCCTTCTCCTCGTCCCCCGCGACGAACCGGACGTAGGCGCCGGACCGCAGACACCCCCGGATGAGGGCGACGGCCAGCGGTCCCGAACCGACGACCCCGACCCGAGGCGGTGCCCCCGACGGTTCGTTCTCGGCGGCCTCGGCCGGCTCCTCGTACGAGTAGAAGCCGCGGCCGGTCTTGCGCCCCAGCAGTCCGGCGGCGACCAGCTGGCGGAGGATCGGCGCCGGTGCGTGCCGCCGGTCCCGCGTCTCCCGGTAGATCGCCTCGCAGACCTCCAGCGAGACGTCGAGGCCGATGAGGTCCATCAGCGTCAGCGGCCCCATGGGCAGGCCGGTGGCCTTCATCGCCGCGTCGATGTCCTCACGGGTGGCGTGCCCGGAGTCGTACATCGCCGCGGCCTGGTTCAGGTAGCCGAACAGCAGCCGGTTCGCGATGAACCCGGCCCGGTCGCCGACGGTGACCCCCACCTTGCCGAGCCGCTCCACCAGCCCCTGGACGACCGCCAGAGCCTCCGGCCGGGTCAGCACGGAGTGGATGATCTCGACCAGCTTCATCACCGGGGCCGGGTTGAAGAAGTGCACCCCGACCACCTGCTCCGGCCGGCTGGTGCTGACGGCGATCTCGGTGACCGACAGGGACGAGGTGTTCGTGGCGAGCACGGCGTCGGCCCGGCACACCTCGTCCAACTGCTCGAACACCCGCCGCTTGAGCGACATGCGCTCCGGCACCGCCTCGATGACCAGGTCACAGTCGGCGAGCGCGCCGAACGACGTGGACAACGTGATCCGGTCGAAAATCGCCTGCTGCTCCTCCGCCGAGAGCCTGCCGCGTTTCACCGCGCGGCCGGTCGAGCTCTCCAGGTGACCACGACCGCGCTTCAGCGCCTCGTCACCGACCTCGACCCCGACGACGTCCAGCCCGCTCCGGGCGAGCACCTCGGCGATCCCGGCCCCCATCGTGCCGAGCCCCACGACCCCGACCTTGTTCAGCGAAGCACCCATGCCCGCAGTCTCCCAGAATCGCCCGGCGTCACCCAAGGCCACGCCCGACGTCCTTCGCCTGCCCCAACGAACCCGTCCGCACACGAACGAGCCGCGGGGGGGGTGCGTTCGCTCAGGTGTGAGTGGTCGCCGGCGCGACTTCGTGTGCAAACGGGTCCGGCCACCAGACCAGCGCTCTTGGCCCTCCGCGGTCTCAGTGTTCCAAAACCGTCACGGGCTGATCCGACGATGACGACGAGTCGCAGTGGGGCGACATGACCTTGTGCATGAAGAAACTCTGAACGCCGAGGCCGCCTGAGCCGCCGTCATGGCGGCGGCTCAGGGCTCTCGATCGGCGGTGGGTCAGCGTAGTCCGTGGGCGAGGCTCATGGTCTGGGCCACACTGTCGCCCTTCCCGGAGCGGCAGGGTCGGTGGTCGGGCGCGTCCGGCTCATCCCGGGTCAGCCCTGAGCGATCTTCGGTGTCCACGTCGAGAGTTTTCGTCGTTCTGAGTGCGAAAACCCTCGACGGTACCGCCTTGGGCGGGTCACGGCCTGTACCTCTACTCCGCCGAGACCCTCGGTGTCGACTGGGTCGACCCGGCTTTGCCGCGCCGGGCCGTTGCTCATCATGAGCCGATGACCCCGCAGGCGACCCGCCGTCCAGTGTCGCCGGCCTTGCGCGTCTCGGCGTCGGGTCCGGTGGCACCGCCGGCGTGCCGGTAGCGGGGAGGGATATTCGACTGGTTGTCCGGAAGGGCGTGGATGACGACCGAACTACCGTCACGATCCAGCAACTGCCTCACCCGGAAACGGTCGGTCGCGAACGACGCTCTTCCGGAACCATTCGCGTTGACCAGCAGATCGGGCAGATCGCCGGAATGGTCGGGATGCGCGCTCGAGGTCAGGTCGAAATGCGGGCCCGCGCTGAAGAACGGACTTCCGGTGGCCGGGTCGGTCGACTTGGGATCGCAGACGCCTTTGGCGTGGATGTGGATGCCGTGGTATCCGGCGGGCAGGCCGTTCACCGTGACCGTGACCATGGGCCTGCCGTTCCCGTCATCGGCGATCCGCAGGGAACCGACCGCCTTACCGCCCACGTCCTTGATGACGGCCCCGGCCGACGAGCCGGACCGGCCGAACATCGCCTCGGCCGCCGCGGTGGCGCCGAGCGCGACCGCTCCCGCTCCGAGAGCGCCGACCACGACGAGATGCACCTTGCCTGGCATGAAGCTCCCATACCCAGGTGACATCGGCCCGGCGCCTGCCGTCCGTACGGATACACGGACCTGACGAAATGCTTACCGAGCCGCACGCCAGGCCTGCTGGAGGCCCAAGGAGTCAACCGCGGAGACGGAACCAGGTCGTGGTGCCGTCGCGTTCGGTCTCCACGCCCCATTCAGCGGCGAGCGCGGTCACGATGACGATGCCGCGGCCGTCCTCCGCGAACGGCTCATCCCGTACGTGCGGCACCTCGCCACCCGCGCCGTCGTCCGCGACGCAGACCTCCAGCGTGTCCCCGTCCCGCGCGACGGTGACGGTGACGTGGCCGCCCTTGCCGGAGTCGGAGTGCACGACGGCGTTGGTGACCAGCTCGCTGGTGCACAGCTCGGCGTCGTCGACGGCCGGATGGTCCTCACCCACCAGGTCGCGAACGAAGCGGCGGGCGTGCGCGACACACCGCTCGCTGCCCGGAAGCGTCAGCGTCCCCAGCACGATCATCGCCCCCATGACGGCTCCTCTCGCCGATGTCGCGGTAAGCATCGTCGCGGGGCGTGACACACTCAATGCGTTCCGTCAAAGGAGAGCGGCGGCGAGGAGCCGATTTGCACATCGGCGATTTCCGTGACGGCGGGACTTCTGCCTGGTCAAGATGGCGTCATGGCGACCATCACGCCGACGATCCGGCTGCGCAGGCTCGGCATGGCCCTCCGCGACCACCGCGAAGCGGCCGGCCTCACGTTAGATGAGGCCGCCCGCGTCCTGATGCGCTCGCCGTCGTCGCTGAGCCGCATCGAGAAGGGCCTGCACCACGTTCCGGTCCGCGACCTGGAGTACATCCTCGGCAAGTACGGCGTCACCGACCCCGCCGTGACCGACCGGCTGTTCGACTGGTGCCGCAACGGCCGCAAGAAGGGCTGGTGGCAACGCTACGCCACCGACCTGTCCCCCGAAATGATGGACTTCATCGGCCTCGAAGCCGACGCCACAACCATCGATTTCTTCGAGGTGATGCTAATTCCTGGGCTGCTTCAGACAGAGGAATATGCTCGCGCACTGATCAAAGCTGGCCCGTTCGCGAACGCATCTGATCGAGTAGAGCGCCTGGTCGCCATAAGAATGAAACGGCAAGAGGTCCTCAGCCGAGCTCACCCGCCACGCATCCACGCAGTCGTTGACGAGGCAGCGGTGAGACGGCGGGTCGGCGGGTCTTCGACCATGAAGAGGCAGCTCCAGCACCTGATAGAGGCATATGAGGCGCCGAACACGACACTGCAGATTCTGCCGTTGGAGCTCGGCGAATATCAGGGCATGACAGGCGCGTTCACGATCATGAACATAGCCACTCCTGGCGACCTCAGCCTCGTAACAGTCGATTCGCTGACTTCAATCTCCTACCGCGAGGAATTCGAAGATGTGCACGCCTACCTCGCCGCATTCGAGCGTCTACACACCAAGGCACTCTCCAAATACCGTTCCCGCACGATGATCGAGGGGCTAATGTCGCAGCTATGACACAAATCGATCTGACAAGTGCCACTTGGCGTACCAGCAGGCGCAGCGGCGAGCAGGGTGGGACCTGCGTGCAGGTGGCCGCCGCGTGGCGGACGAGCAGTCACAGCGCGGACCAAGGCGGCGAATGCGTGCAGGTCGCCGTCGTGAGTCCTGGGTTCAGCGGCCGGTAGCCGAGTTCCCGACTCGGTCGCGGGCCGGTCTGCACACAAAGTGCTCGCGGATCTCGCGTTTGGCCAGGTGGCGCTGATCAATGCTGCCCCTTTGTGTGCGAACGGGACCGGCCACCCAGGGCAAGTGCCGTCGGCGTTCGCTGGGGGCGTACCCAATGCTCGGTTCAGGCCTCCGACCGGCCGCACTATGTCCCCATTGACCTAATCTTCGCCCTCCCCTGCCGAGCCTTTCGCCCAGCCGTCGGCGTGGGCCTCACGGGTGCTGGTGACTCGTCGTCAGACCGGATCGTTCCAGCCCTCGCGGCGGGCGACGTCGCGCGCGGTGTCGATCAGAAGCCTGAGCGCGGCCGACGCGTTGCTCCGCTTCCACACCATCTGCAGTTCCAGGGGTGGCACGTCATCCGTGAGGGCGATGGTCACGGTGCCGACGGGCACCCGGCCGACCACGCTGGCCGCCACGAGAGCGAAGCTGCGCCGGTCCTGGAGGTCGAGGTGGCTCAGGCCGTGGATGGGGCTCTCCCAGTACTCGAAGGTCTCCCCCGTCCGTTCGAGGGCTTTCGCCATGAAGTCGTACCGGTCCGGTGCCAGGCGTCGAGCAGGGTGGCAGAACCGCTGTCCGGCGAACTCCCGCAGTCCGACCCGGCCTCGCCGGACCAGCGCGTGGCCCTCGTCGACGACCGCGACGATGCGCTCGCACCGCAACGTCTCGCGCCGGTACTCAGGACGCTGCGGAATGTCGCGCGACAGCACGAGGTCATGGCCGTCGGCCAGCAGTGCCGCGTCAAGCTCGGGAGTCCAGCCGTCGCGGACGTCGACCGTCACCCCGGGATGGCTCTCGCCCATCGCGGCGACGAGCCGCGGCAGGGTCTCGAAGACGGCTGAGAAGATGTAGCCGACGCGGACGGTGCCCAGCTCTCCGCGTCCGGCCAGCACGGTCCGCTCCACCAGACGGTCCGACTCGGCGAGGATCGTGCGCGCGGACTCCACGAAGATCCGGCCCGCCTCCGTCAGCCGGACGGCCGGCCGCCGCTCGAACAGCGTCACGCCCAACTCGCGCTCCAGGTCGCGGATCTGGCGGCTCAGCGGCGGCTGCGCGATCAACAGCCGATCGGCCGCTCGCTGAAAGCCGCCCTCTTCCGCCACGGCTACCACGTAGCGCATGAGCCGAAGATCGATCGCCATACCCGGAGGGTATCCGGAGGTGACCGAATTGATCTTGGACGTCCAGCGTCGCTCGAAACGACACTGGGCTCCGTGATCATCGCCGGCACCGACATGATCACGGCCGAGCGCGTGGCGATCGAGCGGGGCGGACGGCCCGCAAATCCGCGATCTCGCCGCGTCGTCGATCGCCCCTGGCGGCACTCCCCGAACAAGGAGAAGGACTGATGGAGACCCGTCGGCTCGTGGTGGGAATCAGCGGCGCGACCGGCATCGCGTACGGCATGCGGGTGTTGGAGCTGGCCCGCAAGGCAGGTGTGGAGACCCACCTGGTCGTCACTCCGGCCGGCCAGCAGACGCGGGCCTACGAGACGGATCTGTCTTTCCGGGATCTGGCGGCCATGGCGGACGTCTGCCATCGGCCCGCCGACGTCGGCGCGTCGATCGCGTCCGGGTCCTTCCGCACCGCCGGAATGATCGTTGCGCCGTGCTCCGTCAGAACCCTTTCGGCGATCGCCTACGCAGGCGGCGACAACCTGCTCACGCGTGCCGCCGACGTCACGCTCAAGGAACGGCGCCGACTGGTCCTCCTGGTCCGCGAGACGCCGCTGACACTGGGGCACCTGCGGGCCATGACCGCCGTGACCGAGTCCGGCGGGATCGTCATGCCGCCGGTGCCGGCCTTCTACCTGCGTCCGAACACCGTGGCGGACATCGTCGACCACACGGTGGGCCGGGCACTGGACCTGCTCGGGATCGAGGTCCCGGACATGCCCCGCTGGGGCGAGTGACATCAGACCTTTCGAGAGGATCCTTGCGTTGAAACACCTGCGTAGTCTGCGCGAGTTCGTGGAAGAGCTGGAGAGCATCGGCGAGCTCCGGAAGATCGACGAGGAGGTCGACTGGAGCCTGGAGATCGGAGCGGTCATCCGCCGCTCCTACGACCTGCGCGCTCCGGCCCCGTTGTTCACCAACATCACCGGGTACCAGGGCACCGGGTTCCGGGTGCTGGGCGCCCCCGGCGGCCTGTCCGGGCCGGGCCACCCGCTGGCCCGGATCGCGCTGGCACTCGGACTGCCCGCCGACGCTCCTGGGCGGGACATCATGGAGACGATCGTCGCCGCCCGGGACAAGCCGGGAGTCCCCCCGCAGGTCGTTTCCGCCCAGAACGCCCCGTGCAAGGAGAACATCCTGCTCGGCGACGACATCGACCTGTACACGTTCCCGACCCCGCTGATCCACGGCAACGACGGCGGCCGTTACATCCAGACCTACGGCATGAACATCGCCCGTACCCCGGATGGGTCGTGGACCAACTGGTCGGTCAACCGCATGATGATCGCCGGACGCGACACCCTGGCCTGCCTCATCCCCGGGCCGCAGCACCTGGGCATCATCCGCGCCCAGTGGGCCAAGGAGAACAAGCCGATGCCCGTCGCGCTCGCCCTGGGTGTCGAACCGGGCCTGCCCTACGTCGGGGCGATGCCGCTGCCCGAAGGGGCCGATGAGTCCCACTTCCTGGGGGCGCTGTTCGGCGAGGGCGTCGAGGTGGTCCCCGCCGAAACCGTCGACCTGCTGGTCCCCGCCACCGCCGAGATCGTCATCGAGGGCCACATCGCCTTCGACGAGACGGTCATGGAGGGGCCGATGAACGAGTACCCGGGCTACAACGCCCTGGAGAAGTCGCCCAAGCCCGTCTTCCATGTCACGGCGATCACTCACCGCGATGGCGCGATCCTGCCCGTCGTCGCCGCCGGCCCGCCGGTGGAGGAGGACCACACCGTCACCGGCACCATGCACGCCGCCGAAATCCTCTACCAGCTCCGCAAGGCCGACCTCCCCGTCGTCTCCACCTGGTTCTCCTTCGAATCGGCGATGCACTGGCTGATCGTGGCGGTCCGCTCCGACTGGCACGACACCCTGCCCGTCCCATCCGCCGACCTCGCCCACAAGATCGGCGAGGTGGTCTTCGCGGGCAAGGCCGGGTTCGGCGTCCCCAAGGTGCTGCTGGTCGAAGACGACATCGACATCACCAACATCAACGACATCGTGTGGGCCTTCGCCACCCGCACCCACCCCGAACACGGCGAGGTCCACTTCCCCGCCGAACCCCACGTCCAGCTCTCGGTCTACCTCTCCGAAGCCGAAGCGCACTCCTACCGGGCCGGAAAAGTTCTGTACAACTGCCTGCTCGCCGACCTCTTCGACGAAAAAAACCGCCCCGTCAAGGGCAGCTTCGAGAACGGGTGGCCGAAGGTGATCCGGGAGCGCGTGCTCAGCAGGTGGGAGGCGTACGGCTACCGCTGAGTCGACTTCGACCAGGACCCGGGTCCGGCGGCGCTCGTCACGGCGTCGCGGACCCAGCGCCGCCCGCGCCGTACGCCGGAGACCCGGGGCGCGACCGGCTTTCGCGCATCACCAGCGTTCCGACGCCGAGGGGGCGCCCCAGGGTTACGTGGTGGCCTAACTCGGCCGCGGATTCAGCCCTGGCTGAAAGACGGCCCCGTTCGGCGTCGAGCCGGACGAGCGTGGGGGCCGCACCTTCGCTCGGAGGTGTGTGCGAGGGGCTCATGCCCAGCAGAGCCCCTCCACCCCCGGAAGCCCCAGGAGGGCAACCATGCACCACTCGTCCACCAAGCGGAGGATCGGGAAGGCCGCGGCACTCGCGTTCGCCGCCGGCACCCTCACCGCGGCCGGTGCGCTCAGCGCCGGCTCGGCGAACGCCATCACCCCCGCCCACGCCGACTTCACCGCCCAGGCGAAGAGCGCGGGCCTCTCCAGCGCCAACGCCAAGGTGCTGCAGACGCGGGTCGACGGCTATCTCGCCAGGTACCACGGCACGCAGATCGCAGCCAACAAGGTCTCCGCGAAGGGCATGTACGTCACCGTCGCTCTTCCCGGCGAGAAGTACGCCCGCACTCTGCCGGACACCTCGGAAGTGCACGCCAACGACGCGTGGCAGGACAAGTGCCTTAATGGCAGCCCGGTCTACAGCGGATGGTTCTGCCTGTACAAGGGCGAGACCTTCCAGGGCGACGTCCTGTCGATGTACACGTGCGGTGACCACGCGATCTCCGGCTGGTACGGCAACGGCTCGTGGGTCAACGACCAGACGCAGAACACCGTCGCTCTGCTCCGGAGCGCCAGCGGGGGCTACAAGTTCTACACCCCTGGCGCGTACTCCTCCTCGTACAGCTTCAACTGGACGCCGGTGGACGTCGTTCACCCCTGCTGATCGAACATGACGGGTGCCGAGCCGACGGCGCTCCGGCGGGTGAGGGACCGAACCGTCACCCGTCGGGCGCCCGTCGCCGGATCATCTGCCGGTGCCGGGCCGGGGCGGCCGGAACGCCGCTCCGGCCCGGCACCGATTCCCGTCTTCGCGGCAGCCGTCCTGCGACACCCGCATCGGCCGCCAATCGTCCCAATCGTACGGACATGACCACATGCGGACATTGCTCGAAATTCAGGCTGACTCCGGCGAAACTGGTGAGTCGAACCATGAGTCATTCGGGGGAATCTCATGCTGCGTGTCCACTTCACGGGGGAAGACCTGTCCCGGACCCTGCTCTCCGCAGGACCGGATCCACTGTGGGACGTCCTCCTCAGCCTGCACCAACTGCCCGGCCACGACGGCGCACTGACATTCGGCCCCTGGCGGCGCCAGGTGCGCGCCGAGCTTCCGCCATCGCTCCGGTGGCTCGGAGGGCTCGCTCCACCGCGCGGATACTCTCCGGACTTCCTGACTCCGGGTGCCGACGGCCTGGAGCATGGGCTCGACCTGATCGCATCGACGCCACTCCGGGTGATCCGCCAAGACCTGCGCATCCTGGCCGTACAGCAGCGGTCGCGCGCTCCGGCCAGGGGCCTCGCCGACGGCTCCGCGGCGGCGATGCGCGGGCTGGTGGACGCCCTTCGCCGCTATCACCAGGTGGCTCTCGCGCCCTTCACACGACGGATCGAGCGGAGCGTGCGCACCGACGTCGCCGCGCGGGGCCGGACGCTGCAGCACGCCGGCATCGAGGGGCTGTTCGTCGGGCTGCACCATCAGGCCCGGTGGCGGCCGCCCGTGCTCGAACTGCCCTATCCGGTCGACCGGGACGTGCGTCTCGAGGGCCGTGGGCTGCGCCTGGTGCCGTCGTTCTTCTGCTGGAAGTATCCGATCGTGCTCCGGGATCCGGAACGGACGCCGGTGCTCGTGTTCCCGCTCGAACGCGACTTCGCCTGGTCCGTCGTGGACCTGAGGTCGGCGTCGCCCCGTTCCCTGGAGGCCCTGCTGGGCCGTACCCGGGCGAGCATCCTGTCCACGGTCGCGACGCGGGCGTGCAGCACGAGCGAGCTGGCCGCCAGGGTCGGTGTGTCCAAGTCCATGGCGAGTCAGCACGCCACCGTCCTGCGCGACGCCGGTCTGATCACGACGCATCGGATCGGCCGGCAGGTGATGCACAGCTCGACCGCCGCCGCGGACACGCTCCTGGAATCGGCGAGCTGACCCCCGCCGACCGATCGGACAGGTCCCCTCGCGTACCGAATGCTCGGTGGAACCGGCCTACCAGGGGCGACATGTCGCGGTTCGCCGCGTCTCCGCCGCGCTTCACCGAGCGTTGCGCCCGTGCCGTCGTCGCCGAAGCCCAGCGAGAGACTCAGCGGGACCAGTAGCCCCCTCTCAGACCTGATGACCGGCGGTAAGCCCGCCTTGCGGCGGGACGGCGAGACCGGACAGTGATTCCTGCGGCAAAAGCCGTGAAGGAATACAAAAACAGGAGTCACTGCCATGACATCAACTCAGACAATCCCGAAGGGCGCCAACGCCCCGATCGCCGCCGCCTCGTTCGACGTCGTGATGACGTGGAACCGGGGGCCGGACGCAAACATCTGCGTTCTCCTCCTCGGGGCGGACGGCAAGGTCCGTTCCGACGAGGACTTCGTGTTCTACAACCAGCCGAGGCACCCCTCCGAGGCCGCCTCGTACACCGGGAAGTCGACGGTCGGCACGATCCGCGACACGTTCCGGATCGACCTCGCGCAGGTCCCCGCGGACGTCGAACGGCTCGTCGTCGGCGCCTCTGTCGACGGCGGCACGTTCGGTCAGCTCGTGGGGCTCGGGCTCACGATGACCGGCGCGGGGAGCGGCGGAGCGGACCTCGTCTTCGAGGTCCCTGACGCCACCACCGAGGCCGCCCTCCTGCTGGGCGAGCTCTATCGCCGCGACGGAGCCTGGAAGGTCCGCGCGGTGGGCCAGGGGTACGACTCCGGGCTGGCCGGCTTCGCCACCGAGTTCGGTGTCGATGTCGGTGCGCCGGAGGCCCCGGCCGACGCCCAGCCCCCGGTCAGCAAGAGAGACAAGCTGATCAAGATGGAGAAGGAGGTCGCGAAGGTCAGCCCGGCACTGCTGAGCATGACCAAAACGGCAGCGTTCAGCCTTCACAAGCGAGGGCTGTCCGAGCACACGGCACGAGTGGGCCTGGTCGTCGACGTGTCCTTCTCCATGAAGTCGGACTTCTCGAAGTACCAGCTGCTCGTGGAGCGCGTGCTGGCCCTCGCGCTGCGGTTCGACGACAACGGCGAGATCGACGTGTGGCTGTTCGATGGTCGCACCATCCACGCCGAGCCGGTCACGCTGGCGAACTACGCGACGTACATCAAGGACGTCGCGAAGCGGTACCAGAACAAGATCTGGGGTGGTACGCAGTACGCCCAGGCCATGTGCAAGGTCCGCGAGCACTACTTCGGCAGCTCGCAGGTGCGCCGCACTCCGCTGGGCGCCCCCGTTCCCGTCTACGTCATGTTCGTGACGGACGGCGGCACGTGGGGTGACATACCGGAAACGGTGGAGCAGGTGCGTTCCAGCTCCTACGAACCGCTGTTCTGGCAGTTCATGGCGATCGGGAGCAAGGTGGACAGCGCCCGACCGCAGAAGTTCAAGAAGGGCTGGAGGCGTCCCGCCGGGCGGCGTGAGTTCGAGCTCCTGGAGGGGCTGGACGATCTCAACAACCGGCACGTGGACAACGCCGACTTCTTCGCCGTCAAGGATCCGGGCACCCTGAAGGATGAGGAGCTCTACGAGCTCCTCATGACCGAGTACCCCGGATGGTTCACCCAGGCACCCGCCAAGGGGCTCCTCCCCGTCGGCGCGTAGCCCGAACCCGGAGCCTCCCGTCTGTTCCAGGCGGGAGGCTTCTCTCTTTCTTACTTGGTCTGGCCCCCAGCGTTGCGCCCGTGCCGTCGTCGCCGGAGGCCCACCATGGGGGCCGGTCGGTCGGGCTCGCGGGTCGACGTGTAAAGGTGTGCCCGCCCCGGGGCGGGGCGCGGGGCGGGCGGCTCGTGGGTCGTGCGGGGACCGGGTGGCCCGCCCCGGAGGGCGGGTCACCCGGGGATTCACGGAGTGGCGTCGGGGTGCACACCGACGACGACGGTGGCGAGGAGGCCGTGAGTGGTCGGTCCCTTGCGCAGCGGCCGGAGGGTGAGGAGGCCGGCCGAGCCACCGTTGCGGTAGATGCCGTCCTCGTCCAGCGTCGTGCGGTGCGTGGTGTTGATCACGTACGGCTGGAGCTTGGCGATCCGCTCGGTGACCTTCTCGTCGAAGAAGAACTGGCCGGTGTGGGCGACGTGGCCGCCGGTGTACTTCCTGCCGACGACCTTGCCGCCGATGTGGACCTTGGCGTGGATGTGGATGGCCCTGCCCATGTACCAGCCGGGGTAGAGCGTGCGGAACTCCACGACGCCGTGCCGGTCGGTGAGCTGGACGCCCCGCAGGAAGGTCAGCTTGTCGGTCGGTTCGGCGTGACCTCCGCCGCCGCCCGGAGGCGGGGAGCCGGGGGGAGGTGCCGTCGGCGTGCCGGTGGGCGGTGTCCCGCCACCCGGGCCGCCGGGGCCGCCGCCGTTCGCGCCGCCGACGCCCATGGCCGTGTAGCCGGAGTACTCGCCGAGCGCGTCGGTGTGCCAGATGTCGAGCGCGGCCCGCGGGATGGGCGCGCAGGTGGTGGCGTCGACGACGACGGCGCGCAGGATGAGGGGCACGCCGTCCTTGTGCTCGGTGATGTCGCGGCGGAAGAGGTCGTAGTCGAGGTAGTAGGGGCCCTCGACCAATTCCGGCGCCAGCACGCAGGCCGGTCGCGGGGCCGAGGGTCGGTGGGCGGTGGAGGCGCCCGCCGTGCTGCCGAGCGCGACGATCCCGGCCGCTCCGAGACTCGCGCCGCCGAGGGCGGTGAGTGCGGCCCGGCGGTTCACCGCGCCGGATTCGGGTGACTGTCCCTGGTTTTCGTGGTCGGTCATGCGTTCGCCACCTTGGGTTGACAACGATGTTGACTACCAGTCGACCCCCGCACCGCGCGACGCTATCGGCGTCGCATGAGGATGGAATGAGAACGATCTGAGAACCATGAGATCTTCGATGCCGGTGCGGGCCACGAACGAATCTCAAGACACCGCGCGACGCCTGTCGATCCGGCGGGGGGACGTTCGTACAGAGGGCGAGAGCCGGCACGGCGCCGGTACCGCGAGAGGAGCACACCCGATGAAGCAGTACATGCTCAGCGTCTACCAGCCCGACGGGGCTCCGCCGCCCTCCGTCGACCTCGAGAAGATCATGAACGAGGTCGAGGCCTGGCGTCAGGAGGTGAAGGACGCCGGCGAGTGGGTCTTCACCGGACGCCTGCACGCTCCGGGCACGGCCACCGTGGTACGGCTCCGCGACGACGAGATGCTCATCACCGACGGCCCGTTCATCGAGGGCAAGGAGCACATCGGCGGCTTCACGATCGTCCAGGTGGCCGATCTGGACGCCGCCCTGGACTGGGCCGAGAAGTTCATCCGCATCGCCGGTCTCCCGGTGGAGGTGCGTCCACTTCTGGACGAAGACTGACATGTCAGCTCCTTCCGCCACCGCGAAGGTCGAGCGGGTCTTCCGCGAGGAGTACGGCCGCGCGGTGGCCGTCCTGGTCCGCGTCTTCGGTGACATCGGCATCGCCGAAGAGGCGATCCAGGACGCCTTCGCCGAGGCGCTGCGGCGCTGGCGGTCCGCCGGTCCGCCTCCGAGCCCGGCAGGGTGGATCATCACGACCGCCCGCAACCGGGCGATCGACCGGCTGCGACGCGAGGCGTCGCGTGCGGACCGGCACGCCCAGGCCGCCCTGCTGCACGCGGCCGACGAACCGCCCGAGGAGGGTCCGGTGCGCGACGACCGGCTGCGTCTCGTCTTCACCTGCTGTCACCCCGCGCTGGCGCCCGCCGCGCGGGTCGCGCTGACGCTCCGGCTGGTGGGCGGGCTCACGACGGCGGAGATCGCCCGCGCCTTCCTCGTCCCCGAGCCGACGATGGCCCAGCGGCTGGTCCGGGCCAAGGGCAAGATCCGCGATGCGCGCATCCCGTACCGGATTCCGAAGGACGCCGACCTGCCGGATCGTCTGAAGGCCGTGCTGGCCGTCGTCTATCTGATCTTCAACGAGGGCTACGTGGCCGGCTCGGGGGACCGGCTGATCCGGGAGGACCTGTGCGCGGAGGCGATCCGCCTCGGGCGGCTTCTGGCCCAGCTGATGCCCGACGAGCCGGAGGTGATGGGCCTGCTCGCGCTGATGCTGCTGATCGAGTCGCGCCGGGCGGCCCGTACCGGCCCCGGCGGCTCCCTCGTCCCGCTGGCCGAGCAGGACCGGGGCCGGTGGGACCGCGACCTGGTCGCCGAGGGCCAGGACCTCGTCCGTCGATGCCTCCGGCGGGACCGGCCGGGGCCGCACCAGATCCAGGCGGCGATCAACGCGGTGCACAGTGACGCGCCGGACGCGGAGGCCACGGACTGGGGGCAGATCCTGCGGCTGTACGACCTTCACCTCGCCCTCGCCCCGAGCCCGATCGTGGCCCTCAACCGCGCCGTCGCCGTGGCCGAGGTGGAGGGACCGGGTCCGGCGCTCGCCCTCGTCGACGGCCTGGACCTGGACCGCCACCACGTCTACCACGCCATCCGCGCCGACCTGCTCCGGCGCCTGGGCCGTACCGCCGAGGCGGCGGAGGCGTACGAGGCGGCGATCACCCGCACCGAGAACACGGTCGAGCGCGACTTCCTGCGGCGCCGCCTCAGGGCGCTCGCGACGTAAGAGCTCGCGCGGAAGGGCCTGCCGGGCTCGCGACGCCCATTCCGCGCGAGCTCCAAGCCGGGCGATTGCGCGCGGCGGGGACGCGCTGCGGCTAAGGTGGGCGACCGTGCGTCTCGTCATCGCCCGCTGCAGCGTCGATTATGCGGGCAAGCTCACCGCCCACCTGCCCCTGGCCACCCGGCTGATCCTCATGAAGTCCGACGGCAGCGTGTCGATCCACGCCGACGACCGCGCGTACAAGCCGCTCAACTGGATGAACCCGCCGTGCTCCCTCAAGGAGGAGGAGGGCCGGTGGACGGTCACGCACGGCAAGTCCGGCGAGCAGCTGATCCTGACGATCGAGGAGATCCTGCACGACTCCCGCCACGAGCTGGGCGTCGACCCGGGCCTGCAGAAGGACGGCGTCGAGGCGCACCTGCAGGAGCTGCTCGCCGAGCACATCACGACGCTGGGCGAGGGCTGGAAGCTCATCCGCCGGGAGTACCCCACCGCGATCGGCCCGGTCGACATCCTGTGCCGCGACCAGACGAGCACGACCGTGGCCGTCGAGATCAAACGGCGCGGCGAGATCGACGGTGTCGAGCAGCTCACCCGCTACCTCGAGCTGCTGAACCGCGATCCGCTGCTGGCACCCGTCCGCGGCATCTTCGCCGCGCAGGAGATCAAGCCGCAGGCGCGGGTGCTCGCCGCGGACCGCGGCATCGACTGCGTCACCCTCGACTACGACGCCCTCCGCGGCATCGAACGGGACGGCACCCTCTTTTAGCGCCGTTTCAACCAATAAACAGATATCGGCGCGAAAAGCGAATGAGCGGGAAGACCCGGCACCGGCCCCTCCCGCTCACTTCAGTGGCGCTTCGTCATGAGACGGTGGCCACGTGGACGTGGTCCTTGTGGCAGTCGGTCACTCCCTTGCACGGGTAGGGGCGCGCCTTCCAGTTACCCCCCGAGTAGATCCGGCTCTGCCAGATCACGTGGTGGAGGGAGTACTTCGAGTGGTGGGCGACGAGCCACTTGACCAGCTTGTTGCCGTCTTTGAGGTTGCCCTGCTTGGCCGGCGAGCCGAGCTTGCCGTAGATGAGGTCACAGGCGCGCCCACTCGGGTGCCAGTTCAGACGGTCGGCAGACTTACACCGGCCGGTCCGATCCCAGTGGTAGCCGCCGGCGCGGGATGCCTTGTCGGCCGCCTTGAACACCGCGCACATCTTCTTCGTGACCTTGTGGGCGGCACCGCATTCGACGTACGTCGGCTTGGCTGCCGCGTCGGCCGTCGTGGCGGCGCCGGCGAACACCGTCGTCATGAGACCGGCCGCAGCGAGAACTGTCGGGATCTTCGTCTTGAGCGTCACGTCAGACCTTTCTGATCGGGCTCTGATCCGTTCGGTTCGATGATGCTGACCTATCCGTTCCAACCACGACAACAGTTTTGAATCACGTCAAAAGAAGTCCAATCACGAACAGAAGGGACTAGACTCCCCAAAAAATGGCAGCCTTAATGCTCCAGGTCGCACGTAGCGATTTCAGATGCGTGCACTTCGGCGAGGATGAGCGGGCCGGCACGGTCTCTGCGGGGATACCTGACAGAGGATGGCAGTCTCCGCTGCGATGCTCCCGGCATGAGCAAGCGAGCAGAAGGCACGTTCGTCCTCGACACGTGGGACGCCGAGAAGCCGTACGACGAGCGGGAGGGCACGGCGCTCACGCGCGTCCACGTTGGGAAGACGTTCAGCGGTGACCTGTCCGGCACCAGCACCGCCGAGCTGATCACGGTGAGCACCGAGGCCGGTCCCGCCGCGTACGTCGGGGTCGAGCGCTTCACGGGCACGCTGAACGGCCGCACGGGGGGCTTCGTCCTCCAGCACAACGCGGGTGGCGAGAACGGCAGGCCCTGGCTGACCTGGAAGATCGTGGAGACGAGCGGAACCGGCGACCTCAAGGGGATCAAGGGCGAAGGGCAGATCACCATCGAGGAGGGCGGCGGCCACTCCTTCTCCCTCGACTACGAGCTCGGCTGAAGCCGGCCTGCCGGCGGGGCGCCGGTCAGCGTTTGTCCCGCTGGCTCTCGGAGAGCGCCCGGGTGATCTTCTGCGCGCCGGCCAGCCGCTGGACCCGGGCGGACAGGCCGGGTGCCAGGGCCGCGAGCCTCACGCCGAGGCGGACGGCCGGCGGCGCGACGTCGACCTCCGCGGCGTCGCGCTCGATGGCGCGGGCGACGGCGCGCGCCACGTCGCCGGGCGTGCGGGTGCCCACACCGGGAGGCAGGGTCACCCCGCTGTCGGCGAACATCCCGGCGTCCCGGATGAATCCCGGGTAGATCGCCGAGACACCGACGCCGTGCGGCCGCAGGTCCTCACGCAGGCCCAGGGCGAGGCCGCGCAGCCCGAACTTGGTCGCGTTGTACAGCGACGCGCCTCCTGTCGCGGTCTTGCCCCCGATCGACGACACGAAGACCAGGTGCCCGCGCCCGCGGGCGGTCATCTGCTCGGCCGCCAGCCGGGCCATGACGAGCGGCACGCGCAGGTTGACGTCGAGCGTCCGGTCGATGTCCTCGAGGGAGAAGCCGGTGAGCGGCCCGGTCGCGGGAAGCCCGGCGTTGGCGACGAGGATGTCCACCTCCCCGGCTTGGTCCAGGAGGCGCTCCGCGCCGTCCCGGTCGGAGAGGTCGGCGACGATCGCCCGGCCGCCGAGCTCGGCGGCGAGCGGTTCGAGTACGTCGGCGCGGCGGCCCGTGAGGACGACCGACGCGCCTCGAGCGGCGAGCTCGCGGGCGATGGCCTGGCCGATGCCTCCGGTCGCCCCGGTCACGAGGGCCTTCGCCCCAGAGATCCTCATGGTTCGCATCCTGTCATGTCAGGACACGGCCTCCACGGGGGCCGCGGCGCAGCGGGCCCGCGCCTCGTCGATCATCCGGTACCGGACGCCGTACCGGAGCGTGCGCACGAGGGCGTGGCCAGCGGCCCGCGTCGCGTACGGGAGGGGCGGGCGTCCGCCGAGGAGGGCGAGCGCCCAGTCCGGGAGCAGGTCGGTCGCGACCCGGGCGAGGAGCGCGCTGGAGATCCGGGTCGCCGGGCCGGCGCCCTTGGGCCTGCGCAGGAACGCGACGGCCTGGAGCACCTCCTCGCTGACGGTGAGCCGGGGGCGCATCGCCGTGAAGTAGTCCTCCGCCTCGGCGAGCGTCCGGGGCGAGTCGCGCGCGCCGAGCATCTCGTTGATCACCGCGTACTCGGCGAAGTACCGGTCGAGGTCGGGCCCGGTGAGCGGGCGCGGGTGGTACGCGACGTGCGCGCGGGCGACGGAGTACGCCTGGGTGATGCCGACCCACAGAATGTCGTCCGGGTCGGTGGCGGAGAAGGTGCGGCCGTCGGGCATCGCGCCCCGCACACGCTGGTGCATCGCCGTGACCGTGGCGGCGAGCCGCTCCGCCACGGGCGTCGAGCCGTACGTCATGCCGAGCACGAACGACGCGGTGAAGCCGAGCCGTTTGATCGGATCCTGGAGGTAGTCGGAGAAGCGGTTCGTCCCGTGGGTGACCGGCTCGTTCAGCGTGCCGAGGATGAGTCCGGACACGCCGCCGAGGACGGCCGAGACGTCGCCGTGGACGTGCCAGATGGCCGAGTCCGGCCCGAACAGCCCCGGATCACCGGGCGGTTCGGTGTACTGCTCCCCCGGCAGGTGCGCGGCGGCCATCATCGCCCAGAACGCGTCGTCGATGGAAATACGCGGATTCATCCGGCCTCCGGCGCTCGGGGGGTGCGGCGACCACGCTACGCCGATTGCACCAAGATACGAAATATGTCTCGTGTGTCGCACCACACGGGACCGGTACTCTGCCAGGCATGCCGCAGGTCACCACCGACGTCCGGGAGCGGATCGTCAACGCCGCCGAGCGTTGCTTCGCGCGGTACGGCGTCGGCAAGACGACGGTGGAGGACATCGCGGCGGCGGCGGGGCTGTCCCGGGCGACCGTCTACCGCAGCTTCGCCGGCGGGCGGGACGAGGTGATCCTCGCCGTCCTCCTCCGTGACATGCGCCGCTTCCTCGACCGCCTGGCCGTGCGGCTCGGCAAGGAGTCCTCGGTCGCCGACGGCATCGTCGAAGGCGTGGTCGACGCGGTCGCGTTCGTGCGCCGCGAGCCGAGGGTGGCCGCCCTGCTCACCCCGGAGGCGGCCGGTCACACCCAGACGGCCGTCGCCGGGGCCTCCGAGAGCGTCCTGCGCCTGTGCGCCGACCGCGTCCGGCCGTACTTCGCGACGGCCCAGCGCGAGCGCCTGCTCCGCGCGGACATCACGGTCGAGGGCACGATCGAGTTCCTCTTCCGGATCATCTCCTCGCTGATCGCCCTGCCCCGCGACGGCGACCCCCGAGACTTCCTGCGCACCTATGTCCTCCCCGCCCTCGTAGAGAGCGAATAATCGATGTCCACCAACGTAAGCGCGGTGCGGTCCTCCGTGCGCCCCAGCCCGGCGTTCCTGTTCGTCCTCGGCCTGTTCGCGCTGTCCGGCCTGGCGGTCTGGCAATACGGCATCAGCCCGGATCGGACCGCCCGGTTGTTCCTGTTCGTGTTCGTCGTCAGCGGGTGGATCGTGTCGCTGTGCCTGCACGAGTTCGGGCACGCGTTCTTCGCCTGGCGCTCCGGTGACCGGAGCGTCGCGACCAACGGCTACCTGACGCTGAACCCGCTGAAGTACGGCGACATCACGCTGAGCTTCCTGCTGCCCGTACTGTTCGTGCTGCTCGGCGGGATCGGCCTGCCGGGCGGCGCCGTCTACATCGACCGCGGGGCGATCCCCGGGAGGATCCGGCACAGCCTGATCTCCGCCGCCGGACCGATCGCCAACCTCATCTTCGCGATCGTCCTCGGCATCGTCATCACCAACCTCGCGAAGGACCCGGCACACCTGCTGTTCTGGACCGGCGCGGCGTTCCTGGCCTTCCTGCAGGTCACCGCCGCCGTGCTGAACCTGCTGCCGGTGCCCGGCCTGGACGGCTTCGGCATCGTCGAGCCCTACCTGCCGCGCAACTGGGTCGCGCAGGCGGACAAGATCGGCGGGTACGCCTTCATGGCGCTGCTCGCTCTGCTGTGGATCCCGGCGGTCAACGAGCAGTTCTTCTCCCTCGTCTACCACCTGACCGACCTGTTCGGCGTCGACCAGAACCTCATCGCCGTCGGACACGAGCTGTTCCGGTTCTGGCAGAGCGTCGACTTCGCGGGCTGAGGCCCCCGTGTCCACCGTTCGGTGGACACGGGAATGACCGGACCACCGATCCCGGACCGGCCAGGTCGCCGGGACGCTGGAGCCATGAACGAGACGGCGGTGCGGGTCCGCGGCCTGCGCAAGCGATACGGCGACGTCGACGCGGTGAACGGCGTCGACCTGGACATCTTCCGCGGTGAGGTCTTCGCCCTGCTCGGCCCCAACGGCGCCGGCAAGAGCACCACGGTCGAGATCCTCGAAGGACACCGGCGGCGGACCGGCGGTGACGTGTCCGTCCTCGGGGTGGACCCCGGAAAGCCGACCCGGGAGTGGCGCGCCCGGCTGGGCATCGTGCTGCAGACCTCGAACGAGCAGCCGGAGCTGAGCGTCCGGGAGATCGTCCGGCACTTCGCGGGCTACTACCCCCGGCCCCGTGACGTCGACGAGGTGATCGAGGCGGTCGGCCTCACCGAGAAGGCCGGGGCGCGGCTGGCGCTCCTGTCCGGCGGCCAGCGCCGGCGGGTCGACGTCGCCCTCGGCATCGTCGGCGGTCCCGAGCTGCTGTTCCTCGACGAGCCGACGACCGGGTTCGACCCGGACGCCCGGCGGCAATTCTGGAAGCTCATCGAAGGGCTGGCGCACGGCGGCACGACGATCCTGCTGACCACCCACTACCTGGACGAGGCCGAGACGCTCGCGGACCGCGTCGGCGTGATCGTCGGCGGCCGGGTCGTCGAGGTCGGCTCGCCGATGGAGCTGGGGGGCCGTGCCAACGCCACGGCGCGCGTCGGCTGGCTCGGTCCCCAGGGCCGGCAGTCCATCGAGACGGACTCCCCCACGCAGGTGGTGGCCGAGCTGAGCCAGAAGTTCGACGGCGAGGTGCCGGAGCTGACCGTCGCCCGTCCCACCCTCGAGGACGTCTACCTCGCCATGATCGGAGCAGACCGATGACCACCCCCGCCCTGCCGTCCACCGCGCGGATCGGGCTGTCCCGGGGAGCCCTGGAACTGAAGGGCTACTTCCGCGAGACGTCGGCCGTGGTCTTCACGCTCGCCATGCCCGTCATCCTGATGCTGATCTTCGGCTCGATCTTCAAGGGAGAGGTCGGCCATACGGGCGTGGACTTCCGGCAGTACTTCGCCGCCGGGATCATCGCCAGCGGCATCATGTCGACGACGTTCGTCAGCCTGGGCGTCTCCATCGCGCAGGAACGCGACGACGGCACGCTCAAGAGGCTGTACGGCACGCCGATGCCCAAGGCGGCGTACTTCATCGGCAAGACGATCTCGGCACTGGTGCTGTCGCTGCTGGAGACCCTCCTCCTGTTCGTGCTCGGGAACGTCCTGTTCGGCCTGAAGCCCCCGAGCACGCCGGAGCGCTGGCTCACGTTCGCGTGGGTCTTCGTGGCCGGGGTGGCCGTCTGCACGCTGCTCGGCATCGCGATCAGCAGCGTGCCGCGTTCGGGCCGGGGCGCGGCGGCCGTGCTCAACCTGCCGTACCTCGTCCTGCAGTTCATCTCCGGCGTCTACTTCACCTTCGGTGACCTGCCCTCGGGCGTGCGGCAGGTGGGCGCGATCTTCCCGCTCAAGTGGATGTGCCAGGGCCTGCGGTCGGCGCTGCTGCCGGACACGCTGCTGGCTGCGGAGCCCGCGCACGCGTGGGAGCACGGGCGCACCGGACTGGTGCTGGCCGCCTGGGGCGTCGCAGGATTGGCGCTGTGCATGACGACCTTCCGCTGGAAACGGCGCCGCGACGGATGACGACCAAGGACGCCTGGGAGTGGGGACTGGGCCGATGGGAGGCGTACTTCGGCCTGGTCCTGGTCTCCACCGTCATCTACGTGCTGGCGACCGAGCCGGTCGGCAGGAGCGCGGTCGCCGCCGCCGTTCTCCTGGCCCTGCTGCCGTGGTACCTGCTCCTCGGCCGGCGGCTCCTCGGGCACGAGCAGGCCGGCCCGATGTCGTACGTCTACATCGGCGGCATGGTCGTGCTGTCCGGTTCGGCCGCGCTGGCTGCCCCGGAGAGCTCGCTGGTCCTGTTCGCGGCGTCCCCGCAGTGCTTCATGCTGGTTCGCTGGCAGGAGAGCCTCGTCGCCCTGATCCTCCTCAACGCCGTCCCGGCGACGCGGTTCCTCGACAGCGACCCCGACGCCGGTTCGATCGCGTCGTTCGTGCTGTGGACGGTCGTGGTCATCGGATTCTCGACGTTCTTCGGGATCTGGATCGAGCGGATCATCGCCCAGAGCACGGACCGCCGGAACCTGATCCAGCAGCTGGAGACGACGCGAGCGGAGCTGGCCGAGGTCAGCCGGGAGGCCGGCGTGATGGCCGAGCGCGAGCGGATGGCCGCGGAGATCCACGACACGCTCGCCCAGGGGTTCACCAGCATCCTGATGCTGCTGCAGGCGGCCGACGCGTATGTCGGCCGTGCACCGGAAGAGGCGCGACGGCAGCTCGGCCTGGCGGCCCGCACCGCGCGGGAGAACCTCGCCGAGGCCCGCGCCCTGGTGGCCGCCCTGCCGCCCGCCCCGCTCGGCGGTTCCTCGCTGGACGAGGCCGTCGGCCGCCTGACGGAACGGATCCGTGAGGAGTTGGGGATGGCGGCGGACTACACGCTGACGGGCGAGCCGCGACGGCTGACCGCCAGGGCGGAGGTCGTGCTGCTGCGCGCCGCCCAGGAGGGCCTGGCCAACGTCCGCAAGCACGCGAAGGCGGACCGGGTCGAGGTGCGCCTGGCGTACGCGGCGGAGTCGGTACGCCTGGAGATACGCGATGATGGCGTCGGTTTCTCCCCCGGAACGGCGCGCGGCTTCGGCCTGCTCGGCATGCGCGAACGCGTCGGCCAGGTCGGCGGCACCCTCGACGTACGGAGCGAGCCGGGCGCGGGAACGGCCGTCGCGGTGGAGGTACCGGCGTGATCAAGGTGTTGCTCGTCGACGACCATCCGGTCGTACGCGAGGGGCTACGCGGCATGCTGTCGGCCGAGGACGACCTGACGGTCGTGGCCGAGGCCGGTGGCGCCGCCGAGGCGGTCGCGGCGGTCCGGGCGCACGAACCGGACGTCGTGCTGATGGACCTGCGGATGCCGGGCGGTGACGGCGTGGAGGCGACCGCGCGGGTGCTCGTCCAGCGCCCGCAGACCCGCGTCGTGGTGCTGACGACGTACGACACGGACGCCGACATCCTCCGCGCGGTCGAGGCGGGCGCCGCCGGATACCTGCTCAAGGACGCCTCGCGGCACGACCTCGCGCAGGCCGTCCGCGCGGCCGCGCGCGGCGAGACGGTGCTGGCCCCCTCGGTGGCCGCGAAGCTGGTGTCGCGGATACGCTCCCCCGTCGAGCTGTCCCGCCGGGAGATCGACGTGCTGCGGCTCGTCGCCCGCGGCCGTACCAACGCCGAGATCGGCCGGGAGTTGCTCATCAGCGAGGCGACGGTCAAGACCCACCTCCTGCGGACGTTCGGCAAGCTGGGGGTCTCCGGCCGGACCGCCGCGGTGACCGCGGCCATCGAACGCGGCATCCTCCCCTCCCCTGGGCGGTGACTTTCGGGCAGACCGCATTGGGACTGCAGACCCTTGACCCCGACGGCGCCGAGCCCCGACAGTTGATCTTCAAAATCCCGCTACCGAGGAGCGCCATGTCCTTCCTGTCCCGGCGCAGGGTCGCGGCCGTCGGCGCGGCCGCCGCCGTCGCCTGCGGCACCCTGGCCGTCGCCACCCCGGCCTATGCCTCATTGCCGCAGCCGATCACCTGTAAGAACAAGAAGTCGGGCGACGTCGCGACGTTCTACATCCACTTCACGCTCGGCAAGAACCGCACCAGGCACGTCAACTACATCACCTACAACATCAAGAAGAAGTACGCGAAGTCGAGGAACAAGAACAACATCTCCTTCAAGGACTACGGCGTCAATCCCACGAAAGAATGGGAGAACAGGGACAACGGCATGGGTGACGGCAAGACCCGCCACCTGCTGACGCCTGCGAAGAAGGATATTTCCTACACCCGCCATCAGCAGAGCATGTACATGTACGTCACCTTCGATCACCCAGGCGACGACCCGTCATGCAGTTCGGGACCGGTCTACTGGTAGTCCGGCGACCACCGGCTGCGCTCGGCCCGCCGTACGCTCGCCCGGGCGCACGGCGGGCCGCGGTTCGCGTTCCGCGCCGTTCCCACGCGGCGCGTAAGCGATAGATTACGGGGAAACCGAACCTCGTTATGGACCGGGTGACGCCGATGACCGCGACTGCGAACGAGAAGACCGCCGAGACGTTCCGTTCCCTGAACCCGGCGACCGGCGAGGTCCTCGGCGAGCACCCGGTCCACGACGAGGCCGCAGTGAACGCCGCCGTCGAGCGCGCCCGCGTCGCCTCGGTGTGGTGGGCGGACCTCGGCTGGAAGGAGCGCCGGGCCCGGCTGCTCAACATCAAGGGCGCCCTGACCCGCGCGCTGAACCGCGTGGCGGCCGCGATCCACCAGGAGACCGGCAAGCCGGTGGCCGACGCCCAGCTCGAGACGGTGCTGGCGATCACGCACCTGGACTGGGCGGCGCGTAACGCTCAGAAGGTCCTCGGCCCGCGCGGCGTCTTCCCGGGCCTCGTCGCGATCAACCAGAAGTGCGTCCTGGAGTACCAGCCGCTCGGCGTCGTCGGCGTGATCGGGCCGTGGAACTACCCACTCTTCACCCCCGTCGGCTCGATCGCGTACGCGCTGGCGGCGGGCAACGCGGTCGTCTTCAAACCCTCGGAGTACACCCCCGGCGTCGGCCTGCTGCTCGCCGAGATCGTCTCCGAGGTCATCCCGGAGCAGCCGGTGTTCCAGGTCGTGACCGGCCTGGGCGAGACCGGCGCGGCGCTCACCCGCGGTGCCGTCGACAAGATCGCCTTCACCGGGTCCGCGCCCACCGCGCGGAAGGTCATGGCGGCCTGCGCCGAGCGCCTCACCCCCATCGTCGCCGAGTGCGGCGGCAAGGACGCGTTCATCGTCGACGCCGACGCCGACCTCGACGAAGCCGCCGAGGCGGCGCTGTGGGGCGCGATGTCCAACGCGGGCCAGACCTGCGCCGGTGTCGAGCGGGTGTACGTCATCGACGGTGTCTACGACGATTTCGTCGCCAAGCTGACCGAACAGGCCAGGACGCTGCGGCCCGGCGAGGACCGCACCGCCGCGTACGGCCCGATCACCATGCCCGGCCAGCTCGACGTCATCAAGCGGCACGTCGACGACGCCCTGGCACGGGGCGGCCGGGCGATCGTCGGCGGCGCCGACGCGGTGAAGGAACCCTACGTCGAACCGGTGATCCTCGTGGACGTTCCGGACGACGCCCCCGCGGTCCGCGAGGAGACCTTCGGCCCGACCATCACCGTGCACCGGGTCAAGTCCATGGACGAGGCCGTCACCCGCGCCAACGCCACCCCGTACGCCCTGGCGGGCGCGATCTACTCCCGGAGCCGCTCGACGGCCATGGACACGGCGCGCCGGCTCCGCAGCGGCATGACCTCGATCAACGCCGTGATCGCCTTCGCGGCCGTCCCGGCCCTGCCGTTCGGCGGGGTGGGCGACTCCGGCTTCGGCCGCATCCACGGCGCCGACGGCCTGCGGGAGTTCGCCCGCGCCAAGGCCATCACCCGGCAGCGGTTCGCCGCGCCGATGAACCTCACGTCGTTCAAGCGCACCGACAAGGACATGGCCAAGCTGCTGCAGCTCGTCGGCCTGCTGCACGGCCGCCGCTACCGCTGACCAAGCGCGCGTGCGGCCGGCACCGCGCCGGCGCTACCGCTGACCGGGGCGCGGGAGCGGCCGGCCGCTCCCGCGCGCCGCTCACCAGTCGTGCATGCCGCCGTCCGGCAGCCGCGCGACCGGCAGGTACTTCGGGTCGTAGGGGTATCGCCGCGCGGCCTCCTCGTCGACCTCGACGCCGAGCCCCGGCCGGTCCGACAGCCACAGCATCCCGCTCTCGTACCGGTAGCCCCAGTCGAAGACCTCGCCGGCCGGGTCGCGGTGGCCCATGTACTCCTGGATCCCGAAGTTCGGGATGGCCAGGTCGAGATGCAGGTTGGCGGCCAGGCCGACCGGTGAGACGTCGCCCGGGCCGTGTGAGCCGGAGCGGACGCCGTACAGGTCGGCCAGGTCCATGATCCGGCGTACGTGGGAGATGCCGCCCGCGTGCGCGACGGACGTCCGGATGTAGTCGATGAGCCGTTCGGTGATCAGCTGCCGGCAGTCCCAGATGGTGTTGAAGACCTCGCCGACCGCCAGCGGCGTGACCGTGTGCGAGCGGATGAGGCGGAACGCCTCCTGGTCCTCGGCCGGGGTGGCGTCCTCCAGCCAGAACATGCGGTACGGCTCCAGCGCGCCGCCGAGCCGGGCCGCCTCGATCGGGGTCAGCCGGTGATGCGCGTCGTGCAGCAGGTGGAAGCCGTATCCGAACTCCTCGCGGACCCGCTTCATCAGGGTCGGGACGAAGTCGAGGTACGCGGCGGTGTTCCAGGTCTCCTCCCGGGGCAGCGCGCCGGACGCGGGCTCGTAGATCTGCGAGCCGGTGTGCATCCCGTACGTGGAGTCCATCCCGGGGATCTTGGCCTGCACGCGAACGGCGGTGTAGCCGAGCTCGAGGTGCCGCGCGACGTCGGCGAGGAGGTCGTCGACGTCGACGCCGCTGGCGTGCCCGTACACGGTGAGCGCCTCCCGTGCCCTGCCGCCGAGCAGCTGGTACACCGGCAGGCCCGCGGCCTTGCCCTTGATGTCCCACAGTGCCTGGTCGACCGCTGAGATCGCGGTCATCGTGACCGGGCCGCGCCGCCAGTACGCGCCCTTGTAGAGGTACTGCCAGGTGTCGCCGATCCGGGAGGCGTCGCGGCCGGCCAGCAGCGGCAGCACGTGCTCGCTCAGGTAGGCGGCGACGGCCAGCTCGCGTCCGTTCAGGGTCGCGTCGCCGTACCCGACGATGCCGTCGTCGGTCGTCAGTCTGAGGGTGACGTAGTTGCGTCCCGGCGCGGTGACGATGACCGCGGCGTCAGTGATCTTCATGTGCCCTCCGGGGCGACCAGCAGCTTCATCGCGGTCCCCGCCCGCAGCCGCTCGACCGCCTTCGCGGCGTCGCGCAGCGGCACGACCTCGGTCACGAAACGGGAGACGTCGACGCGGCCGGTCGCGATCAGCTCGATCGCGGCCAGGATGTCCGGGCGGGTGTAGATCCGCGTGCCGACGAGGGTGAGCTCGGCGAACATGATCGACAGTAGGGCCGTCCGCTGCGGCGCCGGCGGGTACGCCCCGACGAGGACGATGCGCCCGCCCGGCCGCGCCCATGACGTGATCTCGGGTGCCGCCGCCGGGTGCCCGGTCGCGTCGAAGACGACGTCGGCCGTCGGGGTGGCGCCGCCGTCCACGACGGTCAGGCCGAGCGCCGCCGCCTGCTCCCGCCGGAACGCCGACGGCTCGGACACGGTCACCTCGACGGCCCCGGCCATCCTGGCCAGCAGGCCGACGATGCAGCCGATCGGCCCCGCCCCGATGACGTGCACGCGGTCACCGAGACGCACCTCACCACGCCGGACGGCCCGTACGCCGACGGCGAGGGGCTCCACCAGTGCGGCGTCGGCGAGCGGCATCCCGGGCGGCAGCGGGTACAGCCCGTAGTCGGGCACCACGACCTCGGGGCAGGCGGCTCCGGGGTAGTCGATGCCGACCGACGTGAGGGACTGGCAGATGTTCACCCGGCCGCGCGTACAGGCGTCGCAGACGCCGCAGTGCACCATCGGATTGACGAACACGGGCGTGCCCGCCTCCAGCCCGGCGGCCGGTTCGTCGAGCGTGCCGGCGAACTCGTGCCCGATCACGATGCCCGGCTGCGCCCGGATGTGCTCACCGGCCAGGATGTGCAGGTCGCTGCCGCACAGCCCGGCGTACCCGACGCGGACCCGTGACCAGCCCTCGCGCGCCGCCGGACGCGGCACGTCGACGACGGCCGCCTCGCTCCCACCCCGCCAGATCAACGCCGGAAGTGTGGCCATGTGTCCTCCATGTTGAATTGCGCTCGCTTCGCGAGCGCGGTTCGCGGCGCCCAATGCGCCGTCTTCCCTCGTCGCTCCGGTCGCTTCGCTCCCTGCGCTCCTCAGTCCAGACGACGCGCGCCGCTCACGTGTCGATTGGGATCAGCGTGTCACCTCGGCCGCCGCGGCGTGGGCGCCGCCCCTCTGGAGGACGCCGACGTCAACGGACCGAAGCTCTGGGACATCTCTAACCGCCGCCGCGTCCCCCGCACCCGGGTGGCCTGAGGCGGCCTTAGGCGGCGTACGCGCGTCGGAGGGGTGCTTAGACCCCGGGCGGCCGAAGGATGAGGCATTGTTCCGATGCCCCGGACCCCGCCTTAGAACGAACCTTATGAGTGCGAGGCCGGATCGACCGGCTCGCACCGCAAGGAGCACGAAGATGCATCCGGACATCGTCAAGGCCCTCATGGACGAGCGCGTCCGCGAGCTGCGCGTCCAGGCGCGGGAGGAGAACCAGCCCCGCCGCCTTCTGCGTCGTCGTACGCGGTGACCCCGCCGGATCCGGGCGCCCCACGGATCGGGGCGCCCCTGCCGGATCTGTGCGCCCCCGCTGGGCCCCGCCCGTACAGGCGCCCTCCATCCGGGCGGGGCTCAACGCGGGCGCACAGCTCCCAGGGCCGCGAGACCACGATCTCCGGTCTACGGTCAGGCGAATTCGACCGGAGGCAGCAGCGTGCCGCCGGCGATCAGGTCGGCGGCCCGCTCGGCGATCGCGATCGTCGGGGCGTTCGTGTTGCCCCGGGGCACCGCCGGCATCACCGACGCGTCGACGACGCGCAGGCCGTCCACGCCGCGCACCCGTAGTTCGGGGTCGCAGACCGCGTCATCGGCCCCGCCCATCGCGCACGTGCTGGTGGGGTGGTAGAGCGTCACGACCTGCCCCCGGACCCACTCGGCGAGGTCCTCGACGTCCTCGCCGGGGGCGTACTCCCCGCCGACGATCCGGGCCAGCGGGCCGGTCGCCGCGATCTCCCGGGCCTGGCGGACGCCCGCGAGGAGCACGTCGAGATCCGCCGCGTCACCCAGGTAGTCCGGGTCGATCAGGGGCTTCCAGCGCGGGTCGGCGGACCGCAGGGTCACGCTGCCGCGACCGGCCACGGCCACGGTGGTGGCGAACACCGAGATGATCCGCTTGTTCGGGTCGGTCAGGCCCTGGTCGAGGTACGGCGTCGGCAGCACGTGGTACTGCAGGTCCGGCGCCGGCAGGTCGGGACGGGTCCGTACGAAGCCGCCGGCCTCGGCGACGTTCGAGGCGTACGGTCCGCGCCCCAGGGCCTGGTACAGCAGGAGGCTGCGCGTGTTGACGCCCTCCCAGAGCGCCTTCTTGCCCGGCGTGTGCCACATGACGGGCACCATCGGGTGATCCTGCAGCCCGGTTCCCACGGCGGGCAGGTCCACGACCACGTCGATGCCGAGCGAGCGCAGGTGGTCGGCGGGCCCCACGCCGGACAGCATGAGGACCTGCGGTGAGTTGACCGCTCCGCCGGACAGGATGACCTCGCGCCGGGCGACGGCCCGCTGCTCCGCCCCGCCGCGCACGTACGCGACGCCGGTGGCCCGGCCGTTCTCGATGACCACCCGGGTGACCAGCGCGTCGGTCGCCACCGTCAGGTTCGGGCGCTCCGCCGCTCGCGCCAGGTAGGCGTCGGCCGTCGACCACCGGCGGCCCCGCCGCTGCGTCACCTGGTAGAACCCGACCCCGTCCTGCTCGGCGCCGTTGAAGTCGTTGTTGGCGGGCAGGCCGAAGGCCGTCGCCGACTCGACCCAGGCACGGGTGAGCGGATGCTTGTAGCGCAGGTCCTCGACGCGGAGCGGCCCGTCGATGCCGTGGTAGTCCGACGCGCCGCGCTGCTGGTCCTCCGCGCGCAGGAAGTAGGGCAGCAGGTCGGCGTAGCCCCAGCCCTTGCAGCCGTACTCGTCGCGCCAGGTGTCGAAGTCGTGCCGGTGACCCCTGATGTAGATCATCGCGTTGGTCGACGAGCTGCCGCCCAGGGTCCGGCCGCGCGGCCAGTAGACCGTGCGGTCTCCCGCGCCGGGTTGCGGGGTGGTCGTGTAGTCCCAGTCGTACTGGCTCTTGAACAGCGCCGAGATCCCCGCCGGAATGTGGATCTCGGGGGCGTCATCGGGCGGTCCGGCCTCCAGGAGCAGGACCTTCGTCCCCGGGTCCGCACTGAGCCGCTCGGCGAGCACGCAGCCCGCGCTGCCGGCACCGACGATGACGAAGTCGTACACGGCCGCCTCCACGCCTTGTGAGCCTGCGCGAAACACTATCGATCACGGACGATTCCGGACAGTGCACCGAATCACGTTCTGGCGAACCGTTCCGATCTTCCGCAACGAGTCGGTCTCATGTCTGGCGGCGAGACTCCCGGCGATGTCACGATTTGCGCATTACCTCCCTTTTACCGTTTCAAGGGGCCCTCATTGCGCAAACTGGCCATCAGTACCCTCATCGGCCTGGCCGCCGCCTCCATCGGGGCGGCGGCCCCCGCTGACGCGGCCGCACGGCCGCGCCTCGACAAGCTGGTGAAGCTCAAGGACATCCGCCGGCATCAGAAAGACCTCCAGACGATCGCCACCTACAACGGCGGCACCCGCGCGGCGGGCGAATCCGGCTTCGAGATCTCCACGAAGTACGTCGTCAAGCAGCTGAAGAAGGCCGGCTACCGCCCGACGGTGCAGGACTTCCCCTTCGACTACTACAAGGAGAAGACGCCCGCGGTCCTCGACCGGCCGGGCGGCCCCTCGTACGTCTACGGCACCGACTACGCGACCCTGGACTTCTCCGGCTCCGGTGACGTCACCGCCGTCGCCACGGCGGTCGACGCGGCGGGCGCCGGCGTGGGCAGCGGCTGCGAGGCCGACGACTTCGCCGGCTTCCCGAAGGGGAACATCGCCCTGGTCAAGCGCGGCGGTTGCAACTTCTCGGTGAAGGCCGGCAACGCCCAGACCGCCGGCGCCGCCGCCATCGCGATCTACAACGACGGCGCGTCGCCCGAGCGCATGGGCCCGGTGCAGGGCACCGCCAGCACGCCGTGGAAGATCCCGGTGATCGGCCCGACCTACCAGCTCGGTACCGACCTGGTGAAGGATTCGGCGTCCGGAACGCTGAAGCTGCACATCAAGACCGACACGTTCAGCGAGAAGCGCACCGCGCACAACGTCCTCGCCGAGACCAGGCGCGGCCGCGCCGACAACGTCGTCGTCCTCGGCGCGCACCTCGACAGCGTCACGGCCGGCCCCGGCATCAACGACAACGGCAGCGGCACCGCCACGGTCCTCACCATCGCCGAGCAGATCGACAAGCTCGGCAAGGGCATCAAGAACAAGGTGCGATTCGCGTTCTGGGGTGCCGAGGAGGAGGGCCTGCTCGGCTCGGAGTACTACGTCGAGCACCTGACGGCCGCCCAGAAGTCCAGGATCGCCCTCAACCTCAACTTCGACATGCTCGGCTCGCCCAACGGCGTGCGCGGCGTGTACGACGGCGACGACTCGGAGGGCGCGGGCACCAACCCGCCCGCCGGCTCCGGCGCGATCGAGAAGGTCTTCCTCGACTACTACGGCACGCGGAAGCTGGCGACCTCGCCGAGCGAGTTCAACGGGCGCTCCGACTACGGGCCGTTCATCGAGAACGGCATCCCGGCCGGCGGCCTCGACTCCGGCGCGGAGAAGCTGAAGACCGAGGCCGAGGCGAAGATCTACGGCGGTGAGGCGGGCAAGGCGTACGACCCCTGCTACCACTTGGCTTGCGACACGTACGCCAACAACAACAGCACCATCCTCGACCAGCTCGCGGACGGTGCCGCGCACGCCGCGCAGGTGTTCGCGGGCAGCACCCTGCCGGTCAACGGCGGACGCGTCGCGGCTCCCAAGGCCGCCAAGGCCCGTGCCCACACCCCCGTGGGCCGCGACCTTCGCTGACCCCACACACCCCGTGACCACGCCGGGCGTGGTCACGGGTGTGAGGCCCGCCGCCGAGGTAGGCGGCGGGCCTCACACCCGCTTGCTCGTGTCGTAGACGGTGAAGAGCCGAGTCGTACTGGTCGCCGTCGCCGTGGTGGCGAAGCCGATGCAGAGCCGTGGTGCTCCGTTCACCACCTGGATCGCCAGTCCCTCCGGCTCACGCGTGTACAGGGACGAGCCCGCCGTGGTCCGCACCTGCCGCTGTTCGACCCGACCGGTGGCGAGGTCCACCGAGGTGAGCATGGTGTCGCCCTTTCCCGAGCGAGCGTTGTCGGTCCCGTACGCGGTGCCCTGGACCATGTAGAGATGACGGTCGTACGTCGTGTAGCCCTGGAAGGACGGAGTGCTCATCCATGAGGGCTCCTTGATGTCCGCGTAGACCTTCGTGAAGACGTGCTTCTTCTGGAAGGCCGCCAGGTCGTACGTCGCGTAGTGCTTGCTCGTCCCCTTGAAGTACCGGAGAACGATCCGCTTGTAGGTCTGGTCGATCGACACCGTCTCCGCCGTCGCCCCCGGCACGAGGTCGAACTTCTTCAGCGCGGATGAGGTGCTGGTCAGCGTCCTGCCGGCGGCGTACTTGAAGCGGGCGATGCGGCGGCCGCGTCCCTTCTTCGGATCGACGTCCACCTCGGTCCACAGGTACGGCGTGGAGCCCATCACCTCCAGGCCGATCGACACTCCGTGGCCGAATCCCTTGAGCGTCATGTGCCCGAGCCGGGTGCCGGACCAGTTCAGCTGGGTGATGTAAAGGTTGCCGCCGGATGTCGCGCCCGGGCCGAGCTCGGCGACATAGATACGCCGATGAGCGTTGTCGAACGCGAATGACTGCGCCGCCCGGGAGCCGGCCAGCCGTTTGTTCCGGAACAGCAGCGCCCAGGACCCCTTCAGCTCGAACCTGTTCGCGAACGCCGCCGGCGCCGAGTCCGTCACGGCGGTACCCCGGGCCGGGCTCGGCCCGCCGGCCGCGACGGCGGCCGTCGCGGCGAGGAGCACGCCACATCCGGCGAGGACTACCCTGCGCTTCATTCGATATGCACCTTTTGTCGCGTTCAATGGGGGAAGCGACCCTATCGCTGCGGGGGCATTCATGATCGATACGCCTGGCTCCTCGCGGCCGACGGCGTCATCGGGCGCAGGCGCGGGGACCGTCTCTCGTTAGGGTTACGGCATGGCCAAGAAGCGTGATGACCAGCCCGTCGTCCTGTCGAAGATCTACACGCGGACCGGCGACGACGGCACGACCAGCCTCGGCGACATGAGCCGCACCGCCAAGACCGATCCGCGGCTCGTGGCGTACGCGGACGTCGACGAGGCGAACAGCGCGATCGGCGTCGCCCTCGCCATGGGCGGCCTGCCCGAGGACATCGCGACGCTGCTCATCCGGGTGCAGAACGACCTGTTCGATGTCGGCGCGGACCTGTGCGTGCCGGTCGTCGCCGAGCCGGAGTTCCCGCCGCTGCGGGTCACCGAGGACTACGTCACCCTGCTGGAGCACGCCTGCGACGAGCACAACGCCGATCTGCCGAAACTGCGCAGCTTCGTGCTTCCCGGCGGCACTCCCGGCGCCGCCCTCCTCCACGTCGCCCGTACGGTCGTCCGGCGCGCCGAGCGCTCGGCGTGGACGGCCCTGTCGGCGCACGAGGACATGAACCCGCTGACCGCGCAGTACCTCAACCGGCTGTCCGACCTGCTGTTCATCCTCGCCCGCAAGGCCAACGCCGACCACGGCGACGTGCTGTGGAAGCCGGGCGGCGAACGCTGACCCGATCGCGGACGGATCTCAGGCGCGCCCTCGTCAGGTGATGGGCGACCCCGGCGGGGCCGCCTCCATCCAGGCGAGGAAGCCGGTCAGCGCCGATCCGCTCATCGCCAGCTCCACGGTGCCGCTGCCATCCTGGAGTTCGACGATGCCGACGTCCGGCTGGAGCGCGGCCTCCTCCTCGCCCTCCGGCTTGCGGCGGCCGGAAACGACGAGGCCCCGGCGGTGTACCACCCGCCGGGGCCTCAGCCGAACGCCGAAAATCGCGAACCAGAGCAGCTCGTCACCGTTGTAACGACCGATGCCGAGCCGCCATACGCCACGGCCGTGAGGGTCACGAAGGCTACATTCGACCGTGCCGCCGCGGCGTTCGAGTAGCCAACGCCGCACCGACAGCAGGGCGAACGTGGCGAGCACCGCCACCAGAATGACGACGAGCACCCCGCCGATGTCCCAAGCCAGGTACTCGCCCACTCCCCCCTGCTTCCCCCACGCGATCCGAGACGGTCAGACCTCTTGCCCTGCGGCCCGCAGTCGTGCCCGGGCGCGGCGCTGTGCGAGCGCCGCGTCCTCGCCCTCGAGCCCGGAGACCCGCTCGTACTCCTCGCGGGCGGCGTCGAGATCAATCTCGCCGCCCAGCTCGGCGTACTCGGCGAGCACCGACACCTCGTTGGAGGCGACCGAGAAGAAACCGCCGGAGACCATCGCGGAGATGATCTCCGACTCGTCGGCGGGCTTGATCCGCACGACACTGCCGTCCACCAGCAGGCCAAGGACCGGCGCGTGACCGGGCAGGATGCCCATCTCACCCTCGATGGTCTTGGCGACGACCATATCGGCTTCGCCGGCCCAGATCTCACGCTCCGGTGAGACGAGCTCGACGTGCAGCTTTGCCACTTGCTTCTCCTCCGAACGCCCGAGGCGTTACTTCTGCAGCTCCTGGGCCTTCTTCTCGGCCTGCTCGATGCCACCGACCATGAAGAACGCCTGCTCAGGGAGGTGGTCGTACTTGCCCTCGGTGATCGCCTTGAAGGACGAGATCGTCTCGCTCAGCGGGACGTTCTCACCGACCTGGCCGGTGAAGGCCTCGGCCATGTACATCGGGTGCGACAGGAACCGCTCAATACGGCGCGCGCGCTCGACCGTGACCTTGTCCTCTTCGGCGAGCTCGTCGATGCCGAGCAGGGAGATGATGTCCTGCAGCTCCTTGTAGCGCTGCAGGATCTGCTTCACCGCCTGGGCGGTGTCGTAGTGCTCCCGGCCGAGGATCACCGGGTCCATGATCCGCGACGTGGAGTCGAGCGGGTCCACCGCCGGGTAGATGCCCTTCTCCGTGATCGCGCGGGAGAGCACCGTGGTGGCGTCGAGGTGCGCGAACGTGGTGTGCGGCGCGGGGTCGGTGATGTCGTCCGCGGGCACGTAGATCGCCTGCATCGAGGTGATCGAGTGACCGCGGGTCGAGGTGATCCGCTCCTGCAGCTCGCCCATCTCGTCGGCCAGGGTCGGCTGGTAACCCACCGCGGACGGCATACGGCCGAGCAGCGTGGAGACCTCCGAACCCGCCTGGGTGAACCGGAAGATGTTGTCGATGAACAGCAGCACGTCCTGGTTCTGCACATCGCGGAAGTACTCCGCCATGGTCAGCGCGGACAGGGCCACCCGCAGACGGGTACCCGGCGGCTCGTCCATCTGGCCGAAGACGAGCGCCGTGTCCTTGAGGACGTCGGCCTCCTTCATCTCCAGCAGCAGGTCGGTGCCCTCACGGGTGCGCTCACCGACGCCCGCGAACACCGAGGTACCCCGGTGGTTACGCGCGACTCGGGTGATCATCTCCTGGATGAGGACCGTCTTGCCCACACCGGCGCCGCCGAACAGGCCGATCTTGCCGCCCTTGACGTACGGCGTGAGCAGGTCGATGACCTTGATGCCGGTCTCGAGGATCTCGGTCTTGCTCTCGAGCTGGTCGAACGCCGGCGCGTGCCGGTGGATCGGCCAGCGCTCGGTGACCTCGAGCGAGGCGGTCGGGACGTCGAGGGACTCGCCGATCGTGTTGAAGACGTGGCCCTTGACCCCGTCGCCGACCGGAACCGAGATCGCGGCGCCGGTGTCGACGACCGGGGCGCCGCGGACGACGCCGTCGGTCGGCTGCAGCGAGATGGCGCGGACCATGCTGTCGCCGATGTGCTGGGCGACCTCAAGGGTCAGCGTCCGGCTCCTGTCGCCGATCGTGACGTCGATCTTCAGCGCGTTGTAGATCTCCGGCATCGTCTCGACGGAGAACTCCACGTCGATGACGGCGCCGGTGACGCGGGCGACGCGGCCCGTCGCCGTGGCTGTTTCTACCGAAGCAGTCATGGTGACTCTCACTCACTCCCCGCGGAGCTCTCGGCGAGCGCGTTCGCGCCACCGACGATCTCGCTGATTTCCTGCGTGATCTCTGCCTGACGGGCCTGGTTCGCAACGCGCGTCAGGTTCTCGATCACATCGTTGGCGTTGTCGGTCGCCGACTTCATCGCTCGCCGCCGCTGCGCGTGCTCGGAGGCGGCCGACTGGAGCAGCATGTGCCAGATCCGGCTCTCGATGTAGTTCGGCAGGAGGGCATCGAGCACCGTCTCGGCCGACGGCTCGAACTCGTACGCGGGAAGCACCCCGTCGGACTGTTCCGACGGCGCTTCCTCGGCCTCTTCGATCTCCAGCGGAAGAAGACGGCGGACCTGCGCCGTCTGCGTCAGCATTGACATGAACTCGGTGTAGACGACGTGGATCTCGGCGACGCCGCCCTCGTCGGCGGGCTTCTCGAACTCCCCGACGAGGGTGCGGCCGATGGCCTCGGCGTGCTGGAACCGCGGCTTGTCGCTGAAGCCGGTCCACTCGGCCGCGAACTCGCGCTCGCGGAAGCGGTACCAGCCGACGCCCTTGCGTCCGACGATGTACGGGACGGGCTCCTTGCCCTGCTCCCGCAGCAGCGTCATCAGGCCCTCGGCCTCACGGATGACGTTGGCGTTGTAGCCGCCGGCGAACCCGCGGTCACTCGTGATGAGGAGCACGGCGACACGGTTGCTGTCGGTCCGCTCCGTCAGCAGCGGGTGGCCGACGCCGACGTTGTGGCTGACGAGCGCCGAGATCGCGCGTGTGATCTGCCGGGCGTACGGCCCCGACTCCCGCACCCGCTGCTGTGCCTTGACGATCCGCGAGGAAGCGATGAGCTCCTGGGCGCGCGTGATCTTCGCCATCGACTTGGTCGTGGCGATACGGCGCCGGATCGTCCGAAGCTGGGCACCCATGCCTTACTTCTTCCTCACGCGGGTGATCTTCTCCTGCTCGACGTCACCCTCATCGATGGCCTCGACCGGCTGTTCCTGGACCAGCAGGCCGTGGTGGGTGGTCTCGAAGCCCTTCTTGAACTCCGCGATGGAGTCCTTCAGGGTCGAGATGGCGTCGTCGTCGAGCTTGCCGGTCTCCCGGATGCTGTCCAGCAGACCCGCGTTGTTGCGCCTGACGTGGTCGAGGAGCTCCGCCTCGAACCGGCGGACGTCCTCGATCGGCACGTCGTCGAGCTCGCCGTTCGTGCCGGACCAGATCGAGACGACCTGCTGCTCCATCGGGAACGGTGCGTTCTGCGGCTGCTTGAGCAGCTCGACCAGGCGGACACCGCGGTCCAGCTGGGCGCGCGACGCGGCGTCGAGGTCGGACGCGAAGGCGGCGAACGCCTCCAGGTCACGGAACTGCGACAGGAACAGCTTCAGGTTGCTCGTGGCCTTCCGCATGGCCTTGGTCATCGCGGCGCCGCCGACGCGGGACACCGAGATACCGACGTTGATGGCCGGGCGGACACCCTGGTTGAACAGGTCCGTCTCCAGGAAGACCTGGCCGTCGGTGATCGAGATGACGTTGGTCGGGATGTAGGCCGAGACGTCGTTGCCCTTGGTCTCGATGATCGGCAGACCAGTCATCGAGCCGGCGCCCATGTCGTCCGACAGCTTCGCGCACCGCTCCAGCAGCCGCGAGTGCAGGTAGAACACGTCGCCGGGGTAGGCCTCACGGCCCGGCGGGCGGCGCAGCAGCAGCGAGATCGCGCGGTACGACTCGGCCTGCTTGGACAGGTCGTCGAACACGATCAGGACGTGCTTGCCCTCGTACATCCAGTGCTGGCCGATGGCCGAACCGGTGTAGGGGGCGATGTACTTGTAGCCCGCGGGCTCGGACGCCGGGGCCGCCACGATCGTGGTGTACTCCAGCGCGCCGGCCTCTTCGAGGGTGGCCCGCACCTGCGCGATGGTCGAGCCCTTCTGGCCGACCGCGACGTAGATGCAGCGGACCTGCTTGCTCGGGTCGCCGGTCTCCCACGCCTGCTTCTGGTTCAGGATGGTGTCGATCGCGACCGTGGTCTTGCCGGTCTGCCGGTCACCGATGATCAGCTGCCGCTGACCGCGGCCGATCGGCGTCAGCGCGTCGATCGCCTTGATGCCCGTCTGCAGCGGCTCGCCCACCGGCTGGCGCTGCATGACGCCCGGCGCCTGCAGCTCCAGCTCGCGACGGCCGGTCGTCTCGATCCCGCCCTTGCCGTCGATGGGGTTGCCCAGCGAGTCCACGACGCGGCCGAGGTAGCCATCGCCGATGGGGACCGAGAGGACCTCGCCGGTACGGCGTACCTGCTGGCCCTCTTCGATCTTGGAGAAGTCGCCCAGGATGACGACACCGATCTGCCGAACGTCAAGGTTCAGCGCGATACCGCGCGTGCCGTCCTCGAACTCAAGGAGCTCGTTCGCCATGGCCGAGGGCAGGCCCTCGACGAAGGCGATGCCGTCGAAGCACTCGACGACGGTCCCGACCTCCTCGCGCGCGGCGGTCTCCGGCTCATAGGCCTGGACGAAGCGCTCAAGTGCGCCCCGAATCTCCTCCGGCCGGATCGTCAGCTCCGCCATGTCTTCTTCGTCTCTCTCCGTGAGTCCGATGCTTGGTTCAGCTCGCCCGTTCGATTCGCCGGCGGACGTCTTCCAGCCGGCGAGCGATGGTGCCGTCGATTTCCTCGTCCCCGATTTGAACGGAAATACCGCCCAGAACCGAAGGATCCACCTCGATGTTCAGATGAACGTCGCGGCCGTACTGCGCCGAAAGCGCGGTGGTCAGGCGCGTCTTCTGCCCTTCGTCGAGCTCGACCGCCGTGCGGACCACCGCGACCAGCCGGTGACGACGCTCGGCCGCGATCCGTCCGTAGGTCTCGAGCGCTCGCTCCAGACTACGTCCTCGCGTGTGCGTCACCGCCTCGGTGACCAGCCGCAGCGTCGCCGCGGTGGTCTTGCCCTCCAGCAGCGTGGTCAGCAGCTCAGCCTTGGGCCCGCCCGGCACACGCCGGTCGACCAGCGCCCCGCGCAGCGCCGACTGCGCCTCGACGATCCGCCCGAACCGGAAGAGCTCGTCCTCCAGGTCGTCGATCCGCCGCTGCGCCTCGGCACCGGCCGCGACGGCCGACACCGCGAGCTCCTCGAACGCGTCGGCCAGCTCGACCGAGCGCACCCACCGGAGCCGGACGACGTCGGCGACGAAGTCGCGGACCGCCGCGGAGACCTTGCCGTCGAACACGGCCGTGGCCAGCCCGGCCCGCCGCTCGGCCGGCTGGGCCGGGTCCGACAGGGCCCGGCGCAGCACGTGCTCACGATCGAGCAGGTGCACCACGGCGAACAGCTCGTCGCCGAACGCCGCCGGGTCACCGGCGGACAGGGCGGCCTCGAGCCGCTCCCTTGCCTCGACGAACGAGGCCCTGCTCGCGCCGATCATTACGCCCCCGCCCGAGCCCGGTCCTCGAGCTCGTCGAGGAACCGGTCGACGGTGCCACGACGCCGGGACTCGTCCTCCAGGGACTCGCCGACGACACGACCGGCCAGCTCGACCGCGAGCTGCCCGATCTCCGCGCGGAGCTGGGTGAACGCCAGCTGCCGGTCCGCGTCGATCTGGGCGTGTGCCTGGTCGATGACCCGCTGCGCCTCGGCCTGCGCCTGGTCGCGCAGCTCCGCGATGATCTGGGCGCCCTGCTCGCGCGCCTCCTCGCGGATCCGCGCGGCCTCCTGCCGGGCCTCGGCCAGCTGCGTCTGGTACTGCTCAAGCGTCCGCTGGGCCTCGGCCTGCGCCTCCTCGGCCCGCTTGATCCCGCCCTCGATCGCGTCCGTACGCTCTTCGAGCGCCTTCTGGATGCGCGGCACGAGGATCTTGCCGAGGAAGAACAGCACGACGAGGAACGCGAAGATGCCGACGACCATCTCTGCCACGTCGGGCAGCAGAGGGTTCGGGTTCTCCGTGTTCTCGGCGAGTAGCCCGACGGTGTGTTCGGCCAAAAACATGGCGTGCACAGCCTTCCGTCAGAAGTGAGCCTGGGTCACTTGGCGTAGATGAAGGGCGCGACCAGACCGATGAGGGCGAGCGCCTCGGAGAAGGCGAAGCCCAGCAGCATGTTGGTCCGGATCACGCCGGTGAGCTCCGGCTGGCGGGCGATCGCGTTGACGCCCTGACCGAAGACGATGCCGACGCCGATGCCCGGGCCGATGGCCGACAGGCCATACCCGATGGACTTCAGACCGGGGTTGATGTTGGTCTCGGCGACGACGTGGAGAAGCGACATCTCTTTTCCTTTTCACTCGGCCGGCGGTCCGCCCGCCGGTCATGTCGTGGGGTTGAGTCTCAGTGGTCGGCGTGCAGGCCGGCGCTGATGTAGAACGCGGCCAGCAGCGTGAAGACGTAGGCTTGCACCGCCTGGATGAACAGCTCGAAGGCGGTCATGGCGATGGTGAGGACCACACCGAGCACGCCGACGCCGAAGCCCAGCGGGGTGACCTTCTCCCACAGGAAGTGGAAGCCGACGGTCGCGAACAGCGCGATCAGAATGTGACCCGCGAACATGTTGGCGAACAGCCGGACCGCATGGGTGAAGGGCCGGATGAAGAAGGTCGACACGAACTCGATCGGGATGACGATGAAGTACAGCGCCACCGGCAGGTCGGGCGGCATCGTCGCGTTCTTGAGCAGTCCGAAGAAGCCCTGGTTCTTCACGCCGACGACCCAGAAGGTCACGTAGACCAGCACGGCGAGGACCATCGGGAACGCGATCCGAGAGTTCACCGGGAACTGCGCGAACGGGATGACCGACATGAGGTTGCCGATCCACACGAAGAAGAAGAGCGGCACGAGCAGGCGCATCCACTTCTCGGCGTCCTTGCCGAGGAAGGGGCGGCCCATCTCGTCCCGGACGAAGATGTAGGCGACCTCGCCGAGGTTCTGCACGCCCCGCGGGACGATCTTCGGCTTGGCGAACGCGGCCCAGAAGAAGGCCACGACGATCACCATGACGAGCAGGCTCAGCACCATCGGTTTCGCGACGGCGACCGGGCCGATGTGGAAGAGGGGCTTCCACTGGAAAAGCCAGAGCCCAGGGGCTTCGAAGTCCTTGGCGAGGACGTGCGGCGCACTCACCCGGCGTTCCTTTCGCAGTCGTAGCTCATCAAGGCGGCAACCTTGCTGTCGTCTCGGTGGGCTACGGCTCCGCCGGACGCGCTCAGCGGCCGTAGCGGGCGTAGACCAGGTAGCCAGCGAAGACCAGGCCGAACACCAGCCCGATGGGGAACAACGCTGACAGGTGCAGCCAGCGAGCGAGCACCCAGCCCGCACCGCCATAGACCAGCATCCCAGCCACGATGGTGGCAGGTGCGGCCGACACGTCGTTGGCGAACTTGCGGTTCTCCGCTTCGCTGGGCTGACGCCCATTCCCGGTCATCGCGTCTCGGACGATAGCAGGCCACCTCCCGCGTAGTCATATTGGAGTAGTCCATTGTCATCATCCGCCCGACTTCTCCTGGTCACGCGACCGGGGGGCGGTTTCCGTGTACGGCGTCTTCGTGTTGATCGTCGCGTTCGTCTCGGCGGCGAGCCAGACGAGCGTGAGGGCGAGGACGGTCCATCCGAAGGCGTGCGCGCTCCAGAGGGTCACGCCTTTGAACGCCGCGATCAGGGCGAACACCGCGATGAACTTGATCAGAAAGCTGATCAGCCCCGCCATCATCATCAGCTGCTGGGAAATTTTCGTGACATAGCTGACGACGAGCACCCCGAAGGTGAAGAATACGAGAACAACCGCGACACCGATCGCGGAGCCGAGGGCTCCCTTAGCTCCGGCGAGCACCAGGCCGGCGACGATGGCCACCAGCCCGACGATGCCAGTCGGGATCGCGGCGCCGCGGAGAATCCGGGCGTCGTTGGACTGCATGAGTGCTCCGAGTGTTCACGGTGAGTGTTCGCTTGTCCGTTCGTGAAAGGTATCACAAGCTTCTCACACCTCGGAATTACCTGCCAAGTAACGGTAAAGTCCCCAGGTCAGGCAGCCTGCCGAGGACGCTTGTCCGAGGGGGTCTCGTCCTCCGTACGGTGCCGCCTCCCGTGCGGGCGCAACTGCGGAAACGCCATCACGACGAGCGCGGCGATGGCCACGACACTCGCGGCCGCCAGCACCACCAGCGGCGACTTGGCGGCGGACAGGGCGACCACCCCGAAGGAGAACAGCGCCGTCCAGAGGTACATGACCAGCGCGGCCCCCCGGTGCGAGTGGCCGAGGTTGAGCAGCCGGTGGTGCATGTGCTTCTTGTCCGGCGCGAACGGCGACCGCCCGCCGTACGTCCGGCGCACGACGGCCATGAGCATGTCGGCGTACGGCACGACCAGGATCGCGACCGGCAAGAGCGGCAGGATCGTCGGGAACCGGTTGATCGACCCCTTCAGCGCCGCCGGGTCGAAGCCCGACACCGTGATCATCGACGTGGCCAGCATCAGGCCGATCAGCATGGACCCGGTGTCGCCCATGAAGATCCGGGCCGGACTGAAGTTGTGCGGGAGGAACCCGACGCACATGCCGGCGAGGACCGCCGCGATCAACGCCGGAGCGCTCTGGTGGTCCAGGTGCGCCACGACCGTGACCAGATAGGCGTACACGAAGAAGGCGAGCGCCGAGACGCCCACGATGCCGGCAGCCAGGCCGTCGAGCCCGTCGATGAAGTTCACCGCGTTGATGGTCGCGACGACGATGAGGATCGTCAGCGGAACACCGTACGACGGCGGCAGCGCGAGAGTCTTACCCGGCAACGGGATCCACAGCAGCTGGACGCCGTTCATGATGAGCAGCCCGGCCGCCGCGACCTGACCGGCCATCTTCGTCAGCGCGTCGATCTCCCAGCGGTCGTCGGCGATGCCCACGACGACCAGCAGGCCGCCGGCCGACAACAGGCCGATCCACGTGGAGTTCTCGGTGAACACCTTGTGCAGGTGGGGCAGGCGGGAGGCCATCAGGAGCGCCGCGCACATCCCGAAGAACATCGCCAGGCCGCCGAGCCGTGGCGTGGGGATGGCGTGCACGTCCCGGTCGCGCACCGGGGTCATCGCCTTGAAGGCGATCGCGAACTTCAGCACCAAGGGGACGAGAAGGTAGGTGACGATCGACGCCGTCAAGAACGTGAGGATGTACTCCCGCACCGCCCACCTCCCTCCACCGTCGCCGAGCCTGCCGTGCGGGACCCAACTCTATTGCGGATGACCGAGCGACGGCGGTCACTCGCCCCCGACAGGCGAAGGATGATCGGCCGCGTCGCTCCCGGAGACGGCGCCCGCGACGCGCGTCGCCCCTCCGGGTGTGCGGGTGATCACATGGCCCCGCCGGTTCCTCCGAGACTGCTACGGTCCATGATCCTTAACCCCGTACCCACCACGGAGGATCAGTGCGTCGCATTGCGACTTCTCTCGCCGCGGGGACCGTCGCGGCCACCGCGGCCGCCGCTCTCCTCGCGGCACCGGCCACCGCCGCGACACCGGCGAACGGCGACGGGACAGGCCCCCTTCGGGGCGCCCGGCCGGTCATGACGATCGAGGCCCTCAAGCTCCACCCGTGGAAGACCGGCGGCGCGTCCGGCGTCGCGGGGGCGGCCGCCCAGGGCACGTGGGCGCGCTACACGAAGAACGGCAAGAAGAAGGTCAGGCTCGACATCAAGCTCAAGGACACCGCCCCGAAGGACGGCCTGAGCCCCGCCATCGGGATCAAGTTCCCCGGCCAGGCGGAGTACTTCCTGTTCCTGTGGCCGGGCGAAACCTCCGGCGAAGGGATCCTCACCTACACGGCCACCAGCGTCAAGGTACGCGAGGCGGTCGGCGTTCCGGTGTCGTCCAACCACTTCAAGACGTCCAGGGCCGGCAAGAAGTTCAAGAAGCTGTTCTGAGCCCCTCCACCGGGACTCACGAAAGGGCCTCGCGGCGCGGCGAGGCCCTTTCACTTCCCATGGCGTGTGCCCCCAGGGCGATTTGAAGGTTGTCTGCCTGGGGTTATTGCCGCCTGATGTCCAGATTGGATGCGACTGCGTTGCGTGGCCGGTAGGCAGCCGATCCACCGCAGGAGCTGTCGCGGTTGCCGGGCGCCCGCCGAGATCCGGTCGGACAGCGGTTCGCCGCGCCGAGTAGGGGACACCCGCCGGGGGTGCCGGTCACCACCGACACCGCGCGCACCCGCGCCGACACCGCCCGCTATCGCCCTGGCCTCGCGTGATATATACCCATGTAATGGGCGCCGACGGCACGTCACCGCCTCAGCCGCCTTCCACTGAGACGATAATTTTCCCGTCTCAGCGGACGGCGTGGAAATACACGGGTCCCCCCGGGACGATTTCGAGTTTGCCCGTCTGGGGCTATCGTCACCTGATGTCCGGATCGATTGCGGCTACTTAGCGTGACGTGAAAATGAGGATGACCTTCTGTAAGGTCACCGGCGCCAGTTTCGCATGGCCAATCTCAGGTCTCGTCGCTACTGGAGATGTTGGCGGGCATCACCGACCCGAGCGAGCCCTTCCGCTCATCACATAGCGTCACCGGCACTCGTCAGCCACCGGCTTTGAAATCGCCCTGGCGTGCCCCCTTCGGCCGATCTCGGGTCGACGCACCCCTGCGCTCCGCTCTTAGAGCTTGGCGAGCTCGCAACGGTTCCATCCTTTTTATGGCCGTAACCTGCCATAAAAATCGGTAAGTTGATCTTTCCGGAAGTGCTACGGTCCTTGATCGTTCGTCCAGAATCGATCACGGAGGATCAATGCGTCGCATCGCGACTCTTGTCGCCACGGGGGCCGTCGCAGCAACCACGGCCATCGCCCTCACGGCGGGACCGGCCAGCGCCGACACGGTACGTACGGCCGAGCCTCTTCGGGGCGGCCCGCAGGTCTCGGTCGATGCCGTCAACCACGCCTGGAAGACCTCCGGCAAGTACGGCATCTCGGGCGTCCAGGCTTACGGCTCTTGGGCCCACTACACCAAGAACGGCAAGAAGAAGATCAAGATCAACCTGACGGTGAAGGACACCAACCTGAAGGACGGCCTGACTGCCGCCCTCGAGGTCATCCACGGCAATAAGGTGGTCATCCTTCCCCTGCCCGCGGGCACCGTCAAGGCCTCCGGCACGGTGTACTACGCGGTCACGAAGGTGTATGTCCGCGAAGTGCTGGGCTACCCGATCTCCAGCACCAAGTTCAGGGTCACCAAGCACGCCAAGAGCTACAAGAAGCTGGGCTGACCGCCCTTCGCACAACGGATCGGCCCCGCCACACGGCGGGGCCTTTCCCGCTTTCTCACACAAAGCCAAAGCGGTCAAGATGGTAAGATCGCCAGCCGATTCCGCAAAAAAGCGATCCTGGAGGATCAATGCGGCGAATTGCGACGGCGACCCTCGCAGCCGGCGTTCTCATCACGACCTTCGCCCTGACCACCACGCCCGCGGACGCGGCGGTCGGCTTCTGGCGCACGGTGGGACTGTCCGGCGTCGACGCCTTCGGCTACTACAACGCCGAAGCGACCAAGGTCACGCTGAACTTCGACCTCAAGGACACGAAGAAGGACGGCTACAGCGCCGCGCTCCGCTTCACCTTCACCGGCACGAAGAAGCAGAAGGACGACGTGCGAGTCGTCGCGCTCCAGGGCGACCGGGTCCAGGACAAGTGGCAGACGGTGTCGTCCACCCGGCTCAAGCACCTGTACGTCCAGGAGTGCCGGGGCACGTGGAGCAAGGGCACCTTCAAGACCAAGAAGTGCGCCGGCTGGCGCCAGCACTACTGATCGTTCCCCTCCGCATTGCGTCGAGGTCTCAGAGCAGCCATCCGGCAGCGGGCTTCTATTCGGCTTTGGCCAGACCGAGACCGGACCTGCGCCCGGGTGACCGGGCGCAGGTTTCGAGATCAGCCCTGCGGCGGCTTCGGCAGGGTGTGCCGCGTGAAAGCCGGTCCGTTCACTCGGAGCGCGCTTGAGGCCGTTGATGAGATCGTGTAGACGCTGGTCTGGTTGTCCGTGTTGCGCACGACGTAGGCCCAAGCAGGCCCGTTGCTGTCTGTGTAGGTGAAGAGAGTGGGGTCCGTGGCCCATGTCGCGGCGTCCCCATCGGGCTGGGCGATCTTCCAGTCACCGAACGCCCCAGATCCCTGTGCCGTCTCAGTCGAGAAGTAAATGTGACCGTCCGTACCTCGTGAGAGCGCCGTGACCTTTCCCGACTGTGGGCTGATAACGGCAGTGGGAGAGCCAGCGGCGGAGAAGCCACTGCCGCCTACCCCATCCCAAGTGCCAGGGAAGGCACCGCTGTCGGTCTGGATCTGAGTCACGATCCTGCCCGTGCCATCACGACCGAAGACTCGGAGCCGATATCCCGGATAAAGCACGACGGAGGGAGTACCCGAAAACCCGGAGCCGCCGAGCGCCGTCCACGCAGAGACCTTGTTGTTCTGGTAGGTCGCCAGGTTGATCGCCCCGTTCGCGTCGTACGCGGTCACGGCGACAGCCTGATTGGCGATTCCTGTGGTGGTGATGGGACCGCGCATCCCTGTTCCCCCGAGTATCCGCCATCCCATGAAATCGCCGTTGGGGCCATCCTGCGGCCGACACCACAATCGCCCGTCCGAGTCCAAGGCGAACATGACAAGCGAGTTATCTGTCAGACGTGCCACTGCGGGATGTGACTTCATGGCACCAGCGAGATCATCCCATGGCTTCCAATCCGAGCTGCCGGCTGCCGACTGAGTACGCAACCAGGCGTTGCTGGTCGTATTCTGGGCTGCCACCTGCACTCGGCCGTCCTGATTCTGCGCAAGCGCCGGTATCCCTGAGAACGCTTCGTTTCCCGACAAGGGCGCCCACTGAATCGACTCGAAGTTCGCCGGATCGGTCTGCCTGCCGTATATGAGCCGCCCGAGATTGTCGGTAAAGGCGTATTCAAGGGATCCCGCAGATGACTGCATCGCATTAGTTGCGGTATAGCTCTCTGCTGGATTAGACGGGGTTGCAATCGCCGCCCTCGATAGCTTGCAACCATCAGCGTCCGCAGTCGTCGGGTAGTCGGGTACTACAGTACCTCCGCTATCATTATCAGCGATCTTCTTTCCAGAATTCTTGTGCCACGTAGCAGTATCGGGCAGGAAACGGTACCAATAGACATCCCCAGCGCCATTGGCAGTCATTTGTATGGCATAAAGGACGTCACCACCCGGAGAGAATACATTACTGTACTTCTGCCATCCAGTACCTACCTGCTTACCCCTTTCCAACCATCGCTGGCTGTTGATGTCATATATGTAGCGCTGCAGCACTCCAGCCCCCGTGCGCGCATAGAGAACGCCGTTGCCGGCCGCAACGATCAGATTGAAAGAATCCCAGCCGTTATCGATCACCTTCCCTCGGACGGTCCACGCCTTCGCAGTTTCATCATAATGATAAATGCGCAGCTTGCCGGCGGCATCTACTGCATAAAAGTAGCCAGCAGAATCAGCGGTGACCTGATTATGGCGAGCCGCCTGAGAGTAGTAACTCCAGCCGGTGTCAATCTGCTGGCGAAGTGGAGTATCCCAATCAGAACCATTCAGACGGTAACGCCATAGGTTACCGTTGGGCTCTATCGCGTATACCCTCCCGTCCGCTCCCCCGAAGACGTGGCCATACTTCTGCCATCCACTCCCGTGATCGGCCGCGAAGGAAGAAAGAGTCCCTCCGTCCTCGGCATCCGCCTTTGAGTGGTCGTACTCCGAAAATATGCCATCCCCGATCGAGTAAAGCCTGACTTCAGTATCACAGGCGAAGTCTGAGGCATTTGCAGAGCTCGGATGCGTCAGAAGCGGGCCAATCAATGCGGCCATCGCAAGCGCGGTCGCCAAGGACCGCGGAGTGCCGCAATGCAGGCCGCCAAACTTTCTCTTCATGACTTAACTCCTCAAACGTGAGACACCGGATGGACGCGTCGAGAACGCAGGAACGACGGAGATGCATGCGTTTGGCCGCAGCTAAAAATTCTTAGCCCCGCTGCCGACAATAACAGGACGAGCCATTCGGGGTATGTCCGCTTTTGGCCAGCTCCATCTACGTAACCAGTGACAGGAAAAGCAACGGACATCGGTCCACGTCAGCACACATGCAGGGCATTCGGTTTACATCAACAGATGTGACGTAGGCCACATTCGACCTACCTGTTCGAGCAGCCTTACCTTGCGCATGGATGCAACTCGGGTTACGTTCCAGAACGTTTTGCGTCATAACAGGTTTACCGAAATTGTAATGCCTTGAATGCGATAAGTGTTGATGCTGCTCCAGCTGGGGGATCCTCGTGCGCGGTCGCTTCCACTCAGTCCCTTCGCTGCTACGGATTACCGGCCAGCCTTATGCATGGCTTCGGCTGACCGCCGCGATCATGGCGTTGCTCGTGGTAGTCGGGCCGGCGCAGATACCGGTGACGGTCGGACACGGTGTGCCGAGCCATCGCGCACCGCGGCAGATGTGGGGATCGGCAAAAAGACTGCCGCACCTGGTCGGCTCGCAACGGAATCGTCGCGAACCCCGAACCTTGCGATCGCGGTACCCGGTGACGCAGTCCATGCAGGCCCGATCGGTGCAGCCGAACGTCGCCTCTGTGGCTCGTGCGCAGGTCTCATCGTCCTCAACACCCGAGGCACAACGGTTCGCCACGGATCTCGCCACGGGTGACGTCCAGAGGGCCGACGGCACGCCGCAGCTCGTGGACGCAAACACACGGACCGTGATCAACCCGGACGGTTCGCAGACGACCGAGCTCTCTCCCGGCCCGATCAATTTTCGGCGAGCCGACGGGAGCTGGGCGCCGATCGACACCCACGTCACACCGGTAGGTGAGAGCGGCACCGCCCGTGGTGCTGGAGACAACGGAGACACCTCAACGCCCCCTGCGGGTTGGAGGAACACGGCCGACGCGGTGGACGTCCGGCTGGCGGCACAGGCCGGCTCGGCGGGAATGGTCCAGATCGGTGTGGACTCTGACCACGCGATCGCCTTCGGGCTGCAGGACTCAGCGAAGGCGCCTGGCACTGCGGGTGAGCAGAACGTCCTCTACCCGGATGTCAGGCCCGATACCGATCTGAAGCTCGACATCGCGCCTGGCGGCGTCAAAGAGACGATCGTGCTGCGCTCGGCCGACGCGCCCAGCAGCTTCGTGTTCCCCCTCCAGCTGGAGGGCCTTACCGCCCAAGTGACCGGTGGGCAGGTCATCTTCACCGACGCGGCAGGTCGCACCCGCGCCGTGATCCCGGCCGGCTCCATGACGGATTCCGGGGCGAAGCCGCAGACTTCCACGGGCGTGACCTATCGCGTCATCTCGTCCGGAGGGACTCCGGCGCTCCAGGTGACTGCTGATCCCGGATGGCTGCACGACAAGGCACGTACATATCCCGTCAAGATCGACCCGAGCGTCTTCACCTCGGTCGCGGGCTCCGGGATATCGGTCAGCGACAGTGGGGCCAGCAGCGGCGCGCAGGACCTGACCATCGGTGCCCGATCGGCCGCGTACCTGTCGTTCCCGCAGCTCGAAGAGAAGCTGAAGTACCACCGGATCTTCGGAGCGTGGCTCTCGCTGGTCAATTATGACTCGGCGACATGCCGGTCGCGGCCGGTCACGGTGAACCCGGTCACCGAGGCTTGGGCGGGGAAGTCTGGGCTGGCGTATCCGGGGCCGAACACGAGTTCGCCCGTTGCGCGCTCGTCTTTCTCCTATGGCTACATCGCGACCGGCTCCACCAAGTCGGCCTGCCCGCCGAAGAAGGCCCAGCTGATCGACCTCGGTAAGGGCGGCCGTGACCTGGTTCAGCGATGGGTCAACGGAGACCAGCCCGACTATGGGCTTTCGGTGCGCGACGGATCGTCCGACGGCCTCGGTTACAAGAAGTTCACCGGCTACGACACGGCGAACCCGCCGCGCTTGTTCGTCACGCACAGCGCGTACAACGCCTCCTACTCGATCACCGACCCCGTGCCGAACCCACCGGTCACCCAGGCCCAGAACGGCAAGATCAAGATCGCCGTCAAGAACCTGGGTGCGGAGACGTGGACGCCGAGCACCTACTACCTCGGGTACCGCGTCTACGACACCAAGGGCAAGATCGTCACTCAGCAGCGATCGGCCAACCTGACGCAGGACGTGGCGCGCGGCGCGAAGGTGAAGCTCGACGCGACGATCAAACCGCTGAAGCCCGGTACGTACTCGATCGACTTCACGATGGTCCACACCGGCGGCCCGGTGTTCATTGACGAGCAGGTTCCACCGGTCCGTCTGATCATCAAGATCATTGACATCCCGCCAGTGCTGCAGGGCCTGTATCCGGAGAACGGGTACCAGGCGCCCACGCTGACTCCCGAGCTGTGGGCTACGGCGGTGGACCTGGACGCCCCGACCGGCTCGACGCTGCAGTACAAGTTCGAAGTCTGCGAGCGCCAGCCCGATGGCAGCGCCGCCAACTGCTTCGACTCGGGCTATTCGACAGCCTGGGCGTGGACCGTGCCGGCCGGAAAGCTGTCATGGAGCAGGGCGTACCTTTGGCGTGTCTTCGTCAAGGACACCGGCAGCGAGGTGCCCTCACCTCGCGTGGCGCTGCTCGCCTCGGTGCCGCAGCCCGTGGTGACATCCAAGCTGGCCGACGCGACGCAGGACTCCCAAGGCCGGGACTTCAACCCACAGGTCGGTAACTACTCCTCCAGCGCGCTGGACGCGTCGGTCGCGTCTGTGGGGCCGGAACTGAGTGTGGAACGCACCTACAACAGCCTGGATCCGCGGCGTGATGCGGCCTTCGGTGCGGGCTGGTCGACGCGTTACGACATGAAGCTGGTCGAGGATCAGGACGGTTCCGGCAACGTCGTGGTCACCTATCCCGACGGTCGGCAAGTGAGATTCGGCAAGAACCCGGACGGCTCGTACGCTCCGCCGGATGGTCATCAGGCCATTCTGACCAGCGATTCGGCGAACTCCTGGAAGCTCGTCGACAAGACCGGCACCGCGTATCAGTTCTCCTACGGGCGGCTGAGCAAGATCAGCGATGCCGCCGGCCATTCGGTCACGCTCACGTACGACACGAGCAACGGAAAACTGAGCAAGGTCTCGGCGCAGCCGGGAACCCGGGCCCTGTCCTTCACCTGGAACGGCGGCCACGTCGCGACGGTCAGCACCGACCCGGTCAACGGCAAGGCCCTGACGTGGGTGTACACGTACAGCGGCGACCTGCTGAAGACGGTGTGCGCCCCGGGAAACCGATGCACCTCCTACGACTACGGCCAGGGCTCGCACTATCGGAGCGTCGTCCTGGATTCCCAGCCGGAGTCCTACTACCGCCTCGGGGAGGACGACGGTTCGGCCGCGAACAGCGAAATCGCGGTCAATCTGGGCAAGGACCGCGGCACCTACAAGAACGTGACCCTGGGCGCGACCGGCGCGATCACCGGGGTGAACGACACCGCTGGCACGTTCAACGGCAACACCTCCTACGTGGCGCTGCCGAACGGCGCGGTGAAGAAGAGCCGCGATCTCGCGGTCGAGGTCTGGTTCAAGACGATCGCCACCGGCCTGGGCGGTCCCCTGATCGGTTATCAGGACAAGTCACTGGACTCCACCTCCACCCTCGGGGTGCCCGCCCTGTACGTGGGCACGGACGGGAAGCTGCGCGGACAGTTCTGGAGCGGCGCGATCTCCCCGATCACTTCTCTCGTCGCGGTCAACGACGGCAAGTGGCACCACGCCGTGCTGTCCGCCATGGGATCGACCCAGAACCTGTACCTGGACGGGAAGTCGATCGGGACGCTGACGGGCCAGACCCCTGGGCACAGCACGTTGACCTACGACCAGATCGGCGCGGCGTACGCCACCACGCCCGGATCCTGGCCCGGTTGGGGCAGCAGCCCCAAGCGCTTCTTCGCCGGCACCATCGACGAGACCGCCATCTATCAGCATCCGCTCGGACCCGAGGCCGTCGCGGCGCACTACCGCGAGGCGCTGCGCACCTCCGACCAGGTCACCAAAGTGACGCTACCGAACGGAACCACCGCCGCCGAGATCGACTATGACACCGAGGCCGACCGCGTCTCGGAGTACACCGACCAAGACGGTGGAACCTGGAAGATCAAGAAACCGGTCGTCTACGGCGATGACACGAACCTCCGGCGGGCGGTCGAGGTCAGTGACCCGGCCGACCACCCGTACCTGTACGAGTACGACGCCCTGACCGGAGCCATGGTCCGGCTCGGGATGCCGACCGGCTTGGGCGCTCGTGACGACGAACCCTCCGACTCCCCGAGCCCGACCCCGTCGCCGACGTACACCTGCACCAGCCCAGACCCGGGCGACCCGACGTTCTGCACCACTCTGCCGCCCGGAACCGGCGACGAGCCGGACTTCGTCCGGCACGACCTGGACGGGATGGCGCTTCGCACCTACGACTATGACGACGACGGATACCTCTCCCTCGTCACCAACGAGAACGGCGACTCGATCAACTTCGGGTACGACCAGCGCGGCAACATCACGTCGCGTACGACCTGCCGGGCGAAAGGCGACTGCCACACCGCGTACTCCACCTACCCCGCCACGGTGACCAACCTCGCCGATCCGCGTAACGACCGGCCTCTCGAAACCCGGGACGCACGATCGACCAGCGCGACCGACAACCGCTACAAGACCGCCTACACCTACACCACCATGGGGAACCTGGCGACACAGGCCAACCCCGATGGCGGATTGATCAAGTACACCTATACGAACGGAACCGAGCCCGCCACAGGTGGCGGTCAGATGCCCGCGGGGTTGCTCCTCACCGCCGCCGACGCCCGGAGCGCCACGACGCGTTACGCCTACTACAGCAACGGCGACCTGGCTCAGATCACCGATCCGTCCGACCTGGTGACCAAGTACACCTACGACGAGCTCGGCCGGCGGGCCTCTCAGACGGTCGTGTCCGACAGCGTTCCCGGCGGAGCCACCACGTCCTACGGGTACGACGAGTTGTCACGGATGACCAGCGTCATCTACCCGGCGGCGAAGAACGCGGTGACCGGTACCGCCCAGCAGCTTCGGACCGACAGTGCCTATGACGACGACGGGAACCTCCTAAGGCTCCAGAGCAGCGACACGGCACCGGACGCCGTACCACGGGTCGCGACGTTCGACTACGACGATCACGACCGCGTCGAGAAGGTCACCGACCCGGAGGGGAACGAGACCGACTACGACTACGACAGGTCCGGCAACGTCACCGCGATGGTCGACGGGAACCAGAACCGGTACGAGTACCGCTACACCGCGCGGAACATGATCGCCGAAGTTCGGCTCCGGGACTACGACGGTGATCCGGATGGGGCTCCTGACACCGGTGACTACCTCGTCCTGCACTCCTACGCCTACGACTGGGCCGGCCGGCAGGTACGGGACACCGACGCGATGGGACGGGAGATCGATTACGCCTATTACGGCGACGACCTGCTCAAGAACGTCACCCTCAAGGGCTTCCACAACCCCGACGGGACGAAGCGTGACTACGTCCTCCAGGCCCTTGAGTACGACGGAGACGGAAACCCGGCCAAGGAGACCACGGGCAACGGTACGACGATCACCCAGAACGAATTCGATGAAAGCGGCCAGCTCAAGGCCACGACCCTCGACCCGGGCGGGCTGAACCGCCGCACCGCCTACGCCTACGACCATGCGGGGAACGTCACCCAGCTCGCCTGGTCCGGCCTGGCGTCCAACGTCACGTGGCCGATGCCGACCGCGGCGCAGACCGTCGGCTACGAATACGACGCGGCCGAACGCCTCAGCAAACAGACCGAGATCAACGGTACCGACACCCGCGTCACCACATACGGGTACGACCAGCGCGGCCTGACCACCTCGATCACCGATCCCCGCGGCAATGTGGCCGGAGCCGACAAGACCGCCTTCACCACCAACGTCGACTACGACGAGCTCGGACGTCCGGTGAAGACGACCGGGCCGCCCGTCGCGGCGGAGAGCAACGGCGGTGCACCCGGCACCGTCCGGCCCGAGAGCGTGACGGGCTACAGCGCGTTCGACGAGCAGACGGAAGCCAAAGACCCGCTCGGAAACATCAACCGGATCGAGTACGACAAACTCGGCCGGATCGTGAAGGCGACCGCGCCGTCCTACACGCCGCCTGGATCGACGACACCGCTCACGCCGACGACCCGGTTCAAGTACGACGCCCTCGGAAACACCACCGAGGTCATCGACCCGCGCGACAACACCAGCCGCTACACCTACGACCGGCTCAACCACGTGAGCGCGGCGGACGAACCGGCCAAGGACGACGACGACCGCGCCAAGACCCGCTACACCCACACGCGCACCGGACAGCTGCTATCGGTCACCGGTCCGCTCGGTGCCCGCCTCGAGGCGACGTACGACGATCTTGATCGCCAGGTCACCACGACCCAGGTGGAGCGCTACCCGAACGCGGAGAACTACATAACCCGCAACTCGTACGACGATGCGGACAACCTCGTCGGAACGGCCAGGCCGAGCGGGGCGACGGCCGTGAACGTCTACGACAAGGTCGGCGAGCTGACAAAGGCCACCGACCCGGCCGGAACCGTCGCCCAGTACGGCTACGACTTCGGGGGCAGGCAGGTCCGCGTCAGCGATGGTCTGGGGCGTACCACCCGATCGGATTACGACCTCTTCGGGCAGTTGGTCGATCAGGCGGACCTCGACCCGAAGGGCAACGAGCTTCGCAGGGCCAAGTACGCCTACGACCCCGCCGGGAACCCGACGGAGGCGACCGACGCCCTCCACCACACGACGACCTTTGGCTACGACGCCGCGAACCAACTGACCAGGCAAGTCGAGCCCGTCACCGACAACTCATCGATCACCACGACTTTCGGCTACGACGCCGCGGGCGATCGAACCCGCTTCACCGACGGGCGTGGTAATTCGACCGTCTACACGGTGAACAGCCTCGGACTACCCGAGGCGGTCATCGAGCCGGCCACCAGCGCGACCCCGAATGCGGCCGACCGAACCTGGACCGCCTCCTACGACAAGGCGGGGAACCCATTCAAGCTCACCGCACCTGGCGGCGTGACCCAGGAACGCACGTTCGACGCGAACGGGCGAGTGCTGCAGGAAACGGGTACCGGAGCGGAGGCACCGACCGCCGACCGGATCCGCAGCTACGACCAGGCCGGCCGCCTCACGGAGGTCAACGCCGGCAATGACAAGAACACCTACACCTACAACGACCGGGACCTGCTCCTCTCCGCTGACGGGCCATCCGGCAAGGCCGGCTACACGTACAACCCTGACGGACAGGTCACCAGCCGTACCGACGGCGCGGGAACCAGTTCCTTCGGCTACGCCAAGGGCCGTCTCAACGCCGCGCAAGACGGCATCACCGGCCTGACGCGAACGATCGGCTATGACGACGCCGGGCAGCTCGACCAGATCGACTACGGAGCGGGCCGGACGCTGACCGTCGGCTACGACGACCTGTCCCGCCCCAAGTCCGACACCCTGAAGAACGCGGCCGGGAACACCGTCGCGTCGGTGAGCTACGGCTACGACGACAACGACAACACGACGAGCAAGACCACCGTCGGAACCGCGGGCGCAGGCGAGAACACCTACACCTATGACCAGGCCAACCGGCTTACGTCCTGGAAACAGGGCGACAAGACCACCGCCTACGCCTGGGACGACTCCGGAAACCGCACCAAGGCCGGGGACCGATCGGCCACCTTCGACGAGCGCAATCGCCGTATCACCGACGGACCCGACGCCTACACCTACACCCCCCGCGGCACCGTCGCGTCCAAGACCACGGACGGGAAGCAAGAGAAGTTCGACTTCGACGCCTTCGACCGGCTCATCGCCGACGACGCCACCCATTACACATACGACGGGCTCGACCGGCCGGCCGATCGCAACGGCACTGCCTTCAGCTATGCCGGTCTCAGCGCCGCGCCCGTCACCGACGGCACCAGCCGATACGCGCGCGGCCCGGACGATGGGGTCCTGGCCACCGGACAGGGCAGTGACGCGCGTATCCCGCTGACGGACGACCACGGTGACCTGATCGGTGACTTCAGCCCGACGGCCGACCTCAACGCGCTCACCAGCTCAACCGCCTATGACCCGTTCGGGCAGGTGACCGCAGCGTCCGGGACGCGATCCAACCTCGGCTTCCAAGGCGCCTGGACCGACCCGGATACCGGCAACGTCAATATGGGCGCCCGCTGGTACGACCCAAGTCAGGGCAGCTTCAGCTCCCGTGACAGCTGGAGCCTCGACCCGAGCCCCGCTTCGGTCAGCGCGAACCGCTACACCTACGGCGACGGCGACCCGCTCGACAACAGCGATCCCACCGGCCATAACCCCTGCGATGCGCGGATGACCACGCTGAGCAGCGGCTGTGGCGATAACGGTGGTTACTGGTGCAGTAAATACGGGATCAGCTACCCCTGCAGCAGCACGCCCCCTTCCCCCTGCATGCTCATGAGCACCGACGGATGTGGTGGCGGCGGTGGAGGGGGCAACCCCGGCAGCGGAGGCGGCGGCTCGAACGGTGGATCAACGGGCGGCGGAGGCGGCCAGGTCCACAGGGGACCTTCGCCGGCCGAACTCGCAAGGCGCCGGACCGAGGCCGCCCGCCGCCAAGCGGCCTACGCCGCCAAGCACCACGCCTTCGGGATCAACAAGAAGGCCAGGCTCCCCCACTTCGCCGACCCGCGAGAGAAGGTATCCAAGAACCCCCGGCAGCCTGCCGCCAAGACGTCCCAGACGCACAACGTCGTACGCGATACATCGGCCTCACTGAACGCCATCCACGCCAACGCAGTGAAGGCCGCCGGACCTGTCGTTTCAAATCTGTCACTAGCATCACAGGCACCACCGGAGATCACTCCCACCAGCGCCATGGATAGTGGCTCTGGGTCGACTCCTGCTTCGGTTCCGTACTTCGACGGCGAGCCTCCGAGGTGGGCAAAAACCGACGTCCGACCATACAACGTTGAAAAACCATCAAGTAGAGATAGGGAAGTTCAAAGCAAGCTTGGGCTTGTCGTTGTGGGCGGGGTGGTATCAGGGAAGGCCCCTGCAGCCAGCTATCTACTCAATCATTGGCTGGACAACTCAGGGTCTCCAGTAGTGACCGACCCCAAGGCCCTTATGGCACGGAGCCCATCGATGAATTCCCTAGTTAAGAGCCTGGTCGAAGCACACAAGGGAGAGCTCGCCTTCGACACCGGATGGAAGAGTACTAGATTCAACGAAAGAGAAAATCTAGATCTGTATTATGCATTCAATGGATACCAGGTCCGAGTTAGCGGCGGCTCCTACTCCACAGACGGCAAGACGGTATACCAAACCTATAGAGTAGACTTCTACAAACGGTACAACTTTGGAACCAAGGAGGAGGGACGCCGGCCCGTAAACTTCCCCCTGGTAGGCCAGATACCACAGGAGGACATTTCCCACCTCCACACATCGGGAGTAGCACGCGACTTCGACGTGTATGGTTCGGTAACGATCACACGCCGCGTGGACGGTGTTGACCCGGGTTCAGTATATTGGCCATGGAGGTAAACTCTCTTGCGAAGCCGAGCTGCAACGAAGCATGCATCCCAAGTGATCACTTGGTTTTCAGTGCCACTCTGCCTAATCAGCTTCGCGGGAGCCTGCGGCTTTGGGAACGGACCCCTATCGGACAAGAACAGCGATCCGCGAGCACAGCCCGGCAGCGACCCTGGAATCAGCTTGGGACGCACGCTCTCGGATCACTCCATAGAATTGCCGAAAAGTGCGGGAAAGGTGAGATTCAAGACTCGCCACGACGGAAATGCCTACTGGCTGGAGTTGACGTTCAGTCTCCACTGCAGCGAGTCATCACAATTCGCCTACCAGAGCCGACTAGCGAAGCGCCCTGGAAATACGGACGATGACATACTGGGATTGAACGAACTCGATCAAGCAGCCAATGAGTTTAAAATCCCTCCGCCAACGAGCGCGCCCCACACGCTCTATCGCGATGCTCACAGATCCGCTGCCGTCATCCCGCTCGGTAAAGACGAATGTCGAGCTTTGGTTTCCGCTCAATAGCTCCGGATTGGCCCCGGCCATATAGACGATGCCGAGAAGGATGGCCGTGCCGGGTCGGCCAATCCTCATTCGCGCCACTCCTACCGAATGACCGTCGGCGACGACATTCGCTGCGGATTAACCGGAGCATTGGGCGCGCCCAAGCTCCAGCATGCTCCGTGACGCGGTGCGAGCCATGGCCACCCATGTGCCTGGATGACCGCGTGTGTCAACTGCTCCGGGTCTGTCGCCTCGACCAGCCGCGGGCCGTCCGGAGGGGAAACCAGTGCCCACCACGTTCCCGTACGCCTGCCATACCAGAACACTAAGCCGGGAAAGCGCCGCCTCAGCACCGTAACGGGATCGGGCATCGCGCTCACGCCCCGGGTCCCGCGTCGCGTCGGTTGAGGTACTCGGTGATCTCAGCCGCCGCTCCGGCCGGATCGTTCACCGCGCGATGGACCCGGTCATCCAGCCGCCATACGAAGAACTCGCCGGTCGGATCGATCTCGATCCACAGCTTCCGCTCGACCAGAGCGCCCCGTACGGACAACGCCGGCCGCGCATCGCTCAAGCCGACCTTGACCCCGAGCTTGATCAGTTCCTGGCACAGCGCCACCAGCGTCTGAAGCTTCCGATCAGATGTCGATCCGCTCATACGGCACTCCTTCGTTCATGGGGAGACGATCGAAGTTCCATCTCGGAGGTTCGCGGATCGCAGGGGGTAAACCAATCTCATGGGATTAACCAGGCGTTGGATATAGGCTTCTCGTCATCGGTCACGCGACGTTATTGCCGCGCGTTTTGAGGAGATGGCTCCGTATGTCCGGGTCCGCGTTCGAGCCGATCAAGCTGCCGGATCAGCTCTGGCGGGACAAGGCGACAGTCGCCATGCTTCGCACTCGTGACATCGGCAGCCTCTTCCATCTCGCGAAGAAGTACGCCGGCGCCAGCCAGAACCGCATCGCCGCCGCAACCGGAGTGCCCCAGGGTCGGGTCAACGCTATGATGAGAAGAACCGGCGGACCGGTCCTCCAACTGGAGGTCTTCGAGCGCATCGCAGACGGTCTTAACATGCCCGATCACGCCCGCGTCCATCTTGGCCTCGCTCCCCGCAGCACTTTCCAGGAATCGCCTCAGGGGCGGCAAGATGAAGGAAGGATGCGGGTAGCGTCACTCCTTCCTGTTGTCGAGGGTACGGACATCGCCGCTGGCCTACGAGGAATCCTCAGAGCCCATGTTCGCGCAGAGGCCGGTATAGGCTCGCTCCTACTCTTGCCTGCCGCGGAAGCTCAAATACCTATCGTTGAGTTCCTATGTCGGACGGCAAGGGGGCCTGATCGTAGGCAGGTGCTGGACTTCGGCAGTGAATTCCTCGAATTCTGCGGATGGCTTCACCAAGATTCCGGCTCGTTCGAGAAAGCCATGTACTGGACCACCAGGGCACTGGATTACGCCTTGGAGCTCGGTGATCCACGGGTGACCTCCTATATCCTGATGCGCAAGAGCGATATCGCCGTCGAAGCGGGCGATCCCGGCCACGCGCTAAGCCTCGCTGACACTGCACTCAAGAACGTCGGCGACCTGACTCCTCGCCTGAAAGCCGTGACTCTTCGGTCGCGGGCGAAGGCCCATGCGATGCTCGGAGAGCAGAGCAAGTTCCAGGCCGACTCCGAGGAGGCCCTCGCCCAAGCCATGGAGGGCTCGAACAGTCACGAACAGGATCGCGCCGACTACTGCTCACCGGCGTTCATCCGGATGGAGGTAGGGGCTTCGCTCGTCGCATTAGGGCAGGCGGCCGCCGCAATCCCCGTCTTCGAGCGAAGCAGAGTCCACTTGCAGGGCTCAACTCAAACCCGAGATCGGGCCCTCTGCCTCGCCAGGCTGGCCACTGCTTATGCCACCGCCGACGAGCCGGAAGAGGCGCGCCACGTCACGTCCGAGGTGGTGCCACTCGCTCAGTCCCTTGGGTCGACCAGACTGCTGGCTCAACTCAAGCGCCTACATGATCATTTGACCCGATGGTCTCGGAATCCTGCGACGGCAGAATTGCTCGCAACGCTGGATCTCTTGATCGACTGATCCTCTCCCCCGTACCGCAGCCAGAGGAAGCCACCTGATGGACCTACTGTCAACGGCAACGACTGCCGAAGAGCAAGCCCGAAACGCACACATAGCGGTCCTGCCGGTCGGAAGTTTCGAACAGCACGGTGACTATCTGCCACTGATCACCGACACCGTCATAGCAGGCGCGATTTCGCGGAGGCTGGCGGACGCCTATGGGCTCCTCCTACTCCCACCTGTGACCATCTCATGTTCACACGAACACAGTGCATGGCCAGGGACGACCAGCATCTCGGCGCGGACTCTCCACGCCATCGTCACTGACGTCTACGACTCGGTCATCAGATCGGGTCTCTCCGCTCTCATCGTCGTGAACGGCCACGGCGGAAACTACGTACTCGGCAATGTCGTTCAGGAGGCCAACTCACAAGGACGCCGGATGGCCCTTTTCCCTCAGCATGCCGACTGGGACGACGCACGTGTAGCCGGTCGACTCACCACCACAACGAGTGAGGATATGCATGCGGGAGAGATCGAGACTTCCATCCTGCTACACGTCGCTCCGGATCTCGTGCGGGACGGCTACGAGTCCGCCGACTGCATCGCAAACGATCGCCGTCATTTGCTGATGACAGGCATGCAGGCCTACACCGAGAGTGGCGTGATCGGTCGACCTTCACTCGGCACCGCCGACAAGGGCAAGGCCGTCCTCGACTCCCTTGTGAGTGGCTTCGCCTCGGTGCTAAGCCTGTTGGACGACTCGCAGGGGCAAGATCAAGGAGTGCGCCGACCGCGGCAACACCACTGACCGCTCTCCCGGAGATCCACAAGGGGATCGTCAGCGATCGGCCGGCGGCGCGTCCTTCTCGGCGGCCGTACGGGTGGCCGGGCCAGCGGGCTTGGCTTCCTCGTCCCCTGCCGGGGAACGGCCGTCCTGGGTGCTCTCAGCGGCCTTCACGGCACCGTCCGGAGCCGCGTCCGCGCCCTCGTCGGTCGGGGTCTCTGCCGGCTCGGGGGCCGGGTCGTCCTCGTCGCTGAGGAGGACGCCGCAGACCTCGCGGAGGCGCTCCTCGGAGATGGCACCCGCGCGCAGCAGGCGGGGCACCGCGCCCGTCAGGTCGACGATCGACGACGGCATGCCGTCGCCGCTCGGTCCGTTGTCCAGGTAGACCGCCACCGAGTCGCCGAGCTGGGTCTCCGCCTCCTCGGCCGTACGCGCCGGGGCGGCGCCCGACCGGTTGGCGCTGCTGACCGCCATCGGGCCGGTCTCCTTCAGCAGCTCCAAGGCCAGCTGGTGCAGCGGCATCCGGATCGCGACGGTGCCCTTGGTCTCGCCGAGGTCCCACGCGAGGGTCGTGTTGGCGCGGCACACGATCGTCAGCGCGCCGGGCCAGAACTCGTCGATGAGGTCCTGGCCGTACGTGCCGAGGTCGTCGACCAGCGCCTGCGCGGCGCGCACCGACCCGACCAGCACGGGGGCCGGCATGTCGCGGCCTCGACCCTTGGCGTCGAGCAGGCCCGTCACCGCCGACGGCGTGAACGCGTCGGCGCCGATCCCGTACACCGTGTCGGTGGGCAGCACCACCAGCTCACCACGGCGGATCACCGAGACGGCGTCCGCGATCCCTTTCGTCCGCTCCAGCGGGTCCGAGCAGTCGTATCGTCGGCTCACGATCGCCATTCTTCCACTGCGGCGCACGCGCCCGGACAAGGATCGCCCCGGAGCAGGCCGATCGGCCAGGGTCAGACGGCCCCGATCAGCAACTCAGTCGGTGCCGAGGCGGGCGGTGACGAAGCGGTCGCGGCCGGTGAGGTCCTTGTGGTTGCGGACGTCGCGCCAGCCGTTCTCCTCGGAGAAGATCCAGTAGACCGGGTGGCCCTGGAGGTCGCTGTGCTCGACCGCGCTCCAGCCGCCTGGGCGCAGCAGTCGCCGGGCGGTGTGCTCGACGGCGCGCATGGCGTCGAGGCCGTCGTCTCCCCCACCCCACAGGGCCGCCGCCGGGTCGAAGTCGCGGACGTCCCCGGGGACGTACTCCCACTCCGACATCGGGATGTACGGCGGGTTGCTCACGACCAGGTCGACGGTGCCGTCCAGCTCACGGAGCGCGTCGGCGAAGTCGCCGAGGTGGAGCTGGACGCGGCCGCGCTCGTCGAGCTCCTCGACGTTGCGGGCGGCGTGGACGTACGCCTTGGGGTCCTTCTCGACCGCGTGCACCCGTGCGCGCGGCACCTCCTGGGCGATGGACAGCGCGATCGCGCCCGAGCCGGTGCCGAGGTCGACGACGAGGGGATCGCCGACGTCCATCTTGTGGAGCGTGTCGATGGCCCAGCCCGCCATCACCTCGGTCTCGGGACGGGGGACGAAGACGCCCGGCCCGACCTTCAGCTCGAGGTAGCGGAAGAACGCCCGCCCGGTGATGTGCTGGAGGGGCTCACCCGCCTCACGCCGCGCGATGCCCGCCCAGAACCGGGCGTCGAAGGAGGCATCGGGCACGGTGTGCAGCTCGGCGCGCTTGACGCCGTGCACGAATGCCGCGAGCTCCTCGGCGTCGGCGCGCGGGGACGGGACTCCCGCGGCGGCCAGGCGGGCCGTCGCGCGGGCGATCTCGTCGGAGAGCAGGTGGGTCATGTGGCTTCGGCGAGTCTTTGCTCCATGTCGGCGTCGACGAGCGCCTGCGTGACATTGTGCAGGTCCCCGTCAAGTACCTGGTCGAGGTTATATGCCTTGTAGCCCACGCGGTGGTCGGAGATGCGATTCTCCGGAAAGTTGTAGGTGCGAACCCGCTCAGAACGGTCGACCGTGCGCACCTGGCTCTTCCGCTCGGCCGACGCGGCGGCCTCGGCCTCCTCCTGGGCGGCGGCCAGCATCCGGGCGCGCAGGATGCGCATCGCCTGTTCCTTGTTCTGGAGCTGGCTCTTCTCGTTCTGGCAGGAGACGACGATGCCGGTGGGCACGTGGGTGATCCGGACGGCGGAGTCGGTCGTGTTCACGCTCTGGCCGCCGGGGCCGCTCGATCGGAAGACGTCGATGCGCAGGTCGTTCGGGTCGATCTGGACGTCGATGTCCTCGGCCTCGGGCATGACGAACACGCCGGCCGCGCTCGTGTGGATGCGCCCCTGCGACTCTGTGGCGGGGACCCGCTGGACGCGGTGCACGCCGCCCTCGTATTTCAGGCGCGCCCAGACGCCATCCTCGGACCCGCGGGACTTCACGGCGACCGTGACGTCCTTGTACCCGCCGAGGTCGGAGTGCTGGGCATCGATGACCTCGGTCTTCCACCCGGCGCGCTCGGCGTACCGCAGGTACATCCGCAGCAGGTCGCCGGCGAACAGCGCGGACTCCTCGCCGCCCTCCCCGGCCTTGATCTGGAGGATGGCGTCCTTGTCGTCGTTGGGGTCGCGGGGCACGAGCAGCCGCCGCAGCGTCTCCTCGAGCTCGCTGATGCGCTTGTCGAGGTCGGCCGCCTCCTCCGCGAAGGCGGGGTCCTCATCGGCCAGTTCGCGCGCGGCGGCGGCGTCGCCCTGGGCGGCCCGCAGGTCGCGGGCGGTCTCGACGATCGGCCGCAGCTCGGCGTAGCGCTTGCCCAGCCGGCGCGCCACGGCCTGGTCGGCGTGCACCGACGGATCGGAGAGCCGCTTTTCGATGTCGGCGTATTCGCCGACCAGATCGTCGAGATTCACGTCAGGGTCCTCGGGTTGGCTCGGTCGTGAACAGCCGGAACGCCGGCCGGAGGGGCGTGCCTCCGGCCGGCGTGGCGGTACGACCTACTTCTTGCCGCCCGCGGCCTTCTTGCCGAAACGCTTCTCGAAGCGCGCCACGCGACCGCCGGTGTCGAGGATCTTCTGCTTGCCCGTGTAGAACGGGTGGCAGCTCGAGCACACGTCGGCGTGGATCGCGCCGTTCTGCGCAGTGCTGCGGGTCTGGAAGGTGCTCCCGCACGTGCACGTCACCGTGGTGACGACGTATTCGGGGTGGATATCAGGCTTCACGACTTCTCCTCGCTTCTGGCGGTCGCCGGGTCATCCCAGAGGGAATTCGGGGATGTGAACCGGTACCACAGCGCGTACCAGTGTGCCAGAGATGACAACATGCCGAGGCCACCGGGCATTCCCCGGCCCGGCGGGTCACCGCAGGGGCTCGCCGACGGCCTGCAGGTGGCCGAGTGCGTGGGCGTAGGACTCGATGAGGCCCTCCTCGGCGTACGGGAGGCCGAGCCGCTCGCAGTGCGCCCGTACGAGGGGCTGCGCGCGGCGCAGGTTCGGGCGCGGCATGCCGGGGAAGAGGTGATGCTCGATCTGGTAGTTCAGCCCGCCCAGGAACCAGTCGGTGAGGAGGCCGCCGCGGACGTTCCGGGAGGTGAGGACCTGCTTGCGGAGGTGGTCCCACCGATCGTCCGGGCCGGGCATCGGCATGCCCTTGTGGTTCGGGGCGAACGCGGAGCCGAGGTGGACGCCGAGCAGCGCCTGGTGCACGAAGATGAAGGCGACCGCCTTGCCCGGGGACATGACGCTGAAGACCAGGCCGAGGTAGCCGGCGACGTGCACGGCCAGCAGGACCGCCTCGACGAGCGCGATGCGGCGCTGCCGGGCCCCGCACCGGCCGCGCGTCGCCGCGATGACCGACTGCACGCTGGAGACCTTGAGGTTGAACCCCTCCAGGAGGAGCAGCGGGAAGAACATCCGGCCCTGGTTCCGCGTCAGCCACCGGATGAGGGCGCCCTGGCGGTCCGCGGCCTGCTCGGCCGTCCAGACGAGGACCCCGACGCCGACGTCCGGGTCCTTGTCCACGTGGTTCGGGTTGGCGTGGTGCCGGTTGTGCTTGTCGGTCCACCAGCCGTAGCTCAGGCCGACCGAAAGGTTGCCGATCAGCAGCCCCATGAGCCGGTTCACGCGGCGGGTCCCGGCGATCTGCCCGTGCCCGGCGTCGTGACCGACGAAGTACAGCCGGGTGGTCAGGATCGCCGCGGGCACGGCCACCGCGAGCTGCCACCACGAATCGCCGACGAAGGCGACCAGGGCGAACACGGCGCCGTACAGCACCACGTCGAGCCCCATGGTGCCGGCGTAGCGCCGGGTGCGCCGCTCCAGCAGACCGGCGGCGCGCACCTCCCGGATCAGCGGCGCGAAGTCGCCTTTGGGCAGCGTGACGGTCTCGGGCATGCGGGATTCTCCTCGCGGTCGTCGGGATCCGTACTGACTGTCGCGAAACGCTACGGACCTGCCGACGACGCTCCCAGCCGGTGAGCACCCTAGGGGCCCGGAGGTATGCCCCAAGTAAAGAGTGGTGGTGGCACCACCATCGTCTGCCTCCCACACCCCGTGACCCGAGCGCCCGCCTCCGGCACGCTCGGTGGTGAATGATTGGCCTTGATCGGGAGGAACTATGAAGATAGGTGCCGCACTGCTCGCGGCCGTTCGCGGCCTCGCGCTGGCACTCTCCGCCATGCTCGGGTCGCTCGTGCTGTTCATCTTCTTCGTGGTGTCGTTCGCGCTGTCGATCATCGGCCTGGGCGTCTTCCTCGTGCCCCTCGTCACGAGCGCCATCCGGGGCTACACGAACGTGCGGCGGCGGCTGGCGCACCAGTGGTTCGGTGTGGAGATCAAGGAACCGTACAAGCCCACCCCGCGTTTCCGCGGCGGCCTGATCGGCATCGTGGAGCGCTACCGCTGGATCGTGACCGACCCGGCGACCTGGCGGGACCTGCTGTGGCTGATCGTGGACCCGACGGCGGGCTTCGTCCTGGCGATCTTGGCGTTCACCCTCCCGATGTACGGCCCGTACGGCTGGGTGCTCGCCGCCGGTGTGTGGAAGCCGATCTACAACTCGGGCGGCGGCGACTGGTACACCTTCGTCCACATCGTCAGTCAGGACGCGGCCGACAAGGCGGGGCTCCTCGGCATCGTCTACTCGGTGCTCGGCCTCTGGCTGGCTCCGAAACTGATGCGGGCCAACTCGAGCCTCGCACGCGGACTGCTCGCCCCGACGCGGGAGCGGGAACTGGCACTGCGCGTCGCCCACCTGACCGAGTCCCGCTCCGACGCCCTGGACACCCAGGCCGCCGAGCTGCGGCGGATCGAGCGCGACCTGCACGACGGCGCGCAGGCCCGGCTGGTCGCCATGGGCATGAGCCTCGGCACCATCGAGCACCTGATGACACGCGACCCGGAGAAGGCCCGGAAGCTGCTGGCGGAGGCGCGCGAGTCGTCCTCCAAGGCCCTCACCGAGCTGCGGGACCTCGTGCGCGGCATCCACCCGCCGGTGCTCGCCGAACGCGGCCTGGGCGACGCCGTACGCGCGCTGGCCATGGCGAGCCCCCTGAACACCGAGGTCGCCGTGGACCTCCCCGGCCGCCTCGAGGCCCCCGTCGAGTCCGCGGCCTATTTCGCGGTGTCGGAGGTGCTGACCAACGCCGCCAAGCACTCCGGTGCGGATCGTGTCTGGCTCGACCTCCGCTACGAAGGCGACCGGCTGCGAATCATGGTCACCGACGACGGCCGGGGCGGTGCGGACCTGGGCCACGGCACGGGACTGCGCGGAATCGAGCGGCGGCTCGGTACATTCGACGGTGTCCTCGCCCTGAGCAGCCCCATGGGCGGCCCGACGATCGTGACGATGGAGTTGCCGTGCGTCCTGTCCTCCCCTCGCAGCCGCCCTTCCTGAGGGAGATGTGATGCGCGTCGTCCTCGCGGAGGACCTGTTCCTGCTGCGTGACGGGCTCATCCGGCTGCTGGAGGCGTACGGCTTCGAGATCGCCGCGGCCGTCGACAACGGTCCCGAGCTGACCCGGGCGCTGCTGTCGGTCAAGCCCGACGTGGCCGTCGTCGACGTGCGCCTGCCGCCGACCTTCACCGACGAGGGCCTGCAGGCGGCGCTGCACGCCCGGCGGGAGATCCCTGGCCTGCCCGTGCTGGTGCTGTCCCAACACGTCGAGCAGCTGTACGCCCGGGAGCTCCTCGCCGACGGCAGCGGCGCCATCGGTTACCTGCTGAAGGACCGGGTCTTCGACGCGGACCAGTTCGTCGACGCCGTACGGCGCGTGGCGGGCGGCGGGACCGCGATGGATCCGCAGGTGATCTCCCAGCTGCTGGCGCGCAACTCCCGCAACGAACCGCTCGGCGGGCTGACACCCCGCGAGCGCGAGGTGCTGGAACTCATGGCCGAGGGGCGGTCCAACGTCGCGATCGCCCAGCGGCTCGTCGTCACCGAACGCGCCATCGCCAAGCACACGTCCAACATCTTCGCGAAGCTCGACCTGCCGCCGTCGGACGACGACAACCGCCGCGTCCTCGCCGTGCTGGCCTTCCTCGACGGCTCTTAGCTCTGGCCTAGGTAGGCGAGCACGGCCTTCACGCGGCGGTGGGTGCTGTCGGCGTGCTGCAGGTCCAGCTTGGCGAAGATGTTGGAGATGTGCTTCTCCACCGCGCCGTCGGTGACGTAGAGCTTGCGGGCCACGGCGGCGTTCGACAGGCCCTCCGCCATCAGGCCGAGCACCTCCCGCTCGCGCGGCGTGAGCGCCTCCAGCCGGTCGCCGCGGCGCCGCCGGCCCAGCAGCTGGGCGATCACCTCCGGGTCGATGACCGTGCCGCCGTCGGCGACCCGGCGTACGGCGGCGGTGAACTCCGCGACGTCGGCGACCCGCTCCTTCAGGAGGTATCCGACGCCTTCCGCGCCGGCCCCGATCAGGTCGGTGGCGTAGCGCTCCTCGACGTACTGGGAGAAGACCAGGATCGGCGTGCCCGGAACCCGGCGCCGGGCCTCCAGCGCGGCCCGCAGGCCCTCGTCGGTGAAGGAGGGCGGCATCCGGACGTCGACGATGGCCAGGTCCGGGCGGTGCTCCTCGACGATCGTGATCAGCCCGGGACCGTCACCCGACGTGGCGACCGTCTCGATGTCCTCGTCGGCGAGTAGGCGGATGAGCCCCTCGCGCAGCATTACGGCGTCTTCCGCGATCACCACCCGCACGGAGATCAGCGTAGAGGAAACTCACCAGACGCAGGGAAGATCCGCACGGATCACGGTCGGCCCCCCGACGGGGCTGTTCACCGTCAGGATGCCGTCGATGCCGGCCGCGCGGTCCGCGAGACCGGCCAGCCCGCCGCCGGGGGTGGCCTCGGCCCCGCCGACGCCGTTGTCGGCGACCTCGACGACGACCCAGTTCTGGTCCCGGGTGATCTGCACGGAGGCCTGCGTCGCCCGGGCGTACTTCGCCGCGTTGGTGAGCGCCTCGGAGACGATGAAGTACGCGATGCTCTCCACGGCGGCGGGCGGCCTGGTCGGCAGGTCGACCTCCACCTCGACGGGCAGGTGCGCCCGGGCCGCGACCGCGGAGATCGCCGCGTCCAGCCCCCGGTCGGTGAGGATCGCCGGGTAGATGCCGCGCGCGAGGTTGCGCAGCTCGACGATGGCCTCCTTGGCGCCCGCGTGGGCCTGCTGGAGCAGCTCCTGGGCGGCCACCGGGTCGGTCTCCAGCTTCGCCCGCGCACGGCCGAGGTCCATGGCGACGGCCAGCAGCTGCTGCTGGGCGCCGTCGTGCAGGTCGCGCTCGATCCGCCGGCGCTCGGCCTCCGCGGCGTCCACGCCGCGCGCCCGGCTCGCCTGCAGCTGCGCCGTACGGACTCGCAGCGCCTGCGTCTCGCTCGGCCCCAGGAGGTAGCGGCCGATCGCCCCGTGCGCCGCGCCGACGATGCGCACGGCGTACATCGCGAGGACGAAGACTCCCAGCCCCAGCGGCACCGCCGGCAGCGTGGTGATCGGGTCGTCCAGCCAGATCTCGTGGCCGCCGATCGTCACGTAGAGGTAGCCGCCGTGGTTCGTCATGATCCAGGCCGGCATCGTGACCAGCCACAACGCCGTCGACCACAGCGTGAGCGACAGCACGAACTCCGCCGTGCCGAGCGGGAACACCAGGATCAGGTAGAGCAGATCCTTCCAGGTGGCCGGGTCGGCGGCCATCGCCCTCCACTTGCGCAGCAGGTTGTTGCCGGGCGGGAGGGCGCGGTACGGGGCACGGAGCTCGACGCCGAAGGCCAGGTGCATGAGCCGTCGTTCCAGGATCGCGGCCCCCCGCCAGAGGATCATGGTGAGGGCGAAGCCGAGGACGCCCACCCAGATCACGATCGTCCCGACCGAGACCGACAGCAGCACGGCGAGGCCGATGAAGTAGGCCAGGCCAAGGGGGAAGTGGAGTAGAAGGTACGCGGCCGACCGCCAGGTCAGCGGGTCCTTCAACAGCCGTGTCGGGCCGTGTCTCCCGGAGGACGATGTGTCGACGGTGCCGTTCACCGGGGTCCCTTCTGCCGTATGGGCGTACGGGTCAAGCCTCCTGAACGGCGGAGCGTCCCACCATGGAGCATCCCAGCCTTCGGCGGGTAGGGCTATCCCTACCGGGCGCGGACACAACGACGCCCCGGAGACATGTCTCCGGGGCGTCGTCTACCGCTGGGTCAGTCGTTCAGCGTGGTCTTCTGCACCTGCAGGAGGAACTCGGCGTTCGACTTGGTCTCCTTCATCTTCTCGATGAGGAGCTCCAGCGCCTGCTGGGTGTCGAGCGCGTGCAGCACCCGGCGCAGCTGCCAGACGATCCGCAGCTCCTCCGGAGCCAGCAGGATCTCTTCCTTACGGGTGCTGGAGGCGTCGACGTCGATCGCCGGGAACACCCGCTTGTCGGCGAGCTCGCGGCGGAGGCGCACCTCCAGGTTGCCGGTGCCCTTGAACTCCTCGAAGATGACCTCGTCCATCCGCGAGCCGGTCTCGATCAGCGCGGTGGCCAGGATCGTCAGCGATCCGCCGTTCTCGATGTTGCGGGCGGCGCCGAAGAACCGCTTCGGCGGGTACAGCGCCGTGGAGTCCACACCACCGGACAGGATCCGGCCGCTGGCCGGGGCCGCCAGGTTGTAGGCGCGCCCGAGACGGGTGATCGAGTCGAGCAGCACGACGACGTCGTGGCCCAGCTCGACGAGCCGCTTGGCCCGCTCGATCGCCAGCTCGGCGACCATCGTGTGGTCCTCGGCGGGCCGGTCGAAGGTCGAGTGGATGACCTCGCCCTTCACCGACCGCTGCATGTCGGTGACCTCTTCCGGCCGCTCGTCGACGAGGACGACCATGAGGTGGCACTCGGGGTTGTTCTTGGTGATCGCGTTGGCGATCGCCTGCAGCACCATCGTCTTACCGGCCTTCGGCGGCGAGACGATCAGACCGCGCTGGCCCTTGCCGATCGGGCTGACCAGGTCGATGATCCGCGTGGTCAGCTGGTTCGGCTCGGTCTCCAGGCGGAGCCGATCCTGCGGGTACAGCGGGGTCAGTTTGGAGAAGTCGACGCGGCCCTTGGCCTGCTCCGGCTCCATGCCGTTGACGGTGTCGAGGCGCACGAGCGCGTTGAACTTCTCCCGGCGCTCGCCGTCGCGGGGCTGGCGCACCGCACCGGTGATCACGTCGCCCTTGCGCAGGCCGTTCTTGCGAACCTGGGCGAGGGAGACGTAGACGTCCTGCGGGCCCGGAAGGTAGCCGGTGGTCCGCACGAACGCGTAGTTGTCGCGGATGTCGAGGATGCCGGAGACCGGGATGAGGACGTCGTCCTCGCTGACCACGGGCTCGGGCTCGCCGAAACGCTCGCGCCCGCCACGGCCGCGGTTGCGCTCCCGGAACCGGCCGCGCCGACGCCGGCCGCTGGCGTCCTCGTCGTCGGAGTCGTTCTGCTGACGCTGGTTGGGACCGCGCTGGCCCTGGCCGCGGTCCTCGCCGCGCTGGCCGCGGTCGTCGTCACCGCGCTGCCGGCGGTTGTCCTCGCCGCGCTGGCCGCGGTTGTCGTCGCGCTGGCCGCGGTTGTCGTCGCGCTGGCCGCGGTTGTCCTCGCGCTGCCCGCGATTGTCGTCGCGCTGCCCACGGTTATCGTCGCGCTGGCCGCGGTTGTCGTTGCGGTTGCCGCGCTGGCGCTGACGCTGCTGGCCGCCCTCGCGGCCGGCGCTCTCACGCGCTCCGCTCTCGCCGGCGGTGGAGTCGGTGTCGACCTTGATCTCCTGCTGCTCCTGTGTCGGTGCCTCGTCGCGCTTGGCGGAGCGCTCGCGCTGCGGCTTCTGCGTCGTCGCGGCGGCCGAGGTGGTCGCCGCGACGGTGTCCTGCGCGACGGAGGGCTCGGCGTCGGTCTTGGCTTCAGTCTTGGTGGCGTCAGCCTTGGCGGAGGTCGCCGGCTCACCGCCTCCGGTGTTCTGCGCCTGCCGCTCTTGAATGGCGGCGATGAGCTGGCTCTTCCGCATTCCGCCCGTACCGCTGATCCCGAGGCTGGAGGCGAGTGCCTTCAGCTCGGGCAGCACCATCGCCGACAGGCCCGTGCCCGTACGGCGGCGCCGCGGAGCAGCCGTCGTCGCCTTCTCGGCGGGAACGGCTTCAGGAGCCGTGGTGACTGCTGAGTCCGAGAGGAGTTCGGTGGATTCGCTCACTAAGGGTCCTTCCCAGGGAGCGGGTGTGGCCGCCGTCGGCCAGGCAACCCGGTCGTGCGAACCGGCGGGGGCGCCGGATCAGTCGAGCTCTGCTGATCTCCATGTGATCGGCGAAGAGTTCTGGCCACATCCAGATGGTGGAGGCAGGTTCTCGCGAGAGATCCCCGATCCCGATACGTTCGAAGTTTTGATTGAACGCTGAACAACGAGCGGTTTCGTTGTCGGGGAAACACATCCGCGTCACGCGGCCGACGTCAGCCGAGGAGGCCGACGAGCCCACGCCCCCGTGCGGGGCATCTGGTGCGGCACTAAGCCTAACATCACCTGGGCACACTGCTATTCCCCGGAGACTCGCGTTTCCTGATCGATCGGCTGAACGCATGCGCCGTGGGGGTCAACGTTCAGCGGGTGTATGTGCCACGAAGTACCCACTTCCGAGCCGATCGAATCAACCTCGCCTGTGGAGACGAAGGCAAGGACGGTCGGCCCGGCCCCCGAGATCACCGCCGGCACCCCTCGCCCGCGCAGCCGGTCCACCAGCGCGGCCGACTCCGGCATGGCCGGAGCGCGGTACGCCTGGTGCAGGCGGTCCTCGGTGGCGTCCAGCAGCAGCTCGGGCCGGGCGGTGAGCGCGGCGACCAGGAGGGCGGCGCGCCCGGAGTTCGCCGCGGCGTCCGCGTGCGGAACGACGTCCGGCAGGAGGCCACGGGCGCGCTCGGTGGCGAGCCGGTGCTCGGGCACGAACGCCACGGGGCGTATGTCGGGGGCGACGTCCAGCCTCGTCATGCGGGGTCCGTCGCCGGTGTCCCACGCGATGGTCAGCCCGCCCGCCAGGCACGGCGCGACGTTGTCCGGGTGTCCCTCGAAGCCGGTGGCCAGGGCGAGGACGTCCGCGTCGGTGAAGCGCTCGCCCTCAGGGTGCAGGGCGCGGGCGGCGAGGATCCCGGTGACCGTCGCCGCCGAGGACGAGCCGAGCCCGCGCGCGTGCGGGATGCGGTTGACGCAGCGGATCCGCAGCCCGGGTGCGGGCGCCGCCCCGATGAGGGCGTACGCCTCCCGGAACGTCCGCACGATGAGGTGCTGTTCGCCCCGATTCGCGGTCTCCTCGCCCTCCCCCGTGACGTCGATCCACAGACCGGAGTCGGCGAGTTCGACCTCCACGTCGTCGTACAGGGTGACGGCCAGCCCCAGCGCGTCGAAGCCGGGGCCGAGGTTCGCGCTGGTCGCGGGCACCCGCACGTGGACGGCCACGGGCGGGGAGTGCCTCGCCGTCAAGCGAGTTCCAGTGCGGACGCGGCCGCGTGCGCGTCGACGGGCACCGTGATCGGCGCCGGCGCGCCCGAGATGGCCCAGTCGGGATCCTTGAGCCCGTTTCCGGTCACCGTGCAGACGACGCGCTCGCCCGGACGCACGAGACCCTCGTGACTGGCCTGCAGCAGCCCCGCGACGCTCGCCGCCGACGCGGGCTCGACGAACACGCCCTCCTCGCGGGCGAGCAGACGGTAGGCGGCCAGGATCTGCCGGTCGGTCACGGCCTCGATCGCTCCGCCGGACTCGTCGCGCGCCTTGAGCGCGAGGTCCCACGAGGCGGGGTTGCCGATACGGATCGCCGTCGCGATCGTCTGCGGTGCCGCGACCGGCTCCCCGCGGACGATCGGCGCGGCCCCGGCCGCCTGGAAGCCCAGCATGCGCGGGCGCGCGTCGGACTCCTTGTAGCCCATCCAGTACGCGCTGATGTTGCCGGCGTTGCCCACGGGCAGGCAGTGCACGTCCGGGGCCTCGCCGAGCGCGTCGATGATCTCGAAGGCCGCCGTCTTCTGGCCGTGCAGCCGGAACTTGTTCACCGAGTTGACGAGCGCCACGGGATAATCGGCGGCGAGCTTACGGGCGAGCTCCAGGCAGTCGTCGAAGTTGCCGTCGATCTGCAGCAGCTTCGCACCGTGCACCAGCGCCTGCGCGAGCTTGCCCATCGCGATCTTCCCGCGCGGCACGAGCACGGCGCACACCATCCCGGCCCGCACGGCGTACGCGGCCGCCGACGCGGAGGTGTTGCCGGTGGAGGCGCAGATGACCGCCTTGGCCCCCTCCTCGGCGGCCTTGCTGATCGCCATGGTCATGCCGCGGTCCTTGAACGACCCGGTCGGGTTGGCCCCTTCGACCTTGAGGTACACGTCGCAGCCGGTCAGCTGGGAGACCCGCGTCGCCGGCAGCAGAGGCGTGCCACCCTCCAGAAGGGTGACGACCGGCGTCCCGGCCGTCACGGGGAGCCGGTCGCGATACTCCTCGATGACGCCACGCCATGCCCTGCTCACGGATTCCTCCTGACCTGCGGTGTCGTTCAGCGAGTCTACGGCCCCGTGACCGTGTGTCTCACGTCGTTCCACATCGTGGACGACGCGGTGCGATTACCATCGTCTCTCGTGCACCCCCGAGCACGCGTCGCCGGCTACGCCACCGCCGCCGTCCTGGTCGTCGTGGGCACGCTCTGGGCGAACGGCGGCCTCGACTCCGCCGGCACCCCTGTCCGCGCCGGGCCGGGCAAGGAGATCGACCAGCACCTCTTCCATACGAGGCTCGTCGGCGCCCACGTCACCACCGTCAAGAAGTTCGGCGAGAACACGCGGATGCTGGTCGTGAACGCCTGGGTGACCAACCCGACCCGCGAGACGCTCGGGACGTACGGCACCGACGACAACGTCTTCGGGCACGGAGTGTTCCTCCACTGGCGATCGCAGGACGGTCCCCGCCCGGAGCCGATCGACGCCCAGGCCATCGCCGGGGACACCCTGTTCCGCTCCCTGCAGCCGCGCCTGCCGACCTATGTCGCGGTGCAGTACCGGCTGGCGGCCGCCACCCGCGTGCCGGACCACGTGACCGTGGCGCTGGCGGACTACGAGCGCACCGAGTCGGGCATCCTCGACCCGCGTGGCTACTGGGAGTGGAAGGCCCGCCGCCACGAGACCCGGTACGAGACGAACCCGCTGACGCACAAGTCGGGCCGGGTCACGCACATCATCCCCGTGCTCGTCGCCGACGTGACACTGCCGGTGCGGCGATGAGACGGATCGCGTCGATCGTGCTCGCCGTCGCCCTCGCCTGCGCGGCGGTGGCCCTGCAGGCCGCGCACTGGAGCTACACGCGGGCGTACGGGCCGTTCGTGAAGAGCGGGCGGATCGGCCGCACCGTCACCGAGCCGCTGTTCACCATCCGGGTCGACCAGGTCGACAGCGCACGGACGATCTCCATCCCCGGGACGGAGTACACCAAGGCACAGGAGATCCCAGCGAACGGCGTCTTCGTCGTCGTCCTGGCCACCATCGAGGCCCGCAGATCTCTCGTGTACGCCGGGCAGGCGCGGCTGCACACCCGGTACGGCGACTACTTCCCGACCGACAAGCTCGGCGGCGGAGGCGGACTCTCCAAGCCCCTCGTCACGCCGCTGAGCTACGTGCGCTTCCAGCCCGGCATGCCGCGCCGGGGCGCCTACGTCTTCGACGTGCCACGCGAGGCCGTCGCCGGCGCGCGGCTCTACGTCTCCGACCACGACGCCGAGGACGCGCCGTTCGGCTTCTACCGCGACGACCCGCGGCGGTTCGCCGACGAGGTCCACGTCGACCTCGGCCTCGACCCCGCCGAGGCCGCCCGGCTGACCCGGCCGCCGCCCATCGGGTATTCGGTCCCGGAGCCGTCATGAGGCGCGCCGCCCGGATCGTCGCCCTGCTCGCGCTCATGGGCGGGGCGATCTCCCTGCCGTTCCGCCCCGAGTGGGCGTACTACCGCAAGCACGTGCCCGCGACCCACACGCGTACGGTCGCGCCCGGCCGGTCGGCCGTCTTCCAGCAGATCCGCTGGACCCTGCTCCGCTACGGCAGGGCCGAACTGGGGCCCGGTGATCTACCGCCCGACCTGATCGGGTGGCCCGTTCGCCCCGGCGAGACGCTCGTGGTCGCCACGCTGCGGGCCGAACCGCTGACCAAGAAGCCGCGCGACTTCGAGATCGACTTCTCGCTGCGCGACCACGCCGGCCACAGCTGGAGCGCGGACGAGTGGCACACCACGATCATTCCCGGCGGCAAGGACCCCGCGTACGTGATGGGCCTGGTGCCCGAATGGGCGGTCGGCACGTTCGAACTGGTCATGCGTCACGAGCATCAGGATCTGTCTCCGGCGCTGGGCGGTCCGGAGCTGGTGTTCCGCCGCCGTTGACCCGGCGCATGACCAGGTCGAACGTCGCCGCCAGCAGGGCCAGCCGTAGGACCTCACCGACCATGCGGTGCCCGAACTCGATCGGCACCAGCACGAGGTTCCAGAACCGTACGGTGTGGTCGGTGCCGAACAGGGCGACGACGCCGCGCTGGAGCGGATCGAGCAGCAGGCCGATCGCCACGTAACAGAGGCAGAACCAGGCGAACACCGGCGCGCCCGCCCGATACGTCAGCCGCAGCGCGTGCACGACCGGCACGTACTTGTCCCGCAGGCTCCGGCTGGCCACCTCCGCCAGACGCCGGCGACGGCCCTCCAGACGGTCGGGAAGCCGCTCCAGAGGGGTACCGCGGATCGCCTCCCGGTGGTGCATCTCCAGCCCGTACACGATCGCGGCGATCGCCAGCCACACCAGCGGAAGGACGAGGGCGTCCTTGACCGGACCCGGCCGCGGCACGGGAAGGACATGGGTGAGCGCCTGCCAGAACACCCGGTCGGCGAGCCAGTTCCGGGCCGCGATCACGAGCTGCATGATCGAGTACAGCGTGTAGAGCGCGACGTTCACCTCGAGGAACGCGGTGAGCACGCCCATGGTGCGGCCGTGCTTCTCCTCGTACCGGCGTTCGCAGACCACCCGGAGCGCCCACGCCACCACGGCGACCAACAGGCAGACCGCGATCGGCAGGTCGAGGACGTTGCCGACGTTCATGACGTCGCCGGTGTTCACCCGCCGCTGGGCGTCCGCGCGCAGCACGTCGCGCAGATCCGTCGTGTAGAGGCTCCAGCCCAGGTAGACCAGGACGAAGGGGAACAGAGTCCGCCCGACCGCGGTGACGTACGGCTCGTCGGGATCCTTGATCACCGACAGGCCGCGGCCGAGCGTGAACATCATCCCGATCGTGACCACCAGCGAGGCCAGCACCGCCACGCTGAGCGGCAGCAGGACGACGGCCCGCCGAACGCCAGGATGACCGCCGCTTCCCAGATGCGAGATCCCCTGCAGCAGCAGGTAACGAATGATCGACCCGGCACTGAACCACATCGCCAGCGGGACGAAGAACCGCGCCGCGAGCCGGAGCGCCGACACCGGCAGCAGTACTGTGCCGAGCACTCCGTCACGCCGCCCGGCGGGCCGGCTCGGCCCTGCGGGTTCGGCGGGTTCGGCGGGTTCGGCGGCTGGTGCGGCGGATGCGGCCATCGCACCGCATGCTAACGCCCGTGTCAGCGCTTATCCGGGCCCATCGGCCGGTTCGCCCTTCTTAGAGCCCGCGCGGGCTCTTACTCGTCACCCTCGACGCGCATGACGCTGGCGACCTCGCGGACGATCTCCTGGTCGCGGAGGTTCTCCACGGTGGCCGACAGCGCGCCGTCGGGTGCCCGGTGGGTGACGATGACCAGCTGCGCCTCCTCGCCGTGGCCCTCCTGGCGGACCGCCTGGATCGAGACGCCGTGGTCGGCGAACACGTCGGCGACGCGAGCGAGCACGCCGGACCGGTCGGCCACGTCGAGGGCGACGTGGTAGCGCGTGACCGTGTCGGCCATGGGCAGCGCGGGCAGGTCCGCGTAGGTGGACTCGGCGGGTCCGCGGGTGCCGTTCACCCGGTTGCGGGCCACCGCGACCAGGTCGCCGAGCACCGCGCTCGCGGTCGGAGCACCGCCCGCGCCGGCACCGTAGAACATCAGCGAGCCGGCGGACTGCGCCTCCACGAACACCGCGTTGTACGCCTCGCGGACGCTCGCCAGCGGATGCGTGCGCGGGATCATCACCGGATGGACGCGGACCGACACGCCGCGGCCGTTCCGGTCGTCCTCGGACGGCACCCGCTCGCAGATCGCCAGGAGCTTGACGACACAGCCCATCGCGCGGGCGCTGGCCACGTCGGCGGAGGTGACCTCCGCGATGCCCTCCCGGTGCACGTCGGCGGCGGTGACCCGGGTGTGGAAGGCCAGCTGCGCGAGGATCGCCGCCTTGGCCGCCGCGTCGAAGCCCTCCACGTCGGCCGTCGGGTCCGCCTCGGCGTACCCGAGGGCCTGGGCCTCCTCCAGGGCGTCGGAGAAGCCGGCCCCCGAGGAGTCCATCTTGTCGAGGATGTAGTTGGTCGTGCCGTTGACGATGCCCATCACCCGATGCACGTGGTCACCGACCAGCGACTCGCGCAACGGACGCAACAGCGGGATCGCCCCCGCCACGGACGCCTCGTAGTAGATGTCGGCGCCGTGCTCGCGGGCCGCGCCGAAGAGCGTCGCGCTGTCCTCGGCGAGCAGGGCCTTGTTGGCCGTGACGACCGACTTGCCGGACTTCATCGCGTCCAGGAGCAGGCCGCGGGCGGGCTCGATGCCCCCGATCACCTCGATCACGATGTCGACGTCCGGGCGGGTCACCAGCCCGGTCGCGTCCGTCGTCAGCAGCTCCGGCGGCACGCCCTCGCGCCGCTTGTCCTTCCGGCGCACCGCGATGCCGACCAGCTCCAGCGGGGCGCCGACCCGTGCGGCGAGATCCTCCGCCTGCTCGTGCAGGAGGCGGACCACCTCGGTACCGACCACTCCACAGCCGAGCAGGGCGATCTTCAAGGGTCCTGCGGAACTCACGGCGAAACCTCCAGGCGCAGCAGGTCGTCCTCGGTCTCGCGGCGGAGGATGAGGCGCGCCCTGCCATCGCGGACGGCGACGACCGCCGGCTTGGGCACGTGGTTGTAGTTGTTGGCGAGTGAGCGGCAGTACGCTCCCGTCGCCGCGACCGCGACCAGGTCGCCCGGGGCGAGGTCCGCCGGAAGCCACAGGTCACGGACCACCATGTCGCCGCTCTCGCAGTGCTTGCCGACCATGCGGCTGAGCATCGGGGCCGCGTCGGAGCGCCGGGAGGCGAGCGCGGAGGTGTACTCGGCGCCGTACAGCGCGGTGCGGATGTTGTCGCTCATGCCGCCGTCGACGGAGACATAGGTGCGCAGGCCCTCGAGCGGCTTGATCGTGCCGACCTCGTACAGCGTGACGCCGCCCGGACCGACGATCGTACGGCCGGGTTCGACGGTCAGGCGGGGTACGGAGAGGCTCTTCTCCTCGCAGGCGCGGGTGACGATGCCGCGCAGGTTGTCGGCGATGCGCTTCGGGTCCAGCGGGTCGTCGCCCTCGGTGTAGGCGATGCCGTACCCTCCGCCGAGGTCGAGCTCGGGGAGCTCGATGCCGTGCTCGTCCCGGATGGCGACCATCAGCTCGACCACGCGCCGGGCGGCCAGCTCGAAGCCGTCGGTGTCGAAGATCTGCGAGCCGATGTGGGAGTGCAGGCCGACGAGCTCGAGCTCCTCGATGCCGACGACGCGGCGGGCGGCCTCCTGCGCGGTCTCCCGGGCGAACCCGAACTTCTGGTCCTCATGGGCCGTGGCGATGAACTCGTGCGTGTGCGCCTCGACGCCCGTCGTGACGCGGATCAGCACCTTGGCTCGGACGCCCCGTTCACGCGCGAGGTGGCCCAGGCGGACGATCTCCTCGAAGGAGTCGACGACGATGTGGCCGACGCCGACCTCCAGGGCCCGCGCCAGCTCGCCCGCCGACTTGTTGTTGCCGTGGAACGTGATCCGCTCCGGCGGGAACCCCGCCCGGAGCGCGACCGCGAGCTCTCCGCCGCTGCAGACGTCGAGTCCGAGCCCCTCGTCCCTCACCCACCGGGCGATCTCGGTGCACAGGAAGGCCTTGCCGGCGTAGTAGACGTCGCCGTCACTGAAGGCGGCCGCGAACTCCCGGCAGCGGGACCGGAAGTCCTCCTCGTCGTAGACGTACAACGGCGTGCCGAACTCCCCCGCGAGGTCGCGGACGTCCACACCGCCGACCGTCAGCACCCCGTCCTCACGACGGGCGCCGCGCGGCCAGATGCTCGGCGTGAGCGCGTTCAGGTCGCTCGGCGGAGGCAACGGGTGATCCTCGGGCAGCACGTCCGCGTGCCGAGGGCCGGCCGGGTGAACTCGACTCATCGACTGCTCTCTCCGTATGAACTCAAAGTCGGTCGTTCGGGGTCTCGCCGAGCATGCGCAGGCCATTGCCCAGAACGATGTACGCCGCTCCAGCCAGGCTAAGGCGTGCGGCGTGGTGACCGGTGATGGGCTCGTCGCCCTTCGGCAGCGGCGAACACCACTCGTGGACATCGTGGTACGCGTCGGCGATGAGTTCCAGCTGCCGGGTGAACGGCCGAGGGTCGTTCGTCCGGGCCGCCTGCTCGGCCCGGCCGGGGAACTCCGCGAGCAGTCCCAGCAGGCGCTTCTCGCGCGGGTCCGCCAGCGGTCCGTCGGCCGCGCGGATGCCCAGCTCGGCGGCCTGCCGGCGTACGGCGACCGCCCTCGCGTACGCGAAGCGCACCACGAATCCCGGGTTGTCGAACGTCAGTGGGTGCTCCGGCCAGGTGGCCCGCGGCACGGCGACGACGCCGTACGTCTCGTCGATGTGGGCGGCCAGTGAGGCGCTCACACCGATCGACAGGAAACCCGGCCCGGTGACCCGTACGTCGCCGACCCCGGGCATCCGGGCGAGCCGTGCCGCGAGCAGGTCCGCGATCTCCGTGGCCGGCCGCCCGGCGGCCCGCGCCAGGCGCAGCGGGAGCGGGGTGGCGTAGTCGCCGGTCGCGGTCGCCGTCACTGGAACGCGATCGGGTACGGGCGCGGCGAGCTCACCGTCGTCGACCGCACCGCGGACGGCGGCCACGACGGCGGCGTTCAACTCGGCCGGAGTCACGAGATGAGACTAACCGACCAGCATGTGGACATTCCTGCGCCGAGGACCACCTTCGGGCGAGATTCTCCGGCCAGAGCCGGGATGAGCGGAGGTTCTGCCACTCCCCCGGTCAGCCCGACGGCCCCGCACCGGCCAGCTCCCGGACCGTTCGGATCAGCTCGGCCGGGTCGAACGGCTTCGTCACATAGGCGTCGACGCCGATCTCGTGCCCGCGCCTGATGTCGTGCTCCTGGGCCCGCGCAGTGATCATGACCACCTTGATGTCACGCGTCACCGGATCGTCGCGCAGCTTGACGGCCGTCACCCAGCCGTCGAGCCGGGGCATCATGACGTCGAGGGTGATCACGTCCGGAGCGAGCTCCCGCACCCGTTCGAGGCAGTCCTTCCCGTCCACGGCGGTCACCACCTCGAATCCCTCCAGCTGGAGGTTCACGGCGATCAGCTGCCTGATCACCTCGTCGTCGTCAACGACCAGTACACGTCCCAATGTCACGGCCGCCAAGCTAACGCGTCCACGGGCCGGGACACACGGAGAACCGCGACATGCACCTCACCCGACCCGGGATTCGTGAGCGGAACGATCTTTTCGCGCCGTGGGGAGGACGACGTTCGCCCAGCTCATCGGCGTACGGCGGTCCACTCGGGCATCTAATGTGTCCGAGTGTGGTCGCTGAGCTGGTAGTCTCTACCCGTCCCGAGCCCCCTTAGCTCAGGGGATAGAGCACCGGCCTCCGGAGCCGGGTGCGCTGGTTCGAATCCAGCAGGGGGCGCACCACAGCAGCCAGCGTGATCAAGCTGCTGACCTGTGCAGACACACAAGAACGGGCCGAACTCAGGTCTCACTGAGTCCGGCCCGTTCTCGTTGTTCAGCACCTGCGACCTTATTCGTACGCCCACGCCGGACCACGCGATCTACGGCAAGTGATCGGCCGCTTCCCCTTGGAACTCCCGTACCTCGACGGGGAGCGTTGTCGCTCGGGCGAGCTTGCGGCCCCACTCGGTCGCGGAGTCGAGGTCGGAGGCCTTGATGATGGACAGTCCGCCGACGTGCTCCTTGCCTTCGGTGTACGGGCCGTCCGTGACGAGGACCTCACCTTCTCCCGGCTGGGCCACGACGGCCATGTAGGCCAGATGGAGCCCACCGGCGAAGACCCATGCCCCGGCGTCCCGTAGCTCCTGGTTGAAGGCCGCAACGTCCCGCATGATCGGCTCGAGGGTTTCGGGCGCGGGCGGGCCTCCGTCGGGCTGCTGGATGCTGAGCAGGTAGTGCTTCATTGTTTCGAGAGCCTCCTCGACTTGCCGTGGTCGCCGGCATCGTGCCGGCCCTTCACTTCTATACGGGCGGCTTGACGCCGAATCGACACGTGACCCGAGGTCGGTACGAAAACTCCTTATCTTGCATCACGGCATAGTGACCGAACGCCGCAGGAAGCCCGCCCTTTCGCCAGACCCTCACGCTGCCGGAGCTTGGGACAATTCGCCGGCCGTCCGATCAGTCGATCGGGGTCTTGGGCTTGGCGATGAACTCGCCGCCGGGGCCACCGATCGTCGTCAGCGACCTGTTCGGCGTCAGTGCCGGGACCGCTTACCGCTGGGCGCAGTACGCGCAGGACAGCTGGGCGGACTACCTCGCTGTCCATCTGAGCGGGGAACAGCGATGAGCTTGGCCCGTCCGTATGCGCTGACGTCGTTCACGCCGACATGGCCTGCTCGGCACGGTCGGCCTCCTCTACGCAAGCGGCGGCCAGCGCGTCCAAGGACAGGTTCAGTGCGGAGGCCAGGGCCGCCACGGTGAAGAAGGCCGGGGTCGGAGCCCGACCGGTCTCGATCTTGCGCAGCGTCTCCGCGGACAGCCCGGCCGCCGCCGCCACGTCCACCATGCTGCGGTCGCCGCGGGCCTGGCGGAGCAAAGCTCCGAACCGCTCTCCACGGTGCCGCTCCTGCGGAGTCAGAGGAGTTCTCACCATGACCGTGATACTAATACCGGTATAATAATTGGGTACCGTCGCACTGGGCAGGAGCCACAGCACATGGTGGAGATCAAGACTGATACGGCACTCGAAGCGATGCGCGAGGCCGGGCGCGTCGTCGCCCACGCGCTCGCTGCAGTCCGGCAGACGGCCGCCGTGGGAGTCCGCCTGCGAGAACTCGACAAAGTAGCCCGCACCGTCCTGAGCAAGGCCGGAGCACGCTCCCCCTTCCTGGGCTACCGCCCTTCCTTCGCTCCCACCGCCTTTCCCGCTGTGATCTGCGCATCGGTCAACGACGCCGTAGTCCACGGCATCCCCGACGACTACCGGCTGCGTGACGGCGACCTTGTCAGCATCGACTGCGGAGCCGAACTCGACGGCTGGACCGGCGACGCCGCCATCAGCTTCACCGTCGGCACCCCCCGCCCCGCCGACCTGGAACTCATCGCTGCCACCCAGCAAGCCCTGGACGCCGGCATCGCCGCCGCCACCGTTGGCAATCGCATCGGAGACATCTCCCACGCCGTCAGCACCGTGGCTCGAACCGCCGCATGCGGCATGCCCGCCGACTTCGGCGGCCACGGCATCGGCCGCCAGATGCACGAAGACCCGCACGTCCCCAACCACGGCCGCCCCGGCCGCGGCTTCCCCCTCCGCCACGGCCTCACCATCGCCATCGAACCCATGCTCATGGCCGGCGGACGCAACAACTACCGCACGGCCCCCGACGGATGGACCCTGCGCACCATCGACGGCAGCCGAGCCGCCCATATCGAGCACACCATCGCCATCACCGAACAAGGCCCCCTCATCCTCACGCTGCCCTGACCCGATCGGGAATAAAGGATGGCTCGTTGGTCACGCTGGTTGCCGCACGTGGACCAGCAAGCCGATTTGGGCCAGCCGACGGTGCCGTCCAGACGGACCCCGCGCCGAGCTCAACACCCGGGGTCCGCTGCCGCACGCGTGCCCGAGGTCATGTTTTCCGATCAGCGCGGCACGGCGCCGGGGAATGTATCGCTGCTCCAGGTCGGTCGCCGGTCGCTCACTTGGCCCAGATCTTGCGGTAGGCCTCCCGGTAGCCCTCGGCGTCCCAGGACAATGCGCCGCCGCTGTTGTCGGCGGTGGTGATGTGGACGGGGGCGATGTATCCGCTGGCGGGCTTGCCGGCGAAGGCGCGGTTGAACTCGTCGATGATCTGCCAGCCCTGTTCGGACAGGGGCTCGGGCACGGTGGCGGCCTGGAACTGCTTGCCGTTGATGCGCTGGAAGGCCGACGGGTCGCCGTCGCCGGCGCCGATGTTGAACGGGGCGTCGGCGCCCTGCTTGCTCGCGGCGCGCAGGGCTGGGGCAGCGTCGTCGAAGTACAGATCATTGATGGCGGCAGAGTAGGTCCACTTGCCGCCGAAGCGGGAGAGAAGGGAGGAGACCGCCTGGATGGTGCGGGTGTTGGATTCGGAGATGGGGATGTTCTCGTAGCTCAGCAGCTTGACGTCGGAGCAGATGCCGAGCTCCGTTTTGATCAGGTCGGACTTCTTCTTGGCGAAGGGGATCGAGGCGTCGGTGAACAGGACGACGCCCGCGCGGCCGTTGGACTGGGCGATGATCCAGTCGGCGCTGATCTTCGCGACGTCTTTGACCTTGGTGGTGATGTTGCTGAAGAGCTTCGGATCCTTGCTGGTGCCGGGGTTGGCGACGGCGTGCCAGCCGATAAGGGGGATGCCGGCGGCGTTGGCCCGCTCGACCTGCTTGGAGGTCGACTTGGGGTCGAAGCCCCCGATGACGATGCCGGCGGGCTTGAGGGCGACGGCCTGACTGAAAGCGGCCTGGAGGCCGGCGTGGGTGCCCCGGCCGTCGATGACGCGGACTTCCCAGCCGATGACCTTGGCGGCTTCCTGGACGCCCTGGGCGACGCCGACGACGCCAGGGTTGGCCATGCTCTGGGCGACATAGACGATGGCCTTGCCGGGGACGGCCTTCGGCCCGGTGCTTGGGCCGGTCCAGGGGGCGTTGACGTCTTCGGCCTTCTCGACGGCCTGCTTGGCGTTGGCCACGACGGTGGGGCAGCCCGGTTCGGAGGAGCCGGCGGCAGGGGACGCGGTGATGGCTGAGCCACCGTCGCAGCCGGCGACGGCGGTGACGGCCATGGCCAGCAGCGCGGCGGACGTCAGTGCCGCCTTGCGGGCAGGATGCATATGGGCTCCTCGCGGGCGCGAGAGGGGCGGGAGAGACGGATCGAGTCGCCAGGTGCCTGGGGGGATGTCGGGGCGCCGCCGACGATCCAAGCGACGCCTCCGACACACCGCCAAGAGTTGGCGGATCACCGGTCGGCATCGCTCGCGGTGACGGAGCGTACCAATAGACGAAACCCTGTGGCTGGCAGATAGTTCACGAATGATTCGTAACCAACTCTTCATTGGACATAACACGTGAACGGCTACGTGAACGATAATGCGAGCGGTAACCTACGCATCCTGCACCCGCAGTCCGGACACGTGGCGCACGATCCCGTTCACCGGTATTCGGGCGTGAGCTGCGACAGGGTCACTTCCGCTCCCCGGTCGCCGGCGGTCCAACGGCAACGACGCCCCAGTCGTCGCTAGAGAGCACATTGAAGGAGGCCGGGGTGTCTGCGAAGACAGTTGAGCCGCAGCTCGCACCCGACCCGCCCGGGCGTGGACACCCGACGCCGCGGTTCCGCCGAAGGGCGGGCGCCGTCCTCGACCGATGGCCGTTCCGGCGGAAACTCAACGTCTTGGTGATCCTGCCCATCGCGATCGTCGGCGCGCTTCTCGGCGTCGGCGTCGACGGTCAGGCGGAGCAGGCCCGGGCCGCCGGCCGGACCGCGGAGCTGGTGCGCGACAGCGAGCAGGTCGCGAGACTGATCAACGACATCCAGGCCGAACACCGGCAGGCGCTCCTGCTGTCCGTGCAGTACGAGTCGGCCCGCCCCGGAGCCGACCTGCCGTCGACCACCGCCTATCGCCGGGCACAGCGGGACACCGACGCGCAGGTCGCCGCCGTGCGTTCCGCGTTCGGGTCGAGCCTGGGCAAGGAGGAGGCGCAGGCACTGCAGTACATCGGTGGCCTTGCCGTCCTGCACGAGAAGCTCGAGCGAACCTACGTCCCCGCCGCCAACATCGACCCCGCATACGCCTCCGCGGTCGACTATCTGATCGACGGCATCGGGCTCGGCCGCATCGAAGACACCTCGTCGTCCTCGGTCGTCAATCTGCTCAACACGGTCCTGCGCGCCGACGCCGCCCATGCGGCCTTCGAGAGCAGTGTGTTCTCCGCCCAGACCCGGGACGCCAACGCCATCACCGAGTTCACCCGCGCGGTCGGCGCCCAAAAGCTCTACGAGTACCAGTTCGACCGATTCGTCCAGATCGCCACCCCAGGCCAGGTCCTGAGGCTGGACGGAATCAGGCGCAGTGCCGAGCAGAACGGCATCGCGTCCCAGTTCGCGGAGCTCCAGGTCGATCCGAGTTCCCTGCAGGGCCAGCGGCCGGAGCAGCTGCAGCAAGCGATCGCCGCCGGAACACGGCAGGCCGAAACCCGCCTCGGCATCACGCGGTCGCTGATCGGGCAGATCGCCGCCCAAGCCGAGACCGTCTCTGAGAACGCTCTGCGGAAGGCGTTGGTCCTACTCGGTCTGGCGCTGCTCGGCTTCGTCGCCTGGCTGACCTTCTGCGTCCTGGTCCGGCGCTCGGTCGTCCGTCCCCTGGCGACCCTGACCGACACCGCCCAGCAGGTGGTCGACGTGGCGGGCGAGGAACTCGCCCGGGTCTCAGACGACGAGTCCGCCGACAGCACCCCGCTGCGGCCGCAGGCGATCCCGGTCCCGGTCCGCGACGAGATCGGCAAGCTGGCCGAGGCGTTCAACCAGGTGCAGGTCACCGCCGCCCAGCTGCTGGAGCGGCAGGTGCTGAGCCGCCGCAATGTCGCCGAGATGTTCGGCAACGTCGGGCGCAGAGTCAGCAATCTGACCTCACGTCAGCTCATCCTGATCGACGCCGTCGAGCGCGAGGAGACCGACCCCGACGTCCTCGAGCGGCTCTACCGCATCGACCACATCGCCGTACGCCTCCAGCGCAACGCCGACAGCCTGATGCTGCTCGCCGGAATCCGCGAGACCGGCGTCGAGGCCCAGCCGACCACCATGGCCAACGTCATCCGGGCGGCGCTCGGCCAGATCGAGGGGTTCCAGCGGGTGTCCCTGCGGTCCGGGGCAGAGGCCACCGTCACGCCCGACATCATCGGCGACCTGACGCTGATGCTCGCCGAACTGCTGGAGAACGCGGTCACGTTCTCCCCGTCCCACGCGCCCGTCGAGGTGGTCGTCCGGCCCGGGACCGACATCACCCCGGATGGCGGCGCGCTGATCGAGGTCGTCGACCACGGCCTCGGCATGAGCGCGGAACGCCTCACCGAGGAGAACGCCCGGCTGATCCGCCGGGAACGGCTCGACCTCGTACCGACCAAGGTGCTCGGCCTCTTCGTGGTCGGCACCCTCGCCCGGCGCTGGGGCATACGCGTCACCCTGAGCCGGACGCCGGGTGGTGGCATCACCGGCACCGTCTGGATCCCCTCCGCGCTGCTGCTGAGTATGAACCCGGAAAACCCCGCGCCGTCCCCGGCCACGGACCCGGCCGGGACCGTGACGGCGCTCCCGGTGAGGCCCAAGCCGGAGGCCGTCGCACCCGCGTCCCTGCCCGTGCCGGCCCCCGCCGCCCCCGAACAGCAGCCGGCGGCCCCGTTGACGAAGGCCGGCCTCCCCCGGCGCGTCCGGGCCCGCACCGGCGTGGGGCAGACCGACGCCGCCCCCGACGACTCGCCCGCGCCGCAGGGCCGCCAGCAGCCGCTGCGGCGGCGGGTACGCGGCGCGACACTCGCCATGGCCGCCGCTCCGGCCGACGGCGGGATCGCGGCCGAGCGGGGGCCCGTCGACGCCGACGCGGTCCGCTCGGAACTCGAGGAGTTCGAGGCCGCCGTACGCCAGGCGGAGCAGGACAGCACCCTTACTCAGACGGACCCGGCACCACCACACCAGGAACCCAGGAAGGAGTCGGGCAGTGACCACGCCGACAGGTGAAGGCAAGCCCGAGTGGGCGGAACCCGCGGACTTGCGAGCCGCCGCAGCCGACTTCACCTGGCTGCTCAATCGGTTCGCCACTGAGACCGCCGGTGTCGTCGACGCCATCGCGGTATCGTCCGACGGCCTGCTGATCGCGGCCTCCCGGCTGCGCGACCAGGCCGATTCCGAGCGGCTCGCCGCGATCGTGTCCGGCCTCATCAGTCTCGCCGCAGGCGCCTCCGGCAGCTACGGCCTGGGCGGTCTCAACAAGGTCATCATTGACCTGGAGGGCGGCCATCTGCTGGTGTCGGCCATCGGAAGCGGCGCCGTCCTCGGCGTGGTCGCCTCGAAGGAGGCGAAGCTGGGCAACATCGCCTACGAGATGACCCTCTTCGCCAACCGCGTCGGGTCCGCGCTCAGCCCCCAACTGGTGCTGGAGCTGAAGAAGAGCGTCGGCGCCGCGTCGGCCGGCTGATCCGTCCCGCAGCCAGGGTCACGGGTACAGGCACGGAGGAGGAGATCGTGATGGCCGTCGGTGAACCAGTACCACGACCCCACGAAGCGGCAGAGGATGTCTCGGGGTCGCCGGAGCCGGTCGGCCGTGCCCCCGCGATCAGGCCGTTCCTGCTGACCGCCGGCCGGGTGTCGGGAGGCGGCAACGCGCCGCCCATGCCGCTCGAGACCCAGATCGTGTCGACCTCGGCAGGGCTGTCCGCCCTCAACTCGCTCACCTTCGAACACCGCGACATCGTCGCCGCCTGCCGATGGCCGGAGTCGGTGGCGGAACTCGCCGCCCGGCTCCGACAGCACCTCAACGTGACCCGCGTGCTGGCCGAGGACCTGTGCGCCGCCGGGTATCTGGAAATCTTCGTGCCGAACGCCAGAGCAACACAGGACGTCTCCGTACTACGAAGGATTATCGATGGTCTCCGTGCCGTCCCCGACTGACAGGGCGCACTCCGCGACGCCGGCCGAACGGCCGCCGCTCCCCGTCAAGCTGGTCATCGCCGGCGGCTTCGGGGTCGGCAAGACCACGGCCGTGGGCTCGATCTCCGAGATACGCCCGCTCACCACGGAGGCCGAGATCACCGAGGTCGCGGCGGGCGTGGACGATCTCACGCACACTCCTGCCAAGACCACCACCACGGTGGCCATGGACTTCGGTTGCATCACGATCGACCCGACATTGAAGCTGTACCTGTTCGGCACACCGGGCCAGGAGCGGTTCGGTTTCATGTGGGACGACCTGGTCGAGGGTGCCCTCGGCGGTCTGGTGATCGTGGACACCCGCCGCCTGGACGACTGTTACGCGGCGGTGGACTACTTCGAGTACAAGGACATCCCGTTCGTGGTCGCGGTCAACGCGTTCGACGGGAAGGTCGCGCACCCTCTGGACGAGGTGCGGTGGGCGCTGGACATCGCCGCGCACGTACCGCTGATCGTCTTTGACGCACGGAAGACGGGCTCGGTCCGGGACGCGCTACTGGCCGTACTCGAACTTGCCCTCTCCCGTGCCGAAGCAGCCACAGCGACCTGATTCAGGCGTGCGGTGCACGCCGTGCCGGGCAGTGACCGAGCCCCGTTGTGGCCGCGTCGGCCATGGCGGTCATTATGGTCGACCCTGATCTCTGCCCGGTGGGCCGGTGGTGTGAGACCTGGGCCGCTAGCCGGCCTGCCCGTGCGCCGCGTGCGCCCAGACGTCCAGCAGCCGAGCCGCGGAACCGCCGATCGGGCCGGCGGCGTCGGCCAGTGTGGCCGCGTCCGGAAGATGCGCCGCCTCGTTTCGGTCCGCTTGCCGTATGCGGAAATGACGGCTGGCGACTGCGACTGTTGTTCACATGACGGACAGGAGGACCTCGGGCATGGCTGTTCGCGTGCCGGCTGCTGAGCTGGTCTTCCAGGTTTGAGCGCGGCGGCCGCCCTGCGGCGGCCGCCGCAGCCGCAGGGCGGTGGCGTACTTGACCATCCGGTCGTACTGCTGGGCGATCAGGTCCCAGCGGATCGAGCGCGAGCCGCCGCGGAGCGGCGTCTCCGCAGCCTTCGCAGCAGCCTCGCCAGCGCCGCGGCGCGCCGCTGGCGCCGGAATTCGACGCGTCCGGCGATCCAGAGGAAGAAGGCGGCCAGCGGCAGTTCGCCGAACAACGCCAGTGCCAGCGCGAGCATCAGCTCGCCTCGGCTGTCGGCGGTCACCACATCGAACCACGCGTCCACCAACAGCAGAGTGCCCGTCATCGCCGCGCTCAACTCGATGTGCTCCCGGCCCTTCTGAGCCAGCCAGCCGGTGCGCAGGAGCATCGCGCACAGCCCGAGGTCGAAACCGATCCATGAGGCGTTGTAGTGGGCCGTCTCATGGCTGGTGGGCAGGACGAAACTCAAGCCGGTAATCCACGGCAACATGGCGACACCGGCGGCGATGACCAGCCAGCCGACCCAACGCGGCACCACCCGGGTCGGCCGAAGCTCACGCGTAAGCGTCCCTTCGACCTCTTCCGTGCGGGACGACTCGGGAGGCTTGACGGCGTGGGCCCTCTCCGAGGTGTGGGTCACGGTCAGGTCCGGGCCGGAACCGTCCGGAGCCGAGGTCGGGGCGCCGGCTACCGGGTCGGGCGCGGCCGCCGCGTGGCCTTCGTCGAAAAAGGGGTCTTTGGCCATGTCTCCATGATTCACCAGTTGCCTTGCAGATGGTCAGGTTGCTGTCACCGACTTAGTCGAAAACGGGGGGCGTTCCCGCCTGTCATCGTCACTCCTAGGAACGAGATCCGACGCTCCCGCCAATGCGCCCTGCTCTCGCCGACTGGCCGACAGCGTGCCCTGCAGGGGGCGCCCACCCGGCGACGGCGTCAGTCGGTTCTTCTTGGGGCACACCGTCGAGGACGGGTGTGGACAGCCCAACCGCCAAAATCGATCAAAGGGGTTAGTCATGGCCGTCGTTCATCACCGATACGCGACCGTGCAGGGCCAGCGGCTGTTCTACCGGGAGGCCGGTCCCGCCGACGCCCCGGCCATCGTGCTCCTGCACGGCTTCCCGACCAGCTCGTTCATGTTCCGCAACCTGATCCCCGCGCTGGCCGACCGCTATCATGTGATCGCCCCGGACCACCTCGGGTTCGGGCTGTCCGCCGCCCCGTCGGCCAACGAATTCGACTACACATTCGACGCCCTGGCCGACCTCACCGTGGCGTTGCTCGAACAACTGGGCGTGGCGTACTACGCCATGTACGTCCAGGACTACGGTGCCCCGATCGGCTGGCGCCTGGCGCTGGCCGACCCGCAGGCGATCACCGCGATCATCACGCAGAACGGCAACGGCTACGACGCCGGCTTCGTGGACAGCTTCTGGAATCCCGTGTGGGACTACCAGCGTGAGCAGACGCCCGAGACCGAGAGCAAGGTCCGTACCGCGCTGACACTCGAGGCCATCAGATGGCAGTACCTCACCGGCGTGCCGGACGAGAGCCTCGTCAGTCCGGACACCTGGCACCACGACTTCGCACTGGTGTCCCGGCCGGGCAACGACGCGATCCAGTTCGCCCTGTTCCGCGACTACGCGACCAACCCACCGCTGTATCCGGCACTGCACGAGTACCTGCGCAGCAACGTCCCGCCGGTGCTCGCGGTGTGGGGCAAGGGCGATGAGATCTTCGGCCCCGACGGTGCCCGCGCCTTCACCGAAGATCTCCCAGACGCCGAGATCCACCTTCTCGACGGTGGGCACTTCCTGCTGGAGAGCGCCGGCGACGAGGTCGCCGAGCTGATCCTCGACTTCATGGGCCGGATACCGGCGGCGCGCTGACCTGCGCAGCGAAATTTACGTTCGGTCGTTAACGACTACCATCTTTCCTTTGGCCTGGTTGGCCTCCATCACGCGGTGGGCCTCACGTACCTCCTCGAAACGGAACACGCGCGACGGCTTGGCCTTGAGCCGGCCCGCCGCCACCTGCTCGGCGATTGCCTGCAAGGGAACGTCGGACAGCGGGAAGCCGGGCGTTCCAAACACGAAACTCCCAAAGAAGGTCAGATAGACGCCACTTGCCATTTGCAGCAACGGGTTGAAGTCGGGAATCGGGTCGAGGCCGCCCAGCCAGCCGGCCAGGCAGGCGCGGCCGCCGCGCCGTAGCATCGCCAGGGAATCGAGGATGGTGCTGTTGCCCACCAGGTCGAGCACTGCGTCGAGTTGCTTGGCCTCGGCGATTCGCTGAGAGAGTTCGGGCCCCTCCAGCTCGGCGCGCTGCGCCCCGAGTTCCTCCAGCATGGCAAAGCGCTCGGGGTTGCGGGTGGTAGCGATGACTCGTGCGCCGGCATTGACCGCAAGGCCGATCGCGGCTTGGCCGAAGGAGGATGTCGCACCGCGGATGAGCAGGGTTTGCCCCTGGGTGATCTCCAGGTTACGGAACAGACAGGTCCAAGCGGTCGCATAGGTCTCTGGGATGACGGCGAGCTGATCCCAGGGCAGATCGGACTCGATGAGCGCCACGTTCGATACGGGTGCTCGGGTGTAGTCGGCATAGCTGCCGTTGATGGTACGCCCGAGACCGCCCATGAGCGCCGCGACCTTCGCGCCGATAGGAAACTCTCCACCGGGGCAGGACTTTACCAGCCCGACGCATTCAATGCCGCTCACCTTCGCCGCTTCCGCCCATTCGCCGCTGCGCATATGCATTTCGGCGTGGTTGATGCCGAATGCCTTGATCTCGATGACGACATGACCTGCGATGGGTTCAGGGTCGGGAAGTTCGGTGTAGACCAGGCAGTCCGGTCCACCGAATTTCTCGATGACGATGGCACGCATAACGACTCCCCAACGGACACCCCTCGAAACGCGTTTCTAGCACAAAGCAAAAAATCCCAAAGGCAACTGACGACCAAGAGATTTTCGTAGCAGGCTATACAGTTTCGTACTGCGACATGAGCACGAGATCGGTGTTGGCGTTCGATCTTGCCCGCAGCACACCACCGCCTACATTACGCCGCGCCAAGCAGTGACCATCATCCTCGGACCGGCTTTTCTACCGCCGGCGTGTGGAACCTTCGGAAGGACTCATGAGGCGATCCTGCACGCCCTCAATGCGGCCGTCGGCCTGCCCTCTCAGGCTGCGGTGCGCCGGCTCGTCCGGGTGGCGATGACCGGACTTCGCCGTCCATGGCACCTGGAATCCCTCTGCGCAGCGAGGCCGCCTTCGGCCGCTCGCCATGAAGCAGGGATGCGCCCTGCACGTTTACGCAGACCAGCGGCGCATGGCCCGCCGGAGCGCCCGTGTGTCGGAGTAGCCGAGACTGGCGGCGAGGCGATATTTGCCGGGGTTGTTCTCGCGAAGGAGCGTCCGTGCGTGTTCCTCGCGGACGGCGTCGATCTCCTGGCGCCAGGTCGTACCGGACTCGGCGAGACGGCGCTGCAAGGTCCTCGGGCTCATGGCTAGCTCGCCGGCGATCACCTCGAGCGTCGCGGTCCCGTCTGCCAGATGGTCACCGATCAGTCGCCGCAGCCGATCCTGCCAGGTCGTGATCGGTGCGGCCGGGCTGAATGTGGCGGCGTAGCGGCGTAGGACGGCGGCCAGGGCGGGGTCCGCGCCACGCAGCGGCAGATCCAGATCCGAGGCGCTCAGGGTGAAGGTGGTGGCCGGCAACCCGAAGTCGATCCGCTCGGTGCCGAACGCTTCCACGTAGGCGCCGCGATTCGGCGGAGCTGGATGGTCGAATCCGATGGCCAGCGGCGTGACGGGACGTCCGGCAGCGCGTCGCGCCCGGTTCAGCAGGACGCCGAGGGAGAACTCGCCGGCGAGGGCGCGGACCCGATCCTCCGCGTGCAGCGCTCGGTGGGAGACGGTCACCGTGCCGTCTCGGGATGTCACGTCGACGGCCCAGCTGTGGCCGACCAAGTGCATGTAGCGGCTGGTCAACTGGAGGCCGTCGCCCAGCGTGGCGGCGCTGGTGAACAGGTAGTCGAACAGGTCCAGCATGCCGGGCCGATAGAAGTCGGCGATCCGTAGGCCGACGTGCGGATGCGCCACGCTCGCCGAGATGGCCTCCCAAAGGCGCATCGACTGCTCGACGGTGATCCGCGCCTCGTCATCGGCGAGGACCGTTTCGGACAGGCCGGCCACTCTGACGAGGGCTCGCCGATCGGCGCCGGCGTGTTCGGCCGCGGCGAGGAGCAGCCTGGCCATGCTGACGGCCACCGAATCGTCGCGCCCGGGCTCGGTATGGGGTGACGTCGACATCTGCGGGCTACCTCGGCCGTCTTCCTGTCGCGTTTCGGACCGACCTTGGCATGTACGGTCCTCCTCCCTCGCGCCATGCCCTTCGTAACGTGATCGCCAGACCGGGACCCCAGGTTCGCGAACCAAATGGTGCCCGGCCACTTCGAGATCATACCCCCGAGGGGTAAAGACGTGCTCCTCGTCGGCGTCTACGCGAAAGGGAGTCCTGTGAGTAATCGGACGGAGGAACGGCTCGATCGAGGTCGTACCGGCCGATCGGATCGTCGACGGTGGCTGACGCTCGCGGTTCTTGGGGTCAGCCTGTTGATCGTCGGGCTGGACACGACGGTGCTGAACGTCGCTCTGCCCACCCTTTCGATCGAGTTGCGCGCTTCGACCAGCGATCTGCAGTGGATCGTCGACGTGTATGCGCTGATGGCCGCCGGGCTCATGCTGTTCTGCGGGAGCCTCGCCGACCGGCTCGGCCGCAAGCGCGTGTTCCTGGCCGGGATCGTGCTGTTCACCGGGGCGTCCGTGGTCGCGGCGTACGCCGGATCGGTCGCCACGCTGATGGTCGCCCGGGGTGCCATGGGAGTGGGTGAGGCGCTGATCATGCCGTCCACCCTGGCGATCATCGGCAACGTGTTCGGCGACCCGGTCGAGCGGGCCAAGGCCATCGGGATCTGGTCGGCCGCCGTCGGCCTGGGTATCGCGGTCGGCCCGCTCGTCGGTGGCTGGCTCCTCGGCCGGTTCTGGTGGGGATCCGTGTTCTTGATCAACCTGCCGATCGGCGTGCTGGGGCTGCTGGCGGCCGCCGCCGTGATCCCCCGGTCGCGGGCCGTGGGGCCACGCCGCCTGGATCCGCTCGGCGTGCTGTTGTCCGTCACCGGACCGGCCACGCTGGTGTGGGCGATCATCGAAGGCCCTTCGCGAGGCTGGGGCAGCCCGGCGGTAGTGGGCGTCGGGGCCATCGCGGTGGTGCTCACCGTCGCGTTCGTCGCATGGGAGCGTCGTAGCGGGCACCCGATGCTGCCGCTCGGGATCTTCCGGCACCGGCACCTCGCGGTCGGCGACCTGCTCATCCTGCTCGGAGCATTCGCGCTGATCGGCACGCTGTTCGTGCTCGTGCAGTACCTACAGTTCGTCCTCGGCTATCCGGCGCGGGAAACCGGCCTGCGGCTGGCCCCCACGGCGCTGGTGACCCTGGTGGCCGGGCCGCTGGCGGGTGTCCTCGGACAACGGATCGGAGGCCGCTGGGTATCGGCCGCGGGCATGGCGTTGACCCTGTCGAGTCTGGCGATACTCGGCACGACGTCCCCCGGAGACGGGTACGGGCGAGCACTGTTCGCGATGCTGCTGCTGGGTGGCGGCGCCGGCTTCATCATCACCGCGACCTCCGACGCCATCGTGGGATCGCTGCCCGAAGCCGATCTCGGGGTCGGATCGGCGACGAACAGCGCCGCGATCCAACTCGGTGCCGCCACCGGGGTGGCGGTGATGGGCAGCCTGCTGTCCGACACGTACGGCAGGCACCTACCCGCCCACAGCCCCGCATCGGTCAAGGCCTCACCGGCCGCGGCGCTGCACGTCCCCGGCCTGGCCCCCACCGTCCGTGAGGCGTTCGTCGCCGGGATGCATCCCGCGATGCTCACCGGAGTCGGCATCACCGCAGTCGGCACCGTGATGGCACTGCTGCTCTTCCCTCGGCGCTCGGCAGGCCGATCTGTTGGAGACAACCGATGAATCACACCGCATCCGCGCATGCTCACGTCGAGACACCGCCCGACCCGCGGCGTTGGCCGGCGCTCGCCCTGCTCAGCCTGGCGCAGTTCATGCTGATCCTGGACGTGACCGTGGTGAACGTCGCGCTGCCGAGCATGGGGCAGGACCTGCACCTCGGGCGAGAGGCCCTGACCTGGGCGGTGACCGCCTACACCCTGTGCTTCGGCGGGCTGATGCTGCTGGGCGGGCGCCTGGCGGACGCGTTCGGCGCACGCCGGATGGTGTTGACAGGTCTGGCCGTCTTCACGCTCGCCTCGCTGACCACCGGCCTGGCGAGCGACGGAACCACGCTGATCACCGGCCGCCTCGCCCAGGGAATCGGCGCGGCGCTGCTGTCCCCGGCCGCTCTGGCGATCGTCACCACGACGTTCCACGGCACCGAACGCAACAAGGCTCTCGGGATCTGGGCGGCGATCGGAGGAGCCGGGTCGGCGATAGGCGTCCTGCTCGGCGGTGCCCTCACCGCCGGCCCCGGCTGGCAGTGGGTGTTCTTCGTGAACGTCCCGGTCGGCGCGCTCGTCTTCATCTCGCTGCCGGCGCTCCTTCCGACCTCCGCGTCGAACCCGGCTGCGCGACGCATCGACCTCCCCGGAGCACTCGCCGTCACCACCGCCACCGCCGCTCTCATCTACGGGCTGGTCAAAGCCGGTGACGCGGGCTGGGGCGGCGGCGCCATTCTCATCTCCCTGGCGGCCGCCGTCATCCTGTACGGGGTGTTCGCGCTGATCGAGCGGTCCAGCCGGACGCCGCTGATGGATCTGCGGATGTTCGCCCACCGATCAGTGGTGGCCGGCGCCTTCTTGATGCTGATCGCCACCGGCCTGCTCATCTCCTTCTTCTTCCTGGGCTCGCTGTACCTCCAGCACGCACGCGGCTTCAGCGCCCTGAAGACCGGACTGTTGTTCCTGCCGGTCGCGGCGGCGACAGCGATCGGCGCCCACCTCGGCAGCCGGCTCATCGGCCGGATCGGCGGCCGCCCCGTCACCGCGACCGGACTCGTCCTGGCGGCGATCGGGGCCGGAGCGCTGACACGTCTGTCCGATCGCGCCGACGTCTACAGCGGCCTGCTCCCCGGCTTCGTGATCGCTGCCGTCGGCCTCGGCGCGGTGTTCGTCGCGGCCACCACCACGGCATTGGCCTTCGTCCCTCACCAAGAAGCCGGGCTCGCGTCCGCCGTCGTCAACACCTTCCACGAGGTCGGCGGCTCGATCGGCGTCGCGGTCGTGTCGACCGTCGCGGCCGCCGGTATTCAGGCCGGGACATCCGCCGGGTTCACGAACGCGTTCGGTGTCTGCACGGCGGCCGCCGCGATCGGCGCCGCGGTCGCGGTAGGCATCCTCCCGCCCGGCAAGCCCCAGATCACCGGTGGCCCGCATGTCCATTGACACTCCGGGCGAACACGACCACATATCCACGGCACTGATCCCTGGCCTGGACGTCGAATCCCGGTTCGCCGACACCCCGCGCTTCCGGTTTCACTACGTTCGTACGGGCACCGGCTCCCCTGTCGTCTTGATCCCCGGCGGCGGCGAATGGCTCTGCAGCTACCGCGAACTGATCCCCGCACTGGCCCACCGCCATACGGTCTACGCGTTCGACCCACCAGGGCACGGCTACACCGAGGTCCTCGACCCCGGCTTCGCCTGTACGACCGACGCGATGGCCGACGCGGTCGGCGTCTTCCTTGACGCCGTCGGCCTGCCCCAGGCCGCACTCGTGGGTCACTCCTGGGGTGGAGGGTGGGCGCTGCGGTTCGCTGAATCGCACCCGGAACGGGTGACCCGGCTCGCACTCATCGGCCCGACCGGATTGGACGTCAAGGACACCTGGGACTGGCGCATCCTCGAATACCCGCTCATCGGCGAACTCGCCACCAGATTCCTGCGAGAGGCCGACGTCGCGCGCATGCTGCGTAAGTCCTTCGCCCACCCGGACAGGGTCACCACGGAGAAGGTACGAAGGACCTGGGATGCGGCCCGGCGACCCGCCAACAGGCGCCTCATCCTGCGCCTGCAACGCCGCGTACGGTGGGCCGACACCGAGCGTGAACTCAGCAGAATCCATGCTCCGGTGCTGCTGATCTGGGGAGCCGAAGACCGCTATCTTCCCGCCACACTCGCCGGACGATTCACGCGGCGGCTACCCCAGGCCACGGTACGCATCCTCCCCGGCTGCGGCCACTCAGCGCACGAGGACTGCCCCGCACAGGTCAACCCGGCACTTGAAGAGTTCATCGGAGAAGACCCGACCGCGACGTAGCAACCGATCGCGAGGCCCGTCCTTGAACCTGGCCGGCTCGACCACGAACCGGCGAATCGCGCCGTGGGCGAGCGCACAGGGCGCCTCCGGTATGGTCAGGGGACATGAGCAGCAGGCAGCGCAGGCCGCACGCTTTGGCGGTATCGCCGGGCCACCTGCTGCTCTTGGCGCTGACGATGCTCGGCCTGTTCGCGATGCACGGGCTTCAGGCGACCGCCAGTCCCGTGGAGATGCGCCCGGCCACGGTCGCCGTCGTGATGCCCGGTATGGGTCACACGAGCGCCGAGACCGGGCACGACATGTCCGTCCCACCGTCGCACGACGCGCCCGGCCACAAGCACCCAGGCGGCCAGATATGCCTGGCCCTGTTGGTCGTGGCCGCGTTGCTGATCCTGTACGCCGTCTTCGTCGGCCGTAGCAGGCGGCCCGTCGCAACGGTCAGCCCGGCCGGGCTCGGAAGCGGCAGCCGAGGCCGAGCACCGCCTGGACCATCAGTCTTCCAACTTTCCGTACTCCGGCTGTGACAGGCGTCCGGGTCCGCCGATGACCCGTGACGCTCGATTCAGCACGCTCCGAATACGGAAGGTCGAAGATCGATGAAACGCGCTTTCTCCCTGCTCGTCGTCCCAATCGCCGCGCTCACCCTCGCCGCGTGCGGCGGAGGCGACAAGAAGGACTCCGGTCAGCCGATGAGCGGTCACTCCATGGGCCCGTCCATGAGCATGAGCTCGGCTCCGGCGACCGCCGGCCACAACGGCCAGGACGTGATGTTCGCGCAGATGATGGTCCCGCACCACCAGCAGGCGATCACCATGGCCAAGCAGGCCGCCACGAAGGCGTCCGCGCCCGAGGTGAAGAAGCTGGCCACCCAGATCGAGAACGCCCAGCAGCCGGAGATCGACAAGATGACCGGCTGGCTGAAGGCCTGGGGCGCTTCGTCGCCCTCGCCGGGCGGCATGCACCACATGGGTGAGGGGATGATGTCCGATCAGGACATGAAGAAGCTCGACACCCTGTCCGGCAAGGCCTTCGACAAGGCGTTCCTGCAGATGATGATCAAGCATCACCAGGGCGCCATCGCCATGGCCAAGGCGGAGCAGGCCCAGGGGTCGAACACCGACGCCAAGGCCCTGGCCGGCTCGATCGTCGGTTCACAGAGCACCGAGATCACCACGATGCGGAACCTGCTCAAGAACATGTGAGCCCTCGGGAGGGGCGGCCGACGCCGACCGCCCCTCCCCCTCGCAAGACGGCTCGGCGAGCCGGCCGCCGCGACATCGCCCGAGGACGAGGCGCATCGCCGCAGAGGCGGGCGACCACGCCTACCGCAGCGTCCGTGTGACGCGAAGGCCTCCTAATGTGGAGGAGGCCCGGGTGATCGATAGGTCACAATGGTGCGGGTCGGGGAGGGAGACGGACAGGTGGCGATCGCGGGGCCGCTCGAGCGAGCGATCATGGAGGCGCTGTGGGACGCCCAGAAGCCATTGCTGATCCGCGAGCTCATGGAGAAGGTGAACGCCGGATCGGCCAAACGATCGGCGTACACGACCGTGCAGACCGTCGCCGACCGGCTCGTCCAGAAGGGCTTCCTGTCTCGTACGGCCGACCGGAACGCCTGGCGGTACGCTCCGACGCGCAGCCGTGAGGATCACGTCGCGCAGGTGATGGCCGAGGCGCTGGCCGAGACCACCGACCGCGGACCGGTCCTGGCCCGGTTCGCCGAGACCATCGATCCGCAGGACGCGCACCGGCTCCTGATGGAGCTCGCGCAGCGTTCGGCGCCGACGGAATCGCGGTCGTGAGCCCGCTCGCCGAACTCGGTGCGATCACCCTCGCTCTCGGCGTCGGTGCCGGGCCGCTGCTGAGCCGGAGCGCCTGGTGTCAGCGGATTCCCCGGGTCGCCGCACTCGCGTGGCTGGGAGCCCTGGCGGGCACGCTTGCCGGCCTTGTCGGAGTGGTCGCGCTGGTTTCGACCGGCCGGCATGGTCTGGCGCACCGGGCCGCAGAGTGGGCGGCCAACTGCTGGCACCATCACGACGGATCCGGTGCCCCCGCGGCGTACGCCTTCAACGGGGCCCTCCTGCTCAGCGCGATCGCCGCGACGTATGTGGCCGTGACCCGATACCGCCGCACCGTGGCCCAGCGCCGCCGCCATCAGGAGGCGCTGCAGTTCGTCGTACGCCTTCCCGGCGACATCGACGATGTCTGCGTTCTCGATCACCCGCTGCCGGTCGCCTACTGCGTGCCGTCGCGCAAGCGCCCGATCGTGGTGAGCAGCGGGGCCCTCGACCAACTGGACGACGTTCAGCTTCAGGCGGTCCTGGCTCACGAACGGGCACATTTGCGCTACCGCCACCACCTGTTCCTCACGACCGTCGACGCGCTGGCGGCCGCGCTGTTCTGGCTGCCGACCTTTCGTGAAGGACGCCGTTGCCTGCCCATCCTGCTGGAGATGGCCGCCGACGACGTCGCGGCGCGGCGGTGCGGCCGGGGCACGGTCGCCGTCGCGCTCCGGAAACTGGCGATCGCCCCGAGCCCGCTCGGTGGGCTGGCCGCCCACAGTGCCCGCAGGTCAGAGATCGATCGTCGGCTCGCCCGGCTCGAAACGCCGACCGCCATCGCCGACAATGGTCGCCTCCGGCGCCTGACGTTGGTCATGGCGGTGACCTCGGTCGCTCTCCCGGCCCTGATCTCGGCAGGCTGGCTCGCCGAGATGCCGTTCTTCTGCTGACGACCTGGCTACCGGGAAGTGCTGCCGCAAGCGCAAGCGGTGGCGCGAGTTCCTCGGATTCGAGCGTTTTCGGGACGTCCTGGCTACGATCAGCGAAGGGGCACACGTTCAGGCCGCGAAACGCCCGCCGTGGGGCACCGCACGGATCGGGTCGGGGCGTTTAACGTGCTGGGCGCAGTCCGGACAGCGTGACGGCGATGAGGCGATGGACGGCGTCCTGGCCGGGCACGGCGCCGGCCGCGGTGAGGGAGTGCAGGCAGAAAACGGCGAGTTCGCCTGCGTCCACGTCGTCGCGCAGGTCGCCCGCCTGTGCGGCCTCATCGATCAGGTCTTCGACGAAACCACGTAGTCGTTCCTGTGCATGATCGACGTGCTCACCGCGGTGGAGCAGCGTAGCCAGTTCGCTGCTGTGGTGTCCGGCCGAGCGGTGCTGGATCTGGGCGTAGGCCTGAAGGACGGATTTCAGGCGCACGACGGCCGGGTCGGCGGTATCGGCGACGGCGGCGAGTTGGCTGAGATGCGTGGTGATCTGGCGCTCGTGCCAGGCGGCGAGGACGGCGTTGGCGTCCGGGAAGTACTTGTACAGCGTCGCACGTCCGATTCCCGCCCGCTCGGCAATCTGCGACATCGTCAGCGAAGCCAGCCCATGTTCTGCCACCAGCCGTGCTGTGGCGTCCAACGCCGCATCCCGTACCGCGGCCCGGTGCGCGTCGATCGTCTCAGTCCACAACTTCGGCATGCCTGGATCATACATGTCGTCCATAGCAAAACAGTCTGTCGTTGACAGAGACAACTTGTATTGATAAAACTCGGTGCCGACCGACGTCCCTATCTCAGCCGCCAGCCCCTGCAGGTCACCCCGGGGCGCTGTTTTCGTCGCCACGGCAGTTGGAAGGAATGCGATGCTGATCCTGGAAGCCCAGATCGAGACCGAGCGGGCGAGCCGCTATCTGATCCAGTTCTGTAAGCACGCCGCCGCCGTGGGCAGCGGGAGACACACGCCTCGCATGCACCTGCACGGCCCGACGACCCGTCGCCAGGTGCAGGTCGATGCCCGATGGTCTGACACCCGCGGCACTGTCACCTTTACTCCCTGGGGCCAGTGCACGCTCGCGGCCGAGATGAAGACTCTCACCCTGCGCATCGAGGCACCCAGCGAGGACGGTCTGCGCCAGATTCGAGACGTCATCGACCGGGATCTGGAGAGGTTCAGCCACCGCGATGCCCTGACCGTGACGTGGCGTCAGCCCGAAGCCTCCGACCCCGCGCCCACGGAAGAGGACGGGCAATGAGTACTCTCCGCGTCCCCGCAGCCCGTATCTACTACGAGACCCACGGCAGCGGGCCCCTCATGGTCATGTCCCCTGGCGCCAGCGGGACGGCCGAGAGTTTCCGCCGGGTGGCGGAGCATCTCGCGGCCCGCTACACCGTCGCTCTCTACGATCGGCGCGGCTTTTCGCGCAGCGATCTGGAGGGGCCACAGGACTACGATCGCCGCCTCGCGACCGACGCCGACGACCTCCGGCGCCTGGTCGAGCACCTCAGCGACGAACCAGCCGTCGTCTTCGGCGCCAGCTCCGGCGCGATCGTCACGCTGGAACTCCTGACACACCATCCGGACATGGTCCGCGTACTCGTGCCCTTCGAGCCCCCTGCGGTCCGGCTGCTGCCCAATGGGCAGAAATGGGTGGACTTCTTCTTCGGGACCTACGACCTCTACCATCGATCCGGGGCGGAGGCGGCGCTCAAGCAATTCCGCGAGGAGACCCTCGCCGTGTCGGACCGGCTCGCCATGGCCCGCGCGATCGACCTCAAAAACCAGCGTGCACTCGCCAACGCCACCTACTGGTTCGAGCATGAGCTGCGCCAATACCCCGCGACGGACCTCGATCTGGACCTGCTCGCCGCACACGCCGAGCGGATCGTCATGGCGGTCGGGCGGGAATCGCGTGGCCGCCCCTGCCGTGAAGCGACCGTAGAACTGGGCGAGCGACTCGGCCGGCAGGTGGTCGAGCTGCCCGGCGGTCACGTCGGCGCCATGACCGAACCCCTCGGCTTCGCCAGCGAGCTCGTGCATGCTCTCGCGGACCGCTGAGGGCGACGGGGACCGCCTTCGCCTGGAATCCACCCTTGGGTTAAGAGAGTTCAGCCGTTCCGGACGAGAGCGTCCGGCCACTGCTCCTGAATGTCGGCCAGCCGCTGCGCCGCCCGGTCCAGCGTCGCATCGATCTCGGCGGCCGATGCGGCTTCCCGGAGCCATGTCATGGTGCGAGGCCCCGGCATGTCGTCCCAGATCGCCTGCACCGTACGGCTCAGCGTCTGACCCGGTTCGCCGCACACGATGAGCAATCCGGCATTCGCCGGCGACGAGGTCCGAGGCCACCCGCGGTGACGTAGTCGCCTCTCCACCGCCGACCTGGCCTCGGTGGCTCCCGGAGCCGCGATCACGAGCACCGCCACGTACGGCTGCGTGACACTCCCCCTCGCCAGGACCGATCTCCTACAAGCCATAGGAGGATCCTAGCGTGGCTCTTCGCTGGGTTCCCCGGGTCCGGCGATGCCGGATCAGGGGCGCGCCCGGCCGCCACCAGGCCCACCATCCCCGACATGCGCCTCTACCGACGCCCCCCGCATCCCCGCCGTTTCGGCGATCGACCGAGCTCCACGTAATCGCTCCATCAGGTAGCAGAAGACCGAAAAGATCTCCTACACTCCGTCAGAGATCGGCTGCCCCCTGCTTCACACGAGGCACGGCCGACCGCCGAATCCCTCAGGGGAACCGGGGACCCGACTCCCGGGGCGAATCCGGAGCGCACGAGCACCCGGTAGGGCTACTCCGGCCCGAGCCCGACAGCTGACCCGGTAGGCGGCCAAGGAGAGGAGTTCTCAGGTGGCGTTCTTCCACCCCGTCACGAACGAGCACGCCGCGGATCGCTCCCGGCTGCGCCGATCGCTCCGGTTGTACGCGGCGCTCTCGGTCACGGCCGCCGTAACGCTCACGGCGGCCCCGGCCGAGGCCGGCCCCAAGCCGTCGGCCGCAGCCGCGAAGAAGCAGTTGGAGAAGCTCAACGGCCAGGTCGACAAAATCGTTGATCAGTACAACAAGGCCAAGACCGAACTGGACGCCGCGAAGAAGAAGCTCACGGTGCTGGGCAGCCAGACGAAGGGCGAGAGGCACGTCTACGAGGGACTGCGCGCGCGAGCCGCGCAGATCGCCGCCGACGCGTACAAGAACGGCAGCCTGGACTCGAGGACCGCCACGCTGCTCGCTTCCAAGAATCCGGACGCGGCGCTGAGTCAGATGTCGACCTTCACCCAGCTGTCGAACAACCGCGGCCAGGAGCTCGCAGCGTTCCTGGCCTCCACTCAGCGCCTGCGCCGCGAACAGGCCGAGGCCCAATCCGCTTACCAGACCGTCTCGCAGAAGGCGGCCGCGCTGAAAAAGCGCAAGGCCACGGTCGAGAAGGCCATCGCCAAGCAGAAGGGCCTGTTGCGCCAGGCGGGCGAGCCCACCAAGGCCGGCGGCTCGGGCGGCGGAGGCACCTACAACGGACCCGCATCCGGGCCCGCGCGTATGGCCGTGCAGTACGCCTACGCCCAGCTCGGCAAGCCCTACATCTGGGGCGGCACCGGCCCGAAGGGCTATGACTGTTCCGGGCTGACGATGATGTCCTGGCGCGCCGCGGGCGTGAACCTCCCTCGCGTCGTCCCCGACCAGTACAACGCCACCCGCCACGTCTCCAAGTCCGACCTACAGGCCGGCGACCTCGTCTACTTCGACGACATGGGCCACGAGGGCATATACGTCGGCGGCGGCAAGTTCATCCACGCACCGCGAACGGGGGAGGTCATCCGGCTGGACAGCATGTCCAACCCGTACTGGGTCTCCCACTACAACGGCGCCAGCCGCCCGTAGCGGACCTGACACGTCGGTGCCGCGAGCCGTTGGACCGCGTCGGCGGACCAGCCCCGAAGGATGAGCTGCCGCTACAGCGCACTGCCGCGCCAGGAGAGCGGGGTGCCGATCGGTTGCTACGATTCGAGTAGTAGTAAGGTTAGGCTCACCTTTCCAGCACGCACGAAAGTGCGGCGAGAGGCGTCCATCCTCCCGACTCTCGGAGTGTCCTCATGGGTTCCGCACAGGTCGCGCTGCTCGGAGCGATAGCCGGCTTCACCATCTATCTGGGCCTGCCGATCGGTCGGCTGCGTTCACCCCTGCCCAAGGTCAGAGCCCTGCTGAACGCGGCCGCCACCGGCATCCTGATCTTCCTGCTGTGGGACGTGCTCACTCACGCCTGGGAGCCGATCGACACCGCGCTCGGCCATCACCACTACGGCGCGGCGACCGGCAACGGGGCCGTGTTCGCGCTGTGCTTCGGCGTCGGGCTGGTCGGCCTGGTCCATTTCGACCGCATGGTCGCTCGCCGCACCGCACCGGCGGCTTCCAGGCCGTCCGGGCCCGGTGCCGCGTCGGCGACGGAACTGCGGGTTCGGCCCACCGGCCTGTCGCGTCTCGGCGACCTGCCCATGATGATCGCGATCGGTATCGGGCTGCACAACTTCGCCGAAGGCCTGGCGATCGGCAACTCCGCCGCCCACGGCGAGCTACAACTCGCCGTCCTGCTCATCATCGGATTCGGCCTGCACAACGCCACCGAGGGATTCGGGATCGTCGCGCCCATGGCCGCCGCGGGCCGCCTCCCCTCATGGGGCTACCTCGCCCTGCTCGGCCTCATCGGTGGCGGCCCCACCTTCCTGGGGACTCTTGTCGGCCAGCACGTCGTCAACGACACGGTCTCCATCGGATTCCTCACCCTGGCCGCCGGATCCATCCTTTACGTCGTCATCGAACTCCTGGCGGTGGCCCGCAAACAGGCGCTGAAGACGCTGACCACCTGGGGCATCCTGCTCGGCGTGCTGGCCGGTTTCGCCACCGACGCCATCGTGACGGCCGCAGGCGCCTGACCTGCCGCCGGGTTCCCCGGCCGCTGCGGCGATCCCACCTTGTCCAGGGCCTTCGGACGCTCCTGGGGAAGTCAGGGCCGTACGCGACCGTCCGTTCCGCCTGGCGGAACGGGCGTTCGGGGGCGCGGTCAGAAGAGGTCGGCGAAGCAGCCGAGAGTGACGGCGACCGTGATCAGGGCCACCGACGCAGCCATCAGCGCTCTGGGAATATGCATGGGGATCCTCCGTTGGAGAGCCGCCCGTCGGGCGTGGTGGTCGTCTTTTGCCGGCGCCGTTCAGAAACCGTCGACTTCGACGACGGCGTCGGCGAAGGCTTCGGGCGCTTCCTGGGGAACGTTGTGGCCGATGCCCTTCAGCGTCCGGTGCGCGTATTCGCCGGAGAACTTGCTGCGATAAGCCGCACCGTCTCCGGCAGGTGTGAAGGGATCCAGCTCACCGTCAAGGGTGATCGTCGGTACGGCGATGACGGGACCTGCCGCGAGTCGCTTCTCGAGACGGTCGTATCGCGGGTCGCCGTCGGCCAGGCCCAGGCGCCAGCGGTAGTTGTGAATCACGATGCTCACGTAGTCGGGGTTGTCGAAGGCCGCCGCGGTGCGATCGAACGTGGCATCGTCGAACTCCCACGTCGGAGAGACGTTCTTCCAGATCAGCTTCGTGAAATCGTGGCGGTTCTGCTCGAGGCCGAGCCGACCCCTCTCCGTGGCGAAGTAGTACTGGTACCACCACGCCAACTCGGCCTTCGGAACGCTGCGCGCCCGGCGCAACGTCGCGCCACGGGAGATGCTGACGTCGGCGAGCAGCCTGGACTCGTGGTTTCGCGAGTCCGGGATGGTCGACGGGGACACGGGCTCCCGGCCGTCCGATGTCCCGAAAGCCGTGGCGCTCCGGGAGGCGATCCACTCGCTCATCGCGACAAGGCTCGCGAACGAGGGTTATGACGAGAGTTCGCTCTCCCTCGTGAACGAGACGGCGCGGACACCCTGCACGATCCCGCAGCTCACCGCCGTAGGGCGTCGGATCGACGCCACCCCGGAACAGGCGATGTCGTCCGTCGCACGGGCCGCCATCGACATCCTCAGCGGGCCGGACGCACAGTTGCTCAAGGAGTGCGGCAGACCAGAGTGCACACAGGTCTACATCGATCGTTCGCGGGGGGCACGCCGAGACTGGTGCTCCACCAAGTGCCGCCACCGGGTGAACGCCGCCGCCTACCGCGCTCGCAAGAGAGAGGACCACTCCCGACCGGTCACCACACGACCGTGACGACCGACGCGGCGCGGCTGACCGGGGACGTGACGTCATGAGGTTCGATCGCCCGTGGACCGTGCCGGGCGGCGTCGCCGCCCGGCACGGTCGCCGCCGTCAGTTGTTGAGGTTGATGGTGATCGTGTTTCCGGTGGCCGTCACCGTGTGGGTGCCGGAGTTGTAGCTACCGCCGGTCACCGAGGTCACCGTGGAACTGGAGAAGACCGGCAGCGAGATGTAGGCGGTGCCGCCGGGCGGGGTGCCGGTGATGTTCACGGTGATCACCCGGGCTCCCGGATTCGTGACCGCGATCGAGACCCCGTACGTGCTGCGCGCACCGCTGCTGACGTTGTACGACGAGGTCAGGTTGCTCACCGAGATGGTCTGGCCCGCGGCGAGCCAGGAGTTCGGGATGCCGCGTCCGATGTAGAGGGGCCGGCTGTAGGTGTACGGGCCTGAGCCACTGGCCGCCAGGCCCTCGGCGACGATGGAGTTGAGGAGCCCCAGTTGCTGGCCGGCGAGCGGCCACGCGTACGGGCAGGCGCCGAACTGCGGACCCGCGTGGTTACCGGCCCACGGATTCGACGAGCTCGGGCCGCTGCCGTTGGCCTCCCACCAGGCGTTGGGGCCGCCGGTCGTGGTGGCGAGCTGCCAGGCGTAGCTGGTGATCGGCAGGTCGCGGTAGTTGTTGCTGTAGAGGCCGTCGGATGCGTAGAAGGTGTTGTATCCGGTGGAGTAGCCGTTGAAGGCGCCGAAGGTCGGATAGGGATAGCCCTGCGCGGACAGCCGGGCGAAGCCCCACTGGTACATGCGGTCGATCTGGCCGGCGTCGCCGACGATCCCGTTGAGCGCGCCGCCCATCAGCATGGTGTCGAACTGGTTCTGCCCGGCCCAGGCCGGCGACGCCCAGTTGGCGTCGTTGAACGTGTTACAGCGGTTGGCGCTGTTGGGCTTGTCGACCTCGCACGGCAGGTAGTTGAACCCGTTGGCCGACTGGTTGTTGCCCACGACCTTGTTCAGCGCGTTCAGCAGGTTGGTGTAGGCGGTGTCCGCGTACGTCGCCTCCGAGGTCAGGCCGAGCCTGGTGGCGATGTACTTGTAGGACGCGAGGCCGATCAGCGCGGAGTAGTTGCTGAACAGCCATTTGCCGGTCGAGTCGTTGTCGAAGTTGCTCTGCAGCGTGCCGTCGCTGTCGAGCTGGCCCTGGTAGTTGGTGTGCATCATCGTGTAGAGGCTGGGGCCCCACGCGCTGGAGCCGCCGGAGTCGTCATGGAAGTAGCTGTTGACGAAGGAGGTGTCGCCCGTCTTCGCCAGGTAGATCGCCCAGATCTGCGGCGTCTTCCAGACCCCGTCCCAGTACCAGTTCGCGCCCTTCTCGTCCCAGCCCTCCTTCTCGGAGATCCGGGCGGTGAGCAGGAGGTTCTGCGCGTCGTGGAAGTCGCCCGTCGACAGCTTGGCGATCAGCTCGCCGGGCACGTCGTGGTTGAGGATGTACGCGTAGTTGTTGGCGGCCGAGAACTGCGCCTTGCCCACCTGCATGATCAGGTTGTAGGCCGTGGCCGCCTTGTACGCGTTGGTCATCGCGGTACCCGGGTTGGCCAGGTTTCCGGTGCCCGGCAGGGTGATGTTGGGCAGCGCGAAGGTGTTGAGCTCGCCCAGCCGGCCGTTCCAGTACGACGCCATCTGGCTGTAGGCGGTGTCGTAGTCCGGCGCGCTGGAGGCCAGCGTGCTGGTGCTGGGGAAGGCCGCCCCGCTGCCGAAGTTGTCGACCGCGGCCACGAAGTCATGGTTGCTGGTCGCACCCGCGGCGACGGTGTCGAGCGACGAACTGGTCAGGCGCACAAGGTTGGGCCCGGACCCGCCGGGCGGCACGGTCACCGAGCCTGAGCCCTTGTTGGTCACCGAGACCCGGGTGTAGATCAGCATGAAGGTGCTGCCGTTCAACGTCACCTTGTTCGCGAAGTTCTTGATGGCGATGGTGACCGAGCCGCTGGTGAACTGCGTCTTCAGGGCGGGCAGGTAGCCGTTGTCCATGGTCCACTGGACCGACTGCGCCGCGTGGGTGCCGCCGTAGTTGTAGGCGCTGAAGGAGTACATGCCGCCGCAGTACTGCGAGTTGTAGACACTGTTGACCCCGCGCGCGAAGTACGACCCGGACAGGAAGGTCGTCACCGGCCAGTAGTTGCCGTCCCAGCCGAGCGCGCTGGTGTTGTAGTAGCCCTGGGAGTACGGGTCGTTGGGGGTGGGGAAGTTCGTCCCGTACGACCGCCCGAGGCTGGAGTTCCCGCAGACGTTGTAGGCGGGCAGGGCCGGGAAGCCCTCATAACTGCCGGTTCCGCCGCCGCCCTGGGCGGCGTAGTTCGGCACCTGCCAGGTCCGGGAGCTCGCCGTGCTGCAGGGCAGCTGGACCAGGCCGGTGTTGGAGGCCGAGGAGTCACCCGATGGCACGACGCACTTGCCGGAGTGAACGGCTTTGAGGTTGAAGGTCTTGTTACTCGCCGAGACCGGCACCAGCTGGAACTTCTGACTGTTCTGCCCGCTGCAGGCCGACTGGCCGACGGTGGCGTTGTCGGCGGTCGAGGCACCCGAGACACCTGCGCACTTGCCCGTCGCCACGGTGCCGATCGTGTACTGGTCGGTGGTGCCCGAGACCGGGGAGAAGGTGAAACTCTGATTGGTCCCGTTATTACAGGACCACTGAATGAGCTGAATGTCATCGGACGAACCCCATGGCACGTCCATGCAGTTGCCGCCGTTCTGATTCACGACGGTCGAGGAGAAGGACACCGCGGCCTCGGCCGTACTGAGAATGGACAGCACGGTCGTGAGGAGCAGGGCCGCGGACAGCAGGAACAGGACTCGTGAGCGCCGCACAGAACCCCCATTACGGGTAGGCGTGGCAAGGACTCACGACAGTGGAAGCGCCGTCCGTAAGAAGTGCGCCTACCCGGCCACCGGCGGAGGTGCCCCAATTGTTGATGATCGTCCAGAAGCTGGCAAGGGTCTTTCATGGACCACGGCAGGAGCGGTCGAGTCGCGGATGATCAGCCGGCAGGGCATGCGGCGCACGCCCGGCGTGGCGCGCCCGTCGATGGCCGCGAACAGGTGCTGGGCGGCCGTCCGGCCCAGACTCTCGAGGTTCATGTCGATGGTGGTGAGCGGGGGGCGGGTCTCGGTGGACAGCACCTCCCAGTTGTCGTAACCGACGACGGCGACGTCGTCCGGGATGCGCAGGCCCCGCTCGCGGGCCGCCTCGATAAAGCCCGCGGCGATCTGGTCGCTGCCGCACATCACCCCGTCGACCCGCGGGTCGGCGCGCAGCACGATCTCGGCGGCCTGGCGGCCCCAGCGCTGGGACCAGGCGCCGTACAGCGGCTCGCCGGACAGGGCCAGATCGGCGTCGGCCAGGGCCGCCCGTACGCCCGTACGCCCGTGGCACGATCCCGCGCGGCCGCGTAGTGCGTCGGCCCGGTGATGTGGGCGATGCGGCGGCGGCCCAGCGTCAGCAGGTGCTCCACGGCGGTCCGTGCGCCCTGGACGTCGTCGGGCACGAATGAGACGTCCTGCGGGTCCTCCGACGGGGCGTACGCGTAGACGACGGGAACGGGCAGGTCGTGGCTGAGCGAGGGACGCGGGTCGGTGCTCTGGCCCACGACGATGAGGCCGTCGACGCGGCGGCCGAGCAGTGTCCGCAGGTGGTGCTGCTCGCGGATCGCGTCACCGCGCGCGTCGCACAGCAGCACGGCCATCTCCCCGGCCCCGAATGCCTCTTCGGCGCCGAGCAGCACCGGGATCCCGAACCGTCCGACGCTGTCGCTGGTGAGCAGGCCGACGGTGCGGGTCTGGCCGGTCAGCAGGCCACGGGCCAGCGCGTTCGGCTGGAAGCCGAGCTCTGAGGCGGCCTCGAGCACCCGCTGGCGGGTCTCCGCCCGCACCTGCGCGCGGTTGTTGAGCGCCTTGGACACCGTGGCGATCGACACTCCCGCGTGCGCCGCGACATCGCTGATCGTGACCGGGCGTTGCCGCTCAGAATCCACGTGAACCCATTTCGGTACGTCCCAGAATCTCGGCGTTGACATCGCTCAGGAAACGAGCTTACGTTACCGAAAACGTTTTAGGTTTTTTTCGGTACGCCTGGAGGAGGCGGAAAAGACCAGGGATCGAAGGCGCTGAGAGGCGCGCTGTTCGGCGGCGATCCGGCCAGCGGCCGAAGGTCGGCACCCGCGGCTCTCGGCCAGTGAGAACGTGTGCCCGGCCCGTGGGCGATTACCCGGCCGCTCACGGGCCGGGCACCGGCTGGACAGCGCCGTCGACCCCCTACAGGCCCGCCCCGTACGACAGCGGCCGGCCCCGTCGCACCCCCCTGGACGGAACCGCCGGCGTCGGACAGGCTCGATCGGATCCGCGTACGCGGACTTGGCCGAGTGAGCCGGCCGCCGGTCGGCGGCACGTGCGCCCGAGACGAGCGGTCGCACCTGCCGACGCGGGCGCCCCCCAGAAACGACCGGGGGGCGCCCACCGGATCGGTCAGCTCATGTCCCAGCCGATGGGTCGTGTGCCCTCATCGCGCCGGATCAGCACGACGTAGTCGACGTCCTCCGGATGGTCGAAGTACTCGACCGTCTTGAACGTCTTGTCCGGTTGGTGGGCGTCGACGGTCCCCATCCCGACCTTCGCCTCGATGAGCTGGTGCGTGCCGTCCTTGCGATGCACCGCGATGCGCACCTCGCCGGTCGGCTGCGGTGCGACCCCCAGCTCGGGGATCGACAGGCTGTTGTCGTAGACCAGCCCGATGGCCCTTGGGAATCCCCTGGGGAAGGAGATCTCCAGCTCGCCGCCCTTACCGGCCGGCAGTTGTCCTCCGTACGGCATGTCCCCCTCCTGTCGCCCGCCCACTCCGGCGAGCTCCTCGATCGTGAGCCGGCTGACGTTCGCGTCGAACTCCCCGGCGAACGCGTCGGTCCACTGCCAGATGTGCGGCCGCTTCCAGCCCACCGTCAGCCCGGCGGGCAGCCAGGGGCTGAATGAGCGCGGCCAGTTCGTGGTCGTCCCGGAGCCGGGGTACTGCGGGTACCACCACAGGTCGAAATGGTCGGCGAGCCCTCGGCCGGTGGCGTTCCCGGCGTAGGAACCGCCGAGATACAGCACCGTCGTGACCCCGGGAGCCCGCTGCCGCAGCCGGGCGGCGAACGCCTTGGCCCAGGCGTTCGTCTCCGCCTGCCCCAGCGCGGAACGCTCGAGATCCAGGCACAGCAGGTCACCGGCTCCGGGCCTCGCGGCGCCGACCAGCCGATCGGCCTGGACGGAGGCAGGCGACTGTTCGGGGCGCGCGAAATGGTAGGCGCCGCGGACGAGCCCGGCGGCCTTCGCATGAGCCCAGTCGGCGGCGAACCTGGAGTCACTGAACGCGGCGCCCTCGGTGGCCTTGATGAAGACGAAAGACCAGCCGTACCGCTTCGCCAGCGACCCCAGGTCTGGCGTGCCCTGCCATGCCGAGATGTCGGCGCCGCGGAGCATGTCAGCCCCTCCAGCAGGAGTCGCCGCCCGCCACGACCGTCACCCGTCGGCCTTGCCACTCCGGGTCGCCGAAGCCGAGGACGTCCGCCAGCCGACGGCCCCGAATGGCGCACCAGCCGTTCAGGGTGTTGAACTCGATGGTGATGATCGAGCCGTTCCCGTTGTCCTGCAGAACGGCTCCGACGTGTTCGGGATCGCCGGTCGAATTGAAATCGAAGAAGGCGATCCGGCCGCGAGCGGGCCGTTGCGTCGACCGGCCGGCGTCCTGCCAGTGCCGCCACCACGACGGCACCCACGCCCACTCTCGGTGTACGCCGCCCAGGGCCAGGACCTGGTCGGTCCTCCAGGCGCACCACAGCAGGCCCATCGCGCAGAAGTCACCGCTGCGGTAGGCCGGGTCCCCGATGAGCTCGGCGAACCAGTCGCCGTACTTCGTGCTGCCGTCGGCCCGTCTTCGCGGACCGATCTGTGTCTTGGCCATCGCCAAGAATGCTTCACTTCCAGGCATTGCTCACCCCCCGTTGAACAGATGATGACAGTCCGCAAACAATGCCGTCAGTATCGGGGTCGCCACGCTGCGCTTAATGGACGGGCAAGAAGGTGATGACGCCACGGCTGCATCTCCTGGACCGCTCCCCCCGGCCCCTCACCACGCCGCACGGAGGACCGGGCCACGGCCGGCCCTTGCCCCGTCGCCGATCCGGCCGTTCCCCGCCCCCACGACGCGGCCGTTCCCCGACCCCACGATCCGGCCATGCCTGCAATCGCCCCCCGGTCGATGCCGTGGCCAGGCCGCCCCCGCGCCTCCCTGATCGAATCGATGGAGTCGGCGGATCACCGTGTCGCCGTCGCCGGACTGTGGTGACAATGGGCCCATGGGCAGGGTCGCGTACGGCGCCGCACTCATCGTCCTCACCGCCGCCACGGCGTGCGGTTCCGGTGGCGGGTCGAAGCCCGACGCCGGTTCGCCGACCCCGGACGGATCCGTGGCGAGCGCGTCGGCACCCGTACGGGCGACCGCGTCCTGGCCGACGTACCACGGCGCCAATGACCGGTCGGGGTTCGCCGCCGGCTTCCCCGCTCCCCGCACGCTCGGGGACGCCTGGACGGCGAGGCTGGACGGCGCGGTGTACGGGCAGCCGATCGTCGTGGCCGGTACGGCGTATGTCGGCACGGAGAACGACACCGTCTACGCGCTCGACCCGGCGACCGGCCGTCAGGTCTGGAAGCGAAACCTCGGCACGCCCGTGCCCCGTTCGGAGCTGCCCTGCGGGAACATCGACCCGCTCGGGATCACGGGGACGCCGGCGTACGACGCGGCCACGCGCACGGTGTTCGTGGCCATGGAGACCACCGGGGCGCACCACACCCTCGTCGGGCTGAACGCCACGGACGGACGGGTCCGGTTCACCCGCGGCCTCGACGTGGCGGCCGGCCGGGACCGCACGGCGGAGCAGCAGCGTGGAGCCCTGGCGGTCGCCGGCGGCAGGGTGTACGTCCCGTTCGGCGGGCTCGACGGCGACTGCGGGAACTACGTCGGCTACGTCGCCGCCTCCCGCACCGACGGCGCCGGCGCCGTCGCCTCCTACGCCGTCCCGACCCGCCGGATGGGAGGCATCTGGGCGCCCTCCGGCCCGGCCGTCGACGCGTCCGGCGACGTCTACGTCGCCGTCGGCAACGGCGCGAGCACGGGCGGAGCGTACGACGGCAGCGACTCGGTGCTGCGGCTGTCCCCCGACCTGACACGCCGCGTCTCGTACTTCGCGCCCAAGAGCTGGGGTCAGGAGAACAGCGAGGACCAGGACCTCGGCTCGACCGGTCCGCTGCTGCTGCCCGGCGGGCGGGTGCTCATCGCCGGGAAGACGGGCGACGTGTACCTGCTCGACGCGCGTGACCTCGGTGGCATCGGCGGCCAGCGCGCCTCCCTGCCCGGCTGCGTCTCCTTCGGCGGCATGGCCAGAAACGGCTCCTCGGTCTTCCTGCCCTGCGAGAACGGGCTGCAGCGCGTGGACGTCACCGGTGGCGGCGAGCTGCGCCGCGTCTGGACCGCGCCGGCCAACGTCAAGGGATCACCGGTCGTCGGGGGCGGCGCGGTCTGGACCCTCGACTCCGAAGCCGGCGTCCTGCACGCCCTGTCGCAGTCCGACGGGCGTTCGCTCGGGTCCCGCCGCGTCGGGTCGGTGACCCGGTTCGCCTCACCGACCCTCGCCGGGTCGCTCGTCCTCGTCCCCACGACGCACGGCGTCACCGCCGTCAGCGTCCGCTGACGGGGAGTCGGCCGAGCGCGTGACCGGCCGCACCGGCCGCACCGGCCGTACGGCGTTCACGCCCGCTGTCCGGCGCGCACACCGATCTCCCACAAACCGGCACGGCACTCACGCACTGTGTGGTCCGGCGCGCACACCGATCTCCCACAAACCGGCACGGCACTCACGCACTGTGTGGTCCGGCGCAGGGTCCGCGCGCCGGGTGGCACTCGTGCCGTGCGCCCGGCGCGCACCGCTCTTCCGCAGACCGGCACGGCCCCCCCGTACGCACCACCGTGCGGCGCGCGGACGAGCCCTCCGCGGTGCGGCGCGCTCAGCCCCGGCCGGTCCGGCGGCCCAGAAGGCGTTCGAGCTCCCGGCGATCCCGCTTGGTGGGCCGCCCGGCGCCGCGCTCGCGCCGCGCGATCGGGAGCAGGGCCCCGCGCGGGGGCGGCGGCGGGCTGTGGTCGGTGTAGCACTCGACGGCGACGGGCGCCCCGACCCGTTTGCGGACGGCGCGCCGCACCACGACGATCCGCTCTCGCCCGGCCAGGCGCAGCCGCACCTGGTCCCCGGGCCGTACGGCGGTGGCGGGCTTGACGCGTTCGTCGTTGACCCGGACGTGACCGGCCCGGCAGGCGGCCGTGGCCAGCGAGCGGGTCTTCACCAGCCGCACCGACCAGATCCACACATCGACCCGTACGGTCTCCTGATCCGCCGCCATAGCACCGACCTTAGCCCCCGACCTCAGGAGCCCGCGAAGGACGGTGCCGTAACCGTCGTTTCGGCATGGCGTGAACCGGGCACAATGCTTCACTCGGCGGCAGCCGGGTAATCAGGCGGTCATGCGCACCGCCATCTTGGACGTCGGATCCAACGCCGCCCATCTGAAGGTCGTCGACCTCGTCGCGGGCGCGCCGATCCGGACCATCGTCTCCGTCAAAGAGCCGACCCGGCTGGCCGGGGCGATCACGACCGGTGGCCGGATCAGCGGAGTGGGCGTCGACCGGGTGGTGGCGTCGGTGGCCGCGACCGCGCGCGAGGCCGCGCGGATGGGCGCCGTCGAGTTGATCGCCTTCGTGACGTCCGCGATCCGCGACGCCGCCAACCGGGAGGAGATCCTCGACCAGGTCGCCGTGGACACGGGCGTGGAGCTCGGGTTCCTGTCCGGGCGTGACGAGGCGCGCCTGACCTTCCTCGCCGTGCGCGCGTGGTACGGCTGGTCCGTCGGGCCGATCGTGCTCGCCGACATCGGAGGCGGCTCGATGGAGATCGCAACCGGGGACGGTGCCGAGGCCGACGCCGCCCTGTCGATGCCGCTCGGCGCCGGCCGGCTCACCCGCGACCACCTGCGCGGCGATCCTCCGCGCGGCAAGCAGGTCGAACGGCTCCGCGCGCATGTGGCGGGCCGGTTGACCGCCTACGGCGCCGACCGGCTGACCGACGGATCATCCGGCCATCACGCGGTCGCCACCTCGAAGATCTTCACGCAGCTCGCCAGGCTCTCCGGGGGACAGGGCGCGGACGACAGCCGGGTGCTGGAGCGTTCGGCGCTTCGACGGCGGATCCCCCGCCTGGCGCGGATGACGGCCGAGGAACGCGCACGACTCAAGGGCGTCTCGCGCTCGCGCGCCCGCCATATCCTCGCCGGCGCGATCGTGGCGGACGAGATCATGGCGGCCCTGGGGTTGAGCCGCCTGGAGATCTGTCCCTGGGCGCTGCGGGAGGGGATCGCCCTGCGCCGGCTTCAGCGGCTGGAGGTGGAGGCCGACCGGACGGAGGACATCGGGCATCTCGCGCGGCCGCTTCCCGCCTGCCGGCCGCGCCTGCGCTCCGTCGCGAGCACCGGGGCCTGACGCCCGTCCGGCGGGAGACCTCGCGGCGGGCCGCGTAGGTTCTCCTGCGCATCGCGTCGCCGTCAAGCGGGCGGGTCCGGGCGCGGACGCGTCGCGGCGGGCCGTGAAAGGACGAGGGCCCCGCCGGGACGTCGCCCGGTGGGGCCCTCGATGTGTGTACCGGTGTGCGGGTCGCCTCTCGGCGAAATGCACAACGCGGCTCCAGCCGAACGGTATTCCGCGAAGGCGATAGATGAGGCCCGGGGACACCAGGCACACCGGCCACGAGAGGTGTAACAGGGCTCGGGGGACCGTTTGTTCCCGCCCGCGACCCGGAATTCTCCCGGCGGGCCGGATACCCTCCCCGGATGGAATCGGAAATCAGCGGGCAGAGCGCTCGTCATGGGTGATCTGCCGTCGCTGGTGTTGCTGGCGTTGTTCGTGCTCAGTGCCGGGGTGATCTGGTCCGCCGGGATACGGCTGTCGGACACCACGGACGTCCTGTCGGAACGGCTGCACCTGGGCAGCGCGCTCGGCGGGCTGATCCTGCTCGCGGTCGCGACCAACCTCCCGGAGGCGGCGATCACCGTGAGCGCCGCGATATCCCACCATCTCGACGTCGCGGTCGGCAACATCCTCGGCGGCATCGCGCTGCAGACGGTCGTGCTGGTCGTCCTGGACGCCTTCGGTGGCGGGCGCGCCCCGCTGACGTACGTCGCGGCCAGCCTCAGCCTCGTCCTGGAGGGCGCGCTGGTGGTCGCGGTGCTGGCGGTCGTCGTCATGGGCACCCAGATGCCCGGCGACCTGGAGTTCGCCCGGCTGGCGCCCGCGCCCGTCCTGATCGCGATCGTCTGGCTGGCCGGCCTCCTGCTGCTGAAGCGGGCGGGCCGGGGCCTGCCGTGGCACGAGGGCGGTGACGCGCCCGACACCCAGCCCGAGCCGAAAGGCCACTCGAAGACCAAGAAGGAGGCGCACGCCACTTCCTCGGGGATCGGCACGCGCCGGGCGGCGCTGGTGTTCGGCATCGCCGCCATCGCCACACTGGTCGCCGGCGTCGTCATCGAGCGCAGCGGTGAGGAGCTCTTCGGCCGGCTCGGCATGAGCGGCGTGGCGTTCGGCGCGACCGTGCTGGCCGCGGCCACCGCACTCCCGGAGATCAGTACCGGGCTGACCTCCACCCGGATGGGCGACTACCAGCTGGCGATCAGCGACATCTTCGGCGGGAACGCCTTCCTGCCGGTGCTGTTCCTGGCCGCGTCGCTGATCTCCGGCGGGCCGGTGCTGCCCGACGCGCACCGGTCCGACATCTACCTCACCGCGCTGGGTTCCCTCCTCACGCTCGTCTACATGGCGGGGCTCATCTTCCGGCCCCGGCGCCGGCGCCTGCGGATGGGCGTGGACAGCCGCACGGTGCTCGCGCTGTACGCCCTGGGGATCGTCGGCCTGCTCGCCGTCGGCGGCGGGTGAACCCGGCGGTCCCGGTGACGTCCCCCGGTGTCCGCCCCGGGTAGGCCGCCGCGCCATGGCGGCGGGGCCCCCGCCGGGCGTGCCGGATCGGCCGGTCGCTCAGAGGTCGATGACCGCTCCGCGCTGCAGGACGCGCACCGTGTCGTCGAGGCCGCGCCGGCGTACCTCGGCGTCGAAGTCCGACAGCGGGGACGTGAACGCGGTGTAGTCGTTGTGGTGGATCGGGACCACCCGGCGGCAGCCAACCAGCTCGACCCAGTCGGCGCCCTGCCGGCCGTCCATGGTGACCAGCAGGGCGCCGAGCACCTTCGTGCCGCCCAGATGGACGATCCCCACGTCGATGTCCGGGTACCGGCGGGGGATCTCGGCCAGCTCGTCGTACATCAGGGTGTCGCCGCTGATGTACATGCGAAGGTCCACCTGCCCGCCCCGGGAGCCGAACTCCACGATGCTGCCCATCACCGGGGGCAGCAACCGCCGGAAGACCCCGGGCGCGTGCCGTCCGGGGGTCTTCGAGGGCAGCCCGGGCCAGGCGATCAATCTTCGATGAGCGTCAGATCCAATGCCTCCGATCCCGATTCGGCCGGTCGGGGCGGGCCATCGCCGGCGGCGCCCCGGACCTGCGGCATGAGCAGCGCCAGCGCCGGCACACCGGCGACGAGGGCCATGCCGATCGCCGCCACGCCGAGGCTCCCCCGGCTCAGCAGCGGTGTGACCAGGGCCGCGCCGATCGGCGGTGTCGCCTGCATCAGGGTCCGGAGTATGCCGAAGACCCGGCCGCGCATCCGCGCCGGCACGCGTTCCATCCGCAGCGACTGCGCCCATACGGTCATCGGCACGCCGCACAGCCCGATCAGCAGGAAACCGGCCGCGACCGTGACCCGGTGCGGCACGGTGAGCACCGCGAGGAATCCGGTCGCCGCGGCGATCTGGGCGGCCGCGATCGCCCTCAGCCGATCGCGCCCGGGCCGCCAGGCCCCGGCGAGGACACCTCCGAGGAGCTCTCCGGCGGACAGCGCACCCAGCAGCAGCGCGAGCGCGCCCGGCCCGCCCGGCAGCCGGTCCTTGGCCAGCCAGGGACCGGCGACCAGGACGAGTGCGCCTTCGGCGATGTTGAACGCCATGAAGGCGAGCGTCGTCGCGACGAGCACCCGGTCCCGCCCGATCCGCGCCAAGCCCGTCCGGACGGTCGCGGCGGTCGGTCCACCGCCCGGAGCGGCGTCCCCGGATGCCGCGATCTCCGGCCCGGCGGTCCCGGCCTCGGCGTCCTCGGTCCGCGCCGGCGGCCGCAACGGCCGGCGAACCGTACGGGCCGCGACGGCGAACACCGCGTAGGACGCCGCGTCGAGCGCCAGGACGTTCGCGGCCCCCATCGTGGCGATGAGGGTGCCGGCCAGTGCGTAGCCCACGATCCCGGAGACGGCGTAACTGATCGACTCCAGTGCGTTGGCGGTGTCGAGCCCGGCCGCGTCGACCAGGTCCGGAATGGCGGCCGGCACTCCGGCCATGGGCACCATCTTGAGCAGGCCGTGGACCGCCGCAACCGCGAACGGCAACCAGGACGGCATCCGTCCCATCGTGGTCAGTACCGGGATCGACGCCACCGCCGCGGCCCGGATCACGCTGTCGGCGGCGAGGACCGCCCGCTTGTCGAACCGGTCGAGCAGGAGACCCGCGACCGGGCCGCCGAGAACGACCGGGACGGTGTAACACACCGCGAGCAGCCCCAGTCGGCCTGTCCCGTGCCGGTCGAGCACCAGCCACGAGAGCGCGACCAGGGTCATCCCGTCACCGATCGTGGAGATCGAGGCCCCCGACCACAGCCGGCGGAAATCCCGCCCGGCCAGCACCGCCGCATAGTCGCGCACGTCCGTCCTCTCCGCCGTACATTTCACGATCACCGGCGTCGATGGGGCCGGTTCCCCGCGAGGGCCGCTTCAGCGCCCGCGCCCGGCCCTCGGGACGGCGTTCACAAGGCCGCTCTCCAGATCCAGGAGGTGGCGCTTGGCCCCCACACCGCCGAGCCCGTAGCGGACCAGAGCGCCCGAGGCCGCGATCACCCGGTGGCACGGCAGGATGATCGGTACGGGCGTCCGCCCGCCCGCGGCGCCGACGGCGCGGGCCGCGCCAGGCCGCCCGATGTCGGCGGCGATCCGGCCGTACGTGAGGGTCTCGCCGTACGGGATCGCGGCAAGCCGTCGCCAGACCCGCTGCTGGAAGTCCGTCCCGGACGGCGCGATCGGCAGGTCGAACGCCGTGAGTTCGCCGGCGAAATACGCACACAGCTGATCGACGGCGGCGGCGAGCACCACGTCACCGGAGCGTCCGGCCAGGGGAACAGGCCCGGTGTCCGCCCAGAGGTCCAGGCGGCGGAGCGCCCGGCCGTCGCCGGTCAGGACCAGCTCGCCCAGCGGCGAGTCCAGGACCGTGCGACACGGCACGGCATCGGGAGCGGGCGGCAGGAAACGGACGCCCCGTGGTCTCGTGCGGCTCATCGACGAAGGCTCCCCGTCGGTTCCCGCACCGTCGCCGCCGCGACCGACCACAGGTGCTGCACGGCGTAGGACCGCCATGGGCGCCACCGCCGTGCGTCCTCTTCCGCGCCGGCAACGGGGGCTCCGAGCAGGTCCAGCGCCCGGCGGACGCCGGGATCGGCCGGGAGCAGAACGTCGGGGTCGCCGAGCGCACGGATCCGGATGTAGCCGGCCGTCCACGCGTCGATCCCCGGAACCGTGCGGAGTCCGCGTTCGGTCTCCTCCCGGTCGGCTCCCGGATCGAGGACGATCGCTTCGGTGGCGAGGCGATCCGTCAGGGCCATCAGTACCCGGTGGATGGAGTCCGGCAGTCCCAGGCCGGCAGGCTCCGCCCCGGCGATCGCCGCCGGACCGGGGAAGACATGAGTCACGGCGCCCACCGGTGCGATCAGAGGGCGGCCCAGCCGTCGGACCAGGCCGGCGGCGAGCTCCCGGGCCGCCATGACGCCGGCGTACCGCTCGAAGACGGCACGGACGGCGAGCTCCGCGGCGTTGGCGTGACCCGGCACGCGACGGCCCGGCGCCGCGCCGATCAGGGGTGCCAGCAGCGGGTCCTCGCCGAGGACGTCCGCCACCTCCCATGGGTCGGTGTCCAGGTCCAGGAGCCGGCGGCAGCGGCTCACCGCGGCGGACAGATCCCGCAGGTCCTCCAGCCGCAGCTCGCAGTGCACGTGAAGGCCGTCCCCGGCATCGCGCAGCGCGACGACGCCGGAGCCCCGTGGGAGATCGAGCGACCTGCGGTACAGGCCGTCGTCGGCGTCCTCGATCCCGGCGACCGCCCGCTCGGCCAGGAAACCGAACAGCGCGGCGAGATCCAGCGGCGGGCGGTAGGCCAGCCGGAGGTCGATCGCGCCCGGGGCGGGCGTCGCCGCGCGGGCGTTCCGCACCGCTCGCAGGCCCGTCGGGGTCGTCCCGTACGCCTGCCGCACCGTGTGGTTGAACTGCCGGATGCTGGCGAATCCGGCCGCGAACGCCACGTCGCTGACCGGCAGGTCCGTGCGTTCGAGGAGGATCCGGGCGGCCTGTGCCCGCTGTGCACGGGCGAGCGCCTGCGGACCGGCGCCGACCTCGGCGACGAGCTGGCGGTGCAGCTGCCGTTCGCTGTAGCCGAGCCGGGCGGCGAGCCCCGAGACCCCCTCCCGGTCGACCAGGCCGTCGGTGATCAACCGCATCGCCCGGCCCACTAGGTCGGCGCGGACGTTCCACTCCGGCGAGCCGGGAGCCGCGTCCGGACGGCACCGCCTGCACGCGCGGAAGCCCGCCTGCTGGGCCGTTGCCGGCGACGGAAAGAACCGGGTGTTCTCCCGCTTCGGCATCACCGCCGGGCAACTCGGCCGGCAGTAGATTCCCGTCGTCACCACGGCCACGAAGATCCGGCCGTCGAACCGGCGGTCCCGGCTGCGGAGCAGCGCGTACGCGTCCTCCTCATCGATCACGACACCCACTCTGGCGGCGGCCGGACCGGTCCCGCCAGCCACCATCGGACGTCGACGTCCCCACGAACCAGCCGATTACCGGCCGGGCCACGACCGGGCACGTGCGACTCCCCGCCGAAAGCTCCCTCAGTGGGGCACCGCCGCCTCGTCCTTGAGCATGTTCCGGATCTGATCACGGAGTTCCGGGCTGTCGGCGTGGCCGTGCACGGAGATCGCGTGCTGCACGGCGGCGCGGACGACCTCGTCCTCTTCCCCGCTGATGGTGAGGGTGCAGCCGGACTCGCTCGGCATCTCACGGCAGTCTGCGACCTTGCGCATGGTCGCCTCCTTCCCTCGGCGGTCACCAGGACCGCGAACGGCGGGGGAACGGGGGTGTCGTGCGGGCCACCGTGGAATCACCTCCCCCCTCGGACGTGCCTCCGATCCGGCGAACGGCAAAGACATCGGTCGACGATGCCAAAGACGGCCAAAAGTACCTTGAGAGCTCGGATGACATATTCGGACTCCAGCCCAGGCGATAACCGAAACTCGTTCACATACAGGGAAAACGCCGAGGTCGAGGCCGATGGCGGTCAGTAAGGATCCTTGACCAACTCCGTGGATAGATCCTATGTTTCTGCCAGCCTCCGGACCTTCCGGCCCACGGCGAAGGAGTCTCCCCCAATGCCCCGCCGCCGCCTGTCCGCAGCCCTTCTCGGGCTCTCTCTGCTCACCGGATCCACCGCCCTGGCGATCACCGAGTCCCTGACCACGGCACCGCCCGCCCACGCCCTGGACGACGGGCTGGCCAGGACACCACCGATGGGCTTCAACGACTGGAACGCCTTCGGCTGCAACGTCGACGAGAAACTGATCACCGAGACCGCCGACTACTTCGTGAGCTCCGGACTCAAGGACGCCGGGTACACCTACGTCAACATCGACGACTGCTGGGCCGCCCCCGACCGCGACCCGCGGACCGGCCGCCTCGTGCCGAACCGGCAGACCTTCCCGCACGGGATCAAGTGGGTCGCCGACCACGTCCACGCCAAGGGCCTCAAGCTCGGGATCTACACCAGCGCAGGGACGCAGACGTGCGCCAAGACCATGCCGGGCGCCCTGGACCACGAGGACGTCGACGCCCGGACGTTCGCCGACTGGGGCGTGGACTACCTGAAGTACGACAACTGCAACAACCAGGACCGGCCCGCGCTGGAGCGCTACACGAAGATGCGCGACGCGCTGGAGAAGACCGGCCGGCCGATCGTGTTCAGTCTCTGTGAGTGGGGCCAGAACAAGCCCTGGGAGTGGGGCAAGGACGTCGGCCACCTGTGGCGCACGACCGGGGACATCAGTGACAGCTGGAGCTCCCTCCTCAACATCTTCAAGCAGAACGCGCCGCTCGCGCCGTACGCCGGTCCGGGGCACTGGAACGACCCGGACATGCTGGAGGTCGGCAACGGTGGGATGACCGCCCGGGAGTACCGCTCGCACTTCAGCCTCTGGTCGATCATGGCGGCGCCGCTGCTCATCGGCACCGACCTGCGCAAGGCGACGCCGGAGACGCTGAGCATCCTGGAGAACAAGGACGTCATCGCCGTCGACCAGGACCCGCTCGGTGCGCAGGGCACGGTCCTGTCGAGCGACGGCGGGCACTGGGTCCTCACCAAGCCGCTGCGGGGCGGCGACGTCGCCGTCACCCTGTTCAACGAGACCGACAGCAGCGCCTCGTTCGGCACCACGGCGAGCGCGCTGGGCCTGCCGAAGCGGCCCGCGTACGTCCTGCGCGACCTGTGGGCCCACAAGGACGCCGAGACCGCCGGTTCGATCTCCGGGGTCGTGCCGCCACACGGCACCGTGATGTACCGCGTCCGCGGCGACTCCCGGGGCTGGGCCTTCCAGCCGCCCGCCGCCGCGTTCGGGCTGGACCTGCCGCCGGAGATCACCGGCATCCCGGGGACGATCACCCCGGCCGGGCGCACGTTCACCGCCGACGTCACGACGACCAACCTGGGCCGCGCACCGGTGATCAACGCCCGGCCGTCCCTCGACCTCCCCGCCGGGTGGAGGGCCGAACCGGTCGGCCGTACCCGCGCGACCCTGCTGCCGACCGGCGCGACGATGAAGAGCCGGTGGCGCGTCACGCCGCCGGCGCCGGAGTCGCCGGGCGCCCGGTCGCTCACCGCGCGCCTGTCGTACGGTCTGCCGGGGGCGCGGCTGTCGGCCACCGAGGACCTGATCGTGCCAAAGCCGGTGCCCGGCGGGACGACCGACCTGGGAACCGACGACTGGGCCACGGCGCACAACGGCTACGGACCGGTCGAGCACGACATGTCCAACGGCGGCGCGAAACCCGGTGACGGCAAGCCGCTCACGATCAACGGCACGGTCTACGCCAAGGGGCTGGGCACCCACGCGCCGGCCGAGATCGTGTACTTCCTGAACGGCCGGTGCGGTTCCCTCACCGCCGACGTCGGCGTGGACGACGAGCGCGACCCCCGGACGGTCGCGGGCCAGAGCACCGTGACGTTCGAGATCTGGGCCGACGGCACGAAGGTCGCCGACAGCGGGCTCCGGACCTGGCAGGACGGCGCCGTGCACCTGTCCGGCGGGCTGACCGGCGCGTCGTACCTGAAGATCGTCACCACGATCGGCGGCGACACCAACAGCTACGACCGCGGTGACTGGGCGATCCCCGTGCTCACCTGCGGGAGCTGACATGGGCGGCGAAACGCCCCGCGGTGGCGGCCTGTCACGACGTCGGTTCTTCGGCACGACGGCGGCGGCGTCGGCCGGGGTCGTGCTGACCACGGCTCCGGCCCCGGCCGCACGGGCGGCGGACGACGACGGTGCCGTCGACGTGGCGATCACGGTGAACGGCACGGCCGAGAAGCTCCACGTCGATCCCCGTGTGACGCTCCTGGACGCGCTGCGCGAACGGCTCGGCCTGACCGGCACCAAGAAGGGATGCGACCGGGGGCAGTGCGGGGCGTGCACGGTGCACGTCGACGGCCGGCGCGTCCTGTCCTGCCTCACCCTGGCCGCGACGGCCGACGGCCGGAAGGTCACCACGATCGAGGGTCTCGCCGACGGCGACGATCTGCACCCGGTGCAGCGCGCGTTCGTCGAGTGCGACGGGTTCCAGTGCGGGTTCTGCACGTCCGGCCAGATCATGTCGGCCGCCGCCCTCCTGAAGGAGGGGCACGCATGGACCGACGAGGAGATCCGGGAGGCGATGTCCGGCAACATCTGCCGCTGCGGCGCCTACCCCGGCATCGTCGAGGCGATCAAGACGGCACGGAGGGCGGACTGATGCACGCGTTCGGCTTCGCCGCCGCCCGTACGCTCCCGGAGGCGCTGCGGCTGGCGGCGCCTGACTCGGCGTTCCTCGCCGGCGGCACGACGCTGGTCGACCTGATGAAGCTCGACGTGCTGACCCCGGATCGCGTCGTCGACATCAACCGCCTGCCGCTGCGCGGGATCCGGTCGACCCGCGACGGCCTACGCATCGGCGCGCTGGAGCGGATGAGCGACGTCGCCCGGCACCCCGCGGTGCACCCGGTCATCGCGGAGGCCCTGGCGCAGAGCGCGTCGCCGCAGCTGCGCACCATGGCGAGCATCGGCGGCAACCTGCTGCAGCGCACCCGTTGCGGGTACTTCCGTGACGTCCACACGCCCTGTAACCGGCGGCAGCCCGGCAGCGGCTGCCCGGCGCGGACCGGTGACAACCGTACGCACGCCGTCCTCGGCACCAGCGACGCGTGCGTCGCCACGCATCCGAGCGACCTGGCCGTGGCGCTCGTCGCGCTCGACGCCTCGGTCCGCCTGGTGAGCCACGCCGGCGAGCGCCTGGTCCGGCTCGCCGCGTTCTACCGGCTGCCCGGTGACACCCCGCAGGTGGAGAACGACCTGCGGCCGGGCGAGCTGATCACCGAGGTGGTCGTGCCCCGCCGCCCCTGGGCACGCCACTCCACCTACGTCAAGGTACGGGACCGGAGCTCGTACGAATTCGCGCTCGCCTCGGCCGCCGTGGCGCTCGACATGCGCGGCGGCGTGATCCATGAGGCGCGGGTCGCGGCGGGCGGCGTCGGCACCGTGCCGTGGCGGCTGCCCGCCGTCGAGGCCGCGCTGCGCGGCCGGCCGCCGACACGCGCCTCCTTCGAGGAGGCCGCCGCGTCGGCCGCCGACGGCGCGCGGCCGCTGACGGAGAACGCGTTCAAGGTGACCCTGCTGAAGCGCACGATCGTCCGCGCCCTCATGAGCCTGGAGGGCGGGTCATGACGGATCGCGTCGACGGGCGGCTCAAGGTCACCGGCGCCGCGACGTACGCCGCCGACAACCGCCTCGACCGCCTGGCCTATGGGTACCTCGTCACCAGCACGGTCGCGCGCGGCACGATCGTGAGCATGGACACCGCCGCGGCGTCGAAGGCGCCGGGTGTGCTCGCGGTGTACACCCCGTTCGACCCGCTGAAGCTGTACCGCTACACCAAGGAGCAGAACGACGAGCTGACCCCGCCACTGCAGGACAAGAACGTCCGCTACTTCGGCCAGGCGATCGGCTTGGTCGTGGCCGAGACGTTCGAGCAGGCCCGCGACGCGGCGTCGCTGATCCAGGTCCGGTACGACGCGCGCCCCGCCGCCGCGTCCTTCCACGACGGCCTGGCCTCGGCGACCGACCCGCCGAGCGGGTCGCCGATCTCGGAGGTCCTCGCGCCGGGCGTCGGCTCCATCGACGACGCCCTGAACGCGAGCGAGATCACGGTCTCGGCGACTTACACCGCCTCGATGCAGAACCACAACGCCATGGAGCCCCACCCGACCGTCGCGGCCTGGGACGGCGACCACCTGACGCTCTACACGGCGACCCAGGGCGTCATGCTGGTGGTCGCCCGGATCGCGGAGGCGCTGGGCATCGACACGTCCAAGATCCATGTCCGCAACCCGTACGTCGGCGGTGGCTTCGGCAACAAGTGGGGCATCTGGGCACACACCCCACTGACCGCCGCCGCGGCCCGGGCGCTGGGCCGCCCGGTGAAGACCGCCCTCACGCGGGAGCAGACGTTCACGGTCGTCGGGCACCGGCCGGCCTCGCAGCAGACCGTGTCGCTCGGCGCGGCCAGGGACGGCACGCTCAAGGCGATCAAGAACGACGGCGTCTCCAGCAAGTCGGCGTCGAACGGCTTCTACGAGCCGGTCGCCAACCTGTGCCTGTCGATGTACGCCTCGCCCAACATCCGCGTCAGCCGGAAGATCGTCACGCTGGACGTACCCGTCACCACGATCATGCGGGCGCCGCAGGAGGCGAACGGCTCCTTCGCGCTGGAGAGCGCGGTCGACGAGCTCGCCGTCAAGCTCGGCATGGACCCCCTGGAACTGCGCCGGAAGAACGACTCCCCCGTCGTGCCGAGCAGCGGCCTGCCGTGGTCGAGCAAGCACCTCGACGAGTGCTACCGGATCGGCGCGGAACGATTCGGCTGGTCGCGGCGGAGACCGACGCCCGGCGCGGTCACCGACGGCGACTGGCTCGTCGGGCTGGGCATGGCGACCGCGACGTACGGCGCGTCGCGGGCCCAGGCGTCGGTCAAGGTGCGGCTGCTGGCGGGCGGCACCGCCGTGGTGTCGGGCACCGGGGCCGACCTCGGCACCGGGCAGTCCACCGTGTGGGCGATCCTCGCCGCCGAGAGCCTCGGCATCCCGGTCGGGCGCATCCGGCCCGACCTCGGCGACTCCTCCTCCCCGGTCGCCGCGAACGCCGGAGGCTCCGGCTCGACCTCGACCAACGGACCGGCCGTCCAGCTCGCGACGGAGGCCGCGAAGACCGCCATGATCGCCCTCGCCGTCCAGGACGAGAGGTCCCCGTTCCATGGGAAGGCCGCCGACAGCGTCCGCTTCGAGGACGGTCGGCTCAAGGCCGGGGACCTGTCCGTGCCGTTCGGCTCGCTGCTGACCTCGCTGGACGTCCCCGGCGTCGAGGCGACCGCCACGTCCGCGAAGAACGGCGACAAGACGCACGGGTTCCGGTCGTTCGGCGCGCACTTCTGCGAGGTCCGGGTGAACGCCTGGACCGGCGAACCGCGCGTCTCCCGCTGGCTGACCGTCCTCGACGCCGGCCGGATCGTCAACGAGAAGACCGCGCGCAACCAGATCATCGGCGGTGTGGTCATGGGCATCGGCCACGCCCTGCTGGAGGAGACCCGCCTGGAGCCGGCCACCGGCCGGATCGCCAACGCCGACCTCGCGTCGTATCTCGTGCCGGTCAACGCCGACATTCCGCGTATCGACGTGCACTTCCTGGACTACCCGGACACGCTGCTCAGCCCGCTCGGCGCCCGCGGCATCGGCGAGTTCGGGATCGTCGGGGCCGCCGGCGCCGTCGCCAACGCCATCTACAACGCCACCGGCAAACGCGTCCGCGACCTGCCGATCACCCTCGAAAAACTCCTCACGTGAACGGTCGGTCCCTGACCGAGACAATGTGCCAGACGGAGGCGGGGTCGGTGGTGGCGTCTCCAGTGGGCTCTGGTCATTGGTACCAGGTGCCGGAGAGCGGGCCGCGCTTGCTCTCCTGCGAAACACCAGAGGGCAGGGACGCGAGTTCCAGATCACCGCGGATGTGCAGGTAGAGGCTGGGAACGGGCAGTCCTATCGTCTGAATCCATCCCTTCCCCCAGACATGCCCGTCCGCGATCAGGCGTTCCGTCTGCCCGACGGGTGCCAGCTGCTTGATGTAGCTCTGGCAGAGCGTTTCATCCCTGTCGGCGAAGGCATAGCGGGCAGCGTAGGCATACCTCTCGTGCAGCCAGACGTAAAGGACGATGGGGCGTCGCAGCATCCTCGCGAACCATTCCGCGGAACGCCGCGCCAGTTCGCCGACGTCGCCGGTCTCGTCCAGAGCCCAAGAGGAGGGGCTTTCGGGAAGAAAGTAGAGCTGGTTGTGGAGCCGGTCACCGCGGACCCTGCCGTTCGCGAGGTGCGTGCCCAGGTCGACCAGGCTGAGTCGAGCCTCCGGATCCGTCAGGCTCACGGCCGTAACGAGCGCGTCCCCCTCTTCATCTCGGAAGGCCGACCCGTATTCGGGACTGTCGAGAAGCGCGCCCAACCGATCGGACAGTTCTGCGACAAAGGCGCGTTCATCTGAGGTGAATTCGTCGTCAGGGTCGTCCATCTCGAAGAGCACTGGCTGAGGCATGCCCGGAACTGTATCCCGTGTCTCCGGCGAATCGGGCGGGGGGCGAGGGTGTCCTCTCAGGGGTGTTTAATCAGGCGAGACGATTTCCTCGCTTGAGTGAACGCGGCTGAACGAGACGGCCCAGGGGCGCCAGGTACCGCTGGCGCCCCCGCACACCGCCGACCGCGTAGCGCCACCGAGCGGATCAGGGAGCCGGGACGGCGTCGCCTCCCGCAAGGGCCGAGCGGTCGAATTCGGGCAGCCAGAAGCGGCCGTCGTCGGCATCGGGAACGGACGGGACGGGCAGCGCCTCGAGCAGCCTGCGCAACCGGGGATCGCGGTTCCGGCGATGCCAGGTGACAGACCACACGTGCAGTGGCACCGGCTCGATCAGCGGGATCCGCCGCATGCGCGGGTCGTCGGGCAGGTCGGTGCCCGCCTCGCTGAGCATCACGGCGCGTGTCTCACGCCGCATCTGCTCCCCGTAGTCGCGGACCCCGATCGCGAGCTCGGTGAACCGCACGGGAACACCGAGCTCGTCGCGGAGCCGGAGGAGATAGCCGCGCCATTCCTCGGCACCACCGGGATCGGGCATCGCGATACCCGCCTCCCGGAGGTCGGGCAGCCGCAGGACGGATCGGCCGGCGAGCGGATGCGCCTCGTCGACGAAGGCGTGAAGGGGCTCGATGTGCATGGGACGGTGGTCGAGCTCCGCGGGCCAGGGCCGGCCGAGGTCGTGCACGCGGCCGAACGCCGCGTCGAGTTCGCCGCTCAACACTGCGGGCAGCGCGGCCGGCAGCCCCTGCCGCATCGTGGGCTCCACCCGCAGGCCCGGCGTCCGCCCGACCGCCTCCCGCAAGATCCGCAACGGCGTGAAGCGCTCAGCGAACACCTCGACGCGCAGCAGCGCGTCCGTCTCACGGACGGCGGCCACGGCGGTGTCGTACGCGGCGACGGCCTCCCGGGCGAGCGGCAGGAACCGCCGACCGGCCGCGGTGAGCCCGACCCGGCGCGTCGTGCGCTCGAACAGCGGCACTGCCAGGGCGTTCTCCAGACGGCGGATGCGCTTGGACAGCCCCTGCTGGGTGAGGAAGAGGCGGTCGGCGGCCCGCCCGAAGTGCAACTCCTCGGCGACGACGACGAAGGCCCGCATCCCCTGCAGGTCGGGATCCATGGGGACAGAGTCGATCAACAACCACGGGCTGTCAAAGCGGCCTGAGAAGTTGTTGGACATGCCGTCTGAGCTGCCGGTTTCCTGACGCCATGACCGTCTTCCCGCAGATACTCCTCGAACCGACCGCCCGCACCGCCGAGGCTCCTCCCGCGCCGCAGATGGGAGAGCAGGTGTTTCAGCGGTTGCTGCGCGAGCGCATCATCGTGCTCGGCCAGGAGGTCGACGACGAGATCGCGAACCGGATCTGCGCCGAGATGCTGCTGCTGTCGGCCGAGGACCGGCAGCGCGACATCCACCTGTACATCAACTCGCCCGGCGGCTCGGTGACGGCCGGCATGGCGATCTACGACATCATGCAGTTCATCCCGAACGACGTGGCCACCCTGTCGATGGGCTTCACCGCCTCGATGGGGCAGTTCCTGCTGTGCGCGGGCGCACCGGGCAAGCGGTACGCCCTCCCCCACACCAGCATCCTCATGCACCAGCCCTCCGGCGGGATCCGGGGCGTCGCGGCGGACATCCGGATCCAGGCGGAGCACATGCGTGCGGTCAAGCGCCTGATGCTCGAGCGCATCGCCCACCACACCGGGCAGCCTGTCGAGCGGATCGAGGCCGACTCCGACCGCGATCGTTACTTCACCGCCGAGGAGGCCCGCGAGTACGGCTTCGTCGACCACGTGGTGCGCTCCGCCGACCAGCTGCTCACCCGATGACCGCGCCACCCGTGATCACCCGGCCCGTCGCGTACCGGCACGGTTCGGCCACGCTCGAAGGCGTGCTGGTCACCAGCGAGGCCATCCCGGCCACCGTCCTGGAGGTACACGGCCCGTCCTGTCTTGAGAGCGCCCAAAGCATCTCGGCTCCCTCCGATCTCACGGCGCCGTACCGAATGCTCGGTGAACGCGCTCTCCAGAGGGGACGAACGCCGCAATACCCAACGGAGACCCGTCGTTCACCGAACATCGCGTCCGCCACCCGCCATCGGCAACGTCCCCGGGCCGGGTCATCGGCTGACGCCGCCGGTCAGAGGTAGAGGCCGAACCCGTCATCGGCGGGCGCGGGGCGGGACGGCAGGTCCTCGGCTCTGGGATCCGGCTCTTGCGTGTCAGCGTCGGCGGCGCCGACCAATGGCGCGGGCGAGCCTCGGCGCGAGGGTGCCGGCAAGGACAAGCGTTATTGGAATGACGATGTCCGTCCAGGGGTCGCGAATCGGCTTGTAGGTGGCCGTGCCGTCCTTGATCTCTATGAAGCCGAGGGGCCTGGCATAGCCGCCGCCTCCCCCTCCGCCGCCCTCGCCAATCTTGGCCGGTCCGGTCTCGCGCCCCGCGCCGGCACCGAAGCCGTAAACGGTCTGGGCCACCGGGATCACGGTCACGCCGTCGCTGACGACGGGTTCGCCGAAGACGGCGGTCACCGATGCCTTGCCGCCGAGCCGGTCGGCCAGTCGCTCCAACAGGCTTCTGGCCGCCTCGACGGTCTCGCTTGCCGCCTCGACGGCGGCTTCAGGCGCGCTTTCGATATCGGTCATTGCGGTCCTGCCCAGTCGGAGTGCTTGCGGGTGGCGGTCCCGAGTATGCGGGTAGCCGCCGAGGGACGGAAGCCCGCACGTGCTCGAGGGAGTTCAGGCCACAGGTGGCCGCCCGTCACAGGTAGAGGCCGAACCCGTCATCCGCGGGCGCGGGGCGGGACGGCAGATCCTCGGCGCGCAGGGTGACGAGGTCCGTCCGCGAGGGCCGGTCGAGGCCGGTGACGCGCTGCGCCTGGCGTGCGACGGCGGCGTCGAGCAGGTTGCGCATGAATCGTCCGTTGCCGAACGACGGACCGCGTTCCGTACGGCGGAGCAGGGCCCGCAGCGCGTCGGCGACCTCCGGTGCGAGGACGAAGCCGTCGTCGTCGGCCAGCCGTTCGAACACGCCGCACAACTCGTCGTCGGTGTAGTCGGCGAAGTGCAGCACTTTGGGGAAACGGGAGTCCAGCCCGGGATTGGCGGTCAGGAAGTCGGCCATCTCCCGCTCGTACCCGGCGACGATGACGATCAGGTCGTCCCGGTCGTCCTCCATGAGCTTGACCAGCTCCGCGAGGGCCTCCAGGCCGAAGTCGCTCTTGAACGACGGCTGGGTGAGCGTGTATGCCTCATCGATGAAGAGCACTCCGCCCATGGCCCTCTCGACGAGCCGGCGGGTCCGCGGGGCCGTCTGGCCGATGTACTCGCCCACCAGATGCGCGCGGGATGCCTCGACCAGGTGGCCGGAGGACAGCACGCCGAGCTGCTTGTAGATGCGGGCCAGCAGCCGGGCCACCATGGTCTTGCCGGTGCCGGGGTCGCCGGTGAACACCATGTGCCGCGTCGGAGCGGTGCCGCTCAGTCCCTGCTCCTCGCGCAGCCGCTCGGCGCGCGTGGTCGCGATGAGCAGGCCGATCTCCTGCTTGATCACCTCGAGGCCGGTCAGGGCCTCGAGCTCTGCCAGCGGGTCGTCGGCGTCGCCGAAGGCGCGGGGGACGTCGGCGCGCTTGACGATGAGCTCGGCGCCCTGCTCCGTACGCTCCCGCGCCGCCTCGACCGCGACGTCCGCCAGACGCGCCACCAGGCGGGCGTTGCGGAGGGTCTGCGTCGGCGGTGTCGCGGCGATCAGCTCACCGGCGGCGTCACGGGCACGCTTGTACGTCCGCGCGCCGCGCCGCCGCACCTCGCGGTCGAACAGCTCGGTGTACCCCTCGACCGTGAAGGGCCGGGTACGAGCGACGCGGAACCTGTCGAGCAGGGCCGGGTCGGCCGCGCGGATCCGCTGCTCCCCGTCCGCGCCGCACAGCGCGACCAGGTGGAGGTCCTCATGCACCGCCAGCAGCCGGTGCAGTTCGGTGATCAGCGCCTGGCCGTCGCCGGCCTCGGCGGCGAACTCGTCCAGACCGTCGATGACCAGCAGCCGCTCCCCGGCGCAGTCGCGGACGTCGGCGTGCAGTCTCGCGGCGGCGTCGAAGAGGGGCTTGCCTGCGAACAGGGTGTGCGTGAGCCAGAGCGGGCTGCGGGGCAGCTCCAGCGTCTTCGCCAGCTCCTGCACGGCGAGGCGCCGGCCGGTGCCCTCCGGCCCGGCCAGGAGCAGCCGTACGGTCGAGGTCCCCTCGGTGATCTCCTGGAGCAGGGTCGTGAGCTCGGGCTGGTCCACGAGGCCGGTGGCCAGGTCGGGGCGTGCGGCGCCCTCGTCGCGGGCGACCGACGTGCCCTTCCGGCCGTTCCCGAGCTTCGCGGTGAGCGGGTTGACGACGCGTCGGCGGGGGGCGTACAGGCGGCGGAGGTCGCGCTGGAACTGGTCGATCGGCGTGTGGTCCGCACCGGTGCGCTGCGCTTCGTCGGGCAGGCCCTGCGCGCAGACCACGAACCGGGTCGCCATGTCCAGCCAGGCCCGGCAGGCGTCGGCCGCGCCCTCGACCAGCGCCTCGGTGAGCCAGAGCCGGCTCTCCTCCTGCCACGCGCCGGCCCGGAAACCACGCCGTTCGCGCCGGAAGCGCGCGCACACCTCCTTGTAGAGGTCGTCGCCGAGCACGATGGAGAGCTCGACGGGCACGCGGTCGACGCCGCACTGCAACAGCAGCCGGCTCAGGTGGGTCCCCACGGATCCGGAGCGCGGCACCACACCGGCCAGGTGGTCGTACGCCGCCCGGAGCCCGGAGCACACCCATTCCAGGTAGCCGATGGGCCCGGCCAGCTCGGGTACCTCCGCGATGATCTCGTCATCGGCGCGCGCGGCCCAGTGCGCGCGCAGTTCGCTCTTGGACAGGTTCACGTCGCAGTCCGGCGGGTCGTCGTACAGCCGGATCAGCGCGCGGCGCCTGCCTTCGAGCGGTTCGATCCCTTCCAGCACGGCCAGGCAGTCGCGGGCGAGCCGGATCGCGAGTTCGCGGTCCGGTGCGTCGACCAGCCAGTCGATCGGCGGCCGCCAGGTGTTGGTCGTGGTGCTCCACCGAGTGTTCAACGTGGTCAGCGGTGCGGGATCGCTGAGATGCCGGCCGAGCAGGCGTTCGTACAGCTGGCAGTGGGAACCCGCCCGGATCGCGCTCACTCCGGGCAGGAAGCCGATGATCTGGTACAGCTCCGCCGCGACCAGTGAGGCGGGCAGCGTCAGCAGTTTGTGATCGTTGGTCGTGAGGTCCGCGCAGCGCGGATCGGCGAGGAGCGCGTCGATCCGCTCGGCGATCTCCTCGAAGAGCCCGTCGGGCACACGCCACGGGCCGAAGGAGTAGATGTCGAGGATCGGCTCATCGGTGAGCAGTAGCTCCAGATGCCCCGGCAGCCGCACCACAATCCCCCAGTCACCATAGAAAACCGGACAGCAGCCTACGGTGAGTTGATCGCGGATCGGGCCGGATGTCCGAGCCGGGGTGCACGATGAGGTCATGTGCAGAAGCATCAAGACGCTGCGGCCGCCGGCCGCCGAAGAGGTCACCGACGAGGACATCCGCGCGGCCGCGCTGCAGTACGTCCGGAAGGTGTCGGGGTTCCGGAGCCCGGCAGCGCACAATCAGGCCGTCTTCGACCGCGCCGTCGAGGAGGTGACCCGGGCGACCGCCGAGTTGCTCGCCGACCTGGAGGTGCGCGGCGCCCGCCGGTGACCGGGCCCGAAGGGCCTGCAGGCCCGATTCACGGCGATCGTGGCCAGTGCCCGGCACCCATCACTCAGCCGTACAGGCGCTTGGCGTAGTCGGGGCCGTAGTGGCGTTCCAGCTCCTCCAACGTCTCCTCGGTGTGCTGGACGCTCTTGACGATGCTGGCCTGCGACGGGAGCGCGTCGGGGTTCCAGGTCTCGGGCTTCCACAGCGCCGAGCGGAGGAACGCCTTGGCGCAGTGGAAGAAGATCTGCTCGATCTCCACGACGATCGCCAGGTGGGGCCGGTGCCCCTTGACGATCATCTCGTCGAAGAAGGGGGCGTCGCGCAGGAGCCGGGCCCGGCCGTTGATGCGGAGCGTCTCGCCCCGGCCGGGGACGAGGTACACCAGGCCGACGTGCGGGTTCGCCAGGATGTTGCGGAATCCGTCGGCGCGCCGGTTGCCGGGACGGTCCGGGATGGCGATGGTGACGTCGTCGATGACGTGGGTGAAGCCGGGCGGGTCCCCTTTCGGGGACACGTCACAGGCGCCGGTGGCGTCGGCGGTCGCGATCAGGCAGAACGGCGAGGCCGCCAGCCACTCGCGGTCGCGTTCGTGCAGCCGGACGCGTTCCTTCGCGACGGCGCGTGGCAGCGGCTCACCGAGCAGGTCCCGCAGCTCCTCCTCAGAGGTGATCTCCGTGAACGCCGTCACATCCGTCATCCCGCCGCCTCCCGTACATGATCACGAGGAGATCTCAGCCTATCTCCGGCGTTCGGAGCGGTGCGCGGGGATTTTCCGCCGCCCGGAACCGTCCCCGTGTCGGCGGCACGGCGCGACAACGGGGGCCGATGGCTGCAGAATGCTTCCCGAAGCTCAGTGAGAGGTCGGGTCAGAAATCGTGTCGACGTCGATTCACCAGAAGATCGCCGAAGAGCTCGGAGTGCGCGAGCGGCAGGTTCAGGTCGCCGTCGAGCTGCTCGACGGTGGGGCCACCGTGCCGTTCATCGCTCGTTACCGGAAGGAGGCGACGGGCACGCTCGACGACGCGCAGCTGCGCACGCTCGAAGAACGGCTGCGCTACCTGAGGGAGCTCGACGAGCGGCGCGCGGCGATCCTGGAGTCGATCGAGTCGCAGGGCAAGCTCGACGACGCGCTCCGAGCGCAGATCACGGCCGCCGAGACCAAGGCGCGCCTCGAGGACATCTACCTGCCCTACAAGCCGAAGCGCCGTACGAAGGCGCAGATCGCGCGGGAGGCGGGCCTCGAGCCGCTCGCCGACGCGCTCCTCGCCGACCCGGGCCTCGACCCGCAGGCCGAGGCGGCGGCGTACACCAACGCCGACCTCGACGTCGCGGGCGCCCTGGACGGCGCCCGCGCGATCCTCGTCGAGCGGTTCGCCGAGGACGCCGACCTCATCGGCGACCTGCGCGAGCGCGTCTGGTCGAAGGGCCGCATGGTCGCGAAGGTGCGGGAGGGCAAGGAGGAGGCCGGCGCGAAGTTCTCCGACTACTTCGACTTCGCCGAGCCGCTGTCGCAGCTGCCCTCGCACCGGATCCTCGCGCTGTTCCGGGGGGAGAAGGAGGACGTCCTCGGCCTCACGCTGGAGCCCGGCGCCGAGGAGGCCGATCCGGCCCGGCCGAACCCCTACGAGCTGGCCATCGCGCACCGCTTCGGCGTCCCGGGGAGCGCCCGGTGGCTGGTGGACGCCGTGCGCTGGGCGTGGCGGACCCGCATCCTCGTCCACCTCGACCTGGACCTGCGGCTGCGGCTGCGGCAGGAGGCCGAGGACGAGGCGGTGCGGGTGTTCGCCACCAACCTGCGCGACCTGCTGCTGGCCGCGCCGGCGGGCAGCCGGACGACGATGGGCCTGGACCCGGGGTTCCGCACCGGCGTGAAGGTCGCGGTCGTCGACCCGACCGGCAAGGTCGTCGCGACCGAGACCATCTATCCGCACAAGCCGCACGGCCGCTGGAACGACGCCCTCGACGTCCTCGGGCGGCTCGTCGAGAAGCACGACGTCGACCTGGTCTCGATCGGCAACGGCACCGCGTCCCGCGAGACCGACCAGCTCGCGGCGGACCTGATCACGAAGCACCCGAAGGTCACCAAGATCGTGGTGTCGGAGGCGGGGGCGTCGGTCTACTCCGCCTCCCCGTACGCCTCGCGCGAGCTGCCCGCCATGGACGTCTCGCTGCGCGGCGCGGTCTCGATCGCCCGCCGGCTCCAGGACCCGCTCGCCGAGCTCGTCAAGATCGACCCCAAGTCGATCGGTGTGGGCCAGTACCAGCACGACGTCTCCGAGCTGAAGCTGTCCCGGTCGCTCGACGCGGTCGTCGAGGACTGTGTCAACGCCGTCGGCGTCGACGTCAACACCGCGTCGGTGCCCCTGCTGACCCGCGTGTCCGGCATCGGCTCCGGCCTCGCCGAGAACATCGTGTCGCACCGCGACGCCAACGGCCCGTTCCGCGCCCGCGAGACACTGAAGAGCGTGCCCCGGCTCGGCCCGAAGGCCTTCGAGCAGTGTGCGGGCTTCCTGCGCATCCAGGGCGGCGACGACCCGCTGGACGGCTCCGCAGTTCACCCGGAGGCGTACCCGGTCGTGCGGCGCATGCTGAAGACGACCGGTGGCGACATGAAGTCGCTGATCGGCAACAGCGCCGCGCTGCGCTCCCTGAAGCCGCAGGAGTTCGTCGACGACACGTTCGGACTACCGACGGTCACCGACATCCTGAAGGAGCTGGACAAGCCGGGCCGCGACCCGCGTCCGGCGTTCAAGACGGCGACGTTCAAGGAGGGCGTGGACAAGGTCGCGGACCTCGAGCCCGGGATGGTGCTGGAAGGCGTCGTCACGAACGTCGCCGCCTTCGGTGCGTTCGTGGACATCGGCGTGCACCAGGACGGCCTGGTCCACGTCTCCGCGATGTCCCGGACGTTCGTCAAGGACCCGCGCGACGTGGTCAAGTCCGGTGACGTCGTCCGCGTGAAGGTCCTCGACGTCGACATCCCGCGCAACCGCATCTCGCTCACCCTGCGCCTCGACGAGGAAGAGCCTCGTCCGAAGGGCGGCTCCGGACGCAGCGACGGCGGCGGGAACCGCCAGGGCGGTGGCCGTCGTGACGGCGGCGACCGTACGGAACGCCAGCGGCGCGACCGCGGCGGCTCCGGTGGCGACCGCGGCGGCTCCGGCGGAGGCGGCGGAGGCGCGATGGCCGACGCCCTGCGCCGCGCCGGCCTCGACAAGGGCCTCGGCGGCCGCTGACCCGATTCCCTGGCGGTCACCGTGCGAAGACGGCCGTGACCGCCAGGGGTCACTGATTGAGTCGGGACGTCGGTCAGCTTGCCTTCAGCTGTTCACTACTCACCGTGTAAGCATGATCGCCAAAATCGGCCGTCAGCTTCAGGGTGCCTCCCAGCGCGGCCACGTATCGGGCGACGACGTCGACGGTGAAGACCTCACCCCGTTCGATCTGGCTGACACGGCCCTTGCTGACGCCCATGATCTGCGCGACATCGGCCTGGGTCAGCCCGCGTTCTCTGCGAATCTCCCCGAGTTGATGAGCATCCACCCGCGCCATCAGCGCCCGGTGTCGGCGCTCGGCCTCCTCGGGACCGCCGACTCGCTCGACATAGGCATCGCGATCCCACTTCTGATAACTCGGCATCACAACTCCTCCGCTCGCTCCTTGAGGTAGATGTCGTAGCGCTCCTCTGCCAAGGGGATCGCCTGCCGATACCACCGCCGCCAGTTTCCGGACTTGTCTCCCGCCACGAGCAAGATCGCTGATCGCCATGGGTCGAACACGAACAAGATCCTAATTTCGCTACGGCCCGCCGAGCCCGGCCGTAGCTCCTTGAGGTTCTTGATCGTCGATCCGGCGATGCTTCCCACCAGCGGGCGCTTCAGCGCCGGACCCGAGCGGCTTAACGCGTAGATGGCATCTTCGATCAAATCGAACGTAACAGGGTCTTCGGTACGGATGCCCTCCAACCAGTTGCGAACCTCATTGACGAGGTAAATGTCCCAGTCGCTTGTGCGCTCCTCCACAACCAGGGAGTATAGGCAATCCTATACCCGACCGTGGGGAACTCAAGCTCTGAGGCCGATCGGGGACGCACATGTCAGCGTCTGCCAGGGGACGGCTCAGGCCCCGCCCATGCCCCTATACCGGTTCTGCTCACTCCTCGGCGGCGCTCAGCCGGGCCGGCGCGCGCCGCCGGGCGTACAGGCTGGTCGCCGTCACGGTCAGGAGCGTCATGACGATGACGGCCAGCGACAGCGGCGTGGGGACCTCCGGCACCGACGGCCAAGGGCCGTGCGCCCAGTGCAGCACGAGCTTGACGCCGATGAACGCGAGGATCACGGCGAGGCCGTACGCCAGGTGGACGAGCTTGCTCAGCGTGCTCTGCAGCACGAAGTACAGCGCGCGCAGCCCGAACAGGGAGAAGGCGTTGGCCGTGAACACGAGGTACGGGTCCTGGGTGATGCCGTACACGGCGGGGATGGAGTCGACGGCGAACACCACGTCGGCGCTGAACACCGCCACCACGACGAGTGCGAACGGGGTCAGCGCCCGTCGGCCGCCCTGCCGGGCGAGCATCCTCGGTCCCCGGTAGTCGTCGGTCACCGGCATGACGCGGCGCAGCAGACGCACGGAACGCAGCGATGAGACATCGACGTCGTGGTCCGTGCCCTTGACCGCGTCCTTGAGGATCTTGATGGCGGTGACGAGGAGGATCGCGCCGAAGAGCAGGAACGCCCAGTCGACCGCCTGCAGCGCCGCCGCCCCGATCGCGATGAAGATCGCGCGGAGCACCAGGGCGCCCGCGATGCCGTAGAGCAGGACCCGCTGGGAGAGCGCGGTGGGCACGGCGAACGCCGCCAGCAGCAACATGAAGACGAACAGGTTGTCCACCGACAGCGACTTCTCGACCAGGTAGCCGGTGAAGTACTCGGTGCCGGTCGACGCCCCGAACCACTTCCAAACGAAGACGCCGAACAGGATCGGCAGCGCCACGTAGAAGCCCGACCACGTCAGCGACTCGCGCAACGAAGGCGTGTGCGGGCGGCGCGTCAGGACCAGGTCGATCGCGAACAGGGCGAGCACACCCGCGATGGTGATCGTCCACAGCAGTGGTGAGGCGATCGATTGGGACATGGAAAACTCCCGGAACGTTGAAGCGTCCGAGGTCTCCTTCACCCGCCGTCGCGGAGCGGGCCGCCGCCCGGGGACCCCATGGGGGGTCCGTATTGGCCGGGTGGGCGCTGGGAAGTACTCCCCTCGCCCACCACCATAGCCAATCGAGCCAGCTCGGAACCGTGGCCGAGCGTCAGATCGGTCACACCGCGCGGTTTCAGTTCGCGCTGCGGATCCAGCCGGCGGGCTGGAAGCGGGCGGCGTCGACCCGCGCCGCGAATGCGCGTATGCCGGCGAGTTCCTCGCCGATCGGCGGGCAGCCCGACGAGGCTCAGCGCGACTACTTAGCGTGGCCAGTAGGCAGCCGGTCCGCCGTAGGAGCTGTCGCGGTTGCCGGGTGCTCGCCGAGATCCGGTCGGGTAGCGGTTCGCCGCGCCGAGTGGGGGACGCCCGCCGGGGGTGCCGGTCACCATCGACGCCGCGCACACCCGCGCCGGCACCGCCCGTTATCGCCCTGGCCTCGTGTGATAAATGCCCATGTAATGGGCGCCGACGGCACGTCACCGCCTCAGCCGCCGTCCACTGAGACGACAATTTTCTCGTCTGAGTAGACGCCGTGGAAACACACGGGTCCCCCGGGACGATTTCGAGGCTGATTCCCCATCAGACTGGTGAAACGAAGATGACCTTCTCTCTGTGATCACGGGGTCGGTGGCTGCTGACCTGCCGCAATCGTTGCCGGCGCTGTTGGGCGTGCGCTGGCATCCGGTGCGCCGGCGGCGAGTGGCGCCGAGTGCGGGAACACTGCGGCGGGCGCTGATCGCGCTGGATGCCGATGCGCTGGACCGGGCGGTGGGGGCATGGCTACGCGAGCACGCCGGCTGTGACGAGGCCGCCGGGCGATCGCGCTGAACGGCAAGGACCTGCACGGGTCCTGGGGCGCCGACGGGCGACTGGTGCTGTTCTCTGCGATGACGCACCGCCAAAGCGGCCGGGGCGGTGGGGGGGCGGCCGAGCCGATTACGGTCGCCTCAGCTTGCCGCAGAGGTCTCCGCGAGCACGGAGCCGCCAGCAACCGCGCTGTCACGGACCGCCGCCACGCCGAGGAGAGCGGCAACCTCGACGCACTCGCCGCCGTTGTTCAAGCTTCGCGCCGTCTTACGCCACTCCACACCACTTAGGTCCATCGCTCTTCGGCCACCTTCCTGATGAGGTCCCGTGACATGTGCCCTGGAAGCGTTCTGTTTCGGAGATCGACCAGAACACGCGAAAGCGTTGCGAGGTCCGCAGGGTCATCCGTTGCGAGTCCTCGTATAACCGTCTCCACATAGGCTACCCGGCTCATATCGGCCATCGTCGCGACGACGAAGCTGCTGCCGTTCCCGGAGTGTTCGCCGCTGCCGGCCACGACCTGCACCGTCACGTTCGGGCGCTCACTCAGTGAGAGCAGGTGGTGCAGTTGGTCACGCATAGTTTCGGCCGTGCCGACCGGCCGGTACAGAGACTGCTCGTCGACCAACAGCGCCACGGTAGGAGCATTCTCCTTGTCGAAGAGCTTCTGGCGTTCCAAACGCGCGTCCACAGCCTTCTCATTACCGTTGAGGATCGCCGTCGCGTAGGCCGCCGACTGCGCCAGCCCGGCCATCACCGATAGCTGATAGCACGTCAGCTCAATAGCGTCTGCCTCTATCTGCGGCCAGTCGAACCAGATCGGTACCGGGTGGCCGTCTTCGTTCAAGTCCTCCCACAGGCTGATCAGCGCCCCACCCGCTTCGAGCATTTCATCGACGACTCCCACAAAAGATCGGGTGGCGCGCTTCTTCCCGGCCTCGATCTTGCTCACCTGGGGAGCACTCACCCTCGTCAAGCGAGCGATGGCCTCCTGCTTGAGACCTTTCGCCTCACGCCTTCGGCGCATCTGACGGCCGAAGGCGACGAGTGCGGGCGACTGACGGTAACCCTGACGGCGGGGCGGCATGGCACCTGCCTCTCGGTGGAACCTTCCGATTTCAGCCAGCGACTTGCCACTACCTGCCACGTCTGAGTGGCAGACACATCATAGGCCGGAATGCGACTTCATGTGATTGGCACATCACCATCAGTCATGGAGGGGTCGCATGATGGAGGCGGCGCAAGTCGAGATCGTCGTGAAGCGGTGCCCGGAGGCCGTGGCGGAGGTTCGCAGGTTCGTCCGCCTCGCACTGGACGACTGGGACATGGACGACTACGTGGCATGCCTGGTGGCGAGCGAGCTCGTCACCAACACCGTCCGCTATGCCTCAGGAGACGAGGTCACCGTACGTCTTGCCCGCACCGACGACGGTGCGCTGTGGCTGGAGGTGGAGGACGCCGCCGGCACCATGCCACGCGTACAAGAGGCGGAGCCGGCCGACGAGTCGGGTCGGGGGTTGTTCGTCGTGGAGCAGCTCAGCCGACGCTGGGGCGTCCGTCCCCTCGCCGGCAACGTCGGCAAGGTCGTCTTCGCGGTGCTGGAGTCGTGAGGTCTCTCGACGCTACAGACCCCGGAAGGCGCCGACCGCGCCGGCCGGACCTCCGGCGCGGTCGGCAGAAACTTCAGTCGGAGCTGCGGATCCAGCCGGCGGGCTGGAAGCGGGCGGCGTCGGCGGGGCGTTCGCCGTCGAAGACCAGGCGCCCGGCGGTGTCCCGCGCCCGTACGCCGTCGACGTACACGCCCCGCCCCTCGTACGCCGCGTCGGTCGTGTAGCGCCAGCGCACCGAGGTGGTCCCCGCCGGCAGTGTCGCGGTGGCCGTGGCCCAGCTCCGCCCGGCGAAGCCGGAGAACGCCCCGGCGACGGTCCACGCGGTGCGCCCGGCGCGCAGGGACAGCGGCGCGGGCGTCCAGGTCTTCCCGTCCGGTGACGTCTCGAGCACGCCCGTGTCGGTCTCCTCGGTGTCGTACCAGAGGTCGAAGGACAGCCGGGCGGCACTCGTGGGCATCGGCGCGGTCAGGGTCGCGGTCGTGCCGTCCGCCATCTGGGAGAACCAGGCGTCGCGGCCCTCGGCGGGCCGTACGGGGACCGCCCGGGCCACGTCATGGGCGACGGTGCGCCGCGCGGGGTTGATGCTGCCCCAGTTGCGGCTGGGGTGCACCCGGTTGGTCAGCAGGATCACGAAAGACCGGGAGATCGGGTCGATCACGAGGCTGGTGCCGGTGTAGCCGGTGTGCCCGATGGTGACCGGGGAGGTCATCGCGTCCTCGTACCAGCGCAGGCCGAGCTCGAAGCCGAGCCCGTGGGCGTTGCCGGGGAACGCCGTGTTGAAGTCGGTGAACAGCAGCCGGACGGACGTGTCGTCCAGGACGCGGGCGTGGCCGTACCGGCCGCCGTCGAGGATCATCTGGGCGAAGATCGCGATGTCGTGGGCGGTGGAGAACACCCCGGCGTGTCCGGCGACCCCGCCGAGCGCGTAGGAGTTCTCGTCGTGGACCTGGCCCCAGACGAGGCCACGGTCCAGCGCCGCGTACGGCTTGTGCTCGTACTCCGTGGCGGCGATCCGCGGCCGCTCCGCCGCAGGCGGGTTGTAGCCGGTGTCGCGCATGCCGAGCGGCCGGGTGATGCCGTCCCTGACGAGGGCGTCCAGGGTCCTCCCGGTCACCTTCTCCAGCACGAACTGCATGGTGATCATGTTGAGGTCGGAGTAGATGTAGGCGGTGCCGGGCCTGGCCTGCGGCGTGTCCGCGAACAGCGCCGCCTCCTGTGCCGTCCGGCCCGTGTAGTTGTAGAAGGGCAGGTCCGGTCGCAGGCCGCTCGTGTGGGTGAGCAGTTCGCGGATCGTGATCGCGTCCTTGCCGTTCTGGCCGAAGCCGGGGAGGTACGACGCGACGGTGGCGTTCAGGTCGATGCGGCCGCGCTCGATCTGCTGGATCGCCGCGACGGTCGTGAACAGCTTCGACATGGACGCCAGGTCGAAGATCGTGTCCTTGCGCATCAGTATCCACTGGTCACGCGGCAGTTCGGTGGGCTTGTCGTCGGCGTACCGCAGCGCGTACCCCATCGCGTCCTGAGCGGCGACGACGCCGTTCCGGGCGGCGAGGACGACGGCGCCCGGGTAGAGCGGGTACGTCGGTGAGGGGTTCATGTAGCCGGCCGCGTCCTCGGCGATCGCCGCGACCGCGTCGGGCAGCAGCCCGGCCCGCTGCGGGGAGCCGTACCGGAGCGTCCGGCCGGGGGTGAAGCGCAGGTCGGCGGCGGTGACGGTCGGCGGCCCGGCGGCGCTCGTCCGCGCGGGGGCCGACGCCCCCTTCACCGGGTCGGCGTGGGCCGCCGCAGCCGGTGCGCACAGGCCCGCGAGGGCAAGGAAGATCGGCAGGGCACGGCGCATCGTCTCTCCTGGGGGCGCGGCGGGGGGTGGAGGGTCGTCAGCGGTACAGCAGGTAGCGAGCCCGCCGGGCGCGGAACCGCGCGAGATCGTCCTGCCATCCGGCGACGACCTGGTCGACCTTCGCGCCGCCGTCGATGGCGGTGCGGACCTGGTCGGAGCCGGTGAGCTTGTCGATCCAGTACGGGGCCTTGCTCTCCCGCCAGGCGAAGTCCTTCGGGTAGAGCCTCCGGGCGCTGATGATCATGGCGAGGGCCGTGCGGATCGGGTCGTAGCGCCGGCGGTCGGTGACGACCAGCTGCACGCCGCCGCAGTTCTGGTTCTGCCACTTGGAGAAGGTGGGCACGAAGTACGCCTCGCGGAACCGCACGCCGGGCAGGCCCAGGCCGTTCAGGTCGTCGACCCAGTGCCAGTCGACGTACGGCGCGCCGACCATCTGGAACGGAAGGGTCGTGCCGCGTCCCTCCGAGAGGTTCACCGCCTCGAACAGGCCCATGCCCGGATAGGCGACCGCCGTGTCGACCGTCGGCATGTTCGGGGAGGGCGGCACCCACGGCAGGCCCGTCTCCTCGTACGTCATGCCGCGGCGCCACCCGCGCATCCCCGCGACCTCCGGCTTCGCCTTCCCGCTCAGGAACTCCCCGTCGAAGAGGCGGGCGAGCTCACCGACGGTCATGCCGTGCTGCTGGGCGATCGGCTCACGCCCCACGCCCGAGGCGTACTCGGGGTGGAGGACGGGGCCGGTCGCCTCCAGGCCGCCGAGGGGGTTCGGCCGGTCCAGCACGACGAAGCGCTTGCCCGCCAGGATGGCCGCGCGCATGCAGTCGTACATCGTCCAGACATAGGTGTAGAAGCGCGCGCCGGCATCCTGGATGTCGAAGACCACCGTGTCGACGCCGGCCTTGGTGAAGTCGTCCGCGATCTGCTGGGGGGTCTTGGCGTAGGCGTCGTAGACGGGGATCCCGGTGCGCGGGTCCTTGTAGGAGCCCTCAGACCCGCCGGCCTGCGCCGAGCCGCGGAACCCGTGCTCGGGGCCGAAGACCGCGACGAGGTTCAGGCCGGACGCGCCGTGCATGACGTCGACCTCGTGGCTCAGGTCGCGGATCACCGCGGTCGGGTTGGCCACGACACCGATCTTCTGGCCGCGCAACTCACGGTAGCCACCGGCCCGCAGCACCTCGAACCCCGTGCGCACCCCTCCGCCGGGCGAGGCCTGCGCGGCCCGGGGATTTAGTGAGGCGAACGGGACGGCCGCTCCGGCGACCGCGATTCCGCGAAGCATTCCGCGTCGTGTCGTCATCGGTGGATCTCCCTCGGCTCGGCCACGCCGGGCCGGTGGTCGGAGACGAGTGTCCGGCTCGGTGCGTCCCATAGCAGCCTAAACACTCATCGGTGAAAAGAACCAACAGGATGAGTCGGTCGTATGAAAATTAGATACGGATGATCCCGTCGTCAATAGCCACGGCCGAAGCGTCACCGGAGCGGTGCGGTGGGAGGACGGAAGGGCCAGGGCGATGCGGCTTGAGCTCCGATGCCCGCTTGGGGACGAAAAAGGCGCCCCCCAGAGGGGGGCGCCGGTCACGGCCGCTTTCGCTCAGCCGTTGTTCGAACCGCCCTGGGCCTCTCCGCTGGGCTTCTCCGACCCCGTGGTCGTCGTCCCGGCCTGGGCACGCCTCTGCTGGATGAGCTCTTGGCGGGTGGGGAGATTCCGCTTCCAATGCTCGTTGTAAGGCATGTGAGCTCCTCTTCGTTGCCGTGTTCGTCGCCGTGCTCTATTGGCACGCTCGATGACTACGGTCCGACCAAGGTGGCGAAGCGCCATGGCGGCCCGGTAGGGAGCATGGTTACGTCCACCACCCCGCAGGCCCGGCGGAGGGCCGTTGGGCCCCTTTGGGGTACCCCGTACAGGCGGTGGGAGGATGAAGGGGTCATGCCCAACGATCCGGTCCTCCGTCTCGCCCGCGCGGTGGTGTTCGCCGCCGTGTGCGTCGCCTTGGCCGTCGTGGGGCATGTGACGGCCTCCCATGAGGCCGTGCCACCGGCCGCGATCGGGGCCGGGCTGGTGGGGCTGACTATCGTGGCCGTCGTCCTCGCGGGCACCGAGCGGTCCCTGGGCACGATCCTGGCCGGGCTGCTCGGCGGGCAGTTCATGCTGCACGTGCTGTTCACCGCGGCACAGCACGGTCAGCACATGGCCCACCATCCGGCGGCCCTCGCCTCCCCCGGCACCCGGGCGATGACGCTCGCGCACGTGACGGCGGCCGTCGCCTCGGCCTGGTGGCTGCGGCGCGGAGAGCGCGCCGTGTGGCGGCTGGCCAGGAGGGCTGCGGCCGCCGTCATCCGGCCGTTGCGGGCGCTCCTGTCGTCGCCCGTTCCCCTGCCGGCACCGGGCGGGCACGTCCTCGCCGACTCGGTGGGCCGCCCCTCCGAACGCGTCCTCCGTCACGTCCTCACCCGGCGCGGGCCGCCCGCTCCGTTCCCGGCGTTCCGCTGAACGCCTCGCCGCACCGGATCCGCCGGATCCGGTCATCAGCACGCTCAGCGAGCATCACGAACGGAGAACTCCCATGCGCATCCCGGTCCGTGCCGGCCGGAGGCCGGTAAGCCGGCTCGCCGCCGCGATCGCCGCGGTGGCCGTCACCGGCCTTCTCACGGCCGCCCCCGCCGACGCCCACACCACACTGACCGCCGCCGTGCCCGCCAAGGGCTCGAAGGTGCCGTCCCCGGCCCGGATCAAGCTGACCTTCGCCGAGGCGGTGAGGTTCCCCGGCATCGTCGTGCTCGATGCCAAGGGCGGCCACCACGAGTCCGGCAAGGCGCACGCGACGGACGCCACGGTGACCGAGCAGGTCGCAGGTGTCCTCCCGCCGGGCGTCTACACGGTCGGCTGGCGCGTCGTCGCCGACGACGGTCACCCGGTCACCGGCGACTACAAGTTCACGGTCGTGGGCGGGACGTCGCCATCGCCGACCGCCGGTTCTCCGGCGACCGGCTCCTCGACGGCCGGGTCGGCGGCCCCTGCGGCGGCCGTGCCGTCGAGCACCCCGGCCGCGCGGCGGACCACCGACACGTCGAGCGCCGGCTGGTGGTGGGTCGGCCTGGGCGCCGTCATCGTCGCTGCGGTGGCCGGCGTCGGCGTGCTCCTCCGCAGACGCCGCGCCGCGCGGACCTGACCGGCGACGACCACGGACCGGCCCCCGGCGCTGCCGGGGGCCGGCGCCTCAGCCGCGCACGGCGGTGAACTCGGCGCGCCGGCCCGGCTCGCCGGGCGGGCGCCGGACGCCGTTGACGTATATCTGGACCGCTCCGGCGTCGCTCAGCACGACGTTGAGGCGCGCGTCGTCGAACCGTACGGCCTGCCCGTGCACGAGGGTGCGGTTGACCAGGATGTCGCCGCCGGGGACGCCGACGAACACCTGGCACTGGGAACCGGTGACGGTCAGGGCCAGCGTCGCGGTCGTGGTGGCGGCGGTCGTGTGCCGCGCCGGCTCCGGGTCGCGGACGTGCGCCCAGATGGAATAGCCGGCGAAACCCAGGGCGCCGACCAGCACGGCGATCCCGGTGAAGGCGACGATCGTCGCCCCGCGGAGCGACCGCCTGCGCTCAGGCGAGACATGACGGCCCACAGCGAAGAGTGTAGTCAGCCGTTCTTGCCCATGTCAGTCGCCCTATTTGTCAATGTCCGGAAACGGTCGCGGCGATGCGTTTGGCGGGACATCGTTCGACGTCCGGGACGCCGGTGACGCAAGGGATCCATCCCCCTCCCCCCGCCTAGTCGGAATGTCCGGATGCAGGCGTTATTCAGGGGAATTATCTGGATAATCTCCGGACAGGTGACGGGAAACTGTCAATGAACGGGACGGACACCGCCGATGCCTTATCCGCGCCGTGCCACCGGGACCAAGGCACTGGGAACGCTGCTGGTCATGCTGCCGGCGCTCGCCGCCTGCGCGCTCGGCTCCGGCTCGAACGGATGCCACGGCCGGGCGATCACCGTCGCGGTCGCACCGTCGATCGCCCCGGCGATCGAGCAGGCCGCGCGCCGCTACAACGCCGGGAACTCGTGCGCCCGCGTCATGGTGAGCCGCCAGCGGCCCTCCGACGTCGCGGCCGTGCTCTCCGGGCAGGGTTCCAACCCCGGTGTGCCACGCCCCGACGCGTGGATCCCCGACTCGTCCCTCTGGATCCCGATCGCCCGGCGCACCGACGCCGGGGCCGCCGCCGTACGGGCGTCCGGCGCGTCGGTCGCGATGTCACCCCTGGTCCTGGCCGTCCCGCGCGGACGCGCGCCGAGCACCGTCAACTGGCGACTGCTGCTGTCCACGCAACTGCCCGGGACCGGCGGCCCGCCACCCCCCGTGCGCGTACGGTTCCTCGACCCCACCACTGAGGCGACCGGGCTCGGCGCGCTGCTGCTCGCGCAGCACGCCGCCGGCCCCGGCAGGAACGGGCTCTCCTCCTTCGCCGTCACGCTGTACTCCGACCTCGGCACCGCCCTCGCCGACGACCGGGCCGCGTACACGCAGATCGCCAAGGGCGGTGCGCCGCCGACCGCCGTCGTCCTGTCCGAGCAGTCGGTCTGGCGGCACGGACACGCCGGCGACGCCCCGTCCGTGACCGCGCTGTACCCGGACGGCGGCACGCTCGCCCTCGACTTCCCGTACGTCCCCACCACGACCGACCACGGGCGGTCGAGCACGGTCGAGGACTTCCAGGCCACGCTCGCCCAGTCCCAGACCCGTGTCGCGCTACAGGGGCTCGGGCTGCGCACGCCAGACGGCGTGGCCGGGTCGGGCTTCGACGAACGGTACGGCGTCGTCGCCCGTGCCCCGGAGCGGCTCCCCTCACCCGACCCGGTGAACGTCGGCCGGGTCCTGCAGATGTGGCAGCGTACGCTGCTCGGCGCGCGCATGCTGATCCTCCTCGACGTCTCCCCGTCCATGGCCGACCGGGTCCCGCAGACCCAGGACACGCGCATGCAGGCCACCGCCAAGGTCGCGACCGGGGGGATCAGGATCCTCAGCGACAACTCCCAGGTGGCGCTGTGGGAGTTCTCCACCCGGCTGGACGGCGACCGCGACTACCGCCAGATCGTGCCCTTCCGGACCCTCAGCGAGAAGGTCGGCACGGGGACGCAGCGGGACCTGCTCGAACGGTCCTTCGCCGCGGCGGCGCCGGTCCCCCGCAGCAGAACCGGCCTGTACGACTCCGTCCTCGCCGCCTACCGGGAGGCGGTCCGGACCTATCAGCCCGATCACAACAACGTCGTGGTCCTGCTGACCGACGGGATGAACTACGACCCGGGGCGGACCATCTCCCTGCAGACCCTCATGAAGGAGCTGAAACGGACCACCGATCCGATGCGCCCCGTCGCGATCGTCCCCATCGCGTTCGGGCCCGACATCGACCCGGGGCCCCTCCAGCGAATCGCCTCGGCGACCGGCGGGCAGGCGTTCGTGACCCTCGACCCCCGGCAGGTGCAGCAGGTGTTCCTGCAGATGCTCATTCGCCTCACCTGCGGTCAGGCATGTCCCATGTCGTGAGGTGTACGGGTCGGCGGAGACGGTGCGGGCGGATCCGCCGTCAGATCGGGGCGTGCGAGCGAAGCCGGTGCATGATCTGGCCCGCGTCCGGCTCGCTCCGGATACGGTGCGCCGGCAGGCCCAGGTCGGCGAGCCGGTCGAGCGTGGCCAGGACCATCTCAGGGGGCCCACAGACGTACGTCAGGGGCCACGTTTCGACGTGATCTCGCCCGATGACGTCGGCGACCGTCCGTCTCGGAGGGTGGTCGGGGTCGTCCGACACCGCCGTGACCAGGCGGAGCCGACGCTGTGTCGTGGCCAGACGCGTCAGGTCTGCCACGTCGTAGAGGTCATTCTGCCGCCGTGCGCCGTGGATCAACGTGATGTCGGCCGCGTGGCTCGTCCGCAGCGTCTCGTCGATGATCGCCTTGAGCGGGGCGAGCCCGGTCCCCCCGGCGAGGCACAGCAACCTTTCCGGCTGTGGCGAGGGCAGCGTCATCATGCCCCGCGGTGGCCCGAGCATCAGCCGGTCCCCGACGGATGTCTGGCGGACGAGGGTGGTGCTGACCCAGCCGGCCGGAATCAGCCGTACGTGGAAGGTGAGGCGGTTGTCCGGGCGCGGGGCGTTCGCGATCGAGTACGCCCGCCAGATCCGCGGCCAGCGAGCGGTCTGGATCGTGGCGTACTGACCGGCGAGGAAGGGATAGGGCTGCTCCGGCTCCACCGTGATGACAGCGGTCTCGGGTGATCTGTGCTCATGGGCGATGACCCGGGCGTTCCAGTAGGGCGGGGATGAGGTCTCGTCCTTCGCCGCGGCCTGGATCATGATCGTGGAGATCAGATCGTAGGCCACCTGCCACGCGTCGCTGTACTCCGGCCTCCACGCTTCACCGGCGACGGCCCGCATCGAGGCGACCAGGCACCGCCCGACGGCAGGATAGTGCTCCGGCCGCGCGCCGAACTTTCGATGGTCCTTCGCGAGTTCGCCGAGGTACGCGGCCACGCTCTCGGTGTCCTCAAGGTTGAGGACCACATAGGTGAGGGCCTGGAGCAAGCGGTCACGCTGCGCGTCCATCCCCGCCGGGAACAACGCGCGCACCTGCGGATACCGCGAGAAGAGCATGCCGTAGAACTGCGTGGCCACCTTCTCGGAGCTCTCGGAGACGAGCGCCCAGCTCTCGCGCAGGAGGGCGATGTCCACGCTCACGGGCGCGGCTCCCGGGGCGACGCCGGCGTTCGGGTCAGCGGGGACGGGCCCTGGGGCGGTGACGCCTTCGGAGGGTGGCTCTTCCACGTCTCGCCGACGAAGTAGCCGGCCCCAGCGGGACGTACCGACCTGTCGGCGATCCGCGCCCTGCGGTCCTCCTTCTTCAGGAGCGGGATGTTCTTCGCGCAATGGATGTACGCCTCCTCGACGCTCACGACGACCCAGCGCTCGGCGCGACGGCCCGGCGTGGGTTCGTCATCGGACAGCCCGTAGTCCATCGCCGCTGCGGCGGTGATGACCCGGGCCCGTCCGTTGACATGCAGGCCGACGAGGTCATTGAAGAAATCGACCATCAGTACGCCGACGTGCCCGTTATCCACGATGTTGCCGAGGCTCGCCATGACGCCATTGCCGTGGTATTCGGGGTAGGCGATGGTCTCTTCGTCGATGACCTTGATGAAGCCGGGCGGCCCGGCACGAAACGTGCAGTCGCACTCACCCTGGGCGTCGGCTGTCGCGACGAACGCCATCTCCTGGCTGCCGATGAATTCCCGCATACGCGGGTTCAGCCGGTCGCGTACCTGCCTGTCGTAGAAGTCGGCAGCTCGCTGATCGGTACCGAAGAGCTGCTGGAGCAGGTGCTCTCCGTGCGACCCGGGGCGATCCGAGCCGGAGGCGTGTGCCGCCAAGCCCATCACCTCACTCCCTCTCGTCGGCTCCCCTGAGCCGCGCGCGGTTTCAGCGCGGACCAGAGGCGCACGTCCTCACTGGATGGGTCACTGGTGTGGCTGATGTTCCTCCTGAGGACAGCGAAACAGCGGCGAGCCTACCCGACTGATGCATTTTGGTCACCCTTTGGGGCATTAGCACACGATTTGCTCGTCTCATCACTTTTTGAACCGCGATAGCGACAGACGGTGACTCTACCGTCGAGGAACGCGGTCTCAGCGGCGTGCGCCGTCGGCCGGCCGCGCTTGGCCGGATCGAGGAGCAGCCCGACCAGGCATGTCCATGTCATGGAGGTGCACAGGTAAGGTCACTGTGCTGTGGAATCACTCGAGTGGCTGGCGATGGTCCGGCATGGCGAGAGCACCGCGAACGTCGCGTCGGACGAGGCGGCGGCCCGCGGGCTCGACGCCGTCGACATCACCCTGCGCGACGCCGACGTCCCGCTGTCGCAGGTCGGCCGGGAACAGGCGGTCGCGCTCGGCCGCCGGCTGGCCGCGCTGCCCGCGGACGAGCGGCCCACAGCGGTGCTGTCCTCGCCGTACCTCCGGGCGAGCGACACCGCCCGTATCGCGCTGGAGCAGCTGGCCGACCCGCCGCCGATCGTCCTTGACGAGCGGCTGCGCGACCGCGAGATGGGCGCCCTGTACATGCTCACGCTGCGCGGCATCGAGACCCGCCACCCCGAAGAAGTGGAGCGCAAGCGCAGGCTCGGGAAGTTCTACTACCGGCCGCCCGGCGGCGAGTCCTGGGCCGACATGGCGCTGCGGCTGCGGAGCGTCCTGGCCGACATCGACCGGGAGTACCCCCGCGGCCGGATCCTCGTCGTCGCGCACGACGCGATCGTCGTCCTGACGCGGTACATCATCGAGCGCCTGTCCGAGGAAGAGCTGCTCGATGTGGAACGCACCCTGGTCGCGAACGGCTCGCTCACGATCTGGGCCCGCGAGAACGGTGGGCTGCGCCTCGTCACGTTCAACGACACCGACCACCTCAAGGACGCCGACCTGGCCCCCTGAACCGGCCGGCCGAGCCCCTGTGGGATCAGGCCTCGTCGTCGTGGACGAAGAGGTTGAGCAGCCAGCTGATCACGCCGACGACGATCGCGCCCCAGAACGCCGCCCAGAAGCCGGACACGTGGAACGGCAGATCCAGTTTGCCCGCCGCCCAGCTCGCCAGCCACAACAGCAGCCCGTTCACGACGAACGCGAACAGCCCCAGCGTGATGACGTAGAAGAAGCAGCCGAGAGTCTTGACGATCGGCTTCAGGAACCCGTTGATCACGCCGAACACCACCGCGACGACGACCAGCGTGCCGATCTTTCGCGGCGTCGTGGCGGCCGTCACGTCGATACCGTGCACCACCAGCGTGGCCACCCAGAGGGCGACAGCGGTGATAACCACTCGAATCAGGATCTTCACATCCTGATCGTCGCACGAAACACTCAGCGCATGGCCACCGTTCGGACCGTGACCGAGACCGACGTCGACGAGCTGTCCGAAGTGCTGGGCCGGGCGTTCGCCGACGACCCGGTCTGGCAGTGGATGTTCCCGCGGCACCCGGAACGGATGGCGCGGCTGTTCGTGACGCTGCTCCGCCACGCGCACCTGCCGAACGGCGCCACCGAACTGGCCGGGCAGGGCGAGACCGTCCAGGCCGGCGCGCTGTGGGACCCGCCCGGCCGATGGAAGATCCCGGTCACCGCCCAGCTGCGCCAGGCCCCCACCCTCCTGCGCATCCTGGGCACCCGGACGCTCCCCGTGCTGCGCGGCCTCGGCGAGCTGGAGAAGTCCCACCCGACGGAGCCGCACTGGTACCTCGCGGTCCTCGGCACGGACCCGTCGGCACAGGGCCGGGGGCTCGGCTCGGCCCTGCTGATGTCCCGGCTGTCGCGCTGCGACGCCGAACGGCTGCCCGCCTACCTCGAGTCGTCCAAGGACAGCAACGTCCCCTACTACGAACGCTTCGGCTTCCGGGTCACCGGCGAGCTCCGCATGCCCGGCGGCCCGCCCGTCTGGCCCATGTGGCGCGACCCCGCCTGACCGGAGGCCGGCCGGCGGACGGTCGATCGGGTGGATCGTCGGTGGTCACGAGGCGTTCTCGAGGGCGGTGGTCTCGGGGGCGGGCGTGTGACGGGCGGTGAGGGCCGCGATGGATCGAGGACCGGCCACGGCGACGAAGGCGGCGAGGACGCAGGGAAGGGCCAGTGCGGTCCGTAGAGAGGTCGCCTCGGCCAGGTGGCCGATGATCGCCGGACCGGCCAGTAGCCCGCCGTAGCCGAAGCTGGTCATCAGCGCGATGGTCCGTCCGGCCGTCTCCGGATCCGCGCCCGCCGAACTGAACGCCACCGGCACGACCGTCGCCAGGCCGACGCCGACGAGGGCCCACCCCGTCCACGCGCACACCATCGCCGCGCCGCCGACGGAGGGGGCCAGCAGCACGAGGGCGTAGCCGGCGGCGGCCAGGGCACCCGCCAGACGCAGGGTCCGGCCGCCTCCGAGCCGGCCGCGCAGCCTGTCGCCGAGGAGGCGCACGGTGGTCATCGCCACCGAGAAGACCGTGAACGACAGGGGCGCCAGGTCGGCCGTCGCACCCAGCACCCGGCGGGCGTGCATCGCCGCCCAGTCCATGGCTCCGCCCTCGCAGATCGCACCGGCGAGCATCACCGTGCCCAGGAGCAGGATCGCCCCCTGGACGCGACCGCGCCTCGGAGCGGCCGGCTCCGAAGACACTGCCGGCTCCGAAGACACTGCCACCGACCTTCGCCCCACGCGGCCGGGAAGGAGGAGACGGGCGGGGAGCAGGAACAGCACCGTCATGGTGATCGCCGTTCCCACCAGCAGCGCCTGGACGCTGAGACCGCCGCGCAGTGCGGCCGACGTCACCAGGCCGCCCGCCGCGCCGCCGAGGCTCCACATGCCGTGGAACGCCGACATGATCGGCCGGTCGTAACGGACCTCGACCTCGACGGCGTGGGCGTTCATGCCGACCTCGAGCAGCCCGAAGCCGAGGCCGAAGATGACCGCGCCGACGAGGAGCGCGGGATAGGAGCCCGCGAGGGCCGGTGCGAGCAGGAGCGACGCGTGCAGCGGCCCGGCCGCCCAGGTGAGCCGGCGGCTCGACCAGCGGTCGGACATCCGGCCCGCGGCCTGCATGGACACGAGCGCCGACAGGGAGATCAGGAGGAGCACGGTGCCGGTCCGCCCGGCGCTCAGGTCGAGCCGGTCCGCGAGGGCGGGCAGGCTCGCCGCCCAGGTGCCGATGGTCATGCCGCACAGCCCGAAATAGCAGAAGACACCGACGCGGGCGCGCCTGGCCACGGGATCGGTCACGGATCCTCCTAATTTGCTCTTGCCGAGAACATAATGGATGACCGAGGGCTGCCACAATCGACGGGTGCGTGCGGTGACCGGAGCGACGACCAGCGGCGAACTCCGCCTGCACAACCTGCTGCGCCTGCTGCGGGCCGCGCACGACCGCGCGGGCGAGGCCACTCGCTCGGAGCTCACCCGCGACCTCGGACTCGCCCGCGGAACCGCCGCCGTCCTGGTCGGCGACCTGACCGACGCCCACCTGGCGCGGGAACGACCCTCGCCCCAACGGGGGCGCGGCCGCCCCACCGCGATCCTCGGCCCCCACCCCGAAGGCCCGCTGGCCCTGGCCGTCGACCTGCGGGAGGACGGCTGGACGATCGCCACCGCAGAGATCGGCGGCGGGCTGACGGTGCGCGAGGAACGGCCGCATGCCGCGTATCCGCCGGAGGCCGTGCTGAGCGACCTGGCGGCCGCGATCGACCGGCATCTCGCCGCACTCGGCTCCCGGGCCGTCGGCGTCGGCGTCGCGATACCCGGCCCGATCCGCGACGGCCGCATCGTCGACATCCCGCACCTCTCGTGGCGCGACGTTCCGGCGACGGAGATCCTGCGGGCCGGCGCGCTACCGTTCTCGCTCGGCAACGACGCCACGCTCGCCGGGCTGGCCGAGGCGCGACGCGGCGCGCTGCGCGGTGTCTCCGTCGGCCTGCACCTGCACGTCGACTTCGACCTGGGCGGCGCGCTGCTGGCCGACGGGAATCCGTTGCACGGCGCGCGCGGCACCGCCGGGGAGTTCGGCCATATGCCGCTGGGCGGATCCACCCTGAGCTGCGACTGCGGCACCGTCGGCTGCTGGGCGCTCCAGGTCGGCGCGAGCGCCCTGCTGCGGGCGACGGGGACCCCGGTCGAGCCGGGGCACGGCCGGGCGGACGCGTTGCGCGTGCTGGCCCAGGCCGCCGACGGCGACGCCCGGGCCACGGCCGCGCTCCATGAGGTCGCCCGCGACTTCGGTGCCGGAACCGCCGCCCTCGCCAACGCCCTCGACCCGGAGCGGGTGACCGTGTCCGGGCTGGGCGTGCGGATCCACGACCAGGCGACGGACACGTTCACGACCGCCTACCGGGACGGCCTGATGGCCTTCCGCCGTGAGCAGCCGCCGCCGGTCCTGTCCGCCGCCCTGGGGGCGGACGCGATCCTCGTCGGAGCCTCGGAACTGGCCTTTGACACCTTCCTGACCCCGGCGGGCCTGGCCGCCTGGCAGCCGCCCCACTGAGCCGTCGGCCACCCGACCCGCTCAGCGTCCAGAAGTCTCGGGCAACACCCTCCGCAGGAGCGCATATCCGTACGGAAGGCGCGCGCTCGAGGCCCTTCACCGAACATTCCGCCCGCTCGCACAGCACCCTCCGCAAGGGCGCGCCTCACCCAGGCCGTACGCCGGCGAGCACCTTCACCGAGCATTCCGTTCGCCGCGCCACGGCGACCGCGGAGGCGTCAGGTGCCGGTGTTCATGGCGGCTGCGACGCGTTCGATGGTGAGGTCCTCGAGGTCGCCGGCGACGTACGAGGCGAGGGCGAGCGCGTCCGGAGCCGGTGGGTAGCGCGGATGGGGGACGGCGATCACGCGCATCCCGGCGGCGTGCGCGGACCGCAGGCCGTTGCTGGAGTCCTCCACGGCGGAGCAGCCGGCCGGGTCCACTCCGAGCCGCTCAGCGGCGAGGAGGTACCCGTCGGGCTCGGGCTTGCCACGGGCGACCTCCTCGGTCGAGACGGTCGCCTGAAACGACTCCGCGAGTCCCGTCCGGCCGAGGACGACGTCGATGAGCACGCGCGGCGAGGAGCTGGCCAGTCCGAGGGGCCAGCGGGACGCCAGGCGGCGTACGGCGTCCACCGCGCCCGGCATCAGTGGGACGCCGACCTCGTAGCGGCGGGCCATCTGCTCGACGACGCCCCGCGCGACCTCGTCGGCCGGCAGCCGGACGCCCAGCTCGCCGCTCAGGTACGCGGCCCACTCGGACGTGCTCATGCCCATCAGCCGTTGCTGGGTGTCGGGCTGCCACTGCCCGCCGTGGGCGGCCACGAACGCCCGCCGTACCTCTTCCCACACCGGCTCGGAGTCGACGAGGACCCCGTCGAGATCGAAGACCACAGCGTTCATGCCGATAACTCTGACATCAGGGGAAGAGTGAGCACGAAGCAGGCACCCTTGTCGCTGTCGGTGAGGGTGAGCGTGCCACCGTGCGCATTGGCGATCTCCCGGGAGATCGCCAGGCCGAGACCGCTGCCGCCGGGGTCGCGCTGCCGGGCGTCGGGCAGCCGGGTGAACCGCTCGAAGATCCGCTCCCGGTCGGCGGGCGGGATCTGCTTGCCGTCGTTGAACACCTCGACGGCGGCCTCGCCGTCCCCCCGCCGTACGGTCACGGTGACCTCAGACTCGGCATGCCGGGCGGCGTTGTCGAGGAGGTTGGTGAGCACCCGGCTGATGTCCAGGCGGTTCGCCCGGGCCAGCACCCCCGGCTCGGCGATCACCTTGGCGGTGATCCGCCGGGGCACGCGGCGTACCTCACGCTCGGCCAGGTCGCCGAGGTCGACGGGGCCGTTCCGGCTCGGCAGGCCCGCGTCGCGGCGCGCCAGCGCGAGCAGCTCGGTCACGATGTTCTGCAACCGGTCGGTGTTCTTCAGGGTCCTGGCGAGCGCCTCCCGCAGGTCGGTGCCCTCGGGATCGAGCAGCGCGATCTCCAGTTCGGCGCGCAGCCCGGCGATCGGGCTGCGCAGATCGTGGGAGACGTCGGAGACCAGACGGCGCTGCTGCTCCACGGCCGCCTCCAGCCGGTCGAGGGTCGCGTTGACGGCCATCGCCAGCCAGTAGAACTCGTCGCGGCGGGGCGGCAGCGAGACCCGGCGCCGCAGATCCGCCACGTTGATCGCGTCGAGCTCGTCGCGCAGCGCCTCGACCGGCCGCAACCGGCGCCCTGCGGCCCACCACCGCCAGACGCCGCCCGCCCCGATGCTGACGGGGATGCCCAGCGCCAGCAGGACGGCCAGGCCCGGACGCGGGAACAGACCCGGCTCCGGCGCGATCGAGTGGATCGTGAGGGCCTGCCCCGGACCGGTCACCCGCTGGGAGACCACCACGAGGCAGTGACGCGGGTCGACGCACACGCGCTGCTCGATGCGCCGTCCATCGGCGGGCCGCCGGGCCCGCAACGCGGGCAGACCGGACACGCTCCGGGTGGACGCGACGACCTGCCCCTGGTCGTTCTGCACCTGGACCAGCTGATGGCCGCCCGTGATGACGGGGTTGGTGAGCCGCCCGGCTCCGGCGAGCGCGGCGATCTGCCGGCTGGTGAACGTCAGCTCCGAGGAGAGCTGGTTGGCCACCCGATACTGGATCAGGGCGAGAAGCCCGATGTAGGCCAGCACAGAGAGGATCCCCGTCACCGTCATCGCAATGACGGTGGCGCGCTGCCGGATCGTCTGGTCTCTGTGTCGCACTGGCTGTCCCCCGTGGCCACGGCGCCCCCTGAGCCATGCCACAGCACCGGACAACTACCCAACGAGGGGCTCCCTATGCATTCCGTCACCTCTGGGTGTACATCACCGCACCGGTGACTCGGCCGCCAGGCGACGCGGACGGCGGTCTCCCCCGGGTCGCGGATGCGGCAGCCGGAAACTGCTGAGCCCCCCGTGGCGGTCGCACCCGGGCGACCCGAGAAGTGCAGCGGCGGTCGGGACGGCGACGCGACGAGAGAATCGTCTGCTCACCGCGGCCGGGCCGAGCGGGATCCTCCCCGGTCCCCCGCGCCGACGACGCGGCTGAGGGTGAGGCTCGGCACCGCCATGCCCGGTAGGTCCGATTCGGCGAATGGAACGCGGCAAAAGGTCCCGGCTTCCGGTCGTCCTGACGCACGCATGTGTGTCAGAGTTGACACGCGACAGAACGCAGGGAAGCGGTGATACTCAACTGGAGGAGACGTACGGCCGCGAGGGCGGTCGCCCACAGGGGCGGCCCGGCCGGTGGAAAAACCGACAACGAATGACTGCCGTCCGCGCCACAGATGGGCGACAATAGCGGCGTTCGATGGGAGGCGGGAGCGCCAATGAAGAAGTACCTGACCTGGGCACTTATAGCCTTTGTCATCTTCTACCTGCTGAATTCCCCCAATGGCGCAGCCCACGTCGTGCACAACGCACTCGGTGGGCTGGTGTCGGCGGGTAACTCCTTGTCGAGGTTCGTCAACGCACTGTGACCCCCCGTTGGCGCGAGGCCCCCTCTCGCGCCAAGCCCTACGTCCCCGTTGGTTCTCATCGCCGTCGAGGTCCGGGCTTCTTTTCATGCCCGGACCCGGAGGTCACCGCGCGGCTCGCTAGAACGGAGTTCTAGAGTGAGCCGCAGGGCCGACCTGAGAGGTGATCATGGGACCACTGCAGGGTGTTCGCGTCATCGAGATCGCGAGCCTTGCACCTGCGCCGTTCGGCTGCATGGTGCTCTCCGATCTTGGTGCCGACGTGCTCCGCGTCGACCGTCCGTCCAGCGTGGCCGGCGCGGCGACGCTCGTCGGCGGCGAGGCGACCGCCGATCCGCTCAGCCGCGGTCGCCGTTCCATCGGCCTGAACCTCAAGGATCCGGCCGGCGTCGACCTGCTCCTGCGTCTCATCGCGTCGGCCGACGTCCTCGTCGAGGGGTTCCGCCCCGGCGTCGCCGAACGCCTCGGCTTCGGCCCCGGCACCTGCCTCGAACGCAACCCGGGCCTGGTGTACGGCCGGATGACCGGCTGGGGGCAGGAAGGCCCCATGGCCTCGATGGCCGGCCATGACATCAACTACATCGCCGTCGCGGGCGCGCTCGACCCGATCGGCCACGCCGGTGAGCGGCCGGTCCCGCCGCTCAACCTCATCGGCGACTTCGGCGGCGGCGGCATGCTCCTCGCGCTCGGCATCCTCGCCGCGCTGTACGAGCGTTCGCGGTCCGGCCGGGGACAGGTCGTCGACGCCGCCATGGTCGACGGCGCCTCCCTGCTGACCTCGTTCATCCACGGCATGCGCGGCCAGGGACTCTGGCGCGACGAGCGAGGCACGAACCTCCTCGACGGCGGAGCGCCGTTCTATGACACCTACGAGACGGCCGACGGCCGGTACATGAGCGTCGGCGCCCTCGAACCGCAGTTCTACGCCGCCCTGCTGCGCGGCCTCGGCCTCGAGGGTGAGGACCTGCCCGCCCAGCTCGACCGGGAACGCTGGCCCGAGCTCCGGGCCCGCTTCACCGAGCTCTTCAAGCAGCGCACCCGCGAGGAGTGGACCGAGATATTCGACGGCACCGACGCGTGCGTCGCACCGGTGCTCGGACTCGGCGAGGCCCCGGCCCACCCGCACAACCGGGCCCGCGACGGCTTCCACGAGATCGGCGGGCTGACCCAGCCGGCCCCGGCTCCGCGCTTCAGCCGCACCGAGGCGGAGACGCCGCGCCCGCCCGTACGGCCGGGCGAGCACACCGACACCGCCCTCGCCGAGATCGGCCTCACCGAAGAGGAGATCGCCGCCCTCCGCGCGAGCGGCGCCGTCGCCTGATCACCGTCCCGCCCCGTTCACGCGCCGGCGCTTTGGCCTATCGCTTGCTTGGGTCCCTGGCTAATCTGATCACAGGTCCGGCGATCCGGGGCCGAGCGGCCCCGGTGAAGGAGGGACGGCGTGGAGATCGATCTGCTGGACGGGGAGATGTACGCCGGCGACCCGTCGGAGGTCTACCGGTGGCTGCGGCGGGAGGCGCCCGTCCACCACGACGAGGCGAACGGCCTGTGGGGCGTGTCCCGGCACGCCGACATCCGCGCCATCGAGCGCGATTCGGGGCTGTGGACCAACTCCGGCGGATACCGCCCGCAGATCGCCGCCGATCCCTCGATGATCGGCACCGACGATCCGGAGCACGCCCGGCGGCGCCGCCTCGTGTACCAGCGGTTCACGCCGCGCGGCGTCACCCGCTACGCGGACCGGATCCGGGCGACGGCGATCGAGCTGATCGAGACCGCCCTCTGGGAGGGCACGGTCGACGCGGTGCCCGCCCTGGCCGCACCGCTGCCCGCCCGGATGATCGGCTGGCTGCTCGGCTTTCCCGAGGATGCCTGGCCGAAGCTCGTCCACTGGTCGGCGACCGCGGTGGTCGCGGGCGGCGGGCGGCGTTACGTCACCGACGAGGCGGCCGTCGCGGCCGGCGAGTACGGCGAGGTCGTGGTCGGCATGGCGCAGGACCGGCGCTCGTGCCCGGCCGACGACCTGCTGTCGGTGTGGTGCGCCTCCGACGAGTACGACGACGATCGCCTGGCGCACGAGGCCCTGCTGCTGCTCATCGGCGGCGCGGAGACGACCCGTACGGTCATCGCCACGGCGATCGACGCGTTGATCCGTCACCCCGCGCAGTGGGAGCTGCTGCGTCGGCGGCCCGCCCTGCTGCCCGACGCGATCGAGGAGTTCATCCGCTGGACGACGCCGGTCCTCAACATGTGCCGGGTCTCCTCGCGGGAGGCGACGGTGGCGGGCGTGACCGTTCCGGCGGGCTCGCAGGTGCTGCTCATGTACGGGTCCGCGAACCGGGACGAGACGGTGTTCGAAGGCCCGGACGTGCTCGACGTGACCCGCGACCCCGGCGGCCACATCGCGTTCGGCCTGGGCTCCCACTTCTGTCTCGGCGCCGCCCTGGCGCGCCTGGAGCTGCGGATCTTCTTCGAGGAGTTCCTGGCGCGGGTCGCCTCGGCGGCCTGGGCCGACGCGCGAGGGCCGCGCATCCTCCCCAACGCCTTCGTCCGCGGCGTGACGGAGTTCCCGGTCGTCCTGACCGCCGCCGGCTGACCGGCACGACGAAGGGCCTGCGGGCCCGTACGCGATATGGGCCGATTACACCGGACCATCTCCGTCAAATGCAGGATCTACGACGGCGCCCCGTACGTCATCCTCGTTCCATGAGGTCCATCCGTGTCCTCATCGTCGACGATCACGCGCTGTTCGCCGAGGCGCTCGCGGCCCGGCTGGGCGCGGAACCCGACCTTGAGGTGCTGCCCGTCGCGGGCGACGTCCGGCGCACCGCGGCGCTGGTCGCCACCGAGGCGCCCGATGTCGTGGTGCTCGACTTCGTTCTCGGCGAGGAGAGCGGGCTGGACGCGCTGGACCTCCTGGGACGCCGCCATCCGGAGGTACGCGTCGTGGTCCTCAGTGGGATCACCGACATCTCCCCCATGGTGACCGCCCTGCGGCGTGGGGCGGTCGCCTGGGTGCCCAAGACGGAGAGCGCCGATCTCGTCGCGCGAGTGATCCGCGGTGCGGCGGGGCGGGGCGGATGGATACCTCCGGACGTCCTCGGCGACGTGCTGCGCCGGTTGCTGGCCTCCGGCGAGGGGGACGGAGGGGTGCTCACCGGACTCACGCCCCGCGAGCGCGAGGTGCTGCAGGGCATGGTGGACGGGTTGAACCGGGCGCGGCTCGCCGAGCGGCTGGGCCTGTCGGCCAACACGGTCCGCACCCACACCCAGAATCTCCTCGCCAAGCTCGGCGCGCATTCGGCGGTGGAGGCCATCACGATCGCCATGCGCGCCGGGGTGACGCCCACCGATCCGCGCGAGGGGCCCGCTTCCTGACCCGCGATTCCATCAGGACGCCCGGATTTCAAGGCCGGTTCACGCACCGTGACGCCATGACCACCTGTGGCCAGGATGGGTCTGGTTGCGGCCACTCACCTGGACACCCGCGTCCTACAGAGTGACCGTCGAAACGGTCACACACTTCTGAAGACGGGGGTCTTTCATGATCAGTGCGCAGGCCCGGTCCTCGCCGCCGAACGCGCCCGCGCGCGTCAGCTGCGTCGCGGGCACCGCCATGCCCGAAATACCGCCGCTCGACACCGAGGCCGGCGATCCGTCGCTGTGGCGCAGCAGGATCCGGCACGACATCCGCCACGAGCTCGGCACGATCATCATGCTCGCGTCCGCCGTCGCGGTCTCCGACGACGTCGGCGCGGTGAGCCGCGAACGCGTCGAGGCGCTGCTCGGCGAGACGCGCTGGCTCGACCACCTGCTCCGGCAGCTGGAGGCGGACGAGGAGGGTCCCGTGCCGGCCGGCCCGGAACGAGTCCGGGTGGACGAGCTCGTCGGTGAGATCGCCGCCGGGCTGCGGCTGTCCTCGCCCCGGCGCATCGGGTACGCCGCCGGCCCGGCCTGGGCCCACATCGCTCCGCTCGCGCTGTGGCGCGCCGTTCGCAACGTCCTGGACAACGCCCACCGGATCGCCCGGGACCGCGTCGAGGTGCGCGTGAGCGTGGAGGCGGGCTGGACGGTCGTGCAGGTCGACGACGACGGCCCCGGTTTCGGTTCCGGGTCGAGCGGCCTGGCGTCTCTGGGCCTGGGCATCGTGAACGATCTGATCTCCGAGTACGAAGGCCTGATCGAGATACGGAGGTGCGAACTCGGCGGGGCGCGAGTACGGATACTGCTGCCCTCGGCGGACCGCCCGTGAAGGTGCTCATCTGCGACGACCACGCCGTGTTCGCCGACTCGCTCGCCCTCGTGCTGCGCGACAAGGGACACGACGTGGTCGGCGTCGTCTACTCCCCGAAGGCCGCGCTGCGGCTGTTGCCGGGCGTTCGCGCCGACGTGTGCCTGATCGACCTGCGGTTCCCCGGCGGTTCGGTGCTGGGCTGCCTGCCGGAGCTGGTCGCGGCGGCGCCCCGGACGAGGTTCGTGGTGCTGACCGGCGGGGCGGACCCCGGCACGGTCGAGACGGGCCTGGCCGCCGGGGTGCGCGGCTTCGCGCACAAGGGCCAGCAGGCCGGTGAGATCGTCGGCCTGCTGGCCCGGGTACACGCCGGGGAGGTGGTCGTCGATCCGGAGACGGCCGGCCGGCTGCCGTCCCGGCCCCCCACCGAGGCCCAGCGGCTCGCGAACTACCTCACGCCCCGCGAACGCGAGGTGCTGACCCGCCTGGTCCGCGGGGAGAACACCGCCGCTCTCGCGCGCAGCATGAAGATCACCCGCAGCACCGCCCGCAGTCACGTGCAGAGCGTGCTCACCAAGCTCGGCGTCCACTCGCAGCGGGAGGCCGTCATCGTCGCCGCGCGGCACGGTCTGGTCAGCGTCAGCACCGGCGAGTGGCTGTTGCCGTGAGCCCGCCGGGACGCCTGGCTCGTCCCCTTCGACACAGCGTGGAAGGAACACTCCCTTAACTCCGGCCGCATGCACATTCGTGCGCGGTGCAGGCGATGTACGATCAATAAAGCTCAGGCGTGGCAAGTGGTCTAATCGTTGACCTGCGCCCTGCCTAACCGCACTGAGCAACGGGCGGAAGGGAGGCGCGGGTGAGCAGATACGAGCGCTGGAACGACCTGCTGTCGCTACTGGCGAGCCGAGGGCGTCTCAGCGTCGAGGAGGCCGCCGCCGAGCTGGCCGTCTCGACGGCGACCATCCGCCGGGACTTCGACCAGCTCGCGCAGCAGCAGATGCTGACCCGCACGCGCGGCGGGGCGGTCGCCCACACGGTCACCTACGACCTGCCGCTGCGGTACAAGAGCGCGCGGCGGGCCTCGGAGAAGCAGCGGATCGCGGCGGCCGCCGCCGAGCTCGTGCAGCCGGGCGCGGTCATCGGCGTCAACGGCGGCACGACCACCACCGAGGTCGCGCGGGCCCTCGCCACCCGCGCCGACCTGCACGCCGAGAACGGTTCGTTCGCCATCACCATCGTGACGAACGCGCTGAACATCGCCAACGAGCTCGTCGTACGGCCGCACGTGAAGATCGTGCTGACCGGCGGGGTGGCGCTGCCGCAGTCGTACGAGCTGGTGGGGCCGCTCGCCAAAGGGGTGTTCGACCAGGTGACGCTCGACATCGCGTTCCTCGGCGTCAGCGGCCTCGACGTCGAGCGCGGTGCCACCTGCCACAACGAGGACGAGGCGAGCATCAACCGGCAGATGGCGGTCCGCGCGGAGCGGGTCGTCGTGGCGGCGGACGGTTCCAAGCTCGGCGAGCGCGCCTTCGCCAAGATCTGCGGAATCGGCGAGATCGACGCGCTCGTCACCGACACGAACGCCGACACCCACGCCTTCGAGGAGGCCGGCGTCAAGGTCGTCCACGCCTGATCCGGAGGGTCAGGACCAGCGGGACGGCGGGCGCTCCTGCGGTTCGCCGTCGATCTCCAGGTCGACCCTCTCGTTGTAGAAGCACACCAGGTCCCGGACGCGCTCGCCGTCGTGCAGCGGCTCCTCGTACGTCCAGGCGACGTCCTCGCCGCCGTGGGACCAGTGGCGCGCCCGCCCCTTGTACGCGCACCAGCTGACGGTCTCGGACGGCTCCAGCAGCTCCACGCGCACGTCCTCACGCGCCAGGTAGTAGCGGACCGGCAGGCCGGTCTCGAACAGCACCATGGGCCGCTCGGACTCGGCGAGCACGGTGCCGCCCACGCTCACCCGTACACGCCGGGAGCCGCGCAGCACGTCGATGCGGCTGTACGGGTCGTGCGGATGGGCGAAGACCTGCTCGTCCTCTTCGTACCAGGCGTCCATCGCGTCCCAGAAGAAGGCGACGAAGCCCTCCAGCCAGGGCGCGATCGGGTCGGGGTAGCCCCACACCGCGTTCTCGGCGGTACGGCCGCCGGCGGACACCGTCCAGTACGACGCCTGCCCCTTCACGGGGCAGTGGGTCGCGTGGTCGGTCGGCCGCAGCAGGTCCATGCGCACGTCGGCGACCGGGAAGTAGTAGACCGGCAGGAGCCCGGTCTCGAACAGCAGGTGCGCGCCGGTGCTGTCGGCGATCGTCTCGCCGCCGAACTCCACACGGATCCGCTTCGGGGTGGCTTCGAAATAGAGCAGGTGACGGGGGGCCGTGACGTCCCCGTTGAACACTCCGGCAGGCTTTCCGGACAGTGGCGCTCCAGGCAGCGTGAGGCTCATACCCGGGAGAACCTCCGCGCCGCGCGAGGAATTCCGGTGGCGCGGTCGGGGGCGGAACGGCCGCGGGGCGGGAACGGCCGCGATGACCGTTCCCGCCCGCGCCGATGGGTCAGGAGTACTGCGCCACGATCTTGGTGTAGTCCCACGGCTGCTGCGCGACGCCGCTGCACGCGTCGGCGCCGGTGCCGCCGCCGCAGGGGCGGTCGCGGTTGACCGACCAGAACGTGAACCGGCTGAGCCCGTGCTGCTGGGCGTACGACCGCATCGTGGTGAAGTCCGCGGTCGTCACCGTCTCACTCTGGTCGGTCGTGCCGTTCATCGACGAGATGCCCTGCATGGCGTACAGCTCGGCGTCCGTCCTGCCGGGGTAGTTCTGCTTCAGCACGCTGTGCAGGCCCTCCGACGCCTGGATCGACAGCTGCCCCATGTTCCCCGAGCCGCCGCCGAAGTCGAACGGCATGATGGTGAACGTGTCGATCGGCACGCCGAGCGCCGCCGCCTGCTGCACCAGGCGCGTGCCCCACCAGTTCGGACCGCTCGTGGTCGTGCCGAAGGTGAGGATCGCCTTGAGGCCGGAGTTGTTCTGCTTGACGATCTTCAGTGCCTGCAGGACGCGGTCCTGGTTGGCCTCGCTCTCGAACTCGGTGCTCTCGATGTCGATGTCGATCGCCTTGAGCGCGTAGGCGTTGATCACCTTCTGGTACGCGCCGGCCAGATCCTGCGCGGTCGAGCAGTGCTCCCCCAGCTTGTTGCCGCTCCAGCCGCCGAACGAGGGGATGACGTCACCGCCGGCCGCCCGGATCTGCTGGATCTTGGTGGCGTCGTCCCCGGTCAGCGACCGGGTGCCGTCCCAGGCGGGGTTGCAGCCGCCGTCGGACAGGACGAACGCCAGGGTGAACCACTTGACCCCCGTCGCGGACATGACCGTCGCCGGGTCGGGCGGGCTCCCCCAGCCGAAGTAGAGGTACGGCGCCGCGGCCATCGCTCCCGGCGGGGTGCCGCCGCCGCCCTGCTGGGTGGTCGCGGTGACCGAACCGCTCTTGGCGGACTCGTTGCCCGCCGCGTCGTACGCGCTGACCTGGTAGGTGTGCGAACTGCTCGCCGCCAAGCCGCCGACGGTGGCACTCGTCGAGGAGACGTTCGCGACGACGGAGGACCCCTCGTACACCTTGTAGCCGGTGACGCCGACGTTGTCGGTCGAGGCGGTCCACGCCAGCGAGATCGAACTGGAGGTCGTACCGGTGGCCCGCAGGCCGGTCGGCGCCGACGGGGCCGTGGTGTCACCCGATCCGCCGCCGCCGGTGCAGGACTGGCCGTTCAGTGCGCAGTTCGCGGGCACGGCGGACGACGGCGAGCCGATGAAGCCGAAGCTCACCGAGCCGCCCGCGGGGATCTGGGCGTTGTAGTCGCGGTTCGTGAAGGTGTAGTGGGATCCGCTCTGGGTCATGAGCGCGTCCCAGTACGAGCCGACCGATCCGCCGGAGGGCAGGTCGAACTCGACCTTCCAGCCGTTGATCGCGGAACTGCCGGCAGTGATCGTGTACTTGGCCTCGTAGCCGGTGCCCCAGTCGGAGGTCTTGGCGAAGGCGGCGGTCGGTGCTGCGGCGGCGTGGGCGGCGGCCGGGACCAGCAGGGCCGCCAGGAGACAGAGAAGGAACGGGATGGTACGTCTCACGGTCACTCCTGGTGTGGCGGGAAGACCTGGAGGGCGGGACGAGCCGGTCGGCAGTCCCGCACGGGACCCCGATATCGATGCACTTACAGGAAACTTTCCTATAAGTAGGCTGAAGGCTAACCCTCCCGTACTCACCCGTCAACGGACCTCGGTCGCCGGGGCGCCCTGAACGACGGCCGGAACCGGCCCTTGGTCCGGGGCAGGCGCGCGGGATACGGTCCTTAAACGCGGGAGGGGAACTCATGACTCAACGACGAGTCGCCACGCCGGTCTCCGATACCGACACCATCTACAGCCCCGACACCTACGTGCGGGGCGTGCCGTACGACGCGCTGGCCCGCCTGCGCGGCTCGACACCGGTCGCCTGGGTGGAGGAGAGGCCGGTCGACGACGAGCCCGCCGGCCCCGGGTTCTGGGCGGTGCTCCGGCACGCCGACGCGTGCCACGTCCTGCGCAACCCGAAGCTGTTCTCGCCGCGCGGGCCCGCGGACAAGGACCTCGGTCACGGGCGCGGCAGGACGCCCGTCGTGGATCCGCCCGCGCGTTCCCGGCTCCGCAGACGGCTGCCCAAGGCGTTCGGCGCACGGACCGTCGCCCACCTGTCCGAGCGCATCGCGTGCCGGGCGCAGGCCCTGGTGGACGCGGTGGCCGAGAAGGGAGAGGCGGACTTCGCCGCGGAGATCGCGGCGGAGCTGCCCCTGCTGAGCGCCGCCGACCTGCTCGGGGTCCCCGAAGCGGACCGGTGGCTGCTGTCGGACTGGTCCGACCGCGTCACCCGCCGCTCGGCCGCCGGGTACCCCGTCGGATACTCCCCGGAGGCCCCGTTCGATCCGGTCGGCTGCACCGGAATGGCCCGCCGGGCCGTCGCCGCGCGGCCGCACGGCCCGTCCGATACGGAAGCGCCCGGCCCGGCCGAGGAGACGGGAGGGGAGCTGCCCGATCTGCGCCTCTACGCCCGAGAGCTGGCCGAGCACAAGCGCCTGCACCCCGGCGACGACCTCATGACCGCCCTCGTGCAGCACGCCGGCGGCAAGAACGGCCCGGCTCCGGACGAAGAGTTCGAGAACCTCTTCCGCGTGTTCGCGGCGGCCGCGAACGACATCGTCCGCGGCGGGCTGTCCGGCGGGATGCTCGCCCTGCTGAAGAATCCGGCCGAGACCGCCCGGCTGCGCGCCGATCGGGGCCTCCTCGACTCCGCGGTCGAGGAGATGCTGCGCTGGTGGTCCCCTGTCATGTGCCTCGGGCGCACGGCCGTCACCGACACCGTCGTCGGCAACGTTCCGGTCCGCAAGGGCGAACGGCTCGTCGTCTGGCTCGTCTCGGCCAACCGCGACGAGCCGGTGTTCGCCGAGCCGACCCGCTTCGACGTGGGACGCGCCCCGAACGACCACCTCGCGCTCGGCCTCGGGCCGCGGGCCTGCCTCGGCACGCACTTGGTCCGGATGCAGATGCGCGCGATGTTCGGGGCCGTCCTCGACCGCTTCGACGCCCTCGAGCCGGCCGGTGAGCCCCGGCGACTGCGGTCCAACGTTCACAACGGCATCAAGCACCTGCCGATCCGCTGGCGGCCCAAGCCGGCCGGCTGACGCGCGCGGACCGCGCCGAGGCCGCCGGCGCGCGAGGACACCACTGGCTCCAGGGGGTCCCTTCCGGCCGACGCCCGTCGCTCCGCGGGCGCCGACGGTCGGTCAGGAGCCCTCGTGGGCCAGGTGGGCGCTCATCCACTGCAGGGCGCTCGGCGTGACCCGCTTCCACGTGTGCGGGTTGTGGCCGCCACCGGGCACCATGATCTTGTCCGTGGTCAGGGGCGCCGTGGCAAGCTGGAGGAACTTCCGCGCCTCCCCGAAGTCACGCTCGCCGTCCTTGCTCGTGGTGACGAGCACGGAGACCGGGGGCGGCGGCAGGTGCTGCAGCCGCCAGATCAGGCTGTTGTCCATCTTGACCTGCTTACTGCCGCCGTACAGGTCGCCGGTCTGCCAGTCCTGCCGCGGGTAGAAGTAACCGGCCATCGAGACCGCCGCGGTGAACCGGTCGGACCGCTCCATGGCCAGCTTGACCGCGCAGTACCCGCCGGTCGAGTCGCCCATCACGCCCCAGCTCCGGTAGCCGGCCGCCACCCGGTAGGTCGACATGATGCGTTCCGGCACGTCCTGGGAGTAGAAGGTCAGCACCTGCGGGCCGCCGGGAACGTCCGTGCACTCGGTGTCCCTCGGCATCACCGACGTCGGCGACGGGCGCATCATCACGATGACCATCGGCTGCACCCGCCCGGCGTTCATCTCCTTGGCGGCGATCGCCGGGACGCCCAACCGGGTGATGAGCTGCTCGGGGACGCCGGGGAAGCCCGTGAAGTCGTACATCACCGGGAAGTGGCGCTTGTTGAACTTCTTCTGGAAGTACTGCGGAGGCAGGTAGACGTACGCCTGGGTGGTCAGGCCTGTGCGGTCGCCCCGGATCTGCACCTGCTCGATCTGGCCGTCCTTGGCGGGGTCGGCCTTGTGCTTCTGCCCGATGGTCGTCATCTGGCGGGCCAGCGGCCGTCCGCCGCCCTGGGGCTTGGTGGCAGTGCTGGCGTTGTTGTTGTTCAGCTGCACGTTGACGGCCTGGTGGTTGGTGCCCATCAGGTCGGACCACGACGCGTAGAACAGGAAGTAGTTGTTCACCCCGACGAGCAGCACCATGATCAGCGTGACCTGGGCGGTCAGGAAGATCCCGATCCGGGCGAGGAACGGACCGATGCCGGACCCGGCGAACTTCGCCCACCACCAGATGGTCACACCCGTCACCACCACGGCCACCAAGATCAGAAAACCGAAGAAGCCCCCGCTCGTCAGTCCCACTGGTGTCCTCTCAGACTCGGCTCGCCCGCTGACGGAGCGCGCCTGAAGTTAAGCAAGTTCTCAGCATGGCCCAATGCCGCGCCCAGCCGATTACGGTATCCGCGAACCCATGCTTCCCTTCACAAGATGCCTGAGTTGCCGGAAAAGTTGCCTTCGGCACCTAGATCGTCCTGCGATGCCACCAGTGTCCGTGCTGGAGGGCTATCGGCCGGTAAATCATATGGTTCGCGGCGGCGTGGGTACTCCCCACGGCGTACGCGAGGTGCCCACCAGGACCGGATGCCCCGGCGGGCGTCCACGACTTAGAGTCCGAATGTGAGCGACGAGGGGACGACGGCCCGATGGCGGCCCGGTGCGCTGCCGGTGTTCGCGGTTCCCCTGATCGTCGGTCTGATCCAGGTGATGGGCTCAACGGGCGCCAACTGGAACATGCACTACCAGGCCCGGCACCTGGACATACCGGCGTACGCCCTGCTCGTCGCGGGGCCGGTCGCCCTGCTCGCACGGCGGCGCCTCCCGGTCACGACGCTCGCGGCCGTCCTGGCGGTGACCGACTGCTACATCCTTCGCGGGTACGTCCTCGGGCCGGTCTTCCTCAGCATGGTCGTCGCCATCGTGGCCGCGGTGAGCACCGGGCGGCGCGCCGCCACATGGATCGTCACCGGGGCCGGATTCGCCGTGCTCAGCGTCCTGGGCCCGCTGGCGCCGTTCGGTCCGTTCCGGCTGCACGGCTGGTCGGCCGGGCACGCCCTGGTCATGCTGACCTGGCTGCTCCTGGTCCTGACCGGGGCCGAACTGGTGCGCATCCGCAGCGAACGGGCGGCCGAGACGCGCCGCACCCGCGCGGAGGAGCAACGTCGGCAGGCGAGCGAGGAACGGCTCCGCATCGCGCGGGAACTGCACGACGTGCTGGCGCACAACATCTCGATGATCAACGTTCAGGCGGGCGTGGCCCTGCATCTCATGGACGAACGGCCCGAGCAGGCACGGACGGCCCTGGCCGCGATCAAGGAGGCCAGCAAGGAGGCGCTGACCGAGGTGCGGTCCGTGCTCGGGGTCCTGCGGCAGGTGGACGAGGACGCCCCCAGAGCACCGGCCCCGGGCCTGGGACGAATGGACGACCTGGTCTCCCGCGCGCGTGCGGCGGGCATCACGGTGCGCACCCGCGTGACCGGGCGACCGTACTCGCTGCCCGCGGGGATCGACCTGGCGGCCTTCCGCATCGTCCAGGAGGCGCTGACCAACGTCACACGGCACGCCGGGCCGGGGGTGAGCGCCACCGTGCGCGTCACGTACGGCGAAGACGACCTCCGGCTGGAGATCGAGGACGACGGACGGGGCGCCCCCGGAGACCTGCCCGGGGGCGGCGACGGGATTCCCGGGATGCGCGAACGCGTCACCGCCCTCGGCGGGGACCTCGTGGCGGGGCGGCGGTCGGGCACCGACGGATTCCGGGTTCGCGCGACGCTCCCGGTGCCCGTGAAGGGAACGGACGCGGGAATCCCCGCCCTGGACAAGGAGCACGATTGATCCGCGTACTGCTCGCCGACGACCAGGCCCTGGTCCGGGCCGGATTCCGGGCGCTCCTCGACGCCCAGCCCGACGTCGAGGTCGTCGGCGAGGCCGGGGACGGCGCCGAGGCCGTACGCCTGGCCCGGCGAGAGCGGCCCGACGTCGTGCTCATGGACATCCGGATGCCGGTGCTCGACGGTCTCGCCGCGACGCGGGAGATCATCGGTGACGACCGGCTGACGGACACCAGGGTCGTCATCCTCACGACGTTCGAGCTCGACGAGTACGTCTTCGAGGCGCTGCGCGGCGGGGCCAGCGGTTTCCTGGTCAAGGACACCGAGCCGACCGACCTGATCCGCGGCGTGCGCGAGGTGGCCTCCGGCGACGCGCTGCTGTCGCCCGGCGTGACCCGGCGCCTCATCGCGGAGTTCGCCGCGAAGGCGAAGAAGCCCCGGTCCGCGGCGGAGCTGCGCGGCCTGACCGACCGGGAGCGCGAGGTCATGGCGCTGGTGGCCGAGGGACTGTCCAACGAGGAGATCGCCGCGCGCCTCGTGGTCAGCCCGGCCACCGCCAAGACCCACGTGAGCCGCACCATGGTGAAGCTGCACGCCCGCGACCGCGCCCAGCTCGTCGTTATGGCGTACGAGACGGGCCTGGTCAAGCCGGGATGGCTCGATTAGGAACCCGGCTCGGCGCGCCCCGCCTTCATTCCACCGATGCCGCGCAGCGACAGGTCACCGACGCCCAGTCCGACGCCGCCCGGGTGGGGAGTCGGAACCACACCGTCTTGGACTCCGCGGCGTACGACACTCCCCAGGCGGCGGCCAGCAGGACCGGCATCAGCAGCCCGCGCCCGCTGACACTGAGGTCGCAGCCCTCCCGGGGCGCGGGCAGCACCCTGGTCGGTTCGCGGTCGATCACCTCCACCTGGACGGAGGAGTCGGTCACACGGCAGATCACCTCGAACGAGGTCCCCGCGTGCGTGATGGCGTTGGTCGCCAGCTCGCTCGTCAGCAGAACCGCGTCGTCGATCGCATCTTCGGCCCCCCACGCCATGAGCGTGTTCCGGACGAACCGGCGCGCCTGCGCCACGGCGGTGCGGTCCGCCGGATAGGCCGCCCGCACAGTCGTATGCACGGGAGCTCCCTTCACGAGTCTCTCGCCTCACCTGGCCCTACATCGTGACAGAGAGTGTTGATCGATTACTCGTTGTGAGAGAAATAGCGCCGGAAGAAGCGTGGTCGCCCTCAGCGGACGGGTGTCACCGGCGGCCCGGCTGGAAGGACGTGAACGCCTTGCCGAAGTAGCCATTGGCAACGGAGCGGTCCTTGTCGGCGGCCATGAGGGAGTACTGGGTGCCGTTGGCTGTGAAGCCCCGGTCGAAGGCGTACAGCTTCCCGTGGCTGCCGGAGTCCCAGCTGTACTCGGCGTCGCCCGCCTTCCAGCCGCGCTCCGTCTCGTAGTTGGGTGGGTCGACCCATTGGAACCCTGGGAGGTTCTTCGGCGCGTCCTCGCCCCACTTCATCCAGTGCTTCACCGGGTCGGCCGTACCCCAGGGGATGGTGTCGAGCTGGACGTGGCTTCCCGTCCGTGAGTCGATCCAGAGCTCGGACTGCGGGCTATTGATCTTGTGCACCCACCCCTTGGGCACCACGAGCCTCGCCCCGTCCTGGGCGGTGACCTCGTGGTAGCCCTTCGGGACGGCAGGGGGCGTGGGCGAGGCCTTGGTCGACGGCGTGCTCGACGGTGTGCTCGACGGCGAGGCCCCCGACGTCTGCGGTTTCTCGTGGGACGGGTCATCGTTCTTCTTCGAGAAGTGGAGGAACAGCGCCAGCGCGAGACCGGCCGCGACGAGGACGGCCCCGAGGGAGAGGACCACTGCCTTCGCTCTGGGCCCGTTCTGTCCGGTGCCGACGGTGGCGGGCCCGCCCGTGGGCCGGTCGTAGGTCCGCATCCACGACTCGTCCTGCGAGCCCCCCGCGGCGTTCGAGACGGCGCCGGCGGCGTTCGAGACGGCGCCGGCGCCTCGTGGGTCCGCCGACGGCCCGCCCGGGTCCGGGCGGCCGGCCCCGGAGGGGACCGGCTCCCGCGCGGGGGTCGGGCCGTACGCCCGCGAGCCGGCTCCGGGCGCGGTGACGGCGGCGGAGGGCTCGTACGGCGGCGCAGGCTCGGCGGTGAGACGCCGTCCGCCCGGCCGTTCGTGTCCGAGGGCCGTGCCCTGGCCGTTGCCGGCCATCGCGGCCGGGTCCGGGGCCGGCAGGGGCCGGGTGCTGTGCGCGGCGCGGGTCAGGCCCTCCGCGACCTGCTCGGCCGTCAGGCGCGTGGCCGGGTCCTTCACGAGCAGGCCCATCAGCACCGGCGCGAGCGGCCCGGCGTGGCGTGGCGGCGGTGCCTCCTCGGAGATGATCGAGGTGAGCGCCGCCATCGCCTCGGACCGGTGATGGGGCGAACGCCCCTCGACGGCGGCGTAGAGCGTGGCGCCCAGCGCCCACAGGTCGGAGGCCGGCGAGGCCTTGTCGCCCCGTGCGCGCTCGGGGGCGATGTAGGCCGGCGACCCCATGATCAGGCCGGTCTGGGTCAGCGTCGAGTCGCCCTCCATCGTGGCGATGCCGAAGTCGGTGATGACCACGCGGGTGGAGCGGGAGATCGGCTCGGCCGCATCCCCGGCGAGCAGCACGTTGGCCGGTTTGACGTCGCGGTGCGTGATGCCCGCGGCGTGCGCGGTGCGCAGGGCGGCCAGCACCTGGGCGCCGATCTCGGCGACCTGGATGGGCGGGAGCCGGTCCTCCTGGTCGAGGACCTCCTGGAGGGAACGCGCGCGGACGAACTCCATCACGATGCAGGGACGGCCGTCCTCCTCGACCACGTCGTGCACCGTGACGATCCCCGGGTGGTTGAGCCGCGCCGCCGAGCGCGCCTCCCGGAGCGTGCGCTCGTACATCACCTTGTGCTCGTCATCGGTGAGGCCGGGCGGGAAGAGGACCTCCTTCACGGCGACGTCGCGCGCGAGAAGATCGTCGTGGGCATGCCAGACGGTGCCCATGCCGCCTCGCCCGATCTGCGAGAGCAGGCGGTAACGACGGCCGAGTACGGAACCCTCCCCCAGTGGCATAGCTGATGACGATACCGATCGGTGATGACGGATCAGCATCGTTTGCCGGGAGTCAGGTCACGCGGGTAAGGATGATCAGACCCAGGAGGATCAGCGCGATGACGGCGGCGATCGCCAGGTTGCCGTTCCGGCCGGAGAGCCAGACCGGCCGGGCTTCCTCGGTCCCCGTGTCGTCGGTCACCGTCTCGTCGGGCTCCGGCGGGGTCATGACCTGGCCGGTGACCGGCATGTCCGACGGCTCGTCCGGCTCGGTCCGTGCCGCCAACGACTCGACGTTGACCGTTCCCATCACCCGCGTCGCGCCCTCCCTCTCCATGAGGATCCGCTCGAGCATGACGGCCGCCTCCGCGGCGCTCAGCCGCGTGTCCTGGTCCTTGTGGAGCAGACCGGCGATCACCGGCGCCAGCGGGCCGGCGTGCGGGGCCGGCGCGGGCTCCTCGGTGAGCACGGCCACCAGGCTCGCCATCGCCTCGGTCCGCTCGAACGGCGACTTGCCCTCCACGGCGGCGTACATCGTCGCGCCGAGCGACCACAGGTCGGAGGCGGGCACCGCCACGCGGCCGCGTGCGCGTTCGGGCGCGATGTAGGCCGGAGAGCCGATCAGCATGCCGGTCTGGGTGAGCGTCGCGTCGCTCTGCGCCCGCGCGATGCCGAAGTCGGTGAGCACGGCGCGGATCGAACGCGTGTCGGAGACCAGCACGTTGCTCGGCTTGACGTCGCGGTGCAGGATGCCCGCCTCATGGGCGGTCATCAGTGCGCTCACCATCTGCCGCCCGATCTCGGCGGCGCGCCGGGGCGAGAGCGGGCCGTCCTGCTTGATCATCTGCTCGAGGGAGCGGGCCCGGATCAGCTCCATGACGATCCAGGGGCGTCCGTCCTCTTCGACGACGTCATAGACGGTCACGACGCCGGGATGGCTGAGCCGGGCGGCGGTGCGCGCCTCACGGAAGGTCCGCTTGTGCTGGATCTCCCGTTCCTCGTCGGAGAAGCCGTGCGGGAGGATCACCTCTTTGACGGCGACGTCGCGGCCGAGCGCTTCATCTCGGGCGTGCCAGACCGTCCCCATACCGCCACGCCCCACTTCGGTGAGCAGGCGGTAACGCTGGGCAAGAAGGGGTTTTTCCGGCATAGTCCATGCACGATACCGACAGGAGGAGCGTTCATTTGGCGTGACGCTCACCTAATCCCCGGTACAAAGAAAGAATGTGCGGCATGACGACGGGGGCGCGATGAGGACGAAGGTGGCGGAGACATGGCAACGGGTCGTCGATGCCGTACCCACCGCGCTCTTCTGGTATCTCCGAGTATCGGGCGTTTTGTCCGTTCTTGCCTGGTTGAGCGCCAGCCTGATCGAGTGGCTGTCCGGCATCTGGCTGCTCCGCTCGATCAACTACTTCGGCTGGTACCCGAGCCTCCCGTACGGCCTGCTGCTCTTCCTGCTGTCGGTGGGCGTACGCCGCCGTAAGAAGGCCGCCTGGCGCATCAGCCTCGTGTTCTTCCTGGTGTTCTTCGGCGTCTGGGCACTCGCCGGCATCGTCGGCGGCGGCGGCGAACTGGCCACGGCCATCGCGTTCGGAGGCGCCGTCGTCCTGCTGGTGGCCGCCCGCGGGCACTTCTCCGCGCTGCCCGACCGCGCGAACCGGCGGCTCGCCCTCGTGGTGTTCTCCGGACTCCTCGTCGTCGGCGGCGTCGTCGGCACCAGCCTGGTCTTCCTCACCGACCGCAACCCGCGCGGCGCCGGGTGGACGCACCTCGTCTACGCCGCCCTGCAGACCCTCCTCGGCGCCGGCGTCAGCGGCGAGGAGCTCTACGTCAACGTGCCCGGCTGGGTCGACGGCATCCTCGGCGTGCTCGGCAGCGGCCTGCTCGTGGTCACGGTCTGGGTGCTGTTCCGGCCGGGGCAGCGCCGCGCCGTGCTCACCCCCGACGAGGAGCTGCCCGCCCGCGCCCTGCTGGCCGAGTGGGGCGAGCAGGACTCCCTGAGCTACTTCGCGCTCCGCCGCGACAAGGACATCATCTTCTCCCCCAACGGCCGCGCCGCCATCTCCTACCGCGTCGAGGGCTCGGTGTCCCTGGCCAGCGGGGACCCCCTCGGCGACCCGGAGGCGTGGGACGCCGCGATCAACGAGTGGCTGACCGAGTGCCGCGCGCACGCGTGGATCCCCGGCGTGATCGGTGCCAGCGAACGCGCCGCCGCCGCGTACGGACGGTGCGGCCTGGACGCTCTCGAGCTCGGCGACGAGGCGATCCTCGACCTGCGCGAGTTCAACCTCGAGGGCCGCGACATGCGGCAGGTCCGGCAGGCCGTCCGCCGCGTCGAGCGCGCCGGTTACACCGTCCGGATCCGGCGGCACGGGGCGATCGGCCCCGAGGAGATGGCCGAGCTGATCGCCGACGCCGACCGCTGGCGCGACGGCCACACCGAGCGCGGCTTCTCCATGGCGATCGGCCGCCTGGGCGACCCCACGGACGAGCGGTGCGTGATGGTCGAGGCGTTCGACGGCGCGGGCCGGCGGCGCGGCCTGCTGAGCTTCGTCCCCTGGGGCCGGCCCGGCCTGTCCCTGGACCTCATGCGACGCGACCGCGACGCCGAGAACGGCCTCAACGAGTTCATGGTCGCCAAGCTCGCCGAGAACGCCGCCGTCGTGGGCGTGACCCGTGTCTCGCTGAACTTCGCCATGCTGCGGTCGGTGTTCGAGCGCGGCTCGGCGATCGGCGCCGGTCCCATCAGCCGGCTGGCCTACCGGCTGCTCTCCTTCGCCTCCAAGTTCTGGCAGCTGGAGTCGCTGTTCCTGGCGAACGCCAAGTACAACCCGGTGTGGACGCCGCGGTTCGTGTGCTTCGAGCAGAACCGCGAGCTCATCCGCATCGGGCTCGCCATGGCCCGAGCCGAGGGATTCCTGCCGACAGTGTTCGGGCCCGGCCTCGACACTCCGACACCCTCCCCGGCGCTTGTGGAGAGGATCAAGTCGATCGAGGAGTCCGCGGAGGCCGCGCGGCTGCCGACGCGCCGCCTCTCGGAGCAGGAGCGGGTGCGCCACGCCAAGCTCGACCGGCTGCGCGAGGCCGGTATCGAGCCCTACCCCCTCGGCTTCGAACGTACGGCGACCGCCGCCGAGGTCAGGGAGCGGTTCGGCGACCTCGCCCCCGACACCCACACCGGCGAGCAGGTGGCGATCGCCGGACGGGTCATGCTCGCCCGCGAGCACGGCAGGCTGATCTTCGCGCGGCTGCGCGACGAGACCGGCGACCTGCAGGTGATGCTCGCGGCGGACGTCGTCGACCCCGAGGCCCTGCGGCGGTGGAAACAGCTGATCGACCTGGGCGACCAGGTCGGGGTGCGCGGCGAGGTCATCACCTCCCGCACCGGCGAGCTGTCGGTTCTGGCCTCCTCCTGGGCCCTCACCGCCAAGTGCCTGCGCCCCCTCCCCACCGGCTCCGGCGGGCCCGGCAGGGCCCTGTCCGACGAGACACGGGTCCGCCAGCGGTACGTCGACCTGATCGTCAATGACGAGAGCCGGCGGATGCTGCGCATGCGCGGCGAGGTCGTCGGCGCCCTGCGCGACCGCCTCCGCCGGAGCGGCTTCCTCGAAGTGGAGACGCCCATGCTGCAGCCGGTGCACGGCGGCGCGGCGGCGCGGCCGTTCACGACGAAGATGAACGCCTACAACATGGACCTCTTCCTGCGCATCGCGCCCGAGCTGTACCTCAAGCGCCTGCTCGTCGGCGGCGCCGGCAAGGTGTTCGAACTCAACCGCAACTTCCGCAACGAGGGCGTGTCCCCGCGGCACAATCCCGAGTTCACGATGCTGGAGGCGTACGAACCGTACGGCGACTACGACACGATGGCGGCGCTCACCCACGACCTCGTCACCGAGGCGGCCCGCGCGGCCAACGGCACGACCGTCGTCGTCCGCGACGGCGTGGAGTACGACTTCGGCGGGCCGTGGCGCGAGGTCACCGTCTACGGCTCGGTGTCCGAGGCGCTCGGCGAGCAGGTGACGCCGGGCACCACCCTGCGCACGGTCCAGAAGCACGCCGACCGGGTCGGCCTCGCGTACGACCCGTCGTGGGAGCAGGGCAAGCTCGTCCAGGAGCTCTTCGAGGCGCTGGTGGAGCACACCCTGCAGGCGCCCACCTTCGTCCGCGACTACCCGGCCGCCACCTCCCCGCTCACGCGTCCCCACCGCGACGACCCACGGCTCGCCGAGAAGTGGGACCTGATCGTCTTCGGTCTCGAGCTCGGAACGGCGTACTCCGAGCTCATCGACCCCATCGTCCAGCGCCGCAACCTCACTGAGCAGTCACTGCTGGCCGCCGGCGGCGACCCGGAGGCGATGGACCTGGACGAGGACTTCCTGCGCGCCCTCGAGTACGGCATGCCTCCCTCCGGCGGCCTGGGCATGGGCGTCGACCGCCTGCTCATCACGCTCACCGGCCGCAACATCCGGGAGACCATCCCGTTCCCGCTGCTGCGACCGGGCTCGTAAGCGAGGGCTCCGACCGCCCGCAGGTTCCGCAACCGGCGATCTCGCTCGGCGAACGCCAGTACAGTCGTGTCGTGAGCGACAAGGACGATAACGTCACACGGCTCCCGACGAGCGAGGTGGAGGGCTACGACGACCTCCTCGAGTTCGACGCGGACGAGTTCCTGCGAGAGTGGCAGGAGGCCGACCGCGTCGCGGTGGAACTCCTCCGGGAGGCACTGCCCGAGGTGGTGGGCACCGCCGTTCCCGCCGAGCACCTGCACCCGGCCGTCGAACGCATCCGCGGCCGGCTGAAAGACTGGCCGTACCGCCACCTTGTGGCGGCCGCCGGCTGGCGCGACGGTCCGCCCGCGGACGACGAGGCCCTGTGGACCCAGGCCGCCGGAGCACTGATCGCCATGAACGGCGAGTCCGGGCTTGGCACCCACGAGGAGAGCGCGCTGATGACCCTGCAGCACGCCGACTGGGCGGGTGCGGTCATCGGCCTGGCCAGGGCCGGCGTCGGCGCCCGCGCCTGGCCGGAGGACCTGTTCGACTACGCGGACCGCTGCCCCGAGATCGAGGGCTCTTACGACCCGGACGACCGTGAACCGGTCGTGCAGGGGTTCGAGCTGATCGTGCCCGTCTGGGAGGCCGTCGGTGCGCTGGACGAGCACCGGCGCCTCACGCCGCTCGGGCACTGGGGCCTGCCTCGCGCCCTGGCCTGGGCCTGGGACGGATCTCTCGACGAGAACTGACCGCTGTGGGCGAAGCCCCGGAGGGCGCCCGCCCGAACGGAGGCGAGGGCCGCGTCGCCGGACCGACGCGGCCCTCTGTCTTTCAGCCGTAGCCGAAGACCCTGTTCAAGGATGGAATGTTCCGGCCGGGGCTCACTAGATCCTGCGGTCCTCATTTGAATCGGGACTCCAGACCCAGTGACGCGCCGCCCTTCTCGCGGCGGCGCGCCCCAGCGACGGATCCGTCGGCCCCCGGCCCGTCCGGATGCGGCCAACCTGCCGCTGTAGTACAGCGAGTGGCGAAGCCCGCCGACCGGCGGGCGCGTGGAGATCACTCCCCCCTGGCGTCGGCCCGCAGATCTTCCAGCAGTACGGGGACGAGGTGCTCCTCGCGGACGGCGCGCCGCTCCCTGGCCATCTCCACCGCGAGGCGTTCGTCCCACGGCGTGGCGGCCCGCGCTCCGCACAACGGATCGCCTCCCGCGCGCACGGCCTCCAGATAGTCCTCGGCGCCCATCCGCCACGGCACGGCGGCGTACCGGTGGACGGCCGCGGCCGTCGTCCGCAGGGCCGCCCAGTCGAAGTCGCCGTGCCACCGGATCCGCGCCCCGGAAGCGGCCGCGGCCGTGAGAAGACGACGGCAGGCGACCGACACCCGGCCCTCCGTGCACACGAGGGCCGCGCAGCGTACGCCCAGCCGCGCGGCCGCCGCTCGGACCACCGCCGTGCTCTGGCAGACGAAGATCTCCCGGTCCTCGGGCGTCGGCGGGCAGCTCATCAGCTGCTGCAGAGTGAGCCGGAAGGGAAGACCCGCGGACGCCGCGTCACCCAGCCACCGGGCGAGCGCGTGATCTTCGGCCACCCGCAGGTTCAGCACCAGGACCTGACTCGCCAGGTCGTCCACGACGACCCCCGCGTCATCCCAGATCCGGTGTTCGACCGCAGGGTCGGACGGCGGCGCCGCACCCTGCCACAGCCGGAGCGCCCGCAGCACCAGGTCGGCGAGCGGAGTGGCGTACAACGCCGTCGCGTCCCCCGTGGCCCACTCCGCGAGCACGGGCAGCGGCAGGTCGTTCGCCGGCAGCCGATCGAGTACGGCCGCGGCGCGGGCGAGGACCTCCCCTTGCCCCTCCCGTACGAGCCGGGCGACGGTACCGTCCCGCGACATCTGACCGAGCCACGCCGAATACCACCCCTCGCCCGCGTGGCGGCCCCGCAACGCGGCCTGCAGCGCGGCGACCGTTCCCGCCGGCCGTTCCGGCGCGTCGATCCGCGCGAGCGCGACGAGCAGGCCGGCGCCGTACGCCCGGCGCAGCATGCGGTCGAGTTCGCCCAGCGAGACGGTGACGCGCCGGGGCCGCTGCCCGCCGCGGTACCGGTCGGTGATGCGGTCGACGACGCGGCGTTCGGCGTCGGTGGGATCGGTGAGCCCGGCGGAGCCGACCGGCTCCCCACCGGTCTTGTCCAGCCTGCGGCGCGCCGCGGCCAGCAACCGCTGCCATTCCGCGGCCCGCAGCTCGGCGAGCTCCTTCATGGGAATCAGTCTGCCCCGCCCGGTCCGCGCCGGACCGGTGGTTCTGGGACGTTCGTGCGGACGGCGCGGCCTCGGGGGCACCGGCGCGACCGCTCAGCCGCCGGCCGCGGTGCTCGCGCCGCTCGCGATCACCGCCGCCGCCACCGCGGCCTGGGTCGCCGCCCGGAGCCCGGCCACACCGCAGTCCAGCTCGGTGGAGCCGACCAGCGCCCTGCCCCCCTCCTCCGGCAGGGCCAGCAGAAGAAGCTCGTCGGCCAGTGTCAGCTGCACGTCGTCCACCTCACCGTCTCGAGGGCGATCCGGACGGTCTCCTACCCACTCGGCGGCACCCGACGAACGGAAGATCGCCACACTGTCCCCTCGACGTCACCGATCCGGCCCAGGGTTCCCGGGCGTGCGCTCCGGGGCGACGGCCGGGCACGGCCGACCCCTTACGGTGGGCTCGTGACGACGGCACTGGAGGAGCTGGCGGTCCGGCTGCGGGAGTTCGCTGCCGCGCGGGACTGGGAACAGTTCCACACACCCAAGAACCTCGCCATGGCGCTGGCCGGTGAGACCGGTGAACTGCTGGCCGAGCTACAGTGGCTGACCCCCGAGGAGTCCGCCCGGGTCATGCGGGATCCCGAGGCGGCGCGACGGGTGCGCTCGGAGCTGGCCGACATCGCCACCTACCTCGTCCGCCTGGCCGACGTACTGGGCGTCGACCTCCTCGATGCCGCCCACGCCAAACTCGACGAGAGCGAACAGCGCTACGACGCCGACACCTACCGCGGCTCCGCTCGCAAGGCTCCGCCGTTGTCCTAATCCGGGAGAAAGCGGCGGGAGGCGGACCGGGTCCGACTCCCGCCGATCAGGCCGGTCAGAACTTGGTGCCGGTCCACGCGACGACGAAGCGGCCGGCGTAGGCGATCTTCTGCCACTGGGTCGCCTTGAGCTGACGCTTACCGTGCGCGGGGTCCCAGATGAGGTAGGTCGACTGGTCCCAGTTCGTGGTGTCGTCGAAGCCGTAGATCACCACGTAGTGGGCCATGGTCGTCGGCGCCTTCGGATACCAGCTCTTCCTGGAATAGACGGTGATGATGACCGGGCCGGTGTTGTAGAAATACGAGCCGCGGACCCCGTCCCATAGGTTCGGGTTCGTGATACTCCGGTATGTCTTGTACTTGGTGCCCTTCTTCTTCCATGCCTTGTTGATGTAGTTGGTCATCTCGCGGCCCAACGCGATCGGCGAAGTGAATCCGATCTTGTTGGTGCCCATCTTCTTCGCGAGGTAGGCCTGGGTGCCCGAGTTGACCTTGACGTCCGGCTGCTTCGTCAGGGCCGAGGCTGCCGCGGCCGGGCCGCACCAGTTGCTCTTCTTCTGCTTCTGGCCCTTGATGGACATGGACTTCCAGTAGTGGGCCGCCACCGTGGCGTCCGACGGCGGCTCCGCGAGCAGCTTCCAGTGGTGACCACTGGCGTCGGCCTGCGAAGCCGCCGCAGCGCCGGCGGGGGCCTTCGGGGCGGCGGGAGCCTGGGGAGCGGCGGATGCCAGGGACGGGGTGGCCGCCGCGACACTGGCGGCGGCGATCAGAACGGAAGCGACACGAGTCGAGGTACGCGCCAAGATTCCTCCTCGGCAAGAGGGTGGGAGGTGCCAAGCTCGGAGGATCGTTTCACTCCGCGATCCGGGCACGACAGGGACTCACGGCTCAATTACTTTTGTGACCAGAGGTCCATCAATTTGGCGCGTACTTTAGTGACCAGAGGTCCCATCCATTTGGCGCGCGGCGAGAGCGATCGGCCTTAATTCCTGGCGCATGCTGCGTTTCTTTACGCAGCATGCGCCAGGGATCTGGCTTTCGTCGGCCGCCTTCAGGCGACCGCGCAGGCGGTGCCGTTCAGCGTGAACGCGGTCGGCGTGGCCGTGTTGCCGGTGTGGGTGGCCTGGAAGCCGACGCTCGTCGACGCGCCCGCGGCCAGGGAGCCGTTGTAGGAGACATTCGTGGCGGTGACCTGGCCACCGGAGGAGGTGAAGGTCGCGTTCCAGCCGGACGTGATCGTCTGACCGCCGGGCAGAGTGAAGGCCAGGGACCAGCCGTTGATCGCCGACGTGCCGGTGTTCGTGATGGTGATGCTCTCGGTCAGGCCGGTGTTCCAGGCGTTGACCGTGGCGCCGACCCGGCAGGCGCCCGTCCCGCCTCCGGGCGGCGGAGTCGACGTGTCGCCGATGAGGCCCATGAACCGCAGGGCCAGTTCGCCCATGCCGGAGCCGTAGATGTTGTGGCTGCCGCCCTGGACGCTGATCGCCTCGACCGGGGCGGTGGTGCCCGTGCCGCCGTATCGGGTGCGGGTCCACGTGGACTGTGGGTGGTCGGTGAAACTCGGTGTCTGACTCACACCGAGCACGTTGGTCCACTGCTTGGTCTCTTCACCGAAGTTCGCGTAGTACAGCGTGGTGTCGTTCGTCCCGTGCCAGAGCTGCATGCGTGGCCGGGGCCCGGTGTAGCCGGGGTAAGCGCCGCGGACCAGGTCGCCCCACTGCTGCGGGGTCTTGGTGACGGTCCCGTTCGCGCAGGCGCTGTTCCACAGCGAACCGTCGGTGGTGGCGAAGCACGCGAACGGCACACCCGCGAACGCCGCGCCCGCCTTGAACACGTCCGGGTAGTCGCCGAGCAGCACGTTGGTCATCATCGCGCCGGAGGAGATGCCCGTGACGTACACGCGACTCGCGTCGCCGTTCCGGTGCTGCTCCTCCCACTGGACCATCGACACGATGCCCGCCGGGTCGCTGTTGCCGTTGTGGGTGAGCGCGCCCGGCGTCGAGACGTCGAAGCAGTGGCCGTCGCGCGTCGCCTCGGGGTACACGGCGATGAAGCCGTAGCGGTCCGCCAGGGAGGCGAACTCCGTACCCGAGTACATCGCCGGTCCCGAGCCGGTGCAGTAGTGCACGGCCACGAGGATCGCCGGGTGTGCCGTCACGCTCGCCGGGACGTACTCGTACATGCGCAGGCCGGTGGGGTCGGCGCCGAAGCCGGTCACCTCGGTCAGCGACGCGGCCGACGCCCGGCGCGCCGACGCGAACCCACCGCCCGCCGCCAGCACCACGGCGAGCAGTGTCGCCAGAATCCTCGTCCTCAGCTTCATGACCGGTTCGGTCCTCCTCACGATGGGGCGGGCTGGGTGGGACGGCCCTGTGCGGTGCGGAAGTCGCCCGGTATCCCGGACCTGCCGAACGCTAAGAACCGTCCATCGGACCGGTCAACGCCGCGTGTGGAGAGGCCTCCGCCACCTGGTGTCCCGCGCGAAAGTTTCACGCCCGGCGCATTGGGCGCGCCCGGCCCGCGGCATGGATCCGCCGGCGTCCGCCCGAGCCCGGACCAGGCCGGATGCCCCGCCCACGCCGGCGACCCGTCCGCTCCGGCCGGGCCGTACGCCGTCGCGTTCCGTTGACAGGCCTCGGCCGGGATCTGAGCATGAGGCGACTTTGATCACCGGTGATTGGACTGCCGATGCGGATTCGCCCACGCCCCGCCGTCGCCGCGACGGTGACCGCGCTCGTCACGGCCGTGTCACTGGTCGGGCCCGCCTCGCCGGGCGCGAGAGCGGCCGACACGTCCGTCAAGGTCACCGTGAACGCCCGAGCGGGGCTGGCGACCATGCCCGACACCGGGCTGGGCGTCAACGACGCGGTCTGGGACGCCGAGCTCGGCACGCCGGCCGTGTCGGATCTGCTGAAGACCGCCGGCGTACGGATGATCCGGTATCCGGGCGGCTCGTACGGCGACATCTTCCACTGGAAGACCAACACGGCGCCGGGCGGCTACGTCGCCCCGAACACCGACTTCGACACCTTCATGGCCTCCGTACGGCGCGTCGGCGCCCAGCCGATGATCATCGCGAACTACGGCACCGGTACTCCCGATGAGGCGGCCGACTGGGTGCGGTACGCCAACGTGACGAAGGGGTACGGCGCCAAGTACTGGACCATCGGCAACGAGAACTACGGCAACGGCCACTACGGGTCGAGCTGGGAGGCCGACGACCACAGCGACAAGAGCCCGGCGGCGTACGCCAGGGGCGTCGTCGCGTTCGCCGACGCGATGAAGGCGGTGGACCCCACCATCAAGGTCGGTGCGGTGCTCACCACGCCGGCGAACTGGCCGGACGGGGTGGTCGCCGGCGGTGACGCGGGCACGTGGAACAAGACCGTGCTCTCCATCGCCGGACCGAAGATCGACTTCGTGGATCTGCACTGGTACCCCGGCGGCGGCACGGCCGCCGAGGCGCTGACGAAGCCGGAGCAGATCGACGACGCCGTCTACCTGGCACGCCGTCAGATCGACCAGTACGCCGGGGCCGGCGCCGACCGCATCGGCATCAGCCTCACCGAGACGAACGTGGGCGTCGGCCAGGACACCCAGCCGGCCGCCATCTTCCTCGCCGACGCGTACAGCGGCCTCATGGAGAACGGCGTGTTCACCGTCGACTGGTGGAACGTGCACAACGGGATCGGGACGGTGTCCACGGTGGCCGGGCAGACCGACTACGGCGACTTCGGCCTGCTCTCCAGCGCCGGCTGCACCTCCGACGGGAAGACCTGCGAGCCGGCCCTCAACACACCCTTCGCGCCATACCACGGCCTGTCCATGATGAACGCCTTCGCCCGCCCCGGCGACCAGTTCGTCCGGGCCGGCACGGACCAGTCACCGGTCACCGCGCACGCCGCACGCCGCCCCGACGGCGACGTCGCGGTGCTGCTGGTGAACAAGGACCCGGACAACGCCCGCTCGGTCACCATCGACTACTCCGGCTTCAGCCCGGCCGACGGCGCGCCGTCCGTCTACTCGTACGTGAACGGCGGCACCTCCGTCACCTCGGCCCGGACCGGCAGCGCGACGGCCCAGACGCTCCCGCCGTACTCACTGACCACGATCGTGCTGCACCCGGACGGCACGCCCACCGGAGCACCCGGGACGCCCGGCCGGCCCACCGCCTCCGGGGTCACCGACCGGACCGCGACCCTCTCCTGGCCGGCGGCCGCCGCAGGCGCTCATCCGATCGCCAAGTACGAGGTGTACCGGCAGAACGGCGCGATCAGCGAGGAACTCGGCGAGACCATCGGTACGTCGCTCGCCGTCGGGAACCTCACGCCCGGCACCCGGTACACCGTCAACGTCCTGGCCCGCGACACCGCCGGGAAGGTCTCCTGGGCCTCACCGCCGCTGACCTTCACCACCGGCAGCCCCGCGACGAGCACCTGCACGGTCCGCTTCACGGACGCCAGCGACTGGGCCAGCGGCTACGTCGCGAACGTGGACATCACCAACAACGGCCCCGACCCGATCGACGGCTGGACGCTCACCTTCACCTGGCCGACCGGCCGGCAGCAGATGAACAGCGGCTGGAACGCCACCTGGACGCAGAGCGGCCGCGACGTCAAGGCCACCAGCCTCGACTCGAACGGAAAGCTCGCCGCCGGAGCGAGCGTGAGCACCGGCTTCGTCGCCGCCTACACCGGCCCGAACATCCCCCCGTCAGTGTTCACCCTCAACGGCACCGTCTGCACCACCGCCTGAGCCGCTACGTCAGGTGTCCGCGCTAAAGGACTTCTCAGGAGACCTCGATCACGCCGAGGTATTAGGCCAGGCGAACCTGAACCTGCGTCGGTAGTTCCGGATCGAGAGCTCCTGATCGCTCCTCAAGTGCGGCCTTCAACCGCAGCGCCTTGCGACTGAGGAGATTTGACCCCACCCGCCAGATATGGACGTTCTAGTCATCCAGCAAACGATGATTGGCTTCTCGGCGCAGGTCCGCCAGTTGGTCGATCTCCCAGGCCAGGTCCTCACCACCGCCAGGCTCATCGTCGGGTAGCGGCATTCGCTCGGCTATCTGCTGGAGCCGCCTGAGGCCCACCACCAGATCCCCGAAACGGTTATATCTGGCCAAATCGTCTCGAACCTCACTACTTTCGATCAAGGCCAACGGCTACGGCCGAACGTCCCGCCGCATCGCCCACCGCCGAACGCAGGGCGGCAACAAACGAACGCTTGTTGTGGGTGAGCGTAGGCGCCGCCGTCATGGTGCTCTACCGGATGCTCCGCGGTTGCATCGGTCCAGGACCCGCCCCAGGCTGCGGTCGACGAAGAACTTAAGCGGCTGCTCTTGTTGCGACACGCAGGGCGTCCTCGACTTCGGCCTGGGTGAGTCCGAATTCCTCGGCGACGGTCTGGATGGGTTCCCCTGCCTGGAAGAGATCGATCACGTCTTCCAACTTGGCGCCTCCGTGGGCGAATCGCGGCCTGCCGAAGGCGTGTTCCGCATCGATGAGAACATCGGCGACGCGGTACTGCGGCAGCCGGATCACCTGGGCGTATCCGTCGTCCGCGAACTCCACGCGGCGTAGGTAGTCTTCGACGACCTCGGCGAAGACCCGCTGGTTGTTGCGGACCACGACGAGTTCCCTGGCCGAGACGCCTTCGGGGGTATCCGCCGCGTGTTCGGCGTAGTCGTACAGCACCTCTGCCCCGTCGGTGAACAGCTGCCTGCTGGCCAGCGCGTACTCCAAGCCGAGTTCTCGCTTGAGCGCGTCGATGGCCGGCCTGATCCGCTGCAGGGGAACACCGGCATGGCGGAAGGCCGCCAGTGCGTACCCCTCGGCCAAGCCGACGAACGGGACCGCCGGCTCGTTGCGCCGAGCCGGGTGGACCGCGGTGATAACAGGCCGCGCACTCACCAGCCCACCGCCGGGCCTCTTGCGCTCATAGCCGAAGGCCCACGTCGTGAACGTCGACGCGGGGACCGCAAGGTAGTGCGCAGCCTCGGCGATCCCGTAGAGCGGTGTGGAGAATCGATCCACGGCCAAGCCAGTCACCTCCGACCTCGACTTCCCAGAATGAAGCATCCTGGCAGACAGGGGAAGGAACGACGCCACCGTCCCGGCCCGATCCCCGCCGCGCCGAGCAGTCCTGAGAGCGTTCATGAGAACGACTCCCCACACAACTCGGGGGTCTGGTCGGGAGACGCGCAGCGCTCCAGTTCGAACCACACGGTGCTGCCGACTCCTTCGCGGAGGACACCCCAGCGGGCGGCAAGGCTGTCCAGGAGTTCGGTCCCCCGCCCGTTGGTGGCATCCTGACCCGCACGGCACCAGCAAGGCAGTCTGGATGAACCGCCATCGCATACGCTGATGCGCGCCCAGGTGCCGGTGCACTCGACGCGCAGGGTGAACTTCCCCCCGGCCATCCCGCTGCCGGAATGGGTGATGGCGTTCGTGGCCGTCTCGCTGCTGAGCAGTAAGGCGTCATCAAGGCACGGGTGGCCGTCACCGAGCGCGGCACCGACGATGCGCCGCACCCTGCGCACCTGGTCTGGCGTGCCGGGAAGGATCTCCGTCATCGTCTGAACCACGCCAGCTCCTTCTGGATCATTGCCGGCGCGTGCCGGTCGTCGGTGAGAGCCCAGCCGCGCGACCACACATACGCCCAGCGACCGTCAGGTGTCAGCACGCAGGCGACGAACATCACCCGCCGGCCACGTGACACCCGCAATAGCTCCGCACCGTCGCAGATGGCCGGGACGGCCACCAGACCTCGGACGAGAAGCTTGTCCGCTAAACGACGCAACATGACGCGGTATAGCGCGGTACTCTCCATGAACCGAGCATGCGGTAGCCAACTGTGGTCATGCAACTGCTTTGAGTCGATAGCCCCGAGATTCTTTGGACGGATCATGAGCGCGCGAGAGTCATCCCCCACCGCCCGCCGTCGCCGGCTCGGCGCGGAGCTGCGTCGCCTTCGCGAGACCGCCGGCCTGACCAGCTATGAGGCCTCCGAACGCCTCGGCTGGTCGTCGAACTCCAAGACCTCCCGCATCGAGAACGGCCGCATCTCGGTCGCCTGGGGCGACGTCTCCGACATGCTCGACCTGTACGGAGTCGGCCCCGGCGAGACCCACAACCGCCTCATCGCCCTCGCCCGCAAGTCGAAAGAGAAGAGCTGGTGGCAGCCGTTCAGCGACCTACTCGACAAGGAGTACGCCACCGTCATCGACCTGGAGACGGCCGCTTCCCAGCTCCGCATCTTCCAAGCCCTGGCCATACCTGGCCTACTCCAGACCCCCGACTACGCCCGAGCCATCATTACCCGCAGCGGACCACTCGACCTCGACGAAGAGGAGGTCGAACGCCGCGTCCAGCTACGCATGCAACGCCAAGCCATCCTTGCCAGGGACGGCGACCTCGGACTCTGGGTCGTACTCGACGAAGCGGCCCTGCGACGAGTGATCGGCAGCTCTCAGATCATGCACGGGCAACTCATCCATCTCGCCAGGGAAGCACGCCAGCCAAATGTCACCGTTCAGGTGATCCCGTACGACGTTGGTCCACATGCGTCGCTTCCAGGATCAGCTGGGATTTTTTCGTTCCCGCAACCCCGCGACCGCGACGTTGTCTTCGTCGACACCCTTGCGGGCACACTCTTCCTCGAACGCGAAGCAGATGTACGAGCGGCTACCCTCGGATTTGATCATCTCCGCGCATCGGCGTTGAGCGTTGCCGAATCGGTAGAAATGATCAGCGCAGTGGCGGAGTCATACCGGTGAACGAGAGAGGCAGTTTATGGCGAACATCGCCATTGACCTCAGCAACGCCATATGGCGCAAGGCAAGTCTCACACAGACCCAGAATGATCAGTGCGTCGAAGTGGCGACCACCATGACTCGATGATCGAGTCTCCGACCGTGCGGCGCCACTGCCAAGAGAGCGATGACCAGTGATCCTTGGTGAGCGGTGCTGTTCTTGAGGCTGTCGCACTACTCGCGATCTTGATTGCTCAAGGCCATGGCGATGCAGCGAGCTGGCGCGCAAAGGCTGCGAATCGGGCTGCCGCCGGCGCGGTTCGGTGTGCTGAAAGCTCGGCGAACGACCGTGCGGTTCATCCCGTTAAGGGGACGCGGCGGGGCAATTCGGCTCGCCGTAGGGGTGTTCTCCGAGAGTTCTGCACGGTGGCGGCCGTGGCGAGGCCGGGGCGACATCCGGAGGGGTCGGCGGGCTCGCGGCGTCGGTCGGGCTCCGCCGGGTGGGTCGGCCGGTCACCGTGCTGGAACGGGCGGCCGACGAGCTGAGCCGAGGGCGGGCAGAACGCTCGGCGAAGGCCACGCGCGGCCCACCTCACCAACGGCAAACCCGGGCGAACCGGGCCGCTGCCGGTTTGTTCCCGAGCGTTCTGCGCGCCGCCCTCCGCCGGGTACACACGTCCGCGTCGGCCGACCGATGCCCGCACCCGGTCGAGGACGCCTTCGCCAGGGTTTTTAAATCCCTCCCAGCGTGACAGCCCAGGGCACACTGGCCCGCCTGAGCGGCCTGGTTCGGAGTTAGGCGACAGCCTCTCTTACCGCACCGATCGCCAATGATCAGCTGACAGCGCGCACGATGAGGACCTCCAACGTGCGGGGGCCGTGGACGCCCTCCACCCGGTTCAGCTCGATGTCGCTGGTGGCCGACGGGCCGCTGATCCAGGTCTGGGGGCGGGACGGGTCGAGGCGTTCGAGGGCCTCGGGGACCGTGCGGACGATCTGGTCCCGCCGTACGACGCACAGATGGTAGTCGGGGATCAGGGTGAGCGCACGGCGGCCCTGGTCGTCGCCGCCGTCCAGGACGATGGTGCCGGTCTCGGCGATGGCGACCGCGCAGCCGGTCACCACGCCGTCCAGGGCGTCGAGGTCAGCGGCGGACAGGGCCGGGTCGTCGCGGATCGCCTCCGCGTCGCCGAACCACTCCGCGGGGATGCCCACCGGTGCGGCCACCCGGCGGGCCGCGCGCCCGCGCAGGGCGTCCGCGACCGCCGCCGCGACGTCGGTGGCCTCGTGGACGACCGCCTTGTAGTCGACGAGGCGGTCGACCAGGAGTTCGACGACGTCCGGGCCGGAGCGGGTCCGGTCGTAGTCGCGGGGCACCTCGACGTCCTCCGGCCGTTCCGTACGGGGCACGTCGGCCAGCGCCGACCGTACGCGGGCCAGGATGCGGTCACGGGAGCTCATCGATCTCCCTCCTGGTTCGGCCGCCGCACCCACCAGTCGCGGAAGGACTCGCGGGGCGGTACGGGCACCTCACGGGTGTCGGACCAGGCCGACAGCGGACCGGGCAGGCGGCGCGGGGCCCAGCGGCGCAGGCGGCCGGCGGAACGCTGCGCCATCGCGAGCCACTTCGGGTTGTCCAGCACACGGCGAGCGGCGCCCATCGCGAGGCGCTCACCGCGGTGCCCCTTCGTGACCACCTTGGCGCGCAGGTCGAGGAGCACCTCGGGGATGTCGATGGCGACCGGGCAGACCTCGTAGCACGCGCCGCAGAGCGTGGAGGCGTACGGCAGCGACTCCTCCAGCGGCCCGGCGATGCCGTGCAGCTGCGGGGTGAGGATCGCGCCGATCGGCCCGGGGTACACCGAGCCGTACGCGTGGCCGCCCGCCCGCTCGTAGACGGGACAGACGTTCAGGCAGGCGGAGCAGCGGATGCAGCGCAGCGCCTGGCGGCCGACCCGGTCGGCGAGCACCGAGGTGCGCCCGTTGTCGACCAGGACGAGGTGGAAGTCCTGGCCCTCGGTCGCCCCGGTCCACGTCGAGGTGTACGGGTTCATCCGCTCCCCCGTCGACGAGCGGGGCAGCAGTTGCATGAAGACCTCGAGGTCCCGCCAGGTCGGCACGATCTTCTCGATGCCGACCACCGAGATGAGCGTCTCGGGAAGGGTCAGGCACATCCGGCCGTTGCCCTCGGACTCCAGGACGACGAGGGTGCCGGTCTCGGCGACCGCGAAGTTGGCGCCGGAGATGCCGACCTTGGCGGACAGGAAGCGCTCGCGCAGGTGCAGGCGGGCGGCCTCGGCGAGCGCGCGCGGATCGTCCTCGAGGTTCTCCGGCGCGGGACGTCCCCAGGCGGCCATGCGGCCGGTGAAGATCTCCCGGATCTCCGCGCGGTTGCGGTGGATGGCCGGGACGAGGATGTGGGAGGGCAGATCGTCGCCGAGCTGCACGATCAGCTCGGCGAGGTCGGTCTCGTACGCGCGGATGCCGGCGGCGGCCAGCGCGGAGTTCAGCTCGATCTCCTGCGTGGCCATCGACTTGACCTTGACGACCTCGGTCTCGCCGGTCGCCTTCACCAGGTCGACGATGATCCGGTTGGCCTCGGCGGCGTCCTCGGCCCAGTGCACGTGCCCGCCGGCCGCCGTGACGGCCGACTCCAGTCGTTCGAGGTAGACGTCGAGGTGCCGGAGCGTACGGTCCTTGATCGCCGCACCCGCGGCGCGCAGCTCGGCCCAGTCGGGCTGCTCGCCGACGACGGCCGCGCGCCTGGCGCGGATCGTGTGGGTCGCCTTGCGCAGGTTGTAGCGCAGCTGCGCGTCGTCGACCGCCCGCGACGACGCCTCCGGAAACGCCGGCATCCCGACGAACGTGCCGCTCATGCGGCCTCCTTCGTCGGAGGAGTGACCGGGCGCGCCATGCTCATGATTCGCTCGCTCCGCTCGCTCATGCTGGATCCTCCTCCGTCGAGGCGAGGATCTCGGCCAGGTGCACGACGCGGACGCCGGTGCGCTGGCGGGCCAGGGATCCGCCGATGTGCATGAGGCAGGAGTTGTCGGCGGCGCACAGCACCTCGGCGCCGGTGTCGAGCACGCCCCGCACCTTGTCGGCGCACATCGCGGCCGACACGGCCGAGTTCTTCAGCGAGAACGTGCCGCCGAACCCGCAGCACTCGTCGGCGCCGCCCAGGGGCACGAGGGTGAGCCCGCGCACCTGGGACAGCAGATCGAACGGCCTCGAGCCGACCTTCAGCGACCGGAGCGAATGGCAGGTCGGGTGGTAGGTCACCGTGTGCGGGAAGTACGCGCCGACGTCGGTGACCTTCAGGACGTCGACCAGGAACTCCGACAGCTCGTAGACCCCGGCCGGCGGCTCGACGCCGAGCGAGGGGTACCACTCGCGGACCATCGCCGCGCACGACCCGGACGGCACCACGACCGCGTCGTAGCCGTCGAACACCGCGGTGAAGCGGCGGGCGAGCGGCCGGGCGTCGTCGCGGTAGCCGGTGTTGAAGTGCATCTGACCGCAGCAGGTCTGCTCGAGCGGGAACTCGACCGTGCAGCCGAGCCGCTCCAGCAGCCGGACGGTCGCCCGCCCGGTGCCGGGGAAGAGCGTGTCGTTCACGCAGGTGACGAAGAGGGCGACCCGCATGGTCTCAACCCAGCCCGTACGCGCGTCGGGCGGTTCCGCCGAAGACGGCGTCCCGGTCGCCCGGCGGCACCGCCTCGCGGGCCAGATCGAGGACCTGTTCGTAGGACGCGGCGAGCGTGCAGACCGGCCAGTCGGAGCCGTACATGACGCGGTCGGCGCCGAAGGAGTGCAGCACGTGGCGAGCGTACGGGAGGATGTCGTCCGGTTTCCAGTCGGGGGCGGCCTCGGTGACCAGGCCGGACAGCTTGACGGTCACGTTGGGCAGCGCCGCCAGCGAGGTGATCCAGGTCGCCCACGGCTCCCACACGCCGCCGGCGATGTCGGGCTTGCCGGCGTGGTCGAGGACGAAGGAGACCTCCGGCAGCCGGCGCATGAGCGCCAGGGCCGCCGCGGCCTGCGGCGGCCGGACCAACACGTCGTACACCAGGCCGGCGGCCCCGACGGCCTGGACGCCGCGCTGGACGTCCTGCCGCAGCAGCCACTCGGGGTCCGGTTCGTCCTGCGCCGCGTGCCGGACCCCGACGAGCAGGTGACCGGACGGGCTCTCGCGTACCTCGGCCATCCGGTCCGCGACGTCGGACGCGGTCAGATCCACCCAGCCGACCACGCCCACGATCGGGCCCGGTTCGTCGCCGTACTCGGTCTCGACCGGATTGTCCCCGGCGAACAGCAGGTCGTACGTCTCGCCGACGTCCTGCAGCGCCTGGACGACGATCGAGTCGCGCACACCGTACGGCCTGGTCAGATCGGTGTAGCGGGCGGCGTCGAACCGGCCTCGGAGGGGATCGGCCCAGGGGCCGTCCATCCACGGGTAGTCCCGGACGGCCGTGTCCCACAGGTGGTGGTGTGCGTCCACCGGCCCGAGCTCACTCACGCGTCCTCCTCACAGTTCCGCCCACAGCGTCTCGGGGATCTCCATCTCGAACAGCTCCGCGTTGTCGTCGACCTCGGCCGTGTTCCGGCAGCCGACGAGGACGCTCGCCACGGCCGGATGCCGGAGGGGGAACCGCAGCGCGGCAGCGCGCAGCGGCACGCCGTGTTCGGCGCACACCCGCTCCAGGCCGGCGACGCGCTCCAGCATCTCCGGCGGGGCGGGCGCGTAGTCGTACGTCGTGCCGCCGGCCAGCAGGCCGGAGTTGTAGGCGCCACCGATGACGACGGACGTGCCACGCCGTTCGCACGCGGGCAGCAGGTCCTTCTCGGCCGACCGGTCGAGAAGGGTGTACCGCCCCGCGCACAGCACGACGTCCAGGTCGAGGCGCTCGACGAACCGGGTGAGCATGGCGGTCTGGTTCATCCCGGCGCCGATCGCGCCGACCACGCCCTCGTCGCGGAGGGCGGCCAGCGCCGGGTACGCCGTCGCGTAGACCTCGCCCTCGTGGTCGTCGGGGTCGTGCAGGTAAACGACGTCGACGCGGTCGACGCCGAGGCGTCGCAGCGACTCCTCCAGGGACCGGCGGATGCCGTCGGCGCTCCAGTCCCAGACCCGCTTGTACGGCGGCGGGTCGGTGAACCCTTCCGGCTCGGGCGGCTCCCCGGGCTCCAGGGGGACGAGGAGCCGTCCGACCTTGGTCGACAGGACGTACTCGCCGGACAGGGCGGCGCCGAGGCGGCGTTCGCTGCGCCCGGCACCGTAGTGCGGCGCGGTGTCGAAGTACCCGATGCCGCGTTCCTGCGCGCGGCGGACGGCCGCCGTCACGTCGGCGTCGGACACCGGGGCGTAGAGCCCGCCGATGGCCGCACCACCGAATGACAGCGTTGTCACCTCGACCGGTGAGGATCCGAGTCTGCGGTGCTCCATCGCTACTCCTGTGCCTGGCCCGACGTGATACGGCTGATGATCAGGGCGACGAGGATGATGCCGCCGTTGAGCGCGCCGATCCACTGCGCCGGGACGCCCGCCAGCGTGAGGACGTTCTGGATCATGTAGAGCAGCAGGATGCCGGTGAAGGCCCCGAAGATCGTGCCCTTGCCGCCGTTGAGCGAGACGCCGCCGATGACCGCCGCCGCGAACACGGTGAAGATCGCGCCGTTGCCCTGGCTCGCGGCCACGGACGCGAGGCGGCCGGTGAGCAGCAGGCCGCCGAGGGCGGCCAGCGCGCTCGCCAGGACGAGCGTCGTCCACAGCACGCGGTCGACGCGGATGCCGGCGGCGCGGGCGGCGTCGGGGTTGCCGCCGACGGCGTACAGCGACCGTCCGAAGCGGGTGTATCCGGTCACCGCGATCGCGGCAGCGTACAGGATCAGGCAGATCCAGATCGACGCCGGCAGCCCCAGCCAGACGGCGTTCCCCAGGTAGATCATCGAGGACGGCAGGTTGAAGAAGGTCTTGCCGCCGCTGATGCCGGTCAGCAGGCCGCGCAGCACGATCAGCATGCCCAGGGTGACGATGAAGCCGTTGAGCCGGAACCGGACGATCAGCAGGCCGTTGACCCAGCCGATGACGAGGCCGACGGCGAGCGTCACCGGGATCGACCAGGCGCCGGACAACCAGTGGACGCCGTGCGTGATCCCGGGGGCGAGCACCAGCCAGGCGGCGACGCCCGGTGCGAGGCCGAACGTCGACTCCAGCGACAGGTCCATCCGGCCGCAGATCAGCACCAGCGCCTCGGCGAGCACGAGCAGCGAGATCTCCGACTGCTGCTGCAGCACGTTGACCAGGTTGTCCCAGTGCAGGAACACCGGATTGACCAGATATCCGACGATCCCGATCACGATGATCGCCGGCACCAGCGCCAGGTCGCGCAGGCGCGCGAGCCGTGGCGCGGCGATCCGGCCCCGGGCCGGCGCGGCCAACGCCGTCTGTGTCTCAGTCACCGATACCCTCCATCGCGGCGATCAGTTCGTTGTCGTCCCAGCCCTTCGCCATCTCGGCGACGACGGCGCCCTTGAACAGGACGATGACCCGGTCGCAGGGACGCAGGTCGTCGAGGTCGTCCGAGATCATGAGTACCCCGGCACCGCCGACGGCCGCCGCGGCGGCCGTGCCGAGGAGCGTCTCCTTGGCCTTGACGTCGACCCCGGCGGTGGGCTGCATGAGCACCAGCACCTTGGGCTCGTTGGCGAGGGCGCGGGCCATGACGACCTTCTGCTGGTTGCCGCCGGACAGCGCGGACACGGGCTGCTCGGGTCCGGCCGCCTTGATGTCCAGGTCGCCGATGGCCTTGACGCCGAGTTCGTCGCGTCGCCGGGAGCCGACGAACCCGAAGCGGCCGAGCCGCTCTGGCACGGTGAGCGTGGCGTTCTCGGCGATGGACAGGCCCGGCACCAGACCCTCGCGATGCCGGTCCTGCGGGACGAACCCGATGCCGACCCGCAGCGCGGCCGGCACGCTGCCCGGCCGGGGCGTCACACCGCCGATCTTCACGGTGCCCTGCCCGGCCCGGCGGAGGCCGACGATCGACTCGCCGACCGCCATCTTCCCGGAGCCGACGGCCCCGGCCAGCCCGACGATCTCGCCGGGCGCCACGGACAGGGACACGTCCTCGAAGACGCCGGGAACGCCGAGCCCGGTGACGGTGAGCGCGCGTTCCTCGCCGGCCGCCGGCGTGGGCCGGTCCGCGCCGAGATCGATCAGGCCGGTCGCCTCGCCGGTCATCGCGGTGATGAGGTCGGCCTTGCCCAGCTCCGGGACGGGGGACGTCATGATGTGCCGGGCATCGCGCATCACGGTGACGGTGTCGCAGACCTCGTACACCTCGTCGAGGTGGTGGCTGATGAACAGGAAGGTCACCCCGGACTCACGCAGCGACCGCATCCGGTCGAACAGCCGCTCGATCGCCTGGCCGTCGAGCTGGGCGGTCGGCTCGTCCAGGATGATGAACCGCGAGCCGTGCGACAGCGCCCGCGCGATCTCCACCAGCTGGCGTTGCTCGACGCTGAGGCGTGCGGCCGGCGCCTGGACGTCGACGTCGACCTCCCACGTCTCCAGCAGCTCGCGGGCACGGCGACGCAGCGCCCCCCACGAGATCAAGCCGCGTCCCTGGCGGTTCAGGAAGAGGTTCTCGGCCACCGACAGCGAGGGGATGACCGTCGACTTCTGGTAGACGCAGGCGACCCGCTGCCGCCACGCCTCGCGGTCCGCGAGCGGGGGCGCGGACCGGCCGTCGAACTCCACTGAGCCGGAGTCCGGCGCGACGAGGCCGGTGAGCACCGACACGAGCGTCGACTTCCCGGCGCCGTTCCGGCCGACGAGGGCGTGCACGTCCCCGTCCCGGACGGTCAGGGAGACGTCGTCGAGCGCGACGGTCACGCCGAACCGTTTATCGATCCTGTGGGCCGCCGCGACCGGCCGGGGGCCGGCCGCGGCACTGGCTGGAACGCTCATTTGACTTGGTTGCCCCAAAGCTGCGGGTCGGTCGACTTCAGCGAACCCGGGTAGCTCCCGTCCTTGGTGACCAGCGGCGCGGGCAGCTGGTCCTCGAGCAGACCGGGCCGCGGCGCGACGATCGTCGAGTCGTGGTCGGTCTTGCCCGGAGCGAACTTCTTCCCGTCGATGGCCGCCTTGATGTAGTACAGGGCGTACTTGGCGTACAGGTCGGCGGGTTGCGACACGGTGGCGTCGATCTGCCCGGCGCCGATCGCCTTCATCTCCTCGGGGATGCCGTCATTGGACACGATGGCGATGTGCTTCGGGTTGCCCGGCGGGAAGATCAGGCCCTTCTGCTTGAGCACGTTCAGCGTCGGGGCGAGGAACGCGCCGCCGGCCTGCATGTAGATGCCGCCGAGGTCGGGGTTGGCGGCCAGCGTGGTCTGCAGCTTGTTCGCGCCGACGTCACCCTTCCACTCGGTGGGCAGGCCGATGACCTTGATGCCCTTGTAGTTCTGGGCCATGCACTGGTTGAAGGCCTCAGTACGGTCGCGGCCGTTGATCGAGGCCAGGTCGCCCTCGAGCATCGCGACCTTGCCCTTGCCCTTCAGGGTGTCCCCGAGGAACTTGCAGGCCTTCTCGCCGTACGCGCGGTTGTCGGCGCGGACGACCATGTACACGTCGCCGGTGTCGGGGCGGGTGTCGACGGTGACGGCCGGGATCTTCTTCGTCTTGAGCTGGCCGAGCGTCGGCGCGACCGCGGCGGTGTCCTGCGGCGCCAGCACGACGCCCTTGACGCCCTGGCCGATGAGCGTCTGCACGTTGGCGGCGAGCTTGGAGACGTCGTTCTCGGAGTTGGTCGTCTTCAGGTCGAGGCCGAACTGCTTGCCGTACTGGGGCACGTACTTGATGTAGGAGTTCCAGAAGTCGGTGTCCGACCGGGGGTAGTCGACCCCGACGACAGCGCTGCCACCGCCGGACGATCCGCTGCTGCCCTCGCTGTTGTCGCAGCCGGCCAGCAGCACCGCGGCCGCCGCGAACGCGGCACCGGCCGCGAGCATCTTTCGCTTCATCGCGTCCTCTCAGAATTTCTCTGGGCGAAGTCGCAGGCCGGCCATGCCCCCATCGACCGCCAGCGCCGTTCCTGTCGTCGCCGACGCCAGCGGGCTGGCCAGGTAGGCGATCGCCACAGCGACCTCCTCGGCGCTGACCAGCCGCCCGCTCGGCTGGCGGGCCGCCAGTGCGGCCCGCTCCGCCTCCGGATCGTCGGTCGCGGCGAGCAGCCGGCCGACCCAGGGCGTGTCGGCGGTGCCCGGGTTGACGCATGTCACCCGGACCCCGTCGCGCAGGTGATCCGCCGCCATCGCCAGAGTGAGCGACTGAACGGCACCTTTGGTCGCCGAGTACAGCGCGCGCTGCGGCAGCCCGGCGGTGGCCGCGATCGAACAGGTGTTGACGATCGCGGCGTGCTCGGATCGGCGCAGGTGCGGCAGGGCGGCCCGGCTCACCCGCACCATGCCGAACACGTTGACGTCGAAGACGTTGCGCCACTCGTCGTCTTCGTTGTCCTCGACCGTGCCCTGCGCGCCGATCCCGGCGTTGTTGACGAGCACGTCCAGGCCGCCGAGGTGGTCCACCGCGGCCGAGACCGCCGCGCGGACCGACGCGTCGTCCCGTACGTCCGTCCGCACACCGTGCAGGGGCTCGGGCGGGGCGGACAGGTCGAGGCAGCTCACCGTGGCGCCTCGCTCGGTCATCAGGCGCGCCGTGGCGAGCCCGATGCCGGAGGCCCCTCCGGTGACGATGGCCCTGATACCGCTGAACTCCACGTCAAGACCTCCAGGCGGCGCCGTCGGGGTAGGCGTATTCGAGCAGGCTCTCGGCCTTGATCTGTGCGGACATGCCGGGGGCCGTCGGCGCGAGGTAGTGGCCGTCGCGGACCCGCACCGGGTCGGTGAAATGTTCGTGCAGGTGGTCGACGTACTCGATCACGCGGTTCTCGGTGCTCCCGCTGACCGCCAGGTAGTCGAACATCGACAGGTGCTGCACGACCTCGCAGAGCCCGACGCCTCCGGCGTGGGGACAGACCGGCACGCCGTACTTCGCGGCGAGCAGGAGGATCGCGACGTTCTCCGGCACGCCCGCGACGCGGCAGGCGTCGATCTGCAGCACGTCGAGCGCCTCGGCCTGCAGCATCTGCTTGAAGATCACACGGTTCGCCACGTGCTCGCCGGTCGCCACCCGGACGGGCCGGACGGACCTGCGCACGGCGGCGTGGCCGAGAATGTCGTCGGGGCTGGTCGGCTCCTCGATCCACCACGGGTCGTACGGCTTGAGCGCCTCGACCCACTCGATCGCCTGGCCGACGTCCCACCGCTGGTTCGCGTCGATCGCGATGCGGATGTCGGGTCCGACCGTCTGGCGGGCCAGCTCCAGGCGGCGCACGTCGTCCGCCAGGTCGCCGCCGACCTTCAGCTTGATCTGGGTGAAACCCTCCTCGACGGCCTCCCGGGCCAGGGTCACCAGTTTCTCGTCGGTGTAACCGAGCCAGCCGGGGGTCGTCGTGTAGGCGGGGTAGCCGGTGGCCAGTAGTGCGGCCTCGCGTTCCTCCCGCCCGGCGCGGGCCGCCGTCAGCAGGTCGACGGCCTCCTCCGGACGGAGGGCGTCGGTGAGGTACCTCCAGTCGGCCAGGTCGACGATCTGCTCGGGCGTCAGGTCCGCCAGCAGCCGCCAGACGGGTTTGCCGGCGACGCGCCCGGCGAGGTCGAACGCCGCGTTGATGACGGCGGCGGCGGCCATGTGGACCGCGCCCTTCTCCGGGCCGAGCCAGCGCAGCTGCGAGTCGTGGACCAGCCGACGCGCGAACCCGCCGAGGTCGGACAGGTCGATGTCGAGGCCGACGACGAGGGGTGCGTACGCGTTGATCGCCGCGACGCACACCTCCGTGCCGCGCCCGATCGTGAACGTGAACCCGTGGCCCTCGGCACCGTCGTCCGTGCGGAGCACGGCGTACGCGGCCGAGTAGTCCGGATCCGGGTTCATGGCGTCCGAGCCGTCCAGCTGCCGCGAGGTCGGGAACCGGATGTCGTAGGCGTCGAGTGCGATGACCTTCATGCGAGCCTCTGCCGTTGCCGCCCGAGCCCGTCGATCTCGAGTTCCACGATGTCACCCTGACGAAGGAAGGAGATACCCGGGCTGCCGAGCGCGACGCCGGCCGGGGTGCCGGTGTTGATGACGTCACCGGGGTCCAGGACCATGAACTGGCTGAGGTACCAGATCAGATGGTCGACCGGGAAGATCATGTTCTTCGTGTCGCCGTCCTGGCGGAGCTCGCCGTTGACCCAGAGGCGCAGGCCGAGGTTCTGCGGATCCTCGATCTCGTCGGCGGTCACCAGGTGCGGCCCGAGGGGGTTGAAGGTCTCACAGGACTTGCCCTTGTCCCACGTGCCGCCGCGCTCCAGCTGGAACTCCCGCTCGGAGACGTCGTTGCTGATCGCGTACCCCGCGATGAGCGCACGGGCGTCCTCGGGGGACTCCAGGTAGCGGGCCCGGCCGCCCAGGACGACGGCGAGCTCGACCTCATAGTCGGTCTTCTCGCTGCCCCGGGGGATGAGCACGTCGTCGTTCGGGCCGACGACGGTGTTCGACGCCTTCATGAAGATGATTGGCTCCGCCGGGAGCTCGGCGCCCGTCTCCTCCGCGTGGTCCCGGTAGTTCAGGCCGATGCACACGACCTTGCCGGGCCGGGCCACCGGTGCGCCGATCCGCTTGGTGTTCTGGATGGGCGGCAGCTCGCCTGCCGCGTACGCCGACCTGGCGCGGTCCAGGCCCGTGGCGAGGAAGTCGCCGTCGACGTCGCGGGTCAGGCCGGACAGATCGAGGAGCGAGCCGTCCTCCGCCAGGACCGCGGGCCGTTCGGCGCCTTCCGCTCCGACACGCAGCAGCTTCACGTAGTCGTACCCCCTGCTCGTCGGTTGGTCCGACCTCTCAGCGATTCATCGGACCTCTTACGGGGACATAAGACCACTACACGGCAACCTTCTGGCAATACCCCGTGACAGACTTGTTACTTTGAGAAATTGGTACGACCACTTACCGTCCGGCAAGATGAGTTCGCAGTCGGAGGAGGGAGCGCGCGTGCCGGACGACACGGGTGCCAGGACCACCGTCACCCAGCGGGCGATCGACGAGATCAAGACCAGGATCGCCATGGGTGAGCTCGCGCCCGGCCAGCGCCTACCGACCGAGCGCGATCTCGCCGCCGACCTGGGGCTGTCCCGAAGCTCGATGCGCGAGGCGATCCGCGCCCTCACCGTCATGGGAGTCCTCGAGGCCCGGCACGGCGCCGGCATCTACGTCACCCAGCTGAAACCGGGCGACCTGCTGGACACCTTCGGCGTCGTCGCGGAGATCTCGCGGGGCGACACCCTGCTGCACCTCGTCCAGGTGCGCAAGATCCTGGAGCCCGCGGCCGCCGCCGCGGCGGCGGCGCGCATCGACGAAGAGGGACTCATCCGCCTGCGCGCCGAGATGACGGCGATGGAGCGCGGCACGACCGCCGAGGAGATCGTCGGGCACGACCTGGAATTCCATCGCATCATCACCGAGGCCGCCGGCAACCCGGTGCTCGCCGCGATCCTCGGCGGGCTGAACAGCCGCACCTTCCGCGCCCGCGTCTGGCGCGGATACCGGGAGGAGGGTGTCTTCCCCCGCACCTTCCGCGAGCACGACGAGATCTACCGTTCCCTGATCGAACGCGACCCCGACGGCGCCCGCATCGCCACCGCCGTGCACATCGGCGCGGTCGAGGAGTGGGCCCGCCGCCAGAAGGACGATGAGGAGTGAGGATGCGCGTCGCGCTGCACACCCGGCTCAGGGCCGGCCAGGAGGAGGAGTACGAGAAGGCGCACCGGGAGGTGCCTTCGGACCTCGTCCAGGCGATCAAGGACGCCGGCGCGCACGAGTGGACGATCTGGCGCAGCGGGCTCGACCTGTTCCACGTCATCGACTGCGACGACTACGCCGCACTGCTGGCCGCCCTGGAGGACCTGCCGGTCAACGTCGCCTGGCAGGCGCGCATGGCCGGCTACCTCGACGTCGTCCACGACTATTCCGGCGAGGGCGCCGCCAAGGGCCTCCCCGTCGCCTGGCGCCTGGAGTGACCGAGGGGCGCGCCCGACCTCGACGGTGGTGGCCCCAGACCGGGCTGGGGGCGACCCTCAGTGATCTGCCAGGGTCGAGCCCGTAGATGCGGGACGACGAGCCGGCTGTGGCGGCCTGACGCCCTACTCGCCGGGCATCATGATCCAGAGGATGATGTAGATCACGAACTGCGGTCCGGGCAGCAGACAGGACAGGATCGCCAGCAGCCGGACGGTCCACGGCGACATGCCGTACCTGCGGGCGAGTCCGGCACAGACGCCGGCGATGACACGTCCCTGACGCGGGCGGGAAAGACCGTTCATTGCGACACCCCTTTGCGATGGCCTACGAACCACGCTAGGCCGCGCGTCTCCCGCGCGCATCGCTCGCGGGATCGATCCGGGCTCATCCCACGGACCTACGGGCGACCCCTTAGGGGATGTCGACCGACTCCCCCGGCTGGAGACGCCGGAAGTCCGCGTTCTGGCGCTCGCCTTCGCCCTTGAGCTGGTTGTCCAGCAACCCGAGCCCGAACTCGTTGAGCAGGCCGTCGTGGACCGCGAACGCGCGCCGGGGCGTCACCGCCCGCAGGTACTCGATCATCTCAGGGGCCTTCATCCAGGGCGCCTGGCCGGGGACGAGCAGCGTCGGCACCTCCAGGACGGTGAACGCGTCACCGGGATGGAAGACCTCCCCGTCGATGAGGAACCCGATGTTCTCGACCCGGGGGACGTCGGGGTGGACGATCTCATGCTTCTGCCCGGCCACGGCGACCTCGAAGCCGGCGATCGTCAGCGCGTCCCCCTCACCGACCGCGCGGACCCGGTCGCCAAGGTCACCGAGGTCGGCGGCGACGGCGCGGCAGGTGTAGACCGTCAGCCGCGGATCGTCCGCGAGGGCCTTGCGCAGCCGGTCGGCCGCGTAGTGGTCGAAGTGCTCGTGGGTGATGAGGACGGCCTCCGCACCCGCGAACGCGTCGCCCTGCGGAGTCAGGCCGCCCGGGTCGATGACGAGGGTCCGGTCGTCCTTGCGGACGCGGACACAGGAGTGTCCGAGCTTCGTCAACCTCATCCTCCGATCGTGCCACGGCTTCCGTGACCGACTGCGGCGCCCCCGGGCAACGGTTGACGAGCAAGTGACCGGTTGGTAAATACGGATCAAGGTCGGGGACGCGTTCGGCCTTGCGGACGAGGAGGCCCGGACCATGCCCGTTCCCGACCAGCGGGATCCCGAGGTGACCCGTACGGTCCTGGCACGGTGGCTGACCGAACGGCTGCCAGGCGGCGATGTGACGGTGTCCGGGCTGCGGATCCCCCAGACGACCGGGTTCTCCGCCGAGACGCTGCTCTTCGACGCCGAGTGCGGCGACCGCACGGAGCGGCTCGTCGCCAAGGTCGCACCGGTCCGCTACCAGGTCTTCCCCGACCCGCTGCCGTACGCCGACCAGTATCGGCTGCTGCGCATCCTCGACGAGCGGACCGGCGTCCCCGTACCGCGGATGCGCTGGTACGAGGGCGACGCGACGCTACTGGGCGCCCCCTTCTTCGTCATCGACCAGGTGGACGGCCTGGCGCCGGAGGACAACCCGCCGTATCACGGGTCGGGATGGGTCGCCGAGGCCGACCCCGAGCGACGACGCCGCATGTGGACGGCGGGGCTGGAGATCCTCGCCGAGGTGCACCGGCTGGCCCCGGAGCCCTTCGCGTTCCTCGACCGGAGAAAGTACGGGCCGGCGGGGCTGCGGCAGCGGCTCGGCTACTACGCCCACTACATGGGCTGGGCGTACCACGGCCCACAGCCGACCTGCCTGGAGGCGCTGCGGTGGCTGCGGGAGAACCGGCCGCCCGAACCGGACCCGCCGGTGCTGCTGTGGGGCGACTCACGCATCGGCAACATCCTCTACGGCGACGACGGCGCACCGCGGGCGGTGCTGGACTGGGAGATCGCCACTCTCGGCGCGCCGGAAGAGGACCTCGCCTGGTTCATGTTCCTCGACCGCCACCATTCGGAAGGGATCGGCGTCCCCCGCCTGCCCGGCTTCCCGTCCTACGCCGACACCGTCGCGTTCTACGAGGAACTGACACGCCGGCCGATGCGGCACATGGCCTATTACGAGGTGCTGTCGGCCTTCAAGTTCGCAGTGATCATGGCGCGGGTCGGACAGGCGTTCATCGACTTCGGTCTCGTACCCCCCGACAGCGACTTCCCGGTCGACAACACCGCCTCCCGGCTCCTGGCCGGACTCCTCGACCTGCCCGCTCCCGGTCCCACGACCGCCCCTCCGTCCGGAGACCCCCGATGACGCTCTCCCCGCTCGACGACTACCCGGTCCACCAGATCCCCGACGTCATGCGGCACGTGGCCACCTCCGACCGCAACTTCTACGACCGGTACTACTTCAACTGCCACTCCTGCTCGGACGAGCTCATGCTGATCGTGGGTCTCGGCCAGTACCCCAACCTCGGGGTCACCGACGCGTTCGCCCTGGTCCGTTACGGCCCCCTCCACCGGGTCGTCCGGGCATCGCGCGAGCTCGGTGACGACCGCATGGACACGACGGTCGGACCGCTCCGCGTCGAGGTCCTGAAGGGGCTGAGGCGCCTGCGGGTCACCTGCGAGCCGAACGACCACGGCCTGTCGTTCGACCTGACGTGGGAAGGGGCGATCCCGGCCCAGCTGGAACCGCCGCACTTCATCCGCGCTCAGGAGCGCGTGGTGTTCGACTCCCGCCGGCTCGCGCAGACCGGCCGGTGGACCGGCTCGATCACCGTGGACGACACGACGCTGCCGGTGACGCCGGACCGCTGGTGGGGCAGCCGCGACCGGTCCTGGGGCATCCGCCCGGTCGGCGAGGGGGAGCCACCGGGGATCCAGGCCAAGAACCCGGCGAGCTTCTACTGGCTGTACGCGCCGATGCAGTTCGAGGACCACGCCATCCTGTGCATCGTGCAGGAGGACGCGCGGGGCCGGCGGATCCTGGAGGAGGCCCTCCGCGTGTGGCCGGACGATCGGGAGCCGGAATACCTCGGCCGTCCCGACTACCGGCCGGCCTACGCCCCGGGGACCCGCGACGTCACCGAGGCGGTGATCTCCTTCGCTCCGCCGGGCGGCAAGCCGTTCGACGTGCACGTCGCCCCGCTCCTGCCCGTTCACCTGATGGTCGGGAGCGGCTACGGTCTCGAACCCGACTGGCGGCACGGGATGTACCAGGGGCCCGAGCCGAAGGTCCAGGGCGTGACGTACGACCTGCGGCGCGTGGAGGACGCCGCCCGGATGTGGGGCATGGTCGACGCCGTGGCCCGGTTCGAGTACGACGGCGGTGTGGGGCACGGCCTGTTCGAGTACTGGGCCCTCGGCGCCCATCCCGCCTTCCCGGAGGACATCACCGAATCCTGACCCCGGCTTTGTCGGCAGCACATGATGTAGTCGCTTCGTCGCCCATCGTGAGAATGGGCCGAGTGGAAGGTGCTACGGTCATGCTCGTGTCGAACCTCGAAGAGCGGGTCAGCGCACTCGAGAAGGACGTTCAGGTCCTGCGGATGGCGAGCCATGGGTGGGCGGAGGTGGCGCTCGGCGCGGACCGTAAGGTCGGCGGCGTCTCCGAGCTGCTCAACCTGATCTACCGCGAGATCGCAGCGATCAAGGAAACGCTCGCCCGTCACGAAGAGCGATTCACCGCGATCGAAACCCGCCTCGACAGGGTCGAGACCCGGCTCGAAAAGGTCGAGACCCGGCTCGAGGGGATGGACTCCAAGCTGGACCTGATCCTGGACCGCCTGGCGGCCTGATCACGAAAAGGCCCCGGGCGTCGACCGATCGTCTCGGTGCGCGCCCGGGGCCTGTCCGTTAACACGGTCACCCTTGTTCCGCGAGGCGGAAGGTCACGTCTCCGTTCTGGTCGACGCTCGCGTCGAGCGTCATCTCGTCGAGGATCGTCGCGGCGTCCGGTTCCAGGTAGACGCGCGCGCCCTGCTCCTCGACGATCTCGTCGCCGGCCTGTGGGCCTTCGGCCACCGCCAGGGAGAGGGTGCCCGCCTCGTCTGTCTGGCCCTGGGTGGCGATCCTCAGTCCGGTCTGCGGTGAAAGCTCGGGCTGGCTGGTGACGGTACGGATCACCTGGACCGCCGAATCGGTCAGCGTCAGCACTGTCGACAGCTCCTTAGGTTCGATTGCAGGTCAACACGGTGCGCGGCCCCGTGCATGGGCCCTGCCATGCCCGACCCTTCCTGGGGGCAAACATCCAGGATCTTGCGATTTGTCGCCCAACCCCCGAGTCGCAACCTAGGGAGCGAGCGCGGGAACGGCGTTCGTGACCGAGATCTCGTTGTTCGGGAGTACGGCGATCACGGGGGTGTCCAGCCCCGCCGCGACGTACTCACGGATGCGCTCCCGGCACACGTCCGGTGCGCCGTGCACGACGAGGTCGTCGACGACGTCATCCGGGATCGCGTCGAGGGCGGCCCCGCGGTCCCCGGCGGCCCAGGCCTCGTTCATCGCGGCGAGCCGCTCGCCGCGGCCGAGCCACTGGTGGAAGGCCGCGTAGACGGGCACCGTCAGATAGGCCGCGATCAGCCGGCGGCCGAGTGCCCGCGCCTCCTCGGCGTTCGACGTCGGGCAGACGAAGATCCGGGCGATCAGCTCCTTCTCCGTGCCGAACTCGGCACGGACCTTGCGGACGTCCTGCGGCGCCAGCCAGTTGGTGATCGCTCCGTCGGCCTCGCGGGCCGCCAGCCGGAGCATGCCGGGGCGCAGCGCGGCGAGCACGATCGGCGGCGGCGTCTTCGGCGGGGCGTCCAGCCTGAAACCCGTCACGCCGAGCGCCTCGTCGGTGACCTTCTCCCCCGCCAGGGCCCGGCGCAGGAACCGCAGGGTGTCCCGGACCCGCTGGTACGGCTCGGTGAAGGGGATGCCGTTCCAGCGCTCCACGATGACCGGCGACGACGTGCCGATCCCCAGCACGAACCGGCCGGGCGCGAGGTCGGCGAGCGTGGCGGCCTGCTGGGCCAGCAGGGCGGGGCCGCGCGTGTAGACGGGCACGATCGCCGGTCCGAGCCGCAGCTCCGGCGCCCACTGCGAGGCGAGCGCGAGCGGCGTGAACGCGTCGGCTCCGTTGGTCTCCGCCGACCAGGCGTCGGTGTATCCGAGGCCGGTCAGACCCTCGACGACCTTGCGGTGCTCGGCCAGGGGTACGCCGATGAGCGGAATCGTCAGTCCCCATCGAGACATGCGGAGCCTCCTCAGGCGATGGACGGGCGCACGGTCGCGCCACCGTCGACGACAAGGGTCTGCCCGGTCAGCCAGCTCGCCGTGTCGCCGGCGAGGAAGACGACCGCCTTGGCGATGTCCTCGGGTTCGCCGAGGCGGCCGAGCGGCATGAACCCGGCGATCTTCTCCTCGTTGTCCTCCCACAGTGCCCGGGCGAGCTGGGTCTTGACCAGTCCCGGGGCGACGGCGTTGACGCGCACGGACGGGGCCAGCTCGACCGCGAACTGCCGGGTGAGGTGGATCACGGCGGCCTTGGTGGCGTTGTAGTAGCCGATGCCGTGCTCGGTCGCCATGCCGCCGACGGAGGAGATGTTGACGATCGCCCCGCCCCGCGCCTCCATGGACAGCTTCCAGGCGAGCTGCGTCCACAGCACGACGGCGAACTGGTTGACCTGAACCGTCTTGTCGGCCCTGGCGGCGTCGAGGTCGACCATGGGGCCGAAGTACGGGCTGGTGCCCGCGTTGTTGACGAGGACGTCCACGCTCCCGAACTCGGCGACGGCGGCCTCGACGCAGGCCCGCGCGGCGTCCTCGTCACCCACGTGTGCGGCCTTCGGCAGGACGCCCACCCCGGGGTGAGCGGCCCGGATGGCCTTCGCGACCTCCTCGAGGGCGTCCTGCTTCCGCGAGGAGAGGACGACGTTGCAGCCCTCCGCGGCCAGCGCCTCCGCGGTGGCGCGCCCGATGCCGCGCGAAGCGCCGGTGATGAGGGCGGTTCTGCCCGCCAGGCCGGTCTCGAGTGCCATGGTGCTGCCTTTCGTACTGACGCCTGGAGCTTACTGACAACCGAATCGGGTTCAGCCTAGTCTCGGATGTTACGTTCCTGCCATGCAGATCACCGGGAAGAACATCGTGATCACCGGCTCGAGCAGCGGGATCGGGGCCGCGCTGGCGCGCCGGTTCGCCGCCGAGGGCGCGGCGGCGCTGTGCCTGGCCGGCATCGATGACGACGGCTTGGAGCGGGTCGCCACGTCGCTGGAGTGCCGCACCATGACCGTCCGCGCCGACGTCGGCGACGAGGCCCAGGTCCGGGCGATGATCGACAAGGCGGCCGAGCTCGGCCCGATCGATCTGGTGTGCTCGAACGCGGGCATCGGAACCGGCGCCGGACTGGAGGCGACGCCGGAGCAGTGGGCCGCGTCCTGGGCGGTCAACGTCCAGGCCCACGTGTACGCCGCACGCGCGGCGCTGCCCCGCATGCTCGAACGCGGCGAGGGTTACTTCCTGAACACCTGTTCGGCCGCCGGCCTGCTCACCCAGCCCGGCGACGCCCCGTACGCGGTGACGAAGCACGCCGCCGTGGCCTTCGCCGAGTGGCTCGCGCTGACCTACGGCGACCAGGGCATCAAGGTGAGCGCGCTGTGCCCGCAGGGCGTCCGTACCCCCTTGCTCACCGAGGCCCTGGACGGCATCGCGGGCCGGGTCGTCGCCGCGGCCGGCCGGGTGCTCGAGCCCGACGACGTCGCCGGCATGGTCGTGGCGGGACTCGCGGCCGAGACGTTCTTGATCCTCCCTCACCCGGAGGTGGCCGAGTTCGAGCGCGGCAAGGTCGCCGACCGCGATCGCTGGCTCGGCGGGATGCGCCGGATGGTCGCCGCCCTGCAGACCTGAGCGGCCGCCGGGCCGTTCCCGGGGGACGTTCAGGCCGGGGCGCGGGCGAGGACGAAACGACGGAAGCCCTCGGCGACGGGCGGGCGCGTCCGGCCGGCCACCCAGGCGAGGCCGATCGTCCGCCGCGCCCCGGTGATGACCACCTCGCAGACCCCGGGCGTCGGGTCGCCCGGCGGCACGATCGCGACGCCGAGCCCCGCGGCGACCAGCCCGCGGAGCGTGGCGGCCTCCTCACCCTCGAACGCGATGTCGGGGCGGATGCCCTCGCTGCGGAACAGCTCGTCGGTGATGGAGCGCAGCCCGTACCCGCGTCTCATCAGGATGAACGGCTCGCCGGCCGCCTCGGACAGGCGTAGCCTGTCGCGCCCGGCGAGCCGGTGCCCGGCCGGAACGGCGAGGCGGAGGCGTTCGGTCGCGAGCGGGTGCCAGGCCAGCTCCGCCGGGCGCGGGCTGGTGATCGCCAGGTCCGCCCGGCCCTCGATGACGGCCGCCTCGATGTGCTCGCTGCTGCCCTGGCTCAGGCGGAACGTCACGCGCGGGTGCTCCCGCCGGTAGTCACGGAGCAGCTCCGGGACGAGCGCGGTGCCCTGGGTGTGCAGGAACGCCAGTCCGACCTCGCCGCTGCCGGGGTCGGCGGCCTGGGTCAGGGCGTGGCGTGCCGCCTTCTCCTCGGCGACCAGCCGCTCGGCGTGCCCTCGGAAGATCTCGCCGTACGGGCTCAGCCGGAGCGTTCGCCCCTCGCGATCGAACAGCCGCACGCCCAGCTCGCGCTCGAGACGGGCGATCGCGCGGGACAGGCCCGGCTGGGAGATCCGGAGCTCGGCCGCCGTCCGGGTGACGTGCCCGTGCTCGGCGACCGCGAGGAACCAGCGGACCGTTTCCAAGTCCATGACTGTTGAGCATAGTTCTCAGGAAGAACTTTCATTGGACGCATCGCTTCGGTGCGGCGCAGCCTGGAGAGGTGCTCCTCGCCTCACCCGCGGACCTCGACCGGCGACATCGGCGCGGCTCCCACGGACTGCGCCGGGTGAACCTCGCGCTGTTCGCGGCGGGCCTGACCACGTTCATGTCGCTGTACTCGACCCAGGCGCTGCTGCCGGAGCTGTCGCGGGTCTTCGGCGTCTCCCCCACGACGTCGAGCCTGCTGGTCTCCCTGTCGACCGGCACGCTCGCGCTCGCGGTGGTCCCGGTGAGTTCGCTGTCGGAGTGCTTCGGCCGGACCCGGATCATGGCGGTCTCCTCGGTGACGGCGGCCGTGCTCGGCCTGCTCCTGCCGCTCGCCCCGTCGTTCCCCGCGCTCGCGGCGGTCCGCGCGGCGCAGGGGATCGCGCTCGCCGGCGTGCCGGCCGTGGCGATGGCCTACCTCGCCGACGAGGTGCATCCCGAGGCGCTGGGCGGGGCGATGGGCCGCTACATCGCTGGGAACACCGTCGGCGGCCTGCTGGGGCGGCTCGTCCCCGGTTTCGTGACCGACCTGGCGGGCTGGCGGTGGGCGCTCGGCGTCACCGCCCTCGGAGCACTGCTCCTCACCCTCATCTTCTGGACGCTGCTACCGCGCTCCCGCTGCTTCCGCCCGGCCCGGACCGGCCCGGGACCGCTACTCCTGCATCTCCGCGATCCCGCGATGCGCCGGCTCTACCTGATCGGGCTGGTGCTGATGGCCGGATTCGTCACCGTCTACAACTACCTGGGCTACCGCCTGCTCGCCGCGCCGTTCGGCCTGCCGCAGTGGGTCACCGGCCTGGTCTTCCTGATGTACCTCGCGGGCACCGTCAGTTCGCCGGCCGCCGGGTCGCTCGCCGACCGGGTCGGCCGCCGTCCCGTGCTGTTCGGCGCGTTCGCCCTGGCCGCCGCCGGGCTGCTGGCGACCCTGCCGCACACGCTGCCCGTCCTGGCCGTCGGACTGTTCGTCTTCACCGCGGGCTTCTTCGCGGCGCACTCGGTCGCCAGCGGCTGGGTGGGACGGCGTGCCACGGCCGGGAAGGCGCAGGCGTCCGCGCTGTACCTGTTCGCGTACTACGCCGGCAGCAGCCTCGGCGGCTCGGCCGGCGGCCTCGCGTACGAGCACGGCCACTGGACGGCCACGGTCGCATACGCCCTGGCCCTCATCGCCGTCGCCGCACTGGCCGCCCTGCGCCTGTCCGCGCCGGCCGGCGGGAGCTCCGGGTCCGCCGGCGCCGGGTCGCGGCTCGCCGGAGGCGCGACCGCGAACGCGCGCGGGTCGGGCGCGCCCGTCTCCTGAGCCGGCGCGGCCGGTGTCAGACCGTGGCCGGCTCGGGCGCCTCGACCTGGCCGGGGGCGGTGGCCAGCGTCGGATAGTCGGTGTATCCGGCCTCTCCTCCGACATACATCAGGTTGTCCCGTACGGGGTTGAGCGGTGCACCCCGGCGGAATCGGTGGACCAGGTCCGGGTTGGCCAGGAAGGCGCGGCCGAGGGCGATCAGGTCGGCTCCGGCGGCCAGCAGCCGCTCGCCCTCGTGGCGCCCGCCGCCGGCGGGCAACGGCCCGGGCCACGGCAGAGTGGGGTTGGCGATCAGGGCGCCCGGCCAGTTCCGGCGGATGTCGTGGAAGAGGGCCTGGCCGGGATCTGCGAAGACGACGTGCAGGTAGGCGATGCCGGTGCCGGCCAGCGCGTCGATCAGTGTCGGGTAGATCTGATCGGTGTCGCCCTCATCGATGCCGTTGACGGTGACGCCCGGCGAGATGCGCAGGCCCACGCGCTCCGGGCCGATCGCGTCGGCCACGGCCTGGACCACCTCGACGGTGAGGCGGATGCGGTTGCCCACCGGGCCGCCGTACGCGTCGGTGCGATGGTTGGTGCCCTGCGCCGTGAACTGGTGCAACAGGTAGCCGTTGGCGCCATGGACCTCCACACCCGCGAAGCCCGCCTCGACGGCGTTGCGTGCGGCGGCGGCGAAGTCGGCCACGGTGGAACGGATCTCGTCGCGGGTCATCTCCCGCGGCACCACCGAGGGTTGGTGCCCGCCGGGCGTGTGGATCGTGTCCGGAAGCGCGACGGGAGACGGCGCGACCGGCGTTAGGCCGCTGTTGTCGGGGTGGCCGATCCGGCCGCCGTGCTGCAGCTGCAGGAACATCCGCCCGCCGGCGGCGCGGACGGCGTCGGTGACGCGGCGCCAGCCGGTGACGTGCGCGTCGTCGTAGATGGCGGGGATGTTCGGGTAGGTCTGCCCGACCGCGTTCGGAGTGGACGCCTCAGCGATGATCAGCCCGGCCGACACGCGCTGGGCGTAGTAGGTCGCCATGATCGGCTGGGGAACACCGTCCGCTCCGGCGCGCGTACGGGTCATCGGCGCCATCACCAGACGGTTCGGCAGCCGGAGAGGTCCGATGGTGGCGGGTTCGAACAGACGCGAGGAGATGGGTTCGTCGGTCATGGGCCTCAGGATCGACCACCTCGGCGACCTGGAACAATGCCATAATTTTCCATGATTCATCACCTGGGCTAATCGATGAGGGGATCGGGTGGAGCGGCACGAGATGGAGATCTTCCTGACCCTCGCCGAGGAGCTGCACTTCGGCCGTACCGCCGAGCGCCTCGGCATCTCCCAGGGGCGGGTCAGCCAGACCATCAAGAGGCTGGAGCGCCGCTTCGGCGTGCTGCTGTTCGAGCGGACCAGCCGGCGCGTGACGCTCACTCCGGCCGGCCGGCGCTTCCGCGACGATCTCCTTCCCGCCCACCGGCAGATCCAGCAGGCGATCGCCCGGGTGATCGCGGCCGGACGGGGCATCACCGGCACGCTGCGCGTCGGCTACTCCTCGCAGATGGCGGGCGATGTCGTCCTCCGGGCGGCGGAGAAGTTCCAGGCGGGCCATCCCGACTGCCAGGTAGAGATCCGGGAGGTCCAGCTAGGCGACCCCTACGGACGGCTGCGCGCCGGCGACCTGGACCTGCAGCTGACCGAGTTCCCGGTCGACGAGCCGGACATCACCGTCGGCCCGGTCGTCCTCTCCGAACCGCGGGCGCTCCTCGTCCCGGTCGGCCATCCGCTCGCCGGCCGGGAGTCGGTGTCGCTCGAGGACTACGCGGACACGACTCTGATCGCGGTGACCGGTGCCGTCCCCCAACTCTGGCTCGACCACCACTACCCGCGCACCACCCCCTCGGGCCGGAGTGTCCCCCACGGCCCTACGGCACCCCACTTCCAGGAGGTGCTCGCGCTCGTCGCCGCCGGAAGGGGCGTCTCACCGGTCAGCCTTGTGGCGGCCGCCTACTACTCCCGTCCCGGAATCGTCTACGTCCCCTTCCATGACGCTCCGCCGATCGAGTACGGGCTCATGTGGCCGGCGACCGGCGAGACCGCCCGCGTCCGCGCCTTCGTCCAGGCCGTCCGTGATGCCGCCGGCCGGGGCGCCGAGTAGCCCTCTCGCACTGCCGCCCTTCCACTGGGAGTAGAACACGTTATAGATTTGAGCGGGCGCTTGGTCAACTAGGAGGTCGCCGGTGGCGCAGAACCGACCCGGGGACGAACCCGCGACGGCCAAAGCCGGTCCGGGGCCGGTCAGCGTGGTCGACGGCTGGTTCACCGTCGACCCGCCGCGGCTGACCGGGACCCGCTGCACCGCCTGCGGGACCGTCTACTTCCCGCCACAGACCCTGACGTGCCGCAATCCCGCCTGCGACGGCGACGAGCTGGTCACGACCCCGTTGTCCGACCGCGGCCGGATCTGGTCGTACGCCGACGCGCGCTACCGGCCCCCGCCGCCGTACGTCTCGGGCGAGGACTTCGAGCCGTACGCCATCGCCGCCGTCGAGCTGGCGGCCGAGCGCATCGTCGTCCTGGGCCAGGTGGTACGCGGCGTGGGCATCGACGACCTGGCCGTCGGCATGGAGGTCGAGCTCGTCGTCGAGGAGCTCGATCCCGGTCACCTCGTCTGGAAGTGGCGCCCGGTGAGCGAGGAGGGCGAATGAACACCGGCGGAGAGGTCGCCGTCCTCGGCGCGGGCATGCACCCGTGGGGCAAGTGGGGGCGGAACTTCGTGGAGTACGGCCTGGCGGCGGCGCGCGACGCGCTGAAGGACGCCGGGCTCGCCTGGACGGACATCGACTACGTCGCGGGCGCCGACACGATCCGCAACGGCTACCCGGGGTTCATCGCGGGGGCGACGTTCGCCCAGGCGCTGGGCTGGTCGGGCGCGCGCGTGTCGAGCTGCTACGCGGCGTGCGCCTCGGGCGCGCAGGCGATGAGCACGGCGCGGGCCCAGATCCTCGCGGGTCTCGTGGACGTCGCGCTGGTGGTCGGCGCCGACGCCGCCCCCAAGGGGTTCTTCGCCCCCGTCGGCGGCGACCGGCCCGACGACCCGGACTGGCTGCGGTTCCGGGTGCTGGGCGCGACCAATCCGGTGTACTTCGCGCTGTACGCGCGGCGGCGCATGGCGACCTACGGCGCCACCCGGGACGACTTCACCGCCGTGAAGATCAAGAACGCCCGCCACGGCCGGCACAACCCGTACGCGCGGTACCGGAAGGAGGTCACGGCGGCCGACGTCGCCGGGTCGCCGGTGGTCGCCGATCCGCTGCGGCTGCTGGACATCTGCGCCACCAGCGACGGGGGCGCCGCGGTCGTCCTGTCCAGCGTCGAGTACGCGAGGAGGCGCGGCCACCGGGCTCCCGTGCGCATCGGCGCGATCGCGACGGCCACTCCGACCTTCCCGAACACCGCCCTCGAACTGCCGAACTTCGCGACCGACTCCAGCGTGGCGGTCGATCCGCCCGAGCGGCCGTTCCGGGCGGCGAACGCGGCGGCGGCGTACGAGGAGGCGGGGCTGGGACCGGAGGATCTGTCACTCGCCGAGGTGTACGACCTGTCCACGGCGCTGGAGCTGGACTGGTACGAGGACATCGGCCTGTGCAAGCCCGGTGAGGCGGAGGGGCTGCTGCGCGACGGCGTGACCGCGCTCGGCGGCCGGATTCCGGTGAACCCGAGCGGCGGGCTGGCCTGTTTCGGTGAGGCGATCCCCGCGCAGGCGATCGCCCAGGTCTGCGAGCTGACCTGGCAGCTGCGCGGGCAGGCGGGAAAACGCCAGGTGGAGGGGGCACGAGCGGGCATCGCCGTGAACCAGGGTCTGTTCGGGCACGGATCGGCGATCATCGCCCGAACGTGAGTTACGTCACTCGGCGCCGCTAGTAAGGCATTGCTGACCTGGGCGGACGCGGCGTTGTGCGCAGGTATGCGGTGGATCGAGCACAGTGGGTTCTTGTCGGCCACGCTACGCGTCAGTACCTTTCACTGACGCGCCAGGGTTCTCTGCCCGTCACACGCGTTCCCGCGTGGACGCCGGGCCCTGACCGCGCGCCCAGTCCGCCGAGATTCGACGCGAGGTGCCGCGCTGATGCGTCCATTCCGGGAGCGCAACCCGCTGCCGATCGGCATCGCCGGCCTGGCGACCGCCGGCCTGGCCACACTGCTCGCGTTCAACCTGCAGCACTTCGCCGGTGGCACGACGTACTCCGCGGCGTTCAGCGAGGCGGCCGGGCTGAAGCCCGGGGAAGAGGTCCGGATCGCCGGCGTGAAGGTCGGCAAGGTCAGCAGCGTCGACCTCGACGGCGACCATGTGAAGGTGAAGTTCACCGCCAGCGCGCACTTCGGGACGCAGACCCGGGCACAGATCAAGATCAAGACGCTGCTCGGCTCCCACTTCCTCTCCCTCGACCCGAAGGGTCCCGGGCGGCAGCCGACGGACCACGAGATCCCGCTCTCGCGCACCACGGCACCGTACGAGGTGGTTCCCGCCCTCCAGGACGCGAGCGCGCAACTCGGTCAGATCGACACCAAGCAGCTGGCCAAGGCGATGGACACCCTGACGCAGACCATGGAGGGCTCCCCGGAGAACGTCCGGCGGACCCTTGCGGGCCTGCAGAAGATCTCCCGGGCGGTGTCCTCCCGCGATGACGAGCTGAACCAGCTCCTGAAGCACTCCAGCAATGTCACCTCACTGCTGGCCTCCCGCAGCGGCGACCTCGCCGTGCTGGTCCAGAACGGCGGCCTGCTGCTGCAGGAGATCAACGACCGGCGGACGGTGATCGACCAGCTGCTGACCGGCACCGTCTCTCTGTCCCAGCAGATCACCGCGACGATCAACGAGAACCAGGCGACCCTCGGCCCCACGCTGCAGAACCTGCACCGGGTCGTACAGATCCTGCAGCGGAACCAGGGCAACCTGGAGAAGGCCCTGCAGGCGATGGGCCCGTTCGGGAACGAGACCGCCGACCTGACCGGCAGCGGCCGGTGGTTCGACGTCTACATCCAGAACCTCATTCCCCTGCCCGTCTCCATCGCGCCGCCGAGCACGCGGAACGACGCCGCACAGCCGACCACGAAGCGGCGGACCGGGAAGGGAACGTCCGGCGGTACGCCGAAGGGCACCAAGACCCCCGCCCCGTCTCCGTCCACGTCCAAGACCGGGAACCCGCTGCCGGTCATCCCCTGACCCGGACCCCGGTGCGCCCACGGTATCGATGAGACGTCACGATCGGTATATGGACGTACGCGAGCTGACGGCCGCGACGGAGCTCTTCACCGCTTCGGCGCTGCTCGCCGAGATCTGGCGGCCGACCGACCCGATGCCGTACGAGATGCTGCAGGTGACCCGCCACATCGGCGGCTACGTGTCCGGGGCCTTCGACGGCAACACCATGATCGGCGCATGCGCGGCCTTCCCGACGGCGGACGGCGGTCTGCACTCCCACGTCACCGGCGTCGCCGTCCAGGGCCGGGGCGTCGGGTTCGCGATCAAGGTGCACCAGCGCGAGTGGGCGCTGGCCCGGGGCGTCAGGACGATCAGTTGGACCTTCGACCCGCTGGCTCGGCGCAACGCCCACTTCAACCTGGCCAAACTGGCGGCCCACGCCGTTAGGTACCTCGAGGACTTCTACGGTGAGATGCCCGACGAGCTGAACATGGGCGATCCCAGTGACCGTCTCCTCGTGACCTGGCCGCTCGACAGCCCGGAGGTGACGGCGGCCGTCGCGGGCACCCCGGTGACGCCGGAGCCCGGCGAGGACACCGCGATCACGCTGGACGAGGACTCGATGGGCCGCCCCGAGCGACACGACCCGGCCGGCGCCCTCACGGTGGCGGTCGGAACGCCCGCCGACATCACCACCATGCGGGCCTGCTACCCGGACGCCGCCCGGGAGTGGCGTCAGGCCCAGCGCGACGCGCTGGGCGGCGCGCTCGCCGCCGGTTATCGTGTCACCGGCTTCACCCTCACCGGTTACTACCTCCTGGAGGGCCCTCGATGAAGCTCGCCGGAGTGGAGTTGCGGCGGATCCGCATGCCTCTGGTGGCGCCGTTCCGCACGTCCTTCGGGACGGACGTCGACCGAGAGGTCCTGCTCGTCCGGGTGTTCGGCGACGAGGCGGAGGGCTGGGGCGAGTGCGTCGCGTCCGCCGACCCCCTTTACTCCGCCGAGTACGTGAACGGGGCCGAGCAGGTCATCCGGGACTTCCTGCTCCCCCGGCTGCCTGATGACGTCACCGCCCGCGGACTCGGTGCGGCATTCGCCCCGGTGCGGGGGCACCCGATGGCGAAGGCCGCCGTGGAGATGGCGGTGCTGGACGCCGAGCTGCGCGCCTCGGGGATGTCGTACGCGGCGTACCTGGGGGCGACGCGGACGCGTGTGCCGGCCGGGGTGTCCGTCGGGATCATGGACTCGATCCCCGAACTGCTGGACGCCGTGGACGCCTACCTGCGGCAGGGGTACGCCCGGATCAAGCTGAAGATCGAACCAGGGTGGGACCTCGAACCGGTACGGGCGGTGCGGGAAAGGTTCGGGGACGTCCCGCTGCAGGTCGACGCCAATACCGCCTACACGCGGACGGACCTGCGGCACCTCGCGGCGCTGGACCCCTTCGACCTGCTGCTGATCGAACAGCCGCTTCCGGAGGAGGACCTGCTCGGGCACGCGCACCTCGCGGAGGCCCTGACGACACCGATCTGCCTCGACGAGTCGATCGTCTCCGCACGGTCCGCGGCCGACGCCATCACGCTGGGCGCCTGCTCGATCGTCAACGTGAAGGCCGGCCGCGTCGGCGGCTACCTGGAGGCCCGGCGGATCCACGATGTGTGCGCGGCGCACGGCGTTCCCGTCTGGTGCGGCGGAATGCTCGAGACCGGGCTGGGCCGCGCCGCCAACCTGGCGTTCGCGGCCCTGCCGGGGTGCACGCTGCCGGGCGACGTCTCCGCGTCGAACCGGTACTACACGCGCGACGTGACCGAGCCGTTCCTGCTGGAGGACGGGCTGATGCGCGTCCCGGACGGCCCGGGCCTCGGCGTCGAGCCGCTCCCCGACGTCCTCGAAGAACTGACCGAATCGACCGATGTCGTGCGGCTCACCTGACAGGGATCACCGGCGCCCCGCGTCAGTCTCGTACGGGCAGGTCGTAACAGCGCCGCACGCTGGAGTCGACGCGGGAGATGTCCGTGCCGTAGATGTGCAGGGAGATCGCGGTGCCGTCGCCCGAGTTCCGCACCCGGTGGATGTCACCGGGCGGCGCGAAGCCGCTGACCTCGCCGACGTGGTTGTCGTTGACACCCACCTGGACGAGGTGGTCGCCGCGCTCGACGTACAGCTCCTCGTGCTCCACGCCCTGCAGCACGCCGAAGACGCACCAGGTGACGTGGTCGTGGATCGGCGTGACCTGTCCGGGCCGCCACACGAGCCCCACCAGGGAGAACATGCCGCCGGGCTCGACGTAGAGCGTGTGGCTGACGTACCGGTCAGGGTCACCGATCCGCTCCTCGGCGGTCAGCATGTCCGGAGTGGGCATGTGCCGACGCAGCTCGGCCGCGACGCGCCTCGCGGTCTCCCGCCAGTCCGCCCGCAGGTCGACGACGGAGCGCACTCCCGTCACCAGATCGTCCAGACCAGGGCGTACGGTCCCGAGCACGAGTGTCATGGCCAACCTCCTTCGTCCCCTCCAGAGTGCCGGGCGGGTCACTCATCGGTCCAATGCCAATCGTCGACATGTCTCATAGAAGACATCGATATATTGGCCTCATGCTGGACGTATCCCGCCTTCGCGTGCTCGTCGCGGTCGCCCGTACGGGCTCGGTGACGGCCGCCGCGAAGGAGCTGCACTACTCGCAGCCGTCGGTCAGTCATCACCTCGCCCGGCTGGAGGCCGAGACCGGCGCCAAGCTCGTGCAGCGCGCCGGGCGCGGCATCCGCCTCACCGACGCGGGCCGCACGCTCGCCGAGCGAGGCGCGGAGATCCTCGGCCGGCTCGACGCTGCCGAGAACGAGCTGTCTGCCCACCTCGGGCTCACCCAGGGCCGGGTACGCCTGGCCGCCTTCCCATCGGCGCTGGGCACGTTCGTGCCCCGGGCCGCGTCACTCCTGGCGGAGCGCCATCCCGGCCTGCGCGTGAGCCTCACCGAGGCCGAGCCGCCCGAGGCCGTCCGCATGCTCCGCGCGGGCTACGTCGACGTGGCGGTGATCTTCCGGTACGACCCCGGCGCCGAGGAGGACGACATCCGCACCCGGCGGCTGCTGGACGAGCCGAGCCACCTGGTCACGGCGGAGGAGGCCGGGCCCGACCTGGCGGCGTACGCGGACGCGGAATGGATCGCCGGCTGCGACCGCTGCCGCCGCCACCTGCTGGAAATGTGCGAGCAGGCCGGGTTCAGCCCACGAGTCTCCTTCATCACGGACGACTTCGTCGCCGTCCAGGCACTCGTCGCGGCCGGCCTCGGCGTGACAGCGCTGCCGGCACTGGCGCTGGAGGCAGCCCGCAACCCGGCCGTACGCACCATCGCGCTGCCAGGCTCGACCCGATACGTCCTTGCCGCGACGTACGGCGAGCCACCCGAGCCTCCTGCCACCACCGCCCTCCTCGACGCGCTGACCGAGAGCACCGGCGTGGGCGTTCAGCCCTCGGCGGGCGGCTGACTCACCCGGCGGTCCGTAGGACCAGGAGAAGCTGCGGACCGGGAACAGGAACGCCTATTTGTGCGTCGGCGGCACGCTCGCTACTTCGACACAGGCCCCTTGATTGGCACTCCGGCTGCTCTTCACCCAGGTCGGCGAGTTCTTCTGCTCGTGAATAGGCATGTCGCCAAGGCCCGCAGCTTCGCCAGTACGGCGGTGTTCGGATACCCGTTCGACGCCTACGAAGTCGCCCTGATCGTCAGCGAGCTCGTTACCAACGCCATCCGCACCGCCACTGCCCTGCGCACCTGGCCGGACGACACCTATCCGATCGGAATCGAACTGCTGGCCACCACCCGCTACGTGCACCTGGCCGTCACCGACCCCGATCACCGGCCCATGCCCGCACCTGACCAGGGCGGCCTGCTGGCCGAGCACGGCCGCGGACTGACCATCGTTGATCAGCACGCCGCCGACCGATGGGTCACCTACGCCGAGCACGGCAAGACCGTCCACGTCGTCATCCCCTCGCCCGGGATCACCCTCACCACCGCGGAACTCGCCGCACGCCGGCCCCGGACATGAGCCGACGGGTGACCGGCGGACTCGCGCCGAGGGTTTTCGGTCCTCTGGCACCGATGATCCTCGACGATCATCACCAGCGATGGGTGGTCAGTCGAGCCGTTTCACGCGCTCGATGACCTCGGGGGATATCTCGTTGTTGCGGGTGACGTAGGCGATCATGGTCCGCAGGTCGTCGTCGCCGAAGTCCGCCATGATCTTCTCGTAGAGCTCCGCCACGGGCATGAACCTGCGGCCGAGCTCCACGATCGGGCCGTCCTCGAGCACCTCGATGATGACCCGGCGGCGGTCCTTGTCGTCCCGGCGGCGCCGCACCATCCCGGCCTTCTCCAGCCGGTCGATCACGGCGGTGATCGCACCACCCGTGGTGAGGAACATCGCGTCGGCGATCTGCCCCGGCGTCATCGGGCCGCGCAGCTGCAGCAGGTTGATGCACTGCATGTCGGTGACGTTGATGCCGGACCGGCTGGCGATCGCGTTGTGCAGCAGCACCGTCCACATGGTGCTCACCCGGGCCTGGTGACTCAGCTCCGCGATGAGCTCCGCGCGCTCGGACGACGCCATCGACCCCCACCTTCGGACGATTCGGGAAACGCTCTGAAGACGAGCTTCTCCGGCCATCGTATCCATCACCCGTCAAGGAGATTCCCCAGCGCGCGTCTCAGTCCAGGAAGGTCGCCTGGGGTTCTCGCGATGAACCCGTGGGCGCGCCCAGGGACTGTCGGACCCCAGCGTCACGATGAACTCGTGGTGGTCGTTTTCGATGCCGAGCTGTGGATATGGGATGCCCGGCGCGCCGACACTTGGACCTTCGTGAGCCTGCCTACCGAGGCTTCCGAGGAGATCCGTGACCTGGCCGGCGGAGCCCGTCGCGGCTTCGGTTCGCTGCGGGTGCGGGTCACGGTCGGCGGGAGCACCTGGAAGACCTCGATCTTCCCGGACAGTACTGTGGGCGGGGGTCAGCCGGCGCGCGTCAGGATCTCCATGTTGTGACCGTTGGGGTCGTTGAAGTACACCCCGCGCCCATTCCAGCGATGGTCGATCTCTCCCGGCTCGGCGTGGCCGGGGTCGGCATAGTAGGTGACCCCGGCGTCCTGGACACGCGCGAAGGCCGCGTCGAACTCCTCGTCGCTGACCAGGAAAGCGCAGTGGTGCGAGTGGATGTCCTTGCAGTTCATGTAGTCGAGGGTCACGCCGTTGCTGACCGTGATGGGGACGAACGGGCCCGCCGGTTCGCCGATCGGCACGCCGAGGATGTCGGCGAGGAACGTCGCGGACGCGTGCTTGTCGTGGGCCGGGATGATGATGTGGTCGAGTTCGATACTCATCCTGCTGTTCCTTCCGAGGACGCGTGCTGTGTCGCAAATGGCGGTGGCCCGCCAATCGGGCTGAGATGGACTCCGGCAAGAAGCCAGTCCTCCCCGCGCCGGACGGCCACGTGCGTGCCGCGCAGCCGGGCGTCGGCGCGGTTGCCCTGGTATTCGGCCCGCTGGGTGTGGCATCCGATGGCGACCGCCGCGTCGCCGTAGGCGCGCACCTCGATCTCATCCCACACCAGGGAATGAGTGACCAGCGCGCCAGTGCGGTAACGGTCGAGCCATGCCTGCTTGTGCAACACGAAGCCGAGGGGTCCGACGAGCGTGAAGTCGTCGGTCGATAGTGCGCCGAGTGCTTCGACATCACCGCGCTGCTCCGCCTCGGCCCAGCGGCTTCCCAGTTCGCGGATGCGGTGGTCGGTGGTGTGTTCCATCTTGGTCTCCCTGCTGTGGTCAATTGCTCCACTGCGGACAGCCGGCGCCACCGTGGACGGTGAGCGCCATTGTGGTTAGTCGGCGCCGAGAAACGCGGCAGCGTGTTCGCGAGCCCAGGCGTCGAAGGTGACCGGAGATCGGCCGAGCACCTGCTCGACGGTTGGCAGGACCTCCGCCCCTTCACCGCCGGTCAGAACGCGGGCGACGACCGCCTCGACCACGGGCTCGGACATCCCGGACCGGAGCAATCTGGCCTTGGCCTCGTCGATCGTCGGTTCGACCAACCGCAACGGCCGGCCCAGCGTCGTGGCGAGGATGCGCAGCTCGTCGGCGGGCGTCAGCACCTCGGGTCCCGACAGCTGGTACGCGACGTTGCGGTGATCATCGGTGGTCAGCGCCGCCGCGGCGATGGCGGCGATGTCCGCCGGGTCGATCGGCGCGGCCGGTCGGTCCGCGAACGGGATGTGCACGGTGCCGCCCCGTCGGATCATCGGTGCCCAGTACAGCGCGTTGGACATAAACCGCCCAGGGCGCAGCAACGTCCAGTCCAGGCCGCTGTCCATCACGGCCGCCTCGGCCTCGCGGTGCCAGATGTCGAGGACGTCGGCGCCTCGGACGCCGTACACCGAAAGCTTCACGATGTGCCGGACACCGGCCCGCCGTGCGGCGCGAACGAGCCGCAGGTCGTGGGTCGGCTGTGCGGCGCTACCGACAGCTTGGGCGGACATGAGAAACGCTCGCTCGGCGCCGTCGAATGCCCTGTCCAGGCTGGCCGGGTCGTCGCTGTCGCCAAAGACCACGTCGACGCCGGACGGTGCGGCCAACTCTTTGGGGCGCCGGGTCATGGCCCGCACCGGCTGGTGCGCGGCAGCCAATTGGGCGATCAGTTCGCCGCCGACATGCCCGGTAGCCCCGGTCACGATGATCATGGTGATCCCCCTTGGGCCTTCGTGCTCATGAATGAGGTGCGCACCGCAGTCCGAGCCAAACGTTAGTTATCTAACGGTCACATGTCAAACCCTTAGATCTCTACTGATCTGCTATGCTCGGCCCATGCCGCGTCCGACTGGCCCACCGATCGGCCTGACCTTGGCCCGCACCGCCAAGAGCGTGAGTCGAGCATTCGACGATGCGCTCGCCGCCGCGGGTGGCTCGCTGCCGGTGTGGCTGATCATGATCTCGTTGAAGACGCGGAGCCTGGGCAACCAGCGCGAGTTGGCCGATGCCATCGGCATCCGTGGCGCCACGCTCACCCACCACCTCAACGCGATGGAGGCCGACGGCCTGGTCACCCGACAGCGTGATCCTGCAAACCGCCGGATCCATCAGGTCGCGCTCACCCAGCGCGGTGAGACCCTGTTCGGCCGGCTCGCCGCCGCAGCGACCGAGCACGACCGGCGATTGCACGCCGACCTCAGCAAGGAGGACATCGCCACGCTCGAACGGCTCCTCCACCGCCTGCAAAGCAACGTCGGCAGCGAAGTACCCGAAGCGACGGCCGGATCCGACGCGTGAAGACGCGATTCAACATCCCTGGGGAAACGAACCGCCTACCAAGGCAGAAGTGATCAGGCTCCCATGCTGTCACCCATCGGGCGCTAACCGAAGAACCTCATCGGCAGATGAGTATGTATAGGGCCGATCTGATCCGCAGACTCGTGGTATCGGGCTGGCGTCCGCTGGTCCGGTGTTCCACTGCTGCACTTCCGCCAGTGTCCCCGTGTGAGTCCCCGCACGAGCCTGCCGCAGCATCTCTTTGGCCTGCAGCAGGTCTCCGCCCAACTCGGCACGCAACACCATCATCAGCACGATGGAACTCGCCGACGAGTCAACGAGCTGAAGTCGCGCCGGACCGTGCTCGGCCAGGCAGCCGACTGCGCAGGCGGCTCGCCTAATTGGACGTGGCCATCGTATTCAGCGCCCGTCAAGAAGATCCCGGAGCGCGCGCCTCAGTCGAGAAAGATCGCGGTGTCCAGCGCAAAGTCCACCGGCTCGGGGATGTGCAGCTTCTCCCCCATCGTGACCTCGGTCTTCTCGGTGTACGCGCCGTTTTTGAGCCGACTGAAGACCGTGACGGTCGGCGGGTCGCACACCGGGTCGACCAGCAGCATGATCGGCACACGGCCCCGGGCGTAGATACGGGGCTTCTTCTCCCGGTCGTCCGCGACGCTCGCCGGGGAAACGATCTCCCCGGCCATGACGAGGCCGTCGGTGAAGACCTCCCGTTCGCCCCAGCGCGGCGCGTCCTTGGGAGCCATCACGAAGTCCGGCTCGAACGGCTCCCTCGTGCCGGGCAGGCACACGTCGAGCCCGGGATACACCCGCCAGCCCCGCTCCCGTGCCAGCGGCGCCAGCGCCTCCAGCAGTCCGGCGGTCATCCACCGCTCCTCAGGGGTGCCCCTCGGGCCGATGATGAGCCGTCCGTCGATGATCTCCGCCCGCCACGTGCCGAGATGGGGGACCAAGCGCTCGTAGAGATCGCGTAGTGGCTCGGTCGGCCGCTGCACAGGCGATCGCTCTGTCATGAGCCAGGCGTATCACGGTGGATACCCAGCGCGACGGAGTTGTACGTGCGGGCTGCGGCGTGTTCGGCGATCTGTTTGGCCCAGCGGTAGTCGGCCTTGCCGGCGGGTGAGCGCTGCATCTCCTCGACGAAGGCGTACGTGCGCGGCACCTTGTAGCCCGACAGGACGCCGCGGCAGTGGGCGTCCAGTTCCTCGGGGGACGGGGCCGTGCCGTACGGCTGGACGACGGCGGCGACGCGGCTGCCGAACCTCTCGTCGGGAATGCCCGTGACGAGCGCGTCGAAGACGGCGGGGTGCCGCTTCAGCACCGCCTCGACCTCCTCGGGGTAGACCTTCTCCCCGCCGGTGTTGATGCACTGGGAGCCCCGGCCGAAGATGGCGATGGTGCCGTCCGCCTCCACGGTGGCGATGTCACCGGTCAGCAGCCAGCGCACCCCGTCCACCTCGACGAACGTCTTCGCCGTCTTGACCGGGTCGCTGTAGTAGCCGAAGGCGATGTGCCCGCTCTTGGCGACCTGGCCGATCACCCCGGACCCGGGCTGGACCTCCTTGAGCGCGTCGTCCAGCACCCGCAGCCGCGCGTTGTTCGGCCGGTACCGCATCCCCGACTCCGGGGAGGAGCCGTCCACGCCCGACGCGGTGAAGCCCGACTCCGAGGATCCGAAGTTGTCGAGGATCGCGACGTTCGGCAGTTGCTCCTGCAGGCGGTCCCGGACCGCGCCGGACAGGATCGCGCCGGTCGAGCTGAGCACGGCCAGCGAGCTCAGGTCGTACAATCCTGCGGCGATGGCGTCGGCGAGGGGCCGGGCCATCGCGTCGCCGGTGATGTTGATGGTGAAGACCTTCTCCGCCCCGATGGCCCGCAGCACCTCGGCCGCGTCGAACCGGCGGGTGTAGACGATCGTCGCGCCCATCCACCAGCCGATGAAGGTGGCCATCTGCGCGGCGCCGTGCATGAGCGGCGCGGCGGGCATCATCACCAGCGGCCCGGAGGCCCGCGCGGTCTCGATCACCGCCTCGGGCGTCTCGAGCGGGTCGCCGTACGGGTTGCCGCCGCCGAACGCCATGAACAGGTCCGCGCACCGCCACATGACGCCCTTGGGCATGCCGGTCGTGCCGCCGGTGTAGATGATGTAGACGTCCTCGCCGGACCGCTTGTCGAACCCGCGCGTCGCCGGGCTGCCCGCCAGCGCGTCGGGGTAGGCGACCGCGTGCGGGGACGTGCCGCCGACGACGATCCGGTGCGCCAGCTCCGGCACCCGGGCCGCGGCGGCGGTCACACGGTCCTCGAACTCCGCGTCGTACACCAGCGCCACGAGGTCGGCGTCGTCGTAGAGGTACTCCAGCTCGGCCTCGACGTACCGGTAGTTGACGTTGACCGGCACGGCGCGGATCTTCAACGCCGCGAGCAGGGCCGTCACGTACTCCAACCCGTTGTACAGCTGGATCCCGACGTGCCGCCCGGCCTCCACGCCCGCGTCCCGCAGGTGGTGGGCCAGCCGGTTCGCCTCGGCGTCCAGGTCGGCGTACGTCCGCCGCTCCGTGCCGCGGGCCGAGTCGAAGACGACCACGGCGGTCCGCTCCCCGATCGCGTCCGCCAGTTCTTCGAACAGGTCGGCGTGGTTGAACTCCATCGGAACCTCCGGGGCCCGGGGTCCGGCCCGGGCCGGCAGTCTCAGGGTTTTTCGGAGCCGACGACCCACATGGCGTAGAACTGCGCGCCGCCGCCGTACGCGTGACCGAGGGCCTTGCGCGCTCCCTCGACCTGGTGTTCGCCGGCCAGCCCGCGCACCTGCAGGGCCGCCTCGGCGAAACGGATGAGCCCGGACGCGCCGATCGGGTTGGACGACAGCACGCCGCCCGAGGCGTTCCAGGGGATGTCACCGTCGAGTGCGGTGGCGCCGCTCTCGGTGAGCTTCCAGCCCTCGCCATCACCGCAGAAGCCGAGGTTCTCCAGCCACATCGGCTCGTACCAGGAGAAGGGGACGTACGTCTCGGCGCAGTCCAGCTCCCGGCGCGGATCGGTGATGCCCGCCTGCCGGTACACGTCGGCGGCGCAGTCCTTGCCCGCCTGCGGGTTCACCGTGTCGCGTCCGGCGAAGAAGATCGGCTCCGAGCGCATGGCGGTGCCGTGCACCCAGGCCGGCGGGTTCGGGGCGCGGCGGGCGGCGTCCTCCGACGCCAGCACCATCGCGGCGGCACCGTCGCTGGACGGGCAGGTCTCCAGGTAGCGGATCGGCTCCCACAGCATCGGCGTCATCTCGACCATCTCCCGCGAGATGCCGGCGATGCGCAGGTGGGCGTACGGGTTCTTCAGCGCGTTCTGCCGGTCCTTGACCGCGACGAGCGTGCCGATGTGGTCAGGCGCGCCGGTGCGCCGCATGTACGCGCGGATGTGCGGGGCGAAGTAGCCGCCCGCGCCCACGACGATCGTCGGCGACAGCGGCGGGTGCGTGGACAGCGCCCACGTCGCGTTCGACTCGGACTGCTTCTCCCACGCCACGACGAGCACGCGGTCGTGCACGCCGCCCTGGACGAGGCTCGCCGCGACGTTGGCCGTCGACCCGCCGACCGACCCGGCGGTGTGCACCCGCATCATCGGCTTGCCCCGCGCGCCCAGCGCGTCCGCGAGGTACGCCTCCGGCATCATCACGCCCTCGAACAGGTCGGGGGCCTTGCCGATGACGACCGCGTCGATGTCCCTGAACGTCAGCCCGGCGTCCTCGAGGGCGCGCAGGGCCGCTTCGCGGACGAGCCCCGCGATGGAGACGTCGGTGCGCTTGGTGCGGTACTCGGTCTGCCCGACACCGATCACCGCGCAGGGGTTCCCCATGGTTCAGGCCTCCAGGACGCAGACGAGGTTGTGCTGCAGGCAGGGCCCGGACGACGCGTGCCCGAGCGTGCGGCGTGCCCGGCCGCGGTGGATCCACGACGCCGCCTCGCCGATGCGGATCAGGCCGGTGGCCATCACCGGGTTGGCGGCGAGCGGCCCGCCGGACGGATTGACGGGGACGTCGTCAGGCAGGCCGATCGCCGCCCGCAGGATCAGCTCCTCGTGGCTGAACTGCGCGTGCAGCTCGGCCACCTCGACGTCGCGCGCGCCCGCCTTCTCGGCCGCCAGCGCGGCCGACTCCGACCGGCTCAGGTCGCGGGCGCCGAGGGAGTGCGCCTCGATCCGGTGGTCGATGCCGCGGATCCAGGCCGGGTTGGCACAAAGCTCGCGGGCGCGGTCCCCGGCGGCCAGCACGACCGCCGCCGCCCCGTCGGTGATCGGCGCGCAGTCGTACGGGCGCAGCGGCGCGACCTCATAGCCCTCATCGCCCGGATCGGGCAGGTCCAGGGCGTACGGGTTGTCGCGCCCGGCGGCACGGGACCGGGCGGCCACGGCGCGCAGATCGTCCTCCTTGTGCCCGGCGTCGAGGAACGCGCGGGCCTGCAGGGCGGCGAGGGACACCTGGTCGGGGCCGAGCGGCGCCAGGTAGTACGGGTCGAGTTGCAAGGTCATGATCTCCCGCAGCGACCCCTGGGAGGACTTGCCGAACCCGTACACCAGCGCGGTGTCGACGTCGCCGTGCTGGAGGCGCACCCACGCCTCGTACAGTGCCCAGGCGCCGTCCATCTCGACGTGGCTCTCGGAGATCGGCGGCCAGGCCCCGACCGTGTCCAGGGCGGACACGAACGAGAACGGCGCCCCGGCGAGGTAGTCCAGCGACCCCGAGCAGGTGAACCCGAAGCGGTTCAGCCCGGTGGTCTGCTTGATCTCGGAGATGACCGGCGCGAGCAGCTCCACCTCGGTCAGCCCGGCATCCTCGCCCGTGTGCTTCGTCTGCGCGAACGCGACGACCGCGACATCCGTCGTCATAGATAATCCTTGATCGAGTCGAAGGGGACGTCGGGTTCGCCGGTGGGCTCGAACCACTTGACGTTCTCCATGGTCCGGCCCCACTCCTCGCGCGGCCTCCAGGCGGCCCTGACGCGCATGCCCATCCGCACCTGGTCGGCGGGGACGCCTGCCACCAGCGCGAGCAGGGCGATGTCGGACCCGTCCAGCAGGATGTACGCCGAGACGAACGGCACCTCGGGGGCGCGCGGGTCCGGGATGTTGTTCACCGCGAACGTCGTGACCGTGCCGGTGTCGGGGACCTCCACCTCCTCGGTGGTCGGCACGCCGTCGACCGGACACAGCCCCCTCATCGGCACGTAGACCTTGCCGCACACGTCGCAGCGGTGGCCGAGGAAGCGGCCCTCGGATACGCCGGTGAGGAACCTCGTGAGCGCCCGGCCCGCGTTCAGGCGGTACTCCGCCCGGCTCGGTGCCGTGATCATCGTGATGTCGGGCCGGAAGGACTCGATGTCCTTGATCGAGCCGGTGCGCTCGGCGCGCCACTTCGGCCGGACCCGCATCCCCGTCCGCAGGGCCTTCGGTGGTTCGGCGCCGGGCTCGAACACCCCAACGTCGAGGGCGTGGAGGATGGCCGTGCCGGCGCCGTCGGGCCGGATCAGCGCCCAGGCGAACGGCCGGTCCAGGGGATGGACCGCGCGCGGACGCGACACCCACGACCAGGACGTCACCGTGCCGCCGGGACCGACCTCGACGTACTCGTCGGTGACCGCCTCGCCGTCGGGGTCGTACTCGGCGGGCGGGAAGAGCACCCCGCCGGAGGCCGTACGCACACCGACGAGACGCCCGTCGCGCAGTTCGGTGAGGAAACGGCCGATCACCGGGCCGACCGACCGGGTGTACCCGCCGGGGAACTCCAGGGCGTGGTCGGCGACCAGCGGCTCCCGGTCGTCAGCAGTCATTGTCGTGCTCCCCTCCTCACTCGCTCCGGTCAGATGGCATGGTCGCGGTCCTTCCAGTACGGGTCCCGCAGCTTGCGTTTGAGGAGCTTTCCGTTGGGCTCGCGGGGCATCCGCTCGATGAAGTCGAAGGACCTGGGCCACTTCATGCGGGCCAGCCGGCCGTCCAGGGTGGCGAGGATCTCCTCGGCCAGCTCCGGCCCCGGCGCCACGCCCTCGGCGGGCTCGACGACGGCCTTGATCTGCTCGCCCCACTCGTCGTCGGGGATGCCGAAGACGGCGACGTCGGCGACCTTGGGGTGGATGAGGATCTCGTTCTCGATCTCGGCGGGGTAGATGTTCGCCCCGCCGGAGATGATCATGTCGGCCTTGCGGTCGGACAGGAACAGGAAGCCGTCCTCGGTGAGGTAGCCGATGTCGCCGACGGTGAAGTGGTCCTTGAGCTGATTCGCCTTCGTCTTCTCGGGGTCGCCCTTGTACTCGAACGAGACGCCCGCCATCTTCATGTAGATCGTGCCGTGCGTGCCGGGCGGCACCTCGTTGCCGTCGTCGTCGACGATCAGCAGCTCACTGATCGGCCAGGCCTTGCCGACGGTGCCGGGGTGCTCGCGCCAGTTCTCGGGGCTCGCGACCGTGCCGCCGCCCTCGGTGGCCGCGTAGTACTCCCAGATGCAGTCGCCCCACCAGTCGAGCATCGCCTTCTTCAGCGGCACCGGGCAGGGCGCGGCGGCGTGGATCGCCCACCTCATCGAGGAGACGTCGTACCGCTTGCGCACGTCCTCCGGCAGCGACACGAGGCGCTTGAAGTGGGTCGGCACCATGTGCGTGTTCGTGATCCGGTATCGCTCGATGAGGCGGAGCGCCTCCTCGGCGTCCCACCGGTCCATGTAGACGAGCGTGTGGCCCATCTGCAGCGCCGACCCGCCGAACTGGGTGACCGCCGTGTGATAGTTCGGCGAGGTGACGAGGTGGGCGTTGGGCGGGCCCGGCGTGAAGCCGAAGAACGACAGCAGGAAGGTCATCAGCTCGGCGCTGTCATCGGGGTCGATCCCGGCCAGCCGGCGGCGCACGCCTTTGGGTCGTCCCGTGGTGCCCGACGTGTAGTGCATGGTCGCACCGTTCGTACGGTTCTCCGGGAGGGTGTCCGGCTGCCCGTCGACCAGTTCGTCGAAGCTCCGAAACCCCGGCACCTCGCCACGATGCCCATTCCGCGTCTCCGACACGAGCGAAAAGCGCCGCCGCGGGTCGAGGCCCGCCTCCTCGGCTCCCCGCGCGCCCTCGGCGGCGTAGCGCTCGTGCACGAAGAACGCCTTCGCCTCGCTGTCCGCGACGATGTAACCGATCTCGGGGCCGGTGAGGTGCCAGTTGACCGGCGTGTAGTACCAGCCGGCCTGCAACGCGGCGAGGTAGAAAATGAGGCCCTCGACGCCGTTGGGCACCAGGCCGCAGATGCCGTCGCCCGGCTCCAGCCCGAGGTCGCGCAGCCCGTGGACGACGCGGTTGCAGCGGGCGAGCAGGTCACCGGCGCGGTACTCCGTCCCGTCCGGGTCCACGGCCGCGATCCAGTCCGGATCGTTTCGCGCCAGCCGCCAAAAGCCCAACGAGCCCATCGGATTCTCCCTGTACGTCTCGGTACCGGTCGCACGGAGGTGTCCCGCCCGCAGTAGATCACGTTCTCGTTTTGTCGGGCAAGCCCTGTTGAAGTGCGACGCGCGTCACTAGAATCCGTTCTTGTTTTAGGTGTCGCGTGACCTCGTACGCGGCCGCGAGCAGGGAGGACGGCAATGGCGGAACGACTGCCCATCAGCACCCCGCACTGCACGGTCGAGCGCGACGGCCACGTCGTGATCGTGACCATGAACCGGCCCGAGGCCCGCAACGCCCTCAGCACCGACATGCTCGTCGGCATGGCCGACGCGTGGGCCTACGTCTCCGATACCCCGGACGTACGCGTCGGGATCCTCACCGGGGCCGACGGCCAGTTCTGCGCGGGCGCCGACCTCAAGGCCATGGGCCGCCCGTCGGAGGACGAGCGGGTACGGCAGCGCGCCGCCGAGATCGAGAACTTCCACTGGAAGGGCCTGCTACGGGACTCCCGGCCCAAGAAACCGCTGATCAGCGCGATCGAGGGGTACGCGGTGGCCGGCGGGACCGAACTGCTCGTCGGCACCGACCTCCGCGTCGTCGCCGAGGGCGCGACGCTGGGGCTGTACGAGGCCAAGCGCGGCCTGTTCCCCATGGGCGGCTGCGCCATCAGGCTCCCCCGCCAGATCCCGTACGCCTTCGCGATGGACATCCTGCTCACCGCCCGGTCCGTGACCCCGGACGAGGCCCTGCGGATGGGCTTGATCAACCGGATCGTCCCGGACGGCCAGGCCCTGAAGACCGCCCGTGAGATCGCCGACGAGATCGCCTCCTGCGGTCCTCTTGCCGTCCAGGCGATCCTGGAGACCTACCGCAGGACCGAGGGCCTACCTGAGGACGAGGCCCTGACGATCTCCGACGAACTCGGCTGGCCGGTCATCGGCTCGAACGACGCCAAGGAAGGCTCCCTCGCCTTCAAGGAGAAGCGCCCCGCCGTCTTCAAGGGCGAGTAGCCCGGCGCGCCCCCGCGACGCCGTCACTGCGCGCTTCGGAAGGCTTCACCCGGCTCTGGCCGTCCCACTTCGTCAGGCGTTTCGAGATTCCAGTTGACGCAGAGCCTCGAGGGAAGCACACTTAGTAGCAACGCCGCCGCTTCGCGAAGCGGGTCAGGAAGTGAGCCCGGGAAGTTCCCGCTGGACGGTGGGGTCCCGGGTTCGCGGCTTTTTATGCCTCCACCACGCAGACGGTGACCAGCGGCGCAATCTGGTCAAGGTAGGAACGATCCCCGCAGCGTGCGGCCACGACTGCACCCGCCACCAAGTCCGGAATCCAAAGAAGCGGTTCCCTGGGGCCAGATAGATGATCAACCCGAATGTCGGCGTGTATCTCCCGCCGCGATCGTAGCGCCTTGACGAGGTTAAGGTCATTACGGCTCTGCCTTGCCTCGCGCGCCTCGAAAATGATCTTGTGTGCACCCATCGCAGACAATTCGAAGAACAGACGCTCCATGCACTTACGCCGGCGACGCTCCGACGTCTCCCCGACTGCCCCGGTGCGCACGACAGCGAGATGGAGGACCTCAAGGGAGATCACCGTCTCGATAAGAATGCGACGCCGCTTGTCCGATTCGTGGTACCAGTGCACCTTATGCTCGCCAGGCAGCCTCAGGCATGCCATCACTTCCCGCACGCTCTCTCGGATATCTGACGCCATGATCGACGCTACGAGGATGTAGACGTCGGGGTCGAGTTTGCGGTTGGACTCGGACTCATCGACGAAAGCGCACCAGGACAACGCACCCTCCTACGCGCGAAACGCCTCTCTCCTTCCGCGGGTCGAGGGCGAACGAACCTTCGATTCGGCTGCTCAACATGCCAGGTCACATCGGTCGCCGCAGGCGATTACATAAAGTGACCGTTTAGTGGCTTTTTTCGGAGGGACAACCTGGGCAGAAGAAGCCCCCCGGGGGCCCTCTGGAGGAGGAAATACAGATGGCCACTCAGATATGGCGGCGGCGGCGCGAGCCGGCGGCCGAGGCGAGTTCGACGCAGGCGGCCGGCGACACCCGAGCCCGACGCTGGAACACCACACGGGTCCGGCGCTTCCAGCGGCACGACAGGCTGAGCGCGTTCGTGTGGCTCGTGGCGTGGACCGTCACGCTCGTCCTGCTGTTCGGCATCGCGCTGACGTGGGGCGGGGCCAACCCGCACAACCACATCGTCCACGGGCTACTGCGGGCCGGCACCTGGCTGGCGACCCCGTTCCACGACGTCTTCCGCAACGCCGACGCCCGCAGGGAGCTGACGGAGAACTGGCTGTTCGCCGCCGGCGTCTATCTCATCGCCGGCCGCGTCCTCGCCTGGCTGCTCCGCTGGTGACCGCGGCTGGAGCACGCTGAGCGGAAACTGACCAATCCGCGTCAGCTTCGACCGAAATCTCTGGCCTGGGCTGATCGGGCGCTGTTAGCTTCCGGCCATGACCGTTACAGATGACTTCATCAACGCGCTGCCCAAGGTCGAACTTCACGTTCATCTGGTCGGTTCGGCGTCCGTGCCCACGGTGCTGGAGCTCGCGCGTCGGCACACGGACCACCGTGTGCCGACGAACGAGGCGGACCTGCGGGAGTTCTTCGAGTTCCGCGACTTCCCGCACTTCGCCGAGGTCTACTTCGCGGTCAACGGTCTCGTACGGGAGCCGGAGGACGTCGCGACGCTGGTCACCGGCGTGGCTCGGGACCTGGCGGCGCAGAACGTCCGCTATGTGGAGCTGACCGTCACCCCGTACTCGCACGTGTCGGTCGGCATGACGATGCCGGCGGTGACCGAGGCGCTCGACCTGGCGGCGCGGGAGGTCGCCGACCGGATCGAGGTCGCGTACGTCTTCGACATCCCCGGTGAGTTCGGCGACGACGCGGCGCGCGCGACCGCCGACCACGCGCTGAACCACCCGCCGGAGAAGCTCGTCGGCTTCGGCATCGGCGGCATCGAGCAGGACCGCCTCGGGCATGAGCGGGCGATCCGCGACGCGTTCCGCGCGGCGGTGGACGCCGGTCTGCACAGCGTGCCGCACGCCGGGGAGATGACCGGGCCGGAGACGATCTGGGAGGCGATCCGCGAGCTGAAGGCGGAGCGGATCGGGCACGGCCTCAGCTGCCTGGACGACCCGGAGCTCGTCGCGTACCTGCGAGAGACGCAGCTCCCGCTCGAAGTCTGCCCGACTTCCAACGTGTGCACCAAACAGGTGCCGGACGTCGCCGCGCACCCGCTCCCCCGCATGCTCGCGGAGGGCCTGTACGTGACGTTGAACAGCGACGACCCGCCGATGTTCGGCACGACCCTGACCAACGAGTACCGGGTGGCGGCACGCGATCTGGGGCTCGGCCGGAAGGAGCTCGCCGACCTGGCCCGCAACGGCGTCCGTGCGTCCTTCTTGGGAGAGGGCCGCAAGCGGGCGATCCTCGCCGAGATCGACGCCGTCCAGTCGGCCTGAGCCGAGTTCCCCGGAGCGCGGCGTCTGCCGTGCATCGGCGGCCGAGCGGAAGGCTCGGTGAACGTCGGCGGGGCGACCGCCCGAAGGTGACGGCTTGGGAGGAATCGCAGCGGTCCGGCCGCGTTCGCCGAGTCTTCTGTACGGGACTCGTGCGGGGCGGGCCGGTGGACCCGTGGTGACCGGGGGCCCCGGCGCGCGGGTGGCCGGACCCGCCCGTGCGCCGGGGCCGCGATCGCGGATCTGAGGTCAGCCCTCGGTGAGGGTGTTCAGGCGCTCCATCGTCTCGACGTACTCCTCGATGAGGTCGTAGATCACCTGGGAGGTGCTCTTGACCTGGTTCATCGAGCCGACGATCTGGCCGACGGGGAAGGTGGTCAGCTCCCCCGCGCCGGCGCGGTTGATCCGGCGGAGGGCGTCGGAGATGAGCATGAACTGCATGGGCATCGGCAGGGTGCCGGGCGACTCCGGCGACTCCCACGCGTCGGTCCACGCGGTCTTGAGCATCCGCGCGGGCTTGCCCGTCCAGGAGCGGGAGCGCACCGTGTCGCGGGAGGTCGCGGCGAGGAGCCTGTCGCGGGAGCCCTCGGGCGTGTCCGCCTCCTCGACGGTGAGCCAGATCGAGCCGGTCCACGCACCCTCGGCGCCGAGCGCGAGGCCGGCCGCGAGCTGGCGGCCGCGGCCGATTCCGCCCGCGGCGAGCACGATGGTGTCGGGGCCGACGGCGTCGACGACCTCGGGGATGAGGACGATCGTGGACACGTCGCCGGTGTGGCCGCCGGCCTCGGTGCCCTGGGCGACGATGATGTCGACGCCGACCTCGACCTGCTTGCGGGCGTGCCGGGCGTTGCTGGCCAGGCCCGCGACCTTCACGCCGTGCTGGTGCGCCTGCTCGACGACGTCCGCCGGGGGCGGGCCGAGCGCGTTGGCCAGGAGGGCGATGGGGTGCTTGAGCGCCACCTCGACCTGGGGGCGGGCGGTGGCGTCGGTCCAGCCGAGGAGGTAGTGGCCGGCGCCCTCCTCGGTGAGCGGGTCGACGCCGTGGCGTTCGAGGAGGTCGTTGACGAACTGCCGGTGGCGCTCGGGGATCATGCCCTGGAGCTTGCCGAGCAGCTCGCCGGCGTCGCCGAGGTCCGCGCCCTCGTACTTGGCGGGCATGACGACGTCGACTCCGTACGGCTTGCCGCCGACGTGCTCGTCGATCCAGTTGAGCTCGGTCTCCAGCTGTTCGGGCGTGAAGTAGAGCGCGCCGAGGACGCCCATGCCGCCGGCGCGGCTGACCGCGGCGACGACGTCACGACAGTGGCTGAAAGCGAAGATCGGATACTCGATGCCGAAGAGTTCCGTTACCCGTGTCCGCACAGTCCCGACCATAAGAGCCGATCCATGAAACTGCAACACGTTCTAGTTGTCTTTCTTCGCTCGACTCTCCCCTCAATCCAGCTGCTGCTCTGTAACACGTAGCAGGCCCACTCCACCGGATGCCCGAACTAGGGGTGTTGACGGCCGTATGACCGATTGTTAGCTTGCCCGCTCGGGGCTCTCACGCTGGGAGCGGCGCCCGGAGGGCCAGAACGGATGACCGATGCGTTCGGATCAGCCAACGGAACGGCCGCCCCGCCTGCGGTGACACGACCGCCGGCCAGGGGACCGCGGCCGCCTGCCCTGGTGAACCGCGAGCCCCTCCTCGCCCGCGCCCGCGACCACCTCACCGCCGGCGGCAGCGTCGTCCTGACCGGTCCGGCCGGAATCGGCAAGTCGACCCTGCTGGCGACCCTGGCCGGTCAGTTCACCGATCACCAGGTGCTGCGCTGCTCGCTGTCGGAGACCGAACGCCACCTGCCGTTCCTGGGCCTCATCGACCTGCTGGCCGAGACCGGTGACGACCTCCTGGAGACGCTCCCGAAGCACCAGCGGGCCGTCCTGGAGTCCGCGCTGCTGCGCGGCGACGACCCGGTCGGCGAGCGCGACGTCCTCGGCCTGCGCGTCGCCGTGCTGGCGGCGTTCCGGACCCTGTGCGCCGCCGGGCCGGTGCTGCTCGTCGTCGACGACGCGCAGTGGCTGGACGCGCCGAGCGCGGAGCTGCTGGCGTTCATCGCCCGGCGCGCCGGCGGGCTCCCGCTGCGGGCCCTGACCGGCCTGCGTACGGGGCCGGGCGACTCGCAGGACCCGCCGGGGCTGTGCCCGCCGCCCGTACTGACCCTGCCCGTCCCCCCGATGACCGTCGCGGAGGTCGGCGGGCTCCTCGGTGACCTGGGACTGCCGCGCGCGGTCCTGGCGAAGGTGCACCGGGCCAGCGACGGCAACCCGTTCTTCGCGCTGGAGCTGGGCCGGGCCCTGGCGGACCACGGCGAGCCCCTCGATCCGGGGGCGCCGCTGCCGGTCCCCGACGGGCTGCGCACGCTCATGATGGGACGCCTGCTGGCCCTGTCCTCCGGGACGCGGAAGACGCTGCTCATCGCCTGCGCGGCGGCCCGGCCGACGCTCACCCTGCTGCGCGCCGCGGGGCGGCCGGAGGCCGCCGCCGACATCGCCGAGGCGCGGCACGCCGGCATCGTCGCACCGGGCGACGCGGTCCGGTTCACGCACCCGCTGCTGTCAGCGGTGCTGTACGCGGAGTCGGCCGAGCGGGACCGGCTCGCCGCCCACGCGGCCCTTGCCGACGTCGTCACCGATCCGGTCGAACGCGCCCGCCACCTCGCGGCGGTCGCCCCGGGCCGGGACCCGCAGGTCGCCGAGACGCTGAGCGAGGCCGCCACCGCCGCCCGCCGGCGCGGGGCCCGTGCCGCCGCCGCGCGGCTCGGCCTGCTGGCCGCCGAACGCACCACCAAGCCGGAGGCCGAGCCGGAGCTGCGGCTCACCGCCGCCGAGGACGCCCTCGCCGCCGGGGAGTTCGCGATGGCGCGGGGCATCGCCGAGGACGTCCTGGCGGCGGAGGCGCTGCCCGCCGAGCGGGTGCGGGCGTGGATCGTGCTGCTGGACTCCTGCGGTCAGGCGCTGGCCGAGGTCGACGACGTGTTCCCGCGCGCGCTGGCCGACGCGCGGGACGATCCGGCGCTCCTCGCGCCGCTGCGCTACCGCCTCGCCTGGCGGGCCTGGCTCGTCAAGGGGTCGGCGCCGAGGGCGCGCGCGGAGGCGGCGACGGCGGCACGCCTGGCGGCGGAGGCGGGCGACCGCAACACCGAACTGCTGGCCCTGACCAGCCAGGCCCTCGCGGAGTTCCACATCGGATCGCCGGAGGCGGAACGGACGATGGCGCGGGCGCTGGCCGGCCCCCAGGATCCGGCGATCCGGCTGGGTCACAACGGCCCGGTCTACCTGCGCTACCGGCACCACCTCCTGCACGACCGGCTGGAGGAGGCGCGCGGCGAGCTGCGGTCGCTGACCTACGCGGTGCGCCAGCGCGGCGCGGTGGAGAGCCTGTTCATGTGCCTGTACGCCTCCGCGCAGGTCGAGATGGCGCGTGGCCGCTGCGACCGTGCCCTCGACCTGGCCTACCAGTGCCTGCGGCTGGCCGAGGACAGCGAGCTGAGCCAGGGACCGGCCTGGTGCGCGGTCGCGTTCGCGGAGGCCGCGGGCGGCTCGCCGCACCGTGGCCTGGCAGCCGCCGAACGGGCCGTCGGACACAGCGAGGACGACGGTGACCTGCTGTTCCTGCCGACGACGCTGCACGCCCTCGGCCACATCCGGCTGCTGCGCGGTGATCCGGCCGGCGCCGTCGGCGCCCTTCGCCGGGTACGCGGCCTGGAGACGGCACAGGGCCTGGCCGAGCCGGGGCTGCGGCGCTGGCACGCCGACCTCGCCGAGGCCCTGACGGCGATCGGGGAGATCGCGGAGGCGGAACAGCTGATCGAGGAGACGAGGCGGGACGCCGTCCGGCTGGGCCGGCCGAGCGTACTGGCCACTCTGGACCGGGCCACCGCTCTCGTGACGGCCGCGCGGGGTGACACGGACGGCGCCGTACGGGGGATGGAGCGGGCCGTCGCCGCCCTGGCGGCGCTGCCCTATCCGCTGGACGAGGGCCGGGCCCGGCTCGAACTCGGCCGCCTCTACCTGCGGAGCGAGAACGCCGTCGCGGCGAGGGAGGCCCTGCGCGGGGCGCGCAGGGTGCTGTTGCGCGCCAAGGCCGCGCCGTGGATCGCCGCGGTGACCTCCGAACTGGACCGGCTCGACCTCGGTGTCCCGCCGTCGACCGGGGACGGTGACCCGTTGCACGCGTTGTCCGGCATGGAACGCCGGGTCGCGACGCTGGTCGCCGAAGGGGCGACCAACCGGGAGATCGCGGGCCGGCTGTTCGTCAGCATCAAGACCGTCGAAGCGGCGCTGACCAGGTCGTACCGCAAGCTCGGAGTGCGTTCCCGGGTCGGCCTCACTCGCAAGATCGCCGTGCCGCCCGCGGAGGACCGGCCTGCGTAGGGATTTCCCTACGGCTCCGTGAAGGGGCTTTTCAGCGTCCCATCGGAAACGGACACTCTGCCCAAGGTCCTCCGACCCCGGAGGGCCCGCCCCTGTCCCTTCCGCCTGCCCGCGAAGACGCGGACCCACCCCCTTTGGCGAAAGGATCCTCCGCCCATGTCCAAACGACGCATCGCGACGGTGTCGGCCACGGCCGTCCTCGCCGTCGCCGGCGGACTGCTGACGGCGCCCATCGCCGCCGCCGCCCCGTCCCAAGTTCCCGCCAAAGCCCCCGCCAAACCACAGCCGGCGGGACATTCGGCGTTCACGCCGAACGACTTCACGGCGAACCCGTCCCCCAGCACCCGTAAGCAGGCCATCGCCGACGCCCGCAAGGCCCTCGCCGCGCACAAGGGCAGCGCCCACGTGAAGTCGGGTGACGCCTTCACTCCGCGCACGGTCGTCGTGGCCAAGAACGGCGCCGCCGACGTCCGGTTCGACCGGACGTTCCACGGCCTGCCGGTCTACGGCGGCGACCTCGTCGTGCACCTCAAGGCCGGCGGGGCCTACCGCGGACTGAACACGGCCACCCCCGCCGCCGCGGTCTCCACGACCCCGCACGTCGCCGCCGCCGACGCGGCCCGTACCTCGCGCGGGCGGCTCAAGGGCACGGTCTCCGCGGTCGGCAGGCCGCACCTCGCCGTGTGGTCCTCCGGCCGGTCCTCGCAGCTGGTGTGGGAGACCGTCGTACGCGGCACGCGCGCCGACCGTACGCCGAGCGTCCTGCACGTGCTGGTGGACGCGGTCAAGGGCAAGGTGGTGACCCAGCGGGACGAGGTCGACACCTTCCTGTCGCCGGCCCAGCAGCGCGCCGCCGAGCGCGCCCAAGCCGCGCCGAACGGCGGCGCGACGACCCTCACCGCGGGCACCGGGAACTCGATCTACAGCGGCACGGTGCCGATCGACCTCACCCAGTCCGGCAGCACCTGGACGATGAAGGACCCCTCGCACGGCAACGGGTACACCACGAACCTGAACCACGCGACGAGCGGCACCGGGACGACCTTCAGCAACTCCACCGGAACGTTCGGCAACGGCACGAACAGCGACGCGGCCTCGGCCGGCGTCGACGCGCACTACGGCGCGGCGGAGACGTTCGACTACTACAAGAACGTCCAGGGCCGTAGCGGCATCTTCGGTAACGGCGCGGGTGTGCCGTCCCGCACCCACTACGGGAGCGCCTACGTCAACGCCTTCTGGGACGGCACCCAGATGACGTACGGCGACGGCTCGGGGAACGCCCGGCCGCTCGTCGAGATCGACGTCGCCGGCCACGAGATGAGCCACGGCGTCAGCGGCGCGCTCACCAACTGGGGTGAGAACGGCGAGACCGGTGGCATGAACGAGGGCACCAGCGACATCTTCGGCACCATGGTCGAGTTCTACGCGAACAACGCCAAGGACACGCCTGACTACACCATGGGCGAGCTGATCAACATCAACGGCGACAACAAGCCGCTGCGCTACATGTACCAGCCCTCGCTCGACGGCACCTCGCCGAACTGCTACACGAGCGGCAACGGCTCGCTGGACCCGCACTACTCGCTCGGCCCACTGGCCCACTGGTTCTTCCTGCTGGCCGTCGGCAGCGGCGACCACGGGTACGGCAACAGCCCGACGTGCAACAGCTCCACGGTCACCGGCATCGGCAACGACAAGGCCGGCAAGATCTGGTACAAGGCACTCGCGTCGTACGCCAACAGCAACGAGACCTACGCCAACGCGCGCACCGACTCGCTGAAGGCCGCGGCGGACCTGTACGGCACGCACTGCACCGAGTACAACACCGTGGACGCCGCCTGGGCGGCGGTCAGCGTCACCGGCAGCGACCCGGTCCCCGGCACCTGCCCCGGCCAGCCCGGCGCCCCGACGGTGACCAACCCGGGCAACCAGACGAGCACGGTCGGCACGGCGGCGAGCCTGCAGATCCAGGCCACGGACCCGAACGGCCAGACGCTGACCTACAGCGCGACGGGACTGCCCGCCGGTCTGTCGATCAACGCCTCCACCGGCGCCATCTCCGGCACGCCGACCACGGCCGGGACCTCCTCGGTCACCGTGACGGCGAAGAACACCTCCAACCTGACCGGCAGCACCACCTTCACGTGGACGGTGAACGCGGTCGGCGGCGGGTGCTCCTCGCCCGGCAACAAGGTCACCAACGGCGGCTTCGAGAGCGGCACCACACCCTGGACGACGACCTCCGGCGTCGTGTCGGCCAGCGGCAGCGGTGAGACCGCCCACACCGGCAGCTACCTCGCCTGGCTCGACGGATACGGCTCCACCCACACCGACAGCGCCACCCAGTCGGTGACCATCCCCGCCGGATGCAAGGCCTCACTCAGCTTCTGGCTCCACATCGACACCAGCGAGACCGGCAGCACCGTCTACGACAAGCTCACGGTCAAGACCGGCACCACCACCCTCGCCACCTACAGCAACGTCAACGCCGCCTCCGGATACGTCCAGAAGACCTTCGACGTGTCGTCCTACGCAGGACAGACGGTGACGCTATCGTTCAGCGGCACCGAGGACTCGGGCCTGCAGACCAGCTTCGTGATCGACGACGTCGCCATCAACGCATCCTGACCGTGATCCATCGGGGCCCCGCGCGTTCATCGCGTGGGGCCCTCTTCATCACCAGGAGTTTCAGTTGAAGAAAACTTTGATCGCGGTCATCGCCTCGGCGGCGACCGCGCTGAGCCCTGCGGTCGCGGCCCACGCCTCCGCCCCGCACCCGGCCCCCGTCGCCAGGGCGGCCGCCGACACCGTACGGACGCCGGCGACGCCGTCGTACACGGTGAACCTGACCAGCAACAGCAGCGGTTCGACCTGGACCGGGCACGAGAGCGTGAGCTTCACCAACGCCTCGGCGACCCCGCTCACCGAGGTCTACCTGCGGCTGTGGGACAACTACCACGGCAGCTGCCCGCAGACGCCGATCACGGTGTCGAACGTCACCGGCGGCACCGCCGGCTCACTCGAGGTGAGCTGCACGGCGCTGAAGGTCACGCTGCCGAGCCCGCTGAGCCAGGGGCAGAGCGGGTCGATCGGGTTCGACCTGAGCATCGCGGTCCCGAGCGGGGCCGACCGGTTCGGGCACGACGGGTCGTACAGCTTCATCGGCAACGCCCTGCCAGTCCTGGCCATCCGGGACGGCGCGGGCTGGCACCTCGACCCATACACCAACAACGGCGAGTCGTTCTACAGCCTCGCCAGTGACTTCAAGGTCACGCTCGACCACCCCAGCTCGATCAGCGTCCCGGCGACCGGCACGTCCGTGGACACGCCCGGTTCCTCCGGCCGTACGGTCACCACGGCGACCGCGACGAAGGTCCGCGACTTCGCGTGGGGGGCCGGGCCGTACAGCGTCATCTCCGGCACCTCGCCCAATGGCGTGAAGGTCAACGTCTACCGGGTGAGCTCGATCAGTTCGAGTTCCGCGCAGTCGATGCTGAACACGGCGACGTCGGCGATCGACGCGCACAGCGGGCGGTTCGGCGCCTACCCGTACGGCGAGGTCGACGTCATCCTGGACAACAACTTCTGGTTCGGGGGCATGGAGTACCCCGGCTTCATCCTCGACCTGGTCAGCTCGACGGCGCTCGCGCACGAGCTGGCGCACCAGTGGTGGTACGGCATCGTCGGCGACGACGAGTACAACAACCCGTGGCTGGACGAGGCCTTCGCCGACTACTCCACCGACGTGTACCAGGGCATCACCGGCTCGGGCTGCTGGAACAACGTGTCCTGGGCGTCCTCCGCCGAGAAGATCAGCAACTCGATGGCGTACTGGGACGCGCACTCCAGCCGGTACGGCACCGTGGTGTACACCTACGGCAAGTGCGCGCTCCACGACCTGCGCCGGCTGATCGGGACGACGGCGATGACCACCCTGCTGCGCTCCTACGCGCAGTCCCACTGGTACGGCGTCTCGACGACGGCCGAGTTCAAGGCGGCGGCCCAGGCCGCGACCTCCACCGACCTGACGTCCTTCTGGACGCAGCACCGCATCGACGGCTGATCAGCCGTCGGAACGAGGGCGGGCGGCCTGGCTCAGGCCGTCCGCCTTCGTCGTGTTCCCGCCGCCCTCGGCGCGGTCGGGCAGCGGGATGATCGTCTGGCGCCCGGGGATGGCCAGCACCAGGCCGACGACGAGCAGCACGAGCCCGAGGCCCGCCCCGCCGAGGGGCCCGGCCGTCCGCAGCAGCGTGATCTTGAACGCCTGGCTCCGGTTGAGGTCGACGAGGGACCTCTGGCCGGCGTCGACCATCTTCAGGTCCAGGTCGGCGGCGACGAGCCGGTCCACCCCGTCCCTGGTACGCAGCGCGGTCCTGACCTTCTGCTCCTGGTTCACCTGGCCGCCGGTGCGCGGGTCGACCCAGATCGTGACGGTCGCGTCGTAGACACGGTCCACGGCGACGTTCCCGGTCTTCTTGTCATAGCCCGGAAGGCGCTTGGGGTTCTTCACCTTCAGCAGCGAGGCGGGGAGACCGCCCTTGACCGACTCCGTCACGGTCGGGGGGACGCGCTGGACGAAGCGGTACGCCCTGAGGCCGTGGATCCGTTCCTCCCCCTCGAACGTCGCGGGCCACGTCCGCTTCGTCGACAGGTCGAAGTACGGGTAGGAGCGCTTTCCGACGCCGATCGGCCAGAACAGTCCGACCCCGGACTGCCGGACGCTCGTGTCGCCGCCCACCGACGCGCCCTGGACGTTCTCGAGCGCGCCGGTCCGGCGGTCGAAGGCCGCGCGCTGCTGCTGGATCTCCACGCTCTTCTTCGTGGCCGGATCCTCGATGGAGGTGAAGGAGTCCCAGACGGCGGTCTTCCGGCTCGCCGCCCGTACGTCGCCCCGGATGGTGTTGACCGCCCGCAGGTGTGCGCCCTTGCGGATCTTCAGGGTGGCGGTGTCCAGGTACGAGGCGTCGGCCGCCTCCAGCGTGGTCTGCTGGAAGAAGTTGGCGGGGGCGGCGATGACCTGGTCCGCGACGTAGAAGCGCACCAGCGCGGCGAACGCGAGGAAGAACGTCGCGGTACCGGTCAGGACCAATCCGACGTTACGCCGCACCTTGACCTCCACACGAGTGAAACCGAATTCTAGAAGACCGTGGGGTTGATGCGGGGTTGGGGCGATCTGCCGTGATGAGTACGTTACCGGGGCGTAGGATCGCACCCTCACTCCGCCGGAGGTCTCCTTGCCGCCTGCCCCTCACCGCGCGACGCTCGCCCGTTCGGTACGCCTGCTGCGCGCGTTCCGCGACGAGCAGTCCGACCCGGAGGGGTTCTACCGGCTGCTGGCCGCCGACACGATCGCCCAGCTCGCGCGGTACGTCACGCTGGACGGCGCGATCGTGGCGGACGTCGGGAGCGGCCCCGGATTCTTCACCGCCGCGCTGCGCGACGCGGGCGCCCGGTGCGTCGGCATCGAATGCGACGCCGGGGAGACGACCCTGCACGGCCCGCCGCCTCCGGGCACCGTCCTCGGCACGGCGCTGAGCCTGCCCCTCGCCTCCGGCTCCGTCGACGCCTGCCTCTCCTCCAACGTCCTGGAACACGTTCCTGATCCGTGGCGGAAGGGTGACGAGATGATCCGCGTCGTCCGCCCCGGCGGCGTCGTCTTCCTCGCCTTCACCAACTGGCTGTCCCCCTGGGGCGGCCACGAGACCTCGCCCTGGCACTACCTCGGCGGACACCGGGCCGCCCGGCGCTACGAGCTGCGGCACGGCCGGCCGCCCAAGAACCGGTACGGCCAGACCCTCCACCCCGTGTCGGTCGGCGCCGCCCTCGCCTGGGCACGCCGCCGAGACGACGTCACCATCGAGGCGGCGACGCCGCGCTACCTCCCCGGCTGGGCCGCTCCGGTGGTCCGAGTCCCCGGCGTCCGGGAGTTCCTCACCTGGAACCTCCTCCTGGTGCTGCGCAAGGTTCGATGACCACGACGCGCGCCGACGAGCGGACGCCGGGCCCGACCGCCGACCTGCCCAGGATCTCCGGCCACCAGGACGCCCTGGACGGCGTCCGAGCCGTCGCCGCGCTCGCGGTGCTCCTCTTCCACATCGCCGCCGACACGGGCCACACCTTCAGGAGCGACCTGACGGCCTGGCTGCTGTCCGGGGCCGGGATCGGCGTCCCGGTCTTCTTCACCCTGTCCGGCCTGCTGCTGTACCGCCCGTGGGCCGCGGCACTGCTGCTCGACGGCCACCGCCACCCTCGTACGGGCCGTTTCCTGTGGCGGCGCGCCGTCCGCATCCTGCCCGCGTACTGGCTCGTCGTCGGCTTCGTGATGGCGACCATCCTGACGGAGCACACGCGTGACCCGTGGACCTGGCTGAAGCTGCTGACGCTGACCTACACCTACGACCCGCATCCCTGGTGGGGTACCTACCTGGGCCCCTCCGGGCTCGGCCAGATGTGGAGCCTCACGGTCGAGGCCGCCTGGTACGCGCTGCTGCCCGTCACCGCCGCCCTCCTCGGCCGGTACGCCCGCCGGCGCGGCGAGGACGTGGACCGGCGGGCCCGGCGCCTGCTCCGGGCCATCGCGGCGTACGCGGCGGTCTCGTGCGTCTTCACGATCTTCATGTTCACGCCCCGCCTGTCCGTCCAGCTCGGCGTGTTCCTGCCCCGCTACTTCGCCTGGTTCGCGATCGGCATGGCGCTGTCCGTGGTGACGGTCTGGGCCCGTACGGGCGCCGCGGCGCCGCTCCGGTTCTGCCGTACGATCGCGCACTCGTGGGGGACCTGCTGGGCCATCGCCGGGGTCCTCTACTGCGTCGCGGCGTCCCCGCTCACCGGCCCCACCGACCTGGTCACCCTCGACTCGACCTGGACGTCGGAGCTGCGCGTCCTGCTGTACGGCCTGGTCGCGGCCTTCTTCGTCGCCCCGGTCGCCCTCGCCGGGCCGGACGACTCCGGCGTCGACCGGATCCTCGGCAACCGCGTCATGCGCTTCCTGGGCCGGATCTCCTACGGCGTCTTCCTCTGGCAGCTCGCGGTCTCCGTCACCTGGTACAAGGCCACCGGCCACGCCGCCTTCACCGGCGGCTTTCTCACCGCGTTCCCCGTCATCACCACCCTGACCCTGGTGGCGGCGGCCCTCAGCTTCTACGCCGTCGAGAAACCCGCCCTCCGCCTCACCCGCCGCCGAAGACACTGATCCGGACGGGGCCTATCACTCTTACCGTCCATGCCACGTTTCTCACACTTTACGGGATGTGTCGATGGCATACTCCGACGCGCCATAGTGCGGCGACAGAGGAGGAAGAATGAGAATGTCGTTCAAGACAGCGATCGGGGCGCCGATGGCGGCGATAGCCGCGGCGGGCATCGTCGCGTTCTCCACCAGCCCGGCATCGGCCGCATCACACGGCAGCTTGCTGCAGCAGGACGCCTCCGGCGGCTGCTTTGTAAGCCTTTACCTCAACAAGAGCACGAAGTGGGCGTACGCCAAGGTCGGCATGTACAGCTACGACTGGACCTGTAAAGGGTTCGTCAAGAACAACCACGGGAGCAAGAGTTGGACGGCGAAATCCGCCTCCGACGTGTGGAGCGGCGGCGTCTGGCGCGGGAAGGGATACAAGGTTCAGGCCTGCGTGTACGCGTACTACAAGAACAAATACAAGTCTTGGGCCTGCACGCACTGGCACTAGGCCGAATCAGTCAGATAACGGCCATACCCCAGCATTCCGGGCGAGATATCGACGAACATCACCACGAGCGCATGGCGCGGGCTCCAGGAAAGTCCGGTCGTCTCGGACCGGCCAGGCCCTCGGTTGGGGCCTGGCCGGCGAGCGAACCGAGCCGACGACCAGCTCTTGACCCCGTACGCGCGGATCAGAGTCTGTTCGACGCCGTCGGCGGTGGCGCGGAGCGAGACGTATCCCGCGTCGGGATTGCGTACGGTCGCCGTCCAGGCGGTGCCGCTCTTCTCCACCGGCAGCGTCGCCCAGGACCCGCCGTCGTCGAAGGAGACCTGGAGAGCGGGCCGCCGCGTCCCGCCGCTGGGCCCGATGACCGTGCGAGGCATCCTCACCCTCCACTCGGGCCGGCCTGATCGGCACCAAGTTGTTGAATGACCTTGAGCAACGCCGTTCTCAGGTGATCACGTTCCTCGTCGGTGAGGGTGGCGGTCGCGTGCTCTTCCAAGCGGCGGCGGGCCTCCTGGATGGGCTGCTGGGCGGCGCGGGCGCGGTCGGTCAGGTAGAGGCGGACGAGCCGGCCGTCGTTCGGGTCACGGCGGCGGGTGAGCAGCCCGGCGGCCTCCATGCGCGTGGCCGTGTTCACGATCGTTGGAGTCGTGATGGGCAGGCGGGCCCGGGCCGCCACCTCACCGGGCGTCAGCCCGTCGGTCTCCCAAAGGGCTTCCAGGATGAGGTTCTGGCCGATCCGGACGCCGTGTCGGCCCATCGCCTCGTCCGAGGCGGCGGCCAGCAGCTTGTGCGTCCGGGTGAACAGCGTCAGGAACTCTTCCACAGACCGATCCTAAAGGTCGATTGCATGCTAATGACCTTCCCACTACGGTTTCATTAGCAAGCTAATGACTCTCTCTGAGGACGGCCATGATTCTGATCACCGGTGGGCTCGGCTTCATCGGCTCCCACACCGCTCGTGCACTGCTCGACCTCGGCGAGTCGTGCGTGCTCACCCGGCACCGTACGGCCCGGGTCCCGGCGTTCCTGGGCGACGAGATCGGCGAACGGGTCATCGTAGAAGACCTCGACGTCACCGACCGAGAGGCGTTCCTCGACTTCGGCAAGCGCCACGACATCAGCGGGATCGTGCATCTGGCCGGTGCGCCCATCGGGACCCTCGACCCGGTCGACGAGTTCGAGGTCAACCTCCGAGGCCTGCTCAACGCCCTGCGGGCCGCCTCGGAGTGGGGCGTGCGGCGCCTCTGTGTCGCCAGCACGATCGGCGTTTACGTGGGCGTCGATGACGTTCCGTTCCGCGAGGACGTCCCACTGCCCATGACGGCGCCGCATCCGATCCCCGCGTTCAAGAAGAGCGCCGAGCTTCTGGCGACCTCGGTCGCCGAGCAGTCCGGCCTGGAGGTGGTCAACCTCCGTATCGCGGCGATCTGGGGCCCGCTCGGCCGCCCGGAGTCGGTGTTCTTCGCGGTGCCCCGCCTCGTCCACGCCGCAGTACGGGGTGAGACACCGGCCTTCTCACCACCACGCCGCCCCGCGTATGCCGGCGACGGAGGCGACTACTGCTACGTCAAGGACTCCGGCCGGGCCATCGCCCTGCTGCAGACGGCCGAGAGCCTGAACCACCGCACGTACAACGTCGGCTCGGGCCGGGTGACGACCAACGCCGAGGTGGCCGCCGCGATCAGGACCGTCCTCCCCGACGCGCCGGCAAGCGATCTGCCTGACGGCCGTAACCCGACGGCTCCGGCGGAAGACGCCTACCTCGACATCACCCGCCTGCGGGAGGACACCGGCTTTGAACCCGCGTACGACGTCGAGCGCGCGGTCCGCGACTACGTCACCTGGCTGAAGGCAGGACAGGAACGGTAGGCCGTGCCGTCGAATCGGCTGTGTGCTGCTGGATCTCAGCGGCGTGCGGAACACGGCCCGGATCAAGGCGACACTGAAGGAATGCTGCTCGATGTGTCACCGCGGCGGTGGGGTCACCGGGCCGTGATGGCCGGCCACAGGGTGTCGACGACGCGGGTCGCGAGGTCGTGGTCCTGCGCGCCACGGATGAACGCGGAGTAGTAGCTGCCGACGCACATGTCGGCGATGGCCTCCAGATCAAGGTCAAGGCGGAGTTCGCCGCGCTGTTGGAGAGCACGGAGTGTGTCGAGCAGCAGGCGGAGCCGGGGCCGCACCGCATGCTCGCGCACGATCTCCAGCAGTTCCGGATTGTGTTCGATCTCTGCCAGCGCGTGGCCGAGGAGCATGATCTTCGTCTCGTCAGGGGCGCGGAGGTCGAGGCGGCGTACCGCCTCGGTCACCGCCTCTCGCGCGGTCAGCACGGCGAGGTCGACGGGCGGGGCCGCCTCCTGTTCTGCGCGGAACGACTGGTCGAGGGCGTCGACGATGAGGTCGTGCTTGCTCTGCCAGCGCCGGTAGACGGTGGGCCGGCTGACGCCGGCATCGGCGGCGACGGCGCCGATGGTCATGCGGGAGTAGCCGTCGACCGCGAGCCGACGGCGGGCCGCGCTCAGGATCGCCTGTTCGACCAGCGGGTCCCGCGGCCGCCCCCGCTGCTTCTTCGAAGCCTCTGCTCCCACTGGAAACCCGCCTGACCTGCGATGATCGGGAATAATTTACGTGACAGTATTGTAATACAAGTCGATGAAGGAACGCCCACGAGACCGCTTGGCCGACCGCGTCGGCCTGGGAGGTGGAGCAACATGATCGACAACATCCTGGATCTTCCAGTCGGCGCGCGACCGGACTCTGACGAGTTCGTCCGCGCCGCGATGGAGTGGCATTTCAACCCCGAGACGGGTTCGGCGTACTGGCTGCGGAGGGCGAAGACGCTGGACTTCGACCCGCGCGCGGACGTCAAGAGCATCGAGGACCTGGCGCTCTTCCCCAACATCATCAACGAGCTGCGCGATGTCCGCGTGGAGGACCTCATCCCACGGGGCTACGGGCCGAACCCGGACGTCGTCGGCGTCTACGAGAGCGGCGGCACCACCGGCGCCCCGAAGCGCGTGGTCGTCCTGCGGGACTGGTGGGACCGGATCATGGCGTGGATGAACGCCGGCCTGGACGCCGCCGGTTTCCCGAGGAACGTCAACTGGCTCGCCGTCATGCCGAGCGGGCCGCACATCGCTGGCGAGCTGACGACGAAGCACGCGGCCGACCGCGGCGGCATCAGGTTCGCGGTGGACATGGATCCGCGCTGGGTGAAGAAGCTCATCGCCGCCGGCAAGGCGGAAGAGGCCGACTCCTACGCCGAGCACCTCGTCGAGCAGGCCGCGTTCGTGCTGCGGACCCAGGACGTCGGCGTCATCATGACGACGCCGCCGCTGCTGGAGCGGATCGCCCGCCACGACGACCTCGTCGACCTGATCAACGAGAAGGTCGAGGGCATCGTCTGGGGCGGGGCGCACATGGACGCCGACACCCGCTATCTGTACCGCACCGAGGTCTTCCCCGGAGTCAGGCTCCGCGGCGGCTACGGAAGCACGATGATCCTCGGCGGCACGAATGAGCGCGCCGACCTCACGGACGACGATCCGTGCATCTTCGACCCGCCCGCGCCTTTCATCACGTTCCGCGTCGTCGACCCCGACACCGACCATTCGGTCGGATACGGCGAGCGCGGCCAGGTCGTGATGAACCACGTCAGCAAGAACATGCTGCTGCCCAACAACCTGGAACGAGACCTCGCCACCCGGGTCGAACCGCCGGCCGGTCAGGCCGGTGACTCGGTGGCCGACGTGTCCCCTGTCGCCCGTTTCGACGACGAGGCCGTCATCGAGGGGGTGTACTGATGACCGATCCCATCTACATCGACGCGCTGGGAGCGAACGGGTCCTACCGGGCGCGCAGCAGGCTGACCGTCTCCGACGTGGCCGGCGATCCGCTGGTCGAGCTCAGCCTCGTCCCCAAGCTGTTCGTCAGCCGTACGATGTCCGCGCTGCGCAAGGCCGACACTCTTCCCCTGGAGGAGCGCCTGGCCGCGCTCGCCAAGGCGGGCGAGCTGTTCGCCACCGGCGTGGTCGACGGCATGTCCGCCGCCGACTATCAGTACACGGTCAGCCGGATGTCCGGCACGCCGCTGCCGATCGTCCGGGAGGCGGTGCAGGCCATCGCCCGTAGCGCCGCCGACGCATACCGGAGCGCCCAGCAGGCACGGCCGGTCGGCGCGGTGAACGACTGGCGTGATCCGAACGCCCGGCGGGGCACTGCGACCTGGATCCGGCGCGGAGACGTCTTCGCGGTCCATGCGGCGGGCAACCATCCCGGCGTGCACAGCCTCTGGCTGGAGGCCATCGCGCTCGGCTACCGCGTGGCCGTACGGCCCTCCCGGCGCGAGCCCCTCACCCCCTACCGGTTGATCTCCGCGCTGCGCGCGTCCGGGTTCGGCGACGACCAGATCGTGCTGTTGCCGACCGACTACGCCGCCGCGGACGAGATCCTGCGCCAGGCCGACCTGAGCATGGTGTACGGCGGACAGGAAGTGATCGACAAGTACGCCGCGGACCCGACGGTCCTACCGAACGGTCCCGGCCGGTCGAAGATCCTGATCACCGCCGACTCCGACTGGCGTGACCACATCGACATGATCGTCGATTCGATCAGCCACCAGGGCGGTACGGCCTGCGTGAACACCACGGCCGTCTTCGTCGAGGGCGACCCGACCCCGGTCGCCGAGGCGATCGCCGAGCGGCTCTCGGCGATCCCGAGCCTGCCGCCGGAAGACGACAAGGCCGTCCTCACCGCCTACTCCCTGGAGGCCGCCAAGAAGATCGAGGGCTACCTCCTGGCCAAGGCCGCGGGCACCAAGACACACCTCGGCGGCGACGGCGTGGTCGACGAACTCGCCGACGGCAGCGCCGTGCTCCGGCCGGCCGTACACCAGCTCGACGACCCGTTCGCCGAGCAGGCCGGCGTCGAGTTGGCGTTCCCATGCGTGTGGGTGGCGCCGTGGACGCGGGAGGCCGGGACCGCAGTGTTCAAGGACACCCTCGTCCTCACCGCGGTGACCAAGGACGAGCGCCTGCTGGACGACCTGCTCGCCGACCCCACGATCAAGAACCTGTACATCGGTGACCACCCGACGTACTGGATGGCACCGGGCGTGCCGCACGACGCCTACCTGGGCGAGTTCCTGATGCGCACCAAGGCCGTGATCCGTGACTGACCGCGCCCCAGGGGCATCGGCTGGTCTCGTGATGACCGGCTCGGTCAGGCACCGAGCCGGTTGTCACGACCAATCAGGGCGACCTCGACGCACTGCCCGCCGTCATGACCGCTGCGGATGCTCTTCCGCCAGAGGAGGGCGGCCTCCACACACTCCCCGCCCTCCTGACCGCTACGAATGCTTCGGCGCCAATCGACCAGAACGGCACTCGTCATCAAACGCGCGCCGCCGTCGGCGCGGCCGTCGGACATCGCACTCATTAGTCGACGACCGCCACCTCGACACACTGCCCGCCTTCCTGACCGCTGCGGTCGCTCTTACGCCATTCGAGGGAGGAGGTGTTCATGGCTGTCACGTCCCTTCCACCAGGGTTCGGATCAGATCGGCCGACGCCGCTGCGGACAGGGCTGCGGATCTGATCAGGTCGAACATCACTTTAAGTCCCTCGATCGGCTTGCGCTGCTCGATCAGCGGACCATGGCCGTTAACGGCCTCGGCGTGCCCGAGATCGGGTGCCTCGTCAAAGCTGAAAAGCGTGAAGCCCCCGGATGGATAGACCGGCGCGTGTTCCGGCAGAACATGGATTGTGACGTTCGGCCGCTCCGCCAGCTCGAGCAGTCGCGCGTACTGCTCCCTCATGACGTCGAGCCCGCCAACGACGCGTCGGAGCGCGGACTCGGCGATGACGAAGACTAGCCATGGTGGCTCCTCCCTTCGGAGGATCTCTTGCCTGGCCAGTCGTGCGGCGACGAGTTGCTCCAGCTTGTCCTCCGGCTGCCCCGCGCGTAGCACTTCGCGCGCGTACGCCTCGGTCTGGAGCAGCCCTGGAATCATCAGCGGGTCGAAGAGGCGGATGGACGCGGCGCGAGCCTCGGCGGCGACGTAGTCGCGGAACCAGCTGGGGGTCTGTTCGCGGCGGACGTGCCACCAGAGCTCCTCGAAGTAGGCGTCGAGGCCGAAGAGCTCGTCGAAGCCTTTGGACATCTCCGGGGTGGTCGGCCGCTTGGCGGTCTCGATGTGACCGATCATCTGGCCGGTCACGCCGAATCGAGCTCCTAATGCATCTTGGGACAGATTGGCCTTTTTCCGGTAATGCCGGAGGCGATATCCGTACTGTGCGATCGCCGATACCCGCGGATCGATCTCCCGTTCGCGTCCCATCGGCTTGACCTCCACTTTCGAGCGTTGGGATCTGTAGGGATGAAACCGTATCGACGGTAACCGCGACAAGACACGCTGAGAAACCGATCCCTTCAGCGACCTGAGAGGGATAGGAGAAATAGTCGACCTCGGAGGAAGTCTCGTGATCGAATCGCGCCTTCCGTATGAAATCTCTCTCAACCCGAATACGGCAGCGGCCCCCTGCGCCCGCCTCGTACTCAAGGACCGGCTGACGGAATGGGGCCTGACGGAGCTGCTGGAGGACTCGAGCACCGTCGCAGGCGAACTGGTCGCCAACGCGGCGAGGCTCGGCCAGGTCTTCGCCGTCCGGCTGACTCCCGAGGACGGCGCCCTGCTGATCGAGGTGGTGGACTCCTCGCCGGACGAGCCTCAGATCAAGGACGTGTTCGGAGACTCCGACAGGGAAGGTGGACGGGGCCTGCTGATCGTCGACGCGCTCGCGGCCGGCTGGGGCGTCCGCCGAGAGAACGGGCAGAAGGTCGTCTGGGCACGGGTCGCCCCATGAGAGCCGGGGACCTCGATGCGGAGCTGAACGGCCTCCGGCGCGCGCATCCGGGCTGGCTGATCCTTTTCGGCGCCTATACACGCCGCTATGTCGCGCATGGTTACATGCTCGACAGGCCGGGCATCTGGGTCACCGCCGGAACCTGCGCGGAACTACACCGCAGAATAGGTCTGGTGGAGAGCACCTATCAGAGGAGTTGCCCCGGCGTTGGAGGCGGGAACCGCCTCGAAGAGCGTCATCACCTCCGGTACCAGGCGTCTGATCCCCAGCCTTTCTCGTCACGTTCATAAGTCATTATCGCCGCCCGCCGAACTCCCAGGCGTGGACCTCGATGTCGGCGTACCGGTCCGCGGTCAGGACGGCGCGTGCCGTGTCCGGGTCCGGCGCCCTGACCAGCGCCGCCGTACCCACCCAGGTGGAGCCGTCGTCGGACAGCAGGGGCCCGTACGCGATCAGTTCGTCCTGGTCGGCCGGCACGGCGAGGTCGGCCGCCTGCCCCGAACCGAGGCCGAGCACCAGGTACCGGTCGCCTCCGGTCCGGCCACCGGGGAAATCCCACATCGTGCGCCCGAGCAAGTTGCGCCACCGGCGCAGCAGCACGTCCCGGTACGCGCCGGCCTGGTAGCTGGGCTCGTCGAAGGCGAACGCGCGGGCGGCGGCGGGATCCGGCAGGTCGACGATGTGCACGCTGCCGGTGAGCATGCCGTCGTCACGGACGAAGGTCGGGCCCCGGGCGATCAGCTCCTTCTCGTACCGGTCCATGTAGGACCAGTGCTCTTCCAGCAACTCGTGGCGCAACGCCAAGGAGCCGGGCCGATCGCGGTGGTAGCAGAAGAACTCCATCCCCGGTTTGTACACCACGCCCGGACTCGCCCTCACGCTCGCGTAGCTGCGTCCACGAGCTGATGGAGGACACCTATCCGAGTCGCCTGGAACGGAGTCAGCCAGTCGGTCGCGCATGAGAACGGGTGTGGTGTGCCACGGTCACGTCGATGATCTGGCTGTTGTCGGGAGGAAGGCCGGCGGTGTCCCACCAGCGGATGGCGCTGATCTCCTGGTTGGGGGTGAAGCCGTCGTCGCGGGCGAGGACCCGGGCGGTGTAGATCGCGGCGTATTCGTCGCGTGGTGGGGTGGTGAGCCGGAAGCGTGCGTACCCGGCGAGGGTGAGTGTCGGCAGGTGCAGGCCGCTCTCCTCGTGCAGTTCCCGTACGGCGGCTTCGAGGGGCGTCTCGCCGGGATCGATCCGGCCGCCAGGGTGATCCAGTCACCCTCCGGCTGCATGTCGATGATCTCCGACGGTACCGTCGAGGGTTTTCGCACTCAGAACAACGAAAACCCTCGACGTGGACACCGAAGATCGCTCGATGAGGCGGACGCGCTCGACCACCGACCCTGGGGGCGGACAAAAGCTCGGTGATGACACCGACCACGAGGCGCTTCATCCGGATGGCGATGCCTTTCACCTCGCCTTTCCCGAGCATTTCGATCGCCCCCTACGACACCGGCGCACCGGGCGCGGGCGAGTCCTTCGGTCAGGCCCGCCGCCAGGACGCCGATCGCCGCGACGGGCAGCGGTCCGTGCGCCTCCACGGCCTCATACAGGGAGGGGCCGGGGATGTAGGCGCTGGCCATCCACGGCGGGTGAGCGTCGGAGTCGGCCTTGACCAGCTGCGCGGTGTAGAACCCGCCGACCCTCCGGGCGGCCTTGGCCTCCAGGGCCAACCGGCGCCGGAACCCCGCGTCGTCGGCCAGTTCGGGGCGTACCACCTTGACCGCGACCGGACGCCCGCCACGGGAACGCCCCAGGTACACCTGCCCCATTCCGCCGCCGCCCAGCCGCCCTTCCAGCCGGTACGGCCCCACCTGGCGCGCTCCCGCAGCGGCTCCATCCGGGACCTGCTCCCGCTCAGAAGAACATCCATGTACAGTTGATGTAGATCCTTTCAGGAAACGACCTTTTCGTGAAGTGATCGGGTTCCATGGCGGTTCCCGTGGCGGCGGTCCGGGGACCCGGGCGGGCGGTGGACGCCGACGAGCCTGTCGACGACGCCGGCGCGTTCACGTACTTCGGTGAGCGGTTGTTTCCCGAAGGAATCCGGTCCAGTCTGACAGACGCTGGTGTTCTTTCCAGATGGGCGCTACTCATGGATCCTCTGCAGGTCGGCGATCCGCGGCAGGTAGGGGCGTATCCCCTGCTGGGGCGCCTGGGCGGCGGCGGGATGGGCCAGGTGTTCGTGGGCCGCTCTCGCGGAGGCCGTCTGGTCGCGGTGAAGCTCGTACGCCCTGAGCTGGCGGACGATAGGCGGTTCCGCCTCAGGTTCGCCGAGGAGGTCGCCGCGGCCCGCAGGGTCGGCGGCTTTTACACCGCCCCGGTGGTCGATGCCGATCCCGACGCCGATCCACCGTGGTTGGTCACCGCCTTCATCGCCGGCCCATCGCTGCAACAGGCCATCGAGGCACATGGGCCGCTACCGGCCCAGGCGGTCGGGGTCCTGGGGGCGGGGCTGGCGGAGGGGCTGGCCGCGATCCACAACGTGGGCCTGGTGCACCGTGACCTCAAACCCGGCAACATCATCCTCGCCGCCGACGGTCCCCGCGTCATCGACTTCGGCATCGCCCGCGCGCTGGACGCCACCCACGCCTCGACCACCGTGCTCGGAACCCCCGGGTTCATGTCCCCCGAGCAGGCGAGTGGACTCCGGGTAGGACCGCCCAGTGACGTGTTCGCGCTGGGCTCGGTGCTCACGTTCGCCGCGACCGGGTACGGCCCCTTCGGCGCAGGTTCGGCCGAAGCGATCGTGTACCGAGTCGTGCACCACGATCCCGACCTGACCAGGCTCCCCGCCCATCTCACCGGATTGATCAGCGGCTGCCTTGCCAAGAAGCCGGAGGAACGGCCCGGCCTCACCGAGATCCTGGACCGGCTCGCGCTTCCCGCCGGAAAGGGGGGTACATGGCTCCCACCTGCCGTCACCACGATGATCAGCGAATGTGATCGTGAGTTTTCGCACCAGGCCCGTGCGCCGAGGCCGGACACCAGGGCGCTGACCGCAAGGTCACACGGTCGTCAGTGGCGCCCGAGCCGCCGTGACTTCATGGTGGCCGGGCTGGGCGTCGCCTCCGTCGCGGCCATCCCGGCGGTTTCCCTGCTGCGCTCAGTGGGCGCGAGCGGGCATCCGACTCCGACGCCGAATGCGACCGGGCACTCCGAAGCCCCGGTGACGCTCCTCTACGGCGGCAACAAAATGGTGCGATCGGTGGCCTTCAGCCCGGACGGCAAAATGCTGGCCGGTGTCGGCGACGACGGTAAGGCCAGGCTGTGGGAGGTGGCCACCGGGACGTTGGCCAAGACCTTCACTCACACGGTCACCAACCCCTGGGCGAGGCCGCTCGCACAGGTCACCGCTTTCAACTCCCAATTCTCGGCCACCATGTCCGCGGCGTTCAGCCCGGACGGGGCCGGCCTGGCGGTCGGCAATGGCGACGGGACGATCAGCCTGTGGAATGTCGCCACCGGCGCCGTCACCACCCTCCCCTACCTCAACCCCGTCGAGTGGAACGGCTCTCCCGGCTGTGTGGCGTTCAACCCGGCCGACGGGACGCTGGCAGCCGCCTACGACGCCCCGGCCATCAGGCTCTGGAATCCGGCCACCCGGACGAGCAGCGCGACCCTGCACACCGGCAACGGCTACTGGGTCGCGGTCCTGGCGTTCAACCCCTCCGGCCGCATCCTGGCCAGCGCCAGCGGCAACGGCAACCCCGGGAACACCAGCAGCGACGGGCTGCTCCAACTGTGGGACACCTCCTCCCATGCGAACATCGCCACCCTGGCCCATACCAATTCCAGTGCGCACTCCCTGGCATTCAGTCCCGACGGAAAGACGCTGGCGAACCTCCGCAGCGACGGGACGATCACGCTGTGGGACGTCACGGCCCGTACGAGGATCGCCGGCCTGACCGGGCCCGGCTCCGGCGTGACCTGCATCGCGTTCGGCCCGGACGCCGTCCTGGCAACCGGTTTCAATGACGGCACCGTCACGTTGTGGGACGTCACTCGCCGCAAGGGCATCACTGCCCTCAGCACCGGCACCGATGCCGCGATCAACTGCGTCGCCTTCAGCCCGAACGGCAGGACCGTCGCCATCGGAGGCAGGAATCTGACAATGTGGACGATCGGTTAGAGGTCACGGGCGAGCTTGCTGGATCACGCCGATCCCGGCCGACCTGCCTGCTGTCCGAAGGCTCCGGCCTTCCAGAGGGTGCGGACGTGGTCGATCACCGATGGTCCGATGGCGCGCAGCGCCTCCAGATCGTTGTCGGCGACCGCCTGGGTCACCAGGGTGCTGGTCCCCGCGACGATCAGTTGGCAGGCGAACCGGCCCGCGTCATCGGTGACCCCCATGAGGTCGGCGAAGTTGGCGGTGATGGCGGCCTGCAGCTCACCCCGGCGCCCGATGGCCTCGGGCCCGGCCGCGTACACCTCGATCAGGAACAACCGCGTGTAGGGCAGTTCGATGGCGAGCGCTTCGAGGTAGGCGGTGAACGCCCGCTCGAACCTCTGCAGCGGATCGCCGGCCGCCTCCGGTCCGGGTACGCCGCGCTCGTCGGCGCCGACCATCTCCAGCAGCCGCCTCATCAGCAGGTCGCCCGCCACGTCGAAGGCGGCCATGAAGCAGTCGATCTTGGAATCGAACACCTGGTAGAAGCTCTGCCGCGACACCCCCGACCGCTTCAGTACGTCGGCGACCGAGGTGGCCACGTACCCCTTCTCGGCCATCACCTCCGCCATCGCCGCGCACAGCCGCGATCGCTGGATGCGCTCCACTTCCTCCGGCGCAAGGGCGTAACGCCCGCGAGGCAGCCGACGCGGCGATGAGTCCGACACGTGTTTCACCTTAGATCGTCGCCGTCCCGGTAGGACCAGGCGGCAGGCCTGACGTCCAGGACCGCGAGGTCGAGCCGCCGGAGGCGAGCCGGGTCGGCGATGAGCTCGTACTCGGCGACCCGGTCGCCCGCCACCGTGATCGCGAGAGCGAGCAGCAGCCGGCCGTTCGGGGCGACCACGGCACCGACCGTGCCGTCGACCAGCGCCGGCTCCGCGAACCTCGCGCGCCGTCCGAAGACCAGCATCTCCCGCGCGACGGCGTCCGCCCCCCGCAGCACCGTCTCCCGGCCCGGCGTCAGCGCCAGGGCGTCGGCTCGCCGTACGACGTCCGGGGCCAGCACGGCGAGCAGCGCGCCCAGGTCGCCGCCGCGCGTGGCGGCGAGGAACGCCTCGACGACCCGCCGCTGCCGGGCAAGCTCCGAGACGGGGACCGCGGCGGCGCCGCGTACCCGGTGCCGCGCCCGGCTGGCGAGTTTCTTCGTGGCGACCGGGGTGCGGTCGACGATGGGAGCGATCTGGTCGAACGGCACGGCGAACAGGTCGTGCAGCACGAACGCGACACGCTCGGCGGGAGGGAGCGCGTCCAGCACCACGAGCATCGCGCGGCCGACCGCGTCGACGAGGACCGCCTCCTGCTCCGGATCGTCGTCCGCCGCCGGGGCGGGCACGTGCCACCCCAGCGGGTCCTCCCGGCGCGATGTGCGCGTGCGCAGCATGTCGAGGCAGAGGCGGGACACCACCGTACGGAGCCAGGCCTCCAGATTGTCGATGCCGCCGAGGTCGGTGCGGCTGAGCCGGAGCCAGGCCTCCTGGACGGCGTCGTCCGCCTCGCTCAGGGAGCCCAGCATCCGGTAGGCCACCGCGCGCAGTTGCTCGCGATGCCCCTCGAACTGCTCGGCCGGCCCGTCGTGCTCGTCCATCGGTCACCTTTCACCGTCGCGCTCCGTCTGTCTCGTGGCGCCGAATCAGCGAGCGATGAGGAAGAAAGATCAATGATGCGACAGAAGCAGGGTAGCGAGTTCGGCGGGAACCGCCCGTTGCTGGGTCCGGTGGCCCTCGGGGACCTCCGGCTGCCGAACCGGGTGGTGATGGCGCCGTTGACGCGGTGCCGTGCGACCAACGAGGACCTGGTGCCGACGGACCTGCATACCGCCTACTACGGCCAACGGGCGAGTGCCGGCCTGATCGTCGCCGAAGGCAGCTGGGTGAGCGAGCGCGCGATCGGCTTCCCGAACGTCCCCGGCATCTACAACGAGCGGCAGGCCGCCGCGTGGAGCCGGGTCACGGACGTCGTCCACGCCCTGGGCGGACGCATCGTGTTGCAGCTCTGGTACGCCGGTGCCGACGCGCGATCCGTACGGGAGCTGACCCCGGCGGACATCGGGCGCACGGTGGCGGAGTACGGCGCCGCGTCCGAGAACGCGCGCCGGGCCGGATTCGACGGCGTCGAGATCGCCGCGAACGGCACGTACCTGATGGCGCGGTTCCTCAACCCGCGGCTGAACCGGCGAACCGACGCGTACGGCACCCATCGGGACCGTCTGCTCTTCGAGGTCGTCGACGCGGTGACCGCCGCGTGGGACGGGCGACGGGTCGGCGTACGGCTGTCGCCGTACTGGACCATCGACGACGCGCCCTCCGCCGACCGTTCGCGCGACGACTACCCCTACACCGCCGATGAGCGGACCCTGGTGGGCCATGACACCGTCGTGGCCGGGCTGAACGAACATCCCCTCGCGTACCTGCACCTCCGCGGTCCCGCTCCCAGGAACCCCGTCCCCGACATCGACGCGATCGCCCGCTACCGCAAGCTCTTCGACGGGCCGCTGATCGCCAACCACGGCTACGACCGGGAGACGGGTGACGCGATCGTCGAGGCCGGCATCGCCGACGCCGTGTCCTTCGCCCGCCTCTTCATCGCCAACCCCGACCTGGTCTGCCGGTTCGCCCTGGGACGGGAGACGGCGATCAGCGACCCGGCGACTCACTACTCCGGCGGGGCCCGCGGCTACGTCGACCATCCGATCTGGCCGGGGTCCCGAACCCCGCCAGTGCCGCGATGAGACGCGCGACGATGAGGAGGCAGAGGAGCCCTGGGAGGGTCTCGGCGAAGAAGGCCCCCCAGGAGTTCTGCGCCGACTGCAGTCGCAGGCCGATCGTCAGGGACGCCGTCGCGGCGAGCATCGCCGCCGCCGGGAGCCAGGCGGCGGCCGGCCGCACGCGCGGCACTCTCGCGGAGGCGGCGAACACCACCACGGCGACGAGCGCCACGGCCGACGCGGTGATGCCCCCGGCCCAGAATCCGATGCCGGCGGTCCCCACCGCCCCGGCGATCGTCGTGATCACGGTCGACACCGTCCCGCGCGGCGCCGACTCCGGCTCTGCGGCCCGGTCCCGCGCGTCCTCCCCGTCGGGCCGGTGCCGGGAGGGCCAGCGGGCGGCGATCAGCAGGATGAGGAGGAAGTTCAGGCCGGCCAGGACGGAGGCCTGGTAGGTGCGGTCGGGCGTGTACGACAGGTGGACGGTGCCGATGGTGCCCGCGGGGACCGCCCACGCCTGTCGCCAGCCGTCGATGCGGACCGGGCGCAGGGTCCGGCCGCCGATCTTCGCCTGCCACCCGGCGTTGGCGTTCTCGTTGACCACCAAGTAGGACGCCTGCTGGGCCGAGACCTCGACCTGCCGGTGCTCGGACGTCCACCGCGTCACGGTCACCGGCGCGGGCTCGTGGTCGGCGGCGGCCGCGGCGCCGACCGGGCTCAGCACGGCCGAGTCGACGCGGAAGGTGTCGAAGGGCACCGGGGTGAGCCGGTCGTCCCCGGCCCTGACCGTGACCGTACGGCAGGCATGGAAGCGAATGGGACGGCCCTGCAGGAGGTCCGCGTACGTGCCGGTCGCTCGCGTGGGGACGTCGGTGCCGCCCAGGCGCAGGCGCGGGCCGAAGCCGCACGGCAGGGGGACACGGGCGCCGGGGAGCGTGCGGAACGGCGGGACCCCGGGCACGGTGACGTCGGTTATCTGCGGCAGGCCGGAGAAGCGCAGCGTCAAGTGGCCGGTCCGCATCGGCTTGAACGACAGGCGGCCGTTGTCGTCGAGCGGCGCCTCGCGCCACTGGCCGTCGTCCCCCTCCAGGCGGACCTGGGTGAGAAAGGCGGCACCGGCCGGGCGTCGTACGGTGATCCGGCCGACGCGGATCTTGCGCTTCCAGGCCAGTGAGAGCCAGGGGGCGCGGTCCCCGGTCGCGGGCACCCAGGTGGTCGCCGGGTCGGCGTCGAACGCGGCGCGGGGCAGGGTCGCGGGCTCGCCGGTCAGGGTCGAGCTCGCCGTGACCTTCAGGCGGGGATCGGTGCTGGTGTAGCGCTGGATCAGGCCGGGATCGGTGAGGGTGGCCGTTCCGGACAGCTTGGCGGTGCCCGTACGAGCGGCGGCGAAGACGCGGTCGAAGCCGTACGGCTCCTCGTCACGGCGTTCGAAGAACGGCGAGCAGACCCAGCGGACGGAGCCCTGCATGCAGGCGGGCATTCCGCCGGAGGTCCGCGACATCACCACGGTGGCGCCGGCCGGGACCGAGGGCAGGCGGTACTCGCGGGCCGCGTGCACGCCGTCGATGTGCAGTTCGGGTACGGCGACGCGGGCCGCGGCGGGTACGGCGGGCCGGGCGGTGAGGGAGAGGACGCGGATCCGCAGCCAGCGGGTCGCTCCGGCGGGGACGCGGAGCGGCTGGGCGGGGGAGGTACGGGCGAGGCGCTGGACGATCCGGCCGGTCTCGGTCTCCACGGCGATCTCGTCGGGCGGCGGGCCGAGCCGGTCGTCCTGGGCGAACATCGCCGTGACGTTCCGGGGCGTCAGCGGGTGGTCGAAGTCGACTCTGAGCCACTGGCCGACGGGGCCGGTCCACCCGCCGCTCTCCCACCGCGTCCGCGGGTCGCCGTCCAGGGCGGCGTACGGCAGGGCGCCGCTCTGGTCGAGTTCGGCGGGCGAGGTGACGTCCGACGCGGAGGCGGAGGCCGTGACGTCCCTGATGCCGCTGTAGGCGGCGACCGTGGAGTAACGGTCCCAGCCGGATTCGAGGATGTCCCGCCGCGTGGCGGGCACGGTCGCGCGCTCGGCGGTGGTCAGGGTGGGCGAGGTGTGGCCGCGCAGTTCCCCGAAGTCGCGCTCCACCCGGCGCAGGGAGTCGGCGACGACGGACCGGCCGGTGGTGTTCGGGTCGTCGTCGCCGAACAGGACGGGCCGGTCGCCCAGCAGGCCGTTGTCGGCCAGGGTGAGCAGTGCCTCGGGCGAGCCGTACAGCCGCAGCGCCCGGTCGGCGTCGAGGAGCCCGACGGCGTCGTCCGCGCCCCCGACCTCGTAGATCTCGACGGGCGCGTACGGCTGGTCCGGGGAGCCGACCGCGTCGTCGGGCAGGGTCGAGCCGGCCGGGACATCGCCGAACCAGGCGACCCGCCGGATGCCGGGCGAGGCGTCCAGGGCCTGGTGGACGCGGGCGGGCCACGCGCCGCGCAGATCGCTGCGCTGCAGGTCGTTGCGCACGAGGAGGTACCGGACGCCCATCCGGGCCAGTACCTCGGTCAGACCCTGGGAGCCCTGACCGGTCGTGATCCGCTGGTCGATGGCGTCCATCATCCGGGTCAAGCCCGCCGACCCGGCGGGGACGAGCTGCCGTTCCCCCCAGCGGACGTTGAGGAGCGGCTGGGTGATCTCGTCCATGGGGCGTCCCCACAGGTACTCGCCGAAGCGCGCACCGGGGACGACCATGACGCCCTGCTCTCCGGCGCGCCCGTTGAGCCAGGCGGCGGCCTCCCGCCAGTACTGCGGGACCTTCGGGAAGTCGCCGTCGGCGGACAGGCCGGTACTCAGCGCGGACAGCATCACGCCGGCCAGGGCGGCCGCCGCTCCGACCGCCGCCCAGGGCCGCCGGGACCGGCGCGGGGACGACAGCAGGTGCGCGACGCCCAGGGCCAGCGGCAGCCGTACCAGGCCGTCGAACTTGTAGAGGTTGCGGAGCGGGGCGAGCGGCCCGTCGATCAGGTCCCGTACGGCGAGGGCGAGCGGGCCCGCGTGCCCGGCGACCATGACGGTGAGGCCGGTCAGCAGGGTGAGGATGAGGAAGGTCCGCTCGGGCAGCCCGGCGCGCATGAGACCGGCCAGCCCGAGGGCGGCGATGAGGCCGGTGCACAGGATGGGGGCGGTCTCGGTCGCGAAGGCGTGGCCGAGGGGCCACCAGGCGCGGCCGTCGACCACGAGGAAGTTCACCCAGCGTTCGGAACCCCGCAGGACGTTGGCCGGGCCGGTGGTCGCGGTGGTCGTCGCGGCCTTCTCGGTGTAGAGCAGCCACGAGTAGGCGTACCGGCCGAGCAGGAGCAGGGGCACGGACCACCAGGCGGTCGCGCAGCCGACGGCGACCGTCCACCAGGCGAGGAGGCGGGCACGGAGCAGCCGGGGGCGTCCGGTCCTGGTGAGCACGTACAGGACCGGGACGACGAGGACCGCGAGGGTCGCGGTGGCGTTGATGCCGCCGCAGCAGGCGACGGCGAGGCCCGACCGCGCGGCCGCCCGGACCCGCCCGCCGCCGTGGGCCGCGCCGACCAGCGGCAGCACCATCCACGGCAGCATGGCCAGGGGCAGGTACTCGGAGGAGTTCGTGCCGAGGGACGCCAGCCCGTGCGGCCCGAGGGCGTACGCGAGCGCGCCGATCAGCCGCGCCGTCGGCGTGCCGATCGCCAGCCGTCCGGCGAGGCGGCGGGCGCCGAGGAACGCGGTGCACAGGAGCGTCGCCAGCCACAGCCGCTGGGTGATCCAGGGCGGCATTCCGGCGAGGTGGGCGAGCGCGTAGAACGGGCCCATCGGGAACAGGTAGCCCGACACCTGGTTCTGCAGCTGGCCGAACTGCTCGATGTCCCACAGGTGCAGCGCCCGGCCGAGGAAGCCGAGCGGGTTCACCGCCATGTCGATCTTGGTGTCGGCGATGATGCGGCCCGGTCGCGTCGCCGTCGCGAGCAGCGTCAGGAGCGCGCAGCACAGCAGGGTCCGCAGGCGTTCGCGGAGCCGCTCGTCGACGCCGTCCGGTTCGTCGGCCGTGCCGGGGAGCGCCTCGGCCCTGGTCAGCGCGGCCATGGGAACGACTGATCCTCCAAGCCGTGCGCCGTACCGCGCCGTACGGCCGCGTCGAGCAGCGCCGCCATCCGTTCGGCGCTGTGGGCCCAGGCGAACTCGGCGGCCCAGGACCGGCAGGCAGCAGCCGTCTCGCGCCGCCGTTCCGGCCCGGTGAGCTCCTTCAGCGCCCGCTCCACGACGTCCGTGAGGTCGTCTCCCTCGGGCGCGAGCCAGCCGGTCACGCCGTCGATGACGGCGTCGCGCAGCCCGTCGACGTCGTACGCCACCGTCGGCACGCCCAGGGCCGCCGCCTCGGCCACGCTGAGGCCCCAGCCCTCCCCCTGCGAGGCGCTGAGATGGAGCCGGGCCCGGGCGACCAGCGCGACCTTGTCCTCCTCCGGCAGGTGGCCGTGCAGGACGACCAGGTCGTCCAGGCCGCGCGCGGCGACCAGGGCGCGCAGCCTTTCCCCTTCGGGCCCGCGCCCGATGACGTGCAGCCGGACGCGGAGGCGCTCGGCGACGTCGAGGAGCCGGTCGACGCGCTTGTGCGGGACGAGCCTGCTCACGCACACCAGCTCCGGCGCGCCTTCCTCCCGTTCCGAAACGGCGCCGGCGAGCGTGACGCCGTTCGGGACGACGTACACCGGCCCGGTCCAGGCCAGGCGCTCCCGCATGGCGGTCACCGTCGACGGCGAGACCGCCACACAGGCGTGCCGCCGGTACGCGCGCCGGGCCACTGGCCCTTCGAGAAACCGGCCGATCCGCGCCGGCCATGCCGGGAAGTGGACGCCGAACTGCTCGTCGTGGACGTGGTGGACGACGCACAGCACCGGCACGCCGCGCGGCATCACCCAGGGGGTGAAGAAGGGGATGCCGTTCTGGCAGTCGAGCACGGCGTCGAACGCCCGCCGGTGGATCAGCATCCAGGCCAGGACCAGCGGATAGATACTGAACCGGCCGCCGAGGCGGACGACCTCGACCCCGTCGACGCGTTCCCTCCGGGCCTGGCCGGGGGCCCGTGCGGTGACGAACCGCACCCGGGTCCCCCGCGCGGTGAACCACTGGGCCATCTCCCACGCGTAACGCTCGGCCCCGCCGGCCGCCGGGTGCCAGGGGTCGCGCCAGTTGACGACCGCGAGCGTCCGCAGCTCTCGCTCCGTGCGCACCCGGCCCGCAGTCCGCGGCCCTGGCTCCATGCCCTGTCGCCCGACAGTCCGCCGCCCTGGCTCCACGCTCTGTCGGCCCACAGTCCGCCGCCCTGGCTCCATGCCCTGTCGCCCCACAGTCCGCCGCCCTGGCTCCACGCTCTGTCGGCCCGCAGTCCGCGGCTCTCGCTCGGCGCTCATCCGGCCCGCAGTTCGTCGGCGACGGCGCGGGCGCGCCGGCCCGCCAGGGAGCACCTGGCCTGGGCGTGGATGCGGACCAGGTCGCGCAGGCAGCCGGCCGCGTGCCGCCGTACGGAGAACGTCGAGCCGGGCACGTCGTGCCACACCACCGGGATCTCCACGGCCGCGGCGCCCCGGCGACGGCAGTGCAGCAGCAGTTCCACGTCGAAGGCGAACCCGGGCGTGCGCAGGTCGGCGGCGGCGGACCGGGCCAGCGGGCCGGTGAAGAACTTGAACCCGCACTGCGTGTCGGTGACACCGCCGGTGAGGTCGCGGACCAGGCGGTTGAAGGTGAGGGCGCCCAGGCGTCGGAGCGGATGCCCGTACACCTCGACGACCGAGCCCGGGTGGCGCCGCGAGCCGACGACGACGTGGTGCCCGGCCCTGATCAGCTCGAGCGCGTCGTCGAGGGCGGCCAGGTCGGTGGCCATGTCCGCGTCGCAGAACCCGACGTACGGGGCGGTGGTGGCCAGCAGCCCCGCCCGGACCGCCGCGCCCTTGCCGGGCGTCGCGCACCGCAGGAGGCGCACCGGCACCGGCCCGGACCAGCGCGCGGCGATCCGCGCGGTGGCGTCGGCGCTGGCGTTGTCCACGACGATGATCGAACTGCTCAGCGGCAGGCCGACCAGCTTGTCCGACAGCCGCTCGAGGCCGTACGGAAGCCGCCCGGCCTCGTCGCGCGCGGGGATGACGACGTCCAGCGCCTCAGCGGGCGGGCCCTCCGGGCGCACGGGTCACCGGGTGCCGTAGTTGTACAGGGGCTTGACGACCGGGTCCCGCTGGGAGGTCGTGACGACGCGCACGATGCCGAACGAGGTCACGAGGGCCAGCATGATTCCGGCCAGCATGGCGACGGCGATCCGCATCATGGCTCCTTCGGCGAAGATCGTGCGAAGAGGCTACCGACCGGTAGTCGCGTTGACCAGACAACAACCGCAAATGTAATGAACCATGCAATTTCAACCGGCCACTGCGGAACGCGTTTCTCACGGCTCGGAACCACCGCGGGGATGCGGTAGAGCACCAGGTCAGGCCCTGCGGCGACCCGTTCGGTCCCGGCGAGACGCTCCGCCGGGACGCCCAGAGACTCGGGCGCGTCGACGGCGACGTAGCGGACGCCGCGGGCGCGCAGCGCGCCGGTGAGCGGCGCACCGGAGCGGATCAGGGGGCCGAGCGCCCGCGCCCGAGGGTCCTCCGCCGCCATCCGGAGGTCGCGCCGCCCGGTCGTCCCGACCCGTACCGCGTCGTTCAGGATCACCCGGCCCGGCAGGAAGCGTGGCAGCGGATCGAGCACCCGGCGGCCGTGGTTCCAGGGGTAACTCCGGTACGCCTCCCACGGCAGGACGAGCACGTCACCGGGGTCGGCCCGCACCACGGCGCGCGCCCGCGCCCAGTCGGCCGGGTAGCGCACCGCGGCGAGCCGTCCGCCCGCCCCCCAGGCCAGGCCGGGCAGCAGCGCCACCGGCACGAGAAGGGCCAGGGCGGCCAGCTCCGGGCGCCACCGGCCGAGACGGTCGACGGCCAGGCCGGTTCCGACCGCGACCGCCAGGGCCGACGGCGCGAGGTACTGCTGGCCGTCCCGCAGGACCGCGAACCCCGGCCACAGGCCGATCGCGCCGCGCAGGAGACCGGGTGCGACCGCGCCGAGGGCGGCCAGGAACAGACCGACCAGCGCCGCCGTCCCCAGCCCCCGCGTCCCGGTCCCCCGGCCCGCGTACGCCGCCAGGGCGAGCAGGACGACGCACAGCCAGGGCACGGCGGTGACGACGGCGCCGTACCCGGGCGGCACGGTCTCGGCGTTCCAGCCCCCGCCGAGGAGCAGCAGGCTGCCGAGCGTGCCGAACGGCGTGTCGGCGCGGGCGGCGAACGCCGTCACCCCGGCCGGGTCCGCCGGGACCCCGGAGAAGAGCTCCATCGAGGGCACGAACCAGGGCAGGCTCATCACGAGCAGCCCGGCGAGCGGCAGGAGAAGGCGCGGGGGCTCCCGGCGGAGGCCGATCGCGAGGACGACCAGGCCGGACACGGCCATCGCGGCGAACCCGCCGATCGCCGCCGGCACCAGGGAGAGGATCAGCCGACGGGGGTCGCCGCGCGCGGCGGCCCGCACCACCCACGGCAGCGCGGCGTACCCGAGGAGCAGCGCCCACTGGCCGAGCAGCAGGCGTTCGGCGACGAACGGGTTCCAGGCGTAGACGACGCCCCCGGCCAGCCGCGCCGTGAGCCGCTCGGACGGGACCAGGGCGGAGGCGGAGACACAGGCGATGACGAAGATCGCCAGCAGGATCGCCTTCTGGACCAGGTCGGCGGGCAGAACCTGGGACAGGGCCGTCACCACGGCGTCACTCGGCACGTGGCGCGGCAGCATGCCGGTGAGCCCGAACGTCTCCCGGTCGAACACCGGATGCGGCACGAACACCATGTCGTACGCCAGGACGAACCCCGGGGCCAGCGCGGGCCCGAGCGCCAGCAGCCCGAGGACGAGTCCCGTCCCGGCGGCGACGGCCGCGTGCCGGCGCCTCAGGGGCCGTCCCCCGAGTTCCGTCTCCGGCGAGAGAACGGCGGAGCCGCGGGCCACGCGCTAACGTCCCGGTTCGGGGTCCCGGGGCAGCCCGAGGAGGCGTTCGGCGATGACGTTGAGGTTGACCTCGGTGGTGCCCCCGCCGATCGTCATGGCCCGCGAGGCCAGCAGCAGCCGGGCCCACTCCGCGCGGGCGCCGCCCCGGCCGGTCAGCGCGCCCTCGGCGTCCAGCAGCCCGAAGCCGTACTCGGTGACCCGCTGGCCGTGCTCCATGCCGACGAGCTTGCTGACGTTCGCGGTGGCGCCGGCGTCCACGCCGGACAGCCGTTTGAGGGTGGCCCGCAGGCCCAGCAGCGCGAACACGTGGGCGTCGGCGACCAGGCCGCCGACTCCGTCACGTACGACCGGGTCCTCGGCGAGGCCGAGCTCGCCGACCAGTTCCAGCAGCCGGGGCACGTCGGCGCCGAGCTGCCAGCCGGTCGACAGGTTGACGCGCTCGGCGGTGAGGGTGACCCGCGCGACCTGCCAGCCGGCGTTCACCGGGCCGACGACGAGGGAGTCGGGCACGAAGACCTCGTCGAGGAACACCTCGTTGAAGACCTCCTCGCCGGTGAGGTCCCTCAGCGGCCGTACCTCGACTCCCGGAGACGCCATGTCGATCAGGAAGTAGGTGATGCCCTCGCGCTTGGGCGCGTCCGGGTCGGTGCGGGCGACGCAGATGCCCCACTGGGCGTACTGGGCGAGGGAGGTCCAGATCTTCTGCCCCGACACCCGCCAGCCGGTCTGTGCTCCACCCCCATAGCCACGCCCCGCCACCCCCCCGGTTCCACCCCCATGGCCACGCCCCACCACCCCCTCGGCGCGCTCCGCCCGGGTGCGCAGGCCGGCCAGGTCCGAGCCGGCGCCCGGCTCGCTGAACAGCTGGCACCACACGATCTCGCCCCGGAGCGTCGCGGGCAGGAAGCGTTCCTGCTGCTCCGGCGTGCCGTAGGCGGCCAGCGACGGCACGACCCACGCGCCGATGCCCAGCCGCGGCCCCTGGAGCGCGGCGGCGCGCAGTTCCTGGTGGATGACGACCTGTTCGAGCGGTGAGGCCGCCCGGCCCCACGGCCGGGGCAGGTGCGGCTGCACCCAGCCGCCGGCGGCCAGCTCCGCGACGCGCTCGCGCTCCTCCAGCGCGGCCAGCTCGGCCACCCGCGCCCGGATCTCCTGCCGCAGCGGCTCGGCCTCGGGCGGCAGGTCCGGCTCCCGATCCCGCGTCGTGCCGGCGAGGGCGAGCCCGGCGATCGACGCGCGCCACCCCGCCGCGCGGCCCAGCACCGCCCGCAGGGTCAGGGCCCGCCGGTAGTACAGATGGGCGTCGTGCTCGAAGGTGTAGCCGATGCCGCCGTGCACCTGGATGCAGTCCTCGGCGCAGGCCACCGCCGCGTCGGGGGCGACGACGGCCGCGACCCCGGTGGCGTACGGGACCTGGTCACCGCCGGTGACGGCCTGGGCGGCGTCCCAGACGGCGGCGCGGGCCTTCTCCAGCTCGATCAGCATCCGGGCGCACTTGTGCTTCACCCCCTGGAACTGCCCGATCGGGCGGCCGAACTGCTCCCGGCACCGGGCGTACGACGCCGCCGCATCGACCGCCCACCCGGCCACCCCGCAGGCCTCGGCGCCGAGGATCACCGCCGCGAGGGCCAGGACGCCGGACCGCGTGAGCCCGGTCAGGACGCGGTGCTCGGGCACGACGACGCCGCGCGGCGCGACGCGCGCCATCCCCCGTACGGCGTCGACGCCGTCCATCGCCTCGATGCCCTCGCCGAGCTCACGCCGGTACAGGACCACCCACTCCTCGGCGCCGCCGTCGACGGCGACCGGGACCACGAGGACGTCGGCCGGCAGGCCGCCGGGCACCGGCCCGGCGACGCCGCCGACGACGAGGGTGCCGCCGTCGCGGCGGCCGGTCAGCCCTGCCGCCAGGCACACCGCACCGGTCCGCGCCCCCTGGGCGAGGCCGCCCAGCAGTTCCTCGTGCGCCCTGGGCGCGTCGGCCGCGGCGACGACGGCGCTCGCCAGCACCGTCGGCACGTACGGCCCCGGCGCCAGCGCCCGCCCCATCTCCTCGACGGCGACCGCGAGTTCCAGGACGGAGAAGCCCTGCCCGCCGTACTTCTCCGGAAGATGCAGACCGAGCAGGCCCTGCTCCGCCAACTCCGGCCAGAAGGCGGGCCGCGACTCCCGTACGCCCTCGTCCGCCACTGCCGCCCGTACCACCGTGCGAGGCACGTGGCGTGCGGTGAAGCGCCGCACGGTCGCGGCCAGCTCCTCGTGCTCCTCGATCAGCCCGATCCCCATCGGCCGGTCCCCCGTGTCTCTTGCCTACTTGCCGGGCTCCGGGTCACGCGGCAGGCCGAGCATGCGCTCGGCGATGACGTTCAGCTGCACCTCGGTGGTGCCGCCGTAGATGGTCATCGACCGGCTGAACAGCATGTAGCGGGCCCAGAGGCCGGTGGCCTGGCCGGGCTCCTCCTCGGCGGCGACCGCGCCCTGCGCCTCCCAGATGAAGTCGGCGGCCTGCTGGTTGTACTGCACGCCGAGCAGCTTGCGGACGCTCGCCTCGGCGCCCGGCTCGTGCCCGGAGATCTGCTTCAGCGTGAGGCGCAGCCCGAGCAGGTCGATGGCCTGCCCCTCGCACAGCAGCCCGCCGAGCTCGGCGAGCGTGACCGGGCCGAGGTCCTTGCCCTGGAAGAAGCCCAGCAGCTCCTTCGTGCCCGCACCGAGGCCCTGCCCGCTGGACAGCTGCACCCGCTCGTTGCTGAGGGTGTTGCGGGCGACCTTCCAGCCCTGGCCGACCTCGCCGACGACGCGGTCGTCGGGCACGAACACCCCGTCGAGGAACACCTCGTTGAACATCGCCTCGCCGGTCAGCTCCCGCAGCGGCCGCACGTCGACGCCCTCGGACTTCATGTCGACGATGAAGTACGTGATGCCGTCGTGCTTCTTCGACTCGACCGAGGTGCGGGCGATGCAGATCGCCCACTGCGCGTGCTGGGCGATGGACGTCCAGATCTTCTGCCCGGTGAGCCGCCAACCACCCTCGACCCGCTCGGCCCGCATCTGCAGCGACGCGAGGTCCGAGCCCGCTCCGGGCTCGCTGAACAGCTGGCACCAGACCAGCTCGCCGCGCAGGGTCGGCGCGAGGAACCGCTCCTGCTGGTCCGGCGTGCCGTACCTCACCAGCGACGGGACCACCCACGCGCCGATGGCCAGCTGCGGTCCCTTGACCTTCGCGGCGCGCAGCTCCTGGAGGATGAGCACCTGCTCCATCGGGGACGCGGCCTTGCCCCAGGGCCGGGGCAGGTGCGGGAACACCCAGCCCTCGTCGCCCATCTTCGCGAACCGCTCCTGACCGTCGGTGATGGCGGCGAGCTGCTCGACCTCCGCGCGGATGCGGTTGCGCAGCGGCTCGGTGTCCTCGTCCAGCTCGACCTCGACCGCGCGGCGCGCGCCGCCCCGCGCCAGCCGCGCCACCGAGGCGGCCCAGTCCTTGCCCGGACCGAGGAGGACGCGCAGCGTCGAGGCACGGCGCAGGTACAGGTGGGCCTCGTGCTCCCACGTGAAGCCGATGCCGCCGAGCACCTGGATGCAGTCGCGGGCGCAGCGCAGCGCGGCGTCCGGGGCGATGGCGGCGGCGACGCCGGCCGCGAAGCCGGACTCCTCGGCGGGGTCGTCGGAGGCGCGGGCGGCGTCCCAGACGGCGGCGCGCGCCTTCTCCAGCTCGATCAGCATCCGGGCGCACTTGTGCTTGACACCCTGAAACTGCCCGATCGGGCGGCCGAACTGCTCGCGCACCTTGGCGTACTCCGCGGCGGTGGTCACGCACCAGTCGGCGAGGCCGGCGGCCTCGGCGCCAATGAGCAACGCGGCCAGGTCGAGGACCTCCGGGCCCGTGAGGCCGGTCAGGATCCGGTCGGCCGGGACGGTGACGTCGTCGGCGGACACGCGGGCGACGCGGCGGGTGCGGTCCAGGCTCCTGACCGGCGTGACCGTGAGCCGGGCGGCGTCGACGGCCACCCACTCCTCGCCATCGCCGGTGGCGATCGGCAGCACGATGACGTCGGCGAGCCCCGCGCCCAGAACCGGCTCGACCGTGCCGCTGATCGTCAGGCCGGCGTCCGTACGGCGGCCGGTGAGGCCGGTCGCCAGGGACAGGGCGCCGACCAGGGAGCCGTCGGCGAGGCCCGGCAGCAGCTCGGAGTGGGCCTTGCCGGCCTGTTCCGCGCGCAGCAGCGCGGCACTGGCCAGCACCGTCGGCAGGAACGGGCCGGGCACGACGGCGCGGCCGAGCGCCTCCAGGGCGACCGCGAGCTCCAGCAGGCCGGCGCCCTGCCCGCCGTACTCCTCGGGTACGTGCAGACCGAGCAGACCCTGGTCGGCGAGGCCCGCCCAGAATGCGGGGCGGACCTCCTCGTCCACGTCGAGCGTCGCGCGTACGACGTCGACGGGCGCGTTGCGCTCCGCCCATCCGCACACCGCGTCGGCCAGCGCCTCGTGCTCCTCGGTCAGCCCGATGGCCATGTCTCCACCCCATTCACAACGTCCTGTTGCGGCCTACCTTAGATCGCCGCCGAGGCCGAGTGGAATGGGATTCGGTATGTGACGCGGCTTTCGGAGACCGAGGAGCCGGGTCACGACACCTTGATGGACCGCATCACGTAGTTCACATCCGGCCACAGCGTCTTGTGGGTGTTCGGCACCGACATGAGCACCACGCCGGGCACCTTCTTGCCCGTGTCGACGAGGGCGACCGCGAAGAGCTCGCCCGTGGCCTTCACCCCGGGGCGGTGGTACGTCAGGTAGTAGCCGACCAGCCATCCCTTGTGCCCGTCGACCTCCAGTGGCTGCGAGGCCAGCACCTTCTTGTGATGCTTGTAGCCGTACATCCGCGCCTCGTAGGAGTCGGCGACCCGCGTGGCGGCGCTCCGCTCCGTGCCCGGGCCGTCATAGTCGTTCTTCTCGGAGCCGCCCAGCTGGGCGCTCAGCAGGCGACCCCAGCGCTTCGGCTGGTTCCCGGCCTTCTCGGTCACCGCGAACTGGCCGGCGCTGAACCCGAGCTCGGCCATGGCGCTCTTCTGGGTCTGCATCTGCCACGGCTTGCCGAGCTTCGGGTACGACAGCCCGGAACGGGGGTCGTTGATCCGCCCCACCGGCTTGGTGTGGTCGCCCTTGAACTGCGTGAGCGCCTTCTCCGCCGGCGCCGGCTGACTCGTCTTCGACGACGACGTCTTCGGCGGATGGCTCTGAGCGGAGCGCGCGGTGGTCTCCGAACCCCCGCGCACCTTGACGAAGTAGACACCGCCCGCCACGATCAGGCCGACGACGAGCACGCCCAGGCCGGCGATCAGCGGCAGCTTCGACCGACCCTCCTCCCGGAAGTCCTCGCTCGGCGGAGCGACCGGACCGCCGGTACCACCGTTCTCGTCGCGCATCCATTCCGGCAGCCGCAGGTTGCCGCTGCTGGGCTTACCGGGCTGCGGCGGCGGACCGGACGGGCCCACCGGCTTGTCCCACATCGGTGAATGATCGTCCGGCGCGAAGAACTCGTTCTCCGCGGCCTGGTCCTCGGCCGACACCGGCCGGCCCGCGGGGAACGGCGAGGCACCGGGCTCGCCGTCGAACGCCGTCTCCCCAGGAGCGCGGAACGACTGGGGCGGCGCGTCGTCGTACTGCTGTAGCCCGTTCGGCGCCGCGGCGCCGGAGGTGCCCTCCCCCGGCTTCAGCAGGGACTCGTACGAGAAGGGCTCCGACGCCTTGCTGGGGCCCGAGGTCATCACGTGGTCCGGCGCACCGGGCTCCCCGATGGGGTCACGCCCGGTCAAGCCGAACGAGGGGTCCGCCACCTCGTACCCGTACGCCGCGTCCCGCGCGTCGTACGGGTCGACGCTGGGAGTCTCCGTCCCGAAGGACGGGGTCGAGCCGGAGCTCCCGGTCTCGTGCCGGGCGGGCTCCATGACGTCGGCGGAGAACTCCGTCGTCGTGGACCGGCCGAAGGAGCTCGACGGCGCCTCCTCCTGCGGTGCCACGGACTCGAACGCCGTGGTCGGTTGGAAGGAGGGCTCCGGCTCGGCTGTCTCGGAACCGAACGAGCCCCCGGGCGGGAACGAAGCGCCCGGCTCAGGCCCGTACTCCGCGGAGGTCTCGGACTCGCCGCCGGAGTCGGGCGTCACCGGCCCGCCGCCCGGGTCGACGGGTTCGAACGGCGCGCGCTCCCGGCGAGTCGCCGTCGGCGGCTCCGCCGACGTCGGGACACTGGGGAACCCGCCCGTCGGCGCGTCGTCGTCCGCGGACCAGGAACCCGGCTGATCGCTCACGGGAGGGAACCCCGCCGGTGCGGCATCCTGTCCGTTGACCGCGGGAAGCGGGCCTGTCGGCTCATCCTGTTCGGAGTATCGGCCAGTGTGGCTGTTCGCCGGACGCCACTGCCCGGCGCTCCCCTGATCAGACATGCCGCACAGGTTACGTGAAGATCAACATTTCTCGCTTCAGTCACTAATTACGCTCAGGCCACAGCTTGTTAGCCGGGGCATGGCCCACCGTGACATCACCCTCACGCGGCGTTCTCCGCGAGGGCGCCGTGATCTGGCGGAATACCCGGTCCGGTGAGCCTTTCGCGCGCCAGGAGCGTACCGCCCGCCACGGCGCCCGGCATCGTCAACACCGAGCCGAGCGGGATGAGGAAGACCACAACGACCGCCACCCCGAACCCCAGGGACAGCCCCTTGTTACGGCGCAGGATGGCGAAACGCTCGCGCCGCCGCATGCCGCGCCGCTCCAACGCGATGGACGTCAGCTCGAACGTGAGGAAGTACCCCGACACGCACGCCGCGACGACGGGGACGACCGTCTGCCCGACGGCAGGCACGAAGCCCAGGGCGAAGAACAGCACCGCGAACAGCGCGGTCACCGTCCCGACGACGATCGCGTCGACCGTGGCGCGCGCGAGCGTCCGCAGCAGCGGGACGTCGACCTCGGGAGGAAGCCCGCCGGTGCTCTCCTCCACCCGCCCGGAGAGACTCTCGTAGAAGGGGTCGCCGACGATCAGCGTGACGCCGGTGAAGGTGACGATCGCGATCATGATCGCCGCCGCGAAGACGAGCGCGGCGATCAGCCCGCGCGTGGTCTCGCGGGCGCCTTTCGACCAGTGGTCGGCGAACGGGCTCATCGACTTGGCCAGATCCCAGTCGTAACGGACCAGGAGGACCAGAGCGACGACGTAGACGACGAGGACGATCAGCGCCGGAATCAGGCCGAACAGCCACTGCCGGGGCCGCCGCGCCACCCATCCCATACCCCGCAGGAAATACCGGACTCCGATCACGAAATCTCGCACGCGCCCACATTAGAGCCCGATCACCGTGCGACGTCAGGAGAAGCCGGGACAGCGCTGAAGCCGTTCACCCGCCGGGAAGAGACCGGCACCTGCCGGCGTTGTGGCGCCCGGCGCCTCGTCAAGGGGACGCCTTCGATGGAGGAACGATGACCTACGAGGACTACCAGCGCGGAAGCATGTTCTTCGACGCGAAGGACTACGCCGGGGCCGGCCGCATCCTCGCTCCGATCGTCGAGCGAGACCCGTCCAACCGGGCGGCGGTGGAACTGCTCGGCCGGGCGTACTTCCACAGCGCCCAGCTCGGCCGGGCCGAGGAGACCTTCCGGCGACTCGTCGACCTGGACCCGGCGAACGGCTGGGCACACGAAGCCCTGGCCCGCACCCTCGAGCGCCGTGGCCGCCCCGCCGAGGCCGAGCGCCACCGCAAGCTGGCCGTCGCCATGGGCACCGAGCCCGCCCAGCCCACCGACATCAGCGTCACCGCCGCCAACCTCGCCGACTAACGGCAACTACCGAGTCGGCCGTCGGCCTACCGGGGCCTCGTAGCCCCCGGTAAGGCCGACGGATCTGTCACGAGACAAAAAGAAAAAGCCGCTGACCGACAGGTCAACGGCTGATCTCCCCCTAGGAGCCGCCCACCGGAGGACCCGGGAGGTCGCCCCCCCAAGCCCAGCCCGGAAGCGAGGCGAAGCCGCACACCGGGGGGTCGGGGATCGCCACCATGGAAAGACATAGCGGCGAACGGCAAAGACGACCGAAGGTCGTCGAGCACCGTTGGCCGACCGGGGCACGAACGCCCAGCCCGGAGGCGCGGCGAAGCCGCACACCGGGGGGGTTCGGGGGGTCGCCCCCCGAAAGACATAGCGGGCCTGCGCGAAGGTGGCCAAAGCCACCGAGCACACAGGCCCGCCTCGTGGAGGTGGCGGGAATCGAACCCGCGTCCTTCAGTACCAAGACAGGGCTTCTCCGGGCGCAGCCTGCTAGTCGTTTTCTCAGCCCCGGCGCTCACGCAGGCGTGTCGCCGACAGGCTCAGCCACTGTTAGGTTTCCCCGTCACTCCCGTGGCCGGAGTGGCAGGTTGAGTCTCCTAGCGATGCCAGGTCCCGGGCCGGAGACACTCCCGGGCTGACAAGTTCGCTACCTAGCCTCAGGCGGCAAGGGCGAACTGAGTGCGCTTAGAGTTGGCACTTGTTCGTTTGCGGTCACAGGATTAACGAGGTCATAACCGCAGCCCTCGGCCCGCTTCCCCGTGTCTCGACATACCGAAGTCGAAACCGGTCACCCCCTCTTGAGTTGTCAACCGGGCACCGAAGCGCCCGTCGCGTCGACCGTACATCTTCAACGCCAGCGATGCCAACGAGATTCCCGCCACGGGAGATCTATCGGGCGGCGGAGGCGAGCCTGACGCCGAGGGCCGCGAAGGAGCCGGCGATGACGCGGCGCATCCAGGTCATGACGCGGGGCCGTGAGGCGACGTGGTCACGCATCGAGGCGGCCGGCAGACCGTACGCGGCGAAGGGTTTCAGAAAGACGAGAACCCCCGTGGGCGTGAACTAGGCACACCCACGGGGGTGACCGGCAGGGTCGGGCCGGTCCGGACGGCAGAGCCTCCCCCGAGACGAGGCTCTGGTCTCATCACGGCGACTGAGTCCGCAACCCCCCGAGCGGAGTCTCAGTCACTTGTTAAGACGTCCGATCGCATACGGATGGTTGCGACCCCAGAGTCAAGAAATGACAAAGCCGTCACACCGGTCACCGCCGCGTCCGCGGCCCCGCGTCAGCTCTGCGCCTTCACGAACTTCGCGGCCAGGTCGTCCGCAGGGGCCTTGCCCTCCACGGCGATCGCGAAGGCCACACCCTGGCGGTAGCCGACGAACCAGGAGACGTACTGTCCGTTACGGTACGGCACCGTGGCGGTGACGCCCCCGGAGACCTTGGTGCCCTTCGCGGTGCCGCTCACCACGGCGCGCTGCATGAGGCCCTGCAGGGTCGGGATCCCGTCTGAGGGGTCCGTGTTCTTGGGCGGCACCGACGGTGAGGCGTCCTTGAGGAGCTGCGGGGGCCGCCAGGTGCCACTGCTGACCGCCCCGGCGACCAGCGCCATGGACAGCGGGCTGACCTCGATCCTGCCCTGCCCGACCATCTCGGCGGCGCGCTCGGCGTCGTTGGCCGGGACCGCCACCGAACCGGAGAACGAGGGCAGTGGCAGACTCCATGGGGCTCCGATCCCGAAGCGGGCCGCGCTCGCGGGCAGGTCCTGGGGCGCGATGCTGCGGTACAGGTTGGCGAACGCCGTCGTGCAGCCCACCGCGAAGTTGGCCTGGAACGTCTTCCCCACAGGACCTGAGTAGGTGAAGGTCTGCCCGCCGACCTGGGTGCCCTTCAGGCAGCGCAGCGGCGAGGTGATCTTCTGGTTCGGGTACTGCAGGAGCGCGCGGGTGGTCACGATGCTGAACGTCATCCCCGGGGGGTAGTGGCCGTTCAGCGCGGCGCTGTTCTCCTGCGAGGCGTCATCTCCCTTGGCCGCGCCGTACTTCCGCTGCGACGCGGCGTTGTTCGCAGCGGCGAGGACGTTGCCGGTGGCCGGGTCGATCGCGGCCAGCGATGCCGGGTAGCGCACCCTCCTGAGGGCGCTCTCGGCGGCGTTCTGCGTCTTGCGGTCGATCGTCGTGGTCACCGACTGGCTCTCGGCGCCCCGGACCTCGAACAGCTCCTTCGGGTTGATTCCGGAGGGATCCTGCGCCACGACATCGACGGTCGGCGTGCCGGCCAGGGTCCGCTGCTGCAGGACCTGCAGCCCGGACACGCCGATCGTGTCGCCGGGCTGGTACGGCGCGCCGACCTGCTGGAGGCGTTCGGCGGTGGCCGGCCCGAGCCTGCCCACGATCTCGTCGGCGACCGCCGGGGCGACGTACGACAGGCGGGACCGGCGCTCGACGCCGGGAACCTGCCGCAACTGGGCTGCGTCGCCGGCCTGGTCGGGGGTCTGGAGGGTGACCAGCGGCAGGAACGTCTGCGGAGGTGCGGACCGTACGTGGGCGATCACGCGGTCCTTGTCCAAGTGCGTGATCTTGGCGAGCTGGCCGAGGGTCTGCTCCGCGTTGGCGAGTCTGCCGGGCGTCACGCCGAAGATCTCGACATTGACCTTCTTGAGGAGCGTTTTGCCCCGGTTGTCCAGGATGTGCTGGCGCACCGGCGTCTTCGTGACGATGGCCAGCCGCTGGCCCGGACCCAGGTCCGGATGGATGATCGACGGGCTCCAGACGACCTTCCAGGTGCCGTTCGTGCGGTGCAGCCGCATCGAACTGCCGTAGCTCCACGGCGAGCCGCCGTCCCCGAGGTCGACGTTCACCGCGAACTGGGCGGTCGCGTCCTCGCCGTTCTGCCGAACGCGGCCGAGCGCGAGATGCAGCGACGCGAGGTCCAGCTGGGCGGGTACGGCGCCAAGGGCCGCCGCGACCACGTCCCGGTCGCCGTTGGTCTGCTTCGCGGCGTTGCGGTAGTTGCTGTTCTGCCACGCCACGAGGAAGTCCCGGATGGTCGGCAGCGGCGAGGGCTCGGCGAAGCAGCCGGCGCTCGTCGTGGTGACCAGCAGGGTCGCGGCCAGCGCGGCCGTCGACCGGAGCCGTCGGATGCCCACCCTCAGCGCCTCCGCAGCCGTGCGGCGCGAGCCCGCTCCATCTCCCGGGCGGCGTCCCGCTTGGCGATGGCCTGTCGCTTGTCGTATTCGCGCTTGCCGCGCGCGACCGCGATCTCGACCTTCGCCTTGCCGTCCTTGAAGTACAGGGCCAGCGGGACCAGCGTGTGGCCGGGCTCGTTCGTCTTAGCGATCAGCTTGCCGATCTCTCGCCGGTGCAGCAGGAGCTTGCGGGGACGACGCGCCGCGTGGTTGGTCCACGTCCCCATCGTGTATTCGGGAATGTGCACTCCCTCGAGCCAGGCCTCTCCGTCGCGGATCAGAGCGTACCCGTCCGTGAGGTTGGCCCGTCCGGCGCGCAGCGACTTCACCTCGGTGCCGGTGAGCACGAGGCCCGCCTCGTACGTGTCCTCTATGTGGTAATCGTGACGCGCGCGCTTGTTCTGCGCGATCAGTTTGCGTCCCTCTTCGCGTGGCAATGACTCAGCCTCGGTCCTTCGTCGGCAGGGTGGCCAGCAGTCCGCGCACGACGGTGAGCGCGCGCCGCTCGGCCTCCCGGGGTGGGCGGTTCGCGTTGACCGCGACGTCGGGATCGATTCCGGACCCATCGAGGTTACGGCCACTCGGAGTCCGGTATCGACCGACGGTGACTTCGATCGCGGATCCGTCGGCCAGCCGCAACGGCTCCTGCACCGACCCCTTTCCGAAGGTACGCGATCCGACGATCACTGCGCGATCTCGATCACGCAATGAGCCCGCGACGACCTCGGCGGCACTGGCCGTTCCTCCGTCGACCAGGACGACGAGAGGGACGGTGGTGTCGCCGTCCGGGCCGGCCAGGAGCCGCTCCGGCGGGGACCCGGCGCGTTCGAAGGTCACCACCGTTCCGCCCGACAGGAAGACCGACGCGGTCTCGACCGCCTCGTCCAGCAGGCCGCCGGGGTTCGCCCGCAGGTCGAGCAGGACGCCGCCGCGGTGCCCGGGACGTCCGGCCACCGCCTCGCGCACCTCCCGTCCGACCCCTCGCGTGAACGCGGCGATCCGGATGACCACGACGCCGTCGGGGGTGAAGGACGCGTCCACGTCGTGCGACGCCATCGCCGCGCGCACCAGCGCGAACCGCAGGGGGACGCCGTCGCGGCGCACGGCGAGGCCGACGCTGGTGGCGGGCTGTCCGCGCAGCGCCGCGGCGACGGTGGCGACCGTCAGGTCGCGCGTGGCGATGCCGTCGACCGCCGAGATGACGTCACCCGGCCGTACGCCCGCACGCTCGGCGGGAGACCCCGGCTGGACGCCGACGATCCGGACGTCCTTCCCGGTCTTCTCCAACCACAGGCCCACGCCGCTGTACCAGCCGTTCAGGGTTTCCTCGAGGCCGCCGAACTCCGCCGCCGTGTAGAACCGCGCCCACCGGTCACCGAGGCGGCGCAGCGTCTTCTCGACCGCGGCGCGCTCTCGCGCGGGATCCGCCGCTGCGCTGTACGCCTGGGCCATCGGCTGCTCGACCGGCCGGTGATCCTTCCGGGACGCCTCCGGGTGTGCCGGCACGCCGGTGTCCGGCCCGCCCGCCCCGGCGTCCATGGCGTACGCGAACGCCAGGGCGGCCACGGCGGCCGCCCTGCGGAGCACACGACCGGTCAGCCGGGGCATGCCAGGATTGTACGAGCGACCTGATCACCGGACCGGCACATCGCCGGGAGCAGCGTCAGATCTTGAGGTAGCGGCGCAGGGTGAGGAACGACGCCAGGGCACACAGCACCACGCCGAAGCACATCGAGGCGACGATGACCGTCGTCACGTCGACCCAGCTCAACGGCGTCGCGAACTGCAGGTTCTTCTGCAGCCTGCCGAGCAGGAAGACCTTGGAGAAGCTCAGCAGAACGGCGGCGAAGACCCCGCCGACGAGGCCGGCGATCGCGCCCTCGAGGACGAACGGCAACTGGATGTAGATGTTGGAGGCGCCGACCAGCCGCATGATGCCGGTCTCCCGTCTTCGGTTGAACGCCGAGAGACGGATGGTGTTCGCCACCAGCAGCACGGCCGCGATGAGCTGGATCGCGGCGATGGTCAGGGCCGCCCACTGCAGACCACCGAGGATCTTGAAGAACTTCTCGAGGATGGCACGTTCGTTGACCACTTGGTCGACGCCCGCCCGCTGGTTCATCTGCGCCACGACCGCCGCGAAGTCCTTGGGGTCCTTGAGCTTCACCCGGAAGGAGTCGGGGATGTCACCGGGCTGGATGGAGCCGGCGATGCCGGGGCTGTCCTTGAACTGCTCCTTGGCGCGTTGGAACGCCTGCTCCGCCGTCTCCGGGGTGACCTTCGCCACCTGCGACATGCCCTCGAGCTGCTTCTGGATCTCTCCCTTCTGCTCCGCCGTTGGCGCGGCCTTCTTGCAGGCCGGGTTGGCGCTCAGCTTGTTGCACAGGTAGATCGAGACCTCGACCTTGTTCGACCAGTAGTTGTTCGACTTGTCGACCTGCATCTTCAGCAGCACACCGGTGCCGAACAGCGCCATCGCGATGGCGACGGTCACGACGAGCGCGATGGTCATGGTGAGGTTCCTGCGGAGACCGATCCAGATCTCCTGAAGAACGAACTGTACGCGCATGCCTCGATGTCCTTGGTCGTCCGGTGTGGGGTCGTGTCGTCGCGGCGGCGCGGCCGGCTAGACGCCGCCGTACGCCTGGCCGTAGACGCCGCGCGACTGGTCGCGCACGACGCGGCCGTCCTCCAGTTCGACCACTCGCTTACGGAAGGCGTCGACGATCGCCGCGTCATGCGTCGCCATCACGACGGTCGTGCCCGTCCGGTTGATCCGGTCGAGCACCTTCATGATGCCGATGCTCGTCGCCGGGTCGATGTTGCCCGTCGGCTCGTCGGCCAGCAGGATCATCGGCCGGTTGACGAACGCCCGCGCGATCGCGACACGCTGCTGCTCACCGCCGGACAGCTCATCGGGCATCCGGTGGGACTTGCCCTCGAGGCCGACCAGGTCGATGACCTCCGGGACGACCTTGCGGATGAAGCGCCGCGGCTTCCCGATGACCTCGAGAGCGAACGCGACGTTCTCATAGACGTTCTTGTTGGGGAGCAACCGGAAGTCCTGGAACACGCAGCCGATGCGGCGGCGCAGGTGCGGGATCTTCCAGTTGGTCAGCCGACTCAGATCCTTACCGGCGACCTGGATGCCTCCCTGCGTCGGCCGCTCCTCCTTGAGGATCAGGCGCAGGAAGGTCGACTTGCCGGAACCGGAAGGACCGACGAGAAAGACGAACTCGCCCTTCTCCACGGCCACGTTGACACCCTGGAGGGCCGGTCGACTCTGGTGCGAATAGACCTTGGTGACGTTATCGAAGTGGATCACGGCTGCATCACGACGTGCCAGTCTAGGGGCTGGGGGACGGCAGCGGCTGTCTTTTCGTCGACAGACCCCTGCCGCGGCTTCCCGGCTTGGCGGGCCGATTGGCCAAGCAGCAGTCTAGGGGGGAGACTGGCATGGATCGTCCAACTTGGGTACACCCAGGGAAAGCAACCGGGCATCACGGACACCCGTCGCCCCATTGACGGCGGGCCACCGGCCAGGAACGCATACGCTGGGCGGACTCCCCGCTCAACGTTCGGAAGGAGCCGGATGAGCTGCGAACATCTGATCTGCGCGCGATGCTCGGGCCCTGTCGTCGAGGGGCGCTGCCCCGCGTGCCGCGCGGCACGGGCGGAGGTGCACCGGCCCGGCCCGTTCGGCCTGTCCCCCATCTTGATCGGCGCCCTGATTCTGGCGCTGACGCTGCTAATCGCCCTCAAGCTGGGCCTGCACTAGGCCACCGGCTCCCCGCTCTGGCCTGCACCAGGCCACCGGCTCCCCGCTCCCCGGCGCGCGGTCATCGCGAACGGATCGGGCGTCACGCCTGCTCTTCGCCGGCCTCCCGGCGGCGCATCCACCTGATCTCGGCCTCGATGAACTCATCGATGTCGCCGTCGAGGACGGCGGTGGGATTCCCCGCCTCGGTGCCCGTGCGCAGATCCTTGACGATCTGGTACGGGTGCAGGACGTAGTTACGGATCTGCGTGCCCCACGAGCTCGTCGACTCGCCGCGTAGGTCGTTCATCCGCTGGAGTTCCTCCTGGCGCGTGCGCTCCAGGAGCTTGGCCTGCAGCACCGACATCGCCGTCGCGCGGTTCTGCAGCTGGCTGCGCTCGTTCTGACAGGAGACGACGATGCCGGTCGGCAGGTGTGTGATCCGCACCGCCGAGTCGGTCGTGTTGACGCCCTGCCCGCCGGGGCCGCTCGAGCGGTAGACGTCGATGCGCAGCTCGTCCTCGGGGATGTCGACGTGGTCGGTCTGCTCCACGACCGGCACGATGTCGACGCCGGCGAACGAGGTCTGCCGGCGGCCCTGGTTGTCGTACGGGGAGATCCGGACCATGCGGTGGGTGCCGTGCTCGCCGCGGAGCGTGCCATAGGCGTACGGCGCCTTGACCGTGAAGGTCGTCGACTTGATCCCCGCCTCTTCCGCGTACGACGTGTCGTACACCTCCGTCGGGTAGCCGTGCCGCTCGGCCCAGCGCATGTACATCCGCTGCACCATCTGGGCGAAGTCGGCGGCGTCCACGCCACCCGCCTGCGCGTTGATCGTGACGAGCGCCTCGCGGGAGTCGTACTCCCCCGACATGAGGGTGCGGACCTCGAGCTGCTCGACCTCCTTGCGGAGCGCGCCGAGCTCACGCTCGGCCTCGCCGCGGGCGTCGTCGTCGGCCTCCTCGGAGGCCAGCTCGAGCAGGACGGTGGCGTCGTCGAGCCTGCCGCGCAGGCCCTCCACCTTGCCCAGCTCACCCTCGAGGTAGGACAGCCGCCGGGTCACCTGCTGGGCGCGGTCCTGGTCGTTCCACAGGTCGGGATCGGCAGCCTGCTCGCGTAGCTCTCCGATGTCGCGACGCATCGCGTCGAGGTCGAGGACGGTCTCGATGCCGGTGAGCATCGAACCGAGCTCCTTTATCTCTTCAGAGGGATCCATGGCTGCCACGTTCGAAGCCTACCCGTGCCTGTACTCTCCGCGTACGCGCTCGGTCGGTCTTTGCCGACCCGGCTCCGCCTGGTCCTCCGGCCGGTCCACTTGGAGATCCCTGGCATACTCTGCCCCACAGATGTAACGATGATCGGCCGGGGAACATGAACAAGGCGGTTGCGTCCACGCTCGTGGCGATGCTCACCCTCACCGGTGCCGCGGGCTGCTCGGGCAAGACCCACCGCACCGTCCGGACGACCCCGGTCGCCGCCGAGAGCAGCCCCGCTCCCGAGTCCGTCACGCCCGAGACGGCGGCCAAGGCGTTCCACTCGTTCGTGAACAACGACGACGTGGCCCGGGCCAGTGGAGACGAGCGGCTCGCCCTGTGGTGGACCAGCGAGGGGCAGTCCCAGCTCACGGCGTCGGCGTTCCGGCGAGCCGTCGCCGCGGGTGAGCCGGTGCCCCGCTACCGCTACGACGCACCGGTCTTCTACGTGCCGCACCTGCTGGCGACCGGGCCGCAGTGGTTCGTCGTGAGCGCGCGCCGCACCACCGCGGACGGCAAGAACCCCCACACCGTGTACATGGGGTTCCTCCGGTCCGAGCCGGTCGAGCGCTGGCGGCTGAGCCTGGCCGCCGTGCTGGACGACAAGCAGAAGCCCCCGAACATCCTGATGGACGCGCAGGGCTACGCGAAGGCCCTGCCCACCTTCGACAACGCCCTGCTGATCCCGCCCCGGCTGGTGCCGTCGATCCAGGCCACGCTGGCCGAGGAGGGCCCGCAGAACGTCGCGGCCCAGGTGATGCGCGCCGGGAAGTACACCACCGGCTACTACAGCACGGACCAGAAGTCCATGAAGGGCAAGAAGGACAAGAAGGCCGGCCTGCGCAGCAGCGTCGTCTACGCCGCGACCTCCTTCTCGATCTTCCCGCTGGCGACCGCGGACGGCGGCGGCCTGGTGCTGTACTCGCTGAGCCGCGACACGGTGATCTCCAAGAGCAAGAGCAAGCCGGGCCGCGTCCCGGTCCCCGAGGACGCCATGCCGTTCCTCAGCTCCAAGCTCGTGCGCAACGAGATCGACTTCAGCCAGACCATGCAGTACGTCGCCGTCGTCCCGGCCAAACCGAAGAAGGACGACGGCACCGTCAAGACCGAGATCATCGGCGCGGACGGCGGCACGGTCAAGGCGTCGGTTCCCGGCAAGTAGCGCGGTACTGCCCAGCCGAAGGCGCGGCCGACCTGGGTGGTGTGCAGGGTCGCCTTTGCCGGTGTGGCCGCCGTGACTTCTTGCCCATGCCTCCCGCCGGGGTGTACGACCGCCCGTCCTTCAGGCGACCCGGGCCGAGGCGAGGTCGAAGTCCTCGATCAGCACGGTCGCGCGGCCGCGTACCGGAACGTAGGCGACGGCGCGCCAGACCCAGGTGGCCGTCACCCGGTGCCCGGTCCTGCCGTGGAGGTAGGTGCGGACGTCCGCCGGCACGGCCGCGACGTCACCGCCGCCGGTCGCGGTGTAGGTCGTCGTACGCCGCAGCGAGTAGGTGACGATCGCCCCGCCGTCGTCGGTCCGCAGCGCGTAGACGGGGTAGCCCGTCGGCGAGGACCGGCCGGTCACGGCCACGTGGTGGGCGCGCAACTGCTTCTCCTGCCGGGCCTCGGCGGTCCGCCACCGGCGGGCGGTGGTTCCCGGCCAGATCGACCGGTCGTCACCGCGGTCGAGGTACGCGGCGTGCGCCGCGGGGAGCGCGGACGGCGTCGTCGCCGGCGCCGAGGCCCCCGGATCCACCGCGACCGCGTAGCCCTGCTCGTCCGTGGTGATCCGCGGTGGCAGTCCCCGGAAGTACATCCGGCTCGACAGCCGCCACCCGGACCTCGCGCTCTTCTCGACGAACACCGCGAAGATCGGGCGTTCGCCGCCGCCGCGCCGCTCCAGCGCCACCGTCGCGAACCATCGGGGCAGACCGCGCAGCCGCGGAACATACATCACGGGATTGCGCAGGGAGATCGCCCCGGCTCGCGGCGGCCGTCCGCCGCCGAGGCGCAGGGCGGCCTCGGCGGTGGCACCGAGCGCGTCGGTGCCGAGGCCCCGCCATTCCTTCGCGTCACCCGCCGTGACCGCCTTGTTGTAGCCCCGGACGTAGGCGGCGAGAATCCGCGCCGAGGCGTCCGCCGAGACGGCCGGCGCGGGCGCGTCATCGGCCGCGTCACCGTCGTCATGGCCGCCCTCGCACCCGGTGAGCAGGAGGATCGCCAGCACGGCCGGCGCGACACGGCGGGGGCGCATTGCCGAATTCTTACACCACGGACGTACGGTCGCACGTTCCCCGCGCGCCCGTGTGCGCTACGACGCCGCCGCCTGGATCGCCTTCCGGTAGCTTCCGACGACCCGCGCGGCCCCCTGCGGGGGCACCACGGCGAGGTACTGGGTCAGCGCGGTGGTGGCCAGGTGGTGACGGACCTTGCCGTCGATCAGGCCGGCCAGATCGCCGCCGCTGCCGATGACCCCCGGCTTGGCCAGCTCGTAGGTCTCGCTCTGCCGGACGACGTACCAGACGAGAGCGCCGCCGTCGGTGGTGCGCAGCGCGAACGCCTGCTGCCGGTCGGGCCGGAAGTCGGAGGTGAGCCTCACCCCCCGGCGCTTGAGCGCGGACTCCGCCTTGACCAGCGCGTCGTGCGCCTGCGTGGTGTAGGGGCCGGGGGCGATGCCGGACGTGCCGCGCGACAGGTTGGCGGCGTGCACCGCGGCGACCTTCCCCGGTGCCGGCGCCGTCTTCGTGTCGTCGGGGGCGACGGCGGTGGCGTATCCGTCCTTGTCCAGGGCGATGCCGCTGATGGTCGCGATGGGGAACGGGTCGGCGGTGAGCAGCCAGGGGCCGCCGGGCCGCTCCTGGGCGAAGACCAGGGCGTGCCGCATCTTGCCGGTGGCGGCGGTGACCGCGAACCACTTGGGGAACCCCGTCTGCCGGGGAATGTAGTACGCCGGACCGGTGTAGGCGAAGGGAGCGTACTTCTCCCCGGCCGCCGCACGCCGCCGGTATTCGGCCCGGTCCATGTCGAGCTGGGCGCCGGTCTCCACGGTGGCCAGCAGCTTTTCGTCGGACGTGCCGTTGGCCCGGTTGTTGACGGACTGGTAGTGGGCGAGCAGCTGCGCGGCCCGGTCCTTGGTCACGGCGGGCGCGGCGATCGCCGGCGAGCCGCCGCACGCGGCCAGAGGCAGCAGGACGACCGTCAGGGCGGTGAGGTGTCGAAGCATGCGGACCAGATTCGCACAGTGATCATTCGATTACTCTGCGAATCTGGAATTCTCCTCAGGAGACGCCCCGGCGACCGCCGGGGCGTCGTCCATCGGCGCGTCAGCCGGGCAGCGTGCTCGCGGTCACGAGCGTGCGGATCGCGCGTAGTGCGACCGACAGGGTCGCGATGCCGAAGCTGTCGCTCTCCCAGATCTCACCGAGGGTCTGCGCGGCGCGCGACACAGCGGCGCTGTTCTTCTCCGACCAGGTGACCAGGCGTTCTTCGGGATCAGCTCCGGGCTCGCTGGTCACCAGCACGTCGCGGGCGAGTGCCGCGTGCGCGGCGTACAGGTCGTCGCGCAGCGCCGAACGGGCCATCGACTGCCACCGGTCGTCACGCGGCAACGCGATGACGCGCTCGCGCAGCCGGGAGAGCTGCAGACGGTCGGCCAGGTCGAAGTACACCTCGGCGACCTCGCCGACCGGCCGTCCCGTGCTGTGCGCGATCTCCACCAGGTCGAAGGTGGAGTACGCCGGGACCATGATCGCGACATGCTCGGCCAGCTCGCCGGGCACGCCCGCCTCCGTGAAGCGGTCCCGCCGTTCCTCGAAGCCCTCCAGATCGCGGCCGACCAGCAGCTTCGGCAGCTGGGGCGCGAGCGTGGCCGCGCCGTCGGCGAAGAAGTCCACCGTCTCGCGCAGGTCGAACGGCATCCGCCGGTTGTGCAGCAGCCAGCGGGCGCCGCGCTCGGTCAGCTTGCGCGACTCCAGGCGCATCCGGATCTGCGTGGCGGTGTCGACCTGGTAGTCCAGCGAGTCCACCGAGCGCCAGAACTGCGGCATGTCGAACACCGCGCGCGCCACAAGGTAGGCGCGGGCGATGTCGGAGGGCGAGGCGCCGGTCTCCTCGTTCATCCGGAACGCGAAGGTCGTACCGCTGTTGTTGACCATGCTGTTCACGACGGACGTGGAGATGATCTCCCGCCGCAGCGGATGCCGGTCCATGTAGTCCCGGAAACGCTCCCGCAGCGGCGTCGGGAAGTACTCCACGAGCCGGGTCGCGAGGTCGGGGTCGTCCGGCAGGTCGGAGGCCCGGATCTCCTCTTCCAGCGTCAGCTTCGTGTAGGCGAGCAGCGTGGCGAACTCGGGGCCGGTCAGGCCGAGACCCGCCTGCCGCCGTTCGGCCAGGGCCTTGTCGTCGGGCAGGTCCTCCAGCCGCCGCTTCAGCTTGCCGTCCCGTTCCAGCTTGCGCAGGTAGCGCGCGTGGACGTGCAGCATCGACGGCGCCTGCTTGCGGGACGCGGCGAGCACGACGTTCTGCGCGTAGTTGTCGCGCAGCACCAGATCGCCCACCTCGTCGGTCATCTCGAGGAACAGCGCGTCCCGCTGCTTGCGGGTCATCTCGCCGTCGCGGACGACCTGGTCGAGCAGGATCTTTATGTTCACCTCGTGGTCGGAGGTGTCCACCCCGGCGGAGTTGTCGATGAAGTCCGTGTTGACCAGGCCCCCACCGCGGGAGAACTCGATCCGGGCGCGCTGGGTGAAGCCCAGGTTGCCGCCCTCGCCGATGACCTTGCAGCGCAGCTCGGTCGCGTCGGCGCGCAGGGCGTCGTTGGCCCGGTCGCCCACGTCGGCGTGGTTCTCGTTCGTCGCCTTGACGTACGTGCCGATCCCGCCGTTCCACAGCAGGTCGACGGGGGCGCACAGGATCGCGTGGATCAGCTCGTGCGGGGTCATGGCGGCGACCCCGTCGTCGATGCCGAGCGCCTCGCGGACCTGCGGGGTGATCGGGATCTTCTTGGCGGTGCGCGGGTGCACACCGCCGCCCTTGGAGATCAGGGAGGTGTCGTAGTCGGCCCAGGAGCTGCGCGGCAGCGCGAACATGCGCTTGCGCTCCCGGAACGACGTCGCCGGATCGGGGTTCGGGTCGAGGAAGATGTGCCGGTGGTCGAACGCGGCCACCAGCTTGATGTGCTCGGACAGCAGCATCCCGTTGCCGAACACGTCACCGGACATGTCGCCGACGCCGACGACGGTGAAGTCCTCGTTCTGCACGTCGACGCCGAGCGAGCGGAAGAGGTACTTCACCGACTCCCAGGCGCCGCGCGCGGTGATCCCCATGGCCTTGTGGTCGTAACCCACCGAGCCGCCCGACGCGAACGCGTCGCCCAGCCAGAAGTCGTACGACGCGGCGACCTCGTTGGCGATGTCGGAGAACGTCGCCGTGCCCTTGTCGGCCGCCACGACCAGGTAGGTGTCGTCGCCGTCGTGCCGCACGACGTCCGGCGCGGGCACGACGCGCATCTGGCCGGCCCCCTTACGGGGGCCCACCCCCTCCTCGCCACCGACGAGGTTGTCGGTGATGTCGAGCAGGCCGCTGATGAACTGCTTGTACGAGGCGACGCCCTCGGCGAGGAACGCCTCCCGATCGCTCGGGTCGGGCAGCTGCTTGCAGACGAACCCGCCCTTCGCGCCGGCCGGCACGATGACGGTGTTCTTCACCGCCTGGGCCTTGACCAGCCCGAGGACCTCCGTGCGGAAGTCCTCCTTGCGGTCGGACCAGCGCAGGCCACCGCGGGCCACCTGCCCGAACCGTAGGTGCACGCCCTCGAGGCGCGGCGAGTACACGAAGATCTCGAACTTCGGCCGCGGCTGCGGCAGGTCCGGGATCGCCTCCGGATCGAACTTCAGCGACAGGTACGGCTTCGGCCGGCCGTCGGCGGTCCGCTGGTAGTGGTTGGTGCGCAAGGTTGCGCGGATCATCGCCAGGTAGCTGCGGAGGATGCGGTCCTCGTCCAGGCTGGTGACCGCGTCGAGCGCGCCTTCGATCTCCTCGGCGATGGCCGCCGCGAGCTCATCGTGGGCGGCCGCCGACCGGTCGTCACCGGCGTGGTTCAGCCGCGGGTCGAGCCGCGCCTCGAACAGCCGGACCAGCAGCCGGGCGACGCGCGGGTTCGCGACGAGGACCTGCTCGATGTACCGCTCGCTGAAGGTCGTCTTGGTCTGGCGCAGGTACCGGGCGTAGGCACGCAGCACCATCGCGGACCGCCAGCCCAGGCCCGCGCGCAGCACCAGCGCGTTGAACCGGTCGCTCTCCACGTCGCCGCGCCACAGCGCCTCGAAGGCCTCCTGGAAGAGCCCCTTGACCTCGGTGTCGTCGACGTCGGGCGAGGGTTCGTACCGCAGGCCGAGGTCGTAGATCCACGACTCGCGCCCATCGGCGCGGGCGATCTCGTACGGCCGCTCGTCCACGACCTCGACGCCCATCTCCTGCAGCAGCGGCAGGATATGGGACAGGGAGATCGGCGGGCCGAACCGGTAGATCTTCAGGCGCCGCTCGCCCGGCCCGGCGTCGTACGGCTCGTACAGGTTGATCGAGATCTCGCCGGGCTCGGCCAGCTCCTCGAGCCGCTTGAGATCGGCGCAGGCCGTCCGGGCCGGGAAGTCCGCCTTGTAGCCCTCGGGGAACGCCTCGGTGTACCGGCGGATGAGCGCGCTGGCCTGCTCCTCGCCGCACTGCTGGACGATCGCCTCGGCGAGGTCGTCGGTCCAGGACCGGGTGGCGGCGATCAGGCGCCGCTCCAGGTCGACCGGGTCCACCTCCGGCAGCGGGCGGCCCCGCTCGCCGCGGACGACGACGTGGAGGCGCGCGAGGATCGAGTCGCCGACCATCGCGCTGTAGTCGACGGAGAGGCCGTCGTACGCCTTGAGCAGGATGTCCTGGATGCGCAGCCGGATCTGCGTGGTGTACCGGTCGCGCGGCAGGAAGACCAGGCACGACATGTACCGGTCGTACTCGTCCTTGCGGACGAACAGCTTCAGCTGCTTGCGCGCCCGCAGCCGCAGCACGCCGAGCGCGAGCGGCAGCAGCTCGTCGACGGAGATCTGGAACAGATCGTCGCGCGGGTAGGTCTCGAGGATCTCGATGAGGTCCTTGCCGTCGTAGCTGTCGACGGCGAGCCCGGCGCGTTCGATCACCTCCTCCAGCTTGTGCCGCAGCACCGGGATGTGCGCGATGCTCTGGCTGTAGGCGGTATGGGTGAACAGCCCGAGGAAGCGGCGCTCGCCGACGACCTCCCCGCTGTCGCCGAACTTCTTGACCCCGACGTAGTCGAGGTAGGCGGAGCGGTGCACGGTCGCCCGCGAGTTGGCCTTCGTGAGCACGAGCAGGTGCGCCTCGCGCGCCTTCGATCGCACCTGCTGGGGCAGCGACGCGAAGCTGGTGGACTCCGCCTGGTCGGAGCGCAGGATGCCCAGGCCGGTGCCGGGCACCGCGCGCAGCTGCTCGCCGTCAGGGCCTTCCTCCAGCTTGTACTCCCGGTAGCCGAGGAAGGTGAAGTGGTCGTCGGCCAGCCAGTCCAGCAGTTCGACGCCGTCGGTGATCTCCCTGTCCGGCAGCGGCGGCCGCTTCTCGGCCACCTCGACCGCGATCGTGCCCGCCAGCGCGCGCATCTTCTGCTCATCCTCGACGGCGTAGCGCACGTCGCCGAGCACCCGCCGCAGGTCGGCCTCGAGCTCGTCGAGCAGGACCCGATCGCTCTGCCGGTCGATCTCGATGTGGATCCAGGACTCCTCGAGCACGGGGCCGTCCCCGCCACCGTCGCCGATCCCCTGCAGGTGCCCGGCCACGTCACGGGCGACCTTCAGCTGCGGATGGACGATCAGGTGCGTGGAGAGCCGGTGCCGGTTGAGCTCCATGACCACCGAGTCGACGAGGTACGGCATGTCGTCGGTGACCACCTGCACGACAGTGTGCCCGGGGTCCCAGCCGTACTCCTCGAGCGTCGGAGTGAACGCCCGCACCCTGGCCCGTCCCTGCGGCCGCTCCTCACCCAGGTGCCGGTGGACCAGCGCCGGGCCGCACACGTCCACCGGGTCGCGGTCGAGGAGGTCCTCCGGCGCGACATGGCGGTAGTAGAACCGCAGGTAGCCGAAAGCCTCGTCGGCGTCCTGCCGCGCCCCCGGCGTCTGCGCGCACGCCTGTGCGGCGCGCCTCAGAAGCTCGTTCTTGGCGTCATCGAGTCCGCCGGTGCCGCTCACGATGGCACTCGCGCTCATACCTGCCCCCCGGACGGCCGGACCTGACCCATCGCAGCCTGTCGGACCCGACCCATCGTCGGTTCGCCCCTCATCTCAAGTCTCCCTCAGTACCTTCGCGAGTCCAGTGCTTCACGCGGCCGCGGACTTCGGCGACCGTTGTTCCCGCCATGACGTGTCGAGAACGCGGCCCGGTCATGGCGGGACGGCCGTCGGTCACGGTGGTGCCGCAGGTCGGTCGGCCGTGCGGGTGCGGCCTGCCGGTGAGACCGCCCGTCCCCGGTCCGGGAACGGACCGCCGCTCGACCGGCCTGCCGTGCCGTACGCGCCGCGCCGCCATCTCGTCGGATTCGAGAAGATCTTCGACGAGTCGCCTGAGGTCGTCATGACGGTCACGGTGATGCCTCGCTGCCGGAGAGCGCCTGTTTGGGGCGTCTCCAGTGGGCGGACGTGTTTTCGCGGAAGGATTACGAAGCTACGCCCGGGCACGCCGGAACCGTGTCCGGACACGCCGGAACCGGACGCGGCCGCACCACGCCGTTGTGGTGTTGTGCTCACGGCGGCCAGGTTAACGCGAAAACCGAAATTATCCGACTCGACGGGACCGGATCACCGGCCTCCGGTGCTGGTCGTCGCCCCGGAGTGGGCGTCCGGTGCGGTGTGGGAGCCCGTTCCCCCGCCGGTGGACCCGGACTTGCCGGAGCTCGATCCGCTGCCGCCTCCGGAGCCCGATCCCGATCCACCACCGCTTCCCGAGCCGGGCGTCGTACCCCCGCCGCCCCCGGTGCTCGGGCTCGTCGCGGGCGTCGGCGTGGTGGAGGGTGTCGGGGTGATCGAGTGAGTCGGCGTCGGCGAGTGAGTCGGCGTGGGCGAGTGAGTCGGCGTCGGCGAGTAAGTGGGCGTGGGGGAGTCCGTCGGCGTGGACGTTCGCTGGGGCCGCGACGAGGACCGCGAACCGTTGGGCACCCCCTGGTGCTTCTGCCCGCCCTCGGACGGTGAGACGTGGCTCTGGGTGCCCTGAGGGGTGTACCCGGTGTTCTGGCCCGAGCGGTCGTCCGCGTGGGAGGTCAGGACGATCGCACTGACGACCGCCGCCGCCGCGACGAACGCCGCACCGGCGGCGGCGAGCGCCCGGCGGCCTCGCGACAGCGCCGACCAGCGGGCGGGCCCCGGTGCGGCGCCGGGCACGGGCGGAAGGACCGGCGACGTCCGATCCTCCGGGACCGGCGGGAGCAGGGGCGTCCGGTCCGCCGCGACGGGCACCGTACGGGCCGGGGCGGGCATCGTGTACCCCCCGGCGGGCATGGTCCGGCCCACCGGCGTCGTGTGGCCCCCAGCCGGCGTCTGAGGGCGCCCGACGGGGGTCTTGGGAGCCCCGACGGGAGTCTTGGGAGCCCCGACGGGGGTCTTGTGCGCCGCCGCCGTGGTCCCGGGGTGCGGTGTCCCCGCCAGGACCGTGCCGGTGGGCGGCGTCCGCTGCGCCGCCATCGTGGCGGCGTGCTGGAGCAGGTCGGCGGGGACCGTCGCGGGACCCGCGTCGACCGACATGGGGACCGGCGGGAGCAGTTCGGTGGCGGGCTCCTGTGGCCGAGCCGCCGCGCCGCCGCCGAGCAGGCGCAGCAGGAGGGCGTCGGCCGTGAGCCGTTCTTCGGGGTCCTTCTGCAGGCATCCGGCGACGAGCGCGCGGATCGGGGCGGGCAGGTCGCCGAGCCGGGGCTGCTCGAGCAGGATACGGCTGACCACCACCGAGATCGCGTCACTGCCGAACGCCGGGGTTCCGGTGGCCGCGAACACGATCGTGCCGGCCCAGGCGAAGACGTCGGTGGCCGGTCCGACCGTCTCGCCGCGGATCTGCTCGGGGGCCATGTAGGCGGGCGTGCCCACGACCCGGCTGGAAACCGTCGCGGTCGTGTCCAGCGCCCGCGCGATGCCGAAGTCGATGACCCGCGGGCCGTCGGGCCCGATCAGCACGTTGTGCGGCTTGAGATCCCGGTGTACGACCCCCGCCTGGTGGATGGCGACGAGCGCGGTGGCCGTGCCGATCGCCAGCCGCTCCAGCCGGGCGCCGCTGAGCGGACCGCTCTCCTTGACCAGGTCGTACAGCGACCGGCCGGGGACGTACTCACTGACGATGTAGGGCCGCTCGCCGTCGACGTCGGCGTCCAGCACCTGCGCGGTGCAGAACCGCGCTACCCGCTTGGCGGCGCTCACCTCGCGCTCGAAGCGGGACCGCGCCGTGGCGTCCTGGGCCAGTTCGGGGTGGAGGAGCTTGATCGCGACGTGGGCGCCCTCAGGCGACGTGCCGAGGAAGACGGCGCCCTGGCCGCCCCTCCCCAACCGTCCGATGAGCTCGTACGCCCCCAGCCGCCGAGGATCACCTGGCTGCAGGGGGATCGCATTCTGGTCCGCCGCAGTCCGGTCCATGGCCGACCGCATCCCTTCCGTTGGTCCCCGCCGACCGTCCCCACGGCCGGGCATATCGGTTGAGATGCGGTCGACGTCCCCCTGGTTCGACCGGGCTGCCAGGGAAGATCACTCCCCCGCCGGCCCACCGATCAGGGCACGGGCGACGAACCGCATCTGCCGAACATATCCCCCACCGACGCCGCGAGCCCAGAGAAGGCCGCGCCGGGTGACGGACATGTCCCGTACTGGAGACGCGCCCGACCCGGGTCAGGAATCCGGAGTGAAGTGCCGCAGCACTTCCGGATTGGCCATCGCGTCCGGATTCGCCGCCTTGTCGATAGGCGCGCCGAGCAAGATCTTACGGACTGGAACCTCGAGCTTCTTACCGGACAGCGTGCGCGGCACGCCCGGCACCACCCGGATCTCGTCGGGGACGTGGCGGGGGGACAACGTCGACCGCAGAGCGGAACGGATCCGCCCGACCAGGTCGTCGGACAGGGAGACGCCCTCGGCGAGCTGGACGTACAGCAGCAGCCGGCCCTCCTTCCCCAGCTGCCCGGTGTCGACGACCAGGGAGTCGGCGATCTCCTCGAACCCCTCGACGACGCGGTAGAAGTCGGCGGTGCCCATCCGTACGCCCCCGCGGTTGAGGGTCGAGTCGGACCGCCCGTAGATCACGCATCCGCCGTCGGGCAGGATCTTGATCCAGTCGCCGTGGCGCCACACGCCGGGGTACACCCCGAAGTACGAGTCGCGATACCGGTCGCCGTCCTCGTCGTTCCAGAAGTAGATCGGCATCGACGGCATCGGTTCGGTGAGCACCAGTTCCCCGACCTCGCCGACGACCGGCTCGCCCTTCTCGTCGTACGCCTCGACCTTCGCGCCGAGCCCCCGGCACTGGATGACGCCGGCGCGCAACGGCAGCAGCGGGCACGGCCCGACGAACCCGGTCGCCACGTCGGTGCCCCCGGAGAACGAGCCGACGAGCAGATCGCGCCCGACATGGTCATGCAGCCAGCCGAAGCCCTCCGGCGGCAGCGGCGAACCGGTCGAGCCGATCCCGCGGATCCGGGACAGGTCGTGGGTCCGGCCGGGTTCCAGACCCGCCTTCATCGACGCCAGGACGTACGGCGCGCCGACCCCGAAATAGGTGACCCCGGTCTCGGCGGCCAGCCGCCACAGCGTGTCGCCGCCGGGGGCGCCGTCGTACAGCACGATCGTCGCGCCGACGAGCAGGCCGCCGATGAGGTAGTTCCACATCATCCAGCCGGTCGTCGTGTACCAGAAGAAGACGTCGCCGGGGCCGAGGTCCTGGTGGAAGGCGAGGGCCTTGAGGTGCTCGAGGACGATGCCGCCGTGCCCGTGCACGATGGGCTTGGGAAGGCCCGTGGTGCCCGAGGAGTACAGGATCCACAGCGGATGGTCGAAGGGCACCTCCTCGAAGCCCAGAGGCTCACCGGCGCGCCGCAGGTCGGCGTAGCGGATCGCCCTGCCCTCGCCCGAGCCGATCGGCCCGGTCTCCAGATCGAGGTACGGGATCGTGACCGTGGCCTCCAGCGTGGGCAGGGACGCCTGGATGTCCCGCACCATCGCCGACCGGTCGAACCGCCTGCCGTTGTAGGCGTAGCCGTCCACCGCGATCAGGACCTTCGGCTCGATCTGGGCGAACCGGTCGATCACGCTCGGCGCCCCGAAGTCCGGCGAGCACGACGACCAGATCGCGCCGAGGGACGCGGTCGCGAGGAAGGCGACCAGCGCCTCGGGGATGTTCGGAACGTACGCCGCCACGCGGTCCCCCCGGCCGACGCCGAGCGCTCGCAGCCCGGCACGGACCTCGGCGACCTCGGCGGCGAGCTCCGCGTAGGTCAGCGTCCGCGAGCGGCGCGGGCCGCCGGAACCGTCGTCGGCCTCCGTGCGGAACACCACCGCCGTGGCGTCCGGATCCTCCTCGTGTCGCCGCAGCATGTTGCGCGCGTGGTTGAGCGTCGCGCCGGGGAACCAACGGGCGCCCGGCATCTCCGCCCGCTCCAGCACCGGCCCGTCGCCGCGGTCGCCCAGCACGCCGAAGTAGGTCCAGATCGCGTCCCAGAAGGCGTCGACCTCGGTGACGGACCAGCGCCACAGCTCGTCATGGGAACCGAACCCGCGTTCACGCATGAACCGGGCGACACGGGCGGTCCCTCGGACCTCCTCGGACGGTTCCCACAGCAGGTCACCCTCGGCAATGGACACGGCGCGCCTCCTCACAGTCTCGTGGCACCCAGCATTCACGGCGGTGACCACCGACCGCAATGCCGGGTCGCCCCAGGCGTTCGCCGCCGTCCGGCGCGGGATGCCGTCAGACACGGGATGCCGTCAGGCGCGGGATGCCGTCAAGGGCGTGGCGCCGTCAGGCGCGCGGTGCCCGCGTGAGGTCCTGAATCGCGGCGACGACGTCGTCGGTCTCGGCGAGGGTCGGCAGGACCACGTCCGCTCCCGCGCCGCGCAGCTCCGCCTCGGTGGCCGTGCCGGTCGCCACCGCGATCGTCTTCGCGTGGGCGATCCGCGCCGCCTGCACGTCGCGTGGGGAGTCGGCCACGAGCACGGTGGCCGCCTCGGCGATCACGCCGCCGTACCTCTCCCCCGCGCGGGTGCGGGCCAGCTCGACCAGAGCGGCCTTGGGGTAGGTCTCCGAGCCGTAGCCGCCGACCTCGAAGTCGAGGTGCTTGTCCAGGCCGAGCGCCTTGAGCTTGGTGATGGCGTTCGGCTGAATGGAGCCCGTCAGCACCGACTGGACCACGTCGCGCAGCCGGCTCACCGCCGTGAGGGCCTCACGGGCGCCGGGCAGCACCCGCCCCTCCTTGCGGACCGCGCCCTTGCGCGCCGTGAACGCGTCGGCCAGCGCGGATATGAACGCCGGCAGGTGGTCCTCGGTGGTCACCACGTCGTTGAACGCCAGGGTCTCGAAGATGATCTCCGACTCGGTGCGACCTGCGGTCGCGGCGAGGCGGACGAGCGGCCGCCCGGTCACGCGCTCGAAGGCCTCGGCGTACGCCTCCCGGGTCACCTTGCCGACGTCGACCAGCGTGTGATCGATGTTCCACAGCACCAGACGAGGCATGGCGGTCTCCTGCACGTAGCTCCCCGCGAGCACGGCCGACGGGCACCACCGGACGTGCACCGGGGAAGCCTCGCGTCTCGGCCGTCGAGCCGGTCGACTCGCCGGTCAATCGTGGAGGCTGCGGCCCGTCCGCGCAAACCCGGCTGTTCACGACGGGTGCGACCCCGTCATCGGGCCGGCGCGCCGCTCGCAGGCCCGCGGGGTCAGGGGAACCGGCCCGTCGTCGCCCTGATCTCGCCGAGCACCTCCATTGGGATGGTCCCGCCGACGGGCTCGGTGAACCGGCCCATGAACGTGTGGATCACCATCCGGCCGCGCGGCGGCCGGTCCGCCGGGGTGTCCACGACGACGCGCACGGTCCGCGTCTCCCCTGGGGCGAGTTGCTGGAAGATGCACTCGACCCGGCCGATCCCCCAGCACGCCGGGTCGCTGACGGACACGACGGCCAGCCGGTCGCCCGTGCCGGGGGCGGCGACCTTGACGCTGCGGGCGACGACGTGCCGGATGGTGTCCGGACCGGCGTTGGTCACGCTGAAGCTGTACCCGGCGCGCCTTCCCGGGACGAGCCGGTCACCGGTCAGGGGGACCAGCCGCGGATCGGCGTTGAGCGAGAGGCGGCCCAAGTCGGCGTCCCCCTCCGCGTCGACGACGCGGGCGGGACGCGAATCGGCCTCGGTGGTGAGCACCTTGACCGCGAACCCGGCCGCCGCCGCGCAGATGAGGACGACGGCCGATGACGTCAGACGCCCCACACAGCCCCCCGGTCTGCCGTAGGCGTGCCACGCATTCTGCCTGTTCACAGGCTATGCCATGGCCCATACGAAACGAACGTTACCGGCCGGGGGGAGCCGAGGCGATCACCCCATGTGGGGGTACCGATGGTCGGTCGGCGGCACGAACGTCTCCTTGATCGACCGGGTGTTCACCCACCGGATCAGGTTGAAGATCGAGCCGGCCTTGTCGTTGGTGCCGCTCGCGCGCGCGCCGCCGAACGGCTGCTGGCCGACCACCGCGCCGGTCGGCTTGTCGTTGACGTAGAAGTTGCCGGCGGCGAACCGCAGCTTCTCCGACGCCTCCGCGATGGCCCGGCGGTCCTGGGCGATGACCGCCCCGGTCAGGCCGTACGGCGCGGCGCTCTCCATCTGGGTGAGCACGGTGTCGTAGTCGGCGTCGTCGTAGACGTGCACGCCGAGGATCGGGCCGAAGTACTCCTTGGTGAAGATCTCGTCCTCCGGGTCGCCGCTCAGCAGCACCGTCGGCTGGACGAAGTAGCCCTCGGAGTCGTCGAGGCCGCCGCCGACGAGGATGTCGATGCCGTCGTGGGACCGGGCGCGCTCGATCGCGGCCCGGTGCTTGGCGAACGCCCGGTCGTCGATCACGGCGCCCATGAAGGCCGACAGGTCCTCGGCGACGTTCCCCACGGTCAGGGACTCGACCGTGGCGAGGAAGTCGTCGCGCATGGTGTTCCACACCGAGCGCGGGACGTACGCCCGCGACGCCGCGGAGCACTTCTGGCCCTGGTACTCGAACGCGCCGCGGACCAGCGCCGTCGCGAGCACCCGCGGGTCGGCCGACGGGTGGGCGACGACGAAGTCCTTGCCGCCGGTCTCACCGACGAGCCGGGGGTAGGCCCGGTAGCCGGTGATGTTCTCGCCGACGGTGCGCCACAGGTGCTGGAAGGTCGCGGTCGAGCCGGTGAAGTGGATGCCCGCCAGGTCGGGGTGGCGCAGCGCGACGCCCGAGATCGCCTCGCCGTTGCCGGTGACCAGGTTGATGACGCCGGGCGGCAGGCCGGCCTCCTCCAGCAGGCGCATCGTGAAGTGCGCGGCGAACTGCTGCGTCGGCGAGGGCTTCCACAGGACGACGTTGCCCATGAGCGCGACGGAGGTGGGCAGGTTGCCGGCGATCGCCGTGAAGTTGAACGGCGTGATCGCGGTGACGAAGCCCTCGAGCGGCCGGTACTCCAGGCGGTTCCACACGCCGGGCGAGGAGATCGGCTGCTGGGTGAGCAGTTCGCGGGCGAAGGCGACGTTGAAGCGCAGGAAGTCGATCAGCTCGCATGCCGCGTCGATCTCAGCCTGCTGCACCGACTTGGACTGGCCGAGGATGGTCGCGGCGTTCAGCGTGTTCCGCCACGGGCCGGCCAGCAGGTCGGCGGCCTTCAGGAAGATGGCGGCCCGGTCGTCGAACGACAGCGCCCGCCAGGCCGGCGCGGCCTGCCGCGCGGCCTCGATGGCCGCGCGCACGTCGTCGTCGGTGGCCTCCCGTGCCTGTCCGAGGACGTGCTGGTGCTTGTGCGGCTGCACCGTGTCGATGGGCCGTCCGCCGCCGAGCCGCCGCTCGCCCCCGATCGTCATCGTGAGGTCGATCTGCTCGCCGGCGAGTTCCTTGATCTTCGCCTCGAGGCCGGTCCGGTCCTGACCGCCGGGGGCATACGCCTTGACCGGCTCGTTCACGGGGACCGGTACGTTCGTGACAGCGTCCATGAGAGGCCTCCCCGCAGTTCGTGACAGCGTCGTCATGAGGATCCCGGATAGGGACCGTGGTCACGATCCCTCGTGAGGATCGCACTGTGCATCCTCGCACGACGCCGTCAACGCGACAAAACACCCATTCTGCAGGTCAAATGTACGCCGAGATCTCAGTGAGCCGGTCCACGACCGGTACCCCGAAGCGGTCGAGATCCGCCCTCGCCTGCATGCCCCCGGTGTACAGGATCGCGCGCGCCCCCGCGTGACGGGCGGCCGCCGCGTCGTCGACGCTGTCCCCGATCGCCACCACCTCGGCCGGGTCGATCCCCAGCGCGGCCAGGTGCCGCACCATGAACTCCGCCTTCGGCCCGCCGGCCTCCTCCGGCCGCAGGCCGTCGACCCGGCGGAAGATCTCACCGATGCCGTGCTCGCGCACCGCGACGGTCAGCCGGTCGTGGTGCCACATCGACAGCAGGGACTGGGTGTGCCCGGCGTCGGCGAGGGCGTCGATCGCGTGCCGGGCGTCCGCCGCGAGCCGGCAGCGCTCCATCAGCCGGTGGTAGGAGTCGTGAAACGCCGCGTCGAGCCGCACCCACTCCCCGTCCTCCAGCGAGCGGCCCAACATGCGCTCGTAGCAGGCCCAGATCGGGCGCGTGTAGATCGATCGGAACCCCTCCAGATCCATCGTCGCCAGGCCGTACGAGAGGAAGATCTCGTTGGTGGCGTCCACGATGGCGTCGAGGTCGTCGAAGAGCGTGCCGTTCCAGTCCCACACGATGTGCGTCATAACGCATCGATCATAAGACAGCCGGCTCGGACCACGGCTGCGCCGCGATGACGGTGAACGTCAGCGAGCGGCGGCGCTGTAGCGATGCTCCGGCCGACCGGTGATGCCGTAGCGGAGCCGCAGGTCGACGACGCCGTGCCGCGCCAGGTAGGCGAGATACCGCTGGGCGGTCGGGCGGCTGATGCCCACGAGCGCGGCGACCTCGGCGGCCGACATGTCCCCAGGCGCCGACCGTACGGCGTCCCGGACGTGTTGCAGCGTCGGCGCCGAATGCCCCTTCGGCAGGCTCGACGGAAGGGCCGTGGGCCCGCGGAGCAGGCCGTACAGCGCGTCGACATCCGCCTGATCGGCGGTCTGGTCGTCCAGCGTGGTGAGCCGAGTGTGGAGTTCCTCGTACGCCGTCAGCCGCTCCCGCAGTGCCGCGAAGCCGAAGGGCTTGACCAGATAGTGCACGGTTCCGAGCTGCATGGCCCGCCGCACGCTCGCCACGTCGCGGGCCGAGCTGATCACGATGAAGTCCGGCGGCGCGGAACCGTCATCGCGGGCCGCTTGGTCGAGCACCCGCCGGATGACGTTCAGGCCGTTGTCATCCGGCAGGTAGATGTCGAGCAGCACCAGATCGGGGTGCAGTTCGGCGACGGCGGTGAGCGCGTCGGCGGCGCTGTGCGCCTGCCCGAGAACCGAGAACCCCGGGACGCGCTCGACGTACTTCGTGTGGATCTTGGCGACGTGGAAGTCGTCATCGGCGACCAGCACACCGATCATCAGATCGTCTCCTTCTCGTGCGGCGGGGGACCGGGCGCGCGGCGCTCGCCGGCCGGGTGGGGCCACGTGGAGTCGGGCAATCGCACCGTGAATGTGGCCCCCGGCCCCTCGCCGACGCGGATTCTGCCGCCGATCCGGCGGACGAGCCGGTGGACGATGGCCAGGCCGAGCCCTCGACGGCGCACCTCGAACGCTCGCCTCGCGTCGTCCGTGCCGCCGTGATCGGTGTGCTTGGTGCTGTACCCGTCGGTGAAGATCAGATCGGCGTAACCGGGCGGGATACCCGGCCCGGTGTCGGAGACGGCCATCGTGATGCCGTCACCGTCGGTGAGCCGCACGGTCACCTCGGCGGGGCGCGCCGCCGACGCTCCCGGCCGGGGCCTCCCGGCGGCGTCGATGGCGTTGTCCACGAGGTTGCCGAGGATGGTGAGCACCGCCTGGACGTGCGAGGGAGACTCTCCCAGCCAGGAATCCTCAGTGAGCGTCAGCGTGACGCCGCGCTCGGCGGCGACCACGGACTTCGCCAGGATCAGACCGACCACCAACGGGTTCGCGATGCGCTCCCGCACCGACTCCGACAGCGCCGCCTCCGCGCCCTGCGCGGTGGTGAGGTAGGCGATCGCCTCGTCATGGTCGCCGAGTTCCAGCAGCCCGGCGACGGTGTGCATGCGGTTGGAGAACTCGTGCTGCTGGGCCCGGAGCGCGTCGGTCAGGGCGCGCACACCGTCCAACTCGCGTAGCAGGCCCGACAGCTCGGTGCGGTCCCGCAGTGTCACCACGGCGCCCAGTTCCCGGCCGCGCAGGCGTACCGGCCGGCGGTTGACCGTCAGGTAGTGCTCGTCGGTGAGTACGGACGCGTCGGCACCGTCGTCCGCACCGGCCAGGACGTCGCGTAGCCGCCCAGGCGGTACGACCTCCTCCAGGCGGCGCCCGACCGCCGACGCGCCGAGCCCGAGCAGCCGCCGGGCCTCGTCGTTCACGATGGTGATCCGCTCGGCGCGGTCGAAGCCGATCACGCCCTCCTTGATCCCGTGCAACATGGCCTCGCGCTCCTGCAGGAGCGTGGCGATCTCCTCCAGCTCGAGCCCGAACGTGCGGCGCTTCAGCCGCCACGCGAGCACGTACGACGCGCCGGCGCCCAAGGCCAGCGCGATGCCCAGCCACAGGCCGAACGCGGGGAGCTCACTCCACAGCGTGCTGGAGACGGCGCGCTCGCAGATCCCGGCGGACACCTCGCCGACGAGGGCGCCGGACGGTCCGTACAGCGGGGCCTTGCCGTTCGCGGAACGGCAGAGACTGCCGTGGTCGATGCCGGTGTGGCCGCCCCCGTCGGCCGCGATGAGCGGTTCCGCGACCGGCTTTCCGACCAGGGCCGGGTTGGGATGGGAGTGCCGGACCGACTGGAGGTCGAGCACCACGATGTAGCCGGCGCCGGAGGCCTTGCGCATCCGCTCGGCGGTGCTCTGCACCAGGTCGCCGGCTCCGCCGTACTCCATCGCCGCCTGGATCTCCGGGGTGCCCGCCGTCGTCTGGGCGATCGCGAGAGCCCGCCGGCGGTACTGCTCGTCCAGCTTCGCCCGCTCTTCGTGAGCGAACAGCCCGAAACCGACCAGCATGCTCGCGGCCAGGATGGTGAGCTGGCTGGTCAGGATGCGGGTGGACAGTTTCCGGCCAGGCGCGGGCCACATGGGACGAGTATGCCAAGCAACACGAATGAAACGTCCTATTTGCCCGATTCAAGCGATAAGCAAAACGCTCAAAACCACGAAAAAGCCGAAGATCCGCCACAACGAACAGAAGGGTCGCCCCGCAGCGTGAGGGCTCCTTAACGTCTCCGCAACACGAACGCGGGGAGAGTCCCATGACCCAGTCCGAGGCCACGCCGCCGATCGAGCTGCGTGGCGCCACCAAGAGATTCCGGACTCCGGATGGTTCCACCTACACCGCACTGCGCGACATCGATCTCACGGTCGCGCCTGGCGAGTTCTGCGCCGTGGTCGGCCCCACCGGCTGCGGTAAGTCCACCACCCTCTCGCTCATCTCCGGCCTCGAGGAGGCGAGCACGGGAACGGTGACGATCGATGGGAGGCCGGTCAGCGGGATCGACCGGCGGGTGGGCTTCATGTTCCAGCAGGACGCCGTCTTCCCCTGGAAGTCGGTGCTCACCAATGTGGCGGCCGGGCCGCTGTTCCGAGGGGCGGCCAAGCGCGAGGCGATCGACCGGTCACGAGACTGGCTGCGACGGGTCGGGTTGTCGGGGTTCGAGGACCACTACCCGCACCAGCTGTCCGGCGGCATGCGCAAGCGCGTCGCGCTCGCCCAGACGCTGATCAACGAGCCACGGATCCTGCTGATGGACGAACCGTTCTCCGCCCTCGACGTGCAGACCCGGCAGATCATGTCGGACGAGCTGCTCGACCTGTGGGAGCTGACCCGGCCTTCGGTCGTGTTCGTCACGCACGACCTCGAAGAGGCCATCGCGCTGGCCGACAAGGTCGTCGTCCTCACCGTCGGCCCCGGCAGGGTCAAGGACGTCTTCCCCATCGAACTCCCCCGCCCGCGTCGCGTCCAGGAGATCAAGTTCGAGCCGCGGTTCGTCGCGCTCTACGAGCGGATCTGGAACTCGCTGCGTGACGAGGTGCGGGCGGCCTACTCGCGGACGGCCGGTGAGGCGGCATGAGCGAGCGAATCAAAAGCACAGCGCGCCCGGTCACTCCTCCGACGAAGGAGGTCGCATGAGCGAGCAGAACATGACGGCGGTGTCCGCCGCGCAAGAAGCGGCGCCCCACGACTCGCCGACGGCCGTGACGGCGAGGAGACGCCGACTGCGCGGCCGCGCGACGATCCTGTCCATCCAGGCGGTGCTGGTCGTCGCCGTGCTGGGGAGCTGGGAACTGGCCGCGCGCCAGAAGTGGATCGACACCTTCCTGTACGGGCAGCCGTCCGGCGTGTGGAAGCAGCTGGTCGACTGGTTCGAGCACGGCACCGAGGTCGGGTCCATCTGGCAGCAGTTCGAGGTGACGCTGGAGGAGGCCCTCCTCGGCTTCCTGATCGGCTCGGTGGCGGGCATCGTGCTCGGCGTCGCACTCGGCAGGGTGCGGATCCTGGCCGCGATCTTCGGCCCGTTCATCAAGCTCTTCAATTCCATTCCCCGGATCGTGCTCGCAGCGATCTTCGCGCTGTGGTTCGGCCTCGCGATTCCCGGCAAGGTGGCGACCGCCGTCGTCCTGGTGTTCTTCGTGGTGTTCTTCAACGCCTTCCAGGGCACCCGTGAGGTCGACCGGAACCTGATCGCCAACGCACGGATCCTTGGTGCCTCGCCGTGGAAGGTGACGACCCAGGTCGTCGTCCCCTCCGCGTTCACATGGATCATCGCCAGCCTCCACGTCGCCTTCGGCTTCGCCCTCATCGGCGCGGTCGTCGGCGAGATCATCGGCGCCCAGCACGGCCTGGGCCTGCTCATCAACCAGGCGAAGGGCAACTTCAACCCGAATGGGGTCTACGCCGGCACCGTGCTGGTCGCGGTGATGGCGCTGGCCGCCGAATTCCTGCTCACGGTGCTCGAACGCCGGCTGCTCGCCTGGCGCCCGTCCAACGACCGCGACCCCGAGAGCGGTCTGTAGAGAGTCCCCGGCGGCCCGGCACCCGTCCGCGCGACACGCCCGGGTCGCACCACTCCGAAGGAGATTCGTCATGTCCCTGCCACGAAGAGTCCTGATCGGCATGGCCGCAGCCGCGCTGGCCCTGTCCGCGACCGCCTGCGGTTCGAGTGGTACGAAGACGTCCGCGGGCAGCGGTACGTCGGGCGGCGGGTCCACCACCGTGAAACTCATGGTGGGCGGGCTCGACAAGCAGATCTACCTTCCGGCCATGCTCAGTCAGCGGCTCGGCTACTTCCAGGCCGCCGGGCTGAACGTGCAACTGTCCGACGAACCGGCCGGTGTGGACGCCGAGAACCAGATGCTCGCCGGCAACGTCGACGGCGTCGTCGGCTTCTATGACCACAACATCGACCTGCAGGCCAAGGGCAAGCAGACCGAATCCGTGGTCCAACTGCTGCAGGCACCCGGCGAGGTGGAGATGGTCCGCACCGACGAGGCCGGCCAGATCAAGTCCGCCGCCGATTTCAAGGGCAAGCACCTCGGCGTGACCGGCCTCGGCTCCTCCACCAACTTCCTCACCAAGGCCCTCGCCGTGCATGCCGGGGTGCCCGTGAACCAGATCACCTCGGTCCCGGTCGAGGCCGGCCCGACGTTCATCGCGGCGATGCAGCATCACCAGATCGACGCCGGAATGACCACCGAACCCACGATCACCGCCCTGATCCAGAAGCATCTGGCCCAGCCGCTGATCGACATGCGGACGGCCCAGGGCGCCCGCCAGGCGCTCGGCGGCACCTATCCGTCATCCTGCCTGTACCTCCGCACGGACTGGGTGAGCACCCACAAGGACACCGTGCAGAAGCTGGTGAACGCGTTCGTCAAGACGCTCAAGTGGATCAACGCCCACAGCGCGGCCGAGGTCGCCGGCAAGATGCCGGCCGCGTACTACACCGGCGTGGGCATGGACGCCTACGTCAAGGCGCTGCAGAACGAGAAGGGCATGTACAGCCCGGACGGCCTCATGCCGGCCGACGGCCCCAAGACGGTCCTGAACGTCCTGAGCGGCTTCTCTCCCGACGTCAGGGGCCACCAGGTCGACCTGAGCAAGACCTACACGAACACCTTCGTCCAGCAAGCGGGTCAGTAGGGGCCCGGTCGACTCAGAAGCGCGTGCCGCGGTCCTCGGGGAGCACGCTCCCGTGGGCCGCGGCCGACGTGGTCAGGACGACAGGTGACGGAGCTCCTGGGTGGCGTACCACATGAGGTCGTGCCCGGCGGCGCCGTCGACGGCGAACCGGGCGTCGTCGTCACCGGCGTCGGCGGCGTGGATGGCGGCGCGCGCGGCACGGACGTCCGGCTCGGCCTCGGCGTCGTCGATGTGCCCGGAGACGACCCGGCTCAGGGGGATCTTCTCCGACACTCGTACGACCGCCCGATCCTCGGCGTCGACCAGGTCGCCGACGGCGTAGGTCACGGACTCGTCGGGGACCTCGGCGACGATGACGACCCGGCGGGACGGCGCCTCCGGGTCGTCGGCCAGCAGCCGGAGGGACGCCTTGGCGGCGTCCGACATCGCGGCGTACTCGAGCTCCTCGAGGTCCGCGGACGCGTACCACTCCCGCAGCGCCGGCGTCACGGCGTAGGCGGTCAGCGGCACCGGCCCGAGCTCCCGATCACGGAGGATCCGGGCCAGGCCGTCGAGTGTGGACGGTAGATAAACGCGCATGACTCTGGAGAGTGTGCCAGTACCGGACCGCGAATGCGCGCTCCGTCGACGGACTAGATCAGGGAGATGCCCAGCAGGTGCTCCAGCCGGGCGACCGTGCTCTCGGTGTCGACGTAGTGCACGCCGGTGATGCCGAGCTCCTCGGCGGCGCGGACGTTGTGCTCGATGTCGTCGATGAACGCGCACTCCTCCGGCGGCAGCCCGAGCAGTTCCAGGGCGTGATGGAAGATCGCCGGGTCGGGCTTGCGCAGCCTGACCTCCGAGGAGATCACCACCGCGTCGAACAGCTCGGCGAACAGCTCCCGTGGATAGGTGTTGCCCCAGGAGTTGGACAGCAGGCACGTGCGGAGGCCGGCCGCCCGCGCCCGGCGCAGCGCGTCGTACATCGGCTCGACCGGCTCGAAGGCGAGGAACATCCGGGTCAGCAGCCCGTCGGCGGGGACCGCCGCCCCCGTCCGGGTACGCAGCCGCTCGGCCAGCCGCCGTTCGAACTCCGCGGGGCTCAGTGAGCCATCCTCCAGCCCGTGGATGGGGTTCACCACGCCGTCGCCGGCGTACGCCTCACTCACCCACTCCCGCATGACCAGCCGGTAGGCGTCGGCGTCGATGTCGTCCGCCTCGATCCACGCCGTGATCGTTTCCTTCAGCGGCGTGGTGAGCACGCCGCCCCAGTCGGTGATGAGTCCGCGCACTGTCACGCGGCGATCGTAGGCGACGGCCCACCGACGGCCGATCGCGGTTCTGCCAAACTGCCCGCCATGCGCTTCGAGATCTGCCTGGCCTCCGCCGACGACGTCGCGGCCGCGGTCGACGCCGGTGCCGACCGCGTCGAACTGTGCGCCGCCCTCTTCGAGGGAGGGATCACGCCGAGCATCGGGATGATCGAACAGGCCGTCGCCGCCGCGGCCGGCCGGATCAAGGTCCATGTGATCATTCGCCCCCGTGGCGGGGACTTCGTGTACGGCCCCGCCGAAGCCGCGGTGATGCTGCGCGACATCGCGGCGGTCAAGGCCGCCGGCGCGGACGGCGTCGTCATCGGCGCGCTGACCCCGGACGCGGAGATCGACACCGAACTGTGCGCGCGGCTCGTCGAGGCCGCGCGCCCTCTCAGCGTCACCTTCCACCGCGCGTACGACGTCACCCGCGACCCCGAAGCGGCGTTCGAGGACGTCATCGGCCTCGGCGTGGACCGGCTGCTCACCTCCGGCGCGGCCCCCACGGCCCTGGAGGGCGCGGACCTCATCGCGCGCCTCGTCGAGAAGGCCGCTGCGCGGATCGTCATCCTCCCCGCCGGCGGGATCAACGAACGCACCGCCGCCCGCGTCGCCGAACAGACCGGCGCCCAGGAGCTGCACTTCACCGCCTCGGAGGCGCTACCGTCCCTGTCCCGCTTCATCCGGCCGGGCATCCACATGGGCGGCGCGCTGTACCCCCCGGAGACCGTCCGCGCGATCACGACGACGGCCCGGATCCACAGCATCATCGCCGCCGTCGGCTGATTTCTTCTCGAACGGAGGCGGGGATGCCCTTCCAGGAACCTCCGCATCGTCCGAGATCCTGCACACTTCGGATATGAAGATCTCCGAGGGCGAACTGCGACGTATCCGGCTCGGCCCCGCCGAGGATGACGAGGAAGGCCTGCTCCTCGTACGGGTGTTCTTCACGGCGACCGACCCGGCGGCCGTGATCGCCCGTGCGCGCGAGGTGCTCGGATGCGTTGTCGAGCGGGTGGATTCATGGCCGGCAGAGGAAGAGTGGCCGGAGATCCTCCCCTCCTGGTTCGTCGAACGGTCCGCACCGGAAGTCAAGCCGTCCCCACCGGAACCGGTCTTCGATCCTGCCGACAGGGCCGCCGCCTGGCTGGAGCGCTGGCAGACCACGACTCCGGCGGAGGAGGCCACCGCGGGCAAGGCGCCGTGGAGCCTTTCGAACTGGCTCTTCTATTTCGACCTGGACGAAGAAGAGGGCGGAGGCGACGACCGGAGCTGGTGGTGGTGGAATGCCGGAACCGACGCACCGGGTACGGGCTGGATCGACGTCGCCACGACCGGGCTGCCTTTCGGCACCGGAACGCTGTACTGGCTGATCGAGGCGAGCGGCGGGACGGGTCCCGGCTACTGATCGAGCTCGCCACCACCGGCTGAACGTGGCGCCGCAGGATCAGCCGGTCGCGGGCTCGGCGTACGGCAGGACGATCGGCTGGTCGTCCTCGCTCGCCCAACGGCAGCGATCCGGGCCTGCGGTGACCGGGGTCGCTGACCACGAGGCCGCCCCGCAACCGACCGGTCTCGTCCCGGTAGCGATACTGGCGGTCGCGCAGCGCCGCGCCGTGGTCGGTGCGCACCGCAGGGCATCGGCCGGAGGCGTGCACGGAGCCGGGCCGCGTAGGCGGTGGCCGCTATCGGGAGGACGAGCGTCGACACGGCGAGGCCCGCGATCTGCAGGCCGACGTGGTTGTCGCGGTGCGCGAACAGGGGGACCTCGAGCAGCGGCCCGACTACGCGTTCGTCGGCGGTTCGGCGTCGCAAGCGGTGGCCAGCGACCGCACGGCGGCGACTTCGATGCATTGGCCACCGGTGGGGCCACTGCGGCTGCTCTTACGCCATGAGCCGGTGGGCAGATCCAGAATCTTCATAGGTCCTCCCACATGGTGCGAAGTAAATTCAGTGAGTCTTCTACGGACACGGCTCCACCTCTGATCATATTAAAGTTTAGTTCGTGATCCTGGACCTTGTTAGGCGTATCGATCACTTGGCCTTCAGCGTGACCCTCCACGTACACGAGATCCGGGCCGTCGTCGAAGCTCAGCATGGTGAACGAACCCATGAACCCGAGGTATGCACCGGTCCTGCTAGGCACCACCTGAACAGCGATGTTCGGCTCCTGGGCGTTTTCAATCAAGCGACCGATCTGCTCTTTGCGGGTCCCCTGGTCCCCAACCGGTCGATGCAGAACCCACTCGTCGAGGACGAGAACGATTTGAGGAGGGTTGTCGCGGGCGAGGATCTGCTGACGCTCCATCCGTGTGGCGACCAGCCGTTCGACCACCTCTGGCTTCCGGCCCGCCTTGAGAACCTCATAGGCGTACTGGGGTGTCTGGAACAGGCCTGTGATGGCCATGTTTTCAAAGATGTACATGATGGTCGCCTTGGCCTCCAGGTCCACGAATCCAGAGAAGCCTGGCGGTAGCTCCGCGTGCTTTCCGGCGCGGCGGATCTCGACCCACATCCGGTGGAAGGTCTCCGGAGTCTTGAAGTAAGTATCGAAGTCTTCCGATGTCGCCTCCGATGGTGCCCGCTGGCCGGTTTCGAGCTTCTCGATCCACTGAGGTGTGCAGCCCAGTGCCTTGGCCAGCGCGGGGCGTGAGAGCTTCGCCGCCTCGCGGTGGCCGCGCAGCACGGCGCCGAACGCTCGGATCAGGGGGTCTCGGGTGAGCGCGCCATTCGCCATGGTGAGTCCTTCGAGAGGGCCAGGGGGTCATTGGGTGACGCCTGTCTGTAGCTCAAAGTAACTCAGCGTGTGAGTCTGGTCACTGGAAATCGGCGGGCGAATAAAAGGGAATAAGTCGTGGAACCGTACACATCGGAAGACATTCACGCGTACGCGAAGTGGCTGACTCAGGAATGCCAGGCGGCGGGGCTGAACGCCGAGCAGTACGGTGCGGAGATCCTTATACACGGGGCGAGCAATCACCTCAGCGAGAGGATCATCTGCAAACCTGATGAACAGGGACATACCCGCTGGCACTGGTCGTGGGGAGTCCCGATCGGCCGCCGGGGCGACTCCTCCTGGCTCCTCGCCGTCGACGACATCGACGAGCTGATCCGGTCGATCAGCAAGGTCGTCTGCGTGCCGCTGCGGCGCACGGGGATGTGACGATGACGCCCGAAGAACGTCTCATGCGCTCGCTTCCGGCGCTACGCGCCCTGGTCGACTCGCTGGCGACCCGACCACCGTCCGAGGCGAGGCAGCTGTTTCAGCTCCACTTCCTCATCCGCAAATACCCGGCCGCCGCGCGGATGAGCCTCCAGTGGCGGCAGCGGGATCGCACCGACCTGCCGGTGCCGCCGCAGGGGTGGTCGTCGGTCCTGGACACCGGCGGGCTGCCGCTGTGGCGGTGGACCGGTGGCCAGGTCTGCGTGGGGACCGGCGACACCGATCAACTCCGATTCCTCGGAGCCGCCCTGAGACGGTTCGATGAGATGACCGCCGAGGAGGTCCACGCCTACCTGCGGGGCCGATCGTGACGACCACGGCGTGCGTCCCACCGACTCGCATGGAGCACCGTCCCGTGGACCCGACGACCACGATGGCGTCGCCGCGGCCGCGCGTTCACCAGCCCGGGGCTGCTCGATCTAGCCAGCTGGTACGGCACGGTGGAACCCCCCGACCCGGTTCGCCTGCGGCGACTCATCGAGGCCTATGTCCACGCGGGCGGCCACCACGACGCCCTGACGTAGCGCGCCGGCCTGCCCACCAAAGCGTGGGCGCTCGGCTGGCACCGCGTCTGGGCGGTCGAGTGGTTCATGGAACAGGCAGTCCGCTGGGTAGACGATCCCGCCACCGACCCCGCGTGCGTGAAGATCGTGCACCGACATCTGCATGACGCGATGCGATGCGCCTGCTGGAGCCGTAGTGCATCACATCCTTCCCCGTAGCAGGCCCACGCTCGCCAGCGCATCGCCGCCAGCACCCCCTGACTGCCGGGGCGATCACTGAAACCCTCTATGCGTACGGGTCTGGGCTGACGAAGTATTTCCGTCCGGTGGGTGTCACCCAGACCAGTCGCCCTGGCTCCGGATGAAGCAATGTCCATCCCGCCGACTGCTTCAGCCGATGGTGTTTCCGACACAGCGGCGCGAGGTTGCAATCGCATGTCGTTCCGCCCTCGTCATACGGAACGGTGTGGTCGAGGTCGCAGGCTTCTGCCGGTCTTCGGCAGGTCGGGAATCTGCACGTACGGTCGCGGGTCTCGACCCTGTGGCGCAGGGTCTCCGGCGGCCGGTAGGCACCCTGGATGTGTCGATTGCCCGGATCGTCGACCGAGTTGGGCCCATGCCCACAGCCAGGACGCGTCTCGAGACCGCCGAAATATGCGGTGATGAGGTCGGCCAGGGCTTCTCGGTTCATCTCCTCGTCACCGTCACGAGGTGGCGGAATGTGCCCGTGGCCGACGGCACATCCGGACTGGTCGATCACGGTGTAGCACCAGCGCCGCCCAGTGGCCGTGGCCGCGATCGCGCGCGCCACCGAGGCCGGGACCATGCCGTGGCCGGGAACTTCGCCGGGCTGCTCCGCCATGCCGAGCAGCGTGTGAAGCGGCACGATCAGATGGACCCTGCCGGCGAAACCGGCCTTTGACGCCGACCGGGACACCGGCGGCCGGGCACGGAGATCATTGGCATCGGCGTCCTCGCCGAACCGGGCCCGGTTGTCGATGTCGCCTGACTCGTCAGCGGGACCAGTGTCGGGCCGTTCGTCGGGTTGATCGTTCGTCGGTGGCCAGCTGGGCGTGAGGCCGGCGCCCAGCAGCAGATCGAGGAAGACCTGGGCACGCAGGAAGGCCAGGGAATGCGAGGAGCCGTCGGTCTTGAGCGCTCGCGCCAATGCGGTGATGCGATTGTCGGCGGCCAGTGCCTGGTCGGCAGGCAGGTCACGCCCGCACAGGTCGGCGGTGTGGTCGTCCGTGGCCCGCAACTCGACCCGGCGATCGGCTTCGGCATTCGCGCGGCGGCGCTCGGCCGCGCCAGGGTCGACCTCGATCAACGCCCGCTGGACCGCGCTCCGCAACTGCCCGGTCGTCTGCCGTGGCGCCTCGGGGAGCACACGCCGCTCCATCAGCCGCGCGGTGGTGGCGTCCGGGGCGCCGTCGACGGCACGGGCGATGACCCGCGCCTTGGCCTCATCGATCAGCCCCTGACGAAGGGCGTCCATGGTGCCCGGCAGCTTGTCGGCCAGCGGACAGGCCAGCTCCAGCAACCGCGCGGCACCCCATCCGGTCAAGGTGAGCTCCAACTGGATCTCACTCACGGCGGACTCGAACGCCTGCACGCCGCCCCCACCCCGGGTGCGCTTTTCAAGCAACGCGGCCACGGCGGCCAGTTCCCCGGCCTTTGCCCACGACCCCAGCCGTCGCCAGGCGCCGATCGCGGTCAACAGACCATCATCGTCAAGCGGCGCCAGATCCGTGGCGGCCAGCGTCGCCGCCGATCCTGGCCCCGGTGGAACCTCCAGGTCGGACAAATCCACTTCCAGGCCGTCATCGAACCACGCCGGCGCCGACTCTTCGATGAATTCACCCGGCCATACGTAGGATGGATCCCCATCCCGCCCTGTCACATATCCGTAAGAGGGAACCGCGCACGCTATCTGGGCCACGCCACACCCCCTTTGGACATGCCCTCAACGCATCTAATCATCGAACATACTATCGCAAGATCGCCGCTAAACGACGCCACATATCACCACAAAAAAGGCAGACAAAAAACGGGATCGCGAATTAAGCAATAACCCTAGAGTTCCCTGAGCCAATGAAGCTGATCGCCCCGATTGCCCCATCCGTCAGCCGTCAGCCGTCAGCCGGCCCCGCCAACCGGCGGGTTCGTTTGCCTGAGCAGGTCGGACCCAACGAAGGTGAACATACGCACGCCCAGGGCCAGCCGACGCGGCTCGCCGGCGAAGCAGTGCACGCCAACGCCGAAGCCCGCATCCGGTTCGGACACCCACTGCCGGTCGAAGCCATGCCCCTCGAACCAGTCGCAGATCAACGGCACTCGGTCGGGCAATCTGCGGTGCCGGGTCCAGATGACGGTGCCGCCGGTCTTGCACAACTGGGAGCAGGAGTCGATGGTGCGCTCGATGTCCTCGTCGGTGATGTTGCCGAACACCCCGCAGGCCAGCACGAGATCCGCGGGAACCATGCCGCGATAGTGGTCGGTGAGCGCGGCGTCAGCCGTCACCACCTCGACCCGGCTAAGCCCGGCGCCTCTGGCCGTCTCCAGCGCGGCCGCAGTGTTGCGCGCGTCCAACTCCACGAGACGTGCCCGCACATCAACGCGGCGAGGATGCCCGGCCAGCACACCCAGCAGATCATGACCTTGACCAGCGCACAGGCTGATCACCCGCAACGGACCGGAGGGGCTGCGGTCCAAGGCCGCCCGGACCTGCTCTTGAACCACCCGCAATCGCCGCGCCAACGGCGAATCGGGAAGATCGTAGTCGTCGTGCCAGGTCTGCCAGTCCATGGCGGCAGCCTATGGTCGAAGATTCATTTCAAGCACAAGACCGAGTCGCACGGGCAGCCATCGCCACGTGCGCGTCGTCGTGGCCGACGACCAGGCGAGCGGCGGGGCGGACCCCGGCTACTGATCGCGCTCGCCACCACCGGCTGAACGTAGAGCCGCAGGATCAGCGGGTCGCGGGCCGGATCGTCATCCTGCCGGGCAGCGGGATCACCGAGCGCACCGCCGCCCGCGTCGCCGAACAGACCGGCGCCCAGGACTTGCACAACTTCACCGCCTCGGAGGCGCTACCGTCCCCCTCCCGCTACAGCCCGGCCAGGCATCTACATGGGCGGCGCGCTGTACCCCCAGAGACCGTCCGCGCGATCACGACGACGGCCCAGATCCAGCGCATCATCGTCGCCGCCACCTGACGGCCCGTCCGTCGCATGACCCCAACGACGGAATCCGGTCCCCGGTCAGCCGAGCGTGAGGTCGGGCCGTAGCGGCCCGGTCTGCTCGGGGATCAGTCGCTCCTCGCCTTCGCCCGGGCCGAAGAGCAGCCATCCGGGGCGGCGGCAGGCCGGGTCGCTGACCACTAGGCCGCCGCGCCACCGGCCCGTCTCGTCGCGGTAGCGGTACTGCAGGTCGCGGAGGGCGCCGCCGTGGTCTGCCCGGACCGCCGGGTAGCGCGTGGACGGAGTCGGGCGGGGCGCCGTAGGCGGCGGCCGCCATCGGGAGGACGAGCGTGGAGGCGATGAGGTCCGCGATCTGCAGGCCGACGTGGTTGTCGCTGTGCGCGAACAGCGGAACCTCGAGGAGCGGCGGATAGGGATCCCCTGCGGTCCGCCACTTCTGCGTGAAGATCGAGTGCGCCACCGTGACATTGAGCCCCGGCGTCCGCCCGTCCGCGATCAGCACGCCTTTGGAGTGCTCCTCTGAGAGGAATTTACTATAATGCCGGGCTATGTCCTGCACGGCATAACAGTAAGTGGGGTCCGATTTGAGCGACTTTCCCTTTTCCTTGACCCACACCCGGCCGACAATCTGGCATCCATACCCGTCGACCAGTTTGAGAAGGTCATGACGGACTAATTTGGCCTGGCGCCGCCGGTCGCGTGAATCCTTGCGGGTCATCTGGAGGATGTCGCTGCCCTTGACCTCGGTCAGCACGTGGTCGAGAGCGGGGCCGCACCGGAAGCGCCCGGGGAAGTGGCGGCGCTTCAGCGCGAGGAAGTCGCGGGCCAGTGCGGGGATGTGCCGCGCTGGAATGATCAGGCCCAGGATGACCATTGCCGGAGTGGCGTTCGGAGTCTGGTCGGGCGGCTCACACCCACCCGACTCATCGAGATAACAGAAATACATGACCGTAAAAATACACTGAGACCGACCCCTTAGGGGGCGGCCTCAGGATGTGATGTTCGGCTTTCACCTAGGCACCGGATTCAGCGTACCACGCTCACGCTGACGTAGCGAAGACAATAGTCCGGGACATCGAGCGCGGATAAAAAGCGATTATTTGGTCATTCCGGCGGTGAGGCCGGCGACGATCTGTTTGGTGGCCACGAGGAAGAGCACGACGAGCGGGATCGTCGTGATCACCAGGCCGGCGGACAGCTGCGCGTGGGCGGCCTCGAACTCGGCGAAGAACCGGGTCAGGCCGGTCGGCAGGGTGTACTGATCGTCCTTCAGCAGCACCAGCGGGAAGAAGAAGTCATTCCACAAGGGAATGAACTGGAACAGCGCCACTGTCGTGAGCGCGGGCCGGACCATAGGCACCATGATCCGGGCGAAGATCCGCAGCTCGCCCGCGCCGTCGATGCGGGCCGCCTCCTCCAGCTCCATCGGCAGCTGCCGGAAGAAGGCCGTCAGCACGAACACCGAGAACGGCACGCCGCTCCCCGCGTACACGCAGATCAGCCAGAACCGGCCGTCGACTCCCGGGAGCGCCTGGGTCAGCGAGTTGACCAGGTAGAACACCGGGACGGCGCCGAGCCGGATCGGCAGCATGAGGCCGGCGAGGAAGTAGGACGACAGCGCACCCCGGCCGCGGAAGCGGTAGCGCCCCAGCGGGTAGGCGGCGAACACGGACACCCCGGTGCCCAGGAGCACCGAGCTCACCGTGATCACGACGGAGTTCAGGAAGTAGGTGCTGAAGTTGCCCTCGGACCAGGCGTGGGCGTAGTTCTGGAAGGCCGGGTGCAGGGGCAGCCCGAGGGGCTTGTTCGCCAGGTCCTGCTCGGTGCGCAGCGAGTTGAACGCCATGATCACGAGCGGGGCGAGGGCCGCCAGGGCGTACGTCCACAGCAGGATCACCGAGGCGACCCCGCCGACCCGGCTGCGCCGGCGGGACGTCCCTGCGGGCGGGGCGACGGCGCGCGGCTTGCGGATCATGAGAGTGCTGCTCATCGCACGCGTTCCTCCATCCTGCGGAAGACGCGGTTGGCCGCCAGCGACACTCCGAAGATCAGGACGAACATGCACACGGCGAGCGCGCAGGACTGGCCGATGGCGTTCGGGTCCGAGTTCTCGAAGGCCGTCCGGTAGAACACCAGCCCGAGCACGTCGGTGGAGAACTCCGGGTTGCCGTGCGATCCCTGCAGCGCGTAGATCAGGTCGAGCACGTTGAACGTGCCGATGAACGTCAGCACGGTCACGATGCCCAGCACCGGAGTGAGCAGCGGCAGGGTGACCCGCCGGAACACCTGCCACGACGACGCGCCGTCGACGCGGGCGGCCTGCTCGTACTCGTCGGGGATGCCGGCGAGCGCCGCGCCGAACAGCAGCATCGGGAAGCCGATCCACTGCCAGGCGTTGACGACGATCGACACCGGCAGCGCCAGGTGGGGATCGCCGCGCCACGGCTGCGCGAGCGAGCCGAGGCCCACGTCGCGCAGGGCGGCGTTGATCGCGCCGAACTGCGGGTTCAGCATGAGCGACCACAGGTAGCCGACGACGATGGGGCTGACCAGGTGCGGCAGCGTGTAGGCGGTCTGCAGGAACCGCTTGCCGCGCCGCGACCTGTGCAGCAGCACCGCGAACGTCAGGCCGAGGGTGGTCTGGATCAGCATCGTGCCGATGAAGAACAGACAGTTGTGGCCGAGTGCGCGCCACACCTGCTCGCTCAGCGGGTACTTGGTGAACAGGTCACGGAAGTTCGCCAGGCCGGCGAAGCCGTCCTGCCGGTTCCCCGACCACGAGTACACGCTGTACTGCGCGGCGGAGACCAGCGGGTAGACGATGAACACCGTGTACAGCGCCAGAGCGGGCAGCAGGAAGGTCAGCAGCACCCGGCGGCGGGGTCGACCGCCGCCGGTGCCGACCGGACGCCTCAGCCTCCGCTGGGCTTGAACCACGCTGAAATACCCTTCTGGACGAGTTTGCCCGCGTCCGCGGCCGAGGTGCCGCCCAGCATCTTCTGCAGGGCCAGCCCCTCCTGGTCACGACCGAGCGGGTTCCCGTAGCCGAAGTCGACGACCATCATGTACGTCGCTCCGTGGTCGTTGTAGTTCTGGGACGCCTGGGCGAGCAGCGGGTCGCCGGGCGTCGTGCCGGGCACGACCGAGATCTGCTTGAGCGTGCTCGCGTACAGCTGCCCGAACTCCGGCGTCGCCATCCATTTCACCAGCTCGGTCGCCTCGGCCTTGTGCTCGGAGTGCGCGTTGACGCCGTACGACCCGTCGACGTAGCCGGAGGTGAGCGCGTGGTCGACCTTGGCGCCCGGCGCCGGCGGGGCGTCGAAGAACCCGATCTGAATGTCTGGCGCCGTCTTGGTGAACGGGCCGATCTCGTACGAACCACCCGGGTACATCGCGGCCTTACCGCTGGTGAACAGCGTCTGCGCGTCGGGGTAGTCGATCGCGGTGACCTGGTCCGGGAAGTACGGCTTCAGGCCCGTGACGGTCCCCAGCGACGCCGTGTAGTCCGGGTCGGTGAAGTTCTTCTTCCCGGTGAGGACGGCCTGCTCGAAGTCGTTGCCGCCGTAGCGGGTGGCGCCGAAGATCTGGTGGTCGATGGCCAGGACCCACGGCTGCAGACCGCTCGTGGCCAGCGGGGTGATGCCCGCCTTCTTGAGCTTGTCGCAGGCGGCGGTGAAGTCGGCCCACGTCTTCGGCGGCTCGATCTTCTGATCGGCGAAGATCTTCTTGTTGTAGAGCACCTGCAGGGTCTGCAGGGCGTACGGAACGCCGTACAGCTTGCCGTCGTCCTTGCCCTTGGCCGCCTGCAGCACCTTGTCCTGCCAGCCGCCGACGTTCACCTGGCCGTCGAGCGGCACGAGGTTGCCCGCCTTGACGTAGGACTGCAGCGGTCCGTACGGCTTCAGCTGGACGACGTCGGGGCCGCCCACCGACTTCTTCAGCTCGTTCGGCAGAATCGTCAGGTAGTCGGTGGCCTTGATCGGCTTGAAGTCGATCGTGACCTTCGAGTGACTCTTCTCGTACGCGGCGAAGATCTTCTTGTACCCCGCGGTGTCCTCAGGACGCCAGGACAGGACCGTGAGGTGGACCTTGCCGTTGCCGCTGTTGGTGCTGGGTGCACACGCCGGGAGGGCGAAGGCGACACCGAGCGCCGCGACAAGCGTGCAGAACTTCCGCATCAGGAGGTTGGCCCCTTTCTCTGTGCCCCCGACGTCTGACTAGACCTCACGCCGGACCCTGCGCATGGCGTCTCGCACCGAACCCCCGGTCTCCGCCAGCGCCTCGGCCGCGTGATCGGGTGGCACGTCGCACAACAGGGACAGCAACGCGATGCGCGTGTCGCCGCCGGCACCCGCCAGCGCCGTCGCGCATGTCTCGGCGTCCAGACCGGTCGCCTCGACAAGGATCTTGATCACGCGGCCGCGCAGCTTGGAGTTGAGCGCGTCGACGCTGACCATGAGATTGGAGTAGGTGCGGCCGAGCCGCACCATGGCGGCCGTGGACATGGCGTTGAGCACCAGCTTGGTCGCGGTGCCGGCCTTCATGCGGGTGGAGCCCGTGACGGCCTCCGGCCCGGTGTCCACGGCGATGTTGACGTCGACCTCCGCGCCGAACACCGCGGCGGGATTCGAGCTGATCAGCGCGGTGTGCGCACCGCGCCGGGCCGCCGCGCGCAGGGCGCCCACGACGTACGGCGTGCGGCCGCTCGCGGTGATCCCCACGGCGAGCTCGCCGAGGCGCACGTCCTCGGCGTCGCGGGCCCCCAGATCGTCGTCGTCCTCGACGTCCTCGATGGCCTGGGAGAGCGCGCCGAGCCCGCCCGCGTGGTGGGCGACGACCAGACCCGGCTCGATGCCGAACGTCGGCGGGAGCTCGGCGGCGTCCAGCACCGCGAGCCGCCCGGAGGTGCCGGCGCCGAAGTAGTGCACGCGCCCGCCGTCGCGCAGCGCGTCGACGGCGAGGTCGACGGCCTTGGCGACCTGCGGCAGCACCTTCGCCACCGCGCCGGGGACCTGTTCGTCCTCGGCGTTGATGAGACGGAGCACGTCAAGGGTGGGCAGCAGGTCGATGTCGACGGTGCGCGGATTGCGACCCTCGGTGGGGACCCCCTGCAATACCCCGACGGAGAGGCGATCGGTCACCGGCGTCTCCGATCGGATCCCACGCGGCGGACCCGGACCGCTTCGCGGGTCGCCTCCAGGTGCTCGCGGGTCGGCTCGTACGTGCGCTGTGCGACGCCGACGAAGACGCAGTCGACGACGGTCAGCTGGGCCAGCCGGCTCGCCGTCGCGCCCGACCGGAAGGTGGTCTCGCGGGCGGCCGTGGTCAGCACGTAGTCGGCGACCTCGGCGATCGGCGAACGCGGGAAGTTGGTCAGCGCGACCGTGGTCGCGCCGCGCCGCTTGGCGACGTTGAGCGCGTCGATCGTGTCCACCGTGGTGCCGGTGTGGGAGATGCCGACCGCGACGTCGCCGGGCTCCAGGACGGCCGCGCTGGTGAGCATGATGTGCGCGTCCGACCAGCCGTAGGAGGTGCGTCCGATGCGATGCAGCTTCTGCTGGAAGTCCAGGGCGACGAACGCGCTGGCCGCCACGCCGTAGATGTCGACCCGGCGCGCGTCGACGATCGCCGCGACGACCCGCTCGAGCGCCTGGATGTCGAGCTGGTTGGCGGTCTCCTCGACCGCCCGCGCGTCGGCGAAGGCGATCTTCTCCACGACCTCTTCGAGCGTGTCGTCGGTGCTGATGTCGCTGCCGACCACCCGCCCGCCGGTGACCCCCTGGGCCCGCCCGGCCTCGGTGGCCAGAGTGAGCCGCAGCTCCGGGTAACCGGCGAAGCCGATCGCGCGGCAGAACCGGATGACCGTCGTCTCGGAGGTCCCGCAGGCCTGCGCGAGTTCGGTGATGGTGGAGTTGGCCACGGCCTCCGGATCGTCGATGACGCGCTGGGCGACGCGCGCCTCCGCGGGAGGCAGGGAGGGCAACAGGGAACGGACGCGAACGACCGTGCTGAGCGACGCGCTCGCACCGTCGGCCGCCGACCCGGGGTCGGGCCCGACCTTGCTCATGCAGGTAACTTTCCTACGAAAATGATTCAATGTCAATATGCCATGTTCTACGGTCACAGTGTGTGTTCTGAAATGAGGGACTCGTACGTCGTGGGAGTGGATGCCGGGGGCACCAACACTCGCGCCACGGTCATGACCGTTGACGGCGTCGTCACTGGTCGAGGGCGCGGTCCTGGCGCCAATCCTAACTCCAGCGCCGACCCGGCCGGCGCGCTGACGACGGCGCTACGCGACGCTTTGGGAGACCTTGACCCGCTACGCGTGGTGAGCGGCGTTTTCGGGATCGCCGGCGCCGGCGCGGCCGGGCGGCTGAAAGCGGTTGCCGCCGCGACCACCGCGTGGCAGGCCCTGGCCATCCCGGGGCAACCGGAAGTGGTCACCGACATCGCCGTCGCGTTCGCCGCGGCCAGCCCCGCACCGGCAGGACTTGTGGTCTTCGCCGGCACCGGCGCGGGCGCCGCCGTGATCGACGACGGCACGATCGTCCGCCGTGCCGACGGCTACGGCTGGCTGGTCGGCGACGACGGCTCCGGGGTCTGGATCGGCATCGAGGGGGTGCGCGCGGCGCTGCGCACCTACGACGGGCGCGGCGCGCCCACCGTCCTGGCCGAGACGGTGCCGCGACTGATGCTCGGCGAGGTCGCCGATCCCCTCCTCGCCGAGATCGATCTGAAGGCCCTCACCACGGGCACCGGCGACGCCTCCGCGGCGACGATGACGTCCGGTTCGGCACTGCCCCAGGCCATCCTGAAGGAGGTGTACGGCGGGCCCCCGGCCGCTCTCGGGTGCGTGGCCCCGCTGGTCAGCGCGGCGGCCGTGAACGGCGACGAGGTCGCCCGGCGCATCGTCGCCGAGGCGACCGACTGGCTGCTGGCCGACGTCGACGCCCTGCGCCCCGCCCTCGACGAGGTGATCCGCACCGTCGAGGACCGAGCCCCCGGTGTCGTGGTCGCCGGTTCGCTGCTGGAGAGCGGTCCGGTCGCCGACAACGTGCGCGCCGGTCTGGTCGAACGGTTCGGCGTCGAGCCGTCCGTGAGCCGCGACGGCGCCCTGGGAGCCGCCCGCCTGGCCCTCCGCCGCGCGGGCGTGACCGCCCGCGAGTGAGCCGGGAACGATGACGGCCCCCGCCACGAGGACGGAGGCCGTGAGCGTGCGCGAGTGAGTCATGTGAGGTGACGGCCCCGCCAGGAGGGTAGAGGGTCGTCACCTGTCATGGACCGACCGGGTCGGTCGGCGTCAGCGGACGCCGTAGGCGCGGATCACCGTCTGGTCGACCGCCCCGTCGATCTTCGTCCGCAGGGAGACGGACCCCTTGGCCGGGTTGCGGAAGGACGCCACCCACCGGTCGCCGTCGGCGCGGACGGGGACCGGAGTCCACGACTTCCCGTCGTCGAAGGACGTCCACAGCGCCGGCTCGGCCCCCGCCTTCGCCTGCTGGGGCACGACCGTCAGGGTCTGCGTGGTGTTCGCGCGGGCGCGGTTGGTGTCGTCGAGCGCCGTCTGATACTGGACGGTCGGTAGCTTGATGACATTGTCCTGGCCCACGGTGACGTCCCAGACGACATGCTGGCTCGTCGCCAGGTCCGACCACGGCGCCGTCCGCGTGGCATTCGTGGTGAGCGTGTACCGGCCCGGCTCCGGGCGCGCCCAGATCTGGCCGTAACCCGGGACAAGGCTCTGGCCGATGGACTCGCCGGTCGAACTCTCGAGCGCCGAGTCGCCCTTCAGAAAGGCATAACTCCCGACGTTGCTCAGCCCGTCGGGCCCGGACAGCATCGCCGCCGAATACCCCGTCCCGTCGCCCGTGTCGAGGACGAGCTCACCGTCCGCCGGGCCGAGCGGGCCCTTGTTCCAGCTCCGCGTGTACGTCCCCGCCTTCGGGAACCGCTCGTTGCGGAACTGGACATCGTATTGATCGAACGCGCAGTCCGGGGTGGTGATCTCCCCGGTCAAGTCCCAGTCGAACCCGGGGGTGTAGTACTCGGTCCGCGTCGCCGGCAGGCCTCCCGTGACCGTACGGAAAACGGCGATGGCGCTGCTTCCGAAGTCGACGCCCGCGTACTGCTGGGCGCAGGCGGGTCTGCCCTCGCCGGCGTACTCGACCCGCACGGCCGCCAGGTCCTTCGTGCGGGCGCTCAGATTCGGGTCCGTGGGGATGCCCGCCGCCTTCGTGGCGACGTTGTACGCGTACGGGCTGCCCTCTTCCTCGCCTCCCTGGGTCAGCAGCGCCTGCAACTCGTACTCGACACCGCCATCCGCGGCGGCCGGGGTGACATAGAGATGGTCCCCATCGATCTCTGTGACGTCCCGGAATACGCCGCCGATCCGCTGCGAGACCCAGACGACGGTCCCGGCCGGTTTCGCCCCTGCCTTGTCCACCTCCACATGGACGGGGTTGGCCTTCCGGGCGTCCAGGGTGAGCGACACATCGCCGGCCACCGTCACCTTCGGCAGGTAGATGAGCGACGTGGACGTCGTTCCGTCCGGCTCCGGCGTCTTCACGGTCGCGTTGATCGTGTAGTCGCCGGGGGGCAGAGACCCCTCGGCGTGCCCGTTCACGACGTCGGCGAAGGACGGGTCGTCGCCGTTCAGCGGCCAGATGAACAGGGTGTTCACCTCATCCGACGTGGCGGCCACACCCTTGCGGTCGAGCACCGTGGCCTGCAGCTGGTGCTCACCCGCCGCCAGGGTCCGCGACAGCCGCCTGAACGACGGTGTCTTCTTCTTGCGTTCGATCTCCATCCCGCGGTGGAACGGCTTGTGGCCGTGCTGCGCCGGCCCGGCTGTGACCGGCTTGGCCGATGCCGTCGCCTGTGCCTGCGACACGGGTCCCGTCGCGATCAGCGCAAGCGCCCCCAGCCCGGCCAGTGTTCTCTTGATCGCCATTCCCTCTCCTCGTCATCGAGCGCCATCGGCGCCGGGGTACGGACGTCGATTCAAGATCAACGTCCCCCCATGCTTCGCCGAAGCGGGGAATGGTGTTCGCGGGGCGATCACTGGGCCGGGGCGTGGGACGGCGGCCGGCGGGGTCCCGCCGTCCCACGCCCGGTCTGTGGCGTCGACGCCTGACGGCCTCGACGCGGTCCGGGCCCCGCCTCGTCGATCCGGACATCGAGGAGGCGGGAACCGGGGCCGGGCCTACTTGCGGAAGGTCAGCCCGGTGCCGAAGGGGTAGAGGGTCTTGCTTGGGTCGCCGGCGACCGGAATGGTGACCGGCAGCTCGCCCTTCGGGCTGATCTCGCCGAACAGCACCTTGGTCAGCGACTCCAGCGACGCCGGCGTGTAGCCGTACGTGGCGAGGTAGGTCTTGACCTCGGTGAAGTAGGCGATGTCGTACGCGTCGCGTACCGCGGCCACGATGACGGGCTTGCCGGTGGCCACCAGGGCCTTGACGAGGTCGGCCTGGCCCGGCCCGTTGTGGCCGGACTCCGTGGAGACGTCCCAGGCGCGGTTGGTGGTCACGACGACGACGTCGTTGTCCTTGGCCTTGGCCACGGCCTGGTCGATCGTCGCCTTCGAGGGGCCGGTGCCGGTCTGGTACACCGTCGTGGCCGGGCCTCGCTTGTGGATGTCGCCGGCGAGCGTCTGGGTGGTCGAGACGCCCCAGCCGGTCACGAGGACCTTGCCGCCGTCCTTCTTCAGCGGCAGGGCGCCGTTCTTGACCAGCGTGGTGGTGCGGTCGGTGACGCGCTGCTCGGTGGCCAGGTGCGCGGCCGTGCCGACCCGCGCCGCGACCTTGCTCTCGTCGACGTACGGGTTGGCGAACAGGCCGTGCTTCTTCTTCAGCGCGAGCAGCCGGTACACCGACTCGTCGATCCGGGACTCGGTGAGCTCTCCGTTCTTCACGGCGTTGATCACCGCGTGGAACTGCAGGTCGAACAGGCCCTTGCCGGTCTTGGCGTCCGTCGGCGGCTTCTCCAGCTCGTCCGCGCCCGCCTTGATGGCCAGCACCGGCACGCGGTCGTCGCCGTACTTGTCCCGGACGCCCTGCATCTCGAGGGCGTCCGTGGCGATGACGCCCTTGAAGTGCAGCTGGTCGCGGAGGATGCCGGTGAGGATCGGCTTGGACAGCGTCGCCGGGTCGAGGGACGGGTCCAGTGCCGGCACGATGATGTGCGCCGTCATGATCGAGTCGACGCCGTGCGCGATGGCGGTCTTGAAGGGCGGCAGGTCGAGCTTCTCCCACTGCTCCCGCGTGTGGTTGATCCTCGGGACGCCGGTGTGGCTGTCGGTGTCGGTGTCGCCGTGCCCCGGGAAGTGCTTGGCCGTCGGGATGACGCCCGCGGCCTGGTAGCCGTCGACCTCGGCGGCGACGAACTTGGACACCAGTGTCGGGTCGGAGCCGAAGGACCGGACCCCGATCACCGGGTTGGCCGGGTTCACGTTGACGTCGGAGTCCGGCGCGTAGTCGGTGTTGATGCCGATCGCCCGCAGCTCCTGCCCGGTGATCTTGGAGGTGGTGTACGCGTCGCGCGGCTTACGCCCGGCCCCGAGGGCCTGGCTGCCGGGGAACTGCGTGAACGGCGCGGGCACGCGGGTCACCACGCTGCCCTGCTCCTGGTCGGTGACGATGGTCGCCGGAATCGGCACCCGCTGCCGCATGGCGGCGTGCTGAATGCCGTTGGACAGGTGCGCGACCTGCTGGGGGCTCGCGAGGTTGGGCGGGTCGACGGAGTAGTAGATGACGCCGCCGGGGTGGTACTTGTCAATCAGCTGCTCGGCGTTGTCCACCCCGTAGAGCCTCTGGTTGGCCGCGACGGCGGCCGGGTCCTTGGTATCGGCGCTCGTGCCGTACACCTGGAGGACGAACAGCTGGGAGACCTTCTCCTCAAGGGTCATCTTGTGGAGGGTCCGCAGGACGCTCTGGTCCTTGCCGTGTGCGGGCGCGGCCTGGGCGGTTCCCGCGCTCAGACCCGCGATGGCCACGAACGACGCCGTACTGATCGCGGCGAGCCGTCGGCGACGGGACATCGAGACTCCTTCCGTCCGCCCCCGAAGACGAATAGAAAGAAAATGACTAGACGAAGCTAGCCTTTGGAACTTAGTTGCGCACAGGGACGCGCGTCAACGGTTCGGGTGTACGCGATCGTCAACGACCTGATCGGACGTGGGCGGCGACCCTGCGCGCGGCCGTCCGGTGCTCCGTCGAGCCCACGATCCCGGAGACCCGGGAGGCGTCGACGTACGGCGACCGGAAGAGCCCCCGCGCCTGCTTCATCCGCAGGATGCGCGTGACCGCCTGGTCGAGACGGCTCTGCGGTATCCGCCCCGACCGCACCGCGGCCAGCACGGCGCGGTAGGCGCTGCTCAGGGAGGGCGGCATGAGGAGCATGTCCGCACCGGCCCGGACCGCGCGCACCGCCGCCTCCGGCGCGCCGTACTTCATCGTCGCCCCGGCCATGCTGAGCGAGTCGGTCACCACGACCCCGTCGTAGCCGAGCTTCTCGCGGAGCAGGCCCGTCAGGACCGTCTTGGACATGGTCGCCGGGTCCCCGGAGGTGTCCAGGCCGGGGACGACGATGTGCGCCGTCATGATCATGTCGACGTGGTGGGCGATGGCGGTCCTGAACGGCGGCGCGTCCAGGCGCTCCCACGTCGCCATGGAGTGCTTGATCACCGGCAGGCCGGTGTGGCTGTCGGTCGCGGTGTCGCCGTGCCCGGGGAAGTGCTTGGCCGTCGCCACGACCCCGGCCGCCCGGTAGGCGTCGACCGCCACGCCGACGAGGTGGGCCACCTTCTGCGGGTCCGCGCCGAACGACCGCACCCCGATCACCGGGTTGCGCGGATTGACGTTGACGTCGGCGACCGGCGCGAAGTCCTGGTTGATGCCGACGGCTCGCAGCTCCTCCCCCGTGGCCCTCGCCGCCGTACGCACATCGTCGTCGGGGTTCTTGGTGGAGGCGAGCGCCTTGTTCGTCGGGAACCGGGTGATGTACGGGACCCGGGAGACGATGCCCTGCTCCTCGTCGGTGCCGACGAGCAGCGGGACGCCGCCCTTCATCGCCGCGCGCTGCAGACCGTTGGACAGCGTCGCGGTCTGCCGCGCGGTCCGCAGGTTGTTCGGGAAGTAGATGACGCCGCCCGGGTGGTACTGCTCGATCATCGCCGCGCCGGCGGACGCGGTGGTGCCCTGGACGGTCGGGATGAACAGCTGGCCGACCTTGTCCGCCGTGCTCATCCGCCGGACGAGCGCCACAACCGGGTCGGGGCTGGGGCTGGCGCTCGGCGTCGTCCGATTGCCCGCCGCCGTGCGCCGTGTGGGCCCGTCGTCGGAGCGCGCCTCGGATGCACCGCACGCGGACACCGACGCCGTGACGGTGGCCGCGGCGACGGCGGCCAGGAACCGTAGACCGCCGATCCGTCTCACCGTCCCGCCCTCCCCGTAAGCCGCTTCACATCCCGCACGACGCTAACCGTAGGATCGGCGTCCGGCAAACGCACCGGTGGGCCCACTGATCCAGTCCGGTCCGGGCTCGAACGCCGGGATGCTGTCCGTACTCACCCTGATGGCACGTCAGAGGGCGCACCGGGCGGCGGTGGATCGAGCGGGGCCCACGCCGCCGGCCGAGCTGCTCGAGCAAGCCGGGGTGGACCGAATCCTCGGGAAAGGCAGCCCCGCTGCGGTGATTCGTCCGGCAATCTGGCGTTCTGCCAGCGCGGCGATCACGCATTCACCGAACCTTCTGCACACGGCGCCAAACACGCTCTGGCTCCGTCGCGGGCGGGGCACCTACAGGCTGGGCAGCTCGGCCCGTGCAGCCGTACGGGCGCCGACGGCGTCTGTGGCCTGCCGGGCCGCCTCGGCGGCGTGGCGGCACTGGTCCAGGGTGTGCGCGGCCAGTGCGGCGCGTACGTGGGGCAGGGACGGGGCGCTCATCGACAGAGATGTGACGCCGAGGCCGGTGAGGACGCAGGCCAGCGCCGGGTCGCCGGCGGCCTCGCCGCAGACGCCGCAGCTCTTGCCCACCTCCGCCGCCGCTTCGGCAGCCATGGCGACGAGGTCGAGCAGCGCGGGCTGCCAGGCGTCCTGGAACCGGGCCAGCGCGCCGATCTGCCGGTCGGCGGCGAAGGTGTACTGGGCGAGGTCGTTGGTGCCGAGGCTGAAGAAGTCGGCCTCGGTCGCGAGGTCGGCGGCGCGCAGCGCTGCGGACGGAATCTCGATCATGATGCCGACGCGGGGCAGCCCGGCCGCACGGCACGCCGCGACGAAGTCACGGGTCTCCGCGGCGTCGGCCACCATCGGCGCCATCACGTTCAGTTCGACGTCCAGGCCCTCTGCGGCGCGGGCGAGGGCGCGTAGCTGTCCCGTCAGCACCTCAGGGTAGTTCTGGAAGAGACGCAGTCCTCGTTCGCCGAGCGCCGGGTTGGGCTCGTCGCCCGGCGGCGGAAGGAAGGCGAGGGGCTTGTCGGCTCCCGCGTCGAGCGTCCGTACGACGACGCTCGGGAACGCCTCCAGCACGGCCCGGTAGGCCGCCTCCTGCTCCTCCTCCGAGGGCGCGGTCGTACGGCCGAGGAAGAGGAACTCGGTGCGGAACAGGCCGACGCCCTCCGCGCCGCGGGCCAGCGCGGCCTCGACGTCCTTCGGCCCGCCGACATTGGCGAGCAGCGGGATCCGGTGCCCGTCGGCGGTGGCGCCGGGCCCGGTCGCCGCGTCGAGCGCGGCCGCCCGCGCCTCGGCCGCCGCCCGTGCGGTCGCGATCTCCTCGTCGGCGGGGTCCGGGTGCACCTCTCCGGAGGCCCCGTCGACCAGCACGACCGTGCCGTCGGGCAGATCCATACAGCCGGAGCAGGCGACGACCGCCGGCACGCCCATCGCGCGGGCGAGGATCGCGGTATGGCTGGTCGGCCCGCCGTCCCGCGTGACGAACGCGAGGACCTTCGCCGGATCCAGCAGGGCGGTGTCGGCCGGGGCGAGGTCCCGGGCGACCAGCACGAAGGGCTCGTCGGAGTCGGGAACGCCCGGGGCCGGTACACCGAGGAGCACCGCTACGACGCGGTCCCGGATGTCGTCGAGGTCGGCGACCCGGGCCGCCATGTACTCCCCCGCGCCGGCCAGCGTCGCGCGGAACACACCGAACGCCTCGTAGACCGCGCGCGGCGCCGAGACCCCATCGTCGATCTTGCTCACGACCAGGTCGGCGAGCCCTGGGTCACGGGCCATCATGGCCTGCGCGGCCAGGACGTCCCGCGCCTCGCCTCCCGCCCGCGCGCCCCGCTCGTCCAGGTCCAACCCGACGGCCTCCAGCGCCGCCAGCGCACGCGCACCTTCGGCGGCCGCATCACCCGCGTGACGCTCGCCGGCGGGCGGCTCCGGCACCGTCCCGGAGATGGACCGTACCGGCCCGGCCGCGACGCCGGGGCTCACCCCGGTGCCGCGCAGGGCGTCAGGCACTTTTCTCGGTCACCAGTCCCGCCAGCTCGTCGAGCAGCGCGTCCGCGCCGTCGCCCTCCGCCTCGATGACGATCTCCTCGCCCTGCTGGGCGTCGAGGCCGAGGACGGAGAGAATGCTCTTGGCGTTGACCGGGTCCTTGCCCGGCTTGGCCACAGTGACGTCCAGGGGCGTCCTCGTGGCCGCCTGGACGAACAGCGCGGCCGGGCGGGCGTGCAGCCCTACCTTCGTTTCGACCCTGACACGGCGCTCGGCCATGTGGTCCTCCTGGTCATTGATCCGTCTGGGTCACCTTGTCGAGGCCACGCGGGACATCGGGGTCGATGCCGAGCCCACGGGCCAACGCCTCGGTCAGCAGCTGGCCTGGCACGATCAAGGCGAGCGGCGATACCCACTCTGGCAGATCCGGACCAGGTAGTGCACATGAGGTCGCTTCGGACAGCGCACGGCCGCCTCCGACGCCGTACGCCCGGGCCCCCGCCGCCACGACCCGCTCGGCCAGCGCGACCGTGCCGGGCAGCGTGGGGCCGGAGTCCGCGGCGACCAGGATCGCGGGCGTCTCGTCGTCGACGACGGCGATCGGGCCGTGCAGCAGGTCGGCGTAGGACAGGCCCATGGCGTGCAGGTAGCACGCCTCCTTGAGCTTGAGGGCCAGTTCGAGGGCGGTACCGTACGCGATGCCGCGCCCGGACACCACCACCCCCTTCACGCCCGCGAGGCCCTCGACGATCGGGGCCAGGGAACCGGACTCCTCGGTCGCCGCGATCAGCCGCTCCACCTCGTCGGGCGCGCGGCGCAGGTCGGCGACGTCCACGTCGGCCCCGAGGGCGATGCCGAGCACGGCCAGTGCCGCGAGCTGCGTGGTGTAGGTCTTGGTGGCGGGGACGGCCACCTCGGCGCCGGCCCTCGTCACCAGGGCGATCTGGGCGGCCTCCGCGAGCGGCGACCCCTCGCCGTTGGTGACGGCGATCGTACGGGCGCCGCAGTCGGCGGCCCAGTCCAGCGACTCGACGATCTCCTCGGTCTTGCCGGACTGACTGATCGCGACCGCGAGGACCCCGGACAGGTCGACCCGCTTCTTGTAGGCCGTGGCCACCGACGGCGAGGCCAGGGCCGCCAGCCGGCCGGCGTGCGTCTGGACCAGGTAGCTGCCGTAGACCGCGGCGTTGTCGGACGATCCGCGCGCGATGAACAGCACCTGGCGGGTGTCCTGCGCGAGCAGGCCGATCTCGGGCATTCGGGGAAGCAGAGCGTCGAGGGTGGCCCGCAGGGCGGCGGGCTGCTCTCCGATCTCCGCGCGCATGCGAGAGGTGCTCATCAGAACTTTCCCATCTTTCCGCCTGTGATCTTGTCGTTACGTCTTCGTGTTCCTGACCTGCATTGACAGTAAGTTCTGACATGTGGTCTAGTCCGGACTAGACCAGTCTGAACCATACTTCACCCCCGACTTCGCTGCCAGAGGTACCCAATGGGGAAGATCGACCCCACCAGCCCCGTGCCCAAGTACTTCCAGCTTCGCGGCATCCTCCTCGACCTGATCGATGACGCGGAGCTGCCCGTCGACGCGCCGATCCCGTCGGAGCGCGAGCTCTGCCAGCGGTTCGGGCTGTCGCGGATGACGGTCCGCCAGGCCGTCGACCACCTGGTCACCGAGGGCCGGCTCTACCGGGTCCCGGGCAAGGGCACCTTCGTCGCGCGACCGAAGATCGAGATGCCGCTGCGCCTCGTGTCCTTCACCGAGGACATGCGGGCGCGCGGCCTCGAACCCGGCGCCCGGGACCTCGACCACCGCACCACGAAGGCCAACGCGAACCTCGCCCGGGTCTTCGGCGTACCGGTGGGCACCGGCGTCCACGTCATCGAACGGCTGCGCACCGCCGACGGGGAGCCCATGGCGGTGGAACGCTCCCAGATCCCCGCGACCGTTGCGCCGGGCCTGCTGGACATCTCCCTCGGCGACGTCTCGCTGTACGACGTGCTGGAGAAGCGCTTCGGCGTGGTGTTCGACGCCGGCGAGCAGACCATCGAGGCGGGGCTGGCCGACAGCGCGGACGCACGGCTCCTCGACCTGCCTCGCGGCAGTGCCGTCCTGCTGCTCCAGCGCCGGTCGTTCATGAACGGCAAGTGCGTCGAGCTCGCCGTCTCCACCTACCGCGCCGACCGCTACCAGCTGCGCGGTGCCCTGGAGATCCCCCGCCGCAACCGCCCGGCCCCACGCCAGTAGGAGCGCTCTGGGCACGGCCTGGAAACCGGCCGGACCGGGACCCCCTCGGGCACGGCCTGGGAACCGGCCGGACCGGAACCCCTCTCGGAAACGGCCTGGAAACCGGCCGGACCGGGACCCCCTCTCGGGCACGGCCTGGGAACGGTCCAGCCGGGGACACCTCTCGTGAACGCCCGTCGTCGCCTCGTGGCCGGATCCGGCCACGATGTATCAATGGGCCGTCTCGGGCCTCTTTGTGGCTGCCGCCCTCCCCGCGGCAGACACCAGGGAGGCCCGTCATGCGCAGAAACCCACCCGCACGCCGCCCGGCTCCGATCCGTCTGATCCCGTACGGTCCCGGCCCGTCCGCCGAGATCGCCGTCCATGGCTCACTGGCCGTCGCCCTGGACTCCGGCCCGCCACCACGCGCCCGTCCGCCGCTCGGTGTCGTACGCCCCGGCGCCCCCGACCTGACCACGGACGCGCGGCTCATCGCCCGGCTGGTCCTCGAGGTGCTGGCCGGCGTGCGTCCGTACCATCACCTGGCCGGGCGCACGACGCCGTCCGTCTTCGAGCAGCTCGGCTCGCTCGCCGCCCGTCTGGCGGGCCGCCGCACACCGCGGCTGCGCACGGTCCGGGTCTGTGCCCCCGCGCCGGACGTGGCGGAGGTGACGGCGACCGCGGCGTTCGGACCGCGGGTTCAGGCGCTGGCCCTGCGCCTGGAACGCGACCGCGGCCGGTGGCGCTGCGCCGCGATCGAGACGACCGTGCCACCCGCGCGCACCTGACGCGAAACGGCGGGGGGGGCCCGGCCGCCGGTCCGGGG
>NZ_JAMXMY010000005.1 GCF_024055795.1 Actinoallomurus purpureus | reverse complement strand
GGCCGGGACGGTGGGGTGGCCGTCAGCCCCTTGTCGGCGATGGCCGGGGGTGTGTGCATAGTGCTCGGCAAAGGTGATCGTCGACGACGAAATGCCCCATAACGTCCCCACGAGGAGGCGCCTTCACCGAGCTTCCCGTACGGCTTGGCCTCGCACCACAGTGCCAGGACCGGCATTGCGTGCCTACTGGGCCGTGACCTGCTCGCCCAGGTCCACGCCCACGCGGCCGGGGCCCGGCCGTCTCCCGGGCCTCGCTCCAAGCCGACCTTGCCGGCCGCCGACGCCCGCAACGCTCGCCTCGCCGCGCAGGTTCGCCAACTGGAGGAGGGGCAGTGCGGCCACCCGGGCGGTAGCCCGCCGAAGTGGCCGCACGTTCCAAGCGGTTGGTGTCAGTGGACGATTCGCTCCACGATCCAGTCGACCAGTGGCTTGGTCACCTGACTGTGCATGGTGTTCTCGCTGTCGCACTTGAACTCGTCGAGCGCGCTTTTCTCACCGTCCGCCTCGACATTCTCGTACGGGTCGACGTCCCACTTGGCCGGGTCGTAATCCAGCGCGACCGCGCTTACGGAGGGGACGAAGCAGCTGAACTTGTACCTCTCCGGGATGTCGGTCCCGAGTTCCTTAGCGATCTCGCCGAAGGAGTCGAGGGTGCCGCCGGGCGTGCCGTCGAGGCCGGGGACGTACGAGGTGAAGCCCCGTCGCACCTGGCCGACGGCCCGCATCTCACCGATCGGCTTGCGCTCGCCGCCGTCGGGCTGGAAGTTCGCCTGGGCGTAGACGACCAGCGGTACCTGGTACTTGAACACCTCCGCGCCGGGCGGCAGGTCGCGGCCGGTGCCGTTGCCGGTGCCGTTGGCCACGCCCAGCTTGCGGGGTCGCTTCGGGAACTGGCCGAGCTCGCGCAGTTCACTCAGGAACTGCGTGCGCAGTTCGCTGGAGGTGGCGACGGGGCCTTCGTACTTCGCGTCCGGGATCCATGCGTACAGCAGTTGCTGCGCGGCGGGGCTCCTGATCAGCTCGGCCTTCTTGACCTTGCCGGGCTCGGTCGGCAGCGACTCGAAGAAGTAGGCCATCTGCTGGAGGACCAGCGGGATCCAGGCGCCTTTGTGCGGGGTGTCATAGGAAAGGTAGATCTCGGTCTGGTGGTCCTGGTTCTGCTTTTCCATCTCGGCGAGGGCGTAGCGGGTGATCATGCCGCCCATGCTGACCCCGCCGACGATCAGCTGCGCGTCGCCGCGTCGCCGCTGGATGGCCTCGTTGATGGCGCTGATCACCACGCCGGCGTTGGCCTGGATGTAGGTGTGCCGCTGCTCGAAGCCCACCAGGATGACGTCGATGCCCGCAGCGAGCAGACGGTCGAGGAAGCCGACCTCGCTGCCCGGGTAGGGCGCGTTGAAGTGGGCGAACAGCCCCGGCAGGTCACTAGGACCGTAGTTGAAGCCGTCCGCGAAGATGAACGGACGCTCCAGCTCGTCGTGGCCGTCGGCGAGATAGACCGCGGCCTCGCCGACGGCCACCTCCCGCCGGTACGGTCGGGCGGACCGCAGCGGCCAGGTGTGCTCCGGCTGCCGGTCGCCGGCGCGCGCCACGCCCGTCGGGATGCCGAACCACGGCCCCGCCGGCAGATTGTTGGCGAACTCCGCCGCCTTCTCGGCCGAGGACTTCTCCTCGGCCTGATTCCACGTCAGCTCGACGTCGATCCTGGCTTCCTGTGCCATGAGGACTGTTACCGCCTCTGCGTAGGTGTTGTTTACGGGGCCGTCATAGCGCACCGCGATCACATGCGAACGGACTGGCCCTGCACGGGAGTTGTCATAGCTCCCCGCAGATGATGAGGTCCGCTTCCCATCCCTCGCGGTGATCGACTGCAACATTGCCATCACTCAGTGTGTCCGTAAGTTCACACGACGAAACGGGAACGTCTCACTAGTTCAGAGAAGGCATGTAGGGCAATAGGGCTGGGCAGCGGAGTGTGACACCGGTCGGACGGGCGTGATGGCATGGGGTCATGGAGTTGCGGGAGCTGCGGGCGTTCGTAGCGGTGGTGGAGGAGGGCGGGCTGTCCGCGGCGGCGCGGCGGCTGCACGTGAGCCAGCCGGCGCTGTCCCAGACGGTCAGCGGGCTCGAGCGGCAGCTCGGTGTGAAGCTCCTGGTGCGCAGCAGCACCGGCGTGCGCGCCACCGAGGCGGGTACGGCCCTCCTCGAGGAGGCCCGCGCGGTCTTGGCGCGGCACGACCAGGCGCTACGGGCGATGGGCCGGTACACCGGCCCCGGTGGCGGAGCCCTGCGGATCGGGATCCCGCTGGAACTGCCCTCCGGACTGCTCGACCCGGCGTTGGCGGAGCTGGCCGCGGCTCATCCGGACACCCGGGTGCAGGCCCGTCACCTGTCCACAGCGGAGCAACTGGCCGCTCTGCAAGCCGGTGAGCTCGACGTCGGGTTCTTGCGGGAGCGGCCGTCGGGGCCGGAGTTCGACGCGCTGCTCCTCGTACGAGAACGGCTCGGCGTGCTGCTGGCGGCCAGGCAGGCCGCCGAACTCGTCGGCCCCGACGGCATCGCGCTCGACGCGCTCGCCGGCCTGCCGTGGGTCGGGTTCCCGCGCTCCGCCAGCCCCACCTGGTACGACGAACTGACCGCGATCCTGCGCGGCCATGGCCTCGGCCTCGGTCCCGAGGCCCCGGAGGGGCAGAAACTGATCGCCGACGTGAAGCTGGCCGCCGTCGGCGCCGGGCGCGCCTTCGCCCTGGCCCCGCCCGGCTGGCAGCAGCCGTTGCCTGACCACGTGACGTGGTCACCACTGGTCGGCCATCCGCTCGTGCGGCGCACCTGGGCGGTGTGGCCGGCCGATTCGAGACGGCGCGACCTCGGCCGGTTCGTCGCCGCACTCGACCGGTCGGCCAACCGCTGAGCGGGAGGCGGCCGGGCGTTCAGGCGGCCATTCGGTGTCCCGCCGAGCGCCCTCGTTCCGATCCTGCGGCCGAGAGCGGTCGGCGGACAGCCGCCCGGCGGGGTCTGGGCAGGTCAGACGGCCGTACGGCCGCCGTCCACGGGCAGCACCGCGCCCTGGACGAAACTCGCCGCGTCACTCACCAGGTAGGCGATCGCCTCGGCGATCTCCTCCGGTGCGGCCGGGCGGCCGATCGGGGCCTGCGCGGCGAGGGCGTCGAGGGCGTCGCCCATGCCGACGGTGCTCTCGGTACGGGTAGGGCCGGGTTCCACCGCGTTGACCCGCACCCCGCGTGGGCCGAACTCGGCGGCCCACGCCTTGGTGAGCAGGTTCAGCGCCGCCTTGCTCGACCCGTACAGCGCCATACCCGCGACGCCGTACTCGGCGACCATGGTGCTGACATTCACGATCACCCCCTGACCGCGCTCGGCCATCGCCGGGGCGAGGGCCGCCACCAGGTGGAACGGGGCCTTCACGTTCAGGTCGTAGACGGCGTCCACATCGCTCTGCGGCGTCTGCTGCGTCGGGCCGAACGGGTACACGCCCGCGTTGTTGACCAGGATGTCCACCCGGCCGCCACCCAGGTCGACGGCCTCCCTCGCCAGTTGCCGCACCGACTCCGCGTCGCGCAGATCGGCGGCGGCGAAGTCGGCCCTGCCGCCCCGGTCGCGGATGGCGGCGACCACGGTCTCGCCACGGGCCTGGTCCCGGCCCGCGACCAGCACGTGCGCGCCTCGCTCGGCGAGCAGCGCCGCGGTGGCGGCGCCGATGCCGCTGGTCGCTCCGGTCACCAGGGCTACGCGTCCGGCCAGATCAAGAGAATTCATGAGGTCGTCCTTCGCATCGGAATGAGGCTGCAACGGGAGTGCGGCAGTGCCGCGTCCGTTGTGCCGTCACCTCGTTCGTGAGCTGACATGCGTCGAAAGCGCCTGGCCCGGCTGTGGATTCCGTCTTCGTCATAGCCGACTCCAAGGGCCGCTATAAGTTCAGCGCGTCCTGTGCGGCTGAGGCCCTCGCGGCGCGCGCCGCGCCGCCAAGGTGCCGGGCAAAAGGCGCGCGTGCGGCCAAAGTCCGCGCTTATGACCGCTCTTTGTGAGGCGGATGGCCGGGATTTGATGGCCGGCGTATGCCGCACGGTTACATGACCCGGAAGGGCGCCACTGCGCTTCCGGTTCGTGCGGACGTCGGGACTCCCCCGGCCGTCTCGTACCGGGCAGTTCATACCCGGGAAGCCGCACCGGGAACGCAGACAAGGAGTCCGCCATGCCACAGCTGCCGCAGATTCAGCCCACCGAGACATCGACGCATGGCCTCGACGCCGCGGACCCTGGTCTGCGCCGGCCGCAGCCGGTGCCTATGCTCGCTCTCCGTACGGCTGTGCTCAGGCGGGCGGTGGGCGGGATGGGCGACGGGCAGGGAGCAGCGTCAGCCGCTTGTCGACGGCGGGCGGGGGTGCATAAGGCTCGGCAAAGGTGGCCGTCCACGACGCAATGCCCCAAACGTCCTCACGAGGAGGCGCCTTCACCGAGCTTCCCGTACGACTTGGCCTCGCACCACGACGCTGGGACCGGCATTGCGGACGCCGTCGGCGCTCCCCACGGCAGCGGCCACAACTGCCCACACGCACTCGTCGCCTATGCGCCGATCCGCCCGCTATCGTCCGCGCCGACAGCCGCCTGAGGCCATAGTCGCCTGGGCACCAGACGCCGGTCGCCGGCCGAAGCCAGGGTCCGCACGCACACAAACTCGCCCTTGGAGGCGCGTTCTCGCAGGAAAGCGAAGATCGCGGAGCCACTTTGTGTGCGAACGGGCTCCGCGTCGGCGCGCCACGGTCGAGGTAGCGCTGTGGGGCGCGTCCCGGTCGGGACACGCCCCACGGGACGACTCAGACCAGCGGGCGGGCGGTGGGCGGGATGGCGACGGGCAGGGCGGAGTGGCCCGTCAGCCACTTGTCGACCGCCGCTGCCGCCGAGCGGCCCTCGGCGATCGCCCACACGATGAGCGACTGGCCGCGGCCCATGTCGCCGGCGACGAACACGCCGTCCACCGAGGTGGTGTACGAGGCGTCGCGGGCGACGTTGCCGCGCTGGTCCAGTTCGACGCCGAGCTGCTCCAGCAGGCCGGCGCGCTCGGGCCCGACGAAGCCCATGGCCAGGGTGACGAGCTGGGCCGGGATCTCCCGCTCGGTGCCCGCGATCGACTCGAAGCCGGTCTCCGGGCCTCGTACGTCGACGACGCGCAGCGCCGTGACCCGGCCGTTCTCGTCGCCGACGAACTCCAGCGTGTTGACCGCGTACGCGCGCTCGCCGCCGAGGTCGTACAGCTCCTCGTGGGCCGACTCCATCTTGAACAGCATCGGGTAGGTCGGCCACGGCTGGCCGCCGGGCCGGTTCTCCGGCGGGCGCGGCATGATCTCCAGCTGGGTGATCGACAGCGCGCCCTGGCGTACGGCGGTGCCGATGCAGTCCGCGCCGGTGTCGCCGCCGCCGATGACGACGACGTGCTTGCCCTCGGCGGAGATCGGCGACTCGGCGATGTCGCCCTCCTGCACCTTGTTGGCCGGCGGGAGGTACTCCATCGCCTGGTGGATCCCGTCGAGTTCGCGGCCGGGCACCTTCAGGTCGCGCCAGGCGGTGGCGCCGCCGGCGAGGACGACGGCGTCGTACGAGGCGCGCAGTTCGTCGGCGGTGATGTCGACGCCGATGTTCACCGAGGTGCGGAACTCGGTGCCCTCGGCGCTCATCTGGGCGAGGCGGCGGTCGACGTGCTTCTTCTCCATCTTGAACTCGGGGATGCCGTAGCGCAGCAGCCCGCCGGGCCGGTCGGCCCTCTCGTAGACCACGACGTCGTGGCCGGCGCGGGTGAGCTGCTGGGCGGCGGCCAGGCCGGCGGGGCCGGAGCCGATCACCGCGACCTTCTTGCCGGTCCTGACGGCCGGCGGCTGCGGGGTCACCCAGCCCTCGGCGAACGCCCGGTCGATGATCTCTACTTCGACCCGCTTGATCGCCACCGGGTCGGAGTTGATGCCCAGGACGCAGGCGGACTCGCACGGCGCCGGGCACAGCCGGCCGGTGAACTCCGGGAAGTTGTTGGTGGCGTGCAGCCGCTCGATCGCGTCCCGCCACTCGTCGCGGTGGACGAGGTCGTTCCACTCGGGGATGAGGTTCCCGAGCGGGCAGCCGTTGTGGCAGAACGGGATCCCGCAGTCCATGCAGCGGGACGCCTGCTTCTCCAGCGAGCCCTTCGGGAAGTGCTCGTACACCTCGCGCCAGTCGCGGATCCGAACGTCGACGGGGCGACGGTTCGGGAGCTCCCGCGGATGGGTCATGAACCCCTTCGGGTCAGCCATGTCTCCCCCTTCACCCGTGGTCGGCGGCCATGACGGCCTGGTCGGCGTCGCGTCCCTCGGCCTCAGCGGCGGCGCGGGCGGTCAGGACTCTCTTGTAGTCGCGCGGCATGACCTTGACGAAGCGGCCGACCGCGGTGTCCCAGTCGGCGAGCAGGGCGGCGGCCACCGTCGATCCGGTCTCGGTGTGGTGACGTTCGACGATGTCCCGCAGGTTGGCGCGGTCGTCGTCGCCGAGCGGGTCGAGGTCGACCATCTCGGTGTTGAGGCGTTCGTGCCGCAGGTCCAGGACGTAGGCGACGCCGCCGGACATGCCGGCCGCGAAGTTGCGGCCGGTGGGGCCGAGGATGACCGCCCGGCCGCCGGTCATGTACTCGCAGCCGTGGTCGCCGACGCCCTCGACGACGGCGGTGGCGCCGGAGTTGCGGACGCAGAACCGCTCCCCGACGACGCCGCGGACGAACGCCTCGCCGGACGTCGCGCCGTACAGCATGACGTTGCCGGCGACGATCTGTTCCTCGGCCCGGAACGGCGCGTCGGCGGGCGGGCGTACGGTCATGCGCCCGCCGGACAGGCCCTTGCCGACGTAGTCGTTGGCGTCGCCGATGAGCCGGAGGGTGATCCCGCGCGGCATGAACGCGCCGAACGAGTTACCGGCCGACCCGGTGAAGGTGACGTCGATCGTGTTGTCGGGCAGGCCCTCGCCGCCCCACTTCTTGGTCACCTCGTGGCCGAGCATGGTGCCGACGGTGCGGTTGACGTTGCGGATCGGCATCTCGAGGGTCACCGGGTCGCCGTAGGCGATGGCGCCTTCGGCGAGCTGGATCAGGGTGTTGTCGAGCGCCTTCTCCAGGCCGTGGTCCTGGCCGGTGACGCGGCGCAGCGCCGCGCCGTCCGGCAGGTCGGGCCGGTGCAGGATCGACGAGAGGTCGAGCCCGGCGGCCTTCCAGTGACCGACGGCCTCGGCGGTGTCGATCAGGCCGACCTGTCCGATGGCCTCCTCGATGGACCGGAAGCCGAGCGCGGCGAGATACTCGCGGACCTCCGCGGCGATGAACTCGAAGAAGTTCACGACGAACTCCGGCTTGCCGCTGAACTTCTTGCGCAGCTCCGGGTTCTGGGTGGCGACGCCGACCGGGCAGGTGTCAAGGTGGCAGACGCGCATCATCACGCAGCCGGAGACGACGAGCGGCGCGGTGGCGAAGCCGTACTCCTCGGCACCGAGCAGCGCGGCGATGACCACGTCGCGGCCGGTCTTCATCTGCCCGTCGGTCTGCACGACGATGCGGTCGCGCAGGCCGTTGAGCAGCAGCGTCTGCTGGGTCTCGGCCAGGCCGAGCTCCCAGGGCGCGCCGGCGTGCTTGATCGAGGTGAGCGGCGAGGCGCCGGTACCGCCGTCGTGCCCGGAGATCAGGACGACGTCGGCGTGCGCCTTGGACACCCCGGCGGCCACGGTGCCGACCCCGACCTCGGCGACGAGCTTGACGTGCACGCGCGCCGCCGGGTTGGCGTTCTTCAGGTCGTGGATGAGCTGGGCGAGGTCCTCGATCGAGTAGATGTCGTGGTGCGGCGGCGGGGAGATCAGGCCGACGCCGGGCGTGGAGTGCCGGGTCTTGGCGATCCACGGGTACACCTTGTGGCCGGGCAGCTGCCCGCCCTCACCCGGCTTGGCGCCCTGCGCCATCTTGATCTGCAGGTCGTCGGCGTTGGTGAGGTACTCCGAGGTCACGCCGAACCGGCCGGAGGCCACCTGCTTGATCGCCGAGCGGCGCAGGTCGCCGTTGGCGTCGGGCGTGAACCGCTCGGGGTCCTCGCCGCCCTCACCGGTGTTGGACTTGCCGCCGAGGCGGTTCATCGCGATCGCGAGGGTCTCGTGGGCCTCGGCGGAGATCGAGCCGTACGACATGGCGCCGGTGGAGAACCGCTTGACGATCTCCGAGGCGGGCTCGACCTCCTCGATGGGCACCGGCGGGCGTACGCCCTCGCGCAGCTTGAACAGGCCGCGCAGGGTCATCAGCCGCGCCGCCTGCTCGTCGACGAGCCGCGTGTACTCCTTGAAGATCTCGTACCGGCGGGTGCGGGTGGCGTGCTGCAGCTTGAAGACCGTCTCGGGGTTGAACAGGTGCGGCTCGCCCTCGCGCCGCCACTGGTACTCCCCGCCGACCTCGAGGGTGCGGTGCGCCAGCTCGTTGCCGCCGGGCGGGAACGCCCGGTGGTGACGCTGCGCGACCTCCTCGGCGAGCACGTCGAAGCCGATGCCGCCGAGGCGGGAGGTCGTGCCGGTGAAGCACTCGGCGATGACCTCCTTGCCGAGCCCGACCGCCTCGAAGATCTGCGCGCCGGTGTAGGAGGCGACCGTGGACACGCCCATCTTGGACATGACCTTGAGGACGCCCTTGCTGTACGCCTTGACCAGGTTGCGGACGGCCTTGGTCTCGTCGATGGCCAGGACGCGGGTGGCGACCAGGTCCTCGACGGTCTCGATGGCGAGGTACGGGTTGACGGCCGAGGCGCCGTACCCGATGAGCAGCGCCATGTGGTGGCACTCGCGGGCGTCGGCCGTCTCGACGACCAGCCCGACCCGCGTGCGGCTCTTCTCCCGGATCAGGTGGTGGTGGACGGCGCCGGTGAACAGCAGCGACGGGATCGGCGCCTTGTCGGCGGTGGCACCGCGGTCGGACAGGACGAGGAGGCGGGCGCCGTCGCCGATCGCCGCCGAGACCTCGGCGCAGATCTCCTCCAGGCGGTGCCGGAGCGCCTCTCCCCCGCCGGTCACGTCGTACAGACCGGAGACGACGTACGGCTGGAAGTCGGGCCGGTCGCCGTCGTCGTTGATGTGGATGATCTTGGCGAGTTCCTCGTTGTCGAGGATCGGCGTGGGCAGCACGAGCCGGCGGCAGGAGTCCGGGCCGGGCTCCAGGAGGTTGCCCTCCGGGCCGAGCGTGGACTGCAGGCTGGTGACCAGCTCCTCGCGGATGGCGTCCAGCGGCGGGTTGGTGACCTGCGCGAACAGCTGCTTGAAGTAGTCGAACAGCTGTCGCGGGCGGTCCGACAGCGCGGCCAGCGGCGTGTCGGTGCCCATGGACCCGATCGGCTCGGCGCCGTTATTCGCCATCGGCGCCAGGATGAGCTTGAGTTCCTCGTTGGTGTAGCCGAAGACCTGCTGCCGCTTGACCAGCGTCTCGTGGGAGGGCAGGTCGCCCTCGTGCAGCTCGTCCACGACGCGCAGCTCGCGCTCGGGCAGCTCCCCGAAGCGCACGAGGCCGTCGCGTAGCCACTCGGCGTACGGGTGCTCGCGGGCGAGCTCGGCCTTGATCTCGTCGTCCTCGACGATCCGGCCCTGTGCGGTGTCGACCAGGAAGATCTTGCCGGGCTGCAGGCGGCCCTTGCGGATCACCTTCGACGGCTCGATGTCGAGCACGCCGGCCTCGCTGGCCAGCACGACGAAGCCGTCGTCGGTGACCCAGAAGCGGCCCGGGCGCAGGCCGTTGCGGTCCAGGACCGCGCCGACGACGGTGCCGTCGGTGAAGGTGACGCTGGCGGGGCCGTCCCAGGCCTCCATCAGCGTGGAATGGAACTCGTAGAAGGCCCGCCGCTCCGGGTCCATCTCGGTGTGGTTCTCCCACGCCTCGGGGATCATCATGAGCACCGAGTGGGGCAGCGACCGGCCGCCGAGGTGGAGCAGTTCCAGGCACTCGTCGAAGGAGGCCGTGTCGCTGGCCTCGATGTCGATCACCGGGAAGATCCGGGACAGGTCGCCCGGCAGCACGTCGGACTTGAGCAGCGCCTCGCGGGTCCGCATCCAGTTCCGGTTGCCCTTGACCGTGTTGATCTCGCCGTTGTGCGCGATGAAGCGGTACGGGTGGGCCAGCTCCCACGCCGGGAACGTGTTGGTGGAGAACCGCGAGTGGACCAGCGCGATGCCGCTGGTGTAGCGCCGGTCGGACAGGTCCGGGAAGAACGGCTCCAGCTGCGGGGTGGTCAGCATCCCCTTGTAGACGATCGTGCGGCTGGACAGGCTCGGGAAGTAGACCCTGGTGTCCTGCTCCATGCGCTCGCGGGCGCAGAACACGATGCGGTCCAGCTCCAGCTCCCGTGCGCCGCTGCGGGCGCTCAGGAACAGCTGGGCGAAGTGCGGCATGACCGCGCGCGCCGTCGGCCCGGAGAAGTTCGCGTCGTGGGGAAGCTCACGCCAGCCGAGGACGGTGAGCCCCTCCTCGTCCGCGATCCGCTCGATCACGGCGACGCTCTCGGCCCGCTCCGCCTCGCCGGTGGGCAGGAACGCGATGCCCGCGGCGTAGGCGCCGGCCTCGGGCAGCGCGAACCCGGTGACCTCCCGGAAGAGGGCGTCGGGCAGCTGGGTGAGGATTCCGGCGCCGTCGCCGTCGTCGGGCTCGGCGCCCTTGGCGCCGCGGTGATCCAGGTTGCGTAGGACGGTCAGGGCCTTCACGACGATGTCGTGGCTCTTGCGGCCGTTCAGGTCGGCGACCATGCCGACGCCGCAGGCGTCATGCTCACCCGCGGGGTCGTACAGACCTTGACGCGCTGGGCGTCCCCGGCCCGGAATCATGGCAGCAGGCACCATCAGCCCTCCCGTCGTCTCGTTCCGCTCCTCATCAGTGCAGTCTGGGACGACGTTGGCCCACTGCGGTGACTAGAGATTACAACACTGTCTGATTCATCCCCGACGCGGCGTGATCGCGAAACTTGGTGAATCTTCCGCGTCTTGTAGGAAACAGGCGTTTCGCCTTATTGTTCCGGCAAAGTGGCATGTTCTAACGCGGTGAAGCCGGCGGAGGAGACCCCCGCCGGCAGGACCCGCCGTCACCCGAAGTTCCGCCGATGTTCCCGGTCGGCTCCGGCCGACCGGGCGACCGGGCGACGGTCGAGGCCGGTCCGGACCGGCGCTGTCGCGGTCAGTTCCTGCTGAACAGGAACGTCTTGCCCGCACGCTCCACGAGTGAGCCCGGAGCGATCGTTCCGGAGCTGCTCTCGCTGCCGTTCGCGCTGCCCGCCCAGCCGATCACGACGTAGTGACCGTACGCTCCACCGGACGCGCCGGTGCTCCCCTTGCCGAAGCGGTCCACCGGCGAGGGGCCCGACACGGGCAGGAAGAAGCCCTTGTTGCCCGCCTCCGGGTCCATGTCCTGGATCAGGGTGTTGGCGGCGTTGACGTCCCGCAGGTTGAAGATCACCAGCTGGCCGATCCAGCGCTGGTCAGACGAGACGTACGCGGCGCGGATCGCCTGTGTGCAGCCGTAACTCTGCAGCGCCGTCTTCAGCCCCGAGCCCCACACCGTGCTCGCGCAGTCGGTGTCCAGCCGGCCGTTGCCCTGCAGCTGCATCGTGATGTGGTCGGTGTTGTTGGTCTGCGCCTTGGCCTCGGCGCCGCCGAAGACCTCCTCCAGACTCATCGGCCGGGAGTCCTGCGACGCGGTGTTCAGGTTGTTCCACAGCGACCAGGACTTGGTGGCGTCGTAGTAACCCGGCTTGTACTGACCGCTCGCCGAGCCCGGCTGTCCGGCTCCCGTCTGCCCCGCTCCCGGCGTCCCGACCGCCGCCGGCGTGGCGCCGCTCGTCTTGTCGCCGCTCCCGCCGCGCGAGGCGGCGTAGTACGCGCCGCCGAGCACGCCGCCGACCACGACGACCGCCGTGGCGATCGCCGCGAAGACCACGGCGCCGTTGCCCTTCTTCGGGGGCGGGCCCATCGGCAGCGGGCCCATGGGCGGTTGACCCATCGGGCCCATCGGAGGTGGCGGCATCATCTGCGGCGGGCCCATCGGCACACCGCCCGCCATCGTCTCCTGGTGCTGCCAGCCGGGACCGGACGGGCCGTATCCCCCCGGTGGGGGCGCCGCGCCCCACCCGCCGGGCTGACCTCCAGGGGGCTGCTCGCCGGGACCGGACGGGCCGTATCCGCCCGGTGGGGGCGCCGCGCCCCACCCGCCGGGCTGACCTCCAGGGGGCTGCTCGCCGGGACCGGTGGGCGGGTACGGGTAACTCATAGTGCGCTCTCCTCTGACGACCTCGCCTCTTGGATGCGAGAAGCCTAGGGTGTGGTTCCCACCCGTTCGGCCGGATTCTGACACGTCTACGCTGGACGCCATGTGCCAGGTGCCCGATGAGGCCGTACGACTTCTGGAGGGCGTCGGCGCCCGCCGCCTCCGCCACGCCGTCGCCCTGCTGACCGATGATCGTTCGTGGGACGCCGACGCGCTCGTCCGTGCCACCGCCGCACCCCGCCGGGCGATCGACGCGCTGCTGGCCGCGCTCGGTGACGATCTCCAGGACGGGCGGATCCGCCCCGACCGGATCGACGCCTACCGGCGCCTGGCCGCCCCGCTGCTCCTCGCCGACCCCGTCGCCCACCTGCTGCCCGAGCACGCCGGCGCCGTCGCCGAGATGGAGTCGCTCATCGCGGCGGCGCCCCGCGCCCGTACCGCGCTCGACCACGTGGCCGCGACCGCCGACACCGCCGTACGCCGGGCGCTGCTGCTCGGCGCCCGGTTCTGGCTGGACTCCGCGCGGCTGCTGTGCGTCGGCGACCACGACCTCACGTCCCTGGCGGTCGCGCTCACCCACCCCGGGGTGGAGATCACCGTAGTGGATATCGACGACCGCATCCTGGAGTTCATCGGCGAGGAGGCCGACCGGCGCGGCCTGCCGATCCGCTGCCGGTTCGCCGACCTGCGGCTGGGCCTGCCGCCCGGCGCGCGCGAATGGGGCGACCTGGTCTTCACCGATCCGCCGTACACCCCCGACGGCGTCACGCTGTTCACCCGGCGTGGTCTGGAGGGGCTGCGCGACCACGACGCCGGGCGGGTGCTGGTGGCGTACGGCGCCAGCGAGGGAACCCCCGCGCTGGCGCTGAAGGTGCAAGAGGCCCTCGGGCCACTGCACCTGGCGTACGAGGCGATCTGGCCGGACTTCAACCGCTACCACGGGGCGCCGGCGATCGGCTCGGCCAGTGACCTGTACGTCCTACGCCCCACGAGCCGCACGTGGAAGGCCCTCGGCCCGGCCGCCGCGGGCACCCGCATCTACACGCAGGGCCCGCAGGCGCTGGAGGCCCCGGACCGGCCCCTCGAGCCGACGGTGGCCGAGCCCGCCGACCTGCTGGTCGGCGAATGGCCGAAGGGGTTCGCGCCCGGCACGCCGCGCGTGCATCTGGCGACGTGGCTCGCCAAGCCCTACGCCGGCCGGACCGGCGACGTCGTCATCGCGCTCCCGGCGGGGTACGACGCCCTGCTGCCCCGCGTGCTGCTCGCGTCCCGGGCCGAGCGGGTGCGGGTGCTCACGCCCGCGGTGCTCCCCCGGTCCCTGAAGGGTGTGCTGTCGGCGGTGTACCACCTGAAGACGGCGCCCGGCGAGATCGTCGCGTCCCGCGTCGCACCGCCCGGCGGAACAGGAGCCGTCCTCCGTCACATCCTCGACCGGCCGCACGGCAGGGTCGCCAACTCCTGGCGCGAGGGACTCATCCGCCACGCCACCGGGGACCTGACCAAGAACCAGGCGCGCGCCCGCATCCAGGAGGCCGCCCCCTGGCTCGGCGACGCGACGGTGCTGGACCTGCCCGCCCACCGGCTCGACGACCTCCCCGACGCGGTACGCCGGACGCTCGGCGCCTGACCTCTGACCCCCGACCCGGCCGACGGCGCCTGACCCGGCCGACGGATGACCGGGCGGGCAGCAGGCGCCTCTGGCCTGGCCGGCATGGAGCGGGCGGGGAGCGGGCGGGGAGCGGCCTCGGTTCTACCGGCCTGGTCGGCGGCGAGAGGGCCTCGGCTCTTGTTTCTACCGGCCCGATAGGCGGGGAGAGAGCCTCACTTCTTCTGGCCCTGGTCGGCGACGCGCGCGACGATCGCGGGGGGCGGGCCGAGCGTGACGAGCAGCGACACCAGCTTCGGGTCCGTCTCACTCCCCGTGCCGTCCGTGCGCCGCACCCAGGTGATCACCGCGTAGTGGCCCATCGCCACCCCGCGCGCGGTGCTGAACCCCTGGCCGAACGCCGCCTCGTCGCCGAGCGGGCGCGCGAACCCGTCACCGGTCCCCGGATCGGCCGCCGCGACCAGTTTGTCGGCGGCCCTGGAGTCCGCCACATTGAAGATCGCCACCATGGCCGAGAAACGCTTGTCGGTGTAGACCCCACGCGTCGCCTGGGTGCAGCCCGACTGCTGCAGGAGCCCGACGAGCGCCTGTCCCCAGACGGCGTCGGCGCACCGGGCGTCCAGCTTGGACGCCGTCAGCTTCAGCGACGCCTTGGAGTCACCGTCCGAGATCGTCTTCTTGTCGAAGACCTCGTTCTCGGTCAGGGGACTGGGGTCGGCGCTGCGCTTGGCGATGGGACCGAAGACCGACGTGGAGGGGGCCGCGGAGTAGACCGACGGAAGCGGCCCACCGGCCGCCACGGCGCCCGGCTGCGGGCTCGCCGTCTTCGGGTCGTCGTGCAGCAGCACCACCAGGCCGGCCACGGCGACGAGGGCGACGATGAGCACCACCCCGGCCGCGGCGAAGTACGCCACGGGGGGCAGGGCCCCCGGCCCCTTCTCGTGCTGGACGGGCCGTGCCGGGAGCTTGATCGCGGGGAGCCGGAGGGACGGACGCGCTCTCCGCGGCGCCTCATCCGGGTCGCGGTCGGCGTCGGCGTTCGGGTCGTCGGCACCGTCTGGAGGCGGCGCGCCACCGTTCCACGCCCCGGGCTGCTGTGCCTCTTGGCCCGGCGGGTGACCGCCGTTCCACGCCGGGGGCTGCTGCGCGTCCGACCCGGGAGCCTGCGCGCCGTTCCACGCCGGGGGCTGCCGCCCCTCCGGCTGGGGAGGCCGCCCGCCGTTCCACGCCCCGGGCCGCTGCGTCCCTTGGCCCGGCGGGTGGCCATCGTTCCACGCCGGGGGCTGCTGTGCCTTTTGCGCCAGCGGGTGACCGCCGTTCCACGCCGCGGGCTGCTGCCCGTCCCACCCGGGAGCCTGCGCGCCGTTCCCCACGGGAGGCCGCTGTCCCTCCGACTCGGGAGGCCGCCCGCCGTTCCACGCCCCAGGCTGCTGCGCCCCCCAGCCTGGGGGCGGCCCGCCCTCTCCCGGCGAGGCCTGCGCGGGGTCTCCGGCGGCGGACGGCGGGGCGTTCTGGCCGGCGGACGGCGGAGACCGCCGATTTGAACGCCTATTCACCGGCGAGGACGAGTCGTTCCCAGACGAAGTCGTCGGCCCGCTCGATCGCGATACTGGCGTCCAGGAGTTCGTTCATCGTCTGCGGCTGCGCTCCGCCGGCCTTCTCCACCCAGCTGATGACCACATAGTGGCCGAACGACTGGCTGTAGGCCGCGCTGAAGCCGCCGCTGAAATTCGTCGAGCCCTTGACCGTGAGCGGAGAGACGAACCCCGCGCCGCTGTTCGGGTCCAGGTCACGGACGACCTGCTCCGCGCCCTGCAGGCTCGCGAGGTTCAAGGCCAGGAACTGGCCGACGTACTGCTTGTCGTTGCTGACGTACGCACCGCGGGCGACCTGGGTGCACGCGTACTTGTCCAGGTCGGTCTGGAGCTCCTGGCCCCAGGTGACTGCCTTGCAGTCCCCGGCGACGTCCGCTCCCGCCAGCGTGAAGGTGTACTTGCCGTGGGCGACGCTCTTGTCGTCGTCGCCGAACACCTCGCTCTTGTTCAGCGGGCGCTTGTCCTTGCCACGGTCGGCCAGCTTCTTCACCTGGGGGTTGGCCGGGGTGTTGACGTACACCTTGGGCAGCACCCGCACCGCGGCGGCGGCCTTCGGCTTCTTGTCGTCACCACCGCCCATCGCCACGACCGCGACAACGGCGACGATGACGAGCACGGCCACCGCAGCGCCACCGATGATCAGGAGGTTGCGCTTGGAACCACCGCCCGAGCCTTGTGCGGCACGACGTCCGCGCGCCGACCGCCCCTGCTCGCCATCCTCGTAACCCATCTCGCTCACGAGCCGTGAGCTTAGCGAACCTCCAGCGACCACAGGTCCATATCGCCGCTCCGCCCCGTTTTGTCCCCCTGTTTGTGGCGGACCCCACGTGCCCGCGGACGTCTCGCCCCGCCCATGGTTCGGTTGGTCACGCCCCGCGAGCCGCCGACGGCCGGTCCGTGCTGTCCGCCGGAGCATCGGACTCGCCGTTGTTTGACGGGTGCTCGGCGGCGGCGCCCTTGGCCGGGCGAGACCGGTCGCCGTCCGGGGCGTATGCGTCGGACGTCTCCGGGTCGGTCTTCTCGGACGTGGCGGTGCCTGTCGCATCGGACGCCGCCTCGTCGCCGGGAGCCTCCGGAGCGGCACCGTTCACGTTCGGACGCTCTGCGTCATCGGCGTCGGATGCCTTCCCCTCGGGCGTCTCGGTGTCCTCGGGCGTCGTGGAGTGCTCCGGCTCCGGTGCCTTCGAATCCCCACTCTCGGGGGCCGGCTCGTCCGTCGCCACGGCGGGCGTGGCCTCGGTCCGGTCACCGTCGGCCGGCTCGGCGTTCTCCGCCTCTGCCGCCGACTCCGCGCCATCCGACGCCGGCGCCGACTCGTCCTCCGGCTGGGCCGACTCGCCGTCCTCCGGATCCGCCGGCTCGTCGTCCTTCGGATCCGCCGGCTCGTCGTCCTTCGGATCCGCCGGCTCGCCGTCCGGCTCTGCCGACTCGGCGGCCGTGCCGTCGTCCGCCTCCACCGGCGTCGCGGTGGCCGCGTCGTCGTCGTCCTGGACCGGCGCGGCCGGCTCTTCCGTGGCGTCGGAGGCCGTGCCGAGCGCGCCCGGCGGGATCTCGGTCTTGGCCCGGTAGAGGTACAGGTAGGCCACCGCGCCGATGAAGACGACCAGCGAGGTCCAGTCGTTGAGCCGCAGCCCCAGAACGTGGTGGGCGGGATCGACGCGCAGCCACTCGATCCAGGCCCGGCCCACGGTGTAGGCCGCGACGTACAGGGCGAACGTCCGCCCGTAGGCGAGCCGGAAGCGCTTCTCCGCCCAGATGACCAGGACGGCCACCCCGATGCACCACAGCGATTCGTACAGGAACGTCGGCTGGTAGGTCGCGATGTCAGGCGTGTTCGCCGGTCGGTGCGCGGCGTCGATCTTGACCGCCCAGGGCAGCTTCGTGGGCCTGCCGTACAGCTCCTGGTTGAACCAGTTGCCCCAGCGTCCGATCGCCTGGGCCAGGGCGATGCCCGGGGCGGCGGCGTCGGCGAAGACGCGCAGCGCGATGCCTCGGCGACGGCAGCCGAGATAGGCGCCGAAGGCGCCCAGGGCGATGGCTCCCCAGATGCCCAGCCCGCCGTTCCAGACCTTGAGCGCGTCGATGGGATGGCGTCCGTGCCCGAAGTACAGCTGGTGGTCGGTGATGACGTGGTAGAGGCGCCCGCCGACCAGGCCGAACGGCACTGCCCAGACCGCGATGTCGACGACCGTCCCCGACGCGCCGCCACGGGCCACCCAGCGCCGCTCCCCGAGCCAGACGGCGACGATCACCCCGATGATGATCATCAAGGCGTATCCGCGAAGGGGCAGGGGCCCCAGATGGATGCTGCCCTGGGACGGGCTGGGGATGAAGGCGAGCGGCTGCTGCATGGGTCCTGAGATTACCGTCAAGGGCGCAGCGAGCGGCTCAACGGAGGCGAAGATCCGGTGTCGAATCCGCATCACCGCGGACGGCGGTTCATACCACCATCCTCCTCGGCCGGTACCGCGGGCGCCTGCGCGGGCGTGCGCATGCGGCTCAGTCCGCGTCGCGATTGGGTCTCGGGTCCCGATCAAAGTCGGGTCCGCGGACCCTGTTTCCGTGATCTTGCCTCGCCTAGCGTCGCCTGGATCTCGACCGCGACGGGCGCCTCCACAGCGCGCCAAGGAGAAAAATGCGAAATGTCGCCAAGGCCGCGCTCACGGGCCTCATCATCGCCCCGATGTTGACCACGGCGCTCGCCACTCCTGGCCACGCCTCGACCACAAGCCCGGGGAACGGAGTCATCCCCATGGTCGTCCACGAGGGCTCACAGCAGACGCAGCAGACCCTGTGCTCTCCGAAGTACTACTGCTATACGTTCTTCTCGAACCAGGGCTTCATTGGCCGCTACGACCTGCTCCTTGTGCCGAAGAAGCGGAAGCAGACCTGCATCACCCTCGGGGACTACATCACGGTCCGGTCGTTGTACACCGGCAGCCGCGGCATCGTCTCCATGCACGCGGGCAAAGGTTGCACGGGCAAGAAGTCGAGCAGGCGTTACAAGGCGCATGCCAAGGTCGCGAAGGTCCCCGCGTTCCGGATGCGCTCGTTCCGCATGGGCTGATCCTGGCCCGCGATGCCAGAAGGGGTACGGCCGTCGGCCGCACCCCTTCTCGTTCGTTCCACCGCGTCAGCGCGGTGGCGGCCTGCGGGCGGCGCCGCCCGCAGCCGTCACTTGCTGGACTTGCTCGCCGATGGGCTCGGCGACCCGCTCGGGGCGGTCGACGCGGACGCGCTCGGCGTGACGTCGACGGGCTTGGCGGCCAGGACGGCCTTCTCCAGAGCGGACGGCTTGAGCAGGACGTTGGTCAGGTCCAGCGACTGGCCGTTGAGGAAGACGGTCGGCGTGCCGGTGACCTTGCGGGTCTGCTCGGCGTAGTTCGTCATCGCGTCGATCTGGCTCTGCTTCTGCAGACCCTTGACACACTGCTCGAACGCCGGCGTGTCGAAGCCGAGGTCCTTGGCCCAGCCGATGAGGTCCTTGTTGGAGAAGCCGTTCGAGCCCTCCTCCGGCTGGTTCTTGTAGATCTTGTCGTGGTACTGGACCCACTTGTCCCCCGGGGCGCACAGCGCGGCGTTGGCGGCCCGCTGCGAGTTGCCCTTGACCGGCTCCGTCTGCTCCTTGAACAGCCAGAACGGGTAGTAGACGACGTTGACCTTGCCCTCGGCCGCGAGTCGCTTGACGGTGTTGCCGCTGGTGTTCTCCATCTCGTGACAGATGGGGCACTGGAAGTCCTCGAACATCTCCAGCTTGGGCGCCTTGACCCCCGGCTTGCCCATGAGGACCCCGCCGTCGGCCAGGCGGGTCGCCGGCGCCAGCGCACCGGTGTACGTGGTCTTGTCCTTCTTGTTCACGACGTACACGGTGACGACCACGGCCAGCGCCACGATCGCGAGAGCGCTGATGGCGATCGTCAGGGCGCGCGTCCGCTGCTGCTTCTGCGCCTGCCGCTTCCGCTCCTCCGCCAGCCGCTCGCGGGCCGACCGCTGTCGAGCGGCCTTACTCATCTGGTCTCCTATTGGATATTCGTTGAACGCTCGGACCGTCGAACGCTCAGGTGGTGTACAGCCCGAGCACCCGGTCGAGCGCGAGCCTGCCGCGCGGGAACACCATCAGCCAGGCGGCGAGGACGAAGAAGCCGAGGTCTCGGAAGACCTCCCTAAGGTAATGGGTCTGGCCCTTGCCCACCGTGCCGCCGCCCCCGAAACAGCCGCAGTCGATCGACAGGCCCCGCGCGGCCACGGAGATGATCCCGGCGATGAAGACGACGAACAGCAGACCCACGCAGATCGCCATGACCCGGGTGGCGAAGCCGAGCAGGATCATCGCGGCCAGGACCATCTCCAGCACCGGCAGCCCGAGGGCGACCGGAGTGACCATGCCCTTCGGCAGGATCTGGTACGCGGAGACGGCGGTCTTCTGCAGGGCGGCCGGCTCGGTGAACTTCGCGTATCCGGCGTATCCGAGGATGACCGCGAGTGCGACGCGAACGACGAGCGTGATCCACTGCTGGTGGCGCTGGAGGGCCGACGGGAGGCGGACGCGCCCGAGCAGGCCGGTCCTCTCCTCGGCGACGTCGGTCGCCCCGCCCGCCGGGCGGGTCTTCCCGCCCGGCGATCCGGCCCGTGCCCTCGTGGAGGCCGTCTTCCCGCCCGCGGACCTGGAAGCCCCGCCGGTCGCCTTGCTGCTGCGTCTGGCGGAGTCAGCCTTGGATTCAGCCACTGTCGTTCCTCACCCTGTCATGATCCCGGCGCGCGCCAGCATAGGCGACGGGAATGTAAGGACGCCGTCAAGTACGCGGTAGATCCTGTCACCTTCGCGACGCAAGTGAGTCCACTATCTCCGGACGCCATCGGCGAGCTCGGCGGTGAGCCGCCGGACGGCGTCGATCCCGGCCTCGAGGGACGGCGCGTCGAGCAGCCGGCGGATGAACGCCGAGCCGACGATCACGCCGTCGGCGAAGCCCGCGACCTCCGCTGCCTGCTCGCCGGTGCTGACGCCCAGGCCGAGCCCGACCGGCAGCGGTGACCGCCCGGCCATGGCCTTACGGGTGCGCTCGACCAGATGCGCGGCGCCGGTGTCGACGGCGGAGCGGGCTCCGGTGACACCCATGAGCGAGGCGGCGTACACGAAGCCGCGGCTCACGCCGGTGATCTCGGCCAGGCGCTCGTCGGTGGAGCTGAGGGCGACCAGGAACACCCGGTCGAGGTCGTACGCGTCGGAGGCGGCGAGCCACGGCTCGGCCTCCTCCGGCGTGAGATCCGGGGTGATCAGGCCGCAACCGCCCGCCGAGGACAGGTCACGGGCGAAGGCGTCGACGCCGTACCGGTCCACGGGGTTCCAGTAGGTCATGACGAGCGTGCGCGCCCCGGTCGCGGCGACCGCCTCGACGGTGCGGAACACGTCGGTGATCCGGATGCCGCCGGTCAGCGCCTGGTGGACGGCGTCCTGGATGGTCGGGCCGTCCATGAGGGGGTCGCTGTAGGGCAGGCCGATCTCGATGACGTCGCAGCCGGCCTCGACCATGGCCGTGGCGGCGGCGACGGCCCCCTCGTAGGAGGGGAACCCGGCGGGCAGGTAGCCGACGAGCGCGGCGCGCCCTTCGGCCCTGGCCTTCTCGAACGCCGTCGCGACGGTCGGCGCCGGTGCGCCCTCGGTCCGCTCCATCGATTCACTCCGCCCACTCGGCCGATCGTCTCGCGCGTGGCCGGTCCGCGTGTCGCGCTCGGCCACCGGTCCCCCGCTCACAGCGCGGACCCTTCGCCCTCGACCAGCCCGAACCATTCGGCGGCCGTGTGCATGTCCTTGTCGCCCCGGCCGGAGAGGCAGACCACGATCGTGGCGTCCGGGCCGAGCTCCTGGCCGACGCGCAGCGCGCCGGCCAGGGCGTGCGCGGACTCGATGGCCGGAATGATGCCCTCCGTGCGGCACAGGAGCGCGAAGGCGTCCATGGCCTCGGAGTCGGTGACGGCCTGGTAGGTCGCGCGGCCGGTGTCGCGCAGCCAGGAGTGCTCGGGGCCGACGCCGGGATAGTCGAGCCCGGCCGACACCGAGTGGGTCTCCAGGGTCTGGCCGTCGTCGTCCTGCAGCAGATAGGTGCGCATGCCGTGGATGACCCCGACGGACCCGCCGACGAGCGTGGCGGCGTGCTTGCCGCTGTCGACGCCGGCGCCACCGGCCTCGAAGCCGTACAGCCGGACGTCCTCGTCGGGGATGAAGGCGTGGAAGGCACCGATGGCGTTCGAGCCGCCACCGACGCAGGCCACGACCGCGTCGGGCAGCTTCCCGGTCAGCTCGAGGACCTGCTCACGGGCCTCGACGCCGATGATCCGCTGGAAGTCGCGGACCATCATCGGGAACGGGTGCGGGCCCATGGTGGAGCCGATGCAGTAGTGGGTGTGCTGCACGCTCGCCACCCAGTCGCGGAACGCCTCGTTGCAGGCGTCCTTGAGCGTGCGGCTGCCGTTCTTGACCGGGATCACCTCGGCGCCGAGCATCCGCATCCGGGCGACGTTGAGCGCCTGGCGGACGGTGTCGACCTCGCCCATGTAGACGACGCACTCGAGGCCGAGGAGCGCCGCGGCGGTCGCGGTCGCGACGCCGTGCTGGCCGGCGCCCGTCTCGGCGATGATCCGGGTCTTGCCCATGCGCCGGGTGAGCAGCGCCTGCCCGAGCACATTGTTGATCTTGTGGGAGCCGGTGTGGTTGAGGTCCTCGCGTTTGAGGAGGATCCGCGCCCCGCCGGCCTCCGCGCCGAAGCGCTTGGCCTCGGTGAGCAGGCTCGGGCGCCCGGCGTAGGTCTTCAGCAGGTGGTTGAGCTCGGCTCGGAACGCCGGGTCCGCCACGGCGGTCTGGTAGGCGGTGGTCAGCTCGTCGAGCGCCGCCATGAGCGCCTCAGGTGCGAACCGGCCGCCGAAACGGCCGAAGTGCCCGGTCAGATCGGGAAGATCGCGTGCGGCATCGATGGTCATCGCAATGGTCCTGTCGCAGGTGGGTAAGGCCGAATCCGGTCAGCTGGGATGCGAATGGCCTCGCCATCGTTCGCGCAGGAGCATGCCCATAGCCTACTTGGTCCGCCGCCTACTTGCCCTGTCGCAACGCGGGGTGCGCACCGGCGGCCACGAGGTCGGACACCGCCGAGCGCGGGTCCTTGCCCATGACGAGGCTCTCCCCGACCAGGACCGCGTCGGCCCCGGAGGAGGCGTACGCGAGCAGATCGTGCGGCCCGCGCACGCCCGATTCGGCGATCTTCACGATGCCGTCGGGGATCTGCGGCGCGATCCGGGCGAAGGTGCTCCGGTCGACGCGCAGCGTGGTCAGGTCCCGGGCGTTGACGCCGACGACCTTCGCGCCCGCGTCGAGCGCGCGCTCCAGTTCGTCCTCGGTGTGCACCTCGACGAGCGGCGTCAGCCCGATCGACTCGGACCGCTCGATCAGGGAGACCAGGGCCTGCTGCTCGAGAGCGGCCACGATCAGCAGCACGAGGTCCGCGCCGTACGCCCGCGCCTCCCACAGCTGGTACGAGGAGACGACGAAGTCCTTGCGCAGCACCGGGATGTCGACGCGGTTGCGGACCGCGGCCAGGTCGTCGATGGTGCCGCCGAAGCGCCGGCGCTCGGTCAGCACGCTGATCACGGCGGCGCCGCCGGCCTCGTAGTCGGCGGCGAGCGCGGCCGGGTCGGCGATCGCGGCGAGCGCGCCCTTCGACGGACTGCACCGCTTGACCTCGGCGATCACCGCCACGCCCTGGCCTCGGAGCGCGCCGATGGCGTTCCGCGGTGACGGCGCGTGGGTCGCCATCTGTTTGAGCGCGTCCAGCGACACGGCCTGCTGCCGCTCCGCGAGGTCCACGCGCACCCCATCCAGGATCTCGTCGAGGACGCTCACGAGCCCACCTTTCCCGCGCTCATCGGACGCGTACGCGACGGCGCCGTGCCGAGTCGGTCGCTCACAAGCTCGCTCACATGCCCTCCCCGCAGACGCTGGACGGACGTCCGTACCGCCGCCGTGCCGAACCGCCTCACAAGCTCGCTCACGGGTACGGTCCCCCTTTGTCGGACGTCGTGTGTCTCGATCGTAGCCCGGCCGCTCCGGTCGCCCTTCCGGGGGTGGGAGATCACGGGGCCAGGGCGCGCCCGACCGGCAGGTTGCGGACCACCCAGAACACGAGGATGACCACGGTGAATCCGATGATCGCCGCAGGGTGGAGGATCCGGGAGCGTACCGGCTCGGCCTCCCGGGCCGCCGACGCCCACCTGACCCAGAGGTAAGCCAGAAGTGGCAGTGTGGCGAAGGCCAGCGGGTTGCGCCCGAACGCCTCGGCGAGGTGGCCGTGGCCGATCGCATGGATCATGCGCAGCGATCCGCAGCCGGGGCAGTAGTACCCCGTCAGGGTGAGGAAGGGGCAGGTCGGGTAGTGCCCCGGACGGTTCGGGTCGACCATCGAGACGTAACCGGCGGCGCCGATCACCCCGGCCAGCACGGCGTACGGCGCCCAGCGCCCCGTGCGATGACGGGCCACGGCCGCCGGCCGGCCTCCTGACTGCAGTGGTGCCACGGTCCCAGCGTACGGCCCGGGCGCTCTCCACCGGCGCGGTGACGGCTCCCGAGCACCACGCACGGCGCGGGTGGCTCAGGCGTCGGCGCGGGTGGCCTGGGTGGCTGCGTCGGCGCGGGTGACGTAGCGGGGGTGGCCCGAGTGGCGCGCAAGGGCTGGCGCGGGTGGCCCGAGGGGCGGCTCAGGGGTCGGCGCGGGTGGCGCGGTGGCGGCCCAGGATTCGGGGGGCGGCTCAGGCGTCGGCGACGTAGCCGACGCCACGGACGGTGCGCAGCGGACTGCCGGTGCCCAGTTTGGCGCGCAGCTGGGCGATGTGGACGTCGACGGTGCGGGCGCCGGCCGACTCGACCGTCCCCCACACGGCGACGAGCAGCTGCTCGCGGCCGAACACCCGTCCCGGGTGGCCCATCAAGAAGGCCAGCAGTTCGAACTCCACCGTGGTCAGCGCCTTCGACGCACCGGCCACCGTCACGGCGCGGGTCACGGGGTCCAGGATCACGTTCCCGGCCCGCAGCACGTCGTCGCCGGGCGCGGCGATCTGGTGGCGCCGCAGGGCGCGGCCGACGACGGCGAGGAGCACCCGGGGGCTGAACGGGCGAGGCACGGTGTGCCCACTCGGCGCGGTCATGCCGGGCGGCACCACGGACACGATGACCGCCGGGCCGGCGGCCGCCGCCACATCCCGGTGCACGCCCGTGGTCAGGTCGAGGACGATCGCGTCGGGTCGCAGGCGGCGGGCCACCCCGGCGGCTGCGGCCGGGTCGGTGAGGAGCCGGACGCGGTATCCCTCGCGGGTGAGATAGAGCCGGATGAGCTCGGCGACGCCCGGGTCGTGCTCGACCACCAGCACGGTCGGGTGGCCTCCCCCGCCGGCCGGGCCGGTGGCTCGCGTCTGATGGCTCTCGCCGCGCGAACGCGGTGAGCGCGCGTCCGACGCGCCGTCCTCCACGCCCGATGGCTCTCGCTTCCGCGAACGCGGTGAGCGGGCGCCCGGCGCGCCGCCCTCCGTGGCCGACGGCGTTCGCTGCCGTGAGCGCGGTTCGCGGGCGCCCGGCGCGCCGTCCTCGCTCGTCGGTCCGGACGGGGCGCGCCCGCTCACGTCAGCGCTCCTGGAGTTCCTCGCTGGTGGGGTCGTCGCCGCGGTCGAGCGACTTCCACAGCGAGGCGGGATCGTCGCCCGCACGCGGGGCGGCGCCGGGACGGTCGTAGCGCGCGGACATGCCGGGCCAACGCCGGCCGCGTACGACGGTGAGCAGCCCGGCCGCGGCGAGCAGGACGCCTCCGGTCAGCGACACGATCCACCAGCCGTGAACGTGCACGGTGACGTGGCCGGCCAGCCGGAGGAGGTTGCTCTTGTCCGCGGCGGCGGAGATGACGTGCCCGCGGCGGACCGCCGCGGGCGACAGGATCGCGATGAGCACGCCGAAGGCGGTCAGTAGCGCGCCGACGGACGTCCGGGCCCAGCCGCGCGTGGCGAACAGCGCCGCGATCCCGGCCAGCCCGGCCAGGCCGAGCGCGGCGAGGCCCCCGTTGAGGGCACGCCCGGTGATCGCCTGCAGGGCCGGCATCGGGTCGATGCCGGCCGACCGCGCGGTGACGGTGGCCCAGGTCTGCCCGGCGAAACCGGCGGCGAGCCCCGCGCCGGCCGCGCCGAGCAGCGCGGCGGCGACGAGTTCGCGGCGGGTGGTCACCGCGGCCGCTCTCCCACGACCGCGTCGAGGACGTCGGCGTCCCAGCAGGTGCGGTCGCCGGTGTGGCAGGCGGCCCCGACCTGGTCGACCTTGATGAGGATGGCGTCGCCGTCGCAGTCGAGGGCGACCTCCTTGATCCACTGCTGGTGGCCGGAGGACTCGCCCTTCACCCAGTACTCCTGGCGGCTGCGCGACCAGTAGGTGGCGCGGCCGGTGGTCAGCGTGCGGTGCAGGGCCTCGTCGTCCATCCAGGCCAGCATGAGCACCTCACCGGTGTCGTACTGCTGGGCGATGGCCGGGACGAGTCCGTCTTCGGTCCGCTTGAGACGATCGGCGATCTTGGGGTCCAAGGACATGACATCCATTGTGCCGTGTCACTCGGCCGAAGGAGCGGAGGGGGCGAAGCGCCGCAGCGGACGCTCGGGCATCAGCGCGAAGACCACCAGTGCGACGGCGGCACCGGTCGCGCCCAGCCACGGGATGACGGTCGCGGTGGCGGACGCCGAGGCGGCGACCAGGCCGTGCGCGGGAGCGGCGGCCCGTACGTGGGAGGCGTACGTGGTGCCGGCGATGGCCAGGGCTCCGGCGGACGGGCTGCTCACGGTCGAGGAGGAGGGTCCGCGCGGCCGCAAGACGTACGCCATCACGGAGGCCGGCGCGGCGGAACTGCGCCAGTGGCTGATCAGGACCCGGCCCGAACAGCGCGTACGCAATGAGGCGTCGCTGCGAGCCTTTCTGCTCCCCACGCTGCCCAGGGACAAGGCCGTCGAGTTGCTCCTGGAAGAGGCGCGCACCGTCGAGGCGAGGGCGGCCGAACTGGAGGCACTGCGATGCCGGGTCGTCGAGTCCAGTTTTGGGCATTTTGCCATCGAACGCGGCATTCGGCACTTGGCCGCGTCACGGGACTGGGCGCTCTGGGCGGCCGACCGGCTACAGAAAAGCGAAGAGGCCCGTACCGAGAACGGCACGGACCCCAACGGGTGAACCCTACGTGAACGGAATGCGAACTACAGCGGGCGGACCTGGTCCGCCTGCGGGCCGCGGTCGCCCTGGACGACCTCGAACTCCACGCGCTGGTTGTCCTCGAGCGTACGGTATCCGTTGGTAGTGATCGCCGAGTAGTGCACGAAGACGTCCGGACCACCACCGTCAATGGCGATGAAGCCGAACCCCTTGTCGGCGTTGAACCACTTCACGGTGCCCTGGGCCATGCCTAACTCCTTGCGGGACAAACAAAAACCCACACTTCGTGGGTCACTTTATGGTCACCGCGGGTGTGCGCAGGCCCTTGAAGAAGCAAGAACACGCCCGCCAGTCATCGGTCCGCGGGCGTCTGGCAAACGAACGTGGAACTACGACAGCAACCGGTTTCAGTTTACCAAGTTCGGTGCTCTGTCACACGCCCTGGTGCGAAAGACTGTTTTCCGCCGTCGGTATTCCCCGCCGTTCTCGCGGCAACCCACCTCTCACCGGCGAGAACGGCGCAGGAGTCCGACAAATCAAATCTTCAACTGTGCTGCCCACGACGCGTACAACTCGGCATATCGTCCCGGTTCGGCGACCAGCGCGGCGTGCGGCCCCCGCTGGACGAGACGCCCCTGGTCGAAGACGAGCACCTCGTCGGCGGCCTCCGCGGTCGACAACCGGTGGGCGATCGACACGGCCGTACGGCCCCGGGTGATGCTCTCGATGGCGCGCTGGAGACGCACCTCGGTGGCGGGGTCGACCGCGGAGGTCGCCTCGTCGAGCACCAGCAGGTCCGGGTCGGCCAGGTAGGCGCGGGCCAGCGCCACCAGCTGACGCTCCCCCGCCGACAGCGACTCGCCGCGCTGCCCTACGGGGGTCGCGAGCCCCCCGGGCAGGCCGTCGAGCCAGTCGGCCAGCCCCAGTTCGGTCAGCACGAGGCAGATCTCCTCGTCGGACGCGTCCGGCCGCCCGAACCGGAGGTTGTCGGCCAGCGGCGCGTCGAACAGGAAGCCGTCCTGCGGGACCATCACGATCCGCTCGCGCAGCGAGGAGAACCGCACGTCGGTCAGGGGCACGCCGTCGACCAGCACCCGCCCCGACACCGGGTCCATCATCCGGGTCAGCAGCTTGGCGAAGGTGGTCTTGCCCGAGCCCGTCTCCCCCACGATCGCGATCCGGGAGCGCGGAGCGATGTGCGCGGACACCTCGTGCAGCACGGTCGGCCCACCGGGATACGCGAACGAGACGTCCTCGAACCGCACGTCGATCGCGCCACGCGGCAGTTCGGCTCCCGCGGGGCCCGGGTCGGCCACGTCCGGCGTCATGTCCAGCACGCCGAGCACGCGCTGCCACCCGGCGATGGCGTTCTGGGCGTCGTTGAGGACCTCTGTGGCGACCTGCAGGGGGCTGACGAACAGGGTGACGAGGAACAGGAACGCCACGAGCTCTCCGGCGGTGAGGTGGCCGCCGATCCCCAGCGCCGTGCCCGCCACGACCACGGCGGCGGTCGCGATCGCCGAGGCGAGCTCGGTCGAGGGGAAGGTCAGGGCGACCAGGCTCTGCGCCCGTACCTGCGCGTCGCGGTACGCGCCGACGGACTCGTCGATCCGGTGGGCGGTGCGCTCCTCCGCGCCGTACGCGCGGATGACCGGCGCGCCGACGACCGACTCGCCCACCGCCGACAGCATGTCGCCGACCCTCTCCCGGACCGTCCCGTACGCCCTCGACAGCCAGCGCTGGAAGACCCGCAGCGCGTACGCGAGGGGTGCGAAGACGACCCACACGAGCAGCGCGAGCGGCCAGGAGTAGACGGCCATGAGCACGGTGGCGACGATGAGCTGGCCGCCGGCGATGATCAGCATCAGGCCGCCGTACTGCATGAACTGGCTGATCTGGTCGACGTCGCTGGTCACGCGGGAGACCAGCGAGCCGCGCCGCTCGCCGCTCTGGGTCAGCATCGACAGGTCGTGCACGTGCCGGAACGCGCGGACGCGCAGTGCCGCCAGGCCGTTCTCGCTGGTGCGGTACAGGCGGACGTTCATCAGGTACGCCGCGACGGCCGTCATGACGACGGCGCCGGCGCTGATGATGACGGCGGTGCGGATGAAGCCGATGTCGGCGCCGCCGTGGGTGCGCAGCCCCCGGTCGAGCGTCTGCTGTACCGCCACCGGGACGACGACGCGGCCGGCCGTGGCGACGAGCGCGAGCAGCAGCGTGCCGGCGATGCCGCGCCGGAACTCCGGGGTCAGCCGCAGGCCCCGGCGGAGCGTGGCCAGACCGGACTGCGGGCGTGTCTCGACGGCCGTCACGCCACCGCCTCCTCGTTCTCTTCGTCCTCGTCCTCGGCCGGACCGGGTTCGCCGTCGTCGCGTTCGTAGGCGGTGACCAGGTTCCGGTATCCGGCGGACCGTTCCAGCAGTTCCTTGTGCGAGCCCTGGGCGGTGACCCGGCCGCGTTCGACGTAGACGACCTCGTCGGCCAGTTCGATCGTCGCCTTGCGGTAGGCCACCACCACGACCGTGGCCGCCGAGCCGCGCAGCCCCTCCAGGATTCGGGACTCCACCTGCGAGTCGACACTGGAGGTCGCGTCGTCGAGCACGAGAAGCCGCGGCCGCCGCAGCAGCGCGCGGGCCAGCGCGAGCCGCTGCCGCTGCCCGCCGGACAACGTGGTGCCCCGCTCCCCGACGCGGGTGTCGAGGCCCTCCGCGAGCGCGGAGACGAAACCGTCGGCCTGGGCCAGCCGCAGCACCTCCCACACGTCCTCGTCCGGGACGTCCAGGCCGAGCGTCACGTTGCCGCGCACGGTGTCGTCGAACAGGAAGGCCTGCTGCGGCACGAGCGCCGTCGTCGCGGACAGGCCGTGCCGCTTCACGTCGCGCGCGTCGACGCCGTCGAGCAGCACGTTCCCGCCCGCCGGGTCGACGAGACGGACGAGCAGGTTCGTCAGCGTCGACTTGCCGGAACCGGTGGGGCCGACGACCGCGATCGTACGGCCGGGCGCGGCGGTGAAGGCCACGTCGCGCAGGACGTCGTCCTCTGTGTAGCCGAAGCGGACGTCGCGCACCTCCAGGAGCGCCGGCCCCTCCCCCTCCACGGACCGGTCGCCGTACGGGAGCGAGCCGGTGGCGTCGAGCACGCCGCGTACGCGCTCCCAGCCGACGACGCTGCGCGGCACCTCGGCCAGGACCCAGCCGAGCGCGCGGATCGGGAAGGCCAGCAGGGTGAACAGGTACGCGACGTGCACGAGGTCGCCGGGCGAGATCGCGCCGGACCGCAGCCGGATCGACCCGACGAGCAGGACGGCGAGCACGCCGAGGTTGGGCAGGGCCTCCAGGACCGGGTCGAAGAGCCCGCGCAGGCGGCCGACCGCCACGTTGGCGTCACGCAGTTCGTCCGCGACGGCGGCGAAGCGCTCGGTCTCGTCCGCCTCACGGCCGAGGGTCTTGACGACCAGCGCGCCCTCGAAGCTCTCGTGCGCGACCTCGCTGACGCCCGCCCGAAGGCGCTGCGCCCGCGCGGCGACCGGTGCGAGCCGCCGCTGGTAGATCACGTTGAGTCCGGCGATCGCCGGGAAGACGAGGAAGCCGACGATCGCCACGACGAGATCGGTGGCGAGGATGGCGACGGCGCCGATGACCAGCATCAGCACGACGCCGAGCGCCATGGGCAGCGGTGCCAGCGGGGCCCAGGCGGCCTCGACGTCCGCGTTGGCGTTGGACAGGAGCCGGCCGGTGGGGTGCCGCTGATGCCAGGCCAGGGGCAGCCGGAGGTACTGGCGGGTGACCGCGCGCCGGTATTCCGCCTGCATGTTGTACTGCACCATCCCGGCGTACAGGCGCCGCCCCGCGATGCCGAGCGCCTTGAGCGCGGCCACGCCGACGATCGCCAGGCCGCCGAGAACGAGCGCGCCGGTCGTGGTGCGGCCGTCGCGGAAGGCCGGCAGGACGACGTCCTGGGTGACCCGGCCGAGGACCCAGGCGCTGCCCACGGTCATCGCCGCGTACAGCCCGCTGCTGAGCACGGCGAGGGTGAGCAGGCGCGGCTCCGCGCGGGCAGCGACCCACAGGACGCCGATCCCCTTCTTCAGGATGTCCGATGTCACTTTTTGTGACAACAAAGTCCCCCTTCGTGGCAGATAGTGGGGCCGCTAATCCCTATCACTCGGGAACGCCCGGTTATTCCGCTCCGGGGAAGGGCGGGCCTAGGATCATTGGATGGGGAACGAGAACTGGGCGCGCGCCGAGCGCCATGCCCTCAGCGACGCCCTGGTCGACGCCGGCCCCGACGCTCCCACCCTCTGCCAGGGCTGGACCACCGGTGACCTGGCCGCCCATCTCGTCATTCGGGAGCACCGGCCCGACGCCGCGCCCGGAATCATGATCCCGCTGCTGGCGGGCCACACCGAGAAGGTGCGGCTCCGGTTCCGGGACTCCGGACCGTACGCCGAGCTCGTGGAGCGATTCCGTGCCGGGCCGCCGGCCTGGTCGCCGTTCGCGCTGTCCGTCATGGACGCCGCGGCCAACACCACCGAGTACTTCGTCCACCATGAGGACGTGCGCCGTGCCCGGGAAGGGTGGGAGCCGCGCGAGCTGCCCGCGGCCCTGGAAGAGCACCTGTGGCGGCGGCTGCGGGCGGCCCGGCTCGTTCTGCGGCGCCTGCCGGTGGAGATCACGTTCGCGGACCCGCGCGGCCGCACCCAGCGCGTCACCAAGGGCGGCAAGCTGGTCACGGTGCGCGGCCCGGCGAGCGAGCTGACGCTGTGGGCGCTCGGCCGCAAGGGCGCCGCGCGGGTCGAGATGACGGGCGAGGCCGAGGCGATCAACGTCCTGAACCAGGGCCGCTGGCGCCTGTGACCGCACCTGGAGGTTGAGCGGCCGTCGGCGCCTGCGATCCGTCCGGGCCCCCGGCTCCCGTGACCGTACCCAGAGGCCGAGCAGCCGTCGGCGCCTGTGATCCGGCCGGGGCGCGCTGCTCATCTCATAATTTGCTTGCCCGATTTGTGGTCGAGTGCGCATCCTGCAGCGGTGGAACCCATCGTCATTCACCCGGCGGAATCACTGCACGGCCGACTGCAGCGCGGCCGGGGCTGCGCGGCACGCCGCGCCGCAGGCACGCCCGGCGCACGCGACCTGATCTACGACTGCGTGAGCCGCGACCCTCGGTGGGACACCCTCGAGGCCCGCGGCCTGTACTACGCACGACTGATCCTGGATCTGGAGCTCCAGACCACTCCCATAGTCGAACATATATTCGATCCCGAGGATCGCCTGGATACCGAGCCGGACCGGACCAATCTGGCGCTCGACGTCCTCACCCACCTCGTCCGCCTCGGCCGGCGGGAGGCCGCCGTGCCGCTGCGCCGGTACGCCACCGAGGGCGGGAACTGGTACACCGCCTTGCAGTCCCTGGTCGAACTCGACGACCCCGTCCTGGCCGACGGCCTCGACGAGGTCGCGGCGGACCGCTGCGACGACCGCGCCCTCGCCTGGCTGTGCGGAGTGGACGGCGCGGTCACGCGAATGTGGGCGCGCCGCCAGCCCCGGATCGCCGCCGCGCGCCGGCCCGAGACACGCCCGCACGAGCCGCGCGCCTCGCTCACCGGCCATACCGACGCCGACCTGGCGGCACTCGTCCGTACGCACGGTGACGGCGCGACCGCCGCCATCCTCGAACTCGGCCGCCGCCGCAGCCGCCTGGTCCTCGACCTGGTCGAGGAGTTCCTGCCCGGCGGCTCCTACGACGGCCCGCTGTGCCGCGCGGTACGCGACCTGGGCCCCGCCGCACTGGCCCGCGCCCGGGTCTGGGCCGGGGAGCAGCGGTCCTATCAGGACGTCGGCATCGACGTCATCGCCGCGCACGGCACCGAGTCGGACGCCCCGCCGCTCCTGACGGCCCTCAAGGTCGCCCTCGACGAAGAGGATTGGGACCTTGCCGCCGTGCCCGTCGACGGGCTCGGCCGCCTGCGATCACGATCCGCGATCCCGCTGCTGCTGTACGGCTGGCAGGAGAGCGCCTCGTCGCGGCTGCGCGCCAACCTGCTCGGCGCGCTTGCCCGGATCGACCCGCATGTGGCGGAGCCGTACCTGGTGGAGGCCCTGTGGGACTGCGAGGGCGGGGCGCGCCGGATCGCCGCCGGGGCGGTGCCCCTCGACGGCTCGACCCGGGCCCGGCTGCGGCGGCTCAGACACGAGGAGGCCGAGGAGGCGGACGTACGATCCGCCGCCACCGCCCGCCTGACCGGCAACCCGAACTGAGCCGGCGCGCTCGGCCCTACATCCGCGGCGATCCATCGGGGAGCCGTGCGGTAAACCGGACAACGAGGCGGGGTCGCGCTCAGCGGTCGACGCTCAGCTCGGACAGCCGCATCGCCAGCTTCCGGCGCACGGCCGCGTTCTGGCCGGCCACCGTCAGGAGGGTGTTGCGCACGGCGCGGGCGGCGGGTCCGCCGGCGGTCGCGGCACGGGTCATGCGGTCGGTCATCGCCACGACCCCGGCGGCCACCGGACGCCGCGCGGCCTCATAGCCGTCCTCGGTGCCGTCGGCGATGCGACGGGCGAGCTCCACGGCGTCCTGGATGCCGGTGTTCATCCCCTGTCCCCCGGCCGGGCTGTGCACGTGGGCGGCGTCCCCGGCGAGGAGGATCCGCCCGGCCCGATAATGGTCGGCGATCCGGTGGTGCACCCGGAACCGTGAGCCCCACACAATGTCCCGCACGCGTGCCGGCTCGGTGCGCGGACCTCGGGCGCCCAGCAGCTCCTGGACGTCGGTGACGTCCGGATGCTCGGGGGCGTCGTCGACGGTGGCGACGATCCGGTGCCGGCCCTCGGGAAGGGGAGCGACCACGACGAGACCGTCCGGGGAGAAGAACAGCTGGACCTCGTCGCCGCTCAGCCCCCATTCGAGGTGCACGTCGGCGAGGATGAACGACTGGGCGTAGGCGTCGCCCGTGAAGCCGATGCCGGCCTGCTCGCGGACGACACTGTGCATGCCGTCGGCGCCGACGACGTACCGCGCCCGGACCGTCGCCCCGTCCGCCAGCCGCACGGTGGCGCCCTCGGCGTCCTGCGTCACCGCCGTCACCTCGTGGCCCCGGTGCGGCTCACCGCCGAGTGCCCGCAGCCGCCGGGCGAGGACCTCCTCCGTGACGCTCTGCGGGAGCATCAGCGTGTACGGATGCTCGGTGGGCAGCCCGCCGAAATCGACCTTCATCAGCGTCCGGTCCCGGTCACGTACCGCGAACGTCGGGACGATCACCCCGCGCTCGACGAGCTCGCCGGTCACCCCTAGAGGGGCGAGGACCTCCAGGGTGCGGGCGTGGACGACGGCCGCGCGGGAGGTGTTCGCCCCTTCGGCCGCCTTGTCCAGCAGGAGGACGTCGATGCCGCGCGCGGCCAGCGCGGCGGCCAGGGTGAGGCCGGTGGGGCCGGCGCCGACGATGGCGACGTCGGTCGTGTCGGGAAGCTTCGGCATGGCGACCTCCAGAGGTCAACAGTTGATGGCCAACACCCGTTGACAAGAACACTAGCCGCTCGGCGAGGCTTTGCCAACGGTTGTTGGCCTACACTTGTGGACATGGCATTCACCGCCCGTTCCCAGGAGACCCGCGCGGCGATCCTCGCCGCGGCCCGCCGTCGCTTCGCCGCCGACGGCTACGAGCGGGCGACCGTCCGCGCCATCGCCGCCGACGCGGGCATCGATCCCTCGATGGTCATCCGCTACTACCGGTCCAAGGACGGCCTGTTCGCTGCCGCCGTCGACATCGACCTGCGGCTCCCCGACCCGGCCTCACTGCCCCCCGGCCGCGCCGGAGAGGCCCTCGTACGCCACTTCCTCGAGCTGTGGGAGGGCGACGGGCCCGGTGAGGTGCTGACCGTGCTGCTCCGATCCGCAGTCACCAACGAGAACGCGGCCGAACGCATGCGCACGATCTTCGCCACCCAGGTCGCCACGGCCCTGGGCCCGGACGTCGACGACGGCCCCACCCGGGGCGCCCTCGTGGCCAGCCAGCTGCTCGGCCTCGCCCTGTGCCGCTACATCCTGCGGCTGCCGCCGCTCGTGGCCCTCCCCGTCGACACGCTCGTGGCCGACCTGGCCCCCACGGTCCAGCGGTACATCGGCGCGCCTCTGGAATAGCCGCACCGCCCGTGTTACTCCAGAAACATGGACGCCAGAAAAAGGCGCGACGACCCGGTGGCCGCGCACGTGGTCGAGCGGGTCGAAACGGGCCGCATCGACCTCGTCCGGTTCCTCTACGCCGACCACGGCGGGATCATCCGCGGCAAGGCCGCCGCCGGTGCGCGGATCGCCGACCGGCTCTACACGGGCATCGGGCACACCGTCGCGATGATGGCCATGACCATGCTCGACACGCTCCAGCCGGTCGAGGGCATGGGCCCCGTCGGGGAGGTCCGCATCCTCGCAGACCCCTCGACCTTCACGCCCCTCCCCTACGCCGCCGGTGCCGCGGCGATGCTGTCGGACCTCGTCCACCCCGGCGGCGAACCGTGGGAGGCGTGCCCGCGCGCCTTCCTCAAACAGGCGGTCGCCGAACTCGCCGACGCCGGCTACTCCCTCCTCGCGGCGTTCGAACCGGAGTTCACCCTGGGCCGCCGGATGCCCGCCGACCGCGGCCCGGACCGTCTCGTCCCCATCGACGACAGCCTCTGCTACTCCGCCACCGGCTTCCACGCCGCCCACGACTTCACCATCGAGCTGGTCCACGCCCTGGAGTCCCAGGGGATGCGCGTCGAGCACTACTACCCGGAACTCGGGCACGGTCAGCAGGAGTTGTCCATCCGGCCCGCCTCCGCCCTCCGCGCCGCCGACCACCACGTGCTCTACCGCGAGACCGTACGCGCCGTGGCGATGCGGCGCGGACTGTGGGCGTCCTTCGCCCCCAAGCCCATTCCCGACCAGCCGGGCAACGGCTGCCACCTGCACCTGTCGCTGTGGTCCGGCGACCACAACGCCTTCCACGACCCGGCCGGCGCGTACGGGCTGTCCGATGAGGCCCGCTGGTTCATCGGCGGCCTCCTCGCGCATCTGCCCGCTCTGACGGCCCTCACCTCCGGCACCGTCAACGGCTTCCGCCGCCTCGTCCCCCAGTCGTGGGCGAGCGCGTACGCCTGCTACGGCATGGACAACCGCGAGGCCGCCGTCCGCGTCTGCTCACCGATGCGCGACGCGGCCGAGGCGACCACGAACCTGGAGTTCAAACCGTCGGACTCCGGCGCCAACCCGTACCTGTCGCTCGGCGCGGTCATCCACGCGGGACTGGACGGCGTCCGATCCAGGATGGACCCCGGCACGGCCGTCGACGCCGACCCGGCCACCCTCCCGGAGGCCGACCGGCCGCCCCGCCTGCCCTCCTCCCTCGGCGACGCGCTCGACGCCCTGCAGGCCGACGAACTCCTCATGAACGCCCTCGGCCCCTTGCGCAGCGCGGCCTACCTCGCCGTGAAACGCGCCGACGTCGAGGCATTCGCCGCCCAGGACACCGCCTACGAGTGCTTCCACCACTTCACCAAGTTCTGAGAACCGCCCGACGGCAGGCGATACCCCGCTTCGCCCAGACTCCCGTCGGACGAACCGTGGCGAGAGGTCATGGTGGCAAGGCCGTCACAGCAGTTCTGGACGGCCCTCGCCGGACGCGTCTTTGCCCAGGGAGTAGGGAATCGCGCGAGCCACCCGGCCATCCAGGGTGCCGTCGCGTTCTGAGGTGTTTCGCTGGAGTAGAAATTCTCGTCTGGTGAAACCCCCGAGAACGAGCGGCCATGCCCGCGACTATCCGGTGATTACGCCGATCGATCCGGACGAAGCCACGCCACCGCGACTTCGACGCAGCTTGATCGGGATGATCCCTGGTGTCCGCTGCCATCCTTACCGCAGTACACGCCAAGGATCACCGGCCAAGGCACCCCTGACCTCGCCGGTATCCTGCGAAGTTCCGATTCCTGGTTCGCGGATGGCGGGGAGATGGCGAGGACGATCGTGGTCACGGGGGCGGCCGGGTTCATCGGCGGTAACCTCGTGCGGCACTGGCGGACGGCCCGGCCGGCGGACACGATCATCGCGGTCGACGCGCTCACCTACGCCGGGGACCTCCGGAACCTCGCCGGCCTGGAGGACGAGATCGAGTTCGCGCACGCGGACATCGGCGGCGAGGAGCGGATGCTCACCCTGCTGGGCGACCGGGAGATCGACGTCGTCGTCAACCTCGCCGCCGAGTCGCACAACAGCCTCGCCGTGGTCGAGCCGGAACGCTTCTTCCGCACGAACGTGCTCGGCACCCAGGTGCTCCTCGACGTGTGCCGCCGGGTCGGAGTCGGGCGCTTCCACCACGTCTCGACCTGTGAGGTGTACGGGGATCTTCCCCTCGACGCCGTGGAGGGCTTCACGGAGGCCGACCCGTACCGGCCCAACACCCCGTACAGCGCCAGCAAGGCGGGGGCCGACCACCTGGTGCGCGCCTACCACAGCACGTACGGGATGCCGGTGACGATCTCGAACTGCGCCAACAACCACGGGCCGTACCAGTTCCCCGAGAAGGTACTGCCGTTGTTCGTCACCAACGCGCTGGCGGGGCGGCCGCTGCCGATGTACGCGTCGACGCGCCACCGCCGGGAGTGGATCTCCGTCGCGGACCACTGCGCGGCGATCGAGACGATCGTCGCGCACGGCACCGTCGGTTCCACCTATCACGTCGGCACGGGCGAGGAGGCGAGCATCGAGGAGCTCGCCGACCTCGTGCTCGACGAGCTGGGGCTGCCCGGGTCGCTGAAGACGGTGGTGCCGGACCGCCCGGGGCACGACCGGCGCTACCTGCTGGACGCCCGGAAGATCCGGCGGGAGCTCGGCTGGCGGCCGGCCGTCCCGTTCGAGGCGGGGGTCCGCGAGACGATCCGCTGGTACCGCGACAACCGCGCCTGGTGGGAGCCCCTGCTGTCCCGCCGCCTGGTCACCGAGGACGCCTGGCCGAACCGCGCCCTCACCCGCTTCTGCTGAACACCGTCGTACTACTCGTGCCGGGGCCTACGAGATCGCCTGACGATCAGGGATGTTCGGGGCCCCGGCCGGCGCCGGTGCGCTCGACGGCCGCGGCGATCTCGCCCAGGTCCTCCGGGGTGAGCTCCAGGGACGCGGCGGGGAGCCAGCCGTCGACCTGGTCCGGGCGGCGGGCACCGACGATCGCGCCTGTCACGCCCGGCCAGGCCAGCGTCCAGGCGACCGCGACGGCCGCCTGGGACACGCCGTGCCGCTCGGCCACGGGCCGCAGGGCGTCGGCCAGCGCCAGGTTGGCATCGAGACCGCCGGTGAAGTCCGGGGAACGCCGACGCCAGTCGTCCTCGGGCAGCGAGTCGACCCGTTGCCGTGAGAACGCCCCGGTGAGCAGGCCGGACTGCATCGGCGAGTAGACGATCACTCCGGCGCCGTTCCGGGCGCACCAGTCGATCTCCGGGGCGCAGGTCCGGTCGATCAGGGAGAACGGCGGCTGCAGCGAGTCGACGTGCGCCACCTGCTCCGCCTTCTCCAGCCGCAGCGCGCTGTGGTTGGACAGCCCGATCGCCCGGACCTTGCCCTCCTGTTTCAGCTCCGCCATGGTCTCCCAGTACATCTCGACCGGCGTGTCGTCGTCGGGCGTCTGGTGCACCTGGTAGAGGTCGATCCGCTCGACCTTCAACCGCCGCAGCGACGCCTCGACCTCGCGCCGGATCGTCTCCGGCCGGGCGACGCGAGAGATCTCGCCGTCGTCGTCCCAGATCATCCCGCACTTGGTGAAGACGTACGGGCGGTCGGCGATCCCCTTGAGCGCCTGCGCGACGATCTCCTCGGAGTGCCCGAGCCCGTACACCGCCGCGGTGTCGATCCAGTTGACGCCCTCCTCGACGGCGTGCCGGATGGCCGTGATCGACTCCTCGTCGTTCTGAGGACCCCAGCCGTACTCCCAGGACCCCCCGGCCGCCCAGGCGCCGAAGCCGACGCGTGTGATCTCCATGTCGGTGGTGCCCAGGTGCACTGTGGGCAGTGTCATGCTGTCCTCCTTGTGGATCGGCGCGGGCGGTCAGCCCATCTCCTCGAGCTTCTTGCCCTTGGTCTCGCGCAGGAACCGGACCACGAAGAGCACCGACAGCGCGGCGAAGATCGAGTATCCGACGTACGCCCCGGACAGGCTCCACTCGGACAGGCTCGGGAAGGTCACCGTGACCAGCCAGTTGGCGATCCACTGGGCCGCGACGGCCACGGACATCGCCGCCGCCCTGATCTTGTTCGGGAAGATCTCGCCCAGCATCACCCAGACGACCACACCCCACGACAACGCGAAGAACAGCACGTAGGTGTGCGCGGTGAACAGCGCCACCAGACCCTCGGCGTGCGGCAGCCGGACCTCGTTGGGACCGACCTTGTGCGCGGTGCTGAACGCCCAGGCCATCGTGGCCAGCGAGAACGTCATCCCGACCGAGCCGATCAGGGCCAGCGGCTTGCGGCCGATCTTGTCCACGAACGCGATCGCGATCAACGTGCCGAGGATGTTGATGATCGAGGTGGACAGGCTGATGAGCAGCGAGTTGGTCTGGGAGATGCCGACCGAGTGCCACAGCGACGCGGAGTAGTAGAAGATCACATTGATGCCCACGAACTGCTGCAGGACGGACAGGCCGATGCCCACCCAGACGATCGGCAGCAGCCCCGCCGTGCGTCCCCGGAGGTCCCGCAGGCGCGGCTTGTGCTCGGCCCGCAGCGACCCCTGGATCTCGCGGATGCGGGCGTCGAGGTTCACGTCGCCCTCGACCTCGGCGAGGACGGTACGGGCCCTGTCCAGCTTCCCGTCCTCCACGAGATAGCGCGGCGACTCGGGAATGATCAGGGCGAATACGAGGTAGATCGCCGCAGGGACCGCCGCGGCGCCCAGCATCCACTGCCATGCCTCGAGGCCGACGAGGTGGTTGCGGGTGTTGCCGCCGGCCAGCGCCGCGATCGCGAAGTTGACCAGCTGCGAGATCGCGATGCCGAGCACGATCGCCAGTTGCTGGAACGACGCGAGCCGGCCACGGTAGGCGGGCGGCGCCACCTCGGCGATATAGGCGGGGGAGACCATTGAGGCCATCCCGATGGCGATGCCGCTGATGACCCGCCAGAACGCCAGCTCCCAGTCGGCGAACGGGAACATCGCGCCGAAGCTGCTGACCACGAAAAGCGTGGCCGCCAGCCGCATGACGATGAGACGGCCTTTGAGGTCGGCGAGCTTGCCGGCGATCGCCGCACCCAGCGCCGATCCCAGCAGGGCCGCGGACACGATCAGGCCGGTGGTGCCGGCTCCGACGCCGAAGTGGCCCTTGATGCCGTCCACGGCTCCGTTGATGACGGCGCTGTCATATCCGAACAGGAAACCGCCGAGGGCCGCCGCGGCGGAGATGAAGACGACATGCGCGAGGTGTTCCTGTCGCGCCGCAGGAGCCCTTACTGTCATGGTCACCCCGTTCTAGAGGTCGATGACGACCTTCACGTCGTCGCCGGGGCCGGGCTCGAACGCCTCAAGGGCCCGTGCGAGGGGCAACCGGCGGGTGATGAGATACTCCAGCCACGAGCGGTCCGCCCGGGCGAGCGCCTCGGCGGCCAGCTGGTAGTGGCGATGGTTGGCGTTGACCGTCCCGAAGACCACTTCGTTGCCCAGGACCATGTCGCGGCTCAGCGCGCCGGCGTCGACCTCGACCTGACCGCCGGGCCGTGAGACGCCGGTCAGGCACACGATGGCCGCCTCCGCGTTGTTGACCACGGCCTCCACGACGAGCCTCGGGGCACCGGTGGCTTCGATGACGATGTCCGGACACGCCTTGGCGGCCACGTCGGCGATCGAACCCGTGTGGTAGGTGCCGCCGAGGTCCGCGACGAGTTTCGGCTTCATTCCACCGGCGACCCGGTCGAGGACGTGCACGTCGAGCCCTCGCTGGGCGCCCAGCAGGGCGGCCAGGAGCCCGATCGGGCCCGCGCCCGTGACCAGCAGCCGGCGTGGTTCGAACCACGCCCGGTTACCGATGCGCTCGATGTGATCCCACGCTTTGGCCACGATCGTCGTGGGCTCCATCAGCACGCCCACGCCCTGCAGCGACGGGTCGAGCCGGACCGCGTAGCCGGTGCCGATCGTCCATCGCTCGGAGCCGAACCCGTGGAGCTGTTTGATGCCCCGTTCGGTGTACCGCCCGTTGCGGCACATGTCGAACTCTCCGCGGGCACAGGCGCCGCACGGCGCCGGGTCGGGACGCCGGACGATGCCGACGACCAGGTCGCCGGGGCTGAATCCGCTGCCCGGAGGCGCCCGTCGTACCCGGCCGAGCGACTCGTGCCCGAGGATCAGGCGCTCCTGGCCTGGCGGTGCCCAGCCGTAGTCGCCGTCGGCCATCTCCCGGTCCGTACCGCAGACACCGAGCGCGACACCGTCGACGAGCAGTTCTCCGTCACCCGGCGTGGGCTCGGGAACCTCGGTCACCTCGAGCGAACCCGCCTTGAGCGGAACGACGGTCAGAGCACGCATGATCATCTCCTGGTCAGGGCCACACTCCCTTCTTTCCCGGGAAGTAACGTCATGCCCTACACCCGAAATGCATTTTTGGGACAACCATGACGGATGACCTGCTGAAATCCGACCGTCGAGCACACATACTGTCGGCCGCGGCGCCGCCACCACCACGCGTCACGACGGCGACTCACCCACCGTTCGGCCGGCGGGAGATGGCGGAGCGGTCAGCGGACCGGGTGGCCTGCCCGGCGCAGGGACTCCTTGACGTCGCCGATCTTGAGCTCGCCGAAGTGGAAGACGCTCGCGGCGAGGACCGCGTCGGCCCCCGCGTCGATCGCCGGGGCGAAGTGCCCGACCGCGCCCGCTCCCCCGCTCGCGATGACCGGGACGCTCACCACCGCGCGCACCGCGCGCAGCATCTCCAGATCGAAGCCGTTCTTGGTGCCGTCGGCGTCCATCGAGTTGAGCAGGATCTCCCCGACGCCCAGCTCCTCACCGCGCCGCGCCCACTCGATCGCGTCCAGGCCGGTGCCGCGCCGCCCGCCGTGCGTGGTGACCTCGAAGCCGTCGCCGGAGCGGCGGGCGTCCACCGACAGCACGATGCACTGTGAGCCGAACCGGTGGGCCGCCTCCCGGAGGAACTCCGGCCGGGCGATCGCCGCCGTGTTGATCGACACCTTGTCCGCCCCGGCCCGCAGCAACCGGTCGACGTCGTCGACGCTACGGATGCCGCCGCCGACGGTCAGCGGGATGAACACCTGCTCGGCCGTACGGCGCACGACCTCGTACGTCGTCTCCCGGCCGCCGCTGGAGGCGGTGATGTCGAGGAAGGTCAGCTCGTCGGCGCCCTCGGCGTCGTAGCGCCGCGCCAGCTCGACCGGGTCGCCGGCGTCCCGGAGGTTCTCGAAGTTGACGCCCTTGACCACCCGCCCGGCATCGACGTCCAGGCAGGGGATCACCCGGATCGCGACACTCATGGGCTTCCTCCGTCCTGGACCGCCTCGGAATAGGCGTCCACCTCGATCTCTACCAGCATCCGGTGATCGATGAAACCGGAGACCTCGATCATCGTCGTGGCCGGGCGGACCTCGCCGAAGATCTCGCGGTGCGCCCGGCCGACGGCCTCGGCGTCGGCGATGTCCCGGACGTACATGCGGGTCCGTACGACGTCCTCCACCGAGGCGCCGGCCTTCTCCACCGCCTGCAGGGCGATGCCGAAGGCGGTCTTGGTCTGGCCGTACGCGTCGTTCTCGTGGCGCACCTCGCCGTCCACCGTCGACGTGCAGCCCGCGACGAGCACCCACGGGCCGGCCACGACCACGCGGGAGTAGCCGACGAGGTCCTCCCACGGGCCGCCCGAGGAGATCCGCTTGATCACGCGACGCCTCCCACCGCGGCCAGGGCCTCCTCCAGGGTGAACGCGCCGGCGTACAGCGCCTTGCCGACGATGGCGCCCTCGACACCGGCCGGCACCAGCTCGGCGAGGACGCGCAGGTCCTCCAGTGACGAGACGCCGCCCGAGGCGATGACGGGGCGGTCGGTGCGCGCGCACACCTCGCGGAGCAGCTCGGTGTTGGGGCCGCGCAGGGTGCCGTCCTTGGTCACGTCGGTGACGACGTAGCGCGGGCAGCCGTCGGCCTCCAGGCGGTCGAGCACCTCCCACAGGTCGCCGCCCTCACGGGTCCAGCCCCGCGCGGCGAGCGTCGTGCCGCGCACGTCGAGCCCGACCGCGATCTTTTCCTCGTGCTCGGCGATGATCCTCCGGCACCACTCGGGGTTCTCCAGCGCGGCCGTCCCGATGTTGACGCGCGCGCAGCCGGTCGCCAGCGCCGCGGCCAGCGAGTCGTCGTCGCGGATCCCGCCGGACAGCTCGACCTTCACGTCGAGCTTGCCGATCACGGCGGCGAGCAGCTCGCGGTTGGAACCACGCCCGAACGCGGCGTCCAGGTCGACCAGGTGGATCCACTCCGCCCCCGCGCTCTGCCAGGCCAGGGCCGCCTCGACGGGCTCGCCGTAGGAGGTCTCGGTGCCGGCCTCGCCCTGCACGAGGCGCACTGCCTGGCCGTCGGCGACATCAACCGCGGGAAGGAGCGTGAGAGTCATGCCCGTCAGCCTATCGACCCGCCCCCCGGGCGCAGGCCGGTGGCGGCGCGCAGACCTGCCCGGACATACGTGCCGGGCACCCGTCAGCGGGTAGAACGGGCCATATGGTGCCGTCCTGCCCGGCGGATCGTCCCGCCGTCGACGCGGAACCGCGGATCGGCGGAGCCGAATCCGTACCAGGCGGAGGTCAGGACCTTCGGTCGAAGGCGAGCGTGACGAACACTGGGATCAGGAACGCCGACAGCGCCAGCACCCCCAACCGCCCCGTCCACGAGGACAGATTGAGCCAGGCGATCACCTGGACGAGCACGAACACGACCGCGACGATGGCGTTCTGCTCGCGGCGGCGGCGGGCGAGAATGCCGCCCGGCCGCCCGGACCGGTGTGGCACCAGCCGCGTGACCCGCGCGATCAAAACCCGGCGCCGCGCCGTGCGGGCCTGCCGGCGAGCGGCCTCGGCGGCGGCACGCTCCCGCTCGGCCTCGCGCTCCGCACGCCGCCGCTGACGCTCCTTGCTCATGAGAGCGTCGACAGCCAGTTCTTCAGGACGGCGGCACCGGCGTCGCCGGACTTCTCCGGGTGGAACTGCGTCGCGCTGAGCGGGCCGTTCTCCACCGCCGCGACGAAGCGCTCGCCGTGCTCGCTCCAGGTCACCAGGGGCGGGGTGAACCGGCCGGGCGGCAGCTCCCAGCGGCGCACGCCGTAGGAGTGCACGAAGTAGAACCGGGTGTCGGGGTCGAGCCCCGCGAACAGCACCGTCCCTTCGGGCGCGTCGACGGTGTTCCAGCCCATGTGCGGCAGGATCGGCGCCTCGATCCGCTCCACCGTGCCCGGCCACTCCGCGCAGCCGTCCGTGGTGATCCCATGCTCGACGCCCTTCTCGAACAGGATCTGCATGCCGACGCAGATGCCGAGCACCGGACGGCCCCCGGCGAGCCGGCGGCCGATGATCTGGTCGCCGCGGACGCCGCGCAGGCCGTTCATGCAGGCCGCGAACGCACCGACGCCCGGCACCACCAGGCCGTCGGCGTTCAGCGCCGCGTCGAAGTCGCCCGTGACCGTGACGTTCGCGCCGGCGCGGGCGACGGCCCGTTCTGCGGAGCGGAGGTTGCCCGATCCGTAGTCGAGGACGACGACGTTCTTCACAGCGCGCCCTTGGTCGAGGGGATGCCGTGGGCGCGCGGGTCGTGGGCGACGGCGTCGCGCAGCGCCCGCGCCAGGGCCTTGAACTGCGCCTCGACGATGTGATGGGCGTTGCGCCCGTACGGGACGTGGACGTGCAGGCAGATCGCGGCGTTGAACACGAACGCCTCGAAGATGTGCCGGGTCATCGTCGTGTCGTAGTCCGGGCCGATCATCGGGGCGATGCCCTCCGGCTCGGTGTGCACGAGGTACGGCCGGCCGGACAGGTCGACCGTCACCTGGGCGAGCGTCTCGTCCAGCGGCACGCTCGCATCCGCGAACCGCCGGATCCCCGACTTGTCGCCCATGGCCTCGCGGAACGCCTGCCCCAGCGCGATCGCGGTGTCCTCGATCGTGTGATGGCTGTCGATGTGCAGGTCACCGGCGGTCTTCACGGTCAGGTCGAACGACCCGTGCTTGCCCAGCTGCGTCAGCATGTGGTCGAAGAAGCCGACACCGGTGGCGACGTCCACCCGCCCGGTGCCGTCCAGGTCGATCTCGACGACGACCTGCGTCTCCTTCGTGCCCCGCTCGACGCGTCCGGTGCGCATCCGCTGCTCTCCTCTGCTTGTGCTCATACGCTTTCCTTGAGGGCGGCGCGGAACGCCGCCATCTCCTCGGGCGTCCCGACGCTGACGCGCAGCCACTCCGGCGGCCCGACCTCACGGATCAGCACGCCGCGGTCGAGCACACCCTGCCAGACGGCATGCCGGTCGGCGAACCTGCCGAACAGCACGAAGTTGGCGTCGGAGTCGGCGACCTGGAAGCCCTCTCCGCGCAGCCAGCCGACGAGGGCGTCGCGCTCGGCGCGCAGCGCCTCCACCGCGCCCAGCAGCTCGTCCTGGTGCGCGATCGCCGTGCGCGCCACCGCCTGCGTCACCGCCGACAGGTGGTACGGCAGGCGGACGAGCAGCAGTGCGTCGATCACGGCCGGGTCGGCGGCGAGGTAGCCGACACGGGTGCCCGCCATCGCGAACGCCTTGCTCATCGTCCGGGTCACGATCAGCCGGGGGTGGCCGGGCAGCAGCGACAGCGCGCTCGGCGTGCCAGCCCGGCGGAACTCGGCGTACGCCTCGTCGACCACCACCATGCCCGGCGCGGCCTTCAGCACCGCCTCGACCGCGTCGAGCGGCAGGGACGTGCCCGTCGGGTTGTTCGGCGAGGTCAGGAACACGATGTCGGGACGGTGCTCCTCGATCGCGGCGACCGCCCGTTCGGCCTCCAGCCCGAAGTCCTCGTCGCGGTGTGCGTTGATCCACCCGGTGCCGCTGACCCGCGTGATGATCGGGTGCATGGAGTACGACGGCTCGAAGCCCATCGCGGTGCGCCCGGGGCCGCCGAACGCCTGCAGGATCTGCTGAATGATCTCGTTGGAGCCGTTGGCGACCCACACCTGCCGCGCGGTGACCCCGTGGCCGAGGTAGTCGGCGAGGTCCTTGCGCAGCTCGACGGCGTCACGGTCCGGATAGCGGTTCAGTTCCCCGGCGATGCCGGCGACCGCGCGGCCGAGCGCCTCGACCAGCCGCGGTGACGGCGGGTAGGGGTTCTCGTTCGTGTTGAGGCGCACCGGCACGTCGAGCTGCGGCGCGCCGTACGGCGCCTCCCCCCGCAGATCGTCGCGGATCGGAAGGTCGCTCAAGGAGAAGGTCACTCGGGGATTCCCCAATCGAACCGGGCCTTCATGGCGGCGCCGTGGGCGGGCAGGTCCTCCGCCTCGGCGAGCGTGACGACCCGCCTGGTCGCCTCCGCGAGGGCGCTCTCGTCGTAGTCGACCACGTGGATGCCGCGCAGGAACGTCTGCACCGACAGACCGCTGGAGTGGCACGCGCACCCGCCTGTGGGCAGCACGTGGTTCGACCCGGCCATGTAGTCGCCGAGCGACACCGGCGCGTGCGGGCCGACGAAGATCGCACCGGCGTTGCGGACCCGGGCCGCGACCGTACGGGCGTCGGCGGTCTGGATCTCCAGGTGCTCGGCGGCGTAGGCGTCGACGACCTTCAGGCCGGCGTCGACGTCGTCGACGAGCACAATCCTGGACTGGCGGCCCGCCAGGGCCGCGGTGATGCGCTCGGCGTGCTTGGTCCGGCCGACCTGCACGGCCAGCTCGCGCTCCACCGCGCCGGCGAGCTCCTCGGAGTCGGTCACCAGGACGGCCGCGGCCAGCGTGTCGTGCTCGGCCTGGCTGATCAGGTCGGCGGCGACGTGCACCGGGTCGGCCGTAGCGTCGGCCAGGACCGCGACCTCGGTGGGGCCCGCCTCGGAGTCGATGCCGATGACGCCCTTCAGCAGCCGCTTGGCCGCCGCGACCCAGATGTTGCCCGGGCCGGTGACCATGTCGACGCGCCGGCATTCCTCGGTGCCGTAGGCGAACATCGCGATCGCCTGCGCGCCGCCCGCGGCGTACACCTCGTCCACGCCGAGCAGCGCGCACGTCGCGAGGATCGTCGGGTGCGGCAGCCCCCCGAACTCCTGCTGCGCCGGCGACGTCACCGCGAGCGAGTCGACCCGCGCCTCCTGCGCGGGAACGACGTTCATCACGACGCTGGAGGGATAGACGGCCTGGCCGCCGGGGACGTACAGCCCGACCCGCTCCACCGGAACCCACCGCTCGGTGACCGTGCCGCCCGGCACCACCCGGGTCGTCACGTCGGTGCGGCGCTGGTCGCGGTGCACGATGCGCGTGCGCCGGATGCACTCCTCGAGGGCGTCGCGGACGCCCGGGTCCAGCTCGTCCAGGGCACGCCGAAGGGTCGCGGCGGGCACCCGCAGCGACTCGGGGGTGACCCCGTCGAAGCGCGCGGTGTAGTCCCGTACGGCCTCGGCGCCGCGATGGCGTACGTCATCGCAGATGGGCCGCACCTTCTCCAGGGCGGCCTCGACGTCGAGCTCGGCTCTAGGCAGCACGGAGCGCAGGTCGTCCGGCAGGGACCCGCGCAGGTCGATACGGGATATCACCTGATCAGTCTACGAAGGACCCCCACCGGCCCGGACGCCGGTCTCACCCACCGAGATGTCAAGAATCCATGGAAGTGACGGCAGGCCGATGCCACGGTGCGCATACTTGAGACCACGCGGAATCCGTTCACCAACCGCAAGCGGCAGCATCATCATGATCTGCTCCGCTTTTGTCCGAATGTCGACAGGCGGACTGCACCTACCGGACCTCGACCACCGCAAGTAGCGCACGACCGCGGCCGACACCGACTCGGCATCGAGCTGCCCCAATAAGGCGTTAGGCACACGCCAGGGCGCTACACGCCCGGTCGCGCGCCTCCGGTGAACTCCGGCCGGCTCTCCGGCCGCTCGGCGCCGGCCGGGCCGCCGCCGGGGAAGGCGCCCCAGCGGCGGGGGCGGGCGACGATCCAGCCGAGGATGAATCCGACGCAAAGACTGGCGATCGTCAGAAAGAACATGCTGAGCCACATACGGGCCTCCGAGCGAAAACACCGGCGGGAAGTACCGCCGTGCCGCGGTGGCTTGGCCGCGCGGTCGTCCGACCCTAACTCCGCAGGTCGTGGTGGTGTGTGCCGGTTGACGCGATCTAGTTCAAGGTGACTACGGTCACATCCTCCGTGGAACGTTCCGCACACCGCCCTGCTGATCGTTTCGGGCCAGCGGCTTTACGTTGTAGATCACAAGCGGTGCCGGAATCCGAGGCGACGGCGAGGGCCGGAACGTCGTACGCTGACGCCGTGACCGAACGGCTGCCGATCTTTCCGCTGGGAGCCGTGCTGTTCCCGGGGCTGGTGCTGCCCCTCCAGATCTTCGAGGAGCGGTACCGCGACCTCATGCGCGACCTCCTCGAAGGCGAGGAGCCCTACCGGTTCGGCGTCGTCTCCATCGAGCTCGGCCACGAGGTCGGTCCCGGCGCCGCCCGCCGGCTCGCGGCGGTCGGCTGCACCGCGGAGATCCGGGGCGTCGAGCGGCACGACGACGGCCGGTACGACGTCGTCACGACCGGCGGCACGCGCTTTCGCGTCGAGGACGTCGATGACTCCCTGACCTATCTCCGTGCCGACGTCACCCCGCTGCCCGAGGAGGACGGCCCGGGCGCCGACAAGGTCACCGGGCCGATCGCCCACCTGTTCCGCCGCTACTGCGACCGGCTGTCCGAACACGGCGCCGAGGTGGCCGACCTCAGCGATCTACCGGCCGACCCGGTCGAGCTCTCCTACCTGGTCGCCGCCTCGGTGGTCCTGGACCGCCCCGACAAACAGCGGCTGCTGCAGGCCGCGGACGCCGCGACCCGGCTCCACCTGGAGTACGACCTGCTGCGCCGGGAGAACCTCCTGCTGGAGGCCTTTCCCACCGTGCCCGCGTCGGAGTTCCTCGGCGGCACCGTCAGCCCCAATTGACCCCATCCCGCGGAAGGGAAGAATCACCCGTGGCATCCAACCGGCGATCGGGCGGCAAGGGCACGCCCGCGACCGTGTCGGCGACGCGCGCCGGGATCGCCTTCACCCTGCACCCCTACGAGGTCGACCCGGACGCGGACTCCTACGGCGAGGCCGCGGCCGACGCCCTCGGCGTCGGCCACGACCGGCTCTTCAAGACCCTGGTGGCCGAGGTCGACGGTGACCTCACCGTCGCGGTCGTGCCGGTGTCGTCCTCGCTGGACCTCAAGTCCCTGGCCGCGGCGGCGGGAGGCAAGCGCGCCGCCATGGCCGATCCGTCGCACGCCGAGCGCGTGACCGGATACGTACGGGGCGGCATCAGCCCGCTCGGGCAGCGCAAGCGACTGCCGACGGTCGTCGACTCGTCCGCGTCAGGATTCCCGACGGTCTACGTCTCGGCCGGTCGGCGCGGCCTCCAGATCGAGCTGGCCCCCGCCGACCTGGTCCGGCTGACCGGGGCCTCCACCGCCGGGATCGCCCGCGGATAGCCGCCCGCGCGACTCGCGGCCCGCCACGTCGAGCGCCTCCAACAGGCCGAACGCCACCACCGCCACCAGCGGCCAGGCGAGCACCACGCCGAGGGCGTGCAGGGCGAGCGGAGCCCGGACCAGCGCACCGTCGCCGCCCGTGCGCAGCGCGTGGTGGTAGGCGCCCAGGCCGATCAGGTGCCCCAGCCGCCACGCCACGACCGCCCCCGCGACACCGCCCGCCGCGATCCCCGCGAGCGGGCCCAGCTCCCCGACCCTCCCGGCCAGGACATAGGCGGCAACGCCGCAGAGCAGGCCCGCGGCGGCGGTCAGCGCCGCGAACCAACCGTCCGCCGCGATCAGTGTCTGGGTCTCCGGATCCGCGAGCAGCCCCTTGCCGCCCGAGACCTGGTAGGCCGTGCGGGGCGCGATCGCGACCCACAGCAACCCGATGGGTACTCCCAGCACGGTGATCGCAAGCGCCGCCAGCACTCCCATGCGAATCCGGCTCGCCACTCGCCCTCCCCCGGCATCGGTGAACATCGCAGCGTAGCGCCTCAACCTGGACGCCTCCTGGCCTGCTCCGCTGCGCAGATCTTCTGAGATAGTGTGCCCGCCATGTCTGGATTCAGCCCGGCGTTCGAGCGACTGGGAGCCGCGTACGCGGCGGTCGCCGCCCAGCAGCAGGAGGTTCTGGCGGAATTCTTGCCGGCGGCCGACTGGAACACCGATCTGGCGACCGGCACCTACACGCAGGGTGACGTCGTCCTGCACGTCGCCCTCATCGGAAGCTTCGCCGAGGACGACCGCAGCTGGCTGTGGGGCTGGGCCAATCCGCAGTTCGGCGCCGAGCACCCGGCGGTGCTGAACCCGCGCGCCATGGGCTCCCGTTTCGGGGTGCCGGAGATGACCACGCCCGAGCTGGACCTGTCCTGGTACGAGGGACCGGCGCGCAATGGCGGCGACCTGGTCGCCATGGTGGCGACGAGTCTGCTCGGCCTGACCGGCATGATCCCCGGCCGCTACGACGGCGGCGTCGCCTACTTCGCCGTCCGCGACCCGGCCGTCCCCACGGCCGCGTGGGACTCCGTCACCGCGCCCCGCCTGATCACCAGCGGGCTCTCCCTCTTCCCCGCCGACCACCGGCTGACCGTCATGCGGTTCCTCGGCCACCACCGGCTGCCCTACCGGCAGACCGAGACGTCGATCACCGCGAAGCTGCCGGACGGCGGCTCCTGCGTCGCGGAGTTCGACGAGCAGGACCGCCTGGCGAACCTCTCGATGACCCTCCCCGGACGCTGACGACGGCGCGTCCGACCCCGGTCATGGCTCGCCACCAAGAGTCCGGTGACGCGGGAGGTGGAAGAGACGATCGGGTGGCCGGCGGCGGTCTCGATCGCCGGACTCAGCGGGTGTCTCCTCGCGGTGTGCGGCGCAGTGACCGTCCGGGCAGGGCGCCGGTGTGCCGGCCGTCGGCGATGACCGCGACGCCGGCGACGAAGACGTAGGGGATGCCCTCGGCCTGCCGCCGCGGTTCGTCGAACGTCGCGGTGTCGCGCACGGCGGCCGGGTCGAAGAGGACGAGGTCGGCGGCGTGGCCGGGCCGGATCAGTCCGCGATCGGTCAGCCGGAGCCGCCGTGCCGGCCGCCCCGTCAGGTGCGCGACGCACTCCTCCAGCGTGAGGACGCCCAGCTCGCGGACGTAGTGGCCGAGGTAGCGAGGGAACGTCCCCCAGGCACGGGGATGCGGTCTGGCCGCGGCGAGCAGCCCGTCGCTTCCGCCCGTGTGCGCCGGATGCCGCATGATCGCCCGGACGTTCTCCTCGTCCCCGACGAGCTGCAGGATCGTCGTCGCGAGATCGTCGGCGAGCAGCCGGTCGCAGTAGGCGTCGAACGGGGTCCGGCCCGACGCGGCGCCCAGCTCCGCGAGATTCCTGCCGACGACGGCGGGATCGCGCGCGCCGGAGATCTGGATGGTCTCCCACTCGACCGGCACGCCGTGGCAGCCGTCGGAGCCCTCGATCTCCAGGGCGTGCCGGATCCGCTCACGTGCGGCGGGGTCGCGCAGCCGTGCCGCGATGGCGGCCGGGCCGCCCGCGGACGCCCAGCCGGGCAACAGCGCCGCGAGCGTGGTGGAGCCCGGCAGGTACGGATAGGTGTCCAGCGTGAGGTCGCAGCCGCCGGCGATCGCGGCGTCCAGCAGGGCCAGCAGTTCGGGGGCCCGGCCGGCGTTGACGCGGAAGTTCATCGTCGCGTGCGCGAGATGCAGCGGGCAGCCGGAGGCGCGGGAGACCTCGATCATCTCGGCGTAGGCGTCCAGCGCTCCGGCGCCGTAGGAGCGGTGGTGGGGCGCGTAGAAGCCGCCGAGGCCGGCCACGACCCGGCACAGCTCCACGAGCTCGGCCGTCGTCGCGTACATGCCGGGGGCGTAGGTGAGCCCGCTGGACATCCCCACGGCGCCTTCGCGCATTCCGGTGGCCAGCAGGTCCTTCTGCCGGGCCAGCTCGGCCTCGGAGGCCGGCCGGTCCGCCCAGCCCATCGCGAGCATCCGCACCGAGCCCTGCGGGACGAGGTAGCAGGCGTTCACCGCGATGCCCCGGTCCAGCCGGTCGAGGTACTCGCCGACGCTTCGCCAGTTCCAGTCGAAGCCGGGCGGGTCGCCGTTCCAGCCCGCGGTGGCGTGGCGGATCTGTCCCAGGGTGACGTCGTCGACCGGGGCGTAGGACAGGCCGTCCTGGCCCAGGACCTCCGTGGTGACACCCTGGCCGACCTTGGCCAGGTGGTCCGGCTCGCTGAGCAACCGCAGGTCCGAGTGGGCGTGCATGTCGATGAAGCCGGGGGCGAGCGCGAGCCCTGAGGCGTCGAGGACCGTGCGGGCGCTCACGGCGCCGCCGACGTCGCTGATCCGGCCGTTCGTGACGGCGACGTCGGCGATGCGCCCGGGCGCGCCCGTGCCGTCGATGACGTGCGCGCCCCGGATCACCAGGTCGGCCATGACCGGGACCACCTCCGGTATCGCGTCCCGCGCGACGGCCGTCGCGCGGTCGGACGATCGTCATGGTAGACGGATCGCCGGAGGGCGCGCGGCCGGAGGTCTCCGGTGGAAGGCGCTGGTCAGGCGGGAACGCTTCGCTGCTCGACGGCGAGGGCCCGGCGTACGGCGTCGGCGATCGGGTCGCCGGCGGTCATCTCGCGCATCCGGTCGCGGAGCGTCCGCCAGTTCCCCGAGGTGGAGAAGACCGCCTTGCCGAGTCCGGAGGCCGCCACGAGCGCGCCGAGCGCGAGAGTACGGGCGTCGGCGGGCGCGCCGGTCGTGACGGCGGCGACCACGCGCTGCTGCGCCTCCCACAGCCCCACGATGTCGCGTACGGGATAGCGGGTCTCGACGAAGACGCCGAGCGTACGGTGGCGGTCGACGGCGACCTGGCCACGGTCGGCCAGGCGCGCGAGCAGCCGCTGCTGGTGGTCGGTCGCGCGCAGCCGGGTGACCCATTCCTGCGGGGTCCGGCTGCGGGGCGAGCCCGCGACGTCGGCGAGCAGGGCGTCGAGGATCGGGTCGCCGACGGGCTCGGTGTCGGTGACGGCCAGCGCCGTGTCGTCCAGCCGGAGCCGGCCGGCGAGCGTCAGTTCGGACAGCATCGCGCCGCCGACCCCGCAGTCGAGTTCGACGGGGCCGATGCGGCACTTGCCGCGCAGGTCATAGGCGAGGAGGAGCAGTTCCTCGGCCAGCATCTCGGGCACGTTCCGCACTGTAAGCGGCCTGTACGACGTCTTGGTAAACAATAGGCAAAGCGTTCAACCCGTCGTGACCCGCTTCTTGATCCGGACCGACAGCAGGGCGGCGAGGAGGCACAGGGCCCCGGCGCCGTACCAGGCGGCCGCGTAGTCGCCCAGGTGGTCCCGGATGACGCCGGCCGTGATGGCGGCGGCGGCCGCGCCGATCTGGTGGGACGCGAAGACCCAGCCGAAGACAATGGGGCCGCCCATCCCGAAGTGCTCGCGGCACAGGGCGACCGTCGGCGGCACGGTCGCCACCCAGTCCAGGCCGTAGAAGATCACGAACACCAGCATGCTGGGGTGCGTGGTCCGGGCGAACAGGCTCGGCAGCACCAGCAGCGAGCAGCCGCGCAGGGCGTAGTAGACGCCGAGCAGCACGCGGGAGTCGGCCCGGTCGGTGAGCCAGCCGGAGAAGATCGTGCCGGCCACGTCGAAGATCCCCACGAGGGCCAGCAGGCTCGCCGCCGTCGTCTCCGGCATGCCGTGGTCGTGCGCCGCCGGGATGAAGTGCGTGCCCACCAGGCCGTTCGTGGACGCGCCACAGATCGCGAAACCGCCCGCGAGCAGCCAGAAGACCGGGGTACGGGCGGCCGTGGCGAGCGAGCCGAGCGCCCGCCGCGCCGCGCCCTCGTTGCGCGGCTTCGGGACCACCTCGGTGGCTCCGTACGGCGGGAGGCCGACGTCCGAGGGATGGTCGCGCAGCAGGAGGACGACGAGCGGCACGACGGCCAGCGCGGCGAGACAGACGGTCACCGCGGCGGACCGCCAGCCGTACATGTGGGTCAGGTGCGCGAGGACCGGCAGGAAGACCAGTTGCCCGGCGGCGCCGCCCGCGGTCAGCACGCCGGTCACCACACCCCGGCGCCGGACGAACCACCGGGAGGTCACGGTCGCGACGAACGCCATGGCCATCGACCCGGTCCCGAGGCCGGTGAGCACGCCCCAGCAGGCGATGAGCTGCCAGGGCTCCGTCATGAAGACGGTGAGGCCGCTGCCCACCGCCACGAGCAGGAGCGCGGCCGACACCACCCTGCGGATCCCGAACCGGTCCATCAGGGCCGCCGCGAACGGCGAGGTCAGGCCGTACAGCAGGAGGTTGACCGAGACGGCCGAGGCGATCGTGCCCCGCGGCCAGCCGAACTCGGCCCGGAGCGGGTCGATGAGGACGCCGGGGGTGGCGCGGAACCCGGCGGCACCGACGAGGGCGACGAGGGTCACGGCGGCGACGATCCAGGCGCGGTGCGGGCGGGTCCGCACCGGCGTGTCGGGAAGTGTCTGGGTCACCCGATGGAGTCTCGCCGCCGCGGGCACGGACGACGAGCGGCCCGAAAGCCAACATATGAAAGAATCGGGCCATGCCTCATGAGGTGGTCGTGCTGGCCCTCGACGACGTGGTCGCGTTCGACCTCGGCGTGCCGTCGCAGGTCTTCGGCGCGGCCCGGGACGCCGACGGGCGGCCTTTCTACCGGATCCGCGTCTGCACACCGGACGGCCGCCCGGTGCGCACGTCGGCCGGGTTCACGGCCGTCCCCGAGCACGGTCCGGAGATCCTCGCGGCGGCCGACACCGTCGTCGTCCCGGGAGTGCACGGCGGCACGGCCCTGTTGGACGGCACCCTCGAGCCCCCGGTGGCCGCCGCGCTGGCGCGCCGACGGCCGGACTCGCGGATCATGTCGATCTGCACGGGGGCGTTCGTGCTGGCCGCCGCGGGCACGCTCGACGGCCGTCCGGCGACGACGCACTGGGCGTACGTCGAACGGTTCCGCGCACTGCACCCGACGGTGCGGCTGGACCCGGACGTGCTGTTCGTGGACGACGGCGACGTGCTGTCCTCGGCCGGAGTCGGGGCGGGCGTCGACCTGTGCCTGCACGTCATCCGCCAGGACCACGGCAGCGCCGTGGCGAACGGCGCGGCCCGGCGTTCGGTGATGCCGCCGTGGCGGGAGGGCGGCCAGTCGCAGTTCATCGAGCGGCCGATGCCCGCGCCCACCGGGGCCTCGACGGCGGAGGCCCGCGCGTGGGCCCTGGAGCGGCTGCACGAGCCGCTGGACCTGGCGCGGCTGGCGCGGCGGGCGGGCATGAGCGTGCGCACGTTCACCCGCAGGTTCCGCGAGGAGACCGGGATCAGCCCGGCGCAGTGGCTGGTCCGGCAGCGGATCGAGGAGGCCCGGCGGCTGCTGGAGACGACCGACCTGCCGGTCGACCAGGTGGCCGAGCGTGCCGGCCTGGGCACCGCCGCGTCATTGCGCCAGCACCTGCACACGACGGTGGGGGTGTCCCCGGCCGCGTACCGCAGGACGTTCGGCGCCTCAGCGGTCTGAGTCCCGCGCCTCAGCGGAGGCGTTCCCGGCCGTGACGAGGCCCGACTCGTAGGCCAGGACGACGAGCTGGGCCCGGTCGCGGGTGCGCAGCTTGGTCATGGCCCGGCTGACGTGCGTCTTGACCGTCGTCGGGCTGATCACCATGTGCGCGGCGATCTCGTCGTTGGACATGCCGCGGGCGACCAGCGCGGTCACCTCCCGTTCCCGGTTGGTCAGGACGTCGAGCGCCTGCGGAGAGGCGGCGGGGCGCCGCGAGACGAACTCCTTGATCAGCCGGCGGGTGATGGCGGGGGCGAGCAGCGCGTCACCGCGCGCGGCGACGCGGATGCCGTGCAGCAGGTCGGCGGGTTCGGTGTCCTTGACGAGGAAGCCGCTCGCGCCCGCGCGCAGCGCGTCGAAGACGTACTCGTCCAGCCCGTAGTTGGTGAGCATGACCACGTGGACGCCGGACAGGCGCTCGTCGGCGGTGATCCGCCGGGTCGCCGCGATGCCGTCGAGGACGGGCATCTGCACGTCGACGAGGGCGACGTCGGGCAGGTGGGCGGCGGCGAGCGCGACGGCCTCCCGCCCGTCGGCCGCCTCGCCGACCACCTCGATGTCGTCCTCGGCCTGGAGCAGGGCACGGAATCCGGCGCGGATCAGCGCCTGGTCGTCGGCGAGCAGCACACGGATCACAGCGCCGCCTCCCCACCGCGCAGGGCGGCGGCGCGGACGGCGGCGTTCACGGTCACCTCGCCGGCGGCTCCGGGGAGCGGATCGCCGCCCGTCCAGGGCTCGCCGGCCAGGGGAAGCTCGGCGTCGACGGTGAAACCCCCCTCCGGACGGGGTTCGGCGCGCAGCCGCCCGCCCAGCGCGGCGACGCGCTCGCGCATGCCGATCAGGCCCACGCCCGGTTCCGGAGAGGCGCCGGGCCGGGCCAGGCCGTCGTCGTCGACCCGGACGGTGAGGGTGTCGTCGCCGTACCGGACGTGGACGGACGCGGCGGCGGGCCCGGCGTGCCGCGCGACGTTGGTCAGCGCCTCCTGGACGATCCGGTACGCCGCGAGGTCGACCGCGGCCGGCAGCGCGCGGGGCCGGCCGGTGACCGTGACGTCGGCCGGCAGGCCGGCGGATCGCGCCCGGCGCACGAGGTCCGGCAGCCGGTCGAGGCCGCTGCCGGCGGGCTCGCCCTCGCGCAGCACCTCCAGGGTGGCGCGCAGCTCCCGCATCGCCTCGCCGCTCGCCTCCTGGATGGCCAGCAGCGCCTCGGGGACCTCCTCGCCGCGCTTGCGGGCGAGGTGGACCGCCACCCCGGCCTGGACCTTCACGATGGAGATGCTGTGGGTGAGCGAGTCGTGGAGCTCGCGGGCGATCCGCAGGCGTTCCTCACCGGCGCGGCGCAGGGCCATCTCCTCACGCGTGCGCTCGGCCTCCGCCGCCCGCTGCCGCGCCTCGCGGACGTAGGCGTCCCACTGCCGGAACGCCCCGCCCATCATGGCGCTGGCCGCCAGCCACCCGGCGAGCAGGAACCGGTCCTGCAGCACCTGGCGGACCGGTTCCCCGTGGTGAACCGTCACGTCCGTGATCACCACGATCACGAGGGCGGCCTTGGGCGCCAGGACGATGAACCGGTGCCCGGCGCGCATCGCGGTGAACAACGCGACCATCACCGGCTCGGCGGCGGCCACGCCCGGATAGCCGCGGACCAGATAGGCGAGGACGCACGCCGTGGTGACCAGCAGGACCGTGACCGGGGCGCGGCGGCGCACCACCAGCGCGAACGACCCTGCCAGCAGGAGCAGGTAGCCGAGGGCGTCCAGATGGGTACGCCCGGGCGGCGCGATCGCGGCGCCGATCAGGGCGACGCCGGCGGCGGCCATCGAAATGATCAGGTCGGACACGGGTGGGCGCAACCGGTGGTGGATCCCCATCCGGGCAGCGTAAACCGGCGGGCTCGCCTCCCGGCTCCTCCCGGAAGCGGAGCCGTGCGCTACTTCGCCGGGAGTACGCCGGCTCGGGCTGCGCCGAACGCGGCAGCGCCACTGCCGCCCTCCGGCCGATGACGGCGGGGCGGTCGGGCGGAGAGCATCGGATCGATCGATGACGGCCGACACTCACGGGGAGCGGAACCATGGCGCGGACGACGACGACCACCGGCCCGGCGGGCATCGCACGCACGCTGCGCGAGAGTTTCGCCGGACCGGTGCACCTGCCCGGCGACGCTGCGTACGACGAGGCGCGCTCGGGCTGGAACCTCCGGATCGACCACCGGCCGCTGACGGTCGCCGAGGCGACCGGTCCCGACGACGTACGGGCCGCGGTCGTCGCCGCGCGCGAGCACGCCCTGCCGTTCGCCGTCCAGGCGACGGGCCACGGCACGCTCGTGCCCGCCGACGGCGGCCTGCTCCTCACGACGCGGCGGATGGCGGAGGTGCGGGTCGATCCCTACCGGCGCGTCGCCCGGGTCGGTCCCGGCGCGCGCTGGTCGGAGGTGATCGCCGCCGCCGCGTTGTACGGCCTGGCGCCGCTGTCCGGCACCCCGTCCGTCGGCGTGACCGGCTACACCCTGGGCGGCGGCACCGGATGGCTCTCCCGCAGGCACGGCTACGCCGCCGACGGCCTGCTGCGGGCCGACCTGGTGACCGCCGAGGGCGAGCACGTCACGGCCGACGCCGATCACCACGCCGACCTGTTCTGGGCGCTGCGCGGCGGAGGCGGCAACTTCGGCGCCGTGACCGCGCTGGAGGTACGGCTGCACGCCGTCGGGCGGGTCTACGCGGGCGTCTCGCTGTACGACGCCGGCCGCGCGGCCGAGACGCTCGCCCGCTACCGGGACTGGGCGGACGGCGAGCCGGACGAGCTGAACACGGCCGTCATGCTGATGCGGATGCCGGACGCCCCGGCCGTCCCCGAACCGGTGCGCGGCCGGCCGGTCCTCGCCGTCCGGGTCTTCCACCTGGGCGGGTACGAGGAGGCCGAGCCCCGGCTCCGGCCGCTGCTGGAGGCGGCGGGCACGCCGCTGCTCGACGGCTTCCGTGCGATGACGTTCGCGGAGGCGGGCGTCACGATCGCCGGGCCGACGGCGCCCCCGATGGCGGTCCGCCAGCACATCGACCTGTTCCGCGACCTGCCCGGCGCGGTGCTGGAGGCACTGCCGGACGCGGCGTTCGGCGGGTCACCGGGGCCGGCGGTCGAGGTCCGGCACTGGGGCGGGGCGATGGCACGGCCCGCGCCGGACGCCGGGCCGGTGGGCCACCGCGACGTGCCGTTCTCCGTGATCGCGACCGCGCCGTACGGCGCGGGCGGGACCGGGCACGGCGACGCGGACGAGCGGTCCCGTGTCGACGCGTCCGTCGACGGCCTGGCCGGTCGGCTGCGGCCGTACGCGACCGGTGGGACCTTCCTGAACTTCCTGACCGACCCGGCCCGGACGCGGACCGCGTACACGCCCGAGGACCACGCCCGCCTGAGCCGGATCAAGAGGACCTGGGACCCGGATGACGTGTTCCGTCCGGGCCACCACATCCCGCCGGAGTGACCGAAGCCACCCGCTCAGCCCAGGCAGGTGGGCCCCTCCATCGCGATCAGCTTCGGCCGAGGTTCTTCGTCGCCGACGATACGAAGAACCTCGATGATCATTCGTCGGGCGGCCCTCTCAAGCTCGGGACAAATCACGCTCCTCCGATGCTTCCAAACCCGTCTCGATTACGGCTGCCATGATGCGCGCGAGCCGGTCTGTGCCCAGGCGGGGGGCGCGCGGCGCCATGGCCTCGACGATCTCGCGTTCGCGCCGGGGGTCCCGGCCGGCGAAGCCACCGACCGGCTTGAGCCGCTGCACGGTGGCCGCCAGCTCGGCCCGGCGCTCCAGCAGCGTCGCCAGCGCCGCGTCGATCCGGTCGATGGCCGCCCGCGCGCCGGGGATCGTCTCCGGCGCGTCGTCGCGGACCAGCGGCCCGAGCAGGGCCGCCTTGGCGCGCACCGCGGTCACCAGGTCCGGTTCAGCGTCCTCGCCGAGGATCAATCCGCGCGCGCCGGCCGACAGGGCCGCGACGGCGAGGTCAGGGGCGGCCGAGACGTCCACCAGGACGGGCCGGCGGCGCCCGGCCTCCCGCACCAGTGCCAGGTCGATGGTCGCGTGCGGCAGGTGCGTGCGGGTGCCCGTCTCGCACAGGACGACGTCCCGGTTGCCCTCGGCGACGCAGTACTCCGCCGCCGACAGCCACTCCTCGAGCGTGGCGGCCGGGGCGCGCTGCACGACCACGGGACGTCCCGTACGGGCCACCGCCCGCAGCAGCTGGAAGTCCTGCATCCAGGCGCCGCCGACCACGACGCCGTTGGCGTGCGTCACGATGGCCGGCAGGTCGCGCGCGGAGAACGGCTCGACCAGCAGTGGTCCGCGGTACGACCGGCGCACCCGTGCCAGCTCGGCGGCGGCGTCCACGCGGCCGTGCAGGCGGCGCAGGCTGACCACGGCGACGTCCGGGCCGGCGGCGGGTCCGGCGATCATGACGGGGGTGTCCGCGTCGTGCAGGTTCATCGGTCTCTCCCTCCGGGCGGGCCCGGAGCCGAGCCGCCCACTCACGGTGGAAATGCGAAAGGCAGAGCCCGTGGGGCTCTGCCTTGGCCGGCTCGGGGGTCGTCGCTCAGGTCACGGCGACCGGCTCACCCGGAGCCGGCTGCATAAACGCGAAATAACGACGATCCACGTGCCCAGGGTAACCGTGGCGCCGGGCGGGATGCCACCGGACGGAGTTCTCGTCTCGGTCATTGAGACCAGATCCGCGTGGGGCGACCCTCACCGCCGGGTACGCCGATGTCCTGTTCCGGGTCACGGCCGTTCTGTCGGGGGGCGGGCGTATACAGGGGTGGTGGCCTGCGGCCACCGTCGGTCGCCGAAGCAATGAGGGATCACCATGAGCACGGACAAGGCGGTCAAAGAAGACTTCCTGCGGCAGGCGGCTCCGTACCGGCGCGAGCTGCTGGCGCACTGCTACCGCATGCTCGGCTCGGTGCACGACGCGGAGGACCAGGTCCAGGAGACCTACCTGCGGGCGTGGCGCTCCTACGACGGGTTCGAGGGCCGGTCCTCGCTGCGGACGTGGCTGCACCGGATCGCCACCCGCACCTGCCTCACCGCCCTGGAGAGCCGCGGCCGCCGGCCCCTGCCGACGGGTCTCGGCGACCCGAGCGCCGACCCGTACGACACGCTGGTCGAGCGGTCCGAGGTGCCCTGGCTGGAGCCGATCCCCGACGCCATGGCCGGCGCCGAGGACGCCGATCCGGCCGCGATCGTCACCTCCCGGGAGAGCATCCGGCTCGCGCTGATCGCCGCGTTGCAGCACCTGCCGCCCCGGCACCGGGCGGTGCTGATCCTGCGCGACGTGCTGAAGTGGCGGGCCGCCGAGGTCGCGGAGGTGCTCGACACGACGACCACCGCGGTCAACAGCGTCCTGCAGCGCGCCCGTGCCCGGCTCGACGAGGTGGCGCCACAGGAGGATCTCACCGAGCCGACGTCGCCGGAGGATCGCGAGCTGCTCGCCCGTTACGTCCGGGCCTTCGAGGAGTACGACGTCGCCGCCATCGTGCGGTTGCTCACCGCCGACGCCGTCTGGGAGATGCCGCCCTACACGGGGTGGTACCAGGGCAACGAGGACATCGGCCGCCTCATCAGCACGCAGTGCCCGGCCGACGGCCCCGGCGCGATGCGGCTGCTCCCGACGCGGGCCAACGGGCAGCCGGCGTTCGCCGTCTACATGCGGGCCGCCGACGGCGCGCACCACGCGTTCGCGCTGCAGGTGCTCACGCCGGCGCCCGCGGGGGTCGCGCACGTCGCCATGTTCTTCGACCTGCGCCTCTTCACGGCCTTCGGCCTGCCCGCCGTCCTGCCGTCCTCGATGGAGCGGTCGGTAGCATCGGTGCCATGAGCCGGGAGGTGGCGCACTATCGGCGGCACCCGGCGGAGCCGGGCGTCGATCTGCTGAGCGCCCGCTATGTCACCCACCGCTACACCAGGCACGCGCACGCGACCTACACGGTGGGGCTGATCGAATACGGCGTGGAGGAGTTCGAGCACGCCGGGTCGACCCTCCGGGCCGGCGCCGGTCAGGTCGCGCTCCTCAACCCGGACGTCGTCCACACCGGTCACGCGGGCGTCCCCGAAGGCTGGCGCTACCGCGTGCTCTACCCCGCCGTGGACGTCGTCGCGCAGATCGCCGCCGAGCTGGGCGCCCCGGGCGGCACGCCCTACTTCCCCGTCACGGTGGTGGACGACCCGGAGGCCGCCCGGCTGATCCGTGCCGTGCACCGCAGCGCCGAGAACGGCGACGCCCTCGCGTCCTCCTCCACGCTGCACCGGGCGCTGGCCGGGCTCCTGCGCCGCCACGCCGCCCGGCCGCCCGGACTGGTTGCCCGGGGCGCGCCGCCGCGGGCGGTCCGCGCCGCCCGTGACATCCTCCACGAGCGGGTTCCCGACCCGCCGACCCTCGACGACCTGGCCGGCATGGTGGGCACCGGGCGGTTCGCCCTGCTCCGCGCCTTCCGCGCCGCGTACGGCCTGCCGCCCCACGCCTACCTGACCAACCTCCGCGTCCAGCGCGCCCGCACCCTCCTGGACTCCGGTGCGCGGCCCGCGGACGTCGCCGCCGACCTCGGCTTCACCGACCAGGCGCATCTGACCCGGCATTTCAAGCGGATCGTCGGCGTGCCGCCCGGGGCGTACCTGCTCGGCCGCCCCACCTGACCGCCTCGGCCGAAAGGGCGATCCGGTTGGACATCTACCCCGGAATAATGGCCCAGACGCACTTGCCGGATGCCGTTAGACGGGATCCCCACATCTCCGAGAGGGACGCGATGATGTGCATTCCGCGTCCGGACTCCTTCTCGAAGTCGATAGGGATGATTAGAGGACGGTCGGGGCAATCATCCCACATCTCCAAGCGAATTCGCCCACCGTTCCAGTCGATGGCAGCGACGAATTCCTTGGATTTGGCGTGCAGGAGAGCGTTATTGAACAACTCCCCGATGATTACGGCGGCGTCTTCGACCTGATCGGCGCGGCCCCAGATTCTAAGACGGGACTCCACGAAGTCTCGGGCCGTCCCTGCGGCGGCCTTGACGGGGGGAAGGTGCCATTCGTAGCGGTACTGAACGTACTGAAGGCACCAAGGCGTCCCGTCCTGAACCGGTCTGCTCTGATCCATCACTGTCTCCTTGCCGTGTACGTGACAGCGTGGCGCGACAGAGTTACCCTCGGGAGCGGTTCAACCCTTCTTTTGATGTGAATGGTTACTCGTCCGTCACAACGAGTGATAGGCAAAGATCGTGAATAGAGGAAGCGACCTAGACCCAAAAGAGTCCCTAAGCCACCTACTGGCTTACTACCTGCGGAAGTACCGCGAATCGGCCAGCCTGACCCAGTTGGAGCTGGCCAGGAAGCTACACGTCGGAGAAAGCCACCTAGGCAACCTCGAACGAGGCCGCAGGCGGATCACGATCGACCAAGCCAAGGAAGCCGACAACGTCTTCAACTTGCCTGGCTGGTTCGAGAACCTTCACCACCACGCCCAGCGACAGCACCGAGACTGGCTGGAGCAGTATGCAGCACTGGAGGCCGAGACATCAGACATCAAGACGTGGCAGCCACTATGGCTACCTGGCCTGCTACAGACCCTGGCATACGCCAAGGCATCACTCGGAAGCAGCCGCGCAGAGGACATCGAGGCCAGGGCAGAAGCCCGCCTACAGCGGCAACACGTCCTTGATCGAGACAAACCGCCCCGTCTATGGATCTTGATCGATGAGAAGGCTCTCCTCCAGGGCGTAGGAGGGCATAAGGCCATGCGCGAGCAGATAGAACACCTGTTGGTGCTCGCGGAGCGACCCTCGGTTACCCTCCAAATCGTTCCAGCCCGAGCCGGTTCTCACGCTGGCCTAGATGGAGGCTTCAACGTCCTGACGACAGAAGAAGGCGACGTGGGCTTCGTAGAGGCTCCGCTTGGTGGAAGACTCATTCAGGACGAGCAAGAGGTTCGGAAGCTCCTAAGACGATGGGACGACATTCGATCCCTGGCACTTCCGGTCACCGAAACCCGAGAAAAACTCCTCAGCATCCTGAAGGGATTGAACGAAGGATGAAGATTCTCGAAGTCATCGAGGACTTCCGGAAGACGAAGCGCTCCGAAGGCGAAAGCAACTGCGTCGAGGTCGCCGAAGTGGTTGCGACTAAAGCATAGCCTGACTCGGCCCCCTCAAGAGTCCCCCTGCCTTTCCTCGCATGACGGGCAGGGGGACTTTTTGCGCCTCGGGTGGCCGAAAACGGACGGCGCGGGGAGCTGGGGTCAAAGATAGCGGCCCGACGCCGGCCAAAACGCGCCCTGCCGTTCGGCCTGAAAACGATCCGCTGGTCGGGAAGCATGGCGCAGCGGGAGATGAGAGACGTCGGGTCATCCGGCCGGATTCACTCCGCCGCCGGGTCGCCTGCGGGAAGACCAGGGACCGCCCGAACTGCGGCGGCCCGCACACATCCGGAAGAGGACACCGTCATGAGCGTCGGCACCATAGGCAGCGAGAGCCTCCGTCACGAGATGGTCGACCGGCTGGCCGCCGATCATGCGGCGAAGGGCCTCACGCTGCGCCCCGAGGTGGAGGCGGCGATGCGGACCGTTCCCCGCGAGCTGTACACGCCGGGCCTCCCGCTGGAGGAGGCGTACCAGAACACTGCGGTCATCACGAAGCGGCGCGGTGAGGAGACCATCAGCTCGGTGTCGGCGCCGTTCCTGATCGCGGAGATGCTCGGTCAGGCGGTGGACGCGCTCGAGGGCCTGGAAGGCCGTCACGCGCTGGAGATCGGCAGTGGCGGCTACAACGCCTCGATCCTCCGGGAGCTCGTCGGCCCGGCCGGGTCGGTCACGACCGTCGACATCGACCCCGAGGTGACCGATCGGGCGGCCACCTGCCTGGCGGCGGCTGGTTACAACGACGTCACCGTGGTGTGCGCGGACGCCGAGCAGCCGATCGAGCCGGGCCGCCGCTACGACCTGATCATCGTCACGGCCGGCGCGTGGGACATCCCGCCCGCGTGGCGCGACCAGCTCACCGACGACGGCGTCCTCGTCGTGCCGCTGCGGACGTTCGGGATGACCCGATCGTGGGCGCTGCGACGCTCGGGAGACCGGCTGGCCAGTGCGAGCCACCGCCAGTGCGGGTTCGTGTCCGTGCAGGGCGCCGGAGCCCACGAAATGCGGTACGTCGACATCGCCGACGGTGTCCACCTGAGGCTGGATGAGGGCCAGCAGATCGACACCGCTGCTGTCGGCGGCCTCCTCCTCCAGCCCCGGCAAGAGGCGTGGGCCGAGTTGAACCTGCCGCCCCGTACCGTCCTGTCCGATCTGGACCTGTGGCTGGCGACCCGCCTCAGGCGCGAGGTGAGCGAGTTCGTGGTGCTGTCGGCGCAGGAGGAGGCCGTCACCTCCGGTGTCGTCGCCCCGGCCTGGCGGTTCGGTACCCCTGCGGCCGTCCACGACGGCACGTTCTCCTACCGGTCGGCGCTGCGCTGGACCGGCAGGATGTTCGATATCGGCGCATACGCCCACGGATCGGCGGCTGCTGCGGCGGCCGGGCGGATGGTCGAGCACATGCGCGCGTGGGTGGACGCCGACAGCCCGTCGCCGGTGCTGCACGTCCTCCCCGCGTCTACCCCCGACCGCGACCTGCCGGAGGGGGCGGTGCTGGACAAACGGCACAACCGCGTCGTCCTCGCCTTCACCCCCGCATGAGAAGGGAAGAGCGGAGCCTGGCTTGCGACACGAGCAAGGGCGGATCTGGCGTCACGCTGCGATGAGGAGTACGACGCCGGCCTCGCGGCGGGCCGCAATTTCGTGCAAGACCACCACAATCTGGGCCCCTAGCCTGCGGATATGGATTCGGACATACGCTCAGCGGTCCGCGACGGGCTGGGGGTCGGCGTGGCCGTCGGCCTGTCGGGGCTGGCATTTGGGGCCGCGGCCGTCGCGGCCGGGCTGGGGGTGGCGCAGGCCTGCGTCCTGAGCCTGGTGGCGTTCTCGGGAGCGTCGCAGTTCGCGCTGATCGGCGTGGTCGCCGGCGGCGGCAACCTGATCGCGGGAGCCGCCGGCGCGGTGCTGCTCGGGGGCCGGAACGCCCTTTACGGCCTGCGGCTCGCGCCGACGCTCGGCGTACGCGGATGGCGCCGGCTGCTGACGGCCCACGTCGTCATCGACGAGTCGACGGCGGTGGCCACCGCCCAGCCCGGCCCGCGGTCGGCCCGCGCGGGGTTCTGGGCCACCGCCATCAGCATCTACACCACCTGGAACCTCGCCACCCTGCTCGGCGCGGTCGGCGCGGCCCGGCTGGGCGACCCCAAGACGTACGGCCTCGACGTGGTCGGCCCGGCGGCCTTCCTCGCCCTGCTGTGGCCACGGCTTACCTCCGGGGGCACCGAACGCGTGGTCGCGCTGCTCGCGATGGCGATCGCGGTCGCGACGACGCCGCTGCTGCCCCCGGGCGTGCCGGTCATGCTCGCCGCCGTCGCCGCGCTGGCCGGGCTCCTACGCCGCCGGACGCCCCCGTCGGGTCAGTCCGACCGGCAGCGGGAGCTTTCGCACTCATGAGCCGGGTGCGACGATCACGAAGGAGGACCTGATGACCGTCTGGATCGCCGTCGTCGCGACCGGGCTGGGCTGCTACGCGCTCAAGCTCGCCGGGCTGGTCGCCCCGCAACGCGTGCTGGAGGACGAGCGGGTGCGGCGGTTCACCGCGCTGGTGCCGGTCGCGCTGCTGACCGCGCTGGTCGCCGTGCAGACCCTCGCGCACGGCCGGGCCCTGGAGCTGAACGGCCCCCGCCTGGCCGGGCTGGCCGCCGCCGTCGTCGCGCTGCTGCTGCGCGCCCCGTTCCTCGTGGTGCTGGTCGTCGCGGCGGCCGTCGCCGCCGGACTGCGCGTGCTCGGTCTGTAGGGGCTGTTTCAGGCGCGCGTTCGCACGGCGACCGCCCCCGTTCTAGAGGTCGACGACGTCGAGGAGGCGGGGGGTCTGGTTGAGCCGGCGGGCGCCGATGTCGGTGCAGACGACGACGTCCTCGATGCGTGCGCCGTACAACTCGGGCAGGTAGATGCCCGGTTCGATCGACATGGTCATGCCCGCGTCGAGGATGGTGTCCTCCTCGGGCGTGAGGTACGGCGGCTCGTACTGGTCGAGGCCGATGCCGTGGCCGGTGCGGTGGGCGATGAACGCGCCGTACCCGCTCTCGATGATGACGTCGCGGGCGATCGTGTCGATCTCGGCGGCCGCGACACCGGGGCGTACCGCCTCGCAGGCGGCGGTCTGGGCCGCGAGCACGACGGAGTACATGGCCTCGAAGTCCTCGGGGGGCTCGGCCACCGCGAACATCCGCGCGGTGTCGGAGCAGTAACCGCCGCACCGGCCGCCCACGTTCACCAGGACGGCGTCGCCGGGGTTGATCACCCGGCCGGCCGGCCGGTGGTGCGGGTCGGCCGAGTTCTCCCCCGCCGCGACGGTCACGAAGGTGACCTCGTCGTGGCCGGAGTCCAGCAGCAGGGTGTGCAGCCGCCGCGCCACCTCGCGCTCGGTCGAGCCGGACCAGGTGAACGCGCGGGCCGCGGTCAGCGCCCGGTCCGCCGCGATCGCCGCGCGCTCCATCAGCTCGATCTCCTCGGCGGACTTGCGGATCCGCAGTGGCGCGAGCAGTGGTGCCGCCGAGACCAGCGGTGTTCCGGGGCCGAGCCGTTCCTGGAGCGCGAGCAGTTCGTCCGCCGGCATCCGCGGGTCGACCGCCACCCGCGCGCCGGCGGGAATGAGCGAGCACACGTCGCCGTGCACCGCGCCGACGTGGACCGGCGGGCCGTCAGGCGTGATGACGAGGCATCCCGGGGGCGTCGCTCCGACCAGATACCTCAGGTCCGACGACCGCGACAGGACGAGCGCGCCGACGTCGTGCGCGGTGAGCAGGTCGCGCAGCCGGTCCAGGCGTTCCTCGCTCACTCGGCGGCCGGTTCCGCGGAGTCGTACAGCCAGCAGGCCACCCCGTCCCGTGGCACCGGTTCCCGGACCGAGCAGACGTCCATCACGTGCGGGCAACGCGGGTGGAAGCGGCAGCCCGAGGGCGGAGCGGCGGGGTTCGGCACGTCGCCGGGCAGCTCGGCGGGCAGTGTCCCGGAGCCGTCCGGTTCGGGGATCGCGGCGAGCAGCGCCCGGGTGTAGGGGTGTTTCGGATCGTCCCAGACCTCGGCGGTGGGACCGGTCTCCACGATCTTGCCGAGGTACATCACCGCGATCCGGTCCGCGATGAGCCGTACCACCGAAAGGTCGTGGCTGATGAACAGCAGCCCGGCGCCGGACTCGACGGCCAGGGCCCGCATCAGCCCGGCGACCTGTGCCTGCGCGGACGCGTCCAGCGCCGAGATGGGCTCGTCGCCGATCAGCAGGGACGGCTGTGCGGCGATGGCGCGGGCGATGGCGATGCGCTGCCGCTGCCCGCCGGAGAACTCATGGGGGTAGCGGCCGGCCATGTCCGCGTCGAGCCCGACCCGCTCCAGGAGCTCACCCGGCGTCGCGTCGCCGCGGAGCCCGTCGGCGATCTGCCTGCCCACCCGGCGGCGCGGGTTGAGGGACGCGAACGGGTCCTGGAACACCATCTGGATCCGGGTCAGCGCCGGGTCGCGGCGGCGCAGGCCGAGCGGGCCCACCGGACGGCCCTCGAAGTCGATCGAACCGGAGGTGGGGGCGGTGATCCCGCAGATGGCGCGGGCGAGCGTCGACTTGCCGCAGCCGGACTCGCCGACGAGGCCGACGACCTCGCCCGGCTCGACGGTGAGGCCGACCCCGGCGACCGCCCGGACCGGCGGCCGGTCCGGGCTGCGGTGGTCGACGACCAGGTCCTCGACGGACAGAAGGCTCATGGAGTGCTCCGGTCGGGCAGCGCGTCCAGCAGTTCGCGCGTGTACGGATCGGCGGGGTCGCGCATGACCCGGGCGCGCGGCCCGGTCTCGACGAGCCGGCCGTCCCGCATCACGCTGATCACGTCGGCGACCGCCGACATGACGCCGAGGTCGTGGGTGACGAGCAGGACCGCGAGGCCGAGGTCGTCGCACAGGTCGCGGAGCAGCCGGAGGATGCCGGCCTGCACGGTGACGTCCAGCGCCGTCGTCGGCTCGTCCGCGATCAGCACCCGGGGTTCGCAGGCGAGCGCGATGGCGATCGCGATGCGCTGCCGCATCCCGCCGGAGAACTGGTGCGGGTACCGGTCGAACGCGCCCTCAGGGTCGGGGATGCGGACCTTCCCGAGCAGTTCCACCGCCCGTTCCCGTGCCCGCCGGCGATCCAGGCCCAGATGATGGCGCATGTGGTCGGTGAGCTGACGCCCAGCGGAGAGCATGGGATGCAGGCTGGTCGACTGGTCCTGGAAGACCATCCCGATCTCGCTGCCCCGCCGCCGGTTCATCTCCTTCGGCGAGAGGCTCAGCAGGTCGGTGCCGCCCAGCGAGATCGTTCCGCCGGTGCGCGCGCCGTGCGGCAGCAGGCCGAGGACGGCCAGGCCGGTCATGGTCTTGCCCGAGCCGCTCTCCCCCGCCAGCCCGTGGACGTTCCCCGACTCCAGGGCGAGGTCGACGCCGCGGATGATCGGCCTGCCGCCCAGTTCGACGGTGAGTCCTTCGATGGCCAGGATCGTCACAGCGCCCGCTCCTTGATCGCCCGAGCGGTCCGCGGGTCGAGCGCGTCGCGCAGGGTGTCGCCGAGGAAGTTGAACGCCAGCACCACCGTGAGGATGGCCAGCCCCGGGAAGACCCCGACCCACCACTTGTCGAACACCTGGGTCGCCGACGCCACCATCGCCCCCCACTCCGCGGTCGGCGGCTTGGCGCCGAGACCGAGGAACGACAGGCCGGACAGCAGCAGCAGCTGGGTGCCGATGTCGAGGGTGGCCAGCACCAGGACCGGACCGGCCACGTTGGGCACCACGTCGGTGCGGAGCGAGCGCCACACGGAGAAGCCGAGCAGCCGTCCGCTGAGCACGAACTCGCGTGTTCGCAGGCCGAGCACGAGACCCCGGGTGACGCGCGCGTACGCCGGCCAGGAGACGACGAGGACCGCGAGCACCGCGTTGCGCAGGCTGGCGCCGAGCGAGGCGGCCACGGCCATCGCCAGGATGACCGTCGGGAAGGCGAAGACCAGGTCGGCGACGCGCATGATCGTCTCGTCCACCCAGCGGCCGAAGTAGCCGGCGCACGCGCCGAGCAGGCCGCCGATGACCACCGACAGCGCCACCAGCAGCAGGGTCAGCGGGATCGAAAGCCGCGCGCCGTACAGGACCCTGCTGAGCACGTCCCGGCCCAGGTCGTCGGTGCCGAACCAGTGCTCGCCGCCGGGTGGGCGGAGCCGGGGGAACTTCTGCGCGAGCGGATCGTACGGCGCGAGCAGCGGCGCCGCGACCACGACGATCAGCCAGGCGGCGGTGACGACGAGGCCGGTCACGGCGAGGGGCCTGCGCCACGCCTCCGGAAGACGGCGGATCACGTCGTGCTCCTCACTCTCGGGTCGATCACGCCGTACAGCACGTCGACGATGAGGTTGACCACGACGTAGATCGCGCCGACGACGAGGCCGACGCCCATGACCGCGGGAAGGTCGAGGTTGGTCGCGCTCTTGTAGGCGTACTGACCGATGCCGGGCCAGGCGAAGATCGACTCCACCAGCACCGTGCCGGACAGCAGGCTGCCGAACGCCAGCCCGGCCACCGTGATGATCGGGACCAGCGCGGCCCGCAGCACGTACTGCAGCAGCACCACACGGCCGGGCAGGCCCTTGGCACGGGCCGCCCGCACGTAGTCCTGGCCGAGCACCTCCAGCACCGCGGAGCGGGTGAACCGGGTCAGCAGCCCGATCGTGTACGCGGCGAGCACCAGGGCGGGCAGTGCCAGGTGCCCGACGGCGCCGGCGAACACGTCCCACTGCCCGGCCATCGCCGCGTCCACCGTGTACAGGCCGGTGACGTGCGGCGGCGGTGTCATGGTGGGGGCGAGGCGACCGGACCCGGGGGCCAGCCGCAGCCGGTAGAAGACGAAGTAGAACGCGAGCAGGGCCAGCCAGAAGGTCGGCACCGACACCCCGGCGAGGCTGGTCACCCGCAGGAACTGGTCGACGAGCCGGTCCCGGCGCAACGCCGCGATCACGCCGAACGCGACGCCGACCACCAGCGACAGCACCAGCGCCGCGCCGGCCAGCTCGAACGTCGCCGGCACGAACTCCGCCAGGTCCGCGTCGACCGGGCGGTGGCTCTGCTGCGACTCGCCCAGGTCGCCCTGGACGAGGTGGCCGAGGTAGGTGACGTACTGGACCGGGAGTGGCTTGTCCAGGCCGTTCTGCTCGCGGAACTGCTTGACGATCGCGGGGTTGCCGAGGGCCTGCTGTCCCAGGTTGGCGGCGGCGGGGTCACCCGGCACCAGATTGGTGAGGGTGAAGGTGATCAGGGTCACCCCGACGGCCAGCAGTACGGAGACCGCCAGCCGCCGGGCCAGGAAGCGGAACAGCGGGTGCTTCATTTGCTGCCGAGCGCCGCGATGTCGATGGTCCACACCGGGTTGAGCGCCAGTCCCGTCACGGTGCCGGCGGTGACCACGTGCTGGCTCGGCTGGAGCAGCGGCGTGATCGGCCCGGCCGCGTTCAGCTGGGTCTGGATCTGCTGGTACTGCTGCGTGCGGCCATCGCCGATGGTCTGGGCCGCCTTGTCACCGGCGCTCTCCAGCGCCGCCGCGTCGCCCTTCTTCCAGCCGGCACGCAGGCCGATGAGCTTGCCGGGCAGGAAGGCGAGGTAGTCGCTAGCGTCCGGGTAGTCCGGGCTCCACCACCACAGGCCCATCTCCTCCTTGCCGTCGCGGTAGTTCTGCAGCGCGGTCGCGATCGGCGCGGGGGCCAGGTCGACGGTGATGCCGACCTCTTTCAGGTTCGCCTGGACGCGCTCGGCGAGCGGCTGGAAGGACAGGCCGTTCAGCGTGTAGTCGCTCGGGAACTCCAGCTTGACCTTGGGGTTCGGGATACCGCTCGCGGCGAGCGCCGCCTTGGCGCCGGCCACGTCGCGCTTGGGCGCCTGGTCGGCGGGCAGCGCACCGTTGATCATCGACGGCACGATCCCGGCCGCCTGCACCGAGCCCTCGCCGGCGAGCTGGAGCAGCCCCGGGTAGTCGATGCCCTTCCGGACGGCCTCGACGAACTTCGGGTTGGACGTGGTCTTGCTGACGGCTGCGCTGTGGTTGGCCAGCAGGAAGAACACGTTCGCCGAGGCGCCCTTGGCGACCTGCAATCCCCCGCCGACGCCCTGCGCCTGGTCGGCCGACAGGTCCAGCGCGATCTGGCTGTCGCCACGCTGGACGTTAAGCTTCTGCGTCGGCGCCTGGACGTTGCGGATCACGACCCGGCCGTACGTCGGCTTGGTCTGACCCCAGTACTTGTCGTTGGCCTTGAGCACGACCTGCGTGCTGGCGTTGAACGACTCCAGCACGTACGGGCCGGAGCCCGCCGACTGGCCGTTGAGGAACGACTCCGCCTTGTCATCGGCGCCCTGGGTGCCGCCGTGCGCCTGGAGGACCTTGGAGTTGACGATGCCGAGCGCCGGGTTGGGCAGGATGAACGGCAGCGCCGGATTCGGCTTCGGCGAGACGAGCTCGATGGTCGTGTCATCGACCTTCTTCACGGTCACGCCGTCCAGCAGGAACGACGGGTTGCCCTTGAGGTCACGGACCCGGTTCAGGGAGAACACCACGTCGTCGGCGGTGACCGGGCTGCCGTCGGAGAACGTCGCGCCCTTCCGCAGCTTCAGCGTCATCGTCTTGCCGTCCTTGGACAGCTCGTACGACTCGGCCAGCGCGGGCACCGGCTTGCCGACGTCGGACCCGGCGAAGGTCAGCAGCGTGTCGTACAGCGCCCGGTCGACCAGCAGACCGGTCTGCTCGTACATCCGGCCGGGGTCGGCGGTCTTCAGGTTGAACGACGTGTCGATGACCAGCGATTTCCCCCCGGACGCCGAGGAGGACGAGGAGGATCCGCTGCCGGAGCACGCGGTCAGGCTGATCGCGGACGCCACGAGTACGGGCAGGATCGCCCGCCGCGGCACGGAGCGCAGGCTCGGCATGTACAGCCTCCGATGATTTCGGTCTGGGCGAAAAGTCCGCATCTAGACGTTTAAGCGTCGATAGTGCAGTGTTGCGCCAATGGTGTCCACAAACACCGCGAAAGTCGAGATGAACTGCTCAGGGGGCGCGAGATCATGGCCGAAACGTCGGACGGACCGTCGTCTGGGGAGTGGCGGCCTGGACAAATCCCTCCCGGCCTCGACGCCGTCAGCGTCCGGATGCTGGACGTGCTGCGCGAGGACGGCAGGATCTCCATCGCCGCCCTCGCACAGCAGGTGGGCATCTCCCGCGCCAACGCCTACAGCCGGTTCGAGGCCCTGCGGGCGAACGGCGTGATCGTCCGGTTCACCGCCCAGGTCGACCACGTCCGCAGCGGGCTGGGCGTGTGCGCACTGGTCTTCGTCACCGTCCGCCAGCAGATGTGGCGGCAGTTCCGGAACCAGCTCGCGCTGATGCCCGAGGTGGAGTACTGCGCGATCACCACCGGCCAGCACGACGCGATGATCCAGATCAGGGTCCCCGACGTGGCCACGGTGCATCACCTCGTCACGCATCGGCTGGCGAGCATCCCGGCCGTCAAGGCGACCGAGACGGTGTTCATCCTCGACGAGGTGCTGCGCCGCCCGTACGTCCTGCCCTCGGATCAGCGACCGCTGCCCAAGCCGTCGGACGCCGCCCCCGGCGCCGACTCGATGCCACTGGGAATGACGCGATTCGTGCGCGCGGACGCCGGCCGCGCCGGCCTGAGCGAGCTCTAGAACGACCGGCGACCGGCGACGGGCGCCGGCCGTGGGGCGCCGATCCGGTGCCCATGGCCGGCCGCTCTCAGGCGGGGAGTTCCTCGCAGACGCTGACCTGCGGCGTGTCGTCCCCGTCGAACGTGAACTCCTCGACCAGTCGGAGCCGCCCGTCCGGCAGCGGCTCGATGCGGCTGGTGCTGCGCCCGGCCACCGGCGAGTCGCCGTCCCTGGTCAGGTGCACGTAACTGAGTTCGATCTCGTCCTGGCGCCGGACTCCGACGAACCGCCCGTGCAGCACCGTGTCACCCTCGTAGCCACCCCAGATCACGCCGTCCTCCTCCCGGTAGTCGAACCGGGTGGGCGCGTCGGGATCCACCCGGCTCGCCGTCGAGCTGACCATGGCGAACCGCCGGCCGTCCAGGTTGAGCTGCGTCGTCTCGTTCACGGCATGCATCGTGCCGGGTTTCGCGCCATCCGCAACCGGCGCTGAACACTTCGCCGAGCACGCGCCCTTCGCTTGGACGAACCGCGGGATCCCACCCCGGAAACCGCCCATACGTCTCGATCCGGGGCTGCCTGCGCGACGACCGGAACCTGGAGGCCGCCACCGGCGTGGCGGAGCCAGGCGTTCCGGAACCACCCTCGCCCCGCATGCCGGTCACGGCCGCGAGATCGGCACCGTCTCCGCCCGGCGCGGCGAAGAGGTCAGGACTCGGCGGCGACCAGGTCGAGGGCTCGCGCCAGGTCGTCCGGGTAGGGACTCTCGAACTCCACCCAGTGGCCCTGCGTCGGGTGCTCGAATCCGAGACGGACCGCGTGCAGCCACTGCCGGGTCACCCCCAGCCGGGCGGACAGGGTGGGGTCGGCGCCGTAGAGCAGGTCCCCGACACAGGGATGACGGACCGCCGACATGTGCACGCGGATCTGGTGGGTGCGCCCGGTCTCGAGCTTGATGTCGAGCAGGCTGGCCGCCCGGAACGCCTCGATGGTGTCGTAGTGGGTGACCGAGGGCCGGCCTCCCGCCACCACGGCCCACCGGCCGTCGCCGGACGGGTGCCGATCGATCGGCGCGTCGATGGTGCCGCGCAGCGGGTCCGGGTGTCCCTGGACGAGCGCGTGGTACCGCTTGTCGACGGTCCGTTCCTTGAACGCGCGCTTCAGCCGGGAGTAGGCGATCTCGCTCTTGGCGACGGCCATCGCCCCGGTCGTGTTGGCGTCCAGGCGGTGCACGATGCCCTGACGCTCGGCGGCGCCGCTCGTGGCGATGGTGTGACCGGAGCCGAGCAGGCCGCCCAGCACCGTCGGGCCGGTCCAGCCGGTCGTGGGGTGGGCGGCGACACCGATCGGCTTGTTGACGACGACGATGTCGGCGTCCTCGTACAGGATCGTCATGCCCGGAACCGGCTCCGGCTGCGGCGTCGGCGCGGACGGCGGCGCCGGGAGGGTCACCTCGAGCCAGGTGCCCGCCTGCATGCGGTCGGACTTGGCGGCTGCGCGTCCGTCGACCAGGACGTCACCGGCCGCGATGACCTCGGCCGCGCGGGTGCGCGACAGCCCGAAGAGCCGGGCCAGCGCCGCGTCGAGCCGCTCCCCCTCCAGGCCGTCGGGCACGGGCAGGCCGCGATGCTCGCCCATCAGTGCTTCGCATCCGGGACGGAGGCCTCTGGCGCGGTCGGGCCGTCGTCGGAGGAGGACTCGTCGCGCGGGGCGGAACCGTCGGCGTTCCGGCCGGCCGGAACGCCACCGTCGGCCGCGGAGCGGTCTTCGCCTGGCCCGGCGGACGCCGGCGCCGCGGAATCGGCGGATTCGTGCTCGGCCGGGCCCTTGACGGGCTTCGCCGGGCCGTCGTCCTTCGCCTGGCCGCCGTCGTTGGCCTGGCCGCCGTCGTCGGCCGATCCGTCGTCCTTCACGGGATCGCCGCTCTTCGCGGCGTCGCTTTTCTCACCGCCGTCGCGGTAGACGGTGCCGTCCACCTGGAGTCCGCGGGAGGCCAGCACGACGGCGAGCGCCCCGCCGCACACGATCGCCGAGTCGGCCAGGTTGAACACGGGCCAGTGCGGCAGCTCGATCCAGTCCACGACATGCCCGCGCAGCGGCCCCGGGGACCGCAGCATCCGGTCGGCGAGGTTGCCCAGGGCACCGCCGAGCAGGAGGCCGAGGGTGACGGCCCAGGGCAGGCTGCGCAACCGCCGGGCGTACCGCAGGATCGCCACGACGACCCCGGTCGCGATGACGGTGAAGACGTAGGTCATGCCGATACCGATGTTGAAGGCGGCACCGCTGTTCCGGATCACCCGCAGGGTCAGCAGCCCGCCGAGCAGCTCGACGGGCGAATGGTCCTGCAGCATCGCCACGACGATGACCTTGCTGATCGCGTCGACGGCGAGGGCGGCCGCCGCGACGGCGACGAGCACGCCGATGCGCCGTGGCCGTGCGGCGACTTCTTGCTCTGGGTTCATGGCGTCGCTCAGCGACGCTCCTCGCGCTGTTTGCATCTCACACATAGGGTCGCACGCGGAAAGGCCTGCAGGCGCGCCTTGCCGATCGCCTGGCCGCACGACTCGCACACCCCGTAGGTGCCCTGATCGATCCGGACGATCGCGCGTTCGTTCTGGGCGAGCAGGTCACGCGCGTTGTAGGTCAGCGCCATCGCCTGCTCACGCTCGAACGTCTTGGCCCCCGCGTCCGCCTGATCGTCGCCCGCGCCCTCGGCGGCGTCGTGGATGCGCTCGGCGATCTGCGACTCGGCCGTCGCGATCTCGGTGGTCAGCTCCCCCATCTCCACCTGCAACCGATCGCGGACCTCGGACAGCTCGGTGCTGGTCCAGCGGTCCTCCCCCTCGCGGACCGGGAGCCGTTGCGCCGTGGCCGTGGAGATCTGCTGAGCCTTGGCCGACCGGTGACGCGGCCCGGAGCGTGATGCGCGGGGCGCCTCGGCTGTGCGATTCTTATCTCCCGCACCAGTGGTACCGTCCATGTGGGCCCCCTCGCGCTGATCTTGTTTTTCGGCAGTGCGGGCAGCATAGGTCGCGGTTCGCCAGACGGCAAATGACCAGCGGTTGTCACACTCCGCATATCGCCCATCACGCCACCAGAGCGGCACTTTCCCCTGGCGTGTCATTGCCCGCGCTTGACCTCCCCGGGCCGACCGAAACCACCCCGTGGCCGCCTCCGCTCCCTGATCGGGAAGAAGTCACCCGCCCCTGTGCGTTATCGTCGCTATCGGCAAGGCGTTGATGGGGACACCTGCCGCCGTACGCAGCCATGAGCGACCCGGAGACGGTGCGAGTCCGGGGGCCGGCGTGGCGGTCTGATCACCCCGTAGCCGCCGGCAGAACGGCCATCAGGCCCAGTAGATCCGGCAGCCGACCGCAATGAGCGGGTCGTTCCCCTTCCCAGGAGCGGCCAAGGAGGGTGGTACCGCGGGGCTGCAACGCCTCGTCCCTCCGGTACACGTGCCAGTTCGTGAACGCCGGAGGTGCACCCGAATGCCTGACGAGCCGCAGGCCACGCCCGAGACGGGGCGCGGCAGGCTGCGTACCCTTCCCACCCAGGTCGACCTGCCCGCGCTGGAGCGCGAGGTCCTGACCCGGTGGCGGCAGGGCAAGGTCTTCCAGCGGTCCCTGGAGCAGACCGAGGCCGGCCCCCCGTGGGTCTTCTACGAGGGACCGCCGACCGCGAACGGCATGCCCGGCGTGCACCACGTCGAGGCGCGCGTGTTCAAGGACCTGTTCCCCCGTTTCAAGACGATGAAGGGCTACAGCGTCCGCCGCAAGGCCGGCTGGGACTGTCACGGCCTGCCCGTCGAGGTGGCCGTCGAGAAAGAGCTCGGCATCTCCGGCAAACGCGACATCGAGTCGTACGGCGTCGCGGAGTTCAACGCCCGCTGCCGCGAGTCCGTGCTGCGCCACGTCGACGCCTTCGAGTCGATGACCGAGCGCATGGGCTACTGGGTCGACCTCGCCCAGGCCTACCGCACCATGGACCCCGAGTACGTCGAGTCGGTCTGGTGGTCCCTCAAGGTCATCTTCGACAAGGGCCTGCTCGTCCGCGACCACCGCATCAGCCCGTACTGCCCGCGCTGCGGCACTCCCCTCTCCGACCACGAGCTCGGCCAGCCGGGCGGGTACGAGACCGTCACCGACCCGTCGGTGACCGTACGGTTCCCGATCGCCGGCGGGCCCCTCGAGGGCGCCGACCTCCTCGTCTGGACGACGACGCCCTGGACGCTGGTCTCCAACACCGCCGTCGCGGTGCACCCGGACGTCACGTACGTCGTCGCCGCCCGCTCCGGTGAGCCGGGCCGCGTCGTGGTCGCCGAGCCGCTGTTCGCCCGCGTCCTCGGCGAGGGCTGGCACATCGTCTCCCGCGTCGCGGGCTCCGACCTGGTCGGCACCTCCTACCGTCGGCCGTTCGACCTGGTGGAGATCCCCGACGCGCACCGCGTACTGGGCGCCGACTTCGTCACCACCGAGGACGGCACCGGCCTGGTGCACATGGCCCCCGCCTTCGGCGCCGACGACTTCGCGGCCTGCCGGGCGGCCGGCATGCCCATCGTGAACCCGATCAACCCGGACGGCCGGTTCGACCTGTCGGTGCCGCTCGTGGGCGGCGTGTTCTTCAAGGACGCCGACGCGCGCCTCGTCGAGAGCCTGCGGGAGCGCGGCCTGCTGTTCCGCGTGGAGCAGTACGAGCACAGCTACCCGCACTGCTGGCGGTGCCACACTCCGCTGCTCTACTACGCGCTGCCCGCCTGGTACATCAAGACCACGGCCATCAAGGACCGCCTCCTCGAGGAGAACCAGCACACCAACTGGTTCCCGGAAACGATCAAGGAGGGCCGCTACGGCGAGTGGCTGCGGAACAACGTCGACTGGTCGCTGTCCCGCAGCCGCTACTGGGGCACGCCGCTGCCGCTGTGGCTGTGCGAGGACGACCACGCGACCTGCGTCGGGTCCCTCAAGGAGCTCGGCGAGCTCGCCGGGCAGGACCTGAACACGCTCGACCCGCACCGTCCGTACGTCGACGACGTCGTCTTCGCCTGCCCGGAGTGCGGCAAGGAGGCCCGCCGCGTCCCGGACGTGATCGACGCCTGGTACGACTCCGGCTCCATGCCGTTCGCCCAGTGGGGCGCGCCGCACCGGCAGAACGAGACCTTCGAGGCGGCCTACCCCGCGCAGTACATCTGCGAGGCCATCGACCAGACCCGCGGCTGGTTCTACTCGCTGATGGCCGTCGGCACGCTCGTCTTCGACCGGTCGTCGTACGAGAACGTCGTCTGCCTCGGCCACATCCTCGCCGAGGACGGCCGGAAGATGAGCAAGCACATCGGCAACGTCCTGGAGCCCATCCCGCTCATGGACAAGCACGGCGCCGACGCCCTGCGCTGGTACATGGCGGCCGCCGGCCAGCCGTGGGCGGCCCGCCGCGTCGGTGACACCGCACTCGAGGAGATCGTCCGGAAGATCCTCCTGACCTACTGGAACACCGCGTCGTTCTTCGCGCTGTACGCCAACGCGTCGGGCTGGACACCGGGCGCGCCCGCCCCCGCGCACGCCGACCGGCCGCTGCTGGACCGGTGGATCCTGGCCGAGCTGCACCGTACGGTGCGCGAGGTGGACACCGCGCTGGAGGGCTTCGACACCGCCGCCGCGGGCCGCCGCCTCGCGGAGTTCGTCGACGACCTGTCCAACTGGTACGTCCGCCGCTCCCGGCGCCGCTTCTGGGAGGGGCCCGAGGACGGCGGGGACGGCGAGAACGCCGCGGCCTTCGCCACCCTGTACGAGTGCCTGGAGACGCTGACGCGGCTCATGGCACCGATCGCCCCGTTCGTCACCGACTACGTCTGGGACGTCCTGCGGCGCGACGGAGACCCCGACTCGGTCCACCTGACGACCTGGCCGGAGGTGAACGAGACGCTGCTCGACCCCGCGCTGTCCGCTCGGATGGCTCTCGTCCGGCGCCTCGTGGAGCTCGGCCGGTCCGCCCGGGCCGCCTCGGGCGTCCGCACCCGCCAGCCGCTCGGCCGCGCCCTCGTCGGCGCCGCGGGCTGGGCGTCGCTACCCGACGAGCTGCGCGGGCAGATCGCGGACGAGCTGAACGTCCAGGGCTTCGACACGCTCGCCTCGATCGGCGGCGAACTCGTCGAGTACCAGGTCAAGCCGAACTTCCGCGAGCTGGGCAAGCGGTTCGGCAAGCAGACCCCGAAGGTCGCGGCGGCCGTCACCTCGGCCGACGCGGCCGGGCTCGTCCACGCCCTGCGCGACGTCGGCACGTTCGCCGTCGAGGCGGCCGAGGTCGGGAAGGTGGACCTGACGCCGGACGACGTGATCGTCACCGAGCGGCCGCGAAGCGGCTGGGCGGTGGAGAGCGCCGCCGGCGAGACGGTCGCGCTGGACCTGACCGTCACGCCGGAGCTGCGCCGCGCCGGTCTCGTCCGCGAGGTGATCCGCCTCGTCCAGGACGCCCGCAAGAACAGCGGCCTGGACATCTCCGACCGGATCGACCTGTGGTGGCGGACCAGCGACGCCGACCTCGCCGCCGCGCTGCGCGAACACGGCGACGAGGTCGCCGGTGAGGTCCTCGCGGACACGTGGCAGGACGGCGAGCCCGAGTCGGACCTGCCGGCCGTCCGCGACGAGGACCTGCGCCTGACCTTCTGGCTCCGCCGCTCCGCCTGACCCTCCGGCCGGCCACCCCGAGGTCGGCGCCGATCCCCCGGGACCGGCGCCGATCCCCCGGGACCGGCGCCGACTCACCGGGACCGGCGCCGACGCGCCAGGATTGGCGCCCACGCGCCAGGATTGGCGCCGATCCCCCGGGACTCGTGCGACCCGTCGGGATCCATGCCGGCCCGCCAGGACCGGGGCCGACCCACCGAGACCAGCGCCGATCTCTCCTGCGACCCGTCGGGACCCGTGCCGACCCGCCAGGATCGGTGCCGGCCCATCGGAACCGGGGCCGACCCGCCGGGCCCTCCGAACGGCCTTGGAGATCAGCGTGGCCCGGTCGGCCGGATTCGTCCGGCCCACCGGCCGTACCCGGGCGCGACCTCCACCCCAGGGCCCGGGCGCGACCTTCCGCCCGGGCCCGGCCACTCCCGCCCCGGCCCGGGGGCATGGATCGGTCAGGGAGGGGATCGCGGCGGGTGGCCGCGGCCGGTCGGGTGCGGAATGATGCTGGCGTGGACCTTCCCGACAAGCCCGTTGAGGCCGATCCCGGGCGAATGCGCGCGTCGGACGCCGACCGCGACCGGATCGCCGACCAACTACGCGAGGCCCTCGCCGAGGGGCGACTCACGCCCGATGAGCACTCCGAACGCCTCGACGCCGTGTATCAGGCGAAGACCTACGCCGAGCTGGCGCCGATAGTCGCGGATCTCCCGGCGACCGGCGGGAGCAGGCCCGCGCCCGTGGTGCGCGACGACCTGCCCGCCCCGCAGGCGGGCTCACCCAACCTAGTGGCGATCTTCAGCGGTGCCGAGCGCAAGGGACGCTGGCTGGTCGAGCCGCAGACCAACGTCGTCTCCGTGCTCGGCGGCGTCGAACTCGACCTTCGCCAAGCGGTGCTGGCGCAACGCGAGGTGAACATCAACGTCGTCGCGATCCTCGGCGGCGTTTCGATCACCGTTCCCCCGGGAGTGCGGGTGGTCAGCTCCGTGGCCTCCATCCTGGGCGGCTGCTCACTGCCGCCTGACGACGCGGTGGGCGCGGACGCCCCGGTCATCCGGCTCACAGGGATGGCGTTGCTCAGCGGGATCGACGTCAAGCGCCTGGCCGCGGACGCGTCCGCGGGCTCGGGCGAGATCGGCGGGCGCGACTTCCACACGCGGCAGCGGCATCTCCACCGGGAGTTCCGGGAGAAGCAGCGCGCGGTCCACCGCGAGTTCCGGGAGCAGCAGCGCCAGCTACGGCGTCAGCAGCGAGACCGCTGAGCGCCGCTCTCCCCAAGGTCGCCGTCAGTAGCGAGCTCGCCGACCTCGTCCCCGGGTTCAACGTACGCAACCACGCACGCTCGGCGTGGGTATTCGTCAACATGCCCCGCCCCCACATAGCCGGGGCCGGTAGATGCGCCCCCGCTACCGCAGCCGGCAATCCCCGGGGAGCCTCAGGACCAGAGCCCAAAAACCCGGGGTCGGTCAGGGCCGAGTAGTCGACTCGTCGTCGGGCTGGCAGACCAGGCACGGGGTGCAGCCGCGCTCCCGTGCCTCCTCCCGTGACAGGGTCTCCAGGTCGTCGGCGTCGTCGGCGATGTCCTCGATCAAGGCGCAGTCGGGCCGGTGGTAGCGCTTGGTGCCGCTCAGGATGCGCACGGTCGTCGTGGCCGAGGCCGAGGCCGTGGCGTCGCCGGAGTCGGCCCCCGGCTGCGCCTTCTCCTCGGCGTCCGTGTCACCGGAGGACTCCGTCGACGACGTCGAGGCTTCGGCGTCACGGCCGTCGTCCGTGGCGTCCTCGGTGCCGGTGACGTCCTCCGTGTCGGTGGTGTCTTCCGTGCCGGTGGCGTCTTCCGTGCCGGTGATGTCCACGGCCGCCGACTCGGGGGCGGCCTCGTCTTCGAGGGGCTCCTCGTGGTGCTCGTCGTCCTCGCCACGCTCGTCGTGTGCGTCTGAGGAGAGGGGCTCGGCCTCGACGGCCTCGGGCTCGGATCCGGCGGCCTCGGCGTCGTCCGCCTCGGTGTCCCGCGCCTCGGTGTCCGCGAGCTCGGTCTCCGGGGCCTGGGAGGATTCACGCTCAGAACCCGCGCGCTCGGCGGTCTCGGGCGTCGCCGACCCGGCGTCCGCGGTCTCGGCGGTGCCACCGTGCGGGTCGCCCTGCGGCTCCGCGACCTCGATCTCGTCCTCGGCCTTCGCGGGCTCGTCGTCCGGGTGCCCAGTGTCCGGGGATGCGGCTTCGACCTTCTCGTCGTTCGCCTGCTCGGCGGGCTCCCGCTCGGACTCCGCGACGTCGTCGTCGGTCTTCTCCGCCGCGGCGTCGCTCTCCACGCGCTCCACTGGCTCGAACAGCGACCGGCTGCGCCGTCTCGATCGCTCGACGAGCGACTCGGTGGCGCCTTCGTCCGTGCGGTCCGAGCTCGTCGGCTCGGCCGGCTCGACGATCGTGGACTCGGCGTCGCCGCCGTCCGTCTCCGGCTGCCCGGTCGCCCCGCCTTCGCGGGTCGTGGCCGCACCGGCCGCAAGGGCGTCGCGCTCCTCGGCGGACGGCCGCTCGACGGTGGGCGCCTCCCGGGTGACGGGGATGTCGGTCCGGGTCACCTCGACCGGTTCGAGGGCCGCGCTCTGCGGCCTGGTGTCGGTGTCCGCGGCCGCGGGCGTCTCCGCGGGCCGGTCGTCGACGGGTTCGCTGTCGGTGAGGGCCGCGCGCGCGGCGAGGGCGGTGTCGGGCAGACACGCGGTGCAGGCGGTGAAGCCTTCCTCACGCGCCTCGACGAAGGTGAGCTCTTCCTTGTCCCGGCCCGCGAGCTGACGGCAGGTCTCCAGGTGGTACCTCTTGCGGCCCGGGACGACGTAGACGGTCGTCTCGGCGGGCACGTCGGTCGCGGTCGCGGACGCCGCCGGAACGATGGGCGCGTCCTCTCCCGCTCCGACCCTCGCCTTGGCCTTCACCGGCCTGGCGGTCGCCCTGCCAGCGGACGCCTTGGCGTTCGCCGGGGCCACGGTGGTGCCGAACAGCTCCTTGCGGCGGAGGAACACCCCGACGGCGAGGAAGAGGGCGGAGACGATGCTGACCCCGATGGACACGTAGATCAGCTTCAGCCCGTCAAGACCGAGAATCTCATGCCCGGTGTTGCCCGTGACGATGCCCGTCACAAGGAGAGCGATCGCCAGGACGACGAGCACGCCACTCAGGATGATCACACAGGTCTCCCTCTACCAACCAACCGTCGTACCGGAGATGCGCAGCAACGCTAGCGCAACTTCGGCCGGTTCGGCCGCCTCCAACCGGCTACCACTTGATTTCGGCCGCAAACCACCGGCCGGAAATCCCGTGGCCTGGATCAGCGCCGGTCGTGCGGGTTGTCGGCGGTGTGGAAGCTTCCGGTGGCGCCGTGCTGAGCGTGCTGCGGCTCGGCCTGCGGCGGCTGCGGGAAGGGGTTCGCTCCGGTGTTGCCCGGGCCGACGCTCGGCTGACCGTTGCGCTGCATCTCGGGGTGCGGCGGCGGAGGGGCGACGGCGGGCTGTGCCGGCTGCGGACCCGTGTTGCCCGGCCCGACGCCGAACGGCCCGGCGTGACTGCCGGCCTCCAGCTCGCGCAGCTGGCCCTCGAGGTAGGCCTTGAGACGGCTGCGGTATTCGCGCTCGAAGGCGTTCAGGTCGTCGACCATGCGCTCGAGCTCCTCGCGCTGCTGGACGAGCGAGCCCATGGCCTGGCGGTGGCGCTCCTGCGCGTCGCGCTCCAGCGACTCGGCGCGGGCGCGGGCCTCGCTGACGATCTGCTCGGACTGCCGGCGGGCCTTGCCGAGGATGTCCTCGGCCTCACGCCGGGCACGCCCCAACGTCTCGTCGGCCTCGCGGCGGGCGTCGGCGATCGCCTGGTCGGCGGTCTGCTGCGCCAGGGCGAGCACGCGGGCGGCGGTGTCCATGTTGTCCTCGCCGGGCGTGGCCATCGGCGGAGGGGGAGCCTGCGGGACGGGCGCCATGCCGAGGCCGCCCATCATCGGCTCGGGCTCGGGCTTCGGCTCCAGCGGCTTGGGCGGCTCGGGCAGATGCGCGATCTCCGGTTTGGGCTCGACGATGGGAGCGGCCATCGCCGGGACCTTGCCGCGCAGGCACTCGGCCAGCTTGGCGCGCAGCTCCTCGTTCTCCTGGATGAGCCGGTCGAGCTCAGCCTCGACTTCGTCGAGGAACGCGTCGACCTCCTCTTCGTCGTATCCCGGCCGGAGCCGGGTTGTACTGAACTGCTTGTTCCGCACATCCGCGGGTGTCAGCGGCATCTGGTCTCCTTGGCGCGCTTGGAGTCTGTCCCCGAACGGACGGTACCCGATCAGAGCGGCTGGACAATGATGATCAAGAACCAGACCACGAAGAAGAGAACCGTGAAGCTCAGGTCGAGTGCAACGTTACCCAGCCGGACGGACGGGATGAAACGGCGCAGGAGCTTGAGAGGCGGGTCGGTCACGGTGTATGTGGCCTCCGCCAGCACCAGCACCACCCCTCTGGGCCTCCACGACCGGGCGAACGCCTGGAGCGTCTCGAAGACCATCCTGCCGATGAGGAAGAGCAGGAAGAGGTACAGCGGGATGCTCAGATAATTTCCAAGATTCACGAACACTCTCGCTTGCGGCTGTCAGCTCTGATTGAAGAACCCTCGTTCTGCCATACGGGCCTTGTCCTCGGCGGTCACCTCGACATTGGCTGGGGACAACAGGAACACCTTGTTCGTAACACGCTCGATGCTTCCGTGCAGGCCGAATATGAGACCAGCGGCGAAGTCGACGAGACGCTTGGCGTCACTGTCGACCATCTCGGTGAGATTCATGATCACCGGGGTCCCCTCCCGGAAGTGCTCTCCGATCGTGCGGGCCTCGTTGTAGGTCCTGGGGTGAAGCGTAGTGATACGAGCGAGGTCGGACACGGTTGACTCCCCAACTGGGGGCCGCCGCTCAGGACCGAACGGCTTCTGCTCCTCCTCGGCGGGCGCCTGGACTCCGGTAGGCTGGCCTGCCGAGTCGTCGGTTCCGCGTTCAAGCCGACGCCGCTCGGCGGCCTCGTCGTCATAGACGTCGTAATCATCGTAATCGTCGTCGTAGCGGTCGTCCTCCACGAGGCCGAGGTAGACCGCCATCTTGCGCATCGCGCTGGCCATACGCCCCCTCCGTCGTCCGCCGACAGGAGATCCCTGCGGGAAGCTTCCGCTCGCTGATCGTTACGTTTGAACGCGGACGCCAAGGTCCACGCTGGGGACATTACCTGACGATTGCCCGTCGTCCTCCGAGCAACGCCGTACCGACACGGACGTGTGTCGCGCCACACGCGATCGCTTCTTCCATGTCGCCACTCATTCCGGCAGAAATCATCTTCGCCTCGGGATGGGCCGTCCGCAGCGCCGCGGCGATCTCCGCCAGCCGGGCGAACGCCGCGGCCGGATCTCCGCCCAGCGGCGCGACCGCCATCACGCCCGCGAGAGTGAGGCCGGGGGCCGAGGCGATCGCGTCGGCCAGCGCCGGCATCCCGTCGGACCGGATCCCGCCCCGGCCCTCGGCGTCGTCGAGCGCCACCTGGACGAGACAGCGGATCGACCGGTCGGCACGGACCGCCGCGCCCGACAGCGCCGTCACGAGGCGCTCTCGGTCGATGGAGTGCACCACGTCGGAGTAGGACACCACCGAGCGAGCCTTGTTGGTCTGCAGCTGCCCGACGAAGTGCCAGGTCAACGGCAGGTCGCGGCACTCGGCCGCCTTCTCGGACGCCTCCTGGTCACGGTTCTCGGCGACGTCGGTGACGCCGAGCCCGGCCAGCAGGCGTACGTCCGAGGCGGGGAAGGTCTTCGTCACCGCGATGACGGTCACCTCGTCGGCGGACCGGCCGGCCGCGGCGCAGGCCTTGGCGACGCGCTCGCGGACGGCCGCGAGGTTGGCGGCCAGCTGGTCTTCACGGCTCGGCATCGCTATTTGAGGAAGTCCGGGACGTCCAGGTCGTCGTCCTCGTCGAAGACGACGGGGCGACGGCGGACCGGGTCGGTGCCGAGGCGCGCCGCGGCCGGCTCGTTGGCCGGACGCGGCACCTTAGGGCGGACCGCCGTCTCGCCCGAGGCGGGACGCGGCGGCGTCGCTCCGGTGTCGCCGTCGGCCGGCTTGCCCGCCGACGGCTCGCGCTTGGCGTCCTCCGGCTTGGGCGGGTCCGCCTTCGGCTGGTCCTGCTTCGCCTCCGCCGACTTGGCGTCTCCCACCGCCGAGGTGGGGCCGGGCTCCCGGTGCGAAGTGGACGTGGGCAGCGGGACGGGTGCCGGCGCGGGGATCGCCGCGACGCGGGGTGGCGCCGGTGGTGGCGGCGAGGGTGGGGTCACCGGCCGGGGCGGCGTCACGGGCGGGGTCGCCACGGCCGGGCGGCCCGGTGACATCCGCTTCGGCTCGGCCTGGGGCGCCGGGGCGCTCTCCGGCCTGACCTCGTCGAAGCCCGCGGCGATCACGGTCACGCGGACCTCGTCGCCGAGGGCGTCGTCGATGACCGCGCCGAAGATGATGTTCGCGTCGGGCGCGGCCGCGTTGGACACGAGCTGCGCGGCCTCGTTGATCTCGAAGAGCCCGAGGTCGGACCCACCGGAGATCGACAGGAGGACGCCGTGGGCGCCGTCGATGCTGGCCTCCAGCAGCGGGCTGGAGATCGCCATCTCGGCGGCGGCGACCGAGCGGTCGTCCCCGCGCGCGGAGCCGATGCCCATGAGCGCGGAACCGGCCCCCGACATGACCGACTTGACGTCGGCGAAGTCGAGGTTGATCAGACCGGGCGTCGTGATCAGGTCGGTGATGCCCTGAACACCGGAGAGGAGCACCTGGTCGGCCGCCTTGAACGCGTCGAGCACGCTGACCTGGCGATCGGAGATCGACAGCAACCGGTCGTTCGGAATGACGATCAGCGTGTCGACCTCGTCGCGGAGCGTCTCGATGCCGGCCTCGGCCTGCATCGCGCGCCGCTTGCCCTCGAAGCTGAACGGGCGGGTGACCACGCCGATCGTGAGCGCGCCCAGAGACCGGGCGATGTTGGCCACCACCGGAGCGCCGCCGGTGCCGGTGCCACCGCCCTCACCGGCGGTCACGAAGACCATGTCGGCGCCCTTGAGCACCTCTTCGATCTCCTCACGGTGGTCCTCGGCCGCCTTCCGCCCGACATCGGGGTTGGCGCCCGCGCCGAGGCCGCGGGTGAGTTCACGGCCGACGTCGAGCTTGACGTCGGCGTCGCTCATCAGCAGCGCCTGGGCATCCGTGTTGATCGCGATGAACTCGACACCCTTGAGCCCCTCTTCGATCATTCGGTTGACGGCGTTGACGCCGCCGCCGCCGATGCCGACGACCTTGATGACCGCCAGGTAATTCTGCGGTGCTGCCACGACGAGGGGCCCTTCCGCTCGCTCTATCGAACCGGTCGGCGTGACACCGTTCCGGTATTTCTTCCTGAATTCACGTACATTGGCGGGCCGGAACCCTCACCCTCAAGTTGAGACTTACAGTTATGTCAACCTAGGGCTGATACGGACAGTAGGGGCGCCCCACTGCAGGGTCAACTAACCCGGCCCTGAGCACACCGGCGTGTCGCGCGACACCCCAGTCATCCCATTTCATCCGATCCGGTGCGCGCCGTTCCCACCGCGCAGAGACAAGTGTCCCGCGACCGGGGATCGTTCGCCACTCGGTGATGCGGTCAGGGCCGATCGCCTCCGTACTCCTGCATCCGGCGTCCCTGCATCCCCGGACCCGGCGCCCTACCAGCCCCACCGTGGGCACGTGACGCGCCGAACCGTTTCGCCGAGATGCAGGCCGCGGTATGATGCGGCACTATGCAGTTAAGATACGCTTATCGCCTTGACCCGACCCCCGGGCAGCGTGTCGCACTGGCCCGGGCGTTCGGGTGCGCTCGGGTGGTGTTCAACGACGGCCTGCGTGCCCGGCGGGACGCCCACGCGGCCGGGCTGCCATACATCTGCGATGGGGAATTGTCCAAGCGGGTCATCACCGAGGCGAAGAAGACTCCCGAGCGGGTCTGGCTGTGCGAGGTCTCGGCTGTGGTGCTTCAGCAGGCGCTGGCCGATCTGAACGCCGCCTACCGGAACTTCTTCGCTTCTCTGGGCGGGAAACGGAAGGGGCCGAAGGTGGCCGCGCCTTGCTTCCGGTCAAGGAAGGACAACCGGCAGGCGATCCGCTTCTCCAAGAACGCCCGCTTCGCCATCACCCCTGGTGGGAAACTGCGGTTGCCGAAGATCGGTGATGTGGCGGTCCGCTGGTCCCGCTCCCTACCGGCCGAACCGTCCAGCGTGACGGTGGTGAAGGACGCGGCCGGACGGTACTTCGCCTCGTTCGTGGTCCAGGTCGGCGAGCAGTTCCTCCCGCCGGTCGAGGACGAGGCCGGGATCGACCTGGGCCTGTCTCACTTCGCGGTCCTGTCGGACGGGCGGAAGATCGACTCCCCGCGCTTCCTGCGCCGGGCGGAGAAGAAACTCAAACGGCTGCAGCGGGCACTAGCCAGCAAACAGCCCGGATCGAATAACCGGGACAAGGCTCGCTTGGCCGTGGCCCGCCAGCACGCGAAGGTCACCGACGCGCGCCGGGAGTTCCATCACCAGCTTTCCACGAAGCTGATCCGCGAGAACCAAGCGATCTACGTGGAAGACCTGGCTGTGAAGGGACTGGCACGCACCCGGTTGGCCAAGAGCGTGCACGACGCCGGCTGGTCATCGTTCCTCGGAATGCTGGAGTACAAAGCCCGTCTGTATGGGCGGAGTGTCCACCGGATCGACCGGTGGTTCCCCTCTTCCAAGCTGTGTTCGGACCGCGGTACCGCCCGGCAGTCCATGCCGCTGGACGTCCGGGAATGGGCCTGCCCGTGTGGGGCGGTCCACGACCGGGACGCCAACGCAGCCAAGAACATCCTCGCCGCCGGACGGGCGGAGAGGCTAAACGCCTCCCACATCAGTGGGCGGGACGGCGCAAGCCGTCCCGGTGGAGGGCAAGTAAGACCACCCCACCAGGTGGCACAGCCCGTCGAAGCAGGAAGCCACAGAGGTGCCGCATGAAACGGCACGGACTGAAGCCCCAGCCTTTCAAACTGGGGATCGCGTCAACTGGTGGTGACGACCTCGGGGGAGCTGACATCGATCGTCTTCACCCCGCGCTGCTGCGAGTCGCCCAGCAGGCCGTGCAGCAACCGGAGTTTGTCGGGCCCGCGCTCCGGAGCGCCCCACACGACGGTGACGCCGTCCGCCAGCCGCAACGTGACCGCCTCCGGCGACAGGACCTCCGCGCCGGCCACGCGCCGGCCGAGCCACGGAGGCAGCGCCCGGAGGACGGACAGACCGGCCCGGAGCGCCGGATCGCTCTGCGTGGGATTCGCCACGTTCAGCACCGGCAGCCCGCGCGGACGGGCGGCGGACGTGAGAACGGTCACGCCGTACCGGTCGATCTGGAGGAACCGGTTGTCGCGCTGAACCACGACGATCGGCGTGCGCTCCCGGACGACGATCCGGACCGTCGTCGGCCACCGGCGTTCGACGTGGGCGGTCTCCACCGCCTGCACCGCCTCCACACGGTCGCGGACGACACCGGTGTCGAGTCTGGCCAGGGGCTCCCCCAGGCGCACCCGTGCCGCGGCGATCACCTCGTCGCGCGAGACGAGCCGCTCGCCCGTGACGTCGATCCGCCGGACGACGAGCAGCCGTGACCCCAGCAGCACCCACGTCGCCGTGCCGAGCACCCCCGCCACGAAGAGCCCGACGAACAGCACCTTCCACCGGTTGGGACGACGCCGAGCGGGCGGCGGCCGGTCCGGCGAGTCCGTCTCCGCTCCGGGCGCACCGCCTGAGGGGGGACGGCTCCCCCCGGCCCGCGAGGTGGCCTCGGCGTCCATGGTCACGCCTCCTCACTCGCTCCAGGGCCGCACCACGGGGAGTGCGCGTGGTGCCCCCGGAGACGGCCGCTCAGGCGCCGAGCAGCCGGAGGATCTCCGGTCCGAGCCTGGTCACGTCCCCGGCACCCATCGTGATGATGACGTCCCCCGGGACGGCCATGGACGCGACACGCGCGGCCACCGCGTTTTCGTCCGGTTCGTACGTCACCCGTTCGTGGGGGACGGCCTTGGCCACCAGCTCACCGGTCACCCCGGGGATGGGGTCCTCGCGGGCCGGGTAGACGTCGAGGACGACCGCCTCGTCGGCGAGCCCGAGCGCCGCGCCGAACTCCGTAGCGAAGAACCGCGTCCGGCTGAACAGGTGCGGCTGGAAGACCGCGACGATGCGTCCGCCGCCGAGCTGCTCGACGTAGTCGCGGGTGGCGCTCAGGTCGGCGGCGAGCTCGGTCGGGTGGTGGGCGTAGCTGTCGAAGACCTTGACGCCGCGGGCCTCGCCCTTCGGCTCGAGACGGCGCCGCGCCCCGCCGAACCCGGCCAGGCCCTCGGCGAGGGCGGCCGCGTCGACGCCCAACTCGACGGCCACGGCGTACGCCGCCGCGGCGTTCTGGGCGTTGTGGCGGCCCGGCACGGTGAGCGCGAACTCCCGCCCCGCCACGGTGAACCGCGAGCCGAGCCCGCGGGGGGTGAAGCCCTCGACGCGGTAGTCGGCGTCGGCGGCCTCGCCGTAGGTCCGCACGGTGAGCCCGCGACGGGTGCCCTCCTCACCGAGCGAGCGCGCCCCGGGATCGTCGGCGCACACGACGAGCAGGCCGCCCGCCTCGATCCGCCCGACGAAGTCGGCGAAGGTCTCCTTGACCTTCTCGAAGCCTCCGTAGTTGTCGAGGTGGTCGGCCTCGACGTTGGTCACGATCGCGGCGTGGGGCGTGAACATGAGGAACGACCCGTCGCTCTCGTCGGCCTCCGCGACGAACAGGTCACCGGAGCCCTCGCCGGCGCCGAGCCCCGTGGTGACCAGCTGGCCGCCGATGCAGTACGACGGGTCGGCGCCGGCGTGCTGAAGGGCCACGGTCAGCATCGAGGTGGTCGTGGTCTTGCCGTGGGTGCCGGCCACGGCCACGGCGCGGCGACCGGCCATCAGCGACGCGAGCGCCGCGGCCCGGTGGAGCACGCGCAGGCCGCGATCGCGGGCGGCGGCCAGCTCCGGGTTGGTCTCGCGGATGGCGGTGGAGACGACCACCGTCGCGGCGTCGCCGACGTGCTCGGCGGCGTGCCCGACGTACGTCGTGGCGCCGAGCTCACGCAGCTCGGTCAGCAGGTCGGAGTCCCTGGCGTCACTGCCGGAGACCGGGATGCCGCGACCGAGCATGATGCGCGCGATCCCGGACATGCCCGCCCCGCCGACCCCGACGAAATGGACCCTGCCCAGCCGATCGGCGGGGAGGATCTCGACCGGTGCGACGAGGCTCATGCGTGCGTCCCCGGGGACTGCGCGACCACCTGGGCGACCAGGCGGGCGAGGGCGACGTCGGCGTCCCGGCGGCCCATGCGGGCGGCGGCCTCCGACATCTGGGCGACCCGCTCGGGTTCGCCGAGGATGGGGAGGACGTTGGCGCGGATCCAGTCGGCGCTCAGCTCGCTGTCCTCGACGAGCAGGCCGCCGCCGCCCTTGACGATCGGGTCGGCGTTGAGCCGCTGCTCGCCGTTGCCGATCGGCAGCGGGACATACGCCGCGGGCAGCCCCACCGCGGTCAGCTCGGCGCACGTGATGGCGCCGGCCCGGCACATGGCGAAGTCGGCGGCGGCGTAGGCGAGGTCCATCCGGTCGCAGTACGGCAGCATGATGTAGGCCGGGTCGTCGGGGGTGAACTCCGGCTCGGCGAGGTTCTTCGGGCCGACGATGTGCAGGATCTGGATGCCGGCCTGCCTGAGTTGCGGAACGGCCTCGCCGATCGCCCGGTTGAGCGAGCGGGCGCCCTGCGAGCCGCCGAACACCAGCAGCGTCGGCAGGTCCGAGCGCAGGCCGAAGTGGGCTCGCGCCTTGTCGCCCATGCCGAGCCGGTCGAGCGTGGCGATCTCGCGGCGCAGCGGGATGCCGACCACCGCGGCGTGCGGCAGCGGCGTTTCCGGCGAGGCGACCGCCACGTGGTCGGTGAAGCGTGCGCCGAGACGGTTGGCCAGGCCCGGGCGCGGGTTCGCCTCGTGGACGACGATGGGGATCTTCCGGCGGCGCGCGGCGAGGTAGCCGGGGGTCGCGACGTAGCCGCCGAAGCCGACGAGCACGTCGGCCTGCGTGCGGTCGAGGATGGCCGCCGCGGCGTTGATCGCGCCGGCGAGGCGGCCGGGCACGGTGAGCAGGCGGGGTGTGAGCGTACGAGGCAGCGGCACGGGCGGGATGAGTGCGAGTTCGTAACCCCGCTGCGGCACGATGCGGGTCTCCAGACCCCGCTCGGTGCCCAGGCAGGTCACCTGGACGCCCGGGTCCTCCCGGCGCAAGGCGTCGGCAAGTGCCAGGGCGGGTTCGATGTGTCCTGCTGTGCCGCCACCTGCCAGGACAACCCTCATGCTCGCGCTCCTGATCAATCGACTCGCTCCGTCACGGGTGCAACACCCTCAGCGCTTTGCCAGGCCCAGCCAGCTTAGAGCCATCACGGCCGGTCCCGGACCACGTGCGGCGAGGGCCTGCCGGGCGCCGGGCTCGCGTTTCGCGAACGACAACAGCATGCCCAGCACGAACAAGGTCGGGATGAGGGCGGATCCACCGTACGACACGAGAGGCAGCGGGATGCCGGTAATCGGCAGGACGCCGATCACCGCGCCGATGTTGATGACGGCCTGGCCGATCAGCCAGGCGGTCGCGCCCGCCGCGGCCAGCCGCATGAACGGATCCTTGACCCGCCGGGCGATCCGCAGGCCGGCGTACGCCAGCACGCCGAACAGGCCGAGGACGACGAGCGTGCCGATCAGGCCGAGCTCCTCACCGATGATGGCGAAGATGAAGTCGGTCTCGGGGTGCGGCAGGTAGTTCCATTTGGCCCGGCCCTCGCCCAGCCCGGTGCCGAGCAGCCCGCCCGAGGCGATGGCGTACAGCCCCTGGATGCCCTGGTAGTTGGTGCCGAGCTGGTTGCCGGACGGGTCGAGGAAGCCGGTCAGCCGCGCCATGCGGTACGGCTCGACGACGATGAGGATGGCGACCAGCACGCTGGTCACGCCGGCCATGCCGACGAAGAGGCGGCCCGGCGCGCCCACGACCCACAGCAGCGACAGGAAGATCGTCAGCAGCACGACCGTGGTGCCGAGGTCGCTGCCCAGCATGATGAACAGCACGAGGACGCCGGCGCCCGGCAGGAGCGGGATCAGCAGCTGCCGCCAGTCGGTGAGCTGACGCAGCTTCTCCTTGCGGGCCAGCAGGTCGGCGCCCCACAGCACGAGCGCCAGCTTGGCCGGCTCGGAGGGCTGCAGCTGGAACGGCCCGCCGAAGCTGATCCAGCGCTGCGCGCCGTTCGCGCTCTGCCCGAGACCGGGGGTCAGCGCGACGGCCAGGGCCAGCGCCGACAGCAGCATCAGCGGGTAGGCCACCGTGCGGAACGTCTTGGGCGGGAGCCGGGCGGCCAGCCACATCAGCGGCAGGCCGATGCCGACCCACAGGGCCTGCTTCTCGAACAGCGTGAACGCCGACCCGGTGTTCTGGTACTGACGGACGCTCGAGGCCGACAGCACCATGACCATGCCGAGCGCCAGCAGGAGGAGCGAGCTGCCGAGGACGAGGTAGTAGGAGGTGAGCGGGCGGTCGAGCAGGCCGGCCACGCCGGACGCCCAGGCGCGCGGCCCCGACCGCTGATCCTCCTCGTCGACGTAGGCCACGCTCACGGTCGGCTCCCCCTCCTCATGCGGCACGCGGAAACGCGGGACTCACCCGGCGAGCCGCCCCACGGCCGCGGCGAACGCCTCACCGCGTGCCGGATAGCCGGCGAACATGTCCATCGAGGCCCCCACCGGGGCGAGCAGCACGGTGTCCCCGGGCCGGGCGAGTCCGGCGGCCTCGGTCACGACGCGGTCCATGGCACCAGTGTCGGTGTCGGCGACGTCGACGACCGGGACATCCGGGGCGTGTCGCGCGAGTGCCTCGGCGATCCGCCCCCGGTCGGTGCCCATGAGGACCACACCGCGCAGCCGGTCGGCGCACGAGCGCACGAGGTCGTCCACGTCGGCGCCCTTGAGGAGTCCGCCGGCGATCCACACGATGGAGCGGAACGCCGCCAGGGACGCGGCCGCCGCGTGGGGGTTGGTGGCCTTGGAATCGTTGATGTAGTCGACGTCGCCGACGGTCGCGATGTGCTCGATGCGGTGCGGATCGGGCCGGAACCGGTGCAGGCCCTCGCGGACCGCCTCCGGCGGCACGCCGTACGCGCGGGCCAGCGCCGCGGCGGCGAGGGCGTTGGCGACGTTGTGCGGCGCGAACGGCCGGACGTCGGAGAGCTCGGCCAGCTCGGCCGCCTCGCGTACCGGGTCGCCGGTGAACGCCCGGTCCACGAGGAGTTCCTCGACGACGCCGAGCCGGCCGGGGCTGGGCACGCCGAGCGTGAAACCGACGGAGCGCTCGGCGCCCTCCCCGAGGCGCACGGACCACTCGTCGTCGGCGTTGACCACGGCGAGCGTGCCAGGCGCGAAGATCTTGCCCTTGGCGGCGGCGTACGCGTCGAGCGAACCGTGCCAGTCGAGATGGTCGGCGGCGATGTTGAGGACGGTCGCGGCGAGCGGCCGGATCGAGCTCGACCAGTGCAGCTGGAAGCTGGACAGCTCCACGGCCAGCACGTCGTACGGCTCCGGGCCCGCTCCGTCGCCGCCGGCGACCACCTCGACGATGGGGGTGCCGACGTTGCCGACCGCGATCGTCCGGTGCCCGGCGGCCTCCAGCATCCGGGCCAGCATCCGCACGACGGTGGTCTTGCCGTCGGTGCCGGTGATGGCCAGCCAGGGCGGTGCGTCCGGCCCGCGCAGCCGCCAGGCGAGCTCGACCTCGCCGATGACCTCGACGCCGGCCTGAGCGGCGGTCACCGGCAGCGGCGCCGTGGGACGCCAGCCGGGCGAGGTGACGACCAGCTCGGTCCCCGGCGGCAGGGTGTCACCGTCGCCCAGGCGCACCGTGACGCCCGGCACGGCGGCCTTGGCGAGCAGCGTCTCGTCGTCACGCGCGTCGACGAGGGTGACGTCCGCGCCGCGGGCGGCCAGCACACGGGCGGCGGCGCGGCCGGACAGGCCGGCGCCCGCGACGCACACGCGCAAGCCGCTCCAGGTGACCGTCATCAGTTCGGCATCCATTCGAGGTAGAACAGCGAGAGGCCCGCCGCCACGCACAGTAGCGAGATCAGCCAGAACCGCACCACGATCGTCGTCTCGGCCCAGCCCGACAGCTCGAAGTGGTGCTGCAGCGGCGCCATCTTGAAGACGCGTTTCCGCGTCAACTTGAACGACCCGACCTGGATGATCACCGACAGTGTGATGAGGACCGGCAGGCCGCCGAGGATGATGAACAGCAGTTCGGTCCGGGTCATCACGGCGAGGCCGACGATCACGCCGCCCAGGCCGAGCGAGCCCGTGTCGCCCATGAAGATGCGGGCGGGCGGGGCGTTCCACCACAGGAAGCCGACCAGGGCGCCGAGCACCGCGGAGGCGACGACGGCCAGGTCGAGCGGGTCGCGGACCGTGTAACAGGTCGGTGCCAGTGCGACGTAGAAGCAGCTGTTGCGCAGCTGCCAGTTGCCGATCAGGACGTACGCCCCGAGCACCGTGCCGACCGCGCCGCCCGCGAGGCCGTCGAGGCCGTCGGTGAGGTTCACGGCGTTCGACGTGCCCGCGATCATGATCAGCGCCCAGATCACGAAGAGGTACGGGCCGATCGACGGGCCGAAGTCGCGCAGGAACGACAGGTGCGGGTTGGCCGGGGTGGCCCCGTAGGCGTTCGGGAACCGGAGGGACAACAACGCGAACACGACGCCGACGACGATGATGCCGATCATCTTCGCGCCGCTGCGCAGGCCCAGGCTCCGCTGCTTGAAGACCTTGATGTAGTCGTCGACGAAGCCGACGACGCCCAGACCGGTCATCAGCAGCACCACGAGCAGCCCGGACACCGTGGGCGGCGTGGCCGTGACCGCGTGGGCGACGCCGTAGCCGATGAGCGCGGCGACGATGAAGACGGTGCCGCCCATCGTGGGCGTGCCCCGCTTGCTGAGGTGCGCCTCCGGCCCTTCCTCACGGATCATCTGGCCGTACCCGAGACGGCGGACCACGCGGATCCACACCGGCGTGCCAAGCAGTCCGATGATCAGTGAGAGGGCCGACGCGACAAGGATGGTCCTCACGCCTGGTGCCCCCCTTCGGGCATCTCCAGCACTGCCTGGGCGACCTTCTCCAGCCCGGCGACGCGCGAGCCCTTCACCAGCACGACGTCACCTGGCCGTAGTCTCTCGCCCAGCGCGGCCACCGCCGCGTCGGCATCCTCGACCCGCACGCCTTCTCCCGTCCATGACCCCACTTGTCCAGCACCCTTCAGCACGGACGCGGCGGTCTCGCCGATGGCGATCAGCCCCGTTAGGCCGCCCCGCGCCGCGTGGGTACCGATCTTCTCGTGCTCACTCACCGTCGCCGCACCCAGCTCCGCCATTTCGCCGAGGACGGCGAAGGCGCGCCGGTCACGGGCCATGTGGGCGAGAGTGTCGAGCGCCGACCGGACCGACTCGGGGTTGGCGTTGTACGCGTCGTTGATCACGGTCACGCCGTCGGGGCGCTCGGTGACCTCCATCCGCCAGCGGCTCGCGGGGGTCGCCTCCGACAGCGCCTCGGCGATGTCGGCGACCGGCATGCCGAGCTCGTGGGCGACCGCGGCGGCGGCCAGCGCGTTGCTCACCGTGTGCGCGCCGTACAGGCGGAGCGCGACCTCGGCCGAGCCCCCGGGGGTGACCAGGGTGAAGCGCGGGCGTCCCTCGTCGTCGAGTGACTCGTCCGCGGCGCGCACGTCCGCCTCCGGCACGCGCCCGAACAGCGTGATCCGCGCCGAGGTGCGCGCCGCCATGGCCCGGACGAGGGGGTCGTCGGCGTTGAGGACGGCCACACCCTGGGGGGACAGCGACTCCACCAGCTCGCCCTTGGCCTTGGCGACGACCTCGCGGCTGCCGAACTCCCCGATGTGGGCGCTGCCGACGTTCAGCACGACGCCGATGTCGGGGGACGCCACACGCGCGAGGTGGGCGATGTGCCCGATTCCCCGGGCGCCCATCTCCAGGACGAGGTAGCGGGTGCTCTCGTCGGCGCGCAGGACGGTGAGGGGGTGGCCGATCTCGTTGTTGTACGAGCCCGGAGGCGCGACGGCCGGTCCGAGCCGGCCGGTGAGCCGGGCGAGGAGGTCCTTGGTCGAGGTCTTGCCCGCCGACCCGGTGACGCCGATCACGGTCGTCTCGGGCAGCCGGTCCACCACCGCGCGGGCCAGCGCGCTCAGGGCGGTCAGGACGTCGTCGACGACGATCGCGGGCACCCCGACGGGACGCTCGGCGAGTACGGCCGCCGCACCGGCGTCGACCGCCCGGGCGGCGAAGTCGTGCCCGTCCGCACGCTCACCCCGCAACGCGACGAACAGCGCGCCGGGCTCGGCCTGCCGCGAGTCGATCACGACGGGTCCGCTCACGACCGTCTCAGGGGTGGCACCGTCCATCCTGCCCCGGGTGATCTCCGCGATCCTCGCGAGGGAGAGTGGGATCAAGTCTGCTCCTTGCCGGAAGTCCGAGTGGTCCGTCGTTGCGCGGGCACGCGGCGCCGCGCGCGCTCAGCGGTCATCGGGTCGCTCCCGGCGTTCGCGCAGGACACGCAGGACGCGCCGCATGACCTCCCGATCGTCGAACGGGAGGACCGCACCGCCGACATACTGCCCCTGTTCATGACCTTTGCCGGCGATGACGACGACGTCGCCGCGCCGGGCCCGGCCGGCCGCGAGGGCGATCGCCGCCGCCCGGTCGGGCTCCACGATCACATGCGCCCGTTCGCTCTCCGGCACGGTGAGTACCCCCCCGACCATAGCGGTGAGGATGGCCCAGGGGTCCTCGGAGCGCGGATTGTCGTCGGTGAAGACGGCGACATCGGCGAGGCGCGCGGCGAGTTCCCCCATGACGGGGCGTTTTCCGGTGTCGCGGTCGCCGCCGCAGCCGAGGACGACGATCAGCCGCCCAGGGCCCTCCTCCGCGTCGGCCACGAGCGGCCGTAGCGTCTCCAGGACGGCCTGGACGGCCCCGGGCTTGTGCGCGTAGTCGACCAGGGCGACGAACTCCTGGCCCTCGTCGACGCGCTCCAGCCGCCCCGGCACCCCGGGCAGACCGGCGACGCCGTGCACCGCGGTCTGCAGGGCGATCCCCGACTCGACCAGCGCGACGATGGCGCCCAGCGCGTTGGCGACGTTGAACGGGCCGGGCAGCGGCACCCGCGCCTCGGCCTCCACCCCGCCCGGGCCCACCACCCGGAAGTCGCTGCCGTCCGGCCGCAGCCGCACGTCCACCGCTCGCCAGTCCGCGCCCGGGTCGCCGGCCGCGGAGAACGTCGTCACCGGGATCCTCGCGACGTGGTCGAGCCGCCGTCCCCAGGAGTCGTCCACGTTGACGACGCCGATCCGGCTGTACTCCGGGGTGAACAGCCGCGCCTTCGCGGCGAAGTAGTCCTCCATGGTCGGGTGGTGGTCGAGGTGGTCCTGCGAGAGGTTCGTGAACACGGCGACCTCGTAGAACGCGCCGCCCACCCGGCCGAAGTCCAGGGCGTGGCTGGAGACCTCCATGGCCGCCGCGGTCACGCCGCGCTCGCGCATCAGCGCGAACAGGCCGTGCAGGTCGGTCGCCTCCGGCGTGGTCAGCGCGCTCGGCAGCACCTCGCCGCCGACGCGGATCTCGATCCCGCCGACCAGGCCCGTCTCGTGACCGGCGGCCCGCAGCCCCGCCTCCAGCAGGAACGTCGTCGTCGACTTGCCGCTCGTGCCGGTGACGCCCAGCACGATCAGGTCGCGCACCGGGTCGCCGTACACCCATGACGCCACCCGGCCGAGCACCGCGCGAGGGTCGTCCACGACGAGCACCGGCAGCCCCGACTTCTCGGCCCGGATGCGGCCCTCACGGTCGGTGAGGATCCCGGTGGCTCCCGCCTCGGCGGCCTGCCCCGCGAACACGGCGCCGTGGAAGCGGCTGCCCGGCAGCGCGGCGTACAGGTCACCCGGCAGGACCTTCCGGGAGTCGTGCGTGACGCCGGTCACCATGCCCCGCACCGGCTCGCTCCCCTCGCTCAGGCCGAGGAGGGAGATGAGCCCGGACAGCGGGCGGGCGGGAACGGTCTTGGGTCGCATGAGATCGGGATCGGGTCTGTTGGACACGGCGGAGAGGGTACCGCTGGTCAGCCGTGGTCTGGGGAGATACGGATCTTCTGTGGCCGGCCCGAGCTCGGCGGGACGCGCCGGCTCTGCAGCGCGAAGCTCATCACGTCCTTGAACACGGGAGCCGCCACCTGTCCACCGTAGTAGCCGTTCTGCGGCTTCTGCAGCACGACCTCGACGACGAGCTGCGGGGCGTCCGCCGGTGCGAAGCCGACGAAGGTCGAGGTGTAGCCACCGCCCTCGTACCCGCGGCCGTTGGGGTTCACCCGCTGGGCGGTGCCGGTCTTGCCCGCGACGCGGTAGCCGGGGATCTGCGCGGCGGGCGCGGTGCCCTCCTTGGTGGTGACTCCTTCGAGCATCTTGGTGAGCTCGGCGGCGGTGGTGCTGCTGATGACCCGGCGCTGGGCCGGCTTGGCCGCGGGCGTCAGGTTGCCGTGGTCGTCGGTGGTGCCGGCGATCAGGTTGGGGGTCACGCGGACCCCGTGGTCGGCGATCGTGGCGTAGACGCTGGCGACCTGCAGGGCGTTCACCGACACCGACTGCCCGAACGCGATCGAGTAGCGGTCGGTGCCCCACCACTGGTTCGGCGGCTTGAGCAGTCCGCGACTCTCACCCGGCAGGCCGACGCCGGTCTTCTCGGCGTAGCCGAAGGCCCGCATGTACTGGTAGAGCTGCGTCGGTGTCAGCTTGTCGCTGGCCATGATGGTGCCGACGTTACTGGATTTGGCGAGGACGCCGCCGAAGGTGAGGCGCTCCGTGGAGTGCCGCTCGGAGTCGTGGAACGTCCGGTCGAACTTCGTGATGTGGTCCGGCACGGTGAACACGGTGTCGGGGGTGACGTGGCCGACCTCCAGCGCCGCCGCCGCCGTGACCACCTTGCTGGTGCTGCCCGGCTCGAAGCCCTCGTCGATCGCCCGGTCGCCCCAGTCCGTCGACTTCCAGTACGCGGACGGGTCGAAGGTCGGCGCCGTGGCCATGGCGAGGATCTGCCCCGACCGCGGGTCCATGACGATCGCGGTGCCGCTCTGCGCCTTGGTCGCCTTGACCTGCCGGGCGATGGCCTCCTGCGCCTTCCACTGGATGTCCTGGTCGAGGGTCAGCCGCAGCCCCTTGCCCGGGACCGGCTTGCTCTGCTGGTCCTCGCCCATGGGGATGCGCTGGCCCTTCTCGCTGACCTCCACCTTCTGCCAGCCGCTGCGCCCCTTCAGCAGCTTGTTCATGCTGGACTCCAGACCCGCGCCGCCGTCGCCCTCGGCGTTGACGAAGCCGGCGACGTTGGCGGCCAGCGAGCCGCCCGGGTAGATCCGGCGGTACTCCTGCAGCGTGCCGATGCCGGTGAAGTCCATCGCGGTCACCATGCGGGCCTTGTCCGGCTCGACGTGGTGGATGAGCTCCCGGTAGTGGTCCATCTTCGATCGGGGGGCCAACTTCTGCAGCAGTGTCGCCGGGTTCAGGCCGAACATCGACGCGAGCGTCGTCGCGATCTTGTTCCGGATGTTCGTCCTGTTCTTCTGCTCGTACTGCTGGATCAGCGTGGGGTCGGCGTAGATCACCCGGGCGTCGACCGTCATCGCGAGCCGCTGTCCCTGGGCGAAGGTGATGTCACCGCGGACCGCCGGCAGGTCGATCCGGCTCAGCCGCTGGCGCACGGCCGCCTCGGCGTATCCCTTGGACTCCAGCCCCTGCAGCTGGACGAGGCGCCCGGCGAACAGCGACAGCACGAACGCCACGAGCAGCAGGCCGACGTTCAGCCGCTTGATCGGGTCGCGGCGGACGATGCGGCGCCTCAGAATTGCCCGTGGCGGCCGCGCGGCCGGCTGACGGCCGCCTCGAACGCGCCGGGCGGCCTGCTTGGCACCGCCGGCCCCCCGGCTGCCCGAACGCGCGGAGGATGCCTGGCCACGGCCGTTCTGACCACGACCCACCTGGCCCGGGCCGCTCGCGCGGCGCGGGCCTCCGGGCGGGGAGGGTGCGGCCGGCCCGCGGCCGCGCCGGGCGGTCACCGCGTGCCGCCTCCCTGCCGCGGAGCCGCCGTCTTCGCGTGCGGCGCGGTGCTCCCCCGCCCCGTGGTGGCCTTCTGCCCCGGAGCGGTGGTGTTCTGCCGCGGGGCGGTGGTGTTCTGCCGCGGAGTCGTGCCGCCCGCCGGCGGAACGAGCGCGCCGGGCGCACCCGTGACGGCTCCGGCCGCGGCGGCGGCCACGGCCTCGTCGGACACGCCCTGCGGCCGGACGCCGCCTTCGGTCACCTTCCCGGTGCGCGGGTCGATGAAGGCCGGCCCCTGCGAGTCGACCATGCCGAGGCTGCGGGCCTTCTGGTGGAGGACCTCCGGGTCGCTCTCCCGGGCGATGTCGGCCTGGAGAGCGTCCTTGCGCTCGGCCAGTTGCCGGTTGTCGCGCTGCAGCTCGCTGAGCGTGAAGGCGTCCTGCGCCAGGACGGTGTTGAGCAGCAGGAGGCTGACCAGCGCTCCGCCGAGCAGTCCGACGATGAGCAGGACGAACGGCGCGCGGGCGCGCGGCGGCGCGGGCCGCCGGGGCGCCTGTCGCGGCGGCCGCGTCGCGGCGGTGGTGCCGGCGGGGCGCCGCGTCGTCGTCCCGGTCGTCGCCATCGTGGTCGTCGTCCGCGCTCCGGCGGCCTTCGCCGCCGTGCGGGCCTTCCCTGCCGCCTTGGCGCCCGCCGCGGCCCGGCCCGTCGTCGCGCGCGTGCCCGTCGATGACGCCGTGGTCTTCGCCCTCGTCCGCGCGGCCTCGGTCTTCGTCCTCCCGGTCTCCTCGGTCTTCGCCTTGCCGCGCCCACCGGGCGGCGTGGCCTTCGCCTTCGCCTTCGTCTTGGTCTTCGTCTTGGTCTTCGTCTTCGCCGAGGCGGCCTTCCGCGTCGTCGCCGTGGTGGCGACCGGGGTCGCCCGCGCGGCGTCGCCGGCCCGGCCGGCCCGCGACCCGCCGCGCTCGGCGGTGCCGGTGGCGGCCGTCCTCTTCCGGGAACCGCGCCCGCCGGTCACCGCGTCCTTGGCCTCCTTCGCCGCCTTCGCCGCCTTCGCCGAAGTGTCCTTCGACGGCGCCTTGGCCGCGGTGCGCTCGTCCCGCGGAGGGGCGGCCGTACTCTTCTTCCCGGCATCGCCCGCCCGTGTGGGCGCGTCGTCGCGCCGGAGGCGGCGCCGCCGGGTCTCCGGCGGAGTCGTGATGGTCATGCGATGCCTCCTGCTCCACTCCGCCCGCTCGGCGGCTCTTCACCGAGGGGCATCGCGCCGATGCCTCGCGGACGTCGCTCCTCCCGGATCCGCTCGGCGGCACGCAGCCGTGCCGAGGCGGCCCGCGGGTTGGTCGTGGTCTCCTCGTCGGACGCCTGCTCCCCGCCTCGGGTGAGGAGGCGGAACCGGGGCTGCAGCTCCGGCAGCGGCACCGGAAGGTCCGGTGGTGTCGTGTCGGTGGTGCGCGCGGCCAGCGCGCGCTTGACGATCCGGTCCTCCAGCGAGTGGTAGGACAGGACGGCGATGCGCCCGCCGACGGCGAGGGCGTCGAGGGCGGCGGGCATCGCGCGCTCCAACGCGGCGAGCTCGCCGTTCACCTCCATCCGCAGCGCCTGGAACGTGCGCTTGCCCGGATGGCCTCCCGTACGGCGCGAGGCGGCGGGGATGGCCCCGCGGACCACGTCGACGAGGCGTGCCGTCGACGTGAGCGGGGCGCGCCCCCGCTCACGGACGATCGCCTCGGCGACGCGCCGTGCGAACCGCTCCTCGCCGTAGTCGCGCAGGATGCGCGTCAGGTCTGCGACCGAATAGGTGTTGACCACCTCTTCGGCGGTGAGCCGCTGGGTGCGGTCCATCCGCATGTCGAGCGGCGCGTCGTAGGAGTAGGCGAAGCCGCGCTCGGCCTCGTCGAGCTGGGGGGACGAGACGCCCAGGTCGAACAGGACGGCGTGCACCCGGGCGACGCCCAGGTCGTCCAGGACGCCCGGGATCTCGTCGTAGACGGCGTGCACGAGCGTGAATCGGCCGGTGTACGGCTCCAGCCGGCTTTGGGACCGCTCGAGCGCGGTGGTGTCACGGTCGAGCCCGATGAGCCGTGCCCGCGGGTGCGCGGCCAGCACGGCGATGGCGTGCCCGGCCAGGCCGAGGGTGGCGTCGACGTAGATCGCGTCCTCATCGGAGGGCACCGACAGGGCCGGGGCTAGCAGTGCCAGGATCCGGTCGAGCATGACCGGCACATGGCCCTGCGCGCGCGAGCCCTCCTCGCGCTCATCGTCGCCGTGCATGAAATCCCCCTCAGGACGCCACTGCTCGCGGACAGCGCTGACACCGCGCTCGCTGTCGCCCGTCACCCCTGAGAGAGAAAATCGATCAGGAACGATTGAGGCGGCCGGTGTGGCCGTCTGCCCCGTGGAAGACGCCACCCCTCCTGCTCGGCGGCTCACCGCTCAATGGCTTAACGCCGGCCCCCGTCGGGATTTCGCCCGGCCAGGTCCCCATCCGCTGCTCCGTGAGGAAGAGAATCGTGCAACGGCCATCTGGCACCGGGGAAGGTGCGCCAGCTGGGAGCGGGTGGAGACCTCGCCGAACGAATCCGATCACCGGCGATGGTGCGTCAGAGAATCCCGGGCAGCACCTCCTCCGACAGATCGGAGAACTGCTGTTCCTGGTCGGCCAGGTAGGTCTCCCACGCGATGGCGTCCCAGATCTCCAAGCGCGTGTTGGCCCCGATGACGGCGCAGTCGCGGGTCAGGCCCGCATAGCGCCGCAGCGCCTGCGGAATGGTGATCCGGCCCTGCTTGTCGGGGACCTCGTCTGAGGCGCTGGCGAAGAAGACCCGGCTGTAGTCCCGCACTGCCTTGGCGGTGACCGGTGCGGTGCGAAGCGCCTCGGTGATGCGCTGGAACTCGGCCTCGGGGAAGACGTAGAGGCAGCGTTCCTGGCCCTTCGTGATCACCAATCCCCCTGACAGCTCCTCGCGGTACTTCGCCGGCAGGAACAGTCGTCCCTTGTCGTCGAGGCGCGGTGAGTGAGTGCCGAGGAACATCGGCCCCCACCTCCCGCTTCGCGGGGGGCGTTGCACCATCCCCCACGGCGCCCCACTGTACTCCACTCTCCCCCACGGTCAACGACCAAAACACCGGTCAAACGGCATCTCGCCGCGCGTCTGGCCAGGTCAGAAGAGGGCGTCGCCGTGGGGCGCCGAAGGGGCCGTCAGAGCCGCCCGGCGCGTCGGTGACGGCACCCGGACGGCCCCGGGCGCGGGACCGGGGAAGGGCGGTGGGGAGAAGTGGAGGAGCCAGAAAGATCACTGCCCGTCACCGGTGGAGCGCGGACCGCTCCACAGCGGCCGAACATCCCCGCGAACGGGCCTTCCGCTGCCGCCAAGACATCGCCGGGGAAGGGCCCGACGACGTACTGTCAGTACGACATGGATCAGGTATGACCTGTAACAGAACGATATATCGGGTGGAGTGACCATCCACGGGCGGTGGAGAGGGCCGCGTGCCGCGCACGCCGTTCGGGTGGTCCGAGGAGGGGTTAGTGGCAGTAAGCACGCACGGCGACATCGGCCGGGGACTGGACGGACTGGCCCAGATCTCGACCAAGATCCTCGGAGCCATCGAGTCCGTCATCGAGGGCAAGCCCGACGTCGTACGCCTCGCGCTGACCGTCCTTCTCTCCGAGGGCCACCTGCTCATCGAGGACGTCCCCGGTGTCGGCAAGACGATGCTGGCCAAGGCGCTCGCCAAGTCGATCGACTGCTCGGTGCGGCGCGTGCAGTTCACCCCGGACCTGCTGCCGAGCGACATCACCGGGGTCAGCGCCTACAACCAGGAACGCCGGGAGTTCGAGTTCAAGCCGGGCCCGGTGTTCGCGAACATCGTGGTGGGCGACGAGATCAACCGGGCGTCGCCGAAGACGCAGTCCGCGCTGCTGGAGTGCATGGAGGAGCGCCAGGTCACGGTCGACGGCCACACCTACCCGCTGGACGCCCCCTTCATGGTCATCGCCACGCAGAACCCGGTGGAGATGGAGGGGACCTATCCGCTCCCGGAGGCGCAACGCGACCGGTTCACCGCCCGGATCGCGATGGGCTATCCGGAGCCGAGCGCGGAACTGGAGATGCTCGACGTGCACGGCGGGCCGTCCCCGCTGGACCGGCTGCAGCCCGTCGCGCACGCCGGCGACGTACGGTCGATGATCGAGGTCGTGCGCGAGGTGCACGTCGCGACCGCGCTGCGCGCGTACGCCATCGCCCTCGTCACCGCCACGCGGGAACATCCCGAGCTGCGCCTGGGCGCCTCGCCGCGCGCCACGCTCCAGCTGGTCCGCGCCGCCCGCGCCTACGCGGCCCTGGACGACCGGGAGTACGTCCTCCCCGACGACCTGCAGCGTCTCGCCGTGCCCGTGCTGGCGCACCGGCTGCTGCCGACGGCCGAGGCGCAGGTCGAGCGCCGGACTCCCGAACAGGTCGTCGCCGAGCTGGTCGAGCGCGTCGCGATTCCCGATCACCGGCGCTGACATGGCCAGGACGCTCAGCGCGCTGACGACCCGGGGCCGTTCGTTCATCGCGGCGGGGATCACCGCGATCGTGTGCTCCTTCCTCCTGGGCGAGCGCGACCTCCTCCGCGCCGGGCTACTGGTCCTGGCCCTGCCGCTGCTGTGCGTGCTCGTGGTCTCGCGGACCCGCTACCGGCTGACCTGTTCGCGCCGGACGAGCCCCGCCCGCTTCCCCGCCGGGCGCGAGGCACAGGTGAACGTTCTGCTGGAGAACGTCTCCCGGCTGCCCACCGGCATCCTTCTCATCGAGGACCAGGTGCCGTACACGCTCGGAGGCCGGGCGCGTTTCGTCATCGACCGGATCGAGCCGAACGGCGCCCGGGAGATGGCCTACCGGGTACGCGCGGACGTCCGTGGCCGCTATCGCGTCGGCCCGCTCACCGTACGCCTCGCGGACCCGTTCGGCCTGGTGGAGCTGGCTCGGTCGTTCTCGGCCGCGGACGTCGTCACCGTCACCCCGCCGATCGTGCCCCTCCCCCCGGGGCGGCCGGCGGGCGCGTGGACGGGAGGTGGCGAGAGCCGGTCCCGGATGGTGGCCGGCGCGGGAGAGGACGACGTGGCGCCGCGCGAGTACCGGCACGGCGACGATCTGAGGCGTGTGCACTGGCGGTCGACGGCGCGCCGCGGCGAGCTGATGGTGCGCCGCGAGGAGCAGCAGTGGCAGACCAGCGGAACCCTCTTCCTCGACACCCGGCGGACGGCGCACTGGGGCGACGGGCCCGGCGGCTCGTTCGAGCAGGCGGTCTCCGCGGCCGCCTCCATCGGGCTCCAGCTCGGCCGTGAGGGACTCGGCCTGCGGTACGTCACGGATGACGGCGTGACGCTCGCCCCGTCGGCGACGTTCGAGGGGGCGCTCCTCGATCTGCTCGCGGTCGTCCGCACCTCGACCGGCCGGTCGCTGCGGCCGGGCCTGGCGGCCCTGCGCGAGACCGCGAACAAGGGGGACGGCCTGATCGTGGGCGTGTTCGGACGGCTCACGCCGGAGGACGCCCGCGAGGTCGCCGGGGCCAGGCGCGGCAGCGCCGCGTGCGTCGCGGTGATCATCGTCGGGGACGGGAGCACTTCTCCCGCGACCGTCCGGATCCTGCGCACGGCGGGATGGCGCGTCCTCACCGTGTCCTCGGCCGCCGCTCTGCGTACCGCCTGGCTCGACGTCGAGGGACGACGTGGAGAGCCGGAGCGGGCGGAGGCGCCATGAGGATCCGTCTCACGATCGCGGCCTGCGCCGCGACACTGCTCGCCTCGATCGCGCTGTACCCGCTGTTCAAGACGGCGGCGTGGTTCGGCAGCGGACTGGGCGCGGTGCTCACCGTCGGCGTGGCGGGCCTGCTCACCCGGAGGTTCCACCTGCCCCTTCCGGCCTGTCTCGCGATCGGCCCGGCGGCGTTGCTGATCTACCTGACCGCGCTGTTCGCGCCCGGCAAGGCGCTGCTCCTCATCGTCCCCACGCCCGGGTCGATGTCCTACCTGACGGACCTGGTCGCCGACGGCTGGCAGGATTCGTTCCGCTACGCCCCGCCCGTACCCGTGCTGCCGGGGGTCGAGTTGCTGAGCACCGGCGGCATCGGACTCGTCGCGCTCGTCGCCGATCTGCTGGCCGTGCGCCTGCGCCGGGCCGCCCCCGCCGGTCTGCCCCTGCTGGCGATGTACGCCCTGCCGGCGAGGTTCCGGCAGGAGAGCGCGGGCTGGCTGGTCTTCCTGCCGGGCGCGGCCGGATATCTCGCGCTCCTCGTGGCCGACGCCCGTGACCGCCTCTCCGGCTGGGGCCGTCCCGTCTTCACCCGGCACTGGACCTCCGAGCGCTCCCTCCACGACCGCCCCGACTCGAGCACGCTCGCCGTCACTGGACGGCGGATCGGGCTGACCGCCGTCGCCCTGGCGATCGTCGTCCCGCTCGCGATGCCCGACATCCACCCGCGCTGGCTGCCCGGCGCCGGTGGCACCGGCGAGGGCGGGCTCACCACGGTCACGACCCCCGATCCGCTCGTCAGCCTGAAACGCCAGCTGGTGCGGGCGGACGACGCCGTCGTCCTCACCTACCGCACCTCCGACGACGTGTCCCCGGACTATCTGCGGATGTACTCCCTGGACCGGTTCGAGGGGGACGGATGGACGTACTCCGCCATGCACGGGGACAAGAACGCACGCGTCAACGGCAAGACCCTGCCCTCGGCGCCGGGCCTGAACCTGGACGCCGCTCTCCTCCGCCCGGCGACCACCAGGATCACCGTCGACTCGCACGTGCGCGGCATGAGCGTCCTGCCGACGCCCTACCCCCCGACCAAGGTGGCGATCAAGGGCGACTGGCGGGTGGACGCCCCCTCACTGATGATCTTCTCGCTGCACGAGTCGGCCGGCGGCCGGACCTACACGGTGTCGAGCCTGCGTCCGGCGCTCACGTACCAGCAGCTGGAGGCCGCGGACCCGGTTCCCGCCGACATCGCGTCGCGTTACCTCGCCGTTCCGCCCCCGCTCTCGGTCGGGAAGGACGTCGTCGCCCTGGCACGCAAACTGACCGCGACGGCGTCGACCCCGTACGACCGGGCCGTCAAGCTGCAGCAGTGGTTCACCCGGCCCGGGAACTTCACCTACAGCCTCGACGCGCCCTCCCCGCGTAACGTCGGGGCGCTCCGCGACTTCCTGTTCACGAGCCGGACCGGGTACTGCGAACAGTTCGCGGCGTCGATGGCGCTGCTCGCCCGGATCGTCGGCATCCCCGCGCGCGTCGGCATGGGGTACACCGCCGGCACCCGGCAGCCGGACGGAAGCTGGGTCGTGCGGACCAAGGACACCCATGCCTGGCCCGAGCTGTACTTCGCCGGCATCGGCTGGCTGCGGTTCGAACCGACCCCCGCGGGCGGTGGCGGCCAGGGCAGCGCCACACTGCCGGACTACACCAACCCGCAGTTGCTGCCCGGCGCTCCGACCGGAGGGTCCACGAACCGTCTGCCCTCGACGGCGCAGACGCCCGGCGGTCGCTCGGCCACCGGCTCGGGGTCGACCCCACGCCACCGCACCGACCCGCTGGACCGAGGCGGGGCGGCCGGAGTCTCCCCGCCGCACCACGGGGCCGTCCCGATCGGCTGGCTGCTGGCGCTGCTGGCCGTCGCCGTGCTGCTCGCGGTGCCCGCGACGCTGCACCGCCTCGCGCGGGTCCGCCGATGGAACCGCCCGGCCTCCGACGCCGACGCCGCACACGCGGCATGGGACGAGCTGAGGGTGGCGGCAGTGGACTTCGGGCTGCCCTGGCGGGCGGGTGACAGCCCACGGGCCGCGGGCCGCGGGCTCACCGAGGCGCGGCCTCTCGACAAGACGACCGCGGAGGCACTGGCCCGGCTCGTACGGGCCGAGGAACTCGCGAGGTACGCGCCGGCACCCGGCCCCGCCACGGGGCTGCGCGATGACGCGCGTTCGGTCCGCGCCGCGATCGCCGCCGGGGCGGGGCGACGCGGCCGGTTGCGGGCCCGGCTGCTTCCGCCGTCCGCGACGGCCCTCCTGCGTCACGCGGGCGGCCGGATCCTCGACGCCTTCGACCGGCTGGACTCCATCACGCTCCGCCGGCGCCGCCACTCCCCCGGGTGATGACCGGGCCGGGAGCGGCGGTCGGGGTGTCGCTCCTCGGATCAGGCCGCCGCCGTGCCCGACGGCCCAGAGAGTCGGCTCTCCGCGCCGCTCCGGGGCCCGAGAGCCTCACCCGACAGCCCAGGGAATCGGCCCTCAGCACCGTCCGGGGCCCGAGCGCGTCACCCGACAGCCCAGGGAATCGGCCCTCCGCGCCGCTCGAGGCCCGAACGCGTCACCGCCCGGCGGCCGGCCGGGCGGTGACGTGGGTGGTCTGGGGGCTCAGAGCTCTCCGTGGCGGCGGCGCCAGCGCTCTTCCAGTCGCTCCATGAACCCGCCGCTCTTGGCCGATTTCGACCGCTTGCCCGACCGCTTGCCCGACCGCTTGCGCGGCGCCGGATCGGCGACCCCGTTCATCCGCTTCCAGCTGGTCAGCCCCCACGCACAGCAGGTGACCATGAGCAGGAAGCCCGCCACACTGATCACGATGCTGATCGGCATGGTGTTCACGATGACGCCTGCCAACACCACGAACAGGCCCAGTGCGGAGCCGATCGCGGCCTTCCAGATCCTGCGCCTGTAATGCACCTGCGGATCGGTCGAGCGGACCGCCGAAGCGAACTTCGGATCCTCGGCGTACAGCGCGCGCTCGATCTGGTCGAGCATGCGCTGCTCGTGGTCAGAGAGCGGCACGGCGCCTCCCAAAGACAGCCCCGCGAGGGGGAATCCCACGCCGGACGGGGACATGGCTATCGGTGATATGCCCAGAATACGAGGCATGACGACCGGGGGAAAGAAAACGTTCGACTGGGGATAGACGGATCGTCAAGTCAACACCCCTGGTCACTACAGGTAGTCACGGTGATCACACTGGGCTCAGTGGTCATCCGGCGTCTCCCGACCGTGGCGATTATCACGCTCGCGGTCCGCGCGGACCAGCGCGGCGGGGCGTACGGCACCCGCGCCGAACCGGCGGGCGGCGCGGTCCATGGCCGCCTCGGCCTGGCGCCAGCCGGTCTCCGGCTCCCCCAGGGCGAGCTGCCGGGGCATCGTGCCGGAGGGCGCGAGATTCTCCATCCGCACGCCCACCAGCCGCAGGGGAACGCCCTCGAGCCCCGACGCCTCGTACAGCGCGCACGCGGTGGCGTACAGGTCGCGGGCCAGGTCGGTCGGCTCCCCGAGAGTGCGGGCGCGGGTGATGGTGGTGAAGTCCGCCCTGCGGAGCTTGACCGCCACGGTGCGGCCCGCCTGGCCGCTGTCGCGCAGCCGCGCGCCCACCCGGTCGGAGAGCCGTAGCAGCTCGCGCCGGATCGCCTCGGGGTCGGCGATGTCATGGTCGAAGGTCTCCTCCGCCCCGATGCTCTTGTCCGGAACGCCGGCCGTCACCGACCGCGGGTCCCGGCCCCAGGCCAGGTCGTGGAGATGGCGGCCCATCGCCTCACCGATCTCGCGCCGGAGCGTGTCGATCGGGGTGCCGGCCAGGTCACCGACCGTGTGCAGACCGAGGCGCTGGAGGATCCGCTCGGTGCGCTCCCCCACGCCCCACAGCGCCGCGACCGGCAGCGGATGCAGGAAGTCGACGACCTTGTCCGCGGGCACGACCAGCAGGCCGTCCGGTTTGCACCGGGTGGACGCGAGCTTGGCCACGAACTTGGTGCTCGCGATCCCGACCGAGCAGGTGATGCCCTGCTGCTCGGACACCTGCTCACGGATCATCCGGCCGATCTCGGCGGGCCGGCCGAGGCGGCGCAGCGCCCCGGCGACGTCGAGGAACGCCTCGTCGAGCGCGAGCGGCTCCACGGACGGCGTGATCGAACGGAAGATCTCCATCACCCCCGCCGACACGGCGGCGTACTTGTCGTGACGCGGCGGCAGCACCACCGCCTGCGGGCACAGCCGCCGGGCCCGGCTCATCGGCATCGCCGAGTGCACCCCGAAGGCCCGCACCTCGTACGACGCGGCGGCCACGACGCCCCGCGGCCCGGCTCCGCCGACGACCACAGGACGGCCGCGCAGCTCCGGCTGCTCGAGCAGCTCGACGCTCACGAAGAAGGCGTCCATGTCCACGTGCAGGACCGTGCACCCGGTGTCGTCCCCGGGCGGCCCGGGCGGCGGCCCGGGACGGTGCAGTTGCTGCTTCCTGCTCACCGGTCGCTCATCGTCGATAAGCCAGGGCGTGGAGCTGGGTGGCGACGTCCTTCAGGACGGGGTGCATGGAGACCGCGCGCTCCAGGGCGACGAGCTCGTCGGCGGCCCCCCGCTCACCGTCGATGATGCCGCTGGGCACGAGGTCGGAGAACACCCGGACCCCGTGCACCGGCCCCGCCCGCAGACCAGCGGCCTCGATCAGCTCGGCCAGCATCCCGGAGGTGAACCGGCGCGGAACCGGATCGCGGTCCCCCCAGTGGCCCTGCGCGCTGGACAGCACCCGGCGGGCGTCCTCGAAGTGCCCGGCGAGCGCCCGGTGGAGCACCGCGGCGACCTGGTTGGCGGCCAGCACGCTGACCGCTCCGCCGGGCCGTACGGTGCGGGCGACGGCGGCCAGCGCCGTGGCCGGGTCGTCGACGTACTCCAGCACGCTGTGGCAGATGACGAGGTCGGCGCTGTCGGGCCCGACGACGTCGAGCAGGCCGTCGGCGTCGCCCTGCACGGCACGGACCGTGACACCGGCCTCGGCCGCGCGGCGCTCGAGGCCGGCGAGGGCGTCCGGGCTGGCGTCGACCACCGTCACCCGGTGCCCGAGCTCGGCGAGCGGCACGGCGAACCCGCCCGTGCCGCCGCCCGCGTCGAGGACGTCGAGGCGGTCACGCCCCGACTCCTTGGCGGTCTCGTCGAGGACGTCGCGCAGGATCTCCCACACGACGGCGGTGCGCATCGACCGCGATCGCGGACGATCGGTCACGGCTGCCCCCTCCCGGCTCCTGCGCCCACACTAGACCTCTACAGGGACAACGACGGTTTCAGCTCCAGCAGCCGCGACAGCAGGCCGTTGACGAACCGCGGCGACTCGTCGGTGGACAGCTCGGTCGCCAGGGCCACCGCCTCGCTGACCGCCACGCCGTCGGGGACGTCGTCGCTCCACAGCAGCTCGAACGCGCCCAGGCGCAGGATGTTGCGGTCGACCATGGGCATCCGGTCGAGGGTCCAGCCGACGGCGTACGTCGCGATCAGCTCGTCGATGCGCTCGCGGCGCGATGCCACTCCCTCGACGAGCCGCTCGACGAAGTCCTGCTCGGCGAGCCGCTGCTCGGAATCCCGGGTGCGCCGGTCGAGGACCTCGATCGGCGAGTCACCGCGCACCTCGGCCTCGTAGAGGATCTCCAGGGCGCGTCTGCGTGCCTTGCTGCGTGCGGCCACGGATCAGGCACGACCCAGGTAGTCGCCCGAGCGGGTGTCGACCTTGATCTTCTCGCCGGTCGTGATGAACAGCGGGACCTGGATCACCGCGCCGGTCTCGACCGTCGCCGGCTTGGTGCCGCCGGTCGAGCGGTCGCCCTGCAGACCGGGCTCGGTCTCGGTCACCTCGAGCACCACGGCCGCGGGCAGCTCGATGTAGAGCGGGGTGCCCTCGTTGAAGGCGATCACGGCGTTCTGCTCCGGCAGGAGGTAGTCCGCCGCGTCGCCGACCGTCGCGTCCGGGATGTGGGGCTGGTCGTAGGTCTCGGTGTCCATGAAGATGAAGTCCTCGCCCTCACGGTAGAGATACTGCATCTCCCGCTTGTCGACGTTGGCCACGTCGACCTTGGTGCCGGCGTTGAAGGTCTTGTCGACGACCTTGCCGGACAGGACGTTCTTGAGCTTGGTGCGGACGAACGCGCCGCCCTTGCCAGGCTTGACGTGCTGGAACTCCAGGACGGTCCACAGCTGGCCGTCAAGGTTCAGCGTCATGCCGTTCTTCAGGTCGTTCGTCGTCGCCACTGTGTGTCGTTCTCCCGCTTCGGCGGTCTGCCGCGTCTAGATGACGAGCAGGTCCTTGGTCGTCTTGGTGAGCAGCTCCGGACCATCCGCACGGACGACGAGCGTGTCCTCGATGCGGACCCCGCCGCGACCGGCGACGTAGACGCCGGGCTCGACGGTGATGGGAACTCGATCCGTCAGTTTACCGGTCTTGTCATACCCCATGAGCGGTGCCTCGTGGATCTCCAGGCCTACGCCGTGTCCCAGCCCGTGCGGGAAGTCGTCGCCGTGCCCGGCCGCCTCGATGAGGTCACGGGCGGCGGCGTCGACCTCCTTGGTCACCGCCTCCGGGGCGGCGGCCGCCACGCCCGCGGCCTGGGCCGCGGCGACGAGTTCGTAGATCTCGCGCTCCCAGGCGCCGGCCGTGCCGACGGCGACCGTACGGGTCATGTCGGCGTGGTAGCCGCCCTGGCGGGCGCCGAAGTCCATGGTCACGAGGTCACCGTGCGCGATCGCGCGACCGGACGGGACGTGGTGCGGGATGGCGCCGTTCGGGCCGCTCGCCACGATGGTCGCGAACGCGGGCTGTTCGGCGCCGAGGTCGACCATGGCCCGGTCCAGGGCGACCGCGATCTCGCGTTCGGTGACGCCGGGCCGGATGGTGGGCAGCACCGCGTCGAAGGCCCGGTCGGTGATGGCGCAGGCCTCCGAGAGGAGGGCGATCTCCGCCTCGTCCTTGATCATCCGTAGTTCTTCCACGGCACGCCCGAGGGCGACCAGGTCCGGCGCGTCCGGCTCCGCGGCCAGCGCGTCGTGCGCCTCGACGGTCACGTCGTGCGCCTCGAACGCCAGCCGGCCCGACGCCCGGGCGGCCAGCACGCCCGCGGTGGCACGGTCGATGACGCATTCGAGCTCCGGGCAGGCCCGCGCGGCCGTCCCGGCGTACCGCCCGTCGGTCGCCAGCACGGCGGTCCCGTCGGCGCGTACGAGCAGGGCGGCGTTGGAACTGGCCAGCCCGGTCAGGTAGCGGACGTTGACCAGGCGTGTGATCAGCGCCGCGTCGGCGTCACGGGCAGCGACGAGCCCGGCCAGCCGCGCCCGGCGGGCCTCGTGGATCTCCGGCATGCCCCGACTCTACGCCCGGCCCGACACCCGGGCCGACGCGGCACGGCCGGTCCCCGGGCACCCGGCTCCGCACGCCCGGTGCCGCCCGGTCGGCCCGGCGCGCCCCGCCCGCCGGTCCGGCCCGCGCCGTCGGCCACAGCGGCCGAACCCGGCCGGGGATCCGCTCGGCCGGCGCCGCCGCGCCGTACCGTCACGCCGAGGCGGCAAGCTCCCGGATCTTCTCGATCAGCTTGACGCGGGACTCGTGGTCGCCGGCCAGCGGCGCGACGTTGAGCGTCGTGACGCCGGACTCCTTCAGCGCGGCGAGACGGTCGCGGACGAAGCCCTCCGAGCCGATCAGGGAGGTCTTCTGCAGCAGCTCGTACGGGACCTTCTCGGCGGCCTCCTGCTTCTTGCCGGCGAGGTAGAGGTCCTGGATCTCCTCGGCCTCCTTCTCATAGCCGTAGCGCCGGGCGAGGTCGTTGTAGAAGTTGCGGCCCTTGGCGCCCATGCCACCGATGTACAGCGCGGCCATGGGCCGGCCGAAGTCGAGGAGGCCCTCGACGTCGTCCCCGATCGCGAGGAACGCCTGCGCGACGATGTCGAGCTCACCGAGCGAGGGGTCGCGCTTGGCCTTGCCGCGGGCGAGCGCCTCGCCCCAGACGTCGCCGGCCTTCTCGGGCACGTAGAAGATCGGCTCCCAGCCCTCGGCCAGCTCGGCGGTCATCTCGACGTTCTTCGGGCCGAGGGACGCGATGAAGATCGGGATGCGCTCGCGGACCGGGTGGTTGATCAGCTTGAGCGGCTTGCCGAGGCCGGTGCCCTCCTCGGCGGGCAGGGGCAGCTTGTAGTACTTGCCGTCGTAGGCGAGGCGCTCGCGGCGCCACACCATGCGGCAGATCTCGATGATCTCCCGGGTCCGTCCGATGGGCGCGGAGTACGGGACGCCGTGCCAGCCCTCGATGACCTGCGGGCCGGACGCGCCGAGGCCGAGCACGAATCGCCCGCCGGAGACGTAGTCGAGACCGGCCGCCGTCATCGCGGTAAGGGTCGGGGTCCGCGAGTACAGCTGGAGGATGCCCGAGGCGATCTGGAGGCGCTCGGTGCGCGCCGCGATGAAGCCCATCTGGCTGACCGCGTCGAAGCTGTACGCCTCCGGCACGAACACGATGTCGAGGCCGGCCTTCTCATAGTCCGCCAGCTCGTCGACGGTCTCCTTGAACCCGCCCGCGTAGTTGAGGGACATCCCGATGCGCATGTCACCGCACCCCAATCCTGACCTTGACCGCCGAGTAACCGAATCAGATTCAGTCTTACCGTACCGGGGCGCCGCCGACCGCGCTCCGGTCAGTCCGTCTTCTCGGCGAGGAGCTCGGCGATCGCCTGCAGCGCCAGCACGTAGGAGAGGAGGCCGAAGCCGGCGATCGTGCCGGTGGCCACCGCCGCGACGACCGAGGTGTGGCGGAACTCCTCGCGGGCCGCCGGGTTGGAGATGTGCACCTCGATCAGCGGGGCGGTGCGCTGGGCGATGGCGTCGCGCAGCGCGTACGAGTAGTGGGTGAACGCGGCCGGGTTGAGCACGACCGGGATCCTGCCGTCGGCGGCCTCGTGCAGCCAGGAGACCAGCTCGGCCTCGTCGTCGGTCTGGCGTACTTCGGCGTGCAGGCCCAGCCGCCGTGCGGTGTCCCGGCACAGCGCGGTCAGGTCGTCGAAGTTCGCGGCGCCGTAGACGTCGGGTTCGCGGCTGCCCAGCCTGCCGAGGTTCGGCCCGTTCAGGACGAAGACCTCGCTCATCGACCGCTCGCCTTCCTCTCTCAGCGGGTGACCCGCTCGTACGCCCGTACGAGCAGGTCTTCGTCCGGGTCCTCGAGCCGGCCCGGCGCGGCGATGCCGTCCAGGACGACGAACCGCAGCCGTGCCCCGCGCGCCTTCTTGTCCACGCGCATGGCGTCGCGCAGCGCCGGCCACACGTCGGGCAGGTAGGAGGTGGGCAGGCCGACGCCGGAGAGTATCGCCCGGTGCCGGTCGACCTCCGTGTCGCCGAGGCGGCCGGCCAGGCGGGCCAGCTCGGCGGCGTACACCATGCCGATGGCGATCGCGTCGCCGTGCCGGAAGCGGTACTCCTCGACCTTCTCGATCGCGTGGCCGAGCGTGTGCCCGTAGTTGAGGATCTCGCGCAGCCCGCTCTCCTTGAGATCCTCGGACACGACCCGAGCCTTGACGGCGACGGCGCGCTCGATGAGCTCCAGGGTGTGCGGCCCGTCCGGGCGGCCCGCGGCCTCGGGGTCGTCCTCGACGAGGTCGAGGATCACCGGGTCGGCGATGAACCCGGCCTTGATCACCTCGGCGAGGCCGCTGACATAGTCGGCGCGCGGCATCGTGACGAGCGTCGTCAGGTCGCACAGGACCCCGGCGGGCGGGTGGAAGGCGCCCACGAGGTTCTTGCCCTCGGGGATGTCGATCGCGGTCTTGCCGCCGACCGCGGCGTCCACCATGGCCAGCAGCGTGGTCGGCAGCAGCACGACCTTCACGCCCCGCAGCCAGGTCGCGGCGGCGAATCCGGCGAGGTCGGTGGTCGCTCCCCCGCCCACGCCGACGACCACGTCGGTGCGGGTCATGCCGAGCCGGGCGAAGCCCGACCAGAGGCCGGCGAGCACGGCGACGTCCTTGCCGGCCTCGCCGTCGGGGACGGGCAGCGCGTGGACGTCGTATCCGGCCTCGGCGAGCGCCCCGCACACCGGACGGGCGATCTCCGGCAGGCCCTCGGCGTGCACGACGGCGACCGTCCTGGCCTCGCCGACGAGGGCCGGGAGCTGCCGGAGCACCCCGGTGCCGATCACGACGTCGTACGGCGCGTCACCGCCGACGTGGACGCGGGTCACGCGAGGCCCTTGACGATCTCGTCGGCGACGTCGGCCGGCTCCCGGCCGTCCGTCGTCACCGTGAGCACGGCGAGGCGCTCGTAGATCGGGCGCCGCTCCTCCATCAGCTTGCGGAACTGGCTGCGCGGGTTCAGCACGAGCAGGGGGCGCGCGGACGCCAGCCCGACCCGCTTGACCGCGTCCGACAGCCCGACCTCCAGGTACACGACCTGGTGGCCGGCCAGGTCGGCCTGGGTGCCGGGGTCCAGGATCGCGCCGCCGCCGAGGGCGATCACGCCGTCGTGGGTCCCGAGGGCCTCCTGGACGGCCGCGCGCTCCAGCGCGCGGAAGCGCTCCTCGCCGTCGTCGACGAAGATCTCCCCGATCGGCTTGCCGGCCGTGGTCTCGACGTCGTGGTCGGTGTCGCGGAACGGGACGCCGAGTCGCTCGGCGAGGATCCGGCCCACGGTGGTCTTGCCGGAGCCGGGCGGACCGATGACGACGACCTTGGAATTCACTTGATCACCAGAGATGAGAGGTAGCCCTGCAGATTACGTGCGGTCTCCTCGACGGAGTCGCCGCCGAACTTCTCGACCGTGGCCTCGGCCAGCACCAGCGCCACCATGGCCTCGGCGACGACCCCGGCGGCGGGCACCGCGGTGACGTCGCTGCGCTGGTTGATCGCCTTCGCGGGCTCCCCGGTCGTCACGTCCACCGTGTCGAGCGCGCGGGGCACGGTGGAGATCGGCTTCATCGCGGCGCGCACGCGCACCGGGTCGCCGGTCGTCATGCCGCCCTCGATGCCCCCGGCCCGGGCGGTGCGCCGCCGGATGCCCTCAGGGGTGTTCTCGATCTCGTCGTGCGCCCGCGAGCCCGGGCGGCGCGCGGTGGTGAACCCGTCGCCGACCTCGACGCCCTTGATCGCCTGAATCCCCATCAGGGCGCCGGCGAGGCGGGCGTCGAGCCGCCGGTCCCAGTGCACGTGGCTGCCGACACCGGGCGGCAGGCCGTAGGCGAGGACCTCGACGACGCCGCCCAGTGTGTCGCCGGCCCTGCGCAGGTCCTCGATGTGGGCGACCATCGCGGCGCTCGTCTCCGGATCGGCGCAGCGCACCGGGTCGGCGTCGATCCGCTCGAGGTCGTCCGGGCCGGGCACCACGCCGTCCGGGACGCTCACCTCGCCGAGGGCCACGACGTGGCTGAGGATCCGGGCGCCCACCGCCTGGGCCAGGAACGCCTTGGCGACCTCGCCGATCGCGACCCGCGCGGCGGTCTCGCGGGCGCTGGCCCGCTCGAGGATCGGCCGGGCGTCGTCGAAGCCGTACTTCTGCATGCCGGCCAGGTCGGCGTGGCCGGGTCGGGGCCGCGACAGCGGCGCGTTGCGCGCTTGGGCGGCCAGCTCGTCCGGGTCGACGGGATCGGCCGACATGACCATCTCCCACTTCGGCCACTCGGTGTTGGCGATCTCGATCGCGACCGGGCCGCCCTGGGTGCGGCCGTGCCGGATCCCGCCGACGATCGTCACCCGGTCCTGTTCGAACTTCATGCGGGCGCCTCGCCCGTGGCCGAGACGGCGGCGGCGCAGCGCCTCGGCGATGTCGCCAGAGGTCACGCGCACACCGGCGGGCAGCCCTTCCAGGATCGCGACGAGGGCCGGGCCATGAGACTCCCCCGCGGTCAGCCAGCGCAGCATGTGGTGAATCCTTTCATCCCCACGGAAGGCTACGCGCATACGTCCGCAGCGTGAGACGACCCGCCAGTGATCACAGCCGATCTTCGTACGCGAGCGAACACAACTCGCTCCACGCCGCCGCACGCACCTCGGGCTGGAGCCCCTCTCCGCCGACCGAGACGTCGGGGAGGACGTAGCGACGCTCCTCCCCACGACGCGCCAGGACCGCCCGCAGTCCCTCGTCGATCAGGGAGTCGAGCGTGGTGTCCTCCTCCTGGGCCATTCGACGAACCTCTCGCACCAACTCAGCAGAGATGTCGACCGTCGTCTTCATATGGCGCACCCTATCGAGGGGAGAATCAGATCGTGTCCGGAAAGGTGCGTGAATCACCTTTCCGGACACGATCCGGACTCGTCGTCGACGCTCCGATCAACGGACGTGCCTGCGGCGACGGAACCGGTCGTCGTCGAAGAAACGATGACGGCCGCGGACCCGCGTGTGCGCGAAGATGGGCGGCCGTACGGCCGTCTCGATGCAGACGACGCGGCGGCCATGGCGGTCGGCGCCACGGAAGTCCGGATCGAAGAAGCAGCCCATGGCGACGTCCGGCCATCCGATCGCCCCGGTGAACTCCAGGTGCCGGCGGGTCTTGAAGTTCCCGTCGTCGAATCCGTCGTCGAAGAAGTTCCTGTTCCGGTCGTCGTTCTCGGGGGCGATGGTCACGGTGTCCCCGGCGCCATTCGCCACGCCGGCGACGCTCGGGGACGGCTGAACGCGAGGGTGGGTGCCCTGGTGTCCCGGCCGGCCGTCGGCCGTTCCCGGCGCCCGGTACGCGGCGGCGGCCGGTGCCGGATTCCACGACGTCGCCGCCGCCAGCACCCCGGCCGATCCGGCCGTGATCACGACGATCCACGTACGAAGACCGGTGATCGGGCTCTTTGTCCGCCCATTAGCGCGAGGAGTCAATTGTTTCCCCAAATCTGTTCGGCCCGATAAGACGGGTTTCTTTCGGAGCACGCCGAGGCGTACCGCGAATTGAATACCCGTTTCCGGTCGACGAGGAATCGCGACTCACGTCGGGATAAGGCAAACAGCGAGGAATGATATTCCGGCGCCCGGACATCATTCGTTCTTCGGGCGCGAAATGGCCGCTCAGGCGTAGACCAGCACCGCCGCCAGGACTCCGGCGAGCATGAAGGGTCCATAGGGGATCTGCGACTTGAGCGTCGCCCGCCGGCTCGCCAGCAGCCCGATCGAGTACACCGCGGCGAGAACATATCCGGCGCACACCCCGGCCACCCACGCGGAGAGGCCGAGCCATCCGAGGTAGAGCCCCAGCACGCCCGCCAGCTTCACGTCGCCCAGGCCGATCTGGTTCGGCGCGATGAGCCACTGCAGCGCGTAGAGCGCGAACAGCGCGACCATGCCCGCCAGCGCGTGAGCGAACCGCACGCCGCCGTCGTGGGTGAAGAGCGCCGCCATCCCGAGCAGCAGCAGGCCGACGGCGTACGACGGGAGCGTCACCGGGTCGGGCAGGCGCTTCAGCGCGATGTCGATGAACGTCAGCGCGACACCGGCCACGGCGAGACAGACGAACGCCGGGAGGTCGGGGGCCGGCCCGACCCGCCAGGTCACCAGCGCGAGGACGACCACGGTGGCCGCGATGACGCCGAGCCGCCGCCGGATCACCGGCTCGGCCCAGTCGGGGGTGGTCACCCCGGCACTCTATTCGCGGACGATCCCGATCTCGACGCCTCCGGCGACGTGGCCGCGGAGCCGCTCGGCGAGGCGGTCGGCGGCGGCCCGCACCTCCGGGCCGCCGGCGCTCTCGGCCAGCCGGAGACGCACGGCGAGCTCGGCCCGTTCGCCGGGCTCCACACGCACCCCGGTGATGCCGGGCAGACCGTCCACGGCGGCGTGGACGGCCATGAGGACATCGGGGTCCTCGTGGGGGGCGGTGATCGCGCCGCCGCTCGCGAGCACCCGCAGCCGGGCGCCCTCGATCGCGTACGGCACGGGGCCCGCCACGTCGACGACCACCGCGTCGGCGGACTCGTCGACGGCGGCCCGGCACGCCTCCCGGGCGTGCACCGCGACGGGCCGGGCGTCCGGGCGCCAGCGGGCGAGGCTGTCGGTGGAGGTGAAGGCGAGCACGGCACGCCTGCCGTCGTCCCCGACGAGGGTGGGGAGCGCCATCTCGCTCTCCTTCTCGCGCCGCAGACCGTCGACGGTCTCGTCCTCGGTCAGCACCGCGACCACAGGAACCAGCAGGCGGGCGCCGGCGAGCGCAGCGAGCACGGCCCGCTCATCCGCGCGGCCCCCGGCGTAGTCGCTCAGAACCCGCTCGACCTCGGCGGGGGCACCGCCGTCGTCGTCGGGGAACTGCGGCTGCGGGATGCGGTGTCCGGACACGACAGACGAGCGTATCCGAGCGCCGCGCCGGGCCCGCCAGGGCGTGTCCGACACGTTCGCCACGAACGGGATTCGTCAGACACGGCCTACAGCCGGCGGAGTCGTTCGACGGCCTCGTCGATGACCTCGTCGCGCTTGCAGAAGGCGAACCGGACGTACGGGTCGCCGGCGCCGGAGTCGTAGAACACCTGCGTCGGGATGGCGACGATGCCGGCGCGCTCGTGCAGGGCGCCGACGAACGCGCGGCCGTCGCCGAAGCCGAGCGACCGGACGTCCGCCTGCGCGAAGTAGGTGCCCTGCGGCCGGAACGTCGTGAGCCCGGCGGCGGTGAGGCCGTCGCTCAGCCGGTCGCGTTTGGCCCGCAGGGACACGCGGAGGCCGTCCACCCACTCCTGCTCCTCGCGCAGGGCGTAGGCGACCGCACGCTGGTACGGGGCGCTCGCGGTGAAGGTGAGGAACTGCTTGACCGTCTGGACCGCCCGGACGAACCGCGGGGGCGCGGTGATCCAGCCGACCTTCCAGCCGGTGACGGAGAAGGTCTTGCCGGCCGAGGAGATCGCCACCGTGCGCTCGCGCATGCCGGGTAGGGTGGCGAGCGGCACGTGCGCGCCGCCCGGGGCGTCGTCGTAGGTGAGGTACTCGTAGACCTCGTCGGTGACGGCGACGAGGTCGTGCTCGCGGCACACCTCCGCGACGACCTCCAGCTCCTCGCGGGTGAAGACCGTGCCGGTCGGATTGTGCGGCGAGTTGAGCAGGAGCACCCGGGTGCGCGGGGTGACGGCGGCGCGTAGTTCGGCCGGGTCGAACGTGAACCTTCCCGCGTCGGGACGCAGGGTGACCGGCCGTCGTACGCCACCGGCCAGCGCGATGATCGCCGCGTACGAGTCGTAGTAGGGCTCGAACACGACGACCTCCTCCCCCGTCTCGACGAGAGAGAGGATCGCCGCCGCGATCGCCTCCGTCGCCCCGACGGTCACCAGCACCTCGCCGGTGGGGTCGTACGCCAGGCCGTACCGCTCCGCGCGCTGCGCGGCGACGGCCTCGCGCAGCTCCGGGAGCCCAGGGCCGGGCGGGTACTGGTTGGCGCCGTTCATGATGGCCTCGGCCGCGGTCTCGAGCAGCTTGGCGGGGCCGTCGGTGTCGGGGAAGCCCTGGCCGAGGTTGATCGCCCCGGTGCGGACCGCCAGCGCCGTCATCTCGGCGAACACCGTGGTGCCGAATCCCTGCATCCGCGCGACGAGCGGGTCGATGTTCGGTGTCACGGGGCTCAGCGTAGCCAACCGGGTCCCGGCCGGAACGGCGGCGTTCGGACGTCCTCACCCGCCCGGCCGAACCCGGGGCGCCCGCTCAGGAGCGGCGCGACGAGGAACGGTTCCCGCCGGGCACCGGCTCGCGGCCGACCGGGCCGTCCGCACCGTCCGCGCCGGGCGTCGTGGCGCGGGGTCCGCGGCGGCGCTGGAGGGCGACCACCACCAGCCCGGCGGCGAGCCAGACGCCGCCCACGACCTTCGCCATGGTGGTCGCCGACACGATGATCCAGATGGACACGGCGGCGCCCGCGGCCGGCACGAGCAGGTGCGGCAGCCACGCCCGGCTCCGGCGGCGCACGACGAAGTACCCGGTCACCGACGCGTGCAGCAGGGTGAAGGCCGCGAGGGCGCCCATGTTCACGACGGAGACGAGCACGTCGAGGCCGTCCGAACGCCAGGCCGCCCACACCGAGACGACGGCCGCGACCGCCGCCGTCGTGAGGAGCGCCGCCCGGGGCACGCGGGAGCGGGCATCGACGGTGGCGAGCGCCTTGGGCAGGCCGTGGTCGCGGGCCATCCCGTACATCAGCCGGGACGCGGCCGCCACCGCGGACATCGCGGAGAACGCCGGTCCGATGCCCTTGACGACGACGAACGCCAGGTGGAGCCAGGACCCGAACGCCGAGTCGGTCATGACGTAGAACGCGGTGCCCTGTTCGGCGGGCGCCGACGCGAGGTGCTGCGGGCTCACGGGCATGAGGAGCCCGGCCAGGTACGTCTGGACGACGAACAGCAGCCCCGCCAGGCCGAGGCAGAACAGCACCGCGCGCCCGATCTGGCGCTCGTCCCCGGTGTTCTCCTCGGCGAAGGAGGCGATCCCGTCGAAGCCGAGAAAGGACAGCACGGCGACCGAGACGCCCCCCATGACGGCGCTCGCGGTGGTCCCGCCGGTGCCGGTGAACGGCGACGCCCACGGCCGGGCCGGCCCGTGCGTGATGAGGACGACGACCGCGGCGACCACGAAGACCGCGAGGAGCAGGATCTCGACGACGAGCACGACGAGCCCGACGCGCGCCGCGACGCGCACACCGGCCAGGTTGAGGGCGGTGGTCAGTACGAAGGCGACGACCGTGAAGATCCAGGCGGGGACCGAGGGCACCTGGGAGTGCAGCGCGATCCCGCAGAACAGGTACGCCACCGCGGGGATCAGCAGGTAGTCGAGCAGCGCCATCCAGCCGGCCAGCAGGCCCGCCGGCCGGCCGAGCCCCGCGCTGGCGTAGGCGAACACCGATCCGGCCTTCGGGACCTTGCGCGACATCTGCGCGTAGGACAGGGCGGTGAAGCCCATGGCGATCGTCGCCACCACGTAGACGAGGGCGACCGCCCCGGTGCTCTTGGCGTCGAGCACGCCGAAGACGCCGACCGGGGCGAGCGGCCCGATGAACAGCAGCCCGTAGACGATGAGGTCACGCAGTGACAGGCTGCGGCGGAGTGCCTGCGGCTCCAAGGGGGATCTCCCGGGGAATCGGATGTATCCGTAGGTCGGAATGTATCCGTCCGAAAAACGGAAAACCAAAGCCTTTTACCAGGTCAGAGGGTTTCCGTGACCCGAGAGCGCCCCACTGTTCACACCGGCCTCAGCGGTCCCCGCAGCGTGTACGGGCGGTGGCTCAGGCGATCTTGGCCGCCACCTCGGCGAGCGCGTTCTCGAAGAACTCCCGTGACTGCGCGCCGGACACCGCCCACGTGCCCTCGAAGACGAAGAACGGCACACCGGTGACGCCGACGCCGCGCGCGACCTCGAGCTGGGCGGTGACCGCCGCGTCGCCCTCCCCGGCCGCGAGGCGCTCCCCCACGCCCGCCAGGCCGGCCTCGGCCGCGAGTTCGGCGAGCGTGCCGTGGTCGTTCAGGTCCCGGCCCTCGGCGTGGTGCGCCTGGAACAGCCGGCCGACGACGGCGTCCTGCACACCCGCCTCATCGGCCAGCGCGATCACCCGGTGCGCGTCGCGGGTGTTCGCCCGCAGCGCCTTCTCCGGCGCGTACGGCAGACCCTCGGCCGCCATCAGCTCCCGCATCCGCGCGTGCGCCTCGGCGACGCGATCCGGCCCGCCGAACTTCTCGGCGAGGCTCTCGCTCATCAGCCCGCCCGCCGAGGCATCGGGGTCGAGCTGGTACGGCCGCCAGGCCACGTCCACCTGGCCGCCGAAGCTCCGGACGGCGGCGGCGAACCGCGCCCGGCCCAGGTAACACCACGGGCATACGACATCGGAGAAGATCTCAACGTTCACGCCAATGCCAACAGGCACCACCGGAGCCGCATTCCTGCGGGTCGGGGGTGTCACGGGTGGATACGCTTGGGTGTTCGACATCACCGACGATGAGAGAAATTCCCATGGCGCTTGAGCGACCTGAGATCGACTTCCCCGAGGGCAACCCGCCCGCCGACCTGCAGATCACCGACATCACGGTCGGCGACGGCGCCGAGGCCCAGCCCGGCTCCACCGTCTCGGTGCACTACGTCGGCGTGTCCCACTCGACCGGCGAGGAGTTCGACGCCTCGTGGAACCGCGGCGAGGCGTTCAGCTTCCCGCTCGGCGGGGGACGCGTCATCCAGGGCTGGGACCAGGGCGTCGCCGGCATGCGGGTCGGCGGACGCCGCAAGCTGGTCATCCCGCCGCACCTGGGATACGGCAACCGCGGCGCGGGCCGCGCGATCAAGCCGGGCGAGACGCTGATCTTCGTCGTCGACCTGATCGGCGTCGGCTGACCGTTCGCCGGAGGGCCTGATCGACGGCCCCGCCGCCGACCCGTCGGCGGCGGGGCCGTCTGTCGTCCGCACCCGACCGCCCAGGCACGCCGCCCGGACGTCACCGACCCGGCAGATCCGTCCGGCCGTCACCGCCCGATCCCCCGCCGCCCGGTCGCCGCCCAGTTGTCGCCCGCCACCCCGTCGTCCGGTCGTCACCGCCTCGGCGGCCGGGCCGGAGCGCCGGCGGTCAACGCGCGATCGAGACGTGCCGGCGCACCACCGAGTCGTCGGGGACGAGGTCGAGGAGGCCGGTGGCGAGATCGGCGCGGGAGATCTGGATGCCGCCCCGGACGTTGAGGTCGATCGCCGTCCGGTATCGCCCCGTGCCCTCCTTGTCGATGAGCCGCGGCGGCCGGACGATCGTCCAGTCGAGGTCGCTGTCGCGGACCTCCTCCTCCGCACGGCGCATGTCGGCGAAGGCGTGCCGCAGGATCCGCTGCAGGATCGGTTTGGCCACGTAGCGGGTGACGGGGCCGTCGCCGGCGTCGGTGACGAATCCCGCGGCGCTGACCATGAGGAAACGGCGGACGCCGGCCTTGGACATCGCCTCGATGATGCTGCGCGCGCCGTCCTGGCACACGGTCGTCGGGCCGGTGTCGCGGTGGCCGAGCGCGGAGACGACGGCGTCGGCTCCGGCGACGGCGGGCTCGATGGCCGCCGGGTCCATCACGTCCGCCGTGACGACGGTCAGGCGATCGTGGGCCGGGACGGCGAGCCGTGCCGGATCACGGACCACGGCCGTCACCTCGTGGCCCCGCTCCAGCGCCTGCCGGACCAGCCGGGTCCCGGTGCCTCCGCTCGCTCCGAAGATCGTAAGTCTCATGACGCGTCACCCCTCCGTGGTTAGTGAGTACTCACTAACCACCATAATGGGAGAACGCTCGACGACCAAGGGGGATCGTGGGAACCCGGGATCGCATCCTCGACGCCGCCGCCGGCCTCATGCGCGAACGCGGCGTCACGCGCACCACCACAAAGGAGATCGCCAAGGCCGCGGGCCTGTCCGAGGCGGCCCTCTACAAGCACTTCACCGACAAGACGGAGCTTCTGCTCCACGTCCTCCGCGAGCGGATGCCCGGCTTCGCCCGCGTCGACGCCCGTCCCGGCGACGGCAGCGTCGCGGGCACGATCGCCGAGCTCACCCGCGCCACCCTGGACTTCTACCTCCAGACCCTGCCCATGCTCGGCTCACTGCTGGCCGAGCCGCAGCTGATGGCCGCCCAGCGCGAGGCGATGCGCAAGTACGGCGCCGGGCCGGAGCACGTCGTCCGCCGGTTCGCCGACTACCTGCGCGCCGAACGCGACCTGGGACGGATCGCCGCCGACGCCGATCCCGACGCGGCCGGCGCCCTGCTGGCCGGCGCCTGTTTCCAGCAGGCGTTCCTCAAGTACTTCGCCGAGGGTCCGGCCGCCAAACCGGTGCCGGACGAGACGGTGACCGCGCTGAGCGCCACGCTGATCCGCGCCCTGGGCGTACGCGGCTGACGGACGCGACCGCGGCGCGCGCTCTCCGGGACGCCCGCCGCGGCTCCGAGGTCATCGCGAGGTGGGCCGGTGGCGGTGGGTCATCCGACGCCGACGAACAGCGTGACGTCCGATCCGGGACAGGCGCGGGTTCCGGCGGCCGGGTGCTGCGCGACGACCTTGCCGATCCAGTAGTCGCTCCGGCGCCGCTCGAGCGTGACGTGAAGGCCGTTCCGCTCGAGCACCTTGCGGGCCTGAGCCACCGGCCAGCCCTTTCCGTCCAGGACCGTGACCGGCGTCCCGCCCACCACCACGTCCACCGCCGTGTGCGCGGCGGCCGTCGTACCCACGGCGGGAGCGGCGCGCAGGACCGTCTTCTGACGGGACGCCGCGCAGTCCACCGTGACGCGCCCCATCGTCAGCCCGGCTCCGCGGAGCCGGGCGGCGGCGGCGCTCTCGGACAGCCCGGCGATCTCCGGCACGCGCACCGGCGCCGCATTCGCCGGTACCGCGGGTGAACCGGGGGTCGAGGCGGCCCGGGCGTTCGCGGTGGCACGGGCACGGGTCGAGCCGCCCGGTTCCGCCGCGTTCGCGGCCAGGACGGCGCCCGAGGCGGCCACCGCGACCGCCACGGGAATGAAGACCTTGCGCAGCCGGGACCGCCGTGGCCCGTCGGCACGCCCGGTGGACCGCGGGGAACTCTCGGCCGCGTCGTTCGCGGTGACTCCGGCGATGTTCCCGATGGTCTCGGCGGAGCCCGCGATGGTGTCCGCGGCCGCGAGTTCGGCCGCCGCCGACAGGAGGGGCGTGTCCAGGGAGGTCGGCGCCGGCGAGGCCGAGACCCGGCCCGGCGCGGCGTCCGGCACGGGGAGGACCGCTCCCCGGCCGGTGTCAGCGGCCGGGGCGTTCACTGCGGCCACCGGCGACCCCGCCCCGCCGAGGAGCCGGAGGAGCACCTGCCTCGCCGATGGACGCCGTGCCGGATCCTTGACCAGGCACGATTCGACGAGGCCGCGCACCGGTTCGCGCAGCCCGGTCAGATCCGGGGGCTCGTTCAGGATCCGATTCAGCACGGCCGGGATCACGTCATCACCGAACGGCGGGCGCCCGGTCGCCGCGTACACCATCGTCGCGGCCCACGCGAAGACGTCGGCGGCCGGGCCGCTGCAGGCCCCGGAGAAGCGTTCGGGCGCCATGTAGGAGGGGGTTCCGATCACGCCCTGGGTGGCGGTCCGGGTGGTGTCGAGGGCCCGCGCGATGCCGAAGTCGATCACGCGCGGCCCGTCGGAGCCGAGGATCACGTTGGCCGGTTTGAAATCCCGGTGGACGATGCCCGCCTCGTGGATGGCGGTCAGCGCGGTGACCGTCCCGATCGCGAGCCGTTCCAGCGACCCGTCGGCGAGCACGCCCTCGGAGTCGACGCGCCGTTGGAGAGACGGGCCGTCGATGTACTCGCTGACGATATAAAGCCGCTCCCCCGCCATCCCGGCCGACAGGACTCCCGCCGTGCAGAAGCGTGCCACCTGCATGGCCAGGTCGGCCTCCCACAGGAACCGGCTCCGGGCCGCGTCGTCACCCCACAGATCGCCGCGCAGCAGTTTCACGGCGACCGCCGCGCCGTCGGAGGCCTCCCCTCGATAGACGATCCCCTGGCCGCCCTCGCCCACCCTGCCGGTCAATCGGAAGTCCCCCACCTGCCGCGGGTCGTCCGGGTACAGGGGCGTCGTGTTCGGCATCGGTCCTCCTTCGGCGCGTTTCGCCGGGTATTCGGAGCCGGTGCCGGGCCGGATTGGTGCCGGGCGGGCGAAGTTTCGCGATTTTCCGCGCCGCGCGGCGGAAACAAGCCGAGATTGCCCGAACCTGGCCACCACATCCCAGCATCAACCTCTATGAAGAGACTTAAGATCCACTGAGGGGAAGCTGGGGATGGATGCGCGGAATACGGTTGATCGCCTCGTGCGTGCTCGCGGCGCTGCTCGGAGTGGCCTCCGGCCTGTGGCCTGACGTCCGGACACGGATCCACCACTCCGGCGCGCACGCGGCCGGTCCGCCCGCCATGGCCGAGGTCATGGCGCCTCCCCGCTGGCCCGTTCCGAAGGCGGGCACCTGGCGGCTGTCGTACCAGCGGAGCGGCGACGGCCTGCCGCCGGTGGTCGACCGGGTCGTGACGCAGGACAAGGTCGTCTTCATCACCATCGACGACGGCTGGGAGCACGACACCCGCTTCGTCGACGTCGTCCGGACGCAGCGCGTGCCGATCCTGGTCTTCCTCACGGACCAGGCGGCCCGGACCGGCTACGAGTACTTCTGGGCGCTGCAGCACGCCGGCGCGCCGATCGAGGACCACACGATGGACCACGCCGCGCCGTTCAACGACATGCGACGGCTGTCCTCCGCTGCGCAGCACCGGCAGATCTGCCAGTCGGCCGACATCGACGCCCGCCAGTACGGACGGCGGCCGCAGATCTTCCGGCCGCCCGGCGGATCGTACGACCACGTCACCCGGACGGCGGCCCGCGACTGTGGCATGAAGTCGGTCGTCGTCTGGTCGGTGGAGTTCTACAACGGCCTGTCCGGCCGGCTGGCCCGGATGGACGGCGGCTCGGACCTGCGGCCCGGCGACATCATCCTGATGCACTTCCGGCGCGGCCTCGCCGGGGACTTCGAGCGCCTGCTCACCTGGATCCGCCAGGCGGGACTGCGGCCCGCGGCGCTGGAGAACTACCTGCCCCGTTCTCTCGGCGGCACAGCGGCGGGGTGACCCATCCCACGTTCGCGTTTCGCTAAATCAGGTTGATCGACCGCCAGATCCGGACAGCTTGATAAATGACCGGACCGTCGTTCCTAGGGGATATCCGATGGCCCTTCGCCCACAGCTCCGCACCCTCACCGCAGCCGCCGTCGCGGTGCTCGCCGCGGGAGGCCTGGCAGCCTGCCACCCGGGCAGTCCGCACGAGCGGACCGCGGCGCCGGTGGCGTCACGGGGACCGGGAGGCGGCGCTCCGAGCGAGACGCCGGCCGGCGGCCCTGCCACGTCGGCCTCGGTGTCACCGTCCGCCTCCTCCTCCCCGTCGCCCACGCCGAGCGCCTCCGCCTCGTCCGGCACGCCCTCGGCGCTACCGCGCTCGCGCCACGGCCTGCCTCCGGTGATCAGCGACATCCCGGTGCAGGACAAGGTCGTCTTCATCACGATCGACGACGGCTGGGAGAAGGACGCCGACTTCGTCCGGCTGATCCGGGACCGGCAGATCCCGGTGACGCTCTTCCTGGCGAACATGGCCGTCAAGAAGAACTACGGCTACTTCCGCGAACTGCAGCAGGTGGGTGCGCTCGTCGGAGATCACACGATGACGCACCCGTACCTGCCCCGGCTGTCCTACGCGCGGCAGAAGCAGGAGATCTGCGACGCGGCCGCCATCTACACCACGCAGTACGGCTCGCGCCCGACGCTGTTCCGCGCACCGTACGGGGCGACGGACCACGACACGCTGCGCGCCGCGCGGGACTGCGGGATGAAGGCGATCTTCTTCTGGCGGGAGGTCGTCAGCAACGGACGGATCGCCTACCAGCGGCCCGGCGGCCTGCACCGGGGCGACATCCTGCTGGTGCACTTCAACCCGAACATGACCGCCGACTTCAAGAAGATGCTCCGCACCATCCAGAAACAGGGTTTCCGCCCCGCCGCGATGCGGGATCACCTGCCGGCCGAGTTCTTCCAGTAGGCCTCCGGTCAGGGGTGCAGGGCGGTGCGCAGCGCCCGGAGCCAGTGCGCGGTCGTCGCCTCGGCGATCGCGCTCTCGGGCGCGAACCCCTCGAAGAAGTGCCAGGCGCCCGGCACGTGGTGAAGCTCCACCGGCACGTCGGCCTCGATGAGCCGCCGGGCGTAGTCGACGCCCTCGTCGCGGAGGGGGTCCATCCCGCAGGTGAGGACGTACGCGGGCGGGAGACCGCGCAGGTCCTCCGCACGGGCCGGCGCGGCGTACGGCGACGCCTCCCCGCGACCCGGGCCGAGATAGTTGTCCCAGGTGCGGGCGACGCTCGGGCCGTTGGTGATCCTCCGGTCGGTGAGGCTCCGGAAGGAGACGGTCTCGCCCCGGTCGTCGAGACACGGGATGAGCAGGCACTGGTAGGCGATCGAGGGCCCCTGCCGGTCCCGTGCCATGAGAGTCATCGCGGCGCTCAGGGCCCCGCCCGCCGACGCACCGGCGACGGCGATCCGGTCCGGATCGACGCCGAGTGCGGCGGCGCGGTCCGCCATCCAGCACAGCGCCGCGTAGCAGTCCTCGACCCCGGCGGGAAAGCGGTGCTCCGGCGCGAGCCGGTAGTGCACGTCGACGACGACGGCGCGGGCCCCGGCGCAGGCGTCGCGCGCCATCGGGCTCGGGCCGTCCAGTTCGCCGTAGGCGAAGCCGCCGCCGTGGATGTAGACGACACCCGGCAACACCTCACCCTCGGCGGCGTCGGCCGGCCGGATGACCTGCAGCTCGATCGCGTTGCCGTCCGGTCCTTCGATGGCCGTGCCCTCCACCGTGACGCGGGGGTCCGGGCCCATCCGCGGGGCCATCAGCGCGCGGAAGTGGGCGCGTGTCGCCTCGATGTCGGCGTAGGGGTCGGCCGGGCGCTCCGGGAGCGCGGCGAAGATGTCGGCCAGTTCGGGATGGACGTACATGAGCTCTCCACCGATAGTCTCATTGATACGGTCTCAATGGGATGAAAGTATGGTCTCGGCGAGGCGGTGTCAACGGGAGGTGCGCGTGGAGTTGAGCATGTCGGCGTACGTCGTGCTCGGGCTGATCGCCCGCCACGGCCCGATGACCCCGTACGAGCTGAAGGCGCGCGTCGAGGAGAGCATCGCCCCTTTTTGGCCGATCCCGCACGCGCAGCTGTACCGCGACCCGCCCCGGCTGGCGGAGATGGGCCTGCTGACCGAGGAGACCGAGGAGGGCGGGCGGCGCCGCCGCTTCTTCCACCTCACGCCGGCGGGCGAGAAGGCGCTACGGGAATGGCTGGCGACTCCAGAGGTCCCTCATGCGGAGTTCCGCGACCCCGCCCAGCTCAGGCTCGCCTTCGCCGACCTCGGCGACCCCGACGACCTCGCGCGTCTCGCGCGGACCCAGGCACGGCAGCACCGGGAACTGATGGAGCTCTACGAGCAGCGGCGCGCCGAACTCGACCCCGCGGACACCGGCACCGTCTCCCGCGAGCGCATGCTGTCCTACGGGATCCTGCACGAGCAGGCCCACGCCGCCTTCTGGGAGACCATCGCCTCGGCGGACGAGGACCCGGACGACCCCTTCGAACCGACCGCCAGGGACCGCTGGCAGCACAACTGACGCGCACGCCTGGCTCGACGGAACGGCACACTCAGAAATCCCTGGTGGAGACGTCCCGACCCGAGCAGGATGAAGCACATGGGGCACCCTGCGAACTTCATCCTGGTCGACGCCACAGGCCGGCGGCTGTACTACGACCACTGGGCCGCGGACACGATCGGCGACGTCCTGATCGCCGGCCCGCGGTCGGCGACCCGGTACGTCACCGCTCAGCGCGTCTGCGAGGAGCGGGATGACGAATGGCTGGAGGAGGCCTCGGCCGAAGGGGGCGCCACCATCGACCACCGTGCCCGCCGGCTCGTCTTCTTCGGCGATGACCTGATGCGGGAGATACCGGCCCGGCGCGCCTTCCTGCGGCTGCTCGCGCTGACCTGGCCGGGATGGGACGTCCGGTGGGCGTACGACGGCCTCGGCGACGTGGCCGACCACGCCGGCCTCGGCCGCGCGGCCGTCCGGCGCGATCTCGGTGGCGAACGCACCATGCCGGAGGGCCTGCTGCCCGGCGGCGAAGAGGACCGGGTCGCGCACCTGGTGACCCTCCGCGATGAGACCGGCGTCCTCACCGCCTATCCGTTCGCCCGTGCCGACGCGCACAGCGCCTGGCAGGGGCCGGAGCTCCTCCACCGGCTGCCCGAAGGCGGCCTGGCGCGGCTCAGGCTCCCCGCGGTGCCCGGAAGCGGCCTGCACGTGGACGTCCGTACGCGTACCGCCGACGTATGGACGGCCGCGGCCGTACCCGGTCTGCAGCCGGTCCTGGCGGAGCTGTGGCCGGGCTGGCGGGTGCGGTTCCGGGACGATCAGTACGAGGAGCAGATGCGCCGCTGCGCCGACGCGGTGACGTTCCCGCCGCTCGACCTGGTCGCCGGCCTCGACGAACTGCTGACGGCAATGGCGCGGCGCTGCGGCCACGATCCCGTGCCCGCCCTGCTCGAGCCGGCCGGCCGTCGCCCGGGCCACGTCGGCCCGAACCTGACGGTGGAGCTGAACCCCCTGTTCACCGCCCAGAGCCCGATCGATCCGACCCCCGCCGAATGGTCCGCGGTCCTTCAGGCCGCGACCGCGTTGCGCGGCGACCTCTGAGCCCGAGCCCCGGCCAGAACGGGACGCGGCGGGCCGGCCTCCGGGGTCCCATTCAGTCCCGTAGGCGAGGCCGTCCCGCCGACCCGTGCGCCCCTGCCGACAGGTGACCAACCCGCCGCTTCGCGGAGAGGCTTACACAACGCGGAGCTTACCCGGAACCGCTCCCAGGGCACGTGCGTCACACAAGTACAACAACTAAGAGCCGCCCGGCTCTCGGGTGTTGCGTCCCATTCAAGGGCGCACGGGAGCCGGGCTGACCACCCGGGACTTGCGTGCGCCACGGCATGAGGAGTCATGCATGTCCAAGGGGGAATCCCGCCATCCTCTGGCCCTGGCCGAAGAGGCCCTGCCGATCCGGTGGGTGTTCGACCCGGGCCTCCGGCCCAAGTTCCTGGACACGTGCGGTTTCACGTGCGTGTTCTGCCACAACGAGGGCACTCCGGTGACCTCTGACCAGGTTCCCGGAACGCCGATCACGGCAGGCCCGGGCAACCAGAGCCAGCGGGTGTCGATCTACGCGGAGAAGAACGGGGTGGACTTCCTCGCGGACCGCATGCGGCCCGACGAGGAGTTCGTGCGTGTGATCACGCTTCTCCGCGACAAGTGCGGTCTCACCGAGATGCACGGCACCGGTGGCGAACCGACGTTGCACCCTCAGCTCCACGAGCTGATCGCCCTCGCCAACGGCGCGGGCTACCGCAACATCGGCGTCACCAGCAACGGTGAGAACGGCGCGCTGGCCCTGCCGAAGGCCGCCCGCGCGGGCCTGCGGAAGGTGAACTTCTCCATATTCGGCACCACGGCGGAGGAACTGGCCGAGGTGCAGGCGGAGAAGTTCGGGCGCCTGAAGCTGGCCGAGAAGAAGATCGTCGCGCTGCAGCGGTCGATCGAGGCAGCCTTGGAGAGCGATCTCAAGGTCAGCGCGAACATCGTCGTGCCCGACGAGTCCCACATCGAGCGGGTACGGCATCTCATCGAGAAGTACGGGCGCCGGGTCGAGATCCGGCTCCTTCGCTCCATCGCCGAGCCGGCGAGCGCGAACGCGATCTGGACCCTCCTCGACTCGCTCGGGGCCACGCCCGTCGAGCGGGTCGACGCCTGGAACGTCTCGGGCGGGTACAAGGTCACGTACGCCCTGCCGGACGGCGGCACGGTGGGGCTCAAGCAGATCCGGCCGGTCTTCCTGCCGGAGACCTGTGGGAAGTGCCCGCTCGCGCCGTGGAACGGCGGCGGGTGCGACGAGGGCTACTACGGCCTTCGTCTGTACAAGGCCGTCGGCGGGCCGTACATGGTGGGCGTGTGCATCCAGCGGATGGACCTCACCATGACCGTCGACGAGTTCGTCGAGTCCGAGCTCTGCGCGGAGGTGATGCGGCGGGAACGCCGCCGCGCTGACACGCTGAGCTAGCCGAACCGATGGTGCCCGCAGCGCAGCCGCGCCGCGGGCACCATCTCCGTTTCACCGGCCGTACCGCCGAGATCCCGCGGGGTCAGACGCCGACGGGGTGCCAGACGGTCTTGGTCTCCAGGAACGCGGTCATCCGGGCCGTACCGGGATCGGCGGTCCAGTCGCCGGCGGCCGGGCGGCGCACCCGCTTGAGGTTGTCCGCCGCCGCCCGCGCGCAGTCGGCCGCTAGGTCGTCCGGCGCGCCGGCCAGGTCGATCGCGTTGACGTCCTGGTGGGAGGCGAGCCAGGGGGCCAGCTCGGCGCGGTGCCCGGTGAGAAGGTTGACGACGCCGCCCGGCACGTCGGAGGTGGCGAGGACCTCGGCGAGGGTGATCGCCGGGAGTGGTCCGGGCTCCGAGGCGACGACGACGGCCGTGTTACCGGTCACGATCACCGGCGCGATCACCGACACGAGCCCGAGCAGCGGCGAGTCCGGCGCGACGACCCCGACCACGCCGGTGGGCTCGGGCGTGGAGAAGTTGAAGAACGGTCCGGAGACGGCGTTGGCCGACCCCGTCACCTGGGCGATCTTGTCGGCCCACCCGGCGTACCAGACCCACCGGTCGATCGCGGCGTCCACCTCGGCGGCGGCCGCCGCCTTGCCGAGGCCGGTGTCCCGCAACTCCTCGACGAACTGGCCGCGGCGCCCCTCCAGCATCTCGGCGATCCGGTAGAGGATCTGCCCCCGGTTGTAGCCCGTGCGCGCCGCCCAGCCGGACTGGGCCTTGCGGGCGGCCACCACCGCGTCGCGGACATCCTTGCGCGAGGCGCGCGCGGCGTTGGCCAGGAGCCTTCCCTTGGCATCGTTCACGATCACGGTCCTGCCGGACTCCGAGCGGGGGAACGCGCCCCCGATGAACAGCTTGTAGGTCTTGCGAACACTCAATCGCTCGCTCATCGCAGGTATGCCTCCAGTCCGTGCCGTCCGCCCTCGCGCCCGAAACCGGACTCCTTGTACCCGCCGAACGGGGAGGCGGGGTCGAACTTGTTGAAGGTGTTCGCCCAGACCACGCCCGCCCGCAGCCGCTCGGCCATCCACAGGATCCGCGATCCCTTGTCGGTCCAGATCCCCGCCGACAGTCCGTACGGGGTGTTGTTGGCCTTCTCGATCGCCTCGGCCGGTGTACGGAACGTCAGCGCCGACAGGACCGGCCCGAAGATCTCCTCGCGGGCGATCCGGTGCGAGGCCGCCACCCCGGTGAACACGGTCGGCGGGAACCAGAACCCGCGCTCCGGCAGCTCGCACGCGGGCGCCCAGCGGGTCGCCCCCTCGGCCTCGCCGCTGTCGGACAGTTCGCGGATCTTCGACAGCTGCGCGGCGGAGTTGATCGCGCCGACGTCGGTGTTCTTGTCGAGGGGGTCGCCGACGCGCAGCGTCGCCATCCGCGCCTTCAGCCGGTCGAGGAGCTCCTCGGCGACCGACTCCTGGACCAGCAGCCGCGACCCCGCGCAGCAGACGTGACCCTGGTTGAAGAAGATCCCGTTGACGATGCCCTCGACGGCCTGGTCCAGCGGCGCGTCGTCGAACACGATGTTGGCGGCCTTGCCGCCCAGCTCCAGGGTGAGCCTCTTGTCCGTGCCGGCGACCGAGCGGGCGATCTGCCGTCCCACCTCGGTGGAGCCGGTGAAGGCCACCTTGTCGATCCCCGGGTGCTCGACCAGCGCGCGGCCGGTCTCGCCGGCACCGGTCACGATGTTCACGACGCCGGGCGGCAGCTCGGCCTGCGCGCAGATCTCGGCGAACGCGAGCGCGGTCAGCGGCGTCGTCTCCGCGGGCTTCAGGACGACGGTGTTGCCGCATGCCAGGGCGGGCGCGATCTTCCACGCGAGCATCAGCAGCGGGAAGTTCCACGGGATGACCTGCCCGGCGACGCCCAGCGGCCGCGGGTCGGCGCCGAACCCGGCGTACGCCAGCTTGTCGGCCCAGCCCGCGTAGTAGAAGAAGTGCGCGGCGACCAGCGGCAGGTCGACGTCCCGCGACTCACGGATCGGCTTGCCGTTGTCGATCGACTCCAGCACCGCCAGCTCACGCGAGCGCTCCTGGATCAGCCGTGCGATCCGGAACAGGTACTTCGCCCGCTCCGTCCCCGGCATCGGCCCCCACACCGCGTCGTACGCGCGACGGGCGGCCGCGACCGCGCGGTCCACGTCGTCGGCGCTCGCCTCGGCGACCTCGGCCAGGACCTCCTCGGTCGCCGGATTGATCGTCTTGAAGGACCTCTTCGCCTCGACGAACTCGCCGTCGACGAACAGGCCGTACGACGGCTTGATGTCGACGATGGCCCGTGACTCCGGCGCGGGGGCGTACTCGAAACTCATCTCTGCCTCAGTCAAGGGTGAAGTAGTCGGGGCCGCCGTACACGCCGGTCGTGAGCTTGCGGCGCTGCATCAGCAGGTCGTTGAGCAGGCTGGACGCGCCGAGCCGGAACCAGTCGGGGCTCAGCCAGTCTGGCCCCGCCGTCTCGTTCACGAGCACGAGGTACTTGATCGCGTCCTTGGTCGTACGGATGCCGCCCGCCGGCTTCACGCCGATCTGACGGCCGGTCCGCGCCCGGAAATCGCGCACGGCCTCCAGCATCACCAGCGTCACCGGCAACGTCGCGGCCGGACTCACCTTGCCCGTGCTCGTCTTGATGAAGTCCGCGCCGGCCAGCATCGCCAGCCACGACGCCCGCCGTACGTTGTCGTAGGTGACCAGCTCGCCGGTCTCCAGGATCACCTTCAGGTGCACGTCGCCGCACTCGGCCTTGATCGCGACGATCTCGTCGTAGACCTTCTGGTAGTCGCCTGCCAGGAACGCGCCCCGGTCGATCACCATGTCGATCTCGGAGGCGCCGTCGTCGATCGCCCGGCGGGTGTCGGCGAGCTTGGCGTCGAGTGGTGCCCGCCCCGACGGGAACGCCGTCGCGACGCTCGCGACGCCGACCCCCGTGCCCTTGAGAGCACCGGCCGCCTCGCCGACGAGGTCGGAGTAGACGCAGACGGCCGCGACCTTAGGCACACTCGCGTCGGCCGGATCCGGGTGAGCCGCCTTGGCGCACAGCGCCCGCACCTTGCCCGGGGTGTCCGCGCCCTCCAGCGTCGTCAGGTCCACCATCGAGATCGCCAGGTCGATCGCGTACGCCTTCGCCGACGTCTTGATCGAACGGGTCGCCAGCCGCGCGGCCCGCTCCTCCGCCCCCACCTGGTCCACCGGCGGCAGACCGCGTAGGAAGCCGCGGAGCTCGGCCGGCGAGATGGCCGCCTCCGCGAAGGTCGACAGGTCAGGCACGTCTCCCCCAGTGTTCGAGTGTCCGGTCGAGGATAAGCGCCGCCGCCGGAAGCATGACCATCCGGGAGGAGCTGGATCCCCCACGATTCAACAGCGTGCGCGGAACGGACGGCAACAGCGCCGCGACGAACCCGTCGGCGCCTGGAGTCGTCCCGTGTTGGCTCACCTGGCCGGAGGCGAACCGAGCAGTCAGCGCGTTGCCATGCCGGCGTCGACTTCGGCGAGAACCTCGGGGGTGAACGTGCGCAGGAACGGGATGATGACCGTTGCGGCGGCCACGGCGAAGACGCCGAACGCCAACCGATACCCGAGCCACTGCGCGAGCGCGCCCGCCAGCGGAGCACCCAGCGCGATAGGGCCCCAACTGGACAGCCGAGCGGCCGAGTTGTAGCGGCCCATCATCTCCGCGCTGACCAGCATTTGGCTGATGCCGCGGGAGTTGACGACCCACAGGGTGCCACCCATGCCTCCGAGGAAGGCCCCGGCGTCGGCGGCCCAGACGTTCGCGGTCACCGCCGGAACAGCCACCATCGAGCAGGTCAGGAAGATGTTCGCGAACATCACCCAGCGGCGCCCGAACAGCCGGTTCGCGGTGCCCACGCCCAGGGTCCCGACGATTCCGCCCAGGCCGAGCGCGCCGACGAGCGCGCCGTAGCCGGTCGGGCTCAAGCCCCACTTTTCCGTCGCGACCAGCGGCATGAGGGCCAACCAGGCGGCCCAGCAGGTGACGAGCACGGAGACCGAGAGCGACAGCAACCGCAGCAGCCGCTGATGCCACAAGAACCGCAGCCCCTCACCGACCTGCCTGTTCACCGAAGGAATGGGCCCGGCGGCACGCACAACCTTGAACCGGCCCACCAGCAGGGGCAGAACGGCCATGGCGATCAGGTAGCCGCCGGTCGAGGCGCCGAGCGCGATCGACGCGCTCGCCGCGACCAGCAGGCCGCCCAGGAACGGGCCGACGAACTCGTTGCAGAGGGTCTCCGCCCCGACCACCCAGGCATTGACGCGTTGCCGGTGAATCGGTGCCACGGCGTCGGGGACCATCGCGGCCCCCGATGTCGAGGCGATCACCTCGGCGACGCCAAGGACCACGGCTCCCCCGTAGAGCATCGGCAGCCCGACCACATGCGTCGCGAGCCCCATCGACAAGCTGAGGACCGCGGCGATCCGTATGCCGTTCGCCAGCCACAGCAGCCTGCGCCGATCGGCGCGGTCGACCAACACTCCCACGTGCAGGGCGACCAGCAGCCATGGCAATGAGAAGGCCAGCAGCACACCGGACACCAGCGCCGGTGACGTGGTCAACGATGTCGCCACCAGCGGAAGCGCGACCTTGGTGACACCGTCGGTCAGATTCGTGACCGCAGTGAACACCACCAGCACCCAACTGTTGCGCCGGCTTGGATCCGCTGCACGCCCACTCTCGGACATCCCGCCCGTGGAAACTGTTGTCGTGGGTTCCACGAGGGGCCCTCCCAATTCGCTCTGATCCGATACGTCAGCGGAGGACCCCGCCGGGGTGGTGATGCCGCCCGGTCGCCCGTGACCTGACGATCACCGGCGGCGCCGATGAACGCGGTGATCCCAGCGGCCTGGATCCGCCGACCGCGCCATGGCGGCTGGTACGAGGCCGTGATCATCTCCGCGTCGTGACTATAAACGCAACTAGCACGCAGTTGCAATGAACTCGCAACTGGGTCCCGTACGCGGAGTGGACACTCACAGCCACGTGATCAGCGAGCGGCCCGTTGAGGCGGGCACTGTCCCCTATGAGCAGTGACCGCCAGGGATCAGGATGTGGTCGAGCCTCGGACGGTGCATATCGCTGCACGCTCACCGCCGAGGAAACCGAACTCCGTGAGCAGCCAGCCCGGCCAGAGGATGTCGATAACCCGCAGACTGCCTGTCTCGTCATCGACGATGAAAGTCAACATTCCTTGGCCGTCATCGCCGAAGAACGTTTGTCTGACCGCCGACTGGCCTGGACGCTCTGCAACCGCATTCCAGGGTTCTTCCAGGAGATCGAGGAGACGCTGCAATAAAGGGCCATTCCGCACCTGCTCAGGAAGCCCGTTCAGCTCATACAGTGCACGTCCGTGAAAGCCATCGAACTTGTAGCTCAGACGAGGCCTTCCCACTCCGGGGGACCGTACCGAACGAACGCCTCCGAACACCCCTGGAGAGCATCCTGAACGGCCTCTTCGTATCCCGGCCGCGCGTAAGCGATCGCTCGCGGGCGCCACTGTCCGAGCAAGGTCTGCACCTGCTTGAACCGCGCAAGATCGTGCGCTCGGAGTCAATGCCTTTCGGCGGCATCGAATACCTACCAGCCGAGATTGTGCGATGAGTACGCTCGCTGCGCTTCGTCAATGCGCTCGTGAGGGAGATCTGTGATCGCTCGTCTTGGGGCAGCGGGCATTTGTCTGCTCGCCGCGGCCGGCTGCGCGGAGGGCCGGAGCGAGCCGGCCCTGCCTCCGAGAGCAGCGGCGCCGCCCAGCGCTTCTCCTTCGTCCGGGACCCCGGATCTGCATGACGCGGCTCGCCGATGGTGGCAGCGAGCCGCGACGATATCGTCGGACGACTTCTTCGACCCGAAACGGTGCGGTCTGAAACAGCCGGCCGACATCTGGCTACTCGCCGGAGGCGGCACCCTCGAAAGCCCCCACCTTCGCTGTGCCGTTCCCGCGCGTCGCCTCATCCTCGCCCCGGTGCTGGCCGCCCACTACCCCGTGAAGTCGCCGGCTCCGTCGACGTCCCAGCCCCCGTTCACCCTGGCCCGATAGACGTACGCCTCGACGGCAGGCCACTGACCCCGATCGAGGTCGCCAACGACTCGCCGTACCGCATCCACCGAGTGCGGGGATCGGTGCTCGTCTTCGACGACGAACCCCTGATCACTGACCACGGATACTGGGTGCTCATTCCGGGGCTCACCCTCGGCGAGCATCGGCTGACCATCCGCACCCCGGCGTGGCGACAGCGACCCTCCGTGGACTGGACACTCACCGCCACCTGAGTCATCCGCACGGCCGATCGGCACGCGGCATCGGCCGGCGGCGGCGGCGGCGGCGGCGGCCCAATCGTCCCGTCGCGGACCGAGGGTTCCAAGACCGCCTCGATCCGTGACCGTCAGCCTTTCGCCAGCAGGAGCTGGGTACCGACGATCGGGTTGCCGTTCATCGTCCGTATGAGCACCTGCCGGTCCGCGACACGTTCGAACCCCGCGAACAGCTCTCCGAACCAGTCCGGGCTGTGGTGGCGGCAGACGGCGCCGTCACCCGTCTCGAAGATCCCGTACGTGCCGTACTTCGCGGCGAACTCGTCATAGCGGGCAACGTTGCGCTCGTCCTGTTGCAGGCACAGGTCGCTCACGTAGAGAAGGCCGCCCGGCCGCAGGACACGGCGGAGCTCCGCGACCAGCGCCCGCTGTCCGTCGTCGGTGGGCACGCAGGTCAGCAGCGCGAACAGCAGCACCGCGTCGACGCTGCCGTCACCGTCCTCCAGCCGGGGAGGATCGTCCAGCACCGCGAACCGGGCGCCCGGATGCTCCTCGCGGGCCCGCGCGATGAGATTGGGGGCGACGTCCACGCCTTCGACGTTCCCGAACCCCCACTCGGCGAGCAGCCCCGTCAGCCGCCCGTAGCCACATCCGTAGTCGAGGACGCGCGCCTCCGGGCCGATCCGGTCCAACCAGGACCGCTCGACCGGATGCCCGAACGTCTTGGTCGCACCCGCGGAATCCCAGTACGCGGCCTGGTTAGCAAGATCCACCACGCGTCCAGCTTCCCACGTCCGCCCAGAGATGGGGGCATCCGGCACTCAGGCGAACCGGATGTTCGGTCCCAACGGCATGCCGGATTTGTGAGTGATTTGGCCGTACGGACGTGGTGACAAGAACGTCCGGACATCCACTGTGGAAGGGCAGGCGGCCGGACCTACGGACTCACACCGGGAGATGTTCGATGGCGGTTTCCGATCAGTCCCTGGCGGGTGTCGCCATACCGGATACGAAGCTCGCCACCGAGGCGACCGAGCTCATCCGGGACACCACGGACGAGCTGATCTACCATCACTCGCGCCGTGTCTACTGGTTCGGCAGTCTCCAGGGGCGCGTTCGCGGCCTGAGCTGGGATCCGGAGTTGCTCTACGTCGGCGCGATGTTCCACGACGTGGGCCTGGGAGAGGCGCATCGCGGGAGCGGCCGCCGGTTCGAGGTGGACAGCGCCGACGAGGCGCGCCGCTTCCTGCAGCGCCATGGTGTGCCCGAGGACAGCATCCGGCGGGTCTGGACGGCCATCGCCCTGCACACCACGCCCGGCATCCCCGAGTACATGGAGCCAGAGGTCGCCCTGGTCACCGCCGGGGTGGAGTACGACGTGCTGGGCATCGGCTACGAGGCCATCAGCGACGCCGACCGGGAGGCGATCGTCGCGCTGCACCCGAGGCCGGATTTCAAGCACCGCATCCTGAACGCCTTCACCGAGGGCATCGCACCGAAGCCCGAGACAACGTTCGGCAACGTCAAGGCCGACGTCCTCGCCCGCTACGTCCCGGGATTCACCCGAGGCGACTTCGTGACGACCATCCTGGAGTCCCGCTGGCCCGAGTAGGGAGACGGAGGGAGTCTGTGCCGCGGACGGCGACCGGCCGACGTGCCATCGCGTTCCGGGCCGTCTACCCAGGCGATAATTTTCCGCTGAGACGAAACGGCGTGGAAACGGCCGGACGCGGGGCCAGGAAAATGCGCCGCTCCCCCGATCCTCGGAGGTCACTGCGCTCAGTGGACGCTCACCGCCACCTGACGCATGCGCGAGGCCGGTCGAAGCGACGGTCTGTCAGGACAGGTGCCCGGACGCTCGTAGAGCGTCGAAGATGAGCTTGTCCACCGGGGAGACGCGGTCGCGGTCGGCGTAGGACAGCCAGACCACCTCTTCGATCTCGCTGCTGGGCGTGATGGTTCCCAGGTAGTCGCCCGTATAGCAGGTCATCCTGACCTTCACGCCGTCCGGATGACCGTGCGCCTGCGCCTCGTACGTGCCGAGATGGGCGACGGTCTCGGGGACGATCGCGACGGTGAGTTCCTCCTCGACCTCCCGGGCCAGGGTCTGCGCGTCGCTCTCCCCCGCCTCGCGTTTGCCACCGGGGAGGTAGTACGCGTCTTTCCCCCGCGAGCGCGTGCTGAGGACCCTGCCGTCCTCGACCCGAATCCACGCCACCTTGTCGATGAACGACATCGCCTCTGCTCCGATCCCTGCACGGCCCTCGATTCCGCCGCACCCTACCGAGACCGGGTCAGCTCCCGATACCGACTCCTTGCCGCCGGCGTGGCCGGTCGGTTGCCGGAATTGCCGGGATTTGTGCGTCAACAGTGGCGGCAAAGCCCGGCGTCACCGGGTTCAAGCGCGTCGAACCAGGCCGCTCTGTGGCCTGGTGTGCCGAAAGCTCGGCGAACGCCTCGCGGTCCGTCCCGTTAAGGGGACACCGCGGGGCAATCCGGCTCGCCACAAGGGTGTTCTCCGAGACCTTTGCACGGTGGCCGTGGCGAGGACGGGGCGGCATCCGGAGGGATCGCCGGGCTCCTTGTCGTTCGCGGCGCCGGAGGCCGGCTATCGCCGGCACTCCCTGGTCTGAACGCCGGCCGGGGACGAGGCCCCGGCCGGTGGCCGGGCCGTTACTCCGGGTCGCCGGGGCGGCGGGCGGGGGCGCCGGGGATGGCGTCGCGCTCGCCGGGGGCGATGACGCCGGCGCCGGTGTCACGCGGGGTGCGCTGGACGGCGTTGAGGACGTGGTAGCCGAGCAGGACGGCGATGGTGCCGAGGGCGATGCCCTGCAGCGGGAAGTCCTTGGTGATCTTGAGGGTGACGTTGCCGATGGCCAGGATGAGGCCCGCCGCCACCGGGACGAGGTTGACCGGGTCGCCGAAGTCGACGCGGTTCTCGATCCAGATCTTCGCGCCGAGCAGGCCGATCATGCCGTACAGCACGACCGTGATGCCGCCGAGGACCCCGCCGGGGGTCGATGCGACCAGCGCGCCGAATTTGGGGCACAGGCCGACGAGGATCGCGACGATCGCGGCGACGTAGTAGGCGGCCGTCGAGTAGATCCTGGTGGCGGCCATGACGCCGATGTTCTCGGCGTACGTGGTGGTCGGCGCGCCGCCGACCGCGGCCGCCAGGACGGTGCCGAGGCCGTCGGCGGCGATGGCGCGGCCGACGTACGGGTCGAGGTCCGCGCCGGTCATCGCGGCGACCGCCTTGACGTGCCCGGTGTTCTCCGCGATCAGGGCGATGACCGGGGGCAGGGTGACGAGGATGGCCGAGGTCTTGAAGTCCGGGGCGTGGAAGTGCGGCAGGCCGAACCAGTCCGCCGCCTTGACGTGGCTCAGGTCGACGCGGAAGTGGGAGCTGACCTTTCCGGTGCCGTCCGGCGCGGTGATCCGGCCGGCGGTCCTGTCGAGGATCCACGACAGCAGGAAGCCGAAGATCAGCCCGAGCAGCACCGCGATCCGCGACCAGAAGCCGCGGAGCACCACGGCGCACAGCACCACGACGGCGAGGGTGGCGAGCGCGACCCACTGGTCCTGCGGCCAGTAGACGTCGGCGACGACCGGCGCGAGGTTGAAGCCGATCAGCATGACGACCGCGCCGGTGACGACGGGCGGGAAGATCCGGTGGATGATCCCGGCGCCCAGAACGTGGATGACCAGGCCGACGACGGCCAGCACGGCGCCGGCGACGAGGATCGCGCCGGTCACGTTCGCGGTGGTACCGCCCGCCGCGCGGATGGAGGCGACGGCGCCGACGAAGGACGCGCTGGTGCCGAGATAGCTCGGCACCCTCCCGGCGGTGATCAGCAGGAACATGATCGTGGCGATGCCCGACATCATGATCGCGAGGTTCGGGTCGAGCCCCATCACGACCGGGAACACGAAGGTCGCGCCGAACATGGCGATCACGTGCTGGGCGCCGATGCCGACGGTGCGTCCCCACGACAGGCGCTCGTCCGGCGCGACCACCTCGCCCGGCGGGGGTGTACGCCCGTCGCCGTGCAGTTTCCAGCCGATCGCCATGGAGTCCTCCCGGGGATGTCGCCGCGGGCATGGCGGAACCGCCCGCCCACACAGTGGAGCGAACGCCTGCCCGGCCCGCGCGCGGGCGGTCGGGCCTCAGATCCCCCGCATGCGCAGGACGTGCAGCGCGAGGGTGAGGTTGAGGCGGAGATGGGCGTCGTCGGTGAACGGGCCCAGCAGGCGCTCCAGTTTACCGATGCGGTAACGGAGCGTGTTGTAGTGGAAGTGCAGCCGGCGGGCGGTCTCGGCGACGTTGAGGTTGGTCTCCAGGAGTACCTGCAGCGTACGGCGCAGGTCGACCGCCTCGGGGTCCTGGTCGCCGGCGAGCTCGCCGAGGGTCTCCTGGACGAAGGCGTGCAGCTCGGACGTGTTCTCGACCAGGCTGAGCAGCCGGAAGACGCCGAGCTCGTCGAAGTGCACGATGGCCCCGTCGCCGTGCATCTGCCGCCCCACCCGTACCGCCGTGATGGCCTGGTCGTACGTGGACGGCAGGTCGCCGGGCTGCTGCGCGACGCGGCTCACCCCGGTGGAGAACGTGCGCTCCTGGTCGGCGAAGACCGCGGCGGCGTCCTTGGCCAGCGCCTGGACGTCGCAGGCGTCGGCGGCGACGACCGCGACGACCTCACTGGAGAACCCGGCGACCGCGCCCTCGCGGTCGCGGCGCCGGACCGCCGAGGTCCACGCGGCGACCAGGCGGTCCTGGACGACGCGTTCCTCCGGGCCGCGCGCCGGTCCGCGGTCGAGTTCGGCGACGACGACGGCGGCGGGACGGCCCAGGTCCCAGCCGAAGCTCGCGCTGTGGGCGATGACGCGCTCGTCGGCGCCTGAGCGCCCGGTGAGCACGTCGCGCAGGAAGTCGGCGCGGTACTTGCTCTCCACGGCGGACACGGCCTGCTGCTTGGTGATGATGAGGGCCACGACCGTGGCCGCGCGTTCGAGGATGCCGAGGTCGGGCGCTGACACGCCGATCGCCGCCATCCGTCCGTAGGTGAACCCCCCGGCCACGATGGGGACGACGATGTGCCCGCCGAACTCGGCGGTCCCGGGGTCGTCGCAGGCCACCGGTCCCGCGGAGGGCACCGGGCGGCCGAGTCCGGGCCGGTCGCCCGCGGGGGCGGCGGGCCAGACGGGCGGGAGGACGTCCGGGGGCGACGCCTCGTCGGCCGCGGCCGGCCGGGGGTCCGACAGTACGGCCCGCAGCCGGGTCGGGAGCGCCTCGTCGCCGGAGGCCGCGAGCCGGCGGCCGTCACCGTCCAGGACGGCCACGGCGGCGTCCAGGAGCGTGGCGACCTCGTCGGTGACCTCCTGCAGGCCACCGCCGCAGAGCACGATCTGCACGAGGGCCCGGTGCACCTCCTCCCCGCGCGCCAGGACCGCCGCCTGGCGGTTGAGGATGTCGGTGAGCACCTGGTTGAGGATGTCGTCGAACCCGACGTCCTCGGGTAGCACGATGAGCGGGAGGCCGAGCCCGTCGGCCTGCTCGATCATCTCGGCCGGCAGGCGGTCGAGGTAGCGGCCGGGCTTGACCGCGAGGGCCGCGAGACCGCACGCGTCGAGGTCGGCGACCAGGTGACCGAGGGATTCGGGGGTGTGGCGCAGCGGATAGCCGGTGGTCAGGAGGAGTTCGTTCGGCTTGACCCAGGCGAGGACGTCCGGGACCTCCATGACGTTGAGGCGCTGCACGACGCGGCCGAGGCCACCGGCCCCGGCGATGAGCCGGGCGCCCGCGAGAGTAGACAGGCCCAGAACCTCCCCGACGGGCAGTCCGTACGTCAGGGTGCCGGTGCTGGCGAGACGCAGATTCGGAGGACGAGGTCCGGAAAAAGACGACATGGCCGCCCCATCTGCCGTAGTTACCCCCCGGTACCGATCACACGATGACGAGAAACACGAACGATGGCAACCATCCTTGGCAGAATTATCCATACGGCCACGGCCCACACCGGTTTACGTTCACGACCGTGACCGGCCCCGACGAGGCGGGCGATCCGACCCATCGCACGGCGGGAGGTCCGGATGAAGGCGTCCACCGGCGCCGGGCGGCGACGCGGCCCGCGCGCCGCCCCGGCCCTGAACCTGCCGGGCGCCGCCAGCCTCGGTGTCCGTGCCGTGCTCGGCGGTCCCCGGCGCGCCGCCCGCGTGGTCGCGGTGTTCCCCTCGACGGCCTACCTGAGAGTCGGCGGGCCCGCCGAGCCGATCATCGTCGCGCTGGTCGCCAAGGACGCCGTCCGGCCGCCGAACGCCGTCGTGCTGGCCGTGTCGGCGCGGCAGGAGCCGTTCCGTGGCGTGTGCGAGGGGGACGTCGCGTTCGTCGGAGACGGCGGCGTGGACGTCGCCACCCGGCTCCGGGTGCGGATACGCCGATGGTGGGACCCGACCCCGGTACTCGGGCCGCTCTCGCTGGCCCGGCTCGCGCACGGGGCCGGCGCGCTGGGCGAACTGGCCGGTCCCTGGGGGCTGAGCGGGCACCCGGTGCCGGGCGTCCTCGCCGACAGCTGCGCGGCGGGCGACCTCGCCCACGCCGTCGACGCCGCGGAGCGGATCGTCGGGCTGGGCCCGGGCCTGACGCCGAGCGGCGACGACGCGCTGGCGGGCCTCCTGCTCGCCCTGCGCCTGCTGGGGGGTGCGGTCCCCGGCGGAGGCCGGGCCGTCTGGCTGGCCGACTGGATCGGCGCCGCCGTCACCGCGTACGCGTGCGAGCGCACGACCGCCCTGGCGGCGACCCTGCTGCAGTGCGCCGCGCGCGGGCAGGCGAGCGTGGAGGCCGCCGCCGTCCTGCGCGGCATCGCCGGGCAGGAGCCCCTCGAGCCCGCCGCGCACCGCCTCATCGACATCGGGCACACCTCCGGCGCCGACGTCGCGTGGGGCCTGCTCACCGGCTGCCGCGCCGCCCTGGCGCTCAGCGCCCCGCAGCCGGGTTCCGGCCGCTGATGGCGCGGCGGCACCTGACGGCCGATGCGCCCGCGCCTCCGGCTGGACGACAATCGACGCATGACACTTACGGGGAACCAGTACGAGATCGGCGCGGGCCCGTACGGCGCAGTCGTCACCGAACAGGGCGCCACGCTGCGCGCCCTGACGCACGACGGGCGGCCGCTGATCCTCTCCCACGGCCCGGACGAGCTCGCGCCCGCGGCCGCCGGCCAACTGCTGGCACCGTGGCCGAACCGCGTGGACCGCGGCCGCTACGAGTTCGGCGGCGAGGCGTACCAGTTGCTGATCAACGAGGGCGGCCGCGACAACGCCATCCATGGACTGATCCGCCATGAGTCCTGGGCGATCGCCGAGCACGAGGCGCATCGGGTGCGCCTCACGTACCGGCTGCTCGGTCACAGCGGCTATCCGTTCCGGCTGGACCTGTCCGCGGAGTACGCCCTCGACCCCGAGCAGGGCCTGACCGTACGGCTGTCGGTACGCAACGCCGGCTCACGGCCCGCGCCGTACGGGCACGGCGCGCACCCGTACCTCACCCTGGGCCGCCCGCTGGACGAGTGCGACCTGACGGTGCCCGCCGACCGTTACCTCGAGGTCGACGACCGCGCCATCCCCGAGCCGACGGCCCGGGACGTGGCCGGCACCCCGTACGACCTGCGGGAGGGGCGGCGTCTCGGGGCCACGGAGATCGACAACCCGTACACCGGGCTGCGCCGCGACGCGGACGGACGGGCGTGGGTGCGCCTGGACGACGGGACGCGTTCGGTCGCGCTGTGGGCCGACGAGGCGCATCCGTGGCTGGAGATCTACACGGGCGACGAGACGCCTGCGGGCATGCGCCGCATGGGGGTGGGCGCCGAGCCGATGACCTGCCCGCCGAACGCGTTCGTCACGGGGACGGACCTGGTCACCCTGGAGCCCGGCGCGGAGTTCGGCGGATCCTGGGGCATCGTCGGCGGCTGACCCCGCACTCGCCGGGAACCGATCGCCGCGGGCGGCGATCACATTTGCCGAAGCCGGGCCGCCCGCCGGTGATCGACGCCGGCGGCGGCCCGGCTCGGTAACGTGTGACGCGGTGTCTTTGGGAAGGAACTTCGTGAAGCTGACCCTGTCCTCTGTCGACGACCTGAGCGCCCGTGTCGAGGAGGCGCGCGCCGAGTACGACCGCCGGTACCCCGGCGACTCGGACCAGCGCCGGCCCGTGCACACCGTGTACGTCCCGGCCGACCGCTTCACCGCCACCACGGCCGCCGACCTGGGCAAGGAGGCGCTGCGGCTGCTCGACGCGCACGCCCCCGACGGTGCCGCGACGGCCGGTGCCTTCGGCATCGACGCGGCCCTGGGTGAGACCGTGCGCGAGCGGGTCGCCGCAAAGCTGGCCCGCGAACCGGTGGAGGACCTGCGCATCGACTTCGAGGACGGGTACGGCGTCCGCGACGACGCCGAGGAGGACGGGCACGTCACCGCCGCCGTGGAGGCGGTCGCCCAGGCGTACGAGGCGCGGTCCCTCCCGTACTACTGGGGGCTGCGGGTCAAGTCGTTCGCGACGGGCGGCCACGGGCGGGCCATGCGCACCCTCGACGGCTTCCTCACCGGGCTGGCCGAGCGTCTCGGCCGCCTGCCAGGCGGCTTCGTGGTGACCTTTCCGAAGATCGTGACGCCCGAGCATGTGGGGATATTCGCCGACTTCCTCACCCGGTTCGAGGGGGAAATCGGCCTGCCGGAGGGGTTGCTGCGCTTCGAAGTCCAGATCGAGACGCCGCAGTCGGTCACCCACCTGGCGGACATCGTCGCCCTCGCCGGAAGCCGGTTGAGCGCCGCCCACTTCGGCGTGTACGACTACACGGCCGCGTGCGGGCTGCCCCCGTCGGAACAGCGGCTCGACCACCCGGCGTGCGACCATGCCCGCCATGTGATGCAGGTCACACTGGCCGGCACGGGCGTACGCCTCTCGGACGGCGCGACCAACATCGTCCCGGCCGGCGACGAGACGAAGGACGTGCACAGGGCCTGGCGGCTGCACGCCGGGCTGGTGCGCTACTCCCTGCTGCACGGCTTCTACCAGGGCTGGGACGGGCACGCCGCGCAGTTGCCGAGCCGGTACGCCGCGGTGTACGCGTTCCTGCTGAACGGCCTGGACGACACCGTCGACCGGCTGCGCGCGAACCGCGCCGGGCAGGTCGACGGCGCCGTCGACGGACCGGCGACCGTCGCGGCGCTGACCGCCCGGCTGCGGCACGCGGCCGACTGCGGCGCCGTCGACCGCGACGACGTCCGCGAGCTGATCGGCTGACCCGGCGGGCCTACCGGTCCACCACGGCGCCCGGGTGGGGCAACGGCGCGCCGTCGTCGCCGCGCCGGTCATCGCCGAGGTCGTCCACGCCCACGAACTGCCGCAGATCCTCGATCGCCATGGTCTGCTCGCGCATCTTGGCCATCATGTCGCGGAGCGTGTGGACGACGACGAGAGTGGCCTCCGCCTGGGCGAGAGTGGCGTGGACCTGCGCCAGCGCCATGTCCGGAGGCATCCGGGTCAGGGCGTTCTCGGCCTTGATCAGGTGGGAGGCGGCGCTGTCATTGTGCGTCACCCAGTGGTAGCCGGGTTCCTCCGGCCAGGCAGACGTCATAGCGGGTTGCTTACCTCTCCAGCCGGAGTCCCCGCGACCCCGGCGATCTTGTCCGAACCGTACACGGCCCCTGCGCGTCAGTAGGACGCACGAGTGGCGGCGCCGGTTGTCCCGGCGAACATCTCGATCCGATCTCCCGCCGTACGGTCGGGGCGCGGCGTCTCGGCGCGGGTACATCCACCGCCACGTCTCGATCCCCTCCGTACGGGCACGGCGAGGTCAGCGGAGGCGTTCGAGGTCCTCGGGAGTGTCGATGTCGTCGGCTCCGGCGACGTCGTCGCAGGGCACGGGGACGACGAGTTCGGGATGGGCGCGCAGGAAGGCGCGGGCCCCGACGTCTCCGGAGGCGTCGGCCGCCGCCTCCGCGACGTGCTCATGCGCGATGAGGACCGGGTTGCGGGGACGCCCCCCGTAGGTGGCGACCGCCACCCGCGCCCCGGACTCGTACGCCGCCCGCAGCCGGCGAACGGCCGCCGCGGTCACCCGCGGCTGGTCGACGAGGGCGATCACGACGGCCGGGCAGTCGGGCGGCAGGGCCGACAGCCCGGCGCGCAGCGACGAGGCCATGCCGGTGCGCCAGTCCGGGTTGTGGACGACGACCGCGCCGGCCACATCGGTCGGGGCCGCGCCGGTGACCACCACGATCGGGGTGCAGCCCGCCTCGTGCAGCATCCGCACCCCACGGTCGACGAGCCGAACCCCGCCGATCTCGACGAGCGCCTTCGGCGTGCCGAGTCGGCGCCCCTCTCCGGCGGCCAGCAACAGCCCGGCCGGCGCGCCCGCGTGCCTGATCCCCATCTCGGGAGCGTATCCATCCGCGTGGCCCCGGTCACGCGGAACAGACGGCCCGCCCGGCGGTGTCAGCGGTGGTGGGTGACGGGCGGGAGCACGCCATGGGCGGCGCGCTCGGGAGCGGCCACCGTCCCCCCGGCCACGGCGGTGCCGATCAGCGCCGTGACGACGAGCCGGCGCACCACGGTCCTCCGTGCGTTCTGTGACATGATCATCGGCCTTTCTCCCCGTTGTGGACTCTTCCGAGTCTCGGCCGTGAGCCGCGCCCGCGCATTGGGGCCAGACCTACTCTTCGACGGTGGTACTACCCCCCGTGGATCCGTCCGTCCGTCTCGCTGAGGGGGTGTCCGCTGCCACCCCAGCGGAGCCGGATGAGCTCCGCCGCGATCGAGACGGCGGTCTCCTCCGGGGTACGGGCGCCGAGGTCCAGGCCGATGGGCGAGCGCAGCCGCGCGATCTCGTCCTCGGTGACGCCCGCCTCGAGCAGCCGCTTGAGCCGGTCGTCGTGGGTGCGCCGGGAACCCATCGCCCCGATGTAGCCGGCCGGCGTGCGCAGCGCCACCTCCAGCAGCGGCACGTCGAACTTCGGATCATGGGTGAGGACGCAGATCACCGTGCGCTCGTCCACCTCCGTGTCGGCCAGGAACCGGTGCGGCCACGTCACGACGACCTCGTCCGCCTCGGGGAAGCGCTTGGCGGTGGCGAAGACCGGACGGGCGTCGCACACGGTCACGTGGTACCCGAGGAACCTGCCGATGCGGGCGACCGCCGCCGCGAAGTCGATCGCGCCGAACACCAGCATGCGCGGCGGCGGCGCGAAGGAGTGCACGAAGACGGAGAGTTCGTCGCGGCGGCGTTCGCCGTCCGGCCCGTAACGGCGGACCCCGGTGATCCCCTGGGCGAGCATCCCGCGGACGTCGTCGTCGACGGCGGCGTCCAGCCGGTCGAGCCCCAGGGAGCCCGCCGCGCGGTCGGGCCAGACGACGCGGCGCGTGCCGATCCGCCGCGGCCCGGCGACGGTGGTCGCGACCGCCACCGGCTCGTGCCGTTCGACCGACGCCGCCACGTCCGCGAACTCCGGGAACGTCGCCGGGCCGACCGGCTCGACCAGCACGTCGAGAAGCCCGCCGCAGGTCAGGCCGACGGCGAAGGCGTCGTCGTCGCTGACGCCGTACCGTCGCAGCACCGGCCGTCCCGTCTTCATGACCTCCCGCGCCAGCTCGTACACCGCGCCCTCGACACAGCCGCCGGACACGCTGCCCACCGCCTCGCCTCCTGCGGAGACGGCCATGGAGGCGCCCGGCGGCCGGGGCGCGCTGCGGAACGTGTCGACGACGGTGGCCAGGCCGAACATCTCCCCCGCCGCGTACCAGGTGCGGATCTCGCCGAGCACGTCACGCATCGCCGATCACTCCCGCCAGTTCCTCCAGGGCGGCCAGGCTGTGCCCGGCCACGAAGTCGTCGACGTGCGGCAGGGCCGCCGCCATCCCGGCCGTGAGGGGTTCGTACCCGGGCCGGGCCTTGTGCGGATTGGCCCACACGACCCGGTGGGCGAGCCGGCGCAGGCGCGCCATCTGCGCGCCGAGCAGGGTCGCGTCGCCGCGTTCCCAGCCGTCGGAGGCGACCACGACGACCGCACCGCGCGCCATGCCGCGCTGGCCGTACCGGTCGAGGAACTCCTTCAGCTCCTCGCCGAGCCGGGTTCCGCCGCTCCAGTCGGGGATCGCGGAGGACACCGCCGCGATCGCCGCGTCGGGTTCGCGGTGCCGCAGTTCGCGGGTGACGCGGGTCAGCCGGGTGCCGACCGTGAACACCTCGGTGCTGCGCGGGGCGCAGCGCACGGCGGCGTGCGCGAACCGCAACAGCACGTCGGCGTACGGGCTCATCGAGCCGCTGACGTCGACCAGGAGCACGACCCGGCGCGGCCGGGTCCGGTGGGCGCGGTGGTGGAGACGGGAGACCTCACCGCCCCGCCGGAGGACGGAGCGGACCGTCCGGCCCGGATCGAGACGCCCCCGGTGGGCCGGGGCGAAGCGCCGGGACCGGCGGCGCGCCGAGACGTCCTGGAGGAGGGCGATCAGGCGCCGCACCTCGGCCCGCTCCGCCGCGCTGAGCCGGGCGACGTCGCGCCTGCGCAGGACCTCGGCCTCGCTGGCCGCCGCCACGCTCGGGTCGCCGCGCCGCTCCTGCCCGCCCACCTCGGAGCGTGCGGCGAACCGTGCGGCGACCACCGGCGGACGGGACACGCGGCGGACCGAGGCGGACTCCCCGGAGAAGTACGCGGCGAAGCACCGGTCATAGCGCCGCAGGTCGGCGGGGTCGGCGCACAGGGTCAGGCGGCCGGCCCAGTACACGTCCCGGGCGTTCTCCACGTCCAGGCGGTCCAGCGCGGCGATCATCGCCTGGAGCCGCTCGGGGTCGGCGTTCACCCCTGCCGCGCGCAGCGTACGGGCGAAGCCGGCCATCGTCGCGACGACGTCGCGCGGGGACGTCCGGCGCTCCGCTCCGTCCGACGGTCCGGCGCCCGGCGGTTCGGGCTCCGAAGGCCCTGCACGTCCGCTCGCTCCGCCCATGGTCAGGATCCGTTGAGCAGGACGTCGAGGCCCCTGACGACCCGCTCGGTGTCCTCGCGGTACTTCAGGACCGCGCCGAGGGTGACGGCCGCGGTGTCGGGATCGAGGTCGCGGGCCCCCAGAGCGACGAGGGCCTCGGTCCAGTCGAGACTCTCGGCCACGCCGGGCGTCTTCAGCAGGTCCAGCCCCCGCAACCGGGCGGCCGCGCCGGCCACCTGCCGGACGAGCCGTTCGGACGCCTCCGGCAGCCGCCGCCGGATGATCGCGACCTCGCGGTCGAACGCCGGATGCTCCAGCCAGTGGTAGAGGCAGCGGCGTTTCAGCGCGTCGTGCACCTCGCGCGTGCGGTTGGAGGTGACGATGACGACGGGCGGATGCTCGGCCCGTACGGTGCCCAGCTCCGGGATCGAGATCGTGAAGTCGCTCAGCACCTCGAGCAGGAACGCCTCGAACTCGTCGTCGGCGCGGTCGATCTCGTCGACCAGCAGCACGCTCGGGCGGTCCGCCGACGAGGTCTCCAGCGCCCGCAGCAGCGGACGGGCGACGAGGAACCGCCGGTCGTACAGCTCCGACTCGAGCCGCTGGACGTCGGTCACGCCCGCGGCCTCGGCGGCGCGCAGGTGCAGCAGCTGGCGCGGGAAGTCCCAGTCGTAGAGCGCCTGCGCGGCGTCCAGGCCCTCGTAGCACTGGAGGCGGATCAGCGGGACGTCGAGCACGGCCGCGAGCGTCTTGGCCAGTTCGGTCTTGCCGACCCCGGCCTCGCCCTCCAGGAACAGCGGGCGGCTCATGCGCAGGCTCAGGAAACAGGCGGTGGCGAGCCCCTCGTCGGCCAGGTAGGCGTGCCGGTCCAGCGCCTCACTCAACGCCGTCGGCGAGGCGAAGTCAGACGCCGGAAATGAGGCGGTATTCGGCACGCCTCAAGGCTACTTCTCCGGACAGGACCATCCAGGGCGGTCACGCGCAGTACTCAAAGCGGGCATCTTGCCGATGACCACCGTGGCGTACGGGGGCGTCCAGGACGTCCTCGCGCAGGTCGGGGACGCGCTGCGCGGGCGAACGGTGATCGACTGTGTGAACGGCATCCGGCATCCCGGCGTCACGCTCGCCACCGGGAACGGCCCGTCCGTCGCCCGGCAGGTCGCCGACGCGACCGGCGCCCACGTGGTCAAGGCGTTCAACCTGTGCCCCGACGACGTCTGGCGGATGACGCCGCCGCACTTCGACGGCCGGCCGCTGACCGTGCCGATCTGCGGGCACGACCCGGGCGCCCTCGCGACGGCGCGGACCCTGATCACCGACCTCGGCTGCGCGCCGGCCGACGCCGGCGGGCTCGACCGATCCGGCCTGCTGGAGGCCACGGCGGCGTTCGTGATCGGCCTGCACATCTCCGGCGTCGACCCGCGCTCCGCCCTGCCCAGGGCTGATGCGTTCTCGGCTGGTGAGACTGTTGAGATCTGACGTCTGATGGGGCGGTCGGCCGAAACGAAGGGCACGGCCCTGAAGATCACGTGGTTGTCTGATCGATGACTTCGCCCGCTACTGCGCCGACGCGGATCTGCCGGATACGGCTGCCCAGGTGGATCTGGTGCCGGTGTTCCCGACACTGCTGGACTGCCTTGCACCGTACGGACGGGCGCATGGTCATGAGCTGGTGATTACCCCCGAACGAATCACCCATTTGGGAGGCACACCCATGTATTGGGCACCGACGGCACGCCACCGCGTCAGCCGCCGTCCACTGAGACGATAATTTTCTCGCCTGAGTAGACACCGTGGAAACACACGGGTTCCCCCACGGCGTTGGCGGCCGACCACCGTAACCCGCGCGGCACGATCCTCCTGACACCTCGGGCAGGAATAACCTCAAACCGGAAGTTGACGGAGGGTCATGATTCGACAGACCACTTACTCCCTCCCTCAACGAGCGGACGTCGGTCGGACCGGTTCGATTGACCTGCGGTACGGGTCGAACATTATGTCCTTCGCCAACCACCTCACACCTGAGTGAAGGAGTCAGAGCCCCGAACCTCGCTCGAACCGATTGAGTCAACACGCGATCAAACGTAGGTTTCTTTGGTAGATCATTAGCGTCGGGACCTGTTGCGAGGGGTAGGGCCGCAATTGTGAGGGACTGCACGGATATCGTCGGTCGTCACTGACCAAGCCGGCGGTCCAGTCCGATACGAAAATAGGAGAGTCCTCATGACGCCAGCGCCACCTTACAAACCGCCTCCGTTGACGAACCCTAAGTTCAACGACGCTCGGGTGCGCCAGTGGCAGCAGCAGATGAAGGACCGCGGCTGGAATATCGCGGTCGACAGTGACTATGGCGACGACAGCGAAAGGATCTGCAGGGCCTTCCAGAAGGAGAAGGGCCTGAAGGTGGACGGCATCGTCGGGCCGATCACCTGGAAGGCCACTTGGGAGGCACCGGTCACGGCCGCCGCCTCGCCCAGGCACTGAACCATCGCTTTCAGGTAACGGGCAAGGCCCGTGTGCCGCAGGACGACTAGCCGGGCCGACCGCCCTTCATCGGGTGGTCGGCTCGTGCCATGCCGTCTCGGCGGCGACCCGGACGAACTCTTGGATCATCGGATTCCGTGCGCCGGCCGGCCACACGGGCGCGCAGATCATCGGGGGCAGGCCGTAGACCGGCACGGTCACGACGTGTGGGTCGTCCAGGTGCAGTGAGGCGACCGTCAGGTGGACCACGTCCCCCTCGCCGACCAGGATGATCGCCTCTTCGATGGACGCGGAGGCATGACGGGCGACGCGGCGGAGCGGCACTCCGCTCGGAGTGGTCCGGGGAATCCAGAGGTCGGCGATCCGCTCCGGCATGCGGCTCGGATACAGCACGTCGTACGCGACCAACTCCTCGGCGTCGACGACGGCGCGCCGGGCCAGCGGATGCCCGGCCGCCACCAGCACCACGCGCTCGTCCCGCAGCAGCGCGGGTCCGACGCGGACACCCAGGTCCCGGATCAACGAGGGGTCGGCGGGAAGCCAGCCGATGAAGAGGTCCACCGGCCAGTCGCCGCGCCAGCGGACCGGGTCGGTGTTGGGATGCGCGGACCGCACCACGGCGCACTGCGGGTGCGCGCGCTCGAAGGCCCTGATCGGCCGGTCGGGCACGCCCTCGGGCAGGCTCGTCGCGACGCCGACGCGGAGCACGCCCGGCCGTACGCTCCGCTGCGCCTCGCGCAACGCCCGCTCCATCCGGTCGTACGCGGGCCGCAGTTCGTCCTCCAGCCGTTCGCCCAGCGGTGTCAGCCGCACCCGCCTGCTCGTCCGCTCGAACAGCAGAGCGCCGACCCGGCGTTCGAGCGCGCGCACCGCCTGGCTGACGCGGGGAGTGGAGATCCCCAGGTCGGCCGCCGCACGCCCGAAGTGCAACTCGCGAGCCACCGCCAGGAACGCCTCGATCTCCCGGATCTCCATACGATCATTGTGTCGCCCCGCTTAATGATCGTGACGCGATCCGTCCTTGATCACCTTTGCCGGAGCGGCCAGCCTTAGATCACTATGGGACTCGAAGAACATCTACCCGGAGGATTCCTGCTCACGACGGTCGAGGCGATGGCCGGTCTGGCTCGCAAGTCGTCGATGTGGCCGATGACCTTCGGTTTGGCCTGCTGCGGGATGGAGCTGATGGCGGTCGGCGATCCGCGCCACGATTTCTCGCGGTTCGGGATGGAGCGCGCGTCGGGCTCGCCCCGCCAGGCCGATCTCATGATCGTCGCCGGGCGGGTCAGCCAGAAGATGGCGCCCGTGCTGCGGCAGCTGTACGACCAGATGGCGTCGCCGAAGTGGGTCATCGCGATGGGCGTGTGCGCCTCCTCGGGCGGCATGTTCAACAACTACGCGGTCGTCCAGGGCGTCGACCACCTCGTGCCCGTCGACATCTACCTGCCCGGCTGCCCGCCTCGCCCGGAGATGCTCCTCGACGCGATCCTCAAACTGCACGACAAGGTCCAGAACACGAAGCTGGGCGCGCACCGCCGCGACCAGATCGTGGCCGAGGAGCGGGCTCGCCTCACGCAACTCCCGCTGATCGACGTGTCATCGCCCAGCGCGATTCACTGATCACCTGAATCTTCGACACCTCACGGTGTCGAAGATTCAGGTGATCACGACCCTTCTGCCGGATTCACGGTCACGCTCCCGGCGTCGGAGGTCAGGGGTGAGCTTGCGCGAGGCCGATGGGCTGTCGGTCACGTTGATGTGGGGTGTACCCGACCTCGTGCGGGCAGGAGGTCAGCGGCGCCAGGACGGCATGACCTCGAACATCGCCGCGGTCTTGGCCGGATCGCGGTCGACGAGTTCGTCGAGCACCTCGTCGATCCGCTTCATGATCGAGTCGTCGAGACGCCGCCCGCTGACGGCGGCGTTCTCGGCGACCTGCTCGGGCCGCGACGCACCGATGATCGCCGCCGCGACGTTCGGGTTCCGCAGGACCCACGCGACGGCGAGCTGGGCCATCGTGAGCCCGGCCTCCTCGGCGATCGGTCGCAGCCGCTGGACCCGTTCGAGCACCGTGTCGGACATGTAGCGGCCGACGAAGCGCGAACCCCGCGCGTCATCGGCCCGTGTCCCCGCGGGGACCTCACGGCCGGGCAGGTACTTGCCGGTGAGAACGCCTTGGGCGACCGGGGAGAACACGATCTGGCTCAGGCCGAGACGCTCGCACGCGGGCACGACCTCCGGCTCGATGACACGCCACAGCATGGAGTACTGCGGCTGGTTGGACACCAGCGACACCCCCATCCGGCGAGCCAGCGCCTGCCCCTTCTCGATCTGCGCGGCCGTCCACTCCGACACCCCGACGTAGAGGGCCTTCCCCTGCCGCACCAGGTCGGCGAACGCCCGGATGGTCTCCTCCAGCGGGGTGTTCTCGTCGAAGCGGTGCGCCTGGTAGAGGTCGACGCAGTCGGTGCCGAGCCGCCGCAGTGAGGCGTGGCAGCTCTCCATGATGTGCTTGCGGGAGAGCCCCCGATCGTTCGGGCCCGGTCCGGTCGGCAGGCACACCTTCGTGGCGATGACGACCGAATCGCGGCGAACGCCGGACAGCGCCCGGCCGAGCACCTCCTCGGCGCGTCCCTGGGAGTAGATGTCGGCCGTGTCGAACGTGGTGATGCCGGCGTCCAGCGCCGCCCGGACACATGCGGCCTGGGCGTCCTCGGCGATCTGGCCGTCCAGCGTCAGCCAGTTGCCGAAAATGATCTCACTGACCTTGAGTCCGCTGTCGCCCAGAAATCGATGCTCCATGGTGATCATCGTAGTGACGAGCGACGACGCGGATCGAACCGCTGCGCGGGCACCACATCTCCCGGCCACCATCTACCCGTCAGGCCCGTTTCGCCCGATCGTTCGCCGCCGAAAGCAGAACGCCCCCGCCGGACCGTGTCGGTCCAGCGGGGGCAATGAGTGAACGATCAGTGTTAGGGGTCAGGCCGTCACCGGCGGTCGAACGCCTCGCCGGCCCGCTCGATCACGGCCACCTCGACACAGTCACCACCGTTGGCCGTACTCCGTGCGGCCTTCCGCCACGTCACCGCCAGTTCGACGCAGTTGCCGCCATTCGCCGTGCTACGTGAGGCCTTCTGCCACGTCACGTCGTCCATTGCTCCGACTTCCTCCGAATGAGCTCGATCGACTGCCGCCTGGGGAGGGTGTCCGCCCGGAACACCTCGAACATACGCCGCAGCATCGCCACATCGTGCTGGCGCTCGACCACCTCTCCGCTGAGCTGACTGTCAACGTAGGCCAGCTCGATCCCGCCGTCGAGGGTCGCAACGGCGAATGGGCCCGTGAACCCGGCGCACGCCTCCGCCTCCGCCGGAACGATCTGCACCACCACGTTGTCCCGCTCGGCCATGGCCGCCAGGTACATGAGTTGGTCGGCCATGACCTTGGCTCCGCCGACGTTCTGGCCGAGCACGCTCTCGGCGATGACGGCGACGAGGACGGGCGGGGCGTCCTCCCGCGTAAGGATCTTCTGGCGGTCCAGCCGTGCGCCCACCATGTCCTCCAGGTCGGCGATGTCGTGGCGCCCCGCCCGCAGCACCGCGCGGGCGTATTCCTGGTTCTGCAGCAGGCCGGGCACCACGGTCGACTGGAATGACAGAAGCGACGTCGCCCGACGCTCGACGACCAGCCACTTGTCCAGCCATTCGGGCGGGACCTCGCCGGCGACGAGCTCATCGATGACGCGGACCAGGATGTCGCTCACGCCCAGCATCGGGAGGAGGCGTTCGAGATGCTCCGGCCTCGGCAGCATCCGATGGGTCTCCCATGCGGCGACCAGGGAGTCCGAAACGTAGAGGGATTTCCCCACTGTCGCCCGGGTCAGCCATTTCGCCTCGCGAGCGCGGCGAAGCTCTTTGGCGACGAATACTCGCGCCGTCATCCGATTTCCGCTCATCGACCCGTACCCTTTCGCCCGAAATGGGAAGCGTCCCATTCGTCCGGTAACAGTGGAGCGCTCCCCAGCGTACGCAGATGAGCACGCTCCGTGTCCAGATATTCGTCACGTCGGATGCGGAAAGCTCGGTGACCAATGGATCGGAGGTCCGGAAAAACGGGATTCGCCGCTTCTCACGGCCGATCCGCCGAGCATTCGGCCCGCACCGCGCTTACGGTCGATCGTGCGGCTGGAAGTCAGCAAAGGAATGCGTGCCACTCGGCGTCCGGTGAGTTGCAATCGCCCCGGCTCCCGGGACGATCTTCGGCAAACCGACAATCGAGAGACAACGAAGGGATCTTGCCATGAGCGAGACCATCACGTCACCGGCACCGAGTGTTCCGACTCCCAGGGACCTGATCATGTCGTTGCGTCTGCGCGAGCTCGTCCGTCTGGGGATGGTCTCGCCGCTGGACCGCGACGCCGTTCTGAAGGTCGCCGCCGCCGCGCAGGTGGTCGAAATCGTCGACGGCGGCTTCGACCTCATGCGCTACCGCCGGATGCGGACTGTGGCGACGCACCCGGAGTCGATCGAGATCCTCACCCTCGAACAGGAGCTCGGCAAGGGCGCCGGTAACACGTACGTCGACATCCGTCAGGTCGCCACCGACGTCACTCACGACCAGGTGAAGGACGTCATCGAGAACCACGACCTCGGATGGGGTTATCTCCCCCTGCTCCATGCCACCGCGTCACACGCCAAGACGCTCGAACTGCTCAAGGACGGTGTCGATGGGCACCAGTACGTCCGGGTGCACGAGTACGCCGGCAGTCACGAGAACACCCTTGAGGTGATCGCGGTGGCCGGACCCGAACTGTACGCGCCGCTCTCCGGCGCCTACATCTACCTGTGTGCGAACGGGGTGTCGCACCCGGAGGCGATGGAGGTCATCGTCGCCGCCCGCGACAAGAACATCAACCCCGCCCTGTACCTGTCCTACCGTGGGCTGCACGCGGCCAACCGGCCCGGCGACGTCACGCTGGGCCACCGCGAGGCGCTCCAGGAAGCCGTGAAGCACCCCCTGTAGCGGCTTGCCGATCCCCGTCGGCCCCCACTCCGCCAAACGGAGTGGGGGCCGAACCTCGTCATCCCGCAAGGCCCGATCGTGCGGTCGTCGGCGTCGAGGATCAGGAACGCGGGTGCCATGGTGGCCAGGCGACGCGCGAGGATCGGAACGCGCCGGCGGAGGAAGCCGGCCATGATGATCTGCCCGGCGTACGTTCGGGATGGTGCGCCGCGTCAGTGGTCTTTCGCCTCGCCGCGTTCGTGGATGAGTGCGGCCAGCTCGCCGAGGGCGCGGCTCGCGCGGTCGCCGTCGGACGCCTGGATGCCCATGATCGCGACGGTGGAGCCGTCGGCCAGGTCGAGGGTGGGCCAGGGCGCGCCCTCGGCCATCGACACGCCGATCAGCTCCGCCCAGTCGTACTCGTGCGTGCGCAGGCCGTTGACGATCGTCACCCCTTCGGGGTCGGCGGTCACGCGGCTGCGGGCGAGCATGTGCAGGATCCCGGCGACGATCAGTCCGATCGCGACCAGGCCGAGCCGGTCGCCGAGCCCCCAGGGGGCGGGCATGACCACGGCGAGAACGATCATGCCGAGGACCACCACCGTCGCAAGGACGTACGGGACGATCCTGGCCCGCCGTGGTCGCCACGTCGCCGTGGTCATGAGGGAGCCGCCTTAAACGAGAATGGGTCAGTCGACGATCTTGGAGATGGGGATCTCGAGGATGTCGCGGGCGCCCGCCGCCTTGAGCGCCGGGATCAGGGTGTTGACGCCGTGCTTGGCGACGACGCTCTCGACCGCGTGCATCTCACCGCCGGCCAGCGGGGTGACCGTGGGGAACGACATCGACGGGATGATGTCGAGCACCGACTGGAGCGCGCCGTTCTCGACGTTGAGCTTGAGCAGGACGTTGCCGCGGGCCCGGATCGCGCCCTGCAGCAGCAGCGCGATGTCCTCCATGGCCGCCCGCTTGTCGGCGTCCTCGTAGGCCTCGCGGCTGGCGACCAGCTCGGTGTAGCTGGTCAGCAGCGTGTCGAGGATGCGCAGGCCGTTCTTGCGCAGCGACGACCCGGTCTCGGTGAGGTCGACGATCACGTCGACGATGTCGGGGACCTTCGCCTCGGTGGCGCCGTACGAGGGCACGACGCGGGCCTTGACCCCGTGCTTGGCGAGGAACCGCTCGGTGAGGGCGGGGAACTCGGTGGAGATCCGCACCCCTTCCGGCAGGTCGGACACGGTCTGCCAGGGAGCGTCGTTCGGTACGGCCATGATGACGCGCACCGGGTTGGACGTGGCCTTGGAGTATTTCAGCTCGCCGAGCGAGACGACGTCGGCGTCGGTCTCGGTGATCCAGTCGCGGCCGGTGATCCCGAGGTCGAACAGGCCCTGTTCGAGGTAGGTCGGGATCTCCTGCGGGCGCAGGACGCGGACCCGGTCGATCCGCGGATCGTCGATCGAGGCGCGGTAGTCGCGGTCGGAGCCCCGGCGGACGGTCAGGTCGGCGGCGTCGAACAGCTCGAACGTCGCCTTCTCGAGAGAGCCCTTGGGCAGCACGAGTGACAGCACGGTTGTGAACCTTCCTGATGACAGATGGGAATCGCGGTGTCGACGCTCAGGAGCCCAGATGCTCCGCGTCGCGCCGCGCGTGACCGTGGTGCCGAAGACCTCGCAGGGTCAGTGCCGTATCGAGAGCGGCCACGGTCGCCTCCATCCCTTTGTCCTCACGGCTGTCGTCCAGCCCGCAGCGGTCCAATGCCTGGTCGAGCGTCTCACATGTTAGTACCCCATTGCCCACCGGGGTGCCCTCGTCCAGGGCAACCCTTGTCAAACCCGCGGTGACGGAGTCGCAGACGTAATCGAAATGCGGGGTCCCGCCGCGGATGACCGTTCCCAGGCAGACGACCGCGTCGTTGTCGCGGGCGAGCTGCTGGGCGACGACCGGGAGTTCGAGAGCGCCCGCCACGCGCACGACCACCGGGTCGGCGACGCGGCACTCCTTGGCGGCGGCGACGGCCCGCTCCAGCAGCCGGTCGGTGACCCGTGCGTGCCACCGGGTGCAGACGATGCCCAGGCTCAGCCCGGACGCGTCGACGAAGCCCTCTTCGGGGCGTCCGATTCCGCTCATGCGCCCTCCTTCGTCGGGGGAGTGACCAGACGCGCCATGCTTTCGATTCGCTCGCTCCGCTCGCTCATCCCAGATCTCCGATCGTGTGGCCGAGGCGGTCGCGCTTGGCCGAGAGGTAGCGCCGGTTGTGCTCGGTGACGACGACGGGCAGCCCGGCGCGCCCGCGCACCTCTACGCCGAAGCTCTCCAGCCCCTCGACCTTGGCCGGGTTGTTGGTCAGCACGCGTACGGACCGGACGCCGAGGTCGAGGAGCATCTGCGCGGCGTTGCCGTACTCGCGGGCGTCCACCGGGAGGCCGAGTTCGAGGTTGGCGTCGACGGTGTCGGAGCCGTCGTCCTGGCGCTGGTAGGCCCGCAGCTTGGCCAGCAGCCCGATCCCCCGGCCCTCGTGACCGCGCAGGTACAGCACCACTCCCCTGCCCTCGGCGGCGATCGCGGCCATGGCGGCCTCCAGCTGGGTGCCGCAGTCGCAGCGCTCCGAGCCGAGCACGTCGCCGGTCAGGCACTCCGAGTGGGCGCGTACGAGGACGTCCTCGCCGTCGCCGAGGTCGCCGTACACGAGGGCGACGTGCTCGCCGCCGTCCACCTCACTCGCGTAGCCGACCGCCCGCCACATGCCGTGGCGGTTCGGGATGCGGGTCTCGGCGACCCGCTCGACCATCCGCTCGGTCCGCTTGCGGTACTCCACGAGCTGGTCGATCGAGATCAGCTTCAGGTCGTGCTCCTTGGCGAACACCTCCAGCTGCGGCAGCCGCGCCATCGTGCCGTCGTCGTTGACGACCTCGGCCAGCACCCCGGCCGGCGTCAGCCCGGCCAGCCGCGCCAGGTCGACCGCCGCCTCGGTGTGCCCGCGCCGCCTCAGCACCCCGCCGTCGCGGTACCGCAGCGGGAAGATGTGCCCGGGCCGGACCAGTTCGTACGGCTCGGTCGCCGAGTCGGCGAGCGTGCGGATCGTGTGGGCGCGGTCGGCGGCGGAGATGCCGGTCTCCACGCCGTCGCGGGCGTCGACGCTCACGGTGTACGCCGTGCGCATCCGCTCGTGGTTGTGCGCCGTCATCAGCGGGACCTGCAGCCGGTCGAGGTCGCGGCCCTCCATCGGCACGCAGATCACGCCGCTGCTGTAGCGGATGGTGAAGGCCGTCAGCTCCGGCGTCGCCTTCGAGGCGGCGAAGATGATGTCGCCTTCGTTCTCCCGGTCGGCGTCGTCGACGACGACCACGGCCTTGCCGGCCGCGATGTCCGCGATCGCCTCTTCCACACTGTCGAAACTCATGCCACAACCACCTCGGGCTCGGGGTGCCGCCGCTGCCGGCGGTACTGCTTCTGCCAGTCACGGAAACCGGCGATGACGAGGATGAAGAAGATTCCGTACGCGGCGCCGGAGACGTACAGCCCCGACTTGAACGCGAGGGGGACGCCGACCAGGTCGACGAGGACCCAGATGACCCAGAAGTCCACGAGCGCCCGGCTCTGCGCGAACGTCGCCACCGCGCTGCCGACGAAGATGTACGCGTTGGCCAGCGGCGACCAGGAGATCTGCAGCCAGGGGATGTTCGCGAACAGCAGGGCCACCGCGGCGGTGCCCGCGGCGAGCGTCCCGATGAGCGCCAGACGCTCGCGACCGGTGGCCGGGCGGACCGGCAGGTCCCGGCTCTCCCGGAGGCCGCGCAGCCACCGGACCCAGCCGTACGAGACGAGCACGAGGAACATCACCTGCTTGAGCGCGTTGCCCGGCGCGTGCGCGCTGACCGAGGCGACCAGCAGGAGCGCCGCGCCGGCGAGCTGGACCGGCCAGGTCCAGATGGTCCGCCGCATCGCCAGCCACACCGTGGCCAGGGACAGGACGTTGCCCACCAGGTCGGTCCACAGGACCTTCTCGCCGAGGACGGTGATCCCCGCCTGCGTCCAGGAGCTCACCGTGTCGCTCCCGCCGTGACGAGCCGCTCGACGTACTTGGCGACGACGTCGACCTCGAGGTTCACCGGGTCGCCGGGGCCCTTGCGGCCCAGGGTGGTCAGCTCCAGCGTCGTCGGGATCAGCGCGATCGTGAAGGCGTCGTCGCGGGCCTCAACGACGGTCAGGCTGACGCCGTCGACCGTGATGGAGCCCTTCTCGACGACGTACCGGGCGAGCCGCGGGGGCAGCTCGACGGTCACGATCTCCCAGCGGTCCCCGGGCTCGCGGGACGTGATCCGCCCGACGCCGTCGACGTGGCCCTGGACGATGTGCCCGCCGAGCCGGTCGGCCGGCCGGACGGGCCGCTCGAGGTTGACCGCCGACCCCGGCTCCAGGGCGGCGAGGCTCGAGCGGTCCAGCGTCTCCTTCATGACGTCGACGGTGAAGACGTCGTCCTTGACGTCGGTCACGGTGAGGCAGACCCCGTTGACCGCGATGGACGCGCCGTGCACGGCGTCGGAGACGACGAGCGGGCCGCGCACGGTGAGCCGGGCGGAGTCCCCCGCCGGTTCCAGCGCGACGACCTCGCCCAGCTCCTCGACGATTCCGGTGAACATTCAGTTCTCCCTTCGGGCCGCTACCGGCTCCGGTGATGGGGGTACGACGGCTCGGCCGACCGCCGTGACCCGCAGGTCCGCGCCGATCCGGGTGACGTCGTCGATGTGCAGGCGGTGGGCCTCGGCGAGCGTGCCGACGCCCGCCGCGCCGAGGGCGGCGGGGCCGGCGCCGAGCAGCGTCGGGGCGAGGTAGGCGACGACCCGGTCGACCAGGCCGGCGGCCAGGAAGGAGCCGGCGAGCGTGGGGCCGCCTTCGAGGAGGACGGAGACGATCTGCCGGTCGCGCAGTTCGGTGAGGAGGGCGGCCAGGTCGAGGCCGCCGTCGCCGCGCGGCAGGCGCACGACGGCGGCGCGGCCCTCCAGCGCGGTCGTGTCGGCGTCCTCGGCGACGGCGATCAGCGTCGGGGCCTCATCGTCCAGGACCCGGCCGGTCGGCGGCGTGCGCGCCGACGTGTCGACGACGACGCGCAGGGGCCTGCGGGGCGTGCGCCGGTGGTCGTGGCGCCGCACGCCACGCACGGTCAGGCGGGGATCGTCGGCGAGCACGGTGCCGACGCCGGCGACGATCGCGTCGCATCGGGCGCGCAGCTCGTGGACGTCGTGCCGGGCCTCGGGGCCGGTGATCCACTGGCTGGTGCCGTCGGCGGCCGCGGACCGGCCGTCGAGCGTCGCGGCGAACTTCCAGGTGACGTGCGGCCGGTTCAGCCGGGTGCGGGTGAGCCACTCGGCGTTGCCACGCTCGGCCTCGTCGGCGAGCAGGCCGGCCTCGACCTCGATGCCCGCCTCGGCGAGCCGGCGGGCTCCGCCGCCCGCGACGGGGTGGGGGTCGGCGACGGCGTAGACGACGCGCCGGACGCCGGCGTCGATGATGGCGCGGGTGCACGGGCCGGTACGCCCCTGGTGGTCGCAGGGTTCGAGGGTGACGACGAGCGTGCCGCCCTGGGCGCGGCCGGCGGCCTCCCGGAGCGCGACGACCTCGGCGTGCGGGCCGCCGGCGTAGGGGTGGTACCCCTCACCTGCCACGTCTCCGGCGGGGTCGAGGACGACACAGCCGACCACGGGATTGGGGCTGGTCTCACCTTGGGCGCGGGCGGCGAGCGCCAGCGCCCGGCGCATCGCCCGCTCCCGCGCGGGATGAACGGTCACCCGGGCCTCCTCATCAGGCTCCGGGTGTGCGGCAAGGCCGCGAAAGGCCATGCCCACGAAGGGCACGGCCGCGCGCTGCCTCCCATCCGGACTTTAACCGTCGGTCCCGGAGTTCCACCGGGTCAACCGGCCGATGGTTTCGGCCGGGTCGCGGACTGTCACCGCCGGTTCGGAATTTCACCGACCCCGGAGCACGCTTATTGACTCCCAACCAGTGTGCCATGCCGGGCATTCCATGCCACATGTGAGGATGCACACGTCCACATTCGGCCAAGCAAGCGCTCGCTTGGCAAGCTTCCCCAGCGGGAACCATGGCGCTCCCCACCTCTGGTCCGATATAGATCGAATGTCGTTCTAGCGGAAAAGATGAGGTCGAGCCGATGACGCAGCGAACGGAGTGGACGGAGCCTGGAGCGTTCCAGGTGGCACCGGGTGTGCACCGGATCCCCCTGCCGCTACCGAGCGACGGCCTCCGCGCCGTCAACGTCTACGCGGTCTCCGGCGACGACGGGCTGGTGCTGGTCGACGGCGGCTGGGCGCTGGAGGAGTCCCGGCGGCGGCTCGAGGCGGCGCTGAAGGAGATCGGTCACGGCCTCGGCGACATCACCCGGTTCCTCGTCACCCACGTCCACCGCGACCACTACACGCAGGCGATCGCCGTCCGCCGGGAGTTCGGCACGCGGGTCAGCGTCGGCATCGGTGAACGCGAGACGCTCGAACTGCTCACCCGGCCGACGCGCCGCGCGGGCTCCCCCCAGCTCGCACGGCTCCTCGTCTGCGGCGCGCAGCCGCTCGTCGAACGCCTCAAGGTCGCCTGGCGCGAAGGCGGGCACGACGCCCTCGAGTGGGAGATGCCGGACGACTGGATCGACGGCCGCACGGCCCTGCCGCTCGGCGGGCGCGAGCTCCTCGCCGTCCCCACGCCGGGCCACACCCGCGGGCACCTCGTCTTCGCCGACCTCGACGGCGGGCTGATGTTCGCCGGAGACCATGTCCTGCCCCACATCACGCCCTCCATCGGCTTCGAGAGCGCGCCGGACACGTCCCCGCTCGGGGCCTACCTCGACTCCCTCAGGATCGTCAAGGAACTACCCGACCTGCGGCTGCTACCCGCCCACGGCCCGGTCACCGAGAGCGTGCACGCCCGCGTCGACGCCCTCCTGCAACACCACGCCGACCGCCTCGACGCGAGCGCCGCGGCGGTCGCCGCCGGCTCGGGCACGGCCTACGAGACCGCCCGTGCGCTGACCTGGACCCGGCGGGAACGCTCCTTCGACGACCTCGACCTGTTCAACCAGATGCTGGCGACCACGGAGACCCAGGCGCACCTGGAGGTTCTCGTCACCCAGGGCCGCCTGCGCAGCCGCGCCGACGGCGACGGCGTCGTGGCCTACGAACCGTAGGCGACCCCCGGCCCGCACGCCGACGGAACCGCGGCCCACACGGTGGAGGCGCCGCTCGCGTGAAGGCCCGAACGTCGACCCCGGCATGGCCTACGAACCGCAGGCCACGCCGGGCCCGCACGCCGACGGAACCGCGGCCTATGCGGTGTAGGCGTCACTCGCCCGATCCCGCAGGGAGCGCACCGCCGCGGCGGGGTCGTCGGCGGAGTAGACGGCCGACCCCGCCACGAAGACGTCCGCGCCCGCCTCGGCGCAGCGCTCGATGGTCTCGGCGTTGACCCCGCCGTCGACCTGAAGCCACACGTCGAGGTCCCGGCCCTTGATCAGCTCCCGGGCCCGTCGTACCTTCGGCAGCACCACGTCGAGGAACGACTGCCCGCCGAAGCCCGGCTCGACCGTCATCACGAGCAGCGTGTCGATCTCGGCGAGCAGGTCGGTGTACGGATCGACGGCCGTCCCGGGATTCAGGGCGAGCCCCGCGCGGGCCCCCGCCGAACGGATCGCCCGGAGCGTACGGATCGGCGCGCTCGCGGCCTCCACGTGGATGGTCACGCTGGACGCGCCCGCCTCCGCGTAGCCGGGGGCCCACCGGTCCGGGTCCTCGATCATCAGGTGGCAGTCGAGCGGCAGCGGCGTGACCTTGAGCAGCGACTCGACCACCGGCAGCCCGAGCGTGAGGTTGGGAACGAAGTGGTTGTCCATCACGTCGACGTGGATCCAGTCGGCGTTGGACACCGCCGTCACCTCGTCCGCGAGACGGGCGAAGTCGGCGGACAGGATGCTGGGAGCGATTTGCACGGCCATGATGCGCCCAAGTCTAGAGACGATCGCCGCAGCCGTCGTCAGTCGCCCTCGGGACGGCGGGAGGCGGTCCGCCGGGCGTCGAGGTCGGCGGCGGCGGACTTCAGCGCCTCGACGGTGACCGCGACGGACGGGCGGCGCACGCTCGCGGTCCGCACGACCGCGTAGACGTACCGGGTCATCGCACGCGGCAGTCTCCGCACGGCGATCCCCGGGATGTCGGCGGTCAGGGTGAGGCTGGGCACGGCGGCGACGCCGACGCCCCGGGCGACCAGCGCGAGGATGGTGCCGAGCCCCTCGAACTCCCACGGCACCGACGGCGCGCCGCCGACGTCGGCGAGGAGCCGGTCGAACGCCTCACGGGACGGCTCGCCGGGCGGCGCCGCCATCCACGGCTCTTCGCGAAGGCGCCGCAGGTCGACCCGGACGGCCGGGTCCGCCGCCCAATGGTCGGACGGCACGACGAGGACGACCGGGTCGTGCATCAGCACCGTGAACCGCAGGCTGCCGCCGCCACGGGTGGGCAGCCGGCCCGTCCAGTCGTCGATCAGGGCGATGTCCACCTCGCCCGAGCGCACCTGCGGCATGCCGTCGCCGGAGGTCTGGCGCAGCTGGAACGTCAGGCCCGAGTGCCGGCGCAGGCTGTGCGCGAGCGCCGGTGCGAACGCCACGGCCGCCGTGGGGAAGGCGGTGAGCACCACATGCCCGGAGGGCTCCGGCTCGGCCATGTCCGCCTCGGCGAACTCGATCATCCGCAGGATGCGCTCGGCGTGACCGACGAGCCGCCGTCCGGCGTCGGTCAGCTCGGCGCTGCGCGCGGTGCGGTCGAGGAGCGTCGCGCCGACCTCCCGCTCGAGGACGGCGAGCTGCTGGGACACGGCCGAGGCCGTGTAGCCCAGCGCCTTGGCCGTCGCGGCGATGCTGCCGCGCTCGGCGAACTCGCGCAGCAGACGGAGCCGCCGGACATCCAGCATAAGTTCATCTTACGCACAGCAGCGGAAAGCCTCGCTTGTGGTGATGCCCCGGATGGCTGAACGATTGAGGGGCGCGCGCCGCAACGACCACTCTTCCGCCAGCAGCTCCATTGGAGTCATGAGATGACAGTCGCAATATCCGCGACTCTGGCCGCCAACGAGGCGCTCGAACAAAGACGACGGGCCGGTCTGCCAGTGCTTCACCTGGCCTTCGGGGAGGCCGGCCTGAACGTCCACCCGACCCTCGAGAACCGGCTCGGCGCGGCGGCCGGACGCGGCGCCTACGGTCCGGTCGCGGGCAGCACCACCCTGCGGAACGCCGCCGCGGGGTACTGGCGCCGCCGCGGGCTGGCCGCCGACCCCGGTCTGGTGGTGGCCGGCCCCGGCAGCAAACCTCTTCTCTACGCCCTGCTGCTGGCGATCGGCGGAAGCGTCGTCGTCCCGCGCCCCAGCTGGGTCAGCTACGCCGCTCAGACCCGCCTGCTGGGCACCGAGCCCGTCTTCGTCCCCATCCGCCCCGGTGAGGGCGGCGTTCCCGACCCCGACGCCCTGCCCGGCGTGGTCGCGCGGGCCCGCGCCGCGGGGCACCACGTACGCAGCGTCGTCGTCACCCTCCCCGACAACCCCACGGGCACGCTCGCCCGTCCCGGCACCGTCCGCCGGCTCTGCGAGGTCGCGCGCGAGCTGGACCTGGTGATCATCGCCGACGAGATCTACCGTGACCTGGTCTTCGACCAGGGCGCCGACTTTCCGTCCCCGGCGCGGTTCGCGCCGGAGCGTACGGTCATCACCACCGCGCTGAGCAAGAGCCTCGCGCTCGGGGGCTGGCGGATCGGGGTGGCACTGCTCCCCGAGGAGCTGCACGGCCTGCGGGACCGGCTCGCCGGGGTGGCCAGCGAGATCTGGTCGAGCGCGTCCGGTCCGGTCCAGGAGGCGGCGGCGTACGCCTTCGGCGAGCCACCGGAGATCACCGGCCGGATCGCGGCGAGCCGCCGCCTGCACGCGGCCGTGGCGACGGCGATGGCGGAACGGTTCGCCGACGCCGGAACGCGCGTCGCGGCGCCGCAGGGCGGCTTCTACTGCTACCCGGAGTTCTCCGGGCCGGGCCGCGACGACCTGCGCGAGCGGCACGGGATCGAGACGTCCGCCGACCTGGCGGAGTTCCTCCTTGAGGAGTACGGCGTCGGTGTGCTGCCGGGCAGTGCTTTCGGCGACCCGCCCGACGCTCTGCGGATCCGCGTGGCGACCAGCCTGCTGTACGGGGAGACGCCCGAGCAGCGTGACGCCGCCCTCGGCGCTCCGGACCCGCTCGCCCTGCCCTGGATCGCGGACGCCCTCGACCGCGCCACCGAGGTGCTCTCGGACCTGACCTCCAAGGTCCGCGAACCGGCGCCGGCCTCCGCCTGACGCCGCCCGGCTCACCGGCGCGGGCGCCGACGGGGACCGGCGGGTCGCCCTCTCGTGGACGGTCAGGAGGTGCGGCGCAGGAGGGCGAGGAACATCGCGTCGGTGCCGTGCCGGTGCGGCCAGAACTGCGCGTACGGGCCGTCGCCCAGGCCGGGCACCTCCTTGAGGTGCGCGGGGGCGTCCAGGCGCTCGACGTCGTCACGGCCGCGCAGGACGTCGTCGACGACGACCCTGGTCTCGGCCAGGTGCGGCGAGCAGGTGACGTACGCGACCACGCCGCCGGGCCGTACGGACTCCAGAGCCGAGGTGAGCAGCCGCCGCTGCAGCGGGCCCAGCTCGGCGACCGCCTCCGGGCCGCGCCGCCAGCGCGCCTCGGGCCTGCGGCGCAGTGCTCCGAGACCCGTGCACGGGGCGTCGACCAGCACCCGGTCGAAGGAGCCGGGCCGCCAGGCGGGCCGGGTGCCGTCCACGACGGCGACCCCACCGGCGGCGTCCACGCTCCCCGCCACCAGCCGGGCGCGGTGCGGCTGCACGTCACAGGCGAGCAGGTGCCCACCGCGCTCGCCCGCCAGCCCCGACAGCAGGCCGGCCTTGCCGCCCGGTCCCGCGCACAGGTCGAGCCAGCGGCGGTCCGGGCCGTCGATGGCGGCGCGTGCGAGGGCGAGGGCGACCAGCTGGCTCGCCTCGTCCTGGACCCCGGCGCGGCCCTCGGCGACCGCGCGGATCGCGCCAGGGTCGCCCTCGGCGAGGTACGCCGCGTACGGGGAGTACACGGCGGGCTCACCGCCGAGCTCCTCGACGGTCGCACGGCCCGGCCGGGCGACGAGCGTGACGCGGGGCCGCTGGTTGTCGGCGGCGAGCAGTGCCTCGATCTCCTGCGGTCCGACCGCGTCGCGCAGGGCGTTCACGATCCAGCGCGGGTGGCTGTGCACGACGGCGAGCCGCCCGGTCTCGTCCCCGGGCGCCACGATCTCCAGCCACGCGTCCATGTCACGGGCGGCGACCTTGCGCAGCACCGCGTTGGCGAACTTGGCCTGGCCGGGACCGGCCACCGAACGGGCCAGGTCCACGGTCGTACCGACGGCGGCGTGCGGGGGGATGCGGGTGCTCAGCAGCTGGTGGGCGCCGAGCCTCAGGACGTTCAGCAGCGGCTGGTCGATCTTGGTCACCGGGCGGTCGCTGCACACGTCGAGCACCGCGTCGTACGTGCCGCGCCCGCGCAGGGTGCCGTAGGTCAGCTCGGTCGCCAGCGCGGCGTCCCGGCCGGTCAGCCCGCGTTCGCGCAGCAGGGACGGCAGCAGCAGGTTGGCGTACGCGTCGCGGTCGTCGACCGCCTGCACGACGTCGAACGCGGTACGGCGGACGGGGTCGCGCGGACGGCGCGGCCGCTGCGCGGGCCGGCGGTCCGGCCGGTCTCCCTGGCCGGACGTGCGGCGGGGTTGCCGGGGCGGCATCAGATCAGTTCGTCCTCATCGGTCGGGTGGACGCCGCGCGCCCAGGCGGAGGCGTCCATGCGCTGCTTGCCCTGCGGCTGGACCTGCCCGAGCAGCACCGGGTGAGTGCCGGTGCCGGCGAAGACCTCCTTCTTGGTCACCCGCAGGCGCCCGGCCGCGAGCGGCTCGGCGTCGGGAGCGGGCCGCACCGGCGCGAGCTTGAGCCGCTCACCGCGGAACGTCGTCCAGGCCCCCGGCGCCGGCGTGCAGGCGCGGACGAGCCGGTCGACGTGCAGGGCCGGCTTGGTCCAGTCGACCCTGGCGTCGTCCGGGGTGAGCTTGGCGGCGTGCGAGACGCCGTCGGCGGGCTGCGGGCGAGGCTCGAGGCTGCCGTCCTCGATGCCGTCCATCGTCGCGACCAGCAGGTGCGCGCCCGTCCGCGCCAGCCGGCCGAGCAGATCGCCGCTGGTGTCCTCGGGCAGGATCGGCTCGGTGACGACGCCGTACACGGGTCCGGTGTCGAGGTCCTCCTCGATCTGGAACGTCGCCGCGCCGGTGATGTCGTCGCCGTGCAGCACGGCGCGCTGGACGGGCGCCGCGCCCCGCCAGGCGGGCAGCAGCGAGAAGTGCAGGTTGACCCAGCCGTGCCGCGGGATGTCCAGCGCCGCGCGCGGGATCAGCGCGCCGTACGCGACGACCGGGCAGCAGTCGGGCGCGATGGCGCGCAGCCGGTCCTGGAACTCCGGCTCCTTCACCTTGGCGGGCTTGAGGATCTCGATGCCCGCCTCGGCAGCCCGCTCCGCGACCGGGCTCGGCGTGAGCCGGCGCCCGCGCCCGGCGGGCGCGTCGGGCCGCGTGACGACCGCGACGACCTCGTGGCGGGAGTTCAGCAGCGCCTCCAGGGCGGGCACCGCGGTCTCCGGGGTTCCGGCGAATACCAGACGCACTAGCGGTCTCCGTCCGCGCTCACAGGGCCTTGCCGAACGTGCGGTGCGGGGACTCCTTCACGATGGGCTTCGGCTCGCCGAACCACTCGGCCTCACGGATCGCCTTCATCGCGGTCTTGCGCTGCTCCGTGTCGAGCCGGTCGATGAAGATGATGCCGTCGAGGTGGTCGGTCTCATGCTGGACGCAGCGGGCCAGCAGGTGGGTGCCCTCCAGCACGATCGGCTCGCCGTACATGTTGAAGCCCTTGGCGACCACGCCGACGGCGCGCTTGGTCGGGAAGGCGAGGCCCGGCAGCGACAGGCAGCCCTCGTCGCCCTCCTCCTGCTCGTCCGACAGGTCGAGGGTGGGGTTGACGACGTGGCCCAGCTGGTCGTCGACGTAGTAGGTGAAGACCCGCAGCCCGACGCCGAGCTGCGGCGCGGCCAGCCCGACGCCCGGCGCGTCGAGCATGGTGTCGGACAGGTCCTTGACCAGCGTCCGGAGCTCCTTGTCGAAGTCCTTGACCGGATCCGCCGGAGTCCGCAGGACCGGGTCACCGAAGAGGCGGATGGGCTTGACTGCCACGTACGGCTCCGTTCGACGTTCTGGGGCTGGGGACCCCAGTCTACGGAGGTCTCGGCACCGGAATCCCTCAGATGAGTTCCAGCGGGTCGATCTGGACGCGGACGACCTCGGTGGCCTTGCGCGCGCTCCGGGCCGCCTGGGCGGCCTTGAGGCACCGGGCCAGCACGGCGCCGCGGGCGCGGTCCACCCGGACGAGCGCGCGCTCCTGGCCGTCGCCGACCTCGACCGGCCCCAGCACCTCGGCGTCCGGGGGGAGGCCGGCCGCCTCCACGAGCTCCCGGACGGCCTGCGGGCCGCCGGTCAGGGACGCCATGCGCACGGCGGGCGGGAAGCCGAGCTCCCGGCGTTCGGCGAACTCGCGTTCGGCGAACGTCACCGGGTCCCAGCGGATCAGCGACTGCACGGGGGTCAACGCGCCGTCGGCGAGGACGACGACGGTCCCGCCCGAGCGGACGAGCGCGGCGGCGTTCGTCCACCGGCGCAGCGCCTCCTCACCGGCCCGCAGGTCGGCGCGGCCGAGCAGCACCCACCCATCGAGCAGGAGCGCGGCGGCGTACCCCTCCGCGGGCACCGGCTCGGCGCCGGGGGTGGCGACGACCAGCGCGGGTTCGGCGCCGACCGACGCCAGCACGCCGTCCCGGCCGGAGGTGCGAATCGGGACGCCGGGGAAGGCCCGGCCGAGTTCTTCGGCCGTGCGCCTGGCACCGACCACGACGGCCCGCACGTGCCCGCTCCCGCACTCCGGGCACTGCCACGCCCCGGCGATGCGGCCGCACCACCGGCAGTACGGCGCGGCGTGTCCCGAGGTGAGGGCGAGCGGACCCTCGCACTCCGGGCAGCGCGCGGGCCCCCGGCAGCGGGCGCAGGCCAGGGCCGGCACGTAGCCGCGTCGCGGCACCTGAACGAGCACCGGACCCGTCTCCAGCCCCTGCCGGGCCGTCCGGAACGCCAGGTGCGGCAGCCGTGCCGTGCGGGCGGCCTCGTCACGGGCCAGTTCGGCGTCGTCACCGGCGGGCCGGACGTACGGCATCGACCGGCGCAGCCGATCCCGGTCAGGGACCAGCGGATGCGCCCAGCCGGCCTCGACGAGCTGCGTGCCGTCGGTCGTGCGCGTGAAGCCGCCGATCAGCGCGCCCGCCCCGGCCCGGTGAGCCCGCAGCGCGAGCACCTCGCGGGCGTGCGGGTACGGCGCGTGCGGCTCGGCGTGGACGTCGTCGCCGTCGTCCCAGAGAACGACGAGCCCGAGGTCGCGCACTGGCGCGAACATCGCGGCGCGCGTGCCGACGACGACCTTCACCTCGCCGCGCAAGATGGTGAGCCACCGGCGGTACCGCTCGGCCGGACCGAGCTCGGCGGTGAGCGCGACGTGCCGGCCGGGACCCAGGGCCGTCTGCAGGGCCGTGTCCACCCGCGCCACCTCGCGGCCGTCGGCCACCACGATCAGGACTCCGCGTCCGCCGTCCAGCGCGGCCCGCGCCGCGCGGGCGGCGAAGGCGGTCCAGTCCGTCCCCGGAAGGGCGGTCCAGACCGCGCGGGGAGCCCGCGCCTCCATCAGGGCGGCGAGGAAGGACGGCCCTGCCCGATAGGCCTCCCACGGCCCCGGATCGGCGCACGCCCCCACGTCCCGGCCCGGACGGACGGCGTCGACCTCGACCGTCGGCCGCTCCAGGGCGACGTCCCGCCCGGCGGCGCCATCGTCCGCCACCGGGCGCTCCGCGCCCGCCTCCTGACCGACGTCGCGGTTCTCCGTCGCGGCCGTCTGCCGCTGCGCACCCGGACCGGTGTCTCCAGCCTCCGGCTCCGCGTCCTGACCGGCGTCGCCCGCCTTCGGCGCGGTCTCCTTACGCTCCGCCTCGACGCGGGCGTGGCGGGGCGGGACGGCCAGACGCAGCACGTCGGCGAGGGTGCCCGCGTACCGGTCGGCAACCTCCCGGGCGAGCGCGGCGATCTCGGGGGTCAGCACCGGTTCGGGGGAGATCACGCGCTCGAGGAAGGACAGTCGCCCGTCGTGCTCGCTGTCCTCGACCCGCTCCAGCAGGAACCCGTCGACCAGCTGACCGGCGAACCGCACCCGCACCCGGCAGCCGGGCACGGCCTTCTCGTCCAGGTCGGACGGGACCAGATAGTCGAACGGCCGGTCCAGGTGCGGCAGGGACACGTCGACGGCGACCCTCGCGACTTTCAGCGTCTCCGCGGGCTGCCGCGCGCCCTTCCGCGACGTCTTGCGTGCGGCGCGCGGGCCCGCCTCGGAGACGACGGCCGTCACGTCGTCCATCCCGGGGATCTGGGGAGCGGTCCCGGGCCCCCCGCCATCGTTCGCCACTACCCCGTCCTACCAGATCGAACGGACGCCGACGCCGCTGCAGACCAGTGGAACCCGTGACCCAGCCGGCTCGTCACACCGATCATGGATTCAGAGCAGAAGACCGAGACCGTGAGCCCGAGGGCCGATGCCGAACGGATCGACTTCGCGGATCTGTGCCAGGACCTCGGCGGGATCGTGTGCGACTATCCGTACTGCGATCCCGCCCTTGTGCTGCAGGTGACCGCGTCGGATCTGCGGGCCAGGGCGGAGGACGGCGGGCACCCGGCCCGCGACGATGCCCCCGGTCTCCTGCTCGCCCTCCACGCGGCGTCCTGGTACGCCGTGTCGGGGCGGATCGACGACCCCGCGGTCGTCGACTCGATGATCGAGGCCGTGGAGCGGGCGGCTACCGGATACGAGGCGGGCGCCTGCCCGCACCCCGGAGGCGAGGGCCACCCCGACCTGACGGACGAGAGCCCCGACTCGATCGTGGACCTGATCCTGCCGCTCTACGACGAGGAGGAGTGGAAGGACTACTACGGGACGGACTTCGCCGAGGGCGCGGAGGAACGGGCCGGCTGGTTCTGTCCCGGGTTCATCCGTGGCATCGCCGAGAGCACGCTGGCGACGCTGCGCGATGGGCGGGATGAGCTGTTCGGTCCCCCGGACATCGACGCCCTGGAACGCGTCTACCTGAAGCCCGACGGCCGAGCCGACATCTCTCGTCTGATCCACGACGCCGGCGATGCATGGTACGGCGGCTCTCCCGGGCTGACGGAGAAGGCCAGTGTCCTGGCCGCCCACCGGATGGCCCATGGCGCCCCTGCGGAGGAGCGGCTGCCGCTGTTGCTCACCGTCGGCTTCGCCGTGCAGAACGCCACGTGGGAGGCGATCCCCCCGAAGACGGCCGAGCTCTACCACAGGGCGCTCGAGTCGGTGGATCAGACCCCGCTCGCCGCGCCGTGCCCGCATTCCGACGGGCACCCCGAGGTCGCCGTGGAGGCCAAGGACTGGGCGCGGCTCGCGCGGGCGCTCCACGACCCGAGCACGAAGAAGGGGATGACGGTGGACGAGGCCGCCGTGCGATGCCCGAAATTCGCCGCCGAGCGGGCCGCCGCGCTGCTCCGCGTCACCGGCGAACACCTCACACCCGGCGAGGGCTGACCTTCGGTACGACCCGCAGCGCGATCCCGAGTTCCTCCTTGATCTCCCGAGCACATGCATCCAGCGGTGATTCCTCCGCCTCAAGCATCCCGCCAGGGATCTCCCATCCGTCCTTATAGACCGGATGAACGACCAGCACACGGCCCTGCCGGTCACGGATCACGGCGCCTGCCGCCGCGCGGACCCGAACCAGCCCGGCGATGTAGGAAGGGTCCGGCGCGCTGCCGGGAACGTTCATCCAGCGACTTTACGACGTGCGTTCCGCACGCTGGCCTGCGGACAGCGTGATGTGGCCCCGCTCCCGGGCACGGGGCCGAGCAGGAGCACGAGTACCTGTGCCGCCGCTCGGGGACGGCCACAGGCCCGTCCCCGGCGCTTCGGTCACCGACACCGGGTGCCCGTGACCGGGCTCGGTCCGAGACGTGTGGCGGCGACGCGCTTGGGAACGACCATGCGCCAGGCCTCCTCGACGAGTTCGCGCATCTCGTCCTCGTCTAGGGTGGCGAGGCGGACCTCGACCCAGTTGAAGCGCTGGTCGGAGAGCCGGGGCAGGCGGAACTTCTCCGGCTCTCCGGCGATGAGCGCGGCCCGCTCCTCCTTGGGGAAGGCGAAGCCCATCCACTCCTCGTCGGCGGAGAACGCGAGGTAGACGATCTTGCCGACGCGGAACTTGATGCGGTCCCTGATCAGGTGCTCTTCGGTGCGCGGCAACGACGATGCCACGCGCCGCACGTCCTCGACCGTGACCATTCCCGCCCGCCTCCCGCTCACGGCCCCGTACGGCTCAGCAGTCCGGGGCGGAGCAGGGGATCAGCTCCAGGCCGTCAGCGTCGTCGACGCGAGACCGGCCCGGCGGTCCCTCCGGGGCATGATGCCGCTCGAGCCGGGCCGCGACGGCCAGGGCCCGCAGCGAGTGCGACCGCACCATATGCTGGCGAGGGCTCGCGGCCCGGTTCCGGCGTTCGGGGATGCTGCTGTTCACAGTGACCTCCAGGGGTTGAAAACGCCACCGGGTCCGTCGATCGCGGACACCCGTCTCTCCTCCCCCACAGCAGAAAATCACTCCTGAATATTCCGAAAGTGAATAATTCATACCTCTGGGATCCCACCGGCCTCAGCAGTTCACCGGCGTGAACGTGACGGGCAGGTGCTCGAGTCCGCGCAGTCCGGCGACCTGCCAGGGCAGTTCTTCGTACGGCACGGCGAGAGCAAGATCGTCGAGTCGTCGCAGCGCCGTCCCGATGGCGATCCGCCCCTCCAGCCGGGCCAGCGGCGCGCCGAGGCAGTAATGGATGCCGTGCCCGAACGCCAGGTGGGCACCTGCGGTCCGTGTGACATCGAGACGGTCGGCCTCGGGGAACTCCGTGAGGTCGCGGTCGGCGACCGCGGTGGCGATGATGACGGTCGCGCCCCGGGGAACGGCCACTCCGCCGATCTCGAGGTTCTCCGCCGCGACGCGCAGGATGCCCGGGTTCACCGGACCGTCGTATCGCAGGAACTCCTCGACGGCGCCCGGGAGCAGACCCGGGTCGTCGCGAAGGAGCTTCAGCTGGGCGGGGTGGGCGAGCAGCGCCACGATCCCGTTGCCGATCAGATTGACCGTGGTGATGTAGCCGGCGACCAGCAGCAGGAAGGCCATCGCCACCAGCTCGCCCTCGTCGAGTCGCTGGTCCCGGTCCCTGGCAGTGATCAATGCGCCGAGCAGATCGTCGGCGGGGTCCGTCCGCTTGGCCGCCAAGAGCCCTTCCAGGTAGGACCACATCTGCCGCCACGCCCGCTCTGTCGCCGCCAGGTCCGGCCGGTCCGGGCGCTGGGTGAGCAGGACGTTCGTCCACTCCTGGAAGCGATCCCGGTCCGTCAGGGGCACGCCGAGCAGCTCGCTGATCACCGTGACCGGCAGCGGCAGGGCGAAATCCTTGATCAGGTCCGCCCGCCCGGCCGGGATGATCGCGTCGAGCAGCCGATCCGTGATCGCCTGCACTCGTGGTTCGAGTTCGGCCACCCGGCGTGCCGTGAACGCCTTCGACACGAGACGGCGCAGCCGGCCGTGGTCAGGGGCGTCCAGGCGGACCATGCTGCGCATGGCGGAGGTCCGCTCCGCGGAGGGCAGTTGCTCCAAGAGCCGAGGGTCTGTGGCACCGCGGAGATCGCTGGTCAGGCGGGGATCCGTGAGCGCCTCCCGCGCATCGCCATAGCGGGTCACCAGCCACGCTTCCATCCCGCGGACGGTGACGACCCGGCGGACCGGGCCGCCCTCGCGGAGCCTGCGGTAGAACGGGAACGGGTCGGCCACGAAGGCCGGATCCTCATGCGGTAGAACGATCGGCTCACCCATCCGGCCCCCCGAACCGGTCACGACGGCGGCGACGTCCGCCGCCCGGACCACGCCCCCTTAACCGGTGCCCCGTTCCAGGCCTCCGCTGACGCGACCGCGAGCGACCGGAAGCGCACCGTCCGTACATGATCGGTCTGCCCGCCCGGAACCGGGCTCAAGCTTCGTTGCCGCGGTTGCGGTCGCCCCGGACGCCACCGCTCAGACCGGCCGGCTCAGAGACTCAGCCCCGCCTCTTTCGCGGCGACCGTGATCGGCCCCGAGAACTCCTTGACGGCAGCGTCCCGGGCGGCCTCGGGCGGGGTTCCGGGCCACAGGTGGGTGAGCATCAGACCGGCGGCGCCCGCGTCGGCGGCCTGCCGCGCCGCCTGCCGGGCGCTGGTGAGGAAGGCCGCGTCCTCCGGCGGTACGACCTCCGGATAGGTCGCGTCGGCGATCAACAGGTCGGCGTCCCGGGCGAGTTCGACCACGTCCGGGCTCGGGCCGGTGTCGCCGGTGTAGGCCAGGACCTTTCCGCCTGCGGCCACCCGCATCCCGGCGTTCGGCACCCAGTGCGGGAGCAGCCGGGTGTCGACCGTGAACGGGCCGATGCTCAGGCGATCGCCGGCGGAGAACTCCCGCAGCGCGAGGGCGTGGTCGAGCATCCCCGGACGGTCCAGCGCCAGCACCGCGTCCAGGGCGCCGGGCAGCGCATACACCGGCAGGGCGGGGACCGACTCCGCCGTCAGGCCACGAGCCCGCAGGAACGGGTTGAGGTCGGCACAGTGGTCCGGGTGCCCGTGGCTGATGACGACCGCGTCGACCTGGTCGGCCGTGACGTGCCGGAGCAGCTCGGGCACTGTCGCGTACCCGAGGTCCAGTAGCAGCCGATGGCCGTCGTGCTCCACGAGGAACCCGCTGCACGCCGCCCCGGCGGCCGGCCACGCGCCGCACCCGCCCAACACAGTGATCTTCACGGCGAACAGCGTAGAACGCGTCGCGGCCGCCCCGGAGGATCCGGAACGGCCGCGATGCGAAGCAGGGTGCTTCCCCGTCGGAGAGCGCTCGGGGTCAGAGCCCGGCGGCCGCCTGCAGGGCCTCGGCGCGGTCGGTCCGCTCCCACGAGAAATCGGGCTCCTCGCGGCCGAAGTGGCCGTACGCCGCGGTCTGGGAGTAGATCGGGCGCAGCAGGTCGAGGTCGCGGATGATCGCGGCCGGGCGGAGGTCGAAGACCTCGAGGACGGCCTCCTGGATCTTCTCGACCGGGAGCTTCTCGGTGCCGAAGGTCTCGATGAACAGGCCGACCGGGTGGGCCTTGCCGATGGCGTACGCGACCTGGGCCTCGCAGCGGTCGGCGAGGCCGCCGGCGACGACGTTCTTGGCGACCCAGCGCATGGCGTACGCGGCGGAGCGGTCGACCTTGGACGGGTCCTTGCCGGAGAAGGCGCCGCCGCCGTGGCGGGCCATGCCGCCGTAAGTGTCGATGATGATCTTTCGGCCGGTCAGGCCGGCGTCGCCCATCGGGCCGCCGATCTCGAAGCGGCCGGTCGGGTTGACCAGCAGGCGGTAGCCCTCGGTGTCGAGGTCGAGCTCGGCGACGACCGGGTCGACGACGTGCTCCTTGATGTCGGGGGTCAGCAGGTCGCTGAGGCTGATGTCCGGGGCGTGCTGGGAGGACACGACGACCGTGTCGAGCCGGACGGGGCGGTCGCCGTCGTACTCGATGGTGACCTGGGTCTTGCCGTCCGGGCGGAGGTAGGGGACCACGCCGCTGTTGCGGACGGCCGACAGACGCCGGGCCAGCCGGTGCGCGAGGGTGATCGGCAGGGGCATCAGCTCGGGGGTCTCGCGGCAGGCGTAGCCGAACATCAGGCCCTGGTCGCCGGCGCCCTGCCGGTCGAGCTCGTCGGAGCCGTCGCCCTCGCGGGTCTCGTAGGCGTCGTCGACGCCCTGCGCGATGTCGGGCGACTGGGCGCCGATGGACACCGAGACGCCGCAGGAGTGGCCGTCGAAGCCCTTGCTGGAGGAGTCGTAGCCGATCTCGAGGATCTTCTCCCGGATGACGCCGGGGATGTCGACGTACGTCTCGGTGGTCACCTCGCCCGCGACGTGGACCTGCCCGGTCGTGATCAGCGTCTCGACGGCGACGCGGCTGCGCGCGTCGTCCTTCAGCATCGAGTCGAGGATCGCGTCACTGATCTGGTCGGCGATCTTGTCGGGGTGACCTTCCGTCACGGACTCGGAGGTGAACAGGCGACGTGACACGTACGTGTACTCCTTGCAGCGGCTGCTGACTGACGTAGCAGAGTGGTCTGGTCTCGGTGGCGAAGTCTAGCCGGGACCGGTCGAGCAACAATTGAGCGTGCGAGAACCGGCGACTTTACTGTAGCCGCCCGGCCACCTGATCCCATACGACGTCGGCGAGCGCTTCTTTCGAACCTCGCGGCACGTCGACGGGCGTGCCGTCGACGGAGAGGATCACCGCGGCGTTGTCGGGGGCGCCGAAGGTCAGGCGCTCCCCCACCTCGTTGACGACCAGCAGGTCACAGCCCTTGCGGGCGAGCTTCTCGCGGCCGTTGCGGAGCACGTCGTTCGTCTCGGCGGCGAATCCGACGATCACCTGGCCGGGGCGGCGGGCGGCGACGAGCTCGACGAGGACGTCGGGGTTCTTCACCAGGCGGATCGGCTCCGGCTCGGCGTCGTCCGTTTTCTTGATTTTCATGTCGCGGTAGCCGGCGGGCCGGAAGTCGGCCACCGCGGCCGCCATGACGACGGCGTCGGCCTCGCCGGCGACCTTGAGCACCGCGTCGCGCAGTTCGAGGGCCGAGCCGACGGGCACCACCTCAGCGCCCGCCGGATCCGGCAGCGCGACGTTGGCGGCGACCAGGGTGACGCGGGCGCCACGCGCGAGCGCCGTCCGCGCCAGGGCGTACCCCTGCAGGCCCGACGAACGGTTGCCGATGAACCGGACGGGGTCGATGGCCTCGCGGGTGCCGCCCGCCGAGATGACGACGTGGCGGCCGGTGAGGTCGGCGGGAAGGTCTCCCCGCGCCAGCACGAGGCGGGCGGCGTCGAACAGCGCGTCCGGATCGGGCAGCCGCCCCTTACCGGAGTCGGCGCCGGTGAGCCGGCCGACGGCCGGGTCGATCACGACGCACCCGCGGGAGCGCAGAGTCGCCGCGTTGGCCTGCGTGGCGGGGTGCTCCCACATCTCGGTGTGCATCGCGGGCGCGAACACGACCGGGCACCGGGCGGTCAGCAGGGTGTTGGTGAGCAGGTCGTCGGCGAGACCGTGCGCGGCCTTGGCCAGCAGGTCGGCGGTGGCCGGCGCGACGATGACGAGGTCGGCGCCCTGGCCGAGGCGGACGTGCGGCACCTCGGCGACGTCCGACCAGACCTCCGTGGTCACCGGCTCGCCGGACAGGGCCGCCCACGTCGGCTCGCCGACGAAGCGCAGCGCGTCGCGCGTCGGGATCACCCGGACGCGGTGGCCCGACTCGGTCAGCCGCCGCAGCAGCTCGCACACCTTGTAGGCGGCGATACCGCCGCCGACGCCGAGGAGCACGCGGGGACGACGCCCGGCCGGCTCCGATGCCTCACTCACCGGCAGACCCTTCCGCGGGGCACGAGGCGACACCCGAAGGTCGTCACCGCGGGCGCCCGCATGTCAGGGCGCCACACGCCCCGGGGCCGCCGGAGGACAACTCAGGCGCCTTCGATGGCCTCGGAGTTGAGCAGGCCCTCGCTGACCTCGCGCAGCGCGATGGACAGCGGCTTCTCCTGGACCTGGGTCTCCACCAGGGGACCGACGTACTCCAGGAGACCCTCGCCGAGCTGGGCGTAGTAGGCGTTGATCTGGCGGGCGCGCTTGGCCCCCATGATCACGAGGCTGTACTTGCTGTCGACGATCTTCAGCAGGTCGTCGATCGGCGGGTTGGTGATGCCTTCGGCACCAGGGGCATTCGATGCCACTCCTGCGCCTTCCGCTAGTCGGAGTTCGGTGGTTGTGCAGCCAGCAAGGCTACCAGCTCGGCACAGACGTCCTGGACCGACGTGTTGACGAGGGTGACGTCGAACTCCTTCTCGGCCGCCAGCTCGGTGCGGGCGGTGTCGAGGCGGCGTTCGATCACCTCGGGCGGCTCGGTGCCCCGGCCGACGAGACGGCGGACGAGCTCGTCCCACGACGGCGGCGCGAGGAACACGAACAGCGCGTCGGGCATGGCCGCGTGCACCTGGCGTGCGCCCTGCAGGTCGATCTCGAGCAGGACCGGCACGCCGGCTTCGAGGTGCTCCAGCACCGCGCGGCGCGGCGTGCCGTACCGATTGCCCGCGAACTCGGCCCACTCGAGCAGTTCACCCTCGGCGACGAGCCGGTCGAACCCGGCGTCGTCGACGAAGAAGTAGTGCACACCGTGGGTCTCGCCAGGACGGGGCGTACGGGTTGTCACCGAGACCGACAGCCACACCTGTGGGTGGGCACGCCGGATCTCGGCGACGACCGTGCTCTTGCCGACGCCGGACGGCCCTGAGAGGACCGTCAGGCGCCTGGACGGGATGGAGCCGCCCGCCAGGGGGGTGGCGGAAGCGGCCGCGGCGGTCTGCCCGCCGCGCCCGTCCGAGGCGAGCCGATCAGCGATTTCCACCGCCGCCGAACTCACGCTCGAGAGCGGCCCGCTGGTTGTTACCGAGACCCCGCACGCGGCGGGACTCGGCGATACCAAGCCGCTCCATGATCTGCTTGGCACGGACCTTCCCGACGCCAGGCAGGGATTCCAGCAGAGCCGACACCTTCATCTTGCCGATGACGTCGTCGGCCTGCCCATCCTTCAGAACCTCAGCGAGGGAGGTACCCCCGTGCTTGAGCCGGTCTTTGACCTCGGCACGCTCTTTGCGAGCCTTTGCAGCCTTTTCCAGGGCTGCGGCGCGCTGTTCAGGGGTTAGGGGCGGAAGCGCCACGCCGGGTCACCTCGTGTTTCCACTCGATTGAGTCGGACGGCTCGGGAACCTAGCGAGTTCAGGGCCCATAAAGCAACGTGAAAGCCCGTACAGCCCGGCATTTAGTTACAGATGTCACTCTATGCGCCGTCACGATCACTCACTGTATTGAAAGTAGGCGGTTCTTACACCCCGAACCGTACGACGGCCTGGCGTTTCTTGCGAGGGGAAAACCGGTCAGTCAAGCTGTTCCGGTACGGCGCAGCGCCGCCGCGATGCCGGCCGCCGCCGCCCCCGGATCCGGGGCGCCCGTGATGGGCCGGCCGATCACGAGAAGGTCGGCTCCGGCGGCGAGGGCCTCCTCGGGGGTCGCCACGCGCGCCTGGTCCTGTGTCGCGGCGCCGGCCGGCCGGACGCCCGGAGTGATGAGGGTGATGCCGGGACCGACCTCCGCCCGGACGTCCGCCACCTCGCGGGGCGAGCACACCAGCGCCTGGGCCCCCGCGCCGACGGCCAGGGCGGCCATACGGCGCACGACGTCGGCCGCCGGGCCTCCGAGTCCAACCCCGGCCAGATCGGCCTCCGAGAGCGACGTGAGGACCGTGACGGCCGCGATCTTGGTGTGCGGTGCCGCCTCGACGGCCGCGCGGATCATGGCGGCGCCGCCGCCGGCGTGCACGGTGAGGTACGCGGGCTTCAGGCGGGCCACCGCGTGCGCGGCGCCCGCGACGGTCGCCGGGATGTCGTGGAGCTTCAGGTCGAGGAAGACCTGGACGCCGCTCGCCCCGCGGACGCTCGCGACGACGTCGGGGCCGTACCTCAGGTACAGTTCAAGGCCGACCTTGACCGTGCTGACGTGCGGGGTGACCAGCGCGGCCCAGCGCGCGGCGGTCTCGAGGTCCGCCGCGTCGAGCGCGACGGCGATGGGAGCGGTGTTCACTGGGTGGTCTCCTGTTCGATCGGCTCGGCCCCGCCCGCGCCGACGGTGTCTCCGGCGACCGCCAGGCCGACGTTGGGGTCGATGCGGCGGAAGTGGGTCCCCGCCGGCTTGTGGGCGAGCCCCACGACGTCGGCGAGCCGGTCGATGCCGCGCTCCTTCAACGCCCCTTCGAGCTCGCGCAGGATGCGTGCGCACGCGGACGGGTCGTGCAGGAGCACCGTGCCCACGGCGACGGCCGAGGCCCCGGCCAGGACGAACTCCAGGGCGTCCAGGCCGGTCCGGATCCCGCCGGTCCCGACGATGGGCACCTCCGGCAGCGCGGCGTGCACCTGGTAGACGCAGCGGACCGCCACGGGGCGGATCGCCGGTCCGGACAGTTCGCCGGTGACGCCGGCGAGCCTCGGGCGCAGCGTGGTCGTGTCGATCGCCATGCCGTGTAGCGTGTTGATCATCGACAGGCCGTCCGCGCCGGCGTCGGCGCACGCCATGGCGACCCCGACGATGTCGGTGACGTCCGCGGACAGCTTGGCCAGCACCGGGAGGCGGCGCGGCGTACTCGCCCGCACCGCGCGCACCAGGCCGGCGGCGGCCGACGGGTGGGCGGCGAACATCGACCCGCGGTCCTCGGCGTTGGGGCAGGAGGTGTTGACCTCCACGGCCGCGACGCCGGGCGCGTCGCCGAGAAGACGGGCGACCTCGGCGTACTCGCCGACGCTGCCGCCGGCGATCGACACGATCACGCGGGCCTCACGCTCGGCGAGCCAGGGCAGGTCGCGGCTCAGGAACGCCTCGATCCCCGGGCCCTGGAGGCCCGCGGCGTTCAGCACGCCGGACGGCGTCTCGGTGAGCCGGGGCGCCGGGCGCCCGGCGCGCGGCTGCGGCGTGATGGACGGCGTCACCAGCGCGCCGAGCCGGGCGACGTCGAAGAAGCGGCCCAGTTCGCGACCCGTCCCGCCGCAGCCCGCCGCCGTCATGACCGGATTCGGCAGCGTGAGGCCGCCGATCCGCGCCTCCAGGTCCGTCATGAGAAGTTTCCGGGCAGTAGGGAGCGGGGGGCGCCGTAGGCGTCGAACGGGATCGTGCCGAGGTCGTCCCAGCGCACGCGCTCGCCGCGGAACACCGGGCCCTCGACGCACGAGCGCGCCATGTGGGTGACGCCCTCGTCATCGATCACCGGGAGCACGCAGGCCAGGCACACGCCCGTGCCGCACGACATCGGCTCCTCCACCGCCACCTGCACCGGCAGGTCGTTGCCGGCGGCGATCCGGCTCACGGCCCGCAGCGTCTCCGTGGGCCCGCAGGCGTAGACCACGTCGGCGCCGACCTCCTCGATGACGGCGGCCACGAGGTCCTCGGGACGGCCCCGGTGGCCGAGCGAGCCGTCCTCGGTGACCACGGACGTGGAGTCGCCGTCTCGGCGCGCCGCGCGCGTGCCGTAGACGTGGTCGGAGTCGGCTCCGCCCAGGACGAAGTGCAACGGGCACTCGCGCTGGCGGAGCACGGCGGCGAGCGGGAACAGCGCCGCCGCGGAGTACCCCTCGCCGACGAGGACGCAGCGCACGGGGTGACGCGGCAGCGGGAACGGGCGGCCGAGCGGGCCGGCGACGTCGAGGATGTCGCGCGGCCGCAGCGCCGCCAGCCACCGGGTGCCGGCGCCGCGCACCGCGAAGACGATCTCGACGGTGCCGCCGTAGTCGGGCTTGACCTCGCGGACGAAGAAGCACCGCCGCGTCAGCATGCTCGACTGTTCCCCGCCCACGGCGAGGGCGGCGAACTGGCCCGGCCGGAAGCGTTCGGCGATGCCCGGGGCCATGAGGGTGATCGTGTGGTAGGCCCCGGTCCGCCGGATCGTCAGGACCGTTCCGGGCACCTGCACCGGTGCGACCGGTGAGTCGGTCAAATGTCCTCCTCGCCACCCCAGAGGTGCTGGGCGTGCTCCTGCAGCGACCGGACTCCGACAACGCCCGCAGCGATCGCCTCGATGCCCTGGACGGCCGCACCGAGCGCCTGCACCGTGGTGAGGCAGGGCACACCGCGGAGCACGGCGGCGGTGCGGATCTCGTATCCGTCGAGCCGCGGCCCGGACTGCCCCGGGCTGCCGAACGGGGTGTTCACGATGAGGTCGACCTCGCCGTCGAGGATGCGCCGCACGATCGTCGGCTCGCCGTCCGACCCGGGGCCGGCGCTGTGCTTACGCACGATCTTGGCATGCACCCCGTTGCGGCGCAGGACTTCCGCCGTCCCCTCGGTGGCCAGGATCTCGAACCCCAGGTCCGCGAGCCGCTTCACCGGGAAGATCATGGCTCGTTTGTCGCGGTTCGCCACGGAGACGAACGCGCGGCCCTTCGTGGGCAGCGAGGCGTAGACCGCGATCTGCGACTTGGCGTACGCCGTGCCGAAGACCGCGTCGATGCCCATGACCTCGCCGGTGGAGCGCATCTCCGGGCCGAGGATGGTGTCGACGCCGATCCCCTCGGGCGTGCGGAACCGGTCGAACGGCAGCACCGCCTCCTTGACCGAGATCGGCGCGTCGAGCGGGAGGTCGCCGCCGTCGCCGGTGGCGGGCAGCAGGCGCTCGGCGCGGAGCCGGGCGACGGTCTCGCCCATCATGACCCGCGCCGCGGCCTTGGCCAGCGGCACGGCCGTGGCCTTGGACACGAACGGCACCGTACGGGACGCGCGCGGGTTGGCCTCCAGGACGTACAGGACGCCCGCCGCGAGGGCGTACTGGACGTTCATGAGGCCGCGCACGCCGATCTCGCGCGCGAGGGCCTCTGTGGAGGTGCGGATGCGGGCGATGTCCTCCTGCCCGAGGGTGATCGGGGGCAGGGCGCACGCCGAGTCGCCGGAGTGGATGCCGGCCTCCTCGATGTGCTCCATGACGCCGCCGAGGTACAGCTCCTCGCCGTCGTACAGCGCGTCGACGTCGATCTCGATCGCGTCGTCGAGGAACCGGTCGACGAGCACCGGGTGCTCGGGGTTCCACCGCCCGCCGCCGGCGCGCTCGACGTAGGACTTCAGCGTGGCGTCGTCGTAGACGATCTCCATGCCGCGCCCGCCGAGGACGTACGAGGGCCGGACGAGCACCGGGTAGCCGATCTCGGCCGCGATCGCCGCCGCCTCCTCGTAGGACGTGGCGGTGCCGTGCTTGGGCGCGGGCAGCCCGGCGCGGGCCAGGACCTGGCCGAACGCCCCCCGTTCCTCGGCGAGATGGATGCTCTCCGGTGAGGTGCCGACCACGGGCACGCCCGCGTCCTTGAGCTTCTGCGCCAGACCCAGCGGCGTCTGCCCGCCGAGCTGGACGATCACCCCGGCGACCTCGCCGGTCTCCTGCTCGGCGTGCACGACCTCCAGGACGTCCTCCAGGGTGAGCGGCTCGAAGTACAGCCGGCCGGAGGTGTCGTAGTCGGTCGAGACGGTCTCGGGGTTGCAGTTGACCATCACCGTCTCGTAGCCGGCGTCGGCCAGCGTGAACGAGGCGTGCACGCAGCTGTAGTCGAACTCGACGCCCTGCCCGATGCGGTTCGGGCCGCTCCCGAGGATGATCACCTTGGGTTTGTCGCCCGCTGGGACCTCGGTCTCCTCGTCGTAGGTCGAGTACAGGTACGGCGTGCGGGCCTCGAACTCGGCGGCGCAGGTGTCGACGGTCAGGTAGACGGGGCGGATGCCGAGGGCGTGCCGCAGCTCGCGGACGACCTCGGCGGAGGTGCCGCGGATCTCGGCGATCTGCTCGTCGGAGAAGCCGTGCCGCTTCGCCTCGCGGAGCGCGTCCGGGTCGAGGTGGTCGCCTGACAGGTCGGCGGCGACCTCGTCGAGGGCCGCGATCTGGTCGAGGAACCACGGGTCGATCGACGTCGCCTCGTACAGCTCCTGGACCGTCGCGCCCGCCCGCAGCGCCTGCTGCACGTCGCGCAGCCGGCCGTCGTGCGGCCTGCGGGCGCGCTCGACCAGCTCGGCCTTCAGCGCGGCCCGCTCGTCGCCTGTGAGGCCCTCCGGGCCCGGACCCCAGGAGAAGGAGCTTCCGGCCTTCTCCAGCGACCTGAGGGCCTTCTGCAGCGCTTCGGGGAAGGACCGGCCGATCGCCATGGCCTCGCCGACCGACTTCATGTGGGTCGTGAGCGTCTTGTCGGCCGCGGGGAACTTCTCGAACGCGAACCGCGGCGCCTTCACCACGACGTAGTCGAGGCTCGGCTCGAAGCTGGCGGGCGTCTCGCGGGTGATGTCGTTGCGGATCTCGTCGAGGGTGTAGCCGACGGCGAGCCTCGCTGCGATCTTGGCGATCGGGAAGCCGGTCGCCTTGGAAGCCAGCGCGCTGGAGCGCGACACGCGCGGGTTCATCTCGATGACGATCATGCGGCCGTCGTGCGGGTCGATCGCGAACTGGATGTTGCACCCGCCGGTGTCGACGCCGACGGCGCGGATGACGTCGATCGCGACGTCCCGCATCCGCTGGTACTCCCGGTCGGTGAGCGTCATGGCCGGCGCGACGGTGATCGAGTCGCCGGTGTGCACGCCCATCGGGTCGACGTTCTCGATGGAGCAGACGACCACGACGTTGTCGTGCCGGTCGCGCATCAGCTCCAGCTCGTACTCCTTCCAGCCGAGGATCGACTCCTCCAGGAGCACCTCGCTGGTCGGGCTGGCCGCCAGGCCGGCGCCGGCGATGCGGCGCAGGTCGTTCTCGTCGTAGGCCATGCCGGACCCGGCGCCGCCCATCGTGAACGACGGCCGGACGACCATCGGGTATCCGAGGGTCGTCGCGGCGGCGAGGCAGTCGTCCATCGTGTGGCAGATCACGCTGTGCGCGGACTCGGCGCCGATGTCGGCCACGATCTTCTTGAACCGCTCGCGGTTCTCCCCCGCCTGGATGGCGTCGATGTTGGCGCCGATCAGCTCGACGCCGTACCGCTCCAGGACGCCGGACTCGTGCAGCGCCACGGCGGTGTTGAGCGCGGTCTGGCCGCCCAGCGTGGGCAGCAGCGCGTCGGGGCGTTCCTTGGCGATGACCTTCTCGACGGTGTCCGGGGTGATCGGCTCGACGTACGTCGCGTCGGCGATCTCCGGGTCGGTCATGATCGTCGCTGGGTTGCTGTTGACGAGGGCCACGCGCAGGCCCTCGGCCTTGAGGATCCGGCACGCCTGGGTGCCGGAGTAGTCGAACTCGGCGGCCTGGCCGATGACGATCGGGCCCGAGCCGATGACGAGGACGGATTTCAGGTCGGTACGGCGCGGCATCAGGTTCCCTGTCCGGACGCGACCGCGACGGCCACGAGGGCCACCACGGTCAAGACGGCGGCGACGGCGGTGAGGATGAGGGCGATCGGTGTCGGCGGACGGGCCCGTACGACGGCGTCGTTCGGGTCGACGGGCACGTGACCGTGGGAGGCGGTGTCCGAAGCGTGGTCGTCTGTGTGCCCGTGAACGTCACTCATTTTGAGTCCATCAATTCGCAGAACCGGTCGAACAGTCCGGTGGCGTCGTGCGGGCCCGGCGCCGCCTCAGGGTGGTACTGGACGCTGAACGCGGGCCGGTCGAGCAGCCGCAGCCCCTCGACGACGCCGTCGTTCAGGTCGACGTGGCTGACCTCGGCGCGGCCGTACGGCGTGTCGAACGGCCCGTCCAGGGGCGCCTCGACCGCGAACCCGTGGTTGTGGCTGGTGATGTGCACCCGCCCGTCGGCGCGGTCCTGCACCGGCTGGTTCACGCCGCGGTGGCCGAACCGCAGCTTGTACGTGCCGAGGCCGAGCGCGCGGCCGAGCATCTGGTTGCCGAGGCAGATGCCGAACACCGGGGTGCCGGAGTCCAGCACGCCGCGCAGGGAGTCGACCGCGTAGCCGCAGGCGGCCGGGTCGCCCGGCCCGTTGCTGTAGAACACGCCGTCCGGCTCGAGCGCGAGGATGTCCTCGGCGGTCGCGGTCGCCGGCAGCACGTGCACCTCACAGCCGCGCTCGGCCATGCGCCGCGGCGTCATCGCCTTGACGCCCAGGTCGATCGCCGCCACCCGGTGGCGCACGTCCCCCTCGGGGCGCACGACGTACGGCTCGGAGGTGGAGACGACGCGGGCCAGGTCGGCGCCGATCATGTCCGGGCTGTCCAGCACGCGCTCCAGGAGCGCCTCGGGGTCGGTCTCGGCCGTGCTGACGCCCGCCCGCATGGCTCCGCGATCCCGCAGGTGCCGGGTGAGCGCACGGGTGCCGTTGATCGCGATGCCGACGACGCCGTACGCGCGCAGCTCGTCGTCGAGCGAGCGGCGCGCCCGCCAGTTCGAGACGATCCGGGAGGGCTCGCGGACGACGTACCCGGCGACCTGGACGCGGCCGGACTCGGGGTCCTCGTCGTTGACGCCGGTGTTGCCGATGTGCGGCGCGGTCATCGTGACGATCTGCCGGTGGTACGACGGGTCGGTCAGCGTCTCCTGGTAGCCCGTCATGCCGGTGTTGAAGACGATCTCCCCGAACGCCTCTCCCTCGGCGCCGTACGCGGCCCCGTGGAACGTCCGGCCGTCCTCCAGGACGAGCAGCGCGGGCTTGGTCGCGGAACTCAAATGACCTTTCCTTCCAGGACGGTGGGACGGCCGCGCAGGAACGTCGCGTGCACCCGGCCCGGCAGCTCGAGCCCGGCGAACGGCGTGTTGCGGCTCTTCGAGACGAAGGCCGCCGGGTCGACGGCCGTGCGCGCGGCCGGGTCGTACAGCGTCAGATTGGCCGGGGCGCCGACCTCGATCGGGCGGCCCTGGCCGGTGAGGCGGCCGATGCGCGCCGGACGGGCCGACATGCGGTCCGCGACGCCGGCCCAGTCGAGCAGCCCGGTCTCCACCATGGCCTCATGGACGACGGACAGGGCCGTCTCCAGGCCGATCATGCCCATCGCGGCCGGCGCCCACTCGGTCTCCTTCGCCTCGGCCGGGTGCGGGGCGTGGTCGGTGGCGACGCAGTCGATCGTGCCGTCGGCGAGGGCCTCACGCAGCGCCTCGACGTCGGCCTTGGTGCGCAGCGGCGGATTCACCTTGTAGACCGGGTCGTAGGTCTCGGCGAGCTCGTCGGTCAGCAGCAGGTGGTGCGGGGTGACCTCGGCGGTGACCTGCCAGCCCTTGCTCTTCGCCCACCGGAGGATCTCCACCGAACCGGCGGTGGAGACGTGGCAGACGTGCAGCCGGGAGCCGACGTGCGCGGCGAGCAGGCAGTCGCGGGCGATGATCGCCTCTTCGGCCACGGCCGGCCAGCCGGCCAGGCCGAGCCGCCCGGAGACCTCGCCCTCGTTCATCTGCGCGTGCTCGGTGAGCCGGGGCTCCTGCGCGTGCTGGGCGACCACGCCGTCGAACGCCTTGACGTACTCCAGCGCACGGCGCATCAGCACCGCGTCGGACACGCAGTGGCCGTCGTCGGAGAACACCCGGACCCGCGCCGCGGAGTCGGCCATCGCGCCGAGCTCGGCGAGGCGCTCGCCCTCCAGCCCGCGGGTGACCGCGCCGACCGGGTGGACGTCGCAGTGACCGGCCTCCCTGCCGAGCCGCCAGACCTGCTCGACGACGCCGGCCGTGTCGGCCACCGGCTCGGTGTTGGCCATGGCGTGCACGGCGGTGTAGCCGCCGGCCGCCGCGGCGCGGGTGCCGCTCTCGACCGTCTCGGCGTCCTCCCGGCCGGGCTCGCGCAGGTGGGTGTGCAGGTCGACCAGGCCGGGCAGCGCGATCAGCCCGTCGGCCTCGACGACGGTCGCCTCCGGCGCGGTGAGACCCGCGCCGACCTCGGCGACGACGCCGTCGCGCAGCAGGATGTCGGCGGGTGCCCCGCCGAGGATCCGCGCGCCCTTGATGAGGAACATCACGCGTCTTCCCTTCTCGATGCGTCGCCGCCGTTCCGTATCGCATCGCCGCCACGCGACACGTCCCCGCGGTCACGGATCGCTCCGCCACGCGACACGTCCCCGCCGTCACGGGCGGCGTCGCCGCCGTCGCGGGCCGCGCCGCCGATCGCCGGCTCGGAGCCGCCCAGCAGGAGGTAGAGCACGGCCATGCGGACAGTCACGCCGTTGGCCACCTGCTCGACGATGGTCGAGCGCGGCGAGTCGGCCACCTCCGCGGCGATCTCGACGCCGCGGTTCATCGGGCCGGGGTGCATGACGATCGCATGCTCCGGGAGCGCGGACAGGCGGCGGGCGTCCAGGCCGTAGCGCCGGCTGTACTCGCGGACGGTCGGGAAGAAGGCGTCGGACATCCTCTCCTGCTGCACCCGCAGCATCATCACGACGTCGCTCTTGGGCAGGACGGCGTCGAAGTCGTAGGCGACCTCGCACGGCCAGGTGTCGACCGCGACGGGGAACAGCGTGGGCGGCGCGACCAGCGTGACGTCCGCGCCGAGCGTGTTCAGCAGGAGCACGTTCGAGCGGGCGACCCGGCTGTGCAGGATGTCGCCCACGATGGTGACGCGGCGCCCGTCGAGGTCACCGAGCCGCCGCCGCATGGTGTAGGCGTCGAGCAGCGCCTGCGTCGGATGCTCATGCGTGCCGTCGCCGGCGTTGACGACGCTGCCGCGCACCCAGCCGGCGAGCCGATGCGGAGCGCCGGAGGCGTTGTGGCGGATGACGACGCCGTCCGCGCCCATCGCCTCGAGGGTGAGCGCGGTGTCCTTGAGGCTCTCCCCCTTGGAGACGCTGGAGCCCTTGGCGGAGAAGTTGATGACGTCCGCCGACAGCCGCTTGGCGGCCGCCTCGAAGGAGATGCGGGTGCGCGTGGAGTCCTCGAAGAAGAGGTTGACGACGGTGCGCCCGCGCAGCGTGGGCAGCTTCTTGATCGGACGGTCGGCGATCCGGGACAGCTCTTCGGCCGTGTCGAGGATGAGCAGCGCGTCGTCCCGGGTGAGATCGGCCGCCGAGATCAGGTGGCGCTTCACTTGGGGACCTCCAGCACGACGGCGTCCCGGCCGTCGATCTCGGCGAGCAGCACCTTGACCTTCTCGCGGGCGCTGGTCGGAAGGTTCTTGCCGACGTAGTCGGCGCGGATGGGCAGCTCGCGGTGGCCGCGGTCGACCAGTGTGGCGAGCTGCACGGCGCGCGGGCGGCCGAGGTCGTTCAGCGCGTCGAGGGCCGCCCGGACGGTGCGGCCGGAGTAGAGGACGTCGTCGACCAGGACGACGACGCGGTCGTCGACCCCCTCGGGGGGCAGCTCGGTGCGGCCGAGCGCACGGGCCGGGCGCAGGCGCAGATCGTCGCGGTACATCGTCACGTCGAGGGAGCCCTGCGGAATCGGCTCGCCCTCGACCTCGGCGATCCGCGCGGCCAGGCGGGCGGCGAGCGTGACCCCGCGTGTCGGGATGCCGAGGAGGACGATGTCGCGGCCGCCCTTGGTACGTTCGAGGATCTCGTGGGCGATCCTGGTGAGCGCCCGCCGGATGTCGGGGGCCTCCAGAACGGTCTTGTGACTCACATCACTATCGGGTGACGATCCGTGCGCAGGCACGGAGGCAGCACTCACCGCGATAACCTCCTTTCCCGCCTCACTGGACGGGCCTTAAAGGACGTCGGGCGCTCTCACGTTAGCAGGACGGCCACCGGCGCCCCGCACCGGCACCGGCACGTTTCCGCTGGTGACGACACTGCGCAAGCGAGCCGCCGGACGCCGGGCCCCGGATATGGCAAGCTTTTACCCGACGGTCGGCGGTCCACTCGACGCGGGGCCACCGGGTCCCGGAAGCCCCGGCACACAAGGGATTCCGAGCGCTCCGAGCCCCTCTTCGGAGGCCCCGCGGACGCCGACTGATTCGCCGCTTTTTTCCAATCAGCTTGACCTGGGGCTCTCCCCGTTTTACCGTCACTGTCCGTAACCATCCCTGGGATGGACCCCTCGGGCAGTCGGCCCCCCGGCCGACTGAGAGTGCGCCTCACGGCGCACCCGTCTCGGGGTGGCGGGAACCACCCGTCCGGGGTCCTCCTCCCGGGGCCATATCGACGACGAGAAAGTGAGCCTGGGGGCCGCACGATGCCGTCTGAATACGCTAAGGCTCTCGGCGCGAGGCTTCGCGCCATCCGCACCCAGCAGGGTCTGTCCCTGCATGGCGTGGAGGAGAAATCACGTGGCCGCTGGAAGGCCGTCGTCGTAGGTTCGTACGAGCGGGGCGACCGCGCCGTCACCGTTCAGAAGCTGGCCGAGCTCGCCGAGTTCTACGGCGTGCCGGTGTCCGAGTTGCTCCCCGGCGGAGCCGCGCCGAGTCCGCTCGGCCCGACGCCGAAGCTCGTGATCGATCTCGAGCGACTCCAACAGCTTCCGAAGGACAAGGCCGGTCCCCTCGCCCGTTACGCCGCGACGATCCAGAGCCAGCGGGGCGACTACAACGGAAAGGTCCTGTCCATCCGGCAGGAGGATCTGCGTTCGCTGGCGGTGATCTACGACAAGTCACCGACGGAGCTCACCGAAGAGCTCATCGGCTGGGGCGTCCTCGACCCTGAGGCACGCCGCGCGGTCGAGGCGTTCTGAGCCATAACCAGTGATCATGCGGCCCCCACGGGTCGCCGCATGATCGATGCGTCGTGAGGAAACCCGTCCGGTATGACCGGACGGGTTTCTTCATGCCCGCACGTGCGTCGTGGCCGCCAAGGGCCCGCCCAGCGGACGGACTACTCGGCGCAAAGACCGACTACAGCGCGCGATTCACGGCTTTCAGCCGGATTTGTGCTCGCGGTCACCGAGCATTCGGCGCGTCCGGCGGGCCGAGAGGCCGACCGGGCGAACGTGGGCATGGTGAGCGGCCGCGCGGGTCCCGTCGCTTCGGGGGGAGGTCCACGACGGGACCCGCGGGCGCACCCGGCTCCGGTGAAGAGCCGGCCTTCGGAGGGGGCTCAGCCGACGGCGGGCAGCATGGGCTGGCCCGGGACGCCAAGGGTGGTCTCGACGAGCGAGACGAAGATCTCCGCGTCGCGCAGGAGCTCGTCGGCCTCGTCCGCGGTGACGGCGCGCGGCAGGCCGGCCTCCGCGGCGGCGCGCTTGTCGGCGCCCGCGGCGAAGAACGCCGCCCACTCGCGCAGCGCCGGCTCGACCTCGGGCAGCAGCACCCAGACGCTGCGCGGTCTGCCGCGGGTGCGGGATCCGGGGTCGGCGCGCTCGGCGAGCACGGCGGCGGCGGCGCGCAACGCCGCCAGATGCGCCGCGACGTAGCGCTGCGCCGGAGCGGCCGACTCGGCGGCCTCGATGAGCCCGCGCCGGGCCGTCTGAAGGAGGGACATCGCCGATGCGGCGGGCCGGTGCCGTGGCGCAGGACGAAGAGGGGCGGCAGTGGACGACCTTGCGGACATGACATGCCTCCTTCCGCTCGGCGGGCCCAAGGGCCCAGGGGGGCCGGGCGAAGCGCTTCCCCTCGCCCCGCCCGGCCGTCGCATCCCGCCCGGCATGCGCTGCCCGCGAGAGACGATCCCCTCGGCGCGGGCCGCGAGTCCCGCGCCGTACTCGAACACAAGTTCGAGCATGTACCTCAGTAAAGCGGCCACCACTCCATTCGTCAACGTGTTCGAATAGATGTGTCCTCGCAGTTCGGAACCCCTTACCTCGCTCCGGGCCATAAGGTGCTGGCATGCATCCCAACGCCGAACACGTCGCCGCCCGCCTCCGCGAGCTGGGCGCCGGCGGACAGGTCCGCGAGCTGCCGGAGGCCGCGCCGACGGCGGCCGCGGCGGCGGCCCAGCTCGGCTGTGACGTCGGCGCCATCGCGAACAGCCTGATCTTCGTCGCCGACGGGGAGCCGCTGCTCGTCCTGACCAGCGGAGCGCACCGGGTCGACACCTCCGGGCTGGCCGAGCGGATCGGCGTCGCCGGGATCAAGCGGGCGGACCCCGAGTTCGTCCGGTCGGTGACCGGGCAGCCCATCGGAGGCGTCGCACCGCTCGGGCACCCGCGGCCGGTGCGCACGCTCGTCGACGAGTGGCTGGCCAAGTACGACGTCGTCTGGGCCGCCGCCGGGCATCCGCACACCGTCTTCCCCACCTCGTACGACGAACTGCTCCGTCTCACGGGCGGCGCGCCGGCCGACGTCGGGTAGACCTGCGGTGTGACCGACACCGGACGGTCCGTCACGGCATCGGGCACGCGTCAGCGGAGACAAGGGCCGACAGGCGGTGATACAACGGTCACCAGAGGCGTGAGCGCACTCCCCGGAGCGTGTGCCCTATGGCTGGACAGGACGGTCTGCGTGCCAGTGCGGCGCGCGACAAGGATTTCGTCGGCATCGACACCGCCGCGATGGCTCGGCTCATCCAGCAGATGACGAGCGCGTCGAACGCCATCACCGCCTGGCTGCGCACGAACGCCGCGCTGCCCCCGAGCGTCCCGCACACCGGCCTGCGCCAGGCTGCGGCCGTGGAGAGCTGGACCCGCGCCCAGCAGGGGATGCTCGCCAGGCGGCGCGACTACGCCATCGCGCACCTGAGCAAGGGCGCCGCCGACATGCCGCGGGTCGGCACGGGCCGCCTCGGCGATCGCCCGAGCCGTACGACCGCGGCCGGGGCGGGGCACGCGGTCGGCCACTTCCCCGACGCGCACGCCGCGACCAGGGCGGGTTCCGCCGACGCCGCCACGATCCACGCGGCGCTCCAGGCGCACCGCCTGGTCCCGGCCGACGTCTGGAGACGGCTGTCGGCCGATGCCGGGGACCCCGACTACGTCAAGGGTCTGTACGCGCGCCTCGGCCCCGCCGGAACCGCCGACCTGATCGCCGCCGCCCTCGGGCACGAGGCGCGCCTGGCGGCGGTCCGGGAGTCGCTGGGCCTGGCCGGCCATCATCTGCCGATGACGGAGAAGTGGTTCCGGGAGCTCCTCGACGAGGCCTCACGGAAGGGCGTGCACGACGACGTCGTCCACGTGCTCGAACACGCCGGGCTCGACCGGCGGGCGAAGGTCGCCCTCGCGCACATCGGGCTGACCCACCTCGCAGCGGCCCCACCCGAGCACCGGTTCCCCACTCCCCACCCGCCACATGAGGCGATGGTCCGCCCGGCCGCGACGGACCCCGAGGCGGCGGCCGAACTCTACGCACGTCACTCCGAGGCCGTGCACCGGGCGCTCGCGGGCTACCCGCACTCCACGACGCTGGAACGGCTGGTCGCGCACGGCACGGCCGCCCACGCCGCCGACGCCCATGCCACGGCTGCGGCCCACGCCGCCACCGCCGCTCACGCAGCCGCCGCCCACGCATCCGACCAGGCCACGACCCGCCACGCGGCCGGCGCCCACGCCGCCGCAGCCGTCCCCCCATCCGACCAGGCCACCACCCACCACGCGGCTGCCGACGGCCGCGGCGCGGCCGCTCCGCCCACGGCCGCCCGCGACGCCGGGAGGGACTCATGAGCGCCTATCCGCCGTCGCCGGCCACCCTCCGTCCGCCGACGGACCCGCCCGGCCCGCCGGGTGGCCCGGCGCAGCGGCCCAACCCGGCGTACGCCGAGTTGTACGCCGCCTACGAGCGCGCCTACGCGAGTGCCCCTACGCTGGAGGCGGCGCTCGATCCACCGGTCCGCACGGCCGGCGACGCCTGGGTCGGGCCGGCCGCGCGGACCTGGGAACGGCAACTGGAGACCGAGCGCGGGCAGCTGAAGAAGGCGGCGGCCCAGATTCTGTGGGACATTTACGACGCGCTGTCGAAGGTCCCGCCTTATCTACCTAAGTGAGCCACGTGAGACCAGCTTTTGGAGCCCGGCGGGAGACCGCGCCGCAGATACGGGAGATCGACAAGCGGGCGTTCTTCCGGCGGCTCGACGCGATGCTGGAGACGTACGCCGCGGCGATGGAGCCGCCGACCGACCAGATGCCGGGCCGGCGGACCATCATGGAACGCCATACCGCGTACCCCGGGTTCCGCGCGTTCGTCGCCGGCCGCCGGCGCAACGTGGCCGGCTTCGCGTACGGCTTCCACGGCGAGCCCGGGCAGTGGTGGCATGACGTCGTACACGCCGCGCTGGCCGAGACCGGCGGCGCGGAGCACGCGCGCACCTGGATGGACGACGCCTTCGAGGTCGCCGAGTTGCACGTGCACCCCGACAGTCAGGGCCAGGGGCTCGGCCGGAGGCTGATCACCACACTGTGCGCCGGACGCACGGAGGGCACTGTCGTGCTGTCCACGCTCGACGCCCAGACGCCCGCCCGGAACCTCTACCGCTCGCTCGGGATGACGGACCTGCTGAGCGGCTTCCGGTTTCCCGGCGGTGGGCCGCTCTACGCGGTGATGGGCGCGCGCCTCCCGCTGACCTCCAGGCGGTCGTAGACCTCGCGCGTCGCGGTCGAACTGTTGAACGTGATGAAGTGAATGCCGGGCACGCCCTCATCCAGCAGCGTGCGGCACAGCCCCGCGGCCTGCTCGATGCCGAGCCGCCGCACCGCCTCCGGGTCGTCCCCGACGGCCTCGAACCGCTCCGCCAGCTCCGCCGGGAACGGCGCGCCCGACAGCTGTTCGGACCGCTCGATCGTGCTCAGCTTGGTGACCGGCATGATGCCCGGGATGATCGGCACGTCACAGCCCTGCGCGGCGACGCGGTCGCGCAGCCGCAGGTAGTCCTCGGCCTGGAAGAACATCTGTGTGATCGCGTAGTCGGCGCCGGCCTGGCACTTGCGCACGAAGTGCCGGGTGTCGCTCTCGACATCGGCCGACCGCGGGTGCTTGTACGGGAACGCCGCGACACCGACACTGAAGTCGCCCGAGGACTTGATGAGCCGCACGACCTCCTCGGCGTACTCGACGCCGTCGGGATGCTTGATCCACTCCCCCATCGGGTCGCCGGGCGGGTCGCCCCGCAGCGCCAGCAGGTCGCGCACGCCGACGGCGGCGAACCTGCCGATCAGCTGCCGCAACTCGCGGATCGAGTGGTCGACGGCGGTGAAGTGCGCGACCGGCGTGAGCGTCGTGTCCATCGCGATGCGCTCGACGATCTCGACCGTTCGGTCCCGGGTGCCGCCGCCGGCACCGTACGTCACCGAGACGAAGGTCGGGCGCAGCACCTCGAGCCGGCGGATCGCCTGCCACAGGTTGCGGGCGCCCTGCTCCGTCTTGGGGGGAAAGAATTCGAAGGAGAACGTCGGCTCGCCCGCGGCGAGCACTTCCCGGATCGTGGGGCGAGCGGAGGTCATGCAGACCAGGGTAACGGGGCAGGCCTCGAAGGCCACTAGTCTCGACACATGGCCTCCAGTCGTGTACGTAAGGAGATCGACGAGGCGCTGTACGCCTTCGTCGACCGGCAGCGCCCGGTGCTGCGGGCGGTCGGCGACGACCTGGCACCGATGCTGACGGCGCTCGATGCGCTGCTGGCCGGGGGCAAGCGACTGCGCCCGGCGTTCTGCTACTGGGGCTGGCGCGGATCGGGCGGCGAGCAGCGGCCCGAGATCTACGCGGCGGCGGCGTCCCTGGAGCTCCTGCAGGCGAGCGCGCTGATCCACGACGACGTGATGGACGGCAGCGACACACGACGCGGTCAGCCCGCCGCGCACCGCCGGTTCGAGGCGCTGCACGCCGGGTCGGGCTGGCGCGGTTCGGCCGAGGCGTTCGGCGCGGGCGCGGCCATCCTTCTCGGCGACGTGTGCCTGTCCTGGAGCGACGAGATGTTCCAGGGCAGCGGTCTTCCGCAGGACGCCCTGCGGCGTGGGCGGCCCGTGTTCGACCTCATGCGCACCGAGGTGATGTGCGGGCAGTACCTCGACCTCGTCGGGCAGGCGCGAGGATCGGGCGTGGACGGGCGGGCCATGGTGGAGGCGGCCCTGCGGGTCGTCCGGTTCAAGTCCGCCAAGTACACCATCGAGCGGCCGCTGCAGCTCGGCGCGGCGCTGGCCGGGTCCGGGGCGATGGCGGCCCTGTCGGCGTACGGCATGCCGCTGGGGATCGCGTTCCAGCTGCGCGACGACGTCCTCGGCGTCTTCGGGGACCCGGCGGAGACCGGCAAGCCCGCGGGCGACGACCTCCGCGAGGGCAAGCGCACCGTCCTGATCGCGCTGACCCTCGAGCGGTCGGCTCCGGTCCAGGCGGAGACCGTGGAGCGGCTGCTCGGCGACCCCGGGCTCGACGCCGAGGGGGTCGAGCGGCTCCGGGCGATCATCGTGGAGACGGGCGCGCTGGACGCCTGCGAGCGGATGATCGACCGGTACGCCGACGAGGCGTCCGGTGCGCTGGCGAGCGCGCCGCTCACGACGGAGGCCCGCACGGCACTGTCGGAGCTGACGATCGCCGCCACCGCCCGCCGGGTCTGACCCTTCTGACCTGGGCCTCCGGCCGGGATAGTGATTCGCCGGACAAGCGGGGTTTGGGTGGATAAGAATGAGGGCATGATCCCTCGAATGCCCGCATGAAGCTCGACACGCCGTACCCGCCGCGTATCGTCGAACCCGTGGCCCACGTGCGCGCCTCCGCGCCCGGGCCGCGACACAGCCCCCGCAGCCGGAGACTGATTCTCGCGCTGACCTTGGTGGCCGTCGCCGGGTTCCTGCTGGGCCTGGGCCTGCCGGCCCATCCCTAGCGCCGGCTGACGCGACGGCGCGTCCTCCGAGCAGACGCCGGCGAGCCCGGCCGTCATCCCGACACAACGAAGAGCCCCCGGCCCGAGAGAGCGGGCCGGGGGCTCCTTTTCGTCAGCTGACGCCTCAGCGCGTCGCCTTGATCGTCTGCGCCGCGCCCGTACCGATCGACACCCTCAGGCTGGTCACGCCGGTCCAGTGGAGGCCCTTCTTGCCACCCAGGAGGACATAGCCGGGCTTGCCGAGCTTGCCGGCGGCCGGGACGGCGATCGGCTTCAACGGCGTGGAGATCTTGCCCCTGACGATCGTGATCTTGACGTAGACCTTCTTCTTGGTCTTGTTCTCGGCAAGGCCGGTCAGGGTCGTCAGCTTGCCGCGGAAGACGACCTTTCCGAGCGCCCTCGACGTCCAGTGCTTCGTGGTGGGGCTGTAGACGTGAAGCTTCTTGACCGCCACCGGCGTGGGCTTCGCCACGGTGGCGTGGGCGGTGCCGGCGGCGCCCATGAGGGCGACGCCCGACACGATCGTGGCGGCGATCGTCTTGTGGACGAGCGACATGTGCTTCTCCTCGCGTGAAGGGGGATCCGGCCGCGTCACAGGCGAACCTCCGCCCCGCGACCGGACGCGAAGCTACCAAGCCCTTTGATCTTGCTGGAAGGTCCCAGGACCAAGTTGAGCCGCAAGTCCCCTACAAAATCGACCAAGATAGTGGAGAACGCCGGACTTCTGAGCTCAAAGCTCCTGGAAGAGAGGGTGGACCACCGATCCCCCGGTCCGCCCGGGGAAATTGGTCACGCGGACTCTGGCGCGGCCGGGCCGGGTCTGTTACCAGTGCGGCGGACGGTCCTCCAGCAGACGGGCGTCGTCGTCATCGTCGCGGGGGTAACCGCCCCAGCCGAGCTCGGACTCGTCGCGCGTCTGGTCGGGCAGCACCGCCAGATCGTCGTCGTCGGCCAGCTCAACGAGGCGCTCGTCGTCAGGGTTGCCGATCACGCGTCCCATTGTCGCGCATCGGACCGGTCGTCTCGTCCGGGGGTGATCAGAACGCGTGGTCGGCGTCGCGAAGGCGTCGGGCGAACCCGGCCGCGGCGCCTCGCGGATCGTCCGCATCGGTGATCGCGCGGACCACGACGACGCGGTGGGCCCCCGCCGCGAGCACCTGGTCGAGGTTGCCGGCGTCGATGCCGCCGATCGCGAACCAGGGCCTGCCGAAGCCGCGCCGGGAGATGTACTCCAGCAGACCGATCCCGGCCGCCGGACGGCCGGGCTTCGTCGGCGTCGGCCACGTCGGACCGGCGCAGAAGTAGTCGACGCCGGGCTCGGCGGCGGCGGCCGCGGCCTGTGCCTCCGAGTGCGTCGACCGGCCGATGAGCATGTTCTGGCCGACGACGGCGCGCGCGTACGGGACCGGAAGGTCGTCCTGTCCCAGATGGAGGACGTCCGCGCGTACGGCGTGGGCGATGTCGGCCCGGTCGTTGACCGCGAGCAGCGCGCCGTGCTTGTCGCAGGCGGCGCGGAAGGCCGAGAGGTACTCGATCTCCTGCCGCGCCTCCAGGCCCTTCTGCCGGAGCTGCACGATGTCGACGCCGCCGCCGAGGACCGCGTCCAGGAAGTCCTCCAGGTCGCCCTGGGCCTCCCGTGCGTCCGTGCAGAGGTAGAGGCGGGCCCGGTCGAGCCGGGCCCGCAGGGTCACGGCGCGTTCAGAGGGCAGGTGCCTCGCCACTCCCAGACCTTTCGCCGGTGGAACGACCCGTCGCCCGCCCTCCGCGGCTCAAAGGGCCAGCGCCTGGGCGCGCCGATTGATCTCCTTGAGGCGGTGCTGGGTGAGCGCCTGGACGGGTGTTCCCGGGAGGGACTCGTCCTCGGTGAACAGCCAGCGCAGCGCCTCGACGTTGTCGAGGCCAGAGTCGGCGAGCACCGTCAGGGTGCTGTTCAGTCCCTTGAGCGGCTGGCCGTCGGAGATGAACGCCGCCGGGACGCAGAGCCCTGCGGCACGCTGCACTCCCAGGAGCTTGTGGTCACGGAGGAGCTGCTTCACTCGCTTGAGATCGAGGCCGAGGCTGTCGCCCACCTCACGGAGGGTGAGCCATTCGCCCACCAGTGCGTCGGTCTGTCGGTCGATCTCGATTTCGGCAACGGTGTGCGTCACGGAATCCTGCCTACCACCTTCGGCATCTTCTGAAACCTCACTCACGGACGGTGTCCCTGACCGGAACGGCGGGATCCGCCAACGCTGACCGGTCGATGCGTTTCCGGCCTGCGATGATACGCCGAGCCTGCAGCAGGTCGCGCGGCCGGTCGACGGTGAGGATCGCGACGAGCCGATCGCCGGCGAGCCAGCAGGCCGCCCACCCTCCGGCTCCCGGCTCCCCGCGCCAGATCATGGCGTCGGCGACCGGATGATGTCCGGCGTACTGCACCATGTGCCCGAACTGCTCCGACCAGAAGTACGGCACCGGATCATAGACGCGGTCTCCGCCCAGGAGACCCGCGGCCGCGACCTCCGGGGCGTTCAGCGCGGTGTCCCAGTGCTCGACGCGCAGGCGGCGCCGGAACGTCGGCGACCACCACGCGGCGCAGTCGCCGACCGCGAACACCCCTGGTCGGCCGGTGCGCAGCCGCTCGTCGACGGCGATCCCGTCGTCGAGCGCCAGGCCCGCGCCCTCGAGCCAGGCCGTCTCGGGACGGACTCCGACGCCCGTCACGACCGCGTCCGCCTCGATCGAGCCGCCACCCGCCAGGTCGAGGCCGCCCCGCCCCACGGAGGCGACCTTGACGCCGGGGCGGAGCTCGACGCCCGCTTCGGAGTACCAGGCCGCCGTCTTCGAGCCGACCTCGGCGCCGATGGCGCCGGCGAGCGGCGCGTCGGCGGCCTCCACGACGGTGACCCGGCAGCCGGCCGCGGCCGCCGCCGTCGCCACCTCCGCGCCGATCCAGCCGGCGCCCACGATGGCCACCCGGGCTCCGGGGCGCAGCTCGGCGCGGAGCGCGCGGGCGTCGTCGATGGTGCGCAGCACGTGCTGCGGGCCCTCGCCGGGCAGCCGGATCGGCGACGCCCCCGTCGCGATCACCAGGCCGTCGAAGCCGAGGGGGCCCGCCGTCGTCTCCAGGGCGTCGGTGAGACCGGTCACACGGTGCCCGAGGAGCAGTTCGCAGTCGAGCGCCGTCCAGTCGGCGTCGACGGTCGTGTCGTCGGTCTCACCGCGCAGGACTGCCTTGGACAGCGGTGGCCGGTCGTACGGGCGGTGTGGCTCGGCCCCGACCAGCGTCAACCGGCCGGTGTACCCCTGCGCCCGCAGTGCCTCGACGGTCCGGACGCCCGCCAGTCCACCACCTGCGACGATCACCCGCTCCATGTCCGTGACCTTATAGTCTGATGGCGTAAGCGCGGGAGTCCGGCGTACCGGGCTGAGAGGGCGGCACAGCGGCCGCCGACCGCATGAGCCCAGCCGACGGCGGCCTTTCGCCGGCGGGGGCTCTGGACCTGATCCGGATCATGCCGGCGAAGGGAGCGCACGCGTGCACGTGGTCATCGTGGGCGGCGGAGTGATCGGCCTCGGGATCGCGTGGCGGTCCCTGGTCCGTGGCGTCCGCGTCACGGTCGTCGATCCCGAGCCGGCGAGCAAGGCGTCGCGCGTCGCCGCCGGCATGCTGACCCCCGTCACCGAGCTCGGGTACGGCGAGAACGCCCTGCTGCGGCTCGGTATCGCCTCCCGTGACCGGTACCCCTCGTTCGTCGCCGAGCTGGAGGACGCCTCCGGCCTCGACACCGCGTACCGGCGTGACGGGGTGCTGCAGGTCGCTCTCGACTCCGACGACCTGGCCGTCCTGGAGGAGCTGCGGAGGTTCCAGGAGTCGCTCGGCATCGCCGCCGAGGCGCTCACCGGCCGGGAGTGCCGCCGCCGGGAGCCCATGCTGGCGCCGTCGGCGCGCGGCGGGCTGTTCGCGCCCGACGACGGTTCGATCGACCCCCGCCGCCTGTCGGCGGCCCTGCTGGCCGCCGTCGACCGGCTCGGCGGCACCCTGATCCGCGACCGCGCGGCCGAGGTCCTGGTCGACCGCGACCGGGCCACCGGCGTGCGGCTCGCCGGCGGCGACGCGCTCCACGCGGATCAGGTCGTCCTGGCCGCCGGCCCGTGGAGCCACGAGCTCAAGGGGCTGCCGCCGGACACCGTTCCCCCGGTCCGCCCGGTGAAGGGCCAGGTCGTACGCCTGCGCGGCACGGTCCCCCTGCTCGGCCACACCGTCCGCGGCCTCGTGCGCGGCTCCTCGGTCTACCTCGTGCCCCGCGCCGACGGCGGGCTCGTCATTGGCGCGACCCAGGAGGAGATGGGCTACGACACGACGGTCACCGCGGGCGGCGTCTGGGAGCTGCTGCGGGACGCCCGCGAGCTGGTCCCCGGCGTCACCGAGCTGGCGTTCGAGGAGGTGACCGCGGGCCTGCGGCCCGGCTCCCCGGACAACGCCCCCATCCTCGGGCCGTCGGCGCTGCCCGGTCTGCTGCTCGCCACTGGTCACTTCCGCAACGGCGTGCTCCTCACCCCGGTGACCGCCGACGCCATGGCGGAGACCCTCGCGACCGCCGAGCCGCCCGAGGTCATCCGGCCGTTCACACCCGGAAGGTTCCGACATTGAAGATCACCGTCAACGGCGCCGAACGGGACACCCCGGAGGGGTCGTCGGTCGCGGGCGTGGTCGCGTCGCTGACCGAGCGTCCCGCCGGTGTCGCCGTCGCGCTGAACGACGAGGTCGTGCCGCGCGCCGACTGGACCACCACGATTCTGCGCGAGGCGGACCGCATCGAGGTGCTGACCGCCGTTCAGGGAGGTTGACCATGCAGCGCAACGCCGAAGACGCCCCCGCGGCGGAGCCCCTCGTCATCGCGGGCGAGAGCTTCGAGTCACGTCTGATCATGGGGACGGGAGGCGCGCCGAGCATGCGGGTCCTGGAGGAGGCGCTGACCTCCTCCGGCACCGAGCTGACCACCGTCGCGATGCGCCGCGTCGGCGCGGACGCCCCCGGCTCCGTCCTCGACGTGCTCCGACGATGCGGCATCCGGATCCTGCCGAACACCGCCGGATGCTTCACGGCGGGCGAGGCCGTCCTGACCGCCAAGCTCTCCCGTGAGGCCCTGGGCACCGACTGGGTCAAGCTCGAGGTGATCGCCGACGAGCGGACCCTGCTGCCCGACCCGATCGAGCTGCTCGACGCCGCGGAGCGGCTCGTCGACGACGGGTTCGTCGTGCTGCCGTACACCAACGACGATCCGGTGCTGGCCCGGCGCCTCGAGCAGGCCGGCTGCGCCGCGGTGATGCCGCTCGGCTCCCCCATCGGCTCGGGGCTGGGCATCCGCAACCCGCACAACATCGAGCTGATCGTCGAGCAGGCCGGGGTGCCCGTGGTCCTGGACGCGGGCCTGGGGACGGCCAGCGACGCCGCCCTCGCCATGGAGCTCGGCTGCGACGCGGTCCTGCTCGCCACCGCCGTCACCCGGGCCCAGTCGCCTGCACTGATGGCCGCGGCGATGCGGCACGCGGTGGAGGCCGGCCGGCTGGCCCGCCTCGCCGGCCGGATCCCCAAGCGCCGGTACGCTCAGGCATCGTCGCCGTGGGAGGGGCTGAGCTCTTGAACCCGCAGCCCGGCGGTCCGGCCATCGGTTACGAGATCCTTGGGCTCGCCGGACACGCCGCTCACCAGGCGGTTCGGCTCGGCGATGGTCTCGATCGGACAAGGATTGATGCTTTGATCCACACTCGTGACAAGTATGCACCTCGATCCCTAATACACTCCCTCTGATGGATACGACGGTTGCGGACCCCCTCGTCGGGCAGGTGCTCGACGGGCGCTACCTCGTACGGTCACGTGTCGCCCGCGGGGGCATGGCCACCGTTTACGCCGGTCACGACACCAAGCTCGACCGTACGGTGGCGCTCAAGGTCATGCACGGAAACCTCGCCGGCGACGAGGAGTTCGTGCGGCGTTTCATCGGCGAGGCCAAGCACGCCGCCGCCCTGTCCCACCCCAACGTCGTCGCGGTCTACGACCAGGGCACCGACAAGGGCTACGTGTTCCTCGCGATGGAGTACGTCCCCGGGCGGACCCTGCGCGACCTCCTGACGGAGCGCGGCCGGCTGGGACCGCGCGAGGCCCTGCAGGTCATGCAGCCGGTCCTGTCGGCGCTCGGCGCCGCGCACCGCGCCGGCCTGATCCACCGCGACGTGAAGCCCGAGAACGTCCTGCTCACCTCCGACGGACAGGTGAAGGTCGCCGACTTCGGCCTGGCCCGCGCCGAGACCGCGAGCAAGCAGACCAAGACCGGCATGATCATCGGCACGGTCGGCTACCTCGCCCCCGAACAGGTCATCTCCGGCGACGCCGACGCCCGCACCGACGTGTACGCCGCGGGCATCATGCTGTTCGAGCTGCTGACCGGCCGCCAGCCGTACGACGGCGGCACGCCGCTGGCCGTCGCCTACAAGCACGTCAACGAGACCGTGCCGTTGCCGTCGAGCGTCATCGCCGGCCTGCCGCCGCAGCTCGACGCGCTCGTGGCCAGCGCCACCAACCGCGACCCGGCGCGCCGCCCCTCCGACGCCGACCACTTCCACGCCGCGGCCGGCGAGGTGTACCGCCTGCTGCCGCCGGAGGTCGACGCGGCGCTGGCCGGAGTGGCGGCGGCGCCCCCGCCTCCGCCCGCCTCGCTCTCGCCCGCCACCGCCCTCGGCGCCACGTCCGCCGACGGCTCGACGCAGATGTTCGGCCAGCACCCGGGCGGCTACGCACCGCCGCACGCGGGGACGCAGACGTTCAACCCGCAGACGATGGCGATCCACCACCAGCCGCCGTCCCCTCCGACCATGCGGGATCGGCTGCTGCGGCCGCCTGGCCTGTACGGGCTGATCGCGGCCGGTCTCGCCGTCGTGCTGCTGCTCGGCGGGGTCGTGTGGTTCCAGACGGTGGGCAACAAGGAGCGTGTGCCCACGCTGACGGGGCTGACCGAGGAGCAGGCCCGCGTCAGCGCCGAGAAGGTCGGCTTCAAGATCAAGGTCGGCTCTTCGCGCTTCGACCCGAACGTCCCGAAGGACAAGGTCGCCGAGGTCCAGCCGCAGCCGGGCACGGAGGTCAAGAAGGGCACTCTGCTCACGCTGATCCTGTCCAAGGGCAAGCAGCCGGTCGCGATCCCGGACGTCAAGGGCAAGCCGGTCGAGGAGGCCAAGCAACTGCTGCAGCAGAAGGGCCTCAAGGCCGGCGACTTGGACAAGCTGGCCAGCACCACCGTGCCGAACGGCTCGGTGATCAAGACGCGCCCGGCGGCCGGCACGGAGCAGAGCCCGGATGACCCGGTCACCCTCGTGGTCAGCACCGGCATCAAGATGCCGAGCCTCGTCAACCTGAAGCGTGAGGTGGCCGCCCAGAAGCTGGCCAAGCTCGGTCTCAACGTGCAGTGGCAGGAGCAGGACCCGGGCGACGGGCAGCAGCCGAACACCGTGATCGGCCAGAACCCGCCCGCCGGTTCGCCTCTCACGCCCGGCCAGGCCGTCCAGGTCAACGTGACCAGGGCCGAGAAGAAGTGCGCGCCCTTCGACCTGCCCTGCCTGTTCAATCGCATGAACGGGAAGGATCAGAACGCAGGCCAGCCGGCCCCCGTTCCCAACGTGGTCGGCCAGCCGATGCAGCAGGCCGCCACGGCGCTGATCAACAGCGGTTTCCGGGTCCAGGCCAGCGGCGGTCAGCCGTCGGACGTCGTCACCGGCCAGGATCCCGGAGCTCCCGGTCCGCTGCCGCGGGGAACGGTCATCAACATCTGGCACTGAGCGCCGCCGTCGCCACGGGGCCTCGGCGTCGGCCGACCGGCCGGATGAGGATCCCCGGCACGGCACTAAGCTGGATCGGTCATGGCCAGTGAACGCATCAATCCGATCGGGGCGCACGTTCCGGTGGCGGGCGGGCTCGCGACCGGCGGGCTCCGCTACGCCGCCGAGATCGGGGCCGAGGCCGTCCAGGTCTTCGTGAGCAATCCACGGGGCTGGGCACGCGCCGCCGGGAAGCCCGCCGAGGACCGGCGGCTGCGCGAACACAGCGAGCAGCACGACCTGCCGGTGTTCGTGCACGCGCCCTACCTCATCAACCTCGGCTCACCGAGCCCCGAGACCATCGCGGGCTCCGTCGCCTCGATCCGGCACGCCCTCCAGCGTGGCGCCGTGATCGGCGCGCGGGGCGTGGTCGTGCACACCGGCTCCGCGGTGTCGCAGCCGCGGGAGGACGCCATGCGGCAGATCCGCGAGCACCTGCTGCCCCTGCTCGACGAGATCCCCGCCGACGGTCCCGACCTGCTCCTGGAGCCGATGGCCGGCCAGGGCAACATGCTGTGCGCCACGGTCGGAGACCTCGGCCCGTACCTCGACGCCATCGACCGTCATCCGCGCGCCGGAATCTGCCTCGACACCTGCCACGCGTTCGCCGCCGGACACGACCTGACGGCGCCGGGCGGCGTCGCGGAGACCCTCGACGCGCTGGCCGAGACCGCCGGCGCCGACCGGCTGGGGCTCATCCACGCGAACGACAGCAAGGACGCGTGCGGCTCGTGCCGGGACCGCCACGAGAACATCGGAGCCGGGCTGATCGGCGCCGCCCCGTTCGCCGAGCTGTTCCGCCATCCGGTCAGCCGCGGCGTGCCCCTCGTGATCGAGACCCCGGGCCGCAGCGCCGAACCGCACCGCGCCGACATCGAGACCCTCAAGAAACTCCGCGACGGCTGACCCGGCCTCGGCATGAAAAAGGCCTGGGTGCCGCTGAACAACCCCCCGACCGTTCAGCAGCACCCAGGCGCGCCGCCTGGCATCCACCCCCCCGAGTCGGAGCCTGGCGGCCGTCCGGAGAACGTCGCTGTGTCCGAAACCCTAGGGTCCCCGCGCCGCCCCGCGAAACCCATATTGGCCTCGCCTCGGCAAACGGTTAGTAGTGAGCGGTATACGTTCCGTAAGTGGGAGCCGAGCGGTCGGTGGGGCGCGACGAACGGCGTCAGCGCGGCCCCTCCGGCAGGAGTTCCTCGGGGAGGTGCATCCGGGCCATCGCACGGTCCGTGCGCTCGGGAACCCGGCCGGGGGTGAGCAACGACACCGCGATCGTCGCCGCGAACGCCAGGGGAACGGTCAGGATCGCCGGTTGCTCGACGAGCGTGCCCAGCCAGCCGGAGCCCGGGCCGGGATCGCCGAGCACCCGCGCGAGCCCGGCGGCGGTGGCCGGCAGGCCGCCGGCGACGACCCCGGTCATCGCGCCGGGCGGGGTGAGCCGCCGCCACCACACGCCGAGCACGAGCACGGGGCACAGTGACGAGGCGGCGACGACGAACGCGACGGTCACCAGGGCCGCCGACTGCGGCGTGCAGGCCCAGGGCGCGAGCAGCAGCGGCACGGCCACCGCGACCAGGACGGCGGTACGGAAGCCGCGGGTCCCGCCGCCGAGGCCCTGGGCGATGCTGCCCGACACGGCGACCACGACGCCGCAGGACGTCGAGGTGAAGGCGGCGAACGCCCCCGTCGCGACCAGGGCGGTGAGCAGGTCTCCGGTGACGCCGGGGACGATCCGGTGCGGCAGCAGGAGCAACGTCGCGTCGGTGTCCCCGGTCATCAGCAGTTCCGGCGTGTAGAGCCGGCCGAGGGTGCCGAACAGGGCCGGGAAGAGGGAGAACACCGCCAGCATCAGGACGACGAGCCCGGCCGTGCGCCGGGCCGTGCGCCCGCACGCGTTGGTGTAGAACCGCACCGTGATCTGCGGCAGGCCCATGGTCCCGAGGATCGTCGCGAGGAGCACGGAGTAGGTGGCGGCCAGCGGGTGTTCACGGCCGCCCGCGAACGGCGTCGCCCAGCGGTCGCCGCGCAGCAGCGCGATCCGCGACGTGTGGGGCACCGCCGCGCCCGCGGGGAAGCGGAGCCGGGTGCCGGCCCGCACCCGGTGCCGGCCCGCCGCGAGGTGAAGCCGCTCGCCGCTGTGGCGACGGCCGTCGAGGACGCCGGTGACCGCCACCACGGCCGGTGCCGCCAGGTGGATGCCCGCGCCCGTGTCGGCCGTCACGGTCGTCTCACGGTGGAAGTACGGCGGCCGCGCGGCGTCCGCGTCGTTCTGCAGCCGCCACACGGCCAGGAAGACCAGCGCGGGGACGGCCACGGCCGTCAGCTTCAGCCAGAACTGCACGGCCTGCACGCCGGTGATGCTGCGCACCCCGCCCGGGAGGACGAGCACGACGACCGCCGCCATCACCACGAGCCAGCCCATCCACACGGGCAGTCCGCTGATCACCGACAGGGTCACTCCGGCGCCCTGGAACTGCGGGAGGAGGTAGAACCACCCGATGACGAGGACGCACGTGCTGACGGCACGGCGAACCCGCCGCGAACCCAGCCGCCATTCGGCGAAGTCCGACAGGGTGTACGCCCCGGAGCGCCGCAGGGGAGCCGTGACGAGGGCGAGCAGCACGACGTGACCGGCGGCGGCGCCGATCGGCAGCCACAGCATGTCGGCGCCGTACGCGAGCACGAGACCGGCCATGCCGAGGAAGGCCGCCGCGGAGACGTACTCGCCGCTGATCGCCGAGGCGTTCCACCAGGGCGACACCTCGCGGGCGGCGGTGTAGAGGTCGCAGACCTGGGCGGGCCGGCCCCGCGCCGGCACGGTCGCGAGTGAGGCGATGAGCAGGGCCATCGCGAGCATTGTGATCATTTGTTCTCCTCGCCGGGCGGCGAGTCCCACCACCTTCCGGGGGGTATGGCGTCGGCACGTGCTCCGGTCACTCGTGCCGGGTCATGGCGGCGAAGTCGCGTTCGGCACGCTCGGCAAGGCGTACGTGCCGGCGCGCCACGGCCACCCACACGACGGGAACGACCGCGCACAGGACCAGCCAGGGCAGGCGTACGCCGAACAGCCGGACCCGTGACAGCGCGGGCTCCCACGCGAACAGCAGCGGCAGCCCACCGGCGACCAGCGCGACGATCGCGCAGGTCAGCGCGGCGTGCCCGGCCTGGACGCGCATGAGTGCCCGGACCGGAGCCGCGTCGACGCGGCTCCGGTCACCGGTGGTGCGGCGCAGGGGCCGCGCCGAGCGTCCACGCGGACCGGTGACGGTGACGCGTTCACTCATCTGGGGGTTCGGGCCTCTGCCGGAACCGGCGGATCAGCAGGTCGCGGACCTCCCGCGTGTGGCGGCGGCTCACCGGCAGCAGCCGGTCGCCGATCTCCAGGAGCACACGGCCCTCCTCGAAGCGGAGCTCGGTGATGTGCGCGGCGGCGACGAGCGTCTTGCGGTGGATGCGGATGAACCCGGCGGCCTGCCAGCGCTCGGCGAGGACGGCCAGCGGCATCCGGAGGAGGTAGCTGCCGTCTGCGGTGTGCAGGCGGATGTAGTCGCCGTGGGTCTCGGCATGGGTGACGTCGGCACGGGAGATCAGCCGGGTGCGCCCGCCCAGCTCCACCGGGATGACCTCGTCCGCCTCCGGCTCGGGCGGGGTGGTGTCCCGGTGGACGGCCTCGTCGACGCGGCGCACGGCCTCGCTGAGACGGTCGGGGTCGATGGGCTTCAGGAGGTAGTCGACGGCGCCGAACTCGAAGGCGGTGACGGCGAACTCGTCGTGCGCGGTGACGAAGACGATGGCGGGCGGGTCGGCGAAGCCGGCGGCGAGGCGCGCGAAGTCGAGTCCGTCGAGCGCGGGCATGCAGATGTCGAGGAAGACCGCGTCGAGCCGCTCCCCGCTCTTGATCATCCGCCCGATCTCGCGAAGCGCCTCCGCGGCGTCCCGCGCGGCCTTGACGTGCTCGATCCGCGGATGTCGGCGGAGCAGATAGGTGAGCTCCTCCAGCGCGGGGGCCTCATCATCGGCGGCGAGCACGCGAAGCATGGCAGGAGACTCCCTCTTTTACTCTCGGTATGCAACTCGTTTCACCAAGTAGTTGGTTTCTTTTACCGAGCGGCGACGGCCGTGTGGCTCTTGGGCACGCGTAGGCTGACCTTCATGCCCGCCCCGACGGCCGTCTCGATGACCAGGCCGTACTCCTCTCCGTACACCTGACGCAGGCGGTGGTCGACGTTGACCAGGCCGATGCCGCCGTGCGGAGCGCTCTCTCCGCCCTCCTCCAGGAGGGCCCGCAGCTTGCCGGGATCCATGCCGACCCCGTCGTCCTCCACGCTGATCGCCGCCTCGGCGCCCGCGTCCCGCGCCACGATCCGGACGTGGAGCCGCTCGGCGCCGTACTGCATGCCGTGCCGGATGGCGTTCTCGACCAGCGGCTGCAGGGACAGGAACGGCACCGCGACCGGGAGCACCTCCGGGGCGATCTCGACGCTGAACCGCAGCCGCTCGTCGCCGAAGCGCGCCCGCTCCAGCAGGAGGTACCGGTGGATCGACCGCAACTCCTCGGCCAGCGTCGTGAAGTCCCGCTGGTCGCGGAAGGAGTAGCGCGCGAAGTCGGCGAAGTCGAGCAGCAGCTCGCGGGCCCGCTCGGGATCGGTGCGCACGAAGGACGCGATCGTGGTCAGCGAGTTGTAGACGAAGTGCGGGGAGATCTGGGCGCGCAGCGCCCTCATCTCCGCCTCAACGAGGCGGGTCTTCGACGACTCGAGCTCGGCCAGCTCCAGTTGCCCGGAGGCCCAGCGGGCCACCTCGCCGAGGGTCTGCAGGCGTTCGTCGCGGACGCCCCCGCCGTACGCCGCCAGGGCCCCGGCGACGCGGCCCTCGATGGTCAGCGGCGCGATCAGCGCGACCCGGATGGGGCAGCCGGGGTCGCCGCACGCGACCGGCTCGGGGACGGCGACGCGTGGCCGCCCGGTCGTGAGGACCGGTGAGGCGAGCGGGAACACGGTCGCGGAGTGGACCTCCCCGGCGCCCTCCCAGGCGAGCAGGCGCTCGGTGTCGGTGATCGCGACGGCCGGCACGCCGAGGAGCTCCCTCAGGTGACGGGCCGCGCGCCGCGCCGACTCCTCGGTCAGGCCGGTCCGCAGGGAGGCCGACGCGAGGGAGATGGTGTGCAGGACGGCGAACGACGCCTCACCGCCCGGCGCGTCGTCCCCGCGCCGGCGGGCCGAGCCCAACGACCATCCGGCCGCGGCCGCCGTCAGGGCGGCCGTGGCGGCGAGCACGGCCTCGGCCGAAATCCCCAGCATGACCACAGACGGTAATGCCATCGTCACGCAATCGCCGGTATTTCGGCAAGTCACCTCGGAGCTCGCCCGGAATGGGCGTCGGATCGGGGAGCCCGGCGGTCCGTTCCGCGTGGACTCTCACGCCGGAGGCTCGTCCTCCTGGTAGGAGTACCGCTGCTCATGCCAGGGATCGGCGATGTTGTGGTAGCCGCGCTCCTCCCAGAAGCCACGGCGATCCACGGTGAGGTATTCGATGGCGCGCACCCATTTCACGCTCTTCCAGGCGTACAGGTGCGGCACGACCATCCGCAGCGGCGCGCCGTGGTCGGGGGTGAGCGGCTCACCGCCCTGATGAGTGGCCAGCAGCGCCCTGTCGTCCAGGAAATCGATCATCCGCAGGTTGGCGCTGTAGCCGTAGTCCGCCCACACCATGACGTGGGTGGCGTCGTCGGCCGGTGGCGCCAGCTCGACCAGCATGGCCGTGAGGACGCCCTCCCACCCGACGTCGGGCACGGTGAACTTCGTGACGCAGTGGAAGTCGGCGCTGACCTTCGCGCGCGGCATCGCCTGCACCTGCGGCCAGGTCCAGGCGTACTCCCGCCCCGACTCGGTGGCGCCGTACACCCGCAGGTCCCAGGTGTCGGGGCGGAACTTCGGCACCGGGCCGTAGTGCAGGACGGGCCAGCCGCGCGGGACGTACTGTCCCGGCGGGAGCCGATCATCAGGCCCCACCGCGTCGTCCTTGCCACTCCGAATGCGCGCTCATGGTCATCGCCATCCTGCCACCCCCCGCGGGCGGAGTCCGCCGAACCCCTCCCCCCGCACGCCCTCCGGACATCGGCTACGCTGTGCTCCGTGAGCAACGTCTTCTCCTTTACCTATGGCGGGCCCGGGACACGGGTGGCTGCCAGGAGGACGCTGCGCTAAAAGGCAACCACTGACAGATGCCCCGGGCCCGATGGGTCCGGGGCATCTGTCGTTTTCGCAGAAATGGGGAGCACCATGGTCGTCGTCATGTCCGCCGAGGCGGAGGAAGCGCACATCCAGGCCGTCGTCGGGCTCGTCGAGAAGGCGGGCGGTGAGGCGTTCGTCAGCCGCGGCGTCAACCGTACGATCATCGGGCTGGTCGGCGACGTCGAGCAGTTCGGGACGCTGAACCTCCACGCCCTGCCCGGCGTCACCGACGTGGTGCGGATCTCCGTGCCGTACAAGCTGATCAGCAGGGAGAACCACCCCGACCGCTCGGTCGTCCGGGTCGGCGGGGTGCCGATCGGCCCCGGCACCATGACGCTCATCGCCGGGCCGTGCGCGGTCGAGACGCCGGAGCAGACCCTCGAGGCGGCGCTGATGGCCCGGTCCGCGGGCGCGACCCTGCTGCGCGGCGGGGCTTTCAAGCCGCGCACCTCCCCCTACGCCTTCCAGGGACTCGGCGAGAAGGGCTTGGGCATCCTGGCCGACGTACGCGCCGAGACGGGCATGCCCATCGTCACCGAGGTCGTGGACGCCCGCGACGTCGAGCTCGTCGCCTCCTACGCCGACATGCTCCAGGTCGGCACCCGGAACATGCAGAACTTCGCGCTGCTGCAGGCGGTCGGCGCCGCCGGCAGGCCGGTCATGCTCAAGCGCGGCATGAACGCCACGATCGAGGAGTGGCTGATGGCCGCCGAGTACATCGCCCAGCGCGGCAACCTCGACATCGTGCTGTGCGAGCGCGGCATCCGCACGTTCGAGAAGGCCACCCGCAACACCCTGGACATCTCGGCCGTCCCGGTGGCACAGCGGCTGTCGCACCTGCCCGTCATCGTCGACCCGTCCCACTCCGGCGGCCGCCGCGACCTGGTCCTGCCGCTGACCCGCGCGGCGATCGCGATCGGCGCCGACGGCGTGATCATCGACGTGCACCCGCACCCGGAGACCGCGCTGTGCGACGGCCCGCAGGCCCTCGTCGACGGTGACGTGCGGGAGCTCGCCGAGACCGTGCGCGCCCTGCCGCCGGTGGTCGGCCGCACCCTCACCCAGGTCTGACCTCGCGGTGCGCCGCCCGGACCACGCCCCCCCGGGCGGCGCGCCGCGCCACGCGGACGGTAGTCTCCCCGTCATGGCGTACTACACCGCCCAGCTCGGGCCGCCCCGCTCCTGACCGGGGCCACCGCACGCACGCCCGGCACCGCCGGACGCCTTCTGTGACGCCGCACTGAAGCGGCTCTTCGGCACGCCCCGGATTCGCGTACCCCGAACCGTACGTCTTCTGGAGCGTTCTCCTTGACCACCACTGAGGTCTCCTCGCCCGCGCGCCGCGGGCTCGGCGGGTCCGCCGACATCGTCCTGGCCGCCGCCCTGTGGGGCACGACCGGCACCGTACGCAGCTTCGTCCACGCCGACCCGGTCGCGGTGGGCGCCGCCCGCCTCCTCATCGGGGGTGCCTTCCTGTTCGCCGTCGCCCTGCGCGGCGGCGGGCTGCGGCCCCTGCTCGCCCGCGGCACCCGCACCCGGCTGGTGCTCCTCCTGGGCGCGGTGCTCGTCGCCGTCTACCAGACGGCGTTCTTCAGCGCGGTCGCCCGCACCGGCGTGGCGACCGGGACCGTCGTCACGATCGGCAGCGGTCCGGTCTTCGCCGGCCTGCTGTCCCGGCTCCTGCGCATGGGGACGCTGACCCCACGCTGGATGCTGTCCACGGCCGGAGCGGTCGCCGGATGTGCGGCGCTGACCCTGGGCGGCCAGGCGGCCGGTGTCGAGCCCGCGGGCGTCGCGCTGGCCCTGCTGTCCGGGTTCGGCTACGCCGCGTACGCCACCGTCGCTTCGTACCTCATCACGCGCGGCGACGACAGCCGGGCGGTGCTCGGCGCGCTGTTCGGCGGGTCCGGCGTGCTGCTGCTACCGGTGCTGCTGATCGCGGGCTCCGGCTGGCTGTTCACCGGAGGCGGCGCGGCGGCGGCCGTCTATCTCGGCGTGATCACGACCGGGATCGGCTACCTGCTGTACGGCCGGGGCCTGCGGACGACGCCGGTGGCCGCCGCGACCACCCTCACCCTGGCCGAACCCGCGGTCGCGGCACTCCTGGGGTTGTTCGTCCTCGGCGAGCACCTGGGCGCGATCGCCCTCGGCGGCCTGGCCCTCCTCGCCGCCAGCCTGCTGACCCTCACCCTCCCCACCCGCTCCCAGTAAGTTCCGGGCGAAACCGGAGCGGTAGCCCGATGCAGATCGCCTATCGAGAGGGCGTTTGCAGAAGAGCGGCCGCCCGCGCGGGTCACGGTGGTCGGCCACCAACGCCGTTGGGGGAACCCGTGTGTTTCCACGGTGTCTACTCAGGCGCGAAAATTATCGTCTCAGTGGACGGCGGCTGACGCAGTGGCGTGCCGTCGGTGCCCAATACATGGGTGTGCCTCCCAAATGGGCGGTTCATTCGGGGGCCATCACGAGCTCATGACCATGCGCCCGTCCGTACGCAGCTTGCCCTGGCGGAAGAGCAGCCGAAGAGGCCCCCGGCCTAGCCGGGGGCCTCCGCTTTCCCGGGCGTCAGGCGGTGGGCTCGCCGTAGCCGGGGCGGTGCTCCTGGAGGTTGCCGGCGAGCTGCTCGGCCATCTCCCCCGCGTCGAGCCGCTTCTCGATCTGACGAAGGTCGTCGATCTTGGCGCGGGTCTCGGCGCGGCGGGGGGTGAGCACGGTGCAGCAGTCCTCGTCGGGCAGCTCCGAGATGCTCAAGGTGTGGATCCTCCGCGCCTCGGCCATGATCTCGGTCTTGTCCATGCCGATGAGCGGGCGCAGGATCGGCAGGTTCACCGCGTCGTCGAGGGCGGTGATGTTCTGCATCGTCTGGCTGCTGACCTGGCCGAGGGAGTCGCCCGTGATCAGGGCCGCGCCCCCGAGCTTGTGCGCGACGACCTCGCCGGTCTTCAGCATCAGGCGGCGCTGCGCGATGATCTGCAGCCGGTCGGCGCCGGAGGACTTGATCTGCTGCTGCGCCTTGCCGAACGGCACGACGAACAGCCGCGACCCGCCCTGAAACTTGTCGAGCTCGCGCACCAGGGCGTACGCCTTGTAGATCGACTCGGGGCCGGTGAACGGCATCCCGGAGAAGTGCAGGAAGTCGACCCGCAGTCCGCGGCGCATCATGCGATACGCGGCGACGGGCGAGTCGATGCCCCCCGACATGAGCACCAGCGCCCGGCCGCTCATGCCGACCGGCAGGCCGCCCGCGCCGGGCATGCCGTCGGTGAAGACGAACACCTCGCGCTGGTCGACCTCGATGAAGACCGCGAGGTCGGGGTGCTTGAGGTTGACCGGAAGGTCGTAGCGCTCCTTGACCTTCGAACCGACGAGGACGTTGAGGTCGGAGGAGGTGATCGGGAAGCGCTTGTCGCGGCGGCGCGCGCGGATGGCGAACGCGCCCTTGCGGGCGAGCGCGGGGTGCTGCGCGACGAGGTCGAGGGCCGCCTGGACGGTCGCGTCGACGTCCTTGGCCACCCGCCAGGCGCGGTGCACCCACACGATGCCCATCACGTCGGTGAGCCGCCGGGCCACGGCGTCGACGTCGGCCAGCTCGCCGCTCTCGGCACGGACGACGATGACGCCTTCGCGCTGCCAGACGTTGATCTTGATGCCGAGCCCCTTCACGGCGGCGCGGATGTTGTTCTGCAGCCGCCGCTCGAACAGCTCGCGGTTCTTACCCTTGAGGACGATCTCGCCCAGTTTGAGCAGAACGCAGGGCTCACCGGCGACGGCGGGCCGCTCGGCGTTCTGGGGCTGCGTCACGGTCTCGAGCGTGGGCATGCGTCCTAACCTCCAACGGACAATGGGTGCCTCTCAAGTGTCGCGCACGATGACGACTACCCGCACCAACCGCGAGGGCGCATACCCGTCTTCCCCCGGCGATGACACGCGACCGGCCCGTGGCGCAGTGGGCACCACGGGCCGGTGACGGTCACGGCCGTGCGGGCCGGGTCGCCCCGGCCGCCCGGTCAGCCGAAGAAGACCTCGGCCTCTTCGTAGCGCTGGACCGGGACGGTCTTGAGCTGGTCGGTGGCGGCGCTCAGGTCGACGCGCACGATCTCGGTGCCCTCCAGGCCGACCATCTTGCCGTACGCGCCGTCATGGATGGCGTCGATGGCGTGCACGCCGAACCGGGTGGCCAGCACCCGGTCGAACGCGGTCGGCGTGCCGCCGCGCTGGATGTGGCCGAGGACCGTCGTGCGGGCCTCCTTGCCGGTGCGCTTCTCGATCTCCGCGGCGAGGCGCTCGCCGATGCCGCCGAGGCGCACGTGGCCGAAGGAGTCGAGCTCCTGGGTCTGCGTGTCCATCTGGCCGTCGACCGGGTGTGCGCCCTCGGCCACCACGATGATCGGCGCGTAGCGCGTCTTGAAGCGGCTCTCGACGTACCCGCAGACCTTCTCGATGTCGAAGGGCTTCTCCGGGATGAGGATGACGTTCGCGCCCGCGGCCATGCCGGCGTGCAACGCGATCCAGCCCGCGTGCCTGCCCATGACCTCGCAGATCAGGGCGCGGTGGTGCGACTCGGCCGTGGTGTGCAGCCGGTCGATGGCCTCCATCGCGATGTTCACCGCGGTGTCGAACCCGAACGTGTAGTCCGTGGCGTTCAGGTCGTTGTCGATGGTCTTCGGGACGCCGACGACCTTGACCCCGTTGTCGTGCAGCTGGCGCGCCACGCCGAGGGTGTCCTCCCCGCCGATGGCGATGAGCGCGTCGACGCCCAGCCCGGCGAGGTTGTCCTTGATCCGCTCGACGCCGCCCTCGATCTTGATCGGGTTCGTCCGGGACGAGCCGAGGATCGTGCCGCCGCGCGGCAGGATGCCGCGCACCGCCTGAACGTCGAGCGGCCGGGTGTCGCCCTCGAGCGGACCACGCCAGCCGTCGCGGAAGCCGACGAACTCGTATCCGTAGACCTGGATGCCCTTGCGGACAACGGCGCGGATGACGGCGTTCAGCCCGGGGCAGTCACCGCCACCGGTCAGCACTCCGACACGCATGCCCAACTCCTCTTTGTAACCCTGTGTTCACCCGACCAGACTAGTGGTGCGGGTAGGACGTATCGAAGGCGGCGCGTCCTCAGGACACCACCATCCCGATTGGTCTAGACCATATCGGAAAGCGGCCCCTCTGATCAGCCCTTCGAGGTGTTTGATGCTCGCTCGGCACCCTGCTCTTCCGCCTCGGTCAGGTCGTCCGCCGGATGCCCTGCCGCCTCGACCGGGCCCGGCGCCGTGTCCTGCTTCACGTCGCCGGCGTACCGATCGACGTACTCCTGCCCGGACAGCCGCATGATCGCGTACATGATCTCGTCGGTCACCGCCCGCAGCACGACCCTGTCGTGGGCCATGCCGTAATACCGGGAGAAGTCGAGGGGCTCACCGAACCGCACCTCGGGGCGCGGGCGCAACCGGGGCAGCCGCCGCCCGGAGGGCATCAGCTCGAACGTGTTGATCATGGCCATCGGCACGACCGGCGCACGCGACTCCAGGGCGAGCCGGGCCACCCCGGTCTTGCCTCGGTACAGCCGGTTGTCCGGCGCGCGGGTCCCCTCCGGGTAGATGCCGAGCAGCCTCCCCTCGGCCAGCACCCGCAGCCCGGTCCGCAGCGCGGCCTCGCTCGCCCGGCCGCCCGTACGGTCGATGGGCACCTGCCCGACGCCGCTGAAGAACATCCGGCTGAGGAAGCCCTTCACGCCCGTCCCGGTGAAGTACTCCGCCTTCGCCAGGAACGTGACCTTGCGCGGCAACGGCAGCGGCCCGAAGAAGTGGTCGGCGAACGACAGATGGTTGCCGACCAGGATCGCCGGGCCGTGGCGCGGCACGTTACGCGTCCCGCGCGCCCGTGGTAGCCAGACCAGGTACAGAATGGGACCCAAGATCGCCTTGACGACCCAGTAGAACAACGCCCCGCCTTCCCCTACCCCCTGCCGTTCACCCGTCCGTGGGATGATAATCATCTTCCCATCTCAGGCCGGACACACCCACATCCACACACCGCACGTTTTCGTCATTGCGCGGCGCGGGAGCCGTAGGCTCATCTTGAAGCGTCGGCCGACGGCAGTTCGAGGGGAGGCGCCATGGCGTTGACGCCGGACGTCCGGTCACGCACGACCGACGTGCCGCACGACGACCTGGCCACGATGCGACGGGAGACCGGGGTATGAGTCGGCGCGGCAACGGGCTCACGGCGGACGCCTACGTTCCACTCGCCGACCTGACTCCGCAGCTCGCCGACGCGATGCTGTCCGCCCTCCGTGAGGTCGGAATCGCCGCCTACGCGGCGCCGGCGCCGGGCACGACCGGCGGCTACCTCGACGTACGGCTGCCCGAGGAGCCCACCGACCGGCTGTACGCCGACGCGGAGGCCAAGCAGGCCGCCGAGGACATCCTCGAACGACGCCTTCCCGAGTTGCGCGCGGACTACGCCGCCTCACGCGACGAGGACGAGATCTTCGCCGAGATCGTGGCGGGGTTCGACCGTCCGGCGGACGGCGACGAGACGCCCTGGCCCGCCGAGGAGAACATCGACGAAGGCCCCGAGGAGGCCGCCGCGCTGTCCGGCGAGGACTCCGGTACGGAGCGCACCGTGACCGCGCGCGTCGTCAAGCCCGCCTCCGAGGACGAGGACGAGGACGAGGACCACTTCGTCCCCCCGCCCCCACCGCCGCTCCCCAAGGCGGACCCGATGACGCGGTTCGCGTGGATCGCGCTGCTCGGCGGGCCGGTGTACCTGGTGCTGTCGGTGTTCCTCGGCTGGGCGGTCCCGAGCTGGGCGGCGTTCGCCGCCGTCGCGGCGTTCATCGGCGGCTTCGTCGCGCTCGTACTCCGCATGGGCGACGACCCCCCCGACGACGACGGCGCCGTGGTCTGACACCGCCACGGCCGGGACGTCACGGCTCGGCCCGCGTCCCCACTGGGCCGGATCCGGTCACGGCCGGAGCCGGCTCCCGCGGAACACCCCTTAGTCGATCTTGGATCGATACGATCGACGTCCGGTGATCATGGAGGACGGCGAGGTATCTCATGTCCGGCGAGGAGCCGACACCGAACAGTGGGCGGGAAGAGCCGCCCTCGCTCCAGGACGTCCCGCCCTCTTACGGAGCGCCTCCGCAGGGCGCGCCGCCACCGTACGGAATGCCTCCCGCGTACGGACCGCCGCCCTCCTACGCGCCGCCCGCACTTCCGTACGGGCCGGGGACGGTCACCGGGCCGCTGCCGCCGCTCGCCCACCGGGGCAAGCGGCTCCTGGCCCGAATGATCGATTTCGTGATCATGACGTTGACGGCGATGGCACTGGCCGTCCCTTGGATCATGTTCGTGGCGCACGAGGATCCCTACGGCGAGACCACCTGGACGAATATCGGCGTCGCCGGGATGGTGATCATCCTGGCCGCGACCTTCTTCCTTTATGAGGGGCTGCAGCTCGCCATGTGGGGGAAGACCCTGGGCAAGCGGTGGCTGGGCCTTCGGGTCGTGCTCGCGACGCCGCCCGGCGCCCCCTTGCCCACCGGGAGAGCCCTGGGACGCGCGGCGGTCTATCCGCCCGGGTTCATGCTCGTCAACGTCATACCGATCCTTGGACTCCTCGGCCTGCTCAACGTGCTGTCGCAGTTCTGGGACGAGCCCCTCCACCAGTGCCTGCACGACAAGATCGCCGGCACCATGGTCATCGACGGCCGGTCGGCGGATCGCGCTCTGGCCGGCGCGTTCGTCGGCGGCTGACCGGCCGGACCGCGGGCGCTGACGGCGAGCGCCGTCAGACGCGGAGTTCGGCGAGGACGGGACGGTGGTCGGTGGCGGCCGGGTAGTCGGCGAGCAGGTCGGGGTCGTCGGGCACGCCGCAGCGGAGGACCTCGATGCCCTCGTCGGCGAAGACGCCGTCGATGCGGCGCATCGGGTTCGCCGTGCTGAAGGTCTCCCGCAACCCGAACGGCGCGGTCGCGCCCGCGTCCTGGAAGCGTTCGGCGAGGAAGTCCCAGGCTGCGCCGCCGGGCTGTTCGTTGATGTCCCCGGCGACCACGACGGGCGCTCCGGTCTCCGCGCGGGCCCGGTCGAGCTCCTCGGCGATCTCCTCCGCGTGCCGGCGGCGTGGCCCGGCGGCGAGGTCGAGGTGGACGCTCGCGGCGATCAGGCGGACGCCGCGGACGTCGAACAGTCCCAGCGCGAGCCCACGGCGGTGCATTCCGGGCACGGGCGACAGCAGGCGGTCCCGCCCGTTCGTGGCGGTGGCCCGCGGCCCGGCGTACAACTGCAGCCCGGCGGCCCGCCTCAGCACGACCGGGACCAGGGCGGCGCGCCGGGCGAGCCAGATGCGCCGGCGGCGCCAGAACAGGAAGCGCGGGGCCTCTTGGACGCAGACGATGTCCGGCCGCAGGCGCCGGACGACGCGGGCGAGCGCCGCCCGGTCGTCCCGCATCGACCGGATGTTGTAGCTGACCAGTCGTACCGTGGGCATCTACCGGGAGCGGGCCAGGTCCGCGGCGCCGACGATGCCGGCGTCCGGGCCGAGCTCGGCGATCCGGATGTCGGCGAAGACGCGGTGGCCCCGGCCGGTCAGGGCGTTCTGGAACGCGGCGCGGGCCGGGTCGAGCAGCAGGTCGCCCGCCTCCGACAGGCCACCGCCGATGACGAACGCCCCGGGGTCCAGGATGGCCGCGAGGTCGGCCAGGCCCTGCCCGACCCAGCGGGCGACTGTGCGGAAGCACTCCAGTGCCGCGCTGTCGCCCTCGCGTGCCGCCTCGGTGATCTCCGGGCCGCTGATGCCCTCGGGCCTGCCGTCGCCGAGCTCGAGCAGCCGACCGGCCAGCGCCGGGGACACACGGGCCAGTTCGCGGGCCTCGGCGACCAGGGCGTTGCCGGAGGCGTACTGCTCCCAGCAGCCGCGGTTGCCGCAGCCGCAGCGCCGGCCGTCGGGGACCACGCGGTAGTGCCCGAACTCGGCACCGATGCCGAACCGGCCGCGGTACAGCTCGCCGCCGAGGATCAGGCCGCCGCCGATGCCCGTGCCGAGGGTGATGAGGACCATGTGATCCTCGCCTCGTCCGGCGCCGAACTTCGCCTCGCCCCAGGCGGTGGCGTTCGCGTCGTTCTCCACCACCACGGGGAGGCCGACCTCGCCCTCGACCTTCTTCTTGATGGGCTCGTCGCGCCAGGCGAGGTTCGGCGCGAACAGCACGGTGGACCGGCTCTCGTCCACGAATCCGGCCGCGCCGAGACCCACCGCCTCGACCTCGCCGAAGCGGCCCCTGAGGATGTCGACGACCTCCGCGATCACGCGGGCCGTCTCGTGCGGGCTCGTCGACGGCGTCGGGCGGCGTACCTTCTCCAGGATCCGCCCATGGTCGTCGACCACACCGGCGGCGACCTTCGTGCCGCCGACATCCACACCAATGGTCAGCGTCATGGACGCTTCTCCTCCGTCAACCCGTCGCCGTGCCGGCGCCCGCCGGGTCGTCGCCCGCCGCCTGGGGGCGCGGCCGCGTGCGCTCGAACCCTGCCATCGCCTCGCGGACCGCCGAGTAGAGCTGCTCGCCCGCCGCCATCACGTGGGAGAGGACCTCGGGGCCCGACTCGCGCGACGCCGCGATCGCGCGGCACACCGGGCAGTAGCGGCACTCGGCCGCACCGGTCGCGATGTGCCCGCCCCAGGCCTCGCTCGTAGCGTCGCTCCACACGTCGCCCTTGGGCGCGCCGCCGGCGTTCATCCGCCGGCGAAGCGTGTCGACGAGGCGCACTGCCTCGTACAACACGGATGGTGGCTGCTCACTCATTGGTCATCATCTACCTATCGTCCAGCGTGAAACCGTACCGTCCCGGAAGGGATGCCCGCGCCAGCGGGTGCCCGCGCCGTCCAGGGCGGCGCCCACCGTCGGATCCCGTCGCATGCCTATCCCTCGACGCGTCGCTTGAGCCCTCTGAGGGCCGTGTCGATGATGCGCTTCTCCGCCTTCCGCCTGACCATGCCGATCATGGGGACGCGCACGTCGACGGAGAGCTCGTACGTCACCTCGGTCTCACCGTCACGCTCGGCGAGGCGGTAGCCGCCGGTCATGCCGGTCAGCATGGTTCCGCGCTCCGCGAGGTGCCAGTGCACCGCTTCGTCGTCGTCCCAGTCGTAGGCCAGGACGTAGGTGTCCTTGATCGGCCCAGCCTCCAGCGTGATCCGCACCTGTTCGGCGCGTCCGTCGTCCTCGGTCACGACGACCTCGGCCGCGGTGATTCCCTCTGCCCATTCAGGGTATTCCGCGAAATCGGCGATGACCGCCATGATCTCCGGCTTTCCGGCCTTGATGGTGATGCTGGAGCTCGTACGGTCCGCCATCGGCGTTTCCTTCTTTCGGCTTCTTTCGGGCGGGAACGGCGCGGTGTCACTGCCTTGAGCGGAGCGTAGCGGCTACCACTCCAGAACGTACGGAACCCCGCGTGCGCGGAAGTGCCCGACGTTCACGCATTCGGTCCGGCCGATGCGGGTGCGAGGGACGAGCGGCTGGTGGACGTGGCCGAACAGCACGTATTTCGGCTGCGTCTCGTGGATCGTCCGCAGGACCGCCTCACTGCCGCGTTCGAAACGCCGCGCGACCGTGTCGTACAGCAGTTCGGGCACCGCCGGGGGGATGTGGCAGCACAGCACGTCCACCGCGCCGATCGCGGCGACCTTCGCCGCGAAGACGTCGTCGTCGAGTTCGTACGGGGTGCGGTATTCGGTGCGCAGCCCGCCGCCCACGAAGCCGAAGCGCAGGCCGCCGATCTCCACGGTCTCGCCGTCGAGAACCCGCTGGCCGGGACGCAGGCTCTCCGGCCACAGCCGGGGGACGTCGACGTTGCCGTAGGTGAGGTACGTGGGCGTGGGCATGGCGCCGAACAGCTCCTTGTACTGCCGGCGCACGGCGGCCTCGATGTACGGCCCGGCACCGCCCTCCAGCGTCGCCCACATCGAGCGGGAGAAGGCCCGCGCCTCCTCGAACCGCTTCTGGGTGCGCAGTTCGATGAACGTCGCGGCGTGCTCCTCGCCGAACAACTCGGCGAAGATGCCCTTGCCGTGGTCGTCGTAGTCGATGAACAGGATCAGATCACCGAGACAGATGAACGCGTCGGCCCCGTCCCCGGCCCGGGCGAGCGCGTCGGCCCGTCCGTGCACGTCGCTCACCACATGAACCCGCATGCGCCAACTTTATGACCAGCCGGCCGCGCGGCGATCACAGCCGCCCGGCGATCGGCCTCAGCGCTCCGGAGGCCTCAGCGCTCGGCGGCGGCGTCGACGAGCGTGCGCCATTCGCGGACGCGGGCGGCGTCGACCGGAGCCTGGCCGCCGGGGCTCACCGGGCGTACGGCGTCCTCGACCTGGAAGGCACGCACCCCGGCCGCCGCCAGGGCCGCCACGTGCCTGCGCCGCAGGCCGCCGCCCACGAGCATGAGCCGCGCGTCGCGGGCGGCCCGGCGCAGCAGCGCCTCCATACCGGCGCCCACGCCGCCCGCCGCTCCGGCGCACAGGACGGAGTCGAGGCCGCGCAGCAGGCCGAGCGTGCGCCAGGCGGCCTCCGGCTCGACGGCGTGGTCGATCGCCCGGTGGAACGTCCAGGGCAGCGGCAGCACGGCGTCGGCGAGCCGCGCCGTCGCGGACAGGTCGACGGTGTGGTCGGCGTGCAGGAAACCGAAGACGAACCCGTCCGCGCCGGCGGCGGCGTGGGCGGCGGCGGCCCGGCACAGCCGGTCGAGCTCCGGCTCGGTCGTCCGGAAGCCGCTCTTGGCCCGGAGGACGACCCGGATCGGCAGGGAGGTCGTCTTGCGCATCGCGGCGACGGTCTTGGGATCGGGAGAGAGCCCGCCGGACTGGCGGTCGGCGACGGCCATGACGCGGTCGGCGCCTCCCGTCTCGGCGGCCTCGGCGTCCACCTCGTTCATCGCGACCACCTCGAGCAACGCCATCGTCTCCCCCCGCTCCGGCGACCGCGAACACCGCGGCCGACGCGTATTCTGGCCGCGCTCGTTCGGGGCCGCTTCCGCGGCTGGCCTTCCTTTGACGTGAAGCGACGATGTCGTTACCGGACCCGTACGCGATCAGGCCGAGACGGCCGTCGCGGGAACGGGAATCAACGAGGTCCTTTCACGCGTGGTAAGAAGAAATGCGACAGGTGTCACGCGCCGAAGGCTACCGATCGGTAGGTGGAGGCGGTAGCGTCCCTGCACCGATGGCCGCCGCACCAGCTGAGGAGTAGTCGTGCGTGAGTACACCGTTCCCGCACAGGTGACGATCGTCGACTCTGCCAATCTCACCGACACGCTCTTCTCCCGGGCCGCCGAGGAGCCGGACCGCGTCGTCTTCCGGCGCAAGGCCGGCTCCGGATGGCGGGACGTCACCGCGCGGGAGTTCGCCGACGAGGTGACCGAGGTCGCCAAGGGGCTGATCTCCGCGGGCATCGAGCCGGGTGACCGTGTCGCGATCATGTCACGCACCCGCTACGAGTGGACCGTCGCCGACTACGCGATCTGGGCCGCCGGCGGCGTCACCGTGCCGATCTACGAGACGTCCTCCGCCTCGCAGGTCGAGTGGATCGTCGGCGACTCCGGCGCCAAGGCCGTCTTCGTCGAGAGCGACGACCACGAGAAGGTGGTCGAGGCGATCCGGGAGCGTCTGCCCGAGCTGAAGAACGTCTGGCGGATCGACACCCTTCCGAGCGGCGAGGGCTCCGACGAGGACCTGACGGAGCGGCGCGAGTCGCGGGCCGCCGCCGACCTGGCGACGATCATCTACACGTCGGGCACCACCGGCCGCCCCAAGGGCAGTGAGATCACTCACGGCAACCTGCTCGCGACGGCACGGAACGTCGCCGAGGGCGCGCTGACGGAGGTCTTCGGCCTCAAGGACGGCTCGACGCTGCTGTTCCTTCCGCTCGCCCACGTCTTCGCCCGGCTCATCGAGGTCGGCTGCGTCGAGGCGGGCGTCACGGTCGGCCACACGCCCGACACGACGCACCTCGTGGACGACCTCGGCTCCTTCCAGCCGACCTTCCTGCTGGCCGTCCCCCGCGTCTTCGAGAAGGTCTACATCGGCGCCGAGCAGAAGGCGACCGCCGACGGCAAGGGCCGCATCTTCCGCATCGCCGCGGACACCGCGATCGCCTACAGCCGCGCCGACTCCCCCGGCCTGGGGCTGCGGTTGAAGCACGCCGTGTTCGACCGGCTGGTGTACGGCAAGCTGCGCGCCGCGGTCGGCGGCCACGTCACCCACGCCGTGTCGGGCGGTGCCGCGCTGGGCGAGCGGCTCGGGCACTTCTTCGACGGCGTCGGCATCAGCATCCTCGAGGGCTACGGCCTGACGGAGACGACCGCCCCTGTCGCGGTGAACTTCCCCAGCGGCAACCACATCGGGACCGTCGGCAAGCCGATCCCCGGCACGACCGTCCGCATCGCCGACGACGGAGAGGTCCTCGTCAAGGGGCCGAACGTCTTCGCCGGGTACTGGCACAACGAGGAGGCGTCCGAGCAGTGCCTGGAGGACGGCTGGTTCCACACCGGTGACGTGGGCGAGCTGGACGGTGACGGATACCTGAAGCTCACCGGCCGCAAGAAGGAGATCATCGTCACCGCCGGCGGGAAGAACGTCGCGCCGGCGCCGCTGGAGGACCGCCTGCGCGCGCATCCGCTCATCAGCCAGTGCATGGTGGTCGGTGACGGCCGGAAGTTCATCGGCTGCCTCGTGACCCTCGATCCCGAGTCGCTGGACGCGTGGAAGGAGCAGCACGGCAAGACCGCGCTGTCGACCGCCGAACTGGCCGAGGACCCGGACCTGGTCAAAGAGATCGACGCGGCGGTGGCCGACGCCAACACCACGGTGTCCCGGGCCGAGGCGATCAAGAAGTACCGGATCCTCGACAGCGACTTCACCGAGGAGTCCGGTCACCTCACCCCGACCCTGAAGGTGAAGCGGAACCTCGTGGAGAGGGACTTCGCCGCCGAGATCGAGGCGCTGTACGCCTAGGGGCACCCGTCACAGGATGGCGGCGAAACGGGCCGCCTGGACCTCCCAGCGCCACTCGCGTTCCACCCAGGCGCGTCCTCTCTTGCCCATCGCCTGGGCCGCGGACGGGTCGCGCAGCAGGCCGATGACGGCCTCGGCGACCGCGCGGACCGAGCGGCCGTCGACCACGACGCCGGTCTCGCCGTCGAGGACGGCGTCGGGTGCGCCGCCCGAGTCGCCCGCCACCACCGGAAGGCCGGTCGCGGACGCCTCGAGGTAGACGATGCCGAGGCCCTCGACGTCGAGCCCGCGGCGGCGGGTACGGCACGGCATGGCGAACACGTCACCGGCGTCGTAGTGCGCGGGGAGTTCCTCCCAGGGAACGGCGCCGGTCAGCCGTACGGCGCCGGCCACGCCCAGCTCGACGCGGAGCCGTTCCAGCGCGGTCCGGTGCGGGCCGCCGCCGACGATCAGCAGGGCGGCGTCCGGCACGGCGCGCAGCACGTGCGGCCAGGCGTGGATCAACGCGTCCTGGCCCTTGCGCGGCACCAGGCGGGAGACGCACACGACGACCGGGCGGTTCGCCAGGCCGTGCCTGGCCCGGATCTCCTCCCCGCCGGCACCGGGGCGGAACACCGTCTCGTCGACGCCGGGGGCCAGCCGCCGCATCCGCGCCACGGCCGCGGGTGACAGCGCGCGGGCCATCCGGCTGCGGGTGTACTCCCCCAGGTAGGTCAGGACGTCGACCTCGTCCCCGATGCGGCGCAGCAACCGCCGCGATGCGGGCAGGGCCGCCCAGCCCGCCTCGTGGCCGTGCGTGATGCCGACGATCCGCTCGACGCCGGACCGCCGCAGCGGCGCGGCGAGCAGCCCGAGAGGCGCCGCCGCACCGAAGACGACCGAATCGCAGCCCTCCGCGCGGACGATCGCTGCGGCGCGCCGCAGCACCGGGGGCACCGGGAGCATCAGCGAAGCCGGATGCCGGACCACGGGGAACGATTGAGCGGCGTCGAACTTCGCCGCGTCCTCCCAGGTGGGCGCGTACACGATGAGCGAGCCGGGCGGCCGGCGGACCGCGAGGTTGTGGACGAACGCCTGGATGCCGCCCGGCCGGGGCGGGAAGTCATTGGTCACGACGAGCGTCTTCGTCATTGCTGTCAGGATCGCATGAGCAATCTGATCATTCTTGCGCGCCCCCGTGACCAGCGCGAAACAGGGAGTTAATGTAAAGGCGCGTCATTTGCGGCCGCCCGATCCCCGCCCGGCCTGCGATACGAAAGGCGGACCTGACGAGGCACGGCGGTGGGAGCTTCACAACGAGGAGGAGCCACCCCATGACCGAAACCCCCCGACCCCCGACCACCCCGGTATCCGCGATCGCCGATCCAGCCCCACTCGGCCTCGCGGCGTTCGCCCTGACGACATTCCTGCTCTCCGCCAAGAACGCCGGGTGGACCAACGGCACGGACGCCTGGCTCGGCTACGCGTTCGCGTACGGCGGCCTGGTCCAGTTGCTCGCCGGCATGTGGGAGTTCCGCAACCGGAACGTCTTCGGAGCGACCGCCTTCTCGACGTACGGCGGGTTCTGGATCGGCCTGGGCCTGTACGTCCACTGGGTCGTCCCCACGGCCGCGGCCACGGCGGCGGCCACGAAGGCGAATCCGGAGGACCTGATCCAGAACGACCTCGGCTGGATCCTGCTGGCGTTCGCGATCTTCAACACGTACATGCTCCTGTGGAGCACCCAGGTGACGGCGGCGGTCTTCGGGGTATTCCTCACCCTGGAGCTGACCGAGATCATCCTCTTCATCGGCAACCTCTCCCACAGCAGCGGCACCGTCAAGCTCGGCGGCTGGGTGGGCGTCCTCACCGCCCTGGTCGCGTGGTACACCTCCGCGGCCGGCGTCGCGAACGGCATGGGCGGCCGGTTCGCGCTGCCGGTCGGCGCGCCGCTCGGCGCCCGTCGTCCCGTCGTCGGAGAGACGAGCCCGGTCACGGAGTAGTCGCGCGGGCCGTCCGTACGTCCCCGGCCACGGCGGGACCGTGGTCAGGGGCGTACGGACGGCGCGGGTACGGGCACGTGGTGCAGACGGGCCCACGCGCGACCCATGGCGATGCGCTCTGGCCCGGAGGGGTGGGTGTTCCACAGCGCGTAGGCGAACGCACTCGGTGACAGGTCGTCCAGGTTGCGGAGGCTGAGCGACCGCTGCATCGCCCCGAACGACACCGGGTCCCGCGTCAGATCGAGGGCGTGCACGTCGGCCCGGGCCTCGACGTGCCGGCTCATCAGGTTCTGCACGGGCCCTGCGGCCAGGGTCAGGACGGTCACCGTGGCCAGCAGCAGCGCGGTCGAGCGCGGGTCGGCGGCCGAGCGAACCCCGGCACGGCGCAGCAGCCGCGGCGAGGTCATCGCCAGGTACAGGACACAGGCGCCGGCCGCGACCCCGAGCCCGCTGACGAGGGTGCCCGTGAGTACGTCGCCGCGCTTGGCGTGGCCGAGTTCGTGCGCGACGACGAGCCGGACCTCCTTGGGCGACTGCGACGCCAGAAGGGTGTCGTAGACGACGATCCGCCGGGTCGAGCCGAACCCCGAGACATAGGCGTTCAGCTCCGTGGTGCGCTTGGAAGCGTCGGCGACCAGCACGTCGCGCACCGGCACGCCGTCCGCGTGGGCCATCCGGAGCAGATCGGTGCGCAGCGGGCCGGCGGGCATCCTCGTGAACGAGTTGAACAGCGGCTCGACCACGACCGGATAGGCGTAGAAGACGCCGGTGACGAGCAGGAAGCCGCCGACGGCCGCGCCCGCCCACCAGTGGCGGGGGAAGCGGTGGATGAGCAGGTGCAGTGCCAGGAGCGCGACGATCCAGATCACGAGGCTCACCCCGAGCTCCGTGAGCCGGTCGGTGAGCCAGGAGCCCCAACCCTGGGTCGACAGGCCGTACCTCCGCAGCACCGACTCCGACCACGCCGCGAACGGCAGCGTGACCAGCCGGCTCAGCGCGGACAGCACCACCGCGACGGCGATCAGTCGCAGGGCCCGGAGCCGCAGCGGCGGATTCGCGCCTGAGGGGTCCGGCCGCCGGGTGACCACGCCCAGCAGGCGTGCGCCCCAGGGCGTCAGGCCGAGGCCGAGGGCCACGACCAGGCCGATGGCGAGCCCGGCGTACGCGGGGGGATCGAGCGCGGCGCCGAAGGCCTTGCTGCGAGCGATCTGGTCCCGCGTGAAGTCGAGCGCCGGATCCGCGGCGACCCGGCCGCCGGGCAGCGGATGCCAGGGCGTCATCACCGCGACCACGACGACCAGCAGCGCGCCGAGGACCACGGCGGCGACGGCCGCGGCCCGCCGGGACGGTGCCTCGGGCTCCCCGCGGTGAGCGGACTCGCGATCGGCCTCGGTGCGCACGGGCGGCGCCGCGTACTCCGGGCCGTCCGGCTCCCTCAAGTGAGCTCCTTCCGCATGTAGGCCCGCCACTGCGCGGCGAACTCGGTCGACCCGACGCCGAGCACGCTCCGCAGGGCGCGCTCCTCGATCCGCGGGTCCCCGGCGTCGCCGGGTTCGGCCATGGCGGTCCGGTACAGCCGGACCAGCTTGCTCTCACCGTAGCGTTCCGCGATCATCCGGCAGGCCAGCCACGCCTCTTCGTAGGCGGCGGACAGGCGTTCGCCGGACCCGGTGAAGGCGTTACGCCCCGGCGGTGACGCGGGGGCGTCTCCGGAGGTGATCAGGGCGGCGAGCTCGCGCCCCGCCGCCCGCGTCGAGACGCCGGCCTTCTTGTAGCCGACGTAGTCGGCGAGTCCTTCGACGAGCCACATGGGGGTGCGGCTGTCGCGGGCACCGCCCATCGCGACGTGGACGAGTTCGTGGGTGAGCACGACGTGCCGGCCGAGCCCGTTCAGCCGGCCGAACGCGGTGGGGGTGATGACGACGCGGTCGGCGCCGCGCTCGCTGTCACCCGCACCGCCGCTGACGGTGGCGAGCGCGGCGATGTCGCCCAGGTTCCGGACGTCGCCGACGAGTTCCTCGGCCTGCTGCTCCGTCGCGGGCGCGAGCGCCACGACCCGCCGTGACCAGCGGTCGCCGACGACGTCGGAGACCAGGCCGACTCCGGTGTCCAGCCGGTGGGCGATGTCGCGCAGCTCGACGGTCCGTGTCTCGGGGCCGTCGGTCGCTCCGGCCCCGTCCCCGACCCCGGTGCCGCCTTCGCCGAGGACCAGGCTGCGCCGGCCCCGGATGACGGTGAGGTCGCCATCGTCCCAGATCTGCGGGTCGTCGCGCAGACCGTGCGCGGAGCCGTCGCCGGACACCACCCAGCCCGCGTCCTTGCGCCGGTCGAAGGTGAGGTACTGGGTGTAGGCGACGTCGCTCGCGTCGAAGCCGCGCAGCCGGTACGTGAGCGTCAGGCGCGCCGTCCAGCCGTCGTCGGCGGCCGTGGCTGCGCGGGTGTCCGCCAGCGACTCGCGCCACGTCGCCAGGGGGATCTTCGCCAGGTTGTCGAAGAGCGTCTCCTGCCCGGTGCGGAACGCCTCGTCCGACGGATCGACGGTGGCGAGGAAGGCCGCGCGGTCGTGGGCGAGGACGGCGCGGGAACGGCGCTGCAGGACGGCCGTGACGGTGGCCGGGCTGGGGGCGGGCACCGCCCCGGCGGCGACCGGCGACGCGGCCGTACGCCCCGACTCGCGGTGCAGCGTGACGTAGCCGACCGCGGTGACCAGGTTCAACGCGATCGCCGCCCCGGCCAGCGCGGCGACCCGTCCCTGCCCGGTGCTCGCCGACGACATGCGCGTGATGGTAGCGGGCGAAACTGAGAACGCCGGGGCCGTCCGTGTGGACGGCCCCGGCGTGATCAGCCGGCTCGCTGCCGAATGCCGCGCCGCAGCGGGGGGCGGCGCCGGGGTTCAGCTCCGCTCAGTACGGGCGTGCGGCGCCGTAGAACTTACTGCGGTAGTAGCTGTTGTTGTCGATCCGGACCTCTTTGATCTGCGTGCCGGTGTGCGACGCGTGGATCATGTAGATCTTGTGGCCCTTCACCTTGGAGATGATCCCGGTGTGGTTGTTGTAGTTGAAGTACACCAGGTCACCGGCGGCGAGGTTCTTCCACCGGATGTGGCGCTTGATGTGACGGTGCTGCTGGCCCGCGGTGCGCGGCAGGCGGACGCCCGCCTTGCGGTACGAGTACTGCACCAGACCGGAGCAGTCGAACCTGGTCGGCCCGGCGCCCCCGTAGCGGTACCACTTGCCGATCTGCTTACGGGCGGCGGAGACCGCCTTCAGACCGACCTTGTGACGCTGACTCCAGGACTTGTGCTTCTTCTGCGCCTTGACGACGGCCGTCTGAGGGGTCGCGGCGTGCGCCGCGGAGGCCGTGAAGGCGACGGGGGCGAGGACCGCACCCGCTGCCACCATGCCTCCGACGAGGCGGAGGCGCAGCGACGAAGTGGTCGAGGGGTTGCGAGACAGGGGTCTCTCCTTCCACTACGCCTACCGGGTTAGCTGTCGGGTTCGGACGTGGAAGCCGCCCTACGGCATGCCTGTGGGAGAACAGGCGCCCCGATTCACCCCCGTGAAGCCGCGCCTTTCGGCGCGGTTGGTTCCCCGGTTCCGCGTGCCCGCGGATTAGGCGTTGACGGCCACCCGCGGCCCCCGTCGGACCACGTCGGTGATGACCGTTCCTCTGCATCTCTGACAAGCCGGAACCGGCCCGTCCTCAGGGGCGCGTCCCCACGACGCGCCGCCGTTGACGGAGGCCTCTCCGGCCGAGCGGCGCATGGCGTGCGCCGCAAGCCTGCACCGCACCATCACCGGGTGCGGAAGATTCGCGATGACGCCGGCAGGCCGACCGGATCCGGTCCGCGCCGCAGGTCGAGCCCGGCCGGGAATCCGCTCCCGGCCTGCCGCCGTCCGCTGTTTCAGTTGTCCGCCGGCCTCAGACCAGCCGGCCGCCGCCTACCCACACGGAGGTGTACCAGGAGTCGCTGAGGTTAGAGATCTTGACGACGTCGCCGGTGTGCGGGGCGTGCAGGAACTTGCCCTGGCCGACGTAGATCCCCATGTGCCCGAGGTCGTGGAAGAAGACCAGGTCGCCCGGCTGCAGGTCCGCCTTGGAGACCCGTCGGCTGGCGTCGTACTGGTCCGGCACCCAGTGGTTGAGCTTGATGCCGACCTTGCGGAACGCCACCATCGTCAGCCCAGAGCAGTCCCAGACCCCCGGGCCCGCGCCGCCGAAGACGTACGGCTTGCCGAGCTGGGCGCAGGCGAACTTCAGGACGATCTCCGCCTTGCCCGTCGCCAGGATCGAGCAGTTCTCCTTGGAGCTGCCGGGATCGATGCTCCCGCCGAGCTTGGCGATCAGCCGCAGCTGCTTCTTGACGGCCGCGTTGGCCTGCGAACGCTGCTTCTCCAGCTGGTTCTTCTTCGCCGTGAGCTGCTGGGCCGCCTGCACGCGCAGCGCCTGCTCGCGCTCCAGCCGCTGGGCGGAGGCGAGGTACTGCGAGAACTCGGCCGTCCGGTTGTGCGCGAGCTGGGTGAACGCCGACATCTGCGAGAGCACGGCGTCGGGGTCCTTCGAGCCGACGAGCGCGGGGATCGATCCGTTGTCCCCGGACTTGTAGGCGTCCGCGGCCAGCTGCGCCACCCGCAGCCGGAGCTGCTGGAAGGTCTTGCGCTCTGCCTGCACCGACTTGCTCAGCGCGTTGAGGCGGCCCTGAGCCGCCTTCCAGTCGGCCTTCGTCTTGTTGTACTGGTTGCCCAGCTGGTCGACTTGGTCGTTCAGCGTCGCCAGCTGCTTCTTCGCCGCGCTCAGCGAGCCACCGGGGCTGGCGTGCGCGGGAACTCCGGGCAGGGAAAGCCCGGCGATGGCGACGAACCCGATGGTCGTCACGAACCGGCGGCCGGTCCTGGACATGATCGTACGCTCCTTGGCCATGGTGATCGCGCTCCTAGAGCTGGCCGGCGCCGACGTAGTGGGAGCTGTACCAGACGTTGCTCAGGCTGTCGATCTTCACGTACGAGCCCGTGTGCGGGTCGTGGATGAACTTGCCGCCGCCGACGTAGATGCCGACGTGCCCGAGGTTGTCGAAGAAGACCAGGTCGCCGGGCGACAGGTTGGCCCGGGAGACCCGGCTGGTCGCGTCGTACTGGTCGGGGACGACGCGGGGGATGCTCACCCCGGCCTGCCGGTAGGCCGCCATCGTGAAGCCCGAGCAGTCGTACCGCGGGCCGTTGCCGCCGTAGAGGTACGGGCTGCCGCACTTGCTGTACGCCCAGACGAGGACGGTGCGCGCCTTGCCCGTCGCCGAGCCCGTGTAGCCGCCGCCGCAGTTGCTCGGCATGGGGCCGCTGTCGTCACCGCCGCCACCGCCACCGCTCTCGGCCGCGGGGCCCAGCTTCTTGATCAGCGCCTTCTGCCGCGTGACCAACTTCTCCATCTGCTTCTTCTGGTCGAGGGCGGCGTTCTTCTTCTGCGCCAGGTCTGTTTCGGCCTGCTTGGCCTGCGCCTGCTGCCGCTGCAGCAGCTGGGCGACGTTCAGGAACTGGCTGAGCTCGGTCGAGCGGTTCTTCGACACCTGCGCGAACGCCGACATCTGGTCGAGCACGGACTGCGGGTCCTTGGCCGACACGAGTGCGGGGATGTCCGCGTTGGCCGAGCCGCTCTTGTACGCGGACGCGGCCATCTGAGCGACGCGGACGCGCAAGTCCTCCCAGGACCGGCGCTGCTGCTTGACCGAGGCGTTCAGCGCCTTGAGCCTCTTGTCGGCCGCCTGCCACTGGGACTTGGCCTTGTTGTAGGTGTTGTCCTGGTGGTCGAACTTGGAATTCAACCTGGTCAGCTCGGCCTTCGCCTGGCTCAGCGTCTGCTTCGGCTTCGCCTCGGCCGTACCGGCCGGCAAAGTCAGCGCCACTGAGGCGGCGACGCACAGGGTGACCAGCACGCGGCCGCCGAACCCGCCACTCGCCGGCCGACCGACGGCTGAGCCGTCGGCACTGCGCTCTGTTGCCACGATTGCGGCACGCCCCTCTCCCACTGACCGCCTACCGGGTTAGCTGACGGATTCGGGCGTGGAAGGCGCCCTACGGAGCGCGTCGCGCCCCGATTCACCCCGGAAACCTGGTTCCCCGGCTCGTCGTGCCGGTGAGGATCGTAGGGCCCGAACCCCGGGCGACCTCACCGAACGTGACGACTCGGCGGTGGCCGTCGCCGTCGCCTGGGGGGCGACGAAACAGCGACCGGCTCAGCGCGTGAGACTAGTCAAGTCTCACGCTGGTAACAACCGCTTCTCCCGGAATTCTAACAATTCTCGTCATTCAGGCAACAGCCTGCGCGCTTGTCGTCACGATGCGCGATCGACGGAGATCGTCAACCGCAGCGGGGGAATCAATCCCTCGGCGGCGAGTATCCCCAGCGCCCGGCGCTCGAGCGGCCCGATCTCCAGACCTGACTCCGGGATCACGGGCATCGCTGTGACGACGCAGTCGGCACATCCGACGTTGCGTAGCTCACACTTGTCGCAGTCGATGATCACGAATTCCTCCTCGTGTCGTCGTCATGGCCGAACGTTAGGAGGAGCCACCGACAAATCCGGGGCGAGGACGAGGAGCGGTCGAGGGACGGGGCCGCCGCGCAGCGAGTGAGGAAGACGAGCGACCCACGAGCCCGAGCGAGGACGACGAGCGCGCGGAGTGGCCGGGCGAGGGGCGCGTGAGCGGAGTGGCCGGGCGAGGGGCGATCGTCAGGTGCGGCCGAGGCGGCGGAGGAGGAGCGACGACGGGGCCGGCCGGGCGTCGGCCCTGCGGGCCGAGTCGCAGACCTCCTGGTCGGAGGAGATGACCACCACGGCGCGTCCCCTCGGCTCGGCGCGTACGAGGTGGCCGATGAGCTCGTCCGCCGTCTGGCCGGGCTCGCTGAACAGCACGCGGACGCCGCGTGGCGCCTGCACCGCGACGGGGGCGTTCAACTCCGCACCGTCGAACACCACCGTCACCTCCGCCTTGGTCTGGGCGTGCAGCACGCCCAGACCCGAGACCAGACGGGCCCGCTGGTCGGCTAGCGGCAGGTCGCCGTAGCCGGTCTTGGTGACGTTGTAGCCGTCGATGATGAGGTGGACCTGCGGGAGGGTGAGCAACTGGTCGAGGAGCGCCGGGTCGCTGTCGGCCAGCGCCCGCCCGGGCAGCGTGCGGTGCCCGGGACGGCTGGGCGTGATGCCCCCGACGCTGTCGGCGGGCCTGGTGATGCCGGGCGGCAGGGCGATCTCGTCGCGCAGGCCCTTGGCGGCGTCGGTGAGGGCGTCCAGAAGGACGCGCAGCCGGGCCTCGTCGACGCTGCGGCCCTCCCGGGCGGCACGCCGGGCGCTCTCCGCGGCGGCCTCGGCATGGGACAGCCGGCTGCGCAGCCGGCGCAGCTCCGCCTCGGCGGCGGCCGCCGCGACGGACGACGCGGCGCGCTCCTCCCCCAGCCGGCGGTCGAGCTCCTCCGCCCGTGCGTGCTCCCGTTTCGCCTTGGCCCGCGCCTCGTGCAGGCGCTTGCGCAGCTCGGCGTTCTCGCCGCGGACCTCGCGCAGCTCGGCGCGGAGCTTCTCCGTCTCCTCCGAACGGGTGGCCTTCGCCGCGGCGATCTGCTCGCGGAGTTCGGCGACCTGGCGGATGACCCTGGCCTCCTCGGCGGCCGCCGCGGACCGCTCCAGGTCACGGCGCGCGGTCTCGATCCGCTCGGGCCAGCCTGGCGGGCGCAGCAGGTAGGCGAGGGCCGCGACGGTCACCGGGTCGGCGGCGGGAGGCACCGTGCCCGAGAGGATCGCCTCACCCAGCACCGGCTCGCTCTCCCGGACGACCTCGGCGACGCGCTCGCGGAACCCCGCGTGGTCCTCCAGATGCGCGGCGATCAGGGTCGCGGCCAGCCGGGCCCGGCGGCGGGGTTCGAACCGGGCGACGCGCCGCAGCGGCGCCGGGAGCTCATCGGACCGGAGCGCACCGATCACGTCGGCCGCGGCCTCGACGACGCGCTGCCGGACCGCTTCGGGGAGCGGCTGATCGAGGTGTTCGCCCGGGCCGGTGTCGATGGTCTGCTCCTCATTGGTCGAGCCGGGTGGGGTGGTGCGCCGGGACGCGTGCACCGGGCTCCGTGTCGCCGTCGCTGCCCAGCGTAGACGCCCTGGCGACCCACGGTCCGCAATCCCCCCGACGAATACCGCACGGTATCCGGCACCAGGTCACCGGCACGGAATGTCGGTCGCCACGCGTACGGTTCCGCCATGGCCTCTGTCGGCCCTGCCGTGCAGGGCACCCTCGATGACCTCGGCACCCCGCTGGCCGGGGTCACCTTCGTCGTCGTCGATCTCGAGACGACCGGAGGATCGGCCAAGGATGACGCGATCACCGAGATCGGCGCGGTCAAGGTGTGCGGGGGCGAGGTCGTGGGCGAGTTCGCCACTCTCGTCGACCCCGGCATGCCGATCCCGCCGTTCATCTCGGTGATCACCGGCATCACCCAGCAGATGGTCGTGGCCGCTCCCCGGATCGGCGAGGTCCTGCCCTCCTTCCTGGAGTTCGCCAGGGGCGCCGTCCTCGTCGCCCACAACGCGCCGTTCGACACGGGCTTCCTGAAGGCCGCCTGCGCCGCGCAGGAGCGCCCCTGGCCGGCACCGCCGGTCGTGGACACGGTCGACCTCGCGCGCCGTCTCCTCACCCGCGACGAGGTCCCCAACTGCAAGCTCGCCACCCTCGCCCGCTTCTTCCGCACCCGCATCGAGCCCTGCCACCGCGCGCTCACCGACGCCCGCGCGACCGTCGACGTGCTGCACGGCCTGCTGGAGCGCGCCGGCGCGTTCGGGGTGCACACCCTGGAGGAGCTGACCGGCTTCACCCGCGCGCCGACGCCGGAGCAGCGCAGCAAACGTCACCTGGCCGACGGCGTGCCCGCCGCACCCGGCGTGTACCTCTTCGAGGACACCCGCGGCGAGGTGCTGTACGTCGGCAAGAGCGGCCGGCTGCGCAGCCGTGTCACGTCCTACTTCACCGCGTCGGAGACCCGCCGCCACGTTCGCGAGATGATCGGGATCGCCGAGCGGGTGCGGACCATCGTGTGCGCGAGCCCCCTCGAGGCCGAGGTCCGCGAGCTGCGGCTCATCGCCGCGCACAAGCCGCGTTACAACCGCCGGTCCCGCCATCCGGAGCGGGCGGTGTGGCTCAAGCTCACCGCCGAGGCCTTCCCCCGGCTGTCGATCGTCCGGGAGGTCCGCGACGACGGCGCCACCTACCTGGGCCCGTTCGGCAGCACCCGCACGGCCGAGGAGGCGCGCGCCGCCGTCCATGACGCGGTCCCCCTGCGCCAGTGCACCCAGCGGCTGACCCTGCGGCTGATCGAGAGCGGGCGCGCCGCCACCTGCGCGCTGGCCGAGCTCGGGCGCTGCGGGGCGCCGTGCGAGGGCCGGCAGGCGCCGGAGGACTACTCCCGGCACGGCTCCCTGGCGCGGACGATCCTGGAGGGCGACGTCCGGCCGGTCGTCACGGCCGCCCGGGCCCGCATCGACCGGCTCGCCGCCGAGCTGCGCTACGAGGAGGCCGCCGTGCAGCGCGACCGGCTGGCCGCCTTCGTCCGCGGCGCCGCGCGCTGCCAGCGGCTGTCCGCCCTCGCGGGGCTGGCGCAGCTGGTCGCGGCACGGCCCGCCTTCGACGGCGGCTGGGAGCTGCACGTCGTGCGCCACGGCCGGCTCGCCGCCGCCGGCACCGTCCCGCCGAACGCCCACCCCGTCCCGTACGTCGACGCGCTCGTCGCCACCGCCGAGACGGTACGCCCGGGGATCGGGGCGACCCCGAGGGCCTCGGCCGAGGAGATGGAATGCGTCCTGCGCTGGCTCGACTCCCCCGGCGTGCGCCTGGTCGAGGTCGACGGCACGTGGACCTGCCCGCCCCACGGCGCCGAGAGCGTCCGGCGCTGGATCGAGAATGCCGCGGCGCGCCCTGATTCCCGTAAGGTTGACCGCGCCGGTCGGCCGATGCGATAGGAGCAGGTGTGGCGCTGCCGCTGTACGACAACCAGCCGACGCGGCGCGCGCCCCTGGTCACCTACCTCCTCATCGCCGCCAACGTCGTCGTCTTCCTGCTGTCGCCGATCGCCTCGATCGGGCACCACGACGAAGGGCCCACGCAGCGCAAGTGCGCGCAGGTGACGTTCCTGCTGAAGTACGGTGCCATCCCGAAGGAGCTGCTCTCGGACCGGCCGAATCCGGTGCCGGAGGAGGTCGCCGACGCCTGCCACCCGAAGCCGTACCACAAGCGGCCCTGGTTCTCCGCGCTGTCGTCGATGTTCCTGCACGGCGGCGTCGCGCACATCCTCGGCAACATGGTGTACCTCTTCATCTTCGGCGCGGCGACCGAAGACCGCCTCGGGCGGCTCCGTTTCCTGGTCTTCTATCTGCTCGTCGGCTACATCGCGGCGTACGGCTTCGCGATCACCTACCCCGGCTCCGCCACCCCGCTCGTCGGGGCGTCCGGCGCCATCGCCGGGGTGCTCGGCTCCCACCTGGTGCTCTATCCGCGGTCGCGGACGATCGCGCTCATCCTGTCGATCTTCCCGTTCCGGCTGCCCTCCTGGGCCCTGCTCGCGCAGTTCTTCGTGTTCCAGTGGCTCAGCCTCGGCGACAGCCAGAGCCAGACCGCGTACGTCGCGCACATCTACGGCTTCGTCGCCGGAATGGTCGTCGGCCTCCTCGTGCGACGCGGCACCGTCGCACGCAGGTCGGCCGCCCTGAGCTGGCAGTAGTCCGGGTTCGGCGGCGGGCGCGCCCGCCCACGATCACGCCGAACGGCCTCTACTAGTCTGTGCGACGGGCGACCCGACGCCGCGCGCAAACCATCGCAGGAGGCATTCCGTGATCACCGCCATCGTGCACATCAAGGCCGACGTCTCGCGCATCCCGGAGGTCGCCGAGACCATCGCGGGTATCGAGGGGGTGAGCGAGGTCTATTCCGTGACCGGCGAGTTCGACCTGGTCGCCCTCGTGCGCGTCCGGCAGTACGAGCAGATCGCTGACGTCATCCCCGGCGGGCTGAACAAGGTTCCGGGTGTCACGCACACCGAGACTCACATCGCCTTCCGCACCTACTCCCAGCACGACCTGGAGGCCGCCTTCGCGCTCGGCCTCCCCGACGCGGACTGACCGGCACACCGCCGACGCTCGCCGGCCCGTGGCTCGGCGTCGCCCCGTGTCCGCGTCAGTCCTGCTTTCACCGGGGAGTCCGAGGGGCCGCGCCCTCAGCGGCTCACCGGCCGCGCCGGCGCTCTCCGTACGCGACGCGGCTCTCCGTACGCGACGAAGGCCGCCCTCCGGGACCGCCCGCAGACGAACGCCGGCCCCGCCACCCGGATCTTCCGGGCGGCGGGGCCGGCGTCGTTCGCTGAACGCGGGCGTCAGTGGCGGCTGATGGCCTTGCCGCCGCCCGTCTCGACGCCGTCCGACGCGAGTTGCTCATCGTCGTGCGGGCCGGTCTCGTGGTGGCCCTCGCCGTGCCCGTCGACCGAGACCTCGTCGGGAGCGAAGGCGCGGTTGAGGTTCTTGCGCACCTTGCCCAGCGGACCACGGGCGGACGGCGCCGGGACGCCGTTCTCGTCCTCTGCCTCCTCGAGTTCGGGGGCGGGCAGCAGGTCCTTGCCCTGGAGAACCGCCGCTTCCTCCTCGCTCGCCGGCTCGTGCACCTCGATGAACTCGCCGTTCGGAAGCCGCATGATCTTTCCGGACTCCACACCGTGGTGCAGCACGTCCGCGTCCTTGCCCTGCAGACCCAGGCAGATCCGCTTGGTGACGAAGAACGCGATGACCGGGCCGATGACGATCGTGAACCGGAAGAACCACGTCGTCGCGTACAGGGACACGTGGAACTTGTCGGCGATGATGTCGTTGCCGCCGGCCAGCCACAGCAGGCCGTAGAAGGCGACGGTGGTCATGCCGACGGCCGTCCGGAACGGCGCGTTGCGCGGGCGGTCGGCGAAATTGTGGATCTTCCGGTCGCCCGTTGCCCACTGTTCGATGAACGGCCACACGGCGGCGCCGGTCATGATCAGACCCAGGGGTACGAGCGCCGGGATCATGACGTTCCAGCTGACCGTGTGGCCCCACAGGTTGGTCTCCCAGTTGGGCATGATCCGCAGTGCGCCCTCGAGGAAGCCCATGTAGAAGTCCGGCTGTGAACCGGCCGTGATGGAGTCCGGAGTGTACGGGCCGAAGAGCCAGATCGGGTTGATCTGCGCGAACGTCGCCAGCCCCGCGATGACCGCGAAGGTGAACAGCATGAACGCGTTGGTCTTGATCAGGAACACCGGAAAGAACGCCTTGCCCGTGACCGTGTTGTTCGACCTGCCCTTGCCCGGGAACTGCGTGTGGCTCTGGAACCACATGATCATCAGGTGCGCCACGACCAGGGCCAGCAACAGGCCTGGTATGAGGAGCACGTGGATCGTGTAGAGCCGTGGGATGAAGTCATGGCCCGGGAACGCATCGCCGAAGGCGAAGTAGAACAAATACGTGCCCACGAGCGGGATCGACTGCAGCACACCCTGGGTGATGCGCAGGCCCGTACCCGACAGCAGGTCGTCCGGCAGCGAGTAGCCGAACAGGCCCTCCAGGATCGCGATGGTGAACATCACGATGCCGATGAGCCAGTTGATCTCACGCGGCTTGCGGTATGCGCCGGTGAAGAAGATCCGGAGCAGGTGCACCATGGTCGAGGCCAGGAACAGCACGGCCGCCCAGTGGTGGATCTGCCGCATGAGCAGACCGCCGCGGACGTCGAAGCTGATGCGCAGCGTCGAGTCGTACGCCTCGCTGACGCTCACGCCGTTGAGCTTGGTGTAGCTGCCGTGGTAGACGACCTCGGACATGCTGGGCTTGAACCAGAGCGTCAGGAACACCCCGCTCAGCAGCAGGATGACGAAGGAGTAGAGCGCGATCTCGCCCAACATGAACGACCAGTGGTCGCCGAAGACCTTCTTGCTCTTGGCGCGCAGGAAACCCGCGATGGCGAAGCGCTCGTCGGCGTAGCCGATCGCGCCGTCGATGGCCTTGGGAGGTGTCGTGGTGCTCATTGGTCGCTCACCGCTCCTCGCTCGCCGTGCGACTCACCGATCGGCGAAGGCCGCGAGCTCATGTCGTACGTGCGGTTCGTGCAGATCATGCTTTGGGCCTCCCGCGCTCCCAGAAGCTCGGGCCCACCGGCTCCTTGAAGTCGCTCGTGGCGATGAGGTAGCCCTCGGAGTCAACACCGATCGGCAGCTGAGGCAGGGGCCGGGCGGCCGGACCGAAGATCACCTTCGCGCTGTCCAGCGCGTCGAAGGTGGACTGGTGACACGGGCACAGGATGTGGTGGGTGGTCTGCTCGTACAGCGCGGCCGGGCAGCCGACGTGCGTGCAGATCTTGGAGTACGCGACGATGCCGCCGACGTTCCAGTTCTCCCGGCCCTTCTTGATCTTCAGTTGATCGACCGGGAGGTTGAGCAGGAGGACGGCGCTTGTGGCGATCTCGTCCAGGTTGTTCTCGGCGCCCTCGGGGACGACGGTGATGATGCCGCCCGGCGAGTTGAAGTCGGTCGCCTTGAGCGGCTGTCCAGTGCCGTCGACCACGAGGCGTGTGCCGCTCTTCCACTTCGTGTGGCGCAGCTTCTTCTCCGGCAGCGGACCGAGGTCGCGCAGCAGGACGAGCGGCAGCAGGCCCAGGGGTGCGGAGGCCAGCAGCAGCGTACGGCGGAGCAGCTTGCGCTGGATGAGGCCGCTCTCCTGGGCGCCTTTCTGGAAGAACTCGTTGAAGGCCTCGCGATCCTCGGCCGTGGAGGAGATCGCGTGCCTCTCCTGGACGATCTCCTTGGTCGTCACCAGGTGGCGGACCCAGATCGTCATGCCCACCGCGAGACCGAGGAAGATCAGCGTCAGCGCGATGCCCAGCGTGTAGTTCGACCGCGTCGCCCGCTGGATGTTGCCGACGTGGCCGGGCCAGACGGCGTAGAAGAAGATGAAGGCGATGCTCGCGAGGAACGTGAGCGTGAAGAAGAAGGCCGCCACACGCTCGGCGCTGCGTGCCTTCTTCTCGTCCAGCACGTAACCGCTGCCACCCTCCCCCGGCTCTTCGCGGGGCAGGAGCTCCTGGGTGCCGACCGACGGCGGAGTGCCGATAACACGCTTCGGCACGCGGCCTTCTTCTTCCGGGGTCACGTCGCTGTTCTCGTTGTTGTCAGTCATTCTGCTGCTTCTTCTTGGGCTTCTTGGCAGTGAGCCACACTGCTGCGACGACCATGAGTCCGATCCCGACGAGCCAGCCGACGAGACCCTCGGCCACCGGGCCGACGCGGCCGAGGCCGCTGCCGCCGGGGTTGGGCTCGGCGCGGGTCTGCGTGACGTACGCGATGATCGCGCGCTTCTGCTCCGGCGTGACCGTCGTGTCGTTGAAGACCGGCATCGCCTGCGGTCCAGTGATCATGGCCTCGTAGATCTGCCGGGGCGTCGCCTTGTCCAGCGGCGGAGCGTACTTGCCCCCGGTCAGGGCGCCACCCGAACCGGCGAAGTTGTGACACTGCGCGCAGTTCGCACGGAACAGCTTGCCGCCCATGGCCGCGTCGCCGGTGTCCGGGTTGACCTGGTCCTTCGACGGCACACCGGGTCCGCCACCGAGGGAGGCGATGTATGCGGCGAGCTGCCGCGTCTGCTCCTCGTTGAAGATCGGCTTCTTGCGCGGAACCTGCGCGCCGAGGTTCATGGCGGGCATCCGACCGGTGCTGACCTGGAAGTCGACCGAGGCCGCGCCCACGCCGAGAAGGCTGGGGGCGTTCTTCGTGCCCTCGGCGTTGGCACCGTGGCAGCTCGAGCAGGCCTGATTGAACAGCGCCTTGCCCTTGGCCACGTCCTGTTGCGACGCCGCCGCGTCGGACGCCTGGGCTTGGTCGGTGCGCGGCGAAACACCGGCGTAGGCGACGCCGATGATCGCGAGCGCGGCCAGCACAACGGCGTAGCCCGCCCACGGGCGCCGTCGCCATGCGGTGATCCATTTCACGGAAGATCCCTCGTTCTGGGTCAGGTGAAGATCTTGTCGATCCCGTAGATGGTGAAGAACAGCCCCACCCAGACCGCATCGACAAAGTGCCAGTAGTAGGACACGACGATGGCGCTCGTCGCCTGCTCATGAGTCCAGCGCTTCGCGGCGTACGTGCGTCCAAGCATGAAGATGAACGCGATCAGTCCACCGGTCACATGCAGGCCGTGAAAGCCCGTGGTCAGGTAGAAGACCGAGCCGTACGCGCTGCTGGAGATCGTCGTGCCTTCTTCGATGAGGGTGCGGTACTCATTCAACTGACCGGCGACGAAGACCGCGCCCATCAGGAAGGACAGGACGTACCACTCGCGCAGGCCCCACCGCTTGAGGTTGAAGAGCGTCCCCAGGCGCCTGACCTGCCCGCGCTCCGCGGCGAACACGCCCATCTGGCAGGTCACACTGGACATCAGCAGGATGAAGGTGTTGGCCGAGGCGTACGGGATGTCCAAGTGGGCGGCCGGCCACGGGCCGCCGTCCCCCTTGGTCACCGACCGGATCGTGAAGTACATCGCGAACAGCGCCGCGAAGAACATGAGCTCAGACGACAGCCACACGATCGTGCCCACGCTTACGAGGTTGGGCCGGTTGGCGTGGGACCGGGGTGCCGTTTCTGTCGCGGTTGCTGTTGCCACGGGCAGCATTATTGCGGCACCTGTCTCCGCTTCGTGCAGGACCCCCCTGTGGAGGCGATTCGCCACCCCATGAGCACGTCCCGGCACGTCCGAGGCGGGCGGCCCGACCCGCGGCGTCATCTCCCGGTAGCATCGGCTCGTATCCCGCGACCACGTCACCCATGGATGAGCCGATGAGCACCGAAGAGACCATGAAGGTCCTCGTATACAGCGACGACGCGAACACCCGCAACGAGGTGAAGCTCGCGATCGGCCGCCGTCCCGCGCCCGGCCTGCCAAGGGTCGAGTTCGTCGAGGTCGCAACGGAGCCCGCGGTGTTCGTTCACCTGGACCGCGGCGACATCGACGTCGTCATCCTCGACGGCGAGGCGCAGCCCGCCGGCGGCATGGGCATCGCCCGGCAGGCCAAGGACGAGATCTACCACTGCCCGCCGATCATGGTCATCATCGCCCGCCGCGACGACGGCTGGCTCGCGACCTGGTCTCGCGCCGACGCCGTCGCCAGCCAGCCGATCGACCCGGTCGCGCTGGCCCAGGGCGTCGCCGACCTGATGCGCCGCCGCCTCGAGGGCCACGTCGGCGACTCCGACCCCCGCCTGTCCCTCCAGTAACCGTCCGCTCCCGCGGACGCCGGCCGCATCACCGAAGAGGCACCCATGGACCCGCGCACGACGTGGCCCGCGCTCCTCAACGCGCTGCTCGACGGCGAATCGCTGTCGGCCGACGAGACCGCCTGGGCGATGAACGAGATCATGTCGGGCCAGGCGACCGACGTGCAGATCGCCGGTTTCGCCGTCGCGCTACGGGCGAAGGGCGAGACCGTCGCCGAGGTCGCCGGGCTCGCCGAGGGCATGCTCGCCCACGCCAGGCCCATCACCGTGCCGGGACCGGCAGTCGACCTCGTCGGCACGGGCGGTGACCGCGCGCACACCGTCAACGTGTCCACGATGGGCGCGATCGTCGCCGCGGCAGCGGGCGCGCGCATGGTCAAGCACGGCAACCGCGCCGCGTCGTCGTCCTGCGGCGCCGCCGACCTGCTCGAGGAGCTCGGCGTCGTCATCGACCTGCCCCCCGAGGCCACGGCGCGGGTCGCCGACGAGGTCGGCATCACGTTCTGCTTCGCGCCGCTCTACCACTCCGCGCTGAAGTACGCCGCGAAGACCCGCAGCGAGCTGCGGGTGCCGACGGTCTTCAACTTCCTCGGCCCGCTCACCAACCCCGCCCGGCCCTCCGCGCAGGCGGTCGGGGTCTTCCATCCCCGCATGGCCGGGATCATCGCCGGAGTGTTCGCCGAGCGCGGCTGCTCGTCGCTGGTGTTCCGCGGCGACGACGGGCTCGACGAGCTGACGACCACCTCCACCTCGATCATCTGGGTGGTCCGCGACGGCACCGCCACCGAGACCGTCTTCGACCCCGCGGACCTGGGCATCCCCCGGGCCACCCCGGACGACCTGCGCGGCGCCGACGCCGCCCACAACGCCCGGGTGGCCCGCGCGGTGCTGGCCGGCGAGCACGGGCCGGTGCGCGACATCGTCGCTCTCAACGCCGCTGCCGCGCTCGTCGCGGCGGAGGGCACCCCACCGGCGGACGCGCTGACCGAGGCGCTCGCGGAGGCCTACGCCCGCGCGTTGCGGGCCATCGACTCCGGTGAGGCCACCGCCCTGCTGGGCCGCTGGATCGCCGCCACGCGCCGCCACGCGGCCTGAGGCGGCCTCCCCCGAACGAGCCCGAAGGCCGCCTCCCCGTACACCCCGAAGGCCGCGCCGCCGCGTACGAGCCCTAAGGCCGCCTTCCCCGAACGAGCCGAAGGCCGGCACCGCTGAGGCGGTGCCGGCCTTTCTGCCGTGCGTGGCGGGTCTTCTCAGTGGGAGAAGTGGCCCCGGTAGTACTCGAAGACGAACCCGATCGCGGCGAGGACCACCGCGAAGATCCCGATCAGCAGCAGCCACCAGCCGAACACGGCGCCGAGGGCGGCCGTGGCGGCGGCGAGCGCCGTGAACAGCGGCCACCAGCTGTGCGGGCTGAAGAAGCCGAGCTCGCCCGCGCCCTCGGCGATGTCGGCCTCCTTGTCGTCCTCCGGCCGCGGGTCGATCCGCCGCCCGGTGAACAACAGGTAGAAGCCGGTCAGGCCCGCCAGGCCGATGGTCAGCGCCAGGGCCGTCGTACCGGTCGGGTCGTGCGACCACAGCCAGTAGATGACGTCCATGACCGCGAAGAACAGGGCGCAGAAGACGAACAGGTAACCCTCGATCTTCATGTCAGTCCTCCGTCCCTGCGCCGGCCGTCACGGCGGGCTTGTCGGTGTGCGGGTAGTGCAGGTCGAACGCCGGGCGCTCCGACCGGATCCGCGGAATCGAGGTGAAGTTGTGCCGCGGCGGCGGGCAGGACGTCGCCCACTCGAGGGAGTTGCCGAAGCCCCACGGGTCGTCGACGTCGACCCGCTTACCGCTCTTGGTCGTGATGAAGACGTTCCACAGGAACGGGATCATCGAGACGGCGAGGATGAACGCGCCGATCGTCGAGACGACGTTCAGCGAGGTGAACTGCTTGGCGTAGTCCGGGACACGCCGCTGCATGCCCTCCGCGCCCAGCCAGTGCTGGACCAGGAAGGTGGTGTGGAAGCCGATGAACAGCAGCCAGAAGTGGATCTTGCCCAGGGTCTCGTTGAGCATCTTCCCCGTCATCTTGGGCCACCAGAAGTAGAAGCCCGCGAACATCGCGAACACCACGGTGCCGAACAGCACGTAGTGGAAGTGCGCGACGACGAAGTAGGAGTCGTTGAGCTGGAAGTCCAGCGGCGGCGAGGCCAGGATGATGCCGGTCAGGCCACCGAACAGGAACGTCACCAGGAAGCCGAGGGACCAGAGCATCGGCGTCTCGAACGTCAGGTGCCCGCGCCAGATCGTGCCGACCCAGTTGAAGAACTTCACGCCGGTCGGGACCGCGATCAGGAAGGTCATGAACGAGAAGAACGGCAGCAGCACCTGCCCGGTGGGGAACATGTGGTGCGCCCACACCGTCACCGACAGGCCGGCGATCGCGATGGTCGCGCCGACCAGGCCGACGTATCCGAAGACGGGCTTACGGCTGAAGACCGGCAGGATCTCGGTGATGATGCCGAAGAACGGCAGCGCGACGATGTAGACCTCTGGATGGCCGAAGAACCAGAACAGGTGCTGCCAGAGCAGCGCACCGCCGGTGGCCGGGTCGAAGACGTGCGCGCCGAGCTTACGGTCGGCCTCCAGGGCCAGCAGCGCCGCGGCCAGCACCGGGAAGGCCATCAGCACGAGGACCGAGGTCAGCAGGATGTTCCACGTGAAGATCGGCATCCGGAACATCGTCATGCCCGGCGCCCGCATGCAGAAGATCGTCGTGATGAAGTTGACACCACCGAGGATCGTGCCGAGGCCGGACAGCGTCAGACCCATGATCCACATGTCGCCGCCGATCTCGGGCGACCGGATGATGTCCGAGAGCGGCGTGTAGGCGTACCAGCCGAAGCTGGCCGCGCCACCCGGGGTGAGGAACCCGCTGAGCACGATGAGGCTGCCGAACAGGAACAGGTAGAAGCTGAACATGTTCATGCGCGGGAACGCCACGTCCGGCGACCCGATCTGCAGCGGCATGATCACGTTGCCGAAGCCGACGAACAGCGGTGTCGCGAACATGAGCAGCATGATCGTGCCGTGCATGGTGAACAGCTGGTTGAACTGCTCGTTGCTCACGAACTGCAGCCCCGGCTTGGCCAGCTCGGTGCGCATGAGAAGCGCCATGATGCCGCCGACGCCGAAGAACACGAACGAAGTGATCAGGTACATGTACCCGATCACCTTGTGGTCCGTGGACGACAGCCACGACACGAGGACGCGGCCCTTGCTCGGCCGCGGCTGGAAGGCCGGGGCGGAGGGGGTGGAATGAGTGATGGTGGTGGTCACTGAGCGCTCCCGCTCGCCTGGTGGCTGGAGATGAACTGCTGGAACTCCTGCGGCGAGACGATCTTCACCTGGAAGAGCATCCGGCTGTGGTCGACGCCACAGAACTCCGCGCAGCGCCCCTCGAACGTTCCCGTCTTGGTCGGCGTGACCTCGAAGTCCTCACCGGACTTGGCCCCGGGGAGGATGTCCCGCTTGAAGATGAACGAGGGTACCCAGAAGGAGTGGACGACATCGGTCGAGACAAGGTGGAAACGAACCCGCTGGCCGACCGGGATGACAAGAACGGGCTTGTCGTTGGCGTCGGGGGCCGTGGGCTGACCGACGATCGGCTTGGTGTGGTACTGCGGGTAGTCGAACTGCCAGCTCCACTGGAAGGCGGTCACCTTCACGAGGGTGACCTGCCCGGTCTGGGTGCTGCTGCTGACCTTGTTGAGATACGTCTCGTCGCGCGCGGTGAAGTAGAACAGCACCGCGATGATGATGAACGGCACGACGGTGTAGAGCATCTCGATCGGCAGGTTGTACCTCACCTGCGGCGGCAGCTGGTCAGACCGCTTGCGGTGGAAGAGCACCGCCCAGATGATCAGCCCCCACACGAGCGCACCCACGGCGAACGCCGCTATCCAGGACCCCTGCCACAGGGTCACGACGCGCTTGGCCTGCTCGGTGACCGGCGTCGGCAGGCCGAGACGCTTGCCTTCGCCGGAGCACGCCGTCGTGGCCAGCGCCAGCATCGAGAGCGCCGCGGCGCTCTGCAGCATGCGTCGGCGCGGGCTCGGCGCTCCAATGCGCGCGGGCATGTGCCGCTTCCTACGGCGGGTCGGACTCACGGATTGCCTTCCCACGATGAAGCCCGTTTCTGCGGGCGATCAGTTCGATGTTCACGCTTGTCGACCAAACATTAGCGTGAGGGTCGCGGACACCCATGTGGGGCCCCCATTAGTGTCTTGTCCGTGGCCTACTTCGATGCGGCGTCCACCGAACCTCTGCATCCGGCGGCCCGGGATGCCCTGGTAGCCGCCCTGGACGGCGGCTGGGCCGACCCGCAGCGGCTCTACGGCACCGCCCGGCGCGCCCGGCTGCTGCTCGATCAGGCCAGGGCCAGAACGGCCGTCGCGTTCGGCGTACGCCCCGACGAAACGTTCTTCACCTCCTCCGGCACCCAGGCGGTGCATCTGGCGATGCTGGGCGCGCTGTCGGCCCGCCGCCGGACCGGTCGCCACCTCGTCGTCAGTGCCGTCGAGCACTCCAGCGTCCTGCACACCGCGGCCCTGCACGAGCGGGACGGCGGGAAGGTCACGACGGTCGGCGTGGACCGTACGGGGCGGGTCGACCCGGAGGAGTTCGCGGCCGCGCTGCGCCCCGACACGGCGCTGGCCTGCCTGCAGTCCGCCAACCACGAGGTCGGCACGCTCCAGCCCGTCACGGAGGTGGCCGAGGCGTGCCGGGCGGCGCGCGTCCCGCTGTTCGTGGACGCCGCGCAGTCCGCCGGCCGGGTCGAACTGCCGGGCGGCTGGTCACTGCTGGCCGCCAGCGCCCACAAGTGGGGCGGCCCCCCGGGCGTCGGCGTGCTCATCGTCCGCAAGAACACCCGGTGGAGATCACCGCTGCCCGAGGACGAACGCGAGGGCCGCCGGGTCCCCGGATTCGAGAACGTCCCGGGAGCCATGGCCGCTGCCGCGGCCCTGGAGGCGTACACCGCCGAGATGCACCGCGACGGGCCACGGCTGTCCGCGCTCGTCGACCAGATCCGCGAACGCGTCCCGCACCTGGTCGAGGACGTCGAGGTCATCGGCGACCCGGTACGCCGCCTGCCGCACCTGGTGACCTTCTCCTGTCTGTACGTCGAGGGCGAGGCGCTCCTCACCGAACTCGACCGGCTCGGTTTCGCCGTTTCTTCCGGGAGCTCCTGTACGGCCGATACGCTGCGTCCCAGCCACGTTCTGGAGGCAATGGGAGTGATTACCCATGGAAACGTGCGGGTATCGCTCCCTCGCGGAACCAGCGCGACCGACGTCGATCGCTTCCTCGCGGTTCTTCCCGGAGCCGTGGCCCGTCTCCGCCGTACGGCGGGGATGACAAGTCAGTGAGCAAGGAGATCATGCGATGGGGCTGAGGCGCCGCCGGGCCGAGCGGGAGACGCCCCGGGAGGCGACCCCCCCGGCGTATCACGGACCCGTCCCGATCCTGACCATCGACGCGCTGGGCCGCAAGTGCCCGATTCCCATCATCATGCTGGCCGAGCGCATCGGCGAGGTGCCCGTCGGCCAGATCATCGCGGTGCAGGCCGACGACGTCGCCGCACGCACCGACGTGCCCGCGTGGTGCCGGATGAAGTCACAGGACTTCGTCGCGGAGGAGACCCTCCCCCGCGGCTGGGCCTTCCACGTGCGCCGCACCTATTGAATGGCGCTCGCTTTGAATAGAGCTCGCTGACGCGAGCGCGGGAGCCCAACGTACTCAGACTCCCTGCGCTCCTCAGCTCAGACGGCGTGCGCCTGCGAACGCCGGGTGCGCTCGCTCCGATGGGGTCGTGAGTGGAGCGAGCGCGGAGACGCGGGTCAGAGGTGCTGAGCGATCTCGTCGGCGGCCTCCCTGCCGTACGCGTCGACGAACCGTTCGACGAAGCGCTCGCCGTGGAGGGTGTACTCCTGGGGGCCGGCGACCTCCAGAGCGTGCGCGGCGAGGAGATTCCCGCTCTGCGCGGCGCGTTCGAGGGACAGGCCCCAGGACAGCGCCGTGAGGAACCCGGCGCGGAACGCGTCACCGACACCCGTCGGCTCGGCCTTGTTGACCTCGGGGGCCGCGTCGACGTGCAGGCTGGGCTCACCGGCACGGTCGATGCGGACGCCCTTCGGGCCCAGCGTGGTCACGCGGACGCCGACGCGGGACAGGATCTCCTCGCTCGACCAGCCGGTCTTCTGCTCGCACAGCGACTTCTCGTACTCGTTGGTGAACAGGTACGCGGCGCCGTCGATGAGCTCGCGGACGTCGTCCATCCGGGCGAGCTGCTGGGAGGGGTCGGCCGCGAAGGGAATGCCACGGGACCGGCACTCCTCCGTGTGACGGAGCATCGCCTCGGGGTCGTCGGCGCCGATCAGGACGAGATCTAGGCCGTCCACGCGCTCGGCGATCGGCTGCAGTTCGATCTGCCGCGCCTCGCTCATCGCCCCGGTGTAGAAGGAGGCGATCTGGTTGTGGTCCTGGTCGGTCGTGCACAGGAACCGGGCGGTGTGGTGGAGGTCCGAGACGTGCACCGAGGACGTGTCGACGCCGTGCCGCTCCAGCCAGGACCGGTAGTCGGCGAAGTCGTCGCCGACCGCGCCGACGAGGATCGGGCGCTGACCGAGCAGGCCCATGCCGAAGCAGATGTTGGCCGCCACGCCGCCGCGCCGGATCTCGAGCTCGTCCACGAGGAAGGACAGGGACACGGTGTGCAGCTGGTCGGGAATGAGCTGGTCCGCGAACCGGCCCGGGAAGCTCATCAGATGGTCGGTTGCGATGGAGCCGGCAACAGCGATGCGCACGACGTCGATCTCCTCGTCGGTTCGGCGGCCCCGTCATTGCCGCGAGGCCGTCTCGAATGGCGGTCCAAACCCGGCAAGGGTACTGCCTCACCGGCGCTGAACATGCGAGATGCCCGTGCCCGGAGGACCCGGTCACGGGCATCGTCGCGCTGTGCGCAGAAGACTCAGCTGTGCGCAGAAGACTCAGTGGAACGAGTCGCCGCAGGCGCAGGAGCCGCCGGCGTTCGGGTTGTCGATCGTGAAGCCCTGCTTCTCGATGGTGTCGACGAAGTCGATCGTGGCGCCCGCGAGGTAGGGGACGCTCATCCGGTCGACCCGGACGCTGAGGCCGTTGAAGTCCTGGACGAGGTCACCGTCCACGTCGCGGTCGTCGAAGTAGAGCTGGTAGATCAGGCCCGAGCACCCACCCGGCTGAACCTGCACGCGCAGCGCAAGGCCTTCCTCGCCCTGCTGCTCGAGCAGGCTCTTGGCCTTCGCCGCCGCGTCGTCGGTGAGGACCACGCCCTGCTCCGTGCTGGTCTCGGCTGGAACCGTCATGTGCTGACTCCCGATTGGCTCGGTCGCCTTGCGGCGGCCGTCGTGTTGTCGCTTGCCTCTTCGCACAACGTACCCGCTGCCGGGGGGCATTCCCCAACAGGCGGGTTCTTTCACGGCCGCCCCGGGCGGGTTGACCGCCGCCGCGTACGATGACGTATCGTCAATACGACGATAAGTCTGCCAAGGGAGCCTCCCAGTGACCATCGACATCGGCAGTCCCCTGCTGCTCCTCGGCCGCGGAGCCGACCCGGCGAGCGAACGCGGCGTCGCCTGCCCCGGCGATCTGCCCCCCGCGTCCGACCCGGCCCTGGTGGAGCGGGCGCACGCCGCCAAGGCTGCCCTGGGCGACCGCCTGTTCGTGCTCGGCCACCACTACCAACGCGACGAGGTCATCCAGTTCGCGGACGTCACGGGCGACTCCTTCAAGCTCGCGCAGGAGGCCGCGGCCCGGCCGCAGGCGCCGTACATCGTCTTCTGCGGCGTGCACTTCATGGCCGAGTCGGCCGACATCCTGACCGGCGCCGACCAGCGGGTCGTCCTCCCGGACCTGGCGGCCGGCTGCTCGATGGCCGACATGGCGACCTACGAGCAGGTCGAGGAGTGCTGGGAGGCCCTGGAGGACGCGGGCATCGCCGACGACGTCGTGCCGATCACGTACATGAACTCCTCGGCCGACATCAAGGCGTTCGTCGGCCGGCATGGCGGCACGGTCTGCACGTCGTCCAATGCCCGCCGCGCTCTCGAATGGGCGTTCTCCAAGGGGTCGAAGGTCCTGTTCCTGCCCGACCAGCACCTGGGCCGCAACACCGCCGTGCTGGAGATGGGGCTGTCCCTGGACGACTGCGTCGTCTACAACCCGCACCGGCCGGACGGCGGGCTCGGCAGGGACGAACTGCGCGACGCCACGATGATCCTCTGGCGCGGGCACTGCTCGGTGCACGGACGGTTCAGCAAGGAGTCCGTCGACGACGTACGGGCGCGGATCCCCGGCGTCAACGTGCTCGTGCACCCCGAATGCCGCCACGAGGTGGTGATGGAGGCCGACCACATCGGGTCGACGGAGTACATCATCCGCATGCTCGACGAGGCGCCCGCCGGGTCGGCGTGGGCCGTCGGCACGGAACTGAACCTCGTCAAGCGCCTCGCCGACCGCCACCTCGACAAGACGGTCGTCTTCCTCGACAAGGCGGTCTGCTTCTGCTCGACGATGAACCGCATCGACCTGCCGCACCTGGTCTGGTCGCTGGAGTCCCTGGTCCGGGGCAAGGTCGTCAACCAGATCACGGTGGACGAGGAGACGGCGTACTACGCCCGCGCCGCCCTCGACCAGATGCTCGCCCTCCCCTGAACACCGGCCGGGTCCGGGCCTTGATCCCTGGCGGTCGCTGCGCTGCTGACCGCCAGGGAACTTGATCAGACGGGCTCGACGAGCTCGTCCAACATGCTGCGCATCGGCTCCGGATCACCGCGCATGATCGCGATGGACGCTTCTATATTCCTATCGGCGTCGAGTCTCCGCCAATTGACAATGAACCCGGCATCTCGCGCAAGTTGCCCGAAGAAAGCACGCTGCGTACGACCGTTGCCTTCACGGAAGGGATGGATCGCGTTGATCTCTCCCAAATAGAAGGCCAACCTGCCGGCGAACTCACTTCGGCGAAGCCCCCTCAGGTATCCCTCCCGGGCCAGGCCAAAAAAGATCTCGTCCGAAGCCGACTGAATGAACTGAGGCAGACAGAAGGGGTGGCCTTTGGCGATCAGGACGGTTCTTAACTCACCGGCCCAGGGATATAGGTCACCGAAGATCGTCTTGTGGAACGACCGCAAGTGGGCAAGATCGTATTTCCCGGGCAGCGACCGTGCCTCGAGCCGCGCCAGCATCAAGTAGGTGAGGTCCGCTTCGGCCCTCGACAACTCGTCCGGGTCACTGATGCCCAGTTTGTTGAGCAGAACGCCAGTCGAGGGATCTGTATATGGATCGTTACTCACAGACGCCGATAATGCCGCAGGGTCTCCTCGTACATATCCGTTTCGCTGATCTCACCCCTGGCCCATCGTTCCGCCCTCGTGATCGCTTCAGCCGAAGGCTCGAGGCCTTCCGCTCGAACCGATCCCTCCGCCATGTCGATGGCATGACGACGTCGTTTGTACTCCGCGAACTCTTCGTATGCGGCATAGGGCAGCAGAACCGCTTCGGGCTTGCGCTGCGACCCGAAGATGACCGGCTCAGCGGATGCGCCCTCACGCCGGAACCGCGCGACGGTCTCCGAGAGCCGTCGGCGCACCTCGGACAGCGGGTGGACTGAGAGCACGAAGGACGTCATGCCTCTAAGGATACTTGGTATGTGTACAACTTCCTGTGCGCAACTAGGTGCGGAGGCGGTGGGCGTCGTCGAAGAGGGCGGCCTCGGCGAAGCGGGTTGTGACGTACGCGCTGACGGCGGCCGCCGCGAGCATCATGTACATCACGACGATCTGGTAGCGGATCGCGGTCAGCGGCTCGACGCCGCCGAGGATCAGGCCGGTCATCGCGCCCGGCAGCGTGATCAGCCCGACGACCTTGGTGGAATCGATGACGGGCAGGAGAGCGGTGTGCAGCGCGTCGCGCGTGTGGGGGGCGAACGCCTCGCGCGCGGTCAGGCCGAGCGACAGGCGGGCCTCGATCGCCGGGCGGCCGCTGGTGACCGCGTCCCGTACGCGGCGCAGGGCCAGACCGGCGGCCTGCATCGAACCTCCGATGATCATCCCTGCCACGGGGACGACGACGCGCGCCTGCGCGGGGATGACGTCGAGCACGACCAGGGCGAGCAGGGTCGCGCCGCCGCCCGTGGCGAGTCCGGCGGTGGCGGCCACCCGCGACCGGGGGACTCCGGAGCCGCGCCGGCCAGCGACCTGGCCGGCGATCACCACCATCACCGCGGCCCAGGCGAACGCGCCCGGCAGCCCCGCGTATCGAAAGATCGCGAGCAGCAGTGCGCCGACGGCGATCAGCTGCACCCCCGCCCGGACGACGGCGACGAGGAGTTCGCGGGTGATCCGGAGCCGCGCCCGCGCCACGATCGCCAGCGCGATGGCGACCAGCGCGAGCGAGGCCACGACACCCGGCCACGACGGGACGTGCACCTCATGGCTCACGGCGACGCCACGGCCCGCAGGTAGTCGACGTCCTCGGGAGGGCCCTGCTCCGCCAGCCGGCCGTCGCGCAGGACGAGCACGTCGTCGGCGAGCCGCCGTGCCTGACCCGTGTCGTGGCTGACCAGGACGGCGGTGCCCCCGGCCGCGCGCAGATCGTTGACGACGCCTTCGATCGCCTCGGCGCTGGCCCGGTCGAGGGCGGAGGTGGGCTCGTCGAGCAGGAGGACCTCCGGGCGGAGGGCCAGTGTGCGGGCCAGGCATACCCGCTGGGCCTCTCCCCCGGACAGGCCGGCGGTCGGTCGCTCGGCGAAGGCGGGCGGCAGGCCCGTCTCGGCGAGGAGGGAGCGTGCCTCCTCCTCCGTCAGGTCGGGGCGGCCGACCCGCAGGTCGTCCAGGACCGCGTCGGTCAGCAGGGTCGGCTGCTGGGCGACGAGCCCGACGCGACGGCGCAGCGCGAGCACGTCCAGCGCGGCCAGCGGCGTGCCGTCGAGGAGGACGCGGCCGGTCGTCGGGTCCAGCATCCGGTTGAGCAGCCGCAGGAGCGTCGACTTGCCGGCGCCGCTGGGTCCGGCGATCACCGTGCAGCGTCCGGACCGGATGGTCGCGGTGATGTCCTCGAGGATGACGGTGTCGCCGCGGCGCACGCCGGCGGCCTCCAGGACGAAGGTCACAGCCCGGGTGCGCCCCATACCGGGAACCACCGGCTCAGGTCGTCCTCGACCGGCAGGTCCGCGCCGACCGCGCCGCGTACCTGGAGCTCGAGGGCGTTGTCCCGCGTCTCGCCCGGCAGCGGGGCGAAGGGGTAGAAGGTGCCGCGCTTGTAGAGGTAGACGAGGCCGAAGCGCTTGGCGTCCGGCCCGGTGAAGGCCACCACCGAGCACAGCAGTTGCGGGCCGAAGCCGCCGGACTCGAGCGCGGCGTTGACCGCGTGGATGTTGGTGACGAGCCCTCCGATGTCGGTGGGATCGTGCCGGGTGACCAGCCAGGTGTAGCCGTAGGTGTCGGTGCTCAGCTCGACCTTGGGCCCGTCGCCGGCGTCCAGGAGTTCGCGCACGTCCTTCTCGATCTGCGCGAACGCGGCGCCCTCGGCGGCGCGGAAGCAGACCGCGCCGACGCCCGTGGGCGTCAGCCCGGCCGCGGCCTCCAGGGTCAGGGCCGCAGTCGGCAGCGCGAACAGCCGGTCGAGGTCGGGTTTCTTCGGCTTGGAACGGCCCAGCAGCGTGTCGAGGAACCCCATCAAGACTCCTGGTCCGATAGCAGCGCGCCGCCCACGTCAGACTCCCTGGCCGAGCTGGGCGGAGATCTTGGCGAGCTGCGCCAGCCGCTGGTCCAGCGACGGGTGGGTGGAGAAGAGCGTCGAGATGCTGAACCCCTTGGTGAAGGCCGGCGCGAAGTAGAAGGCGTTGAACGGCTCGGCGGCGCGCAGGTCCTTGGTCGGGATGCGGGACATCTCGCCGGTGACCTTGGTCAGCGCCGCCGCGAGGGCGGACGGCCGCCCGGTGAGCAGCGCCGCGGCGCGGTCCGCCGACAGTTCGCGGTAGCGCGACAGGGCGCGGGTCAGCAGGAAGCTGACGGCGTAGACGGCCGCGCTGACGCCGATCACGATCAGCAGCACCACCGCGGTGCTCTGGTCGTTGTTGTTGCGGTCGCGGTCGTTGAAGCCGCCCCACAGGCCCCATTCGAGGCCGAATCGGGTGAACAGGCCGGCCAGGATGCCGAGAAAGGACGCGATGGTCATGACCGCGACGTCGCGGTGGGCGACGTGGGACAGCTCGTGGGCCAGCACGGCCTCCAGCTCGACGACGTCGAGCCGCCGGAGCAGACCGGTGGTGACGCACACCACGGCGTTGCCCTGGTTGCGTCCGGTGGCGAACGCGTTGGGCACGTCGGTGTCCGCGATCGCCACCCTCGGCTTCGGCATATCGGACAGGGCGCAGATCCGGTCGATCACGCCGTGCAGCTCCGGGGCCTCCTCCGCCGACACGATGCGCCCGTGCATGGCGAAGAGGGCGAGCCGGTCGGAGAAGAAGTACTGGGCGAGGAGGAATGCCACGGCGATGACCAGGACGACCAGCCAGAGCTGTGGCACGTACACGAAGAAGAACCCGACGAAGGCGACGTACAGCAACCCCAGCAGGAACATCGTCAGCAGCATGCGCGATGTGAGCCCTCGGTCGGGTGCGAAGCGCGAGCGCTCCATCATTTCCCCTTCCTCCCGTCCGACGCTTCCACAGGTAGAACGTCCGGACCAGCCCGCTTTGTGCCAATACTGTCAGTCGAACATGGCTGTCAGTCGAACAAGACCGGTCGGTCGGACACGACGGGTCAGTCGGGGATGAGTCCTTCGTCGCCCAGCATCGCGCGGACCTCCTCCATGGTCGCGTCCGCGGGCGGCAGGATCAGGTCCGACGGCTCCAGCTCCTCCGGCGGAAGCGGCTTGCCGACGGTCCGCACCCGCTCCAGCAGTGCGTGCAGCGCACCGCGGAACCGCTCCTCGTCGCCGGACTCGATCGCCTTCTCGAGCTCGGCGTCGAGGTCGTTGAGGGCGGACAGGTCGCCGTCTGCGACGTCGAGCTGCCCCTCGCCCATCAGCCGGACGATCACTGCCCCTCCCCCGGCTGCGGCCGCTGGATCTGCGGCTGAGCCTGCTGCTGCGGCGTGGCGTGCTGCCCCTGCGCCTGGCCCGGGGCCGCGTCGAGCTGCTTCTGCGGGCCCATGCCGAGCTCCGCCTTCATCTGCTCGAGCTCGAGGTCGACGCCGCCGCCGGTGCTGCCCATACGGTCGAGCTCGGCCTGAAGGTCGTCGCGGGGACCGGAGTAGTCCTCCAGCGCGCCCGAGGCGAGGAGCTCGTCGATGGCGCCGGCGCGCGCCTTCATGTTCTCGGTCTTCTCCTCGGCGCGCTGGATCGCCAGGCCGACGTCGCCCATCTCCTCAGAGATGCCGGAGAACGCCTCATTGATCCTGGTCTGCGCCTCGGCCGCCGTGTAGGTGGCCTTGATCGTCTCCTTGCGCGTACGGAAGGAGTCGACCTTGGCCTGCAGCCGCTGAGAGGCGAGCGTCAGCTTCTCCTCCTCGCCCTGCAGCTGCTGATACTGGGCGCGCAGGTCGTTCAGCTGGCTCTCCAGCGCGGTACGCCGGCCCAGCGCCTCACGGGCCATGTCCTCACGGCCCGCCTGCAGGAACTGCTTGGCCTGGTCGGTGCGCTTGCGCTGCTCGCCCTCCAGCTGGTTGATCTGCAGCTCAAGACGTTTGCGGGACGTGGCGACGTCCGCGACGCCCCGGCGGACCTTCTGCAGCATCTCAAGCTGACGCTGATAGGAGTAGTCAAGGGTCTCGCGAGGATCTTCCATCTTGTCCAGCGCCTTGTTGGCCTTGGACTTGAAGATCATCGACATACGCTTCATCACGCTCATCGCGCGTGGCCGGTCCCTTCTGCTGATGCCTCACAACGCTGCTGGGGTTCGCTGACCACCCTACGCGTTAACGCTCAAGACAGTCATTATGTTCGCCGCGAGCGCCGGTAGGCTGATCTGCGTGTTCCGACGTCGTACCGATACCGCCACAGAGGAGCCCTCCGCCAACCCCGAGGTCGTCAAATCGGGAGGGAAGGGCCGCCCCACGCCCAAGCGCAGCGAGGCACAGAAGCGCAACCGCCAGCCGATCACCGCGCCGCGCACCCGCAAGGAGGCCTACCAGCACGCCCGCGGGCGGCAGGCCCGTGAGCGACAGAAGGCCAAGGAGGGCATGGCCCGCGGTGACGACCGCTACCTGCCCAAACGCGACCAGGGGCCGGCCCGCCGGCTCGCCCGCGACTTCGTCGACTCCCGGCGTACGTTCGGCGAGTACTTCATGTACCTCACCCTGCTGATCCTCCTGCTGGCGATGGTCACGCCGGTGACCATCAAGACGTACGTCTACCAGTTCGGCTGGCCGGTCATGCTCGTCCTGATCGTCGGCGAGTCGATCTACCTCGGCAGGCGCGTGAAGAAGCTCGCCCAGGAGCGCTTTCCGGAGGACAACGTCCGCGGCCTCGGCTTCTACACCGCGACCCGGTCGATGCAGATCCGCCGGTTCCGGATGCCGCAGCCCCGCCTGAAGCCGGGGCAGAAGGACCAGATCTGACCCGGCGTTCTAGGGTTTCGGATATGGAGTTCCGTCATTTGGGCCGCAGCGGCCTCATGGTCAGCGAAATCTCGTACGGCAACTGGATCACGCACGGCTCCCAGGTGGAGGAGGACGCCGCCAACGCGTGCGTCCACGCCGCCCTCGACGAGGGCGTCACCACCTTCGACACCGCGGACGTCTACGCCGGCACCCGCGCGGAGGAGGTCCTGGGCCGTGCCCTGAAGGGGCAGCGCCGGGAGTCCCTGGAGATCTTCACCAAGGTCTACTGGCCCACCGGCGCCGGCCCGAACGACCGCGGGCTGTCCCGCAAGCACATCTTCGAGTCGATCCACGGCTCGCTGCGGCGTCTGCAGACCGACTACGTCGACCTGTACCAGGCGCACCGGTTCGACCACGAGACTCCGCTCGAGGAGACCCTCAAGACCTTCGACGACCTCGTACGCCAGGGCAAGGTGCTCTACATCGGTGTGTCGGAGTGGCGCGCCGAGGAGATCGCGCGGGCGCTCAAGATCGCCGACGAGATGGGGCTCGACCGGATCATCTCCAACCAGCCGCAGTACAACATGCTCTGGCGGGTGATCGAGTCCGAGGTCGTACCACTGTCCGAGAAGGAGGGCGTCGGGCAGATCGTCTGGTCGCCGATCGCCCAGGGGGTGCTGACCGGTAAGTACCAGCCGGGCACCGCCCCGCCCGCGGGCTCACGCGCCACCGACGAGAGCGGTTCGGCGTTCATCCAGCGGTTCCTCAATGACGACGTGCTGACCCGTGTACAGCGGCTCACGCCGCTCGCGGAGGAGGCGGGCCTGTCGATGGCGCAGCTCGCCGTCGCCTGGGTCCTGCAGAACCCCAACGTCTCGTCCGCCATCATCGGCGCGTCCCGTCCGGAGCAGGTGCGGGACAACGTGAAGGCGGCCGGCGTCACGCTCGACGCCGAACTGCTGCAGCGCATCGACGACATCCTCGAGCCGGTCGTCGAACGCGACCCGGCCAAGACCGTCAGCCCGCCGCAGCGCCCGTAGGCGACCGCGCCTTCGCGTCCGGCCGAGGCCGACGGAGGCAAGCCGCAGAACCCGCGGCCGGCCGGGCGCCGCTCGGCGGCGAGGCGTCGGTGCTCACGCTCGGCGGCGTACGGGCGGGTCGTCCGGGCCGCGCCCGGCGGCCGGGGCGGGTTCCGGGCCGGTCCGGGAGACGGGCGGCGCCGCCCCGTGCCGGGCACGGAGCATGTCCAGGGCCATGGCCTTGAGCGTCAGATGGCCGTGCTCGAGTTCGGCGGCCATGGCGGTCAGGTTCTGGGCCACGTGCTCGAGATCCCGGCAGGCGGCGTCACGCTGGAGGATCACCGCGGCGAGCAGGAGTGAGGTCAACGCGACGGTGCCGTTGAACAGCTGCAGGTTGAGCATGGCGTGCAGCAGCCCCTTGTCGGCGAACGGACCGGCACGGTGCACCGCGGCGAGAGTCGCGCTGACCGAGACGATGAGGACGCAGAACGCCGCACCGAGGTGCCCGAAGCGGAAGGCGGCCCAGATCAGGATGGGGAAGACGAGGAAGAGCAGCTGGTAGGGCGCCCGGGTGACGAAGACCGCGGCGCACAGCGTGCCGCCCAGCAGGACCGCGACCTCCGCCCAGCGGACCGCGCCGAACCTGGGCAGGCCCGTCGACCGTACGGCCATCACCAGCGGGACCATCACCAGCACGCCCATCGTGTCTCCGGTCCACCACACCGCCAGGGTGCTCGGCAGGCCCTCGGCGGGTACGGCTCCGGACAGGACCAGGGCCGATGCCCCCGCAGTGGCGCTGACGAGCATGCCGGCGAAGGCGCCAAGGAATATCAGCGAAAGGGCGTCTCTCAGGCGGTCCAGCTCACATCGGAAGCCCGCCCTCCGCAGCAGCAGGCAGGAGCACAGGGGCGCCAGGGTGTTGCCCGCGGTTATCCCCAAGACGGCCGGCAGGGTCGGCCCGATCGCCGCGTTCACCGCGAACGCCGCGACCGCGACGCCCGGCCAGGTCCGCAGCCCCAGCATCAGCAGACAGCAGACGGCGACACCGGTCGGCAGCCAGAGCGGGGTGACCTGCTCATTCACGAGTGCCAGCAGCAGCCCCAACCGCGCCGTCCCGTAGTACAGCGCGGCGGTGAGCAGGATCCGCGGCCCCGCGCAGGCCGCCTGCCGCAGCCGTACGAGACGGATGCCGACGGCGGCGGACACCCGCCTACCCCCTTGAGGCGGACGCCGTGCAAGCGTTGCCTGCCATGAGTCTCACCCTACTCCGCCGACACGCTGGGAGAAGGGAGAAGGCGCAGGTCAGGGGGCTGTCGCCGTGGCCGTGACCGACCGGGCGCGCGGGCGGGTGCCTGCTCCCCCGCGCCCGGGGCCGGTCAGCCTCCTTCGGGGTGCAGGCTCATCGGGCCGTACTCGACCCGTCCGTCCTCCAGGAGGCTGACCTGGTCGACTCCCGCCTCCAGGAGACTCCGCCAGTTCTCCCCCACCCAGGACTCCGCGTCGGCCTGGGTGGTCCAGGTCTCCTCGCCGAAGCCGGGGGCCTCCACCGGCGTCCCGTCGGTCTTCTCGTACCGCCAGCTCCAGGGCATCGTTCTCCTCACTCTCATACAGGCTCGGCCGACAGGCTCAGCCGGCCGCCTCGACCGCGCGCCGCAGCCCGTCGGGGGTCAGCGTCTCACTCGAACTCAGCTTCGTGCCGTTCACCAGGACGGTGGGCGTGCTGCTGACACCCTTCTGGACGGCGGTCCGACTGGCCGCCTGTGCCTCCGCCGCGTGCTCCTGGTCGCGCACGCAGGAGGCGAAGCCCGTGGAGGTGATGCCCGCCGCGGAGCCGTACGCCGCCAGGTCGGTGACGGTGAACCCGGTCGACGTCTCCGGCCCCTGGTGGGCGAACAGCTGGTCCTGGTACGCCAGCCAGTGGAGGCCGTCGGTGGCGCAGCGGATCGCGGCGGCCGCCCGCGTGGAGCTCCCGGCCATCGGTTCCGTGCTGAAGATCACCATCGGGTGGTACACGATCACGGCCTTGCGCTCGGCCGCGAGCGTCCGGAGGGTCCCGTCGTCGGTGTCGTGGAACGTCTTGCACGGCGGGCACTGGAAGTCCTCGTACACGTCCACCACCGGCCGGCTCACTCCCCGGGCGGCCACCGTCGCGGTGCTCGCGCCGCCGTCCAGGGAGACCAGGACTCCGCCGGGCAGCGCGCTCGGTCCGGCGACCTTGCCGCCGCCGTCGCGCAGCAGGAGGAACGCGGTGACCGCCACACCGACGACCAGGACCAGTCCCCCGGCGACGAGTCCGACGACGAGGCCGGTCCGGCCGCCCCGGCCTCCGGGCGGAGGCCCGTACGGGCCCGGCGCGTACGGCGCGCCCGGTCTGTACGGCGCGCCCGGTCCGTACGGCGCGCCGGGCATACCCGGTCCGTACTGCGGTCCCGGCATGCCCGGTCCGGGCGGCGGGCCCGGCGGTGGGGTGTAGGGAGGAGGCGCCGGCTGCGGGGCTCCGTGCGGCGGTGTGCCCTCCGGCGGCTGCCAGGGATCGCGCGGGAGGTCGCTCATGATCCGCAGGTTACCGGTGCCGGTGGTTTTGACGTGGTCGAGCACCCCGTGGTCAACTCGTCGGCAGCAGCACACGCGCCGTCGTGGGGAAAGCCGGTCGAAGTCCGGCGCTGACCCGCAACCGTAGGCCGCAGGGCGTCCCGCCCGGCGGCGAGCCGGAATGCCCGCGCCGGCGCGAGCGGCTCCGTTGTTCCGTCGTGGTCTGCGGATGGAGTCCGGGCGCGTGCGGCATCTCGCGCGCCCGCTTCACCCGGGACCGCCTTCTCCTCAGAAAGGCGCCCATGCCGAAGATCGCAGCCGGTCTCCTCGTCTCCGCCCTGCTGCTCGCCCCCATGCCCGAGGCGCACGCCGACGCCGTCGCGTTCTGGGGGTACTGGCAGGCGAAGGGCGACACGTGGGCGTTCGCCACCACGGGCCCGGCCCAGGCCCACCCCAAGGACGGCGCGGTCGAAGGGTGGCGGTTCGCCAAATCCAGCGGGACCACCGGCACCCCGCCGCGCGACAAGCCCGACTTCGCGGCGATCTGCGGCTCCGCGTCCGCTCCGGCGGGCAAGAAGCGCGTCGCCCTCGTGGTCGACTACGGCGACGCGGCCGACGCGCCGAAGGATCAGCGGCCGCCGTCCGCCGGCCGGAGCTGCGCGATCGTTCCGGAGAGCGCCACGGGCACGGACGTTCTCGCGACGGCGGGCGTGAAGGTGCAGACGGACAAGAGCGGCCTGATCTGCGCCATCGACGCGTTCGGACCGTGCGGTGCCCCCGGCCGCATCACGCTGACGGCGACCGCGTCGCCCGCCGCCGCCGGGAAGAAGGACAAGGACTCCGGCACTCCGGTCGGCCTCTACGCCGGGATCGGGCTGGTCGTGCTGATCGCCGCGGGCGGCGGAGTGCTCGCCCTGCGCCGGTCCCGCCGATGAGACGACGGCTGCATCCGGGCGCCTGGTGGCTGTGGGCCCTGGGACTCGCGACGGCGGCCACGCGGACGACGAACCCGCTGCTCCTCCTGCTGGTCGGCGCGGTGACCGGAACCGTCGTGGCGGCGTGCCGCTCGGATGACCCGTGGGCCCGGGCGTACGGGATGTTCCTGCGGATCGGCCTGGTCGTCGTGGTGGTGCGGCTGGTGTTCGGGGCGGTGTTCGCGGCGCAGGCACCGGGCACGACGCTGTTCACACTCCCGTCGGTGACGCTGCCGTCCTGGCTGGCAGGGGTACGGGTCGGGGGCCCGGTCACCGCCGAGGGCCTGGCCGTCGCCGGGTACGACGCCCTGCGGCTCGCCACCGTCCTGATCTGCGTGGGCGCGGCGAACGCGCTGGCCGCCCCGAGCCGGCTGCTCAAGTCCGTTCCCGGCGCGCTGTACGAGGTGGGCGTCGCGGTCGTCGTGGCGATGACGTTCGCGCCGCAGGCGGTGACGCACGTGCGGCAGGTACGCGACGCGCAGCGCCTGCGCGGCCGCTCCGACCGGGGGATCCGGGCGCTGCGGCGGCTCGCCATGCCGGTGCTCGAGGGCGCGCTCGACCGGTCGGTGCAGCTGGCCGCCGCGATGGACGCGCGCGGGTACGGCCGGACCGCCGCCGTTCCCCGCGCGCGGCGGCGGGCGACCGCCGCTCTGGTCCTGGGCGGGCTGCTCGCGGTGTGCGCCGGGCTGTACGGGCTGCTCGACGGGCAGGCGCCGGCGGCGCTGGGGGCGCCGATGCTGGTCTCGGGGTCGGTCTGCGCGGCGGCGGGGCTGTGGCTCGGCGGCCGTCGCTCGCCGCGGACCCGCTACCGCCCGGACCCGTGGGCCCTGCCCGAGTGGGTCACCGGCGGCTCGGGCCTGCTGGCGGCCACCGCGATGACCGTCACCGGTCTCCTCGGTGCGGACGGTCTTCGCCCCGCGCCGGGGTCCGCTCCCGGCCTGCCGCCCCTGCCGGCCGCCGGGGTGCTCATCGCCTTGGCCCCGGCCCTCCTGCGGGGGATCCGGACGTGATCCGTTTCGACCGCGTCGACTTCCGCTACGGCGGGACGCCGGTGCTCACGGACGTCGACCTGGAGATCGAGGAGGGCGAGCTGTGCCTCGTCGCCGGGCGCACCGGGACCGGCAAGTCCACCCTGCTGCGCGCCGTGAACGGCCTGGTCCCCCACTTCACCGGCGGGGTGCTGACCGGCCAGGTGACCGTCGCCGGCCGGGACACCCGCGATCATCCGCCGCGTGAGCTCGCCGACGTCGTCGGCTACGTCGGGCAGGACCCGCGCGCCGGGTTCGTCTCCGACGTGGTCGAGGAGGAGCTGGCGTACGGCATGGAGTCCCTGGGCCTGCCGCCGGACGTCATGCGACGGCGCGTCGAGGAGACACTGGACCTGCTGGGACTGGCCGGCCTACGGGACCGCGCGCTGGCCACGCTGTCCGGCGGGCAGGCACAGCGGGTGGCGATCGGCTCGGTGCTGACCACGCACCCGAAGGTGCTCGTCCTGGACGAGCCGACCTCCGCGCTGGACCCGGTGGGCGCCGAGGACGTCCTGGCCACGCTGCAGCGCCTGGTGCACGACCTGGGGCTCACCGTCGTCCTCGCCGAGCACCGCCTCGAGCGGGTGGTCCATCTCGCCGACACGATGGTGCTGCTGCCCGGCGACGGGCGACCGCCCGTCCACGGCCCGACCGCCGCGATCATGGCGGAGTCCCCGGTGGCGCCGCCCGTCGTCCAGCTGGGCCGGCTGGCGGGCTGGTCGCCGCTCCCCCTGTCCGTGCGGGACGCCCGGCGCGCCGCCGCGCCCCTCCGCGAACGCCTCACGAACGCATCGCCGCCCGGCCCCGCGGCTCCGTCCGGCCCCGCAGGCGCGGCTCCGCATCGCGTCGGGAACGCGGCTCCGTCCGACCCCGCGGCCCTCTCCGATGCGGCTCTGTCCGGCCCCGCGGCTCCGTCCGGGTCCGCAGGCGCGGCTCCGCATCGCGTCGGGAACGCGGCTTCGTCGGGCCAGGCGAGCACGCCGGCGACCGATCCGCGCGGACGCGCGGACGGTGCCCATGCGCCCGCGTCCGTGCGAGCCCTGGAGATCCGGTACGGCCCAGTGACGGCGCTGCGCGGCGTCGACCTCTCCGTCGTGCCCGGCGAGGTCATCGCCCTCATGGGGCGGAACGGCGCCGGCAAGTCCTCCCTGCTGCGGGCCCTGGTCGGCCTCGTACGCCCGTCCGGCGGGCGGGTGCTGGTGGGGGGCGTGGCGCCCCATGAGACGCCGCCGCGCGTCATGGTCCGGCACGCGGGCCTCGTCCCGCAGGACGCCGCCGACCTGCTGTACGCCGAGACGGTCGCGGCCGAGTGCGCCGCCGCCGACCGGGACATGGGCGCGGCGCGGGGCACCTGCCGCGCCCTCTTCGAGCGCCTCGCGCCCGGCGTCGACGACACGCTCCACCCGCGTGATCTGTCGGAGGGGCAGCGGCTTGCCCTCGCGCTGGCCGTCATCCTGACCGGGCGGCCGCCGCTGGTGCTGCTGGACGAGCCGACGCGCGGCCTGGACTACACCGCCAAGGGACGCCTGGTGGAGATCGTCCGCGAGCTGGCGGCCGACGGGCACGCCGTCGTCCTGGCCACCCACGACGTCGAACTGGTCGCCGAGGTCGCGACGCGCACCGTGGTCGTCGCCGAGGGCGAGGTCGTCGCGGACGGGCCGACCGGCGAGGTCGTGGTCTCCTCCCCCGCGTTCGCGCCGCAGGTCGGCAAGATCTTCGCCCCGGTCCCGGTCCTCACGGTGGACCAGGTACGGGAGGCGTTGTCGTGGGCGTGAACGCGGTCCGGCTTCGGGTTCGCTCCGGGACGGCGCTGTCGCTGGTGTCGCTGGCGGGCCTGGCCGCGTTCTGCTGGCCGCTGCTCGTCACGCCCGGGGCGCGGATCGGCCAGTCGGCCTTCGCGCCGTGGATGTTCGTGCTGCTCCTTCCGCTGCTGCTCGCGGTTGCGCTCGCCGAGATCGCCGAGGGCGGGATCGACGCGAAGGCCATCGCCCTGCTGGGCGTGCTCGGCGCGGTCGGCGCGGCGCTGCGGCCCCTGGGCACGAACGTCGCGGGATTCGAGCCGATGTTCTTCGTGCTGGTGCACGGCGGGCGGGTGCTGGGGCGCGGTTTCGGCTACCTGCTGGGGGCGGTGGCGATGTTCGCCAGCGCCCTGATCACGGCGGGCGTCGGTCCCTGGCTGCCGTACCAGATCCTCGGCGCCGCGTGGGTGGGGTTCTTCGCCGGATGCCTGCCGCGCGCCCGGGGCAGGACGGAGATCGCGATGCTCGCGGCGTACGGCGCTGTGGCCGCGTTCGCCTATGGCTGGTTGCAGAATCTGGGGTTGTGGCCGTTCGTGGGGGGAATGGCGAGTTCGATCTCGTACCACCCGGGCGCCCCGCTCGCCGACAACCTCGGGAGGTTCGTCGCGTTCAACCTCGCCACCTCCCTCGGGTTCGACCTGCCACGAGCGATCTTCACGGCGATCCTGGTGGCCGTCACCGGCCGCCCGGTGCTGCTCGCGCTGCGCCGGGCCGCCCGCCGGGCGGCGTTCGAGGCCCCGGCCGGCTTCGACGACCGGAGCGACTGATGGACGGCCCTGGCATCGAGATCCAGCTACTCGGCACGGCCGGGCCGCGCGGCTGGCCCGAGCCCGATTGCCGCTGCTCCTCCTGCACCCGGATGCGCGCCGCCCGCCGCCGCGTCGAACCGACCCGCGTCCTCCTCGACGGGGTCCCGCTCGACCAGTGCCGCCGATGCCAGGTGCCCGGCGGATACGACGTCCGTACGCCGCGCGGGCACCGGGTCCTGTTCGCCGCGCGGCCGGGCGCCCGGCCCGAGCCGGCCGCTCCCGAGCCGTACGACGCCGTGCTCCTGGACCTGATCGGCGACCCGTCGCACCTGGGGCGGCTGCGGCGCGCCGGCGCGGTGACCGACGCGACGCGGATCGAGGCCGTCCACGTCGACCACCGCATCCCCTCCCCGGCCGAGCTCGACCGCCGGATGAGCCTGTGGACACGCCCGGCGCCCGGCCCCTGGCGGTCGCTGATCCTGGGCGGCGCCCGGTCGGGGAAGTCGGAGGAGGCGGAGCTCCGGGTGATGACCCATCCTGAGGTGACGTACGTCGCGACCGGGATCATGCACGGGGACGACCCGGAGTGGCGCGACCGGATCGCCGCGCACCGGCGGCGCCGCCCGCGCTGGTGGGACACGGCCGAGACGATCGACCTGGCGGGTCTGCTGCGCGAGTCGGCGGGGACGCTCCTCATCGACGGGATGGGCACCTGGCTGACGGCGGTCTTCGACGCGCTCGGCGCCTGGGAGTACCCGCAGGCGGTCGTGCCGCGCCTGAACGAGCTGGTCGACGCGTGGCGGTCCACCCGGGCGCACGTCGTCGCGGTCAGCGACGAGGTCGGCCTGTCGGTCGTCCCCGACACCGCGAGCGGGCGGGCCTTCCGTGACACGCTGGGACGGCTCAACCAGCGCCTGGCCGCCGAGTCGGAGGAGACCGCCCTGGTCGTTGCCGGCCGCGTCATCGACCTGCCGTGATCGCGGAGGACGCCGTGAGGTCTGAGCGCGGACGCGGGGACACGATGAGACCTGAGCGTGGAGGAAGCGGGGCACCACGGGACCTGAACGTCGACGCCGGGACCACCGTGGCGCCTGAGCGCAGACGCGGGGACACGATGAGACCTGAGCGTGGAGACAGCGGGGCACCACGGGACCTGAGCGTCGACGCCGGGACCACCGTGACCTCTGAGCATGGACGCGGGGGACGCCGTGGGACCTGAGGAGGAGAGGGCCGCCGGCGCCGACGGGCTGCGCCTGGCGGTGTCCCTGCTCACCGTCGTGCCGATCCGGTGCGGTCGCGTGGACCGGGAGACCGCCCGCCGGGCGATGATCCTCGCCTCGGCCGCCGGACTCCTGGTCGGCGCGGCGGCCGCCGTGGTCCTCACGGTGACGGGATGGCTGGGAGCCGGCCCGCTGCTCGGCTCCGCCCTGGCCGTCGGGGCGATGGCGCTGCTCACCCGCGGCCTGCACCTGGACGGGCTGGCCGACCTCGCCGACGGGCTGGGCAGCGGACGCCCCGCCGAGGGCGCCCTGTCGATCATGAAGCGGTCCGACATCGGGCCGTTCGGCGTCATCACCCTCACGCTCACCCTGCTGATCCAGGTCGCCGCCCTCGCCCAGGCACCGCACCGGGCGGTCGCCGTGACGGTCGCGGCCGTGACCGGACGGCTCGCGGTCACGTGGGCGTGCCGCGAGGGGGTCCCCGCCGCCCGCCCGGAGGGCCTGGGGGCGCTGGTCGCCCGGACCGTACGGCGCCGGGACGCCGTGGCCGTGACGGTGGTCGTGATGGGCGCCGCGGCGATCGCGGGCCTGCTCGCCGGGGGAACGCGACCCGCCCTGCTGGCCCCGGCGGCGGTGGCGGCCGGCCTCCTGGTCGCGGCGGCGCTGCTCCGGCACGCCGTGCGACGTCTGGGCGGCGTGACCGGCGACGTCCTCGGCGCGCTGGTGGAGACCTCGGTCACCGCGGCGATCGTCGTGATGTCGGTGGCCTGATCGCCGATGGGGCTCGGTCGGTGGCGCGGGAGCGTCCCCGAGAGTGGAGCTCCCGCGCCGTCGCGGAACGCGCGTGGCCATGACGTATGCGTGCGTTCCGCCGTCCGCCGTCCCGGGGACGTGTCGCCGCTGCCCGCTTCCCCTCGGCCAGAGGCGGCCCTCGATCTCCCAGGACGACGGGGCCTCTATGATCCGGATCCGCGCCATGGGCGTCCGGCCATTCGAGAAATGGTATTCGACGAGCCGGCGGAGGACGTCGTCCCGACGCCGGTCGAAGATCGCCGAAGTCCGGCGACTCGAACAAAGAACTTCGGGGCGGGACTACCATCGGGCTGTGTGACGAACCTCAGGCTTGCCAGCGCAGAATCCGCTTCTCTTGACATCGACGCCGTCGTGATCGGTGTCGTCACCGATGACTCCGGACCGGCGCTGGCGCCCGGTGCCGCCGGGGTCGACGAGGCCTTCCAGGGCCGGCTCGTCGACGCGCTCAGCGGGTTGGGTGCCACCGGCAAGCCGGGTGAGGTCACCAAGGTGCCGACGTTCGGCAACCTGGCCGCCCCGCTCGTGGTGGCCGCCGGACTGGGCGAGTCCTACGACGCCGAGACCCTGCGCCGCGCCGCCGGTGCCGCGCTGCGGTCCCTGGCGGGTTCCGGCTCGGTCGCGGTCCTGTTGCCCGCCGCCACCTCCGACGAGGTGGCCGCCGTGGCGACCGGCGCGCTGCTCGGCAACTACGCCTACCTCAACTACCGGACCGGTGACGGCGACAAGCGGCCGGTGTCCGAGATCACGGTCGTGACCGAGGCGGAGGCGGACTCCGGCGCCCGCGCCGCCCTCGACCGCGCCCGCACCATCGCCGAGGCCGTCACCTTGGTCCGCGATCTGGTCAACACCCCGCCGTCCGACCTCAACCCCGAGGCCCTGGCCGACGCCGCGCGCCAAGTCGGTGACGAGGCCGGCCTGTCGGTCGAGGTCCTCGACGAGAAGGCCCTGGTGGAGGGCGGTTACGGCGGGATCGTGGGGGTCGGCCAGGGCTCGGTCAACCCGCCGCGTCTCGTCCGCCTCGCCTACGAGCACCCGGAGGCCACCAAGACGGTCGCGTTCGTCGGCAAGGGCATCACCTTCGACTCCGGCGGCCTGTCGCTCAAGCCCAGCGAGGCCATGGACTGGATGAAATCCGACATGGGCGGCGCGGGCGCCGTGCTCGGCGCGCTGAAGGCGATCGCCGCCCTGGCCCCGAAGGTCAAGGTCGTCGGCTACCTCGCCATCGCGGAGAACATGCCGAGCGGCACCGCGCAGCGCCCCTCCGACGTGCTCACCATCTACGGCGGCAAGACCGTCGAGGTGCTCAACACCGACGCCGAGGGCCGCCTCGTCATGGCCGACGCACTGGTCCGCGCGGGCGAGGACGAGCCGGACCTGATCGTCGACATCGCCACCCTGACCGGCGCCCAGCTCGTCGCGCTCGGCACCCGTACGACCGGCATCATGGCCAACGACGACGACGTGCGCGACATGGTCGTCGGCGCGGCCGGCAGCGCCGGCGAGTCCGCCTGGCCGATGCCGCTGCCCGAGGAGCTGCGCAAGGGGCTGGACTCGGCCGTCGCCGACATCGCCAACATCAGCGGTGAGCGCTGGGGCGGCATGCTGGTGGCCGGGATCTTCCTCAAGGAGTTCGTGCCGGACGGAGTGCGCTGGGCGCACCTCGACATCGCCGGCCCGTCCTTCAACCAGGGCCAGCCCTACGGCTACACCCCGAAGGGCGGCACCGGCGCCGCCGTCCGTACGCTCGTGCAGGTCGCCGAGGACGTCGCCGCCGGGGCGCTGTGACCGCCTGGCGGTCGGAAGTGGGAAGATGCGTGCCGGAAGAACAATCGCGCCGGGCCGAGGGTGCCCGAGCGGGCATCGAAGGAGCGTCCTGTGTCGAATAGCCCCTACGACATCGTCGTCCTAGGTGGCGGCAGCGGCGGATACGCGTGCGCCCTGCGGGCGGTGGAGCTCGGCCTGAGCGTCGTACTGATCGAGAAGGACAAGCTCGGCGGCACGTGTCTCAACCGCGGCTGCATTCCGACCAAGGCGCTGCTGCACGCGGCCGAGGTGGCCGACCAAACGCGCGAGTCGGCCACGTTCGGGATCAAGGCCCGGTTCGAGGGCATCGATCTGCCGGGCGTGCACGCCTACAAGGACAGGGTCGTCAGCACGACGGTGAAGGGCCTGACGGGCCTGATCAAGTCCAAGGGCATCACGATCGTCGAGGGCGAGGGCCGGCTGACCGGCCCGACCCAGGTGCAGGTCGGCGACACGACGTACGAGGGCCGGCACATCGTGCTGGCCACCGGCTCGGTGCCGCGGTCGCTGCCCGGCCTTGAGATCGACGGCGAGCGCGTCATCTCCAGCGACCACGCGCTGGTGCTCGACCGGATCCCGCAGTCCGTGGTCGTCCTCGGCGGCGGCGTCATCGGCGTCGAGTTCGCGAGCGTGTGGCGCTCCTTCGGCGCCGAGGTCACGATCGTCGAGGCGCTGCCGCACCTGCTGCCGCTGGAGGAGGAGTCCAGTTCCAAGCGGCTGGAGCGGGCCTTCCGCAAGCGCGGCATCACGTTCGAGCTGGGCGCGCGGTTCGAGAGCGTCAAGCACACCGAGTCGGGCGTCATCATCACGCTCCAGGGCGGCAAGACCCTCGACGCCGACCTCCTGCTCGTCGCCGTGGGCCGCGGACCGGTCTCCGAGGGCCTGGGCCTGGAGGAGATCGGGGTCGAGACCGAGCGCGGCTTCGTCAAGGTCGACGAGTACTGCCGCACGAACGTCCCGACGATCTCGGCGGTCGGCGACCTGATCCCGACGCTGCAGCTAGCGCACGTCGGCTTCGCCGAGGGCATCCTCGTCGCCGAACGACTGGGCGGTCAGGACCCCGCGCCGATCGACTACGACGGCGTCCCGCGCATCACCTACTCCGAGCCCGAGGTCGCGTCGGTGGGCGTCACGTCCGCGGTGGCCCGGGAGCGCGGCCACGACATCGTCGAGTTCACCTACGACCTGGCCGGCAACCCCCGGAGCAAGATCCTGGGCACGCAGGGCGAGGTCAAGGTGATCGCCCAGAAGGACGGCCCCGTGCTGGGCGTGCACATCGTCGGCAGCCGCGTCGGCGAGCTCATCACCGAGGGCCAGCTGATCTACAACTGGGAGGCCCTGCCGTCCGAGGTCGCCCAGCTCATCCACCCGCACCCGACCCAGTCCGAGGCGATCGGCGAGGCTCACCTCGCGCTCGCCGGCAAGCCGCTGCACGTCCACGGCTGATCCGCCCGTACCAGAACACGACGTTTCAGAGGAGTCGCTGAGAACCATGCCGGTCTCCGTAACAATGCCCCAGCTCGGCGAGAGCGTGACCGAGGGCACCGTCACCCGCTGGCTCAAGAAGGAGGGTGAGCGCGTCGAGGCCGACGAGCCGCTTCTCGAGGTGTCGACGGACAAGGTCGACACCGAGATTCCGTCGCCGGCGGCGGGTGTCCTGAGCAGCATCACCGTCGCCGAGGACGAGACCGTCGAGGTCGGTGCCGAACTGGCCGTCATCGCCCAGGAGGGCGAGGCGACCGAGGGTGCCGCCCCGCAGCGGGAGCAGGCCGTGCCCGAGCCCGCGCAGGAGGAGGCCCCGGCCGCCCAGCCGGCGCCGCAGCGGCAGGCCCCGGCGCAGCCCGAGCCGCAGCAGCAGCCGGCCGCGCCGTCCTGGCCGCCGCCCGCTCCGGCCGCCCAGCCGGCGGCCGCCGCTCCGCAGCCGGAGCCGCGACAGGAGGTCCCGGCCCCGCAGCAGGAGGCGGCCGAGCAGCCGTCGGGTGACAGCCCCTACGTCACGCCGCTCGTCCGCAAGCTGGCGTCCGAGCACGACGTGGACCTGACGACCGTCAAGGGCACCGGCGTCGGCGGGCGCATCCGCAAGCAGGACGTCCTGGAGGCGGCGCGGGCCAAGCAGGCGCCGCCGCCCCCGCCGCCCGCCCCGGCCCCGCAGGCCGCTCCCGCACCCGCTCAGCCGGCCTCGGCTCCGGCCGCCTCGCAGGCTCCGGCCGCGCCGGTGCCGGCGGAGGTGTCGCGCCTGCGCGGGACGACCGTGAAGATGTCCCGGACGCGCCAGTCGATCGCCCGGCACATGGTCGAGTCGCTGCAGGTGTCGGCGCAGCTGACCACGGTCGTCGAGGCGGACGTCACCAAGATCGCGCGGCTGCGTGACCGGGCCAAGGCCGACTTCCTGGCGCGGGAGGGCGTGAAGCTCAGCTTCCTGCCGTTCTTCGCCCTGGCGGCGGTCGAGGCGCTCAAGGTGCACCCGAAGCTCAACGCCGTCATCGACTCCGAGACCAACGAGGTGACCTACCACGACGTCGAGAACCTCGGCGTCGCGGTGGACGCCGAGAAGGGCCTCATGGTGCCGGTGATCCACAACGCCGGTCAGCTGAACCTCGGCGGCCTGGCCCAGCGGATCGCGGACCTGGCGGAGCGGACCCGTACCAACAAGGTCAGCCCGGACGAGGTCACCGGCGGCACGTTCACGATCACCAACACCGGCAGCCGGGGCGCGCTGTTCGACACGCCGATCCTGAACCAGCCGCAGGTCGGCATGCTGGGCACGGGCACGGTCGTCAAGCGCCCGGCGGTCATCGAGGACCCGCAGCTCGGCGAGGTCATCGCCGTGCGCTCCATCGTGTACCTCGCGCTGACCTACGACCACCGCCTGGTGGACGGCGCCGACGCCGCGCGGTTCCTCACCACGGTGAAGAACCGCCTCGAGGAGGGCAACTTCGAGGCCGAGTTGGGCCTTTGAGCCCAGCCGAAAACTAGGCTGCGATCGTGCAGATCGCCATCACCGGTTCGACCGGACTCATCGGTTCGGCCCTCGTTCGCGCGCTGCGCGGCGAGGGCCGAACCGTTCTCAGGCTCGTACGACGCCGGCCCGCGGACGACGACGAGGTCCGCTGGGATCCGTTCGGGGAGGTGGACACCGCCTCCCTGGAGGGCGTCGACGCGGTCGTCCACCTCGCCGGGGCGGGCATCGGCGACCGGCGGTGGAGCGCGTGTTACCGGCAGGAGATCCGCGACAGCCGCGTCGAGGGCACCCGCACCCTGTGCCGGGCCCTGGCCGCGCTCGACGACCGGCCGTCGGTGCTCGTGTCCGGCTCGGCGAGCGGCTACTACGGCGACACCGGCGACCGTACGGTGGACGAGGACGACCCCGTGGGCGAGGGGTTCCTCGCCGCACTGTGCCGTGACTGGGAGGCCGCCACCGCGCCTGCGGCCGAGGCCGGGATCCGCGTCGTGCTCCCGCGCACCGGCGCCGTGCTGGCCCGTGAGGGCGGCGTGCTCGGCCGGCTGCTCCCGGTGTTCCGGGCCGGGCTCGGCGGCAGGCTCGGCAACGGCCGCCAGTGGATGAGCTGGATCTCCCTCGTCGACCAGGTCGCGGCCCTGCGCTTCCTCATCGACGGCCCGCTGGCGGGCCCGGTGAACCTCACCGCCCCCGAACCCGTCACCAACGCCGCCTACACCGCCGCCGTCGGCCGGGCCCTGCACCGGCCGACCCCCATCGCCGTACCGCCCGCCGTGCTGCGGCTGGCGCTGGGCGGACTGGCCGACGAGGGGGTCCTCGTGAGCCAGCGCATCCTGCCGGCCCGCCTCACCGCATCGGGCTTCGGGTTCCGGCATCCGGACCTCGGTTCCGCGCTCGCCGACATCCTTCCGTGACCCCGGCCGGGGAAGGTGTCGTCTCCCCCAGGAAGTCGCAACGAACGTGCCACTCCCCCTGCGCGGTCCCGCCCCGTGGCCGTAGCGTGACGGATAGCCGTACGGGTCGAGGAGGACGCAGTGAGCACTGACGGCAAGCCGCACATCGTGGCGATCGGCGGTGGCGGCTTCATCCCCACCGACCGCTACGGGGTGACGCCGAGCCCCCTCCTGCGGTACGCCCTGGACCTCACCGGCCAGGACCGCCCCCGGGTGTGCTTCCTCACCACCGCCCTCGGGGACGCCGCCGAGGCGATCGCCCGCTTCTACGCCGCGTTCGCCGGGGTGGACGCCGAGGTGAGCCACCTGGCGCTGTTCCCGATGCCGAACCACGAGGACCCGGCGGCGCACCTGCTCGCCCAGGACTTCGTGTACGTCTCCGGCGGGAGCATCGCCAACCTGCTGGCCCTGTGGCGCCTGCACGGCCTCACGGACGCGTTCGCCGAGGCCTGGCGGTCAGGGGTCGTCCTGTGCGGGCAGAGCGCCGGGGCCCTGTGCTGGCACGTCGGCGGCACCACCGACTCCTTCGGCCCGCGGCTGCGGCCGCTCACGGACGGGCTGGGCCTGCTGCCCTACTCCTGCGGCGTCCACTACGACAGCGACGAGCAGCGCCGGCCGCTGCTGCAGCGGCTCGTGGCCGAGGGCACGCTGCCCGACGGGTACGCCGCCGACGAGGCGGTCGGGCTGCACTACGTCGGGACCGAGTTCGTCCAGGCCGTGACCTACGTCGAGGGCCGCGGGGCGTACCACGTCCGCGCGGACGGCGCGGGCGGCGTCAAGGAGACGCGGATCGAGCCTCGGCTGCTGGCGTCCTTCGGAGACGTCGTACGCTGAGGGTCGTGAGCGCCAGCGAAGAATCCATCACCACGGTCGTCGGCGAGCGCCCGGCGGCCGTGGGCACCAGCGATCTGGTCTTCATCCACGCCGGCTTCGGCGATCGCGCGATCCCGTACGAGGAGGCGTGGGAGCTGCAGCGCCGGCTGCACGAGCGCCGGGTCGCGGACGAGATCCCCGACGTCGTCCTGCTGCTGGAGCACCCGCCGGTCTACACGGCCGGCAAGCGCACCGAGCCGCTGGACCGGCCGATCGGTGACCCCGGCGCACCCGTGATCGACGTCGACCGGGGCGGGAAGATCACCTGGCACGGTCCCGGCCAGCTGGTGGGCTACCCGATCGTCAAGCTGCGCGAGCCCGTCGACGTCGTCGCGTACGTCCGCACGATCGAGGAGGCGCTGATCAACACGTGCGCCGACCTGGGGCTGGCGACCGAGCGGGTCGAGGGCCGCAGCGGCGTGTGGGTGCCCGGCGTTCCCGACCGCAAGGTCGGCGCGATCGGCATCCGGGTCTCCCGGGGTGTCACGATGCACGGGTTCGAGATCAACTGCGACTGTGACCTCACGTGGTTCGACCGGATCATCCCGTGCGGCATCCGCGACGCGGGCACCACGTCGCTCTCCGCCGAGCTGGGACGGAAGGTCACCGTCGCCGAGGTGCTGGCCCTGTCCGAGCGGCGGCTCGCCGAGGTGCTCGGCGCGCCCGCCACCGCGCATCGGTCGCTCGACGCGATGCTCGGCGGCTCCGTTCGCTCCTGACGACTCGGGGCGACGTCAGCCCATCGCCTTGAAGATGGCGTGGCCCTCCGCCGAGGCGGCCTCGAAGAAACGGGTGAGCCGCTCGTACACCACGCGCAGCTCGCCGTCGCGGATGGCCTCGGCGGGCTCGCCCACCCACTCCTCCGCGCCCTGGACGCCGAGCTCGGCCATCCGCTCGGCGTCGTAGCGTCCGGCGATCCGCGCGAACTCGGTCGCGGCGAGATGGTCGGCGGCCAGCTTGACCCGGTCGGCCGTCAGGTAGATGACGTCGACGCCGAGCTCCTCGGCGCCGTCCTCGGTGAGCAGCCGCCCACCGCAGACCACGTCCGCGGCCGGGTGCGGGCCGTCCCAGGGGTCACCGGTCAGCAGGTAGTGCAGTGCCTGCCAGGCACCGGCGACGGGAAGCACTGGATGCTTCTCCCGCCAGTTCCCCGTGCCGAACACCGCTCGGGCACGGGACCCCGGATCGCCTGCGCCCTCGGCCTCCGGAAGCCTGAGGTACGTCATGGCCACTCGCACGCCTGACCTCCGTCATACGTCACTCTGCACGCGACACCCACGTCACCTTAGAGAGATCGACAGCTACGTATGGTGAGAACGAGATAAAACGCCGATCTCAACCTCCTACCGGCACCACGGAGGGCCGGTGTGGAGTACGGAGCCGGCGCCGTTCAGGCTCGCGGCCGCGAGTTCTCGGAAGATCGTCCACCATGCCAACCCCTTGCGCAACATGAGTGAATCCGGACATACCCTGGACGGGTGACAGCCGTATCTCCTGAGGGCCGGAAGTTGTTGCGTGTCGAGGCCAGGAACGCCGCGACACCGATCGAACGCAAACCGCCCTGGATCAAGACCCGGCTGTCGATGGGCCCCCAATACCGCGAACTGACCGACCTGGTCCGCACCGAAGGCCTGCACACCGTCTGCCAAGAAGCCGGCTGCCCCAACATCTACGAATGCTGGGAAGACCGCGAAGCCACCTTCCTCATCGGCGGCGACCAATGCACCCGCCGCTGCGACTTCTGCCAGATCGACACCGGCAAACCCGCCGCCTACGACCCCGACGAACCCCGCCGCGTCGCCGACTCCGTCACGCGCATGGGCCTCAAATACGCCACCATCACCGGCGTCGCCCGCGACGACCTACCCGACGGCGGCGCCTGGCTCTACGCCGAAACCGTCCGCCAGATCCACACCACCATCCCCGGCTGCGGCGTCGAACTCCTCATCCCCGACTTCAACGCCACCGCCCACCTCCTCGCCGAGGTCTTCTCCGCCCGCCCCGAAGTCCTGGCCCACAACCTCGAAACCGTCCCCCGCATCTTCAAACGCATCCGCCCCGGCTTCCGCTACGACCGCTCCCTGAACGTACTGACCGCCGCCCGCCAAGCAGGCCTGGTCACCAAGTCCAACCTCATCCTGGGCATGGGCGAAACCCGCCAAGAGATCACAGACGCGATGCGCGACCTCCACGAAGCCGGATGCGAACTCCTCACCATCACCCAGTACCTACGCCCCTCCCCCCGCCACCACCCCGTCGAACGCTGGGTCAAGCCTGAGGAGTTCGTCGAACTCAAGGACGAGGCCGAACAGATCGGCTTCTCCGGGGTCATGTCCGGACCCCTGGTGCGCTCCAGCTACCGCGCCGGACGCCTCTACCAGCAGGCCATCACCGCCCGCCAGGCGGACTAGGGGCCCCTAGGGACGCGCCGGGCCGATCGTCCGCTGCATCAGCAGCGTGTCGATCCAGCGGCCGTGCTTGTACCCGACGTCCGTCAGCCGGCCCGCGTCGGTGAAGCCGAACCTCCGGTGCAGCGCCACCGACGCGTCGACGCCGGCGTCGGCGATGACGGCGATCATCTGATGGACGCCCGCCCGCGCGCACTCCGTCACCAGGGCCCCCAGGAGGGCCCCTCCCAGCCCCTGTCCGGTCCGATCCGGGGCCAGGTAGATCGTGTCCTCCACGCTGTACCGGTACGCCGGTTTGGGGCGCCACGGCGCGGCGTAGGCGTATCCGGCGGGTTCGCCGGCGACCTCGGCGACCAGGAAGGGAAGGCCGCGGCCCGTGAGGTCGTCGAGCCGTCGTCGCCAGTCCGCCACGGCCGGCGGCGTCTCATCGAACGTGATCACGGTGTCGCGGACGTAGTGCGCATAGATGTCCGCCACCGTCCCCAGGTCCGCGGGCGCCGCCGCACGGATGGTCACCGGACTGATCGACACGGGCCCTCGTTTCTCTTTAGCGAAATTCACTGACATTATAGAGTAATGCTGAATCTCGTGGCGCTGGGCAGGCGGGTACAGGGCCTCCGGCACGATCGGCGGCTGACGCTGCAGCAGCTGGCCGACGCCACGGGCGTGAGCGTGAGCATGCTGTCCTCGGTCGAGCGCGGCAGGAAGGCGCCCACGGTCGTCGTGCTGGCCCGCGTCGCGGAGGGGCTGGGGGTGTCTCTCGCCCAGCTGGTCGCCGAACCCGATGACGACCGCGTGATCGTGCGTCGCGCCGCCGACCAGGAGACGGTGGAGGAGCCCGGGGGGTGGCGGCGGACGATCCTGACCCCGGTGGTGCCCGGCGTGAACTTCGAGTGGATTCGCTCCGCGCTGCCGCCGGGCTGCGACGCGGGACGTTTCCCCGCCTATGCCCCGGGCTCCCACGAGTACGTCGTCGTGGAGTCCGGGACAATGCGGCTCACCATCGGCGACGGATCAGTGGACCTGAACGAGGGCGACTCGGCGTACTTCGCGGCGGACGTCTCCCACGCTTACGCCAACCCCGGCACCGGATGGTGCGCCTATCACGTCGCGGCGCTCATCATGCGCCCTCGCGGCACGCGGCCACCCGCGACCGGCGGGCGGTGACGCGCCGAACGCCCGGTGAAGGCGACGCCGGCTCCCGGTATCGACCGGTCGCGTCCTTACCGGCGACGGTCTCCCCCGAGCGTTTCGCACGGCCCCGGCCCGTGAAGGCGTTCGGGCCGACCCGGGCCCCAGGCAGACGAACGCCCCGGCCGCGCCGGCCGGGGCGTTCCTCTCTTCCGGGGGGACAGAAGTCTCAGGAGCGCGGTCTCACCAGTTCTTGTCGAGTCCGTGGACGTTCGGCGGGAGCCGGTGGCCGCGCGGGTACATGATGTAGGCGACGCCCTTGCTGGAGGAACTGCGCAGCCAGACGTTCTCGAAGTTGGCGCGCGGGTAGACGTGGCGCACGGCCGCGTCCGAGGGCGACGCCGGGTCGTTGACGATCGGGTCGCCGGCCTTGGTGAACCCGACGATCACGAACAGGTGGCCGTTCGTGCTGTAGCCGGCGCCCGGCATCTCGGCGGCCTTGAACGACTGCGAGGTCACGACCGGGATCCCGGCCTTGATGAACTGCTCCAGCTCGGTGACCGAGCGCAAGCGCGTCACGAACCCGTTGAGGCCGAACCGCCCGGCGTACGCCGGGTTGAACGGCCAGTTCCCGGCACCCTTGTAGTTGTAGTCGTAGGTGTTACGGGCGGCGTGGTCCACCTGCGGGTCGGCGTACGACGGGTCGACCCAGGCGAGGTCGCGTTTCGAGGGCCCGCGCCGCCAGTAGGAGACGACCATGGACGTCGAGGTGGGGCTGCACCAGGCCTCGCCGCCGTTGTCGTACTCGGGGTACTGCCCCTTGTGGATGTCCTGGGAGTAGGCGGGCACCTTCAGCTCGATGCCCTCCGCGCCGCCCAGCGGACTGACCGGCACCGTCGTGCGGGACGGCACCAGTGAGGCCATCGCGCCGACCGAGCGCAGCACGGGCCGTACGTGCCCGCCGGGCAGCCGGTAGAGCGTCACGCGCAGCTGGTAGGACGTCAGGGAGTTCTCGGCGACGAACGTGTCGATGTCGACGTTGCCGTCGCCGTCCTTCTGGCCCGGGACCGACGTGCGATGGATGTCACCGCCCGCCGCCGGGTCGTCGGCGCCCCATCGGCCCATGACGTACCACTTGGTGTCGGTGCCCGCGCCGGTGTGCCCGCGCATCTCCACCTGCAGCCAACTGCCGTGCGGCGTGCTCGCGGTCCAGGACGCGACGAGCTGACTCGCCCCGAATCCGATGGGCACGGCGGGGGAGGTCCAGCGGGCGTAGTCCCACGTCTTGGTGCCGCCGCCGTACGGGTCCGTGTAGGTCGTGGTGCCGACGGGGTGGGCGATCGTCAGGGCGCCCGGCCCGTCCGGGCGTACGCCCTCCGAGGAGCCGGCCGCGAAGTCGTGTGCCGACGTCCACTGGTGGTAGGCGACGCGCGGCTGATCCGCGGCGGTCACGGCGGCGGAGCCGGTCGCCGGGGTCGCCGTCACCGTGGCGAGACCGACGGACACGAGGAGCGGAATCTTCCATGCCGAAGCACGCATATCGGACCAAACCATGACGACTCCAAGAACAGCGGGAACCTGCTTCGGGACGCTAGGGCGAGGAAGTCGATCATGTCAACGGTTTACGGGCCCTGCGGCTGTTTCGAACTTTGTTAACGACTGGCATGGCCCGCTTTCGACTCGGTCCCCGAACCCTCGTATCCTTCCATCCATGGCAAAGAAGCCCCAGGACGGCGCGCAGGACGAGCGCCCCGGTCGCCTCAAGCAGATCCGCATGGTCGCCTCGATGGTCCACCAGGCCAACCCGAAGGCGATGCCCATCGTCTTCGCGGCCGCGATCGGCAGCCTCGTCCTCTTCGTGGTCCTCGGGCTACTCCTCGGTCAGGCGCTGTTCCTGATCCCGCTGGGGGTCCTGGTCGCCATCGCGGTCGGCATGATCGTGTTCGGGCAGATGGCGCAGCGCACGCAGTACTCCATGCTCGAGGGCCGGCCGGGCGCCGCCGCCTCTCTCGTGGAGAACATGCGGGGCCGCTGGGTCGTCACCCCCGCCGTCCAGGCCAACCGCAACATGGACGTCGTGCACCGGGTCATCGGCCAGCCGGGCGTCATCCTCCTGGCCGAGGGGCCGCGCTCGCGCGTCGGCAAGCTCATCGGCGCGGAGAAGAAGCGCATCTCCCGCGCCGCCTCCGAGGTGCCGATCTACGACATCCAGGTCGGCTCCGAAGAGGGCCAGATCCCGATCAGCAAGCTGCAGCGTCACCTGACCAGGTTGCCGCGCAACCTCAAGAAGGAGCAGGTCAGCGAGTTGATCGACCGGCTCAACGCGCTTCCGCAGGCGATGCAGATGCCGAAGGGCCCGGTCCCGAAGGGCGTCCGCATGCCGAAGGGCCCCAAGCCCCGCACCCGCTAGAAGCCTTGGGTCCGGGATCGATGCGGATGCCTTCGGGGGTCAGGACGCACCGGACCCAAGGCTCTGGGTCACCGGCGTACGACGACCGCGTTCGCGGCGCGGTCGTGCAGGCCGCGGTAGTCGCGGTCCCAGATGAGCGCGGGCAGGACCAGCACCAGCAGCAGCGTACGGACGAACGCCCAGAGGAGCCCGACGGGACGGCCGTCCGTACGGACGACGCGCAGCCCGCACAGCCGCTTGCCCACGGTCGTCCCGGTCAGGCCGGTCAGCAGCCAGGCCATGACACCGAACACGCCGAGCGTGAGGAGACTGCGGGCCTGCGCACCGGCGTGGAGGGCGGCCGCCAGGACGGCGGCCACGAGCAGGGCGATCAGCCAGTCGATCACCAGGGACCCCAGCCGCCGGCCGTATCCCGCGACAGAGCCCGTACCATCGGGCGGGAGGCCCAGCCGCTCTCCGGGGCGACCGAGTTCCACGCCCGCCGCGCGAGCTCCTTCGATCCATGATCCGGCCGAGCGCCGACGTTCAGTCATACCCTCAAAGTTATCCGTCAACCGCACCGTGGCGATTCCATGCCTGCCGTAACACACGCGAAACACATGGGACATGGCGTGGAAACCGCGGGCACCTAGCGTTCTAAACGCAAAAAAGCGCCCCAAGGAGGTTGGATGTTCAACAACGCCGAAGAGGTCCTGAGCTTCATCAGGAACGAAGGGGTGCAGTTCGTCGATGTCAGGTTCACGGACCTGCCCGGCACGACGCAGCACTTCACGTTCCCGGTGGAGAACTTCGGAGAGAACGTCTTCACCGATGGGCTGATGTTCGACGGTTCCTCCATCCGCGGGTTCCAGGAGATCCACGAATCGGACATGCTGCTGCTGCCGGACCCGTCGACGGCTGTGATCGACCCGTTCCGCCAGCACAAGACGCTGAACATCACGTTCTTCGTCCACGACCCGCTGACCGGTGAGCCGTACACCCGTGACCCGCGCAACGTCGCCCGCAAGGCACAGGACTACCTGCGCGGCAGCGGCATCGCGGACACGGCCTTCTTCGGCCCGGAGGCGGAGTTCTACATCTTCGACGACGTGCGCTTCGAGACGAAGCAGCACGAGTCGTACTTCCACATCGACTCCATCGAGGGCGCGTGGAACACCGGCCGCAAGGAGGACGGCGGCAACCTCGGCTACAAGCCGCGGTACAAGGGCGGCTACTTCCCGGTGCCGCCGATGGACCACTTCACCGACCTGCGCTCGGAGATGGTCCGCCAGCTCATCGAGTGCGGCATCGAGACCGAGATGCAGCACCACGAGGTCGGCACGGCCGGTCAGGCGGAGATCGACATCAGGTTCGACACGCTGCTGACCATGGCCGACAAGCTGATGCTCTACAAGTACATCGTCAAGAGCGTCGCCCGGTCGGCCGGCAAGACGGTCACCTTCATGCCCAAGCCGATCTTCGGTGACAACGGCTCCGGCATGCACTGCCACCAGTCGCTGTGGAAGGACGGCTCGCCGCTCTTCTACGACGAGGTCGGCTACGCGGGCCTGTCCGACATGGGCCGCTACTACATCGGCGGCCTGCTCAAGCACGCCCCGTCGCTGCTGGCCTTCACCAACCCGACGGTGAACTCCTACCACCGCCTGGTCCCGGGCTACGAGGCGCCGGTCAACCTGGTCTACTCCCAGCGGAACCGTTCGGCGTGCGTCCGCATCCCGATCACCGGGTCGAACCCGAAGGCCAAGCGCCTGGAGTTCCGCGTCCCGGACCCGTCCGCCAACCCGTACCTCGCGTTCTCGGCCATGCTGATGGCCGGCCTCGACGGCATCAAGAACAAGGTCGAGCCGCCGGAGCCGGTGGACAAGGACCTGTACGAGCTGCCGCCTGAGGAGGCGCGTAACATCCCGCAGGTGCCGGGCTCGCTCGAGGCCGTCCTCGACGCGCTCGAGGCCGACCACGACTACCTCCTCGAGGGCGGCGTGTTCACGCCCGACCTCATCGAGACGTGGATCGCCTACAAGCGCGAGAACGAGCTGGACCCGATCCGGCTCCGCCCGCACCCGCACGAGTTCGAGCTCTACTACGACGTCTGATCGACCACCACGAGCGTGAGAGCCCACATATAGGGGCACTCGACGTCCGCGAAAGGCCGCCGACCGGTCCAGAACCCGGTCGGCGGCCTTTCGCATTCCGCGTGGCCAACAGGTTTCCGCCGAGACTTTTCGTACTTCCAACGCCGATAATCCACGACGATCATGACCCGCGACCCGGCCCGGCTCAGGCGTCGCGGTTGTGCACGTCCTGGCGCTCGATGACGAATGTTCCTTTGCCCGGCAACGTCTTGACTAGACCGCGGGTCACCAGCTCCCGCACGGCCCGGCGCGCGGTCAGCCTCGCGACACCGTATTCCTCAGCCAGCTTCATCTCGCTCGGCAGCCGGGCACCCGGAGTGAGCTCGCCGTGCTCGATCCGCTCAGCGAAGGCATCGGCGATCTGGACGTACACGTACTCGTCCGGTCTCAGCTCTACTCCATCAGTCACATGGATCACTGTAGAACGCTGTGACCTGCATAAACGATATAGTCCCTTCTGTAGCGGACTATAGCGCGCTACTCTGCTCTACATGACGGCAGAGGAAATGGATCTCGTAAAGCTTCAGGTGCGGTGGGGCGGGGGGTGGAGGATCTGGCGGGGGCGGCGGTACTGCGATGTCGGGGACGAGCGCACCGGGGACTGGATCGCCACGCGCATCGATGCGGCGGCCGGGGTCTGGCCCACGGTCATGCGGGCGACTCCGGAGGCGCTCGACGAGGCGCTGCACCAGCAGCTCGCCATGGTCGCCCGGGGAGTGACGCAGCCGCGGATCTCCGAGGCGGGGCCGGAGTGAGCGCCGCCAATGAGATGGCAGAGCTCCGCGAAGCACTCGAGCCGGCCATCATCGGCCGCCTTCGGCGCGCGGGCACGATGGCCCGGATGCGGCGGCTCGTCGAGGAGTACGTCGAAGACGCAGGCGCGCCGGCCCAGGCGACCGTCCCATCCGGTGCGCTTCGATGTCAGTCAAGAAATTTCGCTTGCTTCAACCCCGCCCGATAATTCCTGCGGGGCTCGGCGTCGACAGAGAAATGATCGATCATTCTTCCGCAGGGCACTGGCCCGAGCCGGGAGGCTGGCATAGCGTCCGAAGTCATGGACACGCCGTTGGTGCTTCTCGACGTGGACGGTGTTCTCAATCCCCTCCAACGCTCCCCCGGCTATCAGCGGTACCGCGCCTCGCCCAATGGCGTGGTCTACCGGCTGCTGCTCAATCCCGCGCACGGGCCGCTGCTCACCGGCCTCGCGACGGACACGGGCGCGGAGATCGTGTGGGCGAGCTACTGGACGGACGCGGCCAACGACTGGATCGGCCCGCGGATCGGGCTGCCCCCGCTGCGGCACGTCCCCATCCCGCCGCATGATCCGGCGTTCTCGCTCGGGGCGTGGAAGGCCAGGCACGTGGCGGACTGGGTCGGCGACCGGCCGTTCGTGTGGCTGGAGGACGAGCCGGACGTGCCCGACGTGCTCGCCTCGGAGGCGCGGCTGGGCCCGTACCTGGTCGTTCCGGTGGATCCGCTCGAGGGCCTCACCGAGACGCACGTCACCCAGGCCCGTGTGTGGCTGGAACAACTCGCCGGGGACCATGGTTGGTGACCAGCGACCTACAGAGGAGAGACCATGGCTTCGGTTCGGGTGGAGCGCACGGACGACGGGGGCTTCGTCGCCCGTAACGACCGCGGTGCGGAGGTCTCCTTCGGGAACTCCGACCAGGACGGCGTCTTCACTCCTGTGGAACTCCTGCTCGCCGCGCTCGGCGGCTGCGAGATCGTGACGGTGGAGCCGCTCACCGCCCAGCGCGGCCACCGGCTCGTGCGGCTCGCGGCGACCGTGGAGGCGGAGAAGATCGCCCCCACCAAGCTCGGCACGATCACCGTCACCTACGACGTGGAGTTCCCGGAGGGTGATGAGAAGGCCCCGCAGATCTTCACCGAGGTGGCGCACCGGGTGCACGAGAACCACTGCACGGTCGGCCGGGCGCTGCGCGAGGGCACCCCTTCGGAGCAGGTGCTGCCCGAGCCGTCCTGAGCCGCTCAGGCGAGACCCTTAGGGGGAGATATCCCCCCTGAGGACTAGGCCTGTAGTCTCCTGGGCCGAGTCGCAGACCATTCCTGGAGATGATCACAGAATGGTGCGGCTCGGCCAGGATTGACATCATGGCCCAGCTTGCCGCCCCCCGCCCTCATCCCACGCGCGAGCGGCCCGCCGCACCGTCCGCCGCGTCCTCGGCGCCCCGGCTGTGGCGGGAGATCGCGCTGGCCGTCGCGTTCTACTGCGCGTACACGCTCGTCCGGATGCTGATCCCGCACGACGAGCCGACGGCGTACGCGCACGCGTCGCAGATCCTGCGGCTGGAACACGCGATGGGCATCGACGTCGAGCTGGACCTCAACCACGCCCTCCTGAGGGAACCGTCGCTGGCCAGGCTCGCGAACTGGTTCTACGCCACCGCGCACTTCGCCGTCACGCTCGCCGTGCTCGTGTGGCTGTACCGGCGGCGGCCGCAGCACTTCCGCCGGCTGCGCACGTCCCTGATGGTCGCCACCGGGATCGCGCTGGCCGGGTTCTGGCTGTATCCGCTGGCCCCGCCGCGCTTCCTCGGCGGTCGCGGTTTCGTCGACCCGGTGACGGCGCTGCACAGCTTCGGCCTCTATTCGTCGCCGCAGGCCGGTTCGCTGACCAATCAGTTCGCGGCAATGCCCTCAATGCACGCCGGGTGGGCATTGTGGTGCGCGGTCGCGGTGGTGACGCTTTCCCGCCGTCCGTGGGTGCGCGCGATCGCCACCCTTTACCCGATCGTGACAATTCTGGTGATCTTCTCCACCGCCAATCATTACCTCCTGGACGCGGCGGTCGGCATCCTGATCACCGCGGGCGCGCTGCTCATCGGCCTGCTCACGCACCAGAAGGTGGCGGCGACGGAGCCGACGAGAGATCACAAAGTGACAAACAAGACAAGGAATACCGACGGCTCACCCGATTCGATCTGAGACCATAGGGATCATGTCGAGGTCGGCCGTTGCGCCAGTCGCCACGGGCGACACGACGGGGGCGCGAGCGGACGGGCGAACCGCGAAACGCCCCCGGTTCTACCGCGAGATCCTGCTCATCGCCCTCTGCTACAGCGCTTACTCCCTGGTGCGCAATCTCGTGCCGCCCAGCCACACGGCGGCGCTGCACCGCGGGCATGACATCCTGCGCCTTGAGCACCTGCTGCACCTGAACGCCGAGCTGTCGATCAACCGGCTGTTCACCGAGGTCCGCTGGCTGGGGATGGGCGCGAACTACTACTACGAGAGCCTCCACTTCGTCGTCACGATCGGTGTGCTCGTCTGGCTGTACCTGTCTCATCCGGAACGCTATGTCTTCTACCGGCGGCTGATCTTCGCGACGACGGTGCTGGCCCTCATCGGGTTCTGGCTGTATCCGCTCGCCCCGCCGCGCATGGTGCCCGGCTTCGTCGACACGGTGCTGACGTTCCACACCGGCGGCCTGTACGAGTCCGGGGCCTCGCCGGTCGCCTCGGTGTCGAACCAGTACGCCGCCATGCCGTCGTTGCACACGGGATGGTCACTGTGGTGCGCGATCGCCATCGCCGACGTGACGCGGCCGAGCCGGTTCCGGTGGCTGGTCTACTGCTACCCGGTCGTGACCGTGGTCGTCATCCTGGGCACCGCCAACCACTACCTGCTCGACGCCATCGGCGGCGTGGTCACCCTGAGCGCCGGTTACGCCGCGACCCGTACCGTGCGGGTCCTGATCCCGCACCTCGGCCCGCTGGCCCGCGTCTTCTCCACCGACGCCCGGTCCGGCACCTCGACGGTCCTCTAGTCCAGGTCGGCGCCCTGGGCCATTCCGGCGCCGGCGGGCTTGATCTTGGCGAGGTTGTCGTGCACCGGGTGGGCCCGGCCGGCCGGACCGGCGGCGAAGGCGCGCAGGACGTTCTCGGTCACCTTGGCGACGAAGGACGCCGCCTTGCCGGTGACGCCGTGGCCGCAGGCCCGGCCGCGCATGGCGCAGACCCAGCGCATCGTCCCGGTGGCGAACACCCCGGCCCCGCTCCTGGCCGTGTAGTACGTGGAGTCGGAGGTCGTCGTGGAGGTGCCGCACTCGACGGTGGAGTGGGCCAGCACCTCGATCGGGCGCGGCGTCGGTCCGCCCCTCGTCACCGCGTCGGACTCCGGGCCGATCACTCCGGGGAACTCATCCCCCTTGCGCACACCGGTTCCGGCGAACACCCAGTCGTCCGGCCGGTAGACCTTCCACGCTCCGTCGGCGGGAAAGCAGGTGTACATGATGCCGATCAGGGCGCTCTCCGGGCGGGGCTTCGGTGACAGGCGCCAGTCCTGGGTCTTCTCCGCCGGATCCTTGATCGGATCCTCGTCGGCGCTCTTGTAGCAGACGACGAGGCGGTCCGCGCCGAGGGAGGTCGACTCGAACCGGACGTGCCGGTTCACGGCGTTGGCGCCCAGGAACGCGATGTTCATCCCGGCGTCGCGGGCCTTCGTCGCCTCGTCGCGCATGGCGGTCGACCAGTACTCGTCGTGGCCGAGGGTGACCAGCGTACGGGCGCCGTCGAGCAGCCGCGGGTCGTGGTGCAGGTCGTTGTCGGTCTCGTACGCGAGGGGCAGCCCCGTCTTCTCGGCCAGCGCGACGGCGGGCTGCTCGAACGCGAGGAACTTGACCGCGCCGTTCCCGTCGTACGGACGGTCGAAGCTGACCGCTCGGGACCGGCCGTCGAAGCCGCCCGGCCCCTGGTACAGGTCGCGGCCGCCCCACATGTTGTACGCCTGCCAGGTCGTCGTGCCGCCCAGGACGACGACCTTGCCCGCCGTGCTCGGCGACCGGACGGTGATGGGCACGAACCGCTGCGCCCCCGAGTCGGCGTCCAGCCGCAGCAGGTAGGAACCTTCGGGCCAGTCACGGGTCGAGACGGTGAGGGAGGGCTTCCACGGCGCGGTCACCGTGTGGGTCTTCCCGGCCGTCTTCGCGCCCGCCTGCCGCAGCCCGGCCTGGTGCGGTGCGGCCCAGACCTTCCGCGCCTCGGCCCCGGCGTACCAGCCCATGCGGAAGGCGCTGACGGTGTAGCCCTTGGCCGTCGTCGACACGAACAGCCGGAACGACTCGCCCGGCAGCACGCTCACCCGGTCCGCGAAGCCCTCGATGGCATGCTCCGCACCCGGCTTGCGGACCTTCCAGTCCTTGGTGCCCGGCCGGGTGTTCTCGGCGGCCACGGGCGTCGGCGCCGGCCCGGCCGCCCGGTGCGGCGAGGCGGCTCCTCCCCCACCGCCGCCACCGCCGCATCCGGTCAGGAGCGCGAGGACGGCGAGCACGGCGACGGCCCGGTTGATGATCACACGGGGGATTCTCCCGCACCGCGTGCCCCTCCCGGCGTGCGGATAACCGGGCGTTAACCAGGGGTCAGGTGCCCGCGTCGTCGTAGAAGACGCGTTCGACGACGGCGCGGGCATGACGGGCGTGGCGGCGGTAGTCCTCCAGCATGTCGCCGGAGCCGGGATACCCGAGCACGCGGGCCACGGCGGAGCGCTCGCGGTGGTGCTCGGTCGGCAGGGTGTCCGAGGCACGTCCCCGCACGAGCATGACGGCGTTGCGGATGCGCGTGGCGAGCCGCCACGCGTCGCAAAGCCGTACGGCGTCCTCGCGGTCCAGCAGGCCGGCCGCCGCGGCCACGTCGAGCGCCGCCAGCGTACGCGTGGTGCGCAGCTCCGGCACGTCGTACGCGTGCCGCAGCTGCAGGAGCTGGGCCACCCACTCGACGTCGGACAGGCCGCCGGGCCCGAGCTTCGTGTGCAGGCGCCGGTCCACGCCGCGGGGCAGCCGCTCGGCCTCCATCCGGGCCTTCAGCCGACGGATCTCCCGCAGCGCGCGGTCGTCGATGCCGCCCCGCGGCCACCGCAGCGGGTCGATCAGCCCCCTGAACCGCGCGCCGAGCTCCTCGTCGCCGATCACCGGGGCCGCGCGCAGCAGCGCCTGGCTCTCCCAGGGCGAGGACCAGCGCCGGTAGTAGGAGGCGTACGAGTCGAAGGTGCGCACGAGCGGTCCCTGGCGTCCCTCCGGCCGCAGCCCCGGATCGACGACCAGCGGTGGATCCGGCGCCGGCAGCGCGAGCAGCCTGCGCAGTTCCTCGGCGACCGCGTGCGCGGCGGTCGCCGCGTCCCGGTCGGCGCCCGGCAGGGGGTCGTGGACGAACATCACGTCGGCGTCGCTGCCGTAGCCGAGCTCGTACCCGCCGAGCCGGCCCATCGCGACGATCGCGAACCTCGTCGGCAGCGGCGACCGCCGCTCCATCTCGATCTTGTCGATGGCGGCCCGCAGCGCCGCCTGGAGCGTGACCAGGGCGATGGAGGTGAGCGCCTCACCGGTCGCCTCCACGTCGAGGTGGCCGAGCAGGTCCGCCACGGCGACGCGCAGCAACTCGCGGCGCCGGATGCCGCGCACGGCGGTGACGGCGTCCGCCGCCGGGTCGAGCTGCAGGCGGCCCGGGACGGCGCTCATGTGCCGGCCCACCGCGGCCAGCGCCTCGGTGCGGAGCGCGTCGTACGAGCGGGGCGTCGGCTGGGCGTCGCCGGCCAGCAGGGTGACGGCCTCGGGCGCGCGCAGCAGCAGGTCGGTGACGTAGCGGCTCGAGGACAGCAGGTGCGCCATCCGCTCGGCCACCGTGACGTCGTCGCGCAGCAGCCGCAGGTACCAGGGCGTGGTGCCGAGCGCGTCGCTGACCTGTCGGAATCCGAGCAGTCCGGCGTCGGGGTCCGGGCCGTCGGCGAACCAGCCCAGCATGACGGGCAGCAGTGTGCGCTGGATCGCCGCGCGCCGGGAGACGCCGGCGGTGAGGGACTCCAGGTGCCGGAGCGCACGGTCCGGGTCGGCGTAGCCGAGCGCCTCCAGCCGGGTACGGGCGGCCTGGCGGGTCAGGCGCGCCTCCTCGCCCGGCAGCCGGGCCACGGCGAGCAGCAGCGGCCGGTAGAACAGCTTCTCGTGCAGGCGCCGGACCTCCCGCGCGTGCCGCCGCCACTCGGCGGTGAACTCCCCGACCGGGTCGGTGCGGAACCCGAGCGCCCGCCCCAGGCGCCGCAGGTCGGCGGGGTCCTCGGGCACCAGGTGGGTCCGGCGGAGCCGGTAGAGCTGGATGAGGTGCTCGACCCGCCGCAGGAACCGGTAGGCGTTCGCGAGCGCGGCGGCGTCGGCCCGGCCGACGTACCCGCCCCACGACAGCTTCTTCAGGGCGATCAGCGTGTTGGGACCCCGCAGTCCCTCGTCCGTCCGGCCGTGCACGAGCTGGAGCAGCTGTACCGCGAACTCCACGTCGCGCAGGCCGCCGGGGCCGAGTTTCAGCTGCCGCCCGGCCTGGTCGGGGGCGATGTGCTCCTCGACTCGGCGGCGCATCGCCTGGACGTCCTCGACGAAGTTGTCGCGCTCGGCGGCCCGCCACACCAGAGGGGCGAGCGCCTCGACGTACTCCTCGCCGAGCTCCCGGTCCCCCGCCACCGGGCGGGCCTTGAGCAGCGCCTGGAACTCCCATGTCTTGGCCCAGCGCTCGTAGTACGCGCGGTGGCTGGCGAGCGTCCGCACGAGCGGACCGGCCTTCCCCTCGGGCCGCAGCGCCGCGTCCACGTCCCACAGCGCGCCCTCGCTGGTGCTGGCCGAGCACGCCCGGATCATCCCGGCGGCCAGTCGTGTCGCCGCCCGCAGGGCGGCGGTCTCGTCCTCGCCGGGCATCGGCTCGGCGACGAAGATGACGTCGACGTCGCTGACGTAGTTGAGCTCCCGGCCACCGCACTTGCCCATGCCGATCACGGCGAGCCGGCAGGTGCCGGCCTGCTCGCCCAGTTCGGTGCGGGCGATGGCCAGGCTCGCCTCCAACGCGGCCGCGGCCAGGTCGGCGAGCTCGGCGGCGACCTCCTCGACGTCCGCTACCCCGGTCAGGTCACGGGCCGCCAGGTGCAGCAGCGCCCGCCGGTACGCGACCCGGAGCTCGACCGTCGGGTCCGGCCCATCGGCGCGGGGCGCGGGGTCGGCCGGGTCGGCGCCGACCGCGCCCAGCAGCGCGGCCCGCAGATCGCCGGCCGTGGGGCGCTGGACCGCCGTGGGACCCGCGAGGACCCGCCAGTGGCCGGGATGCCGGACGAGGTGGTCGCCGAGCGCGGCGCTGACGCCGAGGACGGCGATCAACCGGCCGAGGGCGTCCGGATCGGCGGTCAGCTCCTCCCGGATGTCGGTCCGCTCCAGCAACCGGAGCAGGCCGGTGAGCGCCAGGTCCGGATCGGCGGCGGCACCGAGGACGTCGAGCAGGTCGTCGCCGAGCCTGTGACCCGCCAGGCGGCGTTCGGCCTCGGCGACGTCGGTGAACCCGAGCCGGGCCAGCCGGGCGGTCGTGCTCTGCGTACGGCGTTCGGTCACGAACAAAGGTAATCATGAGCGTTTGCGAACCTGAGCCGCGGGCGGAGCGTCCCTTAATTCATGAGAAATCTTCACGAGAGGGACAACGCGTGAAACTTGTTTCCAGTGGTACCGCCGCCGCCGTGACCGCCGCCCTGACGGTCGGCCTCGCGTCGGCGGCGGTTGCGGCGGCACCGGCTCGGCCGGTGACGCCGCAGGTCGCCGCGCCGGCGGCCGTGAAGGCGGCCAAGCCCGGCGACTTCAACGGCGACGGCTATCGCGACCTGGCCGTCGGCGCCCCGGACGCCAAGGTCGGCAAGGCCGCGAAGGCGGGAGCCGTCGCGGTGGCGTACGGCTCCAAGAAGGGGGTCAGCACGGCGCGACGCCAGGTCATCAGCCAGAACAGCGCCGGCATCCCGGGAACGGCCGAGAAGGGCGACCATTTCGGCGCGCAGCTGGCGGTCGGCGACTTCAACCGGGACGGCTACTCCGATCTGGCGATCGGCGCCCCCGGCGAGGACATCGGCAAGAAGAAGGACGCCGGCTCGCTGACGGTCGTGTTCGGTTCCAAGAAGGGATTGTCGACCAAGGCGGTCTCGGTAGACGCCGTCGGCGGCGCCAAGTTGACGGCCGGCGACTTCGACAAGGACGGCCGGACCGACTTCGCCACCGCAGCGGGCTACGGCACGAAGATCTGGGTCGTGCGGGGCACCACGTCCGCCAAGCCGCGCGCGGTCGGCATCAGCCCGGGCAAGGACGGCCACGTCGACTCCCTCGCGGCCGGCGACGTGACCGGTGACGGTTACGCCGACCTCGCGGTGAGCTGGTGGTGGGACGACCCGGCCGACCAGGGCACCACGAGCGTGTTCGCCGGATCGGCGAAGGGCCTGGGCAAGAAGGTCGGCCCCACGATCGAGCTCGGTGACACGTACGGGCTCGCCGTGGGCGACCTGAACAAGGACGGCCGGGCCGACGTGGTGATCGGCGGGTACGAAGGCGACGGCTACAAGGTCTACCCCGGCAGCAAGAACGGGATGGACCAGGCGCACGGCACGTTCGGCAGCGAGGGCAGCGACCCCGTCGCGGCCGGGGACGTCAACGGCGACGGTTACGCGGACGTCGCGTCGGGGCTGTCGCCCGAGGACGGCCCCGAGGACCTGGTCGCGACACGGCTCGGCTCCGCGAGCGGCCTGTCCTCGAACATCCGCACTCTCACGGAGACGAACGCCGGCATCACGCCGAACCAGAACAACTGGTTCGGTACCTCGCTGGCCCTGACGGACCTGAACGGCGACGGCCGGGCCGAGCTCGTCACCGGCATCCCCGGACTCGGCGACTTCGCCGGGGCCGTGGCCGTGACGCCCGGCACCACGTCCGGCATCGCCACGACCGGCACCAAACTGATCAAGGCGAGCGCGTTCGGATTCGGCGCCGGAGCGCGCTTCGGCACGCTTCCCCGCTGACATGACATGGGGGCTCCCGGCTTCCGCCGGGAGCCCCCATGGTCGTGCTGGGACGAGATCAGATCGCCGGTTCGGTGATCGTCTCGACGGCCTGCTCGTTCGGGCTCTTCGCGGCCGAGCCGCGCAGCGGCACCTCACGGACGAACCAGGCGATGAGGAACGCCGCGAAGGCGACGACCGCTCCCCCGATGACCGTGCCGTGCAGGCCGCTGGTGACGCCGGCCTCGAACGCCTCCCGTACCGGCGCGGGCAGCGTGTGCAGCAGCGCCGGCGTCACGTGGGACCCGCCTGAGGTGATCTTGTGGGCGGCTTCCGGGCCGAGCCGGTCGCTGATGGTGTGCTCGAGGCGGTTGGTGTAGATCGAGCCGAACAGCGCCACGCCGAGCGAACCGCCGATGGTACGGAACAGCGTGACGGAGCCGCTCGCCGCGCCCATGTCCCGCAGCTCCGCGCTGTTCTGGGTGATGAGCATCGTGTTCTGCATGATGAAGCCCATTCCGAGGCCGACGCCGAGCGTCAGCGCGGAGCTCATCGCGGTGCTGGTGTCGACCTTCAGCATGAGCAGCACGAGCATGCCGACGGTCATCACCGCGCCGCCGATGATCGGGTAGAGCTTGTAGCGGCCGTTGCGCGCGATGAGCTGGCCGGTGGTCAGCATGACGACGAGCATTCCGAACATCAGCGGCAGGAGCAGCAGGCCGCTGGTGGTCGCAGAGGCGCCCTGGACGTCCTGCATGTACTGCGGCAGGAAGTTGACCGCGCCGAACATCGCGGCGCCGACGAAGAAGCTCAGGATCTGCGCGACCGTGAAGTTGCGGTTGCGGAACAGCCGCGGCGGCAGGATCGGCTCGGGAACGCGGGCCTCGGCGAAGACGAACGCGACGAGCGCCACCACCGACAGGATCGCCAGCCCGATGATCTGCGCCGACGCCCAGGGGTACTCGCTGCCGCCCCAGCTCGCCACGAGGGTGAGGGCGACGATGCCGACCGTCAGCAGGAACGCACCGATGAAGTCGATCTTCGCCTTGATGTGCGGGGTGTGCAGGCGCATGCCCAGCCCGGTCACGAGCAGCGCGACGGCGCCGATCGGCAGGTTGACGTAGAAGGTCCAGCGCCAGCTGAGGTGGTCGGTGAGGAAGCCGCCGATCAGCGGACCGCCGACGAAGGCGACCGGCATCATTCCGCCGATCATCGCCTGGAAGCGGCCGCGCTCACGCGGCGGGACCAGGTCACCGATGATCGCCATCGCCCCGACCATGAGGCCGCCGGCCCCGAGGCCCTGCAGCGCCCGGAACCCGATGAGCTGCCCCATGCTCTGCGAGAGCCCGGACAGCACGGAGCCCACGAGGAAGATCACGATGGCCGCCATGAACATGCCCTTGCGGCCGTACAGGTCGCCGAGCTTGCCCCAGATCGGCGTCGCGGCCGCGGTGGCGAGGGTGTACGCGGTGACCACCCAGGCCAGGTGACTCAGGCCGCCGAGGTCGCCGACGATCGTGGGCAGCGCGGTGCCGACGATCAGGTTGTCGAGCATCGCGAGGAACATGCCGAGCATCAGGCCGATCATCGCGATGTAGATCGACCGCGCGCTTCTCTGCTCTCCCGCACCCGGTGGCGCGGTGTCCGCAGTCTTCGTCCCCGACATGGGTAGCCTCTCTCTGACGCGCTCGGCGCCTACTGGCCGACCGGCTAGTTTTCTTACTTGTCGTAAGGTAAGCTACGAACTAGCCGGTCGTCAAGTTAGTTTTGGACGGAGATTGATCATGGGCGAACACCGCGGCGACACGCGGGCGAGGATCCAGGCGGTCGCGCTGGAGCTGTTCGCCGAACAGGGTTACGAGAAGACCTCGCTACGGGAGATCGCCGAGCGGCTCAACGTGACCAAGGCAGCGCTGTACTACCACTTCAAGACCAAAGAGGACATCATCGTCAGCCTGTTCGACGACGCCCTCGCCAGGCTGGACGATCTCATCGCCTGGGGCCGCGAGCAGCCCGCGACCCTGGAGACGCGGCAGGAGCTGGTGCGCCGCTACGCCGATCAGCTGTACGGCAGCGGGCCCGGGATCATGCGCTTCGCCCAGGAGAACCAGGGCACCATGCGCGACCTCGCGGTGGGCGAGAAGCTCCGCTGCCGGGTCAAGGACCTGATCGAACTGCTCGCCGACCGGAAGGCGCCGCTGACCGAGCAGCTCAAGTCGGCCATGGCGGTCTTCACGCTCAACGCCGCCCTGTTCACCTTCAGGGACTACGACATCACCGAAGAGGAACGCCGGGCCACCGGCATCGCCGTCGCCCTGGAACTGATCTCCGGCTCCAGCCACGCCGAAAGCTGACCCGCCCCCGGCGACTGACCGGGAGCGTCGGCCACCTGGTGCCCGTAGCCGGGTCCGGTCACCTCTCACTTCTGGGTACGGCCCGAGGGTGCGCTGCCTCGTTCTGTGCCTTCTACTGGCGAGAGAAATTTCTCTCACCAGTAGAAGGCACAGAACACGATGGCAGCGAATCCGGTTCTTCATCACCACGCACGATGCGGGCAACAAGGACTTCGAAATGGCGCGCCACATCGACGCGATCGTGCTCGGCCTCACGCCTCTAGCTATTCCTTGCCGCATCGGCAGACTCTGCTTCGACCCTCGTTTCCCACCATGCGGGGATCCTTCTTTCCATAGCTCTATCGCCACCGACGAACGCCTCCGCACAATCGTCGACAGAGCCGACGTGGCCTGAGACCAGCTCTACCATGAGCGTTATGCCCGAAGAACCCCCGCGATTCCCGTCGCATCCCATACGCGAGGTGGAAGCCCGGTATGTCAAGCAGGCCGTGTGCGGCGTGTTCGCCGTCGTCACGGTCGACTTCGAGCCAGGCCACGGAGCCGGCAACGGCATCGAGCTCGCCATACCAACCGATGTGTGTTTCGTCTTCGGACGCAACGGCGGCGACCACGACTACAGAGTCGTCTTTGGGTATCTCGACGCGTTCGCCAAAGGCATGCTTGAGGAACTGGCCGCCAACCAGCAGATCATCATGGACGCCAAAGTGATCCTACGGCGCATGGTCATCCATGACGTCGACTCGAACGAGCGCTCCTTCCACACCGCGGGGAAGATGGCCGCACGGACAGCCCTGGAACGTGCTTTGGACGGTTGTCCCGCCGAGACCTCCCAATAAAGCAGCACCTGCCGAGAAGCGAGACACGCTCATCCCTCAGGCAGCACCCTAGAAGGGGCAAACGTTTTGATGTGGCACTAGAGATGCCCGTCGTGGGTCATCCCCTCGCCCCCTCCGACGGCCCTCGTTGCCGACGAGGGCCGTCAGAGTGGGGCGAGGCGGGCCTTGAGCAGGCAGAACTCGTTGCCTTCGGGATCAGTGAGGACGTGCCAGGACTCCTCCCCGGTCTGGCCGATGTCGGCCGGGCGCGCCCCGAGCTTCAGGAGGCGTTCGAGCTCGGCGTCCTGATCGCGGTCGGTGGCGTTGACGTCGATGTGCAGCCGGAGTTGCTCGTTCTTCGGCTCGTCGTTGCGGCTGAGGAAGATCGTCGGCTGCGGGCCGCCGAACCCTTCGCGCGGCCCTATCTCGATGCAGCCCTCCTCGCGATCGAGCACTATGAAGTCCAGGACCTCGCACCAGAACCGCGCCAGCACCTCGGGGTCGTGGCACTTGAGCACAAGCTCACTGATACGGCATGCCATTGACGAAACCTACTCTCAGCGTGGGAACTGCCGGGGTGGCCGCGCACGGATCTCATGGGCTCCCGCAGTGAGAACACTCCCGCGACCGTACCGAGGCGAGCAGGGGCGAGGTAATTTCAGGCCCTCGCCTGACTAGCGGTCTGAGCAGGGCTTACAGCACCGACAGGTAGCGGCGGCGTTCGTACTCGGTGACCTGGCGGCGGTAGTCCTCCCACTCGGCGCGCTTGTTACGGAGGAAGAAGTCGAAGACGTGCTCGCCGAGCACCTCGGCGAGCAGCTCGCTGCGCTCCATCGCGGCGATGGCCTCGTCCAGGCTCTGCGGCAGCGGCTCGATGCCCATCGCGCGGCGCTCGGCCGCGGTCAACGCCCACACGTCGTCCTCGGCGCCCGGCGGCAGCTCGTACCCCTGTTCGATGCCCTTGAGACCGGCGCCCAGCATCGCCGCGAAGGCGAGGTAGGGGTTGCAGGCGGTGTCGGGCGCGCGGAACTCGATGCGGGTCGCGTGGCCCTTCTGCGGCTTGTACATCGGCACGCGCACCAGCGCGGAGCGGTTGTTGTGGCCCCAGCAGATGTACGGCGGCGCCTCGCCGCCCGCCCCGGCGGACGCGCCGACGCCGCCCCACAGACGCTTGTAGGAGTTGACCCACTGGTTGGTGACCGCGGTGATCTCGGCGGCGTGCCGGAGCAGGCCGGCGATGAACGCGCGCCCGACCTTGGAGAGCTGGAACTCGGCTCCGGGCTCGTAGAAGACGTTGCGGTCGCCCTCGAACAGCGACAGGTGGGTGTGCATGCCCGAGCCGGGCTGGTCGGTGAACGGCTTGGGCATGAAGGAGGCGTGGACGCCCTGCTCGAGCGCGACCTCCTTCATCACCAGGCGGAACGTCATGATGTTGTCGGCCGTGGTGAGCGCGTCGGCGTAGCGGAGGTCGATCTCCTGCTGACCCGGCCCGCCCTCGTGGTGGCTGAACTCGACGGAGATGCCCATCGACTCCAGCATCATGATCGCGTTACGCCGGAAGTCGTGCGCGGCGCGGTGCGGCGTGTGGTCGAAGTAGCCGCCGGCGTCGACGGGCGTCGGCTCGCTGCCGTCGTCGGGACGCTCATTGAGGAGGTAGAACTCCAGCTCGGGGTGGGTGTAGAAGGTGAACCCGAGGTCGGCGGCGCGGCTGAGGGTGCGCTTGAGGACATGGCGCGGGTCGGCGAAGCTCGGTGAACCGTCCGGCATGAGGATGTCGCAGAACATCCGGGCCGTGCCCGGCGACTCCGCCCGCCACGGCAGCACCTGGAACGTCGAGGGATCCGGCTTGGCGAGCATGTCTGCCTCATAGACGCGGGCGAACCCCTCGATGGCCGACCCGTCGAACCCGATGCCTTCGGCGAAGGCCTGCTCCAGCTCGGCGGGTGCGACCGCGACGGACTTGAGGAATCCGAGCACGTCGGTGAACCACAGCCGGATGAAGCGGATGTCGCGCTCCTCAAGCGTGCGGAGCACGAACTCCTGCTGACGGTCCAAAACCGATCCCCTTAGCAACCTGCGGCGACAACCATGGCCTCATATCAGTGTGCCGCGCCCATGTTTCGGTCACGTTACAACGTTCCGGCGCGCGATCGGTCTCCGGGACCGGGCACGGACGCACTCCGCCTTCCAGCCGCGGTGCCATCGGGTTTCCGATCGGGGTGGGCATGATCGACTATTGGTTCTCTACGGCGTCGCCTCATTACGGTCGGCGCATGTGTAGTTTCCCCATCATCCGAAAGGCCCGTCCGGCGTCACCGACGGCCGACGCGGCGTACTTCACCGGTCGCGACCCCAACCTGCTCGTCGCGCGCCTGGCGCACTGAGACGCGGGCGCCGGCCACCCGGCCGGCGCCCGTCTCATGTCCGGTGCCCTCAGTCCTCGATCTCCGCGGCGGCGGGGTCGAGGACCCGCGACAGGAACCTGCGGGTCCGTTCGTGCGCGGGGTCGCCGATGACCTTCGACGGCGGCCCCTCCTCGACGATGACGCCGCCGTCCATGAACACCACCCGGTCGGCGACCTCGCGGGCGAAGCTCATCTCGTGCGTGACCACCAGCATCGTCATGCCGTCGAGGGCGAGTTTGCGCATGACGCCGAGCACGTCGCCGACGAGCTCGGGGTCGAGCGCGGAGGTCGGCTCGTCGAAGAGCATGACCTCCGGGCCCATGGCCAGCGCACGGGCGATCGCGACCCGCTGCTGCTGCCCGCCGGACAGCTGCGCCGGGTAGGCGTCCACCTTGTCGGCCAGCCCCACCCGGGCGAGGTTCTCGCGCGCGATCCGGTCGGCCTCCACCGCGGGGCGCCGCAGCACCTTCCGCTGGGCGATGGTGACGTTGGCGAGCACGGACAGGTGCGGGAAGAGGTTGAACTGCTGGAAGACCATGCCGATGCGGCGGCGTGCCGCGTCGATGTCGACGTCCGGGTCGGTCAGCTCCACGCCGCCCACGTACACGTTTCCCTCGGTGGGCTCCTCCAGGAGGTTCACGCAGCGCAGCAGCGTGGACTTGCCGGACCCGGACGGCCCGATGACGCACACGACCTCGCCGCGCCTCACCTCGAAGTCGATGCCGCGCAGCACCTCCAGATCCCCGAACGCCTTGTACAGCTCGATGACCTGGACCGCCGCGCTGTCGTTCACGGTCGTCACCGCTGCCCCCTCTTCTGCCGGGCCTCCAGCCGCCGTGCCAGGTGGCTGAGCGGGATGGTGATGAGCAGGTAGCAGATGGCGGCGACGATGATCGGCGTGGTGTTGCCCTGCTGGCTGGCCGCGTCCTGGGCGAACTTCGCCAGCTCCCGCTGCTCCAGCGTGATGCCGAGGAACAGGACCAGCGAGGAGTCCTTGAACAGCAGGACCAGCTCGCTGGTCAGCGGCGGGATCACGATCCGCAGCGCCTGCGGGATGATGATCGAGCGCATCGCCCGCCCCTGCGACATGCCGAGCGTCCGCGCCGCCTCCATCTGGCCGCGCGGCACGGCCTGGATGCCGGCGCGAATGGTCTCCGCCATGTACGCCGCCGAGACCGCTCCGAGGGCGACGGCGGCCGTGCCGTACACCCCGCCGGGAAGGTTGGTCCCCGGGAAGGCGAGCGGGATGCCGGTGCCCATGAAGATGAAGATGAGCAGCGCGGGCAGACCCCGGAAGACCTCGATGTAGGCAAGGGCGAACCAGCGGTACGGCGGAACCGACGACAACCGCATCAGCGCCAGCACCAGCCCGGTTATCAGGCCGAGCCCGAACCCGGTGACCGTGAACAGGAGGGTGTTCCGGAGACCGACCGTGATGATGTCGGGGAACACTGTCTTGGCGACGCGCCATTCGGCGAAGTTGGTCTTCAGGGCGCCCCAGTCCGCCAGGGACGCGGCCAGTACGACGGCGATGATGAAGATGCCGTACTCGCCGCCCAGGATGAGCCGGCGGCGCTGCCTCCGGGTCAGCCGCGGCGCCGCCTCCGCGTGTTGAGTCATCTGCGGCCTCTCGGATCGATCACCGCCGGGTTCAGGCGTTCGCCGGCATCGGGCCGATCCACTTCTCGTAGATCTTCTTGTACTCGCCGTTCTGCCGCGCCTCGTCGATGGTCTGGTTGATCAGCGCGAGCAGCTTGGGGTTCTGGCCCTTGCGGACCGCGAAGCCGTACTGCTCACCGGTGTTGAGGCTGGCCGCCACGCCGTACTTGGCGTTCGCGGAGTCCTTCAGCCAGCCCTGGACGACCGGGTAGTCCTCGATGATCACGTCGACCTGGCCGCTGCGCAGTCCGTTGAGCAGGCTCACGGAGTCCTTGAAGGACTTCGAGTCGATGCCCTTCGAGTGCGCGTAGTCCTCACCCGTGGTGCTCGCCTGGGAGCCGACCTTCAGCTTCTGCGCCTTCACCTCGTCCAGCGACGTGAAGGTCACGCCCTTCTTCCCCATCAGCGCCTGGGTGGCGTTGAAGTACGGCTTGGTGAAGTCGATGAACCGCGCCCGCTCCGGCTTGATCGTCATGCCCGCGGCGGCGACGTCGCACTTCCCGGCGTTCAGCGCGGTGCCCGTCTTGATCGTCTCAAAGGGCGTGTCGATGATCTGCTGGGTCACGCCGAGCTTCTTGGCCGCCAGGTCGATGATGTCGACGTCGAAGCCGACGACCTTGCCGCCCTGGGCCGACTGGAACGGCGGGTACGGCAGGTGGGTGCAGGTGACGAGCTTGCCCTTCTTCACCAGCTTGGCGCCCTGGACCGTCACTCCGTCTCCTCCGCCGCTGCAGGCGGTGAGGGCGAGCGCGGCCGCGCAGAGCCCGGCGGTGGCGGCGGCAAGTCGGCGACGAATAGCCACAAATCCTCCATAAGCCATGAAAACAACTGTCCGACTATTTCATATCAACCGCCACCTGCGGAGACTCCACTGGGTCACGACTTGATGACAGCCAGAAAGTGGGCCGCCACCGGCGCGGCCACCTGCCCGCCGTCGCCGCCGTTCTCGACGAACACGGCGAAGGCCAGATCGCCCCGGTAACCGATGAACCACGCATGGGTACGGCCCTCGGCATCATATTCGGCCGTCCCCGTCTTGCCCGCCGTGCCGGCCGGAAGCCCGGCGCGCGCGGCGGTCCCCCGTGTGGCGACCGCGCGCATCATCGACCGCAGCCCGGTCACCACCGATGAGGACAGCGGCCTGACCGTCCCTCCGCGGAGGAGACGCGCGTCCACCAGACGCGGAGAGCGGTAGGACCCGTCGGCCACGGCGGCGGCGACGACCGCCATCGCGAGCGGGTTCGCCTGGACCTTCCCCTGCCCGATCGACGCCTCGGCCAGCCCGTTGTCGCCACCGGGGTCCGGGAAGTCGCCGGAGTACGCGGTGTCCGTCCCTACGTCGAAGTGGCCGTCGAACCCGAACGCGTCGGCGCTCGCCTTGAGCCGCCGGGCTCCCGCCACCACGCCGAGCGTGGCGAAGGTCGTGTTGCAGGACTCCGCGAACGCGTCGGCGAGCGGCACGCGGCCCAGGGCGAGGCCACTGTGGTTGTGGATGGTGCGCTGCCCGGCCACCGTGACGGCCGGACAGTCGATCGGGCTCGCCGGGGTCATGCCGCCGTCCAGCAGGGCCGCCGCGGTGACCACCTTGAACGGGTGTAGTCCTGCGGCATCACCGGCCGCCTCAGACGGCATCAGACGGACCTTCCGGCCGCGACCGGAGTGATCCGGCGGCGTCAGCCGGTGGCGGCCGGCGGCATGGGCCCCATCCACCGTTCGTACGTCCGCCGGTAGGTGCCGTCCCGCCGGATCTGCGCGATGACCTGATCGATCAGCCGCAGCAGCGCCGGGTTGTGGCCCTTTCGCACGGCGAAGCCGTACTGCTCGTGGGTGCGCAGCCCCGGGACGAGGGTGAAGTCCGCGTTGGCCTCGTCGGTGAGCCAGTAGCGCACCACCGGGTCGTCCTGGACCAGCACGTCGACCTGGCCGGTGCGCAGCGCGTCCAACTCGGTCGTGGCGTTCTCATAGCCCTTGGTCTGCCATCTCCGGCCGCGCGCGTACGCCTGTCCGGTCGTGCCGACGACCACGCCGACGCGCAGCCCGCCCGGACCGAGGGCGTCGGGCGTGACGCGCACATCGCGGCGGGCCATCAGCGCCTGCCCGGAATCGAAGTAGGGGCGGGAGAAGTCGACCACCGACGCCCGCTGCGGGTTGATGGTCATCCCGGCCGCCGCCAGGTCGCACGCCGCCACCGCGAACACCTGCCCCGAGGTGATCGCCGTGAACCGGGTGTCGATGATCTTCTGCCGGACGCCCAGCCGCCGGGCGACCAGGTCGATCAGGTCCACGTCGAAACCGACGATCGCCTTGCCCCGCTGGAACTGGAACTGGAACGGCGCGTACGGCAGGTGCGTGCAGGTGGTCAGCGCGCCCCGGGTGACCAGACGGACACCGTGCACGGTCTGGCCGGCCGGCGCGCAGGCGGCCAGCAGGCAGGCGGTGACCGCCGTGGCGGGTACGGCGGACGCACGGGACAGAGTGATCAGGTGCACGGTGCCTCCGAGGGAGTCGCGACGCTCGGTCCATCACGCTCACGCACCAGAGTCAATCAGTTGCTCTCAGTGACGTCCATGTCGATCGCGTCGCCCGAGGCCGCGAGCGCGTCCCCGGCCGCCGTCCGTGCGTACAGCACGCGCCTGCCGACCCGGCGGCCCGTCACCAGGCCGCAGGCACGGAGGACGCCCAGATGCTGGCTGATCGCGCCCGGCGTCACCGCCAGGCGCCGGGCCAGCTCCGTGGTCGACGCCGGGCCCGCGAGCGCGAGGAGCAGCGCTGCCCGGCGCCGGCCGATCAACGCCGCGAGGGCGTCCGGGGGCGCCGCCGGGGCGGTCTCCCACAGCGTCGCGACACCGTACGCCGGATAGCTCAGCATCGGCCGGTACGGCGGGACCATCATCGAGACGGAGGGCCAGACGAACGCGCTCGGCACCAGGATCAGCCCGTGCCCGGCCAGCGCACCCCGATAGTGCCACGTACGCTGGACGGCGAGCCGGTCGCCGTGCCAGCGGACCGCCTCGTGGAGCCCGGCGAAGAGCCCTTCGGCGCCTCGCTCGGTGAGGGCGCGGGACCGCCGGAGCACGTCGGTCTCCAGCAGCGCCTGGGTCCTCGGCCAGTATTCCTCGAGCGCCGCCTCCCAGTAGGCGCCGAGCAGGTCGGCGACGTGCGCGAGCGCGCGCTCGGGCTCCTCGATCATCGCCCGGCGCCGCTCTTCGAGCGGGGCGGCGCCCTTGCTGCGCAGCCCGACGTGCCGGATCTCCTCGGCGACCAGGTGGGCGGGCGTGGCCCGGACCATGGCGAGCTCTGTGACGAAGTCGGGCAGCGGGGACTCCGGCGGCGGCGTGAGGAAGTCGGGGATGTACCCGTCGGCGGGAACGAGCGCGTGCAGCGGAGTCAGGTCGAGCCCCTGCAGCCGGGGGCGTACGGCGCGGACCCACGGCAGGTGAAGCGCGCGCCGGGAGGGTTCGGCCAGCACACGCAGACTGTGCATGAGCTCCCAGAGGGGCGAGAACGCGAACCGGACGCGCGCGACGTCGTCGGGGGCGAAGAGGAATTCGATCATTTAGGCACCGCTAAAAGAATTCCAGGCGGGCACCCGCGTTGTCGACCATGACCGCATGACGTCCGTCGAGGAGATGCCGCTTCCCCCGCCCACCCGGCTGCCCCCGTTCCTGCACGCCCGGGTCGGCGGCCTGCCGCGCGCGTTCTGGGCGCTGTGGGCCGGCAGCTTCGTCAACCGGCTCGGCACGATGGTCGAGCCGTTCCTCGCCTTCTACCTCACGGGGGTGCGCGGCCTGTCGGTCACGGCGACCGGGATGGTACTGGCGCTGTTCGGTCTCGGCTCGATCGTGTCGCAGTTCGTCGGCGGGGTGCTCGCCGACCGGGTCGGGCGGCGCGCCACGCTGACCGGCGGGATGCTGGCCACCGCCGCGGCGATGCTCGCCCTCGGGTACGCCACCGCGACGCCGGTCCTGGTCGCGCTGGTGTTCGTGCTCGGCCTGACCATCGACGCCTACCGCCCCGCGTCGCAGGCGCTGCTGGCCGACCTGGTCGGGCCCGCCGAGCGGACCCGTGCGTTCGGGCTGCTGTTCTGGGCGATCAACCTGGGCTTCGCGGTGGCCATGGTGCTCGGCGGGACGCTGTCGCGCGCGGGCTTCTCCTGGCTGTTCTGGGTGGACGCGGCCACGTGCGTGGTGTGCGGCGTCCTGGTCTGGCGCGCGGTGCCCGAGACGCGCGGCCGGCGCGCGGAGCGGGAACCCGGTGGGTTCGCGGACGTGCTGCGGGACCGCGTCGCGGTCGGCTCGGTGCTGGTCGTCCTGTGCTACGGCTTCGTGTACCTGCAGGCCTACTCGACGCTCCCGCTCGCGATGCGGCGCGTGGGGCTTCCCCCGTCGGCGTACGGCTTCGCGATGGCCCTCAACGGGATCGGGATCGTCATCGTCCAGCCGCTGATCGGCGCCTGGCTCGGCCGCCGTGACCACAGCCGGGTGCTGGCGGCGGGCGTGGCCGTGGTGGGCGCCGGGTTCGGGCTCACCGCGTTCGCGGCGTCGGCGTGGGCGTTCGCGGCGACGGTCGCGGTGTGGACGCTGGGCGAGATCCTCTTCGCGGCGGTGTCGTCGGCGATCGTCGCGGACCTCGCACCACCGCACCTGCGGGGCCGCTACGGCGGGCTGTACGGCATGGCGTTCGCGCTCGCGTCGCTGCTGGGACCGCCGGCGGGCGGCGGGCTGCTCGGCCTGGCCTCCTGGTCGCCGTGGCTCCTCTGCGCGATCCTGTGCGGGACCGCCGCCGCCGGAGCCCTCGCGCTCGGCCCGGCCGTACGACGCCGGAGACGGGCCCTGAAGCACTGAGACCGCGACGAGCCCCCGTCACCGCGCTCTCGCCGCGCTGCGGCGTGATCCGCAGGTTCCCGGAGCCGTCCAGGGAGACGTTGGACGTGGACCGATCCACACATCCCTGGGGGTTGACCACTTGAGTCCGGAATGTCTAACTTCAGGTGGTTAATCCCCTCAGAGGCGGCGTACGAGCTGAATGGTGCAGGCCCCGAGCTCCTCTGGCCTGGCCCGCGGACTGTCCGTTCTCCGGGAACGGAACTTCCGCTGGTTCTTCGTCGGCCAGTGCACCTCGATGCTCGGCGACGGCATGGTCGCGCCCGCCCTCGCCTTCGCCGTCCTCGGCCTCACCGGACGCGCCGTCGACCTCGGAGCCGTACTCGCCGCCGGATCGGCGTCCCAGGTCCTCTTCACGCTGGCCGGCGGGGTCATCGCGGACCGGCTTCCCCGGCACGCGCTGATGCTCGGCTCCGACCTCGTTCGCGCCGTCAGCCAGGGCCTGGCGGCCACCCTGCTGATCACCGGGGCCGCGCGGGTCTGGCATCTGCTGATCTTCCAGGTGGTACACGGGATCGCCGCCGCGCTGTCCGGACCCGCCGTCGCGGGGCTCGTCCAGGCGACGACACGACCCGAGCAGCGGCAGCCCGCCAACGCGCTGCGCGTCCTGGCCCTGTCCGCGTCCCTCATCACCGGGCCCGCGGTCGCCGGGATCCTGGTCGTCGGCGCCGGCCCCGGCTGGGCCATCGCCGCCGACTCGGCGACGTTCGCCATCAGCGCCGCCTGCCTGTCCCGTGTCCGGCTGCGGCGGACCGGTGACGAGCGGGCGCGACGGTTCACCCGCGACCTGGCCGACGGCTGGCGGGAGTTCCGATCCCGGCGGTGGGTGTGGAGCGTCATCGTCGCCGCCTCACTGGTCAACCTGCTCTACGGCGCGTTCTCGGTGCTCGGCCCGACCGTGAGCGCCCGGTCGTTCGGCGGCGCGGGCGCGTGGGCGCTCATCTCGGCGACCTTCGGCGCCGGCTGCCTCGGGGGCGGGGTGATCGCGCTCTGCGTACGGCCGCGGTTCCCGCTGCGCTCCGGCGTGGCGATGATGGCGATGTTCGCCTGCCCGACCCTCGCCCTGGCCGCCGATCTCACGGTGGCCGGCATCGCGGTCGCGGCGTTCTGCGGCGGCCTCGTCCTCATGGTCTTCAACACGCTGTGGGAGACGGCCCTGCAACAGCACATCCCGGCGACCGCGCTGTCGCGCGTCAGCGCCTACGAATGGGCCGGCGCGATCGCCTGCCAGCCACTGGGCCTGGCGCTGGTCGCGCCCGTGGCCGGCCGGCTCGGCCTGCACGCCACCCTCTGGACCGCGGGGACCCTGCAGCTCCTCGTCGTCCTCACCCCACTGCTCTTCTCCGAGGTTCGCACGCTGCCGTCTCCACCAGGCGATCGCGCCACCTGACCGGTCTGATCACCGCGCCGGTCCCCCCACGGATGCTCCCGACGCGTCCCGTCTAGTCTCGAAGGCGTGGCTCAGCTTCGTATCGCACTCGCTCAGGTGGACGCGACCGTCGGCGACCTCACCGGCAACGCAGACCTCACCGTCGAATGGACCCGGCGCGCCGCCGACCGCGGCGCGCACCTCGTCGTCTTCCCCGAGATGTTCCTCACCGGCTACCCGGTGGAGGACCTCGCGCTGCGCAAGTCATTCGTGGACGCGTCGATCGCCACCCTGGAGGCGACCGCCCGCCGGCTCGCCGACGAGGGGCTCGGCGAGCTGCCCGTCGTGCTCGGCTACCTCGACCGGCGCGCCGACGTCGTCGACCGCGTCGGCCAGCCCGCAGGCGCTCCGCTCGACGCGGCGGCGGTGCTGTACCAGGGCCGGGTCGTCATCCGCACCGCAAAGCACCACCTGCCCAACTACGGCGTCTTCGACGAGTACCGCTACTTCGTCCGCGGTGACCGGCTGCCGGTGTTCCGGTTGCACGGTGTCGACGTCGCCGTGGCGATCTGCGAGGACCTGTGGCAGGAGGGCGGGCCGGTCACCGTGGCCCGCGAGGCCGGAGCCCAGCTGCTCGTCGCCCCGAACGCCTCGCCGTACGAGCGCAACAAGGACGACGTGCGCCTGGAGCTGTGCGCCCGCCGGGCCCGCGAGGCCGGCTGCGCGCTCGCGTACGTCAACCTGGTCGGCGGCCAGGACGAGCTCGTCTTCGACGGCGACTCCGTGATCGTCACCGGCGACGGAGAGCTGATCGCTCGCGGCCCTCAGTTCGAGGAGGACCTCCTCGTCGCCGACCTCGACCTGCCCGCGGCGCCGCCGGAGTTCACGCCCGGCGAGACGCCCGCCGACGGGCACGACGGCACCACCTTCACGATCGAGCGCGTGCTGCTGTCGTCCGACCCGGTCGAGCCGTACTCCCCGGAGAAGCCGCCCTGCGCCGAGCCGCTGGGCGACCTCGGCGAGGTGTACGGCGCGCTCGTCCTCGGCGTACGCGACTACGTCCGCAAGAACGGCTTCCGCTCGGTGATCCTCGGGCTGTCCGGCGGCATCGACTCCGCGCTGGTCGCGACCATCGCCGCCGACGCGATCGGCCCGGACAACGTCCACACGGTCCTCATGCCGAGCCGTTACTCCAGCGACCACTCGATCACCGACGCCGAGGACCTGGTCAAGCGGCAGGGCATCCACTCGCAAACGGTGCCGATCCGCGGCATGGTCGACGCCTACGAGGCCGAGCTGGAGCTGCACGGGCTCGCCGCCGAGAACCTGCAGGCGCGCGTGCGCGGCAACATCCTCATGGGCCTGTCCAACGAGCACGGCCATCTCGTGCTCACCACCGGCAACAAGAGCGAGCTGGCCACCGGCTACTCCACGCTGTACGGCGACTCCGCCGGCGGCTACGGGCCCATCAAGGACGTGCCCAAGGTCACGGTGTTCGCGCTGTGCCGCTGGCGGAACGAGCGGATCGACGGCGACCACCCGTTCGTGCGCCCCTCGGGGACCGCGCCGATCCCGCAGAACATCATCGACAAGCCGCCCTCCGCCGAGCTGCGCCCCGACCAGCTCGACACCGACTCCCTCCCGCCGTACGACGTCCTCGACGCGCTCCTGGACGACTACGTCGAGAAGGACCTGGGCCGCGACGATCTGATCGCGGCGGGCCACGACCCGGAGCTGGTCGAGCGGGTGATCAGGTTGGTCGACGCGGCCGAGTACAAACGCCGCCAGTACCCGCCCGGCCCCAAGATCATGCCGAAGAACTTCGGCCGCGACCGCCGCCTGCCCATCACCAACAAGTGGCGCGAGATCGTCGCCCCGGCGACCATCAACGGCCGCTGAGGTCGCCGGCGGTCGCGTTTCGTCGAGGGTATTCGTGCCTCTGACATCGAAGACCCTCGACGATAACGGTGCGAGGGGCTGCTCAGGGGAGGTGGTGGGCCTCACCCGGCCAGGCTCCCTCGACGGCGTCGTCTCGGCCGGGGAGCTCGAGCTCGCACCACACCACCTTGCCGTCGCCCACCGGGCGAGCGCCCCACCGCTTGGCCAGCCGGTGGACGACCTGCAGGCCGCGGCCGCCCTCGTCGTCGTCGGCCGCCTGGCGGGCCCGGGGCAGGGCGTCGGAGTCGTCGCGGACCTCGCAGACCAGAGTGGTGTCGCGCAGCAGCCGTAGCTCGATGTCGCCGGAGGCGTACCGCAGCGCGTTGGTGACCAGTTCCGACACCACCAGCTCCGTGCTGAAGGACAGGTCGCCGCAGTCCCAGCGTTCGAGCGTCTCGCGGACCCGGGCGCGGGCGTCGCGTACCGCGGTCGGCCGTGCGGGCAGCCGCCAGGAGGCGATGTCACACTCGGGCAGCCGCCGCAGGCGGGCGATGAGCACCGCGATGTCGTCGCGGTCGTGGTCGGAGTAGGCGCTGTCGAGCGTGGCCTTGGCGAGCTCCTCCAAGGGCCGGAACAGCGCGTCCGCGCCGAACAGGCCACGCAGCCGGGAGAGGCCGTCGTCGATGTCCTGCCCGCGGTTCTCCACGAGCCCGTCGGTGTAGAGCACGAGGATGCTGCCGTCCCCGATGGTGAACGTGCGGGTCTCGATCATTCCCTCGCCGACGCCGAGCGGCGGCGCGGGCGGGACGTCGAGGAACTCGGTGGTGCCGTTCGGCCGCAGCAGCAGCGGCGGCAGATGCCCGGCGGAGGCGATCTCGCAGGTGCCGTCCGTCGCGTCGTAGACGGCGTACACGCAGGTGGCGAAGGCGGGCTCCCGCTCGCCGAGCTCCCGCATCAGCGCGTCGAGCTGCTGCAGACCGTCCGCCGGGGACAGCTCCAGGTTGACGATGGTCCGCAGGGCGGTGCGCAGCCGTCCCATGGTGACGGCGGCGCGCACGCCGTGGCCGGCGACGTCGCCGACGATGAGGGCGACGCGGCCGCCCGGCAGGGCGATCGACTCGTACCAGTCGCCGCCGACCTCGATCAGCTGGTTGCCCGGCAGGTACCGGTGGCGTACGGCGACGCTGGACGGTGCCGTGAGCTCGGTGGGCAGCATGCTGCGCTGGAGGGTCAGCGCGGTCGCGCGTTCGCGGCTGTAGTGGCGGGCGTTGTCGATGTAGAGGGCCGCGCGCGCGGCGAACTCCATCCCGATCTCGACGTCGTACGCGTCGAAGGCCCGGTGGGCGGCGCTGCGGGTGCAGACGACGAATCCCAGCGTGGTCCCCCGGGCGATCAGCGGCAGCAGGACCATGGAGCTGTCGGCCAGGAGCTTGGCGACGGGCTTGCGCCGCCAGAGCCGGGCGATCCTCTTGGCGGCCTTGACGTCGAAGTGGGATTCCAGCACCGGCTCGCCGGTGGCCATGCAGCGGGTGTACGGGGTGTCGGGCGGGTAGGTGAGGACCTCCCCCGTCGGGAAGGCGGCGTTCCACTTCGGGTCCGAGGCATCGGTGGCGAGCGCCACCCGGCGCAGCACGGTGGTGCCGTCGGCGGCGATCGAGGGGTGCTCGTCGGCGGCGACGATGCTCTCCTGGATGAGGACGCCGGCGGCGTTGCAGAAGTGGGGCACGACGACGTCGACGAGTTCGCGCGCCATCTGGTCCAGGTCGAGCGTGGCCCCGATGCGTACGAGCGCGTCGTCCAGCATGGCCCGGCGCATCAGCGCCGGGTCGGTGAAGCGTTCCAAATCGGTCACCGCGACGCGGACCATCATCAGGTCGGCGGGGTCGGCGGCCGCGGTGTGCATCGGCTGGACGGTGACGACTGCATTGCGCGGTTCGCCGTCCTCGGTGCGCACACCGAGGACGGCGGTCCGCTCGTGGCGTTCGGCGAGGGCGTCGAGGAGGCCGGTCAGCGCCTCCTTGCTCTCCTCGGTGAACAGGCCGGTCACGTCGGTGCCGACGACCTCCTCCGGGGGACGGCCCAGCACGCCCGTGGAGTTCTGCCCGCACTGGAGGACCTCACCGGCCCGGCCGATGCCGAGCACCAGGGTCCTCGCCGAAGAATCGGCCATCCGCCGGAGTCCTTCCTGTGGCCCGTCAGCCCCCGGAGTAAAAGTATGACCAAAAGCCGACCGGAGGGAAGGAAGATCACGCGGTCGACCGGTCAGCGCGGCGTCAGCCCGGCCAGAAGGGTGTCGATGACCCGTTCCGCGAAGTCCTCTGGGACCGGCCCGGCGCCGAACGCCCGCGCCCGATTGGCCATGGCTCCCGTGAGGACCCACTGGGTCAGCTCGACGTCGAGGTCGGAGCGCAGCTGGCCGCTGGCGACGCCGCGCCGCAGCACCTCCCGTATGACCTCGCGCCGGGGCTCGATGACCTCGCGGGTGAACCGCGCGATCAGCTCCGGATACCGCTCGGAACTACCGAGGACGCTCCAGTAGCAGTCCAGGCGCTTCTTGTCGCTCTTGTTCGCGACGAAGGCCCGGGCTATGGCGGTCAGGTCGTCGCGCACCGACTCGCCGCGCGGCTCGGGGAAGGGCTCCTTCAACGCGGCGAGCGCGTCGATGATGAGCGCCTCCTTGTTGGGCCAGCGGCGGTAGATCGTCGTCTTGCCGACCCCCGCGCGTGCGGCCACCGCCTCGATGGAGACGCCGGCCACCCCGCCCTCCTCGGCGAGGAGGTCCAGGGTGGCGTCGACGATCGCCTTGGCTGCGCGCTCACTGCGCGGCCGGCCCGGCGGCCGCGCGGCGAGCTGATCAGTGGTCTGCGTCATCGCGCATCACCGTCTCATACCTCGGCGGGTTCGCGCTGTTCAACGGGCGGGGTGTCGGCCTCGGCCGCCGCCTGACCGGGCATCCACTTCAGGACGACGAGCGCTCCGAGGAAGGCCACGGCGGCCGAGATCGCGGAGGTGATGTGCATGGCGTGGACGAAGGAGTCGTGCGCCGGCGGCAGGAGCGCCCGGCCCGCCGCTCCGAGCTTGTCGGCCACGCCCGTGGTGCTGCCGATGTCCGACCCGGCGACGTCGCGTACGCGCTCGGGCAGCGCCGTCAGGTGCGGCTTCATGCCGTTGCGGTAGATCGAGGAGACCAGGGAGCCCAGGACGGCGACGCCGAGCGCGACGGCGACCTGACGGGCGATGTTGTTGATGGCCGAGCCGGATCCGGCCTGCTCCCTCGGCAGCACGGACATGACCGCGGTGGTGGCCGGGGGCATCACGAGGGCCATTCCGGCGCCCTGCACGAAGAAGGTGATCTCGAGGATCCAGATCGGGCTGTGCACGGCGGTGAAGTGGTAGCTGAGCAGCGCCAGCGCGACCATGGTCAGGCCGGTCGCGGCGACCCGCTTGGCGCCGTACCGGGCGACCAGCCCGGCGCTCCGCGGCGAGAACAGCATCTGGCCGACGGCCAGCGGCAGCGTGAGCAGGCCCGCCTGCAGCGGCGTGTAGCCACGGACGTTCTGCAGGTACAGCGAGACGAACAGGAAGACGCCGCCGAGCGCGAAGAACACCAGGGCGATGGCGCCCACGGACGCCGACAGCCGGCCGTCGCGGAACAGCCGGACGTTGAGCGACGGGTGCTCGATGCGGGACTCGTACCAGACGAACAGCGCGAGCAGTGCCACGCCGGCGAGCACGGGCCCGTACACGGTCGGCGCGGTGACGGTCGCCTTCTCGCCGCCCTCGATGATCCCGTAGGTGAGGAGGATCAGGCCGGCGATCGACAGCAGCACGCCACCGAAGTCGATCCTGGTGCGCACCGCGATCCGGGACTCCGGGACGACGATCGCGATGCCGATCACGCCGGCGATGACGATCGGGACGTTGATGAGGAAGACCGAACCCCACCAGAAGTGGTCGAGCAGCAGACCGCCGGTGATGGGCCCGACGGCGATCCCGATGCCGACGGCCCCGGCCCACACGCCGATGGCCCGGCCGCGCTCCTGCGGCTCGAAGACGTTCGTGATGATCGACAGCGTCTGCGGCATGACGGCCGCGCCGCCGAAGCCCATTGCCGCACGGGCGAGGATCAGCTGGTCGGGGGTCTGCGCGTACGAGGACAGCAGCGAGGCGAGGCCGAACAGGAGCATGCCGATGATCAGCATGCGCTTGCGGCCGATCCGGTCGCCGAGCACACCGAAGGTGAACAGCAGGCCGGCGAAGACGAGCGTGTAGGAGTTGATGGCCCATTCCAGCTGGGCCTGGGTGGCGCCGAGGCCGTCGCGCGGGTCCGCGATGGTCTTCAACGCGACGTTGAGGACCGTGTTGTCGAGCACGATGACGAGCAGGCTGACGATGAGGACGCCGAGGATGGTCCAGCGCCTCTTGTGGATGGTCTGCGGATCCATGAGGCCCTTCGGGGGATATCGATACGAGTCTGTTGCGTTTCTTAACGCTGCCCAACTTAGGATATTCCCGGAACGATACGCAACCGTAGCGTTTCATAAACGACGTCGGGAAGGTACGGGCTGTACGGGTCGTTGACCTCGTGGGATCATCGATCTCGTCCGGGGACGCCACCGTGGCGCCTCGAGGCAGGAGGTTTCCGATGTCTGTATCGACCAGTCGGCCGACCACGCTGTACGGCGGCCAGACCGGGCGCCGCGTGACCGTACGCGACATCGCGACGGCGAAGGAACGCGGCGAGAAGTGGCCCATGCTCACCGCGTACGACGCGCTCACCGCGCGGGTCTTCGACGACGCCGGGATCCCGGTGCTGCTCGTCGGCGACTCCGCCGGAATGGTGGTCCTCGGCCACGAGTCCACGATCCCCGTCACCGTCGACGACCTCATCCCGCTCACCGCGGCGGTGGTGCGCGGCACCTCCCGCGCCATGGTCGTCGCCGACCTGCCGTTCGGGGCGTACCAGACCGGCGTGGCCGAGGCCCTGCACACCGGGGTCAGGTTCCTGAAGGAGACCGGCGCGCAGGCGGTCAAGCTCGAGGGCGGCCGGCGGGTGCTCCCCCAGGTCGAGGCGCTGGTCGCGGCGGGCATCCCGGTCATGGCGCATCTCGGACTCACGCCGCAGTCGGTGAACGCCTTCGGCGGCTACCGCGTCCAGGGACGCGGCGAGGACGGCGAACGCCTCATGGCCGACGCCAAGGACCTCGAGGCCGCGGGCGCGTTCTCCGTCGTGCTCGAATGCGTGCCCTCCGAGCTCGCCGACCGCGTCACCGCCGCCCTGTCCATCCCGACCATCGGCATCGGCGCCGGCCCGGGCACCGACGCGCAGGTCCTCGTGTGGCAGGACATGGCCGGCCTCACCCCGCACACGGCCAAGTTCGTCAAGCGGTACGCCGACGTGACGGGTGTCCTGCGCGGCGCCGTCCAGGAGTTCGCGGCGGAGGTCGTCTCGGGCGCCTTCCCCGGTCCCGAACACGCCTACCGCTGACCTGTGGCCGGAGGCCCGGCCCGGCGATGCCCCATCCGAGGCGGCGTCACCGGCGAACGCACCCTCCGCCGCGCCCTTCCCTGCCGCCCGGGAGCCCGGTGCCGGGCCCGCCGACGAATCGGTGACCCGGCGGGTCGTCGTGTTCGTCCCCGACGGGCCCGTGCCCATGGCCGACGCGCCGCCGCCCCTCCCGCCGGGGGTGACGGTGGAGCGCCGCCCGGTCGCCGGTCCCGTCTCCACCTTCGCCGCGGTCGGCGAGCTCGCCCGCGCGGTCGGAGAGACGGCCGCCGCCGGCGCGCACGGCGTCGTGATCGTCCACCCCTCGGAGACCCTCGCGGAGACGGCCTGGGCCCTGGAGCTCGTCCACGACGGGACCGCGCCCATCGTCCTCACCGCCGCCTCCGGCACCCCCGCCGACCTGGCGGACGCCGTCGCCGTCGCGGCCGCCGGGCCGCAGGGGCTCGGCTGCGCGGTCGTGGCACACGGCGAGATCCACGCGGCACGGCACGTCACGGCCACCGGGATCGCCGCTCCGGCGTTCGCCTCGCCGGGGGCGGGGCCGCTGGGCCAGGTGATCGGCGGGGCACCGCGCCTGCTGTGGCGGCCGCCGGAACGGTTCACGGTACGCGGCCCGTTCGCCGGGCACCCGCCGCGCGTCGGGCTGCACGTCGTGGCCCTGGGCGACGACGGCGGACTGCTTCGGACCCTCGCCGACCACTGCGACGGGCTGGTCGTGGCCGCCCCCGCCGGGCAGGCCGCTCTCGCCATGCTGGCACCGGTCCTCGCCGAACCGGCCGGCCGCATTCCGGTCGTCCTGTCCTCCCCCACGGCACCGCCCGGCGGGATGGCGGCCACCCGCCTCGATCCGCTGAAGGCCCGCGTCCTGATGCACCTTCTGCTGGCCGCCGGCCACGACCGCTCGGCCGTGCTGAACGCCTTCGTAAGCCTGGAGGGCAGCACCACCATGCCGCCCGCGCCGCGCCCGTGAGGTTCCAGCGCCGGTGAGTGTTTCGATGATCGTCCGCCCTGGGTAGATGATCTCCGCTCCCGCGTAACGCCATATCCGATGACCCGGTCCAAGCCGTCAGGGACGAGTGCCCGGATGGCGGGGCGAACCCCCGCTTCCCGAAGGGCACTCCCATGCCGTGCGTCCTCGCCATCGTCTGGTCCATCGCCGCCACCGCGTCCCCGCCCGTCCCGGTCCCGGTCGCCACGACGCCGGAGTACCCCGCGACCTGCTCCCAGGCCTATCTGCCGCTGCCCGATCCGTCCTGCCAGCCCGGCGCGATCAACCCGGACGTCACGCAGGACACGATCGGCTCGACGATCTGCGTGGCCGGCTGGACCAGGACCGTACGGCCGCCGGTGTCGTACACGAACGCGCTCAAGGTCCGGCAGATCGCCGAGTACGGCTACCTCGACACGATCCCCGCGCACTATGAGGAGGATCATCTGATCCCGCTCGAACTCGGCGGCGCGCCGCGCGATCCGCGGAACCTGTGGCCCGAGCCCCGCTACGACACCGGCGGGGCCACCGCCGCCGACAAGGACGAGGTCGAGAACGCGCTGAAGAAGAAGGTGTGCGCCGGCGCGATGACGCTCGCCGCCGCCCGCGCCATCATGGCCACCGACTGGAGGCAGGGCCGGGCGCCGGAAGCGACGCGCTGAGGACCCGCCGCGCCTCGGTGAGGGACGGCCCGTACCACTCCAGGTGCCGGCCGCTCACCAGCGCCACCAGCAGCCCCGGGAACGTCTCCGGCCCATCCACGGCGGAGAAGGCGTACGGCTCGTCCGGCAGGACGACCAGTCCCGGCCGCCGGCGCAGCATCTCGTCAACGGACACCTTCGGATACCGCTCGTCGGCGTGCGCGTACACGTTGGCGACGCCGAGCCGCGCGAGGACGTCCCCGGCGAAGGTGTCCCGGCCGAGCACCATCCAGGGGCGCCGCCAGATGGGGACCACCGCCGCCACGCCGGCCGGCGGTGGCTCCCGGAGGACGTCGGCCCAGACCGTACGCGCCTCGGCCAGCCACGCCGGCGTGTCCTGCCCGCACGCGGCGAGCATCCGCTGGAGGCTGGTCAGCGCCTCCGGGATCGTACGGATCACGGTGACCCACACCGGGACGCCCGCCGCGCGCAGGGCGTCGAGGTCGGCTTCGCGGTTCTCCTCGAAGTTGGCCACGACCAGGTCCGGCGCCAGCCCGACCACCTTCCGGACGTCGGGGTTCTTCGTGCCGCCGACGCGCACGACGCCGAGGCCCGGTGGCTGGACGCACCAGTCGGTGGCGCCCACCAGCAGGCCCGGCACCGTACGCGCGATCGCCTCGGTGAGGGACGGCACGAGCGACACGACCCGCCGAACGCCACGGGCGGGCCGGAACAGCCCGCCGAGGTCGTCGACCATCGGAGGGACCGGGGCACCGGGCGGCCCTCCGGTCATCCGGGGGCGGATCCGTCCAGCGCGGTGAGGAACTCCTCCGGCGTCATCAGGCCCGGCGGCAGGCCCTCGCGGGCCATCCGGTTCGCCAACCGCCGGAGCAGCTCGTTGACCGGGGTCGGCACGCCGTGCTCGCGGCCCAGCAGGACGATCTCCCCGTTGAGGTAGTCGGCCTCGATCGTGCCGGTCCCCCGGCTCAGACTCTGGTGGGACGAGCCGCCGGTGCGCAGGCGCCCGCGGATGGGACGAATCTGGGACGCCATGCCCACTCCGCTCGGCGCGTCGATGCCCGACGCCCGCAGGCACGCCGTCCCTTCGTCCCGGGCGAGCCGGATGATCTCCGCGCCCTGTTCGCCGGGGCCGATGACCACCTCGACGGCGTTCCCGAGGTTCGTCAGGAGCTTGCCGTACTTGTAGCGCATCACGTCCGGCCGGGCGACCGACACGAACGTCGCGTCCGTGAAGGCCTCCGCCAGGGCCTCGGCCGTGTCGTCCACGCCGTCGGGGTACCGGCCGACGTCGAGGCCGCCCGTCTGGGGCGCGAGGTACGCCTCGACGACGCCGGGCTCGAGAAACGCCGACGGCAACAGGACGCAGATGCCGTACACGCGGCGGAACAGCCGCAGGGCGAGGCGCTCGTTCTCGACGCCGTTCTGGGCGGACGCGACGATGACGTCCGGTGGGGCGAGGGCCGACAGCTCGGCCAGCGCCGCCAGGGTGTCCTGCGTCTTCATCGTGAGCAGGACGACGTCGCCGGGCCGGAACGTCACCGCCGACGGCCGGTCGACGACCGGGATCGGCAGGGTGACGCTCTCCTCCGGGGTGTCGAGGCGCAGTCCCCGGTCACGAATGGCCTCGTAGTGGGCGCCGCGGGCGATGAGCGTGACGTCGTGGCCCCGCTGGAACAGCCGGGCCCCGATGGCGCCGCCGACCGCGCCCGCGCCGTAGACGACGAACCTCATACGTCGGTGACGCGCAGGCCGGCGTGCGCCTTGTAGCGCCGGTTGATGGAGATCAGGTTGGCGGTCAGCGCCTCGATCTGGTGAGCGTTGCGAAGCCGCCCGCCGTAGATCCCGCGCATGCCCGTGATGCGACCGGCCAGGGCCTGGACCGTGTTCGTCGCCTCCCGGTCGTCGCCCAGCACGAGCACGTCGAGGTCGACCTTGTCGATCTCCGGGTCGAGGAGCACCACCGCCGAGACGTGGTGGAAGGCGGCCACGACGGTGCTGTCGGACAGGACGGCCGCGGCCTGCTGGGCGGCGCTGCCCTCCTCGACGGGCAGGGCGTAGGCGCCCTGCTTGTCGAAGCCGAGCGGGTTGACACAGTCGATCACGGTCTTTCCGGCGAGGTCCTCCCGGAGCGACTCCAGGGTCGCCTTGTGGCCGTCCCACGGCACCGCGATGATCACGACGTCGGCCTCGCGGGCGACGACGGCGTTCTCCGCGCCCCGGGCGGTCAGCCCCTGCCCCAGGCTCTCGGCGGCCTGCTGGGCGCGCTCGGCGCTACGCGAACCGATGATCACCTGGTGGCCGGCGAGGGCGAAGCGGCGCGCCAGCCCCTTGCCCTGGTCTCCGGTGCCACCCAGGATGCCGATGGACAGACCGCTCACGTCCGGCAGGTCTGCGTGCTGAGTGCTCATAGAGAACGATCCTGCCAGGGCACCTCAGACCAGCTCCTTACCGGGTACCGCGGCCATGGCGGCACCGATGATGCCGGCGTCATTGTGCAGCTCGGCGGGGACCACCGGAGTCCGTACGTCCTTGAGCAGCGGCAGGAAGCGGTCGGCCTTCTTGCTGACTCCGCCGCCCACGATGATCAGCGACGGCCACAGCAGGTCCTCGATCCGCCGCAGATACTCGCCGAGTCGTTTCGACCAGTCCTGCCAGTCCCACTCGTGGACCTCCCGGGCGTGCGCGGAGGCCCGCCGCTCGGCGTCCTTGCCGCGGATCTCGATGTGGCCCAGCTCGGTGTTGGGCACGAGCCTGCCGTCGAGGAACAGGGCGGTGCCCACGCCGGTGCCGAGCGTCAGCATGAGCACCGTGCCCGGCCGGTCGCGTCCCACACCGAAGGTCATCTCCGCGATCCCGGCGGCGTCGGCGTCGTTGAGCAGCGTCACGGGCACGCCGCTCGCCTCCGCGAACAGGTCGCGTGCGGCCAGGTCGATCCACGCGTCGCCGAGGTTGGCCGCGGTACGGACGACTCCGCCGGTGACCACGCCCGGGAAGGTCACGCCCACGGGCCCCTCCCAGCCGAAGTGCGCGACGATCTCGGCCACGACCCGCGCCACCTCCTGGGGCGGTGCCCCCTCCGGTGTGGTCAGGCGCAGCCGGTCCTGGGTGAACTCACCCTTCTCCACGTCGACCGGCGCGCCCTTGATGCCGGACCCGCCGATGTCGACCCCGAGTATCTCCATGTGGCTATACCTACCTGAGATCGCCGACCCCTAACAAAGCGCACGTGATCTCACGCTCTGTACGGCACCATGGGGGCCATGGACGCGAGTCAGGTGGCGGCCCTGCGCGAACTTCTCTCGACGACCGGCTGGCCGGAGCGCACCCGGGAGTTCGCGTGGGCGCTGCGCTCCTCCGCCCGGGAGCCGGGCGGCCTGTTGGTCTTCGGGGCGCCCGATGACGAGCCGTGGCACCTCGCCGCCCACCTCGACGACGAGAGCCGGCTCGGCGGCGTCCCGGAGCTGTCCCCCACGCTGGTGCGCTGGAAGCCGCCGCCCGGCGCCCCGCCGCACCTGGGGGTCGGCCTGGAGCGCCTGGAGGCGGCCCGGCGCGGCGAGACGCTGATCGTCGTGTCCGAGGACGAGTCGCCGGCGCCGCTGCTGGAGCGGGTGGACGACGCCCGGCGCGTCGGCGCGACGATCTTCGCGCTCGACACCGGCGACCGGGAGCTCGAGGGCCTCGCGCACGAGGCCCTGACGGTGCCGGCCGACGACCGGCTCGTGTCGTTCGACGCCGCCCAGCACCTCGTCAGCGCCGCGGCCGGCGAGCCTCTGCCCAGGCGCGGCCTGCGCGACCGCCTGGCACGTCTCCTGGAGACGATCAGCGGCCCCGCCGCCGACCTGTCGTAGGAGCTGGGGCGTGTCCTGACAGACCCCGTTCGCGCAGCCGGACGGCGGATCTGTCAGACGCACCCTAGAAGTCGTCCTTGCGGCGCCACTCCTCGTTGCGCTGGGCGGCCCGCTCGAACGCGTGGGCCGCCTCGTCCTCGGTGTCGTAGGGGCCCATGCGGTCACGGTTCGGGCAGCCGGGCCCGTGCTCGACCTTCCGGTGCTTGAGGCAGAAGAACCACTTGCCTTCGTCACTCATCGCGCTCTCCGATCATGGTGTCATCGTGCCCCGGCGAGCTGACTACACTCCAACAGCATGACGACGCAACTCCGTCCCGGTCACGTATCCCCGATGCGCAGGGTGCCTTCGGACATCCCACGGCCGGAGTACGTCGGCAAGAAGGTGCCCCGCACGGGCGAGTCGGACGTCAAGACGCCCGAGATCATCGAGAAGATGCGCGTGGCCGGACGGATCGCCGCGCAGGCGCTCGAGGAGGTCGGCAAGCGGATCCAGCCGGGGGTCACCACCGACGAGCTCGACCGGATCGGGCACGAGTTCATGCTGGACCACGGGGCGTACCCCTCGACGCTGGGCTACCGGGGCTTCCCCAAGTCGCTGTGCACCTCGCTCAACGAGGTGATCTGCCACGGCATCCCCGACGACACGGTCGTCCGCGAGGGCGACATCATCAACATCGACATCACCGCGTTCAAGGACGGCGTGCACGGGGACACCGACGCGACCTTCCTGGTGGGCGACGTGGACGAGGAGTCCCGTCTGCTCGTCGAGCGCACGCGCGAGGCGATGATGCGGGCCATCAAGGCCGTCCGCCCGGGCCGGCACCTCAACGTCATCGGGCGGGTCATCGAGTCGTACGCCAAGAGGTTCGGGTACGGCGTCGTCCGCGACTTCACCGGGCACGGCATCGGCACGACGTTCCACTCCGGGCTGATCGTGCCGCACTACGACGACCCGCACGCCACCACGCTCATCGAGCCGGGGATGACGTTCACGATCGAGCCGATGCTGACGCTGGGCGCGATCGACTACGACATCTGGCCGGACCGCTGGACCGTCGTGACCAAGGACCGCAAGCGGACCGCGCAGTTCGAGCACACCATCCTCGTCACCGACACCGGCACGGAGATCCTCACGCTGCCGTGAGACAGCCGCGTCGTCGCGGGTACGTACCGTGAGGTCAAGGTGGTGCTGCACGGAAACCGCGCCACCGGCCGGTACGTCCTGTTCCCGACGGACGGCAAGAACTGGATGATCCACCGGATGGACCCGCCGGTCGACCCGGACGCCGAGCCGATGCCCGAGCGGATCCGCCCGGTGCTGCCGAAGGTTCGGGAGCGGCTCCCCCGGAACAGGGACGCCTACGGCTACGAGTTCGCCTGGGGCGGGCGGCGGCTCGTCCATTCCGATCGCGGCACCGCGCGGGCCCATGACGCCGACGAGAGCCCCGCCAAGGTCCCGTCCGGCCTCGGTGAGACCCTCGCCGCCCACCGGGTCGTGCTGGACGGCGAGATCACCGACGTCACGGGCCAGGACATCTACATGATCTTCGACCTGCTCCACCTCGACGGGCGGTCGCTGCTCGACGCGCCGCACGCACGTCCGCGCGAGTTGCTCGGCGGCCTGCGTCTCGCCGGTCCGCGCTGGCAGACCGCACCAGGTTTCGACAACGGCGACGCCGTCCGGGCGGCCGCTCAGGAGCAGGGCCTGCCCGGAGTGATCGCCAAGCGCCTGGACGCTCCCTACCAGCAGGAAAAGGCGGACTGGCGGTTCATACCCGTCACGGACGGCGTGCGGCCGAATCCGTCGGTCTGACCAGAATCGGCTACGCGTTCTGACGGAACTGGCACACATTGTCACTAAAACCGAACAACGCTCTAGTCTGTGGGGACGGCAGCTACGTACGCTAGACACGACCATCATGTATGACTGGAGGCATTTGTGGGCGGTTCCCGCTTCCCCTTCCCCGCGCCGGGCGAGCCGATTCTCGACACCTATGCCCGGCTTCGCGAGGCCGGGCCCGTCGTTCCCATCGAGCTGCCGGACGGCGTGCCCGCCTGGGCGGTGAACAGCTACGACGCGCTCGTCGACCTTCTCTCCCGGGACAACAAGGTCTTCTCGGCGGACCCGCGACACTGGACCGCCCTGCACGACGGTTCCGTGCCCCCGGACTGGCCGATGCGTCCGCTCGTCGCCGGTGACCACGTCCAGGTCAAGGACGGCGTGGATCACCGGCGGCTACGGACCCTGATCTCCCGGGCCTTCACGCCCTCCCGGGTGGAGGCGCTGAAGCCCCGGATCTCCGAGCTGGCGGCCACGCTCGTCGACGGCATCGCGGCGGCCGGCGACGGCGTCGACCTCGTGTCCGCCTTCACCGAGCCGTTGCCGATGTCGGTCATCTGCGACCTGTACGGCGTTCCCCTCGCCGAACGGGCCCAGATCCGCGGCTGGACGACCACGCTGCTGGCGCACACGAGCACCGGCGAGCAGGCCGCCGCCGCCAATGAGGCGCTGAACTCCTACCTGGCGTCGCTGGTCGAGCTCAAACGGCGCGAACCGGGTGACGACCTGACGACCGGGCTCGTCCAGGCGCATGACGACGAGGACCACCTCTCCGACGACGAACTGGTCAGCGCCCTGTGGGTGATGCTCATCGCCGGCCACGAGACGACCGTCCACCTGCTCGGCAACGCCGTCGTCGCGCTGAGCACCCACCCGGACCAGCGGACCCTGGCGATCGAGCAGGACCGGTGGCCGCAGGTGGTCGAGGAGACCCTGCGCTACCGCGGCTCCGTGATCGGCTCGCCGTTCCGGTACACCCTGACCGACACGACGCTGGCGGGCGTGCCCATCCCCGCCGGCGAGGCCCTGTGGCTGAGCCTCGCGAACCATGGGACCGACCGCGAGCGGTACGGAGACACGGCCGACCGATTCGACATCACCCGCGAACAGACCGGTCACCTGGCGTTCGGATTCGGCCCGCACTTCTGCGTCGGCGCGCCGCTGGCGCGGCTGGAGAGCCGCATCGCCCTGTCCGCGCTGTTCGGACGCTTCCCCGAGCTGACCCTGGCCGCCGACGTCGGCACCCTCGCCTACACCCCGTCCGCCATCACGTACGGGCCGCTGTCCCTGCCGGTGAGGCTGGGCCCGGCGCCGGACCGCGCGGCCGAGCGGCGGACGCCGGAGCCCGCCTGACCATCCCGGTGCCCACCAGGGCGTGTCTGACAGATCCCGTTCGTAGCGCAGCCGGGCAGCGGATTCGTCAGACACGCCCCAGGGCCTGTCTCAAAGTCCCCGTCCGTAGCGAGCGGTGTCCAGGTGGTGCCTCGCAAGACGGAGGAGGGAGTCAGCCCGGTGTTGGCTGGCGACCGACGACAACGCGGCGAGGCGCCGCTTGGGCGCCGCGCAGTAGGACAGTGGGGCTTTGAGACAGGCCCTAAGGCCACGCGTTCGCCGGCCCGCCTGTGGCCGGCGGACGCGGCCCGGGCCGGATCCGGGTCGGCGGACGCGCCAGGGGCCGGACCCGGTCGGCGCACGCCCGGACCCCGGCCCTGGCAGGGTGGCCGCCCAGCGGCTCGACGGGGCGGGCGTACCACCATCCGGCGGGAACCTCTCGACGCTCCGATCGGCATGCCGACGGCCGGCACGATCGCGCCGGCCTGACCCAGATTTGTGTGCATTGTCACTAAATGAGAAAACACCCTGGCCTCCAGATCAGTGACTAATTACGCTGCGCACGTCATTCGTATGCGTCTGGAGGCAATTCGTGGGTGGTTCCCGTTTCCCCTTCCCCACGCCGGGAGAGCCGATCCTTGACACCTATCACCGGCTCCGGCAGGCCGGGCCGGTCGTCCCCATCGAGCTACCCGGCGGCGTAGACGCATGGGCGGTGAACAGCCACGCGGCGGTCGCGGACCTCTTCGCGCGGGACAACAAGGTGTTCTCGCGGGACCCGCGGCACTGGAACGCCCTCCAGAACGGCTCCGTGCCCGCGGACTGGCCGATAAGGCCGCTCATCTCCGGAGACCACCTGCAGGTGAAGGACGGCGCCGACCATCGGCGGCTGCGCGGTCTCATCGCGCGGGCCTTCACCGCCGCACGAGTCGAGGCGCTCTCCCCGCGCATCACCGAGACGACGGCCGAGCTCATCGAGGACATCGCCGCGGCCGGTGACGGGGCCGACCTGGTGCAGGCGTTCAACGAGCCCCTGCCGATGTCGGTCATCTGCGACCTGTACGGCGTGCCCGTCACCGAACGGGGACAGCTGCGCGGCTGGACCAACGCGCTCCTCTCGCACACCAGCACCGGGGAGCAGACCGCCGCGGCCCAGAATGCACTCGGTTCCTACCTGGCGTCGCTGGTGGAGCTCAAGCGCCGCGAGCCGGGCGACGACCTCACCACCGGCCTGGTACGGGCCCATGACGAAGAGGACCGCATGTCCGACGGCGAGCTGGTGAGCGCGCTGTGGATCATGCTCATCGCCGGCCACGAGACCACCGTCCACCTGCTGGGCAACGCGATCGTGGCGCTGTGCGCCCACCCGGACCAGCTCGCCCTGGCGATCAAGCGGGATCTGTGGCCCCAGGTGGTCGAGGAGACCCTCCGGTACCGGAGCTCCGTGATCGGCGCGCCCTTCCGGTACACCGTGACGGACGTGACGGTGGAGGGGGTCCACATCCCCGCCGGCGAGGCCCTGTGGCTGAGCTACGCCCATCTCGGCACCGACCGCGAGCGGTACGGTGACGACGCCGGCCGGTTCGACATCACGCGCGAGCAGGCGGGCCACCTGTCCTTCGGTCACGGCCCGCACTTCTGCATCGGCGCGCCACTGGCCCGCCTGGAGGCCCGCATCGCCCTGTCCGCGCTGTTCGGCCGTTTCCCTGAGCTGAGCCTCGCCATCGACCCCGACGCGATCCCCTACACCCCGTCCGCCATCACCTACGGGCCCCTGTCCCTCCCGGTGAACCTCGGCCGGGTCGAGGAACGGGCCGCCGGGCACCGGATGCCCGAGCCCGCCTGACGCCCCCCGATGCGCGGCCCGGACCCGTCCCGGCCGGGTCCGGGCCATGGCCTTCCCGTCCGCCGGGCGAATTCAGGGTGATCATGGGAACCGCTCCGGCGCGTCGCACGTCCGTACTTCCCGAAGCGGGCTACAGTCCGCGCGTGGCAACAAAGCGGGTGATCTTCACATGATGGGCCATACGCATGCGCTGGCGGGGGCCGCAGCATGGCTCGGGACCGTACCCTTCCTGGCCGACTACGGGATGCGGATGACCCCCGGCCAGATCGCGGCCGGAGCCGTCGTCTGCGCCGGGGCGGCGTTGCTTCCCGACCTCGACCACCACGACGGCACGATCGCCAACACATTCGGCCCGGTCACCCGGGTCCTGTGCAAGGGCGTGTCCGTCGTCAGCGGCGGGCACCGGCACGCGACGCACTCGCTGCTGTTCTGCGTTGCCATGGGCCTGGGCGCCGACGCGCTGGCGGACCACGTCGTGCAGGCGTGGTGGGTGATGATGTTCCTGCTCATCGGCCTGGGGCTCCAGGGGATCGGCCTCCGCGTCCCCAAGCGCGAGCACTTCAGCGCGCTGCTCAACGCCGCGATCGCCGGCGGCCTGACCTTCCTGATGGCGGGCATGCACTTCGCCGGTCCGGGGCTCGGCACGCACGGGTACACGCTGGGTTGGGCCGGTTTCGCCGTGGGGCTCGGCTGCCTCATGCACGTCATCACCGACTCCATCACGCCCCAGGGCTGCCCCGTCTTGTGGCCCATCCCCTGGCGGCTCGCAGTCCCGCTGGTGCCGCGCACCAACGGGGCGGTGGAGAAGTGGGTGGTCACCCCCCTCCTCACGCTCGCCATCGTCATCCTCGGCATCCGCTCGTCGGCCGGATCCTTCGCCGCGCACTGGCTCCAGCACAACGGCGGCTGACGGACGTACGGGCAGGACGCGCCACACCGCTTCACCCGCCGACGGCTGGGAAGAGCAGTGATGTGGGACACATGACACGGTGTGGCGCCGCCATGATCACCGGACTCGCCCTGGTCGCCGGGTGCGGTGGGGGCGACACCAGGAACACGAACGCGGCCGCGACCTCGACGGCGCCCGGGGCACCGCCCGACCACGGGTCCGCCGGACAGCTCGAACAGGTCTACGAGCAGGTCGTCAAGGCGGTGCTGCCCTCCGTCGTCCAGATCGACACCGACTCCGGGCTCGGATCCGGCGTGATCTACGACAACCGGGGCGACATCGTCACCAACGCCCACGTCGTCGCGGGGTCCAACCGGATAACGGTGACCACGGCGACCGGGAAGAAGGCGCTTCCCGCGACGCTCGTCGGCCAGTACGCCCCGGACGACCTGGCCGTCGTGCGGGTGAACGGCGCGTCGCTGAAGCCCGCGCGGTTCGGCGACTCCAGCCGCCTGACGGTCGGCGAGATGGTCCTGGCGATGGGCAATCCGCTCGGCCTGTCGGGAAGCGTGACCAACGGCATCATCTCCGCGCTCGGACGCACGGTCTCCTCCCCGCGCGAGGGCGCCTTTCCCGGGGCGACCATCGCCGGCGCGGTGCAGACCAGCGCGCCGATCAACCCGGGCAACAGCGGGGGCGCGCTGGTGACGCTGGACAACGCGGTGATCGGCATCCCGGCGCTCGCCGCCTCCGACCCGCAGATCGGCGGCGCGGCCGCGGGCATCGGGTTCGCGATTCCGAGCAACACGGTGAAGCTGATCGCGGACCAGCTCATCAAGTCGGGCCGGGTGACCAACTCCGGCCGGGCCGCGCTCGGCGTCACGATCCGCAACGTCGCCGACATGTCGGGCAACGTCGTCGGCGTAGGGGTGACGGCGGTGACGCGGGGCGGCCCCGCCGACAAGGCCGGAATCCGCCCCAACGACATCATCGTGTCGGTCAACGGCGCCAGGACATCGACCACCTCGGAGCTGTCCGACGTCCTCGCCGGGCTGAAACCCGGGCAGACCGCTCAGGTGGTGCTCCAGCACCCGAACGGCGGCAAGAGCACCGTCACGGTCACGCTCGGCCAGCTGCCCGGTTGACCGAACGGCGACGGGCACCGCCTACCGCCGGAAGTTGATGCGGTCGTGCTGGAAGTCGAGCGTGACGCTGCCGAAAGCGCGGAGTTCGTCCGAGCCGAGCAGGCCGGCCACGCCCATGCCGAGATCGACGACCGCCAGTGACGTCGCCCGGAGCGGGACGCCGCCGAGCGTCCAGCGCCGCACCTTCACGATCGGGACGACTCCGCTGCCCGTGACGCCCTGGACACGGTGTTGCTGCCCCGTTCGCGGCAGTCCGAGCCGCCGGACGAGACTGCGGTCCACGGAGGAGTTCGACGAACCGGTGTCCAGCACGAACTCGTACGGCCCCCTGCCGTTCACCCGCACCGGGACGAAGACCAGGGTGCCGTCGCCGCTGTTGACCACCCTCATCGGGAGCGAGAAGCTCCTGCCGGTCTCCCCCGGCGTCAGCGCGCCCAGCGGGGTGGGCGCCGAGGTCACCGGCGATGTCGATGCGGGGGCCGAGACGGAGGGCGACTCGGAGGTCACGGTGGCGGCCGGCCGGACCCACGTCTCGGCGCACCCGGAGATCGGCAGCGCGGCCGCCAGCAGCAGCAGCCCAGTGATCATCGTGCGGGACACAGGGACGGACGTTCCCGCCGATGGGCCGGCTAACCCGGGTCACCGGAGATGCTGGCCGGATCTTGGCCGGTCGGGCACGGACCGCGCCGATCGGCCGCTGGGCCATCCCTTGCGTTCTCGGCGAAACCGTCAGTCCTGGCTGCGTGCCCGCTTGTCCAGTGACGCCAGGTAGGCGTTGTAGTCGGACAGCTCGTCGTCCTGCTTGCGCGCCGCCGCCCGGTCGGCGCGGCGCTCCTCACGGCGCGCGACGCGCTGGTCCTCCGCGAACCACTGGAACACCATCGCGATCAACACGATGAACGTCGGGATCTCCCCGAACGCCCACGCGATCCCGCCGCCGGTGTGCTGGTCGGCGAGGATCGACGGCCCCCACGGCCGGTGCAGCGAGGTGTACCAGGCCGAGGCCATCGGCTGTCCGAGGTTCATCAGCGCGATGCCGAAGAAGGCGTGGAACGGCATGGTGACGAACAGCAGGATCATCTTGGCGATGTACGGCAGCCGGCGCGGTGTCGGGTCGACCCCGATGAGCACCCAGAAGAAGAGGGTGCCGGTGGCCATGAAGTGCACGAGCATCGCGAGATGGCCGACGTGGGCGCGCATGAGGTAGCCGAACAGCGGCGAGAAGTACAACGCGTACGTGCTGGCCATGAAGATGATCGTGGCGGTGGCCGGATGGGCGATGAACTTCGCCGCACGGCTGTTCAGCATGGCCGTCAGCCATTCGCGCGGGCCACGGTCGCCGCGGATGGCGGCGGGCTTCAGCGCACGCAGCGCCAGCGTCACCGGGGCGCCCAGCACGAGGAAGATCGGGGTCAGCATGGACAGCACCATGTGCTGGATCATGTGCACGCTGAACAGCACCGGCGCGTACGTCGCGACGCCGGTCATCGTGACCGCGACCACCGTGGCCAGGCCGACGAACCAGGAGATCGTCCGGCCCACGGGCCACCGGTCGCCTCGACGACGCAGCCGCGTCACCCCGGCGACGTACAGGCCGCCCAGCACCACGACGAGGACGGCGAAGAACAGGTCCGGCCGCCACATCGTCGCCAGCCGGCCGACGCTCAGCGGTGGCGGCATGTCGAAGCCGAGCAGGCTACGGATGGGCGTCTCGTCGGCCGAGGGCGCCGGCGGGGCGGTGCGGGCGAGCGCGACCGCGACGCCCATCGTCGCGGCCATGACGAACGCCTCGGCGGCGATGAGCCGTACGAACGGCCACGGCGGGCGGCCGATCGCGGGCCGCGCGTACCCCTTGGGGTTGTGCGCCATGACGGCGGGCAGCGTGCGTTCGCGGTGCAGCCATCCGGCGAGGCCGAGGAGGGTGAACAGCACCGCCTTGACGAGGACCAGCCGGCCGTAGTCGCTCGTGAACAGCTGGGCGGGATCGGGCAGCCGCGAGATCGCGTTCGCGACGCCGCTGACCCCCACCGCGACGAAGCACCACAGCGCCATCCGGCTGAACCGATGGGCGGCCACCCCGAGGTGGTCGCCGTCGTGGGCCGCGTGCCAGCCCAGGACGAGCAGCCCGCCGATCCAGGGCGCGAGCGCGACGACGTGCATCGCGAGCCCGCTGATCGCCAGCTCGTGGTTGGGCGAGGACGCGGAATGACCGGTCAGCGGCGGCGGCAGCAGCGCGACGAGGGCGACGACGAGCAGGCCTGCCGCGCTGCCGGGCGTGGCCGCGGTGCGGGTCAGCAGGGCGATCATCGCGGCCAGCAGGACGACGATCATCATCGCGGTGCCCTGCGGCAGCTGACCGACATAGCTCGACAGCTCGTTGCCGCCGGCGACGGTCGCGACCGGCTCGCCCAGGATGTCGGAGACGGTGAAGATCAGCGTGGCGGCGGCGCCAGCCGCCCAGCCGACGGCGATCCAGGAGGTGGCCCGGACGTACCGGACGGCCTGCGGGTCGAGCACGCCCTTGGCCGAGGGCAGCAGGACGACGGCGCACAGCAGGGTGCCGACGGTGAGCGCACCGCCGAGATCCATGGTCAGCCGGGCGACCGGCAGTCCCCATCGGGTGAGCGCCCCGGCGTCGGCCAGCCCGCTGATCACCTTCTCGCGGACCGCCCCGCCGGCCACCAGCGCGACCAGGAGGGCGGCCAGGCTCGTGAACCCGACGAGTGCCGCCGCGACGTACGGCCGGTGACTACGCACGGGAGACCGAGCACCGCGGGCGGACGGCGGGCCTGAGCGCACCGGCGCGGTCATCGTCGGGGCCGGGACGGCGCGTTGGCGGCGGAAGGTTCATCATGGCGAGGAGTCGGCCTCTCCGGGTCGGCAGGTCTCCCGAGTCACTCACCGTTCGGGCGCGCTCGGCCTGCGGCCCCCTGGGCCGCCCGCCCGCTCCCGCCGGATCGCTCCCGGACCTCCTCAGCTTATTCGCGGTCCGGGACCCTCTGGATACGGGTCGCCCGGACCGCGAAAACGCCTGCCTGCCGTCACAGTCCCGCGCAGGCCAGCGCCCGCCGGTACGCGTCCGCCCGTTGCTGCGGAGAGCCGGCGTCCGACAGCAGCTCGGCGAGGCGGAACCAGCCCTGGGCCGCCTCGCGGGAGGGGCCGATCTGCCCGAGACATGTCATCGCACGGTCCAGCGTCGCCGCGGCCTCCTCCGGCCGACCGAGCCTAAGGGTCGCCTCGGCGAGCGCGATCAGCGCGCCGGCGGTGGCCGGCCGGGGCTCGTCGTCGAGAAGCTTCAGCGCCTCGTTCGCCCGGTCGGCGGCCCGCCGCGCCTCGCCCATCGCCAGCTCGGCACGGGCGAGCTCGGTCAGGCACCAGGCGATGTCGATCTCGGGCGCCCCGGTGGCGGTCAGCTCGTGGAGGGCGCGTTCGAGCTCGTCACGGGCGCGCCCGGCGTCCTGCGGCCGGGCGAGCAGCATCAGGGTGGCGTACTCTCCCCGCAACCGGCTGACGTCACGCAGGTCGGCCACCTCGCCGAGAAGCGTCAGCGCCCGTTCCCCGTACGTCACCGCCGTGTCGAAGTCCGTCTGGTGCTTCGCGACGAGCGCGGCCTCCCAGTAGGCGGCCATCCGGGCGGCCGGGCTGCCCGTCGCCTCCGCGCGCTCGACCAGCCGGTCGGTCAGCTGTCGCGCGCTGACCAGGTCGCCGCGTTCGAGATAGACGCCGACGAGAGTGGCACCGAGCTTGACCGTCTCGTCACTCCACGGCCCCTGCCTCGCGGTCACCTGCGCGAACGCGCGCTCGGCCATCGCCGCGCTCAGCGCGAGGTCGCCCTTCTCCCGGTGACAGCGGGCGGCGGCGACATTGACCCGGATCCACTCATCGGTGTCGTACTCCGGCGACAGGGCCGACCCGAGGGCCGCGAACTCGCGCAGGGCCTCCTCCAGCGCACCGGACGCCTCCAGGGCGAGCGCGTGTCCCCACCGGACGCGGCGTGCCGGCTCGGGCAGGGCGGCCAGCGCCGGGTCGGCCAGCAGTTCCGCGAACCGGTCGCGTGCCTCGGCCGCCCGGCCGTTCCGCAGCTCGCTCTCGGCACGGTCGAGCGTCGTCTGCAGCCGGTCCTGCGTCGCCTCGTCGATGCCACTGGAGAGGTAGGACGCCGAGCAACCGAGCTTACGGGCCAGGAGCCGTACGACATCGGGGGTCGGGGTGCGCTTACCGCTCTCGATCAAGGAGACGTAGCTGTCGGACAGCTCGGGAAGAGCCAGTTGTGCCTGAGATAGGCCCTGACGCATCCGCGCCCAGCGGATCCGTTGCCCGAGCGATTGGTGACTGTCCACATTGACCCACTTTTACGGAAAAATCGACGGAGAATCAGGAGGGGTGGTTGATTCCCTGGCGAGGTTGAGGAAGGCCCGTCCGACCCAATCTCCGACAAACGGACCATTCCCCCGCCAACCAGGGCAGTTCAGGATCACACCCCTCATCAGCGGCGAACCCGGCCGACCCTACTCGACCCGATCCGTACCACCGACAATACTTGTACCAGAAAGGATAGTTTTCGCCCCCTTCTTACTGAAGACCTTTCCGCTGACGTCGAAACCCGCGCGGCTCCCCGCATCGGGATGACCGCCGTACGCGGCGGGCTGCGGATCTCCACAAAGCAGGAGCGGTGATCCCCCTCATTACCCGCTGATCCCGGAAGCGCACCGCTCCGCGGCGCCCTCGGCGCGAGACGCACCACCCAGGCCGCGCACGGCCGCCCTCATTCCCACATACCGGCGGGTCCCGGACACCACCTGAGCGGCTAGTCTTCCGACGTCACCCTTGCGGCCCGAGACCCTGACGATCCCCGCCATGATCGATTCGTCGGAGGCCGTGCGCCGAGCCCTGCGAAACGGAGCCCCCGAATGACGACGCGGCTGGAGGCCGGAGGTCCCCTCGACCGCTTCTTCGACCTGACCGCACGCCGGACCACGGTGGCGCGCGAGGTACGCGGCGGCGTCACCACATTCGTGGCGATGGCCTACATCATCCTGCTGAACCCCATCATCCTCGGCGGAGCGACGGACGTCACCGGCGCGCGGCTGTCGATCCCCCAGCTGACGACCATGACCGCGCTGGCGGCCGCCATCTCGACCCTCATCATGGGACTGGTCGGAAACGCGCCGCTGGCCCTGGCGTCCGGGCTGGGGATCAACGCGGTCGTCGCCTTCCAGGCCGCGCCGCACATGACCTGGCCGCAGGCCATGGGCCTCGTCGTGCTCGAGGGCGTCGTCATCGTGATCCTGGCCGTCACCGGACTGCGCGAACGGATCATGAACGCCATTCCGCTGGCGCTGAAGCACGCCATCGCCGCGGGCATCGGCGCCTTCATCGCGCTGATCGGCATGGTCGACTCCGGCTTCGTCGGCAAGGGTGAGGGCACGCCGCTCACCCTGGGAGCCGGCGGCCACCTCACGGGCTGGCCGGTCGTCGTGTTCGTCATCGGACTGCTGCTGATGATCGTCCTGTACGTCCGCCGCATCCCCGGGGCGATCCTGCTGAGCATCGCCGTGGCCACGGTGCTGGCCGTCGTCATCAACAGCAACGCCACCATCGCGGCCAAGGCCTGGGGCACGGTCGTGCCGAAGCTGCCTTCCAAGCTCGTCTCGACCCCCGACTTCGGGCTGCTCGGCAAGGTCGACCTGTTCGGCGGATTCGGCCGGGCCGGAGTGCTGACGGCCCTGGTCGTGCTGTTCACCCTCGTGCTGAGCGGCTTCTTCGACGCGATGGGCACGATCCTCGGGCTCACCGAGGAGGCCGGGCTGCTCGACGAGGAGGGACGCGTACCCCGGCTGGGGCGCGTCCTCGCCGTCGACGGCCTGTCGGCGATGCTGGGCGGCCTCACCAGTTCCTCCGCCGGCACCGTGTTCGTCGAGTCGGCGGCGGGGATCGGCGAGGGCGCCCGGACCGGCCTGGCCAACATCGTCACGGGACTGCTGTTCGCCGTGACGCTCTTCCTCACCCCGATCGCGGCCGTCGTGCCGGCGCAGGCCGCCGCCCCCGCCCTCGTGATCGTCGGCGCGCTGATGATGACCCAGGTCGCCAAGATCGGATGGTCCGACCTCGACATCGCGATTCCGGCCTTCCTCGCGATCGTCACGATGCCGTTCACCTACTCCATCACCAACGGCGTGGGCGCGGGCGTCATCGCCTACACCCTCATCCAGACCGCCCGCGGCCGGTGGGCCGGCTGGCTGCTGTGGCTCATCTCAGTCATCTTCGTCGCCTACTTCGGCATCAACGTCATCGAACGGATCTTCGGCATCTCCTGACGCGGGCACCCGCGGCCCCGGGCACACCTGCCCCGGGGCCGCTCCGGGGAGGAACGTAACGGGCGCGCGGACACGGCGGCCCGCGGTCACCTGATGCGCCGCGGATAGATAGCGTTAAGACCTCAGGTGTGCCGGGAAGTCTGGTCGGCTCTGTCCTTGTCGTCCCCTGAGGAAGAGGCAGCCGCCGTGACAGACGTCGAAGGTTTCGGACTCGCCGTCCTCCTGACCGCGCTGATCGGCACGGTGGCCGTGCTGTCCAACCGGTTCAGCGAACGCGCGCGGATCCCCGCACCGGCGATCTTCCTGGTGTGCGCGGCGGTCGCCTCGGACCTGTGGCCCCCCCTCGGCGCGGTGTCGCTTCCAACGACCGAGAAGATCGTCACCGTGGCGCTCGCGGTGATCCTGTTCGACGGCGGGATGCACATCGGCCGGCGCCGTTTCCGGTCCGCGGCCGCCGCGACCGTCTGGATCGGGGTCGCCGGGACGCTCGTCACCGGCGCGGCGGTCGCCCTGCTCGCCCACTACGCGTTCGGCATCGACTGGCGCCTGGCGATGCTGCTCGGCACCGCCCTCGCTCCCACCGATCCGGCCGTGGTGTTCTCCGTGCTGGGCCGCCGGGAGATCGCCGGGCGCACCGGCACCCTTCTGGAGGGCGAGTCCGGGGCCAACGATCCGGTCGGCATCGCCCTGCTGGTCGCCGTGTTGGGCGCCACCGGCGGCGGGACCTCGGCGGTCGGTCAGGTCACGGTCGAGTTCCTTCAGCAGATGGTCATCGGCGCGGCCGTCGGCATCGCCGGCGGGATGGCCCTGCTGGCCTTCATGCGGCGCATCCCGCTTCCCAGTGAGGGGCTGTACGCCCTGCGCGTGCTCTTCGGCGCGCTGGCGATCTACGGGCTGGCGACGATCGCGCACGGCTCGGGCTTCCTCGCCGTCTTCGCGGCCGGAATCCTGCTCGGCGACGAGCGCGCGCCGTACAAACGAGAGATCGAGCGGTTCCACTCGTCGCTGGCGAGCCTCGCCGAGATCGTCGCCTTCATCATGCTCGGCCTGACGATCCACCTGGGCGAGCTCGGCGACGGCGGTGCCTGGTGGATCGGGCTGATCCTCGCCGCGGCGCTGGCCTTCGTCATCCGCCCGCTGTTCGTCGGCCTGATGCTGTGGCCGGTGCGTCTCCGGCGCAACGAGCGGATCTTCGTGCTGTGGACGGGCCTGAAGGGAGCGGTGCCGATCCTCCTCGGGCTGTTCATCCTGCAGGAGGGGCTGCCCGGCGTCCGGCGCGCCTACGAGATCATCTTCGTGGTCGTGGCGTTCTCGGTGATCGTCCAGGGCGGCCTCGTGCCGGCGCTCGCCCGCCGCCTTCGCATTCCGCTGCGCGTCGTCGAACCCGAGCCGTGGAGCCTGGGCGTTCGGTTCCAGGAGGAACCCGAGGGCCTGCATCGCTACCAGGTGCGGGCGGGTTCGGCCGCCGACGGCATGACCGTGGACGACCTGCCGTGCGGCGAGGACGTGTGGATCAGCTTCGTCATCCGTGGCGGACGCCTGGTGCCGGTGCGCGGCGACACGCGGATGCGGGCGGGCGACGAGGTGCTCGTGCTGGCCACCGGAGCCCCGGACCTGGACGCCGTCTTCACCCGCCCCCGGGACGGCTCGTCGACCTGCTGACATGCTGTCAGCATCCTTGGCGATGCGGATACATGTTGGCGCCGCCTCTGTGGGTCTTCCCCGGCCACCCTGGGGGAGTAGGCACCATGAGGAGGAAACGTGAAGGTCGGCATACCCCGCGAGATCAAGAACCACGAATACCGCGTGGCCATCACGCCCGCGGGTGTGCACGAGCTGGTCCGGCACGGCCACGATGTCCTCATCGAGCGCGGGGCCGGCGCAGGCTCGTCCATCCCCGACGAGGACTACATCGGCGCCGGCGCCAAGATCCTGGAGACCGCCGACGACGTGTGGGCGGCCGGCGACCTGATGCTCAAGGTCAAGGAGCCGATCGCGGACGAGTACCCCCGGATGCGGCAGGGCCAGACGCTCTTCACTTACCTGCATCTGGCGGCCTCGCGCCCGTGCACGCAGGCGCTGCTCGACGCCGGTGTCACCTCGATCGCGTACGAGACCGTGCAGTTGCCGAACCGGTCCCTGCCGCTGCTCGCGCCGATGTCGGAGGTCGCCGGCCGGCTCGCCCCGCAGGTCGGCGCGTACAACCTGATGCGTTTCAACGGTGGCCGCGGAGTCCTTCCGGGCGGTGTACCCGGTGTCGCACCGGCCAAGGTGGTGGTGATCGGCGGCGGGGTCTCGGGGCTGAACGCCGCGCAGATCGCCGTCGGGATGGGCGCGGACGTCACGGTGATGGACGTCAACGTCGACCGGCTCCGGCACATCGACGCGATCTACCAGGGCCGGCTGAAGACGCTGGTGTCCAGTGCGTACGCGATCGAGCAGGAGGCGCTGGACGCCGACCTGGTCATCGGCGCCGTGCTGATCCCCGGTGCCAAGGCCCCGACGCTGATCTCCAACGAGCTGGTGTCCCGGATGAAGCCGGGCTCGGTGCTCGTGGACATCGCCATCGACCAGGGCGGCTGCTTTGAGGACTCCCACCCCACGACGCACGCCGACCCGACGTACAAGGTGCACGAGTCGGTCTTCTACTGCGTCGCGAACATGCCGGGCTCCGTGCCGAACACCTCCACGTTCGCGCTGACGAACGTGACGCTCCCCTACGCCGTGGCGCTCGCCGACAAGGGCTGGCGCACCGCGCTGCGGGACGACCCCGCGCTGGCGCTCGGCCTCAGCACCCACGACGGCGCGCTGGTCAGCGAGCCGGTCGCCGAAGCGCACGGCCTCCAGGCGACCGCGCTGGAGGACGTCCTGGCCTGACCGCGGCCGGCGCGAGACGCCCTCGCAGGGCCTGCGGGGGCGCCCGCGCCTCGGCCGCGCTGAGCCGGTTCCGGGCGCGGAGGGCGAAAGAGGGGCGTTCCGTCGGCGTCCCGTATGGTGCCCCCATGGGGGAATTGATCCTGCTGCGCCACGGTGAGACCGAATGGAGCCGCACCGGCAGGCATACCGGCCGCACCGACGTCGCCCTGACGCCACGGGGCGAGAAGCAGGCCAAGGCGCTCGCGCCGCTCGTCGCCGACCGCGACATCGTGCTGATCCTGGCGAGCCCGGCGCAACGTGCCCAGCGCACGGCCGAACTGGCCGAGCTGACGGGCGTCGAGACCGACGAGCGCCTCTGGGAGTGGGACTACGGCGCGTACGAGGGCCGCACCACGCCCGACATCCGCGAGGAGCGTCCCGGCTGGTACCTCTGGACGGACGGGGTGCCCGGCGGCGAGACCGTCGAGCAGGTCGGCGCGCGGGTCGACGCGGTCATCGAGCACGTTCGGCCGGATCTCGCCGAGGGCGACGTCGCGCTGGTCGCGCACGGGCACGTGCTGCGCGTGCTGACCGCCCGGTACCTCGGCCTGCCGCCCGCCGACGGCCGGCTCTTCCGCCTCGACACCGGGACGATCTCCGCCCTCGGCGCCGAGCACGACCGCCCCGTCATCGGCTCCTGGAACGTCCCCGCCCGCTAGCTGGACGACCTCGTGACCATCGACGCCGGACACCTCGTACACGAGACGAGGCCCACCGAGTTCCTCGCCGAACTCGCCGCCTTCCTCGCCTGATCCGTACGCCGCCGCCCTCCGCCTGACTTCGGGAGAAACGCCCTTCCGTGCGGCGTCGAAACGGCGACACGCCCAGAGTCAACGCGAAGCAGAGGCGCAGGGGGCGGTCAGGAGGCGGCGGCGAGGTCGGGGGTCGCTTCTCGGGTCAGGCGGCGGGCCCGGCGGGCGTCGGGCGAGTAGCGCCACTGCTCGGGAACGATCTGGGTGCCGCGATAGAGCGCCTTGAGCGTGGTGGTGGCCCAGAGGTCCTCCAGCGGCGTGGCCGGCAGACCGTACATGCGACGCGCCCATCGCGGCAGGGTCGCGACGACGAGGGTGGCGATGCTCGGCGCAGCCAGTTTGAGCGGCAGCATCCGGCGCGGTACGGACGGGTTGTAGAGGCGCCGCAAACCCTGCCTGGCCTCCTTGCAGGCGTAGATCTTCGGGCGCATCTCCTCGTAGTAGGCCCTCATCTCGCCGACCGAGGCGGGGATGCCGGCGGGGTCGAGCCCGACCACCGCCCCCGAACGGCGCTGCTCGTCGACGAACGCGTCGGCCTCCTCCGGGGTGAGCGGCACGCCGGAGCGCAGCGCGATGTCGAGGTAGGAGTCGACCTCTCCCATGTGCACCCAGAGGAGGTTCTCCGGCTCGTCGATCCGGAAGATCTCGCCGGTGACCGGGTGGAAGCCGGTCAGCCGGGAGTGGACGTTGCGGACCCGGCGGCCGACCCGCTCGACCTCGTCGAGGGTGCCGTACGTCCGGACGCGGACGAACTCGATGGTGCGGCCGAGCCGGGCCCAGGCCGCGCGCGGGTCCATGAGCTCGGAGTTCTGCGCGGTGCCCCACATGGACGGCGGATGCAGCGCCTGCAGGATCAGCGCGCGGAAGCCGCCCACCATCTGGACCGGCTCCCCCATCACCTTCCAGGTCACGGATCCCGGACCGAACAGCCCGTAGTCCTCGCTCATCGCTACCGCCTCGGGAGGTCGTGCCGGCGCGGGGAGACACGCGACCGGCGCAAGTAAATGATTATTTCCCCGGAGCAGAGGATTCACACGCCGTCGAGGCGTGCGTCGGAGCGGATACGGCGGTGCGACCTGACACGGTCCGTCGCCTTCACCGCCGCGCGGGGTCAGGCCGTGGTCTGCTCGCGGACCCAGGCGAGGTAGTCGCCGCTGCCCGCGACGACGGCGGTGGCGATGATCTCGGGGGTGTCGTAGGAGTGCCGCTCGGCGATCTGGGCGGCCAGGGCCTCGAAGCGTTCGGCGGTGGTCTTGAACACCACCATCCACTCCTCGGCCGATTCGATCTCGCCCTCCCACCAGTAGGTGCTGGCGATGGGTCCGACGAGCTGGGCGGCGGCGGCGAGGCGGTCGGTGACCGCCGACCGGGCGATCTCGGCCGCCTCGTGGCGTGAGTCGGTGGTCGTCGTCACCTGGACGTACGCCTCGGCCATCAACGGCTCCCTTCCCCGCTCGATGGTAGCCCTGACCTGCGCTCGTCTCCCGTAGTGATCACGTAATCATTCCGGAACGATCACGGAGCGGCCGGCGGCCGGCAAGAACGCTCGCGGGCGGACCGGCGCTCATCGGCTCGGGCTGACGACCATGGCGCTGCCGCCGTGACGCCGGACGGGTTCGGCGACGGCCTGGAGCCGGCCGCCGCCGAGGAACTCCACGCCGGCCGCCGCGCCGATCACACCGGCCGGTGGTCCCGGGAACACCGCGAGGTCATGCCCCTTGGCCTTGAGCGCGGCACCGTACTGGTCGATGAAGGCCTGCTCGGCGAACGTCTGCGGGGTGTTGCGCTGGGTGGCGCGGGGCGCGGCCACGGCCTGGGGCAGCGTCATGCCCAGGTCCACGCGGTTCAGCAGGATCTGCAGCACCGTGGTGATGATGGTCGACCCGCCCGGGGAGCCGACGGCGAGGAACGGCCGCCCGTTCTTCAGCACGATCGTGGGCGCCATGCTGCTGCGGGGCCGCTTTCCGGCCGCGGGCAGATTCGGGTCGGGGTAGCCCGCCGGCGTCGAGGACGTGAAGTCGAAGTCGGTCATCTCGTTGTTGAGGATGAACCCGCGGTGCGGCACGGTGAGCCCGCTGCCGCCGAACTGCTCGAGCGTCAGGGTGTACGAGACGACGTTGCCCCATCGGTCGGCGGTCACCAGATGGGTCGTCTGCGGCCCTTCGTACGGCAGGTTCTGGGCCGGCCCCTGAGGGGTCGCGCAGGTGTGCGCCTTCAGGTCGCCCGGGGGTACCGGGCTCTTGGCCGCCTCGTCCGGTTTGATCAGGCATGCACGCGACCGGGCGAACCCGTCGGACAGCAGCGTCTTCAGCGGCACGTCGACGTACGCCGGGTCGCCGACGTACGCGCCCCGGTCGGCGTAGGCGAGCCGTGAGGCCTCGAGGTAGGTGTGCAGGGCCTGGACGGGGTCGCTGAAGTGGACGTCCTTCATGATGTTCAGCGCCTCGCCCACGGTGGAGCCACCGGAGGAGGGCGGGGCCATGCCGTAGACGTCCAGCCCGCGGTAGTTCACGTGGGTCGGTGCGCGCCGCAGGGCGTGGTAGGCGGAGAGGTCGGAGGTCCGCATGACGCCGGGCCGGACGTTGCGGGTGGTACTCGGGTCGACGGGCGGCTTGCGCACCGTGCCGGCGATCTCGGTGCCGAGCGCGCCGTCGTAGAACCAGTCGGCGCCGCGCCGGGCGATCTGGCGGTAGGTGCCGGCGAGGTCGGGGTTGCGGAACGTCGATCCGACGGCCGGCGGCTTCCCGCCCGGCAGGAACAGCTCCCGCGTCGGCACGATGGCCTTGAACCGGTCGACGTTGATCGCGGTCTGGTCGTAGAACTCCTGGTCCACGGTGAAGCCGTGGTCGGCCACCTTGATCGCCGGCTGGAGCAGGGTGCCGAGCCGGCGGGTGCCGAAGCGGCGCAGCGCCTTGTCCCACGTCGCGAGCGTGCCGGGAACGCCGACCGACAGACCGCTCGTGACCGCCTCGTCGAACGGCAACGGCTTGCCGGTCTTGGGGTCGATGAAGATGTCCTTGGTCATCCCGGTCGGACCGGTCTCGCGGCCGTCGATCGTCGAGACCTTGTGGGTGCGCGCGTCGTAATAGGTGAAGAAGCCGCCGCCGCCGATCGCCGCGACGAACGGCTCGGTCACGCCGAGAGTCGCGGCCGTGGCGACCGCCGCGTCCACGGCGTTGCCGCCGCGCCTGAGCACCTCGATGCCGCTCCTGGTGGCGTCGAGGTCGACGCTGGAGACCGCGCCGCCGTATCCGACGGCGACCGCCTGCTTCCCCTCGGGCGGAGCGGCGGCCGCGAGGTGCCCGGGCAGGGGGCGCGCCTGGGCCGGCGCGGTCAGGGTCGCCAGGGCGAGGGCGGCGAGCCCGAGGACGGCATGTCTGCGGCGCATGTAGATCTCCTGACCCACGGTGAACGCTTGCGCCCACCTTGCCATCCCGTGGCTCCGCCTTCCAGGCGGTCGGCCAATCACGGCCGAACACTCGTGAACCTTCTGAAAAGCCGCTAATGGGTCATGACCTTGTGATTCAAGAGGAATTTGGACATCCTTGGGGCTTGAGGACTCAGTTGGCGGCGCGGGCTCTGCCAGCCGAAATACAGGGGGGACCACAGGAGTTGAGCGTCCAGGCGCCGTTCCGCAACAATCTGCTCCGCCGACTTCCGGTCGAGGAGACCGTCAACCCGAACTACGGCGGCCGCCACCGCCTCTCCCTGGTCTACAAGACGCGCGACCTGATCGTGCTGGGCCTCGGCGTGATGGTCGGCGCCGGCATCTTCAAGATCGCCGGTCAGCAGGCCGCGACCACGGCGGGGCCTGCGGTGATCGTCTCCTTCGTCATCGCGGGCCTGGCCTGCCTGCTGTCGGCGCTGTCCTACGCCGAGCTGTCGTCCACGATGCCGGTCGCGGGCAGCGCCTACTCCTTTACCTACGTCGCCTTCGGCGAGATCTGGGCCTGGGTGATCGGCTGGGCGCTCATGCTGGAGCTGCAACTCGCCGCCGCAGTGGTCGGCCGGGCATGGTCGCTGTACGCGACACAGCTCATCACCGATCTGGGCACCTTCTCCGGCATCTCCGCGATCCACGTGCCCGCCTCCATCGCGGGCGTCGTCGGGCACGAGACGGGCTTCGACCTGTTCGCCCTCCTGATCCTCGTGGTGCTGGCGGTGGTCGTGGCCATCGGCGCGCGGCTCAGCCTCTACGCCCTGTGGTTCATGGTCCTGGCGAAGGTCATCGCGATCGGGCTGGTGATCGCCGGCGGTCTCCTGTTCTTCCATCCCGCCAACCTCAAGCCGTTCGTACCGCCCGCCCGCCCCGTGCCCGCCGGGGGTGACCGGACCGTCCTGGACCTCATCATGGGCGGCACGCCGCACGCGTTCGGCCTGTTCGGCATCTTCGCCGCCACGTCCGCGATCGCGTTCGCGTACATCGGCTTCGACCTGATCGCCACCGCCGCCGAGGAGACCCAGGACGCCCCCCGCCGGGTACCGAAGGGCATGATCGTCAGCCTGCTCATCGCGATCGCCCTCTACGTCGGCGTCGCGATCGCGATGGTGGGCATGGTCCCGTACGCCAAGCTCGACCCGGCGACGCCGCTGGCCAGCGCGTTCAACGCGGTCGGCTCCAGCGCGATGGGCCTGGTCATCGACGTCGGGGCGGTCATCGGCCTGGCCACCGTCATCCTCGTCGTCATGGTCGCCCAGACCCGCGTCATCTTCGCGATGGCGCGGGACGGTCTGCTCCCCGCGTCGCTGGCCGTGATCAGCAACCGGTACAAGGTGCCGACCCGCGCCGCCCTCGTGGTCGGGTTCACGGCGATCGCACTGTCCCAGGTCGACGTCTGGACGTTCGGGAAGGTCAGCGTCCTCACGCTCCAGCAGATGATCGTGATCGGGACGCTGTTCGCCTTCCTGTTCGTGTCGGCCGGCGTGATGGCGCTGCGCCGCAGCCGTCCGGACCTGCCGCGGGGCTTCCGCGTGCCCGCCGTGCCGGTGACGCCGATCCTGGCGATCGGCGCCACCGCCTGGCTCATGCTCAACCTGCACCTGCGCACGTGGGAGTACTTCGGGGTGTGGATGGCGTTCGGGCTCGCCGTCTACCTGCTGTACGGGCGGAACAACAGCCGCCTGCGGCACGTCCTCGACGGCCGCCCCATGCGCGTCCACGGCCGCCACCGCCGCTGACCGGCCGCGGTCCGTCACCCGCGTCCGCGATCCCGGGGGACGGCCTTCACGGGCGGCCTTGTCACCCGCCGTCTGTCCGCGATCATGGTGAGGTGTCTTCAACGTCCGTTTCGATCGGTCCAACGCGCCGGGATCGCCTGGCCCGGCTCGCCGTCGCGACCGTCTTCGCGCTGCACGGCATCGCGGCGGGAAGCTGGGCCGCCCGTATCCCCTGGGTCAAGGAGACCCGGCACCTGTCCTCGGCCGGCCTGGGACTGGCGCTGATGGGCGCGGCGATCGGCGGGCTCTCGGGCATGCCGATCGCCGCGTGGCTGAGCGCGCGGGTCGACAGCCGCACCCTGACGCGCGCGATGGTCATCGCGGTCGCGGTCACCCTGCCGCTGCCGGCGTTCGCGCCCGGCATGCCGTCGATCTTCGGGTCGCTCCTGCTGTTCGGCGCCGCCGGCGGCGTCCTCGACGTGGCGATGAACGCCCAGGGCGTCACGGTCCAGGAACGCTACGGTCGCTCGATCATGTCCGGGCTGCACGGCCTGTGGAGCATCGGCGGGCTGATCGGCTCCGCGACCGCCGGCCTGGTCGCCCGGGCCGGCATCGCGGCACCAGGCCACCTGCTGACCGTGGGTGTCGTCATCGCCGTGGTCGGCACCCTGTGCGGCACCTGGCTCACGCCCGCGCCCCCGTCGGCCGCCGGGAAGGTCTTCGCGCGACCGGACCGCGCCCTGCTCGTGCTCGGCGTCATCACCTTCTGCAGCCTGTTCGGCGAGGCCGCCGCGGCCGACTGGAGCGCGGTGTACCTCCGGACCACCGCGCACGCGACCTCCGACGTCGCGGCGTGGGGTTACGCGGGGTTCTCCCTGTCCATGGCCGCCGCCCGCCTGGCCGGCGACCGTGTCGTCGGACGGTTCGGAGCGCCCCGCGTGGTCCGCGCGGCGGCCGTGATCGGCGCCGTCGGCCTGGCCGTGGGGCTCCTCGTGCCCGTCACGCCGGTGGTCATCGTCGCCTTCGTCCTGCTCGGGCTCGGGATGGCGACCGTCGTCCCCCTGACCTTCAGCGCCGCCGGCCGGACCCCCGGCCGGGACCCCGGCACCGCGGTGGCCGCCGTCGGCACCGTGGGGTACGGCGGATGGATGATCGCCCCACCCGTCATCGGCTTCGTGGCCCAGGCGACCTCGCTCACCACCGCGCTCGCGCTCGTGGCGGTCATGACCGCCCTCATCGCCCTGCCCGCCGGAGCCCTGCGCGAGCGCTGAGAGAGACCGTGGTCGCAGCCGTCGTGGATCCGCGCGGACGGCGTCGAGGAGTTCAGCCCTCGAGGAACGGCGTCAACAGGCCGGGGAGGGCCTCCTCGGCGGTCCGGAGCGCCTGCTCCAGCGGGACGTCCTGGACCTCCACCCGCTGGCGCCCGGCCGCGGTCGTCGCGACGAGCGTGGCCAGGCCGCTGCGCCGCTGGAAGAACGACCGTCGCAGGTTCCAGCCGATGATCCCCTCGCAGGACAGCACGCTCCGTCGTCGTACGAGGGAGCCTCGGCGGCCGACCACGGTGCCGTTCAGTACGGCGTGCCCGAGGGCGTGCGCACGGTCGGCGGCGAGCAGGGCCGCGAACGGCACGACGACGAGGGCCGCCTGCCACGTCCACGCGGGCACCACCCCGAGCCCCCACAGGGCGAGGGCGGCCGCCACGACGACCAGTACGGCGCCGATCGCGCGGGAGAAGCGTCGCCGCGTGGCCCGCGGGCCGTGCCCGGCGAGCGTCCCGGTGAAGGGCACGCCGTCCCGCAGGACCTCGCCGGCCACCCTGAGGGCCTCGGCGCGCGGCGCGGGCGGCAGCAGCACCGACCCGCCGCGTTCGGCGCCCCGCCCGACCCGCAGTCCGGTGGTGATGGCGATGCACCGGGCGCCGCCCACGGCCCGGAGCAGCAGCGGCTCGCTGAACTCGACGCCGCGCAGCCTCCGCTCCTCAATGGTGATCGCCCGGGTCGTGACGAGACCGCGCGTGACGTGGAGCGTTCCCGCGTCGTTGCGGGTGAGCCGGAAGCCGTGGAAGGCCAGGACGTATCCCAGGGTGGACGCGACCGCCACGACCACGAGCAGGACGGCCACGACGACGAGCACGTCCACGGCGAGCGGGGTCCGGTCGAACCGGTCCAGCAGCGCCCTCAGCATTCCGATGCGCCGGGGATCGACGTGCGCCTCGTTGAGTGAGCGCCATACGACGCCGGCGATGACGCCGACCGTGACGAATCCCGTCAGCGTGAAGGGGCCGTACCTCACCCAGTCCGGTCGCATGCTCGCCAGGATCGTCTCCCGGGGCCGTTCGGCCGCGCCCGCCGCGGGGGCCGACACCCGGTGCATGAGCTCCTCGTGCAGCCTGGCGGCCTCGGCGGCGTTCAGGGCGTCGAGCTTCACGCCGTCGCTCTTGCGGTCGGTACGGCCCGTGCCGACCTCCACCTTGGCCAGCCCGAGCGAACGGTGCAGCGCGTGGGCGGTGACGTCGACCGTACGGATCCGGTCGCGCGGGACGGTCAGGACCTGCCGCCGCAGGAGGCCCTTGCGGACCTGTACCTGTTCGGGGGTGATGCGGTAGGTGGTGGTGAACCAGCGCAGCAGCCCGCCGAGTATGACGACGACCGTCGCGACGAGGCTCCACCAGGATCCGTGCCCTCCGGCCGTTCCGGCGAAGACGAGGCCGAGGAGCACCGGCCACGCCCGCAGCAGTTCCTGCACCGGATGGACGAGGAGCATGCGGGTGGACAGTCGCTGCCAGTCGTCGGTGCCCGGCTCGATCGCGCTCATGTCGCGTCGCTCCGGTCGGTCGCGGTGCCCTCGGTCAGCCGGTCGACGAGCTGCTCCGCGGCGTCGTGGGCGAGCCCGCGGATCTTGAGCGGACCGGCCGCCGAGGCCGTCGTCACCGTGACGTTGGCGAGCCCGAAGAGCCGCTCGAACGGGCCGCGCTCGCTGTCGACGGTCTGGATCCGGGAGATCGGGGCGATGCGCCGCTCCTGGTCGAACCAACCGGACTGCGTGTAGACGGCCTCGGAGGTGACCTCCCAGCGGTGCACGCGGAACCGCCACCGGGGCATGACGATGACGTGCGCGGCGCCGAGCACCCCGGTCAGGATCAGCCCCGCGACATGCCACCGGGCATGCCCGCCGTCATTGAGCATCCAGACGACCTGAACGGCGACGACGGCGAGCCATCCCCCCAGCGCACGCAGGGTCCAATAGCCGACGGCCTTTGTACTGACCAGATGACGCGGCGGCCTGAGCCGCACCTCGGTTACCTCCACAACGCAGATCTTGGCAGAGCCGTGGTCCTCCCTATAGAGCGGGCCATCACCGATTTACCCATGACAGATGTCACGGGAGCCGTCGAGCTCGCCCCGTCCCCGCCGGCGCCAGCGCCGGCCGTGATCCCCCTCACGACGGGTGGGAAATGAGCGCCATCCCCCGTAAAGTTAGGCTTACCTAAGCCAAGGAGCGGCACATGACGAATGACACGCCCGTCCGGCAAGGTCGACGCCTGAACCACGGACGCGTCCGCCGCACCGAGTGGCTCACGCCGCACATGATCCGGGTGGTGATCGGTGGAGAGGAGCTGGACGGCTTCCCCGCCGGTGCGTGCACCGACCACTACGTGAAGATCCTGTTCCCCGTGCCGGGCGTGGCGTACCCCGAGCCGTTCGACATGGAGGCCGTACGGCGCGACCTTCCACGCGACCAGTGGCCGCGCACCCGCGCGTACACGGTGCGCTCGTGGGACCCGGAGGCCCAGGAGCTGACCATTGACTTCGTGCACCACGGGGACCACGGCCTGGCCGGCCCGTGGGCCGCCCGGGCGAAGCCCGGTGAAGACGTGCTGTTCATGGGTCCCGGCGGCGCGTACGCGCCGAGCGAGAAGGCCGACTGGCACCTGCTGGTGGGCGACGAGAGCGCGCTCCCGGCGATCGCGGCATCGCTCGAGAGGCTTCCGGAGGGCACACCCGCCCGGGTCTTCGTCGAGGTGGCGGACGCGGAGGACGAGCTGCCGCTCGGCACCGCCGGCGACGCCCGCATCGTCTGGCTGCACCGCGGCGACGCGGAGGTCGGCGACGCACTGGTGGAGGCCGTACACGACCTGGAGTTCCCGCCGGGTGAGGTCCACGCCTTCGTGCACGGTGAGGCGGGCTTCGTCAAGCGGCTGCGGCGCCACCTGCGCGTCGAGCGGGGCCTGTCCCTGGACCAGCTGTCCATCTCCGGGTACTGGCGCCGGGGTACGGACGATGAGGGCTGGCGGGCGAGCAAGGCGGAGTGGAACCGCCGCGTCGAGGAGGAAGAGGTCGCCGCCACCGCCTGAGCGGCGTGGAGAGCAGGCGGAACACGCCGCCGGCCGTCTCCCTACGGGCCTATCCGCCCTATTCGCCTTATGCCTGACGATATTTCGGTCGCGGTTGGCCGTCAGGTCTGTTCACCAGTGGTCATCAATGGCAGACTCTGCCCGCATTATGGTGATCGGAGGTGGGGACCCGTGGCCGTCGCAGTGCATTCGGTGAGCAGGCCCACCGTCCGCCGCAGAATCGTGGGAGCGCAGCTACGGCGCCTGCGCGAGGCTGCCGGGGCGACCCGCAAGGAGGCCGCCGAGGCCCTCCACGCCACCGAGAGCAGGATCGGCCGGCTGGAGCAGGGCCGGGCCGGCCTCAACGAGGACGACGTCGTCGCCCTGCTGAAGCTGTACGGCATCGACGACCGCGGAGAGCGCGACGCCCTGCTCACCGTCGTCCGGGAGGCCAGCCGACCGGGCTGGCTCCAGGCCTACAGCAACGCGATGCCCGCCTGGTTCCGTCCCTACGTCGACCTCGAAGAGGCTGCGCAGGTCATCCGGACGTACGAGGTGCAGTTCATCCCCGGCCTTCTGCAGACGCCGGAGTACGCCCGCGCCGTCATCACCCAGGGCATGTCCGATCCGCCCGCCGACGAGATCGACCGGCGGGTCGAGCTGCGGATGCGCCGCCAGCGACTCCTCTACCAGCCGCATCCGCCACGCCTGTGGGCCGTCATCGACGAGGCGGCCCTGTGGCGGCCGATCGGCGGTGTCGACGTGGCCCGGGCCCAGTTGCGCGCGCTGCACGAGGCCGCCCGGCGGGAGAACATCACGGTTCAGGTCATGCCGTTCCGGGTCGGCGGTCACGCCGGCGAGGCCGGGGCCTTCACGATCCTGCGGTTCCCCGAGCCGGAACTGCCCGACATCGCGTACCTCGAACAGCTCACGGGCGCGATGTACCTGGAGAAGGACGACGACATGGACCACTACACCGCGGCGATGGAGCGCCTGTGCGTGCAGAGCGCCTCGCCGGAGGAGTCCATGGACCTGATCAGCAAGATCATCCGCGAGCTCTGAAACCCGGCTCGGCGGGCAGCGCGCATTCGCCCCAGGATCGGCGCGGCGGCGCGATACGTCAGAGGTCGCGAAGAATGTCGTTGAGGGTGTCGCGGATGCGGGTGGCGGGCTCGGCGTCGATGCACAACCGCTCCATCACCGCCAAATAATTATCCACATCATCACGCTTATCCAGATACAACGAACTGGTCAACTGCTCCAAATACACCACATCCGGCAAATCCGGCTCCGCGAACCGCAAAATACTGAACGGACCCCCCGCAGCCGCATGCCCACCCAGATGAAACGGCACCACCTGCAACGTCACATGCGGAAACTCCGTCACCTCGATCAGATGCTCCAACTGCCGCCGCATCACCGCAGCACCACCCAACGGCCGCCGCAACGCCGCCTCATCCACCACCGCCCAAAAATGCGGCGGATCCTCCCCCCGCAACAACGACTGACGCCGCATCCGCAACCCCACCCGCCGCTCAACCTCATGCCCCGGCGCATCCGGATGCCCCAGCAACGTCACCGCACGCGCATAATCCTCGGTCTGCAACAACCCAGGAACAAACTGCACCTCATACGCGCGAATCCGCGACGCCGCCTCCTCCAACCCGATATACACCTCAAACCAACCCGGCAGAATATCGGAATACGAATGCCACCACCCCGGCTCATTCGCCCGCTCCGCCAACGCCAGCATCGCCGACCGCTCCGCCTCAGCCCCCACCCCATACAGGCTCAGCAGATCAGCAACATCACGAGCCCGGAACCGAACCCGCCCCAACTCCATCCGGCTGATCTTCGAATGCGACGCCCGGATCGCCTCACCGGCCTCCTCACACGTGATCCCCCGCGCCTCACGCAACCGCCGCAACTGCGCGCCCAGCACAATACGCAGCACCGTCGGACCACCACGATGATGACCGAACAAACTGCTCACGGCCACCTCGCCGTCAGGCTGAGACCCGATCATGTGCTCCCCTCAGGACACCGGAATCCGCCCAGTGTCCCACGCGCAGTAACGGATACAAGCCTCAATGTAGCGTCGCCTCGTCGAATCGGCGTAGAACGTCGGGCGCGACCTCCGATCGGCCGGAGTCGCACGAGATGCGCGGCGACCGATGGGACCCCGGATGCGCACGGGAACCCCCTGCCGAACTGCACCGCAAGGGAATCGGGCCGCCGGCGCCACCCCCAGGACGCCACCGGCGCTGACGCATTGCCCGCAGCGGGATATTACTTTCCATTTTGGCCACATCCGGCCAAACCGGGAACTCGACCCGAGGCCGCACTCCATAGAGAGCACCGCAGCCACCCCCCAGATCGACGCGTTCTGTAAACGACAGCAAACGCAACGTACATATCCGGCCCCAGGTTGCGACGACTCGAATACACAGCAAGATCATTTGATTACAGTCCGTCAGCGGGCGGATTTCGGTGGGGCGCGCCAATGCCCATTCCGGCCAATCGATACGCCCAGCCCAGACGACGCCGACAACCAGGAGAAGAGCATGGCCTCTCCATCGACCCTCAGGCCCCGCGTCACGCGATTGATCACCGCCCTTCCGGCGGCCGGCGCCCTCACCCTCTGCATGGCCGCCGTCCAGCCCGCCCACGCCCAGGAGACCCCGGTCCCGCTCTTCGCCGACGGCGGGTTCGAGAATCCGACGGTCCCCGCCAACACCTTCACAAGATTCGGTGTCGGAGGCGCCATCGGCCGCTGGAAGGTCACCGACGGGACCGTCGACCTGGTGGGCGCCGGCTTCTGGCAGGCCGCCGAGGGGCACCAGTCCCTCGACCTCGAAGGCGACGGACCCGGAACCATCGAGCAGCCGATCCCGACCCGCTTCGGCGGCTGCTACACCGTCACCTTCTCCCTCGCCGGCAACCCGGACGGCGGATCCTCGATCAAGCGCGGATTCGCGAGGGTGACGCAGAACGGCATCGGCCATCCCACCACCCAGAAGAACTTCACCTTCGACACGACCGACAAGACGCGGGAGAACCTCGGCTACGTCCAGGAGCGGTTCCGGTTCCGCGCCCTGACTCCCACCGTCACACTCAGCTTCGCGAGCACCACGGGCGGCGGCTACGGCCCGGTGATCGACGGCGTCTCGGTCACCCTGTCCCACCCGCTGGAGTGCCGCTTCGGCCACCTCTGACACCGACCGGACGACGCCCCGCGGCGGCCTTTCCCAGAGGCCCCGCGGGGCGTTCCGCATCCGCCGGGGCGATCACCGGATAGGACTCACGGCCCAACGAAAGGTTGGGGCTACGCGACCTTGTCCCCAGCCCCCTCGAAGCCGCCCGAAAGGCGGCGAGCAGGGAACGCCGCGCGGGGCGAAGCCCCGCCTCGGGGGGCCCGGGGGGTCGCACCCCAGAAGGCATCACGGGCCCCGGCAAAGCCGCCCGAAGGGCGTCGAACAGGGATACCCGCCTCGTAGGGCGGGTGGGACTCGAACCCACGACCAAGGGATTATGAGTGGAGCGCTGATCAACGCGCTCGTATGTGCCCTGACCTGCGTCGGAGCCCTGCACTGGTCGTGCCAGCGCGTTGATCATTCCGCGCATGTTCCGTGAGACCTCGTTCTCGGTCATTCCACGAGTGCCTTCTGGATCCGCTGGTTGGCGACGTTGTTGGCGACGTCACGCTGGCCGTCGATGCACTTGGCGTAGACCGTCCTCGCGGTGCTTTCCTGCGAGTCGGTATATCGCTTGCTGACCTGCGACCTGGTCTTGGTCACGGTGATCTGGCCCCATTCCCTCTCCGGGAGCTCGCAGTCATTCTCGCGGAGTCCGGCGGCCTCCGCCGGACGCAGGCCTGCGAAGTACATGCAGGCGAACATCGCGGCGTGCATCGGGCCGCGCGTTCGGCCGACGTCCGAGACGGCCGCCAGGAGCTCCCGCCGACCGATGAGGAGATACTGTGGGGCGCCTTGCGCATCACGGCGAAGAACGCCGGCGAAGGGCGCGGGGCGGTGCCCGGTGCCGCCTGAGCCGTCCGGTTCGGTGACGTGTGGCTGGTCAAGGTCACGGGTCAGGACGACGCCGCGCCGTACCTGATCGTCTCCAGCGACACCTACAACGACGCGCCGCTTCCGCGTGTGCTGGCGTGCAAGGTCGTGCGCCGTGAGCCGCGCCGCGGTGAGATCGCTGAGCCCATCCCGGAGCACGGCACGGTGCTGCTGGACCGGATCGAGTGGCTATGGCGTGAGTGGCTGGACGATCGGCCCGCGACCCGGCCGGTGGTGCCAGCCTTCCGACACGCCGAGGTCCACCGGCTGATCTGCAACTTGATCGGCCCCTGAGCAGCTCGTACGAAAGAGGCCCCGGTTGACGCCGGGGCCTCTTCGTGTTCGCCCGCGCGTCCGATTCGCCGGAAACCCTCCGCCGCAAGACGTCGCGACGCAACCGCCGTTACCGATGCATCTGCATCGGCCGGGTCGACAGACGCCCCGCCCAATACCCACCGGCTGATGTCGGCAGAATTGGCCTAATGCCAGGGGGCCTTCAGGAAGACCTGCCTCTGGGGGACAGGATACAGGTCCTTCTCCAGGATGATCGGCGCGTTCACCTTCACACTGGAGCCCTTGACCGCCATGTACAGTCCGGGATTTTTGGTGCCCCAGGAGTGGATCGTCGTCCAGCCCTTGCTAAGCGTGAAGTCCCACTTCTGGTCGGACGCCTTGCTGCTGCAGGTCTTCTGGATGAGCGGCGCGCCGCTCTTCTTCTTGCCGCCCTTGATGCCCAGGCATTTGCCCGTGTACGCGTTGACGATGCGGTTGCCGCTCTGTCTCCAATACGTGGACTTGGTGGGCTTCGGAGGATTCCCGGTGCACGAGTACTGGACCACGGGGGCGTTGTTCGCCTTGCTGTGGTTCTTGACGCGCAGGCACTGCCAGGAATTTTCGTTCTGGATGACGAACGTCTTGGCCGCGGCGTCGGCTTGTGGGACTGACAGAGTGGGCATGAGCAACGCGGTCGCGGCCGTCGCGGCCGCCAGGATGCTTCTTCGCTTGTGCACCGGATCTCCTTCAATCGCCCGATTTTCGGAACTTGGAGCGGAGACTACCGGCAAGATCAACAACGCGTCGGCCGAACGTGATCTTCAATCGCTCCAACGGGTCGACGGGGGTCTCGTGATCCCTGGCGAGTGATGCTTCAAGGGAGGCTGTCGCACTACTCGCAATCTTGATTGCTCAAGGCCATGGTGATCCAGCGAGCTGGCGCGCAAAGGCTGCGAATCGGGTCGACGCATGCCGCGCACAGCCTCCAGGCGTCGGGAGAGACGCGTCCGGCCGGGCGACGCCGCCCGGCCCAGACCAGGTCCAGCGTCCAGGACGGCACCGGAGCGAAGGCCTCGCCGGTCTCCCTCGGCAGCCGAAGGCAGGCGTGCTTCACGCTGCGCTTCGAACCACGTGGAGCCGACCGGGACAGGTACGGCCCGCCCGCCGCCGGTGCCAGGGGGTCGCGGCGCGCGTCGTCGAGGGCGGTCGTCGACGTTCCGGCCCGCTCGGCGACGAACCGCCGGCGAGTAACCACTGGGACGCGGCCCCCGCCGAGGCCGTCCGGCATCAGCGTCTCGTACGTCGCCCAGGCCCACACGGCCAGTGCGCCGTGGCCGGTGGAGTAGAGGAGCGACCGGGGGATCTGAACGTGCCCACGAGGCGCGCCGGACGCCGCCCCCATCAGAGACCGCCCGCGAGTGCGATCCCCCCGCCGGCGCCGTCACCGCGAGCCCCTTCGGGAGCCGTGCGGCCATTGCGCGTATATTCCGCAGCCGCTGACACCGGCCACCCCCGCCTCGCGGGGCCCGGGGGTCGCCCCCGGAAGGCATCACGGGCGCCAGCAAATCCACCGATGGACGGCGAGCAGCGGCGC
>NZ_JAMXMY010000053.1 GCF_024055795.1 Actinoallomurus purpureus | reverse complement strand
CAATGCCGTTCGGTTAGGAGTCTGACCTTCGGCGCAAGCGTCGGCGTTTCGGCTGGTGATATGGGTGCAGCCCTTGTAGGGGTTCCCGGGTCCGCCAAGACTCGTGTTCCTTCACAAGGGCTGCCGTGTCCGATTCTGTCATCTGTCGTGCTCCCGGCGTGTTCGCCGTGGGGCACCTGGGCGAGTTGACCCAGGTCGTTCCGTTCGATCTCGTTGACGAGGCCCTTGCCGAGGCCGGTGGTCTGCAACGCCGGGTGCGGCGGCTACCGTCGCGGGTGGTGGTCTATCTGCTGCTTGCGGGGGCGTTGTTCACCTCGATGGGCTGGGCGCAGGTGTGGGCCAGGCTGACTGCCTCGCTGCCGGCGAGCCTGCCCGTCCCGGCGGGTTCCTCGATCACCGCGGCGATGAGACGGGTCGGGCCGGCACCGCTCAAAGCACTGTTTGACCTGCTTAAAGGACCAGCAGCCGTGACCGCAAGCCAAGTCACGCGATTCGCGGGCAGGCTGGTCGTCGCGATCGACGGCACCCAGATCCCGCTCCCCGACACCCCTGCGAACCTGCGGGTCTTCCCCAAGGCCACGGCCGGGCCCAACGGGCCGGCCGGATACCCGATGCTGCGTCTGGTCGGGCTGGTTGCCTGCGGGACCCGCACGCTCTTGGACGCGGTCTTCGGGAGCGATCTGACCGGCGAGCTGACCTACGCCCAAGACTTGCTCAAGGCCGGTGCGCTGCGGCCAGGGATGCTGCTGCTCGGTGATCGGAACTTCTCGGCCACCGGGTTCGTCACCACGGTCGCCGACGTCGGCGCGGACTTCTTGATCCGCGCCAAGACCCACTCCACCGCGCTCAAGCTCCCCGCCCTGCGTCGGTTGCCTGACCAAACGTTTTTGTCCCGCATAGGCGAGGTCACCGTCCGTGTGGTCGAGGCCGCCATCACCGTCACCACCGCTGAGGGCGCCGTCACCAACGCCGGCTACCGGCTCGTCACCAGCCTGCTCGACCCCGACGAGGCACCAGCGATCGCGCTGGTCAGGCTCTACCACGAGCGCTGGGAGATCGAAACGAGCTACTGCGAACTGAAGTCCACCCTCCTCAGCGGCCGGGTCCTCCGCGGCCGGCACCCCGCTGCGGTCGCCCAGGAAACCTGGGCACTTCTGATCACCTACCAGGTACTACGGACAGCGATGACGGACGCGGTCTTGCACCGGCCCGACATCGACCCCGACCGGACCTCGTTCACCATCGCGCTCAACGCTGCCCGCGACCAGATCATCAAGGCAACCTCCATCATCAACGACACCCACATCGACCTCGTCGGCCGCATCGGGATCGCCGTACTCAACGCGCTCCTGCCAGCCCGCCGCGATCGGACCCGGCCACGCGTGAAGAAACGAGCCATCAACTCCAAGTACCGCGCCGTAGGCCGCGACCTCGACCACCGCACCCACAAGACGACCATCCAGATCGCGGTCACCGGCTTGCCCAACCACCCAGACCCCTAACCGAACGGCATTG
>NZ_JAMXMY010000052.1 GCF_024055795.1 Actinoallomurus purpureus | reverse complement strand
TGCGCTGGCGGCGTCGTTAGTACACGCGGCGGCGCCGGCCATCAACGCGGCAGCAAGCACTGCGGTGATCAGCTTGCCCTTCATGTCAACGTCCTTCGGTGAGGAGTCGGCCCGCACGCATCGTGCGGACTGAACCCCCGCCGGGGCGGGGCTGTGACGTCACTCGTCGTCGTCCTGCTCGGTGGCCTCGTCGGCGAGGTCCTTCCGCACGCCGCGAACGGCGAGCAGGTCGCGGTACCGGGCGAGGGTCTTCTCGTCGTACATGGGGTGTCCTTCGGTGAGGAGTCGGCCCGCACGGGTCGCGCGGACTGAACCCCCGCCGGGGGGCGGGTGGTGGGTGTCAGGCGACCGGCGGCAGAACCTCGCGGCGCACATGATGGTGCGTGACCTTCACCGGCACACCCCAGAGCTCCAAGTACTCAGCCACCGCGCGGGCAGCTACAACGCTGCGGTGCCGTCCGCCCCGACATGCGATCAAGACGCGGATGTCCGCGCCGCCCGTGTAGTGCAGCGTGATCACTCTGTGGGCGAACTTCGCGAAGAGGCTCCGGGCTCCGCCCGTGGCCATGACGTGGTCGTAGACCTCGTCATCGAGTCCGGTCATGTGCTGGAGCGGGGACCCGGCCACGTTCGGGTCGTGGAGCTTCTCGGCCAGGTCGAAGACGAGCGCGTCGCCTTTGACGATGTCGAGGGCGCCGGGGTGGCGCCAGCCGAACGATTCGATGCTGATCACAGGGTTCCTGCCTTCGGTGAGGAGTCGGCCGCCACGCGTCGCGGCGACTGAACCCCCGCCGGGGGTCGTACGGTGGAGCGGAGAGACGCGCCCAATTGGAGTGGGCGCGTCTCTTCCGTCTCTGCTGACGAGCCGGTGGTGGCTCGTCCTTCAGGTGACGCGGCTCGCTCGCCCCTGACGGGGGTCGTGGCGTGGCCGACCGGCTGAGCGGTTCGTCACCTGCCGGCGTGCCCTGCCACCGGGTCGTTCGAGCTCTAAGGCTCTGGGTCCTGTATGGGCTGAGAACAGGTTCGTCAACCTTGCGGGCTGGAGCGTTGGTCCGCGTCCCCCGCCTTGTCATCGTGCGACGTACGGTGCGGCGCTGCTTCCCTGCCGGTTTCGACTTGCTGTTCAGATGTCAAAGCTCGGTCGGTCCGCCGTCCCCCGAGTCGCCCCGAGCTCTTGCGTCCTGTCTTGCTTGCGATTCTCTGTGTAGTATGTAGCACATGTCATGTGCTGCAAACTGTCTCAACAGAGAGTCCCCCCTACTTCGCGGATTGTCAAGATCGCTGGGAGGATTGCTCCATGAGGTAGGAGGCACGTCCTACATGCGCCCCTATGATCAGGACACCAAGAAGGGATTGAGCGACCCATGACCATCGAAAGATCGCAGTCGGAGTATCAGCAGGTCGCACGCATCGTGCGCGACAGAATCCAGACCGGGTTCTACGCACGGGGGACGGCACTGCCGATCGAGGCTGAGTTGGCCGCTCAGTTGAAGGTGTCGCGTGCCGTCGTGAACAAGGCGCTCGCGATG
>NZ_JAMXMY010000050.1 GCF_024055795.1 Actinoallomurus purpureus | reverse complement strand
TGTCGGGTAGCCGGAGCGCATTGCTGCGCCCCGGCCCCCTCAGAACCGGACGGGCGACTTTCATCGCATCCGGCTCAAGCAGACTGCAAGGGCCGCCCAGCGGCAATCCTGCCGTTTTCCCACCGATCTCCAGCGTGATGCTGTTGATGGCATTCAGAGTGCACGAGCCGGAGGTTTGATCGCGCGTCTGACCCACCAAGGCTTCGGTAGACGAGATGGTGCCTTTCCAACCTTCTTTTCGAAACGGCGAACCATTCGATCCACTCTCGGGGATTGTCCGGCTGGTACGTCGCTCCGGCGATTAGGTCTTGACGACAGACCGGACAGAGCCCCTTCTGCAGGTAGGCCATCGAGAAGGTTCTCTTGTCCAGTGTCGTCGGCACCATCTTATGGCGTCTCTTCGCCCAATAGTCGGCCAGGGCCGGGTCGTCCATCGACGCCGTTCCTTTGACCATGTCGTGACGCACGATCTTCGTCCAGGCGAACTTGACTAAGTAGGAGGTGTTCTCCGGGTTCCGGAATACCCACTTGTCCTGCCTGGACGGATGGTACTTACCGAAGTACCTATTAACGACCCAGGTCCTCGACTTCTTCGGATGCGTGAAGCGTGCCCATTTGAAGGTGAGCCGCCACACGTACGTGTCCAGCGAACTGAAGATCTTGCTGGACACGGCGACACGATAATACGCAGCCCAACCCCTAATGATAGGGCTCAGCTTCGCTATCAGCGCCGTGGCGTTGGACCCTCGCAGGGCCTTCGCCTCGGCGCGTAGCCGCTCCTTGATTTTCTTGATCGCTGCACGGCTCGGTTTGATAAGTAACTGGCCATCGTATCTACGAACGTTGAAACCGAGAAAGTCGAAGCCCTCGTTCAGGTGGACCACTTTGGTCTTTCCTGAGTTGAAGCCGAGTCCTCTCGGTGCCAGCCACGTTCCGAGCCGCTCCCTTACCGCTTCTGCTTCCTCTTTCTCGTGGCACAGGACCACGAAATCGTCGGCGTAGCGGATCAGGATCGGGGTGCCCGGCACGGCGCCGGGCTCACGCCCGACACCTCTTTTCTTGTACCGGCATCCGGCAGCTTCCTCCATGCCATGAAGAGCGACGTTGAGCAGGAGCGGGCTGATAACCCCGCCTTGTGGCGTCCCTTCTTCGGTGGGCGCGAATCTCCCGCGTTCCATCACTCCGGCCTTGAGCCATTCCCGGACCATTTCCCTGGCAGGGAACTGCCCGATGGACTCCATCAGATGCCGGTGGCTGATGCGGTCGAATGCGCCTGCGAGGTCCGCATCCAGGACCCAGATCCTCTTGCCCCTGGAACTGGTGGCGTTGAAGACGGCCTCGCGTGCGTCGTGGCAGCCGCGTCCGGGGCGAAAGCCGTAGCTTCTTGCCTCGAACCGCGACTCCCACTCCGGCTCAAGCGCGTTCTTTACTCGCGCCTGCATCACACGGTCCCGGATCACCGGAATTCCCAGCGGACGCTGCTTTCCGTTGCTCTTCGGTATGTACACTCGTTTGACCGGCTCGGCTCGATACGGCTTCGTCTCCGCGTGGATCGCGGTCGCGAGTTCGTATCTTTGCTGCGGAGTGAGATCTTTCACTCCATCCACGCCGGCCGTTTTACGGCCAGAGCTCACCTGAGCCACCCGCTTCACACTCACGAGCGTGTTGGAGTAGCTGCGTAACATGAGCTTCTGCAGATTGCGGACCTTCTTCGGGTCCCCTTGCTGAGCGGCCTTGAAGATCCTCTGCCTCAGTCTCCGTACATTCTCCTCAGCCCGCGCCCAATCAATGCCACGCCAATTGCCGGGAGTGCCCGCCGGTCCGTTCTCCGGAGACGCGCTTACGCAACCTGTGTCACTCACCGCTCCTCCTTCGTCTAACTTGCCCTTTGGTTCCGGTTTCCTTGCTTCGTTCTTCAACAGTCCACCAGGCCCACGTCTGCTCCCTTTCGGGCCGGGCACGAGTCCCGTATCTGGCGAGTTATAGGGCAGGTGCCCATTTCCTCTGAGCTTTCGCTCTACCAGCATTCGCTTCTTGAGCCATCCTGTTCCCGCTGGAGGGTTCTGCCTTTCTTGCGTCCGGCTTACCGGCCTATTTGGCCGGACCCCAACGGGGTTTCCACGTTCCACACCGTGAAGACGCGAGTGGTGCGGGTGCCTCCTACAGCCCGGGGAAGAGGGTGGTGCCTTGAGTCGCTTCCAAGCTTTCCGCGACTCCACCCGCCGCTTCATCGCGGCCCTTCCCATACCGTCTAAATGCATGCCATCGACGGGCTACACTTACGAGCCATCATCGGAGGTTCACTTTCGTTCACCCTGCCACTCTTCCCCCGCACCCGAGCTTCCTCGATGGCCGAAGATGGCCCTTAGGTTTCGTTTTCGCTCAGCTTCGCACCCCGTCATTACTGTCGACGCACGTGAGCGTGGGGGACTGGCCTATGGCACAAGCCAGGGAAAAGCTGCGGCTACGTTTTCGCCATTGCTTCTCCACTTCTGACGGTGCGACTTCGTGTCGCACGCTG
>NZ_JAMXMY010000004.1 GCF_024055795.1 Actinoallomurus purpureus | reverse complement strand
CGTGGGTGGCGAGGCGTGTTTTGCCGACGCCGCCGACTCCGGTGAGGGTGACGAGGCGTGAGTGGGACAGGAGGCGTTTGACCTCGGCCACTTCGTGCCGACGTCCCACGAAACTCGTCACCTCGGCAGGCAGCTGCGGCGCGGGCGGCCGGCGCGCGACCTGATCGGAGTTGGTGACATCCATGGGAAGCCTCGCATCGACCTCTGGCCGCCGACCGGATGCGCGACAGAAGCCGGGACACTACGTGAAGTAGGTTTTTTCGGCGTGTGGCGATCTGAAAGCCACTCTACGCGACATGCCACCGAATCGGCTTTTCTGGCCGGTAATAGGCGCGGATCAGCGGCGTTCGGGCGGTAGTGATCAGCAGATCCGGGGTAGTGGATCACCGACCAGGACGTCGACGATTCGGGTCCCCCCGAAGGCGGTCCGCAGCAGGACGAGGCCCGGCGGATCCTCGCCGATCCGGCCCACGACGGCGGCGTCCGCGCCGAGCGGGTGGGACCGCAGGGCGGCGAGCGCGGTGTCGGCGGCCGGCCCGGCCACCACCGCCACCATCCGGCCCTCGCAGGCGACGTACAGCGGGTCGATGCCGAGCAGTTCGCACGCCCCGCGTACGGCGGTCTTCACCGGGACGGCGTCCTCCTCCAGCACGACGGAGACCTTGGACGCCTCCGCCATCTCGTTGAGGATCGTCGCGACTCCGCCGCGGGTCGCGTCGCGCAGGAAGCGGACCTGCCCGTCCGGGCAGGCGTCCAGCAGGAGCCCGGTCAGCGCGCTCAGCGGCGCGGTGTCGGAGGTCAGGTCGGCCTCGATGTCGAGCTCGCCCCGCGCCAGCATGATCGTGATGCCGTGCTCGCCGATGGGGCCGGAGACGATGACGACGTCACCGGGGCGGGCGGCGGACACGCTCAGCCGGGTCTCGCGGTCGAGCACGCCGATCCCCGCGGTGTTGATGTAGCAGCCGTCCCCCTTGCCCCGCTGCACGACCTTGGTGTCGCCGGTGACGATCTGCACGCCGGCCTTCTCCGCCGCGGCCGCCATCGTCTCGGTGATGCGTCTCAGGTCGGCGATCGGGAAGCCCTCCTCGAGGATGAACCCGGCGGACAGGTGCCGGGGGCGCGCCCCGCACATCGCCAGGTCGTTCACCGTGCCGTTGACGGCCAGGTCGCCGATGGTGCCGCCGGGAAAGAACAGCGGTGTCACCACGAACGAGTCGGTCGTGAAGGCGAACCCGTCCACGATCGCGCCGTCCTCGAGGGGCTCCAGCAGCGGGTTGCGGAAGGCCTCCATGAACACCGCCTCGATCAGGGTGTGCGTGGCCTTTCCGCCGGCGCCGTGGCTGAGGTTGATGCGCTCCTCCCGGACGCGCGCCTTCCGGTGCCGGGCCCGCTCAATGCGCTCGAGGACCTGGGCCTCCCGATCCCCGGGAACGTCCCGGTCGCGTGCGGCCTCCGCACGGGGCCGCTCGTCGCTCATCTGGTCGTCGCCTCCTTCACCCGCTCGCGGGCGAACCGGCCGTAGTTGTAGTACGCCGCGCAGGCACCCTCGGACGACACCATGCACGTGCCGATCGGGGTCTCCGGCGTGCACGCGGTGCCGAACACCTTGCACTCCCAGGGCTTGAGCACGCCCTTGAGCACCTCGCCGCACTGGCAGGCCTTCGGGTCGGCGACCCGGCCGCCGGGCACCTCGAAGATCCGTTCGGCGTCGAAGGCGGCGTACCGTTCGCGCACCCGCAGCGCCGAGTGGGAGATGAAGCCCAGCCCGCGCCACTCGAAGTACGGGCGCAGCTCCATGACCTCGTTGATGGCGGTCAGCGCCCGCCGGTTGCCGTCGTAGGGCACGACGCGGGAGTACTGGTTCTCCACCTCGCTGCGGCCCTCGACCAGCTGCAGCAGGATCATGTAGATCGACTGCAGCACGTCCAGCGGCTCGAACCCGGCCGTGACCAGTGGCTTGCCGTAATCGCGGGCGATGAACTCGTACGGCCGGCAGCCGATCACCGTCGACACGTGACCCGGCCCGATGAACCCGTCGAGGCGAAGGTCGGGCGAGTCGAGGATCGCCTTGATCGCCGGGATGATCGTCACGTGGTTGCAGAAGATCGAGAAGTTCTCGATCTCCTCCGCCTTGGCCCGCAGCACGGTCATCGCGGTCGACGGCGCCGTCGTCTCGAACCCGATGGCCATGAAGACCACCTGGCTGTCCGGGTTCTGCCGGGCGACCTTGAGAGCGTCCAGCGGACTGTAGACCATGCGGATGTCGGCGCCCTGCGCCATCGAGTCGAAGAACGACCCGTGCCCGCCGGGCACCCGCATCATGTCGCCGAACGACGTCATGATGACGCCGGGCTGCTCGGCGATGTGGATGGCGTCGTCCACCCGCCCCATCGGGATCACGCAGACCGGGCAGCCCGGCCCGTGCACGAGCGTGATCGTCTCGGGCAGGTAGTCCTCCAGGCCGTGCTTGTAGATGGTGTGCGTGTGGCCGCCGCACACCTCCATGAACTTGTAGTGACGGCCCGGCTCGCACAGTGAGGCGATCTTCGCCGCCAGCGCCTGTGCCTTCTGCGCGTCGCGGTACTCGTCGACGAAGCGCATCGGCGCTCACCCCTTCTCGATCGTCGAGTCGCGCAGGGCGGCCATCTCGTCGGCGTACGCCTGCCCGATCCCCTCGAGGAAGGCCAGCGCCGCCTTCGCCTCCTCCTCGTCGATCTTCGAGAGCGCGAAGCCGACGTGGATGAGGATCCAGTCGCCGGGCGCGAGGTGCTCGCCGTCCAGCAGCCCGATGTTGATCGCGCGCCGGACGCCGCTCACGTCCACCTTCGCGAGATCAGGGCGATCCGGAATGATCTGCACGATCTCGCCGGGAATTCCCAGGCACATGTGCCGCCTCCATTAGCTGGATGGATTCGAGGACGAGCCCGTCGCCGCCCTCGATCGCCAGGTCGGTCCCGCCGCATCCCGGACACACGGCGAACAGGTCGTCCGACGTGGTCACCCGGTCGCACGATCCACAGGTCAGGCGTACGGGGTCGACGGTCACCTCCAGGTGCGCGCCGTCGGCCACCGTCCCGTCGGAGACCAGGACGAACGCCTGGTTGAGAGCGGGCTCACTGATCCTCAGCAGGACCCCGGCCCGTACGCGCGCCCGGCGCACCGGACGGCCGGCCGCGCGCCGCTCCACGGCCGCCAGGACCGCCTCCGCGATTCCGTATTCGTGCATGCGCGGTCCTCCCTCACATTCGCCGGATCTTCACGTAGCGCTTGATGTCGGGCAGTGACTGGACGAACAGGACGGTCAGCACGGCCAGTGGCACCGCCACGGCGGTGCCGAGAAGCAGGCGTTTCAGCATCGATCACCCCTCCTTCCGGTCGAAGGGCCCCGCCGTCGGGGCCGCCGCGAGCTCTTCGGAGATCAGGCCGAGGACGAGGTCGGCGGCCCTGGCGACGGCGCCGGCCACCGGAGGACTGAGCTCCATGCCGGGGGAGGTGTCCGCCGGTTCACAGCCGACGAGCAGGACCCGCCCGGTCGTGCCGCCGAGCGTCGCCGCCAGGGCCAGAACCGCCTCGGGCGTCATGTCGTGCGCGTCGACGGAGGCGTCCGCGGCGTCTCCGGGGGTGGGTTCGAACACGTACAGCGTCCCCGGGTCGCCGCCGCGCGGCAGGGCGTCGATCAGGATCGTGGTGGTGTACCCGCCGGTCAGCTCGTACGCCAGGTGGATGCCGCCGATGCCGAAGTCGGTGACCTTCACACCCTCGGGCAGGGCGGTCGCGGCGAGCCGGCGGGCGACCACGCTGCCGAACCCGTCGTCTCCGAGGAAGATGTTCCCGCAGCCCGCGACCAGGACCGTCATGACCCGCCTCCCGATCCGGCCTCGCCGGGCAGGGGTTCGACCTCGTCCGGGGCGAAGTAGTGGAACCTGCCCTGGGCGCGGGCCAGGTCGGCTCCGGGGTCGTCCTCCAGGGTCACCGCGACGTACCGAAGGCCGTCGACGTCATGGAACACCGCCTCGACCAGGGCGGTGCGCCCCGCCAGGAACATGTCGTGCGCGTCCGCCCGCCGTCGGCCCGGCCGGAGCCGTACGCGACTGCCCCGGGCGACCCGGACCCCGGAGACGAGCACGCCGTCGGTCTCCGGCGACACGTCCCGGTCCATCCCGGGATCCCACCAGGGCACGGCCTCGCCGACGGGAGACCCCGCGGATCCGCCCGCCCGGCCGGCGCGCGGCTCGGACGCGTCGGCCTGGTCGATGCGCGGCCCGGGGCCGTCGGCCGGGTCGGTGCGTGGCTCGGGGTCGCTGGTCGGCTTGGAGTCGCCGGTCCGGCCGGAAGGCCGCTCCGGTTCGCCGAACTGGCGGATGGCTCCGTGGAGCCGTTCCAGGAACTCCGGCGGCAGGTCGCCGACGCGTTCGATGAGCTCGGCGGCGCGCGGGTCGGTCGCCCGCGCCTCGTCCTTCTCCTGATCGGTGAGGGTGAGGGTGCGCAGGCTGAGCAGCTCGTCGATCTCGGTGGAGTCGAACAGCTGCCCCGGGCTCTCCGGCGCGATGGCCGGATGGTCGTACAGGATGATCGGGGAGGACAGCACGACGTCGTGCTCGCCGGGCTCGCCCGCGAGCACCGGCCAGGTGTGCTGGTTGCGGCAGCCCGCCGCCGCCGCGCTCGCCCACTCGGGCGGATCGATCAGGGACACGAACGCGCCGTCGCTGACCCCGATGATCAGATGGGTGGCGAGCAGGGAGCGCCGTAGCGCGTGCTCGCGTGGCGCGCTCGCGTCCGCCCAGCCGTGCGTGTTCGCGACCGTGACGCGGAGCCGGGTCAGCCCGTACGGCCCGGGGAGGCGCTCGGCCCGGACTCGCAGGGCCGCGCGCAGGGACAGGTGCTCGAGCACGACGCGGCCGCGTGACTCCCCACGGGAGTCCTCGATCGGCTCCGTCGACCACTCGCCGGGGACCCCGATCCCGATGGTCCGCTCCGCCTCGAGGACGTCCTCGAGGCGGAGCACGGCCTCCGCCTCGCGTTCGGCCGCGTCCTCGTAGGTGAGGTGGGTGGTGCCGTCCACGGTGAGGCCGGTCACCGGATGGAACCCACCGCCTTCCGCCTGCTCGACCGTCCGGGTCCGCAGATGCAGGAAGCGGGCCAGTACCCGGAGCTCGGCCGCGGGCGCCGCCGTCAGCAGGCACTCGGTCACGCTCGTCGAGGGTTCGGCGGTGGCCAGGTAGCCGGGGGGAACGAGCACGCCGAACTGCCAGCGCACGCGGTTCTTGGCGGCCGACGCGCGGTACGGGTAGAGCAGGTAGCCCTCGTAGAGGACCGCGTCGGCGACCCGCCGGGCGCGGTCCATCGCCGCGCTCACCTGCGCTCCGCCGTGGTCGTGTCGCGTCATGTCAGCCTCCGGCCTCCTTGAGCAGCCGTCCGACGGTCTCGTCCCAGGTCGCCAGGGCGCGGGCGGACTTGTACCGCAGGAGGTCGCGCAGGGTGTCCCGGCGCAGGCGCAGCCAGCCGGTGCCGGGGAAGTACAGGTCGATCAGCTCCCGCCACAGAGCCACGGGCAGCCGGTAGCGGGCCTCGCGGTCCCAGGGCACCGGCGTCACCGTGAAGCCGCGTTCCGCGCGGGAGAACACGGTGCCGCTGAACAGCAGCAGGAGCGGGATCTCGCCCGCGTCCAGGGAGGCGAAGTACTTGCCCGCGGCGACCTCCAGGTCGTACCCGCAGGGCACCGGAAGGTCGATCTCCGTGGTCCCGGTGAACCCCGGCACCATGATCGAGATGTTGGCGAGCTGGATCGCCTTCAGCGTGTCGCCCCAGCGGGCGACCGCGCCGAACACGTCCCCGAGCAGCTCGGCCTCTACCGCCGTGTACCGCCGTCGCCCCGGCTCGATCCGGAGCTGGCAGCGCAGCGCGATGGCGTGCACGCCGCCGGGCGAGTCGTCGATGATCCGCAGCCGCAGCACGAGCGTGGGGGAGGCGGCGTACGGGTCCGCCCGCGCGCCGACGCATTCGAACCGTGGTTCAGCCATCGCCCGCCTCCTCCGGAACGACCTCCCGCCCGCGTTCTCGCAGCGCGGCGAAGTAGTCGTCGATGGCCTCCCACGCCTCCTGGCCGCCGGCGAAGCCGCGCCAGTGCAGCCGTACGATCCCGACCAGCTCGTAGCACGCGTCGATCGGCACCAGGTGGCAGGCGAACCGGTCGTCGGCGCACCGGTCGACCAGGAGCGCCTCGACGTCGGGCCGTACGCCGGCCATGACCGGGTTGGCCGCGAGCACGCGCTCCCAGGTGTCCAGGGGGAGCTGCGACTCGGTGGCGCCGCCGGGGCTCGGGTAGAACGCGACGTCACGGCCGAGGGCGGAGTTGTAGAAGAAGAAGGCCATGCGGACGGGGATCTGGAGGTCCTCCCAGTCGGCCGCCGACATCCGGAAGTCCCGGGTGTGGAGGTGGCGGTCCGGCACCGCGCGGAACCGCCCCCGCCCCGCGCCGTCCTGGGTGAAGAGAAGGTGGCAGGGCGGGCAGGTGCACAGCAGCGCGCGGGATTCGAGGTTCACCACGTGGCCGTGCCGCTCGCCGAGGGGTTCGGCGCATATCTCGCAGCGCTCCCCGTCCGCCGCCGGGGGCTGGCGGAGCCGGCGGAGCCCGCCCGCGGTCATCGGACGGCCTCCTCGGGGACCGGACACGGTCCGGGCGGCGTCCGCACCGGCGGCGCGTTCCCGACCGGCCGCGCCCGCCGGTCCGCGCCGTCCGGCCGGGCCCGCCCGTCCAGACCGCCCTCGGCGTACGGCCGCGCCCGCCCGTCCGGATCCGCCCCGGTGCCCGTGATCGGCCCCCCAGGCGGGCGGGGGCCGATCTGCAGCAGCGGGGGCTCCGGCTCCGGGACGAGGCCGTCGACGTCCACGCGGGAGATCTCCGGTGCCGCTCCGGCGATGGCGCGCTCGATGGCCTGCGCGACGGTGACCCGCGAGGACGGGCAGCCGTGGCAGGTGCCCTCCAGCCGCAGCCGTACGACGCCCTCGTCGTCGATGCCGAGCAGCTCCACGCCGCCGTCGTGCAGGCCGAGGTACGGGCGTACGTCGTCGAGCGCGGCGAGGACGCGTTCCTCCGCCGTCAGCGGATGCAGCTCGTGCAGGATGAGCAGGCCGGAGACGAGCTCGTCCCCGGTGAGCCGGCGCAGCGCCTCCGCCGCGCCGGTCTCGGTGACGATCTCCATGACGCGTTCGAGCCCGGCGCCGTACAGCCCGACCACGGACCGCAGCAGTTCCTCGACCTTGGCCACGGTCGTGGCGTCGGCGAGTCGGCCGAGCTCGGCCAGCAGCGCGTCCACGCGGTCGCCCGTCGTGCGGACGTCGTACGTCTCCGGCATGTCGGCCCCCCTCTCCGCGACCTGCCGCGTTCGGTCATGCCGGGCCGAAGGCGTGCGGGGTGTGCAGCCTGCGCAGTTCCTTGCCCGTGCCGAGGTACATGTGCACGCCGCAGGGCAGGCACGGGTCGAAGCTGCGCACGGTCCGCATGATGTCGATGCCCTTGAACGTCTCCGGTGGGTTCTCCTCGAAGATCGGGGTGTTCTGCACCGCGTCCTCGTACGGCCCCGGGGTCCCGTAGGAGTCGCGGACGCTGGCGTTCCACGGGGTCGGCGGGTACGGGTGGTAGTTGGCGATCTTGCCGTTCCTGATCACCATGTGGTGGGACAGGACACCGCGGACGGCCTCGGTGAAGCCGCAGCTGATCGCCTCGTCCGGCACGGTGAACGGCGTCCACGTCTGTGTGTGCCCCTGCCGGACCTCGTTCAGGGCCATCTGGCAGAAGTACAGCGCGCAAGCGGCGGCGTACGCCTGGAAGTAGGTGCGCGCCCGGTTGCGCTCGATCGTGTTGGACATCAGCTCGCCGTTCCGCTGCGGGATCGTCCACTCGAACGTCTTCTCCGGCAGCGTCGCGGTCCTCGGCAGGTTGATCACGACGCTGTAGCCGGTCGCCTTGACGTAGCCGATGTCCACGAGCCCGGACAGCGCCGTCGACCAGAGCCGCGCGAGAGGCCCGCCGCCGGTGTCCAGGGCGAGAAGGTCCTGCCCGTCGAACCAGCGCGGCGACATCACCCAGCTGTACTTGTCGGTGAAGTCGCGCTTCTGAGGCTTCGGGATCGTGTGCTGGTTCCACGGGTGCCGGATGTCGACCGGGTTGCCGAGCGGGTCGGTCCGGACGAACGGCTCCTGGTCGGCCCAGTCGTCGTAGTACGAGCTGCCGAGAAGGATCCGGATGCCGAGGTTGATGTCCACCAGGTCGTTGGTGACCAGCCGGCCGTCGATGATCACGCCCGGGGTGACGAACATCTTCCGGCCCCAGTCGGACATGTTCTCGTAGCGGAAGTCGCAGTGCTCCGGGTCGTTCAGGCTGCCCCAGCAGCCCAGCATCACCCGGCGCCGGCCCACCTGCTCATAGCCGGGCAGCGCGTAGTAGAAGAAGTCGAACAGGTCGTCGTGCATGGGCACGACCCGCTTCATGAACTCCACGTACCTGGTGAGCCGGGTGAGGTAGTCGGTGAACAGCTGGACCGTCGCCACCGTGCCGACGCCGCCCGGGTACAGCGTGGACGGGTGCACGTGCCTGCCCTCCATCAGGCAGAACATCTCCCGCGTCGTACGGCTCATGGCGAGGGCCTCGCGGTAGAACTCCCCTTCGAGGGGGTTCAGCGAGCGCATGATGTCGGCGATCGTGCGGTAGCCGTGGTCCCCGGCGTGCGGGGCCTGGGTGCGCTCGGCCAGCGCGAGCACGCCCGGGTTGGTCTCGCGGACCATCTTCTCGCAGAAGTCCACCCCGACCAGGTTCTCCTGGAAGATGTTGTGGTCGAACATGTACTCGGCGGACTCGCCAAGGTTGATGATCCACTCGCCGAGGTGCGGCGGGCGGACGTCGTAGGCCATGTTCTGCGCGTACACCGAGCAGGTCGCGTGGTTGTCGCCGCAGATGCCGCAGATCCGGCTCGTGATGAAGTGCGCGTCCCGCGGGTCCTTGCCCTTCATGAAGATGCTGTAGCCCCGGAAGATCGACGAGGTGCTGTAGCACTCGGCGACCTCCCGGTTGGCGAAGTCGACCTTGGCGTAGATCCCGAGGCTCCCCACGATCCGGGTGATCGGATCCCACGCCATCTCGACGAGTTCGCTCTCCTGCTTCTGCCTGCGCTTCTCTCGATGCGGTGTGGTGGTCATGCGATCAGCTCCAGGGCGGCGTGTAACCGGTGAGCAGAGCGCGGCCCTTCTGCCGCCACTTCGGCTCCTTGTCGACCGTCTCGAGGGTGATGCTCCGCAGCTTGCGGATCACCTTCCCGTACACGCCGCTGGTCCCGGACGACACACGCGCGCCCGGCGGCTCGTCCATGAACGGCATGAACTTGTCCGGGAATCCGGGCATCGTGCAGGCGATGCAGATGCCGCCGACGTTCGGGCAGCCGCCCACGCCGTTGATCCAGCCGCGCTTGGGAACGTTGCACTTCACGACCGGCCCCCAGCAGCCGATCTTGACCAGGCACTTCGGCGAGCCGTACTCGGTGGTGAACTGCCCCTGCTCGTAGTACCCGGCGCGGTCGCAGCCCTCGTGGACCGTCTGGCCGAACAGCCAGGTGGGGCGCCCCATTTCGTCCAGCGGGATCATCGGCGCCTGCCCCGCGACCTGGTACAGCAGGTACGTGATGGTCTCCGCCAGGTTGTCCGGGTGGACCGGGCAGCCGGGCACGTTGACGATCGGCAGCCCCGCCTTGGACCTCCAGTCCCAGCCGAGGTAGTCCGCGACGCCCATGGCGCCCGTCGGGTTGCCGGCCATGGCGTGGATGCCGCCGTACGCCGCGCAGGTGCCGGCGGCCAGGACGGCCGTCGCCTTGGGCGTGAGCCGGTCCAGCCACTCGCTGGTGGTCATGGGCTGGCCGGTGTCGGGGTTGTTGCCGAACCCGCACCAGTAGCCCTCCAGCTTGATCGACTCGTTGGGGATCGAGCCCTCGACGACGAGGACGAAGGGCTCCAGCTCGCCACGGTCCGCCTTGTGGAACCACTCGATGAACGTGTCGGCCCCCTGCATGGGGCCGGACTCGAAGTCGATCAGCGGCCAGTGCACGGCGACCCTCGGCAGCCCCGGCAGGGCGCCGAGCACGATCTCCTCGATGCTGGGCTGGGTCGCCGCCGTCAGGGCGACGGAGTCCCCGTCGCAGCTCAGCCCCGCATTGATCCACAGGATGTGGACGACCGGCTCCTCCTGCTCCTGGGGCTCGGCCGCCGGCGGTGCGGTTGGCGCCGTCATGTCGCCTCCTAGGCTGAGAGCGTCCCGAGGGCGTGCTGCGTCAGCTCCCACAGGACGTGGTAGACGGTCGTCTGCGCCTCCTGGATGCGGTGCACGGACGCCGACGGGATCACGAACAGGTAGTCGAGCGCCTCCAGCTCGGCCAGCTTGCCGCCCTGGTATCCAGCCAGCGCGATCGTGAGCATGCCGCGCCGGGCCGCCTCGTCGATCGCCCGGAGGACGTTGGCCGACCCGCCGCTCGTCGACAGGCCGAGCGCGATGTCGCCCGAGCCGCCCAGGGCGGCGAGCTGCCGGGCGAACACCACCTCGAAGCTCACGTCGTTGGACAGCGCGGTCAGCAACGCGACGTCACCGGTCAGGCACAGTGCGGGCAGCGCCCGCCCGCGCCCCGGGTAGGAGAACACCTCGGCGACCTCCTGGGCGTCGGTGCTGCTGCCGCCGTTCCCGAACGAGAACAGCCGGCCGCCCAGGGCGAACCTCTTGGCCATCGCCTCGGCGCACTCCGCGAGCAGGACCCCCGACCGCTCCGCGACCTCGCGCCGGAGGCTGACGATCTCCGCGGCCTTCTCCGCGGTCGACCGGCCGACCTCCGCCAGGACCGTCTCGATCTCGGACTCTCCCGAATACAGGAACGGATAGAGCTCCTGCATCCCCTCTGGTGGCTCACTCCCGGCCATTGCCGCTCCCCCCTGCGACCTCGCGTCGATCACCCCGCGCGACCACCGCGATGGCCTCTTTGGCGTGGACCAGGATCGTGTCGCCGACGGCCGCGTCGACCAGCGCGACGCTGATCTCCTCGTGCGCGCCGCCGCCCACGTCGGCGACCGCCAGGTCGCCGTCGAGCAAGCGCACCACCGTGACGGGCACGGCCTCGTCGGAACAGGTGACGCACACCTCCTCCGAACACGGGCCGCGCTCGGTCATCCGATCACCTCCGGGCCGAGCAGGCCGGGCTGCTCGAAGAACACGTGAACGAGCTCCCAGAGGATGTGGTACGTCGTCACGTGGATCTCCTTGACGACCGCGGGATCGTCGCACTGGGCGATCAGCAGGTGGTCGATCGCCGGGCTGCGGGCCAGCGTGCCGCCGTCCCCGCCGGTGAGCGCGACGGTGAGCAGCCCCAGCGCGTGGGCCGCCTCCAGGCCGCGAAGGACGTCCACGCACTGACCGTCCGAAGAGATGCCCAAGGCGATGTCCGCCGGCGCCGCCCACTCGCGAACCTGGTGGGCGAAGACCTCGGCGAACCCCTCATGGCACGCCACCCCGGTGATGGCCGCCGCGTCGTTGCTCACCGCCAAGGCCGGCAGCGCACGCTTGCCCACGATCACCGGATGCATGAATTCCACCGCGACGTGCGCCGCGTCCGTGCCGGCCCCGCCGTTGCCGAAGGCGATCAGTTTGCCGCCCCGGTGAAAGCGGACCGCCATGTCCTGGCACGCGCGGGCCACACGCTCGGAGTCGTCGGCGAGCATCCGGCCGGCCGTCTCACGCCTCGCGAACGCCTGACTGACCCGTTCCATGGGTGGTGTCACAGTCATGTGCACGCTCCATCCCGGATCCGTACCGTCACGCTATGTCCACGTTGTTCCGGACGGACACCCTGTCTCGCACAATCGGCGGTAAAGGCTCGGCGTGGTAGGTAAGTTCTCGGTGACGACAGTCGTGGGGACGTCTCGGAGCTCCCACGCCGCGGGCAACAATCGACGTATGCGATCAGCCTCCGCTCGGCTGCTGATCCGCGTCGAGGGGATCGTGCAGGGGGTCGGGTTCCGGCCGTACGTTCATTCACTCGCCCGGCGGCTGGAGCTGGCCGGATGGGTGGGCAACGACGCCCACGGCGTCTTCGTCGAGGTCGAGGGCCCGTCCGACGCGCTGACGCGGTTCCAGGAGGGACTCCGGGACGATCCGCCGCCCCTGGCGGTGATCCACCGGATGACCGCGACACCGCTTCCGGTCCGGGGCGAGCGCGGGTTCCGCATCGTCCCGAGCCGACGGGGGGACGACCGCGAGACGCTGATCTCCCCGGACGTCGCCACCTGCGCGGACTGCCTCGCCGAGCTGTTCGACCCCGCCGACCGGCGGTACCGCTATCCGTTCGTCAACTGCACGAACTGCGGGCCGCGCTTCACCATCATCCGCGACGTTCCGTACGACCGGCCGGTGACGACGATGGCCGGGTTCGCCATGTGCGACGCGTGCGCGGCGGAGTACCACGATCCAGCGGACCGGCGGTTCCACGCCCAGCCCACGTGCTGCCCGGCCTGCGGCCCCACGCTCCGCCTTCGCGGCGCGCAGGGCGACGATCCGATCGCGGCGGCGGCCGAGGTGTTGCGGGCCGGGGCCGTCCTGGCCGTGAAGGGGCTCGGCGGCCACCACCTGGCGGTCGACGCCCGCGACGAGGCGGCGGCCCGGCGCCTGCGCTCGCGCAAGCACCGCGAGGACAAGCCGTTCGCCGTGATGGTCCCCGACCTCGACGCCGCCCGGCGGCTCTGCCTCCTGGACCTCGCCGCCGAACGCCTGCTCACCGGACCGCGACGCCCGATCGTGCTGCTTCCCCGGCGCCCCGACGCACCGGTGGCGGAGGCGGTCGCCCCGGGCAACCGCGAGCTCGGGATCATGCTGCCGTACACGCCGCTGCACCATCTCCTGGCCCGCGAGCTCGGCCGCCCGTACGTCCTGACGAGCGGCAACGTGGCAGAGGAACCCATCGCCTTCCGGGACGAGGACGCCTTCAAGCGGCTCTCCGGCGTCGCCGACGCGTTCCTCACGCACGACCGGCCGATCCACATCCGCACCGACGACTCCGTCGTGCGCGTCGTACGGGGCCGGGAGCTCCCGCTGCGGCGGTCACGCGGGTACGCGCCGCAGCCGGTGTGGCTCGCCCGGCCGGCCCCCCGCCCGGTGCTGGGCTGCGGGGCCGAGCTCAAGAACACCTTCTGTCTCCTCAAAGAGGACCGCGCCTTCGTCTCCCATCACATCGGGGACCTGGAGAACTACGAGACGCTGCGTTCCTTCACCGAGGGGATCGAGCACTTCCGGCGCCTGTTCGCCATCACACCGCGCGTCGTCGCCCACGACCTGCATCCGGAGTACCTGTCGACGAAGTACGCCCTGGCGCTCGACGACGTCGACCTCGTGGGCGTGCAGCACCACCACGCCCACATCGCCGCTTGCCTCGCGGACAACCGGGAGGCCGGCCCGGTGATCGGAGTCGCCTTCGACGGCACCGGCTACGGCCCCGACGGAACGATCTGGGGCGGCGAGCTCCTCGTCGCGGACCTGACCGGGTACGTACGGGCGGGACACCTGTCCCCGGTGCCCCTGCCGGGCGGGGTGACCGCCATCCGGCAGCCCTGGCGGATGGCCGCCGCCCACCTGGACGCGGCGTACGACGGCGCGCCACCCACGGGCCTGGACGTCGTGGCCCGCCACCGGCCGGACTGGGACGCCGTACGGGCGGTGGCGAGGTCCGGCGTGAACTCCCCGCTCACCTCCAGCGCCGGCCGCCTGTTCGACGCGGTCGCGGCCCTGCTCGGCGTACGGGACATCGTGAACTACGAGGGCCAGGCGGCGATCGAGCTGGAGCAACGCGCCGACCCCCGTGAGACGGCCGGCCACCCGGCGCGGATCGACCGCGCCGACCAGCCGGCCGTCCGGGACGACGGGCGGCTTCCCGGGACCGGCGACCCGCTGTCCGTCCGAGACAGCGACGGGCGCTTTCCCGGAATCGGCGACCCGCTGGTCATCCGGGCCGACGACCTGATCCGCGCCGTAGTCGACGACCTGCGCGGCGGCCTCCCTGTCGCGACCGTCGCCGCGCGCTTCCACCACGGCCTCGCCGACGTCACCGTGGCCGCCTGCGCGCGCCTGTGCGCCGCCACCGGGATCGGGACGGTGGCACTGTCCGGGGGCGTCTTCCAGAACCGGCTGCTGCTGTACCGCGTCACCGACGGCCTCGAACGGCACGGCCTGCGAGTGCTCGTCCACCAGCGGGTGCCGCCGAACGACGGCGGCATCAGCCTCGGCCAGGTCGCCATCGCCGCCGCCCGCGACGCACGTTCGTGACCGGGCGTCCGGTCCAGACGCGCCCATCCGTCTTTCAAGGCCGCCGCGGACGGGAGTCCGCGGCGGCCGGTGAACTCACTCGATCGACGCCGTCACCGCAGGCCGGCGCGGCCGACGATTTTCACGGTGAGACGGGTGAGGGAGTACGTGACGGCACCCACGGGGAGCTTCTTCCACCGGGGGTCCACGCCGTTGGCTTTCGAGATCGGCGCGTTGTGGCCGTTGTTGACGGTTCGCTGCCCCACCATCTGGTAATTGGCCGGATCGAGGAGGAACTGTTCGCCGTAGCCGTGGGTCACCGCGATGGCGGGGCGGCCGGCGCCGTCCTTGACCTTTTCGACCTTGACGCCGGGGATCGTGGCCATGACGCGATACAGGGCGGCCTGGGCGTTGGGCGGAATGCCGACCGGGGTGCTCCAGATCCATTGCGCGGCATTTCCGAATGCTTCGCCATCGCGCGTCGGGTATCGCCAGTCGCTGCGCTTCTCAGCGTCAACATCCTTGTAGATCTTCGCGCGAAGCGCTTTGGGATCCGTCGGAAGCGACGCGAGCGCACGGTAGGTCTTCTGGGCGTAACGCGACACGGGGGCTCTTGAGGAAAAGTAGACCAGCTTTCCCTTCTGCAATTCGGCGTCTTTCGTACCGTCGAGTTTTCTCCAGTGCTCACTCGTCACGTGCTGCGTGCCGTGCTCGGCGCCGAGCCCGTACTCCAGCGTCTTCTCGTACAGCCACTGGTCCGGGCGGGGGATCGGCTGCGGGCGTGTCTCCGCGGCCTGGGCGGCCTTGCCGAGCACCTCCGACGCGCTCGCCAGGCGCACCGCCGGCGCCCGCGACGCGCCGGGCTCGCCACCCGCTCCGACGGTCAGGACACCGGCGGTGACGGCGGCAGCGGCCACCGCGGCGACCGCAGACGCGGTACGTACGCGGTGCCACAACCGCATCCGGCGGCGTGACGGCGATTCTCGATCCCCGGCGGTCGGTGGAGGAAGGAACACCGCGAACACCGGGCGATCGCCGACAAGGGCCACAGCTCCCGCGCGAGCTGGGAGCGACTGTCCGGCGGCCGTCGTCGAGAGCCGCCCGCGACGAGGCCCTGCCGCAGTGGGTCAGGAGGTCGTCGCCGCGTCCCAGAGCGCGGACTCCGTTTCGTAGCCCGGCTCCGCGGCGGCCGCCGCGTAAGCGCGTTCGAGGTCCGCCGAACGCGGCCGGTCGGGGCCGAGGACGAAGTCGGGGTCGATCTGGGCGGCGAGGTCGTGGCCGGTCGCGGCGTTCGCCCAGGCGCGGGCGTTCTTGAGGTGGAACTCGACGGCCTGGCGGGTGAACTTCGGCCAGTCCTTCGGGCGGGCCTCGACCGCCGCCCGCAGCGTGGCGAGCGCCGTCCGGTCGCGCTGCTCCAGGTCGTCGAGGTGGAACGGACGTCCCTGCTCCATGGCCCGCACGGCGCCGGACTGCCCGACGCAGCACAGCAGGGCGTCGCCGACGTGCTCGCGCAGGAAGGCGACGTCATCGGGGCCGTGCACCTTGTTCCCGATGACCCGGAGGGCGACGTCGTAGTCGGCCGCGTACTCGGTCCACTGGCGGTAGACCGCGACGCCCTTCCGGGTCGGCTCGGCGACCAGGAAGGTCAGGTCGAAGCGCGTGAACATGCCGGAGGCGAACGACTCCGCGCCGGCCGTGCAGTCGACGACGACGTACTCGCCGGGCCCGTCGACGAGGTGGTTGAGGTACAGCTCGACCGCCCCGGTCTTGGAGTGGTAGCAGGAGACGCCCAGGTCCTCGTCGCTGAACGGCCCGGTCACCATCAGCCGCGCTCCGGCGGCCGGCACCGCCAGCCGGGAGTGGATCGGGTCGTCGCCGCCCAGTCGGAGCAGCCGCGAGCCGGTGCCCGGCGGCGTGGTCTTCACCATCGCCGCCGCCGAGAAGATCCGGGGGTTGTCGCCCCGGAGGTGCTCCTTGATCTTGGCGAGGTCCGCGCCCATGGCCGGAATCGCGGCGGCGGCCTGCTCGGACAGGCCGAGCGCGACGCCGAGGTGCTGGTTGATGTCGGCGTCCACCGCCACGACCGGTGCGCCTTCGGCCGCCAGATGACGGATGAACAGGGACGACAAGGTCGTCTTGCCGCTGCCGCCCTTGCCGACGAATGCGACCTTCATGTCTTCCTCCCGGCCGATGCGTGCCACTCCTGACATCGCTCAGCGTAGCCATATGAATACTTTGCGCGATGATGTTCGGCGGCATCGACTATAGAGGAAACGAAAACCGTTTTCACGCTGGCCCCGCCCCGCCGCGTCAGACCGACCGGAGCCGGATCTGCACCTCGGGGACGACACCCACGCGCTCGGCCTTGACGACGACTTTCCGGATTCTTGGTAGCTGCCGGAATATCCAGATGATCCTTGTTGTTAAGAAAGCGGAGAGTTTCGGCGGCTTCGGGCAGTGTTGCAGAGCGGTGACATCGGCGCGTCCCGCCACGGGGACGTTTGTGGACTCACAAGGCGGGCATGGTGATCGATTAGCGCGCCACGCCGCAGATGGTATCCGTCACCCTCTTGGAAACGATCAGTAATCGCGCGATGCTGTGATGGTCACGGGTGCCCCACGGTGTTCCGGACAGGAGGTCCAATGGACGTTGCCCTGGACATGTTCGCGTTGGAATGCGAGGACTACACCCTCGCCATGCCACGCGGTGAGGTCGATGCCTTCACGGGCCACACGTTCCGGGGGCGTCTGCTGGAGCTCATCGCGCGGGCCGACCGGCCGCTGCTGGTCGACATGAGCGGGGTGCCGTTCTTCTCCGCGGCCGGCCTGAACGCCGTCGTCGCCGCCGAGAAGCTCTCCCGCGTGCGGGGCGTCCCGATCGCCTACTTCAGCCTCATGCCCTGCGTCGAGCGTCCCTTCCGGATCACGGGCGTGGACAAGGTCGCCCTCATCTGCCCGACCATGCAGGACGCCCTCTGGTGCGTCATCCCGCTGAGCGACGCCGAGATCGAGAGCTGGGACCTGTCCTCCTGATCCTGAGGAGAGCAGCGCCCGCCGCATCCGTCGTGACGAGCCGGTGAAGAACGCGGTGCCCCGCCAGGAGTTCCTGGCGGGGCACCGCGTCGTTCCGCCCAGGAGGCCGAAGCCGTCGTCGTCGGCCATCCCCGGGTGTCACGGCCGGGCGTCACCCGCAGGGTGTCATCGTCGGCCGTCACCGTCCCCCGCGGGCAGCTCGGCCGAGACCGGCTCGGCGGCGATCGCCCTGGCCCCGGTCGGATGCCGCATGAGCTGGGCGTCCTCCTTGAGGGTCTCGACGGTCCGGTGGGGCGTGGGCGAGACGGTCCGCATCCGGCGGCGACCCAGGGTGTACATGACGGCCCCCGCGATCGCCCAGAGACCCGCGACGATCAGTGCGGCCCAGCCCAGATCCAGCACGTGTCCGATGCCGATCACCGCCGCGAACGACAGCAGCACCAGCACCATGTAGCCGGCGAAGCCCGCCCCGCCGAACAGGCCGGCGGCCTTCCCGGCCTTGGTCGCCTCCTCATGGATCTCCGCCTTCGCCAGCGCGACCTCCTGCCGCATCAGCTTCTGCAGGTCCGCGGTCGCGTCGCTGACGAGCCGGCCGATCGAGGTGTCCCCGGACGTGGTGGTCCGGCGTGTTCCAGGACCGTGCACAAAGGTCGACATGTCAGCTCACCTCCGTTCGATTCGTGGCCCGATCGACTCGGTGCCTCGTCGAAGGTTTCGATGGAGCCATCCCATACCCGCTGAGTACCGTTCGACCCCTGATGGCCCGCTACTCCACCATGACAAGGGCTCGCTGTCGGCGGCGTGATCTCCGTCATCGCGACTCGATCGTCACCTGTTCGCCCTGCCGGGTGCCGTACCGCTCGGGTACGGTGCGCGGCATGGTCGATGCGTTCGATGTGCGTGCGGAGCTGGCCGAGGTCGAGGACCGCGCCGGTGCGTGGCGGTTCATCCAGGGGTTCGCGGCCGCGTGGGCGCCCCCGCTCACCGAGGCGGACGGCTGGGACGACGCGGCCCTGACCGCCGTCGAGACCCGGCTCGGGATCACGCTGCCGGCCGCGGTGCGCGAGGCGTACTCCCTGTTCGGCCGGCGCACGGACCTGACGAGCAACCGGGACGAGCTGCTCGAGCCGAAGCAGCTGTACGTCCACGACGGCCTGCTGGTCTTCCGGGACGAGGACCAGGGCGCGGCCCGCTGGGGCGTCCGGCTCGACGGCGCCGACCCGGCGGTGTTCATCCGGCCCGACCTGGACGATGAGGGCGCCGAGAGCTGGGAGTCGTGGCTGGACTCCTTCTCCCTCGCCTGCGTCGAGATGGTGCTGTCGGAGTCGCTGCACGCCGATGAGACGCTCGCCGACTACCGCGAGGTCGACGAGGACGACCTCGAGGTGCTCGAGCACTACACCCGCCTGCCCCTGCCCGAGTACCCCTCGGGACAGTTGCCCGGATCACGGTGGTTCGCCGGCCTGGACGTGCTTGTGCGGGAGGACCAGCGGTCATGGATCACGATCCGCGCCCGTACGGAAGAGGCGCTCGTCAACGCGTGTGAGGACTTCGGCGGCGGCTGGCTCGCCTGAACGCACGGCGATCACCGGAACGGAGCAGCGCTCACCACGATGCCCGGTGCGGGTGATCGCCGACCGGGTCACCGTCGGCCGGTGCCGGTCAGGAGCGTGTCCACGACGAGGTCCGCGGCCTGCGGGGGCTTCAAATCGGGAAATCGGTGGGCGGCGCTGTCGACGAGGTCGTCCAGCACGGCGCGGGCCCAGCCGGTCGGCAGGTCGGTCCTCAGGAACCCTTCGTCGGCCGCCCGGCGCATGAAGACGTCCAGGCGGCGGCTCAGTTTCTCTCGGCGGACGCTCGCGGTGGGGTGGTCGAGGATCATCCGGCGCGTGTCCACCGGCCACTCCCGGCTGACGGGGATGATGCCCTCCACGTAGCGGTGGAGGGCGACCGGTACCGGTGCCTCGGTGAGTCGCGCCTCGTCGAGGACCCGCTCGGAGGAGTCGAGCTTCGTCTCGGAGACGGCGGCGAGTAGTGCCTCTCGCGTGGCGAACCGCCGGTAGACGGTTCTCCGGTCGACGCCGGCCTCCGTGGCGATGGTCGCGATGCTCGTCGACGGGTCCTCGGCCAGCAGGCGGGCTCCGGTGCGGAGCACCGCGTCCAGATTGCGGGCGGCGTCAGCTCTCATCTCGGCTCCCGGGCGCAGGTGTGGCGGTCGATCGACCAAATCTTCTCACGTGCGAGGAAATAACCCTCCCAACTGTCACGTTGCTGTGACAGTTGCTTGAGGAAGTTCCTCTCAACGGAAGGAAACAGATCATGGCTCGAACCTGGCTCGTCACCGGTAGCTCGCGTGGCCTGGGCCGCGCGCTGGCCGTCGCCGCGCTGGAGCGTGGGAACAACGTCGTGGCGACCGCCCGCCGCCCCGAACAGCTCGCCGACCTCGTGGACCGGTACGGCGATCGCATCCGTACGTTCGCGCTGGACGTCGCCGACGCCGAGGCCGCGCGTGCCGCCGTCCGATTCGCCGTCGAGGCGTTCGGCCGCCTCGACGTGGTCGTCAACAACGCCGGATACGCCAACTCCTCGGCGATCGAGGAGACCACGGAAGAGGACTTCTACGCGCAGGTGGAGGCGAACTTCTTCGGCGTCGTGAACGTCACGAAGGCCGCGCTTCCGGTGCTGCGCGCGCAGCGCTCCGGCCACTTCGTGCAGGTCTCCTCGATCGGCGGCCGCGTGGGCGGTTCGCCGGGCGCCGCCGCCTACCAGGCGTCGAAATTCGCGGTCGAAGGCTTCTCCGAGGTTCTGAACAATGAGGTGAAGCCGCTCGCCATCAAGGTGACGATCGTCGAGCCAGGGGCGTTCCGCACCGACTGGGCCGGTTCGTCCATGGCCATCGCGCCCGTCGGCCCCGACTACGAGCAGACCGTCGGCGCGATGAACCGCCGCCGTGCGGGATCCGACCGGTCTGCGCCCGGGGATCCGGAGCGGGCGGCGCAGGTCATCCTGGACATCGTCGGCCTGGACGACCCGCCGCTGCGTCTCCTGCTCGGCTCGGACGCGCTGGCGGCGGCGGAGCGGTCGTCTCGGGAACGCGCGGCCGAAGCGGACCGGTGGGCCGAAGCGAGCCGCTCCACCGATTTCCCGGACGTGGCCTGATCGAGGAAACGGGGCGTCTGCGACGACTTCGGCGAGGGCTGGCTCGCCTGAGATCGCGTGACCCACAGAGAAAAGCGGTCCCCCGAGTCGGGGGACCGCCTGTGTGAGGGAGCCGCGTTTTCAGAACCTAGAAACGCGGTCCCCTGTCCGGAGTGTGCGGGGGCGGCAGCGTGCGCGCCGGGTCCGGCCTCTCCTGCGGCCCCTGCTCGGTCGGCTCCTGCTCGGTCGGCTCCTTGCGCTTCTGCTCGGGCATGGTGCGCTCCTTCTTGTTCGTGATGGCGGTCCATGCGTCTGCTGAGGACCGCGACCCGTTCGCCGTGGAAGGGGCTGGTGAGAACAGTTCGGTTCCGGAGCCGGAGGGCAAGTAGGCCGACGCGGAACGTCGGAGGCGCCGGTCAGGCCATTTCGGAGCCACGGGCCTGCCGGGGGAGCAGGAACCCGAGCCCGAACGCCAGCACGATCAGCCCGATGGTGAGCAGCGCCGTGGTCTCGGCGGCGTCGAGCGCGTCGCGGCGGTGGGTGTCCAGACCGGCCGTGGTCACCGCCCGTACGACCGCCGGGGAGGCGGATCCGCCGGTGGCCCGGCAGCTGGCCGGCACGGTGTCCGGGTCCTTCTCGGCCTCGCGGTCGTGCACGCAGGTCCGGACGCCCGCGACGATCGGGGCCTGGGCCGGGGCGGGCACGCCGGCGCGGGTCAGCGCGGCGCGTAGCCGGGGCGCGGCGGCCGAGTCGAAGTTGTGGTGCGCCTGCGCGCCGAGGAGCCCGAAGAACACGGTGCCGATGACGGCGACGCCGAGCGACATGCCGAGCTGCTGGACGGCCTGCAGGGTGCTGGACGCCGAGCCGACCTCGTGGTCGGTGACCTCGCCGAGGATGATGTCGAACAGCGGCACGAAGATCATGCCCATTCCGACGCCGCCGATCAGCAGCGGAACGAGGAAGTCGACGCTCGTGACGCCCGGCCCGGCGTACTCGAAGACGGCGTAGAGGACGGCGAGCCCCGCGCCCATACCGACCAGCCCGATGTGCAGGAGCGTGCGGCCGAGCTTGACCATCAGCATGCCGCTGGCCGCCGATCCGACCATCGCGCCGAACGCCCAGGGCGCCGTCGTGAGGCTGGCGCGCAGCGGGCTGTACCCGAGGCCGACCTGCATGAAGATGCCCAGCGTGAGCAGCGTGCCGCCCATCGCGCCGGTGAAGGCGATCGCGAAGAGCACGCCGGAGGTGTACGAGCGGCGGGTGAAGACGCCCGGCTCGATCAGCGGCGTCGCGCCGGTCCGCTTGCGCCGGACCTGGTACGCGGCGAACAGCGTGAGCACCGGAAGCGAGCAGGCCAGGAGGGCCTTGATCCAGGTCGGCCAGCCGAGTTCACGGCCCTGCACGAGCGGGAAGATCAGCATGAAGGTGCCGGACGCGGCGAGCGCGATACCGGGCAGGTCGAGCCTTGCCGAGCGTACGGCCGGCGGCGTCGCCGGGAGGAACCGCGCCGCGACGGTCAGGGCGAACGCTCCGATCGGCACGTTGACCAGGAAGATCATCCGCCACCCGGTGCCGAACAGGTCGGCGTGGATGAGCGTTCCGCCGATGATCGGGCCGAGCACGGCGGACAGCCCCATGACCGGGCCGAACGCGGTCCACGCCTTCTTCATCTCCTCCGGCGGGAACAGGTCGCGGATCAGGCCGAACCCCTGCGGCAACATCACCGCCCCGAACGTGCCCTGGAGCACCCGCGAGACGATCAACATGGTCGGGGAGGCCGCCGTCGCACAGGCCACGGAGGCGACCGTGAAGCCCGCCACCCCGACCAGCAGCATCCGCTTGCGGCCGAACATGTCGCCGAGCCGCCCGCCGATGAGCAGCATGACCGCGAGCGCCATCGTGTAGCCCGCCGCCATCCACTGCAGCGTCGCGTACGAGCCGCCGAGGCTCGCCCGGATCGCCGGCGCCGCCGTGTTGATCACGGTGCTGTCCAGCAGGTCCATGACGCTGGAGGCGAGGACGGCGGAGAACGCGAGCCACCGCCAGCGGTACGGCGCGGCGGTCTTCTCGTCCGCCGCGAGCGGGGATTCGAGGATTTCGGTCAAGACCATCTCCTGTGAACGAGGGCGATGGACAAGACACTAGGCTGCATAGTGGCCAGTTTCTGACCTCAATGACGGGAACTCTGGAGACATGGCGAACACGAGCTCACGGACGCTCCGGCTGCTGTCCCTCCTGCAGACCCACCGCTACTGGCCCGGCCCCGAGCTGTCCGACCGCCTCGGCGTCTCCCCCCGCACCCTCCGCCGCGACGTCGACCGGCTACGCGAGCTGGGCTATCCGGTCGTCGCCCACCGGGGCGTGGACGGCGGCTACCAACTGGCCCCCGGTGCCGCGCTGCCCCCGCTCGTGGTCGACGACGAGGAGGCCGTGGCACTCGCCGTCGGCCTGCGGATGGCCGCGCAGGGCGCCGTCGCCGGCATCGAGGAGTCGGCGGTACGCGCACTGACGAAGGTGGTGCAGGTGATGCCGCCCCGGCTGCGCCGCCGGATCGACGCGCTGCGCACGGTCACCGTCCCCGCGGTCTGGGGAGCGGGCCCGACGATCGACGCGGACGTGCTGACCGCCGTCGCCCAGGCCTGCCGCGACGAGGAACGGCTGCGGTTCTCCTACCGGGCGCGGGACGGCGAGCTGACCGCCCGCCACGTCGAGCCGCACCGGCTCGTCTCGCTCGGCCGCCGCTGGTACCTCGTCGCGTACGACCTGACCCGGCACGACTGGCGCAGCTTCCGCCTCGACCGCCTCGCCGACCCGGGCACCACGGGCGAGCGGTTCCGCCCCCGCGACCTGCCCGCCGAGGACGCGGCGTCCTTCGTACGGGCGGGCATCGCCACCATGCCGACGACGTACGCCGTCGAGGTGGTCGTCCACGCCCCGGCGGCGAAGGTCCGGGGCGCCGTCTCGCGGTGGGGCACGGTCGAGGAGGTCGACGACGACCGCTCCCGGCTGTTCATGACCGTTGACAGCCTGGAGTGGCCCACCATGGTGATCGGCGCGATCGGCGCGGACTTCGAGATCGTCGGCCCGCCCGAGCTGACCGGCTTCGTCCGCGAGTGGGGCACCCGCTTCCTCCGCGTCACCGGCTGACCGCCCGGTCTCGGGCGCCACGAGGCCAGTTACGAGGCATGTTCGGAGCACAGGCAGCCGACGCCCTTCTCGATCCAGTCCCGACCCTCCCACTCCGGATGCCGCGCGATCATCAAGGCCTTCACCTCCTCCGCGATCGTCTCCTCGCTCATGGCCGAGTCGCGGCGTGTCCAGGTCTCGTCGCGGAGCAGGCGAAGGTAGTCGCGCACATCCGCCAGGAGTTGCGGCCCGCCCACGTCGCCGTGGCCGGGCACCACCACCTGCGGACTCTGTGCGGCCAGCCGCTCCATCACCGCCAGCCAGCGGGTGCCCGACACGTCGGTGTCGTGTGGGGGGAACCACGGGAAGATCGCGAACTGGCCGGCCTCCACGAGGTCGCCGGTGAACATCACCCCGGAGTCCGGGACCGTGACGATCTGGTCGCCCTTGCTGTGGGCCCGGCCGGTGGCCCGCAACCGCACCACCCGACCGCCCAGGTCCAGGTCGTACTCGTCGTCGTACACGAGGTCGGGCGTGACCAACCGGACGCCCTCGAGCCGGCGCGCGATCACTTCATCGAGTCCTCTGAACATCCCGAGATAGCCGGGGCCCTTCGCCCGGAGGTCCTCCGCCTGCGCCCTGTTGATCAGGAAGGTCGCCTCCCCGGCGAACACCTGAGCACCGAATGCGTGCTCGGGATGAAAATGCGTCGTCGTCAGGTACATCTTCCGGCCGCCGGCGAATTCGGCCGCGAATTCCAGTACGGTTTCGGCGTTCTCCGGCCCGATGCCGGTCTCGACCACCAGCACCGAATGCGTACCACCGATCAGCCCGATGTTCGGCACCAGCGGCACGCGGCGGTCCGGGACCACCACCAGATCCCGGGCGAGCTCCTGCGCGCCCGTGACCTGTACGACGGGATCGGGCATCACGTAGTCGTTCATATCGGCTCCAAGGAAATCGCCATCGTTACCGCCGACGGCCCGTCAACGGGCTCATATCGCGGCGGATTCGGTCTCGCCCCAGTCCATCGCGGGGCCGCGTGAGGCGTCCAACACCGATTCCGAACCACCGATACCGCGTCGGTATCATCGCTGCCGATGGAGCTACGCGCGCTGCGCTACTTCGTGGCCGTCGCCGAAGAGCTGCACTTCGGCCGGGCCGCCGCGCGACTGCACATGACTCAGCCGCCGCTGAGCCGGGCCATCAGGCAACTGGAGACCGACCTCGGCGCCGTCCTGCTGCACCGATCGCCCGCCGGGGTCACCCTCACGCCCGCCGGGGCGCTCCTCCTCGATGAGGCGCGCACCCTTCTGGAACAGGCCGACCGGGCGCGCGTCCGGGTCGCCACCGCGGCGGGCACCGCCACTCTCACCATCGGCACCCTCGCCGACAGCGCCGAACAGGCCGGTACCCGCCTGGCCGCCGCGTACCGGCGACGCCACCCCGGAGTGAACATCCGCATCCGTGAGGCCGACTTCACCGACCCGACCACCGGGCTGCGCGCCGGCCTCGTCGACGTCGCCCTCACCCGGGCACCGTTCGACGACACCGGCATCAGCACGCATGTGCTGCGCTCCGACCCCGTCGGCGTGGTCCTGCGCACCGACGACCCCCTCGCCGACCGAGACGCGCTGTACCTGAGCGACCTGGCAGACCGTCGCTGGTGTCTGCTACCCGAGGACACCGACCCCATCTGGCGTGCCTACTGGAACGGCACCACGCCCACCGACCGAACCCACGACGACCGCATCGGCCGCGACCGCGACGCCCCCACGGGCCGCGACCGCGCAGGCCTCACCGGCCGCGACCACGACGGCCTCACCGGCCGGGATCGCGCAGGCCTCACCGGCCGCGACCACGACGGCCCGATCGGCCGGGACCGCGATGGTCCCGTCGTGCGAACCGTTCACGAATGCATCCAGGCGGTCATCTGGAGCGGCACCGTCGGCCTCACCCCGCTCGTCCACGAGCTGCCCGACGGTCTCACGTCGGTCCCGCTGCTCGACATGCCGCCCAGCCGCCTCGTCGTCGCCTGGAACAGCGCCGACTCCAGCCCCTTGATCCGCTCGTTCACCCAGCTCGCCGTCGCCGGGCTGCGGTAGACGGGCGACATCAGCACCCTGCTCCCCGAAACGATCGTCCCGGATACCAGCACCACGGCATCGCCCACCGCCCCGCGCCGACACGCCCCCGCGACCTTGGCGATCGCCTGGCCCCGACAGTCCCGATGGACGGCCACCGTAGCGCTCGCCCGCGCCGCCACCCGTGGCGCGCTGGCGATCACTTGCATGATCGTCGAGGTTCTCCGTTGCTCCCGAGACGAAGAACCTCAATGATCAGCGAGCCGCCGCCCCCACGCACCGACTCGTCGTGGCCGCGAACACGGCCGCGTCCGTCCGGCGGTGCGGGTTCGCCGGCTGCGATGGCGAGCCCGCACCGGTCGGACGTCGGCGCCGGAGGCGGTCCTCGTGCGGTCCGTGTCTCAGGCCTGTTCGACCCCGATCTGGCGGAGCAGTCGGTTCACGTCGACCACCGCCCAGATCTCGTTGATCCGGTCACCGTCAAAGCCGAAGATCACATTGGCGGTGGTCTCGATCTTCCGGCCGCTCGGCGGGTTACCGAAGAAGTCACCGTCGTGAGTGCCGGTGAGCGTCCAGCGCACGGCGGCCTTGTCCCCTTCGCTGATCACATCCTCGACCTGGTAGTGCAGGTCGGAGAAGCCGGCCCGCATGAACGCGTCCACTCGCCGTACGGCCGCCGGCCCCCGGGGCGCGTCCGGATCATGGGTGGTCATGTCCGGCGTGATGAGCGCCTCGGCCAGCTCCGGCCGCCGCTGGTTGAGCATCTCCTCGTAGAATCGGTGCACGATCTCGGTCTTCGACGTCATCTCGCTCCCTCTACTCGTCGGCTCGGTCTCGACGCCAGTGGAGACAAGACAGGGGGGCGTTTTGTGACAGCAACGGACGATGTTTTCGAGGGCGAGCGCAACCGGCTGTTCGGGCTTGCCTACCGGCTCCTGGGCTCGGCGGCCGACGCCGAGGACACCGTTCAAGAGGCGTTCCTGCGCTGGCACGCCGCCGACCGGTCCGCGATCGAGACTCACGGCACGTGGCTGACGAAGGTGGTCACCAACCTCTGCCTGAACCACCTGACCTCCGCACGGGTCCGCCGCGAACGAACGGGGCCTTGGCTACCGGAACCGCTGCTCACCGAGCACGGTGCGCTCGGACCGCTCGAGAGCGCCGAACAGCGAGAATCCGTGTCCCTGGCCCTTCTGATGCTCCTGGAACGGCTGACCCCGGCCGAGCGCGCCGTCTTCGTCCTCCGGGAGGCCTTCGGCTACGCGTACGAGAACATCGCCGCCATCGTGACGACCTCGGAGGCGAACTGCCGTCAGCTCCACAGCCGCGCCCGCCGCCGGATCGGGGATGGCCGCACCCGTTTCGACGCGCCGGACGAGCAGGCGCGCCGCCTCGCCGAACGTTTCCTCACCGCCGCCCGGTCCGGTGACCTGGCCGCGCTGGAGGACCTGCTCGCCGCCGACGTCACGGCGTGGATGGACGCCGGCCCGTCCGCCCGGCGGATGCTGCACGGCCGAGAGGAGGTCCGCCGGCTGGCGGTCGTGGCCCTTGCCCGGTTCGCGAGCTCGACGATGGTCACCGAGGTCAACGCCGCCCCCGCCCTGCTCTTCGTACGGGCCGAAGCGCTGCTGGGCGTCACCGTCTTCGAGATCGACGGCGGCCGCATCCACGGCGTCCGTACGGTAATCGACCCACGCAAACTAGCCGTCATCAGCCGCCGCCTCCCGCTTACGGGGGAGGTCGAACCCGGAACCCAGGGAGCCAGCCGGGCCCGCACCCGCCGACCCGAGGACTCTGCCGCCGGCGTTGACGGATAGATCGCACCAAAACGGGCGCCGCACCGTCCATCCCGACGGCAAGGAGGCAACACCGACGGCAAAGCCGCAAGGCGGCTCCGTCGGCTGGTCGAGCATGCCGGGCAAATCCGCGGCGCCTCGAGCGGCGCGGTGCCGCCTGGTGTGGGGCGGTCGGGGTGCTGTCGCGCGAGGCGACAGTACGGTGCCGCGTTTCGGCGCGATGCGCCGGCGGGTGCGCGGCCGCGAGCGCGGTGCGTTCTTACGCGGTGCGTTCTTACGCGGTGCGCTGCGGCGCGGCTTCAGGGCTGTGCGGTGCGGGTCACGCGGCGCGGGCCGGCGCGGGCCGGCGCGGTCTCAGGGCTGTGCGGTGCGGGTCCACGCGGTGTGCTGCGGCGCGGCCCACTTCAGCGCCGCGTAATGCCGCGTCGCTCGGTCGCTCGGTCGGCGCGGTGGGTCCGCGCCGACCCGTCGTAGTCGCGTGCGTGGCCGCGTCCGTCCGGTGGTGCCGGCTCGACGGTCGCGATGGCGAGACCGCCTCCGGCCGGGCACCCCACCGGAGCCGCTCACTGGTACGGTCCGCCTCGCTGTTCCGGAGGGTCGCGATCTGATGGAGCAGCCGGTTCACGTCGACCACCGCCAGGGACCCTGGGGCGCGCCCCGCCCTTCGTTGACTTCGGGATTATCGCCGTTCCAGGTGGCCGCGGAAGGGCGATAATCCCGAACTCAACGGAGTCGGCCGGGTGTGCATCCACCGGCCGGGGGACCTCGTCGCTGGTATTGACGGACGGACTCCGACAAAACGGGTGCCCCACCGACAGCCCCGACGGTAAGCCGTCACGACTTTGGAAGTCGGCTGTACGGCCGAGCAAGCCCCGCGGCCGCGGGCAAGACCGGTCGCGCCGGCGGCGCACCGCCCGCCTGGCCCAGCGGCGGCTGGACGCTGGACGACATCAGCGGCGACCTGACCCTGCCGGCTACCGGGCGATGGCCGCCACAGTCAGTGGCGGGCGGCAAGGCGGTCACGTCGGTGGCGAAGGCGACGCCGGCGCGCTGCCGCCACGGTGCTCGCGCATCACAGGGGCAGCGGATCCGCGAGCCTTTCGAGCTGGTCGACCATCGTGGGGAGGTCCGCGGCCAGGGGATGGACGAGGACGTGGTCGGCGCCGGCGTCCAGGTGGGCCCGGATCCGGGACGCGGCCGTCTTCTCGTCGCCCCAGGCGAGGATCGCGTCGATGAGCCGGTCGCTCCGATCGCCGGCAAGGTCCTCGTCGCCGTACCCCAGCCGCCGGTAGTGCCGCGTGTAGGGGGAGTCCATGCCCTGCCGCCCCGCCCCGAGCATGGCGCGCAACCGGCCACGGGCCGCCGCCGGGTCCGTCTCGAGAACAACCACCTGATGCGGGATCAGCAGCTTGTCGTCGCCCAGGGAGGTCCGTGCCCGCGCCGTGTGCTCGACCGGCTGGAGGAACGGGTGCACGCCGTCCGCGCGTTCGGCGGCCAGCGCATGCGCCTTCGGGCCGAGGGCGGCGAGGACGCGCGGATACCGGATCTCGGGCAGCAGCCGTGTGGCGGCCGCATCCATCGCGTCGAGGTAGTCCCGGAGCTGGGCGAGCGGCCGGTCGCCGGTCTGGCCGCCGAGTCCGAGGATGAAGCGGCCGGGGTACGCCTCCGCCAGAGTGGCCGCCCCCGCGTGCATGGCCACCGGATCGCGCATGCCGATGTTGGCGATCCCCGTTCCGACGACGATCCTCTCCGTGGCGGCGAGCATCAGCCCGTGCTGGACGAGCGCCTCACGGCCTGCACCCGGGGACGACGACGGCGGCTCGCCGCTCCACAGCGAGCCGTATCCGAGGCGCTCGATCCGGGCGAACTCCCGCCGCTGCACCGCGACGGGAGTCACGAGCAAGGACTGCGGCGGTATCCACACACCGAACCGTCCAAGCCGCTGTCGAGCCTCGTCCACCACCATGACCGCCTCCGTCCTAATCGGAGGATCCCTCCGATTGCTGCTGGGGCGAAGATTACGGAGGCACTCTCCGGTCCGCAACCCCATCCGAAGGTCAGTGTGTGGCCGCCATCGCCGGCGCGATGGCCGGGCATGGGTCCGCGGCGAGGCGGCCGGGTTCGCGGCCAGCACCGCTAGCTGCCGGGCCGCAGGTTCGGCTTTGCCGCCGTTGTTGACGTACGAATGCGGGCAAACCGGGCACTGCACCGTCCATACCGACGGCAAAGAGGCAATCCCGCTGGCAAGGTCGGCCGACTTGTCGACGGACGGCCGACGCCATGCTCGACCGGTGGCTCGGTGTCGGACGCGAACCGAAGCTCGATGTCCTACCGAGCTACGACGGCGACCTCGATGCACTCGCCGCCGTTCGCGCCGGAGCGGCTGGACTTACGCCACTCGTTTGCGGGCATAGGCGGGTCCTCTCAGGGTGCGGTCTGCGGGCGGCTTGTGTCGGTGGCTCGCCGTCAGGAACGGGCGGCGACGAGGGCGACCTCGACGCACGTGCCGCCATTGGCGCCGGAGCGGCTGGACTTGCGCCATTCGACGATCTGCTGCTTCACAACTCCTCCTGAATCTGCTGGATGAGATCCAAAGACGCGGATACCGGCAACGCGAGGACGCGCAGGGCCTCGTACGTTTCGGACATGGTCTTAACCAATTCCGGTTTCTCGTGGAGGTGATTGGTTGCCGGATCTTCACTGTAGGCCATGTCGGGGGACCCGTCGAAGCTCAAGATTATGAAGCTTGAGGTCAGCCCCGCGTGGGCGCCGGTGGCGAGGGGGATTACCTGGACGTTGATTCCCGGCTGCCGCGCGAGTTCGACCAGTCTGTCAAGCTGGGCACGTTGCGTTTCCTTGCTGCCGATTTCACGGCGAAGTGTCGACTCGTCGATGACCGCCCACAGAACGGGTGGTTTTTCCCGGAAGAGGATGTCCTGGCGCTCGATTCGGGCGGTGACCAGGTCTTCGATGATCTCGGGGCGGGCGGCTGGTCGTCCGGCCGTGAGCAGGGCGCGGGCGTACTCCGGGGTTTGGAAGATGCCCGGGATCACGACGACGTCCCACATGTGGATGCCTGAGGCCTGGTGTTCGGCTTCGGCGTAGCGGGCGAACGACTGGACCGGGTGGGTCTCGTGTTTGAGGAGGCCGTGGAGGACGAGGAGTGCTCCGCCGGTGCTGAGGGCCTGGTCGCAGCGTTCGACGAAGTCGCGGCGCGGGACCTTCTGTGCGGTCTCGACGTTGCTGATCATTCCCTCCGAGTAGTTGATCAGCTTGGCGAGGTGGCCCTGGGTCATGTTGCCGGCGGCGAGCCGGTAGCGGCGCAGCTCGGAACCGAGCGCGATCAGCGTTGGGCTGCGCATTTATGTCCCTTTCTGTACTGCTTTCCGGGGGGTTCACGACGCCTCACTTCAGTGCGCGGCGAATTCACGAAGTGAAAGGCATTCCGTGCTGGGTATCGATGCCTGCACCCAGCGTAGTTATTCATGGCCAGGATGGTGGCGAATCGGCGGAATCAGAATGGCCAGGAAGGGCGGTGCCGGCCATGCGTCGAGTAGAAGAACGTCGTATCGCGTGGGAGCGCGGGGAGATTCGAGGGGTGTTGCTCGGGGAGATACGGCTCCCGATACGGCCGGAGTCGGCGACTCCCGCTCGCCGGTTCCTCACGGCGGTGTCCGTCGCGTGGGGGATTGCCGACGCCGCCGACACGGCCGAGTTGCTCGGCTGCGAACTCGTCACGAATGCGGTCCGCTACGCGGCGGCGATGCCGGGGTCGACGCTGCGGCTGCTGCTGATCCGGGACGGCGAGCGGCTGCGCGTCGAGGTGCACGACCCGTCCGCCGAGCCGCCGGCCGCCAAGGATCCCGCGCTCGACGCCACGAGCGGCCGGGGCCTCGTCATCGTCGGCGCGCTGTCCGCCGACGCCGGCTGGCACCCCACCGCGCACGGAAAGGCGGTCTGGTTCGAGCTCCTGCCGCAGTGGCCCTGACCGCCCCGGCCGTTGACTTTGGAGTTATCGCCCTTTCCGAGGCGGCTCGAACGGCGATAACCCCGAAGTCAACGGAGCCGGGGTGGCGGGTTCCGTTGCTGGAGCTGACGGACGCCGCCGTGGGTGGGCGGACGAAGTCGCCTGTTCCGGCGGCGGGACGTCCGTGATCGGGCCGACTTCGACGCGGCGCTGAACGCCGGCCACTTCCTCGCGGTCAGCTTCCTCAAGCCCCCGCTCGGCGGTTACACGATCTCGTCGAGGTTGTCGGCGTAGTACTCGATCGCCCGGCGGTATGACTGGACACGCGGGTCGCCGCTGGTGGCGGCCAGGGCCTTGAGGACCTCCCGCAACGCGTCGCGGGGCTCGTCGAGGTTGTACAGGGTCATGGCGAGGAAGGCGCTCAGCGCCGCGTCGCCCGGATACTCCTCCAGGCCACGGCGGAACGTCGCCGACGATCGGTCGTAGTGACCCAGCACCCGGTACGTGCTGCCCAGACCGAGGAACGCTCCGTGCCGGTCGTCGCGCGACAGCCCCGTGCCGCTCAGCGCCCGCTCGTAGAAGGGGACCGCCTCCGCCTCCAGTCCGAGCACGTCGTGCGCCCACGCGGCCTGATAGGCGATCTCGGCGTCCTCGGGATACCGCTCCGTGAGGTCCAGCAGCCGCTCGCGGGCCTGGTCGGCCCGCCCTTCTTCCCGGAGTCGTACGGCCTGCGACAGCGCGGAATCGCGAGCACCATTCATGCCGACGCACGCTGCCAGCCGCCGTACTGCGGGGCAAACCCGTCGGCCCGCTGGAGTTCGTCGACGTCGTTCGCGGGTGGGGCATCCGCCGTCACCCATGTCGCGGCGGACCGCAGGCGCCACCTCAGCGCCGCGGTCCACCGGCCGTAGGGCGGTCAGCCGGATACGCCGACGGTTTGGGGAGAGTGGAAGACGCGGTCGGGGTCATACCGGTTCTTCACTTTGAGCAGTTTGGGATAGTTTGCACCGAAGTACGCCTGTTTCCAGTTGGAGAGCCCTGCGTCGATGTAGTTCTGGTATGCCTGCCCGCTCGCGTACGGCTTCATCGCCGTATGGAAGGAGCGCAGCCAGGATTGCTGAGCTCGGATCGCGTCAGCCGGCGCGGCCGTTGTCCAAGTCGTGGTGAATTGTCCATTGAAGAGACCGTCCCGGTGGACGAACGCGGTGGCGTCGGGGGCCACTCGGTTCACGGCGCCGCCCAACGCGTCGAAGGCGATCCCGCCCTGTCCGCCGCCCGCGAGGCCGCCGCGCCGCCGGACCGCGGCGAGAATCGTGTCGATGGCCGCCCCCGTCATCGGGCGAGTGAAAATGTGCGACGCCGCGTATTCGGGTTCGCGGCTCTCCTGACCTACGGGCGTACGGCCCGGAAGTCCACCCGGGAGGTGGCATTGAGCCGTGCTACGCGTCGTGCAGCCGGCTTCGATCATCATCGCGTGTTCATATGCGGTCGTCTCGATCACCTGTGATGAGGGCTCTGCGCCGATCCGTGCCTTCAAACCCTCGATCAACCGCACGGCATCCTCTTGGGCGCCGAGGTAGGTGCCGCCGATCTGGAGGGTAGGGGCAGCCTGGGCCTGGCCGTCGAGAATGTGAAGGTTGGACCACAGCGCGTCGGGTGCGAACGGCGCCCAGTGCTGCCAGGCGTCGATCACCGATCGGGCCGTCGACCACGGCCAGTTCAGAAAGAACACGACGATCCGGGAGGCGGGGTGTGTGGCGAAGGTGAAGGAGGTCGCCACGCCGAAGGTGGCCCCACCGCCTCCGCGGCAGGCCCAGAACAGATCGGAGTTGTTCCGCGCGTCACAGCTGAGTTTCCGCCCATCCGCCGTCACCAGCTCGATCGCGCGGAGATTGTCGGAGAGGACCCCGTGTGCGCGCGAGACCACGCCGAGGCCGCCGCCGAGGGTCAGGCCGGAGATGCCGACAGTCGGACAGGACCCCGCCGGTATCGAGACGCCGGCGCTGGTGAGCCGGTCATAGACGTCGACCAGTCGCGACCCGGCGCCGATCGTCGCGGTGCCCGACGGACTGTCGACCCGAATCGACGACATCGGGCTCACGTCGATGACCAGGCCCGCGCCGAGTGACGCCCCGGTGTAGCTGTGCCCCCCGCAGCGTGGCGTGACGGACAGACCATAACGCCGGACGAAGTTGAGGCATTCTGCGACGTCATGCGGACTCTCGCAGTAGGCGATGCCCGCCGGTCTGATCATGTCGAAGCGGGGATTGAAGTTCTTGCGCGCCCTGGTGTAGTCGGTGTCATCCGGCCGGATCAGCCGACCCGCCAGCGATCTGCCGAGCGCCGACCAGTCGGCGGCCTTCGGCGTGTGAGACATGGCCAGCGGGCTGCTCGACGCGGGGCTTTGACCGATCGGCCTGCATGCTCCCCCGGCGGCTGTCGTCAGCGCTCCCGTAACGGCGAGTCCGGCGGCGCGCATGAACTCTCTCCGCCTCAAGACCACGATGCGATCACCGTCAGCATTCCGAATTCCGAATCTTCCTGGCAGGTCATGTCACTGGTAGATGCGACGGAGGCCGGCAAAGTTCGACTCCCTGGCGGCGGCCCGCCATGACCGTCGCGCCGGGGGGCTGAAACGGCTCTATCGGTGATCGCTTCCGTTCATTAGACTCACGCGCCTATACAGGGGTCCTGGGAGGCGATCATGAGTCAGTCCCCCGATGCGCCGGAACCGAGCGAAGAACCCACCGACTCTCCCGATCGGCCCGAACCCGACACACCGGCATGGGCGCGGTCCCCGCAGCCGCCCCCCGGGTCCCAGCAGCCGCCCCCCGGGCCGCAGCAGCCGCCTCCCGGGCCCGGCGGATGGCCGGCGCCGGCGCCCTGGTCGTATCCGCCGGGACCGCCCGGCCCCCCGCCAGGGCCGTGGAGCCCCGCGCCGGGACCGCCCGGCCTCCCGCCGTGGGCGGGAACGCCTCCCACAGCGCCTCCCGCGGAGCGTGACCGCCTCGCCGTCCATCTGGTCTGGGAGGGGTTCCTCGCCGTCATCGCCGTCGTGCTCCTGGTCGCGACCGTCGCGATGACGTCCAAGGGGAACCTCACGTTCGCGTTCGGGCAGGCCGGCTACCTCGGGCTGGCCGCGACCGGGCTCGCGCTCTCGCTGCGAACCGCGTCGCCCAACCTCGCCGTCGGCTCCATCGTCGCCTTCACCGACGTCCTGGCCGCCTCCCTCGCGACCAAGCACGGCTGGGGGACCCCGGTCGCGATGATCACGGCGGTCGTTCTCGCGACCGTCATCGGGTTCGTGCTCGGCCTGGTGGTGGTCATGCTGTCGGTGCCGGCCTGGGCGGCGACCTTCGGCGCCGCGGCCCTCCTCCAGGCGGTGACCCTCGGGCTCAGCGGCGGCACCATGATCCCCGTCATGTCCATCGGGAGTTACCCCACCGCCCTGTGGTTCGGGTTGTTCGCGGTGGTCTCGGCCGGTGGTGGCGCGCTGTGGCTGGTGCCCGGCGTCCGGTCGAGGCTCGGCGCCGGGCGCGGTCCCCGGGACCCGGGCCGGTGGGACGGCCTGCAGTCGGGGCTGGGCACTGTCGCCGGGCTCACCGGGTCGAGCTTTCTCGCCGGGCTGGCCGGTGTCGCCCTCCTCATGCGCCTTCGGGCGGCCGACAACGTGATCGGGCCGTACGTGATCACGGCCGCGTTCGCCGCCGTTCTGCTCGGTGGTGTCAGCGTGTTCGGGCGGCGCGCGGGCGTCTTCGGCACCCTCCTGGGCGTCACGATCGTGGCGATCATCGGGATGTTGCTCGCCTACAACGACGTTTCGTCCTGGGTGACGAATCTCGTCACCGGCCTGGTCGTCCTGGTGGGCCTCGGGGTGAGCCGTGGGCTGGAGAGCATCACGACGGTGCTGAACCGGCCCCGGCCCCCGGCGCCGCCCACCGGACCGTGAGGGACGCTCACGGTGAGCCGGCGACGATGAGGCCGCACTCGTAGGCGGCGATGACGGCCTGCACCCGGTCCCGCAGGCCGAGCTTGCTGAGTACGTTGCTGACGTGGGTCTTCACCGTGTGCTCGCTGACGACCATGGCGGTGGCGATCTCGGCGTTGGACAGGCCACGGCCGAGCAGTACCAGGGTCTCCTTCTCCCGGCTTGTGAGAGCGTCGAGGCCGGTCGTGGGGGAGGCGGCCGCGCGAGGCCGGCGCGCGGTCAGGTCGGAGATCAGCCGGCGGGTCACCGTCGGCGCCAGCAGGGACTCGCCGGCCGCGACGACCCGGACGGCGTGGACGAGGTCGTCGCGGCGTACGTCCTTGAGCAGGAAGCCGCTCGCACCGGCGTACAGCGCGTCGTACACGTAGTCGTCCTGGTCGAACGTCGTCAGCATGAGCACGCGGCTGGGGCTTCGGGCGCAGATCTCCCGTGCCGCCTCGATGCCGTCCATGCGCGGCATCCGGATGTCGAGCAGCACGACGTCGGGCCGGTGCTCGGTCACCGCGGCGACGGCCTCGGCGCCGTCGGCGGCCTCGGCCACCACCGTCAGGTCGGGTTGGGAGTCCAGGATCATGGCGAAGCCGCTGCGCACGAGTTCCTGGTCGTCGGCGATGACGATGCTGACGGTCACGGGGCCACCACCGGCAGGGTCGCGGTGACGGTGAAGCCGTCCGCGTCGCCGTGCGCGGACGCGGCGCCGCCGCAGGCAGCGGCGCGCTCGCGGATTCCGATCAGCCCGTTGCCGGAGCCGCCGAGCGTCCCGGCGCCGGTCCCGTCGTCCCGAACAGTGATCACGAGCGAGTCTCCCCAGTCGAGGCTGACCGTCACCTTCGTGGCGGCCGCGTGCTTGAGCGTGTTGGTGAGGGCCTCCTGCACGATCCTGAAGGCGGCCACCTCGGCGTCGGCCGTCAGCCGGCCCGGATCGCCGGAGACCGAGTACGACCCGGCCAGCCCGGTCTCCCCGACCTGGGCCACCAGGGCGGGGATGGCCGCCACGGTCGGCTGCGGGGCCCGTACGCCGGTGTCCTGCTCCTCCTTGAGGATGCCGAGCGTACGGCGGAGCTGCGTCATCGCGTCCCGGCCGGCCGAGGCGATCGCGTCGAACGCCTTCTCCGCGCGGTCCGGCATCGTGCGGACGGCGACCGGCCCTGCCTCGGCCTGGACGATCATCAGGCTGACCGCGTGGGCCAGTACGTCGTGCATGTCGCGGGCGATGCGGGCCCGTTCGGTGGCCACCGCCCGGGCGGCCTCGGCCTCTCTGGCGCGTTCGAGCTGGCCGGCACGGTAGGCGAGGTTCTGCAGGCGCTGCTCCCGCCGCTGCGCGATCGTGCCGAGGACCAGGGCACCCGAGCCGGTGAGCAGCCCGATCATCGCCGTGGTCGGGCTCTTCATGGTGGCCAGGCTGGTCACGGTGATCAGCACGATGGCGAAGATCCGATGCCACTGCCGTCCCACCCAGGCGAGCGAGTAGAGGGCCACCAGCATCCCCCAGGCGATCGGCTCCGACGGCGCGTCGTTCACCATGTTGTATCCGACCAGCGACCCGTAGATGATCAGCAGGCAGAGGATGGGGAACCGCCGCCGGAGGACGAGGGGCAACGCCGTGGTCGCCGTGAACACCCAGGCCCACGGCGAGAACGGGCCTGGGTCTCCACGCCGGTGGATCAAGAACGGGGCGTACAGCACGGCGAGCACCAGCAGGGCGACCCCCGCGTCCGCGAGGTACGGCCGCACGCCGGGGGGCACGCGGTCTTTGAGCGCACTCACGTGGGCATCCTTCCAGCCTCCGGCCTGCGTACGAGGTGCCCGGCCGTCACGCGATCGCGTGGGTGGCGCGGTGCGGACGACGGACCGCCGGCGACGTGAGGGCGAGGACATAGAGGACACCGGCCGCGGGAATGTAGTCCAGGCTCGCCGCTGCGGCGACCGTCCCGGCCAGGATCAGGACGGGCGTCCACCAGGGGACGACCCGCGGGTTCACGACGGCCGCCACGACCGTGAGCCCGAGCAGGCCGACGTAGAACAGGATCGGCACGATGGTGTAGACGACCGGCATCACGCCGGGGACCTGCTGGATCTGGTCGAACATGTGCTCCTTGTCGGCGGCGTCGCGGGCGAGCAGGCCGACGACGATGTCGATGCCGATCTGCGCGATCGAGGCGGCCAGCCCGATCAGGCCGATGCCGGCGAACGCGGTCGCCGTACGGCCCGGGGCGGCTCGGCGCAGCCCGACGATGACCAGGGCGAACAGGACGAGACCGGCGAGCATCAGCAGGTGCCCGAACGTCCAGCCGAAGCGGCTCGTGCGGTCGATCAGGCGGGCCACGCCGTACGCGCCGATCAGGGCGGGTGCGGCGACGAAGGAGATCCTGGTGGTGTTCACGGTGGCTCCCGAGGACGGTGGGCTTATGAGGCAATCCTCGGGATTCCCGGCCGTCAGGGGATCGCCAGTGCGAGCCATCTTCCGGCCTCCCCCGTACGACCGATCCGCCTCCCTCGCGTGCCCGAGGGCTATCCGTCAAGCCAGTGGTTGTCGTGGCGCAGGAAGAACTCGGCGCGCGGGCCGCTGAGCAGCTCTTACGGCATTCGTCGGGAATGGCGGGCGGAAAAGTGTATCCAAAATCCACTACGGCGTTGCCGTGGGGGAACCCGTGTGTTTCCACGGTTTCTGCTCAGGCGAGAAAATTATCGTCTCAGTGGACGGCGGCTGACGCAGTGGCGTGCCGTCGGTGCCCAATACATGGGTGTGCCTCCCAAATGGGTGATTCATTCGGGGGCCATCACCGAAGCTCATGACCATGCGCCCGTCCGTACGGCGGCCATCGCCGCCGCCGGTCCCGGCGGCGCGCACCGCCCTAACTGGGGCCGACCTGACAGGTCTTCTACTCGTTAGCGTCACGCGTCATCGTCCCCAGCGCCGACAGCCCTGAGCGCAAGGAAGAAGGGCTTTCCCCGGGACATCCCGGAGAAAGCCCTTAGTTGCGGGGCTCGGGCGGCCACTGGGTCACGGACCCGTCGGCGTTCGCGACGATCAGAGGGTTGTTGTCGGAGCCGCTCTGGCCCGAGTCGCCGCTCTGGCTGGAGTTGTCGGACTGCTCGGGAACGGTGGTGTCCTTCTCGTCAGGCATGAGTTTCTCCTGTCTCATTTGTCCGTGGAATGTCCACGGGTGGAGGGTCTGCCACCCACCACAGTGAGGAACTGTCGCTAGCTTCGTTTCAACCGCAAGTGCTGCGGTCGTTCGACTTGCTGCGAGCCCAGCCGCTGTACTCGCTGCCGCTGCACGGCAGCCGCATGCCGCTTTCTCTCAGCGCATCGATCAGATTCCCGACATTGACCTCGGTCAGCTTGCCGTCCCGGCAGGCAAGGCTCAGGAGCCATAGTGTCCCGTGCACTTTCAGACCGAACTTTCGGCCGACTCGCACCGCGTCTTGGTCATCGGAGACAGCGATGGCGCCGAGCAGTTCGGTCGCCGCGAAGACGCTCGCCTCGCCAAGGTTCCTTTCCCCCGACCCCAGACGCTTCACCCATTCGTAGAAGCCGGTGAGCTCCGGGATGGTGTCCAGTCTTTCGATCTTGAGCCAGTCGAGGTCCAGAGCCACGCGGAGCGCCGGATGCGACTCGGCACCCGTGCGTAGCTCTTCCCTGACCACATCGGTGGTGTGCGGTCTCTGTCATGGTTCGACGTCGGATTCATCGCGGCCGGGGAGATCGGAGATCTCCAGCTCACCTCGCATCATCTCGACCGCACGAGTCGAGGTGATCATCGACTGTCGCCATGCCTCGAGAACCGCCTGTGCGAAAACCGGGGGCACCCGTACCGATTCGAGATCCGGTTGAGGTGCCCAGCCGACGGCTTCGAGGAACTCCGCCCGCGTGGGGGTGTTCCGGCTCAGCGAGCGCTCCGCGACGCCGGCGGTCACGGCCTGGCTGACCGCGAGCGTCCATGAGGTGCGGTATGAGGCCGCCAGTTTGATCAATTCTTTCCGTGAGCAGACGCCGCTCACGGCCTGTGCCCTCACCACCGAGAGGGGAAGAAGCAGCTCGGCGGCGAAGCTGTTGATGATTTTTTCACGGTCGACGCGGGAAGTGTGAACGCCCAGGTCGTTCGAGTACTCGTCGCCGACGACGAAGTGTCCCAACTCGTGCGCCGCAGTCGTGCGCCGACGCCCTGGATCGCCGATCCGGCTGACCACGGCCGCTCCGACCTCCCCGTCGATCAGGGATGCCCCGTCACCGGGTATCTCCACCACCGCGACGAGCTGCCCCATGGATTCACAGACGGTCATCAGCGAGTCGATCGGGTCGAGATTCCAGCCGGTCTCAGCGCGCACCCACAACGCCACTCGTCGCGCTGATCCATGGTCCTCGACAGAGGCCGGGCACCCCCGACGCTCGGGTACCTGTAGGACGCCCAAGGTAATCAGTTGCCGGATGTCGGCCAGCCACTCCTGAAGCGACGCGTCCATTCGGTAAGACTGGGCTTCCGCCTCGCTGGCGTTGTCGTCGGAGAGCTCCGCTCGATGCGAAAGCACCTCGGGTGGCCGGGTCAGGAAGTGTCCGAGCGGAACACCGAGCGTCCGGGCGAACTTGGCGAGCTCCAGTGCGTCCATGCCGCGTTTGCCCGACTCGATCTTGGCGATCATCGTACGACCGAGCCCGATCTTTCGGGCCAAGTCCTCTTGGGACAGGCCAGCGGCCACGCGGGACTCGCGGACGCGCTGCCCGACATCGAGCCACGACCACCTGTCATCCATAGTGCGATAATCGCACACTGCCTGGTCGCTCACCAGAAAGATGGAGTAAAAGGCGGCCTGGCGGCCGCCGATTCTTAAAGATCGCCGACCCGCGGTCGCCATCATCGAAGGCGTGGGACATCGCGCCGGTCCGGTCGCGAACGGGGTCCGTCATCCGGCCTTCCGGCCCCGGGGGGCGGTGGTGCTGGCGCGGAGGACGACTTCGCCGGCGATGCGTTCGACGCGGCTGCGGCGGGCGGATTCGCGGACGGCGAGGTGCATGACGCGCTCGCCCATCTCCTCGAGGGGCAGGGCGACCGTGGTCAGCGGCGGGACGAGATCGCGGACGATCGGGATGTCGTCGAAGCCGGCCAGGGACACCTGGCCCGGCACGTCGATGCCGTGATCGCGGAAGGCGGAGAGCGCGCCGATCGCCATGATGTCGGTGAGGGCGAACACGCACGTCGCCCGTGATCCGCGGCGGAGCAGCTCGGTGACGGCGGCGTACCCGCCGTCGCGGGTGAACGACTCCTCGACGACCTGCTCGTCGGGCAGCGCCACCCCGGCCTCGGCCAGGGCGTCGCGGAAGCCGCCCAGCCGGTCGACCACGGTCGTGAGCGTACGCGGCCCGGTGAGCACCGCGAACTCACGATGGCCGAGGTCGAGCAGGGCGCGGGCGAGCGCGGCAGCGCCCTCGCGGTTCTCCGGCTGCACGGTGTCGACGCGCAGGCTGCGGTGGCGGCTGAGGACGGCGACCCGGCCGCCGGTCCGCAGGTACGGGTCGAGTTCGGCGTCCATCGCGCGCTCCCACGCGCGGTCCTCGAATCCGGAGCCGATCAGCAGGATCGCGCGGGCGCGCTGGGCGCGGAGCATCGCGACGTAGTCGACCTCGCGCGCCGGGTCGCGGAACGTGCTGGCCAGCATGACGAGCATCCCGTGCTCGGCGGCGGCGCGGGTGACGCCGCGGGCGATGGTCGCGAAGTACGGGTCGCTGACGTCGTGGCAGATGAGGCCGATGGAGTGACTCGAGGCGCGGGCGAGCGCCTGGGCGTGCGCGTTGGGCGCGTAGGCGAGCTCCGAGGCGGCGGCCAGCACGCGTTCGCGCAGGTCGGAGCGGACCTGGGTGGTGCCGTTGAGCACGCGGGAGGCGGTGGCGAGGGAGACCTCCGCCCGCCGGGCGACGTCCTGCAGCGTGACGTGCGCGCCCGCCGTGCCTCCCGGGCCGCCTCCGGTTCCCGCGCCTCCGGTTCCCGCGCCTGCGGCGCCTCCGCCGGCCCCGCCGCCGCTTCCGGCCCCGCTTCCGGTTCCCGCGCCTCCGCCGGCGCCGTCGCGGCTTGCGTCGGCGTCAGACGCGCTGCCCGGTGCCGACGCCGTTCCCGGTGTGCGTCTGCTCGGCCGCTCCGGTCGTTCTTCCCCCACTGTGCGCCCTCCTGGCTCCAGCATGTCGCGAGTGTGCGACTCACATCGGGATCGGCACCCCTCTTGACCGCACCGTACGCCGTCCCTACGGTAGCAGAAAGCGCTTTCAGAAATCGCTTTCTGAGCCTAAGCGCGGGTCCGAGCACGGAGGAGCTCATGGTGAGTCAGAGCACCGCGTCCAGTGTTCCGGTGGCCGGAGTCGCCGAGCGTGACAGACCCGGGCCCGGCGAGCGGTTCCGCGACGCGATCGGCCGGTCCTGGCGGCCCGTCGCCCTGCTCGTCGCGCTCCTCGTCGCCTGGTGGGTGATCACCGCCGCCAAGCTGGTCGAGACCTACCTCGTTCCGTCGCCGGCCAAGACGCTGCAGGTGATGAGCGACAAGTGGGGCTACATCTGGCACCACACCTGGGTCACGACGTACGAGACGCTGCTCGGCTTCGTCATCGCGACGATCGTCGGCGTCCTCGCCGCCGTGATCATGGTCTACTCCACGGCGATCGAGAAGACGCTCTATCCCGTGCTGCTGTTCGCGCAGGTCATCCCCAAGGTCGCGATCGCGCCGCTGCTCGTGGTCTGGCTCGGCTTCGGACTCGCCCCGAAGGTCGTCGTCGCCGTGCTCATCGCGTTCTTCCCCGTGGTCATCTCGATGGTCACCGGCCTGAAGGCGGTCGACCCGGAGATGATCCAGCTGTCGGCGACGATGGGCGCGGGACCGCTGCAGACGTTCTCCAAGATCCGCTTCCCGGCCTCGCTGCCGCACCTGTTCTCCGGGCTGAAGGTCGCCGTGACGCTCGCCGTCACGGGCGCCGTCGTCGGCGAGTTCGTCGGGGCCAACGAGGGCCTCGGGTACGTGATCCAGCAGGCCAACGGCAACCTCGACACCCCCATGCTCTTCGCCGGTCTGATCGTCATGTCCCTGATCGGCGTCGTCCTGTTCGTGCTCGTGGAGTTCGCCGAGAAGCTGCTCCTGCCGTGGCACGCCAGCCGTCGCGGCGCCGCCGTGACCACCACCTACTGACACACGGCGTACGCCCCCGCCGACCCTGCTGACGGAGCACTGACCTACCGACGGAGACGATTCATGAAACTGCGCAGCCTCGCCCTCGTCCTGGTCCCCATCGTGGCGGTCACCGCCGCGTGCGGGGGAGGGGGCGGCAAGTCCAAGAGCGCCTCGGGCAAGGACCTCGACAAGGTCACGCTGACCCTCAACTGGTACCCCTACGGCGAGCACGCGCCGTTCTACTACGGCAAGAAGCAGGGCATCTTCGAGAAGCACGGCATCGACCTGCAGATCAAGGCGGGGCAGGGCTCGCAGAAGACGGTGCAGGCGACCGGCGCGGGCCAGACCGACTTCGGCTGGGCGGACACGCCGGCGCTGCTGGCCGGGGTGAGCCAGGGGCTGCCGGTCAAGAGCATCGGCGTCTACATGCAGACGACGCCGGCCTCCGTGCAGTTCTTCTCGGCCAAGACGATCAAGACGCCGGCGGACCTGAAGGGCAAGACCATCGCCGCGACGGCGGGCGACGCGCCCTCGCGGACGTTCCCGGCGTTCCTGAAGAAGAACGGTCTGAGCGAGTCGGACGTCCACCTGCAGAACACCGACCCGGCGGGCAAGATGGCCGCGGTCATCTCCGGCAAGACGGACGGCCTGATCGGCTACGCCAACGACCAGGGCCCGACCATGGCCGCCAAGTCCGGCAAGCAGGTGTCGTACCTGAAGTTCGCCGACTTCGGCCTCAACTACTACTCCAACGGTCTGCTCGTCGGCGACCGGAAGCTCAAGAGCGACGCGGACCTGGTCAAGCGGATGTCCGCGGCCACCAGCGAGGCGTGGGCGGCGGCGGAGAAGGACCCGGCGAACGCCGTCGCGGCGATGCAGGGCGCGTCCCAGCAGCTCCCGTCGCCGACGGTGCTGACACAGCAGTTCCAGACGACGCTGAGCCTGCTGCACACCGACGCCACCAAGGGCAAGGCCCCCGGCGTCAACACCGAGGCCGACTGGCAGACGACCATCGGCGTCTTCACCGCGGCCGGCCTGATCAGCAAGGCGCAGCCGGCGTCGGCGTACTGGGACTCCTCCGACGCCCCGCAGGGCTGAACGACCGCCGAAGGGGTGACGACGATGGCCGGGCCCGGAAGCACACGGGAACGAGGACCAGTGACCGAGCGAAGCGAGGGAACCGACAAGCACAGCACCGTTGGTCCCGTGACCGAACAGGAAGCGAGCCGCGGCGGCACCGTCCAGATCGAGGACGTGGCCGTACGGTTCCGCATGAAGAAGAAGGACGTCACGGCGCTGCGCGACGTGTCCCTCGACGTGGCGGAGGGCGAGTTCGTGGCGATCGTCGGCCCGTCGGGCTGCGGGAAGTCGACGCTGCTCAAGCTGGTGGCGGGACTGCTCAAGCCGTCGTCCGGCGCGGTGCGGGTCCGGGACGAGGCGGTGAAGGGTCCCCGGCATGACATCGGGTACGTCTTCCAGCGGGCCGCGCTGCTGGAGTGGCGCAGCGCTCGGCGCAACATCCTGCTGCAGGCCGAGATGCGCCGCATGCCCGCCGACCGGGCCCGTGAGCGCACTGCGGAGCTGATCGCGATGACCGGGCTCACCGGGTTCGAGGACGCCTACCCGCACGAGCTGTCGGGCGGCATGCAGCAGCGGGTCGCGCTGTGCCGGGCGCTGCTGCACGAGCCGCCGGTCCTGCTGATGGACGAGCCGTTCGGCGCGCTGGACGCGCTCACCCGTGAACAGCTGAACATCGAGCTCAATCGCATCTGGCGGGAGACCCGCACGACCGTCCTGCTGGTCACGCACTCGATCGCGGAGGCCGCCTATCTCGCCAACCGGATCGTCGTCATGACCGACCGGCCCGGCACCATCGCCGAGATCATCGATGTGGACCTGCCGGACGAGCGCGACTACGCCGCGACCATGGCGCAGCCGGAGTTCGCCCGCGCCACCGGCCGCATCCGCGACCTCCTCGGCGCGGCGTCGGCCGCCGACTGACCGAGGCGAGCGCGGCAAGGAACACGCTCCGCCCCGGAACCCGCAGAGAGGAACACACAGGGATGGCACGCAGGCCCATCGGGATCGTCCTGAACGGCGTGACCGGCCGGATGGGGTACCGCCAGCACCTCGTCCGCTCGATTCTGGCGATCCGTGACCAGGGCGGCCTGACCACCGCCGACGGCACCGTGCTGTGGCCGGAGCCCGTCCTGGTCGGCCGCAGCGAGGTCAAGCTGCGCGCCATCGCCGAACGGCACGGCCTCACGGAATGGACCACCGACCTCGGCGAGGCCCTCGCCCGGCCCGACGTCGAGATCTACTTCGACACCCAGATCACCAGCGCCCGTGCGCCGGCCGTCCGTACGGCCATCGAGGCGGGCAAGCACATCTACACCGAGAAACCGCTCGCCGAGGACGTGGAGGAGGCGCTCGAGCTCGCGCGGCTCGCCGACGAGGCCGGCGTCAAGCACGGCGTCGTGCAGGACAAGCTGTTCCTGCCGGGCCTGCTGAAGCTCAAGCGGCTCGTCGACGGCGGCTTCTTCGGGCGCATCCTGTCGGTGCGCGGCGAGTTCGGGTACTGGGTGTTCGAGGGCGACTGGCAGGAGGCGCAGCGCCCGAGCTGGAACTACCGGGTGGAGGACGGCGGCGGCATCATCGCCGACATGTTCTGCCACTGGCGGTACGTCCTGGACGACGTCATCGCGCCCGTCCGCTCGGTGCAGGCCCTCGGCGCGATCCACATCCCCGAGCGGGTCGACGAGGCCGGCAAGCCGTACGCCACGACGGCGGACGACGCGGCGTACGGGATCTTCGAGCTCGAAGGCGGCGTCATCGCGCAGATCAACTCCTCCTGGACGACGCGGGTGTTCCGCGACGAGCTGGTGGAGTTCCAGGTGGACGGCACCGAGGGCAGCGCCGTCGCGGGGCTGCGCCGCTGCCGGGTTCAGCACCGGTCGATGACGCCGAAGCCCGTGTGGAACCCCGACCTGCCCGCCACCGAGGACTTCCGCGCCCAGTGGCAGGAGGTGCCGGACAACGCCGAGTTCGACAACGGGTTCAAGGCGCAGTGGGAGCTGTTCCTGCGGCACGTCGCCGAAGACGGCGCGTTCCCGTGGGACTTCTACGCGGGCGCGCGCGGCGTCCAGCTCGCCGAACTGGGGCTGCGCTCCTGGAAGGAAGGCCGCCGCATCGAGGTCCCGGAGCTCACCACGTGAAGATCGACCTGCCCCGGGCCGACGGCTCCGTCGTCCCGTACACGCTCGGCGAGCCGCGCGCCTACCCGCCTCCGGCCGCCCCGGCGACGTCGCGCGTCGCGTACGCCGCCGCGCACGTCGTCGTCGACCCGCTGGCCGAGCCGGAGACGGTCGACTGGGAGACGACGCTGGCGTTCCGCCGCCATCTGTGGTCGTACGGCCTGGGCGTGGCGGAGGCCATGGACACCGCGCAGCGCGGCATGGGCCTCGACTGGCCGACGACGCGCGAGCTCATCGAGCGCAGCGGCGCGGAGGCGCGGGCCTGCGGCGGACGCATCGTCTGCGGCGCGGGCACCGACCAGCTGCCGCCCGGCCCGGCGCCCCTGGAGGGGATCGCCGCGGCGTACGAGGAGCAGCTCGGCGTGATCGAGGCGGCGGGCGGGACACCTGTCATCATGGCGAGCCGCCAGCTCGCGGCCTCGGCCACGGGGCCGGACGACTACGCCGAGGTGTACGGGCGGCTGCTCGGCCAGGTGACGCGGCCGGCCGTCCTGCACTGGCTCGGCCCGATGTTCGACCCGGCGCTGGAGGGCTACTGGGGCTCGTCCGACCTGGACGCGGCGGCCGAGAGCGTCCTGGCGATCATCGGTGAGCACGCCGCCGAGGTCGACGGGATCAAGGTGTCGCTGCTGGACGCCGGCCGTGAGGTGGCGCTGCGCCGCCGGCTGCCGGCGGGCGTCCGGCTCTACACCGGCGACGACTTCAACTACCCGGAGCTGATCCGCGGCGACGACCAGGGGCACAGTGACGCGCTGCTGGGCATCTTCGACCCGATCGCCCCCGCCGCGGCGGCCGCCCTCGGCGCGCTCGACGCCGGAGACCCGGAGGCGTACGAGCGGATCTTCGCGCCGACCGTGCCGCTGGCCCGGCACATCTTCGCGACCCCGACGTACTACTACAAGACGGGCGTGGTGTTCCTCGCCTGGCTGGCCGGGCACCAGGCCCACTTCCGGATGGTCGGCGGCCTGGAGAGCGCCCGCTCCGTCCCGCACCTGGTCCGGCTCTTCGAGCTCGCCGACCAGGCCGGCCTGCTGCCCGACCCGGAGTTCGCGGCCACCCGCATGCGCACGTGGCTGGCCGTGCAGGGGGTGCCCGCGTGAGTCTCGAACGCTTCAGCCTGAACCAGTGGACGACGCGGTACTGGCCGCTGCCGGACCTGGTGGAGGGCTGCGTCGCGGCCGGGGTGACCGGCGTCGGGCTCTGGCGCGAACCGGTCGCCGAGTACGGCCTGGCCCGTACGGTCAAGCTGGTCCGCGAGGCTGGGCTGACCGTGACGTCGCTGTGCCGGGGCGGCTTCTTCCAGCTCGCCGACGCGATCGCCGAGAACCGCAAGGCCATCGAGGAGGCCGCCGAGCTCGGGGCCCCTTCCCTGGCGCTGGTGAGCGGGGGGCTGCCCGAGGGCTCCCGTGACCTCGACGGCGCGCGGCAGCGGGTGGCCGAGGCACTGGCCGAACTCGCCCCGTACGCCGGGAGGTACGGCGTGCGGCTGGCGATCGAGCCGCTGCACCCCATGTACTGCTCCGACCGGTGCGTGGTGTCGACCCTCGACCAGGCGCTCGACCTCGCCGCCCCGCATCCTCCCGCCCAGGTCGGCGTCATGGTCGACACCTATCACCTGTGGTGGGACCCGGGGGCGTACGCCGCCATCGCGCGGGCCGGGGCCGAGGACCGGATCGCGCTGTTCCAGGTGGCCGACTGGATCACTCCACTGCCCGAGGGGGTCCTCACCGGGCGCGGGATGCTCGGGGACGGCTGCGTCGAGCTGCGCCGGTTCCGTACGGCCGTGGACGAGTCCGGGTACACGGGGCCGATCGAAGTGGAGATCTTCAACGACGACCTGTGGGCGATGCCGGGGGGCGAGGCGCTGGCCCTGTGCCTCGACCGCTTCGCCGAGCACGTGACCTGACCTGGTCACGCCCATGACCGCATCCTTCGCCGAGCAGACCCCAGACCCCCCGGAGGGCATCGGATCTTTGGTCTTGACGCTGTTTCCAACCTCATCTACGTTCGGGAAAGCGTTTACAGAAAGCGCTTTCCGCCTTACGACCCATGGTGGCAGGATGACGAAGCTCAGATGGTGCCTTCTGGCCGTCGTCGCTGTTCTCGCGGCCCTCTTCACAGTGCCGCAGACAGCCGCGCTAGCCGAAGACCAACCCGTCAAAGACCCGATCCCCGAACGTCCGATAACCTCCGACCTCGGCCTGGTGCTCCAGGAGTTCGCCCAGTTCCCCAAGTCCGAGCCGACCCCCGCGCCCGTCGACCCCCGCCTGGTGCGCTGGGCGCGGATCAACTTCATCGGTGAGGTGCCGGACGGCTCCGGCCGCATGTACGTGCCGGACCTGAACGGCAACTTGTACATCGTCAAGAACGGCCAGCCGCACGTCTACCTCGACGTCAAGGCGGCCTTCGACCCGTACTTCTTCTCCGGTCGCGGCCTCGGCCAGGGCTTCGGCATCGTCGCCTTCGACCCGGATTTCAAGAAGAACGGCAAGTTCTACACGGTCCACAGCGAACTGGCCTCCAGCACCACCAAGGTCCCGGACCTGACGCCGCAGGCGAACACCATCTACCACGGCGTCATCGACGAGTGGACGGCGGACGACCCGTCGGCGGACACCTTCCACGGAACCCACCGGGAGGTGCTGCGGCTCGGCTTCGCCGGGCAGATCCACGGCATCCAGGAGATCGGCTTCAACCCGAACGCCCGGCCCGGATCCAAGGAGTACGGCAAGCTGTACATCGCCGCGGGTGACGGCGGACAGGGCCAGGCCGCGGGCAACACCGACCCGCAGAACCTCGCGGTCCCGCAGGGCAAGATCCTGCGCATCGACCCGCACGGCACCAACAGCGCCAACGGCAAGTACGGCATCCCGGCCGACAACCCGTTCGTCGGCAAGTCCGGCGACATCGGCGAGACCTACGCGTACGGCTTCCGCGACCCGCACCGCTTCAGCTGGGACACCGGCGGCAGCCACCAGCTGTTCCTCGGCCACATCGGCGAGCACACCATCGAGGGTGTCTGGGACATCCGTGCCGGCGACAACGCCGGCTGGCCGAACCGCGAGGGCCCGTTCACCTTCGTGAAGAACGACCGCTGCGACCTGTACACGCTGCCCGAGGACGACGCGAAGTACGGCTACGACTACCCGGTGGCCGCCTACGACCACGACCCGCCGGCCGGCTGGAACTGCAGCAGCGACATCGGCAAGGCGATCTCAGGCGGCTACGTCTACCGTGGCCACAAGCTGCCCGAGCTGTACGGCAAGTACGTCTTCGGTGACCTCGTCGACGGCAGCGTCTACTACACCGAGCAGAGCCAGATGCGCCGCGGCGGGCCGCGCGCGCCGATCCACCAGCTGCAGACGTTCGACACGAACGGCAACCGGCTGACGATGCAGCAGTTCGGCGGCGACAAGCGGGTCGACCTCCGCTTCGGCCGCGACAGCAAGGGCGAGCTGTACCTGATCTCCAAGGCGAACGGCAAGATCTGGAAGGTCGTCGGCACGCGTCACTTCGCCTCCGGTCCGGTCGGCCACACCCACGTGGGCGGCACGGCGGGCGCGAAGAACTGGGCTCCGGTCACCCCGTCGAAGTGGAAGTTCGAGGGGAACCAGACGATCCTGGCCGAGGCCGGCGTGGAGCGTCCCGGTCCGCGTCGTCCGTTCGAGTACGCGGTGCTCACCAAGGGCCCGAAGTTCGGCACCGAGCGGATCGACGCGGACGTGCGGATCGACACTCCGACGGACATCTCCAACCGCGATGTGATCGTCGTGTTCGGCTATCAGTCCGACACGCAGTTCTATTACGCGCACCTGTCGCAGAGCAATGACATCTACCCGCACAACGGGATCTTCGTGGTGAACAACGCCGACCGGCTGCGGATCGAGGACCAGTGGGACCCCGTACGGTCGCGCGGCGCCACTCCGTCGATCACCGACATGAACTGGCACCACGTGACGATCATCCGGCACGTGGACACCGGTGAGATCGCGGTGTACCTCGACCACTCGAAGGACCCGCGGATGACGGCGGTCGACAAGACCTTCGCCTCCGGGCGGGTCGGTTTCGGATCGTTCGACAACACCGGCCGGGTCCGCAACTTCAAGGTCACTGGCACCGCGGTGACCGACTGATCGGGGGCTCGGGCCGCCGCCTGCCGGTCCGGCGGCGGACGCGGCCCGGGCCCCAGTGCCTCCCGGCGGCCACCTGCCCCTTGGCGGTGGCCGCCGGGACCCCCAGACGCACGTGGAGGTAATTGTGAGAAATCCCAGTGATGAGGCGGGCCCGGCCGTCGCCGGGCGTCGGCCCGTCCGCTCCCGGCGCCTCGCCGCGGCCGTCACGGCCGTCGTCCTCTGCGCGCCGCTGAGCGCGGCCGCGAGCGCCGCCCAGGCGGACACCGGCATGACCGCGGCCCCGGCCCGCGGCCATCACCACGGCGACGCGAAGGTGCTGCCGAGCCTGCGGCCGAACCTGGTCGCCTACTACGACTTCGAGCATCCCGTCCGGGGCAACCCCGCGCAGGAGCGCGACCGGGGGCTGTCCGGCACGCCCATCGACCTGATCAACGGCGGGGCCGCGATGCGGGTCCGGGACAGCGCCTACCCCGGCGCTGGGCACGCGATCCAGACCCAGCAGGTCAACCCGGCCGTCAAGGGCAACGACGACTGGAAGGCCGGCGTCTACTCGGCGACGGGCGTGCCGACCCTGCACGCCTTCAACGCCACCAAAGAAGCCTCGATCATGGGCTGGTTCAAGACGACCGGCCCGAACCCCAACCTCAACTCCGAGACGGCCGACCCCAATGACCGTTTCAACGCGGTGGGGCTGGCGGGCCTGCTCAGCGGCGACTCGCAGGGCCATGACGTACGGGCGCTGCTCGAGGTGATCGACGTGTCGGGGACCCTGCGCGTCGTCGCCCTCGGCCGCCGCATCGACGGCGGCAAGTCCCAGACGTTCGCCGCGAACGAGGACTGGCAGAGCATCCTGCCGATCGGCAAGTGGGTGTTCCTGGCCGCGTCGTTCGACTACGACCACGGCACGATGAAGCTGTACAAGAACGGCAAGCCGCTGGACGGCTTCTACACGGTCACCGGCGATCCCTGGGTGATCGGAACGCCGGGCACGCACACCACCACGGCGACCGATCCACGCGGCATCAAGATCGGTGGAAGCTTCCCCCAGGACACCCAGGAGAGGAACCCCTGTAACTGCCGGATGGACGGCCTGATGTTCCTGAACCGGGCCGTCACCGACAAGGAGGTCTGGCAGCAGTACCGCCGGGCCCTGTCGGGCCGCCACTGACCATCCTCCCCCGCCAGAACCGCGCGGTGAGCCGTGCCTCCCCGGCTCACCGCGCGGTGGCGTTCTCAGGGACGGCCGCCTCGGACGAAGTGCGCGTCCCAGTAACCGGCCATCGGGTCGACGGATACGACCCGCCCGGTACGCGGGGCGTGGATGAACATGCCGTTGCCGACGTACAGGCCGTCGTGGCCGTAGCTGTCGAAGAAGACGATGTCACCGGGCTCCAGATCGCCGCGTGCGACAAAGTGGGTGGCCGAAGCCTGGTCGGGGACGACGCGGGGCAGGCTCACCCCGCCGGCCCGCCAGGACATCATGACCAGCCCGGAGCAGTCGTAGCCGTCGGGGCCGGTGCCGCCGAAGACGTATGGCTTGCCCTTCTGGGCATAGGCATAGTTCAGGGCGGCGCGCGCGGAGCCGGAGGCCGGGCCGGTGTACGACCCGCCGACCTTGCCGCCGGACGAGGACGTGGACTCGCCGGCCTTCTTCACCAGCGCCTTCTGCTTGGCGATGGCCTTCTCGATGACCGACTTCTGGCCCTTGAGCTTCGTGACCTTCTGCTGGACGTCCGCCACCGTGCCCTGGACCTCGGCGAGGTCACGCCGGAGCCGCTGCGTCGACGCGAGGAACGCCGTCAGCTCCTGCCCGCGGTTGTTGGCCAGGTGGGTGAAGGTGGACATCTGGTCGAGGGCGGCGTCCGGGTTCTTGGAGGCCAGGACGGCGGTGGCCGGGTCGGACGTGCCGCTCTTGTACTGGTCGGCGGCGAGCTGCACCACGCGCGTGTGGAGTTGTGCGTACCGGGCCTTCTCGGACTTCGCCTCCGCGTTGACCGCCTTGAGGCGCTTCTTGGCCGCGTCGAGCTCGGTCTTGGCCTTGTTGTACTGGTCGACGAGCTTGTCGACTTTCGTGCTGAGCTTTTCCAGCTCCTTCTTCGCGGCGGCGGCCGAGGGTTTGGACGGGACCGCCTCGGCGGTGCCTGCCGTCGTCAGCGAGACGGCGATCGCGAGTGACGCCGCGGCGCACATCCGGAGCGATCGCCGGAACCGCAGGCGGCCGGTGGCGCGTGTGGAGGTCATCGGGTTGGAGGGCGCCACAGAAGTCGTACTCCTCTCCTTGCCGCCTTCCGGGTCAGTGGTCGGGGCTCGGGCCGGAGCCGCCCGGCCGGAACCTCATCGGCTCCGGACGCGCCTCGACGAACTGCGGGGTCCCGGATCCCAGAGGGATTCGGCGGACGGCTGTGCTTCCTGTGAAGCCGGGGGCAGCCGGATTCCGTAGTTTAGAGGTGATCAGGCACCGTCTGCCAATCAATGTTTCGTTTACCTTTTCCAGCATCGAAGGCGTACATTGCGCGCCTACCGCGCTCGGCCCCGTATATCAGCCGAATCTCCTCAGGGTCGCTCGGCTCTGGAGCGGCAGGTCTCGTCTCGGCCCGCCGCGGCCGGACGGTGCCCGCTCCTTACGAACGTGATGCGGATCAGCACGGGCGCGAGGGTGACGACGGCGAACAGCCGCAGGCTCTGCACGCTCGATATCAGCCCGACGTCGGTGTGGGTCGCGACCGACGCCGCCAGAACCGCGTTGATCCCGCCGGGTGTCGTCGCGAGATAGGCGTCGGCGAACGACAGCCGCGTCAGCCCGGCGAGCAGCCACGCGAGCAGAGCCGAGACGGCGCTGACCAGGACCGTGCCGGCCACGATCCAGGGCAACACCCGGCGCGCGTACCGGAGGGAGTCCCGGCTGAACCGCAGCCCGATCTCCAGCCCGATGCAGGTGAACACGAGGGTCTGGAGCAGCCCGGTCGGCCGGAACCCGTGGGCCGCGCCGGAGAACGTCGCCACGACGGTCACCAGCATCGGGCCGAGCACGAACGGCGCCGGCAGCGACAGGCGCCGCCCCACCTGGCCGCCCAGGACCGCCACGGCGCACAGCACCAGGAGGCCGGCCGTCTGGTCGGCCCCGTCGACGAGGCGCAGCATCAGGGGGCTGACCGGCGAGTGCGGTTCACCGGCCCTCGGGCCGCCGGGCGAACCGGGGCCGAGCAGCGGGACGACCAGCGGGGCGGTCACCGCGACCATGGCCATCCGGGAGTACTGGGCGAGGGCGACGAGCCGGGTGTCCGCCCCGAGTTCGTCCGAGGCCACCAGCATGGCGGCCGCACCGCCCGGGACGGTCGCCAGCGTCGCCGTCCGGCGGTCGAGACCGGTGCGCTCGAGAAACCGGGCGATGCCGACGCTGAGCAGGATCGTCGCGGCGGTCACGACGGTGAGCGGGAGCAGCGACGGCGCGGCCGCGCGCAGCGCCGCCGGGTGGATGTAGCCGCCCATCATCACCCCGGCGAGGGCCTGCGACACGCGGTACAAACGGCGGGGGAGGACGCTGGTGACCAGACCCGACAGTGCGAGCGCCGCGCCCAGGAGCAGCCCGGCGAGCATGTACGGCGCCGGTGCCCCGGCAACGTGCGCTGCCGCCCCGGCGAGGAAGGCGCCGGTGAGGATGGCGCACCAGCTCCAGGCCGGGACCCGGACGGCCGGTCGACCGTCCATCCCGGGAGCGCGGACCCTCCCCATCAACGACACACGTTCACTGTGTCCGCCGATGCGGTCGTTGATGGCTATGCGGGCGAATGCAATGCCCAATGAATGCCGCTGGAGCCGTCGTGTTAGGCCAACGGAGGGTCGCTTACACGGCGCTCCACCCAAAGCCGGGAATGAAGCCGGGCGCGATGACCGATATTCGGGTGGTAAGGGCCTGATTTCGGAATTCGCCTGTTCTGGTGGTGCCTCAGGGGCGCGTGAACGTCATGTGCGTGACCCCGCTCGGCGTGGTCACCGACTCGATCTCGAACCGCTCCTCGAGTCCCTCGAGGCCGTCCCACAGCCGCTCGCCGCGGCCGAGGACGATGGGGGCGATCGTGATGTGCAGGTGGTCGATCAGGTCGGCGGCCAGGAACTGCCGGACCGTGGTCGGCCCGCCGCCGATGCGCACGTCCAGCCCGCCCGCGGCCTCCCTCGCCTGACGCAGGGCCTCTTCCGGCGTGGCGTCGATGAAGTGGAAGGTCGTGCCGCCCTCCATCTCGATGGACGGGCGAGGGTGGTGGGTCAGGACGAACACCGGCGTGTGGAACGGCGGGTTCGGTCCCCACCAGCCCGTCCACTCGTGGTCCTCCCACGGCCCGCGCTGCGGCCCGAACTTGTTCCGTCCCATGATCTCCGCGCCGATCCCCGGCCCCCAGGTGCGGGCGAAGGCCTCGTCGGCCCCCGCGCCTCCGCCGGGCTCGCCGTGCATCTGGCGGAAGGTCCGCGTCTGGAAGAACCATTCGAGGAGCCGTCCGCCGGCGTGGCCGAACGGCGCGTCGTGGCTCTGCCCGTCACCGGTGCTGAAGCCGTCGAGGGAGACGGCGAAGTTGTGGACTCTCACCTGGGACATGACGTGTCCTCCTGCTTGCCGCGTAGTGATTAGTGATGGTGGTGGCCCGCCTGGTCGGGGTCACCCTGGTCGTGCTCGGCGTCGGGGGAGCCGCCCATCATCTTCAGCATCGGGATCCCGCCCGTCCGGACGAACCGGATCAACAGGACGGCGGTGAGGACGAGGAACGCGATGTTGAGCCAGGTGGTGTAGTTCCAGGACACGCCCGCGTCCATCACCACCGCGTGCCGCTTGGTCGGCATGAGGCCCAGCGTGCCGAAGAGCAGCTCGACGACATAGCCGGCGAGGACCATCGCCGCGTAGAAGGTCCCGGTGACGAACAGCGCCATCCGGGTGCCGTAGTACTTCCGGTAGATCACGATGATCGGCAGGATGATCAGATCGGCGAAGATGAAGGCGACCACGCCGCCGAAGCTGATGCCGCCGTTCCACAGGACCGCCGCCAGCGGGACGTTGCCGATCGAACAGACGAAGCTGATCACCGCCACGAGCGGCCCGACCAGCGGCCCCCACAGCTTGGCCGCGAGCGGATGGTCGACGAGGAAGAAGTGCTGCCAGAACGAGTCGGGCACCCAGGCCGCGATGGCCCCGGCGATCAGCAGGCCGATGACGAGGTCGCGCAGGATCGCCGCCCACTCCATGACGAACACGTGCGCGACCGAGGTGAAGCCCTCCCCGGACAGGAGCCGCCGCCAGAACGACCCCTCCCGCTGGACGGACATGTCCATCGCCGCGTGACCCTCCATCGAGCCCGCGATGCCGAGCTCGGCACGCTCGCGCGCCTCGCGCAGCAGCCGCTCGCGCAGGAACAGCCGGAACAGCACCGCCAGAATCACGATCATGATCGGCCCGCCGACGAACTCGGCCAGGGTGAACCGCCAGCCCATGAGCAGCGCCAGGATGATGCCGAGTTCGATCACCAGGTTGGTCGAGGCGACCTCGAACGCCATCGCCGCGATGAAGCTCGCGCCCTTGCGGAACAGCGAACGCGCCAGCGCGACCGCCGCGTACGAGCAGGACGACGACGCGACGCCGAGGCCGGCGGCGATCGCGAGCGTACGGGGCCGTCCGTCGCCGAGCAGCCGCATGACCGTCGATCGTCGCACCACCGCCTGGACCACGGCGGACAGGAGGAACCCCAGGATCAGCGCCCACAGGATCTCCCAGGTCATCGACCCGGCGATCGCCAGCGCGTGACCGATCGCGCCCATGTCCCCTCCTCCGTTAACGGGTGGCCTGGAAGCGGCGCAGCCGCAGGCTGTTGCTGACGACGAAGACGCTGGAGAACGCCATCGCGGCGCCGGCCAGCATCGGGTTGAGCAGGCCGGCGGCGGCCAGCGGCAGGCCGGCCACGTTGTAGGCGAACGCCCAGAACAGGTTGCCCTTGATGTTGCCCAGCGTCCGGCGGGACAGGCGGATGGCGTCGGCGGCGGCGCGCAGGTCGCCACGTACGAGGGTGAGGTCGGCGGCCTCGATCGCCACGTCGGTGCCCGTCCCCATGGCCAGGCCGAGGTCGGCCTGGGCGAGGGCGGCCGCGTCGTTGACGCCGTCGCCGACCATCGCGACGACCTTGCCCTCGTCCTGCAGCCGTTTGACGACGTCGACCTTGTCGGCGGGCAGCACCTCGGGGATCACCTGCTCGATGCCGACCTCGGCGGCGACCGCGCGGGCCGCGGCCTCGTTGTCGCCGGTCAGCAGCACGGGCGTCAGGCCGAGCGCGCGCAGCCGGGTGACGGCCTCGGCGCTGGTGTCCTTGATCGCGTCGGCGACGACCAGGACCGCGCGGGCCTCGCCGTCCCAGCCGACCGCGACCGCCGTCCTGCCGGCGGCCTCGGCGGCGGCCTTGGCGCGCTCGAGCTCGGCGGGCAGATGCTGGGACCATTCGGCCAGCAGCCGCGTACGGCCGACCAGGACCGCGTGGCCGTCCACGATGCCCTGGACGCCGAGGCCCTCGACGTTCGCGAAGTCCTCGGTGCGGGGGAGCGCGCCGACCCGCTGGACGGCGCCCTTGGCGACGGCTTGGGCGATGGGGTGCTCGGAGGCGTCCTCCAGCGCGCCGGCCAGCCGCAGCACCTCGTCGGGGTCCTGGCCGTCGGCGGTGACCACGTCGATCAGGGTCATCTTCCCGGTGGTGACGGTGCCGGTCTTGTCCAGCACGATCGTGTCGATCCTCCGGGTGGACTCCAGCACTTCGGGGCCCTTGATGAGGATGCCGAGCTGGGCGCCGCGTCCCGTACCGACCAGCAGCGCGGTCGGAGTGGCCAGGCCGAGCGCGCACGGGCAGGCGATGATGAGGACCGCGACGGCGGCGGTGAAGGCCGCGGCGACGCTCCCGCCGGTGCCGAGCCAGAACCCGAGGGTGGCCACCGCCAGGGTGATCACGATCGGTACGAAGATGCCGGAGATCCGGTCGGCGAGGCGCTGCACCTGCGCCTTGCCGTTCTGCGCCTCCTCCACCAGGCGGGCCATCTGCGCCAGCTGCGTGTCCGAGCCGATCTTGGTGGCCTCGACGGTCAGCCGGCCGCCCGCGTTGACGGTGGCGCCGACGACCGTGTCCCCGACCCCGACCTCGACGGGCACGGACTCACCGGTCAGCATGCTCGCATCGACCGCCGAGCTCCCCTCGACGATGACGCCGTCGGTGGCGATCTTCTCGCCGGGCCGTACGACGAACCGGTCGCCGGCCTTCAGGTGCTCGATCGGGACGCGCTCCTCACGCCCGTCGCGCAGCACGGCGACGTCCTTGGCGCCCATCTCCAGCAGCGCCCGCAGCGCGGCGCCGGCGCGCCGCTTCGCCCGCGCCTCGAAGTAGCGCCCGGCCAGGATGAACACCGTCACCCCGGCGGCCACCTCCAGGTAGATGTTCCCGGCTCCGGAGGCGCGCTCGATGGTGAAGGTGAACGGGTGTCGCATGCCCGGCTCTCCGGCGGTGCCGAAGAACAGCGCGTACAGCGACCAGCCGAACGCCGCGCTCGTGCCCAGGGACACGAGCGTGTCCATCGTCGCGGTGCCGAGCTTGAGGTTCTTGTACGCCGCGCGGTGGAACGGCAGCGCGCCCCACACCAGCACCGGCGCCGCCAGCGCCAGCGACGCCCACTGCCAGTACCGGAACTGCAGCGCCGGGACCATCGCCAGCACGATCACCGGGACGGCCAGAACGGCACTGACGACCAGCCGGTCGCGCAGGGCCCGTACGGGAGCGTCCTCGGCAACCTCCTCCCCGGCGGGCTCGGGAGGGGCGGGCAGGCTCGCGGTGTATCCGGCCTTCTCCACCTGAGCGATCAGGTCGTCGGGGGTGACACCGGGCGCGAAGCTGACGCTGGCCTTCTCGGTGGCGTAGTTGACGGTCGCGGTCACGCCTTCGAGCTTGTTCAGGCGCTTCTCGATGCGGTTCGCGCAGGACGCGCAGGTCATGCCGCCGATCTCCAGCTCGACCCGATCGGGCGCCGCGCTCGTGGTGGTGCTCATCAGCCCTCCTTCGCTTCGGCCGTGAACTCGGCGGTGTGGACGGTGCCGTCGTGCTGGAAGTCCAGGTAGAGACGGTAGGCGCCGGCGGACGGTGCCTCGGCGTAGAAGGTGACGGTCGGCCCGGGCCTGGTCTTTCCGTCGCCCGGTTCGCCGTCCGGGTGGACGTGGAGGTAGGCCAGGTCGCCTTGGCGGAGGGCCACGAGGTGCCCGTACGCCGCGAGATAGGGCTGCAGGTCGGTGACCGGCCGGCCGTCCCGCGAGATCGTCAGGTCCAGCCGGCCCGCCCGGCCCGCCGTGAGCGAACCGCGCAGGGTGACGGTGTAGCCGTCGACGGTGGCGGTCGCGGCCGGTGTGGGCAGCGGCCGCGGTGTGGTGTCGCCCGCGACGGCGGTGTCGACGCCAAGGGTCAGCGGGTCGGCCCCGGTGGGCTTGAAATCGGCGAACGCCCGGTAGGTGCCCGGCCCGCTCAGCGGCGAGGCGACCCGCCAGGTGCCGTCGGCGGCCATCGTCGGATGCACATGCCGGAAACCGGACAGGTCACGGCGGACGACGATGAGGTGCATCCGCTTGTCGTGCTGCGTGTCGAACGCGGTCACCGTCCGTCCGTTCGGCCCGGTGATCCGGAACGCGAACGCGCCGGTCGCGTCGGGCACGGTGGTGAGGGTGTAGCCACGGTCGGAGACCAGCAGCCCGCCCGGTAGCGTGCTCTCGTGACCGCCGTGGTCCATGTCGCCGTGCGCGGCGTGCGGCTTCTCCTCGGCCCCGACGGGGCCGGTCAGGTGACCCGCCCCGAGCGCCGCGCCGAACACCGCCGCCAGCCCGAGGCCGAAGACGCCAAGTTTGGCCGGTGTGTTCATCGCCGTACCCCTCCTTCGTGGGTCAGGAAACGACGACTTCGTAACCGGCCTCGTCCACCGCGTCGCGTACCGCCTTGTCGTCGAGGGGGACGGTGCTGGCGACGGTGACCAGACCGGAGGCCAGGTCGACACGGACGTCGGTGACGCCCTCGATGCCGCCGACCTCTTCGGTGACGGCCGAGACGCAGTGGCCGCACGTCATGCCCTTGACCTTGTACTCGGCGCTGGTCATCGCTTTCTCCTTCTCGTCGAGCGGCTTTCAACCGACCTTATCGCATACCCCTTAGGGGTACTTATGAGATGGACTTTAACATAGGGGGAGGGGGTATATGCAAGGGGTCGGACGATCAAGTGGTCGGTGCCAGGGCGATCGGGATCAGTGATCAGGGGAGGCCGTCAGCGGGCCGAGTAGCTCGCGCAGCAGGCCGGAGGGATCTCCCTCGGACGCGGAGGAGTCCTAACCCGGAGACCCGGTCATCCGGTCTTGGTGATCACGCCGGTCCGCGTGAACACCGTCTGGTTCGCGTCTCCCTTGTAGCCGGTGAGGCTGAACCACATCTGCCCCGCGGCCTGCAGCACCAACTGGGCGTTGCTGCCGTCGGGACAGTCACCCTGGGTCACCTTCTCGACGAGGTTGACCGTGGACGGATTCGGCACGGCCTGGGCCGCCCAGGCATTGCTCACCCGGAGCTGCGTGGTGCACCGAAAGTCCCCGTAGGCGGCGGTCGCCGAGGTCGCCCCCGCCGTGATGGCGATCCGCACGCTGCTCTTGCCGCCCGGGGACTCGCTGACGGTGCCCGACCATGTTCCCGCCATGGACACCGGGAACACGCTCGGCAGGGGCGCCGACGAGGACGCCGACGGCGTGGGGGTACGGGCCGCCGCGTGACCGTGCCGGTACGCGGTCACGAGGATCGGAACGACGACGGCCGCCGCCACGATGACGGCACCGGCCGGGATCCCGTACACAAGCGCCGATCGCCGGGACCGTGGTCGCCGATCCGGCGGCATCGTGGGGCTCGGCGGGTACGGGGCCGGTGTGCCCACCGGCCACGACGGAGCCGAGACGACGCTCGGCGCGGCGGGCGTCCGCGGCGTACGGCGGCCGATGAGCCGGAGCAGGACCTCGTCCGCGCTCGGACGGGCCGCCGGATCCTTCGCGAGGCAGTCGATGACGATTCCGCGCAGCGGTTCCGCCAGGTCCCCGAGGTCCGGGGGCTCGTGGAGGATGCGCCTCATCACGTGGACCACGCTGTCCTGCCCGAACGGTGACCGCCCGGTCGCGGCGAACACGATCACGCAGCCCCACGCGAAGACGTCCATCGGCGCGTCGGCCCGCGCGCCTGCGATCTGTTCCGGCGCCATGTAGGCGGGCGTGCCGACGATCTGACCCGAGAGGGTGCCCGCCGCGTCCAGCGCCCGCGCGATGCCGAAGTCGATCACCCGCGCCCCGTCGGGGCCCATCATGACGTTGCTCGGCTTGAAATCCCGGTGGACGACGCCCGCCTCGTGAATGGCGACGAGCGCCGTCGCGGTCGCCACCGCCAGCCGGTGCAGCGCCGTCCCGACGCGTGGACCCTCCTCGGCGACCAACTGCTGCAGAGAAGGCCCGGGAATGCACTCGCTCGCGACGTACGGCGGGGTGCCGTTGAGATCGGCCTCAATGATCTCGGCCGTGCAGAACGCCTCGACCCTCCGCGCCGTCTGGACCTCCTTGACGAAGCGGCCCAGCTGAGCGGTGTCGTCCGGCTGCGCGCGCAGCACCTTCACCGCCGCGCGCCGGCCGTCGGTGTCCTCCCCGAGGAAGACGACCCCTTGGCCGCCCTCACCGAGCCGACCGATCAGGGTGAACCGTCCGATGGTTGCCGGGTCTTCCGGCCGCAACGCGTCAACGTCGGACATGGGCCCCGCCCTCCCGCTCCGCCCGGAACATGCGGCCGGATCACCGGAAGCGGAACACCGCGATTTTACCGACCGGCGACCAGATTGGGCATACCGTCCCGTTCCGGGCAGTCAGCCAGACCGCTCGCCGTTTTCGCCGAGGGTTTTCGTCGCCAGAACAACGAAAACCCTCGACGCAAGGACGCAAGCATGATGCGGCTTCCCCGCCAACGCGACCCCGCCAAGAAACCCCTCCCGACCCGAACCCAGATCGCCTTCTGGCTCCTACCGGAAAGATCAATCTAAGTTAACGGCATTGGGGCCGGCCGTGTCGGCGCTGAACGCCTAACGGTGGCGACTTGGACACAGTTCCCGCCGCCGGTACCCCCTCCTCCGGAGTAGCTGCTCTTTCGCCACTCCGTACGCTTGGGCGATGCGCTGGGCATCCCCGTCTCCCTCCATGACTAGCCGAGCCGGCCCGCTGCAGAAGCGATCAGGTCCACGGACTTGTTGGGAGGCAGGGCCTGATCGATCAACATGCCGAATCTGAGGGTACAGCGACGGACATCTTCGACGCTTTCCAAGTACACGGCCCCACCGACGCCTTCTGTGTAACCAACGTCGGGAATCGGTTCTGGCAGCGAGAGGATCGAGAAGGGGCCCTCCAACCCGGCCGTCGCACCTACGTCTTTGGTGAGGATCTGCACCGTGGTGTTCGGCGTATCAGAGGCTTCGACCAGTCGGAGGAGCTGCCCCCGCATCGTTTTGGGCTGTCCGATAGGACGTTCAAGGATCCCCTGATCCAGGATGATGTGCAGCTCCGGCGGGTTGTTCCTGGACAAGATCTGTTGTCGTGCCAGCCGAGCGGCAACCCGGCGATCGATCTCGTTCCCGGATAGGTCCGGCGTGACCGCGCTGACCACTGCGCGGGCATAGTCCCCAGTCTGCAGCAGCCCAGGAATGAGAAGGGTTTCGAACTGGCGAACGCCTGTTGCGGCGATCTCCAAGGTGAAAAGCGGGTGAAAGTCTTCGGGGAGGTCGCGGCGGTACGTGAGCCACCACCCGCGTTCGTTGGCGGTCTGGGCGAGGTCGAGGAGCTGCTTCCGGGTCTTTTCGTCGACCTTGTAGAGATCGAGGAGCTGTTCGACGTCACGCGGCTTGACCCCTTGATGGCGGTTCTCGATGCGGGAGAGCTTCGGCCGGGACCAGCGGGCGTGCTGCCGACTGAGTTCGTTGACTGCCTGCTCGATCGTCATCCCTGCCTGCTCCCGGAGCTGCTTGAGCGACTCGGTGAGCTGCCATCTACGGACGGTGGCGCTGACGAGGTCCTCATCGTGCTGACTCATCCCATTTCTCCTTAATTGGCCGAGCTCTGCGGCCGCCGCCACTGTAGGTGAGAATCCATTGACAATCTGTAATTCCACTCTAGAGTTGAGCGTTGTGTAGTCAACTCATCACGAACAGTAGAGATCGAACAGTGATCGTTTCAGTCGATCCCGGCAGTCGGGCGCTCGTCCTCATCGCCTCGGCGATGAAGTGTCGGCCGCGCCCCGTCCCTGAACGCGGCAACGGCGCATTACCGGAGGTACGCCCATGACCAGGACCGACACGGTGAACAGGCCGCATGACGGCGGGGTGCCTTATCTCCAGGCCCTGGCCGTCCGAATCGACGCAATGGGATGGCAGGGAGAACTCGTCCTCTCGCAGAGCGGTCGGCCGCACATATGCGTCATCAACCCTGCCGCCCCCGTCCTCAATGAGGAGATCACCGCAGCCCCGACCGTGCCAGGACTGTGGTGGTTCTGGTGGAGCTGGGGCGAACGCATCGCATGCGTAGAGAACCTCGACCTCGCCGCCGCCCGGATCGCTGCAGTCCTGCGCGAGAGCGCTCGCTGACCCGGTCCGCCGACCACTCCTGCTGAGAGGGAGTTCGATGTTCAAAGCCGTCCGGCTCCGGCACTGGAGTCAGGTCCTACTCGACGTCGCCCAAGGCCGCCCGCGAGGCCGTCATCAAGCGGACTCCACCGTTGAACGCCCGGTACGGCGGGCGATCCCGGCCTCTCTACTGCCGAATGGGCCGACGGCGGCTCAGGTCCGCCGTCGGTGGTGCCGGCTTGACGGCGATCCGGAGGCCGTACGGACCGCACGGGGACTAGTGAGCAACGCGCTGCGAGCGTGGGGGCGTACCGACCTGCTCGACGACGTGACGCTCGTGGTCTCCGAACTCGTCACCAATGCGCTGGTCCACGCCTTGCCGCCGGTCACACTGACCGTCACGTACGAGAACGCGCTCGTCGTTCAGGTCGCTGACGCATGCCGGGACCTCCCGGCCCGGGGGCGTCCTGGAAGCGGCGGACGGTTCGGCCTGTGGATCGCCGAGGAACTCTGCGATCTGAGCGTTCTGCCAAGTCACGACGGCAAGGTCATCCGAGCCGTCTTCGCCGCGGAGCCGAGGCCGGCTGACGAAAGACCGGGTCGATGAACACCGTCCGGGGATACCGTCGGGACATGCGAGCCGACGGGCGTGACGCATCCGGACCACTCGGCCCGGGGGGTCCTCGACCGGATGACGGAGGTCCGCGCGGTGTGGACGATTTCGAGGCGCTGGCTTCCTTTGCTCCCGATGATGAGTGGCGGGCCGCATTGCAACGTGCGCCTCGTCGCTTCTTCATTCCCGAGGTCGCCTGGGCGAGCCCTGATCAATGGATCGACAAGCGGGCCGATCCTCATGCCTGGGCGGCGGCAGTGGCGGACGACAGACCCATCGTCACGCAGATCAATGACGGCGACACGCCACTGACCGTGGAGGCCGTTCAGCGTACGACGGAGTACACCTGCTCGTGTTCGGCGCCCAGCGTCGTCTTCGCCTGCCTACACGCTCTCGACCTTCACGCACATCATCGGGTGCTGGAGATCGGTACTGGCACAGGATGGACGGCGGGCCTGCTCGCCGCTCGACTCGGCGACGCCAAAGTGACATCGATCGAGGTCGACTCCACCTTGGCCGGGATCGCCGCCGCCAACCTCGATCGGGCCGGGTTGTCCCCCCGCCTGGTCGTCGGCGACGGTGCGGGCGGGTGGTCGGACGGCGCCCCTTTCGATCGAGTCCACGCCACCTGTGGGGTCCGGTCGGTTCCCGGCGCATGGATCGCACAAACCCGGCCAGGCGGCACCATCGTGGTTCCCCTGGCCGCCGAATTCGGGACCGGCCTCATCACCCGTCTCGATGTCATCGACGACGGCACCGCCGTCGGCCGGTTCGTCCAAGAGGCCTGGTACATGCGCATGCGCGCGCAGCGAATCGTCCGGACGGAGTGGCCCTGGGAAAGCGACCTCGATGGTGAGATCTCCACGACCCGGCTGGACCCCCGGACCATCGCCGCCGTCAACGGAGGAGCGGCCGGCGTGTGGCTGTCCGCGCACCTTCGGAACGTGGATGTCCTGAGCTGGGCCCCCGATCCGGAAGGTCTCATTGTTCACTGGCTTCTGGAAAGCGGCCTACGCGCCGAATCGTGGGCGGCCGTCGATTACAGACCAGGCGCAGCACACTTCGAGGTCGAACAGTACGGTCCACGGCGGTTGTGGGATGAGACCGAAGCGGCCTATGTCGGTTGGCTGCGCGCCGGACGTCCCAGTCTCGAACGTCTCGGAATCACTGTCACCGCCGGCGAAGTCCAGCGGTTCTGGCTTGATTCACCTGATCACCTGATCACCTGATCACCTGATCACCTGATCACCTGATCGGCTACCGGAGAGGCGATTCCCATGGGCAAGCACCGCAAGGAGAACCCCTGCTCCATGTGCAGAGGATCTGGGACTCAGGAGATCTGTAACGACGGCAAGAAAGAGACGCGCCCCTGTCCTGGGTGTCGAGGAACCGGAAAGGCGTGACGCGCCCGTCAGTTGTTCGTCACCGCTGAAGATGTGGAGGGGTGCCCGGCTCGCCGGATTCAGGCGTCGGAAGGCGGCAACGAGTCAGCGCTGATCTCAACCGAGGAGGTTGACGAGTCCTCCGGCCCAGGTGTCGAGGAAGCCGACGGCACTGTGGACGGCCCAGTGCTGAGTGAGGTAGCCCACGACCTCGAGCAGCCCGATCCACACCGCGGCCACGAGCAAGGTGATGATCACGCTGGCGGTCCAGAACCCGTCGGACTCCGGCTCGATGTCGCGCGCTCCGATGATGACGCCGAGCGCACCGAATGCCGCCGAGCCGATCACCGCCCCCGCGAAGAAGTCGCCGGCGAGGGCTCCAAGGACCAGTCCGACGGGGAGTCCGAGGACGAGCGCCATCGACTCCATGAACAGCGGTATCACGATCGCTCCCCCGTTGCGGGTGATCGCCATCCCGGTGATCGTCAGGACGGCCGCAGTGCCCAGGGGGAGCAGGAAGGCACCGACGAGGTAGGACGTGTGTACGTCACGGTGGGCGATGCCGAGGCCGAGGGTCAGCGGCAGGAGGAACGCCAGGGCGCCCAGCGCAGAGAGGGCGACGGGCCGCCACCACCGCCGCGGGCGGGGTGAGTCGGTCGCCACGGCGTTCTCGCCGTGGGTGGCGGGGGAGGGCATCGCCGAGGCGGCGGATGCGCCGACCGGCCCCTCCACGCGTCGGCCGTCCTGGGATGCCTCCGGTTTCCCTCCGGCTCCCGACTCGGCCGCGACGTGATGGACCGCGACGGTCGGCGTTCTCAACGCGCGCAGCCGGTCCAAAGACTCTTCCGTCGTGGGGCGGTCGGCCACTGCCGGCGCCAGCAGATGCTCGATGAGTTCGCACAGCGCCCCGTCGCCGGGCGCGAACAGCGGCCGTTCGTACAGCGTGGCGTGGACCGTCGCCGCCGGATTGTCGCGGTGGAAGGGTGCCTTTCGCCTGATGGCGAAGTAGAGGGTGGCGGCCAGGCAGAACAGGTCCGACGCCTCGACCGGCGGTTGCCCGCGCAGGCGTTCCGGATCGATGTATCCCGGTGTTCCGATCAGGGCGCCGCTTTGGGTGAGCGTCGTGTCGTCCGCGTGTACGGCGATGCCGAAGTCGACCAGCGTCGCATCGCCGTCCGCGTTGATCAGGATGTTGCTCGGCTTGAGATCACGGTGCAGCACACCCTGGCCGTGCACGAACCCAAGGGCCGTCAGCAGTTGTTCGGCGAGCTCGGCCGCACGTTCCTCGGCGAGCGGGCCGTCCTGCCAGACGATCTCTTTGAGCGAGCGGCCCTCGATGAGCTCCATCACCAGCCATGGAAGGCCGTCCACGGTGATCAGGTCGCGCACGGCCACGATGCCGGGATGTGGTGTCAGCCTGGCGAGTGTCCGCCCCTCCCGGCGGGCGCGTGCCGACAGTTCCTCCGGGATTCCGGCAGTGTCGTCCGCGGGGAGGATCATCTGCTTCAGCGCGAGGTCGATGTCCAGATGCCGGTGATGGGCGCGCCAGACCGTCCCCATCCCGCCGGAGCCGAGCTGCTCTTTGAGGACGAATCGGCCGTCGACCACATCTCCGGCGCGATACTCGCCTCTCACCCGCGCTCCCCTTCCGCCGCCTCGGCCTCTGCTCCGCCGGAGTGCGCTACCGACCTTGCATCAGCGTCTTCCCGCGCGCAAGACCGTCGTTCCCGGAAAGAGTAGACGGCCGCCATCGTCCGTCGGGTTCGACCTCGTCGGGGCCCGGCCGTTCCCGGTGGACGATACCGCCGACACCAGGAACGGAACGGGGGCAAAGGAGAAGAGTGGTCCGACTCAGTCGGCGGGCATCCGTCCCATCACGAGCGCCGTGAGGAGGAACGGCACGGCGGACAGGGCGAAGAGCGGACCCGGGCCCGCCCAGGTGGAGCCCAGCGCGTACGCGGAATAGGTCAGCACCGCGACGACCTCCGAGCCGAAGCCGGCGACCGAGGTGACCGTCGCCCGGGACTCATCATCGATTTGTTCCTGCAGCCGTGCGTCGGCGCCGCTCATCGCCCATTCGAGGACGCCGAAGGCGAGGGCGACGAGCACCAGTCCCGCCGCCTGTCCGCTGCCGGCCCCGAGGGCGAGGCAGCAGGCGGCGACGGCCAGCGCGGGAGCCGCCCACCGCGCGCCCCGCCCGGCGAGCCAGCCGCCGACGGTCATCCCCGCCGTCACCACCAGGACCAGCAGCGGTACGGCGGAGGGACGGGCGCCGGTGGACCGGGCGAGCAGCGGGACGTATTCGTCGAGCGCCCCGGCGGTGCCCATCAGGACCGCGACGATCAGCAGCGACCGGCGGACCGCCGGCATGCGGCGTACCTCGGCCAGGCCGTCCCGGAACACCTTCCGGTACGCCGGGCCCCGCTCGGCGCGGCCACGGGAGTCGGGCAGCGACCGGGCGGCCGACGCGCACAGCAGGCAGGCGGCGACGCTCGCGATCCCCACGACGCGGTAGCCGCCGGCGGCCAGGACCGGCCCGGCGAGACCGGTCGCGGCCATGACCGCCAGCATGCCCATCGCGTGCGTCCGGCCGATGACCCGCGGATAGGCGCCGGACGCGCCGCACCGGGCGAGCTCCTCGTACACGAGTGCCTGCAGGGTTCCCGAGCGCAGCGCCCCGCCCGCTCCCCAGAGCACGAAGCCGAGCGCGAAGGCGGGGTACGAGGGGACGAGGGTCCACAGCGCGAAGCCCGCGCCGGTGAGGATCGGGGCGATCGTGAGCAGCGACCTGCGGGAGAAGACGTCGGCCCAGACGCCCGTGGGGATCTCCAGCGCGAAGGAGGTCACCGACCAGATGACGAAGAGCGACGAGATCGCGGCGGCGGACATGCCGGACTTCGCGAACAGCACCGCGTAGACGGGATAGAGGAGGACGAAGTCCTCGAGAAACGCATAGGCGTACAGCCTGCGCGTGAGTCTCGACTCAGGGGAAGATCAATGTCGTCGTCTCATGGCGGCAGCGTACGACAGTGCCGTCCGTACGGCCACCGGGCAGGCGCCCGTCGCCGCGAAGGCGGCACGCCTTCTGCGCGCCGCCGGGACCTGGTTCGCCCGCGTGCGCGTCTTCCCACTGAGTTTCTGCTTCTCTCTCCGCCGGGGTTGTGTGCTCCGAGGCGGCCGAGGAGCCCTGCGACCTCCGCTGCCGATTTCTTACGCCCAGGCCGATTGCGTCAACGGGGTGATCTCATGGGAAGAGAATGCGATGCTTGGCGGCAGCCGGGCGTGCGGAAGAGGCGATGGCGATGCAGGCACAAGACGTCGTGTCCATCGCCGCCGCGGTGCTGGTGCCGATCGTCACCGCTACGGTCGGCGCGCTCGGGCTCATGTTCCAGGACTGGCGGGTGAGCCGGTCTGGCGCCGGGCGTCGCAAGCTGCTTTTGGAGGAGGCGACCCAGCGGGTCACCTTCACCGCAGAGTGGTGGAAGGCCAGGCAGGCAATCGACTCCACTCCCGACGAGCTGAAACAGGCGGCGGCCCGTGCACTGGCGTGGCTGAACGAGGCATCCGAACTCACCACTGCAAGGGAGGAGCCCGGTGTCTCGCTCGGCAGACTGCTCTTGCTCCAGCGATTCGAACGCCGAACAGCGAAGATCCTCCGGGTGGGCTACTACCTGAGCTTAAGTCTCATGGTCCTGGCCAGCGTGGCGGCCACCGGCACGGCACTCCAAGGAGAAAACGCCACCAAAGACATCGTCTGGACCTATGCCTGGGCGGGTCTGTTCGGAGCACTGGCGTTGGCTCTGCGATTCTTCGCCGTCACAGCCGAAGGCGCGCGACCCCAGCAGTCAGGAGCCATCTCGACGCCTCCGGCATTCTCCCCCGAACGGCCAGAAGGACAGTAACCGCACCATCCACGCCTCCCGCCACGGTGAGTCACATCAGGACGACGGGCTTGACCGTGACGCCCTTCTCGGAGTCCTCGGCGGCGCGGTTGATCTCTTCGAACGGGTACGTGCGGATCAGGCGGTCGAAGGGGAACCGGCCACGCCGGTGCAGGTCGATGAGGCGCGGGATGAACAGCCGGGGGACGCTGCCGCCTTCGACGATGCCCCGCACCGAACGATCGAACAGCAGCGCCGACATGTCCAGGGACACCTCGGTGCCGATGGGGGCGGCGCCGATGACGCCGCAGGTGCCGCCGAAGGCCAGGGAGTCGACGGCCGTGCGCAGCACCGCCGGACTGGCCGTGGTCTCCACCGCGAAGTCGATGCCCCCGCCGGCGATCTCCATGATCCGTTCGGCGAGGCCGCCGGTCGTCCCGTTGAAGGTGTGCGTGGCGCCGAGTTCGGCGGCGAGCGCCAGCCGCTTGGGGACCAGGTCCACCGCGATCACCGGGTCGCAGTGCGCGACGTCGGCCGCCATGATCGCGCTCAGCCCGACCGTGCCCACGCCGAAGACGACGATGGAACCGCCGGCCGGCGGGGCGAGCGAGTTCAGCACCGCTCCCGCCCCCGTCTGGACGCCGCAGCCGAGCGGGGCGGCCAGTTCCAGCGGCAGATCATTGGGCAGCGGCACCACCGTGTGCTCGGCCGCCAGCACGTAGGTGCTGAACGACGACTGGCCGAAGAAGTTCGCGTTGATCTCGGAGCCGTCGCTCGCCCGTACGGTCGCGGAGCCGTCGGCGCGGCGGCCCCCGAAGTTCCGGGGGAAGAAGTCCGTGCAGTAGGCGGGCCGCCCCAGCAGGCAGTTGCGGCAGCCACGGCAGAAGGCGAAGGACATCGCGACCCGGTCGCCGGGCCGTACCGAGGCGACGTCGGAGCCGACCCGCTCCACGACGCCCGCGCCCTCATGCCCGAGCACCACGGGCGGCTCCGGTGGATACCACTGGTCCCGGACGATGAGGTCGGTGTGGCAGATCCCGGAGGCGACGACCCGGACGACGACCTCATCCGGCCGTGGTTCGTCGAGGACGACCTCGCGCAGTTCGAACAGTGAGCCCTTGCCGGGCATGACGGCCGCGGTGGCGTACATGACGTGACCCCTCTATCGCGCCAGGTAGACGGACTTGAGCTGCTGGAGGGCGCGCGCTCCTGGCCGCCCGGCTGTCGGCGGCGGCCTGACGGAGCTCAGGCGGTGGCGGCGCCGCGCGGGGGGAGGTCGGTGACGCCGAGACGCCGGTGCTCGATGTGGTTGACCGCCTCGTCCAGCAGGGTGGCGACGTGGGTGTCGTACAGCTGGTAGACGATGCTGCGGCCGTGCCGGTCACCGGTGACGAGGCCGAGGTGGCGCAGGTAGCGCAGCTGGTGGGAGACGGCCGAGCGCTCCATGGCGATCGAGTCGGCGAGCTCGCCGACGGAGCAGGGGCCCTGGCGCAGGCGGCTGAGGATGAGCAGGCGGCTGGGGGTGGCGAGCGCCTGCATCGTCTCGGCGACGGTCTTGGCCAGGTCGGCGTCGATGGGCCCCGTGGGGGTCGTGTGTCCGTCAACGCCGTGTCCCATGCGGCCATCGTAACCGCGATGAACATGTGAACACCTCTTCATTTGATCACCTATGATGGGGGGTGACCTGCCGTACGAGCCGAGGAGTGCGCCGCTGTGACGTCCGCCGTTCCCGCGCCCGCCGGGCGTGACGAGACCGCCGACCGGAGGGCGGCGAACCGCGCGATGGCGGTGTCGGCGGCGGGCCTGTCGGTGACCGCCCTCGTCGAGATCGCCCTGGCCCTGGTCACCGGCTCGGTCGCGCTGCTCGGCGACGGCCTGCACAACCTGTCCGACGTGTCGACGTCGGCGGTGGTCTTCCTCGGCTTCTGGATCTCACGGCGGCCCGCGACGGCCCGGTACCCGTACGGCTACGAGCGGGCGGAGGACCTCGCCGGGCTCGGCGTGGCGCTGGTGATCTGGGCCAGCGCGCTGTTCGCCGGGTACGAGAGTTACCAGAAGCTCGTGGGCGGCGCGCCCACGACGGACGCCGCGCTGGGCATGGCGGGTGCGGCGCTCGGCATCGTCGGCAACCAGATCGTCGCCCGCTACAAACTGCGGGTGGGCCGCCGGATCCGATCGGCGACGATGATCGCCGACGCGAAGCACTCCTGGCTCGACGCGATCTCCTCGCTCGGCGCGCTGGTCGGCCTCGCCCTCGTGGCGGCCGGGTACCGCTGGGGCGACCCCGTCGCCGGGCTGGCCGTGACGCTGTTCATCTGTCACGTCGGCGTGGAGGTCACCCGCGACCTGCTGCACCGCCTGATGGACGGCGTCGACCCCGATCACCTGGAGGCCGCACGGACGGCCGCCGCGGGCGTGCCGGGCGTCGGCGCGGCCGAGGTCCGGGCGCGCTGGATGGGCCGGACCCTCGCCGTCGAGGTGGAGACCCGCCTCGGCGAGGGCATCAGCCTCCTGGACGCCGACGGGATCAACGCCGCGGTGGAGCGCGCGGTGCGCGCCGCCGTTCCCGACGCCGGCGACGTGCACGCCCACGCCCACGCCTCGGCGTCGCGCGTGCCCTCCGGTCCCGGCTGACCTGCGATTACGGCTCCACGCCTGCTGGACTCCCCGGGGTGAGCTCGCGGAGTGTGCCGAAGAAGAGGGCGGCGCTGTCCTCCCAGGTGGGGAACTCCTCGGCCCGCCGCCGGGCCGCCGCGCCGAGGCGGGCGCGCAGCGCGGGGTCGGCGCAGAGCCTGCCGAGGGCGGCGGTCAGTGCGGGCACGTCGCCTGGTTCGACGACGAGGCCTTCCCGGCCGTCCCGCGCCAGGTGCGGGAGGTTGCCCGCACGCCATCCGACGACGGGCAGCCCGACAGCCATTGCCTCCCCGTACACCGTGCCGTACGGCTCGCGCAGGCTCGGCAGGACGAAGACGTCGGCGTCCCGGTAGAGACGGGCGACCTCCTCCTTCGGCAGGCGTCCGTGGCGGACGACCCGCCCGGCCAGGTCCGGCTGGTCGAGCCGCCGCCGGATCCGCGCGGCGTACGCCGGGTCGGCGTCCTCGTCCCCGGCCAGGTGCAGGCGGGCGGCGCCGTCCGGGAGGGCCGCGACCGCGTCGAGCAGGTCAAGGACGCCCTTGCGGGGGAGCCAGTTCGCGACGCACAGCAGCGCCGCGCCGGCCCCGGCGCGCAGGTCCGCCGCCGGGCCCGGAGACGGCTCCGGCACGTCGCGGCCCGGCGGGACGACCACGATCCGGTCGCCGAACCCCTGCCGGGCGAGCTCCGCGCCGAGGGGTTCGCTGGCGACGAGCAGCCGGGCGGCGCGGCGGTACGTCCACCGGTCCAGAGGGGCCTGCGCGAGCGCCCGCGCGCGGCCGTGGTCGATGCCGCCCGGAGGCTGGTGCAGGATCCCGGCGACGGGCACGTCCGGTGGCATGCGGGCCGGTGCGAGGAACGCCGCCGCGATGCTGTCGACCAGCACCACGTCCGGGCGGGCCGCCCGCACCGTCCGCAGAACCCGGCGCGCGTACAGCGCGGGGAGCGGGAACGCCAGGGACGGGAAGGAGGCGAACGTGAGCCGGGCGTCGTACGCCGGCGCCAGTTCGGCCATCCGCCGGTGGTAGAGGTAACCGCCCGTCATCGTCAGCGGATCGCCCAGAGTGACGAGGGAGATCGACAGGGTGCGGGTCATCCAGGTGGCTCCGACCGCGTTCCCCGCCTACGCCGCGATGCTCGCCGAGTAGCCGCCGAATGCCTCCGGCGACTCCCAGACCCGTACGGACAGGGTCTGCGCACCGGCCTTGCGCACCGTGTCGGCGAGCGTGTCGTGCGCCCAGCGAGCCAGGACCTCCACGGTGACCGCCGCCGCCTCGGGCGGGCGGATCATCTCCAGGTCCTGGTCCTCGATGCGCGCGAGCATGGCGCCGAGCGCGGCCTCCAGGACGTCGAGGTCGCACACCATGTCCTGCTCGTCCAGGCGCTCCCGGGCCACGACGACCTCGAAGCGGTAGTCGTGGTGGTGCGGTTCCCCCTCCGGCGGTGGCTTGCCCGGCATCTGGTGGATCGCCCGTACCGTCTTGTGGAGACCTACCTCATATCCCACCCGTGGCTCCTCTCTCCGCTCAGGTGTAGCGCGGCCCGTACGATAGCGCGGCGTGCATCAGGCCCTCCTCGCCGCGGTCGAGGGCCGCGAACGCGTCGGCGGCCCGCTCGGCCGGGAAGGTGTGGGTGGCGAGCGGTTCCAGGGGGAGCTCGCCCAGCAGCGCGGCCGCCTCTCGGCGCCGGCGCTCGACGGTCCAGCCGGCGCTCAGTGCGGCCGGGATCGTCGAGACCTGGGTGCTGCGGATCGTCAGGCGACGGCGGTGGAAGTGGCGGCCGAGCGGCAGCGTCGCGTCCTTGGTACCCAGCCAGGACGCGATCAGCAGGGTGCCCTCGTGCGCCAGGAGGGCGAGCGCGGCTCCGGGCGCGTCCGGGTTCCCGGTGGCGTCGACGACCGTACGGGCGCCCGCGCCGCCGGTGTCGCGCTGGATCACCTCCGCCAGCTCCTCCGGCGGTACGGTGCGCAGGCCCAGCGACGCGGCGATCCTCCGGCGCCAGGGGACGGGTTCGGCGCACACGGTGCGCGCGCCGGTCCGTTCGAGCAGCAGGGCGGTGAGCGTGCCGAGCACGCCCAGGCCCAGGACGACGACCGTGTCGCCGTAGCCGGGGGCGGCGTCGAGCGTGACCTGCAGGGCGGTCTCCACCAGCGGGAAGAGCGTGGCCGTGCGCGGATCCACCGCGGGCAGGCGGATCAGGGAGTCCGCCGGCGCGGTGAAGACGTCCTGGTGCGGGTGGAAGGCGAAGACCAGCTCGTCCCCGGCGAGGCCGACGCAGCTGTAGCCGTAGGCGAACGGATAGCCGAACGTGCCCGGCAGCGCGCCGATGCTCTCGTCGAGGACCGTCTCCGGCGGGATCTCTCCGCGGTACGCGAGCAGCTCGGTCCCCGAGCTGATCCCGGAGAACAGCGTCTCGACCGTGACCTGCCCGGCGTCCGGGGGGTCGACCTCGCGTTCGCGGAGCTCCACGCGCCGAGGGCCGACATGCAGAACAAACCGGGCTATCACGGCGGCTGTCTACCCCCCCGTTAACGGGCGAAAACGCGTTTGTCGTGTGTCGCGTGGGGAATCAGTGCCCCCATGACGTCGGTCCGGGAGGTCGCCCGCGTGGGCCTCCCGACGACGTCGGGTGACTTCGAGGTGATCGCCTACGAGCTGCCCTCGGGTCTCGTGTACCTCGCGCTGGTCAAGGGCGCGCTCGGCAACGGCGAGTCCGTGCTGACCCGGGTGCATTCGGAGTGCCTGACCGGTGACGTGCTCGGCTCGCTGCGCTGCGACTGCGGCCTGCAACTCCAGGCCGCCCTGCGCGCCCTCACGGCCGAAGGCCGTGGCGTGCTGGTGTACGCGACCGGGCAGGAGGGCCGGGGCATCGGCCTCGTCAACAAGCTCCGCGCCTACCGCGAGCAGGACGCCGGCGCCGACACGCTGGAGGCCAACCTCCGCCTCGGCCTGCCGGGCGACCAGCGCCGCTACACCGAGGCGGCCGCCGTCCTGCGCGAGCTCGGCGTGCGGTCCGTCCGGCTGCTCACGAACAACCCCCGCAAGGCCGAGGCGCTCCAGGCGGACGGCGTCGAGGTGCTGCGCGTCGAGCAGATCACCACCGCCCCGCACCTGGACAACCGGCGCTACCTGCGCACCAAACGCGACCGGATGGGACATCTGGACCCGGCGGGGGCATCGCTGCCGGCCGTGCCCGGACGCGCCGTCGACGCGACCACGCTTCTGGGTAACGTGCGCGTGCCGGCCGACCGCCCGTACGTGCTGCTGAAGTACGCGCAGACCCTCGACGGGCGGATCGCCACCGGCACCGGCGACTCGCAATGGATCAGCGGCGAGGACGAGCGCCGCGTCTCCCACGCCCTGCGGGCCGCGTGCGACGCCGTGCTCGTCGGCGTGCGCACCGTGCTCCGCGACGACCCGCGGCTCACCGTCCGGCTGGTCAGCGGCAACTCGCCGCTGCGCGTCGTGCTCGACTCCCGGCTGCGCATCCCGCTCGACGCGCGGATCCTCGACGCCGACGCGCCGACCCTCGTCATCACCACCGACGACAGCCCGGCCGACAAGCGCCACGCGCTGGCGGCGCGCGACATCGGCGTCCGCGTCGTCCGGTCGAGCCCGCAGGGCGTCGACCTGGGGGACGCGCTGCGGCTCCTGCGGTCCGACGGCGTCCGGACGCTGATGGTGGAGGGCGGCGCGCGGGTGCTGACCTCCCTCTTGGCCGCCCGCCTCGCCGACCGGCTCGTCGCCTCGATCTCCGCCCGCGTCGTCGGAGCCGGCACCGAGGCCGTCGGCGACCTCGGCGTCGATCGGATCGCCGACTCGGTCGCGCTCACCGGCCGGTCGGTGCACCTCGTCGGCGACGACGTCCTGCTGGCCTACGACGTCGCGCCGTACGGCGGTCGCTCCGACCGCGCTGCCGAGGAGCCCGCCGGGGACGTCCTTCCCGAGACGCCCGGCTGAGGCCGCCCACCGCGCGCCCCGCCCGGCGAGCCGGCCGCATGGGCACCCGACGAACACCCCCGTCCCAGGGATTGACGGGTTCCCGGCAGCGCCCGGGGATGAACCGCCGACCGCCGGCGAGCGTCTCTTCTGCTGACGCGACGGCGAGAGGCGGTATCCATGGTGTCGAGACGTGCCTTCCTGTTCGGCGGCGCCGGGCTCGGGGCGGTCGCGGTCGCCGGAGGGGCCGGCGCCGTCCTGGTCGAGGAGGGCGTGCTGCCGGGCAAGGTGGCGTTGGACCACGCCCTCGGGCGCTGCGGGACCCTCCCGGACCCACCGCGTACACCCGGGGTGGTGCGGCCGCAGACCTTTCGCTCGCTCCGGCGCGGGACCGACGTCACGGCGGTCGTCGTGCTCCCCGCCGGGGTCACGTCGCTCCGGGGGCTTCCGGTCGCGGTCGCGCTGCACGGCAACGGCGGCACGGGGGCGTCGGCCGCCGCCGGGAACCGCCTGGACCGCTACCTGACCGACGTCGTGCGCACCCGAAAATCCCCGCCGTTCGCGCTGGTCGCGGTGGACGGCGGGCCGAGCACGTACTGGCACCGGCGGGCGAGCGGTGACGACCCGCTCGCCATGATCACCGACGAGCTGCTGCCCCGGCTGCGCCGGCAGGGGGCGTCGACGGACCGGTTCGGGGTCATCGGCTGGTCGATGGGCGGCTACGGCGCGCTGCTCCTGGCCGAGACGGTCGGCGCCCCCCGGATGGCCGCCGCCGTCGCCTCGTCACCCGCCCTGTTCCCGTCGTACGACAACGCCCGGCGGACGAACCATCAGGCGTTCGACGACGCGGCCGACTTCGCCCGCAACGACGTGTTCTCCCGCCTGGACCGGCTGAAAGGCGTGCCGACCCGGGTCGACTGCGGCACCAGCGACCCGTTCGCGCCGATGGCCCGCAGGCTCCGCGCGCGGCTGCACCCAGAGGGGGCGATGAGCGGCGGATGTCACGACGGCGCGTTCTGGCAGCGGCACCTGACGGACCAGCTGGCCTTCCTCGGCGGGCGACTCTAAGACTCCAGTGTCTGGGAGACGGCATGGGCGACCACCCGGGACAGGTCGCCGGTCCGCTGGTGGACCTCCCACTGCTGCTCCGCGCCGTTGCCCCGTTTCAGGACGCCGAGCAGGAGTCCTTCGACCGTGACGAGGTCTCCGTTGTCGGCCAGGACCGGCGCCGTGTGGTCGAGCAGCGCCCGTACGACGGACTCGGCGGGGGCCGGATGTCCGGTGATCGGGTGCACCAGGTCCTGCCGGAGACCGGAGCGGGCAGCTCGCCAGGTGGCGAGCTTGAGCTGTGCCGTGCGCACCGGCGCGGCGGGCACACCCGATCGCCAGGCGCGCGCGGCGGTCTCGACGAGCGCGGCGACCAGGGTGGCGATCAGCACGGCGTCGTCGATCAGCAGGCAGACGTCGGCGACGCGGATCTCGATCGTGGGGTACCTGCACGATAGCCGCGCGTCGAAATAGACCATTCCCTCGTCGAGGATCGCGCCGGTTTCCAGCAGCTCCTCGATCGCCGTCCGGTAGGCGGCCGGCGTGCCGAACAGTTCGGTGGGGCCGGAGGACGGCCAGCGCCCCAGGACCTGCCGGCGGTAACTGGCGTAGCCGCTGTCGACGCCCTGCCAGAACGGGGAGTTCGCGCTCAGCGCCAGCAGGGGCGGCAGCCAGGGCCGGATCCGGTCGAGCACGGCGACGCCCTCGTCGGCGGACTCGACCGCCACGTGGACGTGGCATCCGCAGGTCAGGTGCTCGGCGGCGGTGAGAGCGTACTCCTCGGCCATTCGCAGATACCGCGCCTTCGGCGTGACCGTCGCCCGTACCGGCAGGGGTGACGTCCCGAGAGCGGCGATCGCCACCCCCTGGCGCCGGGCGGCCGCCGCCGCGACGTGCCGTCTCCGGCGGATCTGATCGGCGAGTTCGGACATGGACGAACACGGGCGGGTGCACGTCTCGAGTTGTTCGCGCTGGAGCTCGTTCTGCAGCAGGCCATCATCGCCTCCGTGCGGCTCCTGCCGGAGTACGGCGTCGGCTGCGGCACGGGGCGTCCCGCTGTCCGGGTCGACGAGGAGGAATTCCTCTTCCACCCCTACGGTGCGAATATCCACTATGTCCTACTCTGCTGTTTTTCGAGGACAGGAAAGTAAAGGCATCACAACTCCCGTTAACGCTGGGCCAAAATTAGGATTAGTGATCGTTGATCACTACTGCTCCGACCACGTCAGAGTAAATCGGCAGAACGCTTAAATTAATGGGAATCACGGAATTGGTGATGATCGGCGAGACTCGACCATTGATTGGCGCACATCTGTGGTGGGAGAGGCGGAAGCGGCCGGACGCGCCGCCGAACATGCCCGACGTCACCGGTTCGCCGGGACAATCGACGGCATGCGGTTCGGAATCCTGGGTCCCCTGGACGTGCGGTCGGCCGACGGCGAGGTGACCCCCGTCGGCGGGCCCAGGCCCCGCGCGCTGCTGGTCATGCTGCTGCTGCACGCGGGCCGGGTGGTCACCGTGGAGCGACTGGTCGACGGCCAGTACGGCGACGAGCCGCCATCCGGCGCGCGGGGCGCCGTCCAGGCGCAGGTGTCCCGCGTACGGCGTCACCTGCCGCCGGGCATGCTCGAGTTCGACGGGATCGGATACCGGCTGGCGGTCGACCCCGACGACGTCGACGCGCACCGCTTCGAGCGGCTGGCCGCCGAAGGGCGGAGGCTGCTGACCGCGGGCCACCCCGCGGACGCCGCCGGGATGCTCCGCCGGGCGCTCGGCCTGTGGCGGGGGCCCGCCCTGGCCGACCTGCCGTTCGCGGACGCCGACAAGGCGCGCCTGGAGGAGCTGCGGCTGGCGGTGACCGAGGACCTCGCCGAGGCCGAGCTGGCGCTGCCCGACGGCGCGCCGGTCGCGGAGCTGCGGCGGCTGGTGGCCGAGCATCCGCTGCGGGAGCGGCTCCGCGGTCAGCTGATGCGCGCCCTGCACGCGGCCGGGCGTCCCGCCGAGGCGCTCGCCGTGTTCGAGGAGACCCGGCACCTGCTCGCCGAGGAGCTCGGAACCGACCCCTCCCCGGAACTGGCCGCGATCCAGCTGGCCGTCCTGCGCGCCCAGGAGCCGGCGCCGGCGGTCCGGCGCAGGCCCGCCGCCCAGCTCACCAGCTTCGTGGGGCGCGACCGCGAGCTGCGTCGGCTCGACGCCCTGCGCGACTCCCGGCTGGTCACGATCATCGGTCAGGGGGGAGCCGGAAAGACCCGGCTGGCGATCGAGGCCGCGGGGCGCCGGGGCGGCGAGACAGGCTTCGCCGACCTTTCCCCGCTCGACGACGGCGACCAGGTGCCGGGCGCCGTCCTCGGCGCGCTCGGCCTGCGCGAGACGGGGTTCCACGCGCTCGACACGCCCGACCCGGTGAGCCGCCTCGTCTCAGCCATCGCCGAGCGGGACCTGCTGCTCATCCTCGACAACTGCGAGCACCTCATCACCGGAGCCGCCGCGCTGGCCCGCCGGCTGCTCGGCGAGTGCCCGGACCTCAGGATCCTGGCGACGAGCCGGGAGCCGCTCGGCATCACCGGCGAGACGCTCGTACCGGTCGCGCCGCTCGACGTCCCGCCGCCGACTTCCGCGACCGCCGAAGCGGTGGAGTACCCGGCCGTGCGGCTGTTCGCCGACCGGGCGGCGGCCGTCCGGCCCGGCTTCGCGGTCGGGCCGGACAACGCCGAGGCGGTCATGCGGATCTGCGCGGCGCTCGACGGCCTGCCCCTGGCCATCGAGCTGGCTGCGGCGCGGCTGCGCTCGTTCCCCGTGGAGGAGATCGCCCGCCGCCTCGCCGAGCACGACCGGTTCCGGCTGCTGTCGCGGGGCGACCGAACGGCCGCGACCCGGCACCAGACCCTGCGCGCGGTCGTCGAGTGGAGCTGGGACCTGCTCGGGCCCGACGAGCGGGTGGCAGCCCGGCGGTTCTCCGTCTTCACCGGGGGAGCGTCACTGGAGGCGGTCGAGGCGGTCTGCGGCGTGGACGCCGCCGACACGCTGGCCGACCTCGTGGACAAGTCGCTGGTCGAGACGGACGGCACCCGCTACCGGATGTTCGACACGATCGGCCTGTTCTGCGCCGAGCGCCTGGCCGAGACCGACGAGCCGGAGCACGTGCGCGTCGCCCACGCCCGCCACTTCCTCGACCTCGCCCAGCGCGCCGACGCCCACCTCCGCCGGGCCGAACAGCTGGAGTGGCTGGCCCGGCTCTCCGCCGACCACGACAACCTGGTGGCCGCGCTGCGCTGGGCCGTTCACCACGATCGGGAGACGGCGCTGCGGCTCGTCGCCGCGCTCGGGGCCTACGGCTGGCTGAGCGGGCGGCGCCGCGAGGTGGGCAGGGCCGCCGCCGAGCTCCTCGGCATGCCCGTCGAAGGGATGGAGGAGGAGTACGTCGCGTGCGTGGTGCAGGCGATTCCCCGGCCCGGCCCCGAGCACTGGAAGCGTGCCGAGGCGATCGTCGCGTCGATGGACCGGCCGGTGCGCCATCCGTTCACCGCGGCCCTGTGGGGGATGACCGCAGGACCGCCCAGAACGCCCGACGCCCAGAACGTCCGCATGCTCGGCGGGGATCCGTGGAACCAGGCGCTGGAGCGGCTCGGCATCGCCCTGATGATCCTTCTCGGCGGGGACCCGGCGGAGGGCGAGCGCCGGCTCGACGACGTGCTGACCCGCTTCCGCTCGGTCGGCGAACGGTGGGGCACGGCCCAGGCCCTCGACTGGCTCGCCGTCTCCGCGGGCCGGCGCGGGGAGTGGAAACGCGCCCGCGACCTGTGGGACGAGGCACTCGTGCTCCTCGACGAGCTGGGCGCGTACGAAGAGGTCGTGGACGCGCTCGTCCACCGCGCGGAGGCGTTGACCCGGGAGGGCGACGCTGCCGCCGCCACTGCCGACCTCCGGCGGGCGGAGGAGCTGTCTCGCCGGGCGGGCCTGCCGGACGCGTCCGCGGCCGTCCACCTTGGCCTGGGAGAGCTCGCCCGGTTCGACGGTGACCTCGTCCAGGCCCGCCGCCGGCTCGGCGAGGCCCTGCGCGTCTCCGGGAACGCCGACGTCGGCGCCGACGGACCGCAGCCCTGGTTGCTCACCGCGCTGGGGCGGCTCAGCGAGGCCGAGGGAGACGACGACGCGACCCGCACCTGGCACCGGCGGGCCGTCGCCGCCGCCAGGCGGTCCCCGATGGTCGTCGATCTCGCCGACGCCGTCGGCGGCCTGGCGGGCGTCGCCGTAGGGGACGGGGAGGGGGAACGCGCGGCGGTCCTGCTCGGGGCGGCCGTGGCGCTGCGCGGAACGACCGTCACCCGCGACCGGGACATCGATCACGTCGCCTCCCGCGCCCGCGATCTCATCGGCGCGGAGGCGTTCGCGGCGGCGTTCGCGCGCGGCGCCGCGATGTCCCGCGCGGAGGCGCTGACAGTCGTCGACGAGACTGTCAGCGGATAGTGGACGGACTGTCAACGCCCCCGGCGAGAGTCGGGGACATGAAGAACACGACAGTCCTCATCTCCGGCGCGAGCATCGCCGGCCCCGCCCTCGCCTACTGGCTCGACCACTACGGCTGCACCGTCACGATCGTCGAGAAGGCGCCCGCGCTGCGCCCCGGCGGCCAGGCCGTCGACTTCAAGGGCCCCACCCACATGAAGGTCCTCGAGCGCATGGGGATCCTCGACGAGGTCCGCCGCCGTCAGACCGGCGCGCACGACACCACCTTCATCGACGCGGACGGCCGTCCGCAGGCGGTCATGCCCGGCGAGTTCACCGGCGGTGAGATCGAGATCCAGCGCGGCGACCTGGCAGCCCTCCTGTACGAGCGGACCGCTGGGCGGTGCGCGTACGTCTTCGGCGACTCGATCACCTCACTGACCGAGACGGCGGCCGGCGTCCACGTCACGTTCGAGCGGGGCGCGCCGCGCACCTTCGACCTCGTGGTCGGCGCGGACGGCATCCACTCCAACGTCCGCCGCCTGGCCTTCGGCCCCGAGGAGGACTACGTGCACTTCCTCGGCCACTACTACGCGCTCGCCGACATCTCGGCCGCAGGCCCCGTGGCGCAGAGCGTCATGTACAACGAGCCGGGCCGCATGGTGTCGCTCTGGGGGAACAAGGCCTCGGCGTTCTTCGTCTTCGCCTCCGAGCGGCTCGACTACGACCGCTGGGACACCGACCAGCAGAAACGGCTCCTCGCCCGCGCCTACGAGGGCGCCAAGTGGAAGGCGCCCGAGATCGCGGCTGCGGCGTCCGGCGCCCCGGAGTTCTATCTCGACTCGATCAGCCGGGTCGAGATCGACCACTACGCCAGGGGACGGGTCGTCCTGCTCGGCGACGCCGCGTACGGCAACACCCTGGGCGGCTTCGGCACCGGCCTGGCCATCGTCGGCGCGTACGTCCTGGCCGGGGAGCTCGCGGCGGCCGGCGGCGACCACCGCGTGGCGTTCCAGCGGTACGAGGAGGAGTTCCGCGGCTACGCCAAGATCGCCCGGAAGGGCAACGCGGGCCCGTTCCTCGCTCCGCCGACCCAGGCCCGGATCACCATGCGCAACCAGATGTTCAAGCGCGGCCTCCTGCTCAAGGCGATGCTGTGGATGACCGAGAAGTTCGCCTCGAACATCGACCTCAAGGACTACCCGGCCCCGCACCCGACGTACGAACACCGCTGATCCGCCCGGCCCCTCCACCTCGGCGTGGGCCGCCCCGGCATGTTCGGCGTCGAAGTCCCCGCTCCCACCGGCGCCCCCGCCCACCGGCGGCTCCTCGCCTTCCTCGGCCGTGATCTTCAGCCGAGCCGGTCTTCCGGGGACGTTCGTGCGACGAGCCGGTAGCCCACGCCGGGCGTGGTGATGACGACGGGCGGGTCGCCCAGTTTCCGGCGCAGCCGGCCGATGGTCACGGTGACGGTGTTGGTGAAGGGGTCGGCGTGCTCGTCCCAGACCTGTTCGAGCAGGTCCTCGGCGCTGAGGAACCCGGGCACGGCGCGCAGGAGGGCTTCGAGGACCCCGAACTCCTTGACGGACAGGTCGAGCCGGTGGCCGTCGCGGGTGACGGTGCGGCCCACCGGGTCCAGCTCGATCCCCGCAGCCCGGAGCGTACGGGGGCGCGCGGCGGGCCGGCGGCGCGCGAGGGCGCGGACCCGGAGGACGAGTTCGGGGAAGTGGAAGGGTTTGGCGAGGTAGTCGTCGGCTCCGAGGCTCAGCCCGCTGACGCGGTCGCCGGGCGCGCCGGCGGCGGTCAGCATGAGGACCATGGCCCGGTCGTCGTTCTCGGTGATCATCTGACAGAGCGTGTCGCCGTGCAGGCCGGGCAGGTCGCGGTCGAGGACGACCACGTCGTAGGCGTTCACGTCGAGCTTGGCGGCCGCCTCCAGCCCGTCGTGGGCCACGTCCACGGCCATGCCCTGGTCGCGCAGCCCCTCGGCCAGGACGTCGGCGAGGGAACGGGCGTCCTCGACCACCAGCACCCTCACGCCGGGACACCCGCGTGAACCACCGACGGCAGCGAGACGCCGACGCGCAGTCCGCCTCCGGGCCGGGCGCGCAGGTCCAGGATGCCGCCGTGCGCCGTGGCGACGGCCGCGACGATCGCCAGCCCGAGCCCCGTCCCGTCGTCCGTACCCGTCCGGTCGGCGCCGAGCCGGCGGAACGGCCGGGTCAGCTCCGCGACCTGACGCGGGTCCAGGACGTCACCGCCGGTCTCCACCACCAGGTGCGCGAACTCGCCGTCGGCCGCGATGACGACGCGGATCCAGCCGCCGTCCTCGTTGTGGCGGATCGCGTTGTCGATGAGGTTGTCGACCATGCGGCGCAGGAGCGCCTGGCTGCCACGGACGGGCGCGTCGCCGCCGGTGGCCTCGTGCACGGTCAGGCGCCGGGCGGCGATGTCCGCTGACCGGGTCTCCACCGCCTCGGACGCCAGTCGGGCGAGCGACAGCGTGGCGCGGTCGGGCAGGTCGCCGTGCTGCGTCCGGGCGAGCACGAGGAGACCCTCCAGCAGCCGGTCGACCTGGTCGAGCTCGCCGCGCAGCCGGTCGGCGAGGGCGACGGTCTGGGGCGGCGCGGGTTCCGGCTTGGCCACCGCCACGTCCAGCGACGCCCGCATGGTGGTGAGCGGGGTGCGCAGTTCGTGGGACGCGTCGGCGACGAAGCGCCGCTGGGCGGCGAAGGCGCCCTCCAGGCGTTCCAGCAGCTCGTCGATGGTGTCGGCGAGGTCCTTGACCTCGTCGGCGGGTCCGGAAACGGCCAGCCGCTCGTGCAGGTTGTCCGCGGTGATCCGCCGCGTCGCCGAGGTGATCGTCCGCAGCGGGCGGAGCACCCGCCCGGCGATGAGGCGCCCCAGCACGATCGACGCCACCACCATGACGGCCAGCGCGATGGCCGAACCCGCCAGCAACTGGCGGGCCTGGGCCGCGTGCTGCTCGGCCAGCTGATTCTGCAACCAGGCGATCTGGTCTCTGGCAACGGTGAGCGCCTGCTCCTGGGGTACCGGCTCCGGGCCGGGCACGGCATGGGACACCTGTCGCGAGCCGAGGGTCACGAAATTGGCGATCGCCAGCAGTCCGGCCCCGGACAGGAAGAACACGACGCCGTACAGCGCGGTGAACCGCGACCGTACGGTGCGGTTCGGCAGGCAGATCGACCGGGTCAGACGGCTGACCGGCGTCGTCGGCATCCTCATCGATCTCCTCCCCGGCGGCCGTTCCCGCGCGGGCATCAGCATGCCCGGCCGGCCCTAACAGCGGAATAACAGTGTCCGTTCGGCCCTCGTTACGGCGTCCGGTCCAGGGTCGGTCCGGATCCCTCACGACCGAGCGAAGAGGACGGGACAATGAACGGGGAAGCGACCATCGAGGTGAACGGCCTGCGCAAACGCTTCGGGCCGACCGCCGCGCTGAACGGGATGTCCTTCACGGTACGACCGGGGCGGGTCACTGGGTTCGTCGGACCCAACGGCGCCGGCAAGTCCACCACCATGCGGGTGATCCTCGGCCTGGACGCGGCCGACGAGGGCACCGCGCTGGTCGGCGGCCGGCCCTACCGGTGCCTGCGCGACCCGCTGCGCCACGTCGGCGCGCTGCTGGACGCCGCCGCGCTGCAACCGAGCCGTACGGCCCGCAATCACCTGCTGTGGCTGGCCCATTCCCAGGGTCTGGAGGCCAGGCGGGTCGACGAGGTGATCGAGCAGGTCGGGCTGCGGTCCGCGGCCCGGCGCAGGGCGGGCGGTTTCTCGCTGGGCATGCGGCAGCGGCTGGGGATCGCCGCGGCGCTCCTCGGCGACCCGCCGGTCCTCATGCTCGACGAGCCGGTCAACGGCCTCGATCCCGAGGGCATCATGTGGATCCGCGGCTTCCTGCGGTCGCTGGCCGCCCAGGGCCGCGCCGTCCTGGTGTCCAGCCATCTGATGAGCGAGTTGCAGGGCACCGCCGACCACCTCATCGTGGTGGGTCGTGGCCGGGTCATCGCGGACACCGGTGTGGCGGACCTGATCGCGGCCGCCTCACGCGGGCGGGTCACGGTGCGCACCCTCGCGCCGGAGCGGGCGATGGCGGCGCTGGTGCCCACCGGTGCCGCCGTGACCGTCACCGGCGGCGACACCCTCACGGTCTCCGGAGTGCCGGCCGAGCGGATCGTGGAGTTCCTCGCCGCGAACGCGGTGCCGTTCTCCGAGGTCGCGGCCCACCGCGCGACGCTGGAGGAGGCGTACATGGAGCTCACCAGGGACGCGGTCGAGTTCCGCGCCGCTGGACGGGAGACGGCCCGATGACCACTGTCTCGCACCGTTCGACGCCGAAGACACGGCGTCAGGGTTTCGCGCGGCTGCTGCACGCGGAGTGGACCAAGTTCCGTACGGTCCGCGGCTGGGTGATCGGCATGGCGAGCGCGGCGCTGGTCACCGTGCTGCTCGGGGTGTTCTCCGCTTCCGGCAGCCAGTCATCGTGCGGCGCTCCGGGGGAGGCCTGCCCCGCCGTACCGGTGGGGCCCGGCGGCGAGGCGGTGGACGACAAGTTCTACTTCGTGCACCGGTCGCTCGAGGGGAACGGCGCCATCACCGTCCGCGTGACCTCCATGACCGGCCAGATCCGCAAGCCCGATGCGACCTCGGGGGTCCGGAACGTCGTCCCCGGGCTCGAGCCGTGGGCGAAGGCAGGGGTGATCATCAAGGCGGGAACCCGGCTGGGCTCCACCTACGCGGCGCTGATGGTCACCGGCAGGCACGGGGTGCGGATGCAGCACGACTTCACCCACGACACCGCCGGCAGGCCTGGCGGCGTCTCGAGGACGTCCCCGCGCTGGCTGCGGCTGATCCGCTCCGGCGACACGCTCACCGGCTACGAGTCGGCCGACGGCGGTCAGTGGGCCAAGGTCGGTACGGCTCACCTGGCCGGGCTGCCGGCCACGGTGCAGGTCGGGCTGTTCGCCGCCTCCCCGGGCGATCTGACGGTGCAACAGGCCGATCTAGGCGGGTCCATCGCTGCGATCCGCTTCGCCCAGGCCACCGCGGTCTTCGACCGCGTGAGCCTGCAGGGCAAGGCGGCCGGCGGCGCGTGGAGCCGCGACGACATGGGCGCGACGAGAGAACCCGACGGGGAGATCCACCATCCGGGCGGAGTCGTCCAGTCCGGCGGCACCTTCACCGTGACGGGGGTCGGCGACATCGCGCCGCGCGCGGAGGGTCAGACGATCGAGAAGACCCTCTCCGGCGTGGTGGCCGGGCTGCTCGTCGTGATCGTGGTCGCGGTGGTGTTCATCACCGCCGAGTACAGGAGGGGCCTGATGCGTACGACCCTGCTCGCCGGTCCGCGGCGGGGCCGGACGCTGACGGCGAAGGCCATCGTGATCGCCGCGGTCACCTTCATCGCCGGGCTGGCCGCCACCGGCGTCATGGTCCCGCTCGGCACCCACATCCTGCGCTCCAACGGCAATTACATCCTGCCGGTCTCCTCGCTCACCGAACTGCGCGTCGCGGCCGGCATGGCGGCGCTGTTCGCCGTCTTCGCCGTCTTCGCCTTCGCCCTCGGCGCCGTCTTCCGGCGCAGCGCCGCGGCGATCACCGTCGCCCTCGTGGTGATCATCCTGCCTCGTATCATCGCGACCACCTCGGTCCTGCCCACGGGCGCGTCGCAGTGGCTGCTGCGGCTCACCCCGGCCGCCGGTTTCGCGATCCAGCAGAGCATCCCGGCGTATCCCCAGGTGCTCGGCGACCACACCCCGCAGGCCGGCTACTACCCGCTGGCGCCGTGGGCCGGCCTCGCCGTCTCCTGCGGCTACGCCGCGCTCGCCCTCGGCCTGGCCGTCTTCCTGCTGCGCCGGAGGGACGCATGAGTGAGCGGAGTGAGCGAGTCATGAGCGCAGCGGCTCGGGTGACTCCTCCGGCGAAGGAGGGACGCATGAGTGAGCGGAGTGAGCGAGTCATGAGCGCAGCGGCTCGGGTGACTCCTCCGGCGAAGGAGGGACGCATGAGTGAGCGGAGTGAGCGAGTCATGAGCGCAGCGGCTCGGGTCACTCCCCCGACGAAGGAGGGCCCATGAAGCGGGAACTGCACGCGGAGTGGACGAAGCTGCGCACCGTGACGAGCACGGCCTGGCTGCTGGCCGCCGGCGTCGCGCTGACCGTCGCGGTGAGCGCCGCGGCGGCCGCGACCGTGTCCTGCCCGTCGGCGGGATGCACGTACGACGTCCCCAAGGTCGGCCTGATCGGGGTCCAGGCGGGCCAGGCGATCGTCGCCATCCTGGCCGTGCTGACCGTCACGGGCGAGTACGCCACCGGGATGATCCGCACCACCCTGGCGGCGCTGCCGCGCCGGCCCGCCGTCCTGGCCGCCAAGGCGACGATCCTCGCCGGCCTGACGCTGGCCGCGGGGACCGTCGCCGTGCTCGGGTCCCTGCTGGTGGCGCGGCTCATCCTGCCCGGCAACGGCTTCACTCCCGCGCACGGTCAGCCGCCCTTGTCCCTGGCCGACGGACCGACGCTCCGGGCGGCGGCCGGCTCGGTCCTCTACCTCGCGCTGATCGCCCTGCTCGGCCTCGGCGTCGCCACCATCGTGCGGGACTCGGCGACGGCCATCGGGGTCGTGTTCGGCCTGCTCTACATCCTCGGGATCCTGCCCTTCATGATCTCCGACCCGGACTGGCAGCGGTTCCTCTGGCAGATCTCCCCGACGAACGCGGGACTCGCCATCCAGGCGACCACCCATCTCTCCGGCTATCCCCTCAGCCCATGGGCGGGCCTCGGCGTGCTCGCCGGATGGTCCGCCGCCGCGCTCCTCACCGGCGGCCTGCTCTTCCGCCTGCGCGACGCGTGAAGCCCCCCGCCTCGGCCTGCTCTTCGCCGATACGCACGGAGCAGCGAGTTCTTCGAGGCGAGTGGCTGCGGTCAGAGCGCCCTTCATGATCGTCGAGGGTCTTCGTCGCTCCAGCGACGAAGACCCTCGACGATCACTGGTCTAAGCCGCTCACGTCGCCAGTCGCAGGTTGCACGCTGGTTGACGGGTGCGACCTCGCGTGTCACCGTGACGGGAAAAGGTTTTCCTGCCGTGTGCGACAACGGGCACTGGTGGTTCTGGGTCGGCTCCGGGCAGTACGGCTGGAAGTCCGGCATGCCGAACCAGCGGGCGGACTGGACGGCCCTGGAACGCATGGGCGTGGAGGGGGTCCCGGTCGAGCAGCGGGTCTTCGGCGCGGGCCACTATCTCCGGCCGAGCTTCATCCAGCCGTACGCCTGCCGGAACGTCCTGATCGAGGGCGTCACCCTGCGCCGCTCTCCCATGTGGAACATCCACCCGGTGCTGTGCCGGAACGTCACGGTGCGCGGCGTCGCGGTGGAGAGTCTCGGGCCCAACGGCGACGGCTGCGATCCCGACTCCTGCCAGGACGTGGTGATCCGGGACGCGACCTTCGCCACCCACGACGACTGCATCGCCATCAAGTCGGGCCGGGACGAGGACGGCCGCCGGGTCGGCGTGCCCTCGAAGAACGTCCTCGTCGAGGACTGCGTCTTCACGAGCGGCGGCGGCGCGGTGGCGATCGGCAGCGAGATGAGCGGCGGCGTGTCGGACGTGGTCGCCCGGCGGCTCCGTCTCCCGTACGACGCGGCGCTCGACGAGGCCAGTGTCGCCTGGATCCTGTCGGTCAAGTCCACCTCGACGCGCGGCGGCTACATCCGGGACGTCAGCGTCACCGACGTCGCGTGCCCCGCGTGGACGTACGTGCCGTTCGAGGTCACCTACACCTACATGGGAGGCGCCGGCGGCGAACTGTACCCGGACGTGTCGGGCATCACCGTACGGAACTGGTCCGTCGGCGGTCCCTGCGACTACGCCTACCGGATCCGCGGCGCGCAGACCGCCCCCGTGCGCGACGTGCGCCTGACGAACTTCACGTTCGACCACGCCGCGCACGCGCCGGTCGTCGAGAACGCCGACGTCACGACGCGACACGTGACCGTCCGGGGGACGTAGTACCGCGTGGCGTGTCGGCGAGCAGGGGCAGACCACTGGTTCGGATTGGCTCTGGGACCGTGTTCGGTTCCGCCAACAGGATGGGGCCATGACGACGCGACACGAGGCAGGCCCGGTATCGGTCAAAGACGCCTTGATCACGCGTGAGTTCCAGCAGGTCGACGTGTTCACCCACGAGCCGTACCGGGGGAACCCGGTGGCGGTCGTGCTCGATGGGGAGGGGCTGTCGGCCGAGGAGATGCAGCGGTTCGCGCGGTGGACGAACTTGTCGGAGACGACTTTCGTGCTGCCGCCGACGATGCCGGACGCCGACTATCGAGTGCGGATCTTCACGCCGTCCACCGAGTTGCCCTTCGCGGGGCATCCGACGCTGGGGACCTGCCACGCATGGCTGTCGGCCACCGGTGGCCGACAGCGCGATGTGGTCGTGCAGGAGTGCGGCGCCGGGCTGGTCACCGTGCGGCGGACCGGTGACGGGCTCGCCTTCGCCGCGCCGCCGCTCGTACGATCCGGCCCTGTCGATGAGGCGCTGGTCAGCAAGATCGCGGCGGTGCTCCGTATCGACCGCGACGAGATCGTGGACGCACAGTGGGCCCACAACGGCCCTCGCTGGGTGGCGGTGCTGCTCGCCGACGCCGATGCCGTGCTCGCGCTGCGGCCGGGCCACGTCGAGACGCTGTTCATCGGCGTGGCCGGGCTGTATCCGCCCGGCTCTCCTGAGGCGGTCGAGGTGCGGGCGTTCTTCCCGACGGACAACGGCACCGCCGAGGACCCGGTGACCGGCAGCTTGAACGCGTCGCTCGCCGAATGGCTGCTGCGCACCGGCCGGGTGACCACGCCGTATGTGGCCGGCCAGGGCACCGTGCTCGGGCGCCGAGGACGGGTGCACGTCTCGGCGGACAGCGACGGCACGATCTGGGTCGGCGGCGGCACGATCACCTGCGTCTCCGGCCGAGTCGAGCTGTAACGCCCTACAGAACTCGTCGACGCGGCCCTAGAACCGGTAGCGCAGGACCCGGCCGCTGTCCCGGCCGCCGGGAAGGCGCGCCCCCAGCCGCAGGCCCAGCCGGGCCGCGGCCGGGAGTTCGTCCAGGTCGGGCTGGTCGACGACGTACAGATCGTCCACGTACTCGAGCCCCGCATGCCAGCCCTCCAGCGCGCGCGGGTCGTCGATGCCCCAGTGCCAGCCCCGCGCGACCTCGCGCAACCTGCCCGCCATCCACCAGAACCGACGGCTCCAGCGGACGAGCCGCGTGCTGAAGCAGTCGAACAGCAACTGCCCGCTGGGAAACCGCCCGCAGATCCGCTGGATCAGCCGCCTGCCTTCCTCTTCGTGCAGGTACATCGTCAATCCCTCGAATACGGCCACGGTCGGGCGATCGGCAGGTATCTCCTCCAGCCACCCGTCATCGGTGACCGAGGCGCCGAGCATCCGGTAGTCCCCGCCGGGATGTGGCAGCAACCGGCGGCGCAGGCCGATGACCTCGGGGTAGTCGACGTCCAGCCAGCGCACCGACGACGGCGGGACGAGCCGGTGTACCCGGGTGTCCAGACCGCAGGCCAGGTGCAGCACGGTGGCCTGCGGGTGGGAGGCCAGGAACTCGGCGGTCCAGCGGTCCAGTTGCCGTGCGCGCAGCGCCAGCATGGCCGCGTCCCACGGTGCCTGTGTGCCGGTCTTGCGCCAGTCGTAGTCGATGCTCCCGACCACCTGGTCGGCGGTGTGGTCGCCCAGGATGGAGTGCGGGGTACGGCTGTCCAGCGCCCTGGCGTACAGGGTGGCGAGCATCGTCTTCTGGACGGGGGTGAGCTCGATCATTTCGCGGTCCATGACGCCTCGTTTCCGGCAATGGGGACAGGAACTAGAACGGCAGAGCGGCGGTGGCGGTGAACAGCTTGGCCATCGAGCCCATGAGGAAGCCGGTGTGCTCGGTGTCCACGTGTCTGCGCGTGGCGACGCCGGCGACGCCGTACCCCCGGGCGAAGACCTGTCGGAACATTCTCGCTCCATCGAGGTGTGCCGGGCTCCGTCACCGGCCGATGACCGGTGCGGGCTACAGCGACGAGAACCAGGTCACGATCTGCGGGATCGACCGGAGCGCCGATCCGTTGTGGTCGGTGTCGCCCACGTCGACGAGTGGCGCCGCCACGCCGTGGGCGCGCAGTGCCCGGACGCAGCTCTCGGCGTTGCGGATGGTCACGTCCTTGTCCCCGTGCGCGGCGTAGATGCGGACGGGGCTGTGCGGCGTCCAGCTCGTGCAGGTGTCGTCGTTCCGGCGGAGCGCCCGGGCCAGGCTGCCCGTCGGGTGATCGAACCTCTTGATGAACGCGGGCGTGAGGAGCTCCCGCGGCGTGGCGGGCAGGCCGGTGACGATCTCCGCCGGGGTGTGGTCGCCGTCGAAGAGCGTCTCGACGGTCGCGCTGTACGGCTGCCGGAAGGCCTCGGACGGAGAGGCGTAGATGTGGTGCAGCCGGTTCATCGACGTCAGCCAGTACCCGAGGTAGAAGGTGACCTCTCGCGGGTCGAGCGACGTTCCGTGCAGCCCTTCCGGCACCTCGGCGTGCTCGACGTCGTACGGGCCGCTGACCGGCGCGAGCGCGGCCAGCCGTCCCTTGGCCTGCAGCACGCGGCCCAGCGCCATCGCGGCCGCGCCACCCTGCGAGAAGCCGGTGACCCGCACGCGCCTGTCCAGGACCCGCCCGTGGCGGGCGGCGACCTTCTCCGCAGCGCGCAGCATGTCGAGCGAGGCGCTGGTCTCGGAGGCGTGGTCCATGTACGGGTGGCGGCCCGGCCCGAGTCCCAGCCCGAGGTAGTCCGGTGCGACCGTGCCGAACCCCGCTCCGGCGAACAGGATCGACGCGGCGCGGTCGTAGCTGCCGGAGTCCACGGTCGCCGCGGCCTTCTTCGTCGGGTTGGTGCCGTGTTCGTAGACGACGGTCCGCAGCCGACGGTTCTTGCCGCCCGGGAGGACGATCAGGCCGCTGGCGGTCGTCGGCCGGCCGTCCACGGCGATGGTCCGGTACACCACGCGGTACGCCTCGACGCCGTACTTCGGCTTCGGCGAGCCGAAACTCATAGTGGCGAGGTATTCCGCGGTCTTTTCCTTGGACATGGCCGCGATACGGGTCACGGAGACGACGTCGCCACGCGTCGGTGCGATCGCGTGAGCGGGTGAGATGGGAGCGAGCGTGAGTGCGGCGGCACAAGCGGCGCCGAGGGTACGGAGGGGCGTTCTCTGCATGACTCGACGATCTCCGGGCGGGCGTACACGCCACCAGTGCCGGTGACACCGGCTCGACATGTAGAACGCATGATCCGGGCAGATAACTAAAATCGCGGCGTGGTGATCATCCTCGTGGTCCTCGTCGGCCTGGCCGTGGACCCGTGGCTGATCCACCCGAGCGTTCCGGCGGTTCTGATGCTCGCCCTGCAGGTCCTCCACTGCCTCCCGGGGACGAAGCGGTTCCGTGGCCGGTGGACCCTCGCCGCCCAGGCCGTGCTCTTCCCCTGGACCGGGCCGCCGGGCTTCCTCGCCGCCTCCGTGCTGCTCATCGTCAGGGGACGGATCCGCTGGGCGCTGCTCGGCGCAGTCGTGGCCGCCGCCGGGCTCATGAACCTCGGCGACGTCTACGCCTGCGCCAACGCCATGGGCAACGCCCTGGCGATCGGGGTCACCGTCTACGGCCTCACGAGGCTCAGCGACCTACGCGCCGAACTCCGCGCCGCCCGCGGCGAACTGGCCGCGGAGTCGGTCGCGGGCGAACGCGAGCGGTTCTCCCGCGACCTGGACGCCGCGCTGGGATCGGCCCTCTCGGAGATCGTCGACCTCGCCGCGCAGAGGCGGATCCAGGAGATCCTGAGCCTGGCCCGCGATACCGCGGCGCGCGTCCGGACCACGCCCGTCGCCCCCACCGAGCCGCCGCCCACCGACCTGACGCCCAGGCTCGCGCTGCCGATCGTCGTCGTCGCGTACCTGGAGTTCCTGGCCGTCGGCGCGATCTCGCTGTGGGACGCGTCTCCGCCCGCCCCCCTGCTCGCCGCCGGTCTGGGCGCCCTCGCCGTCATCATCGCGCTGTCCGTCTACCACTGCCTGCCGCGCCCGCCCGGCGTACGGCCCCGCCACGCCGGCTGGACGCTATCCGTCCAGACCGCGCTCGCCTGCCTGCCGCTCCTGACCCCGGGCGGGCCCGAGCCCCGGATGGTCGGCTTCGCCGCGGGATCCATCCTGATCATCATCGGCGGACGCCTGGCATGGCCGCTGTTCGGGACCGTCGTCCTGAGCGTCCCCGCCGTCCTGCTCGCCCGGTCCGTCTCCCCGGGACAGACCGCGTCCCTGACGGTCGACACGGTGACCATCGCGTTGATCTTCTACGGGCTGGCCCTGCTCACCGGGTTCGTCCACGAGGTACGGGAGGCGCGCCTGGCGCTCGCCACGGTGGCCCTGGCCCGCGAGCGGCGGCGGATCGCCCGGGACGTACACGACCTGCTCGGGTACGGCCTGTCCGCCATCATCGTCAAGGCCGAGCTGGCCGCGCGGGATCCCCTCCGGGCCGAACGCGAGCTTGCCGACATCGCGCTGACCGCCCGCCGGGCCCTGGGCGACCTGCGTGCCATCCCGGGCGACGACCCGCGGATGTCCCTCAGCGCGGAGCTCGCCTCGGCGCACGACGTGCTCACCGCCGCGGGGATCACCGTACGCGTCGACGCGTCCGCCGACGGCCTTCCGGGACCGGTCGACGCCGTGCTGGCGACCGTGCTGCGCGAGGCGGTCACCAACGTCCTGCGGCACAGCCGGGCCCGGACCTGCTCCGTGGAGGTGGCCGTCGCCGACGGCACGGCCCGTCTGCGCGCCACCAACGACGGCGTGCCCCAGGCCGGGGTGGGTACGAGCGGGCAGGGGGTCGGGAACCTCACCGAACGCGTGGCGGCGATGGGCGGCCGGCTCACGGCCGGCCCGCGCCCGGGGGAGGAGTACGAGCTCTTGGTCCTACAGCCAGTCGGCCTCGGTGGCGATGCGGACCGCGTCGATGCGGTTGCGGGCGTCGAGCTTGGTGACGATCGCCCCTAGGTAGTTCCGCACGGTGCCCTTGGTCAGGTGGAGCCGCGAGGCGATCTCCGAGACCTCGGCGCCCTCCGCGGCCAGCCGCAGCAGCTCTACCTCCCGCGCCGTCAGCGGGTTCGGCCGCGCCCTGATCGCCGCCGCGGCCAGCCGGGGGTCGATCACCAGCTCCCCGGCGGCCACCTGGCGGATCGCCTCCGCCAGCTCGGCGGGCGGGGAGTCCTTCACCATGAAGCCCCGGACCTGCGCGGTCAGGGCCCGGCGCAGGATCTCGGGGCGGCCGAGCGCCGTGAGGATCAGCGCGCGACAGTCCGGCAGGCGGGCGGCGAGCTCGGTGGCCGCCGTGAGCCCGTCGACACCCGGCATGTCGACGTCCAGCACCGCGACGTCCGGCCGGTGCTCGAGCGCGGCCGGGAGCACGGCATCACCCCTGGACACCTCCGCGACCACCTCGATGTCGGGTTCCAGATCGAGCAGCGCGATCAGGGCGCCGCGGATGAGATGCATGTCCTCGGCCAGGAGTACCCGGATCACGCCACACTCCCCGATAAGTCCGCGCAGGGGTCCCAGGACGCCATCCTGCCAGGCGACCGCGTCGTACAGGTCGATCGTCAGCCCTTCATGATCGTCGAGGGTTTTCGGCGTTCCAGCTACCAAAACCCTCGACGATCACTGCTCTAATGCTCCATGTGCGCCTGCCTACGTTGCTGGGACGGTGTAATCGACGTGAGACGAGGGATCGCGTGCACATTGTCCGTTTCGTGCCGAGCGATGGTGGCCGTCCGCTGGTGGGCGTCTCCGACGGGTCGACCATCACCGAACTGGCCGGGACCCTCGGCGAGCTGCTCCGCCTCCCCGTGGCCGAGCTGCGCGACCGGTGTCTCGCGGCGGACGGACCGCGCCATGACGCCGCCGCGGTACGGCCGCTGCCCCCCGTGGACGGACGGATGGAGGTCTGGGCCGCGGGCGTCACCTATCGGCGGTCCCGCGAGGCGCGGGTCACCGAGAGCGAGCGGTCCGCCGACGTGTACGAGCGGGTCTACGACGCCGCGCGCCCCGAGCTGTTCTTCAAGTCCGCGGCCTGGCGGGTGACCGGCGACGGCGAGACGGTCGCGATCCGGGACGACTCCACCGTCGACGTCCCCGAACCGGAGCTGGGCCTCGTACTCAACCGGCATGCCGAGATCGTCGGGTACACCGTCGTCAATGACATGAGCTCGCGGACCATCGAGGGGGAGAACCCACTGTATCTCCCGCAGGCCAAGATCTACCTCGGCGGTTGCGCGGCGGGTCCCGGCATACGACCCGCCTGGGAGGTGCCGGACCCGTACGCCCTGGACATCGAGCTGACCATCCGCCGGGCGGGTGCGGTCACGTGGACGGGGACGGCGAGCACCGAGCAGCTGCACCGCAGGCTGGACGACCTCGTCGGGTACCTGTTCCGTGCGGACGCGTTCCCGGACGGTGCCCTCCTCGCCACCGGCACGTGCCTGGTCCCGGACCTGCCCTTCACCCTGGCCGCCGGCGACGAGATCGCCATCACGATCGCCGAGGTCGGCACCCTCACCAGCACGGTCGTCGCGGGCCGGGACCCGATGGCCTGGCTCCCGGAGGACACCGCGCGGTGAGACCGTCGGGGCCTCACCCGACGCCGGGCAGGACCACGGTGACGACGAGGCCGCCCCCGTCCCGTGGTTCGGCCCGTACGTCACCGCCGTGCGCACGGGCCACCGACCGGACGATCGACAGGCCGAGCCCGGCACCGGGCGCGGCTGAGGAGAGCCGCTCGGCGCCGAGCCGGCGAAACGGCTCGAACAGGCCCGCGACCTCGTACGGGGGTGCGCTGCTCGCCCTGTCCGAGGGCGGGTACGGGGTGCAGGTCGTGACCGGCGCGTCCACCCGGATCGTGCCGGTGGAGACCGGACTGTTCGCCGATGGCCGGGTCGAGGTGTCGGGCGGCGGCCTCACCCCCGGCATGACGGTCGGGATGCCGTCGTGACCGCGGTCGTGGAGCTGGACGCCGTCACCAAGGAGTACCCGGGCGGGTCGTCGCGCTGCGCGGCGTGACGCTGTCCGTCGAGGCCGGGGAGATGCTCGCCATCGTTGGGCCCTCCGGCTCGGGCAAGTCCACGATGCTGCACCTCATCGGCACGCTCGACCGGCCGTCGGCGGGCACGGTCCGCGTCGAGGGACACGACGTCGCGAGGCTCTCCGACCGTCGGCTGTCGGCGCTGCGGGCGCACCGGATCGGGTTCGTGTTCCAGCAGTTCCACCTTGCCCCGGGCCGGACCGCGGTGGACAACGTCGCGGACGGGCTGCTCTACACGGGGGCCCCGGTGCGTGAACGCCGGGACCGTGCGGCGGAGACTCTCGTCCGCGTCGGTCTCGGCGACCGGCTCGGCCATCTGCCGCACGAGATGTCCGGCGGCGAACGGCAGCGGGTGGCCATCGCCCGCGCCGTCGTCGGCGAACCGGCCCTGCTGCTGGCCGACGAACCGACCGGCAGCCTGGATTCGGCGTCAGGCGCCGGGGTGATGGAGCTCCTACGGGATCTGCACTCCGCCGGGACGTCGGTCGTCGTCATCACCCACGACCGGGACATCGCGGCGGGGTTGCCCCGGCAGGTCGCGATGCGCGACGGGGAGGTCGTCCGATGAGCACGCCCACGGTGAGCACGTCGCCCGAACCGGCGTCGCCGACCGAGCCGCCGCCCTCGCGGCTGCGGCCCAGGGACGTGGCGCGCGTCGGAGGGGCGGGCCTGCGGACGCGGCCCCTGCGGGTGTTCCTGTCGGCACTCGGCATCGCGATCGGCATCGCCGCGATGATCTCCGTGGTCGGCATCTCGTCGTCCAGCCGCGCCGATCTGGACCGCAGGCTCGCCGCGCTCGGCACGAACCTGCTGACGGTCGCGCCCGGGAACACCCTGGCGGGCGGGACGGCCACGCTCCCTGCCGAGTCCGTCGCGATGATCCGCCGGATCGGCCCGGTCGAGCAGGTCACCGCCACCGGCACGGTGCCCGACGCGAAGGTCTACCGCAGCGACCGGATCCCCGCCGAGGAGAGCGGTGGCCTCGCCGTCCTGGCCTCCTCCCTCGACCTTCCGCGGGCCGTCCGCGCGACCCTGGCAGACGGCGCCTGGCTCAACGCGGCGACCGCCCGCTACCCGGCGGTGGTGCTCGGCTCGACGGCGGCGCGGCGGCTGGGGATCGGCGCCGCAGGTCCGGACGTCCAGGTCTACCTCGGCGGCCGGTGGTTCACCGTCGTCGGACTCCTCGCCCCGGTGGCCCTCGCCCCGGAGTTGGACTCCGCGGCGCTGGTCGGCTGGTCCGCCGCGACGGCCCATCTCGGGTTCGACGGGCATCCGACGACCGTCTACACCCGCACGAAGGACTCCGCCGTCGAGGCCGTCCAGGCGGTCCTCGCGGCGACCGCGAACCCGCAGGCGCCCAACGAGGTGAAGGTGTCCCGGCCGTCGGACGCGCTGGCCGCGCGCCAGGCCACCGATCGCGCCTTCACCGGCCTGCTGCTCGGCCTGGGAGCGGTGGCCCTCCTCGTCGGCGGGGTCGGGGTGGCCAACACCATGGTCATCTCCGTCCTGGAACGCCGGGCGGAGATCGGACTGCGCCGTTCCCTGGGCGCGACCCGCCGCCACATCCTGCTGCAGTTCCTGGCCGAGTCCCTGCTGCTGTCGGCGCTCGGGGGCGCGGGCGGCGTCGTCGTCGGCATCGGCGTGACGACCGTGTACGCCGCGACGCAGTCCTGGGAGGCGGTGGTGCCGGCGTGGGCGACCGCCGGCGGGATGGGGGCGACGCTGCTCATCGGTGTGGTGGCGGGTCTGTACCCGGCCATCCGCGCCGCCCGGCTGTCGCCCACCACCGCCCTCGCCACCGCCTGACCGACGGCGCCTGGGCGGAGCAGAAGAATCAGTGGGGGCCGCGGGAGCGTGGGACGATCAGGCCTGTTTCGTACGCGGCTATGACGGCCTGGGTGCGATCGCGGAGGCCGAGTTTGTTCAGCATGCGGCTCACGTGGGTTTTCACGGTTTCCTCCGTGACCGTCAGCCGGGCGGCTATCTCGGGGTTGGACAGTCCCTCGGCGACGAGCCGCAGGACCTGTGTCTCTCGCGGGGTGAGGGCGGCGAGTGTGGCGGTGGACGGTGCGTCGGGCTTGGGGCGCATGAGGGCGAAATCGCTGATGAGGCGACGGGTGACGGTCGGGGCGAGCAGCGCTTCACCGGCGGCGATGATACGTACCGCGTCGAAGAGCCGTTCGGCGGTGACGTCCTTGAGGAGGAATCCGCTGGCTCCGGCGCGCAACGCGTCGTAGACGTACTCGTCCAGGTCGAAGGTCGTCAGGATGAGGATGCGAGGGCCGGTCGAGTCGGCGCCGGCGAGCTGCCGGGTGGCCTCGATGCCGTCCATGCCCGGCATGCGCACGTCCATGAGGACGACGTCAGGCGACAGCTCGCGGCACGTCCGCAGCGCCTCGGCCCCATCAGAGACGGTGCCGACGACGATGAAGTCCGGCTGGGTATCGAGCAGATCGGCGAATCCGGTGCGGACCACGGGGTGGTCGTCGGCGACGACGATCCGGACCGCCGGGGAGGGAGCGTTCATGCGGCCGTCTCGTCCTTTCCGGGAAGGCGGGCCTCGATGAGGAAGCCGCCGCCCGCGGCGGGGCCCGCGCGCAGTTCGCCACCGACCGCCCCGGCGCGTTCTCGCATGCCGGACAACCCGTGACCGCCGGTCGGCGCGGCGGCGGAGAGGCCGGGTCCGTTGTCGCGGATGCGAAGCCGCAGGGCGTCGTCGGTGTAGTCCAGCTCCACGTCGACGGCGGCGCCCGGCGCGTGCCGCCGGGCGTTGGTGAGGGCTTCCTGGACGATGCGGTAGGCCGCGAGTTCGACGCCGGGATCGAGCGCGAACGGCGGGCTGCGGAGGATGAGGCGGGTGGTTGCCTTGGACACCTCCCGTGACCTGTCGAGCAGCTCGTTGAGCTCGCGCAGGCCGGGCTGGGGCTTCCGGTCGGCGGCCGCGGCGGTTGTGTCGTCCGTAGCGGCCGTGTCGTCTCGCAGGACGCCGAGCAGCCGTCGCATCTCGGTCAGCGCCGCCCGTGCGGTGTCGCCGATGGCGGACAGCCGCTCGGCGCCGGCGGGCGGCATCCCCGGCGTGGCCAGCCGTGCAGTCTCCGCCTGCACGGCGACCATGGAAATGTGGTGGGCGACGACGTCGTGGAGTTCGCGGGCGATGCGTGCGCGTTCACCGCGCGCCGTGTTCTCCAGCAGGGTCTCGGCGATGACCTGCCGGGCGGCTCTGTTCTCGGCGGCCTCAGCGTGCGCGTGCCGTGCGATCCCGGCCATGACGGCCGCCGGAGCCAGCGAGGCCAGCAGCAGCGTGAGAACCCCCGCCTCGCCGCCTGCCGGGTGGGCCAGCGCGAGCACCGGGAACGGCGCGGCGGCGCATACGGCCGGCGCCGGCGGGCCGCTGCGGCCGAACCGGTACGCGGTGAGTAGCTGCGTGGCCAGGGCCGCCACGGTCATCGTCTGGAAGGCCACCAGTGACAGCACGATCGTCCCGGTGATGACCAGGGCGGCCGCGGCCGGCTGGTCCCACAGAAGGGCTAGCGGCAGCGTGGTGGCCAGCCCGAGCAGCGGAAGGATCACGAAGTACAGAGCAGTCCCGGTACTTCCGGCCGACGGTGTGTTCCCGGCGTGCGCGATCGACTCGGCCACCGCGAGCAGCGCCGCCGCGCCGCCGGCCACGATCGACGCGTGCGGGCCCGTGGCGAGCCGCCGTCCCGCGCCGACCCACCCGCCGCGCCGCTCGTACGCCCGATCCACGAAGGCCATTGTGACGGGCGTCCGGGGTCGTGACATCCCTCGCGTGAGGGACTGGACATCCCTGGTGCCAGCGACGGTGAAGTTCGTTCTCAGGCGCGACGACCGCGGCCCGTTCGCTGCCTAACCTGCCGTGACATGGAAGCAACCATCGAGGTCTCCGGGCTGCGTAAGCGCTTCGGCTCGACCGTGGCGCTGGACGGGATGTCCTTCACCGTCAGGCCCGGGCAGGTCACCGGCTTCGTCGGCCCCAACGGCGCGGGCAAGTCCACAACGATGCGGGTGGTCCTCGGCCTGGACGCGGCCGACGAGGGGCGCGCGCTGGTCGGTGGGCGACCGTTCTGGAGCCTGCGGAACCCGCTGAGCCACGTCGGGGCGCTGCTGGACGCCGCCGCCCTGCAGCCGAGCCGTACCGCCCGAAACCATCTGTTGTGGCTGGCGCACTCCCAGGGCCTGACCGCCAGGCGGGTCGATGAGGTGATCGAGCAGGTCGGGCTGCGCACCGCGAAGCGGCGCAGGGCGGGCGGCTACTCCCTCGGCATGCGGCAACGGCTCGGCATCGCCGCGGCGCTGCTCGGCGATCCGCCGGTGCTCATGCTCGACGAGCCGTTCAACGGCCTGGACCTCGACGGCATCGTGTGGATCCGCGGCTTCCTGCGGTCGCTGGCAACCGAGGGCCGTGCCGTACTCGTGTCCAGTCACCTGATGAGCGAACTCCAGGACATCGCGGGCCATATCGTGGTGGTGGGCCGCGGCAGGGTCCTCGCCGACGCGAGCGTCGCCGACCTGATAGCGGCCGCGTCACGGGACCGGGTCACGCTGCGCACCACGGCGCGGTCCGAGGCGATGACCGCGCTGGCGCACGCCGGCGCCACCGTGGCCGCGACCGACCGGGACACCCTCACCGTCTCCGGCCTGGCGGCGGAGCACATCGTCGCGGCCCTCGGCGCGCGCGCCGTGCCGTTTTCGGAGGTGACGGCCCACCGCGCGACGCTGGAGGAGGCCTACATGGACCTCACCCGAGACGCGGTCCAGTTCGCCGCCCCAGGGCCGGAGGCGGCCCGATGACCACCGGCACAACGACCCCGTACCGTTCGCGACGGCGGCCCGGACGCGCCGGGTTTCCGCAGCTGCTGCGCGCGGAGTGGACCAAGTTCCGTACGGTCCGCGGCTGGGTGCTCGCCATGACGGCGGCGGCCGTGGTCATCGTGTCCTTCGGGCTGATCTTCGCGACCGGCAGCCACTCCTCGTGCGGCAACGGCACGGTCGAGGTCGCCTGTCCCACTCCTCCGACGGGGCCGGGCGGCGAATTGGTGGACGACCGGTTCTACTTCGTCCACCAGTCCCTGACCGGCGACGGCGGCATCACCGTCCGCCTGACCTCGATGACCGGCATCATCACCTACCCCCCGCCCAACCACGACAAGATCGTCTCCGGCCTGGTGCCGTGGGCGAAGGCCGGGGTCATCGTCAAGGACGGCACCCGGCAGGGATCGGCGTACGCGGCCATGATGGTCACCGCCGACCACGGCGTACGCATGCAGTACGACTACACCCACGACACCGCGGGCCGTCCGGGCCGCGTCTCGGCGGCTGCCCCCCGCTGGCTCCGGCTGAACCGCTCCGGCGACACGCTCACCGGGTACGAGTCGGCCGACGGAACGCAGTGGACCCAGGTCGGCACGACGCACCTGCCGCGCCTGCCGGCCACGGTCCAGATCGGGCTCTTCGTCGCCTCCCCGAACGACCTGACGGTCGAGCAGAGCGCGCTCGGCGGGAGCGTCGGGCAGGCCCGCTACACCCAGGCCACCGCCGTCTTCGACCACGTCGGTCTGCGGGGAACGACGCCCGGCGGCCAGTGGAGCCGCGATGAGATCGGAGCCCACGGGCAGACCGACTGGGAGCGTTATCACCGCCCGAGCGGGGTCCGGGAGTCCGGCGGCGGATACACGGTGACCGGAGACGGCGACATCGCGCCGCGGACCGACGGGTCGCCCATCGAACGCACCCTCATCGGCATGCTCGCCGGGCTGATCGTGATGATCGTGGTGGCCGTGATGTTCATGACCGCCGAGTACCGGCGAGGCCTGATCCACACCACCCTGATCGCCAGCCCGCGACGAGGGCGGATGCTGGCGGCGAAGGCCGTCGTGATCGGCCTGGTGTCCTTCGTCGCAGGGGTGGCCGCCACCGCGATCACCGTCCCGTCCGGCACGCGAATCCTGCGCCGGGGCGGCGAATTCCCGTTCCCCGTGTCCTCGCTCACCGAGCTGCGCGTCATCGTCGGAACCGCGGCGCTGCTCGCCGTCGCCGCCGTCCTCGCCCTCGCCCTCGGCGCCCTGTTCCGGCGCAGCGTTGCGGCGATCATCACCGCGATCGCGGTGATCGTCGTCCCGTACGTCCTCGCCTTCGCCTCCGTCCTGCCCGATGACGTGACGCGATGGCTGTTGCGACTGACGCCCGCCGCGGGTTTCGCGATTCAGCAGAGCGTCCCGGCATACAAGCAGGTGATCGGGAACTACGCGCCGTCGGCCGGCTACTACCCGCTGGCGCCCTGGGCCGGGTTCGCCGTGCTCTGCGCGTACGCCGCGCTCGCCCTCGGCCTGGCCGCCCATCGACTGCGCCGGAGGGGCTCATGAGTGAGCGGAGCGAGTGAATCATGAGCACAGCAACTCGGGTCACCCCCCCCGACGAAGGAGGGCTCATGAAACGGGAACTGCACGCGGAGTGGACGAAGCTGCGCACCGCGCCGGGTACCGGCTGGGTGCTGCTCGCGATCGTCGCGCTGACCGTCGCCGTGAGCGGCGCGGCGGGCACGACCGTGTCCTGCACCCAGGCGGGTTGCGGCCACGACCCCACCAAGCTGAGCCTCTTCGGAGTTCAGCTGGGCCAGGCGGTCGTCGCCGCCCTCGCCGTGCTGACGATCAGCGGCGAGTACGGCAGCGGCATGATCCGGACCACCCTCACCGCGATGCCGCGCCGGGTCACCGTCCTCGCCGCCAAGGCGGGCATCCTCACCGGGCTCACGCTGGCGACCGGGATCATCGCCGTCCTCGCGTCCCTGCTGGCCGGGCGCCTCATCCTGCCCGGCCACGGCTTCACCCGCGCCCACGGCTACCCGCCACTGTCCCTGGCCGACGAGCCGACACTGCGCGCGGCCGTCGGCTCGGTGCTTTATCTCGCGCTGATCGCCCTGCTCAGCCTCGGCATCGCCACCGCCGTACGGGACGCTGCCGCGGCGATCGGGACCGTGCTCGGCCTGCTCTACCTCCTCCCCGTCATCATCAGCCTGACCCCCGACCCGCACTGGCAGCGGCACCTGTGGCAGATCTCCCCGGCGAACGCCGGACTCGCCATCCAGGCCACCACCGATCTCCCCAGCCTGCCCCTGGGCCCCTGGCCGGGCCTGGGGGTGCTCGCCGCATGGACCGCCGCAGCGCTCGTGAGCGGCGGACTCGCGCTTCGGCTCCGCGACGCCTGAGCTCGCCTCACCCGACGTCAGATCTCCCGCCGGTGGGCGGCGGACGGTGCCGACGCGCGGGCGGTGATCTGCGAGGATCGGGGCTGCCCACGCCGGATCCGGGGGATCGGAGGACGGTTGTCCCAGCAGCGCCCGTCGTACGACGGGTCGGCGCCCGGTCCGGGCCTGGCCCGGTTGATCGTCGTGGTCGTCCTCGCCGCGTTCGCCGGTGTGTACGTCCTGGCCGCGCCGTTCCGGACGGGCGGGACCGCGCGCACCGCCGGCGCGGTGGCGCTCACGGTGCTCGTGTTCGCTCCGCTGCTCGCCTGGGTGCTGCCCCGCGCGGCGAGGTTCCGCGGCGTCGCGCTCGCGACCGTCCAGGCGCTGCTGGCGGGCCTCGACGTGCTCGCGTTCGGCACGTCCGTCGGGATCCTCGCGTTCGCCGCCGGGACGCTGCTGCTGACCTCGTACGCGCTACCCGCACTCGCGGTGCTGGCGAGCGCGGCGGTCATCGCGGTCCTGCGGGTTCCGGGTGCGGCGGCCGCGGCCGACGCCGCGATCACGCCGGTCCTCGGCGCCCTGGTCGTGTACGGCCTCGTACGGCTGGCCGACCGGGTCGCCGACCTGGCCGCGGCCCGGCCGGCGCTGACGATTGCGGCCGTCTCCCGCGAGCGGCTGCGCATCGCCGACGAGCTGAACACCGGCATCGGCCGCGGCCTGGACGCCATCACGGTGGGGAGCCGTCGTGCCCTCGACCACCCCGAGGAGATCGGCGAGGTCCTGCGCGTGGCCCGCCGTTCGCTGGCCGACGCGCGGGCGGCGGCCGCAGGCTTCCGCGCCATGTCGCTCGCGCCCGAGGCGGCGGCCGCGCGGGCGCTGCTGGCGGCGGCCGGGATCGAGGCGGAGGTGCGCACCGGGCACGAGGAACCGCTCGGCTCGGCGGGTGCGCTGCTGGCCACCGTGCTCCGCGAGGCCGTCACCGAGGTCGTCCGCCAGGGCACCGCGACCCGCTGCGTCATCGAGACCTCCGAGCGGGACGGGAGGGTCCGGCTCCGGGTGAGCAACGACGGCCCGCCCACGGCCGCGCGCGGCGAGGAGGGCCTGGCGGATGCCGCCGCGCGGGTCGAGGCGGCCGGAGGCACGCTGACCACGGGCCTCGGCGCCGACGGCCGGTTCGCGGTGGAGGCGACGATAGCGGCCACACCGCGACCGGTCGTGCTGCCCGACCGCACGGCGTACGGCCTGTCCGTGACCCTCCTCGCGGTGGTGGTGGCGGGCTTCTGCGTGAAGGCGCTCCTCCAGCTCCCCTGGGGCGCGAACCTGGCCGCGGCCGTCGTCGGGATGGCCCTCATCGCGGGCCTGCAGCTGCGCTGGGCGGTCGACGACCGGCCGCGCCACCGGTACGCGCTGATCGCCGCGCAGGCGCTGCTCAGTCTCGTCCCGGTCCTGTGGTTCGGTGCGACCTGGATCGGCGCCATGGGCTTCCTCGCGGGCACGTTCCTCGTGGCCCTGCCGATCCGGATCGGGGCGCCGCTCGTGGCCGCGACGATGGCGGGCACCGGGGCGATGGCGGCGGCGCTGTCGCAGAGCCCGGCGCGGATCGTCAACTACACCGTGAGCACGCTCGTCACGGGCCTGGTGGTGTACGGCCTCGTACGCCTCGCCGGGCTGGTGCGCGACCTGCGCGCGGCCGGTGAGGAACTGGCCAGGACGGCGACCGTCCAGGAGCGCCTCCGGGCGGCACGCGACCTGCACGACCTGCTCGGGCACAGCCTCGCGGCGATCCTGCTCAAGTGCGAGCTGGCCCGGCGGCTCGCCGAGGCCGACCCGGTACGGGCGCGGGCCGAGCTCACCGAGGTCGTCGCGATGGCCGAGCGGGCTCGTGCCGACCTGCGCACCGCCTCGGGCGCCGGCGAGCCGGAGATGTCACTGGAGAGCGAGATCGAGTCCGCCCGTTCCGTGCTGGCCGCCGCGGGGGTCGAGACCCGGATCGAACTCGGTCACGGCCCGTTGCCGGCCCCGACGTCGACCGTGCTGAGCACGGTGCTGCGGGAGGCGGTGACCAACGTGCTGCGGCACAGCGCGGCGCGGCACTGCGTCATCACCACGGCGAGCGAGCCGGGCGTCGTGACCCTGACCGTGGAGAACGACGGACTCGACCCGCGTGCCCGGCGCACCCCGCCGGGCGCGGGCATCGGCAACCTCACCACCCGGCTGGCCGCGGCCGACGGCACCCTCACCGCGCGCGCCGACGGCGACGGCGGTTTCCGGCTCCAGGCCCGCCTGCAGCCCCCGCGTACGAGCGCAGGCCCGGCCCGGCCCGGCCTGACCCGGCCTGACCCGGCCCGGCCTGACCCGGCCCGGCCTGACCCGGCCCGGCCTGACCCGGCCCGGCCTGACCCGGCCCGGCCTGACCTGGCTCGGCCTGGCCTGACCCGGCCTGATCGCCGGAGCCCCCGTTGACTTTGGGAAAATCGCCGCTCGGGTGGGGCTCCAAAGGGCGACCATCCCAAAGTCAACACTGTGAACCCGGAGACCGGCGGCGGGTCGCACCGGACGGCCGATCCGGGACGTCCGACCGGTCCGGGGAGGTGTCAGATCCGGGGCGCCTGGCCGGTCCGGGGGGGTGCGTCAGAGCAGGGGCGTCCGGCCGGGGTTCTGACCCGCCCGGGGGTGCGTCAGATCCAGCCCGCCTCCGTCGCGATGCGGGCGGCGTCGGTGCGGTTGCGGGCGCCCAGCTTGTCGACGACGGCCGTCAGGTAGTTCCGTACGGTCCCGGCCGACAGGTGGAGCCGCTCGGCGATCTCGGTCGCCTCGGCGCCCTCGGCGGCCAGCCGCAGCACGTCCGTCTCGCGTGGAGTGAGGGGGTTGTCGGCGAGGTCCCACGCGGTGAGGGCGAGGCTCGGGTCGAGCACGCGCCGTCCCGCGGCGACCGTCCGGATCCCCGCGACCAGCTCGTCCGGCGGCGCGGTCTTCAGCAGGAACCCGCCGGCGTGCGCGGTCAGTGCCCGGCGCAGGTGACCGGGCTTGCCGTGCCCGGTCAGGATCAGCGTCCGGCACTCCGGGTGCGCCTCGTGCACGGCGGCGGCCGCGGTCAGGCCGTCGGCACCGGGCATGTCGATGTCCAGCACCGCGACGTCCGGGCGGTGCCGCAGCACGGCCGGCAGCACCTGGTCGCCGCGGTCCACCTCCGCCACCACCTCGAGGTCCGGCTCCAGGGACAGCAGCGCGGCCAGGGCGCCGCGGACCACGTGGTGGTCATCGGCCAGCAACACCTTGATCACAGGGTCATGTGTACCAGGACCCGTCACGGGCCTGACCATGACGAGATCACGGTTGGCTCGTGATCACGTCTCTGGCCCGGAAAACCCCAGCTCACGAGACTTGTCGGCATGGATGACGTCGTGATGATGAACGCGGTGAGCAAGGTGTACGGGAAGGGCAGGAGCGCGGTCGCCGCGCTCCGGGAGGTGTCGGTCGGCATTCCGCGCGGCCGGTTCACGGCGGTGATGGGGCCGTCCGGGTCGGGCAAGAGCACGTTCCTGCACTGCGCCGCCGGGCTGGACACCCCGACGTCCGGCACCGTACGGCTCGGCGGGACCGAGCTGTCGGGGATGAACGAGACACGGCTGACGGAGCTGCGGCGCCGGCGGGTCGGGTTCGTGTTCCAGGCGTTCAACCTCGTCTCGTCGCTGACGGTGGAGCAGAACATCACCCTTCCGCTGCGGCTGTCCCGTACGAAGGCGGACCGCGCGTGGCTGACGGAGATCGTCGCGCGGGTCGGGCTGGCGGAGCGCGTCGGGCACCGGCCGGCCCAGCTGTCCGGCGGACAGCAGCAGCGCGTGGCGATCGCGCGTGCCCTCGTGACCCGGCCGGAGGTCGTCTTCGGGGACGAGCCCACCGGGGCGCTCGACACGATGACCGCCCGCGAGGTGCTCGCCCTGCTGCGCGAGACGGTGGACGGCATGGGACAGACCGTCGTCATGGTCACCCACGACCCGGTCGCCGCGTCGTACGCCGACACCGTGCTGTTCCTCGCCGACGGCCGCATCGCCGACGCGATGGACGCCCCCACGAGTGACAAGGTCGCCGCCCGCATGACCCGGCTTGGAGCGTGGAACTGATGCTCGGACTGGTCCTGAACACCCTGCGGCACCGCAAGGCCGGGTTCGCCGGCGCGTTCCTTGCGCTGTTCTGCGCCGCCGCCCTCGTGTGCGCCTGCGGCATCCTGCTGGAGACGGGACTGCGCGGCACCATCGCCCCCGAGCGGTACGCCGGCGCGCCCGTCCTCGTCACCGGTGACCAGTACGTCCACCAGGACAAGATCAAGAAGGGCAAGGTCAAGCACAAGGCCAAGACGATGGCCGAGCGCGCCTGGCTGCCGGCCTCCACGGCGGATCGGCTCCGCTCCGTACCGGGCGTGACCTCGGTGGTCACGGAGGTCACCTTCCCCGCGGAGATCCCCGGAGCCACTGCGGCCGGATCGCTGGGGCACGGCTGGGAGTCCGCCGCGCTGACGCCCTTCACCCTGCGGGCCGGCCGTCCGCCGTCCGCCGCCGACGAGGTGGTGATCGACGCCGCCACCGCCCGTGCCGCGCGGCTCGGCCTGGGCGCGCGGGTGACCATCGCGTCCGCCGCCACGACGAGTGCCTACCGGGTCGCCGGCGTCACCCGCGAGGCCCTCCCACACCAGACGGCGCTCTTCTTCTCGACCGCGCAGGCACGGCGGCTCGCCGGGCGGCCTGGCGCGGTCAGCGCGATCGGCGTGTTCCCGGCGGCCGGTGATCGGGACGTCGCGGACCGGGTCACCGCGGCCCTGCGGGGGACGTCCGCGACCGTGCACACCGGCACCGACCGCGGGCCGACCGAGTTCTGGGACGCGGAGAAGGCCCGCATCAAACTCATCAGCATGGGCGGTGCGCTCGGCGGCACCGCGCTGCTCGTCGCGATCCTCGTCGTCGCCGGCACCTTCGCCCTGTCCATCCAGCAGCGCGAGCGGGAGATCGCCCTGCTGCGCGCCGTCGCCGCGACGCCGCGCCAGATCCGCCGGATGATCGGCCGCGAGGCACTGATCGTCAGCCTCGGCGCCGGTGCGCTCGGCGCGGCCGCCGGTCCCCTCCTGGGCTTCTGGCTGCGCGACCGCTTCCGTTCCCTCGGTGCCCTGCCGCCGACGCTGGACCTCGTGCTCAGTCCCTTCCCGCTGTTCGCGGCCGTGCTCGCCGCCCTCGCGGCGGCCTGGGCGGCGGCCCGCCTGTCCGCCCGCCGCTCGGCGCGGATTCGGCCCGTGGAGGCGCTCGGCGAGGCCGCGCTGAGCCGGCCCCGTACCGGACTGTCCCGCATCCTGGCGGGCCTGGCGTTCCTCACCGGCGGCGTCGTGCTCACGCTCGTCCTGTCGTCGCTGCGGACGGAGGCGGCCTCCAGCCCGGTCACCATGCTCACCGCCATCGTGTGGACCGTCGCCGTCGCCCTGCTCGCCCCCGTCATCGCCCGCGTCGCCGCCGCGCTGCTGGGCCCGCCCCTGCGGACGTCCCCGATCGGCGGCCATCTCGCCGCCGCCAATCTGCGGAGCCGCTCGCGCCTGGTCGGCTCGGTCATCGCCCCGCTCACCCTCATGGTGGGCCTGACGTGCACGATCCTGTTCGCGCAGACGACCATGGGCCACGCCGCCACCGCGCAGGCGAACACGGGCACCATCGCCGCCCACGTGCTCGGCCCGAAGGTGCCCACCGCGGCCGCCGACGCGTTCCGGCGCACCCGAGGCGTCACGACCGTCACCGAGGTCGTGCACAGCACCGTACGCGTCGGCCTGGAGAACTACGGCGTCCAGGGCGTCACGCCCGCCGGGCTCGCCCGCACCATGGACCTCGACGTACGGTCCGGCTCACTGAACGGGCTGGACGCCGGCACCATCGCGGTCAGCGAGACCGCCGCCGCCCGGCTCGGCGTGCGCGTCGGCGGCCAGGTCCGCATGACGCTCGGCGACGGCACTCCGTTCGCGCCCCGCGTCGTCGCGGTGTACGGCCGTGGCCTCGGCTTCGGCGACCTGACCGTCGCCCACGACCTGCTCGCCGCCCACGTCGACGACCCCCGCGCCGACGCGGTGCTGGTCGCCGGTCCGGCCGCGGCGGACGCCCTCCGGTCGGCGGTCCGGCCGTACCCCGGCGTCGCCGTCCTCGACCAGGCCACCGTGACGAAGAACAGGGCCGCGGCGAACGCCGAGGTGAACTACGTCGCCATGGGGCTGATCATCGCCTTCACCGGCATCGCGGTCGTGAACACCCTCGCCATGGCCACCGCCGACCGGACCCGTGAGTTCGCCCTGCTGCGGCTCGTCGGTACCACGCGACGGCAGGTCATGCGGATGCTCCGCTGGGAGACGCTGGCGGTCGTGTCGACGGCCGTGATCCTCGGCACCGTCGTCGCCCTGGTCACGCTGACGGCCTTCGCCGCCGGCATGGTCGGGTCCGCGGCGCCGTACGTCCCGCCGGTCACGTTCCTGGCCGTCATCGGGACGGCCTCGGCACTCGCGCTGATCGCGACCGTCCTGCCCGCCCGCCTCGCCCTCGCCGCCCGCCCCGCCGACGTCATCGGCTCCCGGGAGTAAGTGATGGCCCCGAGGAAAATGGTTTGTCCCACCGGATGGGGACCCTGTTGGCTCGGCAGCATGGCTGAACTGCGTACGGATCGCCTCCTGCTCCGTCCATGGCGGGACTCCGACCTTGAGCCGTGGGCGGCGATGAACGCCGATCCCGAGGTTCGGGAGCATCTGGGCGACCTGCTCACCCGTGAACAGAGCGACGCCTCAGTGGCACGTTTCCAGGCCGAATTCGGCGAGCGGGGCTACGGGTGGTGGGCGGTCGAAGTGCTGGCCACCGGCGAGTTCATCGGCTTCGCGGGCCTGGACCAGGTGGATGACGACATGCCGTTCACCGGGGTGGAGATCGGCTGGCGGCTCGCCCGCGCGGCTTGGGGCCACGGCTACGCGACCGAGGCGGCCCTGGCCGGCTTGGCCTTCGGGTTCGAGACCCTCGAACTTCCCGAGATCCTCGCGGTGACGACCGCCACCAACCTCCGTTCCCAAGCAGTGATGCGCCGGATCGGCATGACCCGAGACTCCGCCGATGACTTCGACGACCCCACCGCGCCCGAAGGGCCGCTGCGCCAGAGTGTGCTGTATCGGATCCGCCGGTGATGTTGGGACGTGATCAGCAACCCGGCGGACCTTACCGGCCAGAGCATCAGCAGTAGATGCCGAGGGCCTTCTTGATGGCGGCCGGGGCCGCGTGCATGTCCGACGCGGCACACAGGTGGTCCATACCGTAAGTGATCCCACGCCATGCGCCGTCGTTGTAATGCAGCACCACCCGCGTCGGATCGGACGTCACAGTGGTGAGTTGGACATGAGCGGTCGCCCAGCCGTGGTCGCACACGATCGGGCCGGTCACGCGGTACTTCTCCGGGTTCGTCTCCGCCTGCAGGACCGTGATGACCTGCGCGGCCGACGGACAGAGAGCGGCCGGTGCCGACGCGATCGAGGCGGGGGAGACGGTGTGCCGCCGAGGCGGGTGGGCGTTGCCGCCGCAGGCCACAAGCCCGCCGGCGCAGGCGAGCACCATGAGGGGGAGCATTGGCCGGAACATCGAACCTCCCGGGATCGATCGGACCACCGACGCGTCCGACCGTACGCCATCGTTGATCGTTACGGCGGGCGTCCGGGTCAGCCCACCGCGGGGAGGTCGCGGCGGGGGACGAGGAGGTCGAGGTCGGCGCGGGTGACGCCGGCGCGGTCGGCGAGCTCGTCACGGCCGGTGCCGGAGTCGGCGACGAGTTCGATCGCCCTGGTGAGCATGGTGGGGCGTTCGAGCGGCCTGCCCGGTCCGGGCTCGTTGCGCCGCCAGCCGCGGGCACTCATGACGCTCATCGCGTTCCGGTACGTGCTCTCCTTCATGATCCCGAGAGAGCGTGCGCGGTAGAGCAGCGCCGCCATGCTGACGCCCCACGTCGACTTGAGCTCGGCGAGGTGCGCCCAGTCGGCGGTGCTGGGGAGCTGGTGGGCGATGACCACCTCGGGCATGAGGAACTCGGCCGCGAACCGGTGGGCCTGATCTTCAATGATCTTGCTGCCCGGCTCGGCGTCGGCGTGCATGACCAGGTGCCCGAGCTCATGCGCGCCGTCGAACCGGTTGCGCCAGTAGTCGCCCTTGGCCGGATTGAACAGCACCATCGGGCGCGGGTGGGCACCGATGCTGAACGCGTCGACCCGCTCGGTGGACGGAGGAAGGACCAGCACGATCACGCCGTGCTTCTCCAACAGCCGTACCAGGTGCGGGATGGGGCCCGTGTCGCCCACCATCGACGCGCGCGCCAGCCGGGCGGCCTCGACCGGGCCGGGCCCGGCGATCTCCTCGGGAGACACCGGCCGTTCGGGCAGCTCCGCGTGGGGCAGCTCGACGAGCTCCTCCAGGGCGGTCACGATGTCGGCCGCGATCCGGCCGTGGGCGAGCGCCTGGTCGCGTTCGATCTGGGTCGTGGACCGCAGCGACCGGAAGTGCGCGGTGTCCAGGGACACGGCGCCACGTCCGGCGCGGAAGAACTCGACCGGCACCCCGAGCGCGAACGCCAGCCGCGACAGCGTCTTCTCCGACGGCCGGTGCACGCCGGCCTCGTACTGGCCGATGGCGGTGGGAGTCGTCCCCACGACCTGGGCCAGCTGGTTCTTGCGCATGCCGCGCAGACGCCGCGCCAGCGTCAGCCGGTCGGCGTCGAACAGCAGCCGTGCCTCGGCGAGCCGCCGGGCGGTGTGTTCGGAACGCTCGTCGGTGGTGCGGTCGTTCATCCGCCGGCCGCACGCCGCCGGTGGAGCCGCATGGGGACGTCGGCCTCGTCGTCGGCCCACAGGGGCGGCGTGGACTCGACGAGCCTACGGCGACGATCGACGCCGAGGGCGTCGTCGGTCAGCTGCCGGAGCCAGTGCCAGGCCGGGCCGCCGTCGGCGTTCAGGCGGGGACGGCCCAGGAACAGCTCCATCTCCAGCGGCTCCTCGGTCGCGCTGTGCGCGAGGACCAGCGTCACGACGTCGTCCGTGTCGCGTACGGGCCCGAGGCCGAAGTCCAGCACGAGCTGCGGGTCGTCGGGGAACTCCTGCCGCGCGACCGCCTGCTTGGTGGGGCTGTCGCGGTCCCACCGGATGGCCCGCGCCGCGCCGAACTCATGCCGCTTCAGCAGGATCCGGTAGCGGCCGTACCGCCAGCCCGGTGAGCCGTTCAGGTCGTGTCGGGTGACCATCGCCGCGAGCGGATCGTCGTCGGCGTCCGCCGCGGCCTCGCCCACGCGGAAGACCCGGTCGAGCTGGGTCTCCAGCACGTCGAACGCGCCGGTGCCGAACGACCGCTCCTTGAACCCGGCCGCCCGGCTCATCGAGCCGAACACGGCGAGCGTCGCCTCCGTGTGCGCCTCACGCAGCGCGTGCAGGAACCCGGCCTCCAGCAGCGTGCCCCACGCTTCCCGATCCTCCGACATGCGTTGGACTATAGATGTTCCCAACGCCCCGCGCGCAAAAATGAAGTCCCCGGCGCGTCGGTCGCCTGACCTGGGTGATCAGCCGGTGCGAGGTCTTCAGGCGGACGTGGGGAGGCCGCCGGGCACCACGGCCATGGTGCCCGGCGACGGGTCGATGCCCGGTCAGTTCCAGTGGCCCACGGCGGCGGTCTCGGCGACGTACTCCTCGAAAGGTCGGGGCGGCCGGCCGAGGGCCCGTTCCACGCCGTCGGAGACCGCGCCGCCACGGCCGTCGCGGATGCCCACGAGAATGCCGGTGAGCAGGCGCGCGACCTCCGGTGGGACGCCCGCGGCGACCTGATGTTCGACGAAGACCTCGGGGTCGACGTCGACGTGGCGGATCGTGCGCCCGGTGGCCTTTGCGATGAGGTCGGCGGCCTCGCCGAAGCTGATCGCCCGTGGGCCGGTGAGCAGGTAGACCTCGCCGCTGTGCCGGTCTTCGGTCAGCGCCGAGGCGGCGACCTCGGCGATGTCCTCGGCGTCGATGAACGGCGTACGCCCGTCCCCGGTGGGCAGGGACAGGGCTCCTGCGCGGATGCCCTGCAGCCAATGGCTCTCGCTGAAGTTCTGCGCGAACCAGTCCGGTCGCACGATGGTCCAGTCGACGCCGGACCCGCGTACGGCCTGCTCTGCGGCGTGGAGGGGATGGTCGTCCTGGCCTGCGGCGGGGGCCGACAGCAGCACCAGCCGCCGCACGCCTGCGGCAACCGCCTCGGCCACGAGTCCGGGGATGCGCTCCTGGCGATCTGCGCTCGCCGCCTGCAGGTCGGGCTCGATGAGGTAGGCGGCGGTGACGCCGTCGAGCGCGGGTGCCCAGGTCGTCGGGTCGCCCAGGTCGAAGGAGACGTCGCCGGCGGTCCGGGACGCCGCCCGTACCGGGCGGCCGGCGGCCCGGAGGCGCCGGGTGATGCGGCGACCGGTCTTGCCGGTGCCACCGAGGATGAGGATGTCCTTCATGCCGTCCAGCGAACCCCACGGCCTCGAAGACGATCCATGGGAGACCGTCGGCGATGCATTTGTGATCGTCTACCGTGTGTGGCCATGGACGTCCTGAGCGATCTGCTGCACCGTGCCCGCGCCAGGAACGCGCTGGTCAGGCAGATGATCCAGCGTCCACCGTGGTCGCTGACGTTCGCCGATGCTCCTCCGCTCACGGTCGTGGCCACTCTCGGCGGCCACGCGTCGATTCGGCTCGACGATGGTGAGCCCGTACATCTCGCCGCGGGCGACATCGCCCTCATCAGCGGGGCCGGTTCGTACACGATCGCCGATGGCCCGGGCACCCCACCCCAGATGGTCATCCGCGAGGGAAGGAAATACGTCGTAGGCGGGGGCGAGGTCCCGGCGGGAGCCCACCGGAGTCTGGCCCCCCGTACCTACGGCGACGGTCTCCCCGGAGCCACGATCATGCTCCGGGGGGCGTACGAACTCCGCGGCGACGTGGGCGACCGCCTCATGGAAATGCTCCCGCCGTTGGCGGTCGTGCCCGCCGGGCCGCGAACCCGGGCGGCGCTGGACCTGCTCGCCGTCGAGGTCGCCTGCGACGAACCCGGCCAGGACGCCGTCCTCGACCGGCTGCTGGACCTCGTGCTCGTGGTGGCGTTGCGAGCATGGTGCGCCAGACCGGATGCGACGCCGCCCGCCTGGTATGGGGCACTGGCCGATCCCGCCATCGGCGAGGCGCTGCGTCTCCTGCACGAGGACCCCGCCCACCGCTGGACGGTCGCCGCGCTGGCCGGCGAGGTCGGCATGTCCCGCGCCGCTTTCGCCGCACGCTTCACCGGCCTGGTCGGCGAGCCCCCGCTCACCTACCTCACGGGCTGGCGGATGACCGTGGCGGCGGACCTGCTGCGTGACACCGACGCGACCGTCGCGGCCGTTGCCCGCACGGTCGGGTACGAGGATCCCTTCGCCTTCAGTGTCGCGTTCAAGCGCACCCACCGCGCCAGCCCCTCGATCTGGCGCCGCGGCCAGCTGGACCGTTCGGTTCCCTGAGTGGGGAACGGGTCGAGTCTCACCGGGCGGCCACCCTAGGCCGCTAAGGCCGGCGACACCGGAGAGACGCCTGCACTCTGGGTGCTCGCCTCCGCCGGGCCGGCCGTGTCTTCTGAGCACTTTTAATGACGTTCAACAAATTTGATTCTCATCGAAACGTTCAGAAGGCAACCCGTTGCCGTGCGCTGCGGGAGCGCTATGGTCGGCGACGTGGCGGATGGTCGTGGACGGCGGGTGCTGTACGTCGTCGTCTGCGCCGCGCCCGCCGCCGCCGACGTCGAGACGATGGTGCGGCTGGCTCAAGAGGCGGATTGGTGCGTGTGCGTGATCACCTCGCCGATGGGACGGCGGTTCGTCGACGCCGACCGGCTGGCCGCGCTGACCGGTGAGCCCGTGCGCAGCGAGTATCGGATGCCGGGTGAGCCCAACGAGTTGCCTCCCGCCGACGCAGTGATCGTTGCCCCTGCGACGTTCAACACGATCAACAAATGGGCGAGCGGAATCGCCGACACCTTCGCCGTCGGACTGCTGTGCGAGTTGACCGGCTTCGGCGTCCCGATCGTCGCTGCTCCGCTGCTGAAAGACGCCCTCGCCCGTCATGTCGCGTTCAAGGCGAATGTCGATGCGCTGCGGTCGATGGGGGTCCGGGTGCTGTTCGATCCGGCAGCGCCGCCGCATGCCCGCATGCCACCCTGGGAACAGATCCTCGCAGAGCTTCACGCCCTGCTGGACAGCTGACCCCCAGGCGAAAGGCACAGCGTTGGACGCTCGCGCCGAAATCGGCCGCCGCGTCGCACGCGCAAGAAGGCGGCGTGGCTTAAGCCAGACCGTACTGGCCGAACTGGTCGGCCGCTCGGAAAGCTGGCTGAGCCAGGTGGAGCGGGGCCTGCGTACGATCGACAGCCACTCGGTACTCATCCGGCTCGCCGAAGTGCTTAGCGTGGAGATCAGCCAGCTGACAGCACACGAGACGGATACAGAGATAGTGAAGTACGAGCCGGTGGCGGGCATCCGCGATGTCATGGCGCGTTATGGCGCACTTCCTGGCGTCATCAACGCCAGCGCATATGTCGGCCGTGCCCCGAACGTGCACGGGTTGGACCGCGAGATGCGTAGAGCCAACCGCCTCTACCAAGCGGCTCGCTATGACGAAGTCGGTCGGCTGCTGCCTGGACTCATCGACGCGGTAGAGCAGGCACGCCTGACATGTGCCCTCGCCGAACGGCGGACGGTGGAGACCCTACGGGCTCTCACCTATCACTCGGTGACGATGACGCTGAGCCGCGTCGGGGATGCCGAACTCGCATGGATGGCAGCCGATCGATCGATAGCCGCCGCCGAGGCGGCTGAGCGCCCTCTCCTCGGTGCGGTCAGTGCCTACCGGCTCGGGTACGTCCTGATCCGCCTCAAGCAGGTGGGCAATGCCGAAGACCTTCTGATGCGCGCCGCCGACGCGCTCTCCTCGACGCGCCGTAGCAAGCCGCCGGCGTTGTCCGTGCGTGGCGGTCTCTATCTGGCGGCGGCCACCGCGGCGGCCACACGTTTCGATCGGGCCGGCGCTGATCGGCACTTGGCGATGGCGCGAAAGGTGGCAGGGAAGGTCGGGGCCGATCGCAACGATTTCTGGTCGGCGTTCGGGCCGACCAATGTGGTCATTCACGAGGTATCGACCGCAGTGGCCTTCGGGGACGCCAAACTCGCGCTTGAACGCGGCGAGTCACTCGACCTCGATCGGCTTGGGCCCGGTCTCCGCGGGCGTCGTGCTCAGGTCTTTCTCGATATGGCGCGAGCGTACGCGCAACAACGCAAGGACGCCGCGGCCGTGAACACTCTGCTTCGGGCCGAGCGGGTATCCCCGGAGCTCGTGCGATATGACCAGCGCACGAACGACCTGCTCACCGAACTGGTGCGGCGGGAGCACCGTGCCAGCACGCCAGAACTCCGCGGTCTGGCGCACCGGGCAGGAGCCATCTGACCCGCACTCCGGTGCGGCGTTTTTGCCCTCACCTCGTTGCGGGTCGCGGTCGGTCTCCGCTCCTAACGTCACTGACGTTCCAGAGTGAGACAATTACCGACCGTGACGGAGGGCCGATCGATGAACGCGAGCCCCGAGCCCGAACACCACCTACCACCCGCCGCGCAAGAGCATCTCGAACGCCTGGCAGCCGCCCTCCGCGCTCGCGGTTTCACGGTGACCGTGACGCCGCCCGCGCTGGCCGTCCGCAATCCCGATACCGACGCGACGCACGCGACCGTCAGCAACGGCCTGGCTCAGGCGGTCCTCCTGCGGGAGGACGCCGGGCGGTGGGTCTGGTGCTGGGTCTGGCCCGGGCTGCGGCCGGCCAGGCGCGGCGACCCGGTACCGCCACCGGAGATCGAGCCGATCGGCCCGGCCGAGGACATCGCCGAGACCGCCCGTCTCATCGCCAAGGTCATCCGGATCGACGAGCCGACCGGGACGCCGCGATGACCCCGGCATACACCCATCGGCAGTCGGCCGGTGACCCGCCGCATCCCCAGGCCACGACGCGTGCCACCGTCCCCGACACCTCGCCGGTCGCCATCGCGCAGGCCGTACAGAGCCAATGCCCCGGGTGGCTGGTCTTCTGGTCACCATGGCGGCGAACGTTCACCGCGATCGCCTGCTTCACCCGCGACCCCGTACTCATCGACGCGCGGACGGTGAACGAACTGCTGGACGCCATGCGCGCGATCGAGGCGGCCGCCGGAGCCGGGAGTCGATGAGCATGGACAATGTTCCGGTAGGCGAGCCGCCCCACGGCTGGGTCCGCGTCGCTGATGACGTATGGGGCGTCCCATTGTGGAAGCGCCAGGCCGAGCCCTTCTACGTCGCCACCCGCGACACGGACCAACTTCTGTTCATCGACGCCGCGCTGGCCCGATTCCGGCGCTTGATCGGGAGCGATGGCGCCCGGCGTTGACAACACCGATCAAAACCTGCTTTAACTCTATAACTATGGATGTAGATAAAGATGGTTCGCCGTCGCCGATCGAGTTCCGGCTCGATCCCGGCTCGGGGGTGCCGACCTATCTCCAGCTGGTGCAGCAGGTGGAGCAGGCGCTGCGGCTGGGGTATCTGCGGCAGGGTGATCAGCTGCCGAGGGTTAAGGACGTCGTCGCCGGGTTGGCCATCAACCCGAACACGGTGCTGAAGGCCTACCGGGAGCTGGAGCACCGTGGCCTGGTGGCCGGACGGCGGGGGATCGGCACGTTCGTCGAGGGCACCTTGGACCGGGTGGGCCTGCGCGAACAAACGGCGCTGCACAAGAGCATGCTGGCCTGGATGCGTACGGCGAGCGAGGCCGGCCTCGACGAGGACGGCATGGCCGCGCTGTTCACGGCCGCGTTGCACGACCTGCGCCAGGGCCGTGACGGCCGGACGGATGAAGGAGACGGCGGCGGCCGTACGGGGGTGGTCGCGTGAGCGCGGGCGTCGCGATCGAGACCGCGGGGCTCGGCAAGCGCTACGGGCGGACCTGGGCGTTGCGGGACTGCTCACTGGCCATCCCCGGCGGGCACGTGGTCGGTCTGGTCGGCCCGAACGGCGCGGGCAAGACGACGCTGCTGAGCCTGGCCGTCGGGCTGGCCACGCCGACCACCGGGCAGGTACGGGTGGCGGGGGGCATGCCCGCGGGATCTGCCGCCGCGCTGGACGCGGTCGCCTTCGTGGCCCAAGAGGCGGCGCTGTACCGCAACCTGTCCGTGGCCGACATGGTGCGGGTGGGGCGCAGCCTGAACCGGCGATGGGACACCGGGCGCGTCCAAGCCCGTTTGGCGGAGCTGGGCATTCCACTGAAGAAGAAGGTCGGCGCGTTGTCGGGCGGTCAGCGGTCTCAGGTGGCGCTCACCCTCGCTCTCGCCAAACGCCCGGAACTACTGATCCTGGACGAGCCGCTGGCCGCCCTGGACCCGGTCGCGCGGCATGACTTCATGGCGGCGTTGATGGCGGCCGTGTCGGAGGACGGCGTCTCGGTGGTGTTCTCCTCCCACGTCGTTGCGGAGCTGGAGCGGGTCTGCGACTACGTGGTCGTCGTGCACGATGGGCGGATCCAGGTGTCCGGTGAGGTCGAGGAACTGGTGGCCGGGCATCACGTCCTGACCGGTCCGGCCGAGCAGGCCGACGTCGTCGCCCAGCGGTTCCCGGTCGTACGGGATCGGCGCGCCTTCGCGCAGGCTCACCTGCTGGTCCGCGCCGCCGACCCGTCCGCCGCGCCGCCGGGCTGGCAGCGGCAATCGGTCGGGCTGGAGGAACTGGTGCTGGCCTACATGCGTGAACCGTCGGCCTCGGTGCTCCCCGGCCCGAAATCCGCACCCGGCGAACAGGTGGCCTGCTGATGACGACGGTCGATTCATCGGTTCCAGGCCGCGGCGGCGCGCTGCCCCGGCTCGGCCTCGCGTGGGTGACCTGGCGCCAGCACCGGTTCGCCTTCTACGTCCTGCTGGGGATGCTGGCCGGCTTCGCCGTGCTGATGGTGGACGGTGGTCTGCAGGCCCGTTCGACTTACGACCGGCTCGGGCTGGCCCGGTGCACTTCCTTCGCCGGCGGCCGCTGCTTCCAGCTCCGCGACGAGCTGTTCAGTTGGTACCCGGCCCAATTGCCGTTCCTGTTCCTGCTGCTGCTCCCCGCGGCGTTCGGCGCGGTCATCGGGGGGCCGCTGATCGGGCGGGAGTTGGAGACGGGCACCTACCGGTTCACCTGGACCCAGGGCGCCGGGCGCACCCGCTGGCTGCTGACCAAGCTGTTCCTGATCGCCTCCGTGCTGGCCGCGGTGGCGGAGGCCTATGGGGCCCTGTACACCTGGTACAACGCTCCCCTGGACCACGTCATGCGCTTTGGATTCGGCGACTACCTCGGCTTCGAGCTCGGGGGAATCGTCTTCCCGGTCCAGACGCTCCTGGCGTTCACGGCCGGAGTGTTCGCCGGCCTGCTGACCCGCCGCACCATGGTCGCGGTCGGCGCGGTCTTCCTCGGCTCGTTCGGCCTCATCGCGGCGCTCGTCTTCAAGCTTCGCCGGTACTACATGACGCCACTCGTCACCGCGGGCAGGATCGGCCCGCGTGACTGGGTGGTCGGCAGGGCGTACGTGGACCCGACTGGCCACCTGCTCGACACAGGCCAGAGTCACATCCTGTTCACGAAGTATCTGGCGCAGCTCCCGTCGTCCAGCGACGGGCCCTCGGTCTCCTACAGAGACTGGCTCCAGGCCCGGCACTACACCATCGTGACCAGCTATCACCCCGCCGGCCGGTTCTGGACCTTCCAGTTCATCGAGGCCGGCTGGATGGGCCTGCTCATCCTGCTGCTGGGCATCGCCACCGTCTGGCTGGTCCGTCGCAGGATCGGCTGACTCGACGCCCATTCGCCGCATCGGCCGGATCGACGCGATGCGGCGTCCACATTCCCGCGCTCGTCCAGTGGCGCCGGTGTCGTCCGGCGCCATCGGCGACGCATGCCCTTCTGCGAACAGGAACCTGATGAAACCAGAGATCACCGATGCGTCCCGGCCGCTCGGCCGGGCCCTGACGAGCCTGCGCGGCCAAGCCCGCGTGCCACGGCTGGTCGCCGCCCTGCTGGGTCTCACCTTGGCGACGGCGGCATGCGGCGCTTCGCCGGCCCAGCAGGTCGCGGCCGCACGCGCCGCTCGTTCCACGGCCTCGCACACGTCCGAGTCCCCCGTACTGCCCCGCCCGACCGGCCCGCATGCGGTCGGCCGCACCACGCTGCACCTCGTCGATGAGCACCGCCCGGATCCCTGGGTGCCGTCGGCGGGTCCGCGGCAGCTGATGGTGTCGACGTACTACCCTGCCCGGCCTGGGAGCGGCGGGGCCGCCCCGTACATGACCACCGAGGAGGCCCGGCTGTTCCTGCAGGAGAAGGCTCCGGGCGTCGGCATCCCGGCCGAGGCGCTCAGCGGCACCCGCACCTACGCGCACACCGGCGCACGCCCGGCACCCGGGCGCTTCCCGCTGGTGCTGCTCTCACCCGGCCTCGGGTTCCCGCGCGCCACCCTCACCGGCCTCTCCGAGGACCTGGCGAGCCGCGGGTACGTCGTCGCGCTGGTCGACCACACCTACGAGAACTCCGGCACGACCTTCCCCGACGGACGCACTCTGGCCTGTGCCGTCTGCGACGAGCCCCCCGCAGGCGGGCCCGCGGCCATCGCCCGGAGCCGGGCCAAGGACATCTCCTTCGTGATCGGCCGACTGACCGCCCACCACCCGGCATGGCCCTACGCCCGCATGGTCGACCTCAGGCACATCGGCATGGCCGGGCACTCCATCGGCGGCAACGCGGCCGCCACGACCATGGCCACCGACCAGCGGGTGCGTGCGGGGGTGAACATGGACGGCACCTTCAACGCGCCGATGCCCGCCACCGGCCTGGGCCATCGCCCCTTCCTGATGTTCGGCGCCCAGCATGAGGTCCCGGGCATGGACGACACCTGGGGGCAGGCGTGGAGCAGCCTGAACGGCTGGAAACGCTGGCTGACCGTCGTCGATTCCGACCACGGCACGTTCACGGACATGCCCGTCCTGTCCGCGTGGGCGGGCAGGCCGGGCTCCGGGATCTCCCCGCAGCGCGCGGAAGAGATCACCCGCGCCTACGTCGGCGCCTTCTTCGACCTGCACCTCAAGGGGATCCCGCAGCGCCTGCTCGACGGGCCCTCACCCGCCGACCCGGAGGTCACCTTCCAGCACCCCTGACCCCACCATCGGCCGCCCGAAGAACCGGCGAGCCTCAGCGCACGGGCGCGATGGGGCCGTTGGGGGAGTCGTGCCGGGCGGCGACGACCGCCTCGGCGACCGTACGGACTTCGTCCTCGGACAGGCGCCGGTACCCGTCCTCGGTGACGACGGCGATGCTTGGGTAGATCCGGCGGGTCAGGTCCGGACCGCCGGTCGCCGAGTCGTCGTCCGCCGCGTCGTACAGCGCCTGCACGGCGGCGATGACGGCGTCGTCCTGGGACATCCCGGGCCGGTACAGCTTCTTCAGCGAGCCCCGTGCGTACGGCGAACCCGAGCCGTCGGAGTGGAAGTCCGCCATCTCGTACGGGCCGCCGGTGACGTCGAACGAGTAGATCCTGCCGACGCCCCGGTCGAGGTCGTAACCGGCGAAGAGGGGGACGACCACCAGGCCCTGCATCGCCGCGCCGAGGTTGTCCTGGACGAGGGAGGCCAGCCGGCGGGCCTTGCCGTCGAGTGACAGCCGCCGTTCCTCGATCTTCTCGTAGTGCTCCAGCTCGAACTGGAAGAGACGGACCATGTCCATGGCGGTGCCGACGGTCCCGGCGAAGGCCACCGCCGAGTACTCGTCGGCGAAGTTCACCTTCTCCAGGTCGCGTTGCGCGATGAGGTTCCCCATCGTGGCCCGGCGGTCACCGGCCATGAGCACGCCGCCCTCGAAGGTCAGTGCCAGGATCGTGGTGCCGTGCGGGATGGGGAGCCCGGCGACCGATTCCCGGACCCGTCCCGTGGGCAGCGCCTCGGGCGCGCACTCGGCCAGCAACCGGCTGAACGACGCGTTGGCGCTGCTCAGGAATGCCGGAGGGAGACCCCGCGAGAAATCGACCATCTGCGCCCGCTTCCGATCAGGGAGAAATGCCAGGCCCATCGTACGATCTTCGCTTTCGAGCACCACCTACGCTTGCCTCATGGCCCGGCGGACGTCGTCGAGGCGGACGGACGGGCGGGGGTCACCGGGTGGCCTCGTCTCGGAACGGCAGAGGGTCGCGGGCCAGGACCAGTTTCGTGGTGCGGGCCGCATAGGCGACGGGCGCGTCGTTCCAGTCGGCGGTCAGGGTGGTGACGTGTTCGGCGGGAAATCCGGTGCGCTGAAGGAACTCCAGCAGAGCGGGCAGGTTCGCGCGGACATGCGAGACGCCGACGCGCAGCGTGCCGTCGGTGGCGTACAGGTGCATCAACGGGAGCCGGGTGCCGGTGGCCAGGTAGTAGCCGACCGCCGTGCAGATCCCCCCGGGGGCCAGCGCGCGCAGGGCGGTCCGCAGGCCGCCGGAGCGTGAGGTCGCCTCCACGACGACGTCGTAGACGCCCTGCGGGCGGGCACCGGCGGGGGTGCGTGCCCCGAAGGACTCGGCGATGCGCCGCCGTGTGGGGGAGACATCGAAATAATCGACGCGGGCGGCGCCGTGGGCGACGGCCAGGCCGGCGGCGTACAGGCCGATGCTCTTGGCGCCGCCGCCCAGCACCAGGACCGTGCCTCCCTCCCGTTCGGCCAGCGGCGGTACGACGGCGCGCCAGGCGTCGGCGAGGTTGTCGCCGGCCGCCGCGACTCGCGCCGGGGGGACGCCATCGGGAAGTTTCACGAGCAGGTGGTCGGCGAACGGGACGCGGATCAGGTCGGTGACCATGCCGCCCCAGGCGCCGGCGGACGAACCGAAACCGAACGCCGCGAGTACGCCACCGGGTGTGGCGGTACCGGCGGTGGCGCACTTGGAGGTCAGGCCGCGTCGGCAGGGCGGGCACGCGCCGCAGGAGACCGCCCACGGGACGATCACCGTCTGCCCGACCTTCAGGCTGGTGACGTACGGCCCGACGGCGGTGACCTGGGCGACGCATTCGTGGCCGATCGGGAACGGCCCGCGGAAGGGGACCTTCCCGCAGATGCCTTTCACGACCGGATCGACCAGGCCCAGCGCCATGCCCGCCTGCAGGGCGCGGGAGACCGGGCGGTGGATCGGCAAGGTGTCGCCGTCGCACCGGCCGGCCAGGAACGGACGCACGATCGCATCCCCCGCGTCGATGATCTCCGGCGCGGCACGTTCCGCCCAGGAGAGCCTGCCGCTGCGCACCAACCGAAGCTCCCGCACCGAGCGCTGTGAACCGACCGGGTTCATCGGGGCAGGCTGGATCTTCGGCATGACGGGTCTCCTCTCCCCATGATGAGTCACCGACGTGCGGTTATAACGAGCGTCATATTCACGCGTCACGATAGGCTATAACGATCGTCATAGCCAGAGGAGGGTGCTCGTGACCCGCAGCACGTCCGCGTCGCGGCAGAGGATCATCGTGGGCGCGGCCGACCTGATTCGGCGCCGAGGCCTGGCCGGCAGCACCATCCGGGACCTGGCCGGACACTCCGGCGCTCCGCTGGGGTCGACCTACCACTACTTCCCCCGTGGCAAGCAGCAGCTGGCCGCCGAGGCGGTGCGGTTCGCCGGCGACCTGGTGTCCCGGACCCTGGAGCAGGAGCTGGCGGCCGGTCCGGTCGCCGGGTTGCGGGCGTTCCTGACGTTGTGGCGGCAGACGGTCGTCGACAGCGGCTACCGGGCCGGCTGCCCGGTGCTGGCCGTAGCCGTCGAAGAACCCCCCGCCGACGGCGACCCCGAAGCGATCATCGCCGCCGCCGAGGTCTTCACCGCCTGGCAGCGGCTGCTGGCGGCCTCGCTCGGCGAACACGGCGTGGCCGAGCCCGCCGCCACGCAGCTGGCGACACTTGTCATCGCATCGGTGGAGGGAACGGTCGCGTTGTGCCGCGCCCACGGTGACATCCGGCCGCTGGACGATGTCGCCGCCCAACTGGAGATCCTGATCGCCACCGCCATCGGCACCTGATCAGGCCGCACTCAGAAATAGGTTCGTTGGCCCCGCTGGGTGCTGCCGCCCTGCCCAGTCGGGCGCCGATTCTATGGTTAAAATGTAGGAAATATGTTCTGTGTGCGGTGAGGGGTAAGAGTGGCTCGTCCAGATGACATCTTCGGCCGGATCGGCGACGAAGAACTCGGCCGCTTTTTGTCGAAGTTCAGTGACAGTGCCCGGCAGTTGGATGACCTGCGGCAGGAGTTCGGTGATATCCGCGGTAGAAGCGAATCCGCGGACGGAAACGTGGTGGTCGAGGCGCTTCCCGGTGGCGCGCTCGCTCGGCTGGAGATCAAGCCGCGAGCGATGCGGCTCGGCTCGGAAGCGCTGGCCGCCGCGATCCTTGAGGCGGTGAACCAGGCCGGTCAGGACGCGACCGAGAAGGTGACCGGCCGGATGAACGAGGCGATGACGTCGTTCTATGGTGAGGCCGAACGCTTCACCGGCGGCTGAGGGGATCGGTAGCGCGCCCTAATTCGAGCTCTTGGACCGCTGCCCGGAAATGATGGCCAATTTCCCGAGCCACTGGGCGCCGGTCGGCCAGACGTCGGATCCATGCTTTCCATCTTGCATGTTCCCCGCGACCGTCCATCCGGTCGAGCCCACGGTCCACGAGAAGACCTCCGCGAGTTCATTGCCCCAGGCGGTTGCGGGAAATGCTTTGGTCATGGGGCCGAGTCTGGTGGTCTCCCAGACGCCGTCCCATGCGGCCCAGAAGACGAGGGCGGCATTGAACTCCTTGTCCATGCCCGTCAGAGTGTCGCCGGCAGAGCCGGGAGAGTCGCCGAACGACATTTTCACGCCGTCGGCCAGAGCAAAGTCGCCGACAGTGTATATAGTTGCTCCAACGGTGTAACTGACCGCCTTCTCGCCGAGCAGTTCCAGGAAGATCTGCAAGGTCGACCTCTCGAGGAGCCCCACCAGAAGCTCCCCTTGCGCTTTCCGGTACATCCGCTGGATCAGCCACTCGGAGATCGGCGTGGCGACCGCTGGTCCCGTCCAGGCCCACGCGATCGCCCAAGCCAGTGCCACGGCGTTCTCCACCGCGAGCACAAGGAGTGCGTGCTGTGTCGCCCTGAGCATCTGGGCGTAGTCCCGGCACGCCTGAGCGAGGCGCGCGCAGTATTCGCAGACCTGTGACAGGTATGAATAAATCTTGGTCCAGTATCGACCGAACGCGTCGATTGCGAGACCAGAATTGTGGCGAATCGTCTGGACGACCGCCAGATTCATTTCGTCCCGGCTCTTTTCGACGCGGAGCCGAATCTGATCAAGATGCCCGGCGGCCAGGTCCCAATGGTCTGGGTTCCCCTCTGGATACTTGACCAGGATCTGGTACTCGACGTACGCGCCCACTCCGATCGATAGGGGGAGGAACAGAAGCTTGCGTAGTGAGCCCAAGAGCCCTTCGGTCCCCACGACGGATCCTCCATACTCTAGGCGAAGCTGGCAGGCCCGTCGTCGACCTTGGGAAGAGAATCGATTATCAACGCTTCGGCGTCGTTGAGATTCACCACCATGTGGTTCATGCCGCCCGCCACGTGGTTGTACACGCCCGTGGAGTCGTCCTTGCCGACGAGCACGCGGACGTAGTCCTTGAGATCCGACAGGGCGCCGTCGAATCTCTGCTTGACGCCACTGTCGCCGCCTAGGTCGAGGGAGGCGATGAGGTCGAGTTGGCGGTTGACATCGTCGCGGAGCGTGAAGGCCTCGGCCACGAACCCGATTGCCGCCCGTTCGAGGTCGTCCCGGCCGATGCCCATCGCAGGCTGAGGCGCAGATCCCATCATTCAACACTATACCTACCGCTAAGCTTGAGATCCAGTACGGCGTTCTTGCGGGCGACCTCGGCAAAACAGTGACGTGGATGTCGCAGTCATCGCCACAGCATGCCACCAGGGCTGCGATTCGATCGATAGGAATTCGCCCCCCGTGGCCGGCGGCCCGCGCAAGGGGGGATCGCTGTCAGGGGATGCGGAGGGCGGTGGCGAGGTCGTCGAGGTGCCGGGCGACCGGGCCCACGGTGAGCAGGCCGCTGCCCGCCCCGGCCAGCTCCGCCCTCGCGGGGGACAGCTCGGCGTACGCCCGCTCCATCGTCTCCCGGTCGCCGACCGCGATCGCCGCGCGTGCGGTCAGGCACCACAGGGCCTCCAGCAGCAGGTCGCGCGGCGGGTCCGGAACCTCGCGCAGCGCGGCGACGGCCGCCGGACGACGGCCCTCGGCCTGCAGCAGCAAGGGGCGGACCCACGGCCCGTACGGCCCCCAGTCGGTGTGCTCGTGGACCTGGACGGGCAGGCCGTGCCGTACGCGCAGGCACAGCAGTGCCAGCGGCAGGAGGCCGCGCTCCAGCCCCGGCATGCCGGCGTCGGGCAGGTGGGTGGCGGCGTCCCGGTAGGCCGTCTCGGCCTGGGCCGCCGGACCGGTCACGGCCGTCCGCAGCGCGGCGTACCACCGGGTGAAGACCTCCACAAGCGGCCGCTCGTGGCGCTCGGCCAGGCGGTCGGCCGCCGCCGCGTGCTCGTCGGCCCCGGCGAAGTCCGCGAGGGCACTACGTGCCTGGAGACGGATGAGGTGACCCAGGATCTCGAAGGTGGACAGGCCGTGCCGGGCGGACAGGGCGACCAGCTCGGCGCCGATCTCGTCGCGGCGGGGCGCCAGGCCGGCGCGCTCGAAGCTCTGCATGAACACCGCGTTCAGCGCGAACACCAGCAGCGTCGGATCGTCCAGGCGCCGGGCGATCTCCTCGGCCTGCCGGGCGGCCCGGGGCCCGCGGTCCGTACGGGTGCCGCGCGACTCCAGGGCGATCGTGGCCAGCAGCCGGGCGCGGGCCGCGTCGTATCCGGTCGGCGGGATGGCGGTGAGGGCGCGCTCGGCCGCCGCGACCACCCGTGCGGCCTGGTCGGGGTCGTCGACGCGCGTCCAGATCGCCGGGACGTCGTACGCGCCGATCACCCGTGCGGTCAGCTCCGGGTCGCCCAGCTCCTCGGCCGCTTCGATGGCGGCCACGCGGTGCCGGCGGGCCTCCACCAGGCCGCCGCCCCCGGTCACCGCGAGGTCCCGCAGCAGACCCACGGTCGACTCCAGCCGGGCCCGTGCTCCGGACGGCACGGCGCGGTCGTACGCGGCGGCCGTCTGCGCCCAGACCCGCGCCGCCGCGCCGCCCGGCGCCGGGTCCAGGCGCGCGGCCTGGCCGAGGATGTCCGCCTCCAGGTCGCGCAGGGCTGGGCCGGGGTCCAGCCCCAGCTCCTCGACGAGGAGAGCGCGGGCCCGGCGCAGCACCGCGAGCGCGTCGGCCTGCCGGCCGGTGCGGTACAGCGCCAGGGCCAGCAGCCGCCAGGCGTGCTCCCGCCACGGGTGCCCGGCCACGTGCGCGTCCAGGTCCGCCACCGCCTCGGCGGCCAGGCCCAGGTCCAGGCGGGCCTCGGCGTGGCGCTCGATCGCGTGCAGCCGGAGTTCCGCGAGACGGGAGCGTTCGGCGCGGGCCCACGGCTCGTCGGCGAACTCCGCGTAGGCGGGCCCGCGCCACCACCCGAGCGCCTCCTCCAGCCGTACGAGCGCGTCGCCGGAGGGCACGGCGGCGGCCAGCGCCCCTTCGAAGCGCCAGGCGTCGACCGCGTCCGGCGCCGCGCGCAGCGCGTACCCGGGGCCCTCGGTGACCAGCAGCAGGGCGGGGGTGCGTGGGGGCCGCGCAGGTTCGAGGGCGCGGCGCAGGGCGGCGACGAAGGTGCGGATCGCGCCGACGGCGTTCGAGGGAGGGTCCGCCCACAGGTCGTCGGCGAGACGGGTGACGGGGACGACGCGGCCACGGGCGACGATCAGCCGGGCCAGCACCGCGCGGTGGCGTGGCCCCTTCAGGTCGATGGGCTCACCGGCGGCGTCCCAGGCCGTCACCGGCCCCAGCACCCCGAACGTGACGCGCACCGCCCGAGCCTCCTTCCCCCGGTCACCGTAGCGCGCTCATCGGACGCTCATTCGTCCCCGGCAGCCTTGCGGGCACCAGGTCGTCCACCGAAGGAGACGGAAACCATGGCGCCTGCCATCACCGGATTCGACCATCGGCACGTCCCCGTCGCCGACGGGGTGTCCCTGAACGCGGCCGTCGGGGGCTCGGGCCCCGCGATCGTGCTGCTGCACGGCTTCCCGCAGACCCACCTGATGTGGCGGCACGTCGCGGCCGACCTCGCCGCCGACCACACCGTCATCTGCCCCGACCTGCGCGGCTACGGCGCCAGCGACAAGCCCGCCGAGACCGACGGGGCCACCTACGCGAAGCGGACCATGGCCGCCGACGTCGTCGCCCTGGCCCGCGCGCTGGGGCACGAGCGGTTCGCGCTGGCCGGACACGACCGCGGCGCCCTGGTCGCATTCCGCGCCGGCCTCGACCACCCCGAGGCGGTCACCCGCCTGGCCTGCCTCGACGTGCTGCCGACCCTGGACATGTGGGACGTGATGCACGGCGTTACCGGCGCCGTCGGCTTCCACCTGTACCTGATGGCCCAGCCGCCCGGCCTGCCCGAGCAGCTGATCGCCGGGAGCCCGGACGCGTTCTTCGGCCACTTCCTCGACATCTGGACCAGCGACCCGCAGGCGATCCCCGCGGACGTCCGCGCGGCCTACCTGGAGGCCTGCCGCGACGCGGTGCCCTCCATCGTGGCCGACTACCGTGCATCCGTCGGCGTCGACGTCGAGCACGACCAGGCCGACCGCGCCGCCGGTCGCCGGTTGGCGATGCCGGTCACCGTCCTCCAGCAGGACTGGGGCGCCGCCCTTGGCTTCGACGCGGCCGGGCTGTGGGGCGCCTGGGCGTCCGACCTGCACCACGAGACCGTCACCTGTGGCCACTTCATGGCCGAGGAGGCCCCGGAGGTCATCGCCAAGGCCCTCCGGGACCTCCTCACCCGTTAGATCGCCCGCGCGGGCTGGTTCTTGTCGTTCTGGCGGGCCAACTGGATGAGCAGCAGAGACTCGGCCAGGCAGGCGTTCTCGAAGTCGGCCAGGTGGAGGCTCTCGTCGAGGCCGTGCGCCCGGCAGTCCGGGTCGGCGCCCGCGCTGGTGACGAGGATCGCGGCGTCGGGGAAGGCGTCGGAGAACTCCGCGATGAACGGGATCGTCCCGCCGACCCCGATGTGCACGAGGTCGCCGTCGTACGCCAGGCCGTAGGCGCTGCGGGCCGTCTCGAAGGCCGGGCCGGTCGTGTCGACGGCGTACGGGCGGCCGGCCTTGCCGGCGCTGACCTCGACCTCGACGCCCCACGGGGCGTGCTCGCGCAGGTGCTCGATCAGCTTCCGCTGCGCGCTCGGGGCGTCCTCGCCCGGCGCGAGCCGCAGGCTGATCTTGGCGCGGGCCGTCGCGGTGAGCGTGTTGGACGCCTTGGCCACCGGGGTCGCGTCGATGGCCAGCACGGTCAGCGCCGGCTTGGTCCAGATGCGTTCGGCGACGCTTCCATTGCCCAGCAGCCGGACGCCGTCGAGCACGCCGGCCTCGGTGCGGAAGCGCTCCTCGGGGTAGTCCACCTTGGGTGCCGGTGCCGAGATGAGGCCCTCGACGGCGACCTCGCCCTCGTCGTTGTGCAGGGTGGCCAGCAGCCGGCACAGCGCCGTCAGGGCGTCCGGCGTGGCGCCGCCGTAGATGCCGGAGTGCACGCTGTGCTCCAGCGCCCGTACCTCCACGACAACGTCGGTCATCCCCCGGAGCGTGGTCGTGAGGGACGGCGTTCCGACGTCGAGGTTGGTGGAGTCGGCCAGGACGCAGACGTCCGCGGTGAGCTTGTCGCGGTGCCGTTCGAGGAAGGCGCCGAGCGTCGGCGAGCCGATCTCCTCCTCGCCTTCGACGAAGACCGTGACGCCGACCGGCGGGTGTCCGTCGAAGAGCCGGAGCACGGCCAGGTGGGCGGCGATGCCCGCCTTGTCGTCGGCCGACCCTCGGGCGAACAGGCGCCCGTCCCGCTCGTCGGGCTCGAACGGAGGGCTCGTCCAGCCGGCGGGGTCACCGGTCGGCTGGACGTCGTGGTGCGCGTACAGCAGCACGGTGGGCATGTCCGGCGGCGCCGGGAAATGGGCGACGACCGCCGGCCGGCCGCCCTCGATGTCGTCGAGGACCTGCACGTCGGCCGCGCCGGCCTCCTCCAGCAGCCGGGCCGTCAGCTCCGCCGAACGCCGTACGTCCGCCGCGTGGGCGGGGTCGGCGCTGATCGAGGGGATCCGGATCAGAGCGTCGAGGTCGGAGCGTACGCCGGGGAGGAGCTTTCGCAGAGCCTGCCGAACGTCGTCGCGCATGGAGGCGTCGTCCTTTGCGTTCGATGCTGCCGGGACCGTCCGGATGTCGATGAGGGAGGCGGCCCGCTCGGCGATGTCGGCCGCGGCCTGCCGGTCGGGTCCGGTCGCGAGGACGTACCCGGCCCGTCCCCGGAAGTCGGTGAGGGAGGGCATGACGTCGCCGATCCGGTTCAGCTCGCCGATGCGGACGACGCCGTCGACGGCGGTGGCCTTGTCGAGTCCGGTGAGTGCGACGATCCGGCCGGGGGGCGGGGTCAGGAGCCGGACGGCGCACGTCGCGGCCGGCGCCTCGAAGGGGGCCGGCAGCCGGTCGTAGGCGTAGGCCATCGCGGTGGCCTCGGCCATGTCGACGCCGGCGACGAGCTCGAGCATCTCCCAGTACCGCGCGCCGCCCCACCGCGGGTTGATCTCGACGACGGTGGCCCGGTCACCCTCGATCATGACCTCGGTGTTGGTGGGCCCCCACATGTAGCCGATGGCGTCGAGGGCGGCGAACACGGCGTCCGTTGCCGTCTTGACGATCGTGGGCGGGTGCTCGCCGGGCATCTGGTGCGCGATCTCGACGAAGTGCGGCGGCCCGGAGGTGTGCTTGGCGGGGACCATGAGCGCGCGGTGTTCGCCCCCGGCGCTCATCGTCTCGACGCTCGTCTCCAGCCCGGTGAGGAACTCCTCGGCGAGCACGCCGGCCTCACGGGACTCCGGCGCGGTGTGCGCCCAGGCCCGGGGGATGTCGTCCGGGTGCCGGATGAGGGCGACGCCCCGCCCGCCGTTGCCGTCGGCCGGCTTCAGCAGCACGCCGCCGGGACAGGTGGCGAAGAAGTCCCGGACCTCCTCAATGTCGGTGCACACCCGGTGGGCGACGGTCTCCACCCCCCGCTCGGCGAGCCGGCGCCGCATCGCCGCCTTGTCCTGGGCGAGCGTCACGGCCTCCACCGGGTTCACCCGGACGCCCATCGCCTCACCCACGATCGCGGTGGGCAGCAGCGCGTGCTCGGTCGCGGCGATCATCGCGTCGATCGGGCGCCACGCGTGGATCTCCCGGGCGCAGGCCAGCAGTGCGTCGGTGTCGGTGACGTCGGTGCTGAACGTCCGCAGCGCGAGCTTGCGCTCGAACGTCTCGTCGGTGCCGGTGCGCACGATGGCGGTCAGCGTGACGGGCACACCGAGCAGCTTGCCGATGATCTCGGGGCGAGCCCCGACGAACACCAGGTGAGGGAACATCTTCGGTCCGGTCCAATCGTGTCGTGGGGTCAGAGCGTGGTGTGCGTCTCCACCGCCGCGACCGGCTCCTCGTGCCGGAGGCGCTCCCGTTCGGCCCACCGGGCCACCACGGGGGAGAGCAGACCGGCCACCGCGAGGACGCCGCCGAGCACCGCCCAGCCGACCCGCCCGGCGGGCAGCACCAGGGCGGTGACGACGAACGGCCCGGCCACGTCGAGGAAGGAGGTCCCGAGGTTGAAGACCGACAGGAAACGCGTACGGGAGGCCTCGGGGGACAGCCGCAGGGACAGCCCCCAGGTGCCGGCCGCCTGCCACATCTCGGCGAAGGTCAGGGCGAGTATGGCGACCACGAGGATGGCGCCGGCGGTCCAGGGCGCGATCGGCAGGTGACCGGACGCCGCGACCAGCAGCAGGGCGCAGCAGAGCAGCATCCACCCGGAGTTGCGCAGCGCCCGCGCCGCCCCGTCCGCCGCATCGGTCTGCCGCGTCATCCGCACCTGCAGGAAGACCACGAGCACGGTGTTGATCGCGATCAGCACGCTGACCATCGGCTTGGGCACGAGGTGCCGCGAGACGATCCACAGCGGCAGCCCGATCGACAGGATGAACCGGTGCATGCTGAGCACGCCGGTCAGCACGGCCGCGATCAGGAAGGCGGGGCGGCTGCGCACGCGGTCGGGCGCCTCGCCCTTCGGCTTGCGGACCGGCTTGGGCGGCCCCTGCAGGACGATGCCGCGCAGCAGCGCGGCGGCGACGATGAACGACGCGGCGTTGCCGAGGACGACGCAGAGCAGCGACGTACGGCCGGGGGACAGCAGGGCGAGCGACGCGAGCAGCGCGCCGAGGGTGAACCCCGCGTTGCGGATGCTCCGCAGCGCGCCGGCGGTCTTGACGCGGTTGCTCTCCCCGACCGCGGAGGTGACGAACGACAGGAGGATCGGCGGGCTGGCCCGCTCCGCGAGGCCGAGGAACACCGCGATCGCGACGTACCCGGTGAAGTCGTGGATGAAGGCGTAGCCGATGAAGGCCGCCGCCCGCCACAGCTGAATGCTCAGCAGGATCGTGCGCACGCCGAGCCGGTCCGCCAGCGTGCCCCACAGCACCGACGAGAAGAGCCCGAGGAAGGCGCCGAGGGTCAGGCCCCGGCCGATCTGGGCCGGCGTCAGATGGAGGACGACGCTGAACAGCACGACGGACGCGGAGGTGAAGGCGCCGTTGCCGGTCGAGTCGATGATGGAGACGACCAGCAGGCGCCGGCCGTTCGGGGACGCCCACGCGCCGTCCCGCAGGTTCGGCAGCCTCACCGGACCGTGACCCGGATCAGGCGGGCGGCGCCTTCGACGCGCTCCCATGCCTGTTCGGCGTCGTCGCCGACCGCCATGACGTGGCCGATCCGGTCGCGGGAGGCCCGCGGTTCGGTGACGTGGTCCCCGGCGGCGACGGTGACCGCGGCGGCCTGGACGCCGGGCGCGGCGGCCGCCTCGGCCACGCCGGTGACGCTCTCCACCACCCCCGGTGTGCCCGTGAGGAACATGACCGCGGCCGCTCGCCCGGCCGTGTCCGGGATCTCGCCGACCGGCCCGTCACGGCCCATCAGCGAGGCGTACACGCCGAGGAGCGGCAGGTCGTAGGCGAGCTTGACCAGGTCCGTGATGCGGTCGCCGGCCAGCCGCCCGGCGCACTCGATCAGCACCGGGCCGGTCGCGGTGACCATCCATTCGCAGTGCAGGATGCCGAACTCGAAGCCGGTCGCGTCGACCAGCCCCTGCATCCCGTCGAGCAGGTCCTTACGGACGGTTGCGCCCACCGCGGCGGGCACCACGTGGCCGATCTCGACCGGATGGCGGCCGTGCAGGACGCGCTTGTCGGTGACGCTGCCGAACACGACCTTTCCGTCGGCCACGAGGCACTCGACGCTGACCTCCGAGCCGCGCAGCCGCTCCTCGACGAGGTAGCGCGTGAACGGCGGCGGGTCGAGCCGTACGCGGCCCTCGGCCGTCGTCGTGTGCGCCCACGCCTCGGTCAGGTCGTCCCCGGGGTCCAGGAGCACGACGCCCTGGCTGCCGGACCGCCCGGTCGGCTTGAGGACCAGGCCGTCGCCGTCCAGCTCGCGCGCCGCCTCCTCCAGCTCGGCGAGGTCGTGCACCTCGCGCCAGCGGGGGTTGGGGATGCCGGCGGCGTGGGTGACCTCGCGCAGGAGCAGCTTGTCGCGGAAGATCTCGGCCGCCCGTACGCCGGAACCGGGCAGGCCGAGCTCCGCGGCGATGCGGGCCGCGCCGACGGTCGTCATCTCGTCGATGGCCGACAGCACCCGCTCGATCACGGTGCCGGGCGGCAGCGACGCGATGAGAGCGCGCGGATCGAACTCGTCGATGTAGTCGCCGGGCACCAGCGCCTCGACGGTCGGCAGGCTCTTCACCTTCTCCCGCAGGCCGCGCTGCTCGATCACCTGCGGGTGTTCGATGACCACCACGGTCTCGTCCGGCAGCTGCTCCTGCAGGCTGCTGATCAGCTTGACTCCGCAGCCGATTACGAGCGTCGCCATGAAGTTCCTCTCAGCGCTCCGCCACCGGTTCGATGACGAGGTCGCGCTCCAGCTCCCGGATGCGGCGGTAGTCCGCCTCGATGGCGTCCCAGTCGGACGCGCCCTGGATGATCCAGCCCAGACTCGTGCTCATCCCCGTGGTCTGCGGGACGACCTTGCCGTTCTCCGGCAGGCTCATGGCGTAGAACGACGGCATGGCCCGCACTTCCTCGAAGATGTCCATGTTGCGCAGGGCGCCGTCGCTCTCGGCGGCGAGCCACACCGTCCGCACCTCGCGGACCAGCTCGAACGACGGCCGGAACTCCCCGTCGACGTAGTGCCGGACCGTACGGTCGATCTGGTTGTCGCCGGTCGCGAGCGCGCCGGAGAACATCATGCAGCTCCCCGAGTAACGGGCCGCGAGTTCGATCAGCCGCGGGCCGTCGGGGGTGAGCATGACCTCCGCGTGCGTCGAGCCGTTGCGGATGCCGCACGCGTGGGCGGCCTGTGCGGTGTACTCCGCGAGCGGCGCCACGACCGGGTCGTCCGGCGCCAGGAAGTCGGCGACGTCGTAGATGCCGATCTCGCCGTCCCTGGTGCGCTTCTGGTAGACGCAGACGTCGACCAGGCCGTGCTGCCCGTTCACGGAGTACAGGTCGACGATGTACTCGGTGCCCTCCGCGAACTCCTGGATGATGACCTTGTCGTTGGTCTGGCCGTAGTGGTTGAGGGAACCGATCAGCCGGTCGAAGTACGGCCGCCAGTCCTGGCCCGCCTCGATGAGGCGGACGTCCTCGGCGCCGCTGCTCTTCGGGGGCTTGATGACGAGCGGGCGGTCCTCCAGGCCGTTGCTCTTGAGCCAGGTGGCGATCTCCTCCGGGTCGGAGGAGCAGATCGTCGGGATGCGGGGCACGTCGGCCGTCTCGAGGGCCTTGGCCATGAGCGCCTTGTCCCGGTGGACGGGGGAGGACCCCGGCAGGTTCCCGGTGCCGGGGAGCACGGCGTCGACCAGTTCGCCGGCGAGTTCGACGCCGGGCTCGAGGCCGGGGACGATGCAGATCGGGTCGTAACCCTTCACCGTCGCGACGAGTTTCTCGAAATCGCCATCGTAGTAGTGGATGGCGGCGAAGTCCTCGGGGAACCACCGCGGGAGAAACGTCTCCATGGGCTCTGGAGTGCTCATAACGGCGACCGGTGCGATGCCTTGCTTGCGAAAGGCACTGGCGAATCCCCGGGAGTCTCCGAATGGGATGTGATAAGCGTCAACGATAATGGCGTAACGGTCCATCGGGATCCTTGTTGTCCGGCCTGGGCGTTCGGCGAGGGGCAGGCCCCGGATCGGAGCCCCCGCCACGGTAACCACTATGGGAGGTTACATGCCACGGTAGAGGGACAACACCCCGCATGCGGGGCGAATGCCGAAAGTAGGCGGTACCCAGCGCCCTCCTCGGTCACCGGACCGGTCGGGCGTCCCCGCGGTCACGGGGACGCCGTGGCCGCGCGCGGCCACGCCGGGTGGAACGCGCCGCGCGGTCGGAGAAGCCGCGTCCGAGCCGGTCTCGGAGCGGCCGCCTGCCGTACGGCCGGGCGAGCCGGCGCGCCGCGGTTCAGAGCTTCCGGCCGACCCCGACCAGTGCTTTGCGCGGGATCGTCAGCTCCCAGGCGCCGAGGTCGTCGACATATTCCATGGTGCTGTGCAACGGCTCGCCGTCGTCATAGTGGAAGATCCGCTTGGCCTCCCCCACGGCCCAGCGGGACGCCCCCTCCACGCCGAGCTCGGCTTCTTTCTTGCAAAGGCCGTACATGTTCACGAGATATTCACCGAGGTTGCGCTCGGCCACCTCGGGCGAGGGCGCGGTCGCGGTATACGGGTCGTCGATTTCGATCACCTCGTAAGCGTCGAATCCTGCTTTGAGTAGATATTCCTCGATCTCGTCGCCGGTGAAGTGATCGAACTCGTGCCCGGTCTGCGAATAGGGATGGACGATCGTCGTGAACCACGTGTCCATCGGGGAGCCGGTTTGGAAGTCGTGGAGCAGGAACGTTCCACCCTGCCGGAGGACCCGGTAGGCGTCGTTGACGACGGAGCCCCGATCCGCCGGAGGAATGTGGTGGCTGCCGTAGGCCAGCAGCACTCCCTCGACGGACTCCGACTGGAAGAGCTGCCGCTCGGCACGCTGGAGCAGCGCCGGAATGCCCGCGGCCCACGCGGTCTCCACCATGTGCGGGGAGGCGTCACAGGTCACCACTTCGACGTCGTCGATGCCGAGGCGCGCGCAGACCTGCCGCACCAGGCCGTTGCCGCCCAGCAGATCGACGATCGTGCGACGGCCGGCCGCGCCGCGCTTGACGGGGGTCGGCCGCATCAGCTCCATCAGCCGGCCGATCCCGTGGGCGCGGGCGTCCACATTGGCCAGCTGCGCGCGGACGTAGCTCGAGCCCCTGCCGCCCGCGGCGTCGGCATCGAAGTCGTCCCGATGGGAGTCGCCCTGCGTGCGGTCCCACTCCCATGATTCGACGCGGGCCAGGTCGATGCGCCGGAAGACGTCCGGCGAATGGCGGCGCAGCTGTTCCAGCTGTGCTCGAAGGTCGTTGCCGGGTACGAAGACACCGTTCTTCTCAGCGGACATTTGTCCTCCGGTCACCGATAATTTCGAGTGCTCTACGGATTTTATTGACCGAAAGCCCGGTTGACCAGACGCGTTTTTGGTAAAGCTGATCTCGGTTAGATGTCTTGTTCGGCCGCCGTTTTTGAGGTATGGCGGCGGCTTCTCGACGTCTCGGAGCCGTGAGCCGACCATGGCCGAATTGGCGCCGTAACTGCCATTTATGCGCCGATCACCTGCGGGGATACCGGTGGGCGGCGGCGTCGAGAGAGTCATCGCGAGCAGGCGTCGGCCGGCGCCAAGTGATCTTTCGACGGAGAGTCACGCTGTTTCGGGCACCCGATGAAGCCATTAGACTTAGTGATAAACGCTCGCGGGGGCCGATGGTTGTCTAGACTGGGTTCGGAGCTGATGAGAATTGCCGCAGGACAAGTTCGACTTCAGATTTCGTGGCGGTCGGCTCTGTCTCGATTTCGCCGCCACGCTGGGTGGGCGTTATCGGGAGCCCGTTGAGCGCCTCGCGGTCCCGGCCGACCTCGGGCGCTGGTTCCGGCTGGCGCTGTCCCTGCCGGCCGACCTGCCGGCGCAGCCGCGCGGCCTCGACGACGCTCGCGCGCTTCGCGAGGCCGTCCACCGCCTCGTTCATCCCGCGACCAGGGCCAAGCCGGCACGCTCCGACGTCGAGCTGCTCAACTCCTGGGCGGTGCACCCCGACTTCGCCCCCGAGCTGTCACCGGACGCCCGATCGGTCACGCTGCGCTCCGCCCGCACCGTGGAGGCCGGCCTGGCGACCGTGGCGCGGGACGCCATCGATCTGCTGACCGGCCCCTGGCTCGAACGGGTCCGCGAATGCGCCTTTTCCGACTGCTCGCTGATGTTCGTCGACACGTCACGCCCCGGACAGCGCCAGTGGTGTGACATGAAGGCCTGCGGCAATCGCCACAAGGTGCGGCAATATCGGAAGGCGCACGCGCGTTAGGTTCCGCTGTCAAGTCCTACGCTTCGGGCGACCCCACCCGTACCGCGACGGCCTTGCACTGGGAGTACTCCCGGAGCGCTTCAAAACCCTTCTCCCGGCCGAATCCGGACCGCTTGTACCCGCCGAACGGGAGTTCCACCGCGCCCGCGGCACTGTAATTGTTGACGAAGACCTGGCCCGCGCGGAGTTCCCGCACCAGATGGTGTGCCAGGCCGACATCGCGGGTCCACACACCGGCGCTCAGCCCGTACGACGTGCGATTGGCCAGCTCGACGGCGTGCGCGGTGTCCCGGAAGGGGATGGCGCACAGCACGGGTCCGAAGATCTCCTCCTGCACGGTGCGCGAGTCGTGCGGGATCTCGTCGAAGATGGTGGGCCGCACGAAGAATCCGCCGGCCAGCTCGGGATCGTCCGGCGGCCCTCCGCCGGTGACGACGCGGCCGTCCTTCTTGCCCTGCTCGATGTAGCCGAGCACGCGGTCCCGCTGCTTGGCGGAGATGAGAGGGCCGAGGTCCGGGTCGGTCCGGCCGGGCCCGATCGACATGCGCTCGAACGCCGCGGCGAGCGCGTCGACCGTCGCTTCGTACACCGTCTCGTGCACGAGCAGACGGGATCCCGCCGAGCAGTTCTGGCCGGCGTGCTCGGTGATGGACGAGACGATCAGCGGGATGGCCTGGCCCGGATCGAAGTCGGGGAAGACCAGGTGCGGTGACTTCCCGCCCAGCTCCAGTGTCACCGGGACGATGTTGGCGGCCGCCCCGGCCATCACCAGGGTGCCCACCTCGCGCGAGCCGGTGAAGGCCAGATGGTCGACGCCGGGATGGGCCACCAGCGCCGCCCCGGCTTCCTCGCCGTACCCCGGGACGACGTTGAACACTCCGGGCGGGAGCCCGGCCTCCAGGGCCAGCTCCGCGATGCGCATCGGCGTCAGGGGAGCGTCCTCCGCCGGCTTGAGCACGCAGGTGTTCCCGGCGGCCAGCGCGGGGGCGATGGTCCGCGCGACCACCTGCATCGGGTAGTTCCACGGGATGATGTGGCCGCACACGCCGTACGGCTCCAGCAGCGTGTACGCGACCACGTCGGGCTGGGAGAACAGCGTGTCGCCGAACAGCGCCTCGACGCATCCGGCGTAGAAGTCGAAGTAGCGCGCCGCGGCGTCCGCGTCGACGAACGCCTGGGACAGCGGCTTGCCGGTGTCGAGCGTCTCCAGCTCGGCGAGTTCGGTGCGGTGGTCGCGGATCGCGTCGGCGATCCGCCGGCAGAGCGTCGCGCGGTCGGCCGCGGAGACGTGCCGCCAGCCGTCCTCGAAGGCGTCTCGCGCCGAGGCGACCGCCAGGTCGATCTCCTGCGAACCACCTCGGACCGTGCGCGCGCACACTTCACCGGTCGAGGGGTTCAGAACGTCGATGCTGTCATCGGTCTCCACGGGTTTACCGCCGATGAGCGCTTGCCGTACCTGAGGTGCCACGGACATGGGCCGTCTCCTATGGGCGATCTTTCGGTACTCCCATGAGCCCGGAGAACGGTCCCGGTGTCAACCTCAGGCCCGGTCTCGTTATGGGCCGAAGGTCAATACTTCATCGACGCGTGGAAGATCCGGGTCAGGTCGTCGGCGGTGACGTCGCGCGGGCATCCGACGAGCAGACGCTGCTGCTTGGCCGCGCCGTCGACCAGGAGGGGGATGTCCCGTGTCTCGTAGCCGAAGGAGCCGACACCGTTCGGCCCTCCGGTGTCCCGCATGATGTCCAGGATCGTCTGCGGGAGCAGGTCCGCGCCGTTCCGTACGGTCACGCCCGCCGTCGACGCGCCGAGCAGCTCGGCGGCGCGCAGATGACGCTCCGGCGAGGCCGGGTAGGTGAACTCGAACGCCGCGGGCGCGGTGGCGATCACCGACTCGCCGTGCGGCACGAGCGGGTGGTCGACGATGTAGTCCCGAGGCCGGTACTCGGTGACCATTCCGGCGATGGGGTAGGCGCAGGCGTGCGGGATGTGGGTCCCCGCGTTGCCGAAGCCCATCCCCGCGTAGGCGGCCGCCTGGCTCATCGCGGTGCGCGCCTCCACGTCGAGGGCGTTCAGCACCGACCGCCGGAAGTACGTCCCGATCAGCGCGAGGGCCTTCTCCGCCCACACGTCGCTGATCGGATTGGCCCCGATGTAGATCGGCCGGCCGGCCGGGGACGGGTACGGCGGGCGCTGGTCGTACGCGCGGGCGGTGTACGACTCGCAGGCGTGCGTCAGGACGTCGTACCCGGAGGCGGCCGCCACCGCGGGCGGCATGGTGAGGGTGTTCAGCGGGTCGATGATGGAGGCCGACGGGCGTAGCCGCAGGTCGCTGATCCCGGTCTTCACCCGCAGGTCGGTGATGCCGAGCGCGACCATCGCGGTGCACTCGCTGCCGCTCCCGGCCGTGGTGGGCATGGCCACCAGCGGCTTGAGGACGCCCGGGATCGTCCGGCCGGCGCCGATCGGCTTGTTCAGGTAGTCGCGCAGCGGGATGTCGGGATGGCTGTGCAGGAGGTTGAGCACCTTCGCCGTGTCGATCGAACTGCCGCCGCCCACCGCGACATAGCCGTCCACCGGCCGGTCGGCCAGCTTGCGGGCGGCCTCCTCACACCCCTGGTCGGACGGCTCGACCCGCACCTCGTCGAAAACGGTGGCCTCGATCCCCGCCTGCTCGACCAGCTCGCGTACGCGCCGTACGGGCCCGACGCGGGCGACGTTCGGGTCGGTGACGATCAGGACGGAGCCGACGCCGAGCCGGCTCAGCTCGTACCCGATCTCGGCGGTCGCGCCCGCGCCGATGCGGATCGGCGGCGCCTGCCAGGTGATGACCGTCTCGTGCGGGTAGAGGGTGCCGTCCCGATGGGTCGCCCAGCCGTCCATCATTCTCCGTCTCTGCGGCCCGCCGGAGCGGGTGCGGGGTCACCGAGCATCGACCGTGCCAGGCGGACCTGCGGTGTCGTCGGCGTCAGGCCGAACATCCGGAGGATCGTCTCGGCCGCCTCCGGTGTCGGGATGCTGAGCATGCACAGCATCCGGTCGCCGGGCAGGGTGGTGGCGGCGAAGTAGTCGTTGACCTTCTCGTCCCTCGACTCCGGCAGCCACGGATACAAGTCTGCGGGCTCGCCGGCGCCCCGGATGATGCCCGTCGAGGGAACGAACGTATGGCCCGGGGCGGCGATCGCGGCCACCCGCTCGGCCGTCCGTACGATGCGCGGGTCCTGCCGCTCCGCGTAGATGTCGGGATAGAACGCCACATCGGGGACTCGGGTGAAGCCGCGCATCGCGCAGTAGACGATCGGGTTGAACGTCTTCAGCACCCACAGCTCGGGGAACTCTGAGGTGCTCTCGTAGATCCCCTCGATGTGGCGCCCCCACGTGCCGGCGAACGCGATGCCGTCGCCCTGGCGTCGTTCGCCGACGAACTGGGTCATGATGTGCAGGAACCCTCCACCGGCCGGTGTGGTGCACCATCGTGACGACAGTGCACCGACCACCGAACGGCGCGGTGTCTCGACCGCGAGCGTGATCAGGTCGGCGTCCCTGAGCATGTCGCGCCGAAGGGTGAACAGCGACCTCATCCGGAGCGCCGGCAGCGCCTCGGTCAGGCCGTCGACGATCCACTCCTCGACGTCGGGTGCCAGGCCGTGGCTCGGCGCCAGGTTGCTGATCTCCAGGGTGCCGGTGTCGGCCACGGCCATGGGGTCCACTTCCTGACGGTCGAGGGGGTCGGGGTCACGCGGGGATCATCACCGGATCCGGCAGCTCGATCGACGCCTTCTCGTCGACGGTCATCTTGTACAGCTCGAGGAAGTACATCTGCCAGAGACGAGAGATGTCCTGAAGGTGCAGCAGCGCCTTCTCCTCGTCGGCCTCGGTCTTGACCATCGTCTCGAGAACGGTCCAGACGAAGTCGTCGTGGTGGTCGTCCAGGTCCGTCCCGACATGGGCGCGCTGACCCTTGATCTTCTCCTTGCCGAGCCGCTTCTCCAGGTTGTCCAGCCAGTGCGGCTGGGTGCGCGTCGTCACGTACTCGACGAAGTAGACGCTCACGAGCAGGGCGAGCGGGGTGCCCTCGTACTCGATGCCGTACTCCAGGTACCCGGTGAGGAGCTTGGTCGAGAGCAGCGGCTCGGTCGAGTAGATCTGCTCCTTCGACACGCCGACCTTCTCCAGGTCCGCGGCGAACAGCCGGTCGTGCAGCATCTCGTCGTCGGTGTAGTGCGCCCAGGCCTTGGCGGCGACCGGGTCGACCTTGGTGAAGTACCGGATGGCGAGCGCGTCGATCGTGCGCTTGCGGCGGAGCCGCAGGATCGTCTCGATGTTGTGCCGCCGGTAGTAGTCGAGGTGGATGTCCTTGCCCTCGAGCTGGTGACGTGCGAAGGGGATCTTCTCGTAGAAGTCCGCGATGGCCGTGTCGAGGTACTTGTCGACACGGGTTCGGAACTCCGGACGGTCGGTCTTCAGCTGCACGGTCTCCTCCTGTTGTTCAAATGTCGTTCCATGCCTCAGTGGCAGCCGCAGCTCGCGCTCCGGATGCGGTTGATCCGCGGTCTTCCCTGCTCCGCGCCCGCTCGGTTCCCGAGGACGAGAGTCCCGGCGTCGTCGAGCAGCGACACGGTCGGGCAGATGAAGGTCAGCGCGAACTTCGTGAAGGGCGTCAGGCCCAGGCCGATGTGCACGACGCCGCCGGCGGCGCCATAGGTCTCATTGAGCCCGCAGTTCGCCGGGCTGACCTCCATGCCGGTGTTGATGCCGAACCCGAGCTCCCAGATGGACCGGTAACGGGGTTCTTCGGTGAAGAGCTCGTCGAAGACCGCGACGAGGGCCGCGCCCTCCGCGGTTCCCCCGGTGTCGCGGACCTCGGTGATGCTCCCGTCCTCCACGGTCAGCACCAGCGCGTTCCTGCGCAGCGGGACCAGCCGTTCGTAGAGGTCCGCCTGCTCCGCGTCCAGTGCCCGGTCGTATCCGGCGTGGACGATCGGCCAGCCCTGCAGGACGAGCGTGCCGGACAGCGCCAGGCGCCGGTCCTCGTCGAACTCCGTGATGTCCATCGGAAGCACGCTCAGCTCTCCGGCCGGCGCTATCTGCTGCTCACCGGGGCCGAGGAAGCCCGCCTGCTGGTTCCAGACGTAGCCGCCGCCGAAGGGGTCGAAGCGGCAGGAGGTCCCGTGCTCGGCGTCGACGATCCGAAGGTGGGAGGCGTTCTTCACGGCCTCGAAGAAGCGGTCGGCGAAGGCTTCCTGAGCGGCGGGGTCGGTGCGCTCGATGACCCGGAGGAAGTAGCGGATCTGGTCCGCGGTGACCGGGGTGGAGGCGCAGGGCAGTACGGCGATGCGCCGGCCCGGACCGATGGCCGACGCGTCGGGCGAGGACAGGAAGGTGCGCCGGCAGATCGCCACGACGTCCGCGGTCTGCGGGATGTCGGTCGACAGCAGCTTTCCGAGATCACCGTCCGGCCCGATCGGGACGATCATGCATTGCGTGTACGGAGGGGCGAGGACGACGGTGAATTCATCGATGAACTCCTCGTCGACGATGATGCAGAAGGTGTCCGCCGGCGTGCCGAACTGACGGAACGCGCTCGGCTGCACGGTGACCTGAGGTCCATTTTCCGCGTTCATTGATTCAATCCCATTCTTCGCCGGCACGTTCCGGAGGGGTACGATGGGAGGGCAGGTGGACCGCTTGCGCCGGTCCACCTGCCTCTACCACTCAGCCCGGAGGCTGTCATCAGCATGCTCAGCCAAGCAGCGTGCCCAGGTAGTTGCTGTTCTTACGGACCTCGATCTTGGTGTCCTTCTCCTCCATTTTGGCACCTCCTCCCGGGGTTAGAAGGGTCACTTACTAGCCGCGCGCGTGGCTAGGAATTGGGGAAGACGGCCAGACGGTCCGGCGGCCCGCCGCCGGGGTTACCGAGGACTACTTCACCGGTGTCCGTGTAGACCGTCGTATCCGGCGAGATGATGTCCAGGTGGAACTGCGTGAACGGGGTGAGTCCGAGGCCCCAGTGAAGGCAGCCGTCGGTCCCGCCGTACACCTCGTTCATCGCGTGGTTTCCGGGAAGGATGTCCAGGCTGGTGTTCAGCGCGTGGCCCATTTCCCAGACGATGCGGTATCGGGAGTCGACCTCGAACATCGTGTTCAGCATGTCGACCGCGGACTGCGCACCGGAATGGTGGGCGCGCAGGCTCGTGATGATGCCCCTCTCGACCGTGGCGACCACGCCGTGCAGGTTCATCGACGACAGCCGGCTGTGGATCCGGGCCTGGTCGCGACGGGAGAAGGACGGGGTCCCGCTGTGCAGGATGGGGTAGCCGCGGAAGGTGATCTCACCCTCGATCGGCAGGTGCAGGTCCTCGTGGAATTCGACGATCTGCGTGGGCAGCACGCTGATCTCCCCGGAGGGGACGATCTGCTGCTCGCCCCATTCGAGCGAGCCGGCCTGCTGGTTCCACACGAGGCCCGGCTGGAGATGCTGCAATGTCGCGCGGGTGCCGTGCCGTTCGTCGACGTAGACGAGGTGATCGGCTCTCTCCAGCTTGTCGAAGAATCCGTCGGAGAAGCGGTCCTGTTCCTGGGGTGAGGTCCGCTGCATCACGTCGATGAAATGCTTGATGGTCGTGATGGAGGTCGGCGTCGAGTTGCACGCCATGCCCATGAGCTTGCGGCGGGGGCCCAGCTGCTCCGGCATGGGGGATTCGAAGAACGCCTCAGGAGAGATCGCGAGCACGTGCGCCGGCTCGGGGACCCGCTCCGGGAGCACTTCCTCGAAGCGTTCTCCGGTCTTGAAAGGAATCTTCAGGTAATCCCGGTAGCCGCCGCTCTCGATGATGGAGATCTGGTCCATGTGCTCGGGGTTGGTGACGAGACAGAACACGCTGTCCATCGGATCACCGAACTGGCGCAGTTTGGCCGGGTCAACGACTACCGCTTCAGACATCAGAGTTCCTCTCCTGGACCCCTAGTGGCGGCGATCTCTGTTTGTTTTTCGTACCTTGATACTCCAATCCGGGGATTCGAGAGTCAACCCGACTCACAATGCCATCAAGGAAAGCAATAACAGAGGCCGCCTGTTGACATGTGTTTCGCCGCGATATATAGGCCGGTGACGCACAAGAGCGCAGTGCCGTATTCGGCACTGCGCTCTTCGTGTTCGGGCGTGGTCGCCGCGTGTGCGGCCGCGTCCGCTCAGTTCTTCTCGGATTCCTCCACCACGGGCGGCTGGCCGTTGATGAGAAGGGCCCCGCCGGCGTCCGCTGCGTTCGCGGGGTCGGTGAGGATGCCGCTCATCGGCGAGCGGGGCTTGACGCCCCGGTGGTCGTTGACCTCCGGATAGTGCACCGCATGGCGCCGCCGGGTCTCCTCCGCGAGCTGTGACTCGGGCACCAGGTGCCGTTCGGGCTCGTGGTCGCCGTGCACCGTTGTGATCAGCCGCAGGTCCGGACGGTGCGGCGCCGCGACGCAGACACGGTGGGCGATCCCGCGAGGGTCGCCACCGGGGATCGCCAGATGCCGGGTGCCCTCGTAGTCCACGACGACCGCCTCGTTCACCTGGTCGCCGTCCTCCTCCTTCGCCAGTCGCTCCTGTACGTGCTCGAGTTCGGAGACGTCGGGGAAGGCCCAGACGTCGGTCCGCTGGTCGGCGATGATCGACACCGGCGCGGTGGCTCCGGAGATGAGCGTGCCGCGCTTGGCGATCGGGGGACGCGAGCGGCAGAGGATCGGCAGCCCGTGCCGTTCGGCCAGCTCGACCGCGAGCGGATGCAGCACCTTCGCACCGGCGCGGGTCATCCGCAGCGCGGCCCCGTACCCCAGCGCGGAGAGCACCCGAGCCTCCGGCAGGAGATAAGGATCCGCCGTGTACACGCCGGGAACGTCGGAGAAGATCTCGCAGTGGTCGGCGCCGAGCGCGACGGCGGCGGCCACGGCCGACAGGTCCGAGCTGTTGCGCCCCAGCATCACGGGGCGGTTGTTGGCGTCCACCCCCTGGCCTCCGGGCACCACGACCACCTCGTACCCGGCGAGCGCCGACCACAGGGGGGCAGGATCGATCTTGACGACCCGTGCTCGTTCCGGTGACCCGGTGGCGTGGAGTCCCTGCTCATGCGCGTCGACCGACCGGGCGCGCACCCCGAGCTCGCACAGGGCGGTCGCCAGCAGTACGGAGCTGACGGTGTCGGCGGTCAGCATCAGCGCCGCCGCCAGCTCGGGCGGCGGCTCGGAGTGCAGCTCTCGCTGGGCGTTCTGTAGCGCTCCCGTGGTGCCCGACATGGCACTCACCACCGCGATGATCCGGCGCGATCCGTCCAGTCGGCCGGCGATGTACCGCGCGACGGTCCGATAGTCGGACAGGTCGAGGAAGCACGCGCCGCCGAACTTGAACACCAGCGGCCGCTCCGGGGACGGCCCGCCCATCAGCCGAGCCATCCGTAGTCGAGGGCCGTGCGCATGATGTCGATCGCGTTGTACGCGGCGCCGACCCACAGATTGTCGGCGACCACCCACATGGCCAGTGAGTCGGGCTGCGATGCGTCGACGCGGACCCGGCCCACGTGGACCAGGGCGCGACCCGCGCCGGACGCCTCGACCGATCGCGGTGAGGGGATGGCCGGGACGTCGCCGCACCGGTACAGCCGGATGCCGTCCGTCCCGGCGAGGGCCTCCTCGGCCTCGGCCGCCGAGATGGGACGTTCCAGGTCGACGTGGACGGCCTCGGAATGGCAGTGGAACACCGGAACCCGGACCGCGGTGGCGTCGACCCTCAGGTCGGGCAGGCTCATGATCTTTCGAGGTTCCGACCGCAGCTTGCGCTCCTCATGCGCGGCGCCCTGGTCGTCCAGCAGGCCGATCTGAGGGACGAGGTCGAAGGCGAGAGGCGGTCCGAACCGGCCCGCATGGAGATCACCCCGTCCGTCCAGGACCGAGCGGCTGTCGTCGGCGAGTTCGGCCAGACCGCGCAGACCGCCGCCCGAGGCGGCCTGGTACGTCGAGACGAACACGCGGCTGAGCCCGCCCAGCCGGTGGATCGGATGCAGCGCCCGGACCAGCTGGATGGTGGAGCAGTTCGGATTGGCGATGATGTTGGACTCGGGGCGTTGCCGCAGGGCCTCGGGGTTCACCTGGGGAACCACGAGCGGAACGTCCTCGCGTGCACGGAACGCCGAACTGTTGTCGATGACCAGGCAGCCGGCCGCCGCGGCCTTCTCGGCGACCTGACGGCTCACCTCCGCGCCGGCTGCGAAGAAGACCAGGTCCATGGCCGTGAAGTCCACGTCATTGAGCGCACGGACCGGTTCGATCTGTGCGTCGAGCCCGAGTTGGGCGCCTATGTCTACCCCCGCCGAACGTGCGGACGCGACCGGCGACAGGCGTACTGGAGGCATACCGGGTCGGCTCAGCAGGGCGAGAAGCTCATGCCCCACGGCTCCGGTCGCTCCCACGACGGCTGTGCGCAGCATCGCGCACCTTCCTTTCCTGGTGGTGAGAGCGGCGACGCTCGTGCGTCACCGAGAGGGAGTCCGGGAACGTGGCCGGTCCCGGCCTTGGTGATGTCCCATCAGACAATAACCGGTATAACTAGTTACATGACGGAATATAGGGGCGGAAGCTAGGAAGCATGAGCGAGAGCGGCAGATCATCCCTGCGCGACAGCGCGGCGTTGTTTGTCGCTTTTGTGCTGCTACGGCGTCCTGGACGAGCCGTTCGCGAATATCGCGGGAAGACGCAGATCGGCCGGTGGTGGCGCGACCTCATCGGGCAGGGGAACGACACGGCCGGCCGTGCGCCGCGCACGACCGGCCGTGAAGAGGGAGGGTCAGCCGACCACCGGGCGAGCGACCGAGAAGGCCTGCCCGAAGACCTCCTTGGCGCGCGACCAGACGGCGCTGCGCCAGTCGCACGCCGCCGGGTAGAAGGCGTTCCGGATCTGCTGCTTGATGCTCGCCGCGAGTTCGGGGTCGGGGTCGGCCTGCAGGTGAAGCCAGTTGTCGGCGCGCAGGGCGTCGAGCACCTCGTTGCCGGGGAGCGTGCCGAACTCGAGGGTGATCGCGGTCAGCTCCTGGTCGGGCGGCAGCTCACGGGCGACCAGGCTCGCCGTGTTGCCGATGATCGGCGTCGAGCTGGAGGTTCCGTCCTCGGACATCGTGAGTTCGGAGCCGTACCAGGCGCGGGCCCGGTCGAGGGCGCCGCTGTCCAGCCCGCCGCGGAAGATCGGCTCTCCGTGACCCCGGGGGCCGAGGCCCGTGTGCAGATCGACGTAGGCGATGCGCGGGATGCCGATCAGGAAGTCGCGCACGATCGTGCGGAGCAGCCGGTGGGACCACGCCGGCGAGGTGCCTCCGTAGAAGAGGCCGTCGGGGTGACGGTACTGCCCGTGGGTGATCGACTCCTGGAGGTAACGCACCCCGCGCTCCGCACCGATCTTCGCGAGGAAGCGGTTCGCCTCGCTCTTCTCCGGACCGGTCCACGAGGCGGGCACCAAGGCGTCGTGCAACTCGTCGTACGCGGAGTTGTGCGGGGGAGCGTCGTGATCCACGAAGTTCCGGTTGAGGTCGATGTTGTCCTCGTTGACCCGTCGCTGATAGGCGAATCCGTACGGATTGAGGGCGTGGACCAGCAGAACAGAGGTTCCGGGCGGGGCCTTATCGAGAATGGATTCGCGAAGAAATCCCACCTGACAGGCGGACCCGCAGAATCCCTCGACACCGTGGGTGCCGGAGACCAGAACGAGCACGGAATCGGAGTCGCGGGAGCCGATCCAAGCGACATCCGTGCGCAGTTCGCCGCCGTCAGGCGCTTTTCCGCAGTCGTTGAGGAAGGATGTGAGCTCCGCGCCGGCCAGGTCGGCCGCCTCGAGGAACATCTCGCGGGCCTGCGTGTAGGTCTGGGCGAACTGGGCTGTGTAGCTCATCCTGCGACCGCCGTTCCATCTCAGGGGAGTATCGTGTCCAACACTTCGGCGGTCGGACGGCTGACACTGCGGATCCGATCCAACAGCCGTTGCTCCGCCGCGGCGATTTGCCGAGCGAAATCGAAGACCTTGTCGGCGTGCTCTCGCGGGAAGAAGACCACGCCATTCGAATCGGCGGCGACCGCGCATCCGGAGGTCACGGGCCGGCCGTCGACGACGACGTCGCACCCCACATCGGTCAACGCCAGCCGTCCCCGCATGCTCGCCGGATGGGTGCCGCGGGCGAAGGTCGGGAACCCGAGCCCGGCGAGCTGGTCGGCGTCGCGGGCGGAGCCGTTGACCAGCGCCGCGCGCACCTCGAAGCGCATGGCGGCCGTCGCAAGCACGGAACCCCAGCACTGCAGATCCGTCCGTCCGCCGAGGTCGATGAGGACCGCGTCGTCCTCCGTGTCTTCGAAGATCTGGATGAGGGAGCCGAGCCGCGTGCCCCGGCCGGGCCGGAGCGCGATCGTGGTGACCGTGCCGGCGAAGGGAGCGCATCCGGAATAGACAGGCCTGATCTCGCCCGTGCGGACACACGGAACCCCGAGCTGATCACAAGAGTCCGATATTTCGCAGACGGTCGCTACTTCAAAAAGATCGTCAACGTCCATGTCGCGCCCCCGGGTGATCGTTCGCTGGCCGGATCCGGTCAGTGCTCCGCGCCTTGGCACCCGCTGGCCTCCTCATCAGACAAGCTGGTCAGTAGTTAACGTCAAGGCGGTATATAACGGAAATTACAATACCAGAACGCCTCATCTGCCTTGCCGATAACCGCAGCCTGACGGGCATCTTCCGTGCGCATCCAACGACAAATGATCAGTGGTCTTCTCGATCCCAACTAGGTAGCTGACCGATCGTTATATTTCGGTACCACAGAGTGTGTGGGCCACCTGTTGCATAATCGCAGCGGTACCCCATTGGTCCAGTCGTTGAAGCAGGGGAGTTTGCGTGGAACTTCGCCAGCTGCGTTACTTCGTGATCCTCGCCGAGGAGCTGCACTTCGGAAGGGCGGCTCAACGCCACCACATCGGCCAATCCGCGCTGAGCCAGCAGTTGCGGCTGCTGGAGCGAGAGCTCGGCGTACGCCTCCTGGACCGCAGTACCCATCATGTGCAGCTCACCTGCTGCGGAAAGGCGTTCCTCACGGAGGCGAGGAAGATCCTTTCTCAGGTCGAACGCGCCGTCGCACTCGCGAGGAGCGAGCGGGAAAGACCCACTCTGCGCGTCGGCATCCTCGATCCCTCGTACGACTCGATGCCCCTGGTCCTCAACGAGCTCCAGGAGCGCTACCCGGATCTCAAGATCCAGCAGGTCAGGGCCAGTCTCTCCCAGCAGTACCAGTGGCTCAGCGACGGGCGACTCGACGTCGGCTTCGGACGTGCCTTCCTGACCCCTCCGGAGATCGCGTCCAAGGTGTTCCGGCTGGACCGGCTGGGAGTGCTGCTCTCGGCCCACCACCGCTTCGCCTCGCTCGAGGCCGTACCGGTGAAGATGCTCGCCGGCGAACGCGTCATGATGCACGACGACGACCAGGCACCCGAGTTCAACCAGCTCTTCACCGAGCTGTGCCGCTCGGCCGACGTCGTGCCCACGCCGTACCCCGGTAGCAGCGACCATGTCCACGGCACTCTCCTCCCGGTCAGCCGCAGACGCTGCGTGTTCTGCGTCCCGGCCTCGGGCGCACCGCTGTCGCCGCAGGTCGTGTGGCGGCGGCTGATCGAGCCCGACGCGGTGTACCCGTGGTCGGTCCTGTGGCGGAGCGACGACGAGTCGTCCCACGTGCGGGCGGTGGTCGAATGCGCGCTGCAGCTTGCCCGCGAACGCGGCTGGCTGCGCGACACCGCCGGTGTCGAACGCCCCCAGCACGTCTACGCGCAGATCGGAGTGTGAGGTGCCGGTGTGCGGCCGTCGGCGCGAGCCGGCCGGCCGGCCGATCCCGACGCGAGGCCGCGGGGACCCGCGGCCGAGCGAACCGTCCTCCCGGTCCGGCGGCGATGTTACACACGCGCGTCCGGTGAAACACTCCTAGTCATGGAGACCTGCACGGAGTGCGGCTTCGAACCGACGGCGATCACGGTGGAGGAGACGCCGGGCCTGATCCGCCGGTTCGCGGCCCTGCACCGGGAATGGCTCATCGGCTTCGCGGCCGACGAAGTCCGCCGCGGGGAACTGCGCGTACGTCCGTGTAGCGGAGTGTGGTCACCACTGGAGTACGCCGGGCACCTGCGGGACGTCTGCGCGCTCTTCGACCGGCGCGTTCAGGCCGTGCTCAGGGCGCCCGGAAGCACACTGGAGGTGATCGATCACGATGCCGTCGTCGCCCGGGGCGGGTACGACCGGCTCGACCCCAGGGCCCTCGCCGCCGGTCTCGGCGCGTGTGCCGACCGGCTCGCGACGAGGATGGAAGGCGTAGGGCCGGAGCAGTGGTCGCTGTACGGCGTCCGGGCCGGAGAGAGGCGGACGATCGCGGAGATCGCGAAACGGGCGGTGCACGAGGGCCGTCACCATCTCATGGACGTCGAGCGGATTCTGGCGTCGAGTTCGGGCGCATCCATGCGACGTTGACGGTGTCGGCCGAGGCGGGTGGTGGAACGATCCACCTCCGCAGGCCCCGGTGGTCGTCACCGGGGCCTGCGGCACGTCCTTCGTCCGCCGCGTGCGGAAGACCGCTCGTCTGGGGTGGCTCAGACGCGGTCGGCGGCGATGAGCAGGTACTGGAAGCTGCCGCCGGTGTAAGCGTCGAGGAAGGTGCTCTCGATGCCGGTGGCCAGGCTGGACTCGGCACGCAGCCGCCAGTACGGGATGGTCGCGGCGGTGAGATCCACGACGCCGACCGGGACCAGACGGTGCGCGGCCATCTCCTTGAAGTAGGTGCTGCGCGGGTGGATGTCGCAGATGTAGTGGGCGTTGATCTGGCTGACGGCCCGGGACGGCAGTCCGTACGCGTCGTTGTAGCAGCCGGTGATGCAGACGTATCGGCCGCCGCGCCGAAGCAGCCGGGCGTGCTCGGCGAACAAGGCTCCGAGCTCGACGTACATGGTGGACTCGTTGTTCCAGATCCCCTGAAACGCGCCGGCCGGGAAGCCGGTGCCGAGCATGTTCCGCAGGTGGAAGCGCACCTGATCGCTCACGCCGCGCAGCCGTGCCTGCTCGGTGGCGAAGTCGACCTGGGCCTGGGAGATCGAGATGCCGTCGACCTGGCATCCGAACCGGGATGCGGCCACGAGGCTGGAGCCGCCCCGCCCGCAACCGGCGTCCATGACCCGGTCCGCGGGTCCCAGCACGCCGAGGTGATCGAGGAGGAGATCGGTCTGCGCACACTCGAGGCGGTGCAGTTCCCTGATGACCTGTGCCTCGCGGACCTCGGGCGGGCTCTGCAGGACCGATCGGTCCACGTCGCCGACCCCGTAGTGGTGGTGGTAGATCCCGTCCACCTCGCCCAGGCGCAGGTTGACCGGATTCCGCTCGGCGTTCCAGTAGTCGGCGACCGAACGCTGGTAGGGGCTGGCGAGGACTGCCGGGTCATGGACGGAAGAGTCGTGGACGGCGGTCATGCCGACCTCCTTCGTACTCGTCGGGGGGAGTGACGGATCCGCGTGCCGTCACCGGTGGGCCGCGGGGGCGCGCGACCCGGATCAGCGGTAGCGACTACTCGTGCTGTGCCACTCGAAACCTCCTCCCATCCATGCCTGGGCTCCGCGCAGGAACCGTTGCAGCTCCGCCGACGGCACGGCGGCGAGACGTTCCTGGGCGGACTGGAAGGCCCGGACGAATCCGTTGTGCAGGCGGACACAGACCTCGATGGCCTCGCGCAGCGAGCAGTGCTCCTCCGCGGCGACCAGCAGGACCAGATTGTCCGACTGCTCGTCCGCCGCCTCCCGGGCCACCGAGTGGAGGTCGTTGACGATGACGGCGGCGGTGCCCGCCTGCATCAGGGCACGGTGCACCGGCGGCGCGGCGAAGAGCTCGGCCGGAAGCCGGTAACCGCCGACGACGTCGATCAACGTCATGGACGTGTAGAAGCTGTCGTGCTGCCGGGCGGCGAGATAGCGCCACGCCGGCGGGAGCCCGCCCTGGTAGCGCCAGGCGGCGTACGCGGTCCAGCTCACGTACATCTGGAACGTCGTGTTGCACACCCGCATGACCTGAGAAGGAGCGGCGTGGCGGCGGAGGTGGGCGGCGGCCGAGGCCAGCGCCACCAGGACCGGGTCGGCCCGGAGCGCCTCCTCGAGCGGGCCGGTGTACTCCCCGGCGGGTGGCGGGGGGTCCATGGCCGACATCACCAGGGCCAGTCGCGGGGGCAGCTCGATCGGTGTGGCCCCCAGTTCGCTCTCGTCGGCGTAGTAGTCGTCGCACGCCCACCAGGCGGCGTTCATCTGGGCGGCGAGGAGCAACCGGTCCGGGTCGTCGGTGTCGGGATGGGCGAGCATGGCGAGCCGGCCGAATCCGGTGCTGCGGAACGTCTCCAGCCGATCGGCGTAGATGCCGGTCTTCTCGGCCCAGGCCACGAGGGCCTCGTCGACCTGGTCTCCGAGGTCCTCGTCGACGCGGACCGTCTCCGGGCAGTACAGCGGAGGGTGCGAGCCGTCCCCCCACGGGCGTTCGGCGTATCCCGGACGGGGACCGGAGTCCTCCGGATCCCCGTCCGGGCAGCAGAGCGCGAGGCGCTCCGGTGACGCCTCGACCGGTTCGGACGGCGATCCGGTGAGCCGGTCGAGCACCGGCGCGCGGGCGGCCCCCTCCGTCACGTTCGGAAGGAGGGACGGGACCTCGCGGATCGCCGATCGAAGCGCGCCCACCAGGTGGGCCGCTGACGTGCCCGGCCCGGTCGGGCGGATCGGCAGACCGGGCGCCGGATGATTCGGCAGGCCACGCGAGGTGGCCGCGACGGCACCCGGCGGCCCGGCCGGCGGGTCTGCCGCGAGGCCGGGCAGGTCGGTGCCGCTCGGATCGTGTGACACGTGTGCTCCTGGCTGATCTCGACCGTACGGGCTGACGGTGGTCGTCCCGATCAGGAGCCCGGCGCCGCGACCTCGACGTTCTCCAGCATGCCGAGCGCGTCGGGGATCAGGACCGCGGCCGAGAAGTAGGTGCTGACCAGGTACGACGTGATCGCCTTCTCGTCGATGCCCATGAACCGGACGTTCAGCCCCGGCTCGTACTCGTCGGGGATGCCCGTCTGTTGCAGGCCGACGACGCCTTGGTCGTCCTCTCCGGTGCGGAGGGCGAGAATGGACGAGGTGTGTCCGTCCGTGACCGGGATCTTGTTGCACGGGAAGATCGGTATGCCCCGCCACGCGGGGATCCGGCCGCCGCCCTCCCGCTCGACGGGATCCGGGTAGAGACCGCGTCGGTTGCACTCGCGCAGGAACGCCGCGATCGCCTTCGGATGGGCCAGGAACAACCGGGTGCTGCGGCGGCGTGACAGCAGCTCGTCCATGTCGTCGGGGGTGGGCGGCCCCGACCGGGTCTGCAGCCGCTGGGAGTAATCGACGTTGTGCAGCAGTCCGAACTCCGGATTGTTGACCATCTCGTCTTCCTGCCGCTCGCGCAGGGCCTCGATCGTCAGCCGCAACTGCTGCTCCAGCTGGTTCATCGGCTCGTTGAACAGGTCGGTGACCCGCGTGTGCACCCGCAGCACGGTCTGGGCGACACTCAGCTCGTACTCCCGCGGCGCGAGCTCGTAGTCGGCGTACGTCGCCGGCAGGTCGTTCTCACCGGCGTGGCCCGACAACAGTGCGATCTCCGCCTCGCCGTGCCTGTTCTGCGGCGCCCGCACCGCCGCCCGGAATCGCTCGACGTGGGCGGCCAGCGCGTCGGACCGGTCGAGGACGGCCTGGAAGTCCTGGCGGGAGAGCACGAGCAGCGAGCCCGTCGTGGCGGCGACGGCGGTGTGGTCCCAGGTGAAGTCCGGGTCCGTCAGCGCCTTGGGGAAGAGGTATCCGCCGTCGCCGACCGGGGGAAGGGACGCCGCCGTGTCGAACGGCCCCGCGCTGACCCGGTCCACCTTCCCGTGGGCGACCACGAAGATCCGGTCGCCGGGCTGCCCGCGCTCGACGAGGGTCTCCCCGGCCGACACCTCCCGCTGTGTGAACCGCCCGGCCAGCTCCGCCAGCACCTCCTCGTCCTGGAAGCCGGCCAGCAGCGGAATCTCCCGCAGGCTGGGCGGGATGATCTGACACCGGCTCTCGGCACCCGTGATGCCGACCCGGCCGCCGCCCACCTTGTAGGTCAGCCGCCGGTTGACCCGGTAGTGGCCGCCGGACACCTCCACCCACGGGAGGACCCGCAGCAGCCAGCGTGAGCTGATGGCCTGCATCTGCGGCGGGGTCTTGGTCGTCGTCGTCAGATTCCGTGCCGCTGCCGTGCTGAGACTCCGCTGGTACTGCTCTTCCTCGGCCCCGCTTGTGTCGGCGGACACTGGTTCCCGCCATGAGGATGACCTCAAACCGAGACCTCCCTTTCCCGCGCGCGACAGTGCGCTGAGACAGAATCCTGACCATTTCCAGATCATCACGTTATGTGATTGATCCGATACGGATCGTATGGTCGGGCTCTGTTGCCGGGGCACTCCCTCGTACGGCAGCCTTCCCTTACCGGTGACGTACGCGGATGTCACCTCTTCATCCACATGGACCACCGGAGCACAGCCGGTACCGGCGGCTGGTGATCTCGGGGCTGGGCGCCCGCCCGGTGGCCGCCATGCGGCCGCGCATCCAGCGAATCGTCGGGGGCGTCCCAGGCCTCGCGGGACCTTCGCGACTATCTGCGCGAACTCATCCGCGGCACCGAGCGCGGACCGCACGACGGCCTCATCGGACGGGACGGCTGGCCGCCAGGCGCCTGCCCACCGGGGAGCTGAGCACCGACGCTCTGATCAACATCGGTTTCCTGCTGCTAAGCGGGCTACGAGTCGCCGGCCAGCACGATCTCACTGGGCGTGCTGAGGCCTCGCGCCGCACCAGCGTTCAATACGGCCGGGTCGCGTGGAGCGGGGTACGCCCACAACGGCACGAGGCCCGTACCGGAAGGTACGGGCCTCGCGACGGCTAGTGCGACCTCAGACGGGGATGATGTTCTCCGCCTGCAGGCCCTTCTGGCCCTGCGTGATGTCGAACTGGACCTTCTGGCCCTCCTGGAGCTCACGGAAGCCCTGGGCGGCGATGTTCGAGTAGTGGGCGAAGACGTCAGGGCCGCCGCCGTCCTGCTCGATGAAGCCGAAGCCCTTTTCCGAGTTGAACCACTTCACGGTGCCTGTGCTCATGTTCTTTTCCTTCTGGGGTGCTGACAGAGCCCACACCTCGTGGACCCCGCGTCGCCGGAATGCCCCACCCCCGGACAGAAGCCCGGTTACAACAAAAATGCGCCTGAGGTTGGAACCGCAGGCGCACATAAAGTCTATGGGAACCACAACCGCAACTGCTCCAGACGCTACCACATGACGTCCGCGCTCGGTCGTCGGCGGATCGTAAAGTTCATCCCCCGTCTCGCCCCGCCTGCTTCTTCCTGATGGCCTCGACGACCTCGGTCACGTGCCGTTCGCAGACCGGATCGCGGGAGAGACGCCCACTGAACCAGTGGGTCTCCACGACGAACTCCGCCGGATCGCCGCACAGGCACGCGCAGGGAGTCTCGGGATCCACGGGCCGGACGTCCGGACGATGAGTCGGCCGCCCAGGGCGGAGTGCCGCCTGAAGGAGCGCGTCGGCGGCCGTGCTTGAGCGGCCGGATGCGGCGAGCGATCCACGACGGCCGAACCGGCCGTCCGCCTCGAAGGCGTCGCGGGGAGAGCGGATCACGCCGCGGTGAGGTGGTCGAGGCGTGCGTAGCCCGCCTGTGCGGAGGCGAGAGTGGAGTGGATGGCGAACGCGCGGTCGAGACCGGTGATGCGCAGCATCTTGCGCACGATGGGACGAGGCGCGGCGAGGGCGATGGTGACTCCCTTCGATCTCGCCCGACGTTGCGTGCCGATGAGCATGGCGAGGCCGGAGGCGTCGCAGAAGGACACGCCGGACAGGTCGATGACCAGTGGCGTGGTCGTGTCGTCCAGGATGGTGAGGATCCGGTCGCGGACGGCCGGTGTGGTCGCGATGTCGAGTTCTCCGCGTACCGCGATGACGGTATGGCCGGGCAGCCGGCGGCTGAACAGCCGGGCGCGTACGGTGATGCTATGCATGGCGGATCTCCGATCCGAGAGGACACGGCCCAGGTTCGGCCGTGCTGAGAGTGAATGACCGGGCGGTCCGGCGGGGGTGCGAGCCGGGCCCGGAGGCGAGGCGCTGATCGCGCCGATCGGGTCAGATGGCGGCGAAGGAGCCGGATCGGGCGTGGCCCGATCCGCTCGACAGAGCGCGTCGTGGCCTTACGGCACGACCTGCGGTGACATGAGGCGTCATTACTCGCCGACCTGTCTTGGCCCGTGTCAGGGGGCCGAAGTAGTGAGGCGCCGGGGTGACGCCGACTCGATTGTCGGCGTGAAGACTCCTCGGCTACCACCGACCATACTCCACCTGCGCACGATCCGTATGATCCCCGCGGGGCGATGGCTCCGGCAGAGTGGAGCCATGCGGGTCGGAGTGTTCTTGCTGGCGGCGCGGTTCCCCGGGCAGAGCGACGGCGAGGTGCTGTCCGCCACGGTCGAGGCGGCCGTCGCCGCCGAACGCGCCGGGTTCGACGACGTGTGGTTCGCCGAGCACCACTTCATGTCCTACGGCGTCTGCCCGTCGGCGACGACGCTGGCGGCGTACGTCCTGGGCCGTACCGAACGCGTCGCGGTGGGCACGGCGGTGAGCGTGCTGTCCACCGCGCATCCGGTCGCGCTCGCCGAGCAGACCGCGCTCCTGGACCAGGTGTCCGGAGGCCGGTTCCGTCTCGGAGTCGGGCGCGGCGGCCCGTGGATCGACCTGGAGGTGTTCGGCACGGGTCTCGCGCGGTACGAGTCGGGCTTCGCCGAGAGCCTCGATCTGCTGCTGGCCGCGCTGAGCCGTCCCCGGCTGTCGGCGGACGGGCCGACCTTCGCCTTCCGTGAGGTGCCGATGGTGCCGCGCCCGCGGAGCCGGCCGCCGGTCGTCGTCGCCTGTACCTCGGCCGGGACCGTCGCGCTCGCCGCCGAACGCCGCCTGCCCATGCTGCTCGGCATGCACATCGGCGACGATGCCAAGCGGGAGATGATCGCCGGCTACACGGCCAGGGCCGGGGACGCGCGGGTGGAGCACGTGGCGGCCGTCATGGCGTACGTCGCGGACACCCGGGCCGAGGCCCAGCGGACCCTGCGGGCCGAGCTGCCGCGCTGGCTGGGGCCCGGGCTGGCCGGATATATGCCGGTCGACGGCCGGGCCGCCACGCGCCGAGACCCGGACGCCTACGCGGACCTGCTGTGCCGCATCCACCCGGTCGGCACCGCCGAGGACTGCGTGGAGACCATGGCGACGACGCTGGAGCGCACCGGGATCCGTCATCTGATTCTCATGGTGGAGGGCGCCGGGGCCCCGCGCCGTACTCAGGAGAACATCGCCCGGCTCGGCGCGGAGGTCCTTCCCCACCTGCGCGCCAGGGCCGCATGCCGCTGAATTCCGGCCGCCCGTAGACCCGCCCGACGCCGGCCACGGGCACGTCGGCGAGCCGCCGTGCCCCCGCGTGGGAGACACCCCCGGCGGCGCCTGCCGGTTCGGACGGACCCGGCGGTCAGCCGGTGAGCAGGCGCGCTCGGAACAGTTCGAGTACCTGGTCGAGTGCCTGCCGGGTCGGCTGGCCGGGTTCGTCGATGAGGTGATCCGTGAGGACCGAGTGCGGTCTGATCAGCCCGTCCGGGTTCGCATCGGCGTCGTCGAGTTCGACGGCGACGAAGGCGTCGCCCAGTTGGCGGCGCAGGAAGTCGAAGCGTTCGCCGGGAACCAGCCGGTCGCCGCGGAAGCGCAGCCCGAGGACCTGCAGCCCGGCCGCGCAGCGGTCCTTCACGATCTGGAGATCGGCGGGTGAGATGTCGATCGTGCCGCGTTTTCCGCGGGTGATCGGCAGTGGCAGTGAGGGCTGAGAGAGCACCGGGGCGAGGAGCCGGTCGTCGGTGGCCATGGCGAGCGCGAATCCTCCGGTGAAGCACATCCCGACGGCGCCGACCCCCGGTCCGCCGCACCGGTCGTGTTCGTGCGCGGCCAGGGCCCGGAGCCAGGTGATGATCCGTGAGGTTCTGCCCGTCGCGAGGATGGTGAACTCACGGCGTACGCACAGCGGGAGCATCGCGCGTGCGGCGGTGCGCGCGGTGCCCAGCCAGCCGTGCGCGTCCGGGCTCGGGTCGCGGCCGGCGACCCCGAACAGATCCGGCAACACGACGGTCAGGCCGAGATCACGGACTCGCCGGGCGAACGCGGCGACCTTCGGCGTGATACCGGGGATCTCCGCAAGCACGATCACCGCCGGGCCGGCCCCCGATCGCCAGACGTCGAACGTGAGGTCGCCATGGGCGAACGAGTCGCGAGCGAAATCGATCAGATCGTCGTCGGGCATCACGAAGTCCTTTGCTCGCCGGCACCGTGATCGGCCATCGACCTGAGCACTCCGTCGCCGAACGGCCCTCGTCCGACGGCCGTTCGCGCCCGTCAGTGGATGAGCCGTGGACACACAGTCGCCCAAGCACCGTACGACCACGATCCGATCCCCGGCAATCCCGCGCGGGTCCTCAGCCCTTGATGGCGCCGGCGCTCAGCCCCTGAATGAGGAAGCGCTGCACGTAGGCGAAGAGCACGATGACGGGAACGACCGCGATCAGACCTCCGGCGGCGAGGGCGCCGAAGTCCGTTCCGAAGTCGCCCAGGAGGTAGCTCAGGCCCACGGGCACGGTGAACTTGTCCTGCGAGCTCATGAACATGATGGCGAACAGGAAGTTGTTCCACGCGCTGATGAACGCGAACGACCCGACGGCGACGATCCCGGGCTTCAGCAGCGGCAGCACGACCGCGCAGAACGCCCGGATCCGTCCGCACCCGTCGGCCTGCGCCGCCTCTTCCAGCTGGACCGGCACATTACGGATGAAGCCGGCCATGAGGACCAGGGAGAGCGGCAGGTGGAAGACGGTGTCGGCGATGACGAGGCTCCACAGGCTGTTCGTCAGGTGCAGCGTGTTGAAGACCTGGAAGAGCGGGATCAGCATCATGGCGCCCGGGACGAACTGGGTGCACAGCATGATGATCATGAAGGCGTTCTTGCCCCGGAAACGGAGGCGTGCGAGCGCGTACCCGCCGAGGAGGCCGATCACCGTCGACACGACGAGGCTGGCGACCGCGACGGCGATGCTGTTGCGGAAGTAGATGCCGAAGCCCGAGCCCTCCCAGACCGTGCGGAAGTGCTCCAGGGTGATGGGCCACGGTACGAGAGACGTGGAACCCGCCGGCCGGAAGGCGAACAGAACCATCCAGTACATGGGGACGAGCGTGAACAGGAGGAAGAGGGCCAGCGGCAGCCAGAGTGTGAGACCACGGGACCGCCGCCGCTTCCGCGCCGCGGAGGCGCCGGTCGTCGGCCGGCGCGGTGGGGATGTCACAGAGGTCCGCCCGGCGTCGTCGCGGGTGGCGAGGCTCACTTGTCCTCCTCGAAGCTCATCGAGCTGATGCGCAGGTAGACCAGGGACGCGAAGGTCAGCACCACGAACGCCGCGACGGTGAGCGCGGACCCGTACCCGAAGTTCTGGTCGTGGATGGCCGTTCGGGCAACGTAGAGAGGCAGCGTGGTCGTCGAGTCGGCCGGGCCGCCGGCGGTCATCGTGTACAGGAGGTCGACGTTGTTGAACTCCCAGACCGCCCGCAGGAGCGTGGCGACGATGACGGCCCTGCGGATGTGCGGCCAGGTCACCGCCGAGAATTTGCGGAGCGCCCCGGCTCCGTCGACGTTCGCCGCCTCGTACAGCTCGGTCGGCACCGACTGGAGGTCGGCGAGGATGAGGATGGCGAAGAAGGGGATGCCCTTCCACAGTTCGGCAAGGATCACCGCCCAGAAGGTGGTGCCCGGATCCGAGAGCAGTGACGTCCCGTACTCACCGACCCCCACGGACGCCAGGTAGTGGCCGATCCCGGCGGTGGGGTTGTAGAGCAGGATCCAGATCGTCGTGGTCAGGATGCCGGACACCGCCCACGGGCTGAAGGCGAGGGCCCGGGCCATTCCGCGGCCGACGAAGGTGCGGTTCAACACCAGCGCCAGCGCCAGGCCGAGGACGAACTGCAGCCCGACCTCGACGACCACCCACTGCCCCGTGAAGCGCAGGCTCCGCCAGAACAGCCCGTCGGACAGCATCTTCCGGTAGTTGTCCAGGCCGGCGAAGCCGTCGTCGAGGGGGCGGGTGAGGTTGTGGTGGCGCAAGCTCTCCCAGAAGACGCTGAGGACGGGATAGAGCAGGAAGACCACGACCAGCACGACCGCCGGTGCGATCAGCAGATAGGGATGGGCGGCGCGGGAGCGGAGCCGCCGGGGGAGCGGGAAGCCCCTCCGGCGAATCGGCTCGGCGGTCGTGGCGCTCACCTGTGCTCCTTGTCGTACTTGCTCTTGACCTTCGTCAGCGAGGCCGCGGCGGCGGTGAGGAAGTCGCGGGACGACAGGTTGCCCTGCAGGACCTTCTGCCACTGCGGGAGCAGGTCGGTGGTGGTGATGGAGGTGAACTCCGGCAGGTAGTACGGCTGTTCCAGCGTCACGGCGCCCGGCGTGGCGGCGGCGTCCAGGGCGGCCTTCAGGGCCGCGTTCTCGGTCACCCACTTCTCCTGGGCGACCGCCTTGTTGCCCGGGAGATATCCGGACTTCTGGGCCCAGAAGCTGTTGCCCTCCTGTTCCATGGTGTAAGCGAGGAACTTCCACGCCGCATCCTGGTGCTTGCTCGCCCGGAACATGGCGAATCCGGTCGTCATCCAGCCACTCAGCACCCGGGGGCCCGGGCCGGGGAAGGGCGCGACGACACCGACCTTGTCGGCCCCCAGGGCGGTGACGTGGTTGGGAAAGGACCCGATGCTGTGGCTGAGCATGGCCGCGCCGCCCTTGCCGAACTGCGCCACCAAGGTCTTGAAGTCGGCGGTCAGGTCGCTGCGCGCGGTCTGCTTCCCGAACAGGGCCACATAGGCCTCGCAGGCGCTGATGACCGCCGGGTCGTCGAGCGTGCAGGTTCCGTCCTGGCGGAAGAAGGTGGTCACGCCGGCGCGGGGATAGACCATCTCGACCATCTGGGGGAAGAAGCCGTTGCCGCCGCGCAGCGTGTAGCCGAAGCGGCCCTTGGACGCGTCGGTGAGGCGCCGGGCGGCCGCGTCGAAGTCCTGCCACGTGGCCGGCGGCTTCAGGCCGGCCTGCTTGAACCAGTCGGCGCGGTAGTAGATCACGTCCGCGAGGCTGGTGGCCGGCGTCAGGTAGAGCTTGCCGTCGGGAGCCGCGGCCCGGGAGGACTTGAGCATCTGCGCGGAGATCTGCGGCTCGAGGCCGGCCGCCTTCAGGCGCTCGTCCAGGGGCGCGAGGGCCTTCTGGGCCACCAGCGCGGCGATGTCGGACGCCTTCGGCGTGAGCAGGTCGGGGGTCGAGCGCGTGGCGATCGCGGTGTTGATCTTCTGCATGTACTGGTCGGTCGGCAGACCGAGGTAGCTGATGCGGATGCCGGGGTTCTTGGCCTCGAACATCGAGATCAACTTCTTGAGGTTGGCGGTGCGCTCCGGGCGGGTGTCGGTGTCCCACAGGTGCAGCGTGACGTTGCCGCCCGAGCTCCCCGAGCCGCCGCACGCGGCCAGTGTCGATGACAGACCCGCGGCGACACCGACGCCCGCAGCCGCTTGGAGGAACCTGCGCCGGGGCAGGGCGGGGGCGCTGACGGCCCCACCCGGGTTCTGCTGACGCTTCATCGCTGCTCTTCCTCTCGTTGACCGCGGACCGCGGACCGCGCTCCTGGTGACGATGGTGCTGCAGACCGTATGACATACGATATAGCGGCACAACATATACGAAATATGAGATAGTTGGATAGGGTCATCTTCGGACGCCGGGATCACGCGTCGGGGCCGTGGCACTCTGATCACGACCCGAGGGCTCCCACGGAGACGCCGTTCGGGTGTCAGTGAGAAGCGGAGGAGTGTGGGTGAGCGAGACGGCATTGGGCGCGATCAAACCGTCTTCGAGAACGGGCCTGGTTCTCGAAGCGCTGCGTCGCGGCATCCTGAGCGGCGAACTGCCGGCCGGCCGGCCGCTGGTGGAGGCGGAGCTCGCCAGCCGCTTCGGTGTCTCCAAGACTCCGGTGCGCGAGGCGCTCAAGGTCCTGAGCGGCGCCGGCCTGGTCACCATGAGCGACTACAGCGGCGCGACGGTGCGCCCGGTCGATGAGCGCCTCACACGCAGCGTGTTCGACGCCCGGTGCCTGATCGAGCCGGTCGCGGTGCAGCGGAGCGTCGAGGCGGGACTGCGGGATGGTGGTCAGCGAGCCAGGCAGGCCCTGGAGGCCGCGGACACGGCCGCGGACGAAGTGGCGCGCAGCCTCGCGAATCGCGACTTCCACCGCGCCCTCTACGCGGACTGCGACAACGACGTGCTGGTCGGGGTGCTGGACCAACTGCGCGAACAGACGGCCCTCATCTCGGTCAACGCCTGGTCGCGGCGTCCCTCCTGGGAGGACGAGGCGGACGAGCACCGGCAGATTCTCGAGGCGGCCCTGAGCGGCCGCGCGGACGAGGCGGCTCGACTCGTGCTCCAGCACATCAGCGCGTTCAAGGAGCGAGCGCTCCGCCAGATCAAGGAGGTGAGCCGTGGAGCTCAGTGAGCTCTCCCGGGCTCTGCGCGACGTGGTCGCCATTCCGGTGACGCCGTACGCCGACGGAGCCCCCGACATCGAGCTGTACAAGGCCTTGCTGCGACGTCTGGTCGAGGCCGGCGTCGGCGTGCTCACGCCGAACGGCAACACCGGCGAGTTCTACGCCCTGAGCGCCGACGAACGCCGCGAACTGCTCACGGCCGCGGCGGAAGCGGTGAACGGTCAGGCGCACCTTCTCGCCGGGATCGGCCACGACGTCGCCACCGCCGTCGAGGAGGCCCGCCACGCGGCGGCCTGCGGAATCCGGATGGTCATGGTGCACCAGCCGGTCCACCCTCACGTCTCGGCCCAGGGCTGGCTCGACTACCACCGGGCGATCGCCGACGCGCTGCCGGACATGGGTCTGGTGCTCTATGTGCGAAACGCCTGGGTCGACGCCGGTCTGCTGGCGAAGTTGGGCGACCTGTGCCCCAACGTGATCGCACTGAAGTACGCGGTGGCCGACGTGAACCGCTTCGCCGAGGTGCGCCTGGAGGCGGGACCCGACCGGTTCGTCTGGATCGCCGGTCTGGCCGAGCCCTACGCGTTGTCCTACGCCGTCCACGGGGCCGAGGGCTTCACGTCCGGGCTCGTGAACGTCAACCCCGCCTTCTCGCTCCGGCTCAGGGACGCGCTGCGCGAGGAACGCTACGCGCAGGCGGCGCGCATGCTCCAGGAGATCGCGCGCTTCGAGCACCTGCGAGCCGTCGATCGCGCCGCCAACAACGTCAGCGTCGTCAAGGAGGCCATGCACCAGCTCGGCCTGTGCGACCGCTCCGTCCGGCCCCCTAGCACGGTGCTCCCCGACGCCGAACGCCAGGAGGTCGCCCGCATCGTCGCGGACTGGACGCAGGCCGACGATCTCAGACTCCTGCCGTCGACGAGCCGCGCGGTGGCCTCATGAGGATCAGCGGCCTCCGCTCGTTCGTCCAGCGCGTCGGGGAGCGGCCCCGGGTCCTGCTCCGCGTCGACACCGACGAGGGCATCAGCGGATGGGGCGAGGCGTACGACCACGGTCCCGACCTGGCGCTCGTCCCCCTGCTGGACTACCTCGGCGGGCAGATCCGAGGCGAGGACCCCCGGCGCGTCGAATACCTCTCCCAGCTCCTGATCCGCGCCGCGCGGTTCCCGCAGGGAGCGCTCGGGCTGGCGGCGATCGCCGCCATCGACCACGCCCTGTGGGACATCACCGCCAAGGCGCTCGGCGTCCCCGTCTATCAGGTGCTCGGTGGGGCCGTCCGGGACCGCGTACGCGTCTACTGCGGGCTCTACTCCGCGCCCGACCCCGACGACTGCCGTCGCCAGACCATCGAGCTGCGGCAGCGCTACGGCTTCACCGCCTTCAAGCTGAGCCCGTTCCGTACGGACCTGCACGCCCGGCGGTGGGGCCTCGTCGTGGCCGAGGCGGCCGAGTGGGCTCAGGAGGTCAGGCGGAGCTGCCCGCAGGAGTTCGACTTCGCCTTCGACGCCCACGCCAAGATCTTCGAGCCCTACCAGGCGGTCCAACTGGGCAACGCTCTCGCCCCGATGGACCCGTTGTTCCTCGAGGAGCCGATCCGCCCCGAGCACTTCGCCTCGTGGGGCCGGCTGCGCGACCGGCTCCAGGTCCCTCTGGCCACCGGGGAGAGCCTGTACTCGTCGCATGAGTTCCTGCAGCTGCTCACCCACGGCGGCGCCGACATCGTCCAGCCCGACATCTGCGTCGTGGGCGGCATCTCCCAGATGCGGCGCATCGCGACCCTTGCCGAGACCTTCAACACCATGCTGGCCCCCCACAACCCGATGGGCCCGCTGGCCACCGCCCACAACGTCCATTTCGCGGCGGCATGCAGCAACTTTTCGATCCTCGAGTACAAACTCGAGACGACGAGCTGGTGCCCCGATCCGTACGTCCCGGTCGACGGGCACCTCGATCTGCGCCCCGACCGGCCCGGCTGGGGGATCACCATCGACGAGGCGGCCCTGGCAGAGGACGACTACGTGCACTGGGAACGCCACGTGCCGACCCGCCCCGACGGTTCACTGGCCTTCTGCTGACAGCCGCCTCCGGCGGGGACTAGGCGCGGCGCAGGAGCCGCCTGAGGATGGACGGTTCCTTCAGCTCGCGGTCGAGGGTCAGGGGAGTGACCGCGGAGCCCGCCGTCACGGCGCCGAGCCGCGTGCCGCCGGCGGCGTGGCGCCGCGGATCCCCGGTGACGCGGACCGGCACGGTGAGCCCGCCCCAGCCGACCACCGTGACGGGGGCGGCGGCGCGCAGCGGGGTGCGCCCGCCCAGACCGTCGTCCACGACCGCGACCCGCGCCCCCGCCTGGGCCAGCGTGACCGAGGCCAGCGCCTTCTCGGCGGCGATGACCAGCCGCTGCGCGACCGTGATCGCGCCCATCGCGCTGGCGGACTGCTGCCCCATCACTGCGCCGACGATCGTCGTCGTGACGCCCCCCGTCCGCTTGTGGGCGGCGAAGACGAAGTTGCCGCCCGCCGCGTCGGTGTAGCCGGTCTTGCCGCCGACCACCCCGTGCCGCCCGACCAGGACGTCACCGCCGGAACGCGGCGGCCGCCCGTCGTTGGGCACGTAGGTGCGGTTGCGCACGATCTCGGCGAAGGCCGGGATCTTCATCGCCGCGGTCAGCAGCTTGACCTGGTCGGCGGCGGTGCTGACGGTGCGCGAGTCGAACCCGCTGGGGTCGGTGTAGACGGTGTCGGTCATCCCCAGGGACCGCGCGGCGGCGTTCATCTTCTGGACGAACGCCTGCTCGCCGCCCGAGTCCCAGCGGGCCAGTTCGTGCGCGACGTTGTTCGCCGACACGATCATCAGCGCCTCCAGCGCCTTACGCTGGGTGAACGCCTGCCCCGCGACGACCTCGACGAACGACTCGCCCCGCTGCTTGCGCGCCGGAAGCCGGGCGGCCTCCTGCGGCGAGATCCGGAACGTCGGCCCCTGCGCGCCCGGCTGCAGCGGATGGTCCCGCAGGAAGACGTACGCCGTCATCACCTTCGCCACGCTGGCGGTCGGGGTCGGGGCCTGCCCGCCGGACGCCCCCATCGTCCCGACCCCCTCGACGTACAGGGTCGCCTGGCCCTGTACCGGCCACGGGAGGACGGGGGCGGCGCCGTCGAAGGTGTGCTGGGCGGTCGGCAGCGTGAGACGCAGCGTCGGCCGGGGCGTCGGTCGTACGAACTGGCCGGTCACCAGCCCCGCCAGCAGCACGAGCGCCACCACGACGATGACCCGGCCGGTGCGCCGCCGCTTGCGTCGCGGCTCCTCCGCAGGAGCCGACGCCTCGGTCACGGGGGGCTGGACGGCCCCAGGAGGGGGCGTCGCGGAGAAGGGCGGCGGCGTCATCTGCGGCGGGGGTGCCGTGTACGCCGCGGGCGGGTCGGTCGTCAGCAGGCCGTCCATCTGCGCCGTACCCGCGAAGTCCTCGCGGGTGAACGAGCGGAGATCGGGGAGCGCCTCTTCGACCGTCGGAGGAGCCGTGGGGTACGCATAGGCGGACGGACCCGGCGTGCGTTCCTGCCATCGGGGAGCGTCGGTCGCCGGCTCGAACGCTCCCCGGTCCGGAGCGGGACGGGTGATCGGGAGGTCCGCGACCGTGTTGTGCGGTGGCGCGATCGTGTCCGCCTCCGGCTTACGGTCGGCGCCTCTCGTACCCGGCCACGGGGCCGGCTCCGGAGCGGAACGCGTAGGCCGCGGCTCTTCCGTCGAGGGGGGATGGTGGGGTGCGGTCGGAGTGAATTTCGTGTCGGCCGTACGGGCCGGGGGAAACGCCGCGCGAGGCAGGTCCGAGACCGTGTCGTGGTCGGACGCGGCGGACGGCTGCGGCCTCGGGGGAAGCCGGAACTCCGCGGTGACCGTCCTCCCATCCTCCTGGCCGCCCTTGACCTCCTCGCCAGGGCCGGGCTCGTCCTCGGGCTCGGGTTCGGGCTCTGGTTGTTCGGGCTCGTCCGCCTGCTCGGGCCGCGCGCCGTCAGGATCCGCCGTGTCCTCAGACGCGTGGGTGTCCTCAGCGGCCGCCGCATGCTCAGAGGCTGCGGTGTCTTCAGAGGCTGCGGCGTCTTCAGGAGCCGCGGTGTCCTCTGAGGTCACGGTGTCCTCAGGAGCCGCGTCCTCAGGGATCACCCCCTCGTCGCCGTCGCCGTCGCCGTCGCCGTCGGCCTCATCGGCTTCGGGGGATTCAGAGGACGTCTCCGGCCGCTGCTCCTCGTCCTCCTCCTGCTCGTCTTCGGCCTCCGCAGCCGTCTCGTCTTCTTCCTCAGACCCGGTCGCCTCGGACGGTCGTTCCGGCTCCGCCTCCGCTTCGCCCGCTGTCGCGGCCTCAGGCTCGGTATCGGGCCCCGAGGAGTCCTCCTGGTCAGAGGCGGGCTGGACCTGCGCGTCGGAGTCGGCGTCCGTGGGGTCCTCGGCGCGGGTGCCCGTCTCTACCTGGGGGGCCGCGCCGGGTTCGGGATCGTCCTGCGGCGGTGTCCCGGAGGTCTCACGCTGTGCGTCGTCGTCCAGCTCGTGTGACGCACCGTCCACGGCGCGACCTCCTCGACATCATGACCAGGCATGGGAACGGGATGACCGGGCAGGCGGCCGCAACGATCTCACCGACGACCCTGGTACGCCTGTGAAGATGCCTGGTTCGGTCAAAAGGTTCACGCCTGATGGATCTCGATGCCTCGCCATGACGATCTTGGTGCCTGGACCCTACGCCGCGTGACCGCGGGAGCGTGGTGGAGGTACGGGGGCGGAGTCCAGCAGGCCGGCTCCGCAGGCTCACCGGCGGGCGTCGCCTACTTGACGGCGGCGGCCGCGATGGCCGGCAGCGCGATCTTCTTGATCAAGATCGTTCCCATCGATGAATGGTGTTCGTGGAACTGTCAACGGAAGTCGTCGGCGTGCGCGTTCATCGCGCGTGAGGACAGCGCGCGACTGCTTCCGACCGCACTGGCCCAGGGCCCATCTTGTCGGTCCGTCTCACTATTCTCACCACCCTGGGTAATCATTCGACCACAGGGAGGAATCGTGGCGGATCGGGATCTCGCTCTCGAGCGACGTCAGGCCAGGCAGGAAGAAACGCGCCGGCTGCGCAGTCTGGAGCGTGAGGCGGCGGCGCGCGCCCGGGTACGCGTCGCGGCGCGGACGACGCCGCCGGAGCGGGTGGTCCTACGCCTGGGACCCACCAACTCCGGCAAGACCCACGACGCGATCGAGTTCCTCGTCGCACAGGCCGAGCGGGGGTTGTCGGGTACGTACGCCGCTCCTCTGCGGATGCTCGCCCGGGAGGTCTACGAACGGCTGTGCGCACGCCTTCCCCGCGAGCGCGTCGGTCTCGTGACCGGTGAAGAGCGGATCAACCCGGAGGCCGATGTGGTCTCCTGTACCGCCGAGTCTGCGCGCACCGGCGGCGACGTGCTCGTGATCGATGAGGCGCATTGGCTCGCCGATCCCGATCGAGGCCATGCCTGGACCCGGCTCCTGCTGTCCGGCTCCCACCGTTACATCCATGTCGCGGCCGCCCCCGAAGCCGGCGCCATACTGCGCACCGCCCTCGCTCAGGCGGGCCACCTCGAGATCGTGCAGCACTCGCGATTTGCCGAGCTCACCCACGCGCCCGCGATGAGCCCTGGAACAATCCCCGCCTGCTCGGCCGTGGTCGCGTTCAGCCGCAGGGCGGTGCTCGCCCTGCACCGCGAGCTGATCGATCACGGTCGCAGCGCCACCGTCCTGTACGGAGCCATGCCTCCCGGGGCGCGCCGGGAGCAGATCCAGCGACTGGTCACCGGCGAGGTCGAAGTGATCGTCACAACGGACGTCATCGGACACGGGGCCAATCTGCCGCTGCGTGCGGTGGCCTTCGCCGAGACCGGCAAGTTCGACGGCAAGGAGCGTCGTCGGCTGCGATTGTGGGAAGCGGCCCAGATATCGGGACGCGCCGGACGACGAGGCTTCGCCTCCGGGGAGGGCCTGGTCGCGGCATACGCCAGCGGCATCCCCGGGTTCTCGCCGGACGCCGGGCTCGTGCGTGCCGCCGTCGCCGTGGGGAACGGCGCGCCCTCCGGCCTCTCGATCACCAAGGCGCACCTGCGCCCGGACTGGGGCGAGCTTGGAGACCCCACCCCGGCCGAGATCCCGCATGCCCTGAACGGTTGGCGGAAAGCAGCCCGCCGTGAGGCCTCGGCCCATCCCTGGTTGCGTCCCGCGCCGATCGACACCTTGCTCACGATGTGGCAAGTGGCCCGTGCCTCGGTCCGCGCCCACGCGACAGTGGACGCTCCGTGGCCCGGCGACGGAACAACGGTGTGGCGGCTCATGACCCTACCCGTGGACGCGGACGGCGCCTTTCCCGAAATCGCCTCCGCGGTGCTGACGGATCGCTCCCTGCGGAGAATGCTTTGTCCCGAATCCGTGATCTCGCGGATGAGTCTCGACGAGGCGGAGCGCCATGCCGCGATCATGCGAGACCTGAGTTCGGCCGGTCGGTCCTTCGGAGTCGTCGGCGGCGTGGATCACGAAGAATCCTCGGCCGGAGAGGAGGCGGCGTCCAGGCGCATCGTCGAATTGGTCGCCCGGCGCGAGCCCCTCGCCAACGCGTCGCTCTGCGTATCATGCGGTCGGCCATGCGCCCCGTGGTTCCAGCGATGCGACGACTGCCACCGGGCCAGGTTCGACTGGTACGACGATGATGACCCATTCGTGTGGTGACCACGCTCGGGCCAAGCCCCGCAGACCGCCGCCCCGCCTGTTCGCCGGGTCCGTCCGCCTGGCCACGTGAACGGCGAGGTTGAATACCGTCAACAAGTGCCGCAATATCTCCCATCTCGATGTTACGCAAAAACTTTGCCAGGCGATAAGCCGTGTTTTGCCACGCGGAAACCGACTACGCCGACTAGCGTCGGTTCTTCTGTGTCCTTGGCTCATTAAATGGACATGCATTGCCGTGAATGTCTGCTTTATCGGGCATTGCGGTTCTGGCTGGAATCGGGAGATTTCTGAATGCGTAACCGTCTCATCGCCGCCTGGGAAAGATACCGCCGGGAACGGTGCGGCTCACCGCGACCTCGCCGCTGTCTTTCCGCGTCGCTTTCCAGGCCGACGTGTCGAAAATCGGTTCAGCGGCCGGCCGCCGGACGAGGAACTCGGCCATCAATCGTCGGGCGGGCGACCATCCAGGCGACGGCGATCATCGCGATGATCGCCATGGCGCTCGGCCTGACGCCGGTCGGCGCCGAGGCGGCATCGGTCGCCCGACCCCCCGCGGCGCACGCGGCCGCCGGCGGATACAAAGGGCTCACCGTGTCCGCGCCACGCAAGACGAGGTCCGGCAGCATCACGGTGCGCGGACGCACCGCCGCTCGGAGCGTGGTGGAGGTGAGCGGAGGCGTCCTTCCGGCCGCGGCCTTCACCGGGCGCGGAGGCACATTCTCGATAGAGGTGCTGTTGCGTCCCGATCGGCGTAATCGTCTGACGGTCGCGGCGTACTCCGGTAAGCGGCGGCTGACCAGGCGGATAACGGTCCGGCAGCGGTCGGGCAAGGCCCGCGGGCAGGTGACCGGCCGGGTGCTGGACGCCGGCACGCACAAGCCGGTCGCCGACGCCACGGCGAGCTACGGGGCCCGGACCGCCAGGACCGACGCCGGCGGCCGGTACACGCTCGCCGGACTGCCCGAGGGCGGCGTCGCCGTCTCGATTCACGTGCCGGGGCGCCTCAGCGGTCTGGCGGTCGCCACGGTGTCCGCCGGCCGTGGCCAGGCCATCGACACGTCTGTGCAGGATCTCGCGAAGCCCGTACAGGTCGGTCCGCGCGGTGGGTCGTACGCCGGGAAAGGGTGGCGCGTGACGGTTCCGGCGGGCGCGGTGCGCAAACCGACCGGACTGACCCTGACGCCGCTGAAGGTCACCGGGATGAAGGAGGTCTTCGGCACGGGCATCCTCGACCTGTCGCCGGGTGGCCTGCGCTTCGCCAAGCCGATCACCGTGGCCGTCGAGCCCGGCGCCATCGGGCTCCAACCGGCCAGGACAGTGATCAAGGGTTTCGATCCCGATCACATGACCGTGACGACGCCGCGTACCAAGGTCGTGGGGAAGACACTGGTGTTCCAGGTCGATCAGCTCCGAGGCCTCGAGGTGCGGGCGGCGCTGCCGGTGCTCCCGTCCGACTGGTGCAAGCCGCTCACCGGCAGATTCGACGTCTGGCTCGTCAGGCGCGACCTGCGCCTGCGCATGCTCCCTTTCCTGTACGCCACCAGCGGCCGTCCGCCGGACGGCAGCACGACCTCGGCAGACATGATCGAGAAGTTCATTCAGGGTGGACGACGCACGCACGACCGGACCGAGGTGACCGATGCCGGCGCGCTCGCGCAGTTCCGCGACGAGCCGAAGACCAAAGAGGCGACGGACAAGGTGATCGATGATCTGGTCGACGCGATCAAGGCCGCGCCGCCGCCCCTCGCGGCACCGCAGACGCCCACGACCAAGAAGTTCTCCGACTTCGGGCGGGTCGGGCAGTCGGTCGACATCACGTGGGACGATACGGGCCGGGTTCCCGGGATCATCGCCGGCGGCGTCGGCCAGGTCACCCTGCCCCCCGGGCCGACGACCTTCGCCGATCAGCGCAACTTCTCCGGCCCAATGCGGTTCATCCCCACGGCCGACGACCGGGGCGTGTTGAAGCGGGTGGATCTCGAGGTCGAGCCGACCCTTGAGGTGCTCGACTCGATCGACTTCTGCGACGGCAACCCCGGTACGACCACCGCTCAGATCGGCGGCACGATTCTTCTCAGCCAGCTCGAAGCGACCCCCCAGCCGGGCGGCCAACCCGGCGACGTGGCCGGAAAACCGTACCTTTTCCGGGTCGAGGCAAAGCTCAAGAAGACCAAGTCGGACATCACGCGGCTCTATGCCAACGACAAGGACAAGGACGGCGTACCGGAAAGTCAGCCGTGGACGGGGGGGTCTTTCAAACTCGACAACTGCCCCACCGTCGCCAACCCGGACCAGACCGATCAGGACGGCAACGGGGTCGGCGACGCCTGCGACATCTGCCCTTATCCCCATCTCAAGACCGCCAAGGACGCCGCCTCGGGACCCGACAAGTGCGACCTGCCACCAGGCGGCGTGCCGCCGGGCGGCGGCGGTGGCGGTAGCGACGGCGGCACGACCCGGGACGACGGGCCGCTGCCCCCAGCGACCGGCGGATCGTACGGCGACCCGCACATCATCACCTTCGACGGCGGTTCGGTCGACTTCCAGGGCGCGGGCGACTATGTCCTGGCCGAGTCGACCACCGACGACTTCATGGTCCAGGGGCGGTACACCCGGCTGCCGCGCAGGTCGACATCGATGTCGGTCAACCGCGGCGTGGCCGCGCGGGTCGGCCGCTCAGTGATCGCCTTCGGCGACGACACCACCTCAGGGCCGCTGGATCCACAGGTGGCCACCCTCGACGGCAGGAGGCTGCCGCTCAAGGAGGGGACCACGACCAATCTGCCCGGAGGGGCCGTACTCACATTCGGCAAGGTGCGCGGCGCGGTGGTCCGGTGGCCGGACGGGACCGAGCTGATGGCCGGTCGCTGGATCGCCGACAACGCGTTCCTGACGCTGGCCAAGAGCCGGTGGGGGAAGGTCCGCGGCCTGCTCGGCAACGCCGACAGCAATGCGACCAACGACCTCACCGCGCGGGACGGCACGCCGGTCAAGGATCCGCTCGACTTCCAGCAGCTGTACGGGAAGTTCGGCGCGAGTTGGCGCGCCACGGGCAACGCGTCGTTCTTCCGCAGCACGATCCCGCGCGACGGCGCGCTGCCGATCGAGCCGCCGCAGCGGGCGTCGGTGGCCGGCCTGCCGGCGGCCGACCGCGCTGCGGCGGAGAAGGTCTGCCGGGACAAGGGCGTGGCGCCCGGTGCCGCGCTGGAGCAGTGCGTCCTGGACGTCGTCCTCAGTGGTGACCGGCGGTTCGCCGACAACGCGGCGGTCGTGGCCCAGCGGATGCGGTCCACCGTCGACCTCACCGCGCTGGGCGGCCCGATCGAGGACACGGCTCAGCTCCAACTCGGCCGCCGGGTGTCGGGATCACTGGGCAAGCCGTACGTCACCGACCGCTATCTGGTCGATCTGAAGGCCGGGCAGTCGGTGCGGATCACCACGCCGGGCGCCTGCCCCGGCGCCGGCACCTTCGCGATCACACTGGTCGCCCCCAGCGGCCGGCCGCTCGGCCGTACGCGCGGCCCGGGGTGCGGTACGGTGGGCTTCACCGGGCTCCGCGAGTCGGGGCGATATCAGGTCCGGGTCTTCGATTCGGGCGGCTTCACCGGCCGGTACGAATTCCAGGTCGACGGCGACCAGGCCAACGTGAGCTGCGACGCGAACCGGGTCGTGCCGAACGACGACCAGTCCGGGCCGAAGGTGAGCCTGCCGTTCACGCTGAACTTCAAGGGACGGCGGTTCTCCGGGCTCTGGGTGAACAACAACGGCAACGTCAGTTTCGGCGAGAAGGCGTTCTCGGACTTCACGCCCGAGCCCTTCAAGGACATGACGGAACCGATCATCGCGCCCTGGTGGGCCGACGTCGACACCCGGGCTCCGGGATCGCAGCCGGTCCGGTACGGGATGGGCACGGTGCAGGGACGACGGGCGTTCTGCGTCCTGTACGACGGGGTCGGCTACTACGACAGCCACGTCGACCCGCTGAACTCCTTCGAGCTGTACCTCGTCGACCGTGGCGATGCCGGCGACGGTGCGTTCGACATCGTGTTCCGCTACAAGCAGTTGCGCTGGGAGAGCGGCGATCTCAGCGGTGGCCACAGTGGTCTGGGCGGCACGTCGGCCGGTGTCGGCTACGCCAACGGCTCCGGCGAGCCGGGCACCTTCCTCGAGGTCCCCGGATCCCGCGTCCCCGGATCCTTCCTCGACACCTCACCGAAGGGTCTGTCGCACACGTCCACCGCCAGTGACCAGGTCGGCGTCCACGTCTACCCCATCCGATCCGGCTGAGACCTCAGTCGACGGCGCCCGGTCCGAACGAGCGACGGACCGGGCGCCGAAGTCGCACGTCTTGCCATAACGGCCGGTACGGCCGGAGCGGCGGCGGCGCTACTACTGTCGTCCGGCCCCCTGATGCCAGCGGCCAACGCAGCCTCGAACAGTTGCGCCATCGGCGGCACCGGCGCTGGACTCGGCCGCCCCAGCCGCCCAGGCCCTCAAACCCGTCGCCGGGAAAGACGCCTGACCGCTCTTCGCCTGGTCTGACCGGCGCCTCCGCTCTGGTACGAGCGGAGGCGCCTCTTGCCCTGAAGGTGGCGGGTCGGCCGGTACGACCTGGTTGTTGCGAGAGACCGTTAGCGGTCACCGATTCGGCGCATTTCGGATATGAGCCATGATCTACATGGCTGTAGAATTTCGCACTCTTCTCAACTGAATCGAAGGCCGTGCATGTTCCGTACCCTGGCCGCCCTCGCCACTTCGAGTGCCGCCCTGATGGCGTCCGCCCTTCCCTCGGCGGCTTCCACCACACAGCCGACCGTCATCGTCGGCTTCGCGAGCTCGGTGACCACGGTCGCCTATCAGCAGCCGGTGACGTTTACCGGTGAGCTCGTCGAGGGCCGCGCCAAGACCCCTGTCCCGAACGAGCCGGTACAGATCGAGTTGGCGTCGATCGGCCACGTCTATGTGCCCGTGGCCGTCGGCACGACCGGATCCGACGGGCGTTTCGCGGTCACCACCATGTTGCCGAGCGGTGGGCTCGTCATGGCGGTATTCGGCGGCGACACGGACCTGGCTTCCAGCCGCACCAACGAGATGGTGCTGTATGCCAAGCACCCGCCGAGCAGGCTCGTGCTGGACCCGGTCCCCGCCTCCGTGCCGGCGGGAACGCCGGCAACCTTCTCCGGCACGCTGCAGGTGCAGGTCGATGGCGCCTGGCAACCGTTCGAGGGTGCTCCGCTGACTCTCACGATGGAGCCGGGCACCTCCAGCCAGTCGGACGTCGACTACCGGACGACCAGCGGCGCCGACGGCCGGTTCAGCCTGACCGAACCGGTGAGCGAGACCAGCGACTGGAGCATCGACGTCTCCCTGGACGGCACCTACGGGGCAGAGTGGTTCCCGGACAACGCGAGCGCCCGCTACGGCTGGATCTACGGGGTGTCGAGGACACGCGTCGGCTTCACCCTCCCGTCACGCGACGAGGCGCACCATGCCTACGACGGAGGCATGCACGCCACCGGCACGGTGGAGCGCTGGAACGGCGGCTCCTGGGTCGGCCTGCCCTATGGCTGGGTCGACTTCTACTACCTACCCAAAGGCTCCAAGACCTGGCACAAGGACAACGGCGCGCAGACCGGCGCGGACGGACACTTCAGCAGCCCCGTCGGCGTTCACCTGGGCACCGCCGACTGGCAAGTGCGAGTCCGCCCAGCGGCCGACACCCTGACGTCGACCAGCACCGGCACGGTGACCAGCACCGTCACCGACCACACCCACTTCGCGTCCGCCGGCATTTATCGCCGTTCGTCGGGAAGTACGATCAGCGGCCGGGTCACCGACTGGTACAGCGGGCAGCCCTCCTTCTCCTCCCTGCGCGGTCTGAAGGTCCACCTGTACTACCGGGCCCGGGGTTCCAAGACCTGGCATGCCTACCGCACCGTGACCGTCGGCAAAAGCGGATTCTTCCAATTCTCCGTGGCCAAGAGCCACGGCTACTACTTCAAGGTCGTATTCCCGACCCAGGGCGCCTACCAGACGTCCACCAGCCGCACCCTGTGAGCTGCCGCCCCTCAGCCAAAGCCGAGGGACGTCCGGCCGACCTCGAAAAGCCCGCCGACGCGGATCAGCCGGCAAGATCACCTCCTCGGCCCCAGATGAGGACAAGAGGCGGGACATCGTCGGGTGCTTCGCCGCTTTGGGGCACGCTGGAGGAGGACCAGCGAGAACACACAGTGCTTCTCGTTCGCCGACTCGGACATCGCGGACGGCCGCACCTGACGGGGCCCTGAGCCAGGGCGAAATGTCGTACCCGGCTCGTACGGTTTGGGCTGTCGACGCGGAAGGCGACGCTTATTCGCCTTTTCGCACCCTCGTCTCCCGAATCCCCGTTGGAAGGCCCGATATCCGTGGCAACGACCCAAGAGGATGTCCGTACCGATGGTGCGAAGGTAATCGACGATCTGTACATGTCGATGTGTTTCGTGAATACCGAGGGCGCGCTGAGCCGGCGGACACTTCATCGGTCAGTCGGGGGCCATGTGGGCGGCGTTGCCAGGTATGGCCGGGGCCGTGGGGCCGGATGGCGCTCAGGGCCTGCTCGGCGGAGGTTTCGATCGGGCCGGAAGTGTCGATCATGATGGCTTCTGGCCATGGGTCCGCCGACTGGGCCATGTGGGCGGCGATTGCCGGGTCGGCGTCGGACACCCCGCGGGGGCGGGTGTGCAGGCGTGCGGCGGCAAGCGGGGTGTCGCACCGTAGGGAGACCAGGTCCGCGTGTCCCTGTTCGGCGGTGTGGGCTGCCTCGGCGCGATGCTGGGCGGATGTCCAGGAGGCGTCGATGATGACGGATTCGCCGTACGAGAGCAGGCGTGCGGCGCGTTCGAGGAGTTCGGCGTAGGTGCGCCGGGTCCCGGCTGCCGCCTCGCGGCTGAAATGACGCAGCGAGAGGCGCCTGGGCCAGGCGGACCTATCCGTCAGCGAGCCTGCCGCATGATCCGGACCGCAGAGGTCATACCGTAACGTTCGACGAGTGTGTCCAGCACGTCGTCCGTGGTGACCGGCGGTCCTTTGCGACCGAAGCGCTCGGCGATGGCTACGACTGCATCGAACGCCTGGAGCGGATCCAGCTCCACGGTGTTTTCGGCGAACTTGGCTGGCGATATGACGTCGATCCCGTTCGGGACCTTGCTTTGTGGAAAGTCTTTAGTGTTATGAGTAACGATCGCGCCGGCACCCGCGACGACTGCGGAGGCAAGGACGTGTTCGTCATCGGGATCGGGAAGGCCATACGTTCCTTCCAGGCCCTCCCACCCCTGGATCTCGGCGTCGTCAAAAGCCGAGCGCATCTGGTCAATCAGGAACAGGGCACGTGCGGCCGCCTTGTCCTCTTGCTCGCCTCGGCGGATTAATTTCTCGGTTTCGTGGTATTCCAATTCTTCGAGAATCGCTGAGCTCCAAGCGGGCCGGTACATCCCCTCGGCCGCGAGAGAGAGTAGGAAGTTACGTTGCAGGCTGGGCCATAAAACGCAGGTATCCAGGAGAGCAGTGAACATGGCCCCATTTTGTCAGGGTGCTGAGCTCCGGCGACGGCGTTCTGCGGCAGCGTGTCGGGCTTCGCGCAGCTGTTCCAGCACCGTATCGAGGTCTTCTTCGTCGTCGATGTCGATAGCCGTGGCATCGAGCGCGGCGTACTGGGAGGCACGTCGCTGCTCCCGATATGTGAGTACGTCACGGAGGAGGATCCTGCGGTGGGTTCCCGCCCGTTCGAAGGGAATCCTCCCCTCGTCGAGCAGCTTGACCAGCGTCGGACGGCTTACGCCCAAAAGGTCTGCGGCCTGCTGGGTCGTCAGCGTCTGGGTCAATGGCGCGACGGTGACGGCGAAGCCCTGCTGAAGCGCCTCGACCACGTGGCGAAGGGCGCGGTAAATCTCTGCGGGAAGCTCTATTCGATCACCCGGGGCGGAGCCTGCCAGGAAGTAGCGTGGTTCGGGCCGGCCTCGACCGGCCTCTTCGTGTGCCTTGAGGAAGTCGTAGATTTCAGCGACCTGACCGCGAGCGTCGGGTAGGTAGGTCTCTTGTCGCAGAGTGGCTGCGTCCATGGCGGCCTCCTATCGAAAGTATCGTATCTCGTTTCGTTTCTTTCGTCTAGATCCTCAGGGCTGCGTTAGGTCACACCTGTAGGGCCTTGATCGTGGAGTCGGCCGTACCAGGGGCGTCGGTCCTGGGGGAAACGGCCAAAGGCCCCTGGGCACGGGGTGCTCGACTGTGTGGACTGAATCCAGAGCGGCGGTCTGGCGGCCACCGACGGGCCGCCTCGCCAGTGTGGAAGGAGGCCGCCATGGCGGGAATCGTGGTTGGCGTCGACGGATCGGCCGATTCGGACGTGGCGCTGGAGTGGGCCGTCGCGGAGGCCGAACGGTGGAAGGTTCCGGTGACCGCGATCACTGTCGCCCCGCGTATGGTGACCATCGGTGCGGGCGCACCGATGCTGGGGCCGGTCGATCAAGAGATGCTTCAGGCCATGGGCGAGGCCGCGCGCGCCGCCGCGGAGAAGGCCGCGGTGGGGCATGAGGTGCCGATCAATGTACGAGCGATCGCCGGAGTTCCGGCTGAGGAGCTCCTGAACGCGTCCGTGGACGCCGACATGCTGGTCGTCGGATCGCGGGGCCATGGCGGGTTCGCCCGGCTGCTTCTTGGTTCGGTGAGCAGCCAATGTGTTCACCACGCCGGCTGTCCGGTCGTCGTCATCCCGTCACGCCATCGAGGCCGACAGAGGGGGCCGGCCGGGGCCGAAGACCCCACGCCTCGGTGACCTCGGACCGCCGGCCGGACGATTAGGCCGGTCAAGCTGTGAATATGGCAGAACGAGCGCGCCGGGCGGGCACGGTGGTCTCCGTTGACCACCGGCCGGATCGGCAGGACCGAGTTACCTGGTCAGAGGGGACTTATGGCCCTCCACGCTGGCCGGCCACTCCGGGATGGTGAAAGAGGAGGGGGAGCGTCCGCGAGGGGGCACGAACATGGCCTGGATGCTCGATGGTCTTGCCGGACTGCACGCCGATGGGTGAGCGGCGGCACGCACTGCCGGGATCGGCTCTGGTCGGCCATGCCTTCGTCCGGGGAATGCCCGAACGCCATGTCGACAGGCTCGCGGCGGTGGCGCGGTACGAGGACGTCCCCGCCGGGCACCGCTTCTTCGAGGAGGGTAAATCCGCGGACCGGTTCTGGTTGATCCAGGCCGGCCGGGTCTGTCTCGATCTGCGCGTCCCGGGCCGTGGCACCGTGATCGTCGAGTCGCTCGGGCGGGGCACGGTGCTGGGCTGGTCGTGGCTGTTCCCGCCGTACGAATGGCGGTTCGGGGCCGTCGCGGCCGAGCCGGTCCGCGCGATCATGCTGGACGCGAGGGCGGTACGGGAGATGTGCGCCGAGGATCCGGCGCTGGGGTACGAGCTCACTCGCCGGTTCACCGCCATCATGCTCGACCGGCTGCAGAACACCCGGATGCGGCTGCTCGACCTGTACGGTGCGCCGTCGGGACGTGACGTATGACGGCCATGACCCCGGCCCTCTACCGGGCCACTGCTCGCAGCACCCGCCGGGTGGCGGCCGCTATCTCCAAGTCCTCCCGCGCGGCGACGACCAGGACACGAACGGGCGCATCGACCGCCCCGATGTCCGCGTCGGACCGAGCGGCATCATTGCGGGGCCCGTCGAGCGCGACGCCCAGGAAACCGAGCCCGTCGGCGGCGCCCTGGCGGATCCGTGGCGCCCGCTCGCCGACGCCGCCGGTGAACACCAGGACGTCCAGGCCACCGAGGGCGGCCGTCATCGCGGCGATCTGGGCGCGCAACCGGTGCAGGTAGACCTCCACCGCGAGAACCGCATCGGTGTCCCGGCGGGCAAGGATTCGTCGCATGTCGGCCGTGCCCGCGAGGGCCAGCAGCCCGGACTCGTGCTCGAGAGCCTGGCCGAGGTCGTCAGCGGAAACGCCTTCGTTCTGCTGCAGCCACAGCAGCATGCCCGGGTCGACGCTGCCGGACCGGGTGGCCATGACCAGCCCTTCCAACGGCGTGAACCCCATGGTCGTGTCCACAGAGCGGCCGCGGGCCACCGCGCACAACGAGGCGCCGGCGCCCAGGTGGCAGACGACGATGCGCAGGGTCGCCGGGTCGACGCCGAGCAGCTCGCCGGTCCGCCGGACCGCGTACGCGTGGGAAAGGCCGTGGAAGCCGTAGCGGCGCACGGCGTACTTCTCCCGCCACGCGGCCGGCACGGCGTACGTCGCGGCGGCGGGCGGGAGACCGGCGTGGAAGGCGGTGTCGAAGCAGGCCACCTCCGGCACGCCGGGCAGCACCGACCGTACGGCGTCGATGCCGTTGATCGATTTGGGCTGGTGCAGCGGCGCCAGGGCGACGAGGTCCCGCAGCCGCCGCTCGACCTCGTCGTCGATCAGCACGGGCCCGGTGAACTCCTGGCCGCCGTGGACGATCCGGTGCCCGATCGCGTCGGGGACGGGCAGGTTCAGTGCGTCCTCCAAGCTTCCTGGCCTGGCCAGCACCGTGTCGTCCGCACCGAGCAGCGTCAGCTTGAGGCTGCTGGAGCCGGCGTTGACCGTGAGCACGGTGGTCACGGCGCTCACATCCCCCGGCCGTGCGGCCACACCCAGTTCGCCACGTCCGGCAGGTCCTCGCCGTGTTCGCGGGTGTGGGCGCGGGCGCGCAGCCGGCGGTCCATCATCTGCTGGCGTACGTGCGCGGCTCGGCCGCCCAGCTGTGGCAGCCGGTCGATGACGTCCATGACGAGGTGAAAGCGGTCGAGGTCGTTCATCATGACCATGTCGAAGGGCGTGGTGGTGGTGCCCTCCTCCTTGTAGCCGCGGACGTGCAGGTGATCGTGGCCGTGCCGCCGGTAGGTCAGCCGGTGGATGAGGGACGGGTAGCCGTGGAACGCGAAGATGACCGGCTTGTCGGTGGTGAACAGCGCGTCGTACTCGGCGTCGGAGAGCCCATGCGGGTGCTCGGTCTCAGGCTCCAGCCGCATCAGGTCGACGACGTTGACGACCCGGACCCGCAGCTCCGGGAAGTACTGGCGGAGCAGGTCCGCGGCGGCGAGCGTCTCCAGGGTCGGAATGTCGCCGGCGCAGGCCAGGACGACGTCGGGGTCGGCGCCGGCGTCCGTGCTCGCCCACTCCCAGATGCCGATGCCACGCGTGCAGTGCAGCACCGCCTCGTCCATGGACAGCCAGGTGAGGGCGGGTTGCTTGCCCGCCACGACCACGTTGACGTAGTCGCGGGAGCGGAGGCAGTGGTCGGCCACGGACAGCAGCGTGTTCGCGTCCGGCGGCAGATAGACCCGGACGATCTGGGACTTCTTGTTCACGACGACGTCGAGGAAGCCCGGGTCCTGGTGGGTGAATCCGTTGTGGTCCTGGCGCCAGACGTGGGAGCTGAGCAGGTAGTTCAGCGAGGCGATCGGCCGCCGCCACGGCAGGCGGCGGGTGACGTACAGCCACTTGGCGTGCTGGTTGAACATCGAGTCGACGATGTGGATGAACGCCTCGTAGCTGTTGAACAGGCCGTGGCGCCCGGTGAGCAGGTAGCCCTCCAACCAGCCCTGGCACAGGTGCTCGCTGAGCACCTCCATCACGCGGCCGTGCGGGGCCAGGTGCTCGTCGGTGGGCAGGTGCTCGGCCTGCCAGACCCGGTCGGTGGTCTCGAACACCGCTGTGAGCCGGTTCGACGCGGTCTCGTCCGGGCCCATGATCCGGAAACTCCGCGGGTTGTCCGCGACGACGTCCCGCAGGAAGCCGCCCAGTACGCGTGTCGCCTCGCTGAAGGTCGCGCCCGGCTTGTCGACGGGCACGGCGTAGTCGCGAAAGTCGCGCAGTGAGAGGTCGCGCAGCAGCAGGCCGCCGTTGGCGCGGGGGTTGGCGCTCATCCGGCGTTCGCCCTCGGGCGGCAGCGCCAGCAGCTCCGGGACCGGGTGCCCGTCCTCGTCGAACAGCTCCTCGGGACGGTACGAGCGTAGCCACGCCTCCAGCGCGGCGAGGTGATCGGGGTCCTCCCGCACCCGGCCGAGCGGGACCTGGTGAGCCCGCCAGGTGCCCTCGACGGGAACCCCGTCGACCTCGCGCGGACCGGTCCAGCCCTTCGGCGTCCGCAGCACGATCATCGGCCAGCGGGGCCGTTCCGTCGCTCCCGTACCGCGTGCCGCCGCCTGGATGTCCGCGATCTGCGTCAGCGCCTCGTCCAGGGCGTCCGCCAGCCGGCGGTGCACGTCCGCCGGGTCGTCCCCGCTGACGATGATCGGGCGGTGGCCGTACCCCTCCAGCAGCGCCACGAGCTCGTCCTGGGGGATACGGGCGAGCACGGTCGGGTTGGCGATCTTGTAACCGTTCAGATGCAGGATCGGCAGCACCGCTCCGTCCTGCGCCGGATCGAGGAACTTGGTGGAGTGCCAGCTCGCCGCCAGGGGCCCGGTCTCCGCCTCACCGTCGCCGACGACGCAGGCGACGATCAGATCGGGGTTGTCGAGGGCCGCTCCGTAGGCGTGCGCCAGCGAGTACCCCAGTTCGCCCCCCTCATGGATGGATCCGGGAGTCTCGGGCGCGACGTGGCTCGGCACGCCGCCGGGGTAGGAGAACTGCCGGAACAGCCGGGCCATGCCCTGCGCGTCGCGGGACACCGGTGGGTAGATCTCACTGTAGGTGCCCTCGAGCCAGGCGTTGGCGACCGCCGCCGGGCCGCCGTGGCCCGGCCCGATGACGTACATCATGTTCAGGTCGCGTTCCTTGATCACCCGGTTCAGGTGGACGTAGCAGAGGTTCAGACCCGGCGACGTCCCCCAGTGGCCCAGCAGCCGGGGCTTGATGTGATCGCGGGTCAGCGGTTCCCGCAGCAGGGGGTTGCTCCGTAGATAGATCTGTCCGACTGACAGGTAGTTCGCCGCCCGCCAGTAGGCGTCGATACGGCGCAGTTCCTCGTCCGTCAGCGTCATGGCGTGATCTCCTCGGTCGAACCTGCACGTGTCCAGGCCGACAGCACGTCCCCGCGACCCCCTCGGGCCTGGAGACGAAACCTTCCGGCCGGTTCGCTGCGGCATCCGATGCCCATCGGACCACGGGCGTTCCGGTCCCTGACAGAGACGAAGGTCCCCGAGCAGCCGAGTCGGGCGTTACCCGATCTCCTTCTCCGGGCCGGCGGACGCGGCTGATCTCAGCGGGCGGTGTCGGTCGTATCGCCTATTCCGGCCGGTTCGGTCCGGTGGTACTTCCCGTCTGACGCCGATCACGTTCCAGCCGAGCGTGGCGTACTCCAGTGCGAAGCCGCACGGCGTCCTCGCCATAGAGGCGGTAGCCGGCCGACGTGCGGTCGGCCGGCGGCAGACCCGCGGTCTCATAGAAGCGCAGAGTCGTGGCCGGGACACCGGATCGCTTCGCGAGCTGAGAGATGCGCGGGCTGGTCACGCCCTCGACGATAAACCTTTGACCCGGCTCGAAGGTCAAGCGATGACCCCGTCAGACCGACGTCTCCGTGCCTTCGACTCGGCGCGGAGAGAGGCGGCGGTCTTCAAGCGGTGGTGATGGGGGTGGCTGCGGTTGCTGGAGAGCGATGGGGGAGTCTGCGTTCGGTCAGCGGGCCGAAGAGCAGTCCCAGGGCGGTCCAGAGGGTGGCCTGGATGCCGAGTGAGGAGAGGCGGAATCGCCAGAGCACGACGGCGGGGAAGTCCTTGGGGACTTCCTGGACTGTCGGCATGGTCAGGTAGGCGACGCCGAGCAGGGCGATGAAGACGCCGACGGCGGTCAGGGCGGCGTTCCAGTTTCCGAGTCGTGGAGCCAGACGCCGGCCGATCAGTACGGCCGCGATGGCGAACAGGACGCTGATGAGGATCAGTCCGAAGTACAGGGCGGTGCGTTTGCCGATGGTGTCGGGGCTGCCGACTGATGGCGGGTTGGCCGGGTACTTCATGAACGGAGCGAGTTCGACGGCGGTGAAGCCTGCGAGGGCGACCAGTGCGGAGGTCGCTCGTGCTCCGAAGGAGCCGATGCGGCCGTAGGCGAACGCGAACGCGAGGGCGAACAGGCCGCCCAGAGCGACCCCGTACAGGCCGATGCCGGTGGCCAGGCCGAGGGTCTTTTGCATGCTGCGGCTGACGAGTTCGGGTTCGGGTGGCTCGCCGGCGAGGGCGGCCTGGTGTTCTTCGAATCCGATCGCGTGTCCGACTTGGGGCTCGCCGAAGATCCATGCGACGACGAGGGCGAGGAGGGCCGCGGCAAGCCCGACGAGCATGCCGCGGACCAGGAGAGATCTGATCATGTGCTCGGTGCCCGCTCAGTGGCAGGGGAAGCCGAGCAGGTGACGGCCGTCGTGCACGAACTCGTGGACGTAGTGGCCGCCGATGAGCGAGGTGGCGCCCTGTTCGGCACCGACGAAGTAGATCAACAGCAGGGCCAGGACGGCGGCGAAGATCGCCCAGGGCAGCAGCTGCCGAACCGGGATGCGTACCGGGATGGGCTGGGAGTGGGATTGAGGGCTAGCGGTTTGAGCCATAGTGGCCTCCTTCGGGATCACGCGTCCCGTTCGATGGGGCCGTGACGAGGCGGGGTCTGACTTCCGGGGCTTGCCCGGTCACAGTGGCGCGGCCGTGCCAGAGTCTCGCTGGCTTCCCTGCACCGTCACGATGTCGTCTGGAAGGTAACCCACCCCAGGTGCCACGTCAACGAGAGCGAGAGGCGACAATGATCACCCGTGACCACCAGGCTGCAGTTGATCAGTCACGCTCGGACCGCCGCCGTCGCCCGTGCGGCGTTCCCGGCCGATGAGCCGCTGGACGAGCGCGGCAGGCACGGGGTCATCGCGATCGACCGGGACATCTCCCGGGCTCGTGTGCTGTGCGGGCCGGAATCGCGGTGCGTCCAGACGGCCGAGGTGCTGGGCCTGATCGCCGAGGTCGAGCCGCTTCTGCGTGACTGCGACTTCGGGAGGTGGAGCGGCCGGGCACTCGCCGAGGTACAGGCCGACGAGCCCGGCGCTGTGCAGGAATGGCTGAGCGATCCGGCCGCCGCACCTCACGGCGGCGAGTCGGTCATTGACGTCGTTGACCGCGTCGCTGCCTGGCTCGGCGGCCTCACCGGCGGTTCGATCATCGCCGTCACGCATCCGGCCGTGATCCGCGCCACCGTCGTTCACACCCTCGGAGTGCCGCCGGCCTCGCTGCGGCATATCGACGTGGAACCACTGGGCGGTGTCCGTCTGAGCGGACGGGCGGGTCACTGGCGACTGCGCTTCGCGCCGTGAGAGGCAGCGCCGCCGGGGGTTCCGGCAGCGGCCACTCGCCGAGGAGTTCCGGCTACCGCCGGGGAGATCTGAGGAAGGCCGGGCTGATCGCCCGTGGCGCTGATGCCGGGCGGACGGTGCCGGGCGGGTCGGTCTGGGCTCACAGCGCGGTGTTATGAATGGGTCATGAAGGCATATTTCCGGCGCCATCGGAGGTCGTCACACCATCCGTTCGCCGGGCGCCCGCCTGGTCACAGCGTGTCCCTGCTGAACCTGCGCAGTACCGCCGGGCAGGTGTTCCTTCTCCAGGTTGTGATCGTGACACTGCTGGTCGCGGCCGCGGTGACGATGGAGGTGCTTCAGGCCGCGTATGACGCCCTGCGGCAGGGGCGCCGAGAGTCGGTCGTCGCGGCTCAGGCCTTCGCCAATGCTCCGGGCATTGTTCAGGCACTGCACAGCCGAAACCCGACCGCGGTGCTGCAGCCGCGCGCCGAAGCGGCCCGCAAGAGGGCGGGCGTGGACTTCATCGTTGTCATGAACACCCGAGGGGCCCGCTACACGTACCCCTACCCGAACTACATCGGGAAGAGGTTCGTCGGCGACATCCGACCGTCGCTGAAGGGCCGCACGATCATTGAGCAGGCAGGCGGGCCGCCCCTGCCGACGGGCAGGGGAACGGACGTCCAGGCGGTGGTCCCGGTGACCGATGCCGGCGGCACGGTCGTCGGCCTGGTGTCCGCCGGGCTCACGGTCAAGAACGTGGCGAGACAGTGGATGCCACAGCTGCCGATCATCTTGGGCGGCGGCGTGGCCGCGCTGGCGATGGCCGCCGGCGGGACGGCGCTGGTGTCCCGCCGGCTGCGGCGGCAGACGCACGGCCTGGGCCCGGCGGAGATGACGCGGATGTACGAGCACCACGACGCGGTCCTGCACGCGGTGCGGGAAGGGGTGCTGATCACCGACGCCGACGGGCGACTGGTGCTGGCCAACGACGAGGCGAAGCTGCTGTTGGGCCTGCCTGCGGATGCGGCGGGGCGGCACGTGCGGGAGTTGGGGCTGCCCGAGCAGGTGACGCGTTCACTGGTGTCGGTGGGGCCGGTCACGGATGAGGTGCATCTGGTGGAGGATCGGCTGCTGGCGGTCAACAAGCGGCCAACGTTCCCGAACGGGACCCGGGGGGGCAGCGTGGTGACGTTGCGGGACACCACGGAACTGGCGGCGGTATCGGGGCGGGCGGAGGTGGCGCGGGAGCGTCTGAAGCTGCTGTACGAGGCGGGGATCCGGATCGGAGCGACGCTGGATGTGGTGCGTGAGGCACAGGAAGTGGCTCAGGTGGCCGTACCACTGTTCGCCGACGTCGTCACGGTGGATCTGCTGGATGCGGTGATGCGAGGGGAGGAGCCGGCGGCGGAGAGATGGCGGCATCTGCGGCGTGTGGCGATCAGCGGTGAGCTGCGGATGTCGCCGCTGTTCCCTGTGGGCGAACAGATCACTTTTTCGCCGGAGACGCCGCAGATCCGAGCGTTGGAGCAGGGGTATGGGGTGCTGAAGGTGGACCTGCGGCGGGCACCGGGGTGGCAGCAGCAGGATCCGGATCGCGCCCGGAGGGCGCTGGAGCAGGGGCTGCACTCGCTGGTGACCGTGCCGCTGCAGGCGCGGGGTGTGCCGCTGGGCGTGGCGAGCTTCTACCGGGTGGGGGATACGCCGGCGTTCGAGCAGGAGGACCTGTTGTTGGCGGAGGAGTTGGCCGCGCGGGCGGCGGTGGCCATCGACAACGCCCGGCGCTTCACCCGGGAACATGCGATGGCGCTCGCGCTGCAGCGGAGTCTGCTGCCGCAGGGGCAACCGGAACAGGATGCGCTGGAGGTGGCCTGGCGGTATCTGCCTGCGGAGGTGGGGGTGGGTGGGGACTGGTTCGATCTCATCCCGCTGCCGGGGGCACGAGTGGCGCTGGCGATGGGCGACGTCGTCGGGCACGGACTGCACGCAGCGGTGACGATGGGGCGGCTGCGCACTGCGGCGCATACCTTCGCCGCGCTGGACCTCCCGGTGGACGAAGTCCTCGCGCACCTGGATGAACTGGTCGCGCGTATGGACAGCGAGGAGAGCACCGGTGAGGCCACGGAAGGCGGCGGGGAAGGCGGGGTTACGGGAGCGACGTGTCTGTACGCGATCTACGACTCGGTGACCGGGGCGTGCACGATCGCCCGCGCAGGACACCCCTGCCCAGCGGTGGTGTACCCGGGCGGAACAGTCACCTACCCGGATGTACCAGCCTCACCCCCGCTCGGACTAGGCGGCTATCCCTTCGAAACCGCCGAGCTGCGCCTGCCGGAAGGCTCACGACTGGTGCTGTACACCGACGGGCTGATCGAGGACCGGACCCGGGACATCGACGGCGGGCTGGATGACCTGCGCCGGACGCTTGAGCGAACCGAGGGCCGCACTCCGGAGGAGACGTGTCAAGCGGTGATCGATGCGATCGCGCCGGCGCACCCCACCGATGACATAGCGCTGCTGGTGGCGCGTACCCGGCCACCACCCCGCTCAAGCGCGCCCAGCCATACGACCTGACAGACCCGGACACGCATCCGTACGTCGCGCGGTGTACTGGCCCCCGTTGCCGAGTCGCCTGGGCGTGGTCAGGGGGACTCGAATCCGGCGGCGGTCAGGACCGCCTTGCCGTGTGGGGACAGCACGTACTGGAGGAATTCCTTGGCCAAGGCCGGCTGGGGGGCCTTGGCAAGGGTGACGATCGGATAGTCGTTGATGGCGTTGGCCGCTTCAGGAAAATCGATCCCCTTGACCTTGTCACCGGCGGCTTTGACGTCGGTGCGGTAGACCAGCGCGGCGTCGGCCTCCCCGGTCTCGACCTTGGTGAGGGCCCCCTTGACGTCCTGTTCCAACGACACCGGTTTGACGGTCAACTTCGCGCTGGCCAGGGCCTTCTTGGCGGCCGCGCCACAGGGGACCGGGTCGGCGCACAGCACGACCTTGAGTTTGGGGTTGGCCAGGTCCTTGAGCGCGGTGACCTTGCCCGGGTTGCCGGCCGGAGTGGCGATCTCCAGACGGTTGCGGACGAACACCTGAGGCTGTCCGTCGGCAAGATGGGCGTCGGTGACGGTCTTCATGGTGGCGGGACTGGCGGCGGCGAACACGTCCGCAGGGGCGCCTTGGGTGATCTGCGTGGCCAACGTGGAACTGCCACCGAAGCTGAAGGTGACCTTGACCCCCGGGCGGGCGGCCTGAAAGTCCTTGCCCAGTTGCGTGAACGTCCCGGTCAGGGACGCGGCGGCCAGCACGGTGACGGTCTTACCGCCGGTCTTCGGCGAAGCGGAGGCGGCGGACTTGTCGCCTGTGCTGCCACAGCCGGCGAGCGCAAGGCCCATACCGAGTACAACGCTGAACGACGCCGCGACGAGGCGAGGCCTACGACTGATCACGGTGATTCTCTCCTAGGTCGCCATGCCAAGACCATATGCCCGCATAATCGAGGATCCAACGGTACTAGGTGGGGTATATGCGAGCGACATCGGCCTGACAGGCCAGTATTTGAGGTGTGGTGACAGCGGCACTTTGAGGTCAGATCCGATCGTCGCGCTCCGGATCATCGGCATCGCCACGGCGCAGGATCGACGGGCGCCGCGCCCAAAGGCTGCCCGTCTGCGTCGACTTCTTGACCATCAGATCCGTGTGGTCCCGGATCTCCTTGAGATGGCGGCGGTCGTCGTCGGTGAGATCCAGCGGCCTCTCCGCGCCCCGGTCGGCCACCGTGGCAAGGAGATTGATGCGGAACATCACCTCGAACAGGCTGGATCGCCGGACCTCCCGGTGGAAACCGGCAGCGACCTCCTGCCCGAACTCTCCCCTCATGACCCGGCCGGCCAACGCCATCGCCCAGTCGTATGCGACCTCGCGCTGTGCGCCGAATGTGATCAGGCCGTCGTACAGCCTTCCGACGATCCGGAGCGCGCTCGTCTCTGACGTGATCGCCTGGGTCCGTGCGAGACCGTCGAGGACCCCATCGCATCGCCGCCCGTGGTGAAACGCGGCGATGCAGCGGCCGACGATGGTCTCGACCTCGTCCTCGAGCTGTGCCGGGGGGTACAGGGGCGGCGCCGTGGGGCCGTGGGGCCGCACCGAGGGCGGCTCCATTACCTTCGTACGGGGCGCGGTCTCCGGCGGATATTGCCCGCGCATCCGGTCGAGCCAGTCGCGGGCGTCCGGATCGGAGGTCAGGTCGGGCGCCTCCGAGAGGCTGGTGACAAGGGCCTGAATGAGCCGGACGGCGTCCTGGGGCGCGGCGTGCTCGGTCAGCCGTTCGGTCAGGGACAGCACGTCATCGGCCCGGCCGCTGTGGATCTGCCATCGCATCCTCCGCAGGTACGAACTCATCCCGGAGAGCATGTGGGCTCGGTTGTCGGGGTTCCAGACCTCGATCTCCCAGTGGTTCACGAAGCCGTCCGCGTAGTGGGTCCAGTCCCTGGTGGCCACGTTCATCATCGCGCTCGGGAGTGCCGCGGTGGCCAGACGGAGCACGTCGAGGGCCCCTCGCATGGCGGGGTCATCCGGATTGAGATCGCCCAGACGTTCGGCCCAGTAGCTCTGTTCGTCCGGTTTGAGATTGCCCCGGGTGTTCAGCCATTCGATGAAGGGCTGCAGGACCAGGTGCAGTCGGCGTCGGTGGCACGCCGCGCCCAGTAGTGCGCGGACGCAGTTGCGACCGTACCCGGCCAGTATCTCGATGTCGCCTCGGCTCGGGGCTCGCGGAGAGCGGGCCAGCACCAGGTGAAAGGGGCGCATCAACTCGGGCCTGACGGGCGTCAGCCAGTCCAGCCCGGCGCGCAGGTGCGGAGCCCGACCCTCGGCGAGCCGGGCGATCAACTCACAGACCGCTGCGGGGTTCTGCGAGAGAGCGACCAGACTCTGGCCGTACTCGCTGGTCTGCCCGGTGGCGATGACCTCCTCGTAGAGCATCTCGGCGACGCCGTACAGGCCACCCTCCAGATCCTCGCGGCGGGCGGGCGACAGGATCACGCCGGCCAGGAACCTGTCGGTGCGACCGAGACGCTCGGCCCAGACCAGGTAGGGCCGTACCCGTCGGCTGCTCGGCGCCCACAGCAGCCGCTTGGCGGTATCGATCAAGCTGTCGACCAACAGCGCCGGATCGCCCTTCGCGATGATCGGTAGCCAGTGTTCGATCCGCGGAAAGTCCTCGTGCTCCCCGAGGCCGATGAGATAGCCCAGGGCCTTGCGGCGGTCGTCCGGCTCCAGGTCCATGATCTGGCCGCTGTCCAGCAGCTCTCGTACTTCGCCGGGATCACCGTCGTTCGCCCGGATACGCTCGACCACGAGACGTGGCCGTTCGAGCCGCTCCAGTGCCTGTACGGCGTGCGTCGGATCTTCGAACCGTCTGGGTTCGATGTCGGCCGCCAGCCGGTCGATGATCCATGACGGCTCCTTGCCGCCGGTCAGCAGCGCGCTGAGCCGCTCGAGGTGGACGCCCGCGATTTCCTCATCGTGCGGTACGTGGCCTGAGCCTCGCCAGATGACCGGGTGAGCCTCGTCCCGCGCCCGCCTGGCGAACGACAGCCTGATGCGATGCCGCGTGGCGCTGTTGGTCCACGTGGACGCCGTGAACCTGGTCCGGTAGCCGTACGGCAGCAGCGAGATCACCGCGTCCAGGAACCGCAACCGTTCCAGCAGCTTCGTCTGGTCGGCCCGTACGACGCAGACCGCGCGGCGGGGGATCAACAGCAGCGCCGCCGTCTCGCGTACCGTCTGCTCGCCGAGCGCCGCCATGTCCGCGACGAGCCGTCCGGGGTCGAGTTCCGGCACGTCAACGCGGATCGGCTGAGAGCCGTGGTCGCGCGGTGACAGGTCCTTCAGCGCCTCGTACAGCCCGGCATAGGACACCGCGTGCTCGTTGAGCTGCCGGTACGGCACGCAGAAGTACCTGGTCTCGGCGATGTCCCGGCCCACGCCGTCCTTGTCCCCGGTCCACGTCTGGATCGCCAGCCCGAGATGGGCGTCGTCATTCGCGCCGACCCAGCTGAGCGTGACCCGGGGCAGTGCCTCCGGCGAGTCGGGGGTGCCAGGGGTGAACCGCGCGATGATCTCCTTGAACTGAGCAGGTTGGAAGCGCCCGCGGCTGGCGGCCATAATCGAATAGTCGTCCCGCTCTCCGGGTGACTTCCCCCAGAGCGCCCACTCCGCATCGATCCACACCATCGTTTCCCTCGCCCGCTCAGTGGGTTGCGGGGCCGGTGAGCTGCTGGCCCAGCCACAGCAAGGGCTCCAGCACGTTGATCGGGTGAATGGCGCCACGGATTTTGTGGCCGCCGTTCCCGTCGGGCACCACGTTCTGATAGTCGGCGGCCCGGAAACGGACCGACTTGCCCAGGTAGAAGCCGACCGAGGAACTGGCGAAGTAGCGGACCCGGCTGTCGTGGAAGTAGCGCTTGATGCTCTTGCGTACCAGGGCGGCACTGCCCGTCGGCGACACCTTGCACAGGTCCTCGAATAGCTCCTCGGCGCTGTCCTCGTGCACCCGGGGAAACATGTGGTCGTCATCGACGTCGACGGTCAGATAACCCCGCCGGTTGGCGGTCTCGTAGACGCGCGGCTCGTCGAATTTGGTGATGCAGACCGCCAGATGATGCGGCAGACGGTTACCGTCGAAGCGGCGATCCTGCAACGCCCGCCGGGCGATCTGCGCCAGCGTGCCCTGGAAGTACTTGTACGCGTCGCCCTTCTCCTTCTCCCGGACCGGATCGTAGAGATAGACGATGCCGTCACAGACCGCCAGGCTGTCGATCAGCCGCTCGGTGTCCGACTGGGACTCCTCACCGCTCTCGTCCTCGTCAAAGCCGAGATCCTTGAGCGTGACCGCGTCGTCATCGCTCTTGGCCACGCTCTTGAAGTTGTCACCCGGCGCGTCGAGGAGGTCGACGTGGAACTGCAGCGGCACCTTCACGATCTCCTTGCGCCAGCGCCCGCCCGTACGGACCTCGCTCTCCGACATCATCACCCAGCTCAGCTCGTCCATGCTCTCAGTGGCCTTGGGAAAGCGGCGCTGATCGGTGAGCGTCGAGGTGCTCTCGGTCAGGAATGCGACGGAATCGTCGTTCACCCCGACGAGCGCCCAGTCCTGCCGGCTCTGGGCCACCGCCACATTGAGCGCGGCGAGGAAGGAGGTCTTCCCACTGCCGGGCGCGCCCCACAGTCCGATGCGCCGCATCACCCGCTTCGGGCCCGGCCGGTCCGGAAACGTCTTGTCGGAGGTCACCATCGCCTCATTCCTCGTCATTCCTGGTCGAGCAGCGGGAAAGGAAGTCTCTGGACCTGCGGCACGAGCACTCCGATGTCCATGCCGAGCTGACGGGGTTCGGTCTCGGGCAGTTCCCGCAGGGCCTTGGCGCCCAGCCGGAGCCACGTCGACCGGTCCCGCGTGTTCAGACCGTCGACGACGGCGATGCAGGAGACGTCGGTGTTCCGCTCCAGCATGCGGAGCAGCTTGTCCCAGTCATGGCCGTGCCGGCAGGGCAGCACGCCGCTCTCGTTGGTCCTGGGCGGGTGCGGCGGACGTCCGCCGACCGTCATCAGCACGGTCTTTCGTTCCCGGGCCGCGGGTACGAGCCGGCCGACGGCCTCGTAGAGCATGTCCTCGACCGGCGCAGCCTCGTGATATTCCGGCTCGACCGCGCGCAGCCGCGCCAACGTGGTGAGCGCCTCCGCGGCGGGGGCCAGCCACGCTCCGCGGACCACCCGGCGGTCATCCAGCCGCGCGTCGAGCGCGTGGTCGCCGTAGCCGAGGATCGCGATCCGGAGCAGGTCGGGCTCGGGACATTCCTCGTCCAGGATCTTGATCAGCTCACGGATCAGGCGGAGCCGGGCGTCCACTGCCTCGCGGCCACCGCCCAACTCCACCCCGCAGACCAGGTCCACGGCTGCCACGGACGGCTCAAGCCGCTCGGGGATCAGGCTCAGCAACTCCGACCAGCGCCGTTCGTCCGGTGCCACGCCCGCAGGTTCGACGAGCCGGACGCGTGCCGGCCCGTCCAGCACCGCGCGCAGCCGATACGTCCCCGGGCGCAGCTTGACCGAGTTGGTGGACAGCAGCCGTGGATCGCCGTCATGCCAGGTGACGATGGCGAGCACGGTGCCGTTCTCGTCGGACGAGACGCAGCGCACCGGTAGGACGGTCTCGTCGCCGGGCCGGGCGCCCACCGCGAAGAGCTGGCGGGACTGCAACATCACCTCGCGGCTCGCCGGATGCACCGCGGCGACCACGAGTTCGTACGGCTGGTGCAATGCGGAGTCCTCGACCAGCCGCCCGAGCAGCGGGCCCAATGACCTCGACGAGACCCGCACCGACGAAGCCGGCTCGTATCGGCGCGCCAGGAACGCCACCGCCCGCTCGGGCAGAGTCCAGCCGGACACCGTTGAGACGATCACGACAGGCCGACCCGCATGGATGAGCGCGGCGAGTGCGCGTTCCAGCGTGGCCCACAGCTGCTCGTGCTCGAACGCCGCGATGCCGCCGGCGAGCTGGAAGGACCGTACGACCGGATCCGGGGAGAGCATGGGTAGCAGGTCCGTCCAGTCGGCCAGGTCGCGCGCCGACATGACCTCGAGCCATCCCAGCGGCCCGACACCCACCTGCGTGGCGCCGATGCCCTTGTCGGTCACCTCGATGACGGTCAGCCGGTCGGAGCCGTTCAGCGCGGCCATGGCCTGGTGGAGGATCTCGGCCGGCACACTCTCAGGAGCGACGTCGGGACGCGTGGCGAGCACGGCCTGTTCCCATTCGCCGCGGTCCGGCATGCCGCCGCGGATACACGGCATCCGCCGCCCGCTCTCGTCCGGGGAGACCCGTGCGGCCGCGATCGCGTCAAAGGCACGACGTGCCACCTCAAGCTCGCCCTCCTGCCCGCTGGTGCCCGGAGGCCGACGGGCCCACCCGCAGGCACGGCAGATCGGCTCGCCGTCCCACCGCCGCCCGCAGACCGGACACGTCGGACGGCTTGGTCCCCCCTCGGAACCCGCACCACCCCCGGCCGGATCGCTCGAGCCACCCGCCGAACCCGCACCACCCCCGGCCGCAGGGGCGGAGCCATCCTCGGGACCTACCCCACACCCGGCAACAGGCTTATTTTCGATCATTTCGGACCATAGCCCTCAGATTGGCCTTGATCATTGATCCCGTTTCGGTCGCGCCGTCATTGGATGCGAGGGAGTCCATCCTGGGTCGATCATACTGATACAGTCACAGGCAGACAAGTGTGTCTTTTTACACAGACGCCGCAAAAACAGCGAGGTAGCATCATGAACTTGACCGAATGCAGCCAGCCGGAGTTATTTGCCGATTCAGGTCGTCAATGGTTTGAAACCGGCCATCGGGAGAGCCTTCCGCCTCCGCCCCGAACGACACTCGGCATGTGCGACGGGTGGGCATGCTCTTCGCGTCCATGATCTCCCCCTCCAGAGAGAGTGCACGTGAGACGTTTTCTGATCTGGCTTTCCGGGGCCCGCTCCGAGGTCTTGGCCCGCTGCCCGACCGACCGCGGTAAATACGAGGGCATCGGCAGTGCCGTGCTCATCACATCGGTGATGGCCGGTATTTCAATGACCTTCGCACTCAACACCGCACTCATGGTCGCGCTGCCCATCGCGATCGGCTTCGGTCTGGCGTGGAGTCTGGCGATCATGAGCCTCGACCGGTGGCTCGTAACTTCTATTCAGCGACACGAAAGCGCCTGGAAGAACTTCATTCCAGCCATTCCACGACTCGTGCTCGCGCTGTTGTTCGGATTGGTCATCTCCACGCCGCTGGTCCTCCAGATATTCAAGCCGGAGATCGAGGTACAGATCGTCCAGATTCAGGAGAACCAGGCCAACGGCTTCCGTAAGGAGCAAGTCAACGGCGACGTAGGAAAAGGGATCACCGCGCTTCAGGGACAGGCCCAACGGCTGCAGCGTGTCATCTCGTCGGGCGGCGACGATCCGGTGGACCCGGGCTCCGACGCAAAGGTCGTCGGGCTCACCAAGCAGCGCGACGCTCAACAGAAGACGACCAACGCGCAGTTCAAGGACTGGCAGTGCCAGCTCTATGGCCCATGCAAACCGGCCGGTGACGGCCCTCTGGCCAGGGCCAAGGAGACGAGCTACCGGCGGGCGCAGAGTGACCTGAACGACCTCAACACCCAGATCGAGGCCCGCAAGCGCGAGCTCACCGCCACCGACAGCAACGGCAGGCAGGCGCGGGTCGACTATGCGCGCGGGACACTTCCGGGCGTACAGCGGCAGCTCCAGACCCTCCAGCAGCAACAGCAGGCCCGCCAGCGGGCGTACGAGGCGAGCAACAAAGCGTCCAAGGGGCTGCTCATCAGGCTCCAGGCACTCGATCAGGTCGCCAAGAAGAACGGCACGCTGCGATCCGCGCAGATATTGCTTTTTCTGTTCATCACAGCGATCGAATGTCTGCCCGTCATCGTCAAGCTCCTGCACACTTTCGGCCCGCCGAACAGCTACGAGAAGATCCTGGCACTGGAGGAACGCGCCCAGGTAAGGGTGGCCTCTGAAATGCTCAAGAAAGAGCAGATGCGGGAGCTGTTCGGCGACGTGGACGGTGACGACGTCAGCCGGATCTGGGACAGCGGGCCAGGATCGGTCACCGCCGAGATGCCGAGCGAACCGCCGCCCTCCGTGAGTGAACCTCTCGACCACGCGCAGGTACGGCCCGTCATACCGCGACCGCCGGACACCTGGGAGGACCGAAAGCTGCGCAGCATACGCGACACGACGATCCGAGGCGATGACGCATCGTTCATCCCAGCGCGTCCCACCACGCCGGATGAGCCCGTGCCTGAGGCCGGTGAACTCTTCCCCGACGACCCGGAGTTCCTCGACGACGAGCACGCCGGATGAGAGGCCGCTCCGAACAGGTGATCGCCGGGCGCTATCGGCTCACCTCCAAACTCGGCGAGGGCGGGATGGGCGGCGTCTGGCTCGCCCACGACGAGATCCTCGACCGCCGCGTGGCGCTGAAGGAGATCGTTCTTCCGCACGGTGGTGGCCCCAAGGAACGCGCCCAACTGAGACTCAGAGCCTGGCGTGAGGCGGTGGCAGCCGCCCGCCTCCAGCACAGCGGCATCGTACGGATCTACGACGTCCTCAAAGAGGATGGGGATCCGTGGATCGTGATGGAGTACATCGCGGGTCACTCTCTCGCCGATCTGATCCAGAGGTCCCCGGAGTCGCTCACCGAGCGCTACATCGCCGAGATCGGTCTGCGCGTACTGGACGCACTGTGCGTCGCCCACGCCGAGGGTGTGCTGCACCGCGACGTCAAGCCCGCCAACATCCTCATCGGCCGTACGCCGAACGAGGTGCTGCTGGCGGACTTCGGAATCGCGACCATCGAGGGCCACAGCCCCCTCACTCGCGAGGGTTCCGTGATCGGCACGGTCGCCTACATGGCCCCGGAGCGCATCATGGAAGGCGGCGAGGTCGGCCCCGCCTCCGACATGTGGTCATTGGGCGCAACGCTCTACACGGCAGTGCAGGGACACTCGCCCTACCACCGCGACAAGGACGTCGCGATCATGCTCGCGGTACTCTCCGAGTCTGAGGCCCCGGCGCCCCTGACCGGCGCACATCGCCTCCGCCCGGTGATCGAACGCCTCCTCATCAGGGAACCCGACGCACGAATGCGCGCCGACGAAGTAGCGCATCTACTAGGCCGAATCGTCGCTGAGAGCACATCGGTCCGCACCGGCGCCGGGCCACCGCCCCGCCCCGAACCGCCGGAACCGGACCCCGGCCATCGGAAGCCGGAGCAGCCGGACCCGCGCCACCGGAAGCCCGAGCAGCGCAAGCCTGGGCTCCGTACGCCCGAGCAGCCGATCCGGCCGGAAGACCCCGCACCGGCCGGGCCCGACGGCCGGCGCGCCCCCTTGTCACCCTTCGCCATAATGGCAGCCGGGGACCCGACACGAGCTGTCATGATCATGGCCAGAATGGGCCCGCGCGCCGCCGGCGGCGTCCTGGACGACATGGCGTCCGAAACCACGGCCGCCGCCCGCATGATGAGCGCGATGTCCGCCGAATATGCCGCAGGCGTGCTGGACCACGCACAGCCCAGGACCGCCGCAGTCGTACTGCTGGCGCTACCGTCGACCCGAGCCGCCGAGATCCTGGCCTGTATGGCGCACAAACCCGCCGGAGCCGTGGTCGGAGCAATGTCCGCCCGGATCCGCCCCACCGCCGCTGTCATCCGAGCGATGCCCGAAGCCGAAGCCGGCCGGGTGTTCAACAATGTGCCGCCAAGAGTCGCGTCGAGCGTGCTCCTCCAGTTGAAGCCCCAACCGGCCGCAGCCGTGCTCGCACACATGGCCGTAAGACCGGCAGGAACCATAGTCGAAACAATGTCCGCGAAGGTCGCGGCATCGGCGGCAGTGGTCCGCGCAATGCCCATCGAACAAGCCCGGGGCGTCCTGACCCACACTCCGCCCAGAACAGTCGCCTCGATCCTGTCAGTCGTGGAGGCATCCTGGGCCACCCAAGTCCTGGCCGAAATGGACCAACCGGTCTCCGTGCAGGTCATCCGCCACCTGAACGAAACCCCAAGCACCGGACAATGACGGCGGCGATGCCTACGCGGTAGGAGCGCGGGGGCCGAGGGCTTCACGGGTCTGCGCCCTGCCGCGCAGGCGGGTCACTCGCCCGCGCCGGGACCGAGATGGCGGGCGAACCAGTCGGTGAGGCTGGTGACGGTCGGGTCGATGGCCGCGGGGTCGTCGTAGAAGGACAGGTGGGGAGTGTCCGGCCGCAGGTGCAGCTTGTCGCTGGTCGGCACGACGGCGAAGTGCCGCTTGGCCTGCTCGGGCAGGGCGCAGTTGTCGCCATGGACGAGCAGGAACGGCTTGGTCAACCGTGCGGCGGCGCTGAGGCTCTCGTAGGTCAGCAGCGAGGCGTCGCTCATCACGGCGTACCGGTTCTCCCAGATGCCGCGGTCGGCCTGAGCCTGGTACCAGGTCCAGGGGAGGTGGCCGGGCATGCCGACCTCGAGGCTGACCGAGTCCACGGCCGGTACGTACTCGACCTCGCCGGTGGCCTCGTACTTGGCCCTGGCCTCCTGGCCTCGAGCCAGGCGGGCCGCGACGGCCTGCGGACCGCCGAGCCACTGGGCGTCGGCGTCGGCGTTGCGGAAGTGCGGGGTCACGGCCGCGACCGCGCGGATCAGCGGATCGTCGGCGGCGGCATGGACGGCCGAGTTACCGCCCATGCACACGCCGATCACGGCGACGCGGCCGGCGTCGATGTCGGGCCGTGCGGCCAGGAAGCCCACGGCCGCACGCAGGTCCTGAACCTTGGCGACAGGGTCCTCCAAGCAGCGGGGCTCGCCGCCGCTCTCCCCACGGTAGCGGGAGTCGAAGATCAGGACCGTGAAGCCGTTGGCGGCGAGGCGCCGCGCGTACTGAAGGGGCGCCTGCTCCTTGACGAACGTCATCGGGCCGATGATCGCCACTGCGGGTGCGGGGCCGTCACCGAAGGCCGCCGGGTACAGTCGCCCGACCAGGGGCCGGTCGCCGCTGGTGAACGTCACCCGCTCCCCGTCGGCCGCGCCGGCCGTGCCGGTGGTCACGTCGAACATCTCACACCTCGTTCCTGAGAGAGAAGAAGGGCTCTGCCCGTGATGTGATCTTGCCTGAGCGGGCTGCGGGAGCGGAAACAGCAAGTCGTGGTTGCTGCCACAGGGAGCCGTTGTCTCTTAGCGTGTGATCATGCTTGATGTCCGGTGTCTGAAGTCCTTCCTGGCCGTGGCACAGGAGCTCAACATCACGCGGGCCGCCGCCCGGCTTCATCTGAGCCAGCAGGCGGTGTCGAGCCACATCCAGCAGCTGGAGCGCTCCTTGCAACTGGCGCTCCTGGTCCGCACCTCCCGCGGCGTGCTGCTCACCCCCGCCGGGGACGAACTGGCCGCCGGAGGCAAGACCGTGCTCAGCGACCTGACCGAACTCGCCGAACGCGTACGCGCGACCGCCAAGCGGCAGGCCGGAACCATCCGCCTGGCATGCTGCCCCTACGCCACCAACCTTTTCGCCGTCGAAGTGGCCGACGCGCTGGAGGCCGCCGTTCCCGGACTCCGGGTCGACCTCACCAGCGTGCCGAGCCCCAGACAGGAACTGGAACTCCTCAGCGACGGACGGGCGCACGCCGCCTTCATGTGGCTGCCGATCGGCGGCGTCGGGCTGGACCACGCGGTGATCCGCACCGACGCCCGGGTAGCCGTCCTGTCGACCCGCCATCCGCTCGCCGACCGGCAGGCCGTGACCCTCGCCGACCTCGCCGCCGATCCGGTCGTACGCCCCAACGTGCTCACCTCGGCAGAGGCCGAGCGGTACTGGCGCGCCGACCCGCGCCCCGACGGCGACCCGCCGCCCCTGGGCCCGGTGGTCGACAGCATGGAGGACTGCCTGCTGGAGGTCGCCCGCGGCCGCGGCATCTGGCTGGCCCCTGAACCACTCAGCGGGTCGGCACCCGCCAACGGCAACCTACGCTGGATCCCCGTCTCGGACGGCAGCCCCTTTGACCTCGGCATCGTCTGGACCCGCCACGCCCCCACGCCGCTGATCGCCCGCATGGTCGCAGAGGTCCGGAAGGTCACTTTGCCGACCTGACCGTCCGGCGCCCGCCCGCGCCCGGCACCCCGGCCGCCGTTGAATGCATCCCGTGACCTGCGCGTTGGGAAGCCCTCTCGTTTCGAGCGCTTAAGTGCCACTGAAAAAACGTAATTGTGACTGAAATCGCCAGAGCGAGAGGCCCCGCCCCGAGACGGAGGGGGTCCGATCGCCGAACCGCAGATCCAGCGCCGCGTCTCGGCCTACCAGGTCGCCGTCGAAGGGACGGTCAGCCTCGACGAGGCGTTCTGACCTCACGAGGTGTGGGCTGCCACGCCATGCCGGGTACGACGAGCGGGCCGCCGGTGACCGGGTCCGGGACGACGACGGACGTCAGGCCGAAGACCTCCCGGACCAGTTCCGCGGTGACGACGTCACGTGGCGGACCCTGGGCGATGATGCGGCCGGCCCTCATGGCGACGATGTGATCGGCGTAGCGGGCGGCCTGATTGAGGTCGTGGAGGACGGCGACGACAGTGCGGCCGCGCTCATGGTTGAGCTGCCGGATCAGGTCCAGGACCTCCACCTGATGAGCGATGAGGGCGGTGGCCGTGTCGTCGTCGAAGGACGCGCCGCGCTGGGCGCGGGCCGCCCACAGTGAAAAAGGTAACGGGGGTGCGCTCGATGGTGCTTCGCCGGTAGGCGGTCGATGCCCTGACGAGTAGGCCTTGTGAGGCGGCTGGTACCGGTACGGCTCATGGGGTGGTGCATCCGGAACGGCTGCGGGTACGGACGATGAGCCACATCAGGAACGGGGCCGCCCACCACGGCGGTGAGGACGCCGACCGGCAGTTCGATAGGGGCGAACAGGCGGCGGGCCAGCAGGTCCGCCACGACGACGACCAGAGCGCCGGCCAGCGCGGAGGACAGCAGGGGGATCTGGATCGTACGGGTGAGCCGGCGGGCGATCTGCGGTGCCAGCAGGGCGACGAAGTCGACCGGCCCGGCAGCGCCGGTCGCCATTGACGCCAGGACGACCCCGAGCGTGGCCAGGCCGAGCCGGACCTGGTCCAGCCGTACGCGCTAGCACGAGGAGGGGGAGAGGCCAACGGGGGAGTCGGCCGGAAACGTTCGGGGTGACGGGGTCCCTGAAGACGAGCTACACCCGATGCTTTTCGCCTCAACCGAGGGCGCGGTCGTCATCGCTCGCGCGCAGCGAAGCATGCGTGACGTCGGCGAGCTCGACAACGTCGTCTCGCTGGGGGTGCGGCCGGTCGGGCTGGCCCCGACCGTGCCCTGGACATCGTCGAGGAGCAACCGCTCGCGCTCGCAAGCCAGACGGCGTAGGCCGCCGTCCGGGCCGACGGCTCTGGTCACCGCGGCTGGGCGACCGTGCCGTAAACAATTCGCAGGACGACTTCGGTGAGGTCCTCGAGTCCTTGCTCAAGACTCTTCCCCGAGCGAACCGCAAGGTCGGGGAATCGCTTGTCGCGGAGGTCGGAGACGATCTCTGCGAGGGCTCGGGGAGCGACCCCCAGGGGTGCCGCTCCAACGGCTTGGTCGCGCTCGATCTTCGCGGCGAGTCCAGTCACGAAGCGTTCGTGCGCTCGCTCCGTCCACTCGACCAGCGGCTCGTAGTCGAGTGCGCCGGTGGTGCAGCGAAGAATCGATCGATGATCGCGCCACACCTCGGCGGCAAGGCGGTGGTGCTCGCGGAGACCTGTTGCGTCCGGTCCGGAGCTCTCGAGCCACTGGTAGGTCGCACTGAACTGATCCCACAGTCCTTCGAGCAGCGCCATCACGACGGCCTGTTTGGTCGGGAAGTAGAAGTAGAACGTCGTCCGCGAGATGCCGGCCGCGCCCGCGATGCCGTCGATGGTCAGGTCGTTGACGCCGCGGTCAGTGAGCAGCGCACGTGTCGCCTCGAGGATTTGCGCCTCGCGCTGGTCGCCTTTGCTCTGGCCTGCTCGCCGTCGCACCGGGGTCTTCACGCTCGCCATGTCTGAGATCGTACGCTGTCCACGCGGAGTCGGCTATGGCCGACGCCACGTTGGCGATACTCGACACTGTGTCGATTCTGTGTCATTGTCATGCCATGACGCACCCCCTCGAGACCTGGACTGACGGGGCCGTCGAGGCGCCCTCGGCCTCACGCCCAGCGACGTACTCACGGCTCGTGCTGCCCGCGATGGCGGCAAACGTCTTCCTGCTCTCGATGATCCAGACGCTGGTCGTTCCGGCACTGCCACTGATCGGCCGGCAACTGCACACCAGTGCGACAACGGTCGGCTGGGTCGCCACGGCGACGATGCTGACGGCCTCCGCCGTGACCCCACTGTTCGGGCGACTCGGAGACGTGTACGGGAATCGGCGCGTCGTGCTGTCGGCCCTGCTCGTCACTCTCATCGGAAGCGTCATCGCCGCGACGACCCACACGATCGGCCTCCTGATCGCGGCTCGAGTGCTCCAGGGTGCAAGCTTCGGCCTGTTCCCGCTGGCCATCAGCGTGCTTCGCAAAGAACTTCCGATCGCACGGCTGCACCACGCACTCTCGATCGCCGCGTCCGCCCTTGGGGTCGGAAGCGGATTCGCGCTCGTAGCCACTGGCGTTCTTACGCAGCACGGTGCCGACTATCGCCGGATCTTCTGGCTCAGCGTGGTCCTGACGGTTGCTGTGCTCGCGCTCGCAGCCAAGGCGTTGCCGCGGCGCGCCGGCCAGGGTGGTCGGGTCGACTATCTCGGTGCACTCGTCCTCGGGTTGGGGCTGGTCGCCCTGTTGCTTCCTGTCGCGCAGGGCCACGAGTGGGGTTGGACCTCGGCGCGGGTGATCGGGCTGTTCGCTGCCTCCGCGGTCGTGTTGGTGGGCTTCGGATTCCTCCAGGCGCGGACTCGCGAACCGCTGGTCGCACTCTCGCTTCTGGCGCGCCGGCCCGTGTTGGCCACAAATCTCGCGTCCGCGTTCGTCGGCTTCGCGATGTTCAGCGTCTTCCTCGGCGCGACATTCTTCGTTCAGACGCCGCGCGAGGTCGCAGGTTTCGGCTTCGGCGCGAGTGTGCTTCGTACGAGCGTGGTCTACATGCTGCCGGGCGCCGTGCTGGCGATTCCGCTCGGGCCGATGGCCGGCCGGATCGTCACGCGCTTCGGACCCCGAGTAGTGCTCCTCGGTGCGAGCGTGCTCGGAGCGGCGGCGTTGGCGGCGATGGCCTTCCTGCACGGGAACTCCGTCGAGTTCATCGTCGGACTCGTGCTCGCGAATGTTGCCGTTGCCGTCGCCTACGCGGCGATGCCTGCTCTGCTTGTGACGCACGTCGCGCCACACGAGACGGGGGTCGCGAACTCGATCAACTCGATCATGCGGACCATTGGTGGCGCCATCGGAACGGCGATCGTGGTCACGATTCTCGCGAGCGAAACCGTCCCGTATCGGACTCCCGTCGGCCCTCTGACCCTCCCGACCGAATGGGCATATCAGTCAGCGTTTCTCCTCGGTGGCGCAGCCTTCACGCTGGCCGCATTGCTCGCCGCATTCGGATTCAAGCGATCCGACCACTAGTTGCACGTCGTACCTCGAACAGACCTCCCCGACAAAGACGAAAGAAGGCACGATGAACGGGCCGACGACCAAGATTACGATCGATGAGCAGGTCCCCGGGTACTGGCGGGTCACGCTCGACAACCCACCCATCAACACCGTCGACGATCAGATGTACGACGAGGTCTTCGACCTGGTCGAAGCCATGGACGCCGAGCCCACCCTGAAGGTCGTGACCTTCGAGAGCGCCAATCCCGACTACTTCCTCGCCCACTACGGCGTAGGAGAATCGAGCAGCCGTTTCGGAACGCCGCGCTGGCTCGAGGCCGCAACCAGGCTGGCCCACAGCAACGTCCTCAGCATCGCCGTCGTCCGCGGTCGCGCCCGCGGCGGAGGCAGCGAATTCGCCCTCGCCTGCGACATCCGATTCGCGAGCCGCGAGAAGGCGATCTTCGGGCAGCCGGAGGTCGGCTTCGGCCTCATCCCCGGCGGCGGCGCACTAGAACGGCTCCCGCTCCTGGTGGGCCGCTCCCGCGCAATCGAAATCGTTCTCGGGGCGGACGACTTCGACGCCGACACGGCAGAGCGATACGGATGGATCAATCGGGCCATCCCTGATGCTCAGCTCGACGAATTTGTCGCCGAGTTCGTACGCCGGGTGCTGTCCTTCGATGGTCAGGCGCTGGCCACGGCCAAGCAGATCCTGAACCAGACCTTCATCCCCAACCCAGACCAACTCCAGTCGACCCAGGCGGCGTTCGGCGCGACTCTGCGCCGGCCGGAAGTACTCGAGCTCATGGCCAAAGCGCGAGAGCGTGGCCTGGGGACTGCAGGCGCGTTCGAGCTCGATCTCGGCCGATCCGTCGCCGAACTGTAGAGGGAAGAGCACACGAATATGAGCACCACCTCGTTGGAACTGCGGTCATTGATCACGCCGGAGGGCGAACTGCGTCTCAGTCTCGAGGAGCGGGAGGTCGCGCCGCCGGGACCTGACGAAGTCGTCATCCGGGTCGAGGCGGCGCCGATCAACCCCGCCGACCTGGCTGTCCTACTCGGGCCGGCGGACGTGGCGACTCTAAGCGTTGAGGCAACAGGCGGGCGGCCCGTCACCACCGCCACGGTGCCACCGCGCCTCGTTCCGCTTGCGTCCGCGCGCCTTGGCAAGTCACTGCCGATCGGCCTCGAGGGCGCGGGCGTAGTCGTCGAAGCGGGCGCTGGCGCACGGCACCTGCTTGGCAAGGTCGTGAGCGCGGGAGCTGGGCGGATGTACACCCAATACCGCAAACTCCCGGCATCCGACGTCGTCCCGTTCCCCGAAGGGGTAACGCCGCAGGAGGGTGCGTCCGCCTACGTCAACCCGCTTACCGCACTGGGCATGCTGTCGACCATGCGGCTGGAAGGACACTCTGCGCTGGTCCACACCGCTGCCGCGTCCAACCTCGGGCAGATGCTCAACAAGCTGTGCATCGCAGACGGTGTCGAAGTGGTCAACGTGGTTCGGAGCGCGGAACAGGAGGCAATCCTCAGGGCGATCGGCGCAACTCACATCGTGAACTCCACTCACCCTGACTTTCGCAAGCAGCTGACGGCCGCGATCAGTGAGACGGGTGCCACGCTTGCCTTCGACGCCGTCGGAGGCGGCCAACTCGGCGGTCTGATCTTGGCAGCGATGGAGGCTGCCCTCGTCGCCAAGGTTCCATCGCCTGGCCCCTACGGCTCGCCGGTCCACAAGCAGGTGTACGTCTACGGCCGGCTGGATCGGTCTGAAACAACGACGCCGCCTGCCGTCGGCATGGCCTGGGGCATCGGCGGCTGGCTCCTCCCGTACCACCTGACGCGCATCGGCCCCGAGGAGACACAGAAACTGCGCGAGCGGGTCGCGCGCGAGATCACGACGACCTTCGCCAGCGCCTACACGAGCGAGATCTCGCTGGCCGAGGCGCTCCAACCGCAGGCAATCCGTCGCTACCAGCGTAAGGCGACGGGTGAGAAGTACCTCGTCAGGCCTAATGACTGATTGATCCGAATCGACCGACGCCGGAACTGGTCCAGGACGCGCCAGGGGCGTCCATCACGGGGGCTGGGTAGAGGATGCCGTCCTGTGTACGGACCCAGGTTGGCGAACGCCGAGAGAGTTTCGCGACACAGGCCACGCCTCTTGACGAGTTAGTCCGTTTAAGAAACTGTGGACGTCAACTACCATTTCCTGACGTTCCCTCACAGGAGGCGTGGATGGTCATCCAGAGTCCGTTCCCCCGGGGACCGACGTGCCTGAGACATGCGTCACCCGTTCGCGACCGGAGACGCGACCGCCGGCATCGACGTCGCAGATGAGAACGGTCAGGAGATCCCCAGTCCCTGGCAAGTAAGGTCCTCGGTCGCCACCTCCGCTGAAGTCTTTTCGTGAAACAAACTCCGTGGCCTGGAGTCTCACTCCCTCCACCCCCATTGGAGCAAGCGCATGCGCAGACGTGCCCTTGTGACGGCGGCCGGCCTGGTTCTGGCCGGCGGCGCTCTCGGAATCCCCGCCACACCCGCATCGGCGCACCCCACAGCCGCCTCGGCGCACCCCACCGCCGCCTTCGCCGCCGGGAACACCCCTCTGGCCTCGGTCGACCTGGCCGGAAAGTGGAGCTTCACGCCGACGGGAGGTACGACGACCACGATCACCGTGCCCGGCGGCGGCTGGTACAAGCAGGGCTTCACCAACGTGAACGAGGCGGTGTACACGCGGACGATCACCGTGCCGGACACCGGGCAGCCTCAGTCGACCTGGATCGAGTTCGGCGCGGTCAACCACCAGGCGACGCTCTCGGTGGACGGTACCGAGGTCGCCACGCGGACCACCTCGTTCACCCCGTCGAGCTTCGACATCGGCGCCTACGCCGCGGCCGGCACGACCCACACCATCAGCGTCGCGGTCAAGGGCCGCGGCGCGCTGAAGAACTCCGCCAACGGCAAGTACCTCGTGCCCGACGCCGCGGAATGGTCCGAGGCCGTTCCGCAGGGCATCTACCGTTCCGCCCAGCTCCGCGTGTACCCGGCGGTGTTCGTCAGCGGCACCTTCATCCGCACGTCGGTGACGAACCAGACCCTCGGCTACGACGTCTCGGTGACCAATTCCACGGGCAGCTCCCGGACGGTCACCCTCTCCGGCTCGCTGTCCTCCGACAACGGCAGTTCCTTCTCCTATCCCGCCCTGCCCGGTCGTACGGTCACCGTGGCCGCCCATTCCACGGCCAAGGTCACGGTCGGCCCCGTCGCCTGGAACCTCGGCGCCGGCTCCTACTGGTGGCCCAATGTCCCCTACCGGTCCGGATACCGCGCCCAGCTGCACCGGCTGGCGATCCACGCCGTCACTGACGACGGCCACACCAGCGACGCCGCCTACCGGTTCGGATTCCGGGAGAGCACGCAGAACGGCGAGTACTACTACCTCAACGGGGTGCGGGTGAACCTGCGCGGGGACAACCTGCAGGGCGCGGACTTCGACCGGATCGACAACGGAGGCAAGGGCGACGCCTACGACACCCTGCCCGGGTTCCTGCCGCCCTCGTCGGGCAACGGCGGCTGGCCACAGGCCGTCGACAACTACCAGCGGCTCAACTACAACGTCGTGCGCATCCACCAGGAACCGGCCAGCCCGTACATGCTCGACGTCGCCGACGAGATGGGCCTCATGGTCATCGACGAGACCGCGATCCGGGGTTCCAACAACGGCCAGGACTTTCAGGCCGGTCACGACAACATGGTCGGGCACGCGCGCGACCTGGTGCTACGCGATCGCAACCACCCGTCCATCATCCGCTGGAGCCAGAGCAACGAGCCGGGCCTCAGCAATGACAGCGAGCAGTTCGAGCAGGACCTCTACACGGCGGTCAACGGCAACGACGGTACCCGGCCGGTCAGCGTGGATGGCGAAGCCCCGAACAGCTACCCCGACATGACCTACTCCAACTTCGCGGTCTTCCCGCATTACAACGGTGGCCTGGGCGCGTACAACGAGACGGTCACCGCGGTGCCGGGCCGCCCGGACGGCGAGGGCGAGTACATCTGGCCCAAGTGCAACACCAAGCAGGGCTTCGAGTGGTTCGCCACCCTGACGGCGGCCAAGCGTGGCAAGGACGCTGGCGACCTGCGCCCCTACACCCTGCTGTCCGGCTGGGCGGGCTTCGTGCCCGGGGTGAAGACCACCGACTTCGTGCCGGAAGAGGGCGGCAGCCCCGTCTACGGCGCCGACAACCTTTCCGATCCCTGGAGCAACCCCCAGATCCAGCGCATCCAGGCGGCCTTCAACCCGATGGCCGCCCTCGACCTCCCCTACTGGTCGGCCTCCGGCATCTCCGATGGGTCCGGCTCGTTCCCGTTGCCGGATTCCGTCGACGACTACGCCTACGGCGCGCCGGTCAACCGGACCGTCACCATCTTCAACGACGACTTCGGCGGCACCGCCGTCGGGCTCGACTGGACGGCCCGGCTCGACGAGCCGGACGGTGCCGTCATCGCCTCCGGGAGCACGACCCTGACGATCCCGCTGGGCTCACGCGCCACCCAGCCGATCACCTTCACGGCCCCGTCCAACGGCAGCAGGATCTACCTCACGCTGAAGACCACGAAGGCCGGCACCACGACCTTCAGCGACACCGCCGAGTACTTCACACTCGGCGGGAACGCCACGAGCATCGACGACGCCGACGCGGCGGTGACCTACAGCGGCAGTTGGAGCCACGCCTCCGGCGAGTCCGGCCCGTACAAGGGAACCAACTCCTACAGCGACGTCACCGACTCCACCGCGACCCTGAACTTCACCGGAACCGGTATCACGCTGCGGGCGGTCACGGCGCCGAACCACGGCATCGTCGGCGTCACCGTGGACGGCGGCACGGAGACGCTGGTTGATGAGTACTCGGCCGCCAGGACCGGTGACCTCGCGGTCTGGACCAGCCCCCGGCTCGCCTCGGGCGCCCACACCATCCGGGTGCGGGCGACGGGGACCAAGAACACGCAGTCGGCCTACACCTGGGCCACGATCGACCGGTTCGTGACGACCAACGCCCCGGTCTCGGGAACGAAGTACCGCGTCGTCAACCGCTTCAGCGGCAAACCGCTGGCCGTGGTCGGCGACTCGACCGCGGACGGCGCGGGCGTCGTCCAGCGGTCCGGGGCCGGAGCCTGGACGATCACCTCCGCCCCAGGCAATGTCTACACGCTCACCTACGTACCCACCGGCAAGGTGCTCGACGTCAACGGCGGCGACCCGACCGTCGGCCTGCAACTCCAGCAGTGGTCCGCCAACGGCGGCACCAACCAGATGTGGTATCTCCGGCCCACCGCCGACGGCTACTTCACCATCGTCAGCCATGACAGCGGCCTGCTGGCCGACGACTATGGCCTCGCGACGGACGACGACGCCCGCGTGGTGCAGTGGACCGCCAACGGCGGAACCAACCAGCAATGGCAACTGGTACCCACCTGAACCGTGCAGGACACCACTGGCACCGGCGCGGGAGGGAACCCCCGGCTGACCGATTTCCGCGACAACCTGCCGAAGATCGACGTGACCTCAGCCGTGCTCGAGAGCCCGGATGAGGTCGATGCCGCGGCCGAGGTTGTCGAGGCGGGCATGCAGGGTCTCACCGGCCGGATACAGGCGCACGGTGTCGACCCCGGCAGCCTGCCAGGCCTTGAGGCGGGCGCGGACCATGGCCTCGGTCCCGATGAGCGTGGTCGCCAGGACCATCTCATCGGTTATCAGGGCAGTGGCGCCCGTACGATCTCCGCGCTGCCAGCGTTCCAGCACCTCCGCGGCGACCTCCCCCCAGCCCTGACGGCTGTAGGCGCGATTGTAGAAGTTGGTGGTCCCGGAGCCCATGCCGCCCAGTGAGAACGCCAGCTCCTTCTTCCTGCCCGCGACGACCTCGATCAGCAGTTCCTCGTCCGACACGATGTTGATCTCGGCGCCCTGGCAGACGTCGAGATCGGCGCGACCACGGCCGGCGCGGGCGAGTCCGGCGTCCAGATGGTCGAGGTAGGCGTCCGCCCGCTCGGGCACGAAGCTGGTCCCCAGCCAGCCGTCCGCGATTTCACCGGCGAGTTCGAGCATCTTCGGTGACAGGGTCGCGAGGTAGATCGGCGTCGCCACCGGTTCCAGGCTGAGCCGCATGGGACGGCCCTGACCGTCCGGTAGCGGAATCACGTGCTGGCTGCCCTGGAACGCGATCTTCTCTCCGGTGAAGGCGGAGCGTACGATCTGGACGGTCTCCCGCATCCGGGCCAGCGGACTCGCGAAGGGGATGCCGTGCAGCCCCTCCATGACCTGCGGCCCGGAAGCGCCGAGGCCGAGCAGGAATCGGCCACCGGACAGATGGGCGAGGGTCATCGCGGTCTGCGCGATGGTCACCGGGGAGCGTGTGCCCAACTGCATGATGCCCGAGCCGAGCAGGATCCGCTCGGTGCGGGCGGCCAGGTAGCCGAGCGGCGAGACCGCGTCGCTCCCCCATGCCTCAGCCACCCAGCAGATCTCCAACCCCAGCTTCTCGGCCTCGAGGACGAAGTCGACCGTCCGCGGGAAGTCCGCAGAGGCTTCGATGGTCGTCGCGGTACGCATCATGCCCGCCGTTCGGCCAGGTCTTTGATGGCAGCCAGGTTGGCCTTCATGCCGGTCTCGAACTCCCGCAGCCGCACGAACACGATCTTCTGCTCCTTGTCGGGCATGGCCTCGATGGCGAGACTCAACCCGGATGGCGCGGGGCCCATCTGCGCCCACTGCTCCAGGACGGTGCCCTCGCCGTGGGCCTGGAGGAGGAAGCTCCAGACGCTGGACGGACGGCCGGGGTCTCCCACCGCCCAGGTGAACCGGCGGGGAGCTTCGCAGTCGACGATCGTGCAGATCGTCTCCCAACTGCCCAGAGCGTCATGGGCGCTGCGGCCGACGAACCGATGACCCGTCCCCGGACTCGTCGACCCGTCGAGCCACGCCACCTCCCGCAGTTCGCTACTGAGCTCGGGCATCAGGCGAATGTCGCTGACCAGCTCCCACACCCGGGCAGGTCGCGCCTCGATGTAGGTCTCGGCGGACACGATCGGAGTATCCGCGTATACCTGTCCCGTCCATTCCATGACGTCCATAGTTGCGTAGATAGACTGACTGCCGCAAGGGCGACGAGGAGGGCGCTGGCTGCTGAGTCTTAATAGAAGACCCTTACCATGTGCTCCATGAGGCGTACGTCGTTCGCGAACTGGCCCTGCTCGGTGGCCAGGACCATGGATCTGCTCGGTGACTGGTGGACGCCGCTCGTGCTGCGGGAGGCGTTCTACGGCATCCGCCGGTTCGACGAGTTCCAGCGGGAGCTGGGCATCGCCCGCAACACGTTGTCGGAGCGGCTGCGCCGACTGGTCAGCGCCGGCCTGCTGGAGAAGCACGTCTACGAGACACTTCCAATGCGCTATGAGTACCTGCTCACCGAGTCCGGCCGCGAGTTCTACGAGGTGATCCTGGTGATGACCCGATGGGGCGACCGGTGGCTCGCCGAGGCATCGGGGCCGCCAGTCCTCACCAGGCACGAGACCTGCGCCCACGACTTCCAGGCCGAGGTCGTGTGCTCGCACTGCAAGGAGCCGGTCGCCTGGCAGGACGTCACGCCCCGCCCAGGTCCCGGCTATCCGGCAAAGCTGCTCAGCCGTCCCGACATCCGGCAACGCTTCCACCTCGACGACCCGACCGAGAACGCGTTGTGACCGCGCGGCGCCCATGGCCGGCAGTCGCGCCGGTCACTTCCGCTCCAGCGCGGCCAGCCGCAGCTCAAGCTGGTCAACCCGGTGCCGTAGCAGGGTGACCTGGGCTTCCAGGCTGACTTCCCGTTCCGCCCTGCGCTGAATGCGCGGTGACGCGGCGGCGCGCTCGATCACCGCGTCCAGCTGGACCAGGCGCTGCGGCCCGTTCGGGCCGTCCACCAGCCGGGACTGGATCTCGCCATTGCGGTACCAGGACCGCAGGGCCGAGCGGGAAACGCCGGTCTCGGCTTCCGCCTTGGCCAGCGTGACCCAGGGTGTCTCGTCCAGCTGCTCGAACAGCTCCAGCTCATTCTGCCAGCGCGCGAGCCGGTCCTCCCAGTCCGACGGTGTCTCCATCACACCCTCCCTTCAGCATGGTGACCATATCAATAGCAGTGTATTGACACGGTTGAGAGCATGGAGCCATGCCATTTGAAAGGTTCACGGTGGAAGCCCGCAAGGTGGTCGTCACGGCTCAGGAGGAGGCGAGGCTGCTCAAGCACAACTACATCGGCACGGAGCACATCCTGTTGGGGCTGTTCGACGTGCCGGACAGCATGGCGGCGAAAGTTCTGCACCAGCTCGGGTACGACAAGGAGACGGCGCAGGTCGATATCGCCGCGGTGGTCAAGCCCGGCACGGAGGAGCTGCGCGGCCATATCCCGTTCACGCCGAGCGCGAAGAAGACGCTGGACCTCGCGCTGCGCGAGGCGCTGCAGCTGCACCACACCTACATCGGTACGGAACACATCCTGCTCGCCCTGGTCAGGGAAGGTGAGGGCGTCGGCGCGAAGGTGCTTGCCGAGCGGATCAATCCGATCAGCAAGATCCGTGCCGCGGTGCTGGCGTCATTGCAGGGATCGCAGGACGTCCCGGCCGGCCCATGGCCGGCCGGCACACCTGCCACCGAGGACACCGTGTCCACCGCCAGCGCGCTGGCCGGTGGCGCACCGGTCGGCAGCCATCACCTGCTTGAGGCGATGCTGCGGGCGGAGAACAGCATGGCGGCCAGGGCGCTGCGCGAACTCGGGGTCGACCCGGATGCGGTCGCGGCCAAGATCGACGAATTGGATCCGGAGACGACCACGGACGCGAACCCGGAGGAGGCCGCCGCGCGCAAGATGGAAATCCGGCTGGTCGACGATGAGGTGCACCTGATCCTGCGGGATCCGGCAACGGTCACGATCGCCAAGAAGGTCACCGAGCTGTCCGGCGGCCCGATCCAGGGCGTCGGGCCGGTCGCGGGCATGTTCGTCCCGCTCTGGCGGTCGACCAACCAGCTGCTGCTGCAGATCCAGCGCGTGCTGGAACCGGAACCCGAAGAAGAGGGCGGATCCGCCGCGAGCAACGTGGCCAAGGTCGTACGCACGGTGCTCGCGCCCCGGCTCCGCCGGTGAAGGGGCCGCGCACCACGGGTCGATCTCCCGCGAGCGCACGTCCAGGAAATCCTGACGTCGCCGGACGCCAGCCAGAAAATGCTCGCATTCTTCCAGCCTGGCTGAATGTAACCGAATACGACGCGCAGGGACCGGTATCCAGGACCCGGTCGCGGAACGCTACTTTGGAGGAAACGAGGTAAGGAAGTAGATCATGCTGACCAGCATGAAGAGGCCTATCAGTGCCAAGCATCCGATACCGAAGTAGCCCATCACCTTCGCGGCGCTTTTCAATTCCTTCTGCTGGCGGATCCGTTCCTCCGCTTGGCGCTGCTGACGGTACTTGTGAAGGCCCCGCGCGAACGCATCGCTCAGATCCTCGTCAGGCCGTTCCATGCTCTTCCCTATCTGGATGAGGAGGGGGCTCGCCACCCCTCTGGATCAAGAGGACCTGCATTGTAGTGCCGCGTCAACTAACGTTGGCCGTGTTACTAACCATGTCGGTTGATCCTCGCCTTTCGGGCGAGCGACTCCCCATGGGGGTGAGGCGGGCCGCGGCCGGCCATGGGACCTGTTGGCGGTGCCGTGATGGGGGCGTCGTCTTGGGTCACGCCGTGCTGGTGCGGTACCGGGGAGGTGCCGTCCGGCTCGACGGTGCGTGATCACCACCGGGAACGGATTTCTGCTGTTGGTGGTGATGGTTCCGCTCGGGTTGCGCCGGGCGATGTTGGCGCCGCCGACCAGGTCGCAGTGCCCGCTGAAACCACAATGCATGTACGGCTCGGTGTCCAAGCGCCATTCGGCGATCACAGCGCACGCAGCGCCTCGGTGGGGGAGAGGCGGGCGGCTCGAAGGGCCGGCAGCAGGCCGGCGATCGCACCGATCACGATCGCGGCGCCGATCCCGCCGGCCCACGCCTGGACCGGGATGACCACCGCCCAGCCCTTCGTGTTCGCGTAGATCGCGGTGGTCAGCGCTCCGGCCGCGACTCCGGCCACCCCGCCGAGCAACGCGAGCATGACCGCTTCGGACAGGAACTGAGTGCGGATCTGTCCCCGGGTCGCGCCAAGCGCCCGGCGCAGCCCGATCTCCGATCGCCGTTCCAGCACCGAGATGATCATGATGTTCGCGACCCCGACCGCGCCCACGATCAGCGCCACCAGCCCGAGCCCGAGGAACAGGCTGTTGAACGCGCCCTTCGCGGCGGCTCGCGCGGTGAGCGCGTCGGAGGGCTGGCTGACGTCGACGTCGCTGGGTGACTCGGGGTTCGCGGTCTGCGCGAGCACTCCATGCACCGAGTCCACCTTGTCCGTACGGGCCCGCACGTACACCGTCGTCGGAGGTCCGGCCACCGCCGTGCCTTTGTCGACGGTCGCGTAGCTGAGATAACGCTCCGCGGCCGGGTAGCCGATCAAGGCACTGGTGTCGATGTCGGTCGACAGCGTCGCGGGCTTCAGGATGCCGGCGACGTAGAACCACTGGTTCTTCAGCCAGATCCGCTCGCCCGGATGGACACGATCGATCCCGAGGCGCTGCGCGGCGAGCGCGCCGAGCACGGTGACCGGCTGCCGCTCGGTCGCCGGGTTCAGCCAGTGGCCCTGAGCCACGCTGGTTCCGATCACTTCGGGGAGGTTGAGGCTGGCGGCCTGTACCTTCAGGGCGTTGGTCTCGACCACCGGGATCAGCGGGCTGCGGTACACGTTCGTGTTCTCGATGGCAGCGGCGTGCGCCACGTGCTCGACATCGGGCAGGTGGGAGATCCGTTGCGGCGCGCCGACCGGGAGCTGTGCCGTCCCGCCGGTGAACGAATGGCCGGTGTTCGCGGTCAGCAGGTTCGTGCCGAACTGGTCGATCTGGGCCAGGAGCCCGGCCTGGGAGGACGCGGACAGGCCGAGCACCGCCACGATCGCCGCGGTGCCGATCGCTATCCCGAGCGCGGACAAGGCGGCCCGCAGGCGGCGAGCCCGGATTCCGATGCCGGCCACGCGCATCTGGTCGGACAGCCTCATACGCCCTCCATTGAACGCGCCGCGCTGTCGGCGACGATCTGCCCGTCGAGGACGTGCAACTGGCGCGGGAACCGGGCGGCCAGTCCGCTGTCGTGCGTGATCACGAGGATTGTCGCCCCGTCGGCGTTGAGCTCGTGCAGCAGCTCGATGATGGCCGCCCCCGTCTTGCTGTCGAGGTTGCCGGTCGGCTCGTCGGCGAGCACGATGGCCGGGCGGCCGACCAGAGCGCGGGCGATCGCCACGCGCTGGCGCTCTCCGCCCGAAAGCTTGCCGGGGCGAAAGCCCGCCCGGTCCTCCAGCCCGACCCGGATGAGCGCCTCGGCGGCGCGCTCGCGCCGCTCGGCGGGTCCCACGCCGCCGTACAGCAGGCCGTCGGCGACGTTCTCCAGGACGGTGGTGTGCTCGGACAGGTAGAACTGCTGGAAGACGAAGCCGATGCTACGTGCCCGCAGGGCGGCGAGCCGGCGGTCGGTGAGCGTCGCGACGTCTTCCCCGTCGATCCGTACCGTGCCGTCGCTGGGCCGATCCAGCGTGCCGAGGATGTGCAGCAGCGTGGACTTGCCCGATCCCGACGGGGCTCGCCCGGTTGACCACCGAGTACGGGATCCCGTCGGCGCCGGCCGAGTACGAGAGCGTCCCGCTCTGGCTGACCTGCGAGGAGAGCGGGCCCTCCTGGACCGCCGCGAGAGATGTCCCGTCGCCGGCCCTCGTGGTGGGCTTGCCGTCGTCGCCGTACAGGCCCGTCACGGCGAGAGCCACGCCACCGCCCGCGACCACGACTGCGACGCTGCCGCCGAGTAGCCTGCGCCGCTCGCGTCTCCACCACGGGCGGGCGGGCGCCTCAGGGGGGATGCCGGTGCTCGCCGGGGTCCCGATCTCAGCCGTTGCCATTCTCGGAGCCTCCTCCCACGTGGGCCACGTCGCGGCATGCGTTCATCGCCTTCTTGAACTGCGGTGAGTTGGTGTTGATCCTGTCCCTCGGCACCAGAAGGCGCCCGTCCTGCGGGTCGGGGATGTCTGGTATGCCGTTCTTGCGCATGCACTGGGCCCACTTCAGCCATTCCTTCTGGTCTTGGGCCCTCTGTGCGGGGTCGTCCTGTATCCCGGGCGGCTCCTGCGATTTGCACGCCTGCTGTGCCTTCTTGAACTGCGGCGAGTTTCTGTTCGGCCCCCCCGCTGCGATCATGAACCTGCCGTTCTTGTCGGGGTCGGGGAAGCTGGTTACGCCGTTTTCGCGCATGCACTGCGCGTACTTCACCGCCTGCTCCAAAGTGGGGTTCGCGTTCGAGCCGGACGAGCTGGATTTCGAGTCGCCGGAGCCGCCGCATCCCGCGACTGTCAGGGCAAGGGCGGCGGCCGAAGCGGCCAGCAACACAAAGGCCTTGTTCATCGTCTCCCTTTCTGGGGGCGTGATGCGCTGTGGTCCATGCCTTCACTGAAGACGGAAGACTGTTGCGGTGGCGTATGCGATTTTCGATACGCCCGCGATACACCGAATCCCCGGCATCAAGGAACTGGCGCAAGCCGGCAGTGAGATGGTCCCGCCGCTGCTGATCGTGACAGCCCGGCTACTGCAGGTGCTGGACGACCCGTCCGTGAACATCGCAGTGCCGAGCATCCAGGACGAGCTCGCCGCCACGCCCGCCAAGATCAGCCGTTGATTGGGCAGACCTCGGGAAGTCGGATCGTGACGAGGAGACCGCCGGTGGGGCGGGGTGTGAGGTCGAGGGTCCCGTCGTGTGCTCGGACGATGCTGTGCACGATGGCCAGCCCGAGGCCGACGCCGACATGCTCGTCGGTGCGTATGCGTTCTGTTCCGCGTTGGAAGGGTTCGGTGAGGGTCGGTACGAGTTCTGGTGGGAGCGGGTGGCCGGTGTTCTCGACCCGCAGCACGCTGGTGTTGTGCTGCGATTCGGTGTTGATCGTTACGGTGCCGCCGGCGGGGAGGTTGTGGACGATGGCGTTCTGGACGAGGTTGGTCACCATCCGCAGTAGGAGCGCCGCGGAGCCGACGGTTTGTGTTGTCTGGCCGGTGACGTCGAGGGTGATCTGACGTTTTTCGGCGAGAGGAAGCAGTGTTTCGGTGGCTTCTTCGGCGATGAGGGAGAGGTCGACGGGCTCGCGGGTGAAGCTCCTGCGGTCGCCGCGGCTGAGCAGCAGGAGGGCCTCGGTGAGGTCGATCGCCCGCGTGTTGACGGTGTGGAGGCGTTCGATGAGTTCACCCTGATCCCGCGTGGGGTCGTTGCGGGCGACGTCGAGGAGCGTCCGCGAGATTGCCAGCGGGGTGCGCAGTTCGTGGGAGGCGTTGGCTGCGAATCGTCGCTGTTCGGTGACGTGGGATTGGAGTTGTTCGAGCATGGTGTCGAACACGTCGGCGAGTTCGCGGAATTCGTCTTTGGGGCCTTTTATGCGGATTCGGTGGGATAGCGATCCGTTGGAGGCTATCCGTGCCGCGTCTGCGATCCGTGTGAGTGGTGCGAGCATCCGGCCGGCGAGGATCCATCCTCCCAGGAGGCCGAACACGAATAGGAAGGCCAGCGTTGTGGCCGCGGCGGGGGCGAAGCCGCGCAGGAGGTCGGTGCGGTTGGCCGCCACGATGATCACGCCGCCGAACTTCCTCCGGATGGATTCGGGGTCTTCGTCGGGTACGTGGCGCAGCACGAATACCCATACCACGGCCAGCAGGAGAGCGCCGGCGAGGAGGAGGAATCCGGCGTAGCTGATGGTGAGTTTCAGTCGGGCGCTGAGCCCTGGGCGTCTAGTCATGAGTGCTGCCAGGGTGGGCGGGGTCAATGCCGGTGTTCATGCCGGTGTCGATTCGGTAGCCGACGCCGGGCACCGTGGCGATGAGCCATGGTTCGCCGAGTCGTTTGCGCAATGCGGAGACGGTGATGCGGACGGCGTTGGTGAAGGGGTCGGCGTTGGCGTCCCAGGCCCGCTCCAAGAGTTCTTCGGCGCTGATGACACCGCCTTCGGCGGCGACGAGGATTTCGAGCACGGCGAACTGCTTGCGGGTGAGCGCGACGTAGCGTCCGTCGCGGAAGACCTCCCGGCGGAAGGGGTCCAGCCGCAGGCCCGCGATCTCGCTGACCGGGGGTCGGGCGTGCGCGCGTCTGCGGTCGAGCGCCCTTAGCCGCATGACGAGCTCGCGAAGCTCGAAGGGTTTGGTGAGGTAGTCGTCGGCGCCGAGCCCGAACCCCGAAGCCTTGTCGTCGATCCGGTCGGCGGCGGTGAGCATGAGGATCGGGGTGCCGCTGCCGGAGGCGACGATTCGTCGGGCGATCTCGTCGCCGGAGGGGCCGGGGATGTCGCGGTCGAGGACCGCGAGGTCGTAGGAGTTGATGCTGAGCAGTTCCAGGGCGGTGTCGCCGTCGCCGGCGATGTCGGCGGCGATCGCTTCCAGCCGGAGACCGTCACGGACGGCTTCGGCCAGGTAGGGCTCGTCCTCCACGATCAGCACGCGCATACCTGGAGCCTAAGCAGCACGGCATATCGCCGGCATATGCGAACCGGACACGCCCCCGGCACCGGCCCACGTTCACCGGCTATGCCCGGCCGGTGGTGATGATCCGCTGCTCCAGCTCGACCAGCGCGCGTACCTGCTCGCGCGTACGGGGCCGTAACCTCGCGGTCTATCTCTCAGTGAGTGCACCCCGCGCGTGCGCTGCACGTGCCGGCACACCACAAGAAGGGAGACCACGATGGGGGAGCTGTCCGTGTGGCACTGGCTGATCGTCGCGATGGCGGTACTGGTGCTGTTCGGGTCCAAAAAGCTGCCGGACGCGGCCCGTTCGCTGGGACGATCGTTGCGGATCTTCAAGTCCGAGGTCCGAGAGTTGCACGGCGACGATGAGCCTGCGGTGCGCAGCGTGAACGCCGCCTCGCAGACGGCGGTCGATTCCGATCCCGAACCGTTCCCGCCGCCGGAGCAGCGCGCACGACGAGACTGAACCGTCGCCCCGGGCGCCGGCGGGAAACGCTCTCGATCCGGTGACGCCAGGGTCGGCGTGACGATCTGCCGAGGAAGATCCAGACCATGTTCGACATCGGGTTCGTGAAACTCGTGCTGCTCTTGGTGCTGGCATTGATCATTTTCGGCCCGGACGAGCTGCCAACGGTCGCCCGCAAGGCCGCGCGGACGCTGCGCCGGCTGCGCCGGCTGGCCGAGGCCGCCACGGGCGAGATCAAGGCCGGGCTCGGGCCTGAGCATGCCGACCTGAATCTCATGGACCTCCACCCGCGCCGCTTCGTCAAAAAGCATCTGCTCGACGATCTCGATGGTGATCGCCATCCGTACGATGACCGACCCCTTCTCCCGTACGGTGAGCACCCGCCCTACGACACCGACGCCACCTGAGGCGGACGCTGACCGGGTCGCCGTGGCGCCCGCGTGGCCGGCGTCGCGGGAACCCCGGCCGGTCATCAGGTCGACGAGACATACACCTCGACCATCCCGCTCGCCTCTCGGGCGGATGTCATCGCATATCCGCTTTCGCGGCCCTTCGGTCACGGATTGGGGAAGGGGTTACAGCCGGCCGGGCCGCGTCTTCCGCTGTAACCAGCGCGCCTATCTCTCACTGAGGGCGCGATACGGAATCGCCGATCGCCGAAGACCTTTGGAGGTACGCGATGTGCTGCCACCGACCGCACTGCCCGCCGGCCGACGCCGTCGACCGGGCCGCCGCGCGCACCGTCGCCCGCCATCCCGAGCAGGGGTGGAGCCTGCTGTGCAACGGTGTCGTCCTGTTCGACGACACCGGAGAGCTCCTGCCGGACGGCGGTGTCGTCCCACCGCACCGCCCTTCCGACGTCCGACGGCGACCGTACCGGAGGCGCGGTCGCGCCGCATGGCGCGGTACGGTCCACAGCGGAAGTCGGCATGTCACTGCCGTGAGCGCGGAGATACGGCGTGAGCACCCGGCCGATCAGTGATCACGGCCTGTTGTCCGACTGCCGCTCGGCCGCCCTGGTCACCTCCGACGGCTCGGTGGACTGGCTGTGCTCGCCCCGCTTCGACAGTCCGGCGATCTTCGCCAGGCTGCTGGATGAGGACGCCGGGCACTGGTCCATCCGCCCGTCCGGGCCCGCGGAGGTCACCCGCAGGTACCTGACGGACACTCTCGTCCTGGAGACGACCTTCCACTGCCCAGGCGGCACGGTCGTGCTCGTCGACGCGCTGGCCCTGGGCGAACACGAACGCGGGCACGGGCTGGGTGTGTCCTCCCCCGGCGTCCTGCTGCGCGAGGCGATCTGCGTCGACGGGCGTGTCGACCTGGAGGTGACCTATGCGCCTCGCCCCGAGTTCGGGCTGGTCCACCCCCTGCTGGAACGCCGGCGCGGCGCTCTGATCGCCCGTGGCGGCGCCCAGGTGCTCACCTTGTCAACGCCCATCGACTTTCAGGTGCGCGGTTCGACCGCGCACACCGCGGTCACGCTCAGAGCCGGGGACCGCCTCGGCATGGCCCTGGATGCCCGCCCCGCCTGGGAGACCGAGCCGGCGCGCTGGACCCCACGGCTCATCCACCGCCGCATCAGGGACACGATCGCGGGCTGGCGCTCCTGGTCCCGGCTGCACACAAATTACCGGGGACCATGGCAGGACAAGGTCGGACACAGCGGACGGGTGCTGCGCGCCCTGACATTCGCCCCCACGGGAGCGATCGTCGCCGCGGCCACCACATCCCTGCCCGAACACGTCGGCGGGCAGCGCAACTGGGACTACCGCTACACCTGGATCCGGGACGCCAGCATGACCGTGCAGGCCCTCACCACCGCATCCGCGTGTGAGAGAGAGCAGGCCGCGTTCTTCACCTTCCTCGCCCGCTCCGCGGCCACGCAGCCCGACCGTGGCGTGGACCTGCAGATCATGTACGGCATCGGCGGCGAATGTGACCTGACCGAACGGCCGCTCCCCCACCTGACCGGCTGGCGTGGCAGCACACCGGTGCGCGTCGGCAACGATGCATGGCGGCAACGACAACTCGACATCTACGGCGAGATGCTCGACGCGGCCCATCGGCTCTCCTACGACGCGACCGAGCAGCACCTCGACGGGGTCACACGAGCCTTCCTGCGTGGCGCGGCCGAAACAGCCGCCCGTCGCTGGCGGGAGCCGGACCAGGGCATCTGGGAGACCCGCGGGCCGAGCCGGCACTTCCTGCACTCGAAGCTCATGTGCTGGGTCGCGCTCGACCGGGCGATCGCCCTGGCTCCCGTCCTGGGGGCCACCGCCCTCGTCGACGACTGGGGGCGTACCCGCGCCCAGATTCGCGACGCGATCCTCACGGAGGGCTGGAATCCGCGGGCCGGCACGTTCACCCAGGCGTTCGGCGGCACCGAACTCGACGCGTCCGCGCTGACCATCCCGATCGTCGGATTCCTGCCTGGCGACGATCCCCGGGTACGGGCCACCGTCGCGGCCATCGCCACCCGGCTGACAGACTCACGCGGGCTGATACGCCGCTACGACACCTGCGACGGGATCGTGGGGAGAGAAGGCGCCTTCCTCCTGTGCACATTCTGGCTCGCGCACGCACTGGCCCTCACAGGCCGGCGCGCGCCCGCCGAGCAGGTGTTCCAGACCGCCGCCTCACACGCCAACGACGTCGGCCTCCTCGCCGAAGAGGTCGACTCCTCGACCGGAGAACCCCTCGGCAACTTCCCGCAGGCGTTCAGTCACATCGGCCTGATCAACGCCGCGCGCGCCATCCGCGACGCAGACGGCGGACGAATCCACGGCCACCGTCATTCCTGTCCGGACCCGTTCCTGACGCACCGGTCACCGGCGCCTACGGCCGCGGACCGAGTGGGTGTCGGCGCCGCCGCCTTGGCGGCACGGTAGGGCCCGGCGACGGCGGTTTCAGCGTGAGCACGGTGACCGAGTAGGCCGGGTCTCCGGGGTGCGTGCCCTGATCCGCGTCATCTCCCATGCCTTGCTGATCTGGGCCGTGACGTCCGCCGGCTTGGCGCCCTGCTCGATCTTGCGCACCGCAGCCTGCGCCGAGGCCGGCGAGCACGGATAACTCGACGTGCACGCCGCGCCGTGGCCATCGGGTGCCGCCGCCCGTCGGCTCGAGGGCACGCTGAGGCGCTGAGATCACTTGGGGCCGGTGGCGCGGTTACGGGGTCCGGGTGCCTGGCGGCCGCCCGTGCGGGGCGGGTGGGACGCGGGGATCTGCCGCAGGCGTTCGGTGTGCTCCTGCTGGATATCGCGGTTGCGGGCGAAGAAGTCGGCGATGACGGTGAGTTGCTCGGGTGTGTAGCGGGGCAAGAGCCGCTCGGTGACGTCGTGGAGGAACGGGGCCATCAGGCCGTAGGCGTGTTCGGTGAAGTCCGCGGTGGCGCGCACGACGGTCTTGCGGCGGTCGGTGGGGTGCGGGCTGCGGGTGAGGTAGCCGAGCTTCTCCAGGCGGTCGAGCATGGCGGTGACGCTGCCGGTGCTCAGGCCCAACTGGGCGCTCAGTTCGCGGGGGGCCGTCTCCTCGACGTCCAGCAGGATCTCCAGGCAGCGCAGGTCGGTCTCGTTGACACCCAGCAGCCGGGCGAGCTCGCGATCGAAGTCATCGACGGCCGCCTGGTAGGTCTGCACAACTTTGCCAAGGTCTGGACCAGATTCCCTTTCGCTTGACATTCGAGCTACCTCCCTGCATCGTTATTAGCTCGAGATTCGAGATACATCATAGTCGAGGAACTTTGGGAGGAAACATGTCCTCTACGGCACCCCAGGGAAGCCTGGGTACCACAGACGAAGGCGGCGGCGCCTCCTACGTCAAGCGCTGGGCGGCCGCGATCGTCATGATCCTGGCGGCGCTGCTCGACATGATCGACGGCTCGATCGTGAACACCGCGCTTCCGTCGATCGGCAGGGGCCTGTCGGCCACTCCGGCCCAGCTGGAATGGACCGTGTCCGCCTACATGCTGGGCTTCGCCGCCACTCTGATCATTGCCGGACACCTGGGCGACCGGTTCGGCCGGAAGAAGCTGTTCTTGGGCGGTGTCGCCCTGTTCGCCGTGGCGAGCCTGGTCAGCGCGATCGCCTCCGACCCCGGGCAGCTGATCGCCGCCCGGGCCGTGCAGGGTGTCGCGGCGGCCGTCCTGCTGCCGCAAGTGCTGGGCTCGTTTCGCGTCATGTTCGACGGCGCCGAACGCGGCAAGGTCTTCGCCGTGTACGGTGCGATCGCCGGCGTAGCCGTCGCCGTCGGCGTGCTGCTGGGCGGTGTCCTGACCGACTGGAACCTGTTCGGCTGGGGTTGGCGGACCATCTTCGCCGTCAACATCCCCCTCGCCGTAGTGATCCTGGTGCTGGGCGCGAAGTGGATACCGGCCGGCCAGGAGCGCAGCCGCGGCCGCATCGATGTGCTGGGCAACCTGTTCCTGGCCGCTGCCCTGGTCGCGATCGTGCTGCCGCTGGTGGTGCTCCACGGCGAGCGAGAACGTCGCGGTGATGTTGTGCCACTCGGTGTCCAGCCAGTCGAGGGCTCCGTCACGGGTGAGGTCGGGAAGCGCGGGAGGTTGCTGCGACACGGTGGCCGGCACGGGGACGACGACCAGCTCGATCACCTCCTTCGCGGCCAGCATGCCGCTCAGGTAGTAGTCGCCCAGCCGGGCGATCGCCGGTCCAGGGTCCGCCGCGGCGTCGTCGGCACGGGCGACCTGCCGCAGCAAGTCGTGCATCCGGTAGCGACCCGCCACCGGCTCCTGAAGCAGATGGACGTCGACCAGGTCCTCTAGCAGGGAACGGGCGCTGCCCAGCGGGATCCCTGCCAGGGCGGCCGCGCCGTACGCGTCGATGTCCTCGCCCGGCACCAGCCCCAGCAGCCGGAACATCCGCCGCTGGGCGGGATCGAGCTGCCGCAGCGACATCCCGAACACCTCTGACACCGCCAGCTCGCCCTCGCGCAGCCGTTCCACCAAGGTGTCGAGCGTCCATGCGGGCCGGTGCCGCAGCCGCGCGGCGGCCACCCGGATGGCCAGCGGCAGGTTCCCGCAGCGGCGCAGCACGCGGCCAGCATCTTGGCCTGCCGCGGTCCGTCGAGCCGGACCTCGCGCCCGGTGATCTGGGCGTGTAACGGCCCCAGCACGCCGAATCTCATGTTCCCCCCGGCACTTGACGATCAGCGCCGATCCCCCGGCCGACCTCGCACTAGGACGAATCTAGGACGGCCGACGGACCCGCGTCCATAGCGTCACCGTAGCGGGGCTCACCGAAGACCAATGGGCAGGCAATGCGTGCGGAGCGTGCCTTCGGATTCCGTGCTTGAGGCGACCAGGGGAGGTGGCCAGACCCAAGTGATGAGCATGCCAAGCGAGGCCCCAACGGACCGCACTCGTCGGCGACGACGTGGGTGGCCTGCAACACCAGTGACGGCCGCGAGAATTGGGACATGTGGACGGCGGCTCCGCCGCAGAACGTGGGAAACTCTGCGATCGTTCTCTCACTCCACCCGGCCTGTGTACAGGCCTGGCGAGAACACAGCAGATGATCTCGCTCCCACACTCGCGCCTCACCCGCGGCTTAAGAAATAACCTCGCACACAGGTACTTTACGGGCAACTCTCACGATGATCTTGTGGTCTCCCGCAGTACTTCGAACTGTCAGCAGAAAGGCACTCGAGTGATCGCATCGGGTAAACGTCGTCTCGCCACCGTATTCACGACCCCTGTCCTCGCCATCGGCTCCTTCGTCGCCCTGGCGATCTCCACACCCACACCCGCCCAGGCGTGCGGCACCATCCCCATCAACAAGGCAGAGAACGTCTGGCTGGGCCCGGCCCCGAGCGTGAACGTCGCCACCCTCCAGCTCTGGTACAACGGCTGTGACCCCAACAACCGGTTCACCTACGCGACGATGTCCTGGGACCAGAACCCCTCCACGTCCACGAATTTCACCCTCAAGGTATGGGTCGAGGACGAGCTCGAGCACGTTCCCTTCGCCGCAGGCGAAGCCGACGGCTATGTCGACCAGTACGCTGACTGCACGAGGAACTGTCAGGCGATCTCGCACGGCGTGAACATCGACGCATACGGCGCGCCAAAGTCCTTCCGCGCCCTCGCAAGCGCCCAGATCGGCTCCGGCTGCCTGACCACGATCGCCACCGACTGGTGGCAGTTTTCCTATGGCCGCAACATCGGCGGCGGCATCCAGGGCTACTCCTGCTGATCCCCGGCTGACGCCCCCCCAAGGAACGCGCGAGTGAAGGGCCCGCCCCGAAAGGGGGCGACCACACCTAGGACGCAAGATGCGCGCCCTGATGGGAAGCACGCCACGCTGCCTGCTCCCCGACCTGTCAACTTGCGGGGCACTGACGAAACTCCAGGGCGTGTGGGGCAGTGACGGCACCGCCAAGTACGTGCAGGAATTCCTGAAGATCAGCCGCGCAGCGTCCGGCGGGTGCGCCGTCCTCGTCAGCGGTGCCTCTTACGGCCACCCTCCTCCGGAGCACCCATCACCAGCTGGAGCGGCGGATATACCCGGTCGCCGCCTGCGCGACCAGCACATGCAGCAGCGGTCTCCAACCCCTATCGCGACTCCGGCGTCGCGACGGCGGCATGCGTCCAGGTGTCGCGGACATCAGCGCACGGCCCGTACTTACCCGCAACCCCCGCAAGTCAGGGTTCACCCATACACAAGGGAGATCTGTTGAAACTCACTCACTCGTGGCGGCGTCTGACCGCCACCGCCGGGATGGCGACAGCCGCACTGCTGGCGGCGTTGGCGCCGTCAGCAACGGCGTCCGTCTCCAACGTCGAGCATCCCATCGCCTCTTCCAAGGCCGTCAAGATCGTCGGCGACGCTGCCGCCAAGGGACTGCACTTGGCCTTCGAGCACCGCAACCGTGACGGCTCGGTCACCTCACGCTGGAGGGACAAGCACGGACACACCTTCACCTACGCCGGAAGCCCAGGCGTCACCCTCCACGTCGACGGCGGCAAGTCCCGCCACGGCGACTACCGGACCGTCCGCGTGTCCTTCGCCCCTATCGAGAAGAAGAACATCCTCAAGGCCGCCTATGCCTACACGGCCGCCGGCCGGTCCGTCTACAACGACGCGGTGAACGCGGGCATCCCGAAGAAGGCCCTAAAGGGCAAGCAGCCCCGCCAAGGCGGCGTGACCGCCGACTACCTGGACCCGCCCTACTACCGCTCCGGCTGCCTCTTCGGAAGCCCGAGCGTCGACGCCGCATCCGTCTCCGGCTGCTTCCAGCGCAAGATCATGTGGCAGAACGGCGGCGACTGGTACGTCGCCGACGACGTCTGGGGTATCGAGAACCCCGGGCTCTTGACGCCGAAGAACCTGTACGTCCTCATCTGGTACGGGCCCGGCAACACCGTCGTCGGCTCCACGCCACCACCAGCGGTGACGACGAGCGACTGCAACAGCCAGACCTGGGGCGGAAACCTCGGCTACAGCCAGTCCGGCGTCAGCATCGGAGTCAACTACAGCGAAACCCGCCAGGTCTGCAACGGCGGCACAGAGATCGTCCACGCCCCCGACCACTGGGGCGTCGGCTGGTTCAACAACGGCATCTACTGGAACACAATGCCCCAGGTGTTCATCGAAGCCGTCGGCATCGTGCACAGCCCCCCATCGGCCAGCATCGGCAACAGCGACCTCGAACTCGCCTGGGGTCCCGGCGTCCGCGACACCCTCGCCTGCCACACCATGACCACCTGCCATTAGCCCCGACCACATGCCGTACTCCCCTCCCCCGCTCGGGTGAGAGGGGAGTATCGCGTTTCAGCTCACCGACGTGCAGTTGAACGGTGTCCCGCTCGGAAACTCGGTTGGGTGCCTTGAGCTGGGGATTCGCTGCGGGATCGGTGCCGTGGCTGGGACAATCTCGGGGTGTTGTTGTCGCTGGTCTACCAGTTGGTCAGGTCTCTGCTCGGCCTGTTGAAGATGCTGGTCCGTTCCGATGTGTCCAAAGACGTCGAGCTGCTGGTGCTCCGCCACGAAAACCAGATGCTGCGTCGGCAGCTGTGCGGCCGACCGCGGTAGGACCACGCCGACCGGCTCTGGCTCGCGGCGTTGTCGCGGCTGGTAAACCGCCGACGGTGGCCGCAGATCTTCCCGGTCACCCCAGCCACGATCCTGCGCTGGCACCGTAACGTGGTCTCCCGCAAATGGACCTACACCGACCAGGACGACCGGCCACCGGCGCGTCGATTCCCATGTAAGCCGAATGACCGTATGTCGGTGGACTCCGTTCTCAGGCCGTCCCGGCTACGCCGGGCCGTTCCTGGCGGAGTCCGGATTCCTCTCCGGCCTGAAGGCCGGGGCATCCTCCGGAGGACAAGGTGAACGCGTCACCGGCACCCTCCGCCGCGAACTCCTGGACCGGATCTTGATCCTCGGCGAACGGCATCTGGCCCGGGTGCTCCGCGAGTACCTGATCCACTACAACCTCCACCGCCCGCACCAGTCTCGGCGACAGTGGCCCCCGGATACCGAAACCAGGCCGACCCCGCGCGCAGCCGAGCTCACCGACCTACGATCCGTCCGGCGAAGACCTGTGGTCACCGGCGTGATCAATGAATACCACCGCGCCGCATAACCCCAGGCCCAGGCTGCGTAACCCAATATTCGAGCGGCACACCCAAGCCGCCGAGGCGACATGCACCTTCTGGCAGCCGAGGCACTTGGCGCATTGGTCGATGGCGCCGTCGGGCTGCGCCCTCAATGTCGCGGCCACCGGCCCGCATCTGACGCGCGCAGAGAGCGGGACCTCCCACGTTCCCGCTCCCTGCGGCCCCGTATGCCTGGCCCGTCCCGTTCAGGGTGGGTCAGGTGAAGTTGACGCCGTTCATGGTGGGCTGGAGTGTCCCCAGGGTGAGGCTGTCGCAGATCGGCGGCTGGTAGCCGTCGTCGAGGCCGTGGTAGGTGAGCGGGATCCAGGTGCTATGCCAGGCGACGCCGAGGTCGTCGGTGGTGCCACCGGGGCAGCCCTTTGTGGTGTGCCACTTGGTTCCGGCGAAGGCCGAACGCCCGGGCCGCAGCGTGATTCTCGTACCTGCGCCGGGGTAGCTCACCTGAGTCGCGGGAATCGCGGTGTAGTTGTTCTGCCCGCCCTTCCCGAGCGGCGTCCAGCCGGCAGGCAGGTAGCAGATTTCGCCCGACCGGTTGGTGAGGATCAGCGTGGCAGCCGCCTTTTCCGCTTTCAATTCCGCTTCCAATCCGTTGGACTCGGGATCTTGAAGCTGCAGATCGGCTTTAAGCTCGGATGCCATGCAGCTCGGCGTGTCACTCTGACCGGTGTACGCCGCCGATTTCTGGTCATGAGTGCTATTGGCGGCTGGCGCCGTCTTCGCCGATGAACTCGACGCCACCGACGCCGTGCCGTCGGCGTTGCAGCCGGTGAGGGCGAGAGCGATCATCCCGCCACCGCAAGCCAGAGCAGCGGTCGTACGCAGGCGCTTGAACTGCATGGGTAAAGCCTCCCCGGTTGCTTACTGACTCGGTTAATCAGTTCGATGTCCGGTAACGGCATGGAGGTTCGCCGGGAAAGTCGGATTCCCCGTTTTTTCTGCCGTGACGGATGTCACGCGAACCCGGGAGGCCAGCAAAGAATCTTATTAGCCTTGATGTTTCGTGAGGTCGGTTGGGTCGCGTAGCGGCTCAACCACAGCGAGCCGCGACAGTCCGGTGGAGTCCGCGGCTCCTGAACGACATCGTGAACGCACCGGATCTTGCGACGGGGTTGCGTCCACGGAGGTGGTGTATGAGTCACCGTTGGTGACAGGCGTGGCGTCGTGGCGGGCTGGCCGTTGGACCTGGATGATTATGCGTCGCACGTTAGGCCGGTGTCGTCCACCAGCACCGGGGCTCGCAGCGTGGAGTGGGCGTCCTGCGCTTTCTGTTCTACGACCTTCACCAGGTCGAGCTCCTGGATCTCGGTCAGGTCCTGTTCGACCGCAGCGACGACGCCCGGTCGCGGGCCGCCGGCGCTCGCTACCCCCGGCCCGCCCGCAGGTCAGGTCGACAAGGCTGCGTTCACGCTGTGCGCGGTGATGCACCTGCACGCCGCGCCTGCGCCGCCGGGACGTGTTCGCCGCCGGTTCGGAAAGAGGTCGGGGCGGCGGTGTCGGATCGGGCCAGAGGTGTTCGTAGCAAGGGTGATCCGCAGTCCTTCGTGCACTCCCGCGCGCCCGGGACTCATCGTGACCTACCAGGTCACCATCCGGGATCTCTGGGCTGTTATCCGGGGTATCCGGGGTATCCGGGGTCTGTGGGGCGTTGCAGGTCATGCAGCGGGTGCGGGTCGGTGACGACGGCTTGCGGGAAGAGCCGGTAGAACAGCAGGCCGCGCTTGTAGGCGGCGCGGCGGTCGAACCGCAAGGTGCACTCGTCGAGGTAGTACGGCAGCTGCTCGTTCCTGACGCGATGGTGCAAGGTGCCAGCGATCCAGCGTCTGAGCAGGGATGCGATCAGGTAGACGGCGGGCAGGACGGCAGGTCGGTTCGCGGCGTTGTACCCGGCGGTGTAGTGGTGGGTGTAGCCCATGTCGGCCGGCCGGCGCAGCCCCTGGGCGCCGTCGGTGTGGATGGTCGAGCCCGGAGCGACCACCTCGCGCGCGAACACCTCGATCGTGCGCCCCGTCGTCGGGTGCCGCCCGGAAGGTGGAGTGGTCGAGTGGCACCTCCACACCTGGTCGGTCAGGACGAAGCCGGGGTTCCGCGTGGGTGGGCACGGACCGAGTTCGGCCCAGCCGGCAACCAGACCACGGCAACCGAGCGGCGACCGAGTCCGTGTGACACCCAAAAACTGCCCGGCAGAATCGACCGGAGTTGTCGGATCCGGGCCGCGTCGTTCGTAGCCAGGGTGAGAGGCCGCCCACCAGGGGCGCTGCCACGACCACAGGAGATGCGACCGATGCCGCACCCACAGGCCAAGGTCCACCGTATGTTCGAGCTCGTCGAGCCGATCGCCACCGTCACCTTCTCCGAGGTGCCCAACGAGGAGTTCCTGGCCCTTGGGATGCGCAACTACTGGGACGGATACTTCGCGGGCCGGGCCGCGCCGCTGAGGCTGGCACCGGCCGGGGTGGTGCACGCGGTCTTCTACAACTTCGCCGACGGCGAGGTGGCGCGCCACATCCCGTGGGTTTGGGGGAAGACCACCCCGGAGGAGGCGATCGCCGTGCGCGAGCGGGGCAGCGCCGCCGCGCTGCGGCAGATGATCGGGGAGCTCGCCGACTCCCCCGGTCTGGTACGGGTCACCGACCTCGCCACCCGAGCAGCGGTCAGCGCGCCGACCGAGGGCCGAGCGCTGTACGCCGGGCTCCGGGCGCTCGACGTGCCCGAGGAGCCGGTGGCCAGGCTCTGGCACGCGGCCACGCTGCTGCGCGAGCATCGCGGGGACGGCCACAACGCCGCCCTCGTCGCCCACGGCATCGGCGGCACCGAGGCCCACGTCCTCCTCGCTCTCTCCCTCGAAATGAGGGCGGAGGAGTTCGGCCGGATCCACCACCTGCCCAAGGCACAGCTGGCCGCTGTCGTCGACGGGCTGCGCGGCCGCGGCCTCGTGGACGCCGCCGGCGGGTTCACCGACGCTGGCCGGGAGACCAGGGAGCGGATCGAGGCCCTCACCGACGAACTGGCGGCACCGGCCTACGACGTGCTCAGCACGGACGAACTCGACGAGCTGGTCGCCGGGCTCGAGCCGATCGCCGCCGCGGTAAAGGCCGTCGACGACTGAGCGGGCGCATGCGGGCGACGGCCACGACCCCCAGCTCGGCCACCGAGATGAGCAGGTCATTGCGCGGGTCACCCGCACGGTGCAGCCGACGGCGCCGCCGCGCTAAAGGACGATGAGCCCATCGAAGCGGTAGCGACCACCGTCGTAGCTCTCAGGACTCAACGTCCAGGACCCAAGAGTGCTCACCTGCCAGCGGCTACCCACCAGGAGTCTGCCGGATGGCAACTCCCAGAACTGATTAAGGACCAGGAACGTGCGTAAGACCGTGCTGTACATGTCGATGTCGGTGGACGGGTTCATCGCCGGGCCGAACGCGGCGCCGGGCAACGGGCTCGGCGACAAAGGGCATCGGCTGCATGAGTGGTTTCTGCCGGACGCCGACGCCGATCACAGGAGAGACCTCGACCACCTGGCGGGCGTGAACCGTGAGGTCATGGACGAGGCCATGGCCACCGGGGCGGTCGTCGTCGGCCGGCGGACGTTCGAGCTCGCCGACGGCTGGGGCGGCGACCACCACGACGGCGTGCCGATCTTCGTCCTGAGCCGCCATCAGCCCGATCCCGAGCTGCAATGGCCCGGGGTCACCTATGTAAGCGACGTAACGGCCGCGATGAACATGGCCAAGGACGTGGCCGGCGACAAGGACGTACTGGTCCACGGAGCCCGCACCGCCCAGCTGGCACTCGCCGCAGGCGTCCTCGACGAGTTGCAGATTCACCTGGTCCCGGTCCTGATCGGACAGGGCGAACCGCTTTTTGAGGACATGCCACCCGACCACATCGAACTCGAACTGCTCCGTGCCGCGGACGGACCGGGCGTGACGCACCTGCGCTACCGCGTGCGGACGGGAGGCTGAGACGATGGCGCTCATCCGGCTGTACATGACCATATCCCTGGACGGCTACGTCACCGGGCCGCAGGACAGCCCGGACACGCCGATGGGCATCGGCGGGTTCCGGCTTTTCAACTGGCTCGACCGGCGCAACGACCCGGGACCAAACAGACAAGTCTACGCCGAGGCGCTGGCCACCCGCGCCGTCATCTCCGGCCGCCGCACCTACGAACACGCCGACCGCTGGCAGGGCGACCACCACGACGGCGTCCCCGTCTTCGGTTCGGGAGTAGGACGCCAAGCCGCCCAAGCTCAGCTCGGCCGTCGCGCCGGTGTGCAGGACCAGCGGCCGTCGTGCCAGCCGCAGGTCTGCTCGTAGCCGGAGCGGAACGCCCCGAGCCAGGGGATGTCGTCCTCGTAGCGCGTGGGCGGCGGTGTCGGTGCGAAGTTCGCCGCGTCGTCGATGCTGCCGCTCCCGTCGTAGCGTGCGACGGTCGGATAGGGGTAGACCGGCCGGGTCCGTACGACGGTGTCGTCCTGGCGCTTTGTGGCGACGAGCCGGTCGGGTGCGACGCCGTTCTCGACCCAGGCGAGGGTGGGGGTGAGCGCGTCGATCGCGTCCGGTCCCTGACCGTCACCGCAGTGGGCGACGCCCGGCAGCATGAACAGGCGGGCGAACCGCTGCGTGGCGTCCGTCCCACCCATGCGCTCGGTGAGGGCGTGGTAGTAGGCGATCGTTCCGTACGGCGAGATTGCCTGGTCTGCCCAGCCGTGCCAGAGGAGGAGCTTCCCGCCCAGGGCGCGGAAGGCCGTCAGGTCGGGGTCGCTCGCGTCGTAGACGCCGGCCCGCTGGTAGATCTCGCGGAACGTCGCCGAGTCGTAGTGCAGGTCGTGCAGTGTCGCCGACGGCCGGGCGGACGGGTAGGCGAGGTACTTCAGCGCGTTCGTCGCGTTGCCCTCGGCCACGGCCGGGTCGCCGGTGGCGGTCGGGGTGACCCAGCGGGCCCAGTTCACTTCCGAGCCCACGGGCTCACCCCCCGGGTACATCCGCCGGCCCCGCTCGTTGCGTGGCCCGTCGTACAGCTTGCGTACGGCACCGATCTGCGCGTCGGTGAGGCAGCCCGCGCTGTCGGTTCCCGTCGCGCAGCGCAGGCTCCGCGGATCGAACGCGCAGGCACGCGGGTCGTCGATCTGGCCGTCGGCCAGGCCGTCCCGTGCGTCGCACTCGCGCATGACGGCGGCGTGCAGCGCGGGAAGCTTGGCGGCGGTCAGGATGGGCCGGCCCCGCGCGTCGGTGTTGGCCGTGGCGTGCCAGCCCGCGGACCACACGATGAGCGACGTGAGCAACGACGCCGGGGCGCCGGCGACGATGCCGTCGAAGTCACGCGGGTAGCGCTGCGCCTCGGTCATCCCCTCGTGGCCGCCCTGCGAGCAGCCGTCGAAGTAGGAGTAGCGCGGGCCTTGTCCGTAGTAGAGCGCGATGAGCCGCTTGGCGACGAGCGCGACGACGTGGTCGGACCGGTAGCCGAAGTCGACCCGGAGCTGCGGGTCGGCGCCGAACGTGCCGTCGAAGCCGGAGACGCCGACGTGCCCCTCGTTGTCGGTGGCTATGACGAAGTCGCCGCGGGTCAGCGGCACGCACCCGTCCGTCGCGTCGGCGTAGATGTCGACGCTCCCGCAGAACGCCCCGCACCCGGTCTGCAGATACCGCTGCCGCCACGTCTTGGTGGGGAGGAGCACGTCGAACTGGATCTGCGGCGCCGTGGTTCCCTTGACTTCGCAGGCCGCCCAGCCGTCCGGCGAGGTCGTCGCGGTCGCGGACCCGATGACCGCCGGAGCGCCGGGCGTCCCCGACAGGTCCTGCCCGGCGAGGGCCGCGCAGTCGGTCCTCGGCAGCACCACGGGAGGGCCGGAGGACGAACCGCGCACCTCGGCGGGCACCCCGGCCACGGCCGTACGGGGCGCGGCCTGGCCACCGCCGGCCATCACGAGGACGGCGAGGACGGCGAGGACGACCGGTAGCGCCCGGACTCCGGCGGTGCGGCCGGCGCGTCCCGGCATCCGGCCCCGTACACGAGCACGCATGCGTGTCCTCCCCGTTTCGCGGCGTACGCGTGATCGCGGGATCTCGGCGACGCCTGCGACCTCACGACAGGAGCACCCGGAAGCTAAATGTGCCGCGAGCACGTGTCAATACCGAACCGGATATCCGGAAATCGCGCCGGATCCTGGCGAAAACCGCCACGCCCTCTGACCTGTTTCCATTACCGCTGGTAATCGCCGACACCTGTGGGGTGCGGAAACTGGGTGAGTGCTGCGGATCCGCAGGTCGATGGCTCGAGCACGGTGCGGTAGTGGCCATCCTGGCTGGTTCTGTTCTGGTCCTTCCTCTACCTCATCCTCGGCCACGTCCTCCGACTCTCGCTCCTGCTGATGCGTGGTGACCGGAGTAAGGAACTGGAGATCCTCGCGCTCCGGCATCAGGTCGCCGTCCTACGCCGTCAGGTGCACCGTCCTGATCTCAATGATGCAGACCGTGCCCTGCTGGCGGCGCTGTCGCGGCTGTTGCCTCGGCCTTCATGGCAGATGTTCTTCGTGACGCCGTCGACGCTCCTGCGCTGGCACCGGGATCTGATCGCCCGCAGATGGACCTACGGACGGAAACGTCCAGGCCGCCCCTCCACCAGGAGCGACATCCGGGAAGCGGTGCTGCGGCTGGCTCGAGAGAACCCGACTTGGGGCTATCAGCGGATCAGCGGCGAGCTCGCCGGCGTCGGTATCCGGGTTCCGCCCAGCACGGTGCGGGACATCCTCAAAGGTGCCGGCCTGGATCCCGCACCCCGAAGGACCGGACCGAGCTGGGGCCAGTTCCTGAAGACCCAAGCCGAGGGGATCCTCGCCTGCGACCTGTTCCATGTCGACACGGTGTTTCTCAAGCGGATCTATGTGCTGTTCTTCATCGAGCACGTCACCCGGGCCGTCCACGTCATCGGTGTCACGACCAACCCGACCGGAACCTGGGTTGCCCAGCAGGCTCGAAACCTGATCATGGGCCTGGGGGAGCGGGCCGAGCACGTCAGATTCCTCATCCGAGACCGCGACGCCAAGTACAGCAGCGTCTTCGATGAAGTGTTCATCTCACTCGGCGCACGGATCATCAAGACGCCGGTCCGGGCCCCGCGGGCGAACGCGATCGCAGAACGCTGGATCGGGACCGTGCGGCGCGAAGCTGACACGCGAGCCGCCGCAGCACCGGATGGAGGAACCTAGGCGGTGCTCACGCTCGGTGCCCCGCCGAAGGCCCGGGCGCGCGAGCCCCTGGGACCGCCTGTCAGTTGTGTATCGAGAGAAGCGGCAGGGGGTCGGGGGGTGGAGCCCCCTGCCGGGGGGTCCGCGCCCCGGGACAGACGGAGGGTCGGGCTCTGCCGCGACCGTGCTGACTCCGGGATCGGCGGTCGGCCGTGCGGGGGAGGGAGGCGGCGCGGGGGTGCGGGGGGCGGAGCCCCCTGCCTGGGGGGTCCGGGGGTCGCCCCCGGGCGGAATGACGAAGGGCCAGCGGGAAGGAAGCTCCGCTTCCGACCACACTGACCCCAGGACCGAAGTGTCCGAGGCCGGACTGGAGCCGAACGCACATCCGTTCGTCGTCACCCATTCGTTCCTGCTGGGAAGCAGGTGAGCGGCGATGCGGAACCAGCGTGCCTCCGGCCGGTCGGCCGAGGTCTGTATTCGCCGGACGACCACGGTCAGCGTGGTGTTCCTCGCGCTGATCGCGGCGGTGGTGAGCACGCACGCCGTGATGAGCTCGTCTCGTGAACGAGACCGAGGCGCTGCCGGTCGGCGACTCTTTGAGATCCCTCCTGCACGCTTTGGGCGTGCCCGCGCAGCGGATCCCGGACACCTTCGACTCGCTGGCGCGCGTCCTGCTTACCATGGGAGAAACGGAACGGGCCCGCGATGTCTGGGCCTCCGCACGATCCGTGATGCTCACCTTCCAGAACGGGGGTGCTGACGGAATGCGTCTCTCCCCGGACGAGCTCGGGCAGGCGCTCGGCGCCCTCGAGAACCCGGCTCCGGGAGACTGAGGTAGCCGGCGCCTCGGCAGCCGGCAGGACGGAAACGTCTGGTCGGTCCTCTTCAGGGGGCGGCGCCTCGATGGTCTCGTGAGCCGATGAGGGCGAACGAGAGTGCATGTGCGGTTGGTGCGCGACGTGGGGGGAGTGAGGATGACCGAGCCGACTCTGGATGACGAGCAGTTCCGGCGGCTCGCGCGGTACGGCCGGAGCGAGCGCGTCGAGGCCGGGGATGTGCTGTATGCCACCGGTGACGACTCTTATGACCTGGTCCTTCTGGAGACGGCGAGCGCGCGGGTCTTGCGCGACGCGACCGTGACCGAGTCCGAGCAGGTGATATACGACCGCGGGCCGGGTGAGTTCCTCGGCGAGCTCAACCTCCTGACCGGCCAGACCGTCTATCTGACGGCCCGCGTCACCGGGGCCGGGACGGTCAGCAGAATCGGTCCGGAGGATCTCCACCGGGTGCTCTCCGAGCAGGTCGACATCGTGGACGTGCTGGTCGAGACGTTCCGGGTACGGCGAGAGATCATGCGGGCGTCCGCAGGTGGGGCGCTGGAGATCGTCGCCCGGTCGGACGAGGCGCGCGGCCGGGCGTTGCGCGCGTACGTGACGCGTTTGAATCTGCCGCATTCGTGGTTCGACGCGACGTCGCCGCCCGGACGCGCGCTGATGACGGCCGTCGGCGCCGAGGAGACGGACCTTCCCACCGCCGTCGTCAATGGCGAGGTACTCCGCAAAGCGACGCCGGGGACGCTCGGCAGAGCGCTCGGCCTCGCCTTTGGCACGGACCGGGGGCACATCGATCTCGTGGTCGTTGGGGCGGGCCCGGCAGGTCTGGCCGCGGCCGTGTACGGCGCGTCCGAGGGACTCGTCACGGTCCTGCTCGACAGAGCCGGTCCCGGAGGACAGGCGGCGACGACCTCACGGATCGAGAACTACCTTGGCTATCCCGGCGGGATCAGCGGCGAGGAACTCACCCGGCGAGCGATGCTTCAGGCGCTGAAGTTCGGCACCGAGATCTCCGTACCCTGCGAGGTGACGGGTCTGGACCTCGGCGACGCGGAGCGCCCGGCCGTGACGCTGATGGACGGAACGCGGGTACGGACGCGCGCGGTGATCGTCGCCACGGGCGCCTGTTACCGGCGCCTGGACGTCCCCCGGTGGGCCGAGTTCGAGGACGCGGGCCATATCCGGTACTCGGCGACCGAGCTCGACGTACGAGGGTGTGAGTCGCGGCCGGTGACCGTCGTCGGAGGCGCCAACTCGGCCGGGCAGGCGGCGCTCTTCCTCGCCTCACGCGGAGCGAACGTCGACATGGTGGTCCGCGCCGCCGCGATCGAGGACGGCATGTCGGCGTACCTGTCCGACCGGATCCGGGCGCACCCCCTGATCCGGGTACGGGTCCGGAGTGAGATCCGCGCGCTCGACGGTGAGGACGGCCTGGAGGCGGTCGTCGTCGAAGGACCCGAGGGCCGGCGGGAGCGGCTGGAGAGCCGGGTGTTGTTCTGCTTCATCGGCGCCGAGCCCGCGTCGGGATGGCTGGACGGGCTGGCTCTGGACGACCACGGGTTCGTGCTCACCGACAGCCGGCTTCCCCAGGAAACATACGCGTCGCCGCTGCCCTTCCAGACGAGCGCACCGCGGGTCTTCGCGGCCGGTGACGTGAGATCGGGGTCGATGAAGCGGGTCGCGTCCGCCGTCGGCGAAGGCGCGGGTGCCGTGGCCTCCGTCCACGCGGCACTCGCGTCACGGGATCACGGTTGAACCGGGCCACCGGGCCGAGACGTGGCGAGCACGCCGAGCGCGGGACTCCGCAGCGTGACCCCCGCCGCTCCCGATCCGCGCGGCGAGGCGACGGCGGCGGCGTAGCACCCCGGCATTTCGGTGCTTACCAAAACCGTTATTCCGGGAAACGATGAACCGATACTCGCAGGTTGCTACGTCGTATCTCTAGCACATGGCGATGAGGCAGCACGTCCCATCGGATCGATCGATCGGACGGGGCCGGAGTGGAGTCCGCGAATCCAGTGGAGGCGACCACGACCCGGCCGGGCTTGATTAGATAGCGGATGCGGAAGAACTCCGGTCCGCGCCGTTGGCTGACCTCCGAGGAAGGGTCTTCTTCCGTATAGGCGTACAGCGCCTCCTTGGTCAGCAGCAGGCAGTTCAGGCTGGCGAACTCCGCCCGGCTCCGTATGTCGGCGGCGGCAGTGGCGATCGCGGAGACCGGATCGCCGGTCCGCAGCAGCGACAAGACGCGAAGGAAGTAGCGCTCCGAATCAGTACCGCCCCCGGCATCGGCCAGGAGATCGGGATCAATCAACTCGTCAATCGCGTCAGGTGGATCGAAAAAACCATTGTGGGCGAACGCGAGCGTGCCCGTAGAAAACGGATGGGTGTTGTTCGGCTCGGTCGCCAGGCCCGGAGTGGCGAGGCGTATGTGCGTGATAGCGGCATCCGTGACCGTTTCCGTCGCCTCCCCATATCTTTGACTGGACCACGCTGGAACAGCCTCTTTGACGACAGTCAGGCCGCCATCATGCCATGCCGCAATCCCCCAACCATCCGCGTGTTCGCCGGATAGTTCAGTAAATTGTTCGAGCATATCGGAAAGTGTGTCGGTCAGGCGACTGGGCGCCTTTGAGACAACACCGAGCAGGCGACACATAGAAGAGATCCTTGTCCGTGACGCATGGCGTCATAGCGCGATATGTAGTTGATTGATCAAACGCTTCAGCGTGTGCGTCCGAGAAATGGGCTGATCAAGCGAGTCCTTGCGGTATCCGACGTCTTTCGCGTCCGTCGAACACGCAGACCTGTGCGATTCTCAAGATGATGGGCAAGTCGCGACAGTGCCATGTTGATCGCGACGTACACCGCGGCCACGACGAGATAGGCGGGCAGTACGATGTGGTAATACTCGCCCAGTACTTGGGCTTGATGTAGCAGTTCTATGTAGCTGACCACGTATCCGAGCGTGGAGTCCTTGAGTAGCCGAACCAGCTGTCCTACCAGTGTGGGGGTCACCTTGCGTACGGCCTGCGGAATCACGACGTGGTGCATCGCTCGCCGATATGTCATGCCAAGGCTGTAGGCGGCCTCGGACTGGCCCCGATCGAGGGCGAGTATTCCCGCGCGACATATCTCCGCTATCACTGCGGAGTTGCTCGCGACGATTGGGACGACGAGCTGCCAGAAGGTCGGCAATGTCAGTCCCAGGCGGGGCAGGCCGAACAGGAACACATACAGGAGCAACAGAATCGGAATTGCGCGGAAGATCTCCACGTAGGCGCGAGCCGGCCAGCGCAGGTATCTGGACTGGGAGAGCCGAGCCAATGCCACAAGCGCTCCGAGAGGGAAGGCGATGGCGGCGGCGACCGCGGTGACCACCACGGTCGCCTGCACTCCCACCAGCAGAAAACGGAGCGTCGGCCACTGAGTGAACATCCGCCACTGGTCCGCGGCCAGCATCCCGTGGTCGGCGAAGCGGTGAACCGCCAGGAGGGCCAGCGCGCCGATCGCCACCAGGGACAGAGCCGTGGCGATCCTTATCCGGCGCCGACCTCGCGGGCCGGGAACGTCGAACAACGTGTTCGCCTCTGTGTTCACCGGTTGATCGCCAACTTTCGCTCCAGTCGACCGGTGACCAGTCCCCCGGTCAGCGTCATCAGGACATAGATCGCGGTCGTCACCGCGAAGATCGGAATCGGGATGTCGTACCTGATGGTGAAGAACTGGGCTTCGCCGGTCAGTTCCCGAACGCCGACTGCGGCGGCCAGCGACGTGTTCAGGGTCAAAGCGATGAAGATGTTGCCCAGCGGCTGCACCATCGAGCGGGTCGCCTGCGGCAGTACCAGGTGCCGGAGAATCTGCATGAAGCGGAAGCCCAACGCGCGGGCGGCCTCGATCTGGCCGGGCGGGACGGTGCGGACGCCCGACCGGATCACCTCGCAGATGAATGCGGCCCAATACAGCGCCATCGCCACCGTGACGGTGGTCAGCAGCGAGTACAGCATCCCGATTTCGGGGAGGCCGAACACGAAGAGCACGAGCCATACCAATAGCGGGATGTTACGGAACACCGCCACATAGGCGGTCGCCAGCGTGCGCATCGGTGCCACCGGGCTGATCAGGAGGACGGCGAGCAGGACGCCGAGGGCCAGCGCGCAGGCGAATCCGCAGATGGTCATCGCCAAGGTGAGGAAAAGGCCGTGGGCGAGCTGCCCGCTGTGGTCGATGATCGCATTCACCGATATCAGCTACCCGCGACGGAGCCGATCGCCAACGGGCTTGGGGCATCGCCGCTGACCGCAGTGCCGATGGTCGCCTTCCACAGCTTCGCCCATTGCCCGTTGGTCTGGATCAGCTTCAGCCAGTTGTTCACGAATGTCTTCATTTCGGGCGCCGATTGGGACAGGCCGATACCGTACGGCTCAGTCGTGAACGGCTGGCCGACGACCGTGACCTTATGGTCGCGGTACGCGTCGCCGAGCAGGATGCCCTGATCGAGCACGTACGCGGCAGCCCTGCCATCTTCGACCGCCTGCACGCATTGGGTATTTTGGTCGAACAGGACGACTTTCGCCTTCGGTGCGGCCTTCTTGATGTCGTTGGCGGCGACCGAACTGGTCTCCGTGCACACCGTCTTGTTGTTCAGATCGGACGCCTCGTTGATCGACTTCTCGCCCTTCCTCACAAGGATCGCATCGCCTGATGAGTAATACGGACCGGCGAACGCCACCTTCTTCGCCCGTTCGGGGGTGATGGTGTAAGTGGCAAAAACGGTGTCCACGGTACCGTTCTGCAGCAGCGCCTCGCGCGTGTTCACGCTGACCTGCATCAGCTTCACATCGGGCTTTCCGGTGATGTATTTAGCCAGCATCGCGGCGAGTCCGGCGTCGAAACCGCGGGTTTTGCCGCTGATCGGATCCTTCAGCGAGAACAACGCCGCCGTTTCGGTGCCGCCGACGATCAACGTCCCTCTACTTTTGATCTTCGCCATCAGACTGCCGGCCGGAATGTCCGACCCCCGTGCAGTCGGAGCGGCGTCGATGACCTGCTGGTACGCATCGGTCGATCCCGACGCGGGGGGAAGACCTTGCCCTGTCCCGTCACCGCATGCGGAGACAGCGGCGACCAAAGCGCAGGCTGGAATCAGGGCGGCGCACATCCGCCGCCTAGCGTCAACAAGGATCATGCCATGCTCCCTATCGTCGAGATTCGTCAGTGGGTAAGAATTTTGGCCAGAAAATCGCGGGCTCGGTCAGTCCGCGGTCTGGTGAAGAACTCAGCCGGAGTGCCGGTCTCGACGATCTGTCCCCGATCGAGAAAGACGACACGGTCGGCGACCCGTCGCGCGAAGGCCATCTCGTGCGTGACGACGAGCATCGTCATTCCCTCCGCGGCGAGTTCGGTCATAACGTCCAGGACCTCATTGATCATCTCTGGATCGAGCGCTGAGGTCGGTTCGTCGAACAGCATCACCTTGGGCTCCATGGCCAGTGCCCTGGCGATTGCGACCCGCTGCTGCTGCCCACCGGAGAGCTCGGCCGGATACGCCTTCGCCTTGTGGGCGAGGCCGACCCGCTCCAATAGATCGTGGGCGCGCTTCGCGGCCTCCGATTTTGAGATGCCGCGGATTTTGACGGGAGCCAGAGTGATGTTCTCAAGCACCGTCTTATGCCCAAACAGGTTGAAGGACTGGAACACCATGCCGACATCGGCCCGCAATCGCGCCAGATCACGGCCTTCCTCGGGCAACACCTTTCCATCGATGGCGATCTGTCCCGAGTCGATGCTCTCCAGCCGGTTAATACACCGACACAACGTCGACTTTCCTGACCCGGACGCGCCGAGAAGAACGACGACCTCGCCCGCGTACACATCAACGTCGACATCACGCAACACAATCTGGTCGCCGAAGGATTTGGTCACCTTGGCCAGCCGCACCAGCGCGTCTGCGGCATCCACGGCCAAGCTGTCGGGCATAGCCATAACGAGCATCACCTCGTTCCACATTCAGCGGCCAACGTGGCGCGCGTTCGTTGACGATCGATGTCGCCAAGCATGAGGTCTCGCTATTCCATTCGTCCAATGAAGGATTCTTGTCAGAACAATAAAAGATCTTTATGATCGGCGTTCATGTTCGACCCACGCCATCTTGAAGTCCTGACGGAAGTGGCACGTACCGGCACCTACACGGCGGCTGCGGCTACTCTGGGTTACACGCAGCCGGCGGTGAGCTACCACATGCGGATGCTGGAACGAGCGGCCGGCACGCCGCTGGTCATCAAGGCCGGCCGGAGGATCCAGCTGACGAATGCCGGAAGAATCCTGGCGCGGCAGGCAGAGGCCGTGCTCGCCGCGTTGCGAGCCGCTGAAGATGAACTCGCTCCATTCGCGGCGACGCGTGGCGGGCGCGTGCGTCTGTCCGCTTTCCAAAGCGGTTGCGTCAGCCTGGTACCCGCAGCACTCGCAGACCTCCGCAGGACCGACCCCGAACTCGAGGTGGTCCTTACCCAAGCCGGATGTGGCAGATCCCACGAGTTGCTGATCGCCGGCGAGGTGGACCTCGCTCTCATGTGCGACCTGGACGACGACCCCGTCGCAGACGACGCCGTCCACACCGACGCGCGGCTACACCGCGTGCCGCTGATGACCGACCGGCGCTGCGTGCTGCTCCCCGCTGACCACCCGGCCGCCGGCGCATCCACCGTGGCGCTCGCCGATCTCGCAGACGAACGCTGGGTGCTGGAAACTCAACGATCACGCGTCATGGCCGCGTGCAGGGCAGCCGGATTCACCCCGAAGATCGCTGCGACCAGCGACGACCAGCTCACCATCCACTGCCTTGTCGCCAGTCGAGTCGGCCTGGCCGTAATGAACGAACTCGGAACCACCGCACACAACGACCACCGCGTCGTTGCTCGGCCCCTGCAGGACTGGCCACGGCGACAGATCTTCGCTCTGCTGTGGCCGGACATGAACCGCGTCCCACAGGTCAAAGCATTGATCAAGGCACTACACACCGCCGCCACCTCCCGTGACGCCCACCGACCCCCGCCGGCGGCTCCAACGCCTCCCACATCGAGCAGTGGTTCGTCGCGGCCCCGCATCAACTGACCTACTGGCGGACGCCATGAGTCACATGCCGCCTCATGGCTCAGATTGGCGGCAGCGAGGTCGACCAGACGCCCGCCTCGGCGTCGGCCGTACAGGCTGGCCGTCACACCGATTTATCAGAGCCGTAACACAAGTTTCGGTCATGCGTGAATATGATCCCAGCTCTGAGCGGGGTCCTTATGTGTTCCGAAGGCCGCCACGGAGAAGTCGTCATAGGGAAGCGTGGCCATGGTCAGCCCCGTTGATCGTGAGTACCGGCAGGCAGCCGGATGGCGGATGTCAACACGAAGCGCTGCGGCCGTCCCTCACGCGTGCGTTGACGTCGCCTCCGGTCATCTGATCGGCGGCGTGTTCATCATCGACCCGGCCGTCGCACCGGCCACGCCGAGCCGCACCCGGCCCGTGACCGTGGCTGATCCACGATCCGTCGTCGCCGCATCGCAGGCGGCCGGACGGCCCACCTGGACCCCGGCGTCCGCCCCGGCAGTCACCGCGCGGCGTTCCAGGCGGGCCGCCCCGCGTGCCGGTCGGACCCGCGTCGCGGTGCGCGAACCGGAGGAGGCCGGCGCGCCGAGCGGCCCGGTCCGGGATTTCGGGACGGGGCGGGACGGTGCGGTGGAGCTAGCGCACATCGCTCCGGTGCCGCAGGGGACGGTTGAGTGGCTTCGGCGGCAGGTGTTCCGGGTGGTGGAGGGCAACACAGAGCCGGATGCGCAGTTTCATGCCGATGTGGACCGTGTGCTGACGAGCCGTCTGCTGACCGCGGAGTGGACTCGGCTGTTCAGCACGTCGGGGTTGCCGTTGCGGGTGAAGTACAAGGGGCGGTGGTATCCGGTCTCGCTGCGGTTGTCGGCGACGTTGGTGGGCAAGGCGGACCCGGGGATGCCGTCGATGCCCGACGGCGGTCCGCCCGTGACGGTGCAACGCTGGGCTTTCGGTATCGGTGAGACGGACGACACTGCGGCAAAGGGCAGCGTACGGCCGGGCTCTGCCGCCTATACCCACTACTTCGATACCGACCGCGGCAAGCTGCACCAGGTGGCGGTCAGCCCACAGCTCAACATGGTCTACAACCAGGCCACCAGCGTGGTCACGACGGGTTCGACCATCCAGCCCATGGTCATCCTGCGCGTCCGGGAACGTACCTTCCCCTACGAGTACGAGATGACATGGCAGTTGCGGCCGGGAGACGCGACATCGGAGCTCTTCTCAGGCCGGGTGCCAGACGACGGCTGGCAGGCGGTGAAGGGGCCGGCTCCCGACAAACTGGTGGTGTGGTTCCCCAAGCACCTGTCGCAAGCGGTGCCGGCTCTCCAGGATCCGAACGATCCGGCGACCGTACCGGCGCCGGTCGAGCGGCTGCTGGACGAGGTACCGCTGTACGGCCCGGTGAACATCCCCGAGCACGACCGGCTGTTCGCCGACGTCATGGCCTCGTTCTCCGGCCACCTGGGCCACCTGTCCGACTGGTCGCGGGAGGAGCTGAGGGAGTTCTTCAGCGAGGGCAACCTCCGGGCCAACCTGCCGTCGGCATGGGGCGGGTCGGTGCCGTCGCCCACCTTGTACGCGAAGTCCGGGGCCGTGGTCGGGTATCTGAAGATCGGCCTCGACCTCGACGGGGGTGACCGGATCACGGGGCCGACGACGCAGAACGCGGTGGTGGAGACGTATGTCCTGCGGTCGCTGAGGATGCAGGGCAGTTCGTCGGTGACCAATGCCCTGGGGGTGAACCTGCCGATTCCGGGGTTGTCGTTCGTGCTGGGAGGCGACGAGGACCCGAAGACCGGGGTGGACGGTATCGGCGGCACCCTGACCGTCCAGGCCGGCGTGAACCACACGTTCGCCCACACGTTGAGTTCGGGTGGCAGCGCGCGGGTGGTGCGCTCGCTGCGGGCGGCCAAGCCGTTGTTCCAGGTGGCGCCGCAGGCGAGGGTACGGGTCACTCTCGTACGTCCGGCTGGTACGGAGGCGCATCCGGTGGCGGGCACGCCGCTGGCCGATGCCGGGAAACGGTACCCAGTGACCATGAAGGTGCCGTCGCTGGCGACCCTCGGGCATGCGCCCACGCAGCCCCGGTACCTGCCGGCGCATCTGGCGCATCTGCACTCGCTCGGGGTGTCCACAACGCCTTTGCAGGTCAGCGACGTAAAGCCGCTGTTTGATCAGGCGGAGCAATGGCTTGGTGAGCACGGTTTCCTGCCGTCGCAGTCCACTGTGGCAGCGGCGCTGGACACGGTCACCCAAAAGTCCGTCCGGGCCAGCCGACTGAACAACATGCGCAAACTGGACCAGGCGCGGTCGCGGTTGGGGCTGCGCTCGGAGCTGGAGGAGATGATCCAAGGTGGTGCCGGCATCACCTTCGAGCTGCCCACGACAACGGGTGTGTGGCGAGCGACGGTGAAGCTGACAGCCGAGCGCAGGTACACCGGGCAGGACGCCGAGGTGGAGCACTACTGGACCTTGCCTGATGTGCAGACGCTGAACTACACCGGCTCCACCATCGGCGGGGACGAGCAGTTCAGATCCGCACCGTTCGCGTGGAACGCCGGCGTCACCGGCTCGGTCACCAACCCGCTCAAGAGCAAGCAGGTCACTCAGCGGCTGAACCGGATCACGGGCGAGTACACCTACAACCGGCAGACGGCGAAGGTGAACGGGTCGAGCTCCGGCACCGGTCATGAGTACTACCTGCTGAGTCCCACCGCGGACGGAAGCCAGCTGTTCCTGGTCCCGGTCACCTATCGGATGGAGTTCTCCTTCAGCCACGGACCGGCCCCCGAGCCGGCGGAGGTCGCCGGCTCGGTGCGGCTGGCGGTCCCGACGTTCCGTACGCTGAGCGCGCCGCTCGCCGCCCCAGCCCCGCGGCCGGTGACCGTACGCGACCAGACGGACGAAGACATCGCTCGGCTGGCGTTGCCCGGGGACGGCCACACCTACCACGACGGAGTGCTGCGGCTGCCGGACACGGCCGTGCTGGAACGGGTCGAGGGCAGCAAGGCGCTGAAGGAAACCGTCCACAACATCCTCAACGACCTGGAGCAGGAAGCGGCCGAGCTGGAGCGCGCCGCGCAACAGACCGTGCCCCCGCCGATGCCCGGCGCCTGGCCGCACGATAGGCCGGACGACGCGGAGCTCGATCTGGAGGCGCAGGTCGGTCCGGACCGCCTGCGGCACGGCCCGATCCTGCCGACGCATCACGTACCTGCGAATACGACCGCACGTGCAGCCGAGGCCCCGGCCGCGTCTTCGTGGGCCAAGGCCCTCACCGACGCGGCCACGTCCGTGGCCAAGACCGCCGCCTGGGAAACGGCGAAGTGGACCGGGGCGGTGGCCGCGTGGCGGTTCGTGCGGCACGTCGCGGTGGGGGAGCCGGCCGCGAACGGGGAGTCGGCGACCGAGCAGGTACACCAGAACGCGCTGTCCCCCCAGCACCTGTCGGCGAATGCGCTGCGTATCTTCCGTGACTCCTACGTGGTCGAGGGCGGCGGCACGGCCGGCGCGATCGCGGGAACCGACGTCACGGTCGAGGTGACGGGGTACATCACCGACGTCCGGTTGCTGCCGCAGCCGCCGAAGCTGGACAGCGAGCGGTGGCTGCAGTCCACCAACTTCTCCATGACCACCGACTCCCTCACCGCGGGGCATCACCTCGCGGGGGCGGTGGCCGGTCAGTACGGCACCGCGCACCGGTCCTTCAACCCTGCGGGCACGTATCAGTTCGGTTCCTCCACGACCGACAGCTCGGTGGTGAACGACAACACCGGTGCGTTCCGGGTGACGACCGAAGACACCACGCTGGCCCACCGGTTCACCGCGAAGGTGGTCTACGCCGTCACCGTCCGCCGGGGGTTGGGCAACATCGTCGCCGGCACGCTGCGTCCCGGCCCCAGCCTGGAACGCACCCGCATGGTGGAGGCCCCCGACGGGCTGGAATTCCTACTCGTCGACAACGATCTGCGCAACCATCCCGAACTGCTGGCCATAGGCGACTTCCCCCCGCTGTCCGAAGGCCGGCCGCGGAACCGGATGCTGCCCCCGTGGTACATCGACGGCGGCGGCGCCATGGGTGCGGGCGCGGTTACCGAAGTCCACCTGCAAGGCGGCAGAAACGCCCTCCACAACGCCGTGATCGCCGCGGTGGAGGAGCAGGCTCCGGGAGTGACCCGGCCCGGTCACGCCACCTATCTGCGCAATGTGCTGACGCGGATCAACGAGCACACCTCCACGCTGGGTCTGCGGACCCTGCCCAACGCTGGACCGAACGGCCACACCGCCTTCCACTTCATCCACCGCTCCTGGCTCGGGCCCCGGCTGGTGGAGGTGGCGTTCACCGCCCGGCCCGCCCCGGGCGTCGACCTGGCGGGGATACGCGGCCGGATGGTGGATCCGAACTCCGGTGTGGACAACGTCTTCGGCCGCTCCAACGGTGACGGCGCGGCGCTCAAGGTGCCCGGCGCGACCGGGGTGAGCACCACCCGGACCACCAGTCACGAGATGGACTTCGCACCGCTGGGCCAGGTCAGGGGCAACCAGGGCCGGCCGACCCTGCGCCTGTCCGGTAACCGCACCACGACCGACCTCCAGACCTCCGCCCGCGAGCTGCGGACCTGGAAACGTACCGTCAACAGCGTCGAGTTCAACGAGGTGCCGTACGCCTACGCGTGGATCGTCAGCTCCCGTCCGCTGGACGAGGCACTGCTGGTGCGCCTGGTCGGCGCCGGGCTCAACGGTCTCGTATGGGCCGGGCGGGCCACGCGCATCCTCAACCTGCTCGACCCGGTACTCCAGCACCTTCCACGTCCCGTCAGTCAGGCGACCGGCTGGCAGCCGGCGTCGGTGAGTCTGCGGTTCGACGCCGATGAGGCGCCGGATGACGGCGGCTACCGCGCGGCATCGGTCCAGCCCGGCCTGTATGCCTTCGACCCGACCGTCACCCCCGGTCCCACACCGGGCGGATACGTCATACAGATCGGCCCGGACGAGGTCCCCGCTGATGCGCGCGGGTTGCTCTCCGGCCCGCAGTGGGTCCCCTCACGGCCGTTCCAGATCTACGACTTCGGCGGGATACGGCAGTTGGGCCAGGCACTACGGAATGTGGACCCGTCGCTGGAACAGGATTTGGCCCCACAGACCTCCCAGTCGGCCGAGGGTATGTTCCTGCGGCTCAACCAACTCGTCGCCAGCAACCGGCTGACCCTGCTCGAGCCCGCCGCCACCGCCCCCATCCTCGGGCGTCGCGGCGGCAAAGGCACCTCGATCAAGGTCACCTTGTACTCCCCCCGTCAGGAGACCACCAGCAAAGACGTCGCCATCGACCGCGTCGAGCTGTCCACGGACGGGTTCATCAGCCAGACGGACAAGTCCACCGCCTTCTCGCTGACCTTCGGTGGTTCGCCGCTGAAATCCGACGGGACCGACCGCGGCGGCCCGTCCATCCCCCTCCTCGGTGGCACTGAGCATTTCGGCCAGATCTCCAACTTCTCCAGCCAGCGCCGCGAACTGTTGCGCATCGGCACCCCGAAGGAAGGCGCCGACGGCTCCGGACACACCGGCCACCGTATCCGCGCCGTCGCCGTACTGGAGGTACGCGGCCCCTCCGGCACCCGATGGGTCGTCGGAGACCTGCTGCTCCGTACCACCGAAACCCCGGCCGACGAGTCCCGCATCACCACCGGTACGGATGAGGCACCGTTCGTGGACCGGCCAGGGCAGGTCATGGCCAAGGCCGCCGGGTCCGAACCTCTCGACTGGAAGAAGAGCACGCACAGCCTGCCGGGGCGCCCGAACGAACCGGAGGCGTGCGTTTCTGTCGCAGTCGTCGTCCTGGTGCCGGCGGTGGGCCGGTGACCGGGGCCTTGGGCGCTGTTCCCCGACGACGCCCCATCGAAGGGGTGGCCACAGGGGCGTCACAGACGCCAGCGGAGAGATCCGCTACAGTGACGCGCCAGTCACTCGATGAGCCCAAAAGTGTACGGTGCCCCGGAAGGTCGGAAGCGTCGCCCGTCTGCTCTGGTCACCGGGAAGGCCAACCGTGTCGATCATCTCGCTGGGCCGCGGCGTCAATGGTGGATTCGCCGCTTGGCGCACGTCACGTTATTGCACTGCGGCGGGGAACAACGCGTGTGTCCAGGCCTCGGCCGCCATTCGTCACCCTGATGGCCGGTTCAGCCTCACCGCGGCGGGCGCGGACCGCAGCGATACAGCGACGAGGCTGAATGAACGGCTGAAGAAGGTCCTCCCGCCGTTCGAGGGAAATTCCGTCGACTGTGTCATCCGCATGGAGTCTGTGCGCGCCGACTTCTACAAATCACCTCGGGTCATGCGCGATGATTCCGCGCTGGGCACCGGCCGGCACCAAGACGCCCTGGCCTCGGCCGTGGGTGGCGTCTGGCAGCCGGTGGGGAGCTCGCTCGAGATCGTGATACGGCGGCTGGAAGAGCTCGGCCACGGGGCGGCCGCGTTCGTTCTCACCTCACCACCAGGTGACCAGAACCGGCACGGCTTCGTCCTGCGCAATGAGGACGGAACGGTCTTTCGGATCGAGACCCAGGAGACTGAGGGCGGACGGGTCAGCCCGGCAATAGTGCAGGGCTGGACCAACCCGGTCACCGGGCAGCCGATGGCGCCCTCGATCGGGACGCGAGTCATCGTCGTCGACTCGTCGGGCCGCGCGGTGCCCCTGGCCGAAGACCTGGTCTCCGTGGCGAGAACCGTGGACGCGGTGGTGGACCCGTCGCGTGACCTGAAGTACAAGGCCATGGGCGTGGAACTGGAAGTCGGCTTCATCGTGCATGGTCGCAACGGCGTGCCGCTCGACCACGAAACCATCCTCATGGAGGACGACAATCTGGGGATCAAGCTGATAACCGACAGCTGGGAGGTGGTTGTCGCCGGCGGACGTTACTTCCCGTCGCAAGAAGCGGCGCTCGCCGCCCGCGTGGGAAGGGTGACCAGGCAAACGGTCATGATCGTTGAGATAGTGAACAAACCCCCTGTCGGCGTCATCCTGCCGGAGGAGACCAACCTGCCGTCACTCGAGCAGGGTTACCGGAGCATCCGGGAGGTTCTGCGGATCCTACGCACGGCACGGCCCCACGGTGGTGACGCCGGGCCCGGCCGGCCAGGGACCTCTCTGCTGGACCTGTTCCCACCCGCGCCCGGGCGGCGATTCTTTCGGGAGTCAGCTCAACTTTCCATTGTGCCTGGCCCCTGGGGCACACAGTGGGGCACCCCGCAGATATCGGTAGGCCTGCCCGGGGAAAGCATCCCGGCTTTTCAGCGATTCGCTGCGCGCCATAACGGTGGCTTTCCCTTCATGCAGAGATACCTGGCATCGAGCCTGGGATTCGCTGCGTCCGTCACCCGCGACTTCATACAATTTCGGATCAAGAGCGACACCTCGGTGGACAGGTATGCGGTGGTGGCGCTGGACTATACGCCGGCAGTCAGTCTGTTCGCCTCGGCCATGGAGCTCTTGGCCTCACACGCCTATGCTGAAGTCCACACCTACCTAATAAATCCCGGCGGCCGAGCGAAGAACAATGTTCATGCGACATTGCGCACCTCATTCTCGGGCGTCCTGCAAGCGCTTCCCGTCGCAGCGCGAGAATATATCTACAAGAATGCCCGCCCCATCAAAACGCGACTGCGAGAATATATCGAATATGACTTCGCTCAAGATATTCGGCGTCACAAAGAACAGCGCATTCGGCAGAATCTTCCCGCCCTCGACATCTTTAAATATCCGTTGCAGTACCAGGACGAACTGACCCTGGACGACTACGTCAACAACATGTTGCAGCCGAGGCACCGGCGACGAGTCCACGTCGACCAAGCGGACGCCATGAACGTCCGGACGAACTTCGACAGCGCCGACACGAACGACGGCCGACTCACGCATCCCCTCATTGTCGTGGAGTGGCGTAACCTTGGTAAGCGGTGGTTCTCCATCGATGAGGCCGAAGAAAAGTACCGGGCCGTCGCCGACTTCGCGCAGCTGGCTTATGCAAACAGGGAAAAGCTTGCCCTGAACGAACAAAACCCGAAAGGCCAAAAATTCACCGAGGCGTTGAACGCCGCAGTGGGCCATCTGAGCGGTCTGCCGAGGGACGGCGGCCCGGTGTCACAGGTTCGCGAACTCCTGGAGGAGGTCGTCGACGGACAGGCCGAGTCGCTCCGTACTCCGATAACCCGAGACGAGGTGACCAGCAACATCATCGCCGACACGGTGCTAGCCCTTCATTCGTTCTCCCGGTCCGGTGATTGGCAGGCGAGGCCGCTGAGAGCCGCGCTCGAGGCTCTCAGGATGCAGGTCTCCCTAACCATAGGGCCGAGAAATCGCAGCCGCTCTGGGGCGGTCGGCCTTATGCACCGAGTCAACGGGATCATCGACGATCTGCGGCGCCGGGAGATGGACCATCTGCTGGTGGTGTTCGCCGACAGGCAGCGCCGCCTACTGCCCGGTCAGCGTGCCGACCTGCATCGGTTTGCGGCGCACGTCGCCGACCAGGCAAGGAGAGGGTCGCGTCTGCGCGTGCGCGTGGAGAGCCCTGATGGCGATGTGGCCTCCCACGGGCTGTTCCGCCGGCTGTTCCGCATCGGCCGTAGCGTCCCCGCGGGGGAGATCGTGGCCGGCGCTGTGCGGCTGCTGATCTACGGAGAGCTTTCGATGCGCGGTATGGACCCGGCGGTGGTCGCGGTCCAGACGCGGGCGCGGTCGCTCGATACGTCCGCACCACGACATGGTGCCGGGCGTCCCGTGTGGGTGTCGGTCGCGCCGGTGTCGGTGCCGGAGCCGGTGCCGGTGAGCGCGTATCGGCACGGTGGCCGTTCGCAGCAGGCCGGCCCCGGTCGTTCCGGGGTATACCGGAGTGCGAGCGCCGGCGACGGTATTCGAACTTACGGCATCCGACGCGGGGTGCCGATGGGGCGGGTTTCGTTCCAGCCTGTTCCATTCCGACCGACGCCGATGAGGGGAGGCCGGTCGTTGCCGGTTCCCCCGTCCACCGCGGGTGATGGTGACCGGTCTTGGGTGGTCGCCCGGTTGCGGCTTCCGCGGAATACAGACGTGGTGACGCCCAGGCGTGGTGACGGCCCATGGGCCGGGATCAACCGTCCGGTCCCGGGGGTCACGACGCAGCCGTCGATCAACCAGAGCGTCTCCGCCCTTGAGGAGGGGGCGGTGGCGGCCAAGCTGGCCAGGTTCGTCGCGGAGCGCTATCCGGTGCTGCACGCACTGAACCCCACCGGCAACACGATGAACTGCAACCAGGCGGTCGTGGCCGTCGACTACATGCTCAACGGGGACGCGCAGGTACGGGTGCCGCCTTCCGGCACCGGCGGCTGGTACGGGCTGGACCTGCTCCAGGACCGGTACGGGGGCCACTGGGTGCAGGTCGACGGCTACGACGACATCATCACCCGCATCGCCGATGAGCCTGGCAGCCGTGGCGTGGTCTTCATCGGCGCTCGCCAGGGTGACCCGCACCTCTTCAACGTCACCCACACCGACGTCGGCGTGGTGTTCCTCGACGGCCAGATCGGCGGCCTGGCGGCGCTGCCGGCCAACGCCGTCGAGGTCGGGCTCATGATGTACCACCCCAGCGGCAAGGCTGAGGGGACCGCCGATCTCGAGCCCAAAGCGCTGCAGTGGACGAAGAGCACCCACAGCATGGCCGACAACAACGGCGAGAAGTACTGCGTCGAGGTCACCTCGATCGGCGGGACCGGCAAGCGAAGCCGCACGCGCTTCGGAGGTCCGACCCCGTCCCGCGGAACGTCGTCGCCGAATAGCTAGGCCCGAACTTCGCCGTCTGGCCCATCGACACTCCGCCCACCAGTTGGCGGACGGAGCGGTCGTCACCAAGCGCCACCGTCACATCACGCTGTCCTGTCGCCGCCGTCGGGCAGGTGTCCGACCCGGAGGACGCCTGGGATCCCACCGAAGCGTTCGGACCTCTGTGCCGATGCGGAATCCATAAAGTGTCCACTCGTCATCAAGTGGATCACCCTAGCTTGAGTTAGTGTCGCGTGAATACGAGAGCATCGTGGATCGCAGACTCGGCGTGAGTCGACTTCCATCGCCGGGCTCACGCCCATGGCATGTGTGTTTTCCGCCGACAGAAAGCAAGGTCAAGAATGGCCACGATCACGACTACAGACGGTACGGAAATCTTCTACAAGGACTGGGGCTCCGGTCAACCGATCGTCTTCAGTCACGGGTGGCCGCTGTCGTCCGATGACTGGGACACCCAGATGCTCTTCTTCCTCCACCATGGTTATCGGGTGATCGCCCACGACCGGCGCGGGCACGGCCGATCGGCACAGGTCGGCGACGGTCACGACATGGACCACTACGCCGACGACCTGGCGGCCTTGACCGAGCACCTCGATCTGCGGGACGCCGTCCACGTCGGGCACTCCGCCGGTGGCGGCGAGGTGGCACGCTACATCGGCCGTCACGGCGAGAGTCGGGTGGCGAAAGTGGCGCTGATCAGCGCTGTGACGCCGTCCATGCAGCAGACGGAGGCCATCCCGGACGGGCAGCCTCAGAGCGTCTTCGACGGCCTGCAGGCCGGGCTGGCCGCCAACCGCTCGGAGTTCTTCCGGGACGTGGCGTCCGGCCCGTTCTACGGCTTCAACCGGCCGGGCGTCGAGCCGTCCGAGGCGGTCATCGAGAACTGGTGGCGCCAGGGCATGATGGGTGCTGCGAAGGCCCACTACGACTGCGTCTTCGCGTTCGCCGATGAGGACTACACCGAGGACCTCAAGAAGATCAGTGTGCCGGTCCTGGTGATGCACGGCGACGACGACCAGATCGTTCCCTACGCCATCACGGCGCCGCGAACGGCCGAACTGGTGCAGAACGGCACGCTGAAGACGTACGCGGGCTTCCCGCACGGTATGCCGACCACTCAGGCCGACACGATCAACGCCGACCTGCTGGCCTTCATCCGCTCCTGACCAACCGTGAGGCCGTACTCGCCTGAGCTCGCTGCACCCGGGCTCAGGCCAGGCGGCTGGTTGTATGAGAGCTCGCTGATGAATCGCCGGCCCAATGCGGCGTCAAGAATCCCTGCACTTGCTCTCCAGTCGTACGTCTCATACTCGCCTCGCCGCCGACGTTCGGTCGGCGGCGAACATCTATGAAGGAGAAAAGACAGTGCGAAGGAAACTGATCGCGCTTGCGCTGGGCGTTGCGGCGGCTGTCGGCGTCGGCGCGGGTCTCGCCGAGACGGTGACGGCACATCCGGCAACCGGCCACGTCGCCCTGCGTACGCCGCTCGTGCACTAGGTCACGTAGTCACTGCTGGCGCCTTCGCCGACGCCTCCAGCTTCGCCCGGGTCATTCCCGAACTCCTCGCCGACGGCCTGTCCGTGGTCGCGGCCGCGGTGCCCAATCGCAGCCTGGTCGGCGACTCCGACTACATCGCCTCCGCGGTCCGGCAGATCCCGGGACCGGTGGTGCTGGTCGGGCACTCGGTCGAGCGTTTCGGCTACCAGCGGGCGGGCATGACCACGGTCGAGGCCGCCTCCTCGCACCTGGTGATGCTGTCCCAGCCGATGCGGGTCGCCGACCTCATCCGCGAGGCAGTGCGCACCGTCACCGGCTGACCCGGCGATCTGGGGCGCTGTCCGTGCTCACACGCCGGGTGGCGCCCCCAATGCGAAGGCAGTTCCGTCTTCTTCTCACCCTCCACCCCGCAGAACATGGAGTCACCATGCCTCTCCGTCTTCGTCGCCGTGCCGTCGGCACCGCGGTCGCTGTCGCCGGTCTCCTCGCCGCAGGCACGGCCGCGGCCCTTCCGGCCGTTTCGGCACCAGCGCCGACGCCGGCTCACGCTGTGCGCGCTGAAGCCGCGCAGGCCAAGCCGACGATCGTGCTCGTGCACGGCGCCTGGGCCGACGCGTCGAGCTGGAACCCCGTCATGAGCCGCCTTCAGAACGCGGGTTACACGGTCTACGCTCCCCCGAACCCACTCCGTGGCGTCCAGTCGGACGCGCAGACCATCGCCGACTTCGTGAACACGATCCCCGGCCCGGTCGTCCTGGTCGGCCACTCCTACGGCGGGTTCGTCATCACCAACGCCGCCGCCCTCAGCCACAACGTCCACGCGTTCGTGTACGACGACGCCTACATCCCCGCCAAGGGCGAGACGGTGTCCCAGCTCAACTCGGCCCGGCCCGGTTCGTGTGTGACCGCTGCTCCCAGCACGTTCCTCAACCTCGTCCCTTACCCCGGCGGTCCGAAGGGCGACGTGGACGCGTACCTGAAGTACGCCCCCAACGGCAGCTACCAGGGCTTCGAAGGCTGCTTCGCGAACGGCGTCCCGTCGGCGCAGGCACGCCTGCTGGCCGCCGGCCAGCGGCCGCTCGCCGTCAGCGCGACCTCGGAGCCGTCGGGCGTCCCCACCTGGAAGACGATCCCCTCGTGGGCCGTCGTCGGCACGGCGGACAACGTTATCCCGCCGGCAGAGCTGCTGTTCATGGCCAACCGGGCCGGATCCCACGTGGTGAAGGTCCCGGCCGGTCACCTGTCCCTGCTCACCCGTCCCGGCACGGTCGCGGACACGATCATCGACGCGGCCCGCGCCGTCGGCTGACGTCCCCTCGGCCGCCCAACGGCGGATCCTGACCCCTCTGCTCGTGAAGGCCGACCGGTACCACCGGTCGGCCTTCGCCACACCACGCCATCGATCCCAGGGAGACGCCTGTGTTCCAGCGCCGACAGGCTGATCGAATGGGCCCAGCGGGTGCTGCGCGTGATCGTCCGCAACCCGCAGATCAGAGAGAATGCAGTCCGGCGAGGACCCTCGAGAGTATTTCCTCGCCATGCGAATACTGGGATGGCTCCTCCGGGGCGTGAACGCTCAGGATGCCTCTGTCCTGCAAGTCGCCGAGGAGCACGTGCACAACGCCCAGTGGAAGGTTCATGCCGGATGCCAGGTCGGCGACGGTGATCGGGGATTGGCAGCGTGCCAGGAGGCGTAGGTGTTCCGCCTCCAGGCGCGCGCGATCGACCTCTGATGCGGAAGAACCGACCACGATGGCGAGTAGATCGAATGATTTCCCTGGCGACCCGGTCCGCCCTTGGGTCACCGCGTAGGGCCGGACGACCGGCCCGGCGGCGCCATCAAACCAGCGGTCATGTTTGGGCGGGTTCACTGAGCATCAGATCCCGAAGGGTGCTTCACTTCCTGGCCCTGGTGGTATGGCCAAGGTGCCGAGCGGACACATCTAACCAGCTAGCTGCGGCAACTACTTTGATGTTTCACTCTTCGAAATTCTCTTCACGTCCTCGGAGCCATCCATTTTGAAACGATTCCAGGCGCGACCGTACTTCCGTCGGAGGGCGCGTGTTGGCGGGGTCGTTTCGGGTCGGTTCATGTTTGGCATGGTCCTTACGCAGTTGCGGCGCCATATTTGCTTGGCGGACCCGGCGGGGCAATTTACGGACCGTGCTCTCGGTCCGCCCGTCGATGGACGGAGGAGGCGAAATCTGTCCGACGTCGGCGGACGTGTGTTCAGCCGTCACATTCGAGTCAGGCGGTGGCGGAGTTGCCGTCTCCTTTGAGATGCCGGCAGGCACCGGAGGACGCGACTCCAGGCTTGAGGCGGGGAGCCGGCCGGATTTGGCGACTGGCTCATTGGACAAGCCGTTTTCATCGGCGGATCCCCGATCGCGGGTGATCAGGTCGGATGGAATCAGGGCGACAGCCTGTACTCCGCCGATGGGCGATGACCTGAGTGTTACGCGGATTCCTCTACGAGAGGCGATCCTTCCGACGATGAACAGCCCGAGCCGGTTACTGTCGGCGAGATCAAATTCCGAAGACGACGTCACCCGCGCGTTGGAATCGGCCAACTCTTGGGAATTCATCCCGATGCCCCCGTCCTCCACCTCGACCACGTAACCGCTGGCCACAGGTTCTCCGCGCACACGCACATACGTCTCTGGTGGTGAAAAGGAAGTCGCGTTCTCGATAAGTTCCGCCAGCATATGGGTAACGTCGGCGACAGCCTCACCCACCAGTGCGGCGGCCGGCCCCGTCTCCACAATGACACGGGTATAGTCCTCGACCTCGGCGATCGCGGCCCGCATGACATCACGTATGGGCACCGGGTTGTGCCAGCCGCGGGCTGGTGGCACGCCGGACAAGATCACCAAGCCCTCGGCGTGGCGGCGCATACGCGTCGTTAGGTGGTCGAGCGCGAAGAGGTCTTTCAAGGCAGCCGGCTCGGTTGCTCGCAGTTCCATGGCGTCGAGCATGGAGAGTTGGCGGTGCAGCAAAGTCTGATTCCGCCATGCGATGTTGCGGACGACCTGGTGGATGCTTTCCCGTAGATATGCCTCATTGATGGCCGCCTCGATAGCGGTTCGTTGCAGGGTGCTCAGCGCATCGGCAACGTTTGCGACTTCTTTGCTCGTGCCGATGTAAACGCGCGGCGCTTCGGCGGTGACGTCTACTCTCTTGTTTTCTCTAAGGTGCTTGATCACCCTGGGGAGGCGCTCGTTGGCCAGATGGAGCGCGGTCCGCTGAAGGGCGGTCAGCTCACGGGCTAGGCTTCGGCCGAACCGTGCTGAGACCGCGATAGAAAGCGCCACGGCGACCAGGCCAAGTCCGCCTGCGGCATATAGCAGCAACATAATTCTGTCGCCGATGGGCTTGGCCTCGCTGGCCAAAGCGACGCCGGTCCGGGCGATCGCTTGCTGCAATGCCGCCATGACCGATCCGGTGGCAGCCCGCCAGCTAAGCGCCGTCGGCGCCAACGAGGCTCTCGCACCACCGGCGATAACGGCGCCTTCCAGTGTGCGAAGGGCAGCGAAGCTTGAGGAAGCGGCCAATTGGCCGAGTGGGGCCCGTAGGCTCGGGGTCAGATCTGCCATTCCGGTATCGAACAAATAACGTTCGTTGTTCGCGGTCTGCACGAACATGGCGTACTCCGGGGCGGTCAGCTTCCCGGTCCTACTGGCCAGAGCCCCGGTCACCAGTGCATCCTCGCGCGCCAGGAGTTCTTCGGCCTTGCTCACATTGACGATCGCGAGACCTTCGCGGTAGACGTTCAGATCGTTGATCATCACGAGGCCACTGTAGAGATGCATGAACGAGTCGATCAACGCGCCGTAATCATCGATCGCACGCAGCGCGTCTACCGGTCCGGCATCGACCCGCAGACGTATGTCGGGCAGCCCGGCGAGTTGCTTCAGCAACTCGCCGAGCCGCTGTCTGGTCAAGGGGCTCGACGTGCGGCGAGCAGCAGATGACAGCACCGATCGACGGAAGGTCTCCACCATCGCGTCCGTGCCCGCCCGGCTGCGTACGACCGACGAGCGCCCCTGCGAACGAGCCGTTGCGACATACGGCACCGATGTGCCCCGCTCCAGTTGGAGCGCGAGTGTGAGCGGCATACCCGGCATGGCGATCTTGTGGAACGTGGTCGACGCGTCGTACTTAGCGAGGGCGTCTCGGGTCGTCACGTAGGCGCCGAACGACCAAATTACCGTCAGTGATGAAAGAGGCACCAAAAGTAGCGCCACTAGACGCAACCGCAGCGAACGGCGCGTAGAACGCTTGTGTGTAGCCATGACAGCCCTATCGGATTCGTATGGGCGCATGACAGGCGCAACATCAGCGCAGGATCGCCCAATGCGGCTGAGTTCACCATCTAGCCGACAATCGCCACAAGCGCCTCAAGTGCCACAAAATGGACTCAGTGTGTCAGGGGCGTAGCCGGGGTTGCTGGTCATCGATGGTGAGGACGGCCGGGTGGGCCCGCGTTCCGCAGACCCCACGCTCGTCGACCGCAGAGAGAGGGAGGCAGGCGTCTGACGTCGTCGGCGTACGCGGCGCATTAGGCCGGCTGGAGTGTTTGGAACGCCGTGGTCAGCGCGGCGGCGTATCGGTTGTTCCAGCGCGCAGCCGCGGCGACGACAAGGATGGTGTACTGATGCCCATTCGCGGTGAAGGCGCGGCCATAGCCGTGCAGCCTGTGGTGGCGGCCCCGGGCCGAGGTGAACTCGATGTCGGCCGTTGTCCAGCCGCGGGCGGAGAACGGCTGGCCCCACCGCAGAACGCGCATGGTGGGGAACGTTGATCGCTGAATCATTTCACGCTGAAATCTTCGCCAGTGTTCGACGGGGTCGGGCACGTCCCAGTGGGCGGCGCTCACCTGAACATAGGCCCCCGTCTTCGGCTCGGTCCATCGTACGGAAGCGGCGGTCAGCGCCTTTCGCCGCCATTTGGCCGGTACGTCGAGCGTCGTCATGCCGGGGCCGTTCGCCTGCCGAAAACCAGCCGCTACGGCGGAGGCCCAGTTGCTGCCATGGTCGGTCTTCTCGCCGGGCGGGCGGAGTGCGACGAAGCCCGCCCCGGCCACGGCGAGTACGGTCAGCGCCGCCAACACCGGCGTCCTCCATTTCCTGGTCCGTGACGGTTTTCCCGCAGGCGGAGCCGCTTCCGGCGTAGGCTCGTTTTGCGTGTGCGGTTCGATCGGGTTTTCTGGAATGGGCGTGTCTGGACTAGGAGATGTCTGCTGGAGGACTTGGGCGAGTCCTTCCGCCGCCTGCTCGGCCGACATCCGAAGCGTCACGTCCTTGGTCAGGAGGCCTCTCAGCACAGGGGTGAGCGGCCCGGCGTGGAGTGGCGGGGTGGGCTCATCGCTGTAGACCGCCTGAAGCGTCTCCATGGCGGTGCCGCGAGAGTAGGGCGGCCGTCCCTCGACGGCGGTGTACAGCGTCGCTCCGAGGGACCACAGGTCGGAGGCGGGGCTCGCCCATTCGCCGGCTACGCGTTCCGGGGCGATGAAATTCGGAGATCCCAGGACCGTGCCGGTGCGGGTGAGGGCCTGTTCGCCCTCGATCGCGGCGATCCCGAAATCGGTGATCACCACGCGGGAGGTCGCGGCCACGTCGCCGGATTCGGTAAGGGTGAGTAGCACGTTGGGCGGCTTCACGTCGCGATGCAGGATGCCGGCCGCGTGTGCGGCTCGGAGTGCGGCCAGCATCTTGACGCCGATCGCGGCCGCCTGCATCGGTCGCATCCTGCCGTTGGCTCTGATGACATCGTGCAGCGAGCGGGCATGAAGGAGTTCCATGACGACGCAGGGCTGGCCGTCCTGTTCAAACACATCGTGAACGGTCACAATGCCGGGATGGGACAGCCGTGCGGCCGATCGTGCCTCTCGTAGCGTCCTTTCGTAGAGCACCTGACGCTCGGCCGTTGTCAGGCCGGGCGGAAAATGGACCGTCTTGACCGCAACTTCGCGGTTGAGTCGCTCGTCGAGCGCGCGCCAGACGGTTCCCATTCCGCCGTTACCGACGCGCGACAGCAAACGGTAACGTCCGGCCAGAACCGAGTCTTCTCTCAACTGCATGGTGGGCATGATTTTTCGATGCAATTAATATGGCAGCGTGTCAAAGCCGAACCTCAGCGGACGATGGCGAAGACGATCAGATCGGCCATGACGGTCACCACTATTGCGACTAGCAATGCCGATTGCAGAGTCGGTCGTCGCCTGGGTGACTTTACCGATGGCTCTGGCGCGACCGGCGCAGACGACACGAACAACTCGGAGAACTCGGTAGTTGAGTCGGAGGGGTCATTCATGACCTGTTCGAGCATGGCTGCGGCCTCCGTGGCCGTTAGTCGCTCGTCGGGGTCCTTGCAGAGGAGGCCATCGATCACGGGTTGGAGGGGCCCGGCCTTCTCGGTCGGAGCAGGGTCATCCTTGAGTACGGCGACCAGGCTCGCCACCGGCTCGGGCCGCTTGAACGGCGGTTTCCCCTCGACCGCTTCATACAGCGTGGCACCGAGGGACCAGAGGTCGGACGCGGCGACCGAGGGTTGGCCGTCCACACGCTCGGGCGCCATGTAGGCCGCGGAACCGGTCAAATCTTCGGTCTTGCTGGTGGTCGCGTCGCTGTGCGCGCGGGCGACGCCGAAATCGGTGAGCACAGCGCGCAGGGACCGCGACTCGTCGACGAGCACGTTGCCCGGCTTGACGTCGCGATGCAGAATGCCGGCCTCGTGCGCAGCGAGGAGCGCGTTCGTGATCTGCAGCCCGATCTTCGCGACAACAGGCGGCTCCAGCGGGCCGCGCTCGTCGATCAGGTCCCTGAGCGAAGGAACGTGGATCAGCTCCATGACGATCCAGGGCCGGTTTTCCTCCTCGACGACGTCGTAGATGTTCACGATCGCCGGATGAGACAGTCGGGCGGCCAGCCGGGCCTCTTGAAGCGTCCGCTGGTAGACCTCGTCATACTCGGCCGGTGTGAAATCGGACGGCAAAAGTATGGCCTTGACCGCGACATCGCGGTCAAGAAGCTCATCGTGAGCATGCCAGACCGTGCCCATTCCGCCGCGGCCGATCTGTGATAGCAGACGGTAACGCCCACCCAGTGTGGAACCTTCTCCTAGTGACATGACCCCTATAAGTACCAAATCGTCAGCTCTATGCGGAGCTGGAACGCCTTGCCGAACGTCAGGCAAAGGACGTGCTTGATCACTGGGCGGCGCGAACGACTCCATTCACCGTCGTCGCGGAGCAGCCAGTCTACGGTTCGAGTCGGCTGCGGCATAGTGAATGGGTGCCACAAAATAGAACGAGAATGTCATGTGTGAATGAGTTCCCGCCGGGCGCGGAGGCGAGCCGTCATGTGCTTAATGTGATGCAACTCATGCAACTCATGCAACCCCTTACCGGCGCAGCACCACTTGCGGATGTCGCGAGCGACGCGGGACCGAACGGGAATCACCTGCCGACGCTGCGATGGTCGGCGTACGAGGCAGGGATCGCTCCGGACGGGCGCGAGGCCGATGACGCTCTGCGGGACTGCCCGGACCTGCTACGTGAATTTCCGGCACACTTCGGCGACCTCGACGCAGAGTTGGCCGTCACTGAGGGAGCTGAACTTCCACCTGAGGCCATTGTCGTCGGTCACGAAGCTGTCATGGACGCCCGGTCCGGAGCCAGCCGTGTGTTCTGTCGGGGTGCCGGCGCCGTGCTGCGGGGGGACGATACCGGATGTCGCGAGATCCGCGGTCACGACGTGTGAGTCGGTCAAGGGATACGGGCTCCGTGAAGAACCGGCGGGATTCACCTCGTGTGTCGGTGTCTGCCAGTCCTTGCGGAAAGTCGGCCTCCCGCCCCGCATCCGCGGGGGAGCGTTACCGCGGGCGATCTGTTGGGCGATGGCGTTCGCCCACTCGGCGCGGTTCTTTGGCAAGGGCGTGTTCTGCACCAGCACTTTCCGACCGGCTTCATGCACAGCGTTTGCGTCGACGTTGTCGCCGGTCCAGCCCAGGGTTCGGTCCGTGCGTAGAATGCCGTTGACGAATTTCAGCAGGTCAGGGTCATTCCGATGCCTGAGCCAGCCGCTCACGCCCCACAGAATCCGCTGCGTCTCCTCGACGGGCCCGTAAGTGTCCGGGACTGGGTGGACTGGCCCGATACCGTCAGCCACCTTCCTCAGGGCTTTGGCGAGCGATTCGGCGTTTGCGGCCGGATCGTGGAGGTACGCGCCGAGTTCCGCGAGGATCGCCTGGACTTCTGAGGCGGTCAATATCGGAGCCGCGTTATCATCGACCACCTCCAGTGCGCGGAGGGTGTCACGCACTGCCGGATTCGTGCTGGTGCTCAGCTCTCTTGCCAACCGCCGCCGGTGCTCGGTCCGTCGTGGATCGTTGTGTTCGGCATCCCGCATCGTGCGCGCGGACTCATAACTTTGGGTTGCCAGCTGTTTCAAGTCCGTGAAGGTGGCCTTCACGTCATTGAGTGTGCGGGCCCGCCGGTGGCTGGACCGTAGTTCGAGCAGCACCAAGGGGGTCCGAAGCCCACGCTGCGCGGTGTCGAGGTTGGCGAAGCGGGTACGCACGCCGAGGGCCTGGTACTGGTCGACGATATGCCCAGGATCGGGAAGCAGGGCGTTGTCGAGGTAGTCACCGATCGTGGCGTTGCTCTCGTCGTCCAGTCGTACCTTCAGGGCGTCACTGGTCAGCCCCGGTCTTTCGACGCCCGCTGTGCGAAGCAACTCCGCGCGGATCTCCGCCGCGCGGTCGCGTAGGAAGTCTTGGACCGGCTGTGGCAGTGCTGCCCGCCATGCCGCGAGATTGGTACGCAGGGCGACGGAGGTACGGTTCTTGATCATCTCCGGGTCCTGTGAGCCACCCGGGAAGGCTGCCGCGACCTGCGTGTACACGGTTGCCAGAAAGAACCTGAGCATGGAGACGTCTCGTTCGTCCAGCAGGTCGGCGGTGGGCGGCGCATAGCGCGTGCCGTGATACAGGGATATCATTTCCCCGGAAAACCGGATGCCGTCCGAAAGTCGCCTCTTCCTTATCGGGTGCCATTCGTTGTCCCGAACGTGCTCAAGAAAGGACACCCCGCTTTCGAGTGGCATTCCAACGGTATAATGCATGTAGAGTTCTGGTCTGATACCGTCTATTGTGGGGTCCGGTATCAGGAGAGCGTCTTCGGCGTCGTGGGTATAGGTGAACCGGTCTTTGGGGAATATCTCCTCAATCGGAGTGCCTTGGGGGGAGTGTCTCATTCGAGACAGGGCGCTTTCGACGGCGGCGAAGACCGCACCTGCACTTCGCCGCGCACGCTCTTCTCCGGGTAGTACCGCTATCGGCGCGGTGACGATCTCCAGGATCGGCCAATGGGTCCACTCCGCCACCTCCTTTCCAGCGCCGAGCAGGTTATCTTCCGATTTGTAGAACGTACCGTCCTTGGCCTTATAGGCACCGTTGTTGTCGAGGACTACCTCGAACGTGCCGTCTTTTGCGATGATCTGGAAATCGTCGCCGGTTATCCCTGGGCGGAGTGTGACGCGCGGTAGGAGTTCCGCCTCGAAACCGATCGCACCGCCCGGCAGGACCGGGAGCGGTTTGCCGGCGATGTGGTGCGCGACCCATTGCGCCCGCCCCCGCGGGTTGCCGGGCGGCCTTCTGCCCGCCCGTTCCAGCTCTCCCAGCGCGTTTTGAACGTCCTTCCCGTCGATGTCCTGGCCGGTTCGTCCAAGTTGGCGCAACTGTGTGTTGGTCTCGTGCAGGAGGAAGTCATGCGGCTTGCCCGGCGAAGTGCGGTCGGGGGTCGTCGCGATATGGCCTCGACCGGCTCCTTGGGGCCCACGGTGCGTGCGCAGCACGCCAGGGCCGACGGCTGAGCTTCCGCCGGGTTCATTGGCCGGCGCCGGCGGTCGTGATCGGGCGCCTGGTTTTAGATGGTGGAACTGGCCTTCGTGGTCGATGACGCCGGGCGCCGCTTCGACGCAGGCCCCAGCAGTGTGAGCCGACTTACGCCACAATCGAAGGTTTGCGCCCGGCCCTGTCCCAAGCCCTGCGAGTGTCTCCGCGGTGGACGCGACGCCCGTGCCTTGAGCGGTCATGGAGAACTCACCGGGCGCCGTCGTGCTCTACGACGCAGCAGCCGGTTCCACGGGCTGCGGTCAGTCCGGCGTGGCCCGGGCATGGTACCGGACAACACTTCCCCATAGATCGAGTAGCCATCCGATGGCTGCAGGATGGCCGCTGCATAGACAAGTAAGAAGCGTTGTCCGCTCGACCTTCTTTGCAACAGCGTGCTCAAGTCTGGCGTGGCGCCATGGCTTCAATAAAGAATATGCGCGTCAGATATTTGAATTTAGGCGCCAGTCCTTCGGTCCCTGGCCTTCGCGTTGCCCTCTGGGGCCGTACCTGCCAGCGGGTCGAATCGGCGGTGTGCCTGTCGGGCACCGGCTTAGTCCTCCTGTGGGATGGAGTTCGAACCGGCGTTCCGGGTCGTCAGGTAACCGTCCAAACGCTCGGCCGCGCATGTGGGGCAAGATCGAATTGAACACGCCGACCTCAAGGGGTAATTTTGCTCTCAGTGCCAATGACTGCACGATGAACTTCCCGCTGAATTCGCTGCTACCTGCATCGGATACTCGCGCCGAGACGATCGGAGCCGATGCTCGACCGCTTACGGCCTATGCGAGCGCCGCGCTCGAGGCCCGTGGCACATGGGCGGCCCGTCTCGAACGTGAGGACGATCGCCAGAACAGTGACCACACCGAACTCGAATGACAGTCATGGCGAGATCTTGTTGGACGCTCCCGGACGGCTCCACCTAGCGTGACCTCTGGAAAGGCGGAAGGAGTGATCATTTGCGGTACCGGCAGCCCGGGAGTTCCGGGGCGTGGTTCCTTGCTCGTCCTCGGTACGTTGCCGGGCGGACCGGCGAGGCGACCCGGGCCACGCGTCCGTCTTCGTGGCCCACGCCGACCCTCACCGGCGTGACCCCCTGCCTCGACACGGGAACGCCGCGGCTGCAGACCAGCTGTTCCTCCCCCCTCCCCCGAGGGACGTGGCCGGCTCGGCGCCCCCCTACGCCGAGCCGGTCCGCGTCACTCCAGCAGACTCCGAGGGGCCCTTTCGGATCTCCGCTCCGATGTCCTGCCGCGTCGCGGCCAGGACCTCCGAAGTGAACACCATTTCGGAGAGCAGCCGCACGGGCGGGCCGCTGTCTTCCGTGGTGACGAAGTGCACGACCCACTCCAGGTCCGGTTCGGGGAACGGCCGTCGTACCAGGCCCTCGGCCTCTGGCTTGCCGGCGAGCGGTGCGGGGACCAGCGCGATGCCCAGCCCCTTGTGCACCAGCTCCATGAGCATGCTCATGTCGTTGACGGTGAACGCCACGCGCCGTACGAGGCGGCGCGTGGCGAACGCTGCGTCGACGATCCGCCGCGCCGTCCACGTCACGTCGAAGTCGACGAACGGGTGCTTCTCAAGGTCCGGCCAGGTCACTTCGTCACGGGAAGCCAGCGGGTGCCCGGACGCCAGCACCAACTCGAAATCCTCGCGGGCCACCTCGAATGAGTCCAGCTTCTGGCCCGCCATCGGTGTGACGAACGCGCCGGGCTGGGCCAGGAACGCCGCGTTCAGCTCGCCCCGGAGCAACTGGTCGAAGACGGCCTGCGTACCGAGCTGCTCGAACCGGAGCGTGACGCCGGGGAACTGCATGTGGAACGACGCGATCAGCTCGGGCAGGTCGACCAGGTCACCGAGGCACTGCTCGGAGCCGACGGAAAGGGCCCCTTCCGGCGAGTCCTCCGCGAGCTCCCGCAGTGCGGCGCGTGCGTCATGCAGCATGCGGCGGGCGTGCGGGAGGAAGGCGTGACCGGCCGGGGTGAGCGCGACGGCGCGGGGCGTGCGGTCGAACAGCTGGGTGTTCAGCTCACGCTCCAGACCGCGGATCGAAGAGGACAGCCCCGACTGGGTGACATACGTCAGCTCGGCGGCCCGCGTGAAGTTGAGCTCCTCGGCGACCGCGACAAAGAACTCGATCTGCCGGATATCCATGGGTCACCCCCCGCCGAGCATCATATCGATCCAAGCGCCGAGGTCAGAGGGGATGTGCGCCGTCCGTCGGACCTCGGAGTCGTGAACGAGATCTCTGTCAGAACTCGGCCGACCGCCGCAGCACGTGCGCAGATCGATCTCGTCCATGCGGCACAGCAGGGTGACCTGCAAAGCCTCGGGCTACTGCTGAAGACTCATTACGCCGGGATGTACGCGGTGGCGTGCAGCATCCTGGGAAGTGTTCCCGATGCCGAAGACGTCTGCCAGGACGCTGCCATCACGGCGATGTCCCGGCTGGGAGACCTGAGGGATCCCGCGGCGGTGGGGCCGTGGCTCAAGGCCATCGTGCGCAACAACTGCCGCATGCGCCTCCGGGCCCGCCTGCCGGTTCCCGTCGGCTTCCCGGAGGACTCGGCCGTGATGGCCTGCGCCGACGACCCGGCCCTCTACTGCATCGCCACCGACGGTCGGTACCGGCGTCGTGGTGTCGCGACGGCCCTCACGCTGGAGGCGCTACGGATCTCCCGCGAGGCCGGCCACGCGGTCGCCACGCTCCAGGCGAGTTCGATGGGAAGGCCGGTCTACGAGCGCATGGGTTTCACGACCGTCTCGTACTACCGCCTGTTCCAGTTCGATCCGGCGGAGGAGATCTGACCGGAGGCGACTCGGGACGGCGAGAGTGACGTCCTGACACCCGGCCGCCGCCGTCAGCGCACGCGACGACGGAAGGCGTACCCGGGTCGTGAAATCGATGGGCTGAAAAGGCGGCAAAAGGCGGACGATCAGTGGAAGAAGTGCGAATTCAGATCCTCGGTCCGTTGCGGATCTGGCGGGGCGACGTCGAGCTGGATGCCGGCCCCTCGCAGCAGCGTTGCGTGCTGGCCCTCATGCTCGCCCGCGGCGGCGGCCCGGTCAGCATGGCCGAGTTGATCGATCTGCTGTGGGCCGACGACCCTCCGGCCAGCGCGGTCAATGTGATCCACAAGTACGTAGGCGCGCTTCGCCGCCTGCTGGAGCCGGAACTGACGGCTCGCGCGCAGGGCTCATGGCTGATCCGGCACGGCAACGGTTACCGCCTTGTCGCCGGTGCGGACCACCTGGACCTGGCCGCCTTCCGGAGCCAGGTCGACATGGCGAGGAGAAGCCTGCGCGAGCACCGGCCGGACGACGCGCTCGACCACTACATCCAGGGTCTTCGCCTGTGGCAGGGGCCGCCGGGCGACGGCCTGGCCGAGAGCACGGCGGCGTCGGTGGCTCTGCCGGCCCTCGAGGACGAGCTCTTCGAGGCGGCCATGGAGGCCGCCGAGCTGGCCATGCGCCGGAACCAGCCGGCCCGTGTGCTGCCCGTACTGCGGCGAGCGGCCGGCCTGGGGCCGCTGAACGAACCGATCCATGCCCTCTTGATGCGGACGCTGGCCGCGGCGGGCCAGCAGGCCGAGGCGTTGTCCGTCTTCCAGGCCGTACGCGACCGCCTCACCGATGAACTCGGCATCGATCCGGGGTCGAGCCTGAGGGAGGCGTACCGCCAGGTGCTGAACCAGAGCGCCGCGGCAGCGGAGAACCGTCCCGAAGCCGAGCTGCCGAGAACCGGTCGCGGAGTGAATCCCGAGCGGATCGAGCCGGTCGACTCGGCGTTCCTGACTCCGCTCGTCAGACCCGCCCAGCTCCCGCCGGAGCTGCCGAACTTCTTCGGCCGGAAGACCGAACTGTCGACCCTGACCGGACTGTTCGAGAACCGGCGCCTGGGAGAGCGCACGAGCCCGTTGATCGTGGCGATGGACGGTATGGGCGGGGTCGGCAAGTCGACGCTCGCCCTTCATTTCGCCAGCCGGATCGCCGAGCGGATGGAGGACGGCCACCTCCATCTCTACCTGCGGGGAAACGAGACCGAGGCGCTGCCGGTCGGTGACGCCCTGAGATCTCTGCTGCACGCCCTGGGCGTGCCCGCGCAGCGGATTCCGGACACGTTCGACTCGCTGGTGGGCATGTACCGGAGCCTGACCGCGCGCAAGAGCCTCCTGATACTGCTGGACAGCGCTCGCGACGTCTCGCAGGTCCGGCCGTTGCTGCCCAACTCCGCTGAATGCGTCGTCCTGGTGACCAGCCGGGCACCGCTGGTCGGGCTGGCCGCGTTCGACGGCGCCCATCTGCTGCACGTCGACGTCCCCGACATGCCGGAGGCGCACGCACTGCTCGAGAGGCGCCTGCCGCCGCTTCCGCCGGACCTGCGCGACGAGCTCATCGACGAGGTCATCACCGCATGCGGCCGGCTGCCGCTGGCCCTGGCGATCGTGGCGGCCCGGATAAGCGCCCGTCCGCATCTCTCGCCGGCCGCGGTGGCCGCCGAGCTGAGGGATGACGAGGGCCTGCTGGGCGCCTTTCCCGGCGGACACGGCGTCAGCGATCCACGTACCGCCTTCGCCTGGTCCTACCAGCGGTTGAGCATCGGTGCCGCGCGGCTCTTCCGGCTCTCGTCGCTGGCCCTCGGCCCCGACGTCTCCGTGGCCGCGTACGCCAGCCTGGCCGGGCTGGACCCGCGGAAGACGCGTGAGCTTCTGCGGGAGCTGTCGGAGGTGGCGCTGTTCCACGAGCACAGCGCCGGCCGGTTCTCCTCCCACGTCCTTGTGAAGGCCTACGCGAGAGAACTCTGCGCCACGACCGACACCGAGCAGGAGCGGGACGAGGCCACCAGCCGTCTGCTGCAGCACTATCAGCAGCTTCAACGCACAGGTCGCCCTGAAATCGCACCGGACCCCGATCCAGCCGCCGCCCGCGGTGGCCGGCGTCCGTCCGGAGCGGCCCGGGCGTTACAACGAGGCGATGGCATGGTTCGCCGCCGAACATGACGTACTCGGTCACGCGGTACGGGAGGCCGGTCTTGAGGTTCCCCCGTTGCGCGGACACCTGCGGTGTGGTCACTTGTGAGGGGGCTGCGCATTTCGTTGCTGTCCGTGAGGGTCTGAGAGCAGTATTCTCGCTGCCGGGTGGAATTGGCACGGTTATTCAAGTATCCGTCGCCAGTCTTCTGTTTTGGCTGATCCCGTGTGTGGCCCGTCTTGTCGGCGGTCTGATCGCAGAAATCTATCGGGTGGAAATGTTGGGGCGGGTGGTCTGCGGTAGAAGGGCAGCGGGCTGTTCAGCCGACTTTCACCTGGTGTTGTGGAAAGAAGTTCGCGTTCGTACATAGACTGCTGCCGCAGGTTCAGGGGCTCATCGGACCGCAGGCTCTCTGACACCGGTGAGTTTGGCGGATCCGGCGTTGTGTCTTCGCGAGGAGACGAATGACCGAACGGAACCGACCGTGGCGCACGTCCAGCCGGAGCGGTGCAGCTTTCTGCGTGCAGGCGCGAGCGATGCATGTGCGCGCCGTATCCGGGACGCGTGAGCGGCCGGCCGAAGACGGGCGGCGCGGCGGCGTCGGAATTTCCGCGCTGCCGACGTCCTCGCCCGTGCGGGACCGGGTGGACGCAGGGAAGACATCCGCCAAGGACGACTTCTTCGAGGAGTTCGACTGGCTCGCCGCCGCGATCGACAGCGGCTGGCCGCAGGTCGAGGCGCCCGAGCCTCCCCGCCCGGCCGATCCGCCGGATCCACCTGCGCCGTTGCCGCCCTGGTACGTGCGCCAGGGCGGGTTCGGCGACGGCGGGGTGTCGTCGATGGCAGAGGTGGTCAGCGAGTCCGTACCGGAGGGCAAGCCCCTCGACACCACGGTCGACCAGTGGATCACCGGGGTGACCACCGGGATGAAACAGGCGACCGCCGCGAAGGTACGCGCACGGATCATCGCGTTGCTGGGAGAGGACGACCCCCGGGCGTGGGAGCGGCTGCTGCGCCACGGCAAGCTGATCGTCGCGGACGGCGTGCGGGTGAAGCTGACCTTCTCCGCCGAGCAGCTCGGCTACGAGCCCGGCGAGCCGGCCGAGCCCGGCTACCAGACCTACTTCAGCAAGTACGGTGACACCTCCTACGCGGAGGGCGAGTCGTCCCACCGCCGGACCGCCGGAGGCGCCCGGATCGAGCCGGTGCTGTTCGTCGCGGCGGCCGCGCAGGGGGGCCTGTCACACGTATCGCCGTCGGTGAAGGTCGGCGCGGAGCAGGGCCACTCCTCCGGGCACAGCGTCGCGATGGAGGTACAGTCCGGAAACCGGGTCATCGCGAACGCGACTCACCTGTTCACCGCGAAGGTCCGGGTCGCGGCGGCGGTGAACCGCGAGGCCGGCCGCGCCGTGGTGCTGCCCGGCAAGGCGCGGCTGGCGTTCCCGACGGTGTACTCCTCGGCCGCCGAGGAACGGCCCGGCGACGGCGGGCATCCGACCCTGCGGGTGGTCGAGCCGTCGGTGTTGCAGGGCCTCGACCACGCGGTCAACGCCGCGGTCCCCGGGGACCTGCTGGACGCGCTGACGGAGACGCTCGAGAACGAGCTCGGCCTACCGGAAAAGGCGGTCGACGAGATCCGTCAGGAGATCGCCGAGGAGTACCTGAACGAGAAGACGCTGAAGGACCGCAGCCAGTGGTGGCTCACCAACAGCTGGGTCTCGGGCCTCATCACCAAGAAGCTGTCCTGGTTGCGCTCGTTCAGCGGTCACCTGGAGATCAGCGCGATCCCGCGCACGGTGCGTTACGTCACCACGACCGAGCAGGAAGTGCTCATCCGCAACGACATCGCGGACACGGCCATGTTCCGCGACGGCGGCGAGCATGAGAGCTCGGCGAACATCGCGCCGGGGCTCGCGCTGGGCGTCGAGATCGGCGACCACCTGGCCACGCCCGGCTTCGACCCCCTGAAGATCTCTTCGGAGCACGGCCACGGACGGACGGTGGCCGGAGGCGGGCAGACCAAGAACGCCATCATGCGCAAGGACCGGCTGGTCCGCTACCGGACCGAGTTCGAGATGACGGTCATCCTCCGGTCGGACAAGGGCCAGGCCAAGGTGACCAGACCGGTCCTCGGCGAACTGGCCGTCGGCCGCGAGCACGCCAAAGAGTTCGAACGCCGGGCCCTGGGCGGGAAGCACACCGGCTCCGGGCTCGTGATGGCACCCGGGGAGTTCGAGGTGCCCGACGGACGCGAGCCGGCACCCGTGCTTCCACCGCGACAGAAGGCGGGTTTCACGCAGCGGCTCCGGGACAGGTTCATCCGGAGCGACACGACGCCGGCGCCGTTCCCCAGTGGCGGCGTACGCGGTGTGGACGACCTGCTGCGGCTCGCCGGCCGGGGGCCGATCGAGATCGCCCTGCCGCCGGCCCTGCACGACGGCCGGGCGCCGACCGGGCTGCGGTCGGAGGGCCGGCGGGCGCTGCTCGGAAACCCGGGCGTCACGTGGGTCTTCATGGGGGACGAGGCGTCGAGTCTCGTCTCGCGCGCCGAGGGCCCGGCCAACGCGTCCTGGCGGTACGTGGTGGACGACGAGGCCCGGGTGGTGGGCGCCCTGTTCATGGAGGAACAGCCGACGGGCGTACGGGAACCGCGCGGGTACGTCCCCAACCCCGCGGCGACCGCCCCGCCGAAGGACGCGGAGCAGCAGCGCCCGGACGCGGCGACGGAGCCCACGCGGGAAACGGTGACGGAGCCAACGCGGGAACCGGTGACGGAGACGTCCGATCCGGTCGGCGAGCTGGACCGGGCGCTGCGCGTGGCCGGCCTGAGCGGCGTCGCCGACTTCGTCACGGGCGGCGGTGTACCGCAGGTTCAGCTCAGTGACGCGCTCCGCCGGCGGCTGGACAAGGCCGCCGCCTCCGACCCGCTGGCCCGGGCCGTCATTCTGATGCGCACCGCACCGGGGATCCATGTCATTGGCGCCGACGGCCGGCCGCTCGCGGCCGAGGACCCCGACGACGAATCGGCCGAGGAGCGGCACGACGCCGGAACGCCGGTCGTGCCGCCGGAGAGCCGGTTCGTCATCGACGGCGTCGGCAGCGGGCACGGCCCGCTGCGGCCCTGGCATCACGTCCCGCATCCGCGCGAACCGAGGGCGCTCGCCGCCCGGAAGGGGCTCGGCCGCGGCATCGTCCGTGAGACGCCCGGCCTCGAAGAGGTGTACCGGGAAGTGCGGAACGCCCTGGCGCACCAGATGCGCGCCGCTGGCGTCGAGAACGCGCTCACGGCGAGCGAACGCCAGCACCTGGCACGGGTGCTGGCGATGAAATTCGGTGTGCCCGGCCTACGGGGTGCCTACGCAGGCCTGCTCGACGGTGGCGTCGCGCACGAGGTGCAGGTCGGCGACTACGTGTTCACGGTCATGCTGGACGCGGAGCTGCGCCACCTGCGCCGTGAGCCGGTGGCCGAGACCGGCGTCACCCTGGACGCCCAGCGCAAGGGCGTCACGACGATGGACGTCGAGGAGAAGCGCGGCGTGGGGCTCGGCGCCGGTTTCGACATCCGGTTCCGGGCCAAGCTGGCCCACGTTTTCAGCATGGACATCAACGCGTTGAAGCTCGGCTACAAGCGTTCCTGGGCGCACAAGGTCATCGACAGCACGGGCATCAAGGAGTACCGCCGCGACCGGACCGCCGGGAACGTCACGCGGTTCGAGTACGAGACCGCCTACAAGCTGGCGGTCACCACCCGCCGGGCGTCCGAGGGCGTCGTCGCCGCCCAGGTCCGGGAGTTGTCCGGCGACGCGTACTGGACCGCCGTGACCGTGTCCGACGCCCACCTGCCGGACGAGCCCGTGTCCGCCGACGAGCTGCTGGAGGTCGGCCGGGTCACGGTGGAGAACGGCCCGCTGACAGATGAGGGCGTCCAGGAGCTCGCCGGCGGGCAGGGTAAGGAGTTCGACCTCAGCGAGAAGGGGCTGTCCGGCATCCAGGTCGGCCTCATCGGCGTCAGCGAGATATCGACGCAACTGGCCGCGATGGTGGCCCAGCACAACCACCTGTCCTGGGCCGGGACGAAATCGGACGCGTTCCAGGAGGTCCTGGGGAAGATCGTGCCGTCCGGCGGCCGGTACGGAGTCGCCGAGCGGATCCTGCGGGCCGGCACGCAGACCTTCCTGGAGGCCAACGCCCGGACGACGATGCGCGAGAGGGGCCTGGTGGTTCCGCTGCCGCCGACCGCGGACGGGTGGCAGCAGGAGGTCAGGATCCGCATGCGGACCTTCAACGCTCGTCACGACAAGACGGTCAAGGGCGGCACGCTGGAGCAGTACACCGAGGCCGACCTTCGCTTCGGCGAGGAGAACGAGGTCACCGACACGCTCGACGCTGCCGCCGGCCTGAGCGGCGTCGGGCGGATCGGCGGGACCCCGCCCCAGGAGGGCGCACGCACGGCCAGCCAGAAGTCGAGCAGTCAGATCTCGGGCGGGGTCATCGGCAGCGGGGGCGCGTCGTGGGGCCGGCACGACGGCGACCTGGGCGGCGGCCTGGACCTGAACCTCGGCACGTACTCCGGCGACGGCGAGATGTTCGGCGCCGACCCGGTGTACACGCTGGAGTACCGCCGCTGGCGTCGCCGGTCTCGGATTCCCGAGCGGCCCAAGGACCAGAACGTGTTGAAAAAGAAGCGAGCCACGCCCACACCTTTCTCCTACACGGTCACCCGGCACGTCAGGATCGACCGTGGGATGGAGATCCTCGCGCCGTACGTGCGCGCGGCCGACCACGGCCTGCCCGTTCCCGCCCGCGACGGTGTGACCGTTCCCGCCGGCGACGGCCTGACCGTTCCCGCCCGCGACGACCGGCCCGTCGTGCAGGGCGAGCGCGGCTACCTCGAGAAGAACCTCGCGCTGGCGGTCGCGTACGTGGAGGACGTGGACGCCGGCGGGGTCGGCGACACCATTCGGCGGATGCTCGGCGAGCGCGTCGATCCGGAGCTGCTGCGCGCGGTGGAGACGGCGTTCTCCGAGGAGGCGGTCCGCGCCCAGTACGGCATCGCGCGCCGCGGCGGGATCCGCCGGATCTTCACGATGCCGGCGAAGCTCTGGCCCGACCACGGCGCCTGGGACCACATGAAGATGTCCCCGCGCACCAGCGGCACCATGCACACCGGCATCCGGGTCACGGCCACGGAGCAGTCGGTCGAGTACGAGCGGCCCCGGCCGGACGTCAAGGTGACGACCGGCGGACAGGCGTTCATCCAGAAGGGCAAGGCCCGCAGCCGCGGACGCACCGGCCGGGTGTCCGGCTTTGTCCACGGCCGGTGGGCGGGCGCGCCGTACGGCCTGCGGCCGGCGGGTGGGGTGAGCGGCGCCTACGAGTCCGGTGGCCGTTCGAAGGTGGGCACGAACTCGACCGCGCGCGACATCCGTCGCGCCACCGCGCAGGACACCTCGCAGGAGTTCACCCACACGGTCACCTACAACATCGAGATCTTCTACCGCTACTCGCCGGACGAGCTCACCCGCAAGGCCGGACGGCTTCTCTCCCTCGCGCCCGAGCTCCTCGAGGTGCTGTCACGAGGGGAGAGCCGGCGGTTGTGGCAGCGCTTCTTCCCGGCCGACCGGCCCTCGGCCGTAACGGAGCAGGTGCCCGGCCGGGCTACGGTCCTCGTCCCCACGCACCTGACGACGACGGCCTCCCGTGCGTCGGCCGCCGGCCCCGTGGCACCACCGGTGACGCTCGCGCCGGCACAGGGCGTCGCCCGAACGACGGCACCTGCTCCCTCGGCGTTGGCGACGGCACTGGCCGAGCACGTGCAAGCGCTGTCGGTGCCGGGAGCCGAGAGGCTGCCGATATGGGCGCCGCTCGCGGCGGTCCCGTGGCGCCGCGTCGACCATGAGGCGGTGGAGCAGGGCGTCGAGCCGATCGTGGAGGAGTTCGCGCCGGGCACCCAGGACGGCCTCACCCTCGACCTGGCCCTGGATGAACGCAACCTGCGCGCCAACATCGCCGCGCTGCTCGCCGGAACGTACAGCATCCCGCTGGTCAACGGTGACCACCTCACCGTCCAGCTCGTGCCGTCGCGGGCGCGGTGGCTCGGCCGGGGCCGATACTCCGCCCTCAACTTCCCCGAGCACGCCGCCGAACCGGACCGCGTGAACGAGACGCACCGGCGTTCGAGCGGCGGTATCGAGTTCGACCTCGGCCACCCTGCCGGCCATCCGCTGAAGAAGGACGCGGAGCGGCCACTGCTGGACCCGGGAGTCGGTGCCGACCGAGACGGCACGACGGTCCGCGTCACGAAGAGCTCGGCCGGTGACTTCGTCGAGTCCAACCGCCAGCGCGACGGCGACTTCGACTACTACGTGTTCGACGCCGAGTACCACGTCACGGGCCCGTACGGCCATCGGCTCAGGGTCGCGACCGTGGACGGCCTGGCCGGCATGCTGCCCGCCACCGTCGTGGCGCGGCTTCTCGCCAAGGACCCGGACCTTCCCCTCGAGCGGGCCCCGCTCGACGCCGAATGGGCGCAGGATGGGACCCTGCCCTCCGGGGCGGCCGCCCGGATCGTCGAGAACGCCGGTGGCGCGGAGGCCGTGCGCGCCGCCGGAACGCTGCGACTGTGGGCTCCGGCCGAGCACCCGGCGGCCGCCACCGTGACCGCAGGGCGGCTGGCCGCGGACGCCGGCGTCCCGGTCGAACTTCTCATCCGCGACGCCGACGGCTCGATCGACCGCCACCTCGTGGCCGCCGCCGGCGACGAGACCTCGGACGGCGTCGATGCCGCTGGCCTTAAGTGGACGCCCAGCAGCTACAGCGCCGGGGGCTCCTCGGAGGGCGAGGGGACGTTCTGCGTCGAGGTCGCCGTGACCCAGGTCATGATCAACGCCAGATCACAGTGACCTCGACGCAGAACGGCCCCTTGCTGTAGCTCGATTTACTGTATTGCAGGCCGATGTCATCGGTCTCGGCGTTCTTTCGCTGTGGCTCCCGCTCGTCCGTCTCCGGGACGCGCGTCGAGGCGGCCCGATCGTGTCCAGGCTCGGCTTGCGGCTCCTCCAGGAAGACGCGAGGGTGATCCGGACGGGAACGCTCACCGGCCGCAGGGCTCGGCGGCCTGACCCCCGCTGATCCCGATCTGCGCAGGGAGGCGACGGCGGTGGCGTGCAGATGGGGAATGGACGACGCGTCGCTCGCCCCGCTCGTTCCGTCCGGTCCGGCGTCCCCGCTCGACGACCTGAGGAGAGAAACAGGCTGTGACGAGGGGAGCCGGAGCGAAAAATGCTGATCGGGAGCGACGATCAGGAAGGTCGGCCACGCGCCGGCCTCCTGCCGCAGTTCCTCGGCGCTCAGGCTCCGGATCTCCGCCCCGGGTACGTACGTGCGATACCGCCCTCTGCCGAGCGCGACCGCCGCTCCCGTCGCGGTGTCGCCGTCGAACGCCACCCACGTGCCGCTCCGCAGGTCGTCCGGCAGTTCGCTTCTCGTCCTGACGAAGCGGTCGGGTCGACTGAGTTCCTCTTCGACACGCTGAGACAGGCTCATGCCACGGTCGGCCGTCAGGAAGTCCAGCGCGTTGGTCCAGTCGGTGCCGACGATGTCTTCCACCGTGACGCCATTGTTCGGAGCGCCGTGCATGAGCCAGAAGACCGGAGCGTAGTCCGCCAGCGGACGGCCGGGCCCCGCGTGGGGGACCGTGCGCCCGTCGTCCTGCATCGACAGGTGCGCGTCGGTGAGGGTCAGCCCCATGGGAACCCGCGGCGGGTCCTGGCTGAGCAGCGCCTGCGGCACGCGCGAGGAGGACGTCCCTCCCCGCTTGGCCAACGCGGCGGCGGACGACCGGAGTCGCTGGAAGATCGCCTGTCCGAGGCGGAGATTCGATAGCCCGTCGACCGGGTTTCGTACCTCGCCGTCCAGATTGAGGTCCAGTGACGCCGTCACACCGGCCGGCCGGCCCACCGGCCGGCCCAACGTGTCGAACCACCGGACCGTATCGCCTTGGTTCGCCGCCACGAGCGGGCGCCCGGACGAGAGCACCAGCGACACGGCGCCCGAGCGGGCCTGGATGAGCTCGTCTTCGATCGTCGCGGCGGTCGTGTCCGGCGACCGGGTCCGGTACGCACGGCGGACGCGTGGCGACCGGGCCAGCCGTTCCAGCGAAGTCAGGTCGTCGAGCCGCTCGCCCATCCGCCGTACGAAATGCGACGATGGCCGCTGGAGTTCGCCCGGCCGGGCGAACTCCAGCAGGCGGTCCAGGATTTCACCCGCAGTGGCCGCGTCCTGGGTCCCGCGGACCTCAATGCGCCGTTCGCTGCGCCAGTCCAGCTCGCTCCGCCAGAACTCGTGGGCCTCGTATGCGTGCCGCAACCGCTCCGACATCCCCGGGTGCACCGTCTCCAACCGTTCGCGGCGGGCGGCGATCTCCTCCGCGACGGCCTGCTCGAACGTCTGCTGGCGCGCCATCGAGTCTTTGTACAGCCGGCCCAGCTCGGCGTCGTCGAGCGCGAAGGCGGCGACGTCGGTGCGGTGCCAGTCCGACAGCAGCCCGTGCCGGTACGCGAGGTCGGCGGTGAACGGGCGCTCGCCCCGTTCGTCGGAGACGTGGAGGTTGCCATCCTCGTCGACCCGGTCGCGGGCCGGGTCGAAGGAGTGCACGCCGCCGTCGGGGGCGATCCAGGTCGACCGCATCGCGCCGCCGGCCTGCCGGACGTCGACGCGCACGTGGGTGTCGAGGGCGTGCGCCACGTCGCGAGCGACGTACACCGGGTCCTGCCCGAGCACCGATATCCCGGGCGGCAGCTCCGGCAGGACCTGGAGCGACGGGCGGGGACGCCCGTCGCGCGCCGACGCGTTCGCGATCGCCTCGTTCACGGTGTCGCGTGCGGCCTGGACGTCTCTGATCATCGCGTCGACGTCCTGGTTCATCGCCGTCGCCAGGTCGGGTGTCCTCGCGGGCTGCCCGTTCGGGCCGATGCGCTGCGCCGGGTGGACGGCCCGGTTCCCCTGCTCCCACTCCTGGAGTTGGCCCAGCCGCGTCTCATAGGTCCGCCGGTTCGCCGGTTCGGCGACGTCGTCGCCGACGGCTCCGCGGGCGGCCCCGAAGTCGGCCCGCATGGTCTCCACCGCCCACGACAGCGCCGCGCGGTACCTCTGCATCGCGAGGGTCCGGTCGTCGGCGGTGAGGACGACCGGCCGGTCACCGCCGGTCTGGGTACGGATCTGGCGGGCCACGTGCTGGTAGGCCCATGCGGCCTCCAGGTGGTTTTCGGCCGCGCCGGTGAGCAGGGGGGCGAGGTCGAAGGCGGGAGCCCGGCGCATGTCCGGCCAGGGCTCGGTGCGTGGCCGTGCGTCGGCCCGCTCCTGCTCGATCTTGGCGCGCAGCTCGTTGACCTCGGCCTCGAACAGCTCGGCGTACACGTCGCCGCTGATCGGGTCGCTGTGGAACCGGCCCTTGAGCGTCGGCTTGCGGAACATGTGGTGCTGGAACTTGTCCGCGTGGAGCCGCCCACGGAACTGGAGCCGGACCATGTAGACCGGACCCTGCTCCTTGGCGTGCTGCTCACGGCGGTAGTTCTCGGTGCCGGCGCTGTTCTGGTTCAGTGAGGTGACGCGGCTGCCGGGCTGGTCGGGGTTCCAGGTGTACGGGGGTTGGTCCTGGGACGGCTTCAGCTGGGGTCCCACGGAACCGTCGACCTGGTAGTCGCCCTCCAGACGTACGTGGTCGGTGCCGGCGAAGGTCGTCGTGCCGCTCTGGTGCTTGCTGTAGCGCCCGGTTCCGGTGCCCTCCTTCATCGGCGCGATCACCTGCAGGTCGTACAGCCCGCCCTCGAGGAAGAGGTCCGCGCGGGTGTCGGCGTCCCCGGGCATGTGGAGGCCCTCGGCCACCTGGTAGGTGCTGCCGCCGGTCGCCTCCGCGAGGTGGTTGGTCAGGTGCAGCCGCGACAGCAGGATCGGAAGCGACCGGCTGGACTCCTCCTTCGGGCCCCCGGCCCCGAACATCCGCGCGACCGCGCCGGGCTTGAACACCTGTGCGAGCATCTTCTGGGCGATCGGCAGGGCGTCGTCGATCATGGTTCCGGCGATGAACCCGTTGCCCGGCAGCTTCGGCAGGGCCGCCAGGTCACGCCGGGCGGACGGGCCGCGGATCACGCCGGCCTCCGCGATCGCGCGCGGCACCTGGATCTCCAGCCGGCCCGGCACCGTGACCTCCGACGTCCGGTTGTGCCACGTCATCCGGTTGAACTTCCTCTGCAGCAGGTTGTTCAGCGGTCGGCCGGACATCCTGAGTCGCCGCACCTTGACCGTCATCGCCTCGCCGAAGTCGGCCAGGTAATGACCGGACCAGTCGTAGACGGTCTGCTCGGTGACGCCCGTCTCGGCGCGCGTCGTTCCGCGGTGATGCCCTTCGGAGATCTTCGCGGCGCCCGCACCGGACCCGGTGTAGGTGTCCGTGCCGCCCGCGCTGAGCTTGGTCGTGAGGGACTGGGAACCGTCCTTGGACTTGGAAGTCGAGGCGCTGCGGTAGCCGTGGGAGTAGACCTCGATGCCGGTGTTCGGCACGAACTCGCCGACCTTCGGCGCCGAGGTCAGGACGCTGGAGATGTTGATCTCCACGATGTCGGTGAGCAGCCAGCCGGACGGGTGGGCCAGGTAGAAGGAGTGACCGTTCGTGGACAGGAACTCCTCGAACATGCCCACGTCCCGGCCCTGGGCCAGCATCGCCTGGAGCGCGTCGACGCCGCCCTGCATGCGGCCGACGACCCGTCCCCTCCGGTCCCAGATCTCGGCCCCGGCGGCCAGCATGCCGGGTGCCACCGCCTCGATCTGCTCCTTGACGATCTGGTACGTGGTGCGGCCGTCGTCGTGCCGGTAGGTCTGCATGCCGCTGTGGCCGAGCATCCGCCCGCCCGGGTCCTCACGCGTCAGGTACTCGGGCAGTTCCATGTGCTCGAGCGGCGTCTTCGGGCGCGGCAGTGGCCGCCGCTCTTGCGGAAGGACCGTCTCGAACCGCTCCCGCGTCGCCGCCTGCCGGATCGGGAGCGCGCCCGCGGAGTGCAGGTCGTACAGGAGCTGGACGAGCTCGTCCTGGTCGTCGGTCCCGTCCGACAGGTGGGGCACCGTGGTCATCCAGCGCGCCAGGATCTCGGCCACCACGTCGCCGTTCAGGGTGAGGTCACCGTTCCGCCAGGCGTTCATGGCCTCGATCAGCCGCCCGTCCGGCAGGTTCACGGCGCCCTTCGCGTAGTCCAGCAGGTCCTGGCTCCCGGACATGTCGACGGCGCCGGACGAATCCCGCGGTTCCTCCAGCCTCGTGGAACGAGTGAAGGTGGCATTGAAATCCCGCCGGACGTCGGCGTCACGTACCGGCGTCGAGCCCGTACGATGCATCCTCGAAAGGGCGTCTGCGAAGCCGTTGGCGTGGCGGAGACGCCCGGCGCGTTCCGTGTCGAGCGCGCCGGCCGGCTGCGTGGTCCGGGTGCGCAGGTCGGTTCTCCAGCGCGTCAGGACCCTGGCCACGGTGTCACCGCTGAGCGTGAGCTTTCCGTCCTGCCAGCGTGTCAGGGCGTCGGTGAGCTGTGCGTCGGAGATCGGCACGCTGTCATCGGCGTAGCGTTTCAGCGCCTCCGGCTCCGACAACAGGAACATCACCGTGCGCGGGTCGAGCCGTTCCCGCACCAGGCGCTTCGTCCAGATCGGCGCGGGCTTGGAGTGTTTTTCCTGCCGGGCCGAGACGGCGAGGTCCAGCCGGGCGGTGAAGGCGTAGACCTGGTTGAAGTCGAGCTGGATCAGTTCTTTGGCGCCGGTGCGCCCGCTGGAGGTCGAGGTGTTCCACTGCCAGCGCCGGTTGAGGTCGGCCTCGCCGGTCAGCCCGGCGGTGCCGGCGCCGCCGCCGAAGGCGAAGTCCAGCTGGTCCCAGGCGATGCCGAAGGAGTTGTTGTCGGTGAGCCGGTTCTCCAGCAGGGCGAGCTTGATGTCGCCCTTGACGAACTTGTCCCCCGAAGAACCGCTGAACCGTACGTCGTGCATCTCGCCCGAGATGTCCAAGGCTCCGAGGGTGTCGACGAACAGCCCGGTGTCGAACAGCCGGTCGGTGGTGTACTCGCCCTTGAGGATCTCCCGCAGATGAGCCCGTACCCCGATGGTGCCGGCGAACGTGTCGATGTCGGCGTCGGCGGTGCCGGCCGGTCCGGTCAGGTCGGTGAGCGCCCGGCCGGCCAGCTCCCGCAGGCCGGTCGTGTCGACGAAGTAGCCGACCCCCTGGTCGAGGAGGTCGTCGGGCGCGCGCCCCTCCCGCACCGGCCCGCGCTGCTCGGCGGTGCCCAGCGGCATCAGGTGCACCACCGCCGTCTGACCCGGCAGGCGGACCTGCCGCGGGCGCCGGTCCTTGCGCAACCTGTTCCTCGTCTGCTCGGGGGGCCGGCCGACCTCTCCCGTCCGCTCGGGGCGCTGGACGATCTCTCCCGTCCGCCCGGAGTACTTGTACTCGAAGCCGACCTCGTAGTCGCTGGTCAGCGTGAACTCATCGACCTCGCCGGGGTACTCCAGGAGCTCGGGACGGTTGTTCAGGAAGCCGACGCTGTCGGCGGCGCCCACGGTCCGCTGGATCTCCACGCCCATCGCGGCGCCCCTGAGGAACGTGTACAGCCCCCGGAGCGAGACGCCGGCCGCGAGCTTGCGGGACCGGCTGACGCTCTGCCCCGTGGTGTCCATGCCCATCGCCAGGTTCACCGTGTGGTACTCGTTCGTGGTCCGGTGGTACCTCGGGGGGCTCGTGGCGCTCTGCCTGGCCTTGACGGTCACCTTGACCGAGTCGACGTCGAGATCCGTGCCGGCGATGCCGCTGCTGAGCCGGAGCGTGAAGGTCATCCCGTCCTGGTGGATCTGGTCGTAGTGGGAGTCCAGACCCTGCGTGGAGATCATCTTCCTCAGCAGGTCACGGTTGTCCAGCCGCCGGCGAAGCCGGTTGCCGTGGCTGTACCAATGGTGCCGGGCGAACGGGTCGTCCTGGTCCGGTGGCAGGAAGCCGAACCTGCTCACCTCGTTCTCGACGATCCCGCGGAGCCTGCTGACGGCCTCGTCCGACACCCGGACGAGGCCCATCCCGACGCCCTTGCCCTCCTGGACGTGCAGCGGCACGTCTTTGCTCTGCGGGTCCTGCGGACGGCGTCCGGAGTCCAGGACCGCGTCGTCCCGGTACGGCATGGTGTTCCCGTCCGGGGGGTTCTCCAGGGTGGCCCGGTCCACCGTGAAGCCGTGCGCGAACGCCGCCTTCACCGGCATCCGCACCAGCCCGCGCCCACGGACCGGCGTCGTCGGCTCGGCCCGCCGCCCGCCGAGGACGCTCACGGTGGCGTGGTGCTCGAATTCGACGTTGTACGCCGCGGTGCGGCCGGTGTACCGCGGCACCAGGACCCACAGGCCGGTACGCCCCGCGGACAGCGTGTCGGTGCGGGTCGTGCTGTACGACGCCGCGGCGCTGAGGTTCAGGCCCAGACCCTCGATGCCCGGGTTCGGCAGCAGGTCGAACTCCACGCTCAGGGCGGCCGTGGTGGAGTTGGTCAGCGTGTGGCCGCCGCTGCTGCCGTCGATCGCGGTGCGGACGTCCTCCAGGTGCACCTTGTCGCTCACCGCACCGACCTGCTGCGCCGCGGCTGGGTTCAGCAGCCGGCTGTGCACCTGCACCATGGCGATCTTCTTGCCCTGGTCGTCGTGCAGCGTGATCTGGTAGCCGATCTGCCGCCCGTTGACCGCACTGTCGAGGTGGGTGTTCAGGTTCCACAGCTTCTGCAGCAGTTCCTCGCGGGTGACGCTCCCGGCGGGCAGCCGCAGACCCTGCCGGCGCAGGACCGTGAGGGTCTCGTCGAACAGTCGCGGGATGTCGGTGAGGCCCGATGCGTAGTAGTTGCTCGGCAGCGTCCCCCTGCGTCTGTCGACCTCGGGGCCGGTCGCGGTGACCGTGGTCGTGGGTGCCGGAGACTGCTCGGTGTACGGCTTGGGCACCCACACCAGCAGCGCCTCTTTGCCCGACTCCGGGATGTCGTGGCGCGGCAGGCCCTGCCAGCGGGGCACCGGCTCGTTCTTCCTCTGCTCGCGGATCTTGTAGGAGACGTTCACCTCCGGATACGCGATCAGATCCGCCTCGATCCGGCCGTCCTCGACCTTGCCCCGCTCGGCGTCCTTGACGGCCGTCGTGCTCCGGTTGGACTGATTGGCGGTCCCGGCGATCGAGCCGCCGACTCTGATCAGGTTGAGCACACGCGGTGCCAGGCCGCCGATCCCGAACGAGAACCCGATCTTGCCGCGGGTCGCGCCGGTCTGCCCGCCGTACGTCTCCCCGTGCGCGCCGGTGCCGTACGCGGCGTTGATCGTGCCCACGGCCATGGAGGAACCGTCCGGAGCGGCCTGCTTCGACGGCGCGGTGTACGAACCGGCCGGGTTGCGCACGACGCGTTGTGGCCGCTGGGGATCGAAGGTGATCAGGATCTCGATGGACCCCATCGGGACCACCAGCCCGCTCGCGTTGTCGTCCGTACTCCGGCCCAGCAGGTACGGGTAGTTGGCGAGCAGCCGCTGCACCAGATCGTCCTGCTGTTTCTCGGTGAAGGTCTGATCTCGGACGGCCATCTCGAAGCCGATCGCGGCCAGCAGCGCACTCATGTACGGCAGGCCGGCACGGGGCACGCCGATGGAACGGGCCATCCCGTCCAGAGGCCGGCTCTCCGTCACCGGCGCGTCGATCGTCGGCACTTCCCGTGCGCCCGCGGTCAGCGAGGCCGCGATCGGCAGGCCGTCCGGTATGCCGGGTTCGTGCAGCCGGAACGGTTCCGGCACCGGCCCGTCCTGGCTGGGGCGGAAGAACGTCAAGCCGGTGTCCAACGTCAAGCCGTTGTCCAGGTCGAGCCGCATGCCGTCCGGGGCCGCCAGAACCGGCCCGTCGAACTCTCGCGCCAGCGGTTCGGCCACCCCCGCCGCGCCCGGGACCAGCAAGAACGGCTGCATGCCCGGAGCCCTGGCGGCGATCGTGCGGTGCAATGTCGCCGCCGACACCGGGTGGTCACCGACCACCACCCGACCGTCGCGCTCCGCGGCGATCACGAACACGGTCTGCGGCGGCACCAGGTCACCCAGCGCCCCCAGCGTCGCCTCATCGAAACGCAACCCATCGGCGGGCGCACCCGGCAGCCACAACGCCACCGGCCGGCCGCCGACCACACCCACATCCGTGCCGGCCAGCAGCTCGACGAGCGGCGCCGTCCGCTCCGGACCGGACTCCGTGTCCAGCGCGGGGGACCGCATCGCCGATTCCTCGGCGGTAGATTTCTCACCGTCCCGCTCGCTTTCGCCTTCCGCGTCGGCCCAGCGAACGGTCTTCCTCCGGCTCGCCACGGTCGCATTCGCCGTCGGCTGCCCGGAGGTACGAGGAATGTCGTAGGCCCTTGCCTGGACGCAGAAGGATTGCTCGGCCCCGTCACTCCACCTCGATGTGCGCCAAGCGGGTTCGGCCGGCGTGATCTCCGATCGGCCGCCCGCGTCGACGTCGGCCGGATCGACGCGGCAGGGGCCTGTCGCCCGCTGACCACGAGCTGTTCGCATAGATCGCTCACCTACCGACGACCGCCGAGCGCAGCACGGCCATGAACCCGACTTCCTGACGGCTGGATGTACGCCCAGGGCCCGAATGTTTCAAACATGTATCACGCAAGTTAGAACAAAGGAAGAGAAATCGTTTCCGACAGACGTGTCCGCTATATGGGTTTGCGTATCCGTGCCATTCGGTTGAACTTCAGCGCCATCTGGGCTCTGCTGAGGGTGCCGACGTGTCAGTGAGTGATCGGGTGTTCAATGCGTTGGCGCCGGCGTTCTAGCCGTGCGCCTCGGCTGGCGTGCATCCTTGTTTACCGCTACCGATGCAGAGGGTTCGGGGAACATCATGAGATATTCAGGACGGTTCGCCGTCGTCGGTGCCGTCGTCGCCGGTTTGTTCCTCGCTGCAACTGCGGCGAACGCCACTCCTCCCGGCCCTGGTGTTAGCGGCATGGTCATCACGGACGAGACCGTGGGCGACAAGCACATCGTCGTGCGTGAGATCACCCTGCCGCCGGGACAGAGCACCGGCTGGCACTACCACGACGGAAACCTGTTCGGCTACGTCAAGCAGGGCACGCTCAGCCACTTCGACTCCTCCTGCAAGCCCGACGGCGTATACCGGACCGGCGGCACCATCGTCGAGCCGGCCGGTTCGAATCATGTGCACATCGGACGCAATCTCGGCACGGTCCCCGTGGTACTCGACGTGCTCTACATCCTTCCGGTGGGAAGTCCCCTGTCGGAGGACGCGCCGAACCCGGGATGCGATTTCCAGTAATCCGTAACGGCTTCTCGCCACGGATGGGCTCCGCGCACGACCCGACCGGGCTTGGACCGGCCGAGTCGGCGTGACCCTCTCATCGAGAGCCCGAAACCCACTGGGAGTGAACATTGGGCGGCGTGACACCAAAGTACGGCCCGCCGTTTCAGCCGCCGAAGGGCGGCAACGGCTCCTCCGACCCGGACAGCGGAAAGGACTTCTGGGGCGATGTGCCGGATTTGGCGGTTCCCGCGCCATGGGGCACTACGGGTCCGCCTTCGTTCAACGACGACCCGTCGTCTCCCGCCGGGGCGGGCGAATCGCCGCCCGGAGGTATACCGCTGACCACACCCATCTCGGTGAATCTGTCCTCTCTACGTTTCGCCATGAACAGCATGCTCTCCGATGTGAAATTGCTGGTGAGCGACTACGAGAGCTTGAAGTCCCTGGTAGCCGCGCAGAAGGACACTGTCTTCGGTCAGAACGCCACCGTCACCGAGGTCGGCAACTCACTCGGTAACGCCGCAGGTCAGGCCAGCGGTGGCGGTGGCAGTGGCAGTGGCAACCCTCAGGATCATACGTATGGGAGCCAGATCCAACCGTACGCGCAAGACTTCGCGGCCAGCATCAACCCTGCTCAGGAGAAGACGCTCGAGGCGATCGCCAACTCCCTAGAGCTGGTCGGACAGTTCATCGCGGGTGTGGACAGAGCGGGCCAGACCTATAGTCATGCCGACCGTCTGGCAAGATTTCCCGAGCCAAGAATTTGGCGGCTTTCCGATTCCGGCACTCCGATCACTCCTCGCACTCCGACCGTTCCTGACAACCAGGTGTGACCAATACCTGAAGGCCGATCCTTCCGGCGCTGAGATCAATGGGATGTCCAATGGCGAATCCGCCGTCGAGTTCGAGCGAGTTCAAGGTTGACCTGGGTCAATTGCATGATGCGATCGGCATCGTCAAGAAACAGCATGATGTGATCAGTGCCGAGCTGGACAATGTCGCCAGCGAGTTCAACGGATGTAGGGAGTCCTGGAACACTCCGTCGACCGCATCGTTCGATGACGTAAGCACGTGGTTTACGAATGTCAGTACGGACGTCAATTCAGTACTGGCTGAAATGGTCAGCCGAATGCAGGCGGCTTATGACAACTACACGTCGGCGGAAGAAGCCAACGTCTCAAATCTTGAAGCACATGGCAAGAAGCTGCTGGGCAGCTCCGAGCGGTTTGTTGTTGGGAGCCACGGCAAGAAGCTGCTGGGCAGCTCCGAGCGGTTTGTTGTTGGGAGCCACGGCAAGAAGCTGCTGCGCAGCTCCGAGCGGTTTTTTGTTGGGGGCGACGCCAAGAAGCTGCTGCGCGTCGCCGCGCAGCCCCTTGATGGGAATGGGTGACCACCGAGTGGGCGACCTTGGCCCGTCGACTGAGAGGCTGTGCATCGGTCATGGCAGTTTCTGACGTAGACTACGATAGTGTTACAACTTATTACGTCAATCCGCACAATGGCGGTCCGGACGATCTCTTCACCCATATTAATAACATCGTTGCGAGTAACCAGAATATCGTTGACGCTCTTTCCACTATCAACAAAACGCTTAGTGATCTCAACTTGGGATGGGCGGGGAAGACGTCTCAGGAAGCCAAAGACTTTGGCGACCGGTGGAACGCCGTTATGAAGGAACTCTTCGGCACCGAGGACGAACCGTCGATAGGTGCGCTCAACCTCATCGCGACCGGTTTGTACACGGCCGCCGGCACGTTCGCCCAAGCCGAGCTGGCGCTCAGTGACTTCTTCGGCAAGTTCGTGGATGCGCTTTGGAGTTCAACGGGCGGCGGCTCTGGTGGCGCTCCGCAGAGTATCACCGACGCCACGATGACGGCGGTTACCGAAACCTGGTAGCCGAACGCGGCGGCACCATCATAACCCGATCTAGGGTGGGGAGGATTCATGGCTGAAACCGACTTGTCCCTGTTGGGCGTGGACACTGCCGCGCTCTACGACCTGGGCAATTATTGGATCATGCTCGGTGACGCGCTCGCGCTTGGTACCCAGTCAATGGTTGACGCAGTGGCGAGCATGAGCTGGACTGGCGACGCGTCCAAGATGGCGCGCATGCTGTGGTCTGAGGTGAATGAGCCAGGCCCGATTAGCGGGGGGATGCATCCGCATACGAATGGAGGCCCCTACCTTTCGGCGGGCGGCGCGGAAGGCATCCCCCAGTGTCTTCTGCAATGTCGGGACGCTGCGTACGAGATCGGTGGTGCCATTAATTACTACGCCGATCAGGTCTTGGCAGCCGTGGAGAAGTATAACAAGGAAGCCAAGATCGAGCTCATCCTCCAGATCTTCGGGGTCGTCTTCGACTTCTTTGCGTTCGGTCCCCTTGGTGAGCTACTCGGTGCGGCCGACGCGATACTCACCGATATCATCTCCAATCTGGTCAGCGTCGTATCGCGAATCGCCAAACTGGACGGGCTGGTCCCCGAGACCGTTCTTCGCTTCGCCGCGGGGGCCGTCAGCGGAGCGGTGGTAAACGTCTCGCTGGAATTTACTGCCGAGGCCATCGCCAACGCTGCCGTCGGGAACCACCACTGGACACCCAACCCGGCGGGCGTGGCCGGGGCGGCGGGCCTCGGTGGCCTCATCGGGGGTATGGCGCACGGTGGCGGCTTCGGGGGGCGCGGGAAGGGTGAGTTCGATGGGCTGAATGCCCCCGATGTGCCCTCGGTCGGAAAAGTCCCGAATGCCGGCGATATCGAGGGAGCTGCGGCACACCCCGGCACGGTATCGGTCTCGGGCGGCGGTCAGAGGGGCGAGGTGGTGCCCAACTCTACGATCACCACGGCCGATTTCAAGGGCATGTCCGGGATGCCGGGCAACGGCGAGTCCAAAATTGACCCGACGGGCGTCCACAGCGACCCATCGGGCCTGCCGGGACCGGGTGGCGTTTCGGTCACGGACGGGCTCGGCCGCCCGGACGTGAGCGGTCCTGCTCCGGCGACGCAGATCTCGGGCGGCGGGTCCGCTGAAGAGAGCGCCAGGCCGGCCGGAACTCCACGTCCGGAGCCCGCGGTGTCCTCCGCAGGAGGGGCTGCCGGCCGTCCCCCCGCCGATCACACTCCAACCTCTGCCCAGATCACCCCCGGCGAGATCGCCTCACGGCCCGGCGGTGAGGTCGTGGCGCCCGGTCCCGCGGATCCTTTGCAGAGTGGACGGCCGGCGTCCGCGGACCCTGGCGCCGCGGCCGGTGGGAGGCCCGGGTCTGTTTCGTCGCGCGGTGGTCCGGGGGAGCCCTCTGGGCAGACTCCGGTCGCGGACAACGGAGCTTCGGGCGCGCACGGTCCTGGAGCCGTCAGCGATGGCCTCGTGGCCAACGGCGGCAACGGCCCTCGGCCGTCGGCGGTAAGCCCGCAGGGCAGGCCGGGCGCACCGGCGAGTGAGCGCCCGGCGTCGGGTGACCCGTCGTCCGAGCACGACCCCGCGGTCGTCGGCCGGCCCGGTACGGCAGGTCCCACGAACGGCGACCCGCTATCGCCCACGCCCGGGCGGACGGGAGCCGGTGGCCCGCTTTCGCCCACGGCCGGGCGGACGGGAGCCGGTGGCCCGCTTTCGCCCACGGCCGGGCGGGCGGGAGCCGGCGGGCCGGAGTCGGCGGTCGAGGCCGGGCGGGGTGCGGGTGCGGGTGCGGCTGAGTCGGTGGCCGGGCCTTCGGGTGCGCGTCCGGGCGAAGGTGCGGCGGCGGCCGCGAAACCTCAAGGCGATGGGGCCGTCCCTCCGGCAGGGCCCGCGGAGGGGGCGCGGGGTGGGCGGTCGGTGTCCGCGGACCCGGCTGCTTCGGCCGATCGGGCGGTCGTTTCGGGGCGTGGTGGTGCGGAGAGGCCTTCTGGGCAGGGTCCTGCCGGGGATGTCGAGGATGCGGGCGCGCGGGACGCCGGGGCGGTCAGTGGTGGTGCGGCGGTCAACGGTGGTGGCGGTTCCCGGGTGCCGGCGGGGAATCCGCAGGCCAGGTCGGCGGGCGGGCGCGCGGAGACGGGTGAGGCGCCGTACGAGCGCGATGCCGTGGTGGTCGACCGGTCGGGTCCGGTTGGTTCGGCGAATGGTGGTGCGGTGCCGCCTGCGTCCGCGCGGGCGGGAGCGGGCAGGTCGGAGTCGGCGGTTGAGGCGGGGCGGGGCGTGGGTGCGGCCGAGTCGGTGGCCGGGCCTTCGGGTGCGCGTCCGGGCGAAGGTGCGGCGGCGGCCGCGAAACCTCAAGGCGACGAGGCCGTCGCCCCGGCGGGGACCGGCCGGACGTCGCCGCCGACGTCACCGGAGCGGCCGGCCGCCGGCACGGGAGCGAAGGCCGAGGGCCCCAGCGGCGGTTCGAGCGGATCGAAGGTCTCGTCGTCGGAGGAGCCGCCGTCCCGTACGCCGGGACAGGAGAGCGAGACCGTCCACGGGACCACGCGGGCTTCCGCCGTCGGCGAGGACGTACCCACCGGTGTTGTGCGGTCCGATGAGCGGCCGACAGGGAGTGTCGGTTCGGCCAGGGCCGGCAGTGAGCCGAGGACCCCGCGCGATGAGCATGCCGCTCCTGCGGAGGAGAGGCGAAGCGACGCCGGGAGCCCACGGGCCGGCTCGAAGGACGTCGCGGGCGACGGGGGTCCTGAGCGCTCGGCCGTGCCTCGCCGTGACGGTCCCTCCGCCGGCCCGGCCGACGACGCCCGGAGGACACCGGCATCACCGGAGGGCAGAGGCCAGGAGAGCGCCAGGCCGTCCGCTCCGGCTGACCGGGGAGAGCGGCTCACCGGACCGTCGGGCGAGCGGGATGCCTCGGGCGGGCACGGCGCACATCGGCCCGAGGCCGGTGAGGAGGCCGCCGCGCTCGTCTCGCAGCACGGGCCCCTGACCAAGGCCGAGACGTGGCAGGCCTTCAAGAACACGCGGGACGCCGACTACGCGGGCCGGTTCTCGAAGGAGGAGCGGTTCGCGCACGCGACACGCGATCTCGACGTGGACCATGAGGTCGCCAGCGCCGAACGGGGTTTCCGGGAGGCTGACCCGGAGCTGGCCGCTCACCTGCCTGCGGACGGGACCGCCGCCGTGAGCAAGGGATTCCGGGAGGCTCTGCACGACGCGTTCTCCTCCGCATGGAAGAAGAGCGCGGGGCGTCCGGAGGAGACTGACGCGTGGTCGGAGACCTACACGCGGCTTCGCCAGGAGCTTCCCGACCGGTTCGCGCAGGTGAGCCTGCAGCATCGCGAAATCAGCCGGATGGACACCGCCCTCAAGGACGCTGCGGACGGATTCGGGGAGAAGGATCTCTTCAGGGGCAATTACCTGCCGAAGGAGAAATTCGACGAGAACGCCGTCAAGTTCGACGAGGCAACGGGAACGTTCTCCGTCGATCACGAGAAGGCGGGACCGTACGGCAAGCTGCAACTGGACGTGCACAAGGACGTCGTTGAGACCGTGAACTCGGCCTGGAGGGACGCCGGAGGGCTCCCGACAGGCGAGGCGGCGCGCGGACTGGAGAACGACCTTGGCCAGATCCGTGACGGGCTGCACGAACGCCTTGAGAATCTGAGCAACCAGGAACGCCAGGTTCAGCATGGTGAACGGGCTCTCGACGAAGAGCACAGCGCGCGAGGCACCCCCCTGAGCCGCGACGTGCTGGACCGGGTTCGTAAGGAGTTCGGCGACGAGATCCGAAGTCGGTATAACGAACTGCGCGAGCAGGCGACGGGGCGTGACCCCGGATGGTTCGACCGTGCCTGGGACGCGGCGGACGAACACATGCGCGGCACGGACGCTCTCCGTAACCGTCTCGATCACGGCGAGTTCCGTGAGAAGGCGCTTCAGCAGGGGAAGCAAGCCCTGCGGAAGGCCGTCGCCCGAGCCCAGGGCGAGGACGGTGGGGAAGGCCTCGGGGAGTATGTGGGCCCCGAAGGCGAGGAGCGACTGACCACGGATTGGACGAAGGCCGTCGAGAAGGCCGTCGACGACCACTGGTCCTCACTCCCGGGCCGGGACTTCCGCAGCACAGGCCGCCCCCAAGAGAGCGTGCGGTCGTCCGTGGATGACGATGCCGTCTCCTCGCGCGGGAGCGTTGGGTCGGGGCGGGATGATGTTTCCTCGTCTTCTTCGGATCAGAGTGTGTGGCGGTCTGGGAATGATGACGATGCTTCTTCGTCTTATTCGCATGAGCATGAGTGGTTGCTGGGGGATGACGACGCCGCTTCCTCGCACGGGAGCGTGCGGTCGTCCGAGGGTGACGATGGTCTCCGCGAGAGCGGGTGGCGGCGGCTGGGGGATGACGATGCCGGCCTGCATGAGGGCTTGCAGATGTCCTGGGAGGAGCGTTTCCAGCAGCTCAGCCACACACTGCCCCAACGGATCGCGCACGAGTCCGACAAGAACATCGTCCTGCGAGGGGCCGCCAACGACTTCGAACAGATCGCGGGCCATCCCGACGACCTGTCGGCCGGGCACACCGTCACCCCAGAGTCGTTCGAGAAGCTGTCGAGCGATTTCCGTACCGACACCGTCACCGAGTACGACCGGCTCTGGGGGCCGGAGGGGACGGACTCCAAGGCATGGCTCGAACACGAGGCCCAGCACGAAAACGTCTTCGAGACGACGCTGACGGGCCTGCGTGAGGCACCGTACCGTCCGGGAGACCGCGGGCCCGAAGGGCATGCGGAAGAGTCGGCCGCAGGCGGCCCAGCCGATCCTCGGCCGCCCGACGATGACACGAGTGGACCCGCCGTCCCGTCTTCCGGCGACCGGCCGACGCCCACGGCGGCCTCGGCCGACCGGCCGGTTCCTGAGCCGGGGGCGCGTCCGGCCGAGCACATGGGGTCGGATCCAGGGCAGGTCCACGCCCAGGTCGTGCGCGAGCGGCCCACGTCATCGAGCGTGCGGTCACCGGGTTCACACGAGGAAGGTCTCGGTGCGAAGGGCGCTGGGGAGACGACCCCGAAGCCCACAGGGGAGCACGATCTCGTCGAGACGCCGGAATCCTCGGTGGCCACGCCGTCGGAGATCGTGGACGGCTTCACCAAGACCCTGAACCGAGTCGGCGAGACGGCCGCCATCCGCGACGATGCGTACAAGACCTTCCAGACTCAGTTCGAGGCCCGCTATCCCGAACTGCGGACACGTCCGGCCGTACGCGACGTCACGCCGGTCCGCGAGTGGTTCGCGGACCGCTGGACGGCGGCGGCGAAGGAAGCCGGTGGCTCCGAACACTTGACGACCGCGACTCAGGAGCGGCTGAAGGGCGAACTGACGAGCCGGCTGCCGACCGATACGAGGCCGCCGGCCGACGATCGCCTACAGCGGCGGTACGAGCGGGAGTTCCACATCGCGCTGCGCGTCGAGGGCGGGACTGACTACGCCAATCCTGATCCCACATGGGATCAGACGACCACCGATCTCTTTCATCAGAGGCTTGACCGGCTTCGGGAGCGGTATGTCGCGGATCGTATTCCGCTGGGTGTAAACCGAACGGAGCAGGTCGAGCACTTGCAGCAGGTCATCGTGAAGGCGGCGACGATGCTGAGAGCTCGGGTGGAACCGATTGGCGCGACGGTCCATGCTTTCAACGAGCGGACGCGCGACATGAGCCCCCATGCCGGACGCGACCAGACGCTCAAGGGGGACCCCGCCCTGTTCTCCTGGTACCGGCGGCAGCAGGCGGACATCGTACGGCGGTTCTCGGACGCGCTGGAGCTTCACGGGCCCGGCGCGGAGCTGGAGCGCGTCTTCCAACAGCGGATCACGACGCTGCGTGACATGGCATGGTCCAGGCTCGAGGCAAGTCGGGAGTTCGGGCGCCTGCTCGACAAGGCCGCTCCTCAGGAACTGGCCACACCTGCCGCCCGGACATGGGCCGCCGACCAGGTCGAGGAAGTCCGCGAAAGGTTCGTTCAGGCCCATATCGACTGGCGGGCCACCGTGACACCGCCGGAGGCGCGGGGGTCGGCTTCGGCGTCGGCCGAAACGTCGGGTTCTGTTGATTCGCCGGTTGTCGCGGACCGTGCCGTGGCGGAGGAGGAGCCGGCGCGTGTCGAAGAGGCGCGGAGCTCGGCTTCGGCGTCGGCCGGGGCGTCGGGTTCTGTTGCCGAAGAGGCGCGGGGGGATGACGATTACGGCCTCCACAAGAGCGGGTGGCGGCCGCTCAAGGATGACGATGCTTCTTCGTCTTATTCGCAGGAGCATGAGTGGTTGCTGGGGGATGACTCGGATTCGGCGTCGGCCGAGGCGACGGGTTCTGTTGATTCGCCGGATGTCGTGGATCGTGTCTCGACGTCGGAGGAGCAGGACCGCCTCGTTGTGATGCAGCGTCGCGTCATCAGGAGACAGCAGAAGCGCGTCAACAAGGCGATCGCCAGAGCGGCGGCGAATTTCGCGGCTGGGCCCCACACCCTACGCGAGTTCAATGTGCCGGACGGCGCTGTCTCCAGGTCCGTCCTGTCCGTCGTACGTGATCGGGTGCAGAGCGGGTTCGACGACGTGATCGCCAGGGAGACGTCCCCCCGTAAGACGTTGTTCTACCCTGGCCCCGAGAGCGTCGACGTGCGGATCGCCGATCTGAAGGCGCGGATCAGCGGGCCGGTCGACCGCCTGGTCAAGGGGATCGGATGGGCCCTCGAGCGCGAGGCGGCTCGCGAGGCAACCATCGCGAGGGCTCGCGCCATGGTCGACACGGCCGCATGGACCTGGCAGACCGTGCTCGAGCAGAGCACGGCTCTGCGCAATCGGCTCGGCGTCCAGAGGCCCGTGCCCGCCGACGTCTTCGGCGCGATCCGCGAAGGTTTCGCCATCAGGGCAGGAGCCCGGTTCGACAGTGTCTTCGACCGCGCCTCCGAGAGTAGGACGACCCCCGTCGGACAGTCACATGAGCAGCTGGAAAAGTTGCTCAACGCGGACAAAAGTCGCCTGCACGACTGGTTCCTGCTGCCGATCGCACACAGGGCACTGGTGGCCGAGGCGATCCGGATGTTCGACGAGCGGTTCGACACGACCGACGCCGGTCGCGAGCTCGCCCCATGGCCGGTCGGCCGCCTGAGGAACGCGTTCGCCGCCCTGGCCGGAGAAGTCTTCGAATCGGTCTTCGACAGCGTCACCGCGGATCCGGTCGACCTGACGGCCCGTATATGGGAATGGGAGGACCGGATGAACGGCCTCCTCGGCGAGCTGGCCGGGCTCGTCGGCGTCGAGTCCGCGGCGACGGAGGAACCGCGGGCCGACACCACGTCATTCCACGGGCTGAGTGACGAGTACGACGTGGCGCAGGAGGAACTCGCCACCGGGGATCGTGACGACCGGGCGTCGGCCGGTGTTGTCGAGTCCCCGATGCACGAACCGGCCGATCTCGACGCGGTACGGGAATCGCTCGGTGAGCGGTCCGCCGGCGAAGCCGAGGCTCCCGCGCGCGGGACCGATGATGCGGTTGAGAGCCAGATCGGGACGCCGGCGCCGGCCGATGACGCCGAGCGCGCGGTTTCTGATCTTGGTGAAGTGCCTGTACTGCGTGAACTGGGTGCCGAGAGTAGCGATTACAACCTCGATGTGGCACGGGAACTGCTCGAGAAGGAGTACGAGGACTCCAGGGCCCGGCACAACAATGCCATGCTCGAAGCACGAAGGATCATTCGCGAGCTCGTCGGGCGGACGCCCAGCATTTCCGACCCTGGCGGGGTCGTCTCGGACATCGATCGGGCCAGGATCCTCACGGCGGCGTGGATCGTCCGCATGGGTAGTGAACACGCCAAAGAGTTCGCCGATTCCGCGCTTACTTTGGTGCCTTCACGTGAGCCCATGGCGTCCGAACCGGAGCAGTTCACTCGTGCGGGCCTCATGGCGAAGGCCGCTGAGGCCGGCGAATGGCTGAACGGTCTGGCGGATGAGGCCCGCGAAAAACTGTTGGACAGGGCCGGTCAGATCGTCGCGGATCACCACGAGTCACCCCCCGTCGGCGGGACCGTCGAGTCGCTGCGGCAACGGGAGGCGTACGAGGCCGTCCTCCAGGTTGTGGCGCACGCTATGGCCAAGGCCGCTCTGGACGGCGCCGGCCCGGAACAGGCCGAGGCGGAGGCCGATGGGCTGGCGTCGTGGCTGGCCGACGCACTGGGGACGCGGCACCGGACGGGCGGCGCGCCCCCGGAGGGTTCCCAGCCGCCCATCACCCTGGAGCTTCCACCGGCCGCCGGTTCGGCGGTCACCGCCTCGACCGATGGTGTGGACGAGACGGTGCACGATTACGCCGATCTCAACAGGGCGCGGAGGGCGCTGGCCAAGCAGTCCGGCTCCCGGTACGACGACCCGATGGAAAAGGCGTGGACGATCGTCCGTGACCGGAGCGGTCTCCGGCCGACCTGGAACGACCTCGGCGGAGAGGTCTCGGACGTCGACCGCATCCGGCTCCTCGTGGCGGCCCACATCGCCCGCGAGCGGAGCGACGGGCACTTCCGTTCCGACGTAGACCAGAGAGCGTCTGAGCCGGTCCGGTCGGACCACAGCGGCGAGGTCTCGGACGTCGACCGCGAGGCGGCACCCACCGTCCATGACAGGAGCGCCGAGGCCTTCGCCGATTTCCTCCTGGCCGCTCTCTCGGCGTCCGCGCCGTCGCGATGGACCAGCGACCTGACCGCCGAGGTGAACGGCATACTCGGCCGTTGGCGTGTCCCCTTGTCCACGTCCGAGGAGGTGCTGCGCGCCTACCATGGCCTGCCGGACGAGGATCGGAAAGGCCCGATGCGCACGGTCGCGCAGCGGATCGCCGACCGGCTCGTCAACGGGGAGTCGCTCCGGCTACCCGGAGGCGCCATCGGCGCGGAGTTCGAAAGCGTCATCAAGCTCCACGCGGACGCGGAACTCAAATACGCGACGCTGCTGGCCGACAACGAGCGGCTGGGTTTCAAACTCGTCGTCGATCACCGCAACTTCTTCATCGACACAGAGGGTGACTACTACCCGACAGCGGAACTGTTCAAAGCCTCGAACAAGCCGCTGAAAGAGCGCCAGGACAAGACTCCCATCGTGGAGTTCGTCACTCGCCCCGGAGGAATCCCGGGCGAGCACAAGAAGTGGACCATCAAGGAGATCATCGCCCAGGTAAGCACCACCATCAACGCGTTGGCGAAGGCCGAGGAGCCCCTGTCCATCGCGGAGTGGCTTCCCGAAAGCGAGGGGTGGACCGTCCACCGGCCGGAGATCAGGGGCGAGGTCCTGCCCATTCGCACCGGCCAGGCGGATGATGTGACGTTGTACGCCCAATACACCGTTGATCTCAGGCCGACGGAGCTGTACGGCGCCCTTCAGGACGTCCTCGCGCAGGGGAAACAGGGTACGAACTCCGCACGTTTTCTCCAGCAGGGACTGGAATTCGGCACTGAGATCGCGCGCGATTTCGCCGCCCTCCTTACCGGCACCGAACTCCCTTCGTCGGCCGTCGACGTACTTGATGAGATCGAACCTGTTGCGGCCGTACGGGGTTTTCTGGCACTGGTTTATCCTCATATCACCGCCATTTTCCGGGGCGCCCTTGTAGGGACAAACCTGATCAAGAACTGGGTACTCGCCGCATCGCGGACCGATTTCGCGGCGATACGTGGTCTCCTGCCCGAGGCCTCGCGGTTGTTCCTGGAGTTCTACGCCCCGGCCATCGAAAAACGGCTGGTTGAGAAGTTCCGCGAGGGCTCTCCCGAGCTCGACGAGCAGGCGGCCGGAGCGAACCTTCTTGCCAAGCGGTTGTGGTCCACGGACGGCACGATCGGCGACTACCTGAACAGCGCCCTGCTCGAACCACAGGGCAAGCCGGTCGACCAGCTCACCGGCATCGGTATGTGGACCCACAACCGCAGGACACATGACGGCCAGCTTGCCGTGGAGCTCCGTGGCTGGGGCCCGTATCCGATCGGCCTCGGCGAGGTGCCGGAGGTCATCGACTCGCTCGGCACGATGCTCGCGGACCGGGAGAACCGGGCCGGGCGGAAACGCTTCCAGACCTCCGCCCGTGGTCCGCGGCTGCTCGACGCGGCTCGTCTGCTCGCGGACCACCCGAGGGCGGCGGCCTTCAGGAGTTTCAACGAAGACGGTCTGGGCCAGTTGAAGCGGATCTGGCGGAAGAAGCATTCCAAGGACGGTACGGAACTGCTGCCGGTGGCCGACGTGGCAACGATCCTGGTCGGGCTCCGCGCCCTCGATGTGCCGGAGCCGACCTCCGCGCAGGACGTCGCCGATGCGATTGAGGTGCTGCAAGCGGCTTCGAACCGGCTCAAGCTGATCGCGGCCGACAAATCCACGGCGATCCAGAACATGGCGCACGGCGCACTCGAGCGGTTGGAGGCCGTCCTCGAGCCTCTCCACGCCTACACGCCACCGTCCACGGGGCAGGAGCAGGCCGACGCGGGAGCCTTCACCGCGGATCACAGCCAGATCAGCTTGGATCTCTGGCAGGTGGCGTCCCTACTCAGCGAGACCTCACCCGAGGAACGGGTGAGGGTGTTCGGCGACTTCCTGATGGGACTGGATGCCACGTGGAGGCCGCGTTACCCGCGGGGTGAGCTGTTCCCAGTGGCGGATGTGGCCACGGTCCTCCGCGGACTTCGCTCTCCGCACGATGAGGACGTGCCGTTGGACATCGAGGACGGCGAGCCGCTCAGCCGGCTTCGCTCCCACTTGGAGACGCTGGCCGATGATCCCCAGGTCGGCGATCAGGCACACGAAACGCTTCAAAACCTCGACGCGCTGGAGGCCTATTTTTGGTCTTCGAACATCGTCTCTTCTCCGGACGCGCTGGGGGAGATCGAGAGCGGTCTGGAGCCGGACGTGGCTCCGTCGGTGCCTGGTTCTCCTTCGGTCGGGTTGGACGAGTTCGAGTTCGGCCTCGCGCCAGGCTCGCCGTCGTCGGTTCCTGTTTCTCCACGTGAGCTCGTGGCGTCCGAGCCGGATCCGGCCACTCTAGAGACCCTCATGAACGACGCCGCTCAAGCCGAAAGGTGGCTGGACGAACTGCAGGATGAGGTCCGCGATGACCTGCTGGCCAGGGCCAGCGGTATCGTCGGCCTTTATCATCAGCCGCTCCCCGGCGACATGACCGGCGAGCGCGTGGAACAACCACGGCCGGTGTACGAGGCCGTCCTCCTGGTCGTGGCGACGACTCTGGCCAACCCCGATACGGAACAGCCCGAGGTGTACGCCCACGAGATGGCGTCGTGGCTCGCCGAGGAGTTGGGGACACGGCGCCTCCCGGACGTCGTCATAGAAGACGATGAAGCCGACATATCGGGCTTCGCCGCCATCGCTGTTCGAGCACGGGTATCCGCCGAAGAGCTGTCCGCTTTTCTGATCCTACGAACTGAACGCGGAGAGAAGCCGAAGCTTGACCAGTGGCGGGAGATGGCTCCGGAGGATCTCCAGGGGGAGATCGACGCGGACCTGAGGGTCCTGAAGCGGGCTGCGGAATCGCTCGCGCCGATGGGTCTTGATGACATCGCTCGGGTTGCCGTCGAATGGGGTATCGACCTGCCGGAGCTCTGGATCTTCGGCCGGGAGTTGCGTGAGATCTATTCTCGAACCCCCGATAGCCCTCATGCGAGCCTTGAGTCGTTCCGGCAGGAGCAGGTCAGGAAGATGTTCCGCGCGGTCCCGGGTGCCCGCGTGGATGGCGATAGCATCGACGTCAAAAGCTTCCTTAACGTTGCCGGCGCCGCTGAAGTATCCGCTGACGTGCTGCGCGCAATGCTTCTGTTCAAGGGTGGTGACGCGGCGCAGGAACTCGAAGATTTGGAAGCTTTGGAACTGGACCAGCCAGCCGCCTTTCACCAGGAGGTCATCGACTACCTGGCCCTGCTGGAAGGTGCCGCGGAATCGCTAGCGATGAGCGCGAACGATGTCGCGTGGTTTAGCGCCCGGACCGGAGTCCGTCCGAATGACCTCAAGATCTTCGGTCGGGAGTTCCGTGAGATCTACTCTCAGGCGTCGGATACCGGTCCGTCTCGCGCGGAGCCCGAGTCATCGCTGACCGGCGAAGCGATCCGGAGGCGTGTCCCGGAGGCGGAGGCCAGGCTAGAGGCGGCCGCACGCATGCTCTTGACGTACGCGTCACCAGAGGACATCGCGGATTTCGCGGCGATGGCGGCCCGCCTGGGAACCGACGCCGAGGGGATGCGCACCGTCGTCGAGGCGGCGCGTGCGAGGAACCCGGTCCTGGGGATCGCGGATCTCCGGCGGGTCTCTCCGTACGATTTGCTGGATCTCGTCGTCGAGGATCACGGAACGCAGGCCGAAAGACCCTCCCGCGCCACCGTCAATCACCGCGTCTGGTTCGAACAGGCCAGGGAGATCGTGGACAGGCTGGCCGAGAAGGAATCGTTGCTCAGGCTGGCCGGCGAGATCATCGCGCACCACCACGAACCGCTGCCCGTCGATATGACGACGGTCACACCGGAGAAACGGGCCGCCTATGAGGGCATCCTCTACGCCGTCGCGGAGCAATTGCATTTCGTGTCCGGGCCGGACGGTAGCGTGGACGACGAACTCACACCGGCCATTGCGCTGTCGGAGCAGTTGGCCGATGAGACGGGCACCGGACGCCGCACCGGCGGGGCGCCACCGGGCAGCCGTCGGCGGCCCCTGAATCTCGTTGAGATCGGTGGCGGTGGTGAGTCCTCCGGTCTGCGGGCCGGGATGTCACTGGACCGTGCCGGGGCGGTCGTGCCGGTCGAGATGGGTGAGGGCTACGACTGGCGGGTCTCGGGGTATAGCAAAGGCCCGTACTGCGTGCAGGTGGCGCTCGTCGGTCGGGGTCAGCTTCGGGGAGGCCGGGTGCGGCGGCGCTGATCCCAGGCGCGGAGGCTGTGAGTGTTGGTGGCGAGCTCGCGGGCGAGCGCCCGGATTCCGATTCCGGAGTCGGCCAGGGCGTCCGCGAGTGAGGTCCATCACCGTGCAGTGAACTCCTTGTCGATCCGCGCGTAAGCGGCCACGCGGCTCGGGCGTTGGCGACAGCGCGGGTCCGGGCTGTGGCGATACCGGCCCAGTGAACGACGACTGAACGCACGTCGTTGGCCGCCGTCGTCGGTGGAAGCGCCTATCCAGTCTTCGTCCATCCCGCGTATCTACGCTCGATCCGACCGATGCGGAACCGGCTGCCGTTATGGGGCATAGGCGAGGAGGAGGCCGGATGCGGTGTTCGGCTTCGAGGCCGCCCGGGGGGCCGTCGGTGGGGCCATGTTTTGATCATGGCTTCTTAACAGCTCCCTCATACTTCATCGATGTCCTTTTCCGTGCGACGAACCATGCGTGGACGGCGTCGATACACCGGCCGAGCCTGACGAGTGGCGTCGGTGTGCGCCGGCATGAGTTCGGGGTCTCGGTGTTGCTCGCAAGGAGTGTCATCGGGTAAGGATGAAAAGGCTGGTAACCCGTTACCGGTCGGCGTCCGCGTGGGATTGGCATCCCCATGCAAGATAATGGCAGGGATCTTCTAGCTTCGCCCCGGATCGGTCGGCGTAAGGTCATTTACGGTATTGACCGACCACCGGCTGCGACCGTTAGCGAGCCGAGCGACGGCAGTGACCTTGCGGTGATGTATGGTCCACGGTCCAAACAGGTCACTCGGTCGTCATCACCATGGATAGTTCCCCCTTGGCCCGACTGTTGTTTCGACTTGATCCGACGCTTCCGGTTGAGGCGACGATCGCTGACTTGGCGCACGAAAAGCCAGGCGGTCGAGATAGAAAGGAAACCTGTCCAAGGTGGTTACATGGCATATCGCGATACCGCAGGATATGCCACTGCGCGATAAACTGCTTCAGCGCCTGTGGCAAAAAGGATCTTCGCACATGGGATTGCCGGCCGCCTCGCCGGAGATGGCCGTGCCCGCCGTGGCGGACTACCGGGAACAGGTGACATGGCAGAGCCTCGATGACCTGCTGATCGTCAGGAGGGTCAGCGGTGCGCACAGCGCGCACTTCTCCCGCCCGTCGCTCGAAGGCGGGTGGGCCGATTTCATGGCCGTGTTCCAGGTGACCGCCGGCTCCGTTCATATCACCGACGCGGAAAATGACGTGGTGATCGGCCCGGGGATGGTCAGCATTCGTGATTTCGGGAACGACTGGAGATATTCATCGGGTGAGGAGACGACCTCGCGTATTCTGATCTTCCCCAAGCAGGCGTTGTCCGAGGTTTCCCACGAGCGGCTCATCCCTTTCGTGGCGGTGGAGTCGTCCTCGCCGGAGGCCCGCTTGCTGCTCGCCCAGCTCGACGCGCTCGGCGAGACCGCCGGCACGTTGACGTGCAAGGCTGCGAAGAGAGCCCGGAACGCTACTCTCCACCTCATCAGAGGAATCCTCGATGCCGAGCTTTCGTCCGAGGCGCGTTCATCACATATGCGTAGCCGTGCCGAACGGTACATCGACCGAAATCTCCGCGATCCGTCCCTGGATCCCAACACCATCGCCAAGGACCTGGGTGTGTCGCTACGTACCCTGCACCGGACCTTTGCTGAATCGGACGAATCCGTAATGGCCTACGTGCGCCGGCAGAGATTGGACCACGCTCGGATCGAGATGAGCACCCAGGATTCCTCGGTCACCATCGCCTATCTCGCGGCGAGATGGCAGTTCTCCGACGCAGCCCATTTCTCGCGGGCATTCCGGCAGCGCTTCGGTCTCACGCCGACGCAGTACCGGAAGAGGGGCCAGAACACGCGTCTTCGCGCGTAGGACCTGGACGCGATCCAGTGCGAGCCCGCCGACGAGAAACGCCGGTCCACCCGGCGGGGACGGACCGGCGTCCGAAGCTGTTCCGGGTTACTCGACGAAGATGTCCACCGGAGGGCGCATCTCCGCGCAGACCCGCAGGACGTCGTGGATGACGTGGTCCTCGAACGCCTTGAACGGCGCCGGGTCGATGGCCACCTCTTCCTGGTCGGCCGCGGGATACGCCTGCTGCGTGAGCAGGTAGTCGAACCGCGGAGCCCACTTGCGGGCGCCGAGGCGCGCGGTGGTCGAGCAGTTGTCCACCAGGTGCGCGATGCCGCGGGCGTGCATGTAGGGGTTGAGGGAGTCCACGGCCTCGATGACCGACTCGTTCGCGATCTCCGAATACGGGTGTCCCTTCTCCAGGAAGGTGTCCACCTGGGCCATCATGACACCGCAGAAGACGCCGGCGGTGAAGGGGCTCAGCGGGATCTCGCTCTCCACCCGGTCATCGCGCACCTTCTGGCCGACCTGCCACATCGTCGACTGGTCGATCTTGCCCATCGGGAAGTGGTCGAGGCGCTTCCCGGCCAGCACGACGCTGCGGATCTCGTTGCCGGACTCCACCTCGTCGTAGATCTCGTGGGTCAGCTCGAGGCCGACCGGGTACGCCGCCGCGTACGCCTGGGCGAAGACGGCCCTGTCGTCCTCGCTCAGCCGCTCGTACAGGCCCCGGAGCCCGTCCTTGGAGATGGTCTTGGAGATCGGGCCGGTGACCGACTCCGCCGAGAGCCGGAACGCCGACTCGTCGCTCATTCCATACCCCTGGTACCGGCGGAAGAGGCTCTCCACCACGCCGTGCACACCGGCCGCCAGGATCGCTCGTTCACCGGTCAGGTCCGACAGGTACTCCGAGCGAAGCGTGGTCTGGAACGTGTACGGCGCGCCGAGCGCCACAGACCAGGCCAGGGCGCGGTCGACGGCGCGGCCGGTGACGTCCTGGTGGACCGCGAAGCTGGCATTGATCCCCGCGCCGTTGACCTCGGAGCCCTGCAGGTACAGCGCGCGCACCGAGGCCCCCATGCCCTTCGGGCAGACGCCCACGACGTCGATCTCGGCGGGGAACGTCTCGTTCCGATCCGCGAGGTAGCCGAGGAGGAAGCCGTGGGACAGGCCCAGCGTGGTGCCCGGCCGCAGCGCGGCGAAGATCTTCTCGTACAGGTCGGTCTGCGCGGCGTCGGAGATCAGCAACAGGACCATGTCCGACGCGGCGATGACGTCGAACATCTCGCCGAGCGTGCCATCCGCCTCGCGGAAGCCGGCCTCTCGTGCCGCCTCGAACGACCGCGACCCCGCCCGTAGGCCCACCGCCACGTCGATCGCGCCGTTCAGCGAGTCGCGCAGGTTCTGCGCCTGGGCGGAGCCCTGTGGTCCCCACCCGATGACCCCGATCTGGCCGACGCCCTCCAGGGCGGCGGGGAGCCGGTCGAAGAGGTGGCGGCCGCCGCGCACGATGGCCTCCCGGCGTCCACCGAGCGCGATGTATTCCTTGTCGAAGACGGTGGTCTCAAAATCCAAAGTGTCCTCTTGCATTTCCTTCTCTCATGACGACGGTGCCTGGTATACGGCCCGGAGCGTGAACCTGCCCGTCGGGTCCCCAAGGTTAAATGTGTAACCCGCAGGTTAATTATTCCAGAAAACATCGACGGCAGGCGAGAACGTCCCCGCCGCGAAGGTTGCAGGAGGGCGCCAGCGACGTGGGCGTCGGACGTCCTGGTTCAACGGCCTGGCGCAGGCGTCCTAGACCTCGCCGTGCGCCGACTGGAAGCATCCGGTCGAGACATATGTGATCCCGTCTCATCGGGGTGTTGGCCGATGTGGGTTCCTGTTGCAGTGCGCCCGCATTACCCGTGATATTTACGAAGAAAGGCGGACGCCATGGCTGCGAATGGCGGCACGACGACCGTGGGGGGCGTGACCTACCAGGTCACGCCCGAGTATCTGTCCAATGCCGTGACGAGTACCACCAACACCGCGACGGAGATCGACGGCATCCTGGCAAGTATCAAGTCGTACGTCGTCAACCTGGAAGCGTCGTGGCAGGGCGTCGCGTACAGCACCTTTCAAACACTGATGGCCGAGTACGACATCTACGCCAAGATGCTGCACGACAGCCTCACCGACATCGCCTCCGGCTTGCAAGGCACCTACGTCAACTACGTCGACTCCGAGCAGACCAACATCAACAACCTTCAGTCGCTCGACGCGTCCCTTCCCGCCGGAAGCCAGACCATGGGCGCAGCGAACCTCGCCTAGTCAACGAGAGGACGTTTCTCATGGCGAACACGAACATCGACGGCAGCAAGATCCTCGTCGGCGAGGGCCTTGAAGGCGCCGGAGCGTGGTTGAACTCCCAGGCGACCATCTGCGCCGACGACCTGTCGCGGCTGAAGGCGCAGCTCGCGCCACTGGTGGACACGTGGAACAGCATGGCGTCCACCTACTACCAGGACATGCAGCATGAGTGGAACGTCGCCGCCGAGGGCCTGTTCGGCCCGGACGGCGTGCTCGGCCGGATCGCCCACGCGATGAACGTCAACTGGGGCAACTACTCCGACGCCGAGTGGTCCAACATCAAGACCTGGCAGCACTGACCCGGTCCGTACCTCCTGCCAGTACCGATGCGAGGAATCCGACGTGGATGATGAACGGTGCCGGATCACCGTGGTCGGCAGGCGGCGCCGTGTCGACCTCGCCGTGCCGGCCCACGCTCCGATCGCGGAGTACGTGCCTGAGCTGACACGGCTGTGCGGCCAGGAGACCGATGAGACCTTCCCGGCGTCGTGGTCGCTCGCGCTGCCGGGCGCCAGACCGTTCCCGCTGGGTGTGTCGCTGCTCGAGGCAGAGGTCGTGGACGGCGCGACGCTGTACCTGCGCGACGTCGTCGACGGTGAGACGGATGAGCCGGTCGTCACCGACCTGGAGGATCTGGCCGAAGAGGTCCGCGGCGGGTGGGATCGGTGGAACACGCGTCATCGCGTCCTCACGACCATCGGTATCGGCCTGGCCGTGATGGTCGGTGCCGTCGCGCTGCTGACGCTGACCTCGCCCAACAGCCCGGCGACCATCATCTCCATCCTCATGGGATCCGGTGTGGCACTGCTCGGCGGGACGGCCGTCCGCCGCGACTGGGCGATGCCCGCGCCGCTGCGGGCGGCGGTCGCGATGGCCGCGTGCCCGCTGTTCGCCCTCGCCGGCTACGCGCTGCCCGCTTCCGTGAACACCGCCGGTGCCGGGATCATGGCCGGGGCCTTCATCGGCGCGCTGGCGGCAGCGCTCGCGGTGCCGGACGTGTCCACGCTGCTGCTGCTGGTGGTCGCGGCGATCGCGTTGCCGGTCGCGATCCTCCTCGCTGTGGCGCATGCGACTTTCGTCGAGTCCGCGTCGGTCACGGGCGTGGTCGCGCTCATCGCGCTGAGCGCCGCGCCCGCAGTCGCCGGGCGCCTGGCCACGCTGGCTCCGGTACGCGGGAAGAAGGACACGCCGGCCGACCCGGCGGGGGAGATCGCCTTGGTCCTGCGGCGTGGCCGTGGCGCTCTGATCACGCTGGTGCTGATCCTGTCGCTGGTCGTCGCCGCCTGCCTGCTGGTCGTGGCGGATTCGAGCGACCCGTTCGCCGTCGCGCTGGCGGCGTGCGTCAGCCTCGCCCTGCTGGCCCAGGCCGGTGAGAGCGAGGTCCCGGTGGCCGTCATGTCCCGTCTCGCCGCCGGATTCGCCGGTGTCGCCGCCGTCGCCCTGCGCGCGCCCGTCCATCTGATCCACCTCGCCTCGACGCCGGTGGCCCTGATCGTGTGCGGCCTCGGCGCCGCCGTCCTCGGCGTCGGATGCGGTCTGGCGGGCCGGAGGGCGCCCGCCGAGATCCCGGAGGAGCGTCCGTCCTGGTTGGGGACGCTGGGCATCGTGATGGTCGCGCTCTCCGTGCCACTCGCCGCGGGTGTCTTCGGGGTGTTCGGCGACCTCGCGCACCTCGGCGGACGAATCTGACGTGAAACCGGCCTGGCAGCGTGTCTCTCCGAACGGCTGGGGCGCTCACCGTACGATCGGCGCCGCCGTGCGCGCGGCCGACGACGGCGCGACGGTGTCGGTACAGCCGGGGGTCTACCAGGAGTCGGTGGTCCTCGACCGGGACGTGACGGTCGTCGCGGCGAAGGGGCCGGGCACGGTGCGCATCGTGGCCCCGCAGCGGTCCGCCCTCATGCTGCACGGATGCGCCGCGACCGTCCGGGACATCACGATCGAGGCCGCCTCCCCGAAGGAGACCGCCGTTCTGATCAAGGGCGGTGCGCCGGTGCTGGAGCGGTGCGAGATCGCCCGCGGCCGCGTCGAGATCACGGCGGACGCCGAATGCGTGCTGCGCGGATGCGACATCCACGACGCGGTGTACGCCGGGGTCTACCTGACCGGCACTAGCCGGGCCGTGATCGAGGACTGCACCGTGCGCTCGGTGGACGGTGACGGCATGCGCCTGGACGACGCGGCGCGCGCCGACTGCGCCCGCACCACGGTGGACGACGTGCAGGGCAGCGGCCTGCGCGTCGCCGGCACCGGCGGCGGCGTGTTCGACGACTGTGAGATCAGCCGGACCGGTGACGCCGCCGTCTCGATCGAGGCCCCCGCGCACCCGCGCCTGCGCCGGTGCCGGCTGCGCGACACAGGCGCCGAGGGAGTACGGATCGAAGGCTCGGCACAGTGGGCCGGCGACCGCGCCCGCGAGGACGAGACGACCGACGGGGACGGGTCCGCCGACGCCGGGCGGGAGGAGCGCAGGGTCCGGCTGGAGCAGTGCGAGATCACCCGTACCGGCGACGGAGTGTCCGCCCACGGCGACTCCGGCGTCTTGCTGAAGGACTGCCATGTCCGCGAGGTCAAGGGCACCGGTGTGCTCGTCTCGGGGAACTGCCGCATGGATCTCGAGGACGTCCGCCTCGTCGACGGGACCGGAACGGCGCTGGTCATCGCGGACTCGGCGGACGTCCACGCCCGGCGTACGGTGCTGACCCGCACGGCCGCCAACGGCGTGCACTGCAGCGGTGCCGGCACCCTGACGCTGACCGACTGTGAGGTGTCCCGCACGGCGTTCACCGCCGTCCACCTCGACGGCGGCGCAAAGGCCACACTGCGCGACTGCCGCGTGTCCGAGACGCCCGAGCACGGCCTGCGTGTGCGTCAGCAGGCCGGTCTGCGCGCCGAGGGCGTCACCGTGGAACACATCCAGATGGCGGCGCTCAGCATCGAGGGCGGCGACGCCCTGCTGCGCGGCTGCCACGTCAGCGACGTCGACGTCGGCGCCAAGATCGCCACAACGCACCGGCCGCTCCTCGACGACTGTGAGTTCACCGCCATCGCCCGTACCGCCATCGAGGTCGGAGCGGACACCGGCGTCCTGATCTCCGGAGGCCGTATCGAGAAGACCGGATCGGCCGGGGTCTTCCTGGACGAGCGCAGCGAAGCCTGGTTCGAGGGCATGCGGATCACCGACATCGAGGGCAGCGGCCTGATCGTGTGGACCGGTGCCCGGCCGCGGGTCCGGAACGTCACCATCGCGCGTACGGGCAAGAACGGGCTGTACGTCGCGCCGGGAAGCGCCGGGGTGTTCGAGGACTGCGACATCTCCGAGACGGGCTTCCCGGCGATCTACGTGGGGGAGGAGGCGACGCCGACTCTGCGGCGCTGCGTGGTCCGCGACACCGGCGAGGACCTCACGCTCGCCGACGGCGCGGAGCCGGTGTTCGAGGACTGCTGGACCAGCGGCGTGGCCGGCAGCTCCATGCCGCAGGGCGAAAAGGCGCCGAGGTGGGCGGGCGGGAGCGCGCGGACCGAGGCCCCGGACGAGCCGGAGGAGGACTCGAAGGAGAGCCTGGAGGACCTGCTGGCCGAGCTCGACCGTCTCGTCGGGCTGGACCGGGTCAAGCAGGAGGTCAGCGCGCTCGCCGACCTCATGCAGATGGTCAAGCGACGTGAGGAGCTCGGCCTCTCGCCCCCACCGCTGTCGCGGCACCTGGTCTTCGCCGGGAACCCGGGTACGGGAAAGACCACGGTGGCCCGCCTGTACGGGCGGATCCTCGCCGCGCTGGGGCTGCTGGAACGCGGCCATCTGGTCGAGGCCGACCGCGGCGACCTGGTCGGAGAGTACGTCGGGCACACCGCGCCCAAGACCCAGGCGATCTTCCGCCGCGCGCTCGGCGGCGTGCTGTTCATCGACGAGGCCTATGCCCTGGTCCCGCACGGGCAGAGCACCGACTTCGGGCAGGAGGCGGTCTCCACGCTGGTCAAGCTGATGGAGGACCACCGCGACGAGGTCGTCGTGATCGCCGCCGGCTATCCGGGCGACATGGAACGGTTCATCGACTCCAACCCCGGCCTGGCCTCACGTTTCACCAGGACCCTCACATTCGAGGACTACCTTTCCGAGGAGCTCGTCAGCATCGTGGAACACCACGCCGAGCAGCACGACTACCGGCTGGCCGACGACACGCGTGAACGCCTGCTGGACTACTTCGCGGCCTACCCGCGGGGCGGGCGGTTCGGTAACGGCCGCACCGCCCGGCAGGTCTTCCAGCGGATGACCGAACGGCAGGCGCAGCGCGTGGCGGGGCTGACCTCCCTCAGCAAACAGGACCTCACCGAGGTGCTCCCCGAAGACCTGCCGCAAGGGGCCGCATGAGCAGGACTGCCTTTCACCGGTCTGCGCGTACGATGCCGCCGGCGATCCCCGAAGAGAAAGTCACCCTGGGGGCGCCGCCACAGAAGCCGCAGAACAACAACGCCTCGAACTGGCTCTACCTCCTGTTGCCGCTGCTGAGCAGCGTCAGCATGGCGGCCTACATGGTGACGTACGGCAAGCCCTGGCTGGTCGTCCTGGGCATCTCGTTCGTCATCGTGTCGGTCGGGGTGACAGTGGCGGTCCGCGTGCAGTTCCGCAACGCGAACCGCCGCACCCGCGACCGCCAGCGTGAACGGTTCGACGAGCATCTCGCCGACATCCGGCGGCAGGCGCGCGCCGTCGCGAGTGCCCAGCGGGTGGCGGGCGCGTTCGCCCACCCGAGTCCGGAGCGGCTGTTCGCGATCGCGGTCGGCCGCCGGCGGGTGTGGGAGCGGCGGCCGACGGACGAGGACTTCCTGAAACTGCGGCTCGGCGTGGGGCGAGGCCCGCACGCGTTGCAGATCCGTCAGAGCGGGCGCAGCGATCCGATGGCCGAGTACGACAAGCAGTCCCAGCGCGCGGCCGCCAGGGTCGTCGCCGCCAACGCGACCGTGGGCCGGCAGCCGGCCTGGGTGGATCTCGCGCGGTCCGGTGTGGTGAGCCTGCTGGGGCCGGAGGAGGCGACGCAGGCGGCGGCGCGTGCCCTCCTCACGCAACTCGCGGTGTTGCACGCGCCGGACGACGTGTCGGTGGCGGTGTGCGCGAACGGCGCACCCGGCTGGGAGTGGGCCAAGTGGCTGCCGCACACCCACGACCCGGACGCGCGCGGGGCCGAGGCCGGGGTGGTGCCGCTGGTCGCGGAGGACCTCGACGGGCTCGCCGACTACCTCGACGACCACCTCACCAAGCTTCAGAACCAGCGGGCGGAACGCGCGACCCGGCTCAGTTCCCTGCGCGACACCGGACCCCGCCACCGGCTCGTGGTCGTGTTCGACGGGTACCGGCCGGACGAGGCGTGGGCGCGGACGCCGCTGGTCCAGCGCCTGATCGGCGAGGCCGGCCCGGAGACCGGCATCACGGTGGTCTGCCTGGTCCAGCGGGAGAAGGAGGAGCCAGAGCGAGTCGGCGTGCGCGCACGCCTGGACGGCGCGGGCGGGCTTGAGCTGACGAGTCGTGTCCCGGCCCTGCACAGCTCTGTCGAGGACGCGGTGGCGGACCGCATGGACCCGGCCCTGTGCGAGCAGATCGCCCGCCGCCTCGCGCCGCTGCGCCTGTCGGGCGAGCGCGAGCAGGTGCTGTCGCGGACGATCTCGCTGCCCGACATGCTCGGCGTGCCGGACCTGGCCAGGTTCGATCCCCGGACGCGCTGGCGGGCGCCCGACGACGAGATGTTGTTGCGGATTCCGATCGGGGTGACCGGCGAGGGCGAGGACCTGGCACTGGACCTGAAGGAGTCTGCTCAAGGCGGCATCGGCCCGCACGGGCTGGTGGTGGGCGCGACCGGGTCGGGCAAGAGTGAGCTGCTGCGCACGCTGGTCACCGCGCTGACGATGCAGCACTCTCCGGAGCTGCTGAGCTTCGTGCTGGTCGACTTCAAGGGCGGCGCGACCTTCGCCGGCGTCACCGAGCTGCCCCACGTGGCGGGCCTGATCACCAACCTCGCCGACGACCTGGCGCTGGTGGACCGCATGCGGGCCGCGCTCCAGGGCGAGCAGCAGCGGCGCCAGCGGATGCTGCGCGACGCCGGGAACGTCGACTCCCTGAGCGACTACCAGCTCCGCCAGGCCGCCGGCGGCACCGACGTCAACGGCAAGCCGCTCGAACCCCTGCCGTACCTGCTCATCGTGGTGGACGAGTTCGGCGAGCTGCTGTCCCAGCGTCCCGACTTCATCGACCTGTTCGTCCAGATCGGCCGCGTCGGACGCAGCCTCGGCATGCACCTGCTGCTGGCCACCCAAAGGCTGGAGGAAGGCCGCCTGCGCGGCCTGGAGTCCCACCTGTCGTACCGGATCTGCCTGCGCACCTTCAGCGCCGCCGAGAGCCGCGCCGTCATCGGCACCCCCGACGCCTACCGCCTGCCGGCCATCCCCGGCTCGGCCTACCTCAAGGTCGACGAGTCCGTCTACGAGCGGTTCCGCGTCGCCCACGTCTCGGCCCCCTACCAGGAGCCGTCCGAACGGGAACAAGCCACGCCCGAGAGGGTTCCCCCAGTGCCGTTCGCGTTCCGCACTCCGCACCAGGGACGGGATGAGACGTCTCTGGAGACTCCTGTGTCGCCGTCGCCACGGGCCCTGGCGGGTGAACGCACCGAGATGCAGGTCGCGGTCGAGCAGGTGCGCCGGTACGGATCGCCGGTGCACCAGGTCTGGCTGCCGCCGCTACCGGCCCACATCACGCTCGACTCGGTGCTGGGAAGCATCGACGTCGACGACCCGGCCCACGGGCTCCAGGCGACGATGTGGCCTCAGGGGCAGCTGAACTTCCCGATCGGCGTGGTGGACCTGCCGGTCGAGCAGACTCAGTACCCGCTGGTCATGGACCTGGCGGGCGCCCACGGCCACCTCGCGCTGGTCGGCGCGCCACAGGCCGGCAAGAGCACCCTCCTGCGCACCACGCTCCTGGCCGCGATGCTCACCCACACTCCGGAGGAGTTGCGGTTCTACTGCGTCGACCATGGCGGAGGTGCGCTGCTGAGCCTGCAGGACGCGCCGCACGTGAGCGGCGTCGCGGGCCGCCACGATCCCGAACGCGCCAGCCGCGCGTTGTCGGAGGTGCACCAGCTCGTCGGTGCCCGCGAGCGCCTCTTCGAAGAGCTCGGCATCGCCTCGGCGAACGACTTCCGCCGGCTGCGCGACGAGGGCGAGTTGCCCGAGGGCGTGGACGCGGCCGACGTCGTTCTGGTGATCGACAACTGGGGCGCCGTGCGCGAGGTGAGTGAGGGCGCCGAGGCGACGGTCGTCGACATCTCCTCACGGGGTCTGGGCGTCGGCGTGCACCTGGTCGTCAGCGCGAACCGCTGGGCGGAGATCCGGATCAGTCTGCGCGACAACATCCGCGGCCGCATCGAGCTGCGGCTGAACGAGCCCGCCGAGTCCGAGGTGAACCGGCAGGCGGCCCGGCTGCTGCGTACGGTCACGCCGGGGCGCGGCGTCGCCTCGCCGGGGCTGGTCTACCACGCGGCGCTGCCGCGGATGGACGGGTCGCAGACCACCGACGGCCTCGGCAAGGCCCAGGAAGCGGTCATCGAGGAGATCGCGGCCTGCTGGCCGGGCGAACCCGCACCCCACCTCCGCGTCCTGCCCAAGCGTGTGTCACCCGCCGACCTAAGTGCCGCACGGCACGCCGAAGCGGCCCAGGCCACCGGCGCGCTGCGCCGGCCGCCTGTGAGTGAGGTCCCGATCGGACTCCGCGAGCTCGATCTGGCGCCGGTGGGGCTGGACCTTTGCGGTGTGGATCCGCACTTCCTCGTGTTCGGGGACTCCGGCTCCGGGAAGACGTCCTTCCTGCGTGCCTGGATGCGCGGTCTGACGGAACGACAGGCGCCCGAGGACGTGCGGTTCGTGGTCATCGACTACCGGCGCGGCCTGCTCGACGCCGTCCCCGCTCCGTACATCGGCGCACAGGCCGGAGACGCGGAGTACGCCGTGGCCTACGTCGAGCAGTTGGCGGAAAAGCTCCGCGACCGCCTGCCTCCGCCGGACGTCACAGGACAGGACCTGCGGGAACGCAACTGGTGGACCGGGCCCGAACTCTATCTCGTCGTCGACGACTACGACCTGGTCGCCGGCACGTCCCGCGGGCCGCTGGCTCCACTGGCCGACTACCTCACCCAGGCTCGGGAGCTCGGCTTCCACCTGGTGGTGGCACGCCGCGTCGGCGGCGCCTCGCGGATGTTGATGACCGATCCGCTGGTCAGCAGGCTACGTGAGCTCGGCTCCCCCGGACTCGTGCTGTCCGGCGACCCTCGGGAAGGCGTCCTGCTCGGTGACCAGCGCGCCGCCCAGCGCCCGCCCGGCCGCGGCGTGCTGGTCCGCCGCGGCCGGGCGACGCAGGTCGTGCAGACCGTACTCGATGAGGAGGAGCAGGAGTGGTAGCCGCGGCGACGGTCTTGACGCCGCTTCGTGCGGCCACCACTCCCCGGCCGTCAGGTGGGACCTACACCGCGCCTTCGGCGATGAGTCGGTTGGACCGGCGGTTGGACTGGCGGTTGGACTGGACGGGTGAAGCGTTCGTCCAGTCCCTTCCGGAACTCCGCCGGCAGCTCCAGCTCTCCGGCCTTGATCCGAGCGAGCAGGGCGATCCACGCGCTCGGCCGGAAGAACAGTTTCGGGCCATCGGGGTCCTTGCTGTCGCGGACCGCGACCACTCGCTCGTACTCACCCGGTACTTCCGTCACTGGCTCACCTCTTTACGGTAAGACGTCGTACTGACCGCATTATGCCTCAACCAAGTGAAGAAAGAGAAACCCATGGCTGGGATAATCGAGTCGGCAGAAGTGCTGTTCGTCGACGGTGCGGACGTGCCTGTCGAGCATAAACACGAAGACCACATGGTGGTTTTGCGGGATGCGGACGACCCCGACGCCGTCGCGCTGTATTACACTCCGAACGAATGGGAGGCGTTCATCCTCGGGGTTAAGGATGGCGAGTTCGACGACCTGGCCGCTGAGCCTGACGAGTCCGACCTGTCCGACGACGAGTCCGATGGCGGCCAGGCCGCCGCCTTTCCCTGGACCGGTCGTCCAGGATATCCGGTAGGCGGGCAATCCAGGACCTGAGTACCCGTGAACTCCGGCGCGCGAAGCGCCGAAATATACGGCACGTTCAGGCGGTGCTTCCTTACTGTTAAAAGCCGTGCTTCTTGTCGAATTCGCGACGTCGGCCGCCGCTCACCTGGGCCACCGCTGGATCACGGCAACGCTGACGCAATGGTCGCTGAGGCTGACGCTCGACTTTGTATACAGGAGGCCGTCATTGCCGAGCTCCACGTTCGCCGAATGTGTCGCCGGCGCTGGTGGTGTCGGCAGCGGCCGTGAAGCTGTCGCCTGCCCTGGTGGTGTCGGCAGCGGGCGCGATCGAGATCCACGACCCTGCGGAAACAGCTCATCGACGAGAGATTTGGCAATAGCGGAGACGAACTGTAGCTCATCCGACGCGTCGGGCGCGGTGACGGCCTCGACGATACTCGCCTTGTCCCGTAGAAGGGGGAAGTATTCGGGCCCCTGCACTACCTCGTTGAGGCGGGCTACCATCTCACGGGTGATCTGGGCGTCACCGAGTCCAGCATCTCTTTTGCGCTCGTCTCGCAAATGCTCCAATAGTAGTTCCACGTTATATTCCAGCCAAGCTCTATCCACCGGTTCTTTCGTGTCGGGCGCCGTTCTCGGTTGCGAACCGGCGGGTTCTCGTGTTTGCCGGGGGTGGGGATGGGCGGCACGGTGTTGGGTGGGGCCCGGCTGAGATCCACGACCTTGCGGAAGCAGTTGATCGACGAGAGATTCGGCAGTAGCCAAGACCATGTTTAGGTCTGGCGACGAGATAACAGCCTTGACGGGATCCGACTCTCTCTCTATGGCAGCGAGATGCTCGGGCATCCACATTACCTTGGCGAGACTTTTTACCATGTCTCGGGGAATGTTGGCGTCGTTGGGCCTAGCGCCTCCTTGGCGCTGGTCTCGCAAATTCTCCAGTAGGCTAGTCGCTACAATTTCCCGCCAAACCGTCTTCGCCTCATTCCGTTTTTTCTTAGCCTCACGTTCGGCCTTCCTAGCCTCACGTTCGGCCCTCTCTCTGCCCTTCTGTATAGCTGAGGTTTCACCATAAACTTCACCATTCGTTAGTATGGTCTCGGCGACGCGCTTGACCGCTGAAGCCGATATCGGCTGGCGGGGAGCAATGCTGCCAAATGCGGCGTCCAGTAGTTCATTCGCCGCATTCGTCGCAATTCTATTACGCCAAGCGTTGGCGGCCGTCTCGATTTCTTCCGGACGCATCGTGGTAAGATTTGAGACGGAAGGATTGTCGGAAGGGTCATTCGCGACATACTCTCCGATAAAACGCATCAAGTTACTTGCGTTCACCGTCAAGTGCCATTGGTCGCGCCGATCGCTATCGGTGGCGATGTTGATGTCGATCTTGGCATGGTGGGCAATCAGCATTAGGTGCCGGACTGAATACGAGCCCGAGTCGGATCCTCCAAGGATATTGGAGGCCTGGTCCCGGAGGGCACCGGAAATCGTACTCGCGACTGTTTCCGCGATTTGGGATCGCGCACTGGCTGACTCTGCTTGAGAGTAAGCGTGATACGTTGACCCCAGGAACGTTCTTACCGCGCTGAAATGCTCGGGAGCAACCTTGAGTGTCGCGCTGAGTCGATAAAGGAACGTCGCGTTCAGCTTCCATTCTGCGGCCAGCGTGGTGATATTGTCGGGAATCCGATCGAATCGCAGAGAATACCCTACCAACTCATCGGCCGAGATGTCCCCTAGTTCCTCGAGTAGCTTGTTGAATTTATCATCGTTCCACCAGCCTTTTCCTTTTGCTACCTCCAGCTCATAGTTTGTTGTAGTGGATCCGAAAAAATTTCTTCCCCGGCGTCGTCCTGGAGAGTACCGGAATGCGGTGGGATGCCCTGGTTCAACGGACGAGGTGGGACCAACGTCTGTTGTGTTCCCAGCTCGCCTTCCGCTGGCTTGCGCTGATTCCGGGACGGCGGGCGGGGTCGGCCTTGCCGAGCTTGCTTCGTCTTCCTGGATGGTCGCGGGGCTGGGGGCGTTTGGGTTCGGCCGCCTCCGCCTCCGACTCATCTCTCCCTGCCGAAGCACGTATTCCGGGGCATTCAATTGGCTGGTGCTGGCGTCGTTCGCCTGTGGCAAAGATCCGCCTGGCGATGCACCTCCACGCAGGATCCCTCTTTTAGGGTGGCCGACGCTCAGCCGTGAGGCGATCGTCCTTGCCTCTTCTCTATTGCCGCCGTTACGTAGGTGCTCAGCGATGACCGCTACCGCCTGCCAGGCGTGGGGCGCTTTCTTCCAGGATTCGAGTGTCCAGTCCCTGGGCGAGTTGAGGCCAGGGGGGAGTCCGACCCCGTCCAGTATTTTGATCGCTTCGCCGACAGGTTTCTGAGCTGGATCGTCGGCGGTGCGCTTCCCTGCCCATGTCACGAACGCTGCCAGCGCTTCTTGGTCGGCCTTGGCCAGGCTTGCCGGGGCGGGCGAGGCGGTGGAAGCGCTGCGGGGCTGTCCGCTCTGCCCTCGCGGGCGGGGTCTGTCCAGCGTGAAGACCCCGTCGCTCAGGGTTCCCGCGCTTGCCTGTACACACGCGGCCCCGGGCGCCTCCCCGCTGTGTCGCGACGTAAGCCACATCGCCTCTTCGGCCTTTACCTGCGCGCCATCCTGAACCGACATAGCCTCTCGAAATCCTGTTGAGCCATCGAACGGACACTCACCCGTCCAGACGTGAAGAAATACATCAACCATCCCGCGGACGGGCTCCTCGGCGCGAGAATGAGCGCGCCATCTCCGAGCACGTGCCAGGCACGGGTTTCAGGCCGGCAGGCTCAGGATGAAGGTGGAGCCCCGGCCGGGTTCGGAGGTGGCCGTCACGGTGCCGCCGTGGGCCCCGGCGAGTTCGCGGACGATGGGGAGGCGAGACCGCGCTGGCTCTGCGGATGCTGGACGGCAAAAAAATGGTCCCTTCCTCCGGGAGGAAGGGACCACTTCTTCTTGGCGTCAGGCCAGTCGCCACTTCTGATTCGGGTGCCCGTTGCACGTCCAGATCTGCAGAGGGGCGCCGGCACCCGTCCACTTGTTCTTGACGTCGACGCATAGGTTGGTGCCGCTGTGCACGATGTCGTTGGCGTTGGTGAGCCTGAACAACTGCGCGGAGCTGCCGTTACACGACTGGACCTGCAGAGGCGTCCCGGCGGACGAGCGGGCCGCGGTCATGCACATCCCCATCGATCGGAGCGTGCCGTTCACGAACGACCACTGCTGCTGCCTCAGATCGCTACGGCAGTTCCAGATCTGCACACGGGTGCCGTTCACGGCGTGCCCGCCGGAGACATCCATACAACGGTGCGAGGCGTAGCCGACGATCGAGTGAGTGGCGACCGTGGCCATCACATTCGCCTGCCTCTGCGCCGGTCCGCCACCCGACCCGGAACTCGCGTTTGCCACGGCAGGATCTCCGCCGTGGGCGCGGTCGCCCTTGGCTCCATTGGGGTTTTTCCCGAGGGGCGCGGCGGCCGGGGGTTGGTTGGCGCCGGGGGCCGCTGGGGGGCGCTGGTACAAGATGCGCGGCGAGCCGGACGGACGCAACGATTTGGATCGCTGCTTGTCCGCGGCGGCCACCGGCTTCGCCTTGGCATGCGGGCGGAAGACGATGGCGCCCACGCCCAGTGCCACGGCACCGGCCAGCACGACCGTCATGCCGATCGTCACGAGATAGCTGGACAGGCTCTTCTTCTCGCCAGGTGGCCGTACGACCGCACGGAAGGCGCGTGTCAGATCGCGGCCTTTCGGCTCCTCTGGCTGTTCAGATGTTGGTTCGGACACGCTGGGTTCCCTCAAGGTGGGTACGTACGCGGACGCTGTATCGGCTACCCGCCCGCGGCAACGGTCGAGCGGATGTGATGCGGGGTGACGTCAGGTCAGGTGCAGGACATGTACTTCACGGAGGAGAACTGGTTGTACGGGACCTGGTCGAGTTTTCCGCCTTCCTGATCGCGCTTGATGATTCCTCCAAGAAGTGCCTGAATGAGGGTAGCTGGTTTTCTCATGTCGCTCGCGTGGCGACAGAGTGAGCGGCGTAGGAATGGCATGAGGATATAGGATCCGTCAATGCCGGAATCCGTCCACGGTCCTACTGTCGACCTTCTCATGATCTGACCCGTTGAATGAAAGAACGTGGGTGCCATATCAAGGAACCTGAGCGCCACCGGATTTTGTCTGCGTTCATGTCCTCTCAGCCGCGGTGAAATATGCGCTTACCCGGTGCGGTCATCCGCGCCCTCGTGCCACAGACTCGGCGTCGCGGGGGTTTGGCCAGCTGAACCGGGCAATGTGGTAGCTTTCGCGCCCAGCGTCTCGTTTGCCCAGGTGGGCGGCGCCTCCTGGCTATAAAAGGGTGGATTATGGGTACGTGGGGCGAGGACGGCTGGGCGGTGCGACCCGGCGAGGGAAAGCGGGTTGATCTCGGCGGACCGCACTGGCTGGAGGTACTGGTGAGGGGGGCCGAGGTCGACCAGGCGCTCGGCGCGTTCGTCTTCGCCCACGATGTGATCGAGGAGAACCCGCCGCACGCGCACCACGGCTTTATGAAGATCGCCTATGTGCTGGACGGCGAGTACGACTTCCGGGTAGGTGACGCCATATTCTCCGGCGGCGCGGGAACGACCGTCGTGGTGCCGAAGGGCAGTCAGCACACTTTCACGACACGGACCGGCGGCCTCATGCTCTTTGTGTCCTCCCCGGCGGGCAACGAGGAGATGTTCCTGGAGATGGGGCGGCTCGGCCCGGATGCCACACGCGAACAGCTCGAGGAACTCAACGCACGCTTCCAGACCAACGGCCTGTCGGGCGACGAGGGACTTCCCTGGCGTCGGATGCGCGCCGCGAAATAAGCGGAGAAGGCCGGGATGACGTAATTGATAGAACCCTGGTGCCAGCTTAAAGAATTGTCGCGCCAGAAGCCCTGTGGTGACGCAATCGCATTTACTGGCGCCTTTCGTTAGACTCGCCTCTGACGTGTATCGTGGATACGGAAGCGGGATGGGGCAGCATGTCAATCGCGTGGCACAAGTCGAGTTATAGCGATGTGGCATGCCTCTCGATGACCGTGGCCGAGGCCCAAATAGTAGGCGGCCAGGTCGTGCCGGCCACGCTCCGGCCGCCCACGGCCGCCACCCGCGGCCGAGGCGCATCCGGCGCTTCGGCACCGGCCGAGCCAAAGGCCGGCGTGTGGACTGATGTGGATCGTGGAGCGCTGGAGAACTTCGAGGAGTGGATGCGCGTCGATCCGTCCATCGCGACGTACTGGTTCAATGAGGCCAGGGAAAGGATGATGCAGCAGGGAATCAGGTTCCCTGTGGACATGGCCGCCGACGGGTTCGCCTTGTCGGCGAGCAATCGGTCTGAAACCTACCGCGTGACCGCGGTCGTCGCTATGGACCTAAACGACTATGGTGAAGTGCGTGCCGACCGCACCGCCAGGCGCTTGGGTGCCGGTCTGCCACGGGGCGGGGGCCTTGACGGTGGCGCACCGGAGTCTTCATCCATGGGCGCGCGGCAGGCGTCGTCGGCTGCAGATCGTGACACGGACGCGCCGGAGTCTTCATCCATGGGCGCGCGGCGGACGTCGTCGGCTACAAATCGTGACACATCCAGCGCGGCCGGCCCGGCTCCGGCGGAGGCGTCTGGTCTGCAGGAGGGCGCGATCTCGGTGCCCCGCAGAGCGGGCTCACCGCAGGCGACGACGGCCGGCAGTTCCGTATCTCAGCGCTCTAGGCGTGGCCGGGGCGATGCTGTCCCAGCTGCGTTCCTCGACAGTCCCCCAGCGGCATCGTCCGCGGTCACCGACCGGCCGGCTCCGGTCGCTTCTGAACCGCCGGTCGCGCACCCGACCCATGAAGAGCCGGCTCCGGTCGCTTCTGAGCCGCAGGTCGCGCACCCGACCCATGAAGAGACCGTCACCACCCCCTCGGATCCTGTCGGCGGCCGGTCAGAGTTCAGCCTGGGTGGCCTGCCTGCGGGTATCGGCTGGGGGCACGCGCGGTTGGTGCATTCGTGGGACTCGGAGCCGGGCACGACAGAGACCACGTCGCTGTACGAGGCGTTTCTGGCCGCGTCCGATGGCCGTCTCCCCGTTGACGACACCTCCGGTGGCCGCCGGGTCATCAGCGATGCCGGAGAACTCCGCCAGTTCGTGGCCCAGGGTATGGGCGCTAAGCAGCTGGACGGGCAAAGCTGGCAGCTGGCGAAGGATGCGTTCCGCCAGGCTGCCAGCGAGATGGTGGCGAGCGCAGGGCAGGCCGAAAACCTCGACAATGAGGTCGCGACGCTGATCGAGGAGCAGATCGACACCGGCGTGGCGTGGGGACAGATGGTGGCCAGCTTCCAATCGCAGGGCCACTGGGACGCGCTGGAGAGTGCGCTCGCCCCTGTGATGCTCAGCGAGTACTCCGGAACGAGTCTGCTGGTGCTGCACGCCGACGGGCGGATGAGCTCCTACGGATCCGGTCCTGCGTTGGTGGTCGCCCAGAGTGTGGGTCCGGACGGAACGCAGCGATGGGTCGGCGTGCCGTCGAGGGCGGATGGCCAGGCGCTGGGCGGGTTGTCCGGCGGACAGGTGAAATGGGCCGCCGACCACGGGATGGCGTTCGTCGGGGACCATGGCGGCAGTGATTTCTTCGACGCGTTGGCGGCGGCCGGCCGCGGTGCCGGGCTCGGCGAAAGCTTCGGTGACGGACAGGCGTTGCGGACCGCACTGACAAGCCGTATGCGGATGGACACGTCACTCGACGACCCGGACTCGAGCGTCTTCTGGGCCAACTTCGAGGCGGAGTACGTTCGGGCGACGGTGCGAGACGACGGCAGTGACCAGGACGCCGCTGCGCCGCGATGGCAGGAGATCGCCAAAACGGACGCTGGCCGGAGGGTGTACAACGGCGAGGCATGGCAGGAGATCATCGCTCAGCTCTCCGGGGGGCGCGACCATGGTCTGACCGATGGGCTGTTGCGGCTTCTCGGGCAGCGTTACTTCGAGGCACGTGTCCTGGAGACGGACGCTCAGCCGCTGTCCCCGGGTGAAGAGCCTGGGCTCACCGTGGCACGCCTTACTGGTGACGGGGCGCGTTCCTGGACGGGGCTGGCACCGGTCCGGGCACCGCACGTGCGGGGTGCCGTTACCAGCCCGGCCGACGTCGCGGGAGGGCGGAGTAGTACGTACGTTCCGGTTTACGGGCCCGCCACGAGCGGGCCGGTGATGCCGACAGGCCGGGAACCGGAGGGGATGACCGCAGCGCAATGGCGATCGGCGTTGCGTCATGACCGGCAGGTCGTCGAGGTCCACAAGGGCGCCGACGCCTTCTTCAATGCCGTGCTGGCGGCCACGGGCGAGTTCGGCGCCGGGCAGGTGCCCGTCGAGAAGGTGACGGAGCTGCGAGGCCGTCTCGTGGAGCGGATTGATCAGGAGAAGAACGGAAACCCGGACGGCTGGCTGGTCGTCTACACGATCTACGCCGAGTTGTACAAACAGCGCGAACAATCAGGACCGCAGGCGGGTGCCGAAAACGATGTCCACGCGTTGGACGCGCGCATCAGTGAGCGGATCGAGAGCGGCCAGGCGCTGGATGACATCAAGGCGTCCATCGCCGATCCGGGCAGCTGGCCCGAGCTCGCCGAGCAAATAGCGCCGTACTTCATGAACCGGCTTGGCTCGGCCGTACGGGTGATCGAGACCACTGGTGAGGTCAGTCGGTACGGAAATGGCAGGCCGCTGTATGTCGCCCACCTGCACGACACGAAGGATGGGGTCCGGCGATGGGCGGCGTTGCCGTGGGTGGAGCGCCGGTTCGCGGTGGGTTCGCCGCTCAGCGCTCCCAACCGGTCCGATCCGGTACTGGTCGGCCTTGGCCTGGCGGCTGATGCGCAGAGAGCCGCACAGGCGAAGGCAGGGTCGGTCGATTCGGCCGACTCTGTTCTGAAGTCGTTGCAGGACGCCCGCAATAGCTGGCTGGCCAACGGGGCCGGCTCGTCGGCGCCCTCGTCGGGCGTTTCCTTGGAGGTCGCCGACCTCGAAAGCGCGGTAGACAGACTGCGCCCCGCCGATGATGTGAGCGCCGCGCGAGGTCGCGGTGACGCGGTCGCGGCCGGTTTGAACCTGGGGTCCGCGGTCCGGCTGATTTCACGGCTCTTCGAGGAGCGGGGCGGGATCCGCCCGGCGCCGACGGCCGGCCGAACCGGGGACGCGGCCGCCACGGGCGAGGACTGGGCAGGGATACGAGCCGACCAGTGGGTGGTCGCTCGCTCGCTTCGGGAACTGATCGGCGCGATCCCGGCGGGCAGCACCGCACTGTTCGTCAGCGGCGGGCGTACGTGGGTCGTGGCGGACACCACCAGTGGGCGGCGGCTGGTGGAGTTCAGCCCGGCGAACCCTGCGGGCAGCGTGATGGCGCCCTCACCGCGGGCGAGCGAGTCCATGAGCTCGGCCGGGTTGGCAGTGGTCGTCGGCGAGGACGGGCACGTGATGCCTGTCAACGAGCTGGTCGGGCCGTTCGTCTCGGCCGTCGGCTGGGACAGCGACGACATCTTCGCGCCCGGGTCGTTCCATCAGGCATCGGCCGCCGATGGGCCATGGACGAGCGAAAGGCAGCGCGAATGGGCGCTGGTTCACGAGCGGCAGTTCGACGAACCCCAGCAGGGAGACAACGCCTTCTTCGAGGCGACGATCAAGGCGGCCGGTGGACGGCTCACCGTCGGCGGCAAGGTGATCACCGATCCGGCGGTCCTGCGTACGGAGCTGGCCGAATGGATCGGCACGAATGCCGCTGAGCTGAGCAAGTGGCCATTGGTCCCGGCCGGGTACGGGTTCGCCGGTGGAGAACGCGTCCTTGAGGAGTTCCTGCGCGCCGCGGCGGAGTTTGACAGCGCGGCCGTGCACCGCCGGATGGTCGAGCATTTCGAGACCGGAATGGCGGCCCAGTACATCGAAAGGGCCATCGCTCAGCCAGGGCATTGGGAAGAGGCGGTCCGGTTGCTGGCACCGCCCCTGCTGGCCGAAGCCGCCGGTGTCAGACTGACGATCCTCGAGCACGATGGGAGTGTCCTCGCGTACGAGCCCGCGGGCGCCAGTCAGGCGGGCGATCTCGTTCTGGCCCGCACCAATCCCCGCAGCGCGACAACGCCGCTCTGGTCGGCGCTCGTGGGCGAGGCGGGCAAGACGTTGCCCCGCATCGACGCGGACAAGACGATCCGGATCACCGCCGGGCCATCGACAGGTCAGCCGGCTACGCTCAGTGGCCATCAGCAGAACATCGCCGGCACGAGAGAACTGGAGGTCCAGCCCACCGAGGCGGGGGCCGACTCCATCTACAGTGCGGTCCTGGCGGCAATGGGCGGCGGTGTCCTCCTCGACCGCGGCACCTTCGTCGACACCCCGTCCCAGCTGCGCGAAGGACTGGCCAGGTCGCTACGGGAACGGCCGGACGTACTGGGCAGGGACGCCCGAGGGCAGATCGACCAGAGCGACGAAGAGATCATCAGTGCCCTCACCGACCCCGTGGCCCGAAACACCGACGGGATCGCCCGGCACCTGATCGCCCCATACCTCGGTGTCGAGTTGAGCATCGTCGAGCGTGAGGGTGAGATCCGTGCAGACGGAGGCGGTCGGTCGATCACCCTCGCTCCCACCGGCAGCGTGGACAATCCCCACTGGGCAGCGCTCGTCCCGAGTCGGTCCGTGTCGCACGACATCGCGCCGGTCGGCCTTCTCGGGCTACCGAAGCTGCCCCTCGACGCCGACCAACCGCAGATCTCCAACAACAACAAATGGAGCAGGGACGGTTTCGAACTTGTCGAACCCGAAGCCCGGGAAGTCGGCAGCCCCTGGCGCAACGCCACGTTCTGCCTGGAGGACGAAGACGGCAACATGGCCTGCGTATCCGTCGCCGTCGTCTATCAGCGCCTGCCGCTGTGACGACCAGGCCCATCCGATGGCCCGAGAGGATAGGGAGGTCCAGTCGGGCGGGCGCGAAGGCAGAGGCCAAAGGCCCATGGGCTGGGGTGTGGGGCTCGTCGTCGGCTAGCAGCGGGCCCCGAGCCCAGTGATACGGCGGTGGAGGAACCGGTGTCTCTTACCGAGGATCTGCGGGCAGGGGCCCCGGGGGCTTACGCCGCGCTCTATGACGAGCACGCCGGATCTTTGCAGATCTACTGCCACGTCATGCTCGGTGACAGAGCAGCGGAGGCCGTGCGCGACGCCTTCGTCGCAGTAGCGCGTAACCCGGATTCGGTGCCGGCGGACGAGGACACGCTGCCGGTGTGGCTGCACGCGCTGGCCCGCGCCGAATGCGTGCGGCACGGGGCCTTCGTTCGCAAGCCCGCGACCACGCTCATGTCGGATCCGATGTGGCGGGCGCTGGCCGGCCTGGAGCCCGAGGACCGCGATGTCCTCGCCCTGGCCATCTCCTTGGTGCCGGAGGAGATCGCCTGGATCCTGAACATGGCACCGGACACGGCCGCCGCTCTCGTCCAGGGCTCGCGGCGGAGACTGGAGCGCGCCCTCTCCGCGGGCCACGGCCAGGAGGCGCATGACCCGGTCGTGCTCACCTCATTCGACGAGGACACGCTGCGCCGGCTGATAAGACGACGGTGCGAGCCGTCGGAGGACCAGTCGGAGCGGGTGCTCGCCGCGTGTGCGGCGGTGGAGGGCACGCCCGATGAGACACTGATCTTCGACGCCGACGGGATGCCGGTCGTGCCGGACCCACCGTCCGAGACCGCCGACGAGCCGGCTCACGCTTTCCCGAAGGCCTCGCCGGACCCGGACGCCACGCCGATGCCGGAGGACGACGCGGCCACCAGCGCGGAACTGGAGGAGAGCGATGAGACGCCGGCCTCTCGTGCCGGCCGCGCCGAGCGACGGAAAGAGTTCCGCGGCCGCCGTATCGAGGGCCTGCTCCAGGCCGCGGCTCTGGCGGCCCTGGTGCTCGTGGCAATGGGCGTCATGGCCGTGCGGTCGGACCATTCCTCGGAGGGCTCGTCCGGCGACAAAGGAACGGGCCTCTCCCATGAGCGGAAGCGCACCGCCGAGCCCTCGGTCCGGGCCACCCCACCACCTCGAATGCCGCCGTCCGAGCCACCGGCCGCCGTGCCGTCGACGGATCCGGGCCCTTCGTTTCCACCCGACGCCTCGACCGGGCCCCAGCCGAGCCCGTCAGCGCTTTTCCCGGACTCGCCGTTCCCTCCGTCCCCGCCGGTTCTCCCGAACCCGCCGGCCCACCACTCGAAGACGCCGACTCCTCCGCCACCTACCCCGAGCCCTACCCCCACTGGCAAGAACTCCGGATCCCAGACACCCACCCCGAGCCACCGGCGATGACAGCGCCGACCGCAAGCTCCGGCAAACCACGGCCCTATCAGTGGAAAGCCGCTAAGGTACCCCGTCCAGCGCAGTGACCAAATACTGAAAAGTAAATTCCTGCAGTGGCTGGATGATCGACTCGTGCTTCATTGGTCCGGAAGTCTTTCGAGGGTGGCCACGTTCGGCTAGAAAAGCCGTGCCAATCTCTTGAATGACAAGGTCGGCCGTAAGTCGCGGCTTTTCTTCATCGAATGGTTGTCTCCGTGTTGATTTAAGCGCGTTAGAGTTTCGCTCCAAAACAGCGCAAAAGGGGCAATCGGGGGCAAAAGTGAGTGAACGGCGTCGTAAGGGTAGGAGGCGTAGCCAGCGGGCCGCATCGGGGCGCCGTGCGTGGTTGATCAGTCTGGGTGCTGTCGTCGGCGTGCTGGTCGTTCTGGTGGGAGCGGGGACATATGCGCTGGCGGGCCAGCGCGGGTGCGGTGATCGTCTCGTGCTCGACGTCGCCGTGGCGCCCGAGCTGGCTCCGGCGGTTCAGGACGTCGCGACGGTCTTCGCCCGGCAGCGGCACATGGTCGACGGCCGGTGTGTACAGGCCAAAGTGAGGGCGGCCGATCCGGCCGGCACGGCGCTGGTGCTGTCCGGCCGGGGGTCGATGCCGGGAGAGACCATCCCCGACGTGTGGATTCCCGACTCTTCCCTCTGGCTGGCGCTGGTGCGCGGTACGGCAGGCGTGCGGATCGCGGCCGACGGGACACCGGTTTCGGTGGCCCATACTCCGGTCGTCGCCGGGACGACGCGCTCGTTCGCCGCCTGGCTCAGCCGCGAGGACATCAAGCCGACCTGGGAAGCGCTGCTGAGAGCATCGGTAGAGCCCACCGGTACCGCGAAGGCCGACGCCGGCGGGATCAAGGGAGTCAACCTGCGGATCCTCGACCCGGTCGGCCAGTCCGCCGGCATGGCCGCGCTCGTCATGGCGCAGATGTCGCTTCAGCGCGCACCGGACGCGGCGTCGGCGTTCACCCAGCTCGCCCAGAACCTGCGCAGCACCGTCTCCCCGACTCCGGAGTCGCTGCTCGCCGCACTAGGACGCGGCACGAAGGGCAAGGACCCTGTGCTGATCGTCCCCGAACAGTCTCTTTGGGCGTATGGTCGCACGGCTCCGCCCGTTCAGGTCGAGGCGCTTTACCCGAGCGAGGGCGAGATAAGCCTGGACTACCCGTTCGTACCGACCACCGAGGACGGCGCGAGGAGCCGGGCCGCCCGCTTCCTGGAACAGGCCATGCGCAGCGCACCGGCCCGGACCGCCGTTCAGGCGCTGGGCTTTCGCGATCCCGATGGGCATGCCGGTGACGGCTTCACCGCCGTCAGCGGGCTGAGCCCGCGGATTCCCCGCGCGTTCCCGCGATCTTCAGCCACCGTGGTGACCGACGCTATCGCGAAGTGGAACCAGTTGTCGCTGCGCACGCGCGTACTGGCCCTGCTCGACGTGTCCGGATCGATGCTGCAACCGGTCGCCGGGAACGTGACCCGTATGCAGGCGACCGTCAAGATCGGGCAGGGCGCGCTCGCGACGCTACCCGACGACACCGATGTGGGTCTGTGGACCTTCGCCACGAACCTGGACGGGAAGCGGGCCTATCGCGTGCAAGTACCGATCGGGCCATTGCCGGCCCGGGTCGGATCGACCAGCCGCCGCCAGGCCATCACCCTCGCCCTGGACCAGGCACGGCCCAAGCCGGATGGCGACACCGGACTGTACGACTCAGTGCTCGCCGCGGTCCGGTCGCTCCGGAGCACCTTCAAGCCGGGGTACTACAACAACGTCCTGCTCTTGACGGACGGCAGGAACGACGACCACGACGGCATCACCCTCACTGGGCTGCTCAACACCCTCGAGCGGGAGGACGACCCGGCCAGACCGGTCCCGGTCATCTCCATCGGCTTCGGCCCCGGTGTCGACATGGCGACCCTGCAAAAGATCGCCGCTACGACCAACGGTGCCGCCTACCACGCCCTTAAACCCCAGGACGTCCAGCGGATTCTGCTGAACATCATCGCGGAACGAATAAGTAAGTGACGCTCTCCGCGGCACGGACGGCTGATAACGGCGGTCAGATCGCAAAGAAGATCAAGAGCGCCTGGCAACGGTTCGGTTTTAAGGAACTGACCATGACGGACGATGGATGGATCATGGTCGCGCCCGACATCGGTGTGGGAGCACGTTGATCTCGCTACGGTGAACTACCCCCGCTCGGCACCCGAATGATCGGTTCGGGCGGGCTAGTAGGGCCGGCAGGTGGCAGTCCCCGCGCCCGGCCGGGCGCGGGAACTGTGGAACGGCGTCAAACGATGTTGAGAACGTCGAGGAATCGTGCCGCGGCGGCGGCATCGCCGGGCGCGGGGGTGCGGGGGGCGGAGCCCCCTGCCTGGGGGGTCCGGGGGTCGCCCGTGCGTGGAGGGAGGCGGCGTGGGGGCGCGGGGGGCGGAGCCCCCTGCCTGGGGGGTCCGGGGGTCGCCCCCCGGGCGGAATGACGAAGGGCCAGCGGGAAGGAAGCTCCGCTTCCGACCACACTGACCCCAGGACCGAAGTGTCCGAGGGGGGACTTGAACCCCCATGCCCCGTAAAGGGCACTAGCACCTCAAGCTAGCGCGTCTGCCTATTCCGCCACCCGGACGTGGTGTGCCTCCGCGGCTTCCCGCGTCGGCTGCCACACGATAGCAAATCCCTGGTGATGCCGCGAAGTCGGTTTCGGTCGGGTGGCGGGTGGCGGGGTGGAGGCGTGGCTGCGGGAGGATGGTCCTGCCGGAACAACCTGGGCGAAACGAGCCGGATGCCGGTGACGGGCCGCGCCGACGCGGTGGGCGGGTCCTCCGGTTCGGCGCCGTGTGTGCGAGGAGGCAATGTGAGCGACCCTTCGGCGGAGGACGAGGTCGTCCAGCTGTGCAGCGACCTGATCCGCATCGACACCTCCAATCCGGGTGACCACAGCGGGCCAGGGGAGCGGGCGGCCGCGGAGTACGTGGCGGAGAAGCTCGCGGAGGTCGGCCTCGAGCCGAAGATCTACGAGTCGCACGCGAAGCGGTCGAGTGTGGTCGTACGGATCGAGGGGACCGATCCCCAGCGGGACGCGCTGTTGATCCACGGGCATCTGGACGTCGTCCCGGCGCGTAAGGAGGACTGGACCCGCGATCCGTTCGGCGGGGAGATCGCCGACGGCTGCGTGTGGGGGCGCGGCGCGGTCGACATGAAGGACATGGACGCGATGGTCCTCGCGACGGTCCGGGAGCGGCTGCGCCAGGGGCGCCGGCCGGAGCGCGACGTGGTGCTGGCCTTCCTCGCGGACGAGGAGGCGGGGGGCAAGTGGGGCGCGCACTGGCTGGTCGACAACCATCCGGAGCTGTTCGAGGGCTGCACGGAGGCGATCGGGGAGGTCGGCGGTTTCAGCCTGACGCTGCCGAACGACGAGCGTCTCTACCTGATCGAGACGGCCGAGAAGGGCCTGGCCTGGATGCGGCTGATCGCCGAGGGTACGGCGGGGCACGGGTCGATGGTCCACCCGGACAACGCGGTGACGGCGCTGGCGGGGGCGGTCGCGCGGCTGGGTGAGCACGAGTTCCCGGTACGGCTGACGAAGACGGTGCGCGCCTTCCTGGAAGAGGTCTGCGACGCGACGGGTGTGGAGTTCGACGCGGGCGACATCGACAAGATGGTGAGGGAGCTCGGGCCGCTGTCCCGAATGATCGGCGCGACAGTCAGAAATACCCTGAATCCGACCGTTCTGGATGCAGGCTACAAAGCGAATGTAATTCCACAAACCGCCACCGCTCAGGTCGACGGCCGATTCCTGCCGGGCCATGAGGAGGAGTTCTTCGCGACCGTCGACGAACTGCTCGGCGAGCACGTACGGCGGGAGTTCGTCCACCACGACATCGCGGTCGAGACGGAGTTCGACGGGCCGCTGGTGGCGGCGATGGCCTCGGCGCTGAAGGCGCACGACCCGCAGGCGCGGCCGGTGCCGTACTGCCTGTCCGGTGGGACGGACGCGAAGTCGTTCGCCACGCTGGGCATTCGCTGCTTCGGCTTCGCGCCGCTGAAATTGCCGAAGGATATGGATTTTTCCGGAATGTTCCACGGCATCGACGAACGCGTTCCCGTCGACGGTCTTCGCTTCGGCGTGCGCGTTCTCGACCATTTTCTTGATCACGCCTGAAAACCTCTCGGCAATTGTCGATTCAATGCTCTCCGTGGTGATAGCGTGACTCACCGTACGGAACGCCTTTGCGTTCCACGCGGTGGGTCGATGCCAAGGAGGGCGTGTGGTGTCCAGGTGGTCGCGGTCACGGAGGTGCGCCTCCGTCGTCGTGCGCTGCCCGGGTCTCCTCACGCGACCGTGTCTCCGCAAGCGATTTGGCACCCGGCGCCTGCTCGGTCTCCTCGCGCTGCCGGTCACGCGGCGCCTGCTCGCCATGGCGGGCATCGCGGTCGCCGGTTGGCTGCTCGGAGCCGCCGGGCAGGCACACGCCGACACCGTTCCGGGAGCACGCCTTCCCAGCGCCGTCGCGCACACGGGTCGGCATGTCATCGCGATCACGCGTGACATGCCGCCGTTGCACGCCGCCGCACCGGCCGTGCACGTTCCCGGGGCGGTCCTCCGGCACTCTCGCCTGCCGTTGATCCCCGCCGCGCCGTCACGGGCGGCGGGCGGAGTGGCCGGAGCCGTACGGCCCGGCACCTCGGAGGTCACGGCGGATCCTTCTCGGGCACCGCGGCACCCCGGCCACGGCCATGGCCATCGCGCCGCGGCCGGTCGCGGGCCGGTGACGAGCACCGGCCCGTTCGCCGCAACGGGGGCGTCCGAGAAGGCCTCCGCCGATCACGCGACCCGTTCCCGGGTCCCCGCGCCGGCCATGCCACGGATGCCGCAACAGCTGCCGCACCGGGCGCAGGCGCTTCCCCCGTCCGTCGGCGACGGCGTCATCCAGACGGGGCTCTGGCGCGCCCCCGGGTTCGGGGCGGCCTCAGGCCGCTCGCGCGCGTCCGCTCTCATCGTGCGGACGGTCCCTCCGGCCGTCCGCACCGCGGCGGACGAGCCTTCCTTTTCGCCTGACTAGTTCCCCCATCACCGGCCCGGCCCCCCGCCGGGTCGAGGCGTGCCCGCATTCGTGCGGCCACGCCGTGGATCCCCCCGAGAGACGTTCTCCGAACCCTGAGAGACGTTCTCCCCACCCTGAATCAAAGGAGCTTCATCCATGCCTACATGGGCGAAGAGCACCGCGCGTGCCACCCTACTCACCGCGAGCTTCGTCGCGCTCGGTGCCGGTCCGGCCCTCGCCGACGTCACCGACGGCGCGGGCAGCGTGCTCGGCGGAAACCAGGTCAAGGCGCCCGTTTCGGCGCCGGTCGACGTCAGCGGCAACGCCGTCGCGGTCATCGGGCACTCGATCGCCGGGTCGACCGGCGGCGCGTCCGTGCGCCGTGGCGGCACCGGCGGCGGGCAGTCGACGTCCGGGCGGCACAGCGTCGGCGGCGGCAACCAGGTCGACGCCCCCATCAGCGCGCCCGTCAACGTCTGCGGCAACGCCGTCGCCGTCGTGGGCCGCTCCGCGGCCGGCTGCGAGGGCGGCGCCTCCGTCTCCGGCGGCCACAGCGGCGGCAACGGCGGCAACGGCGGGCGCACGACCGGTGGCGGATCGGTGCTCGGCGGCAACCAGGTCAACGTCCCGATCAGCGCGCCGGTGAACATCTGCGGTAACTCCGCCGCCGTGCTCGGCAGGGCCGCCGCCGGGTGCGAGGGCGGCGCCACGGTCAAGCGCGGTGGCGACGGCGGCGGAGGCTCGACCTCCGGGCGGCACAGCATCGGCGGTGGCAACCAGGTCAACGTCCCGATCAAGGCCCCCGTCAACGTCTGCGGCAACGCCGTCGGCAACGCGATCGCCGGGTGCGAGGGCGGCGCGGCGGTCACCGGCCCCGGGAGCACCGGCGGCGGCCGTACCAACGGGCGGCACAGCGTCCTTGGCGGCAACCAGGTGCAGGTCCCCGTGACCGCGCCCGTGAACGTCTGCGGCAACGCCGCTGCGATCCTCGGCGACGCGGCCGCCGGGTGCTCGGGCGTGATCCCCCCGGTGCGCGGCGGCTCCGGCACGGGCGGCCGGACCAACGGGCGGCACAGCGTCGGGGGCGGCAACCAGGCGACCGTTCCCGTGACCGCGCCGGTCAACGTCTGCGGCAACGCCGCCGCCGTCATCGGCCACGCGTTCGCCGGCTGCGGCGGCGGTGACGACCACTGCGCCTCCGCGCACCACGTCACGGCGGCGCGGGCGCCGCTGAGCGAGCTCCCGCAGCTGCCGGGCACGTCGTCGCGTACGGGAGCGGTGACGGCGAACCCGGCGGCCATGCCCGTCTTCCCCCGGCTGCGGTTCCAGCCGCTCCGGCGCGTGAGCGTGCCCGTGACGCCGGCGGTGCCCGACGTGCCGAGGCCGCCCGTCGCCGTCCCGGCGCCCCAGACCCAGACCCAGGCCCAGACCCAGCGGACCGCGTCCCTCCCGGTGGGCGGCCGTCTGGCCGACCTCGCCGACGACCTTCCGGGCGCGTTGCCGGAGCTGCCCAGGCCGGTCCGGTTCGGCGGCCCGGCGGACGCCGCTCAGCCCGCTTCCGGCACCACTCGGACCGCCTCCGGGACCTCCACGGCCGGTTCCCCCATCGGGGGCGACTCCGGCGTCGCCGGGACGGTTCCGGGCGCGCGGGCGCTTCCCGACCTGCCGCGCGTTCCGGTCACCCGGCCGGTCCCGCAGGCGGGGGCGGCGCTGCCCGTCCCGGCCAGGTTCGGCCTTCCGCCGGTGGGCGGGCCGCCGAAGCGCATCCCGCCGATGCGGACGGTCGCGGCCCAGGAGCCGGCCCAGGCGGAGCACGGAGCGCTGGCCGCCCTGGCGCTGGCGGGACTGCTCGCCGCGTCCTCCGGTGCCGTCTCCATGGTCCGCCGCCTCCGCGACCGCTGACGGTTCGTCACGGGTCCGCTGACGGTTCGTCGTGGGTCCTCCGCTGACGGTTCGTCACGGAATGGCTGATGGCTTGTCGCGAGACCGCTGACGGCTTGTCGCGGGGCCGCTGAGGCGGCCGTCGCGGCGTGAGCCTGCCGGCTTTGCCTGGCCCGGGACACGGGGTTTCGGGCCAGGCAAAGCCCTATAAATGGGAAAGTTCGCGCCAAGCTGTGCCCTGCGCTCACGTGCGGGGCACATTGCTGTAGCGTCGAAGAGGCCGAGAACTGGCGGCCCCTACAAGGTGCGCGTGGCGCGGATGACCTTGCGGCGTAGCTGGATTCGTCGGCGTCCGTCCGGGTACACCCGCACGCGGACGAGTTCCCACCCACCACGCTCTGCGTGCTCGACCATGACTTGCCTCGCGGCATCCCGTGTCGTGCCGCGCGGCAGATGCAGTACTAGGTAGGAGTACTCCAGCATTGGCCTTATTCTGCTCCGTCTAGGGGTCCTCACGGGGAGCGTGTGATCCTCTTCCGCGGAATCGGTCTACCGCATCGGACGTTGACCGGCTTCGGGGTGGCACTTGATGACTCCCGCCGTAGTCGAGATTTGTGAGGTTCAAGCACCGTGCCCGACAGCAACGGCACAACGAGGTCCAGCCGCAACCGCCTGGTGATCGTCGAGTCGCCCGCGAAGGCCAAGACGATCGCGGGGTATCTCGGCCGTGGCTACGTCGTGGAGTCCAGTATCGGCCACATCCGTGATCTGCCGGAGAAAGCGGCCGATATTCCGGTGAAGTACAAGGGCGAATCCTGGGCCCGGCTCGGGGTGAACGTCGAGCACGACTTCGAGCCGCTGTACATCGTGAACGCCGACAAGAAACAGCAGGTCGCCAAGCTCAAGAAGCTTCTTCAGGACGCCGACGAGCTGTTTCTCGCGACGGATGAGGACCGCGAGGGCGAGGCGATCGCCTGGCACCTGCGCGAGGTCCTGAAGCCGAAGGTGCCCGTGCACCGCATGGTCTTCAACGAGATCACCAAGGACGCCATCCGCGCCGCCGCGCAGAGCCCTCGCGACCTGAACCTCAAGCTCGTCGACGCGCAGGAGACCCGGCGCATCCTCGACCGCCTGTACGGCTACGAGGTCAGCCCGGTGCTGTGGAAGAAGGTCATGCCGAAGCTGTCGGCGGGCCGGGTGCAGAGCGTCGAGACCCGTCTGGTGGTCGAGCGGGAGCGCGAGCGCATCGCGTTCGTCCCGGCGCACTACTGGGACCTGTCGGCGACGTTCGACACCGGCAAGCCGGAAGAGCCGTCTTCCTTTAACACCACTCTCGTCTCCCTCGACGGCAAGCGCGTCGCCCAGGGCCGCGACTTCACCGCCCAGGGCACGCTGAAGACCCAGGACGTCCTCCACCTGGACGAGGCCGCCGCGCGGGGCCTGGCCGAGCGCCTGCGCGACCGGCCGTACTCCGTGTCCTCGGTGGAGCGCAAGCCGTACCGCCGCAGCCCGTACGCCCCGTTCCGTACGACGACGCTGCAGCAGGAGGCCAGCCGCAAGCTGGGCTTCTCGGCGAAGTCCACGATGCAGGTCGCGCAGAAGCTGTACGAGAACGGCTTCATCACCTACATGCGAACCGACAGCATCACGCTGTCGGAGACCGCGATCAAGGCCGCGCGCAACCAGGCGAAGGCGCTGTACGGCGCCGACTACCTCCCGGACAAGCCGCGCACCTACCAGAGCAAGGTGAAGAACGCCCAGGAGGCGCACGAGGCGATCCGGCCGGCCGGCGACACCTTCCGCACCCCGGGCGAGACCGGCCTGTCCGGCGACCAGTTCAAGCTGTACGAGCTGATCTGGAAGCGCACCGTGGCCAGCCAGATGAAGGACGCCACCGGCCAGTCGGTGTCGGTCCGGGTCGGCGGCGAGTCCACGACGGGCGAGCGGGCCGAGTTCGGCGCCTCCGGAAAGATCATCACCTTCTACGGCTTCCTCAAGGCGTACGTCGAGGGCGCGGACGACCCGTCGTCGGACCGCGACGACCAGGAGCGCCGCCTGCCGCAGCTGGCGGAGGACGACCCGCTCACCGCGACCGAGCTGGGCGCCGAGGGCCACTCGACCCGCCCGCCCGCCCGCTACACCGAGGCCAGCCTGGTCAAGGAGCTGGAGGACCGGGAGATCGGCCGGCCGTCCACGTACGCGAGCACGATCGGAACGATCCTCGACCGCGGCTACGTGTTCAAGAAGGGCACCGCGCTGGTGCCGTCGTTCCTGGCGTTCGCCGTGGTCAACCTGCTGGAGAAGCACTTCGGCAACCTCGTCGACTACGACTTCACCGCGCGCATGGAGGAGGGTCTCGACGACATCGCGCGCGGCGAGGCCGAGCGGGTGGGTTACCTGCAGCGCTTCTACTTCGGTGAGAACGGCGACGAGGGGCTGAAGGAACTGGTCAGCGACCTCGGCGAGATCGACGCCAAGGAGATCAGCTCGTTGCCGATCCTGGGCAGCGACATCGTGGTCCGGGTCGGGCGGTACGGGCCGTACCTCGACCGCGACGGCGAGCGGGTCACGATCCCCGACGACACCGTGCCGGACGAGCTGACCAGAGAGAAGGCCGAGGAGCTGCTCGCGCAGCCGAACGGCGACCGCGAGCTGGGCGTCGACTCAGGCAGCGGGCACCCGATCGTGGCCAAGAAGGGCCGGTTCGGCCCGTACGTCACGGAGATCCTGCCGGACGACGCTCCGAAGAGCGCGAAGCCGCGCACGGCGTCGCTGTTCGCGTCGATGTCGCTGGACACCGTGACACTTGAGGACGCCCTGAAGCTCCTGTCGCTGCCCCGCACGCTCGGGGAGATCGACGGCGAGCCGGTCACCGCGCAGAACGGCCGGTTCGGCCCGTACCTGAAGAAGGGCACGGACAGCCGGTCCCTGCAGAGCGAGGACCAGCTGTTCACGGCCACGCTCGAGGAGGCCAAGGAGATCTTCGCCCAGCCCAAGCAGCGCGGGCGCGGCCGGGCCGCCGCGGCGCCGCCGCTGCGCGAGCTGGGGGAGGACCCGGCCGGCGGCGCGAAGATCGTCATCAAGGAGGGGCGTTTCGGCCCGTACGTCACCGACGGCGAGACCAACGCCAGCCTGCGGAAGGACGACGAGGTCGAGTCGATCACCATGGAGCGGGCGCTTGAGCTCCTCGCCGAGCGCCGTGAAAAGGTGGCGGCGGGCGGCGGGAAGAAGCCGGCCCGGCGGCGTACGGCGAAGTCTCGTTCTTGACGCTCTCGGGTGGATACGCTGACACAATGACCAGAACGGGCAGCTCTCCCGGCGTGCTGTCGATCAAGCCGTTTCGTCGGCTCTGGATCGCCTTGTCGTTGTCCAGTTTCGGGGACTGGCTGAGCATCCTCGCACTGACCGCGTTGGCCGGCTCACTCACCAAGGGCTCCGCCGAGAACTACGCGATCGGCGGCGTCCTCGTGGTGAAGCTGCTCCCGGCGCTGGTCTTCGGACCGCTCGCCGGTGCGGTGGCCGACCGCTTCGACCGCCGCACCACGATGGTGATCGCGGACATCCTGCGGTTCAGCCTGTTCCTGTCGATCCCGATCGTGGGCCGGCTCGACTGGCTGTACATCGCGACCTTCCTGGTCGAGGTCGTGACGTTGTTCTGGATCCCGGCCAAGGAGGCCACGGTCCCGAACCTCGTGCCCAAGGACCAGCTGGAGAAGGCCAACCAGATCAGCCTGATCTCGACGTACGGCTCGGCGCCGGTCGCCGCCGGGACGTTCTCGGTGCTGGCGCTGATCTCGGGCGTGCTGTTCGAGACCCAGCGGCAGCAGGCCAACCTCGCGCTGTACATCAACGCGGTGACGTTCCTGGTCTCCGCGGCCACGATCTTCTCACTGCGAGAGATCCCCAAGCAGGGCGGCAAGGTCTCCGTCCCGTCGATCCTCAAGCAGATCTTCGCTGGCTGGCGGTTCGTGGGCTCGACGCCGCTGGTGCGCGGCCTGACCGTCGGGATCGTCGGGGCGTTCGCGGCGGGCGGCGCGGTGATCGGCATCGCCAAGGTCTACGTCAAGGCCCTTGGCGGGGGCGACGCCGCGTACGGCGTCGTCTTCGGCATGGTCTTCGTGGGCATGGCCATCGGAATGTTCCTGGCCCCGCGCATCCTGAAGGAATTCAGCCGCCGTCGGCTGTTCGGCCTGGCGATCATCGGGGCGGGCATCGCCCTGGCGCTGATCGCGATCATTCAGAACCTCGTCATCGTCGCCCTGCTCACCGCGCTGCTCGGAACGGGCGCGGGCATCGCCTGGGTGATCGGCTACACGCTGATCGGCCTGGAGGTCGAGGACAGCCTGCGCGGCCGCACCTGGGCGTTCCTGCAGTCGCTCGTACGGGTCGCTCTGCTGCTCACGGTCGCCGCCGTGCCGTTCATCGCGGGCGCGGTCGGCGAGCACCGCATCAAACTGAACAAGAACAGCGTCTACCACTTCGACGGTCCCAACGCCGTGCTGCTGCTCGGCGCGCTGGTCGCCGTCATCGTCGGCCTGCTCGCCTACCGGCAGATGGACGACCGCAGGGGCGTCCCGCTGTTGCGGGACCTGATGGCGGCGCTGCGCGGCGAGGAGTACGCGCCGGAGGAGCCCGGCGGCAGCCGCGAGCGCGGCGTGTTCCTCGCGTTCGAGGGCGGCGAGGGCGCCGGGAAGACCACCCAGGCGCGGCTGCTCGCGATCTGGCTGCGCGACCAGGGCTTCGACGTCGTCACCACCCGCGAGCCCGGCTCGACGAAGATGGGCATGCGGCTGCGCGCCATCCTGCTGGACAAGGAGACCACCGGGCTGTCCGCCCGTGCCGAGACGCTGCTGTACGCCGCCGACCGGGCGCAGCACGTCGCCGAGGTCATCCGGCCGGCGCTGCAGCGGGGTGCGATCGTCGTCACCGACCGCTACGTCGACTCGTCGCTGGCCTACCAGGGCGCCGGTCGCGAGCTGAAGGGCAAGGAGATCGCCGAGGTGAACCGCTGGGCCACCGGCGGCCTCACCCCCGACCTGACGATCATCCTGGACGTGCCGTCCGACGTCGGGCTGGGCCGGTTCGCGTCGCCGGCGGACCGGATCGAGTCCGAGCCGCGCGAGTTCCACGAGCGCGTGCGCCGCGGGTTCCGCGCCCTGGCCGAGGCCGAGCCGCACCGGTACCTCGTCATCGACGGCACGCAGCCGCAGGCGGACATCACCCGGCAGATCCACGACCGGGTCCGCAGCATCCTGCCCGACCCGGTCCCGGCCACCGCCGAGGCCGTCACGAGTACGATGCCTGTCATCTCCGACTGAAGCGGGGCGGGAGGCCACGTTCGGCGGCGGGGTACCGTCGTGTTCCAGAACGAAGGGCCACCCGCCGGCGGGAAACTCGCCGCCCCCGAACCCGTCGGCTCGGAAGCCGTCGGTCCGGGGTGTGCCGGTCTGGAGTCCGCGCGGCCGCGTCGTCGCCGCGCCGCGGGTGCGTACGGAAGCAGGGGGCGTCGCGTGACGGTGTACGACGATCTGGTCGGGCAGGGGCCCGTCATCGAGCAGCTGCGCACCGCCGCCGCGGCCGGGGCCCAGGCCCTGACCGGTGAGGGCGGCGGTGGGATGACGCACGCCTGGCTGTTCACGGGACCGCCCGGATCGGGGCGCTCGGTGGCCGCGCGGGCGTTCGCCGCCGCGCTGCTGTGCCCCGACCAGGGCTGCGGGCACTGCGCCTCGTGCCACCAGGTGCTGTCCGGCACCCACGCCGACGTGGAGGTCGTCCGCCCCGCCGGCCTCTCGTACGGCGTCCGGGAGACCCGTGAGCTGGTCCTGCGGGCGGCCTCGTCGCCGACCGGCGGGCGGTGGCGGATCGTGCTGTTCGAGGACGCCGACCGGTCCACCGAGCAGGCCGCGAACGCCCTGCTCAAGGCCATCGAGGAGCCTCCGACCCGCACGGTCTGGCTGCTGTGCGCGCCGTCGCCGGACGACCTGGTCGTCACCATCCGGTCGCGCTGCCGTCTCGTGACGCTGCGCACGCCGCCCGCTCACGCGGTCGCCGACGTCCTCGTGGGCCGGGACGGGATCGACCCCGACGTCGCCGCCGCGGCGGCCCGGGCCGCGCAGGGGCACGTGGGCCGGGCGAAGCGCCTGGCGACCGACGAGCAGACGCGCCGCCGCCGTTCGGAGGTGCTGGCCGTCCCCGGGCGGCTGACGGGCGTCGGCCCCGCCGTCGTGGCGGCCGAGGCGCTCGTCAAGGCCGCGGAGGCCGAGGCCAAGGAGCTCGGCGCCGAGAAGGACGCGGGGGAGACCACCGCGCTGCGCCAGGCGCTCGGCGAGAGCGCCAAGGGCCGGATGCCGCGCGGCACCGCCGGGGCGCTCAAGGAGCTCGAGGATCGCCAGAAGTCCCGCACGACCCGGATGAAGCGCGACGCCCTCGACCGCGCCCTCCTCGACCTCGCCTCGTACTACCGCGACGTGCTCGTCGTGCAACTCGGCGCGGGGGTCGAGCTGGTCAACGCGGACCGCGCCCGGGAGGTGCGGGCGGCTTCCGGTCCTCCGGAGGACACGCTGCGCCGCCTGGAGGCGATCATGATGTGCCGGGAGCGCCTGAAGGCCAACGTCAATCCGCAGCTCGCGGTGGAGGCCATGGCGATGGCCCTGCGTACCGGCTGATCTCACACTGGCCATAACCGGCCATAGATCTCACCCGTCGCACCACTGGACGAACCACGCACGGAACCGCTCTGATGCCTCCATTGCCAGTTCTTTACCGGCACTGAGTTGACATACATGGAGGTGTGCAGTGCGGCGCGCCATCGTTCTCGCTGTCTGTGCCGCCGTCGCGGCGGCACTCGCGGCACCCGCGCAGGCGGGGCCCGCGACGCCCTCGGCCGACGGAAAGGCCGCGGAGTACGTCGTGCTCTACAAGGAGGGCGTCTCTCTCGAGAAGGCGCACGCGGCGATCAGAGCCGCGGGCGGCACTGTCGTCCGAGAGAACAAGGCCGTGGGGCTGGCCACGGTGCGTTCGACGCGCACCGGATTCAGCGCCGACGCCCGGCGGCAGGCCGCCGTCGACGGAGTCGCGCGCGACCGGGCCGTCGGCGAGGCGCCGAAGGTCACGCGCCGGGCGGCCGACAAGAACATCGCGGTGGAGAAGGAGGGGCGCGACGGCGGGAGCCGCGGCCCCGCCGCCAAGGTGAAGGGCGATCCGCTGGCCGGCGGCCAGTGGGACATGCGGAAGATCCACGCGACCGCCGACGGGTCGTACCGGGTGGAGCCCGGCGACCGCCGGGTGCTCGTCGGGGTCATCGACACCGGCATCGACGGCACCCACCCCGACATTCGGGCGAACTTCGACCGCGGACTCAGCCGCAACTTCACCAAGGACATCCCGGCCGACGCGAACGGTGCCGAGGTCGACGGCCCCTGCGAGCACCCCTCCTGCGTCGACCCGGTCGACGAGGACGACAACGAGCACGGCACGCACGTCGCCTCGACCATCGCCTCCCCGCTCAACGGTCTCGGCGTCGCCGGCGTCGCGCCGAACGTCACCCTCGTCAACGTGCGGGCCGGGCAGGACTCAGGATTCTTCTTCCTGCAGCCGGTGGTGGACGCGCTCACGTACGCGGCGGACGCCGGGATCGACGTGGTCAACATGAGCTTCTACACCGACCCGTGGCTGTTCAACTGCCCGGACAACCCGGCCGACTCGGCGGAGTACCAGGCCGAGCAGCGCACGGTGATCGCGGCCTCCGAGCGCGCGCTGGCCTACGCCCACCGGCACGGCGTCACCATGGTGTCGGCGGCGGGCAACGGCGCCACCGACTACACCAAGACGATCACCGATGACTCGAGCCCGGACTACGCGGCCAAGCCCGGCGAGGCGCCCTACAGCCGCACGATCCCGCCGAGCTGCATCTCCGAGCCCAGCGAGGGCCGGAACGTCATCGCGGTCTCCTCGGTCGGCATCAGCGGCCGGAAGGCGTACTACTCCGACTACGGCAACGGCTACGTGGACGTTGCCGCGCCCGGCGGCGACGTGTACGACACCGCCGACGGCAAGCGCGACGTGACCAAGGCCATCCTCGCGGCCTACCCCGAGTCGCTGGCCAGGGCCCGCGGCGAGCTGAACGCCGACGGCACGCCGAACGTGCCGTACGTCGTCCGCGACTGCAAGGGCACGACCTGCGGCTACTACCAGTACCTGCAGGGCACGTCGATGGCCTCGCCGCACGCCGCCGGCGTCGCGGCGCTGATCATCAGCCGGTACGGGCACCGCGACCCGAGGCACGGCGGCCTGACCCTGTCCCCGGACCGGGTCCAGCGGATCCTGCAGGGGACGGCGACCGAGCAGGCCTGCCCGTCGCCGCGCGCCTACACCTACACCCGCTACGTGCTGCAGCCGAACGGCACGTACGCGAAGGTGACCGACACCCACACCTGTGAGGGGTCGACAGGCCACAACGGCTTCTTCGGCAGCGGCGTCATCGACGCCCTGCACGCCGTGGGCCGCTGACACCCCCGCCCGGAGACACGGCCCACCCGCACCGCGGGTGGGCCGTAACCGGTTCCAGGGTCACAGGTCCGAGCCGCCGGTGGCGTCGATCCAGCCGGCGGTGACCCAGCGCGCCTCGTCGGCCACCCAGGCCCGCGATGGCGCGACCCGCGCGACTGGAGGCCGTCGCCGAGCTGGCGATGCGCGTCTGGCCGTCCTGACCGCCCGGTGGATCGTCCACAACCTGTGGATGCCGGACCGCCGTGCGCTGATTACCCTTGCCGCATGCCGTACCGCGTCACGTTCGTCTGCACGGGCAACATCTGCCGCTCTCCCATGGCCGAGCACGTCTTCCGCCGCCACGTCCGGGATGAAGGCCTCGACGTCGAGGTCGACAGCTCGGGCACCGGGCACTGGCACATCGGCGACCCCGCCGACGAGCGCACCGTCGCCACGCTGCGCCGCGCCGGCTACACCTCCTCCCACCGGGCACGGCAGTTCGAGGCCGCCTGGTTCGACCACTACGACCTGATCATCGCGCTGGACCAGGGGCACCGGCGCGACCTGCGACGCCTGGCCCCGGATGAGGAGGCCGCGGGCAAGGTCCGGCTGCTGCGCGAGTTCGACCCCGGCGCCCGCGACCTCGACGTCCCCGACCCGTACTACAGCCGCAACTCGGCCTTCGAGGAGGTGCGCGAGCAGATCGAGGCCGCCGTCCCGGGCCTGCTCGACCACGTTCGCGAGCGGCTCAAGAACGTCGGCTGACCCATGGATCGCCTCCTCGGCACCCCCGTCACGGACGTCGCCGACCTCGGCACGAGCCACGAGTGGTCGCTGCGCCGAGTCACCCTCGCCGACGGCCGCCGGGTCTTCGTCAAGGAGGCCCGGCGCCGGATCGACGGGCTGTTCGCGGCCGAGGCGGCGGGGCTGCGCTGGCTGCGGGAGGGCTGGCGGCGGGCCGCCGGGGACCAGACGCCCGGTCCCGTACTCGAAGTGCTCGGCGTCGACGACACGACCCTCGTCCTGCCCTGGATCGAGAGCGGGGCACCGACGCCGGAGGCCGCGGAGCGGTTCGGGCGGGAGCTGGCCCTCCTGCACGGCGCGGGCGCGGAGGCGTACGGCGCGCCGTGGCGCGGCTACATCGCCTCCCTGCCGCTGGACAACACCGAGGGCTCGTCCTGGCCGGAGTGGTACGCCGAGCGCCGCGTCCTGCCGTACGTCCGGATGGCGGTGGACCGCGGAGCGCTGTCGGCGGACGACGCGGTGCGGTTCGAGCGCGCCGCCGCGCGCATCCCCGACGTCGCCGGACCCGACGAGCCGCCCGCCCGCATCCACGGCGACCTGTGGTCCGGCAACCTCGTGTGGGGCCGCGACCGGGTGTGGCTGATCGACCCGGCAGCGCACGCCGGGCACCGGGAGACGGACCTGGCCATGCTGGCGCTGTTCGGCGCGCCGCAGTTGGAGCGGATCGTCGCCGCGTACGACGAGACGGCGCCGCTCGCGGACGGCCGGCGGGCGCGGGTGCCGCTGCATCAGCTGCACCCGCTGCTCGTCCACGTCGTCCTGTTCGGCGGTTCCTATCGGGGGCAGGCCCTCGCCGCAGCGCGGTCCGTGCTCGCCCTCTGAGAGGTCGGCCCGGCAGCGTCCACCGGCGGCCGGCGCTCCCGTCACAGGCCCCGCCAGTAGATTTCAATCATGAAAACCCCCGATCTTCTCCTGTCCAGCCGAAGCATCTCCGACGCGCCGATCCAGGACTTCGACATCGTTGTCGTGGACAGACGTCCCCTGGTGGTCTGCGTCGACTCTCGCGGTCAGCAGGCGCTCACGTGGGATCCGGTCGATGACCACTGGGCCGCACACCCGCTGGACAATCCGTTCGGGCCGGACGAGGACGAGTCGGACTGCCTGCTCAAGATCGGCGCCGTGGTCCTCGACGGACGGATTGTGGTCGGCGGAGGCGGATATCGCCAGGCGTTCGCTCAGTGGGACCTGGAAACCGGCGCGGTGCGGACCTATATCCGCAACGAGCACGGCGGACTGGCGAGGACGTCCACCATGGATCTGGGCGGACGGCCCGTGTTCATCTGCGGTGACAGCAGCGTGCCAGCGATGGTGCGCCTCTGGGACGCCTCCCAGCGCGACTCCCTCACTGAGTACGAGGAAGATGACGAGAAGTGGTTCGAGGTCGACTACCGGGCCGAGCCCACCGACCTGGTCACGCGTGGTGAGCGCGGGCATTTCGACAGCATCGGCGGGCTCGGCTCGGGAACGCTCGGGGGGCATCCGGTAGTGATCTCCGGCGGCGTGGACGGCCGCGTGATGCTGTGGAACATCCACAACAAGGAACTCCTCGTACAGTTCGAGCGCGCTCCCATCCCGATCATGGGGGTCGGGCTGGCGACCGTCGACGGCCGGGTGCGCGTGGTGGCGGCCGGCAGCAAGTCGGTGCTGCTGAGCGACCCCGGCACCGGCACCTGGGATGACCGCATCGACATGCCCGAAGGCGATGACCGGGACGACGAAGGCATCCGCTGCATGGACGTCGGCGTCGTGGACGGCAGGCCGGTCGCGGTGACCGGCGCCGAGGACGGCACGGTGCGTGTGTGGGACCTGCAGGGCCGTCGCCTGCTCGGCGGGCCGCTCACCGAGCACAAGCAGGAGGTCTTCGCCGTCCGAGTCACCGAACTGGGCGGCCGCACCGTCGCCGTCACGGCTGGCCAGGACTGCCAGATGCGCGTATGGGACCTCGGCCGGCGATGAATTCTCCGTGGACGGCGGGTGGGAGCGCTACGCCGCCGGTGGCAGCAAGGCATGGGCGGCCTGGGTGGCCAGCCACTCCGCCGCCTCCGTCCAGTCCCAGCCCATGCCACGGACGGTTCTCCAGGCGTCGAATCCGAAATAGAACCAGAGCGTCTGTTCGATCCGTGTCCTGGTGAGCTCGGGACGCAGGCCACCCGTCTTGATCAGCCGTTCGGCGATGACGCCGAAACGCTCCTGGACGATCCGGGTGGCGAGGTCGGCGGCGGCTGCGATGTCCGGGTCGGCGTTTCGGTTGTCGAGCAGGATCGTGAGGGTCTTCTGCTGCCTTCGCTGCACCGTCCCGGTGCCTTCCGCGGTGATCCGGAGAATCTCTCGCGGGTCGTCGAGCGTGGCGATCCTTTGCAGGCTGTCGGAGCCGGCCGTATCGGCGGCGCTGTCCTCGGTCATCGCCAGGATCAGCGCGGACTTGCCGCCCACGCTCGTGTAGACGGTGTTCACGGCAACGCCGGCCGCGGCTGCGACCTCGGCCACGCTGGTGCGCGTATACCCCTGCTCGGCGAACAGCTTCCTGGCCGCCTCGGTGATCACCCGGCGAGTGTCCGCCGCATGCCGGCTCCGGATCTCGGACGTGTAGTTGCGAGGCGGCATGACTTGATCCTAACGGACGAACATTCGTTGGAGTGGCATTACTATGAATGTTGGAATGTTCAGTCCGGGCATCAGGAGATATCCGTGAACGGAATCAAAGAGGAGGCGCCCGTGCAGGTCATCGTCGTGGGTGCCGGGCCGGTCGGGCTCTGGCTCGCCGCCGAACTCGCACTGGCGGGCGTGTCCACACTGGTGCTCGAACGCGACGAGCAGCGCAGCCCGCATTCGAAGGCGCTCGGACTGCATCCTCGTACGCTCGAGGTGCTGGCGATGCGGGGTCTGGCGAGGCGGTTCGTCGCTGAGGGAGTTCCGCTGCCGAACTGGCATTTCGGCATGCTCGAGAGACGGCTCGACTTCACTGGGCTCGGCACCCCATACCCCTTCATGCTCGCGTACCCGCAGGTGCGCACCGAAGAGCTGCTGGAACGCCGCGCGAGGGACCTCGGTGTCTCCATCTTGCGCGGGCATTCGGTCACCGGCCTGACACAGGACGATTCGTCGGTCACGGTCGAGGTGGCCGGCGCGGACGGGACCTCGACCCGGACCGCCCAGTTCGTGGTCGGCTGTGACGGTGCCGGCAGCACGGTCCGCAAGGCCGCCGGCATCGACTTCCCCGGTACGGACAGCACGGCGTACGGCTTCATCGGCGAGGTGGTCCTGGATGATCCTCCCGGCACCGTGGTCAGCACGCACAACGCGGCCGGCGCGCTGATCGCTCTGCCGTTGGGCGGTGGACGGCACCGGGTCACCGGCTTCGACCCGGCGAACCAGAACGCCGGTGATGAGCTCACCCTGGAAGAGCTGCGGGCCATCACGAGCCGGGTGACCGGCACCGACTACGGCATGCGCGATCCGAGTTGGCTCACCCGGTTCGGCAATGCCACACGACACGCTGCGACCTATCGCAAGGACCGCGTGCTGCTCGCCGGAGACGCCGCGCACATGCACTGGCCGGCCGGCGGCGTCGGACTCAACGTCGGCGTGCAGGACGCGATGAATCTCGGCTGGAAGCTGGCCGCCGAGGTGCAGGGCCGCGCGACGGCGGGCCTGCTTGACAGCTACCACGACGAACGCCACCCGGTGGGCGAGGCGTTGGCCGAGCACACGCTGGCTCAGGGGGCGCTGATCACCGCGATCACGCCGGACGGGCAGGCACTGCGTTCCCTGCTGAACAACCTGCTCGCGTCCCACCCGAATCTTGAACGCGCCCTCGCCGAAAAGCTGGCCGCACTCGACATCACCTACACGCCCTCCGACCCGGCGGCGCACCCGTTGGTCGGTACGAGAGCGCCTGCGACGGAGCCAGATTCGATCATCTTCAGTGCCCTGCAGGGCGGCCGACCGGTCCTCCTGGACCTGTCCGGCGGTAACCGGTTGGGCAGAGCGGCCGACTCCGCGTCGGCCATGGGCATCGAGACCCATCCCAGCCCGCTCGCCGAGACCGGCGGTCCGGACTGGTCCGGCGTCGGCGCGGCGATCATCCGGCCGGACGGACATGTGTGGCGGGCCGTGGACGGCTCCCCCGCGAATCTGGAGTCGGCAGTGATGCGCAGTCTCGACAGCCTGGAGGCCACATTCGCTCCTCGGACAGGGTGAGCGTTCGAGGCGTCGCCGGCAGAGCATGGTGTCGGCGAGGGCCGTGAAGGCCGCCGCTGGAGTCACCTTGCCGCCGGTGTCGGCGGCAAGGTGACTCATTCCTGGGGCCGCGACCGGGTGTCGCCGATCGATCCGGCGGCGCACCAACGGCCCCGGCGGTGCGGTCCCTCCCGCGTCCGACGGTCAGCCCGGCAGCGTCCATCGGCGGCCGGCGCTCCCGTCGCAGGCGGCGAGCTGGAGCTGTGTCGAGTCGACCGGTTGGGGGGCGGCGAGGCACTTGCCGGACCGCTGCTCGACGAGCGACTTGGCCGACGCGTCGTACGTCCACCGCTGGCCGCCGCCCGTACCGCCGCACTCCCACAGCCGTACGTTCGCGCCGTCCGCCGTGCCGTCGGCGTCCAGGCACAGACCGAACGAGGTGAGCGTGCCGTCGGTGTGCACCGTCCACTTCTGGGCGTTGGTCCCGTTGCAGACGTACAGCTGGACGGGGTTGCCGTTCGCGGCCCGGCTCGACCGGACGTCGACGCACTTCCCGGCGACCGCGGAGGTGATCGGCCCGGTCCGGGTCGGCGGCGCGCCGGTGCCGGCGTACGAGGGAGGCGCCGACGACGCGGCGGTGGCCCAGGAGGTGTTCGCCTTCGTGCCGAGGGCGAGCCGGAGCGTGCCGCCGTTCAGGACCGCCGACGGCCGCAGGTAGGCGTTGTTCCACGTCCGGCCGTTCCACGTGGCGCTCTGGACGTACGGCGCGCCCGGCGCGGCCTTCGGCGCGTCGATCGTGAGCGTACGGCCCGTGCCGAGCGCGATCACGACCTTGGTGAACTCCGGGCTGCCGAGCGCCAGGTCGGCCGTGCCCGGGGTCTCGGGGTAGACGCCCATCGCCGACCAGACGTACCAGGCGCTCATGGTGCCGAGGTCGTCGTTGCCGACGGTCCAGCCGGTGGGGGAGTCCGGCCACAGCCTGTCCCGGACGTTGCGGATGATCTCCTGGGTGCGCCAGGGCCGCCCGACGTAGTCGTACTCCCAGGGCAGCTCGATGCTCGGCTCGTTGCCGAGGTTCGCGTGGTCGCCGCCGCTGCCGTCGTAGGCCGCGAGGACGTGGTCGAGGTAGGCGATCATCGCGGCGTTCCCGCCCTTTGCGTCCGCGAGGCCGCGCACGTTGAACGGCACCATGCCGGTGTACTGCCAGGACGTTCCCTCGGTCATGTTGCTCTTGGAGGCGGGATTGAACCCGCCGGTCCACGAGCCGCTTGCGGTGCGGGGCTGCATGAAACCGCTCGTGGTGTTGAGGAGGTTCTTCCAGGTCTGGGCGCGGTCGACGAATCTGGTCCGCGTGGCCTTGTCGCCGAGCGCGCCCGCGAACGCGCCGATGGCGAAGTCGGCGGTGTCGTACTCCAGGGCGGTCGAGACCGAGCCGTTGAAGTTGCAGCAGCCGTACACGCCGTTGCTCGGCAGGTACCCGATGCTCTCGAGGTAGTTCAGCCCCGGCCGGGCCTTGGAGGCGACCGTCGCCTGATGGACCATCGCGTTCTTCGCCGCGGCCGTGTCGAAGCGCCGGCCGCCGAAGGCGTACAGGTCGGCGATGATCGGGTCGATCGGATCGCCCACCATCGTGTACGTCTCGCCGTTGGCCTGGGACCACTTCGGCAGCCCGCCGCTCTGCGCGTAGTCGTTCACGGCCGACTGGGCGATGTCGCTCGCCCGATCCGGCGCGATCATGCCGAGGAGCTGTGCCTGACTGCGGTAGATGTCCCAGCCCGAATAGTTGGCGTACTGGGCGTGACCGTGGGCGACCGCGTGCACGGCGTTGTCGAAGCCCATGTAACGGCCGTCGGCGTCGCTCATGACGTTCGGGTGCAGGAGCGCGTGGTAGAGGGCGGTGTAGAAGACGTGCCGCTGCGCGAGGGTGCCGCCGGCGACGCGGATCCGGCCGAGCGCGGTGTTCCACGCCTTGCGGGCGGCGGCCCGTACGTTCGTGAAGTCCGGCGTGCGGACCTCGGCGTCCCGGTTGGCCTGGGCCTCGGCGTCGGAGGTGAACGACAGTCCGACCCGGGCGGTCACCACCGGGTTCTTGGTGGTGTCGAACGTCAGGTACGCGCCGTTCGGGTCGGCCAGCGGCGCGGCCTGCGGCTGCTGCGGGCCGTGCGGCCGCGGGCTGTTCGGCGCGTCGCCCTCCTCCGGCGGGGCGGCCTGCGACGTCGCCCGTGCGGCCGAAGTGGCCGCGAGCGTCTTCGCGCCCGGCCGCAGCGTCGCGGCCTGCCATGTGCCGGCCGTGAACGGGTGGTCGAAGGTGACGGCGAAGTGGACGGTGTAGCGGTTGCCCTGGCCGCAGAAGTTCCCGCTGGTCACCGCCCCGACGACGGCCCGGTCGCCGACCACCTGCCAGGTGTCGGCGAAGGTCCCGTTCTGGCTGCCGGTCAGCTTGAACAGCAGGTTCGCCTGGGTGGTGGCCGGAAAGGCGAACCGGCCGATCCCGCCGCGGGCCGTCGTGGTCAGCTCCGTCCGGACGCCGTTGCCCAGCTTGACCGCGTAGTAGCCGGGCGAGGCCGACTCGTCGGCGCGGGAGAACGAAGCGCTCGCCGAGCCGGCATCGGCGACGGCGCCGACCGTCGGCATGATCGGGACGTCGCCGTACGCCCGGCACCCGGGCCCGGCCATGTGGGTGAGGCTGAACCCCGTGATCGTCGAACTGGTGTAGGAGTACCCGCCGCCGTACGGCCGCGGGTTCGTGTCCGGGCTCCACTGCACCATCCCGAACGGGACGTCGGCGCCGGGAAAGTCGTCGGCCGCGTTCGTGGTGCCGATCAGGGGATTGACCAGCGAGGCCGGGGCGGAGACGAGGGCCGCGGCCTCCGCCCGTACGGGGGTGAGCAGCGCACCCAGGACGGCGGCGGTCGACAGGAGGAGGGCGAGCGGTCGGGGCGGGCGGGTCGCCCTGGGCGGGGCGAGGGGGCGGGGGAGGGCCATACGGGGTTGCCCTTCGCGGAGGAGGCAGGCCGACGACAACGTTGTCCGATCACGTCTACGCCCCGTCCGGGAAGTGGTCAATGGATCTGTCAGGGCTCGGCCATTCGTGTGATCCCGCTCACGCCGGAGTCATACCGGTTGCGCGTAGGCTGACGGCCAGGTTGGACCCCCCCGGTGGACGGAGCGAGGCATGGGCATGATGATGGCCGTCAGCTTCACGCGATACGGACGTCTCTACTACCTCGACCCCGGCCCGCACTCGCCGAAGGTCGGCGACAAAGTGCTCGTGCCCACCGATTCCGGCGCCGAGGTGGCCGAGTGCGTCTGGGCCCCGCAGTACGTCTCCGAGGACGTCGAGCTGCCCGTCTGCGCGGGCATCGCCGAGGAGGAGCACCTCGCCCGCGACGAGGACAACCGGCGCCGGCGCGCGGATGCGCGGTCCATCGCCAAGAAGCTGATCCGCAAGCACGAGCTCCCGATGAAGGTGATCGGGGTCGACTACCTCGACCAGGACAACGTCTACAAGATCTACTTCTCGGCACCGAACCGCGTCGACTTTCGGGCGCTCGTCCGCGACCTCGCCCGCGCGATGAAGGCGCGCGTCGAGCTGCGCCAGGTCGGCCCGCGCGACGAGGCGCGCCTCCAGGGCGGCATCGGCCCCTGCGGCCGCGACCTGTGCTGCGCCACCTTCCTCAAGGACTTCGAGCCGGTGTCGGTCCGAATGGCCAAGGAGCAGGACCTTCCGGTCAACCCGTTGCGCATCGCCGGCGCCTGCGGGCGGCTCATGTGCTGCCTGAAGTACGAGCACCCGCTGTACGTCCAGGCGCACGACCGTATGCCGCGGCTCGGCGCGCGCGTCCAGACAGAATCGGGTCCCGGCCAGGTCGTGGGCCGTAACGTGCCCTCGGACACGGTCACCGTCCGGCTCGACGGCGGCGGCCGTTGCGCCTGCCCGTCCGCGTCCGTCTGCTCCCCGCGCAAACAGCACGACCAGCACTATGGTGACACTCTGGGATGACTCGCCGGTACGCTGAGTAGCGAAAAAGCGGGTGCGCCCGCGTAGGCTGCGAGCGAACCCTACGGCGACGAGAACGGTAACGGCGTGAAGAAGTTCCGTACGGTCTCCGTGCTGGCGGCGGCCGCAATCGTGGTGACGGCCTGCACGGACGCACCGAAGTCCACTGCGTCGGCCCCGTCCCCCAGCGGCAGCGCATCCCTGTACTCCCAGAAGATCTCGTGGCGCGACTGCGGCGGCGGGTTCCAATGCGGCACCGTGCAGGTTCCTCTCGACTACAACCACCCGGGCGACCGCCCCATCGTCCTCCCGGTGATCCGCCTGCCCGCCGAGGGCGGCCAGCGCAAGGGGTCGCTCGTCCTCAACCCCGGCGGCCCCGGCGGCTCCGGCGTCGAGTTCGCCCGCGGCTCCGCCCGGCAGTTCGGCGCCGACCTGCGCAGGAACTTCGACATCGTCGGCTTCGACCCGCGCGGCGTCGGCCAGAGCCGCCCCACCGTCCGCTGCCTCACCGGCAAGGAACTCGACCGGTTCTTCGAAACCGACACCTCGCCCGACAACGCCGCCGAGCTCAACGCCCTCGTGAACGTCAGCAAGGGATGGGCCGAGGACTGCAAGAACCGCATCCCCACGCTGCTGCCGTACGTCGGCACCGCCAACGCCGCCCACGACATGGACATCCTGCGCGCCGCCCTCGGCGACCAGGGCCTCACCTACTACGGGGCCTCGTACGGCACCTACCTCGGCGCGTACTACGCCGAGGAGTTCCCCAAGCGCGTCCGCGCCCTCGTCCTCGACGGCGCCATCGACCCCAAACTGTCCGCCGACGAGATCAACATCGAGCAGGCCAAGGGCTTCGACACCGCCACCAAGGCCTTCGCCGCCGACTGCGTCAAGACCAAGGACTGCCCGCTCGGCACCGGCACCACCAGGTCGGCCCTCGCCCGGCTGTCCGACCTGTTCGCCCAGGCCGACAAGAGGCCCCTCCGCAACGGCCTGAACGACGGCCGCGTCGTCGAGGAGTCCCTCGTCGAACTCGGCGTCGCCGCCGCCCTCTACAACAAGCAGACCTGGCCGGTGTTGAAACTCGCGCTCAAGAGCGCCATCGACCAGAACGACGGCACCACCCTCCTGCGCCTCGGCGACCTCCTCGTCGAGCGCAACAGGGACGGCACCTACTCCAACCAGAGTGAGGCCAACATGGCCGTCAACTGCATCGACAAGCCCTACGACCGCGACCTCGGCGCCTGGCAGAAGCAGGCCGACCGCGCCAAGCAGGCCGCCCCGCTCTTCGGCCAGTTCGTGGTCTGGGGCACCCTGCCGTGCGGCTACTGGCCCGCCCAGGACGGCACCAAGCCCGTCGCCTTCGCCGCCAACGGCGCCAAGCCCATCCTGGTCGTCGGCACCACCCGCGACCCGGCCACCCCGTACAAGTGGGCCCAGGGCCTGGCGTCGCAGCTCAAGTCCGGCGTCCTCCTCAGCCTCGACGGCGACGGCCACACCGCCTACCTGCAGGGCAACCCCTGCATCACGACCGCCGTGGACCGCTACCTGGTGACCGGCACCCCGCCGAAGAAGAACACCATGTGCCACTGATATCGATGTACGAGGTGCCGCCGGAACCCGGTAGACTCTCTGCGTCACACAGTGTGTGGCAGGCCGCCTTAGCTCAGTCGGCAGAGCGATTCACTCGTAATGAATAGGTCATCGGTTCGATTCCGATAGGCGGCTCCCAGGTCAAAGCCCCCTTCCGATCATGGAAGGGGGCTTTTTGCTAACGCCTTGTGCGCCCAGCATGGGCGATCGCTTGGGGGTGAAAGTCCGCTGGAGGATGAGGCGGTGCTAACTCCGAGCCGGAGGCAAGGGCGTCGCCGAGGCGGTGCGTGAACGTGGACATGCCAAACTGGCCGTGCAACGGGGCCTCCGGTCACGGGAAGATCTTGGTCCGCCGCTAGGCAAAGCCGACGCGGAGCCTGACGCCACCGCCGCAGTCCCTGCCCCATCGCCTTCGGGAACTCTCCCCGCCTGAGCCAACTAACTGTGACGGGACACGATCATCAGCCGCGAGTCCAGAATAGCTGTCACCAGTTCCGCGGAGCGGTCATCCCGGTGAGCAGTCCGGGTCCGCGGGTGATTATTCCAGCCGGTCTGGCGGGGCGGGCGTGGTCCAGGAGCGTACGTGCTCGGCCAGGGCAGTGACATGCTCCGGCGGCGTGGTCTTGGCGATGCCGTGTCCCAGGTTGAACACGAACGGCCCCCCGCTCAGGGCGCGCAGGATACGGCCTGTTTCGGCATAGAGCGAGGGTCCGCCGGCGACCAGAAGCTGGGGATCGAGGTTGCCCTGTACGCATCGGCCCAGGCCGCGCTGTACCTTCTGCGCGGCCCATTCGAGGGGAACCGTGGCGTCCAGGCCGATGCAGTCCGCGCCGGTCGCCTCGGCGAAGCCGTCGTAAGCGAGCCCGGCGCCGCGGGGGAAGGCGATGACGGGGACGTCCGGGTGCTTTACCTTGAGCGCCGCGATGATAGCGGCGACCGGCCTGACACACCAGCGTTCGAAGAGGGCGTCCGGGAGGATTCCGGCCCAGGTGTCGAACAACTGCACCGCCTCCGCGCCCGCCTCGATCTGGCGCTCAAGGAACTGGGTGACAGCGGTCGTGAGCATGTCAATCAGGGGCTGGAACCCATCGGGGTCGCTCAGCGCCCACTGCTTGACGACGGCGTGTTCCGACGGGCCGCCGCTGCGTCCTTCGACCATGTAGGTGGCGATCGTCCACGGCGCGCCGGCATAGCCGATCAGCGCCACTTCGGGAGGCAGGGCGCGGGTAAGCTGCCGTACCGTCTCGTAGACCGGGGCCAGTTTTTCGTGGAGCCTGGAGGTGCTGAGGAAGTCGGCTGTGTCCGCTGCCGAGCGAACGGGGGGCGTCAGGACCGGCCCGTCGCCGACCCGGTAGTCCAGGGTCTGGCCCAGCGCGGCGGCGACCTGCGGAAGGTCCGCGAAGACAATGGCGGCATCGAGCGGGAAGCGGCGGATCGGCTGCAGGGTCACCTCGACAGCGTGTTCGGGCGAGTTGCAGAGCCCGACCATGCCCCCGGCGGCCTCACGGACCCGGTGGTACTCGGGCAGGTAGCGTCCGGCCTGCCGCATCAGCCATATCGGCGACCGCTCGGTGCGCTCTCCCGCGAGCGCGCGCAGCAGCAGCTTCTTAGGCCGGACGTTGCCGGACACCCGCTTGTGGCTGACTTCTCCCCGTGCAGCGATGTCCACCCTGTTCCGTCCTGTTGAACTGCCCCCAGGCTTCGGGGGAACCCGGTTATCGGACTCCACCCCCCGGTGAGGGGGCGTTGTTATCGTAGCGGTGCCCAGTCTGGGCGACCCGGCAGGCACCAGATCCGTACCGCGTGCGGTCCCGGCGCGGTCAAGCCGCAGTGCGGTCTCCACGCGTTCATCCCACGGGCCGACGTCGCCCACAGCCAAGACCGACCCTTCGCGCGGCCGACCGAACCGGCCGCAGGCGGGTGCGTCGTAGTGACAGATCGCTTAGGACATGGGCACCTAAGCGGTCCGCGTCTCGGTCGGCGACGCCGGAGGGGCCGAATACGGATCGAAATCAAGAGCCGCTGCGACAAACCTGCAGGTCAGTCGAGTTGCGCGGTGGGTCTGTAAATCCGTCGGCTTATCGAGGTGGTCAGGTGATGGCTGGCGCGCAAGACGATCGCCGCGGGTGGCTGCCGCCGTTCGGGTTGGGGGCGATCGCTCAAGCGCCACGTACGTCGACTCAGACAGCGCCGAGCACACCAAGACTGCTAACGCCTTTGCTAACAACGCCCCCGGACGACCCTGGACAGCGGTGGACGGCTCAGCCATGAGCAGCCAGGTCAGCGGTTAGATCTGGACCGCTATGGACATGCGTAGCCTCACTCGTAATGAATAGGTCATCGGTTCGATTCCGATAGGCGGCTCCCAGGTCAGAAGCCCCCGCCCGGTCACGGCCGGGGGCTTCTTGAATGACTGGGTGACTACGGCTCCGCGTCGAGCGTTGAGAAGGTGTCGTCCATCGCCTCAGCACCGGCGGCCGGGGGGCTTCACTCCGACGGACGATCAGAGAATCCCCGTCCGGATGGCCTCTAAGGCCACCCGAACGGGGATTTTTCAGTCACCGACACCGTGGTGGCGGCGACAGTTGGAAATTACGGACGGAGCTTCAGCTGGGGCAGAAGTTCGGTCATGCTCTCCTCGGTGTCACCGGGCCACACCTCGAATTCCCTGCGAGCGCCGAAGAGCCTCACGGTGACGTCTCTGCCTGTGGCGTTGGCCTCCCTGATGGCGGCCTGCACCACGAACGGGAGCTCCTCCTCGGGCATTTTTTCTCCCTGTCTTCGCTGGGCCCCGCACGGGGCGGGACGGACCTGCCTCTTCACAGGCCTAACCAAGACAGTCGAAGCAAACAGCCGCGCGACATGTACCTATCTCAGAATGTCAGACGTCCCTGCTCCTGACCGGAGGCCGCCGCCCACGCGTCGGCGCCACACACACGTACGTGCTCAGACGGGCTCCGATGAGTGACCGAGTGAGTGACTTTGATGGCCTTGGCGAACACATCGGCCGCAGCCGTCTCGGCCGAGCGGACCACGTGCGCGTAGACCCGAAGCGTGATCGCCGGATCGGCATGGCCGAGCCGGGCCGCGACGACGTGTACGGGGACGCCGGCCAGGAGGAGCGTCGTCGCGTGGATGTGCCGAAGGTCGTGCAGCCGCGCGTACGGCGGCGGTTAGGTCAGGAGGCTTCCTCTCCGTGGGATCGTTGTAGGCGTTGATCAGCTTGCGACAGGCCATCGGCGAAGGCATTCCACCTCCGCATGGTCAAACAGCGCCTCGTGGCGCACGCCGCGCCGCTTCCGGGCCTCGGGCCGTGGCCGGCCCTGCGGTCCGGGTCGGCTTGTCCTCGAATTACCTGACCTGCGTCTGTGAGCAGGCGCGAAGCCGGATGACGGCCAGCCAGGGGCGGCTCATCCGTTCGAGGGCCGGAGATGTAGCGTGCGCTCCGTGAACGAGCTGAGCTTCCGAGGGAAAGATCGGTATCACCCATCCTGGCCGCATTTTGCGGCGCTGGGCGTCGGGTTGGTCGTCGAAGGAGCCTTTGCCTTTTTTCAACTCGGCGTCGTGGGCTCCTGCTGGCTGCTGGGCGGGACGGCCGCGCTCGTCGGTCTCGGCATCTCCATGGCGCTCCGGAGCCGGACCACGGTCGGGGCGGCCGGAATAACCATCTGCTGGGGTATCGGGCGTGGTCGTATCTACCCCTGGCAGGAGATCCGGTGGATCGACGTACGCGAGACCAAGAGCGAATATGGGACGGTGATCGCGGCTCGTATCACCCTCGCGGACGGGCGGCGTCGCTCACTGCCTGCGCTCCAGCACAGCACCCGGTACCCCGACCCCGATTTCCACATGGATTTCCAGCGGGTAGTCAACTGGTGGGAGTTGAGCACGGACCCGGCCGCACGGTTCCAGCCGCCGAAGCGGTTGCGGAACCAGCTGACGCCCCAAGTGGCCGGACTCATCGTAGGTCTGCTCATAACGGTCATCATCGTGCTCCGCGTCACCATAAAGGGCTAGGCGAGCGTACGGTCACGAGCCACCGGCCGAGATCAGTTCAGAAAGGGCTATCAGTGGTGGAGGCCGGTGAACGATGGGCCGACCCGGCATGGCCGCACTTCGACCTTCTTCCAGACATCGCCGACCATGTAAGGCTCGACTGCGAGCCATGCGTCCAGATCCTCTCGCGCCGGGAAATCCAGGACCACCATGGAACCGATCATCTTGCCATGATCATCGAGAATTGCCGTGCCGTACAGCATCTGCCCCGACGCCACCATCTCATCACCGAGTGCGACGTGCTTGGCGCGCGCCCGCAGACGCCGTTCGATCGCCTGATCATCTGTGCCGTCATAGGCCACGAGCAAGAATTGCATCCAACCTCCGCGCTACGGCAGCATATCGGGCAGCCTCGCCCTGACTCGTCTTGGTGGCAATTCCCGTTGCAGTTCGCTCGGGTTCAGTCGGTGTGCGGGTATGTGCCGCTCAGGTAGTCGCCGAGCTTTCGGCCGGCGTCATCTTCTCGGCGCGCCGGGCGAACGTGAATCCTGTTCGCCGGCGGTGGCGTCTCGGGGCGCAGCCGGTGTCTGCATGACGGAGGCGAGGAGTGCCAGTTTTTCGGCGCTGTCAGTGCCGGGGTCGGGGTGGTAGACGACGAGCTTCTGGCCTGCGGCACCGGCGAAGCCCAGCCTCTCCCGGTTCAGCCGGAGACCGCCGACCTGGGGGTGGTCGATGTGCAAAGGGGCGCCTTCGCATGCTCGTACGTCGTGGCGGGCCCAGAGCCGGCTGAAGCGAGGGCTGGCAAGGGAGAGTTCGCCGACGAGTTCGATGAATCGGGGGTCGTCCGTGTCGGTGCCGACGGAGTCGCGGAAGCCGGCGACCATGACCACGGTGGCGTTCTCCCAGTCCGGGTAGAGAGCCTGCTCGGCAGGGTCGAGGAACACGTCCCGCAGGCGGTTGGCTCCCGCCGCGAGACGCGGTGACAGTGCCGTCGCCAAGGCGTTGGCGGCGAGGACGTCGAGGTAGCGGCTCTCGACGTGTGCGGGTAGCGGGAGCGTGGCCACCAGCTTGGCGATGCCCGGAGGGACAGTCTCCTTCCGGGGCCGGCGCCGGTGCCTTCGGGGTTTGTCTGCGCCGAGGCGTAGCAGGTAGGCCGTCGCATCGTCGTCGAGTTGCAGCACGCGGGCGAGGGACTCGAGGACCTGCACGGAGGGGTTGCGATCGCGGCCCTGTTCCAGGCGGAGGTAGTAATCGACGCTGATGCCGGCGAGCATTGCGACCTCCTCCCGGCGCAGCCCCGGCACGCGCCGCACTCCCGAGACGGGGACGCCGACCTGCTCGGGGGTGACGCGCTCACGGCGGGCGCGAATGTAATCGCCCAGCGGGTTCGGTTCCTCGGTCATGTCTCCACGGTAATTCGGACGGTCGCGCGCGTGCCTGGTCCTGTCACCCCCAGGAACGCGGGGGGGCCTGGCTCGGTCAAAGCCTGGGCGGCAGCCTGATCAGCGGTTCACCGAGCCGACACCGACCTCACCGCCGGTATCGACGGTGGCCCACCCGTCGGGGAGACCGCGAGGCCGTCGTCGCCATGGCCGTCACCGGCACCGACGGCTTCCAGGAGGACGCCGGCGAACTCGGCTGGTGACCCCCATCCTTCCGCCCCCAACGCGGACAAGCACAGCAAGGAGCGAGACATGTCAACGTATCTCCTGGTACACGGCGCCTGGCATAGCGGACAGTGCTGGGAGCGAGTGGTCTCGTTCCTGACGTCGGCCGGACATCGGGTGCTCGCCCCGTCGCTGACCGGCCACGGAGACAAGGCACATCTGCTCAGCCCCGAGGTAGGGCTTGACACGCACGTCGGCGACATCGTCACGCTGATCACCGAGGAAGACCTCACCGAGGTGGTACTCGTGGGACACAGCTACGCCGGGCTGGTCATCTCGTCTGTGGCCAACCAGGTCCCGGATCGGATCGCACATCTGGTCTACCTCGACGCGATGGTCCCGGAGGACGGTGAGAGCGCGGCCGACGTCATGCCCCTGACCCAGGTCATGATCGACCTCGCCGCGAAGTCCGATGGTGGCTGGCGGGTTCCGCCTCCCGAGCTGCCGCCGTCCTCGGGTCTGTTCGGGGTTACCGACCCGGTGGACGTCGCCTGGCTGCGCACGATGCTGTCGGATCAGTCGGTGCGTTGCCTCCAGCAGCCGGTCCGACTGGACAACCCGGCTTTGAACGTGATCCCACGGACGCACATCCACTGCGTCGCCGGCGTGCCGGAAGGCTATGAACGGAGGTCTGTCCCCGCGATACAGCCCAACGGTTCCCCGGCACAGGTGTGGGAGTTGCCGACCGGCCACGACTGCATGATCACCATGTCGGCCCAGCTCGCCGAGCTACTGCTCAAGCTCGGGTGACCCGCCCATCCGGCGCCAACCGCACCAGCCTGGGATTCCGGGGCGTCGATCAGCGTTAGGTCGGCGGCGGTGAGCAACCGGGGCCGGGCGCCGTGCTGGGGCGTGCGTCAGGGCCGCAGCGCGAGCTATCACTGCTTGGCGTACTGCTTCCGTGGCGGTTTACGATGCGTGCCGGAGGTGGCAGATGCCCGCGTTCGACACGGCCGCCTATCTTCGACGCCTCGGCGTTTCCGACCTGGGACCGCCCAGCGTCGCGGGCCTGCGCACCCTTCACGCCGCGCAGGTCGAACGCATCGCCTACGAGGCCCTCGACGCCCACCTCGGCCGGCTGACCTCCATCGATCCTCACGACTCCGCCGCGCGGATCGTGGCCGGACGCGGCGGTTATTGCTACCACCTCAACGGCGCGTTCTCCCTCCTGCTGCGCGCCCTGGGATATGACGTGACCTGGCACCGGGCAGGAGTGCAGGAGCATGATGTCGTGCCTCCTCCGGGTCCGGCGCTCGCCAACCATCTGGCGCTGACCGTGCGCGGCCTGCCGTCCGGGGAATGCCCGGAGGGAGTCTGGCTGGTGGACGCGGGGCTGGGCGACGGGCTGCACGAGCCGCTGCCGCTGCGTGTGGGGGAGTATGTCCAGGGGCCGTTCCGGTTCCGGGTCGGGCGCTCGCAGGTCGAACCTGGTGGATGGCGGCTGGAGCACGATCCGCGTGGAACGTTCGCCGGCATGGACTTCGGGATGCGGCCCGCGGTGGTGACCGACTTCCTCGACCGGCATGTGCACCTGTCGACGTCCCCGGAGTCGGGGTACGTGCGGACGTCCACGGTGATGCGGCGCGACGCCGACGGAGTCGATGCACTCACTGGGTGCGTGCTGCGGCGGATCGGTCCCGGCCCGGACCGGCGGCGTGTCCTGGAGACCAGGAGCGAGTGGTACGAGGCGCTGGCGGAGGTGTTCGGGCTGGACTTGACCGATCTGGGCGCCGCCGACCGTGAGGTGTTGTGGGCTCGCGTCCGCAGCGCCCACGAGGCTTGGTCCGCCCGTCGCAGCGCGGGTACCTGACTCGCGATGGGGCCGACCAGCCGGCGAGTTCCGCGTCTGAGCGCGTCGTCAACCCTAATATCGAACAGATCTCGACATCGACGGTTGTCATCGCGTACGTGGACCGCGCAGCGCCGTTGAACTGACACTCAGAACATCTCATCTTCGCCCGAGAGGCGTGTCGAATGTTCGAGCCCCCAGCCATCCCGTTTCGCACGACCAGGGCACGTCTGCTGGGTGCGATCACCGCGCTCGTTATTGCCGCCTTCACCTTCGCTGCCGTCACGCTTGTGGTTGTCGCGAACTCTCACCCGGCGGCGGCGGTGACCAAGCATCGTGTGCTGTTCGACGACAGCAAGGCCGAGACCGCGGGCAACGCCGATTGGATCATCAGCACGAGCATTCCCGACCCGACGACGCAGAACGCCTCGCCGACAGTGGAGACGGACTGGACCGGCGCCATCTCGGCCTGGGGTGTGGCCTTGCAGAAGACCGGCAACTACACCCTCGACACCCTCGCCCCAGGCAAGACCATCACCTATGGCGATTCCTCCAACCCCCAGGACTTGTCGAACTTCGACGAGTTCGTGCTGCCCGAGCCCAACGTCCTGCTCAGTACGGCCGAGAAGACAGCGGTGATGACGTTCGTCAAGAACGGCGGCGGGCTATTCCTGGTCTCCGACCACACCGGCAGCGACCGCAACAACGACGGCGCCGACTCGCCGAAGATCATTAACGATCTGATGACCAACAACACGGTCGACAGTACCGACCCGTTCGGATTCAGCGTCGATCTGCTCAACATCGCCAGCGGCTACCCGACCGCCATCACTGACAGCACCGACCCGGTCCTGCACGGTCCGTACGGAACCGTGACCGCGGGCGCCCTCTACAACGGCACCACCGTGACCCTGCACCCGGCCGACAACGCAGGCGTCAAAGGCCTGCTCTACTTGACCACCGCGACGCCGGGCGGGACCACCGGGGCCTTCTTCGCCACCAGCACCTTCGGCAACGGCCGGGTCGCCTTCTGGGGTGACAGCTCCGACATCGACGATGGCACCGGCCAGTCCGGCAACACCCTGTACAACGGTTGGAACGACGCCAAGGCGACCGACGCGCAACTCGGCCTGAACGCAACTGAGTGGCTCGCCGGCGCCGGCACCACCACGCCGACCCCGCCGCCGACCTCCTCGTGCACCCCGGCGCAACTGGTCACCAACCCCGGTTTCGAGTCCGGCTCCGGCGCCGGCTGGACGGCCACCTCGGGCGTCATCAACACCTCCTCCAGCGAGCCGCCCCGTACCGGCGCCTACGACGCCTGGCTCAACGGCTACGGAACGGCCAACACCGACACGCTCTCCCAAACCGTGACCGTCCCGGCGGCCTGCTCGACCGCCTCACTCAGTTTCTGGCTGCACATCGACACAGCCGAGACGTCCACCTCGACCGCCTACGACACCCTGAAGGTCCAGGTGCTCAACAGTTCGGGCACCGTGCTGTCGACCCTGGCGACCTTCTCCAATCTCAACGCCGCCACCGGCTACCAGCAGCACAGCTACAACCTCGCCGCCTACGCGGGCCAGGCCGTCACATTGAAGTTCACTGGAACCGAGGGATCGCAGCTGCAGACTTCGTTCGTCCTCGACGACACCGCGCTGAACGTCTCCTGACCCGCCTCCGGTCGTCCGTACCCGCGTCCCGGTGGCAGGCCGGCCGGGACGCGGTGCACCGCTTCCGCCGTTCCCTGAGGACTGTCTGAAAGATCAGGTTAAGGGGGAGACGGAAATGATCTTGGAGCTGTAGCGTCGGCTGTGCCGTTTGGCGCCTGCTGGGAACACGCTGCCCGGCTTGGCGGCAGCGTCCCCTGTGGAGACACCCCCCCATCGAGGATGAGGAAGGCACCGTTGAAACGACGTTCCAGATCAGTGGTGGTCGCGGCGGCCACCGTGTTCGCCTGCACCTTTGCGGCTCAGTCCGCCTTCGCGGATGGTTCTGACCCTGCCAGTGTGGTGCCGGTATCGGGTACCAGTGCGCTGCCGGCGGGTTGTGGGCTGTCCGCGGGCGACGGTTATGTGCTGAACTCGAATGCCGAGGTTCAGCCCATGGTGGCGCGGGATCCGAAGAATTCGTCGCATCTCGTCGCCGTGTACCAGCAGGACCGGTGGAACCGGTACGGCAGCAACGGAGCCGTCACCGCCGTGTCCAACGACGGCGGCGCGACCTGGCATGCGTCGGCGACGCAGCCCGCGTTCTCCCGGTGCAACGGCGGTACCGCGGCCAACGGCGGGGACTACGACGTCACGACGGACCACTGGATCACGATCACGCCGTCCGGCGCGGCGGTGGCCGCGTCGTTCTCGCTGTCGCGTACCGGTCAGGTCACGGCGATGCTGGTGTCGCGGTCCAGTGACGGCGGCGAGCACTGGGACGCCCCGGTGACCCTGCAGCGGGACGACACCACGGAGTTCTTCAACGACCGTCCGGCGATCACCGCCGACCCGTACCACCCGGGCGTGCTCTACACGGTGTGGGACCGGTCCTTCAGCGAGTCGGACGGCACCTGGGGACAGCCGGTCTACATGGCGAAGTCGACCGACGACGGGAAGACCTGGACCACCAAGAAGGTGTACGACTTCCCCACCAACAGCGGCGCCATCGGTACGGTGGTGACACCGATGGCCGACGGTTCGCTGTTGCTCGGCATGCACGTGGAGACCGACACCACCGCCGCCACCCAGGTCGTCCGCTCGACCGACGGCGGCGACACGTGGTCGACGCCGACGCTCAACGTGGCGGCCCCGTTCACCGTGGGTACCAAGATCCCGGACCCCGACAACTCGAGCGACCCGGTGCGCAACGCCACGGAGCCACTGCTGGCGGCCCAGCCGGGCAGCAAGGTGGTGAACGCGGTCTGGCAGAGCCAGGACACCGACGGCACCTTCCACGTCGCGTACGCGCGGTCCACGGACGACGGGCAGACCTGGTCCAGCCCGGTTCGCGTGGACAAGACGCCCACCGGTTCGGCCGCGGTACCGGCGATCGCCGTGTCCCCGGGCGGCACCGTGGCGGTCACGTACTACGACTTCCGGAAGAACACGTCCGCCGCGACCCTGCCCACCGACTTCTGGGCCGTGACCTGCGCGGACGACTGCACGGAGTCCGGATCGTGGCGCGAGCGGCACATCGAGGGCTCGTTCGACGCGAGGACGGTGCCATTGACGAGTTCCGGTCGGATGCTCGGTGACTACACCGGCCTGGTCTCGACCGGCTCGGCATTCGTGGCCGTGTACGGCGTGGCCACCGGCAACACCACCAACCCGGTGGACATCCACAGCGCGACCTTCTACAACTGACCGGCCGGGTGCGACCCGCCGGCGCTTCCAGCGCCGGCGGGTCGCACCGACCAGGTGGCGAGCCTTGCGGGCGGAAGCCGACGATTCCCACCGACGCCGAGCGCGCCCTGCCGGCCGAATGGCTGGATCGAACCGGCGACAGCCCATCCCTCCGGTGGCCTCGATGGTCCCGGCTGAAAACGCGATCAGAAGCAGTCGAACGGCGTACGCATCGGTCAGGGCGTGCCGGCTTTGCGCGCGAGAACAAGCAGGTGCCGCGGGCTGCCGTCCTCGCGTCGGCCGAGAGCCGTCAAGGGGACTGTCGTCACGGTGAATCCGGATGCTGCCAGGTCGTTGCGGACCGCGTGCAACGGCCAGGTGCGGTAGTACATGACGAACGGGGGACGCCACACGGCATTGCGGACCCGCACGGCTAGGTCGAATCCGAGCAGCGCCCAGTACCAGCCCGAGGTGATGGGCTGCGGCGAACCGATCGGGAAGGCGAAGAGCCCGCCGGGCCGCAGCGCGCGGTACACCCCGGCGAACAGCGCGGGCCGTTCGGCGGGCAGGAAGTGCCCGAGCGCTCCGAAGCTGACCGCCAGGTCGAAGGCCTCGGCGAAGGGCAGGGCCCGGCCGTCGGCCCTTACCCACTCGGCGTCCGGGTGCGCGCTGCGCGCCTGCGCGAGCATGCCAGTGCTGAAGTCGACGCCCGTGATCCGTCCTTGGCACAGGTGTTCGAGGACCCGCATGCCCGCACCGGTGCCGCAGCACACGTCCAGTCCCCGGTCGAACGGCCCGAGCGGACGCAGCGCGTCGGCGGTCGCGTCAAGAACGCCATCGGGGGTGCGAAACGGCGTGCGGTCGAACTTCGGAGCGAGTAGGTCGTAGCCGCGCTCGACCGAGGACAGCGCCTGCATCGCCAGTTCACGCAGAGACGGGCCTTGAGGCGAGAACACCGGCCAAGGATACTTCCCCGATGCCGGACGGGCCGTAAGCTCCGGGATCACGCACCGCAGCGCGTGTCAGCCGCAGATCAACAACACTTCGCCTCCGCGGACGTGCCCTGGGAGAGGTGCCGGCGACCCGGTCCCTGACAGCGCGGGTGTTGGAACTCGGACCGACGTACCTACTGGTCGGCCTCGGCGGCCCTGGTCGGTCCCGCGATCGCGTTGATCGTCGGCTGCGGTTCAGCCTTCGAGTGCGTGCTCGTGCCTGGTCAAGCACAAGGTCGAGTTCTTGTTCAACGACTCCATCGCCACCCTCGACGACCGCGACGGCCGTCCGGCACCGAAGGCCGATCCGCCAACACCGCCCTCGCCCTGCCCGACTGTGTTGGAATGCAGCCCATCGGCACCGATCACCAGGTCGAACGTGCGCCGGGCGCCGCTGTCGAAAGTGACCTCCACGTAGAACGCGGGCGGCCTTTAACGAAGTCACAAATCCAGGGCGGCTCTGAGTGCTGTGGCTGGAGGTTGGCACGGCCGGTGACGAGATAGGGGCGCGGCCGCCCCGGCGAGCCCTTCTGCGTCGCCCTCCATGATCAGCCGCAGTGCTCCCATGGGCTGTCGTACTCAAGATTAGTGCTGTAGCCGCCGCCCCATCGGACGCACTGCCCCGGAGCCGTAACCTTCGACGGGCCAGCATAGTACTTGTAGTATCCGCCATCGGCAAAACCGTCGCCGTTCTTCGCCCATACGTAGGCGTTGACCGTTTCGCCGTTACCGTAATATTTGCCCTGCTTCCACGTGACCACACAGTCGGTCGAGCCGTTGTACATCAGGTAGACGATGGCCTTGTCACTCAGAGCGTGGCTGTCGACCTGGTGGTAGCTCCCGCCGCCGCATGCGGCGATCGGCGATGACGCCGCGTTCGCCGGGCTGCTCATGGCCACGGAACCGGCAAGCAGCGCCGCAGTGGTAAGCGTGAGCGTTGCTTTCTGCTTGAACTTTCGCATCGATTTCCCGTCATTTCTTTATGATCCGCGGTATCTGGCCGGGATCGGCACAGCTTCCTGGCCCGTACGGCCGGGAACCACTCAAGGACTGTCCGCCGCGACCGCATGTCGGCAAGGCGCGGTGTTTGCACGACACCCTCGCCGTCGCCCGGGCCCGCCAAGCCCGCGGCGAATCCATCACCGCCATCGCCCAACACCTCAAGATCGGCCGCTCCACCCTCTACCGAGCCCTCACCCCGGACACAACCGACTGATTGTTTCCTGGGGTCGAGAGCAGCCGAAGGCGGGCGAGCGAGACTTCACCTTCGGTCACGCAGGGCTACTTTGCGGCTGGTGGCACGGACCCGAGTGGAGGGGCGTATGGGCCCGCATCACCGGTCCGGAAGTCGGATCCCGCCCGACCTGATGCGCCGCCTGCAGAACCAACACCCGACCGGACCGGCCTGATCCCCGCGAAGCCCGGCCGTACCTGCGCTCCGCGTCACGGCTGCCTCCAACACGCAGTTCAGCGCCTCGCGCCAGCCATCAAGATCATCTCAATGTGGGTTTTGGGCTTATGCGGGCTGGACCCCAACAGGGCCGACGTACAGCCAGGTGCCGTCTTGGAGGACGAAGCGGCTGTGTTCTTCCATGTGCCCGGGGCGGTTCCGCTGGATGTAGTGGGCGTGGAAGTGGACGGTTCCGTCGGTGTCGAGATAACTCCCGTCGGCGGTCTGGAGGACTTCCAGGCGCTGCCACCGCAGGGTCTCGTCGAAGTCGATGTGCGGTGGCCGCGTCGACGGGTGCCACGTACGCAGGAGGTAGGTCTCGTCACCAACGCAGAAACCGCTGAACCGCGAGCGCATCAGCCGCTCCGCCGTGGGCGCCTTGGCGTCTCCGCGGTGAAAGCGCCCGCAACAGTCGTCGTACGGTGCGGGCAGCCCGCAATGGCAGCGTGCACCACGATCGTCCGGGCCGGGCTGAGTCATGCCCTCATTGTGTCGCGACGAGGTCATCGCTGTGGCCGACTGTCACATGCACGCTCTCTCTGGTGTCATTCGCCGCGAGGAGTGCGCGGCTCCGGTCGGGCGAGGAAGGACGTCAGCAGCGGGAGCAGGGCGTTGGGGCGGTCGAGTGGGATGATGTGGCCGCAGTCCTCGATGAGGTGGCCGGTGAGGTCGTCGGCGACGGGTCGCAGCTGCCGTTCGAGGGCGGTTCCCACGGGGTGCGCGCCGACGGCCATCGTGGGCACGGTGAGCCGCCCGCACGCCACGGCGTCCCGGATCTGTCGTGCACTGGCGGGCAGGGCCCGGTAGTAGGAGAAGGCGCAGCGCAGGGCGTCCGGTCCGGCGTAGGCGCGGACGAAGGCGTCGCGGATCTCGCCGGGCAGGCCGCGGCCGTGCGTGCCGGCGGTGAGGAACCAGTCGATGTACTCCGCCTCATGACCGGTCAGGACCGTCTCTGCGAGGCCGGGGACCGCGTGGAAGCCGAACCACCACGGCGGCCCGTCGGTGAGGAAGTCCTCGGCGCCGGGAAGCCGGCCCAGCAGCGACTCCATGAGGACGAGCCGCCGTACGCGGTCGGGGCGCCGCATGGCGAACAGGAACGCCGGAGGGGTGCCCGCGTCGATGCCGACCACCGTCGCCGATGGTTCGCCGAGAGCGTCGAGGAGTTCTTCGGCGTCGGTGGAGAGGGTGCCGGCGTCGTACCCGTCGGGTGCCTTCGTCGTGGCGCCGAATCCCCGCAGGTCCGGGGCGATGACGCGGTAATGCCCGGAGAGCCCGGCGATGACGTCGGTCCACAGCCGCCAGGTGTGCGGAAAGCCGTGCAGCAGCAGGACGGCGGGCCCGTCCCCGGCGATCGCCACGTTGATCTCGATGCCGTTGGCCGCGACCCGATGTTGGGAGATCTCGGCGACGCTGGGACGTGAGAGGGACCTGGGCATGACCACTCCCTGTGGTTACCAATAGTGACCAGCTGAGACTAGGTAACCTCCGCAACCAAGCCAAGACCGCACTTTCTCGACAGGTGGTGAGCCGCAGGTGACCTCCTCTCCGACCCGTACGGCGAAGGGAGCACGCGGCGACCTCTTCGATCCCGAGTGCCCGACCCGCCGGCTGCTGGACCGCATCGGCACGAAATGGACGTCCATGGCCGTCAAAGTTCTCGCCGAGGCTTCCCCCCAGGAGGTGCGTTTCGCCGAGCTTCGGCGGCGGATGCCCGGCATCTCGCAGAAGATGCTGTCCGCGACCCTCCAGAGCCTGACCCGCGACGGCCTGGTCGCCCGCCGGGTGGAGCCCACCGTGCCGCCGCGGGTGCACTACCGGCTCACCGACCTGGGCCTGTCGCTCGAGAACGCGCTCGCCGTCGTCAGGTACTGGGCCGAGGAGCACATGGCCGAGATCGATCGCGCCAACGCGAGCAACGACGCCCAGGCCGGCGACGCCGACCGGTAACTCCCCGACGAGGCGGGACACGCGGGGACCAGGTCAGGCCGAACAGGGCGGCGGCGGTCGCGCCGAGTACGCGGTCGCGGATCTCGCCGGAGGTGGTGACGCGTTCGACGGTCGCACGGGCCAGTACGGGGTCACCGTAGGGGGCGTCGGATCCGAACAGTGTCCGTTCGGGTATCTCGGTGATCGCCAGGCGGACCGCGAAGATGATGCCGGCGGTGGACAGCTCGAGGTACATGGTGGGGGTGTCACGCACCAGTTCCACGGCGTCCATCCAGTTCAGGCCGCCGAGCTGGCTCACGACCAACGGCACGCGCGGATATCTGCGCGTGAGCGCGGCGAGGGTCTGGAGGTCCTCGGCCGTGGTGGGTGCGAAACCGTGCACGATGACCGGAAACCCGCCCTGATCGCTGGAGGCCTGGAGCACGGGCTCGATGCGAGCCGCCTGCCCGGGTGGCGGAGTCGGCTCTCCGATGCCCCGCAGTCCTCGCCCCACGACGTCCCGCTCCACCGCGGCCGCGATCTGCTCGGCCGGCAGCCCCAGCGGCACGGAGCCACATCCGATGAACCGGTCGGGCCATGCCGCCAGGGCGGCGTCGAGTTCCGTCCGGGCGGCCTGGTAGGTGGCTTCGGCCCCTGGGGGCTGCTGATGTCGGTGTCTCGGCCATGCCCCGCTCTTGCATGGTCATGCATCATCATGCATACTTGTGCTCATGTCCAAGGTGCTCACCTCCCTGCCTGTCGGCGAACGCGTCGGGATCGCCTTCTCCGGTGGCCTCGACACGTCGGTAGCGGTCGCGTGGATGCGCGAGAAGGGTGCCGTGCCGTGCACCTACACCGCTGACCTGGGCCAGTACGACGAACCCGACATCGCCTCGGTGCCCGGGCGTGCCAAGGCGTACGGCGCGGAGATCGCCCGGCTGATCGACTGCCGGGCGGCGCTCGTGGAGGAGGGGCTCGCGGCCCTGGCCTGCGGAGCGTTCCATATCCGGTCCGGTGGCCGCACCTACTTCAACACCACCCCGCTCGGCCGGGCGGTCGCGGGCACCCTGCTGGTGCGCGCGATGCTCGAGGACGACGTGCAGATCTGGGGAGACGGCTCCACCTTCAAGGGCAACGACATCGAGCGGTTCTACCGTTACGGACTGCTCGCCAACCCCTCCCTGCGGATCTACAAGCCGTGGCTGGACGCCGACTTCGTCAGCGAGCTCGGCGGCCGCAAGGAGATGTCCGAGTGGCTGCTGACCCACGACCTGCCCTATCGGGACAGCACGGAGAAGGCATACTCCACCGACGCGAACATCTGGGGTGCGACCCACGAGGCCAAGGCGCTCGAGCACCTCGACACGGGCATCGAGATCGTCGACCCGATCATGGGCGTACGGTTCTGGGACCCCTCCATCGAGATAGCCGCCGAGGACGTCACGATCGGCTTCGAGCAGGGCCGACCGGTGACGATCAACGGCAAGGAGTTCGCCTCCGCCGTCGAGCTGGTGCTGGAGGCCAACGCCGTCGGCGGCCGGCACGGCATGGGCATGTCCGACCAGATCGAGAACCGCGTCATCGAGGCCAAGAGCCGGGGCATCTACGAGGCACCGGGAATGGCGTTGCTGCACGCGGCGTACGATCGGCTGGTCAACGCGATCCACAACGAGGACACCCTCGCGAGTTACCACACCGAGGGACGGCGACTGGGCAGGCTGCTGTACGAAGGCCGCTGGCTGGACCCGCAGGCGCTGATGCTGCGCGAGTCCCTGCAGCGCTGGGTCGGGACGGCGGTCACCGGCGAGGTGACCCTGCGGCTGCGGCGCGGTGAGGACTATTCCGTCCTGGACACGTCCGGACCGGCGTTCAGCTACCACCCGGACAAGCTCTCCATGGAACGCACCGAGGACTCCGCGTTCGGTCCGGTCGACCGCATCGGCCAGCTGACCATGCGCAACCTGGACATCGCCGACTCTCGCGCCAAGCTCGAGCAGTACGCCGCACTCGGCATGGTCGGCAGTCCGCACCCGACGTTGATCGGTGCCGCCCAGGCGGCCTCGACCGGGCTGATCGGCGCGATGCCCGAGGGCGGGGCCGAGGCGATCGCGTCCCGCGGAACGGTCCCCGCCGACGAGGAGCTGCTCGATCACGCCGCGATGGAGTCCGGCACGGACTGACCAGACCAGAACGGAGACGGCTCAGCCGCCGGACGCCTCGCGGATGCTGACGGCGGCGCGGTGGTGGCGGGGCGCTTCGACCTCGTCGACCAGTGCGATCGCGAAGTCCGCGTAGCCGATCCGGTCGGCCGGGTCACCGTGCTCGGCGACGACGTACCGGCCGGTGCGCGGGCCGTCGTGGTCGAAGTCGCCCGCAGGGGCCACGTACGCCCAGTCGAGGTCGCAGTTCCGGAGCTCATCGAGGCCCGCCGCGTGGCCCAGGGAGAAGGAACGGTACTCGTTCGGGTAGCCGGGCTCGTCCATCAGGGGAGCACCGGATGCCCCCGGCAGGACCGACGCGAGGCCGACCACCACCAGGCGGCGCACGCCCGCCTTCGCCAGGCCGATGGTCAGGGCGCGGGTCGACGCGGTGAAGAAGTCACGGGGTGGCACGGACAGGTCCGCGGCGGCACTGATGGCGGCGTCATGCCCGGCGGCCAGGTGCTCGATGCCCGCCGCGTCCGTGACGTCGCCCGCCACCACCTTCGCGTCCGTCAGGTCGCCGTGGCGGGCGGGGTCACGGACCACGGCGGTGACCCGGTGGCCGCGCCGGTGCGCCTCGGCGACGGCCTGCCGCCCGGCTCTGCCGCCCGCGCCGAAGATCACGATGTTCATGGATAACCGCCTCTCACCGGGGCCGGAGCCTGTGCGCCGACCGGTTCCCGGACGCTATCGAGGTCCGTGGTTACCGCCGGGATACCGGCTATCGTGACGCGATGAGGGAACCCCTGCCCGCCGACATGTTCGACGAGCTGTGCCCGTCATCACTCAACCCGATCCGATTCGGCGACAAGTGGGCGGCGCTCATCATCCGCTGCCTCGAGCACGGGCCGCGCCGGTTCTCCGAGCTGCGCGTGCCGCTGAGCCGTGTCACTCCCAAGGTCCTCACGCAGTCGCTGCGGTCCCTCGAACGGGACGGTCTGGTCAGGCGCACCGTCCACATTACGGCGCCCCCGCACGTCGAGTACGAGCTGACCTCGCTGGGCCGTAGCCTGCTCGAACCACTGGCGGCCGCCTGCGCCTGGGCGGACGAGCACTGGGACGAGCTGCTCGACGCCCGCGAGTCGCACGACAACACCGTTCGCCTCGACCACGCCGGATGACACGACGGCGGCGACCCCACTCCCACGGCCGCCCCCCGGGGGGACGGAGAAATTCATGGAGCGGGCGCCGGTGACCTCCTCGACGACTTGCCACGCCCTCCCGCGCACAGTGAACCGGCAAGATCACCGGCATCGCTGCGGTGACGCGGGCCCCGGCGCGTCGTACGCCGGGGCCGCACATACGGTCAGATGCCCTGCTTGATGCGGATCTTCTTGCTGTAGACCCTCTTCCACTTGCCCTTCACCTTCACGCGGTAGGACTTCTGCGCCCAGACGTCCGCGAGGGCGGCCTTGTTGATCGCCTCGAGGTGGTTCGTCTTGGGCCATCCGTCCCCGAAGGGCATGGTGTACTTGTCGATCTTGCCGCTCGGGGAGCCGAAGAAGTACGTCACCTCCGCCTTTGATCCCTTAGGCGCCGTCACCGTCGCGACGAGCGTGATCTCGCGCCACGTGGGGTGGTTCTTGTTGCTCACCACCTGCCAGTATCCGCTGACCTTGACCTTGGTGGGAGCGAGGGCCTTGCCTTTGCTGTCCTTGTTCAGGTTCCAGTGGTGCTTGGGGTGCACTGCGGCGATTCCGACGCCGGACGCGGACCTGATGGAGGCGGCGTTGGCGGCCGGTGCGACGGCTCCGGTGGCGATGATGGTGGCAGTGGCCAGAACGGCGAACTTGCGCATGGGCGGTGTCCTCACTGGTCCGGTTCGGACCGTTCTCCAGTGTCGAAGATCGACAACCGGGCGCCAGTTTATGATCATGAATGGTCGCCATGCGGCTTCTGCACAGTTCTCTTTGCCCGGACAGAGCAGCGCCGGTATGGCCGCGACCGTCTGGGCTGCAGCTGAGCCGACACCGGCCACGGTGGGGCGTCGGTCAGGCGCTGAGGAACTCCTCCACCGTCTCGGCGAACTCCTTCGGCGCGGTGACCCAGGGGAAGTGGGCTCCCGGCACCGAGGTGCTCCGCCCGTCGGGGAAGAGCTCGGCGTACGCGGCGGCCTGGTCGGCGGTGGGTGCGAGGTCGTCCTCTCCGGAGATCACCAGGACCGGTGCCGGAAGCCGATCGAGGGTCGTACGGGTGGCGTCCGTGTCGAACGCGCCCTCGCCGTGGAAACCCGTCCGGGCCGCCCGCACCATCGGATACGACCGGTCGTGTGCTTCGGCCGCCTCGTTCCAGGGGCTGTAGTAGAAGGGCCGGGTGGCCAGCCGGGTCTCTTCGCGCTCGTCTCCGGATTCCCAGGCGTCGAGCGCGGCGAGCGCGCCTTCGTACCACGGCTCCGCGGACCGGCGGTGGATCGCGGCGGACCATTCCTCGTCGGTCGGTTCGAGTCCGACGGCGAGGGGGCTCGGCGCCACCAGGACGAGCCGGCGGATCCGGTGCGGGTGGCGGGCGGCGTACAGGACGGCCACGTCGGCGCCCGCCGAATGGGCGAGCAGGTCCAACGTCTCCAGCGCGAGGTGCTCTCGGAGGGCCTCGACGTCGGCGACGAGTCGGTCGGCGCGGTACGTGCCCGCGTCGGCGGGCACGGCCGAATCGCCGGTCCCGCGGTTGTCCAGCAGGATCAACCGCCGAGACGTCGCCAGGCCGCCGAGATCGCCAAGGTATCCCGACGGCCGGCCGGGGCCACCCGGAAGGCAGAGCAGCGGCTCACCCCGGCCCATGAGGTGATGGGCCAGGACGGTCCCGTCGTGGGAGGAGAAGCTCGGCATGGGCCCAAGGGCAGCACAGACCGGGCGCCGGGCGCAATCCGGATGCAGCGGTCCCTGGCGGGTGCCGTCGCCATCCGCCAGGGACCGGGTCCGCCGGCTCACTGACAGCCGGGGAATCCGTCCGCATCAGGGTTGGGCGACGGGTCATAGGGAGGCGGTACGCCCGGTGGCGTAGTGGTCGCCGCGCGATCTGCGCCCGGGACCGTACGGGATGAGGCCGCTCCTGAGGGACGACGCGCCGGGTGCCGCTCGGGACGCTGAGAGCCGAGCTCGAAGACGCCGCTCGGTCGGCGGTCCGGCGAAGGAGGACACCGTGGAGCACGTACGAGGTTGGCGACCGGCGGGAGTCGGGTTCGTCCTGGCGTTCGTGGCGAGTCTGGTGGCGAGCGGGGTACTGGCCCGAACGTCCCTGTACCTGCCAGACGCGTCCGCGGCGGAGTTGCGGGAGTATTACACCGGCAGCGTCGCCGCCGTGGTGGCCGCCTCGACGCTGCAGGCCGTCGCCGCGCTGGGTCTCGCCTGGTTCAGCGCCGGCCTCGCCCGGACGCTCGATCCGGCGGCGGGGCCGATCGCCGGGCGCGTCCGGTGGGCGGGCGGGGTCTCGGCGGCCGCCTTCGCCGCCTCGGTGGTGTTGTCGCTGCTGCTCGTCCTCATCGCCGACGACGCCGGGGACGGCACGCTGACGATCCTCGGCCGGTCGACTCTGGCCTGCGGGGGTGCGCTGCACCTGACAGGCATGGGGGTCCTGGTCTGGCTCGTGTCCAGGAACGGCCTTGCGACGGGATTTCGGCCGAGGTGGGCGCTGCGTTTCGGCCTCGTCTTGGCTCCTCTGCTCGCGGTGTCGATGGTGTCGATCGTCGCGACGCCCGTCACCCGGCTCGAGCCGTTGTGGCGGTTGCTGTCGGCCGTCTGGCTGATCGCCGTGTGCGCCGCGGGGCGGAGGCGGGTCGCGACCACGGCGCCGTCGAGCGGAACGCCGGTGTGACCGGCCCGCACATCCGGGGTGGCGCGGTGCGGGCGTGCGCCGGCGGTGGGGCC
>NZ_JAMXMY010000049.1 GCF_024055795.1 Actinoallomurus purpureus | reverse complement strand
GGTTGGTGGTTTGGTGGTGGCTGGGGGTTGGTTCTGTCCGTGTTTTGAGAACTGCATAGTGAACGCGAGCATCTTGTTCTTGTAGATTTTTGTGTGTTCAAGTTTTTTAGGGCACACGGTGGATGCCTTGGCACCAGGAGCCGATGAAGGACGTGGGAGCCTGCGATATGCCCCGGGGAGTTGGCAACCGAGCGTTGATCCGGGGATTTCCGAATGGGGAAACCTAGCACTCGTCATGGGGTGTTGCCTCCGTCTGAATTGATAGGGCGGTTGGTGGTAACGCGGGGAAGTGAAACATCTCAGTACCCGCAGGAAGAGAAAACAACAGTGATTCCCTGAGTAGTGGTGAGCGAAAGGGGATGAGGCTAAACCATGCGCGTGTGATAGCCGGTGGGCGTTGCGTGTGTGGGGTTGTGGGAACGTTCTTGCCCGGACCACCGTTTGGGCGTGGAGTGATAAAGCAGCGGGGTAGTCGAATGATCTGGGATGGTCGACCGTAGTCGGTGAGAGTCCGGTAGGCGAAATCTCGTTGTCTCCATTGAGCGTTTTCCCGAGTAGCACGGGGCCCGTGAAATCTCGTGTGAATCTGCCAGGACCACCTGGTAAGCCTGAATACTCCCTGGTGACCGATAGCGGACTAGTACCGTGAGGGAAAGGTGAAAAGTGCCCCGGTGAGGGGTCGTGAAATAGTACCTGAAACCGTGTGCCTACAAGCCGTCAGAGCTCCCGCATCATTTGTGGTGTGGTGTGATGGCGTGCCTTTTGAAGAATGAGCCTGCGAGTTATGGTGTGTGGCGAGGTTAACCCGTGTGGGGGAGCCGTAGCGAAAGCGAGTCTGAATAGGGCGTTTTTAGTCGCATGCTGTAGACCCGAAGCGGAGTGATCTACCCATGGGCAGGTTGAAGCGCGGGTAAGACCGTGTGGAGGACCGAACCCACCAGGGTTGAAAACCTGGGGGATGACCTGTGGGTAGGGGTGAAAGGCCAATCAAACTCCGTGATAGCTGGTTCTCCCCGAAATGCATTTAGGTGCAGCGTCATGTGTTTCTTGCCGGAGGTAGAGCTACTGGATGGCCTAGGGGGCCTACAAGCTTACTGAAGTCAGCCAAACTCCGAATGCCGGTAAGTGAAGCGTGGCAGTGAGACTGCGGGCGATAAGGTTCGTAGTCGAGAGGGAAACAGCCCAGATCACCGGCTAAGGCCCCTAAGCGTGTGCTAAGTGGTAAAGGATGTGGAGTTGCCGTGACAACCAGGAGGTTGGCTTAGAAGCAGCCACCCTTGAAAGAGTGCGTAATAGCTCACTGGTCAAGTGATTCCGCGCCGACAATGTAGCGGGGCTCAAGCACATCGCCGAAGCCGTGGCATTCCAACAATACCCAGGCGTACTTGTACGTCCAGGGGTTGGGATGGGTAGGGGAGCGCCGCGCCACCAGAGAAGCATCGGAGTGATCCAGGTGTGGAGGTGGCGCGGGTGAGAATGCAGGCATGAGTAGCGAATGAGGGGTGAGAAACCCCTCCGCCGGATGACCAAGGGTTCCTGGGGCAGGCTAATCCGCCCAGGGTAAGTCGGGACCTAAGGCGAGGCCGCGAGGCGTAGTCGATGGACAACGGGTTGATATTCCCGTACCCGCTGACACGCGCCCATGCTGAACCCATTGATACTAACCTTCTTAACTTTGCTTGGTTCCTTCGGGAGTCTTGCCAGAGGGCGGTTGGGACCTGAGGTGGTAGTAGGTAAGTGATGGGGTGACGCAGGAGGGTAGCTCAACCCAGGCGATGGTTGTTCCTGGGGTAAGCATGTAGGGCGTGTCATAGGTAAATCCGTGGCGCATTAAGCCTGAGATGTGATGCCGAGCCGATTTAGGCGAAGTGAGTGATCCCATGCTGCCGAGAAAAGCCTCTAGCGAGTGTGTCGGCGGCCCGTACCCGAAACCGACTCAGGTGGTCAGGTAGAGAATACCAAGGCGATCGGGTGAACTGTGGTTAAGGAACTCGGCAAATTGCCCCCGTAACTTCGGAAGAAGGGGGGCCCCTGCTGGTGACCGGACTGGCTCCGTGGAGCTGGTGGGGGTCGCAGATACCAGGGGGAAGCGACTGTTTACTAAAAACACAGGTCCGTGCGAAGTCGTAAGACGCTGTATACGGACTGACGCCTGCCCGGTGCCGGAACGTTAAGGGGACCGGTTAGTGCCTTCGGGTGCGAAGCTGAGAACCTAAGCGCCGGTAAACGGCGGTGGTAACTATAACCATCCTAAGGTAGCGAAATTCCTTGTCGGGTAAGTTCCGACCTGCACGAATGGCGTAACGACTTCCCCACTGTCTCAACCACAGGCCCGGTGAAATTGCACTACGAGTAAAGATGCTCGTTACGCGCAGCAGGACGGAAAGACCCCGGGACCTTCACTATAGCTTGGCATTGGCGTTTGGAGCGTCTTGTGTAGGATAGGTGGGAGACTGTGAAGCCGTCACGCCAGTGGCGGTGGAGTCGTTGGTGAAATACCACTCTGGTCGTTTCGAGCGTCTAACCCGCGCCCGTGTATCCGGGTGGGGGACAGTGCCTGGTGGGTAGTTTAACTGGGGCGGTTGCCTCCCAAAGAGTAACGGAGGCGCCCAAAGGTTCCCTCAGCCTGGTTGGCAATCAGGTGTTGAGTGCAAGGGCACAAGGGAGCTTGACTGTGAGACAGACATGTCGAGCAGGTGCGAAAGCAGGGCCTAGTGATCCGGCACCGACGTGTGGAAGTGGTGTCGCTCAACGGCTAAAAGGTACCCCGGGGATAACAGGCTGATCTTGCCCAAGAGTCCATATCGACGGCAAGGTTTGGCACCTCGATGTCGGCTCGTCGCATCCTGGGGCTGGAGTAGGTCCCAAGGGTTGGGCTGTTCGCCCATTAAAGCGGCACGCGAGCTGGGTTTAGAACGTCGCGAGACAGTTCGGTCCCTATCCGCTGTGCGCGTAGGAGACTTGCGAGGGTCTGTCCCTAGTACGAGAGGACCGGGACGGACGAACCTCTGGTGTGCCAGTTGTACCGCCAGGTGCATGGCTGGTTGGCTACGTTCGGTCGGGATAACCGCTGAAAGCATCTAAGCGGGAAGCCTTCCTCCAGATGAGGTCTCCCAACCCTTTGTGGTTGTAAGGCCCCCAGCTAGACGACTGGGTTGATAGGCCGGAGATGGAAGCACCGTAAGGTGTGGAGTTGACCGGTACTAATAGGCCGAGTGGCTTGACACACACATAATCCTGCAAGGTTTGTTGCGTGATGTTCGCGTTCACTGTGCGGTTCCCGGAACACGGCCGGGAATCAGACCCCGAGACCGGTTCTGTTAATCGTTTCGGTGGTTATGGCGAGAGGGAAACACCCGGTCCCATTCCGAACCCGGAAGTTAAGCCTTTCAGCGCCGATGGTACTGCACTGGAGACGGTGTGGGAGAGTAGGAC
>NZ_JAMXMY010000048.1 GCF_024055795.1 Actinoallomurus purpureus | reverse complement strand
TCCCCCAACACGCACCCACCCCCACCAACTCACCCACCAGCACATCCACCGCCGACGCCAACGTCACCGACAGCTCAAAAAACCCCCGACCCGACCTCACCCACGAACCAAAATCAGCTTCAAAACCGGTGGTCACCACTCACCCCCGTCAGACGTTCGTCGCACCGGGCCCAGTCGGCAGAGAATGCGCGCGGCACTCACCGCGGTGCGCGACGCACCGTCACAAATGGGAGTCCGCCCGGCGCGTCGCGGATCTTTTGGCTGCTTTTCAGGCGGCTGTCGTAGGCCTTGGGGACGGAACTCGCGGCAGTTCACGCAAGTGCCGTCACGTACGCCGATCAGCGATTTATTAGCCGAACGGACCGGATCGCCCACGTCATTCGACCGCCCTCAGTGGCGATGGACTACCCAAAACCGGTCACGCCTGGTGATGCGTTCGGTCGGTTTGCGCGATCGGCGTGGGGATGCGGTCGTCCGCCAATGGCCACCTGCTATCACCACCTCGGCCGGGACCCGCGTCCACCAAAACAGCCTGTCGAGCTGGGTCCCGATCCCCGTGCTCGACTCGACGCCCGCGCGTGTTATGTCCGCGAGGTTAACTATGTTACGGGCTAGTAAACCATCGCCGAATTTGCCGCGCAATGGGCAGAACATCTGTGAATCGATCAAGAACGGCGAGTAATGCGTCACATTCACTCGTTCCCCGCACAGCGCACCAGTGGCCAGGAGCACGGCGCCGAGCAGCGCGAGGCCGCCGACGACCCAGCCGCTGCGCAGCGCGTACCAGCGGAAGCCGGTCGCGTCACCTTCGCGGTGTGCGTCCTGAGGTCAGTTCGATCGAGGCAGACGTACAGCCGGGCGCTGATCACACCGATGCAGATCTCGGGGACGCTCGGCCGGCCCGGCGTTTGAGCGAGACCGCCCCGGCGGGCCGGCGAACACGGCGGGGAACCGCCTCAGCGGCGATGATCTTGCGGAGAGGATGCCTCTCAGGTCGATCGTTCGTCGGGTGGGAGCTTGGCGCGACCTGGTCGCCAGCCGCGGCGGGCTCCGAGCGGCACGATGACGCCCGCGAACGCCACGAGCAGCGCTCCACCGATGGCGCAGACCGCGATGAGCGCGCCGAGGTCCCGGGTCCGGTGATCGATCGTCGGCGGACCGCCGATGTCGATCGGCTGCGCGCCCGCACGCTGGGACGCCGACGGGCCGGCCGTGCCGCTGACGAGGGCGGTAACGGCCTCATGCGGATTGACCATTCCCGCGCCGCTGCCCGTCCCGATGCTGCGGTCCGCCGTGGCGATGATCCGCTGCATGAGCTGGGGCGCGGTCAGATCCGGCTTGCTCGCCTTGACGAGCGCCGCGACCCCGGCGACGTACGGCGTGGAGTAGCTCGTGCCCCGGAGGCCGCCGACGTAACCGTTGCCGCTGGTGCTGATGATGTCCTCACCCGGCGCGGTCACGTCCACCTTGGACGTGGTGTTGGAGAAGTCGGTGAGGGTTCCGCTCGGGCCGACGGCGCCCACGGACAACACCCCGGGGTACGACGCGGGGTACTCCTCCTGTTCGCTCGCCTTCTTCCGCGGATCGGTGTTCCCCGCCGAAGCGACGATCAGGACGCCCTTCCTCGCCGCCTCGTGGACCGCCTGCCGCAACAGCGGGTAGTCGGTGTTGACGGCGGAGACGTTGATGATGTCCGCCCCCTCCTGCACGGCCCGCATGATGCCCTTGGCGAGCAACGTCCCGTCGTCGGGGGAGGTCTCCCCGTCCTGGATCTTGATCGAGATCAGGCGCACGTCGGGGGCCACGCCGACGAACGGGATCGCGTCGCTGTTGCGGCGGTCCTGGGCCGCGATGATGCCGGCGACCCACGTGCCGTGGCCGTAGCAGTCGGTGTTGTGGGTGTGCGTCAGGTCGATGCTCTTCACGACCCGGCCGACCAGCTGCGGATGCGACTGGTTGATGCCGCTGTCCACCACCGCGACCGTGACGCCCTTGCCCCGGGTGATCCCCCAGACGCTGGTGAAGTCGAGCCGCTGCTGCGCCCACGGAACCGTCTTCATCTGGGAGGCGGGATGCTCCTCCGGACCCTTGCAGGGCGCGATCGGAGTCGCGGTCGTGGTGGTGGTCTTGGTGACGGTGGGAGCCGGCGTCGCCTTCTTCGTCGCATGCGTGGCGTGTGTGGAGTGCGGGGTGGCGGTCGGCTTGGCGCCGGGAACGGCCCGCGCGGCCGGCATGCAGACCAGTGCCGTCAGCGCGAGCGAGCCGGCGACGGCGAGCCCCGCCCGTCGTAGACCCCCCATGTCTCGCCTCCCGGGTACGCGTCGGCCAGAGACGCACTTTAGACGATCGGCGCGCGGAGAGGTTCCCATCACCGGCAATCTGGACAGACGGCCCGTTACCATCGGCGCGTGGCCCACTCCGATCGTCCCCAGACGCCCCGCCGACGCCGAGCACGGGTCATGCTCGCCGTCATCGGCGGCGTCACGGTGACGATCGCGCTGGCCGGTGCCTTCGGAGGGCTCCGCACCCGGGCCGGCGGCCCGGCCGTCGTGAGCCCGGGAAGCACCGTGGACCAGGGGGCGTTCAAGGTCCAGGTGCTCGACGCCCGTGCCGGGCGGTTCTCCCTCGGCAGCTTCGACAAGAACGATGACAAGCTGGTCGTACGGATGCGCGTGACCAACACGGGCGACCGTTCGAACGGCGTGTCCAGCTTCATCGGCGGGATCGTCGCCGAGCCGAAGCCCGGCCACTACGCCGAGGCGGACGAAACGCGGTCGATCGGGGAACTCCCCGGCGGCGCCACCAGCGACACTCATCCGCGGCTGCCCCTGGTCGTCCAGGCGGTCTGGCCGCTCCCGGCCACCACGACGCTCCGGTCCGTCACCGTGGCGCTGCGGCAGTGGAACTACGGTCAGGGATTCACCGACGACTCGTTCTACTGGAGTGTCACGAAGTCGTCGCCGATCACCGCCAAGGTGACCGTCCCGGTCCGGATGGGAGCGACATCGTGAGCGCCCCGGTCCGAGTGGCGTCCTGGCTGACGGCCGCCGTGTTCATGGCCGCCGCGATGTGGCTCCACGCGCGCAAGCCCCATCTCGACGCCGGCCTCCAGAACCCGATCTCCACGACAGGGCGCGCCGGCACGGTCGTCGGCAACCGCGTGTTCAGCGTCGCCGTCGACCGGGTCGACGTGGCGAGCGCCATCGTCGACGACGGTCTCACCACGCGGAAGACCATGCTCAGTCCCGGTGTCTTCGTGATCGTCTATCTGCGGATCAGGAGCAACCAGAAGCCGTTCACGCCGGGCCACGTCCGGCTGGCCGCCCGGGGCGGACTGTCCTACGACGAGAGCGGCCGCACCGCCATCTCGGACACGTCCGGCACGTACGAGCCGATGCTGTGGGGGAACGCGTCGTACGTCTTCGAGATCCCCAAGGACCGTCTCGCGGGCGCACGGCTGATCGTCGGAGAGTCCGCTCCGCTCGACCAGCTGAGCGCCCAGGCGGACGTGAACCTGGGCATCGACGGCCGGAAGGCGGCCGAGCTGATCGCCCACGCGCCCCGCGACTACGTCATCAAGAAGGCGTGATGGTTCCCGTCGCACCGCCGATCGCCCGCCTTCAGGAGGTGCGATGACGTTCGATCCGTACGACGGGAGAACTCCCCGCCCGGCCGGGGCACCGTACGGCACCCCAGATCCGTATGAGGGGACGAGGCGCGACCCACGCCGGCCCGCGTACGACGAGTCGCCCCGTGGCTCCAGCGCCTCGGCTCCGGACCCGGACGGCGGTGAGGCTCAGGCCATCGCTCTCGACCGGGATCCGTACGAGGCGACCATGCGCGATCCGCTCGAGGACACGGCGCCGGATCCGCTCGGACGCGGCAAGCGCACCCGTGGACGGCGGCGACGCGCCGTCGAGGCCGTCGCGTTGCTCGTGCTGGCCCCCGGCCTGATCGTCGTACGGTGGATCGACGACAGCCACCAGGCGGCGGCACTCCAGCCGGCCGAGCACATCACGGTGGTGCGGCGCGGGCAGACCGGCCTCCTCGGCGGCGCCCAGTGGCGCGTGCTCGGCCGGGACACGACCGCCCCTGAGAAGGACGCGACGACCCCCGCCGGCGCCGTGCGCCTCAAACTGATCGTCGAGGTCCGGCCGCTCGACGCACAAGGGGTCAAGAACGCCACGGCGACCGAGTACCAGTTGCGGGACGGCGCCGGTCACGTCTGGACGGGGCTGCCCCTCGGCGCGGACCCCGTCGCGGGCCGTACGAGCCGGATCGCGGTGACCTCCGACATACCGGCCCGGCTGGTCAGCTCGGTGGTGCTGGAGATATCGCAGAAGTCATCGGCGTGGACGAGGCGGTCCTCGCTTCACGGGCTCGTCTTCGAGCACTGACGCGGGCGACCACCAAGTCGAACGCCGCCGCCATCAGGCAGACCCGCAGGGCCTGATGGACGAAGCCGACGGCGAAGTCGACGACGGACAGCCGCGTCTCCCACCACGCGACCGGGTGCGGGCCGAGAAGGTCGTAGACCCCTCGTTGGACCAGGTCCGCGCCGACCTCCAGGCCCGTGAACAGGGCACAGAAGACCCCGAAGGGGAGAATCCCCGCCCTGATGACCATCCGCAGCCCGTACACGGTCGGAAGCCACTTGTCACGCAGCTCCCGGGTGAGGACCTCGATGGGCGTACGCGGCCGGTCCATGCCGCTCGCCGCGATGATCCGCCGGGCCATCCTGCCGCTGCCGAGCGCCGCCTCCTCCGCGGCGTCGACCCCGAGGATCACTCCGGCGATCACGAGCCAGACGAGGGAGCCGAGCACCGCCTCCTTCGCCGACGGCCACAACGCGCCGATCCAGCCGAACAGAGGACCGGTCAGGTCGGCGAGCCATCCCCACGCCACCCGCGCCTGCAGCCAGCCGGTCCCGGCGTCCCGGGCCTTGTTGACGGTGAACAGGCCGAAGAGCGTCCAGTTGACCTCACAGAACGCGATCAGGACCCCGCCGAACCGCGCCCACTTCGGCTCCACCAGCCGCTCGGCGACGAACTTGGCGACGAGGAAACCCACGGTCAGCACGATCGCGATGTACGGGTGGTGCTCGATGGCGATGATCGATTTCATCGCCTCCAACTGGCCCCCGAGCCCCTGCTCTCCGAAACCGCGGCCGGTGACGCTCTGCACGAAGTCCTTCGCGTCCTGCGAGAACCAGTTCCAGGCCAGATAGAAGATCATGAAGGGCAGCAGCGCGCGCGTCAGCGCGCCGAGGATGGTCTCCTCGTCCTGCGCCGCCCACGGGGCGAGAGACTCGTCGAGCTCATGCTCCCGGACCGCCGGCAGGCCCTCCTTGACGCTGTGGACCATGACGACCGTGACCGACAGCGTGAGCATGACCGTCAGGCTGAGCACGATGATCGGGACGACCGAGTTGTGCAGGCCGAACTCGTACCCGCCGTAGAACAGGGCGTCCCTCAGCGCCTGGCCGACCGTGAACCACAGCGCGAGCGGCAACGCGAAGCGGCCGGCCAACCGGAGGGTGGTCCACGGCAGGCTCCATGGGGACAATCGGTACACAGTTCGCGATGGTAACGACTCTCCGCTCGCCTTGCCGTGAACGATTCGATGGAGCCGCAGCGCCGTGGTCTGCGTCATATGCGCTGTAAATGCGTGAGACGCCGACTACGTGACGGGTAAAGAGTCCGCAGAGTTTCGACGTCAACAGGCCGAACAGGAAGGGTGATCTCGGTGCCGGAGCCGCGAGGCTGCCCGAGCTCCACCGCGACGAGCACGCGGATCACGCAACGATGTCGGTGTGACGTGCATCGAGCACGGCGGCCGTCGATGACTCGGGGGGGCCGCCATCGTCTCGACGTCGGGCGCGTACGCCCGGCTCAGCCGCCGTCCACCTCGGACTCGGTACCGCGCGGGCGGAACAGGTTCCCGTGGGCGTCCATCCCGATCGGGAAGGCGAACCGCTCGGGGTGGTCCATCGGGATGCGCTCCTCCGGGGGGATCGCGTCCCGCTCCGCCGCCGCACGACGCAGTTGGTCAAGGACGCGACGATCGTCCTCAGAGAGCTCCGCCATCGATGTCCCCCCTTCCCACTCGGCGACTAGTTTACGCTCGGCGTGGCACATTTGGGGGCAAAGGGGACAGTGGGAACCAACCGCGGACCCGACGAATCTATCTTAGGGTCCAGGCCGTCTCGGCGTGATCGGAGGTGAACGGGCATCAGAGCAGAGCTTCACGCGCCGCTCGAAGAGCTGATGGAGGATTACTTCCGGCAGGCCAAGCCGCTCAAGGACATGCGCCGCGCACTCGACGAGGTCAGCACGACGGTGACCTGCCGTGATGGTCTGGTGACGGTCGCCGCCGACCCCCGGGGGCAGGTCCAGGACATTCGCTTTGCCCCGAAGGTCTACCGCAAGCCGCCCCTCAGTGAGCTGTCCCGCTCGATAATCGCACGCCAGGGACTATTCACGGCTACGCGAGCACTTTGGCGGGTGTAGTGCTTGGTGAATGACGAGCTGGGGTGTTTGTTCCTCCGGCATGCTCGGCGGTTTGTAATGCGTCTGTCCGAGGTGTGCGAGGTCGACCGGCAACGGCCACCCCTGGCGTACTGGTGCGGGGAATGTCTGACGGGGGTGAGTGGTGACCACGGGTTTTGAAGCTGATTTTGGTTCGTGGGTGAGGTCGGGTCGGGGGTTTTTTGAGCTGTCGGTGACGTTGGCGTCGGCGGTGGATGTGCTGGTGGGTGAGTTGGTGGGGGTGGGTGCGTGTTGGGGGA
>NZ_JAMXMY010000047.1 GCF_024055795.1 Actinoallomurus purpureus | reverse complement strand
AGCCGTAGCCGGGGAGAGATCCTCTGGTGATGCCTGTGGAGCTGGTGTCAGACGGCAAGGGTCCTCCCTTCCGCAGTCGGCGCTGAAACAGGAAACCCGCGCCGTGAGGCGCCCGGCCTAAAGGCCGAATCGGCCACACGGCCGATGGGAATTCCCCTTCTTCAGAAGGAGGAGGAAGTCAACCTTCCAGCCGCGTTCCAGTGGGAGTCGAGACGGCCCGGCGAGCCTGGGCACAGACCGTGGACCCACAGAAAGGCGGCGGCCATGCCCTCCAACGGACCACGTCCGGACCACATGAAGATCATTGACCTGTCGGCCCGCATCGACGCGGCCGCCTGGGAGGCCAACCCGATCACGCACGAGGTGATGTCCCCCGCCGAAGGGGCACGGCACATGGCCGAGGGGATGCGCGAGCACTTCGGAGTCGACTTCGATCCCTCGGTCCTGCCCGACGGGGAACTGCTGTCGTTGGACACCCTGACTCTCACCACCCACACCGGCACCCATGTGGACGCCCCCTCCCACTACGGGTCGCGGGCCGCCTACGGGGTTCCCCGGCACATCGACCAGATGCCGTTGGAATGGTTCCTCGCTCCGGGCGTGGTCCTGGACGTGTCCGAGGAGCCGGTCGGTGCGGTCGGCGCCGGCCGGCTCGCCGAGGAGTTCGAGCGCATCGGCCGCGCACCGGCCCCAGGAGAGATCGTCCTGCTGCGGACCGGAGCCGACGCGCTGGCCGGGACCCCCGCCTACTTCACCGATTTCACGGGCCTGGACGGGCCCGCGGTCGAGTTGCTGCTCGACCTCGGCGTGCGGGTGATCGGAACCGACGCCTTCAGCCTCGACGCCCCGTTCGGGCACATGATCGCCGAGTTTCAGCGGACCGGCGACCGGCGAGTGCTGTGGCCCGCCCACCTGGTCGGCCGCCGACGGGAGTACTGCCAGATCGAGAACCTGGCCAACCTTGACCTGCTGCCCGCGCCGACCGGTTTCACGGTCTCCTGTCTCCCCGTGAAGCTCGTGGGCGCGGGCGCGGGCTGGACCAGGGCGGTGGCGCTGGTCGACTCGTGAGGGCGACCACCGTCAGCCGAGATCACCGACGGCGGTCAGCCGCTCGAGGGATCCGACCAGTTCCGACGGGGGGCGGCGGGCGAGCAGTTCGGCGCGGAGCCGTTCCGCCGCCGCCTTCCGCTCGGCGTCCCCGACGAGCTCGCGGACCGCCTCCCGGATCTCTTCCTTCGTGGCGACGAGGGCGGGCCGGTTGTGCGACGCACCGGTGGCGGCGAACCTCTCCCCCATGACGATCTGGTCGTCGGCGAGCGACAGCGACAGCTGCGGGATCCCCGCCAGCGCCGCGGTCATGAAGGGGTTGACGCTGCCGTGGTGGACGATGGCGTCGGCGGAGCCGAGCAGCAGGTGGAGCGGGAAGTCGCGGTGCACCTTCACGCGGCCGGGCAGTTCTCCCAGCGCCGCGACCTGGTCCGCCCCGGCGGTGAGCGTCAGATCGGCCCCCTCGTCCAGCACGGCGTCGACGGCCCACCGCAACGCGGGGACATGGACGCCGAAGGCACTGGGCGCCGAACGCCCCCACAGCAGGCACACGCGGGGCCTCCGGGACGGCGACTGCAACTCCTCCAACGCCTCCAGCGCCTCGGCGGGCAATGCGCCCGAACCGTTGTAGGGGACATAGCGCACCGGAATCCGCTCCCCCTCCCCGCAGCGCGCCGCCGCGGCGTCCGGAGACGGGTCGATGACGAACTCGATCTGGCTACGGCTCCACGCGGGCTGGCCGTAGCGCAGGAAGGCGTTGGAGGGATCCTCGGGCCCGAGGTCGATCTCGTCGTCAACCGTTCCGAACAGGCCCGGCGAGTGGTAGACCGAGGGCACCTTCAGGAGCCGGGCCGCCAGGGCCCCTTCCGAGGCCATCATGTCGTGGACGACCAGGGACGGCTGCCACGCCCTGGCGAACTCCACGGTGACGTCGTTGTTGTGGACCAGCGCCTCGCCGGCGCGGGTCCTGAGGTGATGCGCGGCGGTCTCGACGTCGAAGTCCTCCAACCGTCGCAGGGGTTCCCCGTCGAGCGGGTTGAGCGGGAGCGGTAGGTCCGGCAGCGTCCGTCTGCCCTGGAGGGTCTTCATCAGCAGGCCGAAGCGGAGCATGAAGGTGGTGTCCAGCCCCTTCAGGATCGGCACGGGCGTGAGGCCCGACGCGCGGATCCCTTCGGTCTGCTGCTCGGGGCAGACCACTCTGACCTCGTGCCCGGCGGCCTGGAGAGCCCAGCCGAGCGGAATCATGCAGAAATAGTCACCCGTCCAGTTCGAGACGGTGAAGAGCACTCGCATACCCATCTCCCACGTTGAAATCGAGCCAGAGGTCGCGCATCGAGTCACGGAGTGATCGCCGTGGCCGCCAGCCGAGCACGGCACGTGCCCGGGTGGCGTCCACCTGGATCCAGGGGACCTCGTCACGCGGCTGCGTCCCCGCCGCTCCCCCGGGCGCCGCCGGTCGCTGCGTCACCGTCGCCGGCACGCCGCTGACATCCACCAGCAGATCGACCAGCGCACGCACCGGCGTCGCGCGGCCGCTGCCGAGATTCAGCACGAGGTCGCCGGCCGACGAGACGGTGGCGGACAGCACCGCATCGGCGACGTCGCGTACGTCCACGTAGTCACGTACGTCGCTCAGCGGGCCGATGGCGAGGACGGCCGGACGGCCCTGTTCCCACGCGGCCGAGAGTTCGGTGGCGACGACGCCCGCCAGGCTCGCGACAGGCGCGCCGGGCCCCGTGACGTTGGGCAGCCGGAGCACCAGCCCCTCGAGGACACCGGCGGTGCAGGCGCGGCGAACCGCCCGGGTGGCCTCCAGTTTCGTCAGCCCGGCGGGTCCCGCCGGACGTTCCTCGCCGCGCTCGCCGAGCATGGTCCCCACGGGGACCGGTCCGTACTCCAGGACAGAGCCCAGATGGATGAACCGGGGTCGCGTCGGCATGCGGGCCAGCGCGGTGAGCGTACGGAGAGGGGCCTCGGTGTTGGAACGGCGCATCTGGGCATGCGACGCGTTCCAGTTGGCTCCCACGGCGTTCACGACCACCGCCGGCCGGTACGCGCCCAGCGTTCCGGCGATCTCGTCGGGACGCCGGGCGGCGAGATCCATCGGGGCGAAGGGCAGGTCGAGATCGGAAGGCCTGCGGCGGCCGATGACGAGGACGTCCCAGCCGGCGGTGGCGAAGGCCGTGGCGATGTGACGGCCGACGAACCCGGACCCTCCGAGGACGACGACGCCGCGAGCCGACACCGATGGCCTCCCGATGGTTCGTCGTTCTGTGGCCGTGCGCCGTTCCGGGCCGTGCGATCTCGCCGTGGGCCCCGTCCTTCGCCCTCAGGATCGGCCGCGTGCCTAGAGTCATGATTGAGTAGTGGTCAAGGGGGGCGTGACAGCCTCCGGCCATGGAGTACACCACCTTGGGCCGTACCGCGCTGCGGGTCAGCCGGCTGTGCCTGGGCACGTTGAATTTCGGGCCCAGAGTCGATCCCGACGACAGCCACGCGCTGATGGACCGGGCTCTCGACCTCGGCATCAACCTCTTCGACACCGCCAACAACTACGGCTGGCAGGTCCGTCGCGGATACACCGAGGAGATCCTCGGATCCTGGTTCGCGACGGGCGGCGGGCGCAGGGAGAAGGTGGTCCTGGCCACCAAGGTCTTCAGCGAGATGGATCCCTGGCCGAACAACGGCGGCCTGTCCGCGCGGCATATCATCGCGGCCTGCGAGGACTCCCTGCGGCGCATGCGGACCGACTGGATCGACGTCTACCAGATGCACCACGTGGACCGGACGGCCTCCTGGGACGAGGTCTGGCAGGCGATGGAATCGCTCACCGCCCAGGGAAAGATCCGGTACGTCGGTTCGTCCAACTTCGCCGGATGGCACCTGAGCGCGGCCCAGGAGGCGGCCGCGCGCCGCGGCTTCCTCGGCCTGGTCTCGGAGCAGTGCGTCTACAACCTGGTGACCAGGCACGTGGAGATGGAGGTGATCCCGGCGGCACGGGCGTACGGCCTCGGCGTGCTCGTCTGGTCACCGCTGCACGGCGGCCTGCTCGGCGGCGCGCTGCGCAAGCAACGCGCGGGCACGGCCGTGAAAAGCGCGCAGGGCCGCGCCGTGGAGGCGTTGAAGACGCTGCGGGCGGAGGTGCAGAAGTACGAGGAGCTCTGCGCGGACCTGGGCGAGGATCCGGCACGGGTCGGCCTGGCGTGGGTGTTGTCGCGGCCGGGTGTGACCGCCCCCGTCATCGGACCTCGGACCTTCGAGCACCTTGAGGCGGCGGCCGGCACCCTGGATCTGCGGCTACCGGACACCACGCTGACGCAGCTCGACGAACTGTTCCCGCCGATCGGCAACGGCGGCCCCGCCCCCGAGGCCTGGTGCTGGTGACTTCCTCCCCTTCCCGAAGGAAGGGGATTGGGTGCGGTTCGTTTCGAGTGAAGGTCGCGATCAAGCGGTGAGGTGGTAGTTCTGCTGGTCGGGGTAGAGGCGTTGGTGCTCGCGGGTGGCGTGGAAGCGCCAGTAGACGTCGAGGTCGCCGTTGGAGACGAGGGCGCGTAGTCGGAGGACGGCTTCGGCTCCGGGCAGGCCCCAGCGGGCACCGGTGATGTCGAGGCGGTCGGCGATCAGGTGGCGGCAGGTGCCTTCGACCGCGCCGGTGGCGATCGGCCAGCCCTTGTCGAGGACGGTGTCGTAGCGGAGCTGGTCGAGGTGGCCTGTGAGGTAGCGGTAGCAGGCGTCGACGGCCTCGCGCCGGGCAGCCGGGAGTGCTTCCCCGTCGGCTTGGACGGTCATCCCGTGGGCGGCGCGGGCGGCGTGGCCTGCGAGGATCGCGGTCAGTTGGTCGGCGGCCCAGGTCTCGGCCTCGGCGGTGCCGGGCTTGTAGAAAGCGTGGGCGGCCGCCCAGACGTACTCCGCGACGTGGACGAAGTCCAGCAAAAGGTGCACGGTGACGCCGCGTCGGCCGGCCTCGCCGGTGATCAGGTCGAGCTGGTGGCGAGCGCCGTCGACCAGGACGATCCAGGGCCGCAGATGCTTCGGGTCGCGGGCGTGGGCCTGGTCGAAGGCGTCGGCGATGACCTGTTCTGGCGGGCGGACCAGGGAGGCGGTGCACCACTTGTTCTCGGCTTTCGGCCCGGGCCGGGCCCGGCGCTGATCGCTGCGGCTCCCGGGCGGATGGATCACATCATGGGGCCGTCTCGGGGCCGGGCGGATGTCGAAGACGCAGGCCACGGTGGCCATCCGCTTACGGTTGGGCTTCTCCCCGGGCGCGAGCCGTGCGCGGTGGCCGCCAGCGGCTTTTGCGGCGGCCCGGCGGGTCGCCTCGCGCAAGGCCTCCGGGCGCATGACCACGCCCTTGCCGTCGACCTGGAGGACCAGCGGCATGTCCCGGCTGCACGGCAGCGGGATCTTCGCGCGGTAGAAGGCGTCGACGTCGACAGCCGAGGCGACCACAAGTTCCTCCAGCCGCCGCTTGCCCGGCACGTTCCCGCAACGGTGCGTGATCGCGTCGTGGGCCTGGTCGAACGAGCCCCGCACGGCCTCGGTGACCGCGAGCCTGCGCAGGCCCATCGAGTGCCGGCCCGCAGGCAGCGACAGGGCGGCGTCGGCGGGGTGGACGTTGCAAACGCCCGGGCCCCGGTAGGCGGCCCGGGTGACGCGGACCAGCCCGAACACGCTGGCCAACAGGCGCGCGTGGCCGCTCTCGCGCCATGGCCGCGCCCGCCCTTCCGGGCCGGTCACCACCGGGCGGGGATCGGCGCCGAGCTGGTCCTCCTCCCGCCGGGTGCGCAGGTCCAAGTGGTCCTGCAGGAGCTGCCGTAACAGCTCCCGCCCGGCCACCTGGAGGTGTTCCTCCAGCTCCGCGTGGGTCCACGCGCCTGCCTGGTCGCCCGACAGGGTGCCCATCAGCGTCTCGAAGGCGCTGAGGGAGCGGGCAAAGGGGTCAGCTGGGTTGTGAGTGTCGTACGGTTTCATCTCCGGGGCTCTTCCAGTCCTGCATCCGATATGGGTCGCACCTTCGAATGTAGGCGGAAGAGCCCTATTGTCAGCGGGTGTTGAGCGAACCCCTGGTTCGGCGGCGGGCCGGGGTGAACAAGCCGGGGACCTCCTCGTCCAGCCAGCCGCGTTCCACCAGCAAGCGAGTTCGCATTCCTCGCCCAGACCTGGGCCGTGCAACGCACCTCCGCCAGCCGGGCCAGCCTACTGCTGGGCACCGAGCCGATCTGGGCCGTCGCGATCGGGATCAGTCTCGGTGGCGAACGGCTCACCGTGTGGGCCTCCCTCGGCGCCATGCTCATGATCGCCGGAACGTACTGGGGCCAGGCCATCGAACGCACCCATCGCACCACCACCGCCGAAACCGTGGAAGAGGACAGAGCGTGCCCCACCCCGACACCTACCAGCGCCTGATCGCCCTGTCCGACACCGCCCAGACCCCCTACCGGCTCATCGACCACGAACCGGACGGCACCACAGAATCGGTCAGTGCCCTGCGCGGTCACCCCGTCTCCCACACAGCCAAGTGCATCATCCTCAGAGTCAAGACCGACCGGTACACCACCCGCCTCGTGCTCGCGGTCGTCCCCGGCGACCGGCGCGTCGACCTGGACGCCGTCCGCCAGCTGTTCGACGCCCGCTACCTCGGATGGAGACACGTCGTCGCCGACTGATCGGGAACCGTATCTGCCCGAGTGCTGGATTGGTGATCGAGCCCGCTGCGAGGTGGCGCATGTCCCGGCTGAGCGAAGGCCGGTCCGCCGGTCATGCGGCGGTGGCGCCCAGCAGAAGGTCGAAGGTGTCATTCGCCTCGCGGAGCACCGCCGTCGCGTCGTGGCTGCCGAGGCGCCACGCCGCCTGGTAGCAGGCGAGGGTCAACTGGGCGGCGAGGACGGCGGTGGCCGGCGGGGTGCCGTGGTCGATCAGGTGTTTCTCGAGGAGGTCGGCGTAGTGCCGGGTCTTGCGGGTGTGCCGATCTTCGAGCTCGGGGTGCTGCTTGACCAGACGGTGGTAAACCGCGTAGTGGCCGGGGTTGCGGGCGGCCTCAGCGCAGATCGCGAGCAGCAGCCGCCGAGATGTGGCCAGTGCCTGCGCGAGATCCTGGAGCGGCTCGGCGGGCGCATCGCGCATGGCCGCCGTGAGCGCGCGCAGGAAGTCGTCCTCGGTAGAGAAGACGACTTCCTGCTTGTCGCCGAAGTAGCGGAAGAAGGTGGTGCGGCCGATCTCGGCCCGCTGGGCGATCTCGTCCACGGTGACGACATCGAACCCCCGCTCCATGAAGAGCGCGAAGGCCGTCTCGATGATCCGTTCCCGGGTCTGGCGGCGTTTGCGGTCCCGCAATGACTCCACCGGAACCTTGTTCGTGCTCATTCGGCCAGGATATCCGCCCGGCCCGCCCGGCGGTCAGCGTCGACGAGGCGGGCGGCCTCGCGCCACAGCTCCTCCTCGCGGGCCTCGTCGTGCGACTCTGGCGACGACGGGACGTTGCGGCCGCGATCGAGGTAGGACCCGGTCCGGGCGGTCAGCCCGGTCAGGATCGTCTCAGCGAGCCGGGCGCCCGCCTGCTGCGGCGTCATGCCCCGGCCGAGGAATCGCTGAAGCTGGAAGAATCCGTTGAGCACGCCCCGCACGGGCCCCGGGGCGTGGCGGAAGAAATCGGTGCCTGCGACGAGCGCCGGGTTGTAGGAGTAGACGCCGACGCTCTCGGGCAGGCGGCGGGCCAGCGCGTGGGTCAGGTAGATGACGCCGAGTTTGCTGGTCGCGTACGCCCGCCCGGCCTCCCGCGCTCCACCGGCACGAGGCGTGGCCAGTCGTTCCGGCGTCTCCCAGCGCGGCGGCGGCGTGGCGCCGAGCGTGTAGCGGAACTGCCCGAAGTGGCAGTCGCTCGAGGTAAGCACGATCCAGCCCGGACCGGTAAACCGGGGCAGCAGCTCCCTGACGAGCAGGTAGTGGGACAGCACATTGACCCCGAAGGTCATCTCGTACCCGTCCGTGGTGCGTTTCTCGGTCGTCGTGACCGTCAGGCCGGCGTTGCCGAGATAGCCACCGAGCGGCGGGAGGTACCTGGTGTCGAGCCCACGCAGAATCTCCTCCACCGCCCGCCTGATCTCGGCGAGCGAAGCGAGGTCACAGTCCACGCCTGTGACCCCGGAAGCGCCGGTGGCCTCGGCGAGTTCCGCAGCGAGGCGTTCGCCGCCCCGGCGAGCCAGCACGACGTAGTGGTCCTGCGGCCGTTCCCGGATCAGCAACTCGACGGACTCGCGGCCGAAACCGCGGGTCACTCCCGTCAACACGATAGTCCGGCTATCCATGACAGACTCCTCGGCATCGAGTTCCAAATGGTACTCAGTACCGTAACATGCCATGGTTCACTTCGCATCGAGCGACGAAATCGCAGCTGACACGCCGGCTGATCGACACCACGGTGACGGCTGAACTGAAATCCCAAGCATGATCATCTAGCCGGACGTGTCACCCACGTCCTGAGAACGATCCGTCACCCAGGTGATGAGACCCGACACGCGTACGGCACGAGACGGCGCGAACGGGCGCCGGTGCAGATGCACCTGGACGAGGTGTGCGCGCTGCTCTGCGCCGCCGGGTACGGCAGGCCGCTGTCCGGGGTGCGCCGGCCGGCCGCGGAGGGGGATCCCGGTGTTCGATGAAGCGGACGCCCGCCCTGCTGACTTCGTCCTCCGCTTCCCGGCCGGGCTGGAGCTGCTGAACGCCAACGAGCGGCTGCACCATATGGTGCGGCACCGCAGGACGACGGCGCTCAAGGATGCCGCGCTCGTGCTGGCCCGGAAGGCCCGCATTCCCCGGCTCGAACGGGTCGACAGGCGTAGTTCGCGAACGCGTCGCCCAGGCCCGTCATGCGGTCGCCGCTGGTCATCATCCGCAGCAGGTCGTAGGCCCGCACCTTGCCAGTCGTGAGCGACCCGGGGACGCGGAGCATGTCCTCCCAATTCTGCCGGATCCGCTCAACCTGCCCGTGCTGGCGGGAGACGGGCTGGAGCGGCCTGGTCGTCATCGACGGTGCCACCCATATCGACCTCTACGACAAGGACGAATACGTCACCCCCGCCGTCGCCAAGCTCGCCGAGTTCCTCGGCAAGTACCTGGCGGGGTGACCACCCGCCACTCCGGACCCACGGGCCGTAGAGGCAGCCATAGGCCCACATCCTCGCTCTGCCGACGCCCCACTCCGGCCCGCCTGTCGGCAAACGATGGCGCGCTCAAGTGATCAATGCATCGCCGCTGTTCAGAAGGAGGTCCGGTAGCCGTGGATCTAGAAGTTCCCGCTCAGGGAGTCGGAATCGTCCGGTCGGAGAACGCGGCCCGATACTCGGTCGGCGACACGTCGAGGATTCTCCGAAAATGCAGGCGGAGGTTGGATCCGGTTCCCAGTCCGACGCGCTCGGCGATCTGGTCGACCGGGAGCTTCGTGGTTTCCAGGAGCGCTCGGGCAGCGTCGACCCGAGCGCGCAGGACCCACTGCAGCGGCGTGTCGCCGGTATCCTCGGCGAAGCGGCGCATGAAGGTGCGCAGCGACATCCGCGCGTGCGTCGCGAGATCGGTGACTGCGAGCGGTTCGTGGAGGCGCGTCAGCGCCCATTCTCGGGTCGCCGCGAGCGTATCGCCATGCGGTGCCGGGCTGCTTCGGGGAAGGTACTGAGCCTGGCCGCCGCTCCGATAGGGCGCCGTCACCAGACGGCGGGCGATGTCGTTCGCCACGCTCACGCCGAGGTCGCGCCGGACGATGTGAAGGCACAGGTCGATGCCCGCCGCGACACCGGCTGATGTGAGGACCGAACCCTCATCGACGAACAGAACATTGGGCTCCACCAGGATGTCCGGATGGCGCAGCGCCAGCATCTCCGCCGCGTCCCAATGCGTTGTCGCGCGCCGCCCTTCCAGCAGACCCGCGTCGGCCAGGGCGAACGCGCCGTAGCAGATCGATGCGATGCGGGCTCCTCTTGCATGCGCCCTCCGAAGCGCATCGTGCACTGCGGCCGGGATCGGTCGGCCGACCGGCGCGTAGCCGGGGACGATGATGGTGTCCGCCCCGATCAGCGCGTCGAGACCCTGCGGCACCGCGTACCCGAAACCCTCACTGGACGGCACCGTTCCCGCAGCGACGCCGCACACTGTCAGCTCGTACGGGAGTCCGTCACGCGGATGGAACACCTGGGTCGGGATGCCGACGTCGAGCGGGAGCGCCCCATCCAGCACAAGCACCATCACCCGGTGCGAACTCATCGTCGTCCATCTCCTCAGCCCGCGGCGATCAATCCCCTGTGGCGAAATCCTCGCACATATTGGCATTCTTGCCACTGGAGGGTGTCGTCCAACCGCTCGACACTGAGTGGGCCGTCCAGTCGGGTTCGGTCCTACGTCGAGTGGATAGGGGTTCCATGCCGCGTCCAACGGTTCCGCCGGTCGTCGCCTTCGTCACATCGGCTATCGCGTTCATGGCAGTGATGGCCGCCGCGGGAGCACCGAGCGCCCTGCTGGTCGTCTACCAGCAGCACTGGCATTTTCCCGACAGCGAGCTGACGGTCGCGTTCGCGATCTACGCCTTCGCGCTCCTCCTCGCGCTCCTCGTCATCGGTTCCCTGTCGGATCGAATCGGTCGCCGTCCGGTACTCATCGCGGCCCTCGCACTCCAGGCGGTCGCGATGGCGGTGTTCCTGTTCGCCCCGGATATCGGCGTCATCATCGTCGCGAGGGCGCTGCAGGGCTTCGCGACGGGAGCGGCCACGAGCGCGTTCAGCGCCTACATAGCCGAGGTCGCACCAGCGGCGCAGAAGAAGGTCGCAGCACTGGTCGTGAGCATCGCATCCGTCGCCGGTCTCGGCATCGGCGTCGTCCTGACCGGCGTCGCCATCCAGTTCGCGGCAGCACCCGCCGCAGTCGTGTTCGGAGCCGCACTCGCGATCATCGTCATCGCCATCGTCGTCACAGCGGCCTCGCCTGAGACGGTCGGCAAGCGTCAAGGGATCGGCGATGCCCTCGTGTCGCGCATCGGCGTTCCATCCGCGGCCCGGACCGCGTTCGCTCGCACTGCCCCAGGGATGATCGGGATCTGGATGTCGGCCGGGCTGGTCCTCGGCCTCGGGGCGTCGATCGTCCATCAAGCCCTGCACATCACCAGCGGAGCCGCCCTCGGCCTGGTGGTCGCAGCCCAGCCCCTGGCTGCGGCCGTCTCCGCGCTCGTACTCGGCCCGCTGATGCCGCCCCGGCGGTTCATGCTCGCCGGATATGCAGCGGTCCTCGCCGGTGTGTCGCTGGAGGCGTGCTCGTTCGCGGCGGGCCTCGCATCGCTCATCATCTGCGGCGCGATCATCACCGGCCTCGGCTTCGGCGCCGTCTTTTCCAGTACGCTCGGGCTCCTTGTTCCGCTGACGCGAGCGCAGGAGCGCGCGAAGCTGTTCTCCGCCGTCTACGTAGTCGCTTATCTCGCGTATGGCATCCCTACCATCGTGGCCGGCTTCCTCAGTGACGCCATCGGTTTGGTGCCCGCAGCAATCATCTACGCCGCCGCAACACTCGCCATAACAGCCGCTGGACTGATCGTCTCGCTCACCCGGACGGGATCGATGTCGAGGGACGCTCTCTCCGGCGTCAGGCAAGAAGCACGAGCGCACGACGTGCGAGCGTCCACATCAAGCCCGGACTAGGCCCAATGCCGTTCGGTTAGGGGTCTGGGTGGTTGGGCAAGCCGGTGACCGCGATCTGGATGGTCGTCTTGTGGGTGCGGTGGTCGAGGTCGCGGCCTACGGCGCGGTACTTGGAGTTGATGGCTCGTTT
>NZ_JAMXMY010000046.1 GCF_024055795.1 Actinoallomurus purpureus | reverse complement strand
CCCGCGCGGCCGGTGAGCGGACCCGGATCACCTCGCAGATGGCCCGCTCGGGTGAGGCGCGCGCGCTGCGCCTGGAGCGGCTGCGGATCCTCAACCTCAAGGTCTTGGTGCCCGTCCTGCTCGGGTTCGCGGCCTGGTCCACGACCGGCGTACACCACGGCGCGGCCCGCCTGATGGGGATCGGCCCGGCCGCCACCACGGACCCGATGTGGTGGGCGCTGTGGCTGCTGGAACCGGTCCTGATCGGCGCGGTGGTCTGGATCCTCATCGCCCGCGCCCGGCTGGCCTCGGCCGGCGGGCAACTCGACACCCGCGCGGCAGGGCTGGCGATCGCCTGCCTGGGCACCTCGGTCCTGCTGAACTTCTCGGCCGCGATCCCCTCACACGCCCCGCACGGGCTGTCCGGGTTCTTCACGGTCGTCGGCGGGATGATCGCGCACGCGATCGGCCCGGCCGGCGCGGCCGCCACCGCCCACCTGATCGGCGTCGTGGACGAGTCGATCGCGGCCGCCGACCCGTGGACCGAGGCCGGGCGACCGGTGCCGCTGCTGGCCGAGATGGACCTGACGTTCGGGAGCGCTCCCGAGAGCGCGCCCCCCGCTCTGGACGACGCGCCCGAGAGCGGCGTCGAGCGTCCGGCAGTGGCCTGGCCGCTGCCGGTGGGAGACCGCACCGTCCTGCCCCTGATCGCCCGCCCGAACGCGGCCCAGACCGCGCGGCGAACCGGGTCCGACCAGGACAAACGGCAGGATTCGAAAGCGCCCCGCACGAATGGCCGCCCGCGTCCGAACAAGGGCGTTCCCGTCCCGCCCTCGGCCCGCAGGAGCACTGACGAGCCGTCGCCGAGAGCGCTGTCCGATGCCGATCTACGAGACCGCTTCCACGCGCTGATCGAGTCCGGAGAGCTGACGCCCGACGCGTCGGTCCGCCAGGTCCAGACCGCGCTTGGCGTGGGCTTCGACCGCGCCAAGCGCGTGATCGCGCTGGCCGAGGCCGACGACCACGCAACGCCCGAACTGAAGATCATCACCAACTAGAACGCGGTCCGGTCCCCCGACAGGGACCGGACCGCAACCCCAACCCAGTCCCAGCTCAACGGAACACGGAATGGAGAACACCACCATGATGGCGTCCCAGCTCACCAGCGCCAACGCGGAGACCCTGACCGGCGTCGTTGTCCCGGCCGCCGTCCAGCCGGCCGCCGCCGAGGCGACCACGGCGGTTGTGGCCGCGCCCGAGATGCCGGCGGCCTCCAGCGGCGCGAGCATGGCCGCGGGCGGCACCAGCCTGATCATCGTCCTGCTGATCGGGTTCTTCCTCTACCGGGCGGTCGAGAAGAAGAAGGCCAAGCCCAGCCACGTCGCCCTTGCCTTCACCGCGGGCGTCCTGCTGTCCGGCTCGATGGTGGGCGTGATGGCCCAGCAGACCGCCACCTCGGTCGGCGGTGGCCTGACCACGATGTTCAGCACCGTCACCGGCAGCGGCGGCCACAAGTAGGCCCGCGCATGCGGGGGGCGGGCGGCCGTGCCTGGAGCCGCCGCCCGCCCCCGCCCGGGGGTGTCTCAGGTGGCCGTCTCACCGGCCCGTCTCACCCCCCAATCCCCCCTCTTGACAGACCTCAAGGCGCGCGCGTACACGCGCGCGCGAACCCACCGATGAGACGGAGGATCCGATGCCGCTGTCCCCTGAGGAGTTGGCCCGCCGGCGGGTCGCCAACCGGGCGGCGCACTACGCCGCCAAGCAGGCCCGCGCCGGCACCCCGCTGGAGCGCGTGACGGCGGCGTGGGAGCAATGGCGCGCCCTGGTGCGTGATCTGCCCGCCGAGGCGGCCGAGCCGTGGGCCGAGGCCATCACCACCACCCTGGACGCCCACATCACCAAGCTGATCAAGCTCGTGGCCGAGGCCGAGGGAGGCCCACGATGACCGCCCCCGACCAGCAGCCGCAGGAGGTGCCGCGCCGGTACCGGACCACGCTCGTGGACCGCGTCTACTCCGGAGTCCGGACCGTGCGGGCCTGGGCCGCCGGCAAGACCCGCGCCGAGGCTGACGAGCAGGCCGAGGCCGAGGCCCGCCAGGCGTACGCCGAGGCCGAGACCGAGGCGGCGGCCGAGGAGAACGGGCCGGGCCTGGTGGCCACCCACCGCGCCCGGGTGCGCGTCGGGATGCCGGCGATGCGCGCGCGGTTCACCGACTGGGTGAGCACCCGGGCGGTGACCGACGCCGAGATGATCAAGCGGGTGACCGACGCCCTGGTGGAGGAGGCACGCACCAACACCGACGCGCGGCGGCCGACGTCGGTCACGCCGACCGAGGACCAGATCTCAAGCGCGCGCACCCGGATGAAGTGGGCGCGCATCGCCGTGGTGGTCTTCGTGGTCTGGGGCCTGCTGATGGCCGTACGTGCTCAGCCGGCGGTGATCCTGGGCCTGGCGGCGGCCGCCGTGGTCTACGCCTGGCGCCTGGGCGGCCAGGCCGCCCCCGCCCCCGAGGCGGACGCCGCACCGGCCCCCGAGACCGCCCCGCCCGCCGCGCCGGTTCCCGACGTGCCGGCAACGCCCGAGCCGGATCCCAACGCGGATGACGTGGCCGGCTACGCCACCCCGAGCCTGGACCTACTGCGCACCGCGCCCCAGGCCACGGGCGGCGAACGGGAGGCCGAGCGGATCATCCGGGCCATCACCCGAGTCCTGACCGAGTTCAAGATCGACGCCAAGGTCACCGGCTACACCCGGGGGCCGACAGTGACCCGGTATGAGATCTCTCCCGGCTCGGGCGTCAAGGTCGAGAAGATCACCGGGCTGGCCCGCAACTTCACGCTTGCGGTCAAGGCTCCGCAAGCGGTGCGGATCCTGGCCCCGATCCCGGGCAAGTCCCTGATCGGCGTCGAGGTCCCCAACCCGACCAAAGACCTGGTCAGCCTCGGTGACGTGCTGCGCTCCCCGGCCGCCACGGGTGACCCGCACCCGCTGATCGCGGGCCTGGGCAAGGACGTCGAGGGCCGCACCGTGGTGGCGAACCTGGCCAAGATGCCGCACATCCTCATCGGTGGTGCGACCGGTGCCGGCAAGTCCACGTGCGTCAACGGGCTGATCTGCTCGATCTTGATTCGCGCCACTCCGCAGCAGGTCCGGATGATCCTCATCGACCCCAAGCGGGTCGAGCTGGCCCCCTACGCGGGCATCCCGCACCTGCTGGTCCCGATCATCACCAACGCCCGCAAGGCCGCCGAGGCGCTGGAGTGGGTCACCGGCGAGATGGACCGCCGCTATGACCTGCTGGCCGCGTCCGGGGTACGCAACATCGATGAGTTCAACGAGGCGGCGGCCGCCGGCAAGGTCCGCATCGACGGCCAGGTGCTCAAGCCGCTGGAGTACCTGCTCGTCATCGTGGACGAGCTGGCGGACCTGATGATGGTCGCGCCCAAGGACGTCGAGGCGTCCGTGGTGCGCATCACCCAGCTTGCCCGCGCCGCCGGCATCCACCTGGTGCTCGCCACCCAGCGCCCGAGCGTCGATGTCGTCACCGGGCTGATCAAGGCGAACGTGCCGTCTCGGCTGGCGTTCGCCGTCTCCTCCCTGACCGACAGCCGCGTCATCATCGACCAGCCCGGGGCGGAGAAGCTGCTCGGCCAGGGCGACGCCCTGTACTGGCCCATGGGGGCATCGACCACGCTCCGCCTCCAGAACGCCTACGTCTCCGACAAGGAGATCAGCGCGATCGTCAGGCACTGCAAGCGCCAGGCCGCCCCGGCCATGGCCATGGCCGACGACGCCGCACCGGACCCGGCCGGGCCCGAGGTCCCCGACGACGACGCCGTGATCGTCGCTGACGACGCGCCGGCGGCCTCGGCCGCCGTGGTGAACGACGCCGACGACGCCGCACCGGCCCGCCCCGCCGCCGAGGCGGAGGAGGAGGTGCCTGTGGCCGACCAGCTCATCACCGCCCTGGAGGCCGCCGGCGGCGGCCCGCTCGGCTGGCAGCCGCTCGCCGAGGCGACCGGGCAAAGCCGCCCGAGCGTGTACCGGCACATGGCCCGGCTCGTCAAAGCCGGCCACGTCCACCCGGCCGAGAGCGGCGGCTGGCAGCTGCCCGACGACGGCCAGGACGCCGCCGGCGGCGGCGGCCCGGCCGCCTGACCGACCACCACCACCCACCAACCGCGGGGGCCTGATGCGGCCCCCGCCTCACGAAGGGAAACCCGATGTCCGACCAGTCCACCTCCGCCCTGGCCCTGCTCGACCTGGAGGACTCCGCCATCACCGAGACCATCCAGCAGCTTGCCGGCGAGAGCTTCACCGTCGCCGATCTGATGTCGGCGCTGTGGGTCTTCACCGCCGCCGCCGTCCCCGACCGGTTGGAGGACCTGCCCGCCGAAACGATCGAGATCCGGCGCTCGCACCTGGCCGTCCTGGTCGCCCTGGTCGACGCCGTCCGCGCCTGTCTCGCCACGATGTTCCGGGCCATCGACCTGGAGGGCCGGATCCCCGACGCCGACATGCTCGACCCCGTCCACGACGGCCTGGCCGCCGCCGGCGAAGGGCTCGCCGAGATCGTCAGCGTCCTACACAACCCCCGCGACTGAGGCGGGCTCCGGGCGTGTTGCAGCACATCCCGGAGCCCTTGATCCCCGCCCTGACTCGACCAAGGAAAGGACCCAGATCATCATGCACGACGTCCGGATCACGACGTTCGGCTACCTCCACAACGCCGGACTGTGGGGCCGCCTGTGGGCCCTGCTCACCGGGCGTGGCGGCACGCCCCCGCCCGCCCACATCACGCTCGACCTGCGGAAGCACTTCAAGGACCCGCACATCAACCCGGCCCTTCGCCCGCTGACCGCCCACGATGAGGCGGTCCGCGCGGCCGTTCTGATCACCCCGGGCATCAAGGAACTGATCGACGCCACCACCGCCGCCGTGCTGGCCTACCTGGCCGGCCCCAGCGCCGGACCGGTCACGGTGGCGATCGGCTGTGCCGGCGGACGCCACCGCGCCGCCGCATTCGGCATGCAGCTTTCCGAGGCCCTGACGCTCCTCTGGAGCGTGCCCGTCACCCTCACCCACCGCGATCTCGACAAGGCCGTGGTGGACCGCTGAGCCACCACCAGGACCAGCCCGAGGGGGTGAGGCCCGTCCGATAGCGCGCGGGCTCCTGGGGCGTGTTGCAGCACGTCCCCGGAGCCCTTGATCACCCGCCTGACTCGACCAGGAAGGACATCAAGATCATGATGCCGAGGAACGACAAGACCGGCGAATGGGAGACCTACGGCGGCACCGTCAGCAGCGGCGGCGGCCAGGTCAAGACCAGCGAGCTGAGCAAGGGCGGCGGCAAGTGAGCGCCCCGGCCGGCGTCATCTGGCGGAAGGGCTTGCGGTCGATGGCGAACGGCGCGTGCGTCGAGGTCGCCAAGCTGCCCATCGACTCGACGGAGATCACCGAGGCCGAGCGGGACATGCTCGCGGTCGCCACGGCGGTCGGAGTGACGCGGTGATCCTCCACACCGGCGGCAAGGTCACGTGCGGCACCTGTCACGCCACGTTCACCTCTGACGCCGACTACCGACGCCATCCCTGCAAGGGCTGACCTGTGAGGGGGCCGCCATGGCGGCCCCCTCACCTACGAAGGAAGTCGATCGAGATGACCGAGACTCCCATCGCGGCCGAGCTGGCCGCCGTGCGGGCCGAGCTGCCGCGCGTGGACGCCAAATGCAGCACCCTTACCGGCCTGGCGATGGCCGGCCTGGCGTTCGTCGCGACCCAGGTCACCCACGGGCCGAGCGTGGTCCGCGCCTTGATGGGCGCGGCCGGCGTCGTGCTGGCCGCCGCGACGCTCGCCCTGCTGGCCGTCATCAAGCCGCGGTTCGGCCGCACCGGGTTCCGGCTGTACGCCCGGCTCAGCCCGGACATCCTGCGGGAGGTGCTGGCCGATCAGGCCGCCGCCGTGAGCCTCCAAGAACGTGACCTGATCACGCTCTCCCAGATCGTCCACCGCAAGTACCTGGGCCTTTGGGCGGCCGTCGCCCTGACCGCCGTCGCGGTCGTGCTGGCGGCGGCCGCAATCGTCACCGGTGCGTTCGCGTAGTCCCTCGGCCCCCGCGCCACGGTCCGTGGCGCGGGGGCCGAATCATGCGCGATCCGTTGACGTTCGGGAGACAATGGCGGCCGGAACGCAGGCCGAAGAGGGAGGTAGCGGTGGCGCGTCAGCGGCACGACATGACGGGGATCCGCTGGTTCCTGCTGGCGGTGGGCACGCTCGCCCTCGTCGCGGGGGAACTGGTGACCTCGGATTTGACCCTGCGGTTCACGTGGGGCATGGCGTACGGGTACGGCGTGATCATCCTCGGCATCGCCGAGTGGATCATCGCCCGCACCCGGAACCACCCGCAGGTGCGTGAGGCCAACGCCCCTCTGGGCATCGATAAGTAGCCGATCGCCAGCATTGTGCTGGCGGGAGCGGTGATCCCCTAAGGTCAAGTGGCCAGCGGGGGATCACCGGAGGATTGCCAGATGTTGAGTCACACGGCGGCGGAACTGATCGCAGCAGCGAACAACGGTCCCGACACCAAGGGCCTGGCGACGTGGCTACAGAACATCTTCGGGCCGCTTTTCTTGAGCATTGTCGGGATCGTGGCCCTGTTCTTCCTGTTCACGCGCGAGATCACGCGGTTCATCCAGTTCCTCGTTCTCGCGATCGTGATCGCGGTGGTCTTCTACTTCCCCGAGAGCATCGTGAGCATCGCGAACGGCGTGGCGACCGCCCTGGGCTTCAAGAAGAGCAGCTAGGCCCGCGCGTTCAGCCAGATCAGGACGCCCACGGTGATCGTGGCGGCCACCAGTAGGACCGTGTCCAGACGCCGCAGCATCGCGGCCAGGAGGAGAACGGGCGTGCTCGGCCCGACCCGCACCCGGTAGGTGTCGCGACCACGACCCCGGCCTCGGCGGCCGCCGAGGCGGCCCCCGCCCCGCCCCAGGAACGGAATGCCGGCCAGACCCACGGCCAGGATCGCCGCGATCGAGATCCACCCCCACACGTCACCCACGCCCCACATCATCGCCGGACACGGCCGGTGGGGGAGTGGTGCCGGCACCCGTCGCACGCCCTTTCGCGGGGGAGGCACCGCCAGTCGGGGGGGCGGATGGAAGGGAAGAGGGTTACGGGGAGTGGAGCAAGAAGAAGATCGAAATCACACAGGACGGTGAGCGAACCGCGGGTAAACTCCCCGGAGTCGCCTTCGGCGACTCCGGGGTAAACGCGCGTGTCGGCTCCCTGCCCATGATCAGGTCGAGTGTGATCACCCACCGTGACCGGAGGCCGCCGCCCCTCCGCCGAGCTGCCCGCCGCTCTCAGTCGCGCCGGCGACGTCGCCGGCGGTGGGCGTACGGGTCGGTCGGGTCGTAGGCCGCCGAGGGCGGCGGGGCGCTCGGGGTGCCGTAGTCGCGGACGATCTCCTCCACCTGAGGGATCACCGGCGCCGGCTCGGCCGGGGCGGCCCCCGGGTTCGGGTCGGCCTGGCGGTCGTCCGGGCGGGCCGGTGGTGCCGGTGGGGCGGCGGAGCGCTGAGAGGCCCGTGGAGGGTACAGAGGCTCAGCGCGGGGGTCATCGGCCGGGATCGGCAGCCATGGAGCCTGTACGGGCCTCCAGAGGCCGCCCAGCCACGTAAGCGCCCGGCCGGGGATCGGCGCGACGCCCATCGCCCGATGCCAGTCGTCAGCGATGTCGAAGGACATCTTCGCGCCCGAGCCGGACAGCGGCCCGAACGTGATCCGGTCCACGAGCTGATCCCTGACCGCGCCCGGAACGGCGTCGGCGGCGTCGGGGCGCTGGGTGAGCACCCACAGCAGGACGTTGGCCTCCAGGGCTTGCCTGGCCAGCGTGTTCAGGGTGTCGGCCAGGTCCGGGCAGGCGAACAAGATCTGTTGGATCTCGTCCAGGATCGCCACGGCGCGCGGGTGGTCCGGGCGGTGGTCGGACTGGCCGGACCGCCAGGCCAGGATCTCGGCGTAGCGGCGGGCCACCGTTGGCGCGATGTCCTCGGCCAGGACCGCGCGCCATTCCTCGGGGCTGTGGGCGATGGCGTGGACGCCCTGGCGGCCGATCAGGGGCGCGAGAGAGCCGCTGCCCTTGCCGTCCAGGCCCCACATGCCGCCGGGGAAAACGCCGTGCGTGAGGCCATCGACCACCCACGCGCGCACGCCGCTGGACTTGCCATGCTGGGTGGCCCCCACGATCAGCGCGTGCGCCTTGGGGCGGTACAGCGCGACGGGAACGCCGCCGATCACGGCGTCGGCCACGTCCGGTGTGGTCTGCCCGGCCACGATGGCCTCCCGCTGGTCCCAGTTGCGGGCGGCCAGCCGGTGCGGGAGCGACGGCACCCGCTCGATCTCCAGCCGGGTCTCGACGTGGTTGAAGGTGCTCAGGTAGTCGGGGCGGGCGATGGCCTCGGCCGGGGTGCGCGGCGGCGGCCCGCACAGGTCCCACATCGCCCGCTCCACGAGCTCGTCACGCCGGCCCGGCCGGTGCGCGGCCCAATCCACCGGATACCTGATGTGGATCTGGTCGAGATGGCGGCCCGACCACAGCGCCCGGCCCACCTCGACCTCTTCGTCGCCGGCGACGGCGGCCGCGCCGATCCGGATCCGGTACAGCAGCCGCCGCCGCGCCCGCCAGGGAATCGTCAGGATCGCCAGCTCGGCCAGCGCGACCACGGCCAGGCCCACGGGCAGGACCGCGCCGGCCATCACGGCGGGGATGACGGCGGCCGCCGTGGCGTAGGCGGTCAGCCAGCGCCGCCAGGACGTCCGCGCGGCCGCGCGCCCCTCGGCCGGATCCGTACTCGAGTACCGCCGCCAGGCCCGCGCCGCGCCGAGGGTGGCCCCGATCGGCATCACGACGGCGGCCGCGCCGGCGGTGACCGGTGAGGGCATCCCGCGGGCCACCCACACGGTGGCGGCCGCGACTACCGCGGCGGCCCAGGCCCAGTGTGCGCCGTCCTGGAACGCGTAGACGGCCTCTCGCCACCAGGCGGACCGCTCGGCCCGGGTGGCGAGCAGGACGGCGGCCCTCACGCCGCGTTCCCCCGCGCGAGCAGCTCGGCGGCCGCCACGCCGGCGATGTCGTAGGCGGCCCGTTCGTGGTCGCGTTCGCCCTTCCTGGCTTCGTTCGGCCCCCACGAGGCGGGGCGGCCGCCGGTGTGGCCCTTGGTCGGCCACAGCTCGGGCGGGTAGTTCTCGGTCACAGGCCGAGCCCGCACCAGCCGATTGCGCTCGTCTCGGTCGTAGTGGGCCTTGCCGTGCGCGTCCGGGCGGACCAGCACCAGGCCCGCGTCATAGCCGAGCAGGCCGGCCACGATCTGACGGGGAACGAGCCAGTCAGCCAGCGCGATCCGCCCGCCGCCCGGGGGCAGGACCACCTCACACGCGAGGTACACGCGGCCGCCGCCGGCGGCCTGGTGCTGCTCGATGGTGGCGTCAATCGTGTCGATCAGCCTGGCCATGTACCGCGCCCACGCCCGAAGATCGTGGACGTTGTCGGCGGCCGCCGGCGACGGGCGGCCCTGCTCGTCCACCGGGCCGATCGTCCACCCATGCACCGCCACCGCTCCGACTCTCACCACGCCGGCGGTCCACCGCCGGCCCGGATCGACACCCAGCACCGCCATGTCGCTCACTGCTCTACCGCCCCGCCTTTCGGTCGTGCCTCATTGTCGCCACTGCTGGCCGACAATGGGCCCGATGGACGATCACGACGCCCCGCCGGCGGGCCTGTTCGGCACGCTGCTTGATCTGTCGTTCGATGCCCTGATCACCCCCCGGCTACTGCGGATGCTCTACACGCTGGCAATGACCTGCATCTCCGGCATCGCCGCGGTGGTCTTCTGGTTCGGCTGGAGCATCACCGGGGCCGGATGGTGGTCGGAGTTGGGATGGGTGCTGGTGGTCGGCACGCCGCCGCTGTGGCTGGCCGCCCTGGTCCTGGTGCGCGTGGTCGCCGAGTACCTGATCGTCCAGCACAAGATCAGCACCGACCTGACGATCATCCGGAAGGCTCTGACCAGCGGGCGGGACCAGACATGACCAGCGATTCCGACAACGCCGGCGGGCTGCCTCCGATGGTGCCGTTCGATGAGTGGGCGGCCACGCAGGACCAGGCCGCGCCCGTCGACGAGCCGGCGGCCGCCCAGGTCCCCCGGTCCTCAGGCCGTACGACCGCCATGGCGTGCGCGGCCGCCTGGGCGATCCTGCCCGGCCTGGTGATGCTCATCAGCGCGGCCATGACCGCCAGTTCGGCCCGCACGCACTACCTCCAGGCGCACGCCGCCGACGTCGGCCCGATCCAGGCCCCGCCGTACCTGCTGTGGCTGCTGACGATCGGCGTCACGTGCTTGGCGGTGTGCACCGTCGCCGAGCTGGCGCACGCCGCCAAGCTCGGCAAGGAGTACCCGCCGCTCGGCCCGTGGGCGCGCATCCCGGCCGCGCCGGCGCTCCGCGTCGTCCGCCGGGCATTCGCGGGCCTGGACCGCAAGCTCGGTGCCGGCGGTGGCTGCCTCGGCGTGATCGCCCTGGCCGTGCTCGGCCCGGCGTTCGTGCTGACCTGGTGGGCGGTCACCGCGGCGGCCGCGCCGCTGTGGGTGCTGGCCGTGGGGGCCGCGACCCTGGCCCACCTGACGACCGTGATCTAGTGCGGCATCGGTGGATCCCACACCGTGACGTCGAACTTGATGATGGGATCACTGCTGGTCTGGGTGGCGTCCTTCGTGATCAGGCGGGCGATGCGCCCCTGCGAGGTGATGACGCACAGCACGTCACCGGCCCCCAGGCGCTCGGTGTGGTCGGCCCCGTTCGCGGCCGCCGTGTCCCGACACTGCCGGTACCCGGGCGTCCCCGTCGTCACCGCGATCTGAACCCCCGAGCCCACGGCCTTGATCGTCGTCTCCAGCCAGTGCCCCGTCAGGTCGGCGTCTTGCGGATACGTCCGCGGCGGAACGCTGTCGAGATCACGATCGGCGTCCGGGCCGCTGACGGTCACCGGCCCATGCCACCGAACGACGGGCGTTGTCGGCGTCGGAGACGCCCCACCGGTCGGGGGTGGAGTCGATGCGGCCGGCGGCGGGACTTGCGGCGGATTCGTGGCCGGCGGCACGGCGGCCGCGCCGCTCGTACGTGAGGGCGACGGCGACGGCGACGGCGCGGGTTTCCCGCCGCCCGCGGTTCCGACCGCGATGGCCAGGCCCACGATCAGGACCGCACCGCCGGCCAGGGCCGCGATCCGTAGCTGCCGGGTTGAGATGGTTCCGTTGCGCTCGGGAGGTGGGGTCACGGTCACGGGCAAGGACCCTAAGCCCCAGACGATCAGACGTCTGATCGCCTATCTTGCTCCCCCCACCAGGGCGGACGCGCCTCTCGGCGTGCCAGCGTGCCAGCACGCTGGCACGCCCGGCATGACCGCCCGCCGAGTGGGCGTCCCTCTCCCGAACGTGGCCCCAGCCGCCGAGTGGTTCCACCGCAAGCTTCCGTGCGAGCAGTGCCATGCGTGCGGCCAGGGTTTTGGTGGTCATGGCGTCCACCGTGGCGGCCGCCGGGGGGCGGGCGGCAGGGGCTTCACCGGTTCTGTGGATAACTCCGCGCGGCCCGCCAAGATCGCTAAGAGTGGCTGATAAGGGTGATTATCAACCACTGATCATGACGCCCAAGCGTCACCGCGTGACGTCGGTCGGACGGGCGTGCCAGCACGCTGGCACGCTCACGCGTCGTCGGCGGGGTGGGCCTCCAGCCAGTCGGCAACGGCCTGGGCCACGGCCTCCCGTACCTCGATCTCAAGGCCCGCGCATCGGGCCTTGAGACTCCGCCGCAACGGGGCGGGCAGGTAGGTGGAGAAGTTCACCCACTGCTCGGCATCGGCGTTGCCGGCGGCCTTGTTCGGCGTGCCAGCGTGCTGGCGTGCTGGCGTGTTGCCCGAGGTAGCGATGTCCTCGACATGGGCGGACAGGGGGGAGGTGCCCCCCGGGCGGCTACGGGGGATGCGTGCGGCGGTCACCGGGCACCAGCCTTGCCGGCGGCGGTGAGCGCGGTCACGAGCCTCTTGGCGAGCTCGTCATAGATGCCGGCCATCTCCGCGGCCCGGGGGTGGCCGAGCTGGCGGAGCGGTACGCCGGCGTCGGCGGCGTCCTTGATCTGGGCCTGCTCGGGGATGTGCGGGCTCCACACGCGGTCAGCGCCGAACAGGTCGGGCAGGCCGCCGATCTGGTAGGCGTGCGCGCCGACGTTCGCGCGCGTCCGCGACACCACGAACCCGATCAAGGACAGCGCCGGGTTGCCGAGGTCACCCCCGCGGCCGGTGATGAAGTCGCGGTAGCGGACCGCGCCCTCCACCGAGTCGTACTCCGGTTCGACGGTGCAGACGGCCACGTCCCCGGCCGCCAGGGCCATCTGAGTGAGGTGGCCGAGGCTGGGCGGACAGTCCAGCAGGGTCACGTCGTGGGCGTCGTCCACGCCCTCCAGGGCCTTGCGGAGCCGCGTTCCCGCGCCGACCACCCCGGCCTCACTGATCCGGTTCTCCAGGTCGAACCTTGCCGGCACCAGGTCGATGCCGTCGCCGATCTCGCCGTCCCAGCCGCACCGGTAGACCGCGTCCGCCGCCACCCCCACGGCGTCGGCCTTGATCGCCTCGGACACGGTCGGCACCGGGTTGGCCGGGTCGAAGCGCCATGCCAGCCGGCGCGATGCGTTCGCCTGGGGGTCCAGATCCACCACCAGGACGCGTTTGCCGGCGGCCGCCAGTGCGGCCGCCGTGTTCACCACGTAGGCGGTCTTGCCGCTTCCGCCCTTGTGGTTGCCGATCACCACTCTGGTTCCCATGACCTGGGAGTTTGCCAGCCTGCCAGCGTGCTGGCGTGCCAACACGCTGGCAGGCCCGGCCGCCGAGGGGGTCTCAGCCGGTTCGTGCGCGCGTGTACGCGCGCGCCTCGGGCCTGTCAAGAGGCCCTGAGAGGGGTGAGACGCCCGGGTGAGACACCCACCGTGAGACGCGCCGGCCCCCCGCCCTCACAGGGCGTCAAGGACCGGCGAGACGACGTCGTTCAGCGCGCCCACCAGCGCCCCGACCGCCACGGCGGCGGTGTGGGCCAGGTCGGGAGCGTCGGGAGCGTCGGGGATGTCGGGCAGGGAGGCGGCCAGCGGAAACGCCATCTCCGTGGTGGTCAGCAGGTACCCACCAGAGGCGGCCCGGCCGATCTGCTCTTCGTACGGCTCGACCGGTACGTACTCGCTGCCGGACAGCTCACGCGGCCAGCCCTGCCAGCCGCGCAGCCGGGCCAGGGCCGCCGGCGGCGGGGTGGCCAAGGTGACCGAGGCCAGCAGGGAGCCGTCCCACTGGCTGCGGTAGACGTGAGCGCCCTTGATCAGATGGTGGTACCGGACGTAGCCGGGGGCCATCACCGGTGGCGTCGCGGCCATCCACGCCAGGTGGGCGAACTCGTGGCGCTGGTCGGCGGCGTCTTGCAGGTCCCAGGCGTAGGAGTTGGACGCGGCCGCGTCCCGGACGTAGGCACCGAACCGGCTTTCGCCGTCGCTGGCGTGTGCCTGGTCGTAGTCGCGGCCGATCTGGAACGGCAGGATCGCGCTGGTCACGCTCACTTGATCTGTCCTTTCTCGCTGATGGTAAGGGCGTTCTCGGCGGCCGCGCACGCCTCGGTGAGCGGTGCCGGCACCGGCCCGGAGTGCCGCCGTACGGCCTCGACCACGCCCCGCACGGCGGCCGCCAGGTCATCAATCGGCCCGTCACCAGACACGGCCCCCCACTGTTCGCCGAGGCCGGCGGCGGCCCGCCCAACGTCGTCGCCGAGGTCGGCGGCCGTCTCCAGTAGCGCGGTCACCAGGTCCTCAACTGCCTCGAACACCGCATCCCGATCGACCTCGCCGAGGCCGGCCGGGCGGCCCTGGGCGACGTCGGCGGCCTCGGAGATGTGTACGTCCTCCAGCTCGGGGACGTACGGCAGCACAATCGCCACCGGGCGGTTGTAGTGCTCGATCACGACGCGGCCGCCGAGGCGGACGAGTTCGAGGACGTCGCGCCACTGCTGGCGGGCCTCGGCGCTCTTCATGCGTTGAACTGTCACGCCTCCAATGTCGTACAACTCGTACGACATTTCAAGCGGTTCGGCGAATCTCGTCGCCGAGCTCGGCGACGCAGCGACCTGCAATGGCGGCCGAGAATTGTACGAGTCGTACGACTTTCCCAGGTCACGGGAACCCGTGTTCCCGAAAGTTGATCTTGAAATCGGCGGCGTCTCGCTGGCGATGATTGAGAGCGTGCCAGCGTGCTGGCACGCCGAAGGGTCCGAGTCGGCGGATCGACCCGGACCCTTGTCTTTACATTGTAAAGCCGCTGGCCTGGCTACGCAGGAACGCCCTCGGCGATCCGATCCACCCAGCAGCCGGCGCACTGGCCATCGGCCCGCCGTGGCGCTCCCGGGTGGTCCGGGCAGGGCCTCGGCGCGGCGGTCCTGGCCGCACGTGGGCCGCCGTCGCCGGCGGGCTCGGCCTCGGCACAGTGGGCGCACGGCTGGCCGGTGTCGAGCCGTACGTGGTCCTCACACCGAAGGTCGGGGCAGTCATAGCCACGGCGCACGACGGTGATCGCCACGGCGGTGGCGTCGGTGACCTCATCGACCCGGTACCGCCAGGGCTCGGCCCGCCGCTCGATCCGCTCGGCCAACTCGATCTCGGACCGGTGCCCCAACTCAGCGGCCAGGGACTCCAGCACCCGCCGCGACCCGTGCTCAGGCACCCGCTGACGCAACGACTCGGGCAGCACCCGGAACAGGCGGACCGCCGCCGCTGGCACAGACGCGCCCCGCGCCGGCGGCCGCCCCGAATCCGAGCGAGAGTTTTTGGACTCCGCGGCGTCAGCCGCCACGCCCGGCCCCTTAGGTACAGGTACCTCGCCTACGGCGGGAGGCGGTGGTTCTTCGGAAGGTGCGACGGGAGGGTGATCAAAGGAAGGTTGGGTGTCTTCAAGAGACCCCTGGAGGTGTCTCAGAGACACCCCTGGAGGTGTCTCTGAGACACCCCTGGAGTCCGAACCTTGGGGTGTCTCAGAGACACCCCAGTCGCTTTCCTGCTGCTCGGCTTCGGCCTGTCGCGCTTCCTTGCGACGACGGTTCGGATTCGGCTTGCCCTTGTCAGCACGAGCCTTTTTGGGCGGTGCGTCTGGCAGATCCGGGCGTGACTCGGGAGTGATCGGGGGCAACCCCCTGTCCTCCCGCTCCTGCTGGATCTCCTTCCGCTGCGCGTCGGACCACCATGAGTAGGGGATGCAGACCTCCCACCGGGGAGGCCGCCGGTTCTTCGGGATCTTCAGGTAGCGCGCTGGCGGCGGAGTCGTGTCAGGCCTGATCAATCCCCGTGCGGCCATCGAGCGCTGACGGCGGATGATCGTGCTCTTGTCGACGTCCTTGGCGATCAGCATGTGGCTACGGATCGACCGGTAGGAGTTGCACCCGTCGCTGTCGGCGGCGTCGGCCATCGCAATCAGGATCAGACGCTCAAGCGCGTCAGCGACCGGAGCGTGCTTCATTGCCCAGATGATCGGATACGCGCTGCTACTCATCGCGCACCCCCACTCAGCAGGGCGTATGCCGGGGACGGCTGTGTTCCGTTGTGATGGTTGGGTACTCTCACCTGAGCTTGTTCTTTCTGTTCAGCAGCGGAGGAACTTGTGAGGCCGGGCGTTTGGCGCGCCCGGCTTCGTCCTTTCTGGAAGCCTTGCAGGTCAGGTCTGGGTTTGTGGCCACCGAGCGGAAGGTGCTCGGCGAAGCTGCGTAACGACCTCGACGCGGTCCCCGGGGATCACGCACACCGTGACCTCGATTGGCGACTTGGTCAGCGCTGAGACGCCGACGCGGGCCAGTTCGAGCACCGGCATTGCGAGCGGCATGTCTACCTGGCGTGCCTCATCCGGAGACGGCATGCGGGGGCGCATGTACTCCGTCCACGAGATGGGGCCGTGCCCGGCTTCCTCCAGCCGATCTAGGTACCCCCCTGGGCCGGTGTCGCGTCCGGCTACCTGCGGTGCGTCCGCTACCCCGCGCGGGTGAATCCAGGTGTCTACCAGTTGAAACGGCGGCTCTCCCGTGGGTGAGGTGACCCGACGCCGGCGCAAGATCGGCGTTCCGGGATCGACCCCCAGCAACTCGGCCGCCCGCTCCGTGATCGGTACAGTCTCGCGCTTAGGTTGACCATGCGCTTGCCACGGTTCATCAGGTCCCGACGCCGCGGGCATCACATATCCCCTGGCTGGGTCACGTGCCACAAGCGAGCCGCGTTGAAGGCGTCGCCGCGCGCCGCGTTCGCGCACGGTGATACCTCGGCGTTTCACGACCGAGATCAGTCCCTCGGCCTCCAGCATGGACAGGGCCTCGCTGATGACGCCACGTCCGACGCCGTACTCCGCGACCAGTCCGGCATACCCCGGGAGCGTGGTCCCTGGAAGCCATTCCCCTGCGGTTATGCGACGCCGCAGGTCATCGGCAATTTCTCGATACTTCGCCGCCATGCCGGACACATTACAGTACCGGGACTGTTGACGAACAGACCTCAAGCCGTCAGTATGAGTCCCGGTACAGAGACCCAACTCAGTACCGGAACTGTGCGGCTCTCGATGGTGATGCACCGAGAGCCGCGCACCGGAACCACTTAGAGGAGTGGCCCGATGCAAGCAATCATCTCTCCGCCGATCGTCGGCGTCCTTGTGGCGCGCCGTGAGGCCGCCACGCTGGAGGTGGCGGCGTGAAGATCGGTAAGACCACCGCTAAGCCGCCGGCCGACGACGTATCGGCCAAGGATCTGGTGCCCGAGCTGGCCCGCCGGCGTCACGTGGACGACGCCCACCGCACGGACGAGCTGGAGCGTGAACGCGCCGAGGCCCGCCACAAGCGGAACCGCGCGGACGTGGCCGAAGAGGCCCGCCGCGCCGAGCTGGAGCGCACGGAACGCGAAGCGCAGGCCCGCGCGACCACCGACCTGGCCCGGATGTACCGGGAGGCCCGCGCGGCCGGTGAGCGGACCCGGATCACCTCGCAGATGGCCCGCTCGGGTGAGGCGCGCGCGCTGCGCCTGGAGCGGCTGCGGATCCTCAACCTCAAGGTCTTGGTGCCCGTCCTGCTCGGGTT
>NZ_JAMXMY010000045.1 GCF_024055795.1 Actinoallomurus purpureus | reverse complement strand
TTCACCGACTCGCCGCCGTCCTCATCGCCGCCGCCGTGGCCGTCGGCCTGCTGCTGCCATCGGCCGGGCACGGCGGCCGTACTACGCCCGTGAGTGCGCGCCGCGCGGGCGCTCACGGGCGTACGGCCGCCTCCGCGGGGGAGGGCGCGGCCGCCTCGCCGGTGCGAGGGGCCGGGCGGGGCCGGCGGGCCGTGGCACCGCCGAGCCCGGCGCGGGTCGCGCCCCGGCCGGCGTTCGATCGGGTGAAGGCGGCCGCGGCGGCGCGCGCGGTGGGCGCGAACGAGGTCGGCCAGGTCCCGATCCTGATGATCCACCGGGTGCTGACGAAGCCCCGTGTGTCGCTGGACCGCACGCCGGCGCAGCTGTACGCGGAGTTCACCCGGCTGGCCGTGGAGGGGTACGTGCCGGTGACGGCCGCCGAGTACGCCACCGGCCGGATGAACGTCCCGGCGGGGCGGCATCCGGTCGTGCTGACCTTCGACGACGGATCGCCGACCCACCTGGCGTTCGACGCGGCGGGGAACCCGGCGCCCGACACGGCGGTCGGGGTGATCGAGCGGGTCGCCCGGGAGCACCCGGGGTTCCGCCCGGTCGCGACGTTCTTCGTGAACGCGGACCCGTTCGCGATGGGCGACCGGTCGGCGGCCGCGATGCGCTGGCTGGTCCAGCGGGGGTTCGAGGTCGCGAACCACACGACGCACCACGCGGATCTGGCGGGGATGGGGCACGGCGGGGTGGCCAGGGAGATCGGTTCGGACCAGCGGGCGATCACGGACGCCACGGGTGTCGCTCCGGTGACTTTCGCCTTCCCTTTCGGTGAGCTCGCCCATCTTTCCTGGGCCGACCACGGGACTGGGGGCGGCGCCCGGTGGGACTTCCAGGGGATGTTCCTGGCCGGGTGGCGGCCGGCCGACTCGCCGTTCGCGAAGGACTATGATCCCCGGCAGATCCCGCGGATCCGCGATGACGGCAGGATCAGGGAGGACGACTGCCGGCAGTTCTGCTCGATCGCCTGGCTCGACTGGCTGGATCACAACCCGGACAAGCGTTACACGTCTGATGGCGATCCGGCCACGGTGGCCTTCCCCCAGGCTAAGATGATCTACCTTGCCGGGAGATCCGCCGACCGCGCGTGCCCGTACTGAGCGCCTCGGGATTGACCGCACCGGCTACGTCCCATATTCTGATCGCTGCGCTGTGGGCTTGCGCGCGCCTCGGACAGAGCAGGCTCGCGCTCGGTCGCGTCGACATCGGTATGATCACGCCGCCGGTCATCGGCTGGGACGGATAGCTGGCCCTCCGCGCAGCACAGGCAACTACGCATGTCCGTATCCGGAGCCATCCCACACATGACGAGCAGCACCGAGGCCACCTCGAGCACCCCGCAGGTAGCGGTCAATGACATCGGGTCCGAGGAAGCCTTCCTCGCGGCGATCGACGAGACCATCAAGTACTTCAACGACGGCGACATTGTCGAAGGAACTGTCGTCAAGGTCGATCGAGACGAGGTCTTGCTCGACATCGGCTACAAGACCGAGGGCGTCATCCCCTCGCGTGAGCTCTCGATCAAGCACGATGTCGACCCGAACGAGGTCGTCACGGTCGGAGACCACGTCGAGGCCCTCGTCCTCCAGAAGGAGGACAAGGAAGGGCGCCTGATCCTGTCCAAGAAGCGTGCTCAGTACGAGCGCGCCTGGGGCACGATCGAGAAGATCAAGGACGAGGACGGCATCGTCACCGGTACCGTCATCGAGGTCGTCAAGGGCGGCCTGATCCTCGACATCGGTCTTCGCGGCTTCCTTCCGGCGTCCCTGGTGGAGATGCGCCGGGTCCGCGACCTTCAGCCGTACGTCGGGCGCGAGCTCGAGGCGAAGATCATAGAGCTGGACAAGAACCGCAACAACGTGGTCCTGTCCCGCCGCGCCTGGCTGGAGCAGACCCAGAGCGAGGTCCGCCAGACCTTCCTCAACACCCTCCAGAAGGGCCAGGTCCGCAAGGGCGTCGTGTCCAGCATCGTCAACTTCGGTGCGTTCGTCGACCTCGGCGGCGTGGACGGTCTGGTCCACGTGTCCGAGCTGTCCTGGAAGCACATCGACCACCCCTCCGAGGTCGTCGAGGTCGGCCAGGAGGTCACGGTCGAGGTCCTCGACGTCGACATGGAGCGCGAGCGGGTCTCGCTGTCGCTCAAGGCGACGCAGGAGGACCCCTGGCAGCAGTTCGCCCGCACGCACCAGATCGGCCAGGTCGTTCCGGGCCGGGTCACCAAGCTGGTGCCGTTCGGCGCGTTCGTGCGGGTCGAGGAGGGCATCGAGGGTCTGGTGCACATCTCCGAGCTGGCCGAGCGTCACGTGGAGATCCCCGAGCAGGTCGTCCAGGTCGGCGACGAGATCTTCGTCAAGATCATCGACATCGATCTCGACCGGCGTCGCATCAGCCTCTCGCTGAAGCAGGCCAACGAGACCGGCGGGACGTTCACCGACGAGGAGTTCGACCCGACGCTCTACGGCATGCCCGCCGAGTACGACGAGCAGGGGAACTACAAGTACCCCGAGGGCTTCGACTCGGAGACCGGCGACTGGCTCGAGGGCTTCGACGAGCAGCGCGAGACCTGGGAGCGGCAGTACGCCGAGGCCCGCACCCGCTTCGACGCCCACAAGAAGCAGGTCGAAGAGGCCCGCCGGGCCGAGGCCGAGGCGGCCGGCCCGCAGTCGTACGCCACCGAGGAGCCCCAGGGCGCTGAGACCGGCGGCGCTCTGGCCTCTGACGAGGCTCTGGCGGCGCTCCGCGAGAAGCTGTCCGGCAACCAGGAGTAACAACCGCATACGGCGAGGAGTAGACAGACCACGTTATGGTCGATTCTCACTCACGCGTCCGATCAGGGGGTCCCGTCGCTGCGGCGGGGCCCCCGGTCGTTCCCCAGGAGTTGTCGCGGCTCTCGTTGATCGCGGTCACCCTCGCGGTGCTCGCGGAGGTACTGCGGGCGGCGTTCCCCGAGTTCGGGCACTACACCGAGTCCGGTGGGGCGGTCACCGCCACCCTGGTGATCCTCGTGTCCTGCCTGGCCGGGTTCGTGGCACCGGGTGTCCGGGCGGTCGCGGGGCCGCGCGGCCTGCTGGTCGCCGGGGTCGGGGGGCTGCTGCTGGTCCGGCTCGCCATGCAGGCCCTGTCGCCGGCGCTGTGGCTGGCGTTCGCGGGCACGGTGTTCGGGATGCTCGCCGTCACGGCGCTGTACGAGGCGGCGCGCGGCCTGTCCGGCACCGGGTTCGCGGTCGCGGCGACCGCGGGGCTCACCGGCGACACGGCGCTGCGGCTGGCCTTCGGCACCTGGGACCCGCCCGCGCGTCCGGGCGTCGCGGCCTGGATCGTCACCGTCCTGCTCGTCGGTGGTGGGGCGGCCGCGCTGGTGCGCTGGCTGCGCACGCCGCCGGTCGAGGCTCCGGTCATCGGCTGGCGTGACGCGCTCGGCGCGGCCGCGCTGGGGCCGTTCCTGGCCCTGCAGATCCTCGTGCTGTCCAGTCCGGCGTTCGCGTCCTCCAGCGGCGGGCTGCCCCTGGCCATCGCCGGGGCGGTCGTCCTCGCGGGTCAGGCGCTGAGCCTGGCGTTCCTGTCCTCGGGCCTGGCCGTCGCGGCCGTGCCCGGCGGGGTGTGCGTGTTCGGCGGCACGATCCTTGGCGTGGGCGCCGCGGCGGTCACCGGCCGGTACGGCCTGACCGGCGCGGTCGCGATCGGGGTCGTGGTCGTCGGGCAGGTCCTGTCGGCGTGGCTGCTGGCGGTCGCCTCGCGGGTGCCGCTGCGGCGCGGCGGCTACCGCGGCCGGCCCGCCGAGCGGGGCGGCCCGGCGCCGAACGTCAGCGTCCCCGACACCGGGGGCCGGGCGTGGCGTATCGACCTGGGCGCGGCCCTGGGCGGTCTGGCCATCCTGGCGATCATCCTGCCGTACCAGCTGCACTACACCGACCCGCTGCCCCTGCCGAACAAGGTCCTCCCGGGCGCGGCGGGCATCCTCCTGGGCCTGCTGTCGGCGATCGCCGCGGCGCGCGGCGGTCCGCTGCCGGGCCGTTCGGCGGCCCGCGCGCTCGGTGCGGGCGGGGGAGCGCTGGTGCTCGTGGCGGTGCCCGTGATCTACGCGGTGACCGCGCCGGCGGTGACCCGGGCGGCGGGCCTGCCGGGCACGTTCCGCCTCGTCTCGTACAACGTCCACGACACGGTCGGGGACGGCGGCCGGCTCGACCCGGAGGCGGTCGCCCGCGCCGTCGAGGCGCAGCACGCCGACGTCGTGGCGCTGCAGGAGGTCGGCCGGGGCCGCCCGATGTCGGGGACCGCGGATGTGGCGTCCTGGCTGGCCCGGCGGCTGAAGATGCGGCTGGTGTGGGGTCCGGCGGCCGACCACCAGTACGGCAACGCGGTGCTGACCCGGCTGCCGGTCAAGGCCACCGGCACCGGGCGGCTGCCCGTGGGCGCCGGTCCGCTGGCCCCCGGATACGTCTGGGCGCGGGTGGACGCCGGAGGCGGGCGCACCGCAGACGTGTGGTCCGTCCAGCTCCAACAGGGCGCGGACCGCACCGAGAGCCGGCTGGCCGAGATCGTGAAGCTGGTGCAGGTCTGGAGCGGCGCGCCCCGTACGGTCATCGCCGGGGACATGGGCGCCGGTCCGGGCAGTCCGGAGCTGAGCCGGCTCACGGGCCAGAGCGGCCTGCGCAGCCCGATCGAGTCGCCCCCGGCGACCACGACGGGCGGCGGGCGCGTCGACTGGATCCTCGGCAGCGACGACCTCGGCTTCGACGACAGCGCGGTCGACTCCTCCCGGCGGGCCTCGGACCACTATCCGGTGGCCGCGACCGTCCGCGTGGTGGGCTGACCGCCCGTGGACGGCCTCCGGATCGAGCGCGCCGACGTCGCCGACGCCGGGGAGATTTTCACCGTGCAGCGCGCCGCGTACGTCAGCGAGGCGCAGCTGCACGGCGACCCGTTCCTGCCGCCGCTGGTCGAGTCCCTCGACCAGATCCGCAAGATGATCGCCGAGTCGCTGGTCCTCAAGGCCGGCGTCGGGCCCCGGATCGTCGGGGCCGTACGCGGCCGGTTCAACGAGCGCACCTGCCTGGTCGGCCGGCTCGTCGTCGCGCCCGACCTGCAGGGGCGGGGGATCGGCGAGGCGCTGATGCGGGCGCTGGAGGCGGAGGCGGCCGGGCAGGCCGACGTGTGCGTGCTGTTCACCGGGCACCTCAGCGAGACCGACCTGCGGCTGTACCGCAGGCTCGGGTACGCCGAGACGCACCGGGAGCGGGTCGCCGACCACCTCACGCTCGTGCACATGCGCAAGGCACTCCTGGCCGCCGCGCCGGGGGAGTGAGTACGCTCGCGCTCGTGCTGAGTGTGGGGTTGACCGGAGGGATCGGGTCGGGCAAGAGCGAGGCGTCCCGGCGGCTCGCGGAGCGCGGCGCGGTGATCGTCGATGCCGACGCCGCCGCCCGGGAGGTCGTCGAGCCGGGCACGCCGGGCCTGGCCGAGGTCGTCGCCGAGTTCGGCGGGGAGGTGTTGCGCCCGGACGGCTCCCTGGACCGGGAGAGGCTGGGTTCGATCGTCTTCGCCGACGACGAGAGGCGGGCGCGCCTCAACGCGATCGTCCACCCGCGGGTGGGGGAGCGGATGCGCGAGCTCGTCGAGCAGGCGCCGCCGGACGCGATCGTCGTCTACGACGTTCCGCTGATCGCCGAGAACGACCTGGCGGGCATGTACGACCTCGTCGTCGTCGTGGACGCGCCCGTCGAGGAGCAGGTGCGGCGGCTGACCGAGCGGCGCGGCATGACGGAGGCGGACGCGCGGGCCCGCATCGCCGCCCAGGCCACCCGGGAGAAGCGGCTGGCGATCGCCGACCGGGTCATCGACAACTCCGGTGGCCTCGACCGGCTCGCCGAGCAGGTCGACGAGCTGTGGACCGAGCTGACCCGGCGCGCCGGCGTGAGGGTGGGCGAGGCGTGATGACGCGGGCCATCCGCACGACCACCGATCCGGCGCGGCACGCCGGGGAGCCCTCGCTGACACGGGCCGTTCGGGCGGCCATCGCGCCGGCGCGCCGCGCCGACATCGGGAGCTCCCGATGATGCAGGTGACCTGGGCGACCGACCAGGGCAGTCCGGCCCGGCCGAACGAGGACTTCGTCGCGACCGCGCTCGGAGCGGCCGTCGTGCTGGACGGCATGAGCATCCCGATGGACCGGGAGACCGGCTGCGTGCACGGCCGTCCCTGGTACGTCGGGCAACTGGCGACCCGGCTGCTCGCGGGCCTCCTCGACCATCGGCAGGGCCCGGCCGATGCCCTCGCCCAGGCCATCGCCGAGACGGCGGACGCGCACGGCGGCCACTGCGACCTGTCGCACCCCTGGACCCCGGCGACGACCGTCGTCGCACTGCGCGCGCGCGACCAGGTGGCGGACTACCTGGTGCTTTCGGACTCCACGCTGCTGCTCGACCAGGGCGGGCAGGTCACGGCGCTGACCGCCGGCGGCAGCGGGTTCGCCGCGGCCGATCCGCGCGTGGCCGGGCGGGCGCTCACCGGGAGCACGCCGCTGCGCGACCTGCGCCGGGCGGCGCTGCTGACCGACGGCGCCACCCGGCTGGCCGACCGGTTCGGCCGGTCCGACTGGCCGAGCACGCTCGCGACCCTCGCGGAGCGGGGCCCGGCGGCGCTGATCGAGCAGGTCCGCGAGGCCGAGCGGTCCGACCCGGACGGGCGGCGCTGGCCCCGGAACAAACGGCACGACGACGCCACCGCCGCCTTCTGCGAGTTCCCGTCCTAACCGCGGATCACCGAGCGGAGCGTGTCCGGGCGGTTGGTGATGATTCCGTTCACCCCGTACCCGATCATCCGGCGCATCGTGGAACGGTCGTTGACGATCCACACGAAGACCTTCATGTGCCGCTGGTGCACCTTCTTCACGTACCCGGACGTCACCGTCGTGTACTTCGGGTTGACGTAGCGGGCGTACTTCGCGACGGCGGGCAGCTGCCCGGTCGTGGGCGTGCCGAGCAGTCCGAGCGGCACGGACGGCAGCAGCTTGTGGAACGTCTTCAGGGACGACGACTCGAAGCTCTGCACGATCAGGCGGCCGGAGCGCAGCCAGTACGGATCGGCGCGCAGCGCACTGGCGATCCGGGCGGTCATGCCGGGGTACAGGGACGGGTTCTTGATCTCCAGCAGGAGCTTCAGGCCCTTGCCGTCCATGGCGCGCAGCGTCTCGCCGAGCGTGGGCACCCGCTCGCCCTTGTACTTCGCGGAGAACCACGAGCCGGCGTCGAGCTTTTTGACCTGCTTGAGCGTGTAGTCGCGGATCCGCCAGGGCGACCCGTGGGGGAAGACCTTCTCGGCGTTGGTGGTGCGGTCCAGCGTCGCGTCGTGCATGACGATCAGCTTGTGGTCCTTGGTCTGCTGGACGTCCAGTTCGAAGTAGTCGGCGTGCCTGGTCTTGGCCTGCCGGAACGACGCGAGGGTGTTCTCCGGGGCGTACGCGGACGCGCCCCGGTGTCCGACGTCCGCCACCGGCGTGGCGGCGGAGGACGTGGCGGTGAGCGCGAGGGGGAGGGCCGAGGCGGCGGCGATGACGGCGAGGCGGGGGGCCATGAACATCCTCCGACGACGGGGGTGGGGCTCGACCATGATCATCCCCCGTGGGAGGGACCGCTGAGCGAGAACGCCGTGTTTCGGAGATGACACTCATGTTGACATTGGGTGACGACCGAGCCGTATGACCGTGATGCGGGGTCGTCCCCCCTCGGACGATCACCGCCGAGGGCCTCGGCGGTGATCGTCGGCCCCCCGTTACTCGGTGCGCAGGGCGGTGGCGGTCCGGGTCCGCGCCGCCCAGCCGGCCGGGAGCAGCGCGCCCGCCGTCGCGAGGACGAGGCCGCCTAGGACGAGCGGGACAAGGACGCGCACGTCGTACACGGCGATGTCCGCGGCGGGGAACCTCGTGCCCGCCGCCCGGCCCATCGCCGGCAGCACCCGGTCGTGCAGCGCGACCCCGATCGGGGCCCCGAGCGCACCGGCGAGCAGGCCGATCCCGGCGACCGACGTGATCACCATGGTGACCGTCTGCCGCGGTGACATGCCCAGTGCCTTGAGCACCCCGAGGTCGTGGACGCGTTCGCGGGTGTCGAGCACGACCGTGTTGAGGACGCCGAGACCGGCCACGGCGACCAGCATCAGTGTGAGCATCGCGGCCAGCGTGTCCATGGCCACGACCACGCCGCTCACCTCCCCGGAGTTCGCCTGGGCGCTGACGCCGAGCGGGCGCAGGGCGGCATTGAGGGAGTTCAGGTACGCCTGAGCATCGGTTCCCGGCCGGAGGTCGACGGCGAACTGGATCGACTCCGGCGCGACAGGGACGCCGAGGCCGGCCAGGGACGCGTCGTCGGTCAGGACGGTCATGCCTTCCTCGTGCAGGTCGAGGGCCTCGCCGACGATCCGTACCGGGGCGGCGCGGCCGTCGCCGGTCAGGGTGACGGTGTCCCCGATGTGCGTGCCGGTGGCGTTCAGGAACCCCGAGGGGACGACCGCCTGGCCCGGGCCGCTGAACCAGGAGCCGGAGACCATCTGGTACGACCCCCAGGACGAGTCGCCCCGAAAGGCGATCACGGTCGTCGCCTCGGCGAGCCCGGCCACACCCACCCGGGTCTGGCCCGTCCGGAAGAATCGCCGGGTCCCTGGTTGCGCCCGTATCTTCTCGGCGATCGCCGTGGGGTCTGCCGCCTGGGGCGCGCCGGTGCCAGGAGGAGGGACCGCCAAGACCACGACCGCGCCGGGTGTCCGGCGGTTGAGGCCGTCCTGGATGTCGCTGAGGGACATGGCGAGGCCGACGCCGAAGGTGACGCCGATCGTGCCGAGGGCCACGGCCGCGGCGATCGTCGCCGACCGCGCGGGCCGGGAGAAGGGGGTGGCGAGGCCGAGGCTCACCGGGCGCGGCAGTGGCAGCCGGCCGAGCAGGCGCCGGATCGCGCGCCCGCGCCCGGCGCGCGGCGTGCGGCCGACGGCGATCGCCTCGACGGTCCGCAGCCGTCCGGCGCGCAGCGCGGGCACCAGCGCCGTGGCGGCGACCGCGGTGAGAGCGGCGGCGGGAACCGCGATGTCGATCCACGGGGCGATCGTCAGCGTGCCGGTGCCGTACGCGTGTTCCGCCTCGCCCAGGACCGGGATCGACAACAGGTTCCCGAAGGCGACGCCCAGGACGGTGCCGACGGTCGCCGGGATAAGCGCCTGCGCGACGTACGCCCGCACGACCTGGGCCGGGGTGAAGCCGAGCGACTTCAGGATTCCGATACGCCGGGTCGCGGCGCTGACCGCGCCGCTGACGACGATCCCGATGACCAGGACGGACATGAACAGGCCGAGCACCGCGAAGGCGACCACGAACGGCACGAACGTCGCAGAGGTACGGCTCGCGGCCAGCTTGATCTTCAGGTAGGACGCGGCGCCGGTCATCGCTCCCGGCGGTACGGAGGCGGCGATCGCGGCGCGGTCGGCGGCGATCTGGGCGTCGGTGGCGGCTCTGGCGAAGCGGTAGAGCATCTGGTGGGCGGGTGTACGGCCGGGTGCGGTCAACGCCGCGAGCTGCGCCGGTGACACCCATGCCTCGGCGCTGGCGCCCACCGACTTGGCCACCCCGACGATGGTCAGCGTCGGGCCGCCCGGCAGGTCGGGGAACGTCATCTGGTCCCCGATGTCGAACGGCACGCCGCCCTCGTTCATCACGATCTGTCCGGGCCCGGTGGCCCATCGGCCGGCGACGAGATCGATGTCGTCGACCGGCCCGCCGGGGGTGGCGCGGCCGACGATCGTCATGGGCGGCAGCCGGTCGTCCGCCGGCATGCCGAATCGGTTCCGGCCGGGGCGCGGGCGCAGGGCGAGGACGGGGAACGGTCCGGCGGCGGCCGTGACGCCGGGGGCGTGCGCGGTCCCCGCGAGCCGCGCGGCGGTGACCTTGGCCCCGCCGAACTGCGCGGTCAGGTGTGCGCCCTTCTGCTTCGCGAAGGCGTGGTCGAACGGTGCCTGCGACGCCACGAGGAGACCGGCGGCCAGCACCGACGCGGTGACCGCCATCATCGTGGTCAGCGTCATCACCAGGGTCTGGACCCGGCGCCGTCCGACGCCGGCGCGCACGACCTTGCCGAGGGCGCTCATCGGGCCGCCGTCCGGATGTCGCGGGCGATCCTGCCGTCGACGAGTTCGATGGTCCTGGCCGCGCACGAGGCGGCGAGCGCGGTGTCGTGGGTGACCAGCAGGATCGTCTGCCCGGTCCGGTTGAGCTCGACCAGCAGTTCCCTGACGTCCGCGGCGGACGCGGTGTCCAGCGCGCCGGTCGGCTCGTCGGCCAGCAGCAGCGGAGGGTGGTTCATGAGGGCCCGGGCGACCGCGACGCGCTGGCGCTCGCCGCCGGACAGCCGGCCGGGGAAGGCGCGGGCGTGCCGGGCGATTCCGAGGTGTTCGAGCAGTTCGGCCGTACGGGTGCGGGCCTTCCCGCGCGGCATGCCGGCCAGCTGGGCGGGCAGCAGCACGTTGTCCTCGACGGTCAGGTCGTCCAGGAGGTTGAAGAACTGGAAGACCATGCCGATGCGCTCCCGCCGGTACTTCGCCAGGGCGGCCTCGCTCAGCGTGTCGACGCGGACTCCGTCCACGGTGACGCCGCCCTCGCTGGGCTGGTCCAGCCCGGCGACCAGGTTGAGCAGGGTCGACTTCCCGCTGCCGGACGGGCCGAGCACGGCCAGCGCCTCGCCGGCGCGCACCTCCAGGTTCAGACCGGCCAGAGCCGGCCGCCCCACGTCATATCTCTTGCTCACGTCGCGGATCTGGATGATCGGCGCTGTCACGGGCCCTCCAGGGTCGGGTCGATGCTGACGCGACCCGACGTTAGGAGCGGCACCGTGCCCGGCGCGTCGGCAGCGATGACCAACTGCGGTCCTCCGCTCGGCGGACGAACGCGGCGAGTCATCACTGCGATGTACGCCGGTGCCGGCGGTCCGGTCATCACCGGGAGGGATGTGGTGGATACGGCCCCTTGCGACACTTGGCCCGTGAACGGAGCAGAGATCACTGCCCGGTGGCATGCCGGCGCAGCCGCGTTGCGGCGTGTCACGAGCCCACCGCCGCCCCTGTCCCGCTGGGCCTGGGCGGCCGACGCGATCCTCGCTCTCGTACTGACCGTGGGCACGCTCAGCGACGCCCTGACCCCGAGCGACTTCAACCCCGTCCCCGTGATCGGGGACGACGTGCCGGTCCCCCCGATTCCTCCGGTCCCGCCGCCCGGCATCGGCTCCGATCAGCTCGTCCACGGGGCCGCCTCGGCCTGGCAGCTGATCCTGGCCGTCCTGACCGCACTGCCGCTGGTGGCGCGCCGGCGGTACCCGATTGCGGCGTTCTGGGCCGTGATCGGCGCGACGCAGATCTACCACCTCAGCCCGGGCTTCGATCCCTCGTTCACCTTCACCGCCTGCCTGATCGCCGCCTACAGCGCCGTGATGTACAGCCCGTACCGGGCACTCGCGATGGCGAGCGTGCTGGTGGGCGCCGGGCTGATCGCCGGGAATCACGAGGCGGCGGTGCCCACCCTCAGGCCCGGCCTGGTCACGTTCCTCCTCCTGATCCCGGCCGGGCTCACGGCCAACGCGATCCACACCTGGAAGCAGCGCGTACGGACGATGGAGGCGGAGCAGGACGCCGCCACGCGGCGGGCGGTGGAGCGGGAGCGTTCCCGGATCGCGCAGGAACTGCATGACGTGGTCACCCACAATGTCAGCATGATGGTGGTTCAGGCCGGTGCCGCGCGGAAGGTGATGAGGACGGCGCCCGAGCGGGCCGAGCAGGCTCTGCTGGCCGTCGAGTCCGGCGGCCGGAGCGCGATGACCGAGCTGCGCCACGTCATGGGCCTGCTCACCATGAACGGCGACGACCCCGACCAGACGGCCACGGAGGACCTCGCCCCGCCACCGGGCCTGGACCAGGTGCCGGCGCTGGCCGACCGGGTCCGCGAGACCGGGGTGCCCGTCGAACTGACCGTGACCGGATCTCCGGTGCCGCTGCCGGCCGGCGTCGACCTGGCGGCCTACCGGGTCGTGCAGGAGGCGCTCACCAACACGGTCAAGCACGCGGCCGGCGCCCGCGTGATGATCACCGTCGCGTACGGTCCCCGGGCGCTGCGCGTGGAGGTGACCGACACCGGCGGTACGCCCGCCGCGTCGGCCCGCTCCGGGAGCGGCCGGGGGCTGATCGGCCTGCGTGAGCGGCTCGCCGTCTACGGCGGCACGCTGGAGGCCGGGGAACTCCCCGCCGACGGGTACCGGGTGTGCGCCGTGATCCCGGTGGGGGAGGAGTGAGCGAGCCGCTGCGAGTCGTCGTCGTCGACGACCAAGCGCTGGTCCGTACCGGCTTCGCGATGATCCTGGCGGCCGAGGGGATCGACGTCGTCGGGGAGGCCGCCGACGGCGCGACGGCCGTCGACGCGGTCCGCAGGACCCGCCCCGACGTCGTGCTCATGGACATCCGGATGCCGGGGGTCGACGGGCTGGAGGCCACCAGGCGCATCCTGTCCGCCGGACCGGACGCGCCGCGCGTCATCATCCTGACCACCTTCGACCTGGACCGGTACGTCTACGCCGCGCTGAGCGCGGGCGCCAGCGGCTTCCTTCTCAAGGACGTCTCTCCGGAGCACCTGGTCGCCGCGGTGCGCCTGGTGCGCTCCGGCGACGCGCTGCTCGCCCCGAGCATCACCCGCCGCCTCGTCGAGCGGTTCGCCCGCCGGGACGACCAGGCCGCGACCCTGCACCGCGACCTGTCGACGCTCACGCCCCGTGAGCTCGACGTGTTTCGGCTGCTGGCCAAGGGGCTGAGCAACGCGGAGGTCGCCGGCCGGCTCCAGGTCAGCGACGCGACCGTGAAGACCCACGTCGCGCGGATCCTGTCCAAGCTCGGCCTGCGCGACCGCGCCCAGGCGATCGTCGTCGCCTACGAGACGGGACTGGTCACGCCGGGAGAAGCCGGGAACTGATCCGTCCTCGTGGTGCCGCCTCCCGGCGGGCGGGCCGGAATGTCGGTGGCGGGGCGTAGGTTGAACCTCATACCGGGGACCGTGGCCGTCGGCCCGCCCGGTTCGGGCCGCCGAGGCGGCCAGTGATCTTTCATCGGAGGAGCAGCGTGCGGCCTGTCACCGATCTTCAGCGGAAGGTGGCGCCCTTCGAGGTCGTCACCGAGATGACCCCGTCCGGCGATCAGCCGCAGGCGATCGCGGAGCTGGAGAAGCGCGTCAGGCGCGGAGACAAGGACTCGGTGCTCCTCGGCGCGACCGGCACGGGCAAGACGGCGTCCATCGCCTGGCTGATCGAGAAGCTGCAGCGTCCGACCCTCGTCATGCAGCCGAACAAGACGCTCGCCGCGCAGTTCGCCAACGAGCTGCGCGAGATGCTGCCGAACAACGCCATCGAGTACTTCGTCTCCTACTACGACTACTACCAGCCCGAGGCGTACGTCCCGCAGACCGACACCTTCATCGAGAAGGACTCCTCGATCAACGACGAGGTGGAGCGGCTGCGGCACTCGGCGACCAACTCGCTGCTGACCCGCCGCGACACCATCGTCGTCGCGTCGGTCTCCTGCATCTACGGTCTGGGCACCCCCCAGGAGTACGTCGACCGCATGGTGCGGCTGAGGGTCGGCGACGAGATCGAACGTGACGACCTGCTGCGCCGACTCGTCGCCATGCAGTACGCCCGGAACGACCTGGCGTTCACCCGCGGCACGTTCCGGGTGCGCGGCGACACGATCGAGATCATCCCGCAGTACGAAGAGCTCGCCGTCCGCATCGAGATGTTCGGCGACGAGATCGAGAAGCTCGCGACGCTGCACCCGCTGACCGGCGAGGTCGTCACCGAGGACGAGGAGCTGTACATCTTCCCCGCCTCCCACTACGTCGCCGGCCCGGAGCGCATGGAGCGGGCCATCAACGGCATCGAGACGGAGCTGGAGGGGCGGCTCGCCGAGCTGGAGCGGCAGGGCAAACTGCTGGAGGCACAGCGGCTGCGGATGCGCACCACGTACGACGTCGAGATGATGCGGCAGGTCGGCGCCTGCTCCGGCATCGAGAACTACTCCCGCCACATCGACGGCCGTGGCCCCGGCACCGCGCCCAACACCCTGCTCGACTACTTCCCCGAGGACTTCCTCCTCGTCATCGACGAGTCGCACCAGAGCACGCCGCAGATCGGCGCGATGTACGAAGGCGACATGTCGCGCAAGCGCACCCTGGTCGAGCACGGCTTCCGGCTGCCCAGCGCGATGGACAACCGCCCGCTGAAGTGGGAGGAGTTCCTCGATCGCATTGGGCAGACGGTGTATCTCTCCGCGACGCCCGGCCCGTACGAGCTGGGGCGGGTCAAGGGCGACGTGGTCGAGCAGGTGATCCGCCCGACCGGCCTGATCGACCCGGAGGTGGTCGTCAAGCCGACGAAGGGGCAGATCGACGACCTGGTCCACGAGATCCGCGAGCGCGCCGACCGCGACGAGCGGGTGCTGGTCACCACGCTGACCAAGAAGATGTCCGAGGACCTCACCGACTATCTCCTGGAGCTGGGCATCCGGGTGCGCTACCTCCACAGCGAGGTCGACACGCTGCGCCGGGTCGAGCTGCTGCGCGAGTTGCGGCTGGGGGAGTTCGACGTCCTCGTCGGCATCAACCTGCTCCGTGAGGGCCTCGACCTGCCGGAGGTCTCGCTCGTCAGCATCCTCGACGCCGACAAGGAGGGGTTCCTCCGGTCGGAGACGGCACTGATCCAGACCATCGGCCGTGCGGCGCGAAACGTCTCCGGCCAGGTCCACATGTACGCCGACAAGATCACCCCGTCGATGGAGCGGGCGATCGACGAGACCAACCGGCGGCGCGTCAAGCAGGTCGCCTACAACGAGGCGAACGGCATCGAGCCGACCGCGCTGCGCAAGAAGATCGCCGACATCCTCGACATGCTGGCCCGCGAGGACGCCGACACCGAGGAGCTCATCGGCGGTGCCGGGCGGCAGCAGAGCCGGGGCAAGGCCCCGGTGCCGGGCCTGTCCTCCAAGCAGCGGGCCGGCCGGCACGCCGCCGACCTCGTCGGTGAGCGGCCGCGCGAGGAGATGGAGGCTCTCATCGACCAGATGACGAAGCAGATGCACCACGCCGCGGAGGAGCTGCAGTTCGAGATGGCGGCGCGGCTCCGCGACGAGATCAAGGAGCTCAAGCGCGAGCTGCGCGACATGAAGGAGGCCGGGGTCCATTAGGACCTCAGGGGTTCTGTAGGGCCTCAAAGCCGCATAGACCGCCCCCGCGCGTTCGGGGGCGGTTCCATTTCCCCTGACCGGTTCCGGTCTGAGTGGTCTGGCCCGTCGCACGCCTCTACGGGTGTCGGCCGCTTATGAAATGTCCGGGAACGGCACCGGGCCCGCACCGACGAATCGGTGCGGGCCCGGCGAAATACCTCGTACTTCGAGGACAGGTAAACCTAGATCGGCTGGACCTGCTCCGCCTGCGGGCCCTTCGGGCCCTGGGTGGTCTCGAAGCTGACGCGCTGGTTCTCCTCCAGGCTACGGAAGCCGGAGGTGGCGATTGCCGAGTAGTGCACGAACACGTCCGGGCCACCGCCGTCAGGAGCGATGAATCCGAAGCCCTTGTCGGCGTTGAACCACTTGACGGTGCCTTCTGCCACTTTCTCTCCTTCTTGGGTGCTTCACCGGGACGCCGGTCGGCGAACCGGAGGCTGCGTCACGGACTTCTGCTACGTCCGCGAAGATTATCCCGGAGAAGCGAAAACGCCCGCCGTCAACTTCCGCGGGCGTTCAAGATAAAACTTAACACGTACGAGGAAACTACGACTGCAACTCTTGCATGCTATCCGCTCGCCGGAACGCGGGCAAGCGTCCCGCCGGACGCGCCGAGCCCCGCGCGCTTCGGCCCCGCCGCCTACTGCGCACGCCGCGCCCCGAGGGGTCGCCCCGCGCCGGGAGGAATGAGATCATGAGCCGGGGCGGAGGTGGTGCATGGTCGCGCTCGCGGCACTGTGGAGACGCATCCGTACGCGCCGTGGCCTGCTCCTCGCCGTCCCGGCGGTGGTCCTGGTCCTGGCCGGCGCACTGGCCGTTCCGCTGGCCACGACCGAGCAGTGCCGACTCTTCGGCGCCGGGTGCCGGGTCCCGCGCATTCAGTTCGTCCCCCCGCCGACCCGGCTGACCCCCCTGGAGGCCGCCGTGCGCGGCGGCTACATCGCCCTCGGCGACTCCTACTCCTCCGGCGAGGGCACCTGGGACCTGGGCGCCGACCGCGCGTACGCCGGCGGGGGTGCCGAAGACTGTCACCGGTCCAGGGGCGCCTATTTCTCGGCGGTCGTGCAGGGCTACCGGTTCGCCCTGGGCGGCAATCTGTGGGCCTGCAGCGGCGCGCGGATCGCGGACGTCCTGCAGGGAGGCCGGCACGGGGAACCGGCACAGGTCGAGCGCCTGCGGCCGGACACCAGCCTGGTGACGCTCACCATCGGCGGCAACGACATCGGCTTCTCCGAGATCGTCACCCGCTGCGTCGTGAAGCTCCCGTGGTCATCGGCCTGCCGCGACCAGGACCCCGACATCCGGGCGCGGATGTCCGCCCTGCCCGCCGGGCTCGGCTCGGTGTTCGAGCAGATCGGCCGGCGGGCGCCGAAGGCCCGGATCATCGTGCTGGGCTATCCCCGGCCGTTCCCCGTGCGGCCCGAGCACTCGGTGGACAACATCGCCGCCGCGGACCAGCTCTACCTCAACGGCGTCGTACGCGCCCTCGACGACGTCATCGCCGCCGCGGCCCGGCGGGCGGACGGGGGACTGGCGGCGGCGGGCAGGCCGGGCACGGTGGAGTTCGTCGACGGGTACGCCGCCTTCGACGGGCACGAGCTCGGCACGGCAGAGCCGTACCTCAACGCGCTCACCATCGACTTCGGGGCGCCGGCGGTCGAACCCCGCAGCTTCCACCCCAACCAGCTCGGCTACCGGAGCTTCGCGCAGCTGATCGACCGGCAGATCCAGGCCGGTCCGCCCCGCCCTGTCTACCAGTACCGCCGCTGACCGCTCGCCTACTGGCAGGGCGGAAGGCCGGGGGCAGGTCTCCCGCCGGCCTGCATGGACATGGATCCCCGCCCGGCCTCCGGCCGGCTTGGGTGAGCACGCGGCCCGCGCCCTCGCGCCGGCCCGGTCCCGCGCCGGCCCGGGCCGGCGCGGGGCGCAGGCCTCAGTCGCCGGTGATGCGGTTTAGGCGCTCGAGCGCGTCGGCGAACTCCTCGATCATGTCGTAGACGACCTGCCGCGCGGGCTTGACGGTGTTCATCAGCCCGACCACCTGCCCGACGAAGTAGTTGGCCAGCTGCCGGGCGCCCTCGTTGCCGGCCTCGGCGGCCTTGCCGATCGGCGCCATCGCGCCCTCGGCGACGATCATCTGCAGCGGCATCGGCAGCGGGCCGGGGCTGTCCGCGGAGTCCCACTCATCGGTCCAGGCGGAACGCAGCTGCCGGGCCGGCTTCCCCGTGCGCGACCGCGAGCGGACCGTGTCACGGGAGGTCGCCGCGAGCATCTTCTCCTTGACCGCGGGCAGGGTCTCAGCCTCCTCGGTGGTCAGCCACACCGAGCCGCACCAGACGCCCGACGCGCCGAGGGCCAGCGCGGCGGCCATCTGGCGGCCGGTCGCGATGCCGCCCGCGGCCAGGACGGGCAGCGGCGCGACGGCGTCGACGACCTCCGGCACGAGCACCATCGTGGAGATCTCGCCAGTGTGGCCGCCGGCCTCGCCGCCCTGCGCCACGATGAGGTCGACTCCGGCCTCCACCTGGCGTCGCGCGTGCTCGACCGTGCCGACCAGCGCCGCCACCGGCACCCCGGCGGCGCGGGCGCGCTCCACCATGAGCGGCGGCGGCGGGCCCAGGGCGCTGGCGATGAGCCGGATCGGGTGGGCCAGCGCCACGTCGATCAGTTCCGTGGCGCCCTGCTTGGTCACCTGCCGCCCCACGCCGTCGACGCGGGGATCGGTGGCGGACTCCAGCGGCGGGGCCGGCACGCCGTACTTGTCGAACAGGCCTTTGAGGAACTCCCAGTGCTCCGGCGGCACGGCGGACAGCAGCGAGTCCCGGCCGGCCTCCGCCTCCTTCGCGATCTTGCCGGGGACGAGGACGTCGACGCCGTACGGACGGCCGCCGACGTGGTCGTCGATCCAGCGCAGCTCCTCCTCGAGGCGGTCGGGGCTGTAGGCGACCGCGCCGAGCACGCCGAAGCCGCCCGCGTTGGTGACCGCGGCGACGACGTCGCGGCAGTGGCTGAAGGCGAACAGCGGGAACTCGATCCCGAACCTGTCACACACCTCGGTCTTCACGATGCTCCTCGAAAACGGGATGACTCTCGCCCTCGTCCGGGTGGACGAAGCGCGCACGCAGCGGCAGGCCTTCGCGGGGAGCGGTCACCCCGCGCAACCGCCCGTACAACCACGGTCCCTCGGCGAGCTCGACCAGCGCCAGCGGCGCGGACTCGCCGCCGGGAAGGTGCGCGATCGCCCACGAGACCAGGACGGCC
>NZ_JAMXMY010000044.1 GCF_024055795.1 Actinoallomurus purpureus | reverse complement strand
GTGACCTGGCGGGCCGTGGCGTCGTGACGATCACCCACGGTCCGGTCCGCACCACTTACCTGCCCGTACGGCCGAGCGTCCTCGCGGGGCAGACGGTCGCGGCGGGCGCGCGGATCGGCGTGGTGGAGGCGGTCCTCGGCCACTGCGGACAAGAGAGCTGCCTGCACTGGGGCCTGCTGCGCGGCGATGCCTACCTCGACCCGCTCTCACTGCTCGGCCTCGGCCCCGTTCGTCTCCTCCCCTGGTGGAACGCTCCGGTGCCTTCCGTCGCCGAGCCCGGCGACGAACGCCGTTCGCCCCCGGGCATCGGCCTCGCCGGGCCGCCCGCAGGCCCCCCGGCGACACGACCGGCCGGCACCCCTGCAGCCACCCTCCAGGCCGGCGCACGCTCGGCCGGCGCACCTCCGGCGTCGCCTCCGGTCGGCGCGACCACCGGGATCGGCACGGCCGTCGGCCCGATCGCCGTCGCCGGAGCGGCGGCGCTCACGATGTCCCGCGCGCTCGCTCGCGGTCGCCGCCGCAGGAGCCGGCATCGGCGCGATCCGGGAAGACGAAGACGCGGACGCAGGTGATCGGCCGGAGCGTGAGCACGGCCGGCCACTGTCTCAGCCGACGGTTGTCTCGGCCGGTCACGGCCAACGGCTGCCTCTGCCGGTCACGGCCAATGCCTGCCTCTGCCAGTCGGTGTCTCGGCGGCCCGGGCATGCTCACGATGGCACCGGCACAGCTGGATCGACGTCGTCGTCGCCTACTGCCTTCCGTCCCACGATGGCCGCCTCGGCCGGTTTCGGCCGACGGCTTCTCGGGCGGCAGCCGTCTCGGGCGACGAGTGGCATGCCGAATGCTCGGTGACCGCGAGTGCGAATCGGCCCGAAACACCAAAGACGCCCCTCGCCCGGAACCGTCACCGAGCAATTCGCCCAGGACCGTCCCCGAGCATTCCGCCCGGGTCACCACCCGGCCCGGGCGTTTCACCTAGTCCTCCGGAGGATGCCCCGGCCTTCAGGCCGGGGAGGAATCCGGACTCCGTCAGGAACGGCCCGGCGTAGCCGGGACGGCCTGAGAACGGAGTCCGCCGACGTTCGGTCATTCGACTTACATGGGAGTGTGACAGTTGTAAGGTGCTGGTCATGCGGACGGCGTACAAGTGCCGGGCCTACCCGGGCCCCGAACAAGCGGCGGTTTTCAGCCGCACGTTCGGATGTGTGCGCCTGGTGTGGAACAAGACCCTCACCGAACGCCACGCCGCGTACCACCAGCGAGGCCAGAAGACCTCCTACAAGCAGACCGACGCCGCTTTGACCGGATGGAAGAAGACCGAAGACCTGGCGTTCCTCTCGGAGGTGTCCTCGGTCCCGCTGCAACAGACACTGCGCCACCAGCACGCCGCGTTCGCGAACTTCTTCGCCGGCCGCACCAAATACCCCCGCTTCAAGAACCGCAACTCCCGGCAGACCGCGCACTACACCCGCTCGGCGTTCCGCATGAACAACGGCGAGTTGTCCATGGCCAAGACCGCCACCCCGCTGAGGTTCGTGTGGTCCTTCGACGACGTCGAGGTCTCCACGCTCAACCCCACCATGGTCGTCATCTCCCGGGATCCGGACGGCCGCTGGTACGTCACGTTCGCCATCGACACCCAAGTGCCCGACCCCATCGATGAGGCCGGGCACGCCATCGGCATCGATCTGGGGATCAAGGACTTCGCGGTCACCTCCGACGGGGAACGCATCGCCAACCCCCGGCATCTGGAGCGCAAGGCCCGCAACCTCGCCCGCTACCAGCGGCGCATGGCCCGCTGCCAGCGCGGGAGCATGAACCGCCGTAAGGCCAAGACCAAGGTCGCCCGCGCCCACCGCAAGGTCCACAACGCCCGAAACGACTTCCTGCACCGCACCAGCACCAACCTCGTCCGTCGGGCTGACACGATCGTGATCGAAGACCTCGCGGTCACCAACATGGTCAAGAACCGCAGGCTGTCGCGGGTGATCTCCGATGCGGGGTGGGGGGAGTTCCGCCGGCAGCTGGAGTACAAGGCCGAACGGGCCGGGCGCACGCTCGTGGTGATCGACCGCTGGTATCCGTCTTCCAAGACCTGCTCGGCTTGCGGGCACCTGCTCGCGGAACTGAGTCTTTCCACCCGGCACTGGACGTGTCCGGGCTGCCGCACCCGGCATGACCGGGACATCAACGCGGCCAAGAACATCCTTGCGGCTGGTCGAGCCGTAGCCGGGCACAACCCCGGCGATGCCTGTGGAGCTGATGTAAGACGGCAAGGGTCCTCCCTTCCGCAGCCGGCGCTGAAACAGGAAACCCGCGCCGCGAGGCGCCCGGCCTAAAGGCCGAATCGGCCACACGGCCGATGGGAATCCCCCTTTCTTCAGAAGGGGGAGGAAGTCAACGAGCGCTCCGTTCACCCGTCACTCACCGATGGCGCCGACGGCGGTCGATGGAGGCGCGCCTAAGCCCGTGGGTGGGCCTGTCGGTAGGCCGCCCTGAGCCGCTCCGCCGAGACATGGGTGTAGACCTGGGTCGTCGCCAGGGAGGAGTGACCGAGGATCTCCTGCACGCTCCGCAGATCCGCGCCGCCTTCGAGAAGATGGGTGGCCGCGCTGTGCCGGAGACCGTGCGGCCCCATGTCGGGCAGGCCCAGCTCCGCGAGCCGCCGGTGCAGAACGCGGCGAACGACGGTGGGGTGCAACCTGCCGCCACGCGTGCCGAGGAACAGTGCCGACCCGCTGCGATCACCCATGAGCTCGGGGCGTCCCTGACGCAGCCACGCCTCGACCGCTCGGGCCGCCGGCGCGCTCATCGGGACCGTCCGCTCCTTGTCGCCCTTGCCGATCACCCGGACCGTACGCCGGGCGGCGTCGATGTCGTCGAGGTCCAGGCCGCACAGTTCTCCGATCCGGATGGCGGAGCCGTAGAGCAGTTCGAGCACGGCCTGGTCCCGTAGCGCGACGGCGTCCACGGCACCCTCTGCACCGTCTGCTCCTCCCCCGGCAGGAGCCGCCTCGGCGAGCCCCGTGACGTCTGCCGCCTCGCCGGTGACGTCTGCCGTCCTCTCGTTCTCCGCCGCCGCGGTCTCCTGCCTGGCCCCTTCGCCCTCCACCGCACCGCCTCTGGGCGGCCTCCGGTCGAGCAAGTCGGCGGCCTCGTCCTGTCGCAGCACCCGTGGCAGGGTCCGCCCTTGCTTCGGAGTACCGAGGAGGGGCCCGGGGTCGGTCGGCAGCAGGCCTCGGCGGTGGGCGTAGGCGGTGAACACCCGCGCCGAGGCGGTTCGGCGGGCGAGCGTCGCCCGCGACCGGCCCAGCGCGTGCTGTGCGCCCAGCCAGGCACGCAACATCCGAACGTCGAGACCCGCCAGCTCCCGCAGCCCCATGCGGTGCGCGTGCGCGAACAGATCCGCGACGTCCCCGAGATAGGCGCGAATGGTATGGGAGGACAGACCGCGTTCGGCCCGCAGGTGCCGCTCGAATGCGGCCAGCACCGCACCGAACGCCTCGTCGGGCCCCACCTCAGGCTCGTCCGCGATCGCCACCACGGCCTCCTCTTCTGCGGGCACCGGCTCCATGGCCCGCCGTACGGACGCCACCCTGCGCCACAGGGCACCGGCAATCAAGCGAACGCACCGTCCCCTCCCTCGTTATCCACAGAATGCGATTCGGCGGCCACGGACCGTGCACGCTCCGGCACCGTTGACGTCGGAGGTGAGCGCATGCACGCGAAGGACAGGCTCGGGCAGCAGGGCGAGCAGGCCGCCGCGGACCATCTGACCCGGCTGGGCTGGCAGATCCTCGATCGCAACTGGCGCTGTGGCGAGGGTGAGCTGGACATCGTGGCCCGCGACGGCGAGCAACTGGTGGTGTGCGAGGTGAAGACCCGCTCCAGCACCGCCTTCGGCACTCCCGTCGAGGCGGTGACCCCGGCCAAGGCCGCACGATTACGGCGCCTTGCGGGCCGGTGGCTGGCCGCCCACGGCGTCGGCCACGCGACCGCCCGCATCGATGTCATCGGCCTGCTCGCCGACGGGCCCAGCCGCTTCACCGTCGACCACCTGAAGGGAGCGTGCTGACCATGGCCCTGGCCCGCACGCGCGCCGTCGCCCTGCTGGGCGTCGACGGGGCTCTCGTCGACGTCGAGGCCGCGATCACCAGCGGGGTTCCGGGCCTTCACCTCGTGGGCCTGCCCGACGCAGCACTGAACGAAGCCCGCAGCCGCGTCCGCGCGGCGATCCTGACCAGCGGTGAGCATTGGCCCAACCGGCATGTCACGGTGAGCCTGTTCCCCGCGAGCATGCCGAAGCGGGGAAGCGGCTTCGACCTGGCCATCGCCGTGGCGTTGCTGGGGGCGGAGGGCGCGGTCTCCGCCGAGGCCTGCGCGGGCACGGTGATGATCGGCGAGCTGGGACTCGACGGCCGGGTCCGTCCCGTCTCGGGTGTGCTGCCCGCCGTGCTCACTGCGGCGGACGCGGGCGTCGAGACGGTGGTCGTGCCGAAGGCCAACCTCGCGGAGGCCTCGCTCGTGCCCGGCGTGCGGGTCATCGGCGCGGGGTCGCTCCGGGCCCTGGTGGCCCGGTTCCGTGACCTCCCTCCCCCGGACGAGGGGGAGGACGAGTCATGCGAGGAGGCGTCGGCCCCGCAGCCCAACGGGCTGGCCGCCCGATCCCGGGCACGGCGAGGAGATCTCGACCTGGCCGACGTGCGAGGTCAGGCCGACGCGCGCAAGGTGCTGGAGGTCAGCGCCGCCGGCGGCCACCACCTCCTGTTCACCGGGCCGCCCGGGTGCGGGAAGACGATGCTGGCCGAGCGCCTGCCCACTCTGCTGCCGGAGCTGGACCGTGACGCCGCTCTGGAGGTGACGGCGATCCACTCGGTCGCGGGCGGTCTCCCGACCGGTCAACCGTTGATCACCCACCCGCCGTTCTGCGCTCCCCACCACACGGCGTCCCGGGCCGCTCTGGTCGGCGGCGGCAGCAACCGGTTGATCCAGCCCGGTGCGGTCTCTCTGGCCCACCGAGGCGTCCTCTTCCTGGACGAGAGCCCCGAGTTCGCCGGAGGGGTGCTGGACGCCTTACGCCAGCCGCTGGAGGAAGGCGAGGTGGTGATCGCCCGGTCGGGGGCGACGTCCCGGTTCCCCGCGCGGTTCACGCTGCTGCTGGCTGCCAACCTCTGCCCGTGCGCGGCCACCAAGGTCCGCGACTGCACCTGCGCGCCGTCGATCCGGCAGCGGTACCTCGCCCGGCTGTCGGGGCCGTTGCTCGACCGGATCGACCTGAAGTCCGAGCTGAAGGAGGTCAGCCGTGCGGAGCTGCGATACGACCTGGAACTGGCCGAGTCGAGCGCCACGGTCGCGGAGCGGGTGCTGGTCGCCCGTGACCGGGCCCGCCGGCGGCTGGCCGACCTGCCCTGGCGCACCAATGCCGACGTCCCCGGCCGGGAGCTTCGGCGCCGGTTCGCGCCCCCGCACGGGGCGCTGGCAGCGATCGACCAACCGTTGGCCGACGGGCGGCTCAGCGCGCGCGGCCTCGACCGCGTCGTTCGCGTCGCCTGGACCCTCGCCGACCTCACCGGAAAGGACGCTCCGACCGCGAGTGAGGTCACTCAGGCGTTCGGGCTCTGGCAGGGACGTTGATGAAGGGGCCCGCCACGGTGATGGGCCGGCGGGCACCCCTTCCACGGAGGAGACATGATGATCTCAGCGGAGGAACGGTTCGCACGCGCCCTCCTTACCCGCATCGCAGAACCGGGCGATGAGCTGTTAGGTCGTCTGATCGCGGCGGAGGGAGCGGTCGGCGCGCTGGACGCCATCCGCTCGGAGTTCCCGCCGGACGCATGCCTGCCGGACAGCGGCCTGCCGAACAGCGGCCCCCCGAACACCGGCCCGGCGGGCTCGGGCGAAAGGCGCGTGGCTCGGCGGTTCGCGGCGTGGCGGGCCCGGCTGCCCGGCGCCGAGCCGGAGCGCCTCCTCGCCGAGTGCGACGCACTGGGCGGACGACTCGTGTGCCCGGGAGACGCGGAATGGCCGTCCCAACTCGACGATCTCGGCAACCGGCAACCGTACGGGCTGTGGGTGCGCGGCGATCAGGACCTGCGGTTCGGCTGCCTGCGGTCCGTGGCGATCGTGGGCTCCCGGTCCGCCACCTCCTACGGCGTCAACGTCGCCGCCGAGATGGGCGCCGAGCTCGCCGATCGCGGGTGGACGGTGGTTAGCGGGGGCGCGTTCGGAATCGACGCGGCGGCGCATCGCGGTGTGCTGGCCGCCGACGGCCTGACCGTGGCGGTGTTCGCCTGCGGGTTCGATGTGCCCTATCCGAGCCCCCATGGGGGGCTTTTCTCGGAGATCGCGCGCTACGGCCTGCTGGTGAGCGAGCTGCCGCCCGGTGCTCCGCCCACCCGCAGCCGCTTTCTGGTGCGGAACCGGGCGATCGCGGCACTGACCCGGGGCACGGTGGTCGTCGAGGCGGCGCGCCGGAGCGGTGCGCTCAACACGGCGCGCCACGCTCGTGACCTTCGCCGCGCCGTGATGGTCGTGCCCGGGCCGGTGACCTCTGCGGCGTCCGCCGGCTGTCACGCCCTCTTGCGGGAGTGGGACGAAGCCGTGTGCGTCACGGACACGGCGGAGGTCCTCGACCTGGTCGGCCTCATCGGCGACGACCTCGCGCCCGAGAAGCGGGGCCCGGTCCTCGACCGTGACCGGCTCGACCCGGTGACCAGGGACGTCTTGGAGGCGATTCCGGCACGCGGCGGAGCCGGTACGGCACGGATCGCGGTGTCCGCGGGTGTGGATCTCGACACGGCGCTCGCCAGTCTGGGCGCCCTGTCGGCGGGCGGGTTCGTCGAACGCTGCGCGAAAGGCTGGAAACTGCGCCGCCCGCCCCCGAATTCCTGACCGGCGACTCCGCCCCGGCACCCCACAGCTCCGGCGACTCCGTCTCCGGCGTCTTCGGCGTCTTCGGCGTCTTCGGCCTGATAGTTCCGGCGGCTCCGGCCCGGCGTCCCATAACTCCGGCGGCTCCGCACGATGCGCACGGGTCACGGCCTCGGCGGGACCGCGGCGCGGGCCGGTCCCGGGGGCGGCGAGGTGGGATCGCCATGTCGGATCCGGGCCGCCTGGACGCCGGACGCTCCCGCAGCCGCCCGGGGAACATGAGAGGGCGGGCGGCACCGTGTGCCGCCCACCCCGCGTCGCCGCACGTCAGCTGTTGGGCAGTTCCAGGTCGCTCTTGGCGAGTTCCTCGACGTTGACGTCCTTGAACGTCACGACCCGAACGTTCTTCACGAAGCGCGCAGGGCGGTACATGTCCCAGACCCACGCGTCCTGCATCGTCACTTCGAAGAAGGTCTCGCCGTTGTCGGTGCTGCGCACCTGCAGATCGACGGTATTGGTGAGATAGAACCGGCGCTCGGTCTCGACGACGTACGTGAACAGGCCGACGACATCTCGGTATTCGCGGTAGAGCTGGAGCTCCATCTCGGTCTCGTACTTCTCGAGGTCTTCTGCGCTCATACTCGCGTTCCCTCCCCGAACCACGGCTCAGGCGACGTCCGCCTGGTCGGCGGTGTCCTCATAGTGTGACGCCTCCCAATCGATCTCCCCAGTGTCTGAGGCGTCGTTTTCCGGCCCCGCCTCCGCCGCGGCCACCCGGGCCACGTTGACGAAGGAGAGCCGATGTTCAGGACAAGGTCCATGCTCCTCCAACGCCGCGGCGTGCGCACGGGTGACGTACCCCTTGTGAACGCCGAAACCGTACATCGGATAACCCTCGTGCAGCTCCGTCATGATCCGGTCCCGGGTCACCTTCGCCACGATCGACGCCGCGGCGACGCATGCCGCCACTTGATCGCCCTTGGGCACCGGGAGCGCCGGTGAGCAGATGCCCGGCACCCGGAAGCCATCCGTCAGGACGTAACCGGGGTCCACGCTGAGACCCGCGAGTGCCCGCCGCATCCCGGCGATGTTGCAGCGGTGCAGACCGATCCGATCGATCTCCCCGCACGGCACGACGAGGGCGTGCCACGCCATGGCCCTCGTCGTGATCTGGTCGTACAGGCGCTCCCTGCGCGCGGCGGTGAGCAGCTTGGAATCGGCGAGCCCCTCGATCCGGCCACGACGCTCCGGCCCGAGGATCACTGCCGCGACGACCAGCGGCCCGGCGCACGCGCCGCGCCCGGCCTCGTCGACCCCGGCGACCGGTCCGAGACCGGAGCGTTCCAGCACCCGCTCGTACGCGTACATGCCGACGTCCCGTCGAGGGGTGAGACCACGAGGACGGTGGGCTCGGACATCGATGTACACATCAGGCAGGGTACGTCGCGCGAGGGCGCAATCGGGCCGGAACGCCGCGTGCGACGGGCGTATCCGCGCGACCGATCATCCCGTGGCGCGCCGGAGGCGGCGACGGCCGCCGCGCGCGGACGACCCGGTGCGACGGCGGCGTCTGCGCAGCAAGGTCACCGGGACCGCTCCGGCGAAACCGAGCGCCAGCGGGACGGCGGGCAGCGCGTCGTTCGCGAGTGCCAGCCCCGGCTGGCCGAACGTCTTCGGGATCGGCAGCGTCTTGACGCGTGTGACGGGCCAGACGACGACGAACGCCCTGCCGACCACGCGGCTCTCGGGGATCGTGCCGCCGCCGGGGTCGCCCAGATGACCGCGGGAGTCGTAGGACACCTCACGGTGGTCGCCCATCACCCAGAGCCGGCCCGGCGGCACGGTGACCTTGAACCTGGCGTCGGAGGGCTTGTTCTGCTCGTGGGTCACCGGGTCGGTGTAGAGGTACGACGTCTCTTCGAGCGGGTGACCGTTGACGCTGACGCGGCCCTGGGCGTCGCAGCAGACCACGTGGTCGCCGGGCACGCCGATGACCCGCTTGATGTAGTCCTTCTCGCCCGGGACCACCCCGAACGCGCTGCCGATGGCGCGCAGGACCTTCGACACGGGGTTGCTCGGCTGCGAGTACTGGACCTCCGGGTCCCAGGAGTCCAGGCCGTTGAACACGACGACGTCACCGCGCTTGATGTCGCGCGTGTGGTAGACGATCTTGTTGACCAGGACCCGGTCGCCGACCTTGAGCGTGTTCTCCATCGACTGCGACGGGATGTAGAACGCCTGGACCGCGAACGCCTTGATGACCATGGCGAGAGCGAGGGCGACCACGATCAGGATTGGCAGCTCCTTCCAGAAGGAGCCCTGCTTCTTCTTCCGCGAGCCCTTGCCGTCGCCGGAGGAGTCCTCGTCGTCCGATCCGGAGTCTCCGGGGCCCGAGGCTCCCGATGCGCCGGCCTGCCCGGTCGCCGATCGTTCGTCTCCCGGCTCCGGATCGTCAGAGCGCGCGCCCGCCCGGCCGTTCTGCGATGCCTCATGGCGCGTGTCACCGGCGGTGGCCGCGGGCTCGCGCAGGCCCTGCTCGTCGTCAGTCATCAGGGGAAGCCTAATGCCCTGAAGCCCCCGGCGGCGGCCAACGTCAGCGTGTCGTCTGCTGAGCACATGGAAATCCCCAGAGGGAGCAACGACAGACCCCGGCACGCCGATGTGGCGTGCCGGGGTCGAAGTCGGAAGTGACGCCCGCTCAGTTGTCGCGCTTCTCCTTGATGCGGGCGGCCTTGCCGCGCAGCTCGCGGAGGTAGTAGAGCTTGGCGCGCCGGACGTCACCGCGGGTGACGACCTCGATCTTGTCGATCGACGGGCTGTTGAGCGGGAACGTGCGCTCCACGCCGACGCTGTAGCTCACCTTGCGGACGGTGAAGGTCTCGCGGGCGCCGCCGCCCTGGCGCCGGATGACCACACCCTGGAAGACCTGGATGCGGCTCCGGTTGCCCTCGGTCACGCGCACGTGAACCTTGAGCGTGTCGCCCGGGCGGAAGTCCGGTACGTCAGACCGCATCGCGGCCTTCTCGATCTCCTGGATCAGGGTGTGCATGACTGCGGTTCCTCGTGGTGAAAACGCGCGCGACCAAGGACGCCGACGCGTGATGCGATCTTCTGGAAGTCTGAACACGCCCAGCGTCAAACGCCGGGGTGACGTCTCAGTGTGCCATACGTTCGGCGTCAACCGGAAAACCGGCGTCCGTGAGGGCCTGCCGGTCGGCCTCGTCCAGCGGGTTGCGGCCGACCAACTCGGGTCGTCTCAGGGCGGTACGCCGCAGCGCCTGATCACGCCGCCATCGGGCGATCGCGGCATGGTTTCCCGACATCAGCACCTCGGGGACGTCGCGTCCGCGCCACGTGGCCGGCTTGGTGTAGACGGGGCCCTCGAGCAGGGCCTCCATCCGCCCCGGCGCGAAGGAGTCGTCGCTCACCGAGTCGGCGTTGCCGAGTACGCCGGGCAGCAGGCGGGTGACGGCCTCGACGATCACGAGGACCGCCACCTCGCCTCCGGCCAGGACGTAGTCGCCGATACTGACCTCGTCGACCGGCATGCGTTCGCGGGCGTCCTCGATGACGCGGGCGTCGATCCCCTCGTACCGCCCGCACGCGAACACCAGCCGGGGCTCGGCGGCGTACTCGACGGCGAGTTCCTGGGTGAAGGGACGCCCGCTCGGCGTCGGGACGATGAGGCGGGCCTGCGACGGAGGAGGCACCACGGCGTCCAGCGCCTCGCCCCACGGCTCCGGTTTCATCACCATGCCGGGTCCGCCGCCGTACGGGGTGTCGTCGACGGTGCGGTGCCGGTCGTACGCCCAGTCACGAAGATCGTGCACATGTACGTCGACATCACCGCGCCGCCGTGCCTTGCCCAGGAGGGAGACGTCGAGCGGGGCGAAGTACTCGGGAAAGATCGTGACGATGTCGAGTCTCATGCGCGCTCCGTGGGTCCTGTGTTCAGTGTGCGCGCCGGCGGTGGGCCGCGCGAACGCCGGCGGGCCTCACTCGAGCAGGCCGGGCGGGGGGTCGATGACGATCCGCCCGCCGGGCAGGTCCACCTCGGGCACGATGGCGTGGACGAACGGCACGAGCGTGTCGCCGGCGGGACGCCGGATGACCAGGAGGTCCTGACCGAGGTGCTCGACGTCCACGACCTGGCCGACCTCGGTCCCGTCGGTGGTCACCGCGACCAGACCGATGAGCTCCTGGTCGTGGAACTCGTCCGGATCGTCACTGGGCAGGATGTCGGCGGAGTCGACGAGCAGCAGGGCGCCGCGCAGCGTCTCCGCGGCCGTGCGGTCGTCGACGCCGGCGAAACGCACGAGGAGGCGACCGGTGTGCGGGCGTACGGACTCGATCGTCAGCGGGCCGAGGCGGGCCGGGTCGGTGACGAGCGATGACCCTGGCGCGAACCGTGCGCCAGGGTCATCGGTGCTCGTCTCGACGCTGACCTCTCCGCGGACACCGTGAGCCCGGCCGATACGGCCGACGGCGAGCAGCATCAAGCCGCTCCGCCGGCGGTCGGGCCGCTCCGGCGAAGAAGGACGGCCGGGAGCACTATCGGGCCTCGTTGAGGTCGAGAAGGTCGACACGGATGTACCGGCCGCCGGCGAGGGCACCGATGACGGTGCGCAGGGCCTTGGCCGTACGGCCGTTGCGGCCGATGACCTTGCCGAGGTCGTCGGGGTGCACGCGCACCTCGAGGACCCTGCCGTTGCGGAGCCGGCGCGCGCGCACCCGGACGTCGTCCGGGTGCTCCACAATTCCGCGCACCAGGTGCTCGAGCGCCTCCTCGAGCACCTTAGGCCTCGCTCTTGGCTTCGGAGGTCTCCTCGGTCGGCGCCGACTCCTCCGCCTCGCTCTTGGCTTTCTTCGGCTCGGCCTTCTTCTTGGACTTCGGCGTGGTCGCCTTGCCCTCGGCCTCGTCCAGGGTCTCCTTGACGGCGGCCTGGAAGATCTCCTGCCGGCTGGCCTTGGGCTCGGCGACCCTCAGCGTGCCCTCCGCGCCCGGCTCGCCCTTGAACTTCTGCCAGTCGCCGGTGACCTTGAGGATCGACAGGACCGGCTCGGTCGGCTGGGCGCCCACGCCCAGCCAGTACTGCACCCGCTCGGAGTCGACCTCGATGAGCGAGGGCTCCTCCTTCGGGTGGTATTTGCCGATCTCCTCGATCGCGCGCCCGTCACGCTTGGTGCGGGAGTCGGCGACGACGATCCGGTAGTACGGAGCCCGGATCTTCCCCAGACGCTTGAGCTTGATCTTGACTGCCACGAGTGTGGTGTTCTCCGATTCGAAATGGATGAGCGGATGGGCACCGGGTGGGGACCGGAGCCGCCGCTCGGATGGACACCGGCGCGCACAGGTGAGAGAGGGCCCTGCCCGGTCCGGTTTTCCAGCCTGCCATTCTGCCAGACGATGACGGTGAAGTGGCAATCGATCACTCGGACGTGTCAGCGCGTCGGTTCGGTGGCCTCCACGCGGGAGGGGCCGGCCGCCAGGTCGAGGTCCTCGAGGCCGAGGCGCCGGATGTCGCGGACGATGACAAGGTGGCTCGCCACCGCCATGACGGCGCTCACACCCATGAATACCAGGGCCAGGCCGAAGCCGCCGGTCGTGTCGATGAGGTATCCGATGATGATCGGGGTGGTGATGCCGGCCAGACTGTCGAAGGCGTTGAACACACCGCCGCCGAGCCCGGCGATCTCCTTGGGCGCGGCGTCGGCCGCCACCGCCCATCCGAGGGCGCCAAGACTTTTGCCGAAAAATGACAGGGCCGATCAATCGGCATCGCGCGGGGTCGGCGGGTCATCGCGCCACAGACGTGCGAGAAGGGGACGCAGCGCCGGGTTGTCGTTGTTCTTCCGCCAGGCCAGGCTGAGTTCGACCGGGGCGGGGTCGGACAGCTCGACGGGGCGGAACACCACGGCGTCCGGCCGCAGCCGCCGCGCCGCCGCCGGCACGAGCGCCACGCCCCATCCGCCGCCGACCAGGCCGAGGATGCTGTGCACCTGGCTGAGGTACTGCGCGAACACGGGGGCGACCCCGGCCTCCCGGAAGACGCTGATCAGCAACTCGTGGAAGTACCGCGCCTCGATCGGCGAGTACATGATGAACCGCTGTCCGTCGAAGTCGGCGACGCGCGGGGGCTGCTCCCGCTCGGCCAGCGGATGCCCCGCGGGCAGCGCGGCGACCAGCGACTCGCGTATCACCAGGCGCGAGTCGAGGTCGGGCCGGGTCACCGGGGGCCGGACCATGCCGAGATCGAGCGTGCCCTCGGAGATCGCCTCCAGCTGGTCCATGGTCACCATCTCGCGCAGGACCACCTCGACGCGCGGCAGCGCCTCCTGCGCCGCCTGGAGCAGAACCCCGAGGGCGGTGTAGGCGCTCGCGGCCGTGAAGCCGACGGTGATGCTGCCGGCCTCGCCGGCCGACACCTGACGGGCGGCCAGCGCCGCGTGCTCGGCCTGCCGGATGAGCCGGCGGGCCTCGACGAGGAAGGCCCGGCCGGCGCGCGTGAGCTCGACCGACCGGTTGGTGCGGTTGAACAGCAGGACGCCGAGTTCGGTCTCCAGCAGCTGGATCTGCCGGCTCAACGGGGGCTGGGTCATCCGCAGGCGGGCGGCCGCCCTGCCGAAGTGGAGCTCCTCCGCGACGGCGATGAACCCCGTCAGCTGGGACAGCGTGAACATCGATACCTCGATTGAATCAATGAATGCAGTTTTTGAGTTGGACGTGGATCAGTCGCGCATCTTAACGTCGTCTCACGTACCGCACCCACGAGCGAAGGAGCCCCGAACGACATGGGCCAGCACTCCCCCCGTGAGGTCGCCCGACGGTTGGGTTCCGGCCTGTTGTCGTTCCCGGTCACGCACTTCCGCGAGGACCTCTCCTTCGACGAGGCGGCGTACCGCGAGAACATCGGGCGGCTCGGCGAGTACCCCGCCGCCGGCCTGTTCGCCGCCGGGGGCACCGGCGAGTTCTTCTCCCTCACCCCCGCCGAGGTCGAGCAGGTCGTCACCGCCGCCGTCGAAGAGGCACGCGGCACCCCGGTGATCGCCCCGGCCGGGTACGGCACGGCGATCGCCGTCGAACTCGCCCGCAGCGCCGAGCGGGCCGGTGCGCAGGGCCTCCTGCTCCTGCCGCCGTACCTCACCGAGTCGGCGCAGGCGGGACTGGCCGCGCACGTCCGCGCGGTCTGCGCGGCCACCGACCTCGGCGTGATCATTTACAGCCGGGGCAACGCCGTCTACCAGGACACCACGGTCGCCGAGCTGGCCGACGACTGCCCCAACCTCGTGGGGTTCAAGGACGGGGTCGGCGACCTGGAGCTGATGACGCGGATCCACACCCGGCTCGGCGACCGCCTCACCTACATCGGCGGGCTGCCCACGGCGGAGACCTTCGCCCTGCCGTACCTCGAGCTCGGCGTGACCACCTACTCCTCGGCCCTCTTCAACTTCGTCCCCGAGTTCGCGCTGGACTTCTACGACGCCGTCCGCACGCGCGACCGGGATCGGGTACGCCGTCACCTGGACGAATTCGTCCTGCCGTACTGTGCGATCCGTAATCGTCGTCCCGGGTACGCGGTGAGCATCGTCAAGGCGGGCATGAAGGCCGTCGGCCGGCCCGCCGGTCCGGTCCGCCCCCCGCTGACCGATCTCGACGACCGCGAGTTCGCGGAGCTCGCGACCCTCGTGAAGAAGGTGAACTGACCGATGACCGTGCAGGATGCGACGGCGTCCGGGCCGACCGGACATCAGTTGATCGGCGCGCAGGACGTCCCCGGTACGGGTGAGGAGTTCCACGCCGTCGCCCCCCGCAGCGGCGAACGCCTGGATCCGGCGTACCGCTTCGGCGTGGAGGCGGACGTCGATCGCGCCGCCGCCCTCGCGTGGGAGGCGTTCGGCACGTACCGCGAGACCGACCGGGAGACCCGGGCCGCGTTCCTCGAGAGCGCCGCCGACCGGATCGACGGCCTGGGCACGACGCTGACCGACCGGGTGACGGCCGAGACCGGCATCCCGGAGGCCCGCGTCAGGGGCGAGCTGGCCCGCACCACCAACCAGCTGCGGCTGTTCGCCCGTGTCGTACGGGAGGGCGGCTGGCTCGGCGCCCGCATCGACCCGGCGATCCCCGACCGTACGCCGCTCCCCCGCCCCGACCTGCGGCAGCGGCAGATCCCGCTGGGGCCGGTCGCGGTGTTCGCCGCGAGCAACTTCCCCCTGGCATTCTCCGTCGCGGGCGGGGACACCGCGTCCGCACTCGCCGCCGGCGCCCCCGTGGTCGTCAAGGCGCATCCCTTCCACCCCGGCACCTCGGAGCTGGTCGGCCGGGCGATCCAGGCGGCGGTCGCCGAGCACGGGCTGCCAGAGGGGACGTTCTCGCTGCTGCACGGTGGCCGCGAGCTGGGAGTGGCGCTCGTGACCGACCCCCGGATCAGGGCCGTCGGCTTCACCGGCTCCCGGCAGGGCGGGCTCGCGCTCGTCGCGGCCGCCGCCGCCCGTCCCGTCCCGATCCCGGTCTACGCCGAGATGTCCAGCGTCAACCCGGTCTTCCTGCTCCCCGGCGCGCTCCGGGACAAGGCCAAGGACCTCGGCCCGGCGTACGTCGCCTCGCTGACCACCGGCGTCGGCCAGTTGTGCACCAGCCCCGGCCTGGTCTTCGCGGTCGAGGGCGACGGGCTGGACGCCTTCATCGAGTCGGCGGCCGCGGCGCTTCAGGAGACCGCGGCGGCCCCCATGCTGAACCCGGGCATCCAGCAGGCGTACGACTCCGGCGTCCAGCGACTCGGGGGGCTCGACGCCGTGACCGAGCTGGCGCGCGGCGGCACCGATCCGGCGATCGCCTGCGGCGGACGCGCCGCGCTGTTCGTCACCGACGGGGCCGCCTTCCTGGCGGATCCGGCGCTCCAGGAGGAGGTCTTCGGCGCCGCGTCGATCGTCGTACGGGTGCGGGACCAGGCTCAGCTCCTGGAGATCGCGGAGTCCCTGGAGGGCCAGCTGACGGCCACCGTCCACGCCACCCTGGACGACCACGGACCGGCCGCCGAACTGCTGCCGCGGCTCGAGCTGATCGCCGGGCGCGTCGTGTTCAACGGCTGGCCCACCGGGGTCGAGGTCGGGCACGCCGTGGTGCACGGCGGTCCCTTCCCCGCCACCTCCGCTCCGGCCACCACGTCGGTCGGCAGCAGGGCGATCGAGCGGTTCCTGCGGCCGGTCAGCTACCAGGACGTCCCGGCGGACCTGCTGCCCGCCGAACTACGCGACGGCAACCCGCTGGGCATCTGGCGGCGCGTCGATGGCGAACTCGGCCGCGACTGAGCGACGCCGAGTCGTCCCGGGACGGCTCCACGCGCCGAACGCGGACCCCGCCACCCCGACACCGGGTCCGCACGGGACGGCTCGACGCGCCCAGCGTGGACCGCCCCGCCACCCCGACACCGGTCCGCACGGGACGGCTCCACCCGCTCAACCTGGACCGCCCCGGCACCGACACCGGGCCCGCCCAGGCGGGCTCCGCACACCCGGCGCGGACGCCCCTGCGCTCCCTGCACCGGGTCCGCATGGTCCCGCGCGACGGGCGCGGGGCCGCCCCGGCCCGCCCCTGACACCACCCGAGGAGTTCTCGTGCCCACCCCAACGGCAGACGCGATGCCCGCCGCCTTCCAGGCCGGCGAGGCGACGCTTGATCGGATCTCCTGGATCCGGCTGTCCTCGGTCACCCTGCCGCTCGCGACGCCGATCAGTGACGCCAAGGTCCTGACCGGCAGGCAGCGGCCGATGACGGAGGTCGCCTTCCTGTTCGCCGAGATCGGCACCGAGGACGGGCATGAGGGCATCGGGTTCGGCTATTCCAAGCGCGCGGGTGGACCCGGTCAGTTCGCGCACGCCGAAGAGATCGCCCCCGGCCTCATCGGCGAGGATCCCAGCGACATCGGCAAGATCTGGACCAAGCTCGTCTGGGCGGGCGCGTCCGTCGGCCGCAGCGGCCTGTCCACCCAGGCCATCGCCGCGATCGACGTCGCGCTGTGGGACCTGAAGGCCAAGCGGGCGAACCTCCCTCTGGCCAAGCTGCTCGGCGCGCACCGCGACTCCGTCCGTTGCTACAACACGTCCGGCGGATTCCTGCACACGCCCATCGAACAGGTGCTGGAGAACGCCGACGCCTCGCTGGCCCGCGGCATCGGCGGTATCAAGATCAAGGTCGGCCAGCCCGAGAGCTCCCTCGACCTGAAGCGCCTCGAGGCCGTCCGCGAGCACCTCGGCGACGACGTGCCGCTGATGGTCGACGCGAACCAGCAGTGGGACCGGCCGACCGCCCAGCGGATCGGCCGCGCGCTGGAGAGGTTCGGCCTGGTGTGGATCGAGGAACCGCTCGACGCGTACGACGCGGAGGGCCACGCGGCGCTCGCCAGGTCGCTCGACACGCCCATCGCCACCGGCGAGATGCTCACCAGCGTCGCGGAGCACTGGGAGCTGATCCGGCTCGACGCCGCCGACGTCATCCAGCCGGACGCCCCGAGGATCGGCGGCATCACCCAGTTCCTGAAGCTCGCCGCGCTGGCCGATCACCGGCACCTGCAGCTCGCGCCGCACTTCGCGATGGAGATCCACCTCCATCTGGCGGCGGCGTACCCGCACGAGCCGTGGGTGGAGCACTTCGAGTGGCTGGAACCACTGTTCAACGAGCGGCTGGAGATCCGTGACGGCCGGATGCACGTGTCCGCGAGGCCGGGACTCGGCTTCACGTTGAGCGACCAGGCCCGCGCCTGGACGGTCGCCCAGGCGGAGTTCGGAAAACGACCCTGATCGTCTCCTCGCGCGCGGCGCAGCCGGCTCCTCCCAGCGCACCCGTCCCCGCCGGACACTGAGGGGCGGCCGGACGTGGGGCGGACCGAAGACTCGGTGAAAGCTCTCGGCGACCCCCGCCGAACAGGCGCGCAATGGGGCGAGTCCGGCCGCCCTCGCCGCGTTACCCGAGCCCTGTGCTCAGGGGTTTCCGGGAGTCCGACCGGCGGGAGTCCGACCGGCGGGAGCCCGGGCGGCGGGAGCCCGGGCGGCGGGAGCCCGACCTGCGGGAGTCCGACCTGCGGGAGTCCGGGCGGCGGATCAGCGGTGCCGGCCCGTCACGCCGATGACGCTCGCCGGGCCGGCCCGTGCCGCACGGACGGCGAACCCGACGGGGCGGGACCCGCACGCCGAGGTCGTCAAGGCCCTCCGTGCTCGGCACGGCGGCCTGGACGACCTCGGACGGCTGGAACTACTTCTTCTTGCCCTGCAGCTTGGACAGGTCGGGCATCTGGAAACCGGGCGGCAGTTGCCCCGGCAGCCCTCCCCCGAGACCCGGGGGGAGGCCCTGCGGCGCGCCGTCCGGCTGCGGCGCCTTGGTGCCGGTCGCCTCCTGGGCGCGCTTGCGCGGGTCGCCGCTGCGCTGCTTGCCCTTGCCCTTGTTCTTCTTGGCGGCCGCCTTGACCTGCTTGCGCCGGGTGCCCGGCATGCCGGGGATGCCCATGCCGCCCGCCATCTGACGCATCATCTTCTGGGCGTCGAAGAACCGGGTGACGAGGTTGTTGACCTCGGTGACGGACACGCCGGAGCCGCCCGCGATGCGCGCCCGCCGCGAACCGTTGAGGATCTTGGGGTTCCGTCGCTCGTCGGGCGTCATCGAGTTGATGATGCCGCCGATCCGGTCGAGGTCACGGTCGTCGATCTGGTCGAGCTGCTGCCGCATCTGCCCCATGCCCGGCATCATGCCGAGGAGGTTCTTGATCGGGCCGAGCTTGCGGATCATCTGCATCTGCTCGAGGAAGTCCTCCAGGGAGAAGTCCTCACCCGAGGCGAACTTCGACGCCATCTTCTCGGTCTGCTCGGCGTCGAAGTTCTTCTCCGCTATCTCGATCAGGGTGAGGATGTCACCCATGTCGAGGATGCGGCCCGCCATGCGCTCGGGGTGGAAGACGTCGAAGTCCTCGAGCTTCTCACCGGTGGACGCGAACATGATCGGCCGACCGGTGATGTGCCGGACCGACAGGGCCGCGCCACCGCGGGCGTCACCGTCGAGCTTGGTGAGCACCACGCCGTCGAAGCCGACGCCGTCGATGAACGCCTGCGCGGTCGTGACGGCGTCCTGACCGATCATCGCGTCGACGACGAAGAGGATCTCGTCGGGGCGGACCGCGTCGCGGATGTCGGCCGCCTGGCGCATCATCTCCTCGTCGATGCCGAGGCGGCCCGCGGTGTCGATGATGACCACGTCGTGCTGGGCACGCTTGGCGTGCTCGATCGACTGCCGGGCGACCTCGACGGGGTCGCCGGCGCCGTTACCCGGCTCGGGGGCGTACACCGCGGTGGCCGCCCGCTCGCCGAGGACCTGCAGCTGCTGCACGGCGTTGGGCCGCTGGAGGTCGGCGGCGACGAGCAGCGGCGCGTGCCCCTCGCTCTTGAGCCAGCGCGCCAGTTTGCCCGCCAGGGTGGTCTTACCAGAGCCCTGCAGGCCCGCGAGCATGATCACGGTCGGCGGGGTCTTGGCGAACCGCACATGGCGTGTCTCGCCGCCGAGGATGTTGACGAGCTCCTCGTTGACGATCTTGACGACCTGCTGGGCGGGGTTCAGCGCCTGGGAGACCTCAACGCCGCGGGCCCGCTCTTTGATCTGCGCGATGAAGTCCTTGACGACGGGCAGCGCCACGTCGGCCTCGAGCAGCGCGACGCGAATCTCGCGCGCCGTCGCGTCGATGTCGGCCTCGGACAGCTTGCCCTTGCCGCGCAGCGAGGAGAAGACCGTAGTCAGACGGTCGGAAAGTGTCTCGAACACGTGTCTGAACCAGTCCTAGGGTGCTTCGGGGATCGACCCTCAACACTATCCGCTCGGCGACCGTCGGGTGCCGACCACCACCGATCACTGTGACATGAGGTTCGCGATGTCGCCAGAGACGGTCGGCACGCGGCGACGGCGATCCCGCGGCTCCGGACGTGCGATCGGCCACATCGCGGAATGACGCGCCGATCCGCAGGCTTCCCCAAATTAGGTGAATACGCTCGTCAAATGGGGAGGAAGTCCGTCATGGACACGCAGGTGGAGGCCGCACGACTCCTGGTCCAGTGCCTGGAGGCGGAAGGCGTCCAGTACGTCTTCGGCATCCCGGGCGAGGAGAACATCCACTTCGTCGACGCTCTGAACGAATCCTCGATCCGGTACATCCTCGTACGCCACGAGCAGGGCGCCGCGTTCATGGCGGAGATCTACGGACGGCTGACCGGCCGCGCCGGCGTGGCCTCGGCGACGCTCGGACCCGGCGCCATCAACCTGCAGCTCGGGGTCGCCGACGCGACGACCAACAGCACCCCGGTCGTCGCCATCTCCGCGCAGGTCGGCCTGGACCGCATCTACAAAGAGTCGCATCAGATCATCGACCTCGTGTCGCTGTTCCGGCCGATCACCAAGTGGTCCGACATGGCGCCGACGCCGGAGGCCCTGCCGGAGATGGTCCGCAAGGCGTTCAAGACGGCGCAGACCGAGCGGCCCGGCGCGGTCTACCTGGCGATCCCCGAGGACGTCGAGGCCGCGAAGGCCGACGCGTCCCTCAAACCACTGCCCGTCAACATCGTGCAGCCGAACGAGCCCTCCCCCTCGCAGGTCGCACGCGCCGCCGACGTCATAGCGCTGTCCCGGCAGCCCATCGTGCTGGCCGGCCACGGCGCGACGCGGGACCGCGCGAGCCACGAGCTGATCCGTCTCTCCGAACGACTCGGGGTCCCGGTCGCGACGACGTTCAACGGCAAGGGCGTCTTCCCCGACGACCACGACCACGCGCTCGGCACGGTCGGCTTCATGCGCCGCGACTACGTCAACTTCGGCTTCGACGAGGCCGACGTGCTCATCTGCGTCGGGTACGAGCTCCAGGAGTTCGACCCGGTGAAGATCAACCCGCACGGCGACAAGAAGATCGTTCACATTCACCGGTTCCCGGCAGAGGTGGACGACCACTACTCCGTCGAGGTGGGCATCCAGGGCGACATCTCCCACAGTCTCCGGGCGCTCACCGACGCCGTTCACCGCCGCTTCGACGTCCGCGGCACCGGCGAGAAGATCCGCCGGATGCTGCACGAGGAGCTCGACCGCGGCCGCGTCGAGGACCGGTTCCCCATGTCCCCGCGCCGGATCGTCACCGACACCCGGGAGGCCATGGGCCGCCAGGACATCGTCCTGGCCGACACCGGCGCGGTGAAGATGTGGATGGCGCGGATGTACCCGACCTACGAGCCGAACACGCTGCTCGTGTCCAACGGCCTGTCGTCGATGGGCTTCTCGGTGCCGGGCGCGATCGCGGCCAAACTCGCCTTCCCCGACCGGCGGGTCCTGGCCGCGACCGGCGACGGCGCGTTCCTCATGAACTCCCAGGAGCTGGAGACGGCGATCCGCGAGAACGTCCCGATCACCGTGCTGATCTGGGAGGACAAGGCGTACGGGCTGATCGAGTGGAAGATGGACCTGGAGATGGGCCGCGACTCGAACGTCGAGTTCGGCAACCCGGACTTCGTGAAGTACGCCGAGAGCTTCGGGGCCCGCGGCTATCGGGTCGAGTCGGCGGACGCGCTGCTGCCGACGCTGCGCCAGGCCCTCGAGGAGGAGACCGTGTCGGTGATCACCGTTCCGGTCGACTATTCGGAGAACCTCCAGCTCACCTCGAAGCTCGGCGAGCTCACCGACCCGTTCTGAACCGCCCCGCCACCGTCTCGTTGACTTCGGGAAAATCGCCCTTTCATCGCCCCATGGAACGGCGATTTCCCCAAGGTCAACGGAAGACGAGAGCGACCGACCCGGTACGGGCGGCCACGCGCCGGCCGATCCTGGGAGGTGCGAGGCCCCGGCGAGGCGGCCCCTGGGGACGGCGCCCGGCGGGCGTGCCCCGGCGCGACCTGGATCGGTTCGGGGGCACGCCCGCTCGGCGGGCCCGCCTCAGCGGGCGGTGGCCCCGGCCGTGTACAGGACGGCGGTCGGGTTCTGCCCGGTGAGGGTCGCGGGCGTGGGCCCGGAGACGAACGACGGTCCGGGCAGGTCGTTTCGGCCGAGGAAGAACGCCCGGTTGATCGCCTGAACCTTGATCGTCGCGCCGGTGTCCCTGCTCGTGGCGGGCACCCGGATGCCGGTGATCTCGGCGATGTCGGACGGCTTCGTCCCCGGCGGGAGCTGCACCGTCGTGGCCGCGGGCACGTCCCGGTTGATGGACCGGTCCGGGAACAGGTGGTCCGAGCGGTACAGCGTCGGGTCGCCCTTGAGCCGTACACCGATGGAAAGGCCCACCCAGTCGGTGCCGTTCGGCGGGTCGAGGGTCTGCTTGCGGACGACGAGGTAGAGGTAGTCGCGGGGGTCGGCGATGAGGGTCTGGGACGTGGTGGGCGGGTCCGCCGCCACCCGCCCCTCGCGGCGCGCCTCCGCCGCCGCCACCCAGTACGTCCACGGGTTGCGGTCCATGATCTGCTCGCGGGCCTCCGTCGCCGCGTCGAGCGTCTGCGCCGTGGACAGGGAGAACCGCATCGGGTCGTCGACCTTGTCGCAGATGTTGTTGTTGAGCGTGCAGGTCTGCAGAAGCGGGTGGTCGCCCTCGTAGGTACCCGCGAACGCCTGCGTGACGTGGTTCGGCGCCTGGAAGACGGCGGTGCCGGGCACGCGCCTTCCCCGCGCGTCGACCTCCACCTGGTAGATCCACTCGATGTCGGTCGTACGGCCCCAGCGCGCCATGAGCTGCGGCGTGGACGTGCCGCCGTCCTCGTTGCTCCAGATGTAGGAGAACGTCAGCAGCCGGTGCCCTGGCGTCGTGGCCGGGACGTCCTCGTGCCAGGCGACCAGTGGGGTGTCGGTGGCGGCGTTCTGGAACGGGCCGGTGGAGGTGCCCCCGGCGCCGGTGCGGCCGTACAGGACGGGCGCGTGGGCCAGGTCGGTGTACGCCGGCGATCCGGCACCGGCGGTGCGGAACTCCAGGCCGCTCACCCGTACGCTCCGGCCCGCCGAACGGTCGGCGGCCAGCCGGAGCCGCAGCGTGTGACGGCCGGCCGGGAGATGTCCGAGGGCGAACTCCCGCTTGATCGGGAACGCGGCGGGGACCACGTCGTCGGTGGCGTAGCGGCCGTCGACGAACAGCGACAGGACGGCCGACTCGCGGCCTTTGACGGCCCAGGACACGCCCGGGGCCGCGGCGGTCACGGCGGCGAGCACCTCGCCGGCGTGACGGGTCTGGAAGGTGACCGTCCGGTCGTGGCCGCCGTCGACGGCGAGGACGCCGGCGGCATGGGCGGGCGTCGCCGCACCCCCGGCCACGGCGAGGACGAGGACCGGCGCGGCCGCGCGGGCGAGCAGGATGTTGGGCACGAGACCTCCTGGGTGTCTACGACCCCAGCAGCCTCATGGTCACCATCACCACCGTCAATGCACTGCACGGGCATTTCCGGTGATCTTCATCCGATCGTCAGCGCACGACCTCGAGGACGCTGCGGCGGATGACCTCCCGCAGCGCGTGGTCGGCGAGCGGGTGTCCCTCGCCGTCGACGATGTAGAAGACGTCGACGGCCTCCGCGCCCAGCGTCCCCACCCGGGCGGCGCGCACCTGGACGCCACAGGAGCCGAGGGCATGCCCGATCCGCCACAGCAGGCCGGGCCGGTCGTGGGCGCGCACCTCCATGACCGTGGCGGTGTTCGAGGCGTCGTCGATGAGGGTGACGCGCGGGGGAGGCACCGCGACCCCCTTGCGGGGACGGTACGACCGGGCGCGGCGCTCCAGCCGGGCGGCGACGTCGAGGCGCCCGGCGAGGACGCGGCGCAGGTCGGCCTCGAGCGCGGCGGGGTCGGGGCCGGAGCCGTACTCGGGAACGGCGATGAACTCCAGCACGGCCGTGTCCGCGTCCGTACGACCGCCGTCACCGTCCTGCGCGCGTGCGACGCCGCCACCGTCCTGCGCGTGTCCGACGCCGCCACCGTCCTGCGCGTGTCCGACGCCGCCACCGTCCTGCGCGTGTCCGACGCCGCCACCGTCCTGCGCGTGTCCGACGCCGCCGCCATCCTGCGCGTGTCCGACGCCGCCACCGTCCTGCGCGTGTCCGACGCCGCCGCCATCCTGCGCGTGTCCGACGCCGCCGCCATCCTGCGCGTGTCCGACGCCGCCGCCATCCTGCGCGCGTGCGACGCCGCCACCGTCCTGCGCGTGCGCGACGCGGCCACCGTCACCGTCCCGCCCATTCGCGACACGGCCGCTGTGCCTGTTCTGGGCGTGGGCGGCCGTCGCCCAGGACACCGTACGGGCTCCGCGGACGGCGAGGCGGTGCAGCGCGAGCACACCTGCCGCCTGCCAGAGCAGGCCGGGGCGGTCCGGTGCGACCATCGTGATCCGTGAGCCGCTTACGCGCACGGCGCCGCCGCCGTGGCGGGCGAGGGCGAGCTGCTCGGGGGTCGGGTCGGGCGCCACGGGCGGCGGCGCGCCGGAGAGCACCGCGGCGACGCGGCGGGCCAGCTCGGCGACGAGACGGGCCTTCCACGCGCCCCACGCCGCGGGTCCGGTCGCCTGCCCGTCGGCGATGGCGAGGGCGGCGAGCGTCTCGAGCACGACTGGATCGCCGACGATCCCCGCGACCGTCTCGATGGTGACCGGATCGTCGAGGTCGCGTCGCGTCGCGGTCTCCGGCAGCAGGAGATGGTGGCGGACGACCGCCTCCAGCACCCGCACGTCGCCGGCGTCGAAGCCGAGACGCCGGCCGAGGTCGCGGGCCATCACCGCGCCGGTACGGGAGTGGTCGCCGGGCCAGCCCTTGCCGATGTCGTGCAGCAGGGCCCCGACCAGCAGGAGGTCCGGCCGGGCGACGTCGCGGGTGTGCGCGGCGGCGCGGGCGGCCGTCTCCACGAGGTGCCGGTCCACGGTGAAGGTGTGCACGGGGTTGCGCTGGGGACGGTTGCGGACGCGCTCCCAGTCGGGCAGGAGACGGACGATCAGGCCCGCCTGGTCGAGCGCCTCCCACACGCCGATCGCGGGCGGACCGGCGCCGAGCAGGGTCACGAGCGCGTCCCGCGCGTCGCGCGGCCAGGGATCGGGAAGCGGCGCCGCCTCCTTCGCCAGCCGCTCGACGGTCGCGATCGCGAGGGGCAGGCCCGCCTGCGCGGCCGCGGCGGCGGCGCGGAGCACGAGCACCGGGTCCTTGCCGGCGTCGGCGCCGAGTGCGAGGACGACCTCGCCGTCCTGTTCGACGACCCCGTCGGCGAGCGGCCTGCGGGCCGGACGGCCGGGCGGGGAGCAGAAGCGGGCCACCGTCCGCCACACGTGGTCGGTGGCGTAGGTGATGGTGCGGGCAGCCTCGGCGACGGCGCGCAGCAGCGCGTGCGCGTCCAGCAGGCCCAGAGCGCCCGCGATGGAGTCCTGCTCCTGGAGCACGAGGCGGTCGCCCCCGCGTCCGGTGTGCTCGTGCAGCGCGTGCCGGACGTCCAGGATCAGGTCGTACGCCTCCCGCACCCGGGTCGTCGGACCGGGGGCCACCCAGGCCGCCGCGACCGCATGGATCGCGTGGACGTCGCGCAGCCCGCCGTGCGACTCCTTCAGGTCGGGTTCGAGCAGGAAGGCGAGCTCGCCGTAGCGGCTCCAGCGCGACCGGGCCATCTCCCGCAGCTCCGGCAGCCGCCGGCGGGCGTCGGCCCGCCAGTCCGCCAGGACCGCCTCGCGCAGCTCCCGTGTCAGGGCCGGGTCACCGGCGACGTGACGGGCGGAGATCAGGCCCAGGGCCGCCTTCATGTCCTCGCGGGCGACGGCGCGTCCCTCCTCGGGCGTGCGCACCGAGTGGTCGAGGCGCTGCCCGGAGTCCCAGATGGGGTACCAGACGCGGTCGGCGAGGGCGGAGATGTCCGGACGGCCTCGGTGCAGGAGGACCAGGTCCAGATCGCCGCCCGGGGTGAGCTCCTCGCGTCCGTGGCTGCCCACGGCGACCAGCGCCACATCGGCCTCGGCTCCGAGCAGGCGGGCGAGCTCGCGGTCCAGTTCCCGGGCGCGCCCGGCCCGTGCCGCCCCGAGCGCGGCGCGGGCTTCGGCGGTCGCGGAGGTCCTGGAGACGGCACGGCCCGGCGGGGCGACCTCGCCCGCCGGGCCGTGCGTTCCCCCGATCACGTCCGCCACGCTTACAGCGCCTCCGGCCCGGTCTCTCCGGTGCGGACGCGGACGACGGTGTCCACCGGGACCGACCAGACCTTGCCGTCACCGATCTTGCCGGTCTGGGCGGCCTTGACGATCACGTCGACGATGTCGTCGGCGTCCTCGTCGTCGACGAGGACCTCGACACGGAGCTTGGGAACAAGGTCGACCTTGTACTCCGCGCCGCGGTAGACCTCGGTGTGCCCACGCTGGCGGCCGTACCCGCTGGCCTCGCTGACCGTGAGGCCGTGCACCCCGAACGTCTCCAGCGCCGCCTTGACGTCGTCCAGCTTGAAGGGCTTGATCACCGCGGTGACGAGTTTCATGCCTCCGCCTCCACCTTCTTGTCGCCCGATTCCGCCGGCGGCTTGCCGCCGTTGGATCCCGCCTCATCTCCCGCGGCCGGCCTCGCGGCACCGGGCGCGGTGAGAGTCGCCAGGATGCCCGATCCACCGCCGGATCCGCCGTGCGGGGTGCCGATCTCGTACGCGGTCTCGGCGTGGACGGCGAGGTCGATGCCGGACACCTCGTCCTCCTCGCTGACGCGCAGGCCCATGAACTTGTCGAGGATCTTGGCGATGACCCAGGTGATGGCGAAGGAGTACACGCCGACCAGCACCACGCCGATCGCCTGCTTGCCGAGCTGGGTGAGGCCTCCGCCGTACAGCAGGCCGGCCGGGCCGTCGCCCTTGGCCGGGGTGAGGATGCCGGTCACGGTCGGGGTGGCGAGGAAGCCGATGAGCAGGGCGCCGGTCGCGCCGCCGACCGCGTGCACGCCCACGACGTCCAGCGAGTCGTCGAAGCCGAACTTCGTCTTCAGGCCGACGGCGAGCGAGCACAGGGCACCGGCGATGACGCCGACGACGATCGCGCCGACCGGGTTGACCGCGGCACAGGCCGGAGTGATCGCCACCAGGCCGGCGACGGCGCCGGAGGCCATGCCGAGCGCGGTCGACTTGCCGTAGCGGATCCTCTCCGTGACGATCCAGCCGAGCGCCGCCGCGGCCGTCGCGACCTGGGTGTTGACGAAGGCCACGGACGCCTGGGCGTTGGCCGCCAGCGCGGACCCGGCGTTGAAGCCGAACCAGCCGAACCACAGCAGGCCGGCGCCGAGCAGCACGAAGGGGACGTTGTGCGGCCGCATCGCCTCCCTGGGCCAGCCGACGCGCTTGCCGACCACCAACGCCAGGGCGAGGCCGGCCATACCGGCGTTGAGGTGGACCGCGGTGCCGCCGGCGAAGTCGAGCGCGCCGATGTGGTCGGCGAGGAAGCCGCCGTCCTTGGTCGTCGTCGTGTCACCGAAGAAGAACACCCAGTGGGCGACCGGGAAGTAGACGACCGTCGCCCAGATGGCGACGAACACGCACCAGGCGCCGAACTTGACCCGGTCGGCGACGGCGCCGCTGATGAGGGCCGGCGTGATGATCGCGAACATCAGCTGGAACGCCACGAACGCCAGCTCGGGCGAGGTGCCGGAGGCGGAGATCAGGGTGTCCTTGAGACCGATCTTGCCCAGGCCGCCGATGATCCCGTAGTTCCCCACGTCCTTGGCGAACGCGAGGGAGTAGCCGTAGAAGACCCACAGGATGCTGACGATGCCGATGGTGGCGAAGTTCATCATCAGCATGTTCAGGACGCTCTTCGACCGGACCATGCCGCCGTAGAAGAATGCGAGGCCGGGGGTCATGAGAAGGACGAGAGCGGAACTCGCGAGCAACCAGGCGGTGTCGCCCGAATTCATGAGTTTGAGAACGTCCGGCGGCATGCGGGCCGTCCCTTCGGTGAGGTGGTCGATACTGCTCTGGAGCTTCGAGCAGCGCGGTTTCACCTACGGGGCATGAGTGTTTCGGCGGTGTGAAACCCTGCAGCCGGATGTTTCAGGTGTGTTTCGGTTTTCTCATCCAAAATGGCCGTAACGCGTCAAAAATATGATCACAGCCGTCACGTCTGTCGCTCCATCCCGTCGAGCCCCCCTGGCACGGCATGGCCGGGCATCGCGCTGGACCGGGGAGTCGCCGCGCGGGAGGCGGCGCGCATACGCTGTGACCTGGGGTCCTCTAACCAAAACGACGCGATCGCGCCGGATGGCCCCAAGGCGATGTGATGACGGGGGTATCCGAGACCGTACGGCCCGGACAGATCCACGGGGTCCCGGCCGAGGTGACGAGTTTCGTGGGACGTCGGCACGAAGTGGCCGAGGTCAAACGCCTCCTGTCCCACTCACGCCTCGTCACCCTCACCGGAGTCGGCGGCGGCGGCAAAACACGCCTCGCCACCCACG
>NZ_JAMXMY010000043.1 GCF_024055795.1 Actinoallomurus purpureus | reverse complement strand
GAATGAGCCAGGGCATGTGCGAGCCCGATCAGGGCGTAGGGATGTGGTGCGCCTTTCTCGGCGGCGCCGGGAGCCTGGTCGTCGTCGACGCGGGCGTGGGGCCGCTGCACGATCCGCTCAGGCGCGGCAGGGCGGCGGATGAGCCTGGACGAGTTCCTCCGGATCATCGCCGACCGGGAGGGAATCGACCGGTTCGCGGCGAGCATCCACGCCCGGGCGGTCTTCGCCACCTTGCGCGAGGCGGTCGGCGACGAGGAGTACTTCGGCGTGACCCTCCAGTTGCCGCCGGACTACGCGGTGCTGCTGCCTGTGCCGTGACGTCCGGGTACGTCTGGCGCGCCCTCCTGGTCAGCGGCCGGCGAGCAGGTCGGTCTCCGCGGTGTCGAGTAGCCGTTGGAGGTGGAGGCCGTGCCGCACGCCCAATGGGTGTGGCCTGCTGTGCTCGACCGCGTCCGCGAACTCCTCGATCATCGTCCCGACCGCCTCGGGCCCGGTCATGTCGCTGCAGTCGATCATGGCGGAGCCGCCCGGCCCGAAGACCTCGATCTCCGCGCGGGCGGTTTGGTCGGCCGGTGCGGTCGCCAGCAGCGAGGCCTCGCTGTACCGGCCGCCCTCATGTTCCAGCAGCAGGCCCACCCAGCCGCGCGGACCGTCGTGCGCGCGGAGGAGCGCCGTGTGGCCGAGGGCGACGTCGAGAAGGTCCACAACGTCCACCCCCACGTCCATGAGCACGCCCCGCTCGGCCCGCCACGCCAGCGCGTCCGAGGCCAGCGCCGCGGAGATCAGGCGGGCGGTGCCGCCGACCGGCCGCGCCCGCCTGACCTGCGTGCCGAGATAGGTCCGAACGGCGGGCGCGTAGCGCCCCGTCAACGCCACCTGGGAGACCACGTCGTCGGCGACGGCCTCGGCCAATTCCTCTGCCCGGCCAGGTCGTCGGCGATCGGCCTGGTCAGCGCCGGTGCGGTCGCGCTGGCCTGCCCAAGCAGCCCGAAGGGACGCCCGTTATATCCGAGTGCCACCTTGGACCAGCACAGCACGGCTTCCCTTTGCTGGAGATCCCCTTCGCCCTGGACCCCTTCTGATCGGGTCCCACCTCTTGTGGCGTCCCGCCCAGGCCGAGCCATGAACTCCATGCTTATCCGTACTTGGCTCTGCGCTGCAGAGACGTACGCCGACACGAGGTGTTGCCGGTTCGGGTCCGGCGCGAGGAGCGCTTCGATGAAGCCGGTGATGTACGCGGGCCCGGCTTGAACGTAAGGGCTGATGTGACCGGCCCCAGCCGGCCGAGCATTTCGGTCGGCCAGGGGCCTAATAGCCGCTTCATTCCCCGGCCCCCGGGCCCAGTGCCTTAGCCGACCGTAGCTCCTGCATCGTGGTGGGTAGGCGTGAACGACGTGGGGTAAGGAGGCGGAGACCGCCGCCACGTCGCCATGGGGGGAGCAGGCCGTGCGGTCATCGCTGTTGTGGCTGCGCCGGGCGTTCGCCACGTTCGAGGGCGGCGCGGCGCCGGTCTACGGGCTGGTGACCGCGGCCGGCGTGTGTGTCCCGCTGGTGGCGGGCCTGATCACCGGGCACGTCGCCGAGAGCCAGCTCGTCGCCCTGGGGGCCTTCTACGTCGGAGTCATCGCGCCGCAGGGGCCCCAGGGTGCCCGTGCCCGCTCGATGATCATCAGGGTCGCCGTCGTGACACTGTCCTCCTGGCTCGGCGGCCTGGTCAGCAGCCATGACTGGCTGATGGTGGTGGTCACATCCGCGGTCGCAGCGCTCGGCGCGGCGATTCCCGAGCTGGGACCGATGGCGGCGCTGTGCACGCTGGTCGCGGCGCTGCGACCGGCGACCAGCCCGGTGCTGTACAACGGACTGCTGGAGACGCTGGGCGGTGTGTGGATCTGTGTGCTGCTGCTCGCGCCGTGGGTCGCACAGAGGCTCCGCCCGCTGCGCGCTGGTATCGCCGCCGCCGCATGTTCGGTCGCCGACACGCTCGACGAGCTGGCGGGCCCTGACCTGGACCCGGGCGAATGGTCTCGCCGACGCGCCACGGCGTGTTCGGACCTTCACTCCGCCCGGATCGCCTACGGCCTTTACCGCTCGGGCGGCTTCGAGGAACAGCGGCGACCGGCTCGGATCATTGCGGCGATCGACCAGGTGATGGACGAGGCAGCCGTCCTGGGCACGCTGCGCCTGGAAAGCCGACCGTATCCAACGGAGTGGCAGACCGAATTCGGGGCAGCCCTCACCGCCGTCGCCGTCCGGCTGCGCACGCTCGGCATGGCGATCGAGACGGATACGGACGTGCCGCCCGATACTGTGGCGGCGGGCTCGGTCCCGATGGGCCGGTTGGGCGAACACGACAGCCGGGGCATCGCCGGGCGGGCTGGCCTGCCCACCGTCGCGCTGCGCCTCCACGCCGACCGGATCATCGGCCGGATGAATGCGTCGGCCGACACGGTGTGCCGGGTCCTAGCGCAAGAGCGGCGTATCGCCGGGCGACGACTGCCCGGGATCCGTGCCTGGTGGGCCCGGTGCGTCGAAGCGGTCAGGACCCGGTCACCCCGGTTCCGGCACGCCGCACGCGTGGGTACGGCGCTGGCGCTGACCATGATCCTGGCCGTCGAACTGCACCTGTCTCACCCGCACTGGCTGATTCTCACCGTGCTGTTCAGCCTGCGCGACTCGTACACCGACACGGTGCGGATGGTCCTGCAGCAGGCCGTCGGCACCACGGTCGGCGCCGCAGCCGCTGCCGTTGCCCTGGCACTCGCGCCTGGGCGGATCACCCTCCTCGCCCTGATCTTCATCAGCGGCGCGCTCGGGTTCACGCTCAAACCGGTGAACACGGGCTATTGGATCACGCTCGGCACGCCGATGACCATGCTCCTCATCGACTTCACCGCGCCGCTGAACTGGCGGGCCGGGATCCTGCGCATCGTACTCAGTCTCGTGGGCGCCCTGCTCGCGCTGCTCTTCGCACAGCTGCTGTTTCCGGCCGGGATCCAGCGGCGGATAGCCGAGCGGCTGGCCCGGCTGCTGCACACCCATGCCGTTCTCGCGCGTGCGGTCGCCGAACCGTCCAGGGGCCGCGAGGCCCGGATCCGCGGCGCGGACCGGAAGGCGGCGTCGGTCGCCGCGACGCTCGAAGCGGCCGGCACCAGGCTCAGGCGGAAGGCTGCGTCGCCCGACGAACAGATCGCGCGCATCGGTGAGACGGGCAGAGCCGCGCGGCGGCTACGAGATCGCCTGACGTCGCCGGCGTCCTTCGCCGCCGTCCCGGTCGGTCCCATCGCTACGGCCGCGCGCAAAGTCGCCGACCATCTTGACCAGGGCGCCGACGAGGTCCTCGCCTTTCCCGGCCCGGGTTCGGCAACGCCGCAGGCCGAGGTCGGCATCCGCGATCAACGCTCGCCGGAGCCGCCCGGCCGGCGCGGGGCCGGACTCGTCGGCCACATCGCCCCCGATGTACCTTCGGCGGAGCCGGCGGGTGCTGCGGACACTCGCGACATGGTGTACGGGCTGATCGCTGACGCCGAGCGACTCAGGGAACTCAGCCGCGCGACGGTGACCGGCCGGCCCGCCGGACGGTGACCTCGCGACGCATGGGTGGCTTCGGCCGCGTCGATGGCAGTACGCGAGGAGCAGGGAGGCGGAGAACCAGGGAACTGGGTGCCGTCCGGCGGGATCTCACCTTTGCGGGGAAGGTCGTTTACGGGCAAAGGCCGTGCACGGCAGTCGTGTGCCGCCTCACAGCCGGGATCGAGCCGGATGACCTGTCCCGCTTGAAAACTCGGCCGCTACTTTGACCTGGCGGTTTGTCTCCGGACGGTCGCTGTGGGTGGGATCCTCACGGGATGCCTCTCGCTCTGGCTTACAAGATCGTTAGGTTCATGCTCGCGGTGGTGGCGGTGTTGGTACGCCGTGATGTGTCAAAGGAAGCCGAGTTACTGGTTCTCCGCCATGAGAACGCGGTCCTGCGACGTCAGGTCCCGCGTCCTCGGTTCGAGCCGGCCGACCGGATTTGGTTCGCTGCGTTGTCCCGGCTTGTTCCTCGCCGTCGGTGGCCGACGGTGTTTCCCGTGACTCCAGCGACGATCTTGCGCTGGCATCGTCGCTTGGTTGCCCGCAAGTGGATTTACACCGACCGGCGCCGATCGGGACGGCCGCCAACGGCCGAGCGCACGGGGGTGTCGCGTTCGACGCTGGCCAAGCGGTTCGCCCACCTGGTCGGCGAACCGCCGTTGACCTACCTCACCCGCTGGCGCATGACGCTCGCGGCAGACTTGCTGGTCGAGCAGGAGGCCGCCACCGTCGCGGGCATTGCCCGCGCCGTGGGTTACTCCGACCCGTTCGGGTTCAGCGCAGCGTTCAAACGGGTCCGAGGCGCCAACCCGACCGAGTTCCGGCGGACCGCGACCGCTGCCTCTCCGGCGGCCGAGTGGCCGGGTCAACCCTTGAGGCTCCGGGCCGCCACCAGGACCAAACCCGGCTCGCCAACGCCACCGGCCGGCTCATCGTCGAGCTGAACCAGCGCGACGCGTGGCTGAGCGGAATGAACGCACCGACCGCGCCCGCATGGCCGACCTCATCGAACGGCCGGGCTACCCATCGACGACGGGGGAACGCGGCCATGGAGACCGCGTTCCGCGACACCTACAATACGATCCGGCTGTGACCTGCGTTGATTGATGGCGCGGAAGTTGCACGCTTTTGCCGCGTGAGCCGAGTTGGCGCGTCCCGCCTCCTCGCTGACGCGGGCGCGGTCACGTGCACGGACCGGGTCCATCCGACGGTCTGTGACGTCCGCTGCGACCGCACCGCACGCGTCCGCCTCCATGGCGACGACATCCGGGCCTGCACCGACGCGCCGGCGGTGTGGCGTGGCGGTCGGTGGCCGCCACGCCACACGCGCGGTGTTCCTGTCGGGATCAGGTGGCGGCGCAGGTGGGGGTGGGAGCGGGGTTGGAGCCCGAGTAGGTCCCCTGGATGCCGAACGTCGTCGAGGCGCTCGGGTTGAGGGCACCGTTGAAGGAGGCGTTGGTCGCCGTGACCGTGGTGCCCGACTGGGTGACCGTCGCGCTCCAGCCGTTGCTGACGGACTGGTTTCCGCCGAAGGACCAGGTGACCTTCCAGCCTCGGGTGGCCGTGGTGCCGGAGTTCTTCACGGTCACGGTGGCGGTGAAGCCGTTGCCCCAGTCGTTGTCCACATGGTAGGAGGCGGTGCAGGCCACGCCGCCGCCGCCGCCACCGCCGCCGGAGCCGCCGCCGACCGGGTCGAAGGCGGTGGACTTGATGGAGGAGAGGTAGGCGTCCTTCGTGGTGTTGACGGTCGTCCAGTCGTCGCCCAGGATCCCGCCGGTGTCGCCGGAGTTCGGGTTCAGGCACCAGAAGGTCCATTGGAACGAGTCTGTGCCGGTGCCCATGTACTTCACCAGGGCGGAGAGCCACTGCTGGTCGAGGGTGGACTGCAGCGTGGTGCCGAACTCACCGACCCAGACCGGTGCGACGTTCTGCTTGAACAGGTAGCCCCAGAACTTGTCCCACACGCCGGGCATGTTGTTGGGGAAGTCGGAGGCGTGGAACCAGGTCTGGTCCGCCACGCTCGTGGCGTAGTCGTGCGCGGAGTAGACGAGGCGGTTCGCCACCGAGAGCCGGACCGGGTAGGTGCCCGCGCCTTCGAGGTTGCCGCCCCACCAGCCGGAGTCGCCGTTGTAGGTCTGTACGCCCTCGACGAAGATGAGGAGGTTCGGGTTCACCGAGAGCACCGCGTTGCCGCCCCGCTCGGCGGCCAGCCGCCAGTCGGTCGAGGTGTTCCCACAGCCCCAGCAGGCCGGGTCGTGCGGCTCGTTGTGCAGGTCGATGCCGACGACCGCGGGGTTGTTCGCGTAGCGGCTCGCGATCGCCTTGAGGTTCGCGATCCAGGTCGACTCGGGGACGCTGGAGGTATACCAGAGCGCGGACTGGCCGGAGGAGTCGGGGCGGTGCCGGTCCAGGATGACCCGCAGGCCGATGGAGTCCGCGTAGGCGACGATGTGGTCTATGACCTGCAGGGAGTTGAGGCCCTGCAGGTCGGCGTTCTTGCCGCTGGAGAAGTCGATGCTGTTGGGCACCGTGCCCGGCTTGAAGATGTCGTCGGAGTACGGCAGGCGCAGGGTGTTGTAGCGCAGCGACTTGATCTGGTTCAGCAGGTCCTTGTAGTCCCTGCTCCAGAGCCCGTGCACCACGTAGTTCGCCGTCTCGAAGCCGAACCAGTTGATGCCCGCGATGCGTACCGGAGTGCCGCTCGAGTCGAGGATCTGCCGGCCGCTGGTGTGCCAGTAACCGGTGCCCGCAGCGCGTGCCTTCGGCGCGCGGGAGACGCCGCCGGTGAGAGCGGCGAGAAGGGCGAGGATAAGCACGACCAGCGGGACGGATCTGGCTTTCAGGCGTGCTCCATGGGCGAGCATGACACCACCTAACGTCACTCGTGCGGTTCAGACATGGCCCCCGATTACAGGGATTATGGGAGCGCTCCCATGGCTCGGTCGAGGTGGCGCTCCTGCATGGTGGTGCGGGGATTTTTCCCTCGGGGGCCGCGACGTCCCGGTCAGCGCCCCGGGCTCGCGAACTCCCGGGGTGACCTGCGGCCCGGCGGGAGCACGGACCGCTCATCGCACGCCTCCGCCGGGGTGAGGCGCGGGTCGCGGGCGCCGATGGCCGTGAAAGTTTCGGCCGTGCCGTCGGCGGGGCGGCCGGTGTCGACCCGCCCCGGAGATCGGTCACCGCCCCGCCCGCGGCCGGCCGTGCTGCGCGGCGAGACGGCGCAGCATTCATCAACGACAGCGCGGTGAGCTGGCTCTGCTCGGTTACCGGGTCAGCGAGGCGACCGTACGGCGGATCCTGCGCGGCCGGCGGTCTGGTCCTGCGCCCCGGAACGCCGACACTTCATGGCGAACGTTTCTGCGCACCCAGGTCGAGGGGCTGTTGGCCTGCGATTTCTTTCATGTCGACACGATCTTCTTGAAGCGCTTGTATGTCCTGTTCGTGATGGAGGTCGCCACTCGGAAGGTGCACATCCTGGGTGTGACCGCCTACCCGGCCGGTTCCTGGAGGGCTCAGCAGGCGCGGAACCTGCTCATGGATCTGGGCGCTCGAACCGGTTCGTTCCGCTTGCTCATCCGCGACCGTGACGCGAAGTTCACTACGGCCTTCGATGAGGTGTTCGCCGACGAGGGCGTGACCGTGGTGAGGACACCACCACGAACCCCTCGCGCGAACTGCTACGCGGAACGGTGGGTGCGCACGTACGAGCTGAGTGCACCGACCGAATGCTGATCTACGACGAGCGACACCTTCGGTCGGCACTCCGGACCTATGTCGATCACTACAACGCACACAGGCCGCATCAGTCCCGTCGGCAACGGCCACCCGATCACGAGGAGCGGACCGTCAGACCGATGGAAGGCCGGATCCGCCGCCGGAAGGTGCTCGGCGGGCTGATCAACGAGTACCACAGGGCCGCATAGTTGAGCGGGAGAAACCGCAGTTCAAGCCCCGTGTGACGAATTTTGAAGCGGTACACGGGCTGGCCGTCCGCGAGCCCGACTGGCCTGGTGAGGGGCGTGGCCTCGGGTCGCTGCGTGGACATCCCCGGCTCGAACACCACCCCCGGCACACAATTGATCATCTGGGACTGCCACGGCGGTGCCAACCAGACCTGGCAGTTCCACGGTGGCACCGTCCGCGCCCTTGGCGCCTGCATGACCGCCGCCACCGGCACCGACCTGACCCCGATCACCATCTCCACTTGCACGGGCGCCGCCACGCAGAAGTGGACCTACGAGCCCACCACCAAGCGCCTGCGCAACGACCCCTCCGGCAAATGCCTGGACGTCAACGGAGGCGCCACCGACAACAACAGCAAAATCGTCCTCTACTCCTGCCACACCGGCACCAACCAGCAGTGGACCCTGCCCAGCTGACTGCTCAACTCGGCGGGTCGCATTGGCGGCTTCGCTCGCGGGGCTCACCAAGAACCCCACCTGAAGATCATCACCGCCCACAACGAGTAACACGCCCAACCACTGAGGGCTCCAGCTGAAGGCTCCAGGACCAAGGCCTGGAGCCCTCAGCGAACGCTCACACACCCGGACATTGACGTCATCGATCTCGGACAGGTGAGGTCGGGTAGCTCCGCGCCCCTACACGGTCGATGTTCAGCCGGATGAAGCCGCCCGGCGGGCGTTCAGCTGGTCGAAGCCGACGGCTACGAGGATCAGTACGCCGATGCCGATCTGCAGGTAGAAGGCGTTGATGGCGAGCAGGTTGCCGCCGTTGTTGAGGACGCCCATGATCAGTGCGCCGGTCGCGGCGCCGATCGCGCTGCCTTTCGCTCCGAACAGGCTCGCGCCGCCGATGACGCAGGCGGCGATCGCGTTGAGCTCGAACCCGGTGCCTGCGGTGGGGATGCCTGCGCCGAGGCGGGAGGTCAGCAGTATCCCGCCCAGGCCGGCGAGCAGGCCGGAGATCGCGTACACGGAGATCGTTACCGTGCGGACCGGGACACCGGCCAGACGGGCCGACTCGGGGTTCGAGCCGACGGCGTACACATACCGCCCGAAGACGGTGCGGGTGAGCAGGAACCAGGCGACGACCGTGACGAGCGCGGCGATGATCAGAAGGTTGGGGATGCCGAGGACGGTGCCGTTCGCGATGGTCTGAAAGCCGGTCGGCAGGCCCTGCACGGTCTTCGCATCGGTGATCACCAGGGTCGCACCACGGGCGATGCCGAGCATGCCGAGGGTCGCGATGAACGGCGGCAGCTTGGCGCGTGTGACGAGCAGGCCGTTGATCGCGCCGAGCACCGTGCCGAGCGCCACTCCCAGCAGCAACGCCACCAGGATGGGCATCCCGCGGACCAGGAGCAGCGCGGTCACGCACCCGGACAGTCCAAGAACCGATCCGACGGACAGGTCGATGCCGGCGGTCAGGATGACCAGCAGCTCGCCGACCGCGATGATGCCGAAGATTGCGACCTGACGGGCGAGGTTGGACAGGTTGCCCGTGGTGAGGAACTCGTTACTCGTCAGCGTGAGGATGCCGACCGCGACGAGCAGCACGACGAGTCCGCCGCTCTCTCGGCCGGTGATGTCCCCGAGAGTGACGACCCGCCGCCGAGGCCGGGCCGCAGCCGGCGCGGTGCCGCCCGCCCCCGAAGCGGCCGATGCCCCGCTCGTGATCGTCGTCGTGGGGATCGGCTCTCGCCAGATCAGCTTAGGAATCACGGTCGGCCTCCTCCGTGCCGTCGTCGGCCACCGCATCCGCGGCACCCGCGGCGGCCTTGCCTCCGTCACCGCTGGCCAGATGGAGCACGTCCTCCTCCGAGGCCGACCGGCCCAGCTCACCGGCGATCGCGCCGTCCCGCATGACGAGGATCCGGTCGGCGAGTCCGAGGAGTTCGGGCAGGTACGAGGAGACGATGATGATGCCCAGTCCTCGCGCGGCGAGGTCCCCGATGACCGCGTAGAGCTCGCCCTTGGCGCCGACGTCGATGCCTTTCGTCGGCTCGTCGAACATCAACACCTTCGGCTTGGTGAGCAGCCACCGGGCGAGGAGTACTTTCTGCTGGTTGCCACCCGAGAGCGTCGACACCGGTTGGTCGTAGGAGCCGGCGCGCAGCCGCAGGCTGTCGAGCAGCCGGTCCGCTTCCTGGCTCTGTTCACGTCCCGGCAGCAGGCCCCGGCGGGAGTCGCGGCGCAGGCTGGCGATGGTGACGTTCTCCCGGATCGACAGTTCCGGAAGCAACCCGAGCACCTTGCGATCCTCGGTGAGCAGGCCGATGCCGGCGCTCATCATCGTGCGCGGCCCGCCCGGCCGTACGCGCCGTCCCTCGACCTCCACACGCCCCGCGGCGGTCGGGGCGGCACCGAACACCGACAGCAGCAGGCCGCTGCGGCCGGACCCCAGCAGACCACCGATGCCGACGATCTCGCCGGCCGCGACGTCGAGGTCGATGCTCGGCGACCGCTCGAAGCGGCGCAGCCCACGGACCCGCAGCATCGGCACTCCCGCGTCCCGGTGGACCTCGGGGTACAGCGAGCTGACCTCCCGCCCGACCATCGCCGCGATGAGGCGGTCCTCGTCGTAGTCGCCGATCGGCCCGGCCTCGGACAGGCCGCCATCACGCAGAACGGTCACCCAGTCCCCGATCTCGAACATCTCCTCGAGGCGGTGGGTCACGTAGAGGATCGCGACGCCGCGGTCGCGAAGCCGCACGATGTGCTCCATGAGATGGGCGGACTCCGCCTCGGTGAGCGCGGTGGTCGGCTCGTCGAACACGATCACCTTGACGGCGTCGGCGGTCAGGACCTTGGCGATCTCCACGAGCTGGCGGGTGGCGGCCGGCAGCCGTTCGACGATCGCGTCCGGGCTGAGGTCCTGGAGCCCGACCTCGTCGAGCGCCGTCCGCGCCCGGCGGCGCAGGTCGCCTCTGGCGAGGACGCCCGCGCGCGCCGGAAGCCGGCCCATGAACAGGTTCTCCGCCACCGACAGGTGCGGGAGCAGGCTCAGCTCCTGGTAGACGGCCTGGACACCGGCGGCGCGCATGTGGGCCGGTGTCGGCGTGGTGACCGGTTCGCCCTCGATCTCATAGCGACCTCCGTCCCGGCGAAGGGCGCCGGTGAGCACCCGGATCAGGGTCGACTTGCCGGCGCCGTTCTCCCCGGCCAGGCAGTGCACCTGACCGGGGATCAGCCGCAGCGAGACGTCTGTGAGCGCCTGGACGGGGCCGAACGACTTCGACACGTCGTGCAGCTCGGCCACCGGCACGGGAGGCGTGCTCATCAGCCCACCTTCGCGGTCGGGGGCTCGAGCAGCCGCTTCACGTCGGGCTCACGCATGTTCTTCTTGTCGACCACCACCGCGCCGGGGTCGATGTTGCGCGGCGGGATGCGGTCGACACTCGCCATCGCGGCTCCGAGCACTCCCTGGTAACCGAAGAAGTAGGGGTTCTGGACCACCAGGGCGTCGATCGTTCCGGTGGCCAGCGCGGCGTTCTCCTGGGGGTCGGAGTCGAACGCGACGACCGGGATCCGATCGACAGCGCCGTTGTCCTTGATCGCCCGGGCCGCGCCGACTCCCGACGTGTTGTTGTCGGCGAACACTCCGAGCAGGTTCGGGTTGGCGGTGAGCGCGTCGTTCACCTGCGAGGCGGCGGTGTTGATGTCGTTGTTGTTGAAGCGCTGCAGGGACACCTTGATGCCTGGGCAGTAGGTCGCGAGCCCCTGCTTGAAGCCGGTGTCGCGCTCGACGAGCGACTGGATACCGGCCACCGATGATTCGATCATGATGACGCCGGTGGTCTTCTGCTGTGCCTGGAGCAGCTGGCACATGCGCTGCCCGCCCTGCGCGCCGGCCTTGATGTTGTCGGTTCCGATGAAGCCGTCCGATGGTCCGGTGATACGGCTGTCGACGGTGATGACCTTGATTCCCGCCTGACGGGCCCGGCCGATGACGGAGTTCAGCGCGCTCGACGAATTGGGCGCGATGACGATCCCCTTGACCCCGCGGGAGATGGAGTTCTCGACCAGCTGGACCTGCTCGTCGATGTTCGTCTCGGATGTCGGCGCGAACGCGCCGACGGTGAGACCGAAGTCGCCGCCCGCCTGCTTGGCGCCGGCGAGCATGACCTGCCAGAAGGAGGAGTCACTCGCCTTGATGATGACATCGATCTTCTTACCGCCGACCGCGCCGGCACCCTTGCCACCGCCTGAGGCGTCCGACGAGCTGATCGCCCGGCCGGCCACCACGCCGATGACGAGCGCCACCAAGGCGATGGCCGCGACGAGGGAGAGCGAGAAGACGGTACGCGACCGGGCCATGGCAGCCTCCCGAAAAAACCTCAGATCAAATTCTTGTCGGGGGCATCTCTGGCGGCTGCCGGGAAATTCATAATGAACGGTGGAACGCCGACCGCACGCAGATCATGAATACCGAACCCGCCGCGACGGACTCGCGGATGGGAATCCGTAGCTGCATTCTCCGCACCTGACCCGTAGGCCTCGTGCGTTCCTCCCGTGACAATTCGAATACTTCCGGTTCCAGGCAGACGCCTGGAAGAGATGTCCTTTTCGAACTCTACCCCTCTGTACCAGGCACGCCCGGATTCCGGGAAGGGGAGAGAGCCATGATCATTGTCTTCGGGGAGGCATTGATCGATCTGGTGCCCGCAGAAGGCCCTGACCAGTGGCGGGCCATGCCGGGCGGCGGGCCTGCCAACACCGCGGTCGCGCTGGCGCGGCTGGGCACACCTGTCGCGCTGGCATGCCGTCTGCGCGGTGCGGGATCGATGCCGGCGTTCTTGAGGATCGCCCACACCGTGGCCGGGCCGATGCGGCGGCCGAGCTTGGCGATCTCACCGGTGATCCGCCTGTATCCCCACGTCGGGTTCTCCGTCGCCATCTTCAGTACCAAGTTCTGGATGGCCGGCCGGGTCGGCGGGCGTCCCTGCCGCCGACGCTTGTAGGTCCAGCGTCGTTTCACCAAGTCAGCGTGCCAACGCAACAGCGTGGCCGGCGTGATGAGCATCCCGGCCCGCCGCCGCACCGGCAGCAACCGGCCCAGGGCCGACATCAACGCACGGTCAGCCCAGGACATGCGCGGCCGGGCGGCCTGCCGTTTCAGCACCGCCAACTGGTGACATAGCAGCAGGATCTCGATCTCCTTCGACCGATCAGACCGGCCGAGCAGCACCAGCCATCCAACGACCCGGATGAGGACCAGATATCAGAATCGAAGAGCCACACACCTGATGGTGAACGGCCACCGTGATCGTGTCCCGCGAACACGTCATCCCAGCTCAGAACCTATGGCCGAATTTCTGGCACCCACAGGCTCAATTCCGGGCACCCACATGCTGGAAACGCTCCAGGAGCGTTGGGAGGTGTCGCTGCTGGCCCTGCGTGGCCGGGAGCGGGAGCAGCTCCTCGCGCTCCATCCGCAGATGGAAGAACAGATCAATCGACTGATGGCGCGGCGACAGGCCGAGGCGAGCGAGGGCGACAAGATCATCGCCCAAATATCGCCCAGACAAGCCTGAAGCCCCGCCTCTCTGGAAGAGAAGCAGGGCTCCTGACCTGCACTTTCACGTGGTGGGCGATACTGGGATTGAACCAGTGACCTCTACCGTGTCAAGGTAGCGCTCTCCCACTGAGCTAATCGCCCTTGCGAAGCAGAGTTGCTTCAGAGGTGGAGACGGGATTTGAACCCGTGTACACGGCTTTGCAGGCCGTTGCCTCGCCTCTCGGCCACTCCACCGAGTGAGGCCTTTGGGGAGACCTCTCCGAGCGGACGACGGGATTCGAACCCGCGACCCTCACCTTGGCAAGGTGATGCTCTACCAGCTGAGCCACGTCCGCGTGTCGGTGGGGCGTCCCCCTCCGGCCAACGGGCTAAACATTAGCGGATACTCGGCCCAACCCCCAACTCGATTGCCCCCGCACGCGTCGCGGGTCGATCCTTCGACGGCCGTCGAAGCGTGCCGGGCATACCGTCGAACCATGCGAGCACCGTACGACTCGGACATCGCGCCGGTGGCCGCCCTGCTGGCGGACCGTGCGCGCGCGTCGATGCTGACGGCCCTCCTCGACGGGCGGCCGCTGTCCGCGGGGGAACTGGCCAGGACGGCCGGGGTCAGCGCGGCGACGGCCAGCTCTCACCTGGGCAAGCTGCTGGACGGTGATCTCGTGACCGTCGTTCGGCAGGGGCGGCACCGCTACTACCGCCTCAAGGGCGCCGAGGTCGCCGCCGTGATCGAGGCGATCAGCCGGATCAGCCCGGACGTCGAGGTCCGCGGCCTCCGCCAGTCGCGGCAGGCGCGCGCCCTGCAGGAGGCCCGTACTTGCTATGACCACCTGGCGGGCCGGGCCGGCGCGGCTCTGTTCGAGGCGATGCTCAGCCGGGGTCTTCTCGAACCCATCGATCCGTCGTACGACGATCCCGCGGCGTCCGCGTACGAGGTGACGGACAAGGGGGAGCGGCAGTTGGGCTCGATCGGCCTCGACGTGGCCGCCCTTCGCCGGGCGCGGCGGCGGTTCGCCGGGCACTGTCTCGACTGGACCGAGCGCCGCCCGCATCTGAACGGTGCTCTCGGCGCGGCGCTCACGGCACGGATGATCGAGGACGGCTGGTTCGAGCGCGGATCGGCGCGACGGGCGCTGCTCGTGACGGAGAAGGGGCGGGGCCGCCTCGCCGACGTGTTCGGCTGCGTTCTCGGCTGAGCCGGCCGCTCCCGCGCCACTGATCTGGTGCGCACTTGGCGCTCGCGGTTGAACCACTGGTCACGCCGCTGCGTCCGATATCTGGCACTCACGATGTTTGAGAGGCCTGGACACATTAAGGTGTCGCGTGCGCCCCTGTGACGTCCGGGCGCGGAGAGGTGACGATTCGGTGAGCGGGGAGCGTAAGTTCTTCCGTCGTGATCGCCTGACCGGGCTGATCGCGATCGGCGCGGTCGGGGTGTTGTGCGTGGCCGCCGTGGTGTTCGGCGTCGGCATGGCCAGCGCGAAGTACCACCTCGCCGATGTGGGCGGCTGGTTGGCATCGTCGAAGAAGGGCGAACTCGTCCACGTCAACGGACTGTCGGGCAAGGTCGACGGCAAGGTCACGTTGTCGGGTACGGCGGGCCACAAGATGAAGGTGGTCCAGCAGGGCGGCGTCGTCCTCATCATCGACGAGACGACCGGTGTGGTCAGCCGCGTCGACCCGGCGCACCTCAACGTCGTCCAGGGCGCCGCCTACCGTGGCGCGGCCGGCATGCAGGTCGTGTCGGCCTCGGGGGCAGCGTACGCGCTCGATCAGATGAAGGGCAGCGTGCAGCGTCTGGACCCGATGACCCTGGCCACGCAGGGCGACCCGATCAGCCTCACCGGGCCGCTCGGCGCGGCCGCCCTCGACGCCAAGGCGACTCTGTGGGTGCCGGTGCCCGCCAACGGGCAGGCGGCGTCCGTGCAGAGCGGCCGCCAGGGACAGCCGATCGCCGTCGGGCGCGCCGGTGACGACCTCGCGCTCACCATCGCGGGCGGATCCGCCGTCGTCACCGACTTCACCACGGCGGAGAGCCTCATCCTCGGCGCCGGTGGCGTGCAGGTGAAGGTCAAGCTGCCCTCGATCGTGTCGCAGCTCGGCAAGGGCCGGGTCACCGCGCCCACGAGCACGGACGGGCAGCTCGTGCCCCTGCTGGCCGGCAAGTCGCTGATCGTGCTCAACGCGGGCAACGGCTCGCTGAGCAGCGTCGCGCTTCAGTTGCCGAGCCACCGGCTGACCACGCCGCAGGTGCTGGGCCAGAAGGTCTACATCCCGGACGAGAGCTCGGGCAACCTCCTCGTGTACGACGCCGCGACCAACCAGATGGACCCCCAGGTCCCGGTCACCGGGCGGCCCGGTCCCCTGGAGGCGTTCGTCAAGGACGGCCTGCTGTGGGTGAACAACCCGGACAGCCCCAAGGGCGTCGTGGTCGACGGGGCCGGGGGTCACAAGTCGATCCAGAAGTACACCGGTGAGGTGCCCGGCGGGGCCGAGAACCCGATCCCGAAGGCCGGCAGCCCGGGTGACGGGCCGTCGGGCCTGCCGACGTCCCGCCTGCCGACGCCCCGCCTGCCGGTCCACCCGAAGCTGCCGAAGCTGCCGAAGCCTCCGATCACGCCGCCGAAGCACAAGTCGGACCCGCCGAAGGTCACGCCGCCGAACAAGCCGACCAACCTGCGGGCGACACCGCAGCCCGACGGAAGCATCAAGATCGACTTCCAGCCGGGTGGGGGCGGGAAGGCGACCGGCTACCGGCTCGTGGTTCCGTCGGGCCTGGCCGCCACGCCGGCGAAGATCGCCGCGGACGGACCGGACTACACCTTCACCGCCAAGGGCGGGACCTGCGGGCAGGAGTACATGTTCGGGGTCGCGGCGCTGTACGAGAACGGCGACCACCAGTCGGAGATCCAGTCCGACTACACCGACCCGACCCTCTCCTGCACGCAGCCCGACGCGCCGAGCGGCATCACGGGCACCGGAACCACCCAGGGCGCGAGGGTCGCCTGGCAGGCCCCGCCGAACGCCGGCGCGAAGAACGTCACGTACAAGGTCCAGGTCACCGGCCCGAAGAGCTTCACCAAGGACAACTTCTCAGGCACGTCCCTGACGATCCCGAATATCTGGAAGAACGGCTCGTACACCATCAAGGTGACCGCCTCCAACGGCGCCGGCGGCAAGTCCGCCAGCGCGACCAGGACGCTCGCCGGTCCGGTGAGGAGCTATCGGATCCACAACGGCGGCAACGCGAACGACACCAGCTTCATATGGGCCAAGGCCGCCGACAAAAGCGGTACGGTCGAGGCGATCAAGAACGCCAACACCCAGTCCGTTCAGGTGATCTGCCAGAAGATCGGCAAGCAGTACAACCACCCGAACGGGAAGCCGGCCTTCAGCGGCAAGCTCTGGGACAACGTCAATCACAACGGGCACGTCGGCTACATGATCGGCTACCTGCCGAACACGCCGCACTCCCCGTGGCAGCAGCTCGCCGGTCCGACCATCTGGGAGTGTGCCGGCTGATGACGGTGGAGGCGAGCGGGGCGCCTGAGGCGGAGGCACTGGCGGGACGGTTCGCGCAGCTGTTCGCGGCGCTGGCGGGCAACATCGAGCGCGTCATCCGCGGCAAGCGGGAGAACGTCGAGCTCGCGCTGTTGTGCCTGCTCAGCGAGGGTCACCTGCTGCTGGAGGACGTGCCGGGGGTCGGCAAGACCACCTTGGCCCGTACGGTCGCGGCGAGCGTGGACGCGCGCTGGACGCGGATCCAGTTCACGCCCGACCTGCTGCCGTCCGACGTCACCGGTGTGTCGATCTTCAATCAGTCGAACAGCCAGTTCGAGTTCCACCCCGGCCCGATCTTCGCCAACATCGTCGTCGCCGACGAGATCAACCGGGGTTCGCCGAAGACGCAGTCGGCGCTGCTGGAGGTCATGGAGGAGCGGCGCGTGACCGTGGACGGGCGGCCGCATCCGGTGCCGCGGCCGTTCATGGTGATCGCCACGCAGAACCCGGTCGACATGGACGGGACGTACCCGCTGCCGGAGGCGCAGCTCGACCGGTTCCTCATGAAGATCTCGATGGGGTACCCCGACCACGCCTCGGAGGTCGCCGTGCTGGCCGGCACGCCGACCGGGCCGCTGATCGACCAGCTGCCGAAGGTCGCCGGCCGCGACGACGTCAAGAACATGATCGACTTCGCGGGGCGGATCCACGTGGCCCCGCCGCTGTACGACTATCTCGTCCAGGTCGTCGCGACGACGCGTCAGCACTCCGACATCCGCCTGGGCGCGAGTCCCCGCGCGAGCCTGGCGCTGCTGCGGGCCGTCCGGGTGCGGGCGGCGGCGGCCGGCCGGTCCTTCGTCGTCCCGGAGGACGTCAAGGCCCTCGCCTCCCACGTCATCGCGCACCGGCTCATGCTGACGCCGGAGGCGGAGCTGCGCGGCCGTACCGCCCCGGAGCTGGTCGCCGAGGCCCTCTCCCGGGTGCCGGTGCCGCAGTCCGCCGGGGTCTGAGGGTGCTCACGCCGGTCGGGTGGGGGGTCGCCGCGGCGTCGGTGGTGCTGTACGCCGCCGGTGCCCTGCTCGGCTACCCCGAACCCGTCGCCCTCGCGGTCGGCGGGTTCCTCGCCGTCGTGACGGCGGTGCTGTGGACGCTGCCGCAGCCGAGACTGAGCGTCCGCAGGGAGATCACGCCGTTGCGGGTGGTGCGCGGCGAGCCGGCCTCCGGCGTCCTGCACGTCACCAACACAGGCCGGATGCGGCGGGCGGGGATGCGGGCGTACGACGCCTGCGGCGCCGGGCGCATCGAGGTCCGGGTGCCCGTCCTGCGCCCCGGCGTGGCCGAGGCGATCCGCTATACGCTGCCCACCGAGCGGCGCGGGGAGATCCCGGTCGGACCGCTGCGGCTGGTCCGCGCCGACCCGTTCGGGCTGGCCCGGCGGGTCCGGGAGTACGGCGAGCAGCAGACCCTCCTGGTCCGGCCGCGCACGGTGGCCATGCCGCTCCTGCCGTCCGGCCGCAACCACCACCTCGAGGGGCCGACGTCGGACACCGCGCCGGCGGGCACTGTCACGTTCCACGCGTTGCGCGAGTACGTCGTGGGCGACGACCTGCGGCACATCCACTGGCGGTCCAGTGCGCGTACCGGCACGCTCATGGTCCGCCAGCTCGTCGACGCGAGCATGCCGCAGACGACGATCGTCGTGGACACCGGCGCCGACGCCTACGCCGACCCGGACGACTTCGAGCTCGCCGTGGACGCGGCCGCCTCGGTCGCGGCCGGCGCGGCGCGCATGAACTTCCCCGTCCGCGTCCTCACCGGCGACGGGCCGCTGGTGGAGACCCGTGGCGGCGCTCACGACGTCGACGCGATCCTCGACCGGCTGGCCCGCCTGTCCCGTACGGCCGTGGCGCACGCCGCGCTCGAGGTGGCACGCCGTGTACGCGGGGGCGGAGCGCTCGTGCTCGTCACCGGGGGACGCGGGGAGATCTCCGCGGCCGGGGCGCTGAGCCGCAGGTTCGACCGCGTGGTGTGCGTGCGCGTCCGCCCCGATGCCCCGGGGCCGGGGCTGCCCGGCGTCGCGCTGATCGAGATCTCCGACCTCGAGGAGCTGCGCGCGGCGTGGAAGGGCGCCGCGCGATGACGGCGACGGCGGCCCCCGTCGAAGCGCGGACGGACGCGACACCCGCACCGGGCCCCGCCTCCGGCCTGCGGGTCCGCCTCATCACCGCGCTCGTCATCGTCGTGGCGCTGGCGGGCACGGGCGGTCTGGCGTTCCACCGGGTGTTCGCGCTCGGCGACCTCGTGCCCGTGATCACGGTGGCCGCCGTCAGCCCGGTGCTGCTCGCGGCGCTGCTGTCCTGGCCACGACGCCGGGCCTGGCCGCTGTGGATCTCCATCCTGGCCACCGCGGCGGCCTGGACGCTCGTGGCCGGCCTCACCCTGTTCCACGGCGACTTCACGGTGATCGGCGGCGCGCTGCGCGACTCGTGGAAGGGCACCCTCACGTCGCTGCTGCCCGCCCCCGGCCGGCCCGAACTCCTCGTCCTGCCGCACGTGCTCGTCTGGCTCGCGGGCGTCGCGGGGGCGGAGCTCACCCTGCGCTCCGGCACCAAGGCGGCGCCGGCGATGCCGGCGGTCGCCGTCTTCTGCGTGGCCCTGCTGCTCGGTGTGGGCGGTCCCGGCTCCAACCTCCCCGTCACCGCCGCCCTCGTCGGCCTCGTCGGCGCGCTCACGATCGTACGAAGCGGCGGGCGGCCGCTGTGGCTGCTCGCCGGGGTCCCGGCCGCGGCCGCGCTGGGGCTGCTGGCCGCGGCGGTCGGACCGTACCTGCCGATGAAGGGCGAGGCGTACGACCCACGGGCGACCGTCAAGGCGCCGCCACCGCAGCAGCGCGACAGCATCAGCCCCCTCGACCGGGTGTCGGCCTGGCTGCAGACCCCGGACCAGCAGATGTTCACCGTCCACGCAGACGCCCCCGAGGACTGGCGGCTCGCCGTCCTGGACCGCTTCGACGGCGTGACCTGGACCTCCGGCGCGCGGTTCGTCCCGGCCGGCAACCGCATCCCGGACGACGTCCACGTCCGCCGTACGCGCGTCGTCCAGCGTTTCAGCATCCAGGACCTGCCCGGCGTGTGGGTGCCGGCCGCCGACCGGCCCCGCACCATCGAGGGCCTGGCGGTGACGGCCGACCCGGCCAGCGGCGTGCTGACCGCGGCGCAGGCGCTGCGCTCCGGCCAGGCGTACACGGTGACCTCGATGGTCCGCGACTACGACGCCGACCAGCTCGCGGCCGCCGAACCCGCCCGCGACGCCGATGCCCAGGCCGCGACCACGCTCCCGGAGTCGCCCGGGACCACGGCGAAGACCGCCCAGGTCCCCGCGTTCCGCACGCTCGCCGAACAGATCACCAAGGACCAGGACACGGCGTTCGACCGCGCCGCGAAGCTCGCGGACTACCTCCGGACCGCCGCGAAGTACGACGTGACCGGCCTGCCCGGCCACACGTACGCACAGCTGCGCTACTTCCTCGCCCGGTCCAAGCGCGGCACCTCGGAACAGTTCGCCACGGCGTACGCCGTCCTGGCGCGCTCGATCGGGCTGCCGGCGCGGGTCGTCGTCGGCTTCCGGCCGGGCGTCGGCGGCAACGGCTCCTGGCAGGTCCGCTCCGGCGACGTGCTCGTCTGGCCCGAGGTGGACTTCGCCGGGCTCGGCTGGGTGCCGTTCTTCCCCACGCCCGAACAGGCCGGCGCCTCGAACAAGTCGGACTCGGTCCCGGCGGGGGAGACGCAGCAGAAGCTGGAGGCGGCGCAGAAGAACGCGGCGGCCCGCAAGAAGGCGGGTGGATCCGGCGGCCAGGGCGCGACACCGCCGCCCAAGGCCCCGGCCCGCCGGGCGCCCGTGGCCGACGGCACGCCCCTGTGGGCGTACGGCCTTCTCACGGCACCCGCCCTGCCGGTGCTGTACCTCCTCGGTGTGCTGATCGTTCCGGGACTGCGGCGCAGGCACAGGCGCGGCGGCGCAACGCCCGCCGAACAGGTCGCCGGAGCCTGGAAACAGACGCGCGAGGCACTGGGCGCGGTCGGCCTGCCCGCCACGGCCGCGCTGACCGCCCACGAGGTCGCGGACTTCGGCGTCGAGCGGGTCGCCGGGGTCGAACCCCATCTGCGCCCCCTCGCCGACCTGGTCAACCGCTGCCGTTACGCCGCGACGCCGCCCACCCCGGGAGCGGCGGAGACCGCCTGGCGGCACACCGACGAGATCGGCCGTCTCACCCGTCGGACCGTCGGCCCGATGCGGCGCCTCGTCCGCCGGCTGCACCCCCGGTCCCTGAGCCTGCGGTGAATGAGGGCCGTCAGCGCGGCACCCGGGCCGCCGGCCTGGAGCCTGCGCTGAATGAGTGCGGCACGTAGGGGTCTTGAGCGAGCGACGTCCGTGTGGGACGTCACTGCGCCGTGGCGCCCCGGATGCACTTCGGCTTGGACCACGCGATCGTCGCGGCCTGCCCGTCGCTCTGCCCGAGGGCGACCAGCGCGCCGACCGTGAAGCAGTACCCCTTCCGGGCGTCCAGGCCGGACATGGTCACGGTCGTCGAGTGCGGTGGCAGCGCCTGCGGGGCGGTCTGGGTCCCGGACCCGTCGGACTGCTGTACCCAGATCGGGTAGTCGTTGCCCTTGGCGAGTCTCCATCGCAACCCTACGATCTGGCCCTTGTCGACCGTACGCAGGTCACGGGGGGTCGCCGCGCGCTTCACCTCGAGCGGAACCGCGGCCGAAGAGGACGAACCGGTCGTCTGCGGCGCGGTCGAACTCACCACCGGCGACGGCTTTTCCTTCTTGGCGTCGTCCCCGGCACGGCTGAGCACCAGGAACCCGCCGATGCCGACGCCCGCTCCCGCCACCACGGCGGCCAGCACCCCGGCGACGACGGCGCCGTGCCGGCCCTTCCGGTCGTTCGCCGACGTGCCGAACGGGTCGGGCTGCGCGGCGGTCTTCGGCAGCGTCTGGGCGGTGCCCTCGCGGGTGGGGGACGCGTGCACCGGCGCGGGCGCCGGCGTCCAGGACACCGGGCCGCGGGCCGGGCCGGCGCTCGGCGCGCGGGGCGGCGCGGGCCTCGGGGAGACCGTCGGCGGCGCTGGCCTCCCCGGCCCGGGAGCCGGTGCGGGGGCGTCCGGATGCGCCACCGGCAGGTGCGGCGGAGCGTGCTGCTGCGCCAGCAGCTGCTCGAAGCCGGGGCCGGTGAGCCCTGAGTGGTCCTGCTCGGGGATGTACGCGGTCGAGGCGGGCGCCGCCGTGATCGAGTCGCTGCCGGCCAGCTCCGTCACCGGAAGCCCGAGCTCGGCCTGCAACTGCTGGAGGCGCGTGGCGAACGCCACCGCGCTGGGGAAACGCCGGGCCGGTGTCTTCGCCATCGCCTTGGCGATGACGTCGTACGCCTGGTGTGGGACGTCGGAGCGCGGGATCAGCGGCGGCGGATCGTTGAGGATGCGCATCATCAGCGCCCCGATCCCGCTGCCCGACCCCGCCTTGAAGGCCGGCCCGCCCGCGAGGAGCTGGTACATCGTCGAGGCCAGCGAGTAGACGTCCGCCGTCGGCCCCGGCTGCTCGCCGTTGACGACCTCGGGCGCCGCGTGGTGGGGCGTGAACGCGGTGGTGTGCGTCGCCTCCGACGATTCGGTCAGCCGCGCGATGCCGAAGTCGGCGAGCGCCGGCTCGCCGTACTTGGAGACGAGGATGTTCTGCGGCTTGACGTCACGGTGCAGCACGCCCGCCTCATGCGTGGCCGCCAGGGCACCGGCGATCTTCACGCCGGCCCGCAGGACGTCCTGGAGGGGGAGGGGGCCCTCGCGCGACAGCCGGTCCCGCAGCGATCCCCGCTCGAAGTAGTCCATCGCGATGAACGGCCGTCCGCCACTGCTCATGCCGGTGTCCAGGACGGTGACGACGTTCGGGTGGCCGGTGAGCCGCCCGGTGATCTGGCACTCCCGCTCGAAGCGGCGCATCGTGTCGTCGTCGACGGCCTCGACGGACAGCACCTTCAGGGCGACGACGCGGTCCAGGCGCTGCTGCTCGGCGCGGTAGACGACGCTGAACCCGCCTTCACCCACCCGCTCCAGGATGCGGTAGCCGGGCACCTGGTCGATCATTCGGTCTCTTCTTCGTCGGGGCGGCTGAGACTGCGGGGATACGTCGTGTCGATGGTAATGCCTGTTCCCTGTCTGCTCACTGAGTGGCCCGGATCGATACCGACGTCGTTGGACGTCGGGACGGTCACCGGCGTTCCCCACGGCATGGGTTCGCGGGGACAGCCGCGCACCGGCGGCGACCCACCGGGTATTGACTCGAACCGCGCCCGCGCGGGTCGTAGTGTGGGGCCATCGGCCGGGGCGCTCACCCCGGCGCGCAGGGGAGAACCGGGCCACGACGGCCCGGCATGGAGAGGTGGCTTCACGGTGGTCGAGCTCAGCTCACAGACCGGGAACGTCCCAGTCTGGATCAACGGAGAACTGTACGCCCCGGAGAACGCGCGGGTGTCGGTCTTCGATCACGGCATCCTCGTCGGCGACGGCGTGTTCGAGACGGTCAAGGTCGTACGCGGCCAGGCCTTCGCGCTCACCCGCCACCTGCGGCGGCTCGCCGTCTCCGCGGCCGGCCTAGGGCTGCCAGAGCCCGACCTCGACGCCATCCGCCGGGGCACGCTCGCCCTCCTCGCCGCCGCGCCGTCCTGGGAGCTCGCCCGGATCCGGATCACCTACACCAGCGGCGTCGGTCCCCTCGGCTCGGACCGCGGCTCGGAGGGCGCCACGGCCATCGTGGCCGTCGCCGAGCAGAAGCCGTTCCCGCCCACCGGAGACGTCTCCGTCGTGCCGTGGCCCCGCAACGAGCGCGGCGCCCTCTCCGGCCTTAAGACGACCTCGTACGGCGACAACGCCAAGGCCCTCGCCTACGCGCATGAGCACGGTGGGGCAGAGGCGATCTTCGGCAACCTGGCCGGGAACCTCTGCGAGGGCACCGGCTCCAATGTCTTCGTCGTCCGCGACGGACGGCTCACCACCCCGCCGCTGTCCTCCGGCTGCCTCGCCGGGGTGACCCGGGCGCTGGTGCTCGAATGGTTCGGCGGGGAGGAGCGAGACCTGCCGCTGGAGGAGTTCACCGCCTCCGACGAGGCCTTCCTGACCTCCACCACCCGTGACATCCAGCCGATCCACGCCGTCGACGGCACGGTCTTCCCCACGGCCCCCGGCCCGGTCACCCGCAAGGCAATGGAGGTCTTCGCCGAGCGCGGCGCCGCCGACCTCGACCCGTGACAGGCGTACGGCCCCGCGCCATGGGTGTGGGCCAGCGCTGGGAGGCGCCTGGCGCGGGGCCGTACGGTCCGGTGCGGGGGCTTCAGATGTGCCAGAGGAGGTCGTCGAGTTCCGCTTCGATGTCGATGAAGTCAGCTTCCCGGCCGGCCGGAACGATCTCATAGGTCCGGTCGAGGAAGTCGGTGAGAGGGGTCAGCGGGACCTCGAAGTGTGCCCGGCCGAACGGCGACGACAGCGTCAGGTTCAAAATCCGTTCGCCGCTCTTCTCCGCCGGCCACACCCGCACGTCACCCCTGCCGACCTTGCGCACGATTCCAACGGTCAGCAGCTCACGGGCAAAGATCCACTCCACTGGTGCGTCGTTTCCAACGTGAAACGCCACACGGATGGCATACGGGTCATCAGCGGAGTAGTCCAACGTCGCGAGCAGCGGGATGATCGTTTTATCCGGGACGATGAGCCGAAGGCCGACCTCGGCGGAGGCAGTGGTGCTGCTGCTGTTCATCGGTCATCCTTCAGGCGTCAGTCCCGCATCGCGGGTTTCTCGGTGAGGACTTCGCTCCCTCCAACGGGTGTCCCCCTGGCTCTGTGACCCGTAACTGCCAAAAGTCCTAAGAACATTCCGCCCCCCGTACGTCCTGTGACCTACCTCACCGCTGTGGTACCCGCTCTGACCTGGGGGGAAGCGGCGTGATCTAGGGTCGATCGCATGAAGGAGAGGCTGAAGGGCTGGCGCGAGGTCATCCGTGGCCGTCCCCTGCTCAACAACGTGTGGCGTCTGGCCGTGTTCACCGTGGGCGCCACGGTCCTCGCGGCGGGTGTCGCCATGCTCGTACTGCCGGGTCCGGGATGGGCAGCGATCTTCGTAGGCTTTGCCATCCTGGCGACCGAGTTCGCCTGGGCGCAACGTGCCCTCACCTCCGCGAAGCAAACCGCGAGCAAAGCGAAGGAAAAGGCCCTCGACCCCAGAGCCCGACGCCGGAACCAGCTCCTGGCCATCTGCGCCGGCCTGGTCGTCGCCGCCGCGATCGTGGCCTACCTCCAGGCATTCGGCCTGAACCTCCCCTGGCACGTCTGATCGTCGATGCGCGAAGGGGGGTGGGGATGCGCTAGTCTGTGCGGCAGCGGTTGATCCGCCTGGGGCGATTAGCTCAGTGGGAGAGCGCTTCGTTCACACCGAAGAGGTCACTGGTTCGAACCCAGTATCGCCCACCCAGTGTGAGAGCAGGTCAGAGAGGGTTTCGGAGGTCACTCCGGAGCCCTTTTTCAATCTTCAACCCTGGCCGGGGAGCCAAACGGGGAGCCAAACTCACGCGGACTTGTGCTGACTGAAGATGGTGTTCATCGTTTCGGCACCTTTGGTGATGACCGGCTTGAGTTGGTGCCGGTACACCTTCTCGGTCACCGCGGTGCCCGCATGCCCGACGAGATCAGCGATCGTCTCGATGGGCACGCCGTTGTCACTCATGATCGAGACGAACGAGTGACGGAGTTCGCGGGGAGTCCACTTCTCCCCGATCTTTGCCTTCCTGGTGATCCCGCGGAACGCACGCCGGACGTTGCCGGCGTCGAGCGGCGCCCCTGTGCGGGTGCAGAAGACCAGCCCGTGATCCTGCCAGTCCTTTCCTGCTTTGAGCCGCTGTTCCGCTTGGCGCTTGTGGTGGAGGCGCAGTGCTTGGGCGACCTCTTCGGGCAGTTCCAGTGTTCGGCGTGACTTCTCCGTCTTCGTGTCGCCGTGTGCCCGTACGGACCGCCACACGTAGATGGCGAACCGCTTGTGATCGAAGCCGACGTCGGTCACCGGACGCCAGCCGGTTCGGTCGTCGACCCACGCCACGACGTGATCCCAGCGGAGCGCCCGAGCCTCTTCGGTCCGGACGCCGGTCATGAGGCTGAGCACGACGTAGGCGTGGAGGGGAGAGGTCTTCGACTTCTCCAGTACGGCCGTGGCCTGAGCGAGCGTCAGGGCTTTGCTCGGACGTCCGGCCTTGCCCTTGGGTGTCGTGACCAACTCGGCGACGTTCCTCAGCACCTTGTTGCGGGCCTGAGCCTGCCGGATGGCCCGCTTGAGAATCGAGTGAACGCCCTGGAGGCTGCGCGTCGACAGCTTGCCGGTAAGGCCGTCGAGCCACTCGTCGACGTCGTCGGCGCGCAGGTCCCTGAGCTTCGCCTCGCCGATCAGTGGGATCACGTGCTTGTCGGCGAGGATGCGGTTCGTGGTGATCGTGCCTGGATCTCGGTCCTTCAGTCCCTTGGTGAGCCAGTCCTCGACGGCGTCGCGGACGGTGTAGCTCGCGGAACCGTCGATGCCGGATTCGAGGTCGTCGACGACCTCGATCAGCTTCGTCTTGAACTCGGTCTTGGTCTTGCCCTTCCTCTTGATGCGGCGGCGCTTCCCGTCGGGACTGAATCCCAGCGAGAGGGCGCCGGTGAACCCGCTTCCTTCAGGATAGATGGTCGCTTCGTACTTACCGATCAGGATCTTTGACAAGGGACCCCTCCTCGTGTCGGTCGAGGTATTCCTTGACCGCCTTCCTGATGACCCACGACACGTCGCGCTCCTGCGATGCGGCGTATCGCGCGAGGCGTTCTTTGAACGCCGCATCGACCCGTACGGGTGGAAGCGTGGTCTTGTCGCCTGTCATGTAGAGCGTCCTCTCCTGTCGATCATGGTTGTGCGTGACCGAAGAGCGCGCCTCGCGTCGATGCGGTAATCAAGAGGCGTGGCCTCGGGGCCTTCCCTCCGGGGCGCGCCCCGAGGCGTGTAGAGCAACGTAGCACGACGTTCTACGTACGGGTCAATCCCTTGGTTTCCGTGCGCTCGATGAACTCGGCAAGGTGCTGGTCGGTGATCCGGCGCAGTTTTCCGATCTTGATGCTCCGCAGCTGGCCGGTACGGAGGAGAAAGTAGATCTTGTCACGGCCGACGTGCAGCATCTCGGCCACTTGCTCGACGGTGTACGCCTGCAGTTGCCTCACCTCCTCTCCGCGCGCTCGCCCCCATCGGGGTGTCGTTACGTTGAGTGGTCGCTGGCGGCGTTGTCTCATGTCTCATGTCAGGCCCTATACGTGCAGGCGCGCGGGGAAGTGAGACGTTGAGACGATCACGTCGCGTGGCCGGATTCGGGGTCCGCGGTGCGGTAGCGGCCTCGGCTGACTTGGGTCACTCGGCCGGCCTTCACCTGTTCGGCGAGGCGCCGGTAGAGGGTGGGGCGGCTCAGGCCGGTGATCTTGACCAGCTTGGGGACGGAGATACCGCTGTCAGGGGCGGACAGCAGTGCTCGCCGGAGGCGCCCGTCAGCCGTGTCCAGTGCTGGTCCTTCCGGGGCGACGTCGGACGGCTGCGAGTTGTCCGGCTGCACAGGTGCCGGGTGCGGTGGGTTCAGCACCGGCCGATCGGTGGCGTAGTCGTCCGCAGTGGTGGTGACGTCCTGGTCGGTGATGAGGTACGCGCGGGCGCGTTTGGCGGTCGGGTGTTCGGGGGCGGAGATGAGGAATTTGCCGGGCGCGTCCAGGGTGTGGGCGTGCCAGCCTGCGTTGAAGGCTCCCTGCCCGAGGATGAGATCGACGTCGCGGCGTTCCCGCACTCGCAGGCAGATTCGGACGTCCATCTGTGAGCGTGTCGCGCCGTGTCCCATGGCCTTCTGCGTGGGGCGCTGGGTCGCGGCCAGGAGGGTGACAGCGACGGCGCGCCCGCGGCGAGCGATCGAGTCAGCATAGGCGGTGGCGGATTCGGGGAGTTCGGCGTACTCGTCAACGACGATCACCAGGGCAGGACGTCTGCGCGTCGGTTCCCAGACGCGTGCGCCGTGGTGGGCGGATTCGGTGGCGCGCTGGTCCAGTTCGGCCACCGCATCACGGAAGAGCCGTGTCGCCTGCTCGGGCGTGGTGGCCAGGCGATCCAGCGCGCGGACCCAGGGACGAAGTTCCATCCCGCCTTTAAGGTCGATTCCCCAGATCACAACGTCCTCGCACGCGGTCAGTGTCGCGAGAATGACGTTGAGGACACCGGATTTGCCTGAGCCGACGACGCCGCCGATCAGCGCGTGCCGGCGCAGCAGCACCACGGCTGCTGGGGAGGCGTCCTCGAACACTCCCAGCGGGATCGGCTCTGTGATGGAGCGGATGTCGGGTGCTTTCCAGGGGATCGGGCGTGCGTGGGGTCGGTGTGCAGGACGCGTATGAGGAAGTGATCGGCTAGTGCGGTGTCGGCTTCGATGCGGACGGCGCCTGGACGGGTGCCGAGTGCGGATTCGATCGCGGGTAGCTTGCCGATCGCGTCGGCGACGGTGTGCCCGCGGCGCAGAGCCATCCGAGCGGTCCAGCCCCAGGCGTCGACCACGGCCGACATCACCCGTGAGCCGGCCAGCCCCACCGACTCGGCGATTTGCGGCCAGGACTCAAGAGTGCGCTCGACACGGACCCGTGCGCGCCGACGCCGGTGTGCCCACCACGGCACTGACAGCAGAATTCCGCCGACGAGCAGAGCTTGTGGGAGCGGTCGGCGCGTGACCCCTTCGGCGGTCGCCGCGGTGAGCCATGCGCCCACCGCGATGACGACGACTGCCGCGTACAGCCGTTCGGAGCGCCGGGCCAGACCGATGCGGTTGCCGAAGCGCAAGGGTGCCGCTGCGGCCGCGACTGCGGCGGCGAGCAGTTCGGGCCACCACGCCGGATGCGCCGTGTGGAGGAGCCATGCGGCGAGGGCTGTGAGGTACGCCAAGTGGAGGGGTGCGAGTTCGGAGCGGTAGCGCCACAGCCAGCGGGCGATCAGCACGCCGATCATGTCGAGCCCCGATTAACTCCGAGCCGAAGCCTCAATTTCCCACCCTCCGAAAATCGCTCATGCGTGCTGGCCGTGCTCTTATACAAGGCTGGTCATGTTCATGAATTCGGAGCGTGAGGGGCGAGGTGCTGGCTCTGAGAGGAGAGCCGATGCCCGTTCGCCGGATCACCCTCGAAGCCTGGTGCTGGCACTGCCCGTGCGGCGCCCGCGCCGAGCACACCCACCGCCTGTGCCGTAAGTGCCAGGCCCGCGCCGCCTGGCGCCGCCGCACCCAGCGGCCTCGCCGCGTCCGCCGTACCGCCCGCGGTCGACACGTGGTGGTGACCAAATGATCGCCGTCCCGATTCTCACCGTCGCCCTGGCCGTCCTGGGTGTCGTCTTCGTCGTCCTGGTCCTCGTCGGCGCACGCAGGGAGGCGCCGTGGACCGCTCTGGATGACCAGCCGCCGACCCCGCTGGCCAGCTTCGCCCGTGCCGTGCTGGGTGTCTACGTCCGCAAGAACACCAACGACCAGCCCATCGAGCCCACCCAGATCACCGAACTCATCAAGGGACGGAGGTGATCTGCATGCGCCGACTCCCGGACGGCTTCTCCGGCCGTCGCTGCCTTCGTCACGAGCTCACTGACCAGCAGTTCGACGGTGTCTGCGATCGATTCCAACTGCCATGTGCCGAGGACCCATCGCGCGTACGCGCGGGCGCGGCCAACGGCAGACGGCAGCGCGGCCATCAGCATGCAGTTCGATCGTGGGGGTCGGTTCATCGTCCGCCTCGCAGCTTGTAGCTCTTCGGACGTGAGGGACGCGGTCCATCACCTGCGAGAGAGCTTTCCGCCAGGCGAGCGACGTCTCTACCGACACGTAGGGACGTCCTGGGATTTCTTTAAGCCCCACGTGGACGTCTAGAGACGGTCGTGTGACGTCCGTAGACGTCCCCTAGTGGCAATGCCGTTCGGTTAGGGGTCTGGGTGGTTGGGCAAGCCGGTGACCGCGATCTGGATGGTCGTCTTGTGGGTGCGGTGGTCGAGGTCGCGGCCTACGGCGCGGTACTTGGAGTTGATGGCTCGTTT
>NZ_JAMXMY010000042.1 GCF_024055795.1 Actinoallomurus purpureus | reverse complement strand
CGTCTGGAACGGGGCGGCCCCGCGTCGATCATTCTCCTGGGGGGTCGAGCCAGACCAGCGTGACCGTTCGCGTACGGGAAAAGACGCGCCGGGCCGCCTCGGCGTTCTCGAACTCGCCGAGCCAGCCTTTGGACTCGCGGCAGACCATGGCGTGACCGTCGCGGAGCTGCAGACCCCAGTACAGGACGCCTCCGTCGTCCTGCTCGGGGTCGACCCAGCACAGCGCGAAGCGCCGGGGAGCGTATTCGGCGGCGAGCTCCGCCGCCTCCTTCTCGAGGTCGGTGAATGGGGAAATCGTCGTCATGGCACCACACTCTGACGCCATCGGTTTACTCTGAGTGCGCATTCGCGTCCGTGGTGGGGGAGCCGTGAAGGCGGCTCCTTCGACGTCGGATCGCGTCAGCGCGAGGTGAGGAGCCCGGCAATGACATCGACGACATCCCGCAAACCGGCCACGGCCGCCGTATCCGGCCTCACAGCGCTCGCCTACTGGGGCGACGAGCTGCGGTTCCACCGCGAGCAGGCGGGCCTCACCCAGGAAGAGCTGGGCCGCGCGGTCCACATGTCCCCGTCCATGATCGGCATGGTCGAGACGGGCCGGCGCGCGCCACGCATCGAGTTCATCAAGGCGTGCGACCACGTCCTGGCCACCAACGGCGCCCTCGGCCGCCTCTGGAAGCGGATCATCAAGCACTCCTACCTCGAATGGTTCCGTCCCTTCGTCGAGGTGGAATCCGAGGCCACCGAGATGCTGAAGTACGAACCACAGGCCGTACCGGGCCTACTCCAGACCGAGGACTACGCCCGCGCCCAGATCAGGACGGGCCGGGTCCGCGACAGCGATGAGGAGATCGAGAAGCACGTCGCCGCCCGCATCAGCCGCCAGGCGATCCTCTCCCGCAGCGATCCGCCGCTCCTGTGGGTCATCCTCGACGAGGCCGTGCTCCGCCGTCCGGTCGGCGGAGCTGAGGTCATGCGTGACCAGCTCACCCGGCTGGTGCATGCCGCACAGTCCCTGCGGGTCGTGCTCCAGGTCCTGCCGTTCGCGGCCGGTGCCCATGGGGGGATGAGCGGTCCGATGACCTTGTTCACTCTCCCCGACGAGACAAAGCTGGTTTACGCTGAGGGCTTCGGGGGCGGGCAGATCATCGGGCTCCCGGAGCAGGTCGCGAACTGTCGCCTGCGGCTGGACCTGATGCGTGCCTGCGCCCTCCCGCCGGACGGCTCCGTCCGGATGATCGCAGACCTGAGCGGAGAGCTATGAGCGGCGAGGTTCGGTGGTACAAGAGTAGCCGCAGCAGCGACCAAGGTGGCCAGTGCATCGAGGTCGCCCGGTGGCGTAAGAGCAGTCGCAGCAGCGACCAGGGCGGTGACTGTGTCGAGGTCGCCCGGTTGGCGGTCGAGCAGTCGGCCGTCGGTGCGCTGCTGCCCGTCGATTCCGTCCGCGATCGCTGACCTGATCGGAGAGTGCGATGAGCAGCGGGGTCCAGTGGCGTAAGAGCAGTCGCAGCAGCAGCCAGGGTGGCCAGTGCGTCGAGGTCGCCCGGTGGCGTAAGAGCAGTCGCAGCAGCAGCCAGGGCGGCAACTGTGTCGAGGTCGCCCGGTTGACCGCCGGGCAGCCGGACGTCGGCGCGTCCCTGCCCGGCGACCGCGTCCAGTGACCAAGACCTCCGTGCACCGCGCGCTCCAGGGAGCCTGAACCATGATGTCGACGCGCGGGAGATACCCGCCGGCGGATCTCCTCGGCGGCCATCTCACCGCGCGCCGGTGTGCGGGCGACGATGATCACGGGAGCGCCGAGCATCGCCAACCGAACCGCGGTCTCCTTGCCGATGCCCCTGGTCGCGCCGGTCACCAGGCATGCCTTGCCCGCCATCGTCGTCACGCGGCCTCCAGACAGGCATTCATTCGCAGGAACCGAAAGCATTCACGCACCACACCGTTCGGTGCAATGGGTACACAAGCCGAGCGCTCCACCGGCGATTCGCGGCAGGTGACGATTCGCGGCCCCGGCCTGCTGCTGAGGCTGTGGCGGGCCGGGACGCGTACGGCTCGGGGTCACGCGGGCAGGGAGGCGAGCCAGCCGGTCAGGATCTCGTTGACCTCCGTCGGGCGCTCCTGCTGGATCCAGTGGCCGCAGCCGTCGAGTATGTGTGAGGAGACCAGGCCCGGCAGCGTGGTGGGGTAGGCCTCGATGGCGTCGGCCCTCCAGTTGGTGGGGGCGTCCAGCGCGCCACCGATGAACAGGGACGGCTGGGTGATCGGGGCACCGTCGAAATCGGCGAGGTCCTCCCAGTCCCGATCCACGTTCCGGTAGCGATTGAGCGCCCTGCTCAAGCCGGTCCGCTCGAACTCCCCGGCGTAGACATCAAGGTCGTCCGTGCTGAGCCAGGCGGGCAGCCGGCCGGCGGGGAACCGGTCGCGCAGCGTCCCGCCCGGGGACACGGAGAGCGGGTCCGGGGCGCCGGCGGATGGCCTGGTGTCGGCGGACAGGGCGGCGTAGATGCCGGCGAGCCAGCCGCGGACGTCCGGTTCGATCTCGGTCTCGGCTCGGCCGGGCTCCTGGAAGTAGCTGATGTAGAACTCCTCATCGCCGCCCATCCGCGCGAAGATCTCGCTGGGCCGCGGCCCGCCGCGCGGAGCGTACGGCACGCTCAACAATCCGACTGCGCGGAACACGTCAGGCCGGACCAGGGCGGAGTTGGCGGCGATGGGCGCGCCCCAGTCGTGGCCGACGATCACCGCCGTCTGCTCGCCTAGCGCGTGCACCACGGCGACGTTGTCCTCGACCAGCTCCAGCATCCGGTACGCGGCCACGTCCTCGGGCTTGGAGGAGCGGCCATAGCCACGCACATCGATGGCGACCGCCCGGTAGCCGGCCGCGGCCAGCACCGGTAGCTGGTGACGCCACGAATACCAGGACTCGGGGAACCCGTGCACCAGCAGCACCAGCGGACCGGATCCCTGCTCCACCAGGTGAATACGACCGGCGGGAGACGACACCAGGCGATGCGTGACCTCCGCACCCGCGGCAGCTTGCGACATCGATCCTCCGAAGCGTTCGATCCTCAAATGCTCAGTGCACCCGACAGGTCGGCCGTCACCAGGGCGGTCACCGCCCAACGGCTCTCGCGCCGATAATCCTGCGGACGGTGAGGCCACCGCGAACCTTGTTGCCACTTCGGCAAACCTGCGCCCACCTGCGGGCGGCCGTGAGGTCGGCGCGGGGAGAAGTACCCTTGACCGGTGTTCTCGCCTCAAGGCCCGTCTCTGCGTGAACTGGCGATCCAGGCGCTGTCCTCGGTCGAGCGCGGCTACGACCTGCTCGCTCCGAAGTTCGACCACACGCCGTTTCGTACCCCCGAGAGTGTTCTTGACGCGACCGCCGACGCGCTGCGTCCGCTCACGCCGTTCGGCGGGGACTGGACGTGTGCTGCGGCACCGGCTCAGGCATGCCGGGCTGAACGCCACCGAACTGACGCCGGTGATGTTGGCGGTGGTGAGGGTGGCGGTGGCGCGGCCACTGGCCACAGGCCGTACCGGGCCTGCTTCAGACCGAGGCATATGCCCGCGTCCAACTATGCGCCGGGCATCCCCACGCCAGCGATGAGGACATCGAGAAGCACGTCGCCGCCGTATGAGCCGCCAGGAGATTCTCTCCCGCACCGATCCGCCGTTCCTGTGGGTCATCCTCGACGAGGCCGTGCTGCGCCGCCCGGTAGGTGGCGTCGAGGTGATGCGGGACCAGGTCGCCCGGCTGGTGCGCGTCGCAGACTCCCCGCGGGTCGTGCTCCAGGTGCTGCCGTTCACGGCCGGTGCACACGCGGGGATGAGCGGCCCGATGGCCTTGTTCACCCTCCCCGACGAGACCAGGCTCGTCTACGCTGAGGGCTTCGGGGACGGACAGATCATCGGGCGCCCGGAGGAGGTCGCGAATTGTCGTGTCGCTCTGGACCTTCTGCGCGCCTGTGCCCTCTCGCCCGACGACTCCATCCGGATGATCGCAGACCTGCTCGGAGAGTGCGATGAACGGCGAGGCCCAGTGGCGTAAGAGCAGCCGCAGCAGCAGCCAGGGCGGCGCCTGTGTCGAGGTCGCTCGGCTGGCCGTCGAGCAGTTGGCCGCCGGTGCGCCAGTGCCCGACGGTTCCGTTCAGTGACCAAGACCTCCGTGCACCGCTACCTCGCCGACGCGCTCCAGGGAGCCTGATCATGGCGGCGTTCGCGGCAGCGCTTCCCGTTCTCGCGTGCATGCTCCTCGCCCTAGCAGGGCTCGAACGCGCCTGGATCCGGATGACCGGTCATGGGCTTGTGCCCTGGCTTCGCCGGCGTTCTGGTACGCCACTCTCGGCGACGGGGTTCGACGAATTCACGGCGGCCTTCCAGGGCAGCAAACGGACTGAACTGGACCATCGCCAGGTCGAGCGCGTCCTGCGGGACGAAGACGCCGACGGCGCGCCACCTGCCAACCGAGTCGACCTCGACCAGAACGTCGCCTACATCACCAAATCGAACCCGGACCGCGATGCGAACCAATGAACGCCTGGCCCGGTGGCCCGCCTTCGGCACCTGCGTATGCACCACGGCGTATGGCCTCTTGAAACTTGCCCAGGCCCTCGGCTCCGGGGTCTTGGTGGACAAAGAACCGATGAAACCTGATCTCAGGGTGCGGATGCTGGCTCGCGACGGATGGTTCGTCGCCAGCTACTGGCTCATGTTCGCCGTCGCGGTCGTCGGCGTGCTGTTCGCGCTCGCCACCATCCAGCCATGGGGGCGGCGCGTCCCGCGCAGACTCCTGACAATCCCGGCCTGGACGCTCGGCGTCCTCATGGTGTTTCGCTCGATCGGACCGATCGGCTTCGGGTTCCTCGGCGACACATTGGTCCTCACCGGACTGCGGCCACCGTCGGCCCAGTACCTTGAACTGTCCCGTCACCTCGCCCGCTGGGACCTTGTCCTCTGGTCGCCGTTCTTCCTGACCTGGGGCATCCTCTGGATCGCCACCGGCAGAGCCACGAGCGTCCCGGTTCCTGCGTCAGGCAAACGACTCCTAGCCGGCGCTGCCCGATCTGATACGGGCCTGAGCGCTCCCGCCGGACGATTCCGTCCGGATGATCGCTGATGTGATCGGAGAGTGCGACGAGCGGCGAGGTCCCGTGGGAAAACCGGTTGCTTCGGGTCGTACTGTCTAGTCATGTGACCGACATCGACGGTCTCCTCGCGGCCTATGACGAGCAGATGCGAGGAGAACCACCAAACCCTCCGGCGGGAGTCACGTACGAGCAGGACGGCCCGTTGCTACGGATCGTCGGCCAATTCCGCGGCTTCATCAGCTGCCCGCGCGACGTGGGACTACGCGGCGCTGAACTCGACCGGCTGATCCGGCGACAACGTGACTACTTCGCCACTCGCGGAGAAGCGGTGGAGTGGAAAACCCGTGGGCATGACCGGCCGACCGACCTCGTCGACCGCCTACGAGCCGCCGGCTTCGTGCCCGAAGAGCAGGAGACCGTCATGATCGGTCTCGCGCAGGAGATGGCCAGGGAACCGGTCCTGCCGGACGGCGTTCGCCTGCGCCAAGTCACTACAGACGCCGACATGCACCGCATAGCGGCGATGGAGTCCACCGTCTGGGGTCAGGACTGGAGCTGGCTTGCCGACGACCTGATCGCGCGAATCTCGGCAGCCTCGACTGAAATCGCCGTCATGGTCGCCGAGGCCGACGGCGAGGTGGTCTCCGCAGCATGGCTCGTTTTTCGAGCAGGCACCGAATTCGCCGGGCTCTGGGGCGGATCAACGCTGCCCGCCTGGCGAGGACGGGGAATCTACCGCGCACTGCTGGCCGCACGCGCCCAGCTCGCCACTGCCCGCAGGGTCACGTTTCTCCAAGTAGATGCCTCCGACGACAGCGCACCGATCCTGAGCCGACTCGGTTTCCAAGCTGTGACCACCACGACCCCCTATGTGTGGTCGCCGGCGGATCCCGGTTCCTGCGTCAGGAAATTTGGCTTGGACTAAGCCCGCTTGAGCGATGCGGATCAGTAGGTCCCGGAGCGTGGCGTCATAGACCACGACGAATGCCATCGTTAGAGCCCGAGTTCCTGACCGAGTGCCGACAGATCCTCCGCGGCCGCCCGGCGCTCCCGGTCATCGCGTCGCTTGTACTCCATGAGTGCCTCAGCGGTGATGCGCCGGTGCTTTCCCACCATCCGATAGTGGATCGTCCCGGCTTCGAGCAGCCCGATCAAGAAGGGGCGGGATACGTTCAGGATGTCCGCAAAGCGGCTACCCGGGGAGCGGGCGGTCGTCGACGACGTGTTTCATGACAAGGGTGGAGGTCAGGCGCTGGATGCCTGGCAGGGTGGCCAGCTGCTGGTCGTAGAGCCGCTGGAAGGCCGCCAGGTCGGCGGTGGCGACGCGCAAGAGGTAGTCGGGGTCACCGAACAGGCGCTGGGCTTGCACCACGTACGGGACTGCGGCCACGGCCTGTTCGAAGGCGGCGACCGTGTCGCTGTCCTCCCAGCGCAGGGTGACGAACACCAGGGCCTCGAAGTTCAGGCCGACGGCGGCCGGGTCCACGACGGCGCGGTAGCCGCGGATCGCGCCCGTTCGTTCGAGGTCGCGCACGCGCCGGTGGCACGGCGAGACGCTCAGCTTCACACGGGCGGCCAGCTCGGTCACCGTCAGACGACCGTCCTGCTGCAGCTCGGCAAGAATCTTCCGGTCCACGGCATCCATGGAGAAGATAATCCCCCAAACACGGCGAGCACGGCAAAAAGTTAGCACCATTTTCGGGCAAAACGCGCCTATTCTCCCTCCCGTAATGATGAACGGACGAGGGATTGATCGATGGACACGGGAACAGTGGCGGCTTTTTTGGCCGTGGACCTTCTGCTGGTGTGCACGCCCGGCGCGGACTGGGCGTACGCGATCAGGGCAGGACTGCGGGACCGGTCGGTAGTCCCCGCCGTCACCGGGCTGATAGCCGGATACGCGGGACATACCCTGCTCGCCGTGGCCGGCCTGGTGCTGCTCGTCGCGCGCTCCGCGAGCCTGCTCACCGCATTGACCGTCCTCGGGGCCGTCTACCTGATGTGGCTCGGCTGCGCCGTTCTGGCGCGGCCGGCCGGCCCTCATGCCTCCATGGAAGCACTGGCGTCATCCCCCTGGCAGATCATGCTGAAAGGCGCCGGGGTCAGCGGCCTGAATCCAAAGGCGCTGCTGCTGTACTTCTCCCTGCTCCCGCAGTTCATCAGCCCCGGAGCGGGCTGGCCCGTCGCCGCTCAGACCGGCCTGTTCGGCGTGCTCCACATGGCAAGCTGCACCGTCGTCTACCTCGCCGTTGGTGTGTTGGCCCGCACCGTGCTGCAGGCCCGGCCGGCGGCCGCTCGAGCAGTAACGCGCGCCACCGGTGTCATGATGATCGTCATCGGCGGGATCCTCCTCGTGGAACGCCTGGCCGGATGACGGCCCCGCCTCGCTCGATCCCCTTGGGGGCCAAGGCCCGATCACTGCCCCCCAAGGGTCACAGGACCGGCCGCGATGTCCGCTCGAGGAGGGCCATGGAAGACCAGACGCCACAGGAACAGGCGAGCCCCGAGGTTCAGGCGCGCATCAGGGCCAGCTTCGAACGCCAGGGACTGATGCGCCATCTCGGGGCGCGTATAGCGCACATCGCACCGGGACGCGTGCACATCATGCTCCCGCGTCGCCCCGAAGTGACCCAGCAGCACGGTTACTTCCACGCGGGAGCCACCAGCGCCATCGCGGACAGCGCGGGCGGTTATGCGGGGTTCACGTTGTTCCCCGAGAACGCATCGGTGCTGACGGTGGAGTACAAGATCAATCTCCTGGCACCTGCCGTAGGCGATCACATCGAGGCCGTCGGAACCGTCCTGAAATCCGGTCGAACGCTGACCGTCTGCCAACTGGAAGTGTTCGGCGTCCAGGGCGGGCAGAGGACACTCGTCGCAACAGGCCAGCAGACACTGATCTGTTTGAACGGAAGACCCGACGAGTGAGTTCTCCAGCCCAGGGCGCGCGGCCAGATCCCGACCGCACCCGCTACTACCGCCTGCTCTGGGACCTCGGCCCCTGAGATACCCGCCAACGGTGGCGGGCGGCTATGCGGGCTGCCCGTTCACCTCGAGGGTGACGCCTGGTTTCTCGGTCCAGAAGGCGAGCATTCCAGCGATCCCCTCGACCCTCGGGAACGGCTCCGGGTAGTACCACACGACGTCCTCGGCGACACCGTCACCGGTCTCGATCGACCAGTAGCGGGCGTCACCCTTGAACGGGCAGTGTGACGTCGTCGTCGACGGCCGGAGCAGATCCGTTTTCACGTCGTCCGGCGGCAGGTAGTACCGCGCTGGGGAGCCGGTCTCGGTGAGTACGACCGGGCGCGAGGAGGTCGCGACGACCGTGTCATTGATCCGCACCACGACCTGATCCGAGCCAGGTGTGACCTCGATGTCATGTCCCTTCGTCTCCATACGACAATCCTTACATCTCCGGGCAAGAGCGTGTGCCTGGGCAGCGCTGGCATCTCCGCCCGCCACTCCACCGACACCTCGAGCGGAGTGACCGCCGGTGGTCGCCCACCGCCCCACAGTCCGGCCTGACCCCCATGGAACGACCAGGGTGACTGCTCTACCTTGGTCGGCCTTTATTGTTTACTGACTTCGTCGTGGGACTGTGGCTGTCCGCTGAAGATCCGGACGGCTTTGCCTGATATCGACCTCTGGATGGTAGCCAAGCGGCCCTCTTTTCTTGCCGAAAGCTTTTCGTTGGGACAATGGGCACGTCGGTTTGCGAACCGCTTTGCATGTGTTGAGGAGCCGGTAAGATCGGGGCGCCTATCGAGGTGGGTGGGAGGTTTATCGATCGTGGGCGCGGAGAGGGTTGTCGGCGTAAACGTCCATTCCGGGCGAACTCGAAGGGATCCGGGAGGCTGTCATGAATGGATACCTGCCGTACACCGCTAACCAGCCGTCTCCGCGCTTTGGGGGCGTTCGCGGCTGGCAGCAGGACATTCTTCGTGGCGAGTCATAGCTGAGTGCGCCGAGGTACCGCGGTGAAGGCCGCGGTACCTCGGCGCAGCCACGCAGGCGATGCGTCGGAGGGGGTTTCGTGGCGCGATTGTCCTATCCTGCCGCTCGGCGCAGCGACGTGGTGGAGGACCTGTTCGGAGTCCCGGTCGCCGATCCCTACCGTTGGCTGGAAGACGGCCATCATGCGGACGTGCGGGACTGGGCCGCGACCCAGGATCGTCTCTTCCATGCGTGTCGCGCCGGATGGAGTGAGCGGCGAGCATGGACGTCTTTAGTGGACGAGGCGTCATCCTTTGGAGTGTCGGAGCCTCCGATGGTGCGTGGTCCGATCATGTTCCTCGCCGAGCAGCTCCGTGAGGATGAGCAACGGCGCCTGCTCGTGGTCGACGCCGAGGGGAACAGGCGGGTGCTGGTCGACCCGGCACTGATCGATCCGTCCGGCCATGCCGGGCTGTATGACTGGTGGCCGTCGCGCGAGGGCGAACGTGTGGCCGTCCAAATGGAGGTCGCCGAGCAGCCCGGCAGCGACATCCTGGTGCTGGACGTGCGTACCGGTGAAGCGGTGGACGGGCCGCTGCCGCGCGCCCGTAACACCTCGCTCGCCTGGCTGCCGGGAGGGGAGGCGTTCTACTACGTCAGCCGAGTTCCCAATGGGGATCTGGCCCCAGGCGACATGCGTTTGCAGCGGCGGGTGAGGTTGCACCGCATCGGTACGCCCTGGCAGGCCGACACGGTCGTGTTCGGCGGCGACGATGCACCGGACCACTATTACGGGCTCACGGTCAGCGCCGACGGCCGTCATCTGGCGATCACCGCGATGGCGGGGCCCGCCTCGCCCAACGATGTGTACGTGGCCGAACTCATCGATCCACAAGCCCCGCACTTCACCAAGATCGTGGACGGGCGCATCACGGGCGCCCGTGTTCTGCCACGGTTCCTCGTGGACGACGATCTCTTGCTGGTCACCGACTACCTGGCCCCGTGCGGCCGCATCTGCGTGGCACCGCGGCACGACACCGACCCCGCCGCATGGCGCACCCTGGTACCCGAAGACCCCCAGGCCCCTCTGGACGAGTGCCTGGTCCTGGACGATCCGGCGCTTCCACGGCCCCTCCTTCTGGTGGCACGCGCCCGCCACGGCATCTCCACCGTGACACTGCACGACCTCGCCGGCGGTCGGCCGCTCACCGGCGTGCCCCTTCCCGGCACGGGCGTCGTATCGTCCCTGCGCACGAACATCCCACACGGACGCCAGGCGTGGTTCAGCTACTGCGACGCGACCACGCCCCCGACCATCTACCGCTACGACGCCATCAGCGGGACGATGGCACAGGAGACCGGGGCCACGACAGCCGGACGCACCCCGGAAATCCGCAGCCGCAGCGTTCGCTACCGTGCCGGCGACGGCACCGAGGTCACACTGCTCCTGTTCACCCCGGCTGAAGAACATCAGGGCCCCCGTCCCACGCTCCTTTACGGTTACGGCAGCTTCGGCATGCCGATGCGCCCATGGTTCTTCCCCATGGCGGCCGCCTGGGTCAGCGCCGGCGGCATCTACGCGGTCGCCTGCGTACGCGGAGGCGGCGACGCAGGCCAGCACTGGCACGACGCCGGCCGCGGACCGTACAAACACCGCGCGATCAGCGACTTCAACGATGCCGCGACCTGGCTCATCACTACCGGTCGAACGACCCGCGACCAACTGGCGATCTATGGCATATCCGGCGGCGGCCTCCTGGTCACCGCGGCCGCAGCCCAGCGACCCGACCTGTACGCGGCGGTCATCGCCGCAGGTCCGCTGTGTGACATGGTCCGCTACGAACGCTTCGGCCTGGGATGCACCTGGACCGAGGAATTCGGCACCGCCTCCCGACCCGAGCAACTCCGATGGCTACTCGGATACTCGCCCTACCACAACGTCAGGCCCGGAACCCCCTATCCCGCCTTCCTCCTCGCCGGTGCGGTGACCGACCTGCAGACGGGGGAGGCCCACGTCACCAAGATGTGCGCGGCCCTTCAACACGCCACCAGCAGTGACCGGCCGGTCCTCATGCGCCGAGAACCCGACACCGCCCACGCCGCCTCGCCCGCGAGCAAAGAACGGGCGCTGACAGCGGACCTGCTGGCCTTCGCCGGCCAATACACCGGTCTATCCCCGAAAAAGGCGACCACGCGCCTGCACGAGCGTGCCGCAGAACCACGCTGAGAACGGTGGGCCTCGTTCCACGTTGCCGCGCATTCGCGCCGCGCGTCTGCCGATCGGCGTGAGGATGCGCTGTCGGCGGGTCGTGCAGCCGACGGTTGCAGCCGTCTGACGCGAAGGGACTGTCTCGACTGCTGTGCCTGAAGAGGCAAGAACACAAAGGAGATCTGCCATGAGGCAAGAAAACAACGGAACGCCCCGCGAAGAGCGGCCCACCAAGGTGAGGAGGGCTGAGTCCCTCATCACCGCCGCAACCATCCTGGACGCGTTCTCCCTCGCCGAAGATGGGGCTCCTGTCACCAGGAGCTACACGCCCGCCGAGCTGGAAGAAGCGCGACGAACCGTCCGCGACCACCGGACGTCCTAGCGAAAACCTTCTCGCGGCGGTGACCTCACGCCGCCTCTGAGGAAATGACCGGCCTCCGCTCCGCCTGGAGTGGAGGCCGGTTCTCGCTACGAGAGCGTCCGTCGGCTTCGCCCGCGTGAGCGGTTCGGGCGGCAGTCGGCATCGTCTCTCGCCTGGGGCGCATTCACTTTCTCTGTGCCCTGGCGGAGGGGGCTATGGCAGGATCGGGTCATGGACACCGCGCCGACCAGCGCAGATGCGCCACGGGCGCCGGGCGACGGACCGCACGCACCGGGCGGTGCGACCAGCGGGCGGGCTGATCCGGAACACGCGACGGGTGGTGCGGCACAGCCGGCGGACCTCGCGGTGCTGCGGCGGCTGCGGTCGGCCAAGGACCTGATGGACCGGTCCTGGTCCGAGCCGCTCGATCTCGATGCGGTGGCCGCGCAGGCCGGATACTCGCGCTTCCACTTCGTGCGACGGTTCCGCGACGCGTACGGGGAGACGCCGGGTCAGTATCTCGCCCGCCGCCGGATCGAACGCGCCCAGGAGTTGCTCCGGTCGGTCAACCTGACCGTCACCGAGATCTGCATGCTCGTCGGCTTCACCAGCCTCGGCACCTTCTGCACCCGGTTCAAGCGGCAGGTCGGGATGACGCCGACCGAGTTCCGCTCCTCGGCGCGCCGCGCCGCTCCCGCCGCCATCCCCGGCTGCTTCGTGTTGTTCTGGGCCGGCGGTTTCCAGGCGGATTAACCGCAATATTCGAGAAGCCGCAGGCCGCAGGGGTTCTCTAGCGTGGGTCCCACCACCGCATGCGAAGGAGCACACTCATGATCACAGGACTCGGGCTGGCCACCGTCTGGGTGCTCGACCAGGACTCGGCCAAGGAGTTCTTCACCGAGAAGCTCGGCCTGGAGCTGCGCAACGACATGACCCTGGGCGAGGGCGGGATGCGCTGGGTCACCGTCGGCGCGAAGGACCAGCCCGAGCTGGACCTCACGCTCATGGTGCCCGGCCCGCCGACGCTCGACCCGGAATCCGCCGAGCAGCTCAAGGCGCTCATCGCCAAGGGAGTTCTGGGCGCCGGGGCGTTCACCACCGACGACTGCGTCGCGGAACACCGGGCACTGGCTGCCAGGGGCGTCGAGTTCATTCATGAGCCGCAGCGGCGCCCGTACGGCATCGAGGCGATCTTCCGCGACGACTCGGGCAACTGGTACAGCCTCACTCAGCCGTTCGAGACTCTCGACGAGAGCGCCGGCTGGGGAGACGTCCCCGGGGGCTCCGAGGGGTAGGCGCCCGGAGTACGAGCGGCTCCCACCATCGTCGTCGGTGGCGGGAGCGTCGCCCTGCTGGCAGGAGGTCGATGGCGGATTCTCGCGGGCCAGAAGCTCGGCTGATCCACCCCTCGATGTGTGATTTGTGGTTGATTCGACTACATTGACCCGTTGTGCGTAGTGTGACGGGGTGTGACATTGGGGAGTGAGATGACGGAAACGGCCGCCCATCCCGGCCTGACCGCCGGGATGTGGAGCATCGACCCGGCGCATTCGGAGATCACCTTCAGCGTCCGGCACCTCATGACGACGGTGCGCGGGAGCTTCACCGAATTCCGCGGCGGCATCGAGATCGCCGGCGATCCCTTCCTCTCGACCGCGGCCGTCGAGATCGCCATCGAGTCCATCGACACCCGCAACACCGAACGCGACGCCCACGTCCGCTCCTCGGAGATCATGGACGTGGAGCACCACCCGACCATGACCTTCACCGCCACCGGCGTGTCGCCCGCCCGGACCGGCCGCCGGGCCCGCCATCCGCGTTACAACGTCGACGGCGACCTGACCATCCGCGGCGTCACCCGCCCCGTCCGCCTGCTGACGGAGTTCCACGGCACCGGCGTCGACCCCTGGGGCGGCCTGCGGGCCGGGTTCACCGCCTCCACGCGCATCCTGCGATCGGACTTCGGCATCCGGTTCAACCTTCCCCTCCAGGGAGACCGGGTCGTCCTCGGCGACGAGATCGAGATCGGCCTGGAGATCCAGGCCGTCCTGGCCGAGAGCTGACCCGGTCGGCGTCGGCCATCCGGTCTCGTCCTCGCCGGAATCCGCCGGCATCTCCCGGCCGCCGAACCGGCCGGGACGGCAGAGCGCCCAGGCGCACCCCTGTTCCGGCCGCTCAGGCGCTGCCGCGGATGCGCCTCCCCTTCACCCCGGGGCCTTGGTGAAGGCGATGCCGAGCGGGGCGGCGTCCAGCGGCTTGGTGCCAGTGCCGCCCGCGATCGTCGCGATCACCGCGTCCGACGCCGTGCTGATCACCGAGACGCTGCCGGAGAAGACGTTGCCGACCCACACCTCCGCACCGTCCGGGGTGATCGCCACCGACGACGGAAGTTTCCCGACCGCGACCGTACGCCGTACCTTCCGCGTCGCCGTGTCGATCACCGCGACCGCGTTGTCGTTCATCTGGCTCACGTAGGCCCTGGCCCCGTCCGGCGTCACCTCCACGCCCCACGGCTGGTCACCGGCCCGGATGCGGGCGCGCGCCCGGCCGCTCGCCGCGTCGAAGACCGATACCGTGCCCGCCCGCGGCTCCGTCACGTACAGCGTCCGGCCCGCCGGATCCACCGCGATGCCCTGCGGCCCCGCGCCGTCGCGGATCCTGCGGATCACCCGGTCGCTCCGGGTGTCCAGCACCGCGACCCCGGAGTCGAAGGTGACGTACGCCCGCGTCCCGTCCGCCGCGAACACCACCTGCCGGGGCGCCGTACCGACCCGGACCGACCGCACCACCGTGTCCGACCGGGTGTCGATCACCGCGACGGTGTCCGAACCGCCCTTGCCGGTGTCCCCGCCGCCGACCGTCACGTACACCTTGGTCCCGTCCGGGGAGACGGCCACGTCCCTGGGATACGGGCCCACGTGCAGGGACCGCTCCGAACCGGTGGCCGGATCGACGATCAGCACGTCGTACTGACCGGTGTCGGCGACGTACAGCTTCGCGCCGTCCGGGGTCGCCGCGACGCCCTGGGCGGCGTCGGTGGCGATGTTGCTCGCCACGATCCGGTGAGCGGCGACGTCGACGGTCGACACGTTGTACCCGCCGGCCAGCGCCACATAGGCGAGGTACGGGCCGGTCGCGCGGCGCGCCTGCGGTTGCTCGCGCGGTGCCTCCCATTTCGGGCCGCCGGGCGCGCTGTTGCTCGGTCGCGGCCGTGGTCCCTGCCCCGTCAGGCCGAGCGCCGAACCCGCGGGAACGGCGAGGACGACCAGCCCCGCGGCGCCTCCCGCCGCCAGGAGGAGACGCCGCCGTGAGATGTTCTTCGGCACGTTGATATCCCTTCCGCCCTAGACTCGGCCGCGAGGCCGAGGCCGGGGGCCTTTCTCCTGCTGGGGCGGGGTCTGCTCGGCACCCGGGAACTCCGGGGCCGGCAACCGTTCGATCGCCTCGACCGCCTGCGCCAGTTCCCTCTTCGTCCCGGGCAGGTGCGGCGGCCGGCCGTGGACCGGCATCCCCAGCGCGGACGTCATGTCCCCGAACGCCTGCCGGCGCCAGGCGCTGAGGTTCGGCACCGGGACCCCCGTCAGCCGCTCCAGCAGGCGCAGCGTCGAGGTGTGGTCGAACGGCTCACGGGCGACCCAGCCGCCCTGCGTCCAGGGGGAGACGAGGATGCACGGGACACGGAAGCCGCCCCCGACCGGCAGGCCCTGGACGAACTCGTCCGGGGTCCCCGCCGGAGGGACCGGGGGAGGGACGTGGTCGAACAGCCCGTCGTTCTCGTCGTAGTTGAGGATGAACAGTGTCTTGCGCCACACGTCGGGATTGGACGCGATCGCGTCGATCTTGCTGGACACGTAGTCGGCGCCGGCCGCCGGCGTGTAGTCCGGGTGCTCCGACTGGTAGCTCGTCGGAATGATCCAGGAGACCGGCGGCAGCCGGTCATGGGCCGCGTCGTATTCGAACTGGCCCGCGGAGTACGTGCGCAGCCCGTTGCGGAACAAGGGGGAATCGGTCGGGGCGTTCTGGAACGACTCGAAGTACTCGAGAACATTGCACCCGTAATTGTCGACCTCCTGGTAGACCTTCCACTCGATCCCCGCCTCGGTGAGCGCCTCCGGATAGGTCTGCCATTTGTACGGAGCGGGATCCCTGTTACTGATGATGGGGCCACCCTGCGTCCCACCCGGATCGATCGTGCCGCTCATCAGGTAGAGCCGGTTCGGCCATGTCGGCCCCATCACCGAGCAGAAATAGTTGTCGCAGACCGTGAACGACTCGGCCAGCGCGAACTGGAACGGAATGTCCGCGCGGGTGTAATGCCCCATCACGTACGGGCCGTTCACCCCGTCCGCCACCCGGTGCGCCGGCAGCCAGTTGTCCATCTTCCCGTTGTTCCACGCCTGGTGCTGCACCTTCCAGGCGTGGCTGGTCGACGGGATCGCCTGCGCGCTGGTCGTCCGTGTGTCCAGGTGGAACGGCAGGAGGTAGCCCGCCGGGTTCACGGAGTCCGGCTGGTAGAACACCGACCGGCCGGTGCTCAGCGCGATCGCCGCCGGATCCGAGAAACCGCGCACTCCGGGCAGAGTCCCGAAGTAATGGTCGAATGACCGGTTCTCCTGCATAAGGACGACCACGTGCTTGATGTCGGCGAGCCGACCCTTTCCGGGTGATGGCGCATCCGCCATGGCGCGCCGCACATTCGGTGGAAGGAACTCCGCGGCGAACGCCGCCGCGGCCACCGCTCCCGCCGAACCGAACAGGCGGCGACGGCTTATTTCCGGCATCTGACACGCTCCCGTCGAACCGAGGACCACGAAACACCCATAGAAAATGACCCATGAGCGGGGTCGGGTGCAACGCGAACGGATGAACGACTGTCGATGATCAAGCGACGGAAACGTTAATCCGGACAATTAACGACACCCAGAGTCATGGCCATACGTGGACAGAAAAGGCCTATTGCGGCCATTCATGATTAACCGGTGATCAAGGACGCCGGCGGGCGAGGTCGGAGACGGAACGGAGCTGCGGACACGGCGGCGGGCGGCGCTCGAGCGCCCGGCCGGGGAGAACTCCGTCCTGTTCGGAACCGCACGGCCGAACGTGAATACCGACCCCGATGGCGGGCAGGGCTCTTCGGGCACGGCCAGAAAGCTTCACCCGGAGAGGTACCGACCCATGAGCACCAATCTCCAAGGCAAGACCGTCGCCTTCCTCGTCGCGCACGACGGGATCGAACAGGTCGAGCTCACCGAGCCCTGGAAGGCGGTCGAGCAGGCAGGCGGAACCCCGCGCCTGATCTCCACCAGCGGTGGCCGGGTCCAGGCCCGTGACCACCTCGAGAAGGCCGACACCTTCCCCGTGGACGCCACCGTCGACGAGGTGTCCACCGCCGACTTCGACGCGCTCGTGCTCCCCGGCGGCGTCGCCAACCCCGACTTCCTGCGCATGCAGTCGAAGGCCGTCGCCTTCGCCAAGGGCTTCTTCGACCAGGCCAAGCCCGTCGCGGCGATCTGCCACGCGCCCTGGACCCTCGTCGAGGCCGACGTCGTACGGGGCCGGACCCTGACGTCCTGGCCCAGCCTGCGGACCGACATCCGCAACGCGGGCGGCACCTGGGTCGACCAGGAGGTCGCGCGCTGCACCGCCGGCTCCAACACCCTGGTCACCAGCCGCAAGCCTGACGACCTCAAGGCCTTCTGCCAGGAACTCCTCGAGACCTTCGCGGCCTGACCCGGCGCCGACGACACCCGCGCCATCCGCGGGGACGGCCGCCCGGACGTACGGGACGCCGGCCGCCCGCGTCGACACCTTCGCCGGCCCGACTTCCGGATCCGGCTGCCGTTACCCGCATCCCGGCATACCCTCCTTCTAGCCCGAAGGGGGCATTATCGGTTCCTTCGGTCTAGACCAATACGTGAACACTGGGCAACGCCGACCTGCACGAATGCGCGTACTGCCCAGTAACTACCTAGGGTTGTAGCGTGAGTCGCCGAGCAAAGATCGTCAGCACGATAGGTCCCGCCTGTTCCAGCCCGGAACGCATCCAAGCCCTCGTGGAGGCCGGGATCGACGTCGCCCGGCTCAACATGAGCCATGGCACGCAGGAGCAGCACGAGGAGGTCTACGGATATCTCCGGGAGGCCTCCCACGCCACCGGCCACAGCGTCGGCATCCTCGCCGACCTCCAGGGCCCCAAGATCAGGCTCGGCCGGTTCGCCGACGGCCCGGTCCGGCTGACCCTCGGCGACGAGTTCACCGTCACCACCGAGGACGTCCCCGGCGACCGCGGCCAGGTCTCCACCACGTACGGCGGGCTCCCCGGCGACGTCGCGCCCGGTGACACGATCCTCATCGACGACGGCCGCGTCGTCCTCAACGTCACCGCCGTCGACGGCCCCCGCGTCCGCACCCGCGTCCTCGTCGGCGGCATGGTCTCCGACCACAAGGGCCTCAACCTCCCCGGCGTCGCCGTCAGCGTCCCCGCCCTCACCGAGAAGGACCAGGACGACCTCCGCTTCGCCCTCCACCTCGGCGTCGACATGGTCGCCCTGTCCTTCGTGCGCAGCCCCGACGACGCCACGGCCGCCCGCCGCATCATGGAGGAGGAGGGGCGCACCGTCCCCCTCCTCGCCAAGATCGAGAAGCCGCAGGCCGTCGACCATCTCGAAGAGATCGTCGAAGCCTTCGACGGCATCATGGTCGCCCGCGGCGACCTGGGCGTCGAGCTGCCGCTCGAGCAGGTGCCCATCGTCCAGAAGCGCGCCATCGAGCTCACCCGCGAGAAGGCCCGCCCGGTCATCGTCGCCACCCAGATGCTCGAATCGATGATCACCGCGCCCCGCCCCACCCGCGCCGAGACCTCCGACGTCGCCAACGCCGTCTTCGAAGGCGCCGACGCCGTCATGCTCTCCGGCGAGACCAGCGTCGGCGACTACCCCATCGAGTCCGTCCAGACCATGGGCCGCATCGTCGTCGCCGCCGAGGAGCACACCCTCCGCGCCACCCACTCCCTCGACCGCGTCCCCGAGACCGTCGGCGGCGCCATCGCACGCGCCGCCGCCGAGGTAGGCGCCACCGTCGGCGCCAAGGCCCTGGTCGCCTTCACCATGAGCGGCGAGACCGCGCGACGCCTGTCCCGCTACCGCTCGCCGATCCCCCTGCTGGCCTTCACCGCCCGCCCCGAGACCCGCAGCCAGCTGGCCCTCGTCTGGGGCGTCGAGACCTTCATCGTCCCCGAGGTCTTCCACACCGACGAGATGGTCCGCCAGGTCGAAGCCGCCGTCCTCGAGATCGGCCGCCTCCAGAAGGGTGACCGCGTCGTCATCGTCGCCGGCTCCCCGCCCGGCACCCCCGGCTCCACCAACGCCCTGCGCGTCCACCGCATCGGCGACGCCATCGCCACCCACCCGTCGCCCTGACCCGGATCACCCTCGGGTGCCGAGCGGGGGCTGGAACGGCCTGGAGCTCCACCCCGGCCTGACCCGAACCGCATCCTCACGGCCGCACCGGCCCGGACCCTCCCGTCGGGAGGGTCCGGGCCGGCGGTCATTCACCGTGGCCGCCCGGCCGCCCACCCTCGCCGTACGCGCCTACGAGCGCCCGGTCTGACCCCTCGGCCCGGTGCGCCCGCCGTCGCCGTCCCACCGGGCGCTGACGGCCGTCGACGTTTGGTACGGAAGTCGGGGAGGGGCATGCTGGAGTCATGAGTGAAGACAACAGCACCCCGCCGCAGGACGACGCCCAGCCCGGCCGACCCGACCGCTGGCACTCCCTCCCCGAGCGACCCCACCCGGAGGACCTCCAGGCCGAGCACCGCGACCCGGCCGTCCCCGGCTCGGTCCTCGACGCGCCGGACGCCGAGAAGGAGTTCTTCATCCGCCACGCGACCTGATCAGTACTTCGGCCCCACGAACTCGTCCAACCGCGCCACCGCCTCACGCCGAGCGACCGAGATCGTCTTCCGGTTGGACTGCTTCCACGCGATCCCGAGGAGATCGAGCGCATCGGTGAACAGCCGCCGGATGTCCACCGACTCGTTGACGAAGAAGTAGCGGGGGTACTCGTACCAGCGGTCGCCGCTCTTCAACGGCCGCCGTACGCGATTCATCGAGCGGCATCCGTCCGAATGGATCAGCCCGCGGATGAACTCCTCGGTGAATTCCGCGACGATCTCCTCCTGCCACGGTTGCAGCGCGATTTTCCGTGTGTGCTTCATCCCGGGCCCATGCTGAGGGAACAGGCACGCCCAATGTTTCGAGTAGCTGTTGACCAGAGTGCAGCCGGTCCGCTGGAGACGACCTACCGAGGAATTAGGCATCACCGTCGCCATCGCCTCGGCTGCTGCCTCTATGAGCCCAGGCCAGTCGTCGCAGCAGGCGATGCCAAGGCGAAGCACCTCTCGGCGGTGATGGGCGATATGTCCGTCTCCGAGGTACAGGCCCAGTAAGTAGGAATAGGCTCGAAGATCGAGTGGGCGATTGCTGCACCGTGGGCACGTAGTCGTTGGGTCGGTGAGTGGGTATGAGCGCCGGTTGCCGTACTTCCAGTGGCGGAAGGCGCCAACCGAGACGCCGCACATTTCAGCAACCGCGCGGTCGGAAAACCCTTGCCGGGACAGGGCGAGCGCTTGATCGACGATTTGCCTGTCGTACATACGCCGCAGTGTTGCACTGGGCTACGACAAAACCGCCGTCCGTAATGGACGGCGGTTTTCTTTGGTGCCCCGAGTGGGATTCGAACCCACACTGTGCAGGTTTTGAATCTGCTGCCTACTGCCGATTGGGCTATCGGGGCCTATTTCGTTCTATTCGATTATATGTCCAGATTTGGGGCTTGCTGTGCGATGCCCCGACCCGGGTCGGGTACCAGGGTAGCGGGTCCGGGTACGCTCGTGCGCGTGACCGAGAGCGCGCGTCGTGTGGTGATCGCTGAGGATGAGGCCCTGATCAGGCTGGATCTCAAGGAGATGTTGGAAGAAGACGGGTATGAGGTCGTGGGTGAGGCCGGGGACGGGGAGACGGCCGTCCGCCTGACGATGGACCTGGTGCCGGACCTGACGATCCTCGACGTGAAGATGCCGATCCTGGACGGGATCTCGGCGGCGGAGCGGATCGCCGCGAGCCGGACCGCGCCGGTGGTCATCCTGACGGCGTTCTCCCAGCGGGAGCTGGTCGAGAGGGCGCGCGAGGCCGGAGCCATGGCCTACCTCGTGAAGCCGTTCACGAAGGCCGATCTCGTGCCCGCCATCGAGATGGCGATGAGCAGGTTCCAGGAGATCAAGAGTCTCGAGGCCGAGGTGAGCTCCCTGGAGGACCGGCTGGAGACGCGGAAGCTGGTCGATCGGGCCAAGGGGCTGTTGCAGAGCGCGCACGGCTGGTCGGAGCCGGACTCGTTCCGGTGGATCCAGAAGACCTCGATGGACCGCCGGCTGTCGATGCGCGCGGTGGCGGAGGCGGTCATCGCGGGTGGGGCGGGCGAGGCCGTCGGCGGGTCGACCGAATAGCGAGGCGCTCCGCGTCCGTTAACGCGGCTGATATACGGAGACCTGGATAACTACGGAGCGTTGCTGTCCGTAACGGAAACCGGCCTGTTAGGCCACGGACCAGTAACGAAGCAGTAACACCCTGGCTGGAGGGCTACTGCTCGTACCCAGGGCTCGGTGTACTACCCCCCGAGGCCCCCAGGAAACGTGTAATTCGCCCGCATCGACTCCACGACCTGGGTGCAAAGACGTACCTGATCCAGGGCGATTCGGACGGAAGGAACAGCTACCTTGCGGAGCAGATTGATTAAGGTCGTCGGCGTGGTGGCGGCGAGCGCGACACTGGCGCTCGGCGCGTCCGCGTGTGGTGGCAAGTCCAAGAGTGGCGGTGGCGACACCGTCACGATCGGATTCATGGGCGACCTGACCGGTGAGAACTCCGGCCTGGTGATCCCCCCCAAGCAGGGCGCGCAGCTGGCCATCGACCAGTACAACGCGACGAACCCGAAGGTCAAGATCACCCTCAAGACCTACGACAGCCAGGGCAAGGGCGAGCAGGCGGTCCCGCTGGCCAAGCAGGCGATCACCAAGGACAAGATCGCCGCTCTGATCGGCCCGACGTTCTCCGGCGAGTCGGCCCAGGCCGACCCGGTGCTGGAAGAGGGCAAGGTCCCGAACATCTCCTCCTCGGCGACCAACGCGGCGCTGGCGACGCACGGCTGGAAGTTCTGGCACCGCGTCATCGGCAACGACAACGTGCAGGGCACCGGGATCGGCGAGTTCATCAGCAACTCGCTGAAGGCCAAGAAGGTCTTCGTCATCAATGACAGCTCGGAGTACGGCAAGCCGCTCGCCGAGACGGTGAAGGCCACGGTGACGAAGGGCGGCGCCCAGACCTCCGAGGACGCGATCGACGTCCAGGCCTCGGACTACGGCGCGACGGTCAACAAGGTGAAGGCTTTCGCGCCGGACGCGATCTTCTTCGGCGGTTACTACGCCCAGGGCGGCAAGCTGATCAAGCAGCTGCGCGAGGGCGGCGTGAAGGCGCGCTTCCTGTCCGGTGACGGCTCGCTGGACAAGGGTCTGGCGCAGGGTGCCGGCGGCACGAACGCCGACGGTTCGGTCATCGGCTGCCCGTGCCTGATCGACCCGAGTGGTACGGCGAGCGCGGCCAGCAAGAAGTTCGCCGTTGACTACAAGGCGAAGTTCAACGCGGACCCGGCGATCTACTCGGCCGAGGGCTACGACGCGGCCACCGCGTACATCGAGGCGATCAAGGCGGGCAACACGACGCCGGAGAAGATCAACGACTACCTGTCGACGATCGACAAGCCGGGCGTCTCGAAGGAGATCAAGTTCAGCAGCACCGGTGAGCCGACCGCGACGGACGTCTACGTCTACCAGGTCAAGGGCGACCAGCTGCCGCTGCTGGGCAATGCCAAGAACGCGACGGTCAAGTAGTCCGCCTGCCAGACGGCGGCCTTGAGATAAGCGCAGGGGCGGGAGCGACACGTGCGCTCCCGCCCCTGCGGCAAAGGCGACCACATTGAACAATCTCTTCAGTCAATTCTGGCCGTACACCATTGACGGCCTGTCACTTGGCGCGATCTACGCGCTGGTGGCGCTCGGGTACACGATGGTCTACGGCGTTCTGCGTCTGATCAACTTCGCGCACTCCGAGATCTTCATGATCGGGACGTTCGCGGCCCTGGGGACCCTGCACCTGATCGGCATGCCGGCCAACGTGGGCGGCTTCGCCCTGGTGGGACTGGTCCTGCTGCTCGCGGTGGCGGGCGGTGTCGCGTCGGGCGGCAGCGCGGTGATCCTCGAGTACGTGGCGTACCGGCCGTTGCGGCGGCGCGGGGCGTCACGCCTCGCGGCGCTGATCTCGGCGATCGGCGCGTCACTGTTCCTGCAGCAGCTGTTCGCGCGGCTGGTGATCCCGAAGGCGTTCGGCCTGCCGAAGGAGAAGGGCGCCCTGCCGGTCCAGGGACACTTCGCGCACAAGAGCGATGTGATCCACATCGGCAGTTTCGAGCTGTCCAACGACAAGCTCATCGTGATCGTCGGCGCGGTGCTCATGATGATCGCGCTGGACATGTTCGTGAACCGGACGAAGCTCGGCCGCGGGATCCGCGCCACGGCGCAGGACCCGGAGACCGCGGTGCTGATGGGCGTCAACATCGACCGGATCGTGACCGCGACGTTCGCGCTCGGCGGTGCGATGGCGGGTGTCGCGGCGGCCCTGTACATGCTGCGGTTCGAGGAGACGAGGTTCGACGTCGGGTTCCTACTGGGCATCAAGGCGTTCACGGCCGCGGTACTGGGCGGCATCGGCAATCTCCGCGGTGCGCTGGTCGGCGGTATCGTCCTCGGCCTGATCGAGATGTACGGCGCCGCGGTGTTCGGCTCCCAATGGCAGGACGTCGTGGCATTCAGCGTTCTGGTCCTTGTCCTCATGTTCCGTCCCACCGGCCTTCTCGGTGAGTCTCTCCAGCAGGCGCGCGCATGAACGATTCGACCAACACGAACCCGCTCACCCGTATGCGGGGTGGGTACACCTCGTTCTCCGACTCGATCCATGACCGATGGGCGACCGCTCCGCGCTGGGCGCGCTGGGTCGTCTATCTGCTGCTGATCGTGCTGGCGATCGCTCTGCCGGCGGACGGCATCGGCAGCTTCATGTCGCCGTACACCGACTGGCCGACGCTGCTGTTCTTCCCGATCGGCGGGTACATCCTGCTGGCGATCGGCCTGAACGTCGTGGTGGGGCAGGCGGGCATGCTCGACCTGGGCTACGTCGCCTTCTTCGCGATCGGCGGCTACGGGATGGCCGTCTTCGGGACGAAGTACGGCTGGAGCTTCTGGGAGATCCTGGTCGTCGGCGTGCTGCTGTCGGCGCTGTCGGGCATCCTCCTGGGCGCTCCGACGCTGCGGCTGCGCGGTGACTACCTGGCGATCGTGACGCTCGGGTTCGGGGAGATCGTCCGTAAGACGGCGAACAACTGGAACTACATCGGCGGTCCGAACGGCATCGGTGGTATTCCGCATCCGCCGACGCTGACCGAGTGGACGATCCCGGACAACGGGTTGTTCGACGCGATCGGGATCGGCGGGGTCCAGCCGTTCAAGTACGGTGCGCTGGACGGCAAGCCGTACTACTACCTGATGCTCGTACTGATCATCCTGGCGATCGTCTTCGTGAAGCGGCTGGAGGCCAGCCGCGTCGGCCGGGCGTGGGCCTCGATCCGGGAGGACGAGGACGCGGCCGAGCTGATGGGCGTTCCGACGTTCAAGTTCAAGCTGGCGGCGTTCGCGATCGGCGCGGCGATCGGCGGTGCGGGCGGCGTGATGTACGCGTCGCAGGCGGTGTCGATCATTCCGACGAACTTCCCGTTCATCCTGTCGGCGACGATCCTGGCGGCGGTGGTCCTGGGCGGCTCGGGCAATCTGCCCGGTGTCATCCTGGGGGCGTTCCTGGTGGCGTGGATCCCGGAGCGGATCCGTGGCCTTCAGGAGTACCGCGTGCTGGTGTTCGGCGCGGTGCTGGTCATCCTGATGATCTTCCGGCCGGAGGGTCTGTTGCCGTCGCGGCGTCGCAAGGCGGAGCTCGCCGAGGGCGAGGGCGGCATGGGCAGCATGGGTGCCGAGGTCGGCGGTCCGGTGACCGTCGGCGCTGGTGAGGGAGTCGAATGAGCGAGACGGCAGCCGTTCCGGCGGAGAAGAAGGCCGGTGTGCCGACGCTGGAGCTCCGCGGCATCACGATGCGCTTCGGCGGTGTCGTCGCGATCAACGATCTCAACCTGACCATCAACGAGGGTGAGATCTTCGCGCTGATCGGTCCGAACGGCGCGGGCAAGACCACGGTGTTCAACGTGGTCACCGGGGTCTATCAGCCGACCGAGGGCCAGGTGGTCTTCCAGGATTCTCGGATCGACGGCAAGAAGCGGTTCCAGGTCACGAAGCGCGGCGTCGCGCGTACGTTCCAGAACGTCCGGCTGTTCCACAACATGTCGGCGATGGAGAACGTGTTGGTGGGCGCGGACGCGCACCACCGCACCGGGCTGGCCGGGGCGGCTCTCGGGCTGCCGTGGCACCGCCGGGAGGAGCGCGACGGCCGGGCCAAGGCCCGCGAGCTGATGGAGTTCGTCGGGATCGGCCACCGCATGGAGGAGACGGCGAAGAACCTGCCGTACGGCGACCAGCGGCGGCTGGAGATCGCGCGTGCGCTGGCGACGGATCCGAAGCTGCTGCTGCTGGACGAGCCGGCCGCCGGGATGAACCCGACGGAGAAGGAGGAGCTGCAGGGGCTGATCAAGAGGATCCGGGACACCGGGCGTACGGTGCTGCTGATCGAGCACGACATGAGCCTGATCATGGGCATCAGCGACCGGATCGCCGTCCTGGACTTCGGCCAGAAGATCGCTGAGGGTCTGCCCGCCGAGATCCAGAACAACCAGCGGGTCATCGAGGCGTACCTGGGGGTCCCGGCCGATGCTTCTTGAGATCAAGGACATCCACGTCCACTACGGCAAGATCGCGGCTCTCAAGGGCGTGTCCGTGGAGGTCGACGAGGGTGAGATCGTCACGCTGATCGGCGCGAACGGCGCGGGCAAGACGACGACGCTCAAGACGATCTCGGGGCTGCGCCCGCTGACACGCGGCCAGATCCTGTTCGGCGGTAAGGACATCAGCAAGGTGCCGGGGCACAAGCGGGTGCTGATGGGCATCGGGCAGTCGCCCGAGGGCCGTGGCATCTTCCCCGGCATGACGGTCGTGGAGAACCTCTCCATGGGCGCGTACGCGCGCCGGGACGAGGCGGACAAGGACCTCGCCGAGGTCTACGAACTGTTCCCGCGGCTGGCCGAGCGCAAGAACCAGGCGGGCGGCACGATGTCCGGTGGCGAGCAGCAGATGCTGGCGATCGGCCGGGCGTTGATGACCAAGCCGAAGGTCCTGTTGCTGGACGAGCCGTCGATGGGTCTGGCGCCGAAGCTGATCCAGCAGATCTTCGAGATCATCACGGAGATCAACCGGCGGGGCACGACGGTGCTGCTCGTGGAGCAGAACGCCCAGCAGGCGCTCCAGGTCGCGCATCGTGCGTACGTCCTGGAGACGGGCAAGGTGGTCAAGTCGGCGGAGGCGAGCGCGTTGCTCGACGATCCGCAGGTGCGCGCGGCGTACCTCGGTGGCGGCGCGGAGGCGGCCGCCGGTCCGGGCGACTGACCGGACCTGCGGCATCGGGGGTGGCGGCTCGCGGTTGCGGGTCGCCACCCCCGCGTCTTTTCAGGGGCCGTCTCGTCGCTTCGGGCGCGCGACCCCGCGTGGTTCACGTCAGGGGGATGTCGACGGGGTTCTTGGCGCCGGCGACGGGCGCGCCCTTGAGCTGGTCGGCGAGCCGGGACGAGGAGGGGTCGCCGAGGACCCTGAGGGCCCGTACGCGCGCGTTCGCGGGCACGTCGAACCACAGGTCGAAGGCGCGCATCTCCTGGGAGGCGATGGACTGTATGCCATTGGGCGCCCGGGAGATCTGCATCGCGTCGTAGCTGGGGGCGTGCGCGGCGCCGTCGGTGGTGACGAGGAGCTGGCGGTAGGGGTTGAAGTCGTGGCGTTCACGGCCGTGGTCGACCATGAGGAGGCGGACGCGGACGAACTGGCCGTGCGCGATCCAGCTGCCGTGGGAGCCGATGACCTCGGGGATCTTGGTGCCGAGCCCGATCGCGGTGTAGCTGACCTCGCCGATGGTGGCGGTCTTGCCGGTCAGCGCCTTCTCGTGCTCGGGGAGGGGTTGCGGTGGGAGGTGGTAGTCGCGGGCGGGATGGCCGCAGCCGACGGCTAGGGCCAGGGCGGCGAGCGACGCCACGGTACGGATCCGGGGCCGGCGCCGTGTGAGGACGCCGGGTGTGATCGCGAATGGGCGCACAGCGCGACCGTACGGGGCGGAAGCGGCCGTGCGAAGACCCTGTGGCCGACGCGCAAGGCGCCTGTGGCCGAATCGAGACCGTGGACGACAATGAGCCCGGAGCGCCTTTGGTGCCGTACGGCCTGGTGGCCTCTGCAGGCCTTCCCCGGCCCTGCAGGGGAACCGGGTCGTACGTTTTCTACTCAGCGCTCCGGGCTCTTGCCCTCCAACGGTAGCGAGACTGGAGTGACTGGTGCAAAAGATGCGAGAAATCTATGGCTGATCGCGGATGGCGCAGGTGAGTCTGGCGGTGCAGACGCGGCGGTCCTGCTCGTCGGTGATGACGATGTCGTAGGTGGCCAGGGTGCGCCCGCCGTGCAGGCGGGTGGCCACCGCGGTGACGTGTCCGCTGGTGGCGGAGCGGTGATGCGTGGCGTTGATCTCGATGCCGAGGGCGATGCGCCCCGGTCCGGCGTGCAGCGCCGCGCCGACGGAGCCGGTGGACTCGGCGAGCACGCAGGAGGCGCCGCCGTGCAGGACGCCGTACGGCTGGGTGTTGCCCTTGACGGGCATGCGGGCCACGACGCGCTCGGGGCTCGCCTCGAGGAGCTCGACGCCCATCGCCGTGGCGAGGTCCCCACGTGGGTCCACGCCGAGATCGTTCGCGGGGCCGCCGCCGGCGTCGCTCATGAAACCTCCATCACCTGCTCAGAACTGTCGCACCCGAAGACTAGGCTGCTGGCGTGGTGACGACGGAAGCGACCTCTGAAAACGCGCGCCTGCTGCTCCTGGACGGCCATTCCCTGGCCTATCGGGCGTTCTTCGCGCTGCCCATCGAGAACTTCTCGACCACGACGGGTCAGCCGACCAACGCGGTGTACGGCTTCACGTCGATGTTGATCAATGTGCTGCGCGACGAGGCGCCCACGCACGTCGGGGTGTGCTTCGACCGGTCGGAGCCGACGTTCCGGCACGAGGCCTACGTCGAGTACAAGGCGAACCGGCGGGAGACGCCGGACGACTTCCGCAGCCAGATCAGCCTGATCTTCGAGGTGCTCGACGCACTGCGCATCCCGCGGCTGTCCGTAGCGGGCTTCGAGGCCGACGACCTGATCGCCACGCTCGCCACGCGCGCCGTCGAGCAGGGCATGGACGTGGCGATCGTCAGCGGCGACCGGGACGCCTTCCAGCTGGTCGGCCCGCACTGCACGGTGCTCTACCCGCGCAAGGGCGTGTCCGACCTGGCCCGCATGACGCCGGCGGCGGTCGAGGAGAAGTACGGCGTGCCGCCGGAGCGGCACCGGCAGCTGACCGCCCTGGTGGGGGAGACCAGCGACAACCTGCCGGGCGTGCCCGGCGTGGGCCCCAAGACCGCCGCGAAGTGGATCGCCAAGTACGACGGGCTCGACGGGGTGATCGCGAACGTCGAGGAGATCACGGGCAAGGCCGGCGCGAGCCTGCGCGAGCACCTCGGCGAGGTCATGCGCAACTACCAGGTCAACGAGCTGATCTGCGACGTGCCCCTGGACCAGGCCCCGACCGAGCTGACGATCGGCCAGTGGGATCGCGACGAGATCCACACCCTGTTCGACACCCTGCAGTTCCGGGTGCTGCGGGAGCGGCTGTACGCCACGCTGTCGGCGGTCGAGCCGGAGGCGGAGGAGGGGTTCGAGGTCGAGATGGCCCGGCCCGGACCGGGCGAGGTCGCCGCGTGGCTGGCCGAGCACGCGAGCGGTGAGGGCCGGGTCGGCGTCGCCGTCACCGGCACGTGGGGGCGGGGCACCGGCGACATCACCGGCATCGCCCTGGCCGCGCGGGACGGCGCGGGCGCGTTCCTCGACCCGGTGGAGCTCCCGGAGGACGACGAGCGGGCCCTGGCCGCGTGGCTGGCCGACCCGAAGCGGCCAAAGGCGATCCACGACGCCAAGGGCCCGATGCTGGCGTTCGCCGCGCGCGGCATGTGGCTCGACGGCGTGACCAGCGACACGGCGCTGGCCGCCTACCTCGCGCTGCCCGGCCAGCGCTCCTTCGACCTGGGCGATCTGGTCCTGCGCTACCTGCACCGGGAGCTGCGCAAGGAGGCCGACGACGGCGGCCAGCTGACGATCGACGGCTCCGGCGAGCAGGAGGCCGCCTTCGACCTGGCCGTACGGGCACGGGCGATCGTCGATCTCGCCGAGGCGCTCGACGCGGACCTGGAGCGGCGGGGCGCGACCCGGCTGCTGCAGGAGGTGGAGCTGCCGCTCGTCGAGGTCCTGGCGGGCCTGGAGCGCGTCGGCATCGCCCTGGACATCGACTACCTGGCGAAGCTGTCGGCGACCTTCGGCGCGGAGGTCAAGGCGATGGAGGAGGGCGCCTGGGAGGCGATCGGGCACGAGTTCAACCTCGGGTCGCCCAAGCAGATCCAGCAGGTGCTGTTCGAGGAGCTGCAGCTGCCGAAGACGCGCCGCACCAAGACCGGTTACACCACCGACTCCGACGCGCTGACGAGCCTGTTCGCCCAGACCGCCCATCCGGTGCTGGAGCATCTGCTGCGGCACCGGGAGGTGGCCAAGCTCAAGAGCATGGTCGACTCGCTGATCCCGATGGCCGACGAGGACCGGCGCATTCACACGACGTTCGGGCAGATGGTCGCGGCGACCGGCCGGCTGTCCTCGGCCGATCCGAACCTCCAGAACATCCCGATCCGCACGGCCGAGGGCCGGCAGATCCGTGAGGGGTTCATGGTCGGCGAGGGGTACGAATGCCTGCTCACCGCCGACTACAGCCAGATCGAGCTGCGGATCATGGCGCACCTGTCGGAGGACGCCGCGCTGATCGACGCGTTCGGGTCCGGCGCGGACTTCCACACGATCACCGCGTCGCGGGTGTTCGACCTGCCGCCCGAGCAGATCGACAACGAGCTGCGGTCGCGGATCAAGGCGATGAACTACGGCCTGGCCTACGGCCTGTCGGCGTTCGGGCTGTCGCAGCAGTTGCGGATCACGCCCGACGAGGCGAGGGCGCTGATGGCGGAGTACTTCGAGCAGTTCGGCGGGGTCCGCGACTACCTGCGGGACATCGTGGTCAAGGCCCGCCACGACGGCTACACCGAGACGATCATGGGGCGGCGTCGCTACCTGCCGGACCTGACGTCGGACAACCGGCAGCGCCGGGAGATGGCCGAGCGGATGGCCCTCAACGCGCCGATCCAGGGGTCGGCGGCCGACATCATCAAGGTCGCGATGCTGAACGTCGATCGGGCGATGCGCGCGGCCGGGCTGCGGTCGCGGATGCTGCTGCAGGTCCACGACGAGCTCATCTTCGAGGTGGCGCCCGGCGAGCTGGACGCGCTGCGGACCCTCGTGCGCGAGCAGATGGGCGGGGCGTACGACCTGCGCGTGCCGCTGGAGGTCTCCATGGGCACCGGCCGTACCTGGCAGGACGCCGGCCACTGACGCGGCCCGTGGAGTCCTGAGGAGCGCCCCCGGCGGGACGCCGCCGGGGCTGGTCCGCCCCCGTGCGCCCGCCTATGGCGGACGCGCCTGCGGCCCGTGTCGCCCGCGTACTCGGATGGGTGCACGCCTCCCCGGCCGTCCTGCCCGTGTGTCGGGTACGGCGGACGCGCCTGCGGCCCGCGTCCGCCCGCGGGCTCGCTTACGGCGGACCCCCTGCCCGGGGCGGCACGGCCGCCGCCGCGGCGGTGGGCGGGGCGGGGGGTTGCAAGCTCCCGTGAG
>NZ_JAMXMY010000041.1 GCF_024055795.1 Actinoallomurus purpureus | reverse complement strand
ACGGGCGGCACCGGCGGTTCCGAACGTGGACCGGCCACATCGAGCCAGCCCGGCCCCACCACGCTCCCGACACGACCGCCCGAGACCGCACCCGCCGCCGCCCGCCCCAGCGAGACGGCACGCCCGAACATCGCCGAGATGCTGAACGGCGACGGCCGGAAAGGGCCACAGTCCGGCACCACCCCCGGCCACCCCGAAGGCCCGGCCGGCAACGGCCCCCGACCGGGTGAGACCGGGCCGGGGCCGAGAGAGGGCGCGACCGGCCCGAGACCGGGCGAAACCGGCAGCGCCACGAGACCCGGGGATGGTCCCACCGCCACCAGGCCAGGCGAAACCGGAAGCGGTACGAGACCTGAGGAGGGTCCCACCGGCACCAGGCCGGGCGACCCAGCAACCGCCACGGGGCGGACGCCCCAGAATGCGACGCCCGACCCGGCCGGCATGGCACGGAACGCGATGACCGAGGCGCGGCGGGCGGTCGCGCCGGACGGTCTGCCGCTGCGGGACGGCGGCGTACAGGTGACCGCCGCCGACGGCCGGTCGGTCCACCTGCCGTACGAACGCCTGCACGAGGCGCAGGACCGGCTCGCGGCCCGTGCGGCCGACGGCGCCACGGGCGAACGCCTGCGTGCCGAGGCCGCCAGGTGGCTGGGCGAGGAGATCGCCCGGTCGACCGGGGGGCATCCGGCCGAGGGTGGGCTGGAGGCCCTGCACCGGCTCGTCGAGCATTCACCGGAGGCGCGTCCCGTCGCCACCGAGCTGGCTCACGAGACCCTGTCCGCCCACCCGGAGCGGACGGACCTGGCCGCGGACTGGCCCACGAGTGAGACCAGGCCCGAGCCGAGCCCGGTGATGCGTCCGGGCATGCACGAACCGGCAGCCCGGGAGATCGTCCACCAGGCGGAGGAACTGGCCGCCGGCCTGTCCACCCCGGTCGTACCCGATCCGGGTGCGGCCCAGGCGCCGCGTACCGGGCCGGAGGGGCGTCCCCCGGGCACCGTCGAGTCGGCACCGGACGCCGCCGCGAGCACGGTGCCCGCGCCGGTCCGGCCGGCGCACCTGCACGACCTGACCGTCGGGGAGATCGGGTCGGCGGCGGCGGATCTGCGTCGAGTGACCGGCTGGGACTGGAATCCGGACACGGGGACGCTGCAGGTACGGACCGGGGCCGGAGCGGTGCACGAGTTCCACGTGAGCGTGGGGGAAACGGACGGCGCGCCGGCGCGGACGCGGGTCGGCGCGGACGGCCGGACGCACGAGGTCACGTTCGCGCCGTGGGTGATGTCGAAGGAGGCGGCGCAGGCCGCCCACCTCCCGCCCGAGCGGGTCGCCGAGGCCGCGGATCAGCTGCCGCGAACGTTGCTGCACGAGGTCACCGACACGTTGCAGCGGGTCTCGGCCAGAGAGGCCAGGGCGGGTCAGGGCATGATCCGCCGCTTCCTGGAGGCGATCGGTCCCGAGCGGCACGGGGATCGGTCGGCGTCGGGCTACAACCAGCACCGGTACCTCGCGGACAAGTGGCTGCACGCCACCAAGCCGGTGGAGCGGGCGCACTACGTGCGGGAGATCAACGACCTGGCGCGGGATCTGCGCGCGGAGGGCCGTACTCCTCCGTCGCCGCCGTGGGTCAGCGGAGCCGACGGCCTCCTGCCGGCCGAGCGGCCCGCCGCTTCGACCACGCCGGAGGCCGCCCGGCTCGCCGAGCTGACCGACCAGGTCGGCAAGGTCCGCGAATCGGTGCGGAACGACATCACGGCGCTGGAAGAGCGCGTGGCAGAGCACCGGAGGCAGGCCGACGAGGCCGGCAAGGACGTGCAGTCCGCCTTCGACAAGGTCACCAAGACCGCGACCGAGCGCGACCATGCCGCGGCCACCCGCGCCACCGACGCGGTGGCCGACGGCCAGGCGGCGCTGGACCGGCAGGTGCGCCACACGAAGATCGCCGACGGGTACGAGAAGGCGCTGAACGAGGCGCGGAACGCGCAGGTCAGCTACGACGCAGCACGAAGCTGCCTGGAACAGCTCGCGGACCGGCCGGACGCCTTCACCGCCAAGGCCACCGCGGACGCCGCCGTGATCCTCGCCAGGAGAGGCGCAGAGGACCTGGCGTCGTACGGCCATGCGATGGACAGGACCGTGCCGCCGGACGCCGCCCTGCCCAGCGCCGAGATCACAGGGCTGGCCCACCTGAACGGGCTCACCGGGAGGACCAACGAGCTCGTCGAAGCGGCCGGTTCCACCAGCCGGTTCGCTCCCGACGCGCTGGAGAAGACCCTGCGCGCGAGCACCCACGACCTCCTGTCCGAAGGCGGCGTGCTGGTGCCCCTGGACGAGCCCGGCGCGTTCGTTCGGATCCAGGCCGAGGTGACCGACCTGGTCGAGGTCAAGCCGGTGATGGAGCCCTCCGAGATCGGGAGCGGAGGATTCGCGGAAGGCGGCCACACGCACGGAGCGACAGCCGCGCACACCCAGACGACGGTGGTCTCGGCAGACTCGTCGAAGCTGGTCATGTTGATCCCCGATGGCGTCCACCCGATCCTGGACGGCGCCAAGGCGGTGTTGAAGAAATTCGGTCCCAGCGTCGAGGTCGACGTCGGCCGGAGCCGGTCGGTCAGCGGAAACGGCCTCCAGCACGGACAACCCGGGGCGGTCGTCGCCATCCGGAACGGTGATGTGCGGGTGCTGGACGGCCGGGTCACCTACAAGGTGTCGGTGAAGCCAGGGCATGACATTCCGGAGACGCCGGTCACGCGTGTCACCGAGGGCACCCGGGACGACAAACCGACCATGCAGCTGCAGCTTTCCAACAGCTTCACCGGACGGGACCTGCCGCACAGCGTGCAACTTCCCGCGGGCGAGGGCACCGGGAAGATGCCCCACCACGCCGTGGTCGAGCTGAAAGGCCTTGAGAAATGGCACGACGACGTCGTCGAGGCCATCAACCGGGAGAAGGGCGAAGTCGACCCTGTCACCAGGGACCAGCTGCGGAACATCCTGACTCAGGAGGCCAAGGAACATCTGGCGCAGATGGTCAACAAGCCGAACGGCGAGCGTCGGGCCATCCCCGGCACGGACCTGGCCATACGGTTCGAGGCCGACCTCGACGTAGGGAAGTTCGTCGCCCTGCACTCCAGCAAGGCGGACTGGCTGGAAAAGGTCGATGTCGGCCTTTTGGGTACGTCCGGGAACCAGTCGTTCAACGTGTCCAGGCAGGTCGGCGGCGCGCTCCCGCTCCCGATCGACAAGTTGTGGGGCGGCGCCAAGGACCTGATGCCCGGAGCGCACGAGGTCAACGTCGGCATCAGCGGGAAGCTGAACGGCAGCCGTGGCGTCACGCACGCCGAGACGGTGAACGTCGCGGGCACGTCGGTGGCGGTGTCCGTCGAGCGCTTCGTGGGCCGGACCCAGGCCGAGCTCATCCAGCCGGGTGGAGTCGTGGTCAGGGCACACCTCTATTCGCTGTCGGACAACCGGTCGCTGGGAACCGTTTCCGCGGACCTCGGCGGAATGATCCGGCTGTCCGCGAAGGACGCCGCCGAGGCCGGCATGCCCGTCGACGTGGCGGCGGTCAAAGTGGACGAGTCCGGTGCGATCGTCCGTAACCCCGACGGTTCGGTGGCGACGCCGGAGGATCACGGCCCGGTCGCGCCGTCGGAGCGCAAGGGCATCCCGGCGTACATCGGCGACGGCGACGGCCAGCTGCGGGGATCCGGGTCGCCGGTCAAGGACATCACGGGTATCGGCGAAGTCGTGACCAAGGCGATGCCGATGCTCCAGGAGCTGGATCTGGTTCCGGAGCTGGACGGCAACGAGATGCCGATCGCGCCGAAGCACCCGGATCGGCTGGAGTTCCTGCACGAGCTCGCGAACCTGCGGAGACTGGAGGACTTCCCGGAGCGGTTCTTCGATCCCCACTACGACCAGCTCTGCCAGGGGGGCATGGGCTTCGAGCTGCCCAACGGCTACTCGGCCACGGTGGGACTGCGCCAGCACTTCGACGAGTTCACCGATCTCGGCCCGGACAGGTCGAGGAACATGATCAAGCTGAACATCGACTCTCAGTCGTCCAGCACCGGCGTCAACGATTCGGTGGCCTGGTCCGGTGGTGCCGGCGTCTCCGGTTCCTGGAAGAACTTCGGCGACCATCAGGCCGGCTTCGACGCGAATCTCGGCGGCGGTGGCGAAGTGAATCGCGGCCACTCCGTCGGCCGGACGGACACGGCCTTCGTCAACCATGTCGGGCTCAAGGAGCTCAAGCAGCTGCGAGTCTTCGAGGGAAAGCACGAGGCCTACCTCGAGATCCGGGACCGCGACCACAAGCTGGTCGGCCGGTTCACCGCGGACGGCACGGCCAAGGTCGCGTGGCCGAGCGAGATCCTGCCGGATGCTCAGGCCCGGTCGGCCGAGGTGGAGCGTCTCCGCTCCCCGGAAGGCATACAGCCGACGCCGGAGAAGCTGGCGAAGAAGGCGTACTGGGAGCAGGTCGACGCCGGTCCGGTGCTCGACGACCTCAGCCGGAAGGTTCCCGCCAGGGTGCTGTCGACGGAGGGCGCCAAGGCGTTCCTCAACTCCGCCAGTATCCGCGGCGCCAAGGCCAAGTTGCTGGAGAACGGATACGAGACCAGCGTCGTCGTCGATCCGCACGGTCCGCGGCCGCGCAGCTACACGATCAAGGCCGAGATCGACAGGCTGGGGCCGTCGAAGGTCACCGATACGCACGACGCGGTGACCGCAGACGTCAACCTGACCGTCGAAGGCACGGCGACCTCCTCGTCGCATACGAACAAAGGCGGGCACGTCGGCGGTTCGCTCGGCGGCGGCCGCCACGGTGCCGACGGATCGAGCGTGGACGGCGGTGCGGACGTCTCCAAGTCCTGGAGCGAGACGACCGGAGAGTCGAAGAACTCCTCTGCAGGGCTGGAGCGGCTGGACATCCAGGTCGGCAAGGATGTCGGAGTCCACGCGAGCGCACATCTGAAGATCACCGTCACCGACGACCTCACCGGCAAGAGCTGGGAGTCGTCGGGTGACGTCGGGGCACGGCTGGGCGTGCGCGAGAACGACATGCTTCAGATGCATCTGGACAACGAGTACCACCTCCCACTGGATCGCATGTCCGACCTCGTCGAGCGGCTCGGCAACGGCAGCACCGAACTCGGTCCGAACCGCGCCGTCCAGGTGGTCGGCCGGTACGCCGAGGACCTGCAGGCGGCCATCCACTCCGGCGCGGAACTGCCGCTGTTGGCCAAGGCGCACACGCCGGAGTTCCTCGGCGACCTGCTGGAGAAGGTGACGGGAGTCGGCCACGACCTGACCGGGACGCCCGAGGAACACCGTCTGAACGAGGTGGCCACCCACGCCAGGGATCTGGAACTGGCGCCTGTGGAGGCGGCGCTGCCCGAGGCGTACGAGAAGGGGGTGGGCATGAGCCTGTACGACGACGTCAGCCTCGACAAGTCCATCCATGACGCGGTCCTGGAGGCGGTCGAGAAGAACGCGCCCGGCGCGCTGGACCGGGACCCGACGCTGCGGCAGGCGCTGTCCCAGATGTACGAGGGTGAACGCTGGGAAGGTCCCAGCGACAACATGTTCGACCCCTGGGGAGCCAGGGACGACGTGCGGGTGGTGGACGAAGCCGGCCGAAGCGAGATGCTGACCATCAGGGTGAAGGCCGAATGGAACGGCAGGGCGGTCATGTACGACAAGATCCCCGGGAAGGTGGCGATCTTCCAGGCGTACACCTACAAGGGACACGGCTGGACCAAGTCCGTCGGCCATTCCCTCGGCGGTGACGTCAATGCGACCAACGGCCATGCGGCCGGCGGCTCGACGAACGGCTCGGTCGGGACCGGCCGCAGCAGGTCCGTCACCACGTCCGTCGGTCACGAGGAGATCAGGCTGAAGCGGCTGATGTGGACGGATGCCGACAGCCCGGCGGCGAACGCCGCCAAGGCCGCGAACGAGACGGGCAAGCGCAGCTTGCTCGACGACAAGACGGGCATGGCACAGCTCGTGCACCCGGTCAAGATCACCGTCACCGCCGAGCGTGTCCCCTTGGAGCCGGGACAGGTGAAGCCGCCGAGCGCGGAACGCCCGGCACCCGTCCCGGTCGAGGTGCACGGCACGGTAGGTCGCACACTGCCGGCGCGGATGGTCCGGGACGCCGCCGAGCCCGGCGCTTCGGCGGCCGACCACGTACCCGATCATCGGCCGCTCAAGATCGGCAACGACTTCGCCGTCGAGCGAGTGGAGCCCGAAGGCATCTACCACGCCCTGCGTGAGAACTCCGTCGACCTGCTCGGCAAGGGATCGGAGTGGGAGGTCGAGAGGCGGCTCCAGCACGAATTGTCGGCGCTGCAGCGGCAGGGCCGGGTCGAGCAGATGATGGGCGAGGACGGCTTGCGACTCCGCATCAAGGTCGGCCGGCACGAGGTGGAGGCCGTCATCCGGATGGAGCTGTCGGACCCGCGGATCCGCGACGTCGGCGGCGCCGAGATCAGCCAGGTCGACCGGCGGGATTACACCGAATCCTCGTCCGCCTCGCGGAGCGAGCTGTTCCCGCCGAGCCGCAGCGTCGGAGTCGGCGGCGAGCTGGGGCTCGGGGTGAAACAGTCCTCCGGGGCCCAGGCGTCCAGGTCCATCTCGGACGGCGGCGGCGCCCGGTTCGAGCACCAGGTGTTCGTCACCACCAAGGAGGCGCACAGCGGCAGTTTCACCGCCAAGTACAGGATGGCCATCTATCGGGACGGCAAGTTCATGCGCGAGGCGGTCACGCACGGCGGCGTCAACCTGACGGTCGCCGGGCATGAGCTCGCGGCCGCGCGGGCCCGGCAGGAGACGGTGCCGCTGCCCGAGATCCCGGACGGCGGTGCGCCCGCCGTGGGATCGGGCCGTCGTGAAGCCAACGCCGGCTGGGAGCCTGTCGAGCTCGACCCGGCGAGGCCGTCGGCGCCGCTGCTGCGAGCGCTCATCGACGCCCGCATGGACGACAGGGCGGTCTCGATCGAGGTGCCCGGTGGCCCGGACGGCGTGCGACGCTACACCGCCTTGCCGGACGGCACGCTGCGCAGCGACGACGACCCTTGGATCGACGCAGGGTTCGCCGACGGGTTCGGCAGGTTGCACCCTTCCCTGGCCATCACTGCGGACGATCACGGGATCGACCTGCGCAGGGTGTTCAACCAGCCTGGCGAGGGCACGTTCGCCGACAAGGTACGCGCCGTGTTCACCGCACAGGGTGTCCCGATCCCACCGGAGGCGGCCGCGCCGGTCAGCTTGGTGCCCGAGGCCGGTGGCCGGCCGAATCCCGGGCACGGCGAGGTGACCGGCGAGGGGAGCGTCGGGCCGACCCACGGAGGCGGCGCGTGACCCCGCCGGGTGACGACCCAGCCGTGGCGGGCCGCGGCCCCGGGTGCGCGTCGGGCACGCGGCGGACCGAGAAGGAGGAAGGACCATGCCGTTCGCGGTAGCGCGGACCCGGGACGAGGCACACCTGTACCTCGACCTGCATCCGTGCGAGGACTGTGGATCGGTGGACACCGCCTGGGACAGCGCGCTGGTCAACGTCGGCGGCGAGCTGGCCAACCGGTACGCCGGCACGTGCGCCGGGTGCGGCCGGCCGCGCGAGTACCTCTTCGGCCTGCCCGAGCGGGAGGTCGCGCCCGTCGGTTTCCCGACGTTCGGCGGTCCGGAGCCGTCGCAACTGGTGGATGCGGGACAATGGCTCTGGGTGGCCGATCTGTCCGCCGAGAGCGCGGCCACGGCCGACCCGGAGGAGGCAGGAGGAGCGCTGGCCATCGCGTCGGCCGCCGTCGAGGAGATCGTCAAGTTCATGGACGCGCGCGCCGAGCGGGTGCCGGAGCGTGCGTTCTGGTCGGAGATCGGGCGGCGGGTCCGCGATCAGGACCCGGGCCGGTTCACCCGCGCGCGGCTGGCGGAACTCCGGGAGACTCTGTCCCGGCGCGCGGCCGGGAACCCGGTGCGGCCTGGCACGGCACGCGAACGAGGAGTGGGCTGAGACGTTGCGATACGCGAGGACCCTGGTCGAGGCGTACCTGTACCTCGACCTCACCGCAGCCGCGGACGAGTCCGGCGCCGGCGCGGGTGGTGACATCCGGCCGCGGACGACGCTGACCGAGGGCCCGGACGCCTGGACGCTTCGCTTCGGCGGCGCGGACAACGCCGGCGGAGGCGATGACGCCGGCGGGGGCAGGCCGGAACCGGTCGATGTCCACGTGCGCTACGCCACCGAGGACGCGGCGCGGCGCCGTGGCCTGCGCTTCGGCGCGGACACCTCCGAGCTGATCGATGCCGGCCAGTGGGTCCAGCTCAGCACCGTGTACGCGCGACGGGCGCTGCGGGAGGGCATCGCGTACGCCCAAGACCCGACGGACGAGCGGTACCACGGCCTGGTGGCCGACTGGACGTTCGCCCGGGACGCGGCGATCGAGGCCGCGAAATTCCTTCCGGAGGGAGCCCAGGAGGTGCCCGACGAGGCGTTCTGGACGCCGCTGGGCACCGAGACCCGCCGCCAGGCATCGGACCGCTTCACGCGCGACCGGCTGGACCGGGACATCGCGTTCTACCAGCAGAGCCTGGAGGATGCCCGACGCAGGCGTGGGGGAGCCGCCTGACCTTAGGCAGGGCCTGGACCCGCCCGGGAACGGCGTGACCGGTGTCAGGAGTAGCGCTTGAAGATGTCCTCGAACAGGCCCATCGCTCGGGACATCGCTTCGTTGGGGGACACGGGGCCGTCCGGCTTCCCGGCCCCCCACTGCTCGGCCAGCTTCTCGGGGTCGCCGAATGCCGGTTTCATCAGCTCGTTGGTCTGGTCGGTGATGTCCTGACCCGCCTTGCCGGCGGCCTCGAGGATGGCCTCGGCGAGGGCTTCGGAGCCGAGCCGCATGGCCCGCGGGTCGATCTTCAGGCTCTGCAGGGCGCCGCCGCGCGCGACCTCGACGACCACCTTGCCGTCCGCGGCCTCGCCCCGTCCGCGCGCCTCGGCGAGCTTGGTCCGCGCCTCCGCGAACCGCTCGGCCTGCTCGGTGAGCTTCTTGCGGACGCCTTCCATCCCCTGGCTCGCGTCGATGGCTCCCTCGTAGGGCGTCATGGCAACTCCTGAACGCTCCGCATCAAAAAGGCGCGCACCCGGCGAAAGGCGCTCTCATCAAAGATCCGAGACTAACGGGAGATGCGCGTTACCGCTAGGTAACAAGACGGAAGTCCGCACCGGTCACGCGCGCCGCGCCGCGCTGCCGGGCGCGGCGCAAGCGGATCTCAGGCGTTCCCCTCCTCCAGATGGGCGGTCTGGATCAGCCGGTGTCCGGTCCGGCGCTCGACGAAGGTGCCGCGGCCCGGGGGCAACGAGCGGGGCCGTACGTCGAACACCGCTCCTTCGTCCTTGTTACCGGACATGACCAGTGCCGGTGAGGCCATGTCCTTCAGCCGCTGGATGATCGGGTCGTACAGCGACCGGCCCGCGCCGCCCATGCTGCGCGCCAGGACGATGTGCAGACCGATGTCACGGGCCTGGGGGATCAGATCGGCGAGCGGCGCGAGCGGGTTGCCCGACGGCGTTGCCACGAGCTCGTAGTCGTCGATGAACACGAACAGGTCCGATCCGGTCCACCAGGAGCGGCTTCGCAGCTGCTCCGGGGTCAGGTCCGCCGGTGGGAGCCGCCTGATCAACGCGCCGTGGACGTCCTTGACCAACTGCGTCGCGGCCGTCGATGACGCCGCATAGCCGATGCGGTGCTCGGTCTCCGCGGTGTCCAGGAGGGACCGCCGGAAGTCGAGGAAGACGAGCCGGGCCTCCTGCGGCGTGTAGCGCTCGACGATCGAGTCGGCCATGAGCCGCAGCACGTTCGACTTACCGCACTCGTTGTCCCCGAACAGGATGAAGTGCGGATCCGCGTCGAAGTCGATCAGCACCGGCGCCAGGTTGTCCTCGTCGATCCCGATCGGTACACGGCGGCCTGTCTCCTGCGCGTTCGGCAGGGAGGCCGTCTGCAGCGACGCGGGCAGCATCCGTACCTGGGGGGCGGTCGGGCCCTGCCAGGCCCCCGCCACCGCCTCGACCAGTTTCTGCACCCCGTCGGAGAGATCCTCGGACGTGGACCGGCTGTCGACCCTCGGCAGCGCGGCGAGGAAGTGCAGGCCCTCGCGGGTCAGACCGCGTCCCGGTCGCCCTTCGGGAACGTTCGCGGCCATCTTCCGGTTGAACTCCGACTCGTACGGGTCACCGAGCCGAAGTTCCAGCCGCGACCCGAACAGGTCACGGATGTTCATTCGGAACTCCGACCACTTGTTGGTCGCCGCGACGACGTGGATGCCGTAGCCGAGCCCGCGGGCGGCCAGTTCGGTGACGGTCGACTCGACCTGCTCGAAGTCCTGCCGGACCGTGAGCCAGTTGTCGACGACGAGGAACACGTCACCGAACCCGTCACCGGGGATCTGGCCGGAGGCGCGCATCCGCCGGTAGGTGGCGATCCCGTCGATGCCGCGGTCGGCGAAGTACCGCTCCCGCTCCTCGAGCAGTGTCGCGACCTCGGCCACCGTCCGGCGTACGCGGTCGCCGTCGAGGCGGGTCGCCACGCCTCCGACATGCGGCAACCCCGCGAGGGGAGCGAGGGTTCCGCCGCCGAAGTCGAGGCAGTAGAACTGCACCTCCTGAGGGGTGTGCATCAGCGCGAGAGAGGTGATGAGCGTCCGCAGCACCGTCGACTTCCCGCTCTGCGGTGTTCCCACCACGCCGACGTGACCGGCCGCCCCGGAGACGTCGAGCCACATGGGGTCGCGACGCTGGTCGAACGGGCGGTCGACGATACCGATCGCCGCGTGCAGCAGGCCACGGCCGTCCCAGCCCGCCGTCGTGAAGCCGTGCTCCGGAGTGGCCTGAAGGTTGGGCAGCATCTGGTCGAGCGTGGAGGACTCCTCCAACGGAGGCAGCCAGATCTCGTGCGCCGGCGGCCCTTGGCCGGTCAGGCGCCCGACCACGATGTCGAAGAGGGTGTCCTGGTTCTTCTCGTCCGGCTCCGGCGCGGCCTGCTGGGGCTCCTCGATGATCTGCGGGCGGATGTAGTCGGGGCCGAACGGCACGATCTGCTTCATCACGCGCGGACCCGTCTCGTGGTGAATGCTCGCGCCGTCCGGCGTGTACGTCCCGGAGACGTACGCCGCCTTGAACCGGGTCATCGCCTCGGTGCCGATCTTGAGGTATCCGTTACCGGGCGCCTGCGGCAGCTCGTACGCGTCCGGTACGCCGAGCACGACGCGGGACTCCATCGCCGAGAACGTGCGCAGGCCGATGCGGTACGACAGGTGGGTGTCGAGGCCGCGGAGCTTGCCCTCCTCCAGTCGCTGTGAGGCCAGCAGCAGGTGCACGCCGAGCGACCGGCCGAGGCGGCCGATCATCACGAACAGCTCGGCGAACTCCGGCTTGGCACTGAGCAGCTCGGAGAACTCGTCCAGGACGACGAACAGCGTCGGCATCGGCTTGAGCGCCGCGCCCTGTTCGCGCGCCTTCTCGTAGTCGCGCAGCGAGGCGTAGTTCCCGGCGGCCCGCAGCCATTCCTGGCGTCGCACCATCTCACCGTGCAGCGCGTCGTACATGCGGTCGACCAGCGGGAGCTCGTCCTCCAGGTTGGTGATGACGGCCGAAACGTGCTGGAGGCCGTCCATCCCGAGGAACGTCGCGCCGCCCTTGAAGTCGACGAGCACGAAGTTGAGCACCTCGGACGAGTGCGTCATGGCCAGGCCGAGGACGAGCGTGCGCAGGAACTCCGACTTACCGGAACCGGTCGCGCCGATGCACAGGCCGTGCGGGCCGAAGCCTCCCTGTGCCGCCTCCTTGATGTCCAGCTCCACCGGGTGCCCCTCGACGTCCACGCCGACCGGCACGCGCAGCCGGTTGCGGGGCGCGCGGGGCCGCCACGCCACACGGGTGTCGATGCCGTACGGGTCGTTCATCCCGAGCAGAGACGTCAGGTTCATGCTGCCCGACAGGGCGTCGTACTCCTCGCCCGCGACCTCGCTCGCCCGCAGCGGCGCGAGCTGGCGGGCCAGGGCCTCCGCCTGCAGGAGGCTGAACTGGTCCGGCTTGCCGATCGCGGTCGGCATGTCCTTGCCCGTACGGTCGCGCTTGAGCATGTGCATCTGCTCGGGTGTGACGTTCAGCCGCAGCATGGTGTTGTCCGCGGTCGGCGTCACCGAGCCGGTGAGGTCCACCACGCACACGCCGTCGATGCCGTCCGCCCCGATCTGGGAGTCCGGCGTCACCATGCCACCGTCCATGACGATGATGTGGTACGGCAGGTCGTTCTGGGACAGGCCGGGGGTGAACCGCGGGCGGTCCTTCACCTCCTGGCCGAGCAGGGACTCCAGCTCCGACAGGCTGCGTGCGATCAGCCGTACCGGGCCGGCGGCGTCGTCCTCGTCCGGGTGCATGGAGTGCGGCAGCCACTTGACCCACTCCCAGTACGGCATCCGCTCCGGCGATGCGCAGACGCAGATCCGCACGTCGTCGGGGGAGTGGAACGACGCGATCTGGGAGATCATCGCCCGGACGACCCCACGGGCGGTCTCCAGATCGCCCATCGCCTGGATCCTGGCGAAAGACGCGAGGTTGACCGCGACCGGGAGCTTGGGCACGGTGGAGTGCGCCCGCACGAACCTCCGCAGCGCACCGGCGGTCATCGGCTCGAGATCCTCGACCGGTTTCGTCTCCGGCACGATCAGCTGCACGGCGAGCCGCTGCGGCCCGGTACCGACGCGAACGCTGCCGAAGTCCTCGTCGCGGGGCCGGCGTTCCCACAGGCGGGCGCTCATGACGAGCGACCACAGCGACTCGGGAGCCGGACTGTTCCACTCGAGCGCCTCGCGCTGCTGCTTGGCCGCCCGGCGCACCTTCCGGCGGGTCTGCGCGAGATAGCGGTAGTAGTCGCGCCGCTCACCGTTCAGCTTGAACTTGCGCTCGCCGGCGCCGCGGCCGACCTGTCCGAGCATCATGCCGCCCATGGCCAGGGCCATGCCGCCGCTGCTGACCATCGTCAGCGGATTCGAGACGCCGCCCGCCGCGACCATCAGCCCGCTCATTCCCGCCATCGCGGCCATGGGCAGATAGGTCATGACGACCTGGAACCCGCCGCTGGTCACCTCGGGGATCTCCGGGGGGGACTCGAGCAGGATCTCGCCCTTGGGCATGGACGGAGCGGGCCGCCTCTCCTGACGGCGAACCAAGGTCGTACTCAACCGGTACCTCCGCGGCCGTTACTCTGCTGTGGCCAGAATTGGTAGGTAATCGGGGCCATCCTATGAAGAGTCTGAGGCATAGGGGCCTTGTAGTGGAGCCGAAGAGGGTGGAAGACCGTTGAGCTCGACCGCAGGAACGGAACTGAGCCGGGTCACGATCGTCGCCCCCCACAGGCGCATCGACCTGTCCCTGCCGGCGGACGTACCGCTCGCCCACATGCTGCCCACGCTGCTGCGCGTGGCCGGCCCGAACCTCGCCGACGCCGGCCTCGCCCACTCCGGCTGGGTGCTGCAGCGCCTCGACGACGCGCCGTTCGACCCAGGGCGCTCGCTGTCCCAGCTCGGTGTCCGTGACGGCGAGATCCTGTACTTCCGTCCGGGGATGGCGCAGATCCCGGAGATGTCCTTCGACGACGTCGCGGACGTCATCGCCACCGGGATCAAGGATCGGTCCGACCGGTGGCGGCCGCACAGCACGCGTAGCTTCGGCCTGGGCGCGGCGGGGGCCGCACTCGCCGTCGGGGCGGTCGCCGTCGTGCTCTCGGGGCCGCCCTGGATCGCCCCGGCCATCGCCGCCGGAATCGTCGCGTTCCTGCTGCTCATCGGGGCCATGGCCGTGTCCCGTGCGTTCGGCGACTCCGGTGCCGGCGCCGTGCTCGGCTACGCCGCGCTGCCGTACGGATTCCTCGCGGGGCTGCTGGCTCCGGCGCGGTCGGGCATCCAGATCACCCACGTCGGTGCGCCACACCTGCTCGCCGGCTTCAGCGCGGCCATGCTGGTCGCGGTGATCGCGGGCTTCTCGGTCGCCGACGGGGTGCCCGTCTTCCTCGGCGCCGCGATCGCGGCGGCGATGGGCGCCGTGGGCAGCGGTCTCGGCTACGCGTTCCCGAACCTCCCGGCGGCCGGCGTGGCGGGTACGGTCGCGGCCGTGGTGATGGCCTTCACCGGGCTGATCCCCACTCTGTCGTTCCGGCTCGCCCGGTTGCCGCTGCCCGCCGTGCCGACCAGCGCGGAGGACCTGCGGCGCGACACCGAACTGGTCGACGGCAGGGCGGTCCTGAAGCGCACGACCGTGGCCGACCGGTACGCCACGGGCCTGGCGGCCGCCGTGGCCATGGTCGCCATGGGCGGCATGCTGTTCCTCGCGGCCTCGCCCAAGTGGTCCGGCCCGACGACGGCGGCGGCCATGGCGGTGTCGCTGTTGCTGCGCGCCCGGATCTTCCGGGGCCGCGAACAGCGCGTGTGGATGCTCACCTCGGGGCTCGTGGGGCTCGGTGCCCTCGACATCGGCCTGGCGCTGCGCGGCGGCCAGGTGACGACGCTGGCGGGCGTGCTGCTCCCGCTGCTCCTCCTCGCCGGCATCGTCGTCGGCCTGGCCATGTGGTTGCCCGGTCACCGGCCGACCCCGTTCTGGGGGCGAGCGGGCGACATCATCGACATGATCGTGATCATCGCTCTTCTCCCCCTCGCGCTCGCCGCGCTCGACCTCTATTCCACGATCCGCGGCCTCAAGGGCTGAAAGGGTTATTGATGCAGACCCGGCGCGATCTCTACCAGGCCCACAAGCTGATGATGCAGCGGGTCGGCCTGGCGCTGCTGCAGGGCGAACCCGACGTCGCCGAGTCGCCGATGCGGCGGCCCTCGGTGGCCGCGTTCTCCGGTGCGATGGTCGCCGTGCTCATCGCCGCGGTCTTCGGCGTGATCGGGTTCATCTCACCGAGCGGAGCCAAGGGCCTCGACCAGGGCGGCACGGTCATCATCGAACGCGAGACCGGCACCAAGTACGTCTACGACACCAACCGCAAGCGGCTCTTGCCGGTCCTGAACTACGCGTCGGCCAAGCTCGCCCTCGACTCCGGCAACTCCGCCCAACGGGTGGTCTCGCGCAAGTCTCTCGCGAAGTTCACCCGCGGGCCCATGATCGGTATTCCGGGGGCTCCCGACTCGCTGCCCGACCCTAATCATCTCGTGAAGAAACCGTGGTCGGTATGCGTCCGCAACGGCACGACGACGGCCGGGGGCACCCGTTCGGTGACGTCCCTGGTGGCGGGCAGCAGCGTCGGCGGCCGCCTCCTCGGTGCCGGCCAGGCGGTCGTGGTCCAGGCGGGCGGCCAGTCGTACGTCATCTGGAACAACCAGCGGATGCACATGACGCTGCCGCCGGCGCAGGCCGGCAGCGTCACCAGGGTCCAGCCCGCCCCGGTCTCCCAGACCTGGCTCAACCCGCTCGACCAGGGCGCCGACTTCGTCGCCCCGCCGGTCGGGAACCGCGGTGGCGCCGTGCCGGGCGTGGACGGCAGTGTCGGCCAGGTCTTCAAGGTGCCGTCGGGTGCCTGGTACGTCCTGCTCTCGGATGGCTTCGCCCAGATCACGGAGACACAGGGCATCCTGCTCCTGGCCGAACCCCAGACCAAGGAAAACGCGTATCACGGCCAGGCCGCGGTCGCCCGCGACACCGACTTCGGCACCGTGACGTCCAAGCCGTCGACCCAGCACGTGATGGACGCCAGGCTTCCGCAGACCATGCCGGATTTCGTGCCCTGGGACGCCTCGACCCCGCTGTGCGCGGTCTACGCCGACATGGACAAGGGCTCCGTCAGCGCCCGGCTTTCGATCGGCGGTTCGCTGCCGGACGTCGACCCCACGATCTCCGGGCAGGGCACGACGGTGGACCAGGTGATCCTGCCGCCGGGGGGCGCCGCCCTGGTCGGCCTGCTGCCCGCCGCCAACGAGCTCAACGCCATCAACAGCTGGTACATCGTGAACGACGCGGGCGTCTGCTTCCCCCTGTCGTCGAAGGACACCGCCCAGAAGCTCGGCTACAACGTGAACAACGCCGCACCGATCCCCAAGGGTGTGCAGCAGCTGATGCCGACCGGGCCCACCCTCGACCCGACCGCGGCACGCAAGCCCGCGCCGGCACCTAAGGCGAACGGTTGAGGATGGACGTTGACGAGGGCAACTGAACTTTGACGTGAGCCGGTTCGGTGCGGTTCCAGGAGGACGGACATTAATTCTCCGAACGGTGCACGACAACTCCGAAACCTCTTCGAACCTGCTTTGAACCCGCAGGTCACAGCCCTGGAGGCCGTTCACGCATTCGTTGGCGCATTGTAACCAGGCGATAACATTATTCGCCTAATGGTCGGGTCGACTGGACTTTCGTAAGTTGCTGGACAGATCGCGACTTGCGCCGTAGGATTGTGTGCGATTTAGGGTAACGGGGTGTTCTCTAAGCCGACCGTTCTTCCCGCTCGGGTGGCGCGTCTGCGGTGACGGGACGCTGAGTACCGCACGTAGCCGATCACATGGAGGTGACGACTGTGGCGCAGCAGGAGACGGCACAGAATCGCGCGGCGATGAGGGTGGCGGCCGGTCACATCGACGACAGCGCCAGCCAGATCAGGGGTCAGCAGACCAACCTCAACTCGCACAAGGACGCCGTCCTGGTGGGGTGGAAGGGCGATGCCGCGTCCGCCTTCGGTGCCGCGTTCCTCGCCTTCGACGAGGACATGAAGAAGGTGCTCAGCACGCTGGACAAGCTCCACGAGAGCCTGGTCCACAACGAGATCAACTACCAGAAGAACGAGGAGTCCCAGAAAGAGGCCGTCAACAACATCCACAACTTCATCAACGGCTTCTGACGGGTCTGACAGCGGCGGAAAGGAACCTCCATGTCCTCTGAGTTCACTCAGGTAAACTTCACCGCGCTCAACACCGGCGAGGAAGACTTCGTCGCCGTCCACAACGCGGTGGTCGGCCTGCTGGAGGAGCTCGACAGGCAGCTCCAGTCGAACCTGGCGGATTGGACCGGTGACGCCCGGACCCAATACCACACCGCCAAGGCGCAGTGGACGGCCGCGGCGAACCACATGACGGCGGCCATGAACCAGCTGGCCAAGGTCATCGGCACGGCCCACGAGAACTACACAGCGGTCGAGAAGGCCAACGCGCAGATGTGGTGACCGCCTCGAAGAGATTCGAGTGCGAGACGTCCTGACGATGGCCCCGGTCGACACTACGCGACCGGGGCCGTCGTGTCTGTGCGACGGTGGGAACCGCGCGCGGCCGCAAACCGTCTGAAGACCAGGCGCAGGCAACTCCGCCTCCGCGTCCGGTCGCTGCCGAATCAGGTACTGAGTGTCGGGCCACCGGCCCGCCGGAGGAACGAGATGTCAGGCGACGGAACCTATATCGAGTACCAGTCCGCCGGAGAGGGCGGGGTCGTTGAGATCCCACACCCGCCGGTGACGGAGAATCCCCACGACCCGGTCCACTACTTCCAGGGCGAAGACGGCCGGTACTACTACTCGCCGGACGGAGAGCCGCACCCGGAATACGGGCAGCCTGGCATCAAAAAGACGGAGCCCCCGTCTCAGTACAAAATCGATACGCCCGAAAAGAACGAATCGTGGAAACACGAGGCGGCCAAGGGCTACAAGATGCATCCGGACGATCTCCGTACCCTGGCCAAGAATCTCCGGACTGACCTCAACGATCTCAAGTACTACATTCAGCAGAAGGCCGTGCCGGACATGTCCGGCACAGGTGCCATGGGAAGCGGCTACGCCGCTGCCGAGGACTACGAGGGTCTGGCCAGGTCATCGTCGCAGGCGTTCTCGACACAGTGGAACGCGGTGATCTCCACCTATGAGAACATCATCACTCTCCTGACCACCACCGCGGACAATGGTCAAAACGGTGAGGACGACACGCACCACGCCGTTAAGAACCACGCTGGAAACAAGGCCATCTAGCGGTCCGGCCGGGCGAGAGGGTAACGATGGGCGACAACGAGAACAAGCTCTGGGTCATCAACCATAATGACGTCAAAGAACGTAAAGACGACAGTTCCGATTTCGACACGGTCAAAAATCGCTTCAAGCATCTGAATCCCGAAGCCGCGAGGAAAGCGGGTGCCGCCTATGAGACGGCGGCCCAGCAACTCGCGGAGAAGGCGAAACATCTGACCGAGAAGTACGCTCCGGCGCTGATCGAGGCATGGGGTGGCGACGCGGCTCAGAAGGCACTCGATCAGTTGGCGAAAATTCACAAGACCGCCAACGGCCTGTCGGACGAGAGTCTCTCGGCGGCGCGGAACTTCAAGTGGTACGGCGAAGAGATTCTCCCGTGGTACCAGGACCTCGGCAACAAGATGTCCGACGGCATCATCCACACGGGTGGTGACGACGACCAGGCCCGCAAGCTCATGAACAGGCTCAACACGCGCGCCGCCGACATCCAGAGGAACTTCCCCCAGCACGCCACGACCGATCTCCCTGACCCGCGGCAGGAGGTCGGCTATCAGGGCGATCCGAACGGGCCCGGAGGACCCGGAGGCTCGCCGCACCTCCCTGGCGGGTCTCCCAACGGGTCTCCCAAGATGCCGAACAGCAAGCTTCCCAGCAAGGACCCGTTCGGCAGCGGCTTGCCCGACAACAAGAACCCCCACCTGCCGGGTAGCGACGGAAGCAACTTCCCCAACGGAAGCAAGCTGCCAGGCGGTGACGGAAGCAACTTCCCCGGCGGCAGCCATCTACCCGGCTCCGGCGCCGGCAGCCAGGGTACGCACCTCGCGGGCTACGACCCGGGCGGCCTTCCCGGTGGCGGCGGTGGTGGGCTGGCCGGCGGCGGCGGCCTCGGCAGCGGCTCAGGTCTCGGCGGTGACCCGTTCGGAGCCGGAGCCGGCGGCGGCCTGAGCGGTGGTGCCGGGGCCGGTGCGGGTGGCATCGCGGGCGCCGGCGGTCTCGGAGCGGGCGGCCTCGGCTCGAATGCCGCGAACGGCTTGGCCGGCGCCAATCGTGGCGGTTCTCCCGGCATGATGCCGATGCATCCTGCCCACAACCAGGGGGAGAAGGAGCGCGAGCGTGCCACCTGGTTGACCGAGGATGAGGACATCTGGGGCGGCGACGGCGACGCCGTTCCCGGCCAAATCGGCTGAGCGTTCCCACGTGAGAGGCAGTCCGACGATGGGCGGGCGGGGCAAGTGCTCCGCCCGCCCATCCGGCTGTTCTGAGACCGTCGAGTTCATTGAGGTGAGTCCGTGCGACGGCTGATGCGATCCACGCTTGCGGTCTTGGCGAGCTGCGCCCTCATGGTGCCGATCGGCACTCCTGCCGAAGCGACCCCAGGTCCTCAGCAGGAAGAGTGGTGGTTCGACTCCTTCGCGATCCAGAGCATCGTCTGGCCGCTCAGCAAAGGCGCGGGTGTCACCGTGGCCGTCCTCGACACCGGTGTCAACGCCTCTCTACCCGAGTTCAACGGGGTAGTGCTGCCCGGTGCTGATTTCAACGGGAGCGGTACCGACGGCAGAACCGATGTAGACCCCGAGACCGGTCACGGCACGGGCATGGCGAGCCTCATCGCCGCCCAAGGGGGTGGTCCGACGAATTGGGTCGGGATCGCGCCCGAGGCCAAGATTCTTCCGATCGTGGATCGAGAGACGTCGCCCGACGTGGAGGCGCGTTCGATCCGCTATGCCGTGGATCATGGGGCGAAGGTGATCAGCATGTCCCATGCCGCTACAGCGAGTACTTATCCGGGTAACTGCCCGCCCCAGGTGCTCGATGCGGTGGCGTACGCCGCACACCATGATGTGGTCCTGGTCGCCGGCGCCGGAAACACCGGGGACACGGATAACGAACCCAAGTATCCGGCAGCCTGCCCGGGCGTGGTGGCCGTCGGTGCGTACGACCATCTGGGCAATCCGTGGAAGAGTACGCAGCGGCAGGACTATGTGACGGTCGCGGGGCCGGGCGTCGACGTCGGCTCGATCGGTAAGGACGGCAGGCTCTACCACGGCGGATACGGCACGAGCCAGGCGACGGCCCTCGTGTCGGGCGCCGTCGCACTGATCCGGTCCAAGTTCCCCGACGAGTCCGCCCGGCGCATCGTGCAGCGCGTCGTCGCCACGGTCACCGACGTCGGCCCGCAGGGCAAGGACGACCAAACGGGGTACGGGGCTCTCAGTCTGCGCAAGGCGCTGAGAGAGAGTGTTCCGACCACCGCGCCGAATCCGGTCTATGACCGCCTGGACAAGGCACTGGCCACGCAGAGCAAGGCGCCGGAGACCGGTACGGCCACGCCGGCAGCCTCGCACAAGAAGAGTTCGTCCGCGCTCTCGACGGTGCTGACGGTGGCCGGGGTGTTCGCGGTCATCATCCTCGGCATCGTGATCTTGACGATCGCCAAGAGCCGCCGGCGCCCACCGCCCCCTCCTCCCGGCCAGGCCCCGTTCTCCTCGGGCTACGGCCAGTACCCCTCGCAGGGCCCACCGCCGTCCTTCGGACCTGGACCTCAGGACCCGCCACCGGACGGCGGTTCGTACCCGGCGTACGGACCGCCGAGTCAGGGGCCGCCCCCCGGCGGCCGATAGCCGGGACCGGGCACTGTGGCCAGGGCCGATCCGGCCTTGACGTGGTGGGACGCGGAGGGGAGCGAAAGTGTCCGAGGTCGACGGCACGAACCCCGGGCGGGCCGATCGGGGCGACGCACCGGCATCGGCGGACGTACGAGGCGAAGGCGACGCGGCGGACGGCCAGGTGCTGGCCGTCGCGTCGCGGGGCCGGTTAACGAGGGTCGAGGTGGCCCCACGGTTAATGGGGAGTCCGGCCGAGGAACTCGCGTCGGACATCCTCACCGCGGTCAACGCCGCCTTCGATGATCTGCGCGCCCACCTGCCGACGGCGGAGGCGATCGACCCTGCCGTTCTGGCAGCGCGCTTAGGGGAGTTCCAAGAGCAGGCCCTGCTCAGCATGAGCAAGATCACCGAAGCGATCAGCGGCGCCATGGAGAAGCTCCGGGACCGCACCACCATCCACGGCGATCCGAGTCCAAAGGGACTCGAGCACCTCCTCGAGGAGACCCGGAACCTCGTCGACGCCGTTGCGGGCTCCGCGAAGGACACGCCGCAGGTGGAGGGAGAGGGCAGCGCGGCCGATGGCCGGATCCGGGTCGTCGCACCGCCCGGCGGAAGACTCACGTCGCTGGAGATCGACCGGCGAGCCCTGCGCATGGCCTCCGAAGAACTCGCCGCGCACGTCGTCACGGCGGTGAACGCCGCATTGGACGACCTTGAGGCCAAGTCCCGAGAGCAGTCGGAGGCCCCGCGTGTGGACCGCCGGCGGCTCCAGGCGCTCCGGGAGACCAGCACCGAGCAGATGGCGTCCTACACGCGGGCGCTCCGCGATCTGATGGCCGGCATTGAGCGACGTGAGGGGCCGTGATGGGCGAGGAGCTGAGGTTCGAACCGGAGAGCTTGCACACCTCCGGGCAGAACGTCCAGCAGGTCGGCGAGGACATGGACACCGACTGGCAGGCGATGCAGGCCACCGCGGACGGGATGGGCGACATCTTCGGCGACGACATGGTCGGCTCGCTGATCGCGGCCACCTACCAGGCCGCCCATCAGATCGCGGGTGACACCTACACGTCCTCGAGCAAGGGGTTAACCGACTTCGGCGATGGTCTCAAGACCATGAGCGGCAACTACCAGGCCACGGAGACCAAGACCGTCCAGGACGTCGACAACACCGGAAAGGCCGTCTGATGAGCCTGATGATCCCCGGCGAGCTCGCCAACCTCCTCAACGATCTCGGCTACATCTGGCCGAAGTCCGACGAAGACAAGATCGTGCAGCTGGGTGGCCACTGGATGGACCACGGCGGCAAGGTCAGCGGTCACGCCCAGAACGCCCACATCGCGACGGCCGGTGTCTGGGAGAAGAACCAGGGCGAGGCGATCAACGCGTACAAGGCCAAGTGGGAGCACGACAAGTCCGCCGTCAACGTCGCGACGAACGGTGGCACCGGAGCCCACGTGATCGGCATCGGCCTCTTCGTCTGCGCGGGCATCGTGCTGGCCCTGAAGATCAACGTGATCGTCCAGCTGACGATCCTGCTCGTCGAGATCATCGAGGCGCTCGCAACGGCGGCTCCGACCTTCGGCGCCTCTCTGTTGGAGATCCCGGTGTTCAAGAAGATCGCGGACATGGCCATCAACCTGATCATCAACCTCGCCATGGAGGCCGTCCTTGGCTAAGGGTGGGAAGGCCGCGGCGCGGGTCGCCGAGGGGATCATCGCCAAGGCGGCCAAGAAGATCATGCCGGACCTCGCCGAGGACGCCCTGAAAGCCGGCGCCAAGGACATCGCGAAGGACACGGCGAAGGTAGCAGGGAAGGACGCCACGAAGGCGGCGGGCAAAGACGCAGCCGAGGACGCAGGCAAGGACGCGGCCCGCAAGGGCGCCCGAGAGACGGCCGAGGCCGGTGAGGACACCGCCAAGAAGGCCGCTGATCGTACGGCGACGAAGGACCCGATCGACATCGCCAGCGGTGAGGTGATCCTTCATCAGGTCGACGTCGAACTGCCGGGCGTACTCCCGCTGGTCCTCGAACGCACCCACGTCTCGTCGTACCGCACCGGACGATGGTTCGGAACGTCGTGGTCATCGACGCTGGACCAGCGCCTGGAGGTCGACGATCTGGGAGCGTGCCTGGTCGCCGCCGAGGGCATCGTCCTCGTGTACCCGATCCCGATGTTCGGCGAGGAGGTCATGCCCGAACGCGGGCCGCGCTGGCCGCTGTCCATCGGGGAGAACGGTTACCGGGTCACCGACCCGCAGCAGGGCCGCACGCTGCACTTCGCGCCCCAACCGAACGCGGGCATCAAGGGCGTCCGAGCGAGCGTCCTGCCGCTGAAGGCGATCACGGATCGCAACGACAATCGCGTCGATCTGGAGTACGACGGCGCCGGCACGTTAACCGAATTACGCCATTCAGGCGGCTACCGGATCGGCGTGGAAACCGCCGACGGGCGGATCACCGCATTCCGTCTGCTGAACGCGGAGGACCAGCCGGTGCTGAAGCGGTTCGGCTACAACGACGCCGGCCGCCTGACCGAGGTGATCAACTCCTCCGGCAGCCCGACCCGTTTCGAGTACGACCCCGCCGGCCGCATGACGCGGTGGGAGGACACCAACGGCTACTGGTACGCCTACACCTACGACGAGCAAGGCCGAGGAATCGCCGGCCGAGGCTCTGGCGACTTCCTGAACGCCACCCTCACCTACCACGACGACCACACTGTCGTGACCGACTCCCTCGGCCAAGACACCATCTATCATCTGAACGAGCGGCGCCAAGTGATCGCCGAAGTCGACCCGCTCGGAAATGTTACACGGTACGAATGGGACGGTCGTAATCGGCTCCTTTCTCGGAATGATCGCCTTGGCCGCACCACGCGCTATCGTTACGACGAACTTGGAAATCTGCTGTGCAGTACTCGCCCTGATGGTACCGAGTTCACTGCCATCTATAACGGACTGCACCTGCCGATCGAGATCACCCAGCCCGACGGCGCAAAATGGCGCTACCAGTACGATATTCGCGGAAACCTGATCGAGGCAATCGATCCTCTCGAAAATACCATTCGTCAGAATTTCGATGAGTACGGTGCCGTCATCGCGATCATCGATCCACTTGGGGCCGAGACGCATTTCGAGCGTAATGCTGCCGGGCTGCCGGCAGAAGTCAGCGATCCGCTGGGTGCTGTGACTTCGTACGAGCGAGACGCATTCGGCAGAGTCACCGCCATTATCGACCCGCTAGGCGGCGTAACGCGCTACTACTGGGATGTCGAGGGCAACCTCACCGCCCACACATCACCGTCCGGTGTGACGGAAGTGTGGGAATATGATGGCAGTGGCAATCCGACCGCTCATATCGATGGACTCGGACACGCCAGCCGCGCCGAATACGGCATGTTCAATACGTTGACCGCTAAAATCTCATCCGACCAAAGTCGGCTGGAGTTCGCCTACGACACCGAATTACGTCTGGTCCGGGTGACCGGGACCCAGGGGCTTGCGTGGCACTACCGCTATGACGGCATAGGCAACTTGGTGGCAGAGAGCGACTTTAACGGCCGAACTCTTCACTACACCCACGATGTCGAGGGGCAACTCGTCCGGCGCACCAATGGTGCCGGGGAAATCACAGAATATTCACGAGACGCGCTGGGTCAGATGATCGAACGGCGCTCCAGTGGTTTCGTCACTCGCTATTTCTATGATCGCATGGGTCGCCTGGTGCGGGCGGTCGACCCGAATGCAGAGTTGCTAATCCAGCGCGATGTTCTCGGGCGGATCGTGGCCGAGAGCTGCAATGGGCGTACGTTGTATGCCACGTATGACCCGATGGGGCGGCGCTCTCGCCGCCGTACCCCTTCCGGCGTGGAAGACATCTGGAGTTTTGACACCGCCGGACGCCCCGCGAGCTTGAACATCGCCAGGCATGCTCTCGGCTTTACTCGCGACGCGGCCGGACGTGAGGTGAGACGTCATATCGGCGCAGGTGTCATCCTCGATCAGCAGTACGACGCTGATCATCACCTGATCAGCCAGGCGATGTGGGGCGCACCTCAACCGCTGAGCCTCAATACGATCTCCGGGCAATCAGCGTCGAACAATGCGTCACAAGCACGCTTGCTGCAACATCGTACCTACAGCTACCGGCCTGACGGGACCCCGACAGCCATTGGCGATCGCCTCGCAGGCAACCATCGTTTCGACCTGGATCGAGCTGGTCAAGTCATTGCCGTGCACGCTGAAGGTTGGAGCGAAGGTTATGCCTATGACAGCGTTGGGAATATTGCCTATGCCGCCTGGTCCACTACCGACCAAGACGACTTGGCCAGCCCTGCGCAAGGCGATCGAGAATTCGCGGGCACCCTGATCCGTCGTGCCGGACGCAACCATTATGAGTTTGATTTGCAGGGTCGTCTCATCCTCAAACGTCAGCATACCCTGTCCGGAGGTCGTAGAGAATGGCGGTATGCATGGGACGCCGACGATCGCCTGATTTCTGTTATCACCCCCGATGGCTGCTACTGGCGCTATCGCTATGATCCTCTCGGTCGCCGGATTGCGAAGGAAGAACTGGCCTCCGACGGAAAATCAGTCATCGACCAGACCCTGTTCACATGGGACGGTCCGCAGGTGGTCGAGGAAGTTCGGCAGTCGTCGGCAACATCTGTCGTACAGGTGCGAACATGGACGTATGAGTCGGGGACATTCCGTCCTATGGCACAACTTGATCGGACGTACCTGAGGAATGCTCCTCAAAGTCTGATCGATCAACGGTTTGAAGCCATCGTGACAGACCTCGTCGGTGCCCCCAAAGAACTCGTCTCACTCGACGGCGTCACGCAGAGAATAAATAAGACCTCGCATTGGGGTGCTCCCATCTCCGAGCGAGATGCGTTACTTTGCCCTCTCCGCTTTCCTGGGCAGTATCACGATCGGGAAAGCGGTCTTAACTACAACCTAAATCGGTATTATCAACCGGACACCGGATCGTATCTGTCTGCTGATCCAATCGGCCTTCTTGGGGGAAGCCGGCCCTACGGGTACGTCCCGAATACTGCAGTATGGCTTGATCCGCTCGGTCTCAGTCAGGAGTACATCAAATCATATGATTGCGGAGGCCTCATCATGGCCACTCTCGATGATGCCGGAAATCTCAGTATTGCCGTGGAGAAGGGGGAAGGGGAAGGGGCGGTCAGGGGTGGCAAGATGTTCGGCGACATGATGGAACACTTCGGTCCGCATAACATCCAGGCCATAGAGGGAAAATGGGTGCCCGCAATGCCCACTAACCTCGATGCGTTTAACGCGAACCTGCGGGCGGGAATGTCGTACGAAGAAGCCGCTAAGAAGACGTTTACCGGTCACATGTCTGGTAAATATGGATTTACCGAGGCCTCGGTTGATCGCGGCACGCTCAAGGGAGAACTTGGTCACCATACTAACGTGGAGCCGAGGTTCACTAGACCAAAGGGGGGAAGTTGTCCAGCGACGTAGAGTCCATTCGGCGTATGGCCTCCGCAGGGGCAAGCATTACCGACATTATCGAGCACTTGCGGTCGAAAGAAGGTTTCACTCTGACGCCGATGACTTTTTTGGCCGCCGTGCAGGAGTCGTTGGGGGTTTCGTTCGTGGAAACGCGAAAACTATATGAGTACCTAGACCCTGGTCTTCGACCGCTTTCCCGTGAGGCTGCGGTAGAAGTTGACAGGTTGGGCAGAGAATTGCTTCGACAATTCAGAAACACTGATCCCTGATCGTTGAATCATGGGTTTCCTATTGGGTTCAAGATTTGGCTTGCGCAAACGGGCTTCCATCGAGCGCACCCATGCGTGTCCGGCCGCATGTGCTGCGCGCATCTGTTGCGCGGCATCGGCGAACTCGACGAGGAGCACAGCCGGATCAAGCGCTGCTGGACTCGACGGTTCGCCCTACGATGCCGTCTCGTGATGGACAGTGACGGTCTGCTTCGATCTGGCCGTGACCAAGTGGGTGGGGAACCAGGGACCGCCCCACCAGACCCGCCAGCCGAGGTTGCGGCGCCCCGTTTGGGTCAGGCCGAGGGACCGTAGGCGCGCGAGGTGCTTCCTGGTGAACCGGAGATCGGCGATGAGGATTCGCCCACCCGGGCGGAGGACGCGTGCCGCTTCGTCTATCGCCGCCTCCCGTCCGGCGGCTTCCGGGATGTTGTGGATCGCGAGGCTGCTGACGACGACGTCGAAGCTCTGGTCTTCGAACGGCAGGCTTGTCATGTCGCCACTGTGCAGCGTCACCCGCTCGGCGACACCTTCCATCTCGGCGTTGCGGCGGGTCACCTCGGGCGAATTGCCCGTCTGATCAGCCCTCCACAGGTCGATCCCGACCGCGCGGCCCGTGGGGAGCAGCTCCGCTGCGGCGAGCAGTACCGCACCGCGACCACACCCCAGATCGAGCAGGTCCTCGTCACCGCGTAGCCCGAGCTCGGCGAGGACGCGCGCCCATACCTTGAACTTGCCCACGCGGGTCGTGTAGACGTACGAGACAGCCGTCAGCAACAGCCAGACTGTGATCAGGCCGGTGATGACGGTGGCCACGGCTCTGCCGGCGGTGATGTTGAGAACGGTGAACGCCGCCATGGCGGCGCAGATCGTCCCGAGAATCGTCGCTTGCCAGACTGCGGGTATCAGCCGGAAATCCCCATCGAAACCGTAGTCGCCGCGCCGCCGGCGCAGGTCGACGTTGCTCATTGGTGCCTCCGTATCCGACGGGCGATCGTTCCTGAGGCAGGGAATTCCGAGCGGCATCGGCGCCGCGTCTCACGTGCGGCTCCCGGTCAGGAGACCGCGAATCGGTGTCGTCGAACTGGCGGGGCCATCGAGCCCCGGGGGAATGGTCATGAGTCCACTGTCGCCGCCGGTGCGCGCCGGTGGCTTGGACAAATGTTCCCCTCAGCCGGCTCGCGAAGCATGTGACGATGCGGTTCGCCGCGGCAGCAGCGGGGAAGTCTCGTCGCCGGGCTCGGGCTCGGGTTCGGAGATAGGTGTCGGTGGGTGTCTCGTATCGGCCATCTTCTGGACATCAGGGCCGTGGGCTGGGATTCTCCCGGAAGCGCGGACGGCCCGGGATCCGCAGCGGCCGGTGACGGTGAACGGAATGGCCGCCCGGAGGTCCGGTCCGCCAGGAGGGTGAACGAATGGTCCATCACGGTGTGGTGTTCCCGCTGATCCGGCTGGTCATCTACCTGGTCATCTTCGGTGTGGTCGCGGTGATCGGGGTGATCGCCCGGGCGTCGAGGCGACGGAAGATGGCGCAGTACGGCCAGTTTCCGCAGCAGGGGTGGCAGCAACCACCGCCGCCCGGATCCCCGTACGGCCCGTGGGGCGGTCAGGGCCAGCAGCCGTACTCCGGGCAGCCCCAGCAGCCGCCGGGCCCGGCGTACGGTGCTCCCCCTGCGCAGGGGTACGGCGGTCCCACAGGTCCCGGATACGGCGGACCCCCTCCGGCCTATGGCGGTCCGCCGTCACCCGGCCCGGGAGGACAGCCGTACGGCCCCGCCGACCCTCCGCCGCAGGGTCAGGGTGGACAGCCGCCGCAGAACCCGCCGTACGGCTCCTGGTGACCGCCCGCCGAGGACGGCGGGTCCCGGCAGGGCGCACTCCCGTCCTGGCGTACGCTGCGTGATCATGAGTGCCGTGCGGGTCCCGGTCGGCCGGCGGCGCGACCGGTCGGTTGAAACGGAGCCCGGGTTCGGGCGAAGCTTTCTACGCTTGCCGCAAGGAGCACTCAAGGAGTTCGGGACGTGGTCGATGTGACAGCTCGCGAAACCCGGTTACTGCAACCGGGCCGCGTCTACGTCGGCTGGCGTTACGCGCAGGTACACGACGATCCCGGGCCGCCGCCGAAGCGTCCGACTCCGCCCGAGGTCGAGGCGGTCACGCCCGAGTGGGTGATGCCGAAGCAGCGGGACGAGAACCTCTTCAACCGCCCTCTCAAGACCGTGATCGGCGCCGCGGGGGTCGGTGCCCTGCTGTTCATGCTGCTGGGCATCACCGGCACACTGCCGTGGGCGTTCGCGGTGGCCGGGCTGGTGGCGTGCGGGCTCGTCGCCGCCATCATCGGGTACCCCATCTGGCAGGGTGAACAGTCCTTGCGCGCCAAGGCGGCGCAGGAGAGGGAGCGGCTGGAGCACCGACGCGAGGAGCGCCGGCGCGAGTTGGAGGCCGCCCACGCCGAGCACGCCCGCGCGTACCAGGAGTGGAAGCACCGCCGCGAGGCGTACGACTCGCAGCACGAGTGGTACGCCGTCACCCTGCCGCAGGGCGTCGACCGGGTCGACGTCGCCGGCGGCACCCTGGCCGGTTGGTCCGCGATGGTCACGATGATGGGCGCCGCGCGGCTGGCCGCAGGCTCTCAGGTCACCATCCTGGATTTGTCCGAGGGCGCGGTCGCCCGGGAGCTCATCGAGCTCGGCAACGACCAGGGTGAGCGGCCGCAGGTGTGGGTGCTGCCGAGCGACCTGCCGCAGCTCGACCTCACCCACGGCCTCGGCTCGGAGGAACTGGCCGACGTGCTCTCGCTCGTGGTGAGTGTGAGCGAGGAGCAGGGCAGCGCTCGTGACCTGTCCTTCGACAACGCGATCCTCGAACGCGTCCTCGGCGTCTTCGGTGGGCGGGCGCCGATTCCGCAGATCACCGCGGCGCTGCGCGCGCTCGCGCAGGTCGGCGACCCTCGCGATGACCTTCGCGCCGGTCTCCTCACCGATGAGCAGCTCTCGAAGATCACGACGATGTTCGGCCGAGGTGCCGCGGACCGTGTCGTGATCGAGCGTGCCTGGGCGCTGGAGTCGCAGCTGCGGAAGCTGGAGAAGCTCGGATCGAGCCCCACACTGATGCCGCCCAGCCGGCTGCGCGTGATCGCGACCGACCGCCGCGCCGGAGTGTTCACCAACCGCGTCCTCGGCACGTACGTCACGGCGGCGCTGACACACGTGCTCCGCAACTCCCCACGGGGAAGGCCCTGGGAGCACACCCTGCTGGTGTGCGGCGCGGAGAAGCTTCGCGGTGACGTCATCGACCGGCTGATCGACTCGTGTGAGGCGACCTCGACGGGGCTGGTGCTGATGTACCGGTCGATCGGACCGGACGTGAAGGAGCGGCTGGGCCGCGGTCACGCGGCCGTGGGCTTCATGCGCCTCGGCAACGCGGAGGATGCCCGCATCGCGGCGGAGCACATCGGCGCGGAGCAGAAGCTGGAGGTCGCCGAGCTCACCGAGAAGGTCGGTGACGCCGTGACCTTCGGCAAGGACGGTTCGTACGTCAGCACGGTCGGCCCGTCGGCTCCGCTGCCGGTGTTCAACGGCAACGAGCCCACGGACGCGGCGCTTCCCGACGGGATCGGCCGCGCGACCGCGTGGGGGCAGAGCACGTCACTCGCCGCCGAGGCGGGGAAGGGCGCACGCGAGCTCGCCGTGGAGCCGCAGGAGCTGCAGCAGCTCCCGCCCACCGCCATGATCTTCACGCACGCGGAGACGTCCGGACGGCGCATCCTTCTCGTCGACGCCAACCCGGGCATCATGACGCTTCCCACGGCCAACATCCAGGAGTACGAAGAGGCCACCGATCCGTCGCGGGCCCGCCATGCCAAGCCGGACGTCATGCCCGACGACGGTCCGCGCCCCGGTCCCAACCTCGGCCCGCCGCCGGAACGGCTCGACTTCCGCAAGAAGAAGCGTTGATCGACGAGGTCGTCGAGCGGGTGCTCGGATGGTCGGGGAGCCGGCCTCGGACCACTCGCGTCGACGCGGTGGCCGAGGCCGAGGCACTGCCCGACGGACGGGCGTCAGTTGAACTTATGTTGAACGATCAGCGGACGTACTCCGAACGCACCTTGCACTCAGCTGTCGTGAGTCGCGTCTTCCCAGGTCAAGGCCCCGGATAGTCGGTCGGTGCCGGTGGGCGTCGTGCTTTGACAGATCATCGAGCCTGGCGACGATGGGTCCGGGGAGATCATCGAGGGGACCTGGAGGTGACCGTGTCGAGGCGCGCAGGTCTGCTGCTCATCAGACCGATCGGCTTCGAGGTGATCGGCGCAGCCGAATCCGTCCAGTGGACCACCGGTTTTTGCCACAGGCCCGCGCTTTGCCCGAGTCGATGAGAGCAGCGCAACGCGCGGCCGTCTCCGGGGGTGAGTGGTGACCACCGGTTTTGAAGCTGATTTTGGTTCGTGGGTGAGGTCGGGTCGGGGGTTTTTTGAGCTGTCGGTGACGTTGGCGTCGGCGGTGGATGTGCTGGTGGGTGAGTTGGTGG
>NZ_JAMXMY010000040.1 GCF_024055795.1 Actinoallomurus purpureus | reverse complement strand
GGCCGTCCGGATCCCGGGAGATGACGACCATGGTGGGGTTGAGCGTGGAGACCTCGACGTCGTCGAAGGACCACACGAACCTCAGCGGGGTGGCGGTCTTGGCCATGGACAACTCGCCGTTCTTCATCCGGAACGCCGAGCGGGTGTAGTGCGCGGACTGCCGGGAGTTGCGGTTCTTGAACCGCGGGTACTTGGCGCGGCCGGCGAAGAAGTTCGCGAACGCCGCATGCTGATGCCGCAGCGTCTGCTGCAGCGGAACCGACGACACCTCCGACAAGAACGCCAGGTCCTCGGTCTTCTTCCATCCGGTCAAAGCGGCGTCGGTCTGCTTGTAGGAGGTCTTCTCGCCCCGCTGGTGGTAGGCCGTGTGGCGTTCGGTGAGGGTTTTGTTCCATACCAGGCGCACACAGCCGAACGTGCGGCTGAACACTGCCGCTTGTTCGGGGTCCGGGTAGGCCCGGCACTTGTACGCCGTCCGCATGACCGACACCTTACAACTGTCGCGCTCCCATGTAAGTCGAATGACCGAACGTCGGCGGACTCCGTTCTCAGGCCGTCCCGGCTACGCCGGGCCGCTCCTGACGGAGTCCGGATTCCTCCCCGGCCTGAAGGCCGGGGCATCCTCCGGAGGACTAGGTGAAGCGCCGAGCGATGTTTGCGGTGACCGGAACGACGCTGCTGATGTCCACGGGATGCGGTCTGTTCGGCTCGTCGTCCTCGCCGGCCACGGTCACCATCACGCCGGCCAACGGCGCGGCCGACAGCCGTCCCGACCAGCCGATCGTCGTCAAGGCGGCCAAGGGAAGGCTGCGAGACGTCACCGTTCGGGCCGTCGGCGGGCAGGTCGGCGGAACGTTCGACAAGGGCCATCTCCAGTGGACGTCGGCCGGGACGCTCAAGCCCGCGACGAAGTACACGGTCACCGCGACCGCGAAGAACTCCAGCGGTAGGACCACCACGGCGAACAGCGCCTTCCAGACGCTCACCCCGAAGCGGACGTTCGGCATCGCCGACATCACGCCCATGCCCGGCGAGACCGTCGGCGTCGGCATGCCGCTCATCGTCAAGTTCAGCGACCCTGTCTACAACAAGGCGAACGTCGAACGCGCCCTGCGGGTCACCTCGTCCAAGTCCGCGGAGGGCGCCTGGCGGTGGTACGGCGACCAGGAGGCCGTCTACCGCACCAAGGACTACTGGCAGCCGCACCAGACCGTGACGTTCACCGCCCGCCTGACCGGCGTTCGCGGTGCCAAGGACACCTACGGGACCAAGGACTACAGCCGTGCGTTCACGATCGGCGCCTCCCACATCAGCACCGTCGACGTGAAGGCGCACCGGATGACCGTCACGGTCGACGGCCGGACCGCCGAGACCGCCCCGATCAGCGCGGGCAAGGGCGGCGCGCGCAAGTACACCACCACGAACGGCGTCCACGCCGTCATGGGCAAGCAGAGCCCGGTCACCATGACGTCGGGCTGGATGGGCGTCACCGACAAAAGTGATGCGAACTACTACAGCTTGACCGTCTACCAGGCCGTGCAGATCTCCTCCAGCGGCGAGTACGTCCACTCCGCTCCCTGGTCGACCGGGTCGCAGGGCCGGGAGAACGTCAGCCACGGATGCGTGAACGCCCCGCCCTCCTTCGCCAAGTGGTTCTACGGCCTCTCGAACCGCGGGGACATCGTCAAGGTCACCGGCACCGACCGCGAGCTCGAACCGGACAACGGCTACGGCTACTGGCAGCTGTCGTGGGCCGACTGGCGCAAGGGCAGCGCCCTCCACTGACGGCGCCGAGCCTCGACACCGCCGACCGGGACGGTCGGCACGCGGGTGAGGGTGATCCGCAGCATTGACAGCGGTGACAGCCGATCGTAATCTCAGCGAGAGCCCACTGTTAGTAAAGTTTATTAAAGAAAGGACGTCGGTGATCTGAGGGCTCCTGCACCCCCACGATGGCGCAAAGGCCGCAGTTGCCCACCGTCGAGTAGGCAACGGCAGGCCACGGCACCGGTGGCCATCACCATTCTCAGCGTTGGCCACCCCCACCGCTGAAGGATCCCTGTGCTCAGAAAATTCGTGAAACGCTCCCTCGCCGTGCTCTTCGGCGTCACGGTCGCGGCCTCCATCGGCGTCGCCGGCAGCCCTGCCGGCAGTGCCGTCACCAGGCAAGCCGCCACCCCGTTCAAGGTGCTCGCCTTCTACAGCGGCACGTGGGACGCCGCCCACATCGACTTCGACAAAGAGGCCAAGGAATGGTTCCCCGCGGCCGGCGCCCAATACGGTTTCACCTGGGAGGCGACGACGGACTGGAGCCGCCTCAGCTCCGCGGGCCTGTCGCAGTACAAGGTCATCATGTTCCTGGACGACGCCCCGCCCGCGAGCCAGCGCGCCGCGTTCCAGACCTACATGCAGAACGGCGGGGCCTGGATGGGCTTCCACGTCAGCGCGTTCACCACCGACCCCGACTCGTGGAGCTGGTACTACAACACCTTCCTGGGCTCGGGCGCGTTCGAGACGAACACCTGGGGGCCGACCGCCGAGACCCTGAAGATCGAGGATCAGGGCCACCCGTCCACGGCGGGACTGCCCGCGACCATCCAGTCCTCGGTGAGCGAGTGGTACTCGTGGAGCCGCGACCTGCGGCAGAACCCCGACATCGACATCCTGGCGTCGATCGACGCCTCCAGCTTCCCGGTCGGCACCGACCCGAACCAGCAGTGGCACAGCGGCTACTACCCGATCATGTGGACCAACAAGAAGTACAAAATGCTGTACGCCAACTTCGGCCACAATGACATGGACTACTCCACCAACACGCGCAAATCGTCGACCTTCGCGAGTGCCCAGCAGAACCAGTGGCTGATCAACGGCCTGCTCTCGCTGGCCGGCGCGGACGGCACCACGCCTCCCACGACAGAGCCGAGCCCGACGGCGTGGTACTCCGTCGTCAACAAGGGCAGCGGCAAGTGCGTCGACGCCCGCTCGGCCGGCACGGCCGACGGCACCGCGATCCAGCAGTACACCTGCAACGCCACCAACGCTCAGCAGTACCAGTTCGCGCCGACCAGCGGGAACTTTGTCCGCGTCAACAACCGCGGCAACAGCGCCCAGGTACTTGACGTGACCAACGTGTCGACCGCCGACAACGCTCCGATCCAGACCTGGACGTACGGTGGCGGCAACAACCAGCAGTGGCAGCCGGTGTCCGAGGGGGGCGGCTACTACCACTTCGTCAACCGCAACAGCGGCAAGTGCCTCGACGTCCCCGCCGCGTCGACCGCCGACGGAGTCCAACTCGTCCAGTACACGTGCAACGGCACGGCCGCCCAGTCCTACCGGTTGGCCGCACAGAGTTGAGGATTTCCCGGTGGTATCCAGGGAGACCCGCTCGAGGCGTCAGCGCTGCGTGGCACTCAGTCTGGCGCTTCGGCGGTCTGGAACCGCCGGATGAGCGGGTCGTGACCCGTCGTCGCGCAGCCGCCCGTGCTGACCCGCCGCCGTGCCCCGGCCGCACACGGTGACCTGCGGCTCCGGCCCGCGTCTGACGCGCGCGAACGGCGCGGGCCTGGCAGGATGGGCCCGTGCTGGACGTCGTGGGATGGGTTCACGTGTCGCAGGGGCGGCTGCTGGCCGTACGCGCCCGGTCGCGCGACCGGCTCTACCTGCCCGGCGGCAAGCGGGAGCCGGGGGAGGACGACTGGACCGCGCTGTCCCGCGAGGTGCGCGAGGAGCTCGGCGTCCGGCTCGACCGGCACACCTTCCGCCCGATCGGCGTCGTCGAGGCGCCCGCGCACGACCAGCCGCCGGGCACCCGTGTGCGGATGGCCTGCTACACCGCCGACTACGAGGGCGACCTGTCCGCCACCGGTGAGGTCGACGAGTGGCTCTACGTCGACCCGGCCGACCATCACCTGCTCGCCCCGGCGGTGCGGGCCGCGCTGGAGCTGGTGCCTTGAAGGTGAGCGTGGTGGTGCCGGTGTTCAACACCGGCGAGCACCTGTCCCGGTGCGTCGAGTCGCTCCTCGGCCAGACGCTCGACGACTATGAGGTGATCTTCGCCGACGACGGGTCGAGCGACGGCACGGAGACGCGCCTCGACGAGCTGGCCGCCGAGCACGACCGCGTCCGGGTGATCCACCTGCCGCCCAGCGGCGGTCCCGGTGGCCCGCGCAACGTCGGCATCGACGCGGCCCGCGGCGACTACGTCTACTTCCTCGACGACGACGACTGGCTCGGCCCCGAGGCGCTCGAGCGCATGCACGCGATGGCGGTCCGCAACGAGGCCGACATCGTGATCGGCAAGATGGTCGGGCACGGCCGTACGGTGCCCCGCGCCATGTTCCGGCAGTCCCGCGACCGGGCCGACGTGCTGAAGGACGCGCTGTACGGCATCCTCACGCCGCACAAGTTGTTCCGCCGGTCGTTCCTCGACGCGCACCGGATTCGGTTCCCCGAAGGGTCGGTGCGGCTTGAGGACCACCGTTTCGTCCTCAAGGCGTACTTCCGCGCCGGCACGATCTCGGTGCTCGCCGACTACCCGTGCTGCCACTGGGTGCGGCGCCCTGGCAGCTATTCCCGCAACCGGCCGGACCCGGCGCACTACTACGGCGCGCTGCGGGAGGTCCTCGACATCGTCGACGGGCACGTCGAGCCCGGTCCGGACCGCGAGCGCTACTACGCGCACTGGTACCGCGGGAAGATCCTCAAGCGGCTCGGGGAGAAGAGCTTCCTGGAGGCACCGCCGGACTACCGCCGCGCCGTGTACGACGAGGCCCGGCGGGTGGTGGTCGAGCGCTTCGGCGAGAGCGTCGACCTCCGGCTTCCGTTCCGGATGCGCGTCCGCGCCGCGCTGCTGCGCGCCGACGCCCACGACGACCTGTTCCGGCTGGTCGAGGCCGAACGCGGCGTCACGGTCGCGACCACCCTGGACGGCCTGCGCTGGGACGACGACCGGCTGGTCGTGCGCTTCACCGCCCGGCTCGTCTACGCGGACGGCACGCCGCTGACCGCCCGTGACGGCCGGTGGGAGCCGCCCGTGCCCCTGCCGATCCCCGCCGACATGCTCGACGTCACCGGCGAGGGCCGCCGTCTCGACCTCTACGTCCGGCGCCGGGAGGATTCGGCCGACCACCCGCTGCCGGTGACGGTCGAGTCGTCCGGGGTGTTCGCGATGTCCGGCGAGGCCGTGATCGATCCGGCCGCCGACCCGGCGCTCAGGCCCGGCGCCTGGGACTTCGTCGCCCGGCTGGACGCCGGCGGCTGGATCGCCGAGCGACGCCTGGAGGGCGGCGGCGTGAAGATCGCCCGCCGGGGTCTGCTGGTCCCGTACCGCACCGACAACGGCAGGCTCAGCGTCCGCGTCCTGGCGTCCGAGGGCGAGCGCGTCAGAACGAACGGCCCGCTGCTGCGGCGTGCGATCAAGAAGATCCCCGGCGCCCGCCGGGCCGTACGCCGCATGCGCGCCTGATCTGGTGCGATTCCGGCGCACCGCGCCCCGCGCTGTTGTATCGTCTCCGGGCCGGAGGTGATCATGACGAGATCGGTGCGAGTGTTCGGAGTGGCCGGGGCGATGGCCGCCCTGCTGCTGAGCGGGGCCTGCTCGGGCGACAAGCCCAAGGCCGCCGCGGCCGAATCGGGGAAGGTCGTGACGACCCAGATCGTCCTGCTGAAGAAGTACGACGCCGCGTCGGGAGCCCTGGAGTACCAGGGCACCAAGAAGGTCCAGGAGCCCGACGAGGCCATCGAGCCGACCGGGCCCGTCCAGACCGCCACCGTCGCGAAGAACGCCACCGTGCTCAGCGCGGTCAACATCTGCTCCGGCGAGGACGCGACCGTGGATGAGAAGACCGGTGTCGGCACCAAGCCCTGCACGCTGCAGCAGCTCGAAACGGCCATCAAGGGCGGCGACCAGGTCGACGCCTACCTGACCATGAAGGGCCGCACGGTGACCAAGGTCGCCGAGGCCTACCACCCCTGAACCGGCGGCCGCCGTCGCGCCGCCACGGCGCGACGGCCGGGGCTCCTGTCCGCGCCGCGCGGTCAGACGGTGACGGGCTGCAATTTGAGCCCCAGGGAGGCGAACTGCTCGGCCGGGCGGTGGTAGCCCCGCTCGATGTGGTGCACGCCGCGCAGGGTCGACGGGCCGTCGGCCACGGACGCCGCCAGGACGGCCGAGAACCCGGCTCGTACGTCGGGCATGGTGACGTCGGCGCCGGTCAGCTTCGACACGCCCCGCACGACCGCCGAGTGCACCGAGTTGCTGTCGTGGAACCGGCAGGCGGGGCCGCCGAGGCAGGCGTTGAAGACCTCGATCTCGCAGCCCATCTTCTTCAGCGCAGGGACGTACACGAGGCGGTTCTCGAACACGGTCTCGTGCAGCACCGACATGCCCTCGGCCTGCGTGAACAGCACCATGAGCGGCTGCTGCCAGTCCGTCATGTAGCCCGGGTGCGTGTCGGTGTGCACGGCGGCCGGACGCAGCCCGTCCGGTGCCGACGCGGTGATCCACTCGTCGGTGATCTCGAAGCGGGCGCCCATCCGGGCCAGCGTCGTGATCGCGGTGACGAGGCGGTCCTGCGCGCAGCCGTGCACGCGGACCTCGCCGCGCGTGATGAGCCCGGCGACGAGGTAGGAGAACGCCTCCAGGCGGTCCCCGGCGAGCCGCGTCGACGCGCCCTTCAGCCTGTCGACGCCCTCGATGACGATGCGGCGGTCGGGGCTGAGCTCGATCTGCGCGCCCATGCGCTGCAGGAACAGGGCCAGCTCGACGACCTCGGGCTCCATGGCCGCGCCGCGCAGCACCGTCTTGCCCTCGGCCAGCACCGCGGTCATCAGCACGGTCTCGGTGGCGCCGACGCTGGGGTAGGGCAGGTCGATGCGGGCGCCGTACAGACGGCTCGCGCGGGCCGCGATGCCCGTCTCTCCGACCTCCACCTCCGCGCCCATGGCCCGCAGCGCGTCGACGTGGAAGTCGACGGGACGGCGGCCGATGGGGTCACCGCCCACGAGGGGGACGAACGCCTCTCCGGCGAGGTGGAGCAGCGGGCCGACCATGAGGATCGGAATGCGGTTGAGCCCGGTGAACGCCCTGGGCACGCGCGGCTCGGTCACCGCTCCGGGGGCGACCGTGATGTCGGGACCCTGGCGTTCGACCGTGTGCCCGAGGGCCTCCAGCATCGCGCCGGTGATCTCCACGTCACCCACCTCGGGGGCGTTGCGGATCGTGCTCTCGCCGTCCCCGAGCATCGCCGCGACCATGTGCTTCGTCACGGCGTTCTTCGACCCGCGCACGTGGATGTCGCCGCGCAGCGGACCCGAGGGTTCTACCTTCCATGCCTCTTCAGCCACGCGGACCACTGTACGGGTGAAACGCAGGAGGCATCGACGCCGCGCGCCGTGGCCCCGCGAGATGACCCGTCCCGTACGGGGCCGCGCCGGACGGCCTGCGCACCCGCCTGGAAGCGGTTGTCCGCGCCGAGCAGGTGCAGCAGGACGGGGTCCATCGCCTGCGGCAGTGAGAGGGAACCCGGCCGGCTCTGCTTCGATGACCGTATGGATCTCAGTGTCGTCATTGGAAACTGGTCCGACCGCCCGGCGGAGGAGGCCCTGCACACGGCGGCGATCGCCGACCGGCTGCGCTTCGGGGAGCTGTGGATCGGTGAGACCGACACCTGGGACGCGTTCGCCCTGGCGTCGGCGATCGGCCTGGCAACCGACCAGATCGCGATGACCGTCGGCCCGCTCCCCGTGGCCGTCCGCGACCCCGCGATGATCGCGATGGGGGCCGCCTCGGTCGCCGCCCTCACGCGCAGACGGATCGGGGTCGCGCTCGGCACGTCGAGCCCCCGCGTGGTCGAGGAGTGGCACGGCCGGTCGTGGGAGCGTTCCGCCGCCGTCCTGGAGGAGAGCGCGCGGGCCGTCCGCGGGCTGCTGGCCGGGAAGCGGGTCGACCTGGACGGCGTGGCCGTGCGGACGCACGGCTTCCGGCTCAGGCTGGCACCCTCCGACGGCCCGCTCAGCGTGGCGGCCTTCGGTGACCGGGCGGTGCGGGCGGCGGCGGAGCACGCGGACCGGATGTTGATCGACATGGTCTCTCCGCGGGTCGCCGCCGAGCTGCGGGCGAAGCTGGACGCGGCGGCCGGCGAGACGGGGCGTCCGGCGCCCCGGCTGGTGGCCTGGCTGCCCGCGGCCGTCGATCCGACGCCCGAGTCGTACGCGCAGCTGATGTGGAGCATCGTCCCGTACCTGGGGCTGCCCGGCTACGCCGAGGCGTTCACCAGTGTCGGGCTGGGCGACGCGGTCGCCCTGGCCCGGGGCGGAGCCGAGCCGAGGGAACTGCTCACCGCCCTGCCGTTCGACGTCGCGGGCCTGGTCGGGCTGGTCGGCACCGCCGACGAGGTGCGGTCGCGGCTGCGGGAGTACGCCGACGCCGGGGTCGACGAGGTCGCCGTGGCCCCCGCCACCGGTGGCGACCCCGGGGGAGAGCGCACGCTGACCGCGATCCGAGGGCTCATCCCGTAACCCGGGCGCGGATCGCCGAACCATCGGCCGGTGCGGCCGCGTACCCCTGGATGAGCGGTCGCACCGCCGTCGGGTCAGCGCGTGGCGGGGTGCGGACCGACGTCGCCCATTGTCGTCGGCCGCATCCCGTGGGATATTCCGAAAAAGGCGTTGCCTGCGGTGCGACGGTTGATTCATGCTATTCACGATTTCGGGGAAGAAAGGGGGGAGACGGTGTACGACATCATCGAGTCGGCGGGCGAGGCGCCGAGCGACGCGCCGGCCGCGCAGACCCTGCCGGAGTGGCGCTCACGTGTGTCCACCGAGGTTCTGGCCTGCGGCGATCCGGCGGAGCACGGTCCGGACGGACACCGGGGGCACGATCGAATAGCCGACGGAGACCAGCGCCGGGGCGATTGACGCCCTGGTTCCATGTCGGCCGCCTCCGGACCCCCGGGAGCGGCCTTTTCATTCGATAGGGGATTTCGGTGTACGTACTCGTTCTCAACGCGTCGTACGAGCCGCTCCAGAAGGTCGACGTGCGGCACGCCGTACGCATGCTCGTGCGTGGCGTCGCGGTGGTCGAGGAGGCGGTGGAGGGAAGGCGGATCGGGCACTTCCCGTTACCGCGGGTGCTGCGGCTCGTCCGCTACGTCACCATGCGGTGGCGCCACGGCCACCTGCCGGCGTGGGGCAAACGGGGGCTCCGGCGCCGCGACGGCGGGCTGTGCGCCTACTGCGGTGGGCGGGGGAACACCGTCGACCACATCCTCCCGCAGTCGCGCGGCGGCGGGTCGACGTGGGAGAACACCGTCCTGGCGTGCGGCCCCTGCAACAACCGCAAGCGGGACCGCACGCCGGAAGAGGCCGGGATGCGGCTGCTGACCGAGCCGCGTGTCCCGCAGTGGAGCGAACTCCTGCCGTGACGTCAGACGCGTTCGAGGACCACGACGGGGATGTCCCGTGAGGTCTTCGTCTGGTAGTCGTCGTAGGCGGGCCAGGTGGCGGCCATCTTCCGCCACAGGGCCGGCTTCTCCTCCGGGGTGGCCGTGCGGGCGCGGGCGGTGAACCTGTCACCGAGCACCTGCACGTCCACCTCCGGGTCGGCCTGGAGGTTGAGGTACCACAGGGGCGGCTCGTCGGAGCCGCCCTTCGACGCGACGACGAGGTAGTCGTCGCCGTTCTTCTGGTAGATCAGCGGGGTGGTGCGCGACCGGCCGGTCCGGCGGCCGGTCGTCGTCAGCAGCAGGGTTATGGTGCCCTGCCAGTCATGGCCCTCCGCCCCGTCGGTCTCGACGTAGCGCCGCACGTGTTCCTCTCCGAACAGCATCCGGATCACCCTTCCTGTGATGTGCCTTCTCGGAGCAGAACGGCTCACCCGCGCGGATATTCCGGCGCTCGCGCGGACGCGCGAGGGGTGCGCCGCCGCCGCGCCGCCGGGAGGGACGGCGATCTCCGTGCCTCGCCGGCCCTCGTCACTCGAACAGGTCGGGCTGCTCACGAGCGATCTGGTCGTACATCGGCTGGTAGTTGATCCACGCCACCAGGTCGTTGCCGAGCTGGTCGTGGGTGAGCTTGGCGTTCTCCTCGGAGATGTGCACGACCCGGCCGGCGGCCTTGGCGAGCAGCTGTACCTGGCAGGAGCGCTCCATCGTGATGAACCACCAGGCGGCGGCGTCCACCGAGTCCCCGACCGTGAGCAGGCCGTGGTTGCGCAGGATCACGGCCTTGCGGTCGCCGAGGGTCGTGGCGATGCGCCGGCCCTCCTCCAGGTCCGTGACGACGCCGGTGTAGTCGTCGAACAGCGCGTGGTCCCCGTAGAACGCGCACACGTCCTGCGTGATCGGCTCCAGCAGCTCGCCCAGGGCCGACACCGCCCGGCCGTGCACGGAGTGGCTGTGCGCGGCGGCCACGACGTCGGGCCGTGCCTGGTGGATCTGGGAGTGGATGGCGAACGCCGCCTCGTTGACGGGGTAGCGGCCCTGGACGACCTTGCCCTCGTGGTTCACCAGGATGAGATCGCTCACGCGGACGTGCTTGAACGACATCCCGAACGGGTTGACCCAGAAGTGGTCGGTCAGCTCGGGGTCGCGCGCGGTGATGTGCCCGGCGACGCCCTCCTCGAATCCGAGCCTGCCGAACAGGCGCAGCGCCGCCGCGAGCCGCTCCTTGCGATGCCGCCGCTCCTCCTCGACCGTCTCGAACGTCGGGGGCAGGTTGAAGATGAGATCCTGCGGGGGCAGCTTGTCGAGGAACTCGTCGGACATGGGTTGACTCCTTCGGCGTTGTCTCCTAATACCAAACCTGATCGGAAGACGCTTCGCCTAGCCGTGCCGGCACCAAGGATGCCGACGGTGATTATCCGAAGGGGCCAATGGACCGTTTCAGCGAGCTGTTGAGAGACGACGACGGCGCGATCGCGGACGCCGCCGTGCGGGCCGCGCGCGTTCACTCGCCCCCGGTCGCGGCGCTTCCGGAGGACGAGGTGCGCCGGCACGTGCGGGCGGTGGTCCAGGCCGCGATCGGCGCCATCACCGCCGGAGGCGAGATGAGCGAGACCGACCTGCGGGCCGCCGGGCGGCTCGGCGCCGACCGCGCCCGTCAGGGGGTCCCGGTGGCGGCACTCCTGGACGGGTTCCAGGCCGCGCGGGCGCTCATCGTGCGCACGGTCGTCGAACGCGGCCGGGCGGCCGGCCTGCCCGCCGACGACCTCCTCGAGGGCATGATCCGGATCGACGCCGTCGCCACGGCGCTGGAGCACCGAATGGTGCACGCGCACCGGATCGCCGAGATGGAGATGGCGCGCACGACGCGCGACGCGCACGCCCAGGTGCTCCGGCGGGTCCTGCACGGCGAGAGCGGTGATCCCGCCCCGTTGGACGACGCGCGCCCGTACCACTGCCTGGTCGGCGACGTCAGCGACCCGCGAACGGCCGCGTCGCTGGAGCGGCGGCTGACCGGCGGGCTCTGCGGGCTGGTCGACGGCCGCCTCGCCGCACTCGTGCCGCGGCTGCCGGACCTGCCGGAGGGCACGCCGCCGCTCGTGGCGTCCCCGGCGGTGCCCCTCGCCGCCATGCCGGCGATGTACGACCTGTGCCGGGCGGGGCTGCACGCGGTCGCGGGGGAGCAGGGCCTGCACCGGCTGCCCGACCTGGCCCTCGCGGTGGCGACCACGGGCGCGCCGGACTTGGGGCGGCTGCTGGCGGAGACGCTTCTCGAACGGCTCGACCCGGCCGAAGTCTTCCATCGGCAGCTCGCCGAGACCGCCCTCGCCTACCTCGACAACGCCGGGCGGATCGAGCCGACGGCCGGCGTCCTGCACGTCCACCCGAACACCGTGAAGTACCGCGTGCGGCGTTTCGATGAGATCACCGGCCGGTGCCTCGCCGCGCCGGCGGGAACGGCGGTCACCCACTCCGCGCACTGGTGGTGGGCGCTGCGGACCTGGCTCGCGACCCGTCCCTGACGACCGCCGCGCAGGGCGGCTCTCGGACGGTCGCCGCCGGGGGAGACCTCTAACGGTCGCCGTCGAGGGCCACCGCCGCGCTGATGGCGAGGAGGGCCGAGCCGGCGAGTCCGTCGAGGGCACGGCGGGCGGTGCCGCCGCGCAGGACGCGGGAGATCGGGCCGATCGCGAGGGAGAAGGTGCGCCACCACACGACCGCCACGGCAAGGAAGATCACGGCGAGGGTGGCGGTGGTGCGCAGGCGGGGTTCGTCGTGCGCCACGAACTGCGGCAGCAGGGTCAGGAACAGCAACGCGATCTTGGGGTTGAGCAGGTTGGTGATCAGCCCCTGCCGGAACACCGCCGCGTCGGTGCCGGGCTCGGTCCGCACGCCCTCCGGCATGCCCACCCCCGCGGCCGGAAGGGCCTGTGCCGGAACGGCGGTCGGCAGCGGAGCGGTGCCGGCCTCGACGTCCGCGGCCGGGTCGACGGACATGATGGCCGAGATCAGCATGCGGATGCCCAGGTAGGCGAGGTAGGCCGCGCCGGCCAGTTTCACCACCGTGTACGCGGTCGCGGAGGCCGAGAGGATCGCGGACAGTCCCAGCACCGCGGCCGTCGCGTGGATCGAGATGCCCAGGCAGCAGCCGAGCCCGGTCAACCACGCCGCGCGGCTGCCGGCGCTCAGGCCGTTGCGCACGACGAGGAGCATGTCCGGGCCGGGCGTTACGGTGAGGAGCGCGACGACGCCGAGAAAGGGGAACAACAGTTCGGGCACGGCCTCATCGTAGGCGGTCGGATCAGGCGTGGTTCGGCACTTTCCGCTTCTTCGCGGCGAACGTGACGAATCTGGCACCACGGTGCCGGCGTGCGCCGCCCGGCTCTCCGTCTCGCGGTGGAGGGGGCTCAGCGCCTGGCGCGGTGCACGACCTGGATCTCGGTGAAGCCGGTGAGTCCCCACGTGCCGTTCTCGACGCCGATGCACTGCAGCCAGACGGCGGCTCCGGGCACCGGTACCTCCTGGGAGCGCCGAACCGAACAGCGTTCAGTTTGGCCCCAGGAGGTCCGTCTTGGCCAGAACCTACCGGCGTCCGGTGACGACGACGCGGAACGACGTCGTCGGTCCCGGAATGCTCAGCGAACCCGCCGTCGCCCGCGACCATGCGGCCAGCCGCACGGGTCCGGGCTGTCCTCCCACGACCATCGGCACGAGGACGGCCGCGCTCCGCCCCGGCTCCAGCCCACCGAGGTCGCAGCCGAGGTAGTCGCCGCGGCGCGCGCAGCCCTGTCCCTCCCGGACGGTCCACCCGGCGGGTATCGACGCCACCAGCTGGACGTGGTCCAGCGGCCGGTTACCGGTGTTGGTGAGAGTCCAGCGCACCGTCTCGAGCTCGCCCGGCGACACCTCCCAGTGGGCCGCCTGGCCGGTCATGTGCAGGCCGAACGACGGCCGGACCGGCTGCGGCTGAGGCTGAGGCGGCGGGTCCACGGGCCGGACGTGGACGGCGTTCTGGACGCCCGGCCGGCCCGGCTGCGATTCGGCCTGCCGAACATGGATGACGCGGGTGTTGGGCCGGTCCGGCTGCGGGTCGGCCGGGCGCGCGTGGACGGCGTTCTGGCCGAGCGTCTGGCCGACGGGCTGGCCGGCGGGCCGGTCCGGCTGAGCCTGCGCGTGGACCGCGGTCTGGATGCCGGGCCGGTCCGGCTGAGGCTGCGGGTCGGCGGGCCGGGCGTGCGCGGCCTTCTGGGCGCCCCGGTCCGGTTGCGGGTGTGCCGGCCGGGCGTGTGACGCGGCCTGGGCCTGCGGCGCGAGGCCGAGCAGGCCCGTGCCGATGAGTGCGGTGATCGTGAATGAGCGCATGACGTCCCCCTGATGGTGATCGGCGTCAGACGCTAGCCGTACGGTTCGCGGGCGACGCCGTGAGCGCGCGCGGCTTGGTCCAGTCATGGCGCGGTCACGGCGATCGGTTGACGTCAGCAGCGCGGGTCGATCGCGTTGAACGTCGCGTAATGGTCGGCCGTGTAGTAGTCCGTTCCGTTCTGCGCGGCGATGATTCGCCGTGCGCCACGGGTCGGAGCGCCGGGAGTCACGACCGTGTACTCGTGGTAATAGCCGGTGGGCCGGGCGGGCAGGACGTGCTCCCGGTTCCGGAACACCTGACCGTCCTGCCGGTATGGGAAGGGGCCGCCCTGCGCGATCAACTGGAGCGTGTCAGCGGCCTGCGGGGGCAGCGTCGAACGGCAGACCGTGCCCGTCGGCGACGGGGCGCCCGACACGGACGACGGCCTCGCCTCGGTCGTCGTCGAACACGCGGAGGGGGCGAGCCCGAGGCCCACCAAGCACAGAAGGGCGGCGAGTGAACGGAGGCGCGTTCTCCTTCGCGGGGTGCTCATGGAGGTTCACCGTAGACGCCCAGAGCGGCGACACGGCGCACCGAATGGCCACGAGAGGTCAGGGAAGCGCCAACCAGCGCGTCAAGGATGTTCCTCGGCGCTTCCGGTCGTCAGAATCCGCACATGCGATCACGACTCCTCGTCACCGCGGTCGTCGCCACCGCCGTGGCCGCCATCGCCGGCCCGGCCGGCGCCGACGGCAGCCCGCCGCCAACCACCGACGCCACCCCGCGACCCGCCGGCGTCTCGGCGCCCACGGGCCGTCCGCGGCTGGCCGACCCGCACCCGTGCAAGAACCAGCCCGGATTCACGTGCTCCACCCTGCGGGTCCCGCTCGACCACCGCGGGAGGGTGCCCGGAACGCTCGATCTCCAGGTCGCCACCGCGGACAACGCCGGCGCGCCGAAGGGCGTCCTGCTGTTCCTCACCGGCGGACCCGGTCAGCCCGGCGTGCCGTTCATCACCCGCATCGCCACCCAGCGCCTGCCCGAGCTCGCCAAGGACTACCGGTTCGTCATGCTGGACCAGCGCGGCACCGGTGAGTTCGGCGCGATCGACTGCCCGCAGCTGCAGGCCCAGGTCGGCAGCTCCGACATCGCCGCGCCCACCCCCGCCGCCGTCAAGGAGTGCTCCGACGTCCTCGGCGCTCGGCGCGGCCTCTACAGCACCGAGCAGACCGTCGCCGACTACGAGGCGCTCCGGCGGGCGCTCGGCGTCGACACGATGGTCGTCGACGGCGTCTCGTACGGCTCCTTCACCGCCGCCCGCTACGCCGTGGCCCACCCGGCGCACGTCCGCAAGGTCGTCCTCGACTCGGTGCTGCCGCACGTCGACCCGCAGGCCGACGACGGCCTGTACTTCGTCGGCCTGCACGCCCAGGCGCGCGTGCTGCGCGACGCGTGCGCGACCGCGCCCGCCTGCGCGTCCGACCCGGCCGAGGACCTGGCCTGGGTGGTCCGCCACCGCACGGCTGCGGACGGCGTCAAGATCTTCGACGCCATCGTGTCGTACGAGTTCGTGGATCCCACCTACCGGGACCCGAACCCGCCGGGCCTGCCCGCGGGGCACGGTGACCTCATCGGCGCGCTGCGGGCCGCCCGGCAGGGTGACCCGGCCAGGCTGAACACGATCATCGCGGACATGGCACCCGGCGGGGATCCCGTGACCTCCTACAGCTCCGGCCTGCACATCGACACCTTCTGCTCCGACAGCGTCTTCCCGTGGGGCCGGTCCGACGCGCCCCTGCAGACCCGGCAGGCCAGGCTCGACCAGGCACTGCGGCGCACCGACCCGCGCCGCGTGTGGCCGTACACCCGGGCGACGTCGGCGGGCAGCGGATTCACCCAGGAGTGCCTGCGCTGGCACTCGCGCCCGGCCGAGGAGCCGCCGGCCCGGCTGCCCGACGTCCCGGTGCTGCTGCTGAACGGTGACCACGACCTGTCCACGCCGCTCGAGTGGGCGTACGAGGAGGCGACGCACGCGCCGAACGGCAGGGTCGTCGTCGTCAAGGGCGCCTCACACTCGATCCAGAACCGGGAGCGCGGCCACGCGGGACGGGACGCGGTGATCGCGTTCCTCGGCCGCTGACGGCACGCGGCGGTCGCCAGGGGCCGGATCGTTCGTCCGACCGGCCCCTTCGGCGTCCGAACGACGAGGTGATGCCGCCTGATGTGACGAATCAACGGCATTCCTCGGCGTCAGGCCATGGATGTGTCTCCGGAAGGTTGATCAGGGGGCGGATCCCCGGGTGAACATCGCTCGAAATGAGGATGAATCAGAAGGCCGGGCTGCGAAGCGGGCCTTAGCCTCGGCCTGCTCGCGTCAACGGGTTCTTCGGGGGACTTCATGGGACTTATGGGCTGGCCGCTTCTCATCGCGGTCGTCCTGTTCGCCGTCGCGGGGCCGGTGGCCTGCCTCTACCTGTGGAACCGCGTCAAGGGACGGCTCGCCGTCGCGGTCCGGCTCTTCATGGTCGTGATGTGTCAGGTGTTCGCGCTGACGGTCGGCGGCGTCGCCGTGAACCACTACTTCGAGTTCTACGCCTCCTGGAGCGACCTGTTCGGCGGGGGGAAGGGCGAGGACACGCCGATCGAGCAGGTCGGCCCGGGTGCGGTCGGCGACGGTCACGTGCGCTTCCATCACACTCCCAAGCTCGACCCGGACGTGTACACCGCGACGCTGACCGGCGAACGCTCCGGGATACGCTCCCGGATCCTGGTCTGGGTGCCACCGGGGTACAACGCGCCCGCGAACGCCCACCAGACCTATCCCGTCGTCGAACTCCTGCCCGGCTACCCCGGCACCCCTTCGACCTGGTTCCACGCCGTGCACGGCGCCGGTGCCCTCAAGGAGGCGATGGCGTCGGGCCACTCTCATCCGTTCATCCTCGTCGCTCCCGTGACGACGGTCGTCCACGGCCGCGACACCGAGTGCGTCGACTTCCCCAAGGGGCCGCGCGTCGAGACCTGGCTCACCGACGACGTGCGCCAGGCGGTCACCAAGGCGTTCCGCGCCCAGCCGGACCGGGGCGCCTGGGGTCTCATGGGATTCTCCACCGGCGGCTACTGCGCGGCGAAGATGGCGATCCGCCGGCCCGACCTGTTCAGCGCGGCCGTCACCATGCAGGGGGACGCCGTCCCCCAGACCCCGGAGGTCCGCCGCGACCGCGCGCTGAACGCCCAGAACTCCGTGCTCGACCTGCTGCGCACCCACCGCCCGCCGGTCGGCCTGCTGCTTGCGGGCACCCGGCAGGACCGCCACTCCGATGACGCGATCAACCAGATCATGCCGCTCATACGGCCACCGACGGCGGCGTTCCTGTTCGTCCTGCCGAGCGGCGGCCACAACGCCTCCGTGTGGAACTCGATGCTCCCCAAGGCGTACGCCTGGCTGAGCGGTCGCCTGTCCGCCCCCCGCCCGTCCTGACGACGGAGAGCGGCGGGCGTCAAGGACGCCCGCCGCGCGGCCTCAGACGCTCGCGGGCTGCGGGTCCTCGCCCCGGATCTCCGCGAGGGCGCGGGTGAAGTCCCGGGAGGACAGCCAGAGCTTGTACATGATCGCGAACTCGAAGACGAGCAGCAGGGCCGCCGCGCCGATGGTGACCGGGGCGATCTGGTTCACCAGCGGCCCGATGATGAACACGGCCATCTGGAACTCGATGCCGCTCACCAGGTGCGTACGGACGCGGTGGTCACGCAGCCAGTCGCGGACGCGGATGTACCACGCGAAGCGGGACCGGAACTCCTCCTGCAGGTCGATGACCTCGGCGGTGCGGGTCCTGATCTCGTCCGGGTCGAGGTCGGGGTCCTCGCGCAGCAGGTCCTCCGCGAAGACGGGCGTGCGGTCGGAGACCGACTCCTCGATCGCCTTGGTCAGCTCGCCGCGCATCTGGCGGCGGACCTTCGCCACCTGGAGGGCGTCGACGTAGCGGAGCATGTCGAGGAAGACGACCGCGACGCCCAGGATGAGGTAGAGCTCCCGGCCGGTCGCGTGGTACTGCCCCCACATCAGGGCGAGCGTGCAGGTGAGGACGCGGATGCGGTCGAAGACGTAGTCGAGCCAGCCGCCGAGCACGGTGCCGGTGCCCTTGAGCCGCGCGATCTTGCCGTCCATGCAGTCCAGCACGAAGCTCAGGTGATAGAGCAGGGCGCCGAGCACCAGCCACTTCCAGTCGGGCATGAGGAAGCAGCCGGCCGAGCCGAGGCCGAGGAAGAGCGCGCCCCAGGTGATCTGGTTCGGCGTGATGGAGGTCCTGTTCGCGGTTCCGACGACGAGCCGGCCGGCCAGGGGGTCCACGAGGAACACCGTCCACCAGGCGTCCCGGGCCTTGAAGGTCTGGGACTTCACCTCTTCCAGCGTGAACTTCATACGGTTGGCCCCTTGGTCACATGAGGAACGGCCCGGAAACCCCGGGCCTGGCTGATCCGATCGGTATTGGATGAGACGCCGCGCCAGATTGCCTGGTTTACCCATTGTTTACGGAGATTTTGGATCTACGGCCGTTTAGCAGGCGTAACGGCCGTCACCGCATCGGCGGCGCCACAGCGCGACCTGCACGAGGTCCCTCTCGACGGGCCGGGTAACGTGCGGAGCGAGAGGCACCGGGAGGCGATCGGCATGGACGACAGGCTGTACATCGGCGGCACGTGGGAGACGGCGGAGGCGACCTTCGACGTCACGGACCCGTCCACCGGCGAGGTGTTCGCCTCGGTCGCGGACGCCGGCGCGGACGCCGCCGTACGCGCGCTCGACGCCGCGGCGGCCGCCCAGGCGTCCTGGGCCGCGACCGCTCCGCGCGAGCGTTCGGACATCCTGCGCCGGGCGTACGAGCTGATGCACGAGCGCGCCGAGGAACTCGCGCGGCTGACGACCCGGGAGATGGGACGGCCGCTGGCCGAGTCACTCGGCGAGGTCGCCTACGCGGCGGAGTTCCTCCGGTGGTTCTCCGAGGAGGCGGTCCGCGTCGGGGGCGAGTACCGGGTCGCCCCGGGCGGCGACTACCGGATCCTCACCACCCGGCAGCCGATCGGTCCGGCGTACCTCGTCACGCCGTGGAACTTCCCGCTGTCCATGATCACTCGGAAGGTCGGCCCGGCGATCGCCGCGGGCTGCGCGATGATCATCAAGCCGGCCGAGGCGACGCCCTTCTCCGCGCTGGCCCTGGGCCGGCTGCTGGCCGACGCCGGCGTGCCGGAGGGCGTCCTGAGCGTGCTGCCGACGAACCGCGCACCCGAGGTGACCGACGCCCTCATCACGGACGGACGGCTGCGGATGCTCTCGTTCACCGGCTCGACGCCCGTCGGCAGGAAGCTGATGGAACAGGCGGCGGGCAAGGTGATCAAGACGACGATGGAGCTGGGCGGCAACGCCCCCTTCCTCGTCTTCGACGACGCCGACCTCGACGCCGCGCTCACTGGCGCGGTGCTGGCCAAGATGCGCAACACCGGCGAGTCGTGCGTCGCGGCGAACCGGTTCATCGTCCACGAGGCCGTCGCCGAAGAGTTCGCGGCCGGTCTCGCCGAACGACTCAGCGCCCTGCGCCCCGGCCCGGGCCTCGACCCGGAGACGGAGGTCGGCCCGCTGGTCGATGAGCGGGCGCGGGACCGGGTCGCCGGCCTCGTCTCCGACGCGCTCGAACGCGGCGCGACCCTTCGTACGGGCGGGAAGGTGCCGGAGGGGCCGGGGTGGTTCTACCCGCCGACCGTGCTGAGCGACGTGCCGCCGGACGCCCGCGTGATGCGGGAGGAGATCTTCGCCCCGGTCGCGCCGGTCGCGGCCTTCCCCGACGAGGAGTCCATGATCGCGGCGGCCAATGACACGGAGGCCGGCCTGGTCGCCTACGCCTACACCCGCGACCTGAGCCGGGCGCTTCGGGTCGGGGAGGCGCTCGAGGCCGGGATGGTCGGTCTCAACCGCGGGCTCGTGTCCAACCCGGCGGCGCCGTTCGGCGGGGTGAAGGAGTCCGGGATCGGCCGCGAGGGCGGCTTCGAGGGCATCGACGACTACCTCGAGCTGAAGTACCTCGCCGTCGATCTGTGACGGGCACGCGTACGGCCCCCGGGACGGGCGTCCCGGGGGCCGTACGGATGGTCACTGCTTGGGCGCCTTGGAGACGTAGTCGGTGGTGTAGGTCTTGGACAGGTCGATGGTGTCCTTCTTGCCCTTGACGTTCGGAGAGAACTGCGCGAGGACGTTCAGGACGTTCTTGGCCCCGTCGGCGGGCATGACGCCGTCCGCGGTGAACATGCCGATGCTGTCGGTGATCGCCTTCTCGTACAGCTTCGGGTCGCCGCCGGCGTAGTCCGCCGGCATCTTCGCGGCGATCTCCGCCGGCTTGTGCGTCTTGATCCAGCCGAGCGTCTTGACGAACGCGTTGGCGAGCTTCTGCACGGTCGCCGCGTTGTTCTTGACGTAGTCGCAGTTCATGTAGAGGGAGCTGGCCGGGTACAGGCCGCCGAGCGCCGCCTTGGTGCCCGCCTCGTTCCGCATGTCGAGCATGATCTTCGCCTGGCCGGTGCTGGTGAGCTTGGCGACCGTCGGGTCGGTGGTCATGCCCGCGTCGATGCCGCCGTTGGCCAGCGTGGCGATGAACGTCTGGCCCGCCCCCGCCTTGACGGTGGTGTAGCCGGAGGTCGGCACGCCGTTCTTGGTGGCCAGGTACTGCGTGAGGAAGTCGGTGGAGGAACCGGGGCTGGTCACGCCGAGCTTCTTGCCCTTGAAGTTCGCCGGTGAGGCGATCTGGCCGGCCTTCTTGGTGGAGACGACCTCCACCTCGCCCGGCACATCGGCGAACTGGACGACGCTCTGGACGCACTTGCCCTTGGTCTGCAGGTCGATCGTGTGGTCGTAGAAGCCGACGACGCCCTGGACGTCGCCCGAGATCATGACGTTCTCGGCCTGCGCGCCCGCCGGCTCGGTCAGCAGCTGGACGTTCAGGCCCTGCTCCTTGAAGTAGCCGAGCTGCTCGGTGAGCTTCGCGGGCAGGTAGATGACCTTGTCGATGCCGCCGACCATGATCTTGACGGTGCCGCCTTCCTTGCCGCCGCCGCCTCCTCCGGAGGAGCTACGCGAGTCGCGGCAGGCGGCCAGCGACAGGGCGGTCGTGGCGGCGAGTGCCGCCGCGGCGATACGGGTGGTGGTGCGCATGACGAGCTCTCCTTGGTGACGTGGAGCGGGGGCGGATTCGGATCCCGGCTCGGGGGAGGGGCGCGGCGTGGCGCGCCGGTCAGATCTGCGCGTCGCTGCCGGCGGCCGGCGGGCGCCAGCGCAGCAGGCGGCGTTCGAGGAGGGTGAGGAGCCACTCGGCGAGCAGCGCGATCACCGTGATGATGATCATTCCGGCGTAGATGCCGGCCGAGTCGAACGTGCCCTGGGCGTGGTTGATCAGCAGGCCGAGTCCCTTGTCCGCGCCGCTGTACTCACCGACGATCGCGCCGATGATGGCGAACCCGAACGCCGAGTGGAGCGAGGCGAGGATCCAGGAGGTGGCGCTGGGCACGACGATGGTGCGCAGCACGGCCCTACGGCTCGCGCCCAGGATCCGCGCGTTGTTCACCAGGTTGCGGTCCACCTCGCGGGCACCCTGGAAGGCGTTGAAGAACACCGCGAAGAACACCAGGATGAAGGCGGTGGCGACCTTCGAGGACATGCCCAGGCCGAACCAGATGACGAACAGCGACGCCAGGATGATGCGGGGGATGGCGTTGGCGGCCTTGATGAACGGCGCGCACACGTCCGACAGGAACCGGCTGCGGCCCAGGATGATGCCGAGGATCACGCCGCCGACGCTGCCCAGCGCGAAGCCGATCAGGGCCTCTTCGAGGGTGTAGGCGATCTGTGTCCAGATCGACCCCTGCGACGTGCCCGAGGTGAACCAGTCGACGAGGCGGTTCCAGATCGCGCTCGGCTTGGAATAGTAGAACGGGTCGATCCAGTACGTCGCGGCCAGCTCCCACGTGCCGAGCACGGCGACGACCAGCAGGATCCGTACGGCGTTGACGGTGAGGGAGCGGCGGCGGCCCACGGCGCGGGCCTGGGCGACGGCCGTCGCGTGGTCGTCCAGCTCAAGCAGCATTGCCGGTTCCCCTCTCGCGGGTGATCTGAACCTCTTCGCGCAGGGACTCCCACACCTCGCGGTAGATCTCGAGGAACTCCGGGGTGAGCCGGATCTCCTCGGCGTCGCGCGGCCGCTTCAGGGGCACGTCGAAGGACGCCTTCACGGTGGCGGGGCCCGCGGTCATGACCACGACCCGGTCGCCGAGCACGAGGGCCTCTTCCAGGTCGTGCGTGACGAAGACGACGGCGGCGCCGCCGCCCCGCCCGAGGGGGTCGTCGCCGGCCCACAGGCGCAGCAGCTCGTCCTGCATCAGGCCGCGGGTCTGCACGTCCAGCGCGGAGAACGGCTCGTCCATGAGCAGGATCGAGGGCTCGTTGACCAGCGTCTGCGCGAGGGCGACGCGCTTGCGCATGCCACCGGACAGCTGGTGGGGGTAGTAGGACTCGAATCCGCCCAGGCCCACCCGCTGGACCCAGTCGCGGGCCTGCTCACGGGCCTTCTGCCGGCCCACGCCGCGGTAGCGGGGACCGGTCGCGACGTTGTCGAGCACGGTGCGCCACGGCAGCACGGCGTCGGTCTGGAACATGTACCCGACACCGTCGGGGATGCCGTCGACCGGCCGGCCGTGCACCAGGACCTCGCCCACCGAGGGGGGTTCGAGGCCCGAGACGAGGGACAGGGTGGTGGACTTGCCGCACCCGGTGGGACCGACGACGGCGACGAACTCACCGGCGCGTACGGTCAGGTCGAGGTTGCGGACGGCGGTGTGCACTCCACCCGACGACGAGCGGAAACGCTTGGTCGCGTCGCGAAGCTCGATCGCGGGGCCGTCAGGCTCTGCTTGCGTGCGCATGCCGGGAGGTTACGAGTACGTTTCCGGCCCGTTAAGCCTTGCTCGCGATGTAATCGCAAGCCGTGTTTCCTGAGGTTATCGACCTTAGCGGCGTTTACCGCATTCTGCTCACGCGGAACGGAGCCGCCGGAGCGCTTTCGGCTACCGTGCACGCATGTCCCGTGGTATCCGGATCCGCTTCGCGCACCAGGTGCTGATCCTGCAGATCAGTGTGGTGGTGCTCGTGGCCTTGGCCGGGTACGGCCTGGCCTCCTGGATGCAGCGCGACGAACTGCGCAACCAGTACGCCTGGCGGGCGCTCACGCTCGCCCGCTCGGTCGCGGCCGACCCGATGATCGGCGACACGGTCGCGACCGGCGGCGACCCGAAGGGCGTCGTGGAGGACAGGGCCGAGCGGGTGCGCCGCGCCACCGGCGCGCTCTTCGTCGTCGTGACCGACCGGGACGGCATCCGCCTCGCGCACCCGAACCACGCGCTGATCGGCAAACGCGTCAGCACCGACCCCTCGGCCCCGCTATCCGGCCGGGAGGTGAAGGTCATCGAGCGCGGCACCCTCGGCCTGTCCGCACGCGGCAAGGTCCCGCTGTACGACCACCGGGGCGCCCTCGTAGGCGAGGTCAGCGTCGGCTTCGACGCCGGGGACATCGACCGGCGGGTGCACCGCACGATGGCCGTCGCCGCCCTGTTCGCCGCGGCCGCCGTCGCGCTCGGCGTGGCCGGGTCGGTCGCGATCGGGCGCCGGCTCAAACGCCAGACCCTGGGCCTGGAGCCGTACGAGCTGGCCGAGCTGGTCCAGGAACGCGCGGCGGTGCTGCACGGCATCAACGAGGGCGTGCTGGCGGTGGACGCCGGCAACCGGGTCACGGCCTGCAACGCCGAGGCGGCGCGACTGCTCGGCGTCACCCCGGCGCGGGGCGAGCCGGTCGCCGAGCTGCCCGTACGCGGACGCCTGAGGTCGGTCCTGGACGGCGAGGAGGAGGCGCGCAACCTCTTCGTCGTCGCGGGCGAGCGCGTCCTCGTCGTCAACCGGCGGGAGGTCCGCCACGACGGCCGCCTGCTCGGCACGGTGATCACCCTGCGGGACCGTACGGACGTCGAGTCGCTGGCCCGGGAGCTCGACGGGGTGCGCGCCCTGTTCGACGCGCTGCGCGCGCAACGGCATGAGTACGCCAACCGCATGCACACGCTGTCCGGACTCCTCCAGCTCGGACACTACGAGGAGGCGGCCGGCTACATCCGGACCCTCGCTGAGGTCCCGACGACGCGGGAGGCGCCCCCGGACAGCGTCCCCGACCCGTACCTGCGGGCGTTCCTCGCCGCCAAGGCCGCCGTCGCCACGGAGAGGGGCGTCGCGCTGGAGATCGCCGACACGAGCTGGGTGCCCGGCCGGGTCGTCGACCCGCTCGACGTGACCACCGTGCTCGGCAACCTCGTCGAGAACGCCATCGAGGCGGCCCGGCTCGGCACGCACCGTCCGGCGCGGGTGGAGGTCGAGCTGCTCGGTGACGGCACCGATCTCCACGTCACCGTCGCGGACTCGGGGGAGGGCGTCCCGGACGAGCTGAGAGAGGCCGTCTTCCGCGACGGCGTGTCCACCCGCGAGCCCGAGGAGGGCCGGCCGCGTGGGCTCGGCCTGGCCCTCGCCCGGCAGGCGGCCCGGTCGCGCGGCGGCGACGTCACCATCGCCGCCCCCGGCCCCGACGACGCCGGGGCCGTCTTCGTGGCGAGCCTCCCGGAGGTGCTGCAATGATCGATGTGCTGGTCGTCGACGACGACTTCCGGGTGGCGCAGATCCACGCCGGGTTCGTCGAACTCGTCTCCGGCTTCCGCGTGGCGGGGCGGGCCCACACCGCCGCCGACGCGCGGGCCGGCGCGGCAGAGGTCGACCTGGTGCTCCTCGACGTCTACCTGCCCGACGAGTCCGGACTGTCCCTGCTGCCCGAGCTGACCGCCGACGTCATCATGGCCACCGCAGCGACCGATCCCGACTCGGTCCGCACCGCCTTCTCCCACGGCGCGCTGCACTACCTGATCAAACCGTTCACCGCGCAGGAGCTGGGCCGGCGGCTGCAGGCCTACGCCCGCTACCGCGAGCACCTCATGACGGCCGGGGAGCAGCTCACCCAGGCCGACGTGGACCGCGCCGTCCGGGCCCTGCACGCCGCGCCGCGCACCGAGCCCCGGCCCGCCAGGGGACAGTCCTCGGTCACCGGGCGGCTCGTCGCCGAGGCCCTGCGGCGGGCCGGCGAGCCGCGGTCGGCCGCCGAGGTCTCCGACGAGGTCGGCATCTCCCGGGCGACCGCCCAGCGTTACCTGGCCTCACTCGCCCAGGCGGGACGGGTGCACGTCACCCTGAGGTACGGCACCACGGGCCGCCCCGAACACCAGTACCACTGGCGCGCCCACTGACCGCGCGCCTAGCTCGATTCTTCGTACACCACGTCGACCCAGTAGTTGGTGGACTGGAAGGTCCCCGTGGGGAATGTGTTCGTGGCGCCGTAGGAATACACGCCGTTCCCGCCGGAATCAGCGCTCGCCGGCGCGGTCAAAGGACCGTTGGTGTACGCACTGGTGAAATACGACCGCGTCACAGAATAATTACCCGACGACGTGAAATAAGATGCGACATACGTAGTATTCGCCGTCACCGCCACCGGGGTGGAGAAGTTCATCTGTTGCCAGCCGCTTGCTGTTTCATTGATAAAGGTGACGCTCGCCAGCAACGTCCCGCTCGCGCTCCACAAACTTCCCACGTGAGTCCCCGTGTTCGACGAACCCTTGTAGAACCGGATACCACTGATGAAACCGTTCGCAGACGCCGTGAACTTCACCCCGAGGGTGATCGGCTGAGTATCGGGTTGCGACTGGACGGCGGGAACAGCCGTGTTGTCCCACAGGTTGGACGCCGGCGTGAACACCACGTCGACCCAGTAGTTGGTGGACTGGAAGGTCCCCGTGGGGAACGTGTTCGTGGCGCCGTAGGCGTACACGCCGTTCCCACCGGAATCAGCGCTCGCCGGCGCGGTCAAAGGACCGTTGGTGTACGGACTGGTGAAATACGGCCGCGTCACAGAATAATGACCCGACGACGTGAAATAAGACGCGACATACGTAGTATTCGCCGTCACCACCACCGGTGCCGTGAAGTTCACTTGCTGCCAGCCCGACGCCGACTCGCCGGTGAAGGTCGCATTCGCCAGCAGCGTCCCGCTCGCACTCCACAGACTTCCCACGTGAGTTCCGGTGTTCAGTGAACCTTTGTAGAACCGGATACCTGTCACGGTCCCGCTCGTCGATGCCGTGAACTTGACACCCAGTGTGACCGCCAACGCATCGCTGTGAGACGGGACATCCGGAACGTCGGTACTTCTCCACAAACTAGTAGATACGGTTTGGTTGATTGTGGGTGAGGTGCTTGGGGCCCAGTGGATGGGTTGTTCTCCGTCGAAGGTGGTTCCACCGAGGTAGACGGCGGTGATGCGGTGTTGGCCTGCGGAGAGGGTGGAGGTGGTGAAGGTGGCGGGTTGGGTGGTGCTGTGGAAGAAGTCGGTGCCGATGACGGTGTTGCCGTCTTTGAAGGCGACGTTTCCTTGAGGGGTGAGGGTTCCGCTGGTTTGCTGGACGGTCGCGGTGAAGGTGACGGGTTCTCCGCTTCTGGCGGTGTTGTTGTTGGAGGTGACCGTGGTGGTCGTCGGGCGGTCGTCGGGGAGTTGGATGAGGGTGGGGGGCTGGCTGGTGGCGCCGGTGATGGTGATGGCGTTGTTGAGGGTGAACAGGCGGCCGATGGGGTTGGCTCGGCTGTTGACATTGATGGCGTTGGCGGCGATGAGGTTGCCGCGGAAGGTGCTGAAGGTGTCGAGCGTGGCGGAGTCGCTGATCACCCAGTAGAGGTTGTTGGCTTGAGCGCCTCCGGTAAGGGTGATGGTGCTGGACATGGCGGCGGTCAGGGTGGCGGCTTTGAAGACGAAGATGGCGTCGGGGTTGGCTTGGGCGTCCAGGGTGAGGGTTCCGTTGATCTGGAAGTTGCCGGTGGTGGAGTTGTAAACGCCGGGGGTTCTGGTGGTGTTGCCCAGTTCTGCGGGCAAGGTGGCGTCCGGCGTCATTGCTGTGAGGTTGTTGTAGGCGGTCACGACGTCGGCTTTGGCGTTGGCCGCGGTGGAGTCGCCGGCGTGGGTGGTGCCGTTGATGGTGCCGGGCGGGAAGCCGGTGACGGTAGAGCCGGGGCTCACCCCGAGGTCTCCGATGACCCGGGTGAGATTGGTGTTGGTGACGCTTGATCCCGCCAGGACCGCGAACGGCGCCGCATTACCAATACTCACCGACTGAGCCTGAGCACTTCTCGGTGTCATGACGATGGCACCACCCATCGGGAGAACGGCCGTCAGCGCGGCGGACAACCAGGAACGAGCGATGCTTCGTGAGCTACGCCGGCCTCCAGCGTCGTCCACGGTCGCGCACTTCCTCCAGGGGCGTACGCTACTGCGGTTCGCTGCTGGTTCCGGAGTTCCTGGACGCTGCTGAGCATTCACCCCACGCTCCAGCGCGGTCGAGCCGACCGCGTCATCGGATGCGTTGCGACGGAACATCGACATGTGACACAACTCCTCAAAGCCTCGTGCCGGAGCTCGCACAGCCACGATCAGGGCGTGAAATATCGCGCGAATGTCAGCGCTCGACTGTGAGCCGTCACGACATGCGACGATGTGTGCGCTTAGAACGGTAGCAAGTGCGCGTTTTATTTGATCAACAAAGACCCCGATTGATTGGGCTTTTAGCGCGAACCTTACCCCTCCATGTCCATGCGCTTTACTTGCCTGGAGGTTTTAACTCGATATCTTGATCTGAGCGTGCCAGTGACGACCCTGCGCGGCGTGTCGAATCACAGGACGCAAGCGACATAACTTACATATTGACCAGACGGTAATGGATTACACATTTCGGGCGTCGCTGGAGCTATTATGGCATTTACTGGTTTCTGTACACTGCTTGCATTGAAGGCGCGCATCTCGTTGGCAGCGCCTCTGGCGGCCCTTCTTGTCACGACCGTGGCCAGCGGAACACAGAGCAACGTCTTCAAGGCTCAGTCGGTGAGTATTGGTAATGCGGCGCCGTTCGCGGTCCTGGCGGGATCAAGCGTCACCAACACCAATCTCACCCGGGTCATCGGAGACCTCGGGGTGAGCCCCGGCTCTACCGTCACCGGCTTCCCGCCCGGCACCATCAACGGCACCACCCACGCCGGCGACTCCACCGCGGCCAACGCCAAAGCCGACGTCGTGACCGCCTACAACAACCTCACAGCAATGACGCCGGATGCCACCTTGCCCGCAGAACTGGGCAACACCACCAGAACCCCCGGCGTCTACGACTCCACCACCGGCAACTTCCAGATCAACGGAACCCTCACCCTGGACGCCCAAGCCAACCCCGACGCCATCTTCGTCTTCAAAGCCGCCACCCTGACCGCCGCCATGTCCAGCACCATCACCCTTACCGGAGGCGCTCAAGCCAACAACCTCTACTGGGTGATCAGCGACTCCGCCACGCTCGACACCTTCACCACCTTCCGCGGCAACCTCATCGCCGCCAACGCCATCAATGTCAACAGCCGAGCCAATCCCATCGGCCGCTTGTTCACCCTCAACAACGCCATTACCATCACCGGCGTCACCAGCCAGCCCCCCACCCTCATCCAACTTCCCGACGACCGCCCGACGACCACCACGGTCACCTCCAACAACAACACCGCCAGAAGCGGAGAACCCGTCACCTTCACCGCGACCGTCCAGCAAACCAGCGGAACCCTCACCCCTCAAGGAAACGTCGCCTTCAAAGACGGCAACACCGTCATCGGCACCGACTTCTTCCGCAGCACCACCCAACCCGCCACCTTCACCACCTCCACCCTCTCCGCAGGCCAACACCGCATCACCGCCGTCTACCTCGGTGGAACCACCTTCGACGGAGAACAACCCATCCACTGGGCCCCAAGCACCTCACCCACAATCAACCAAACCGTATCTCCTGGGACTGTCTGAAGGATCATCCGCCTGGTCGGCGCGGTCCTGATGGAACAAACCGACGAATGGGCTGAAGTCCGCCGCTACATGGGCATAGAATTCCTCGCCAAAGCCCTTCTCCGCGTGATCAGCGGCGACCCACCGGGCGAGAACACCACCCAACAAGCAATCGCCGATTAACCTGCAACAACGGATCACGCGGAGGCCGACTCATACACCACTCCGCTGGACGTGACCAAGGACTGATGAATTGAGCAGATCGAAGGTGCGAGACGGTGCTAACAGGCGCGGGCAGCGCCTGAGGCTCTGGATCGCTTGCGGGAACAGTCTGGTCGTCCTGCTCTGTCTGCTCCTGGGCGTTTCCAGTCCTTCGCACGCGTCCACCCCTAAGACTGCTGAGCACGTCCCTCAGGTCGGCAGTGGTTCGCAGACACCACCGGCAGCATCGTCGAGAAACGCACCCGTCCCCATGTCCGCCGACATGCGCTCAGCCCTCGCACCACCCCCGAGAAACCGCCGAATTGCCAAGAGCGGGGTCCGCGCTCGTAGGGCCGCGTGCCCGCCGACGTCAGTCATTTGCATCGAGAACAGCCTTCCTGGCAACCCGCCCAGCCAATGGGATATCTCTGGAGCAGGTTCCCCAAATATCCAGGGATATGCCACTCAAATTAGTGTCAACCACGGGGAGACCGTACAATTCAAGGTGCTGACTCCCGCGACCGCCTATCACCTGGACATCTATCGCATGGGCTACTACAGCGGCCAGGGAGCGCGCCTGATCGCTACGGTTCAGCCGTCCGCCGCCCTGCCGCAGACGCAGCCGGCTTGTCTGACCGACAGCACGACTGGCCTGATCGACTGTGGCAACTGGGCGGTATCGGCTTCATGGGCTGTGCCGGCGAGCGCGGTCTCCGGCGTCTACATCGCGAAGCTGGTGCGTGATGATGTGACCGGTGAGGCCAGCCAGATGATCTTCGTCGTCAGGGACGACACACGTCACTCGGATTTTCTGGTTCAGACGTCTGACGCCACGTGGCAGGCGTACAACTCCTACGGCGGCAACAGCCTCTATACAGGTGCTCCGGCGGGCCGGGCGTTCAAGGTGAGCTACAACCGTCCGTTCAACACCCGGGAAAGCTCTGTGTACAGCTGGTTCTTCGATTCCGAATATCCGATGGTCAGATGGCTCGAGGCGAACGCGTTCGACGTGAGTTACACCACCGACGTGGACACCGCCATGCGGGGAGCGGAGATTCTCGAACACAAGGTCTTCATGTCCTCCGGCCATGACGAATACTGGTCCAACGAGATGCGGAACAACGTGGAGAACGCTCGCGGCAACGGCGTGAACCTCACCTTCTTCTCCGGAAACGAGATGTTCTGGAAGACCAGGTGGGAGAACAGCATCGCGGACGGCACCTCGTTCAGGACACTCGTCTGCTACAAGGAGACGCTCGCGAACGGCACGAGGCTCGATCCGACTCCGACGTGGACGGGGACCTGGCGAGATCCGCGTTACTCCCCGCCGGCGGACGGAGGGCGACCGGAGAACGCAGTGACAGGCACGCTGTATATGGTCAACCAGGTCGCCAACGATTCGATAAAGGTCCCCGCTGCGTTCAGCGACATGCGGTTGTGGCGCAACACGTCGATCGCCAATCTTACTCCCGGCCAGACGGCGACCTTTCCCGCAGGAACGCTGGGGTACGAGTGGGACGAGGCTCCCGACGACGCAACCGCACCGCCCGGACTGGTCAGGTTCTCGAGCACGACCGTGACCACGAGCACCCAATTCCTGCTCGACTACGGGGGCCTATACGGCGCTGGGACCGCCACACACAGCCTGGTGCTTTACCGGGCTTCCAGCGGAGCGCTCGTCTTCGGAGCGGGGACCACCCAGTGGGCGTGGGGGCTCGACGCAGTTCACGATCGGGCCGGAAGCCCCACGGACATCAATATGCAGCAGGCGACGGTCAACCTCTTCGCTGACATGGGCACTCAGCCGGCCAGCCTCCAGCCCGGCCTGGTGCCGGCGACCCAGTCGACGGACACGTCTCCACCGACGTCAACGATCACCAATCCGTCGAGCGGTGCCGGTGTGGCCACGGGAAGGGTGGTCACTATTCAGGGAACGGCCAGCGATACCGGGGGCGGCGTCGTCGGGGGTGTGGAAGTCTCGTTCGACGGCACACGATGGTTCCACGCGACCGGCCGAAGTGCCTGGCAGTACCAATGGACGCCCACCAGCGCTGGACCCGTGACGATCAGGGTTCGCGCAGTCGATGATATCGGCAACGTTCAGACGAATCCGACCACAGTGAATGTGACCGTAGGCGGAACATGTTGCACGCTTTGGTCGTCGACGACTGTCCCGGACGTGGAGGCGAGCGACGATACCCAGTCCGTAGAAGTAGGGGTGAAGTTCAAGGCCACCGCCTCTGGCCAAATCGCCGGAATCAGGTTCTACAAGGGCACGGCCAACACGGGGACGCACGTCGGCCATCTATGGAGTTCTACCGGGACGCTACTCGCGGAAGCAACCTTTACCAATGAAACAGCAAGCGGCTGGCAACAGGTGAATTTCTCTGCCCCGGTGGCAGTCAGTGTGAACACCACCTATGTCGCGTCTTATCATACGCCGGGCCATTATGCCTTTTCGCGGCCGTACTTCACAAATCCATATAATAACTACCCTTTGACCGCGCCGGCGAGCGCTGATTCTGGCGGGAACGGCGTGTATTCCTACGGCACCGCGAGCACGTTCCCCACAGGGACCTACCAGTCCTCCAACTACTGGGTCGATGTGGTGTTCACGCCAACGTACACCCTGTGGGACCCCACGGCTGTTCCAGCCGTTCAGTCGCATCCCGATGCTCAGCCGGTTACCCTCGGGGTGAAGTTCACGGCGTCTGTGAACGGTTTCATCACTGGGATCCGGTTCTACAAGGGTTCGCTGAACACGGGGACCCACGTGGGAAGTCTGTGGACTTCGAGCGGGACGTTGCTGGCGAGTGCGACCTTCACCGGTGAGTCGGCGTCGGGCTGGCAGCAGGTGAATTTCTCCACCCCGGTGGCGGTGACGGCGAATACTACGTATGTCGCGTCTTATTTCACGTCGTCGGGTTATTCCGTGACGCGGCCGTATTTCACCAGTGCGTACATCAACGATCCTTTGACCGCGCCGGCGAGCGCTGATTCTGGCGGGAACGGCGTGTAGTCCTACGGCGCCACGAACACGTTCCCCACGGGGAGCTATCAGTCCACCAACTACTGGGTCGACGTGGTGTTCACGCCAA
>NZ_JAMXMY010000003.1 GCF_024055795.1 Actinoallomurus purpureus | reverse complement strand
TCGGCGCCGCCCGCGAGCAGGGCCGCACTCGCAGCCTCGATCAGGCGCCGGGCCTGGCCGCCGGGCTCGGGCGTCAGCTGGGCCGCCTGCTGAAACAGGGCCGCGGCGGCCGCTCCGGCGGCGCGGTCCCGGGCGCGTACGGCGGCCGCCTCGAGGTCGGCCGCGACGTCCTCGTCGGGCGCGGTCGCGGCCGCGGCGCGGTGGCGCGCCCGGCAGTCGGCGTCCGTCGCGGCGGCGGCGAGCGCCTGGTCTACGTGCACGTGATGGAGGGCGGCGACCGCGACACGACACGGGCGATCCGGGCCGCGTGGCCGGGCGCGCTGATCCTGAACCCGCACCCGGAGCCGACGCCGCTCCCGTCGTCCCCCGAGACGGGCGCCGACGCGGTGCGGGAGGGGCTGGCCGACGCGATCGCGCACGCCCGCCTGTGGCTCGCCAACCCGGACCTGCCGTCGCGGATCACGGCGGGCGGCCCGTACAACGAGGCCGACCCGGCCACCTTCTTCGGCGGCGACCACCGCGGCTACACCGACTATCCGGCGCTCGGCGGCTGAGCCCGCCGATCCCCGTACGGTCCGGGGGGCCGCGCAGTACAGTGCGCCGGAGGGATCATTGCCTCGTGGGCGGAGGATTCACGCGGTGACCACCGAGCCCCCGGACGGTTCCTTCCCGGCGCCGTACGTCGCGCGGTTCCGTCGTCTCCCGCCGATCCTCATGGTCGCGGCCGGGACGCTCGCTCTCGCGATGTCCGTGCGCTGGATCGCCAGTGCCGCGCTCCACGGGCATCCGGACCGCGTGCCCCCGCCCCTGGCGCTGGCCGTCGCGTCGATCGTGTCGGCCGCTCTCGGGGCGGGGCGGCTCGCCCGGGGCCGTCGCACGGGCCGGGTCGCCTTCGCCGTCGACGCAGACGGGATCCTCCTCGTGACCTGGCCGGACGGGGTGCCGAGACGGTTCGGGTGGGACGAGGTGAGCGCGCTGGTGCTGTTCTCCCGGCGCACGGAGTTCGTCCACGGCACCGTGCGGTGCGTCGGGGTCCGGCTGCATCCGACGGCGCCCGGTTCCCCCGAGCGGCATCGTGCCGAGCTCGAGGAGGCGGTGTCCCGCCACGACCTCCCGCTCGACGTCTGGGAACGCCTCCGCCGGCTCGACCGCGGGCCGTCAGGGGCAGGGCTGGAGTTCGCCGTCAGCGTCCACGCCGAGGCCCGGGGATGGCGGTACGACGCTGCGCGGGTGAGGGAGACGATGCGCCTGCACGCGCCCGGCGTCCCCGTCGTCCGTGAGCCGTCGGAGCGCTACTACGACCTGGTCGGCTGGCGGGCCGCCCAGGAGGAGTTGCGCAGCGCCCTGGAGGACGCCGAGCTGCGCCACTGGTGCTGACCTCAGATCCGCTTGCCGTGGTCGGCCCAGTAGGGCTCGCGGATGAGGCGTTTGTACAGCTTGCCGGTCGGGGTGCGCGGCAGGGCGGTGACGAAGTCGACCGACCGGGGCGCCTTGTAGCCGGCGAGCGACGCGCGGCAGAGGGCGATGAGCTCCTCTGCCAGGGCCGGCGACGCGGTATGCCCCTGTTCCAGCTCGACCGCCGCCTTCACCTGCTCGCCGTACTCCTCGTCGGGAACCCCGAAGACCGCGACGTCGCGTACCGCAGGATGCGTGATGAGCACGCCCTCGATCTCGGCGGGATAGATGTTGACGCCACCACTGATGATCATGTCGATGGCCCGGTCGGCGAGGAACAGATATCCGTCGTCGTCGAAGTAGCCGATGTCCCCCGTCGTGAAGAGGCCGTTCCGGTGGATCGACGCGGTCTTCTCCGGGTCCCCCCAGTACTCGACGTCGTCGCCGCTCGCGTAGCGGAACCACAGCTGCCCCGGCTCGCCCGGACCGGAGGGGGTGCCGTCGGGACGCAGGACGTGGGCCTCGACGGTGGGCAGCGGCCGCCCGACCGTGCCCGGCCGGCGCAGCCACTCCTCGGCGGTCACGACGGTGTTCACCGACGCCTCGGTCGACCCGTAGTACTCGTACACGACCGGGCCGAGCCAGTCGATCATCCGGCGTTTCACCTCGGGCGAGCACGGCGCGGCGCCGTGCCAGACGGCGGCGAGACTGGACAGGTCGTACGCGGCGCGGGTCGCCTCGTCGAGGCGCAGCATCCGGACGAACTGGGTCGGCACGAGGTGCACGTTGGTGATCCGGTGACGCTCGATGAGCCGCAGGGTCTCCTCCGGGTCGAACGCCCGCCGCATGACCACGGGGCGTCCCGCGCACAGCAGGCCGCATGAGAAGAGCCACTGCGCGGAGTGGTACGCCGGCCCCACCAGCAGCGACCGGCCGCCCTCGGGGATGCGGAGCACCTCGCAGGAGCCGGCGGCCGTCAGCGCCATCGTCTCGATCGGCGCGCCGGTCCGCACGATCTTCCGCTGGACCCCCTTGGGCCGGCCCGTCGTGCCCGAGGTGTACATCATCGGCCAGCCGAGCACCTGGTCCGCGGGCTCGCCATCCGGCCCGGTGGCGAGGAGGTCCTCGTACGGCCGGAAGCCGGGGACCTCGCCGAAGCCGACGCGGGCCACCAGGCCGGCCCCCGACGCGGCCGCCTCGGCGACACCGGCGAAGCGGTCCTCGGAGAACAGGACCTTCGCCCCCGAGTCCGCCAGCACGTACGCCAGTTCGTCCGCGGTCCAGTGCCAGTTGACGAGGACGTAGCGCAGCCCGATGTGCGTGGCGGCGGCCATCACCTCGAAGTACTCGCGCCGGTTGCCGGAATGGATCGCGATGGAGTCGCCGGTCCGCAGGCCGAGCCCGCGCAGCGCCCCGGCCAGCCGGTCGACGCGTTCGTCGAGCGCGCGCCAGGTGGTGACGCCGTGCTCGTCGGTGAGGGCGGCCTCGTCCGGCCGGGCCTGGGCGTGGGGGCGGAGAAGTTCGGCCACGGCGACCTCCAGTTCGGTCAGTCGGTTCTGGTGCCGGCCATGCGCAGCGCGAGGTCCACGTAACGGGCCCGCAGGTCTTCGGCGCCGAGCGGACGGCGCTCGTGGAACCACTCGCTGATGTGCACGCACATGTCGAGGATCGGGATCGCGGTGAGCACGGCGGCCCGGTCGTCGCCGCCCACCAGCCGGAACAGGTCCTTGCGGTTCCCCGCGGCCAGGACGTCGGTGAGGCGGTCGCGCAGCCGCCGGCGGATCGCGACGACCTCGTCGTACCACGCGCCGGTGAGCAGGGGGTACTCACGGTTGGCGACCCGCGCCGTCCCCTGATTGTCGGCGTGCCGTGTCACGTACGCCCCGACGATCGCGCTCAGCTCGGCGACCGGGTCACCGGCGACGGCCTCCTGAGCGGCCGTCACCTCGGCCTCCAGCCGCAGGTGGATGTCGCGGACCAGGACGTACAGCAGCTCGTCCTTGGAACCGAAGTGGTTGTAGAGCGCGCCCGGCGTCAGAGCGCACGCCTCGGTGATCTGCCGAACGGGCGTCGCCAGCGCGCCCTGGCGGTAGAACAGCTCGATCGCGGCCGCGGCGAGCCGGCGTTGCACTCGTGACCCGCCGAGCGGCAACTCCGATTCGGTCACCCGCACCGCTCCTCGCTCTTGACGGCCACCCGACCCGAGCGTACTAATTATTTCCACGATGTGAATGAACGCTCATTCACCAGATGCCACAGACCATCCGATCGTCGGGGGCGGAGCGCCGTTGCGCTCCGAATGTCGGCCCTCACGAAACGAGGTGGCGATGGCCCCCACCGATCCGACGACGACCCCGTCCGACGGCCTCTCTATCGACCGACTCTGGCGACGCGGTCTCGACCGCTATCCGGACACCGCGGCCCGCTACCGCTACCTGGCCGTGGCGGTGTTCGTCACGATCGTCCTGTACTACGAGCTGTACGTCGCCGGCGGCGTCGCCCCGCTGATGCTCGCGCACTTCAAGATGTCGTTCCTCTACTACGTGAACGTTCTCGTCGTCTCCAACCTGGTCGGCGCGTTCGGATCGCTGGCCGCCGGCGTCGCCGACCGGTGGGGCCGCGCGAACCTGGTGACGTACGGGCTGCTGGGCACGGGCGTCCTCACGATCCTCACACCGCTCGCCCCGAACAAGGCGGCGTTCGCGGTGGTCATCACGTTGATCGGCCTCGTCGAGGGCATGTGCCTGGTGGCCACGCCCGCCCTGGTCCGCGACTTCTCACCGCAGATCGGCCGCGCGTCGGCGATGGGCTTCTGGACGCTCGGACCGGTGATCGGCAGCCTGGTCGTCAGCTTCGTGGCCAACCGCACCCTGCCGCGCTTCGACGACTCCTGGGCCAGCCAGTACTACATCGTCGGGATCGTCGGGCTGGTGGCGTTCGCCGTCGCGCTGTTCGGCCTGCGGGAGCTGCGGCCGGGGCTCCGCGACCAGGTGATGGTGAGCGTCGCGGACCGCGCGCTGGTCGAGGCACGGGCCGAGGCGGCCGAGCGGGAGGCCGACCTTCGGCACCCCTGGCGGCAGATGATGCGGCTCGACGTCCTCGCTCCGGCCCTCGGCGTCAGCGTGTTCCTGCTCATCTACTACACCGCCGTGGCGTTCTTCACGATCTACCTGACGTCGAACTTCGGCCTCACGACCGCGCGGGCCAACGGCGTCAACAGCTGGTACTGGGCCATGAACGCGGTGGCCCTCGTCGTCGTGGGCGTGGTGTCGGACCGGCTGCGGGTACGCAAGCCCTTCATCGTGGGCGGCACGCTCCTCGCGGTGGTCATGACGTTCCTGTTCCTGACCCGCACGACCCACCCGCACACGAGCGCGTCCAGCCTCATCTGGATCATCAGTCTGCTCGCCATCGGCCTGGGGGTGGCGTACACGCCGTGGATGGCGGCGTTCACGGAGACGATCGAGCGGCGGAACCCCGCGCTGACCGCGACCGGCCTGGCCGTCTGGGGCTGGATCCTGCGGATCGTCGTGTGCGTCTCCTACTTCGTCCTCCCGTACGTGGTCGGCGCCGTCGACACGCTGACCCGGGCACCGGAGGTCCTGGCCGCGGCCAAGAAGGTCCCGGCCGGCACGTCTCCGCCGCCCACGCTGCTCCACGAGTTGGGCGAGCTCAAGAAGGCGGCGGCCGACGCGCCCCACCAGTGGCAGACCTGGTGGTGGATCTGCGTCGTCGCCGAGCTGCTCTTCCTCGTCCTCATGTTGCCGCTGGCCGGCCGGTGGAGCACCCGGGCCGCCCGCGCCGACGCCGACGCGCACGCGCGGGAGGTGGCGCGGCTGACCGGCTCCCAGGACTGAGGCCGCGGGCCGCGGCCCGCTCACGGAACCATGCCGGTCGCCCGGACGTCCGTATCAGTGATGCTGACGAGTGAACAGGCCGGCGCGGCGACGACCTGGTGAGCCTGGCGCGCCGCGCCGCCGAACCGGCCGGCTGACTACCTCCCCTGGTCCGGACGGCCCGGACGAGCGCGACGAGGTCCGTTCTGGTGTGACTCGTCGTGGCGGCGGGCGAGGCGCAGGGCGTACTCGCGCGGTGACACCCCGAGCCGCCACGTGCACACCGAACAGGACAGGTGATCGTTGGTGGTCTGATCGTCGTGGGCGATGTCGACCACGCCTATCCGCAGGTTCTCCACGGCCCGCACCGTACACGGACGGTAGCGGGGTGCTCCACTTCCGTGAGACGGCGTGTCAGCGGAGTGCGCGCGCTCCGGCGACGCGCACCTCGACGCAGTTGCCCTCGGGGGTGCTCTTGGAGCTCTTTCGCCACAGGTCGTCGGTGCGCATCAGATGCCCTCCAGGATCGTGCCGATGATGTCGATGGACTCGTCGGGGATGGCGCTGACGACACTGAGGCGGTCCATGGCGAGGGTGTAGCGGTCGACGTCCTCGCGCTTGTCGAGGTAGAGGGCGTTGCCGAGCTGCTCGACGTAGACCACGTCGGGCAGCTGCGGGTCGGCGAACCGCATGATGGTGAACCCGCCGGGCGCGGCGTGCTTCGCGCTGGCGGCGAACGGCGTGACCTGGAGCGTGAGCCCCGGCTGCTTGGCCACGGCCATGAGGTACTCCAGCTGTCCCCGGAGCACCTCGGGGCCGCCGACGGGGCGGCGCAGCGCGACCTCGTCGATCACCGCCCACAGCCGCAGCGCGCCGTCGCGGAACCGCCGCTGCCGCGTGGCCCGCAGCGAGACCCGGCGCTCCACCTCCTCGGGCGGGAAGTCGCCCAGGGAGATGACGGCCGCCGCGTAGTCCTCGGTCTGCAGCAGGCCGGGGACGAAGTGCGGCTCGTAGGTGCGGATGCGGGCCGCCGCCTGCTCCAGCCCGATGTAGGACTGGAACCAGGAGGGCAGGACGTCGCCGTAGCTGTGCCACCAGCCGGGCTGGTTGGCCCGGCGGGCGAGGGACAGCAGCTGGTCGCGCTCCTCCTCGTCGGTGATGCCATACAGCGACAGCAGGATCGCGACGTCCGCCTCCTTGAAGCCGCTGCGGCCGAGCTCCATCCGGCTGATCTTCGACTCGGATCCGCCGATCGCCCTGGCAGCCTCGACCGAGCTGACATCGGCCTTCTCCCGGAGCCGGCGCAACTCGGACCCGAGAAGGATGCGGAGCGCCGTCGGGCCGCTCGCTCCAGCGTTCGCCATGACCTGGACCTCCCTCGCGGCGGATCCCCGAGTCTTCCATGACCCGCCGGAGATCGGCCGCCGATGCAATCCCATCACCTCACGGGCTTGCATCCTCAGCGTCGTGCCGCAATGCTATCCCACAGTCGGATGCAATCCCATTGGCAGCCGTGGCCAGGCGTGTGATGGTGATGAGGGCGGTCGAACGGCCGCCCGGCGGTCCTCCCGTGCTCGGCGGCGTGTTCCCGGATCCAGCCGCCGAGCACGGGTGTTCGTGGAAGAATCGACCGCCTCCGACATCCCCGGCGATGAGGCTCCTCGTGACGGACAGCGACGACCGGCAAGGCGAGTTCCGGCCCGACATCCCCAGCCCGGCGCGCGTGTACAACTACATCCTTGGCGGCAAGGACCACTATCCCGCCGACCGTGTCGTGGCGGAGAACACCATGGCGGCCATCCCGAGCGCCCGCGACGCCGCCCTGGAGAACCGCGGCTTCCTCCGCCGCGCCGCCCGGTACCTCGCCGCAGAGGCCGGGCTCCGGCAGTTCCTCGACATCGGCACCGGCCTGCCCTCGAACGGGCAGGTCCACGAGGTCGTCCAGGGCATCGCGCCCGAGTCCCGTGTCGTGTACGTCGACAACGACCCGGTCGTGCTGGCCCACGGGCGGGACATGCTGCACGGGGTCGACGGCACGACGATCCTGCGGCACGACCTGCGCGACCCGGACTCCATCCTCGGCGATCCGGAGCTGCACCGGCTCCTGGACTTCGACCGGCCCGTCGCCCTCCTGCTCGTGGCGGTCCTGCACTTCGTCGCCGACTCCGAGGACCCCGACGAAGTGGTCCGCCGGCTCATGAAGCCGCTGCCGCCGGGCAGCCACCTGGTGATCTCCCACGGCACCGACGACGGCGACGACGACGTGGAGAAGGCGCTGGAGGAGAACTACAAGACCTCCAGCTCGGCCCACGTCCGGACGCGCCCGCGGGTCGAGGCGTTCTTCGACGATCTCGAGCTGATCGAGCCGGGCGTGGTGTGGACCCCGATCTGGCGCCCCGACGGGGCATCGAGCCCCCTGTTCGACGACCCCGCCCGCTCCGTCTGTTACGCGGGAGTCGCCCGCAAACCATGAACGGACTGGTCCAGAACGGCGTTCGGATCGTAGGCTCCCGTCCGGAGGTGCCGATGAAGAGTCTGGACGACGTCAGGGCCCAGCTGACCGCGCCGGGACAGCTGTTCGAGATGGACGAGGTCGAGATCCGCGGCGCGCGGACCCGCGTCTGGAAACACGCTCCCCCGTCACTGCGGTCCGTCCTGGAGATCAGCCGGTTCCACGGCGAGACGCCGTTCATCGTCTACGAGGACGAGCGCCTGACCTTCGAGGAGCACTTCCGGCACGCCGCGACGTTCGCGCACCGGCTCATCGAGCGGTACGGCGTGCGGAAGGGCGACCGGGTCGCGATCGCCATGCGCAACTTCCCCGAATGGTCCGTCGCGTTCTTCGCCGCCGCGGCCGCCGGCGCCGTCGTCGTCCCGCTCAACGCCTGGTGGACGGGGCCCGAGCTGGAGTACGGCCTGCGCGACAGCGGCGCCACGGTGCTGGTCGCCGACGAGGAGCGCGCCCGACGACTCGGCGACGCACTGCCCGGCCTCGGCATCCCCACGATCGTCGTACGGGCCGAGGGCGCGCCGCCGCCCGGCACGGACGCGTACGCGTCGGTGCTCGGCGACGTCACCGCCGACGTGACCCTTCCCGAGGCGGAGATCGGCCCCGAGGACGACGCGACGATCTTCTACACCTCCGGGACGACCGGCCGGCCGAAGGGCGCGCTCGGCACACAGCGCAACATCACGGGGAACACCTTCTGCCTCGGGTACGCGATGCTGGCCGCCGCCGTGCGGGGGGGCCGCTCGATCGAGGAGGCGGCCGCCCCGCAGCCGCGCGTCGCCCTGCTGAACGTGCCGCTGTTCCACGCGACCGGCTGCCACGCGATGCTCGTGGCCAGCGCGGTCCTCGGCGGCACGGTCGTGCTCATGTACAAGTGGGACGCCGAACGCGCGCTGCAGCTCATCGAGCGCGAGCGGGTCACGGCGTTCGGCGGGGTGCCGACGATGGCGTGGCAGGTCCTCACCTCCCCCGAGTTCCACAAGTACGACACCTCCAGCCTGGTGAACGTCTCGTACGGTGGTGCGCCCGCGCCGCCCGCGCTGGTCGAGAAGATCAAGGAGCTGCTCCCGGAGCGCGTCCCGAACAATGGGTACGGCCTCACTGAGACGTCGGCGGTGACGGCCTACAACAGCGGGATCAACTACCTGACCCATCCGGACAGCGTCGGGCCGCCGGTGCCGGTGTGCGACATCAAGGTCGTGGACCCCGTCGGTGAGGAACTGCCCACCGGGGAGGTCGGCGAGCTGCTGATCAAGGGCCCGAACGTCATCAAGGGCTACTGGAACCGCCCCGAGGACACCGCCCAGGCGTTCCGCGACGGCTGGTTCCACACCGGCGACCTGGCCCGCGTCGACGCGGACGGCTTCATCTACATCGTCGACCGGGCCAAGGACATGCTGATCCGCGGCGGGGAGAACGTCTACTGCGCCGAGGTCGAGGCCGCCATCTACGAGCACCCGGCGGTCGCCGACACCGCCGTGATCGGGGTGCCGCACGAGGTGCTCGGCGAGGAGGTCGGCGCCGTCGTCCGCCTCCACCCCGGGACGACCGTCACGCCGGAGGAGCTCCAGGCGTTCCTCGGCGAGCGGATCGCGGCCTTCAAGGTGCCGGCCCACATCTGGTTCCGCGACGACGAGCTGCCCCGCAACCCCGCCGGCAAGATCCTCAAGACCCGCCTGCGCTCCGAGCTCATCGGCTGACCGGTCTCGAACCGAGGCCGGACCGGGAGGTCCGGCCTCCGCCGCCGCGGGACGCCCGGCTTCAGCCACAGCGCACCCATCCGGACGGGGCCGACACGGCGCTGCGGCGGGGCGGTGTCAGCGCGTCCAGGCCGGTGCGCCGTCGCGGGGCCCAGCGGGCCGGCCCGCTGAAACCCGTCTCAGCCGTCGTGGTCCTGGTTCAGGAAGCCGGTGACGACGGAGTGGAAGTCGTGCGGCCGCTCCTCCTGCAGGTGGTGGGAGGCGTGGTCCATGACGTACAGGTGACCGCGCGGCACCATGCGGGCCAGCATCAGCGGATAGTCGGGCGTGAGGAACGCGTCGTACATTCCCCAGGCGAACAGCACGGGGGCCGTGATCCGGCCCAGCTCGTCGGTGAGGTCCTGCCAGTCGCCGCGCGGGTTGTCCGACGCCGCGGCGAGCGCCATCTCCTCCGGGTCGAGGCTCTGCTCGTGCCGCAGGCTGACGGTCTCGTCCGGGATGGCGTCGGCGTCGTACCACTCCAGCCGTGCCATGAGGTCGCGCATCTTCTCCTGGGACGGACCCGTACCTCCGTAGTAGGCGTCGCGGGCGTTGCGGCCGCGGCGTCCGCCCTCGGGCAACGGCGCGAGCGGGCCGTAGAAGACCGGCATGCTGCCGGTCACGACCAGCGACCGCACCCGCTCGGGGTACTTCGCCGCCAGGTTGAGCGCGATCGTGCCGCCCCATGAGTTACAGATGAAGTCGGCCCTGGCGATGTCGAGCGTGTCCATGAGCGCGACCGTCTTGGCCGCGTGGAAGTCCCACATCGGTCCGGTGATGATGCACTTCTCCGAGCGCCCGTACTGGAGGATGTCGACCAGGTAGCAGTCGCGGTCGCGCGCGAACAACGGAGCGACGGCGCCGAAGTCCGACCAGGCGGTGCAGCCCGGCCCGCCGCCGTGCAGGAAGATCGTCGGGCTGCCCGCACCCATCCGCGCGTAGTGGTACTTCACGCCGTCGGCGTCGGCGTACGCCCCCTCAGGAGCCGGCTGGATGTCCATGGCGGGATCCTCGCGGCAGGGCGCCCGGCGCCCCAAGGCCGGCGGTCCGCTGAGCGGTCCGCGCGTCTTACCGCCCGGCCGGGCCCGCGCGTAGCGTGCGCCTCCAGCGAACCGCTTCGGAGGTGTGACGTGGAAACGACGGCGGTCGACCTCGCCGAGGAACGCGCCCGTGCCCTCGTCGGGCGGGTCGAGCGGAGATCGCTCAGGGTGGTCCGCGCCGGCGACGCGGCGGAGTTCGCGCGCGCCGCCGGGGAGACCTCCCGCCGCCTGACCGACCCGGATCACGCCGGTTTCGTCGTCCATCCGATGTACGTCGTCAGCCTGCTGCGCGGCGCGCCGGGCGCGGCCGACGAGGAGTACCGCCCGGACGGCATGTACCGGGACGAGGTGCCGGGCACGGACGGGCTGGACGTCGCCCTGATGGCCGGCGGACAGGACGTGCGCTGGACCGGGGACGTACGGCCCGGCGACGCGATCGAGGTTCGGCGCACCCTCACCGGGGTCGAGCGCAAGGGGCGCGGCGCGGGGTTCCTGCTGCTGACCGTCGTGAAGACGTACGGCACGGCGGAGCGCGGCACCCTCGCCGAGGTCACGGAGAGGTTCATCGTCCGGTGAGAGCCGGGCGGACACCGAAGGAGGACGGGACACCGATGCGCGGACCACACGAGACTCCGCCGCCGGTCGGCGGCGCCGAACGGGCGGCCGGCGAGGAGGTGCCGCCGGTCGAGTCGGCGCCCGACGCGGTGCGGCTGCTGCGGTTCGGCGCGATCACCCGCAACGCGCACCGCATCCACTACGACGCGGAGTTCGCCCGCTCCGAAGGGCTCGACGGACCCGTGGTGATGGCGCAGCTGCACGGCTGTCTCCTCCACCGGGCGGCGGCCGCCTTCGCCCGGGGCGACCCCGGCGCGGTCCGCGCGCTCGGGTGGCAGAACCGCGCCCCCGCCCGCGCCGGTGCGCGCCTCGTCGTCACCGGCACCGTACGGGAGACCGACGAGGCGACCGGCGAGGTCACGCTCGACCTGGAGGAACGGCTCGACGACGGCACGGTCTGCTGCCGCGGATACGCCGTCGTGGTGCCCTGAACCCGCCGTCCGCCTGGAGAACGCCTCGGCTGGTCGATCCGCGGCCGGGGCGCCCTTCTGGTCGCTTCCGCGCACGATCGGCGCCACTCCCCCGTGTCAGCCGGAGCGGCGCCGATCGTCTCTTGCCCGCTCAGTCGAGCGTCAGGGCGACCTTCCCGATCGCCGCGCCGCCGCGGAGCCGTTCGACGGCCTGCTCCAGCCGGTCGAGGCCGTACCGCTCGATGTTCAGGGTCAGGTCTCCGGAGGCGATCTCGGCGAGGAGGCGCTCCCCCACCTCGGCCAGGCCACGCCCGCGCGCCATGAGGTTGACCGGCAGCAGCGCGACGTCGGCGAGCAGGAAGTCGGCGAGATCGACGGTGAACTCGCGGCCGGCCGAGTAGCCGATGAGGGCGGCCCGGCCGCGCGACCGGACGAGCCCGAGCGCGGCGGCGAGGACGGACCCTCCGACGGTGTCGATGAGCGCGTCGACGGGCCCGCCGAGCGCCTCCGCCGACAGGTCGGCGGCCAGGATCGCCTTGGCTCCGGCGGGGACGTGTTCCAGCTTGGCCGGCCGGCCGACGACGCCGATCACCTCCGCCCCCGCCCGTACGGCGAGTTGCACCGCCATGGACCCGACAGCACCGGCCGCGCCCGTCACCAGGACCCGCTCCCCCGCGCCGATGGTCGCGACGTCGTGCACGGCCGCCCACGCCGTACCCGCCGGGGAGAAGAAGGAGCAGGCCAGTGCGGGGTCGGTGCCGGGCGGTGTGGGGAAGGCGGCCTTGTCCGGGACCACGGCGTGCTCGGCCCAGCCGCCGTCACGGCGCAGCCCCAGTCCGGCGCCGTTCACCCGGACCAGTGAGCCGACCGGGTGGACGTCCGACGCGACGACCGTGCCGCAGGAGTTGGTGCCCGGCACGAACGGCAGCGAGGGCAGGATGCCGAAGCGGCCGTCCACGATGTTCAGGTCGAGGTGGCCGATCTGGGCGGCGTGCACCCGGACGAGCGTCTCGCCCGGCGCGCGTGGCGGCACGGGCCGCTCCACGAGCCGGGGCAGCGATCCGAAGCGCTCGAGAATGAGCGCGCGGGAGCTTTCAGTCACAGTTTCACTCCATATCGGCGAAGGACCCGGGAGGCGACGACGCGCAGGATCCGGTCGAACACGAACCCGAGAATGCCGAGCGTGATGATGCCGACGAACACCCAGTCGATACGACCGTAGTTGCGCGACGTCCAGATCAGCGCGCCGAGCCCGACCTGGGCCGCCACGATCTCGGCCGAGACGATGGTGAGGAAGCTGTTGCCCATGGCCAGGCGGGCGCCCGTGACGATGTGCGGCACGGTGGCGGGCAGCACGATGAACCGCAGGATCTGCCAACGGCTCGCGCCGAGGCTCGTGGCGGCGCGCAGCTTCGACTCGTTGATCGACAGCACGCCCGCGATGGTGTTCAGCGTCACGATGAACACGGACGTGTAGAAGATCAGTACGACCTTCGACGCCTCCCCGATGCCGAGCCACACGACGGCGAGGGTGACGAAGGCGACCGGCGGGATGAACCGGAAGAACTCGATGTACGGGTCGAGCAACTGGCGGATCACCGTGAGGCGTCCCATGAGCAGCCCGATCGGCACCCCGACGACGAGCCCGAGGCCCCATCCGATCAGGATCCGGCGGCTCGAGGCGATGACGGAGTTCAGCAGGGTGCCGTCCGCCGCGAGGTCCTTGGCGGCGACGAGGGTCTGCGCCGGCGAGGCGACGAGCGCGGAGCCGTACCGCATCGCCACGAGCTGCCACACCCCGACGCCGATCGCGATGGAGAGCATGTACATGCCGACCGTGCGCAGCCGGCCGGACAGCGCGTCCGAGCGCCGTCTGCGCGCGCGGGGGGCCGTGGTGGAGTCCTTGGAGGCCACCGTTCCGACGCTCGTCATCGACCGTCCTCCTCGGTGGCGAGGCCCTGCTCGCGCAGGGCGGTACGGACTTCGTGGCCGATGTCCTGCCGTAGCTTCTGGTGCAGTGCGATCGCCTCCGGAGACGTCTCGTCGCGCGGACGAGGCAGGTCCACGCTGTAGATGTTCTTGATCGAGGCCGCCGGTCCGGCCGTCATGACCGCGATGCGGTCGGCGAGGATGATCGCCTCGCCGATGTCGTGGGTGACGAACACGACCGTGCACCCGGACTCGCGCCAGATGCGGTCCATCTCCTGCTGCATGACCTGCCGGGTCTGGGCGTCCAGCGCGCCGAACGGCTCGTCCATCAGGACGATCCGGGGCCGGTTCGCGAGGACCCGCGCGATCTGCACGCGCTGCCGCATGCCGCCGGAGAGCTGGTCGGGGAACTTGTCGGCGAACTTGCGGAGGCCGACGAGGCCGAGGTACTCGTCGGCCAGCGCGGCCTGCGCCTTCCGCGACTGGCCGCGCATGCGCGGGCCGAAGGCGACGTTCTGCCGCACGGTCAGCCAGTCGAACAGCGCGTCGCTGTTCTGGAAGACCATGCCGCGCTCCGGCGACGGCCCGGCGACGGGCTCGTCGTCGACGGAGATGGCGCCGACCGTGGCGGGGGTGAAACCCGCCAGCGCGGACAGCAGGGTGGACTTGCCGCACCCGCTCGGGCCGAGCAGGCACAGGAACTCCCCGGCCTCGATGTCGAGGGAGATGGCGTCGACGGCGTGGTAGGAGCCGAAGCGGATGCCCACGCCGTCGATGGTCGTGGTCGCGCCGCGGGCGGACTCCCGGTCGATCTCTGTGGTCATGGCTTCCTCACTTGGCGGCGTGCCCGCTGAACCAGTTCTGGAGCACGGCGGCGGTCACGTTCGGCTTCGCCTTCACCTTGCCGGTCCGCAGGTAGAAGTCGGCGGTCGCGTCGTAGCCCTTCAGGTCCGCGGCGGTGATGTCCCGGACCCCGAAGTCGATCTCCTTGATCGCGGTGACGGTCTGGTCGGCCGGGACCTTCGCGGCCTTCTGCGTGGCCTGCGCGGCCGCCTGCGGGTCGCTCTCGGTCAGCTTGGCGGCCTCGTCGAGGGCCTTGGCGACCTTGGCGGCCGCGCTCTGGTTGGCGCTCAGCCATTTGTTGCCGGCGATGAGCCACTGGCCGTAGGACAGGCCGTAGTCTCCGGTGGTCTCGACGATCTTCCCGCCGAGCTGCGCGCCCTTGGTCGGCCACGGCTCCCACAGGACGTACGCGTCGATGTTCCCCTTCTGCATCAGCGCCGGGATCTCCGGCGGGTCGGCGGTGACGAACGTGACCTTCTTCGGGTCGATCTTCTTGGACTCGAGGAAACGCGTCGCGGCGAGTTCCGACAGGCCGGGGACGATCGCCATCTTCTTGATCTGGGAGGGGTCGCCGATGTTCTTGCGCTCGACGACCTTCAGGTACTTCCCGGAGCTCTCGTAGACGAGGAGCGCCCGAAGGTCGGGATTCTGCTGGAGTTTGCCGATCGCCGTCGTGTCCGAGCTGCCGGCCAGCTGCACCTGGCCGGAGGCGATCGCGTCGTCGGCGTCACCGCCCTTGCCGAACTGCACGACCTCGACATTGACCCCTTGCTTCGCGAACAGCCCTTTCTCGTCGGCGAGGAAGAAGGGCGCGTACGACGGGTCGATGCCGACGGCAAGACGGATCTTGGGCCCGGCGGCCTTTCCCCCGCCGCCGGCCGAGTCGGTCGAGGCGGCGCTGCAGGCGGACGCGGATGTGATCAGCGCGATGGCGGCGACGGCGGCGCGCCAGGTGATGTCCCGTGCTTTCAATGAGCACCTCGATGGCAGTGTGCGGAACCCCGGCGGTGGGTGGGGCGTAGGCCGAAGTTCGCTGAACCGTAAGGTCCCCGGCACCTGCGCCGCATGACCGGGGGTCCGCTCACCGGAACGTCACGGGATCGTCATACGCGACGACGCGTCGACGGCGCCGGTCTGCTCAGCGAGACGTTTCCGTAGGCAAGCCCTTCCCGGCGTCCGATCATCTCGGCATCGCTCAGATGGACATTCGGGAGGACGACCCATGACCGAGCCCGACGCACCCGCGCCGGAGGGCGGGGGCACCCGCCCAGCGAAACGACGGTCCAAGGGGCCCGGACGGCAGGACTGGTCGTCGTGGCCCGAGTACGACGCCGCCGCCGCTGGCTTCCGCGGGTACTGGTACCCGGTCACCTGGTCCAGCCACGTCACCGGCAAGCCGCTGGCGGTCACCCTCTGCGGGGAGAAGATCGCGCTGATCCGTGACGGCGGACAGGTGCACGCCCTGCACGACCGCTGCCCGCACCGGGGTGTTCCCCTGTCGCTCGGGGACCAGCAGTTCCCCGGCACGCTCAGCTGCCCGTACCACGGGTGGACGTTCCGCCTCGGCGACGGTGAGCTGTGCGCGGTCATCACCGACGGGCCCCAGTCGCGCGTCTGCGGCAAGGTCCGGGTGCAGACCTATCCGGTGGCCGAACGCCTCGGCATGGTGTGGGTGTACGTCCCGCTCGCCGACGAGGAACCGCACCCGATCGACTCTCAGCTGCCCGAGGAACTGGTCGAGAACGCCTTCATGATGGGCGGCCGCATCGAACCGCGGACCGGGAACTGGCGCTTCGCGTGCGAGAACGGCTTCGACGAGGGGCATGCGAAGTACCTGCACCGCACGTCGCTGTGGCGGCTGTTCAAGGCGATGCCCACCTGGAACATCACCCGGATCGTCCCCGAGGGCCGCTGGATCTTCCGGGTGCAGGACGAGGTGCACTGGGAGGCCGACTTCCCCGGCGTGGGCCGGTGGACGAGCAAGCGCTGGTGGAAGATCCAGCCGCCCAAGGAGACCTTCAACCTCGGCAACACCGGAAAGCCGAAGAAGGTCGACCCGGTCATCGAGTCGCGCGGGTTCCCCGGCTTCGCCTCGCTGTCCATGCCGGGCGTGCTGCGCATCGCGTACCCGAACTTCATCCACTACGAGTTCTACGTCCCGGTCGACGCCGACAACCACCAGTACGTCGGCGTGATGGTCAACTTCACCGAAGGCTTGAAGACCGTCGGCTTCTACGCGAAGTACCTGGGCGCGATCCGCTGGCTGTTCCACGGCCAGTTCTCCGGCCAGGACGCGTGGATGGTCGACGTGACGGACGCGCCGCCGGAGAAGCTCTACCGCCCCGACGTGTCGCTCACCGCCTGGCGCACCCTCGCCGAAGAGGAGTTCGCCAAGAAGCGGGCCGAGACCGGCGCCAAATGACCCCCGAGGAGTTTTCGTGCGACGCACCCTGCTGACCCTGACCATCGGCGCGGCCCTCGCGGCGGCGGCACCGCCGCTGTGGCGCTGGATCGCCCGTACGAGCAACACCCAGGTCCACCGGATCAACCAGTGAGCGGGCTGGAGGGCCTGGACGAGCGGCGCCGGGACCTGGCCGCGGCCGCCTGGAAGCACGTCACCACGACCCGGCTGCGCGAACTGGTCGTCGGCCTCGTGAACGAGCCCAGCCCCACCGGCGGCGAGGGGCCACTGGCCGAGTACATCGCGGGCGCACTCACGGCGGCCGGCATCACGGCGGCGACGCAGCCGCTCGACGACCGGCAGGCCAACGCGTGGGGGCGGCTCCACGGCGACGGCACCGGCCCCGACCTGATGCTGTACGCGCCGATCGACACCCTGACCACCGGGGACGCACGCGAGGACGCGCCGTGGACCGGCCCGGACCTGCGGCCCGACATGCGGCCCGCCGCCCGCGTCGTGGGCGACCTCGTGGTCGGGCTCGGCGCCTCCAACCCGAAGGGGCACGCCGCGTGCGTGCTGATGGCCGCCGAGGCGATCCACCAGGCGGGGCTGCCGCTGACCGGCGACCTCCTGGTGGCGTTCGGCGCCGGGGGCATGCCCACGAACGCGCTGCCCGGCGGCGACCGGCGCAACACCGGCCAGGGCGCCGGCTGCTCCTTCCTCCTGGAGCAGGGCCACTGGACCGACTTCGCGGTGATCGCCAAGCCCGGCTGGACGGTCTCCTGGGAGGAGGTCGGGCTGGCCTGGTTCGAGGTGACCGTCGGCGGGATCCACACCTATGTCGGGTCCCGGCACCGGCTGCCGTACGACAACGCCATCGCCCGCGCGGGCGAGGTCGCCGTACGCCTGGAGCGCTGGTTCGCCGAGTACGCCGAGCGGCACACCGAGGGCACGGTCGCCCCGCAGGGCATCGTCGCCGCGATCGAGGGCGGCCGGTCGCGGATGGCGGCGGTCACCCCCGCCTCCTGCCGCCTGCTCGTCGACCTGCGGCTGAGCCCTCGTACGACGCCGATGGAGGCCAAGCGGGAGTTCGCCGCCGCGCTCGACCGGATCCGCGCCGAGCTGCCCGGCGTCGAGCTGACGTCGGAGATGGTGCTGGCCATCCCGGGCACCGCGTCCGATCCGGACATGTGGGTGTCACGCAGCGCCGTCGCCGGCTGGGAGGCCCTGGAGGGCCGCGAGCACGAGGTGATCCGCGGCAACAGCGGCGCCACCGACGCCAACATCCTGCGCAACCGGGGCGTCCCGACCGTACGGATCGGCATGCCGAAGGTCGCCGAGGCGCCCTTCAAGATCGACTTCGCCATGGGCATGAACACCGTCGACGTCCGGGAGATGGAGCGCCTCACGCGGCACCTCATCCGTACGGCGGTCGACACCGTCACCCGCACCCGATCGGAGGTGGGACTGTGAGTGAAATCGTGCTCGGAGTCGGGGCGTCGCACAGCACGCTGATGAACACGCACTGGGAAGAGACGGTCCACAAGGACGAGGCCGGGCGGTTCCGCGACGCGCTGTACGCCGCGCGCGACCGGATCGCCGCGGCCCGTCCGGACACCGTCGTCATCGTGGGCTCCAACCACTTCCGCGGGTTCTGGCTCGACCTCATCCCGAGCTTCACGATCGGGGTCGGCGAGTGCGTCGCGAGCGGCGAGTCGGGCACACCGAAGGGACCGCAGCCGGTCGACGTGGAACTGGCCCGGCACATCGCGGGCACGCTCGTGGACGGCGGCCGCTTCGACGTCGCGTTCTCGGCCCGGTTGCAGATCGACCACGGTCAGTCGCACGCGATCCAGTACCTGCTCGCCGGGCTGGACGTGGAGATCGTCCCGATCGTCGTGAACGTCTTCGCGCCCCCGCTGCCCACCCTCGCCCGCTGCGACGCGCTGGGGCAGGCCATCCGGGAGGCGATCGCGGCCTTCCCCGAGGACCGCCGCGTCGCCGTGATCGGCTCCGGCGGCCTGTCGCACCGGCTCCCCTGGCCCGACTGGCGCAGCCCGGACGGCGACGACGAGGAGTTCATCGTGCGGGCCTGGCTCGACGGGCGGAACAACTGGCAGGACTACGACGCGCGACGCCGCCAGATCATCCGGGCCGCCCAGGCGGCGATCAACCCGGAGTTCGACGACGAGCTCCTGACCATGGTCGAGAAGGGCGAACTGCACCGGATCACCGCGTACACCACCGAACGCCTGGAGGAGGTGGCCGGCAACGGCGCGCAGGAGGTGCGCACCTGGCTGGTCATGGCCGCCGCGCTCGGTCACGCGCCCGGCCGGCGCCTCGCGTACGAGGTCATCCCCGAATGGCTCACCGGCATGGGCGTCGCCGTCATCGATCCCGAAACCCACGGAAAGGTCCCCGAATGAGCATCTGGAACGCACTGGCCGATGTCGACTACCGGCACACCTACGTCGACGCGGGCGGGATCCGGACCCGAGCGCTGCAGGCGGGGCCGGAGGACGGCGAGCACGTCGTCTTCCTGCACGGCACCAGCGGCCACCTCGAGGCGTTCGTCCGCAACATCCCCGAGCACGCCCGGCGCTACCGCTGCCACGCGATCGACATGCTGGGCCACGGGTACACCGGCAAGCCGGACGTCCCCCAGGAGATCCCCGCGTACGTCGACCACCTGATCGCCTACCTCGACGCCGTGGGCGCCGAGCGCGCGCACCTGGTCGGCGAGTCGCTCGGCGGGTGGGTGTCGGCGTGGCTGGCGAGCGAGCACCCGGAACGGGTCGCGTCGCTGCAACTGCTGTGCATGGGCGGGACCAAGGTCAACCCGGAGGTGATGGAGCGTCTGAAGAAGACGACGACCGCCGCCTCCCTCGAGGACGACATCGAGCTCACCCGGAACCGGCTGCGGCTGCTGTGGGCCGAGTGGGACGAGGAGTTCGGCGACGAGCTCACCGAGGCGCGGTACGCCATCTACCACCGCCCGGACTTCCAGAAGAACCTGCCGAACCTGCTGGCCCTGCAGGAGGTGGACATCCGCGAGCGCAACCTGCTGCGCCCGGACCGGATGGCCCGGATCACCGCCCCCACGCTGGTCGTCTGGGGCAACAAGAACCCGTTCGGCGACGTCCCCGAGGCGCAGGCGATCACCGACGCGATCCCCGGCGCACGGCTGGAGATCTTCAACGAGTGCGGGCACTGGCCCCAGCACGAGCAGGCCGGCCGCTACAACCCGCTGAGCCTCGCGTTCCTCGCGGAGGCGCGATGACGGCAGTCCGGAAGGGCTACGCGGACACGTCCTTCGGGCAGGTCCACTACGCCGAGTGCGGATCCGGCGCGCCCGTGGTGCTCCTGCACCAGACGCCGCGATCCTGGGACGAGTACCGTGAGGTGCTCCCCCTCCTCGGCCGGACGCACCGCGCGATCGCCATGGACACGATCGGCTTCGGCGCCTCCGCCCCGCTCGCCGAGCACCGCATCGAGAACTACGCCGCCGCCGTCGTGGAGTTCCTCGACGCGCTCGGCCTGGACCGCGCGACGCTGGCCGGCCACCACACTGGCGGCGTCGTCGCGATCGAGGTGGCGGCGCGGGCGCCGGAACGCGTCGAGCGCCTGGTGCTGTCGTCCACGCCGTACGTCGACGCCGCCGCCCGCGAGACGCGGCGGCACCGCCCCGCGATCGACCACGTCGAGGTCGATCCCGGCGGCGGCCATCTCACGGAGCTGTGGCGGCGCCGGCAGTCCTTCTATCCCACGGACCGTCCGGACCTGTTCACGCGGCTCGTCCGGGACGCGCTCGTCCTGGGCCCTGACGTGGAGAAGGGGCACGAGGCGGTCAGCGCCTACCGGATGGAGGACCGGATCGGTCTCGTCCGCTGCCCGGTGCTGTGCGTCGGCGCGTCGGCCGATCCGTTCAGCTTCCCCGAGCTGGAGGCGCTGTCATCACGTTTTAACAGCCCGACCATTGCGGTGGTGGAGGGCGGCATGGTTCCTTTGATGGAACTTCACCCCTCCGAGGTAGCCGATCTGATCGCGAGGTTCGCATCGTGACCGTGGTTCCGTTCGCCAGACCCGTTGATACGGCTCCGATCGCTGCGCAGAACGGCACCGACGCCGACGTAATGAACTCGGTCCTCGGCAAGGCGCGCCTGATCATCGAGGCGTTCACCGCGGAGGACGACGTCCTGTCGCTCGCCGAGCTGGTGCGGCGTTCCGGGGTGGCGAAGGCCAGCGTGCACCGGCTCGCCCAGGAGCTCCTCGAATGGGGGGTGCTGGAGCGGGCCGGCAACCGCTACCGCCTCGGCCTGCGGCTCTTCGAGATCGGCCAGCGCGTGCCCCGGCAGCGGACCCTCCGCGAGGCCGCCCTTCCGTACATGGAGGACCTGCTGATCGCCACGCAGGAGACCATCCACTTCGCCATCCACGACGGACTCGACGTGCTGTACGTCGAGAAGCTGGTCGTTCACCGGGGCCTGAACAAACAGTCCCGCATCGCCGGCCGGCTCCCCCTCTACTGCACCGCCACGGGCAAGGTGATCCTCGCGTTCTCCCCCGGGTCCCTCTTCCAGGAGGTCCTGCGGAACGGCATGCGGCCGCTCACCCGCAAGACGGTAATCCAGCCAGGGCTGCTGCACACCCAGCTGGAGAAGGTACGGTCCGACCGGGTCGCCCTGGAGGTCGAGGAGACCCGGCTCGGCTACATGAGCGTCGCCGTCCCCGTCTTCAGCGCCCCCACGACACTCGCCGGGGCGCTGTCGATCACGGCCCCGACCTGCCGCATGAACGTCGGCCGCTTCACCGGCGCCCTCCGCACCGCCAGCCTCGGCATCTCCCGCACCCTCCAGTCCCAGACCTGACACGATCGGCCGCCGGCCACGTCGACACCTGATCCCGGGCCAACGGCTCTGTCGGGGGCCGCCGCTACTGTCGGCTGATCTTCCAAACGATCAGTGAGGCAGGAGCATGTACGAAGAGCGGCTCGCCGAGTTCTCTCGTGAGCGCCCGGACGGCCGGCCGATCCCGGACGACCTGCGCACCAGTGGGAGGGCCGTACCGACTTCCAGTTCCTTCTCGTAGCAAGCCAGGGTCGCGCTGGACATGCAGGACAGGGCCGGTACCGTCCTGTGGGTGAGCACTCCTGAGCGTCCGGAAGAGCTGACTTGGACACAGCCGCCACGTACAGGACGGCGGCATCCCCCTTCCTATCTGATCCGTAGCAAGATCAGGAGCGTCCACGGCTGTCCACACGTGTCTGCTGACCTGCTGCCTGATCGCTGCCCTGTCCATGTGCGTCCATGACGGCCCAAGGCCGTTGTTAGCAGAACCGTTAGCAAGCGCCGTGCTGCGAAAGGCCCTGTGTACGGTGGTAAACGGACTCGGAATACACCGTGGGAAAACCAGTCGGTTACTTAGGTGCTTCATTCCGTTCTTCGTCGATCGCGTGGCGAACCGCACGGAGCGTCCGAATCAGCTCTGGGAGCTTGGCCATGACCTCCCTCAGTTGAGTGATCACGAGGGTGAGGAAGCCGAAACCGGCGAGCATGGAGAGTGTCAGGGTGTTCCAGTTCACTTGGCCACCTCCGCGTTCATGTCGTCTCCCTGACCAGGGTCCTCTTTCCGAACGGCCATGCCATGCCGCGCCAAGGCTTCATAGATGTCGTCGGGTCCGCAGTCGATGTGTGTGGCGTCGTGGCGCCCCTGGCAGTCCGACGGGCACTCGAACTCAGGGCACATCTCGGGCTCGGCCGGGGCAGCCTCGTTAATGAGGTAGTAGGTGAAGACGTTCGCCACCAGGTTCCTGACCTGGTGCATCTGGATGAAGAGTGCGAGCTCGGCGCGTTTCGCCTCGGCGCCGTCCTCGGTGGCCGCGGACAACGGCTCGGGGCGCTCGTCCACCGCCCAGGCGTGTGCGGATTCCAGGGAGACCACCAGCCAAGCGAGTTGCAGCGGCTCCAGGCTTTCAGTCTCGGCAAGGCGCTGTACCGCCTCTGCCGCGCGCCGGACGTTCTCGATCGACGACAGGTAGCGCTTTAGGTCTGGCGGCGATGTGCCGCTGTACCCCTGCTTGGCGCGTCGACTCGCAGCGTGGCGCTGCCGGCGGACCTGTGCGACGAATGCAGTGAGGCAGTCCCGGCACGCGTACAGCGAATCTTCGTTGCCAGGTTCCACTGCGATGCGCTGCTTCCCGGGGCCCGCAAAGGGCTCGTCGCACAGGGAGCAATTCACGCCTAGCGCTTGATTCTTGCTCGGTTCAGTCGGCATTGCGTCCAGGAGTTCATCCTGAGCGTATGCGGGAATATGCATAGCGACTCCACCAGTGAACGGCGCGAGCGACTTCCTGTCGCCTCAACCATCTTCGCTGCCCTCTAGCTGAGGGTGTCGTCTGTTGACAGCCACTCGCGGAAATTGCCGAAATCTGACGCGCACGCTCCTCACCCTCCCTAGACTGTTGGCAAAATCTGACACCTGAAAGCGAGGGTGCTACCAGTGTCGACCTCACCGAACGTGGAGGGGCACGAGGCTCTTCGGGAGCTGACAACGGCGCTTCAGGAGCTCCACCGGGCGGCGGGGCGGCCCACCACCGCCGGGTTAGCGATTTGATCAAGGATGGTCCTTATCCCGCGACGGTGAGCCACGAGGGCGTTCGGACTACGCTCAAGGGATTGCGTACGCCTCGCTGGGAGACTGTCGAGTCGATTGCCTCGGTCCTCGCGGGCTCCTGCCGACCGCCGCGAGACCCTGATACCGAGGTGGCACGCTTCCTTCCGCTGTGGCGCGCAGTCAGGGAAGGTGATGCGGGCGCTCTGAAGTCGGCCCGGGAATTTGTCCTAGCACAGAGCTGGGGCGAGGACAGCGGCTCCTGGACTCCCGAGATGCTTGCCGGAGTGATGATCAACCCCTTCAACGCGGTGGAGCTGGACCCGACGCTCACCGCCCAACACGAGCCACTGTTCTCCGAAGAAGAGTGGGTGAAGATCAACCTTCGGGTCATCGAGGAGTACGGCGCTGAGTTCTTCCTGCACGCCCTACTGCGCATCCTTAAGGGCGAGTACGTGGGCGGCGAGGCGGGCAGCCCTTACGGCTATCAGCCCTCCGGCCAGGAGATGGACGAAGACGAGGCCCGCGAGGCCTTCGACTTCGCCTGCGACCAGATTGTGCGGCGCCTGCGGGCCGAGCCGAACCTGCTGGCGCGTTCGATCAAGGCATTTCATAGCGACGACAGCCTGGACGAGGACGAACGGGAGGAGGTCATGCGAGCAGAGTCGGACCCGAGCCTCGTGAGGGAAGTTATGACACTCTCCCCGGAAAGCTGGCCGGAAGTCTCCGAGGAGGCCCACTGGCTGGTCTTCAGCTACCTCGTCAAGGAGGGCAAAACAGTCGGCCGACCGGGGCTTCCCCCAGAGCAGCGCTTTCTGATCACCTGGCGGATCCCTGAACCGCCGGAGGCCGAGAGCCCTGAAATGACTGAGGGTTGACCTGCGCCAACCTCCGCCGTGTGAGGGGCTGACCGCTACGACTACATCGTCGGCCACAGGGATATCGAGGTCACCATGAGGATCTACGCACACGCGGCGATCGGCGAGAAGCGCAAGGCGCTGGAAGAGCTGGGGGATGCCCTCGGCTGACACCGTTGCCGTCAAAGAGACCCTGGGGGATCTTCGCTCGGGGTCTTTTCGCTGGTCAGGTGGGAGCCTCCGGCCGGGATCGAACCGGCGACCTGCCGCTTACAAGGAATACGGACACCCCTGCTCGCGCCTCATGCACCGAGGTAGACGGCGTCCCACGTGCGGGCAGGGGTGCCGCTGGTAGCTGTCGTTGTTGTCAGCGCTGCTGTCACCCGCGCTGGCGGCCGGCGGATTTACAGAGGGTCGGCGATTCCCCCTCTGCTCCTCCGCTGACCTGGGCTTCGACCGCCCGTTCGGCCGAACGAACGTCCACCCATCCCGCGAATATCCCGCACCCACTCTTTAGCCCAACGGCGAGAACCGCCGATCTCTGAGGGCAACCCCGACCCGTGCCCCAGGGCCGTTCACGGCCCGAGGAACAGCGGGGGCGGCGGCCGATCGCCCTAGCCAGTGCGGCGACCAGCAACCCAAAGCGATCGTCACGGCTTTAGCCCGGGACCTCTTCCCGTCTTGTGCAGTACGTACAGGGGGATGATGCCGGAAAGATCCCCGATCATCTGCCGCGTGTCGGCGGCGGGGACGCCGAGAATTGTGAGCACGGTAGCGAACGTTGCCAGGATCCCCAGCACAGCGGCAAGGCTGTCCCTTGGCGGTACTCTGTCCAAAGAACTCTCCTTTGAGTTCGAGGCCGCTCCCCAAGATCTGCTTGGCGGTGGGACTTGGGGCGCGGCCGGCCTTCACTGCTCAAGCAGCGCAGCCTCTCTAGCACGCCCAAAAATGCAACACTATATCAGAACAACATTATTGAATGAAATTGATAGCGAAATACTTAAAACCACTACCTGGGCAAACGCTAGCCGAGAGCCACCCCTACCGCTGAATGTAACGAATTAGTAACACTTTCGAGGTAAGGACTGTCAATATTCTTCGGTAATTACCAGCATTCCATTCTCATTGGAATCAATTCCATCCTGTTGACATGCCCTACCCCTTCGTCCGGAACTCTCGGCATGATCATGGTCGGCGCTGCCTCGCCCTGCTCCGACGTACGGTGTCGTGTGGCGACGACAGGTGGTGTACGGCGGTGTTGCTGTACTTCCGTGCTGTACAGCAATCGCGCTGACCTGCGACAGCACCGCCATAATTCGGAGGCAACCCCGACTCACACCGCAGGGCCGGCCACGGCCCGAGGAACGAAAGCGGGGACGACGGCCAATCGACCCCAGCCCCGTGCGGCGAGGGCCGGCGCGGCGATCGTGTTAAATCTAGGACCTCTGAAAGCTGATCACGAAAGCCGTTCGATGAGCGAGATCTTCCGCTACGCGTTCGAAGACGACAACTTCCGGGACATCGGGGACCGGAACACCCACATGTGGCTGTCGCTCGGCCGCGACGGCAACGGCTGGTGGTTCGAAGCTCGATACATCGGCATCGGACGAGTCACGTTGCCCGACGGCCCGGGCCACCTCGCTGACTTCGCCCGCTGGCTCCTGGCGTCCCCGCCCACCGGCCCCCATGAGACGGAGTTCCACCTCGTGCGAGCGGCCCCCTACACCTCAAAGAACACCAAACTGGATGTTTGCATCTACCTCGGCCGCGAGCAGCCCGATGGTCCGGAAGAACTCACGGTAGCTCCGGCGGGCTTCATCGTTGGCACGGGGTCGGGCTTCCAGGTCTGTGCCGACCAGACATCCAGCCCACTCGACCGCCCCCAGCTCGAACGCGCGGCTACCTGCCTTCTGGCCGCCGCCATCTGACCTGCGACAGCACCGCCGTAATTCGGGGGCAACCCCGACCCGTACCGCAGGGCCGGCCACGGCCCGAGGAACGGAAGCGGGGGCGGCGTGCGCCACGAGGCGCTGTTTGACCGTGCGGAGGTGAAAGGACTCCGCCGATGGCCCGTCGTAGCGGGTCGTTTGGAGTTGGAGGCAGCCTGATCTCGGAGTCGCGGGTGAGGGCGGGAGCAGTCTCGACGACGTCGGGACGTGCCGGTACTGCCGGACGGTGCGGGTCCGGTTAACGAGCGGGAAAGGTGTACGTGAGGAACCAGCGTTGTAAAGCCCTTCAAGGCTTCCACCAGCTCAAATCTGGCGGATATGGGCTGGGTTGCGGTGCGTACTCGCCGGGCGTTGCCCGGCGGGGAACTCCTGGGTCGGCTGTCGCCCTTGGCCGGGAGGCTCTGGTGAAGGTCTACGGCGTAGCCAGAGCGATGCCGCAGGGGCATAGCTGGGCAGTGCGACACGAGGTCGCAGGTTGTGAGTGGACTTACCGATGGAGGTTCGGTTGATATCGAAGGTGTAGTCCCTGGTCAGTGTCCGTGAGACCAGTTCCCACCTTGGCATGCGTCGCTGGTAACGGTGGGGTGTGAAGCCCAGGGGAAAGCCGAAGGATTCCCGCTCCATCCGGGGGTCACGGGTCAGGGAAAGATCGGACGGGCTAATCGCGTGAATCTCCGTTGATGTCTCGTCAATGCCTCCCTCTGCGATGGAATGTGGCGGCGAGGGTGAAGGGTTGGTCGCTGGGAAGCGGCAGGCGCCGGCTGATTATGCCCTGTCGGCCGGGAGGACACCGCCACCCCGGGATAGAGGAGAAGCCCACCCCGATCACGTCTCACACCTGCGAAACGTGGCAACCCCGTTGAGGTCCAGGCAACACCTGCCTGGTAGGCCGACCGCAAGGAAAGCTTCAATTCCTCAGCGGGTACAGGATGACGTGAAAAGCGAAGGCCGGGATGTCGAAAGGCAACGGGAAAACGGCATCGGATACCGCAGCCTCCCTGCGAGGTGCCGCATAACCGCCCGGATACGGGTCTTGATGACCTGGCCCGAAAGGGCGCTGACGCGCGTCGGGTGAGCCTGCGAAGACTTGATGATCGAAGCATCGGAACCGAGGGACAAGTTGGACGCCATGACGGAAACGGCTGCGGCCGTGACTGACGCTGTGGTGAACGGACCCGAGGGCGAGCCTCTGGACTGGGACGCTGTGGACTGGCGGCAGGTCGAGGAGGACGTACGACGGCTTCGACAACGGATCTTTGCGGCATCACAGGCAGGGGACCTGAAAAACGTCCGCAACCTGCAGAAGCTCATGCTCCGCTCTCGCGCCAACGCACTGTTGAGCGTGCGGCGGGTGACGGAACTGAACGCCGGACGGAAAACGGCGGGTGTCGACGGCAAGACGGTATTGCTGTCCCGGGACAAGGCCGAGTGGGCCGACTGGGCGCAGCTCAGGTCACGATCGTGGACACCCAAACCCGTTCGCCGTGTGTATATACCGAAGCCAGGCGGAAAACGGAGGCCACTTGGAATTCCTGTGATCGCTGACGGGATGCTTCAGGCTATTGCGGTCAGCGCTTTGGAGCCCGAGTGGGAGGCGCGGTTCGAGCCGAAGTCCTATGGCTTCCGTCCGGGCCGCGGCTGCCATGACGCGATCGAGGCCATCTTCAACACCGTAAGCGGAAAGAACCCGCAACGGCGGTGGATACTCGACGCGGACTTGGCGGCGGCATTCGATCGCATCGATCACGGCCATATCCTCGACCAGATCGGCACGTTCCCAGCCAGGGGGCTCGTCGTGAAATGGTTGAAGTCCGGTGTGATCGAGAAGGGTTGGTTCACGGCGACCGAGGAGGGAACACCCCAAGGCGGCGTGATCAGCCCTGTCCTACTGAATATCGCTTTGCACGGTATGGAAAAGGCCGCTGGTGTCCGCTATCGCACGTCCGGCGTCAACGCCGACCGGGTGATGCCGGGCAGCCCCGTGCTGGTGAGATACGCTGACGACCTTGTCGCGATGTGCGGCAGTCGCGAGCAGGCCGATCAGGTCAAACAGCGACTGGCCGTATGGCTGGCGCCCAGAGGGTTGAGGATCAACGAGGATAAGACGCGTGTCGTCTTCCTCGAAGACGGCTTTGATTTTCTGGGGTTTCACATCCGCCGGTATAGCAATGGAAAGCTGCTGATCAAGCCGAGCAAAGCGGCCGTGCAACGGTTCCGGGCACGACTCACCGCCGAAATGAGGGCTCTGCGAGGGGCCAACGCGCAGGCGGTGGTCCGCAGGCTGAACCCGATCATCCGGGGCTGGGCTGCGTATTACCGGACGGTCGTGTCCAAGAAGACCTTCGTCCACTTGGACACCCACATGTGGAAGCTCGCCTTCAGCTGGGCGAAGCGAAGCCACCCGAACAAGTCGAGCTGCTGGGTCGTTGACCGGCACTTCGGCGCGTTCAGAAAGTCCAGGAACGACCGGTGGGTGTTCGGTGACCGCGACAGCGGCGCCTACCTCCACAAGTTCGCCTGGACGCCGATCGTCCGACACCAGGTGGTCAAAGGCTCGGCGTCGCCAGACGATCCCGCCTTGACCGAGTACTGGGCCGAACGGCGTCGTCGCCGCAAGCCACCGCTGGACAATGCCCGGCTGCGCCTGATCCAGGCGCAACACGGGCGCTGTCCGCTCTGCCGAGGGCTGCTGTTGCACGCCGACCACGAGCCACAAACTCCCTCCGAATGGGAGCAGTGGGTCAAGGTCACCCGCACCGCGATCCGCCGCCAGGCGATCACCGCCGATGCGAGTTTCGGCACATCGGATGAAACCATCGCACTCCAACTCATACACACCCACTGCGCGCGACGAATCAGCAGTAAGAATCGCGCGCGAAGGGAAGGCACTTCTGCCTGCCCGTGAGCCTTTGGGCTTGCTTGAGCCGAGATGCCCGGAAAGCGGGCTTGTCCGGTTCTGAGGGGGCGGGGGCGCAGCAATGCGCTCCCGCTACCCGACCCCCGCCCGCCCATGCCCTGACGCCGGCATCCTCCATAGCGGATTTCTGAGGCAGGCGTGGAATTACGGACATTCACCGCAAAAAAGCGGGGGCACCCCCCTAAACCTGGGGATTTTCCTGCGGCGATGCGCGGGGGATTCTGGAGTGGCATGCCAAGAGAGAGAGAAATGAGGATCACCATGGACATACGCACTACTCGAGGATTCCGGAAGGCAGCCGCGGCACTGCTGGGGGTGACACTGATCACCGTACCGATCAACGCAGCGCCCGCGTCAGCTTCCGGCGACGAGGATTTCAAGGCATTCTCCATGTCGTTCGACATCGGCGACCTCTCCAACACCAATGAATGCATTCCTGCATGGGTCACGGCGCGCTACCGGGACGCATCCGGCAGCGATACATGGACCCGACTCGTTCGGACGAACACGAACGGCTGCGACTCCGACCCGGAGCATCTGCAGAAATTTGGCGATTTTCAAAACACCCACAGTAGGGTCAATCTACTGGGCGGCCCGAAGCCGGCCCAGCACTTGCACTGGAAAGACCTCACGAGCTTGACGTTGACGGTGACCACTCCGAATACACCGGTAGGTCGCCAAAAGAACGTGAAAATAATTAAGGAGAACATCTGGGCACAGGACACCGACAACAACTGGCACGAGTTGTTCAATGAGCAATACGAGTACATATTCTCCGACGGTTTCAACGACTTCGAGATGTTCGTCAAACACTGAGCCTTGCTTCGCCGCCATCTCGCTGGCCGCGTGCCGCGCGAGGAGCGGGCGACGTCGGGTCTCCGCAGTCAGTGCGCGAGGTACCGCCGCCCGCCACCTGCCCACGCTGGTCTTCTATGGGATGCGCGACGGCTGTTGACAGTGGACGGCAGGTGCCGGCATTTCCTCGTCCTGGTCAGCCCTACGATTCGCCGGTGAGCGAGACCCTGCCCCCTGTGGGTGTTGACCTCTTTGCTGTTCACAGGCTCCGCCTGGCGGAGGTCGAAGCGCCGCGACTGTCGCCCGACGACAAACCGGCCAGGGATCGCGTATGGGGCGAGGCCCTCCAGGCCAACCCGTGTTTGTTCGACGGTCCAGCGGTGGCGTGTGCGGGGATGGAGAGGGAGGGACCCCACGGTTTCGTCCTCTTTTGGGCGCGTGTGACCTACCGGCACTACGCCCTGCGTCGGGTTCCAGGCAACACCTCGTGGCTGCCGTCATTGTTCGTGAACGTCGTACAGCCGACGGACGACAGGCGCGTGCTGGTGGGCCGGATGTCTTCGTCAACGGCTGCTCCGGGCCGGTGGCAGCTTCCCGGCGGTTCCGCAGAGCCCGCTGGAGGAAACGGAGCGCTCGATGAGGCTGCCTTGCGTTACCACGCCGCGCGAGAGTTGGCAGAGGAGATCGGTGTCGGCCTCGGGCCCGAAGAGCTGCGCCTGTGGCTCGTCACCCGCGGCGAGAACCGCAGCATCGGCCTGGTCTTTCTCGCCCCGCCTCGGCCAGAGACGGTGCTGCGTGAGCGCTTCGAGGCCGTGACGGCCGCTGAGCGAGCCCTGGGGCGTGAACCGGAGTTGGACCGGATCGCTCTGGTGGGTTCTCCAGTGGAGGTTGCGGACCTGGAGGGTCCGCACGTGGACTATCTGGAGCCGGTCGTGCGCCGGTATGCGGAGGCATCGGTCCGGCGCGATGCCTGAGTTACGTCGGTACTTCGATCGCTGGATCCTCTGGGGCGGTACTGCCTGCGGCCGGGGCTGTGGAACGGGTCGTCAGGTGCTGGTGAGGAAGTCGCGCGCACGTTCGTCGAGTTCGGGTGCGCAGCGCAGGCCGCGGGCACGGAAGCGGGCGAGGTCTGCACGCATACGGCTAACGGCTTTGCGGGTGCGGACGGACCGCACGCCGTCCATGTGGTCGATGGCCTGGTGCCAGGTGACGCACGCCTGCTCGATGCCGCCGCGTTTGAGGTGTGTCTCAGCCGCGGCCACCAGGCCACCTCGACCGAGGCCGCGCTCGACGCGGACCTGAACGTACAGACCCGCACCATGACCGGCCGCGTCCACACCCCGCAGCCCCCGGGCGCGGCCAGTTCGCAGCCGCGGCGCCGCCGCCGCTGACACCCCCTGCTTCTTCGCGCCCCGCGCCATTCCTGGTGCGGGGCTCGGTCGTCGACCCGAACCCGCCCGTGTTTGGAGGAACCGTGTACGACCGCACTACCACCCGCCTGGTCGAGAAGAACTGCCTCGGGCACCGGCGGTTCACCAAACCCGCCCCCGCTGATCCGCCCGCTGTCAAGGACTAGACGGCGAGGACCGACCCCAGCGCCACCGGGCGTTAAGTCGTGCGGTCGCCGGCCAAACGTGCGGTTTTGGGATCCGGCCGGCGACCGGTACGGCATCCCGACCTGGCCGTGGAGCTGCGCACCCGCTGGGTACGCGACACGGCGTCAGCTCACCGCCCTCGGGTTGCGCCCCGCCGGGCAGGACGTGGCCGCGCAGCAGCCAAGATGAGGACATCACGGCGGATCGGGCGCACGGCAGGTCGTCGCGCGGGCGGCTGCGGGCCTGTCGGACGGGACGATCTCCTCGGATGTGGTGAACGTGGAACTGGAACAGGTGCGGGCTGGCGGAGCCGGTCGCCCTCGCCGATGAGCTCGGCGTGGACGGGACTGTCGCGGTCGGTGTATCCGCCCGGCGCGGGCAGTGGCAGCCTGTACCGCCGGTAACTCGACGGGCCTTCACGGCCGAGGAGGCCGCCCGCTGCGCGCCACTTCGGCTGGCCCGTGACCGGCCGCCGCCCCGGCCGATCACGGAAAGGTGCCGGATCAGGCCTTGAAACTGATCCTGACATCGGGTAGTTGATTCATCCCAGCGGTTGCGGAGGTGGCGGCAACCCACCTCTGAGCGCCCCGGGGATTCCGGACGTACCAGGAGACATGGCACTGCGTTGCCTGCCGGCATGCCAGCTTCTTGACCCCGTGGTTTCGGAGGACCAGCCAGGTGCCCAGGACATCCTTTGTTTTGGTGCACTCGGACTGGGAGCCGAACAGGATCCGGTTACCTACGAGAGTGGCGTCGATATAGGTACGGCACTTTCTCGACCCCAACTTGACCCACGGGCTCCATTGCTGCCATGCCGTACGGGTCGTCACTGCGCTGCTTGATGCGGAGTCGGCGGACGCCGGGTACGCCGTGAGGGCCAGTGTACCTGTCAGGGTGACGCAGGACGCCAGGAATGTTGCGGTGCGGACGAGCTTCGATGCCATCATGTCTCCCAGTCTTCGTGGCCGCGATGGTCAACGCGACGCGTGATCGTCATAATCTCCCACTTTTCCTATTTCAAGATCTTGTTTCGGTGTGCCTCCTTTGCATCTTTAGTCTTTGGGCGAATTGGAGTTTGCCCTGAAGAATCGCCCTGCCTTTGGTGTGGACAAAACATAAGTCGGCGGGGCGCCGCGGGCAAGGACAGGCGTGTTCGACCTTGTACGAATCTGTCCATGCAGGTCGGCGATAGCTTCGGGACAGTTCCGGACACTTTTCAGCACTGACCCTGATCTCACCCGGCGATATCGCCGGCTCGCTCATGCATTGACCGTTGGGGGCCCCAGCAGGGGGGTTACGCCTCGGCCTTCTCCGGGTGGAGGGGGTCGGCTGAGGTGCTGTGGGCGCACGGTGGCGTGCGGTTGTCAGGTGGTAGAGCAGCGCCCGGGTCGTGACACCGGCGGCTGGCAGTCCCAGCGCGGCGGGCGCGATGGCAAACCACTCCTGGGCCAGTCCGCCCAGGCCGCCGCCGAGGGCGATCCCGATGTAGATGGCCGAGGAGTTGAAATGAACATCAGCGAAGCCAAGAGCTTGAATCGCCTGCTCGGCTGGATGCTCGGCATCCCCGCTGGCGCCAGGTCGGTCACTGCCGAGGAGGCCCACCGGGCCGCCGAGCTCCTCGCCGACCGCGCCCACAAGACCCTCCACGCGGGTGCCACCGGCGGCGAGGTCCGCGCCCACTGGCCCACAAGCCCGCCGGCCATCGTGGTTTTCGAAGACGAGATGGTCACCCTCGCCGGCACCGGCATCAACTCCGAGACCGCAACGGCGGTCGCGACGATTCGGGCCGCGCTCGACCTGGTCACCGCCCGGGGCCGCAACGCCGGCGTCATCGCGACCGACACGGACGAGGCTGGGGCTCGCGCCACTGTCTCGGTCTCTCCTGGCAGTCGGTCGCAGGCTGTCACGGGGTTAGGCCCGGTATGAGTTCTGCCATGTTCGTGATGACGGCGTCGGCCGCAGCGAAGCGTTCTAGTTTTCCAGGCTTGTTGGCGTAGCCGATACTGAGGGTTCCGGCGCTGCGTGCTCCTTCGATGTCGCTGAGGGAGTCCCCGATCAAGACACAGTCAGCGGGGGCCGCGTTCAGTTCCTTGACGGCCTGACTGATCAGGTGAGGGTCGGGTTTGAGCAGCCGGGGGTCTGGATCGGTACGGCCGATGACGGCGGTGAACAGTGGTGCGAGGCTGGCGGTCGTGAGGTAGCGGGTCACGGCTTCGCGGGAGTTGTTGCTTACGGCGGCTATGACGCGGCCGTCGTAGTGAGCTCTTTGGATCACCTGTCGAGCGTGCGGTGTGGCGTCTGCTACCTCGACGGCGCGGAGTTCCATCGTGCGTAGCTCTGCCGCGACGGCGTGCATGAGATCGGCACTGATGGTCGCGGCGAACCGCAAGACGTCGAATGGATCACCGGACGCTGCAGCGTCGCTAGGGATGTCGATGCCCTGGCTGGTCACCAGCTCGCGTAGGTGGGCAGCGGTAGCGGGAGCGGTGAGTCCGGAGAAGATGCTGCAGATGGGGCCGTCGAAGTCGAACAGGAGATGCTGGCTGCGGGCGAGGACCTCCGCCAAGGCTGTACTCGGGACGGTCATCCGGTGAACTCGCGGCTGATCGTCTCCCAGACGGTGTCGAACCACTGGCGTGCCTGGGCGACGTACTGCGGCCCGATGGCTGAGCCATCGTGGACCGTGTGTCGGAACAAGCTTGTTTCCTTCCCCATGGGATCGAACATGGGATGTGGCGTGCCCTTGATCTGCACGACATGTTGCCTGATCGGGTAGAAGCCGAAGAAGACCTCTTCGTTGTTCAAGACGTACAGCTTGAACAGCGGCGGGCAGTCATGCACGCGGATCTCGGCCTTGGCGCTGTCGACGATGCCCAGGTCGGCCAGTTCCTCGACGGCGTCGAGGATGGCTTGCCCATGGCGCAGCATGATCCTGCTCGCGCGTTGACGAAACTCCGGGTCATCGCCCAGATCCTCACTGCGGCACGGTACGGCCATCGGCTTGGACACGTCGGGTACGAGGATTCGCAGCGTGAGATTCCGCGGTTTGAGCTGCCCGGCGCGAATCTTGTCGAGTGGTTCCTGGATGACGCCGTGCAGCGTCTCGCCAGAGAAACCGAAGAAGTCGATCGCTACGTGCTCCCGATCAAAGGCGGCTTCGACGTAGGGCCTGATGTGGATCGGTGAGGTGGCAACCGATGCCTCAACGGGGAGCCCGGTGCCTGATGTGTTCGGGCTGGCGGGGATGACGATGCCTTCATGTGCATCCTGCTCATCATTGATGTGCTCGAATAGCTGCTCCGCAGTCCATCCGGGGAACATCTTCTCCAGCACCCGGCAGTGGTCAGGGTACGGAAGTCCTTTGACCTCTCCAGAGGTCCAGCGGTGAAGCTGCGCCCGGCTGGGTCCCCTGCCGACAAGAGACGGGTCGACCTTACGAGCAGCCTTGTCGTATTCAAGGGTAAATGTCCGATGGGTCTGCCAGTGGCGTTCGCGGAGTAGTGCTTTCAACCGCACGGGGGGATTCGTCATCGCCTGCCCTTCCATCACGGCGAACGTAACACGAGGCGAGACATAGATGAGGCGGAAGAGAGAACTAGACGCCCGAGACGAAATAGAGGCGATCTCGCAGCGCAACACCTCACTCAGCGACGCTCGTAATCGTGAACGCCAAACAGAACGCCGAGCTCGAGACGCTGGTCGAACTGTGCCGCCACCTCATACGGCTCGGCATCAATCCAGGGCTGAGTGATGCGCGTCCGGCCGTGTCGCTCCGCGGCGATCTTAACCAACGGAAGAGCCCGCACCACGCCAAGGCGCGCGCTGGACCCTTGGCGTCGGACCGTGCCGCTGACAGCCGTCCCGCATCGAGCTTCCAGGCCCGCGGAGGCGATGGAGGCAGCGAGCGATTGATCACCGGCAGGTGGTGCGTCAAGAGACGCAGCAGGCGCCAATGATCTGTGTCGCCCATCCCGTGTCGGCGATCGCCAGCTCACGACGTGGCATCATCTGTCCCTGGACCGAGGCAGACGACGCGCTTGGCCGCATCACTCGCAGCAACGTGAATGGCGCGGACGGTAGCCATCTACGCTCGATGAGTAGTTTTAGTGTCACCTTTAGTGACTGTCATGGTGAGCAGCGCGCTGGATATCGTCCGCGCATGCCCCTCGACGCCGCCAGCACTTGGCCGACTCCCACCTCGTCCGCATGGGATGCGGCCCACCGGGTCACCTTGGAGGAGGTCGCCGAGATAGCGGCCACCACCGACCCTGTGCTGCGCAATCTGCGCATCACCCAGGCGTACCACGACCTGTCGATCGGGATGGCCGAACTGCTGGGTCCCGACAACGTCAGCTGGTGTTGCTTTGGAACCTGGGCTTCCCGCACGGCCGGCCGGTTCATCCGCGGGGAAGGTATTCCGCGGATGGTCCGCCTCATGACCGCCTTCGCCCACCGTGTTCCCGAACGTATCCAGGCGGTCGCTCCTCAGTTGGTCGCCCGTGCCGTCCGGCAGGTCGGCGACAACGTCGCGATCGGTAACCACATGGTGTTCCAGGACTTGGGGTTGCTGTACGCCCGGCTGATCCAGGAGTACACCGGCGCCGCCGATCCCACCGCCCAAGACCACGCGCTCGAACGCTGCGTGGCCGCGCTGCGCCCCGGCGCGACCGGACAGGGCGGCCAGGAACTGCTGATCGCCGCCGTGCACAGCCATCACGCCGCCATGCGAGCCCGCGACGCCGCCGAACGCGCCGAGCACATCCTGTTGGCCAATTTGCGAATCGGTCTGCACGAGCAGATCCGCTTGCAAGAGACCATCGCCGAGGCGCTGGTTCCGGTGCAGGTTTCCCCACTTGCCGCGCCCCTGCTACGTAAGCGCCTGACACAGCTATGGCGGACCATGGCCACCGCCCACCTGATGGACGTCCGGATGCCCGCCCCCGACTTCCAGCAGACCCGCCGCCTCACCATTCAGAACCTGGGCGTCAACGTCGGCCGGGCCGCCCTCGCAGCGACTTTCCCGCCCGACCTGACCCACCTTTCCAACATCGAACTCAAGGCGTTGCTATACGACATCGACCGTACCCCCAACACCGTGCTGGGCAGTGCCGCCGACGACTGGGCCGAGCTAGGCGACCGGATGAACTTCCTAGCGGACCTGTTCCGGTCTTGGCAACAAAACCAGAGCCTGCTCCAATCACCTTTCACTCTCGACCAAGCCGCAGCCATCCGCGCCGGAACTCTCCCTACACCCATCCCACCGCTATAAACCCGCCAAAAAGCCAGGCCGTTCGGCGTGGAGCGCCGCACTTCGACGGGCGTCGCTGCCATCGGCAATTGTGGCGGCCGATACGCTCGCGAGTGCCAATGATCGACCGCACCCCGGCAGAGGCCACGACTGCGCTGGACACCTACGAGGGGTTAATCAAGGACGAGGCGGACGTCATCCATAGGCATACTCGTCGACATCCAGTTCCGCTCGCGTCAGCCGGAGGAACTCCAGCGCCCTGGCGTCAAGATGCCAGCCCAGCAACTGATGTTGTCCCGGAAACTTCTCAAGACCCTCAACCGGGTTGGTGTCCTCTTCTTCCTCGCCGTCCGGATGTTCATATATCCGAACGACTTGCAGTCTGCTGGCGCCTGGTTGTCCATCCATCCGGTCAAGCTCGGCGGCCAGGACGCCGATGCGTTCGGCGTGTTCGAACAACCTGTCCACGATCCGTGCTATCTGCTCGTCCACGGTGAGGCGGGCCGTACGGCAGACCACCCTCCACGTGTGTGCAGCCGGTCGGGGCGGATCGGCAATACGGCTACCGCGTGTTGTCACCTCGTCGGGCTCGACACGCAGCCGAGCGGTGATCTCGGTCGCGGACATCTGCGTTGAAGACAAGGCGAAGTAGGCGTACTGGGAAACGCGCACGCAGGCACCCTACCGACGACCGCCCGCGTCGCCGGCAGGGGTCGCTCCGGCCCGGTCGGCGGCGGCCCGCAAGGCTTCGTACCAAATGCTCGGTGACGGGTGCCACCGGATAGGGCGAATGCCACGAATCTTCGTCGCCGATATGCCTTTACCGAGCCTTTCGCCCGGTCCATCATAAAAACTCCAGAGACCTAACGGGTTATCCGGCAGTAGATCTTACGGACACTTTCCCAGAAATCGGAGATAAAGCACGTAATTCGATGCCGCCTCATGCGGCCGTCTCTCTGCAAGCATCAATTAAGCTTTGCCATGGGAAATCTGTTCGCCGACGACGTGAACATGCTTTGCTTTCCTCGCATTCCGGCGGGCGTGCAGTGACAGCGTCACGACATGCAGGGCCATGACCCGCTTTGAACGCCCACAGGATCACGACATTTCGAACAACCGACGAGGAAGATCGCCATGTTCAAAAGACCACTGTGTTTCCTGCCCACCAGCCTGGCGGCGGGCTCGCTGCTGGCCGCCATGGCCCTGTCCGCCCCGGCACTCGCATCCACATCATCAGCCAGAATGCGTCAGACCGCCTTCACCGCACTCGGCTACAACAGCACCGACTGGAAATACATCCAGGTACCACCCGCGACCAGCGAGCCGCTGTTCTACGAGCGGAGCTTCGACGACAGCGGCTGGCCGACCGGACAGGAGGGCTTCGGCACTGTCGGCGCCGGCTGCTCCTGGAACAATCCCGCCCACGTCAAAACCCGCTGGGCGGTGAACACCGACATCCTGGTCCGCCACTGGGTCCACATCCCGCGCGACGCACAACAGGTCCGCATCCAAGGGACGATAGACAACGACGCGCAGGTCTACTTCAACGGCCACCTCCTGCAAACCGCCAAGAGCGGCAACTGCATCGGAGGCGCGATCAACGCCGTCGTCCCGGCGAACGACCTGGAATGCGGCAACCTGCTCGCCATCCGCGGCCACGACTACGGCCTGGCGACCTATCTGAACGTCGAGGTCACCTACCTCAAGCCAATCCCTGCCGCCTGAACGGACCGTCCTCCGCACCCGGCAGGTGGTGAGTCAAGAGGCGCAGCACGCGCCAATGATCACCGCGGCTTGAGGCCGACTGCAACCAAAGGAGCCTCGCTGGGCGGCCCGAGGTCGCTGTCCCGTGGAAGCGAAGAGGGCGTCTCCCTTGGGAGACGCCCTCTTCACGGACGGGCCGCCTGGCGGAATTGAACGCCGTCACCAATTCTCGCTAGTGCGCTGACCACATACGTTCACCGGATCTGGTGACACGCCGGTCGGCGTCCGCGATGCCATGGCTTGTGGGCCTCAGTCTCGACGGCGAACAGATCGTTATTGAGAGCGAGGCCATCGGGTGGCAGAGCCGGTTCGCGGGCACGGCGGTTGACCGACCAGGAGGGTCAGCGGCTGTGGCAAGTAGCCGTGGGAGTGGCAGAATCCTGGGCCGTCACGGCGAGGAGGGCGCTCATGGTACCGACGTTGAGGATCGAGGCGTTCGTTCCCGCCAGCGTGCCGATTACCACCCCGGTCACCAAGTTCGGGGGGCAGCCGGTGTGGCTTTCCGAGCCGCAGTGGCCGGTCAACGACGCGTGGGGGGAGCCGATGCGGTTCGTCTGCCAGATCGAGCTCGGGCCGGTGCTCGGCGACGCGGGGCGAGGCAAGCTGGCGTACGTCTTCGTGACCCACGCGGAGCATGGCGACGAGGCGTTCTTCGACCCCGACATCGCTCTTCCCGACGAGGGTGCGAACGCGGTCATCGTGCAGCCGGGCGGTATCTACGGCGGTTCAACGCTCCCGCTGGCCACCGGGCCCAGCCTGTACCACGTCGAGGACGGGTCCGACGCCGAATACACCGTCCGGCTCCAGCCGGACAAGGATCCCGACTTCCGTCCTCAGCACGACCACGCGAGGCTGCCGACCGACGATCACGATCACTACTGGGAACAGATCAGCAGCGACAAGATCGGCGGGACGCCCGCGTTCTTCCAAGGCGATGACTGGCCTGACGGCGGCCCCTGGAAACTGATGTTGCAGCTGAGCCCGAACTTCCAGCCGTTTTACCTCAATCTCGGTGCTGCACCTACGGCGTTCGCGTTCGTCTCGCCGGACGCCAAGCAGGGACGGTTGCTCGTACAAGACTCCTGACCATCTGTCGGCGTCCCAGGTGGCGATGACCGACGCCGACCATCTACTCCGTGCGGTGACCACGAGCGGCCGGGTTTGATCACGCGGCTTTGGGTCGTGGGCGGCCCCAGCGTTGCTGGCGTTCGCTGCGGATGCGGGCGCGTTCGCGGCGATGGGCGGCCAGGACGTCGGGGTGGCGGGCGTTGGCGTTCCGCCACCGCAGGTAGGCGTGCAGCCGGCGGGCGGGCGAGGTCCCACCACGACGTTCTCTCCCGCATCCTTCCTGCCGCATGAACCTCGGCCGCTTCACCGGCGTACTACGCACCGCCGGCCTCGGCGTATCCCGAACCCTCCAGCCCTCGGCCTGACCGCGAGGCATGCCGATGCGCCTGACGATCTTCCGTACGCCCTGCGGCCGGGCCACCCACGGTGCTCTGCTTTGCTACCGGACGGCTTCGGTCAGCGTTCGCTTGATCAGGCGGCCCTCCTGCATCACCAGGACGATGTTCGCCGGGTCGCCGAGTACGTCGATGTCGGCGACCGGGTCGCCGTCGCACACCACGAGGTCGGCGGTCTTTCCCGGTTCGATGGTGCCGAGTGTCTCGTCCAGTCCCAGCAGCCGGGCGGCGTTCAGCGTGCCGGCGCGGATGCCCTCCAGCGGAGACAGGCCCAGCTTCGTCATGTAGCCGAGTTCCTTGAGGTTCTGGCCGTGCGCGAGAACACCCGAGTCAGTGCCCAGCGCGACCTGCACACCACGCCGGACCGCCTCACTCAGCCGTTCCGTCGCGGCCTCGGCCATGCGCATCTTCTTCGCATAGGCCGCGGGCGTGAAGTGCTCACGCGCGACGTGGAACGTCGACAGGGTCGGGACCAGGAACGCGCCCTTCTCCAGCATGAGGTCGATGCCCTCGTCATCGATGAGATAGCCGTGTTCGATGCTGGACACGCCGCCCCGCAGGGCGTTCTTGATGCCCTGGGAACCCTGCGCGTGCGCGGCGACCGGCCGGCCACGGTGCCGGCGTGTCTCCTCCACGACCGCCGCGATCTCCTCAACACTCAGGCCCTCGTCCTCGGGCTGGTCGCTCGGGCTGTTCACGCCGCCGGTCGCGCAGACCTTGATGACGTCGGCGCCGTCGCGGAGCAGCCGCCGCGTCGCCAGGCGGGCCTCCGCCGGATCGTCGACCAGCTCGCTGACCGGGCCGACGAGAGGGCCCGGGTCGAAACCAGTGGGCAGACTGAAGTCCGCGTGCCCGCCGGTGTGGCTCATCAGCCGGAGCGCGACGTGCAGCCGGGGCCCGTCGATCAGGCCGAGCGCCACCGCGTCCCGGTAGCCGGCGTCGATGCCGCCGAGGTCCCGCGCCGTCGTGACGCCGCCATGCAACGTCGTTCGCATCTGCTGCGCCCGCTCGAAGACGGTGACCGTCGGGCGGTTGGTCAGCAGTCTCCCCGTGAAGTCGGTGTTGCTGTTCATGAGGAAGTGCACATGGCAGTCGAAGAACCCCGGCAGCAGCGTGCGTCCACCGAGGTCGACGATCGTCGCGCCGTCGATCTGCGGCCGCGAATCCTCCGGGCCGACGTAGGTGAATCTGCCGTCGTCCACCACCACGGCGACCGACTCGACCGGTGCCGCGCCGGTTCCGTCGATCAGGCGGGCACCGGTGAACACGGTCGAGGCCGGTGATCGACGTGCTCTGTCTTCCGTCATTTCGTTCTCCGATTCTGCGACAGGAGGCGTGGCTTCGGGGTCAGTGCGCGAGGTAGCCGCCGTCGACCGGCAGCGTGGCGCCGGTCAGGTAGCCGGCGTGCTCGCCGGCGAGCAGCAGCAGCGCGGCGGTGAGCTCGTGGGTCTCGCCCCAGCGGCCCATCGGCACCTCCCGGCGCACCATGGCGAGCGCCACCGGGTCGTCGCGGGACGCCTCGTTCATTTCCGTCAGCACCGGTCCGGGGAGCAGGCAGTTGGCGGTCACGCCCGTGCCGGCCAGCTCCAGCGCGAGGGACTTGGTCAGCTGGACCACCGCGCCCTTCGACGCGGCGTATCCGGCGCGTTCGGGGGCGCCGACGACGCCGAGCACTGAGCCGATCGTCACGATGCGCCCGTAACCGGCGGCGGTCATCCGCCTGCTCGCCTCCCGCACGGTGTACCAGGTGCCGAAGAAGTTGGTGGCCATGCATGCGTGCAGCGTGTCCGTGTCCAGCTCGGCGACGCTGCCGCGGGCGAGGGTCCCGGCGCTGGTGACCACGATGTCTGGCCCGCCGATGCGCTCGGCCACCTGCTCCACCGTGGCGCGCACCTGGTCCTCGGCGGAGACGTCACAGCCCAGCCCGATGGCCTCCGGGCCGATCCGTTCGGCGGTCTTCTCGGCCCGGCGGGGATCCCGGGAGGTGATCGCGACACGTGCCCCGGCCGCCGCCATGGCGCGCGCGGCCGCGAGACCGATGCCGGAGGCGCCACCGGTGATCAGCGCCGTCCGGCCGGCGAGCGAGAACACGTCTGACATTCGGCGGTCCGTCCTCTTTCAGGGGATGTGCACCTCGACGGTGCCGGTGGCGCAGACGGTGCCGTCGGCGGCGGTCTCGGTGAGGGTCAGTTCGACGAGGTGGCCGTCGTCGGCCTCCCGTACCGTCGTGACCGTGCCCGAGCAGGTCAGGGGCACGTCGGCGTACGCGGTCGCGCGGTTGCGCCACTCGACCCGGCGCAGCACCGCGCCGGGGCCGGCCCAGCGCAGCACGGTGCGGGCGAACATCTCGCCGTGGAGCGTCGACTGCACGACGACGTCGGGGAACCCCTCGGCGCGGGCGTGCTCCACGTCGTAGTGGATGCGGTGGGAGTTCCAGCTCACCGCGCTGAAGCGGAACAGCCGCACGCGCGTCGGCGTGAACTGCAGTGGCGGGCACACGGCGCCCGGTTCAGCCTCCATCGACGTCTCCCAGCACGATCACCGATTCCTCCGACACCACGAGCGGTGTGCCGGAGTCGTCGAAGTACTCGGTGCGCAGCCCGAGGACGACGAAGTCCCCGGTCTTGCCGCGCTTGCGGTCCGCGCCGGTCAGGGAGCGCTCGGCGTGGATGGTCATGCCGGCCGCCACCGGGGCGAGCAGCCGTACGGCCTGCCCGCCGTGGACCTGCCGGACCGGCAGGCCCTCGGTGCAGGGTGACTCGTGCGCGCCCAGGCCGTCCGGTCGCAGTTCGTCCTCGGGCGGGCCGTCCTCCCAGCTGAGGATGCCGGTCAGGAACATCGGCGGCGCGACGACCGTACGGCCCGCCGCCTCCGCCGCGCGGGCGGCGACGGCGTACTCGTCGTCGCCGACCGCGATGGCGTACCGGCACAGGTCCCGGACCGTGACCTCGCCGAGGCGGACGCGCTCGGCCCGGCCGCGCAGCCGGGCGGCGCGGGCGCAGACCTCCTCCAAGGGGTCGCCGGTCATCCGGTGTACTTCTCGTACCAGCCGTGGAGCATCACGGTCTTGAGGTCGGGCCGCGCCTTGATCAGCTTCTGCCCGAGGAGAAAGTCCAGCTCCTTCGTGGCTGAGGCGTCGTCGGCGCTCGTGAAGCCCCGCGCCGTGAAGTCGATCTCGGGGAGGACCTTGGCGGTCGTGTCTGCCGGTAGCTTGACCTGCTTCTGCGTCGCCTCGGCCGCGGCCTTCGGGTCCTTCGTGACGATCTGGTCGGCCTGGGCGACGACCTTGAAGATCTTGCCGGCCGCGTCGTTGTTGCCGCTCAGCCACTTCTGGTCGGCCAGGAGCCACTGCACGTAGCCGACGCCGAAGTCGCCGATACGGGCGGCGATGTGGCCGCCGGCCTTGACGCCGTTGGCCGCCCACGGCTCGAACAGGACGTAGCCGTCGATCGATCCGCGGCCGAGCAGGCCCGGCATGTCCGGCGGAGACCCCTTGACGATCTTGATGCTGTTGGGGTCGATGCCGTTGTGCTTCAGGTACGCGTGGGTGGCGTACAGGCCGAGGCCCTGGATGGAGCCCATGGTCTTGATCTGCTTCGGCGAGTCGATGCCCTTGCGCAGGACGACCTTGAGGTAGCGGTCGGAGGACTGGAAGACGCCCATGGAGCGCAGGTTCGCGTTGTTGGCCATCAGGGACAGCGCGGTGGAGTCCGCGTTGGCGGAGATCTGGGCCGTCCCCGCGACGACGGCCTCGGCCGCGGCCGGCCCGCCCTCGGTCTGCATCAGCTGGACGTTCAGCCCGGCCTTGGCGAACATCCCGCGTTCCACGGCCAGGTAGAGCGGCGCGTAGGACGGGTCGACGCCGACGGCGATGCGGATGACCGGGCCCTTGGCCCCGGCGTTCGCCGCTCCGGCGTCGGTCGACCCCGACGTGCACGACGCGGCCAGGACCAGTGCGGCACCGGCGATGACGGTGGTGCGGACGCGCCGCATCATGGGATTCATGACTTCTCCTCGGCGAGTTCAAGCGCGATCTGGGTGATCTGGTCCTCCTGGCCGCCGACCAGCCGGCGTTCGCCGCAGCGCAGCAGGATCTGGGCCGGGTCGACGCCGTAGCGCTCGGCGGCACGGGCCGCGTGCCCCATGAAGGAGGAGTAGACGCCGCCGTACCCCATCGCCAGGGAGAGACGGTCGACGACACACTCGCGGTCCATGATGGGCCGGACGACCTCCTCGGCGACGCGCATCATGCCGAAGGTGTCGATGCCGGTGCGCAGGCCGAGCTTGTCGCAGACCGCGACGAGCGCCTCGGTGGGGGTGTTCCCGGCGCCGGCGCCGAGGCCGCGCGTGCAGCCGTCGACCTGCACGGCGCCGGCGCGGAAGGCGAACATCGTGTTCGCGACGGCCAGGGAGAGGTTCTGGTGGCCGTGGAAGCCGATCTGCGCCTCGCCGCCGATCTCGGCGATCATCGCCTCGACCCGGTCGGTCACCTCGTCGAGGACGAGCGCTCCCGCCGAGTCGGTGACGTACACGCACTCGCACCCGGCGTCGACCATGACGCGCGCCTGCTTGGCCAGTTCCTCGGGGCTGAGGCGGTGCGCGAGCATGAGGAAGCCGACCGTCTCCAGGCCCATCTCGCGGGCGAGCCCGAAGTGCTGCTCGGAGATGTCGGCCTCGCTGCAGTGGGTCGCGATGCGGATCACCGAGACGCCCAGGTCGTGTACGGCCCGGATGTCGTCCTTGGTGCCGACGCCGGGGAGCATCAGCGCGGCGATCTTCGCCTGCCGGGCCTCGGCGACCGCCGCCTTGATGAGGACCCGCTCGTCGGTGCCGGACATGCCGTACACGTAGGAGGAGCCGCCGAGCCCGTCGCCGTGGGTCACCTCGATGACCGGCACGCCGGCCGCGTCGAGTTCGCGCACGACGCTGCGGACCTGTTCCTCGGTGAACTGGTGCCGGACGGCGTGGCTGCCGTCCCGCAGGGTCGAGTCGGTGACCCGGATGTCGAGGTCGTCGTCGAACGCCATCAGGAACGCTCCTTCGTCAGCAGGTGCTCCGCGAGGACGTCGCCGACCCGCGCCGCGGCGGCCGTCATGATGTCGAGGTTCCCGGCGTACGGGGGCAGGAAGTCACCGGCGCCCTCCACCTCCAGGAAGATCGCCACCCGTCTGCCGTCTCCGTCGGAGTCGAACTGCGGGTCCGACAGCAGCCGGTAGCCCGGCACGTAGACCGCCACCTCGGCGGCGACCTCCTTCACCGACGCGGTGATCGCCGCCTCGTCGGCGTCGTCCGGGATGGAGCAGTACACGGTGTCGCGCATCAGCACCGGCGGGTCCGCCGGGTTCAGCACGATGATCGCCTTGCCGCGCCGCGCGCCGCCGAGCACCTCGATCGCCTGCGACGTGGTGCGGGTGAACTCGTCGATGTTCTGGCGGGTGCCCGGCCCTGCGGACAGGGAGGCGATCGACGCGACGATCTCGGCGTACGCGACCTCGGTGACCCGCGAGACCGCGTACACCATCGGGATCGTCGCCTGCCCGCCGCACGTGACCATGTTGACGTTGGGCGCGTCCAGGTGCTCGCGCAGGTTGGCGGGCGGCACGACGTACGGGCCGCGCGCGGCCGGGGTCAGGTCGATCGCGCGGATTCCGGCGGCGGCGTATTTCGGCGCGTTCCGTACGTGGACGTAGGCGGAGGTCGCCTCGAACACGATCCCCGGCAGTTCCGGCCCCTCCAGCAGCCAGTCGACCCCCTCGGCGGAGGTGGTGAGGCCCTCCTTGGCGGCTCTCGCCAGCCCCGCGCTGGCCGGGTCCACCCCGATCATCCAGCGCGGCTCGACCAGGTCCGAGCGGAGCAGCTTGTAGAGCAGGTCCGTGCCGATGTTGCCGGATCCGACGATCGCGGCCGAGATCTTCGTCATGTGCTTCTCTCTGTCAGCCGAAGGTGACCGTGACCGGGCCGAGCACGTCGAAGTCGCCCGTCACGACGTCGCCCGCGGTCACCTCGACCGCCCGCGTACACGCGCCGGGGAGCACGACGTGCCCGGGCTCGAGGGACACGCCGCGCTCGGCGAGGGTGTTCGCGAGCCAGGCGACCGCGGCGGCGGGGTTGCCGAGCACGGCCGAGCCCGGTCCGCGCTCGACGAGTTCGCCGGCCTTGAGCAGCCGTCCCTCGACGCGTTCGAGGTCCACGTCGCCGACCGGCACTCGGCGTTCGCCGAGGACGACGCCGGCGCTGCTGGCGTTGTCGGCGACGGTGTCGGCCAGGGTGATCCGCCAGTCGGCGATCCGGCTGTCGACGATCTCGATCGCGGCGCGCAGGTGGTCGGTGGCGGCGAGGACGGCGCCGACCGTGACGCCCGGCCCGCGCAGTTCGTCCCGGAGCACGAACGCGATCTCGATCTCGGCCTTCGGCGCGAGGAGGTCCGCCGCGGCGACCTTGCCGCCGTCTTCGGTGAACATCGACGCGAACAGCACGCCGTAGTCCGGCCGGTCGACGCCGAGCATCCGCTGCATGGCGGCGGAGGTGAGGCCCACCTTGTGGCCGAGCACCACCTCCCCCGCGGCGATCCGCCGCCGGGTGTTGACCAGCTGGATCTCGTACGCGTCGGCCGTGTCGAGACCGGGCCACGTCTCGGTCGGCGGCGGGATCGCGGCACGGTCCCGCTCGGCGGCGGCCAGTGCTCGCGCCGCCTCGGCGCGCACCTCACCGGGTACGGTCATGTCTGTTTCCCTCCTGTCAGGGGGTGAGGATTACAGCCGCGGCCGGGCACCGGACAGCCGATCGTCCTGCTCAGCGGACCGCCGGTGTCAGTGCAGGTGGATGCCGCTGCCCGGGCCCAGGGGAAGGCCGAGCGTGTAGAAGAGGGCGAGGAGCAGAAGCCACACCACGAGGAACGGCAGGACGAAGATCGACAGCCTGGAGATCATCGTGCCGAACCGCGCCTCGGGCTCGTAGCCGCGCAGCATCGCCAGGGCGAGCAGCAGGTACGGGTTCATGGGCGTGACGATGTGCATGGCGGAGTCGCCGACGCGGAAGGCGGCCTGGCTGAGGGCGGGACTCATCCCCAGCAGCATGAACGCCGGGACGAACACCGGGGCGAGCAGCGACCACAGCGCCGACCCGGAGACGATGAACAGGCTCAGCAGCGCGGTCAGCACGACGAACAGCGCGATGACGCCGAAGCCGGTGAGGCCGACCGACTTCAGCAGCGCGGCGCCCCTCACCGCCAGGACGATGCCGAGGTTGGACCAGTTGAACAGCGCGATGACCTGCGCCGCGACGAAGACGAGGACGACGTAGCCCGCCATGCTCTTGACGGCCTCGGTGGACATCGTGACGGCGTCCTGCGCGGAGCGCACGGTCCCGGACACGATGCCGTACGTCAGGCCGGCGATGAGGAACGCCACGAAGATCAGGGTGACGATCCCGGACAGCACCGGGGACGGCACCAGCGAGCCGCCCGGCCCGCGCAGGGGGCTGCCCGGCCACAGCCACGCGGTCAGGACGGTCGCCACGTAGACGGCGAGCACCGCGCTGGTGACGCGCAGCCCGCGCCGCTGCTCGGCGGAGATGCCGACCTGCTCGGGCTCCCCGTCCTGCTCCTGGTAGGCGCCGAGGCGCGGCTCGAGGACCCGGGAGATCAGGAAGCCGCCGAGCAGGCCGAGGACGATGCTGCTGACGGCCGTGAAGAAGTAGTTGGCGAGGAGGTTGACCTCTATACCGGACGTGCCCGGCAGGACCGCGACCGACTTCTGCGTGATGCCGATGAGGAGGGCGTCGAGCGAGCCGACGGTGAAGCCCGCCGAGTAGCCGGCGCCGACGCAGGCCACGCCGCCGAGCAGCCCGGCGACGGGGTGCCGCCCCGCGGCCTTGAACGCCAGGGCGGCCAGCGGCGGGATGACGATGTTCGCGACGTCGCTCATCATGTGCGCTTGACACGCGACGATCGCCAGGGCGTACGGAAGGACCGCCCGGGGAACGCGCGCGAGCGTGGCCCGCACCGCGACCTCGAGGAGGCCGCTCCGCTCGGCCAGCCCCACTGCCATGATCAGCATGATGACGGTCGCGAACGGCGGGAAGCCGGCGAAGTTCTCGACCAGGTTCTGGAGGAGCCACACCACGCCGTCGGCGGTCAGCATCCCCTGGACGGTCTTGGTTTGGTGGGCGCCCGGAATCGTGACGGTGGTGCCGAGCGCGCCCAGGACGCTGGACAGGACGGCGACCAGCGCGAAGAGGGAGACGAAGAGCAGGACGGGGTGGGGGAGCTTGTTGCCGGCCCATTCGATCCGACCGAGCACGCGGTCGAGCACGGTGGGCCGCTCAGGAGCGGTGTCGACGTTCTCGGTCATGGGTTCCCTCGTGATACGGCGGGCGGGCGGACCTCCGGCTGCCCGTCCGAAGGGGTGGTCAGGCCTGGTCCGGCCCGGAAGGGTCGGAGGAAAGGGCGGTCGGCGCCTTGCGGACGACGCCCTGCTGGATCACGTAGTGGATGTTGTCCGGCTCGCCCAGCACGCCGATGTCGGCGAGCGGGTCGCCCGCGCAGATCACGATGTCCGCGACCATGCCCGGTGTGAGCGTGCCGAGCCGGTCGTCGACGCCGAGCAGTTCCGCCGAGGTGCGGGTCCCGGCGACGATCGCGTCCATCGGCGTCATGCCGAGGTCGACGAGATAGGAGAGTTCCAGGAGGTTGCGGCCGTGCGGGCCGACCGCCGCGTCGGTGCCCATCGCGAACCGCAGACCGCGGTCGATGGCGCGGGCGATGTTGGTCTTGGTGATGCCCGACCACCGGACCTTCTTCTGGTAGTGGTAGTCGGGCATCGCGTCCTTGTCGATGCCGAGGTAGACGGTCGACAGGGTCGGAACGACGAAGACGCCCCTCTCCCCCGCGAGGTCGCAGGCCCGGTCGTCCAGGCCGTAGCCGTGCTCGATGCTGGTGACCCCCGCGCGGAGCGCGGTGAGGATGCCCGCGGTGCCCTGCGCGTGCGCCGCGACGGCCTTGCCGCCGTGCCGGCGCGCCTCGTCGACGGCGGCGCGGATCTCCTCCTCCAGCAGTTCCTCGTCGTCGGGCTGGTCGTAGGGGCTGCCCATGCCACCGGTCGCGCAGACCTTGATCAGGTCGGCGCCCTCCCGGAGCACCCGGCGGACACCGAGCCGCACCTCGTCCACCGAGTCGGCGAACTCCGTCATGCCCTGGCTCACGTCCGTGCCGTCCGGCAGCCGTACGTCGCCATGCCCGCCGGTGTGGCTGATGACGCGGACGGCCGTGTGGATCCGGGGCCCCTCGATGCGGCCCGTCTCCACGGCGGTGCGGTACCCGGCGGGCAGACCCGCCAGGTCGCGGGCGCTGGTGATGCCGGCGTCCAGGGTCATCCGCAGCCGCCGCGCGGTGTCGAAGACCAGGTGCACCGGGTCCTCCTCGCCGCGCCGGCCGGGGGGCCTGCCGGCGGCGAAGCCGAGGTGCACATGGCAGTCGAAGAATCCCGGCAGGACCGTACGGCCGCCGGCGTCGATCACCCGCTCACCGGGGACGGCCGCCGGGGCCCCGGCGGCGGGGCCCGCGTAACCGATGACGCCGGTCGCGTCGGCGCACAGGACGGCGTCGTCGACCGGCGCGCCGCCGGTGCCGTCGATCAGGCGCGCACGCACGATGCGCAGGTCACTGGGGGTAGAGGGGATCATATACAGGCCGTCACCTTCCATATCGATCGTCCGGGTCGCTCCCGGTCGCACGAATGTCGGGCGTGGTGGATGACGGGACGGTTACGACGCAGGATCCTCTTGATATCCGCCACGAAAACGCAGGATCATGCCATCCCATGGAGACGCAGTATTCCACTGCTGAGCTGGACGAACTCGACCGCCAGCTGGTGCACGCGCTGCAGATCCACCCCCGCGCGCCCTGGCGGCTCGTCGGCGAGGTCCTCGGAGTGGACCCGGTCACCGTCGCCCGGCGCTGGCGGCGGCTGGAGTCGCGCGGGCTCGCCTGGGTGACCGCCTACCCGCGGCTGTCGGACGCCCGCAACGCCGTCACCGCGGTCGTCGAGATCGAGACCGAGGCCGGTGCCGCGCGCCAGGTGGCGGCCGGCCTGGCATCCGAGCCGTGGATCGTCACGATCAAACACACGACCGGCGCGCGGGACCTCGTCGTGACGGTGCAGGCGCCCGACCTCGACTCGCTGACGGGCCGCCTCTCCCGGAGCATGTCCACGGTCCCCGGCGTACGCGCGACCCGGACGCATCTCGCGACGCTGATCCCCACCGAGGGCAGCCGGTGGCGGTTGCGCAGCCTGGACCGCGAACAGCGCGTGCGGATGGAGCAGGCCGCTCCCGACGTCCGGCCGCGGCCGGCCGACCCCTGGCAGGAGGTGGACGCGCGGCTGGTGGCCCTGCTCAGCACCGACGGCCGCATGTCCGCCGCGGATCTCGCCGCGGGCGCGGGTACGAGCGTCACCACCGTTCGGCGGCGCCTGGACGCGTTGATCGGCTCGCGCGTCAACCTGCGCTGTGACCTGGCGCGCCCGATGTCGGGCTGGCCCGTCTCGGCCGTCTACTTCGCCTCGGTCCCGGCCGAGCGCGCGCAGGAGACCACGGAGGCGCTCGCCCGGGTGGCGGAGATCCGCTCCTGCGGGATCTTCGCCGGTCCGCACAACCTGATCATCGACGCGTGGCTGCGGGAACTCTCCGAGGTGTACACGCTCGAGGCGCACCTGTCCGGGCGGATCACCCGGCTGGTCGTCCACGACCGCTGCGTCGTCCTGAACACCTCCAAGCACATGGGGCGGGTGCTGGGCGGCGACGGCCGGTGCGTCGGCACGGTCCCGATGGACCTGTGGTCGGCCACGTCGGCGTCGTCCTGAGCACGCGCCGTGAGCACCCGTCCTGAGCACGCGCCGTGAGCACCCGTCCTGAGCACGCGCCGTGAGCACCCGTCCTGAGCACGCGCCGTGAGGACTCGTCCTGCGCACCCGTCCTGCTCACCGGACCGGATCCGTTGGCGACGCACCGCGGCGTCCCTACGGTCATCGGTCATGAGCACGCTTGCCGAGACCTCGCCGACCGAGGTCGACATCCTGATCGTCGGCGCCGGGCCCGCCGGTCTGTACGGCGCGTACTACGCCGGCTTCCGCGGCCTGCGGGTGGCGGTCATGGACGTGCTGCCCCAGCCGGGCGGCCAGATCACCGCGATGTACCCCGAGAAGCCCATCTTCGACATCGCCGGGCTGCCCTCGGTGCGCGGCCGGGACCTCGTCGACAACCTCCTGGCCCAGGCCGCCCCGTACGAGCCGATCCACCTCCTCGGTCACCAGGCCGTGGAGCTGACCTACGACGACGGTCTGCCGGTCGTGCGCAGCGCCCAGGGCGCGATCGTGCGCGCCGGCGCGGTCGTCGTCACCGGCGGGATCGGGACCTTCACCCCGAGGCCGCTGCCCACCGCCGACGCGTTCGAGGGGCGGGGGCTCGTCTATTTCGTCCGGCGGCTCGCCGACCACACGGACCAGGACGTCGTGATCGTCGGCGGCGGTGACAGCGCCTTCGACTGGGCGGCGAGCCTCGCTCCCCTCGCCCGCTCGGTCACCCTGGTGCACCGCCGCGACCGGTTCCGGGCGCACGCCGCGACCGTCGAGCGGGTGCGGGACGCCGGCGTGGAGATCCTCGTCAACAGCGCGATCACCGCCACCGAGGGCGCGGACCTCCTGGAGACGGTGCACGTCACCCACCTGCCCGACGGAACGGCACGGGAGATCAAGGCGCAGTCCCTGATCGCCGCCCTCGGCTTCACCGCCGACCTGGGACCGCTGCTCGACTGGGGTCTCGAACTCCGGTCGCGGCGAATCCTGGTCGGCACCGACATGGCGACGAACCTGCCGCGCGTCTACGCGGCGGGCGACATCACCGAGTACCCCGGCAAGGTCCGGCTGATCGCGGTCGGCTTCGGAGAGGTCGCCACGGCGGTCAACAACGCCGCGACCGTCATCGACCCGGAGGCGGAGCTGTTCCCCGGCCACTCCACGGACGGCCCGGCAGAGAGGAAATGAGATGACCTACGTCATCGGCGCCGCGTGCGTCGACGTCATGGACCGGTCGTGCATGGAGGAATGCCCGGTCGACTGCATCTACGAAGGGGCGCGCAAGCTCTACATCCATCCGACCGAGTGCATCGACTGCGGCGCCTGCGCGGAGGTCTGCCCGGAGGAGGCGATCTCGGCCGACCGGGCCGCGGACCCGGACCACCGGCTGGACAACCGGCGGTTCTTCGAGGAGCCGCTGCCCGGCCGGCCGGAGCCCGTCGGCTCGCCGGGAGGCGCCGCCAAGGCCGGTGCGATCGGCGTGGACACCTCCCTCATCGGTGCGGTCTGACGTGCGGGTCGGGATCCGCCTGCCGCCCTGCCGCCCGGCGGACGAGATGGCCGATGCGGCGCGACGTGCCGAGGACCTGGGCTTCGACGACGTCTGGATCCCCGACTCCCAGACGCTGTGGCGGGACGCCTACGTCACGCTCGCCTGCGCGGCCCTGCGCACCACGAGGGTCCGTCTCGGGACGGCCGTCACCAATCTTGTCACCCGGCATCCGAGCGTCGTCGCCGCCGCCGCGCGCACCGTCGCGGAGCTGGCGCCGGACCGGTTCGTGCTGGGCGTCGGCGTCGGGAACAGCTCCGTGGAGCCGATCGGGCTGCGGTCCTCGACCACCGCGGAGCTGCGCGCCGGCGTCGCCGCGCTCCGCGACGCGACGCCGGGCGTTCCGGTCCACGTCGCGGCGAGCGGGCCGCGCAATCTCGCCGTCGGCGGCGAACTCGGCGACGGCGTGATCCTGCTCGCGGGGGCGTCCGTGCCGCTCGTCGAGGCGGCGCTGGCGACCGTCGGCGCGCACGGCGCGCCCGCGGAGGTCACGGTCTCCGCGTTCTGCCAGGTCACCGACGACCTCGAGCGGGACGCGCGCGCCCTGAAGCCGGTGTGCGCCGCGATGGCGCAGAAGGGCGGCGCCGGAGCGCTGGCCGCCGCGGGCATCGACGTGGAAGTTCCGCGGCGGGTGCCCGAAGTCACTCCGGACCTGCTGCACGCCGAGGACTGGGCGCATGCCGTCGAGGTCTGCTCGGCCTGGGTGAGCGACGCCGACGCGGTACGGTTCGCCAGGGAGTTCTGCCTGTACGGCACGGCGGTGGAGATCGCCGACCGGATGGCCGGCCTGGAACGGCTCGGTGTCACCGGCGTCCTGCTGCAGCACGTCGGCTCCTACACCCTCCCCCACGAGCTGATGGAATCCCTCGGAAAGGTGCTCGCGTGATCCGTGTCCTGGAGGTAGGAGACTACGCCGCACCGGACGCCGGGCGAATGCTCGTCGGTCTCGGCGCGGACGTCGCGGTGGTCGAGCCGCCCGGTGGTGTGGCGGCCCGCCGCGGCGATCCGATCGGGTTCGCGCACCGGGCGGCCGGGAAGTCCTCCGTGTCACCGGAGGACGCCCTGTCCCTCGCTCCGCGCTGTGACGTGATCCTGGACGGCACGGGGGAGGGGCCCCTCGCCGGGGTCGCCGCCGACCTGGTGACGGCCGCGGGTCCCGGGGTCGTGCACGTCGTGCTCACGCCGTACGGGGACGGCGGTCCGGCCGCCGACTGGGCGGCCACCGACCTCACCGTCGGCGCCGCGGGCGGCATGCTCGCGCTGATCGGCCGGCCGGACCGCCCGCCGCTGCGCCCGTACGGCGAGCAGGCGGACCAGCTCGCGGGGCTGAACGCCGCGATCGCGGCCCTGATCGCCACGCGTGCCGGCGGCGGTCAGCGCGTGGTCGTGTCCGGGCAGGCCGCGGTCGCCGCCAGCATCGAGTTCGGCGCGATCACCTACATTCACACCGGCCGGGTTCCGGAGCGCACGGGCAGCACGCACCCGCTGGCCCCGCACACGCTGTTCGCCACGGCGGACGGCCTCATCGCCGGCGGACTGGGCGGCAGCCCGCGCATGTGGGACGCCATGCTGGCCTGGCTCACCGAGACCGGTACGGCGGGCGACCTGGCCGACGAGCGGTGGCAGGACCCGGTGTACCGGGTCGAACATCGTGAGGAGATCTTCGATCTGCTCGCCCGTGTCGTCGGCGACCTGAAACGCGACCAGCTCTTCCACGAGGGCCAGGCGCGCCGGCTCCCCTGGGCGGCGGTCCTGCGCCCCGAGGAGCTGACCGGCAACGCCCAGCTGGTCGACCGTGGCTTCTTCGTCGACGTCGCGACCCCCTCGGGCACGGCGCGCGACGCGGGCTTCGCGGCCCGCGTCCAGGGATCGGCCCCACCGGACCGGCTGCGCGTCCCGGAGCCCGGCGAGCGCCCGACCTGGCCGTCCACCGGCGGACGGCCACGGGCCGCCGCTCCGGCGGGTCCACGGCGCGGGGTCCTGGAGGGGATCCGGGTCCTCGATCTCACCTGGGTGCTCGCCGGGCCGTACGCGACGAAGACCCTCGCCGACCACGGCGCGGAGGTCATCAAGATCGAGTCGCGGCACCGCCCCGACCCGACCCGGTTCTCCCCCGGCTTCCACCTCTCCCGGTCCGCCGAGACCGACCCCGACACGAGCGGTTACTTCAACAACGTCAACCGGAACAAGAAGAGCGTCACCGTCAACCTCCGCACGGAGGAGGGCCGAGCCCTCGCGCTGCGGCTCGCCGCCCAGTGCGACGTGGTGGTGGAGAACTTCGCGGCGGGCGTGCTCGACCGGCTCGGGCTCGGCTACGACCGCCTGCGGGAGGTCCGGGAGGACATCGTCGTCGTGAGCATGTCCGGCATGGGCCACACGGGCCCGTGGCGCGACTACGTGTCCTACGCCGACGCGGTCTCGGCGCTGTCCGGCTGGACGGCGCTCACGGGTGAACCGGGCGAGCAGCCGGTCGGCGTGGTGTACGGCCTGGCCGACATCATCGCGGGGCATCACGCCGCCCTCGCCACGCTGGCCGCCCTGGCCGTACGCGACCGCACCGGCGCGGGACAGCACGTGGACCTGGCGCAGCTGGAGACCGCCGCCGCGCACCTGGGCGACGCGATCCTGCGCGCGGACCTCGGTGAGACCGTCGAGCCCCTGGGCGACCGGCATCCGCGCATGGCCCCGCACGGCGTCTTCCCCTGCCTCGGCGACGGCACGTGGGTGGCCCTCGCGGTCCGGTCGGACGAGGAGTTCGCCCGCCTCGCGGAGGTCGCCGGGCTCGCCGGCGACGCGCGCTGGGCGACCCTGGCCGGGCGCAAGGCGGACGAGACGGCGATCGAGGAGCGTGTCGCCGCGTGGACGCGGTCCCGGCCCGCCGAGAGCGTCGCCGAGGTCCTGCAGCGCGAGGGGATCCCCGCCTACCCGGTCCGCGACGGCCGCACCCTCGTCGAGCACGACGGGGCGTTGCGCGCGTGGGACTTCTACACGCCGCTCACCCATCCCTCGGCGGGCACCTTCCTCCACGAGGGGCTCCCGGCACGGCTCACCCGCACTCCCGGCGGCGTGCACACGCCCGCGCCGCGCCTCGGCGAGCACACCGCCGAGCTGCTCACCGGCCTGCTCGGCCTGGGAGAGGCGGAGCAGGCGGCGCTGCGCACGGCCGGCGTCCTGGAGTGAACGGACCCCGGCCGCGGGCGGCTCGGGTCAGCGCGTCCGGAGCGGGGTGACCCGGCTCCGGCCCGGCCCGGTGCCGTCCGGCCGGGTGCGGGCCGGGCGGGACGAGCGCGGCTGGAAGGGCAGGAAGCGGTCGGCGCGGTGCGGGCGCGCCGGGATGTCGGTGCTCTCCACCGCCAGGATCCGGTCGAACCGGAAGGCGCGGATGTGGCGGCGGAGCCGGCACCAGCCGACGAGGTACCAGTGGTCGCGGTGCACGAGGCAGGTGACCGGCTCCACCTCGCGGACGGTGACGTTGCCCTTGGCGTCGGCGTAGTGCAGGCGGACGACGAGCCGCGCGGTGATCGCGCTCGCCGCGGTCCGGGCCCGGTGCGCCGTCGCGGGGTCGAGCGGGCGGGCGAGGGTGTCGAGGGTCGTGTCGGCGGTCTCGGCCGGGTCGAGGTCGTCGAAGAGGCGCCGCAGGGCCCGGCGGGCCGTGGCGGACTGCGGGCCGGCGCCCAGGTGGGCGAGCGAGAGGGCGAGGGCGGCCACCTCGGGGGCGGGCAGCTGGGGACGGGTTCGGCTTGCGAGCGTCGCGTTCTCGGCCATGGTTCGATCATACGTTCGAACACTGACATTTTGCAGGGCCTTGTTTTTCGACAGAACCCGAACGCGGCATCACCAAAACGTAGAATGATGGTCGGGAGGAGGGAGCCATGTCCGACTCCACGCCGCCGGTGTCGTTCCAGACCCGGCCCGAGCTGTACCGGCACTGGCGCATCGAGCTCGACGGCGAGGTCGCCCGGCTGGTCATGCTGGTCGACGAGCACGGCGGGATGCGCCCCGGTTACGACCTGAAGCTGAACTCCTACGACCTCGGCGTCGACATCGAGCTGTACGACGCCGTCCAGCGGCTTCGGTTCGAGCACCCCGAGGTACGCGCGGTGGTGATCACCAGCGGCAGCGACCGGGTGTTCTGCGCGGGCGCCAACATCCGGATGCTGGCCGCGTCGGGCCATCCCTGGAAGGTGAACTTCTGCAAGTTCACCAACGAGACCCGCTGCGGGATCGAGGACGCCACCGAGAACTCCGGGCAGACCTACCTCGCGGCGGTGAACGGCACGGCCTCGGGCGGCGGCTATGAGATCGCGCTGGCCTGCGACCGCATCCTGCTGATCGACGACCGCTCCGCCGCCGTGTCCCTGCCGGAGGTGCCGCTGCTCGGCGTGCTGCCGGGCACGGGCGGGCTGACCCGGGTCACCGACAAGCGGAGGGTGCGCCGCGACCGGGCGGACGTGTTCGCCACGAAGGCGGAGGGCCTGAAGGGCCGGACCGCCGTCGAGTGGGGCCTGGTCGACGAGGCGATCCCGCGCAGCCGGTTCGAGGAGACCGTACGTGAGCGCGCGCGGGAGGCGGCCGCGCGGTCCTCCCGCTCCGGCGAGGGCGGCGTCGCCCTTCCCCCGCTCGAACCGGAGATCACCGCCGACCGCATCGCGTACCGGCACGTGACGGCGGAGCTCGACGGCGACGTGGTCACCATCACGGTGCACGGCCCGGACGGCGAGGTCCCGCCGGGCATCGACGCGGACTTCTGGCCGCTCGCCATGACGCGCGAGCTCGACGACCTCATCCTGTGGCTGCGCGTCAACGAGCCCGAGCGCGGCACCTGGGTGATCCGGACCGTCGGCGACGTCGACGCGGTCCTGGCGTACGAAGAGTCGATGACCGGCGACAAGGACTGGCTCGCAGGCGAGATCCGGCACTACTACAAGCGGACGCTGAAGCGGCTGGACGTCACCAGCCGCAGCCTCGTGGCGCTCATCGAGCCCGGGAGCTGCTTCGCCGGACCGCTGCTGGAGCTGGCACTGGCCTGCGACCGGCAGTACCTCCTCGAACCGGCGGAGGTCGTGGTCACCGACGCGAACCTCGGCGCGTTCCCGATGGCGAACGGCCTGAGCCGCCTGGCCTCCCGGTTCCACGCGGACGAGGCCGCGCTGCGGCGGATACGCGACCTGCGCGGGCGGCGGCTCGAGGCCGGCGAGGCCGAGGACGCCGGCCTCGTCACCCTCGCCCTCGACGACATCGACTGGGAGGACGAGATCCGCATCATCCTCGAGGAGCGGGCGTCCCTCAGCCCCGACGCGCTGACCGGCCTGGAGGCCAACCTCCGGTTCGCCGGACCGGAGACCCTCGAGACCAAGATCTTCGGGCGGCTCTCCGCCTGGCAGAATTGGATCTTCAACCGGCCGGGTGCGTCGGGGCCCGACGGGGCCCTCAACCGGTACGGCACCGGCAAACGAGCGAGCTTCGACCGGAAGCGGGTCTGAATCCCATGCACGCCGACTATCAGGAGAAGATCCCGAACAACGTCGGGCTGGCCGACGACCGTCGGCTGCAGCGGGCGCTGGAGTCGTGGCAGCCGAGGTTCCGGCAGTGGTGGGCCGAGATGGGCCCTGAGATGCCCACCGAGGACGTCTACCTGCGCACGGCCGTGAACGTCGGCCGCGAGGGGTGGGCGCACTTCGGGCACGTGCCCGTGGGCGACTACCGGTGGGGCATCTTCCTGGCCGAGCCGCGGCCGGACCGCCGCATCGCGTTCGGCGAGCACAGGGGCGAGCCCGCCTGGCAGAAGGTCCCCGGGGAGTACCGCGCCGAGCTGCAGCGGCTCGTCGTCATCCAGGGCGACACCGAGCCGGCCAGCGTCGAGCAGCAGCGACGGCTCGGCTTCACCGCCCCGAGCCTGTACGACCTGCGCAACCTGTTCCAGGTGAACGTGGAGGAGGGCCGTCACCTGTGGGCCATGGTGTACCTGCTGCACGCCCACTTCGGCCGGGAGGGCCGGGCCGAGGCCGAGGAACTGCTGCGCCGCAACTCCGGCAGTGAGGACTCCCCGCGCATCCTGGGGGCGTTCAACGAGGAGACGCCGGACTGGCTGTCGTTCTTCATGTTCACCTACTTCACCGACCGGGACGGCAAGTACCAGCTCGGCACGCTGAAGGAGAGCGGCTTCGACCCGCTGTCGCGCACCTGCGAGTTCATGCTGAAGGAAGAGGCCCACCACATGTTCGTGGGCACCACCGGCATCGACCGCGTCGTGGGCCGCACCGCGCGGCTCATGGTCGAACACGACACCGACGACGCCGGGCCGTACGGCGCCATCCCCTTCAACGTGATCCAGAAGTACCTGAACTTCCACTACTCGGTGTCGCTGGACCTGTTCGGCGGTGAGACGTCGACGAACGTCGCCAACTACTTCACGGCCGGGATCAAGGGCCGCTGGCAGGAGGAGCGCCGCAAGGACGACCACCGGCTCACCGACCGGGGCGCGCACGTCGACGCCGTCGTGGACGGCGAGCCGACGACGGTGGAGGTCGAGGCGCTGACCGCGCTCAACACCGACCTGCGCAACGAGTACATCGCCGACTGCGAGAGCGGCGTCAAGCGCTGGAACCGCATCCTGGCCGATTCCGGCCTCCCCCACCGGCTGCGCCTGCCGCACCGGGGGTTCAACCGGTTCGTCGGCGCGTTCGCCAAGGTCAACGTCGCGCCCGACGGCGAAGTGCTGCCGGACGAGGAGTGGGAGGCGCGCAAGGACGCCTGGCTCCCGACCGAGACGGACAAGGCGTTCGTCGCTTCTCTCATGCGGCCCGTCTACGAGCCGGGTAAGATCGCCAGCTGGCTGGAGCCGCCGCGTAACGGCATCAACGGCAAGCCGTTCGATTACGAGTACGTCCACCTCTGAGCGAGGGCGTGAGTCCGGTGTTCAACGCCAGCACCTATCTCGTCGACCGGCATGTCGAGGCCGGTGACGGCGACCGGATCGCGGTCACGGGACCGGGCGGCACGCTGACCTACGCGGACCTGCTCGGCCGGATCCGGCGTACGGCCGCCGGCCTGCGCGAGCTCGGCGTGCGGCCCGAGGAGCGGGTCATGCTCTCGATGGCCGACGGCCCGGACCTGCTCACGCTCATCCTCGCGGCGATGCGCATCGGCGCCGTGCCGGTCCCGGTGTCCACGATGCTGACCGCCAAGGACCTCGCCGAACTGCTGCGCGACTCCCGCGCGCGGGTCCTGGCCGCCAGCCCCGAGTTCGCCGCGTCCGCCGAGGAGGCCGCGCAGTCCGCGCCGGAGCTGGCCGCGTTGCTGCTGAGCGGCCCGGCCGCGCCGAGACCGCCCGCGTGGGCGGAGGGCCACCGGCTGGACGCCGTCGCCGGCGACGAGGGGGGCGGCGACCCGTACTCCACCGACCCGGACTCCAGCGCGCTGTGGCTCTACACCTCCGGGACGACCGGGCTGCCGAAGGCGGCCGTTCACCGGCACGCCTCGATCCGGTCGATCGCCGAGACGTACGGCGCGCAGGTGCTCGGCATCCGGCCGGAGGACCGGTGCTTCTCGGTCCCGAAGCTGTTCTTCGCGTACGGCATCGGCAACGCCTGCTTCTTCCCTCTCGCCGCCGGCGCGTCGGCCGTGCTGGAGCCCGGCCGCCCGACCCCGGCGCTGATCGCCGAGCGGGTCGCGCGGGAGCGGCCGACGCTGTTCTTCGGCGTGCCCACCTTCTACGCCGCCCTGCTGGCCGCCGGGCTGCCCGCCGAGACGTTCGCGCCGGTCCGTACGGCCGTGTCGGCGGGCGAGCCGCTGCCGGCACCGATCCTGCGGCGGTTCGCCGAGCGGTTCGGCGTGGAGATCCTCGACGGCATCGGCGCGACCGAGGCGCTGCACATCTTCATCTCCAACCGCGCGGGCCAGGTGCGGCCGGGCAGCACCGGCGTGCCGGTCCCGGGGTACGACGTGCGCGTCGTCGACGACGCGGGTGCCGACGTGCCATCCGGCACGCCCGGCCACCTGCTGGTGCGCGGCGACTCGATCGCCACCGGCTACTGGTGCCGTACGGCGGTGACCCGGCAGGTGTTCCAGGGCGAGTGGCTGCGCACCGGCGACACTTACGTCCTCGACGAGGACGGGTCCTACCGTTTCCTCGGCCGGTCCAACGACATGATCAAGGCCGGGGGGATCTGGGTCTCCCCCAGCGAGGTCGAGGCACGCCTGCTGGAGCACCCCGGCGTCGCCCAGGCCGCGGTCGTCGCGCTGCCGGACGGCGACGGCCTGGACAAGCCCGCCGCCGCCCTCGTACGCGCGCCCGGCTCCGCCGTCACCACGGAGGAGATCATCGCGTTCTGCCGGGAGGGGCTCGCCGCTTTCAAACGGCCGCGGTCGGTGCACTTCGTCGACTCGCTGCCGACGACGGCGACAGGGAAGATCAAGCGCTACCTCGTCCGCGAACACCTCGCGCAGGACGGTCTCACATCGCCGGCGCCGGACGACGGCGCACGCGGCCTCCTGGACGAGACCCGGTCCTGAGCCACGGCCCCTGTCCGGCCCGTCGTGTCCCGCGTGCGATCAGGCGGCGGGCTCCACCGCGGCCACGAGGCCGGGCGCGGGCCGGGCGTCCGCCCGGGCGAGGTAGTCCCGCATCCGGCGCTCCGGGCCGCGCCGCCGCAGCACCAGGAAGCCGATGAACGCCGCCGGCGCGAAGCACACCTGGGCGGGAATGAGCGAGGGGGTGTGCCCGGTGAGCCAGTCGACGACGGGCGGGGCCACCGCCGGTACGAGCGCGCCGAAGACGACGACCAGCGGCAGTGCCGTACGCAGGCCGGCCCTGCCGTACGCCTTGTACGCCGCCGTCGTGTACAGCGAGTAGGCGAGGAGGTCGCCCATGCCGATCACGGCGCCCAGGCCGCCGACGCGGAGACCGGCCGAGGGCGCGAACGGATAGCCCTGGACGGCGTCCGCGAGTTCCTGGCTGAGCGGCAGCACCGTGGCGAACGTCAGGTCGTACACGCCGAGGAGCAGGACGAACCACGCGACGTTGCGCAGCCGCATGCCGCCCTGGACGTTCAGGTTCGTCGCGGAGATGACCATGAGCCCGACGACGCAGCTGTTGGCCAGCCAGTAGACGGGTGAATCCCAGCCGAGCAGCAGCCGGGTCGTGACATCGGCCGCCAGGAGGGTCAGGATCGCGCTCCATCGGAGGAGGCCTCGCGCGACGACCGGCTGGTAGCCGACCGTCAGCCCGCCCGCGAAGACGAGACCCAGCACGACCGGAAGCGCCGCCCCCGGGAGGGCGAGATAGAGAAACGGGATCGCGAGGACGAAGCCCATCATCACCACGATGTCTCGGCTGTTGAACGTACCGACAGGCGGACGAGGGATGCGGACCTTGCGGAAGTACAGCACCGCGGCCAATGGCACCGCCAGCGCGTACGCGGAGTCGACGCACGCCAGGAACAGCGTCTGCCCGGCACTCATGCCGCGCCCCCTACGAACGTCTTCTCCTCCAGGTCGCAGCGCAGCGGGCACAGCGCGCGGGCCTCGTCGGGCCCGAGGCGTACGACCTCGGCGACGGCGTCGATCCCCCGGGCGCCCAGCCGCTCGGTGACATCCACCGGCGACGCGTGCTCCGAGACGACCGTGACGTGCAGCTTCCCGTCCGTGACCTGGGCGCGGTGCCGCACCGGCCACTCCGTGCCGGGCAGCTCATCGAGGGCCTCGACGATGTCGCGGGGCGCTACCAGGCCCGCCGCCGTGTCGAGCAGCCGGCCGGCCTTGCCGAGGACCTGTGACACGGCGGGAACACCGGCCAGCTCGCAGTCGAGGCGTTCGGGGAGCGCCCGTACGACGTCGCGGGTGTCGTAGCGGAAGACCGGCATGCACTCGCGGTAGGGGAAATACGGGGTGACGGTCAGCGTGCCGAGCCGGCCGGGTTCGGCGGGTTCCCCGGTCTCGAGGTCGACGACCTCGGCGTACCCCATGTTCGGGTCCATGTGCAGGTGACGCTGGCGGCAGATCCGGCCGCCGACCGGAAGCAACTCGGTCATGCCGTAGGCGTCGCCGACCTGGTCCACGCCGAACGTCTCGCGCACCGCCTGGGCGAGCGAGGGCGACAGGACCTCCCCGCCGAGGAACACCCCGCGCAGCCGGAAGTCGGCCGGGCCGAGACCGCGGCGGCGCGCCGCGGACACCATCTGGGCGACGTAACTGGGGTAGGCGCTCAGCAGCGTGGGCGTGACCCCGCCGGTGTCCAGCAGGTGATCCAGGGACTCGTCCGGCGGCACCTGACCGACCACCCGGGTCGCCGCGCCGAGCAGCCGGAAGACCTCAATGTCCTCCTGCACCGCGGCCGTCGCCCGAGAGCTGATGTTGATCTGCATGCAGTCGCCGGGCCGGGCCTCGCCGCGCAGCACCAGCGAGAGAGCGATCAGCGCGGGCCACAGCTCGATCTCGTAGCGAGACAGCCAGACCCGGGCGGGCGCTCCGGTCGTTCCGGTGGTCTGGGTGACGATCTGGGGTTCGCCGCAGATGAAGTCGTGCGGCCTGGCCACCAGATCCGCCTTGCGGGTGACTGGAACATTCCGCAGCGAGTCCGGGGTCAGCGCGCCCGGCTCGACGCCCGCCGCCTCGAACCGCTCCCGGTAGAAGACCGATCGCCGCGCCAACCGGCGCGCGGTCCGCTGCAGTGCTCGGGTCTGCAGGTCCCGGCGTTCGGCGGGGTCGGCGAACGGACCGTCGATCAACTGCTCGACGTCGTCTCCCGGCGAGCCGAACTCCTCGATCGTCGCGAGCGCGTCCTCGATGAGCCGCTCGACCAGCCGTGGATTGATGGGCCGCCCCAGGACCATGGCCAGCGCCACCCGGACCTGGCGAATCCCGGCCTCGAGCACCTGATCTCCTTCGATCGTCAGGGGGTGGCGTGCGGAGGGACGGCCCTCCGCACGCCGCTGCGTCAGGAAACGCTGCAGGACTGGAAGAACACGGCGGTCATGGCGCCCATGACGTACCGGACCTGCTTGACACTGCTCTTTACTGCCACCATCGGGATCCTCTCCCTCGGTAGGTAGGGTTTTCATGATCACCATAGCCCGCAGGTGATCTTGAAGGGAATGCCTAGTTACCTGGGAGAACGCGGAAAATCGGCAGTCAACCGCAGTGAGATGGCCGGTCAATCCCGGCCGGTTCAGCCGCTGGCGAGCTCGCACCAGCGCCGCTGGGCGATCGCGTCCCACTCGCCGTGTTGGGCGTCGAACAACTCGCGGGCGCGGGCGCCGATCCAGCCGGAGGGCAGCAGGGCCGCTGGCAACTGCGGATCCAGGAACGGGAACCGCCGCCACTCGTGGACGAGCCGCGTCTGCGCCAGCATGATCGACGCCGGCGAGGCGGGACGCGGGGCGCCGAACGCGTTCATGAACGCCTCGTACTGGGCGGCCACCCCGTCCAGATCCCACGCCCGCTCGACCATCGCCTTCTCGCTGCCGACGCCGGCGAACCGCGCGGTGAACGACATGGCGTTGGACTCCAGCCCCAGGCCCTCGATGACCGAGCGCGCCTCGGCCTCACGCGCCGACGACGGCGCGATCCACATCCCCGGGCCGGGGGATCCGAAGCCGGCCCAGCTCAGCTTCGTACGGAGCTTGTGGCGGAGCCGGCGCTTGGACTCGGGGACCGAGACGTAGACGATGAGCCAGACTCCGTCCCACGGCTCGGTGGCGGTCCCGAAGGTGTAGATGCGCTCCGCGCCCTCGGTGAGCAGCTGCCGTCCGGGAGGGGTGAGGGACCAGCGGACGCTACGCCCGACGCGCTCGGAGGTGAGCCAGCCGTCGGCGGCCGTACGGGCCAGCGCCTGCCGGGCGGATTTCTCCTCGACGCCGAGTTCGTCGAGGACCTCGACGAGTGTGGAGGTCCATACCGGTTCTTGATGACGCAGTACGAACTCGCCGAGTATGGTCAGCAACAGGGAACGCGCGCTCGTCTCGCCCAGGGCGTGCCGTCGAGTCAGCGTAGGTCGCGGGGCGGTCACCGCTTAATCCTACATAAATGACACCCATAATCGGCATTTCGTCGAACATACGCGGATTACGAAAGCACATCGGCCGGACGCCGACGGATCCACCGTGGTGACCGTCGGCGTCCGGCCGGTTCGTCGATCAGCCGCCGGTCAGTCCCGGCGGGCGGCGATCGAGCCGCCCGTCACGAACGGCCCGGGAAGCGAGGGCGTCCAGTTCACGACCGGGCCGGGAGCCGCCTGCGCCGCGATGGACCCGCCACCGATGCCGTAGGTCTTCACGTACGGCGTGTTCGACGATCCGGTGGCGAAGGTGCCCTTGCCGCCCCGGAAGACCGCGGCATAGTAGCCCTTGCCGTACGCCTTGACCTTCTTGGTGAAGTTGCCCTTGCTGTTCGTCTTGGCCCACGCGAGGTGGTACCACGTCTTCTTCCCCTTGAACCGGAAGATGATCTCCACCTTCCGGCCGGAGTACGCGCCGTGCTTGGTGTTGGTGAACCAGCGGACCAGGCGGCCGCTGGCCGTCACGTAGTGGTTCTTGCGCACCTTCTTCGGCGAGACCTTGAAGGAGTGGATCTCGGTGCGCCAGCGCCAGGCCTTGCGCACCGGGCTGGTCGCCGCCTGGTACGTCGCGTCACCGGCGAAGCGCGCTCGGTAGTAACCGGACCAGTTGTTGAAGAAGGTGCTGTGGAACGCGTTGGCGCCCGTGTCCGTCGTGACGGTCTTCTTGACGGTCCAACCCGTCTGCCCATCGGACGAGTACTCGATCGTGAGCGGCAGCGCGCTGGAGATTGCGGAATCGCTGCGCAGAGCCCCGTCGGCCGTCACGTTCCCCCACGGGTCGTACGAGACGGTGAAATGATCGAATTGCAGCGGCGCCGGGTCGAGCCGCGCATGGGACACGCCCGACGCGTTCGTTTCGGCGAGCGCCGCGGGCGGCACGGCCGCGAGCGTGCACATCACCGCCGAAGCGCTGAGGATGCCGAGGGTGATACGTCGCAAACTAATCACCTAAGGGTCGAATGAATGGTTCGCGTGATCTTCACGCGGAAGAGAGGACGAACCCCTCCGACATCAGGTTGTCCGACGCATGATCACAAAATGGAAACAAGCCGCCATGCCGTCGTTTTCCGCGGCTCTGACATGTTCGCCTTCGTCACCGTTCGTGCGGCCTCGGCGATCCCTCGGTGAGGAGGCGGGCGGGGTCGTTCATGACGCGTTCGACGACGAGCGCGGCGGCGCCCAGGGCGGCGGCGTCGCCGCCCAGGCGGGAGACGGCCAGGCGGGGCGGCGCGCTCCGGACGACGCCGGTGCCGCCCGCGAGCGCCGCCTCGACGGCGGGGCACGCCCACGGGGCGAGGGCGGAGAAGATGCCGCCGAGCACGATGGTGTCCGGGTCGAGGAGGTTGACGGCGGCACCGAGCGCCCGTCCCAGCGCGTCCCCTGCGCGGCGTACCGCCGACAGCGCGCGCTCGTCGCCGTCGTTCAGGAGGGTGACGAGGGCGGACAGGGGGCCGTCGGGGCCGGCGGTGGAGGTCGCGGTGACGTCGGGGAGGCCCGCCGCCCGCAGGATCGCCTCCTGGCCGGCGACCTGTTCCAGGCAGCCGCGGCCGCCGCACGCGCAGGGCGGCCCGGCCGGGTCGACGACGACGTGGCCGAGCTCGCCGGCGAAGCCGTGCGCGCCGCGGAAGACCCGGCCGTCGACGACGATGCCCGCGCCGACGCCGATCTCCCCGGAGACGTGGACGTACGAGCCGAGCTCCGGGCCGTCGCCGAACCACAGCTCGCCGAGGGCGGCGAGGTTCGCCTCGTTGTCCTGGTCGGCGGGCAGCGCGAGCGGCGGCAGGCCGGCGGTCAGCAGGTCCCCGGCCGCGACGTCGCGCCAGCCCAGGTTGGGGGCGGTCCGCACGCGGCCGCCGGCCCGGTCGAGGGTGCCCGGCAGCGCGACGACCGCGCCGGCGACCGTCAGGTCCTGCTCCCCCGCCGCGGCGATCGCCCGCTCGGCCAGGTCCGTCAGCGCGCCGATGACGCGCTCGGGGTCTCGGGCCCGGTTGTCGGCGGCGACGATGTGCCGGTGCCGGATCCGCCGCCCCAGGTCGAGCACGCAGGCGGCCAGGTAGTCGACGTTGACCTCCAGGCCGAGGCCCGCGACGCGGTCGCCGTTGACCGACACGGCCGTGGCGGGGCGGCCGCGTTCGCCGTCCCGTACGGGCCCGTCCTCCCGGACCAGGCCGGCGTCCTTCAGCGCGGCGACGAGACTGGATACGGTGGTCTTGGTGAAGCCGGTGACGTCGGCGAGGCGGGCACGGCTCACCGGCTGCCGGCGGGAGATCTCACCCAGCACCACGGCCAGGTTTCGGGCGCGCATGGTGCCGTGCCTGACGGGCGTGATCTCATTCCGCATGCTCACAGACTAATCATTAGACGTCCTCCCTGTTGACACTTGGCACCTGCGGGTTTTAATTAGTCCAGAGCCTGAACGAATTGAGGAGACGACATGTTCGAACCCACCCCTGGGGACAAGTTCACCTTCGGGCTGTGGACCGTCGGCTGGCAGGCGCGCGACCCGTTCGGCGACGCCACCCGGCCCCCGCTGGACCCGGTGGAGTCGGTGCACCGGCTCGCGGAGCTCGGCGCCTACGGGGTGACGTTCCACGACGACGACCTCCTCGCGGTCGAGCCGGACCGGGACAAGGCGATCGCGGCGTTCCGCAAGGCCCTCGACGAGACCGGCCTCAAGGTGCCGATGGCGACCACGAATCTGTTCACCCACCCGGTGTTCAAGGACGGCGCGTTCACCTCCAACGACCGCGACATCCGCCGCTACGCCATCCGCAAGGTCATGCGCAATCTCGACCTGGCCTCCGAGCTGGGCGCCGAGACGTACGTCTTCTGGGGCGGACGTGAGGGCGCCGAGTCCGACGGCGCCAAGGACGTGCGCGTCGCGCTCGACCGGTTCCGCGAGGCCATCGACCTGCTCGCCGAATACGTCACCGACAAGGGCTACGGCATCCGCTTCGCGCTGGAGCCGAAGCCGAACGAGCCGCGCGGCGACATCCTCCTGCCCACGATCGGCCACGCGCTGGCGTTCATCGGCTCGCTCGAGCACGCCGACATGGTCGGCCTCAACCCCGAGGTCGGGCACGAGCAGATGGCCGGGATGAACTTCGTGCACGGCATCGCCCAGGCACTGTGGCACGGCAAGCTCTTCCACATCGACCTGAACGGCCAGCACGGCCCGAAGTACGACCAGGACCTCGTCTTCGGCCACGGCGACCTGAAGAGCGCGTTCTTCCTCGTCGACCTGCTGGAGAACGGCGGGTACGAGGGGCCGCGCCACTTCGACTACAAGCCGAGCCGCACCGAGGACATCTCCGGCGTCTGGGCCTCGGCCGCCGCGAACATGCGGACGTACCTCATCCTGAAGGAGCGGGCGCGGGCGTTCCGCGCCGACCCGGAGGTGCAGGAGGCCCTCGCCGCCTCGCGCACCGACCAGCTGGCGGTGCCGACCCTCGGGCCCGGCGAGACGTACGAGCACCTGGCCGAGGACGACTTCGACGTCGAGGCCGCCGGGCAGCGCGCGTACCACTACGAGCGCCTCGACCAGCTGGCCGTCGAGCACATCCTCGGCGCCCGATGAACGGTCGCATGACGGCGCCGATCCGGAGGCGACGATGAGCACGCTGGTGGCGGGGGTCGACTCGTCGACCCAGTCGTGCAAGGTGGTCGTGGCCGACGCCGCCACCGGCGTGGTCGTGCGCGCCGGCCAGGCCCCGCACGCCGGCGGCACCGAGGCCGACCCGGCCGCCTGGTGGGACGCGCTCGGCCACGCCGTCGAGGCGGCGGGCGGCCTGGACGACGTCGCCGCGATCGGCGTCGCGGCGCAGCAGCACGGCATGGTGTGCCTGTCGGAGGCGGGTGAGGTGGTCCGTCCTGCGCTGCTGTGGAACGACACCCGCTCCGCCGACGCGGCCCGCGACCTCGTCGAGGAGCTCGGGGGGCCCGGAAAGTGGGCGGCCGCGGTCGGCAGCGTGCCGGTCGCGTCGTTCACGGTGACCAAGCTGCGGTGGCTGGCCCGGCACGAACCGGACGCCGCCGCCCGTACGGCGTCGGTGTGCCTGCCGCACGACTACCTCACCTGGCGGCTGACCGGCGAGTTCGTCACCGACCGGGGCGACGCCTCCGGCACCGGCTACTGGTCCCCCGCCACCGGGGAGTACCGCACCGACCTGCTGGAGATGGCGTTCGGGCGGGTCCCCGCGCTGCCGCGCGTCCTGGCCCCGGCCGAGGCCGCCGGCCGTACGCCGTCCGGCGCGCTCGTGTCGGCCGGGACCGGCGACAACATGGGCGCGGCGCTCGGCCTGGGCATCCGGCCCGGTGACGTCGTCGTGTCCCTCGGCACGTCCGGGACGGTGTTCACCGCCGCCGAGCGCGCGTCCGCCGACCCGGCCGGGGACGTCGCCGGGTTCGCCGACGCGACCGGCCGGTACCTGCCGCTGGCCTGCACGCTCAACGCAGCCCGAGTGCTCGACGCCGCCGCGACCCTGCTCGGCGTCGACCACCAGGAGGTCTCCCGGCTGGCGCTGTCCGCGCCGCCCGGCGCGGACGGCCTGGTGCTCGTGCCGTACCTGGAGGGCGAGCGCACGCCGAACCGGCCGGACGCCACCGGATCGGTGCACGGCCTGCGCCTGTCCACATCCACGCCGGCGCACCTCGCGCGGGCGGCGATCGAGGGCATGCTGTGCGGCCTGGCCGACGGCCTCGACGCGCTCCTCGCCCAAGGCGTACGGGCCGAGCGGGTGCTGCTCATCGGCGGCGCCGCGCGCTCGGAGGCCGTACGCCGCATCGCGCCGACGATCTTCGGCCGGCCCGTGCTGGTCCCGCCCACCGGCGAGTACGTCGCCGAGGGCGCGGCCGCCCAGGCCGCGTGGGCGCTGTCCGGAGCGGCCGAGCCGCCGCGCTGGGAGCGCAAGGGCCTGGAGACGTACGAGGCCGACGCGGTCCCGGCGATCCGGGAGCGGTACGCCGAGGCCCGCGACCACATCCTGTCCCGCTGAGCCCTACCGGCGGCGGTCCCCCCGGCGGGACCGCCGCCGGAACCGCCACCAAAGGGGACCGCGACTCAGCGAGTCGGTCCGATGCGACCATCGGCCGGAACGGACACCAGCGGCGCGAACAGCTCAGCGACCGGCGTGTGGACCGCACCCGGCGCACCTCCACCGCCGTGCGCCGCGTTCAGCGGTGGGCGTTACGCGGGTGGTTCTTCGCGGTGCGCTCGTTGCCGCGCCGATAGTTACCCGTCCAACGCGCCATGACCTCCTGCGGGTCGTCCAACTCGACCTCGTTCAGGAACGCCGCCGCCCGGTCGCCGCGCACAGTCGTCGCGGGGCGGCCCCGGTGCTCGATGAACACCGAGCCATCCGCGCGGACCGTGTAGTCGAAGCCCTCTGGAGCAACCATGTCGGCATCATGACCGATCAGAACAACACGTGGTAGGAGCCGTTCTCCTCGTTGAGGAGAACGTAGTCCGGCAGGGTCCGCGACCAGGCGGCGTGCAGCCGCCGGATGAGTTCAGGGCGCGGCGCGAGGTCGAGGCCGAGCGCCTCGGCGACCGTCGCGCTGTCGTCGCCGTAGTCCGGATCGTCTTCCAGGCGTTCCTGATGGAACTCCTCGGCTTCGGCGATCGTCGCCTCAATGCCTCCAGGCCGGGAGAAGTGGCAGTTCTGCCACGCGGGCAGGCCGACGAGGATCGTCAGCGCGCCGCGCAGGTCGTCGGCGAAGAGGGCGGCGCTTCCTTCGGAGTCGGCATACAGGACGGGCCGGTCCTCACCGGTGCCGTCCCCACAGAGGAAGTAGGTGCCGCCGGCGCCGCAGCCCGCGACCGGGTCGAGCCTGGCGCCCGAGGCGAGCTCCACGAACTCGACGTGATCCGCTCCCCTCAGGTCGAACTCGAACCAGGCCATGAGCGCGGCGAGTTCGTGATCTTCCCGGATGCGGTCCAGCAGCGGGAACGCGTGATCGGCCATGGCGCGCACCGTACCAACGGCGTCCGTCACGTGAGGCCATCGTGCCAAGCCCACGACCCGGCCCAGGTCCGCGCCGAAAGCTCGGTGACCGCAGCCGGAAACCGCTACCAAACACCGCGGACCGCCGCCCGGCTCGGTCCTTCACCGAGCAATTCGACGACCCGGCCACAACATAGAGATCATGACCCGGCCCTACGTACGCCCCTAGAAGGTTTCGGCGCGAAGGCGCAGGTTGCGGAGAGATCCGCCGGTGGTTTCAAACACCTGACAACGAAGAACGTCCTGGCGAAGCAGCGGCTTGAGCCGCCGCCTCGCCAGGACGTCTTATGTTCACCTGCTCCGATCAGGGATCAGGCACGGGTTCGAGTTCCCTCAGCTGCCCGAGCCGCCCGACTTGTTGTCCGAGCCGCCCGACTTGTTGTCCGAGCCGCCCGACTTGTTGGGCGAGTTGAACGGCCTGTGGTTGCCGGTGGTGGTGACCGTACGGGAGGTACCGCCGCCCCCGTCGCGACCGTTCCTGTCGCTGCTCTCCTTGCTCATTCCCGTCTCCTTCGTCAACCGCACGTCAGCGCGGGCCATCCTCTTTGTGAGGGGGCGACCAGTACTGTCCGGGAGTGACCGAGATGTGCAACAAAGTCCGATGCCTGTGATGCGACGTCGGCCCGGCAGGCCAGAATGGGCCGGTGACGTTCACGACGCCGCCTCCCCCGGTGGACCTCGCGCGGGCCGTTCCCGGCATGGGCGCCCATGTCCGTACGACGGTGCGGCTGCATCCTCGCCCTGGCAGTCCCGGCCGCCATGAGAGCCATGTCGGCGGTCCTCTGCTGTGGCCGGCGTCCGAGCCGTGGCCGCAGTGTGAGGCGTCTGACTGTGACCAGTACGAGGGGATCCCGATGGTCGCGGTGGGCCAGCTGACCGCCGCCGACTTCCCGGAGATCGCCTTTCCGCGCGGGACCGACCTGGTGCAGATTCTCTGGTGCGTCGGCTACCACTGCTGCCCGCAGCACGCCCCGTGCCGGGTGGTCTGGCGACGAGCGGCGGAGGTGACGGACGTCCTGGAAGCGCCGCCCGTTCCCGACCTGGAGGGCGAGTTGCCCGGGTTCTACGACGGCGCGATTCCGCGTCCGTGCGTACTGCACCCGGAGCGGGTCACCGAGTACCCCTGGCACCAGGAGCTTCCCGCCGACCTGCGGGACCGGCTGTGGGCCTGGGACGAGGGCAAGGGCCTGTACGACGAGGTGGCCACCGCTCCCGGATTCAAGGTCGGCGGCAGCATGGACTGGTCGGTGAGCGACATGGCGCGGCTGGAGTGCGTCACCTGTGCCGCGCCCACCGTCCTGCTGCTCCAGGCCGACAGCTACGAGGCCGCCGGCGGCCGATGGCAGCCGCTCGAGGAGCGTCACCTCGTTTTCGGGACACCGGAGTACGAGCGGGCGGAACACCCGACCGGCATGGAGCTCGCCCGGGGCGGCCACGGAGGATTCTTCGTCTGCTCCGCCGACCCCGAACACCCGGTCCTCTTCCACTCCCACTGACGACTCGACGCCGCGACGCGACGTGCGCTTGCAATTCTGCGGCCTATTGGCAGGCCTGTAGCAAAAAAGTGTCCCGGCGGAGGAGGCGGCGTACAGCCGTCGCCCCGCCGGGACACCTATATGGCCACCCGACTTCGGTCAGGTCACTTGGAGCCGCGGGCACCCGAAGGCGAGCCGGACTCCTGCTTGGACGACTCTTCCTTCTTCTCGGTCGAGTTACCGCTGGACGTCGTCATGGCATCTCCTGCGTCTTGATCGTCCGCGCGTTCAGCGCGGGACCCTCTTCTTGTTAGGGGGCCGTGTGACACTGTCCAGGCGTGCGCAGGGACGGCAAGCTGGTGTGGTCCTCAGCTGGTCGCTGACCAGACCGCTGAGCCCTACCGGTGGCGGTCCCGGCGATGACGGGACCGCCACCGGAGGAGCGCTCAACGGGCGGACACTTGTAGCACAATGCCCGTATGGCTAATTGAAGAGGAACGCCCGGGGCGCGGCGCTGGCGCAAGGTCGACCTGTCGAACTTCGTCCGGGAGGGCGATCGCTGGGTCTGCGCCGCCTGTCGCATGGCTGTGCGCTCGTATCAGTACCGTCACTACCCGGCCGGATCGCCGCACTACGAACGCTGCATCGGGCTCTCCTGGTGCTCCGGCTGCCGCGTCTACACCGGGGCGATGGTCCACGTGCCGCGGACCACGGCGCTCACCGATGCGCTGGCATCTCTCACCTCCGAACACCGGGATCGGCTTCTCCACAACGAGGTCCGCTTGATCGAACACCTGGACGGCCGCACCGAGGACGACGCGCCGACTCAACAATGATCACCGCGACCTTGGACGTGTGGCAGCGCACGGGGGCAAGGAGGTCGGTCAGGATCCGGGTTCGGCCGGTTTCGTGGCGCTGACCAGCCGGGTGCCCATCCACGGTCCGCCCCACCACATGCGCGGACCGAGGGACCGGACGCGTACGTCGGCCACGCCGAGCTCCGTGAGCCGGCGCTGGTACCCGGCGGTGGCGACGATGTCCGCGATGACCAGCCGGCCGCCCGGCTTGAGCACCCGCACCGCCTCATCGATGGCCCGCGCGCGTCCCTCGGCGGACTTGATGTTGTGAATGGCCAGGTTCGAGACGATCACGTCGAACTCCGTGTCGCCGAACGGCAGCGCCGTCATGTCCCCGGTCCGCAGCTCGACCCGGTCGCCAACGCCCTCCGCCACACTGTTGCGCTCGGTGACGTCGATGGCGTTTCCCGACTGGTCGACGGTGCGCCACAGGTCGACGCCGACCGCACGGCCCGTCGTGAGGCGCTCCGCCGCCATGAGCAGCACCGCGCCCCGCCCGCAGCCGAGATCGAGCAGCCGCTCGTCGCCGCGCAGCCCGAGCTCGTCGAGGATCTCCGCCCAGGTCTGGAACTTCCCGCGCCGGGTCGCGTTCAGGTACAGCACGAAACTGACGGCCATCACGGCGGCGAGGAGGTAGAACACCGCGGCGAACAGAGGACCGGGGCCCATCGCCGTGCCGATGCCGGCGAACACGAAGCCCACCGCGCCGCACGCCAGGCCGAACAGGACGTACGGAGCGTCCACCCCGTAAGAGCCACGCCGGGCGATCGTCGTCACGTCCCCCTCCTCGGCCGAAGGTCTCCGCCGCATCCCGCCCCGACTGTAACCGAACGACCCGCACGAATGATCAAGCACGGCCGTACCGACCGGAGCCGCCCGACAGCGTTTGTCCCTGCCCATGCCGGCGACTAGGGTCGAGCGTGTGACTGCCGGGTCGGCCATGGGCCACACACGAGTGAGGCGCCCGGCTGCCGCGTGACCGCGGGGCGGGCACGAGCCCCGCCTCTCTCCTCTCCCCGTCTTGACTCTCGGCGCCACCGCGCCGCTCACCCAGGCACACCGCAGGACCGGAGAGAGGCATCACCGATGACACATGACCAGCAGCACGCTCCCGAGACCCACGTCGCCACCGTTCAGCTCGATCACACCGCCGTCTACGCCAGGGACAGGCGGGTGTCGGCGGAGTTCCTCGCCGAGATCCTCGACCTGCGGGTCGGCGCGCCGTTCGGGCCGTTCCTGCCCGTCGACCTCGGCAACGGCGTGACGCTCGACTTCTACGAGAAGCGCGACGAACCGATCCAGTCGCAGCACTACGCGTTCCTCGTACCCGACGAGCGGTTCGACGGCATGATCGCCCGCCTTGAGGCGGCCGGGGTCACGTACTACGCCGATCCCCACCACACCGAACCCGGCCGAACCAACGATCTCTTCGGCGGCCATGGCGCGTACTTCACCGATCCGGACGGCCACAACATGGAGATCATGACCCGGACCTACGTACGTCCATAAAAGGTCTCACCGGTCATTCGGCCGCCGCGGCAGGAAGCAAGTAGCCCTGCCGCGGCGGCCACCTCTCCGACGCCGATGAGTCGTCATGTCCGCCGCGTCGAGCCGGTCGGCGAGCCGATGGCGGTCCAGGTCACGATAGGCGCGCGCCCACAGGGGTTTGACGTCGTCGAAGTAGCAGGTCGCGATCACGGCGCGATGGCAGCCTCATGACGTGACCGCCGCGACAGATCAGTCGTCGGCCTTCGTCAGTGAGCGGATGGCCGGGCGGAGGATCTCGACGATCTGTTCCGGGTCGGCGTCGGCGAGGTGGTCGAGCTTGATCATGTGCCGGCCGAGGGCGACGCCGATGAGCACGGCGCTGACCATGGCGGCACGCAGGTCGGCTTGGTCATCGGGGATGGCCTCACTGATCCGGTCCTTGTAGACGCGGGACGCGGCCCGGACCTCGTGGGCCGCCTCGGGATGGGTGAGCATCGACCGCAGGACCGCCAGGGACTCGACGGGTTCGTCGGTCAGTGATCCGCGGAGACGGTCGAGGAGTTGCTCGGCGACCTGGTCGGCGGTGCCGCCGGGCAGCGGCGGGTTCCCGGCCTCGGTCGCCCGGGTGAACAGTTGTTCCTTGCTGCCGAAGTAGTGCATGACCAGGCCGGGATCCACGTCGGCGGCCGCCGCGACCGCCCGGATGGTGGTCCGGTCGTAGCCGGATTCGGCGAACAGCCTGCGGGCCTGCGCCAGGATCCGGGCCTCGGTGTTGCGCCGCTGCTCGGCCCGGGACGGCTGCGCCGAGGGATCGCTCACGCGGATCATTCTACGGACGTTGACTGAGAGCGGGCTCCGTTCTACAGTCGTTGAACGAGTCATTGAACGAGCGTTGAACGGAGGCTCGCGTGGACGAGCAGAGATCGACAGAGGGTCCGCTGGAGGTCCTGGAACGGCGGCGGCGCGTGCTGCTCGCACGCGACATGGACGCGTTCGCGGACCTGTTCGCGGCGGACGGTTTGATCGAGATGCCGTTCGCGGCCAAAGGGCTTCCCGCCCGTCTGGAGGGCCGAGAGGCGATCCGGGAGTTCTCGGCGCGTACCCGCGACATGCCGTTCGAGATCATGGACCTGCGCACCCGGCAGGTCCACCGGACGTCGGACCCCGAGGTCGTGATCGTCGAGCTCACGACCGTCGGGCGCGTCACTACGACGGGGGAGCCCTTCGAGGTCCCCTGTATCCAGGTCTTCCGGATTCACGACGGCCGGATCCTGCTGTTCCGCGACTACGTAGGCGCCCACACCCTGCCGGACCTCACCGTCGTGTGACCGTCCTGGACGAGCGCTGATCTCCCTTCCATTGACCGGCTCTCAAGCTTCGGTCGCTTGGTGAGTAAACGCGGAGGTCGCCCGCCGCCCTGCCCGCACTGGACTGCGCCGCGATCCCGGATGTGGTGCCTGATTGGCCGGTGGTGAGGCGTCAGCCCCGTCCGAACAGGGCTCGGGCGTTGCCGTGAGCGATCTTGCGGCGGTCCAGTTCGCTGATCGGCGCCCGTTCGATCCAGGCGGCGGCTTCGGCGTTGTCCGCGTAGGGATAGTCCACCGAGAAACAGCCTGCGACCGCCCCGGGCAAGCAGCCCTGCCGCGGCGGCCACCTCTCCGACGCCGATGAGTCGTCATGTCCACCGGGTGTCTCCTTCACGGGCCGGGGCCGCGTCGTCGTGGGGTGGCAGGGTGAGGAGGCGGCCCTCCGCCTCGCCGCCCCGGAAAACGACGCCAGACCGGGCTGTCGGGGAAGTGGTTGTCGTAGAGGTCCTGGGCGTCGAGGATCTCCTGCGGGCCGGCCTCTCCTCGGCGGACCCGGTCCCCGAGCCGGAAGTAGCCGAATCGCTCGGCTCCCGGTTTGAAGATCAGCATGTCCACGCCGGTGTGCGCTGGAGTGCTGAAGGCGTGCGGGGTTCGGGGCGGCACGAGCAGGAAGTCGCCCGTGCCGACGGTGACGACCTGGTCGCCGGTCAGGACGCGCAGGCCGCCGTCGATGATGTAGAAGATCTCGGCCGCCTCGTGGTGGTAGTGCGGCGGCGGCCCGTCGGCGCCCTTCCTATCTTGCTGCGGATGGCGCTGACCAGTCCCCCGTCGTCTCGGCGTCCGCCAGTAGTTCCATCGTGTTCGGTGGGTCGCCGAGGATCTCGGCCTCTCCCGCCCGCACCAGCACCGGCCGGCCGTCGCCGGAATCGATCGCTGTCATGTGCCGCCCTCCCAGTAGTTCGCTGCTTGATAGTACGATTACTAACTATCTTGTGTCGAATAGGATCGGTGGCATGGCGGGAGAGGCGGACAGGGAGCCCCGGGATGCGATCGACGCGATCCTCGACCAGTGGCGGCGAGAACGCCCCGATCTGGATCTTTCGGCCATGGGCGTCCTCGGCCGCCTTGCGATGCTCACCCGGGCCGTGGAGACGCAGGTGGACGAGGTACTCGCACGTCACGGTCTGGGGCGCGGGGAGTTCGACGTGCTCGCCGCACTCCGCCGTTCCGGCCCGCCGTACACCCTGATCCCTTCAGAGCTGTCAGCGACCCTGATGATGTCGCGCGCGGGTATGACCAGCCGGCTGGACCGCCTGGAGGCCGCCGGGCTGGTTGAGCGCACCCTCGACCCCGCCGACCGCCGCAGCTTCCGCGTCACACTGACCGACGAAGGCCGGCGGATCATCGACGCCACGCTCACCGACCACGCGGCCACCATGAAGCGCCTCATCTCCGGCCTCCCAGCCGAGGACGTCACCACGCTGACGCGCATCCTCCGTGCCATGCTGCACACCGTCGGCTGACGCCCGCCGCGCCGGGCCGTGGGCCGCCTCATGTGCGCGCCGAACGCTCGGTAAGCACGGCCAGAAACCAGGACAAACCGTCTGAGATCACCATCCGGCTCCGGCCTTCACCGAGCAAGCCGTACCGGCAGGACAGAATGGGCCGGTGACGCGTACGACCCCGGCTCCCCCGGTGGACCTCGCACGGGCCATTCCCGGCATGGGCGCCCATACCCGTGCGACGGTGCGGCTGCACCCTCGCCCCGGCAGTCTCGGCCCGCATGAGAGCCACGTCGGCGGCCCTCTCCTGTGGCCGGCCGCCGAGCCGTGGCCGCACTGCGAGGCGCCGGACTGTGACCAGTACGAGGAGATCCCGATGGTCGCGGTGGCCCAGCTGACCGCCGCCGACTTCCCGGAGATCACGTTTCCGCGCGGCGCCGACCTGCTGCAGATCCTCTGGTGCGTCGGCTACCACTGCTGCCCGAGCACGCCCCCTGCCGCGCGGTCTGGCGACGGGCATCGGACGTCACCGACATCCTGGAAGAGCCGCCGGTTCCGGACCTGGAGGGCGAGCTGCCGGGATTCTACGACCGCCCGCCTTCTCCCCGGCGGCAACCTCGACGCAGGCGCCGCCGTTCTCGGGGGGACCCGTGTGTTTCCACGGCGTCTACTCAGACAAGAAAATTATCGTCTCAGTGGAAGGCGGCTGAGGCGGTGACGTGCCGTCGGCGCCCATTACATGGGCATTTATCACACGAGGCCAGGGCGATAGCGGGCGGTTCCGGCGCGGGTGTGCGCGGCGTCGGTGGTGACCGGCACCCCCGGCGGGTGTCCCCCCACTCGGGGCGGCGGCCACGGAGGATTCTTCCTCTGCACCGCCGACCCCCACCACCCGGCCCTCTTCCACCACCAGTGACGAAAGCCGACTACCCGGCCGCCTTCTCCGCGATGGCAACCTCGACACATGCGCCGCCGTTCTCCGCACTGCGCTCGGACTTCCGCCAGTCAGTGATCAGACCCATAGCTCCTCCGCCGTCCTCCCAGAGGAAACCGCCACCTCGACGCAGGCGCCGCCGTTCTGTCCGCTGCGCTCGGACTTCCGCCAATCAGTGATCAAGCCCATCACTCCTCCGCTGGCTTGGGCTCCGGCGAGCTTTGCCTTGAGTTACTTGGCCGCCTTCTCCACAACGGCGACCTCGACGCAGGCGCCGCCGTTCTGTGCGCTGCGCTCGGACTTCCGCCAATCAGTGATCAGACCCATCGTTCCTCCGCCGTTCTACGAATGAACTCGATCGACTCGTGCTGTGACATGGCGTACGACCGGACAGACTCCCAGGCGCGCGAGAGAATCGAAACATCTTCTCCGGTGGTGGTGACTAGTCCACGCACGGCCGTCTCCAGGTATGCCACGTCGCGTCCGTCCGCAGTCGCAAGGATGAACGCTCCTGCTGATTGCGGGTTCGTCTCCGAGCGTACAACCTGGACCGTGAGCCGCGGCCCTATGGAGTCGACAAGTTGCTTTACCTGGTCGTGCATGATCTTGGCCCCTCCTACACCTCGATAAAGGACCGCTTCGTCCATGACGAAGTGCAGCGTCGGTGGTCGTGGAGACTCTCTGGTCAGAATCTGCTGGCGTTCCATCCGCGCGGCCACTGCCGCCTGATCTTTTCCGAGTAGGACAGCCGCGTAGTCCTCGGTCTGGAGTAGCCCTGGGATGTTCGAGAGCTCGACCCAGCGCAGGACGTCCGCGGTGGTCTCCACGTCTCGCCACTCTCGGAACCACTGGGGCGTGGGGTCGATGTCGAGTTGCTTGCAGACCTCCATGAGGACGCCCGCTGGGATGTGCAGCGCGCCCTCGATGACCGCGACCTGGTCGGCCTTCGGCAGCAGCCGTCCCGTCTCCAGGGCGCTCAGCCACGGCTCGCTGTAGCCGAGAAGCTCGGCCAGCTCCCGCTGACGGAGCCCGGCGGCATCGCGGTATCGCCGGATCTGACGCCCGAGAGTGATCAGCGCCGGGCTCGGCACCCTGCCCATTTTTGTCCCCTTTCGCCGGACCATAACGCGCATTACCTTGAGCCGCCTCATCGTGGCCGTGCTATGACAAGCACCCCTAAGCATTCCGATCATAAGTGGTCAACAGAAATCCTGGTGAGGCTTTCAAGAAAGGAGCGCTTCCATGGTGGAGCACACGACAGAAGAGATACACGCCTACGCGAAGTGGCTGACGCAGGCCTGCCAGATGGCCGGCCTGGACGCGGAGCTGCACGGCCACACGGTGCTGATCATCGCCGAGGATCACCACCTGTCCGAGCAGGTCACATGCCGGCCGGACGAGAGCGGCGCCCTTCGCTGGTACTGGTCCTGGGGCAAGCCGATCGCCCATCTCCGCGACACAACGCGGATCCTCACGCCGGACGAAGTCGACGATCTCGTGGCGGCGATCAAGAACGTCGTCTCCATTCCGATCCGCCGACGGTGACGCCCGAAGAAGAGCTCATGCGCTCACTGTCCCGGCTTCGGAAGTCGATCGACTCATTGACGGAGCGACCGCCCTCCGCATCCACCGAGTTGCTCCAACTCGACTTTCTCGTCCGCAAGTATCCGGCCGCCGCACGCATGAGTCTGCAATTCGCGGAACATCTCACGGTTGATCTCACGGCTCCTCCAGGCTGGTCATCGGCGGATCTGAACGGAGTTCCGTTGTGGCGGTGGCACGGCGGCCGTCCGGTCTACGTGGCGACCGGCGACCGCGACCGCGACCAGCTGCGATTCATTGGTGCCGCTCTCTCCCGATTCGATCGGATGACCGCCGAAGAATTGCACGCCTACCTGCGGGAATGACTCCGACGGACAGGCTCGCCGATAGGAGTGATCCATGCCAGAGGGTGGGGGCGCACCTGGACTTCGGGCTCACCCCCCTGTACGGATCCGTGGCGTCGCCGGAGACGATCGTCCGGGTGGAGGAGCATAAGGAGAGCGCACCGAGTTGATCGCCGCCGGTAGCCGGAACCAGGTGCCTTGCAAGCCGACGCGCCACGGCCAGAGGCGGACACCGAGGTGCGCTCTCCAGCCGCGGCTGGTTCGATGTCTTCGTGTATGAGGCGCTGGAGTGGGTCGGACGCCGGGTGGCTCACGGCGGTGTCGTCGAGCGGTCGTTTCGGATCGTGCGGGCAGGGAGCACCGTCCCAGGCGTGCTGTGGCTGCCGCCTTCGGTCTCCACCCCTCCCCTGGTCCTGCTGGGGCACGGCGGCAGCGGGCACAAGCGAAGCGAGCGAATCGTCGATCGGGCCCACTGGTTCGCGGCCCATGCCGGTCTCGCGGCGCTGGCGATCGACGGGCCGTACCACGGCGAGCGAGTTCCCTCCCCGATGGCCGCCGCGGACTATCAGGCGCGCATGGCGACAGAGGGAATCGCGGTCGTCCTCGATCGAATGACCGGCGAATGGCGGTCGACCGTGGACGCCCTCGGGGCTCTGGGCATCGTGGACACCGCCAACCTCGGGTATCTGGGAATGTCCATGGGGACACGGTTCGGCCTTCCCGTCACGGCCGCCATGGGCGACGAGCTTCGTTGCGCGGTGTTCGGGAAGTTCGGTCTCCGGCAGGCAGCGGCCATGCATGAGGGCTTGGCCGTCCCGGAGCGCGTCGCGAGCGATGCCCGACGGATCACCGCCCCCACCCTCTTCCACATCCAGTGGGACGACGAGATCTTCCCTCGGGACGGGCAACTGGCTCTGTTCGACCTCTTGGGATCACGGGACAAAGCAACTGGCCGGCTACACCGGACCGCACAGCGAGACCAGCCCTACGGCCACCGCCCTCTGGCGCGACTTCATCGCACGCCACCTGGCCGTCGGGGCCCGCCGTGGGTGAGCTGGGCGCCGCGCACGTCCTGTGGGCGATGCGGACGCAGCCGGACGAACAGCTCGCGGTGATGGAGGAGCTACTGGCCCAAGCGGCGGTGTAGTCGCCACCCCGCACAGATGCCGACGTGATCGTCCCAACGCGAAACAGGTCCGTTTACGGTCGGCGGAAGAAGGATCATTCGGACCTGCCGTCCTTGCGTCACTGCTCCGGGACGGATGATGATCCAAACTCGGGCAAATGGGGTGCCCGCCGGCGCGGGGAGGCGGCAGAGACGATGACGTCGTCGAATTCAAAGGGTCGGGGCGTGCGGTTCTCGGTGTCCGCGGTGATCGCCGTGGCGTCGGTGCTCACCGGCTGCAGCGATCCTCCCGCCGATCAGGCGACACGGTCGGTGCGATCTGGGGCGGCGACCCCGATGGCAGCGCAGAACACGCCGCCGGCTCAGAGACTGCCCATGTATCCGGGCTTGCGGCCGTCGGGGACGCCGAAGTTCATCGTCGCGGCCGCAGGACCGGTGGCGGTGTTCGATCCGCCGAGCGCCAAGGAGCCGACGTCCTACACTCCCGCGCATGCCGTTGTGCTCGACGCCGAGAGCGGGCGGGTACTGCACACGATCACGGCACCGCCGGGGATCTTCTCTTCGTGGTCGGCGGTCGCCGCGGCCCCGGACGACCGGACCTTCGTCATCGGCGGCACGACAGGACCGGGCGCCGGCTTCGCCTTCTACACGGTGCACCTGGACGACCAGGGCCGGCCGGGGACCGCCCGCAAAGTCCTCGCGCCGTTGCCGACGGCCGATCGGAACTCCCCTGACGGCGAACTGACGTTTGCGCTCAGCCCGGACGGCCGGCGACTCGCGTACACCTCGACGGCCTCGGGCGGCGTCACCGTGGTGGACATCGTCACGGGCATGGGCCGTACGTGGGCCGATCCCGGATCGTGGGTGCACGGTCTGGGATGGGCGAAGGACGGGCGTCGACTGTGGCTGCGGATGGCGGAGACGCTCAAGGTCCTGGACACGACGCGCCCCGGCGCCCCGCTGGCGCAGGCGGCGCGACCGGTCACCACCCTCCCCAACGCGTTCGACGGAGTGGTCACCCCGGACGACCAAGCGGTGATCGTCTTCAACGGGTCGCGCATCGAACGACGGCCCCTGAGCGGCGGGGCCGCACGGACGCTCGCGCGCCTGGACAGCAGCGCCGACGGGCTCGGCGGTCTGACCCTGGACGGTTCCGGCCGCTTCGCGTTGTACACCCAGGGCTGGCGCATCCACCGGGTCGACCTCAGCACCGGGCGTACGGCGTCGTTCCCCGTTCCGACCGGGAAGCGGCAGGGCAAGGGCGACGCACCCGGCGTCGCGTGGTGATCCGCCGGACTCCGGAGACCTGACGCACGCCTCGGCGAGCACTGCGGTGATGGAGCAAGTTCACCGGCCCGGGCGCCGTCGTGAAGCACGGTGCCCAGGCCCCAGACTCAGCCCGCGTCCGCCGCGATGGTCATCGGCTCGACCGCCTTCTCGGCGGGTTACGTCCTGGGGCCGTGGCCGCTCACCGTTCCCGGCGGGCTCTGAGGATTCTCTGAGATTCGCGACCCCATGCTTGCCGCGTCCGACCCCTGATCGAACTTCTGAGGTGGGCGTGGTGAAGGACTACCTGGTGATCGGAGCGGGACCGGCCGGGCTCCAGTTCGGATATCTGCTGGAGAAGGCGGGCCGCGACTATCTGATCCTCGAGGCCGGCTCGACGCCCGGCACCTTCTTCAAGACCTTTCCCCGGCACCGGACGCTGATCTCCAGCAACAAGGTGCACACCGGGTGGACCGACCCGGAGCTGAATCTCCGGATGGACTGGAACTCGCTGCTGTCCGACGACCCGGAGCTGCTGTTCACCCGCTACACGGAACGCTACTTCCCGCCCGCCGACGAGATGGTGCGCTACCTGGCCGACTTCGCCAAGGCGACGGGGCTGCGCGTCGCGTACGACAGTCGCGTCGTGCACGTGACCCGGGACGGCGACGGGTTCACGGTGCGGACCGAGAACGGTGAGGTGCACCGGGCGAGGCGGCTGATCGCGGCGAGCGGGGTCTCCCGGCCGTACATCCCGCCGATCCCCGGCATTGAGACCGCCGAGCCGTACACGACCGTGTCGGTGGAGCCGGGTGACTTCACGGACCAGCGGGTGCTGATCATCGGTAAGGGGAACTCGGCGTTCGAGACCGCCGAGAACCTGATCGAGAAGGCGGCGGTGATCCACGTCGCGGGGCCCAGCTCCGTACGGCTCTCGTGGCGGACGCACTTCGTCGGGCACCTGCGGGCCGTCAACAACAACTTCCTCGACACGTACCAGCTCAAGTCGCAGAACGCGATCCTCGACGGGAACATCAAGAAGATCGAGAAGCGGGACGACGGCTACCTCGTCACCGTGGGCTTCTCCCGCGCGGACGAGGTCACCAAGGACGTGCCGTACGACCGCGTGATCGCGTGCACCGGCTTCCGCTTCGACGCCTCGATCTTCGACGAGGCGTGCCGGCCCGAGCTGACGATCCGCGACCGGTTCCCCGCGCTGACGCCGGCGTGGGAGTCGGTGAACGTCCCGGACCTGTACTTCGCCGGGACGATCACCCAGTCCCGGGATTTCAAGAAGGGGACGAGCGGGTTCATCCACGGGTTCCGGTACGGCGTGCGCGCCCTCCACCGGATCCTGGAGAGCCGGTACGAGGGCGTCGAGTGGCCGCACCGCACCCTCCCCGCCACGCCGGACGCGCTGGCGGACGCGGTCCTGGAGCGAGTCAACCGCACGTCGGCGCTCTGGCAGCAGTTCGGGTTCCTGGCCGACGTCATCGCCGTCGACGCGGACGGCGCGCGCTACCTGGAGGAGATGCCGTTCGACCACGTCGACCTCCCCGACCACTACCGGATCACCCTGGACTACGGCCCGGACCACGACAAGCACGACCCGTTCGACATCTCGGTCCGCCGTATCGCCCAGAGCGACTCCGGCCGCGCGGACGAGGGCCACTACCTGCACCCGGTGGTGCGGCACTACCGCGGCACCGAGCTCGTGGCCACGCACCACATCACGGAGAACCTCGAGAACGAGTGGGACTCCCCGACGACGCACCGGGAGCCGCTCCGGGCGTTCTTCGCCGCGCAGGCCGCGACCGTGCCGGCCTGAGGGAGGAGCGGTGCGGACCCTGCGCGAGTACGAGGCCGTGGCGCGCGAGCGCCTCGACCCCGTGTACTACGACTACTTCGCGGGCGGTGCGGGCGACGAGATCACCCTGCGGGCGAACGAGGCGTCGCTGGCGCGTCTCGCGCTCGTCCCGCGCATCCTGCGCGGCAGTGAGCGGCGCGAGCTCGGCGTGACCCTGCTCGGCACGCGGGCGTCGATGCCGGTGCTGGTGGCGCCGACGGCGTTCCACCGCCTCGCCGCCCCCGACGGCGAGCGCGCGACCGTACGGGCGGTGGCCGCCGCCGACACCATCATGATCGTGAGCATGGCCGCGACCGTGGCGGTGGAGGACATCGCGGCCGAGGCGCCCGGAGCGAAGCTGTGGTTCCAGCTGTACGTCCAGCCCGACCTGGGCTTCACCGAGGCCCTCGTCCGGCGGGCGGAGGCGGCCGGCTGTACGGCCCTCGTCGTCACCGTCGACTCCCCCGCCCTGGGCCGGCGCGAACGCGACGACCGCAACGCCTTCCACGACCTTCCGGACGGTCTGCGCTGCGAGAACCTGCGGATCGGCGACGCCCCTGGAGACGTCCGGCAGATCGCGATGTCCCCGGAGATCTCCTGGGACCACATCGCGTGGCTGCGGGAGATCACCGACCTGCCGATCGTGCTGAAGGGCGTCCTGCACCCGGAGGACGCCCGGCTCGCGACCGAGGCCGGCGTCGCCGGCCTGCTGGTGTCCAACCACGGCGGCCGCCAGCTCGACACCGTGCCCGCGACGATCGACGTCCTGCCGGAGATCGTGGACGCCGCCGGCGGCCTGCCGGTGCTGATGGACGGCGGGATCCGGCGCGGCACCGACGTGCTCAAGGCTCTGGCCCTGGGCGCGAGCGCGGTGGCGCTCGGCCGCCCGGTGGTCTGGGGCCTGGCCGCCGAGGGCGAACAGGGCGTCAAGGGCGTGCTGGAGCGGATCCGTGAGGAGGTCGACCACGCCCTCGTCCAGTGCGGCTGTGCGTCGGTCGGCGACCTCGACCGGACGTTCGTCCGATGATGACCACCGTCGTGGCCGTCGTCGCGGCGGCCCTCGTCCTGAGCCTGCCGTACTGGCTGCCCGGCCGGATCGTCGCGCTGCGGGTGTGGATCTTCGCCCGCGTCAACGGCGACGAGGGCATCACCGTCCCCGGGCCGCTGGTGGACGTGTCCCGGTTCAAGCAGGTGTACGCCGACCCGGCGGCCGACGGCCGCAGCCGGGGCGCCGCCCTGTCGGACCTGTTCTGGTACTGGCTCGCGCCCGGCCCGGAGATCCACCAGGAGCACCTGGAGCCCGGCCCGATGTACGAGGAGGTCGCCAGGACGACCCGCGCGTTCCTGGCCATGCCCACCGCGCGGGCGGAGGAGCTGACCTCGCTGTGCGTCGAGCGGGGCCTTCGCGCCATCGACCGGGCGACGACCGTACGGCTCCGTGACCTGATGATGCCGATCTGGGCCGAGTTCTACTACGAGGTGGTGTTCGGCGAGCGGTGCCCGCCGGAGGCCCGCGAGCTCATCGTCGCCAACGCCGACGACGTGGTGACGGCGCTCAAGTGCTGCGGGCTGCGGCACATGGACCGGCGGCACCGGCTCACCGACTACCTGGAGCGCCGCCTCCCCGACGTGCGGCATCCCCTGCCGGAGGGGATGCCGGCGCGGGAGCGGGCGCTGTACCTGCAGGGCACTTTCTTCAACACGGCGATCGTGCAGACGTCGGAGGCGATGACCCACCTGCTGATGGTCCTCGCGCACCGCCGGGACGTGCAGGAGCGGCTGCGCGACGCCGACGACCGGTACGCCCAGCGGGTGGTCGACGAGACGCTTCGGCTGTACCCGCTGTTCGGCGTCGCGCACCGGGTCACCTCGGGCGAGATCCGGGTCGGCGAGGACACCACGATCCCGGCGGGGTCGGTCCTGTGCTTCGCCTATCCGGACTTCCACCGCGCGGGGTTCGACGACGCGGACGCGTTCCGTCCCGAGCGCTGGGAGACGCTGTCGGTGCGGGACGTCAACCACATCCCCTTCGGCGTCGCCGCCAACCGGCCGTGCCCGGCCTGGCACCTGACCCCGATCACGATGCGGGTCGCGGCGCGCGAGGTCGTCCGCTGCTTCACGCTGCGGACGTCCGCCGCGCACACCCGCTCGGTCCCCAACCGCGGGCCGTGCCTGCTGATCCCCCGCGGCGAGACGTCCACGGGCGTACGGCGGGCGGCGCCGCTGGCGGTCATGCGCGTCCGGGACCGCTGGGAGGACGTCTGGCGCAGCCTCGTCCAGCTCGTCCTCGGCGGCTACATGGTGTGGGACGCCCGCCGGCAGCGGCTGTGCGAGCGCCACTTCGCGCACATCGAGGCGGCCTCGGCCTGCCCCGTCACCGGGAGGTCGCAGTGAAACGACACGCGTTCTGGATCGGATCGCTGCTGTTCGCGGCCGGGGTGCTGCTGCACGTGCCCGACTACGTGATGGCCCGGCACGACCACTTCATGATGGCCGGCATGCCGATGGGCCGCACGATGTCGGTCGGCATGGCGCTGATCGTCGCGGGCCTCGCCCTGTGCGTGTGGCGCCTGCTGCCCGCGCGGGAGGAACGGGCCGCCCGCGCGCGGCGCGCCCCGGCCGCGCCGTACGCCGCCCTCGACGAGGCGCCGCTGACGCGGGCGCACTGGCTGCTCGTCGTGGTGCTCACGGTCGGGCTGGTCGTCGACACGATGAAGCCGGCCTCGCTCGGCTTCGTGGTGCCCGGCATGGCCAAGGAGTACGGGATCAGCACGCGTGAGGCGGCGACGCTGCCGTTCGTCGCCATCACCGGCACCGTCGTCGGCTCCATCCTGTGGGGGTTCCTCGCGGACGTCTTCGGCCGCCGGTCCACGATCCTGCTCTCGGCGATCATCTACATCGCCACCTCCATCTGCGGCTTCATGCCGAGCCTCGGGTGGAACCTCGTCATGTGCTTCTTCATGGGCGCGTCGGCGGGCGGCATGCTGCCGACCGTCTACTCGCTGATGGCCGAGTCGATCCCGGCGCGGCGGCGCGGCGGGCTCATCGTGCTGCAGAGCGGGCTGGGCGCCGCCCTCGGGTACCTCGTGGCCAGCGGCGCCTCCACCCTGCTAGTCCCCCATTTCAGCTGGCGGATCCTGTGGGTCCTGGGCGCGCCCACCGGCGCGCTCCTGCTCCTGCTGAGCCGCTGGATCCCGGAGTCGCCGCGGTTCCTGCTGTCCGTGGGCCGGGACGAGGAGGCCGCGCGGGTGATGGCGCGGTACGGGATCACGACCCGCGCGTCCGGGGCCGCCCCCGCGGCACCGCCCGCCTGGTCGTCGTTCCCGTCACGGGTCCGCGCGCTCGTGGTGCCGCCGTTCCGCCGGCGCACGGCCACCATCACCCTGTACGGCCTGGGATGGGGCATCGTGAACTGGGGGTTCATCACGTTCCTGCCGACGTTCCTGGGCCATGACGGCAAGTCCTCGGCCAGCGGGCTGCTGTTCTTCTCCTCGCTGTTCGCGGTGCCCAACACCGCGCTGGCCGCCTACCTGTACGGGCGGTGGGGAAGCCGCCGGACGATGTTCTGCTACGCGGGGATCACCGGCGGGGTGCTCGTGCTGTTCCCGGTGCTCGGCGTGGACGGGGACAAGGGCCGGGGGCTCCTCCTCGTCCTGCTCGTCTCGCTGCTCGCCGGGGCCGGCGGCATGATCGCGCTGCTGTCGCCGTACGCCACCGAGGTCTATCCGACCGCCCTGCGCGCGGGCGGCAGCGGCCTGGCCGCGGCGGCGGGCAAGGTCGGCGGCATGCTGGGCCCGCTGCTCCTGACGTCGGCGCCCGAGCTGCGCACCATGGCGCTCATCGTCGCGCTGCCCGTCGGCGCGGCGGGGCTCGTGCTGTGGGTCACCGGGATGGAGACCGCCGGGCGGCCGCTGGTCGAGGCGGAGACGGGCTGACCGGGTCGGCGGGCTCGGCCGGCTCGGTGCGGGTGGACGGCTCAGCCGGCTCGACGCCGGTGGGCCGCGCGGCCGGGTCCGTACGGACGGATGGCTCGGCGGGCAGCCGGACGGTGAAGGCCGCCCCCGCACCGGGGCGGCCGTCCACCTCGATCGTCCCGCCGTGGCCGTCGACGACCTCGCGCACGAGGGCCAGCCCGAGGCCGAACCGGCGGCCCGCCCCGTGCTCCCCGCGGGCGAACCGGGTGAACAGCCGCTCGGCGTCCCGTGGGTCGAGCCCCACGCCGTCGTCGTGGACCTCCAGCTCTACCGTGGCCCCGACGCGGGCGAGCGTCACCGTGATGTGCCCGCCGGGGGTGGTGTGGCCGAAGGCGTTGTCGATCAGCGAGGTGACCACCCGCCGCAGCGCGGGTTCGACGCCGCGCACGATGTGCGGGCCGGCGTCCCGGCGCCGTACCTGAAGGATCAGCTCGCGCGCCTCGGCGCGGGCGCTCTCGGCGGCGATCAGTCCGTCGGCGAGGGCGCCGAGGTCGACCGTGCCGAACAGCCCGCGGGCCTGCCGCAGCTGCGCGGACAGGAGCAGGTCGTCGATCACCTCGCCGAGCTGGCGGGTGCCGGTGACCATCCGCCGCACCTCGTCGGCCAGGGCCGACGGGTCGGTGTCCTGACGCAGCCGGCGTTCCAGCAGCTGGGCGCGCGTGTGCAGCTGGGTGAGCGGGGTGCGCAGCTCGTGGCTGGCGTCGGCGACGAACCGCCGCTGGCGGGCGAGGGCCTCGCCCAGCGGCGCGATCGCCCGGCGGGACAGCAGCTGGCCCACGAGCAGCGCCGCCACCAGCCCGGCGGCCTCGGCCGCGGCCAGCGCGCCGTAGAGCCGACGCCGTTCCTCCGCCTGGTAGCGCAGGTCGATGACGGCCTGGCGGACCATGCCGTCCCGGAACGCCGTCCGTACGACGTAGGCCCGGCCGCCGACCGTGACCCGGTCGACCCTGGTGCGGTGGTCGGCCGCGACCCGGCGCAGCGCCGTGCGCACGGGCAGGTCCGCGGGCGCGCCGGGCGAGGTGGTCAGCGTGGCGCCGCGCAGCTCGAACAGCCAGATGCACGGCGGCGGGTGGGCGATGTCGGCGCGCGCGACCGCGACGGCCAGATCCCGTCGGGCGGAGGTGTCCTGGCCCTTGATCGTCATGCAGTAGACGAGCGTCCCGACGAGTGCGACCACGACCGTGACCGCGGCGGCCACCTGGGCGGTGATGACGGCACGGGCGCGGATCAGCAGCCGGCGCTCGAGGTCTGGTGGCCTGGTCACAGCTCACCCGCCCGGTAGCCGACGCCGCGTACGGTGCGCACGACCTTCCGGCCGAGCTTGTTGCGCAGGTAGTAGACGTAGGTGTCGACGATGGACTCGGCCTGTGCCGCGTCGAAGACGTGTTCGCGCAGCGCGGCGCGCGTGTGCACCTGGCCGGGGCTGGTCGTCAGCACTCGCAGCAGCTCGTACTCACGTCCCGACAGGGTCACCTGCCCGCCGTCCGGGAGGGTCACCATGCGAGTCGTGAGGTCGAAGCGGCCGGCTCCCAGCGGCAGGACCTGGGCGCTGTCGCGGTTGCGGCGGTGCAGCGCGCGTACCCGTGCCAGCAGTTCGTCGATCTCGAAGGGCTTGACCAGGTAGTCCTCGGCGCCCGCGTCGAGCCCGGCGACGCGGTCGGCGACGGCGCCGAGCGCGGTGAGGACCAGCACCGGGGTGGCGACCGCGCGGCGGCGCAGCCGGATCAGCAGGTCCAGACCGTCGATCGCGGGCAGCCCCCGATCAATGATCATCGCGTCGTACGCCCGGCTCAGGCCGAGGTGCAGGCCGCGCTGACCGTCGCGCGCGACGTCGACGGAGTAGCCCTCTTCGGCGAAGAGCCGGACCAGCATCTCGCGGAGCTCGTCGTCGTCCTCCACGAGCAGGAGACGGCAGCGCGACGCGGCGCGCGGCTCGACTTCGGGGATCATGACACCACCGTGTCATCCCAGAGTGGATCTTTGTCAGGATTCCGACAAAACGGCAGGTCCTTGACGCCACCGGCGTCCAGCACTCCGGCCAGGTGGTGATCTTCACGTTTGTTCGGCGGCTTCGGCGGAGCGATCGCACGAAGAAGAGGGCCCGGCCAGTGGCCGGGCCCTCCGATGTCGTGGTGCGATCAGGCTTCCGTCACTGCTTGCCGGACTTGCCCTTACCGGACTCGCCCTTACCGGACTCGGCCTCAGCGGGCTTTCCCCACCCGGCGGCGTTCAGCGCTTCTTCCATCCCGTCCAGGGCCTCTGTCAGCTTCCTGACCTGCCGGTCTCGCCGGGCTTGCTGCACACGGCGCATGTTGACCATCTCCTCTGATTTGGGTCCCGCACGAGCTGCCGGGACGACTTGAAGAGGACTGTCTAGGGCAAGGTGCAGTCGGCAACGCGGATATCCGGCCCTCGGCGGTTTCCGCAGGCGCATCCGGCGGCCTTCGCGCACCGACGAGCAGGCCGGCGAGCCTCCGAAAAAACTGAAACCCGAATCGGGTTCCATCAGTGCGGCCACAGCCCATATCGTTTCATCAGGCAACCCCGTGCTGTGGAGGGCCGATGCCCGAGACGACCGCGTACCGGATCTGTCCCCTGTGCGAGGCCACCTGCGGTCTCGAGCTGACGATCACCGACGGCCGGGTCACCGGCGCCCGCGGCGATCGCGCCGACGTCTTCAGCCACGGCTTCATCTGCCCCAAGGGCGCGACCATCGACGAGCTGGAGAACGACCCGGACCGGCTCCGCTCCCCCATGGTCCGCGACGGCGACGACTGGCGTGAGGCCGACTGGGAGGAGGCCTTCGCGGCGGTGCGCCGCAGCCTCGACGGAGTCGTCGGACGCCACGGCCGCCAGGCGCTCGCCCTCTACCTCGGCAACCCCAACGCGCACACCCTGGCGGGCGGCCTGTACGCCGGACCGCTGGCGCGGGCACTCGGCAGCACGAACATCTACTCGGCGAGCACCGTCGACCAGATGCCGAAGCACGTCTCCAGCGGGCTGCTGTTCGGCGACCCCCTCGCCATCCCGGTGCCGGACCTGGACCGCACCTCCTACCTGCTGATGCTCGGCGCCAACCCGCTCGAGTCCAACGGCAGCCTGTGCACCGCCGCCGACTTTCCCGGGAAGCTGAAGGCGCTCCGCAGGCGCGGTGGCACCCTGGTCGTCGTCGACCCGCGCCTGACCCGCACCGCCCGCCTCGCCGACCGGCACCTGCCGATCCGGCCGGGTGCCGACGCCTACCTGCTGTTCGGCGTGGTGCAGGCCCTGTTCGCCGAGGGGCTGGTCGCCGACACTCCCGGCGTCGACGGCGTGGCGGACGTGGAGCGGCTCAGCCGTGACTTCGCCCCCGAGCGGGTCGCGGAGGTCTGCGGCGTCCCGGCCGAGGAGATCCGGCGGCTGGCCCGCGAGCTCGCCGCCGCCCCGAGCGCCGCCGTCTACGCCCGCATCGGCACCTGCACCGCAGAGTTCGGCACGCTCACCAACTGGCTGGTCGACGTGATCAACGTGCTGACCGGCAACCTCGACCGGCCCGGCGGCGCGATGTTCCCCCTCGGCGCGCACCGCCGCCCGGGCAAGGGCACCGGACCCGGCTTCCGGACCGGCCGCTGGCGCAGCCGCGTGCGCGGGCTGCCGGAGGTGAAGGGCGAGCTGCCCGCCACCACGCTGGCCGATGAGATCCTCACCCCCGGCGAGGGCCAGGTGCGCGCCCTGATCACGGTGGCCGGCAACCCGGTGCTGTCCACGCCCGGAGGCGAACGCCTCGGGGACGCGCTCGACACCCTGGAGTTCATGGTCAGCGTCGATCCGTACCTGAATGAGACGACGCGGCACGCCGACGTCATCCTCCCGCCGCCCCCGCCGAGCCGGTCGCCGCACTACGACATCGCGTTCGGGGAGTTCGCCGTGCGCAACAACGCGCGGTACTCCCCGCCAGCACTCCCCCTCCAGGACGGGGAGCTTGATGAGTGCGCGATCCTGGCCCGCCTCATCGGCATCGTGTCCGGGCAGGACGCCGACGTCGACGACTCGGTCATCGCCCACCTCCTCGGCAAGGCCATCACCGACCCGTCCTCCCCCGTCCACGGGCGGGACCCGGCGGAGCTGCGCCCGCTGCTCACCGGCGACACCCCGGCGCTGCGCCGCCTCGACCTCATGCTGCGCCTCGGCGCGTACGGCGACGGCTTCGGCGCGAGCCCCGGGGGCCTGTCCCTCCAGGCGCTACGGGACGCGCCGCACGGCATCGACCTCGGCCCGCTGAAGCCCCGGCTGCCCGAGGTCCTGCGGACCCCGTCCGGCCGGATCGAGCTGTGCCCGCCGCCGCTGGCCGAGGACACCGGCCGCCTCCGCGACGGCCTCGCCCGCCGCCGTACGGGCCTGGTCCTCATCGGCCGCCGCCACCTGCGGTCGAACAACAGCTGGATGCACAACCTGCCCGGCCTGGTCCGAGGTTCGAACCGCTGCACGCTCCAGGTCAATACTGAGGACGCCCGTCGGCTGGGGCTCACGGACGCCGGAACGGCGAAGGTGACGAGCGCCGGCGGCACGATCGAGGCCGAGGTCGAGGTCACCGCCGAGATCATGCCCGGAGTCGTCAGCCTTCCCCACGGCTGGGGTCACGGCCTGCCCGGCACCCGGATGTCCGTGGCCGCCGCGCACCCCGGCGCGAACGCCAACGCCCTCACCGACCCGCTCGCCCTCGACCCGCTGTCGGGCAACGCCGTGCTCAACGGGGTGCCGGTGGAGATTCAGCCCGCCTGACGGACGGGGAGCCCGCCCCAGATCGATCGGCGCAGGGGTGGCCGGTCCAGTATTTTTGCTTGTCATGAACCGGGCAATCACCTCGGCTCTCGAACGCCGAGTTGTCGCCGCGGCCGAGGCCGCCCTCGCCGACTCCAGGTCGGTGTCCATGATCGACGTCCTGACCGGACTGGGCTGGCTGCCCGGCCGGCGGGTGGACGAGTGGCGTCAGGGGCGCATCGCCGACCTGGAAGAGGCGCTCAGCGTGCGCGCCGACAAGCTCGCCACCGCGCTGGCGACCCTCCACGAATGGGCGGAGCGCCAGGGGCTGAGGCCGAGCGAAACCGCGTACGTCGCCGCCGCCCGCGATCGCCGACCCCTACGATTCACCTCCGATGGCGACGAGGTCGTCGAGCGGGCGTTCCGGACGCATTGGCTGTCCCCCGACCTGTCGGAGGCGAGGCGCGAACGGCTGATCGAACGGCAGAATCGCGCTCCGGACCTGGTGGTCGTCATGCCGCTCAAGGACTGGAACTGCGCGGTCTGTCACGGCACCGGCGACCTCATGATCCTGGAGGACGACCAGTCGACCTGCCTGACCTGCGCCGACATGGATCACCTGGTCTTCCTGCCCTCGGGCGACGCCGCGCTCACCCGGCGGGCGAAGAAGGCGAGCACCCTGTCCGCCGTGGTCGTCCGATTCAACCGGCGGCGCAAGCGGTACGAACGGCAGGGGCTGCTGGTCGAGGAGCCCGCGCTGGAGCTGGCCGAGGAGCAGTGCCTCGCCGACGAGGACGTACGGGCCCGGCGGCGGGAGCGTGACCGTGAACGGCGCGCCGATGAGGACCTGGAGTTCCAGGCGAGGATGGCCGGCGAGATCAGGCTGATGTTCCCGGGGTGCCCCGCCGACCGGGCGGAGGCGATCGCCCGCCATGCCGGGACGCGCGGCAGCGGGCGCGTCGGGCGGTCCGCCGCCGGGCGCGCCCTGGACGAGAGGGCGGTCAAAGCCGCGGTCGTCGCGTCGATCCGGCACGAGGACACCGGCTACGACACGCTGCTGATGTCCGGAGTGCCGCGGATGACCGCACGGGAGCGGATCCGAGCCGACGTCGACGCCGTCTTGGAGCGCTGGCAGGGCTGACCCGCTGATAAGACCGGCCCGCCGCCTCACACGCCCGCCGGGTGGGTGAGCGCGCAGACCTCAGTGGCGTGGATCAGGCGACGAGCTCGGACTCCTCGTCGGCGGGGGTGGGCAGACTCCCGGCGCTCGCCGCCGTGACGGTGCCGCCAGCGGTCTTCTCGTGCGGGAACACCCACTTCTTCATCGCCCACCAGCGGAAGGCCATCCCCATCAGGGTGCCGATGATCATGCCGCTGAGGAAGTCGGAGACCTCCTGGGTAACGTGGCTGACGTTCGGGTACTTCAGGTCGAACGCGTAGCGCGCCAGGCCGAGCGGGCTGACGTTGACGGCGATCCCCAGGGCACTCACCGCGAAGAACAGCACCGCCTCGACGTGACGGCTGCGGCCCCCGCGGGCCCGGAAGGACCAGCCGCTGTTCAGCAGGTACGACGCGATCGTCGCGACGATGATCGCGATCGTGAGCGCCGTCACGGGCTTGGTCTTCATGACGGTCAGCTTGAGCCCGTAGTTCACCCCGGCGGTCAGCACGAAGGTGACGCCACCGGTGAAGGCGAACTTCACCAGCTCACGGTGCTTGATCAGCAGCGGGCGCAGTGGCGCGGGGACTCGGGAGAGAGTGATCCGGGTAAGCGACACCCGGGCAGTCTACGGGCCGCGGGCCACCGGATGTGTCCGTCCTCCGACATGTCGGGACCGGTCGCGCGGTATCCGCCCATTCAAGACCGTGCGCGTCACCGGTCGTCCCGCCGGGCACGGACCGGCGAACGCACGGGCCGCCGGAAATCCGATGGATTCGCCGACCCGCCCGCCTTTATGGTCGTCGCGGCCCTGAGAATCGGTCACCAGGTCGTCGGCAGGAGCGGATCATGCGAGTGCACTACCCCCGCACTCCCCACCTGCCCTGGTCGCCGGGTGTCGGCCCGGACGACGTGCGCGCCGTCGACCTGTCCGGCTTCGCGGGCCGGGACGTCGTCGTCACCGAGAAGCTCGACGGGGAGAACACCACGATGTACGCGGACGGGCTGCACGCCCGTTCGACGGACAGCGGGCACCACCCGTCCCGCGCCTGGGTCAAGGCGCTGCACGGGAGGATCGCCCACCGGATACCGGACGGCACGCGGGTGTGCGGGGAGAACCTCTACGCCCGGCACTCGATCGCCTACCGGGACCTGGAGGGCTGGTTCTACGCCTTCTCCGTGTGGGACGGCGACCACTGCCTGGACTGGGACCGCACCGTGCGGTTCGCCCGGCGGCTGGGCCTGCCCGTCCCCACCGTGCTCTGGCGCGGCGTCTTCGACGCGCGGGCCATCCGGGCGCTCCATCTCGACACGGAGCGGCAGGAGGGCTATGTCGTGCGCACCGTCGGCGGCTTCCACCGCGACGAGTTCGCCCGCCGGGTCGCCAAGTGGGTACGGCGCAGGCACGTGCGCACGGACCGGCACTGGATGCTCGGTCCCGTCGTCGAGAACGGCCTGGGCACCGCCGCCGCGCTGTGGCAGGCACGTTCGGGGGCGATTCCGGACCCGGCGGCCCTCCTCGGCGCGGTGGGGATGACGACGGCCGACCTGGCCGCCCCCGCGGTCGCCCCCGGCGCACTCGAAACCGTCTCCAGTGCTCCTGAAACCGTCCCCGGCGCGTCCGAAGCGCTGCTCCCGGCGCGGGAGGCGGCCGGCGAGCGCGCCGACGACGTGTCCGCCCGCCTCGACCTCCTGGGGCGTTCCGGCGACGAGCGGCTGGCGGGCCTGCTGGCGGCCCTCCTCCACGATGCCGACCGGGCCCGGCTGATGCCGCGGCTGGCCGGGCCGCTCGGCGTGCCCCTCGCCCGCCGGGTCGCGGACCTCGTCGGCCTGCACACCGGCCTGCACCGTCCCTTCCCCGACGAGGCGCGGCGCACCGGCCTGAGACGCCTGTCGGCCATGGCCGACGTGGGCGTGCTGCACGCGGTCGCCGCCGCGACGCTGACCGGGCGCGACGACGCCGAGGCCGCCGAGGCGCGCGAGCAGGTCGGCTGGTCCGAACTGCACGCCGACGAGGCCGGGCTCCTTGCCGAGTCGCCCCTGGAGCCGCTGCGGGCCGGCCTGCGCCAGGCGCTCGACGACGCCCCCGGTATCGATCGGGACGCGGCGGACCGCTGCTGGGCCGAGGCGCGGGAGGCGTACGCGCTGGGCCGGATCTCCACGCCGGAGGAGGCCCTGGCCCTCACCTGGCGATGGCGGTCCGGCGCCTTCCCCCGGCTCGTCGTCATGACGGGGCCGTCGGGCAGCGGGAAGAGCACCTTCGCGGCGGGCCTTCCCGGCATCGGCGCGGTCGTCTCGCTCGACGACCTGCGCCAGGCCCGTGGCTCCCGTGCGGACCAGCGGGCCAATCCGGAGGTCCTCCGGGCCGGGCTGCACCGGCTCGGCGTGCTCCTCGCGGAGGGCACGACCGTCGTCTGGGACGCCACGGCGCTGAACCGGCACCAGCGTTCCCTGGTCCACGCCGTGGCCCACCGGCACGACGCGCTGACGACGCACGCGGTCATGCTGGTCCCCGGCGACCTGCTAACGCGGCGTAACGCCGACCGCGATCACCCGGTGCCCCCGGACGTGCTCTCGGCCCAGCTTCGCCGCTTCTCTCCGCCCTATCCCGGTGAGGCGCACCGCACCTGGTACGTCGGCCCGGACGGAACCGTCGGCGACGTCGCCGGTGCCATCGACGACGAGATCCACCCGAACACCAGGAGCGACCGTGCGGACCAGTGAGGAGATCTACCACCGGATCCGCTGGGACCCGCGCTTCGACCCCGCGCGGTTCCTGCTGGGGATCAACGTCCGCGGTGCTCCGCCCAAGCGCGTCCCGCTGCCCGCGTTCGTGCCCGGCGGCGACGTCCCGTGGCACCGGATCCTCTTCATCGAGGCCGACGGCGAGGTGGTCTGGGACCGTCGGGCCGGCGTGGACCGCGTCGACGTGTCACCGGCCGGCCGGGTGCGGGAGGCCCGCAGGCTCCGGGCGCCGTTCTTCACCGCCAGGACGCCGGTGGCGTGGGACCCCGTCGCGGGCTGGCGTCCGGCCGAGCCCGTGCCCGCCGGCCCGGCGCCGGCCCGCCTGCGGGTGCTGACGTGGAACACCCTGTGGGACCGCTACGACGCCGACCGCATCGACACGGCCCGCCGCAGGCCGCTGCTGCTGGAGTCCCTCGAACGGGCCGACGCGGACGTCATCGCGCTGCAGGAGGTCGAGGCCGGGCTGCTCGACATGCTGCTGCGGGCACCCTGGGTCCGCTCCGGCTACACGCTGGGCACCGATCCGGCGGGGCCCGACGTCGATGAGACCGGGCTCCTCCTGCTCAGCCGCCTGCCCGTACGCGAGGCGGGCCTGCACGTCCTCGGCCCGCACAAGGGCGTCGCGGCCGTCACCGTGGAGTCCGCCGCCGGGCCGGTCGTCGTGGCGGCGACCCATCTGACCAGCGACCACGCCGAGAACGGCGCCGCCCGGCGCGAGGCGGAGCTCGCGCGGCTCGCCGAGGTCCTGGCCGGCGCGGACGGGGACGTCGTCCTCCTCGGCGACTTCAACGACGGCGGCGCCGGCCCGGCCGACGCACTCGGCGTGCGGGACGCCTGGACCGAGGTCCACGGCCCCGCCGACCCGGCCGTGACCTTCGACCCGGCGGCCAATCCGCTGGCCGCCGTGTCGTCGCTCTCCGGCCGGGCGTCCCGGCTCGACCGGGTGTTCCTGGGCGGCTCCGGCCTTCGCGCCACCGCAGCGCGTCTCCGCGGGGACTCCCCGATGACGCCGGACGGCCTGTTCCCGTCCGACCACTACGGCGTCGCCGTCGACGTCTCCGCCGACGGTGCGCAGCCGTCCTCCGGCCTGTCCGACGTACGGCCGACGGCGCGGACGGCGGTGGTGTGGATCCCGCCGGAGGACGTCCGGCCGGCGATCCAGGAGATCCGCCGGGACCACGACCCCCGGTTCGACCGGTGGCCGCCGCACGTGACCCTGATGTTCGGCTTCGTGCCGGAGTCCGAGTTCGACCGGGCGGCGCCGCTGCTGTCCGCCGCCGCGACCGCGACCGCCCCGTTCACGGCGCGGCTCGAGGGCGTCCGCGCCTTTCACCACCGGGACGGCGCGACGATCTGGCTCGACCCGGCCGCGGGCGGAGCGGCCCCCTGGGCGGATCTGCGCGACGCGCTGGAGCACGCGTTCCCGCGCTGCCGGGGCGAGAGTCGTGTTCCGCACCTGACCCTGGGAAGGACGCGGGACGCGGAGCGTCTCATCGCCCGCTGCGCCGCGCGGCTCGGTGGCGTGTCCGCCCACGTCGGCGAGCTCGTACTGCTGTCGCGCCGGGGCGACGAGCCGATGCGCCCCAGGGCGACCGTCGCCCTGGGAACGGGCGAGATCCACTGGCTCGACGACGGGGCGCCCCCCGTAAAGGGCCGGGGAACGTCGCCGAAGCGGCACCCCGGGGACACACCCGCGCGGACGGTCGAGACCGATCCGCGCCCCGCGCCGGCTCGGCCGCGCGCGGCCGAGCCGGTCTCGGAGCGGCTCCGCGCCTTGCTGGCGGAGGGCGTCGTCGAGGTCATCGGGTCCCGGCGCATGGACTGTGCCCTGACCGGCGCGGACCTGGACGTGGTGGTGGCGCTGCCGGGGACGCCCGGCCCGGCGGACGTCCGGGCGCGTGTGACGGCGGCGCTGCCGGAATCGACCGGGATGCGGCACGTGACCGGCGCCCGGGTACCCGGCCTCCGGTTCCGGTACGCCGGGCTGGACGTCGATCTCATGGTGGTCGCCGCGGGGAGCATCGCCCCGGCCGAGGCGGTGACACGCCGCATGGAGTTGGACGAGGCGTCCGCGATCGCGCTGAGCGCCGTCAGCGACGCCGACGCGCTCCTGACGGCGGTCGGCGAGCACCGCGACCGGTTCACCGGGCTCGCCCGGTGGGTGAAGGCATGGGCGAGGTCACGCGGCCTGGACTCGGCTCCGTTCGGCGGCCTGCCCGGCCTGGCCTGGACGATCCTGGCGGCGCGCACGGCCCGGGAGGCCGGAGGCCTCCAGGAGAGCGACCTGCTCCGCCACTTCTTCGGCACCTGGGCCGCCTGGGACTGGCGGCACCCGGTCCTGCTCCGGCCGGAGCGGTCCGGGCCGGACCCTGTGGTGCCGGCGGCCGTCCGGATCATGACCCCCACCGCTCCCGTCCGGTCGTGCGCCGACCAGGTCGGCGACGGCGGGCGGGACCTCCTGACGCGGGAGCTCTACCGCGCCTGGGAGATCCTGGAGGGGGCGGGAACCGACCGGGAGCCGCCAGCCGGGCTCCTGTCGCCCCCGCCGATGCACCGGCGGCACGCCGCGTGGGCCGTCATCACCGTACGAGAGACGCCTGCGGAGGAGTTCGGCGTGACGCTCGGCCGCGTACGAGGCCGGGCCCGGGCCCTGCTCGCCGCACTGGAGGACGCCGGGATCGCGGACGCGCACGCCTGGCCCCGGCCGTACGAGACGGGACCGGGGCCGACGCGCTTCGCGGTGGGGCTGGGCCGCAGGCCCCCGGACGCCACCGGGCTCGCCGCGATCGCGGGCCCCTGGGCCTCGACGTTGCGCGGCGTCGGCGTCGAGTGGGCCGAATGCGGTGAGGTGCCGACGCTCCTCTGACCCTGCGTGGGCGGTGTCAGCGACCGGCCGCCACCGGCTCGGGTCCGGGCTCAAGTGGCAGCGGGGCGGGCCGGACGCGCAGCCTGCTTGTCGGGCGCCGTGTGCCCGTTCTGGGAGTTCCCTGTCACAGGATTCTCACAGCGTTCTCACAGAAGGGCGCGGGACACTGGGCGCCGTGACCGACCCCACCATCCGGGTGCTCGTCGTCGACGACGAGCCCTACCTGGCCGATCTGGTCGCCACGGCGCTGCGGTACGAGGGATTCGAGCCCGCCGTGGCGGGCACGGGCGCCGAGGCCCTGACCCAGGTGACGGCGTTCCGGCCGGACCTCATCGTGCTGGACGTGATGCTGCCGGACGGGTCCGGGCTCGACACCTGCCGAAGGCTGCGCCGGAACGGGTGCGAGGCGCCCGTGGTGTTCCTGACCGCCCGCGACGCCACCGAAGACAAGATCACCGGGCTGACGGTCGGTGGTGACGACTACGTCACCAAGCCGTTCAGCCTCGAGGAGCTCATCGCCCGGATCCGCGCCGTACTGCGCCGGACGAGCCGCCCGGGCGGCGCCGCCACCGCACGGCTCGCCTTCGCCGACCTGGAGATCGACGAGGACGCCTACGTGGTGTCCCGGGGCGGCACGACCCTGGAGCTCACGCCGACCGAGTTCAAGCTGCTGCGGTACCTCGTCATCAACGCCGGGCGGGTGCTGTCGAAACGGCAGATCCTCGACCACGTCTGGAACTACGACTTCGGCGGCAACGACGGCGTCGTCCAGACGTACATCAGCTACCTGCGCCGCAAGGTCGACGCCGTCGATCCGCCGTTGATCCACACGGTGCCGCGCATCGGATACGTCCTGCGCCTGCCCCGGGCGTCGTGATGTCCCTGCGCAGACGCCTCATCCTGACGCTGCTGGGCCTGCTCGCCGCCGGGCTGGCGGTCGCCGCGGTGGGCAGCTTCGCGGCGCTGCGGTACGACATCGGCCGCCGGACCGACCGGCAGCTGAACGCGGTCGGCCTGGCGATGGAGACGGCGCTCGGCGACCGTGCCGACGGCTCCGTCCGGGTGGCCACGAAAGGCGTCTGGCTGGTCCAGGCGCTGGCCGCCAGCGACGCCATCCCGTCCTTCATGCAGATCCGCATGGCGGACGGCCGGATCCTCCAGACGTTCACCGCGCTGGACACGCCGCCGCTGCCACAACACCCGGCCCCCCGGCCCGCGACGGCCCGGAACACGGACGGCGCACGGTTCTTCAAGGTCGACGGCCTGCACCCCAAGACGGACTGGCGGATCCGCGTCTCCCGGCTTCCCAGCGGGCGGATCCTGCTCATCGGCATGCCCACGAGGGACACCGAGAGCGCCATCAGGCACCTGGCGAGGGTCGAAATGATCGTCTCGTCCATCGCGCTGGCCGCCGTCGGCCTCCTCGCGCTCCGGTCCATCCGCCGCGGCCTGCGCCCGCTGGAGGAGATCAGCGACACGGCCCGCGCGATCGGCGCCGGCGACCTGTCCCGCCGCGTGCGCCGCGCCGAGCCGCGCACCGAGGTGGGGCGCCTCGGCCAGGCGCTGAACGACATGCTCGGCCAGATCGAGACGGCGTTCCGGGAACGCGAGGCGTCCGAGGAACGGCTCCGGCGGTTCGTCGCCGACGCCTCCCACGAGCTGCGCACGCCCGTCGCCACCGTCCGCGGGTACGCGGAGCTGTTCCGCCGAGGGGCGGCCGAACGCCCCGACGACCTGGCCAAGACCATGGCCCGCATCGAGGCGGAGGCCGAGCGGATGGGGGTGCTCGTCGACGAGCTGCTCCTTCTGGCCCGGCTCGACCAGGGACGCCCGCTCGAACGCGAACCCGTCGACCTGGCCCGGCTCGCGGCGGAGGCCGTGGCCGGCACCCACGCCGTCGAACCCGACCGGCCGATCGACCTGGAAACAGCGGGCGGGGCCGTGGTGCTCGGCGACGCGATGCGCCTGCGCCAGGTCCTCGACAACCTCCTCGCCAACGTACGGCGGCACACGCCCGCGGGCGCCCCGGCCACGGTACGGATCGGCGTCGCCGACGGCCAGGTGGAGATCGCCGTGACCGATCACGGCCCCGGACTGACCGAGGGCCAGCGCGAGCGGGTCTTCGAACGCTTCTACCGGACCGACCACTCCCGCTCCCGCGAACACGGCGGGGCCGGCCTCGGCCTGTCCATCGTCGCCGCCGTCGCCAAGGCGCACGACGGCACGGTCGGCGTCACGTCGGCGCCGGACAAGGGCGCGACGTTCACCGTCCGCCTCCCCCGAGCCCCGTCCTGTGCGGAGCGCCCGGGTGATACGGGTTTCAGTGACCGCGCGGGGCGTACATGATGACAGCCATCCCGGCCAGGCAGATCAGGGCGCCGATGACGTCGAAACGATCGGGACGGTATCCGTCGGCGACCACTCCCCAGGCGAGCGACCCGGCGACGAAGACCCCGCCGTAGGCGGCGAGGACCCGCCCGAAGTGGGCGTCGGGCTGGAACGTGGCGACGAACCCGTACAGGCCCAGCACGACGATGCCCGCGCCGATCCAGGGCCAGCCGCGATGCTCACGGGCTCCCTGCCACACCAGCCACGCCCCGCCGATCTCGAACAGGGCCGCGAGGACGAACAGGGCGACGGAACGGGCGACGAGCACGGCGAAAGAGGTCCTTTCCCAGCGGATCCAGGGACGACGGATCGTCCTCCGGCCGATTCTCCCTCGCAGGATCGGCGAGGCCGGCCTTGGCCCGCCAGGCAACCGGCTGGATGCCGGACCGACGGCCTACGCTGGTCATGACAGCGCGCCCGCGTAGCTCTCATCTACGCCGCCGCCTCGGCCGACCGGGCTTTCGTCCGGAGCACAGTCCTTGGAGAGATCATGACTTCTCGACTGAACCCGTACCTCAGCTTCAACGGCAACGCCCGCCAGGCGATGGAGTTCTACGCCGACGTGTTCGGCGGAAACCTCGCCGTCAACACCTACGCCGGGTTCGGCGCCGAGGATTCACCCGACGCCGACCGGATCATGCACGCGATGCTCGAGACCGACGCCGGTTACACGATCATGGGTGCCGACATCCCCAGCAGCATGGAGTACCGGCCCATGTCGGGTGTCTCGCTGAGCCTCAGCGGCGACGACGCCGATCTGTTGCGCGGTTACTGGGAGAAGCTGTCCGCGGCCGGAACCACCACGATGCCGCTGCAGAAGCAGGCCTGGGGTGACGAGTTCGGCATGTGCGTCGACCAGTTCGGCGTCTCGTGGATGGTCAATATCAGCCAGCCGGCGGAAACCCCGTAGTCGCACCCGAGGCGGAGGAGGCCCGCACGACCGGCCGGGGTCTGGCCGACCACTTCGGAGCGCCGCTCCACTGACGCGGTCGGCGAATCGCAGGACGTGCGGAATGCTCGGTGAACGGAGCCGTGTCGGCAGGCGAATCGGGACGAAGTCCGCTCACTCGGCGACCTTTACCGAGCGCTCCGCACGCCGCTCCCCCGCCGGGATCTCCCAGCGTTAGTTGGCGATCGGGCTCGATTTCCAGCACTGTCGGCGGGCCGAGGAAGGTCGCGTGCCGCGCCGGGGAGCCCCTGGGGTGTGAGGGGTCGGTCGCTTGATGGCGGGAAGGCCCGCCTGCTTACTTCGGTGGTTTGAGGCCCAGCGATTTGGCCAGGTCGAGCATTTCGGCGTGGTAGAGCTTGGCGGGCTCGCGGGTCTGCGGGCCGAGGTGACCGTAGATCTCCAGGGCGATCAGGCCGTGCATGCGGCCCCAGACGCGGAGGGCGAGGGCAAGGGCCGCGGGCGGAAGGTCGGGGAATGCCTCACGGACCGTCGCCACCAGGGTCGGGGCGAAGTCGGACCATTGATGATCGCCGGTGGACTGGAGGTTCTCGGCGTGCGGCCAGGCGGCGGCCACCAGTCCGGCAAGCCCCAGGCAGGCCCGTTTGGCGGCTTCGGGAGCGGGCCCGGTCTCGGGTGCCTGGTATCCGGCGACGGGATCGCCGTAGATCAGCCGGAAGCCCTCCGGGTTGGCCAGCGCCCACTCGCGTACGGCCTGTCCCCAGGCCAGGATCCGGCCGGCGGCATCGTCCGGCGGGCAGGCGTCACGGGCGGCCTCCACCTGATCCACCAGTGACGTGTAAACGTCGTTGATCAACGTGGTGATGAGCGCGTCACGGGTTTCGAAGTAGCTGTAGATCGCGCTGCCGCTCATCGCCATCTCGCGAGCGATCGCGCGCAGCGAGATTGCATCCGCACCGCCGTCGGTCATGAGCTTCAACGCGATCGCCTTGATCTCCGCGATGGTCTGCGCCCGAAGCCGCGCCCGCCTGCCAGGTATCTGCTCGTCCACGCTTGACACCTTACAGCGCTCCAGTACAGTACGCCGCATGAATATTGAACGGTGCACGGAAAACGAGCGCCGCCCGATAAGGATGGGATGCCGATGATGGCCACGGCGGTGCTGTTCGACGAGCTGGGCGGCCCCGAAGCGCTGCGCCTGGAGAAGGTACGGATCGGCGAACCCGGCGAGGGACAGGTACAGGTCCGGATCGATGCGATCGGGCTGAACCGGTCCGAGGCGTTGTTCCGCGCCGGCGGGTACTACTACCAGCCGACACTGCCCGCCTCACGGCTCGGAACCGAGGCCGCCGGAGTGGTCGAGGCCGTCGGATCGGGCGTCGACGACTTCACTCCCGGTGACGCGGTCAGCATCCTGGCCACCGGCATCAACATGTCCAGCCACGGCATTTACGGCGACCGGGTCAACGTCGCCGCCCGCAGCCTCCTGCGACGACCGGACTCGGTGGACGCGATCACCGGAGCCGCCGTATGGCTGTCCTACCTCACCGCCTACGGCGCTCTGGTGGAGGTCGGCCGGATGAACCCGGGCGATGAGGTGGTCATCACCGCCGCCTCCAGCAGCGTCGGAATGGCGGCCATCCAGATCGCCGACCATCTCGGCGCCGTCCCCATCGCCGTCACCCGCACCGCCGCCAAGACAGACCGGCTGCTGCGGGCCGGAGCCGCGCACGTCCTGGCCATGGACGAAGGTGACCTGGTCGAACGAGTCCACGCTCTCACCTCAGACCGTGGCGCACGGCTGGTCTTCGACTCCGTCGGCGGGCCCGGCCTGGCCGACCTCGCCCGGACGGTGGCCCGGGACGGCATATTGATCGTCTACGGCTGGCTCGACCCGCGACCTGCCCCCTTGCCGATGAACTGGCCGCTCAACATCTTCGGATTCGGCCTCAACGTCGTCACCGACGACCCGGCCGCCCTGCGCCGCGGGGAGGCGTTCATCAACGCCGGCCTGCGCTCCGGCGCCCTGAAGCCGGTGATCGACGCCACCTTCGACCTGGCCGACATCGCCGATGCCCACCGGCACATGGAAGCGAACGGCCAGCTCGGCAAGATCGTCGTCACCGTCCAGCACTGACAGCGAAGGAACACGCCTGCGAGCAGCGCCCATGCCGATCTCGTGCACCAGCTGATCGACTCGGCCTGATCAGCCAGCCACCACCTGGCGCCGTTCTCCCAGCCCGACGCCGGGAGAACGGCGCTCTCACACAGGCGATCCACACCGTCATGGCGCCGACATATCCATCGTGACCATGGCGTCTTCGGCGCTGGAACGGTCCGCGCGGTCGGCCGGGTCCGACGTTGCGCGCGGCGATCGACTTGATTTCAGTCGAATAGATGTTCGATGATTGTCGAGTGAGCGAGCTATCGTCGCAGGTCACGGAGGGCTTCTCGGCTCTGGCCGGCATGGAGCCGATCCCTGTGCTGCCTGCGCTGCGCGCGATTGTCCCGGGGGGCGGGCTGCGTCCCGGCACGGTCACCGGCGTGGACGGCTCGACCACTCTGGCCCTCGCGCTGGCGGCCGGGCTCGGGGACCGGTGGTGTGCGATCGTCGGCCTGCCGGAGGCGCACGTCCTCGCCGCGACGGCGTTCGGCGGCGAGGACGGCGGCCTCGACCCGACACGGGTCCTGCTCGTCGACGATCCGGGACGACGGTGGGCCGACGTGGTCGCCGCGCTGACCGACGGCTGCGCGATGGTGCTCGTGCGGCCACCGGAGGAGCCTCCCGCGCACGTGGCCCGGCGGCTGACCACGCTGGCGCGCCGGAACGGGTGCGCGCTGGTCACGACCGGGCCGTGGGCGGGCGCTGCCCTGCGGCTGCGCGTCGAGACGAACCACTGGTCCGGCGTCGGGGACGGCACCGGCCACCTGCGCGGACGCCGTGCGCTCGTGGCCGTCTCCGGGCGCGGCGCCGCAGCCCCCGGCCACCGGGTCTGGCTGTGGCTGCCCGGCCCGGACGGTGCCGTTGCCGTCGCCGAGCACGAGGGACCGGCGCGTCTGGAGGCCGTCGCGGGATGACGCGTCCACCACTCTCCGACGCGCCGGGTCCCGGCGGCGAGCCGGCGACCACACGCCGCGCACTCCTCAGGCCAGAACCCGACGGCGGGCCGATGACCATGCGGCGTTGGGCGGTGACCGTACCGCGCGCACTCGTCCCGTCGGCCCCCGGCAGCGGACCGGCCACCCCGCCGCGCGCACTCGCCGCGCGCCAGGCAGCGGCGGTGGGCCGGTGACCGTACCGCGCGTGCTCGTCGTGTGGTGCCCGGACTGGCCGGTCACGGCGGTGGGCCTGGAGGCGAGCACCCCCGCCGCGGTGGTCGCCTCGGGCCGGGTCGCGGCGTGCTCGGCGGCGGCGCGCGCCGCGGGCGTACGCCGGGATCAGCGGCTGCGCGACGCCCAGCGGCACTGCCCGGACCTGGTGATCCACGACCGCGACCCCGACGCGGAGGGGCGGCTCTTCGAAACGGTGGCCGCCGCCGTCTCGGCCATCACCCCCTGGGTCGAGGTCGTACGGCCCGGCGTCTGCGCCATCCCGGTGCGCGGCGCGGCCCGCTACCACGGCGGCACCGACCGGGACACGGCGGAGGAGTCGCTGCGGATCCACGTCCAGGACACCGTGGTCGAGCGGGGTTTCGACTGCGGCGTGGGCATCGCCGACGGCCTGTTCGCCGCCGAGCTGGCCGCGCGCACCGCGAACGGCGGCCTGATCGTGCCAGCGGGCGGCACCGCGGACTTCCTCGCGCCGTACCCGGTGAGCGTCCTGGACCGGCCGGAGCTCGCCGACCTGCTGCCCCGGCTCGGCATCCGTACGCTGGGCGCGTTCGCGGCCCTGCCGGCCCGGCACGTCGCGGGCCGCTTCGGCACCGACGAGGTACGCGCGCACCGGCTGGCCCGTGGCCTGGACGCCCGGCCGCCCGCCCCCCGGCCGCCGCACACCGATCTGAGTGTGACGACGGAGTTCGACCCGCCCGCCGTGGCGGCCGAACAGGTCGTCTTCGCCGCCAAGACGCTCGCCGAGCACCTGCACGAGGCGCTCGCCACCGAGGCCCTGACCTGCGTACGGATCGGTGTCGAGGTGACGGACGCCCACGGGCGTACGCAGTCACGGCTGTGGCGGCACGACGGGGCGCTGTCCGCCCTCGCCGTCGCCGAACGGGTCCGCTGGCAGCTGTCGTCCTGGGAGACCTCCCCCGACGAGGAGGGCGTCGGCGGCATCGTCTCGCTGCGGCTCCTGCCCGACCAGCTCGTCCCCGACGAGGGACGGCAGGAGGCGCTGTGGGGACAGGTCACGGTCTCCGACCGGATCATGCGGGCGGCCGCGCGGGTCCAGGCCATGCTCGGCCATCAGGCGATCGTCCGGCCGTTCCCGGTGGGCGGGCGCGGGCCCGGCGAGCGCGTCGTCCGGGTGCCGGTCGGCGACCTCCCGCCCAAGCCGGGCGCGTCGGAGGGCCAGTGGCCCGGGCGCATCCCCGACCCGGCGCCGGCGGTGGTCCATCCCGAACCGCTGCCCGTCCGCGTGACCGGCGCCGACGGCGCGCCGGTCACGGTCAGCGCCCGCTGCGTGGTCTCCGCCCCGCCCCGCCAGATCGAGATCGCCGGGCGCGTCCTGCCGGTGACCGCGTGGACGGGCCCATGGCCGGCCCGGGAACGCTGGTGGGACCCGGCGCGGTTCCGCCGCCGCGCGCGGTTCCAGGTCGTCACCGCCGACGGCGGCGCGCGCCTGCTCATCGTCGAGGGCGGCAACTGGTACATCGAGGCCGACTATGCCTGACCGCTATCGGCACGCTTCCGGGAGCCGTCATGGGGTTCGATAACCCGCGGATCCCGTGGCGGGAGTTCGAGCGGCGGCTCTCCTGGGGCTCGCCCCCGCCCGTGGAGCGGCCCGCCGCCCCGGCGGAACGGCCCGCGCGGCCCGTGCGCCTGCCGCCGCGCGCGGGCGGGTGGGCGGAGCTGCACTGCCACTCGTCGTACAGCTTCCTCGACGGCGCCTCCAGCCCCGCCGAGCTGGTCGAGGAGGCGGTCCGGCTCGGCGTGGAGGCCCTGGCCATCACCGACCACGACGGCATGTACGGGGCCGTGCGGCTCAAGGAGGCCGCGAAGGGGACCGGCGTGGGCACGATCTTCGGCGCGGAGCTGAGCCTCGACCTGCCCGCCGCCGCTCCGGGCGAGCCCGATCCGGGCGGGCGGCACCTGCTGGTGCTGGCCCGTGACGTCGAGGGGTACGCGCGGCTGAGCGCCGCGATCAGCCGGGCGCAGCTCGCCGGTGGGGAGAAGGGCCGTCCCGTCTACGACCTGACCGAGCTGGCGGCTTCGCACGGGGGGCACTGGGTGATCCTCACGGGCTGCCGCAAGGGCGCGGTGCACGCGGGCGAGAACCCCGAGGGGGAGCTGCGCGCGCTGATCGAGCTGTTCGGGCGGGAGAACGTCTTCGCCGAGCTGATCGACCACGATCAGCCCCTGGACGACGCGCGCGACGACGCCCTGTACGACCTCGCCCGGCGCGCCGGGATCGGCGTCGTGGCCTCGAACAACGTGCACTACGCCGCGCCGCGGGACGCCCCGCTCGCCCAGGCGCTCGCCGCCGTACGGGCCCGGCGCGGCCTCGACGACATGGAGTCCTGGCTGCCCGCCACCGGCACCGCGCACCTGCGGTCGTCGGAGGAGATGGCGGCGCGGCTCGCCCGCTTCCCCGGCGTGCTGGAGCGGACCGTTGAGCTCGCCCGCTCCTGCGTCTTCGACCTGGACCTGGTCGCGCCGAACCTGCCGGACTGGCTCGTGCCCCCCGGGCACACCGAGGCGACCTGGCTGCGTCACCTGGTCGCCGAGGGGGCGCGCGAGCGGTACGGAACGCGGCGGCAGGCGCCGAAGGCGTACCGGCAGATCGCCCGGGAGCTGAACGTCATCGAGCAGCTCGGCTTCCCCGGCTACTTCCTCATCGTGCACGAGATCGTGGAGTTCTGCCGGGACAACGACATCCTGTGCCAGGGCCGGGGATCGGCGGCGAACTCCGCGGTCTGCTACGCCCTGGGCATCACCGGCGTCGACGCCGTGAAGCACAACCTGCTGTTCGAGCGGTTCCTGTCGCCCGGCCGGGACGGGCCGCCTGACATCGACCTGGACATCGAGAACCGCCGCCGCGAGGAGGTCATCCAGCACGTCTACGAAAAGTACGGGCGCGACCGGGCCGCCCAGGTCGCCAACGTGATCACGTACCGGCCGCGGATGGCCGTCCGCGACGCCGCCCGCGCGCTCGGCTTCTCCCCCGGCCAGCAGGACGCCTGGTCCCGGCAGCTCTCACCGCTGTATTTCACCCCCGTGGCCACACCCCGCCGCCCCCCAGAACCCCTGCCACCGGACGGCATCCCGGAGGCGGTCACCGCGCTGGCCGACCGGATGCAGCGGCTCCCCCGCCACCTCGGCATCCACTCCGGCGGCATGGTCATCTGCGACCGGCCGATCGGCGAGGTGTGCCCGGTCGAGTGGGCGCGGATGCCCGGCCGCAGCGTGCTGCAGTGGGACAAGGACGACTGCGCCGCCGTCGGGCTGGTCAAGTTCGACCTGCTGGGCCTGGGCATGCTGGCGGCGCTGCACGACACGTTCGACCTGGTCGGCGAGTTCCACGGGCGGCGCTACGACCTGCACACGATCCCGCCGGACGACCTGGACGTGTACGCGATGCTGTGCGACGCCGACACGGTCGGGGTGTTCCAGGTCGAGTCCCGCGCGCAGATGGCGACGCTGCCCCGGCTCAAGCCCAAGACGTTCTACGACCTGGTCGTGGAGGTCGCGCTGATCCGGCCCGGCCCGATCCAGGGCGGCTCGGTCCACCCGTACCTGCGCCGCCGGAACGGTCAGGAGCCGCCGGACATCCCGCATCCGCTGATGAGGAACGCGCTGGAGCGCACCATGGGCGTGCCGCTGTTCCAGGAGCAGATGATGCAGCTGGCCGTGGACTGCGCCGGGTTCACCCCGGCGGAGTCCGACGCGCTGCGGCAGGCGATGAGCGCCAAGCGCGCGCCCGAGCGCGTCGAGCGGCTCCGCGACCGGTTGCTGAGCGGCATGGCCGAGCGCGGCATCCCCGCCGGGATCGCCGAGGAGGTGTACGAGAAGATCCTCGGCTTCGCCAGCTTCGGGTTCCCCGAGTCGCACGCGCAGAGCTTCGCGCACCTCGTGTACGCCAGCGCGTACCTGAAGCGGCACTACCCGGCGGCGTTCACCGCCGGGCTGCTGCGCAACCAGCCGATGGGGTTCTACAACCCGCAGACCCTGCTCGGCGACGCCCGCCGGCACGGCGTACGGATCCTCGGCGTCGACGTCAACGCCAGCTCCGACCAGGCGACCCTGGAGGGCCCGTACACCCCCGCCGGGGACCTCCCGCACGCTCCGGGCGAGCCGCAGCCCGCGATCCGCCTGGGCCTGTCGGCCGTACGCAACCTCGGCGAGGACGCCGCGAAGAGGATCGCCGCCGGCCGGCCGTACGCGGACCTGGAGGACCTGGTGCGCCGGGTGCCGCTGTCCACGGCGGCGCTGGAGGCGCTCGCGACGGCCGGCGCGTTCGGCTGCTTCGGCCTCGGCCGCCGCGAGGCGCTGTGGGCGGCGGGCGCGCTGTCCCACACCCGCCCGGACCACCTGCCCGGCACCGCGCCGGGCACCGCCGCGCCCGAGCTGCCGGCGATGACCGTGATCGAGCAGACCATCGCCGACCTGTGGGCCACCGGAACGTCCCAGCACCACCCGATCGCCCACGTCAGGGCCGCCCTCGACGAGCGCGGCGCCCTCCCCCTGGCAGCCGTCAAGGGCGTGCCCGGCGACACGAACATCCTGGTCGCCGGAGTCGTCACGCACCGGCAGCGCCCGGGGACCGCCAACGGCGTGATCTTCTTCAACCTGGAGGACGAGACCGGCATGCTCAACGTCCTGTGCCGCCCGCAGATCTGGGAGCGCTTCCGCAACATCGCCTTCCAGGCGCAGGCCCTGCTCATCCACGGCCGCCTCGAACGCCACGACGGCGCCGCGAACCTCATCGCCACCCGCCTGCAGCGCCTCCCCGTCGCCACGACGACCCGCAGCCGCGACTTCCGCTGACCCCACCGGCCACGTCCTTTACGTTGTAGATCAGGCAAACGTCCAGTTCGGCCTCGCCAACTGCTGGGGCTGAGCCTCGCGGAACTCCCGGCCCAGGCACCGTAGTAAGACATGTGACCGCGCCGTCGCCCGGCTCAACGGTCAGCCGAGTGCGTTGAGGACGTCGCGGGCCGCGGCGGTCGCGGCGGTCTCGGCATAGAGAGGGTCGGGCGTCCGCTTCATGGGATCGGATGACACCCGGCTCGATCCGCTGTACTCGACCAGAACGAAGGCGTTGCGCCACCTGACGAGAAGTTTGGTCGTCCCCGTGTCGCCCGAGTCCTTACCGACCTGATCGATCACGAACGCTTCGTCGCCCAGGCCGGTGACAGGCCGCGAGTCGGTGATCCGGACGAACTTCGTGTCGCTCTTGAAGAATCCGTCTTTGACGCCGGTGAAGAATTGACGTGCGGCCGATTCCGCCCGCTGAACAGAGAGCGCCGGTGAGGGCGGATAGACGTCAACGGAAATCGTCCACCCGCCCCTGTGGCCCGACGCCGTCCAGGCCCACCCGGTACAACCGCCCTGGCGGTGGATGGTCGTGGACTGGAACGACGGACCCTCAATGCATGTGGCCTGGGCTGTGTACTTCTGGACCGTTGCCGCCTTGAGCATCTCGGTCGCCTTGCCCACCTTGGTGATCGCGGCCGGCGCCTTCGGCTCGTCATCGCTGCCGGCGAGGACCACCACGGTGACGCCACCGATGACCGGCAACAGCAGGAACGCGGGCAACAGGACGATCAGCCGGCGCCGTCGTTTCAGGGTGCCTTCCAAAGCTGGACACCGCCCTCCACTCCGTAGGCGGCCGCGGCCAGGAGTTTGCCGTCCGGACTGAACACCACCGGCGCCGCGGCATTGGCGAGAGTGGTCCTGATGCGGCGGCCGGCCAGGTCCCATACCCGGACAGTGGCGCTCCCGGGCGCCGCGTGGGCGACCACCAGAGTCTTGCCGTCCGGACTGAACGCCAACGAATAGACCATGCCGGGCCCGCTGAACATGTCCTCCTCGCCGAGTTTCGCGGTGACACGACCTTCGGCCACATCACAAAGGCCGACATCGCCGTCGATACCACCGATGGCCAGGGTCTTGCCGTCCGGGCTGAAGGCGAGCGAATGGGCGCGGCTCCATTTGAGAATGGCGACGGAGCGGCCGCCGTCCACCCGCACCAGCTCGCTGTTGTTGTTGTTGCCGAAGGCCAGAAGCCTGCCGTCCGGGCTGAACGCCGCCGCGTCGAGGGGACCGACCTTGCTGCGGAGGGTGGTCTCGCGGCGCGTGGTCATGTCCCGGACCCGGATGGTCTCGCCGCCGGCGTTGACCGCCAGCGTCTTGCCGTCCGGGCTGAACGCGATCGCACGGACGTTCTCCGTGTAGCCGCTCAGGGTGTCGACAGCACGGCCGGTGGCCGCGTCGAAGACCCTGACGACCTTCTCCTCGCCCCGGGCCAGGAGCTTGAGATCCGGGCTGAACTCGATCGGCTGCACGTACTTGGGTACGTCGACGTGGGCGACCGAGATGCTGCGGCCGGTGGCCGCCTCCAGCAACCAGATCGCTCCGTCCGTACCCGATGCCCCGATGGTCTTGCCGTCCTGGCTGAACACCAGTGTCTCCGGGCGATTGGGGCCTCGAAGGACGACGGGGTCGGTGCCCCGCGCTGAGGCGTTGCCCAGGCGGGAGGGCTCGTTCCGTTTAGAAGCGCCCTTGCTTTCCAAGCTGGGCCAGAGCAGCGCCGCGGGGGTGCCGACGGCGGCGATACCGACGACTGCCGCTGCTCCGGCCAGCAGCGCACGGCGCGGAATCGGTGGAGAGGCGACCGCCGGAGTGGGGCCCGGAGCCGGTATGCCCGCCGTGCCGAGTTGTGCGAGGAGGTTGGGGATGCTGGGACGTTGGGCGATGTCTTTAGCAAGGCAGCCTACGATGATCGGCAGCAGCGGACCGGTGATGCCGTCCAGACGGGGCGGCTCATAAAGGACGCGATGAACGATCGCCGGGATGGTGCCAGCATCGAACGGACCCCGCCCCGTGGCGGCATACGCGAGCACACACCCAAGAGAGAAAACGTCACTCCCCGGCCCCGCGACCTCCGCACGCACCTGCTCCGGTGACATGAACGAGAACGTGCCCATCACCACGCCGGCAGCGGTGAGAGTACTGGCATGGGCATCCCGGGCGATACCGAAATCGATGATGCGCGGCCCGTCCGCGGACATGATGACATTCCCGGGCTTCAGATCACGATGCACCAGCCCACAACCATGAACCGCCGACAAACCCTCCGCCAACCCCGCCCCCAACACCCGCACCGCATCCACACCCAGCGGACCACCACCCCTCACCAACTCCAGCAACGACGGACCCTCCACGAACGCCGTCACCAACCAAGGCGGATCAGCCTGAGGATCAGCATCAACGACCTGCGCGGTATGAAAACCACCGACCCGACGAGCCGCCTCCACCTCACGCCCAAACCGCACCCGGAACTCCACGTCCCCAGCGTGCTCCGGCCGAATCACCTTGACCGCCACCTTGCGACCCCCAGGAGACCAGCCAAGAAACACCTGACCCATACCGCCCTCACCCAACCGGCCCACCAGCCGGTACGGGCCGATCTGGCCAGGGTCATCGGGCCCCAACGGCTCCATCTGCACTCACCCAGACATCGAAGCGGTAACCAGCGCGGCCGCCTCTTTGCGCGCCGCGGACCCGATTCTTACAGAAAAACAGTGATGTCCGTTAGATGATCCGGCTCACGCCGGGCGCGAACACCCGGCGCTTGATCAAAGCGTCCTGATCAAGGCACCGGTGGTCACGTTCCACAGCCGGACCTTGTCGCCGCCGGTGGCCAGGGTCCTGCCGTCCGGACTGAAGGCCAGCGGCGGGGCGGCAGGGGAGAGAGATCTGATGAGGCGGGAGGAAGCCACGTCCCAGATCCGGACACCGGTGCTGTCGGCCGCGCCACCCTGGAGATCCTTGAAACCGCCGCTGGCCAGGGTCCTGCCGTCCGGACTGAAAACCGCGTTGACGCCGGTGTCGGCTTGATCGCCGAAGCTCGTGGTGTGGGAGCCGGGGTCCAGGTTCCACAACCGGGTGCCGCTGCCACCGATCGCCAGCGTTCCGCCGTCCGGGCTGAATTCCACGGTACGGACGTAGTTGAACTCTTTGAGGGTGGCCTTGAGGTGCGCGGACTTCGCGTCCAGGAGCCGGACGTTGTTACCGTCGCTGCTGCCTACCGCCAGGAGCGTGCCGTCCGGACTGAACGCCAGCGCAGAGAGGGCGTCCGTGTCCTTGTTGCGGAAGAACGCGGTGGTGTCCCCTGAGGTCAGGTTCCAGATCCGGACAGTCTTGTCGTTGCCGACACTGGCCAGGACCGTACCGCCCCGATTGAAGGACACGTCTCTGACGCCCGCGGTGTGCCCCTTGAGGGTGACGCTGCTGCCGGTCGCCACATTCCAGTACTGAATGGTGTTTCCCTCGGACCTGGCCAAGCTCTTCCCGTCCGGGCCCAACGCCACCGCCAGAACGTTGCCAGTCGTACCGAGACGGGTGACGGAGCCCCGCCCGGTGGTCACGTCACAGCGCCAGACGCTGTCGGCACCGTCGCCGCCCACGGCGATCAGAGTCTTGCCGTCCGCGCTGAACGTCATCGCCACGACGGCGATGGGACCGCTGGACCCACCGGAGGCGTTCGATCGCGGCCAGAAGATGGCCACGGGGACGGCGACGGCGACGGCCGCTCCGGTCACCGCGCCCGCACCGAGCAGCAGAGCGCGCCGGCTCAGGCCCGAAGGAGATGGTTCGAGCTTCGTCGGCTGCCGCTCACCGGCCAGGTCCATCGTCGGCGGCTCTGTGTGCTTGGTCGCGAGCGGGCCGGCCGGTGGCACCGGGTCCGGCCTCGGTGGCAGTACCGGCGCGGCGGCCGCGGCCACGATCGCGGCGGGATCGGTCTTAGGCCCGGCGCCCGGAGTGGTGAGCTGGGTGAGGAGGTCAGGAACGGTGGGACGGTCGGCAGGGTTCTTGGCGAGGCAGGCGGTGATGGTCAACTGCAGATCGCCGGTGATGCCGTCCAGGCGGGGCGGCTCATAAAGGACGCGATGAACGATCGCCGGGATGGTGCCGGCATCGAACGGACCCCGCCCCGTGGCGGCATACGCGAGCACACACCCAAGAGAGAAAACGTCACTCCCCGGCCCCGCGACCTCCGCACGCACCTGCTCCGGTGACATGAACGAGAACGTGCCCATCACCACGCCGGCAGCGGTGAGAGTACTGGCATGGGCATCCCGGGCGATACCGAAATCGATGATGCGCGGCCCGTCCGCGGACATGATGACATTCCCGGGCTTCAGATCACGATGCACCAGCCCACAACCATGAACCGCCGACAAACCCTCCGCCAACCCCGCCCCCAACACCCGCACCGCATCCACACCCAGCGGACCACCACCCCTCACCAACTCCAGCAACGACGGACCCTCCACGAACGCCGTCACCAACCAAGGCGGATCAGCCTGAGGATCAGCATCAACGACCTGCGCGGTATGAAAACCACCGACCCGACGAGCCGCCTCCACCTCACGCCCAAACCGCACCCGGAACTCCACGTCCCCAGCGTGCTCCGGCCGAATCACCTTGACCGCCACCTTGCGACCCCCAGGAGACCAGCCAAGAAACACCTGACCCATACCGCCCTCACCCAACCGGCCCACCAGCCGATAGGGACCAATGTCCCTGGGGTCGCCAGGGAACAACGGATCCATCCACGCACCTCCCCATCGAAGGAGAACCGGGCAAGCGTCAACGAACGCGGCAGAGGGAATCTTGTCAGCCGGTGCGGCCTTGTGCCGACCTACGGGCCAATGGAACGTTCCACAGCGCGATCGTCGCGGTGCGGCGGTCGGCCCGGCGCAGGCTGCCGGCGGTGACGTCGTGCCGGTAGTCGAGCGAGCGGGCCGCCTCGTTGACGCGCTCGACGAGTTCGGCGGCGACCCGGCGCCTGGACCCGAGATGGCACCTTTACAATGTAGATCAAATACTCAGCGGGCGGGCGGGATCTCGCCGGAGCCGCGGGCGATGTAGCCGGTCGGGACGACGGCGTGCCGGGCGGGGCGGTGGTCGCCGCCGTTGATGCGGCCCAGCAGGAGCCGGGCGGCCATGAGGCCGATCTCGGCGGGGTCCTGGGAGACGACCGACACGCCGGGACGCAGCATGTCGGCCAGCGGGAAGTCGTCGAAACCGATGAGCGCGACGCGATCGTGCAGGCCGAGGTGCTGCAGGGCCCGGAGACCACCGATGGTCAGGAGGTTCTGCGCGGCGAAGACGGCCGTCGGCGGATCGTCCGCGGTGAGGATCTCGCCGGTCGCGCGCTCGGCGGCCTCGGCGCTGCGGATGTCGCGGCGGACGAGCCGTTCGTCCACCGGCCGCCCGGCACCGGCGTGCGCCTCGGCGTATCCCTGGTAGCGCTCTCGCGCGGTCCAGATCGACCGCATGTCCCCGAGGAACGCGATGCGGCGGTGACCGAGGTCGAGCAGGCGGCGGACGGCGGCGCGGGTGCCCTCCCGGTTGTCGACGGTGACGGTGTCGACGCGGTCGAGTTCGACGAGCCGGTCGACGCAGACGATGGGCGTGCCCTGGCGGCGGACGGTGGCCAGCTGTCCGTCGGTGCCGCCGGCGGGGATCACGATCAGGCCGTCGACCCGGCGTAGGGTGAACGTGTCGATGAGCTCGCGCTCACGCTCGGGGTGTTCGTCGCTGCTGCCGGTCAGCACGAGGATGTCCTCCGCGTGGGCGGCGTCCTCGACGGCGCGGTGCAGGGCCGAGGAGAAGGGGTTGGCGACGTCCTCGAGGACGAGGGCGATCGTCGCGGTGCGGCGGTCGGCGCGACGCAGGCTGCTGGCGGTCACGTCATGGCGATAGCCCAGGGCGCGGGCCGCCTCGTTGACGCGCTCGACGAGCTCGGCGGCGACGCCCGGCTTGTCATTGATCACGCGCGAGACGGTCGCGAGCCCGACGCCGGCGCGCGTCGCGACATCGCGCATGGTGATGCGGCCCCGTGGCTGATCTTCGCCCGGTCTCGTTCCCACACGTCCTCCGCCCCCTCGTGCCCCGCGCCAATTGTGCCGGAGCTCTGGACAGACCGTACGCCCAGGTTCTACATTCCTGGAAACGTTTCCTGGAAACGTTTCCGAAATCTTGTGGCAACAGCTCAGTCACCTGCCGCGGCGCGGTCCACGGCGTGGTTGGAGGAAGCAGAAATGAAGCGCTACATCTCGGCGTCGAGTCGCCGCCGTACCGGCGCGATCGTCGCCATCGCCGCCCTGTCCCTCGTGGCGGCCGGCTGTGGCAATGGCTCGAAGGGTTCCAGCTCCGGCGGTGACATCACCGTCGGCCTCATCACCAAGACCGACACCAACCCCTTCTTCGTCAAGATGAAGGAGGGCGCGCAGAAGGAGGCCCAGGCCAAGGGCGTCAAGCTGATGACCGCGGCCGGGAAGTTCGACGGCGACAACGCCAGCCAGGTCACGGCGGTCGAGAACATGATCGCCGCGGGCGTCAAGGGCATCCTCATCACCCCGAGCGACACCAAGGCCATCGTGCCCAGTCTGCAGAAGGCGAAGGCGAAGGGCATCGAGATCATCGCCCTGGACACGCCGCCGGACCCGCAGAGCTCCGCCGACGCGCTGTTCGCCACGAACAACCTCAACGCCGGCGTCCTGATCGGCAAGTACGCCAAGGCCGCCTTCGGCACCAAGCCGGCGAAGATCGCCATGCTGGACCTCGCGCCCGGCATCACGGTGGGCGTGCTGCGCCACAACGGCTTCCTGCAGGGCTTCGGGATCAAGCAGGGCGACCCGAGCATCGCCTGCCAGCAGGACACTCAGGGCGACCAGGCCAAGGGCCAGACCGCCATGGAGAACTGCCTGCAGAAGGCCCCCGACATCAACCTCGTCTACACGATCAACGAGCCGGCGGCGCTGGGCGCGTTCACCGCCCTGAAGTCGGCCGGCAAAGAGAAGAACGTCATGATCGTGTCGGTGGACGGCGGATGCACCGGGGTCAAGGCGGTGCAGTCCGGCCAGATCGCGGCCACCTCGCAGCAGTACCCGCTGAAGATGGCCGCGCAGGGCGTGGACTCGGTCGTCGACTTCGCCAAGGGCGGCAAGAAGGCCACCGGCTACACCGACACGGGCGTCAACCTGGTCACGAGCAAGGCGCAGCCGGGCGTGGACTCCAAGGACGTCCAGTTCGGGCTGTCCAACTGCTGGGGCTGAGCCGATGTCGACCGCTACCGCGACCGACCGCGCCGAGGTGTCACAGCAGCGGAGCCTGCTGTCCCGCGCCTCCCACTTCCTGACCCTCCCGGCCGTGGGCCCGCTCTTCGCCCTGCTGCTGGCCTGCGTCTACTTCTCCGTCCGCACCGACCGGTTCCTCACCGGCGCCAACCTGTCGCTGATCGTGCAGCAGGTCATGGTCGTCGGCGCGCTCGCCGTCGGCCAGACGATCGTCATCCTGACCGCCGGGATCGACCTGTCCAACGGCGCGGTCATGGCGCTCGGCTCGATCTTCATGGCCAAGCTGGCGGTCAGCGGCGGAATGCCCGGCATCGTGGCGATCCTCATCGGCATCGCCGTGTGCACGGTGTTCGGCGCGCTCAACGGCGCGCTGGTGACGATGGCGAAGCTGCCGCCGTTCATCGTGACGCTGGGCACGTGGAACATCGCCTTCGCCCTCACGCACGTCTACTCGAAGGACCAGACGGTCACCGGCCTGCCGAAGTCGCTGACCTTCTTGGGCGAGACGTTCCCGCTGGGCAACACCGACGTGACGTACGGTTCGGTGCTGATGCTGGTGCTGTTCGCGGGGGCCTGGTACGTGTTGCGCCAGACCTCGGCCGGCCGCCACGTGTACGCGGTCGGCGACAACCCCGAGGCCGCGCGCCTCACCGGCATCCCGACCCGCCGCCTGCTGCTCACCGTCTACACCGTCGCCGGGGCGGTCTACGGCGTCGCCGCGCTCCTGCTCATCGGGCGTACGTCCGTCGGCGACCCGCAGGCCGGGCAGACAGACAACCTCGACAGCATCACCGCGGTGGTGCTGGGCGGCGTCAGCCTGTTCGGCGGCCGGGGCAGCATCGGCGGCGCCCTGTGCGGCGCGCTGATCGTCGGCGTGATCCGCAACGGCCTGCAGCTGACCGGGGTCCCGTCCATCTACCAGGTCCTCATCACCGGCATCCTCGTCATCCTCGCGGTGAGCGTGGACCAGCTGGCCCGAAGGAGGCGCGCATGAGCGAGACGGACGGGACCGAGGTGCGCCCGGTGCTGGAGGCGCACGGTCTCATCAAGCGGTACGGCCACGTCACGGCGCTGTCCGGCGCGGACTTCGAGCTGCTGCCCGGCGAGATCCTCGCCGTGATCGGCGACAACGGCGCCGGGAAGTCCACGCTGATCAAGGCGCTGTCCGGCGCGCTGGTCCCGGACGAGGGCCGCATCCTGCTGGACGGCCGGCCGGTGCGCTTCCACAGCCCGGCGGACGCCCGCCGGGCGGGGATCGAGACGGTGTACCAGGACCTGGCGGTGGCGCCGGCCCTGGACATCGCAAGCAACATGTTCCTCGGGCGTGAGGTGCGCCGCAAAGGGGTCCTCGGCCAGGTGTTCCGCCTGCTGGACCACAAGCGGATGCAGGCCGAGGCGAGCGGTCACATGCAGGACCTGAAGATCGGCATCAAGTCCATGAAGCAGGCGGTGGAGACGCTGTCCGGCGGCCAGCGCCAGGGCGTCGCCGTGGCGCGCAGCGCCGCGTTCGCCCGCCACGTCGTCATCATGGACGAGCCGACGGCCGCGCTCGGCGTCAAGGAGTCGGGCATGGTGCTCGAGCTGATCCGGCAGGTCCGCGACCGGGGCCTGCCGGTCATCCTCATCAGCCACGACATGCCCGCGGTCTTCGACGTCGCCGACCGGATCCACATCCAGCGCCTGGGCCGGCGGGTGGCCGTCGTACGCCCCGCGGAGACGAACATGGCCGAGACCGTTGCGATCATGACGGGAGCGGCGCCGGGCAACCTGGACGTCGCCGCCAACGGCAACGGAAGCTCCTGACCGCGCCCGCGCGGCCACGACCAAGGAGAGTGGTGTGCAGATCCCTGACGCCCGCGTCGTCGCTGTCGCCGGTGAAGCGATCATCGATCTCGTCGCCGAGAAGTCCGGCGGCCCGTACCTGGCGCTGCCCGGCGGCAGCCCGGCCAACGTGGCCGTCGGGCTGGCCCGGCTCGGCGTTCCGACCCGGATGATCGCCCGTATCGGCGAGGACCCGTTCGGCCGGACGCTCCGGGCCCACCTCGTGCGGAACGGGGTCGACACCCGCGCGGTCGCGCCGGCCGCGGAGCCGTCCTCGGTGGCGTTCGTTCACCACGAGGGGGGCGGGCCGCCGTCGTACGATCTGCGGCTCGAGGGGACCGCCGACTGGCAGTGGACCGCCGAGGAGCTGGCCCGCGTACCGCTCGGCGACGTCGCCGCCCTCCACGTCGGCTCGCTCGCCATGGTGATGCCGCCGGGGGCCGAGGCCCTCGCCGGCCTCGCCCGGCGGGCGCGGGAGACGGCGACGGTGAGCTACGACCCGAACTGCCGCCCGGACGTCATGGACCGCCTGCCGGACGCCCGCTCCCGTGTCGAGACGCTGATGCGCACGGCGGACATCGTCAAGATCAGCGACGCGGATCTGGAGTGGCTGCGGCCCGGCGGCGATCCCCGGCGGTTCGCCGCCGAGCTGGTCGAGGGGGCTGGGGGCGTGAGCGTGGCGATCGTGACGCTCGGGGCGGACGGCGCCCTGGTCGCCGCGCCGCGCCTGCCGCCGGTCCACCTGCCGGCGTCTCCGGTGGAGGTCGTCGACACCGTCGGCGCGGGCGACTCCTACATGAGCGCCGTCCTCGCCGGCCTGCACGAACGCGGGCTGCTCGGAGCCGAACGCCGCCACGCGCTCCGCTCCGCCTCGGGATCGGTGATCATGGAGGTGTGCGCGGAGGCGGCGCGGGCGTCCGCCATCACGTGCGGGCGGCGGGGGGCCGACCCGCCGACCCGCGCCGAGCTCGCCGCCGCTCCGGCCACCTGACCTTCCGCTTTCGTCACAGACGTCACAGCCGAATATCCGGACAAACGGGGTCACGTACGTCGCGGCTGGTGCAAGCTAGAGCGCATGTCTCGCACGCGGCGGAAGTCCTCCATCCCCGAGCGGCCGCAGGGTTCGCGCGCCCTGCGAATCCTGCGGCGTACGGCCGGCAGCACCGGCGTGATCCTGACGCTCCTCATCGTCGCCGCGGTCGTGGCCGTCGCCAACGTCGACTTCGGCAAGGGTGGCAAGCCTCCCTCCGGTGCCGCGGCGGACGTCTCCACCAACGAGCTGGCGCGGTCCCTGGGCGGCTACACGATGGACCCGATGATGGCCCAGGCCCAGGCCACCGCGCGGGAACGCGCCTACCAGGCCCAGCTCGCCGCCGAGCGCGACGCCAAAAAGCGCGCGGCGGCCGAGGCCAAGCGCCGCGAGTGGGAGGCGTTCAAGAAGAAGATGAGCCACGACCCCAGCGCGGCGGACAACCAGAAGTACGCCAAGAAGATGAACGCCCTGAAGGGCTGGGGGCGGTGCTGGCCCTCGCTGCTGACGATGTGGAACCACGAGAGCGGCTGGAACGAGCACGCCGAGAACCCCGGCAGCGGCGCCTACGGCATCGCCCAGGCACTGCCCGGCTCGAAGATGGCCTCGGTCGCGTCCGACTGGCACACCAACGCGATCACCCAGATCACCTGGGGCCTGAGCTACATCGGCTCCCGCTACGGCGACCCCTGCCGCGCGTGGGGCTGGTGGCAGGCCCACCGCTGGTACTGACGGCGCCCTCCCGCGCCTCGGGGTCACGTACTCCCGGGCCTCGGGTCACGTGTTCCCGGGCTTCATCCAGTCGAAGGTGCGCTCGACGGCCCGCCTCCAGCAGTCGTACTCGGTCTCGCGGCGGCCGGGGTCCATGCTCGGCAGCCACTGCGCGGCCCGGTGCCAGTTGCGGCGCAGCCCCTCCAGATCGGCCCAGTAGCCGACGGCGAGCCCGGCGGCGTACGCCGCGCCGAGGGACACCGTCTCGGCCGCCATGGGGCGGATGACGGGGACGTCGAGGACGTCCGCGATGAACTGCATGAGCAGGTTGTCGGCGGTCATGCCGCCGTCGACCTTCAGGGCCTTGAGCGCCAGCCCGGAGTCGGCGTTCATCGCGTCGACGACCTCGCGGGTCTGCCAGCCGGTCGCCTCCAGGACCGCGCGCGCCAGGTGTCCCTTCGTGATGTAGGAGGTCAGGCCGACGATGATGCCCCTCGCCTCGCTGCGCCAGTACGGCGCGAACAGCCCGGAGAACGCCGGCACGATGTAGCAGCCGCCGTTGTCCTCGACCGTGCGGGCGAGCGTCTCGATCTCGGGCGCGCTGGCGATCAGCCCGAGCCCGTCGCGAAACCACTGGACGAGCGCGCCGGTGATGGCGATCGAGCCTTCGAGGGCGTACACCGCCGGCTCTTTGTCGATCTGGTAGCCGACGGTCGTGAGCAGGCCGTGGGTGGAGCGGACCGGCTCGGTGCCCGTGTTGAGGAGCAGGAAGCTGCCCGTGCCGTACGTGCACTTGGCCTCGCCGGGGGCGAAGCAGGTCTGGCCGAACAGCGCGGCCTGCTGGTCGCCGAGCGCGGCGGCGATGCGCACGCCGGGCAGCACGCGGCTGGCGCGGCCGTACGTCTCGGTCGAGGGGCGGATGTCCGGCAGCATGGCGCGCGGCACGTCGAAGAACGCGAGCAGGTCGTCGTCCCAGGCGAGCGTGGTGAGGTTCATCAGCAGGGTGCGGCTGGCGTTGGTGACGTCGGTGATGTGCACGCCGCCGTCCGGCCCACCGGTGAGGTTCCAGATGAGCCAGCTCTCCATCGTGCCGAACAGCACGTCGCCGCTTTCGGCGCGCTCGCGCAGGCCCGGCGTGTGGTCGAAGAGCCAGCGGACGCGCGTGGCCGAGAAGTACGTCGCGAGGGGCAGCCCGCACCGCTCGCGGACCATGTCGGCGTTCGGGCGGGCGGCGAGCTCGTCGACGAGGGAATCCGTGCGGGTGTCCTGCCAGACGACGGCGCGGCCGACGGGCCGGCCGGAATGCCGGTCCCACAGCACCGTGGTCTCCCGCTGGTTCGCGATGCCGAGCGCGGCGACCTGGTCGGGGGTGGCGCCAGCGTGGGAGAGGGCCTCGGGCGCGATCCGCTCGAGGTTCCGCCAGATCTCCATGGCGTCGTGCTCGACCCAGCCGGGTTTCGGGAAGTGTTGTTTGTGCTCTCGCTGGGTGACCGAGACGAGCCGCCCCCCGTGGTCGAACAGGATGCAGCGCGTCGACGTCGTGCCCTGGTCAACGGACATCACATAACGCTCTACCATCGTGTCCTGCCGTTCCGGGCGCCGTTGGCGGTGCTCACCAGCGGGAGGCCCCAAGGTCTCGGGAGACGGCGCGCGCGGCGTCGCGCACGTACGTCACCAGCGTCGGTTTCGGCCGGCCCCTCGGATCGCAGAGGCGTTCGACGGCCCCCGAGATGCCCATCGCGCCGACGACCAGGCCGCCCTGTCCGCGGATCGGCGCGGCCAGGCCGGCCTCACCCACGGTGAACTCCTCGACCTCGGCCGCCCAGCCCATCTCCCGTACCTCGACCAGCGCCCGGCCGAGTTCGCGGGGCTGGGTGATGGTCCGCCGGCAGAAGAGTTCGAGCGGGGTGTCCTGCAGGGCCGCCATGGCGTTGGCGTCATAGGCGAGGAGCACCTTTCCCAGCGCGGTGGCGTGCGCCGGAAGGAGGGCGCCCACGTCGAGGGCCTGGAGGGTGTCGTCGGGCCGGAAGACATGGTGGACGACGAGGACCTTGCCGTCCAGTGTGGTCCCGATCCGGACGGCCTCACCGCTGCGGGCGGCGAGGGCGTCTGCCCAGTTGATCGCGCGGGAGCGCAGCTCGTTGACGTCCAGGTAACTCGTGCCGAGGTGGAGCAGGGCCGCGCCGAGCTGGTACTTGCCGGTCTCCTCGTCCTGCTCGACGAAGCCGACGCCCTGGAGGGTCCGCAGGAGTCCGTGGGCGGTGCCCCGGGCCAGCCCGAGAGAGCCCGCGATCTCACTGACCCCGAGACGCCCGGAACCACGGGCGAGCAGGCGGAGGATCGCGGCGGCTCGCTCGATGGACTGCACCGGACCTGGCACGTAGGCCATGGTAGCCAAGTCGGCACCTATTCGACAATGTCGGCACTTTTCACTCCCCTGGCCGCCCATTTGACGGCGAGGCCGGGGTATTCGGGTGTGATCTGTGAATTGCGTCACTGCGGCCGACACTAGTCGCCCCAGAGGAAGCCGACCAGCGTTCGGCGCGGGTTCGACAATGTCGGCACATGTCTGTTGACCGGGCCCTGCGGGCGACTTAGCGTCCCGACAGTCGCGAGGAAGCTCGCAGCCTCCTCGCGGACGGTGTCTACGGTGCCCCCGAGCTGGGCATCGTCCCCAAGGAGGAGACGTGGCAGAGCGACTCAAGATCCCCGGGCTGGCCGGGGAACTGGCCGCCGAATTCGCGGGCACCATGGTGCTCATTCTGTTCGGCACAGGCGTGGTGGCGCAGGTCGTGGCCGGCGGGATCGGCGACCACGACAGCATCGCCTGGGCCTGGGGCCTCGGCGTCACGCTGGGCGTGTACGTCGCGGGCCGGATCAGCGGCGCGCATCTGAACCCCGCGGTGACCGTCGCGCTGGCGGTGTTCAAGGGGTTCTCCTGGCGCAAGGTCCTGCCGTACTCGCTGGCCCAGCTGGTCGGCGCGTTCGCGGCGGCGCTGATCGTGCGCTGGAACTACAGCGAGGTCCTGGCCAAGCTGGACCCCGGTCACACCATCAAGACCCAGGGCGTCTTCTCGACCCTGCCCGGCAACGGCGCGCTGCCCGTGCACACCGGCGGTGCCCTCCGCGACCAGATCATCGGCACCGCCATCCTGCTCTTCCTGATCCTCGCCGTGACGGACCTGCGCAACTCCTCCCCCGCCGCCAACCTCGCACCGTTCATCGTCGGCCTGATCGTCGTGGCCATCGGCATGGCGTGGGGCACCGACGCCGGCTACGCGATCAACCCGGCGCGCGACCTCGGGCCGCGTCTCGCCTCGTTCTTCACCGGGTACGGCACCGCGTTCCGCGACCAGTACGGAGGGCTGTACTTCTGGGTGCCCATCGTCGGCCCGCTCATCGGCGCGGTGCTCGGCGCGGGCCTCTACCAGGTGCTCGTCGGCCGCTTCCTGCCCTCCGAGGAGGCTACGGAACCCGGCCGGATACCGACCGACGCGGAACTCGAGAAGGCCTGACCGCCTCCGCGCGGCACAACGACACAGTCCGGCCGGACGCCCTCGGCGGCCGGCCGGACGGCCCGAAATGGACGAGAAGGAAGGCGATACCCATGGCCGACTTCGTCGGAGCGGTTGACCAGGGCACCACGAGCACCCGTTTCATGATCTTCGACCACGGCGGGAACGAGGTGGCCAAGCACCAGCTCGAGCATGACCAGATCCTGCCGAACCCCGGATGGGTCGAGCACAACCCGACCGAGATCTGGGAGCGCACCCGGGCGGTCGTCGAAACCGGCCTGCGCGAGGCGAACCTGCGCGCCACGGACCTGGCCGCCCTCGGCATCACCAACCAGCGCGAGACCACGGTCGTGTGGAACCGCGTCACCGGGCGGCCCTACTACAACGCGATCGTCTGGCAGGACACCCGCACCGACCGCATCGCGTCGGCGCTGGAGCGCAACGGCCATGGCGACGTGATCCGCCAGAAGGCCGGGCTGCCGCCGGCGACGTACTTCTCCGGCGGCAAGATCCAGTGGATCCTGGAGAACGTCGACGGCGTGCGTAAGGCGGCCGAAGCGGGTGAGGCGATCTTCGGCAACACCGACACCTGGCTGCTGTGGAACCTCACCGGCGGTGTCGACGGCGGCGTGCACGTCACCGATCCCACCAACGCCAGCCGCACGATGCTGATGAACCTGGAGACGCTGGACTGGGATGACGAGCTGCTGTCGTTCTTCAACATCCCCCGGCAGATGCTGCCGGAGATCCGCCCGTCGTCCAACCCGGACTACTACGGCGTCACCCGCATCCTCGGCCCGCTCGGCGGCGAGGTGCCGCTGACCGGCGACCTGGGCGACCAGCAGGCGGCGACCGTCGGGCAGGTCTGCTTCGGCGTCGGCGAGGCGAAGAACACCTACGGCACCGGCAACTTCCTGCTCCTCAACACCGGCCACGAGCTGGTGCGCTCCAAGAGCGGGCTGCTCACCACCGTCTGCTACCAGTTCGGCAACGACCGGCCGACGTACGCCCTGGAAGGCTCCATCGCCGTCACCGGGTCGGCGGTCCAGTGGCTGCGCGACCAGCTCGGCATCATCTCCGGCGCCGCCGAGAGCGAGGCACTGGCCCGGCAGGTCGAGGACAACGGCGGCGTCTATTTCGTGCCCGCCTTCTCCGGCCTGTTCGCCCCGTACTGGCGCTCCGACGCCCGCGGCGCGATCGTCGGACTGTCCCGCTTCAACACCAACGCCCACCTCGCGCGGGCGACCCTCGAGGCGATCTGCTACCAGAGCCGCGACGTCGTCGAGGCGATGCGGCAGGACTCCGGCGTCGCGCTCGACGTGCTGCGGGTGGACGGCGGCGTGACCGCCAACCGCCTGTGCATGGAGCTGCAGGCCGACGTCCTCGGCGTTCCGGTCTCCAAGCCGGTCGTCGCGGAGACCACCGCGCTCGGCGCCGCGTACGCCGCGGGCCTGGCCGTCGGGTTCTGGAACTCGACCGACGAGCTGCGGCAGAACTGGAACGAGGCCGAGCGCTGGGAGCCGCGCTGGAGCGAGGAGGAACGTGAACGCGGCTACGCCGGCTGGAAGAAGGCCGTGACCCGGACCCTCGACTGGGTCGACGTCGACTAGACCCTGCCCTCGCGGCGGACGGAGCGGTGCACCCCCGCACCCCGCTCCCCCGGGCATCGCCCCGTCCGCCGCCCGCCCCCTTCCGCCAGAGCGCGGCCGGGGTGGTGCCCCCGGTGCCACTCTGTCCGCCGCCCGACCTCAACAGACGCCCCTTCCCCCGACCTCGCGGCCGGGGTGGTGCCCCTCGTACCGCCCCGGCGCCCGGCCCCCGCAGACGCCCTTCCCCCCATCTCGCGGCCGGGATGGTGACCCTTGCTCCACACCATCTCGCCGCATCCGACCTCGGAGGAGAACCGAACGTGAAAGCCGTATCCCTCGGACCGGCCTACCGCGCACAGGCCGTGCGCGACGTGGCGGCCGACGAGTTCGACGTGCTGATCGTGGGCGGCGGAGTCGTGGGCGCCGGTGCCGCGCTCGACGCCGTGTCACGTGGCCTGTCCGTCGCGCTGGTCGAGGCCGCGGACTGGGCGGCCGGGACGTCCAGCCGGTCCAGCAAGCTGATCCACGGCGGACTGCGCTACCTGGAGCAGCGCGACTTCGGCCTCGTACGCGAGGCGCTGCGCGAACGCGGCCTCCTGCTGAACCGCCTCGCCCCCCACCTCGTGCACCCGGTGCCGTTCCTGTACCCGCTGAAGCACCGGATGTGGGAACGGTTCTACGTCGGCGCCGGCGTCGGGCTGTACGACACGATGGGCGGGGCCCGGGCGATGCCCCGCCACCGGCACCTGAGCCACCGCGGCGCCCTGAAGATCGCCCCGGCGCTGCGCGGCGACACGTTCGTCGGCGCGATCCAGTACTTCGACGCGCAGGTCGACGACGCGCGCTTCACGATGACGCTGGCCCGTACGGCCGCCGCCTACGGCGCCTCCGTGCTGACACGGGCCCGCGCGGTCGGCTTCCTCCGGGAGGCGGACCGCGTCGTCGGGGCGCGGGTCCGCGACCTGGAGAACGACCGGGAGCTGACCGTACGCGCCCGCCACGTCATCAACGCCACCGGCGTGTGGACCGACGACGCCGGCCGGCTGGCGGACGCGCGGGGCGGTCCCAAGGTCACGGCGTCCAAGGGCGTGCATCTCCTCGTCCCCCGCGACCGGATCCGGCTCGACACCGGGCTGATCCTGCGCACGGAGAAGAGCGTGCTGTTCGTCATCCCGTGGGGCCGGCACTGGATCATCGGGACCACCGACACCGCCTACGACCTGGACAAGGACGAGCCCGCCGCCAGCCAGGCCGACGTCGACTACATCCTCGAGCACGTCAACGCGGTACTGCGCACCCCGCTGGTCCCCGAGGACATCGAGGGGGTGTACGCCGGGCTGCGTCCCCTGCTTTCCGGCGGGGCGGACGACACGACCAAGCTGTCCCGGGAGCACACGGTCGCCCAGCCGGTGCCCGGCCTGACCGTGGTCGCCGGCGGCAAGTTCACCACCTACCGGGTGATGGCCAAGGACGCCGTGGACGCGGCGGCCGAGGACCTGCCCACCGTCGTCCCCGCCTCCGTCACCGACCGGGTGCCGCTCATCGGGGCCGTCGGCTACGAGGTGCTGTGGAACGAGCGGAACCGCCTCGCCCGGCGCAGCGGCCTGCACGTCGCCCGCGTCGAGCACCTTCTCAACCGGTACGGCGCGTGCGTCGACGAACTGCTGGAGCTCATCGAGCGAGACCCGTCTCTCGGCGAACCGATCGACGCGGCCACGGACTACCTGAAGGCCGAGGCGGTGTACGCCGCGTCGCACGAGGGCGCGCTGCACGTCGAGGACGTCCTGCGCCGCCGCACCCGCGCCGCGATCGAGGAGCGGGACCAGGGCGCCGCCGCCGCGGCCGAGGTCGCCGAACTCGTCGCACCGGTACTGGGCTGGAACGACGAGACGGTGAAACGCGAGACGGATAACTACGTGCGGCAGGTCGAGGCCGAGCGGGACGCCCGCCGCCAGGTGGACGACACCGCCGCGGACGCCGCCCGCCGCCGGGTCCCGGGCCTGTTCACCGAACGAGCCGCCTCCTGACCCTTCTCTCCGGCGGTCCGCCGCGTGCGGACGGCCGCTCTCGATCGTGCGGGCGGGGTGTCCTCGGGGGCCACCCCGCCCGCGCGTCCCCCAGTGCCGAGCCGACAGCCCAAGCTCCCTGAGTCCGCGCAGCGGTCGATCCGCCGCCGGTATGCCGTCGGCGAGGTGTCCCTGGCCGACCTGGCGGGCGAGTACGGCGTCGGCCGGTCCACGATCCACCGCATCGTGTACAGCGGCCAGGCCGACGACGACGGCCGCACCCAGAGTTCTTTCAGCGCAGGCCGAAACCTTTACAGCAGGCCGGTGTTCAATGACTCGGCCGTACCGAGGCGCAGGATCGGATCGAGCACACCCGGAAAGCGATCGTGTAGATCGTCGGCGCGTGGCCGGATCCGCCGGTGTCGGCCGTCGACGGTCATGCTGATCAGCCCGGCCTCGCGCAGGATCCGCCAGTGATTGGACAGCGTCGACATCGGCACATCCAAACCGTCGGCGAGAACGGAACAGGTCAACTCGGGATTGGCCCAGGCCCGCCGCACCAACTCCAAGCGCACCGGATCACCGAGCGCGTGGAGTACTGACGCGAGTGTCAGTGACTCGCGCGGGGGCTGGGGGAGCGGTCGCATGCCTCGACGATACCCCACCGTTCGACAGTTCGGGATTATGGAACTATCGTCCCCGGGCATCCGCATCTCGAGCGCTCGGAGGGACCACCTGTGTCCGTAGGCATTCGATCGAACCGGGCAGCCTTGCTCACAGTGACCTGCCTGGGTCAGTTCATGGTGCTGCTCGACAGCACCATTGTCGGCGCGGCGCTGCCCGACATGCAGCAGCGATTGCACACCCAGTTGACCGGTCTGCAATGGATCGTCGACGCCTACGTCCTGCTGGTCGCCATGCTGTTGCTGTCCGGCGGCGTCTTCGCGGACCGCTTCGGCCGCAAACGGATGTTCCTGGCCGGCGTCGCGGTGTTCACCGTCGCGTCCGTGCTGTGCTCCGTCGCGCCCTCGATCGGCTGGCTGATCATCGGACGGGTGGTGCAGGGCATCGGGGCCGCGGCGCTGAGCCCCGCCTCGCTGGCCCTGCTCGCCGCCGCGTATCCCGTTCCGCAAGAACGAGTCAAGGCGATCGGGCTGTGGGCCGGCTTCAGCGGAATCGGCCTGGCCGCCGGACCGTTGGCCGGTGGCATTCTGGTGGACGCCTTCGGCTGGCCCGCCATCTTCCTCGTCAACGTGCCCATCGGCGCGGTCCTGCTGCTGGCCGGTCTGCGCATCCTGGGCGAGTCCCGCAATCCCAGCGCGCCGGCGATCGACATCCCGGGGACGGTCCTGTCCGTCCTGGGCGTGGGTGCGCTGACCTATGGGCTGATCGAGGGCGGCTCCCGTGGCTGGACCTCGCCGGTGATCCTGGGGAGTTTCGCCGCCGCGGTCGTGATCCTCGCCGTCTTCGTCGCCGTCGAAGGACGTCGTTCGACGCCGATGCTGCCGCTGCGGCTGTTCCGGCAGCGACTGTTCACGATGGCCAACACGGCGATGGTCGTGGTGGGTTTCGCGCTGATGGGTTCGTCCTTCTTCTTCTCCCAGTTCTTCGTGTACGTCCAGGGCAGTTCGGTTCTGCGCGCCGGCCTGCAGACCCTGCCCGCCTCCCTCGGCATGGTGGTCGTCAGCCCGTACGCGGGCCGGTTCGCCGCCAGGTACGGCTTCCGGATCGTGGTCACCATCGGCCTGGCGCTGGCCGGGCTGGGGCTGCTGGCGCTGGGCTTCGTGCACGAGCACACCGGCTACGGGAACGTGTGGTGGCGGCTGGCGGTCGTCGGCATCGGTTTCGCTCTGACCATGTCCCCGCTGACCGGCGCCGCCATCCAGGCGGTCAGCCCGCAGGAGGGAGGCCTCGCTTCGGGCATCAGCAGCACCACCCGGCAGATCGGTGCGGTACTCGGCGTGGCCGTGCTCGGAGCCATCGTGCGCACCCGGGAATCCGGTGGCGCGTCCTTCGAGGCCGGCCTGGGCAGCGCCTTCGTCGCGGCCGGCGCCGTCACCTTGGCCAGTGCCGTGTTCACCGGCCTGTGGCTGGTGAATTCCAAGCCCGCGGAAGTCTCTGCCCCGCAGGCACAACCCACCGATTCAGCCGATTCACCCGCGGCCACGACACCGTCCTGACCCGCTCGGCCCGCAATCGCAGCCCGCCCCATCGCCGGTCCGGCGCGGGCTTGGTGGATCTTCCCGTTCGCCTCGGGCGGAACGAATCACCTGACCGGTCTCGGCGTCGCGGTCGACGAGGGTGGCGTACTGGCCGCCGAGGGCGAGCAACTCCTCGTGGGTGCCGCGCTCGGCGATCCGGCCGCGGTCGAGGACCACGATCTCATCGGCATCCCTGATGGTCGAGAGCCGGTGCGCGATGGTGATCGTGGTACGCCCGGCCGACAGCGCGTCGATCGCCTGCTGCACGGCCTGCTCGGTCTGGGTGTCGAGGGCGCTGGTCGCCTCGTCGAGGACGAGGATGGGCGGGTCCCGCAGGACGGCGCGCGCGATCGCGAGTCGTTGTTTCTCTCCGCCGGAGAATCGGTATCCCCGCTCCCCGACCAGCGTGTCATAGCCGTCGGGCAGCGCGGCGATGTGCTCGTGGATCTGCGCGACCTCGGCCGCGGTGACGATCTCCTCATCGGTCGCGTCCGGCTTGGCGAACCGCAGATTCGCCGCGACGGAGGCGTGGAGGAGATAGGTCTCCTGCGAGACGACTCCCACCGCCGCGCTGAGGGTGTCGAAGGACAGGTCGCGTACGTCGACGCCGTCGATGGCCACGCTGCCCGAGGTCACGTCGTACAGGCGTGGGACCAGGTAACCGAGGGTCGTCTTCCCGGATCCCGTCTCGCCGACGATCGCGAGGGTGCTCCCGGCCGGGACGGTGATGTCGATGTCGCGCAGCGTCTCCCGCTCGGCCCCCGCGTAGCGGAATCCGACGGCGCGCAGCCCCACGTCGCCGCGGACCTCGCCGACGCCCGCGGGGTGTTGAGGTTCGGCGATGTCGACGGGCAGGTCGAGGTACTCGAAGATGCGGCCGAACAACTCGAGTGAGCTCTGCAGGTCCACGCCGACCTGAAGCAGCTGCACTGTGGGCCGGAACAGGCTCTGCTGCAGGGTCGTGAAGGCCACCAGCGTCCCGATGGAGATCATCATGTGGCCGTCCCGCCCGGTGAGGCCGGCCGCCCAGTAGATCACCGCGGGCATGGAGGACATGACGATCTGGATGATGGACTGCCGCCACCGGCCCGCCATGTTCGCGCGCACCTCGAGATCGGACAGCACGGCGGATTCGGCGGCGAAGGAATCGGTGAGCGCCCGCGAGCGGCCCATCGTGTGCCCGAGCAGGATCCCGCTGACCGACAGGGACTCCTGGACGATCGAGGCCAGCGTGGCGAGCTGCCGCTGCCGCCGGCCGGTGATGCGGCGGCGCTCCTTGCCGACGCGGCGACTCATCCACACGAACACCGGCATCATGACCAGCGAGACGATGGTCAGCCGCCAGTCCAGGACCACCATGGCGATGACGGTCGCGACGACGGTCGTGAGGTTGGACACCAGCGTGGTCGCGGTGGTGGTCACCGTCGCCTGCATGCCACCGATGTCGTTGGCGATGCGCGACTGGACCTCGCCGGTGCGCGTACGCGTGAAGAAGGCCAGGGACATGCGCTGTAGGTGCGCGTACACACCGGTGCGCAGGTCATGCATGACCCGCTGGCCCACCTTCGTCGACACGTACGCCTGCGAGACGCTGAACGAACTGTTCGCCACCGAAATGACGATCATGCCGATGGCCAGGACGGCCAGCAGCCCGACGCGCTGCCGCGGCAGGGCGACGTCGATCACCTGGCGGATCAGGAACGGGTTGACCAGCGACACCAACGACGACGTGAGGACGAGCAGGCCGACGAAGGCCAGGCTCCACCGGTAGGGCCGGAACAGGCGTACGACCCGCCGGAGCGGAACGCGTGCCGACGGGCCCGTCTCCGCGATGGGCGGGCTCGGATCCTCGCGGGCGCCGCCGCCGTCCCGGTTCGCCGCCGACCCTTCGCGCGCCGCCCGGGGCCCGGAGCCGTCGAGGTGAGACCGCTCCGGGAGCGGCAGGCCGTGCTTGCGTACGGGGACATTCACAGGCGCCTCCACAGCACGATCGAGGGCGATGCCGACCAAAACAGAGTAACACTCACAATGAGCCTAACTCAGTTTGAGTCACATCCTGATACGATCGAGCCATGGATCAAGAGGAGTCGTCGGCGCAGCTGGCCGATCTGCTCCAGCGGCTGACCAAGCGCCTGCGGCGGGCCCAGCTGTCCCGGCTCGCCCCGTTCGGCCTCACTCCGGCCCAGGAGCGTGCGTTGCGGGTGATCACTCGTAGCGAGGAGCCGCTGCGGATGACGGAGCTGGCCGAGCGGCTCGGCGTCGTTCCCCGCTCGGTCACCACCGTGGTCGACGCGCTCGAGCAGACCGGGCTGGTCCATCGCGCCGTCGATCCGGAGAACCGGCGCGCGATCCGCCTTCACCTCACCGACGCGGGCCTCGCAGTACGCGAAGGGATGCGCGAAGCCCGGCGGCAGGCCAGCGAGGACCTGTTCGCGCCACTCTCCGGCGACGATCGCCGGCGCCTGATCGAACTGCTGTCCGTCGTGGACCAGGCCACCGCCGCCGCGCCCGCCGGGTCGGCGTGTGCCGGTCAGGCCTCGCCCGCTCTGAGCCGATGACGATGTCCCGGCCGACGACGCGCCGTCAGGCTGCGTCGCCGGCGAGGCGGGCCACCGGGCGCATCCAGACGTAGTAGAGCACCGAGGCGACGATCAGGCCGATGATCCAGGAGACGTCCGCGCCGCCGAGGTGCTTCACGAGCGGCCCGGTGTAGAACGTCGAGCTGACGAACGGCACCTCGACGGCGACGCCGATGACGTACGCGCCGATGGTCCGCCAGTTGACCCCGCCGTACACGCCGTCCGGGCGGAAGATCGCCTCGATGTCGTACCGCTCCTTGCGGACGAAGTAGAAGTCGACGAGATTGATCGCCGTCCACGGGATCAGGAAGTACGCCAAGAAAAGGATGAAGTTCTCGAAGTTGTCCAGGAAGTCGGCGCTCGCCGCGAGCGCGACGACCGTGCCGACGACGGCGGCCACGACGATGAACCCGAGCCGGACGCCGCGGTTCATCCGCATCGGGCGCAGCGCCGTCAGGGTCGTCGTCGCCGACATGAACATGCCGTACAGGTTCAGCACGTTCACCGCGATGATGCCCAGCACGATGATCAGCGAGAACGCCCAGTGCGGGCCGGCCAGGCCGACGACGAACGACACCGAGCCGCCTTCGAACGACTTGGCCGCCACGGCGGCGCAGACGCTGCCGAACGCCATCATCCACACCGTGCCGATCACGCTTCCGGCATAGGTCCACCAGAACGCCGCCCGTACCGAGGTCGTCTCCGGCAGGTAGCGCGAGTAGTCGGCGACGTACGGCGCATACGTGATCTGCCAGGTGGCGGCGATCGCCATGACCAGCAGGAACGTGCCCGCGCCGACGTGCCCGGAGTGCCAGACCCGGCCCACGTGGTGCCCGGTCAGCAGCCGGTACGTCAGGTAGAGGAATCCGACCGCCGCGATGAGACTGATCCACCGCTCGTACTGATGGATGAGCCGGTACCCGTAGGCGGCGAGGACCGTGCAGAGGGCGGACACGATGATCGTGGCGGGCGTCCGGCCGATCCCCCACCAGCCCGCGAGCGCCGAACCGCCGAGCACGGCGCTGGTGGCGAAGAACCCGACGTACATCAGCACGACGAGCAGCAGCGGAACGATCGCCCCGTAGAACCCGAACTGCGCCCGGCTCTGGATCATCTGCGGAATGCCGAGCTTCGGTCCCTGCGCCGAGTGCAGCGCCATGAACACCGCGCCGAGCAGGTTGCCGAGGGTGAGGGCGACGATCGCCCAGGGCAATGGCAACCCCAGGATCACTCCCAGGGCGCCCGTGACCGCGGTGGTCACCTGCATGTTCGCGCCGAACCACACGGTGAACAGACTCCGCACCGACCCGTGCCGCTCCTCGGGCGGCACGAAGTCGATCGACCGCCGCTCGACCCCGAGGGCACCACCCTCCGGGTGCCCGCCGGCGGCGCGCGCGCCGCCACTGACCTGCTGTTCTGTCATGTGCGCACCCTCACGCCTACACCCGGCGGCCCGCAAGGACCGTCCCCCGCGAAGCGTCTGAAACCCGAGACAACAGAACCTCGCCCCCGATTCCCATCGGGCGCTCCATCACCGGGACGGCGCCGCCTGGCGCGGCGGCACCGTATGGTCCGGCTACGAATACGTCCCGTAACCCGGATAGGTCGCGGTGCGGCGGCGGTGGCGGCGGCAGGGCGACGCCACCTTGCCGCCGCCGTTGCCGCTTTGCCGCCGCTGTTGACGGCAGGTCGCCGGATTCGCCCGGAAACGGGCGTCAACAACGACGCCAAGGCGAGCGCATCCGCGGCGGCCGGGATTGGCGTGGAGCGTCTTCTCACGGGACACGAACGCGTCGAACCTATGTCGGACGCCTACCCTTGCCGGCCCGGTGGCGGCCTCCCTGGCCGGACCGGTCGAGGTCGGCCAGGAAATGCCGGGCGTGGTCGGGGTACTTGGTGACCAGGATCTGCAGCTGCTGGACCTCCGCGACCTGCGACGCCCCGGTGAACCGCATCGAGTCGAGCACCGCGTGGTACTCCTCGAGCGAGTGCTGGAGCCGCTCCTCCGGCGTCACGCCGTCGGCTCCTCTCGTACGGTGCGAGGCTCGGGGAACGCCGTCTCGCACCACACGACGCGTCCGGCGTCGCTCGTGTAGGTGCCCCACCGGCCGCCCGTGAGGATGTCGACCATGCGCAGCCCGCGCCCACCGGTCGCGTCCGGACCCGCGTCCGCGATCCGGGGGACCCGACCGGAGCTCCCGTCGTCCGCGACCTCCACACGAATGGCGTCGGCGAGGACAACGAGCGTGATGGTCACGGTGGTGGAGCCGGAATGGCGGACCGCGTTCGTCGCCAATTCACAGGCGAGGAGCACGACGTCGTCGGCGATCGCCTCGTAGGCCGGTACGAGCGTGTCGTACGACCGCCGCCGCATTCCCCCGACCTCCGACGCCACAGCGGGCATGTGCATCTCTCCGAGAATTCTCAGCCCGGTCATTTCGCGGGATGTCATACGCCGTTCTCCCGTCGTATCCGTTGGGCCCCCAACAATGCCGTGCGCCGACTACAATGCGTACACGTTCGAATACGGATCACGAACAACGAAACTCGACCGAGAAGTTCTTGAAGGAAACTGAACTCCGGCACGGAGGTGGCAAGTGGGCAATCCCCCCAGCCCCACGCTGATCAAACTCGGCGCGGCGATACGCCGTTACCGGCAGGCCGACGGGCTCACGCAGGCGCAGCTCGCCCAACGGGTCAATTACTCCGAAGGCTGGCTGAGCAACCTGGAGACCGGGCAGCTTCGCCCCAAAGGCCAGGCCGTCCGCTTGGTCGAGAAGGCACTCGGCCTGCCCGACGGGGTCCTCATGGACCTCCACGATCTACTTACCGAGGAGACCCCGCCCGGCTGGTTCCGCCCCTGGCTCGACGAGGAACGCACCGCCACCATCCTCCGCTCGTTCGAGCAATCCATCGTTCCAGGCCTGGTGCAGCACGAGGAGTACGCCCGCGCGCTGCTGAACGGAGACGAGGCTGCCGTAGCCGCCCGACTGGAGCGCCAGGAGATCCTCTCCCGCGACAACCCTCCCACCCTGCGCTGCATCATCGATGAGATGGTCCTCTACCGCCAAGTCGGGGATGTAGCCGCCATGCGCACACAGCTGGAACATCTGGTCGCCCGCGCATCGCCACGCGTCACCATTCAAGTCGTTCCTGCCACCACAAATCCACACCGAAGTGGCGCATTCACCCTCGCTACCGTCGACGGCGGCGAGGTAGCCTACGTGGAAACACCCATCCGTGGCATGGTCACGAGCAACCGGGAGGACATCCTGGTTCTGTCGGACCTATGGGAGTCCATCCGGACTTTCACCTTGTCACAGCAGGAGTCGATCGACCTCATCATGAAGGTGGTGGCGGAGAGATGGACCTGAGCCGCGTTGAATGGCGTAAGTCCGCGCGCAGCAGTGAGAACGGCGGTAATTGTGTCGAGGTCACCGTTCTCGCAGACGCCTAGACGATCGACTCCGGGGATCCGCGGTCAGGGAGCGCGGATCCGCCCGGCGTGCGGGTAGGGCGGGCAACAGAAGCCGACGATTGCGGCGAATCACGCGGGCCGTGCAGGGCGTCCTTCCACGGCTGTCTTCTGAGGCAAGAAAATTGCACGCTCAGTAGACACCGCCGAACGAGGCGGCCCGGGGCCCGTCGGGACGGGTGCGATCTGCATCGATCTTAAGGTGCTCCCGATCACAAAACCCGGCATGATCAGCTCATGGACCTCGAAGAGGCGCTGGACGAACTTCGCGCGTTGTGCGTGGAGCACCTGGGAGAGCATGTCGGGACGCAGTTGGCGGCACTGGCCGAACCCGCCTCCGCCCTCATCCCGGCGACGAACGGGTCACCGCCCGGACGGTCCCGGCTCGGCGGCCCGGCGCTGCTCGATCCCGGTACCGCGTGGCCTGAGTATGAGGGTTATCCGCTCAGCCTGCTCGCAGTGATCGACACAGCACAACTCGGCCCCTGGGCCGGCGCGAGCCTTCCAGGTCCTCCCAGCCTGCTCAACTTCTTCTTCCTGGAGATCTTCGATCTGGACGACCCGGAGGTGCAGCCGTATCTGGCGGCGCTTCCCGGCTTGGGCAATCCGCTGACGTGCCGAATCGTTCCGGCGGACCCCGCTTACGCCGCCGAGGTGCACGGACCGGCGCGCGCGATCTCCTTCTCCTCGATTCCGCTGGACACCGCGCCCGGGATCACGCTTCCGGACTTCACGGACGACCCGGCGCTCAATGGCCTGGATCTGGGGCCCCACGCCGCCGAAGGCATCTACGGGGCGATGCCGGGCCTGTTCGTCGAAGAGAGGTTCGGTCCGGCCTGGGCCGACTACACGTCCCGGCAGCCCCTGTACGACGACCGTAGTCACCAATGCTTCGGCTGGCCGACGCTGGGAGGCGGCTCATGCCTGCAGACCAGCATGCGGCCCGAAGAGGAGTTCACTCACATTCTCGAGCTCTCAAGCACTAGAGAATTCGAGTGGGGAGACGGAGGGTCGCTGCACTTTGTCAGCCCCTCCCGCCCGCTACGTGACGGGGACTTCAGCCACGTAGTGGCCGACTCCTCTAACTGGTAGGGCCTTTGCGAGACGAGCGGCTCCGCGCCAGCGCCGCGTCGGGGCGGTCGGACAAGGACGCCGGGGCGAGCCACTCGGGATCGTGCTCGACGGGGTAGACGAGGGTCGGCGAGAGTCCGGGATCGGCGAGCGAGACCGGATGTCCCCAGCAGAAATAGGACGGGATGAGAAGCACTCCGCGTCCACCGAGACGCAACTCCTGATCGACCGGATAGTCCACCTCCAGAACCGGGGCTCGCCAGCGCATGTAGGGGGCGAAACCGCCCAAGAGAGCGTCGGTCCCCTTTTCTCGTAACAGCCGGGCTCGCAGCGCCCGATCGACGTGGACGCGGGATCGAATGTCGGCCCAGTACGGGCGGAGAGCGGCCTCGTGGTAGGTCCGGAAGCTCTCGCCGAGCTCCGCCCGCGTTCGTGTGCCGCGCTCGGCCAGGGCGCGAAGCCAGGATGCCGTATCGTTCTCGCCGCCCAGCCGCTCCAACTCCGCGGCGAGACGCCGGGACGGGACGCGGCACATGGCCTCGATCCCGGCCTCGAGGCCGAGTAGCCCCTCCATCGGCGTGAGGAAGTCCGGGAAGTAGCCCGTCTTGGGCACGACGGAGAACAACGGCAGAACCGCGAATGATCGCGGCGATGCCGCGGCGCTAGGAGGCGCGGTCGCCTTCGTCCGCCCGCCTCGCGGCCTCGGCGAGCACATCCCGTACGGGACGGCCGGTGGCCGCCGCGGCGGCGCTAACGTCGTCGTACTCCGGCTGCACGGTCACGACCTCGCCGTTCAGCAACCCCCGCTTGACGCCGACGGCCGGGCCTCCGGCCACCCTCACGGTGATCTCGTCGCGGTGCAGGGAGCGGCGCTCCACCGGCGAGATCCGCACGCCCAGCGTCGTGGTCTGCTCGAACACGACGCGGCACACGGCGTCCAGCCGTTCCGGGTCGACGAGGACGCTCAGCACCTGGCCCGGACGGCCCTTGCGCATGAGCGCGGGCGCGCACCACGCGTCGGCCGCGCCGGCGGACCGCAGCGCCTCCAGGACGTCCGGCCACAGGCGAGGGTCCAGGTCGTCGACGGTGGTGTCGACCCGGCGCATCTCCGCGGTCGCCCAGCCGGACGGGACCTCGACCTCGCCGACCAGGACCCGCAGGACGTTCGGGTGACCGTCGGGATCCGCGCGGCCGGCACCGGTGCCCGTGGCGCGCGGCACGCAGTCCGGTGCCGGGCCCCAGTCGGTGGCGAGCGTGGCGAGCAGCGCCGCGCCGGTCGGGGTGCACAGCTCCATCGCGGCGGGGTGCGAGCGCAGCGGCGCGCCCGCCTCGGTGAGCAGCTCCAGGACGGCGGGCACCGGGACGGGCAGCGGCCCGTGCGCGGCGCGGACGACCCCGGAGCCGGCCGCGACCGGCGACACGATCCGGGTCGCCGGCCCGAGCAGTCCGAGGCCGTGCAGGGCGAGCGCGCAGCCGGTGACGTCGGCGATGGCGTCGAGCGCGCCGACCTCGTGAAAGTGGATCTCCGAGACGCCCACGCCGTGCACGCGCGCCTCCGCGCGGGCGAGCCGCTCGAAGACGGCGAGGGCGAACTCCCGCGCCTCCTCCGGCAGGGCGGCGGCCGTCAGGATCGCGGTGACGTCGGCGAGGTTCCGGGAGACGTCGCTGTGCGGGGCGCGCACGTCGGCGTACAGCGCGCGCAGCCCGTGCCGGCGCACCTGGGTCACCTCGACGTCCACGGGCTCGACGGCGAGGCCCCGCAGGCCGGAGCGTACGGCGTCGAGGTCGGCGCCGGCGTCGACGAGCGCGGCGAGCAGCATGTCGCCGGCCGCGCCGTTGCCCGCGTCGACCCACAGGGTCCTCATCGGACGGCCTTCCCTTCACGTGCGGCGTACGACGGCGACCGTTCGGCCCTCATGGGCGCGCCTGAGCGGTGCGGCGGGCGATGCGGGCGGCGGCGACGCCGGCGCCGAAGCCGTTGTCGACGTTGACCGAGACCACGCCGGGGGCGCAGCTGTTCACCGTGGCCAGCCAGGCGGTGACGCCGTCGAGATTCCAGCCGTAGCCCACGCTCGTCGGCACGGCGATCAGGGGCGTGCCCACGAGCCCGCCGAGCACCGAGGGCAGGGCCGCCTCCATGCCCGCGACCGCGACGACGACGTCGGCCTCGGCGATCCGGTCGCGCTGGGCCAGGAGCCGGTGCAGGCCCGCCACACCGACGTCGACGATCTCGTCGGGCTCGGCCCCGAACACGCGCACGGTGGTCGCGCACTCGCGGACGACGGGCAGGTCGGAGGTGCCCGCGGCGACGACGGCGACGGTTCCCCGTGTCTCGGCGGTGCCCAGCACCGCCGTGCGGCCGACGGGGTCGACGTCGGCGTCCGGCAGCCGCTCCACGCACGCGGTGATCGCCTCCTCCGACAGCCGGGTGGCGAGCACGGCGCGGTCGGGGTGGGCCTCATGCAGGGCGCGCAGCGCGGTGACGATCTGATCGGGCGTCTTCCCCTGGCCGAAGACCACTTCCGGGTCCCCGGTCCGGGCGGCGCGGTCGACGTCGAGCCGCGCGAAGCCCAGATCGGTCACGCCGTTCGGCTGGGATACCGTCATGAGAGTCGTTCCTCAACGGATCGGGGTTGCATGGTGGACGTGGTGGTCCTCTCCGACGAACTGCTGGCCGAGATGGCAGGCTACGGCAGAACACTCGTGGCGTTCTCCGGCGGTGTGGACTCCAGTGTCGTACTCGCGGCGGCGGCCCGCGCGCTCGGCCCCGACCGGGTGGCCGCCGTCACCGCCGTGTCGGCCTCGCTGCCGGCCGCCGAGCTCGACGCGGCACGGGAGTTCTGCGCGGACCTGGGCGTGACCCATCACACGCCGGCCACCTCCGAGCTCGAGGTGCCCGGATACCGGGAGAACGGCCCGCAGCGCTGCTACTTCTGCAAGAGCGTCCTGCTCGACACCGCGAACGCCCTCGCCGACCACCTGGGCTTCTCGACCATCACGACCGGCACGAACGCCTCCGACGTCGTCGCCGGGTTCCGGCCCGGCATCCGCGCCGCGTCCGAGCGCGGGGCCCGTACGCCACTGGCCGACCTGGGCCTGGACAAGGAGGCGGTGCGGGCCATCGCCCGGCACTGGGACCTGCCGGTGTGGGACAAGCCGGCCGCGGCCTGCATGGCGAGCCGCGTCGCGTACGGCATCGAGGTGACCTCGGCGCGGCTGGCGCGGATCGAACGGGCGGAGACGGCCGTGCGCGCGCTGTTCGGCGGCGCGCTCCGGGACCTGCGGGTCCGTGACCTCGGCGATGCCGTGCGCCTGGAGATCGATTCCGACCTGGTCGAGCGCGCCCGCGACGACCATGCCGTGAGCGCCGCGATCCGCGAGGCCGGGTTCGCCGCCGCGCCCGTCCACATCGAGGTGTTCCGATCCGGTTCGATGAACGACCGGCTCGCCGCCTCCGGCCGCTGACCCGAGGGGCCCGGACGGTGGGATGTCGGCGACATGAACGCCGGGTGACCCGCCCGGCCGTTTGTGCGGTGCCTGCGAACCGTTAGGGTTTCCCCTGTCAGTTCGCGGCCGGGACGGCTCATGCCCACGATCGGAGAGACTCAGCGGATGGCGCCAGACCGACCTCACGACTTTCCGTCTCTTGACGGCTCCCACGTTCTCCTGACGGGCGCCACCGGCTTCCTCGGCCAGGCGACGCTGGAGAAACTGCTGTCCGCGCATCCGGGCGTACGCGTGTCAGTGCTGATCCGGCCGCGGGGCGGCACGTCCGCGCAGCGCCGCTTCGACGGCCTGCTGCGCAAGCCGGTCTTCCGCACGCTGCGCGAGCGCATCGGCGATGACGAGCTGCGCCGCATCGCCGCCGAGCGGGTCACCGTGATCGAGGGCGACCTCGGCGGGGTGACCCTCCCCTCCGACATCGACGTGGTCATCCACGGCGCGTCCACGGTGTCCTTCGACCCGCCGATCGACGAGGCCTTCCGCACCAACGTCTCCGGCGTCGTGACCCTGTACGAGGCGCTGCACAAGGCCGGCGCCGACCCGCACGTCGTGCACGTCTCCACCGCCTACGTCGCCGGCGTCCGCAAGGGCGTCGTGCCGGAGGCCCGGCTGGACCACACCGTCGACTGGCGCACCGAGATGGCCGGGGCGCTGGCCGCCCGCGCCGACGTCGAGCGCGACTCGCGGCGGCCCGAGGTGCTGCGCAAGTCGATGGCGCGGGCACAGAGCGAGCACCGCAAGGCGGGTCCGCAGTCGGTGGTGTCGGCCGCCGAGGAGGCCCGGCAGGAGTGGGTGACCGACCGGCTCGTCGACTACGGCCGGGCGCGCGCCCAGAGCCTCGGCTGGCCGGACGTCTACACCTTCACCAAGGCGCAAGGCGAGCGCGCGGCCGAGGAGATGTGGGGCGAGCGGCGGCTGTCGATCGTCCGCCCGGCGATCGTGGAGAGCTCCCTGCGCCACCCGTACCCAGGCTGGATCGACGGCTACAAGATGGCCGACCCGCTGATCATCGCGTACGGTCGGGGCGTCCTGCCGGAGTTCCCCGGCCTGCCCGACAGCGTCGTCGACATCATCCCGGTCGACCTGGTGGTCAACGCCACCATCGCCGTCGCGGCCACGCCGCCCGAGCGCGGCGAGACCGGCTACTTCCACGTGGGCTCCGGCTCGCGCAACCCGCTGTCCTTCCGCGGCCTGTACGAGAACGTCCGCGACTACTTCCGGCGCCACCCGATGCCGGCCGGCGAGCGCGGCCACATCCGGGTGCCGCAGTGGCGGTTCCCGGGCAGCCGGCAGGTCGAGATGATGCTGAGCGGCAGCGAGCGGGCCACCTCGGCGGCCGAGCGGGCGCTGCTGCGGCTGCCCGCGTCCGCCAAGACCCGCGACTGGATGACGTCGGTGCACCGGCAGCAGACCAACCTGGACTTCCTGCGCCGCTACGCCGACCTCTACCAGGCCTACACCCAGGCCGAGGTCATCTACGAGGACAACCGCACGCACGCGCTGCACCGGGCCGTGCCGCCCGAGCGGGTCGAGGAGTACGGCTTCGACCCGTCGATCATCGACTGGGCGCACTACCTCCAGGAGGTGCACTCCCCCAGCGTGACCGAGCTGATGCGCGGCTTCTCCAAGAGCCGCGGCGGCGGCCGCAAGACCGCCGACCCGGTGCTGCCCGAGCGCACCGACGTCGCGGCGGTCTTCGACCTCGAGGGCACGATCATCGCCTCGAACCTCATCGAGTCGTACCTGTGGGCGCGGCTGTCGTCGCTGCCGCGTTCGCGGTGGAGCGGTGAGCTCGCCGACCTGGCCCGCTCGCTCCCCCGCTACCTTCGGGCCGAGCGCCGCGACCGCGGCGACTTCGTGCGCGCGTTCCTGCGGCGCTACGAGGGCGCCGACATCGCCGAGCTGCGGTCCCTGGTCGACGACGTGCTGGGCGAGGCCGTGCTGCAGCGGGTCATGCCGGAGGCGGTCCGCCGCATCCGGGCGCACCGCGCGGCGGGCCACAAGACCATCCTGATCACCGGCACGATCGACGTGTTCGTCGAGCCGCTCGCGTCGCTGTTCGACGAGGTCGTCGCCAGCCGCATGCACGCCCGCGACGGCGTGCTCACGGGGTACCTCGACGCGCCGCCGCTGGTCGACGAGGCGCGCGCCGCCTGGCTGCGCCGCCACGCCGAGGACACGGGCCTGGATCTGTCCCAGTCGTACGCCTACGCGGACAGTTACTCCGACCGGCCGCTGCTGGAGGCCGTGGGCAACCCGAACGCGGTCAACCCGGACCCCTCGCTGTACCGCCATGCCAAGCGCAAGCACTGGCGCATCCAAGAGTGGGGTGCCCATACCCGTGGACGGGGCGACGTGCTGATCGACACCGTGGGAGCGAGGTCCGCCCGATGATCCTCTCGCTCGAATACCACCGCTCGCCGAGCCGGTTCGTGGCCGCCCGCGGCCTGACCTCCACCCGCGTGGGGAGCCGGCTGAGCGGCATGGTCGCCGGAAACGTCGCGCCGCTGCGCCTGGTCAACCGCCAGGCGCAGGAGCTGCCCGGCGACGGCTGGACCCGCGTCACGCCGATCCTGTCCGGCATCTGCGGCTCCGACCTGAGCCTGCTCACCGGCCACTCCTCGCCGTACCTCTCGCCGATGACGTCGATGCCGTTCGTTCCCGGCCACGAGATCGTCGGTCGGACCATGGACGACCTGCCCGGCATCCCGAAGGGCAGCCGCGTCGTCATGGACCCGGTCCTGTCGTGCGCCGTGCGCGGCATGGAGCCCTGCCGCTGGTGCGCCTCCGGCCACCAGAGCCGCTGCGACCACATCACGGCCGGCCGCATCTCCGCCGGAATCCAGACCGGCACCTGCGCCGACACCGGCGGGGGCTGGAGCCGTCAGCTGGTCGCGCACGCCAGCCAGCTGCACGTGGTGCCCGAGGACCTGCCCGACGAGCGCGCCGTGCTCGCCGAGCCGCTCGCCTGCGCGATCCACTCGGTGCGCCGCATGCCGATCGAGCCGGGCTCCACCGCCGTGGTCATCGGCGCGGGCACGGTCGGGCTGCTCACTCTGCTGGCCCTGCGGGAGCTCACGGAGGTCGGCGCGGTGTACGTCATCGCCAAGCACGGGCACCAGAAGGAGAAGGCCAAGGCGCTCGGCGCCACCGCCGTCATCGAGCCCCGCAAGGCCGTGCGTGCGCTGCGGCGCGTCACCACCGCGCGGATGCACACCCCCGAGATGGGCGCGGACTTCCTGCTCGGCGGGGTCGACACCGTCTTCGAGTGCACCGGCGGCGCCAGCGGCCTGGACACCTCCCTGCGGCTCGCGCGGGCGGGGGGTACGGTCGTGATGTCGGGCATGCCGTCCGGCGGCGTCGACCTGACGCCGCTGTGGTTCCGTGAGCTCGAACTGGTCGGGGCGTACTGCTCCGGCGCCGACGGGGCCGACTTCGCCGACGCGCTCCGACTCGCCGGCTCGGCCCCGCTGGACGGATACGTCGGCACGACCTACCCTCTCGCCCGCTGGCGGGAGGCCCTGAACCACGCGTCCGACTCCGGACGGCTGGGTACCGTGAAAGTCGCCTTCGACCTGGCCCGGTAGGCAGGTCGGTCGGGTGCAGGTTCGTCGTGAAAGGACCCGGCGGTCGGCCGGGTGCAGGTTGGCGGGGGAAGGCCGGGAGGTCGGTCTTGTGCAGGTTGGTTGGGAAGGGCCGGGAGGTCGGTCGGGTGCAGGTTGGTTGGGAAAGGACTGATTACGAGTGAGCAGACCAGGCTTCGTACTCGATGTGGATGAGCGGACTCCGCCGCTCATCATGCACCAAGGCGAAAGCTTCCGGCTGGAGCGGCTGCCGCTCGGGTCCAAGGTCATCTACCCGCCGGACTCCCTGCCGGGAATCCGCGACGTCGACGCCGAGATCCGGCACGCGCTGTTGCACCCGCACGGCACCGAGCCGCTCCCGGAGCTGCTGCGGTCCGGCATGCGTCTCACGATCGTCTTCGACGACCTGTCGCTGCCGCTGCCTCAGATGCAGACCCCGGACGTGCGCCAGCGCATCATCGAACAGGTCCTGGAGATGGCGGCCGCCAAGGGCGTCGACGACGTCGAGCTGATCGCGGCCAACGCTCTGCACCGCCGGATGACCCCGGCCGAGCTGCGGCGCACCGTCGGCGACCGGGTGTTCCACGCGTTCTTCCCCGAGCACCTGAAGAACCACGACGCCGAGGACCACGACAACCTCCTCCACATGGGCAAGACCCGCCACGGGGAGGACGTCGAGATCAACCGGCGCGCGGCCGAGAGCGATCTCATCGTCTACGTCAACATCACGCTGACCGCGATGAGCGGCGGCGCGAAGTCGGTGTCGGTCGGCCTGGCGAGCTACCGCAGCCTGAAGCACCACCACAACGTGCACACGCTGCGGCACTCCAACTCCTTCAACGACCCGCCGAACTCCGCGATGCACCACTCGTACGAGCGGATGAAGGGCCTGATCGACGAGCACGTCAAGGTCTTCACGATCGAGACGACGCTCAACAACGACACCTTCCCCTCCTCGATGGGCTTCCTGAACAAGCGCGAGTGGGAGTGGAACGTCCGCGACCAGGCGTCCTACCTCGCGGTCAAGCGAGCCAACGAGATGCTGCCGCAGAAGACGCGGCGCCGGATCTGGCAGTCGACGGCCGCGCCGTACGGCGTCACCGGCGTGCACGCCGGCCTGCAGTCCGAGGTGCACCCCCTCACGCTGCAGAACGTCCACCGCCAGCAGCTCACCGAGGTCAACGGCCAGTCCGACATCGCGATCTGGGGCCTGCCGTACATCTGCCCCTACAACGTCAACTCGGTGATGAACCCGATCCTGGTGATGTCGCTCGGACTCGGCTATTTCTTCAACCTGTACAAGAACAGGCCGATCGTCCGGCAGGGCGGCGTGGCGATCTTCTACCACCCGGTGCCGAACGAGTTCCACCCGGTGCACCACCCGAGCTACATCGACTTCTTCGAGGAGATCCTCACCGAGAGCACCGACCCGGTGCTCCTGGAGACGAAGTACGAGGAGCAGTTCGCCACCGACCCGTGGTACATCCAGCTGTACCGCAACAGCTACGCCTACCACGGCGTCCACCCCTTCTACATGTGGTACTGGGGTGCGCACGCGATGCAGCACCTCGGCGACGTGATCTTCGTGGGCGGCAACCGGAAGACCACCACGCGGATGGGCTTCCGGGCGGCCAGCACCCTCGCCGACGCACTGGAGATGGCCAAGGACACCGTCGGGTCCAGCCCGTCGATCTCCTACCAGCACGCCCCGCCGCTGGCTTTGGCGGACGTCCGATGAGGCGGAAGACGAGCATCCGCGGGGAGCTCCGGCTGCTGCGGCATGGCCGGGACTGGCGGGGGCGCTCGACCGTTCCCCGCTCGGCGGAGCCGCACGTCGTCGAGCCCGAGGAGCGGGTCTTCCCGACGGCGTGGGCCCGTACGCCGTTCGCCGTCGCGGCCCGGTCCGTGCTGCGCAAGGGGCTGCTCAAGCCGGTCGCCTGGAAGCAGATCACGCCGGTGATCGAGGGCTCGGAGTACCTCGACGGGGTGCGCGGGCCGGTGGTGTTCGTGGCGAACCACTCGAGCCACCTGGACACCCCGCTGATCCTCGGGTCGCTGCCGGAGCGGTTCGCCAACCGGGTCGCCGTCGGCGCCGCCTCCGACTACTTCTTCGACGTACGCTGGCGCGCGACGCTGACGGCGGTGTTCTTCAACGCCTTCCCCGTCGAACGCTACGGCTCGAAGCGGCTGCGGAGCCTGGCCCTCGACCTCGTCGACGACGGCTGGAGCCTGCTGCTGTACCCGGAGGGCACCCGGTCGGAGGACGGCTGGATGAACCCCTTCAAGCTCGGCGCCGCGGTGCTGTGCGTCACGAAGGGCATCCCGTGCGTCCCGATCGCGATCCGGGGCTCGTACGCCGCGATGCCGCGCGGGCGCAACTGGCCGCAGCCGGGCAAGCCGCGCGTCACCGTCCGCTATGGCCGTCCCCTCATCCCAGAGGAGGGCGAGGAAGTCCGGGCGTTCCGCGCGCGGATGGCCAAGGCCGTCGCCGCGCTGGCCGCCGAGGAGGACCTGGGCTGGTACGACGCGCTGCGCGCGGCGGCCGACGACCGGCTCGAGATCCCCGGCGGCTCCCAGCCGACCCGTCCCGGCGCCGTACGGGACGAGAACGCCACGGGCGAGAAGCCCGCCGACTGGCGCCGGGTCTGGGCCTCGACCGAGCCCCTCACCGGCCGGCGCCGCCGCGTCTGGCGCGACTGACCGACGCGGGCCCCGGCCGAGCCGGGGCCCGCACCCGTCCGCCGCCCCGCGTACGACCGTCTCCACGGTGGTGCGGCGCCGATGACATCGCTGCGTGGTTCACGGAGACCGACCGCATGAGCATGCCCCCCGAACCTCCCGAGCTGAGGCGTCTGACCGGGCGCCGCCGCCCGCCGCTGTCGGCGGCGTTGTTCGTCCTCGTCATCATCGTCGTCCCGCTCTCCCTGCTCGGGATCGGCTCCGTCGTCGCCGCGACGCGGACGGTCGACGCCTACCGCGCCACCCATGACGGCGTGAAGGGCGTCTTGACGGTCGAGTGGAGCACCCGCCGGCTGAAGGGCGGATACGTGACCTCGGGATCGTTCGTCTCCGGCGACGGTGCCGTACGCCGCCTGGTGACCCTCGACGGCGACGGGCGGCACCGCCCCGACCAGATGATCCCGGCGGAGCTCTCAGGCGCCCACGCGAGCGTCGCCTATCCCAGGCACTCCCACGTGTGGATCGGCGACGCCGTCGCCACGCTGATCACGGGTGGGCTCGTCCTCGCGGGGAGCGTCCTGCTGCTGCGCACCGCCATCGGCCGGACGCGCCACCGCTGAGCGCCGGCGGGCCGCCCATATGTCCGTGAGATCGAACGATCGGCCAGGGCGAGCGATTCGTTCAAGACCGGGCTCCGTCGCGCGGTCGAGACTGCCGGCATGAGCGAGAACGTCTTCACCCCTGCCCTGGGCCGCTTCGCACCCACCAGGTTCTACGACCACGTGGTCGCGCTGACGCGCGAGCGTCTGTGGCGGGCTCTGGCCGCCATGTACGTGGCGCCGCGGCCCGATGATGTGATCGTCGACGTGGGTTGCGGCACCGGCTCACTGGCGCTGTTGCTGGGTCGTGTGGAGCCGCGGGCCCGGATTGTCGGCCTGGACCCCGATCCTGATGTGCTGGCGGTGGCGCGGCGTAAGGCCGATGTTGCTGACGCGGCGGTGCGGTGGCAGGTCGGCATGGGTGATGCGTTGGCGGAGTTGCTGGGCGCGGAATCGGTGGACACCGTCGTGTCCACCCTCGTGCTCCACCAATGCCCGGTCGCGGTGAAACGGGCGGTACTCGCGTCGATGTCCGCGGTACTGCGCCCAGGCGGGAAGCTGGTGGTCGCTGACTATGGGCAGCAACGGACGAGGCTGATGCGCCTGGCGTTCCGGACCGTCCAGCTCGCGGACGGAAAGGAGGACACCCAGCCCAACGCCGATGGCGCCCTTCCGGGGCTGATGTCCAACGCCGGGTTCCGCGACGTGCGCGAGGCCGAGGTGGTGCCCACGGCCACCGGCTCGATCTCGGTCTACGTCGCGCGCCGGGAATGACCGCGCAGAACCGGCAGCACGGCCGCGGGCGTGAGGCCCACCATCTCGCGCATCCAGCGGGTGAGATGCGCTTGGTCAGCGAAGCCCGCCGTGATCGCCGCGTCGGCCGGCGACCGACCCGCCCGCAGCTCCTCGGCCGCCCGACGCAGCCGCGCCCACACCCGCCAGCGCGTCAGCGGCATGCCCACCTGATGCCGCGCCAAGGCGCGCAGGCGCTGGGGTGAGAGCCCGACCATCGCGGCCAGACTCGGCATCGGAACACTTCGATCCCTCAACGTGTTCAGCGCCTCCACCAGTCGAGGATCAAGCTCGCTGGACGGGCACACGCCTGCCCGGCCGATGTCTTCCTCCCGCAAGTCACACATCTCGGGGACAGCGGTGATGCCGTTGGCGCAGCGCTCGCGCAGCCGGTCGGCGAACACGCAATGCGGCTCAACGAAGAAGGTGAGCAGTTCCACCGTGGCGAGCATGCGGTGCCGCGCCATCGGCGGCACGACCAGCGCCACGGCCCGATGATGGGTTGCCGACGCGTCCACCATGGCGACCTCGCCCCGAACCGCGATGGCGATCTGGAAGGCGGCATGACGGTGAAAGGCGCTGTCCGTCGTCGGGCCTCGATACACCGCATAACCCTCGCCGACGGCGAAGCGAGGCACCAACTCCGTCCCGGCGTTCACATTCTCGATACTGCCAGCCAGACCAGAACGGCGCCAACGAAGGGCAGCGGACGCCCAAACCGACGTCGCGCCGACCTCGTCCTCTCATGCCGCCGACCGCGCGATGGTGTCGATCCTGAGCAGTACCCGCTTCTGCCGATGAGCGGGCACTTCGTTCTGCCCGTCCGCCGAGAAAACCCGTTGCGAGTGGCCGACATCGAGAGTCTGATTGACTGGCCATTAATCACGGGAGGGAACATGACGCGCATGGCGCTGCCCACCCCCACATTGCACACCGCTCGCCTTCGGCTGCGCCCCTTCGACGACGCGGATGCGAACGACCTCTTCGCGCTGCACAGCAACGCCTACGTGCTGCGCTACTGGGACGCGCCGCCGTGGAGCGAACGAGTGCGCGCCGAGCGTTTCATCACGGCTTGCCGGCAGATGGCACAGGGAGGCACCGGGGCGCGGCTGGCCGTGGATCGCATCTCCGACGGGACGTTCATCGGCTGGTGCAGCCTGAACCGGTGGAATCCGGACTACCGCAGCGCATCGCTAGGCTACTGCTTTGATGATGCAGCGTGGGGCCACGGCTACGCGACGGAGGCCACGCGCGTTTTGCTGCGGTGGGCATTCGACACGCTGGACCTAAATCGCGTCCAGGCTGAGACCGATACGCGCAACGTGGCATCTGCCCGCGTGCTGGAGAAGCTCGGCTTCGTGCGTGAAGGGACGTTGCGGGAAGACTGCGTCGTGAACGGCGAGGTCTCTGACTCGTGGGTCTACGGGCTGATCAGGCGGGAATGGCGGCCGTCGTCCGAGCCAGTTCCCGCCCGCTGAATCCTCGCTCCCTCGCGAGACGTCGCCCGGCACCCGGGTGCTTCGCTTCGCCGCGTCGAGGGGCCGGCATCGGGCACTCTCATGCCGCGATGAGGACCACCTGGGGGACTGACCGGGTAGCCGGTCATGCCACCGACTATCTTTTGGGCCGCAAGCGTTAGGTGCTTAGCGTGACACGGCTTCCGTTGTGAGGGCGCCGCCGAGTTGCTGTTCTTGCGAGGCTTGGCTTAGTACACCACTCCGCCGCAGCAAGACGGGCGGCTCACGGGCCGGATCGTCTGTATTCCAATCGCAGGTTGGGCACCGGTTATTTGATTACCAGCCGTGGAGTGTGAGGGGAGCGTCGGTCAGGTAGGCGTTGATGCCGGCTGCCGGGTAGTCGATGGTGTTGGAGGGCAGCACAGTCGGGTCGCACCACAGGAGCTTGCCGCATTTATGGGGTTCGGCGTTGTACGGCTCGCCCTTCCACCGGGCGGTCGCGAAGAACATGCCGACCCTGGCGAGGTCGGTTCGCTGCCGGTGGTGGATGACGGTGGCCAGTCGCAGGTCTGTGGGATCGATCCGGACGCCGACCTCTTCATAGGCTTCGCGGGCGGCGCCGTCGGTGACGGGCTCGCCTTCGTCGAGGTGGCCGCTGGGCAGGTGGAGCATGCCGTCGCAGTAGCCGGTGCCCTGGCGTTCCAGGAGCAGGATCTCGCTGCCGCGTTCGAGGATGACGTGGACGTCGATGATCGACCGGTACCGCTCTGGCATGTGTCCCCCTCTGGTCACTGATGCGTGGGCGACCTTAGCGTCTGGATGGACGTGACGACTTGCCTGGCGAGGAAATCGGCATCGTGCTTGGTCGAATCCAGAAGCAGGACCGGGATGCCATTGCGCGCGAGCATGTCCGCGACGTCCCGGTACAGGCGGGTCTCGGCGAGCGTTATCCGGGGGTCGTCTTCGAACCGGCCGTGAGATCCCCGGATGGTCAATCGTCGTCGCAGCTCGGCCTCGTCGCAGGTGAGGATCACTGCCAGGTCCGGCGGCGTGGCGTGGGCGTTGATCTGCGTGACGAAGTCCGGGCCGACTCCGTCGAGGATCTGCAGAACGTGAGAGGACGGTACGTACCGGTCGCAGACGACGATGGTGCCGGAGTTGAGCGCGGGCTGGATTTCGGTCTCCAGGTGGTGGTAGCGATCGGCCGTGACCAGACATGCCAGTGCATACCCGCGGAACATCGCGGTGTGGTGCCGCGCGAGCCGTCCGGCTGGGCCCTTGGACGGCTCGGTGGTGGCCAGGGCTGGGAGGCCGACCTGGGCGAGCCGGTCGACGACGAGCTGGGTGAGCGTGGACTTGCCGGCGCAGCCCGGTCCGTCGATCGTGATGAGGTATCCCGTGGTTGTCATGTGGATCTCCCGGTTCGGGCGTGCTGCTCGCGTGAGAGATCGACCAGATGCTGGCGGATCTCGGCGATGGTTGGTTCGCCGAACTGGATGCCGACCGAAAAGTTGAACTCGTCGCGTTGGCGCATCGACTCGTCCACGTCGTCGCCGGTGAGATCGATGGCGGTGTAGCCGAGGAGCTGGTCGGTGGTGTACCGGCCGGTCGCGATCAGGCGGGACCATTCGGGGGTGCCGGGGTAGGGGCGGAACTCGAATACCGAAGCCCGAAAGGTGCCGGGTTGGCGACCGGTCATCTCCCAGAGGTCGTGCACGAGCCGAACAGTGTCGTTCAGCTCCGCGCGGGTCTCGGTGGGGAAGCCGAGGATGAAGTAGCCCTTCACACGGATGCCGCGCGCGGTGAGCCGGGCGACGACCGAACGGACCATGTCCGGGGTGATCCGTTTGTCGATGTAGGACAGCATCCGCTCGCTGCCGGACTCGATCCCGAGCGCGACCTCGCGCAGGCCGTTGGCGACGAGCCGGTCGAGAGTGGCGTCATCCGCGCGGTGCAGGACGTTGATCCGGCCGGTCGCGTCCCAGACCGCCCAGTCGCCGATGCCGGCGGCCGTGAAGGCAGTCAGCATCTGTTCGATGACTCGCCGTGCACCGAGGAACAGGTCGTCGACGAACCGGAATGCCGTCACTCCGTAGGCGTCGCGGAGGGCTTCCATCTCGCGCAGGACCTGATCGGGGCGTCGGGTGCGGATGGTGATGTCGGGATTGGCCGAGACCGCAGCGCCACAGAAGCTGCAGTCATATGGGCAGCCACGCGCTCCGACCATGTTGGCCTCGATCCGACCGGCGGCCGGGTAGGGGTCCTGGGCCAAGTACGTGCGGTCGACGAACGGGAGGGCGTCGATGTCAGGGGCCAGATACCGGGAGGTGCCGGGGCGCCCGCCGGTCACGGGGTGTCCGAGGATCGGATCGGTCCACATCACGCCGGGAAGATCTGCGCGGTTGCGGTGATCGACGAGGAGTTCGGCGACGCGGGTCTCGGCTTCACCTAAGACCAGCGCCGCGCAGCGTCGCATGCGTGGGTCGGCGAGGATCTCGGTCGGCATGGCCTTGGCGTGGTGGCCGCCGGCCATGACCATGATCGCCGGGTCGAGTCGGTCGGCGATCTGCGCGGAGATCTCGTAGGTGGGGGCGAGGAGGTTGAAGCCGGCCCATCGGGGTGAGAGGCCGTTGATTGTACGGACGACCTTGGTGATCGGCATGCCGTGGGCTTCGGCGTCGAGGATGCCGACGTTGAAGCCGTGGTGGGCGGCGTACGTGGCGATGTAGGCCATGCCGAGCACCGGCAGGGTGTAGTCGTTGACCCGCGGACGTATCGCGTAGTCGCGCAGGGGCGCGTTGACGAACAGGCAGTCGAGGGGGCGGGTCAGGTCGGCGCCCAGGACGGGCGTGGGATCAGGGTGAGTCTCCATGGTGTGCTCCCCATGCCAGAGTGAACAGGGTGAGTGGTCCGAGTTGGTCGGCGGCGATGTACCGCCACCGTGCGGCGAAGTCCTCTTCTTTAGTCGGCCAGTCGATGTCGGGGGAGGCGGCAGCGGCCCATTTGCGGACCGCCAGGTCGCCGTGGGGATAGAGGGCCCAGTCGTGGGTGAAGTCCGCGACGGCGGCACCGGCCGTCCATGGGCCGATCCGCGATACGGTCTGCAGCTCCTCCACCAGCCGCGCCGATGGCAGTTCACGCCACTTCGCGCCCTGCTCCAGGTAAGCCTTGGCAGCGGCCTGCAGAGGCCGGCGTTTGAAGGCCAAGCCCAGCGACGTGAAAGCCTCGGCCGGTAGCTCGACGACCGCGGCGGCGTCCGGCATCAGATACGCGGCGCCGTGCGGAGTAGGGACCGGTGTCCCGTGTGCGGTGCGGAAGCGTTCGTGTAGTCGACGGGCCTGGTCGGCGCGGATCACCTGCCGGATGATCGCTGTCGCGATCGCCTCCCATAGGTCCGGGCTACGCCACCGCGCCACGGCCCCCAGCCCGGCCAGGTTTCGTGCCAGCGAAGCCGGAACCGTCGACGGCAGCGCTATCAGTTCGACGACCTGCGGGTCGTTCGCTGCCGGGCCGTAGGAGCGCCAGCTGTCCCCGGTGACCAATACCGCGCTCCACTCGTCCGCGCGGCCGAATGCCCGCAGCCAGGCACCATCTATCGGCGACCACGCTGGATGTTCACGCATCACGACTGTCATGCGGCCAATCGTCTCCATCTCCAGCCGCTCCTGGTGGCGAAAGCCGAGGTCCCGGTGCCCACGATGACTACCGAGGCTGCGGCGTCTGGGAGCGGCCGGACGCGGTTCGCTCGCCCCGCGTCCGATTGCCGTCTGGCCCGCGGTGCCCTTCCATCAGGCACTTCAGCAGTTCGGGGTCGTGTTGCCCGGCGATGGGCCAGGTCGGCTCGAGTACTGGCTGAACACTCGCTTCGGCGGCGGCAGCATGGAGCCATGGGGATCGCGGCGGAACGACCAGCTCCGCCCACACCACCTTGCCGCGATTTGTCGGATAGAAGCCCCAGCGATGCGCGATCTCGGCGATGATGTTAAGCCCGCGCCCCGACTCCGCCTCAAGGTCTTCACCCTTCGCGGCAGGCGTGCAGGGAGCGGCGTCCCAGACCTCTATCACGATGGAGGCGTTGAAGCCGAGGAGCCGTATCCCGACGAGGTTCAGCTTGCCGAGGCTGCTCCAGTTGGGGTTGGGCTCCATCACGCCCGTTGCCTTCACGGCGTTGGTCACCAACTCGCTCGTGATGAGGACGGCATCATCGAGGATGGTCGACGCGCCCCACTTGGCGAGCGTGAGCTTGGTGAACACGCGCGAGCAATTGACCGCTGTCACTACGGCTGCCAGGTCGAGCCGATCAACGAAGCGGGGCTGGGACATGTGCTCAGCCCTCGCTTACGGGCAGCTGGCGATAAGCGTCGTGGACCTCAGTGCAGTCCAGGGGATTTGTCTCGTTCATCGCCACTTCCCCTGAACGACCCAGATGTGCGCTCCGGTCTCCTGCTCGATGTGCTGGCGCATGGCGTTCTGCAGGCCCGGCAGCCGAGCAAAGTGCCAGAGAGAGGGAACAATGATGTCTTTGACGTCGTGGCGCTTCAGCGCTTCGATCATGGTGTAGAACGCAGGTTCCTGACACCTGATGCTTTCGGTGAACACCTGGTCGAGAGTGAAACCTTCATGTTCGGCATACTCGGCGAGTTCTTGTCTGATTTGTTGGGCTTCGCCCTCTTGTTCTTCGCTACTTACTACGCGCATGTAGCCGTAGATCGCAGGTCGCATCGTGCTCCTTCGGTGTCTGTAACGGGGGTGGGCTCGGCATCGCCGGGCCGCTGTACACCAGAAAAGCCGGTTGACCTGCGAAGAACCAGAGCAGAGGAGAGGCGGGATAGACGCAAAAAAGAGGCGATAGAGCTTCTGACCTGGGCGGACATTCTCTCAGTGGCTATGTTGGGTACGTCCCTGGAATGCGTGGGAGGGAAGAGTGGATGGCGAGTAGGCGCGCACGCCTTGCCCAGCGCCGGAAATCGGCGGGCTACAGCCAGGAGAAGCTTGCCGAACGCCTGGGCGTTGAGCGATCAACAGTCGTGCGCTGGGAGACGGCCGAGAGCGAACCGCAGCCGTGGGTCCGGCCCAAGTTGGCCGCTGCGCTGAAGGTGACACTCGAAGAGTTGCAGGCCCTGCTCGACGAAGTCACGATCACGCAGGCTAATCCGAGTGAGCGCATGAGCTATGTGCTCGAACAGCCCTCGTCGGTCGATTTGGTGGCGGTCGCCTACCTGCACGAGCACATCCGCCAGTTCGACGAGCAGTACGACAAGGCACCATCGACAGCCCTGCTCGGTCCCGCCGGACAAGTCCACGGGCAAGTGAAGTTCCTTCGAGAGAACGCGACCAACCCCCGCGTGCGCAAGGCACTGTTCGAGGTGGAGGCCGAGTCCGCTACCTTAATGGGGCAGCTCATGTGGGACGTCAGCCAACGGCGCGACCATGCCGCACCGATCGCCTATCTCGACGAGGCCATCGCTGCGGCGCGCCAGGTACGTGACGCCTGTACCGAGGCGTACGCCATCCTACGCAAGGGCTTCGTCGCGCTCTACGGTGATAACGATCCGCACAAGGGCCTCGCACTGGCTGCGCAGGCGGCCGAGGTCGCCACTTTGACCAGTCCCTCGCTGACCGGACTGAGCCTGCTGCACATAGCCGAAAGCTACGCCATCACCGGCGACGTGAGAGCGTGCGAAAATGCATTGAAGAAGGCCGAGGGCCAGTTCGATCGAGTGAGCGCGGATGACGTGGCAGCGGAGTGCTACACGATCAATGAATTCAACCGCTTGAGCGGGTCGTGTCATCTCTTCCTTGGCATGCCGGATCGGGCCGAGCCGATCCTGCGCTCGACCGCCAGGGCGCTCGCCCCGAAGAAGAAGAGCCAGGCCATCGCCTTGGGCAACCTCACCCTGTCATTGATCCGTCAGCACAAGCTCGACGAGGCGGCGGCCACCATGCACCGGACGATCGACGCCGTGGAACTGACGCGCGGTGGCGGCGGGCTTAACCTGGCGTTCGCTGCCGGAAGAGAGCTCCGGGAGTGGCGGCAGGAGCCATGGGTGCAGGACATTAACGATCGCCTGCTGGCCCTTATGGCAGCGATCTAGAGATAGTGGTGAGGCGTGACCAACATCGACCAGGCCAAGAAATCCGTCCGCGACCGGGTATGGCGCCTGCTTGAGCGCGAAGGTGCGGCGCCGGAAGGCTCGTACGGCAAGATCCCCGGCTTCCACGGCGCGGAGGCGACGGCCCAGCGCCTGACCGAGCTCAGCCTCTGGGAGCGCGCGGGCACGATCAAGGCGAACCCGGACTGGGCGCAACTCCCGGTCCGTATCCAGGCGCTCAAGGACGGGAAGCTGCTTTACATGGCCGTCCCCAGGATGGCCAGCCTCCAGCCGTTCTTCCTCCTCGATCCGGCATCCCTCGACCTTCCCCCTGAGCGGGCGGCCGAGAAAAGGGGGGCCGCGCAGGTCGCTCGCCGTGTCGGCGTTGAGGACATGCAGCCCATCCATATCGTGATCTGCGGCAGCGTGGCGGTGAACCGGTCCGGGGCGCGAATCGGCAAGGGCGCCGGATACTCGGACCTGGAAGTGGCCCTACTCATCGAAGCGGGCCTCGTGACGGAACAGACGACCATCATCACGCCCGTTCATCAGCTTCAAGTCGTGGACGAGGAGATCCCCGAGACCGAGCATGACTTCAGCGTCGACCTCATCGTCACGCCGGATGAGGTGATCGAGTGCCCCGCGCGGCGTCGGCCGGCCGGACTCCTCTGGAATGATCTTCCTCCGGAGAAGATCGATGCGATACCCATTCTGGCAGCTCGTGTTTCAGAGAAGCGCTCGCGAGCGAAGCGGTGATTCTGGTCGTGTCGCTTTCGACGTCTTCCCCGAGGAGTCGATTCCGAGCGGGTCACGGCTGCTGTCCACGCCCGACATCGTGCTGACGCTGCGATGTGCGTACGTCGCAGCCAGCAGCCTACGGCGTTTCCCGCAACGGCCAGACCTCGACAACACCGTGCGCGACCGCGCAGGGGGTCCGTGACACGAGCTGGATGGCTTCCTCCAGCGTTGCCGCTTCGATGATCGCGAATCCGGCGACCGGGAGAGCCGACGACATGAACGATCCGCTCTCCACGCTCATGCCGGCACCGTCGTGGTTTCGCACCTGTACGGGCGAGCCGGTAATCCCCATATCGGCTCCCGCCGCACGCAAGCGAGTGTCATGCGCGTGCGCCTGGTCGCGGACCGCCGCGTCGGTGCGGTCGTAACCTTCCTGGTCGCCATACCCGATGGTCACAAATCTCGCCATAGCAGGTCCTCCTTTGGTCCGTCCGGACTGCTCGCCAGTACTGACCTTCATCGCGCCCCGAACTCATCGGTGCGTCCGACGCTCCGCACACCGGGGTCAGCCGCGCCGAGGCGTCCTAACGCATGGGCCGGGCGGGCTTTCGGGGAGGCACCAGCGAATGTGCGGGACGCGTCCGCCGGGTCCGTGGCACTGACGGTCAAGACGGCACCGTCGGGTGTGTATGGTCTCGGCGTGCTCAAGACGCGCCTTGATCTTGACCGGATCCACGCGGCCCGCCGCGTGATCGACCCCATATTTCTGAGTACCCCGATGTACCAGTGCGATGCACTGGGACGCCGGCTTGGCTGCACAGTGAGTATCAAACTGGAAACGGCGAACCCGGTCCGCAGCTTCAAGGCCCGGGGTACCGAGCTTGTAGCGAGCCTGCTGACCGAGCAGGGCCGGACTGCCGTGGTGTGCGCCAGCGCCGGCAACCTCGGCCAGGCGCTCAGTTGGTCAGGCCGCCGCCGTGGCCTCAACGTGACGGTCGTGGCATCGCGGCGGGCACCTGTTGCCAAGCTCGATCGGATCCGCGCGCTGGGTGCGGAGTTGGAATTGGTGGACGGCGACTTCGAAATGGCCCGTGAGCGGGCTGCGAGTATCGCGCAATGGCGCGGCGTTCGGCTGGTCGAGGACAGTCTGGACGTTGAGACCTGCGAGGGCGCCGCGACGATCGGCCTTGAGTTGGCGGGCGAGGAATCCGCGTTCGACGCTGTTCTGATCGCCCTGGGTGGCGGCGCGATGGCTAGCGGCGTGGGATACGTCCTGAAGACCCTGGTACCCGGAGTCGAGGTGATCTGCGTGCAGCCCATGGGTGCACCAGCGATGACTCGCTCCTGGCACGAGCGCCGCGTCATCACCACCGAATCGACCGACACCATCGCCGACGGCGTCGCCGGCCGGCACCCCATCCCAGCGGTCCTGGACGACCTCCTCACGGTGGCTGACGACGCCGTCCTTGTCCACGAGTCGTCGATCATCGCGGGCATTCAGATGCTCCTAGAGCACACGGGCCTGGTCGTCGAGCCATCAGCCGCCCTTGGCGTCGCTGCCGTCCTGGAAGACCGTGACCGTTTCGTCGGCCGTCACGTCGTCACTGTCATCTGCGGCAGCAACGTCGACCTGGATGCTTATCACCGCTGGGTTTATCGGTGATCTGCGCCGATGCACTCTCATGCCGCGATGAGTGCCGTCTCGCCAAGCCGGTTCTGGGGCAGAGCGCTGCCCTGCCGCACCTTCAGCGAGATGGGTGGGAAGTCCGATGTCGCGGAGGTGGCGGGCGAGCTGTTTGCTGTAGCCAGGGTGCGTTGTGCTCCTTCGATATCACCGTGCGCTCGTCGTCGTGGGCGATGTCGACGAGCTGGAGGACCAGACCGTCCAGGGGCGGCGGGAGCTTCAGCGGGGTCCTGTGGAGGCGGGGGGCGACGCCGTACCCGCTCAATGATCAAGCATCATGACGTTCCAGGCGTCCTGGGCGACCTCCGGTTGCGAGGAGCCGCGCCAGTGCCAGAGAACCTCTCGCCATTCGCCCGGCCAGCCGGCGCGGTCCCCGCCGATGCGGGTCAGGGCGACGGCGAACAGTCCGGCCGCGAGGTCGATCCGCCCGGACAGGCGCCGGAGAGTGGCCAGGAGCAACGCGGGATCGGCATTGCTGTGACTCCTGTAGTCGCGGAACTGGCTCGCGACCAGTTTCGCCGCCCGGGTCGCGAGGACCGGCCGGTTCGCGAGCAGGTCGGCCAGCTCGCCGAGGTGGTCGGCGAGGCGGGCCGCCTTCGTGTCCCCCTCTGCCGCCTCGGCGACCGGTCCACCTCCCGCACCGGAACTCGCGGACTCCGGCCCGGCGCCGTCGGCGCGTTCCGGCACGGGGAGGAGCGCGACGCCGAGACGGGCCGCCTCCGGCAGGTGCCGGGGCTCGGCGGCGAGCAGGCGCATCGCCTCCCGCACGAGCCGCGGCTCCCAGGGCGTGAATCGCCGACCGGCGGACCGGTCGGTCGCCAGTATGTCGACGATCGACCGTATCCGGGCCGGCGCCCGGGAGGCGGTGTCGTCACGGTGATCCGCGGACCCGGTCGTGTCCGTGCCGAACAACCGGTGAACGGCGGCCAAGCGGCCGAGCACGTCGAGGATCTCGTCGTGGAGCGTGCCGGCCCTGAGGAGAGAAAGGAGCACGGACACTTCGCCGTCGCCGGCCGGGTCCTCCGGATCCCCGGCGGCCCGGATGATCTCCACGAACCCGCCTTGGTACCAGGGAGCCCAGGTGGCGAACGCCTTCGAGGCACGGAACCGGACACCCGGACCGTCCGCCGCCAGCAGCAGCCGGCGGACGAGGTCGGCGTAGGCGGGGCGGTGAACCGTCCCGTATTCATGCGGGTTCGCCTGGAACAACGTCCGCGCCATGAGCTCCCCGGCGTACGGGTCCGCGGCCGCCCGCAGCGCCGGCAGGGTTCGCGGGTCCTCCGGAACCCGGCGCAGCGCCACCGCCACCGCCACGCGTACGTCACGGTGGGTGTCCGGCGACTCCCACGCGCGCAGCAACAGGTCCACCGCGCCCGGCACGCGGCAACCGGCCAATTGCCTGGCCGCCTCCTTCCGCACCGTGACCTTGGTGTCCGGGCCGAGCAGCGCGCGTTCGAGGATCGGGCGGAGCCGTGACGACCGGACGGCCCGGCAGCACCGCGCCGCGGCCGCCACGGCGGTGCGGGAGGCGGGACCCCGCGCGTACGTCAGCAGGATCGGCAGTGCCTCGGCGGGCGTGTCCGTCCCGGCGAGTGCCTCGATCGCCGTCTCGGCGATGACCGGATCCGCCCGCTCGGCCAGGGTGGTGAGCTCGCCCAAGGCGGCGGGAAGCCGGCCGGCCGCCCGAACCGCGGCCATCCTGTCGGCGACGGGCAGACGGTCGTCCTGAATGACCCGGCGCAGCCGGCCGCGCACCTGGTCGCACTGATGAGGGGTCCATCGTCCCGGCAGACCACCGCCGGCGTCCGGGACCCAGGGACCGGAATCAGGGCGACGACTCGCCGAACCGTCGGAGACCGGTATGCCGAGCAGGTCGGTGCGGCGCCCTGCGATCGTTCGCCAGACGGCGGGCAGTTCGATGGTGGACGGATCATCGCGCACGAGGGAGGCCGCCCGCTCGTCGCGGTCGGGTGCGTCGGCGAGCCAGAACTCGGCCGCCTGCCGGGCCAGTGGCTCCGGCGCGCGGAGGGCCGCCAGGCGCAGGTCGTCCTGGAGCTCGTCGAGTGGCCGGGCCCTCCGGCCGAGCGCCCGTCTGAGGGCGACGACCAGGGCGAAGTCGGCGCGTTCCCGGGAGGCTCGCAGGTGGGGACGCAAAACCGTGAGGAGTTCGCGCTCCTGGCCCGCGCGCAGGATCGTGTCCAGGCGCTCCCGCCGGTCGTCCCGCGTCGGCTCCGCCCCGCGGCGCCGCCGTCGGCGGACGGTCGAACACGCCTCCTCATCCCACGTGAGGGCATCCGCCCCGTAACGCCGCACGAGCCGGTCGTACACGCCGAAGGCCCAGGCGATCAGGTCGGGCGAGACGCCCGGATCATGGTGGCGCAGCACCCGCGCGGCCAGACCCCGTAGGGCCGCGCAGGTGGCGGGAGAGGAGTCCCCGGCTTCGGCGACGCGGGCGGCGAGCCGTTCGAGGGCACCCGCGCATCGATCGTCCAGCAGCCCGGGACGCAGCTCGCGCACCGCGGTCAGAAGGGTTCCCCGCAGCGGGTCCTGTTCGTTCTCCGTACGCCGGGTCAGTTCGTCGAGCAGTTCCGCGAGCAGCGTCCGGTCCCCGCTACGGGCCGCGCACTCGACCAGCAGGGTGCGGGCGAGTCCCCGCCGCCGAGGGTCACCGCCGAAGGCGGCCTCCCTGAGCGAACCGGCCGCCTCCTCGTACGGCAAGTGGGAGGTCAGCCGAAGCGGGATATCGGGATCGTCCAGCCGGCTACGGGCCGAATGCCAGACGGAGGCGTGCCACTCCAGCGACCGCCGCGCCTCGGCCGCCGCTCGCTCGGCCGGGAGGATCGCCAGAAGGGAGTTCCACCACACCGGCAACGCCCGATCCCCGACCCGCACGGACTGAAAGATCGCCGTCCGGCGGGCAGGTGGCAGCGCGCGCAGAATCGGGCCCAGGTGGTGGTGGATGTCCTTTGCGACCGCCACGATCTGTTCGTCGGAGCATCGGCGCAGGAGGGTGAGCAGCGTTCGCGAGGGCGTGTTCCACGGCAGGCCCCAGCCTCGGGCGCCCAACAGCACCCGGGCCGTACGATCGGGGTCCACCTCGAACAGTGCGCCGGCGACCGCCGCTGGCAGGTGTGCCGCGTGCCAGCCGATGTCGTGGCGTTCCAGGATCGCCAGGACGCGGCCGGGCTCCGCCGAGGCGGCGGCGATGACCGCGTCCTCATGCCGCCGCCACCAGCCGGGTGCCTCGGACAGCTCCCTCTCGACGGTGTCCAGGACCGCGTTCGGATGGCGGCGGCCCAGTGCGCGCCATGAGGTCACGGCGTGGGTGAGGTCCGGGAGATGACGAGAGACGACCGCGGCCGTACAGGCGGGCAGCAGGGCCGCGCCCTCGCGGTCGCCCCAGCGATCGCGGACCTCCGTGAGGAGCCGGTCCGCCAGGGCCGAGCGCCGCGCGTGCGCCAGCGTGCGGTACAGCGCCAGCCGCAGGTCCAGCGGCGCGTCGTCGAGGACTGCGGCCGCCGCCTCGTCGGAGACCGGAAGGGTCCGGACGGCGCGCAGGGCGGCCCGGCGCAACGCCATGTCCGGTTCCGTGAGGATCGTCTCGACGTACTCCAGGTCGCGGGCTGCCATGGCCAGGTGCAGAGCGGTCCGCCGCTCGTACCGGCCGAGCCGTCCCAGGTCCGCCAAGAGGTCACTGAAGCCCGAGGTCCGGCGGTGCCGGCGCGCGTACAGGGCCTGTTCCCGCATACGGCGCGCGTAGGGAAGGGATTCAAAGAGGTGAAGGAATTCGACAGTGCTCTGGGCCGGTGCTCCGACCGGCTCGGCGGGCCTCAACGGCCGGGGCGGAGGCCGCCCTTTCCATCGATCATGCGACCGATGATGACGGATCCCCTTGCCGTCCGCAACCGGTGCTTCCCGTCGATAATCGAGGAATGTCGATCTTCCTGGAGACCAACCGCCTGACACTGCGCCGTTTCACCGAGGCTGACGAAGACAACCTGGTCGAGCTCGACAGTGACCCTGAGGTCATGCGCTTCCTGAACGGTGGCAGGCCGACTCCCCGCGAGGAGGTACGGAGCCGGCTGCCGGCACTCTTCGGCTACTACGAGCGGTTCGAAGGGTTCGGCTACTGGGCAGCGGAGGAGAAGTCCACCGGACGGTTTCTGGGCTGGTTCCACTTCCGGCCGAACCTGAACGAACCGCGTGACGGCGAGATCGAGCTCGGCTATCGGCTGCGCAGATCGGCCTGGGGCATGGGCTACGCCACCGAAGGGTCGCGCGCGTTGATCCATAAAGGTTTCACCGAGTTGGGGGTGGAACGCGTGGTCGCGGAGACGATGACGGTCAATCTCGGCTCCCGACGCGTGATGGAGAAGTCGGGCCTGACGTTCGTCCGCACCTTCCACCGCGACGGGCTGGACGCCATCGAAGGCTCCGAGCACGGAGTGGTCGAGTACGCGCTGACCAAAGCCGATTGGGAAGCATGAGCTTCCCGGCCGTCGCTGAGCGGCTCTCTGGAGAACGGCTACCACCCAGAGACGAGCCGTAGATCAGACGCCGCCACCGCGACTGCTCGATCGAAACCCCTGAAAGGTATCTGATCAGCGCATATACGACGAACTGTCACCTGTCAGTGATGGGAATGACACAAACGGACGGTCGTTGCGCTGCGGTTGCTGTCGTCAGAAAGCCCTGAGACACGAGACCTCAGGGCTGTTCCTGCATGCCAGATGTCAGACAGCGCGTCGACCAGTTCGACTGTGAAGGAGCGGACCTCCTCGGTGCTCAGATGACGCACCCAGGGGAAGACGTCCGGCATGGCGAGGAGCAGCGCGCGAACGCTCGGATCGTGCTTCATCAGCGCCAGGAAGACCTCTCGGTGAGAGCGACGATCTCGGCGATCTCGTCGGTCATCGTACGTCCTGTCGCGGCGACCTCCCGCGCGCAGTAGGGCTCCTCTACTCAGTGCCTTGTCGGAGTGGGCCATACCACCCTCCCGTCAGCGAACGACACCCGGAATCCGGCCGTTACTAGGGTTCTATGCACGAATGGCGGCTTGTGCAACGGGTTGACTAAATCGCGCCGAGGCCGCTCACCTTGAGCTGGATCTCGTTTCGAACGGCCATCGGGTCGTGTGATCAACAGCACGATGCCGTTCGGAGAGCGGCCGGAACAGTCCCATGTGACCAAAGTTCAAGCCCGCGCTTCGCGGGGCCAGACAAAGGGAGCAACAGATGGTGAACTCGCAGACGTCCAAGATGAACCAGGAGCCCAGCGGGTCCTCGAAGAGGGGCGTCGAGATCACGCGGGGCGGCCTCAGCGAGGCCCGTCAGCAGGACGCCGGCGAGGACCAGGACACGGCCGAGGCCAACGTCCGTCACAGCCACAACTAGCCGCTGCCAGTCGGACCACCCCCTGCGGGTGAGTCGCGCTGACAGCGAGCCTCTTCAGCTCAACGGCCGCCCCCCACCCGGGGGGGCCGCTTTTTTATCAGGGTTGTGCGTAGGGTAATCACCTCTTTCGTACCTTGGCCGACTTTCATCGGCCTGAAGTGCGGGAAGTTCGGCGCGGGCATGGCGGGCACCTGCTGGCGCACCTACCTGCAAGGCATAAAGGGAAGCACAGCGATGGGCGTGATGTTCCGCAAGCGGCAGGAACTGCTCGACAAGCCGTCTCGGCCGGGAACCGCACAGATTGCCTAAGGACGTTGCCGTCAAAAAGACCCGGGGCGATTTCGCTCCACGGTCTTTTTTCAGGTCAAAGATGGTTGGCAGGGGCGGGGTCGAACCGCCGACCTTCCGCTTTTCAGTCGTACGTTCGCCGAGACGACCCTCGCCCCCCGACGGTCCGCCGAGGCGGGCGCTCTGAGAGCGGCGCCTTCGCGCATGAAATAAGGGGACGGAGATCCGGCCCCTTATTCGCTTCCGGGTGGTTACCGCTGGGCCTCGTAGTCGTCCATCACACGGCCGAGCGTCGCGAACTTGTCGGTGCGGTTCACCGCGGGCTGGGGGCCCGGGTCTGGGCGGTTCGTGTCCTGGTAGCGCCAGCCGAGGTTGCTGAAGGCGACGATGATGTAGTCGCGCTTCGGCTTACCGGGCAGCGAGTGCACGATGCCCGCGTCCCCGGCGGCGAACGCCGTCAGACCGGTCTTGTGGGCGAACGTCACCTCGGCGGCGTCCTGGCAGGGCTGCACCGGGTAGAGGTACTTCCCGTCGGTCGGGTCCTCGTTGACCGTCACGGTCCCGTCGGCGCCGATCCACCGCTGCGCGATGCGCTGCGGCATGCCGGCCGTCGGGTAGGTGTAGCCGCAGTAGTTCGTCGTCGACAGGACGTTGTTCCAGCCCTGCTCGCCGAGCTCCTTCATGAAGTATTCGCGGGACGCCTTGCTCAGCAGGCCGCTGGTGACCGGCTTCCCGTTCGGAGCGGTCCACGCCGTGCCGGAGACACCGTTGATGAGCATCAGCAGCTTGGCGGTGTCCAGAGACGACATCGTGACGTTCGGGGACCAGTCACCGTTGGCCGGGTCGGTGCCCTTCAGCTGGAGCATGTCCAGGCCGAGGTCCTGGAACTGCTGGTTGAGCCAGTCGACCCCGCCGTGGTCGTGCATCACCTTGATGAGCGTGCACGCCGAGCCGTTGTCCGAGATGGTGATCATCCGGTCGAAGTACTCGCCGATGGTCCGGGTGGTGGCACCCTCACAGCGGTCGGAGGCCTTCGTCGGCGTGTAGGCGTAGGTGTCGCTCAGCTTGATGGTGCCCTTGTCCACCAACTGCAGGATCCCGAAGCCGACCATCAGCTTGATGATCGATGCCGGGTAGGGCTCCATGAAGTCGATGGGCGCGTTCTCGCGGCCGGGGACGGTGTCGGTCGTTCCCTGACCGTTGTTCGCGTCCCACTGGTCCGTGTCCCAGAGGCGGTACCGGACCCCGTCGGTGTGGAGGTTCTTGTCCACCGGGACGACGACGCCGTTCTTGTACTGCGGGCTCATCAGGACGGTGCCGGACGAGACCGGCCGGCCCTTCGTGTCGAGCTCGATGACGGACACGTCGACCTGCGGCTGCTGGTGGATCGACGTGGCGGCGGCCGCGCTCAGCGCGGGCGCGTGCTTCGGCCGGCCCGATTCGGACTCCGGCTGGGCGGCGAGAGCGCGGGCCTGGGCCGATCCGGGCGGGGTCGTGTCCAGGACGTCGCCGAAGTTCTGCGCGGTCATGGTCTTCTGGAGCTGTTCGGCGAGGTCGCCGGACCGGTGCGTGGCCGCGTTCGCCGGCTGGACCAGGGTGGCCGTCAACGCGGCCGCGCCGCCGAGCGCGACCAGGGCCTGACCGTGTTTTCGAATTCGAGACAAGATCATCGCGACAGAGTAACCCGAACGTGATCATGACTTCCGGCTGTCCACAAAATGGGATAAGAACCTTTACTCCGCGCTAACGAAACGCAGTCCGCCCGCTCGGCTGCCGCCGCTCCGTTGACCTTGGGAGAACCGCCCATCGCCGGTGCGCGCAAAGGGCGGTTCATCCAAAGTCAACGAGGAGGCTCGCGGATCAGATCTCGAGGGTCAGGCCGGGAGGTGTGCCGATGAGTGACACGGCCCCCTGGGGGTCCACGTCGATCGAGACGGTCGCGTCGCCGACGCGCACGTTGCTCACGGACAGCGCCCCGAACCCTCCGATCGGGGACACGGCCATGCGGCCGGACGGGACGTCGATGTCGAGCCCGAGCAGTGCGGTGACCAGCGCCGGGGAGACCGCGGCGGCCCACGCCTGTGGTCGGCACGCCGCCGGGTACGGCACGGGACCGGCCGGGCGGCCGGCCTCCCCTCCCCCGTCGGCCGTTCCCCCACCGTCGTCCGTCCCCCCACCGTGGACCGGGACACCCTCATCCTCGGCGCCGCGACCTGGGCCGCCGTCCGTCCCCGCTGGGGAGGCCCCCGGGGTGCCGTCGCCCGTAAGAGACCCGCGGTTCGTACGGCTGCCTTGGCCCGGCGGGGCGGCCTGGCCGCCGAAGAGCTCCGGCAGGCGGTAGCCGAAGCTCGGCGCGGCGGCGATCAGGCCGCGTGCCAGGTTCGCGGCGATGTCGCGGTGGCCGGCGCGGACGAGGCCGAGCACGGCGATGACGGTGTCGTGCGGCCACACCGAGCCCAGGTGGTACGACAGCGGGTCGAATCCGGCCGAGCCCGTGCCCAGGGTCCGCAGGCCCCACCCCGAGTCCAGCTCGGCGATGCGGGGCGCGACCTGATCCTCCTCGGCCGGGGTGAGCAGGCCGGTGCCGAGGAGGTGCCCGAGGTTGGATGCCGGGCCGTCGACCGGGTGTCCCCCGCCGTCGAGGGCGATCGCCGGGTAGCCGTCCACCCAGAAGCACGCGCGGAACCGCTCGGCGAGGGCGGCGGCCCACGCGCGGCGGCGCTCGCCGCCGGGCCGGCCGAAGGCGTCGAGCAGGTCGGCGCCGAGCATGGCCGCCTGGAAGGCGTACGCCTGCACCTCCGACAGGGCGACCGGAGGCTTGGCCAGGCGGCCGTCGGCATGCTGGACGCCGTCCGTGGAGTCCTTCCAGCCCTGGTTGACGAGCCGGTCCGGCGAGCCGGTGTAGGAGACGAACCCGTCGAAGCCCGCCAGCCAGTCCAGCGCGCGTTCGGCGGCGGGCAGCAGCGCCTCGACCTGCGAGGCGGGCATGCCCCAGCGCCAGGCCTCGGCGAGGGTGATGACGAACAGGGGCGTGGCGTCGACGGTCCCGTAGTACACCGGCGGCAGCCAGCCGGCCGCGTGCACGGGCCGGAGCTCGTGCGGGATCTTGCCGGGCTCCTCCTCGGTGTCCGGGTCGTGCCCGGCGCCCTGGTGCCGGGCCAGGGCGCGCAGGGTGCCGGCGGCGAGCTCGTACCCGAGCGGAAGCGCCAGCCGCGCGCTCCACAGCGAGTCCCGGCCGAACAGCGTGAGGTACCAGGGACTGCCCGCCGCGCAGTACGGGTCGCCCTCGTCGGCGAGGAGCAGCGCGCCGAGGTCGGCGATCCCCTGGTCGACGAGCGCCTCCAGGCGGCGGTCGGCGGACTTCACGGTGAGCGGGGCGGCCGTCCACGGCGGCGGCCCGCTCGGCGGGCACTGCCGGAACCCCTCCACCGGCGGGGGCGTCGCCCGTACGGTGAGTGTGGTCGTGAACTCCTCGCCGGGCGCCAGGGACAGCTCGGCGTGGGTCCGGCCCGTCAGCGTCACCGCGTACCCGTCCGGTGCGGTGTGCGCGACCCCGTCCCGCAGCGGCGCCTCACTCCCCGGGTCGCCGCCGGGCATGGCCTCCATGCCCGGCTCGCCGAACGTTCCGGCCTTCACCGCGCTGATCTCCGCCAGGTCGGCGGCCGCCTCCACCGCCAGCACCGCGGTGACGGGCTCGGCGCCGGTGTTCCGGACGCGGATCTCCTCGGTGCCGCCGTCGCGGCGGACCGTGCGGGTCCGCTCGACGGTCAGGGCGCCGAGCACGGCGGTGAACCGGGCGCCGTTCGCCCCGAGCGCGGCCGCGTCCACCGGCTCGGGCTCGGTCCCGTCGACGGTCAGCACGAGACGCGACAGGACACGCCGGTCGGCGACGTACAGCCCGTCACCGCCTCCGGTCAGCCGCCCGCTGGGCGGCGAGAGCCAGATGGCGGGCGCCGCCACGCAGGTCAGGTGCTCGTTCAGGGAGGGCTGGGGCACGACGACTCCAGGGAGGTCGGGGGCGCCCCGCCGGTCGTGACGGGGCGCCCCAGGGGTGATTCAGCGGAGGGCGACGGCGAGGACCGAGGTGCCGCGGAGGGATCCGGCGTCGGCGACGACCTCGGTGCCGCGCGCGGTGCGCCGGAGCTTGTACGCGACCGGGTGCCCGTCGAGGGTCGCCGACGCGACCGTCGCGCCGGCCGGCAGGACCTGGCCGATCAGCAGCGCGGCCTCGGCGGATCGGCCGGTCACCGTCGTGCGCAGGGACTTCCCGGCCGCCTCGGCGGTCACGTCGACCGCGCCGCCGCCGACCCGGATCTTACGCCCGGCGACGCGGGACTGCCCCGGCGGCACCTGCGGCACGACCTCCAGCCGTCCCCGGCCCATGTCCGGGGAGACGCCGAGCTGCTGGTGGACGACCGGCCACAGGTTGCCGTACGCGCCCCACGCCTGCAGGACCATCGAGCGCTCGGTGAACCGGCGGTCGATGTTCGGCGGGTCGAAGTCGGGGCTCGGCGCGATCTCCGGCATGGCGCCCGGCATCTCCCACAGGGACGGGTCGAGCTGGATGCGGGCGTTGTCGGTGGTGTACGTCCGCTGCTGGGCGAGGCGGCCGTAGTTGCCCTCGGCGACGGCCATGATGCCGTTGCCGAGGGAGTAGGTGGCACGCTCGCTCTGCACCGCCGATGTCGCGGTGTCACAGGACGATCCCTTGTTGCCGCCCTCGGCGGAGGTCGGGCCGGTGCCGCTGTGGTAGAGGCCGTTCACGCCCGTGTAGCAGGGCTGCTCGCGGCGGGACAGGGCGGCCTGCGCGTGCTCGTCGCTCGCGAGCGGGCGGGTGACCTGGCCGGGGCGGACCAGCTCGGCGTCCATGGGGGTCACGCCGGTCCAGTGGCGCTGGAAGATCTTGGTGTTGTCGTTGGCGGGGTTCGCCGGGTCGTCGACGGAGTCGGCGTACTGGTCGGTGTCACCGCCGTACCACCAGGCCGTCTCGAAGCGGCGCTCCAGGTTCGCGGCGCGCTCGCCGGCCCAGCGGGCCGTGGCCGTGTCGCCCCGGGCGGTCGCCAGGTCGGCCAGGTCGCGCAGGCCGCGGATCGTGTAGACCGTGTTGTCGAGCTTCTCGGCGCCCATGCCGGTGCGCTCGACGTTGCCCAGGCCCTCGGGCCAGCCGTCGCCGTCGGCGTCCAGCTTGTCGACGACGTAGCGCATGTTGCGCCTGGTGAAGTCGTACATCTCGCGCAGGAAGGCCGGGTCGCCGGTCCAGCGCCAGACGAGCGCGACGGCGCTGGGGAACTTGGCGGTCTCGTCGGTGTTGCCCGCCTCGCCGTTGGCGCCGAAGTACACGGAGCCGTCGGAGACGACCTCGTGGATCACCTTGCCGCTGCGGTCGTTGACGAGGTCGCTGGTGTCGCGGATCGCCCGCAGGTGGTCCTCGATCGGGTCGAACTGCCCGGCCGCCACGGTCGCGAAGGCGGTGTACTCGCCGTCGGTGCCGAACAGCCACGGGTAGTCCGGCCAGCCCGCGCCGAGCCAGCGCGCCCTGGCGACGGTGCCCTTGGGCGCGGGGTACTCCTTGCCCTCGTGGGTGACCCGCATCGTCAGATCGCGGGCCTCCTGCACCGAGTCGGCGAGGTTCTGCTTGCTCCACTCGACGCTCTGCTGCAGCAGCCGGTCACCGGGCAGGTCGACGACGGTGTTCGCGGCGACGGCGCGGCGGGCGGCGATCTTGCGGGCGAGCAGTGCGGCCGGGTCGCGCAGCGCGGTGCGCAGCGCACCGCGAGCCTCGGAGACGCCGTGGTCGGAGCCGGCGACCGCGATCCACACGGTGGCCCTGCCACCCGCCGGGACCGTCACGTCGTAGGAGAGGCGCCCGCCGGTCCCCTTGCCGAACGCCGAGTCGTCGCAGCGCTTCGGCTGCTCGCCGGTCGCGGGGCAGACGACGGCCGGCTCCTGCGGCCCCCGGTGGCCCGCACCGAGCCCGTGCCCGACCGGCGCGCGGTCGGCGGCCACGAGGGCGGCGTAGTCGTGCGGCGCGGCGTTCGGCACCTTCGGGGTTCCCTGCTCACGGAAGACCAGTCCCCCGTTTTCGTACGCGCCGGTGTCCGGCAGGTTCATCGCCTGCTGGTCGGGCGTCGTCCAACCCCACGGGTAGGCGGTCATCAGCTCCGAGTGCGCGTCCACGTCGAGGCGTACGGTCCGGCGGGACGCGGAGCTGAGGGTGATGCCGATGAGCCCGGCGCGTACGCCGTCAGGCGCGACGTCCGTGCGCTCGGCGCGCACACCGTCCGCCGCGCCGTACGCGATCCGGGTGTAGCCGTGCCCGGCCGTGAACCGTTCGGCGGCGGCCTGCTTGCCGAGCCAGGCACCGTTCAGGCCGAACCAGACGCCGTCGAGGAGCTTCAGCGGCGGTGTCCAGAGCCCGCCCATCTCCCCGTTCGTGTGCCAGCCCGCGGCCGGGTAGAGCCCGTCCTCGGTCGAGACCGAGTAGAAGCGGTCCCCGTTGACGACCGACCGCCGGTCCGGGAGCCGGGTGGTCTCCGACAGCTCGGCCGGGACGGCCGCCGTGGCGGGGGCGGTCGCCGCGCGGACCGGGGCGGTCCGCGCGGCCATGGTCCCGGCGATCAGGACCAGCGCGACGGCGGCAGCGGAGACGGGCCTGATGACATGTCCTCGCAAGAACATCACCTCTCGTAGATGACCCCCGAGACGGATGGAGCGTGTCGGTGGAGACGGCCGGCCAGGCGGCCGTCTCCGCGGGCGGAGGCCCGTCGGCCCGAGGCGCCGGTCGGCGACATCCCGGTGTCGGCGGGCCGCGTCACTCGGTCAGGCGCGTTCGCCGGCGAAGGGCCGCCGGCGGGTGGCGCCGCTCAGTCGGACACCGCCTGCCGGCGACCCTGACCGTGGGCGCCGGCCGGCGGCACCGGTCAGTCCGACACGGCCAGCCAGACGGCCGTGTCCGTGGGCAGCAGCCCGCCGTCGAGACGGCCGCTGGCCAGCAGCACCTCGGCGTCGGCGGGCAGTTCGTGCGGCGTGCCGGACAGGTTGACGACGCAGGCGAAGCCGGGCGTGCGGGTGAACCGCAGCACGCCCTCGCGTGCGTCGTCGTCCCAGGTCAGCCCGCCGTCACCCAGGGCGGCGTGCTCATGCCGGATCCGCAGCGCGGCGCGGTAGAGCTCCAGCATGGACGCCGGGTCGCCGGCCTCCGCCTCGACCGTGCAGCCCTTCCAGGAGTCCGGCTGCGGCAGCCAGGGCGTGCTCCCGTCCGGGCCGAATCCGTACGGTTCGGTGTCACCGGACCACGGAATCGGCACCCGGCAGCCGTCCCGGCCACGAGACGTGTGGCCGGAACGTTCCCAAACCGGGTCCTGCAAGGCGGACTCGGGAAGGTCCTCGACCTCCGGGAGGCCGAGTTCCTCGCCCTGGTAGACGTACGCCCCGCCGGGCAGGGCCAGCATGAGCAGCGCGGCGGCGCGGGCCCGGCGGGTGCCGAGCTCGATGTCGACGGGTTCCTCGACGTCGTTCTGCGGGCCGCGGCCGCCGGTGTGGGTCCGGCCGTACCGCGTGACGTGGCGGACCACGTCGTGGTTGGACAGGACCCAGGTGGCGGGCGCGTTCTCCAGGGCGAAGGCGCCCAGGCTCTCGTCGATGACGGCCCGCAGGCTCACGGCGTCCCAGGGGGCGCGCAGGTAGTCGAAGTTGAAGGCGGTGTGCAGCTCGTCGGGGCGGAGGTACCGCGCCAGCCGCTCCGGGGTGGCCACCCATGCCTCCGCCACGAACGTGCGGTCGCCGTCGTAGCGGCCGGCCACCCGCCGCCAGCCGCGGTAGATCTCGTGGACCCCGTCGCGGTCCCAGTGCGGGTGGTCGAGCCGCATGCTCGGCTCGAGGACGTCCTCGCCCTCACCGCCGATGTCCGGCAGCCCGTCCTGCTTGATCATGCCGTGCGCGACGTCGATGCGGAACCCGTCGACGCCGCGGTCGAACCAGAACGCCAGCACCTGTTCGAACTCCGCGCGGACCTCGGGGTTCTCCCAGTTCAGGTCCGGTTGTTCGGGGGCGAACAGGTGGAGGTACCACTCTCCGTCCGGCAGCCGGGTCCAGGCGCTGCCGCCGAACGTGCTCCGCCAGTCGTTCGGGGGCAGTTCGCCGTCGGCGCCGCGACCGGCACGGAAGACGTACCGGTCGCGTTCGGGGCTTCCCGGGCCGGCCGCGAGCGCGGCCTGGAACCACTTGTGCCGGTCGGAGGTGTGGTTGGGAACGATATCGATGATCACCTTGAGACCGTGATCGTGTGCGTCACGGATCAGGGCGTCCGCGTCGGCGAGGTCGCCGAACATCGGGTCGATATCGGTGTAGTCCGCCACGTCGTAGCCCCCGTCCGCCATCGGCGACGGGTACCACGGCGTGATCCAGACGGCGTCGACGCCGAGGTCGCGCAGGTACGGAAGCCGGGACCGGATGCCGGTGATGTCACCGATCCCGTCGCCGTTCGCGTCGGCGAAGCTGCGAATGTAGATCTGGTAGATGACGGCGCTGCGCCACCAGGGGGCGTTGACGTGCACGGTTTCCCTTCGGGGGGTGGGGACGGCGTCGCGCTACTTCACGCCGCCGGCGGTCAGACCGGCGATGATACGGCGCTGGAGGATCAGCACGACGATGACCAGCGGCACGGTGACGAGCACACCGGCCGCCATCTGCGTGCCGAACGGCTGATCGAACCCGTACGCTCCGGTGAACTTGGAGATCGACACGGTGGCCGTCTGCATCTCCTTCTTGTTCACCATGCTCAGCGCGATCATGAACTCGTTCCACGCGGCGATGAACGCGATGATCGCGGTGGTGAAGACGCCCGGCGCCGCGAGCGGAACGATGATCTTCCGGAACGCCTGGCCGCGGGTGCACCCGTCGACCATCGCCGCGTACTCCAGCTCGAACGGCATCTGCCGGAAGAACGCGGTGAGGTTCCAGACCGCCAGCGGCAGCGCGAACGACAGGCTCGGCAGGATCATCGACTGGTAGGTGTTGATCCACTGGATGTTCGTGAACAGGTGCAGCAGCGGGACGATCAGGGAGATCGGCGGGAACATCGACGTCGCGATGATGATGCCGAGCACGATGTTCTTGAACCGGAAGTCCAGCCGGGCCAGCGCGTACGCGGTGAAGGTGCCGACGACGAGCGTGAGCAACGTCGTCGTGCCCGCCACGATGACGCTGTTCAGCAGCGCCCGCTGGAACCCCACGTCATGCCCGAACACCGCCGTGAAGTTCTTGATCGAGAACGGCGCGGGGATCGGCGAGTTGTCGAACTGGTCCTGAGGCCGCCGGAACGCCGACACGACCATCCAGTAGAACGGCGCCAGACAGTAGATCGCCACGACGGCCATGCCGAGGTACGAGAGCACCTTGCGCAGGTTGAAGCTCCGGCCCCCCGCGGAACCCGGCTTGGCGGTGGAAATGGCAGTCATGCCGTTACCTCCTGGGTGGCCGACGCGCGCTTCTTCGCGCGCTTGGAGGCCGCTGTCTTCCGCACCCGCGCGTCACCCATGATGTCGGCGCCGAGCAGCTTCACGAAGGCGTACGCGACGACCGCGACGTAGACGAACAGGATCGTGGCGAAGGCGGCCGCCGGACCGTACCGCAGGTTGTTCGCCTCGTCGAAGGCGAGCATGGACAGGGTGTTCACCGAGTCCTTGTGCGCGCCGATGAGCACGAACGGAAGGTCGAACATCCGCAGCACGTCGAGCAGCCGGAACAGCACGGCGACGAGCAGCACCGGTTTGATCAGCGGCAGGGTGATCTTGACGAACGTCTGCCCCGCGGTGGCGCCGTCCACCTTGGCGGCCTCGTAGACCTCGGCCGGGATCAGCTGGAGCCCGGCGAGGGCGAGCAGGCCGACGAACGGCGCGGTCTTCCACGTGTCGGCGATGATGACGGCGACCTTCGCGTGGAAACCCTCGGTGGTCCAGAGGATCTGGTGGCCGATCATCGCGTTGGCCACACCGTCGGCCTGGAAGACCCAGCGCCACAGCAGCCCGGACACCGCCGTCGGGATCGCCCAGGGCACGAGGATGCTCGCCCGGACGAAGGCCCGGCCGCGGAACGCCCGGTGCATGATCAGCGCCATCGCGATGCCGAGCACGACCTCGATGATCACGCCGGTGATGGTGAAGAACGTGGTGTTCCAGAAGGCGTTCCAGAAGGCGTGGGACTTCGCGCCGGTGAAGATGTCGGTGTAGTTCTTGAGGCCGACGAACTTGTCGCCCTTGACGACGAAGCCGTTGGCGTCGAGGCCCTGGCTGCTCTGGTACAGCGACTCGCGCAGCGCCTCGATGATGGGGTAGCCGACGACCAGTGCGAGCACCAGGAAGGTCGGCGAGAGCAGCACGGCGGCCAGGCGACCCGAGCCCTGGACGTCGCGCTTCTTTTGCTTTACCGGGGCCGCGATTCCCGGTTCGGCGGTCGTAGTGGTCATGGAGCCCTCCTCGGGGCCCGTGGCGGGACGCCGGGCGTCCCGCCACGGGGCACGGCTATGACGTGATGAGCTGTCCGAGCTTGGTCTGCAGGTCGGCCAGCGCCTGGTCGGTGGTCGACTTGCCGGTGAGGGCCGCGTAGGCGGCCTCCTGGATGGCGGCGGTCACGTCGCCGTAGCGCACGGCCTGCGGCCGGGGCTTGGCGTTCTGGAGGGACGCCTTGAGGGTCGGCAGGTAGGGGAACTTCTTCTGCAGCTCCGGGTCGTCGTACAGCGAGGCGAGAGTCGGGGCCTCAGATGACGCGATGAGGTTGGCGCGCTCGGTCTGCTCGCTGGTGAGGTACTTGATGAAGTCCAGCGCGGTGGCCTTGTTCGGGGCGAAGTCGGAGATCGCCAGGTTGTGGCCACCGAGGGTCGGCGAGCCCGGGCCGTTCAGACCCGGCAGCGGGGCGACGTCGAACTTGCCGGCGACCTTGGAGTCGCCCTTCTTGTTCGACAGGGACTCCGCGTACGGCCACTGGCGGTAGAAGAGCAGGTTGCCCTTCTCGAACGCGCGGCGGGACTCCTCCTCCTTGTAGCTGATGGCCTCCTTGGGGATCATCCCGCTCTTGAAGCCCTGGACGAGGAAGTTCAGGCCCTGCTTGGCCTGCGGGGTGTTGACGTTCGGCTTGCCGTCGTCGCCGACGACCACGCCGCCGGCGCTGTTGACGGCCTCGGAGAAGTTGACGGTCAGGCCCTCGTACTTCTCGAACTGGCCGGCGTAGCAGTTGACGCCCTTGACCTTGGCGCAGTCCTGCTGCATCTCCGCCCAGGTCTTCGGGGGCGTCTTGATCCCGGCCTGGTCCAGCAGGTCCTTGCGGTAGTACAGCAGGCCCGAGTCGGTCTTCCAGGGGGCGGCGTACAGGTTGCCCCGGTACTCACCCGTCTTGGTCGCCGACGGGAGGAACTTCGACAGGTCGAACTGGTCCTTCGGCAGCTGCGTGATCCACTTGTTGGCCGCGAACTCCGCCGTCCAGACGACGTCCAGGTTCAGCACGCTGTACGCGTTGGACTTGGTCTGGGCGTTCTGCACCATCTGCTGGCGCTGCGCGTCGGCGTCCTCGGGCAGCTCGACGATCCGAGCCTGCTCCTTCGGGTGCTGCTGGTTCCAGGTGTTGACCAGGTTCTGCAGGTTGCCCGACGTGTCCTTGCCGGTCGCCAGCGTGATCGGCCCACGGCCGCTCAGCGCACCGGCGGTCTTGGACCCGCCGTTGTCGTCACTCTTGCTGCTGCCGCACGCGGCGGCAGCAAGAGCGACGCTCGCCGCGACGACCGTCCAGCGGGTCATTCTCGATATGGATGCCACTCTTACTCCATCCTCGGGGTTCTTCTCTATAGCGGCCGGATACCGGCCCTCGTCATTCCCGTGCCACGAGTTCTGGACGCAACATCACCCCCTCGGGCGGGGAATCACTGCCCTGGACGCGGGTGGTCAGCAGGCCGACGACGCGGCGCGCGACCTCGTCCAGCGGCTGCCGGATACTCGACATCCGGGGCGATATCAGGGTCGCGGCGGGCGAGTCGTCGAAACCCACCACCTCGACCCGCGGGCGGCCGTTCGCGTCGAGCCCGCCCGCGAGCCTGGCTCCGACGGCATGGGTGTCGCTGCCGCACACGAACGCGGTCGGCGGTGCCGGCTGGGCCAGGATCCGCTCGGCCGCCTCGGCCGCGACCGCGACGCCCTCGGCGCACACACCGATCAGGCCGTCGGTGTCCAGGCCGTGCCGGCCCATGGCCCGCAGCCAGCCCTTCCTCCGCTCGTCGCCGAACCCGGTGCCCTCGGGCCAGCCGAGGTAGGCGACGCGCTGGTGCCCACGGGCGATCAGGTGCTCGACCGCCTGGTCGATGCCGTACGCCCCGTCGACGTCCACCCAGGTGTACGGCCCGTCCTCCTGTCCCCAGGGGCGGCCGAAGCAGACGAAGGGGATGTCGCGCTCGGCGAACCACGGCAGCCGCCGGTCCCTGGCCGACACGTCGGCCAGCACGAAACCGTCGACCGTGCCGGTGCGGATCAGGTCCTCGTACACGGCGAGCTCTTCGTCCACGGCGGTGGGGGCGAACAGCAGCAGGTGGTAGCCGGCCGCCCCGGCGGCCGCCGTGAGCGAGTACAGGAAGCGGTCGAGGAAGTTGCTGACGCCGATCGGCGCGGCGATCTTCAGGCCGATGCACCGGCTGGCACGTTCCCGGAGGTTCTGCGCGGCGCGGTTCGGCCGGTAGCCGAGCTCCTCGATGGCCCGGCGTACGCGCGCGGCGGTCTGCGGCGCCACGCGGGCCGGGGCGTTCAGCACGTTCGAGACGGTCTGGCGGGAGACCCCGGCGGCCGCGGCGACATCGGAGATCGTCACTCCGTTCGCGTCTCGGCCGCTCATGCCTCTCCCTCGCGTTCCGGTTCGGAAAAACCGTCACAACCGTGGCGATTTGATCGTTCAAATTGCCACCACGCGAGAAGTGATGTCAAGGACATGTCGAACACGTTTCCAGCTCGTTACATGGGCGTGTCGGTAGCGAGTCCTGGCAGCTCGTCGTCCCTGGACAGGACGATGCCACGCACGACGCGCCACCGGAAGAGGGGGACGCAAGACCATCACGGGCGGGCGCCCGGCGGTGTCGGAAGGAGGGACGTACGACCATCACGGGCGGGCGCCCGGCAGCGTCAGAAGGGGGGACGTGAGACCATCACGGATCCGCCCGCTCGGCGGCGCCCCGCCCCGCCCCGGGAACACCGGGGCGCACACGGGTCGTTGCCGTAATAACGACGTGACTGAAGAGGGGGGATGTGGGTGTCCGCGGCGTCGGACCCTTCCAGTCCTGGGCCGGGGGCACCGCGATGGTGACCGCCCTGGCCGGTGTCGTCGCGATCCTCGCGTTGACGGCCGCGACCGGTTACTTCGTGGCCCAGGAGTTCGCCTACATCTCCGCCGACCGTGCCGCGCTCGGCGCGGAGGCCGACCGCGGCGACAAGCGGGCCCGGCGCGCCCTGGCCGTGATGGGCCGGCTGTCGTTCATGCTGTCCGGCGCCCAGCTCGGCATCACGGTCACCGCCCTGATCGTCGGCTTCATCGCCGAGCCCGCCACGTCCGCGCTGATCGCCCCGGCGCTCGAACACGCGGGCCTGTCCGGAGCCCAGGCCGGGGGCGTAGCGGTCGTCGCCGGGTTCCTGCTGGCGACCACGGTCCAGATGGTGCTCGGCGAGCTGCTGCCCAAGAACCTCTCGCTGGCCCGCGCCGAGCCGGTCGCCAAGGCGCTCGCCGCCTCGACCCTGGCCTACCTGGCGGCGGCGGGCCCGGTGATCAGGCTGTTCGACGCGGCCGCCGCCCGGCTCGTGCGGTCGTTCGGCGTCGAGCCGGTGGAGGAGCTGCACCACGGGGCGACCCTGGAGGAGCTCAGCGACATCATCGGCGAGTCCCGGCGCGCGGGCCATCTACCGCCGGACCTGTCCGACCTGCTGCAGCGCGCGCTGACCTTCCAGGCGCGCACGGCGGCGGAGGTCATGGTGCCCCGTCCCGACGTCGTCGCCGTCTCCCGGTCCACGACCGTGGTCGAGCTGACCGACCTGGTCGCCCGCGCGGGGCACACCGACTACCCCGTCTGGGGGCGCGACATCGACGACGTCATCGGCGTCGTGGGCGTACGGGAACTGGCCGCCCTCGACGTCACTGACGCGGCCGGAGCCCCCGGCGGCGGACCCGGCGACGACCGGCCGGTGGAGACGGTGATGCGCCCGGCGCTGCTGGTCCCGGACACGCTCGACCTGCGGGCGGTGACGGCCCGGATGCGCGAGGCCGGTCAGGAGTTCGCCGCCGTCGTCGACGAATACGGCGGCCTCGCCGGGATCCTCACCTTCGAGGACATCGCCGAAGAGCTCGTGGGCGAGATCGCCGACGAGAACGACGTCGCGGAGGCCGACCCCACCCGTGGCGAGGGGATCTGGGTGCTGAACGCCGCGACACGGATAGCGCAGGTCCGGGACCTGACGGGCCTGGCGCTGCCCGGCGACGCGGCCTACGACAGCCTCAGCGGACTGGTCATGACGCGGCTGCGCCGCCTGCCGCGCGCGGGCGACCGGGTCGAGGTCGAGCTCGATCCCGATCACGGTCCGCCGGGACGCGCCGTGATCGAGGTGCTCGGCGTGCGCCGTCGCGTCGCGCGGACCGTACGGGTCCGTACCCTCCCGCTCGCCACCGCCGCGCCGCCGGACGAGGTGTCATGGACCCGCTGACCTCCGCCGTGGTCACGCTCCTGCTGCTGGCCTGCAACGCCTTCTTCGTCGCATCGGAGTTCGCCCTCGTCGCGGCCAAGCGACCGCGCCTCGAACGGACCGCCGCACGCGGCAGCACGGCGGCGCGGGCCGCCGTCGCCGGGATCGACGAGCTGTCGCTGATGCTGGCCGGGGCGCAACTGGGCATCACGATGTGCTCGCTGGGACTGGGCGTCGTCACCGAACCGGCCTTCGAGACCCTGCTGGACGCGCCGCTGGCGGCCGCGGGCGTGCCGGAGGCCGCCGGGCACGCCGTGGCGTTCACCCTGGCGCTGGGCGTGGTGACCTTCCTGCACATGGTCGCCGGGGAGATGGCGCCGAAGTCCTGGGCGATCGCCCACCCCGAACGCTCCGCCCTGATCCTCGCGATCCCGTTCCGCGGGTTCGCCCGGCTGTCGCGCCCTCTCCTCGCCGCCCTCAACGGGGTGACGGGCGGCCTGCTCCGGCTCGCCGGGGTGCGGCCCGGCGAGGAGACGGAGGCACCGGCCGACCCACAGCGGCTGACCCACCTGATCGGCGAGTCGCGCCGGATGGGGCTGATCGACCACGCCGAGCACGACCTGCTGGGACGGGCCATCACCACCCGGCACGCGGGCATCGACCACCTGGTCGTGCCCGCCGAGCGGGTCACGGCGGTGCCCGCCGACGCCACCCCGGAGGAGATCAGGCGCGCGTCCGCGGCCAGCGGGCACACCCGGCTGCTCGTCCGTGACGGCCAGGCCCGCATCCGCGGGCTGCTGCACGTACGCGACGCCCTCCCCCGCGCGGCCGACGGCCGTACCGCCGGGGACATGACGTATCCGGTCCCGACCCTGTCGCCCGGCACCACCGTGCTGGCCGCCGTAAGCGGACTGCGGCGGGCCCGCGCCCAGCTCGCCCTCGTCGCGACGCCGGAGAACGCCTTCATCGGGATCGTCAGCCTCGACGACCTGCTCAGCGAGCTGCTCGCCGGCAATCCCCACTGAGCCGGATGGCGGCCGGCCGGGGACGGTCCGGGGCTGCCTGGAGACGCTCCGGGGACGGTCTGGGCAGACGACCAGGTGCGGGCCGGCCGCCCGCCGGCCCTGTCGGGTCGCGACTGTCCGGGCCCTTTATTTCCGGACCCTTAATTCCGGCCCTTATTTTCGCCGTTCGTCGATGTGCAGGACGGATCCCGGGCCGGAGCCGGTCCCCCTCTCGCGCCGGGACCTCCGATCCTCCGGCTCGTCGGCGGCGTCGACGACGCGGACCGCCCGCGGGAAGGGGAGGCCGCCGGAGCCGGGCGGAGAGGCCGTCGCCGGCGGGATCCCGGCGGCGTCCGGTGCCGCGTACACCGGGACCTTCATCAGCAGCAGGACCAGAACCGCGGCTCCGGTGGCGGCCGCCGCGAGTGTGAGGATCCCGGGCAGCCGCGCGGCGGCGACGCCGACGCCGCACAGCCCCGCCACGGCCGCGATGGCGAACAGGGTCAGAGCGACCTGCGGGACGGTGAACCCCATGGTCCTCAGCCGGTGGGACACGTGGTCGGTACCGGCGGTGAAGCACCCCCGGCCGGCGCGCGGGCGCGCGATGACGACGAGGCAGGTGTCCACCGTGGCGACGAAGGTGAACAGGAAGAGCTCCGCCAGCCTCGCCGTCGTGCCGGCCGGGACCCGGACCATGACGGCGGCGGCCGCCAGGAGGAAGCCGATGAACAGCGAGCCGGCGTCCCCCATGAACATCCGGGCGGGCGCCCAGTTGTGGACGAGGAACCCCAGGCAGCCCGCGGACAGCGTCATCAGCAGCAGCGCCAGACCGCTCTGGCCGCCGAGATAGGCCGCCCCGGCGATGAGACAGCCGCTGGCGGCGGCCACCGTCGCGGCGGCGCCGTCCATGTTGTCCAGCAGGTTGAAGGAGTTGGTGAGCACCACGATCCACACCGCCGTCACCACGGGGTCCAACCAGTGCCCGAACAGGCCGATGCGTCCCCCGGCCATGACGACCGCCGTTGCGGCGCCGCCCTCCAGCACCAACCGGAACGCCGGGTGCGTCGGTCTCAGATCGTCGAACAGCCCGACCAGGGCGACGACGACGCCCGCCAGGACGAGGACCGTGATCCGCCGATCCCAGTGGGGGATCGACACCGTGCCCGAGGCCAGCGCACCGACCGCGATCGCGACACCGCCGAGGTACGGGGTCGGTCGCGTGTGGGCCTTGCGCACGTCCGGCCGGTCGGTAAGGCCACGCCGCAGGGCGTACCGGCCGAGTCCCTCACTCAGCACGTCGGCCAGCACGAGCGCCGCGAGCGCCGCGCCGGCCGCCGTCAGCCACGGCGGCACGGCCACCGGCTCTCGACGACCTGTCTGATGGTGCCGGGCATGGCGCGCCTCCCGAAATCCGATGACGGCCACGCGGACGGACGTCACCGTGCGTGACCACTCCGTGCACCAGGCTAGAGATCGTCGATCAAACCCAGGGTCGGCCCACTTACATGATCAAAGAAAGTCCGACCAGGTCGTACCGGCTTCCCGTCCTCGGCCGTCAGCCCGCAGGCGGGGAGACCGAGGTACGCCTGTCCACTCGGCGCCCGGGCGACGCGCTCGGCCCGCCCCGGACGAGCGTTTAAGCAGGTCGGCACCGGCAATGTCGCAATAGGTACATACGGGGAGACACCAGGGGGAAGGAACCGCGTGATGACTCAGCGACCTGAGACGATGCCGGAGAAGGACGCGATCGACCTGCTGATCCACCAGCATCGGGAGATCCGTCGCCTCTTCGAAGAGGTCGACAGGAGTACGGGCCACGCCCGCGAGGAGGCGTTCGAGAAGCTCTGCCGCTTCCTGGCTGTGCACGAGACGGCCGAAGAGGAGGTCGTCCACCCCTTGGCCCGCCGGGTCATTCCGGACGGCGACCCCCTCATCGACGCCCTGCTGGAGGAGGAGAACGAGGGCAAGCGCGTCCTGCAGGCCCTGGAGAAGATGGGCACCTCGTCGGCCGGCTTCGAGCCGCTGTTCGCCGAGTTCCGCAAGGCGGTCATCGACCACGCCGAACACGAGGAACGCGAGGAGTTCAACCGCCTGAGGGAGATGGGCGGCGCCGAGTTGCGCGGTCTCGCCGCGGCGATCAAGGCGGCCGAGGCGATGGCGCCGACGCACCCGCACCCGGGCGTGGAGTCCGCCTCCAAGAACATCCTGATCGGCACGTTCGCCGCCGCCGCCGACCGGACGCGCGACGTGGTCCGAAAGGCCATCGGCCGCGCCCGGAGGTGACGGCACCGCTGGGCGGTCCACCCGGATTTGGCGGAATAGGAGCGCTAAACGATTGTTTACAGTTTGCGCACTTGACGTCACAGACGGTCACCCGGCACAGTTTAGGAGACCGCGCATTGCGGTCGATTCGGAATGCGATGGCGCATTTATCGCTAGTCACGTGCGACCGGCGATCCCGGGTCAGGCGAATCCGGGAGGGCGATCGGGAGGCGATCCCGATCGCCCGTCACGGCACGGCCCCGCACACCGCCGGCCCGCACTCGGCGTCGAACTGACCTGGGTACGGCCGCCTCCGCAACGCTCACCCGCCGGTCCGGCCAGGGCACGGCCCGCGACCACCGGGGCGCGGGGCGCGCCGCGCGCCGATTCCGCCGGCCCTTTCCTTCCGGCCCCGCCCGCCGTCCGCGTTCACGCGGCGATCGTGGCGTGCATCTCCCAGACCAGGATCTCCGCCGGTTCGGCCGCCGTGACCCGCTGACCGCCCGTCGCGGTGAACCGCACCGCGTCACCCTCGCCGAGGGCGCCCGCGCCTTCGAGCGCGACGCCGCCGCGCGGCACGAACAGGTGCAGGAACGGCGCGTCCGGCAGGTCGACGCTCTCGCCCGCCCCCAGCCGCGCCACGTGCAGCGCCGCGTACTTGTTCTTGATGCGGATGGCCGTCTCGCCGTCGTGCCGCTCCATGCCGGAGGCGACGGTGACGAGGCCGCCGCGCAGAAGCTCGTCGTCGATCTCCATCTGCTCGTATCCGGGGCCGATCCCGGCCTCGTCGGGCACCACCCACATCTGGACGAAGTGCACGGGCTCGGTCGGCTCGTCACCGGCCGCCGGGCCGCGGTGGTCGTTCTTCTCCGAGTGAAGGATCCCCGTGCCGGCGCTCATGCGCTGCGCCAGGCCCGGATAGATCACGCCGTTGTGCCCCTCGGAGTCCTGGTGGACCAACGAGCCGCGGAGCACCCAGGTGACGATCTCCATGTCGCGGTGCGGATGCGTCTCGAAGCCGGTGCCGGGCTTGACCACGTCGTCGTTGTTGACGAGCAGGAGCCCGTGGTGGGTGTTGTTCGGGTCGTGGTGGTGGCCGAAGGAGAATGAGTGCTTCGAATCCAGCCACGAGATCTTCGTGGCGGAGCGCTCGCCGGCTCGGCGGATGTCGACCGTGGGCCGAAGGTTCATGACGTCCCTCCCTGGTTTGGTTGAACCTTCAACCACATCCCTCCGGGGATTGTTCCGCTCATCGCGGGCCGCCTCGATTACCGCCCCCCTACTGGGACAGACTGGCGTAAGAGACCGAACGTCGACGGCCCGCGAGGGCCGAAGGAGCATCCGATGGTGCATGAGCGTGCGGGGCGACCCGCGCAGCCGGAAGACCTGGTGGACGTCGCGCGGCTGGTGACGGCGTACTACGCGTTGCATCCCGATCCCTCGCGGGTCGAGCAGCGCGTGTCCTTTGGCACGTCAGGGCATCGCGGATCGGCGTTGAACACCGCCTTCAACGAGGCGCACATCCTCGCCACCAGCCAGGCCATCTGTGAGTACCGGGCCGGCCAGGGGGTCGACGGGCCCCTCTTCCTGGGGATCGACACACACGCGCTGTCGGAGCCCGCGCGCGTGTCCGCCCTGGAGGTCTTCGCCGCCAACGGCGTACGCGTGCTGATCGACAGCCGGGACGGCTACACGCCGACGCCCGCCGTCTCCCGCGCCATCCTCACCCACAACCGCGGTCGTACGGCCGGTCTCGCGGACGGCGTCGTGGTGACGCCCTCGCACAACCCGCCGCCGGACGGCGGTTTCAAGTACAACCCGCCCACCGGCGGCCCGGCCGACACCGCCGCGACGTCATGGATCCAGGACCGGGCGAACGCGCTGATCGCCGGGGACCTCAAGGAGGTGCGCCGCATCCCGTACGCCCGCGCGCTCGCGGCGGACACCACCGGCCGGTACGACTTCCTCGGCGCGTACGTCGACGACCTGCCCTCCGTCCTCGACCTCGACGCCGTCCGGGAGGCCGGGGTCCGGATCGGCGCCGACCCCCTGGGTGGCGCGAGCGTGGCCTACTGGGGCGAGATCGCCGAGCGGCACCGGCTCGACCTCACCGTCGTCAACCCCCACACCGACCCGACCTGGCGATTCATGACGCTGGACTGGGACGGCAAGATCCGGATGGACTGCTCGTCGCCGTACGCGATGGCCTCGCTCATCGCCCGCAAGGACGAGTTCACGGTCTCCACGGGCAACGACGCGGACGCCGACCGGCACGGCATCGTCACGCCGGACGGCGGGCTGATGAACCCCAACCACTTCCTCGCGGTGGCGATCTCCTACCTGTACGCCAACCGGCCGGACTGGCCCGGTGACGCGGGAGTCGGCAAGACCCTCGTCAGCAGCAGCATGATCGACAGGGTCGCGGCCGGGCTCGGCCGGCGCCTGATGGAGGTCCCCGTCGGATTCAAGTGGTTCGTTCCCGGCCTGCTGGACGGCTCGCTCGGCTTCGGCGGCGAGGAGAGCGCCGGCGCCTCGTTCCTCCGGCGGGACGGCTCGGTGTGGACGACCGACAAGGACGGCATCATCCTGGCCCTGCTGGCCTCGGAGATCACCGCGGTCACCGGCCGCTCGCCCAGCGAGAACCACGCCGACCTGGTCGCGCGGTACGGCGACCCCGCCTACGCCCGCGTCGACGCGCCCGCGTCCCGGGAGGAGAAGGCGGTCCTGAAGAAGCTGTCCGCCCAGCAGATCACCGCCGACACGCTCGCCGGCGAGCCGATCACCGCCGTCCTCACCGACGCCCCCGGCAACGGAGCCCCGCTGGGCGGCGTGAAGGTCTGCACCGAGAACGCCTGGTTCGCCGCCCGGCCGTCCGGCACCGAGGACGTCTACAAGATCTACGCCGAGTCCTTCAAGGGCCCCGACCACCTCGCCCGCGTCCAGGAGGAGGCCCGCACCCTGGTCAACGCCGCCCTCGCCACCGCCCGCCCCTGACCCGCGCGACGCACAATGGACGCATGAGCGGATCGGCGCACGAGGACAACACGACGCTGCCGGCGCTGCGGCGGCACTTCGAGGACCTGCGTGACGGCGTGCACGGCGGCGTGGTCACGCGGGAGCGGAAGGAGGAGCGGTTCGCCGGCACGGTCGTACTGCTCCGCCCGCATGCCCGGCGGGTGCTGGAGGAGGTCGACCGGGACCTGCTGCGGGGCACGGGCGACATCGACGAGAGCGGGTTGACGCGGACGGCGGACGGCGGCCTTACCGCCTCGTGGACCCTGTCATGGCCGGAGCAGCGTGCGGCGGGCGTCCGGCCGATCACGCTGGAGGCGCATTTCGAGCGGAGCTTCCACCATCCGCATCTGCGCGGCGCCACCGTGGGCGAGTGGCCGCTCAACGTCTTCGACGACGAGCAGGCCGCCGCGGAGGTGCCCACCCTGCGTGCGATCGCAGCGGCCGACCTGCACAGTCTGGTCTTCCAGCGCGACTACCGGCTGGTGCCCGCGATCACCCGGCCGGACCCGGGAAGCGGCGGCTGACGCTCACTCCACCGTGATTCCGAGCGACTCGGCGAGGGCGGGCGCGAGGTCGATGAGCTGCGCGGCGCTGATCGTGGCACCGCGCAGGCGGTCCGCGCCGCCGGACAGGCCGAGCTCGGCGCCGCGCAGGTCGACCTTCTCCAGCGTGACACGTGAGAAGTCGACCCCCGCGAGCCGAGAATCCGGGAAGGTGACCCGGCGCAGCGTGGCCCCGCCGAAGTCGACGTCGCGCAGGAGGCAGTCGTCGAATCGAACGTCGGACAGCCGGGCGTCCCGGAGGTTCAGCGAGTCGAGCTTGCAGCCCTGGAAGACGACGCGCGTCAACTCGGCGCCGAACAGCTGGGGCCCGGCGAGCACACCGCCGAGGAAGGTGACGTCCTGCCAGTTGCTCTCGGCCAGGTCGGCGCCGACGATGCGGGTCTCCTGGAACCACGTGTCGATGAGCCGGACCCGCCGGAACCGGCCGCCTTCGAAGGTCGTCCCCGTGACCGCGCACTCCATGAAGCGGGCGCCGGAGACGTCGGCGTCCGTCACCGTCAGGCCGTCGACGTGGACGGTGTCGTAGTCGTCCTCCCGCCAGGAACCGTCGTAGACGGACAGTGCCTCGGCGTACGGGAGGTCGGCCAGTTGCTGCGGCGGTGTCATCCGCACAGCGTAGGACTCCCGCCGGGCCGGGCGGCTGAGCTCAGCTCAGTCGTGAGTGCTGCGGCGCTCCCCCGGGGTCGGCGACGTCCCGCCGGGGGGGCGTTCACCAAGCCGCCCACCGGCGCGGCTCGGCCCCGGCGCCAGTGGTCGCGGACCAGTTCGCTCTGTACCGGAGACGCGGATCAGGCGTCGCGATAACCGAAATCCCCACGGAACGGGCGCGACGAATCTCTCACAGGCCGGACTTCGCCCGGTCGTGCCGCGCCTGAGCGGCCATGACCTCGGGCATGGCGCTCTCGAGCCACTCGATGACGCCCAGGAGGCGTTCGGCCGCCTGGCGTCCGAGCGGGGTGAGGCTGTACTCGACCCGCGGCGGGATGGTGGGCTCGGCCTTCCTCAGCACGAAGCCGTCGCGCTCCAGCGCCTGAAGGGTCTGGGCGAGCATCTTCTCGCTCACTCCGTCCACCCGGCGGCGCAGCGCGTTGAACCGGTAGGTGCCCTCACTCAGCGCACCGAGCGCGAGGATCCCCCAGCGCCCGGTGATATGCCCGAGCGCCTCCCGGGAGGTGCACCGACCGGCGAACACGTCGAAGACCACGTCGACGTAGTCGTCGCCGGAGCCCGGTCCACCCTCGCCGGCCGGCGTCGGCGTTGTGTCAGTCGCGCGGCTGCCCATGGCGCCCAGCATACTTCTCGACCGCACTGAGTGAACCATTGGTACTTCCCTTCAGATTGCACTGTCGAAAAGTTAGTTATACCGTCATTACGTGTGCTCACCTCGGCGCCCAGCATCCGAGGACCATCGACGGGAGATTCTTATGATCATCGTTACCGGCTCCACCGGTCATCTCGGCCGCCTGGTGATCGACGGGCTGCTCGAGAAGGTGCCCGCGGACCAAGTGGTGGCCGCCGTGCGCAGCCCGGAGAAGGCCGCCGACCTGGCCGCGCGCGGTGTGCACGTCCGGGAGGCCGACTACGACCGCCCCGAGACCCTGCGCGCGGCGTTCGAGGGAGGCACCAGGCTCCTCCTCATCTCCGGCAGCGACGTCGGCCGGCGCGTTCCGCAGCACGCCGCCGCGGTCCAGGCCGCCCAGGGGGCCGGCATCCCGCACATCGTCTACACCAGCGCGCCCCACGCGGACACGTCCGTCCTCGGCCTGGCGGCCGAGCACAAGGCGACCGAGGAGATCATCCGCGAGACGGGGCTGACCTACACGCTCCTGCGCAACAACTGGTACAACGAGGTCTACCTTCCGGCGATCACTCAGGCCGCCGAGACCGGAGCCGTCATCGGCAGCGCCGGCGAGGGGCGGATCGCCAGTGCCACGCGCGCGGACTACGCCGCCGCGGCGGTGGCCGTGCTCACCGGGACGGGCCATGAGAACCGGGTGTACGAACTGGCCGGCGACGTCGCGTGGACCCTCGACGATCTCGCCGCCGAGATCTCCCGGGCCTCCGGCAAGGAGGTCGCCTACCGGAACCTCTCCACCGAGGAGCACCGCGCGGCCCTGGTCGGAGCCGGCCTGCCCCACGCGGTCGCCGAGTTGCTCGTCGACATCGACCGTGGCATCGCGGCGGGCGCCCTGGCCGAGACGCCGGGCGACCTGAAGGCGCTCATCGGCCGTCCGACCACCCCGATCTCCGAGACCGTCGCCGCCACGCTCACCGCCTGAGGTCTCGACCACCCCGGCCGCCCGAACACCCCGGGCGCGCGGGCCGGCCCTCCTGACCGATCGCCGGCCCGCGCGGGTCTCTCACGAAGTGGACCGCAGGTGGTCCCGGAGACCGGCACCGTACGCGGTGGCGGCGCCGTCATAGGAGCTGATCAGCGACGGGCCGCTGCCGCAGCCCCAGGTGTTCCAGGTCCACCCGAGGTAGCCGACGGCGTGCGCGTCCGCCCGGGCGGTGGGCCGCACCGCCCCCGGCCAGGCGGGGTCGCGCGACCGCTCCCGGTGCACGGCGGCACCCGGCGGGTACGCTGACAGGAACGCGGCCGGCGCTCCGGGCCCGGCTCGCACCGCCGCCGTACGGCGAGGGTGAGCGCCGGGGCGGGCACCGCCCGGCAGGTGCGCTCAGCCGCGCCCGCACCGCTCGAAGCGGAATCCGCACATCGGCCGCTGTCCGTTTCCGGCCATTGTTAATGTGGTTAACGATTACCTCGCGCAGGGGACTTACCGGATGCGATTCCAAGATCTCCAGGAGGCGCCGTGTCCAGGCTGAGGTCGCACCCGATCGTCCTGGCGGCATGCGCCGTGCTCGCCGTGGCCACGCCGTCCTCGGCGGCCGCCCGCCCGGCCCTCGACGGAGCCGCCCCGACGGACCGGACCGGTGCCGGTGTGGCGCCGATCGCCGCCACGCCGGTACCCGGCGCGACCTCGGCCGCGCCCTCCTCCGCCGCCGAGCTGAACTCCGGCTGGAAGATCCAGTCCTCGGCCGTCGCGGGCGGCTCCGGCGCGACGATCTCCCGGCCCGACTACGCGACGACCGGCTGGCTGCCGATCAGCAGTCCGGAGACGGTGATGGCCGGGCTGCTCGAGAATGGGCGGTACCCGAACGTCTTCTACTCCGACAACCTGGCGAAGGTCCCCGCCGACCAGTTCAGCGTGAACTGGTGGTACCGCGAGCAGCTGACCGTCCACCCGCGCCGTGACGGTCGCACCTTCCTGATCATGAACGGTGTCCTCGGCACCGCGGACCTGTGGGTCAACGGCACGAAGGTCGCCGACCGGTCGCAGCTCCAGGGCGCCTACTCGCGCCTGGAGTACGACATCACGCCGTACGTCCGGGACGGCGAGAACGCGATCGCCCTCGACATCGCCAAGAACGACCCGAAGACGTACCTGACCGACAGTCAGCTGGACTGGAACCCGCCCGCGCCGGACCGCAACACTGGCCTGCGCTTCGCGCCGCGCCTCGCCCAGGCCGGCCCGGTCTCGCTGCGCGACGTGCACGTCCTCCAGCACAACGCCGCGGACCTCGGCAGCTCCGACCTCACGGTAAAGGCCGCCCTGCGCAACGACACCGACGCGGAACAGAAGGCACGCCTGGACACGACGATCACCCGCGGCGGCACGCGCGTCGCCGTCGCGGCGGACGTCACCGTACCCGCCAGGTCGACCCGGACGGTGACGCTGACGCCGGCGGACCACCGGGCGCTCCACCTGGCACACCCCGCCGTCTGGTGGCCGTACCAGCTCGGCGCGCAGCCGCTCTACCACCTCGCCGCGAGCGCCGGCGTGGCCGGACGGGTCTCTGACCGCACCGACGAGGACTTCGGCATCCGCACCGTCACCTCGTCCCTGACTCCGGTCGCCTCGGGCACCCACGCCTCGCACGGCTCGCGGCGGGTCGTCGTCAACGGCGTCCCGCTGGTGATCCGCGGCGGCGGCTGGTCGCCGGACATGTTCATGCGCTACTCCCCGCAGAACATCCACGACCAGCTGTCGTACATCAAGAACCTCGGGCTGAACACCCTGCGGTTCGAGGGGAACCTGCCGCCCGACGACATGTTCGCCCAGATGGACCGGGAGGGCGTGCTCGTCATGCCGGGTTGGCAGTGCTGCGACCGGTGGGAGCACCCGTCCTCCAAGTGGCCGGAGGCGCTCAAGGCCAACGCCGCGAACCAGGCGAGGCACGTCGCCGAGTGGCTGCGCGACCACCCGAGCGTCCTCACCTTCTACCAGGGCAGCGACGAGGCGCCCGACGCGGCCAAGGAGGCGATCTACCTGGCGGCGTTCACAGCGGCGGACTGGCCGACGCCGCAGGTGTCCTCCGCGGAGTACAAGTCGTCGCCGAAACTCGGCCCGTCCGGTTCGAAGGAGGGCCCGTACAACTACGTCCCGCCGGGCTACTGGTGGGCGAACGGGCCGGAGACCGTGGGGAGCGACGCCACCTACACCAACGCGGGCAGCGCGTGGGCGTACGACACCGAGACCAGCGCCGGCAACACCGTGCCGACCCAGGACTCCCTCGACCGGTTCCTGACACCGGCGGACCAGCGGAAGATATGGGATCCGAGCACGGCGGGCGGCCCGGGTTCCGGCCCGGACATCTACCACGTGTATCCGAAGTACAACGACTACACGAAGACCGCCCGAATGGGGCAGTACAACACTCCGTTGTGGAACCGCTACGGGAACTGGTCGGACATGGCGTCCTACCAGAAGATCGCCCAGATGGGCGGGTACGAGGTCACGCGTGCGCAGTTCGAGGCGTACCTCGGGCATTCGAAGGACCCCGCCAATCCCAGCACCGGTGTCATCTACTGGATGGCGAACAAGGCCTGGCCGTCGCTGCACTGGAATCTGTACAACTACGACTTCGACCAGCCCGGCGTGTACTTCGGCGCCAAGAAGGCCGGCGAGCCCGTGCACGTGATGTACGACTACGCCGACGGCTCGGTCAAGGCCGCGAACCTCACCACCACCAGCCAGACCGGCCTGACCGCCACCGCGCGGTTCATCGACCTGAACGGCGCGGTACGGGCGACCGTCCGGCGGGCCGTTCCCACGCTCGCGAGCCAGGACGTACGGACCGTGCTGACGCCGAAGGTGCCGGCCGGCATCTCCCGGACGTACTTCCTGGAGCTGACGCTGACGCGTCCGGGCGTGACGGTGAGCCGTAACGTCTACTGGCTGTCGACGAAGGCGGATGACATCGACTGGTCCAAGACGATCGGCGAGGGCAGCGGAGCGGTGTTCAAGCCCGGCGGCTACGCCGACCTGACGGGGCTGCGGAGCCTGCCCGCCGCGAACGTCCAGGTGTCCGCGTCGACCCGCCGGAGCGGTGCGGAGGCGATCACGACGGTGACCGTCCGCAACGTGGGCGCCAAGCCGGTGCCCGCGGTGTTCACCCGCGCCGACGTGCGCCGGGGGACGCGCGACGGCCGTGCGCTGGGAGGCGACGACCAGGTCCTGCCGCTCCGCTGGAGCGACAACGACATCACCCTCTGGCCGGGGCAGAGCCAGACGCTGACCGCGCGCTACCGCGTCGCGGACCTGCGGGGCGCGGCCCCGGTGGTCGGCATCACCGGCTGGAACCTCGCCGGTCTGACCGTGGCCGCGCAAGGCTGACACGCTCCGCGACGTATTTCCTACTGCCCGGAAGCAGACCGGATCCGGACAATTGAACCGCTCGGTGGCGCGCGCCCAAGAGGAAAAGACCACTCTCAAGATCATCTGTCGGCCGGGTCGCGCCCCGGGCGGTTCGTTCTTTCCCTTCGCGAAATGGCCGGATACCCGGAACAGGGCTGAATCGGCCGCGCGGCGTGACGATCCCATTCCGCTCCGCGAAGAGCACCTTATCCGTGACTGTTTTTCACGTTTTCTGCGCTCTAAAAGGTCACAAAGCCCTACACTCCTCTCGCAATCCGGTTTCGATCACATCCGGTCGTCCTCTGGAGAGGTAGGTCGATGCCGAGGACCCATCGAAGGCAAGGGCTCGATCGTCTACGGCGTCAGCGGCTCACGGCGTCACTGGGTGAGAAGATCTCCGCACTGGGCGGAGTCGTCGTCATCGCGGTGGGCCTGGCCCTGGCCGCCATCGTCGAGCAGGGCGCCACGCCGCCGGCCGCGAGGCACCCGGTCGCCGAACGGCGCCCCGTGCACGCCACGCACACGCGTTCGCGCCGTCCGGTCCCGAGCCACGCCTCCCCGTCCCGGGCACCGATGAGCCCCGCCGCCCAGCTGAGCCAGAAGGTGGAGAAGGTCGTCCTCGCCGAGCGCAGCCCCGTGGCCCGGCGGGACTACGGCGTCGGCACGCTGTCCGCGCCCATCGTGCGGCTGAGCAGGATGGACCACCGGCGCACCTGGGCGTTCGGCACCGAGACGATTCCTCCGCCGCGTGGGATGACGGCGATGCCGGAGTCCTCCCTGTACCTCGCGCAGCTGACCGGGACCGGCTGGCAGGTGGGCCTGGCCGGGACGCCGCAGTTCACGACGCTCCTGGGGAAGGCGCCGGCCTCGGTCGTTCCGGACGCCGAACGGCCGGTGCTGGCGAAGTTCAGCGACGCGCCCGACACGCCGGTGGACACCGGCCTCATGCTGCCGTGGGGCATCGGGCAGTCCTGGTCCCTGCTCGCCACGGACAAGGGCGTCGCGGGCTTCGACGGCGGCGACGGGCGGGTCCTCGCCGCAGGCGACGGCCGGATCTACCGGCTGTGCTCCTCCGCCCCCGGCCACGGGCTCGTGCTCCTGATCCACCCGAACGGCCTGGCCACCGAGTACTACCAGATGACCGACGTGACGGCGGTACGGGACGGCAGCCTCGTGAAACGAGGCGACTACCTCGGCCGTACGGGCACCGAGCAGCCCTGCGGTGGCGGTGCGGCGCCGCAGCGGATGGTCGGGTTCGCGGTCGGCGACGCGAACGGCCCCACGCGGCTCGACCGCCTGCAGATCGGCGGCTGGACGCTGCGCGAGACGGCGGCGGCGACGTTCGCCGAGCGCGCCGGCGTCCGGGTCGACGCGGGCAATCCGGTGCTCAACTTCGGCGTGATGCCCACCCCTCCGGCGTCCGGGAGCCCCTCCCCCAGCGGCACGCCGAAGTCCGGCCCACCGAGCACGCGCGTCCCCGACCTCCTCCTGCCCGGTGGGAGCCCTGATGCCCGTGTCTGACCAGGTCGCCGCTTCCCGGCACGCCGCCCGGGAGCCCGGGGCGCGGCGTCGCCGGGCACGGCGCCGCCCCTCCCGAAGACCCGGGCGCGCCCGGACGGTGCTGCTGACGCTGGTGCTCCTCGCCGCAGTGCTGGTCGCCGGCCGTACCCCGCAGGGAGTGGCCCTGGTCGAGCGGCTCCGGGTGTTCCTGGAGTTCTACGTCGGCGTCTTCGCCCTCCTGGCGGCGACCGCGGCGGTCGTCGCCGGCGTGATCGCCGCCCAGCGGATCCTGCCGATCGGGTTGCGCATCCTCGCCCAGGGAGCCCACCGCTCGACCGCCGTGATGGCCGTAGGCTTCCTGGTCACGCACATCGTCCTGAAGGTCATGGAGGCGCACGCGAGCGTCCTGGACGCGTTCCTGCCCTTCACCGGCCACGGGCAGCGGGCCTTCCTGATCGGCCTGGGCACCATCGCCGGCGACCTGCTCGTCGTCGTGGTGGCCACCGGGATGCTGCGCGGCCGGTTCGTCGTCGGCCCCCGCCCGTGGCTGTGGCGAACGGTGCACGCTCTGGCGTACGTGATGTGGCCCGTGGCGATCATCCACGGCCTGACGGCGGGCCGTCCACCGAAGGCCTGGGTCACCTGGAGCTACATCGTCTGCGCCGCCCTGGTACTGATCGCGGCGACGGGCCGGCTGCCGCGCCTGGCCCGTGACCGGCGCATGCTCCGCACGCGCAAGGCCAGGGGCGACGGGCGCGTCACGGGCACCGGGACCGCGCCGCGCCGCGCTCCCACCGAGCCCCGCGACCGGGTCGGCGCCCCGCGCCGGGACACCGGCGAGCTGCCGGACGAGGAGTTCTGGGCGGCGTTGCGCGCCGAGACCGGGCCCTGGCGCGGTGACCGGAGATGATGGACTACCGGTACGTGGGGCCGCCGCGCCTCGGCCGCGGACTGCACCGCCACCAGCGGATCGACCAGACGGCCCATCGCGAGATCCACGGAGAGTTCGAGCGGCGCAGCCTGCGCGAGCTGATCGCGCTGGCGGAGAAGGTCGACCTGCGCGGCCGGGGCGGCGCGGCCTTTCCCTTCGCCCGCAAGGTCAAGGCGGTGGTCTCGGCGGCCCGCCGCCAGGACGCCCAGACCGTCGTCCTGGTCAACGCGACCGAGGGCGAGCCCGCCAGCGCCAAGGACAAGCTGCTGATGGCCCGCGCGCCGCACCTCATCCTCGACGGGGCCATGCTCGCCGCCCTGGCGCTGGGCGCCCGCGAGGTGGTCATCGGCGTGACCGACGGGGGCCGGGCCGGCCGGTCGATCCGCAGCGCCGTCGTGGAGGGCAACCTCGGCGGGTTCATCCGCGTCGTCCGGCTGCCGGAGCGTTTCGTCACCGGCGAGGGCGGCGCGCTCGTCAACGGCGTCAACGGCGCCCCCGCGCTGCCCCCGGGCCGCAAGGTGCGCGCTGCGGAACGCGGCGTGGACGGGCTGCCCACCCTGCTGTCCAACGCCGAGACGTTCGCCCAGCTGGCGCTGCTGTCCCAGCTCGGCGCGGACCTGTACGCGGCGATCGGAACCGCCGAGGAACCGGGAACCGTCCTGCTCTCCGTCTGGGGGCCCAGCGGACGGCCCGTCGTGGTCGAGGCCCCGGCCGGCACCCCGCTGTTCCAGGTGCTCGACCTGTGCCGGGCCGACGTCGGTCAGGGCGTCCTGATGGGCGGATACCACGGCGCGTGGCTCACGCCCGTCGCCGCGAACCGGGCACGGGTCTCGCGGGAGGACATCGCGCGCGCCGGCGCGAGTCTGGGGGCCGGCATCATCCTGCCGCTCGCCGCGGACGTCTGCCCGCTCGGCGAGGCCGCCCGGGTCGCCGCCTACATGGGCATGGAGTCCGCCGGGCAGTGCGGCCCCTGCCGCCTGGGGTTGCCGGCCCTCGCCCGGTCGCTGCGCGCGCTGGCGGAGGGCGACGCGGGGTCCGATGCGGTGTCGGCCGTACGGCAGGGCATGCAGGTCGTCAAGGGGCGCGGTGCGTGCCACCACCCGGACGGCACGTCGCGCTTCATCGCGTCGGCGCTCGAGGTGTTCAAGGAAGACGTCGCCACCCACCTGGCCGACGGGACCTGCGGCCGCCCGGTACGCGGGCTGCTGCCGATCGACGGCGAGGAGGCGGCCGCGGAGGAGACGGAGGACACCGGGCTGCGCCTGACGGTGGACTGGGCGCGGTGCGCCGGGCACGGCCTGTGCGGGCACCTCGTCCCCGACCTCGTGAGCCTCGACGAATTCGGCTTCCCCGTCGTCGAGAGCAAGACGGTGCCGCAGCGACTGCTCCGGCAGGCCAATCAGGCGATCGAGATGTGCCCCGCGCTGGCCCTACGGCTCAAGACGCCCTGACGCGCCGGTACGGCCGCCCGGATGCGCATCCCCCTCAGGACGCCCTGGGAGGCCGATCCGGCCGCCGGAACGCCCGCCCCGGGCTCTGGCTCAGGATTCCCTGACGGGTGCCCCGGCCGTGCCGTTTGGTTCCTGCGGGCCGACCCGGCCGCCGGTCGCGCCGAGGTGGTCCGCGAGGGTCTGGCTGACGGCGCCGAGCCACCGGACCTGCTCGGGGTCGAGTGCGTCGAACAGCGCCCCCCGGACGGCCTCGACGTGTCCCGGTGCGGCGGCGGCCAGGGCGGCGAACCCCTCGTCGGTGAGGACTGCGAGCTGTCCCCGTTTGTCGGTTGGGCAGTCCTCCCGGCGCACCCAGCCCCGCTCTTCCAGCCGCGCGATCGCGTGGGACAGCCGGCTCGCGGAGACACGGGTCCCCTCGGCGAGCACGGACATCCGCAGGACACGGCCGGGAGTCTCCGAGAGGCGCACGAGGATCTCGTAGTACGCGTGCGGCATGCCCGAATCGCGGCGGAGCTGCGCGTCGATCGCGTCGAGCAGCAACCGGTGCGCGTGCAGATACGCGCGCCAGGTGTGCTCCTCCTCGGGGTTCAGCCATCGCGTGTCGTTCATCGCGGGACAGTCTATCGGGTTGTTGAGCTTTCAAGTAGCTGCTAGGTTCCTTGAACGTTCAAGAACCCGGCAAACCAGGAGGAGTCAGCTCATGTCCCGCCGAATCCCGTCGCCGACGGTCGATGTGGCCCTGCTCGTCGCCCGTGTCGCGATCGGCGTCGTCTTCATCGCCCACGGCTGGCAGAAGCTGCACACCAACGGCCTGACCGCGACCGGGCACGCGTTCAAGGCCATGGGCGTCCCCGCTCCGACGCTCTCGGCCTACTACGCCACGTTCGTCGAACTGGGCGGAGGGATCCTCCTGATCCTCGGGCTGCTCACGCCCATCGCCGGAGCGCTGCTCTTCCTCGACATGGTCGGCGCGTTCCTCACGGTGCACGTCGACAAGGGCCTGTTCGTCGACAAGGGCGGCTACGAACTCGTCCTCACCCTCGCCGCGGTCACCCTGGCCCTCGCGGCGGTGGGCGCCGGCCGCATCAGCGTCGACGGCCTGTTCGGGCGGCGCACGCCCGCGAACGCGGCCTGACCGGCCCGCACAGCGGCGTCTCGGCCGCCTACCGCTCCCGCGCGGCGGGTACCCGCGTCACGGCGATGGGGCGACGCGGGCGGCCCCGTGAGCGGTGAACGCCCGTCGCCGCGGGAGCGGAGATGTCGCCGTTACGACGGCAGGGCGTCGCGGGCGGCGATGGCGGCGCCGCGGGCCCCCGCCATGTCGAGGTCGCGGACCAGGGAGAACTCCGCGACGCGGACCTGTTCCTCCCGCAGCACCGTGTGCTCGCGGACCTTGTCCAGGAACCACTCCCGGAATTTCGGACCGGTCTCGACCACTCCGCCGCCGACGAAATACGCGCTCGGGTCGGTGAAGTTGGCCGCGATCGTGAACAGCCGACCGAGCGCGATCGCCTGCTGCTCGAAGATCTTGAGAGCCAGCGGGTCTTCCTTCTCGCCGTACCCGCGCACGAGCTTCGCCGCCCTGGCCGGCGCCTCGTCGGCCAGCGGGTGCCCCTCGAACCGGGTCAGCCAGTACGGCAGCAGGTTGTTGGCGATCCCAGTGAGCGAGGCGACGCTCTCGGCGTCGGCGGTGAAGCTGCAGTTGCAGGCGGGCACCGGCTGGGCGTCCTCCAGCAGGCCCTCCATCGGAATGTGCACGTGCCCGAGCTCACCGGCCATCCCGGCGGCGCCCTTGACGACCTTGCCCGCCTCGATCACGCCGCCGCCCAGACCGGTGCCCACGATCGCGGAGACCGACGAGTGCCGGGACGCGTCGGCGCCGAAGTGGGAGTGGTGCGCGTAGAGGGCCGCCGCGTTGCCGTCGTTGTTGTAGACGACGGGGAGCCGCAGACGCTCCTCGAGTGCGCTGCGGATGTCGAAGCCCCACCACTCGGGCTGGGGGAAGTTGGTCGCGCCCCTACTCGAGATCACGCCGCTCGCGCTCGCCGGACCGGGGGTGTCCAGGCCGACCGCGCGCACCCGCGCCGGGTCGGTTCCGGTCACCTCGAGGATTCCGGTCAGGGCCGTGGCGAGGGCCTCGACGGCGACCTCCGGCCCTTCGAGCACCCGGCTGGGCGTCTCCACGAGACGGTCGACGAGGAAGTTCCCCGCGGCGTCCAGCAGTGTCGCGTTGTTGCTGGTCCCGCCGTTGTCCAGACCGACAAACACCCACGTCTCCGGCATTCCACATCCCCTTTCGGCCTCATGATGGTACGGCCCGCGCCGACGCGCGCGCCGGGGAGGGGCCTGTTCCGGTCGCGTGGTCGTCCAGGTGCGTCCGGCCACCCGCCGATCGGCAGGATCAGCCGTGGCAGGAGGAGCCGCGCGGGAGGCGGTACGGCGCGCCGATGCGGTAGTGGCCGGGTTCGGAGGCGTACAGGCGCGTCCAGTCACCCGCCTTCGCGATGCAGCCGGGCCGGCCGTTCAGGACCTTGAGCCAGGGCGACCAGGGGACCCGGATCAGCACCGATCCCCCGGCCGTGAGGGTGACGTCCAGCTCGTTGTCCAGCGCGCGGTCCACGGTCGCCGGCGGGTCGGCGAGCGGGACGGCGTCGGTGACGCGGTACAGCCGCCAGTGGCGGTTGTGCCACACCGGCCGCAGCCAGGGCTGGCCCGCCCGGACGATGTGCGCCTCGTCGATGGCCTGCCAGTCGGGCTGGGCGGCGGGCAGGACGACAAAGCCCACGGCCCAGCGGCGCAGCCAGGCGTGGTAGGTGTCCGGGCTCAGCGTGCCGTCGTAGAAGACGGCGTTGCGCTGCACGTCGGCCTGGCGGTTCCAGCCGCGGGCCAGGTTCACCTCCGAGGCCAGCTCGGACGCCTCCAGGTGAGTGCGCTCCGGTACGACCTCCACGCGGCCCTGGTCGGCGCGTACGCGCCGCAGCTCGCTGACCAGGCTCGCCGTGTGCCCGACGTTCGCGGCCGTGTTGACGAGGTCGAAGACCGGCCGGGCCACCTGGGAGATCACGGTGGCCGCGAACGCGACGTACAGGACGGCCATGCGCCGGTGCAGGGCCGCGGCGAGCAGCACGGTTCCGCCGAACAGCAGCGCCATCCGGTCGACGTTGCTGCCCACCTGGGACGGGATCACCCAGGTGAGAAGGGTGCCGATGGCGTACACGACCGCGCACAGGCGCACGGCCCGCCAGTCGCGGGGCGCGAACGCGACCAGCGCCGCCGACGCGACCACCGGGGCCACCACGAGATACCAGGGGAACGGCTGGACTCCCCCGAAGGGGAACAGCAGCGCGGATCCCGCCACGACGACCGGCGGGCCGGCGGCCACCGCGTAGGCGGCCGGGCGGCGCCGGTTGAGGAACAGCGCCGCGGCGACGACCTCCAGGAACAGCCCGGCGACCGGGCTGGCGAGCGTGGCCAGCAGCCCGAGGCCGATCACGGCGGCGGCGCGCAGCGTCCGCGGGCCCCGGGTCACGAACACCACGGTCACGGCGGCCAGCCCGAACAGCACGCCGAGCGCGAACGTCACGCGGCCGGACACGGCGTTGCACGACAGGGAGAACGCCGCCCACAGCGCGGGTGCCAGCGGGCGGGAGACGCCCGAGCGGACGAGCAGCAGGGCGACCAGGGCGGCCGAGACGGTCCCGGCGATCACCGCGGTCGTACGCACGCCGATCAGCGCCATGAGGTACGGCGAGAGGACGCTGTAGGACGCCGGGTGCATGCCGCCGTACCACGCGAAGTCGTAGGCGGAGCCGGGGTGGCGCAGCGCGAACCGCGTCCAGGCGTACTGCGCGGCGAGGTCTCCGCCGTCGGTCGCGGCGTACCGTGCCCAGAGCAGGTGCAGGACGGCCGCGACCACCGCCGTGACCACGACCGGATGGAAGAGCCACCGCCGGTGGGTGACCCGTCGGGTGCGTGGGGCGTCGGCCGTGCGTGCCGGCTGTAGCGTGGTGGTCATCGCCCGGCGGCACTCTCCGGAAGCGCCTGATGGGGCGCGTGAGGCTCGGGGGACATTCGGTCAATCATCGAGGATGGGCGGGCCGGGGGCAAATCAGGCGCGCCGAGGAACATCAATCTCCCCTCCGGCATTTCGGTCGTGGGGGATGCTTGCCACTTTTCCGAAACATTGCAGCGTTTGATGGCGAAGCCTTAGTGTTTACCGTCGGACCAGTGGGTGTGCGCCTCCGACGAGCCACGCGAACGGGCCTCGAGGCAGTGACGGGAAGGCGGTTTCGTGACTCAGCTTGTCGTGGAGGGCAACGGCACGTCGGTGGCTCTCGATCCACGACGCACCTACCGGGTGGGCCGGGACCCGGGATCGGAGATCGTCGTCGCCGTCGACGGCGTCTCCCGGTCGCACGCCATCCTGCGTTTCGAGGCCGGTCAGTGGGTCCTGGAGGACAACGGCAGCGCGAACGGCACGTGGGATCGCGGCCGCCGGGTCCAGCGGGTCGCCGTCGCTCCCGGCAGTGAGATTCGTCTCGGCCACCCGGACCAGGGCGTCCCCCTCGTCTTCCGGGCCGGGGAGGCCGGGCCCGCCGCGGGTACGGGACCGACCACGCCCGGTTTCTCCGCCGCCCCGTCGCAGGGCGGGGGCGTCTCGTCTCCGGGCCGCTCGCCCGCCGCTGAGCCCTCCCCCCGGCCGGCCGCGCCGTACCAGCAGGAGGCGCCCTGGCAGGGAGCCCCGCCCGCCGGCCCGTCGCAGCCCGGCGTCCCCGGGCAGTACCCGCCGCCGGAACGCGCGCCTCAGCGGCCCGCCGCGTCCGGCGGCACGGCCCCCCACGCGTACCCGCCCGCGCCGGAGGCGTACCCCGGCCAGACCCCTCCGGCGGCGGCCCCGCCCCCGGGGGCGTCCGCGCCCCCGCACCAGCAGCCGCCTCCGTACGGCGGCACCGCTCCTCAGACGCAGCCCGGATATGGCGGTGCCGCTCCGCAGCCGGGATACGGCGGCGGACCGGGGCAGCAGGCGTACCCGGCGCCGCCCGGACCCGGCGGCGCCCCCGCCTGGCAGAGCGCCCCGACGCATCACCCGGCTCAGGGCCCCCGCCCGCGGTCGCCGATCGTGCAGACGATGAGCGGCCAGTACCGCGAGCCCGCGCACGTCCGGAACCTCGGCGGCTCGCAGGTGGTGCGCATCGGCCGTGGTCCCGAGAACGACATGGTCATCGCTGACCTGCGGGTGTCGCGTCAGCACGCCGAGCTGCGCTCCGCCGGCGGGACGTACGAGATCGTCGACCTGGGCAGCCGGAGCGGCACGTACGTCAACGGGCGGCGGGTGGAGCGCGCCCCCATCGGCCCGCAGGACATCATCGGCATCGGGCCCTCGACGTTCCATCTCGTGGACGACGTCCTCATGGAGTACGTCGACGCCGGAGCGGTCCGGCTCAGCGCCCACGACCTCACCGTCACCGTCGACAAGGGCAAGGTGCTGCTCGACCACGTGACCTTCCCGCTGGGGGAGAAGTGCCTGGTCGCGGTCATCGGCCCCAGTGGCTCGGGCAAGTCGACGCTGCTGCGCGCGCTCACCGGCCTGCGCCCCGCCGACCAGGGCGTGGTCTCGTACGACGGGCGCGACCTGTACCGCGACTACGCCGAGCTGCGCTCCCGCATCGGGCTCGTGCCGCAGGACGACATCCTGCACACGCAGCTCACCGTACGCCGGGCCCTCCTCTACGCCGCCGAGCTGCGGTTCCCCGACGACACCCGGCAGAGCGAGCGCAAGGCGCGCGTGGACGAGGTGCTCAAGGAACTGGGTCTGGACCACCGCCGGGACAACAAGGTCTCGGCGCTGTCCGGCGGTCAGCGCAAGCGCGTCAGTGTCGCCCTCGAGCTGCTCACCAAGCCGTCGCTGCTGTTCCTCGACGAGCCCACCTCCGGCCTCGACCCGGGTTTGGACAAGTCGGTCATGCAGATGCTGCGCGGCCTGGCCGACGACGGTCGTACGGTCGCCGTCGTCACACACAGCGTCGCGAACCTCGACATCTGCGACCGGCTGCTCGTCATGGCGCCGGGCGGGCGGATCGCGTACTTCGGCCCGCCGAAAGAGGCGCTGCCGTTCCTCGGGTTCGGCGACTGGGCGGACGTGTTCCAGGCGTTCGACGACCCGTCCATCGACTGGGGCGGCCGCTACCTGCACTCTCAGGAGCACCAGCGGTACGTCCAGGCGGAGCTGGTCCAGCCGGTCGCACAGACCGGCCCGGTCGCCGGCAACTTCGAGCCGCCGCCCAAGCCGCAGAGCTGGCCGGAGCAGCTGAGCACGCTGATCCGCCGCTACGTGCGGAGCATCGTGGCCGACCCGATGTTCCTCGGCATCACGGTGCTGCTACCGATCATCATGGGCCTGCTGGCCCGCGCGGTGCCCACCGGCAACCTGCTGGCGCCTCCCGGCAATGACAGCCAGGCGGCGAACCTCCTGCTTATCCTGTGCATCGGCGGATGCCTCACCGGCGCCGCCAACGCGGTGCGCGAACTCGTCAAGGAACGAGCCATCTACCAGCGAGAACGTGCGGTCGGACTGTCCAGATCCGCGTATCTCGCCTCGAAACTGCTCGTGCTCGGCCTGATCACCATCGGGCAGGGCGTCGTGCTGACCCTGGTGGCCATGCTCGGCGTCAAGACGCACGACAAAGGCGTGCTCACGACTCCGTTGACCGAGCTGGTGCTCGCGATCGCCCTGCTGTCCTTCACCGCGATGACCCTCGGCCTGCTGATCTCCGCGCTGGTCAAGACCAGCGAGATGACGATGCCGCTCCTGGTGATGTCCACGCTGGTCCAGGTCGTGTTCTGCGGCGCCCTCGTACACCTCGATGGCAAGCCGGGGCTGGAGCAGATCTCCTGGCTGGTCCCTGCCCGGTGGGCGCTCGCCGCGATGGCCGGCACGCTCAACGCCGGTGAGCTGATCCCCCACCGGGGCGAGACGCCGGACCCGCTGTGGAAGCAGGACACCGGCACGTGGGCGTTCGACATGGGGATCATGGTCGTCCAGGTGGTGGTCCTGACATTCCTGGTCACGCGGATGCTCCGCCGCCAGGAGCCCGAGGTCATGCGCAAGTAGCGCGCCGCGCGCGAGAGGGGAACATCGGGCGGTTCACCCGGTGTTCCCCTCTATATTCTTGATCGGACATCGCCGGCTGCGGGGAGGGCCCGCCCAGACGGGACACGTCCGACTGGCGGATCACACGCCCAGACGGCCGCTGAGCCAGCGGAGGGCCGGGGTCAGTTCGCGGCGCCACACGCTGAAGTGGTGGCCGCCCGTCGGCAGGGTGATCGAGGACACGCGCATCGGAGCACGGACGAGCGCGATGAAGTGCCGCGTCGCCGCGTAGTCCTTCTCCCCCACCTTGCTGGTCGTGACCAGGACGTCGACCGGCGGGGCGGGCCGGTGCCGGAGGCGCCAGGCCAGGTCGTTCTCGTTCCGGTAGGCCGGGCTCCCGCCGTACAGGTCGCCCGTGGTGAAGTCGCGCAGCGCCTTGTAGTAGCCCGACAGGCAGATCGCCGCCGCGAACCGGTCCGAGTGCCGCATGGCGAGCTTGAGCGCGCAGTACCCGCCGGTGGAGTCCCCCATCGCGCTCCACCCGGTCGGCCCGGGCACGGTGCGGTACGCCGTCTGGATCGCGGCGGGCAGGTCCCGCGCGAAGAACGTCTCGGCGAGCGGGCCTCCCGGGACGTCGGTGCACTCGGTGTCCCGGGGCGGGGTCACCATGGGCCGCATCATCACGAAGATCATGGGCTTGACGCGGCGGGCGGCGATCTCGCGGGCGGCCGTCTGCGGGAGGTTCAGACGGGTGATGAGGTTCTGGGCGTTCCCGGGGTAGCCGGTGAGCGCGAGCGTCACCGGGAAGCGCCGGGTCCGGTCGCGGAAGTACTGCGGCGGCAGGTAGACGTAGGCCAGGGCGGTGATCCCCGATCGCCCCCCGTGGATCGTGACCGCCTCCAGCCGTCCGTCCTTGACGGGCAGCCGGTGCCCGTCGATGAACGCGTCCCGGGTCGGAACGAGCGGCGGGTCCTGACCGGCGGGTCCGCCCGCGCCCCGGGTGAGGTGGCGGGTGGGATTCCCCATGCCGCCTGCCGGACCTCCGGGCATGCCGAGCAGGTCGCCCCAGGATCCGTAAAAGGCGAAGTAGGCGTTGGCCACGGTGAGCAGGGCGGCCAGGAGGAGGACCTGGGGCACCAGCAACAGGCCGATCCGCGCCGGGACCCGGCCCGCCGCGCGCGGTGCGACCCAGACGACGCCGGCCAGCGCGACCGCGGCGAGGAGACAGGTGAGCAGGATGAAGGGGGTGCCGGTGAGGCCCATCGGCGTCAGTTCTCCGTGCTCAGGCGGCCGCTGAGCCATCGCAGTACGGCAGGAAGGTCCCGCTGCCAGGTCGGGAGCGTGCCGCCACCGGCGACGGTGAGGGAGTCGGCACGGGTCGGCGGCTGGGCCAGCGCGGTCAGTTGCCGCGCCGGTTCGGTGTCACCGCCGGCGGTGACGACGAGGAGGTGGGCCGGGGGCGGCGGGCGGTGCCGCAGCCTCCACAGCAGGTCGTTCTCGTCGCGGACCGCCGTGCTGCGCCCGTACAGGTCGCCGGCCGGGGCGCCGTAGTCCGCCGCGGCACAGGCCGCCGCCGCGAACCGGTCGCCGGACTCCAGCGCGAGCTTGGCCGCGCAGTAGCCGCCGTCCGCGTCGCCGATCACTCCCCATCCGGGCCCGTCCCGGGCCACGCGGTAGGACGCCGCGACCGCCATCGGCACGTCCTCGGCGAAGAACGTGTCGGCCTGCCGCCCGCCGGGCGCGTCGACGCAGGAGCCCACCGGGCTCATGAGGACGTACACCGTCGGCTGCACGGCACCCCCGGCGATCTGACCGGCCGCGACGGACGGCAGGCGCAACCTGGTGAGCGCGGCGCGCACGTCCGCCGTCATGACCAGCACGACGGGCAGGCGCCGATGCCGGTAGGCGTGCTCGGAGTACTGCGGAGGCAGGTACACGTAGCCCGCGGAGGTGATGCCGGAGCGGGGGCCGTGGACGACGACCGCGTCCAGGCGTCCCTCCTTCGGGGGCAGGGCCCGCGACAACGCGTCGGAGCTGGGGCGCAGGGACGGCAGCGACCCCGCGGCGGGCGGCGTCGACGCCGATCCGCCGACGATCCGGACCCGGCTCTTGTCCGTGCCGAGCATGTCGGCCCACGACCCGAAGAAGCCGAACGAGGAGTTCACCGCAACGAGCACCGCGAAGACCGCGACGAACTGGGTGCCCACCACGAGGCCCGCCCGCGCCGCCACCCGGCGCGGCCCGCCTCCCCCCACGCGGGGCAGCAGGACGACGCAGGCCACGAACGCGGCCACCCCCAGGACGCCGAGCAGGACGACGAACGGGCCATCGGTCAGGCCCATCAAGAGGCCTTCCCCGGCCCGGCGATCGGACGCAGCCGCGTCCGGCGGGCGCGCACGACGAGACGCCGCACCGGTCCTTCGAACAGGACGAATCCGATCAGTGTCACCGTCACTCCCACGACCGCGCCCCCGGCGAGGTCCTCCAGCGGGGCGCCTCCGACGGCGAAGGTCAGCGCCATGACGCCCGCGGCGCCGATCGCCAGCAGTACCAGCCACCGGCTCACGAGCACCAGGCCGGCCGCGGTGGCCGCGGCGACCGCCATGTGGTCGCTCGGCGCCGGAAGCTCGGCGATGTGGCCCGCCGTGCCCATCGGCAGCCGTACGGTCGGCATCTGCTCGATCGGCTGGTTGACCAGAACGGCGGCGATGACACCGAACGGCGCCCATGCCGCCGCGGCCATGACGGCGGCGCGCCGGTGACGGGCGGTCCACCATCCGGCCGCGAGCAGGCCGGCGAACATGATGGGGCCGAAGGCCGCCCAGCCGACCAGCGCCAGGTGCGACCAGTGGCCGCCGACCAGATGAGCATTGAGCATGTGTTCTTGTTTCCGCGGGTGCACGGATCCCCTCGTACGCGAAATCGCTGCCGCCAGCGTAGGAACCCCCGGGTCAGCACCGGATCAACGCATGGTTAGCGCCGCGCTCACCTTTCCCCGGGGCGACACTGAGATGACGCTGAGGCAGCGTACAGGCGATCAAGAGGCCGCGCGGAGAAAGCGTCCGGGCGATCCGGGACGCCGGAACAGGTCGCCGCGTCCTCGGCGCGGTGCGCGGGTCTCGCGTGACCTCCCTCTCTACCCTGACCAGGGTGAACGAGTCCTGGAGGACGACGACGCCGGCCGCCCGCGCCGGCGTGCCGTTGCTGGTCGTCGCCGTCGTGTACGGCGTCGCGCAGCTCGTCGGCGCGACCGCGCACATGCGGCTCGGCTGGGACGAGACCGTCTACATCAGCCAGGTGAGCCCGCGGGTCCCCGCCGCGTTCTTCAGCGCCCCGCGCGCCCGGGGGATCACCCTGCCGGCCGCGCCGATCGTGGCGGCGACGCCGTCGCTGACGGCGCTGCGGTGGTACATGACCGTGCTGTCGTCCCTCGGACTGGTCGTCGCGTACTGGCCGTGGGCCCGTCTCCTCCGCCCGGTCACGGCCGGGCTCGCCGCGTTGCTCCTCGCCAGCCTGTGGATGGTGCGGTTCTACGGCAATGAGGTCATGCCCAACCTGTACGTGGCGTACGGAGCGGTCGCGGCGGCCGGCTGGTTCGCGCACGCGGCGAACTCCGGACCGGACACGCCACATCGGGCACTCGGCATCCCCCCGCGACGGGCGTGCGCGTGGCTCGGGGTCGCCGTGGCGTGCACCGCTCTGCTGCGCCCGGGCGACGCCGTGTGGCTCGTGCTCCCGTTGACGGGGGCGGCCGTCATCGTCGGCCGGAACCGGCTCGGTCTCCTCGCCGCGATGGCCCTGGGCCTGACCGCCGGCCTCCTGCCGTGGGCGGCGGAGGCCTACGCGAGGTTCGGCGACCCGCTGCGGCGGCTGCGGGACTCCAGCAGAGTCGAGGGCGGCCTGGGCTGGCATCCCGAGGGCGTCGCGATGAACCTGCGCGCCCTGAACGACTCCATCCTGTGCCGGCCCTGTGGCACCGCGATCTCGCACGTCCCGACGCTCGCGCTCTGGTGGCCGGCGCTCCCCCCGCTCGTCGTGGCAGGGCTGGTCCTGGCCGCCCGGCGGGGACGGCTGCGCCTGCTCGTACCGCCCGCCGCCTGCGGGGCCGTGCTGGCGGCGGCGTACCTGTTGTTCGTGGGCTACGCCGCGCCGCGCTTCCTCATCCCCGCCTACGCGCTGCTGGCCCTGCCGGTCGCCGAGCTCGCCACCGGACTGGTGGTCCTGGCGCGGGGACGATGGCGCGTCGTGGCCGCCGGAGGCGTGGCGGCCGCACTGGTCGTCCTCGCCGCCGGTCAGCAGATCGTGCTCACGCGCAGGAGCGCGGTCGAGGACCGGTCCCGCCGTGACTATTCCTGGCTCGCCGCCGGCCTGCGCGACCTCGGCCTGCGCCCGCCGTGCACGCTCTCCGGGGACCGGGCGCAGCCGCTGGCCTTCTACGCGGGCTGCCGGTCCGTCGAGGTCACCGGGAACAACGCCGCCACCAGCGTCGCCGGGCTCCTGCTAGCCGCCCGGACCACGCGCTTCGCCGACCTGCGGCGGACCGGTGCCCGGCCGCGCTACGCGCGCGGCTGGCGCCGGTACGTCCTCATCACCCCGGCCCAGTGGCGATGGCGCGTCTACGTCCCGCCGGGCACGGTGTACGCCCCACACGGGTGACGCCCCGGGCTCCACGGAAGGCATGATCACGCACAGCAGCCTCGTTGTACCATTCAGCCAGTGAGATGCCCGGCGGCCCCTGGTCGGCGACGGCACCGTCCGCCGGCGGACCTGGAGGAACCCCATCACGTCAGCCGCCCCTCATCCCGTGTTTCACCAATGCTCCATCCGGCGGGGAAGGTTGAGGCCATGAGCCGACGCATCTTCACCCGCCGACGGATGCCCGACCCTCTCATCGAGCGGCTCGACGGGTCGGTCGTGGCGCGGTTCCCGGCACGGAGCTGGATGGTCGCGGGACTCCTCACCGCCGCCCTGTGCGGGGTCGTCGCCGGCGCGCGCCTGGCCGACGTCGACGTCGACGACGCCGACGTCCGGCAATGGGCCGAGGCGCTGTCCTCCGGGGCGAGCCGGATCCAGTGGGGGTACCTGCCGCTGATCGCCGCCCTGACGACGGTGCACTACCTCGCGTCGGCACTCGGCGTGCGCGCCGCCGCCGACGGCGTGTCCGGCCGGCGGCTCCGCCTGTGGGAGGTGACGTCGGCGCAGTTCGCGGGGGCGGCCGCGAACCGGCTGGCGCCCAGCGGACTCGGCTCCGCCGCCGTCACCTGCCGGTACCTCTCCCGGCGCGGCCTGCCGATGTGCGAGGCGACCGCGGCGATGGCCGCGGCCGGCCTGGTGCGCGGCGTGACGAAGCTCGGTCTCGTCGCCCTGGCCGTCGGTGTGTGGAACGGCCTGGGCGACCCGTCGGCGCCCGCGATCCGCCTCGACCGGCTCGTCGCCCGCCACTCCGGACTCATCGTCCCGATCCTCATCTCGGTCGCCGGCGTGGCGGTCCTGCTCGGCCTCGTCGTGTTCTGCTGGCCGGGCGGCCGGGGACGCGCCTGGACGCGGACCACCGTGACCGGGGTCGGCAGGTCGCTGCGGCACCTCCTTCGCCGCCCGCGCTGCCTGCTGACGACGCTCGTCGCGTCGACCGGCGCGCACGTCGCGCTGGCCCTGGCGTTCGCGGTGAGCCTGCTCGCCGTTCCCGGGACGGACGGCAGTGCCTTCGGCGTGCTCCTGGCCGTCTACCTGGTCGGCGCGACGGCCGGTGCCGCGATCCCGACGCCGGCCGGTGTCGGGTCGACCGAGGCGGCCCTGATCACCGCGCTGACGGCTGCCCACGTCCCGACCGGCCAGGCGGCCGAAGGGGTCCTGCTCTTCCGGGCCATGACCTTCTGGGCCCCTGTCCCGGTGGGCATCATCAGCACCCGGCGCCTTCGCCGCACGCACGGGCTGTGACCGCCGCCGGTCAGGTCAGAGCGTACCGGCCGGCGAAGACGGCCAGGCGTACGCGGCAGCCGGTCTTCGTCATGCCCGCCCAGCGCAGCGAGCTCAGCGCGGTGCGGTGCGGCGCAGCCAGAGCAGCCCGAGCACCGGGAGCACGAGGGGCACGAAGCCGTACCCGCTGCCGTAGCCGGACCACACGGTCGCGTCGGGGAAGGCGGCCTTGTCCGTGAGACTGTAGGTGCCGACCGCGAGCACGCCGATCAGCTCGATCGTGCAGGAGGCGACGGCGAGGCGATACGACGTACGGCCGGAGCGGGCCAGTGTCACGGTGGCCAGCACGTACACGACGGCGGCGAAGGCCGACAGCACGTAGGCGACCGGCGCCTCGTGGAACCGTGTGGCGATCTGCACGCCGGCCCGCGACCCGGCGGCGAGGGCGAACACCCCGTAGACGGCGACCAGCACCCGCCCAGGGCCGGAGCGCCGCGCGGCCTCCTCAGCCATGCCACACCTGCTGCATGCGGACGATCAGCACGGCGGTCACCAGGAACCCCGCGGCCACGACGACCGGGCCCCAGCGGCTGCGCTCGCCCAGTCCCCACAAGGCGGCGATGGGCAGGATCACCAGCGACCCGGCGAGGTAGCCGATGAAGATCGCCATCCCGCCGACCGGGCGGGCACCGCCCGCCAGCCGTACGACGGCCCAGACGACCTGCACCAGGAGACCTGCCTCACCCACGGCGGCGGCACCCAGCAGGAGCACGCCGACCCGACGGTTCAGGGCGGCCGCCACGAGGGCGAGACCGGCGAGCGCCAGCACGCCGATGATCAGTGACACCGCTAGGGCGTGGACCACACGTCAGCCTTCCTCATCCGGGTTCGCCTTCGGACGAAGACGGTACTACGCCATGTAGTACTCCCGATCGGCACCCCGCAACAGGCGCGTCGGCGATGCCGTCAGCGGCGGACGATCTCGATGTCGAGCTCGACCTGCAGGGTGCCGCCGACGATGCCGATCCCGACCCGGACCGCCTGGTTCCAGTCGACCGCGAACTCGTCACGGTTCAGCTCGGTGACCGCGTGGAAGCCGCAGCGCACGCCGCCAAACTGGTCCGGGCCCGTCCCGAGGTACGTGGTGTCGAGCGTGACGGGGCGGGTGACGCCACGGATGGTGAGCTCGCCGTCCATCGCCCACTGGTCGTCGGCCAGCGGCCGCAGCCCCTTGCTGCGGAAGACGATCTCGGGGAAGGCCTCGACGTACAGGAAGTCCGCGCTGCGCAGGTGCGTGTCGCGGTCGGCGTTGCCGGTGTCGACGCTGGCGGCCCGCAGGGCGACCTCCACGGTGGAGTTCTCCACCGGATCGGTGACGACGACCTCGCCGCCGAACTCGGCGATCCGCCCGCGCACACTCGCGAGCCCGAGGTGGCGGGCCCGTATCTGGACGGACGAGTGGACCGGGTCGATGTCCCAGACGCCCGGGTCGGGGAGCAGGCGCCCGCCGGTCCCGGCGATCTCGATCGCGCCCAGGTCGAGCCCGCCGGGGCCGACCACCGCGGTCCGGGCCACCGGCTGGTGGCCCGCGGCGGAGACGATGAGGATGTAGACGCCGGGGGGCACGCCCTCGATGACGGCGCGGCCGGTCGTGTCGACGGTGGTCCGGGCCGCCTGCCGTCCGGTGTCGTCGGTGAGGGTGATGATCGCGTGCTCGACCGGCCAGCCCCCAGGGGCGACGATCCGGAGCGTGACAGCGGTGTTCGGGGAACTCACGAGTGGTGAACCTTTCAGGCGGTCAGCGTGACGTCGGCCTCGACGGCCCGGCCGCCGGTGATCTGGACGGGTACGGCGGCCGGACCGTGGCCGGCGGCGACGAGCGTGTAGGTCGTCGGCTCGAGGTCGCCGAAGGAGAACGCACCGTCCACGCCGCTCACGGTCGTCCCGACGATGCTCCCGGTCTGGTCCATGAGGGTGATCCGCGCGCCGTCGTACGGCCGGCCGGCGAGCCACGCCTCGCCGTTCAGCCCGCCCCTCGCCCGTAGTTCCAGGTCCTGGCGGGTCTGTGTGCCCTGCCGGACCGTCACCGCGGCGGCCACCGGCCGTTGTCCGGGGGCCGAGGCGACCAGGGTGTAGCCGCCCTCGGGCAGGCTGATGAAGGAGAAACCACCGCCATCGGTACTGCGTGCCGTCGCGATGACGTCTCCCTGGACGTCGGTGACGGTGATCGCGGCGTCGGCGACGGGCTCGCGGGTGCCGGAGATCCGGACGATGCCGATCAGCCCCCCGACGCCGGCGATGGTCATGTCATGGCGGACGGTCCCCCCTCCCACCGCCACCAGCGAGGCGATCGGCTCGTGGCCGGGCGCCGAGGCGATCATCAGATAGGTGCCGCCATTGTTCACCGTGAGGCGGTATTCCCCGTCCATCCCGGTGTACGCGGAGCCGATCTTGTGGCCGGCCATGTCTGCCAGTGTGACCACCGCGTCGGCCACCGGCGGGCCCTCGTTCCGCCGCACCGTGCCGAAGACGGTGAGCGTCTCGCTGAGCGCCGTGTTCTCAGTCATCGGTCCAATCCTTCGTTGTGCGGCCGTTCGGGGGCGGCGGCCAGTGCTTCGAGGGCCGGCAGGGCGGCGGTGAGGCCGGCCCGCTGGTCCGCCGGCAGCCGCCGGATCCGATCGGCCAGGAACCCTGTGTTGCGCCGCCCGAGGTCGTCCAGCAGCTCGTCCCCGGCGTCGCTCAGGACGAGCCGGCAGACCCGGCGATCCCGGGGGTCGGGCCGCCGGTCGATCAGTTGGAGTCTCTCCAGCGCGTCGACGATGTGGGAGACCGTCGGGGTGCTGACCGCCATCCGCCGGGCCAGTTCCCCGACGGGGAGCGGCTCACCGGCGGCGATCGTCGTCAGCGCCGACAGACGGCTCGGGGTGAGGTGGTCCGGCCAGTCCTTGCGCAGCCGGCGGCCGAGTTCGACGAGCGCCATCCGGAGCCGCCCGGCCATCGCGGCGGAGTCCTCGGCGGCGTCCGCCCGTTCCGTCCTTGCGGTGTCCATGGTCAGTCGCCCAGTGACACGCGGACGATGAGCGACGGGCCGGGCGGAACCTGGACGGCCAGCGTCACGGGACGGTGGCCGGCCGCGACCAGCGTGTAGGTCCCGTCCACGAGACCGGTGATCCGGTAGGCCCCGCGCTGGTCGGTGACGGTGGTCGCCACCACCTCGCCGTTCTCGTCGGTGACGGTGGTGGTGATGCCGCCGACCGGGATCCCCTGCGGGGACCGCACCACGCCGTACATCTCACCGGTCGCGGGGACCGTGTCGGGGACGAGCGGGAAGTCCCGTACGACCGACGCATCGCCCACCAGGACGGTCGCGGCCTGCGGGATGCGACCGGGGGCGGTCACGATGATGAGGTGGTCGCCGCCGGTGACCGCGATGGCGTACCGGCCGTCCGGCCCGGTGGTGGCCCGGCCGAGCTGGTGCCCGTCGGGCCCGGTGACCGTGACGGCGGCGCCGGGCACGGCCGCGCCGGTCCCGTCGTGGATGAATCCCGCGATGACCGGACCGGACCGGCCGTTCGACGCGGCCCGCCGGGCGGCCGCCGGAGCGTGGACCGTCACCGGTGTCATGTGGGGGACCGTGGGCTCGCTGAGCCCCATTCCGGCCTCGCCGGTCGCCCCGGCCAGCTCCGAGCCGAGCGACTCGTGCTCGGCGGCCTGCCGGCCGGACTTCTTCCGCACGGTCAGCAGCGACGCGATCGCGGCGACGACGCAGGCGGCGATGGCGAACCAGAACGCGATCGTCAGGCCGTCGTGGAACGGCTGGGTGATCAGGTGCGGGAAGAACCCGCGCCCGGTCAGGTAGGAGGCCTGCTCGGCGGGCAGCCGGTGCAGCTCGGGACCGAGCAGCTGCCGCATCGGGTTGTACCCGAGGAAGGCCGCGAACAGCACGGCGATCGGCGGCAGGTGTGAGATCGACTGAGCCGCCTGGTCCGGCACGCCCTGGGCGGTCAGGCCGCTCTGCAGCGCCGAAGGCAGGCTGTGTGACAGGCCCGCCACCATGAGGCTGAAGAAGATGCCGATGGAGAGCACCATCGCCGCGTTCTGGAAGGTCGCGGTCATGCCCGCGCCGACGCCCCGCTGGTCGGCCGGGACCGAGTTCATGATCTCGGCGCGGTTCGGCGAGGCGAACATGCCCGAGCCGATGCCGTTGACGACCAGCAGCACGGCGAACACCCAATAGGAGAAGTTCACCGGGATCATGAGCAGCAGCAGGAAGCTCAGCGCCGTGATGAGCGCGCCTCCCACCGTGAACAGCCGGACGCCGATGCGGTCCGACAGCAGGCCGGACAGCGGCGCGGACACGAGGAAGCCGACGGTCAGCGGGATCATGTAGATGCCCGCCCACAGCGGCGTGTCCTCGAAGCTGTAGCCGTGCTGGGGCAGCCAGATGCCCTGCAGCCAGATGATCAGCATGAACTGCAGGCCGCCGCGGCCGAGCGCGGTCAGCAGGCTCGCCAGATTGCCCGCCGTGAACGTGCGGTTCCGGAAGAGCGAGAGGTTGAACAGCGGCTCGGCGATCTTCGTCTCGACGTAGAGGAAGACGCACAGAACGAGCGCGCCGCCGATCAGCGCAGTGAGCACCCACGGGTTGGTCCATCCCATGGTGTGATCTTTGTACGGTTGGATGCCGTATGTGATGCCAACGAGAACAGAAACCAGCCCGATCGCGAAAGTCAGGTTGCCCCACCAGTCGATCCGGGCCTTCTTGCGCACCCCGGTGTCGTGCAGCTTGATGTAGGCCCAGAAGGTGCCGAAGACGCCGACCGGCACCGACACCAGGAACACGTAGTGCCAGTTCACCGGGCCCAGGACGCCGCCCAGGATCAGGCCGATGAACGAGCCCGCGATGGCCGCGATCGCGTTGATGCCCAGGGCCATGCCCCGCTTGGTCGCGGGGAAGGCGTCGGTGATGATGGCGGTCGAGTTGGCGAACAGCAGCGCGCCGCCGATGCCCTGGACGATCCGCCAGCCGATGAGCCACAGCGCCGCGGACGACCCGTGCATCCAGCTGACCGACAGCAGGATCGAACACACGGTGAAGACGGCGAAGCCGAGGTTGTACATCCGGACCCGGCCGTACATGTCGCCGAGCCGGCCGAAGGACACCACCAGCACCGCGGTGACGACCATGAAGCCCATCATCATCCACAGCAGGTAGCTGGTGTTGCCGGCGTCGAGAGGGTTGAGGCCGATGCCGTCGAAGATGTTCGGCAGCGCGATGAGCACGATCGACTGGTTGATCATGACCATCAGCACACCGAGCGTCGTGTTCGACAGCGCGATCCACTTGTACCCGGGTCCGAGAGCCCGGTGCTCTGGCCGTCCGGTCGCGTGGGCGCCCGTTGTCATGGGGGATGCGCTCCTGTGGCTTGTCAGCACAAATGTTGCTTAATGCTAACTAACTGTAGAACAGCGCGATCCGCCCTAGAGCCCTACCGACTGTGAAAAAACCCTCACTCCTGGCTCAAGCGCCGTACACCGGCTCCGGCGGCGCGGCGTCGGCCAGCAGCTCACGGACCACGGGTCCCAGCTCGGCCGGATCCCACCGCGCCCCCTTGTCGGTGGCGGGGCCGTGCCGGAAGCCCTCCATCACGCAGACGCGGCCGCCCTCGACCTCGAACACCCGGCCGGTCATGTCACAGTCGGCCGACCCGAGCCACACGACGAGCGGCGAGACGTTCTCCGGCACCATCGCGTCGAAGCCGCCGGCCTCCGGCGCGGCCATGGTCGCGGCGAACACCTGCTCGGTCATGCGGGTACGGGCCGCCGGCGCGATCGCGTTGACCCGCACGCCGTAGCGCCCCAGCTCGGCGGCCGCCACCAGGGCCAACCCGACGATTCCCGCCTTCGCGGCCGCGTAGTTCCCCTGGCCGACGCTGCCGAGCAGCCCCGCCCCCGAGGAGGTCATGACGACCCGGCCGGTCGCCGGACGGCCCGCCTTCACCTCGGCCCGCCAGTGCAGGCCCGCGTGCTTCAGCGGCAGGAAGTGCCCTTTGAGGTGCACGCGCGTGACGGCGTCCCACTCCTCCTCCGACAGGTTGACGAGCATGCGGTCCCGCAGGAACCCGGCGTTGCAGACGAGGGTGTCCAGTCGGCCGAACGCGTCGAGGGCGCTCCGCACCAGCGCCTCGGCGCCGTCGGAGGTGGCGACGTCGTACGGCGCGGCCACCGCCTCCCCGCCCATCGCCCGGATCTCCGCCACGACCTCTGCGGCCGGGTCCGACGAGCCGCCCGATCCGTCCAGGCCCACGCCGATGTCGTTGACCACGACGGTCGCCCCCTGCCGGGCGAACTCCAGGGCGTGGGCGCGGCCGAGTCCGCGCCCGGCGCCCGTCACGATGACGACACGGCCCTTACAGATCATCTGGTCTCCCAGCTCATCGGCTTTCCCAGCTCATCGACCGGCCACCCGATCAGCCGGCCACGGCCCTTACAGATCATCTGTTCTCCCTGTGCGCAGAGGGGTGGTCCGCGTTCGCCGCGTCGAGGAAGGCGGGGCGCTCTCCTCCGCCGTGCAGCAGGAGGGCGGAGCCGCTCACGTAGCCCGCGAGGTCGGAGGCGAGGAACACGCACGCGGCCCCAGCGTCGTCCGGGTCGGCCAGCCGGCCCAGAGGCACGGTCCGCTCGACGGCGGCGATCCCGGCCTCGTCTCCGTAGTGCAGGTGGGATCGCTCGGTGCGGACCATCCCGAGGGTCACCGCGTTGACGCGCACCTTCGGCGCCCACTCGACGGCCAGGCTGCGGGTGAGGTTGTCCAGGCCCGCCTTCGCCGCGCCGTACGCCGCCGTGCCCGGCGACGGGCGCACACCGCTCACGCTGCCGATCATGATGATGGATCCCCCCTCCCCGCGCTGCATGACGGCGTTGGCCGCGCGGGCGACGAGCAGGGGCGCCACCAGGTTCAGTTCGATGATCTTGGCGTGGGTGCGCGGGTCGCCGTCGGCGGCCGGCAGGTAGGGGGTGCCGCCCGCGTTGTTGACCACGACGTCGAGCCGGTCCAGGCCCTCGACGAAGTCCCGTACGGCGGTGGCGTCGCGCACGTCGAGGGAGGCGAATCCCAGGCCGGGCGGCAGCCCGTCCGGTCTGCGGCGGGCGACGGCGATCACCTCGGCACCGGCGTCGAGGAACGCCCGGCTGATGCCGAGGCCGACCCCCCGCACTCCCCCGGTGACGACCGCGACCTTCCCGCTGAGATCGAGCGTGTACGGCATCGCGCCCCCTTCCTCTGCTACGTTACTTCTAACAAATGTTTGGTGGAAAGGTAGCGCATGGGCATCTCCACCACGGTTCACGACGCGGGCGTCGCCGAGATCGTCATGGACGTTCCGCCCGTCAACGCGCTGACCGCCCAGGGCTGGTACGACCTGGCCGGTGCCCTGCTCACCGCGGGCCACGACCCGGCCGTCCGCGCGGTCGTGCTCCGCGCCGAAGGGCGCGGCTTCAACGCCGGCGTCGATATCAAGGAGATGCAGGCCACCGAGGGGCACACCGCGCTGCTCGGCGCCAACCGCGGCTGCTACGCCGCGTTCGCCGCCGTGTACGAGTGCGAGGTGCCGGTCATCGCGGCGGTGCACGGCTTCTGCCTGGGCGGCGGCGTCGGCCTGGCCGGCAACGCCGACATCGTCGTGGCCTCCGAGCACGCCTACTTCGGCCTGCCCGAAGTGGATCGCGGGGCGCTCGGCGCGGCCACCCACCTCGCCCGGCTGGTGCCGCAGCACCTCATGCGGGCGATGGTCTACACGTGCCGCACCGTCACGGCGGCCGAGCTGCACCGGCACGGTTCGGTGCTCGACGTGGTGCCCGCCGCCGGACTGCGCGACCGGGCCCTGGAGGTCGCAGGAACGATCGCCGCGAAGGACCCGTACGTGATCCGCCGGGCCAAGGAGTCACTCAACGGCATCGACCCGGTCGATCCCCGGCGCAGCTACCGGTTCGAGCAGGGCTTCACGTTCGAGCTGAACCTGGCCGGCGCCGGCGACCGGCACCGTGCCGCCTTCGTCGCGGCCACGGATGAGAAGGGGCGGCGGCCATGAAGGAGATGACGATCGAGGAGGTCGTCGGCTCCCTCGACTCGGGCATGACGCTCGGCATCGGCGGCTGGGGGTCGCGCCGCAAACCGATGGCGCTGGTCCGGGCGATCTGCCGGTCGGCCCTCACCGACCTCACGGTCGTCTCCTACGGCGGCCCGGACGTCGGCCTGCTGTGCGCGTACCGGAAGGTCCGCCGCGTCATCGCCCCGTTCGCGACGCTCGACTCGATCCCCCTCGAACCGCACTTCCGCCAGGCCCGTCAGCGCGGCACCATCGCCTTCACCGAGTACGACGAGGGCATGTTCATGTTCGGCCTGTACGCCGCCGCGTACCGGCTGCCCTTCCTCCCCACCCGCGCCGGGCTCGGCTCCGACGTCATGCGGGTGAATCCGGAACTGCGGACCGTCCGCTCCCCGTACGAGGACGGCGAGGAGCTGGTCGCGGTGCCCGCCATCACCCTGGACGCCGCCCTGGTGCACCTGGGCCGCGCCGACCGGCGCGGCAACGCGCAGTACCTCGGCCCGGACCCGTACCTCGACGACCTGTTCGTCAAGGCGGCGAGCCGGGCGTACGTCTCGTGCGAACGCCTCGTCGAGACCGCCGACCTACTCAAGGAGGGCCCGGTGCAGAGCCTGCTGATCAGCCGGTCGCACGTGACCGGGGTCGTCGAGACGCCGGGCGGCGCGCACTTCACCTCCTGCGAACCGGACGAGGACCGCGACGAGGCCTTCCAGCGGGCGTACGTCACGGCCGCGGGCGACCCGCAGGCCTGGGCGACGTTCCGCGACCGGTTCCTGTCCGGCGACGAGGCGGCCTACCAGGCGGCCGTCCGCGCCTGGCGCGAGGAGGAGGGCCGCTGATGGGCGACGACGTGCACCACGGCGTTTTCCCCACGGCCCGCGCGGAGGACCGATGACCGCGACCAGGGCAGAGGTGTGCGTGACGGCGTGCGCGGAGGCGTTCCGCGGCGACGGCGAGATCCTCGCGGCGGGCATCGGGGGCGCCGTCACGGTCCTGGCCGCCCGGCTGGCGCGGCTGACGTTCGAACCCGGACTGCTCACCCACGACGGCGTGTGCCTGCTGACCGGCGACGTGCCCGCGCTCGGCGAGACGCCACGCGAGATCGAGGGCTGGCTGCCGTTCCGCGAGCACCTGTGGCTGGTGCTGAACGGCCGCCGCCACGTCATGCTCGGCGCGAGCCAGATCGACCGGTTCGGCAACACCAACATCTCCTGCATCGGCGACTGGGCCCGCCCGAAGGCGCAGCTGCTGGGAGTGCGCGGCGCGCCCGGCAACACCCGCTGCGACACGACCAGCTACTGGATCCCCCGGCACTCCCCCCGGGTGTTCGTTGAGACGGTCGACATGGTCAGCGGCATCGGGTACGACCGGGGCGCCCACGAGATCCGCGTCGTCGTCACCGACCTGGCCGTCCTGGACTTCGCGACGCCGGACCGCCGGATGCGGCTACGGTCCGTCCACCCCGGCGTGACCGTCGACGAGGTGACCACGGCCACCGGTTTCGACCTCGTCGTTCCGCCTTACGTCCCCGCGACCCCGGTGCCGGACGCCGAACAGCTGCGGATCATCCGGGAGGTCCTCGATCCGAAGGACCTGCGCGAACGCGAGGTTCCGGCGGCCGGCACCGCCCGGCGATGAGGCCGCGCCGACGCTGGGCCGAGGCGTCGAGGTCCGGGCACGAGCGTCCGAGCGCGGAAGGCCGGGCGCCGGTGCCCTGTGGAGGGAGTGTGGAGCGATGCGGACGGCGCTGACCGAGCTGACCGGCGTCCGGCACCCGATCGTGCAGACCGGCATGGGCTGGGTGGCCGGCCCCCGCCTCGTCTCGGCGGTCGCGAACGCGGGCGGCCTGGGCGTCCTCGCCTCGGCCACGATGACCCTCGACGGACTCGCCGCCGCGATCCGCGAGGTCAAGGAGCGCACCGACGCCCCCTTCGGGGTCAACCTCCGGGCGGACGCCACGGACGCGGGCGAGCGGACCGACCTGCTGATCAAGGAGGGCGTCCGGGTCGCGTCCTTCGCGCTCGCTCCCAAGCCGGACCTGATCGCCCGGCTGAAGGACGCCGGCGTCGTCGTGATCCCCTCCGTGGGGGCACGCCGGCACGCCGAGAAGGTCGCCGCGTGGGGCGCCGACGCCGTCCTCGTCCAGGGCGGCGAGGGAGGCGGGCACACCGGCCCGGTCGCCACCACCCTGCTGCTCCCCCAGATCGTGGACGCCGTGGACATCCCGGTGATCGCCGCCGGCGGCTTCTTCGACGGCCGGGGCCTGGCCGCGGCGCTGGCGTACGGCGCGGCGGGCGTCGCGATGGGCACCCGCTTCCTGCTGACCTCCGACAGCTCGGTGCCCGAGGAGGTGAAGCGGGTCTATCTCGGCATGACCGAGACCGTCGTCACCCGGCAGGTCGACGGCATGCCGCACCGCGTCCTGCGCACCGGCCTGGTCGACTCCCTGGAGCGCTCCGGCCGGATGACCGGCCTGGCCCGCGCGCTGCGCAACGCCGCTCGTTTCAGGCGCGTGTCCGGGATGTCGTGGCGGGCCATGGTCCGCGACGGCCTCGCGATGCGGCACGGCAAGGAGATGTCCTGGTCGCAGGTGCTGATGGCCGCCAACACCCCGATGCTACTCAAGGCCGCCATGGTCGACGGCCGCCCCGATCTCGGCGTCATGGCCTCCGGCCAGGCCGTCACCGTCATCGACGACCTGCCCTCCTGCCAGGAGCTCATCGACGGTATCGTCGCCCAGGCCACCGAGGTCATGGCCCGCCTCGCGGACCTCGCCACCGGCTGAGGCCGAGCCGGCTCACCGCTCGAGCCAGCTGATTCCCGCCTCCGCCAGCGCCGTGGTGATGGCGGCCATCATCCCATGCCGAGTGCAGTCATGGTCACGGTAGGTACGCGAGTGAATGCGAACCGTCGATCTATTCTGGTCATCGCCCAGCACGACTGCCGAGCATTAGGCCGTTCGTCCTATCCGCAGGGCGCGCCTTGGGACCCCAGGCTCATTTGGCGCCGGCGAAAACCAGGTCCCAGGGCCCTGTCGCCCGATCTGCCGGACAGCGAGGATGGCCGCGCGAACGCCGAAAGGAGGTACGTAATGATCCGTATGGACACCAAATGGCCCCCGTTGGCCCTAATCTTCGAATGATTCAGCGCCGACCCTCCACTTTGGCGGGGTCGGTCGTCTTTCGTGAAGTGCGCTGCGGAGATCGAATGAGTTGTCCGGCGACTGACGAGGAACGGCCGGCGGGCTATCGGGATCTGTTCGCCCTGGTGGAGTACCGTGCGGTGTTCGCCGCGAGTGTGCTCTCCTGGGCCGGGGACTACCTGTGCAAGGCCGCGGTGGCGTTGCTGGTCTTCGATCGAACCGGCTCGGCGTTCGCGTCGGCGGCGGCCTTCGCCGTGGGATATCTGCCATGGCTCACCGCGGGCCCGTTGCTCGCGGCGGTGGCCGAACGGTATCCGTCGCGCTCGGTGATGATCTCCTGCGATCTGGCCAGGGCGGCACTCATCGGGCTGATCGCGATTCCCGGCATGCCCATACCGGTGATGCTCATGCTGCTGTTCGCCGGCGGGCTGCTCGCCCCTCCGTTCGACTCGGCCCGTTCCGCCCAGCTCCCACAGATCCTGACCGGCGACCGGTACCTACTCGGCGTCTCCTTCAACAACGCCATCTTCAACCTCGCCCAGGTCGCAGGGTATGCCTCCGGAGGGGTGATCGCCGGATACAGCGCGCATGCCGCGCTGCTGCTGAACGCCGTCACCTTCGTCGGCTCGGCGTTCCTGCTGCACCGTTACGTCAAACCCCGCCCTGCCACACTCGCGATCGCCCACCGCACCAGCCTGTGGCGGGAGGCCCGCCAGGGATACACCATCGTCTTCGGCCACCCGCTGATGCGCGCGATCGCCTTCATCAGCTTCGGCGCGGTCACCTTCGTGATCGTCCCTGAAGGCCTCGCCGCCGCTTGGGCGTCCGAGCTCGGTGGCGGTGGCGCGACCCAGGGCCTCATCATGGCCGCCAACCCGCTCGGCGTCGCCATCGGAGGCCTGATCCTCACGCGGCTGTTGCGGCCACGGACCCGGATCCGGCTGATCCGTCCGCTCGCGGTGCTGGCTCCCCTCACCCTGGCCTCCGCGCTGCTCGACCCGCCGCTCGCCGGAGTGCTGATCCTGGTCACCGCCTCCGGTGTGGTCATGTCGCTGCTGCTGCCCGCCGCGCAGGGGCTGTTCCAGCAGGTGCTCCCGAACGAATACCGGGCCCGGGCGTACGGCGTCATGGGCAGCGGGGTCCAGATCGCCCAGGGCGCCGCCATCCTGGTCACCGGTGCCCTCAGCGAACGCTTCTCGATCTCGACCGTCATCGGGGCATGGTGCGCCGCCGGAGTCCTCCTGATGCTCCTCGTCACGTTCCGGCCGATCGCCCGCCCCGAGACACCGGCCTTCACTCCCGTCCCAGCCGAGGAGACGCCATGAACGGTCCCGCGGGCCGCGCGCCCGGAGAAGTCACAGAAGATGAGCCCGGCGACGACCGGGGAACCGAAGGCCACCCGGAAGGAGGGATGGGCAGACCTGGTCCTCGCATCGGTGATGCGATCGGGGACATGCTGCGCGACGCGTACGAGGCGTCTCTGGATCCGTCCGCCGCCCCGGTCCTCCAGATCGCGGAACGCGACGACGGGCTGGTGATAGTCCTTCCCGTCGCGCCCTGGATCGCACCGATCGACCAGTGGCCGGATGAGGAACGCCGCGCACTGGATCTGCTCAAGGGCAGGGTCCTGGACGTCGGCGCCGGTGGAGGACGAGCCGCCCGCGCGCTGCTCGACCGAGGCCACGACGTCACGGCCATCGACATCTCCCCGGGCGCCCTCGAGGTGTGCCGCCGACAGAGCATACGGTCCGTCGTCCGCGGCACGGTCCACGAGCACGCCACGACCGGAGCAAAGTACGACGGCTTCCTGCTCCTGGGCATCAACCTCGGCCTGCTGGAAACCCGCCAGGAGGCACCGCGATTCCTGCGGGCTCTGGCCGCGATGGCCGCGCCCGGCGCCGCCATCGTCGCCCAAGGCCGAAACCTGACCGATTCCGACGACCCCCTGCATCTGCCTTACAACCAACGGAACCTGCGCGCGGGTCGCATCGCCGGACAGCGCACCCTTCGGATCCGCTACCGCGATGTGGCGACCCCCTGGTTCCACTACCTGAATCCAGCACCACGCGAACTCGCCGAACTCGTCCCCGGGACCGGCTGGGAACTCACCGACATCACCCACTTCGAGAACTCGACAGGCAGCTACCTCGCCACCCTCCGCCGAGAGGGGTAGTCCGCCGAGCGGAATCTCCGAGCAAGGAGCCGGTGCCGGAATCAGACGGGCGGTATCCCTGTTCACGTCAGGCCGACGGGCGCGCCGCCGGGTTCAGCGCGGTACGGCGAGGACACGGGCGCGGTGCTCGGCGGGAGTGCCCCAGGCGGAGTGCAGCGCCCGGACCTTGCGGATCCACAGGGACGGGTCGTACTCGTCGGTGTAGCCGATCGCGCCGTGCACCTGGAGGGCGACCCGGGCGGCCGCGTACGCCGCGTCAGAGGCCGCGACCTTGGCCGCCGACACGTCGCGGGCGAAGTCCGGCGAGCCGAAGGACAGGGCGGCGCCGTACACGAGGGGGCGGGCGAACTCCAGGCCGGTCAGGACGTTCGCGAGATGGTGCTTGACCGCCTGGAACTCCCCGATCGCACGCCCGAACTGCCGCCGCGTCCGTGCGTACACCACCGTCGTGTCGAGCAGCGCCCGTCCCAGGCCGACGAGCTGCGCGGAACACGCCAGCACGCCCAGGTCGTACGCCGCCGCGGCGGCCCGGGGCACGGCCGGACCGGCGGCCAGCCGTTCGCCCGCGACGACCGGGAACAAGCGGCGCGCGGGGTCCAGCGAGCGTACGGCGGAACCCTCGGGCAGGGCGGACCACACTTCCTCGCCGTCGACGAGCAGCGTCAGGTCCGCGGCGTCCGCGTCGAGGGCACGGCGAACCACCGCCGGCGCCACCAGCGAGACCACCGCCTCACCGGCGGCGATCCGGGGCAGCCATCGCGCGCCCAGCGCCTCGTCATCCGCCTCGCCGAGCAGCACCGCCGCAGCGAGCGTCTCGACGATCGGCCCGGGGACCGCGTGACGGCCCAGCTCGTGCAGCGCGACGACCAGCTCCACCGGGAGGAGCCCGGCGCCGTCGTGGCGTTCGGGCACCGCCAGGGTGAACACCCCGGCCTCCGCGAGCGCGGTCCACAGCGTACGGTCCCGGTCGCCGGCCGCCCAGCGGCGGATCAGGGCGGGCGTGCCGGTCTCGGTGAGGAGCTTGTGCAGGGTCTCGCCGAACAGCCGCTGTTCGGCGTCGAGGACGAACTTCATCCTGATCCTCAATTCAATCGGGGCTCACCCGCCGACACGCCGCTCCCTCGGCAGGCCGAGGACGCGCTCGGCGATGACGTTGCGCTGGATCTCGTTGGTGCCGGCGTAGATCGGCCCGGCGAGGGAGAAGACGTAGCCCTCCAGCCAGTCGCCCTCAAGTTCCGCGTCCGGGCCTAGGACGTCCAGCGCGGTCTCGTGCAGTTCGACGTCGAGCTCGCTCCAGAAGACCTTGTTGACGCTGGCCTCCGCGCCGATGTCGTCGGTGCGGGAGATGGTCTCGAAGCCCTTCAGCCGGTAGGCGCGGGCCTTGATCCACGCGTCGGCGACGCGGTCGCGTAGCAGGGGGTCGGCGCCGTGCTCGCGCCACAGGGCGAGCAGGCGGTCCGTGGCGGCGAGGAACCGGCCGGGGCTGCGCAGTGTGAGACCGCGTTCGTTGCCGGCCGTGCTCATCGCGACCGCCCAGCCCTGGCCCGGCTCGCCGATGACGTCCCGGTCGGGCACGAACACGTCGTCGAGGAACAGCTCGGCGAAGGCGGGTCTGCCGTCCAGCCGCCCGATCGGCCGTACGGTCACGCCCTCGGCGTCGAGCGGGAACATCAGGTACGTCAGCCCGCGATGGCGTTCGGCGGCCGGATCGGAGCGGAACAGGCCGAACGCCCGGTCGGCGAAGGCCGCACGCGAGGACCAGGTCTTCTGCCCGTTCAGCCGCCAGCCGCCGTCGACGCGGGTGGCGGTCGCCCGTAGCGCGGCGAGGTCGCTGCCGGCGCCCGGCTCCGACCACGCCTGCGCCCAGATCACCTCGCCGGCGGCCATCGGCGGCAGGACGCGTTCGAGCTGCTCGGTCGTGCCGTGCGCGAAGAGGGTGGGGGCGAGCAGGTTGATGCCGTTCTGGCTCACCCGGCCGGGAGCCCCGGCCGCGTAGTACTCCTCCTCGAAGACCAGCCATTCGAGCGGCGACGCGCCGCGCCCTCCGTACGCCTCGGGCCAGGACACCGCGGACAGCCGTTCCGCGCCCAGCGCCCGTTCCCACGCGCGGTGGGCGGTGAAGCCCGCCTCCGTCTCCAGCGAGGGCAGCGGCGTCGCCGGCACGTTGCGGCGCAGCCAGGCGCGCACCTCGGCCTGGAAGGGCTCCACCGGCGACAGATCGAGATCCATGACGTCCGCCTCCCACGCCGCCGAGCGATTCTTTCTAACAACTGTTTGGTAGAGTAGCGCAGGTGAGCGAGACCGGCATTCCCTCGACCCGGGCGACCCCTGTCTCCGGCCACGGGCTCCTGCGCGATCGCGTCGTCGTGGTGACGGCCGCGGCCGGAGCGGGCATCGGCGGCGCCACCGCCCGCCGCTGCCTGGAGGAGGGGGCGCGGGTGATGATCAGCGACGCGCACGAGCGACGGCTCGAACGGTCACTGGTCGAGCTGGCGAAGGAGTTCGGCGACGAGGCGGTGGCCGCCGTGCCGTGCGACGTCACGTCCGAGGAGCGGGTACGGGAGCTGTTCGCCGCCACCGCCGAGCGGTTCGGCCGGATCGACGTCGTGGTCAACAACGCCGGTCTCGGCGGCACGGCGGACCTCGTGGATATGACCGACGAGCAGTGGTCGCGGGTGCTGGACGTCACGCTGGGCGGCACCATGCGCTGCACGCGCGCGGCTCTGCGGATCATGCGCGCCCAGGGGCACGGCGTGATCGTGAACAACGCATCGGTGATCGGCTGGCGGGCACAGCGCGGGCAGTCGCACTACGCGGCGGCCAAGGCCGGGGTGATGGCGCTGACCCGCTGCGCCGCACTGGAGGCCGCGGAGTACGGCGTGCGGATCAACGCGGTGGCGCCCAGCCTCGCCATGCATCCGCACCTGGTGAAGGTGACGAGCGAGGACCTGCTGACGGAGCTGACGCGCAAGGAGGCGTACGGCCGCTACGCGGAGCCGTGGGAGGTGGCCAACGTTATCGTCTTCCTGGCCTCCGGCTACTCGTCGTACATGACGGGCGAGGTCGTCTCCGTCTCCAGCCAGCATCCGTGAGGTCCGCATGTCCACGATGGCACGACACCGAGGACACTGCCTCCGTCTCCAGCCAGCACCCATAAGGAACCTAGAAACCATGAGTCCACGACGGCGTGACGCTGAGGGCACCGCCGCCGCCCGAGCCGAGCGGCGGGCCGAACTGCTCGCCACCGCGGCGGAGGTCTTCGCCGACCGCGGCTACTCCGCCACCACCGTCCGCGAGGTCGCCGACGCGGCCGGCATCCTCGGCGGCAGCCTCTACTACCACTTCGATTCCAAGGAGTCGATGGCCGACGAGATCCTGTCGACCTTCCTGAACGAGATGTGGGCGGCGTACGACCGGGTGCTCGACGCGCGGCTCGGGGCGCGCGAGGCCCTGACGGCCCTCATCGTCGAGTCGTTCCGGTGCATCGACCGGCACCGGCCGGCCGTCGTGATGTACCAGAACGAGTCGCGGCACCTGGCGACGAGCCCCCGTTTCGCGTACCTGGTCGAGTCGCGGCGGCGGTTCGAGGAGATGTGGACGGCGCTCCTGGAGCGCGGCGTCCGCGAGGGCGCGTTCCGCTCCGACCTGGACACCGCCCTGGTCTACCGCTTCATCCGCGACACGGTGTGGGTGGCGGCGACCTGGTACCAGCCCGGCGGGCGGCTCACCGCCGAGGAGATCGCTGAGCAGTACCTCGCCATGGTCCTCGAGGGGATCCAACACGAGTAGGAGGCATGTCATGGCTGAGGCCTACATCGTCGAGGCGGTCCGCAGCCCCGTCGGGCGGCGGAACGGCGGGCTCGCCGAGGTCCATCCGGCCGATCTCGGCGCGCACGCCCTGACGGCGCTGGTCGAACGGTCCGGTGTCGACCCGGCTGCGGTCGAGGACGTGATCTTCGGCTGTGTGGACGCGGTGGGCCCGCAGGCCGGTGACGTCGCCCGCACGTGCTGGCTGGCGGCCGGGCTGCCGGAGGAGGTCCCGGGCGTCACCGTCGACCGCCAGTGCGGATCGTCGCAGCAGGCCCTGCACTTCGCCGCCCAGGCTGTCCTGAGCGGCACCGCCGACCTCGTCGTCGCGGGCGGCGTGCAGAACATGTCGAAGATCCCGATCGCCTACGCCATGATCGCCGGGGTGCAGCTCGGCTTCGCCGGCCCGTTCGCCGGCTCGCGCGGCTGGGAGGCGCGCTACGGCGACCAGGAGGTCTCGCAGTTCCGGGGCGCCGAGATGATCGCCGAGCAGTGGGACATCGGCCGCGAGGAGATGGAGGCGTTCGCCCTCGAGTCGCACCGGCGTGCGATCCGCGCCATCGACGAGGCCCGGTTCGACCGCGAGATCGCCCCGTACGGCGACGTCACGACGGACGAGGGCCCGCGCCGCGACACCTCACTGGAGAAGATGGCCGGGCTCAAGACGCTCGTCGAGGGCGGCCGGCTGACCGCCGCTCTGTCCTCGCAGATCTCCGACGGATCCGCGGCCCTGCTGATCGCCTCCGAGCGGGCGGTTCGGGACCACGGCCTCACACCGCGCGCCCGCGTCCACCACCTGTCCGTACGCGGCGAGGACCCGATCCGGATGCTGTCCGCCCCGATCCCCGCCACGGCGTACGCGCTGAAGAAGGCCGGGATGACCATCGGCGACATCGACGTCGTCGAGATCAACGAGGCGTTCGCGCCCGTCGTGCTGGCCTGGCTGAAGGAGACCGGCGCCGACCCGGCCGTCACCAACCCCAACGGCGGCGCGATCGCCCTCGGCCACCCGCTCGGCGCCACCGGCGCCCGGCTGATGACGACACTGCTGCACGAACTCGAACGCACCGGCGGCCGGTACGGCCTGCAGACGATGTGCGAGGGCGGCGGTCAGGCCAACGTCACCATCATCGAACGCCTGTAGAAATCGGTGGGGTCCGGGAGCTTTGTCCATCTCCCGGACCCCGGCTTGCCGCCCAATTGCACACGCCAGCGGCGTTTAAGAGAACGGATCAGTCCTAAGATCGCCGTGCTCTGCCTATTGAGCTAACGCGCCACGGAGAGGCTGTCCAGCTTCTGCAGCCCGTGAGGCGTCTGGCAGCACGCACCGTATCGCGATCTTCGGTGGGTGCGCAGGTCGATTAATGTGGGCCGATGGCACACCGGCAGCGCGCCCACCGGGTGGAGGAGACGGTCGACTCCGGCATCGCGGAGCTGGTCCGCGACCCGGATCGCCCCCAGGCCTGGACGCTGCTGCTCGACGGCGCGCCGCAGTCCCACGTGGACCTCGACGACCCCGCCTACCTCGACTTCGAGTACGTGCGGCGGCTCGGCCACGTCGTCGACCTGATGGCACCGCCACGGCAGCCGCTGCGGGTGCTGCACCTGGGCGGTGGGGCGCTCACCCTGCCGCGCTACGTCGCCGCGACCCGGCCGCGCTCGACCCAGCAGGTGGTCGAGGTCGATGCCGCGCTCATCGACCTCGTACGCCGCGAGCTGCCGCTGGAGCGCGGCCACCGGGTCCGGATCAGGCACGGTGACGCCCGAGAGGTCCTGGTGCGGGCTCCCGAGGACTCCTTCGACCTGGTGATCGGCGACGTGTACGCGGGGAGCCGGTCCCCCGCGCACCTGGCCACCGTGGAGTTCGCGGCGGCCGTGGCGCGGGTGCTGCGCCCAGGCGGGTGGTACGCCGTGAACGTGGCCGACGGCGCGCCGCTGTCCTTCGCCCGGGGCCAGGTGGCGACCCTACGCTCGGTGCTGCCGGAGCTCTGTCTCATCGGCGACCCGGCGGTGCTGCGCGGCCGCCGGTTCGGCAACCTGATCGTGGTCGCGGGCTCCATCCCGCCGCCCGTCGCGGAGCTCACGCGGAAGGCGGCCGGAGATCCCTTCCCTGCGCGGGTGCTGTACGGCGCGGAGCTGACGAGGTTCACCGCGGGCGCCGCACCGGTCACCGACGCGACCGCCCGCCCGTCGCCGCCCCCGCCCAAGGGCGTCTTCTGACGGTTCCCCTCACGGACGCGTTCAGTCCTTGCGGCCGGTGAGCGCGACGCCGATACCCAGGCCGATCATGGCGAGACCGCCGACGCCGCCGACCAGCCGCAGCCGCCGGGGCGAGCGGCCGAACCAGGCCCGGGCCGTGCCGGCGACGAGGCTCCAGACCGAGTCGGCGGCGAGAGCGACCAGTACGGAGATCAGGCCGAGGGTGAACATCTGGGTGGGTACGTGACCACGGGCCGGATCCACGAACTGCGGCAGCACCGCGGCGAAGAACACGGCCGACTTCGGGTTGGTGATCCCGACCAGGAAACCGTCGAAACACGCGCGCCATCCTCTACGCGCGTCGGCGGCCACGGCTTCGAGACCGGTGTCTCCACCCCGGCGCATGAGCACCCGTACGCCGAGGAAGACGAGGTAGGCCGCCCCGGCCAGCTTCACCGTCGTGAAGATCAGCACGGACCGCTCCACCAGCGAACCGATGCCGAGCGCCACCGCTCCGACGATGAACAGCGCGCCGAGCTCAGTGCCGACGACGGAAACGAGTGCGACGCGCCGCCCGTACGCCAGCGCACGCCCGACGATGAACAGCACGCTCGGCCCCGGGATGACGATGAGGATGAAGGAGGCGAGGCCGAAGGACAGCGCCTGGGAGAGCGAGATCATGAGCCACACGCTAAGAGTCGGAACGCGCACCGCACAACGCTCTACCGGTCAGAGCGTGGGCGCGGCTCCGACGTAGTTCTCGGCCAGTGTCGTCGCGGCGGCCTTCGACGCGGCGACGTACTCCAGGTGGGACAGCTGCAGCCGGTGGCCGAGGGCGTCCTGGCGGGGATCCTTGTGCAGCAGCGTGGTCATCCAGTACGAGAAGTGCTCGGCCCGCCACACGCGTCGCAGGCAGGTCGCGGAGTAGGCGTCGAGGAGCTCGGTCGAGCCGGAGCCGTACCAGGCGGCCAGCGCCTCGGCGAGGACGACCACATCGGAGATCGCGAGGTTCAGTCCCTTGGCGCCGGTGGGCGGCACGATGTGCGCGGCGTCCCCGGCGAGGAACAGGCGGTCATGGCGCATCGGCTCGGCCACGAAGCTGCGCATCGGAGTGATCGATTTCTCCAGGATGGGCCCGTCCCGCAGCTCCCAGCCGTCGTGAGTGGCGAACCGCGCCCGCAGCTCGGACCAGATCCGGTCGTCGGGCCACGCGGCGATGCCGTCCGCCGGATCGACCTGGAGGTACAGCCTGCTGATCTTCGGGGATCGCAGGCTGTGCAGGGCGAACCCACGCTCGCTGTACGCGTAGATGAGCTCCTCGGTGGAGGGTGGGACGTCGGCGAGGGTGCCGAGCCACGCGAACGGATACTCCCGCTCGTAGACCCTGGTGTCCGGCACCGCCGGACGGCAGACGCCGTGGAAGCCGTCGCATCCCGCGACGACGTCGCACTCCAATGTCTGGATCCGGCCGTCGCGGCGGTAGGTCACGGACGGCGTGCCCGGATCCACCGACAGGACCTCGGCCTCGAAGTGGAGCTCGTCTCCAGCGGCCATCCGCGCGGCGATCAGATCCTTGACGATCTCGGTCTGCGCGTAGATCGTGACCGTCCGCCCGTCCGTCAGGTCCGACAGCGGGACGCGGTGGCCTGCCCCGCCGAAGCGGAGTTCGAGACCGTGGTGGGTGAGGCCCTCCCGGTCGAGCCGCTCCCCGACACCGCTCCCGCGAAGGACGTCGACGGTCCCCTGCTCCAGCATCCCGGCCCGCTGCCGCCTCTCCACGTACGCGCGGTCGCGGCTCTCCAGCACCACGGAGTCGATGCCGCGCAGGCGCAGCAGATGAGAGAGCAGCAGTCCGGCCGGTCCGGCCCCGGCGATCGCCACTTGGGTGCGCATCGGTGATCCTCTTTCGACGTCCTCAGCATGATCCTCCTGCCGCCGTCCCGGCCGTCAGGCCCAGTTCTTCCATTCAGCGGAACCACTGTGGGCGTCGACGTCCCGGGACAGGGCGGTCGCCGCGGCGAGGACCGCGGGCACGAGCCGCCGCAGGTCCGCGCCGCTCCGCCGGGTGACGAGCGACAGGGCCGCCACCACGTCGCCGGCGGCGCCCCGGACCGGCGCGGCGACCGAACACGTCCCGAGGGACATCTCCTCACGGGTCACGGCGTACCCGGACCGCCGGACGTCGGCGAGGCAGGCCCGCAGGCGACCGCCGTCCGTGACGGTGTGCGGGGTGTACGACGCCAGCCCCCCGTCGATGACCTCTTCGGCGAGCTCCTCGCCGGCGAAGGCGAGCAGGACCTTGCCCACGCCGGTGGCGTGCAGCGGGAGCTCGGCCGCGACACGCGTCACGATCGGCACCGACCGTGGGCCGCGCAGGCGCTCGAGGTAGAGGGCCTTGCCGCCGCTGAGCACCGCCAGCTGGACGTTCTCGTGGGTGGCCGCGTACAGCTCCTCCATGTACGGCAGGGCGAGCTCGCGCAGGGTCGTCGCCGCCGAGGCCTGCGCGCCGACGCGCCACAGGCGTGTTCCGATGCGGTAGGAACCGTCGGACAGCCGCTCGAGGAAGCCGCCGCCGGCCAGCTCGCGAACGAGCCGGTGCCCCGTGGCGAGCGGCAGCCCGGCGCGGGCGCAGATCTCGGTGAGGGTCAGCCGGACACCGCCGGGCGCGAACGACTCGAGGATCGCCATCACCTTGCCCGCCACGCTGGGCGGGCGCTCGGCACTCGTCATCGCTCCCGCTTCCCTCACCCGGGACCTTCACGATAGGCAACGCCCCGCGATCCGGCATCGGGTCGCGGGGCGCCGAGGAGTCCGATCAGTTGGGGCCGATTTTCAGCGCCTCGAGGATCAGGTCCAGCTTCCTGCCCTGGTCGTCCAGCTTGGCGTCATGCTCGTCGAACCGCTGGTCCATCCTCGTGAGCCGCTCGTCGATCTGCCCGAACCGCTCGTCGATCTGCCCGAACCGCTCGTCGATCTGCCCGAACCGCTGATCGATCTGCCCGAACCGCTCGTCGATCTGCCCGAACCGCTGATCGATCTGCCCGAACCGCTGATCGATCTGCCCGAACCGCTCGTCGATCTGCCCGAACCGCTGATCGATCTGCCCGAACCGCTGATCGATCTGCCCGAACCGCTCGTCGAACCCGCCGACCTTCTCGGTCAGCACCGAGAGCGCGCTGTCGATGTGGTTCAGCCGCTCGCCATGCTCATGCTGCGTGGTCCAGATGCGGCTGACCGTGTTGCTGAGCGACGTCAGCTGACTGCCGTGTGTCTGCTGTGTCAGCTGGACGGTCGTCAGCTGCTCGTAGACCGCGTAAACGTCGTTGCGGAGCTGGTTGATCCGTCGCTCGGTGTCGGCCACGTCCATGACCTTACCTCCCGTGCCTCGCGTTCCCTGGGGGGTCGGGGAACTCGACCACGCACCCGCCAGCGCGGAGCGTGAGCGACAGATTACGCTCTGCGCGAACACGAAGTGAAATCGATCACTCACGTTCCGCAATCAGACCATCCTCCGCGAGGACCCGCTGAGCCACGGCGAAGGCGGCGTTGGCCGCAGGGATTCCGCAATATACCGCGGTCTGCAGCAGTACTTCCTTGATCTCGTCGGTGGTGAGGCCGTTGCGGAGGGCCGCGCGTACGTGCATGGCCAGCTCGTCCAGGTGGCCGCCGGCGACCAGGGCGGTCAGCGTGACACAGCTGCGCGTCCGGCGGTCGAGGCCGGGCCGGGTCCAGATCTCCCCCCACGCGTACCGCGTGATGAAGTCCTGGAAGTCCGCGGTGAACTCCGTCGTACGCTCCCGCGCACGGTCGACATGCGCGCCGCCGAGGACCTCCCGGCGAACCCTCATCCCATCGTTCATGCTGTTCTCTCCAGGTGGTGGGCCAGCGCCTCGGTGACCGGACGCGGACATTCGAGATTGGCCAGATGGGCGCCGGGCACCACGACCAGTTCGGCGGCGGGGATGCCCGCGGCGAGGGTCTCGGCGTGGTCCAGAGGCGTCGCCACGTCCTCGGCGCCCGCGAGGACGAGGGCGGGCGCGCGCACGCCGCCGAGGCGATCCCGGACGTCGAAACCGGCGATCGCGTCGCAGCACGCGGCGTACCCTTCGCGATCCACCCGCTCGAGCATCTTCCGTACGGCATCGACCCCGGGCCCCGCGTAGCCCGCGGTGAACCACCGCGCCACGAACATGTCCGTCAGCGGTTCGAGGCCTTCGGCGCGCACACGCGCGGCCCGGTCGCGCCAGGGATCCGGGTCGCCGAACCACGCGGAGGTGCAGCACAGCGCCAGGCTCGTCACCCGGTCCGGGTGGCGCAGCGCCAGGACGGTGCCGATCGCCCCGCCCAGCGACACTCCGGCGCAGGCGACGCGGCCGACGCCGAGCCCGTCGAAAAGCTCCACGACCGCGTCCGCGAAGTCCGCGACCGAGCCGTGGACCGGGACTGAGCCACCGTGGCCCGGCAGGTCGAACCGGAGGGTCCGCCAGGAGGCAGTGAGCGCGGGCAGCTGCGGCTCCCACAGGTCGAGCGTCGTCCCCAGCGAAGGGCCCAGGGCCAGGACCGGGGCGTCCTCCGGGCCGTCAAAGCGGTGGTTCAGGCCGGTCACCTCGGGTCCTCTCCAGCGTGGGTGGCGAGCGTACGGCCCGCCGGCCCGGGATCGCGATCGTTCGGGTCGCTCACTCCGGCTCCTTCCCGGCGTAGGCGGCGAGGGCGCGGTCCACCAGCTCCGGCGCTCGGCCGGTCGCGTCGGCCAGGTCGACGCCGAACGCGGTTGCCGGGCCGTCGGCCGTACGGTCCTCCTCCGGAAGCAGGTCGCCCAGCGGGCGGCCCTCGCGCACCGCCCGCGCGACCGTCTCCTCGGCGGCCGCCCGGCCTTCGCGTTCGGCGAGCCGGCCGGCGACGTACTCGGCGAGCAGTTCCTCACGGAGGTTCGCGCGCATGCGGTCGGGGAACACCTCGAGGCCGGCGGTCAGCTCGGCGGCGGTCTCGGCCGCGCCGCCGACGAGGCGCAGGCAGTCGTTGAACGGCTGCCATTCCGCGTGCCACTCCCCCGCCGGCCGGTCGAGCCCCGCGGCCTGCGAGGCGAAGAGGATCTGGGCGTACGCGGGGACGCGCAGCGCGGCCGAACGGATCATCGTGGCGAGCACCGGGTTGCGCTTGTGCGGCATCGCCGACGAGCCGCCCCGTCCGGCCGCGGCCGGTTCGGCCACCTCGCCGATCTCGGTCTGGGCGAGCAGCACGACGTCGGTGGCGATCTTGCCGAGGGCCCCGGCGACAAGAGCGAGCGCCGCGCCGAGTTCGGCGACAGGCGCGCGCAGCGTGTGCCAGGGCAGCACCGGCTCGGCGAGCCCGGTCTCCTCGGCGAACAGCGGCAGGAGTTCGGTCGTCCCGAGCGCCGCGAGGGTCCCGGCGGCCCCGCCGAGCTGGGCGGGCAGCGGTACGCCCGCGAGCCGGTCCCGTGTCCGCGCCACCGCGGTCAGCCAGCCGGCGGCCCGCAGTCCGAACGTCGTGGGCACGGCCTGCTGCCCGAGGGTACGCCCGGCCATCGGCGTGTCCCGGTGTCGCCGGGCCAGGTCGGCGAGGGCGCCCGCCGTACGGTCAAGGTCCGCGAGAAGCGTCCCGCGGACGCGTGCCGCCACGAGCATGGCGGCCGTGTCCATGATGTCCTGGCTGGTCGCGCCCAAGTGGACCTGGTCGCCCGCCACCTCGCGCAGCGCGGCGACCAGCGGTACGACCGGGTTGCCCGCACCACGCGCCCGAACGGCCAGTTCGGCGGGGTCGAGGCGGACGTCGGCGACGGCGCGCGCGACCTCATCGGGGATCAGCCCGAGACGGGCCTGGGCACGGGCCAGCGCCGCCTCCGCGTCGACCAGGGCGCGCACCCACGCCTCGGCGGACGTCGCCGCCTCGGCCGCGGTGCCGGCGGCGACCGGTGACAGCAGGTCGGCCGGCGACATATCACTCAAAGACACACCGTCCTCGTTCGCTCACGGGCGGCCGTCGGATCAGTCGGCGAAGCACCGCTCGAAGGCACACCGTCCTCGTCCACTCAGAGACGCCCGTCGGATCAGTCCGCGAAGCACCGCTCGAAGAAGACCGTCTCCCGCTCTCCTCGCAGGTGCACGTCGAAGCGGTAGGACCGCTCGCCCTCCCGTACGGCGACCAGCGTGTCACGCCGCTCGGCGGGCACCGCGAACAGCACCGGATCCGTGGCGTTGCCCGGCTCGCCGGGGAAGTAGACGCGGGTCGCGACCGGCTTGAGCAGGCCGCGAGCGAAGATCAGCACGGCGATGTGCGGGGCCGGGCCGCCGGGCTTCACGGTCGAGAACCAGTAGTTCCCGCCCGCGTCGGTCCCGCAGCGCCCGAAGCCGGAGAAGTCGTTGCCGGCACGTCGTAGCTCGCCCCCGCCCCTGGAGACATCGCCGTCCGCGTCGGCCTGCCAGATCTCCACGAGCGCGTCCGGCAGCGGCTCGCCGGCCCCGTCGAGAACCCGGCCCCGGAGCCGGATCGCGTCCGGATGCCATTCCGGGACGACGTACGGCCCGTCGGCGTACGGCAGGGCGTAACCGAAGAAGGGGCCGACGGTCTGGGACGGTGTGGTCACTACTGCACCCTCCTTGGTACGGCACTGGAAGAGTGCTCGTGGTCGGATGCCGGTGAGAGTCATCAGGCCTCCATGGGGGTCGCGCCGAGGACGATGTCCCACTCGTAGCCGAGGGCCCATTCCGGCACGGTCGTGGCCAGGTCGAACCGCGAGACGAGACGCTCCCTGGCCTTCTCGTCCGGGATCGACTGGAAGATCGGGTCGTGGGCGAACAGCGGGTCGCCGGGGAAGTACATCTGGGTGATCAGCCGCTGGGTGAACGCCGTCCCGAACACCGAGAAGTGGATGTGCGCGGGCCGCCAGGCGTTGTGGTGGTTCCGCCACGGGTAGGCGCCCGGCTTGATCGTGACGAACCGGTACCGGCCCTCGGCGTCGGTGAGGCAGCGGCCCGCTCCGGTGAAGTTCGGGTCGAGTGGCGCCGGGTGCTGGTCGCGTAGGTGGACGTACCGCCCGGCGGCATTGGTCTGCCAGATCTCGACCAGCGCACCCGGCACCGGGCGCCCGCCGGAGCCGAGGACCCTGCCCGTCACGATGATCCGCTCGCCCAGCGGCTCACCGGCGTGCTGCTTGGTCAGGTCGTTGTCGAGCAGCCCCAGCTCCGCCTGCCCGAAGACGGGACCGGACAGCTCGATCGCGTCCGGACCGTACTCCGGCATCACGAGCGGCCGGGACGGCGCCCGCAGCGGCGTGCTCTGGTACGGCGGGTAGAGGTAGGGCGGGTTCGGGTCGGTCATCGAGGTGCTCCGATCGGTGGTCCCGTGCGATCGCGGATCTCCCGCTCACTCACCCCGGGCGCCGTCTCCACCAGGACCGGGCCCTCGGGGGTGACGTCGAGGACGCCCAGATCGGTGATGACGCGATGGACGCACGCCGCGCCGGTCAGCGGCAGCGAACACTCCTCGACGATCTTCGGGCTGCCGTCCTTCACCGCGATCGACGCGCCGTCACCGACGTCCGTCACCGCCTCCGCCGCCGTGGGAAGCACCTTGTCCATGCTCCTACCCTGCCGATCCCCACCGGCGCCGGGGCACCGACCTTCCGCTCAGCGGAAGTCCGGAGATCTCCGGACACGGTGCCGGCCTTCCGCCGCACGCGAACATCGCCCTGACGTGCCGGGAACCCCACCATGATCGGGTCATGCGCCTTCTGGTGATCGGTGGATCCGTCTTCCTCGGCCATGCGTTCGTGACGCGGGCGCTCCGGCGAGGTGACCGGGTCACCACCTTCAACCGCGGGCGGAGCGGTACGGACGTGCCCGGCGCCGAGGTGGTCCGGGGCGACCGGGAGAACGACGACGACCTGCGCCGCCTCGTCGAGGGCCGCCGCTGGGACGCGGTCATCGACACCTGCGGGTACGTGCCCCGTGTGGCCGGGCGATCGGCGCGGGCGCTGTCGGGCCACGCGGACGCCTACCTGTTCGTCTCGTCCGTCCACGCCTACGCCGACTGGCCGGAGCGCCGGGTCGACGAGAGTTCCGCGCTCCACCCGTGCCCGCCGGACGCGGGACCGGACGACGACGTCCCGTACAACACCCTCAAGGCCGGGTGCGAACGCGCCGTCGAGACCGGCTTCGACGGCCGAGTCCTGATCCTCAACCCGGGCCTGATCACCGGGCCGCGCGAGCAGGTGCCGCGGCTGACGTGGTGGCTGAACCGGATCGCGTCCGGTGGACCCGTCCTCGCGCCCGGCGACCCCGGCCGTGCGATGCAGCTGGTCGACGCCCGCGACATCGCCGAGTTCGGCCTGGCCCGGCTCGCGGCCGGAGCGACCGGACGGTTCCTGGTCAGCGGGGTCCCGGGCAACACCACCTTCGGCGCGCTGCTGGACGACTGCGTCCGCGTCACCGGTTCGGCCGCCGTCCCGACATGGGTGGACGACGCGTTCCTCCTGGAGCGGGGCGTGGCGGAATGGACCGAGCTGCCGATGTGGGCGCCCGGCGGCCCCACGATGGCGGGCGTCTGGCTGCCGTCCTCGGACCAGGCGCTACGGGCCGGGCTGCGCTGCCGCCCGGTCGCCGACACCGTCCAGGACACATGGGCCTGGATCCGCGACGAGAACGTCGCCGCCGGCCGGGCCGCGGAGGGCGGCCAGGGCATCGATCCCGAGAAGGAACGCCGGATCCTCGCCGCCTGGACGGAGGGCGGGAGCCATGGCGCCCGCTGAGCGGGGTGAGCGGTTGGTAACGTCGGGGACCGGCAGTGAGGAGGAGCGCCTGATGCAGCTGGCCGATGGGGTGGGTGCCGTCGTCGCCGACCGGTCTGGCGGGACGAGCGCCGCGCCGTACGACTCGCGCAATCTCGGTGGCGCGGTCGGGGACGATCCCGCCGCGGTCCGGGAGAACCGCGCCAAGACGGCCGCCGAGCTCGGCGTCGACCGGGTCGTCTACATGCGTCAGGTGCACAGCGCCGACGTCCGGTACGTCACCGGTCCGTTCGGCGACGATCCCCCGGGCCTCGACGGCGTCTACACGGACGAGCCGGGCCTGGCGCTGGCCGTGCTCGTCGCCGACTGCGCGCCGGTACTGCTGGCCGACCCGGAGGCACGACTGGTGGGAGGCGCCCACGCGGGACGCGCGGGCACGGCCGCCGGCGTCGTTCCGGCGCTGGTCGAGGCGATGACGGCGCGCGGCGCCGACCCCGCCCGGATGGTGGCGCTGATCGGCCCGAACGCGTGCGGCGCGTGCTACGAGGTGTCCCCCGAGCTGCGCGAGGAGGTGGCCGCCGTGCTGCCCGCCGCGTGGTCGACCACCCGTCAGGGGACGCCCGCGCTGGACATCAGGGCGGGCATCACCGCCCAGCTCACCGCCGCCGGCGTGGCCGACGTACGGCACGACGCGCGGTGCACGATCGAGAGCCCCGAGCTGTACTCCTACCGGCGTGAGGGACGCACCGGCCGCTTCGCCGCACTCATCTGGCTGGAATCGTGAGCCCCGCGCCGTACGCCCAGTGGTACGCCCTCCCGGAACAGATCATGACGAGCCGGTGTTGGAATCACCGCGCTCGCCCGCCGGCCTGACGGCCGCGGAAATCTAGTGGCGCCGTGTCCGCGGATCGGGCACGGTGGACGCCGGAGGCCCGACCATCCGGCCGCCTGCCTATCCTTCCGTTTGCGATGGGATCTTCGATTACCGACCTGCAGACCCGCCTGCCCGAGCTGATGCTGCGCGACCGGCATCGGCTGCGTCGTCGTCTCGACGGACTCCGCAAGATGCGCGACGCCGAGGCCCGGGAGAAGATCCTCGCGGAGGTCACCGCGGAGATCGAGGCCGCCGAGCGCCGCGTCGCGCGGCGGCGCGCCCAGATCCCGGCGGTCACGTATCCCGACGTCCTGCCGGTCAGCCAGAAGAAGGACGAGATCCTCAAGGCGGTCGCGGACCACCAGGTGGTCATCGTCGCCGGTGAGACGGGGTCCGGCAAGACCACCCAGCTGCCGAAGATCTGCCTGGAGCTCGGCCGGGGCGTCAAGGGGCTGATCGGGCACACCCAGCCGCGCCGGCTGGCCGCGCGCACGGTCGCCGACCGGATCGCCGAGGAGCTGGGCACGACGCTCGGCGAGGCCGTCGGCTACCAGGTGCGCTTCGCCGACCACTCCGGCGACGACACGCTGGTGAAGCTCATGACGGACGGCATCCTCCTGGCGGAGATCTCCCGCGACCGGATGCTGCGCCGCTACGACACGCTGATCATCGATGAGGCGCACGAGCGCAGCCTGAACATCGACTTCATCCTGGGCTATCTCAAACGCCTGCTGCCCAAGCGCCCCGACCTCAAGGTGATCATCACCTCGGCGACGATCGACCCCGAGCGCTTCTCCAAGCACTTCGACGACGCGCCGATCGTCGAGGTGTCCGGCCGCACCTACCCGGTGGAACTGCGCTACCGCCCGATCGAGGATGACGACGACCAGGTCCAGGCGATCCTCGACGCCGTGGACGAGCTGGCCCTGGAGCCGCCGGGCGACGTCCTGGTCTTCCTGTCCGGCGAGCGGGAGATCCGCGACACCGCCGACGCCCTGGAGAAGCGGAAACTCAAGAACACCGAGGTGCTGCCGCTGTTCGCCCGGCTGTCGACGGCCGAGCAGCACCGGGTCTTCCAGGCGCACCGCGGCCGGCGCGTCGTCCTGGCCACCAACGTCGCCGAGACGTCGCTGACCGTGCCGGGCATCAAGTACGTCATCGACCCGGGTACCGCCCGTATCTCGCGCTACAGCCATCGCACGAAGGTGCAGCGGCTGCCCATCGAGCCGGTCTCGCAGGCGTCGGCCAACCAGCGCAAGGGCCGCTGCGGGCGCGTGTCCGAGGGCATCTGCATCCGGCTGTACACCGAGGATGACTTCCTCACCCGCCCGGAGTTCACCGACGCCGAGATCCTGCGCACCAACCTGGCCTCGGTCATCCTGCAGATGACCGACCTCGGCCTGGGCGACATCCTCGACTTCCCCTTCATCGACCCGCCGGACCGCCGCAACGTCAAGGACGGCGTGAACCTCCTGCAGGAGCTCGGGGCGCTCGACGGGGAGCGGCTGACGCAACTGGGCCGTAAGCTCGCGCAGCTCCCGGTCGACCCGCGCCTGGCCCGCATGGTCCTGGAGGCCGACCGGAACGGCTGCGCGCACGAGGTCATGGTGATCGCGGCCGCGCTGTCGATCCAGGACCCGCGCGAACGCCCGGCGGACAAGCGGGCGGCCGCCGACCAGCAGCACGCGCGTTTCGCCGACAAGGAGTCGGACTTCCTCGCCTACCTCAACCTGTGGAACTACCTGCGGGACCGCCAGAAGGAACTGTCCGGCAACCAGTTCCGCAGGCTGTGCAAGCAGGAGTACCTCCACTACCTGCGCATCCGCGAGTGGCAGGACATCTACGGCCAGCTGCGGCAGGTCGGCAAGGACCTCGGCGTCACGCTCAACACGACGCCCGCGGACCCGCAGCGCGTGCACGTCTCGCTCCTGGCCGGGCTGCTGTCGCACATCGGCCTGACGGACACCGAGAAGAAGACCGACCGCAAGGACGACGCCCGGCGCGGCCCGCGCGAATACCTCGGTGCCCGGAACGCCCGGTTCGCCATCTTCCCCGGCTCGGCGCTGGCCAAGCGGCCGCCGCGCTGGGTGATGGCGGCGGAGCTGGTCGAGACGTCCCGCCTGTGGGCCCGCATCGCCGCGAAGATCGAGCCGGAGTGGGTGGAGCCGCTCGCCGAGCACCTGGTCAAGCGCACCTACAGCGAGCCGCACTGGGAGAAGAACCAGGGCGCCGTGATGGCGTACGAGAAGGTCACGCTGTACGGCGTGCCGATCGTGGCGCAGCGCAAGGTGAACTACGCGAAGATCGACCCGGAGCTGTGCCGGGAGCTGTTCATCCGTCACGCGCTGGTCGAGGGCGACTGGGAGTCCCACCACCGGTTCCTGCGCGACAATCGCCGGCTGCTCGAGGAGGTCGAGGAGCTGGAGCACCGGGCGCGGCGCCGCGACATCGTCGTGGACGACGAGACCCTGTTCGCGTTCTACGACGAGCGCATCCCGCCCGAGGTCGTCTCCGCCGGCCACTTCGACGGCTGGTGGAAGAAGGCGGGCCGCGAGGACCCGGAGCTGCTCACCTTCTCCACCTCGATGCTGGTCAACGACACCGCGGACGAGGTCACCGAGGACGACTACCCCGACGCATGGAAGGCCGACGGGCACCGGTTCCACCTGTCGTACCAGTTCGAACCGGGTACCGACGCCGACGGCGTGACCGTCCACATCCCGCTCCCGGTGCTGAACCAGGTCAGCGGCGAGGATTTCGACTGGCAGATCCCGGGTCTGCGACAGGACCTGGTCACCGAGCTGATCCGGTCGCTGCCCAAGCAGCTCCGCGTCAACTTCGTCCCCGCCCCGAACGTCGCCCGTGAGGTCCTCGCCCGGATGACGCCGGGGTCGGGGCCGCTGCTCGACGCGCTGGAGCGCGAGCTGCGCGCCATGACCGGCGTGACCGTCTCGCGCGAGGCGTGGGACCTGTCCCGCGTCCCCCACCATCTGAAGATCACCTATCGGGTGACGGACCGCCGGCAGACCCTGATGGAGGGGAAGAATCTCGCCGAGCTGAAACGCCGGCTGGCGCCGAAGGTGTCGGCCACGCTGTCGAAGGCCGCCGACGACATCGAGCGGAAGGGCCTGCGCACCTGGGACATCGGCACGCTGCCGCGCACGTACGAGCAGGGCCGCGTCAAGGCGTACCCCGCGCTCACCGACGAGGGCGACAGCGTGGCCGTGCGCACGTACGCCACGGAGGCCGAGCAGCAGCGGGCCATGTGGCGCGGCACCCGGCGGCTGGTCCTGCTGAACAGCCCGTCCCCGGTGAAGTACCTCCAGGGCAGGCTGGGCAACCAGGCCAAGCTGGTTCTCAGCCGGGGCCCCCACGGCGGCGTCGGGGCCCTCCTCGACGACTGCGTCGCCTGCGCCGCCGACCACCTGATCACCGAGGGCGGCGGGCCGGTCTGGGACGAGGCGGGCTTCGGGCGGCTCACCGACCATGTCCGCGCCGACCTCGCCGACACCGCCGCCGACGTCCTCGCCCACGTCCAGCGCATCCTGGCCGCCGCGCACGAGATCGAGAGACGGCTGAAGAGCACGAACAGCCCCACGCTGATCCCCGCGATGACCGACGTACGGGCCCAGCTGTCCCGGCTGGTCTTCCCCGGCTTCGTCACCGCCACCGGCCGGCGGCGACTGCCCGACCTGCTGCGCTACCTGCGGGCCGTCGAACGCCGTCTCGACAAGCTGCCCGACGACCCGCACGGCGACCGCCAGCGCCTGCAGCGGATCCAGCAGGTCGAGGCCGCCTACATCCGGGCGCGCGACGCCAGGCCGGGCAACGCGGACATCCGGCAGGTCCGCTGGATGATCGAGGAACTGCGGGTCAGCCTCTTCGCCCAGCAGCTGGGCACCGCCTACCCCGTCTCGGAGAAGCGCATCCTGAAGGCCCTGGACCAGGCCTCCGCCACATAGCCCGGTCTCACCGGGAACTCAGCGCATCCCGAAAGCCCTGGACCGAGCCACCGCCACATAACCGCGCGCAGCGGCTCGGCGTCCCGGCACTCGGCCCGGGACCTCACGCCACCAGGTCGGATTCCACCGGAGAGCGGCCACGGGCTCGGGGCGCGAGCCGGACCGATCCCAGCCATGTGGTGAGCCGGGCGGCCTCGGCCGCGACGGCGGAGGCGGCCTCCGCGCCGATGTCCTCCAGGAGCCGGTACACGACCTCGCCGTCCGTGCGCTGCGCCCAGCCGCCGACGACCCGCCCGTCGCACCAGACCGTGGGTCCGGCGTTGCCGTTGCGGTCGAACAGCAGCGGGCCGTGCTCCCCGAGATACCAGTCGCGGCCGGCCCAGCCCATGACCGTCGGGTCGAGAGCGGGCAGCAGCGCCACCCACGGCCCGGGGTCGGGCACCGGGTCCATGTCGTCGGCCAGGAGGTATCCGTCCTCGCCGTCGACGTCCACCCGTTCGACGGCGATCCGCCCCAGGGCCTTCCTGACCTCGGTCAGGGTGAGACCGGTCCACCATTTGAGGTCGGCGGCGGTCCCCGGCCCGTACGCGGCGAGCCACCTGCGGATCAGCTCGGCCCGCGCCTCGTCGACGGGGATGCCCGGCAGGCCGCCGGGCAGCCACGCCTCGATCGGGGACCAGCTGAACTGGCTGCTCGTCCAGGAACCCCGTGGCCTGCCCCGGATGACGCGTCCCTCGGCGGCCAGGCCGAGCAGGACCCGGTTGGCGATGGTCGGCCTTGCCTCGTACGCCTTGCCCTCCGACAGGAGGATGCGCTCCTTGAGCCGCGGTACGTCGGCGGACAGGTCGGCGGTGAACGCCTCGCCGCGGGCCCGCAGCGCCGCGACCGTGGCCTCCTCGACCTCGCGGAGCCAGGCGTCGTCCCCCAGACCGGCCTGCTCGATGAGCTGCAGGGTGCGCCTGCGCTCGCGCCGGGCCACGTCGTCGGAGCAGGCCGCCTGGACGACCGGGACGAATTCGGCCAGGACCGTGAAGACGGTCCGCCGCATGGCCAGCATCCGCAGCAGCAGGCGGTCGTCGTACAGCGCCTTCTCGACGGCGCCGACGTCGGGATCGCGCATCCGGGCCGTCGCCGCGAGGTGCACCGACGCCGGGTCGGTGCCGTGCAGGGCCACCAGTGCCCGGGCGACGTCTACCGCGGTGTCCGCCGGAGCCGCCAGGTGGTGACGTGTCCCGAGACGCGCACGGCGCTCCTCGGCCTTGATCGCCCGTACGCTCATCCGCCGATTATCGCGGAATCCGGAATTCTGCGGGAGAACGCCGGTGACCAGCGGACCTGCGGGAAAGTCGGCGCCGGGGAGCGCGCGTGGGATCACGCTGCGCGGGTAGACGAAGCAAATGTCGTGTCCGTACGCGCCGACGCCCGGCCGGTACGACCCCTGCGGACCGTGAGGAGCCGCTCATGCTCGCACTTCCGGCGGTCGCGGCGACTCCGGGCGATCTGATGGCGGCCCGGGGGCAGATGGCCTTCTCCCTCGGCTGGCACATCATCCTCGCCTGCTTCGGGGTGGGCATGCCGGCGTTCACCGTCTTCGCCGAGTGGCGCGGCCACCGTACGGGAAACGAGGACTACACCCGGCTCGCGCACCGCTGGGCGAAGGTGATGGGCGTCCTGTTCGCCGTCGGCGCCGTCTCCGGCACGATCCTGTCCTTCGAGATGGGCCTGCTGTGGCCCGGCCTGATGGGGACGTACGGCCAGGTCCTGGGCCTGCCGTTCGCGCTGGAGGGGTTCGCCTTCTTCATCGAGGCGATCTTCGTGGGCATCTACCTGTACGCGTGGGACCGGCTGCCGCCCCACCGGCACCTGCTGGCCGGGCTGGCGGTCTGCGTGGCCGGGGTGGCGTCGGCGTTCTTCGTCGTCTCGGCGAACGCCTGGATGAACCAGCCGCGCGGCTTCGACCTGGTCAACGGGAAGGTCACTCACGTGCGGCCCTGGAAGGCGATGTTCAACCCCGCCATGCCACCGCAGGCCCTCCACATGATCCTGGCCGCCTTCATGGTCGCCGGTTTCGGGATCGCCGGTGTGTACGCCGTCGGAATGCTGCGCGGACGGCGGGACCGGTATCACCGGATCGGGTTGCTGCTGCCGTTCACCGCCGCCGCGATCGTCGCGCCCGTGCAGGTGGTGGTCGGCGACTCGATGGCGAGATTCCTGGCGACCGACCAGCCGCCCAAGCTGGCCGCGATCGAGGGTCTGAACCACACGGGATCGCATGTCCCCCTGTCGATCGGGGGCGCGTACATCGACGGGCGGATGCGGTACGCCGTGCGCATCCCGGACGCGCTGTCCCTGCTCGTCGGCTACCGGCCCGGCACCGTCGTCCAGGGGCTGGACAAGGTCCCGGTCGCCGATCGGGCACCGATCAATCCGGTCCATCTCGGCTTCCAGGTGATGGTGGCGATCGGGTTCGGCCTGGTGCTGCTCGGCGCCTGGCTGGCGCTCGCCTGGTGGCGACGCCGGGACCTGCCGCGTTCCCGCTGGTTCCTGCGCCTGACGGCGATCTCGGGACTGGCCTCGGTCGTCGCCCTCGAGGCCGGCTGGGTCACCACCGAGGTAGGGCGGCAACCCTGGATCGTCTGGCAGCACCAGCGCACCGCCGACGCCGTCAACCCGGCGCCGGGGCTGTGGGTCGGCCTGGTCGCGGTGCTGGCCGTCTACACGGTGCTGACGGTCGCGGCCGTCTACGTCCTGCGCCACCTGGGGAGACAGCCGGTCACCGCTCCCCAGGAAGGCTGGGCCGAGGAGTACACCCCGTGACCACCGCACAGCGCCTCCCGCTGCCGGCCTGGGCCGAGGAGTGCACCCCGTGACCGCCACGGAGTACACGCCATGACCTCCGCGCAGTTTCTGCTGGCCCTGGCCTGGGCCGGGATCACGATGTACGCGCTGCTGGGCGGGGCCGACTTCGGCGGGGGTTTCTGGGACGCCCTGGCGGGCGGGCCGCGGCGCGGCTTCGCCCAGCGCCGTCTCATCGAGCACTCGATCGGGCCCGTCTGGGAGGCCAACCACGTTTGGCTGATCTTCGTGATCGTGCTGTTCTGGACCTGCTTCCCGCCGGTGTTCGCGTCGGTGGCCTCCACGCTGTACATTCCGCTGACCCTGGTGGCGTTCGGCATCATCGCCCGCGGCTCGGCGTTCGCGTTCCGCAAGGCCAGCACGGAGCTGTGGCAGCTGCGGCTGTTCGGTGGCGCGTTCGCGCTGTCCTCCGTCCTGACCCCGTTCTTCCTCGGAACGGTCGCGGGCGGAGTGGCGTCCGGGCGCGTCCCGGCCGGCCTCGCCCGGGGGGACCTGATCCGCAGCTGGTGGAACCCCACCTCGATCCTCGGAGGCGTGCTGGCGGTCGGGACCACCGCGTACCTCGCGGCGGTCTACCTCACCGGTGACGCCCGCCGGCACGGTGGCGAAGAACTGGCGGACGCCTTCCGCCGTCGCGGGATCATCACCGCGGCCGTCATGGGCGTCGTCGTGATCGGCGGCATCTTCGTCCTCCGCCACGACGCGCCACGCCTGTACGACGGCCTGACCGGCCGCGCTCTCCCGGTGGTCATCCTGTCCGCGGTCGCCGGCGTCGCCTCTCTGGCTCTGCTCGTCATCCGGCGGTACGCCGTGGCCAGGATCACCGCCGCCACCGCGGTCGCCGCGGTGATCTGGGGCTGGCCGGTCGCGCAGTACCCCGTCCTCCTGCCGCCGCACGTCACCGTGGCCGGCGCCGCCGCCCAGCCCACCGTCCTGCACGCCACGCTGGCCACGGTCCTCGTCGGGCTGGTGCTCCTGGTGCCGTCGCTGGTCTGGCTCTTCGCGCTCTTCCAGCGAAGCAGGGAGGCCGAGACGGACTGAGCCCCCTGCGCGCCGGACGACGGCGGCGGTCCGGGCACCTTCTATGCTCGGGCGCATGACGTCCGACGTCGCAGCGCCTCCCCCGAACAGCGCCGAGCCCGAGACCGTGACGGCGCCCGCCCCGCACGAGCCCGGCGTCGGGCCGCACCCGCTGCCCTGGCCCGACGACCCGAGGCTCGACCCGGAGCTGCTCGCGGGCGGCGACCGCCGCAACGTCGTCGACGAGTACCGCTACTGGGGCAACGAGGCGATCGTCGCCGACCTCGACGCCCGGCGGCATCCCTTCCACGTCGCCGTCGAGAACTGGCAGCACGACTTCAACATCGGCGCGGTCGTCCGCAACGCCAACGCGTTCCTCGCCGCGGAGGTGCACATCGTCGGCCGCCGTCGCTGGAACCGGCGCGGCGCCATGGTCACCGACCGCTACCAGCACGTACGCCACCATCCGGCGACGAGTGACCTGGTGGAGTGGTGCCGCGAGCGTGACCTGCCGATCATCGGGATCGACAACCTGCCCGGGTCCCGGCCGATTCAGAGCGCGAAGCTGCCGGCCGCGTGCGTCATGCTCTTCGGTCAGGAGGGGCCGGGCCTGTCCGAAGAGGCCCGGGAGGCCGCCGACGTCGTCCTGCACATCCCCCAGTACGGCTCCACGCGCTCCATCAACGCCGGGGTGGCCAGCGGCGTCGCGATGTACGAGTGGATCCGGCGGCACGCAGCCGGCCACTGAACCGCCGGGCTCACCGGGGCGGGTTCGGCCCGCCCGCCTGCTCCGTCTGCAGTTGGTAGGCCTGGGCCTGCAGGTCGTACAGCTCGCCGAAGACGCCGCCCGCCGCGAGCAGCTCCGCGGGCGGTCCTTCCTCGATGACCCGGCCGTGGTCGAGGACGTAGACCTGGTCGGCGTGGCGGACGCTGGCGAGCCGATGCGTGATGAGCAGCACCGTACGGCCGTCGGCATGGCCGCGGATGCGCTCGAACAGCGCGTGTTCGGCGCGGGCGTCCAGGGCCGCGGTGGGCTCGTCGCAGATGAGCAGCGGAGCGTCCCGGTAGAAGCCGCGGGCGACGGCGATCCGCTGCCACTGACCGCCCGACAGCTCGTGACCGTCCTTGAACCGCCGGTCGAGCAGCGTGCCGTACCCGTGGGACAGCGGCGCGATGACCTCGTCGGCGCCGGACGCCCGGGCCGCCTCGGCGATCAGGGCGTCGTCGGGCGTACGGCCCATCGCGATGTTGTGCCGTGCCGTCATCGGCCAGTGGGTGTAGTCCTGCGGGATCATCGCGACGTTCTCGCGCAGGCGTTCGAGGTCGACCTCGGAAAGGCGGACGCCGTCCCAGCGGACCTCGCCCTCGTCCGGCCGGTACAGGCCCGCCAGGATCTTGGCGAGGGTGGTCTTGCCGGATCCGTTCTCGCCGACCAGCGCGACGACCTGCCCCGCGTGGATCCGGACCGAGACCCCGCGCAGGCTGGGCTCGTCGGCGCCCGGATAGGTGAACCAGACGTCCTCGGCGGTGATGACGTCGAAGGTCGCCGGCGCCGGCCCGTGCCGTCCTTCGGGGATCCGGACTTCGGCCTCGGCGCAGAAGTCGAGATAGTCCGCGAAGTACAGGCCCGACTCGTAGCACTGGTTGACCGCGTACAGCAGGGACGCGAGGGAGGTCTTGCCGGTACGGATCGCCAGGACCGCGGTGCCGGCGACGGCGAGAGGTACGGACCCGGTCGCGAGCAGCGCGCCGAGCGCGACGTACACCGCCCCGGTCGCGACGCCACCGACGATCTCACCGATCACCCGCGCCACCGCCTGGCGACGGGCCAGGGCCACGTGGACCTCGCACTCCTCCGTGGCGAGGCGGTCGTGTTCACGGCCGAGGAAGCCGCGCATCGTGAAGGCGCGGATCTCCGCCGCGGAGTCCCGGTCGGCCATCAGGTCCGCGAGCACCCACTTGCGGCGGCGGACCGGCGACAGGGTGAAAATGGTCAGGTAGCGCATGCGGGCCGCTCGCGCCGCGGCCCAGCCGTCGGGAACGGCGGTGAGCAGCAGCAGCGGCAGCAGCACGGGATGGAGCACGCCGAGCGCTCCGGCCGCCGCCGTCAGCCCGACGAGGCCGGTCAGGATGTCGATCGCCTCCTGGACGACCGACGACGCCTCGTACAGGCCCTGCTGGCGGGCGCGGTGCATGGCGTCGTGGAAGTCGGTGTCGTCGAAGGCCGTCAGGTCCACCCGCGTGGTGAGGTCGAACAGACGGGTCTCGACGATGCGGTTGACCTTCGGCCGCAGCCGGGCCTGCGCCCATCCCGCGCCCGCCTGCAGCCCGGAGCGCAGCGCCGCCGCACCGGCGACCAGCGCGAGCGAGGGCAGGGCCGCCCGTACCCGGTCGGGTGTCGCCCCACCGGCGAACAGGGCGGTCAGCACGCCGGCCGTCGCCAGGAGCCCGTACGCGGTGAACACCCCGGCGGCGAGGTTCAGCAGGATGGTCACCACCGTGTCGAACCGGCTTGCCCGCCACGCGAGGCGGATGGCCGCGCCGATCAGAGTGGGCAGGCGGCGGCTCATGCCCGCCAGGCTCGTCGAGGCCAGCTCCGCCAAGTGCGCCTGCCAGGGCACCGCGGCCATCGCCCCGACGACGGCGCCCTCCCCCGCGGTCGCCTCCTCTGTCCCTTCCGGGGCCTTCCGTGCGGGCTCGTTCCCCGCCCGCTCGGCCGAACGACGTCGCATCACGCCTCCCCCAGTGGCCACCGAGGGCAGTGTCCCTCCGTGGAAAGGAGATCACCGGTCGTAGGGCCGTTCCGGTATTGATCGTCCGGTCGGTGAGACGGATGATCCGGGAATGGACGTTCAGGAGATCGCCGACCGGCTGGAGGTCGGCGAGCTGCTCGCCCGCTATGTCCGCGCGGTGGACGGCGGGGACTGGGCGCTGCTCGACTCGGTCTTCACCGAGGACGCGACCATCGACTTCTCCGCGTCCGGCGGCGTGAGCGGCGACCGCGAAGCGATCAAGCGCTGGCTGGGTGAGGTGCTGGCGGCCTGGCCCGGACGGCAGCATCTGATCGGAGCGGTGACGATGGCGGTCGACGGCGACGAGGCACGGGTCAGCGCGTCGTTCGCCGACACGCTCGCCCCCTCACGGTCGACGATCGCCGCGACCGAGCCCGGGATCATCCGCGGCGGTGGCTGGTACCACCACCGGCTGATCCGCACACCCGACGGCTGGCGCAGCCGCGAACTCGTCCAGGAGCAGTCCTGGCGCACGATCGCCTGAACGTCTCGGTCAGTCGGTGAAGGCCGCGGTGTCGAGCGTCAATTTCCACGGCTCGGGCAGATCGAGCAGACCGCCGAGGACGATATCGGTCTCGTGCCGATATCCCGCTTGCCCCGGATCGGACAGCAGACGGACCTTTCCGGTGAGCGTGTCGATCACCAGACATAGCGACACCCCTGCGGCGGCATAGTGCCGTGGCTTCACCTCGTGATCATCGACCACGCTGCTGGGAGACACGACCTCCGCCACGAGGAGTGTCTGGTCGCCATATATGTGGCCGGCTCCCCACATGCGCGGCTTAGGCCGAACGACGATCAGATCCGGCCGATAGCGGTCCTGTTGCGGTCCCAGAAATACCGACATCTCGGTGAGGATCTCCCACCCGCGCTCCTTGGCCAGTCCGACGAGTTGCAGGAGCAGCTGAAAGACGATGCACGCGTGATCGTAGGTCGGCACAGGGTTCACCACGATCCGGCCATTGATGATCTCGACGCGATGGTCGGGGAGTTGCTCACAGAACTCCCGGTAGTGCTTCTCCAACTCGACGCGGGGATCCACCGGTGCCTCAACAGTATCGACGGCCATAGATGCATCCTTCCCTCCGGGAGGCGAGGACACAAGGTGACAGAGACGGGACTTACCGTAGTCGAAAATCCTGTCGAGTCAACTCATCGTAATCAGTTGATTACGATTCTCCCGTCGGGCGATTCGATCGAGGACCGCAGCTCGACCGGCGGCGTGAACCGGACTCGCGGTCAGTCCGCGACAGCCGGACGGTTCAGGGTCGCGAGGCCGGTCCAGGTGAGGTTCATGAGGTGGGTGGCGGCCTCTTCGGGGGTGACCTCGGGGGTGCGGGCCCGCCACAGGGCCATGCGCTCGCAGGCGCCGATGATGCTCTCGGCGTAGGCCTCCAGGGCGCGGCGCGGGCGGTCCGGGAGGTGGGCGGCCAGCAGCTCCACCATCATCTCGCTCTGCTGGCGGCGGATGGCCTCGATCTCCTCGGCCGCGCTCCGGAGCAGCACCGGCTCCTGCAGGAGCACCAGCCAGGCCCTGCGGTGCGCCTCGTTGAACCGGAAGTAGGCGACGTAGCCGCGCCGCAGCATCTCTTCGGGAGTGCCCCCCGCGCCGACGGCGCGCTCGGTGACCTCGCGAAGCTCGCCACGTGCCCTTCGGACGACGCCGAGCAGCAGCCCCTCCTTGGAACCGAAGTACTCGTACAGCATCGGCTTGGACAGCCCGACGCGTTCGGCGATCTCCTCCATGGAGACGGCGCCGTACCCCCGTTCGGCGAACACCTCCTCGGCGACGTCGAGCATCTGCTGCTCACGCTCGGCGCGGGACATCCGCGGGCGGCGGGCTCTCACGGCGTCGTTCGGGATCACATGTGAACTCTATCTCACCCCTACCGTCGGTAACCTACTCTTGGTAACTTACTACTGGTAACCTGAGGGTGAGCGATGATGACCCGGGAGGCTCAGTGAAGATCGCGATCATCGGCTCCGGATTCGGCGGCCTCGGCATGGCCATCCAGCTGAAGCGGGCGGGCTTCGACGACTTCGTCATCCTGGAGAAGGCGGGCGACCTCGGGGGCACCTGGCGCGACAACCAGTACCCGGGGTGCGCGTGCGACGTGCCGTCGCACATGTACTCCTTCTCCTTCGAGCTCAACCCCGACTGGTCGCGGATGTTCGCCCCGCAGCCGGAGATCTGGGACTACCTGCGCCGCTGCGTGGACAAGTACGGCCTCGCCCCGCACCTGCGCTTCGGCAGTGCCGTCGAGGCGATGGAGTGGGAGGAGACGGGCCGCCACTGGCGGGTCACCCTGGCGTCCGGCGAGGTCCTCACCCCGAAGGCCGTGATCTCGGCGATCGGCGCGCTGCACGTGCCGTCCTACCCCGAGATCCCCGGCGCCGAGCGGTTCCAGGGCACGGCGTTCCACTCCGCGCAGTGGGATCCGGCGGCCGACCTGTCCGGGAAGAGGGTCGCCGTGATCGGCACCGGCGCGTCGGCGATCCAGTTCGTTCCCCGGCTCGCCGACGAGGCGAGCCGCCTGCACGTGTTCCAGCGCACCCCGCCGTGGATCCAGCCCAAGCCCGACTTCCTCCTGTCCGACGGCGCACGGCGCGTCTTCCGTCACGTGCCCGGGACGCAGCGCGCCCTCCGTAACGGCCTCTACTGGATGCTGGAGACCCGTGCGGTCGGGTTCACCCTGGACCCGAGGCTGATGGCACCGATGGAGCGGATGGCCCGTCGCCACATCGAGCGGCAGATCGACGATCCGGAGCTCCGTGCGAAGGTCACCCCCGACTACACGATCGGATGCAAGCGCATCCTGCTGTCCTCGGACTACTACCCGGCGCTGACCCGTCCCCATGTCGACCTGGTCACGGAGCGGATCACGGAGATCACCGAGACGGGCCTGGTGACCGCGGACGGCACCACGTACGACGTGGACGTCATCGTCTACGGCACCGGCTTCAAGGTCACCGAGGCGCTCGCCGAGCAGCGGATCGTCGGCCGGGACGGACTGAAGATCCAGGACGCCTGGGCCGACGGCATCGAGGCCCACCACGGCGTGACGGTCGCGGGCTTTCCGAACCTCTTCATGCTCCTCGGGCCCAACACCGGTCTGGGCCACAACTCCGTCGTGTTCATGATCGAGTCGCAGGTGCGGCACGTGCTGAGCTGCCTGCGCCTGCTCTCGGAGAAGAAGGCCGAGGCGATCGAGGTGCGCGCCGACGCCCAGCGGCGGTTCAACGACCATCTCCAGCGAAGGCTGCGCCGGGCGGTGTGGAACGAGGGCGGCTGCACGAGCTGGTACCTCGACGAGCACGGCGTGAACCGCACCCTGTGGCCCGGCTTCACCTTCGAGTACTGGGCGCGCACCCGTCGCGCCCGCCGGCAGGACTACGACCTGTCCTCCGCCTGAGCCACGCCGCACCTACCCGAGCCGCCCGATCTCCCATCTGAACGCGTCCTGTCCTCCGCCTGACCCACGCCGCACCTACCCGAGCCACCCGAAGGGCGGTCCCTCAGGGCGTGGCGTAGCCGCGGTGCCGGGCGAGCGCGGCGAGGTCCGCCCAGTCCTCTCCGGCATGGGCGTGGTCGGGCAGGATGCAGCCGAACGTCAGCGGGCGCGGGACGTCGTACCGCGGGACCTTCAGCCGTGGCCGCCTCGTGAAGTCGAGGACCTCGGCCAGGTTGCGCGCCGCCGCGTCCCGTACGGTCAGCGGGGCGAGGCCGAACCGCCACTCGATCATCTTCAGGATCGACGTGTGGTCGTAGACACGATGCGCCACGTGGCCGCGCCGGGCCCGCGGCGAGACGACCACGCAGGGCACCCGGAAGCCGCGCAGGCCGGCGCCGAGGTCCGGGTCCGGGTCGGGGCCGGCGGGCGGAGCGACGTGGTCGAAGAACCCGCCCCACTCGTCGTACGTGATGACCAGCACCGTACGGGACCAGTCGGGACCGCTCACGACCGCGTCGTGCACCTTTCCCAGGAAGTGCTGGCCGAGCCGGATGTCGGCGAGCGGGTGCTCGTCCTCGGACAGGCCGGGCACCGCCTCGCCGAGGAAGCCGGGCTCCACGAACGAGACCGCCGGAAGCGTGCCGGTCGCGGCCGCCGCGTAGAACTCCGCGATCGGACGGCTGATGCCGAGATACCGCGTCCCCCACAGCGCGGTGTACGGCACGTCGCTGTAGTAATAGCGGCCCTTGACGCCCTTGGCGGCGAGCCTGTCCCAGATCGTCGGCATGGTGGCGAGCTTCTCCACCGACGTCGTACGCCGATCGGTCTGGGCGGCGTGCAGGAAGAACCGGTTGGGGAACGTCGGGCCCATCATGGCGGCGAAGTAGCGGTCGCAGACGGTCCAGTCGCGTGCGGCACGGCCGTAGAACCCCAGGTCGGCGGCCTCGTAGTAGCCGATGGACAGCAGGTCGTTCCCGCCGGCGCGCAGCCAGCCGTCGCACGCCCCGCCGTTCAGCTCGACCCGGCCGCCCTCGTACGAATGGTCCGGGTCGTGGAAACCGCAGCCGTGCGGCGCGGTCAGGTGGTGCGTCTCGTGCGTCACGCCGTCGCGGTCGGCGTACGTCAGCCCGGCCTGCCGGCCGTCCGCGCCCGGCAGCCAGCCGAGGTAGTGGTCGAAGGAGCGGTTCTCCATCATGACCACGACGATGTGGTCGATGCCCGACCGCTCCGGCGCGGGCAGTCCCGTGGCCGCCTCGGCCCGGCCCTCGGTGAGGGGCTCGGCCGCGACGACGCCCGCCGCCACCGCCCCCGCCGTCCCGGCGATGAACCCGCGTCGGCTGACCTCGCCCACCGTCGCCTCCCAGCGTCATGACCCGGTGCCGAGGCGAGTATGACGGCTTGATCCGGCCGCGAACGGCCGATCGGGAGGCCGGTTCCGGACAGTCGCACTTCTACCAAGCAAATGCTTGACCAAATGATGCTGAGCGCCGTATAACCAGCGCAAGCGTTGACGCTCGTGCTCACTGACGGCTCCGGCCGCACCTGCGGCCAAGTCACTCCGGCGGGGTGCTCTCGGCGGCCCCCGCCGACTCCTCCCTGCTTTCCGGCGGTCCGGCGACCCGGGCCGCCGCTCCCCCCGGGAGCGCCCCATGGATTCCCCGTCCCACCTCTCCCGCCGCGGCCTGTTCGCGGCCGCCGGTGCGGCCGTCCTCACCTGGGTTCCGGCGTTCCGGATCCCCGCCCGCGCCGACACCCTGCCCGGCTTCCCCCTGCCGCTCTACCGGCAGGCCTACCAGAACTGGTCCGAAGAGATCACGGTCGAAGCCGCCCTGACCTGCGCGCCGAACACCCCCGCCGACGTGGTGGCCGTCGCGAACTGGGCGCAGCAGAACGGCTACCGCGTCCGGCCCAAGGGCATGGGACACAACTGGTCGCCGATCCTCGTACCGAACGGCGCGGACGTCAGCAAGGTCATCCTCGTCGACACGACACAGCACCTGACGTCCGTCAGCGTCGGCTCATCGACGGTCACCGCGCAGACCGGCGTCACGATGGACACCCTGCTCGCCACGCTGGAGACGGCCGGCCTGGGGTTCGCCGCCATCCCGGCGCCCGGGGACATCACGCTCGGCGGCGTCCTCGCGATCAACGCGCACGGCTCGGCCATCCCCGCCCAGGGCGAGAGCCGGCTCGCCGGGACGAGCTACGGCTCGCTGAGCAACCTCATCCGGTCCCTGACCGCCGTCGTCTGGAGCGGCGGCGCGTTCACCCTGAAGACGTTCACCCGGACCGATCCCGCCATGAAGGCGTTCCTGGCCCACCTCGGCCGGGCGTTCGTCACCGAGGTCACCCTGGAGGTGGGCGCCGACCAGCGCCTGCGCTGCCAGAGCCGGTTCGACCTCCAGGTGACCGACGTCTTCGCCGCGCCGGCCACCGCGGGGTCGAACTCGTTCGCGAGCCTCCTCAACGGGTGCGGGCGGATCGAGGTGATCTGGTTCCCGTTCACGACCGTCCCGTGGATCAAGCTGTGGACGCTCAGCCCGACCAAGCCGGCCCTGTCCAAGCAGGTGGACAGTCCGTACAACTACACGTTCGCGAACTTCATCAACCAGCAGCAGTCCGACTTCATCGCGCAGATCGTGGGCGGGGACGTGTCGGTCACCCCATCGTTCGAGAACCTCGAGATGTCGATCGTCGGCTCGGGACTGATCACGACCGGCACGTGGGACATCTGGGGCTGGTCCAAGAACACCCTGCTGTACGTCCAGCCGACCACGCTGCGGATCGTCGAGGCCGGGTACGCCGTCCTCACCGCGCGGGCGAACATCCAGCGGGTGGTCAGCGAGTTCTACAACCAGTACGTCTCGCGGATCAACGCGTACAAGGCGCAGGGCCAGTATCCGATGAACGGCCCGATCGAGATCCGCGTGACCGGCCTGGACCAGCCGTCCGAGTCAGAGGTCAGTGGCGCCGTCACGCCGCAGCTGTCCTCCGTGCGGCCCCGCCCGGACCACCCCGAATGGGACGTGTGCGTCTGGCTCGACATGGGGACCATCCCCGGCACGCCCCAGTGCAACGCGTTCTACCGCGAGATGGAGCAGTGGATCTTCTCCAACTACACCGGCTCGTACGCGACCGTGCGGCCCGAGTGGTCCAAGGCGTGGGCGGTCACGAGCAGTGCCGCGTGGGCCGACACGACCATGCTCACGACCACCATCCGCAACGCCGTGAACGCGGGCCAGGCGGCCGGCGACGGCTTCGACGCCGCGCGGACCACGCTCAACGGCTACGACCCGAACCGCGTGTTCAGTAACACGTTCCTGGACACGCTCCTGCCGTGACGCACGGCGTCGCCCGGCTCGACCGTCCGCCGGCCGGGCGACGCCCCGCCTACCCGGGGGTTTCCGGATCACTTCGCGAGCGGGCTGTCGTCGAGCTCCTCCAGCAGGTGCGCCGTTCCCTCAAAGACGGCGACGGCACCGGTGTCCCGCTCACTCCACGTACCGCAGCAGGGCTCCCACCCCGGACTCGGCTCGCAGCGACTCCGGCGGCAGGAGCACCAGGTCCCCGTCGGTGCCGGCCAGCGCCCGGATGAGAGCGGCGTCGGCCAGGTCCTCGACGGGGTCGGCGACGCCGAGCTCCCGCAGGTGATCGGCCGAGGTCGCCAGCTCGGTCGGCTGAGGCCCGGTCCACACGGTGGTCGACGACTCGGGCCGGTCCTCCAGGAACAGGCAGGCGACCTGGCCCTTACGCAGCGCGTCCGTCACGCCGTCCAGGCCTTCGACCGCGCGGCCCTTCTTGGTGAGCTGCTCCTCGAACCGGCTCAGCAGTGACGTGAGCTGCTCATGGCGCTTGAGCTCGACGGCGCGGGCGATCTCGTCGTCCAGCGCGGGCCCGGCCCCTCCCACGTCGATCAGACGTGCCTGGAGGTGTTCCGGCAGCTCCTCCTGGACGGCGGTGCGGGCACGGACGTCTCCGGCCAGCACAGCGACGTCGGCGCCGCAGTCGTCGGCGGCCGCGACGATCGCGTGGGCGACCTTCTTGGCGTTGGTCCGCCAGACCTCCTCGGCGGCCCGCTGCTGCTTGTCCTGCCGGAACATGTCACCGGCCTTCGTCTTGCGCACCGGGAAGTCCTCGTCGGGCTTGACGCCGATCGTCCGGCGTGCGCCGTCCCGCGACACGCAGGTGATCTCCCCGCCGAGCCGGTCGACGGTGGCCGCCAGGTAGGCGATCGGCTGCCCGCGCTGCGCCAGCAGCGGCTTGACGTGCGGAAGCGGGGCGTACCGGGCCAGTTCGGCCAGCGGCGCGCCGGGCAGGACCTCGTAGTGGACGGCCTCACCGCCCGCCGCGAACACCGCGAGGGTGCCGGACTCGCGCCGGGTGTTCTCCTCGTCGACGATCCGCGCGATCGCCTCGATCGTCGCGGGCGGGGCTCCCTGCTCGGCCAGCTCCCGCTGCCGCGCCCGGCGGCGCAGCTCGATGACCTTCGGGGCGTCTTCCCTGGCCCGTCTCATGTCGAGGTATACGGAGGCGAACGGTCCCGGGCTGTCGTACAACGACTTGAGGAAAGTAACGTCCATGCTGGCCGCCTACCCGCCGAGGGGATCCCAAACCCCGGATCCGGCCCGCCGAAGCAGGTCAGCCCTTTTCGGCCCGCTGGAACCGCGGGTACGCCAGCCGCAGCGGACCCGCGCCCGCCCCCGGACGGTCACTGCATCTCTTTGCGGCCCAGCCGGCCACAGCATCTCTTCCCGGCCCCGCCACGGCCGGCCCGCGCCCGCCCCCGGACACGGCCCGCGCCGGACGCGTCACGTCAGCCCTCCGCAGCCCGCTGGAGCCGCGCGTACACGAGCTGGAGCCAGTCGGCTACCGGCGTTCCCGGAGGTCAGGGGATCAAGGGCCTGGCCGTCAGGCGAGCGACTCGATGAAGTCCGTCAGCTGGGTGAGGTTGCGGCATTCGCGCATCGGCACCACCGCGCCGTACGCCGAGGCGGCCGAGTCGCCGGAGTCCCAGTCCGCGACGGGCTCGGGGTTGAGCCAGTACGCATGCCGCGCCCGCCCGGCCAGCCGTCGTACGGCGTCGAGGTTCAGCGCCCCGTAGTTACTGCGGGCGTCCCCGAGGATCAACAGAGCCGTCTTGGGCGTGATCGCGTCCGCGTACCGGTCCTCGAACACCCCGAACGCGCGCCCATAGTCACTGTGCCCGCTGACCCAGACCAGCCGCGCCTCGCGGGTCATCCTCGTCATCGCCTCCACCACGTCGGCGCCGGGTGCGAAGAAGCTGGTGATCTCGTCCAGATCGTCGATGAACGCGAACGCCCGCACCCGGGCGAACTGCTCGCGGAGCGCGTACGTCAGCAACAGCGTGAAGTGCGCGAAGGAGGAGACCGAGTCGCTGGCGTCGCACAGCACGACGAGCTCGGGCTTGTGCGGGCGCGGCGGCCGGTGGTGCGTGGTCAGCGGGACGCCGCCCGTCGACAGTGACGCGCGCACGGTCCTGCGAAAGTCCAGCCGTCCGCGCCCGCCGTGCCGCCGGCGATGGGCGAGACGCGCGGCCAGTCTCCGGGCGAGCGGTTGGATCTCCCGCCGGATCGCGGTCAGGTCCGCGCGCGTCGCCCGCAGGAAGTCGACCTGCTCCAGCGGCGGCCGTACGGTGCTGCGCGCGATCTTCTCCGCGCCGCTGTCCTCGGCGATCCGCCGCCGTATGTCCTCGGCGACGAACCTCTCGAAGCGTTCGACGCGGCGCACGAACGTCCGGCGGGCGACCTTCTCGTCGAGGCCTCCACGTGAGGTCAGCACGGCGGCCAGCAGCCCGGCCATGAGCGTCTCCGGGGACAGCGTTCGCAGCACCTGGAAGGAGAACCACTGGCCGTTCCCGCCGGCCCCGCTTCCGCCCGGGCCTCGGCCGTACGCGCCGACGGCCTCGCGGGCGAAGTCGCGCAGGGCGTTCTCGTCTCCCTCCAGCAGGAGCCGGCTCAGCTCGTCACGGAGCCGCCGCACCTCCGGGTCGTCGTACGCGGGGCGCTCCCGTGCCGTCTCGGGGCTGCCGGTCACCCGCGGGAACCACAGGTCGAAGAGCGTGTCGAATGCCTCACGGTGCGCGTGCCGCTTGACGAGGGTGGCCGCGTACGCCGCGCGAAGCGACTCACGCTCGGTCAGATCGATGGCGGCCAGGGCGTCGACGGCGTCCAGCCCTTCGGCGAGCGACACGGGCAGGCCCGCCTCCCGCAGCGCCGTGAGGAAACCCAGGTGCCGGTCCAGCAGCGCCATCAGGACTCCCGGATCTCAGCCGACGGCGTCATCACGCCACGGATCCCATCGGACACCCTCACGCTCCTGGGTCTCACCGAGCACGGGCATCGCCGTGGACGACCTCCTTGAGCGCGCGTTCGTGGTCGGAGTGGTGTTTGAGGACGACGCCGAGCGTCGCGGCGATCGCTTCCCCGTCGAGCCGGTCGAGGCCGAGTGCCAGGAGAGTACGGGCCCAGTCGAGGGTCTCGGCGATGGAGGGCGCCTTCTTCAGTTCCAGCTCCCGCAGCATCGCCACGACCTGCGCGAGCCGGGCCGCGAGCGCCTCGTCGATGCCGGGCACGCGGGCCCGTACGATGTCGCGCTCGCGTTCGGTGGACGGGTAGTCGAGGTGCAGGTAGAGGCAGCGCCGCTTGAGCGCCTCGGACAGCTCGCGGGTCGCGTTGGAGGTGAGGACGACGAACGGCCGACGCGCCGCCGTGATCGTGCCCAGCTCGGGGATGGTCACCTGGAAGTCCGACAGCACCTCCAGGAGCAGCCCCTCCACCTCGACGTCCGCCTTGTCCATCTCGTCGATCAGCAGCACCGTCGGATCGGTACGCCGGATCGCGGTCAGCAGCGGGCGTTCCAGCAGGAACTCCTCGGTGAAGATGTCGTCGTGGGTGGCGTTCCACGACTGGTCGCCGGCCGCCTGGATGCGCAGCAGCTGTTTCTTGTAGTTCCACTCGTACAGGGCGCGCGGCTCGTCGAGGCCCTCGTAGCACTGGAGCCGTACGAGGCGGGCGTCCGTGATCGCGGCGACGGCCTTGGCCAGCTCCGTCTTGCCCACCCCGGCCGGGCCCTCGACCAGCAGCGGCTTGCCGAGCGCGGCGGCGAGGTAGACGGTCGTCGCGATCGCGTCGTCGGCCAGGTAGTCCACGGCCGCGAGACGCTCACGGACGTCGGCGGGCGAGGTGAAGGTCATCTGCGCTCCAGGAAACGGACCGAATCGCGTTCGAACCTATCCCATCCGCCCCGGAAAACGGATGGACGCCCGAGACAGGGCACCCGGTGAGAGCCCCCGCGAATGGTGGCGGCTGGCGTACACGCCCGGCGGTGACCTCGTGGGGCTCGTCGTCCCGACCCGTAACCACACCGCACCGGTCGTCGGCCTCATCGGCGTCGTGCCCGAACAGCGGGGCCACGGCTACGCCTTCGACCTCCTCGCCGAATGCACCCATCTCCTGGCCTGCCAGGGAGCCGAACGCATCCTGGCCGACACCGATGTGACGAACACGCCCATGGTCGCCGCGTTCGCGAAGGCCGGTTATCCCATCACCCAGGAGCGGATCTTCTTTACTTGACCCTTCGCCGGGCGGTACGCGAACGTGAGATTCGTTCACCGTCCGGCGATGTTCCGGCGCGCCTCCTGACACCTACGACGAGCAGGTCGCCAAGCTCCGCCTGATCATGGAGACCACCAAAGAAGTTAGCCTCAGGGCCATGACGATACGACGGGCCCTGGTTCTCGGTGGTGGCGGTCTGGCGGGGATCGCCTGGGAGACAGGCGTGCTCACCGGCCTGACCGACGCCGGTGTCGACGTGCGGGGCGCCGACCTGATCGTGGGAACGTCGGCCGGATCCGCCGTCGCGGCCCAGGTGAGCAGCGGCCTGCCGATGGAGGATCTGTTCCGGCGACAGGTCGAGCCCGCCCTCCAGGCCAGGGAGATCCCCGCGAACCTCGACCTCACGACCTACGCCGCCACCCTCGGGAAGATCATCGCGGGCACAGAGGACGTTCTCGAGATCCGTCGCCGTATCGGCGCCTGGGCACTGGACGTTCCCACGGTCCCGGAGAAGGCACGACGAGAGGCCGTCGCCTCGCGCCTGCCGTCATCCGAATGGCCGGACCGCCCGGTCGCCATCACCGCCGTCGACGCGGAGACCGGTGAGCGGCGGATCTTCGATCCTGAGTCCGCCGTGAATCTGGTCGACGCGGTGGCGGCCAGCTGCGCCGTCCCCGGGATCTGGCCGCCGGTCTCCATCGACGGCCGCCGCTACGTCGACGGCGGCGTCCGATCCAGCGAGAACGCCGACCTGACCTTGGGCTACGACCGCATTCTGATCCTCTCTCCGACACCGGCCGACGCCCCGAGCCCCCCGTGGGGCGGCCTCAAGGAAGAGGTCGAAGAGCTCAGACGCCGGGGCTCCACGGTCGTGGTCGTCCACCCGGACGAGGCGTCCGTCGCCGCGATGGGCCCCAACCCGCTCGACCCGTCCATCCGGGAGGCGACGGCGCACGCGGGTCGTGAGCAGGGCCGCCGGGAGGCGGACCGTACCGCCCACGTGTGGAGGTCTGCGCGTCCAGGCACCGTAATGTGAGACATCGCGCCGAGGGCGAAGGCCCCGACGCTCATGCCGCTTCGCCTGCGTACACGGGTCGGGGCCGCGCCCCGACTCCCGGAGTTCGCCGGCCCTAGTCCGGCGCGCATCCCCGCAAGGTGTGTGCGATCACGTCGTCCAGTCCGTGCTCGGTCGTCTCCGGTGGCAGCATGCCGCTCACCGCCAGGCCGGCGTAACCGTGCAGGGTCGCGAAGACCGGCACACCGACGCGCTCCACCGGTCCCTCCCGGACCTCGCCCCGGCTCTGGCCATCGCCGATCAGTTCGACGATCTCCTCGGCCCAGCGCTGGGCGGCCACGCTCAGTGCCTCCGACGCCTCCGGGTCGTGCTTGATCGAGTACATCAGGTCGAGCAGCGCGGCGTTGGCCGTGGCGAATCCCACATAGGCGCGGACCATGGCGTCCAGCCGTTCGGCGAACGACTCGCCGGCCCCTTCCTGGGACGCCGCGATGATCTCGCCCAGCCGCTCGAAGCCGTTCAGCGCCAGCGCGTCCAGCAGGTCCTGCTTGTCCTTGAAGTGGCGGCTCGGCGCGGCGTGGCTGACGCCCAGGTCACGGGCGAGCTCGCGCAGCGACAGGGCGGCCGGCCCCTTCTCCCTGAGCGTCTCCTCGGCGCGAGTCAGCAGCGCGGCACGGAGGTCTCCGTGGTGGTAACGACGAGGGCGGGTCTGCATGGCCGTCAGTGTATCGGAGAAGTGATCACTGCCTACATTGTTGTCGTTGACAGCATTGTTGACATCGCCTACATTGCGCTCATGGCTACTGCATCCAGCAAGTGGAACGTCACCGACATACCCGACCAGACAGGCCGCACCGCCGTCGTGACCGGCGCCAACAGCGGGCTCGGCATCGCCACCGTCGAGGCGCTGGCCGGAGCGGGCGCCCATGTGGTGCTCGCCGTACGGGATCCCAAGCGCGGCGAGGCCGCCGCCGCGACCGTGCGGGGGAGCGTGGAGGTACGCCGGCTCGACCTGGCCGACCTCGCCTCCGTCCGCGAGTTCGCCGCCGGCTGGCACGGCGATCTGCACCTGCTCGTCAACAACGCCGGCGTCATGAACATCCCGCAGGCCGCGACGAAGGACGGCTTCGAGATGCAGTTCGGCACCAATCACCTGGGCCACTTCGCCCTGACCAACCTGCTGCTGCCGCACATCACCGACCGTGTGGTGACCGTGTCGTCCGGCGCGCACAAGATGCCGGGCAGCCCCTACATCCACTTCGACGACCTCGACCTGACCGGCGAGTACGCTCCCATGAAGGCCTACAGCCAGTCCAAGCTGGCCAACCTGCTGTTCACGCTGGAACTCCAGCGGCGGCTCACCGAAGCGGGCTCACCCGTACGCGCCATGGCCGCGCATCCAGGCTGGGCCGCCACCAACCTCCAGGGACACGACACCAACGTCATCCGGCGTACCCTCGCGCGGATGGGCAACAGGTTCATAGCCCAGGACAACCGGGCCGGTGCGCTCCCCACCCTGTACGCCGCAGTCCAGGACCTGCCCGGCGCGAGCTACGTCGGTCCCGACGGCTTGGCCGAGATGCGCGGCGCCCCGACCCTGGTCGGCCGCTCGGCGGCGGCCAGCGACCCTGCCACCGCCCGGCGCCTGTGGACCGTCTCCGAGGAACTCACCGGCGTCACCTTCCCCGAACCGGCCACGGCGGCCAGCGCCTGAAGGCCCGGCCCACCGCCCTCCCGGCCGGTCCAATCCGTGGTGGCCGATGGCAGGACGTGCCCGAGTGATACGGCAAGTCCGGAGGTCGAGCCGGCCGCCGATCCGTTGATTAGGATCGGCTCCAGTTGCCCGTCGGGTGGTGCCATGAGTCCACGGAAGTGGCGGACGATGTTCCGTACAGCGTCGCTTTCCCGGAGCACTACCCCTACCTCAATGTTGTGCGCGAGCGCCCGGTCGGTCAGGTTGGCGCTGCCCAGTAGCGCCACAGGCTCATCTGCCGCGATGAGCTTGGCGTGGAGGCTGCGCGTGAACGGCCTACGACCGGGCGGTTCCGCGACGGCCAGCGCCAGAATCGCGCCAGGTCCTCCAGCCTCCGGAAAACGGCAACTCCGCCGATATTCCCGGCAAGTGCTCCGCCTTCCCTCACCGTCGTCTCCAGGATCATGTCGATCGAGACACCACGGAGCACCGCGGCGACCAACTCTTCGATGACCACGGCAACGGCGCCCTTGCGTGGCACCGATCCAGCACTGCTCGCTATGAATCGGCCGCGGCGGACGGTGAACTCTCGGCCGACACGGCGCAACCGCCGCCGCCCGCTCTCGGCCGGTGAAGAGGTGGCGGGCCCGGGATGCGTTTCCGCCAGCGGTCCTCGACGAGCGAACGCGCAACGCCGACACGCGTGGCCGGTGGACCGTTCGGTCGATGCTCCGCGACGACCAGAAAGCGCGCATCGGTGGTCAAGAGATTCGGCGACATGTCGTATGCCTTACCCGCGGGCGTGGTCCAGCGGAGCCAGCCGTCATGCTCGGTGAACCGCCAGCCATCGGCCTGCTTCGTCCGGTGATGCCGGCGGCACAGCGGGCTCATGTTGCACGGGCAGGTCGCGCCGCCCCGGTCGTACGGGACGCGGTGATCGAGATCGCATGCGGAGGCCGGACGACCGCAGCCCGGGAGCACACAGGTCGGCTGCAGAATCCGGATGACATGGGCCATCTCCGCAGGAGGCCGATAGCCGAGATGCCCGTGGTGGAGAGGTTCGCCGTCAGAGCCGGTAACAGTGACGCACCAGCGCGTCTTGGGATCGGACGCGGCACCGGCCATCTGGCGGGCGATCTCCGCGGTGAGCGGACCGTACCCGGCCACATCGCCCGGCTCGGCGGACAGCCCGAGCAGCGTGAGCAGCGGAACGGTCAGGTGCACGGTGCCGATCCGACCTCCGACGGCGCGGGCCATCGCGTCAGCGGCCACCACACGCGGCATCCGCGTCCGAGGATCGATGCGTTCGCCGTCATCGGCGATCGAGGTTTCGCCGGGTCGGCCATCCGGGGTGTCACCGGACAAGTGGCAGGAGGTCATCCGCATCGCCCGCGACGCCGCCGAGAAGGGCTGGTGGGACTCCTTCGGCGACGCCATGGGCGCCCGCCAGCGCCTCTACGCCGACATCGAGTCCGGCGCCAAGACGATCCGCGAATACCACCAGACGGCGATGCCCGGCATCTTGCAGACACCCGAGTTCACGTGGTCGCTGGTGCAGCTCACCCGCGCCGAAGGGACGATCGACTACGTCCCCGAACGCATGGCCGAGGCCCGCCTCCAGCGCCGGCGCCAGATACTGCGACCGGGCGGACCAGCGTACGAGATCATCCTCGATGAGATCGTCATCCGCCGGATCGGCGTGCCGCCGGACGTGCTGATCGCCCAGCTCCGGCACCTGGCCGACACCGCACGGGCGGAGCCGAACATCACCATCCGGCTCCTGCCGATCGACGCGCGCATCAGCGGCGGTCTGCTTCCGAAGTCGCCGTTCTTCCTCTACACGTTCGCGGACGCCGAGGACCTGCCGATGGCGGTCGTCGACACCGTCACCACCGATCTCGTTCACACCGAGCCGAGCGAGGTGCTGCGGTATACACGACGGTATGACCATCTCCGGCAGGCGTGTCTGTCGCCCGAGGACAGCGTCGCGCTGCTGACCGAGCTGGCCGACGCTCCCCTCTCAGGACAGGATCTCCTCCATGACCACTGAAAACACCGACTGGCGCAAGTCGAGTCGCAGCGAGCCCAACGGAGCCTGCGTCGAGGTGGCGGTCGCGACGGACGCACGGCGCGCCGACGCCGCGAGTACCGTCGTCTGACCATCCATGCCCGACGGCGAGACCCCGGCGACGATCGCGATGCCGGAGCGTCCCCCTGTCGCCGGCTCCGCCGAGATTCTCGCGCGACGCGCCGTGAGAGAGGAACGCACGGCAGGTGGCCGTGATCCGCATGCGTGCCGCCGATGACGAACCGTCCGATGCAGAACCAGGCATAACAAGCGGCTCCGCCATCGGCGGCTGCGTACGGCAGCGCCCGCGCCGCGCAGCGGGGCGAAAATCAGGCACCAACCGGGAGCTGTCCCCCGTATCGTGAAGGCCCTGCCGATCGCCGGCCGACGCGAGGGGGACGGGTTGGGGCGCGAGCAGCGGCGCATGGCGGACCTACTGGAGTACTGGCGGGCCATCGAGCTTTTCGCACCACCGACGCTCGCCAAGCCGACAAAGATAAGCGAGCGCAAGGCCGGCACCGAATGGGTCCAGCCAGTGGCCATACGGGATGGAGGACCTTTACCCGCGCTGCCCTGGCAGCCCGGTCACCTGCTGTCCGAGGAACGTCCCAGGGGCGGCCGGTACGGCGCGTCGTGGCGGCACACCGTCTACGGCGGCGTGTTCTCGCTTGACACAGTCCGCACGTCACTGGCAGACCGGTTCGGCTTCCAGCAGGAAGAGGACTACGCCGGGAGGCGGAAGGCCGGAGAGACAGCCGTCTTCGCGTTCACCGTGGATGAGCGGGGCATCCTTCTCGAGGACACCGCGGTGTTCTCCTCCTGTGCGTGGGCCACCGGCCGGATCCTCGATCCTGGGCCTGGAGACAGCGGCTGGCTCGATGGATTCGACACCATCTCGGCCGAGTGCGCGATGGCCGTCCTCCGCCTCACGCATCACTACTTCTCCTATGATCCGGGCACGGATTCGGCGTCGCCGGAAGGCTGGCGCAAGCCGATCGGCGAAATCCTCGGGTCGGCCGCCGAGAACGCGGTGAGCGCGCTGATCGCCTCGCTGAGCGGGATGATCGGCGCCGTAGGGGTCGGCCTGCTCTCCGGGGTGGCCAAACCTGTGATGGACCGGCTCGGCAAACGTCTCGCCGGGAAGGACGAGGCGCCCGACGAAAACGGCGAGACGCGGGAGACCAAGCCTCAGGAAGATGAGAAGGAGCATGGCGGCGGCCCGGGACGGCCGCTACTCCTCCCGGACGTCGTGGCCTTTGCAGCACACGTAGCCGACGTCTGCGGCGTATCGCATCTCGTCGACCACCGGCGGTTCCTGATCCACAGCCGACCGGTCTCGAGGAAGAAGGACGGTTCGCTGCCGGATCCCGAGCCTCCGTTCCTGAACAGCCTGCTCCCCGAAGACCTGGAACGCGTCGCGGCTGCGGCCTCCGGCGGGTACGGCGCCGCCCTGACGCGTTACCTCACCGCGCCCTCCGCCGTACCCGCCGGTGACCGCATCGACGTGCGCGAGAGACGGGACGTGGTGATCGACGGCGTGAGCCCCGCAGCGTTCACGCTCGGCCGCTGGCCTGCGGACACCGACAAGCCCCTTGCCCTGAGCCAGCAGTTCGCGGTGAACGGCATCGTCGCCGAACTCATGCACGGTGCCGGGCTGTTCTCCGTGAACGGCCCGCCGGGCACCGGCAAGTCCACTCTGCTGCGCGACCTGATCGCCGCGATCGTGGTGGAACGGGCCGTACGCCTGTCCAAATTCGCCACGCCCGACCAGGCGTTCAAGAGTCGCTTCTCATGGACGACGGACGATGGCATGAGCCGCAGCGTACGGGCACTGGATCCGAGCCTGACCGGTTTCGAGGTCGTCGTCGCCGCGTCCAACAATGGCGCGGTCGAGAACATCACCGCTGAGCTTCCCGCGCTCGGCGCGATCGGCGACGAATGGCAGGGCGAGACCTCGTACTTCCTGGAGCAGGCCACCTCGCTGCTCGGAGCCCCCGCGTGGGGAACGGTGGCAGTACCGCTTGGCAACCGCGAGAAACGGCGATTGTTCCTGGACCGATTCTGGTGGGGCGGCAACAGGGCCGTCGGAATGCAGGAGTTGCTGCAACAGTTGGAAGCCGACCCGGTGCTCTATGATCCGCCGGCGAAGGAGCGCTTTCCGGAAGGGACGACCCGTCCCGCCTCGCTGCCGGACGACACACCGCCGACGCCGACGGGCTGGCCGGACGCGGTCGCCCGTTTCCGGAAGGCGTTGGACGATGTGACGCGGATGCGCAACGAACGTGGCGCGGCCGAAGACGCGCTGCGTCACCGTACGTCCGTGGCCGACGAGCGGGAGGCGAAGCTCCGGGCGGCCGACACCGAACGGGACTGGGCGGAGATCTGCCGGCGCCGAGAATACGCCGACCAAGAGGCCCGGTCCGCGGAGCACGCAGTACAGGCGATCTACATCGAACTCGACCAGCACGCCGCCACTCGGCCACGTGGTCTCGGATCGCTGCTGGGCGCCGGCAGAACGATTCAGGCATGGCGAGAGCGCGACGGAAGGCTACAGGCGCGGCTCTCCGCGCAGCTTACGATTCTGGCCGACGCCCGGGCGCGCGCGGACGCCGCGATCCAACACGAGAGAGCAGCCCGGCGAGCCGCCGATCAGGTGGCCGAGGCGGCCAAAGCCATCGCGGCCCGGCGGGCCGCGGACGAGCGCCGGATCGAACGCGCCCGCGCAGCATGGGGCGACTCCTTCCCCGGCGACTGGGACGAACGTGATGACGAGCAGCGGGAGCTGTCGGCTCCCTGGTCGGACGACGAGTGGCTACGGGCTCGAACCCGTCTGTTCCTTGCCGCCCTCGACCTGCACCGGGCATTCGTCACGGACGCGGCCAGGACCATCCGCATCAATCTGCTACAGCTCGCCAAGAAGCTCAGCGGCGAAAGGGGCGCTCCCCCGCCCGACGCCGAGCTCGCCGCCTGGCAGACCCTGTTCCTCCTGGTGCCCGTCGTCTCGACGACGTTCGCCTCGTGCGGACGGCTGTTCAGCGCACTGGGGCGGGAATCCCTGGGATGGGTACTCGTGGACGAGGCGGGACAGGCCGCCCCGCAGGCGGCGGTCGGGGCGCTGTGGCGTGCCCGGCGGGCCGTGCTCGTCGGTGACCCACTCCAGCTCGAACCCGTCGTCCCCTTGCCGGAGGCCGTGCAGGAGCTGCTGCGGCAGTGCTACGGCGTCGGGCCGGAATGGCTACCGTCCCGTGTATCCGCCCAGAGCGTCGCCGACCGGGTCAACCGCATGGGAACGTCCGTGGCGCGGCGTCGAAAGGACGGGGAGCTGGAGACGGTGTGGGTGGGCGCCCCGCTGCGGGTGCACCGCCGGTGCGAACGCCCGATGTTCGAGATCAGCAATGCCATCGCCTACGACCATCTGATGGTGTACGGGACCGCGGAAAAACAGTTCCCGGACGAGAAGCGGACGTACTCGCGGAGCAGCTGGGTCGATGTGGTGAGCGCTGATACGGAGGGCAAGTGGGTGCCCGCCGAGGGAACCGCGCTCACGCAGATGCTGGAAAAACTGCACCGCCGGTGCGGTGTCGGTCTCGATCGGATCCGGGTGCTGAGCCCCTTCCGGGACGTGGTGAAGGGATGCAAGGCCGCCGTCCAAGCTCTCGACTGGGCAGCCTCACCACTTCCGGGCGTGAAGGGATACGAGAAGCAGGTCTCGGAGTTCATCAACGCCAACATCGGGACTGTCCATACCATGCAGGGCAAGGAAGCCGACGTCGTCATCCTCGTCCTCGGCACGCATCCTCAGCACCATAAAGGTGCGCGGGACTGGGCCTCCGAAACGTCTAACCTGCTGAACGTTGCGGTCAGCCGTGCGAAGCGCCGGCTGTTCGTTATCGGCAACCATGAAGTGTGGAGCCAGAAACGCTACTTCGACACGCTGGCGACCGAACTTCCGCGCCACTCTTGGCCGTCGAGCAGTGGCACCGCTGGGTGAACGTCACCGCGCCGTAGTTGAGGTCATCGTCAGAAAAGCGCATCCGGCAGCGAGAACAGGAGACGGGGCGTGGAATTCGACGTCCCCATCTGGGGTTCGACCGGTCTGCTCAGGCGCCGACGGTGCCGTCGATGGCCTCGCGGAGGAAGTCGGCGTGGCCGTTGTGCCGGGCGTACTCATGGATCATGTGGAGCATCACCAGGCGGAGCGACACGTCCTCTTCCCATTTCGGCTGATGGCCCGTGACGTCCAGCGACTCCGCCGACTCCTCGATCCGGCGGGAGTGCTCGACCTCCGTCTGCCAGGCGTCGAAGGCCTCCGACCGCGTCGCCGCGCTCGCGTCGTACGCCACCTGGTAGTCGCGCTCGTCCGACCAGACGAGCGGGATGTCCTCCCCGTTGATCACGATACGGAACCAGGTCCGCTCGACCTCGGCCATGTGCCGGACGAGGCCGAGCAGGGAAAGCGTCGACGGCGGCATCGACGCGCGGCGCAGCTCCTCGTCGGACAGGCCCTCACACTTCATCGCGAGCGTCGCGCGGTGGTAGTCGAGGAAGGCGCGCAGCATCTCGCGTTCTCCCCCGATAAGGGGCGGGCCGATCCGTTCAATGGTCATGACCGAATTCTTGCGTACCTGCCGGACCACCCCGGCCGACGACCGCGGAACCGTACGGTCCGGATCACGTGGCGGCCGGTACGGGGGCCGGGGCCGTCATGACGGGGAGGGGCAGGGAGTCGCCGACGATGCCGAGGAGCGCCTGGGAGGCCGGGTTGTTCGTCGGGCCGTCCGTGGGGACCGCCACCGACACCCGCCAGGACGGGGGTGTCGCGCGCAGGGGCAGGACGCGGACGTTCTTCTTCCTCTTGTACGCGATCGGCCGGGGCACCAGGGCCACGCCGAGATCGTGCTGCACGAAGTCGAGGAGACTGTGCACGTCGTTGACCTCCAGGGCGACGCGCCGGCGCAGCCCGGCCGCCGCGAACGCCCGGTCGGTGATCTGGCGCGCTCCCCAGTCGGCGTGGAAGTCGACGAAGACCTCGTCCTCCAGCTGCGACCAGTCGACCGCCTCGTTCGCCGTGAGCCGGTGGTCCGGATGGCAGACGAGCATCATGGGCTCCGTCGTCAGCGACGTCAGGGTGACACCGGCCGGCGGGTCTCCCGAGATCGCCACGAAGGCCAGGTCCAGGCGCGCGGCGCGGACCTCTTCGACGAGGTGCGAGGAGCCGGCCTGGCGCAGCCGGATCTCCACGCCGGGGTGGACGGCCCGGAAGCGAGAGAGCACCGCCGGGATGTCGACGACCCCCAGACACTGTTCAGTGCCGATGCACAGGGTGCCGCGCAGGAGGCCCTGCACGGCGGCAACGGCGTTGCGAGCCGCCGCGACGCTCGCGAGGGTGCGCCGCGCCTCGGCCAGCAGGGCCCGGCCCGCCTCGGTCAGCTCGACCCGCCGGGTACTGCGGACGAAGAGCGGCGCGCCGAGCTCGCGTTCCAGCGCGCGGATCGACGCGGACAGGCCGGACTGTGCCAGGTGCAGGCGTTCCGCGGCGCGGGTGAAGTGTGCTTCCTCGGCCACCGCCACGAAGTACTCGAGATGCCGTAGTTCCACGATTCAGCACTCTAACTGCTTGATCTCATCGGTTTCTTCTGTTGGACACCCGCTCCCCCGGCCAGCAGGCTGAGAGAGGTCGAGCGGCCGGGGGGCATGCCCGCCGGTTTCCGGGTCTGGGGCCCGGGTCGCCGTCGTGCGGCGGTCCCCCGCGGCGCCGCGCGACGCGACGATCGTTCCATTCCTTCTGACGGATGCCTCGGAGGCTTTTGATGCGTACTCGCCGGATCGGCGATGTCCAGGTCGGCGCGATCGGGCTGGGGGCGATGCCCATGTCGATCGAGGGACGGCCCGAGGAGAGCCGTTCCATCGCCGCCGTCCACGCGGCCCTCGACGCGGGCGTGACCCTGATCGACACGGCCGACGCGTACCACATCGGCGCGGACGATGCCGGGCACAACGAGTCCCTCATCGCCAAGGCCCTGGCCTCGTACGGCGGCGACACCTCGGAGGTGCTGGTCGCGACCAAGGGCGGTCACGTGCGCCCCAGCGACGGGAGCTGGACGCTCGACGGGTCGCCCGAGCATCTGCGGCGGGCGTGCGAGGCGTCGCTCAAGCGGCTCGGTGTCGAGGCGATCGGGCTGTACCAGTTCCACCGGCCCGATCCGGCCGTCCCGTACGCCGAGTCCGTCGGCGCGCTGCGCGACCTCCTGGACGAGGGAAAGATCCGCATGGCCGGCATCTCCAACGCGAATCCGGGCCAGATCCGCCAGGCCCAGGAGATCCTCGGCGGTCGTCTGGTCTCGGTGCAGAACGAGTTCTCACCGAGGTTCCGCAGCAGTGAGCCGGAGCTGCGGCTGTGCGACGAGCTGGGCATCGCCTTCCTGCCGTGGAGCCCGCTCGGCGGCATCTCCAAGGCCGGCGACATGGGCTCCGCCCACGCGGCGTTCGCGCGGGTCGCGCGGGCGCACGGGGTGAGTCCGCAGCAGGTCTGCCTGGCCTGGATGCTGGCGAAGTCCCCGGTCGTCATCCCGATTCCGGGATCGAGCCGGCCGGAGACGATCCGCGACTCGGCGGCGGCGGCCGACCTGGAGCTCACACCGGAGCAGATCGCGGAGCTGGACGCGGCCTGACCGGCCGGTCGGCCCCGGGATCGAGGCCGTACGAGGTACGGCGACGTAGACGACGATGCGAAGAGGAGACGACGTGGCACTTCCCGCTCAACCGCTCGGCACGACCGGCATGGAGATCAGCAGGGTCGGTTTCGGGGCCTGGGCGATCGGCGGCTCCGGCTGGAAGTTCGCGTGGGGACCGCAGGACGACGCGGAGTCGGTCGCGGCGATCCGGTACGCCGTCGAGCAGGGCGTCAACTGGATCGACACGGCCGCGATCTACGGCTTGGGGCATTCGGAAGAGGTCGTCGGGCGCGCCCTGAGGGAGATCCCGGAGGCCGACCGGCCGTACGTCTTCACCAAGTGCGGCAATGTCTGGGACCCGGCGAACCCGGAGGCGCAGCCCCGGCGGATCGGGGCCGCGGACAGCATTCGCCGCGAGGTGGACGACTCATTGCGGCGCCTGGGTGTCGAGCGCATCGATCTGTACCAGGTCCACTGGCCGGCGCAGGACGGGACGCCGCTGGAGGAGTACTGGCAGACGCTGCTCGACCTGAAGGCGATGGGCAAGGTACGGGCGGTGGGCCTGTCCAACCACGACGTCGGCCGGCTGGAGACCGCCGAGAAGCTGGGACACGTGGACTCGCTCCAGCCGCCGTTCTCGGCGATCCGCCGCTCCGCCGCCGCCGAGATCGGCTGGTGCGCCGAGCACGGCACCGGTGTGATCGTCTACTCGCCGATGCAGTCGGGGCTGCTCACCGGGGCGTTCTCCCGTGAGCGCGTCGCGAACCTCCCCGAGGACGACTGGCGCAAGCGCCACCCGGACTTCACGACGAACCTCGACGCCAACCTCGCACTCGCCGACGCTCTGGCGGCGGTCGCGGAGCGGCGCGGCGTACCGGCCGCCTCGGTCGCGGTGGCCTGGACCCTCGCCTGGCGCGGGGTGACCGGCGCGATCGTCGGCGCCCGGCGCCCGGACCAGATCGACGGCTGGCTGCCGGCCGCGTCCCTGGAACTGACCCCCGAGGATCTCGACGAGATCGCGGCGGCGATCGGGAGCACGGGCGCCGGGGATGGACCGGTCGCCCCGGGCCGCTGACGGGCCGCGCTCGCCGCGACGCGGCCCGCACCTTTACAATGTAGATCAGGAACTCAGGACTCGATGTTGGACATCACGTGCTTGACGCGGGTGTAGTCCTCGAAGCCGTACATCGACAGGTCCTTGCCGTACCCGGAGTGCTTGAACCCGCCGTGCGGCATCTCGGCGACGAGCGGGATGTGCGTGTTGATCCAGACGCAGCCGAAGTCGAGCCGCCGCGACACGCGCATCGCCCGGCCGTGGTCGCGGGTCCAGACCGAGGACGCCAGGCCGTACTTCACGCCGTTGGCCCAGCGGACGGCCTCGTCCTCTTCGGCGAAGCGCTGCACGGTGATGACCGGGCCGAAGATCTCGCTCTGTACGGCCTCGTCGCCTTGGCGCAGCCCGGACACGACGGTCGGCTCGTAGAAGAAGCCCTGCTCACGAAGGCGTGAGCCGCCGGTGGTCACGGACGCGTGATCGGGCAGCCGGTCGATGAAGCCGGCGACCCGGTCGAGCTGGACGGCGTTGTTGAGCGGGCCGTACAGAACGTCCTCGTCGTCGGGCAGGCCGGTGCGGGTCCGAGCGGCCTGTTCGGTCAGGGCGGCGACGAAGTCGTCGTGGAGACCCGGCGCGGCCAGCACCCTCGTCGCGGCCGTGCAGTCCTGGCCGGCGTTGAAGTACCCGGCCTCGGCGATCGCCTGGGCCGCGGCCTCGACGTCCGCGTCGTCGAACACGATGACCGGCGCTTTGCCGCCCAGCTCGAGGTGCACCTTCTTCAGGTCGGCGGCGGCCGACCGGGCGACCTCGGTACCGGCGCGCACCGAACCGGTGATCGACACCATCTGCGGGACGGGGTGCTCGACGAGGAGCCGTCCGGTGTCGCGGTCGCCGCAGACGACGTTGAGGACGCCCGGCGGGAGGAACTCGGCGGCGATCTCGGCCAGCAGCGCCGTCGTCACCGGAGTCGTGTCGGACGGCTTCAGCACCACCGTGTTGCCCGCGGCGATGGCCGGAGCGAACTTCCAGACCGCCATCATCATCGGGTAGTTCCACGGCGTGACCTGGGCGCACACGCCGATCGGCTCGCGCCGGATCCAGGAGGTGTGGCCGGCCATGTACTCCCCTGCCGAGCGACCCTCCAGGATCCGCGCCGCGCCGGCGAAGAACCGGATCTGGTCGACCATCGGCGGGATCTCCTCCGACGCCGTCAGGCCGATCGGCTTGCCGGTGTTCTCCGACTCGAGCGCGACCAACTCGTCGGCACGCGACTCGATGGCGTCGGCGATGCGCAGCAGCGCGAGCTGGCGTTCGGACGGCGTCGTGTCGCGCCAGGTCTCGAACGCGCGCGACGCGGCGTCGAACGCCGCGTCGACCTCGGCCTGCCCGGAGATCGGGGCCGTGCCGAACGCCTCGCCGGTGACGGGGCTGATCAGGTCCGCGGTACGGCCGTCGGCCGCGTCGACCGGCGAGCCGTTCACGAAGTTACGGACGGTGCGCTTCAAAGCGGTCGGTCCTTCCTGGGTTGTCTGCGTTGTCTGCCGTCACGGGTGTCCCGGCTACAGGCCGCGGGTATCCCCGGAGACGCGCTGGGCGAGGTAGACCGGCACGACGGACAGCACGATCAGGGCCGCGGCCACGACGTTGACGATCGGCGCCTGGTTCGGCCGGAAGAGGTTGTTGAAGATCCAGATCGGCAGCGTCTGCACGCCCGCCCCGGCCGTGAACGTCGTGACGATGATCTCGTCGAAGGACAGCGCGAACGACAGCAGCCCACCCGCCAGGAGGGCCGAGCGCAGCAGCGGGAACGTGACGTACCGGAATGTCTGGAACGTGTCGGCGCCCAGGTCGGCCGAGGCCTCCTCGACACGGGTGCCGAGCCGGCGCAGCCGGGCCAGGACGTTGTTGTAGACGGTGACCACGCAGAACGTCGCGTGGCCCACGATCACGGTGAACAGGCCGAGCTGGATCCCCAGCGGCGTCAGGACCGTACGGAACGCGTTGTTCAGCGCGATGCCCGTGACGATGCCGGGCAGCGCGATCGGCAGGATGACCAGCAACGACACCGTGCCGCGGCCGAAGAACCGGTAGCGCTGCACGGCGAAGGCCGCCATCGTGCCCAGCACCAGGGCCACCACGGTGGCGCCCAGGCCGGCCTTCACCGACGTCCACAGCGCCGACCGCACCCCGCCGTTGTCCCACGCCGCCGACCACCACCGCCCGGTCAGGTGCGCGGGCGGCCAGGCGAACGCCCGGTCGGCGTTGAACGAGTTGATCAGTACGACGAGCAGCGGCACGTAGATCACACCGAGCCCGAGTACCATCGCCACGCGCAGGCCGATGCGGGCTCCCCGCGAAAGCGTCATCCGGCTCGCGATGCCGCGTCTCCGGCGTCGGGCCCGGAACGGAACATCGCTTCCCCCAATCTGGTGCTGCGGAGCGTCAGAGGTTGTCCAGGGCCCCGGTGCGGCGCACGGCGACCAGGTAGATCACCATGACGGCCACCGGGATCGTCGCGACGGCGGCGGCGAACGGCAGGTTGTTCGCCGCGCCGACGTTGTCGTAGACCACATTGCCGATGAGCTGGCTCTTGCCGCCCACGATCTTCACCGTGATGTAGTCGCCGAGCGACAGCGAGAAGGTGAAGATCGATCCGGCGATCACCGCGGGGAACGCCACCGGCCAGATGACCGTGCGGAACGTCCGGGCGCCGAGGTCGCCGGAGGCGTCCAGCAGGGAGTTCGGCAGCCGTTCGAGGCCCGCGTAGAGCGGCAGGATCATGTACGGCAGCCAGAGGTACGCCAGGGTCACGACGGTGGCCGGCAGGCCGTACCCGGGGCCGTGGATCCCGAACGGGTCGAGGACCCAGTTCAGCACCCCGGTGCCGGAGAACATGACCCGCCAGGCGTACGCCTTCACCAGGTAGCTCGCCCACAGCGGCGTCAGCACCGCGATCACCAGCCAGCGCTGGGCGCGCGGCGAGGCGATCTTGGCCATGTAGAAGGCCATCGGGAAGGCGATCACGCCGTCGACGACGGTGACCGCCACGGCCACGCCCACGCTGCGCAGCGTGATCGTCCGGTAGACGCCCTGACTCCACAGCTCCTGGAAGTTGCCCAGGTTGAACTGCCGGACGACCTCACCGGTGAACACGTCGGTGGTCCAGAACGCGGCGGCGAACAACGCCGCCAGGGCGCCCAGGTAGGCCACGACGAGCCACAGCAGCGGCGCGGACAGGAGCCCGGCCAGCCGGAGGTACGGCCGTCGGTACAGCAGCCCGGCGAGCCGGCGAACCGGCCCGCCGGGCGTCGCGATGGTGCTCATCAGCCCTTGATCTGTGTCCAGGCCTGCGTCCACTTGGAGTAGTCCACGCAGGTGACGTCCTTGCGCCCGTCGAGGCACTGGGCGATCGGCGTGTTCCAGTAGTGGACCTTGGTCCAGTACGGCGCGTCCGCGGCGTGGTAGGTGTCGCAGAACTTCTTGTCGGCGGTCAGGGCGCACGCCTTGCTGTTGGCCGGCGCCTCACCCCAGCTCTCGGCGATCTGGGCGTTCACCTTCGGGGAGACCACCCAGTCGAACCACTTGTAGGCGCAGTTCGGGTGCTGCGCCTTGGCCGCCACCATCCAGGTGTCGGACCAGCCGGTGGCACCCTCCTTGGGCAGCACTGTCTGGACGGGGGCCTTCTCGCCCATCAGCCCGTTGGCGATCACCTGCCAGGTGGTGCCGAGGAGCGTGTCTCCGCTCTTGAACGACTGCTGGGTCTTCGTGGCGTCCGACCAGTACTCACCGACGATCTTCTTCTGCTCCTTGAGCAGGTTCACGGCGGCGTCGAACTGCTTCTGGTCCAGCGCGTACGGATCCTTGATCCCGAGGGCCGGCTGCGTCGCGCTCAGGTACAGCGCCGCGTCCGCGATGTAGATCGGCGAGTCGTACGCGGTGATGTGCCCCTTGTACGGGGAGTTCGGGTCGAAGACCACGCTCCAGGAGTCAGGGGCGGGATTGACCTTGTCCGTCCGGTACATCAGCGTGTTGGCGCCCCGGCCGTGCGGGATGCCGTACATCTTGCCGTCGACCGAGTTCCACGGCTTGTTCTTCAGATCCGGGAAGATGTCGGCGTAGTTCGGCACCAGGCTCGTGTTGACCGGGGCGACCGTGCCGGAGGCGATGAGCCGCAGCGAGGCGTCGCCCGAGGCGGACACCGCGTCGTACTGCCCGGTCTTCATCAGGCTGAGCATCTCGTCCGACGTGCCGGCCACCTTGTTGTTGACCTTGCAGCCGGTCTGCTGCTCGAACGGGTGGACCCAGTCGAGGGCCTTGTTGTTCGAGCCGTCCTCCACGTAGCCGGCCCAGGAGACCAGGTTGACCTGGCCCTCGCCCTGGCCCAGCGAAGACAGTGCGGCGATCTTCGGGGGCGTGAACCCTGCGGCATCGGTCCCGCCGTGGTGCGAGCCGCCGCTCTTGCCGCCGCAGCCCGCGGCGAGGAGGGACACGGCGGCCACCGCGACGAGCGCGAGGCGCGTGGGGCGCATGGAGACTCCGATCAAATGGGGGTTTCTCGGGGAAGACCGTGGCGCGCGCGCCACGGCGAGACGGCCGGTCGGGCGGTGACCGGCCGTGATCACGTCGGACCGGGGATGGCGAACTCGTGCTCACGACGCCACACGAGCCTGACCCGGGCTTCGCGCAGCTTCAGCACGTCCATCGAGGAGGACTGCAGGTTCTGCTGCAGTGCCACCAGCCGGCCTCCGGCGTCGAGGTCCACGACGAACCGGGTGGCCGCCCCCGCGTAGACGACCTCCGCCACCGTGCCGGTCGCGGAGTGCTCGCCTTCGGGCAGCTTCGCGTCGAGGTCCGTTTCAACGCGAAGCTTCTCCGGCCGGACGCTGTAGACGCCCGGCCGGCCGAGTATGGACTGGGCCGCCTCGCCCTCGATGAGGTTGGAGGTGCCGACGAACCCGGCCACGAACGCCGACGCCGGCTTCTCGTACACCTCCGCGGGAGTCCCGACCTGCTCGATCCGGCCCGCGTTGAACACCGCGACCCGGTCGCTCATGGTCAGCGCCTCCTCCTGGTCGTGCGTGACGAACAGGAAGGTGATGCCGACCTCACGCTGGATGGCCTTCAGCTCGACCTGCATCTCCTCGCGGAGCTTGAGGTCCAGGGCGCCGAGCGGCTCGTCGAGCAGCAGCACCTTCGGGCGGTTGACCAGCGCGCGGGCCAGCGCCACGCGCTGCCGCTGGCCGCCGGACAGCTGGCCCGGCCTGCGCCCGTCGAACCCCTCGAGGCGGACGGACCGCAGCGCCTGCAGGGCGCGCTCGCGGCGCTCCTTCTTGCCGACCTTCTTGACCTTGAGGCCGTACTCGACGTTGGCCAGGACGTTCATGTGGGGAAAGAGCGCGTAGTCCTGGAAGACGGTGTTGACGTCGCGTTCGAAGGGGGGCAGCTTCGTGACGACGCGGTCGCCGAGGCGGACCTCGCCGGAGGTGGGGGTCTCGAAGCCGGCGATCATCCGCAGCACCGTCGTCTTGCCCGAGCCGGACGGCCCGAGCATCGCGAAGAACTCGCCGTCGCGGATCTCCAGGTCGACGTCGTCGACGGCGGTGACCTCACCGAAGGTCTTGCGAAGCCCACGCAGGGTCACCGCGGCGGAGACGCCGGGCTCTTCGGTGTTCATCTGATTCATCTATCCCTTGATCTGCGTCCAGAGCTGCGTCCACTTGGAGTAGTCGACGCAACTCGCTCCGCGAGAATCGCCACAGTCTGCGACGGGAGTCTTCCAGAACGCAAGGCGCTTGTAGAAGCCGATGTCGCCGACGCGGAACTGCGTGCAGAAGCCCTTCGCCGCGTATCTGCAGGCCTTCGGGTTGGCCGGAGCCTCACCGAACCACTGCGCCACCGCCGCCTGCACCTTGGGAGATGTGATCCAGTTCATCCACTTGTACATGCAGTTGGGGTGCTCGGCGCGGGAGGCGATCATCCAGGTGTCCGACCATCCGGTGGCGCCCTCCGTCGGGATGGTGGTCGCGACGGGCGCCTTCTCGGACTTGGCGACGTTGGCGGTCACCTGCCACGCCGTCCCCGCGTAGTTGTCGCCCGCCTTGAACGCCTGGACCTCGTCCAGGTAGTTCGACCAGTACTGGTTGACGTTCGAGCGCTGCCGCTTGAGCAGGTCGGCGGCGGCGTCGAACTGCTTCTGCGACAGCTCGTACACATCAGTGATCTTCAGGTCCGGGCGGTGCGCCCTGAGGTAGAGCGCGGCGTCGGCGAGGTAGATCGGCGAGTCGTACGCGACGACGTGGTCGGCCGCGTCGGTGTTCTTGTCCCACACGATGCTCCAGGACGGGGGCGTGCCCGGGATCTTGTCCGTCCGGTACATCAGGTAGTTGGCGCCGTAGCCGTGCGGAGTGCCGTACATCTGGCCCTTGACCGAGTTGTACGGCTGGTTCTTCAGGAACGACGGGATGTCCCGGTAGTTCTTGAGCAGGTTCGTGTTGACCGGCGCGACGGTGCCGCCGTAGACGAGCCGCAGCGACGCGTCGCCGGACGCCGACACACCGTCGTACTGCCCGGTCTTCATCAGCGCGACCATCGAGTCGGACGTGTCCGCGACCTTCGCGTTGACCTTGCAGCCGGTCTTCTTCTCGAAGGCGTTCACCCAGTCGACGGTCTTGTCGCTGGACCCGTCCTCGGCGTACCCGGCCCAGATCACCAGGTTCAGCCTGCCCTCGGAGGCGCCGATCTCCTGCTGGGCGGCGAGGTGGGGCACCTCCGCGGCCCGGCCCCCGGTGGAGCCGCCACCGCAGCCCGCCGCCGTGAGGACGACCGCGGCCGCACACGCGAGCCTGGTGAGTCCCATGGGCGCGCGAGCCTTGGTAGTACGGGCCAGTCCCGCGAACCTCATGCAATCTCCTCGTCCAGGGCGGCCACATGACCGAAGCGCTCGGCGCAGGCCAGTCCCGTGAGCCTCATTTCGGCTCCTCGTCCAGGGCGACTTCGTAGCGCAGGGTGACCAGCCGCACCACCGAGGAGTGCGCGCCCAGCGGTTCGGCGCAGCCGAGGCCGGCCTCGCCGGCGAGCTTGGCGAGGCGCTCGAAGTCGATCTCCGGCCCGATGACGAACGGGGCGATCGCGATGCGCTGCCCGCCGGACTCCTGCAGCCGTCGCACGGCGTCGGCCACCGTCGGGCGGCCGTCGATCGACGCGGCGACGACCGGCACGGCGAGCCGTGCCGCGAGGAGGACGGCGGTCATGTCGGCCTCCCGGACGGCCGGGTCACCGCCGACCGTGGCGACGACGACGCCGTCGACGGACGCGCCGATGCTGAACTGCCGGATCCGGTCGGCACGCGCCAGGCCACTGCCCGCGAGACGCACGTGCAACGCCTCGGCCAGCAGCGGGTGGGGGCCGAGCGGGTCGGTGACAATCGCCCGCGCGCCGGTCTCCGCGACCGTCGCGTTGATGTCGTGGTACGCCTGCGGGTGCGGGCCGGTGACCAACGGCACCACGACGGCCGAACGGCCGTCGGGCAGTTCCCTCAGGGCGTCCGCGAACGCGGGACCGGCGATGGGCACGACCCGGATGTCGATGTCGGTACGGGACGTGCGGATGAGCCCCGCGATCTCGTTGCCGGTGTCCGGGACCGTCCCGGGGACCGCCAGGACGAGGACCGGTGCGTCGGGGGGAAGTTCACCGCTGCCCGGCCGGCGGTGTCGTCCGCCGGGCAGCGGCGAGCGTCCACGTACGGGGAGCGTCTCCGGGGGCTGGTCGTCATGGATCACGATCGCGGATTCTATGGGTTGTCAGGGGAGGATGCGGAGCCCTTGTCACCGATAGTCCGAAATCCCCTTCTCGGCCCGACCGGAGCGACTAGTGGCGATAAATGCACTCCTACCTGCGGTTATTCGCCCCAAAACGCGCCTGGTTCACCCGGAAGTAGCCGGGTGTTTGATGCCCGATATTTACAGACACCGCCAGTCTCCGCCCTGATGTCTAGTAGAGTCTCGCGCGTTCACACGGTGTTTCCCCCGCCTCACTGAAAGTCGAGCCTGTCGCGGTGCAATCTAAGGACCGACGAGTGGGATCAGATGTCAGCCGGCGGTCGTCCCGGTCCCGGGTCGGCCGTGCATTCCGGTCAGTCCGCTTCAAAATCATCCTGCTGCTCATCGTTCCACTGGTGTCCCTCACCACCCTGTGGGCGTTCGCGGCCAGCATCACCCTGGGCGACGGCCTGAACCTTCGGCATGTCAACACGATCCAGGACCACCTGGGCTACCCCTCCGGGGCCCTCGGCAGTGCCCTGGCGCAGGAGCGCCGCCTGTCGATGGTCTACCTCGGCAGCAAGTCGGCCGGCGACCGGGCGTCGATGGAGTCCGGCCGGCTCGTCACCGACCGCCAGGCCGAACTGTTCCGGCGACTGACCGCCGACCCGGGTGCGCAGAAGGTCGCCAACGTCCAGGCCAAGCAGTGGGCCCGTGAGGTGGTCCAGCACCTGGACGCCCTGCAGGCCAAGCGGCGGGCGATCGACAACGGCGGCGTGAGCCGCACGCAGGTCTTCGCCGACTTCAGCGACACCATCAGCGACATCACCGCCCTCCAGTCCTCGCTGTCGACCCTGAGCGACCCGGACATCACCAAGGACGCCAAGACCCAGGTCTCGCTGGCCCGCGCGCGCGAGGTGCTGTCGCAGGAGGACGCGCTCCTGGCGGGCGCGCTCGCCGCCGGCCGCCTGACGTTCCCCGAGCACGTGCAGTTCACCAAGCTCGTCGGCACGCAGCGCAGCCTCTACAGCGAGATCGTCCCCGACCTGCGCCCCGCCGACCGCACCTACTACCAGCGGATCGTCTCGACGCCCGAGTACTCCCGGCTGCAGTCGCTGGAGAACCAGTTCACCGACCACATGCCGCAGCAGCCCAAGGCGGCCACGGGCATGGGCATGGGGGGCATGGGCGGCAAACAGCCGGCCCCCGACCCGCTGGCCGGCATGGACGTGAAGTGGAAGACCACGGTCTCCTCCATCGTCACGCGCCTGCGCGGCCTGGAGCTGGCGTCGACCGCGACCGCCGCCAAGCGCGCCAAGCCCATCTCGGACGGCATCATCCTGCGCGTCGCGGTGGCCGGGGCCCTTGGTCTGGTCGCCGTCATCGCCTCGCTCATCCTGTCGCTGTGGGTCGGCCGCTCGGTCATCCACGAGCTGACCGGACTGCGCCGCGCGGCGCTCGACCTGGCCAACGAGCGGCTGCCCAGCGTCATCCGCCGGCTGCGCCGCGGCGAGGAGGTCGACGTCGCCGCCGAGGCGCCGCCGCTGTCGTTCGGGACCCAGGAGATCGACCAGGTCGGCCAGGCGTTCAACGCCGCCCGGCGGACCGCGATCCAGGGCGCGGTCGAGGAGGCCGCGCTGCGCCGCAGCATCAGCGAGGTCTTCCTCAACCTCGCGCGCCGCAACCAGGCGCTGCTGCACCGTCAGCTCAGCCTGCTGGACTCCATGGAACGCCGGGTGACCGAGCCCGACGAGCTGGACGACCTGTTCCGCCTCGACCACCTGGCCACCCGCATGCGCCGTCACGCGGAAGGCCTGATCATCCTCTCCGGGCAGGCACCCGGCCGTGGCTGGCGGAACCCGGTCCCGGCCGTCGACATCGCCCGCGCCGCCGCGGCGGAGGTGGAGGACTACGCGCGGGTCACCGTGGCCACGATGCCCCGCGTGGCGATCGCCGGCCCCGCCATCGCGGACCTCATCCACCTGCTCGCCGAGCTCATCGAGAACGCGACCCTGTTCTCCCCGCCGGACACCACCGTGCAGGTCACGGGCCAGCTCGTCGCGCACGGCTTCGCCTTCGAGGTGGAGGACCGCGGCCTGAGCATGGACCAGGTCAGCCTGGACCGCGCCAACGACCGGCTGGCGAACCCGCCGGACTTCGACCTGTCCAACAGCGCCCAGCTCGGCCTGTTCGTCGTCGGCCGGCTGGCCCAGCGGCACCGCGTGCAGGTCACGCTCCGCACCTCGCCGTACGGCGGGACGACCGCGATCGTCCTGCTGCCCGACGCGATCGTCGCCCGTGGTAACGAGCGGCCCGAGCTGGAGTCCGGGCCGATGCCGGCCACCCGGCGCGGTGAGGACGCGCTCGTCCCGATCGGCGCCATCGGCGCGCCGATCTACCCGAACGGCTCCGACACCGGCGCCATCACCGGGCCGATACAGGCGGTGCGCGGGGACCGGCCGCCACTGCCCCAGCGCCGCGCCGACACCGGGCCGCAGGCCACCTACCCGGCGGGCCCGTACGACGCGAAGCCGTACGGCGGCGCCGGTTCCCACGGCTCCGACACGCGGTCGCCGGAATCGGCCGGCGAGGACTCCGCGGACCCCGACACCGGATCGTTCTCGATCGACGGGTACGGCACGGGACCGGGCGCGCACGCGCCGAGCCTGAGCGGCCACGACGCCGCCCCGACCAGGTACGATCCGGGGCCGGCGGGCACGGACGCCTACGAGGCGGGAACGAACGACTACTCGCCTGGAACGGGTGGATACTCCCCCGGCGTGACGTCGTACGAAAGGGACACGGACCTGGACGGGACGGAGGCGAGCACGCGGAGCGGGCAGTGGCCGCTGCCCTCCGTCGGCGCCGACGACGCCCGCCCGCCGCTGCCGTCCCGCCGCGGCGGGACGTCCGACGACCGGCCACCGCTGCCGACCCGGGGCGGTGAGGCGGCGCCGCAGGGCCGTTCGGTGTTCGAACCGGTCGAGGAGCCCGCGGACACCTTCCGTCCCGAGGCCGCCGCGCCGCCCAAGACCACCGCCGAGCCCGCGGCTCCCGGGACCAAGCCGTCACTCCCGCGCCGGGTCCGGCAGGCGAACCTGGCACCCCAGCTTCGCGAGGAGGTCGAGCCCGTGAACAATGCGACGAGCAGCGAGCGTTCGCCGGAGGAGCTACGTACCATGCTGAGCTCCATTCAGAAGGGATGGCTGCGCGGCCGCTCAGACGCCGAGCAGACCGCCACCCATCACGAAGAGGAGGACATCTGATGTCAGCGGGTTCTGCGGGGGAACTCAACTGGCTGCTCGACAGCCTCGTCAATCGCGTCGCCCAGGTGCGGCAGGCGGTGGTGCTCTCCAGCGACGGCCTGCTGGTCGGCTCGTCCGCCGGCCTCACACGGGAGGACGCCGAGCACCTCTCGGCGGTCGCCGCGAGCTTCCAGAGCCTCGCCCGCAGTGCCGGACGCCAGTTCGGCGGGGGTGGCGTGCGCCAGACGATCGTCGAGATGGACCACGCCTTCCTGTTCGTCACGGCGGCCGGTTCCGGTGCCTGTCTCGCGGTGCTGGCGGGAGCCGACGCGGACGTCGGCATGATCGCCTACGAGATGGCGATGCTGGTCAAGCGCGTGGGCCAGCACATGTCGACCCTTCCTCGCTCGGCCGTGGAATCGTGAGGCCCCGTCATCGTGCGAGAACGACAACGGGCCATGAGGCGGGACGGCTGAATGAGCGAATGGCTCGACGACGAGGCCGGGCCGGTGGTCCGGCCATACGCTCTGACGCGCGGCCGTACGCGGGCCTCACGCGAGGGTTTCGACCTGATCGCGATCATCGCGACGGCGGCGACGTCGACGTTCGCTCCGCCGAACGCCGGCCCGGAGCACGTCGCCATTCTCGACCTGTGCGTGCGCCCGCTCTCGGTGGCGGAGGTTGCGGCGAAGCTCAGGCTCCCCCTGGGCGTCGTCCGGGTCCTGCTCGGAGACCTGTTGGACCACGGGTTGATCGTCGTACGCCGGCCTGAAACAGAGAACCGTCTTCCCAACGAACGGGTTTTGAAGGAAGTGCTCAATGGACTCCAGGCGCTCTGACCCCTCGCGGGGCGCTGCCGCCATGCCGCTCGCCGTGAAGATCCTCGTCGCGGGCGGATTCGGGGTGGGAAAGACGACCCTGGTGGGCGCCGTCAGCGAGATCAAGCCGCTGCGGACCGAGGAACAGCTGACGGACCGCAGCGTCGGCGTCGACGACACCTCCGGTGTGGAGCGCAAGACCACGACCACGGTGGCGATGGACTTCGGCCGCATCACCATCCGCGACGGTCTCGTCCTGTACCTGTTCGGCACGCCCGGCCAGGACCGGTTCTGGTTCATGTGGGATGAGCTGGCCCTCGGTGCCCTCGGCGCGGTCGTGCTGACCGACACCCGCCGGCTCGCCGACTCCTTCCCCTCCATCGACTACTTCGAGCGGCGGCGGCTGCCGTTCATCGTCGGGGTCAACTGCTTCGACGGCGCGATCGGATACGACACCGAGGAGATCCGCGCGGCACTCGACCTGGACCCCAGGGTCCCGGTGATCCTCTGCGACGTACGCCGGCGTGAGTCCGGCAAGCAGGTCCTGATCGCCCTGGTGGAGCACGTGCTGGCCGTGATGGCCGAGCGGCAGCGCCAGGCCGGCGCGGCCATCCGGTAGCGCTCAGGGTCCAGCGGCCTTCCGGGCGCTCAGGGCTGGAGGCTCGCTCTTTTCTTAGGCGTGCCGGACCTTCTTCACCTCGTCGAGGGGCCGCGAGCCGAACGCGACCCGTGAGGCGGCCGCCCGGCGTCCCGGCGGGGTCGAGGACCGCCGGGCCGGCGACGTGCGCGACCGTCCCCCACGGCTCGACGTTGAGGAACTGCGCGTCCAGAGCACTGAGTCGGCGCATCGGCCGGCCTCTGCCTCCCTCATCGTCGTCCCATTCTCGTATTTCGGCACGGACGTAAAAGCCAAACCCCTTCGAACACCGGCATGTCATCGTCATTCAGCCACGCCGACGGCCGGAACGGCCATGACTTGCTTTCACGCGATACGTCACCCATCTGCCTGAATATCACTCTGCGTGACGAAAGCGAGGTCGGACCGGAAATGTCAGGTCCGGGATCGGGGAAAAGCAACAGGCGGAAACATCGAACTCCCCGGAAGGGTGGTGCCCGCTTCCGGTGATGGAGACAATGGGCTGGCGTCCTTGTCACTCAGAGTTATGGTGCGCGACCATGCCCGTTGACCCCGAGCCCCCCGACGACGGGAGCGGCTCCCCGCCGGCCGGCGACCCCGGCCGGGCGATCGGGGCACCCCTCGATCCGCCCACCGACGGCACCGGCTCATCGTCGGCCGGCGATCCCGGCCGGGCGATCGCGGCGTCCCTCGACGACATCCACTCACTCCTGGCCGGCCTGACCGAGACGGTCGGCAGGGAGCACGAGCGCGCGGCGCACCGGGAGCGCGTCATCGACCGGCTGCACGCGGACAACGAGCGGCTGCGCCACGGTGAGCTTCAGGCGGCGTTCGAGCCGGTGCGCGCCGCGCTGTACCGCCTCTACGACCTGGTCCGGCGGGAGGCCGAGCGCGCGACGGTGGACGCGGACCATACGCCGCGGCTGCTGGCGGCGATCGCCGACGAGCTGGCCGAGGCGCTGGCCCGCACGGGCGTGGACCGCATGGCCATCGAGGCCGGTGAGGTGTTCGACCCGGCACGGCACCGCCCGGCGGGCACAGAGGACGTGGACGACGCGGAGCTCGACGGCACCGTCGCGAGGGTGCAGCGGACCGGCTTCGTCCGTGGTGACCGGATCGCGCGACGTGCCGAGGTGATCGTCGCCCGGGTGGCGGCCGAACCCATCGGAGGAGACTGAGATGGCTGTCTACGGTATCGACCTGGGCACGACCCACTCGTGCATCGCACGCGTCGACGACGTCGGCCGCCCGGCCGTACTGCGCAACATGGAGGGCACCGACACGACGCCGTCGGTCGTCTACTTCGAGTCCGCCGACAACGTCGTCGTCGGCGCGCCGGCGAAGGACACCGCGGTCCTGTTCCCCGACCTGGTGGTGAGCCTGATCAAGCGGGACATGGGCCACGACGTCCCGCGTGAGCTGCACGCCCGCGATTACTCCCCCGAGGAGATCTCCGCCTTCGTCCTGCGCAAGCTGGTGGCCGACGCCACGGCGACGACCGGCGAGGAGGTCCACGACGTCGTCATCACGGTGCCGGCCTACTTCGGGGCCGCCGAGCGCGACGCCACCCGCAAGGCGGGCCGCATCGCCGGGCTGAACGTCATCGACATCATCTCCGAGCCGATCGCCGCCGCCATCACGTACGGCGTGCTCAACGGGGGCGGGACCGAGGACCGCACGATCCTGGTGTACGACCTCGGCGGCGGCACGTTCGACACCACGGTGATCACCCTGCGCGGCGGCGACATCTCCGTGGTCTGCACCGACGGCGACCACGAGCTCGGCGGCGCCGACTGGGACGCGCGGGTCGTGGAGTACCTCGCCGGGCGGTTCGCGGAGGAGCATCCCGACGTCGGCGATCCCCTCGACGACAAGCACACCGAGCAGCAACTGCGGCACGACGCGGAGGAGGCCAAGAAGGCCCTGTCGCTGCGCACCCGCCACGTCGTGCGCGTCATGCACGAGGGCCGGGTGGCGACGGTCGAGCTGACCCGCGAGAAGTTCGAGGAGATCACCAAGGACCTGCTCGACCGCAGCATCGAGATCACCGGCCGTACCCTCGCGACAGCCGCCGAGAAGGGCGTCTCCGACTACGACGACCTCGTGCTCGTCGGCGGCTCCACCAAGATGCCCGCCGTGCGGCGGCGGCTCGCCGACGAGCTGGCCCTGAGCCCCCGGCTCCAGGACCCCGACCTGGCGGTCGCCAAGGGCGCCGCGCTGTACGCCTTCGAGGAGACCTACCGGCAGCTCCTGGCCAAGGGCGAGACGGACAAGGCCCTGGACCTGGCGTCCCGGGCCGGCCTGTCCGAGACCGAGCAGGAGCGGATGGCGGCCCGGCAGATCACGACCGTGGCCTCACGCGCCTTCGGCGTCATCGCGCTGGACCCGGACACCGCGCGGGAGCACGTCGTGCACCTCGTCCACGCCAACGACGCGCTCCCGCGCGGAAAGACGCGCGAGTTCGGCACCGTCGACGAGGACCAGACGATCGTCAAGATCATCGTGGTCGAGCAGGCCGGCAGCACCGAGTCGATCGAGGTCGCCCACAACACCCCCATCGCCGACGGCGAGCTGAAGATCCCGCCGGGCAAGCCCGCCGGCTGGCCCATCGAGGTGACCTTCGCGCTCGACACCTCCGGCCTGCTGCACGTCACGGCCGTGGAGAAGGAGACCGCCGAGGAGCTCACGCTCGAGGTCCGGGTCGGCGGCATGTCCGAGGAAGAGGTGCACAAGTCGCGCACCGACCTGGCCCACATACGCGTCGACTAGTGGTCTTTGACGAACGGCGCTACGTCCGGGAGGTGCTGGAGCCCGCGCGGGCGGCCGGGGACCAGCCGCCCGACGACCTGTGCCTGCGCTACGCCCTGCCGGATCCGCTCGTCGCCCGGGAGGTGGCCGACCGGGTCAAGCGGGTGCGCACCTGCTGGCGCAAGGCCCGCGGCCAGCTGCGGTTCCGGCGGCTCATCGACCGGCTCGAGGGTGACCACCTGCGGCTCGCACCGCTGTTCGAGCGGGCCGCGGTGGGCGACCTGGCGCCGCTGCGAGCCGAGATCGCCGCGGCGGGCGACCGGGCCGGGCACCGCCGGGCCGAGCTGCGGGACCGGCTGCTGGACGCCGCCGGACAGTTGCGGATGCTCTCCCCCGCCGACCTGCGGGAGATCGGCGGTGAGGCCGCGGACGTCGCCCGAGACGCCGGCATCGAGATCCGGGAGCCCGACCCGCTGCCGACCGCGCCGCCGTACGCCGGCTACGCCCGCGCCCGTGACGCGCTCGACGCCCTCGGCGTGCGGCACCTGCACGAGTTCCTGACGGGCGAGCCGGGCGCCGGCCGCGTTCTCGACGCGGTCCACGACCTGCGACCCGCGGCGCAGCAGGTCGGCGAGCAGTGGAGCCGGCGGCCGCACGACGGCAACCGCACCAACGCCGACACCGTCCTGGTGGCGGTGCGCCAAGTGGGCGGACGGCTCGCGGAGCTGGTGCGCTACGACGTGGTGGACCGGATGCGCGAGCGCCACCAGCAGCGGGCCTCGGAGGGGGCGCTCCTGCGGTTCGCGGTCGACGACCTCGGTGTGGACCGCGACGACGCGGGCCGTCTGGTGTTCGCGGTGCGGCGGGAGAACGCCCCGGCCGGCGGCCTGGCCGCACGGCTGCGCGACCTCATCGACGCCGGAGAGGTGCAGGCGGCCGCCGAGCTGGCCGCGATCGCCGGCGAGCCGGTCGGTGACGCGCAGGTCCTCGCGGACGAGGCGCGGCGGCGGGTCGCGGCGGCGACGGCGCTGCGCCAGGAGGCGGCCTCCCTGCTGCTGTCCGATCCCGACGGGGCGTGGCTGCGGCTCGCCGACGCGCTCCGGCTGGTCGGTGACCTGCCGGGGGCCGCCGATCTGCAGACCGGGCTGCCGCCCGGGGCGCCCGGGCGGCTCGAGGCGGCCGTCGACGGCCTCGCCGTCGCGCTGTCCTGGTCGCCGTCACCCTCACGTGTCGGTGAGATCGGGCACGTCGTGGTCCGCTGCCTGGGGAGGGTCCCCCGGCATCCCGGTGACGGCGAGCGGCTCGCGGCGGAGGCCGCGCACGCCCGTGACCCCGCGCCTCCGCTGAACGCCCCCGTCTACTACGCGGTGTTCGCCGTACGAGGCGCGGCCGCGTCGGCGCCCGCGGTCGCCGGGCCGGTGCTCGGACGCCCGGAGCCCGCCGACCTCACCGTGACCGCCGCGGACGCCGTCGTCGCGGGCCGCTGGTCCTGCCCGCCGGAGGCCGGCCGCGTCGTCGTCACCCGCGACGGCGCGCCCGTCCCGGCGGCGCGCACCGGCTTCCGCGACGAGACCGTGCGCAACGGGACGACGTACCACTACCGCATCGCCGCCGTCTATCTCGACGCCGACGGCCGGGAGGCGGTTACGTCCGGCGTGCACGCCGCCGCGACCCCCGCCGCCCGGCCCCATCCCGTCGAGGATCTCGGTGTCGAGCACGACCCCGCCGGGCGTCTCGTCGTGACCTTCGACCCGCCGGCCGACGGCGAGGTGGAGCTCGTCGCGATGGACGGGCCGCCGCCGTGGCCGCCCGGCACGACACTGCCGATGGAGGAGGTGCGCCGCGTCGGCCGGATCCTGCGCGCGGTTCCCGCTCCGGGCGGCCTGGCCGTCCGGGCGGGCCCGGGTGTGCTGCTGGCCGTGTCGGTCGCCGGTGACCTCGCCACGATCGGCGCGCACCGCGAGCACGTCAGTCTGACGCCCCCGCGCGAGCTGATCGCACAGCGGCACGGTGAGGTGATCACGCTCGGGTTCGACTGGCCGCCCGACGTCACCGAGGTCGAGGTGGCCTGGCGGTCCGGGACCGGGGAGACGCGACGGCTGCCCGTCGGCCGGGCCGGCTACGACGCCCACGGTGGCGTTCGCCTCCCGGCTCCCACGGACGAGGCGGTCACCATCGAGGTCGCCGCCGCGGCGACGGCGCACGGGCAGCGGGTCACCGGCACGCCCGTGACGACCACGGTGCCGGGCCGGACCACCGTCGCCTACGAGGTGCGCCGCCCCCGCCTGCGCGGCCCCCTGACCGTCACGCTGTCCGCCGCGGCCCCCGTACGCCTGCGGCGGCTCGTCCTCGTCACCCGGGCCGGCCCCATGCCGCAACGGCCTGGCGACGGACGGACCGTGATGTCCTGGGAGGACCTGGACGTGCCCGCGCGCCTGGAGGTGACGCTGCCGCGGCTGCCCCGGCCGTTCTGGCTGCGCTGCTTCGCCGAAGACGACACAATCGACCTGCGCGACCCTCCGGTCCGCCACCTGAAGGTGGGCTGATGAGAGACGCACGGGACACGCATGGGACGCGAGACCGGAACACGAGGGCTGATGCAGGAACGCGAGGGCTGATGCGGACCGTCACCCGCCGCCGCCTCGTGAGCCTGGCCATCCGACCGGAACGCGAGACCTGATGCCGCCCGTCACCCGCCCCGGCCGCCTCGCGAGCCTGGCCACCCGACCGGAACGCGAGACCTGATGCCGCCCGTCACCCGCCCCCGCCGCCTCGCGAGCCTGGCCACCCCACCGGAACGCGAGACCTGATGCCGTCGATCACCTGTCCCTACTGCTTCGCGCGGGTGGCCCGGGAACGCATCGCGTTCCGCTGCGCGGGCAGTCCCGGGCGGGGTCCGGGCTGCGCACCCCGGCTCGACGAGAGGCTGGCCGCCTACACCGGGTCCACGGCGACCGCGTCGCTGCCCCCGGTGTTCGCCCCGCCGGAGCCGGCCCGCCTGCGGGTCGGCCGGGCTCCGGCCCGCCGCGCCGTCTGTCCCGAATGCGGCCAGACGACGGCCCGGCGCGCGTGCCCCGAGTGCCACAACCCGCTGCCCGCGGCGTACTGCGAGACGCCCGGCAAGATCGTGGCGCTGGTGGGCGCGAAGAACTCCGGAAAGAGCACCTACATCGCGGTGCTGCTGCACGAGCTGTCCCACCGGATCGGCGCGGACCTCGGCACCTCGCTCGTCGCCTGCGACGACCGGACGATCGAGCGCTACAAGCGTGACTTCCACCGCCCGCTGTTCGGGGAGCGGCGCCTCCTGCCCGCGACCGCCAGCGCGGTGACGGCGCCGCGCGATCCGCTGGTGTACCTCCTGACCCGCACCCGGCGCCGGCACCTGCGGCAGCGCGACATGTCCCTGACGCTCGTGCTGTTCGACACGGCGGGTGAGGACCTGCGCAGCCGGGACGTCACCGACCTGCATCTGCGCTACCTCTCGGCGGCGGACGCGATCATCTTCCTCATCGACCCGCTCGAGCTGAAGACGGGGGACGGTGATCCGGACGGCGACCCCGTCAACGTCATCGCCCGGGTCACCGAGCTGCTGCGCGCGGGTCGCGACGTCCCGCACGGCAGGCGGCTGCCGGTTCCCGCCGCCGTGGCCCTCACCAAGATCGACGCACTTCCGCTGGAGGGGACGCTGCAGCGGCAGCGCGACCGGTCCGACGTACTCGACCTGGACGACCGGGAGGCCGTGCACGAGCAGGTCCGGGCGCTGCTGCATGACTGGCAGGCCGGCGAACTGGATCGCTACCTCGCTCACGAGTACGCCGAGTACGGCCTGTTCGGGGTGTCCGCGCTGGGCGGCGTGCCACGCGACGGGGCCGTCGGTACGGGCGGCATCCGCCCGTACCGCGTCGAGGACCCGCTGCTGTGGCTGCTGTACCGGTTCGGGATGCTCGACGGGGCGCGCGGATGATCTGGCGGCTGACCTACACGTCGGCCGCCCGGGGCCCGACCGGCCGGTCCGGGTTCCAGTTCGTCGCGATGAGCCAGGGCACGCCGCCGGACGTCACCCGCGCCGTCACGGCGTACATGGCGTACCGCCCGCCGCCGGGTGCACCGCCCGCTCCCGGCCCCGACGAGCTGGCGGACTTTCCCACCGCGCTCGCCTACGGGCGGGAGGGCCCGTACGCCGTGCTGGCCCGCTGCCGCTACACCGGCCGGGACTACTCCGGCCGGTACGGCAACTTCCTCGGGCAGGCCATCGTGGCGACGCCGGAGGAGATGGCGGGCCTGCGGCCGATCGAATTCTGGGACTCCCCGGTGTGGGACGCCCACTGGTGGGATGCCCGCCTTCGCAGCTCTTCTCCGGAGGACTCCGGCTTGTGGGACGCCCCGCTCGGCGGTTCTTCGCCGGGTGACGTGCCAGGAGACGGAGCGCCGTCCTGGGATCCCTCGGCCGGGCTGCCGCCCGGGGCGGCGTTCGATCCCGAGTCGCTGGCCGGGCGGCTCGGCGGCGACCGCTCCCACGACCGCCTCGCCGCCGTCCTCGACGCCGTGGCCACTGTGCTGGTCGCGGGGCACGGGCGGGTGGTCCTGGCCGCCGAGGACGTCGAGCTGATCGCCCGGTGGATCGCGGTCGTGTCGTACTCACTGCCCGCCGAGCTGGCGGCCGGCCTGTCCTTCACCACCTACACCGCCGACCCGGAGGCCGCGCCGTACCTCGTCGTGGGCACCGTCCCGGCCGCCTGCCCGGAGGGCGGCTTCCGCCTCGACGGCCCCTTCGTACGGACCGGCGCGCCGCCGGGCCGGTTCGCGCAGGTGATCGCGGACTGCTGGAGGAGCCGCGACCTGGACGGCATCGACGCCGTCGGCGAGCTCATCGGTGGCGCGGACGGCTCGGGCGCGGTCTCCCCGCCGGAGAGTGGGGCGACACGGGTTCCTGGCGGCGCACACAGGGCAAACCGCTCCGGCGGTGAGGATGAGAGGGCGCGCTCCGGCGGCTCGGGCGGGGTCTCCCGCCTGGACGGTGCGGCGGCGCTGTTGGCGTTGTGCCGGGGGGACACGTCCGTCTCGGCCGAGGAGCAGGTGGTGGCCGCCCGGCTCGTCCGCGACCGGGGTGTTCCGGGCTGGGTCCGGTCGGCCGGGCCGTGGGAACAGCAGCGGAAACAGGCCGGGATGCGCCCGGGCGACCGCCTGGATCCCGGCGGCCGGCTCCCGCCGGCGCTGCCCGTGCTCGGCTACGACCTGGCGGCGGCCCTCGCGGAGATCGTCCCCGAGGCCGCCGAGCACTGCGTGCGGCTGGCCCTGGCCGACCCGGGCGTGCGGCGGCGGCTGCCCGCGGTCCGGCTGCGCGACGGCCTGCCGGAGGACTTCCGGGCGGCGCTCGCCGGGGCGCCCGACCTGCGGGCGCTCGCCGAGGTCGTCGGCCTGGCGGATCGCGTCGGCGGCGCGGTCGACGGCGATCGCGTGATCGCGGCGGCGGCCGCCTGCGCGCGCCGGGGCGCCGGCGAGGTGGCCGCCGCGGTTCGGGCGGCCCCCGCCGCCTGGCGGGAGGCGGTGATCGCCGGAATCGTGACCGGGCTGGAGTCCGCTCCTCCGGAGGTCCGGCGGGCGATGCTGACGCCGGAGGCGTGCGCCGCCCTGGGCGACCGCGACTGGACCCGCGCTCCGCGCACCGGAGGGCTCGTCCTGTCCGCACGTGCCGACCGTCTGACCGCCACCGCCGAGCTGATCGCGCTCGAAGCCCACGGCCTGCCGGACATCGAGGACCTGCTCGGTGTGCTGTGGAGCGAGGCGCCGACGGTGCCGGAATGCCGGTGGCTGGCCGAGCGGCTCGGCCCGCCGCTGCCGCGGTTCGCCGTCCTGCGCGCCCTGCCGCGCAGGGTGTTCGACGCCGTGCCGCTCGACGCCGAGGAGACTCTGCGGCTCGCGCGGCTGATCGACGACCGGCTGCCCGGCCTGGCCGACGCCGCACGGACCGTCCTGGCCTACGGTGACGCGCTGCGAGCCGGGTCGGAGGAGGAGATCGCCCGGTTCCTCGCCGCGTCGCGGCCCGGCGGGCCGCTGGACGAGCGCGTGCTGGCCGGTGTCGCGCGGATGCTCGCCGGTCGCTCGCCGCTGTCGCGGGTCCGGGTGCTGATCGCGACGCCGGACGCGGTGCGCGACGCCCTGATCCGGCACTGGCTCGCCGCCGGCCCGGACCGGCACGGCCGGGCGGACCTGGCGGAGATCGGCGTACGCCTCGCGGACGCGAACATTCCCGCCACGCTCCTGGAGGAGTGGGCGGACGGGCTCGGGCGGTTCGACCGACGGCGGATCGAATCGGCACTCGCCGACCGCGACCCCCGGCTGGCCGCGGCGTGGCGGGGGTCGCGGCGGCGGGGGGCGTGAGGTCATGCCCGTCGTCTACGTCATCGCGTTCCTCCTGTGGGTGGGCCTGGTCTGGGCCGAGTTCGTGTTCGTCGTACCGTTCGCGATCCCTCTCGCGGCGGTCGGGGCGACGTGCGCCGGGCTCGGCCGGTTCTTCCTCGTCGCGTGGCGGGTCCTGACGGCCACCGCCGTCGACGGGCCCTCGTCGGTCCCCCGTCCCGCCGTCGGTTCCCGGGACCCGGTGTACCCGCAGTACCTTCTCGGCCAGGTGTGGCGGGACGCCTGGACGGTGGCGCTCCGTACGGTCCCCTGGTGCCTCGACCGGGCACGCCGGGGCGTCACCGCGCTGACCGCGCGGATGCTCGCCCTCCCCCAGGGGCTGGCGCTGTTCCCCCTCTGGCTGGCGCTGTGCGCGGGCCTCCTGTCGGCGGCCGTGCCGCTCGCCGCCGCCGCTCTCGTCTTCGCGGCGGTGACCGTCCTCGTGGCGGGCGTCGGCCTGGCGGGCTGGTCGGTCTGCGTCGCGGTGCTCGGCGCGGTCGAACGCCTCTGGGCGGCCTACCGCCGGATTCTGGTGGCCTGCCCCCATCCGGGCTGCTACCAGCGGCTGGCCCTGCCCGCGTACGCCTGCCCGCGATGTGACGCGCGGCACTTCCGGCTGATGCCGAACCGCCTGGGCGCCCTGCGCCACGTGTGCCGCTGCGGCTCCCGGCTGCCCACGATGATCCTGCTCGGCCGGTTCCGGCTCAGCGCGTACTGTCCGCACTGTGAGCGCCGGCTGCCCGGCCGGATCGGGCGGGCCCGCGTCGAGCCGCTCCCGTTCGTCGGCGGGCCCGCCGCGGGGAAGACGACGCTGATGTTCCTCGCGGTGCGCGCCCTGCGCGCCTGCGCCGCCGGAGCGGGCGGGCGCGCGGAGTTCGCCGAGGCACGGGACGCCCGCGCGTACGCCGGCGCGCTGGCCGAGCTCGACGGCGGCGGGCGGCTCGCCAAGACCGGACCCGAGTTGCCCGCCGCGACGATGCTGGATCTCACCCTGCCCGCCGGGCACCGGATCCTCTACCTGTTCGATCCGGCCGGTGAGCTGCACACCGGCGCGACGCGGGTCGAACGGCTGCGCTATCTCGACCACGGTGAGGCGCTGCTGTTCGTCATCGATCCGTTCGCCCTGCCCGAACTGCGCCCGGCGCTGTCCCAGGACGAACGGCTGCTCGTGCAGGCGGCGACCGCGACCTCCGAGGAGGACCCGGCCGACACGCTGCAACGGCTGCTGACCGATCTGCGCTCCCGCGACGACCAGGGCCGGCAGCGCCGCATCGCCGTGGTCGTCACCAAGGCCGACGTCCTGCGCAGGACGTCGGTCGGGCAGGGCGTCGACCAGGACGTGCGCGGCTGGCTGGAGGGCGTCGGCCTCGGCAACACGATCCGCACGCTCGAACGCACGGCGGGCGAGGTCCGGTACCTCGCCTCCGGGCTCGACACCCCGCCGGCCGCGCTGGCCGACCTGTTCGGCTGGGCGGCCGGGCTCCCGATCGGCGGGCCCGACCGGGATCCCGCGGGCCCGGATCACGCTGCTCCACTGTCCCCGGCCACCGACCTCGCGGGCCGGGACCTCGCCGACGCACAGGACCGGAATCCCATGAGCCCGGATCACGCCGGTTCGATCCCCCGGAACATCGCGCCGGCGGATGATGATCCCCTTCCGGGGGCTCCGGCGGGTCCGGAGGAGGCCGGGAGCCGGGCCGCCAGAAACCGGCCCGCCGCGATGGAGGGCCCCGCGACCGTGCGGCGCGACCCCTGGAGTGCCGTCGGACGGCCCGAACGGCTCATCCCCCTCGGATATCAGCTCGGCCGCGGTGCCCTGCTCACCGCGCTGCTGGTCCTGGGCCCGGCGGCGCTGGTCGTGCTGGGGCTGGCCGGATACGCCCGGTTCCACTGAGCGCTCCCTCGATCCCGGCGGGGCTGCCAGGGGTCCGTAGTCTCGGCCAGGTGCGCGATCCCCTGGGCAGACCCGCGCTCGGGGTGGCGATGACCGAGCACACTTCCGCGTACGGCACCTTGGACTGGCAGCTCCTCATCCGCCCGTCGAGCGACTTCGTCATGGCGACGCGCACGGTGGTGGTCCGGCCCGGCCCGATGAACCCCCAGGCGACGCGGGGCGGTACGCAATATCTCCAGCTGTGGCGGACGGCGGGCCGGACCGATACGCCGCCGAAACATCGGCTGCCGGGTGCGACACGCCACTGAGGAGGTGTGAGCGCTGGGGCTCGGGTAACGCTTGGTGTTTGACTTCCTCCCCCTTCTGAAGAAAGGGGGATTCCCATCGGCCTTGCGGCCGATCCGGCCTTTAGGCCGGGCGCCTCACGGCGCGGGTTTCCTGTTTCAGCGCCGACTGCGGAAGGGAGGACCCTTGCCGTCTGACACCAGCTCCACAGGCATCACCAGAGGATCTCTCCCCGGCTACGGCTCGACCAGCCGCAAGGATGTTCTTGGCCGCGTTGATGTCCCGGTCATGCCGGGTACGGCAGCCCGGACACGTCCAGTGCCGGGTGGAAAGACTCAGCTCCGCGAGCAGGTGCCCGCAAGCCGAGCAGGTCTTGGAAGACGGATACCAGCGATCGATCACCACGAGCGTGCGCCCGGCGCGTTCGGCCTTGTACTCCAACTGCCGGCGGAACTCACCCCACCCCGCATCGGAGATCACCCGCGCCAGCTTCCGGTTCTTCACCATGTTCTTGACCGCGAGGTCTTCGATCACGATCGTGTCCGCCCGACGGACGAGGTTGGTGCTGGTGCGGTGCAGGAAGTCGGCGCGGGCGTTACGGACCTTGCGGTGGGCGCGGGCGACCTTGGCCTTGGCCTTACGCCGGTTGGCGCTCCCGCGCTCGCGGCGGGCCATCCGCCGCTGATACCGGGCCAGGTTGCGGGCCTTGCCCTCCAGATGCCGGGGATTGGCGACGCGCTCCCCGTCGCTGGTGACCGCGAAGTCCTTGATCCCCAGATCGATACCGATGGCGTGCCCGGCCGCCTCCAAGGGTTCGGGGGTGTCGGTGTCGACGGCGAACGTGACGTACCAGCGGCCGTCCGGATCACGAGAGATGACGACCATGGTGGGGTTGAGCGTGGACACCTCGACGTCGTCGAAGGACCACACGAACCTCAGCGGCGTGGTGGTCTTGGCCATGTGCAGCTCGTCGTTCTTCATGCGGAACGCCGAGCGGGTGTAGTGCGCGGTCTGGCGGGAGTTGCGGGTTTTGAAGCGGGGGTACTTGGTGCGGCCGGCGAAGAAGTTCGCGAACGCCGCGTGCTGATGCCGCAGCGTCTGCTGCAACGGAACCGACGACACCTCGGACAAGAACGCCAGGTCCTCGGTCTTCTTCCACCCGGTCAGCGCCGCGTCGGTCTGCCTGTAAGAGGTTTTTTCGCCCCGCTGGTGGTACGCCGCGTGGCGTTCGGCCAGGGTCTTGTTCCACACCAGACGCACACACCCGAACGTGCGGCTGAACACCGCCGCTTGTTCGGGGCCGGGGTAGGCCCGGCACTTGTACGCCGTCCGCATGACCGACACATTACAACTGTCATGCGAATGTGTAAGCCGAATGGCCGAATGTCGGCGGACTCCGTTCTCAGGCCGTCCCGGCCACGCCGGGCCGCTCCTGACGGAGTCCGGATTCCTCCCCGGCCTGAAGGCCGGGGCATCCTCTGGAGGACTAGGTGAAAGCGATAACGATGCAGCGATACGGCGGGCCCGAGGTGCTCGAACTGACCGACGTGCCCGAGCCCAGGGTCGGTCCGGACTCCGTGCTCGTACGGGCGAAGGCGGCCGGGGTGAACCCGGTGGACTGGAAGATCCGGGAAGGGTACCTCGACAGTCTGTTCCCGACCCACTTCCCGGTCATCCCCGGATGGGACCTGGCGGGGGTGGTCGAACGGGTGGGCCCGGCCGTCAGCGAGTTCTCCCCTGGCGACGAGGTCATCGGCTACGTCCGCGAGGACCATGTCGAGCGCGGGACGTACGCCGAACTGGTCTCGGCGCCGGTGCGCACGCTGGGCCGTAAGCCGAGGAACCTGTCGTGGGCGGAGGCGGCCGGGCTGCCGCTCGCCGGGCTCACCGCCTACCAGGCGCTCACGAAGGCCCTCACCATCACGCCGGATGACACGGTGCTCATCCACGCCGCGTCCGGCGGCGTGGGCACGTTCGCCGTGCAGATCGCCCGGGCCAAGGGCGCCCGCGTCATCGGCACGGCGAGTCCGCACAACCATGACCATCTGCGCGAGCTCGGCGCCGAGCCGGTCGCGTACGGGCCGGGCCTCACCGACGCGGTGCGCCGCCTCGCGCCGGGCGGGGTGAGCGCCGCCCTCGACCTGGTCGGCGGGGAGGCGGTCGACGTCACCCCCGATCTGCTGACCGCCAAGGGGCGCTGGGCCTCGATCGTCGACCCGTCCGTCATCGACCGCGGAGGACGGTACGTCTTCGTCCGGCCGGACCCGACGGATCTGGCCGCGCTCGCGGGCCTGGTCGACGACGGACGGCTCACCGTCGCCCTCGCGAAGATCGTCCCGCTCGCCGATGCGGCCGAGGCTCAGCGCCTGAACGCCGAGGGTCACACTCGGGGCAAGATCGTGCTGGAGATCGCGTGATCGGTCGTCCAGGGAAGATCGTCACCGTCTGAGGGTGTTGTGAGGAGCATGAGAATCGTGATCGCGGGAGGGCACGGGAAGATCGCCCTCCTTCTGGAAGAACTGCTCGCGGCGCGTGGCGACGGCGTCGTCGGACTGATCCGCAACCCGGACCACGCCGACGACGTCAGGGCCACCGGCGCGGCCCCCGTCGTCTGCGACCTGGAGTCCGCGAGTCTTGATGACGTCGCGGTCCACCTGGACCAGGCCGACGCGGTGGTGTTCGCGGCGGGCGCGGGTCCGGGCAGTGGCACCGCCCGCAAGGACACCGTCGACCGCGCCGCATCGGTGCTGATGGCCGACGCGGCGGAACGGGCGGGGGTCCGGCGGTTCGTGCAGGTCTCCTCCATGGGCGCCGGCCGGCCCCCGGAGCCGGGCGGCGACGAGGTCTGGGCCGCCTACATCGACGCGAAGACGGCCGCCGAGGAGGACCTGCGCAGGCGCGACCTCGACTGGACCATCCTGCGCCCCGGCCGGCTGACCGACGACCCGCCCACCGGCCGCGTGCGGCTGGAGGAGTCCGTGCCCCGCGGCGCGCTGCCCCGGGCCGACGTGGCCGCGGTGATCGCCGCGCTGCTCGACACCCCAGGGGCGGCCGGGCGGACGCTCGAGCTCGTCGGCGGCGACGCGCCGATCGAGGAGGCCGTCCGCGCCCACGCCCGCCCCTGAGGATCAGCGAATGGTGCTGCCGTCGGGCGCCGACAGCAGCGCCAGTTCGTCGCGGGTGGGCAGGCCCTCCCAGTCGCCGGCGGCGGCGACCGCGAAGGCCCCGACGGTGACGGCGCGCTCGAGCCGGTCCTGGATCGGCAGGTCGTCGAGGGCACCGGACAGGTAGCCGGCCGTGAAGGCGTCTCCGGCGCCGACGGTGCCGGTCACCGGGACGGCGCGTGCGGGCATCCGTACGGACCCGGCGGCCGACCAGGCGCGCGCACCCGCGCCGCCGTGCTTGACGACGACCTCGCCGATCCCGGTGGCGAGGAGCTGTGCGGCCGCGGCCTCCTCGCCCGTCTCCCCGCCCGCGACGAGGGGCAGCTCGTCCTCGGAGGCGATGAGGACATCGACGTACGGCAGCAGCTCGCCGAGCACACGGGCCGCCAGGTCGGGCGCCCACAGGCGGGAGCGGTAGTTCACGTCCAGGCAGACCCGCGTGCCGGCCTCGCGGGCGCGGCGCACGGCGCGTTCGACCGCGAGGCGAGGGTCGGGGCCGAGGGCGGGGGTGATGCCGGTGACATGCAGGATGCCGGCCGGCTCGCCGGTGGGGAGCGCGGCGTCGGCGTCGTCGGCCCGCAGCGCCGATCCGGCCGAGCCGGACCGGTAGTAGTGCACGCGGGTGACGTGCGCCACCCGGTGCTCCTGCAGCAGCAGGCCGGTGGGCGCGGTGGGGTCGGACCGGACCGTTCCCACATCGACGCTCTCGGCCCGGAGGGTGCGCAGGACCAGTTCGCCCAGCTCGTCGGCGCCCACGACGCCGGCCCAGCGCACCCGGTGGCCCAGGCGCGCCAGGCCGATCGCGACGTTCGTCTCGGCGCCGGCCATCGAGAGCGTGAGCGGGCCGCCCAGCCGGAGCGGGCCGTCGCCGCGCAGGGCGGCCATGGTCTCGCCGATCGTGACGACCTCGATCCGCCGGTCGTCGCCCATCCGTGTGCCTCCGGTGTCGTCCTCGCGGCCGGTCGACCGGCGGCGGCCCCCGGTCACGGCCCGTCGCCGCGTCACGTCCGTGCCCTGCCTCTCCGTGAGGATCGCAGCCGCTCGTCGACGAGCTCGACGGGGCCGGAGGTTCCCTCCGTCATGCCGTGTCCTGTCACGCCGTCCACGGTGCCACGACCTCGCGGAAACGGCGGGCGCGTTCGCGCAGGGCGGTCAGGTCACCGCCGTGCGGGGCGTCGCCGGCGAGAGGCGAGCCGATGCCGACCGCCACGGCGCCGGCCGTGAGGTACTCCACCGCCTGTTCGGCTCCCACACCTCCGACGGGCACGAGGGGAACGTCCGGGAACGGATCCAGCAGCGCCCGCACATAGCCCGGTCCGTGCGGGGCGGCGGGGAAGATCTTCACCGCCGTGGCCCCCAGAAGGTGCGCCTGCCACAGCTCCGTCGGGGTGAGCGCTCCGGCCACGACCGGCATCCCCAGCTCGACCGCCCGGGTCACGCCCTCCCCCAACGCCGGGGTCACCGCGAAGGAGGCTCCCGCGGCGGCCGCGGCGTCGGCGTCGGCGGCGCGCAGAACGGTGCCGGCCCCGAGCCGGAACCCCGGCCCCAGCTCCGCGCGGACCCGCGCGATCACGGCGGCCGCGTCGGTCCCGGTGAACGACACCTCCAGCAGGTCGACGCCTTCCTCCGCCAGGGCGACGGCCGCCCGTACGGACGCGTCCGGGTCCCGGCCCCGGATGATCCCCAGGATCCGGCGGGCGCGCAGCGCCGCGAGCAGATCCGCCCCGTCACCCCCGGCCGTGCTGTTCTCCTGCACGCTGCTCCCGGTCATGCTCCCGTCGGCCCTGCCGCTCTCGGTCACGCTGCTCTGGCGCATGCCGCTCTCGGTCATGCTCGCTTCGGCCCTGCCGCTCTCGGTCACGCTGCTCTGGCGCATGCCGCTCTCGGCCCCGTTGCTCTCGGCCATGCCGGTCATCTCCTCTGATCTCCGGTCACCACTCGGCCAGGGAACCGTCTTCGTGCCGCCATACCGGGTTGCGCCAGGCATGGGGCCGACGGTCGGCCTCGCGCACCGCCGCCTCGTCGACCGAGACGCCGAGGCCGGGCCGGTCGCTCCGTGCGGCGTATCCGTCGACGAAGGTGAACGGTGTCCGGTCCAGAACGTAGTCGAGCAGCTCGGCGTCCGTGTTGTAGTGGATCCCGGCGCTCTGCTCCTGGATCAGGAAGTTCGGCGTCGCGAACGCGACCTGCAGGCTGGCGGCGAGCGCGATCGGGCCGAGCGGGCAGTGCGGCGCGAGCTGCACGTCGAACGTCTCGGCCAGTGCGGCGATGCGCCGGGTCTCGGAGATGCCGCCGGCGTGGGACAGGTCGGGCTGGGCGATCGACAGCCCCGCCTGGAGGGCGGGCAGGAAGTCGGTGCGGGAGTAGAGCCGTTCGCCGAGCGCGAGCGGCACCGTCGTGCCGGCCACCAGGTCGCCCAGCCGGGACAGGTACTCCGGGGCGACCGGCTCCTCCACGAACATGGGGCGCAGAGGTGCGACGGCGGCGATGATCTGACGGGCCGCGGGCACGGTGGCCCGGCCGTGCGCGTCCAGCGCGAAGTCGCGCGAGGGGCCGAGCACGTCCCGTGCGACCTGGGCGCGTTCGACGATCCGGTCGATCTCCGTCGCGGTGGGCACGCGGGACAGCCGGCCCGAGACGTTCATCTTCACGGCGGTGAAGCCGGCCTCCACCTGCTCGGCGAGCGCGTCCCGAAGCCGGGCCGGCTCGTCGCCGCCCACCCAGGCGTACACGCGGACCCGGTCGCGCACCGGCCCGCCCAGCAGGCGATGCACCGGCGCTCCGTAGTGGCGGCCCGCGATGTCCCACAGCGCCTGGTCCAGCCCGGCGACGGCGCTCGACAGCACCGGGCCGCCCCGATAGAACCCGCCCTTGGTCAGCACCTGCCAGTGGTCCTCGATCCGCAGCGGGTCCCGGCCGATGAGGTACTCGCCGAGGACGTCGACGGCCGCGCGCACCACCTCGGCGCGGCCCTCGACGACGGGCTCTCCCCAGCCGACGAGGCCGTCGTCGGTCTCGACGCGGCAGAACATCCATCGGGGCGGGACGAGGAACGTCTCGATCCTGGTGATCTTCATCAGATCATCCTGGCGAAGGCCTCGACGGTCTGGCCGTGCGGCCCGCGGCCACCATAGGACGGGCTCACGCAGAGTCCCGCGTGATGCTCCAGCCGCCGTCCACGGTCAGGGTGGTGCCGGTGACGAAGGAGGCGTCCGGCGACGCGAGGTAGGCGATCGCCGCGGCCACCTCCTCCGGCTCGCCGAATCTCCGCAGGACGGTGGCCTGGACGCTCTTCGCGCGGTCGGCCTCGTCCACCCGTTCCCAGGCCGCGGTCATGATCGGGCCGGGGATCACGCAGTTGACCCGCGCGGCGGGGCCGTACTCCACCGCGAGCTGCCGGGTCAGCGCGACCAGACCGCCCTTGGCCGCGGCGTACGCCGGGTGCCCGGGAAGCCCGAGGAGGGCGTGCACCGACGATGTGATCACCATCGCGCCGCCGCGCTCGGCGATGCCGGGCAGGAGCCGCCGCGCGCCCAGGAACGCCGCCGTCAGGCACACGTCGATCTGCCTGCGCCAGGAGTCGGGCGACATGGCGTGCGCGGGCGCCACCTCGACGACGTACGCGTTGCTGACCAGGACGTCGACGGCGCCGAACGACTCCTCCGCCGTGCGCGCGGCGCGCTCCCAGGTCTCGTCGCGGCTGACGTCTCCGGCCAGGAACGCCGCACGGCCCCCTGCCTCCCGGACGCGGGCCGCGACGGCCTCACCCTCGGCGGACACGTCGACGATCAGCACGGCCGCGCCCTCCGCCGCCAGGCGGACGGCGGTCGCGGCGCCGATGCCGGACGCTCCCCCGGTCACCAGGCCCACCCGGCCGGCGTACCGCCCGGACGTCGTCTCACTCATTGACCGTCGCCCCTCCGTCACCGGCACGCTCGTCTCCCCCATGATTCAAACACCAAGGACGGGGCGGCCGACGGTCGGGGGGTGACGCGGGAACGCCATCGGGGACGTCGCGGCCCCTGACGGCGCCGAGCTCTAGAACGGCGTGAGGGTCACCGTCACGGACGTGGGCGCGGTGTCCTGGATGTAGGAGGCGTGGCCGGCCACGTCGTCGAAGGCGAAGCCGTATGCGGCGCCGTCCGCGGCCGCCTCGTGCGTGGCCCGGGCGTAGTGGTTGGTCACCGGCTCCCGGTAGTAGCGGGCCGCGTCCGTCACCGGCTGGGTCGCGTCCGAGAGCAGGGTCGACCGGTTGAACGCCGCGCCGAGGATCGCGGCGACCGGACCGGTGACGCCGTCGTTCGGCGCCGCGAGCGCGCCGTCGCAGAACAGCACGTCGCGGGTGGAGGGCCTGGCGATCGACGCGGGCGTCCGGGTGCCGCCGGTGAAGGTCAGGCGCTCGCCGGTGACCGTCCCGGTGTACGTGCCGGCGTCCGTCCGGACCGTCAGCGGCGCCTGCCGGTACCTGCTCCACACCGCGTCGATGTACGCGTCGTAGTAGTCGGCGGGGAAGAGACCGGCCTCGATGCCGTGACCGGGCGCGATGATCCGCAGCCGGTCGCCGACGACCAGCCGGGAGAACTCCGCGCGCCCCGCCAGCGCGGCGAAGATCCGGTCGCGACCCCCGGCGACGAGGGTGCCGGTGGTCTGCGTGCGCGCGCCCGCGAGCCGGATGGCGAGCGGGACGCTGAACATGTCGACCATCGTCGTGTTGCAGAACATCCCGGCGTCGTTCAGGGTGAACTCGATCCAGTCGTGCAGGATCCGGTAGTTCGGGTCCGTGCTCACCCAGCCTGCCGGATACTGCAGGGCCGGCCTGCCGTTGCCGTCGGTGACGACCTTGAACCGCAGACGGTCGCCGACGGAGAAGTACACCCGGCCGGACATTTTCGGCAGGGCGACGGTGGGCCCGCCGGACGCGCTCAGCGGGATCGCGTAGTCGGTGTACCCGTCGGATCCGTTGTCCGACGAAGCGCACGGGACGAACCTGCCGTCCGCCGTGACGTGTCCCTGGGCGCCGGTCGCCGGGTCGACCCCGACGACGTACATGAAGATCGACCCGCTGGTGTACCGCCCCGTCCGGTTCACCGCGGTGAGCGGCAGGCCGCCCGCGGTCGCCGCCGTGCGCCGGACCCGGGCGGACGGGGCGCACGCCGTCGTCCCGCCGCCGAGTGCGAGGGCGCCGAGGGCGGCACCGGACGCGAGGAACGACCTTCTGCCGATCATCCTGCTGTTCACGAGTTGCCCCTCTTTCCTACGACCACGTCAGGTGTTCAGCGAAGCGGACGGGAAGCCGCGGCGAACGGGGTTTAAGGCGCGCTTCAGGATCGGTTAGGGATGGGATAAACGACCGCGCTGCGCGTAAGACCCGAATTCCCGGTCCGGCGACGATGACGGGGACGTCCTCGCGGCGGCGCACGTCGCCACGGGAGCCCGGCCGCATTCCGCCGGGTGCCGGACGCCGAGCTCTTGATCCCTTTGACGGCGCTGTATAGCGTCCCGATCGGATCATGCTCCTTTGTCACCCGGACCCAAGGAGAGATGTGACAACCCTCCGCACCCTGCCCCTGACCCTCCTGGCCGCGGCCACCGCCCTGGTCACGATGGTGGCCGGCCCCGCCCTCGCCTGCCCACCCGGCGACGACGACGAGAGCCACGCGACCAAGCCCGCCGTCCAGCAGGACGTCGACGCGCACCAGATCCACGCCGCCCCGCAGCCCCCGTCCGGCGCCATCAAGGGGGTACGCCTCGCGGCGACCCTCCCCGACGCCAAGGGCGCGATCTCCCTCGGCTTCCTCACGTACGGGCACCGCAAGGTGATGTACGTCTCCGGGGAGTTCGGCCTGAAGACCTACGACGTCACCGACCCGGCCGCGCCCAAGGCCCTGGGCTCGCTGTCCATGCCGGGCATGTGGGAGACGGAGGACACCGAGGCCGACCCGCACCGGAAGCTGGTGTTCATGGCCCGTGACCCCCGCGCTTTCGGGGGCAACACGCACACCGGCGAGTCCGGCGTCTACGTCGTGAGCCTGGCCGATCCCGCCAAGCCGGTGCAGCTCGCGTACGAGAAGATCCCCACCGGGCACACGACGAGCTGCGTCGACGACTGCCGCTACCTGTGGACGGGCGGCCCCGCCAGGGCCGACTGGATGCCCGCCGACTGGGGCGGCCGCCCGGTCTGGGTGACCGACGTACGAGACCCCCGCCACCCGCACACCTTCCCGCAGCCGATCGAGCTCGGCCGCAATGACGGTACGACCGACTACGTGCACGACATCCAGGTCGACGCGGCCGGGGTGACGTGGGCGTCCGGACGCGGCGGTGTCCGCGGCTACTGGACCGAGGGGCTGCACTGGGACCCCGTCCGGCACGCCATGCGCGTGGCCCGCGCCTGGGACCCCGTGCCGTACGCGGGTGGCGGCGTCAGCGAGACGGCGGCGCCGTCGAAGTTCATGCACAACTCCTTCCGGCCGGTGGGCTCGACCGCCCACGAGGCACCGGGCGGCGGCGACCTCGTCTACATCACCGAGGAGGCGTTCAACCCGGGCTGCGCCGATGACGGTCGGCTGGTGATCGCCTCGCTGCGCGGCTCGTACGGGGGCGAGGGCTGGCGTTCGACGCCGGACAAGCCGTTCCGCCTGCGCACGGTCGGCACGTGGAGCGTGGCGGGCCAGGAGGGCAGCCGGACGGACACCGACGACTGCTCCGCCCACTACTTCGCCGTGCACCACGGGATCCTGGCGCAGTCCTTCTACACGCAGGGCACCCGTTTCCTCGACGTGCGCGACCCGGCGCACCCGAAGCAGGTGGCCTACTACCGGCCCGCGGACGCCATGTCGTGGGCACCGTACTGGCACGACGGATACGTGTACGTCGCGGACAACACCCGCGGCATCGACATCCTGCGGCCCGACTTCCGCTGAGGAAGCGTCGGCCGAGTGCCGTGTTCGTCACTTTTTCTGTAGTGACGGGCACGGCACTCGGGCTTTCCGTCTGATGCCCGCATTCCGCTCCGCCGCACGTGAGAGCGCCTTTTCGGCCGTTGCCCGGCTGGACGCGGCCGCGCGCAGCTACGCTCGGTGAGCAGGTGATGCCAGACTTTCGCCTCCGAACGCGTTGCCGTTGTTGCGAGAGTTCGGCTACATTTCGCCGAGATCGGGCTGTGACCAACCTCCAATCAGGGGGTTGCAGGCCGACCGCCTAATCCCGGCGGCGCAGCCAGCGTCGCGGGAGCCGGGGACCCAACTGTCCCTCGGGGTGAATCCGTCACGCACGGTAGGGCTCCTCTCTGGCCCGAACCCGTCAGCTAACCCGGTAGGCGGCCTAAGGGGAGATATGGATTCGATAGGTCAGAAACTGCTTGATGTCGCCAAAAGCCAGCTCGGCTACCACGAGAAAGCCAGCGGCTACACGAAGTTTGGCGATTGGTACGGTAAGCACATCGACAAGGGCTCCTACTACAAGGACGCCCCCTGGTGTGACATGTTCCTCGCGTGGGCGGCCGACAAGGCCGGGGTCGAGGACTGGACCGGGCAGTTCGCCTCCACTCCCGATCACGCCAAGTGGTTCAAGAAGCACGACGCCTGGGGTCACAAGGCCGAGCCGGGCGCGATCGTGTTCTTCTCCTGGTCGGGCGGCAAGGGCGTCGGCGACATCGAGCACGTCGGCATCGTCGAGCGGGTCGACGGCCACACGCTGCACACGATCGAGGCGAACCACAACAACGCGCTGCTGCGCGCGACCCGGGACATCAGCCAGGTCGTGGGCTTCGGTTACCCCTCCAAGGTGAAGGTGAAGGCGGCGCCCGCGCAGACGGCCCAGACGGCCCAGACGGAGCAGAAGTACGCTCCCAAGCACTCCGCGCCCCCGCCCGCCGCCAAGGAGATCGGCCAGGACGTCCAGACGCAGGTCGACTCGCACACGACCGCCGCACCCGACCCCGCCGCCCCGTCGTCCCCCCTGCCGGACCAGCAGGCCGCCCTCACCGGGCTGCTCGCCGTGGTGCTGTTCGGCACCGTGGCCCTGGCCATCGGCAAGTCGAAGGTCAAGGTGCCCGTCTCCGCGCCGAACGTACGGGTCCGCAAGCGCGGCAAGCACCACCGCACGCCGGTGGAGCTGCCCGCCGAGGTCAGCGTGGCCGATCTGGACGCGGCCGACGCCGGCACCATGGTCATGCCCGTCCTGTCCGCGGAGGTCGCCGCCAAGGCCGAGGACCAGGAGTTCTGGGGCAAGATCGCGGAGCTGGAGGAGGACGTCGAGCTGGCCTTCTGGAACACCCTGCACTCGGCGGTGTCGCAGAACCCCTCGGAGTCCGTCTTCTCCTGAGACTGCCCCTGAGCAGAGCGGTCCCCGCCTCCTCCGATCCGGAAGGAGGCGGGGATCGTCGTTTCTAGGCGCAAAGGACCAGCCGCGCATCACCCGGAGTGACCATCCTGCGATCCCCCGGGCCATCTCCGCATGTTCTCGTTGGACGCCCCGTCACTATCCGTTAATCTCCAGCGAGTCATCACCGGCCGAGAGACGGCCGGACCGCCGAATCGCCCGTCGCGCAGCCACGCGCGCCGGGGAACCGGGGACCCACACGCGGAGCCACGGGACGTCTCCCCGCCTTCGCATCCGGGGTGAATCCGCGACCGTCGCCGACGGCACGCGGTAGGGCTTCTTCTCTGTCCGAACCCGTCAGCTAACCCGGTAGGCGGCCTGAGGAGAGGAACACCTGGATGGAGCCATCGCGCCCCGCGGATCCGCACGAACCTCATCATCCGGGGAAGGGCACGGCCCGCCGTACGGCCGTCGTGACCTTCGCCCTCGTCATCGCCGGGCTCGCACCGCCCGCACTGGCGCAGTCCGCCCGGCCTGGTCCCCGCATCGACGCGCTCCGGCAGCGCGCCGACCAGTTGGGCAACCAGCTCGAGCAGCTCACCGAGCAGTACAACGGCCTCAAGGTCCGTCTGGAGCAGGCCCAGCGGGCGGCCGTCGTGGCCGGTCAGACCTCGGTCCGTGCCGCCAAGGCGCTCAAGGTCATACAGCGCAAGGTCGGCCGGTTCGCCGCGATGCGCTACATGAACGGCGCGAACGACGGCGCGAACGACGGCTCGCCCACCCTCCTCGCCGCATCCGACCCGCGCGCGCTGCTGGACCGGGCCGCGACCCTGCACTACTTCACGCAGCAGGACGACACCCAGATCCGGCAGCTCACCCAGGCCATCCAGAACGCCCAGTGGACGTGCCAGGACGCCCGCGACCGCGCCGCGCAGGCGGCCGTCCTGAGAAGCCGGCTCGTCCGGCAGCGCGCCACCATCCGCGCGGCCCTGGAGAAGGTCCGCAAGCCGCTGCTGCAGGACGCCGTCGAGCGCGCAGGCAGGGGCGAGAAGGTGCCTCCCATCCCCGGCGGCCCCGGCAAGGCGGTCGGCGCCGTACGGGCCGCGCTGTCCCAGGTCGGCGTGCCGTACGTGTGGGGCGGCGCGGTGCCCGGCCGGGGGTTCGACTGCTCGGGCCTGACCATGTGGGCCTACCGGCAGGTCGGCGTGAACCTGCCGCACTACGGCGGCGACCAGTGGAACGCCGGCGTCCACGTCTCCCGGGACCAGCTGGAGCCCGGAGACCTCATCTTCTTCTACTCCGACATCCACCACATGGGGATGTACATCGGCGACGGGAAGTTCGTGCACGCACCGCACACCGGCGACCGTGTCCGGGTCGCCGACCTGTCGACCCGTCCGTTCGCCGGCGCCGTCCGCGTCGCGTGATCTGACCGAAGCGGGGCCGGCCCGAGGCGACCGTCCGGGCGGCGCTCCCGTGAGCGGAAGGTCCTACGCGCTCGCGGCACCTGCCGACCAGCCTGTCGGCCGGCCTCCCGGCCGGACCGGCGGCAGCGCCGACGGACCCGCGCCGTGGAGACCATCCGAGCCGCGTTCCGCGAACGGCGGGTCCGGCCCGCTCACGGCGGCGGCCCGGACCCGCCGATGCTCACTTCGCGATGCGGTACATCTCCGCGACCATGAACGCCAGGTCGAGGGCCTGGCCGCGGTTGAGCCGCGGATCGCAGGCGGTCTCGTACCGCTGGTGCAGGTCGTCCTCGACGATGTCGTGGCCGCCGCCGACGCACTCGGTGACGTCGTCGCCGGTGAACTCGATGTGCACGCCGCCCGGGTGGGTGCCGAGCGCCCGGTGCACTTCGAAGAAGCCGGCGACCTCCTCCAGCACGTCGTCGAACCGGCGGGTCTTGTACCCGCTGTCCGCCTCGAAGGTGTTGCCGTGCATGGGGTCGCAGATCCACGCGACCTGGGCGCCGCTCGCGGTGACCTTCTCCACCAGGGCGGGAAGATGGTCGCGGATCCGCTCGGCGCCCATACGGGTGACGAGGGTGAGCCGACCGGGCTCCCGGTCGGGGTCCAGCCGCTCGATCAGCTCGAGGGCGTCCTCGGCGGTCGTGGTCGGCCCGAGCTTCACTCCGATGGGGTTGCGGATGTGGCGCATGAACTCCACGTGCGCGCCGTCGAGCTGCCGGGTGCGCTCGCCGATCCACAGGAAGTGCGCGGAGACGTCGTACGGCAGACCGGACCGCGAGTCGACACGGGTCAGGGCACGCTCGTAGTCCAGGAGCAGCGCCTCGTGGCTGGAGTAGACCTCGACCCGGTGGAACTCCTCCGGGTCGGCGCCGGCGGCGTGCATGAAGGCCAGCGCACGGTCGATCTCCCCGGCCAGCCGCTCGTAGCGCCGGCCGGCGGGGCTCTCGGCGACGAAGTCGTGGTTCCAGGCGTGCACCTGGCGCAGGTCGGCGTAGCCGCCCTGGGTGAAGGCACGGGTGAGGTTCAGGGTGACGGCCGCGGCGTGGTAGGCGCGCAGCAGCCGCTCGGGGTCCGGCACGCGGCTCTGCGGCGTGAAGTCGAACCCGTTGACCATGTCACCCCGGTACGCGGGCAGCTCCACGCCGTCGCGCACCTCGACCGGCTTGGACCGCGGCTTGGCGAACTGCCCCGCCATCCGGCCGATCTTGACGACCGGGACGCTTCCGGCGTAGGTCAGCACGACGGCCATCTGCAGCAGGGTCTTCAGCTTGTTGCGCACGTCGTCGGCGGTCGCGCCGGAGAACGTCTCGGCGCAGTCGCCGCCCTGCAGGACGAACGCCTCGCCGCGCGCCACCGCGGCCAGGTGCGCCTTGAGCCGGTCGCACTCGCCGGCGAACACGAGCGGCGGGAGCTTGGACAGTTGCACCGCGACATCTTGGACCCGGGCGGGGTCGGGCCATTCGGGCTGTTGTGCGGCCGGGAGGTCGCGCCAGGAATCGAGGAGGTCCACGAGACCCAAGGGTATCGAGCGGGCCACAAGCCCGGGTCATGCAACCTGTGTATTCCCCCCCGCTCGCCCATCTCTCTCCCACTCTGGCGATGCCGGTGAAGGACGACCGCCGCGTCGGACACCGCGAAACTCTGAGATGATGGCCCGATCCCGAAGATCGCCGACGACGCATGAGGTTCTGACAATGAGCACGAACAGCCGCGCCTATGACATCTGGCTCCGCAAGCCGGAGGAGGCCCAGCAGCTCCTCGAGTCGAAGCGGGCGGATCTCGACGGCGACGGTCTGTCCCTGCTGTCCTGGCTGGTCCTCACGAACGAGCGTGACGACAGGAAGGCCGAGCAGATCGCCCACCAGGCCGTCGCGGCCGGTGGTGACACGCGATTCGCCACCGCGGCGCTGGCCGAGGCGTTCAAATGGCGTGGCGACTACGACCGGGCCGCCCAGATCGTCCGGCAGGCGCGCGAGAAGTACCCGACCATCCCCTGGTACGCCCTGACGCTGGCCGACGTTCTGAAGGACGGCGGGCGCATGGACGACGCCGAGGCGATCCTCGAGTCGGTCGTCAACGACTCCCAGCTGCGTCGGCACGCTCTCAAGCGACTTTCGAAGTGGGCGGTGGACCGCGGTGACAAGGTGCGCGCTCTGAAGTACCAGACCGAGCTGATCGCGCTGGCCCCCGACTACCTGGTCTACGCCTCGGACTACACGCTCCTCGCCTCGCTCCGGCTGGAGGCGGGTGACCCGGCGGGCGCCCGCGACATCCTGCAGCGCGGCGCGTCGATCTACCCGCGCAACACCCAGATCAAGCAGATGCTGCACCAGCAGTTCGGCGAGGTCGCGCCGGACAAGGCGCCGAACATCCCGCCGGTCGACGAGCGCGCGGTCGGCGCCCGCCGCATCCCGATCAAGACGAAGATGATCACCCTGCGCACCGGCATCCTCCCGATCATCCAGGAGGCCACGCAGGGCATGCTGCAGCCGGACGACATCCTCGCGCTGTCGGAGAGCCCCGCTTCGGCCGGCCAGGGCCGCATGATCCCGCTGGAGCTGATCACGCCAGAGGGCATGGCCAAGCAGCTCAGCAAGTTCGTCGGCAAGATCGGCCCACTGCACAGCCCCGCCGGGATGCAGGGCGCGATCCTCGAGGCCGGCCGCGCGAAGGTCCTTCTCGGCGCCGCCGCCGGCGCGGCCGGCAAGCTGGTCGGCAAGCGCGGCTGGTTCTACCGCGTCGCCGGCCCCGGCGCGGCGATGATCGACGACGTGGCGGCGGCGCTCCCGCCGCACGACCACCACCTGCTGTTCGGCCCGGGCCGGCCGGACAAGCTGTCGGAGGACCTGTCCGCGGCGCTCGGCTGCCACGTCTGCGTCGTCGACGCCAACCACCTCACCGGTGCGTGGGTCGTCGGGGCGTCCAAGGGCGTCGACCGCAAGTGGGTCGAGAAGGTCCTGTCCGACAACCCGGCCGGCAACGAGGACGAGCAGACCCCGATTGTCCTGATCCGAAAGATCTGAGAACACGGCGCGACGGCGGCCCACGGGCCGCCCGCGGTCTTGGGATCTCCAGAGGGAGAACGGCGCGCGAACGTCAGGTACATGACGGTCAGGCCGGTCCGACCGCCGTAAAGATCCTTCGCCGCGAGAGGTGCGGAAAGGCGCTCACCCGGGTTCCCGGGTCGAGCGCCTTTTCCGTTTCCTCGCCGAATTCACCGGCGCCGCGCCGCAGAAGTAACCCGGTATGGGACCGCGGAAGGCGTCACCGTGAAAGGCCGGTGAATTCTCCCGCCGCCGCACGGAGTTCCCCGTTGTGCGCTCTAGCATCATTGCACCGCTCACACGGGGAGGCGATTCATGGGCGGCATGCTGGCCATGGCTCAGGCGATCGCCGAGCTCATCGCGCAACGCCAGGAGAACGCATTCCTGGGGGTTCTCATCGTCCTGCTCGTGACGAGTCCCCTCGCCGACCGCTACCTCGTCCGGCGCAGGCGGATCAACTACCGGGTGCTCTACAACTCGAAGATCGGCCTCAGCCCCGTGGCGCTGCACGACGGGGACGACCGGCCCACGGTGACGGACCCGAGCCTGCGGGAGTACGCGCGGACCTTCGACCGGCTCAGCATCGTCGTCATCCGCGTGCGCAACACCGGCGGATACGACATCGAGCCGTCCGACTTCATCAAGCCCTTGTCGTTCACCTTCAAGGGCCGCGTCATATGGAACGCGCGGATCTCCGACGCCAGCACCGCACAGCTTCACGAGGCCGTCCGGGACCGGCTGGAGTTCTTCTCCGTCGGCCCGAAGGGCGTCGTTCAGAGCAATGGCCGCCCCGATGTGAGAACGCTCCGCCGGTTGCTGGCCGACCGTCTGGCGGGCCTGGTCAAGGGCCCGCCGCCCGAGCAGGCCGAGGACACCCGGCAGTGGAACGGCGTCCGGCTGGCCGGCCTTTCCCTGCCTCGCCGGCAACGTTTCAAACTCGTCGTGGTCCTGCGTGAGCAGGACGACTCGGCCGACGACACGATCAGCAAGAAGATCGAGGCGGGCGGCGCCCTGACCAGCGGATGGGTGAAGGACGAGAAACGCCAGCGGAGGCTGGGCTGGCCCGTGGCGGCCATCACCGCCGGGATGGTCCTCGCCGTGGCGCTGACCGGCAACGTGCTCGCCAATTACTACCAGGGCAGGTCCGACCCGGCGCTGCACTGCGCGAGCGGACACCTGCGCGTCGAGGGCTCCAGTGCCTTCTCCGATCCGCTGCACGAGATCGCCCGCCAGTACCACAAGGCATGTGGTTCGGCGACGATCGACCTGCAACTGGCCGGGAGCCGGGCCGGCATGCACGACCTGTCCGCCGCGGGCGCCCAGGACCCCGGCGGTCTCGCGGTGCTCAACGACGGGCCGGACAGCACCCACCCGGCCATCGAGCTGAAGAGTCACCCGGTCGCGGTGGTGGTCTACAGCGTCATCCTCTCGGACACGACCGGGATCACGAATCTGAGCCTGACACAACTCCGGGACGTCTACCGCGGCCGCTATCACCGGTGGAAGGAGCTCGGCGGCAAGGACGTCCCGATCCGGATCGTCGGCCGCGACGGTGAGTCCGGCAGCCGTCAGATCTTCCAGAACAAGCTGCTCGGGCGGTCGGAGGGCGCGGCGTCCTCGACCGAGTGCCGGGAGAGCAGCCCGCCGCTGCACGCGCCGACGATCCGGTGCGAGCTGCGCACCACCGGCGAGCTGATCGACAAGGTCGCCCAGACGCCGGGCGCCATCGGGTACGCGGACGCGCCGACCGCCAAGATCGAGGCGGCCCGGCTACAGAAGTTCCACGTGGTGACGCTCGACGGCAGGCTCCCCGAGGCCACCAGCATCGCCCAGGGCTATCCGTTCTGGACCGTGGAGTTCCTCTACACGGCGGGCGCTCCGGACGACTCCTCACTGCTGAAGAACTTCATCGCGTTCTTGGGCAGCGCCAACGCGCGCGCCGAGCTGAGCATCCGGGGCTACCCGCCGTGCATCGACCGGAACGGCGACCGCAACCCGCTCTGCGTCCAGACGCCCTGAACCCAGCGCGCGTACTCACCGGTGCGCGGCCGTGGCACCGCACCGTCTACCGGTGTGCTGCGGCGATGGCCTCGCGGGCGGCGTTGGCGACCTGCTCCATGTGCCAGGGGGACAGGCCCTGGTGGACCGGGAGGGCGAGCATCTGGTGACGCAGCGGCTCGAGTTCGGCGAACCGGTGGCGGTCCAGGAGCGGGTGCGGCACCGGCCAGATCTCGATGGACCGTACGCCGCGCCGCTGCAGCTCGGCGATGGTCCGGTCGCGCTCCGGGACGCGCACGGGGTAGTACAGCGGCGCGACGCCATCGGGCAGGCCGCGGCAGCGGTCGGGGCAGACCTCGGGCAGGGCGTTCAGCAGGACCTGGTAGTTGCGGCGCCGGTGCTCGCGGATCTTCTCGCCGTCCGCGCCGTGCACGGCCCATTCGGTCATCCGGGAGGACTTGGAGGCGGCGACCTCCAGGTCGGCGACCTCGAGGTTCCACTCGCCGATGACGGTCTCGGTGAGGGTGCCCTCCTCGACCGCCTGCTCGGCCTTGCTGACCTTGCGGAAGACCTTGGTCGCGGGGGCCCGCAGCACGCCGGCGCGCGACTGGGCGGCCCATCCCATGCCCTGGGAGGCGACCGAGCGGGCCATGCGCTTCCACGGCGGCCGGCCTTCGGCCTCGATGTGACCGCCGCGGATCAGCACGGCACCGCCGTCCGGCACGCCCAGGGACTTGCGCGGGCAGAAGATGGCCGCGTCGCCGCGCGAGCCGATGGCGGCCCCGCCGTCGTAGGAGAACAGCGCGTGCGCGGCGTCCTCGATCACCCGCGTGCCCTGCGGCAGCGGCGGCATCGGGAAGCCGTAGTAGGAGATGAGGTAGGTGGCGTGGCACTGCCGCGCCACGCGGAACAGGTCCTCCTGGTCCACCTCGAGTGTGGGGAGCACCCGGTAGAACACGACCTCGATGCCGGCCAGGCGGGCCGCCTCGACCTCCGAGCCGCAGTGGTAGGCGGGCATGGCCAGCCGGTGGCCCGGCCCGAGGCCGAGGGCCTTCAGGGCCAGCCAGATCGCGCCGCGTCCGAGGTGGGTCAGCGTCAGCCCGTCCGAGTTGAACGGGAACTGCAGGGACCGCCGGGTGACCAGCGTGGCCGGCTCCAGCGGAGGATAAACGCTCATCAACGGGTCGCTCATAGATCCCCTACCCTACTGGCCACCTTGGGGGAAGATACGGGTTCGCCCGATTCGGAAACTCCACCGTCTCGGGACGCGTCGTACCTCGTACGGGGGCGGACGAGCAGGTCATGAGGAAAGGTGACGCATTGGACACGGCAACGATCGGCGGCGTCTGGCACGAGGTCGTCGGCACGCAGCCGCACCCCCAGTGGTGGCTTGTCGGCGCCACCGGCGTGGTGGCGCTCGTGGCGGTGTCCATCCGCTCGGTGTGGCACGTGCTGCGCAACGTCGTGACGATCGCGCACGAGGGCGGGCACGCGTTCGCCGCGCTGGTCACCGGACGGCAGCTGCAGGGCATCCGGCTGCACTCCGACACCTCGGGCGTGACGGTGTCGCGCGGCAAGCCGCACGGACCCGGCATGATCGTCACCGCGTTCGCCGGCTATGCCACGCCACCGCTGCTGGGCCTGGGCGCGGCGGGGCTGCTGGCCGTCGGGCACATCACGGCCCTGCTGTGGGCGAGCATCGTCCTGCTCGCCGTGATCCTCGTCATGGTCCGCAACATGTACGGCGTGCTGTCGGTCCTCACGACCGGCGCTGTGATCTTCGTTGTGTCGTGGTTCGGATCGGCCACCGTGCAGGCGGCGTTCGCCTACGCGTTCACATGGTTCCTCCTGCTCGCGGGGGCGCGGCCCGTCGTGGAGCTGCAGAGCAAGCGCTCCGGGGGCCGCGCACCCGACTCCGACGCCGACCAGCTGGCCCGCCTGACCGGCATGCCCGGCCTGCTGTGGGTGTTCGGCTTCGGCGTGATCGCCGTGGCCGCACTGCTGGCCGGCGGGTCCTGGTTGCTGCCGGACGCGATGCCGCAGCTGCCAGGCTGGTGAGCGACTACTTCTTGGTGATGGGGTCGCCCGTGTCGGCGCCGATGACGTACCACGGCCCGCCGAACGAGGTGACGCCCTGGCCCTTCATGTCGCCCGGCGCCTTGTCCTCCTCGAAGTAGTACAGCGGCCAGCCGTTGTAGACGACCTGCTTGGATCCGTCGGGCCGGGTCGTCGTCGACAGCTTCGACGCGGTGACGCCGGGTCCCGCGCTGGGCGACACTCCGGGCATCCCGCTGGCCGACCCGCTCGGCGACCCGCCGGGCGACCCGCCGGGCGACCCGCCGGGCGACCCGGACGCGGACGTGCCGCCGGCGACGAACGGCGGCCATTCCTTGGCGCAGGCGCCCGTGCACGTGGACTTTCCGCCCTGGCCCTTGTCCTTCTCGAACATGTAGAGCGTCCTGCCGGTACCGTCGACCAGGATCGTGCCCAGCCTGGTCTTCTTGGCGTTCACGACCCCGGCGCCGGCGGGGGCGGACGGCATCGCCGACTCGGACGGCGACACCGATGCCGACTCCGACGGGGACACCGACGCGGACTCCGATGGGGACACCCCTGGAGACGAGGCCGGCGGGGCGCTGGAAGGCTGGGCGTACGGTCCCCCGCCGCCCTGCGATTCCGGCGTGGTCTTGCTGCCCTCGCCGCAGGCCGAGCCGAGCAGGCCCAGGGCCAGCACTCCGGCGGCAATGACTCCGTTACGCATTGTCCGTTCCTTTCCCCCGATGACGTAGGAGGGCACGTACGGACGCACGCCGTGGTTCGCCGTCATGCCCCGCGTCCGCGAGCCGGGAACGTCTTCTCCCGAGGCCGCCCAATGTGCCCCGGCAATTCGGTTACCCGCCGCGACGGCCCTCGAAGTGGAAACGGCGGGTTTCTTTAACCGGCAAGGCGGATGCTTGACCCGACATGCCGATGACCGGACGCGATGATGACGCGGTCCAGGAACTCACCGGGACAGCGCGTCGAGGCCCCGGCGGAAGAAGTCGAGCGCGGTGGCGCGCTGATCGTCGGCGGCCAGGAGCGCGGCGTACGGGAGGGACGCGCCGCCGAACGCGTCGTCGTTCCAGGACGCGCCGGCCCGCCTGGTCCAGGGCGCGACGTAGAGGTACGGCTCCGGGTGCTCGGCGTCGCCCGGGGACGCGCCGAACGCGGCCCGCCGGCCGGCGGCCTCGTCTCCCGCGTCGAGGGCGGCGTCGAAGTGCTCGGGCCACAGCTGCACGCGGCCGGGGTCGAGCGGGCGGGCGTCGAAGCGCAGTTGCTCCAGCACCGCCCAGGCGAAGCCGTACCACGCGCCGAGCGCCTCGGCGGCGGGCGGGCCGACGGTGAGCGGCAGCTCGGGGTCGGCCGGGGTCTGGGGCGTGTAGACGTCCGGAGGCATCCCCACGGGGACACCGGCCAGGTCGGCGGCCTCGCCGAGGGTCTTGGGGGCGTGGGAGGCGTCGTCGACGACCAGCCGGCCGGCCTCCACGCGCACCTGCCGGTCGGCGCCGAAGTACGGCGTGCCGAAGCCGCCACGGGTGAACCGCAGCCCGATCTTGCCGTTGGCGGTGTGGCGGGCCGCCGCGACCACGTGCTCGGCGAGGGCGTGCAGTGACCGGCGGGTCGCGGCGAAGTCCCGGGGCAGCGGGGCCAGCCGGCGCCAGGCGCCCAGCCAGCGGTCGGCGCAGAAGCCCGCCAGCTCGGGACGCTCGCGGGCCAGCTCGTCCCAGGTGCGGCCGAGCCCGCACACGGGGGTGACCAGCTTGGCGCCGTACGGGCCCGCGAGGGGGTCGTCGGCGTACCACGGCGGGGTCGTCACGGCGGGCGGCGACGGCTCCAGCACCCGGACGTCGTACTCGCCGCCCAGCAGGTCCCATGCCTCCCACCGCGGATTCATCACCCTCCGTCCCTGGCGTCCCCGGTCACGGTCGGGTGCCGGCCGCGGGACTGCGGGCGGCACGCCCCTCAGTTGACCATGGATCCGGCCGGGAAGGAACACCCGTGGCGGTGTGCGGCGGACCTACACGAGCAGAGATCTTTATGTTCCCTACCGAGAAAGTATATATTCCGATCACCCCTGCCACCGCAGGGCCGTGCCGTCGTTCCCTCCCGAATGAGAAACCCTCGATGCTGCGAAAAGTCCCCGTCCTGCTCACCGCCGCCGCCGTCCTGGCCGCCGCGTCCGCGTGCTCCTCCGGCGGCTCCACCTCCGCCTCCGGCGGCTCGTCCTTCGACCCGAAGAACTGCCAGGGCGGGACGCTCTATATCCTGAACCAGGATTCGGCGACCGACGAGCACTTCGACCCGGCGCGGATCTACACCTCCGGCGGCGGAGCCGTCCCGTCCCTCGTCTTCCGCACGCTGACCACCCGCAAGCGGGTGCCGGGTGAGGCGGGCACCACCGTGGCCCCCGATCTGGCCACCGACACCGGCACGCCGAGCGACGACGCCAAGACCTGGACCTACCACCTCCGCGACGGCCTGAAGTTCGAGGACGGCACGCCGATCACCTCGGAGGACGTCAAGTGGGGCGTGGAGCGCTCCTTCGCACCCGAGCTGCCGGGCGGCATCCCCTACCTGCGCGACTGGCTGGTCGGCGGCGCCGACTACACGGGCCCGTACAAGGGCAAGGAGCTCGACTCGATCCAAACCCCCACCGACAAGACGATCGTCTTCAAGCTGCGCAAGCCCGAGGGCGACTTCCCGTACGTCGCGACGGCCACGCAGTTCGCCCCGGTGCCCAAGGCCAAGGACGGCGGTACCGCGTTCGAGAAGCACCCGATCTCCAGCGGCCCGTACAAGGTGCAGACCCACGTGCAGGACAAGAGCCTAACGCTGGTGCGCAACCCCAACTGGTCGCGAGCGGCCGACGACCAGCGCCTCGCCTGCCCCGACCGGATCGAGGCGACGTACGGCCTCAGCGCGGCGGTGATCAACCAGCGGCTCAGCACGAGCTCCGGCAAGGACGCGAACGCGATCACCACGGACACCGACCTGAGCCCGGCCGAGCTGGCGCGCATCTCCACCGACCCGAACCTGAAGAAGCGCACCGTGCGCGGTCAGTTCGGCTACACGAACTTCATCGCGTTCAACACCAAGGTCAAGCCGTTCGACGACGTACGCGTCCGGCAGGCGATCTCCTACGCCGTCAACCGTCAGGCGGCCGTGATCGCCGTCGGCGGCAGCTCGCTCGCCACGGCGGCGACGACGTTCCTGCCCGACCAGGCGGCCTTCGGCTACCAACCGTACGACGCCTTCCCCGCCGGCCCGACGGGCAACCCGACGAAGGCCAAGGAGCTGCTGGCCCAAGCGGGGCAGTCGAACCTGTCGATCACGCTGGCCCATCGCAACAGCGACTCCCACCAGGACGGGCCCGCCGTCGCCACCGCGGTCCAGGAGGCCCTCAAGCAGGCCGGCATCACGGTGAACCTGAAGGCGTACGACCAGGCGAGCTACCGGTCCGTCCAGACCAAGCCGTCCACCGAGCCGGGCATCTTCCTGTCCGGGTGGGGCGCGGACTGGCCGACCGGCGGGCCGTTCCTGGCACCGATCTTCGACGGACGGCAGATCCTCAAGGACGGCGGCAACTACAACTTCGCGCAGTACGACGACCCGAAGGTGAACGCCGAGTTCGACGCGACCAACAAGATCTCCGACCCGGTCCAGGCCCGGCCCCGCTGGGGAGCGCTGGACGCCGAGCTCGGCGAGCAGGCGCTCACGGTGCCGCTGTTCCACCCGATCTACCTGCGGCTCTACGGCAAGAACGTCAAGAACCCCTACCTCGACCAGTGGCGCGGCTCGTACGACGTGGCCATGGTCTCGGTGAAATGACGCGCCCTCGCAGGGCTTCGCGCAGCCGGGCGGCGCCGTGACCGAGCTCGTCACCGAGGTCGGCGGTCCGGGCGCCCCCGCGTCCGGGCCGCCGGCCCGTGCCCGCCAGGTGCTGCGGCGGCTGCGGTCGGACCGGCCCGCCATGGCCGGCCTGGTCGTCACGGTCGTGCTCATCCTGGCCGCCGTCTTCGCCCCGCTGCTGGCCGCGATCGAGGGCCAGGACACCACGACGTTCCACATCCAGCTGCTCGACTCGGCGCGCGGCGGCGTGCCGCGCGGCGCCCTGGGCGGCGTCAGCGCCGACCACTGGCTGGGCGTCGAGCCGACCACCGGCCGTGACCTGTTCGCACGCGCGCTCTACGGGGCGCGGATCTCCTTCACGGTCGCGTTCGGCACGCTCGTCGTGCAGCTGCTGCTCGGCGTGGCGATCGGGCTCGCCGCGGGATTCGGCGGCCGCGTCGCCGACGCCGCGCTGGGCCGGCTCATCGACCTGGCCATCTCGTTCCCGCAGCTGATGTTCGCGATCGCGCTGCTGGCGATCGTGCCGCAGTCGTTCCCCCGGCCGGTGCTGCTGATGCTGGTCATCGGCCTGTTCAACTGGGGCGGGACGGCCCGGCTCACCCGCGGCCAGGTGCTGTCCCTGAAGACCCGCGACTACGTCGCAGCGGCTCGGCTGTCGGGCGCGTCACCGGCGCGGATCGCCCTGCGCGAGATCCTGCCGGGCGCACTCCCCCAGGTGCTCACCTACGCGGCGATCCTGCTCCCCACGAACATGGTCTCCGAGGCGGGGCTGTCCTTCCTCGGCGTGGGCGTGCACCCGCCGACCTCCTCCTGGGGACAGATGCTGTCGACCGCCACCACCTGGTTCCGGGCCGATCCGATGTACGTCCTGGTGCCGGGACTGTCGCTGCTGACCGCCGTCCTGGCGTTCACGCTGTTCGCCGACGGACTGCGCGCCGCCCTGGATCCGAAGGCGTCCCCGCGAGGCCGCCGGTGACCCTCTGCCTGCCCTACCTGCCGCCCGTCGCCCCGGGCTCGAAGCGGCCCCGGCGAGGCCGCCGATGACCCTGTACCTGCCGCCCGTCCCCCCGGGCTCGAAGCAGCCACTGCGAGGCCACCCGTGATCCTCTACCTGGTGCGCCGTCTCGGCAGCCTGCTCGTGCTGCTGGTCGTGATGACCGCCGTCGTCTACGGCATCTTCTACGCCATCCCCGCCGACCCGGCGATCCTGGTCTGCGGCAAGGGCTGCGACGGCGCCCAGCTCGCCGTCGTCCACCACAAGCTCGGCCTCGACCAGCCGATCACCGCGCAGTACTGGCACTTCCTGGAGGGACTGGTCGTCGGCCGGGACTACAGCTCCGGGCCGGACGTGACCCACTGCGCGGCGCCGTGCCTGGGCTACTCCTTCCAGACCGACCTGCCCGTCCTCTCGCTGATCGCCCAGCGGCTGCCCGTGTCGCTGTCGCTCACCGCGGGCGCCCTCGTGCTGTGGACGGTCACCGGTGTCTCGCTCGGCCTGGTGTCGGCCCTGCGCGAGAAACGCCTCACCGACCGCCTCATCACCGTCTTCGTGCTCGGCGGCCTGGGCACCCCGGTGTTCGTGAGCGGCCTGCTGCTGCTCATGGTCTTCTGCGGATGGCTGCAGTGGCTCGACTTCCCGGTGTACGTGCCGCTGACCGAGGACCCCGCGGGCTGGGCGCGGAACCTCATCCTGCCCTGGCTGACGCTGACCATCCTGCAGTCCGCGATCTTCACGCGGCTCACGCGCACCGGCATGCTCGAGACCCTCTCGGAGGACCACATCCGCACCTTCCGCGCGTACGGCCTGCCCGAACGCCGCGTCATCGGGCGGCACGCGCTGCGCGGCGCCCTGACCCCGCTGATCTCGATCAACGCCGTGGAGTTCGGCGTCGTCCTGGTGAACGCCATGCTCACCGAGACCCTGTTCGGGCTGCCGGGCATCGGCCAGCTGATCGTCCAGTCGTCGAACAACGTCGACCTGCCGGTCGTGGCCGGACTGACGCTGACCGCCGGGCTGGCCGTCGTCCTGGCCAACACCGCCGCCGACCTGCTGTACGCGACGGTCGACCGAAGGGTGGTCCTGGCGTGACCGGCAACGGGGCCGATGGGAACACCGTCCTGTCGGTGCGTGACCTGACCGTCGAGTTCTCCTCCGGCGGAGGCGTGCTCCGCGCCGTCGACGGGGTGTCCTTCGACCTGGCCGCCGGTGGCGCCCTGGGCGTGGTCGGCGAGTCCGGGTCCGGCAAGAGCACCACGGCGCTCGCCCTCCTCGGCCTGCACCGGCACACCGACGCCCGGGTCACCGGCCGGATCCTGCTCGGCGCGGAGATCACGGATGGAACGGGCGGCGTCGACGTCAACGCGCTCGACGACGAAGGGGTTCGGCGGCTGCGGGGCCGTCGCATCGCGATGATCTTCCAGGATCCGCTATCCGCGCTCGACCCGTACTACCGGATCGGCGACCAGATCGCCGAGGTGTACCGCACCCACTCGGGTGCGGGCCGGAGGGCCGCGTGGGCGCGGGCGGTCGAGGTGCTCGACCGGGTCGGCATCCCGGACGCGGCCCGGCGGGCGCGGGCCCGCCCGCACGAGTTCTCCGGCGGCATGCGGCAACGCGCCCTCATCGCGATGGCGCTGGCCTGCGAACCGGAGATCCTGGTCGCCGACGAGCCGACCAGCGCCCTCGACGTCACCGTGCAGGCGCAGATCCTGGACCTGCTCGACGAGCTGCGGGCCGACACTGGGATGGCGTTGCTGCTCGTCACCCACGACCTCGGCGTCGTGTCGCGCTCGGCCGACGAGGTCCTCGTCATGCACCGGGGCCGTGCCGTCGAGCAGGGGCCGGTGCGGGAGGTGCTGCGCGCCCCGGCGCGGCCGTACACGCGTGCGCTCCTCGACGCCGTTCCCCGCCTGGACGCGCCCCGGGCGGCCCGGCGCGAACCCGGCGATCCCCTGCTGACCGTCACGGACCTCACCCGGGAGTTCCGGCGGCCGGGCCGGGGGCTGCGCCGTGAGACGACACGGGCCGTGGACGGCGTGTCCCTGGACGTACGACGGGGCGAGACCCTCGGCGTCGTGGGGGAGAGCGGCAGCGGCAAGACGACCCTCGTGCGGATGATGGTCGGGCTACTCGCCCCCACCTCGGGCCGGATCTCGTTCGAGGACCGGGACGTCACCGGCCTGCCGGAGAAGCGCCTGCGCTCGATCCGGGGCGATCTGCAGATGGTGTTCCAGGACCCGACGTCGTCGCTGAATCCGCGGCGCACGGTCGGCGACGGCATCGCCGACCCGCTCCGGGTGCGGGGTGTGCCGGCGGGAGAGGCCCGCCAGACGGCGCGGGAGCTGATGGAGCGCGTCGGCCTGGACCCGGCGCGGCACGATCGCTACCCGCATGAGTTCTCCGGCGGGCAGCGCCAGCGCGTGGGCATCGCTCGTGCGCTGTCCCTGCGGCCGAAGCTGCTCGTCTGCGACGAGCCCGTGTCCGCGCTCGACGTCTCGACCCAGGCCCAGATCCTGGAGTTGCTGCGCGACGTCCAGGAGGACTACGGCCTGACCATCGTCTTCGTGTCCCACGACCTGGCGGTGATCCGCCAGGTGAGCGACCGGGTCGCGGTGATGCGCGGGGGCGCGCTGGTCGAGCTGGCCGACGTGGACGAGCTGTACGCGTCGCCGCGGCACGAGTACACCCGCGCGCTTCTCACAGCGGTGCCCGTCCTGGCATGACGGTATGGGCCGGCCAGGGTGCGAGGCCGAGAACCGAAGCGCCGGCCGCCCTGGGAGGGGCGGCCGGCGCCGGACGTCATGCGGGTCGTGAGGTTCCCCGCCAGGGGACCCGCGACCGGATCAGGACGCGCAGATCGCGTAGACGCTGATCCCGACGTCGTTGTAGCCGATCTGCCGGCCGAGGGCGATCCAGCCGCGGCCGTCGTCGGTCGGGAAGCTGCCGACGAGGATGGCGCCGTTGCCCTGGGCCTCGCCGCCGCCGCCGAGGACGTACTTACCGGACGGGCAGTAGACCACGCGCCGCTGGAAGTTCGGGACGTTCGCGTTGGGGAGTTTGACGATCTGGTATCCGGAGGGAAGAGCCGCCGTCCTGCTGTGAGCGGCCGTCCGTGCGGCGGGCGCCCCGCTCTCGGCATGAGCGGTGAAAGCGGTGGCCGCCACAACCGCGAGGGCCGCCATTCCAGTGCTGATCGCGTACATCTTTCGCATGCAGATCTCCGTTCGGGGGGTAGCTGGGAACTGCGCTGCTCGGATCCGCACGGCGGCCTTTGACGGCACCGATCGGATCCCTCGCACCTCCTACCCGGACGGCCTTTGATAACACCCGGTATTTTTCCCGCTGCACGCGACCAGACGAATTACGGGCGATTTATGGCAGGATTTCCGATAACCAAGAATGGTATGGCTTTCCGGCAATGCCAAGAAGGTCGCCAATGGTCGATTAGGGACGGTGAAGCGGCCGGTCGACGGCCCGCATACGAGAACGCCGGCCGCCCGGGGAACGGGCGGCCGGCGTCGGAACCTCACGGGTCTCGGCCGTTCACGGCGTCATGAAGGACCGCGGAACCGCGACGGGATCAGTACGCGCAGATCGCGTAGACGCTGATTCCGACCGTGCTGTAGCCGATCTGCCGGCCGAGGGCGATCCAGCCGCGGCCGTCGAGGGTCGGGAAGCTGCCGACCAGGATCGCGCCGTTGCCCTGGGCCTCGCCGCCGCCGCCGAGGACGTGCTTGCCGCCCGGGCAGAAGACCACGCGCCGCTGGAAGTTCGGGACGTTCGCGTTGGGAAGGGTGACGATCTGGTATCCGGCGGGCAGCGCCGTCTTGCTGTGGGCGGCCGGTTCCGGCACGGGATCACCCTTGTCCGCGTGGGCCGCGAGGCCGGTGGCCACCACTGCCGCGAGGGCCATCGTTCCCGTTCCGAGCGCGTACATTTTTCGCATGCAGATCTCCGTCTTGAGGTAGCAGGAAGCGTGTTGCCCGGACCCTTCAAGCGACCTTTATGGGCGCCCGTCGGATCCACCGCGTCTACTACCCGGAGGACCCTTGATAACACTCGGTATTTCTCAATTACCGTACGCGATCAATCGTGGGTGCGGCATTCATGGTGAGATTTTCGATAAATGAGATGGCAATAAGGACGGGAGATGCCGAGAAGGCCGCCAATGGCCGACTTCCAGCCACGGCCGACTCGGCATCTCCGGCATTCCGCCGGATGCGGGCGTTCAGCGAGCCCAGGTCCAGGCGTAGTCCGAGGCCTCGACGGACGATGCCTCCCCGCCGATGTTCAGCGGCCGGAACGTATCGATCATCACGGCCGTTTCCGTGGTGGTCGTATGGCCTTTTCTGACCGCGTCGATGACGCCTTCCACGGCACCGGGCGCGGGACCGTGAGTGAATCCGGACGGGTGCAGGCTTATCGACCCGATGTCGATACCCGAGCCCCGGCGCGCCGTGTAATCCCCGGCGACGTAGAACATCACCTCGTCGGAGTCGACATTGTGGTGGTTATAGGGAATCGGCACCGCCGCGTCGTCGAAGTCCAGCGGCCGGGGGCAGAACGAACAGATCACGAAGTTCGGCCCCTCGAACGTCTGATGCACCGGCGGAGGGGCGTGGGTGCGCTTCACGATCGGCTCGAAGTCGGCGATGTTGAACACGAAGGGGTACAGGCAGCCGTCCCAGCCCACGACGTCCAGCGGATGGTGCCGGTAGGTCAGCCGGGACAGGCCCGCGCGGGTGCGGACGAGTACCGGCACGTCCTCCCCCTCGTGAACGAGCGGCTCGACCGGGCCCCGAAGGTCACGCTCGCTGTACGGCGCGTGCTCCAGGAACTGGCCGTACTGCGACAGGTAGCGCCTCGGCGGCCGGATGTGCCCGGACGCCTCGAAGACGATCAGGCGCAGCGGCTCGGCGGGGTCCGTACGGACGAAACGGTGGATGGTCCCGGTCGGGACGACGACGTAGTCGCCCGGGCCGACGTCGAGCGACCCGTACGTCGACTCGAGCCGGGCGCGGCCCGCCTCGACGTACACGCATTCGTCGCCGACCGAGTTGCGGTACAGCTCGCCGTCCGTGTCGGCGACCACGTAGCAGATGCGGACGTCGTCGTTGGCCAGCAGCAGCCGCCGTCCGAGGACCGGATCACCCCCGCTCTTCAGCTCGTGCGCCTTGAAGTGGCGCGGCATCAGCGGATGGTTCGGCGTCGCACCGGTGGCGTGGGCCGGAAGGTCCACGCCCTCACTCTTGACGATCGCGGTGGGCGGGTGCACGTGGTAGAGCAGCGAGGAGTCGGATGAGAACCCCTCCTCCCCCATGAGCTCCTCGGCGTACAGCCCCCCATCGGGTCTGCGGAACTGGATGTGCCGTTTGCGGGGGATCTCCCCGACGGCGCGGTAATAGGGCATCTCCACTCCGGATCTCGGCAAAGCGTCGATCACCTTCACTGCCGACTGTAGGCCGTGGCCCGTACGGCCGCCACAGCCGCCAGGGGGCCTCCGCGCTGGTCGCACGCCTGAGCGGACGGAGGCGCGGACCCCGGGGACGGGAGCACCGCCGAGGCGCCCGTACCCGTTTCGCCCCGGGGCACCTCGCCCTGGGGACACGGACGTCCATGGGCAGCGCCGGTTGCGACTAAGGTTTTCCCGTCGCTCAACGAGGAGGAAGAATGCGCGGAGGCATACGCCTTCCGGCTTTGATCGTCGCGCTCGGGCTGCTGGCGGGCTGCAGCGACCCGGCCGGCGCGGCCCGGCGCGAACAGGCCGCCACCCGGAAGAAGTCTCCGTCCCCCCACGCCACCGCGTCCCACAAGCCCGCCAAGCGGCACGCCAAGGCGGCGCCGTGGTGGCAGGCGGTCGGCACGACCAGGACGGCGGGCGGCCTCCGCCTGAAGACCGGCGCGCTCAAGGCCGGGCGGGTGAAGGTGATCGTCACCGACGTCACCGGCCACGCCGAGCGCAGGTTCACGGCGTCGGCGACCCCGCAGTCCGTCGCGGTCGGAGGCTTCACGCTCACCGCCGTCAAGGTGAGCAGGTCCACCAAGACCGGACGGTACGGCGTCGGCTTCCGCTACCGGCACTGACCGGCGGCGCGCCCGCCGGATCTGGAGCGCGGGGGCGTTGGCTCCGCTCGCCTGAAGGTCCACTCGCGGCCGCGGCGGCGGAGAGTGAGTAGGGGCTACTCATGTTCGGTGGCGCGGCGGATGCAACGGTTCGAGCAGGGCGGCAGCAGTCCGCCGGAAACTCACCGTTCGCTGAGGGGGCCGGTCTCATGGTGACCATCGGTGTGACCACGCATCTGGATGATGCCGCCGAGGAGGTCTTCTTCTATGGTGTTCCGCCGGTGGGGCCTGGCCCGGTGGTGCTGGTCAAATACGAGAGCTTCGATGTCCAATCGGAGCCGATCCTGTGGGAACAGCGCATCACCGACAATCCCCCTCTCCCGGCGTGGCGCAAGCTCACCGGCGATGCGCTGAAGAACCGGATGCGGGCGTCGAACGTCCGGCAGGGCGGCCTGCTGGGACCGGAATCCGGCCTCGCCGACTACCAGCTGCGGGGATACGTCGACGCACCGGTCCTGAGCAAGGGCGATGTCTACCGGGTCTGGGGCACCACCGACCCGGACGCGGACCCGAACAGACCGGACACCGACCTGACCGGGATGAAGACGGTGCTGGCGGCCGGGCAACGCGGCACGCTCCTGGCCCCCGACGGGCTGGTGGCCACCCTCGGGCCGGACAAGGTGACGGTGGACGTCGCCACCGCCGGGCGCGTACCGGTGGCCGTCGTCGCCGAAATCGGGGAGGGAACGCCGAAGGAGTTTCCGCCGTTCGGCTACCACGCCTTCACCCGCCCGATCGGCCGGATCCTGCTGGGCGAACCGCGCGGCACCCGGCGGGTGGACCTGGTCAAGACCGACGACGCGACCGGCAGCGCGCTGCGTCCCGGTGGCACCTACACCGCGATCGTGCGCGTCATGGACACCAACGGGACCTGGCAGGAGCACGTCCAGCAGGTCACGCTGCTGGTACGCCAGGTCGATCTCGCCGTGGAGGCCGTGACCATCGTCGATGACGGCGACCCCGGGGGTGATTCCGATGGAGACTTCGTGGTGCGGGTCTTCACCGGCAACTGGGGAGATGGCACGGCCACCGAGGTACGGGCGTGGCGCTTTCCCGCCGACGACAGCTTCGCCGAATTCGAGACGGGCGACGTGTTCGGGGTCGGCGGCACCGTCCATCCGACCGGGCCTCCCTGGCGCACCGCCATCGGCCCCGCGCCGGTGGACGACCGGCAGTTCGGCGTACGTCTGGAGATCTTCGAGCAAGACGGCATTCTGGAACCTGACGAACGGGCCAGCGGCGTGTGGCAGCGCACCACCGACGAGCCCGTCATCGACGGTGAGATCTTCGTCCGCACCGACCGGAACCCGCCGTACGTCACCGCGGCCGCGAGCGGGAAGTACTCGATCCGCTACGTGTCGGCCGCCGGCCCTGTCACCGGGCCCTGGCAGTCGTTCGGGGTGTCGTTCCCGGCGGACTTCGGCGTGGAGGCCGACTACGACGGCGATCAGCGCATCGACCCGGCGGTCTGGCGCCCCGACGGGGGAGTCTGGTTCATCGCACCCGCCGCGGGTGGACCCGTGCGGATCCAGCGCCTCGGCGAACCGCAAGATCAGCCGGCTCCCGCGGACTACGACCGCGACGGCAGGGCCGACCTGGCCGTGTGGCGTCCCAGCACCGGCCGGTGGTACCTCCAGCCGTCCTCCGGTGGTCCGGTGCAGGAGCGGACGACCGGACGGGACGGCACCCCTCTCACCGACCAGGACCGCCAGGATCTGTTCGTTCTCTCCCACAGTCTGCTGACCCAGAGTCAGCGACTCGCCGCGGCCGGCCGGACCGGTGAAGCGGCTGAACCCGCCCGAGGTGGAATCGAGATCCTCCTGCGCCTGGCCCCGACCCTCGATGACCCGAAGGTGTTCGACCTGATCGCGCAGGTGGGCATCAACTCCGGATACCTGCCGGCGACCGAAGCCGTCGAGCCCGTACGGCAGGTCGTCCCCTACGCCCAACGCCTGGCCAGGGCGAATCCCGACAATCCCGATTATCGCTACCGATACCCATGGATCCTCGTCGTGTTGGCGCAACGACTGGACGCCGCCGGTCGCCGCCCCGAAGCCGCCGACCCCACCCGGCAGGCCCTCGGACTCTTCCTGGAACTCGCTCCGGACGCCAACGACGCCTACCTGTTCGACCTGATCGCACAAGTCGGCATCAACTCCGGATACCTGCCCGCGACCGAAGCCGTCGAGCCCGTACGACAGGTGGCGCCTTTCGCTCGGCGGCTGGCCGAGGCCAATCCGGCGAACATGGATTATCGCTACCGATACCCATGGATCCTCGTGGTGCTGGCGCAACGACTGGACGCCGCCGGTCGCCGCCTCGAAGCGGCGGATCCCACCCGGCAGGCGCTCGGATTGTTCATGGCGTTCGCACCGGGCGCCAACGACGCCTACCTGTTCGACCTGATCGCGCAGGTCGGCATCAACTCGGGGTACCTGCCGGCGACCGAAGCGGTCGAGTCGGTCCGGCAGGCGGTGCCTTTCGCCCAACGCCTGACTGAGACGAACCCGGCGAACATGGATTATCGCTACCGATACCCATGGATCCTGGTCGTGCTGGCGCAACGACTGGACGCCGCCGGTCGCCGCCCCGAAGCCGCCGACCCCACCCGGCAGGCCCTCGGATTGTTCATGGCGTTCGCACCGGGCGCCAACGACGCCTACCTGTTCGACCTGATCGCACAGGTCGGCATCAACTCCGGATACCTGCCGGCGACCGAAGCCGTCGAGCCCGTACGGCAGGTCGTCCCCTACGCCCAACGCCTGGCCCTCGCCCATCCTGACAACGCCGCCTACCAGGAACGACTCACCTGGATCCAACAGGTGCTGGAGCAGCGGATCGCCGCAGCCCAGGCAGTGGCGTGACGGTCAGGACGCGAAGCAGCCCGATGTAAAGCGTCGCTCTGCGCCCGGCGGAATGTTCCGCCGTCGCTGGGGCAGGAGGACGAGAGTGACCGCACTCGATGATCTCGACCCGTTCGCCATCTTCGACGCCGAGGCGGAGCGTCTCGACCGTTACTTCAGCGGGCTGGGCGCCGAGGACTGGATGCGACCGTCCCGCTGCGAGGGATGGACGGTCCGCGACGTCCTGGCCCATCTGGCGGGCGAGGATGCCTACAACCACGCCTGCCTCGACGACGACCTCGAAGGGCTCTGGGCCCGCCTGGATAAGAACGGCGTCTCCGGCATCACGGACTTCAACGATTGGACCGTCCGCACCCGCCGCGACCTTCCCATTGAGGAGGTGCTGGACGAGTGGCGCACCCAGAACGGCGACACCCGCCGGCGGATGCGCGCGCTCGGCCGCGACGCGACGCTGTCCACGATGGCCGGGCCGTACCCCGTCGGCTTGCAGGCGTTCCACTACTCCTCCGAGTACGCCACGCACGGCGACGACGTCGGCGTCCCTGTCGAGGACGCCCGGGAGCGCACGGCCTGGCGCGTCGCGGTCGGCCGGTTCGTGCTGGAAGAGCAGGGAGCCGACGTCGAGGTCGAGGAGGACGACGGCGGCGGCCTCGTCGTGCGCACGCCCCGCGGCCTGGGCCGGCTGACCCCGGCCGAGTTCGTCGAGGCCACCGTGGGACGTCTCCCCGACGACCACCCCCTCGACGCGGACCTCCGCGACGCCCTGCGCTGCTTGGCCTGACATGGTCTCAGCGGCATCACGAATAGGTCTCAGGCCCTAATCTTCCGTTGGGCCCGCAGACTCTGTGACGCGACCTTTCGCATCCCTAGGGTGATCCCGTCACGCAAGATCATCTCTAGGGGGAAATATGCGCAAACTCTCCATAGTCCTCGCCGGCGCGTCCGCGGTGGCCGGTCTGGCACTCACCGCTGGTACGGCGGGCGCGAGCACGGTGCACACGGAGAGCGCCAACCCATGCGGCACCACGTGGTGCGCCGCCGTGAATGCGAGGGGAGTGCATGTCGTCGCCGCGAAAATCACCCTCCGCTCCCGCAAGCAGTTCAAGGGATATCCCTACGTCGAGGCGATAGCGCCGCACCACAAGATCACTTGGATCTGGAAGGCCAGGATCACTAAAACGGTGGGTTCGAAGACCATAACGATCAACAGGAAGTTCGCCAGCAAAACCATGCTCTGCATCGGCGTCGCACCGACGAAGTCGCGAATCGACCACGTGGGTGACGCCTGCATGATCTTGCACGCGTAGACCGCGGCCTCACGCCCTTCCGAGGGCCGCCCCCTGTCCCCGGGGGGCCGGCCCTCGTGCGCACGCCCCGGGTCCTGGGCCGACTGACCCCGGCCAAGTTCGTCGAGGCGACGGTGGGACGCCTCCCCGCCGACCACCCGCTCGACGCGGACCTCCGCGACGCCCTGCGCTGCCTGGCCTGACAGGGTCTCAGCGACATCACGAATAGGTCTCAGGACCTAATCTCTCGTTGAGTCCGCAGACTCTGTTTCACGGCCTATCGCATCCCTAAGGTGATCTCATCCACGCAAGATCATCATCTGGGGGAAACATGCGCAAACTCTCCATGGTCCTCGTCGGCGCCGCCGCGGCGGCCGGTCTGGCACTCACCGGTGGTACGGCGAGCGCGACCACGGTGCACACGGACAACGCCACCAAGTGCGGCTCCAAGTGGTGCGCCGCCGTGGTGGGGAAGGGACTGAAGGTCAACACCGTGACCATCTACCGTCCCAACCACAAGATGTTCAGCGGCTATCCCTACGTCGAGGTGGCCGCGCCGCACCACAAGACCTCTTTCATCTGGGGGCCGAAGGTCAAGAACGCGGTCGAGGCCCGCGCGTACGTTTACAAAAAGTTCCCCAACAAGACCATGCTCTGCTCCGGCGTCGCACCGCACAAGGTGAACCAGGACTACGCGGGCGACGCCTGCGCCGTCGTGCACAGCTAGACTGCGGCTGCGCCTGATCCGTACACCAGCCGGACTGCCCATCACCTGGGCCTTGGCCGACGAACGCCAGGTCCTGAGGGGCCGTCCTCGACCACGGACGGGTAATCGCCCGCATCGCCTGACGGCTACTTGTGCCTGGTTATGCGTCGGCGCGGTGATCGTCGAAGTGGGCAGCCTCGCGCCTTCCGAGGGCCGCCCCCTGCCCCCGGGGCGGCCCTCGTGTCTTGTGTCGTCTCGCCGCCTCAGCCGCCCTGCGTCGTCGCGGTGACCGACGCGGGGGTGCCGGTGCCGGTGGCCGTGACGGCGGCGATGGTGAAGGTGTACTTCGTGCCCGGCTGCAGGCCGTTCACCACGCGGAGCAGTGCCTTGGCCGTCGGCTGGCTGATCAGCGTGTCGCGGCCGTGCACCGCGACCGTGCGGCCGTCGGAGACGGTCACCGTGTAGCCGATCACCGGGGTGTCACCGGTCACGGTCGGCGGGGTCCACTGCAGGGCGACCGCGTCGGCGCTCGCCCGCGCCTTGAGGCTCGTCGGAGCGGCGGCGAGGGTACCCGTACCCGGGCCGGGCGTGACGGCGGCGGACGGCAGCGACGGCAGCGACGGCACGCTGACGCCCGAGGCGCCCCGGGCGGTGACGGTCACCGTGTACGGCGTTCCGTTGGTGAGGCCGTCGATGGCGGTGTAGCCGGTGCGCCGGAAGTCGGCGGCGCCGATCGTGACGCTCTTCCCGCCGGACGCCGTCGCGGTGTACGAGGTGGGCGCCGCGCCGTCGGAGGCGGGGTTCCAGGCGACGTACACCTTGCCGTCCGCGGCGAAGGTGGCGACGCGTCCGGGAGCCTCCGGCGCGGTCGGCGTCCGGACGCCGAGCAGGGAACGGTAGTTCGGCTCCAGGCCCGCGTTGTTCACGATGTCGGCGGGTGCCTTCGACGGGTCGGACAGGATGTGGTTGCCCTGGGTGACCAGGCCCTTGTTGTCGCTGTCCGGGTCGCCCTGCTGCCAGTAGTTGCCCTTGATCAGCGTCGGGTCGTTGTTGCCGAGGGAGTCGCGGTAGTCGGTGTGCCGGCTGGCGACGTTGGCGTACGCCGCGTTGTACAGCACGTTGCCCTCGATCGTCTCGTACGTGCAGCCGTTGTCGGTGTAGACGTTCTTGCCCAGGCCCCACTGGTCGTGGATGACGTTGCCGGTGACCTTCTCGCCGTCGGCCAGGGACGTGCCGGTGATGCCCTGGGTGTAGATGCCGCCGCCGTCGTCGAGCAGCTGCATGTAGTTGAAGATGAGGTTGTCGCGCACGACATTGCCGCGTGAGAGGTTCGGCGTGGCCGGCTTGCCGATCTTGTCGGGCCAGCCGCCCCAGCCCATGGAGATCGCCGAGTACGCGACGTCGTCGATCTGGTTGTGCGCGATCGTGTCGTTCTGGCTGTAGCCGTTGATGATGGCCACGCCGCCGTGGAACTCGCGCGGCAGCCCGTACAGGTGGTTGTCCTCCACCGTGTTGCCGCTCGTGGTGCCGGCGTCGTCGGCCTGTGGCTTGTCGACGCCGCCGATCTCCACTCCGTTGCCGGAGATGTCGGTGAAGACGTCGCCGCGGACGACCGAGTCCTTGGTGCCCGTACCGAACTCCAGCCCGGCCGCGCCGAGATGAGTGAAGACGCTGTCGCCGAACTCGACGCGCTCCCCGGTGACCGAGATGTTGCCCGGCTCCCGGGTCCAGGACGCGTACGGGCAGGTGCCGCCGGCGACGAACTGGCACAAGCCCTGCGTGGCGTACCCGGTCGTGCCGGTGATGGTGTAGCCCGCCTGGATCTCGGAGAAGCCCTCGGGCCCGGACGGCGTCAGCCACGTCGCGTACGAGAACTGCAGGCCGCGGAAGGCGACGTCGTGGATGCCGTTCGCGTCGATCAGCTTCTCGATCTTCGGGGCTTCGACGTCCGCGCGGCGCAGGTCCTCCCCGGCACGCGGCTTGTAGTGGACGACGTGCCGCGTCCGGTCGAGGTACCACTCCCCCGGCTGGTCGAGCAGTTCGAGGGCGTTCTCGGCGTACGCGGGCAGGCTGCCGGTGGTCAGCGTGCCGGGACCGACCATGTTGACCGTACGGCCCGGGATGTCGGGGAAGATGACCCGTTTCCGTGAGTTGTCCCAGCACGGCTGCGCCATCGTGATCGTGGCGCCGGAGACCGAGGCGACCGGGCAGCGCGGCTCGGTCCACTGGCCGAGGCCGTAACGCTCGGCGTTCCACAGCTTCTCGCCGGCGGTGTAGACGAACTCGAGGTCGCCGGCGTCGCGCCACCGGGACAGTGTGTCGGCCGAGGCGGTGTACCCGGTGTCGGTCGCCGTCAGGGTGAGGGGGACGGTCCCGCGAGCGCGCTGCGCGCGGACGCCGTTCACGTACAGCTGCCGGGTGTCGGTCAGCCCGGCCGGGGCCGGGGCGGTCCAGACGCCGTTCGGGCCGGGCCGCCAGCCGGTGACCCGGCGTCCGCCGCTGATCACCGTGCCGGGCGAGCCCTGCCAGATCACCCGGTGACCGTTCTGCCCGGAGTCGCGCGCGTCGAGTCGGAGGGGCCGGGTCAGCCGGTGGACGCCGGACGCGAGGTGCACGGTCAGGTCCCCGGCGGGGTGCCGGGACCGGACCAGGTCACGGGCGCGTTCGAGGCTCCGGGCGGGGCGTGCGGCGGTCCCCGGCGCACGGTCGGAGCCCGTCGGGGAGACGTAGACGTCCTGGGACGCCGCCGCCTGCGCGTTCGGTACCCCGGCCAGGAGCGCTCCGGCGGTCGCGGCGACGGTCAGTCCGGCCGTGAGGAGCCGTACGCCCGTGGCCCGGGATCGCGATGGCTCGGCGGCGAAGGCGGCCCGGGGCCCGGGCCTGCGGAGGTGGAAGAAGCGAGACATCGGCCCTCCAGGGTCGGGAGACGCCCTAAAGGTAGGATCAATCATCGTGTCGATCAATAGATCGGCCCCGGAAACGACCGGATCGGGAAGTATTGATCGGATCACTTCGTCCGCCTTCTCGCCAACGTTCGTTTCATCGCGCTTCTCGTTGACTTCGGGAGTATCGCCGTTCGAGCAGCGGCTCGATGGGCGATACTCCCGAAGTCAACGTCGGCGGAGCCGGTCAGTGAATCCGACGGAGCAACGCCGGGGTGATCCTCATGCTGTAGACGCCGCGGCCGAACGTCGCCGCGAACACCGTCCCCGCCTTGTACTCGATGTCGGTGACCGAGGCCGGCGGCAGGAACGGGCGCGCGCTGTCACGCCCGCCGAACACCGGATCAAGACGCTGGAAGGGGCCGGTTCCGGCCATGACGCCCCGGACGGCACGACCGCTGCCGGGTGGGACCGCGGGGATCTCAGGTGGGTCTCATGTTGGCTTCATGGTCGGATCACGGCGACTGCCCAGGCTGAACGCATGGTGGCTTCCGCACGGGTCCTGGTGGCCGACGACGATCCCGCGGTGCGCTCCGCCCTCGAGCGGGTGCTGCGGTTCAACGGCTGCGAGGTCGAACTCGCCGAGGACGGGATCGGCGCCCTCGAGGCGGTCGACGCGTCCCGGCCCGACGTCCTGATCCTCGACGTGAGGATGCCGAATCTGGACGGTCTGGGCGCGTGCCGGATGCTGCGGCGGCGCGGGGATGACATCCCGATCCTCATGCTCACGGCACGGGTCGACCTCGACGCCCGTGTCACCGGACTGGACGCGGGGGCGGACGACTACCTCACCAAGCCCTTCGAGCTGGAGGAGCTCCTCGCCCGCCTGCGCGCGCTGCTGCGGCGGTCCCGCGGGTTCGACGACGGGGACGGCACCCGTGAGGAGATCCTCCGCTTCGGCGATCTCACCATGAACCTGACCACGCGGGAGACCCGGCGCGGCGAGCGGCCCCTCGAGCTCACGCGCACGGAGTTCGACCTGCTCGAGCTCATGATGCGCAGTCCGCGGCACGTGCTGGAGAGATCCCGGATCCTGGAGGAGGTCTGGGGGTACGACTTCGGGCGCTCGTCCAACTCCCTGGACGTCTACATCGGCTACCTGCGGCGCAAGACCGAAGAGCGCGGCGAACCCCGGGTGATCCACACGGTCCGCGGGGTCGGGTACACCCTCCGATGATAATCCCGTCCCCGCGCCGGCTCTCGCTGCGGTCCCGGGTGGCGCTGCTGGCGGCCGGTGCCGTCATCCTGGCGATTGTCATCGTGTCGTTCGCCGCCGACACGCTGCTGCAGAAGGAGCTCCGCCGGCAGATCGACCAGACGCTCATCGCCCAGACGAAGTCGTTCGCCCACTCTCCGGAGGACCGGCCGGGCGACAGGCACGACGCCCACCTGCTCGCCCCGCTGGGGGTCAGCGTCGCGATCGTCCACCCGGACGGCTCGGTGACCTCGACACCGGGCACGACGCTCCCGGTCCCGGTCGACTCCGCCGACGTACGCGCGGTGTCGGCGAGCCGGGGCCCGGGGTTCAGGCTGCGCAGCGCCTACTCCGGCGACGTCCACGTACGTGTCGTCACGACGCGGGCCCCGGACGGCAACGTCATCGTGCTGGCCCGGTCGCTGGCCGACGTGGACGGCACCGTCCTGCGGCTTCAGGTGGGGACCGTCATCTTCGGCCTCGGCGCCGTGACGTTGGCCGCCACGGCCGGCTTCGCCGTCGCGGGGGCGGGGCTGAGGCCGATCCGCAACCTCACACGGGCGGCCACGCGGATGGCACGGACACAGGACCTGGACCCCACGCCGATCGAGGTCTCGGGCGGCGGGGAGATCGCCGAGCTCGCACACAGCTTCAACGCCATGCTGGCCGCCCTCAACCGCTCCCGCGAGCGGCAGCGGCAGCTCGTGTCCGACGCCGGCCACGAGCTGCGCACCCCGCTGACGAGCCTGCGCACCAACATCGACCTGCTGATCCAGATCCAGCGGCACCCGGAGCGGCCGCTGCCCCAAAGCACGCACGAGCGGCTGCTCGCCGACGTGAAGGCACAGCTCACGGAGCTGACCACCCTGGTGGGAGACCTGGTGGAACTGGCGCGCGAGGACGAGGCGCCGGGTCTGCGCGCGCCGGTCCGGCTCGACGAGGTCGTCCGCCACGCGGTCGAGCGGGTGCGCCTGCGGGCCCCGGCGACCGAGTTCTCGCTGAACCTGGAGCCGTGGGTCGTGGAGGGGGCGGAGGGGGAGCTCGCCCGGGCGGTCACGAACCTGCTCGACAACGCGGTGAAGTTCGGCCCGGCGGACGGCACCGTCTGGGTCGTGCTCCGCGACGGCGAGCTGGTGGTCGCGGACGAGGGGCCCGGCATCGAACCGGACGACCTGCCGCACGTCTTCGAGCGCTTCTACCGGTCGGCGGCGGCGCGCGCGGTCAGCGGATCGGGCCTCGGCCTGGCGATCGTCCGGCACGCCGCCGAGCACCACGCCGGCGAGGCGTACGCGGAGAACCGGCCCGGCGGCGGCGCGCTGATGCGCCTGCGGCTCCCCGGCTCCCCCGTCATCGGCGACGGCCTCCCCCCGGAGGCCGGGCCGCCGTTCGCGCCCGGGGCCGAACGGAGGTCCCGGCCGGCATCCGGCTCCGGGTCGCGGTCGGCCCGGGCAGACCGACCGGACCAGCCGGTCCAGCGGTGAGGACGCGCGGTCAGCCCGGGCGAACCAGACAGCCCGGCCGGACCGGCGGTGAGGGGGCGCGGTCGACGGAGGCGGACCAAGCAGCCCAGCCAAACCAGCGGTGAGGACGCGTGCAGCGGGGTAGGCGCGCCGAGACCAAGATCGGTTCGGACGGGGGGCACTCGGTAACCTGGGGTCATGCCCACCGCTCTCATCACCGGCGCCACCGCGGGGATCGGCGCGGCGTTCGCCCGCCGCCTCGCCGCCGACGGCTTTCATCTGATCCTGCTGGCCCGCGACGCCGAGCGGCTGGCCCGCGCCGCCGAGGAGTACGGCGACGCCGAGGTCGTGGTCGCCGACCTGGCCACCGATGAGGGCATCGCCAAGGGCGAGGAGGCCGCCCGCCGCGCCGACCTGGTGATCAATAACGCCGGGTTCGGGAACAAGGGACGCTTTCTCGAGGTCCCTCTGGAGGACGAGCTGAGGATGCTGCGCGTGCACTGCGAGGCGGTGCTGCGGCTGACCTACGCCGCCCTGCCGGGGATGCGGGAGCGGGGCCGCGGCGGCGTCATCAACGTCGCCTCGGTCGCGGCGTTCTTCTCCCGCGGCACCTACGGGGCGTCAAAGGCGTGGGTGGTCTCGTTCAGCCAGGGCATCGCGCAGGACGTTCCGGGCGTCCACGCCATGGCACTGTGCCCCGGCTTCGTGCACACCGAGTTCCACGACCGGGCGAACATGAACGTCTCCGGCATCCCCGAACCGCTCTGGCTGGACGCCGACCGCGTCGTCGCCGACGCGCTGCGCGACTTCCGGCGGGGCGTCACCGTCAGCGTCCCCAGCGTCCAGTACAAGGCCCTCGTCGGCCTCGGCAGGCTCATCCCGCGCAATCTCGTGGGGCGGATCTCCTCGCGCACCGGCCGCACGTACGAATGAACCGGGCACCGTCACGGCCCGGCGAGCACGCATCGCACGCGGCGCCGTCCGTACGGATCCGGCCCCGCCGGTCACGGGCGTGCCCCGCCCGCGCACCCGATCACCGATCCCCCTCGCGCGACGGGGGCCGGTGCCGTTAGGTTTTACGGCACCGGACGGAGGTGTTCCCCCATGCCCCTGTTCCCGCGCCGTATCGCTGCGGTCGTCCTGTCGGCGCTGGTGCTGTGCGCCGGCCCGGTGACGCCCCCGGCGAACGCGATCGTCGGCGGCTCGCTCACCGGCCCGCCGTCCTGGCTGGCGGCGATCGGCACCCCGGCGTTCCTGATCCGGCCCTCCGGGCAGTTCTGCGGCGGCGTGCTCGTGGCGCCGGACAAGGTCGTGACGGCGGCGCACTGCGTGAACTTCCTGCGCCAGGTGCCAGGCCTGCTGAGCGCCGTGTTCGGCCGCGCCGACCTGTCGAAGAAGGACGGCGAGAGCGTCCAGGTCAAGAAGGTCTGGGTGCATCCGGACTTCCGCGAGTCGTCGTTCAAGGGTGAGACGGTCGAGCACCACGACGTGGCCCTGCTCACGCTGACGCGACCGATGAGCCGCGTGCCGCTGCCCGTGATCGGCCGGTACGGCACCTATCCGCCGGGGGCCGACGCGCGGGTGCTCGGCTGGGGCACGACCTCGGAGCGGGACCTGTTCAACGCGCGGCTGCGCGAGGCCACCGTGCCGATCGCCTCGGACGCGCGCTGTGCGGCGGCGTACGGTCGCGACGCCTTCGAGGCCAAGGACATGGTGTGCGCGGGTTCGCCGCAGGCCGACACCTGCCTGTTCGACAGCGGCGGCCCGCTCATCATCCGGGGCCGGCTGGCCGGCCTGACCTCCTGGGCGTACGGCTGTGCCCGCGCGGGCTATCCGGGCGTCTACTCCCGCCTGTCGGCGTTCACCCTGCCGCTGTGAGGGGACGCGGGCCGCGCTGGGGACACTCGTCCTACAGGTAGAGACCCGTGCCGTACTCGGGGCGCTCGTTGGCGACGGCGTGCAGGTCGCGCTCGCGCATCACGAGGTACTGCTCGCCCTGGACCTCGACCTCGAAGCGGTCCTCCTCGTGGTACAGCACCATGTCGCCGACCTTGACAGTGCGCACGTTGTGCCCGACGCCGCAGACCTCGCCCCACACCAGCCGGTTGGCCTGCTCGGCGGTCGCCGGGATCACGATGCCCCCGCTGCTGCGGCGCTCCCCCGATTCCTTCTCGGGGCGCACCATGATGCGGTCGTGCAGCATCTGAATCTCGAACTTCGGCTCGGCCACAGTCGAGATTCTACCGAGATCACACCCTGTGTTCCGGACGATGGGGCGACAACGCCCACGGACCCCGGCCGGGAGCACGGCCGCCTTTCCCCTGCCGCCTCAGGCGAGGCGGCGCATGATCCGCCGCAACTGCTCCGTGTAGAGCTCCCGGAACTCCTCCGAGTCCGGTTCGAGCCCGAGGATGCCGCGGACCTTCTGCGGCATCACGACCGGCGCCGACACGGCGGCCAGGCACAGCAGCAGGACGACGCCCGGATCGAGGTCATCTCCGATGTCGCCACGGGCCTGGCGCTGCCGGATGTCCGCGAGGTCGTCCTCCCACGCGGGGGCGTCCGTGTCGGCCAGCCCCTGCCAGGTCAGGAGCCGCGTCCCGCGCGGATCGGCCAACGTCGCCTCGAGGTAGCGCACGATCAGCTCGTCGAACGGGATGTCGGGACGGTTGAACTCCGCCTCCCGCTCCAGCCACTGGCGTTTCAGGCACTCATAGAGGCCCTGCTTACCGCCGAAGTAGTAGCTGATCAGCTGTTTGTTGACGCCGGCCCGGTCGGCGATGTCCTGAACGCGGGCGCCGGCGTACCCCTTGGCGGCGAACTCCTCCAGCGCCGCGTCGAGGAGCAGCCTCCGGGAGCGCTCCGCGTCGAGTTTGCGCTCCTCGGCTGCCGGCGTCCGCCGCGGCGGACGCCCCGTCTCCTCCATGCGGCAACGATATCCAGCGATCCCTCACCCATCTAGATGGTTGACGTCTTCATCTGATTGGTTGAAGTATGGGGACGTCTGACGACCATCGCAAGGAGAGAGTCATGTTCCTGATCACCGGGGCCACCGGAAACGTCGGCCGCCCCCTCATCGACGCCCTGCTCGCGCTGGGGGCGCCCGTCCGCGCCCTCACCCGCCGCCCCGCCGACGCAGGGCTCCCGGATGGGGTCGAGGTCGCCGCGACCGACGACCTGCCCATGGACGGCGTCAGAGCTGTGTTCCTGAACGCCATGACGGTCCAGCACGCGGCCGGCCCGCTGTTGAAGAAGGCCGCGGAGCACGGCGTACGCCGAGTCGTCGTGCTGTCCTCCCTGTCCGCCCTCGACGACGATCCGGACAACACCATCGCGGTCAGCCACCGGGACCTCGAGCGGGCGGTGGAGGAGTCGGGGCTGGAGTGGACGTTCCTGCGGCCGGGCGCCTTCGCCTCCAACACGCTCTCGTGGGCCGGATCAATCCGCTCACAGGGGGTCGCCCGCGCGGCGTACGGCGCCGCGCGGTTCAGCCTGATCCACGAGAGGGACATCGCGGAGGTCGCGGCCCGCGCTCTGCTCGACGACGATCTGGTGGGGGCCAAGCCGGCGCTGACGGGCCCGGAGTCACTGACCCAGGTCGACCAGGCCCGCGTCATCGGCGAGGCGATCGGCCGGCCGGTGCGCTTCGAGGAGATCACGCCCGAGGAGGCCCGCACGGGCATGATCGGCAGCTACATCCCGCCGGCGATCGCGGACACCCTGCTGCGGATGTTCGCCCAGCTCACCGAACGCCCGGCGGAGATATCACCGGACTTTACGCGGATCACGGGCAGGCCGGCGCGCACGTTCGCGGAGTGGGCGGCCGATCACGCCGCCGACTTCCGCTGAGGCCGCTCCGGCTCAAGCGCTCCTCAGGTCAGGCCGGGCCCGCATCCCCGTGAGACCGGATCCGGACCGACCGTTCGCCCCGGAGACCCGTCCGGACCCGGCACCCTCGTGGTGCCGGGCCGGAGCCGGGGTCACCGGTGGCCGGCGGCGAGCCGCTCGAGGAGCTCGATCGCCGCCCTCCGTACGTCGTCGGGCACGACGCCGCCCAGGACGCTCCGTGCCTGCTCGAAGTCGCGAGTGGTCGCGCACGTGACGGCGACGGATCCGGCGGCGGCCTTCTCCAGCGATCCGGACGGTGCGCGGTCGGCCAGGTCCCGCGCGCTCTCGGCGAGATCCAGGTTGTCTTTGGTACTCGGGCTGCTCAACGATTCTCCTTGGAGTGGCGGTGGTGCGGGCCGTCGTCGGCACGTTCACCACCGCGGATGCCGAGACGCAAAAATCGTAGACGAACGCCCGCCGTGGGCCGGCGTCCCCCTCCCCCAAGGCGGAATCCGCCGGGCGTGATCACCCCGGCGTGCGGCGTTCGCCTCCATTCTTCCCGTCAGTCGGCGAACGTGTCGAGATAGTCCAGGAAAGCGACCCGCTCCTCGGCCAGTTGCGCGTGCGTCCCCGCGTAGACGTGGTCGAACATCTCGCGCGGGTCCGGGTCGGGCAGCGCCCGGCATTCGGCGCGGACGCGGCGGCCGAGCTCGTCCGCCTCGGCGTCCAGGGCCTCGAAGAAGTCGTCGCCGGCCAGCTCGTTCTTGGTGAGGTAGGCGCGGAGCCGCTCGATCGGGTCCTTCAGCCGCCACTCCTCCAGCTCGGCGTCGGCCCGGTAGCGCCTCGGGTCGTCGGAGGTCGTGTGGGCGCTCATCCGGTAGGTGTAGGCCTCGATGAGCGTCGGCCCCTCACCCGCGCGCGCCCGCTCCAGCGCCGTACGGGCGACGGCCAGGCAGGCGAACACGTCGTTGCCGTCCACGCGCACGCCGGGGAAGCCGAAGCCCGCCGCGCGGCGGTAGAGCGGCACACGGGTCTGTGTCTCCAGCGGCGCGGAGATCGCCCAGTGGTTGTTCTGGCAGAGGAAGACGACGGGGGCGTTCTGCGCGCCCGCCCACACGAACGCCTCGTTGACGTCGCCCTGGCTGGTCGCGCCGTCGCCGAAGCAGGCCAGCACGGCCTCCGGCGCCCCGTCGCGCTGCACGCCCATGGCGTAGCCGACGGCCTGCAGCGTCTGCGCGCCGATCACGAGCGCGTAACCGGCCATCCGGAACTTCTCGGCGTCCCACCCGCCGTACGAGGTGCACCGCCACAGCTCCAGCAGGTTCGCCGGCGACACTCCGCGGCAGTACGCGATGCCGTGCTCCCGGTAGCTGGGGAAGACGAAATCCTCCGGCCGCAGGGCGCGGGCGGTGCCGATCTGCGCGGCCTCCTGCCCGAGGAGCGGCGCCCACAGGCCCAGCTCGCCCTGCCGCTGCAATGCCATCGCCTCGGTGTCGAACCGCCGTACGAGCGTCATGTCGCGGAAGAGCCCCCGGGCCTCCTCCCCGCTGATCTCGAAGGGATACCGGGGATGGTCGATCCGCTCCCCCTCCGGGGTGAGCAGCTGCACGAGGTCGGTCACGCGAGCTGATTGTGCCAGCATCGGGTGTGATCCTTCGTCACCCGGGTCACCTCAGGCCCTTCCGGCCTCATCTGGCCTAGTACTTCAGGAAGGCCACTTTGGCCAGCGCCGAGGCCACGGTGACCGGGTAGGCGTTGGGGTTGTAGACGCGCAGCCGCATCCGCGTGTCCTTGTCGAGCCCGAGCTGGCCGCCGAGCTGCGCGCGAATGGTCCCGTCGGGGGCGGCGCGGAACGGCGTGCGCCAGGCGTCGTCCAGCAACGTCCAGGGGTCGCCGTCCTTGGCGGGTGCCTTCATCCGGGACCAGGCGACGTCGACCGGGTCGTTCGCCTTCAGGCCGGTCAACTGGACGATCGCGTCGCAGACGGCCCAGACCGAGGATCCGACGATGATCGAGTAGCCGTCCGGGGAGTGGTGGCCGTGGCTGTCGGAGTACTCCTTGCGGAACTTGATCGAGATGTCGTTGGACGCCGGGACGTTCTGCTTCTCGCCGGCGCCTAGGCTGACCACCTCGGCCATGTCGTCCTCCAGGGATTTGTAGTCGGGTGAGCCGTAACCGACGACGATGCCGGCGGGGGTGCGGACGCGCCGCATGACGGCGTCGCTCGTGTTGAACTCGATCGTCACGATCCGCCCGTCGGACCTCAGCTCCTCGACGAGGCCGATGTGGTCGATGCCGGAGATCGAGTGGCCGCCCTCCCAGTCGTAGAAGACCAGGTCGCCGACGTGCGGCCGGGTGCCCCAGCGGCCCTGGTCGTCGAACCACTGGGCATGCCAGGGGGTGTAGGCGTACTCGCCGACGACGGAGCCCGCAGCGGCCTTCCACGCGCACCAGGACAGGCCCATGTCGCACCAGTTGGCGTTCTCGAAGCCGGGGTCGTGGTGGCGGTCGGCGTACCACTGGCCGTACTTCGTGTGGCCGTCTGCCGCCTCGTGGTAGCCGAGCTGCGAGCGGGCGACCTCGATCATCTTCTTCGCGGCCGGGGGGACGGTCGCCTCGATGGAGATTGAGCCGGGGTCCTGCGACACGTCCTGCGGACCGTCTTCGGGCCGTGGACCGGTGCCGCCGGGAACCTGGGGCGGAAGGGGTTCCGGTGCCATGAGTTCACCGTGGCACAGTGACGGAACAGTTGTCCGTGAGTCAGGACAAATGGTGGTTTCAGATGGCACCCGAATTCCCTATTGAGCCGATAGGGATCTTCGGCGAGGATGGATCCGTACGGACGCCTGTACGGTGCGTGACGACGCCGCCTGCCGAAGGAGCGTGGAATGGCTCTGTGGAGACCGGATCCGACCTTCTACCCGTCCCCCCGCGAAGCGGTGAACGCCGCGCCCGAGACCCTCGCCTACATCGCCGCGTTCGACCGGTCCGCCGAGCGGCCCGACGCGATCGCCGTGGTCGACGTCGACCCGGCCTCCACCTCGTACGGCTCCGTCGTCGGCTGGACGGACCTGCCCCACACCGGTGACGAGCTGCACCACTTCGGGTGGAACGCCTGCAGCAGCGCCCTCTGCCCGAACGCCCCGCACCCCCACGTCGAGCGCCGCTACCTCATCGTGCCCGGCCTCCGCTCCTCCCGGGTCTACGTCATCGACGTCAAGGACGACCCGGTCAAGCCGTCCATCGTCAAGGTCATCGAGCCGGACGAGCTGGCGAAACGCGCCGGCTACTCCCGGCCGCACACCGTGCACTGCGGCCCCGACGCCCTCTACGTCTCCGCGCTGGGCGGCGCGAACGGCGCCGACGGGCCCGGCGGCATCGCGCTGCTCGACCACACGTCGTTCGAGGTGCTGGGCCGCTGGGAGGCCGACCGCGGCCCGCAGCACCTCGCGTACGACTTCTGGTGGCACATCACGCAGGACGTCATGGTCACCTCCGAGTGGGGCACGCCGTCGATGATCGAGGACGGTGTGAACGCCGAGCTGCTGCTCGGCCGCAAGTACGGCCACGCCCTGCACTTCTGGGACCTGCGCAAACGCCGCCACGTCCAGACGGTCGACCTCGGCGACGAGCACCAGATGGTCCTCGAACTGCGGCCCGCCCACGACCCGACCAAGACGTACGGCTTCGCCGGCGTCGTCGTCAGCGTCGAGGACCTGTCCGCCTCGGTCTGGGTCTGGTACCGCGAGGACGACGAGTTCAAGGCCCGCAAGGTCATCACGATCCCCGCCGAGCCCGCCGGCCCGGGAGACCTGCCGCCGGTGATCGCGCCGTTCGGGGCGGTGCCGCCGCTGGTCACCGACATCGACCTGTCGGTCGACGACCGCTACCTGTACGTCTCGTGCTGGGGCACCGGCGAGCTGAAGCGCTACGACGTGTCCGACCCGTTCAACCCGGTGGAGGCCGGTTCGGTGCGGATCGGCGGGATCACGCGCCGCACCCCGCACCCGGCAGCGCCCGACCTGCCGCTCGCCGGCGGCCCGCAGATGGTCGAGGTCAGCCGCGACGGCAGGCGCGTGTACGTCACGAACTCGCTGTACGGCGCGTGGGACGACCAGTTCTACCCCGACGGCGTCGGCGCCTGGGCGGCCAAGCTCGACTCGGGCGCGGACTTCACCTTCGACGAGCGGTTCTTCCCGCACGGCGACGACTTCCGGGGCCTGCGCCCCCACCAGACCCGTCTCCAGGGCGGCGACGCGTCTTCCGACTCCTACTGCTACCCATGACAGTCAACGACGGTTCGCTGGTGGCGCTGGTCGCCCTCGGCGCCTTCCACGGCCTGAACCCGGGGATGGGCTGGCTGTTCGCCGTGGCCCGGGGCCTGCAGGAGCGGTCGCGCGCGCCGGTGCTGCAGTCGCTGCCCGCGATCGCGGCCGGGCACGCCGCGTCCGTGTTCGTCGTCGCGGCCGTCGTCACGCTCACCGGGTCGGTGCTGACCTCCCGGATCGTGGCGATCGGCGGGGGCGTGCTCCTGGTCGGGTTCGGCCTGTGGCGGCTGCTGTCCAGCCGTCACTTCCGCTGGGTGGGCATGCGGCTGACGCTCTGGCAGCTGGCCGGCTGGTCGTTCCTCATGTCCTCCGCGCACGGGGCCGGGCTCATGCTGCTGCCCGTGCTGACCCACGGCGCCGTGACCGTGCCCGGACACTCCCACGGCATGGCCTCCGGCGCGGGCAGCGCCGTCATGGCGGCGGTGTTCGTGACGGGCGTGCACACCCTGGCCATGTTCGTCGTCGCGGGCACCATCGCCGTCCTCGTGTACGAGGTCGTGGGCCTGGCCATCCTGCGCCGCGCCTGGTTCAACCTCGACCGAGTGTGGGCGGCCGCGCTCATCGGCGCGGGCGCGGCCACCCTGCTCATCACGGCCTGAGGATCAGTGGGCGCTGGAAGCGGCCCAGATGTTGATGCCGGCCTCGACCGCGTCGCGGTCGATGGCGGCCAGCTCGTCGTCGCCGAAGCCGAGGCGGTCCAGGGCGCCGAGGCTGTCCTCCAGCTGCGCCACGCTGCTCGCCCCGATCAGCGCGGAGGTGACCCGCGGGTCCCGCAGCGTCCAGGCGATGGCCATCTGCGCCAGCGTCTGACCGCGCTCCCCGGCCATCTCGTTGAGCGTACGGATGTGCCTGAGGGTGTCCTCGGTGAGCAGGTCCGTCGACAGCGACTTGCCCTGACTGGCCCGCGACCCCTCCGGGACGCCGTTCAGGTACTTGTCGGTCAGCATGCCCTGTGCCAGCGGCGAGAACGCGATGCAGCCGATGCCCTCCTGCTCCAGCGTGTCCAGCAGACCGCCCTCGATCCAGCGGTTCAGCATCGAGTACGACGGCTGGTGGATGAGCAGCGGAGTGCCCATGTCCCGCAGGATGGCGGCCGCCTCGGCGGTACGCTCCGGCGAGTACGACGAGATCCCGGCGTAGAGCGCCTTGCCCGACCGCACCGCGTGGTCGAGCGCGCCCATCGTCTCTTCGAGGGGCGTCTCCGGGTCGAACCGGTGGCTGTAGAAGATGTCGACGTAGTCCACGCCCATCCGGGCGAGCGACTGGTCGAGGCTGGCCAGCAGATACTTCCGCGAACCCCACTCGCCGTACGGCCCGGGCCACATGTCATAGCCCGCCTTGGTCGACAGCACGATCTCGTCGCGGTACGCCCGGAAGTCCTCCCGGAAGATCTGCCCGAAGTTGGCCTCTGCCGACCCGTACGGGGGTCCGTAGTTGTTCGCGAGGTCGAAGTGGGTGACGCCGAGGTCGAACGCCCGGCGCAGGATGGCCCGCTGCGTGTCGAGGGGCTTGTCGCCCCCGAAGTTGTGCCACAGCCCCAGCGACACGGCGGGCAGCTTCAGCCCGCTGCGCCCCGTCCGGCGGTAGGGGATGCTCTCGTACCTGTTCTCGGCGGCCTCGTAACTCATGGTCGCCAGTCTGCACCGCCGACCGAATCCACCGGACACCGAGCCACCCCGAAGCCGCACGTCGGGACGGTGGCTCCTGCAGCGTCAGTCCGCAGTGAGACAGAAAGTCATAACGGAAGACATTCGAATGAGCACGCGCGGCAATTTGGATCGATCTAGCATGCATGACGTGACCAGCGCGCTCGAGTACTGGCCGTCCCCTCCTCCATGGGGATGGACCGCCGACGACATGGATCGGCTGCCCTCCGACGGTCCGAACGGCGAACCCGGCTTCTTTGAACGGGTCGAGCTGATCGATGGAACGCTCGTCTTCGCGGCACCCCAGAGCCGCTTCCACGAGGGGATCCTTTCCGGACTGGCGACTGATCTCAACACTCAGGCACCGGGCGATATGTGCGCCGTGAGGCGGATGGACGTCAAACTCGGGCACCGGATGCGGCCCTGTCCGGACGTGCTCGTCATCGACGCCACCGCTGCGCATGACCTTGACCGGACCTTCTACACGCCCGACGAGGTACATCTGGTCGTCGAGGTGGTGTCCCCCGAGTCATTTCTGGAGGGTGGAGGAGAACGACAGTCGCCCGGTCGTCTATGCGTACGAACTGGACCCGGCGACCGAGACGTACGCCCTCACCGGCATCCACCACGGCAAGCTCAGCGCGCCCGTCCCGTTCCCGATCGCCATCGACCTCGACGATCTTCCACGGTGACCGTGCGGTTCGACCGGTGAGATCACCCGGGGTCCGGCCCGGGCGGCCTCGCCGGAGGACGACTCACTAGTGCGTGCCGTAATTCGAATTACCCGAGTGCTTCCACAGAGACCGGCCCTTTTGGCAGCGAATGTGCGACTTCTTACCGACCTTGGTCATCGGCCCGTTCTTTATCTTCGTCTTTCCGGTGCCATTATTCGTCGCACACCACATCCAGACCCAATACGTCTTCGCGTGAGCGCTCTTGCCACAGTAACCGGTGACGCCCTTACGGTCCTTGTCGACCTTTATCTTGCTACAGCCCTTCAGCACCGCTGCGGGCGCCGCGGCCGAAGCGGTGGCGACAGGGCCGGCCAACGCAAGCGGGACGACGAGAGCGACCAGGGCACCGATTTTGTGAATAGTACGCATATTGCCAGCTGTCATGGCGAGCAACGTAGCACACCGAGCAAGACCCATCCGCGTTTCTAATTCGCGGGTGAACGCCACGAAAACGCCGTCCCTGTCGGACCCCAGGAAAAGACCAGATCAGGGCGGCGGAGCGGTGGAGGCACGGACGACCAGTTGTCCGGCGAGCGAGGTGTCGGCGGGGCGGCGGCCGTCGAGGAGTTCGAGGAGGGCGGTCATGGCGGTCGCGCCGAGTTGTTCGGCGGGCAGCCGGACCGTGGTCAGCTCCGGCTCGAGGGCGGTCGCGAGCAGTACGTCGTCGAAGCCGGTGACGGACAGGTCGCCCGGGATGCCCAGGTTCAGCGCACGGGCGGCCTTGTACGCGCCGGCGGCGATGAGGTCGTCGTCGCAGACGAGGGCCGACGGGCGGTCGGACCGGTCGAGCAGTTCGAGGGCGGCCTGCCGCGCGGCCGCGACGTCGATGGCCGTGGCCTGGCGGACGACCGAGCCGGGGAACGCGTCCGCGAGCGCATCACCGCGCACGCGGAAGGTCCAGGCGTCGACGGAGGCGGCGAGGTGGCCGATCCGGCGGTGCCCGAGCTCGGCCAGATGCGCGGCGATCGCGCGCATGCCTCCGGCGACGTCGAAGTTGATGGTCGGCGCCGGAGCGGCCGGGTCGCTGTCCATCAGGACGACCGGGAGGTCACCGAAGTCGGTGACGCCGCCGACGATGGAGGAGGCGAGGACCCCCTCGATGGCCTGGGTGTCGACCTGACTGCGGGCCGGCCCGGCGTCGTCGGGCCAGGGGTGGAGCACCACACCGAAACCGCGCGCGGCGGCGACCTCGGCGGCCCCCGTGTAGATCGCGCCGAAGACCGGTCCGGTCAGCGTGGGCACGACGAGCAGGACCGTACGGGTGCGGCCGAGCCGCAGGTTGCGGGCGGCCAGGTTGGGGCGGTAGCCAAGGCGCCGCGCGGCCTCGTGCACCGCCTGCCGCGTCTCGGGCTTGACCCTGCCCTCCGCCTTTCCGGCCAGCACGATCGAGACCGTGGACTGGGACACCCCGGCGGCTCGGGCCACGTCTCGGCTGGTCGGTCTCTTGGACACGTCAAAAGATTAGACCTCCGCGCCGATCAGTGATACGTATGACCGAAGGATTCAGTAATACGTATGACGAGGATTCCATGCGCTCCTACCTCCACTTCCTGCGAAAGCCGTACGCGGCCCGCCTCCTGGGCGGCACCCTTCTCGGCCGACTGCCGAACGGCATGGGACCGCTGGCGATCGTGCTGTTCGTCCGGGCGCACGGCGGCGGGTACACATTGGCCGGAGTGCTGTCGGCGGTGTACGGCCTGGCGATGGCGGCGAGCCAGCCGGTGCTGGGGCGCGCAATGGATCGCTACGGCCAGCCTCGCATCCTGGCCTCGGCGGCGATGGCGGCCGCGGCGGGTTTCGCGCTGCTCGCGGCGTTCGGCGTGCACTCCCCGGCGGTCGCGACGGCCGCGGTCGTCCTGGCCGGGTTCGCCACCCCGCCGCTGGAAGCCGGGCTGCGGGCGCTCTGGCCGTCCGTCCTGAACGGCCCGGCCGAGGTCCAGGCCGCGTACGCGCTCGACGCCGCCGCGCAAGAGCTGCTGTTCACCGTCGGTCCCCTGCTCGTGATCGCCGCCACGGCCGTCTCGACGGAGGCGGCGCTGCTGCTGACCGGCGCCCTCGGAGTGGCGGGCACCCTCGTGGTCACCACGTCCCGGCCCTCGCGGGCGTGGCGGGGCGAGCGGGGCGGCGGACACTGGGCCGGCCCGCTGCGCTCGTCCGGCATACGCGTCCTGATCACCGCCCTGACCTGTGTGGGATTGTCGCTGGGCGTGTTCAGCGTGGCGGTGGTCGCCTACGCCGACGCGCGCCACACCTCGTACGCCTCCGGCCTGCTCCTGGCGCTGATGTCCGCCGGCGCACTGATCGGCGGGATCGTGTACGGACTGCGGCCCCGGCGCGGCCCGGCGTACCGCCGGCTGGTCCTGCTGATCGCGGGCCTGGCGACCGGTTATCTGCCCCTGACGTGGGCGCCCGGAATGCCGGTGATGCCGGTGCTGGCGCTGGTCAGCGGCGTGTTCCTCGCGCCCGTGCTGGCGTGCACGTTCACGCTGGTGGACGACCTCGCGCCGCGCGGCACGGTGACGGAGGCGTTCGCGTGGCTGGTGACGGCGTTCGGGGTCGGCAGTTCGGCGGGCGCCGCCCTCGCCGGCCTGGCAGGCGACGCGGCCGGCGTCCACGCGGCGTTCGCGGTGGCCGGTGCGGGCGGGGTCCTCGCGTTGCTGGTCGTCCTCGTCGCCGGGCCGATCGGCGGCACCGCCGAGGCGTCACGCCGGTCCCGGAGCGTCTCCGACCCGGCCACCCACTGAGCGGTGGTCGCGTTGTGAGTGTCGCGCACGTCAGCCGGCTGGGTCGCGTGTCTCGCCGGGGGCGTGCGGCCCGGTCGTGGAGGTGCTGATCCAGCTGGAGAGGATGGTGAGGGCCTCGGCGGAGCGGGAGGCGGGTTCGGGGGTGTAGATGACGATCGTCTGGTCGGGGTCGCCTTCGACGGCCAGGACCACGTAGTCGAGGGTGAGGTCGCCGACGAGCGGATGGCGCAGGCGTTTGGTTCCGGTGGTGTGGGCGAGGACGTCGTGGTCGGCCCACATGCGGCGGAAGGTGTCGCTGTGCAGAGACAGCTCACCGATCAGCTCGGTGAGCTGTGGGTCGTCTGGGTGGCGTCCGGCGTACAGGCGCAGCGTGGCCACGCAGTCGCCGGCGACCCGCTCCCAGTCGGTGTACAGCGTGCGGGCGGCTTCGTCGAGGAAGACGAAGCGGGCGGAGTTACGTTCGCGGTGGGGTCGGGCTTCGAAGTCGGTGATGAGGGCGTAGCCGAGTCGGTTGGCCGCCAGGACGTCCATGCGTCGCCCCAGGACCATGGCGGGGACGCCGAGTGATTCCAGGGCTCGGTACACGGCCGGGCGGACCCTTTGCGGGGCGAGCGGTCGCTTGCGGCGAGTCCGGGCCGCAGTGGGCTGGGCGAGATCGAAGAGGTGGGCGCGTTCGGTGTCGTCCAGTTGCAGGGCGCGGGCGACGGCCTCCAGAACGGTTTCGGAGACGCCCTGGGTGCGGCCCCGCTCCAGGCGGATGTAGTAGTCGACGCTGACCCCGGCGAGTTGGGCGGCTTCCTCGCGGCGCAGCCCCGGCACCCGGCGGGCGCCCGGGTGCGGGGCGATGCCGGCCTGCTCAGGGGTGATCCGGGCCCGGCGGATGCGCAGGAACTCACGGATCTCGGTACTGCGGTCCATGCGTCCACCGTACGGCGGGTCCCGCCTGGTCGGGGCCCTGGAGGAGGTACTGGCAGACCCCTGGAAGAGCGGTACCCCATACGCGGGTCCGGGCGGGGCTGTCGGGTGGTTGCCTGGATAGCGGGGCCCACTGAGCCGCACTGATCATGGCACTCGCAGGGTCGCCCAGTCATGCCCACCGACCAGGCCTGACGGCCGCCACGACAAAGGAGTATCCGATGAAGCACGTATCCCTGGGTGGGCTTGATGTCTCTCGCATTGGCCTGGGAGCCATGACCATGGCCGGCACCTACACGACGGGCGGGGGACTCGATGACGCAGAGTCGATCCGCACGATCCACCGGGCGCTGGACCTCGGGGTCACCCACATCGACACCGCCGAGATCTACGGCCCCTTCCACAGCGAAGAAGTCGTCGGTAAGGCCATCAAGGGCCGGCGCGACGACGTTGTCGTGGCGACGAAGTTCGGTCTGGTCTCCCACTCCGCTGGCGGCCCCGGCGTTACCGACAGCAGCGCCGGCAACGTGAAGGCCGCGGTCGAAGGCTCGCTCAAGCGGCTCGGCACCGACCACATCGACCTCTACTACCAGCACCGCGTCGACCCGAACACTCCCATCGAGGAGACCGTCGGCGCGCTGGCCGAGCTGGTCGCCGAGGGCAAGGTGCGCCACATCGGGCTGTCCGAGGCGGGCCCCGAGACGATCCGCCGGGCGCACGCCGTGCATCCGGTGGCCGCGCTGCAGACGGAATACTCCCTGTGGACCCGCGACGTCGAGGCCGAGATCCTCCCGCTGCTGCGCGAACTCGGTATCGGATTCGTTCCCTACTCGCCGCTCGGGCACGGCCTTCTGACCGGGCAGATCCGCACTGTCGACGATTTCGCCGATGACGACTGGCGCAAGACCAACCCGCGTTTCACCGGCGAGAACTTCCAGCGCAACCTGCGCATCGTCGACGAAGTACAGGCCATCGGCGCCGAGATCGGAGCCACGCCGGCACAGACCGCACTGGCGTGGCTGCTGACCCGCGGCGCCGACATCGCCCCCATCCCCGGAACCCGGCGGGTCTCGCGCGTCGAAGAGAACACCGCCGCCGACGGCATCGAACTCAGCGCCACGCAGCTCGACCGCTTGAACAACCTCACCCCGGCCTCGGGCGAGCGCCACGACGAGGCGAACATGGCCGCCATCGACCGCTGAACACTGCCGCCGCCCACTTTTCACGAGGCGATCGGCATCGCCTGCGATGTCACCGAGTCCGTGTCGCGCTCCCCGTCGATGGAGGCTTCACCGCCCAGGCGCCACCTCAAGGCCGACACCGGTCACAATCGTGGCCCCTGACCTCACGGGGTGATAGGAGGAACGGGACGACAACGTTGTCATCCCCCTCCAAGGCGGTGAACGATGAGAGCCCCCAGCCCCCTCTCCCGCAGAACGTTCCTCGGCACCCTCGCCCTCAGCGGCCTGGCCACGACCGCCCTCCCCGGCGGTATCGCGAGCGCCGCCACGCCCGCGCGGTCCTCCCAGAAGTGGCACCGCGTCGCCGACGACGTCCGCGCCGAGCTGCGGCACACCTGGCAGTCCTACAAGCGCTACGCCTGGGGCCACGACCAGTTGCTCCCCGTCAGCGGCGGCCACAGCGAGTTCTTCGACAAGAACCACCCCGTCGGCCTCACCATCGTCGAGGCCCTCGGCACGCTCTACCTCATGGGCCTCGACGAGGAACTCGCCGACGGCATCGGATGGATCACGGACAACCTCGACTTCGCCGGAGTCAACGCGAACGTCCAGGTGTTCGAGACCAACATCCGCATGGTCGGCGGGCTGCTGTCGGGCTACCTGGCCACAGGCGAGAAGACCCTGCTCGAGAACGCCAAGAAGATCGCCGACATCCTGCTCCCCTGCTTCACGAGCTCACCCACCGGCATGCCGTACCGGCTGGTCAACCCGCGCACCGGACAGATCAGCGGCAGCGACAACGTGCTGGCCGAGATCGGGACGATCATCGCCGAGTTCGGCACCCTCTCCCACCTCGTCCACGACGACAAGTACCACATGGCGGCGAAGAAGGCGATGAAGGCGGTGTACGATCGGCGTTCCCCGCTGGACCTGGTGGGCAGCGGCATCAACATCGAGACGGGCGTCTGGACCGACACCTCATCCCGGCTCGACCCGCCCGTCGACTCGTTCTTCGAGTACCTGTGGGACGGCTGGGACCTGTTCCGCGACCGTGACCTCAAGCACTGGTACGACACGCTGACCGCCGCGATCCTGCGCCACGAGAAGGAGCGGTACGGCGGTCACCTGTGGTTCCACAAGGCCGACATGGCGACCGGTGCCGCGCTCGGCCGGGAGACCTCCGAGCTCACCGCCTTCTACGCCGGCCTGCTGGGCCAGAGCGGTCACCTGCGGGACGGCGAGGCGTACTTCGACGCGTGGACGTCGGTGCTGAAGACCTATCCGCTGCTGCCCGAGGGCTACGACTACGGCACGGGTACGGCGACGGACAAGGGCAACCAGCTGCGCCCGGAGTACGTCGACTCGGCGTTCAACCTGTGGCTGCTCACCGGCAAGGAGGTCTACCGCGAACGCGCCTATGACTACTACCTCACCCAGAAGCGCTATTCCCGCGTCGCCAACGGCTGGACAATCGTCGCCGACGTCACCACCACGCCCCCGAAGCTCGGCGACCTGACGTCCGGGTACTGGTGGTCAGAGCAGATGAAGTACTGGTTCTTGATGTTCGCCGACTGCCCCCGCTTCGACTACCACGACAACTACCTGTCGACCGAAGGCGACGTCTTCAAAGGGTTCATCCGGCGCTGAGGCGGAGGAGTTCTACAAGGCCGCGCACCCGGCCCGTCGATCGGGCCGGGTGCCGGCGACCGAGTAGGTCACCAGCCGAAGGCCCGGCTGAACCAGTCCTTCACGTTGTTCCACGCATTGGTGAAGAACTTCACGATCTCGTTGAGCTTCTCGACGACCTTGTCCAGGAAGCCCTTGACCTTGTCCCAAATTCCCTTGAGGAAGACCGCGGCGTGACAGAACGCCGCCAGCATCCCTTGCCTCTGTTCGGTGGTCTTCCCCTTCTTCCGGTCCTTCAGCTTCTGACCGAGGTCCTTCTGGGACTGCGTGTACTTGTCGATGTTTTCTTTGGTCTGATCGTCGACGTGCTTATCGAACTCATCGTCACTTATCTCCCTTTTCGACAGCTTGTCTGCCAGGGTCGATACATTCGTCTGGTTCTGCTCGACTCGGACCCGTTCTCCCTGGTCGGCCGCCGAGAAATCCGACTTGACGTCACTGGGGAGGTGACTATAGTCCGGCTGGCCGTTGGAACCGTAAGACTGGCCATCGATCCCCATCCAGCTCGGGAACTCGAAGTCCGGAATTTCGTGAGTCGTGTCGCCGGAGCCGATGGCCGCCAGCTGCAACGTGCTGTGTGCCACGATGCTGTCGACCATCGCGTCGAATACCTGGTCCGTGATCTGGGGGGTCTGTGTGGTTGTCATGATGCTCTCCCTTTCCGTCGTCCTGGGGGTGGCTAGAACCCGTGCCCCGAAAGGCACACTTCCCAGGCGCACCCCAACGTCACCGCCAGTACTCGGCTTTGTAATCCCAAAATCAGCACGCTTGGCGCAAAGATTCCACCTGCCCGAGCCTCGCATACCGCGAAACGAAATACATGTCCCGCCATCTCGACATTGCACGCGCGAGAGGGGGCTGTTATTTTCGCGGCATGGACTACAGTAAATTGTCTCCCGAATTGGCGATAATCGTCGATGAGCACAGTGAGGGCGGCGATGAGGCGCTCACCGCCTACGCCGCAGAAGACGAACCATCACAGTTGGTGGGGGTGTCACGACCGGACAGGCCGACCCGGGTGATATTCACGCTGGAATGCGTTCCGGACGCCGACCTCAGCGGCCTGGCGCAACACGGCATTGAAATCAACGAGACAGAGGGACGGGTGCGAACCGGCATCGCCGAGATCACCGAGCTTCCCCGACTGGCCGCCCACCCTGGCGTCATCCGTATCAGCTCCGCCCAGCCTCACAACGCCTTCATGGATGTGGCTCCAGGCAAAGTGGGCCTGCCGGCGTTCAAGAAGCGGACCGGGCTCACCGGCAAGGGAGTGATCGTCGGCGTCATCGACTCCGGGATCGATCCAAAGCATCCGGCCTTTGCCGGACGAATTCTGAAGATCTGGGACCAGACGGCAAAGCACGAAGAGGGATTCGCCTACGACTCCGTACGCCGGAAGCCGACCGGCTATGACTACGGCGTCGAGTACGTGAAGCCGCACTTCGGTGACGTCGGCGACAGCACCGGGCACGGCACGCACGTCGCCGGCATCGCCGCGGCCGCCGACCAGAAGTACCCCGGCGTGGCTCCGGGCGCCGACCTCGTCGTTGTGAAGGTGAATCCCGCGCAACTGGACACCCACCTCAAGAACGGGATCGACTACGTCTTCGCCCTCGCTAAGACCCTGAAGCGGCCGGCCGTGGTGAACATCAGCCTCGGCACGCACGCCGACCCGCACGACGGGACCGGTGCGCTATGCCAGGCGATCGACGAAGCGGCCGGGCCGGGCAAGATCATCTGCTGCGCGGCCGGCAACCAGGCACTGGACGACATTCACGCTCAGGCCAGAGTGGGCAAGAACACCCCCGAGAGCATCAAGTTCACGCAGAGCCCTTCCGGGCTGGGCACGTGGTCATGGCTCAACGGCTGGTATTCAGGCGCTGACGAGATCGAGATCGAGATCATCTGCCCGGACGGCGGCAGCACCGGCTACCAGCCGATCCTGCCCAACGGCCCCACCGGCAAGCCGCACAAGAACTATCTGCTGAGCGACAGATGGAAGGTCCGGATCGCGACACCGGGCCCCGACCCGGCGAACAAGGACCACCAGTTCCGCGTCCAGTTTCTCGGGCTCGAGGCCGGCAAGCCCTGGACCATGCGACTGCGTGCCAAGAAGGCCGGCGACACCAGCGTTCAGGTGGACGTATGGTGCTCCGAGGACCTGGAGTTCGACGCGGACCACGCGCAGGAGACGATGACCGTCGCCGCTCCCGGCTGTGCGACGTCGGCCATCACCGTCGGGGCGTACACCACCAAGAACCGATGGCGGGACATCAAGAACAAGAACCAGACCATCAAGGGCCTCGACCTCGACGAAGTCGTCGCCACCAGCAGCAAGGGACCGCGCAGGGACGACGTCCGTAAGCCCGACCTGGTGGCGCCAGGCGTGGTGATCGTCTCGAGCCGCTCGGCCGGCTCGTCCGCCAAATCCGGCTACCTGGTCGACGACCGGCACGTGGTGCAGTACGGCACCAGCATGGCGAGCCCCTTCGTCGCGGGCGTGATCGCGCTGCTGCTCTCGCAGGATCCGACGCTCGACGCCGAAAAGGCGCGCAAGAAGCTCAAATACACCAAGAACAAGACCTACAACGTCGACTCCTGGGGCGCCGGCCTGATCGCACTGCCCGAATAAGGCGTCGTCTCACCACACCGGCGCCGCCGGCCTCCTCTCCGGCGGCCGGCGGCGCCATGACCGCTGGGGACGGTGAGTCGTCCCCAGCGAGGCGGAGTGTCGTGGTTCCCTATGATTCTTCGGCGCCGCCGTCGGCGAGGTGTGCGCGCGGCGGTCGTACGCCTCGGGTGGGGCAGCGACGACGATGATCTTCCCGCACACGTCTTAGATCATCCGGCACATATCATTCGGAGACCATGACCGAACCGTTCGAGCCGCCACGCCTGGTCTGGCCGACGACGACCGTACGCGAGTCGTTCCTGGCCGGTGAACGAGCCGACTGCTTGGCGGAAGGAACATCCACCGAGTGGCTCGACACGGCCGACGACGACTTCGATGCCTTCGTCAGCCAGCGACGCGGTGTACATGTCCGATGGAGTGTCCCGTGCACCACGTTCTGGTACATCTCGGGCAGGCACTATCTCGGCACGCTCATCATTCGACATGATCTGACGCCGGAACTCGTCGAGGCGGGCGGCCATGTCGGCTATCACATCGTCGTGCCGTGGCGTCGGCAGGGTCACGCGACGAGGATGCTCGCGGCCGGACTGGTGGAGTGCAGGAGACTCGGTCTCAACCGAGTCCTCCTCACCTGCGCCCATGACAACGAGGCATCACGCCGGGTGATCCTCGCCAACGGCGGAGTACCCGATCGACCGGTCCGCCGGGAAGATCGCTTCTGGATCGCTCTCAACGGCCGTCCAGACCCCGACTGACCCATCGCGGCTACAGGACCGCCTCTGATCCATGCTGCAGGGGGCAGGCCGTCGGGCGGGGCCGTGCCCGCGGGCTGGTCCGGAGTCGGGAACCTCAAAATCGGTATCGTCGTCGGTGTGACCGACTCCCCTGAGCCCGCGAAATCCCGGTACCTGGTCGTCCACGACTACGGAATGGGCGGACTCTGGTGGTGGATCCGGGCGTCGTCACCAGAGCAGATCGTGGACACCTTCGCCGAGGTCGAGGTGGTCAGCGACCCGGAGGCCGTGGCGCGGGCCGAGACGTGGTCCCTCGACGAGATCGACATCGACGACGTGTCTCTCGACCCGGCCCTCGCCTCGCTGCGAACCAAACGAGACGGCTACCGGGATCGGCCCGGCTACGGCGCCTTGGCCGGCCGGGATCGCGTCTACATCGACATGCCGGACGAAGATGACGAGGACACCAGATACCTCTTGGAGATCGGGTCCGACGGACGATGGCTCCGTCAGGTCACCCTCACCGGCGACGGCCCCGGCGTCAGGACCGACTCCGAAGACTGGCCGATCAACTCGCCCCTCGACCTCTACGACCCCCAGTACGCCGCCATGGAGATCGAGACCGCTGCCTTCGAGAACGCGTGGAGTCGAGCCTTCCCCGACCCGGAAGACCCGCGTTAGCCGACTTCGCCGACCCGGCCACCTTTCGAAATGTTCCTGGACGCAAACGCGACGAGGCCCCGCGCCGTAGGGCGGGGCCTCACGCGTCGAGCCGAAGTCAGACTTGCCGCTTCTCCGCCACGGCGACCTCGACGCACATTCCTCCGGTGTCGTTGCTTCGGTAGGCCTTGCGCCACTCCAGGTAACTCATGGTCCCCATGGCTCCTCGGGTTGAGTGGACGTTCAGGCTTGCCGCTTCTCGGCTACGGCCACCTCGACGCAGTTACTTCCCGTGTCGTTGCTGAGACGGGACTTGCGCCACTCCAGGTTGCTCACGTTCTCCAGAGCTCCTCGACTGTTCGGGATCGACAAGTGTCAGGCTTGGCGCTTCTCCGTCACGGCGACCTCGACGCAGTTGCCTCCCGTGTCGTCGCTGCGGCGAGACTTGCGCCACTCCAGGTTGCTCACGTTCTCCAGAGCTCCTCGACTGTTCGGCGGATCAGGTCTCTCGACATGTCCGCGGGCAGGGCTTCGGTCCGGATCGATTCCCACGATGACACCACCGTAGCGAGATCCTCCAGTCGCGTGGAGACCGCTCCGCCGAATGCGTTTCCCGCGTGCGCGGCCTCGCTCCCATCCTCGAGCGTGGCGATGACGAACGGGCCACGCACACCGCGGTGGGCTTGACTGGGCACGATTTGAACGCTGATGTTCTCACGCTCGCTCAGCTGTATGAGGTTCTGTAGCTGCTCGTACATCACTTTCGTGCCTCCGACGTTGCGGCGAAGCGCGCTTTCGTCGAGGACACAGTAGAGGGCAGGTGGAGGCGGGCTTTCTCGCGTGAGAATGTCCTGCCGCCTGATGCGCGCCTCCACCGCCGCCTCATCTCCACCCAGAAGCGCGCGAGCGTAGTCGGGCGTCTGGAGTAGGCCGTAGATCAGTTCGACCTCGAAAGCGCGGAGTTGGATGGCCGTCTCCTCGGACGGCAGGAAGTCGACGAACCAGGCCGGATACGCGGGGGCGCCCTTGCGCCAGTCGAGGGTGCGGGACAGGGTGCCGCCGGTGTTGAGTGCTTCGTCGGCGTCCTTGGCGAACTCGACGGTCGCGGGGGCCTGGCCGGTCTCGATGGAGCTGATCAGAGACTCTGAGCAGAAGATCTTCGCTGCGAGCTGAGCCTGGGTCAAGGCGGCCTCCTTCCGGTAGTGGCGTAGTTCGCGGCCCCATATGGCTTGTGGGAGGTAGTACTGGTTCATTCGAGTTATCTCCTTTGCCCGAATTCAGGGCCACTTCAGCTCGAGATCAGAGATCGTCGCGCCGACTCCAACCCTGTGAATGGCGACTGGAACGCTTCCTCAGCATAAACGGAAAGCGTCACCATGGATGGGTCAATCTCGTCAACTCGAAAGGGCGATCATGGAGGCGGCAAAGGGCGAGGAAGAGGTCCACGAGTTGTGTCGGCGTCTCTCATTGGCCTGCGGCGAGGCGGGTCTCACGGCGGAAGAGATCGCCCCTACGCGGATCCGGGTCGGCTTCCCGGGGGCGGGCATGCTCGCCGAGATCATCCGGTGCATGCCGGACGCGTCGGAGCGTTTGAACTGGTGGTGGTCCTGGGGCGATCCCATCTGCCCCGCCGAGGAGATCGACAAGGCGGTCGCGATGATCGTCCACGTCGTCCGGCCGGCCTGATGGCCGACCACTCGACCCCGGACGCCATCGCACGGCTCAGGCGCTCTGTCGACGAGTTCTACGCCGCCCTGCATGCGTCACCGTACGGCGGCGTGTCACACATCGCCGAGTTGGCACGGCTCAAGGTAATGATCGAAAAGTATCCCGACGAGGCGCGCCGAATGGTCGATGCCAGGGGCCGCGAAAAAGCGGATGAATGAGTCCGGCGATTCAATCCGACCAGAGGCGTGCGCGCTCTCAGAACCGCTGACTGCGCGGGCAAGCGAATAGGCCCGACGCCGTGCTCTGCCCGCGCCGACACCGAGAAGGACGCCGCCGCCGGTGAGGTGGTACCCGACAGCGGCGGCTTCTCCTCCGAACAGCAGGCCATACGCATCGAGGACGAAGGTGCCCGACGGACCCCTTGCCGCCCGCTCCGCCGAGCCGAGGACTCGGAGCGGGCGAGCCTGATGGCCGAGAGCCAGGGCGAGGCCTGATCATCCAGAGTGTTGGCACTCCCAACGCCTAAGAACCTCGATGATCAGGCGGTGCACCGGTCGGGCACGGACGTGCCGGCCGTCGGCGAGCAGGTGTCGGGCGGTGGCACCACCCTGCTACCCGGTGGCGCCGGTGACCAGGACAATGCAAGTTGGGCCGGAGCCACGAAGGATCCTCGAGGTGGCGGCTGGCTCGCTGCTGCGCCACGGCTACCGGGGTGGATCGACGAGGGAATCGGCTACCTGCACTGGCAGGCCCGGCAGCAGGCCGGGAGAACGGTGCACGCCTGATCGATGAGCGGCGGAGGCCGGTCGAGCCGGCTCAGGGGAAAATGTCGTGCGTGCAGCGGAGCGCGCCTCTACCCTGCCGGGCGTGACCCTCCGAATAGAGCGACCAGGTGACCAAGAAGCCCTTCGGGACCTTCATCGGCGCGCGTTCGGCGATCACGGGAAGGCGGTTACCGCGCTGGTGGACGCGCTGCGGGCGGCCGGTGGACCGGACGAGCGGCTCTCGCTCGTCGCGGAGCACTCAGGCCAGGTAGTCGGGCACGTGATGTTCACTCGCAGCCTGCTCGACGCTCCGCGGCGGCTGGTCGATGTTCAGGTGCTGAGCCCACTGGCCGTGCGGCCCGACCGTCAGGGGCGGGGCATCGGCTCCGCGCTGGTCCGGCACGGCCTAAAGATCATGGCCGAACGGTCCGTCCCCGTCGTGTTCCTGGAGGGTCCGCCCGGTTACTACGCCCGCTTCGGGTTCACCGGCGGTGGCGCGCAGGGGTTCCGCAAGCCGTCCCTGCGGATTCCCGACGCGGCCTTCCAGGCCGTCCGACTGCCGGCGTATGAGCCCTGGATGACGGGGACGCTGGTCTACTCGGAGCCGTTCTGGCGGCACGACGCCGTCGGCCTGCGGAACCCTGACTCGTAGAGGGAGGCGGTGGGTGGCCGCCGGTGGTGTGCCCTGATGGCACCGATCAGTCGGTGGAGTGGAGTCGGCGACTCGTCCACCCGCACAGGTGCCTCCGCTCAGGGTCCGACGCCGGTGACCGCCAAAGTCGAGCCGGTGCGGGTCTTGTGGACGCGGAGCTGGGCGGGGATGCGGGTGCGGAGCTCGGCGACGTGGCTGACGATGCCGACCGCGCGGCCGCCGTCGCGCAGGCCGTCCAGGACGTCCATCACCTCGTCGAGGGTCTCCTCGTCGAGCGTGCCGAACCCCTCGTCGACGAAGAGTGTGCCGATCTCCGCGCCGCCCGCCTCGGCGGTGACCACGTCGGCCAGGCCGAGTGCGAGGGCGAGCGAGGCGATGAAGGTCTCCCCGCCGGACAGGGTGGCCGGATCGCGCCGCTGGCCGGTCCAGGTGTCGATGACGCGCAGGCCGAGACCGCCGGTGCCGTGGCGGCCCTTCTCCCCCGCCGCCCGCTCGACGGTGTGCTCGAGGATGTAGCGGGCCGCGGACATGCGGGCCAGCCGCTCGTTGGCGGCGGCGACGACCTGCTCCAGCCGGGCGGCCAGGACGTACGCCGACAGCCGCATCCGCTTGGTGTTCACCGCCGGGTCGCCGGAGGCGAGGGCGGCGAGCCGGGACACGAGCTCGTGGTGCTCGGCGACGGGACGCCAGGCGGCGGCGTGCTCGCGCAGCTCGGCCGCGAGCGCGGTGAGGCGGTCGCGGTGGTGCCGGGCGCGGTCGCGGGCCGAGGAGACGGCCTGGTGGGTCTGGTCGGCGTCGGCGAGCTCGGCCTCGAGGGCGTCGAGGTCGGGCGGCGGCTCGGCGGCGGCCGCGGTCAGGTCGGCGTCGTTCAGCAGGGCCGCGACTCCGGCCTCCTCGTCGTCGTACGCCTTCGCCCGCCGCGTCAGCTCCTCGCGCGTGGCGTCGTCGAGGGTGGCGGAGCGTACGGCGTCGACCGAGGGGAACCCCTCGGCCTCGGCCGTGTCGGCGGCCTCCCGCCGTGCGGCGTCGGCGTCGTCGGTGGCCGCGCGGAGCTGCTCGATCGCCGTGGCGGTGTCGCGGAGCAGGTCGGCCTCGTCGTCGAGGCGCCGGATCCGGGCCTCCAGCGTCGGGTCGTCGCCGCGGGCCTCGTCGAGGCCGGTTCGCAGGCGGAGGGACTCGGCGGTCAGGGCGACGCGGCGCGCGCGGTTCTCCGCGAGCGCGGTCACGACCTCGTCCTGCCGGTCGCGGGCCTCCTCGTAGTCGGCGTCGACCTGCCGGAGGTCCTCTTCGAGCCGCTCGACGTCGGCCTCGGCGGCCGTTAGGCCGGCCAGCTCTTCCTGTGCGGCGGCGAGGGCGGTGCGCAGCTCGTCGACGGCCTCGTCACCTGCGTCCCTGGCCGCCGCCGCCTGCTCGGCCCGCAGCTCGGCGAGGCGGGTGGCGATCCGCTCACGGTGCTCGCGGGCCCGCTCGTACGCGCCCTCGGCGGCCGACTCGGCGTCGTCGTCCGGGATGTGCCCGCCGGAGGTCGCGGGGGCCGGGTGCTCGGTGGATCCGCAGACCCCGCAGGGCTCGCCGGGCCGCAGCTCCCGCGCGAGCCGGGCGGCCATGCCCTCCAGCCGCGCCTGCCGGATCTCCTGGAAGGCGTCACGCGCCGCCTGGGCGGCGTCGGTGGCGGCTCGGTGCTCCTCCTCGGCCTCCGTGAGCGCGGCCTCCAGTGCGTCGCGCCGCAGGGCGGCCTCCAGACGACGCGCGGCGGCGTCGACGGCGGCCTCGGCCACCGGCCGGGTGGCGAGACGGGCGCGTGCGCCCTCCAACGCGGTCGTCAGGGTCTCGCGATAACGCGGAGAGTCGGTGAGGAAGAGGGTCAGCTCGGCCTCGCGCGCGTCGAGGTCGCGGCCCTTCGACTCCGCCTCCTTCAGCTCGCGGCCGATCACGGCGAGGCGGTGCTCGTCGCCGCGCCGCTGTTCGAGGACCGCGACCTCTTCGCGGCGGGACCGCTCCTCCTTGCGCATGACCTCGGCGTCGGCGGTGTCGGGGACCAGGCGGATGACGGCGTCCCGCTGCCGTGCGACCACGGCGTCGGCCTGGTCGCGGCGGGCGGCGCGGGCCTCGGCGGCGTGCAGCAGCGGGAGGACGCGGCGGGCCCGCTCGGCGGTGCGCAGGGCGTCGGCCAGCGTGGCCCGTTCGCCGGCCCGCTCGGCCAGCGCCGCGGCCCGGGCCTGGGCGTCGGCGCGGCGTGCGCGCCGGTCGGCGACGGCGCGGCCGTGCTCGGCGGCGGCCCGTGCCGCCGACAGGACGCTCGCGGCGGCGGCCACCCGGTCCTCGGTGGCCGCGCGGACGTCCTCCATGTGGACCGACAGCTCGACCGCCCACGCCGCGAGCGCGTCGGGGTCGAGGTCGGGGCGCTCGGCGCCGGCCGCCTCTGCGGCGCGGTCGGCGATGGACCCGGCCGCCGCGCGGAGGGCGTCGGCCTCGCGCCCGGTCTCCCGGCGCCGCTCGCCGAGCCACTTCTCGACCTGCGTGAAGGCCTCGGTGGCGAAGAGCCGTTCGAGCACTCCACGCCGTTTCTCGGCGTCGGCGCGCAGGAACGCCGCGAAGTCGCCCTGCGGCAGCAGCACCACCTGGCAGAACTGCTCCGCGGACATGCCGAGCAGATCGCCGATCTTCAGGCCGGCGTCGTCGAACCGGGTCGACCAGGTCTCCCACTCCCCGGCGCGCCACTCCTGGAGCAGGACCTTGGCCTTCTCCTCCGTCGTGCCCGTGCCGCGCAGCTTCGGGCGGTCCCACCGGGGTGAACGGGTGATCCGGAACCGCCGCCCGCGGATCGTCACCTCCAGGACGACCTCGGGAGAGCGGTCGGGCGGCGCGTGGTGGCTGCGGAGGTTCCTGGCGTCGTTGCGGACGCTCGGCACCCGGCCGTACAGCGCGAAGCAGACCGCGTCGAGCACGCTGGTCTTCCCGGCGCCGGTGGGACCGTTGATGAGGAACAGGCCGGCGTCCGACAGCGTGTCGACGTCGATGCGCTCGGTGCCGGGGAACGGACCGAACGCGGTGATCGTCAGGTGGTGGAGCCTCACCGGACCGCCTCCTCGCGGGCTCGCACCGGACCGTCGTCGTGGCGTCTCACCGGGCCGCCTCCTCGCGCCGCTGGTGCTCGAACGCCTCGTCCAGCAGCGCGCGCTCGGCCTCGTCCGGAGGCGTGCCGCGCACCTCCGCGACGAAGTCGCAGGCGATCTCGGTGTCGGAGCGGCCCTGAATCCGCTCCGCCCAGGACCGGCCGCCGGTGTCGACCGTGTCCTCCGGCTCGAAGGCCAGGGCGAGCACGTGCGGGAAACGCCGCCGCAGCCGGTCCATCGCGCCTGCGGGACGCTCGGTGTCGGTGAGCGTGATCTGCAGCCAGTAGTCCTCGTACGCGGCCCACTGCTCGCCGGTGAGCAGGTCGTCGATGCGTCCGGGGATGCGCTTGATCCGGCGGGGCACCGGCGCCTCGACGAACTCGGCGTGGACGGTGGCGCCGAGGTCGACCAGCCAGCTGCCCTTGACGTGCTCGTCCTCGGAGAAGGAGTAGGCCAGCGGGGAGCCGGAGTAGCGCACGGTGTCGGACAGGCGCTGCGAACGGTGCAGGTGGCCGAGGGCGGCGTAGTCGACCCCTTCGAACACGCCCATCGGGACGTTCGCCACCCCGCCGATCGCGATGTCGCGCTCGCTGTCGCTCGCCTCTCCCCCGGTGACGAACGCGTGCGCCAGGACCACCGACCGGCCGCCCCGCCCCGCGAGGTCGGCGCGGATCCGGCGCATCGCCTCGGTCAGCGCCGCCGTGTGCCCGCGCTCGGTCAGCTCCCACCGGCCGCGTACGACCTCGGGCTCCAGATAGGGGATGCCGTAGATCGCGGTGCCGTCGTCGAGGAGCACCGGCCGGCCCACCGTCTCCGGGTCGGTGCGCAGGTGCGCGCCGGCGGCGTCCATCAGGTCCGCGCCGAACCCGAGCCGCCGCGCGGAGTCGTGGTTGCCGCTGATCACGACGACCCGGACCTTCTCCGCCGTCAGCCGCCGCAGCGCCTCGCCGCACAGATGGACCGCGTCCACCGGCGGCAGCGCCCGGTCGTACAGGTCGCCGGACACCAGCACGCAGTCGACCCGCTCGGACCGGACGGTCTCGACGAGGTGGTCGACGAACGCCGCCTGCGCGACGAGCATGTCCTCGCGGTGGAAGAACCGCCCGAGGTGCCAGTCGGAGGTGTGCAGGAGCCGGGGCATGCCCGGCAAGCTAACAGGCCCCGCCGACAACATGCGGCTCACACACCGCACTACGTCCCATTAGTGAGATTAATCCTCTAGAGACGAAGGACCCCCGGCGAGTGTGCTCGCCGGGGGCAGGTCAGCCGCGGGACAGTGCCCGCTCAGGCCGCCTTGCTCAGGTCGGACTTGGCGAGCAGCCGCGCCCGCTCCTCCGGGGTGGCGAGCCGCTCCCACCGCTCCAGGTCGGCCACGAGTCGGTGGGACCCGACGACGCGGCGGTTGACGATTCGGTGGACGACTCGACGGATTTCAGGCATGACGGTATCCACTGACAGATCTCTGCTTGGTTGAAGGGATGCCTCTATCATCGCACGTCACACCCGTTTTAATCGCCACCGGGGGCGCGTGTCGCGCGGCCGTCGACGAGGTGGTCAGCGCGCGCTGGGGGTGACCAGCCCGGTCTCGTAGGCGACCATCACGAGCTGGGCGCGGTCGCGGGCGCCGAGCTTGGCGAGCAGGTTCCCCACGTGCGTCTTCACCGTCGCCGGGCTGAGGTGCAGATGGGCCGCGATCTCCCCGTTGGACAGGCCGCGGGCGATCAGGACGAGCACCTCGCGCTCCCGCTCGGTCAGGCCTTCCAGCTCGCGGGCGGGCTGCCGGGCGGGCACCGGCCGCCGGGCGAACTCCGCGATGAGCCGTCGCGTCACCGCCGGAGCGAGCAGCGCCTCGCCGGAGGCGATGACGCGGATCCCCGCGAGCAGGTCCGCGGGAGGGGTGTTCTTCAGCAGGAACCCGCTGGCCCCCGCGCGCAGCGCCGAGTGGACGTACTCGTCCAGGTCGAACGTCGTGAGGATGAGCACCCGGACGCCGGGCGGGCCGTCCGGACCGCAGATGCGCCGGGTCGCCTCGATGCCGTCCATCTCCGGCATGCGGACGTCCATCAGCACCACGTCCGGCCGCTCACGACACGCGAACTCGACGGCCTCCGCCCCGGTGCCCGCCTCACCGACCGTGACCAGATCGGCGGCGGTGTCGACGAGGACGCGGAAGCTGCCGCGCAGCAGGGCCTGGTCGTCGGCGACCAGGACGCGGACGGGGTCGGTCACGGATCCTCCGAGGCGTGGCGGGGCAGGCGGGCCGACACTTCGAACCCGCCCTCGGGACGCGGCCCGGCCGTCAGCGTGCCGCCGTACATGTGGGCGCGTTCCCGCATCCCGATGATGCCGTGACCGGGCGACCCCGGGAGCACGCGGTCGCCCGGACCGTCGTCGGTCACGCGGATCCGCACCTCTTTCGCGTCGCCCTCCACCATGACCCGGCAGTGCGCGGGAGCCGCGTGGCGGACGACGTTGGTCACCGCCTCCTGCACGATCCGGTACACCGAGCGGCCCATCCCCTCGGGCAACCCGTCCACGCCGTGAACGGTCAGGTCGACGCGGACACCGGCCGTCGCGGCGCGTTCGCGGAGTTCGGGAAGCCCGGCGAGGTCGGGCGCCGGCCGCAGGTCGGGGGACGTGTCGTCGGAGCGGAGCATGCCGAGCATGTGGCGCATCTCGACCAGCGCGTCGCGGCTCGTCGTCTCGATGACGCGCAGGGCGTCGGACACCTCTCCGTCGGGACCCGCGTCCCCGGTGGTACGGGACCGCAGGACGTACCCGGCGACACCGGCCTTGACCCCGATCAGGCTGAGGGTGTGCGACACGACGTCGTGGAGTTCCCGCGCGATCCGCAGGCGCTCCTCGGTCACGGCGCGGTCGGCGAGCTGCTCGGCCGCCCGCGCGGCGTACGCGCGGCGTTCGCGCACGGCCCGGCCGATCGTCCACGCCCCGCCCAGCACCGGCGGGCCGATGAGGAACAGGTCAACGGTCCCGGCGCCGTCTCGGGGCCCGGCCATCGTCCCCATGAGCACGCCGAACGCGCTGATCCCCGCGATGACGAGGGTGGGCTCCCTGGGGTGGCGACGCTCGGTCAGCGCGACCATGTACAACGCGAACGCCGGAAGGAACAGGGCGTTCCATCCGATCCCGAGGAACATCGCCGTCACGGACGCCGCGAGCACGAGCCCGAAGACGGGCAGCGGCCACAGGCGTCGTACGGCGACCGGCAGCCCGACGGTCCCGACGAGCAGGCAGGTCGCCCACACCGGCAGCTCCACCGGCCGGGCCATGGCGATGCCGAGCAGGACCAGCGTCGCTCCGGCGGCGGCCACGGCGTCGAGGGCGATCAGACGGCCGCGGCTCAGTCGCCGCGGGAAGACCGGCGGTGGATCGGGGTCGCGCACGGCCCGAACCGTACCGGCCCGCGCCCGTACCCGCCTCCGACCGGAGTCCCTCATCCCCTGGTCGGATCGGGCCGCCCTCCGGGACCTGTCGTACGCGCGCGGGCGGAGGCCACGATTCGGCCGCCGCTCCGAAGCGCCGGCGGCCCGCCGTACGGCAGCGTCGAGACCGTGATCGAAGTGAACGAACTGACCAAGCGGTACGGCGACGCCCTCGCCGTCGACCGGCTGTCCTTCCAGGTCGAACCGAGGTGCGTGACCGGCTTCCTCGGCCCGAACGGCGCGGGCAAGTCCACCACGATGCGCGTCCTGCTGGGACTGTCCGCCCCCACGGCCGGCACCGCCCTCGTGAACGGCCGCCGCTATGGCGACCTGCGGTTTCCGATGCGGGAGGTCGGGGCGCTGCTCGACGCGGGCGCCGCGCACGGCGGGCGGACCGCGTTCGACCATCTGCGCTGCCTGGCGCGCACGAACCGGATCGGGACCGCGCGGGTCGCGGCCGTGCTGGAACAGGTCGGTCTCGCGGGCGTCGGCCGTAAGCGGATCGGCGGCTTCTCCCTCGGCATGCGGCAACGGCTGGGCATCGCGGCGGCGCTCCTCGGCGATCCCGGCGTGCTGATGTTCGACGAGCCGGTCAATGGGCTCGACCCGGAGGGCGTCCGCTGGATCCGCGAGCTGATGCGCTCGCTGGCCGCCGAGGGACGCACGGTGCTGATCTCCAGCCATCTGATGAGCGAGATGCAGCTCACCGCCGATCGCCTCGTCGTCATCGGGCGCGGGCGACTGATCGCGGACACGACGGTGCGGGAGCTCGCCGAGCGTTTCCAGCGCGGCGTTCTCGTGCGCACCGGCCGCACACCCGAACTGGCCCGCGCGCTCGAGGCCGCCGGGGCGTCCGTCGTCGTCGAGGCCGACGGCGCCTTGGCCGTGAAGGGGCTGGACCCCGTCCGGATCGGCGAGCTGGCCGCCCGGCACGCCATCCCCGTCCACGAGGTCACCCCGCGCAGCGCCTCACTCGAAGAGGCGTACATGGCGCTGACCGCCGACAGCGTCGAGTACGGAGCAGCACGATGACCGACACGCTCGCGGCCGAGTGGCTCAAACTCCGTACCGCCCGGTCGACCTGGTACTGCCTCGGAGGGGTGGCCCTGATCGTCGGTCTCATGGCCCTCCTGGCGTGGTACTCGGCGGGGGCCTGGGACGGCCTGCCGCCCGCGCGGCGGGCGGCCTTCGCGCTGACCCCGCTGCCCGACCTGGCGTGCTGGGTGGCCAACCTCGTCATGGGGGTGCTCGGCGTGCTGGCGATCACCTCCGAGTACTCCACGGGGATGCTCCGGGCGACCCTCATGGTGGTGCCCCGGCGGCGTACGGTCCTCGCCGCGAAGGCGGGCGTCGTCGGCGCCGTCGCGCTCGTCACCGGGGAGGCCGCCGGGTTCGCGACGCTCGCGGCCGGCCGGCTGATCATCGGCGACCGGCCCATCCAGGGGCAGGAGACGCACGTCGGCAGGATCGTGACGATGGGGGTGCTCGTGATGGTGTTCGCACTCATCGGGCTGGGTGTCGGCACGCTGCTGCGCTCCACCGCCGGGGCCATCGTGGTCGTGGCCGGGCTGTGGCACATCGTGCCGGTGCTCCTTCAGCTCCTCCCGGAGCCGTGGCACGACCGGATCGGTTCGCTGATGCCGGGGGCCCTCGTCGACGAGATCGCCGGGACCGGCGGACAGCATACGATCTACGGGACGGGCCTGCCTCCGGCGGCCGCGGTCATGGTGATGGCCGCGTACATCGCCGTCCCCCTCGGTGCGGCCGGGATCGCGCTGGCCCGGCGGGACGTGCCGTGACGGAGGCCACGGTGGACAAGGGGCGACTGGATGGAGAAGATACCAAGCAAGCACTCGGTCAAAGCTCCTCCCGCCTCCGGAGGTACGGCATGCGTGAACACGATCGGCTCTACATCGGCGGCGAGTGGGTCGCGCCCGCCGGCACCGGCACCATCGACGTCGTCTCCCCCCATACCGAAGAGGTGATCGGCCGGGTCCCCGAGGCGACGCCCGAGGACATGGACCGGGCCGTCGCGGCGGCGCGGGAGGCCTTCGACCACGGGCCGTGGCCGCGCATGGCGCCCGCCGAGCGCGCCGCCGTCGTCGCCCGGCTGACCGAGCTGTACGCCGAACGCCTCGGCGACCTGTCGGAGCTGATCACCGCCGAGATGGGCTCCCCCATCACGTTCTCCCAGCTCGGCCAGACGGGGCAGGCCCACGCGGTGTACGCCCATTTCGCCGAGTTCGGCAAGGACTTCGCGTGGGAGGAGGAGCGCGCGGGCATGTTCGGCCCGGTCACGGTGCGCCGCGAGCCGGTCGGCGTCGTCGCCGCGATCGTGCCGTGGAACGTCCCGCAGTTCATCATCGCGCTCAAGCTCGCCCCGGCGCTGATCGCCGGCTGCACCGTCGTGATCAAGCCGGCGCCCGAGACGCCGCTCGACGGGTACGTCCTCGCCGAGCTGCTGAACGAGGCCGGCGTGCCCAGGGGCGTGGTCAGCATCGTCGCCGCCGGGCGGGAGGCCGGAGAGCACCTCGTGCGCCACCCGGACATCGACAAGGTCGCCTTCACCGGGTCGACCGCGGCCGGGCGGCGGATCGGCGCGATCTGCGGCGAGCAGCTGAAGCGCTGCACGCTCGAACTCGGCGGCAAGTCTGCGGCCATCATCCTCGACGACGCCGACCTCGCCGCGACGATGGGCTGGCTCAAGATGGCGTCACTGATGAACAACGGCCAGGCGTGCGTCGCCCAGACCCGGATCCTCGCCTCCCGCGACCGCTACGACGAGGTCGTGGACGCGCTCGCCGAGACCGTACGCGGCATGAAGGTCGGCGACCCGGCCGACCCGGCCACCGAGATCGGCCCACTCGTCGCCAAGCGCCAGCAGGAACGCGTCGAGGGCTACGTTCGGATCGGCCAGGAGGAGGGCGCCAAGGTCGCGCTCGGCGGTTCCGGCCGGCCGTACGACCGCGGCTGGTACGTCACGCCCACCGTCTTCGCCGACGTCACGAACGACATGCGGATCGCGCGCGAGGAGATCTTCGGCCCCGTCCTGGCGGTGATCCCGTACGAGGACGAGGCGGACGCGGTGCGGATCGCCAACGACAGCGAGTACGGCCTGGCGGGGACGGTCTGGACGGCCGACAACGACCGCGGCCTGGAGATCGCCCGCCAGGTCCGCACCGGCACGTACGGGGTCAACATGTACATGATCGAGTCCTCGTCGCCGTTCGGCGGCTACAAGTCCAGCGGCGTCGGCCGCGAGCTCGGCCCGGAGGGCCTGGCCGCCTACCTGGAGTACAAGTCGATCGCCCGCATGGTCTGACGCGCGGAAGCCGTTGCCCTCGTCCGGCGCTGGACGAGGGCCGCACGGCGTTTCATCGCGACGGCCCCCGGCGCGGATTCACCCGCAGGCCCGCGAACCCGTACGATCCCGCTCATGACGATTCGGTGGGGAATTCTCGGGACCGGCGGCATCGCGCGGACGTTCACCGAGGATCTGCTCCTGCTCGGCCACAAGGTGGCGGCGGTCGGCTCCCGCGCGCCGCACACCGCTCAGGCGTTCGCCGACCGCTACGGCATCGACGGTGCGTACGGGTCGTACGCCGAGCTCGCGGCCGACGACCGGGTCGACGTCGTGTACGTCGCGACGCCGCACAGCGGCCACTACGACGCGGCCCGCGTCTGCCTGGAGGCCGGGCGCGGCGTGCTGGTGGAGAAGCCGTTCACCACCAGCGCGGCGGACGCGGAGAAGCTCGTCGCCCTCGCGCGCGACCGCGGCCTGTTCGCCATGGAGGCGATGTGGACGCGGTTCAACCCGATCGTCACCCGACTGCGCGAACTGGTGGCCGAGGGTGCGATCGGCGAGGTGAAGGCGGTGTACGCCGACTTCTCCTTCGCCGCGGAGTACGACCCGGAGCACCGGCTCTGGGCGCCCGAGCTGGCCGGCGGGGCCCTGCTCGACCTGGGCGTCTACCCGGTGTCCTTCGCCTGGATGCTGCTCGGCGAGCCGGACGGCGTGCAGGCGGTCACGACGAGCGCGCCGACCGGCGTCGACGCCAACACCGGCATCCTGCTCGGCTACGCATCCGGCGCGGTGGCGCTGCTGCACTGCGGCCTGCTGGCCGACTCACCCCAGACCGCGACGGTCGTCGGCACGACCGGGCGCATCGAGGTCGCGGCGCCGGCGTGGCGGCCGTCCGCCATGACCCTGCACCGGACCGGCGCGGAGCCGGAGGCGTTCACCGCCGACCTGCCCGGCCACGGCTTCACCTACCAGGCCGAGGCGGTCGCCCGCTGCCTCGAAGCCGGTCTGACCGAGTCACCCGCCATGCCCCTCGACGAGACCGTCGCCATCGCCCGCACCCTCGACCAGATCGCCGCCCGCCTCACGCCCGCGACCTGACGCATTGACGTGCTGAAATGAGACCGTTCAGCACTCCTCGCTGAAGGCCGGTGAAGCTCCTCACGATCGCCCGTGTCGCGGGCGATCGTGAGGACCGGTCACGCGACCAGGCGCAGCCAGGCCGCCGCGAGTGCGGTGTGGCCGGCCGGCGTCGGGTGTACGCCGTCCGCAGCCCAGTACTCCGGCCCGGTCGTCGCGGCGAGCTCGGCGAACATGCCGTCAGCGGCGAGCAGGTGCGCGCCGTACTCGCGGGCGAGCTCGCGCACGACCTGGATCTTCGGGTCCAGGTCGGCGCGCCACTTCTTCTGGTCCTCAAGGTCGAGGTGCGCGTCGCCGACCTCGAGACCGCCGCGAATCGGCAGGAGGAACGGCTCGATGAGGATCAGGTCGGCGCCGGTCTCGGCGAGGGGCGCGAGCAGGCGGTCGTAACCTGCCGCGTAGTCCTCCGCGGGGATCACGTAGCCGTCCGGGTCGTACGTGTGCCAGCCGACGTCATTGACGCCGACGAGGACCGACACCACGTCCGGGCGCGCGTCGAGCACGTCCGCCTGCCATCGGGCTTCGAGGTCCATCACCTTGTTGCCCGCGATCCCGGAGTTCAGCCAGGTCACGGCCCGGTCCGGGTGCCGGAGTCCCCACTCGCCCGCGATGCGCAGCGGGTAGCCGAACCCGAGGCCCTGTTCGCTCTCCAGCCGTTGGCAGTCGGTGATCGAATCGCCGGTGAACATCACGGTGCTTCCCGGTCGGAGGGTGATCGTCATGTGCGCTCCTGGAACTCGGTTGAGGAAAGGAAATTCCACATCGATTACGTGGTGTCTGCTTCAGAGCGCCGGACTACCGAACCAGTGGGCGGCGGCCCGCTCGAACGCTTCACGGTCAGGGTCGCGATCGCCTGCCCAGGCGACTATGCCGTCAGGTCGGACGAGCACGGCACCGAATCCGAGGTCGTTTCTGGCCGGCCCGGCGACATACCGGATCCGGCTCTCCCAGCCCATCGCCGAACCGTGCAGGCATCGGTCGATGCTGAGATCGAGCGCGACGCCTCGTCCATCCTGCATCAGGTCGCCGAGGCGAGTGCCGTCCTCAAGACGAAGGTCCGGGGCGTTGCGGCCGACCAGCGGCTGCTCGCTGCCAAGGTCGTAGCGGATCGACGATCCCGACACCTTGTCGAACACGTAGGTCGTTCCGTCGCGGGTCCCGATCAGGTCGCGAATCACTCCTTGGATCGCCTGGGCATGCGGGTCCGGCCTCATGGCCGCCACCTGGGCGCGCGACCAGTCGAGCACCCATGCGCCGAACGGATGGCGCTCGCGGGTGTAGGTGTCGAGAAGCCCGTCCGGCGCGTACCCGTGCACGGTCGCCGCGAGCTTCCATCCCAGGTTCATGGCGTCGCCGATGCCGAGGTTGAGTCCCTGCCCTCCGAGGGGAGAGTGGATGTGAGCGGCGTCGCCCGCGAGCAGGACGCGTCCCTGCCGGTAGGTCGTCGTCTGCATCGCCCGATCGGTGAAGCTGGAGGCGAGATGGACGTCGCTCAGTGTCACGTCGGTGCCGGATACACGGCGCAGAACCGCCTGGAGATGTTCGCGAGTCGGCGGCTGCGAGCGATCGTACGCGCCGCCGTCGAAGTCCATCATGCCGACGTGCCCTTTCAGGGGCGTCTGGAGGTACATGCCGGTCGGCGTCGGATTGAACCCAGGGCGCAGCTTCTCGGGATCGGCGATGGTGGCGTGCATGGTGTAGCCGGTGAACTGCGGCTCGGTGCCGACGAACTCGAAGCCCGCGAGCCCGCGCACCGCGCTGCGTCCGCCATCGCAGCCGACGAGCCAGCGCGCCGCGTACTCGTGCTCGCCGGCGTGCGCGACCACGCTCGCATCGTTCTGCGCGATTGCTGAGACCGTGACGCCGCGCCTGACCTCCACGCCGAGTTTGGATGCCCGCTCGGACAGCACCGTCTCGACCGCTTCGAGGCTTGTCAACACGCCCTCCAGGGCCGGGCCGGCAAGCCGGAACGGCAGGGCGGCGACGTCGACCTTGGCCGGATCGAGCACCATGCCGGCGAAGTGGCCCGCGCTGCGAGGGGGTGGCGGCTCGTCCGCGTCGGGGTTCGCGCCGGGATCGTCGCCCACGCCCGACGCCGTCAGCAGCGGGTGCAGCATCCCGCGGCGGTAGAACGCCTCGACCGACGCGGCGGACAGGCCCCGCATGCCGAGCGGGTTCGCCTTCCACGGGGAGCGGGGCTCCGGCTCCCGCTCGAGCACCAGGACAGAGCAGCCCGCGAGGCCAAGCTCGCAGGCGAGGAACAGACCGACCGGGCCGGCGCCCACGATCACTACGTCATGCACGAGAACTCCCTTTCCGAAGCCTCTTCTCTGAGGCACGCAAAGACTGACGCGGGCCGCTCACACGGGGCGCACACGGCGCTGACACGGGGCGCACACGGCGCTGACACGGGTCTGACGCTCTCGTCCTGCGACGCCCTGATTTGGGGGCCCGAGGGGGTGCGCGCGAAGATCGGGGGATGGACGGGGATGGGCGGCTTCGCGTCACGCTGCTCGGTGCCTTTCAGGTGTCTCGCGGTGACGCCGACCTGGCCGTTCCGGGTGCGCGGTTGCGGGGTCTGGTCGTACGGCTGGCGCTCGCCGGCGGGCGCGCGGTCGAGCAGAGCGCCCTGGTCGACGCGATCTGGGCCGAGGACCCGCCGGCCGGCCCTGCCCACGCTCTGCAGGCCCTCGTCTCGCGGCTGCGCCGGACCCTCGGCTCGGCCGGCGACGTCTCCCAGGTCGCGGGCGGCTACCGGCTGGCCGTGGACGCGGCCGACGTGGACGCGCTGCGGTTCGAGCAACTGGCCGCCGCCGGCCGTGACCGGCTGCGCGCCGGCGACCCGAACGCCGCGGCGGCGCTGCTCGGCGAGGCCGTGGCGCTGTGGGGCGACCGTCCCGGCGCCGAGCCCACGGTCGTCGCCGCGGTCGCGCCCGCCGCCGCGACCCGGCTGGCCCACGCCTCGGTCGAGGCCGTCGCCGACCTCGCCGACGCCGAGCTGTCCCTGGGCCGTGCCGACGCGGCCGCCGCCCGCCTGGCCGCCCTGCTCGCCGAGCAGCCGGTCCACGAGCGGGCGGCCGCGCTGCTCATGGACGCGCTCGCCGCCCAGGGGCGCCAGGCCGAAGCCCTGGCCCTGTACGAGCGGGTCCGCGAAACCCTGGCCGACGTCCTCGGCACCGGCCCGGGCACCGCCCTGCAAGAGCGCCACCTGCGCCTGCTGCGCGCCGAGCGGCCCGCCCCGGCCGCCGACGCCGCGCGGACCAGGCCGAGTAACCTGCCCGCGCCGCTGACCAGCTTCATCGGGCGCGACGACGACCTCGCCCGGATCGACACGCTGCTCGCCGCCGGGCGCCTGGTCGCCGTGCTCGGTCCCGGCGGCGCCGGCAAGACGCGCCTCGCCGTCGAGGCCGCCCGCCGCCACCGCCACGAGTACCGCGACGGCGCCTGGATGATCGACCTGGCCTCGGTCACCGAGCCGGCCAAGGTCGGCGCGGCCGTGCTCGCCGGGATCGGGCTGCGCGGCTCGGCGCTGTTCGAGGCTTCGGCCAAGCTGCGCGGCGAGCTGGTCTGCGAGCTGGACGTGCTGGCCGACCAGTTCGGCGGCCGGGAGAGCCTGCTCGTGGTGGACAACTGCGAGCACCTTATCGACGCCGTGGCGCACCTGATCTCGGCGCTGCTGTCCCGCTGCTCCGGGCTGCGGGTGCTGGCCACCAGCCGCGAACCCCTCGCGGTCGACGGCGAGGCCCTGGTCCCGCTCGGCCCGCTCACCCTGCCCGAGCCGGACGACGGCGTCGAGCAGGCCCGCCGTACGGCGTCGGTGCGCCTGTTCACCGAGCGGGCGGCGGCCGTGCGGCCCGGGTTCGACGTCGACGAGCACAACCTCGGCGAGGTGCTGCGCATCGTCCGCGGCCTGGACGGCATGCCGCTCGCGCTCGAGCTGGCCGCGGCCCGCCTGCGTACGCTCTCGCTGGCCGACCTGGCCGCCGGCCTGTCCGACCGGTTCCGCCTGCTCACCACCGGCAGCCGGACCGCCTTCCCGCGGCACCGCACGCTGCGGGCGGTCATCGCGTGGAGCTGGGACCTGCTCGGCGCGGACGCGCGTACGGTCGCGGAGCGGATCTCGGTCCTGCCCGGCGGCGTCACGCCGGCCTCGGCCACCGCGGTCTGTGCCGGCACCGCGGTGCCGGCCGCCGAGATCCCGGAGCTGCTCGCGGGCCTGGTCGACCGGTCGTTGCTGCAGCTCGCGCCGGACACCGGCCGGTACCGGATGCTGGAGACGATCCGCGAGTACGGCCTGGAGAGCCTGGCCGGGCAGGGCACCCTGACCGGCGTGCGGGACCTGGCCGCCCGTTACCTCACCAAGCTGGTCGCCCGCTACGACCTGCTGCTGCGCGGCCCCGAGCAGCTCGACGCACTCCACGTGCTGCGCGCCGAGTACGACAACGTGCTCGCCGCCCTGCGCCACCTCTGTGACACCGGCGACGCCGTCGGCGCGATCGGGCTCGCGGTAAACCTGACCTGGTACTGGCAGATGCTCGGCCGGCACCCCGACGCGGCCTACTGGCTCGGCGAGGCGGTCGCGTTGCCGGTCGAGCGGCCGAGTGTGGAGCGCGACATCGCCGAGGGGGTGCTGCTGCTCAACACCATCGCCGCCCAGAGCGCGCCGGACGACGACTCGATCAAGGAGCTGCGGGCGCTCACCGACCGGCTGCTGAGCCATCCGGAGTTGCCGGGCGTCGGCGGCGCGCTGACCGCGGTCAGGCTGGCCTCCCTGACCGAGGCGTCGCCGACGATCATCCAGCGGCTGGTCGACGGGCCGGACGTGTGGCTGGCCGGGCTGGCCCGCATGTTCCGGGCCCAGTTCGCCGAGAACGAGGGCCGCCTCGACCAGGTCCGCAGCGACGTGACCGCCGCCCTGGAATGCTTCGCCCGGGCGGGCGACCGCTGGGGCCTGGCCACGACGCTGCCGCTGCGCGCGCTGCTGCGGCAGTACGACGGCGATCTCGACGGCGCGCTGGCCGACCTGAACGAGGCCAAACGGCTGGCCCGCGAGTTCGGGTCGCTCAGCCTCAGCGACGAGATCTTCATCGACCTGCGCTGGATCGACCTGGACGTGCGGCTCGACGAGACCGCGCGGGCGACCGAGATGATCGCCGCGACCCGGGAGCGCGTGCTGCGCTCGGCGTCGCCCGAGATGGCGATTCTGCTCGACGCGCTGGAGGCCGGCCTGTGGGTGCGGGCCGGTGACCTGGACCGGGCGCGCGAGCTGGTCGAGTCGGCCGAGGCCGGGCTGTCCGAGCAGCTCCCGTTCGGCGGCGACCACGGGCAGGTGCTGATCGGCAGGGCGCGGGGAGCGCTCTGTCTCGAGCTCGGCGACGGGCCGGGCGCCGAGGAGGCGCTGAGCGGGGCGTACGCGGCGGCGGTCGACAGCAGGGACATGCCGATCCTGGCGACGGTGGCGGTGACCGTGGCCGGCCTCGCCGCGCTGTACGGGCGGTACCGTGACGTGGCCGTCCTGCTCGGCGCCGCCTCACGGCTGCGCGGCGCTCACGACCGCACCGATCGGCAGGTTCGCGAGCTCACCCGCCGAGGGCGGGCCGCGCTGGGCGAGGAAGCCTTCGCCGCGGCGTACGCCGAAGGCTGGGAGCTGGACCGGAAGACGGCCGTGACCGAAGTCGACCCGGCCCGGCTGCGCCGGGAACTCAGGACGGCTCACCCAGATCCCGGCTGATTCCACGGGCTCGCCCCACACTCGACTACATGTCGGTACCGGTTCCGAACGCCTGGCGGATGGCGTGTTCGGGGCGGTGAACGGTGGTGCCGCTGTCGATGACGACGGTCTGGCCGGTGATGCAGCGGGCCTCGTCGGAGGCGAGGAAGGCGACCAGGGCCGCGACGTCCGCGGGTTCGGCGGCGTGGGGCAGGACACGCTCGGCGGCCTTCTCCGCGAGGCGTTCGGGCGTCATCACGGCGCGGGCGACGTCGGTCAGGACGAGGCCGGGGGCGACGGCGTTGCAGCGGACGCCGCGCGCGCCGTACATGGTCGCGACGTAGCGGGTGAGCGAGGTCAGGGCGGCCTTGGCGGAGCCGTACGCCGCGTGGTCGGTGTCGCCGAGCAGGCCCGACACCGACGACGTGTTGACGATCGCGCCGCCGTCGCGCATCACGGGCACGGCGTACTTGCAGCCCAGCATCGCGCCGCGCAGGCTCACCGCGAGGGTGCGGTCCCAGACCTCGACGTCCATGGTGGTGAGGTCGAGGTCACGGCCGTAGACCTCGCGGCCGAGGGCGGCGGCGTTGTTGTGCAGCACGTCGAGGCGCCCGAACTCCCGTACGGTGTCGGCCACCATCCGGCGTACGGCCTCCTCGTCGCTCACGTCGGCGGCCAGGGCGAGGGCCGTCGCGCCCGCCTTTTCCAGGATCTCCGCCGTCTCTCGGGCGGTGTCGTACCGGATGTCGGCGACCGCCACCCGCGCGCCCTCGGCCGCCAGGCGCACCGCGACGGCGCGGCCGATGCCCGAGCCGCCGCCCGTGATCAGCGCCACCCGGCCGGTGAACCTCTCCCCCGGCACGGTCACCACTCGACGAGGAGCCGGGGCAGCCCGCGGCCGACCAGGCTCTTGCGGTAGCCGATCTCCTGGTCCGGCGTGAGGCGCAGGCCGGGCATCCGGGCGGCGATCCGCTCCAGGGCGATGCGGAGTTCGAGGCGGGAGAGCGCCGCGCCGACGCAGTGGTGGATGCCGTACCCGAAGACCATGTGGTCGCGGGCGTTGGCGCGGTGGACGTCGAACCGCTCGGGGTCGGGGAAGACCGTCTCGTCGTGGCTCGCGGAGTCGGCGTGCAGGAAGACCTCCGACCCGGCCGGGATCGTGACGCCGTGCAGGGTGACGTCCTCGGTGGTGCGGCGGAAGCTGCCGAGGCTGGCGCCGTCCATGCGGAGCGTCTCCTCGATCATGTTGGGGATGAGCCCGGGGTCGGCGACGACCGCCTCCCACGACATGCGATCCCGCTGCATCCGATGGACGGCGTTGCACAGGCCGTTCGGCACGGTGTCGTTGCCGCCGAGCAGCAGCGCGCTGATGGTCTCGACGACCTCCCGGTGCGACAGGCCGTCCGGGCCGGTGTCGATCAGGCCCGCCATGAGCCCGGCGAAGTCGTCACGGGGTTCGGCGCGGCGTTCGGTGACGAGGCGGTCGACGTAGTCGAGGTACTTGAGGAACTCCTGGGCCAGCTCCCGCTGACGGGCGGGCGGCTGCGGCGACAGGAACAACTGGAACCAGGAGTACACCCACTGCTTGACCTGGTGCTCGTCCTCGGGCGGCACGCCGATGAACGCCGCCGTCAGCCGGGCCGACGGCGGGTGGGCGAGGTCGGCGACCAGGTCGCCGTGCCGCCTCTGCTCGACGGCGTCCAGTACGGCGTCGACCTGGGTGCCGAAGGCGTCGCCCAGCCGGTCGACGGCGCGCGGCGTGAAGGCCCGGGAGATGGCCCGGCGGATCCGGGTGTGCTGCGGCGGGTCGACGTTGGCGGCGAAGTTGTCGAGGAAGGACCGGTGCTCGCCGAGCGACTCCTTGACCTCGTCGGTGAGCGTACGGGAGATGGTGAGGGAGCCGATCGAGGAGAACCGCCGGTGGTCGCGGTAGCCGTCGCGTACGTCCTCGTAACGGGTGAGCACCCACATGCGCAGGTGCTCGCTCCAGAACACCGGCCGCTCGTGTCGCAGGCGGGTCAGGAACGGGTAGGGGTCGGCGACGTGCCAGTCGGCGGTGATGTCGAAGTCCGTCGCCGTCTCGGGTGTACTCAAGAGCCGCCTCCCAGGATGCGACGTGGGTTGTCGACCAGCATCCGGTGGATCTGTTCCTCGGTGACGCCGCGCTCGCGCAGGGCGGGGAGCACGTCCCGTGAGACGTGCAGCAGGTGGTAGTTCGGATGCCGCCGCCGTACGACCTCGGGGTCGAAGCGGTCGTTGAAGCAGTACGAGTCGTGGGACAGCACCATCCGCCCGGCGTGGCCGCGCTCGCACAGCGCGGCGACCGTCGCGACCCGGTCTTCGAACGAGGTGAACTCGATGCCGAACCGGTCCATGCCGATGTACGAGCCGTTGGCGATGAGCTCCTCCAGGTAGGCCAGGTCCGTGGAGTCGCCGGCGTGGCCGATCACCACGCGGTCCAGGTCCACGCCCTCGGCCGCGAGGAGCTTCTGCTGGTCGAGCCCGTTGCGGGTGGCCGACTCGCTGTGGGTGGTGATCGGCACGCCCGTGGCGCGGTGCGCCTCGGCGACCGCGCGCATCACCCGCTCCACGCCGGGTGTGATCCCCTGCCGCCCGGTGGCGCACTTGAGCATGCCCGCCCGCACGCCCGTACGGCCGATGCCGTCGGTGATGTCGCGGACGAAGAACTCGGCCAGCCGGTCCGGCCCGCCGAACAGCGTGCCGGGTCCGCGGTTGCCGAAGTACGGCGGCAGGGCGTCGTAGGTGTACAGGCCGGTCGCCGCGACGATGTGGACGTCGGTCTGCTCGGCCACGCGCTGCACGGCCGGGACGTACCGTCCCAGCCCGACGACGGTGAGGTCGACGATCGTGTCGATGCCGGCGGCCTTCAGCTCGTTCAGCTTTCCGGCGGCCTCGCGGGCGCGTTCTTCCAGGTCCCAGCCCTCGGGAATGTCGGGCCAGTTCCAGAGGATCTCCGGACTGAGGCCGAAGACGTGCTCGTGCATGAGCGTCGCCCCGGGGTCGGCCACCGGGCCGCGCACGGTCTGCACCGGACTCATCTCACTCCGCCGGGACGAGGGGGATCTTCGGGTGGTCGAAGGGCCGGTTGACCGTACTCATCTCACTCCGTGGGGACGAGGGGGAATCTGAGGTGGTCGAAGGGCCGGTTGACCTTCAGGCCCAGCCCGTCGGTCTGGCCGTACGGCGCGCCCGTGTAGAGGGCGGCGGCGTCGAAGTAGGTGGCGGTGAACGACAGACGGGGGGCGTCGCGGTGGTTCTGTGGCGCACCGTGGACGGTCAGCGCGCTGTGCACCGTGGCGTCACCGGCGGCGAGGTCCAGGGGCGGGGAGAGCTCCAGCTCGCGCAGCCACGGATGCCGCGTGAGCGCGTCATCGCCCTCCCGGACGAAGCTGCGCCCGAGGGTGCCGTACCGGTGCGATCCGGTGAAGAACCGCAGCGAGCCCATGTCGGCGGGCACGTCGGCCAGGGCCAGCCAGACGGTGAGCATCGCGGAGGTGTCCATCGGCATCCACGGAAAGTCCTGGTGAAATACGGTCTGGCCGTGTTCGCCGGGCTCCTTCACCAGCAGGTTCGTGACCTGCAGGCGTACCCGTTCGACGCCGGTCAGCAGCCGGACCGCGCCGCGGGCGAGGGCCGGCGAGGTCGCCAGCACGTGGAACTCCTCCTCGCGCTCGGCGATGTCGCGGTCCTGGCCGAACGCCTGGTCGACGAAGCCGGTGCCGGGGGTCCGCCGGCGCGCCGCCAGCCGGTCCAGCGCCCGCCGCCGGAGCCGTTCGACGAAGTCCGGGGCGACCAGGCCGGGCAGCCGCACCCAGCCGTTCTCCCGGAAGAAGCGGGCCTCTTCCTCGGTCACATCCCGTACGGGTGCAGCCATCGCCACCGCCTTGAGTCGCCGTCGCCGGCGGCCACCGTCGTCGGCCTCCGTCGCCTGGGGCGACCGCCGGAGGGTCACCGCTCGGGCCGCCGGACGCCGGAACGTCGTCCTGCCGCGACCATAGACGCTCTCCCGTGCATCGAGCAAGCGCTTGGTATAGTCTGCTGCGGTGAAGCGCCCGTTCCGATTCGGCGCCGTCATCCGCGACGCGGACACGGCCGCCGCGTGGGCCGCCAAGGCCCGCAGGCTGGAGGACTCCGGCTTCGACGTCCTCCTCGTCCCCGACCATCTCGTGGGCCCCCGTTTCGCGCCGATCGCCGCGCTGACCGCCGCGGCGTGCGCGACCACCCGGCTGCGGATCGGCACGCTGGTGTTCGCCAACGACTTCCGGCATCCGGCCGTCCTGGCCAAGGAGGCGGCAACGGTCGACCTGCTGTCCGACGGGCGGCTCGAACTCGGCCTCGGCACCGGCTGGATGGCCCGGGACTACCAGAGCGCCGGTCTGCCGCTCGACCCTCCCGGCATCCGCGTCACGCGCCTGGCCGAGGCGATCGATGTGCTCAAGGGCCTCTGGCGCGGCGGCCCGTTCTCCTTCGCCGGCGAGCACTACACCGTCAGCGGGCTGGAGCAGCGGCCGCTCCCCGTCCAGCGCCCGCATCCCCCGCTGGTCCTGGGCGGCGGGGGCCCTCGGATGCTCCGCCTGGCCGCCCGCGAGGCCGACGTCGTCAATCTGACCATGCGGGTGCGGGCGGACGGCTCCGGCCCGGACACCACCGACGGCGGCCCCGACGCCTTCCGGCGGAAGATCGAGGTCGTCCGGGAGGCGGCCGGGTCGCGGTTCGACGCGATCGAGCTCGGCACCTCCGTCCTGCGGATCGGCCCGGGCCGCGACCCCGAAGCGTGGAGTGCGGCGAACCCCTCCGCCCAGACGGGAACCCCGCAGGTACTGGCAGGCGAGCTCGCGGCCGTATGCGACGCCCTCCGCCACTGGCGTGACGAGCTGGGCCTCTCCTACTACGTCCTGCACAACGAGGCGGACCTCGACGCGTTCATCCCCGTCGTCGACCGTCTCGCCGGCACCTGACCCGCCCGCCGCTCCGTTGATCTCGGGAGAATCGCCGTTTCCGGGCGGCGCGCAAGGGCAACGATCCCGAACTCAACGGAGCGGGGAGCGTCGGCGGCATCTCCGGCGCGCGCCCGTCAGGTAGGGGCGAGGCGCGAGCCGGGGTACGGGGACAGGAGCGTCTCGCGCCAGGTGCCGTCGAGGAACTCACGGGCGCGCTTGCGCCAGCCGAGCAGGCGCTCGTCGGCGTCGATCTCGTCGTCCAGGCCGAGCGCGGCGTCGTACGACCGCTGCAGCGCGAGGTGGGAGTCGAGGTCGGTCGCCCAGACGGTGACGACCTCGGTGTCGCACAGCAGCACCTCGTACAGGCCGACGGGGCGGTGGCCGTGGTCGGCGAGCAGGGGGACGCGCTCCTCCCGGACCGCCGCCAGGTAGTCGAGGGCCGCGCCGGGCCGGACGCGCGCGCTCTCGAGGACGAAGAACTCCGCTCCCGTGGCGTCGGCGAGCGCCGGGCTGCCGGGAGCGGCGCCCAGCGGGCGGGAGAACGCGGTGAAGCGCAGGTCGTCGATGGCCGACAGGAAGAGGTTCTCCTTGACGCCGGTGTAGATCTCCAGCATCTGCCGCCAGCCGCCGTCCCAGCCCCCGTGGCAGTCCCACAGGGTGACGACCTTGAACTGCGGGTGCCCGGTGATGCCGACGGCGTAGAACGCGCCGACCAGGTCGATGTCGCGGGAACGGATCGACTCTCCCTTGGTGAGCACATGCCGGCCGGACTCGAGCGCCTCGTCCTCCTTCTTGTAGGCCGTGAGCCACTGGAGGTACTCCAGCGGCCTCCGCGAGTTCATCGGATGGAATTCGACCTCTTCGAGCAGATAAATGCCTCGCCGCATGCACCGCTCCCATTCGCTGCCACAAGCGCTTGCTTGGGACCCTAGAGAACGAACCGGGGGCGGGCAACCCCGCACCGGATGGTCACTTCGCTGCGTGCATCCGTACACACGGCGACGAGTCGGCGACCGTTAAGATCGCGGCGTGCCGACCGTTCCCCGCCTCCGAAGCCCCCTGCGCGGTCGCCTGATCATCTGCGGTGACACTCCGCTCGCCTTCCGGCTCGCCGACGAGCTGTCGACGCGCTACCTCCAGGACGTCACGGTCATCGTCTCCTCCAAGCGACGTAACCACGGGCCCCAGATCACCGACCTGCCCCGCGTACGGGTGCACGAGGCGGCGGAGCTGGACGACGAGACGTTCCGGGCCGTGCACACCGAGTCGGCGCGCGCGGTCGCCCTCGTCGGCAACAGCGAGGTCGGCAACATCCACGCGGCGTTGCGGGTCCAGGAGCTCAATCCGGACATCCGGCTGGTCATCCGGATGTCGAACACCGCACTGGGAAACCGCATCCGCACGCTGTTCAAGGACTGCGCGGTGCTGTCGGACGGCGCGGTCGCCGCGCCGTCGTTCGTGGCCGCCGCCCTCGGTGACCTGCCGCCCAGCCACGTGCGGGTGGCGGGCCGCACGCTGTACGTCGCCCACCGGAGCGACCGGGTCCGCAACGTCGTCTGCGGGCTCGCGGACACCCGCAGGTCGGACGGGGCGCCCCGGTTGCTCCCAGTGGACCAGGAACGGGCCAACCTGGTGCTCGCGGTCGCCGACGGCACATCGCGCACGTCCCTCGCCGGCCCGCCGGTGAACCGCCGGCCGGTCACCACGCTCACCCGCAATCTGCGGCTGATCCTCAGCCGGCGCCTGCTACAGGTGGCGATGGCCCTTCTCGTGCTGATCGTCGTCGGCAGCACCGCGCTGAGCATCGGCGACCGTCACGGCTTCACCTACTCGCTGTACCTGGTCCTCCTCGACATCGCCGGGGCGGCCAACCCGGATCCGCAGCTCAGCGGGCCGGCGAAGGTCACGCAGGTGATCATTACGCTGGCCAGTCTCGCGCTGGTGCCCGCGATCACCGCCGCGGTCGTCGACACGCTGGTCCGGGCCCGGCTCGCCGGGCCGCTCGAGCAGCTGCGCGATCCGATCAACGGGCACGTCGTGGTCGTCGGCCTCGGCGAGGTGGGCCTCCGTGTCGTATCGCAGCTCCACGACCTCGGTGTCCAGGTGGTCTGCGTCGAGGCGAACGAGGACGCCGTCGGCGTTCCGCTGGCCCGCCGCCTCGGACTGCCGATCGTCTTCGGCGACGCCACCCGGGGCGAGACCCTGCGTACGGCGTGGGTCGGCACCTGCCGCGCCGTGGTCACGGTCACCAGCGACGACATCACCAACCTGGAGGCCGGGCTGAACGCCCGTGCGCTGCGCGACAACGTCCGCGTGGTGCTGCGGCTCTTCGACGACGACCTGGCGGCGCGCGTACACCGCAACTTCAAGATCCCGGTGTCGCGCAGCGTGTCCTTCCTCGCCGCACCGGCGTTCGCCGCCGCCATGATGGAACGCCAGGTCATCGGGACGATCCCGGTCGGCCGCAGCGTGATGCTCATCGCCGACATGCCGATCGGCGCGAGCTCAGAACTCGACGGACGGCCCCTGCGGGAGGCGAACCTCCCGGGAGAGGCCCGGGTGCTGGCGCTCGGCCGCCGCGGCCGGCCGCGCTTCGACTGGGACCTGCAGAACGGCTACCTTCTGATCCCCGGAGACCGGCTGGTCGTGCTCGCCACCCGGTCCGGCATCGGCCACCTCCGGGCCCGCACCATCGGCACGCCCGAACCGCCCTCCACGTCGCCGCGCTGAGCTGTTCTGCCAGGTCGGCGACGGCGCCCCCGTCCTCCGGCTGATCCCACGGCCGCCTCGGATTCCGCACCGAGCGGGAACACGGCGAGGACTCCGGATCCGCGGGCGGGGCGTCAGCGGGCGATGAGCTCCTCGCGCCCCTTCGCGCGGTGTGCCGACACCTGGAAGGAGCCGGTCACGGCTCCGCCGCGCAGGTTCACGTGGTTCGCCGTCACCCCGCTCTTGTCCCGGTCGATCGGCATGATCAGGTACGAGTGGCCGCCGACCATCCCCGCGAGCACCGACGCCTCCTTGGCCTCGATCGTCCCGCTCGACAGACGGAACGTGCCGTTGAGCCGGGCCAGGATCGCGTACGGGACGTCGCGGGAGACGTAGTAACCGCCGGCGTCCAGGTCGCCCTGGGCCGTGCTCATCGGGATGAGCAACAGGGGATGCGCGGTGTTGCGGTAGGAGGCGACCAGCGGGTTCAGCCGCGGGATCAGGTCGGTGTTCAGCTTGCTGAGGACGTCCTGGATGGACTGCCGGAGCGAGTCCGACGGCTGCTCGGCGACCGGGGTGACGCCCGAGAGCAACAGGTCGACGGGCGTGCTGCCCTGGGTGACCTCCCGCTTCCAGCCCTTGCGCCTCTCGTCCAGGAGAAGCCCGGCGACGCTGCCCAGCGCGGTGCTCTCCCCGTCCACGGTGACCTGCCCGGCATCGAGTGTCCGGTCCATCGGCCGGAGCTGCGACCTCTTGCGGATCTCCCGGGGGTCGTCCTGTTTGGCTCCCATCGCCATGGCCGTGGCGACGGCGCCGAAGTAGCCGGCCGCCCCCTCGCCGATGTCGGTCGCGGCGGCCCGCTTGGCCTCGCCCGCGTACTCCTTCTGCCACATCGACCGCCAGTACGCCGCGCCGGCGAGCCGGCCGTTCCGCTGCTTCGGATCGGCGTAGGCCGCGACCAGGTCGTTGTAGAGCATGGCGCGGTAGAGCCGGGGCGTGACGGCGAGCGGGTACTCCGTGCCCCGCATTTCCCCGCCCTTCTTCCAGGCCTGCCAGCGCTGCTGCGTCGCGTGGTACAGCTCATCCGTCGCGGCGGCGAACAACGTGGCGGACAGGCTCATCCGTGCCGCCGCCGCGTCCGATCGGTACGAGGGGTCGGCGGCGTTCATGACGACCGCCGGGTGCCCGTCCCAACTGGCGTAGGAGGACCCGCTGCGCGGAATGGCGATCTTCCTCTTCCGGAGCTCGGACGGGCTCAGGTTCGTCACGCCGTCCACGCTGATCAACCGTGTGCCGACGCCGTCACCGAGGATGATCCGCCGGTCCTTTAGGACGGTTCCGGGCCAGATCTTCGGGGCTTCGGGCCACACCCGGGCCACGGCCTCCTGGACCTCGGACGAGACGGGTTTCAAGGCCGTCTCGGCGGAGGTCGGCCCGTGCCCCTTGTGGGAGTCGCCGGAGCATCCGGCGACGACCCCGAGCAGCGCCGCCGCGGCGAGGGCCGGCCAGTGGCGTGCCGGCCGGCCCGCACGTGAGCCTCTACGGCCTGAAGGGAAGGATCCTGACCCGACGAACCCAGTGAACACCGCACAACCCCCGCGCACCGGCCGATCTCGGACATGGGCCGGGGGGTGGCTTGCCCATCTTGACGCGGGCGATCATTCCCCGATCGCCGGGCGGTTAACGTCCCCGCACGTCGGCAACGCTTTTCAAGCCGTTCAGGAAGGCGACGCCGCGCCGGACGTCGGCCACGGGGCCCGCGCCCGGCGCCGGCTCGGCGTCCAGGATCGTGTCCTGTTCCAGGACGTACCACCCCTGGTAACCGGCCTGGTCGAGCGCTGCCACGATCGCCGCGACGTCCACGTCCCCGGCGCCGAGCGGGCGATAGAGCCCGTCGCGTACGGCTTCGGTGTAGGTGCGCTCGCCGCCGCGGACGCGGTCGGCGACGCTCGCGTCGACGTCCTTGAGGTGCACGTGCGCGACACGGTCCGCGGCCGCCCGCGCCAGGGCGAGCGGGTCGGTACCGCCGATGAGCAGGTGCCCGGTGTCCAGGCAGAGCGGGACGCCGGAGCAGGCCAGGACCCGGTGGACCTCATCGGGTCCCTCGACGATCGTGCCGACGTGCGGGTGCAGCGCGGTCCGGCGCCCGAGCCCGGCCACGTACGCGGCGACGCGGTCGAGGTTGGCCAGCAGCGTCGCCCAGTGCTCGGCGGACAGCACGGGACGCTCGTCGTACCCGTCCCGGCCGGTCGCGGCCGCGAGAACGAGCATCGGCGCGTCGCCGAACCCGCGCAGCGCCCGCTCCACCTCCGGCAGCGGATCACGCGCCGGCTCGTGCAGGACCACGGCGACGAATCCGCCGGCCGCCGCCAGGCCGTACGAGGTCAGCAGCGCCTCGCGTTCGGCCGGGTCCGCCGGCAGGAACCCGTCCGGGCCGAACTCGGTGGCGGTCAGTCCCGTGTCGCGCATCTCGGCCAGCACCCGGTCCGGGGACATCTGGTGACCCCACCCCGGTACCTCGCACACGCCCCAGGAGATGGGCGCACCCGCGATCCTCACCGCCGGACCTCCTCGGTTCTCATGCGGGAACCTCCTCGACCGTCACTGCCGGACCTCATCGATCGTCACGGTGCGCCGCTCCCGGCGGGAGCGGTCGCACGCCTCGGCCACGTAGAACGCCTCCAGGGCCTCCTCCGGCGGGCACGGGCTGTCGGCCTTCCCGGCGACGACCCGGACGAACTCCTCGAGTTCGGCCTCGTACGCCGGCCCGAAGCGCTCGAGGAAGCCCTGGGAGGGCAGAGCGCCGAGCGTTCCGGCCGCAGAACCCCCGTCGACCGGCGTGAGCGGCGTCTGCTCGCCGAATCCGGCCGCGAGGCTGTCCTTGGATCCGAGCGCCTCGAAGCGGACGTCGTAGCCGGCCCCGTTGTAGCGGGTCTCGGAGATGATGGCGAGGGTCCCGTCGTCCAGGGTGAGAAGGGCGGCGGAGGTGTCCACGTCGCCGCTCGCGGCGAAGTACTCCTCTCCCTTGTTGGCCCCCGTCGCCGTGACCTCGACGACCTGTCGTCCGGTGACGAACCGGATCGCGTCGATGTCGTGAACGGCGCAGTCGCGGAAGATGCCCCCGGAGACACGGACGTAGGCGGCGGGCGGCGGCGCGGGATCGAGCGTGCAGGACCGCACCGTGTGGAGCCTGCCGAGGCGGCCGGCCGCGATGGCGTCCCGGAGCGCGGCGTGACCCGCGTCGAAGCGGCGCTGGAATCCGACCTGGACGGGGGTTCCGGCCGCACGGACCGCCCGGACGACTTGGAGCGTTCCAATACTGTCCGGCGCGACGGGCTTCTCGCAGAAGGTCGGGATGCCCGCCCGCGCGGCGCGGGTCACGAGCTCGGCGTGCGCGTCCGTCGCGGCGGCGACGACCAGGCCGTCCAGCCCGGCGTCGAAGAGCGCGTCGACCGAATCGGCGACGACCCCGCCGTACTCCTCGGCGATCCGGCGCGCCCGGTCGGCGTCCGGATCGGCCACCACGAAGGATTCGACGGAGGGCAGCGCGCGAAGGGTCTCAGCGTGCCGGGCACCGATGCGGCCTGCCCCTGCGAGCCCGATTCTCATAGAGTCCTCCTGGTGGGCGACGTCGTGTCGGACGCTCGCGAAACCGGCGCAGATGGACGGCTCTGGAGTCCTCGAGGGAGGCTCAAGGACTCCGGTATCGCCGTTAGAACGCTCCATCGCCAGAGTGCGATTGTCATGACATTAAGAGGTAATACCTAACCTAGACCGCATCGCAAGACTCGTCCATCGGGTGGCCGACCTCGGGCATCGCGCGCCCCATCGGCGGCGGCCGCCTCGGGCGCGCCCCGGCACCGACGGCGTCCCTCGACGAGCACCTCGCCCGCCGCTATGTGATCCACTTCACATATTTCTCGGCAAACGAAGAGGCCTGACAGAACGTCGGCATGACCCAGGTCTCTTACCAAGCGCTAGTTTGACCTCATGCGTGTTCTCGTCACCGGCGGATCGGGATTCGTCGGCTCCTACACCGTCCGCGCGCTGCTCGCGGCCGGTCACCATGTGAGGGTCCTCGTGCGCGATCCCGGCCGGGCGGTCGAGATCCTCGGGGCGATCGGGGTCGAGGCCGAGGCGGTGGAAATGCACCCCGGCGACATGCTCGACGAGGAGGCCGTCGCCCAGGCCCTCGACGGGTGTGACGCCGTCGTGCACGCCGCCGCCGCGCTCGGCGTCACCGACACCCGTACGGACGTCCTGGAGGTCAACGTCGCCGGCACGCGCGCCGTGGTCGGCGGCGCCGTCGCCCGGGGGCTCGACCCGGTGATCCACGTGTCCACCATCGCGGTGTTCGTGCCGCCGGCGGGGCCGATGATCCGGGCGGAGGACCCGCTCGCACACCCGCGTACGGACTACGGCCGTTCGAAGGTCGCGGCCGAACGCTACGTGCGCGGCCTGCAGGCCGACGGCGCCCCCATCACGATCGTCTACCCCGGCGGTGTCATCGGCCCGCGGCAACCGCGCCTGGACGCGATGATGGAGGGCCTGGCCGGCGCCCTCAACATGATCTGGCCGATGCCGAGCGGCGGCGTGTCCCTCGTCGACGTCCGCGACCTCGGCGAGGCCCTGGCCCGCGCGGTCGTCCCCGGCCGGGGGCCGCGCCGGTACACGCTCGGCGGCCATTACCTGACCTGGCCGGGGCTGGCCGACCACTGCGACGCCCTCACCGGCGTGCGCTGCCGCCGCGTCGTGGTGCCCGGCGGGCTGATGATCGCGCTGGGGTCACTGCTGGACGCGGCCAAGCGCGTGCGCTCCTTCGACTACCCGTTGACCCGGGACGCCGCGCAGTTCATGGTGACGCTCGTGCCCTCCGACGACACCGCGGCCATCGACGCGCTCGGCGTCACGCTCCGGCCGGTGGAGGAGAGCCTGGCGGACGCCCTGCGGTGGCTCGCGGCCGCCGGGCATCTCTCCCCGGCGCGGGCCGGGCGGCTCGCCCCGCCCCGTCCCGTACGGGCCGGCCCCGGGCGGATTCCCGATGACAGCGTTCCGGGCGGCGCCGAGGGCGTCCCGGGCAGAACGGATCCCCCGGAGCGCACCGGGGGTGCGCCGGACAGAGAGGCAGGGCAGGTCATGCCGCGAAGCAGGCTCCAGGCCGCGATCACCCCGACGGTTCAGCGGGTGTCCGGTTCACCGTGGTTCGCCAAGATCGCACCCAAGATCGTCCCCCCGCTGGACCGCGCGCTGCACCGGCTGTCGGGCGGCCGTCTCCTCATGGGGCAGTACGTCGTGCCCAGCCTCGTGCTGAAGGCCACCGGGCACCGCAGCGGCCTGCCCCGCCAGACGCCGCTGGCCTGCCTGCCCGAGCCGGACGGCTCGTACGTGGTGGTCGGCAGCAACTTCGGCCGCGAGAACCACCCCGCGTGGACGACCAACCTCCTGCACGATCCGAGCGCCGAGGTCAGCCACCGTGGCCGTACGATCCCGGTCACCGCGCGACTGCTGGAAGGGGCCGAGCGCGCCGAGGTCTGGCCCCGGCTGCTGAAGGCATGGCCGACCTACGACACGTACGTCGAGCGCTCCGGCCGCGAGCTGCGGGTCTTCCGCCTTCAGCCGCGGGGCTGAGCCGCCGGACGTGTCGGCGGGCCGTGCGGGAACCCGGCGCGGTGTCGACCGGCCGCGGTGCCCGCAGGCCGTCCGGAGACGCGAACGGCGCCCCTCCGGAAAGGTCCGGAGGGGCGCCGTCTCGCACCGCGTGCCGCGGGGCCGACCGGTGCCGGTCAGGCGGCGACGACGTCCCGCGTCGTCGCCGGCTCCAGTGCCAGGTCGAGGACGTCCCGGACGTCGCTGACCGGGTGGACGGTCAGCTGCTCCAGGACCTCGGCCGGCACGTCGTCCAGGTCCGGCTCGTTGCGCTTCGGGATGATCACCGTGGTGATCCCCGCCCGGTGCGCGGCCAGCAGCTTCTGCTTGACGCCGCCGATGGGCAGGACCCGCCCGGTCAGCGACACCTCACCGGTCATCGCGACGTCCGTGCGGACCAGCCGCCCGGACAGCAGCGACGCGAGCGCCGTGGTCATCGTGACGCCCGCGCTGGGCCCGTCCTTGGGCACGGCGCCGGCCGGCACGTGGACGTGCACGCCACGGTCCTTCAGGTCACCGACCGGCAGTTCCAGCTCCGCGCCGCGCGAGCGCAGGTAGGACAGCGCGATCCGCGCCGACTCCTTCATGACGTCGCCGAGCTGGCCGGTCAGGGTCACGCCGGTGTCACCGGTCTCCTTGTCCGCCAGGGACGCCTCGATGTAGAGCACGTCGCCGCCGGCCCCGGTCACCGCGAGCCCGGTCGCCACGCCCGGCACCGCCGTACGCCGCTCGGACTCGTTCAGCGACGTCTCCGGCGTGAAGCGCGGACGGCCGAGGTAGTCGCGCAGGTCGTCGGCGCCGACCGTCAGCGGAAGCGTCGTCTGCTCCAGCGCGACCTTCGCCGCGACCTTGCGCAGCACCCGGGCGATCGCCCGCTCCAGGCTCCGTACGCCCGCCTCGCGGGTGTACTCGGCCGCCAGCAGCCGTAGCGCGCCGTCGTCGATCGTCACCTCGTCGGCGGTCAGGCCCGCCTTGTCGAGCTGACGCCGCAGCAGGTGGTCGCGCGCGATGGCGACCTTCTCGTCCTCGGTGTAGCCGTCGAGGGAGACGAGCTCCATGCGGTCCAGCAGCGGGCCGGGGATGGTCTCGAGCGCGTTGGCCGTCGCGAGGAACACGACGTCGGACAGGTCGAGCTCGACCTCGAGGTAGTGGTCCCGGAACGTGTGGTTCTGCGCCGGGTCCAGCACCTCCAGCAGCGCCGCCGTCGGGTCGCCGCGGTAGTCCGCGCCGACCTTGTCGATCTCGTCGAGCAGCACGACCGGGTTCATCGTGCCGGCCTCGCGGATCGCCCGGACGATACGGCCGGGCAGCGCGCCGACGTACGTGCGCCGGTGACCCCGGATCTCGGCCTCGTCGCGGACGCCGCCGAGCGCCACGCGGACGAACTCACGGCCCATCGCCCGCGCCACCGACTCGCCCAAGGACGTTTTGCCGACGCCGGGCGGGCCGACGAGCGCGAGGACGGCGCCGGACCGCCGGCCGCCGATCACGCCGAGGCCCCGGTCCTCCCGCCGCTTGCGCACGGCGAGGTACTCCACGATCCGCTCCTTGACGTCGTCGAGTCCCGTGTGGTCCTCGTCGAGGATCTCCCGGGCGCCGGCGATGTCGTAGGCGTCCTCGGTCCGGTCGTTCCAGGGGATGTCCAGGACCGTGTCCAGCCAGGTGCGGATCCAGCCGCCCTCCGGCGACTGGTCGGACGTCCGCTCGAGCTTGTCGACCTCCTTCAGGGCCGCCTCGCGGACCTTCTCCGGCAGGTCGGCCGCCTCGACGCGGGCCCGGTAGTCCTCCTCTTCGGAGGACGGGTCGCCGTTGAGCTCGTTCAGCTCCTTGCGGATCGCGGCGAGCTGCTGGCGGAGCAGGAACTCCTTCTGCTGCTTCTCCACGCCCTCCTCGACGTCCTTGCGGATCGTCTCGGCGACGTCCAGCTCCGCGAGGTGCTCCCGGGTCCAGCCGATCGCGAGCTCCAGCCGCTCGGTGACGTCGGCGGTCTCCAGGATGCGTACCTTCTGGTCGGCGCTGAGGTAGGACGCGTAGCCCGCCCGGTCGGCCATCACCGACGGGTCCTCGATCTGCTGGACCATGTCGACGACCTGCCAGGCGCCGCGCTTCTCCAGCACCCCGACGACCAGCGCCTTGTACTCCTTGGCCAGTTCGTCGGCCCGCGGTCCGAGACCGGCGTCCTCGACCTCGGTCCCCTCGACCCACAGGGCCGCGCCCGGACCGGTCGTCCCGGAACCGATGCGCACGCGGGCCACGCCGCGGACGACGGCGCCCGGCCCGCCGCCGGGCAGCGTGCCCACCTGCTCGACGACGGCGAGGGTGCCGACGGCCGCGTACTTCCCGTTCAGCCGGGGCACCAGCAGCACCCGCGGCTTGTCCTCCGACCGGATGCCCGGCCCCTGGGAGACGGCGGTCGCACGCGCGGCGTCGATCGCCGCCCGCACGTCGCTCTCCGACAGGTCGAGCGGCACGACCATCGCCGGCAGCACGACCTCGTCGTCGAGCGGCAGCACCGGCAGGGTGACGATCTTGCTCATCAGGCCTCCAAAGCTTGAGTCACCCACACTCAAGAAAGAAGAGTCCCGATAAATTTCCGATCGCCCGTTCGCCCACAGCGATCGCCGGGTGTCCTGTCCGGGCGAACCTTGCGAGTTCCGGACTTACCTTGCGAGCGATCTTGCGAAGTCCGGACCAACCCTGCGAACGGTCGGGCATCGCGGGACGAACCGACCGTTCGCAGCACCCCAGCAACGCCGGTCGGCAGTCCCTCTCCACCGAATTCGCAAGGTAGGTCCGAACAAGATCGGCGGTCACTGTCCGGACCTACTTTTCAACCCGCAGCTCGGCGCGCTGACCGCTGGCAGGGTTCGGCCGGAACGGACACCGGGGTTGTGTCCTGTCCGGGCGAACCTTGCGAGTTCCGGACTTAGGTTGCGAGTGATCTTGCGAAGTTCGGATTAACCCTGCGAGGCGGCGGCCGGGTCGTGAAGAATCCTCGGTCATGAAGGGCTTACGCATGGTGATCGGCGATGGGGTTGATCCGCCGGCCGATGGCTTCGAGATCGGGTACCTGACGCCGGACGGAGCGCAGGTGCGGGTTCCGCTGACGGATGCGTGGAGCGTGCGGCTGGAGTCCGCGCCGCCCGCGCGGAGCTTCGCCTCCTACAAGGGGCAGCGGCACTTCCCGGGTCGGTGGTGGACGGCCACGGAGGAAGGACATGTCGGGTACGAGTCGTGGCTGGAACGCGATCACCTGATGTTGCTCGACTTCGATCCCGCGATCATCGGGATCGCTTCCCAGCCGTTCTGGTTGTTCTGGTCGACGGAGGATCGGCGGAAGGGCCGGTCGCATGCGCCGGATTACTTCGCGCGGAAGGCGGATGGATCCGGAGTGGTCGTCGACTGCCGTCCTGCTGAACGACGTAAGCCGCGCGACCTGGCGGCGTTCGAGGCCACCAGGAAGGCGTGCGGACTGGTGGGGTGGGAGTACCGGCTGGTGGGCGCCCCGGATTCGATCGTGACGGCGAATGTGCGGTGGCTGGGGGGCTACCGGCACCCGCGTCATTCGCTTCCTGAGATCGCTACGGCGTTGGGGGACGCCTTCCACTCACCGCGCGGACTGCTGGCCGGTGCAGAGGCCGTGGGCGATCCGATCGCGGTGTTGCCGGTGCTGTTCCACCTGCTTTGGCGGCAGGAGTTGGTCGTGGACCTTTCGGTGCCGCTGCACCAGGCGGCCATCGTGTCGCGGACCCCGCTCACATGACGGGCGAGCGCAGCGTCTCACGGCCGGTGCTGCGTCCGGGCGATTGGGTCCAATTCGACGGCGGCGAACACCAGGTGGTTGGTCTGGCCGGGATGTCGGTACGGCTGCGATCGGCCGCAGGCGGTGAGTCGGTGGTGCTGGCCTCGCATCTGATGGGCGCACCGGGCTTCGCCTTAATCGACGGCGAGCCACTTCCGCAAGTGGAGCCGTTCGGCCTGCTCGACAGTCTCCCGGCCGAGGTTCTCGCGGCAGCCAGGGAATGGGAGCGACACGTCGTTGAGGTCACCAGTGGCTTGCCCCCGGATGCGGCGCCCGGAGCGGTCCCGCAGGCGAAGTACGACCCGGCGACAAGCACTCTCGCCCAGCGCGACCAAGCCAAGGCTGAGGAACTGGGCGTCAGCGTCCGCACGATCCAGAGCCGTCGCGCTCGCTACGCCGCGCAGGGTCTGTGGGGATTGGTGGACCAGCGAGTCATCCGGGATTGGGAGGCGACCGGACGGGCGGATGCCCGGGTGGTGACCGCGATCCGCGAGGCCTTGGACGCCGAGACGAACGCGTCGACGGGGACACGGTCGCGGTTGATCCGGCGGGTGACGAAATCGCTGGAGGACGCCTACGGGCCCGGAGCGGTGCCGCTGCCTGGCAAGACCACCTTCTACCGGCTGATCGAGGTGCTCTCGACGGGACGCCACAGCTTCGAGTCGGCGGTCACGCGTCGGCAGACGGCGAACCGGCCGGACGGGCCGTTCACGCCGACGTTCGCAGCCCGGCCTGGCGAGCAGGTGCAGATCGACTCCACCCCGCTGGACGTGATGGTGCTGCTGGACTCCGGCCTGGCTGACCGCGCGGATCTGACCATCGCGGTCGATGTCGCGACACGCACGATCTGCGCCGCAGTGCTGCGCCCGGTGGGGACCAAGGCGGTGGACGCGTCCCTGTTGGTGGCCAAGATGCTGGTGCCCGAGCCGATGCGACCCGGCTGGTCGACGGCGTTGCGGATGTCGGCGTCCCGGCTGCCACACGCCCGTCTGGTCGACATCGACACCCGGATGGAGCTGGCGGCGGCCAAGCCGGTGATCGTGCCGGACACCATCGTCATCGACGGCGGACGGGTGTTCATCTCCGAGACCTTCACCCGTGCCTGCGAACGCCTGGGGATCTCGGTCCAGAAGGCCCGCCCGAATACGCCGACCGACAAGGCGATCGTCGAGGCGACGTTCGGGTCGATCAACACGCTGTTCTGCCAGCACGTGGCCGCCTACACCGGGTCGAACACCAGCCGCCGTGGCGAGCGCGTCGACGATGAGGCCGTCTGGACGATCCCGGAGTTGCAGGACCTGCTGGATGAGTGGCTGATCGCCGGGTGGCAGCCTCGCCCGCACGACAGCCTGCGTGACCCGTACTTCCCTCGCCGGGCGATGTCGCCGAACGACAAGTACGCCTCGCTCGTGGCCGCTGCCGGCTACCTGCCGCTCACTCTGACCGGTGAGGACTATCTGGAGTTGTTGCCGGTGGCCTGGCGGGCGATCAATGACTACGGCATCCGGATCGACTACCGCACCTACGACCACGTCGACCTCGGCCCCTGGCGGCGGCAGCACTCGGGCGTCACTGCCAAGAAGGGACTGTGGGAGGTCCACTACGACCCGTATGACTTGTCCCAGGTGTTCGTACGCACCCGCACCGGATGGATCACCGTCCCCTGGACGCACCTGCCGATGGTCTCGGCTCCGTTCGCCGACTTCACCTGGCGGCACGCCCGCCGTCTGGCCGCCGACAAAGGGCTGGATGACACCAACGAGACCGACGTCGCTCGTGTCCTGGACAACCTGCTGACGCGGGCTCAGGAAGGGCCGACCGACCGCTCGGCCACGCGACGCAGCAAGCGCATCGCAGCCCGAACCAAGGTCGCAGCCGCCGCCCACCGGCCGCGGCCGGCCGAGGACACCGAACCCGACGCCGACGCGCCGCCACCGACCGCAGCCGTGATCCCGTTCGGGATCTTCGATGCCCACGCCGAAGCCGAGAAGTGGATATGACCAGCGCCCCTCACACCGCGACCACGCCCAATGACGAGGTCCCGCCCGACAATCCCCTCACCACCAAAGAAGGGTGGGGTGCGTTCGTCCGTCACGCTCCCGAGCCGCCAATGCTGCTCACGGCTGACGAGTTAGTCGCTCTTTCGCCTCGCCGCCGGAGCGCCTACGACGAGATGCGGCGGGACTATCACTCCGACCTGCCGCTGGTGAACACCCCGACGATCCACCGAGTGATCTCCACCGGACGCCTGCTGGTCCAGCTCAACCGGCGGCAGATCTCCGCCCGCCGCGGCGCGATCATCAGCGGCGCATCCGGGACCGGCAAGACCACCGCGCTGACCCAACTCGGCCGCGCCCACGAACTGGCCATCCGCAAACGCCACCCCGATGACAAGACTCGGCTGCCGGTCATCTACGTCACCGTCCCGCCTGCGGCGACCTCCCGGATGCTCGCAGTGGAGTTCGCCCGCTTCCTCGGACTGGAGTTCACCAGCCGCTACAACCTGACCGACATCACCAACGCCGTCTGCTCCGTCGCGGCCCACACCCATGTCGACCTCGTCCTAGTCGATGAGATCCACAACATCAGCCTGGCCACCCGCACCGGCGCCGAGGTCTCCGACCAGCTGAAGTACTTCGCCGAACGACTGCCCGCCACGTTCATCTACGCCGGCGTCGAGGTCGAAGCCCAAGGGCTGTTCGCCGGAGCCCGCGGCCGCCAGATCGCCGGACGGTTCACCGTCGTCCCGACGACCGCATTCGCCTACGGCACCAGCGAACAACGCGACGCCTGGCACTCCCTCATCGCCACCTTGGAGACCACCCTGCGCCTGCAGCACCACGCGCCTGGGACTCTGGCGGGTCTCGCCGAATACCTCTACCGGCGCAGCGGCGGAATGATCGGCAGCCTGTCCCAGCTCATCCGCGGAGCGGCGATCCTGGCCATCGAAGACGGCGCCGAAAAGATCACCCGGGAACACCTCGACCTCGTCCCCGTCGACTACGCCGCACAGACCACCTACACCGCCTCAACCTCCCGGCGCCGCCACGGTGACCAGCCCGCATCAGCGGAGGTCGTGTGATGCTGCGCCGACTGCCGATCCCGATCCCGCCCGCCGCGAACGAGACGGTGAAGTCCTACCTGCTTCGGCTCGCCACCGTCCACGACGTCATCTACCAGGAAATGTGGACCTGGGTCAGCGTCCCGGGCGATGCCGGCGCCAAAGCCAGAGTGCTCTGCGGCCAGCGGCTCGCCGAGGCCACCGGCTACGCGCTGGACCACCTGGCCAAGGCCCTGCCCGAACTGAACCCCGACACCGACTGGCTGCTCCTGCGTGACACCCCGCAATTCGCCTGCTCGCGCTGCACCGCCCGGCACGGCGGCGGGCACGTCATGCGGCTGTTCGCCCACCACGAGTACGCCTGCCGACGTCACGGCTACTGGCTCGGTCCACCCGACGTCGGCCAAGACCACAGCCTCCGGCACCTCGCCGACCTTCCGGAGATCCTCAGCGCGCAACGCAAGCACCACCGGCTGGTGCGCGCTTATGGTCCGATCCCAGTCTTCGACGCGCTCATCCACGCTTTCAAGATCTGCGCCGTGCTCTGGAAGAACGGCCCCGAAGAGACCTACGGCGACAGCCGCTGGTGGCACTGGGACCAGCGCCTCGACCGCATCATCCCCAAGACCGACTCCCAGAAGATGTTCAGCCACTCAGGCTGCTACGCCGCCATCTACCCCGAAGCCGTCACCATCGCCGGACTCCTGGCCTCCCCCACCTGGCGGGCCAAAGCCACCGCCCCGTTCGGCGACCCGGACACCGACGACCGCTGGGAGCTCTGCGAACAATTCGGCCTGCGCCTCGGCCTGCGCGAGTACTACCCCGAAGACCAAAAACACCCGCTCCACCTATGGGCCGACCACCACGCCGCCCAGCCCCACATGACCCCCACCACGTTCCCCGAACGGCGCCTGAAGAACACCGACGGCACGCCACCCGCGCCCTCGACCCGGACGCTGCGCAAACACCACCAGGCAGCCCGCTACTTCGCAAAGAACCGCTACGCCGCCAACACTCTGATCTACCACCACCACACCAACGCACCCGTCATCGAGACCTACTACCCCCAACCTGGCCCCTACGCCCGCCAACGCGCCCGACTCGCCGAAACGGCAAACTGAGTCCCAACAGGTTTCCTGCCCCTCGCATTGTGGTGGCAGAACCGTGACCATGACGTGAGGGACGAATGGCAAACAACCAGGCTGTTACGGTCGAGGACGTGCAGGCTCGCTGGCGCGCCCGGGAGGCACCGGACGGTGACCTCATACTTTTCGGCGACGGCACTCTGTCCGTAATGGAATTCCACGAGTTCGCCGACCCCATACGGTGGGAATGGTCGGAAGTCGTGCGGGCAAAGCAGTGGACACCGACCAACTGGCTCGACGTCGATATCACCTTGGCCTCGTGCACTCAGGACGGAATCCGGGCCCTCGCAGGCGAGTCAGCCGCCCACGGAAGTATCGGCTGGGTAGCGCTGATTCGACTCGGCGAGGAGACCTTGGAGTGGCTCGCGATCTCCCAACACTCCAATCCGTTCTCCTCTGTCGAGCTCAACGAGACGACCGTCAGCTCTGGCACTTCCCGCGAGATGCGCCCGCCCAGGTGAGGATCACTGAGGGCCCGGACTACCCGCAGTAGGGAAGGATTGAGAAATGTGCACAGCACTGATCGCCGATCGCGCAAGTGAGCGGCCATGAGAAAGTGGACAGCATGGATGGGCCGACGGAGGATCAAGCTGTAGTCGAGATCTTGAAGACCGTGCGGGTCGGCGACGTCATCTCCGGGACGGTCACTGAGGTAAGACGTCCTCGCGGGGCTGCGGTGAGACTCGACGGGCACCTGAGCCTGATACCGGCGGACATCGGGCCTCTGGACGCCTCTTGGACCCGCCGGTCGGATGAGGCCGTCCAGGTCGGCCAGCGCGTCACCGCTGAAGTAATCGCTGTCGATCGAGAGCAGGCAACGATCGGCCTGTCCCTGGCCGCGACCGAGAATCCCGAGCTCTGGGCGTTCTTGAAAGCACTCCGCCCTGACGAGGTGCTCAGCGGTGTGGTGGCGGACGTGCAGCCGTTCGGCGTGTTCGTGGCGCTGGACGATGGGCCACCACATCCGGTCTATCCAGGAGTAGGTTTCATCACGATCCCCGAGCTGTCCTGGCGGCACCTCGAGAAGGTCTCCGAAGTCGTCGAGGTAGGGCAACGGGTCATCTGTTCCGTCCTCGGCTTCGACACCACGAACGGCGAAGCCAGGCTCTCCCTTCGCGCACGTGAACCCGACCCCTTCCAGGAGTTCGCCGACACGGCTCGCGAGGGACAAGCGTTCTGCGGAACGGTGACCAAGCTCGTCCCGTTCGGAGCCTTCGTCAGCGTCGTGGACGGCGTTGAGGGCCTGGTGCACCTGGACGAACTCGCCCCTATCCCGGTCGAAACCCCCGACCAGGTCGTTCACGTCGGTGACCGCATCAAGGTGACCATCATCGGCCTGGATCGCGAACGCCGCCGATTGTCCCTCTCCCGCAAGCAGGCCGAGCCTGATCCTCCGGCCGGCCTGATGACACCTTGACGGTGCGGACCGGGACGGGACCGCACGCTTCAGACGCTCCCGCCACCGGTGTCAGCGGACCGTCCTCACCGAAAATGCAAGGTAAGTCTGAACAAGATCGGCGGTCGCTGTTCGGACCTACCCTGCGAGCGGCTGCTCAGCGCGCCGACCACTCGCCACCTTGGCGCGGAACGGACAGGTTGGCTCTGACCACCGAAGTGAATCAGGCGTGAGGCACGGCATCTGGCCTGCGGGCCATCAGTACTTCCAGAGCAACCGGCTCCATGAACCGCCTGGTCGAGTCTGATGCCAGCGATGCGTCAGGCGTCCGCGTCGCAGCCTTCGACGAGCTGGGGGCGCCAAGGGGTATGGCGCTGACCAGCCAGACCATGGCGTCAACGAAGGAGTCGACGTCGCCGGGCCAGGGGGTGATGTCGAGCATCCAGTCGCGGGCCGATGATTCGAATCGCTTCCGTGGTCTGCGCTCGCCGCTCGCTAGGCATTGATTCACTACTCTGTGGTACTTTATAGTAGTACTCAGTACTACAAAGTACTGAGAGACCGAAGAGGACCCATGATGGACGACCTGACGGAGATGCTGAAGGGCACGCTTGAGGGCTGCGTGCTTGAAATCATCGGCAGCGAGGAGACCTACGGGTACGCCATCACGCGTCGGCTGAACGAACTCGGCTTCGCCGACGTCGTCGAGGGGACGGTGTACACCATCCTGCTGCGGCTGGAGAAGAACGGGCTCGTCCAGGTGACGAAACGACCGTCCGGGCTGGGCCCGCCGCGCAAGTTCTATGCGCTCAACGACGCGGGGCGCGAAGAACTCGCAACGTTCTGGGCTAAATGGGAGTACATCACATCACGGATCGACAAGCTCAAGGAGGGCGGAAGATGAACTTCTGGGAGACCATGACAGGCAGCGATCTCACCAGGGAATGGAAGGCGTTCGAAGTCCGGGCCGAGGTATTGCCGGCCGACTACCGGGCGGCGTGGGAACAGGTCAAGGTTAACGTCTACCCTCACTCGAACTTCACGGGTCGCAACCTGACGCCGATTCTTGATGGCGTCCTGGGGCTGCTCGAAGAAACAGCGGCGGATGGGCTGAGCGTTCACGAGGTCCTCGGCGACGACATCGGCGGCTTCTGCGCGGCGCTGACCGGCGGAGAAGGGGCTCGGAGCTATCGCGACCGATGGCGCGAGCAGTTGAACAGGAACGTCGCAAAGAAACTGGGCCGGCTAGGAGGCTGACGTGGGCATCCAAGACATCATCGAGGGCAAGAAGCAGTGGCGGGCGCACATGGCGCGGGTCAAGGCGCTCCCGCCGGACTACCAGATCGTCTACAAGGAGATTCAGAGGTACCTCTTCAAGGTCGGACCGATCGACTTGCCTGACGGGAACCTGCTCTCAGGGATTGTCGATTTCTTCGAGGAGGGCGTGGCGTCCGGCAAGGGAGTCCTGGAACTCATCGGCAACGATGTCGCTGCCTTCTGCGACGACCTGATCAAGGACTCGCGCACCTACGCGGACATCTATCAGGAGTCCATCAGCGGGAAACCCGGCACGGCCGAGAAGTAACACCCGTCGACCGGTGCTGGCGGAGTTCTTCGAAGGGTGAGCCGAAGGAGAACATCGGGCCCCTGACCGTCGACAGCCCGCTTGCCGCTGCGCGCGCCGAGTTGCGCCGGCTGTCTCCCGCCGAAGCCACCGTCGCGGTCGCCCGCGGCGCTCGGCTGGTGGACATCCGCCCGCACGGCGGTCGACGCAATCGAGCGGTACCTGATGCACTTCGTGCCGGCGGACGGCGACAGTGTGGCGTCGGAGTTCGAGGATCTTGCGGATCTGTTCGAACAGGCTGCAGCTGATGGAAAGCCGATCCGCGAGATCGTCGGGGACGACCCCGTGGAGTTCGTCGAGGCGTTCGCTCAGAACTACACGAAGGGCGGATATGTCCCCGACCGAGAGCCGAAACGGCTGATCAACACCGTCGAGCGCGCCGCAGGAGAAGACACCGGAAGGGACGGGATGGTCCGATGAACACACAGCAAGCCCCGGCGATCCACGTGCGGGACCTGAAGAAGTCGTTCAAGGAGGTGGAGGTGCTGCGGGGCGTGGACTTCGACGTGGCGCGGGGCAGCATCTTCGCCCTGCTGGGCTCGAACGGGGCGGGCAAGACCACGGCCATCAGAATCCTCTCCACGCTGCTGAAGGCCGACGCGGGCACGGTCAGCGTGAACGGCTTCGATGTCGTCACACAACCGGCGAAAGTCCGGGAGTCCTTCAGCCTTACCGGGCAGTTCGCGGCGGTGGATGAGATCCTCAGCGGGCGGGAGAACCTGGTGCTGATCGCCCAATTGCGGCACCTCGATAACCCCGGCGCGGTCGCAGACACCCTGCTGGAGCGTTTCGGGTTGACTGGTGCGGCACGGCGGAAGGTGTTGACGTACTCGGGTGGCATGCGCCGCCGGCTGGACATCGCGATGAGCCTCATCGGCAACCCGCCGGTGATCTTCCTGGACGAGCCGACGACGGGGCTGGACCCGGAGGCGCGCATCGAGGTGTGGCAGACCGTGAAGGAGTTGGCCGGGTACGGCACAACGGTGCTGCTGACGACGCAGTACCTCGACGAGGCGGAACAGCTCGCGGATCGGATCGCGATCCTGCACAAGGGCCGGATCATCGTGAACGGCACCCTCGACGAGCTCAAGAAACTGCTCCCGCCCGCCAAGGTCGAATACGTCGAGAAGCAGCCGACCCTCGAAGACGTCTTCTTCGCCCTCGTCGGCGACGACGGCAAAGACGGCGACGCGGACAAGAGCAGCAATGACGCGAGTACCACGTCGAACACGAAGTGAGGAACGACGATGACCACACACTTCTTCGGCGACGCCGCCGTCCTCACCGGACGGTCTCTGAAGCACGTCACGCGCAGCATCGACACCATCATCACCACCGCGATCGTCCCGATCGCCATGATGCTGCTGTTCGTCTACGTGTTCGGCGGCGCGATCAACACCGGCTCGGATTCGTATGTGGGCTACCTTCTGCCGGGCATCCTGCTCATCACGATCGCCTCAGGCATCTCCTACACCGCGTTCCGGCTCTTCACCGATATGCAGGCCGGGATCTTCGAACGCTTCCAGTCCATGCCAATCGCCCGATCCGGCGTGCTGTGGGCGCACGTGCTGACCTCGCTCATCGCCAACCTCATCTCGCTCGTGATCGTCGTCGGCGTCGCTCTCCTCATGGGCTTCCGCACGGGAGCGAACGTGCTGGACTGGCTCGCGGTCGCCGGCATCCTGCTCCTGTTCACGCTCGCGTTGACGTGGATCGCGGTCATCCCCGGTCTCACCGCGAAGACCATGGGGGGCGCGAGCGCCTTCTCCTACCCGCTCATCTTCCTGCCGATGATCAGCTCCGCCTTCGTACCCACCCACACCATGCCTGGACCGGTGCGCGCCTTCGCCGAACACCAGCCGGTGACGTCGATCGTCAACGCGATCCGCGATCTGTTCACCGAGCAGCCGGTCAGCAGCGACATCTGGACCGCCCTCGCCTGGTGCGTCGGCATCCTCATGGTCGCCTTCGCCTTCTCGATGGTCATCTACCGCCGCAAGATCTCCTAGATAAGTGAGTCCTGTGGTCGGGTCCGAACGCTATGTCAACCCGGCCCCCCTGGCCGGTGACGTTCTGCTACCTGGCGGCTGAGAACACGTTCGGGAGCGGAGGGCCTCCTCGTAGGTTTGTACGTGGGCGAAGGGCTTAGCGGGCCCGCCGCCGGTGGGGTGCTCTTGCCCCTGACGGGTTCGAAACAGGCCGGGGCGACGGTCGCAGGAGGTGCAGGCTATGGTTCGGCGTTCGCGACTGCGTTCGGTGGGGGATGTGGCACCGGCCGACTGGGTGGTTGCAGGGGTCGGGCCGTTCGGGTCCGGCGTGGGTGCTCTTGTGCCGCACGGGTTCGAGGCGTACGCCCGGATTCTGCATCCGGCGTTGGCGTCTGACGGAAGCCCTGTGACGTGGGCGGAGGTGGCCGCATGGTCGGGCAGGGTGGTGCATCCGCGGGTACAGTTCCGGGCGCTCGCCACTCCCGCGTCGGATGTGCGAGCGGCGAAGCCTTGGGAGGAGGAGCCCGACCCAGGCACGCTGCCCCCTGCCATGTTGGCGGCGCTGTGTGACGTCCTGGCCCGGCACACCACGTCGGGTGACCGCTGCTGGTTCTGCGCCTGGGACGGGTACGGGGCCACGTCGGACGGTCGCGCGACCGTCATTTTCACGTCGGAGGGGGACGGGCCTCCGGAGCCGGATCTGCTTCCGCCGGAGTTCCCGCCAGACATCGCGAATGGCCCTCGAGTGGAACTGCCGGAACGCAGCTATCTCCTGCTCGAGGGCCCGCTCGACGCCGCCGGGGAACTGGCGATGTCACTCTTCCCGCAGTCCCCCAACCTGTTCTGGCCCGACGACCGGGCCTGGTGTGTCGCGACGGAGATCGACCTCGACTCCACCTATCTCGGCGGCACGGCGGCGCTCGTCGCCGAGGTGCTGGCGGATGGGCGACTGGAGGCCGTGCCGGTCGAGGTGACCGATCCGGTGTGGGCGGACAGCGATGAGGTCAATCGCTGATTCCCAGGGTCAGCACTTCTTGAGGTGCACCTTGGCGGTCTTGGCGCCGATGTTCACGGTGGGCGGGCTGTACCCGGGGGGCGCGGTGAGTTGAGCGGCTGACTCGCCCTGGTAGTAGCCGGTCCGACAGACGAGCGCCGCGTTGCCCTTGGCGGTGGCCCGCCCGACGCTGCTGTAGGCCTTGATCTTCGATCCGTGGCTGCTGAAGAGGCCGATCTTTCCGCGGATCATCCTGATCGGCTTGGTGCAGGTCACGCGGACCCGGACGTTGACCGTGCCCGGCACGTGGCCGGAGTGGTGAGGCGCACCGTGATTGGCGCCGATGAACACCATCTCGCAGTGGATGACCCTGGCGGCGAGGGCTTTGTCGGTGTGGGACGAGGTGGAGGAGAAGACGATTTCGGTCTTGCCGAGGACCACCGCCGACCCGAGGCCGGGAGCCGCCGCGGCGGACACGTTCCCGGCCGACGGTGCCGGCGCCGCGACGTCGGCGGTCGAAGTTCCGGCGGATGCGACACCAGCTCCGCTAACGACCGTGACCGCGGCCATTGTTACGGGCAGCATGACCCTTCGTGAAATTGACATAAACGCCACCATACGGATAACGAATCAGACAGAGCATCCGTATAAACACTGACACCTCGATCGAGGTGTCATATCCGATTTGTGACGTGAACCAATCCATGACCTCCAGCGCATTTCCGCAGGTCGCGAGGTCGACTATCGCGGATAGTTACCAGTTAAAGGCGATATCTCGAGCACCCAGTGCCGCTTTTTGGCTGGTTGAAACGGACTCGAGCGAAGGGCCTCAATTAACGGGCCGGGAGGGGCCGCATCAGGACAAGGCCACATCAGGGCCTGGGTTCCGGGGACTGCGGGGAGGGCCTGGTGGCGCTCGGGTCGAGACGTCATGTCTACTAGCCCGTCACGCTCGGTGACGCGTGTACCTGGTGGGGTCAGTGCCGACACCCGAAACTGCCAAGTCCCATCCGCGCCAACCTGGCAGGTTCCGGACCTAGATGGGAGTCTTTCCGATTCCGGACTTAGGTTTCCAGTCGCGGTGCCAGGTTCCGACTAAAGCTTCCACCCGATTTGGGACGCCTCCGGGGCTGCGGTCGCTCCTGAGGCGTCCAGCTCTCAGGCGGTCGTTCGGGCTATACGGTCGTCCCGCCTGACACGTCCAGGCGGTGGCCGGTCATGTAGCGGCTGTCGTCGGAGGCCAGGAACGCCACCGTGTCGGCGACATCCTCCGGTGTGCCCAGCCGGCCCAGCGGCGACAGGGATTCCAGCCACGTCAGGGCATCGCCGACCAGCCGTCCCTGGTGCATGTCGGTGTCGATCACTCCCGGTGCAACGATGTTGACCGTGATGCCGCGCGGGCCCACTTGCTTGGCGAGCGTCGAGGTGAGCACGTCGAGGGCCGCCTTGGACATGGCGTAGTCGATGGCCCGTGGCATGGCCGGGCCCCGGGTCAGCATGGTGCCGACCGTGACGATCCGGCCGCCGTCGCGCAGCCGCGGCAGGGCGAGCTGGGTGATGAAGAACGGGGCCGTGGTGTTGACGGCGAGCAGCCGCTCGAAGCCCTCTCGGGTCACGCCGTCGATCTCGGCCTGGTCGCCGAGGATTCCGGCGTTGTTGACCAGGATGTCGAGGCCGTCGGCGTGGGCGTCGAACGCGGCCCACAGCGTTTCGGCGTCTCCTGGTGCACCCAGCTCGGCGTGGACGGCGAAGGCCTGCCCGCCCGCCGTTTCGATGGCCGAGACCGTGTCCTTCGCCGCGGTGTGGTTACTGCCGTAGTGCACGGCGACCCGAGTCCCCTCCCTCGCGAGCCGGGTGGCGATGGCTCGGCCGATGCCCCTGCTCCCGCCGGTCACCAGCGCCGTCTTTCCGGTCAATGACGTCATGTTCATGCCTTTCCGTTACGCGTTGTAGGGAGTGGTGGCCTTGGCGTCGCGCAGCACTCGTGCCCACCAGGTCAGCTGGTCGAGCAGCGTCTTGGCGGCCATCGCCGGCCCGTTCGGGTCCTTGGGCCGGCCGTCCTGGCGGTGATGCCCAGGGCGCGTACCCGGTGGAGCCGGGCGCGCAGTTCGCCGGGTGGGAAGTCGTCCATGGCGACGCCGACCTCGGCGGCCAGGCGGGCGAGGGTGGCAGCGTCGCCGATGTGGAGCCCGTCGGTGAAGTGGGCGCGGAACAGACGCTCTGTCATCTGCCCGGCTTTGTTCCGGTGGGCGGCGCTCGCGATGAGCCGGTGCGCTTCGAAGGTGCCGGTCGCCACGGCTTTGCCGTACTCGAAACGCAGGCCCTCCCGTGCGGCGTGTTCGGCGAAGTGCGCCGTGCCGGAGACGGCCTCGGGGCCGAAGGTCTGTTCCAGTACGGCGAGCAGCGGCCGGCCCTCGGTGGAGGCTCCGGGCGCGAGTTCGAAAGGCAGGAACTTCACTGTCACCTGGACACCGTCGTCGCGGAGGCGGTCCGCGGCGCGGGTGAAGCGGGTGTAGCCGAGGTAGGAGTGCGCGCAGATGACGTCCAACACGATGCGGACGTGCACGCTCTGTCGTTCGTACGACATGCGGACCCTCATGCCGCCGTCGTGGCGGGTTCGGCGGGCATCCGGTCACGCAAGGGGACCTCGCGGATGAACCAGGCCAGGACGAAGGCGATGAGGCCCAGGATGGTGGCGCCGATGGCCATGGCATGGATGCCGTCGGAGACGGCGACGCGGGCCGCCGCGTGCACGGGCGCTGGGTACTGCTGGAGTGCCTGTGCCGTCAGCCGGCCGGTGGCGATCCGATCGGCGGTCCGGGTGCCGAGGCGCTTGTCCGCATGCCGTTGGCCCGACTGAAACGATCAGCTTCGGCTGCACCCTTTCCGCCGGCCAAACCCGCACCGAGCCGACCGGCCATGCAACCCCGCCAGCGCATGGGCTCTGACCACCGAAGTGAATCAGGCGTGATGCACGGCATCTGGTCTGCGGGCCATCAGTACTTCTAGAGCCACCGGCTCCATGAACCGCCTGGTTGAGTCTGATGCCAGCGATGCGTCAGGCGTCCGCGTCGCAGCCTTCGACGAGCTGGGCACGGAACACGGACTCATTCCCCACGAGGTTCGCGACCGTAACCCACGTCACCCCGTGCACATCACAGCTCACCTCGGACAGTGGATTTTGCAGGTCTCTGACCTGTCCGGCTGTGCAAACACAGCCGGTCCACAACACAGAAAGGCTGATCAGATGTTGGAGCGACTGCTGCTCATGGGCGCAATGCTGGCGTTCGGGGATCAAATCCAGGAGTGGAAGTGGCGGTCTGACCTGGAAAAGCAGGCCGAACAGGTCCTGCAATCCCCGATGAGCACGGAGGAGCAGGCTGAGCTGGAACAGGAGCTTTCGCGATCCGGCTCGAAGGACCCGCAACAGAACCGTCCGCTGGGTGCCTTCGCCTTCGTCATCGCGGAGGGCATCCCGGCTGAGCCGGATCCGGAGCGCCAGGTCCAGCTCGCCAGCATCGCCACGGTCGCCGCGGAACGTGCGGCGGTCTCTGTGCTGCAGGAGACCAGGGTCGCAAGGGCCGCGAAGGCTGTGGCAGCCGCGAAGGCCGCGAAGGATCCGAAGCGGATGACCAAGCTGGCGCTGCGGTCGGCGAAGTTCCTGCGCAAGGCGATGAAGCGGTGCTGAGCCGGGGCTGAATCGCTAGCCGCATCGTCTGACGGTGCAGCCGTCCAGCACGGCGTTCGAGAGACGCTGGGCGGTTGAGGAAGAAGCCGGCCTTCGCCACCTTTGGGTGGGCGAGGGCCGGTCTTTCGCCTTTCAGCCCTCCACCCCCGTCGCCGGCCGCTCGGCCGCCGAAAATGCGAAGTAAGTCCGAACAAGATCGGCGTTCCGCGGGAACGTGCCCGCCCAGACATAAGGCGATTCGTCGGTAACACTCGCCGTGTTCTCGACACGTAGGGGGTGTTCACCTCCCCCCGAGTGAAGGAGATCGCGTGCGACATCGGCACTCCGGCCACCGGACCTTCGATGGATGACCGCAAGACCAGATTCGAGGAGATGTACGCCGCGACGTACAGTCCGATCCTGGGATACGCGTTGCGACGCTGTTCCTCCCCAGAGGATGCGGCCGATGTCGTCGCGGAGACCTTCACCGTCGCCTGGCGGCGGTTCGAGGAGGTACCCGCTGGCGAGAAGGCGCGGCTCTGGCTGTACGGCGTCGCACGCCGGGTCTTGGCCAACCATCGGCGCGGCGAGTCACGGCGGCGGCTGCGGACCACACAGCTTCGGGACGAGATCGCCGTGGTCGGCGCGGATCCTGTCGATGCGTTGGCCATTCGCCGGACGTTCGGGGACCTGTCCGATGATGACCGGGAGTTGCTCGGTCTCGTCGCCTGGGAAAGCCTCGACCACTCCGGCATCGCCGCCGTCCTCGGCTGCTCGAAAGGAGCCGCGCGTGTCCGGCTCCATCGGGCACGCAGACGCTTCTCCCAGGCACTCCACGCGGCGGGAATCGATCTAATGCCCCCGACTATGAACCACCCCATGAGCGAGCGGGGATCCCTGACATGAAGCCTCATACCAACGATGACCTGGTGCGTAAGATCGCTTACGTTCACGACGATTCTCTGGCCGGATTCGAAAACCGGCCGGCCGCCCGGGATCTGCTGGCCAATGTCACGGCCCTCGGCGTGACGCGAGACGCGCCCCGGCTCCGTCGCCGCCTGCTGGTCCGGGCGGCCGTCGCCAGCGGCGTGGCTGCCACCGTCGCCGCTGGTGCCATCGTGCTCACACGCGGCGGTTCCGGCCCTGCCGGTCCATCGACCGTCCGGGCGTCCGATGTCGCTCAAGTGACGAGCCTGGTCGCTTCGGCGGCCCGGAACCGGCCTGACCTCCACCCGCGCGACGACCAGTTCATCCATGTGAAGTCGGTCGAAGTCACGGTATCGGCCGACGTCTTCGGCAAGAACGGCCGCCACACGGTTGAAAGGCTGCCGCGCACTAATCGCGAGTTGTGGCTGTCTGTCGATGGGCGCCGCACCGGTCTACTGAGGCAGAGCCCCTGCCCGCCTCGCCGAAGCTGCGACAGGCCGCTGCCGGGGGACAAACGGGCAGGTGCTCCAACCCCGGACAGCACGGCGGCGCTCCGGTCGCTGCCGACGGATCCTGCCAAGCTGCTGAAGGCCATCGACAAAATCGAATCCGGCGCGGGTAAGGCTCGCCCGCAACTTCGGTGGGAGACCATCCAGGACCTGATCAATGAGCAGTACCTTCCGCCGAAGGTACGGGCTGCGCTTTTCGAGGTCATCGGCAACCTCCCCGGCGCGACACTCGACCGCAACGCCACCGACGCCATCGGACGAGCGGGGATCGCCATCTCAGTTCCCGACGGCCTCGGCGGACACAACGAGATGATCTTTGATCGGCGGACCTACCAGTACTTGGGATCCCGGAGCATCGCCGGTCCACCCGCCGACGGCAAGCTCATCACTCCGTTCCCGGGAGCCACGCCCTACCGGGTGCCCAAGGGCAGGCCGGCGGCAGGCACTGTCACGTACGCGTCCGCATTGCTCACGGTGGACGTCGCTGATCACCCGACCGCCCGCTGAATCAGCAGGATCGGCGGGAACCATCGGCCTGCCGCGGGTCCCGCCGACGTCCTGATATTCAATGCGACCCATACCGCCGTCAAGCCTAGATGTCGTCGGAATAGCCAGGCCTTACGCCCATGCGTTCGACGACATCGGGCCTTTATCGCAATCACATGCCACCTGACCTGACGATTCGCGGTCCACCGGAATCGTCGACCGGCCGATCCGACGTTCCGCATCGCCCCAAGCGCCTGGCCGAGTACGCGACCATCCATGCCCACCCCCTTTGCAGTTTGCGCACTGGCCGCCAGACATCATCCAGCACCGCTAACGCTGCGATCGCATCGTCAGTCCGCCGCTGATCCTCATCCTCATCCTCTTCTTGGGCCAGCGCCCACACCTTCACCGCCGCGACCAACGACCGAGCACGCCGCTTCGCAGCCCGCATGATCGCCGCCCAGTCCCTCGACTACCTCGCACAGCCCGTGTTCTTCGCTGGGGTCGCGCTGCGGGTGCGTGGCGCACCCGTCCTGATAGCCGATGGCGATCACGTGTGGAGAGCGGCGGCCTGGTGGCGGCCGAGGATGTCGTGACTGTAGTCTTCAAATAGACATCAGCATCTATATGAGCGCCGATCGCCGCATCGAGCGAGGGGACGAGAAACATGCCGCGAACATCCCGATGGATTGCCGGAACCCTGACCTTGGTTTCTTTGGCCAGCCTCGTGATGGTCGGCGCCTCGCCGGAGGCGGCGACCGCTGACGATTACAAGGAAATCTGCGCGGGCCCAGTCGCGGAACTGAAGGCAGTACACGAGAAGATCAGCGCGCACAACGCCCGGCAGGCACCCGGGGGGGTAAGCACAGACGCATCGGCCGTCGCTTCATACAACGCCGAAGCGGAAACTCTCCGCTTTCAGCAGAACCAGGCCTTTGCCAGGCTGATGGCTTGCGAGCGGGCGTTCGATCGGATGAAGGCCAACCACCCACTATCGACAGTTGTCACCCCCAGCCCGGCGGATCTCAGCAAAATCGCGGCAGCGGTCAGTAGATTGACCGACGAAGAGAAGAGAGCCGGCGCTCGATGGAACCCGAAGACCTACGACTTCCTCAACTACGGGACCGGGAAGCGGGGCATGACCAAGCGGGTGGATAGAGCGCCAGCGGATCTTCGAAAGACTTCGCCGACCATCTATGCGGTCTATAAAGCGCTCGATAAATCTCGACCCAGAGTACCCTCGACTGCATATCTTCAAGGCGTGCAGGCACCGAAAATCGGATCCTCCGACCCCGCTTACCAGGGTCGGAGGATTAATAGCGTGGCATTCGATCATATAATCCCGTTGAGGCGACTGGTAGTCCTTCCCAACTTCCCGAAACTCACCCCGAGAAACATGTATATCGTCGCCAACTCTCCTGCCAATACACAATGGCTATCCGGCTCGGCGAACTCCTCGAAGCTATCCGGAAGTTCGGCCTTCATTTCGGGCGCGGACCCTGCATGGATACAGGCTCAGGCGAAACTCAGGGAGAAAACCGAGATGGAAGTACAGGAACTCATCGACGCGCTTCTCAAGAGCCAGAGGGCCTGAACCGATGGACCCCCAGATGGAGCACCAGGCCCCAACTTCCCCACCGCAACCCCACCGGCCCCCCAGACCCCGCCGGAAGCCCCTACTGATCACCGCGATGATCACCGTCCTGGCAGCGTCCGCAGCCATCGCCTACGGCGCCATCGCCTGGACGCATCAGGATGAGGCCCAGATCCGAAAGACGGTAGAGAAGTTCGCCCACACGGCCGACCGAGAAGACAGAAGCACCATGATCTCCATGCTCTGTGAGGAAGAGGCCGAGGCCGTCATCGCCGACGGCGAACCCTCCTCCGACAACCGCGTCCTCGACCCCGACCACGAACGCCCGATCAAGGTCTCGAACATCCGTGTCACCGGCGACGTCGCCCAAGCCCGCGTGACCCGCCCCGCCCAACATCCCGCCACGCTGTACCTACGCAAGGAAGCCGGCACCTGGAAACTCTGCGACCCGGAACGCTACACCCCGTATAAGAAATAACCTCCGATTTCCCGTACGCCTCTTCAGGTTGTCCAGCCTCAGGACCAGGGCGTTCTTCAGGCATGGCAGTCGGCATGGCGCTTGAAGAAGTCCCGAGATCGGCGAAGCTTCTGCCTCTCTGCTGAGGTCCTTGTGGTGGTGAAGACCAGGACGTCCGTGCCGGGTCGGCCCAGGACGCCTCGGGCCCTCCGACGAGCGTTGCCCTGACCAGAGAGTGGTTGCTCACGTGGAACCGACGCGGGCGGTCACAGCGTGGCCCGGTTCAGGGGGCGGGGCAGGGGGCAGAGCGCGCCGGTCTTCCGTAGCCGTACGTACGTCTGGACCACGGTCTCCGTGTCACCCGGCCCGGCGATGTCGAGCAGGACGCCGCCGCCCCGCACCTCCTTGCGCGGTGCGGCCAAGCCGTCCGGCAGGAGTCCCGCGCGCATCCGGGAGAGGTACCCGGCCCACCCCACGCACGGGTCGCCGACCTCGTACCCGGCCTGGTCCTCCAGGGCGTCGAGCACGTCGTCGTCCGTCACGTCACCGAAGTCGGGCTCCCAGAACTCGGCAACGGTGGTGAGGAGTTCGGCGCCGGGAAGCTCCGCGTTCGCCGGTGAGCGGATACCGATCACCAGCGACTGGAGCAGGAACTCGGGGCTGCCGCCCGCCAGTCCGCTCGCCTCGGCCTGCCAGCCCGGTGCGCCCTCGGCGACGAGTCTCAGCGCGGTGCCGTTACCCTCCGACCAGTCGTCCGCGGCCTGGGCCGCCCGCAGGGCAGCACGCAGGGAGCGCTCGTCCGCCGACACCTGCGGAGCCGGACCGGCCCCGCGGACCACGTTCCACACCCCGGGCAGGCCAGCTTCCGGAAGCAGCCGGACCAACTGCTCCAGCGTCGCCTTCCAGCGCTCGGCCAGCACCTCGACCGACTCCTCCCGAGGGCCCCAGAAGCCCCGCACCAGACGTCGCATCCTTCCCCTCTCGGATCAGGTCCGACCGCCGTCACCCTAGAGCTTTGGGTCCGGAATCGTTGTTCGTCTGATCGCGTTTCAGCGATCACTGATCCTGGGTGGTCCGGGGCGTGGGGTTCCCTCGCCGCAAACGCGGCCTGGTCCCGGTGCGGCCAGGCCGCCCTGAGCCGCCCGGCCATTCAACATTGGGTGCATGCCTCGCGCGCCGTCGTTCGGGCTGCCTTGCGAACCCCAGATCAGCCATCAGACGCTGGCGACCTCCAGGCGGAGCGGAGGGGACAGCCGTCCCTGGTGACTGGTACTGCTGGGAGCCATGGATGATCAAGGATCGAGTCAGGTGGCCGCAGCCGAGTTGCGGGAGCTGGCTGAGGCGTTTCCCGAGGAGTGGCGAGAACCTGCGCTGGGATGGGCGGCGGTGCAGGCGTGGGAGGACGATCAGGGCGTGGTGCTCCCGGAGCCGTACCGCACGTTCGTCGCTGAAATCGCCGCCGGCTCGTCTCAAGGCCCACCGGAGGACGGCGGGCTATTGCCGCTGGGGTGGTTGCCCGCCGACTGGCCCGAGGAGATGAAGGAACGGGATCTGTTGGCACCATTCCCGCTGGCTGAGGCATGGACGTGGGAGGAGGATCCCGGCCCAGCCGATACGACCGCGCCGTTGATCAACGCGATCTATCAGCACGGCTCGGTCGTATTGGGTGGCGAGGACGGACCGATGTACTGGCTGCTTGTCGTCACCGGACCGCAGCGCGCCCGGATCTGGCTGCTGTCAGAGATCGGCGCCTCTCCCTATCCGGGCTCGGCGGATCAGGACGCGGATGGAATCGGGTTCCTGGAGTGGATCCGGCGCTGGCAGAGCGGCCTTGGCTGGTTCGATTAGACGGGGACGGATGGGCATGCTTCGGGCACTGTACCCGCCCTTACCGAGGACAAGAGCGTGGGGGCGAACGCCGTCGAGCGTGTCCCGGACGGCTCATCGTGGCTCACCTGGTGGAGTTCACCCATCCCGAACGGGTCGAGCAGAAGCTGCCCGCCTTCGGCGTGCCGCCGAAGGTGGACTTCCTGCCGTTCGGCACGCAGTGCAAGGGACGTGAGTACAACAGCGACTTCTGGATGTCGGAGAAGCCGGACATCGGGGTCTTCGGGCGACAGAGACCTGTCGCACCGAGGGCACGGAACGTCGGACGCCTGTTCTACGGTGATGCGTCATGGAAGACGGCCTCGGTCCGGCGTCGGACGAGAACACCCTGACCATTCCCGACTCGTGGCGGCGCCGGATGTATCCGCGGCGGGGCGGGCCGCCGGGCCCGGTCGTCACGATCGATCGGTACGCGGGTGCGGCCGTGCGCGAACGCGTCGGCCGGATGGAGGCTTCGCGACCGCTCGCCGAGCGGGACGGCGTCGGCCCGGACATGGCCGAGGCCATGCGGGAGTACCTGTCCGGCGGCACGGATCCCCTGGGCGCGGCCGTGGTCGCCGCGCTGCTGATCCAGGACGCGCGGCAGCACGAGATCGAGAAGATCTCGGTGCAGGCGGCGGACTCCTGGGTGACCGGGCACGGGTTGCCCTTCGCGGCCTGCGCGTTCGCCGAGTTCAGCCAGATTCTCTGGCACTGCCCCGGGCTCGAACTCGTCGACGAGCACCGTCGGGGGAATCCTGGCGGCCACTCGGTCGCGTCGACGAAGGTGGCGACGGCCGGTGCGCGGTTGCGCGCCCTGCTGGCCACCGCCGACGACCAGGAGTACCAGGAGGCGGTGGATCGCCTGGCGGGGTGCCGGCGTACCGCGTCCCAGCGGGTGGTGGTCTCCTTCCTGGTGCCCACCCGGCACGACTGGGTGGAGGAGTGCTGCGCCGCACCGCCCGACGCCGACTACCAGAGGGGCTTCTGGTGGATGTTGTACGGCTCGCTGGGTTCACCCGGCCAGGTCGACCGGCTCGCACGGTACGGACTCGTCCACCAGTACTCGTGGGACCGGGCGCTTCTGGCCACCATGGCGGACGGTGTGGGGGCGGCGATGGCGCCGCTGCTCGTCAAGGCGTTCGACGCCGATCCCTGGCACACCGCCGGGCGGAGGCTGTTCCTGGAGATGCTGGCGATCCTGCCGGGCGACGAGGCGTTCCAGGCGCTCATGGACCGCGTCGACCAGAAGTACGTACAGCCCGCCCTGCTCGCGGCGATGAAACGCTTCCCCACGCGGGCGCGGCGGCTGCTGGCGGTCTCTGGCGAGCCGAAGCTCGCCGACCTGCTGGCCCAACACCTTCAGGCCCACCCCGAACTCGCGGCCGACCGGCCGGCCACCGACCACGACCTGCTGCCCGACGCACCGGCGGACGCCCTGCCGCGGCCGCTGGTCGACCCGCCGTGGCTGCGTACGACCAAGGCGGCCAAGCCGGCCGTCGTCGGAGGGCTCACGGCGCCCGCCGAGCCTCGGATGCGGTGGGAGCCGGGCGAGCAGGAGCTGTGGGCGAAGACCGACTGGCGGCATCGCGTCCCGGCCAGTGACGACTGGGACGAACTGGTCGAGGAGTTCCGCGCCGGACGCGCCTACGGATACGGGTTCGGTGTCCTCACGTACGGCCCCGTGGAGAAGGTCCGCCCGCTGCTGGCCGACTGGAAGCCGCAACTGTGGGAGGCCGAGATGTGGCTGAGGCCGGTCGTGGCCCGGTTCGAGGTCGATGCGCTCCCCGTCGCACTGCGGATCGCGGAGGCCGATCCGGGTCTCGCTGATCGGGCGCTGCCGTTCCTGGACGCCGGTTTGGCGCGGCTGATGGCCGAGCGCCTGGCCCGGCCGAAGACCCGCAAGCTCGCGCTCGCGTGGTTCGACCGGCATGGCCTCGACACGGTGCCGCTGCTGGTCCCGGCCGCGGTGGGCAAACCCGTCACCCCGCGGCGCCAGGCGGAGCGCGCGCTGCGCCTGCTCGCCGACCGGCACGGAAGCGAGAAGGTCGTCGACGCGGCACGCGCGCACGGCGGCGAGGCGGCCGGTGCCATCGAGGCCATGCTGGCGGTGGATCCGCTGGAGCTTCTCCCCTCCCGCATACCGGTGCCGGGCGAGTGGGCCGACGTGAACCTGCTCCCGCGGATCCGGCTCCGCGACCGTGAGGACGCGCTCCCACTCGACGCCATCCGCCATCTGCTGACGATGCTGGCCATGTCCACGTCCGACGAGGTCTACTCAGGCGTCGAGATCGTCAAGGACGTGTGCGACGCCGACTCGCTGGCGGCGTTCGGATGGGCGCTGTTCCAGCAGTGGCAGCGGCACGGCGCGCCGCCGAAGGACGGCTGGGCGCTGGCGCAACTGGGATGGCTCGGCGACGACGAGACCGTACGCGCGCTGACGCCCCTCATCCGCGCGTGGCCGGGAGACGGCGGCCACGCCAAGGCGGTCGCCGGCCTGAACGTCCTGGCGGCCATCGGCACGGACGCCGCGCTGATGAACCTGTACGGCCTCGCGCAGAAGGTCAAGTTCAAGGGCCTCAAGGAGCGGGCGCAGGAGAAGATCGAGGAGGTCGCCGACGGGCGGGGCCTGACGCCCGATCAGCTCGGCGACCGGCTGGTCCCCGACTTCGGTCTGGACGCCGACGGCGGGCTCGTCCTGGACTACGGGCGGCGCCGTTTCGTCGTCGGCTTCGACGAGCGGCTCAAGCCGTACGTGACCGGCGAGGACGGCACCCGCCGCTCGTCCCCGCCCAAGCCCGGGGCCAAGGACGACGAGGAACTCGCGCCCGCCGCGTACACGCTGTTCACCACGCTGAAGAAGGACGTGCGGGTGGCCGCCGACCAGATCCGGCGGCTGGAGGCGGCGATGGTGGCGCGGCGCCGCTGGACGGCTGGGGAGTTCCGGCGCCTGTTCGTGGAGCATCCGCTGATCTGGCACATCGCGCGGCGGCTGGTGTGGGTCGCCGGGGAGACCGCGTTCCGCGTCACCGAGGAACGCACGTACGCCGACATCGACGACGACGCGCTGACGCTGCCGGACCAGGCCGGGATCGGCATCCCCCATCCCCTGGAGCTCGGCGGAACGCTCAGCGCGTGGTCGGCGCTCTTCGCCGACCACGAGATCCTGCAACCGTTCCCGCAACTCGGCCGCACGGTGCACGCCCTGGCCGACGCGGAACGCGCCGGCCGGCGCCTGGAGAGGTTTCAGGGCGTCGCCGTACCGGCCGAGGCCGTGCTCGGGCTGGAACGACGCGGCTGGCGGCGCAGCAGTCCCATGGACGCCGGGATCCAGGGCTGCGTCTACCGCGAACTCCCCGGCGGCCTGTTCATCACCATCAAGCTGAACCCCGGGATCGTGATCGGCCGCCTGGACGACAGCGGCGACCAGCTGCTGGAGGAGATCCGGCTCGATGACCGTCCCGACGACGACCACTGGTCGACGGGACGCGAGGGGCGGCCCTTCGGCGACCTCGACCCGATCACGGCCTCGGAGCTGCTCACCGAACTGACCGACGCGACGTCCTGACCGGCACCGGAAGGTTCAGAACCACTCCGCACGGTGCACGACTTATCCGCCGACCACCAGTCCCCGATCGGCCACAGCCGGTTGGGGACGTGGAGGCGGCCGGAGTCACACGACCAACCGTCCGCTTTCGACGCACCGCACAGCCACGGAATCGGCCTTCATCGCCATGGACCAGCCCGATCACTTCGCCGCCGACATGCGCGAGTTCTTCGCCAAGGTCCGCTGATCCTCACCGGCCGGCCGCGTCGTCCATGCCGGGCGACGCGGCCGACCGCCCGTGACCTTCATGGAGCCACGCCGTGTCCTCCCTGTCGGAGCGGCCGGAGGAACACCGTTCGGGGGTCTTACTCCCGCCACTGCTTCGCGGGGGACGTGCCGGGGAACGGCCTGCCGATGAGGGCGAGGGGGACGAAGAAGTTCACCTGGCCGATCGCGATGGCCAGCGTCGCGAGAGCCTTGTCGTCATAGTGCTCGGACGCCAGGGCATAGAGCTCGTCAGGGACGCGCTCGCCGCGGGGGTTCGGGGTCAGCACGGCCTCGACCAGCGCGAGCGCGACACGCTCGGCCTCGGTGAAGTAGGGCGCGTCCTTCCAGGTCGCCACGGCGGTGATGCGCTCTTCGGACTCCCCGGCCTTGCGCAAGCCGCCGGCGTGCAGGACGGTCAGATAGGTGTTGCCCACGATCTGGCCGGCGCGCAGTTGCATCAGGCCGATGGTGGTCTGCGGGACCGTACCGTTCCCGGTGGCCTTGAACAGGGCTCCGGTGACCGGCCCGAACTCGGGAACGAGCTTGACGGGGTTGGGGAGTCGCGACTCGGTCGTCATGACGGGCTTCCTTCCTGGATCTTCGATTGGTTCCGCTGCTATGACGGATCCCGAAGGACGGATGTGACGCCGTCGGCGGCGACCGGCAGCGGGGCGGCTTCCGGCCGGACGCGCCGGTCGTTCCGTACGGGACGGAGGAGGCCGATGACCGCGAGGCCGCCGACAGCGGCGAGACAGAGCCAGGCGAAGGTGTCGCCGATCAGGTCGTAGATCGTCGTGGTGCCGTGCGTCGGCACGTAGGCCACGGTGGTCTGCCGGTCCGTCGTGAAGTAGTCCGTGGTGGCGAGGACACGTCCCTGATCGTCGAAGGTGGTGGACACTCCCTCCGAGTCCTGGCGCACGAGCGCGTACCCGCCTTCGACGGCGCGCAGAGCGGCCTTCTCGGTGTGCGCGCGTCCGTACTCACGCCAGTCGTGCGAGGGCACGAGCATGATGTCCGCGCGCACGCGCATCAGGTCGGGGAAATCAGCGTCGTAGCAGATGACGTTCGCGATCCGGCCGTACGGGGTGTCGACCACCGGCACGTGCCCGTCTCCCGGGGTGAAGGTCTCCGAGCCTGGAATGGGATGGGCCTTCTGATACGTCCACAGGACCCTTCCGTCGGGACCGATGAAGACCGTCTCGTCCTTCCCGTAGGCCGGCGCGGTCGTGCTGTACACGCCCAAACCGATCTCGAGATAGATCCCCGACTTTCGTGCCTCGTCCCGTGCCACCGCGATTGCGGGCTGTTCGCCCGCCGCGAGCGTCTTGACCGCCTCTTCGGGCCAGATCACGATCTTTGCTCCGGCTCTGGCCTCCCGACGTGTGACCGCGAGCAGGTCGTCCTCCACGGCCCTCATGGCGGGCTCGACCTCCGCAGGGGGCGCGGCGGCGACGTCGCGGCGTCGACCGGGAATCCGCCGGAGGACGGCCTGCTGGGCCTCACTGACCTCCCTGCCGGGGCTGACGCCGGCGATCCGGACCGTCGCGCCGTCCTCCGGAGCGAAGGCGAGCCGGGCTCCACCGCCGAGGATGACGGCGGACAGCGCGGCCCCGTACACGACACCGCTGCGGACCGACGGCCACGAGCGGTCCTCCCAGAGACGGTTGGCGACACTGGCGAACCAGGCGATCAGGAATCCGATGCCGTACGAGCCGGTGATCGACGTGACCTGCAGCAGAGGCAGGTCGCCGTACTGGGTGACCGTCAGGGAACCGTAGGCGGTGCCGAACGGCGACAGCAGTGTGATGAGGAATTCCGATCCGGCGACCGCCGCCGGGAATGTCAGCAGCGACATCCAGGGGCGCAATCGGCCGACGAGCAACCGGTCAAGGAGGAATGGCAGCATCTGCAATGCGGCGAGGCCGACCGCTCCCCCGATGATGACGGCGTTGAATCCCAGCGCCGATTCGTATATCCAGAACACGGCCGCGGCGATGTGGGCCAGTAGGATCCATACCGCCCCGGACCAGGCCCGGCCGGTGCGGGCGAAACGCAGCAGAAGGACCGGGAAGATCCAAGCCGCGAGAGGGATGTCCCAACGGCCACCGACCGCGAAGAGCGTCGCCACGGTACCGAGGGCCAACAGCGCACATCGCAACCATGTCGGCGTCGCACGCCGGTCGTCGCCCATCTTTTCATCTGCCCTTTCCCTGGGGTGCGGCAGCCGTTCGGAGAATTCGTGGAACGCGAGTCTCCGGCCGCGTTCAAACGCTAGGAGAGCGTGTCCGGGCGCCGCGTCGTCCTCATCGCCGATCTGTCGCCGGTCCGCGCAACTTTGGATGCGGCCTCGTGGACGAGGACGTGATCGCGCAGATCACATACCGTTGCCCTCGGACATGACGACTTACGTGACGGCCCGACTGCGCGGCGCCCGCATCGGGCTCGCCGGCAGGCCATGGCTGACCGACCTGGCGCTCGGCGGCGGGCTCACCGCCTTCGACGTGGTGACGTTGCTGGGCAGGACACCGGTGCCGAGCCCGGTGGGCCTGACGCTCTGGGGGCTGCAGACGGTTCCGCTGTTCTGGCGGCGACGTCACCCCCGCCTGGTGCTGGCGGCGATGACCGTCGCCTTCGTCCTCTTCGAGATGACCGACCCGGTCCCGCGGAAGACGCCGGGGCCCTACTTCCTGATCTTCGCCGTGTTCGCGCTCGCCCGCTGGACCCCGGCGACGGTGAGCGTGCCGGGGACGGCGCTGTCCCTCGCCGCCGCGGTGACGACGGACCTCCTCAGCGGCCGATCCGGGCCGCCCCGGCTCGACTCCCTGGAGCCGATCACCGCGACCACCTTCGTCGCGTTCTTCTGCGTCGCCTGGCTTCTGGGATACGGGGCACGGCGGATCGACATCAGTGCCCTCCGGCTCCGGGAGCTCAACGCTCGGCTCCGCGCGCAGCAGGAGGTCAACGCACGCCAGGCCGTCATCACGGAGCGGGCCCGCATCGCCCGCGATCTCCACGACGTGGTCGCGCACCACGTCAGCGCGATCGCCGTACAGGCGCGGTCCACCGAGGACGTCCTCCAGGACGATCCGCGGCTCGGCATGCAGGGCGTGGTCCGCATCGCGGAGACCGCCGACGTCGCGCTCATCGAGATGCGCCGCATTCTCGGCCTGCTCGCCGGCCGGCGTGAGGATCCCGGCCCCGAACCGTCCCTTCGCCACGTCGACCGGCTCATCGCGGCGGTCGAGGCGACCGGCTGCCACGTGACGGCGACGCTGGAGCCGTCGGTCGACGCGGTGCCGTCCGCGATTCAGGTCTCGGCCTACCGGATCCTGCAGGAGGCGTTGACGAACGTCATCAAGCACGCCGGTCCCACCGACGTCAGGGTCGTCGTGCGCATCGACGACGACGGACTGACCGTCGAGGTCGAGAACGAGCCGGTCCCCGCGGGCCACCGGCCCGTACCCGGATCCGGCCGAGGACTCATGGGCATCCGCGAACGTGTCACGGCCTTCGACGGCGCTCTCGAGGTCGGCCCGCGGCCGCACGGTGGGTGGCGGGTCAACGCCACGCTCCCGCTCCAGGGGCACCAGTGAGCATCCGTGTGCTTCTGGTCGACGATCAGGAGATGGTCCGGGCGGCGCTCCGTGCCGTCATCGACCGCCGCGAGGACCTGTGCGTCGTCGGCGACGCCGCCGACGGCGGACAGGCCGTCGACGCGGCGTTCCGCCTGCGCCCCGACGTCGTGGTCATGGACGTCCGCATGCCCGGCATGACCGGCGTCGAGGCCACCCGGCGCATCCTCACCGAGTGGCCGTACGACGACCCGCCCCCACGCGTCCTCGTGCTCACCACTTTCGACCTGGACGAGTACGTGCACTCCGCCCTGCGCGCCGGTGCCTGCGGCTTCCTGCTGAAGAACAGCCCGACGGACCAGCTCGCGCACGCGATCCGCGTCGTCGCCGGAGGTGAGGCCATGCTCGCCCCGAGCGTCACGCACCGGCTCATCGACGCGTTCGCCGCGCTGCCCATCGGCCTCGTCGCCGGTACGCCCACCCCGGCGTCCGGCCGCCACGGACTCATCGGCTCGCTCACCGAACGGGAGCTCGAGGTTCTCATCCTGGTCGCACGAGGGCTGTCCAACCTTCAGATCGCCGATGCCCTCGGCCTGACGCAGGCCAACGTCAAGAGCCGCGTCAACCGCATCCTCACCCGCCTGGGCCTGGACAACCGCGTCCAGGCCGCGCTCCTCGCCCATGAGGCGGGCCTGCTCCCGCCGCTCCCCCACGAGGAGACGTGACGTTCAGGACCTTGAGGGCGGGCCCTCCGGGTCAGGCGCTGGCGCCCCCGTCGAGGACGAGGTCGTGGCCGACGGTGAAGCCCGCTTCGGGCGAGGCCAGCCAGAGCACCGCGGCGGCGGCCTCGGCCAGGGTGCCGGGCCTGCCGATCGGCAGCGCGCTCTTCAGCCGTTCGGCGCGGTCGGCCTCGGTCTCGCCGGGCCGCAGGGACATGGAGGTCTCGATCGGACCGGGGCTGATCGCGTTGATGCGTACGCCGTCGCCGATGCACTCCTTCGCCGCCGCGCGGGTCAGCGCGCTCACCGCCGCCTTCGAGGCCGCGTAGGCGCCGAGGAACGGCACGCGAAGGTGCGCGCCCAGGTTGGAGGCGGTGTTGACGATGACGCCGCCGCCGTTGGCGCGCATGTGGGCGATCTCGTGCCTCATGCACAGGAAGACGCCGGTCACGTTGACGGAGAGCTGACGGTCCCAGGCGGCCTCGTCCATGTCCGCGATCGGCCCGCTCTCGAGAACGCCCGCGTTGTTGAACGCGACGTGCAGGCCGCCGTGGCGCTCCACCGTGGTGGAGACGAGCCGGGCGGTGTCCTCGGAGGAGGACACGTCGGCCGTCACGGCGCTCGCCCGGCCCCCTTCGTCCTCGATCAGCCTCACGGTCCGGTCGAGCGGCTCGGCGCCCCGCCCGGCGACCACGACGATCGCGCCTTCGCGGGCGAAGGCCAGCGCGGTCGCCCGGCCGATGCCGGAACCGCCACCGGTGACCAGGGCCACCTTGCCGGTGAAACGTGCGGACATCTTCTCTCCTCTTCTCATGGGGTACGGCGCGGGAGCGCCGCGAACACAGCGGTGGTCAGAAGGGCCACGGCGGCGACGCGCAGGGCGAAGGCATCGCCGCTCGTGGCGTCCGGTGAGTGGGCGGTGGCGAGGGAGACCAGCACCGCGAGGCCGAGGGGCGGGCCGATCTCCATCGCCGTGTTCACCAGGCCGCCCGCCAGGCCGGTCTGGTCATCGCGCACACCGCGCATCGCGGCGAGCAGGGCGGCGGAGAAGGTCATGCCGGCTCCGAAGGGGAAGACGAGCAACCCGGCGTACGGCATGTCGAGAAGGCTCAGCAGGCCGAGACCGGCGGACGCGGTGACCAGTCCGGCCGCCAGGACACGGTGGATTCCGAGCCGGATCGTCGCGATCAGCGTGAGCTGCACGGCCCCGAGCACGAAGAAAGCGATCTTTGATCTAACTAGATCGATCGTTCTATTCTCCAGCCCCACAACCCGACCCCGTCATTTTGACCACTACATCGGTCCACGAAGGACCCTAGTGATGTCTAGATCGAACGGTCAAATATCTATCGAGCCGGCCCCTCCCCTCCCCCTTCCAGGCCGCGCGGGCGAAGCCGGTTGGCACGTCGGGTGGGGGCCGTGCGACGATCTGGCGATGCCTGAGAACACACGGGAGCGCCGCCTGGCCGCGCTACGAGGCTGCGACCGGATCCTGTCCGGGGTCCGGCCCACGACGATGCGGGATCGGATCGCCGACATGGAGGCGGGCGGGGATCTGGACGCCCTGCCCGACTTCTACGGCGATGGGCCGGTGACGGCGCTGGAAGAGCGCGTCGCCGGACTCCTCGGCACCGAGGCAGCGGTGTTCTTCGCCACCGGCACGATGGCCCAGCAGGTGGCGCTGCGTTACGGCGCCGACCGTACCGGGAACCCGACGGTCGCACTCCACCCGCTCGGCCATCAGGAACTGTCCGAAAGCCACGCGTACTCGCGGCTGAGCGGCCTGCGCGGTGTCTGGCCGACCACCGCGCCCCGCAACCCGACGGCCGAGGAGATCAACGCGCTCGCCGAGCCTGTGAGCTCCGTCGTCCTCGAGCTTCCGCTCCGCGACGCCGGGTTCGTGCTGCCGACCTGGGACGAGCTGGCCGCCACGGCGGCGGCCGCGCATCGCGCCGGGGCGCGCCTGCACCTCGACGGCGCCCGGATCTGGGAGTCCGCACCGTACCTCGAGCACTCCGTCGCGGAGATCGCCGGTCTCGCCGACAGCACGTACGTCTCCTTCTACAAGACGCTGGGCGGCATCAGCGGTGCCGCGCTCGCGGGAAGCGCGGAGCTCGCCTCGTACGCCCGGGTCTGGCGGCACCGCTACGGCGGTGAGGTGTTCCAGCAGTGGCCCGCCGCGTTGACCGCGATCGCCTGTCTCGACCGTGAGCTGCCGCGGATTCCCGAGTACGTGCGGCACGCGCGGACGGTCGCCGCCGCGCTGGCCACGCTTCCCGACGCACGGGTGTTCCCGGAGCCGCCGCACACCCACAGGTTCCGCCTGTGGCTGCCCCATCCCGCCCAGGCGCTCAACGACGCGGCACTGGCACTCGCCGAGGAGGAGAAGGCCTGGTTCGCCGCCGGGTGGCAGGACACGGAGGTGCCCGGCGTCGCCATGGCCGAGATCACCGTCGCCGGTCCCGCCCTCGAGTGGACGGCCGCGGACGTCGCCGAGGCCGGCGAGCGCCTGATCGGGCGCGCCACCGCCCCCTGACCGCGGTAACGCGATCTTTGCCCTGTCGGCCCGCCCGCAGATTTCTCGCTTGACCTGGGTTTACGCCCTCATGGTCGACGGGTACTCACAGTAACGAGATCGCAACGGCACGTGATGGGATCGTCGGGGAAACATCCTGGACCCCGCCCATCGTCTGCGATTCGAGGGAGGGCCGGCATGACCGCACGACACCGGCGGGTGATTTCCCCCCACCCGTTCAGGGCGAGAGCGTGCGGCACCCGGCCCTCCAGGTCCTCCGGCGCCGGTGCCGTACGCCCCCACGGCATCAGTGCCGCACCGGCCGGGCCGGCGGTGTTCCCGAGTTTCGCCGTCGGCCCGGCACCCCATCCGTCGATCCGGACCGCGCGAAAGGAGCATGGATGACCTGACGCCTGAAACCCTCTCGACTTGAACGGTCCCACTGGCCCGCGGCGAACCATACGACGCCGCGGGCCAGTGCCCGTGGTCAGAGTTCCAGCCGCCAGGTCTGCTCCTTGGTCTCCGGCCCGAACCCCTCGTACGGCCGCTGCTCGACCAGCTCGAAACCGGCACGCTCATAGAGGCGGCGGGCGTCCGTCAGGATGTCGTTGGTCCACAGCACGAGCTCTTCGTATCCCGACCGCCGGGCGAACCTGACGCACTCCTCGACGAGGCGGCCGCCCACTCCCCTGCCGCGCGCGAACGGTTCCACCAAGAGGAGGCGCAGGCGCGCGACGCGCTCGCTCTCCCGTACGCAGAAGACGCACCCGGCCGGCTCGCCGTCGATCTCCGCGATCCACGCGTCGTCGCCCTCGCCGTGATGCTCGGCGTAGTCGGCGACGACGCGGGCGACGAGCGTCTCGAAGGTCGCGTTGAAGCCGTACTCTGCGGCGTACAGCGCGCCGTGCCGCTGGACGACCCAGCCGAGGTCACCAGGGCCGAGCGGCCGCAGCAGGTACGACGCGGGCCGGGGACGCTCCCCCAGCAGGCCCTCGACCACCCCCATGGCGCCCAGCAGCCGGCGCTGGTCGCCCTCGGTGAGCCCGGACAGGATCTGCTCGATCTGGGCCGCCGACCGCGCGTCCAGGTCCCCGAAGACCTCGCGGCCCCGCTCGGTCAGCCACGCCATCTGCCGCCGGGCGTCGTCCTCGGCGCGTCCGCGGGCGACCAGCCCGCCGGCCTCGAAGCGGGACAGCATCCGGCTGAGATAGCCGGCGTCCAGGTCGAGCGCCCGGCGGAGGGCGGCGACCTCACAGGCGCCCCGGCGGGCGAGTTCGAAGATGACCCTGCCCTCGGTGAGCGAGTAGGGCGTCTCGAGCAGCCCCTCGTTCAGCACGCCGATGACCGAGGTGTAGAAGCGGTTGAACGCGCGGACGGCGTCGATGCGATCCAGCGGCACGGCAGGTTTCATTGACCACCTCAACGATTAAGTTGACGCAGTCAAAGATAGCCCACGCGCGATCGTACGGTCCAGACCGTGATCGAGACTCAGACGCCGGCGGCGTCGGTGCGGGGGGCCGGGACGGCCCGCTCGCGGAGCTCGGCCACCACCCGGCGCTCGACGTAGAAGGCCAGGAACGGAACGATCCCCGCCAGCACGATCACCACCATCTTGCTCAGCGGCCAGCGGACCCGGCGGTACAGGTCGAAGGTCGCCAGGAGGTACAGCGGGTAGCAGATCATGCCGTGGGGGATCCCGATGACGGTGGAGAGCACCCCGTTGTGCGCGAACAGCTTCAGCGGCACCGCGACGAAGCACAGCACGATCAGCAGTACACCGGTCACGTACGCCATGACGCGATAGCGGGTCACCGCTCCTTGCACGGGTCGTCCCTCCGTGAGGCCCGCGCCGTCAGGCGCGCGACGCCTCGTCGTTCAGCCGGGCGAGGCGGCGGTTGTAGGCCGCCAGCTCCTCGTCGTCCCCATCGTCGATTGCAGCGTGCCGGCGCGACGGCGCGGCTCCGGACGGGGTCACCGTGCCCGGGTCACCCGTCTCGCCGCGCAGCTCGTCCCGCACCATCCGGACCCACATCGCGACCACGAAGATCGCGAACATCGGCCACTCGATGACGTACGCCCAGCTCTGCAGATTGCCGCCCTGGGCACGCGCCAGCTGCCACCAGCCGGCCAGCAGGAACACGCCGATCAGCACAATGGCGATCAGGTGGAGTCCGAGCCAGCCGGGCTTGAAGAACCGTCGCACGTCTTGAGCGTACCCGCCCGTCCGGCGCGTCCCGGCCCGGGTCCGCCCGAACGACGCGGTCCCTGCTCAGCGGCCCCTTCTCACACGTCACGGGGCGGGCCCGTGTAGATGGCCCGCGGGCGGAACGGGGCACCCCGGGCGTACTCCTCCAGGGCGTGCGCCAGCCGACCGGCCGTACCGGCACCGCGACCACCGCTGAACGGACACGATGTCGGATTCTCGCGAGCGTCCGTCCCTGCGGATTGATAGGAAGAGAGGGTGGATGTCGCGATCGGATCACTGGAGACGCCGCTGGGCCGGCTGGCGTTCGCCTGCACCGCCGAAGGCCTGTGCGGGCTGTCCTTCCGGGACACCCCGCGCGCCCGCGCGCTGCTGCGCTCGGGACTCCCACTGGCCGACGCCCCGGCGCGCACGGAGCCCGTACGGGAACAGCTGACCGCCTACTTCGCGGACGGGCTGCGCGGCTTCGACCTCCCCATCGACTGGCGCCACACGTCCGGCGCCCAGAGAGAGGTCCTGGAGAAGCTGTACGCCGGGGTGTCCTACGGCGAGACGGTCACGTACGGGCGGCTGGCCGACCTCAGCGGCACGGGCGTTCCCGCACGGGCGATCGGCTCGATCATGGGGTCCAACCCGATCCCGATCGTCGTGCCGTGCCACCGGGTCGTGGCCACCGACGGCCTCGGCGGGTACAGCGGCGGCTCCGGCGTGGAGGTCAAGCGCTGGCTCCTCACCATGGAAGGCGCCATCCCCGCCACCCTCGACTGGGACCCGGCCGCAGGTCCAGGGTTCAACGAGCTCAAGGTTCCTGCGGCTGAGCGCGGGCAGCCGGTCCCTGATGATGCAACTTCCCTCATCAGCCGTGACACCGAGGGTGATCGCGCGGCGGCGGCACGGTTCATCACCGAGGTCCTCGAGCGGGATGGCCGCTGGCTCGACGACTTGGAGAGCCGATGATCTCCATAGACGTAAGGCGAATGCGGCTGATCAGTTGCGCCTGGCTCGGCGGCTGGCTGGCCGGTCAGGTCTGCCGCAGCAGGTCGTAGGTGACGCCGGTGCGCTTCTCGGAGATCTCCCAGAGGCGGCGGCCGAGTTCGGGGTCGTCCGCCTTGCGCAGCGTCGGTACGCGGCGCGGGGCTCCTCGGCTCTGCCCCGGCCCGCGCGGGCCGTAGCACTGCCCGCCGCGCACCTCCGGGGCGGTCGCCGCGTACAGCGTGGGCTGTGCGCCCGCGGCGTCGGACTGGGCGATGAGCGTGTTGGCCACACCGGTGAGCATCTCGCCGATCCGGCTGCCGCTCATGCGGGGGCCGGCCTGCTGCAGGTTCGTCGCGGCGTACCCGGGATGGGCCGCGACGCTGGTCAGGCGCCCCTGGGCACAGCGGTCGAGTTCCTTGGCGAAGACCAGGTTGGCGAGCTTGGACCGGCAGTAGGCCGTCCACTTCCCGTACCGGCGCTCGCCGTCGAGATCGTCGAAGTCGAGGCGCCCGAGCCAGTGCATCATGCTCGTCACCGTGACGACCCGCGCGCCGGGACGGTCGAGCAGGGCGGGCAGCAGCAGACCGGTGAGCGCGAAGTGCCCGAGATGGTTGGTACCGAACTGCAGCTCGAACCCGTCGGCGGTCGTCCGGCGCGGCAGGGCCATCACGCCGGCGTTGTTGACGAGCAGGTCGAGCCCTGACGCGCCGTGCTCCTCGGCGAAGGCACGGACGGAGGCCAGGTCCGCCAGGTCGAGGGAGCCGAGCGCGACATCGCACCCGGGCACGGCCGCACGGATCTGCTCCAGGGCCGCGCGGCCTCGTTCCGCGCTCCGGCAGGCGAGGATCACGGTGGCCGCGTGGCGGGCCAGTTCGAGCGCGGTCCGCAGGCCGAGCCCGCTGTTGGCGCCCGTGACGACGGCTCGTCTCCCGGTGAGATCGGGGATCTCACCGGTGGTCCACTTGGGCATGCGCGCCACCTCCACTGGCGGACCATACTAGAACGCGTTTCGGTCTCCGTGGAGAACCGGGGAGCCTCCCGGTCGGCTCTGCGGGCGTCCGCTCGGCGAGCCGGACCCTTACCAAGCGCCTCGCGATCTTCCGTTCACCCGACACTCCGGCCGGGTGGCCGTTTGACGCCGGTCGGCCCGGTCGATAATTGGATCATGCCGTCGCAGGTCATCGTCCCGCACCGGACCGGTCCGCTCGTCGACGCGCCGGCGGTGGCGGACGGCCGCGAGCCCGCCGAAGGGCAGGAGGCGGGGATGGGCGTCCCCGAGGCGGTGCTCGCCGCCGGCGGCGCCGCCCTGCTCGTCGCCGTCCTCGTGGCCGGGCTGCCCGCCTGGCTGACCGTCGTGGCGGTCGCCTGCCTCGCGCTGGGTCTCGCCCTGCCCGCCCAGGCCGCGGCGCTGCGCGCGGTGCGCCGCCGCAGGCTCAGGCGGCAGGCGAAAGCCCTCGACCGCGGCGTGCCGCTCGATGTGTCCCACGCGTCGGTGCGCCGCCTCGTCACCGCGTACGGCCGGCTGCGCCGTACCACCGGGCCGGGGATGGCGCTGGACGCCGGGCATCTCGCGCTCGTCGAGGTCGCCACCCTGCTGGGCGGCCGCCCGCCGCGTGATGAGGAGCTCGATTACGTCGTTCGCCGAGCCGAGGCGGTCTCCGCGCTGGCCGACCGGCTGGCCGACGGGCCCGTTCCGCCGGTCGAACTCGCCGGACCGGACTCCGTCGCCCGGATCGAGGCGCTGCTGGCCTGAGACGCCCGTCACGAGAGCGGCGCGCCGGTCGTCGCCTGCGGTACGGCGTCGTACGCGGTGTGCCGGTGTCGCCGCGTGACCGGCGGGCGATGGCTCCGCCGCTACAGGCCCGCGAGGCGTACGGCCTCCTCGGGGGTCGCCGCGCGCCGTGGGCCGGGCAGCGGCTCACCGCGCCCGTCGAGCACCTGCCAGCCGCCCAGCTGCACGACGGGGACGTCGCCCCGCCGCATGGCCAGGGCCAGCTCCGACAGGGTCCCCCAGGAGCCGCCGATGACGATGACGGCGTCGGCGGAGGCCACGAGGACGGCGTTGCGCGCCTCTCCCAGGCCGGTGGCGATCGCGGCGCTCAGGCCCGGGGCGGCGCCCTCCCGGTCGGGCCGGGAGAGGACGCCGACCACGAGGCCGCCGGCGGCGCGGGCCCCCTCCGTCACGGCAGCCATGACACCGGTGTAGCCGCCGCAGAGCACGACCGCGCCGCGCCCGGCCAGCAGCCTGCCGACCTCGTACGCGGCGTCGCGCTCGGCGTCGGTGCAGTCCCGGGGGCCGCACACCGCCACCTGGATCAGGTGAGGGATCTCTCGATCGCCTCGATGACCTCGTCGGTGTCCGGCTCCATGCGCGGGTCGAACCGCGCGACGATGGTGCCGTCCGGGCCGATGAGGAACTTCTCGAAGTTCCACCGGATGTCGCCGGTGTACCCGCCGGCGTCCGGGACGGTGACGAGTTCGGCGTACAGCGGGTGCCGGTGCTCGCCGTTGACGTCGAGCTTCTCGGTGAGCGGGAAGTCGACGCCGTACGTCGCCGAGCAGAAGTCGGCGATCTCCTCGGCCGTCCCGGGCTCCTGGCCGGCGAACTGGTTGCACGGCACGCCCAGCACGGTGAACCCGCGGTCGGCGTAGGTCTCCTGGAGCCGCTGGAGGCCTTCGTACTGCGGGGTGAGGCCGCACTTGGAGGCGACGTTCACGATGAGAACGGTCTTGCCGCGGTACTGACCGAGGTCCGCGGGCCCGCCCTGAAGGCGCTCGATGTCCACTTCATAGATCGACACGGTTCCGAATTCTAGTCTGAAGACATGGGCGAGATCCTGGTCGGCACCGCGTCGTGGACGGACAAGACACTCCTGGAGACCGACTGGTACCCCCCGCACGTGAAGACGGCCGAGGAACGCCTGAAGTACTACGCGTCCAGGTTCCCGCTGGTCGAGGTCGACTCCACGTACTATGCCCCGCCGGCCGAGCGGACGGTCGGCTACTGGCGGGATCGCACGTCGGCGGGCTTCACGTTCAACGTCAAGGCCTTCTCGCTGCTGACGCAGCATCCGACCCGCCGCGACGCGCTCTACAAGGAGCTGCGGGAGCGGGTGCCGGACAAGAAGAGGGTGTACCTGCGGGACGTCCCCGGGGACGTGGTCGAGGAGGTCTGGCGGCGGTTCCTCGACTCGCTGTGGCCGCTGCACGAGGCGGGCCGACTCGGCGCGCTGCTGTTCCAGTTCCCGCAGTGGTTCCCGATCGGCCGGGCGAACAAGGAGTACATCCTGCAGGCCAAGCGCCGGTGCGAGCCGATGCGCGTCTGCGTGGAGTTCCGCAACCGGACCTGGATGAGCGAGGACAACCGCGAGGAGACGCTGGACTTTCTGCGCAGGTACGACGTGCCGTACGTCAGCGTGGACATGCCGCAGGGGTATCCGAGTTCGATCCCGCCGGTGCTGGCCGCGACGTCCGACCTGGCCGTGGTGCGCTTCCACGGCCACTCCGACAAGTGGGACAGCAAGGACATCCATCAGCGTTTCGGCTACCTCTACTCAGAGCAGGAGCTGAAGGAGTGGGCGCCCCGGGTGCGGAGGCTCGCCGAGGACGCCGACACCACGCACGTACTCCTCAACAACTGCTACCGGGACTACGCACAGCGCAACGCGGCCCAGTTGGCCGCGCTGCTCGCCCCGTCCTCGTGACTACTTGTTCGGCAGGTCGCTGACGAAGGTGGACAGCGAGTTCGCCGCACCGCTGATGCCGCCGAGCGCTCCGTGTACGACGTTCGCCGCGCTGTGCGGCCGGCTGATGAGGTAGAACGCCAGGAACGCCAGGCCCCCCCACTTGAATGTCTTCTTCATCGCGAGTCACTCCCCGCATCGAGTGAGATACAAGGAGTAACTTCCCAGTTATGGCCGCGGACAGCAGCGGCTCCCCGCAAAGCGGTGACCTGAAACGGCAAAAGTTTCCGGTGCCCCCCGGGCCGGGCGGTACGCCCCCGAGCCCGGCGCCCGCCTCGAGTCGGCGGGCGCCGGGCTCCCGGTGCGCTACCGGGTGCCGAAGCTCCTCGGCACCGGCTGGTCCTCGCGCAGGTCGCGGAACAGCGTCCCGGCCCGCGAGGTGTCCCACGTGATGTACTCCCCGACGCCCGCCGCCGAGCCGACACCACCGACCGGGACCGTCGTCGTCAGGCCGTCGCCGTTGGTGACGCCGCGCATCGCCGAGGCGAAGCCCACCAGGTTGTACAGGTGGTCGTCCTGGTCCACCGCGAAGTTGTCAGTGGAGCGCAGCGCGAACGGGATGATCCGGAACGGGTTCAGCAGCACGCCAGGGCTGGTGGCCTTGTGCACCAGCCCGGCGAGGAACTTCCGCTGGTTCTCGACCCGCTGCAGGTCGGCGCGGGCGAACGCACGGCTGCGGACGAAGCCGAGGGCCTGCCCGCCCTTCAGCGTCTGGCAGCCCGCCTTGAGGTCGATGCCCGCCTTGTGGTCCTTCATGGGCTCCTGCAGGCACATCCGCACCCCGCCGACCGCGTCGGTCATGCCGACGAACCCGGCGAAGCCGATCTCCGCGTAGTGGTCGATCCGGATCTTCGTCGCCTGCTCGACCGTGCGGACGAGGAGCTTCGGGCCCCCGAAGGCGAACGCGGCGTTCAGCTTGTTCGATCCGTGACCGGGGATCGGGACGTACGAGTCGCGGGGCAGGCTCACCAGCGTCGTGCCGTGGTCGCCGGTGTGCAGCAGCATCATCGTGTCCGTCCGGCGCCCCGCGGCCTTGCCGGTGGCGAACGACTTCCGCTGCGATGCCGAGAGGCCCTCGCGGCTGTCGGAGCCGACGATCAGCCAGTTCGTTCCCGGCGTGTCGCCCGGACGTCCGGCGTAGTCCTCGAAGACGTCGATGCGGTGCAGCCGCGAGTCGAGGTAGAAGTAGCCGCCCACGAGCAGCAGCAGGAGGACGAGGAAGGCGATCAGCAGGCGGCGCCCCCAGCGGGGCCGCCGCCGCGGTGCGCCGTCATGGTCGTACGATCCCGGCGTGCCGGCGTACGATGGCGCGCCGACCCGTCCCTGCTCCGGCCGATTACTCATGGTCACCACCGTAGAGGGAAGAACCAACTGCTCGCGTCACCTTCCCGGATGATTCACCCCATCTGGATCATCATTCTTCCGAGTGCGGTTCAACCTTTCCGCCTCAGCGCGCCGTCGGAGTGGTGTGAACGCGGAAGCCGAAGAGCAGTTCCGGGAGTTCGTCGCCGCACGGTGGCACGCCCTCCGGCGTACGGCGTACCTACTGACGGGTGACCACGGGCAGGCCGAGGACCTGGTGCAGACGGCCCTGGTCCGGGCGCATCGTCACTGGACGCGCATCCGGCGGTTGGACGCCCCCGAGGTCTACATACGGCGGATCCTGATCAACCTCAACAACAGCCGATGGCGCCGGAAGCGGGTCGCCGAGCACCTGACGGACGTCCTGCCGGAACCGGCCTCCGCCGATCCGCACGCCGCCTACGACGTCCGGGACGAGCTGTGGTCGGCGGTGCTGACCCTCCCGCCCCGGATGCGTTCCGTTCTCGTGCTGCGCTACTTCGAGGATCTGCCGGAGGCGGAGGTGGCCCGTGTCCTTGACTGCTCGCTCGGCACGGTGAAGAGCCAGACCTCGCGTGGCCTGGACCGGCTGCGCGTCGTGTTGGAACGCGAACCCGAGACCGTACGGAGGGACCGATGAGCACGAACCTGGAAGACGAACTGCGGGAGACCTTCGCGGCCCGGGCCCGGAGCGTCCCGACCGACCCGGATCCCTATCCGGCCACCGTGCGTCGCATCGTCCGCGCCCGCCGGCGCCGGCGGGCCGTCGTCGCCGGGGCACTGGCGGTCAGTGCCGTCCTGGCGGTCGGCGCGCCCACCGCGCTGCGTGGCCTCGCCTCGCGCGGGGGGCCGATGTCCGCGAGGCACGACGACGCGCTGCACTGGCCGCTGCGCGGCTCGCTCGCCGGTGACAAGGCGTTCCTGGGGGCGCTGAGCGAGGAGGCGCTGCGCCGAGACCATGGGGGCGACATTGAGCACGTCCTCTACGCGCACGACGACGGACGGCACCGTGTCGCCGTGGTCGTCACCGGGCGCGGGCGGTCGGCGGGGACCACGGTGTGGCAGGGCGCCTCGGGTGCCGCGCCACGCGCCATGGACGATGAAAGCCTCATGGCCGACAGCAGCCGCCCGGACCCGATCGTCTGGTACGTCGGTGACACCGGCCCGCTGCTGGTCCTCGGTCCGCCGACGATGACGGACGTCAAGGTGTCACCGGCCATCGCCCACGACAAGAACGGCACCGCGTACCGCGTGGTGCGAACGGTCCGGACCGACCACGGTGCCGTGCTGACCGACGTCCCCGGGGCGCGGCTGGGACAGCTCAGCGTGAAGTTCCGCATCGGCGGCCGGTACAGCGAGGCACAGGACGTGCAATACGCCGTGAAGAAGGAGAACTCCGCCGCCTACCGGCCCGCGGTCGACAAGGCCGTCACTCAGGCGGCCGGCCACGTCGACGCGGAGCAGGCCCGCGGGCTCCTGGACGCTACGGCGGACTACTTCGGGCTGACCGGCGAGCGGCTGAGCTACCGCTTCTGGTGGGGGGACCGGCTGCCCGACGGGGGCGACGCCCT
>NZ_JAMXMY010000039.1 GCF_024055795.1 Actinoallomurus purpureus | reverse complement strand
GCAGTCGTCGCCACGGTCCTCGGCGCGATCATCCTCGGCGCGATGAAGGGAACAGGTCATTGACCGGCAGACAGATCGCCCACGACGCCGGGATCGTCGGCACCATCACCGCCATCGTCCTCGGCGCCGGCCTGGCCGCCTGGGCGGTCGGCGACGTTGTCCACGAACGCGACCAGCTGCGCGCCCAAGCCGCTCAGCCTGCCCCGCAGCCGACGGTCACCGTGACAGCCACCGCGGCGAAGGCGACCCCGGCCCCGGCATCTTCACCACGGCCGTCGCGTACGGCGTCGGAGCGTGCGGCCGTCGCAGCCGCGCCCGCAGGCCGGGCGGCCCCGGGCGGGAACGGCGGCCGTACGGCGAAGAGCCCAAGGCCCCGCGGCGGCAGCTCGAGCACGGCCCCACGGCCGGCACCCGCCCCATCGACGTCGGCGCCCGCAGTCCGGCCTGCCAGTTGCGACGGCGCGGTGTCCATTCGGCTGCCGCTCGGGGTGCTCCCTCGGTGCGGCATCACGATCGGAGGATCCAGGTGAGCGTTCGGGAAGACTTCGTCGCCGCAGCGCTGGCCGAGCGCGGCCCGTGCGTGCACGCCGACGGCACCACGAAGTACGGGGACTGGTTCGGCAAGCTCGTCGGCGACTCCGCGTACGCCAAGGGCGACTTCTGCGCGATGGGCCTGCTGTGGACCGCCAACCAGGTCGGCCAGCTCGACACGCTCGGCGGCGTCCACCGCGAGTGGGCGTGGGTGCCGTCCTGGTGGAAGCACTGGCAGGACATCGGCCGGTCGACGAGCAAGCCGGCGCGCGGCCGGATCGTGTTCTTCGACTTCAACCACACGGACTCCCCGGAGCACGTCGGCGCCTGCCTTCAGGACAACGGCGACGGCACGATCGAGACGATCGAGTACAACACCCTCGGTGGCCAGTGCGCGATCCGCACCAGGAACCGCTCCGACGTGCTCGGCTTCGGCGACCCGGCGTGGCCTGCCAGCCCGGCCCCGGTGGCCGCCGATGACTCGTGCTGGATCGCCTGATGCTGAGCGGCGTCGACATCTCGAGCTACCAGTCCGCGATCCCGGCCGGGCAGGGCTTCGTGGTCCTGAAGGCCACCGAGGGCATCACCATCAACGACTCGCGCTTCGCGGCCTGGTGGAAATCCCTCGATGGGAAGCTCCGCGGGGCGTACCACTTCGCGCACCCCTCCAACGATCCGGTCATCGAAGCCGACCACTTCCTGAGCGTCGTGGCCGGCCGTCTGCTGCCCGGTGACGTCCTGGTCCTGGATCACGAGACGCGCGGGCCGAGCCCGCCTCATGACGCGTCGTGGGCGCGGCTGTGGCTTCAGCGCGTGGAGGCGAAGACCGGGATCCGGCCGATCGTCTACACGTTCCTGTCGTTCGCGCAGGAGGGCCGGTGCGCGGGCCTGGGCGGCTATCCGCTGTGGATCGCCGACCCGTCCCGGCCGGCCGGGCGGCCGCGGGTGCCGGGCCCGTGGAAGACGTGGGCCCTGCATCAGTACAGCGAGACCGGCGGCATCGACCGCGACGTGTTCAACGGAGACGCCGCCGCCTGGCGTGCGCTCGGACAACCACAGCAGCAGGAGGAAGACATGCCGTTCGCAGGACAGATCCCGGCCGGGAAGGGCGAGCAGGTCAACGTCTCGTTCCCGAAGGGCTTCCCGAAGGCCGCCGGATTCGTATACGACAACTCCCTCGAGCTGGCGGACGTCATCAAGGCGGAACCGCAGGCGGAGATCCGGTACGCGTTCCATCACGCGTCCGGGTCGTGGCAGACCGGCACGGTGAAGGTCGGCAGCGCGGACGGCGGGAAGGACCACTCGCCGAAGCAGGTCGTGTCGCTGACCAACGCCTCCGATGTCGACTACGCGAGCTTCACGCGCCTCGACGACGGCACTCGGCCGGTCGGCTGGGACATGAGCTGATGCAGCACCACACCGTCGAACAGCTCGACAAGGGACCACGCGCCGGGAAGTACGTCTACGCGGGCGGGAACCGGCGCGTGGGGCGGTACGTCGAGTGCTGCAACGAAGCGTGGCTGGAAGTCATGCAGACGCCCGCCGAGCAGCGCGACAACTCGCCCGCCTGGGAGCGGATCGGTCATGAGACGGCGGAGGACGCTTACGCGCACATGAGGCAGGTTCTGCTCGGCGAGCTGCGTCTCGACGGCCGCTCCTCCAACTGGTCTGGGTGCCGCGCGCCGGTCGGCGATGGCCGCTGCGACGTTCCGACGAAGGGATTCGCGGAGATCCGGTCGTTCCCTTTCCTCGAGCCGCTGTGCGATGAGCACCGCACCCGCAATGTCGTCGAGGCCATATGGAAAGGCCCCGGCGACTGGTACGGCTCGCTCTGACCACCGCCCCCATCTCCTCGGCCCCGCCAGCGCGCGGGGCTCTCGCATTTCTGGAGCCAGATGAGCATCACGTTCCGCGGTGGCCGCCGGCCGCCACACCCGGAGGACGCCCGGCCGCGGCTGCATCTCGGGTCGTTCCTCACCGGGACGTACCCGAAGCCGCCGACGAAGGTCGACTACGTCAGCGCGGTCGATGAGTGGCCGATGTACGGCAACGACCAGTGGGGCGACTGCGTGTGGGCGATGATCGGCCACACCATCGAGGCGGCCACCGCGTACGGGCAGGGCCGCACGGTGAAGGTCTCCGAGGCCGACGTACTGCGCGGCTACAGCGACGTCACGGGCTTCGACCCGGCTGACCCGTCCACCGACCAGGGCACCGTCATTCAGGACGCCCTGGACTACTGGCGGCGGACCGGTGTCGGCGGGCACAAGATCCTGGCGTTCGCGCAGGTCGACATCCACGACGCGGCTGAGGTTGACGCGGCGCTGTGGCTGTTCGGGCACCTGCAGCTCGGCATCAACTTCCCCGCCGTGGCGATGGACCAGTTCGACGCCGGGCAGCCGTGGGACGTCGTGACGAACGACGGCGGGATCGAGGGCGGCCACGCCATCGACCTCGGGTACGTCCTCGGCGACCCGCCGCAGCTCGTCGGCCGGGCCGCGAACGGGAACTACCGGATCATCACGTGGGGCCGCGTGCAGGAGATGACGCCGGCGTTCTGGGATCGCTACGTCGAAGAGGCCTGGGTCGTCATCACGCCGGAGTGGTACGACGCGCAGGGCCACAACCCGGAAGGGATCGACGCGGCAGCGCTCGGTGAGGCGTTCACCGAGCTGACCGGCGAAACGTGGCCCGCGATCTGAAGGCCTGGCTCGCCGCGAAGGGCCTGTGACCTGCGCGTCCGCGTAGGCGCTTCCTCTTTTCCCACCTCGAATGAGGGGACCATCCATGCAGAATTTCATCCTGCGGTACGCCGCCGCGATCACCGGCGCCATCTCCACGTTCCTCCAGGTGCTCGTCGCGTACGGCCTGCATCTGTCCGACGGTCAGGTCGGCGTGATCAACGCGATCGTCGCGGCCGCGTTCGGCCTCGCCACGGCGGCGCTCGTCGCCCAGGATCGGCTGCTGCCCGCGATCCTGGCGTTCGCCCAGGCCGCGTTCGACCTCCTCATCGCGTTCGGACTGCACCTGACCGATCAGCAGGTGAGCACGGCGCTGGCGCTGCTCGCGGCGATCGCCACGCCGCTGATCGCGGCCTTCACGCACACACAGGTGCATGCCGCGGTCAACGCACACGGCCAGCGGGTGCCGAAGCGGGGGTTGTTCCGCCTCGCCGCCTGACCATGCTCACGACCATGCGAGCTAGCAAGCTCACGAGCATGGTGTAGGAGGAACCTCCGGAGGTAGCCTGGCGCTGCCACCCGGGGCGGCTTCGGCCGTGGGTCCCGGGAATGCCCCGCCTCGCCGGTAGGACCGGTAAGGCGGGGCGTTTCTCTGTACGCTGGCCGCAGGCTTCGATGTCATCGCCCCGCAGGGGTCGCAACAGACCGGTTTCCTCCTCGGATGCCGTTCAGGAGCATTACTCATCGCCCTTTGAGGGTCTGTGTCCAAGCGAACGCCGCCCGCTCTCCATCCGGAGGGCGGGCGGTTTCGTGCTGTCCGGGACGTGCCGTCGCATCGGTAGGGCGGGGCGTTCTGCTGTCTGGGGTCAGGCCAGGGCCTCGGTCAGCAGGCGGCGGATCGCGGCGGCGCGGGACTCGCCCTCATGGCGAGCGGCGTCGACCTTCGCGGTCAGGTCCTCGCCGAGGCGGAGGTTCGTGGGCGGGCCGACCTCGGGGCGGCCGGGGCCCTTCTCTTCCTCGATCTCGCCGAGGTACTTCTCGATGACGTCGTAGTCCTTGTTGACCATCAGCCAGTCGCGGGCGCGCTCGTCGCTGACGTACCCGTAGATGTCCTTGGAGCCCTCCCATTGGGACCAGGAGTTCAGGATCCACCGGCCGCCCGCGGTGCGGAGCAGCATCTGGTGGCCGTACTGGCCGACGTTGTGGACGCTGACCATGTTGTTGCCGTCCCACTCGGTGTCTTCCTCGAACTTCTCGGCCTTGTCGAGGTCGAAGTGGCCGACGACGGTGGTCTCGCCGCTGTACTCGTCGGTCTCGCTGATGACGATGCGCTTCATGTCGTTCCTCTCAGATGGTGATGGTGATGACCCAGCGGCCAGCGTCGTCCTTGTGGGCCTGGACCTTGCCGGCGGCGGCCCATCGCTGGACGGTGCGGACCGAGACGCCGAGCGCGGCGGCGGCCTCGCGGGTGGTGATCTCGGTGCCCTCCGGCTCGGGCAGCAGGGCGTCGATCTCAGCGACACGGGCGAGGAGCCGCTCACGCTCGGCCAGAAGCGCATCGACGTCGACGGCCTGGTCGACGATCTCGTAGGAGTTTTCGCTTTCGACGGACAGTGCGGAGCGGGGCAGGTCGCGGATTTCCACGATCGCGTCGTCGCCAGCGTCGATGTTCGGGTAGCGCATCGACCCGCCTGAGCTGGGCAGGGTGCCTTCGACGAGGACGACGTTCGCGGCGAAGCGGACGGGCATGTCGCGGCCGGGGCGTTCGGCGATGCGACGGCCGGCGAACTCGACGTGGTTGTCCCACTTGCTGCCTTCGTGGTCGACGAGCTTGACGCGGACGGTGACGAGGTCGCCTTCGGGGGCGCGTCCGTCGGTGCCGTAGATCTCGCGGGCGAGGGCGGCGACGCGGTCTTCGTCGCGAGCATCGAAGTGCCACGCCTTGCGCCCGCCGTCCCACCGGCCGCCGATGGCCTTGGCTTTCGCGGGCACGGCGGGGTTGTAGGGGCTGGTCAGGTAGGTGCGGCCTTCGGTGGTCTCGATCTTCACGTCGCCCATCGGTGGCTCCATCACTCGATTTCCGATACCGCTTATTCAAGCACACTCACGGGATAAGCGGTATCGGAAATCCCTGGGATGGCCGGATCCTGCCACCGGACTGCCACCATGCCGCCGGGCGCTACCCTGCTTCACGTGCTCCCCGCGCATGCGGGGATGATCCGTAGCTGTTCTCCGGCGGACAGTCGGCCCCGCTCCGGCGGGGATCCCCACACCAGTGGGGTGAACCGGCGCCAGCGGGCTATCTCCAAGGAGAAGCGCCGCTCTCCCCACCCACGTGGGGGAACGAAAGCCCCGCCCATCACCGGGCGGGGCTTCGTCGTTACTCTGTTCGAACCGTGAAGGCTCAGGAGACGCACGCTCCCGTCGTGCGCATCCGCGCAACCGGCCGGCACGTCTTCCTCCTCGCCTGGGCGCGCGACAAACGCGGCACCTGGCACGCCCACGTCGCATGGCTCACCCGCGAATACGTCCTCTGGCGTGGGGTCGACGTCTGGATGCGCGCCGCCGACCTCGAGCCCGTCCCCGGCGAGAACTACCGCCAGGTCCCCCGCCGCATCGAAGAACCGGACTTCTGACCCCCTTCACACCAGCGACCCCAGAGGCCACCATGTCGGGATGAAGGGCAGGCTCATCCTCGAAATCCCCGACGCCGACGAAGAAACCCGCCAACACGCCTACGAGGCCCTCCAAGACGCCGGCCTGCAAGTCCTCACGTCCTGGATCCAAACCCCCAGCTCGAAGAAGAGCGTCGAGCAATTCATCGCCGACGCCGCGGCACCGATCGTCGAAGCCAGCATGCGGAGGTTCCGCGCCTCGGTGGCCTGGCCGTTCATGGTGATGTCCGCGCTGATCGGCGTGCTGCTGTACGCCCACCGCACCGCGGACGCGATATCGATCCTCTTCGGCGAGGCGGCCGCGTGCGCCCTGATCATCCTCCGCGACTACTACGGGCCGCACCGCCGACACCAGCGCGAATGAACGCGCTGGCATCGCAGCGCAAGGGACGTGGACGCGGCTTAGAGGGCTACTCGGTGCCGTGGTGGCCGAAGGCGGCGAGCATGGCTGCCAGGTCGCCAGCGGCGTCCTTGAGGGAGGTCAGCCGGGCGACGGCGGTGTTGAGGTAGTCGATGGTCTCGGTGATGTTCTGGCCTAGGGTGGCGAAGCGCGGGTCGCCCGGGTCGGTGACGGTCGTGGCCTGCAGCAGGATGACCAGCGCCCAGGCGATGTCAGCGGCCGCGTTCCCGGTCGGCCCGAGGTCTGCCTTGCGCGTCCAGGCCCTCAGCGGCTCGGCGATCTGGGAGGCCTGCCAGTGCAGCATGCCGGTCACGCCGGGGCCGGCCGCGCCGGAAGCTTTGATCACCTGGTTGCGGGCCAGGGTCATCTCCCTGGCACCGGCGCCCTTGGCGAGCATGTGCCCCTCGGCGAGCATCCCCGCGCCGATCGCGGCGCCGTACAGTGCGTTGGCCAAGACGGCGGCCAGGACGTGCTCGCCACCAGCGGCTTCGGCCTGGGCGGCGAGCTCGGTGTCGGTGGGCGGTTTGGCATAGGCGCCCAGCGCGGCAAGCGCGGCCGAGATCGACGCGGCCGTCGGGGCGGGAGGAACCGAAGAAGACATGGCGTTCACCGTAGGGCGCGCGGGAACCGGCGATGTCCAACTTCACCTCACCGCAACCCGCAGACGCTCCGGACGGGGCGCACCGGGTCCGAACAGCGGTCGGCCCCGCGCCGTAGGCGACGCGGAGCCGGTGCAATGGGATCGCGGGTCAGTCCGTGGCGACCTCGGTGTTCCCGCCGGGCAGGTGGTACGCGGTGAGCCAGGCGCGGACCGCCGCCAGCTCGAACGTGGGGCTGGTGTCGGTTCCGCCGGTCGGGGCGGGGAAGTCGGGATGGCGGCGCCGCCAGTTGGCGACGGCGGCCCGGCCCACTCCGGCCATGGCCCCGATCAGCGCGAGGTTGATCGGGTCGGGGTCGACGGGCAGGGCCAGGACGGCGCTGATCCAGTCCGGGAGCGGCGCGATCGCCGCGTCCCGGGTGACCTCGTAGGCGCGGCCGTCGACGAGCGAGCCGGGCCCGACGACGTAGCCGCCACGTCCGCCTCGGCCGGGGCCGCGGGTGTCGACCCCTTCGCCGAGCGGGGTCGTGCCGCCCGAGGTGGACCCGATGACCACGCCCGCTGGCGCGGTGAAGTACAGGTGGCTTCCGCCGGACGGCGTGCCGACGGTGAAGGTGTCGGGCCACGGCTCGCCACGGGCGGCACATGCGGCGGCGAGGCTGTCGGCTCCGCGTACGCGGGTGCGGTGCCCGGACCCGGGCACGTCCAGGTCCAGCACCACCACGCCGGACCGCCAGCAGCCCACCCCGATGTTGGCGGCGGGCGGCCAGTTGGCGCGGATCCGGCCGGTGTCGGCGGTCGCATCCTGAGCCCAGCCGCGCGGGGCCGGCGCCTTGCCGCCGGCGGGCAGGGGGAAGACGGCCAGGCCGCGCGCGGCGACCGGGATCGGGTCCGGAACGTACGGGCCGGTCATCGGTCGCAGGTGCAGTCGTAGCCGGTGCGGGTGTCGCCACCGCACTCGGGACACTCGGCCTCGGCCGCCTCCAGCTCGGCGCGCTCGTCCGGGTGCATGTACTCCCGGTGCCGCCAGCCCGTGCAGGAGTGGTTGTAGCAGCCGCACCCGGGGCACTCGGGGCAGACCATGCCCACGGTCCAGCCGCACTTCTCGCACAGCAACTGGTTGCCGGGGTCGGTGACGAAGGCCTCCGCCTCCTCGTAGGACTCCCCGTCGGCGTCCATCCGCTCGCGGATGGCCAGCTCGGTCTCCCGGGCGGCGGTGTAGGGGATGTCCTCAGTCTTCGCGCGGGTGCGGGCGGCGCGGGTCAGGGCTCGGGTGTCGCTGGGCATGGTGTCTCGTCTCTGGCGAGGGGCGGCCCACGCGCTCCTCACCGACGGCTCGCATGCCAGATGAGAGAGAAGGGCGCTGAGTCTGGGACGTCTTTTCCATCGCGGTCCCCGCGCGGCGTGGGCCTGGCGGAGACTCCGGATCGGCTGGCGCTCAGCCGGTGCACCGGACTGTACAACAGGCCGCCGACAATCGGTGCTCGACTGCCGTAAGGCTGCCTTGCGCTCATCTTGCTACCTACTGTGCGACGTCGTTCGCGAGGTCGCTTCTGGCCCACCGCTCGTGCGCGGACTGGCGGCTGATTCCGGCAGCGGTGCCGATGTCGGCCCAGGAACGGCCGTCGCGGCGGGCGGCGCGGACGGCCGCGTCGAGGCGGGCCTGGGCGGCGCGGACGTCGTCGGCGGCTCTGCGGACGTCGGCAATCGTTTCTGGCTCCAGGTCCTGGTCCTTCCATTCGCGCCAGACTGCGTCTTCGACCTCCTGTGGCGCGTCGCCGTGCCGGCTCGGGTCGGGATCGTAGATCCGATACTCGGCCGGGTCGTGGGCGGCGGGGTCATCCACGCGCTGCCATAGGGACCCGCGCCATCCGCACTCGCAGACGCCCCGCCAGCCGATCGCCTGGCGGCCATCCAGCACGCCGGCGTCGCCTGCGGTGTGGAACCGGCCATCGGGGCCGGGCCGCTCCACCATCGCGCCGTCAGCCGTCGAGCCAACGGAGAACCAGCCGCCCGGGAACTCGGCGGCGATCCACATCTCGTGCTTGCCGTCATCGGTCTGCCAACTCACTGCGCTCGCTCCGTTCACGTGTCAGGGTTTCTTGACATGCAAGACTGCCAGGGAATCCTGACGCCGTCAAGGGAAATCCTATGGATACCGTCAGGCATCCCTGACGTTGGGGAAGGAAGTGGGAATTCTGCCACTTTCCGTGATCACCCTTACGATCCCTCCGCTTGCATTACAGAGCGTGATGACGAATACAGATTGTTACATTCCAGGTCAGAACGCCGTTCGGATTTCGAGGGGTTCGTGTCAGCGTAGACACACACGATAATGCACGTTATCGTGTGGGATACCGAGACCCCCGGGAGGCGACCATGAGTGCCGCGACCGAACCGACCGTCAAGCTCAACGTCGGCCTTCAGGTTGGCTACATCGCGAACAGCACTCGCGAGTACGAGATCGACACCGAGATCCCCCGCTCCGAGTGGGATGCCATGAGCGAAGAGGAGCGCGAGAAGGTTCTCGATGAATACGCCCAGGGCGCGATCGACGACACCGTGAGCGCTTGGGCCAACCCGATTGAGGACTGACGCGTGACCGAGTCCCGCGAGCTTCAGCCGATCGACGGCACCCTGGCACCCGCCGGGGTGCCCATCGACGCACTCCGCCAACTCGTCACCGCATGGATCCTCGCCACCGGCCGCGCCAAGTCCAAACACACCCGCCGCGCCTACGCCCGCGACATCACCCAATGGTTCGCCTGGCTCGACGAATGCGGCGTCGGCCCGTTCGAGGCCTACCAGGCACACGTCGACGGATGGTCCGAGTCGATGCTCACCATCGACCTCTCCCCCGCCACGATCGCCCGCAAGATCTCCTGCGTGGGCTCCTTCTACCGGTACGCGATCCGGCAAGGCAAGAACTACGGCATCACCGCCACCGTCAACCCTGCCGCCGAAGTCGAACGCCCGTACGTCGACCGCGACCACTCCGAGACTGCGGGGCTCACCGCCGACCAAGCCCGCGACATGATCCGCGCCGCCGACGCTGACAGGAAACGCACCGCCGTCATCGTCCGCCTCATGCTCGAAGTCGGCTTCCGCGCTTCCGACGTCGACCGCGCCCGCATCGAAGATCTCGGCGAAGACCGAGGCCACCGCACCCTGACCGTCACCCGCAAAGGCGGACGCCGCCAGCGGATGGCTCTACCGGTCGGTGTCGCCCGCGCCATCGACGAGCTCATCGGCGACCGCACCGAAGGGCCAATCGTCACGACCCGCACCGGCCAGCCCATGGCGCACTCGGAGGTGTTCCGCACCGTCCGGCGCATCGGAGAGAAGGTTGGTGTGAAGGTCACCCCGCACGGGCTCCGGCACACCTGCGCGACGCTCGCCCTCGACGCGGGCGCGCCGCTGCGCGACGTCCAGGACCTCCTCGGGCACGCCGACCCGCGCACCACCCGCCGCTACGACCGGGCCCGAGAGAACCTCGACCGGTCCGCCTCGTACAAGGTCGCCGCCTACCTCGGCGTGTGATCCGCCCCGAAGAACTCGCACCCGAGGAGACCGAATGACGACCGCTCACCAGGAAGCCGCTGCGTCCGCCGTACTCGACTTCGCAAGCGACCCGGCCGGGGCCAGGGCGATGCGGACCTACATCGCCGGACTCAAAGCCGGGCAATGGCCGGCCGCCTACGTCAACGCGATCGGGCAAGACTCACTCCTCGACAGCAGCCGCTGGCCGATGGAGCAGATGTACGCCTTCGCAAGGGTGCACAGCATGCTCATGGCCGGCGAGATCAGCCAGGTCCAAATCAGCACCGCAGGGCAGCCGGCCGCCGATGAGAACCGCAGCGAGAACCAACGCCGCCTCGACGACCTCCTGGGCCCGTTCGTCGCGACCGTCGATCCCGGCCAGGGAACCGATGTGATCGGTGACGGGTGGCTGGAATGGACCGAGCCGATCCAGGTGGAGCAGTCCATGGGTGTTCCGTACATCGATCTCGCCACTGGAGAGGAGGCGCCACTGCTGAAGGTCGCGACGGCCCCGCCTGGGCGGGTTCCGCTGGAGATCGGTACGACGCATGCGAGCAAGACGTTCGAGCACCTGATGCGCATGCGGGGTGTCGCCCGGTGGCCGTACGGTTCGGATCGCATCCGGCTGTTCGTCCGGACTCGTGCTCGCCGGAGCCTTACGTGACCCCCCGCCCCGAAGACCTCGCCCGATCGGAGACCGCCGATGCCTGACCAGTCCGATCTCGTCCGCAAGATGAGCCTCGCCTCGATGGAAGCCGCCCGCACGGCAGCCGGGAAGGTCATCGGCGATGCAATCGCCGCCGCACACCCTGACCTGCCTCCGCTGGCCTGGAGTGCCGGTGGCGGGTTCTCCAACGACCCGACATGGAACACCACCGGGTATGCCGCCACGGACTACGACGACGCGGAGACCCGGCGGATCGTGGCGTTGTATGCGAAGGCGCTGGGCGGTAGCGAACCGCGTGAAGTGGAGCGGGGGATCCCCGGGGAGCCGGGCGCCGAGCTGGAGACGACGGCGACGTTCGAGGGGATCGAGGTCACGGTCTGGGGCGTGCTCCTGGACGCCTCACTGGCCGGAACGGAAACGAGCGATGGCTGACCCGATCCCTGTGCTGCCTTACCCGCACGCTCGCAACGACTGCGGGTTCTGCCGCGAACGCGATGCTGACGTCGAGCTGACGGGCGAGCATGCCGCGCCGGCCGGGAAGCCCCCGCGTCGGTTCTGCCAGCGTTGCCTCGGGGTCTTCCTGGTCAGCAGGGCGGGGCTTCGAGACGTGCCGGAGGTCGAGGATCCGTTCACCGTCTCGTTCAAGCTGCTGCCGCCCGACCTCCGCGCCCGAACGGAGACGAGCGGATGAGACCCGTCATGACGTGGCGGGAGCTCCCCGGCCAGTCGATCAATAACCCGCTCGGCTGCGAGACGCCTGCCTGGGTTCTCAACGTCGTCTCGGTGACCGAGCCCGACAGCGACGACATGATCACCATCTCGGCGGTTGAGGGTGAGGTGACCGTCTGGAAAGAGATGAACTGGTACGGGCTGTGGCGCTCCCCCGACCTGGCCGACTTCGACGAGACGTTGCTCGTCGAGGAGTTGCATCGAATCAACGGAACGGAGACGACCGGATGAGTTACGGCCCCATGGGTACGACCGACCGTCTGTGCGACTGGCCGTCCTGCCCTGATCTCTACGACGCGCTTGCCGTCATGGAAGGGAAGGCCAGTGCGCCCGGGTGGCGGATGCATCCGACGTTCGGCCTGGACATGTGCGGCCGTCATGTCCCCCTGACGTTAGGAGATGACCCGTCCGGCGGAGGACCGCACTGCCCCGCCCTCGACCGGGAGACGCTCTCCGGGGTGCGCTCCTGCGGGAGTGCGCTGACGGTGGGGCAGAGCACGCTCGGGCAGATCAAGGACGCCTACCGGGTGCACCTCATCGAAGTGGCGGTCGCGGCATGATGGGTCCGACGCACGCCCTGTCGGCGGCCGGCGTGTTCCTCGCTGTGAGCTTCCCGATCTCGCATTACGTGCATCACCTCGGTCCGCTCCCGGCCGCCGTCGGCACGATCGTCGCCGCGGGGGCCGGGCTGCTGCCGGACCTCGACCATCCGTCGGCCTCCCCCGCCCGGGCGTTCGGGCCGATCTCTCAGACCGCCGCTCGGATCGTCTGCGCGGTGTCCGGTGGGCACCGGCACGCTACCCATTCCCTGGTTGGCTTGGCGGTGTTCACCGCCGGTGCGGTGGCCGCGTCGTTCAATGTCTGGGCGCTCACCGTGCTCATCTGGCTGTGCATGGGTCTCGGTGTCCGTGCGCTGTGGCGGCGCCCGCCGAACCGGCCGAACGGCCGGCTGGACTACCGGGATGTCGCGGGCCTGGTCCACGCGGCCGTCGCGTTCTTCATCGCCTTCCGGTTGACGCACGCCGGGATCGATCTGTGGGTCGTGCCGGTCGCCGTCGGCGTCGGCTACTTCGTGCACCTGGCGGGCGACAGCATGACCGAGTCGGGCGTGAACTGGCTGTGGCCGGATCGGCGACGGTTCCGCATCGCTTCCATCGACACCGGCAAGTCTGTGGAACGCTGGGTCGTCGTACCAGCGCTTTACGTGGGGATCGCGGCGGTCGTGTACGTCACGCACGGCACGTGGGTGCCCGCTCTCCTTCACACCATCAAACCGGAGTGACCCATGGATCACATAGACGAGGAGGCGGGCCAGGCGGCTGCGCTGGCCGAGCAGGACGCGCGGTTCGCGCCGGTCCGGGATCTTCTCGGCGGTGGCCGGGAAGTCTCGACCGCCGGCCAGCTCGCCGCGGTGACGACTGCGCTGCCGGCTGAGACGCCGGTGCACATCGACACGGCCCTGCTGTCCGAGCACGGCGTTGAGCCGGCGGAGGGGTGGGTGCCGCGGATCGCCGCGCGCTCCGACTTCGAGGTGCGGGGCGATGAGGCGGTTCCGGCCGTCGAGCTCAGCGTGTGCCTCGTCCCTGGCGCCGGTGCGCCGCTGCCGGAGAAGACGTGGCCGGTCGATCCGTATGAGCGGGCCCTGCATCAGCTGGCGGAGGCGAATCTGCGTGGGTTCTTCGCCGCTGCCCGCCAGGTCCTCGAGGGCCTGGCGGGTGATCTCGGCGAGGCGTCCGGCTACCTGCGTAGCGGGGGCGACGTGCACGCCGAGGTCCTCCAGGAGTCGGAGGCGCTGCGGGCGGTCGCCGGGCGGCTGGCCACCCTGGCGGGGCGGGCGGTCGCGGACGCTGAGAGCGAGGACTGACCCATGACGCTCGATGCGTTCCTGCACGAACAGCTCAACCGGGGCATCGACACTGGCGTGTTCGATCGGCTGGAGCACGGCGACCAGACGGCGGCGCTTCTCGTCGACGCGGCCACGGTCCTCGTCCGGGCGGGGTTGACGCTCGCCGTCCGCTCCCCCACGACGGTGACGTCCGGCAGCTGGTCGCCGACCGGGGTCGGTATGGAGATCACCGACGTGGACGGTCGGCGGGCGGTGATGGTGGCGTGGGGAATGTCGGACGCCGCGGACTATCGCACGGTCGACATCATGCTCGGGGCGGTCGCGGAGGTGCTGCGGGTGCACGGGTTCGCGGTGGAGCGGCACCCGGCGGCGCTGTCGTACATCATCGTCGGCCGCGCTTGAGAACCCAGGGACCGTGCCGGATGGCGGTGTGGGACGCTGCCCGCCATGGAACCGCCACAGATCCGCATCAGCCGGTACGAGCACTCCGTCGCGATCAAATGGGACGACGATCCGAACTGGTACCGGTTCGAACCGGACGACATGAAGTACCTCGAGTCTGAGAAGCGCCACCGCGTCGGGCCTGGCCCCGGTGAGTGGGAGCCTGACGATGAGTGGATCGATCCGTTCCAGGACCCACGGCCAGACATCCGTCGGTGGACGGAGCCGATGCGGCAGCATCTCCGGGAGGCGCTGAGCATGCTCGACAACGCGGAGCAGCATCCCTGGTCCGGGTGACGCCGAGTACAGCGAAGCCCCCGCCGTTCGTGGCGGGGGCCTCGCTGCTGTCGGGGCTACTCCCCCACGTTCTCCAGTGCCGCGAGCAGCTGGCGCAGTTCGTCCGCGAGCTCTTGCCGCGCGGCCGGGTCGGCGGCGCGGAGCCGGTCGACCCGAATGCGGCGGATCACGGCCCGGAACTTCTCGACCTGCTCCCCCGGTGACGGTAGCTCGGCCGGCGCCGGTCCTGGGATGGCAGGCTTCACTTTCCCGGCGAGGAACGCGCGGACGCGTTCAACGGTCTTCTTCTCGTTGAACTCCCCATCGGGAAGAGCACCGACGGCGTCTTCGACGAGTTTTGCTGTGACCTTCACGCCGTCGGTCTCTACGATCGTCCGGTACACGGTCTCCATCGCGTCGAAGCCGTGCTTGTCCGCGTACGGCTTCAAGGCCCGCGCCTGCCGCTCGTTGATGTCCCCCATGGGGGACAGTCTCTCGCCGACCTGCCACAACTCGATCCGCCGGTACGCCACCGTCCGGGACATGCCCCCCCACCGGGCCTCAAGGTATGCCTCGAGCGACGGGTAGTCCCGCCGGTGCAGATGCCCTTTGACGATGCCCGCCAGCGCCTTGCCTTCCTCCCAGAACGCTTCGCGGTGCCGCTCGAAGACTGCCTCGTACGCCTCGAGGCGTTTCTGTTCCGCGTCGGTGAGGGTGTCGTCGTCGGTCTCCGGGTCCTGCGGATCGGGTATCCGCAGAGCGGGAACCACCCGACCGGTCACGGCTTGCACCTCTGGCGGCTGGAACTTCACGGGAACCGCGGCCGGGTCCGGCTCACGCGTCTTGCGGAGCTTCGCCCCGCCCTCCTTCGTCAGGCGGCTGCCGGCCACAGCGACCTCCTCGTGAGCAGGTGGTCCAGGAGCTCGCCGTACTTGCCGATGAGGATCTTAGCCTCGCGCCCAGGCGCCGACGTGATCGGCACGCAGGCGAGGCGGGCCTCCTCCCGGATGGCGTACTCGGTGATCTGAACGTCGAGGACCTCTCCGGGGTAGGTGTCGGCCAGCGCGGCGTCGACCTCGTCGTGGACACCGCGGCGTTCGCTGTCCTTGGGGACGATGCTGCGGATGATTCCCGTGTACCCGAGACCGGGGTTCATGCCCTGACGGATGAGCCTGATCGATCGCCGGGCCTGTTCAACGCCGATGAACCCGTCCGTCGTGAGAGTCGCGGGGATCAGTACGGTCGTCGCTGCGGCCAGCAGGGTCGTGATGAGCTTCCCGCCGGGGCGAGGCGGCAGATCAAAAAACCATATGTCGATTTCGGGAGCTCCGAGGATCGCGCGGGCGAGCCGGGTCTCGATCGGCGCCGGGTCGGACTCCCGGTGCGCGAGGTTCCGCTCGGCCGGGATGACGCGGATGTTCGACGGCCATGCCTTCCCGGCCGGCTGGAGGACGTCTTGGACGACCTCGGCCGGGTCCGGTGGGTCGCCCTTCGCCGGGATGACCAGAAGATCATTGAGGGTGAGGGTGTCGTCGTTGACCTCGACGCCGAGTTCTGCGGTGGCGGTCGCGCGGGGGTCTCCGTCGACGACGCCGACGTTGAGTCCGCGTTCGGCGGCGACGGCCGCGAGGCCGTCGGTGTCGCTGGTCTTCCCGACGCCGCCTTTCTCGGAGTACTGCGCGCTGCCTATGGGTTGCGCCATCGGCTACCTTCCTTCGTGGTGACTGAGTCGGCGCCGCCCCGTGCGTGGTGGTGTGGGGCGGCGCCTGTCACCGTAGCCGGGCGCGGGCCGCGTGTCTCGCAGTGGGCATGCGAACGCCCCGCCACCGGGTCGCGGTGACGGGGCGCTCCGGGCGGGGTCAGGACACCGTCAGGATGAACTGCTGGCCGTTCGCCAGATCGACGAGGATCTCCGGCTTGTCGAGCAGGACGCCTGCGTCCTTGACGCCGTCCATGGCCTTGATGGTCTCGGCGAGCTGATCGCAGAACTCCTCGCGCCGCCGCGCGTCGGCCTTGGGCTTGCAGGTGGGGCACAGCTGCGGGTGGCCGCCGAACAGGTGCTCGCCGCAGAAGTAGCCGCCGCAGCCGTGCTCGTCGCCGCCTGGCGTCTCGCCGCATAGGTGGCCGAGGCCGCGGTCGATCTCCGTGGTGCAGCCTTCGGTGTTACAGGTGTCGGGGACGTCGTAGCCGGCTTCGATCTACTCACCGCGCCGGTAGACGGTGTAGCGCGCGTATCCCATGGTTCTCTCCGGGGTGGTCGTGGTGGTGTCGTGGTGGGTCAGGCGGTGGCTGGCGCGGGGTCGCGCCAGCCGCGGGTGGAGATGACGTAGGCCTTGTGCCGGATCGCCTCGTCGAGGTCGATGTTCAGGACCTTCGCGGTGGCGTACGCGACGTTGAGGACGACGGCGATCCGGGTGACGAGCAGGCTCGTGCTCGGGACCGGACGGTCGTACGCCTCGACGACCTGCGCGGCGGCGCGGAAGACCGCGCGGACCTGGCGGCCGTCGTCGTAGGTGGCGGGGTTCCCCAGGGAGTCCCGCGCGTTCGCGAGGGCGTCCGGGGCGATGTCGAGAACCAGTGCGGCGACGTGGGCGGTGAGGACGACGTCGGCGAGTTCCATCCGGACGTCGTCCCAGGGGCCGCGGCGGCGTGCCATGCCGGCCCAGCGCCGGTAGGCGCCGACGAACTCGCCGGCTTCCTCGGCGAGGCAGAAGATCTGCTGGTGGGGGAGTTGGTCGGCGGGGAAGTTGGCGGCGAGGTGGGTGACGACGCGATCGGCGAAGGCGGCCGGGCTCGCTGCGTCGACGGTGGCGTGTTCCATGGTGGTCTCCAGGTGTCGTATCGGAGTGGCTCGGCGGGAGGGTCCTTAGAACGGGGGGTCGTCGGAGAAGCCGCCCTGCTGGCCGCCGCTGTTGGTGGCCCAGGGGTCATCGGCCGTGGCACCGCCTCCGCTGCCCTGGCCGCCCGGTCCGCTCCGGCCGTTGCCGAAGCCGTCCTGGCCCTGCCCGCCGTACGGGTTGCGCTGTCCGCCACCGCCGCCCTGGCGCTGGCTCTTGTTCACCTTGGCGGTGGCGTTCTTCAGGGACGGGCCGACGTCGTCGGCCTCGACCTCGAAGACGGTGCGCTTCTCGCCCTCACGGGTCTCGTACGACCGCTGCTTCAGGCGGCCCTGGACGATGACCCGCATGCCGCGCTGGAGGCTCTCGGCGACGTTCTCCGCCGCCTGCCGCCAGACGTTGCAGGTGAGGAAGAGGCTCTCGCCGTCCTTCCACTCACCGGACTGCTGGTCACGGTACCGGGGGGTGGAAGCGACGCGGAAGGTCGCGACGGCCTGGCCGTTGGGGGTGAAGCGCAGTTCAGGGTCGGCGACGAGGTTGCCGACGATCGTCAATTGGACATCTCCTGCTGCCATTAGGCTGCCTTTCCGGTTCTCTTCGGGCGGCGCCTGGTGATGGGGCCGCCGACGTGCTTCCACTTGAGGCCGAGGACGATATGACGTAGCGACGTCACCTTGATTCCGTACTCAGCGGCGAGGGCCTTCGCGTCTCCGCCCGCGGCGTACCGCTCGCGAAGTTCGATGACCTGGTCTTCGGTGAGCCTGGCTGCAGACCGTTCGCTGCCGACCGGGAAGTGCCCGCGGGCCCACCCGTCGGCGATGTTCTCTTTTCGGGTGCCGTAGTAGATGTGCAACGGGTTCACGCAGGGCGGGTTGTCGCAGCGGTGGCAAGCTTCCTTGCCCTCCGGGGTCGGATAGCCGAGTTCGAGCTCGAGCGCGAAGGCGTGCGCGGACACAGCCCGTCCGTTCTCGGCGATGAACATGCCGTGACCGGAGGCCCTCCGGGCGCCCTGCCATTCCCAGCATCGCGGGGTCTTCTTGACCTTCGCCCAGAAGCGTTCCTCCACTGTGGGCGGCGGTCGCTCCTCCTTCGGCGTGGACTTCCACCAGCGGAGGTAGTGGCGGTTGCACATCTTCCGCTTCTCGGCCGGCCTGTCGCAGCCCTCGGACACGCAGATCGTGATCTGGGTGTCGCCTGCCGCCATGTCAGGCCGCCTTCCGTTCGTGGTCCGCGAGGAACTCCGCCATGACCTTGATGTGGCGGGCATCGGCGAGAGCGTTGTGGACACCGCTCTCCTGCTCGGGCATCTGTGGCTCGCCGAGCCGGAGGTGCTCTTGCCGGACGTCGTTCGTCCACATCGGGATCCCGGTCGGCAGGTCACTCATCGGCCCGTACAGCCAGGCCAAGCAGACGTGGTCGTAGGCGGAGTACCAGCCCCACAGCTCAACGCTCGGCGTGTCCACGATGAAGCGGTGGACCTCGGCGGCGATCTGGTCGATGTGCTTCACGTCCGGGTGGGTTCGGTCGAGGAACGGCTTCCGGAACGGGCGGATCCCGTCGTGCTTGACGATCGGGAGCGACGGGACGACGTTCGCGCGCAACCAGTCGTGCCGCATGATCCGGCTCCAGGGCATGTCCGCGTTGACGGCGTAGTACTCGCGGCCGTCCTCGCGCACGAGTGCGACGGAGATCGGGGCGATCGTCTCGCCGTCCTCCAAGAACTCCCAGTCCATGTAGATCCTCATGTCAGGCCGCCTTTCCGTGGATGGAGCGGGCGACCTTCAGGGCCGCCGTCCAGACGAAGTCCGGGCCGACGCTCTGGACGTCCACGGTCGGGTGGACGAACTTCCGCCGCCGGCCGTCGTCGAGCCTGTGCTCCTGCTCGACGGCTTCGCTGCTTTCCAGGTCGTTGGCCATGTGGTCGAACAGGTCCGCGAGCTTCTTCGCCAGGTCGCGCGCGTCGTCGGTGACGGGCTCGCTGTAGTCGTAGGGGACGCCGCACTTGGAGCAGTCGCCCGGTCGGGCGATGGAGCCGTGGGGCGGCTGGCAAGGGAACGAGTGGTCGCAGCGGAGCGCCTTTGCGGCGTCCCGCAGCTCGTCGGCGGGTGTCTGTGTCTCGATGGTGGTCTCGGTCACTGGTTCTTCTCCTTGGTGATTAGGGTCAGGTCCGCGCGGTCGCGGTGGTTTGGGATGTCCCGGTAGTCGATGCCGGCGGCGGCGAGGATCTGCCGCATGAGGTCCTGAGGGACGACGTAGAACGGGCGCATGTCGCCGACGTCGCCGTCATGGACGGTGGTGCGGACGATCACGTCCGGATGGTCGCGGACGAGCCGGAGAACGTCCCGCATAAGCCCCTCAGCCGTGTTGCCGGGGCGCTCCCCGGACAGGTCGACGTGGGGACGGACGGCGCGCTTCAGGGCGGGTAGTTCCTTGGCGTTCTGCTCGCGGACCATGCGCTCGTGCTCGGGCAGGAGGTCGGCGAGGAGAACCCGCGCGTACTCCTCGAAGGACGCCCGGTCGCCACCCGCGCAGCCGCCCTCGTCGCAGCCTTCGTGGGCGTCGTCGTACATTCGCTCACCGAGCATCGCGGCCAACTCGGCGGGAATGGCAGCGAGGCGTTTCTGTTCCTCGGCGAGCATCGCGGCGAGGTCAGTGCCGGCCATCAGACGGTCTCCTCGCTGAGAGGCGCCTTGGCCTCAGCACGGCGGGCGGCAATGTACTCGTCGAGGGCCTGGCGGGGGATGCGGCGGGATTTCCTGGCGCCTAGGACGATGGATTCGATCTCGCCGGAGGCGACCATCGCCCACGCGGTGGACGGCGCGACGCGGATCTCGGTCGCAAACTCCGGGACGGTCAACAGAGCCGTGCGGCTGGTCACGGGACTGACCGCAGCACCCAAAGTGATGCCCTTGGGCTGACCTTCCCTATCTCCGGAGTCAACGGCCAGCCGGCGCACTTCGGCAAGCAACACGTCACGGTCCGATTTGAGTATCCAGACATCCGGGTTGAGCGGAGCTTCCGGGCGGAGAGAGTAGATGTCTCGGTGCTCCATCTCGTCGAGCTGTTCCGGGGTGAGCGTCATCGGGGATTGGTCTCCTGTCTGTGGGGAGTCAGCGGGGCGACACCACGGCCGCCCCGCACGGGTGGGCGGTCAGGTGTTGGCCATCTCGGAGGCGAGCCGACCGGCCGCCTCGAGGTTCGCGGGCATCACGAGGGCGCGCAGCGTGCCCATCTCCACGGACACGCCCGTGTGGGCGCCGCGGAACGCCATCCGCATCACCTCTTTGTCCCAGGCGCGGGCCGCAAACGCCTCGCAGACCTTGCCGAGGAATCGGGGGGTGAAGCCCACCAGCTCGGCCGGCGGTTCCGCTTCGGCTTCGATCTTGGCGAGCAGCTGCCGGTAGTTCACGAACTCGAACCCGGCGTCGGTGAAGGACACCGACGTGTCGACGGTCTGGCCGGTGATGCTGACGTCACCGGCGATCCGGATCATGATCTGGTCGTCGCCGCTGTCGTCGGGGGTCGTGGTGATGACGGTGAGGCTGCCGTTGCCCCGGTTCGGGGTACGCAGGTTCAGCAGGTGCCCGGCGACGTCGCGGGGGATGCTGACGCCGAAGGCCTCGCCGCCCGCGGGCAGGGTCTCCATCGACATCGCGTACCGGTCGGTGGCGACGACCTCGACCTTGCCGTCACCGGCCGGTTCGAGGCGTACGACGCTGAGCATCGGCTGGGTGTCGTCGTCGGAGGCGAACGCCAGCGCGGTGCGCAGCGCCTTGCGGAACGCCTTGGTCTCGATGGTGAACTCGAGCATGGGGTCGGTGTCCTCTCGATCCGGCTGGCCGCGGGTGAGCGGTTCAGGCTGCTTGAGTCGTGATCGTGGTGGTGGTGATGTAGTCGGGGGCGTTGGTGAGCATCCACGCGGCGCGGGCGGCCGGGTCGGCGATGTAGCCGCTCGGCGCGGTGAACGCGTCGGTGAGGATCCGGTTCGTGACCTGGAGGCTGCGGCCGATCGCGACCGCGATCTGCTTGGGCGTACGGCCCGCGAGGAGCATGTCGCGCACATCGGCGCGCAGCTGGTCGTCGACGAGCGGGCGACTGTTCGCGATGGTCGCCAGTTCGTGGTTCCGGGCGGCGTCCGGGTCGGACAGGATGCCGAGGGCGTACAGCAGGTCGCGGAGCATGTCCGGGCCGCCGCCGTGACGGATCGTGTGGGAGGCGGCGGCGAGGGCTGCGGAGCGGGCTGCCGGGGTCATCGCGTTGCCGCCTGGGTGATGCGGTCGGCGAGGTGGGTGTAGGCGGCCTGGGCGAGGGTGCGGGGGTCGTCGAGGATCGCCGGGTCCTCGGGGGAGCGGTGGCAGGTGTCCCAGAGGTGGTCGGCGAGCGGGTCATCGTTCTCGCCGTGGCTGGCGTTGATGGCCTCGCTGGCGTTCCGCAGTTCCTGGGCGACCTCGATGCGGGCCTGGCGGAGCGCGTTCTCCTTCGCCGTCTGCAGCTGGCCGAACTCCTCGAGCAGCGCGGGGAGGTCCTCGTCCAGGAGGCGGGACAGGTCGACGAGCGAGGGGAGAGCGCCCTTGGGCGGTGCCTGGCAGGCATGGTGGCGGGCTGCGCGTTCCTTGATCTCGGCGAGCCGTTCGGGGGTCACTGCTCACCGCCCTGGTAGGTGCTGAGCAGGGTTCCGAGCGCGTCGATCGCACGGCGGGTGGCGGCGGGCGCGTCGTCGTAGGCGGCCTGGGCGTCCTCGAGCGCGACCCGGGCGTCCGCCCATACCTGGGGGTGCGGGCGGACGCCGCCGGCGGGGATGAGCTTGGCGACGGGTTCGCCGTACCGGGTGATGACGGTGGGCTGGCCGTACTCAGCGTCGCGCAGAAGCCGGGCGAAGTCGACGCGGGCCTGCTGCGCCGACACCTCCGCCTTGGCGGTGGTGCGGCGCGGGACCGGGAGGGGAGTGGTGGGCTTCTTCAGTTCCAGGCCGTGCCGGGCGAGGGTCTGGATGACCTCGTCGAGGGATTCGTGGCCGAAGCTGCGAATGTCGAGGAGGTACCAGCCGTCGCAGGCGAGGAGGTGCCCGACAGTGGTGATACCCCAGCGTTCGAGGAGGCTGTGCACGCGGGGGCTGAACCCGAAGACGCTGATCGGGTCGGTGAGGCTGACCGTGGCGGGCGCCTCGGTGGGCGTCTGCGGGGTCGTCATCGCGACGACACCTCCTGGACAGCGAGGATGTTCGGGAAGTCGGAGGTGAGCCCGAGGCGGAAGCCGACGACGCGGAGCCGGTAGGTCTTACCGGGCTGGATCTGGCTGTAGATGTCCGCGCTGTTGGTCTTGCCGCGCACCAGGGAGTCCTCGTCGCCGAGGACCCCGCAGTCGCGGGTGTAGATCCGGTAGTGGGAGTTGCCGTCGTGGTCGGCGCCGCGGTCCTTCGACAGGACGGTGCAGGTCCGCCAGTGCTCGTTGTAGGTGGAGGAGGCGACACCTTCGACGACGATGCCGCCGATCACGAGGCCAAGGCAGCCGACGGTAAGGCAGCCGATCGTTCTATCACTCATGAGGATTCCCTTCGGGTCGGTGGAGCTGGGAAGCGGAGGAGGGCTGTGGGGCGGTCACCTGGGCACGGAAGGCGTCGAGGGCCGCAGCGAGCTCGGTCTGCTCGGGGTCGCCGTTGTCGGGCAGGAACACGCGGGCCGCGCGGGCGAGCGACTGGCCGAGCGTGGGCATGTGCGGCGCGGGCGGGGCGAACAGCGTCTGCTGGTTGCGTCGGACGGTGCGGGCCCGGACTGTCCGGCGCCACTGCTCTGGGGTGACGCGGGCGGCCGCGGTGAGCACCTGGTCGTACCACTCGACGGCGAAGTACGGGCAGTTCCCTTCGTGGACGTGCCCGAGGCCGTGCTGGCAGGGCCCGGCGTTACGGCCCCGCAGTGACCAGCCCTGGGAGTCCCAGGAGTGCGCGGCGGGCGCGACGACGTAGGCGAGCTTCTTCATGCCCAAGCCGTGCAGCCGGACGTCCTGGCCGGCGAACCGCTCATCGAGGGCGGCGAACAGGGTGATGATCTGGTCGGTGGCCTGCAGGCGGCACACGGACCCGACTCCGACCATCGGTGCCTTGGCCAGGTCGATGCCGGCCTGCTCGTACATGTCGGCGCAGCGCAGGTGGTCGTCAGGCCCGTCTTCGGCGTTGCCCTGCAGGACGAACATCCACGGCAGGTCCGGGGCGATCCACATCAGCTCCAGGGCGGAGATGACGGTGCGGCGCCGGTGTTCTTCGACGGTCAGGCCGGTGCGGGCGAGCATGAACTGCTCGCACATCCAGTCCATGATGGCGATCGCGTCCGGCATGCGGCCCAGCTGGCGGATGATCCACCGGACCCGTTTCACGAACTGCTGCGGGGTGAGATCCCAGCGGGCCGGGCTGCCGTCGGCGCGCTTCTTGCTGAGGACGGAGAACCCGCCGGAGTCGAGCAGCACCGGGCGGGTGGCGCGCGGGAGGCTCTTGCGGTCCCGGATCCGGTAGCAGGACAGGCAGACCGGGATGTGGTCGGGGAGCGGAGAGTCCTCGCCCACCCAGGACGGTTCGCTGATGCCGAGGTAGAACGTCAGGGGCGAACGGGCCGGGCGGTCGGCTGCGGGCTCTCTGCTGAGTGCTGGCGGCAGGGTGGTTACTCCCCGCAGCGGGGGCTGTTCACCGGCTGCGGGGAGCGTCATGAGGGCGGTCACGCGGCACCGCCCGGTGTCGGGACAGTGTCCGGGCGGGCCTGGCAGAACGGGGTCTTGGTGCCATCGGTGAGCCAGTGCACCCAGCTGAGGACCTCGTCTTCGCCGAGGAATTCGCCGCAGGCGGGGCAGCGGTGGGCGGGCTCGTGGAAGTTGTCGGTGTCGGCGCAGGTCTCCCAGCCGTCGTCGCCGATCCAGCCGGAACCGGACGGGGTGATGGTCTCGCCGCAGCGACACCGACGAGTCTCGGTGTTGGCCTGGATGATCATGCGGCACTCTCCAGCAGGTCAAAGAGGCTGGGCTGCTCAAATGACGTGGCACCCGGATCCGGCAGAACGGGTACTGAGCCCGGAACAGGCGCTGGCTCGATCGGGTTGAGTGCTGCAGCAAGCTTGATGAACGCTTCCTTCTCCCGGACCGCGCTGGCGATCGCCCGCCACACCACACCCTGCGCAGGATCGGCCGGACGGCTCGGTTCACCACGGACACCCAAGACCGCGTGGACCGTCTCGGCCGCGGGCGGCTGGTTCCGGTTGACGAGGATCACCGTCGGCGTGCCGTGCCCGGGAATGTACGCACCGGACGTGTCGATGACCCAGCGCAGGTCCAGTCTGGTCAGCCACTGCTCGACGTAGCGTTTGCCGAACTCACGCTTCATGAAGCTGTTCGCGGTGAGCTGGGCGCACCAGCCGCCCGGCACCAACAGCTCTGTCATCAGCGCGTGGAACGGCAGGGCGAGCGAGAACTTGCTGTGGCAGACCTCCGGGTAGCGGGCCCGAATCGCTTCGTTGGTGGCCTTGTCCTTGCAGGTGATGTACGGCGGGTTCGCGACCACCGCGTGGTAGGCGCCGCGGGTCAGCAGCGGCTCGTCCGTGGCGAGAAGCGAGTCAGCTGCGGCGACGTTCAGCGGCAGCGCCGCCAGCTCGCTGGCGGTGGGTGTCGCGCGGTCGCCGCGCAACAGCGCACGGGCCATGACGAGCAGCCGGTAGCGGGCAAGCAGGACGGCGTAGGGGTCGAGATCAACGCCATGCACCGTCTCCAGCGCGGCCGCGACCCGCTCGAGGGCGGGTGTCCGCCACGGGATCGCCGGAGCCTCAGCGCGGCCGAACCCGTGCCGTTGCCGGATGTGACCGCGGATCAGCGACTCAACGAGGATGTGCCCGGTCCCGCAGGACGGGTCGATCATCCGAATGTGAGGGCCGTGCTCGCGGTAGGCGTGGTCGTAGGAGATGTCCAGCAGCAGGTCGGTGATGAACTGCGGGGTCTGGCAGAGCGCCCGGCCTTTGCGTGCCTCAACCGACAAGCCCTGGTACAGGTCGCCGAGGAGGTATCCGTCGGGGCGGTGACGCAGCGGGTTCAGGTCCGTGTCACGCCAGGCCGCGACGATCGCAGCAGCGTCATCTTCGTCTGGTTTCTGGTCCCAGATCGGGGTGACGCGGGGATCGGTCAGGTCCGCGAGGCCCGGGTGGACAGCGGCGATCTGCTCAACGCCAGCCCGAATGCTGTCGACGGTGCTGCCGGGCATGTCCTGTTGGGCGGGGATGAGGCCGAGTCTTGCCGCATGCTGAACGAGCGCGGCCGTGTGGACCCAGGCGACCGCCAGCCGGTCATCGACCGACCGTGCGACCTGTGCCGCGAGCTCCTGACCGCGTTTGATGCCGGTCACGCTGCCGCCTCCTTGCTGCGGGGTGGAGGTCACCGAAGCTCCTAGGCGTAGGGGTCGAGACCGCGGTCTTCGAGTTCGGCAGCGATGAGAGCGAGGGTGTCCTTGTCCTCGAAGTAGGTCTCGGCGAGGCCGAGGAGCTGGGGAACGGTGAAGCGGTAGGCAGCCAGGTCGGTCTTGTGCAGTACCGGCAGTCCGTTCACCATGGCCCCTCCCGAGATCGCTTATGTACAGATCTTAAGTGAGATCTCTATAGATCTCAAGGTTTCTCAGTGATCCGGTCGCAGGAATCTGTCGGGTGGGCGGTGCTCACCAGACGAGCCCCGCCTGCCTCAGCGCCGCCTCGTACCGGCGGATCGTCTTGATGCCGACGCCGAGTCGCTCAGCGATCACCTCATCGGTCGACGTGCCGCGGATCGCCCGGTACTCGATGAGTGCCTGAGCGCGCGACATGCGTGGGGGAGGCGGTCCGCCGGCGGGACGCCCGGCGCTGTTCCAGCGCTCGTAGCACGCTTGCCGCCAACCACGGGAGACGATGCGGCCGGGAAGGCCACAGCAGGCACACGGTCGTTCTTCCTGGCTGGCTCGCCAGCTGCGCATGTAGGCGGCGTTGGCGACCTTGCACCGGTCGCAGGGGTCCTCGTCGCGATTGATGTGCGCTCTGTATCCGGCGTACGAACCACATTCAGGCGGCTCGCTCGTCCCCGCTGACGACCCGGGCTCCGACGGTTCCGCCATGGCCAGCGCCGGCTTCATGCGTCAGAAATCTCCTTCCGCAACCTGCAGGACCGTCAGGCCCAGCGACCGCCACATCTCGACGACCTGGTTGCGGTCATCCAGGACGCACCTCACGTCGTAGGTGTCGCGGACGTGCCGGTCGAAGAGCTCGGCCTTGACGATCGAGTCCCGGCGGGTGTCGCCGGCCTTGCGCATGAACGGGCCGTCGAACTGGCCGCCGACGTGTCGGTGGAGCCAGGCGGTGGTGGCCTCGCGGCAGGTCTCGGTGCGGCCGGACAGGAACACGATCCGGCACCCGTCACCGCGCAGCGCGCGGGCGACCTCGATCACCGGCCGGTTCGGCTGGTCGTCGCTGACGCTGGTCTCGTCGTAGGGCGATCGGGCGCCCATGAGGGCGACGGTGCCGTCGATGTCGACGAGCGCGGCCCGGCGGGTGCCGGGCTTCGGCTCGTACGGCCGAGGTCCCGCGACGATGGGCGTCAGATCGGCCGGGAGGGGCAGTGGCCGCGGCCGGCCGTTCAGGAACCGGGCGTGCATGTCCCGGATGACCGCCTCGCCGACCGTCCGGTCCCGTGCCGCGTCGCGGGCGATGCAGGTCTCCAGCGGCACGTCGGTGAAGTCGTGGACCTCGAGCTCCGCGCCGGCCTGCCGGGCGAGCTTGGCCAGGGCGCGGACGGCGTGATTCGGCAGGTTCGTGTCGTCACAGGCGACGTCCAGGCCGAGGCGGAGCAGGGCCAGGACGGCGGCGTCACGGGCGGCGAGCATCCGCCCTTCGGTGACGCCTTTGATCCAGCGGCTGTCGTCGAGCATCCCCCGCAGGTCGTCGCGATTGACGCGGACCCGGCGGTCGGTGTTCTGCGCGGTCCATTGGTGGGCCCAGGTGGTCTTGCCGCTACCGGGCAGGCCGCGAGTGATGTGGAGGGTGCCCATTACGCCACGTCCTCGGTGATGTTCAGCGGCCTGTCGTCGCCGGAAGGGCGGAGCGTCCGCCAGATCTTCGGTGACGGGTCCTTGCCGTCCAGGAGCAGGAACAGCCACGCCCGGTTCGTGGAGCGCCCGGCGATGGCCGCGTAGTCCTTGCGTGTCCAGCCGTCCGGCAGGCCGGCGAGGATCGTCTCGTGCTCTTCGCGGGCGGCGGTGAGCATCGCGAGGGCCTTGCCGGTCAGGTCCGCGGCGAGGTCCTTCACCCAGTCGTGGAGCTCGTCGGGGAGCGGCTCGCAGGTGTCCGCGACGGTCTTGCCGGCACCGAGCTGTTCCCAGACGACGCGGGCGTTCAGGCCGGTGACGATGCGGTGGAGCTGAACGTAGTCTTCCTGTTTCAACTTCACCATCAGGCCGGTGTCGATGAGGCGGACGACGACGCCTTCGGCGTTCGGCCGCGGCGGTAGCGCGAGCGCTTCGCCGAGGGTGCGGGCCGGGAAGGTCTCGGCCATCGGGCCGTACCAGCCGGACACCCAGTCCGGGCCGACCGCTTCGCCCGTCGCGATGTCGACGGCGCCGAGAAGGATCAGATCGTCGGTATTGCCGTAGTCCAAGACGATGCGGTTCGCCGGGTAGACGATCTCGAAGAGGGCGGTCATGCCGTCCGGGGGCTCGAAGTCGCCGTACCGCCGACGGAAGATAGTGGTCGCGTGGAGCGCCTGGTCGCTGGTGAACGATCCACGGGTGGCGATCATCCAGCCGTCTGTGCCGAGGTAGAGGATGCCGAGGCTGCCGTCCTGCTTGTCGGTGACCTCGGCCGGCGCGGCCAGGTCGAGGGCGCCGTCGGGGTGCTCGCCGTAGTTGAAGAACTTCGCCCACGGCCGGGCGACGACGTAGGAGCCGTCCCGGACGATGAGGCCGCGGCACTGGCGGGTCACGTCGGTCCAGACCCGCTCGTACTGTGCCTTCTCGGTGTAGTTGAGGATCGTCAGCGGGAGGTCCGGGTGGATCTGCTGGCGGATGTACCCGGCGTCGAGCATCTCGGCGAGTTCGCCGAGGTCAAACAGGTCGCCGAGGTGGACCTTCGGTGCCGTCATGAGGGAGCCGTTCTGTTGGGGGCGGGGGCTATCGGGTGGTGGGCGCTGCCGGCTCGGGGTTCAGGCCGGTCAGGTGCGCCCGGATGCGGGGCGCGATTTCATCGGTGGTGGCCTGGTTGGCGGCGACGATGAGCACGTCGGCCATGCCACGCCATTTCCACATCGCGATCCCGAACCCGGCGTCAGATAGCGCGTCGGCGAATCTGTGCAGGTGCCGGGCGATGCCTTGCTGGGTGGCGGGACCGGGCATCGTGCGGGCCCAGTCGTCGGGGACGTCGCAGGTGATCAGGACGTGGCTGGGGTCCTCTGTTGAGCCGTGGATCTTCCAGCCGCACCAGTCGCGTCCGCCGCGATCGAACTGCCGCATCACCTGCGTGACCTTGTCGGTGTCCACTGCAGCGGCCATCAGGCGCCGTCCGGACGGAGGGCGCGGAGGGCTTCCCACGTCTTGAGCGCGCCGGGGTGGCGGCGGAGGATGTACGGCGGAAGCTCGCCGGGGTGGCGGCGCATCCAGGTCGAGCCCGGGGTGGGCTCTTCGGTCTTGGCTCGGTGTGTGGTGCGGCGGCCGGCCGGGATGCCCCTGTCGGCTTTGCGTCGGTTCTTGCGCCAGATACGCGGGTTGCCTGCCGGTGTCACGGCCACTCCCTCTCTCCCGTGGATCTATACAGATCTTACGTCTTTCCTGTATAGATCTCAAGAGATCTAATGCGGGAGATAGGGGGCCGTAGCCACCAGGGCAGACGCCTTTACCCTGTAAAGACCTGTGGCGATCTGTATCCGGAGACGATCACGCAACCCGCCGTACGACCACGCTGATCCGCGCCCGGCAGTCACACGCCGTCGGCCGCAAGGCTGCTCGAGCTCGGTGAGGGGGACCTGCTTGAAGAAGCTCACGCGGCACCTCCCGCCATGGCCGGATCCGCCGGGCTACGCTCGCCTCGACGACGCCACCGCAGCGCAAGGAACTGGGCGTGACGAAGAAGCCGGCGAAGAACCGCTCTGCCCGTGACAAGAGGTTGGCCCGCGAGCGTGCGCGCCGCGAAGCCAGGGCACCGAAGTGCCCGCTCTTCGAGCTGCGGCCACCGTTCGAGGCGTACAGCGAGTGGATCACGGTGCCCGCGCACATTAAGGACTTCGGCGATCATCGCGCCAGCCGCGACCCTCGGCTGGACGCTGAGATGCGGAAGTTCGTCACGACGGTGATCAAGCTCGGCCCGCTGTACCAGGGACGTGTGCCGACGGCCGCGCTGTACCTCGACGACCAGATGAGCCGGGGGACGGTGGCCTTCGGCGTCCCGGACAGCCCTGGCCTGTGCGCTCCGTACTCGTTGGACGCTCTCGTTGACCAGCTCTCCGATCCGGAGTTCTACCGCGCGTTCCGTGAGGAGAACCCCGAGATTCAGCTTCCGGAGCAGCTCAGGCCGATCGAGGCCGGCATGGTGCCGCAGTTCGTCCATGAGCTGCACATGCACGGCGTCGTCATCATGGATGACGACCAGGTGCTGAATCTGGCTTTGCCGCCGCAGGCTCCCGGCGATGGTTGGCTGCTCAGCGGCTATGAAGATCCGGTTCCGGCTCAGCCGTCGTCGTTTAAGCCCACGATCATGACGCTGTGAGGGCCGCGGCCGGTCGGTAACCATCATGCGACCCCCCTCGCCGCAGCGGCGGCGTTCCGCAGTAGCCAGTCATCACCGCTTGAGCCCGCGGCCTGGTAGGTATCGGGCGCCTCGGTGGTAGCTGTGATGCGCCCATTGGCATCGGGCAGGCTGACGCCGAGCCCGACCCACTCGGACTGCTTGCGGGTGAGGCGGGCTCGTACGGTGGCAAGCGCCTGGCGGGCGACGCTGGCGTGCGCGGTGGTCTGCTCGGCCTCAAGGCGGGGCGCTTGAGCGAGCTCGGCGACGTCCTGGTGCTCGAGGTCGGTCGTCCGGCCGGCACCGAGCTTGACCGGGGGAGTGACCCACATACCGTCTTCGCGCTGCCATGCGTTGAGCCGGTTCTTGGCCCAGGCGGCGGGGTGGCGGACCTGCTCGGTGTGCCAGTACGCAACGCCGGCGGGGGTGTGGTCGAGGGCGTGAGCGATCTGCGCGGGTGACCATCCGGCTGCGTAGACGTCGCGGAAGATGCTCCGGACGTACCGGGCGGTGCGGTCACGGAAGACGGGCAGCTGGTCGATGAGTCGTTTCGACGCGTGGAGCTGGTCCCTCCTCGTCTGCGGGGCTCGGCCGATGGGCCACAGGTTCGTGGTCGGCTCTGGGTCGCTGGTCTCGCGTGCGTGCGTGAGGGGCTTCTCTGGCTCCCTACGGGAAGCCAGAGAAGGGGTCCGAGTTTCTTCCACAGGCTGCTCGGCATCACTTCCCGAGATGGTGGAGTGATGCTCTACCTGCTCAGGGACGCAGATGACGTACTCGCCGGCGAGGTTCCCGGTCTTGTCGTCGATGTCGCAGCCACGCGTCCGCCAGGTCGATCCTCGGCGGACGCGGCCGAGGAGCCCCCAGGAGTTGAACAGGGCGAGATACCTCGCGATGGTCGAGCGCTTCAGGCCGGTGCGGTCCATGAGCGTCTGCCAGCCGGGCCGGGCGACCATCGTGCGCCAGTGGGCGGAGAACACGAGGGCGCGGGCGACTTTGAGGGCGTTGCGTTCGGCGTCGGCGCGGAGCCGGCCGAGATCCGCCTCTTCGGCGATGCGGTGCTCGAGCGCGCGGAGGGCCGCGGGCTGCGATCTGGCGCGCCGTGAGCCGTCGGGGATGGCCTTGTGAATGTCGATGCGGCGGGGCGGCTGGGTGGCTGCGCGGGCTCGAGCGCGGCGCTGCGCGCGTGCGCGTTCGGTGGCGCGGCGGGTCCGGCGTGCGCGGCGGTGGGCGGCGGTGTGCCGGTGGCGTGTGGACGTGGGCGACGCGCCCGAAGTTGGGCGTGCTTCGCCGACGTCGGTGAGCGGTGCTATCTTGGGCTCCGACGTGAATAAGGCGCGTTCACACCTCGCGAGCTCCGTGGGCCTGGAAAACCGGAGAGCTGCGAGACGGTGGCGCTAGGCGATTTGAAGTTTGGGAGAGCGGCCCCTGGCAGGGCCGCTTTTCGTTTGTCTGGGGTCCTCCTGGTGACCGTGGGGGTCTGGTCGAGCGGCAGCCTAGTGGCTGCACAGCCCGTAATCGGGGACCTTCGCCGGGTGTCGTTCATGACGTCCGCCCGGCCGATCGCTATGCACCAGTGACCTTCGGGCCCGAGCCAGCAGGCGTGGCAGGCGAAGGTCCGCGCTTCGAGGCGATCCAGGTGGTAGGCGCACAGGGCCGTGGTCTTGAAGTGCTCGTGGATGCACCCGTAGGTGGCGGTGGCGGCTGAGGGGCTGTCGCAGGTGGTGCCAGCGAACTTCGTGAACTCGCAGACGACCGTGGCGGCGGCGCTCATGCTGCGTCCTCGGCGATTCGCTCGTCGAACCAGAACGGGTCCTGGATGGCGCAGTTCATGAACAGCGGCGGCCGGAGCCGTCCGGCGATCAGGTCTGCGCGGTGCCGGTCGAGGACGTGGTCGATCCCGGCCCGCTTCGTTTTTCGGCTGACCCGCCAGTTGCCGGGGACGATGGCGCCGCAGATGGTGCAGCGCATGATCGTGATGTCCTGGTGGGACAGCGGCGGTACGTCGGGGATCTCGATTTGGGTGCTCATCGGATCCGTCCCCGCATGCGCTGGTGGAGGTCGAACGAGCCCCGGTTGAACGCCTCAGCGACAACCACATGCCGGGCGGTGCGTATGGGGTCGGTCCGCATCATCTCGACGAGGGCCTGCTGCGTGAGCCGCTCGCCGGGGGTGCGGCAGCCGCACGGGCAGTCGTGGTGGGGTTCGTCGAAGAGTTCGCCGATCCACTGTTCGCAGATGTCGTGGCGTGCGTCGCGGCAGGGCTGGCAGGTGCGTTGGAGCTTGATGATTGGCGCGACTGGCGGTTCGGGGTAGTTCATGACGCGCCGGCCGGGGGGTCGAGCAACTCGTTGCCGAGCCGGTGCAGCTCGTCGAAGGCGGCGGGGCTGGTGCTCTGGTGCGCCCACTTCCGGCGGTGCGCTTCGGCCGCGTGATGGCGTATAGCGGCTTTGAGCGCGTCTCGTTCGGTTTCGAGGCGGTCGCGGTCGGCGTCGGCGTCGGCTATCGCTTCCCACTGCGCGAGGGTGAGCGCGCCGAGGTCGGTCTCGGCAAGCGTTTCACGCAGGAGGTCCCGTTCGGTCTCGGCGGCGACGGCGCGACGGGTCTGTTCCTCGCGCTCGTTCAGGAGACCGGTCTGGGTGTTCCGGTATTCGGTGATCTGCTGTTCGAGTTCGGCGAGTTTGGTCGCGAACACGGCTAGGGCGGCGTCGACGGCTCCAGTGGCAGTCGGGCCGGGGATCTCGCGGATCGCGGCGGTGAGCTGGTCGCGCAGGTCGTCAGCAGGCATCAGAACCGCCACCACCCGTCGAATCCGGGCGCGTGCGCCGGGTAGTTCGCGAGCATCGGCTGCAGCGCGCCACCGCGGAGATGGTTCGACCTCATCGGGCCTCCGTGAATCAGGAGGCTGATCTTATGAGATCTCCATGGATC
>NZ_JAMXMY010000038.1 GCF_024055795.1 Actinoallomurus purpureus | reverse complement strand
AACAATAGACAAAATGGTTCGGGTCCCCCCCCCCCCCCCCGAACAGGAAGAAGCCGATGAAGTCCTCCTTCAAAACGCTCATCCCCGTTCAACTGGCGGCTGTAGCGCTGGTCGGCGTCGCCGGCGCGAGCACCGCGAACGCCGCGAGCCACCGCACCAGCGTCACGATGCCGACGAACCAGGCGCCCATCGCCGCTACCAGTAAATGCAAGACGCCCCAGCCCAAGAAAGATCTGCATCTGACGCGCGCACAGATCGTCGCGCGCGGTATGACCTGGATCGGCAAGGTCTCGTACTCGCAGATCAAGTGGCACTGCGACAGCAAGGGTTACTACCGGCAGGACTGCTCCGGGTTCGTGTCGATGGCGTGGGGTCTGCACAGCAACACGGAATGGACCAAGACCCTGATCGCCAAGAAGTACAGCTCGCCCATCAAGAACTGGAAGAAGTACATCAAGCAGGGCGACGCGATCACCCGTCTGCCGAAGAGCCAGGCGCACGGTCACGTGGCTCTCGTCCAAAAGCGGACGTCGAAGGGTGTCTGGGTCCTCCAGGAGAACCAGACGGGCACCAAGGCCAACCGGGACTTCAAGTCCTGGAAGGAGCTGGCGGACGGCGGGTACTACGGCATCCGTTACAAGAACGTGAAGTAAGCGACTCAGCATGGCGGGGCTGCCTGGAGCATCCGGGCAGCCCCGCCTTCGTCGACCCGTCCCAACAGGCCACTTGACGGGGTTGTACGAGGTAAGTTCTCTTCCGTGTCTTTGGAGAGTTCCGCCCCGGATCCTCACGACGCGCGTACTGCGGCCGATTTCGTCGCGCAGCTGCGACGGCTCAAGGCATGGTCGGGCCTGACCTACCGTGAGCTGGAGAAAGAAGCGGCGAAGCACGGATACGCCCTACCGCACAGCACGATCGCCTCGGCTCTCAAGCGTGAGTCGCTGCCCCGGGAAGAGCTGGTCAAGGGCTTGGTAACGGCATGCGGCTGTCCCGACGATACGGTCGCGGCGTGGACGGCGGTCCGCCGTGCCCTCGCCGTCGGCGAACATCCCACCCCCCGCTCCGCGGCCGAGCCGGCTCCAGGCGCCGACACCGCGACGCCATTCCCGGCCGAGCCGGTCGATCCCACCGAGGACGCCGTCCGATCCCCCGACGAACCACCGGCGGCTCCTGCCGGCGCCCCGCCGCCCCACCCGATGACGCATCCGCATCGCGGTGAGGGCCTGACCGTCCGCCTGGGTGATCCCCGCGCCCGGTCCCGGCCCGCCAGACGACGTGCGGGGCTGCTGGCCCCCGCCGGCGCGCTCGCCGCGATCCTCCTGGTTGTGTTCGCGGTCAGCGTCTCGTCGCGCGCGATTCCGGAGGAGCCTAAGCGTCCTTCGGTCCCTGCCGCCGCGCCGCCGCTGCCCACGCCCGCCGGCTGGTGGCGATTCGAGGAGACCGGCGGGCGGACCGCGCTGGACTCCTCCGGACACGGCCTGCACCTGCGGATCAGTGGCGACGCCACCCGTACGACGGCCCCGTCCGGCCACGCGCTCAGCCTCGGCGGGAACGGTCACGCGGTCGCCGACCGCCCCGTCATCAACACCAACGCGGCTTTCACGATCACGGCGTGGGTCCTCTTGGCGGAGACCCGGCGCGCCGGCACAGTGATCGCCGCGCACCATACGGGTGACGCGCCCGACGTTGTCCTACTCACCTACGACGCGGAGCACACCGACTGGGCGCTCATGGTCCCCGACCGCGTCAGTTCCTGGGCGAACGGCAACGAGACCGCCTACGGCGGTCGCCGTCCCGTCGCCGGACGGTGGACCCATCTCGCCGCGGTGTTCGATCCCGCCGACCGGCAGCTCTGTCTCTACGTCGACGGCGAACCCGGCTCCTGCCGGAAGCGTACGAAAATGACCCGCGCCGGCGGCCCCCTCGACATCGGCCGGGCCCTGCTGAAAGGCTCGCCGATCGACGGCTGGCAGGGCGCCATCGACGACGTGCGGGTGTTCGCCATGCCCCTGTCTCCGAGACAGGTCCGCCAGGTCGCCGCCCAGCGGACGTGACGCGCCGACCGCTTCGGGAACATCCGAACCGACAACGGAACTCTCGCGCGCCTTTCACGGCCGGGCAACGGATCAACCCATGGTCGAAAGCCGTGTCACCTGCGAATGGCGGCGGCCACCTCACCGGGACGCGAGACCGGCGAGACGCGGCTGGAGCGCAGTTCGACGCCCTGCCACAGCAGAACTCCGTGATCCGGCGGCTGACCGCCCCCGCCTGGATAAAATGCCGAGCGGTCGAGGACGATCCCCCCGGGTCCCGAGTCGAGCACGACCGCTTCCCACTCGCGCAGCGTCTGGTCGGTCAGCTCAAGCCGACGCGTCCGGTGTGTCGTCATGAAGGTCAGCCAAGGATGGAGCCCGGATTGAGACGACGCGCCGTTCGTTGCGCCGCTGCCGCCGTCGTCCTCCTCGCCCTGGCGGGCTGCGGGGGCACGGAGCGCCGGGCGCGGGCGGAGAGCCCGTCCCGCGCGCCGAAGCGGCAGGCCGCACGCGCCCCGGTCGTCATGTTCCTGGGCGACAGCTACACGACGGGCAAGCTCGGGCAGATCCCGGAGCAGACGTACGCCGCCGAGACCGCCCGCCTCCTGGGCTGGCAGCCCATCATCGGCGGCTACCGGCGCACCGGGTTCATCGCCAAAGGACAGATCGGCAAGAACTTCGCGCAGCTGTTCACCGAACAGCTCGCCTGGCGCCCGGCCCCCGACCTGGTGATCGTCTCGGGCGGCCACAACGACCGGAGGTATTCGGCGCAGGCCGTCGGCGAGGCGGCCCGGCAGCTGCTGGGCGGCGTCCACCGGCAGTGGAGCACCGCGCGGCTGCTACTCATCGGCCCCCTGTGGGGCGGCGGCGACCCGCCCAAGGCGGTCACGGCGATCCGGGACGCCATGGGAGAGGTGGCCGCGGAGTCGCAGGTGCCGTTCATCGACCCGCTGGGCGAGCAGTGGATCACCGGGGACCGCGACAAGGGCACCGGCAACGCGCCGCAGTACATCCTGCCCGACGGCACCCACCCCACCACGGCGGGCGCCCGTCACATCGCCGAGCGGCTCGCCGCCGACCTGCGGACGCGGGGACTGGCCAGGCCGTGACGGCCCGGCGGCTCACCAGGGGCCGTACGGACCCGAGGACGAAGAGCCGCCGCGACCGCCGTACGGCCGCACGGCGGGCCGGACGTCGGCGAGGTAGACGGCGGCCGCGATGAAGCCGATGATGGGCAGCATCTGGATGATCGAGACCAACCCGACCGCGCCGGCCAGGCCGAACAGCAGCGCGATGCCGAGGATGATCAGCCACTTCTGCTTGGTGAGCTTTCCCGCGGCCGTGTAGGCCGCCGCCGGCCGTCGTACGGCGTCGATGAACGCCCAGATCTCAACGACGAAGGCGGCGATGGCCACGACCCAGAACACGATGCCGACGAAACTCTGGGCTGGTGCGAGCACGATAAGCCCCCTGTACCGGGGCGGCGTCGTACGAGCGCCGCGCCATCTGTCATCACGTACGGGCCCCAGCGTATGCGTTCCGGCGGGGTCCTGCCGATAGTGAGCGTACGGAGAGACGCCGGGAGCCCGCGCGGACGCGTCCGCCCGGGCTCCCGGTGCGCGCGCCTGCGCGCACGCGAAGGTCAGTTGCCGATCTTCTTGGCGGTGTCCTTGGCGGTGTCCTTGGCGGGGCCCGCGGTCGCCTTGGCCTTGCGGGCCGTCGACTTGACGGAGTCCTCCAGCTGCTGCGTGGCCTTCTGGCGCTCGACCCGGCTCACGATCTTCTTGCCGCGCTCGGCGAGCCCGTCGACGACCTCGGCGGCGCGGCCGCCCACGTGGGTGACGTACGCCAGTGCGGCGCCGCCCAGGTCCTTCGGGTCGGTCCGCTCCTGCAGGCGGTTGATCCGCTCCGGAACCTCGCGGATCTTCTCGACCGCCAGGTCGCCGGCGCCGGCCGCGACATAGAACGCCTTGGAATCGCGCAGTTTCTCGGTGATGTTCGGCATTTCTGGGTCACCCTTCAGTCGATGCTGTGGCTTCGGTGGCGGCTTCCGCGCCGGACTCGCTCTCCCGGCGGAACGACTCGTAGATGTCGAGCAGCACGTGCTTCTGGCGTTCCGACAGTGCCGCGTCCGCCCGGATCGCGGCCTGGACGTCCGTGTCGGTCTCTCGCTCGTCGAGGATCCCTGCTTGCACGTACAGGGCTTCGGCGGAGATGCGCAGACCCTTGGCGATCTGCTGCAGGATCTCCGCGCTCGGCTTGCGCAGCCCACGCTCGATCTGGCTCAGGTACGGGTTGGAAACGCCCGTGACCTCGGCCATCTGGCGCAGCGAGACCTTGGCCCGCTTGCGCTGCTCTCGGATGTACTCCCCGATGGAGCCGACTTTGGAAGTCGCCATGTCTCTACTGTGCGTCGCCGTGCTTGCTATTGCAAGCACAGTTGCAAGCACTTTCCGGTGAGACGAGTCACATCAGTTCACGTTGCGGGCCGGGGCCGCCCAGGTGTTGCAGGCCGCCGTGGTGCCGCGGTTGTAGCCGATCTGGACCCAGCCGCGGTAGTGCGCGTCCGTGCCGTGGTCCCGCTCGTCCTGGGGACGCCCGTTGTCACCGCGCTGGTACGAGTCCCGCAGCGCCATCGCCCACTGCTCGGCCGTGACGGGGAACGTCGAGCGCGCCGAGCCCAGGAACAGTCCGGACAGGCACTGGGCCTGCAGCTCACTTCGCTTGGTGACGGCGTTGCGGGCCAGGGTGCTCGTCGCCTCGGACCGGGCCCGCTGGGTGTAGTCGAGGATGCCGGACATGTCCTGGATCGCGTGACCGTACTCGTGGGCGATCTCCCGGGCGTACGCCACGTTGTAGCGCACGGGCAGCCCGCCGGCCGCCTTCTGGGCGTCGGTGACGCCGATGTACATCGACTGGTTGGTCGGGCAGTAGAACGCGGCGACGCCCGGCGACGGGTAGGTCCCGCACGGACTCTGGCCCGGCGTCGACCAGAAGACCCGCTGCGGCGCCGTGAACCGCATCCCGGCGTGAGCGAAGCCCTGCTGCCACGCCCGATCCAGGCAGTCGGTCGTCCCGTCGAGGAACAGCCGGAACGACTGTGGGTCGCCCTGCGTGATCTGCCGCCCGCGGCAGCCGTCCGACGGCAGCCGCCCGACCTTGTACAGGGGGCTGGTCGCGGCGTTCTGGCCGGCCGCAGGAGGCGCGCTGAGCGGCGGCCGGACCGGCGTGTACGCCGGCCTGCCGACGACCTTGAGGGCCATCGCACCGCCGACCCCGACGATCGCGAGCAGGCCGAGCAAGACGATGGCCCGCACGCCTCCGCCGCCCTTCCGCCGGGGCGGCGGCGTGTACCCGTATCCGGGAACGCCGTAGGGAGGACGACCGTGTCCGGGGCCGTACGGCGGCCGAGGGGGCGGGCCCTGCGGCGGACCGGGCGGCGGGCCGTACCCCTGCGGCGGGCCGTAGCCGGGCGGCGGCCCGTATCCCTGGGGCGGTCTTCCATATCCCTGGGGCGGGCCGTACCCCTGGCCGTGTCCCTGGGGCGGGGGTCCCCATGAGCCGGGTCCAGCCATCATTCTTCTCCTGTCATTCAACGTCCGAGGGGGATGCCGTCCACGTGTTGCAGGACGACAGGACGCGCTGCGTGTAGCCGCGGGCCAGCCAGCCCGCGTAGTGGGCTCCAGTGCCGTGGTCGCGTTGGTCGGCGGGCTCGTCCTCGTCGCCGCGCGCCCGCGCGTCGGCCAGCACCGCCCGGTACTGGGCGGCCGTCATCGGGAGGCTGTCGCGCTCGGCCGACAGGAACGCGCCGGCAAGGCACTGCGCCTGCAGCTCGATGCGGCGGCTCGCCTCATTGCGGGCGGCCGTGGCCGCGTCGACCATCAGCCGGTGCCCGTACTCGAGGATTCCCGCGTCCTCCTGCACATGGTGGCCGTACTCATGCGCGATCACCCGCGCGTACACCGCGTAGTGCGAGACCGGCTCGCCGTCCGCCGTCTCCACGACGTCGCCGAGGCCGACGTACATCGTGTCGTTGGCCGGGCAGTAGAACGCGGCCGCGCCGGGGGCCGGGTACGAGCCGCACGGGCTCGTTCCCGACTCGCTCCAGAAGACCCGGTGCGGCGCGGCGAACCCCGGCAGCGCCGCCTTGGCGAACTGCCGCCGCCACGCCTCGTCCAGGCAGTCCGACAGCCGGTCGAGGAAGACCCGCATCGACTCGTCGTCGTGCTCCCGGATCGCCGGGAGGGCGCAGCCGACCGGGTCGAGCGCGCCGCTGTCGTACAGCGGGCCGGAGACCGCGGCCTGCCGGCTGCCCGCGTGTGGGGGGCCTTCGGCGGTGCCGAGGCTCGGTGCCGACCGGTCCGGCCCGGCCAGTGAGTAGGCGACGATCGCCACCGCGCACAGTCCGGCGAAACCGCCGAGCGCGCCGACGATGGTGCCGGCCGTGCTCCGCCGCCGGGGCGGGCGGCGCGGCGGCAGGTAGCCGAGGTCCCGCGCGGGCCGGCGCCACTGCCGGGACGGCGGGCCTTGCGGCTCCGGGCCGTCCGGCGGGCGTCGCCGATAGGGACCTACCACTGCTGTCCGTTCCTCCCCTGGGACCGGCCACGCCGGCTCCACGCGGGAGGGGCGACCGCGACGAGAATCATCCCATACAGGCGGAAACGGCGATCACTCGTCGGGCATCGACCTCGCATACCCGCCCAAGATCGTCACCGCCACAGGTCACGCCCGGCCGACGGTTCACCGGTACGCTGTGCGCCCATGCTGGTTCGCACGCGGCTGCTGATCGCCCCCCTCATCGCCGCCGGGCTTCTCACCTGCGCGGTCTCCGCGTCGGCGGCCTCGGGGCAGGTCGTCAAGGACACCGTCGCGATCACGGTGGCGCCGGACGGGACCCTCCGGGTCAAGGAGACGGTCAGCTACGAGGGGAACGCTCCCGCGCGGACCCTCATCCGCCGCAAGCACCTCGACGACCGCCAGGACCGCCGGTTCGACGTCGGCGACGTCCAGGGCGCCACCCTGAAGAACCAGGGCGACCACGCCGTCCTCCAGGTCGCCGGTGGCGGCGCCGCCGGCCGGCACACGGCCCAGCTCTCCTACACGGTGAAGGGCGCGATCACCGCGCTGCGCGGCGGCGAGCAGCTGAACTGGACCGCCGCCGGCGGCTGGCACGTCCCCGTCACACAGACCCGGGTGACCGTCGAGTCCAGCGCCGTCGTCCAGAACCTCAACTGCTTCGCCGGCGAGCAGGAGGGCACCGTCGGCTGCACGCAGTTCTTCACGAACCACACCCATACGTTGGCGGACTTCCGGCAGGAGGATCTCCAGCCCGGCGACTACGTGACGGTCATGATCGGGTATCCGACCGGCACGACCACCGGCAAGCCGATCGTCGAGCAGCGGCACACCGTGGCCACCGCCTTCACCGTCAATGGGGTCACCGGCGGCACCCTCCTCGGCCTGCTCGCCCTGCTGCTCGGCGGGGTCTCCCTCCTGTACGTCACCCGGGGCAGGGACGCGCGCATCGTCAACAAGAAGGCCGCCGAGGGGGACCACGCCCCCGTCGACTCCACCGGGTTCGCCCCGCCGCACGGAGTGCGGCCGGGCCAGATCGGCACGCTCATCGACGAGCAGGCCGATGTCGTCGACGTCACCGCGACCATCATCGACCTCGCCGTCCGCGGGTACCTCCTCATCGAGGAGCTGCCCCGCGAGACGTACGGCCGCATCGACTGGCAGCTGCGCCGCATGGAACGCCCGGCGGACGACCTGCTGCCGTACGAACGGATCCTGTACGACGCCCTGTTCACCGGCCGCGACGTCGTCGCACTGTCCGAGCTCGGCGGCACCTTCGCCGAACAGCTCGCGGCGGTGCGCAAGGCCCTGTACGAGGACGTCGTCCGGCAGGGCTGGTTCACCCGCCGGCCCGACTCCGAGCGCACCCGCTGGACCACCATCGGCATGGTCCTGGCCGGTCTCGGGGTCTTCGGAACGATCGCGCTGGCCGTTTACACGAACCTCGCCCTGATCGGCCTGGCGGTGATCATCGCCGGTGCGGCGCTGGCCGTCGGCGGTCAGTACATGCCGGCCAAGACCGCGCGCGGCGCGACCGTGCTGGCGCACACGCTCGGCTTCCGGGCGCACCTGTTCCGCGGCGAGGTCCCGGACGCGCCCGCGGGTCACCGGCTGGCGTTGTTCTCGCACTACCTGCCGTACGCGGTCGTCTTCGACGTGGTCCAGCGCTGGGCGCAGACGGTCGCCGACGTCGGCGTGGGCAACAGCGGCCCCTCGGACAACCTCTACTGGTACGAGGGGCCCGCCGAGTGGGACCTGTCGAACTTCGCCGAGTCGATGCGCAGCTTCACTCTCGCCACCTCCGGCGCGATCTCCGCCTCCCGGCAGTTCCGCAGCCTGTCCTAAAAACCGACCGCGCGGATCTCGCCGACGACGGCGTCGCCGCCGTGCAGCGGCACGGTGGCCAGCTCGTCGGGGACCGCGGCGCCGAGGGCGCGGAGGGTCGCCACGGTCACCGGCGTCCGGGCGCGCATCGCCCCATCGTCGATCTTGATGGCGCCCGCACGCCCGTCCGCGAGCGCGAACGCGTCGACGCCCTCGGCGCCGCACTTGACCAGCAGGCCCGGCACGGCGTTCATCAGCCGGCGCTCGTCGCGGTCGGTGCCCGAGGTCCACTCGGGGTGGGCGCGCATCGCGTCGGCGAGACGCCGCTCGGGGGTGCCGGGCTCGGCGGTCACGATCGCGCGCAGCGCCCGAGCCACCCCGGTCAGCGAGACGGCGAACAGCGGCGCGCCGCACCCGTCCACGCCCGTCGCCGCGACCCGCTCGCCGGTGAGGTCCTCGACCGTCACGCGCACGGCGAGCTGCAGCGGGTGGTCGAACTCCAGGTACGACTCCGTCGGCCAGCCGTTGATGACGCAGGTGGCGAGCATGGCGGCGTGCTTGCCGGAGCAGTTCATCCGCAGCCGCGACCTCTCGGACCGTACGGCGACCTCCAGGTCCAGCGGCCACTGGGGCGGGCAGCGGAGGGCGTCCGGGGTGAGCCCCGCGTCGGCGAGGATCTTGCGGGCGCCCTCCACGTGGAAGTCCTCGCCGGAGTGGCTGGCCGACGACAGCGCGAGGAGCTCTCCCTCGAGGGCGAGCCCGCTGCGCGCCATCGCCACCGCCTGTATCGGCTTGTTGGCCGACCGGGGGAAGACCAGGTCGTCCGGGGACCCGATGCGCACGGCCGGGGAGCCGTCGGCGGCGAGCGCGGCCACCGAGCCGCGGTGGCGCGACTCCACGAATCCGGAACGTTCCACTTCGACGAGGACGGGATGCATCTTCTCTCTTCGGGGGGTCGACGGTCGGCTACTGGCGGTCCTTCACGCCCAGGAACGACCGCGCCTCATCCGGCGGCATCGGGTCACGCTGGGCGATCCGCGCCAAGGTCGCCGCACGCTCCACGAGCTGGGCGTTGGCCGTCACCGGCCGCCCCTTGGCGTAGCTCAGCGTATCCTCCATGCCCACCCGCAGATGACCCCCGGCCGCCAGGGCGGCGTACATCACCGGCAGGCTCGTCCGGCCGATCCCGGTCGCCGACCAGGTGGCCCCCGAGGGAAGCGCCTCGACGGCGGCGACCAGGGTCCGGGCGTCGCCCGGCATGCCGCCCGGCACGCCCATGACCAGGTCGCAGTGCACGTGCCCCCCGTACGGCGGGCCGTACTTGTCCAGCAGCCGGTGCAGGGACGCGATGTGACCGAGGTCGAACAGCTCGAACTCGGGCACGATCTCCCGCTCCTGCGTGCGCCGGTACAGCTCGGTCATGAACGGCCACGGGTTCATGAAGACCTCGTCGCCGAAGTTCACCGTGCCGCACGTCAGCGAACAGGCGTCCGGCTCGGCGTCGAGCACCCGCAGCCGATGCTCGTACGGGTCGGTGACCGCGCCGCCGGTGGACAACTGCACGATGAGGTTCGTGCTCGCGCGCAGGGCGGCGACCGTGTCGCGCAGGCGCGCGAGGTCGAGCGTCGGCCGGGCCTCGGCGTCGCGGATGTGGACGTGGACGACGGCGGCCCCGGCGGCCTCGCACTCCTTGGCCGTCTGGACGAGCTCGTCGAGCGTGACGGGCAGCGCCGGGACGTCGGCCTTGTCGGCCTCCGCCCCGGTCGGCGCAACTGTTATCAGCGTTCTGGCCATGGACAGCATGATTTCAAGTAGATGGCCGATTTGGCGAGAAGATCTTCAGCAAAATACTCCCGTTCTCCCCTGCCACGCGGCGTACGGCAGAATGCGGTGGCGTGCGAGCCGTCGTCCAGCGAGTGAGTCAGGCCGGCGTGACCGTCGAAGGTCGCGTCGTGGGCGCCATCGAGGGACCGGGCCTGCTGGCCCTCGTCGGCGTGACCCACGACGACACCCAGGAGCGGGCGAGGAGACTCGCGGCCAAGCTCTGGGGACTTCGGGTCTTCGACGGCGCGGAGGACGGCGCGCCCGAGAAGTCCTGCTCCGACCTCGGCGCGCCACTGCTCGTGATCAGCCAGTTCACCCTCTACGGCGACACGCGTAAGGGCCGCCGGCCGTCCTGGATCGCGGCCGCCCCCGGCCCCGTCGCCGAGCCCCTCGTCGAGGAGGTCGTCGCGGAGCTGCGCCGCCTCGGCGCCCACGTGGAGACGGGCGTCTTCGGCGCCGACATGAAGGTGACCCTGACCAACGACGGCCCGATCACCCTCATCGTGGAGACCTAAGTGCTCAGGCCGAGCACGGCGGCGACGACCGTGACGATCATGCCCGCCGTGGCGAGGGCCAGCACGTTGCGGTCGTTGTCCGCCAGGCGGGCGCGGACGTTCGGAGAGTAGACGACGACCCCGGTGTCGCGGTTCGGGTCGGGCACGGCCTCCCGCCGGAACGGATTGGGCAGCCGGACCGCGCCCCACAGGGCATCGTTCTTGACCTGCTGGTGCGCGGAGGAGCAGGCGAACAGCCGCCCGCGGACCGGCTCGTGGCAGGCGAACCCCTGCCGGGTCATCACCCGGCAGACCGTCGGCACGAGCGAGAACTCATACAGGCACCAGCCCAGCAGCGCGATGAGTGCCAGCCGCCACGACGTCATCAGCACGGCGGCCACCAGCAGCACGCCGAAGCCGCCCCACCAGACGTAGCCGGGCTCGCGCACCCGCCGCCGCCGTCGCCCCATGTTCTCTTTCCTCGTCGAGGTCTCGTCCGACGGAGAAAACCCTCCCATGAGCGCCGCCCATCATGATCCGGTTCCTGGCGATTAACGGACTATCGACGTCGAAGATCGATTTTGGCGTTGGCTCCGGTGTCCGGAGGCACGATGACCTCCTGCGTGGCCGCCACCCCATCGGCCAGCAACGGCTCGTCGACCGGGACGTTGCGCTTGATCAGGCCGAGGGCGACCGGGCCCAGCTCGTAATGGCGGGCCGCGGAGCCGACGAACCCGATCGTGCGGCCGCCGGCCTCGATCGGCCCTCCGTGCGCGGGCAGCCGGTCGACGCTCCCGTCGAGGTGCAGGAACACCAGTCGCCGGGGCGGACGGCCGAGGTTCTGGACCCGCGCGACCGTCTCCTGGCCGCGGTAGCAGCCCTTGTTCAGGTGCACGGCGACGTCGATCCAGCCGACCTCGTGCGGGATGGTCCGGTGATCCGTGTCGAGCCCGAACCGCGGCCGGTGCGCGGCGATGCGCAGCGCCTCGTACGCCCACAGGCCCGCCGGACGCGCCTGCCAGTCGCGGTCCAGCTCCTTGCGGGGCACGATGAGGCCGTCGGTCGTCACCAGGGCGCCCGCGGGCGGCTCGGCGCCCGTGAGCGTGACGACCGCGTACGACTCGGACTCGTCGGTGACCTCGACGCGCAGCATGAACCGCATCGAGTCGAGGAAGCGCGCGAGCTCCGGCGCGGTGCCCGGCTCGACGTGCGCCCAGACCGCCTCGCCGTCGTCGACGAGGGCGAGATGGTGCTCGACGTGGCCGTGCGGGCTGAGCAGCAGGGCCTCGGTCGGCGTGTACGGCGACAGGTCCTGCAGGTGCTGGCTGGTGAGGCTGTGCAGGAAGCGCAGGCGGTCGGCCCCGGCCACCCGCACGACCCCGCGGTTGCTCCGGTCCACCACCGCCGCCCCCGACACGAGGGCGCGCTGCTCGGCGAACGGCTCGCCGTAGTGCGCGGCGACCCCGTCGTCCGGCGAATCGGCCGATACGGCTCCGGGCGTGCTCAGCAGCGGACTGTCCATGACCGCAAGCCTACGTTGTCCGGCAGTCGCGGCAGCGGCCGTACACCGTGAGGTGCTGGACGTCCGTCTCGAAGCCGTGCTCCTGCTCCAGGACGTCCACCAGCCCCTTCGCGACGGTCGGAGTGACGTCGTACACCTCGCCGCACCCCCGGCAGACGAGATGGACGTGGTCCGCCTCGGTGGCGAGATGGTAGGTCGGCGGCTTGTGCCCCAGATGGGTGTGCTTGACCAGCCCGAGCTGCTCGAGAAGCTCCAGGGTCCGGTAGATCGTGGAGATGTTGACGCCGCGCGCGGTCCGCTGCACCTGAGTGCAGATCTCCTCGGGAGTCGCGTGCCGCAGCGCGGTGACCGCCTCCAGCACGAGCTGGCGCTGCGGGGTCACGCGATAGCCCCGCGCCCTCAGCTCCTCGTGCCATGGTTCCGCCACGAACCGAGTTTATGTCCCCGCCGGGCGTCCTGCCGGGCCTCTCGCCGACCGGCGTGCGAAGACCGCCGAAAATCCCCTTGCCATCGTCTCGACCGCTGATCTAACGTTCGGGCTAAGCGTGAAAGGAGGTGGTCCGGAAGTATGCATAGTACGAGGACTCGTGAGGTGGCTGTCCGCTAGCCGCCGTCCCGCCTCAGCCCCGCCCCGACGCGGGTGAGGCGACCGGTCGAGGACACGGCCGGCGAATACCAGGCAGACACCCGACCCCCGGGCCGGTCGACCCAGTCCTGTCGACCCCTGCAGCAGCAGGTGCAGCCCGGGGGTTGTCCTATTTCCTCTGAATTTCTCCGATCGATCCGCAGACGTGTGGCCACGCATATCGGATCATCGTTTGGGCACGGGCCCCTAGGGCCTGTCTGGCAGGATGATGATCGTTCTGATAGTTTCCAGTCGACCGTGACACCGCCCGAGGAGGTGAGACCCATGAACGCTGTATCCACGTGGGTGCTCCCCCTTGCCGTCACGGCCGGCGATTGACGTAGGTGTCGCCGGGAGCGCCTCGACAACAAGGCACTCCCGAAAGGCAACACCCATGCACTCTCTGCAGTTCACCGCCGAGTCGTCGTCCAACGGCATCCTCGAACGCGACTTCACCGTGGCCGGCGTCCCCGGCGTCCTCTGGTCACCGGCCTCCAACGCGGCCGATCGCGCACCCCTGATCCTGATGGCCCACGGCGGCGGCAACCACAAGAAGCACCCGGCGATGTCCGGCCGCGCCCAGCGCCTCGTGACCGGCTGCGGCTTCCACGTCGCCGTCATCGACGCGCCCGGTCACGGCGACCGGCCGCGCACGGCGCACGACGAGGCGGAAACCGCCGAGCTGTTCCGGGCGAGGGCGGCGGGCGAGCCCGAAGGCCCGATCGTCGTGCGCTACAACGACCACCTGGCGGAGCTCGCCGTGCCCGAGTACCAGGCGACCCTGGACGCCCTCCAGGAACTCCCGGAGATCGGCACCGGCGGGCTGGTCGGCTTCTGGGGCATCAACATGGGCACCGCGATCGGCGTGCCGTTCGTGGCGATCGAACCCAGGATCACCGCCGCGGTCTTCGGTCAGCACTGGCCCGATGTCCTGGCCGAGAAGGCGAAGCAGATCACCATCCCGATCGAGTTCGACATGCAGTGGGACGACGAGCACATCTCGCGCGAGGAGGGCCTCGCGCTGTTCGACGCCTTCGCCTCGAAGGAGAAGTCGTTGCACGTGAACTCGGGCAAGCACAAAGAACTGCCCCGGTTCGAGGTCGACAGCACGGTCCGGTTCTTCGCCCGGCACTTCGGCGGAGCGGTCACCGCATCGGCCTGACGTGCGCGGTTGCGGCGTCCGGCTTGCCAGCCGGACGCCCCCACCGCGGTGGTGGCCACGCTGGAGCGCACTCCGAAGAATGCCACGCACTGGTCACGGGCATCGATGGCGGCCGAGAGCGGGCCCCACCTACTCCTCCTGGTTGAACCAGGTGGAGCGCTGGTTCGGCCTGCTCACCGAACAACGCCTCGCCTCATATCTTGAACGAATTCCCGGCACAGGACACTAGACGATTGATTCCAAGGGATTCTCGGTGTCGGTAGGCGGTGCTTTGGGCACCGATGGGAGCCGGTGCGGCCCATCACAGCCGCGCCTCGGCCGTCTCGTTCCGGCGTTTCTACTGAGGCGATAAATATCTCGCCTCAGTAGAAACCTCAGAGAAGACACCCACGCCTTCCTCGCGCGATTCGCCCGGAATGCGGGGCCACGCTGGAGTTCCGCCACGGTATGGGCACCGGCTTGACCGACGGATGGCACTCATGAACGCGGGCGACAACGACCGGCTTCCCCTCCACTGTCCCAGGACCCCCGGCTCCGGGCGACCGCCGCACCGCTCAGGAGACGCGTTTCAGCTGGGCCGACAGGTGCGACTGCAGGCTCTGCCCCTCGGCCGCCATGTCGTACGCGTAACCGAGGTCCTCACCGATCAGCCCGTACAGCCGCTTGCCGGCGGTGTACTCCTTGGCGGTCTCGGTGCGCGCCACGATGTCCGTGGCCAACTCCACCCGGTTGAACGCCGCCTGGCCGACGTAGATCTCGACGATGCCCGTCGGGTGCGCGAGCACCACCTCGACCCTCCCCTCGGGCTGGACCCGCCAGTAACCGCTCTCCCGCGCGAGGGGAGCCGCGAGGTTGCCCTCATCGTCCAAGCGCCATGTACGGCTCGTGTAGATCAGGTACGGCTTGCCGACATGACTGAAGGAGATCTCCTGTCCGAAGCGGAAGCTCTCGATGGTCGGGTAGCCACCGACCCCCGCCCCCTCCCAGTCTCCGAGGAGGAACGCCAACGGCTCGAGGTCGGGATGCAGCTCAGGTTCCATGTTCGGCCAGCGTAGTGGCCACTGCCCGGCCGGCGACACCGAGTCACCGGAGACCGGTTCACCCGAATGATCCCCCGCCGGAGGTTCCCGTCAACCCCTTGATCGACCTGCTCTATTTCTGGCTCATTCCCGTTCTCCTCGCCGTGGCCGGGGTGCCGATGGTCTTCCGGGCGTACGTCCAGCAGCGCAAGCGCCGCGCCATGCGTGCGACCGCGACCGTCACCTGTGCCGAGATCGCCGAGTACGACGAGCCCGTCGTCTGTGAGGTCAAGGGGACGGCCGTGCCCGGGCCCGACGGACCGGTGCACGCACCGTTCTCCGGGCAGCCGTGCGTGTGGCACCGGACGAAGGTGACGGTTCGCTACACGCACACCGAGCACCGCGATGGCACGACCGAGACGACGACGCGGGAGCGGACGCTACACGACGAGACCCACGGGGCTCCCTTCGCCGTGCGCGACGACGCCGGGGAGATCATCATCGTCCACGACGGCGAACCGGTCGACGAGCCCCCGCAGTCCCTGTCGCACTACGAGCAGGCGGGAGGCGACGTCAACCTGTTCGGCCTGCACTTCCGGGTCAACCTGAGCAACGTCAAGGGCCACCGCTACGAGGAGTGGGTCATTCCCCAGAGTCAGTCGCTGTACGTTCTCGGAGCTGCGATGGCGGCGGACGGACGGCTCGTCATGGGCCGGCCCGACGCCGGCCCGTTCATCATCTCGACGCGGTCGGAGGAGGAGTTGTCGGCGAGCCTGCGGGGCGGCCTCTTCCGGGCCTACCTCATCGGAGGCGCGCTGATCGCCGCGAGCCTGATCTGGCTTCTGCTCGAGATGGTCCACGCCGACCCGGGCGGTCACCTGGTGCGCCTGCTCCTTTAGGGCTGAAGGGGGACGGTTGCACGCGCCGATGACATGATCACGGCCGGGGCCGGCGTTCGCTGCTACTCAGGGGTCGCTCGAGGAGTTCGATCTCGATGGCCTGATCTTTGATCAGGCAGATAGCCTGGTCTGGCTCGCGATCGAGATGATCAGCCGGTGAACCATTCGCTTCCCCATCGCGTCTGATCTTCCCGGGTTTTAGGAGGACGGTTGTACGCGCTGATGACACTGATCACGGCCGGGGTCGAGGCGGGTGCCGACGCGATGGCCAAGACGATCGGCAAGGCGCGCAGGCAGCGGGCGATGAACCACGCCGAGCCCCTCACCGACAACGCCCCGGGGGCACCGCGCGAGGTCACCGGGCAGGCGATCAACGGGCCGGTCGGGTCGGTCACGGCACCGCTGTCCGGGCGCCCCTGCGTCTGGTACGCGGTCACCGTGTTCGAGCGGTACTGGGCCTGGCGGCCGGGCCCTCTCGGTCCGACGAAAGTGGTCCGCCATGGCAGGACGGCCGAGCAGATCAGCGGGCCGCTGTACGTCGCCGGTGACACCGCCACCGTGCGGGTCGACGCGCACGGCGCGGAGCTGGAGTTGGGCGAGCCGTCGTTCGCGGAGTTCGCGGACTCACCGCACGGACCGCTGACCGCGCGCCTCGCGGCCCTGCTGGGCGCCCCTCTCCGTCCGCGCCACCGGGAGCGCGCGATCGGCTTCGTGGTCGAGGAACGCGTCATCGCCGCCGGGGATCCGCTGCGCGTCGTCGGCGCGGCTCGTACGGAATTGGGCGATCTCGTCCTGGGCAAAAGCGGCTTGCGGCCACTGATCATCTCGAGGACCGTGCCGGATTCCAGCCCGGAGGACTAGTGTGCCGGATATGGCACGATCACTCGTCATCAAGGTGACGGCGGGCGCTGAGGCACCCGAGCGCTGCAACCAGGCGTTCACGGTGGCCGCCGCCGCCGTGGCCAGCGGCGTCGACGTATCCCTCTGGCTGACCGGCGAATCCTCCTGGTTCGCGCTGCCGGGCCGGGCCAAGGAGTTCGAGCTGCCGCACGCGACCCCGCTGGAGGACCTGCTCGGGATCGTACTGTCGGGCGGCCGGGTCACGGTCTGCACGCAGTGCGCGGCGCGCCGCGACATCACCGACGACGAGGTGCTGCCCGGCGTCCGCATCGCGGGCGCGCCGACCTTCGTCGAAGAGGTCACCGGCGAAGGCGCCCAGGCCCTCGTCTACTGAAAGACCTCGGTCCGTCACCGGACCGCGCGGACGCCGGACAGGTCGCGGGCGGTCACGCTGTTCCGGTCCGCCACGGACGGACCGAACGAGAACTGCGGCCACAGTCCGTTGATCTCCTGTCGGCTGCGCTCGCTCCACTCCCTGGCGAGGTCACCACGGGTCTTGTAGAAGTTCAGCGCGTAGCCGCCGCTGTGCACGCGCAGCAGGTTGAACCCGCCGGGATACTCCTTGACCGCGCCCACCTCCTGCTGCGTCACGTGGCGGCTTCCGGGCAGCACCGTGCGCTTGTTCCGGTGCGTGTGGCCGGCGTGGTGCAGGAACACCCCGGGCGTCCGGTCGTACGCCGCCATGATCGAGACCGTCTGTCCGACCTCCAGCGAAGTGCCGCCGGCCGCCGCCAGCGGATCGTCGAGGGACAGCAGCGGATGGTGCCCGAACACGATCGTCGGCTGTTCCTTCTGCGCCTTCAGCTCGGCCTCGAACCAGGCGAACTGCTCACGGGACAGACCGCCCGCGTCCCCGCCGTTGCCCGGCTTGTCGTACGTGTCCAGCCCGATGACCCGCAGGCCGCCGAGGTCGTGGCTGAAGTACGTCGGCCCGTCGGAGAAGGCGTCGCGGAAGCAGTCATGGCCCTGCCACTCGCCGACCCGGCAGGCGGCGTACGCCGGTCCGTCGTGCGCGCGATCGTGGTTGCCACGGGCGACGAGGTAGTCGCGGCGGTAGGTGCCGAACCCGTCGAGGATCCGCTTGGCCTCGGCGAGGTCGCCGGGCGCCGCCTCCGAGGACACGTCGCCGGCCGCGAGGAGGTAGGTCGCGCCGCGATGCCGCGCGTCCCGCACCAACGCCTCCGACATGATCTCCGGGTACGGCGGCCGCCCGGGAACCTGGGAGATCCCCTTGATCGGCAGCCCGCCCACGAGCCCCGCGACGGTCTCGCCCAGGTGCAGGTCGTTGCAGAGCGCGATGGAGAACAGGAACCGGCCGGGCGGCGGCTGCGGCGTCGTGAACGTGAAGGTGCCGCCCGTCAGCGGTGTCCCGGCGGCCCCGGCCACCGGCGTCGGCGAGGCCGTCCTCCCCCGCGACCGCGCCTGGTAGTAGTACGTCCGGCCGGGCTCCAGGCCGGTCGCCTCGATGTAGTGATAGGGCGTGTGAGCGGGACCGGTCACGGTGCGGGTGAGCCGTCCCGGCCGCGTGCCCAGGAGGATCTCCCCGTCGGCCGGGGCGGGCCGCATCCGTCCGAGCCCGTCGTCGGTGCCGGCCACGCCGGTGTACCAGGTGAAGATCGCGCTGGTCTCGGTGAGGGTGACGAGTTCGAGGTTGACCGGCCGGACGTCGGACGCGGACGCCCGCGTCTCACCGACCACGTGCACGAGGGAGAACCCGGAGACGATCGCGCTCAGGCGCAGCAGCTCGCGACGGCCGGGCCGACAGCAGAACATGGGCCGGACGGTAGGCCGCCACGAAGATCAGGTCCATAGCGGCACAGCGACAACACCAGAGTCAGGCCACACCCGGCCACCACTGGTCGGCGCAATCGGCACGGCCTGAGGCAGGCGGACGACGACCGCGGTCCAGACGAATGCGGGTTTCACGTCAGGGCGACCGGCGTTTTTCAGGCGCGCTGAACGCAGGCGGGCGGAGATCGTCCCCTGGTTCGGAACCCCCAGCGTTTTCCACAGCCTGTGCACAAAGGTTTCCACGGCACAGGAGCCCCGCAACCTTGCGGCGGAGGCTGCGGGGCATTTAAGCGCCCGCTTCAGCGGTGACCTTGTCCGGCGTGGACCGGACAAAGTCACCGCCTCAGAGCTCTTAAAGGCTGCGGCACCCCCACAACCCCGCCTTCTTGCGGTGGGCGGCCGCTTCGGCCGCCGCCAAGACCCCGAAATAGCGGGCGTTGGGGCCGATGACCATGGCCTGGGCGAAGCCCGCCCTGATGAGCTCCGCCGCGAGGAACCGGCCACGCGTCGTCCACAGGTAGGCGAGCCGCCGACCGTAGTGGTCATAGGCCTCACGGTCGCCGGCGAGGCGGAGAACGGACCCCGCCGGAGCCAAGCGGCGCAGAGCGCGGGTCGCGTTCACGCCGAAGCAATCGTGACGCGTCCAGGTCTCGGGCGCGTCCACGCCGATCAGCCTGACCCGGACGGCTCTGCCCCACATCCGCAGAATCAGGGTGTCTCCGTCGACGACACGCACCACCGTGGCGGTCCATGCGTCGGGCGGTGGCCCCGGGCCGGCCGCACCCGGCACCGCGCCACCGTTCGCGCCATCCGGGAGCCGCTTGACGTCCGGGGCCGCGCCGCCCCCCGGAATCCACCCGGCGTCCCGCGCCGGGCCGTCCGCGCCCGGGGACCGGGGAACTGCGGGCCCGCGCCTCAGATGCTCGAGGAGCGGCGTCGCCCCGATCGTACGATCCGCGCCGGTCGCGTGGGCGCCGCAGAGCACCGTCAGCATCGCCGCCCCGGCGAGAGCCCATCTCCGCATGGCCGCAAGTATCCAATGCGACACCGACAGTCATCATCTCCTGGCGCCCCCTCGCAGGGCATACGAAAAGCTCGGTGAAACAAGCTGGCACAGGCGCCCTCGTCCCGATTCGTCGCCCGGCTCCGGCCCTTTCCCCGAGCCTTTCGTGCGCCCGAGCCGGGGAAGGGCGGAGCGCCGTCGGGTCGGGTCAGGAGGCGGGAAAGGGCGGGGGTCCGTCCGGGTCGGCGAAGCCGTCGATGAGGTGTTCGGGCCAGGAGAGCACGTGGGGCAGCCACGCCGCCCGCATCGTCTCGGCGACGTGCCGGAGCCGTTCGTCGGCGTCGACGCCGACCGCGACCACGGCGAGGTCGCGGTCGAACTCGGCGTGGTCGTCGCCGCCGAGGATCGCCGTCCGGGCGATCGGCCGGTTCGCCTCCAGGGCCGTCGAGAGGGAATGGCGGCGCAGCGCCCGTACGCGGTGGCCGAACAGCGGCTCCGCGGGCTGCCGCAGCCCCGGCAGCTCGTAGTCCAGCGGCGGCGCGGGCGCGTACTTGTCCGGGACGCCCTGGCCGGGCGGGAACAGCCGGTCCATCTCGTGGAGCCAGCGCAGCTGCGGGATCACCCAGTCGGCGCCGGGCCGGACGCCCGCCAGACCGGGCTCACCGCCGAGCAGCCGGTCCGCCATGGCCGCGACGGTCGCGGTGAGCTTCTCCGGCGCGTACGCGGTGCGCAGCGCCTCTGAGCGGCGCCCGACGGCACGGTCCAGGACGGTCGCGAGCATGCACTCGCGCAGGCGCGCGGGCCGGGCCGCCCATTCGAGGCGGAGGTCGGCCGGCGCGGCCGGGATCGGACGGTCGGTCACGTGCGCCAGGACCAGGGTGTCCGCCCAGACCCGCAGCCACGCCCATGCCGCCGCCGACGCGAGCAGATCCGCCTCGCGCAGCTCGTACAGCGAACAGGCCCGGCCGTCGCGGCACACGCACCCGCACGCGGCCGACCGGCGGCCCGCGATCGGCGGGACCGGGCCGGGCAGCACGCGCTCGCGGTCCTGCCCGAGCGGGACGCGGATCCGCACCGGGCGGTCCATGCCGTCCGCGAAGGCGGCCGCCACGCCCGGAGGCAGCGACACCACCGTGCGGGACTGGTGGTCGTCGAGGTTCATCGCCGCGCCGACGAGGCTCCGGTCGTCGTGGGCGGGCAGCCGGTGCACGACCTTGAGCGCGGTGTTCTTGATGACGTCGGGGACGAGCTTGGTGGGGATCTGCTCGGCGACGACGATGCCCTCGCCGTACGCACGGATCTCGGCGAGCATCCCGGCGAACAGCTCGACGGCGTGCGCGCCCGCGCTGTTCTCCCCGCGGTTGCGCAGCAGCCGATGTGCCTCCTCGATGACGATGACGTGCCCGAGGCCGGGCGGGGTCCGCCCGCTCCGGGCGCGCAGCCGCAGGTGCTCGACGATACGGATGATCAAGGTCCCCATCAGGAAGGCCTTGTCCTCGTCGTTCGCCACGTCCTCGATGGCCAGGACGATGTTGCGGTTCAGGAGCCCCTCGATGTCGGCGGGGTGACCGCCCTGGAAGAACCGTCCCGCCGAGCCGATGCGCAGCGACCGGAGCCGTACGTCGACGAAGCCCTTCACGTCGGCCATCAGCTCCTTGCCGTAGCCGACGTCGCCGATCACTTCGAGGGCGGCGTTCTGCAGCTGCTCCAGCGTGGGGATGGCGGGTTCGATCGGCGAGCCGGGGCGGCCCCGGCCGGTGACGACGTCCCAGCCGTTCGCCTCGTACACGCGTTGCAGCGCCTGCGACATGATCTGCGGGAAGGGCTCCTCGGCGTCGAACGCCGCCTGGAACAGCGCCCGCACCATGTCGATGTGCGCCTGCACCGGGTATCCGGGCTCGGGCGCGAGCGGGTTCACCGAGAGGGGCACGGCGGCGGGGTCGGACGGGTTGATCACGGTGACGGGCGCGCCGACACGACCCGACATCGCGGCGTACTCCGACTTGGCCGGCTCGATGGCCAGCCACGGGATGCCGCTGCGGGTGAGCTGTTCGAGCAGGTGCCGGACGGTCTGCGACTTGCCCGACCCGGTCGACCCGGTGACGAAGACGTGACGGTTGATCGTCTGCAGCGGCACCGTGAACGTCCCGACCCGGCGGTCCTGGCCGTCGAGGATCGCGCCCAGCGCCACCCCGGGTCCGTCCACCGCCGATTCGCCGCCGACCTCGGAGGTCACGTCGAAGTAGTCGGCGTCGAGCACCCGCAGGCCCGGCACCTCGCGGCGGGGCAGCCCGGCCAGTGCCGCCAGGGCGCCCGCCGTCGCGACGAACGGCGACCGCAGATCCTGGTCCTGCGTGTCCACGTGCACGGCCTCGTGGAAGCGCACGGCGCGCTCACCGGAGCGCAGGCGGTACGGGTGGTGGCTCATCTCCACGGAGCCGACGAGCACGGGCGCGATCTGCTCGACGGCCTGCGCCGACTCGGCCCCCGCCAGGACCCGGACGTTCCAGAGGCCCGCCTCCTGGAAGGCGTCGAGCTCGGCCAGCCGCCGCTCGAGGCGTTCGACGGCGAGCTCGCCATCGCCCCGCCGCCGCATCTGCAGCTCGTACTGCAGGTCGGTGACCTGATCGCGCAGCACCTGCTCGCCGCACTGGTCGGCGATGACGAGCCAGCCGAACGGCCGCTCCATGAGCGTCACCAGCGTCGACTCGAACAGGGTCGGCCCGGTGTCCGCCCGTGAGGAGGCCAGCGGCGGCGCGAGCCGGGCGGGGCAGCGGCTCCACGTCATCGCCGCGGCGTCGTCCAGCCACTCGTCACCGATCGGGACGCCGCGCGCGCCGTGCGGGAACAGCAGCCCCTGCTGCCGGTCGTGCGCGAGGTGCAGGGGCCCGGCGTTGGTGATCAGCTGGAGCGGTGCGCCGCCGCCGCGCGACATCCAGCCGACGACGAACGGCCGCCGGCTCTGCGCCGCGGACAGCACGGCCGGCAGCACGGTCACGAAGTCCCACTCCGCCGAGGCGGCGTGCTCGGGCGACAGGATCGCCTGAATGCGGTACCACGGTCCCTGGAGTTCCCCTGTCGCACCTGCCACAGCGGAAGGATTTCAGGGCTGCGCCCGCCGTGCCAGCGGTCACGCCGCTCAGCGCAGCGGACTCCCCCAGTCGGTCTCGTCGCGGACCCGGCGTTTGAGCAGCTTGCCGCCGGGATTGCGGGGAAGCGGATCGGGGCGTACGGCGATGTACTGCGGGACCTTGTAGTCGGCGAGGTGCTCGCGCAGGTGGGCCAGGACCGCGTCGACGTCGAGTTCGGTGCCCGGCATCGGGACGATCACCGCGCCGACCTTCTCGCCCATCACCTCGTCGGTCACGCCGACCACCGCCGCGTCGAACACGCCGGGCGCCCCGGCCAGGGCGTTCTCCACCTCGACGCTGTAGACGTTCTCCCCACCGCGGTTGATCATGTCCTTCGCCCGGTCGACGATGTGGACGAGACCGTCGGCGTCGATGCGGGCGACGTCGCCCGTGTGCAGCCATCCGTCCACGAAGGTCGCGGCGGTGGCCTCCGGCTTGTTCCAGTAGCCGGCGACGACGTTCGGCCCGCGCACGAGCAGCTCGCCGGTCTCCCGCTCGCCGTCGAGCAGGTCGAGCCGCAGGTCGCACACCGGCACGGCGAACCCGACCGAGTCGGCGTGGTCCGCGGCGTACTCGTGCGGCAGGTACGTCGTCAGGCTGGAGGTCTCGCTGAGCCCGAACCCGTTGCCGACCCGGGCGGCGGGAAAGGCGTCCTTGATCCGGCCGACCAGGTCCGGGGCGATGGGCGCCCCGCCGTACGACAGGTAGCGCACGGAGGAGACGTCGGTCCGTGGGAACGCCGCGTCGTTGACGGCCAGCCAGTAGATCGCCGGGACGCTCGTCAGGACGTCGATGCGCTCTTCCTCGATCGCCGCCAGGAACGGGCCCACCGCGAACGTCGGCATGATGACCGTCGTGCCGCCCTGGTGGCAGGTGAGGAGCAGCTGGCTGTTGCATCCGGTCACGTGGAACAGCGGCACCGACACGAGGTTCCTCGTCGGGTCACCGACCGGGATGCCGATCGCGCGCCGGCAGCTCTCGGAGTTGGACAGGAAGTTCGCGTGGGTCGTGACGGCGCCCTTCGGGAAGCCCGTGGTGCCGCTGGTGTAGAAGATCGCGGCCGGGTCGTCCGGGCGCAGGTCCGGGGCGGCGTACGGGGCGCCCTCCGGCAGGGGACCGTCGGCGATGTACGCGGCGCCGCTGTCGTCGATCACATAGCGCGCCTCCTCCTCGGCGAACCGCGTGTTGACCGGCACGGCGATCGCCCCGGCGAGCTGCGTGCCGAAGAAGGCCAGCACCCAGTCGACGCCGTTGGCGTACCGGATCGCGACGCGGTCGCCGCGCCCCACTCCGGCCGCCCGCAGGCCGCCGGCCACCCGCGCCGCACGGTCCCACAGCTCCCGGTACGTCAGCCGCGGCCCGCCGCCGGTCTCGACGACGGCCTCGCGGTCGGGGTGTGCGTCAACGGTCAGCCGCAGCATGTGGACGACGCTGTCCGGCAGGCCGGTGTACCGGGCGATCCCGTCGGGACCGCGCGCCACTCCCGAGGCGTCGAACATCAGACCCCCCGGGTGAAGTACCGCCGCGGGTTGTCGACGAGCATCTGGTCGAGCTGTGCCTCCGAGACGCCGAGCTCGCGCAGCGCGGGCAGCACCTCGTCGCTGATGTGCTCGAACTGCCAGTTCGGCATCGTGGACCGCACCTGGTCGTGGGCGCCGGCCCAGTAGTCGATGAAGCAGCTCGCGTCGTGGCTGAGCACCATCCGGTCGGCGTAGCCGCGTTCGCACAGGGCGGCGATCGTGCGCACCCGGTCCGCCGTGGCGTTGTAGACGTCGAGCCCGAACCGGTCCATGCCGAGGATCGCGCCGGTGTCGGCGAGCGCCATCAGGTAGTCGAGGTCGTTGCTGTCGCCGGCGTGCCCGATGACCACCTTGGACAGGTCGACGCCCTCCTTCCCGAACAGGTCCACGGCGAGCCGCCCGGCCTGCGTCGCGCTGGAGGTGTGCACGGTGATCGGCGCGCCCGTCTCGCGGTGGGTACGGGCGACGGCACGGGCGATGCGCTCGACGCCGGGCGTCAGCCCCTTCGCCTCGACCACGCATTTGAGGAAGGCCGCCTTGACGCCGGTGCCCGCGATGCCCTCGACGATGTCGCGCGTGAAGTCCTCGACCATCGGCTCGGGCATGTCGACCAGGAGGCCCGGCCCCCGGTGCTCGTACTGGTGCGGGACGTCGTCGAAGCAGTACAGGCCGGTCGCGACGACGATGTTCAGCTCCGGCACCTGCTCGGCGACCCGCTGGATGCGCGGGATGTACCGCCCGAGTCCCCACACCGTCGGATCGACGATCGTGGTGATCCCCTTCGCCGCCGCCGCCCGCAGCTTGGCGACCGCGTCCCGGACGCGCTCCTCCTCGTCCCACCATGCCTCCGCGCCGTAGTTCTGCACGTGCTCGGTGGCGAGGACGAAGACGTGTTCGTGCATCAACGTCCGTCCCAGTTCCGAGACGTCGACGGCGCCGCGAACGGTTTCGACAGCGGGCATGGAGGATCTCCCATCGGACATACCGACCAGTCGGTATCGGTCAACGTAAGGCCGGCACCGGAACGCCGTCAATGGACGGGACGTGGCGTGGAGAGACAGCGCTCGCTCATCGCCGGAGCCTCGTCCGGATCGGCGCCGGGAGCATACCGGTCACCGGCCCCACTGACATCCGGCTGCAGTGGGACCGGTGACCGAGACTGTAGACCGCGCGGGTCAGGGACTCCAGATGCCGAGAACGGTCGCGGCCAGAACGTCGCCGGCGGCCCCCTCGAGCACGGCGCGCAGCGTCCGGCCGAGCGCGCGGAGCCTCCCGTGGTCGGCGCCCTCGTCCGCCGCGAGGATCTCCACGGACGCCTCCTCCGCGGTGCGCCGCCCCTCATCGTTCAGCTCCAGGACGGGCAACGCCCGTGCGGCGGCCTTGGCGAAGCGCTTCAGCTCCGCCACATCGAGGGTGGATCCGCCCGCGACGACGTTGTTGCCGTCCCCGACGACCGCCTGCCCGGAGACCGGCCCGTCGATGTTCATCTCGTAGTGACTCATGGGACCACCTTCAGCGAAGCGCAACTCTGTCGGCCGGAACGGGTTCCTGTGGCGCACACCCGGTAGTCGCCGGGCTGTTCGAGCTCGTGCACCGAGAACGGAGCGACGCGGCCCTCGTCGTCCGTCACCTTGCTGGTGATGAGGCCGCTGGTGTCGCCCGTCCAGGTGAAGCGCACTTCCTCGTTCCGCCAGAAGCCCGACGGGCGCACCGTGTAGCTGTCACCGTGACGAACGGCCGGCGTGGACAACCCGAGCTCGGCGGGCCCGGGCGGGTTCTGCTCCGGTGCCGGGTCGACACGCAGGGACCGGGTGTCCGTATCGCCACGGCGCGGGTCGGTGACCTGGAGCGTGTAGTGCCCGGGATTCTGCAGCCGCGCGGTCGACGTGCCCGCGGTGCCGTCGGAGTTCGCCGTGTCGGGCCCGAAGTCGCCGCTGTCCTTCGTGTCGTCGTTCACCCAGGTGACCACCACCCGGAAGCCCGAGGGAAAGCCGTAGGCCGTCACGCTGAAGGGCTTGCCGGCCTCGACGTGGGATGGCGCGACGAGACGGACGCCCTTGGCCGCCCTGACCAGCAGGTCGGCCTCCGCGCGACGTCCGGAGGTCGAGCCCGACGCCGTGACCGTCCACTTTCCCGCGGACGGGCTGCCCTCCACGCGGTGCTCGGCCCGGCCGGAGGAGTCCGCGGTCTCGTAGCCCGGACCGCCGTTGCCCCACTCACCCGACGACAGCGCGAACAGCACCCGCTCGCCGGGGAGGAAGCCGGTGGCCGTCGCGGTGAACGGCTCGCCGGACGTGACCGTGGTGGCCGACAGCGTGAGATCGGGGGCCGCGATGGTCCTCCGGTGCGTATGGGTGGGGCTGACCGTCGGTGGGGGCGGCGGGGCGACGTTCCCCTGGGGAACGGTCGTGATCGGGCCTCGGGCGGGTCGGTCGTCGCCGGTGTTGATGACGGCGACGCCGATGACGGTCGCGGCCACCGCCGCCGCCACGCCCCCGGCGATCAGCGCGGGGTGTGCGGCGAGCGCGCCCCCGGCCGTCTTCCCGCCCGCGAGTGCCCCGTGTCCGAGGACCGCGGTCGCTCCGACCGCACCGCCGGCGGCCGCGCCGACGAGCAGGCCCAGGGCCCGTTTACGCGCCCGCTCCTCGCCCTCGAAGTACGCGATGTCCTCGGCCGATCCCAGCGCACGTGCGGCCTCCAGCCCCAGGGCCAGCGTGATCCGCCACGACCCCCACCGCAGCGTACGGGCGAAGGCGGGGGCCGTGGCGCGGGCGATCGCGCACGCCGGCTCGTCGGCTCCGCTCCGCACGGCCGCGCCGAGGACCCGGAGGACCACCGGTGCGGCGTCGGCGATCTGACGCGGCCTGGCCACGCGCACCCAGTCGACGAGAGGCGGGGCGAACCCGGCCGCGTCGGCGGGTGCGGCGTCCGGTGCGGGCGTCTCGGGGCCGGCCGCCAGGACGTACCCGTCCCCCTCCGGCTCCGCCAGACGGGCCTGTTGGAGGTCGGCGAAGGCCGTCGCCGGATCGGGGATGCCGGTCAGCGCCCCGAGCAGGCTCTGCGACACGGCCACGCCGGCCAGGGCCCGGAGCGCCGTGAAGGCCGTGCGGGCGGCGGTGTCGAGACCGGCCGCCAGCGCACGCGCCACCGCGTCCGCGTCGGCGACCAGGGTGCCCGCTCCCGAGGCGCGCGTCGCCGCGGCGGCCTGGATCAGCGCGCGGGGGTGACCGCGCGCGGCCGTGCACAGCCGCCGGGCCGCGCCGGCGTCCTCGTCGCTCAGCTCCCGGCCCAGCTCGGCCTCGACCAGTCGCAGGGCGGCGTCCTCGGGCAGGCCCGGCAGCTCCAGCGCGCGCCCGTCGCTCCCCATGGTGCGGTCCGTCGAGGTCACGACCAGGTCGCTGGACGGGGTCGCGTCCAGGAGTGTCTTCAGGTCGGCGGCCGACCCCGCGAAGTCGTCCACCAGGATCAGGGCCTGGATGGACCCCATCAGCCGCCGCAACCGGTTCGCTTCGGGCCGGTAGTCGATGGAGTCGTAGCAGGCGTCGAACAGCTCTTGCACGATGTCCTCGACGTCGAGTCCGGCGGCGGGCAGGAAGACGACGTCGGTCCCCGATGCGGCCCGGTCGGCCATCAGCCTGCGCAGCAGCGCCGACTTGCCCACCCCGCTCGGCCCGTACACCTGGACCGGGACGCCGTCGTCGACTAAGCCGGACAGCCGCGCCAGCTCCGTCTCCCGCCCGAACAGCGGCGCGCCCGGGCGGGGCAGCGCCCGCGCCGCCGGGTGGCGGCGCCTCTGGACCGGCGGTGCCGCGCCATGATGCACGGTGACGGTCGTGCCGTCCCCGTTGATCAGCAGGTTGTGGTCGCCCGCGACGACCTGGCCGCTGACGTTCCCCCCGACGTGCACCCGCCGCGCACTCTGATCGTCCGCCACTCGTGCTCCCCTGCCGTCACCAGCCACCCGCGCTCCCAATGGTTCACGGAAGGCGACCGTCCGGCAGCATTACGCACACATCTGGCCGTAGTCGGCCACCATGCCGGAAGATCGGACACGGCGTCGCCGCCCGAGAGGAGTCCCGTGACCGGTCCAGGCAGACCCGAGTTCCTTCCCCCGGAGGACCCGCTTCCGGCGGCGTCACCGTCGCCGGAACACCCCGTGCGCCCGGAAGCGCCCGTGCGGCCCACGGCGGGTCCTCGCCGGACCTGGATCGTCGCCCTGCTGATCGCCGCCGTCGTCGCCGTGGTCCTGGGCTGGACCGGCGCGCTGCACAAGACCAAGGGCCACGATCGGCCCGTCGCCGCCCCGTCGAGTGCACCGCCGGGTCCCACCGGTCCCGAGTACGCCACGCTGCCGGACCCCTGTACGGCGGCGGGCGACGCGCTGCCGTCCGACGTGCGGTCGGTCAAGCCCCTGCGGGGCGGCGACTCCTGCGGCTGGTCGATCCTGCACTCGGACCGGTCCCGCACGCTGGAGATCGTCTTCGATCGGGAGGACACCGACTCGCTCGGTTCGGGCACCGCCAAGGTGGCCAGGAACTTCGACCGCGACTACGCGTACGCCGCCGACACGAGCGAGAACGGCGGTTACGAGCACGACCCCGAACGCCTCGGCGGTCTGGGCGACGACGCGTTCGCGGCGCAGGCGTTCACCCGGATCCTCGCCGGCCCCACCAAGACGACCGCCCGCAGCTATGACATGGGCGGCGCCAAGGTGGAGGCCCGAACGCGGAACGTCATCATCACCGTCACCTGGCGGGGAGCCGACTATCCGCCGGGCGCACGTGACGAGAAGAACCTGGTCGGCACCCGGTTCGCCTACCCCGCGGCCCGGCGGCAGGCCCTCGCCGTCATGGCGGCCGTGCTCACGAGGTTCCACTGACGGGCGTCCGACGACGGCCTCGGCAGGGTCGGCGGCCGGGCGCAAGACCTCCTACTCGCCCGGGAGCTCGGGTACGGGTTCGCGGATCAGCCCGGGGTGCAGCCGCTCCAGCTCGGCGACGGCGTCCTCGGTGAGCCGGATGTGCAGGGCCTCCGAGACGTCGACCAGCAGATCCTTGGCGCCCTCGCGGTGGAACACGAAGATGACGTCCGCGGCGTAGACGTGGTTGTTGTCCGTCACCTCGATGTTGCGTTCACGGATGTTGACGCTGTCCGCCTCCCGGGCGACGGCCGAGCCGCGTCCGCCACTGCGGGAGAGCAGGGCGACATGGTCCCCAGCCGGGCCTCCGGACCCCCCACCCCGGCCGCTGACCTCCTTGCCGTGGCCGGACACGTCCCGGTGGCCGGTCGCCGTCTGGACGTACTCCCGCCGCTTGAGCAGGGCCTCGGCCTCCTCGCGCAGCCCCACGACGTTCATCCCGACGGTGACCTTCTCCCCCGGTCGAAGGCCCGGAAGGGTGTACTGGTGGTCGAGCAGTTCCTTGACGTGCGCCAGAAGGTTGCGCGGGTTCGTCCTCTCCCACAGCTCCATGCCGCGCGGCCGGCTCAGTTCGTACCCGGACGGCCGATCGGTCTGGCCGGGCACCGGGCCGCGGTGCTCCGGCGGCTGCGCGGCGATCGGCGCGTACTCGTGCACCACCTCGGCGCCGGGGAAGGAGATGCGGCCGACCATTCCCCGCAGCGTCGCGGTGGCCTCGGTGGGCCCCGTACGGTCCGCCCAGCGCGGGTGCTCGCCGACGACCGGATCCCATCCCGGCACGTGCTCGCCCTCGCCCAGGGGAGTCGTGAAATGGTCCGGCACGACCAGCCGTACGCTGCCCGCGGTCGTCGCGGTCGTGGACCACACCGAGCGGTGACCGTCCCAGTGCCGCGCGGCGGCATCGTTCCCGGTCAGCCTCGCGAACGCGCGTGCGGCCCGCCGGATGGCGCCGACGCCCCGCTCCAGGCCGGGCGGCGGGTCCTTCGTCTCGGAGACCTCGATCTCGTAACGGATGCCGTGCGTGAACTCCTGCGAACCCTCCCGGGTCTGGCGCCGGTCGATGTCCTTCTCTCCGACACCGTCGACGCGCCCGCTCTCGGATCGGGAGACCCGCGCGCCGCCCACTTGGCCGCCGAGGCTGCCGTCCTCGCCGCGCCCCGTCAGCCGCGCGAGCGCGCCCGCACCGCGAGCGACCCCCCTCTCGTGCACCGAGTCGGATCCGCTCAGCCCCTGGACTCGGGCCATGTGCTGGACGTCGGGCCGTTCGGCCGTGTGCGCACCGTTCTCCAGCACCGCCCGGACCCGGACGCCGATATGGCGGGTGAAGCCATAGGCCGACTCGACCGGGATCCACTGGACGACGCCCTTGCGCAGGCCCGCCATGTTCGCCGCCAGCGCGGGCTCGCCGAACGCCGCGCGGAGCAGGGATCTGACCGGGCCGCCGTCCCCGGACAGGACCCCGCGGTCCCGCAGAACCCTCTCGACCTCAGGCAGGACGGAACGCCCGTCGAAGCGCTCGACGTGGGCGGACGTGATGGCGACGTCGGGCCGGTACGTCCGCGGCTCGCTCACCGGCTTGGCCACGACGGGCCCGTCGTCGGTGTGAGGAGCGACCTCCGGCGAGGATTCCGCGGCGTGCTCCGGCGACGGTCCCTCCGACGCGTGCCCCGATTCGGCGTGCTCCGGGGACGGGGCCAGGTGATGATCCTTGGCTATCCGGTCCGGCATCATGAAATCGGCGGCACCCTTTATCCGCAGGTGGCCGGTCTGCGGCCGACCGCCGGCCGGCGCGTCGGGCGTGACCGACAGGTGCACGTCCGAGCCGCTGAACCGGTGGGTCAGTCCCCCGCTGCCGTAGGTGCCCCGGATGACGTCGCTGGCGCCGACGTACTCGCTGTGCCCGGTCCGGCGGTCGGCCTCGATCGACAGCCCGGCGTCCACGATGCCCTTCCCGGACATCCCTCCGTGCCCCCCGGACTCTCCCGAGTGCTGCGACACGCTCAGCCGGCCACCGGCCTTCGCCTCGGCCTCCACCCTGAGGTCGATGCCGGTCCCGTCCTTGATCCGGGAGCTGGCCATCCGGTAGTGCTCGATCTCCGTACCGGTCCCGGATGCGACATGCTCGGGCCGGCCGAACTCCATCCTGAGCGTCATGCCGCGGCGGGTGCCGTCGGCCCCCGTGTACTCGACCCTCCAGCCGTCCGGAGACGTCAGCTCGGCGAGATGCGCCTCCAACTGCGACGGCCCCAGAGCATCGAACATCTCAGCCGGAACCTCGGCCAGGTCGGCCGGGGCCTGTCGTCCCGTCAGCTCCGCCTCCACGCGTCCCACCTCGAGCGGCAGGTCGCGGGAGGCGACGAAGCTCGGGAAGACGGCGGTGGTCTTGCCGTCGAAGTCGATCCGGTCGTCCGGGAGGGCGTCCGCGTCCACCCGGTCGACGCGGCCGACGTCCGGCAGATCGTCTGCCGTGATCTTCCACTCGGGGCGGTGCTCCTCCGGCACGACGACCTTCGCGGCGACGTCCTCACCGTCGACCGTCCAGGATCGGTCGGTGACCTCCTTGCGGCCGTCCTGGATGCGCAACCGTACGTGGTGGCGCATCTCCTTGGAGATCTCGGTGACCGGCCCGTCCGTCTCCGTCCGGCGGTACTCCGTGGTGCCGCTGAGGAAGGTCACCGACTTCGAACGGTTCACGCCGGCGTGCGCCGTGGCCTTCGGGAAGTCGACCCCGAAGCTCTTCCCCGCCTTCACCCGCATGTTCCCCGCGAACTCCACGCCGCCGCCTGCGGAAGTGTTACGGCCGACGCTCGTCCCCGATCCGGCGACCTTCCGGTCGTTCACCGTCATGTCGTACGAGTCCACGCCGCGGCGCTCTCCCAGCTCGGCGTGGTGGGAGATCTCGATCCGGCGCCCCCCGACCGTGATGTGGTGCCGGTCGCCGTACAGAACGTCGGCGAGGGACCGTCCTTCGAGGGCGGACCGGCCGAACCGCGCGTCGAGATCCCGCCACAGCTGGCGCCGTACGTCCCGGGGAAGGTCCGGTATGGCCTGGTCGATGGCCGCGTGGACCTCCTCCACGACGCGTTCGGCTCCCGGCAGCCTGGTCAGCTTGCCCAGACCCGCACCGCAGCCGGCGGCGAGATGCGCGGGTTCCGCCGGATGCGGCTCGTGCGGCGCGACCTCCGCCGGACGGACCGGGCCGGCACCCGGCACGGCGACCTCGCGACCGCCGGCCGACTCATCGGGTTCATGCCCGTGCGGCTCGGGCGACTTCTCGGTCTCATACCCGTGCGGCTCGGCCGGCTTGGCGGACTCATGTCCCTGCGGCTCGCCCGGCTTACCGGTCTCGTGCCCGTGCGGCTCGCCCGGCTTACCCGCCTCATGCCCGTGCGACCCGGCCGGTTCGCCGGCGGGCAGTTCACCGGGCGTCGCCTCGGCGGACCGCCCACCGGATACCGAGCGATCGAGCTCCTTTGTCCTGACCGCGCCGAGGAGGTCGCGCTCGAACTGTGGAGCGTCGGACGCCCGTACGGCCCACTCCATCGGAATGTCGGCGTGAAAGCGTCCGAATCCGGCGTCGACCTCCATGCGTACGAGCGCCTGGTATCGGGCGACCTCTGCCTTCCGCACCAACGTGCTCTTCGGCAGTGCCGTGTGGGAGGTCGCGACGAAGTGGGTCTTGCCGTTCTGGTAGGTGAGGCCGATCCGGGCGAAGAACTTCGCAGCGGGATTGTCCATACCGAGCTTCATGCCGGCGAACACGCGCCACTTGGTGCCGAACTGGTGAGAGTCGTTGGTCGACGCGAGCAGGCCCTGGTCGTCGCGCAGCGCCGCCTCGCGGATCGGCGTGTCGCTCTCGGGCAGGTGCTCGAGGCGGAGCACCTGCGACTTGACGGTCAGGTTCGGTGTCGTCAGCTCGCCGTGCACCAGGTCGCGGCCGCGGTTCAGCATGATCTGCTGACCGATGTGGCCGGTGAGCTCGCGGTTGACGATCTCGGCGACCCGGCGCGGCGACATGCCCGCCTGCAGGGCCTGTCGCTGGAACTCCGTCACCAGGCGGTCGGGTTGGACGGCGGTGACGAAGACGTCATGCCTGCGCACCGCGCCCGCCCGCTCGGACGGCACCCGGTGCTGCGGCAGGGGCGCCCTGTCGCCGCCGGTCACGGGTGTTCCCTCGCGATGGAACTGCTCGGGCATCGGCACGGTCAACGAGGTGTCCCGGAGGCGACCGCCGTGGCCCAGCTCGGCACCGTCGACATGGGCGTCGAGGCGTACCTTCCAGTCGAAGAAATCGTGCTTGAGCGCCACCGGCTTGTGGCCCGCCATGACCTCGGTGGCGGCGGTGTGCGCCTCGCCCGACACCTTGCCCGCGCTGACGCCGGGCAGGCCGAGCATCTCCATGGCGTCGGAGTTCTCGACGATCTCGACGTCGCCGCCGGTCACTTCGCGATGCGCGTGCCCGGCCTCCTTGGCGCCGGCTCCGGCGGCGCCGAACGGGACGGTGTAGTCCCGCGGGCCCTTTTGGGGGCCGAGGTACGTGGGCGACTCCAGCCGCGGCTTGAGCCAGACCAGGTGGCCGCGGGATTCGAAGGCGATGCCGTTCTGGAGGAAGTCGGTCCACACGTCACGGTCCGCGGTGGACAGGATCTCGTGGACGCGTTCCTCGATCTCCGCCCGGAGCTTCTCGGGGAGGTAGTCGGGGAGGTCTGCGGCCCATTCACGCACCGCTTCGCGCGTGTCCGCGGGCACTTCGACCCGGTTCACGCCTGTGGCGTCTCCGATGGCACCGTAGTCGGTGTACTTGGGCGGGTGCGGCGACAGCACCTTGGACCGCGCGTCGTCATATGACGCAAGTCGCTTCTGCGCGTCATGGGCGAGCAGCCTGGCAGTTTGGGCGGACACCTCCGCCTCCAGCTTCGAGGCGTGCTCGTGCACGGCGAGGTGTTCCAGAGAGTTCCGCAGCGCCTCGTAGCCGATCTGCGCCTCACGGGCCGTGTCCAGCGCCTTCCGGTAGGACGCGGCGATGTCCGTGTGACGCGCCTGGTCGCGCAACGCCGACTCGTTCTCGGCGAGGGCCTTGGCGCTGCGCTCGGGAGCCCCGATCTCACGCTCACCCGCGGCGTCTTGCGACTCCCTGAGGGCGGCCTCGGCCTTCTCTCCCGCCTCGCGGGCCTGCGCCTCGTGGGCGGCCACGCGTTGTTCGAGGACCTCCGCGTCCCGCCGCAGGGAATCGGCGAGCTCGCGCACCCGGGCGGGCACGTCCGTATGCGGCGTGGCCGTCAACTCGGGGGCGGCGTGTGCCCCGTCGGCGCCCGGCGTTCCGACCGGGTGCGAGGTCTGCTGTTCGTGAGCGGCCGGGGAGGTCGGCGCGACCGCCCGTGATGGTTCGACCTCGAGCGACTCGACCCGTTGGGTGATCCCCCGCGCCACCTCCTCGTACGACTCCGGCTTCAGGAGCGCGCTCGGCTCCGTGGTCCGGCGCTCCTCCGGCCCGGCGTGCTCGGGGCCGCCATCCGGCATCGCGACGGGTGCCGCCTGGGACGGATCTCCCGGCTCTCCCGGCTCCTCCCCTGGCCGCTCGGGTGAGTGGTTCAGCAGTCTGTCGATCTCGGAAGTGGGGCGCTCACCGGCGCTCGTCGGGTCGGCCGGACGCTCGGATGACGGCACGGAGCCGGTCCCGTCGTCCCCAGAACGTGCGGGGGTCTCGGCGACGGGGCGTTCCGAGGAGCGACCGCCGACCGGCCGCTCCGGGCCGGTCGTACCCCGCGCGCTCCCGGCCGGTTCCGTACGAGACGCCGGAGCGGTGCCGGGACCGGTCCCCGGCTCGGCGGCGGGTACGCGACGGCCGGACGAACCCGTCGGCTCGCTCTCTCCCCGGGTGCCCGCGCCCGCACTCGCCGGACGCGGCCGCTCGGAGCCGTCGCCATTCAGGAGCGAGAAGATGTCACCACGGCCGGTGCCCCCCGCCGACGGTTCGGCGGGCCCGGTGCCGCCGGGTACGGGCTCGCCCGGACGCAAGGGGAGGGCGGGCCCGGACCCTGGCCCACCGGGCTCGATCCCTACGACCGGGGCGCCGCCGGGGGCGTGCGCGCCTCCGGTGCCCGCGCCGCCGGACTCGGCCGTGGTGGCGCGTGTGTCGGCGGGCCGGGGCTGGTCGCCGGCAGGCCTCTCACTGGGTTTGGTGCCGTTGCCGTTTTCGTCGGGTTTGGTGGCGGTGGGTCCTTCACCGGGTCGTGTGCTGTTGCCGTTTTCGCCTGGCCTGGTGCCTTGTCCGGGCTCTGGGCCGGTCTCACCGGGCCGGGGGCCGTTGCCGGCCGGGCCTTCGGGGCGGCCGGGGGTGGTGCCGGGCCGGGGGGTGGTCCGGCCGTCGCCGTTC
>NZ_JAMXMY010000037.1 GCF_024055795.1 Actinoallomurus purpureus | reverse complement strand
CGCACGATGCGTGCGGGCCGACTCCTCACCGAAGGACGTTGACATGAAGGGCAAGCTGATCACCGCAGTGCTTGCTGCCGCGTTGATGGCCGGCGCCGCCGCGTGTACTAACGACGCCGCCAGCGCATCCCCTGGCAAACACGCCAAGACCCACAAGGCGACGACGTCCCGCGTCATCACCGCCAAGGCGCACATCGACGGCACCAGCCGATACTTCCTGACGCTGAAGGGCAAGCGTCAGCCGGCGTCGGTGACTAAGCAGGCGTTCCGCCGTTGCGCTATCGACGACCGTTACCCGACCTGCGCGAACAAGTAACACACAACGAGCGAGGGCCGTCCTGAACCCGCACGCCACCAACGCGCGGAGGACGGCCCTCACCACCACGACCGCGACCCCTGAAGGGCCGCAGACACACCTCGACGACCCCGGAGGGCCGCCATGTCGATTATCCACCCCGACGCCGGCACCACCACCCACGGCGCCCAGACCGCCCTGTACTTCGAGCTCCTCGAAGCGGCCCGCGCCTCGATCGCCGCTGCCCGGCTCGGTGAGGCCGACCCGCTCATCCACGTGCGGCACGTCCTCGACGCGCACGGCCAGCTCCCGCCGGAGGGCATGACCCCCGTCCAGATCCTCGCGCTGACCCCGGCGGCAGCGGCATGAACGAGTACTTCGTCGTCCTCACCGTCCAGAACAACGAGGGACGGCGCACCTACGCCGGACCCCTCACCGGCGCCACCCGCCGTGACCTTTTCTTCCAGGCATTCGAGGCGCTCGGTATCGGGCCGGACTACACCGTCGTGTTCTTCTCCGTCGAACCGAACCAACTGGGCGGCGCGTCGTGATTCCCACCGCGACGACGCTCACCAGCGAGCTCGCCGCCGTACGGAATGAGCTCAGCCGCGTCGACGCGAAGTGCGGCACGCTGACCGCCCTCACCGGCGCCGGGATGCTCGCCCTGATCACGACGCTCACCGGTGGGAAAGCCCACCACGACGCGGCGTGGTGGTGCTCCTGGTTTGCGACGCTGTTCCTGGCCGCCGCGACGATCACGCTGCTGTCCGTGCTGCGGCCCCGCCTCGGCTCGACCGGGTTCCGTCGCTACGCCTACATGGACCCCGGCCAGATCCAGCGGCTCCTTACCGAGTTGCACCCGGCGGTCGTCGAGTCGGAGGACCTGATGGTCCTGTCGCAGATCGTCAATCGGAAGTACCTGGCGCTGCGCCGGGCCGTTGACCTCACCATGTTCGCCGCCGCCGTCATCGCGCTGGCGTTGGTCGTCGGGGTGGTCGCGTGACCGCTATCGACGAGCTGGCCGCCACCGCCGGCTTCCCGAATAGCTCCGAGGAGACCTTCCCCGGGACCCGCCAGGCCGTAGCCGACGTCCGCCAGTGGCTCAGGAAGCTACTCGACGGGGTGCCGGTCGACATGGATGACGTACTGGTCGCCGCCTCGGAGCTCGTTACGAACGCGGTGGAGTACTCCAACTCCCGCGGCGGATCGTTCCGGGTCATCGTCGGCCACAACACCGACTACGTGCAGGTCGTCGTGCTCGACGACGGGCCCCTGGCGGTGCCGCCGGACAACCACGGGCGGGACGGCGGCCGGGGACTGCTCATCGTCTCCCAGCTCGCGCAGGCCTGCGGCTGGGAGACCTACAGCACCGGCCGGATCGCCTGGTTCCGCATCCACCTGATCGGAGATCCGGAATGACCCTGACCGCGTTCCTCCGCCGACGCCGCGCCCGCCGCACCTACTCCCGGGCGTCCCACGCGGTCGTACAGATCCACGCCGAGCTGTACACGACTTCCGACCCGGCTACCCGGGCCGAGCTCCTCGACCAGTTCGCCGACATCGAGCAGGCCATGTCCCGCAGCTATCGGGCCGCGTTCGGCCCGGACCGGCTCCCGGGCGAGGGCTGCCGGGACATGGCAGAAGTCCACGCCGCGGCAGCGGACCTGGCGCTGATGCTCGCCGACACCGAACGTGCCCTCACCGAAGGGCCGCCGAACTCCACCGTGTTCCGGCGCCCCGGCTCCCGACCGGGCGAGGTGGAGACGTGGGAACAGCTGGCTGCCGCCCAGGACCGGGCGACACGCGCGGACCTCATCAACCAGCTCTACCTGTACGTCGCGCAGCGCGCCGGCGCGCAGGCCGCCTCCTCACTGGCCAGCCACGCCTACACCGAACGCGAGCTGGCCGCCGCCTCACACGACTTCGATCGACAGTCCTGAAAGGCACCGACATGCAGTCCATCGCTTTCGCCCCGCGCGCGGCCGCTGCCGTGACGCCGGAGGCGCTGCTTCACATCCTGTCCAGCAGCCACCCGGACCTGTGGGCCGAGACGCTGCCCGGTGAGACCCCCGAGAAGCTCGCGGCCCGCCGCGACGCGGCCGCCGACATCCTCGACGACCTCCTGGCCGAGGCCACGGATCTCTTGGACGAGGCCGCCGAGGGGGTGGCGGCGTGAGCACCGCGACAACCCTCGACCTGTTCCGGCTGACTGCCGCCGACAAGAAGATCCTGCTGGCCGCCGCCGACATCATCGAGATGAACGGCTGGTGCCAGGGCGACTTCCTCGACTACGACGAGCTCGACGCGGCACACCGCCAGGGCATCGAACTCCCCCTGTCCGCGTGCGCCGTCGACATCTACGGGGCGATCAACATCGCCGCGAACGGAACCCCGAACCGCCTCAGCGAGCCGGGTGACCACGCCGTCGCCGTCCTGGCCGCCTACCTCGGCGTCCCGGCCGGCATCTGCGGCGTCGGCGGCTGGAACGACGACCCGGACCGTACGGCCGAGCAGGTCATCACCGCGCTCCGTGCCTGCGCCACCGAGCAGGAGGTGGCGGCATGAAAGGGCCGCGCCCGTGGGGGCCGGTCCGCTCCGCGCTCACCATCTTCGTCGCCCGCGTCGCGGTCATCGCCGCGCTGGTCGGGCTCATCTACCTGCTGTTTATCCGCTAGCTGCTGATCCGGAGACCCGACATGAACCTCCTGTACCTCAACCGCTGGCGTGCCCGCCGCGCCTACTGGCGCGCCGACAAGTTCGCCGGCCGCTGCAGCGCCGACCTGTACGCCATCACCGACCCCCTGCACCGCGCCGAGCTGCTCGACCGGTTCGCGGACGCGGAGCAGGCCATGGCCCGTCTCCACCCCGCTGCGTTCGGGCCCGACCCCCTCGAGGACGAGGGCGGCCGGGACCTCGCCACGTCCATCGCCTCCTCCGCGGCGCTGCTGCTGATGCTCGCCGCCAGCGAACGCGCCGCGATCGACCCCGAGGAGGGATCGCGGTACGCGTTCTGGTGCCTCACCGAATGGATCACCACCTGCGATGAGCTGGACCTGTGGGCGAAGCTCGCGGCCACCCGGGACCGCCACGACCGTGCCGACCTGATCGACCGGATCTACGTGCTCGCACGTGAGCGGGTCGGCGGGCAGGCCGCCGAGGTGCTGTCCTGCCACGCCGCCACCGAACGCGAACTCGCGGCCGCCGAAGCGTCCGGGCGGCCCCCGAAGGCGCCGAAGACGCTGTCGTCCTGGTGGGCGGTCACCACGGTGGTCCTCATCGCCGCCGGCGCGGCGCTGCTCACCCACACCCTGTTCCCCGCCGGATGGATGCGATGACCACCACGAACGAACAGCCCCCCACCCCGCCGCCCGACGCCGAACAGCAGTGGGTGCCCGCCCCGGAGCCGGCCACGGCCCGGCACCGCAGCGAATCCGACGACAACGGCGATGAGGACCGCGGTCACCCGGTCGGTCACTGGATCACCGGCGGTACGTCAGGGCTCGGTGTCGCCGGCGCCGAGCTGTGGCACGCGTTCGGGATGGCCGGTCTGGCTGTTGGCGGTGTGGTCACGGCCGCGCCCGCTGCGGCGTACGGCATGTACAAGCTCCGCGGCGACGGGAAAAACCGTTCGCCGTTCGGGAAGGGCGGCCGCGGGCAGGGCCTCGGCGGCCGCCGGTCGAGTGCGCGGATGGGCTCGGTCGGGCTCGGCAAGGGCAAGGGCCCGAAGCTGACCGGGGGTCGCGGCGCGAAGCTCGGCGGCGGGAAAGGCACCCCCCTGGGTAAGGGCGGCGGCCCGAAGCTGGGCAAGGGGACCGGGCCGAAGCTCGGGAAGGCGGGCGCCGCCCTCGGCGGCAAAGGCGCGAAGCTGTTCGGCGGCCGCGGATCCAAGCTCGGCGGTAAGACCGTTGGGAAGGGCACCGCCGGCCGGGCTGGGTCCGGTACCACCGGGCGCGGGAACCGCGGCGGGGCGGCCGGAAACGCGGGCGGCCGCTCGAGTGCCGGCGGCGCCAATGTCAGGACGCCCAAGACTCGGCTCGGCCGGGCCGCGCACGCTGTCGGCCGTAAAGCAGCCGCCGCGGCGGCCCGTACGAAGACCGGGCAGCGCGTCACGAAAGCCGTGCAGGCCGCGAAGGGCGCGTCGGCAGGCGGCAGTAAGAGCGGCGCCGGCCGGTGGTCGCGATGGAACGCCGCGCGGCGGGCGGCCCGCGCCCGCCTGTCGAAGTCGAACAACCCGTTCGTGCGGCTGTTCGCCGCCCCGGCCGCCGGGCTGCTGGCGCTGCTCGCGATGTTCCACGAGCGGTGGAAGCGCCAGCGCGCCGAGAAAGCCGAGGACGAGACCACCGAGGAGACAGCGGCCGATCCCGACAAGAAACCCGCAACCGAGCCCGAGAAGAAGCCCGAAGAGGCCACGGCCGACAAGCCCCGGCACTGCCAGTGGTGCGGACGCCGAATCGACAAGGGCCAGGACCAAGAAGTCGTCCTTCACGGCTTGCCGTTCAGGGTCTGCCTGACCTGCTTCACGCGCCGCAGCGAAGCACTACGACAGCAGGCCACCCCGACCCCGGACTCCACCCCGGAGCCCGGTCAACCGATCCCACCGAGGAGAACGATGACGAACCAGTTCCCGCTCGCCGACGCCACCGCGCAGGTCGAAGCGGCCGCCGCCCGCTACTGGCCGCAGACCATGTGGCAGGTCGACCAGGACCTCGAGCAGATCCACCTGCTGCCCGAGGCCCTGGCGAACGCGGTCCAGGCCTACACCAAGACCCTGCAGGCCGCCTACCCCCTCGACCGGGTCGTGGTCGAGGCGCTGTTCCGCATGTACACCGCGCTCGGTCAGGTCGCGGTGTCCTGCATGGACATCTCGAAGCTGTTCAAGGACGTCCACGCCGAGGACATCAAGCGCCGCACCGCGCCGCGTATCGGCGAGGACAAGTGGAACGTCTGACCAACCCCTGACCACTACGGAACGAAAGGAGGGGACCGGTGGGCACCACCACCCAGCCCCGAAAGGCGGACCTGTCGCTGAACCCCCGCGGCACCGTGTCCGCGACCGCAGAGGCCGCGATCGGGCTGGCCGGGATAGCCGCGCTCGGCAGCGACATCGCGCACATCAGCCCCGTGTGGGGTGCGATCGGCGCGGTCGGCGGCGCGCTCGGCCACCTGGTGGTCGCCCGCCATCACGCGCTCACCCCCGGCGCCGTCGTGTACCGGCTCGGCTGCTGGGCCGGTGCCGGCGGCTGGCTCACCTGGGCCCTGGCCACCCACGAATGGTGGAAACCGAACGGCCTGGCCGCGCTCGCCGTGGGCGCGGCCGGCGCCGGGCTCTCGGCACCGCTGGCGGGCCGCACCCGCGACAACGCCCAGCCCGGCCGGGCGCTCGTGCTGCGCTCCGCCGCGCGGACCGGCCAGGAATGGGAGTCCCGGTTCCGGCGCGTCTGCAAGGTCAGCGTCGAGGTCACCGCCATCAAGCAGTGGCCGACCGGCGCCGGGTTCGACGTGCACGGCAAGCTCCCGCCCGGCGGAGCGACCGTCAAGAACCTGCAGGGGTTCGCCGACGCGCTCGCCACCGACGCGGACCTGCCGGACGGCTGCGGGATCGAGTTCGAGCGAGGGCAGACGCGGGCGACGTTCGTCGCCCACGTATCCACGGTGAACCGGCTGACCGAGACGATCGACTACCCGGAGGACTACTCGCCCCGGTCGATCTACGACCCGATCGACCTCGGCGAGCACCGCAACTCCTCGCTCGCCACCGTCGAGCTACGGGAGGACTCAGCGGTCGTCGTCGGCCAGAAGCGCTCCGGCAAGTCCAACACCCTCGACATCCTCACCGCAGGGGTCGGACGTTGCCGGGACGCGCTGGTGTGCCACCTGGACATGAACGGCGGCGGTATCTCCCAGGTGTGGCTTCACCCGTGGCTGGAAGGCGTCACCGACCGCCCGGCGATCCTGTGGTCGGCGGCCACGGCCGAGGAAGCGCTGTACATGACGACGGTGCTGCTCGCCATCGCCAAGCACCGCAAGTCCGCGTACCGGAAGTTCAAGGTCACCTCCGACAGCAAACTGCTTCAGCTGTCGGAGGACCTGCCAGAGATCGTCATCGTCGTCGACGAGGGCGCCGAGGTTCTGGGCAGCGGAGCGAACGCCGACCCGATCCTGCGGCAGGTCCGCAGCAACATCGAGGAGACCCAGCGGATCGGCGGCAACGAGGGCGTCAACGTCGTCCCGTCCGGCCTGCGCGCCACACAGGACGTGATCGCACCTGCGGTCGTCAAGCAGTCCAGGGTCCGCATCGGGATGCTCGTGCAGGACCAGGAGGAGCTTGCGTACCTGTTCGGGTGGCAGCACCGGTCCGCGATCGACCCGGCGGACCTGTCCGGGAAGGGGTCGGGGTTCATCGCGACGGGCGCGGTGACGCCGAAGCCGTTCAAGGCGTACTACATGAAGCCGTCGCAGATCACCCGCGCGGCGGTCGCTATCGCCCGGCAGCGCCCCGAGCTTGATGCCTCGTCGGCGGCGGTCGCCGACGGGGAGTTCGAGTTGGACATGGGCGGCCGGAATCCGGTCCGCGTGTCCGGGCTGTACTCCGGTCGCCTCGACCGGATGCGCCGGACTTTCGGTGAGCTGGCCGAAGGCGAGGGTGTCGACGAGGCCCCGACCACGATGGAGGTCGCGATACCGGAGCCGGCTGAGGTCGTCCCGGTGGCGGACCGGCCAGCGCTGTGGCTGGTCGGCGGGAACGCCGCGGACTGGCCGTCGGTCACGGACCTGCGCGCCCAGACGGAACCGGTCGACGTCAGCGATGCCGCGGCGTGGCCGCCCATCGGAACCCGCGCGGCCAACGCGACCGAGACGGCGCCGGCCGGGGTGCTGACCCAGGCCCAGCCGATCCCGGAGATCCTCACCCGGGCGCTCGCCGCGTTCGACGAGGCTGACATCACCAAGATGCATTCGGAGACGCTCGCCGCCGAGCTTGACATGACCTCGACGACCGAGTTGTCGCGGCTGCTCGTGCAGCTCGACGTGCGGGCCCTGCCGGAGGCGTTCTACGTCGCGGGGAAACGAGCCCGCGGGTACGCGCGCGATGACCTCGAAACCGCTGCCGCGCGGGTCGCCCGCGGCGAGCAGGAGGTGCCCGACGAGGTCGCCGAGTGGCCCGCCGCATGACCCGACACGTGTGGGTCGCGGATAGGGGGTCTACGGGCCCCAGACCCCCGAAAACGGGGGGTATCCGCGACCCCCACACACCCACACGCAAGCCTCGTTTCCGCAGGCCAACCCCCGGATGCGGTGGCCGTGTAGGTCACACACCCACACAGGCGACCACAGCACCTACACGTGGCACCCACACGTGTAGGTCCATCCAGCCGATACACCGCACATGAAAGGAGTCTGCGGGACCATGCCGGACGCCCCTCGGACTGCCCTGGATGACGACGTCGCAGCCGCGCGGCAGGCACTGGACGCAGTCGCCGCTGGCGAGCCCGTCATCCCGTGGGAGGACGTCAAAGCCCGCCTCGACGACGCCGACACGGCGTCTGCTTGACCCCCACCCGACACGACGAAAGAGGACACGATGAACACGACCGACACGGCCGTCGACACGACCCGTGCCGACACGGCTGACACCGTGTCGGACACGGTTCCCGACACGGCCACCATGACACGACACGACCGTGTCCGATGGCCCCGCCGCTGGCCCCTCGCGATGCTCGCCGCACCGGCCGGCGTGGCGACCTGGTCCGGATGGGTCGGACTCGGCGGACTGACCGGCTTCGGGAAGGTCCACCCACTCCCCGGGATCTGGGACGGCTTGACCGTCAACTCCGCGATCACCCTGCCCGTCGGCGTTGAAGCGTACGCCGCGTTCGCCTTGTCGGCGTGGCTGACGAACGCCCCGCTGAGCAAGGCGACGAAGGGATACGCCAAGGTCAGCGCTATCGCGGCGCTGGTCCTGGGGATGCTCGGGCAGATCGCCTACCACCTGCTGCAGGTCGCGCATGAGGCGAAGGTTTCGGCATTCGCGGAGCGACACCACGTGACCGTGCAGCAGGCCGCGACGGCGATTCCGGAGTCCGCGCCGTGGTTGATCACGACACTCGTCGCATGTCTTCCGGTGCTCGTTCTGGGCGCTGGCGCGGGCCTGGCGCACATGCTTCACCGGGATCGCGCGGCCGTGTCCGACACGGTCGTGGACACGACCCGGAACACGGCCCCCGACACGGTTCCGACCGTGTCGGAACCCGCTCCGGGCACCGTGTCGGACACGCCTCGGAACCGTGTCGAGGACACGACCCGATACGTGTCGAGCACCGTGTCGAAACCCGTGTCCGAGACCGTGTCGGACACGGCCCCGGCCCGCGTCGAGAACACGATGCCCGACACGACCGCCGACACGGTTCCGCCCGTGTCCGACACGGCTCAGAACACACCCACGGACACGACCCCGGACACGGAAGACGTCAACGAGTACGTCCGCAGGATGGCCGATCAGGAGCGAGCCAGAAAGCGTGAGGAAGACCAGAACCAGCGCCAGCGGAAACCCGCGAAGCACCGTGGGAAGCCCGTCGACCGGAACGAGCTGGCCCGCCAGATCTACGACGAGCACATGACCGAGCACGGCACTCCGCCAGCGGTCGCGGAACTGATGCGTCAGCTGAAGGCGGCCGGTCACCCGACGGGGAACAAGACCGCGGCCGCGCTCCTGAACGGCATGCGTGAGCACCCGCTCCGCCTCGCCCAGTAGGACACAGGCCCGCCGGGCAGACGCTCGGCGGGCCACCCCAGACACCCCGAGAGGAACTTTCTGATGAACGCCAAGCTCGCCACCTTCATCCGGGCGCTGGGCCGTGTCGAAGAGCCCCGCACCGAGATCAGCATCCCCGAGCCGACCACCATCGGAACCGGGCCGTACCGGCTCTTCGACGACTCCGTCCTCACATCGATCACCGCGCGGCGCCTGAAGTCCCTCACCGCCGCGATGGCCTCCGCCGGGCATGAGGACCCGACGCACTGGTTCACCCTCCCCTGGCACCCGGACGAAATCTTCTTGTCGCTGAACCATTACTACGATCCGGGCCGAGGCAAGGTCCGGTGGAAGATCGAAGGGCCCGGCGTCGCTGCGGAGCTCGAGGACCTGCTCGAGCAGAAGCGCGCCGCGGATGAGCAGGCGAAAAGAGCCGAGGCCCAGAGGCAGGCCGAGAATTGGGAGAAGTGGCGGAAAGAAGACGCGAAGAGGGAAGCCCAGCGGGCCGCTGAGGAGGCCGCGAAGCCGCGGCTGGTCATCAGCTACCTCACGCGTGTGGGCGAGGCCCTGGGCGACGCGCACCTGGCCGTCGAGGTCGTCACGCGGCCCGGCTACCGCGACCGCACCGACCACACCGAGACCGTCGCGACCTGCAAGACGTGCGGCGAGTCCCACACCGTGGAGTGGAACGGGGCTGGTTGGGACCACCAGAGGTGGATGAACGATCAGTTCGACACGGACGGAAAGCTCTCCACGCCCAGGGCCCAGAAGTGGGCGCGCGAGCACGCCGGCGAGTGCCGCGCGATGCCGCCCAACTCCTGACCAACTCCTGGCCCACTTCGAACGTACGCGGCCCCGGTGCGCGAACACCGGGGCCGCTCCAGACATCCGAGAGGAACCCTGATGGACGCCTTCATGCTCGCCCGCCGCGCGATGTTCCGCACCGGCACCCGACTCCCCCAGACCACCACCGTGGAGCAGGAGCCCACACAGCCCGACGGCGATCCGCCCCTGATGCGGTTCCTGACCGTCGGCGGTGCGGTCGTCGAGCTGCGGTCCAAGCGCTTCAAGACCAGATGGCACCCGGCGAAGGGCCGGCCGGACGCCGTCGTCGAGCTGCGGTCCAAGCGCTTCAAGACCAGATGGCACCCGGCGAAGGGCCGGCCGGACGCCGTCGTCGAGCCGTACGAGGTCGACGGGTTCGCCTGGGAGTGCCTGGGCTGCGACGCGTCCGGCCGAGACTCCCGCTCGTACGCCGGCGACTACCTACCGCGCGAACGCGACGAGGCCCGCGACGATGCCAACGACCACGCGAGCGCCTGCCGGGCGATGCCCAAGCCGACCACCGCCTGACCATCCCGAACGTACGCGGCCCCGGTGGTGACGCACCGGGGCCGCGGCCTCCCCCTCACCTGGAATCGACTCCCTGGAGGGACAGACCGTGTCCACCATCATCCACTTCCCGATCCAGAACTGCAGACGCCCGGGCGCCGATCCGGAGGCATGGTTCCCCGACGCGCCCAGGACCAAAGTGGCCCGCCTCGCGTACGAGGCGGACGCCCGGCAGCTGTGCGCTGGCTGCCCGCTCACCGACGCGTGCCTGGAGCGCGCGCTCGAGCGGAACGAGCGACACGGGATCTGGGGCGGCACCACCCCGGGGCAGCGCCGGCGGATGCGTCGCCTGGCGGTGGCGTCGTGATCGACTTTGAGCAGCAGCCCGACGGCACCCAAGACACCACGCGAGTCGCCGAGTGGCACGTCATCTGCAACGTTTGCCGCAGGAAGCGGCCGGCATCCAAGGCGTCGCGGTGGCTGTTCCCTCTGCCGCCGTGCGACGCGAACTACTGCGAGCGGTGCGAGCGGCGGATCGCCCGGCAGCTCATCACGCAGGCGGGCCGGAGTGATCCGGTGGCGTGGCTGGTGGGGTGGGTGCGGTCGTGGCGTGGCCGCCGCGCGGATCGGGCGTACACCGAGGACCCGTTCGTATGACCCCAGGTATTCGAACGCCCCCGGCACGGGATTCTGTGCCGGGGGCGTTCGTGTCTCTGGAGGTCTACCTGCGCACGCAGTGACCCACCGGCAGGCCGAGCAGCTCACACGGCCGCACCAAGGCCACCGGCGACGGCAACACCCCACGCACATGCCGGACCGGCCGTGGCCGCGGCACCACGACCGTGACCGGCAGCGAACTCGACGACGTGCGTTCCACCGGCACCACCGACACCGGCGACGACGAGGCCACCGGCGAGGTCGGCGTGATGGCCCTCGAGCGGGGCCGCGCCAACACACTCCCCGGCGGGCCAGCCGCCGGACGGCTACCAGCCTCACGCGACACCGGACCCGGAGCCGGACGCACTGCATCCGGCCGCTCCACCGGCCCAGGCAGAGGCAACGTCGACCCGGCCAGCACCAACACCAGCACACCCGCCGCACCCACCAGCAGCATCACCCCGAGTGCCGCCGCCGGCGTGTACAGCACTACGTTCCGGCGGTGCTCACGCCAGGCCTTCAGCGCGGCCCGCGTCAGATACTCCTCGGCCACGCTCCCGGCCGGGACGGCCACGTCCAGGATCACGACTAGGCGGCGACGGCGGTCGATCCGGACGATCCACCAGCAGTTCGGTGGTAGTGGCGCGCGGCGCTGCAGGGGCTTCACGATTCGCTACGGCGGATCGCATCCCGGACCGCGTTGAGGTCGATGAGGGTTCCGTCGCGGACACCGGCGATGGCGTTCTCGCCGGTGATGGGCACCGACCGGACCGGCCCGTCAGGGACGGCCGGCCGGAACGGGGTCCCGCATTTGTCGAGGACCTGCCCGAAATTGCTGGCTTTGATGGCGGTGTCGACCTCAGTGCGGAGGATGTCGAGGTCACGGTGGTAGACGCTGCGGTTGGAGACGGCGACGATCGCGATGGTGATGCAGATCGCTGCGCCGATGATGGCGTCGTGGAGGTGTTCGTCCCAGGTGTTGGCGACGCTGATCGCGACGGTTCCCCAGGCCGCTGCGATGACGCCGATGCTGGCGAGTTGTTGTGGTGTGCGCATCCCCGCTCCTTCACGCGTGCGGTCACGTGCTCGTCTGGATCGGGTGCCCCCAGGATGCGGCCGGTATGTTCCGTCCGCATTTGCCGATCCTGCGTGACCAGTGTGTTGCTCTGTGTCCGTATATGCCTACGACTGTGACGGAGGGGACGCAAGGGGGGATACGGGGATGTCACTAACAAACGTGGGTGTCTGGTTGTTATCGAAGCGCTTCAGTTTCGGTCAGGGGCTCAGTCAGCTCGCCTGCTCCTCGTTCAACCGCTGGGCCTGATCCCGGATGCCATGGGCGGCGGCGAGCAGCGTGTTGATGAGTATGGCTCGCTGCTCCTCGCTGAGGTTCTCCAGCGACTCGATCTCGGCGATCACCGAGGCGACCTCTTGGGGTAGTGCGCCCTTGGGTAGCTGTTCAGCGCTCGGTTTCTGCGCCTTCTTGGCCTCGCGGGGCCTGATCGGTTCCTCGCCGTTGAGGATGCGCTCGCAGGTGCCGTCGGCCAGGCCGAGGGCGCGGTCAAGGCCGCGCAGGGTCCGCCGGTAGGGACGGCTCTTGAAATCCCCCTTGCGCAGGGCGTTGACCGTCACGACATCCACGCCTGCTTCGTCGGCGATGCGTTTGTAAGACCAGCCGGGTTGGGCGGCACGGTCCTCGATGGCCTCGGCGAGCCGGGCCTTGTGCGCGGGGTCGACGCTTTGCGGGGTGCTCACGTTTACACATGATGGCCTACAGATCTCTACAGGTCCACACAGACTTAGGTAAGCCTCCGGAAAATTACACCGAGATAACCCAAAAGTCAGGGGCCCCACCTGCACGAGATCTCTGAGAGAAACCCCTTGGTAACTCTAGAGATCTGTAGAGATCTGTACTAGCGTTTCGGTCATGGCGAGACAACCTGCAGACGGGACAGAGATCCGGCGCCTACGCATCGAAGTGCACGACCTCTCCATGGACGAATTCCTCAAGAAGCTCGCCGACCAGGGCGTCATCCGCCACGCCGACACGATCCGGAACATCGAACTCGGCCACACCCAGCCCAGCGACAAGCTCCTCAACGCCATGGCCCGGGTCTTCGACGCCCGCCGCGAAACCCTCCTGCTGCGCCCCGCGCCCCGCACCTCCAGCGCCGACCGCAAGCCCGAGCAGTAACGGGCTCCCGGCGCCTCCCCGCCTCGCGCCGGCCACCACACCTCGACCCCGTACCACCCGAGGAAGGACAGGGCCCATGACCGAACCCACCCCGTTCCAGCCCGAGACGCTCCTGACACCCGGCGAAGTCGCCGCCGCCTTCCGCGTCGACGTCAAGACCGTCGGCCGCTGGGCCAAGGCCGGGAAACTCCCCTCCATTTGGACGCCCGGCGGCCGCCGCCGCTACCCCGCCGCCGCCGTCCAAGACCTCCTGAACGGCGCCGACCCGCACCGATGACCAGCATCGAGATCACAAGCCCAGGTGTTTACGACGGAATCCCCGAAGCCGCGTACCACGCTGACCCGGTGCCCGGCGGGAGCCTGTCCTCCAGCGGCGCGCGCAAGCTGCTGCCGCCGTACTGCCCGGCCATCTTCCGGTACGAGCGGAACCACCCGCCCGCACCCACGAAGGCCCTGGACCTCGGCACCGCCGCGCACAAGCTCGTACTCGGCGCCGGGCCCGAGCTGGTGCGCATCGACGCAGACGAGTGGCGGACCAAGAAGGTCAAGGCCAAGGTCGCCGCCGTCCGCGCCCGGGGGGCCATCCCCCTCAAGCCCGCCGAGTACGACCAGGTCCACGCGATGGCCAAGGCCCTACGCGAACACCCCACCGCCTCGGCACTGTTCCACCCCGACTCCGGCCTGCCCGAGCAGTCCCTGTTCTGGCAGGACGGCCTCACCGGCATTTGGCGGCGCGCACGCCTGGACTGGCTCCGCAACGCCGGGCCCGGCCGGTACATCGTCCCGGACTACAAGACCTGTGCCGCCGCCGACCTGGAAAGCCTGCGGCGCACGCTCCAGTCGCTCGGCTACCACTGCCAGGCCGACTGGTACCTCGACGGTGTCCGCGCCCTCGGCGGCCCGCCGGACGCTGAGTTCGTCTTCGTCTGCCAAGAGAAGACGCCTCCCTTCCTCGTCAACGTCATCGAGCCCGATGCGATGGCGATGCGGATCGCCCGCGACCGGAACCGGCAGGCGATCGAGACCTACGTCGAGTGCGTCGCCACCGGCCACTGGCCTGGCTACGGCCAGAACGTCGAGCTGGTCTCCCTGCCCCGCTGGGTCGAGCACGAATACCTCGCGGAGGTGGACGAGTGAAGAAGATCCCGCTCTCCCGTGGCCTCGTCGCCCTCGTCGACGACGAGGACTACGACCGGGTCGTCACCGTCGGCAAGTGGTACGCGAACCCGAGCGACCGGACCTTCTACGCCCGCAAGAACTTCTGGCGTGACGGCCGATGCACCTCGATCCGGATGCACAACCTGATCACCGGTTGGCCGTACGTCGACCACATCAACGGCAACGGTCTCGACAACCGCCGCGCGAACCTCCGGCCGGCCACGCAGGCCCAGAACGCGAAGAACCGGCGACGCCGCTCGGACAACACCTCCGGCTTCAAAGGCGTGTCGCGGCACAGAGACCGGCGGCGCTGGGCAGCAGCGATCTACATCGCAGGCAGACGCCGTCACCTCGGCCTATTCAACGACCCCACCGACGCCGCCAAGGCCTACGACGCCGCAGCCAGCAAGGCGTTCGGCGAGTTCGCCCACCTCAATTTCCCAAAGGAGAACGCGTGAGCAAGGCCGAAATCCAGCGAACCGCGATGCCACAGCTCCCGGTGCCGGGCCGCGTCGGGCAGGGCACCGCCGTCGAACAGTCCCGCGCGGTCGCCCAGGTCCACGCCATGATCCTGGTCGCCCAGCAGTGCCCCCGCGACGTGCAGACCGCCAAGGCGCAGATGGAGGACTCCTGCCGCCAGATGTACCTGGCCGAGCGGGCGTTTTATGAGTTCCGGCGCGGCGGATCCCCGGTGTCCGGCCCGTCCATCCACCTGGCCCGCGAACTCGCCCGCTGCTGGGGCAACGTCGAGTACGGCCTCGTCGAGATGCGCCGCGACGACGACTACGCCCAGTCCGAGATGCAGGCGTTCGCCTGGGACGTGCAGACCAACACCCGCAACTCCAGCACGTTCGTCGTCCCCCACAAGCGCGACAAGCGCGGCGGCCCCGAGCGGCTGACCGAGATGCGCGACATCTACGAGAACAACGCCAACAACGGCTCCCGCCGCGTCCGTGAGGCCATCTTCGCCGTCCTCCCGCCCTGGTTCATCGAGCAGGCCAAGGACCTGTGCGCCAAGACACTGGAGAACGGCGGCGGCATCCCGCTGGCCAACCGCATCACCGAGGCGATCGAGAAGTTCGCCGAGCTCGACATCTCCAAGAAGCGACTGGAGGAGCGGGTCGGCTCCCCCTCGTCGGAGTGGACCGCCCGCGACGTCTCCCAGCTCGGCGTCACCTACTCCAGCATCACGCGCGGCGAGATCCGCAAGGACGAAGCGTTCCCCACGCCCCAGCTCTCCGCCGAGGACATCACCACCCCGCCCCCCGGCCCGGCCCCCGCCACGGACGCGCCGGCCGGGCGGCCCTGGCCGCCGACCCGCACCCCGGGCGGTGAGTGATGGCCATCGACTGGAACGAAGCCGCCGACGCCGTCTGCGCCGACCTGATGCGGTTCTCCCTCTACCGCGCCCTCGGCATGGACTGCAGCCAGGCCGCCGCCCGCATGAACATCACCGAGCGCCTCGCCCAGCGCTACGAGAACGCGATCACCGCGCTCATGACCGACCTGCAAGCCGACCCCGCTGGTCGCCCGCGCCCCTGGCCGCCGTTCCCGTCCCTGGCCGCCGTCCCCACTACCGGATCGGAGAACACCTGATGGACGCCCGAGAACCCGTCGCCCAGATGTGGGCGCACGCCCGCACGCACCGCGAACAGGGCGCGCAGCTGCGCGCGCAGGCCGAGACCGTCATGGCCGAGGCGCAGGCGAAGGCACAGCAGTACCTCGCCGATATGACCGCGCAGTTCAACGCGATCATCACGCAGGCCGAGGAGCAGACCGAGCTCGAGACCTGGTGGTCGAAGAAGGCGGCCGAGGCCGCGGTGGAAGCCGGCCTGCCAACCGAGCCGCCGACCACCGACCAGACCCGGTCCGCGCCCGCGCAGGAAGGGGCACGGCCGTGATCACCAAGTGGGGCGCTCACCTCTGCGCCGGGCCCGGCAGCGACACCACCGACGACATCGGCTACGAGGACACCCCCGAAGCCGCCCAGAAGCTCGCCGTCCAGTACCTCACCGACCGCGGCCAGCACCACCCGGACGCCACCTGGCTGGCGCACGGATCCCACCGGTTCATCCTGACCGGCCCCGACGGCCAGCCCGTCCACGCCGTGTCCCGTGGCATCACCATGCAGGTCATCGTCGCGGACAAGGACGTCCCGGAGCCCCGGCCGTGATCGCCGCCCTGACCATCGTCGCCGTCACGGCCGCGCTGCTCGTCGGTGTCTCCGTCGCCGCCGCGAAGTGGCCGCTGCAGCCCGGCCGGCACGTCCGCCCGTACGGCACCCGCCGTGCTCCCCACCGCGCACCGAAGACACACCACGCCCTTCCGAGGACCGCCTCATGACCGCTCTCATCGCCATCGCCGCCGCCTTGCCGACCATCGTCACCGGCGGGATCGCCGCCGTCACCTACCGGCTCGGCCACCGCCGCGGCCGCCGAGCCGGCTTCGCCGACGGATACGGCCAGCACCGCTTCGACGCCGCCATGGACGCCGCCAACCCCGACCCCGAGGTCCTCCTAGTCGGCAACGACAACAGCGACCTGCGCATCGTCACCGACATCCTCGTCGAACACGCCCACGAAGGCTGCGACGACAGCGGATGCCACGGCACGCCCCGCGAGGTGTACGAGGACCAGGCCCGCGCCATCCTCACCGCGCTCGCCGACAGCGGGCACCGGCCCGGCGAACTGCTCGCCACCGGAGGCGGTGGCGACCGGTGATCGAACTCGTCGCCAAGCACCCGCTGTACGCCCTCGCCGCCAGCCCCCTCCTGGGCGTCATCGCAGGCCTTGCCTACCTGGGGTTCGAGATCGTCTCCGCGTTCCGGCGCGGCCCCGTCGACGCCGATCAGGAGCAGACCGTACGGCCGGAGACGGACCGGTGAACGCCGCCGACATCGAGGTGAAGTACGGCTACACCCTCCGCGACCTCCAGCAGATGACCAATGCCGCGACGATCGCCGACCGGTCCCTGGCCATGGATTACACAGAGCGCCGGGACATCGCCTGGTCCGCGATCGCCGAAGCCCTGTGCTCCGCACCGCACTGGCCGAAACGCTCCGAGCTCATCCAGGCCGGCTGGCAGGCCATCTACAAGGCAATCCGCGAGGAATACCGGCAGCACGGCCGCGCCGACCGCTCCGGACACTCCGAGCTCGCCACCGCCCCGAACTTCCTGAAGTACTGGATGAACCGGGCGACATCGTCGCCGGAGAACCCGATCGTCGAACGCCTCGCCGTCAACCAGGTCGTCGACACGCTCCCGCCCCTCTACCGCAACGCCGTCATCGCCCTCGCGGTGCATGAGGACTACGTGCTGGCCGCCGAGTCCCTCGGCATCACCTACAAGGCTCTCGGCATCCGGCTCAGCAAGGCCCGGCGGCAGCTGCTGCGCCTGTGGTTCGAAGGTGAAACCCCGCCGAGCGTCCGTTACATCGACCGGCGCGTTCGCGCCCATGGCAGCGAGCCCGCAACGCACTGCTCGCGCGGGCATGAGTGGACACCGGAGAACACGCGGATCCGCCGCCGGAAGGTCCGTGGCGGCATGCGCATCGACAGGGACTGCCGGGCGTGTGAACGCAACCGGAAGGGCGTACCCCAGGCGGTGGGCGCATGACGGCCGCCGACCAGACTCCCGCTGGGGCATCCGTCCCGGCGGGCCCCGCCCGCACCTTGACCGTGGAGCTCCCCGCTGGCCTGCCGCTGATCAACGCGAACCGCCGCATCCACTGGATGCGCCGCGCCGAGCTCACCAGGGCCCTGCGCACCGCCGCGTACCTCCTGGCGATCAAGGCCGACATCCCGCACCTGAACCGCGCCCACATCGTCGCCGAGTACAGGCCGCCGGACCGGCGCCGCCGCGACGTCCACAACCTCTTCCCGTCCGCGAAGGCCGCCATCGACGGCCTCGTCGACGCCCACGTCCTGCACGACGACTCCGACCGGTACCTCGTCGGCCCGGACATGCGCATCGGCGACGTCGAGAAGAGCGGGCGGCTCGTACTGCACATCACCGAGCTGGAGGTGACCCCGTGACGCTCAGCCTCATGGATTGGTTTTGCGGCGCCGGTGGCTCCTCGCAGGGCGCCCACGCCGTGCCCGGCGTCGAGGTGACCCGCGCGGCGAACCACTGGGAACGCGCGATCGAGTCGCACGCCGCGAACTTCCCCGACACGGACCACTACCGCGGCGACATCCGCGAAGCCCCCGTCGACCGCTGGCCCGTCTGCGACCTGTTCTGGGCCAGCCCCGAATGCCCGCAGTGGTCGAACGCCCGCGGCAAGAAGCGCGACTTCTCCACCAGCCTGCAAGACGACCTGTTCGGCGAGACCGCCCCATCGGAGGAGGTCGAGCGGTCCCGCGCGCTCATGGAAGAGGTACCGCTGTACCTGCGCGGCGTGCAGGACCGCGGCGGTCTGATCCTTGCGGGTGTCGTCGAGAACGTCGTCGACGTCGATGCGTGGGATCAGAGTCCCCGCTGGCGCGGCGAGATCCACAAGCTCGATTACTACACACACAAGATCGCTATGAACAGCATGCACGCCAGTCCGGTCAGGACGCACCGGACGCCGCAGTCCCGCGACCGCTGGTACCTGGCTTACTGGCATAAGAGCCTCAAGCGGAGGCCGGACTGGGATAAGTGGCTGCGCCCGCACGCCTACTGCCCGACCTGTGACGAGTTCGTGCGGGCCATGCAGGTCTTCAAGACCCCCGGCCGCGACATGGGTCGGTACCGGCAGCAGTACGTCTACCGGTGCCCGCGGGTCGCCTGCCGCAACGCCATCCTCGAGCCCGAGGTGCTGCCCGCGGCCGTCGCGATCGACTGGTCACTGCCGGGCCAGCGGATCGGCGACCGGGCCAAGCCCCTCGCGCCGAAGACCATCGCCCGCATCGAGGCCGGCCTGGAGAAGTTCGCCCGGCCGATGGTCGTCCCCGCGGGCGGCACCTGGCGGAACGATGCGACGAGCGTCACCGACCCCATGCCGACCCGCACCACCCGGGAGAACGACGGCCTCGCCGTCCCGCCGCTGCTGATCCCCGTCGAGGGCCGCGACGGCAAGGAACCCGCGTCGGCGAACGCGCCACTACGCACCCAGACCGCCAGGAACGAGACCGGCCTGGCGTGGCTTCCGTACATGGTGGAGCTGCGGGGCGGCAGTTCGGACGCCCGGTCCATCCTGGACCCGACGGCGTCCGTCACCGCGTCCGGCAACCACCTCGGCGTCGCCGCCCGCGACTGGCCCGCCATGATCATGCGCAACAACGGCAGCAAGGGCGACGGCGGCGAGCACTGCACCAGCGCCGACGAGCCGCTGCGGACCCTGACGACGGCCGGCCACCAGTCCCTCATCACCTGGGAGCACCTGCTCATCCCGTACTACGGCACCGGCACCGCACGGTCCGTCCGGGAGCCGATCGGAACGCTGTCGACCCGCGACCGGTACGCACTCGTCAAAGGCGACGTCGACATCAACGACGTGCTGTTCCGGATGCTTGAGCCGCACGAGATCGGCCGTGCCATGAGCTTCGCCGACCAGTACGTCGTGCTCGGCAACAAGAGAGAGCGCGTGAGGCAATACGGCAACGCCGTCACGCCCAACGTCGCCGAGGTCATCGTCTCCGCCCTCGTCGAGGCCATCACCGGCGAAGACCTGGAGACGGTGGCGTGACCATCCGGCCCAGGCACCCGGTTGTCGTGCAGCTCCGCGACGCGCGGAAACGCGACCGCCTCACCCAGGCGGACGTGGCCGTCCGTATCGGCTGCACATGGGCCGCCGCCCTCGGCTACGAGCTGACGCTGAAGCGCCTGCCCCGGGTCACGGACCCGGGGTGGGCCCGCGAGATGGGCGAACCACCACGCCGTCCCGCTGAAAAGCCGGCCGCCGCGCCCACGCAGCAAGCGCCTGAACCGTTCGCGCCTCCCGCGCTGCGCACACCGCGCGCGATCCCTTGGCGCCCCAGTACACCACCACGACCCGCCCGGAACCACACCCGAGGAGGCCACAGCGTGACCACCAACATGCTGAACACCTACGCCGCCGATGCCGGCGCCATCCACCTTGACCGCTGGGCCTCCCGCGCCGCCTGCAAGGGCAAGGAACACGTCCTGGAATCCCGGACCGCCGACGGGCTCATCGACCGCCTCCCCGACGGGCGCCCCAACGAGAACCCCGCCCGGGTGCTCTGCGCCTCCTGCCCCGTTGAGACCGAGTGCCGCGAGTGGGTCCTCAACCTGCCCGAGCGAGCCGACCCAGGCGGGATCCGCAGCGGCCTCAACGAGAACCAGCGCAGGCGCGAACGCCGCCGCCGCGCCCTGAAGACCCCGGCGAAGCCCAAGCGGCCCGTCCCCGCCACCAAGGCCTGCGAGAAGTGCGGCGAGACGAAGAGCGCCGACGACTTCTACCGCGAGAAGACCCGCGACGGCCTGTCCAAGAAATGCCGGCCCTGCTTCCGCGCCGAACGCCGCGAGCGCCGCCGCCGCGGCGCCGCGCAGCGCACCCCCGCCCGCCAGCTCAGCACCGAGCCCGCCCCGCTGAGGAAGACCGCATGAGCCGCCGCATCATCTTCTGTGACCGCTGCGGCAACGAAGGCCAGCACGGCGGCTACACCTGGTGCCGCGCCTGCCACTCCCGCTGGGAACGCGCTGGCCGCCCCGCCTCCGGTCCACCACCCAAGCGAAACGGCCGCGTCGGAGAGTACGCCGAACTCACCCGCGACCAGCACTACACCCTCGTCAACGCCGCCGCCCGCATGGGCATCAGCGAACGCACCGCCTGGCGCTACGAAGCCCGCCTCCGCGCCGCCGGAATCCCACCTGCCACCTACCAGTCCGGCCGGCTCGGCGTCCACGCCACCGCTCACGCCGCGGCTGCCTGACATCAGCACGACCAGGAAGGACACCGCGCGATGGCTCAGCGCAAGGAAGCCCGGATCTTCGTCACGATCTGGGACGACGCCATATTCCGAGCGCATTCGCCGGGTGCCCAGCGGATGTACCTGTACCTGCTGTCACAGGTCGACCTGTCCTACTGCGGCGTGATCCCGCTGCGCGAACGACGCTGGGCCCGCGACGCCCGCGGCCTCACCGTCGACCAGGTCCTGACCGACCTCGAAGCCCTAGCCGAACCCTTCCGGGAAGGGTTCGGCGAAGGGTCCCCGGAAGAGGGTGAACGGCCCCTCCTCATCATCGACGACGAAACCGGCGAAGTCCTCGTCCGATCGCTCATTCGCAACGATCGGATCTGGAAGCAACCGAACCTGCTGAAGAGCGCCAGGGAGTCCGCGAGCGTCGTCCGCTCGACCCGGATCAAGGCCGCGCTGATCGAAGAACTGCAGCGTCTCCCGCTGCACGAGGTCGCATCCTCGCAGATCAACGCCATCGTGCACGGATTCATCGAAGACCTGCGGCGCGGACTCCCCGCCCCACCTCCGAACCCTTCGCCTAAGGGTTCCGTGAACCCTTCCAGCAACGGTTCCGGCACCCCATCGCCTAAGCCTTCACAGGGGATAGGGGTACAGGTAGTAGATAAGGACTCCCCCTATCCCCAGGAACCCCCTCCCCCCGGCGACCCTTCCGCCAGCCCCGCCGCCGCACCCACCGCGTCGGCCGGCGTTCAAGCGGAGGAGGAGGGGGAGCCCTCCGGGCAGACCACAGACCTCGCGCTGATCGCTCAGGTCCGCGAGATCCGCCCCGACTGGACCACCCGCTCGATCGCCCGCGCGCTCCACCACCCGAACGTGATCGAGCGCCCCACGTCCCTTCGCGGCCCCGCGATGCTCGCCATCGCCCACGACCAGAAGTCCCAGCACCCCGGCCGGCTCGCACACGACGGCCCCTGGTGGACCATCCGCCCCGCCGCAGAGCGCCCGGCCCGGCCGCAGTGGTGCGGAGCCTGCGACCCCGACACCCGCCTCGTCGGGGCCGACCACCCGCGCCGCTGCCCGAACTGCCACCCCCTCCGGAACGAGGCAGCCTCATGACCGCGGACCAGGACAAAGCGCGTGAACGGGCGGCCCGGGACCTCGCCCGCCGCCTCGAACACGTCACCCTCCTCGCCGATCCCCTCGCGTTCGCCCACACCTACTGGGCCGACGCCGCGAACAGCGGCTGGCGGTACCTCCCCTCCGCCGCTGCGCCACCCCGACCCGCCACCGACCCCGAGACCGCCCGCACCGTCAGCAAACGCGGAGCCGACCTCGCCCGCGAACTCCTCGCGAAGAAGGACCAAGCCGGGGACACCCAGGAAAGGACCACCCAGTGACCACCGTCTACGTCTCCATCGGCAACAGCGACGACAAGCTGCGCCAGGTCGACTGGAGCCTGTTCGTCAATCGCACCGTCCGGCTGATCCGCGTGTACGGCGGGGTGATCCACGGCGAGTGGTACTCCCTGCCCCACCACCGGTGGCAGAACGCTTGCATCTGCTTCGAACCGATCGCCGGCAGTGCCGACCGCATCAAGGAGCAGCTGGCCAAGATCGCTGCCCGCTTCGGCCAGGACTCCATCGCCTGGGCCGAGGCGCCCGAGACCCAGTTCATCACCGGCACCGGTGAGGCCACGAGTGCCCGCTGACGACCGCCCCGCCTGCGGCACCGAAGCCGCCTACCGCACCCACCTCGCCGCCGGCGAGGACTGCGAGACCTGCCGCGAAGCGCACAACGAGCGGGCCCGCGGTGACGACAAGAAGCGTGCCCGGTCCCGCGCGCAGAGCCGCGCGCTCAAGGCCCTCGCCCGCTGCTTCCCCATCGAATACAACGCGCTCTACCAGCAGGAACTTGCCAAGGAGACCACCGATGTCGAGTGACGACATGCGCGACCGGCTCATCGCCGCCCTGCTCGCCTCCTGGTCCATCGCCGACGACCCCGTCAGCCAGGCCATGGCCCGCAAGGCGGCCGAACGCGACGTCGGCACCATGCTCGCTGCGCTCGAAGCCCACGAGGTGATGGGCGACGTCGAAGACGCCCTCGGCTACGTCATCGAGACCAGCGAGCACGACACCAGCCGCTTCCAGCGCGCCTACCGCGCCCTGTTCCCGAACGCACCGACGGAGACCGACGATGAGTGACATCTGGACACGCGTCGACGAGGCGATCGACACTGATCCGCTTCAGCTCCGGGACATCGTGGCCGAGGTGCTGAGCCGCGCCGAGCGGGCCGAGCAAGAGGCGGAGCGGCTGCGCGGCGAGCTGGCCACGGCGCGCGAAGAACGAGACCTCGCCATCGCACACGACCGGCAGCCGTACCCGACCGCGTGGGCGTACGAGCAGGCGTGCAAGGCGTTGGAAACGCAGCGCCAGCGCGCCGAGCAGGCCGAGGCCGAGCGAGACGCGGTGCTGAAGACTGCCGTTGAGCACGCCGAAGACCGGGCCAAGGCGCTCGAAGAACTGGACGATCTGAAGGCCGAGCGAGACGCCGCCCACGCCGCCATCCGCAGCGCATTCAAGCGGCTCCACTCACTGCACCTCTTCGGCGCCACCAGCGAGCAGACCAACCGCTTCCACCGCGAGATCCTCGCCACCCTCCAGGCCGCCCTGGACGCCCCCAGCGGCGCGGACAGCCACCAGGACGCCCGAACGCCTGTTCCCCCGGACGCGGAGCCGCCCCACCCGCCCCACGACGCCCAGGAAGCCGCTACGCCGCATCGGCCTCGCTGGCGGCGCGGCCCCTCCGGCTACGTCCGAGACATGGAGGCCGACCTGTGAGCGACCTGACCACGTGGCTGATCGAGATGATCGGCCGCCGCACGCCCCCGGCCGCCGAGCCCAAGCCCGACCCGGCACCCGCTCCTAAACCCGTTGAAACCCCGACACCGACGGAGCCGACCCGCAGTACCGCGAAGCAGCGCTGCTCGTGCGCAGCGGCAACCGCTCAACCGCCAGCGCCACCGGAGATGCCCCGCCGGACCTCGACCGACGAGTACGCCATCCGTGACGACCTCGCCGAGCTCACCGGGATCGTCGGCTCGCCCCTCATCGCGGCCCGGGAGAAGTTCACCCCCGAAGGCGCTCGCGCCAGCCACCACGCCCGTCTCCGCCTCATCGAGGCACACCGCCGCGAATACGTCGCGCTGTTCACCGAGGAATGGGCTACTGCGCACGACGAGGAGTCCTGCCGTGGCTGACGACCTGCGCAAGCGGATCGCGAGACGACTCGGCGAGGCATGGCCAGACCTCGCCGAGGATCCCGTCTACCTCGACCAGCTCGCAGCACAGACCGTGTCCGTCCGTGACCACGAGCTGGAGCGGTTGCGCGCGAGCCTCGACCGCGTCATCCAAGGTCGCACAGAGGCCCAGCTTGCCCGGAACGTTCAGCGCCTGCGCGCCGAGCGGGCCGAGGCAGAAGTGCAGCGACTCGCGGATTTCGGAGTGAAGGAGCGAGAACGCCACGCAGCCGAGCTGGCCAAAGCGCGCGCCCGCCTGGAGGGCGCCGAAATCGAGCTCGCGAACTGGCGGCTCGCCCGCTCCAAGCTGAGCCGGTGGTGGGAGTGGCCGCTCGTCCAGTGGTGGTGGTACCGCCAGTACAAGCGAGCCGACCGGCGCGCCCTCCGCCGCGAGTGCGCCGAGCTCCGCGCCCGAGAAGGCGACCGCTGATGGCCGCCGTGGGCGCGCCGATGTTCCACCACGCCATCGGCCCCGGCGACCTGTGCAACGGCTGCGCATCCGCCGGCCGAGTCCTCATCCACCCGAGGCAGCGCGTACGCAAGGTCAGGCTCGCCGGACTCGGACGCGTCCAGGTCTGCCCCGTCTGCGACCAGCACCCCAACGTCGCCCCGTCCTGGAGACACATTCGCAAGGAGATCCGGTGATCAACGGCCACGACCACGCCGAGCCCGTCCCGCTGGCGGTCAACGACGTCCCCGCCGCCACGGCCGCGTTCATCCGCGTCCTGACCGTCGTCCTGCTCATCACGGCCATCCCGCTACAGGTCGCCCTGTGGCGCTGGGCCCTCTGACCACGTCGCCGACCCCGAGGAACCGCATTGACCGACATCTGCCCCGGACGCTGCAACAACCGCTACCGCCGGGCCATCGCCGACTTCGAGGCCGCACTCGCCGACTGGCAGGCCGCCGAAGAACAGCACGCCGAACGCGTTGCGAAGTGGGAACTCGCCAAGCACCGCAACGGCCCCGATGCCGCCGGCCCACGGCCCCACCCCACGCACGGCGAACGCCCAGAGCCGCCCAGCATCCGCCCCCGGTACGGCGACCCGATCTGGTGCACCGGCTGCACCGCCACGATCCGCGCGAACCTCGCCGAACTCGACGACCTCACCCCGCTCCACCTGGAGCAGAGCGACGGCTACAACGAGCCCGGGGACTACTCCGCCGGTCGTGTCAGCGGCACCCAGGAAGACCGCTCCCCCTCACCAGGGCACGACGACCTGGACGAGCTCCTGGAATGGCTGCGCACCTGGGAGATCGAATACCGCAACTCCCAGCGGTGGCCGGCACCACCCCGCCGCGGCGTCTCAGCGCATGCGCTCACCAGCACGACCGCCTGGCACGGCGAGCACCTGGACCACATGCTCGCGCACCCGCAGATCAGCAAGCCGTACGGAACCGGCGTGCAGTGGTGGCACCGCCGCCTGCAGAACGCGACGAACACCCGACCGCCCCTGACCAAGAAACCGATCCCCTGCCGACGCTGCGGCCGGTACAGCCTGTTCTTCCACGACGACCCCACCCGGCCGACCGTGCGCTGCCACGCCGACCCGGACAAGTGCGGGCTGATCATGACCGTCGCCGAGTACGACAAGTACCAGGACGAATACGAAGCCGAGCAGAAGAAGAAGAAGAAGACGGCCCCCGAATTCACCGACGACCAGCCCACCCCCAAGGCGGTATGAGCATGAGCGAACCGGAGTGGCTCCGCGAGATGCGGGAGGCCATGGAGAACGCCACCCAGGTCATGATCGTGCAGGCCGCCATGGGATGGATGTTCCGCGGCGACCTGGAGCAGGCCCGTGCCGTGCTCACCACGCTGCCGACCGACAAGATGAACGAGGTCTCCGCCGCAGCGACCGCTCTGGCCTCACTCGTTGACGAGGTCGCCCAGGAGGCACGATGACCACGCCCACCGGAGACGGTGAAATCTTCGCGGCACCGGCCGACGCGCCGCTCGAGGACAGTCCCTGGGTGAGCATCGGCCGGCTGATCCCGGACCAGCCACCAGACCCCACGTCGGTCATGCCGGACGTGATGAAGCTGGCAGAAGCGATGCGCCCCATCGTGCGGCAGTTCACGCTCAGCGTGCAGTCCACGGCCACGGCCATGCACCGATCGTTCGCGCCGCTCATGTACCGCGACTACCGCACGCACTGGCGGCGCTGCCCGATCTGCCGGGCCAGCCTCCGGCGCGGCACCGTCCCGCCGCTGAAGGTCAACGGTTCCGAATACGCGCGCCGTCGGCGAGCACGACGCAGGAACCGGAGATAACCCGACGCATTTCATTGCGCACTAGCCGTGATACGCCCACCGTGTCACCATTCCGGGCATGGCCGAAACCACCGATGAAGGCACCATCATCACGTCCGTGCAACGAGCCACCAACATCCTCGAAGTCATCGGATCGAGCCCCGGCGGCGCAACGGCCAAGCACATCGCCGCCGAAACCGGCATCGCCCTCTCCACCGTCTACCACCTGCTCAACACCCTCGTCGTCGAGGGCTACGCCACCCACGTCCCCGGCGCCCGGTGGGTCCTCGGCGACCAGATCGACCTGCTCCGCTACTGCCGGCGCAAACAGCAAGCCCACCTGAGACGAGAAGCGCGCCAGCACGGCGTCAGCCGCCCGGATGGTCAGTGACCGCTGGAAGAATCGGATCATGCCCCCCACCATCGACGCCGTCCTGGCCGACGGCGTCCTCATCCCGGTCACCTGCGACGACCACCTCGTCCGCCAGGTCGCCGGCCGGTGGGTGTGCATCCGGCCCCGGCATGCTGACCGGCCCTGCAGCATCCAACTGGCCCTCGCCCCAGCCGCCGTGCCGCTGTCGGCATAGAAATCGAAGCGCGGAACGGCCTCCTCTGCGTACGATCGTCATCAGCACCTCCCGGTGCGAAGGCTCCGGTTACTTCTCTCGAACAGAAACCCACCGGCGCCGTCACTGATCTCGGGAGGACACACAACTTCATCGCTGGTGCCCGGTGCGCAGACAGGGGTTACTTCCACTGTTAATGGGGTGTGTGCAGGTTCGAGTCCTGCCACCGGCCTCACGGCCGGTGTAGCTCAACGGCAGAGCGCCAACGTCACCTCCGTCGACTCGATCTCGGGCACCAGGCGATGAAGAGGGGTCTCCTCCCGGTGCGGAAGGAGACCTTTTTCGTGTCCAAGTTCAACCAGCGCGGCACCCGCCCGGCAATCTTCAGCCCGGTACGCAGCGAGACCACCCCGACCGGCCGCACCCACGAAGGCGCGCCCGGCCACGCCCGCGACGCCAAGTCCGAGCTCTTCCTCCTGGCCATCGCCAACATGGTCGGCGAAGACACCTTCTACGAGCGCGCCAAGCAGCGCGACGACCGGTACGTCACCCTCGTCCGCCAGCTCGCCGTCGCCGACCCCGACTGGACCGCCGCCCTGCTCGCATGGCTCCGGACCGACGCCAACATGCGATCCGCAGCGATCGTCGGCGCCGCCGAATACGTCCACGCCCGCCTCGCCGCCGCGGGCACCCGGCCGCGGCGCCCGCACGAGGCCGGCGCGGAGCAGGCCGCCGTCACGTTCGGCGGCGACAACCTCGCCTACCACGCCTCGGCGAACCGCCGCGTCGTCGACTCGGTCCTCCAACGCGCCGACGAGCCCGGCGAGATGCTCGCCTACTGGACCTCCAAGTACGGCCGGAACATTCCCAAGCCGGTCAAGCGCGGTGTCGCCGACGCGGTCGCCCGGCTCTACAACGAGCGGGCACTGCTGAAGTACGACACCGACTCCAAGGGCTTCCGATTCGGCGACGTCGTCGACCTCGTCCACCCGACGGCCGGCAGCCACGCCGAGGCCTGGGGTGCCTGGCAGGGTGACCTGTTCAAGCACGCCCTCGACCGTCGACACGGCCGTGACAATCCGATCCCCGAGACACTCATCACCATCGGCAACCACGCCGAGCTGATGTCCTGGCCGGTCGAGGAGCGCCGCGCGCTGTTCGACCGCAGCCAGGCCGCGTTCGTCCTGAAGGACGCCGGGATGAGCTGGGAGTCGGTCGCCGGATGGCTGCAGGGCCCGCTCGACGCCAAGGTATGGGAGGCGCTCATCCCCTCCATGGGGTACATGGCCCTGCTGCGGAACCTGCGGAACTTCGACCAGGCCGGCGTCTCCGACGAGGTCGCCGAGCAGATCGCCGCGCGGATCGCCGACCCCGAGCAGGTCGCCAAGTCTCGGCAGTTCCCGTTCCGGTTCCTCGCGGCCTACAACGCGGCCCCGTCGCTGCGCTGGGCCTGGGCGCTGGAGAAGGCACTGAACGCCTCGCTGGCGAACGTCCCCGCGCTGCCGGGCCGCACGCTCATCCTCGTCGACCGGTCCGGCTCGATGTTCGGTCCGATCTCCGAGCGGTCCGGGCTGAACCGCGCCGACTCGGCGGCCATCTTCGGCACGGCGCTCGCTCTGCGTGCGGCGTCCGCCGACCTGGTGGAGTTCGGCACCAGCCACCGCCCGATCCGCCTGCAGGCCGGAAGCTCGGTCCTGACCGCGCTGAAGGAGTTCGGCTCGATGGGCGGCACGAACACCGCCGAGGCCGTACGGGCGAACTATCGCGGTCACGACCGGGTCGTCATCGTCACCGACGAGCAGGCGTGGGGCGGCTACCACGGTGCCAACCCGACCGGCCAGGTCCCGGACAACGTCCCGGTCTACACCTGGAACCTCGCGGGCTACCAGCACGGTCACGGCCCGTCCGGCCACGGACAGCGGCACACCTTCGGCGGGCTCACCGACCGGGCGTTCGGGCTCATCCCGCTCCTGGAAGCCGGGCGGAACGCCACCTGGCCGTGGAAGCAGAAGACTCCCTGAGACGATCACCCTCGGCGCGTCGGAGCGTCCCTGGTTGCAGCGCTCTCACCTGCGGTGGCAAACTGATCAGCAAGCAGACGTATGCCCTCAGCCGGACACAAAACGGCTGGGGGCATACGCATGTCCGGGGGAGGTGAACACGCCCTGGACATCCAGATCCACCACGGTCCCGACGGCCGCGAATACGTCGACCGGGCCAACGCGGCCCGCGCCGCCGGCGTCAAACCCGCCACCATCAGCACCTGGGAAGCTCGCGGCCGACTCACACGAGTCCCCGGCACCCCACCCCGCCAGCCGCTGTACGCCCTCGAAGACGTCATCGAGGCCGAATACCAAGCCCGCATGAACGCGGCCCGCACAGCCGGCACCACCACCCGCGCCGTACGCCATCTCTGTGACGCCGCCTGACCGACCCCGAACCACCACACCCGGGAGGTGTCGAGATGGCCAACCCGCAGCACGCAACACTCGTCGCGAACACCCCTACGACGCTCACCTTCGACGTCGACGCCGACCTGATCGAGATCCTCAACGTCGACGGCGCCGCCGAGGTCTGGGCCACCGTCGACGGATCCACCCCCGCAGTCGGCGGAAACGGCTCCTGGCTACTGCCCGCCGCCGTCGGCTCCATCGAACTGCGCCCGCCCGGCACCGGCACCGCCCCGACGACCGTGAAACTCATCTCGACCGGCACCCCACGCGTCTCGGTCGGCGTCCTGCGATGACCTCCCGGAACTTCGCCCCACCAGACCGGTCGGCGCTGTTCCCCGGCACCGCCCGGCTACCGCGGTTCCCGCAGGCCTCGAGCGTCGCCACGACGATGCAGTCCGGGCACGGCTGGACCAGCTCGGGCACGGGCGCGACGTTCAACCTCAACGACACCAGCGACTCCATCAGCGGGTCCCAGGCCGCGAAGCTGACCACCGCTGGCACCGCCGCCCAGACGAACATCCGCAAGTTCGCCGGAAGCGTCCCGGACACGACCGGGAAAATCTTCCGCCTCCGCATCAAGGTCGACGACGCGACCCATCTGAATGAGCTGGACTTCTACTGCGGCTCGTCTTCGCTGGCCAACACCTACAAGTGGAGCTTCTTCATCGGCGGCGGCTCCGCGTGGATCACGAGCGGCGACTGGGTGACCGTCACCCTCAACTTCGCGGACGCCACCACGACCGGCACGCCGGCCCGCTCGGGCATGACCGACCTTCAGCTGCAGGCCTGGGACGACGGCACCGGCAACCCCGTCACGGTGCACCTGCAGTCCGTCGAGCTGATCTCAGATGGCTCCGCGGTCTTCCCGTCCGGTGTCGCGTCCATCTGCTTCGACGACTCTTGGAGCAGCCCCCGCGACCTGGCCTGGTCCAAGCTCGACAGCTACGGCTACCCCGCGTCGCTGTTCACCATCACCGACCAGCTCGGCTCCGCGAACCACATCACCCTCACCGACCTCAAAACCCGCGTCGACCGGTTCGGCTGGGAATCCGCAGCTCACGCCCAACTCGACGCCAACCACGCCGCGACCTACACCGGGATGACCGCGGCCCAGCTCGAAGGCGACATCCGCGCACAGCGCGCCTGGCTGATCAGCAACGGCGTCCGCATCGGTGATGGGACGGCCTACCCGCTCGGGCAGTTCGGCCGGACAAGCGACAACGTCAGCACCGTCGACATCACCCGCCGGTACTTCTCCTGGGCCAGGACGACCGCTCGCCGTACCGCCGAGACGTTCCCGCCGGCCGACCCGTTCCGGCTGCGGGCGATCTCCTCCATCAGCACGTTCGCCGGCGGTGTCACACCTTCCAGCCTCACCACGGCGAGCACCGGCACGATCGACAAGGTCAAGGCCAGCAGCGGGTGGCTCATCCTGGTCTTCCACAAGATCGTCACCGGGTCGGTCGGTTCGACCCTGGAATGCGCACAGTCCGACTTCAACGCCATCATCGACAAGATCAACACGGCCGGGATGCCCGTCGCGACGATCGGCGATGTCCTGCGCTACTACGGCTGAGGTGTCCTGCGATGACCTCCCGAATCTTCGCTCCGGCGGACCGCGTGGCGAACGCCATCCCCAGCGATCACGGCCTCCTCTCCTGGAGCCACGATCCGTCCGTGTCGGTGACCTCCCAGACCCCGACCGCCGGGACCGTCTACCTCGTCGCCGTCTACATCCGGAAGCCCATCACCGCGACGAAGTTGTGGTTCGCGAACGGCGCCGCCGCCACGTCCATCACCGCTGGTCAGAACTTCATCGGCCTGTACACCTCGGCCGGGGTACTCCTGGCCTCGGCGGGGACCGACACACAGATCCAGGCGTCCGCGAACGCCCAGTCCGCGGCGATCTCCTCCACAGCCCTGGCCCCGGGCATGTACTGGGTGGCGCTGCTCGTCAACTTCTCCGGCGCCCTGACCTTCATGCGCGGATCCAACGGCGGCCACACCAACGCCAACCTCAGCACCGCCGCCCTACGCTTCGCGATCAACGGCACCGCCGCGACCGCCCTGCCGGCCTCGATCACCCCAGCGTCCAACGTGAAATCCAACAGCCTGCCGTGGTGGGTCGCGGTCAGCTGACCAGCCACACGGATCTCGGAGGCGAATCCCATGTACGTCTCCCCTGGCATCGTGCATGGTCTGTGTGCCAACCTCGCGCACCGCGCCACTGGAATGTGGCCGGGCTCTGCCGAGTACAAGGCCATGCATGGCGACAACCCCAAGAGCTGATCCCGTTGGCCGCACGGGCCCTGTCCGTCTGCTCGTGCCGTGGCTGCACCGCCTGCGGCGACCGCTGCCCCACCCTCGTCCCCAGTGGCCGCTGCACCGACTGCGCCCGCGCGGCCGACCGGCGACGTGGGTCTGGCAGCGCACGCGGCTGGAACAATCGCTGGGCGACATTCAGCAAGCGATACCTCCGCGACCACCCGATCTGCGCATGCACCGCCGACTGGTGCGCCCACATCCACCAGCCCGGCCAGTGCGGGCAGCCGGCCACCGACCCAGACCACAAGGACGGCACCGGCCGCAACGGCCCACGCGCGTTCGACCCGGACAACCTGATCGGCCTGTGCCACCCCTGCCACTCCCGCAAGACGATCCACCAGGACGGGGGCTTCGGCCGATGACCGACCAGACCGCAGGCCAGATCCTCGACAACCTCGGCGTCAACCTCGAGCTCGACGAAGGAGACCTGGTCTCAGATGCCCTCGTGCTCGCGAAGGTCATCCGCGCCGACGGCGAGGTCACCCTGCTCATCGTCCCCAGCGAGTCCCTCGACTGGATCGCCATGCGCGGAATGGTCTACGCCGCCGACGAGATCCTCCGCCAGAGCCCCCTGGAAGCCCCCGACGAATAACCGGCCAGGCCCGAGCCGACGCCGGTTACGGAGGGTGGGGGGATACCCCCAAGATCACCTACCGGAAGCCCGCAGCTGAGGGCGCTGAGAGGTCTGCCAGGTTCAAAGGGTCGTTTTCGCAGGTCAGCCGCTCGACGTTTTCGGGGCCGGATTCCGGCCTGACCTCTGCTTCGTCACGCAACGTGGCGAGTGTGGCCGCGCAATGCGGCGGAGGAGTTGATGACCATGCCACGAGGTGGCGCGCGTGTGACGTCGGGTCCTCCGCCGGACCCGAACGCTCTGCGCCGGGACCGTGCGAGCGATAAGGCGGGCTGGATCACGCTTCCAGCGGAAGGCCGTACGGGTGAACCGCCGGTGTGGCCGCTGACGGAGCCGACTCGCCGCGAGGAAGATCTGTGGGATGACCTGTGGGCCCGGCCGCAGGCGGTGATGTGGGAGAAGCTCGGCCAGGAGTATGAGGTCGCGATGTGCGTGCGGATGCTCGCGCGCGCGGAGGCTCCGAAGTCGAGCACCGAGCTGCTGAAGGGCGTCAAGCAGTTCTTCGACTCTCTCGGCCTGTCGACGGTGGGGATGCTGCGGAATCGCTGGCGCCTGTCCGACGGCGGCACGGCGGACCCGAAGCCGGCTACCACCCGGCGCGCCCCGGCGCGGAAGTCCTCGCGGTCGCGCCTGAAGGTCGTCCCGAGCGATGGCGACACCGGGACCTGAGTGGGTCGTCTCGTGGCCGACGCTCGGCTTCCTCGTCGCCGACTGGGTTGAGCAGCACTGCATCGTCCCGGACGGCTGGGACAAGGGCAGGCCGTTCGAGATGTACGACTGGCAGCTGTGGTGCACCGTCAACCACTACCGGGTCAAGCCCACCGCGACCGTCGGGCAGCTCGCGACGGCGTTCCACTACCGCCGCAGCCAGATCATCGCTCCGCAGAAGGCGCTCGCGTTGGACACCCCGATCGCGACGCCGACCGGGTGGACGACGATGGGCGAGGTCCGGCCGGGCGACGACGTCTTTGACGAGCGGGGCGAACCGACCCGGGCCATCTCGAAGTCACCGGTGTGGCTGTCGGACACCTACCGGGTGACGTTCTCCGACGGCGCGTCTCTGGTCGCGTGCGGGGACCACCAGTGGTGGGTAGAGCGGCGGACCCCGAGCGGCACGTACGTCCCGGATCGGGTGACGACCACGGAGATGGCCGCGAACCTCGTCGACGGACACGGCGCGCGCCGGTACCGGGTGCCGAACGCCGAGCCGCTGCGGCTGCCCGACGTCGACCTGCCGATCGATCCGTACGTACTGGGCGCGTGGCTGGGCGACGGGCACTCCGACGACGCCCGGATCACCGGCCTGGACGAGGAGATCTTCGCGCGGATCGAGGCGGCCGGCCATGAGGTACGGCGCACGTCGGTTCCGAAGCGCCGTCAGATCATGGATCTGAAGCCGCTGCTGCGTAAGGCCGGGCTGCTGCGGAACAAGCACATCCCCGTGGCGTACCTGCGCGCATCGGAGAAGCAGCGGTGGGCGCTCCTGCAGGGCCTGATGGACACCGACGGGTACGCGGACGTCCGCCAGGGCAAATGCGAGTTCACCACGACGCTGCCAGCGCTCCGGGACGGCGTACGGGAACTGCTGTACTCCCTGGGCATCCGCCACCTGGTCCACGAAGGCATCGCCCGGCTCAACGGGCGGGCGACCGGCCCGAAGTGGCGGATCGACTTCGCGGCACGCTCGGACATGCCGGTGTTCCACCTGCCCCGCAAGCAGCAGCGGCTCAAGCCGCCTGGCCGCGGGCACGCGCAGTACCGGCACCGCCGCGTCATCGCAGTCGAGCAGATCGCCACCGTGCCGACCCAGTGCCTCACCGTCGAGGCGCCTTCGCACGTGTTCCTCGCTGGCCGGGAGATGATCCCGACCTGCAACACCGGCAAGGGCCCGTGGTCGGCGACGATCATCTGCAACGAGGCGGTTGGCCCGGCGGTGTTCGCCGGCTGGGCCAAGGGCGGCGAGGTCTGGGATTGCCGCGACCACGGTTGTGATTGCGGCTGGGTCTGGGAGTACGAGCCCGGCGATCCGATGGCCACGCACTGGCCGACGCCGCTGATCCAGCTGCTGGCGACGTCGGAGGACCAGGTCGGGAACGTGTACCGGCCGCTGCAGGCGATGGCCAAGCACGGGCCGCTCGCCTCGATGATGCGGGTCGGTGAGGGGTTCATCCGGCTGCCGAGCGACGGCAAGGTCGACGTCGTCACCTCCTCGGCGCAGTCCCGGCTGGGCAACCCGATCATCTTCGCGCTGCAGGACGAGACCGGCCTGTACACCGCCACGAACAAGATGATCCGGGTCGCTGAGACGCAGCGGCGTGGCGCGGCCGGCATGGGCGGCCGGAGCATGGAGACCACCAACGCCCCGGACCCCTCGGAAGGGTCGGTCGCCCAGCGGACGCTGGAGTCCAAGCGCCCGGACATTTTCCGGTTCTGGCAGCAGGCCCCGGCTTCACTGCGGTACCACATCAAGTCCGAGCGCCGGAAGATCCACAAGTACGTGTATCGCGGCTCGGCGCACGTCGACCTGGACGCCATCGAGGCCGAGGCCGCCGAGCTGCTGGAGAAGGACCCGGGGCAGGCCGAACGGTTCTTCGGCAACCGGATGGTCTCGGGCATCGGCACCTGGCTTGATGCGGCGACGTGGAACGGCCGGGCCGCCAAGACCGCCCGCAAAGTCGCGGACGGCACGCGCATCGTGCTCGGCTTCGACGGTTCCGATTCCGACGACTGGACCGGGATCCGCGCCGAGACCCTCGACGGCTTCCAGTTCACGCCCACGTTCGGCCCCGACCGGCTGCCGACGATCTGGAACCCGGCGGACTACGGCGGCCAGGTCCCGCGCCTGGAGGTCGCGGCCGCGGTCGATGACCTGATGGCCCGCTACGACGTGGTCCGGCTGTACGCGGACCCGCCGGAGTGGGAGACCGAGGTCGACGGCTGGGCGGAGCAGTACGGCGAGAAGGTCGTCATCCGCTGGTACACCCGCCGGGCCGCGCAGATGTACGACGCGGCCGAGCGGCTGCTGACCGACGTCACCAAGGCCGACTCCGCCTTCACCCACGACGGGTGCGAAACGACCGCCACCCACGTCGGGAACACCCGCAAGGCCCGCCGCCCCGGCAACAAGTACGTGCTGGCCAAGGCCAGCCAGTCCCAGAAGATCGACCTCACGGTGTGCTCGATCCTCGCCCACCAGGCCGCCGGCGACGTCATCGCGGCTGGCCTGGCCCGCCCGAAGAAGTCCAGCCGGATGCTGATCCTCAGGTGAGCGGGGGTGGGGTGTGGTGGATCGCTCGGAACAGGAGTGGCTGACCTACCTCATCTCCCAGCACGACCAGCAGAAACAGCCCCTGCTCAACCTGGACGCCTACTACGAGGGCACGCAGCTGCTCTCGTACATGGCGCCGGAACTGCTCGCGGAGATGGACAACCGGATCCGGCAGGTCGTCATCAACTGGCCCCGGTTGATCGTCGACTCCGTCGAGGAGCGCCTCGACGTCGAGGGCTTTCGCTTCCCGGGCAAGGCCAAGGCCGACCCAGGGCTGTGGGAGATCTGGCAGGCCAACGACCTGGACGAGGAATCCCAGCTCGGACACCTCGACGCGCTGGTCATGAAGCGCTCGTTCGCTATCGCCGGCTCGAACGAAGACGACGAGGAAATCCCCCTCATCACCGTTGAGTCCCCGCTCGAGGTGCACGTCGAATACGACCCGCGTACCCGCAAGGTCGCGGCCGCGATCAAACGGTGGTGCGTGGAGGAAGGCACCACTAAGACCGAGTTCGCGAACCTCTACCTGCCCGATACCCGGGTCACCTTCCAGAAGGAGAAGGGCCAGTGGGTCGAGGTCGACCGGGACGACCACAACCTCGGTGTCGTGCCGGTCGTCCCGCTGGTGAACCGGCCCCGCACCCGTAACCGCGGCGGTGTCTCCGAGCTCGCCGACGTGATCCCGCTGTCGGACGCCGCCTGCAAGATCGCCACCGACATGATGGTGTCCGCCGAGTACCACGCCGTCCCCAGGAGGGTCGCGTTCGGGTTCTCCGAGGAGGACTTCACCGACATCGACGGCAACCCCGTCTCGGCGTTCTCCCGGGTGGTCGGCCGGGTCTGGGCGACCATGAAGTCCCGGGGCGGCCCGGACGGCGCGGACGTCGTTCAGTTCCCCGAAGCGTCGCTGAACAACTTCCACGAGACGATCAACGCCCTCGCCAAGCTGGTCGCCTCGCTGTCGGGCCTGCCGCCGCACTTCCTCGGCATGACCACCGACAACCCCGCGAGCGCCGATGCGATCCGCTCCTCAGAGATCCGCCTGATCAAACGCGCCGAGCGCCGCCAGCGCACCTTCGGTGGCAGCTGGGAGCAGGTCCAGCGCCTCGCACTGCGGATCCGCGACGGTGAATGGAACCCGGACGCCCGGCGGCTGGAGACCGTTTGGCGGTCCGCGGCGACCCCGACCGAAGCCCAGTCCGCTGACGCGGCCGTGAAGCGGTTCCAGGCCGGGATCGTGCCGCTCCGGCAGACCCGCGAGGACCTCGGCTATTCGGAGACGCAGATCGCGCTGATGGAAGAAGCCGACCAGGCAGCGGACCCGATGAACCGCCTCCTGCCGCCCAAGCCACCACCTGTCCCCGGCCCGGTCCCGCCCGAGGATGCGGCGGCCGGACCCCCGCCGGCGGCGTAGGTGCCCACCGACCAGCTCGCCCGCCAGCAGTACACCGAGCAGCAGGCCCTCGTCCGTCAGACCGCGGTCATCGCCCAGTCCCAGTGGCGGCGCATCGACCGCCACTCCATCTCCGACTCCTGGCGAGACCTGCTGCAGGGCCTGCTGCGGGCGCTCACCGGCACCCAGTACACCGCCGCCCAGCACGGAGCGGGCTACGTCGAGCGGATCGTCCGCGTGTCCGGCACGGTGCCGCAGACGACCGGGCGCGTCGTCCCGCAGGCCCTCGCCGGTATCGCCTCCGACGGCCGGGATCTGGAATCGCTGCTGGAGACCCCGCTCATCGGGGTGTTCGAGGACCTGCAGGGCGGCGTCGACGTCGACCGGGCCCTGCACAGCGGCATGGACAACCTGATCACGATCGTCGCGACCCAGGTCGCGGACGCCGGCCGGGTCGCCACCGGAATCGGGATGGTCAACGACGGCGCGATCGCGGGCTACGAGAGGTTCGTGAACCTGCCCGCGTGCGGCCGGTGCGTCATCCTCGCCGGGCGGCTGTACTCCCACTCAACCGGGTTCCTTCGGCATCCGCGGTGCGATTGCCTGATGTTGCCCGTCACCCATGAGGAGTGGCGGAACGCCAACGTCGACAACACCCCCGAGGACCTGTTCGCGTCGATGAGCGAGGCCGAGCAGCGCAAGGCGTTCGGGAAGGCCGGCGCGCGGGCGATCCGGGACGGCGCCGACATCGGCCAGGTCGTCAACGCCCGCCGCGGGGTCGCCACGGCGGCCGGGCCGGGCGGCCGCCGGATCGTCTACACGACCGAGGGCACCACCGCCCGCGGCATTGCCGGACGCCGCCTGGGTGACCTGGAGAAGCAGCCCGGGTCCCGGTACCGGCGTGCGCGAGCTCCGCGGCTGATGCCCGAGCAGATCTACGCCGAAGCGGACCGTCTCGGCTGGGACCGCGCCGAGATCGTCCGCCAGCTTCAGCGCTTCGGCTACATCACGTAGCCGATCAAAGGCTTCCCGGGCCGCAAGGGCCTGGGATGAAGTCCCGCAACGGGAGATTGCATTGATCACTACCGACCCTCGCCCCTGGCTGTTCGACCTCGCTCGTTTCGACGACGAGGGCGAAGACACCGGCGGCACCGATGACGGTGCCAGCGGCGACGACACCGACGAGACCACCGACACCGGCGTCCAGGACGACGCCGACGACACGGGCCTCGAGGACGACGGCGACACCGGCGATGACGGTGACGACGATGAGGAGGACCGTGAGCTCGGCCCCAAGGGCGAGAAGGCCCTGAAGGCCGAGAAGGAGAAGCGGCGCATCGAGGCGGCCCGCCGGCGCAAGGCCGAGGCCGAACGGCAGGCAGCCGCGAAGGAACTCGCCGCGGCCCGGAAGCGGCTCGCCGAGTACGAGGACCGCGACAAGACCGAGACGGAGAAACTCACCGGCCGCGCCGAGCGGGCCGAACAGCGCGCCGTCGAGGCGACCGCGCGGGCGATCCGGGCGGAGGTCAAGGCGCAGGCCGCCGAGACGTTCGCGGACCCGTCAGACGCGATCGACGTCCTGACCCGCGACCCGGCCAAGTACGTCACCGACGACGGCGAGATCGACGAGGACGCGATCATCGCTGACCTCGCCGATCTGCTCGAGCGCAAGCCGCACTGGCGCAAGAGCGAGCCCGCAGCCGATGCGGACGCCGAGGACAAGACCACCCGGAAGCCGGCCAGGCCGCGTCCGAAGCCCGACGCCGGGCAGGGCGCGCGCGGCGACAAGACCGTCGACTTCCGCACCGCCGACCAGGCGACCGTCGACGCCGAGCTGGCCAAGTTCGGCTACCGCCGCCGCTCGTGATCGAAATCCGTGCCCGCCTGGGCGACGGACACACCTCCATCGAGGTGGACGGGCACGAGGGCCACGCCCGCGGCGGCGTCGTCTGCGCCGGCGTCTCCGCGATCGTCCAGACCGCACTGCTCGGGCTCGAACAGATCGCCCGTCAGAACCCGGACCTCGTGTCCATCACCATCACTGAGGAGTAACCAGTCATGACGACGCTCACCGTCGGGACGCGCAGGCCGTGGTTCCGGCTCGACCGCCACGACGTGCGGTCCACCGTGCCGCCGCAGATCCGGAACATGATGCAGAGCGGCATCCTCGACCGGGTTTTCCAGGACGCCCTGATCCCCGAGTTCATCTTCCCGGCCGTCGCCGACAGCGAGCCGTGGCAGGCGAACATGGGCGACACCAAGACCTTCACCCGCAAGGGCCTGCTCGCCCCGGCCACCACCCCGATCACCGGCTCGGACGCCTCCGCCGCCTCGTACGGCCTCGAGCAGTGGTCCGTCACGATGGACCAGTACGGCCAGGCCGTCGACACCAACATGCTGCAGTCCTCGATGGCGCTGGCCAGCAAATACCTCGCCGACGTCGGCACGCTGGGCATCAACGCCGGCCAGTCCCTGAACCAGATCGCCCGGACCAAGCTGTACAAGGCCTACGCGGGCGGGAGGACCTGGTGCACCACCGCGGGCAGCTCCGACACGAGCATCGTCGTGCAGTCCACCGACGGCTTCGAGACCGTCATGGTCAACGGCGTCCCCACGCCGGTGTCCGGCGCGAACCCGCTCAACGTCACCATCGCCGGCGTCGCGAACACCGTCACCGGCGTCAACACCAGCACGAAGACGCTCACCCTCGGCACCGCCCGCGTCGACGTCGCCGGTGACTACGTGCTGTCGGCGAACGCGCCGTTCTCCGTGCGCCCGGGCACGAGCAAGAACTCCGCGTACGACCTCGCATCCTCCGACGTCGCCACGTTCAAGCTCTTCCGGGCGGCGGTCGCGCGGCTGCGGAAGATGAACGTGCCGACGATTGGCGGCTACTACGTCGCGCACATCGACCCCGACACCGAGGCGATGCTGTTCGACGACAGCGACTTCAAGCAGGCGCTGCAGGGCCGCGTCGACTCCCCCGTCTACACCGACCTGTCCATCGGCCGGTTCGGCGGGATCGACTGGGTCCGCAACAACGAGGTGCCGACGCTGCTCGGCGGCTCCGGTGGCAACGTCACCGTGCACCGGCCCATCGTGGTCGGCGGCGGGGTCCTGGTCGCCGCGCCGTTCGAGAACATGGGCACGCTCCTGGCCGGCACCGGTGTGGAGTCCGTCCCGGACATCTCGATGGTCACCGCCGCGCCCGGCGTGGAGGTCGCCCGGATCGTCCGTCCGCCGCAGGACCGCCTCCAGCAGGTCCTGTCCACCACGTGGGCGTGGGTGGGCGACTACGGCGTCCCGTCGGACCTGCAGACCGGCGACGCGGCGCTGTACAAGCGCGGCGTCATCGTCGAGCACGGTTCCTGACCCACGACGACCGCTGGCGCGGCCCGAGGCGATCCCCGGGCCGCGCCGCACGCCCCCGAGGAGAGAACCGATGCGTGTCGTCGCCACTGAAACCTTCAAGGTCTACTACCGCATGGTCTGCATCGACGTGGCCGCGGGCGAAGCCCACGACGGGGAATTCGCCGAGTTCCTGGCCAGCAGCGGCGCGCCCGTCGAGGTCGTCGGCGCAGACACCGCCCCCACGCCGGCCCCCGACCCTGCGCCGCCGGCTGATCCCGATCCGGCGGGCGATTCGGGCCCTGAGGATCCGGCGTCGGACGGTGAGCTCGACATCACCGGCACTGCGGCCGCCGTCCTGGACTGGGTCGCCGACGACCCCGAACGGGCCGCCGAGGCGCACGCCGCCGAGTCCGCCAAGGACAAACCCCGCTCGACGCTGCTGAAGAAGCTCGCCGAGATCGCCGGTTCCTGACCAGCCCACCCTCGACCAGGAGGCGGCCATGGAACCTCTCGCCACCGTCGAACAGCTCACCGCCCGCCTCCGCCAGCCCCTCGACACCACCGAGGCCACCCAGGCGCTCACCGACGCCTCCGGCCTCGTACGGGCGATCGCCCGGCAGACGATCAGTTTCGTCGCAGGCGACACCGTCATCCTGGTCGGCGGGGACCGGACGCTGACGCTGCCGCAGCGCCCGGCCGTGGTCGACGACGCGCACCCGCTCACCGTCGTCGAACGCGGGGTGTTCGGCGGCGAGGACATCCCGATGGTCGAGCACCGCGACTTCGAACGCGTCGGCAACGTCCTGACCCGCGGCTACCCCTGGTACTGGACGAACAACACCCGCCTGATGGGCTGGCCCTACAACCGGCCCCTCGGTGTGTGGGGCCCCCGCGTCCAGGTCACCTACAGCCACGGCTACCAGACCATCCCCGACGACGTCATCGCGATCGTCCTGGACGTCGCGCAGGTCCTGTGGTCCAACCCCGACGGGCTGCGGTCCAAGACCGTCGGCGGCTACTCCGAGACCTACGCGACCGAGACCCTCGGCCGGGACCTGGTCGAACGCATCCGCACCCGGCTCAGCGTGACCGGCCGCCGCCGCGGCGTCTTCTCGGTGAGGCAGATGTGAAGCTCGGCAGCCACACCGTCACCGTCGTACGCCCGGCCGGGCAGGACCCGCTCGGCGACCCCCTCCCCGGCTCAGCTGAGACGACGGTGGGCGGCTGCTTCGTCCAGCCGCGCACCAGCACCGAGGCCACCGACCTGCGCGACACCGTCATCACCGGCCTGATCGCGTTCCTGCCGCCCGGCACCGACGTACGGGCCACCGACAAGATCCGCTTCAACGGCGTGCTGTATGCCGTCGACGGCGACCCGGACGCCTGGGACGTACTCAGCGGCAGAGCGCACCACGTTGAGGTCGCGCTGCGGCGCGTCGAGGGCTGAGGAAAGGGGTCGACATGCCGAAGTTCACGATCGACTACCAGCCCGACATCCGCGGCACGAACGAGCTGATGAACAGCCCCGAGATGCTCGCGCTCGTCACGGCCGCGGCCGAGAAGGGCAAGGAGCACGCCATCTCCATCAGCCCCCGCCGGACCGGCACCTACGCCGGTTCCTTCCGGGTGGAGGCGAACGTCAAGGGCGGCCCCCGGCACGACCGCGCGGAGGCGCGGTTGGTCAACGACTCCGGCCACGCAGCGGACGTGGAGTTCAAGAACCGCGGCGGCGAGCGCGTGCTCGGCCGCACCGTCGACTACATCGAAGAGCACGGCGGTGCCTGAGCTCGGCCCGTTCCCCGACGTCGAACGCGCGGTGATGGACCTGCTCGCCGACCTGGTCACCGACCCCGCCGACGTCGGCACCCGCATCCCCGCCGATCTGCAGACGCGTCTGGGGGCCGGCCGCAAGGTCATCCGGGTCCGCTGCATCGGTGGCGACGACGACCGCTTCACCGACTACCCGCGCGTCGACGTCGAGGTCTACGCCTCGACCCGCGCCGTGGCGATGCCGCTGGCCGAGACCATCCGGCAGCGCCTCATCTCCCGGCCACGCCAGACCGCTTTCGGGGTGATCGACCGGGCCACCACCGAGGTCCGGCCCCAGGAGATCTCCTACGACGACCCCGACGTCCGGATGGTCACCGCGACCTACCGGATGTCGCTGCGGCGCCGCGTCCCCTGACCCGGCCGCCGCCAGAGCCCGCCCGCCCTTCGCCCCGTACGCGGGGCTCCGCCATTTCCTGAGTCCCGTACCCGGAAGGGGGGCACCGTCATGGCCGGAGTGGCCTTTGACACGCTCCAGAACAAGCAGAACGAGCTGATCCGCCGGACGATCGACGGCAGCGTGTTCCTCGCGCCGATCACCGCGTCCGCGATTACCACGCTCACCGACACCGACAAGCTCCTCAGGGCGCTGCCGGTCGGTTATGAGGACGTCGGCTGGATCGACGACTCCGGCGCGGTGTTCGCCCGGTCGGTCGACACCGCCAACGCCACCTCCTTCGGTGCCGTCGAGCCCACCCGCTCGGACATCACCAAGGACACCACCACCGTCAAAATCATCTGCCAGGAGACCAAGCGGGCCACGATCGGCCTGTACTCCGGCGCCGACATGACCGGCATCACCGCGGACGCCACCACCAGCGAGGTGGACATCGCCAAGCCCGCGCGGCCGGCGTTCCAGCACTACCGGTGCCTGATCCTCGGCGTGGACCTGACCGACGCCGGCGAGCTGTACATCGCCCGGTTCCTTCCCAGGGTGCGGGTCACCGACTACGACGACCAGAAGTTCCAGAGCAAGGCCGACGACCCGCTCACCTTCGGCGTGACCCTCACCGCCTACATCGACAGCACGCTCGGCTACAGCTCCCGCGACCTGTACGGCGGGCAGGGCTGGGCCGCGCTCAAGACCCAGATGGGCTTCTGATCATGGCGCGCACGGTCCTTCCCGTCGTCAAGGCCGCCCGTGGCGGCGTCACCTCGCCGACCGAGCAGGCCGGCGACAACACCAACGGGCACGTCGTCACGAACTCCGGCCGCACGGTCATCACCGTCCGCAACGCCGATGGCACCAACCCGCACCAGGTGACCTTCGAGACGCCCGGCACGGTGGACGGCCTGGCGGTCTCCGACCGGCAGGTGTCGGTCCCCGCGAACTCCTCCATGGACTTCGGGGACTTCCCGGCCAGCGTGTACGGCAACTCCCTCGCGATCGACGTCGACTCGAGCCAGCTCAAGCTCGTCGCCCGCGAGCCCTGATCGTCGCGTCGGCCGGGCTCTCGTAGGGCGGGCGGCCCGGCCGGCGCGACCACACCTTCCCGCCCGCGTCTGGAGGAGACGTGACCGAACCAACCCAGCCCGCCTACCCGGTCTATGAGAAGGACGGCCGGACCCAGATCGCCGCGACCGTCGGCGATGAGGTCCGGCTGAAGTTCGCCGGCTGGCGCAAGCAGGAACCCCCCACCCCGCCCGCCGCCGCAGGCAGCGGGGCCGACAGCGACCCGGCCGCCAAGCAGACCAAGCGCCCGCCGAAGTCCGACACCGAATAGAAGACGGAGCCCGCCCTGATGAGCAACACCCGCACCACCCGGCCCCGCCCCGCCCCCAAGAAGAAGGCGTTCGACCTGGACGCCCTGGAGCGGGAGGGCACCAAGGACCCGTTCGTCGTCCGAGCCGGCGGCCGCGAGTTCACCTTCCCCGACCCCATGGAGATGGACTACCAGCAGGCGATCAGCTTCGACCCGCGTGACGTCGACCGGCTGATCCGCGCGCTCCTGGGCGAGGACTACGAGGCGTTCGTGGCCGTCGGGATGCCGGTCTGGAAGGTCGCCAAGCTGGTCGAGGTCCTCCAGGAGTACTACGGGCTGCCCCAGGAGGGGGAAGACGACGCCTCGCCTACCTCCTGAGCAGGTACGGCGAGGCAATCGAGCGGGACCTGTTCGACCGCGGCTGGGACCTGGCCGAACTGTGGGCGGCGAAACGCTGGCGGCTGCTGCTGAACGTGATCGACGGGCTGCCCAGCAACTCCCACTACATCGCGGCGATGGCCGACGATGAGGAACTCGCCGCCCAGTCCACCGAGGACCCCCAGCCGAGGCCGCCCCGCCTCACCGAATGGTCTCCCGAGGTGCAGGCCATCATCGCCGGCGTCGACCGGCTCGGTGAGCTGATCCGCGTGCTCATCGCCGCGAATGGCGGCACCCCACCACAGATCCCGGCCTATCCCCGGCCTGTAACCGCCGCCGACCGGCTCAAGCAACGCCGGCGGCTGGAACGTCACCAGGCGCTCGTCGCCCGGGTCCTGCCACACAACTGACGCGCGACGCCACGGGGCGGGGGTGAGTATGCCCGCCCAAGCAGGCACCGCCTACATCCCCATCCGGCCCGACCTCACCGGCTTCCACAAGACGATCCAGACGGAGCTGAACAAGGCTCTGGGCCCGATCGTCGCGAAGATCGGCGAGGACATCGGCCGGCAGCTGCGCGACAGCATCGGGCAGGGCCTGGGCGACCCGCTCAAGGACCCGCTGGAGGAGTCGAAGCGGAAGCAGCAGCCCAAGGCGCCCCGTGACGGGGAGGAGATCGGGGGCGCGTTCGCCGCCGGGTTCAAGCGGCGCCTGACGGCGGCGTTCAAATCCCTGCCCAAGGCCGAGATCACCGCCGACTCCTCCGAGGCCGACCGTACGGTCGCCGAGCTGCGCGCCCGCATGGAGGAGCTCTCCAAGAAGACCATCGGCGTCGACGTCGATGCCGGGGAGGCGATCGCTGAGCTCGCCGCGATCAAACGCGAGCTCGAGGCCGTCAGTCACAACGCCTCCATCCACGTGCAGGCCGACACCGCGGCGGCCATCGCGCAGCTGGACGCCGTGCAGGCCGAGGTCGACAAGGTCACCGCCGCGCACGCCAACGTCCAGGTCGATGCGGACACGGCCGGCGCCGACGCGGAGCTGGCCGCGACCGACGAGGAGGTCAAGAAGCTCGACGGCCGGACCGCGCATATCAACATCGACGTCACCGGTGCGCTGTCCAGCCTGGGTCTGCTGGCGGCCAAGTACGCGGTCCTATTCCCCGCGCTGTCGTCGCTGGGTGTCGCGGCCGGAGCGAGCCTGGCGGCGGTCGCCGCCGGCGCGGCCGGCGCCGGTGTCGGGCTCGCGGGGTTCGGTGCGGTCGCGATGCCGGCCATCGTCCGGATCAAGGACGCCCTGCAGGCCCAGACCCAAGCTGCCCAACAGTCCGCCGCCGCAGGCGTGCAGGCGCAGCAGCGTGCCCTCACCGAGGCCGGCGCACGGCAGCAGCTCGCCGCAGCGATCCGCAACGAGGCGTACGCACACCAGCAGGCACTGGACCAGGTCCGCAACGCCGAGCAGCAGCTGACGGCGGCCCAGCAGTCCGCCGTGAACGCCCAGCGGGAGCTGACCCAGGCGCGGCTGGAGGCCCGCCGGACGATGGAGGACCTGCGCAACCAGGTCATCGACGCGGGCCTGGCGGTCGAGCAGGACACGCTGCAGGTCGATGCCGCCCGGCTGTCCATGCAGCAGCTGGCCACCGCCGCGGCGGTAGCGGCCAACCAGGTCTCGGCCGCCCAGACGCAGCTGAACGCCGCCCTGGCCGCGCAGCAGCAGCTCGCCGGCACCCCGGGTGCCTCCGACGCGGACAAGGCCGCTGCCCAGGTACGTGTGACCGCAGCGCAGGCCGCGCTGAAGGCCGCCCAGAACCAGCAGCGGGCCGCGGACCTGGCCGCCAAGAAGGCCGAGCTGAACTACCGGCAGGCCGTCCAGCAGCTACGCGAGCAGCAGCTTCAGCTGCGCCGTTTGCAGCAGGACGAGCGCGCGGCCGCAAAGGCCGGCGTCGACGGCTCCTCCCAGGTCGTGGCGGCGCGTCAGCGCCTCGCCCAGGCCAACCTGCAGGTCCAGAACTCCGAGCGGGCGCTGGCCCAGGCCCGCGCGAACGTCGCGCGCGCGGACCAGCAGGCCGCCGACCAGGTCGCCGCCGCCCGCCGCGCCATGATCGCCGCGAGCCTGCAGGGCGCCGCCGCGAACAACACGCTCGCCACGGCGATGGGGAAGCTGTCCCCCGCCGCCCGGGACCTCATGACCGCATGGCAGGGCTTCTCCCGCGTCTACCAGGCGTGGCAGGCCAGCCTCGAGCCGGCCGTCCTGCCGGTCCTCACCCGGGGCCTGACCCTGCTGCGCGGGGTGTTCCCGCTGCTGACCCCCGCAGTGCGCGGCACCGCCTCCGCGCTGAACGAACTGCTGTCCTCGGCGCAGAGGGCGCTGGGCTCCCCGTTCTGGCAGAGCTTCGCGACCACCATCGGCGGGCTGGCGCACGGCTCCGTCGCCGCGCTCGGGAGCACGCTCGGCAACATCGCGACCGGGCTCGCCGGGATCATCCAGGCCGCGGCCCCGTTCGCGCCGATCGTGCTCGGCGGCATCGTCCACGCCAGCGCCGCGTTCTCCGCCTTCGGCCAGAACCTGTCCGCCTTCCAGCCGATCATCGGTCAGCTGATCGGCGGGCTCGGCCGGATCGTGACCGGCCTGGAGCCCGCCCTGCGCGCCCTGCTGGGCGCGGTCGGGCAGGTCGCCGCCCCCGTGATCAACGCCTTGGCGCAGGTCGCCGGGGCGCTCGGCGCCGCCCTGGCCCCCATCTTCCGCGCCCTGGCCCCGCTCGTGACCCAGCTGGTCGCCGCCCTCGCGCCGCTGCTGGTCCAGCTGATCAACGGGCTGCAGCCGATCCTGCTCGGCCTGGGCCCGATCCTCAGCGTCGTCATCCGCGCCCTGCAGCCGGTGATCGCCGCGCTGCTGTCCGGGCTGCAGCCGGCCGTCGCGTCCCTGGTGCCCGTCGTCGCCCTGCTGGTCGGCGCGATCGCCCGGGTCCTACCCGCCATCACCCCGATCCTGCCGCCCCTCGGCCAGCTGATCGCCCACCTGGTGTCCGGACTGCTACCGATCTTGACCCCGCTGATCAGCATGTTCGCCGGACTCGCAGCCCAGATCGACGGGTCCCTGGTCCAGGCGCTGATCACCGCAATGCCCTCGATCCAGCAGATCGTCCTCGCCATCGCCCAGCTCCTGCCGCCGCTGTTCACGCTGGTGCCGATCCTGCTGCAGGTCTACACCGCCTTCATCCCGCTGATCCCCCCGGTCGCCCAGCTCGCGGCAACGCTGGTCACCGCCCTGCTGCCCGTCCTGAAGCTGGCCATCGGGATCATCGCCGCAGTCGCGCGCGTCGCCGGCGTCGTGCTGGTCGCCGCGCTGCGGCTGGTCGTGGGCGTGCTGACCTTCGTGATCGGCGTGCTGCGCCCGATCCTGGCCGCCATCGGCATCGCGATCCGCGCCGTCGGGACGGCCGCGCTGTGGCTGTGGAACAACGCGATCAAGCCCGCGTTCACGTTCATCTCGATCGCCGCGCGGCTGCTCGCCGCGATCGTGCTGTTCGCAGTCATCGCGCCGATCGTCGTCGCCTTCAAGGTGCTGTCGGCGGCGGCCCTGTGGCTGTGGCACAACGCGATCGTCCCTGCCTTCAACGGGATGCGGCTGCTGATCGCCGCCTGGTGGGTCGTGTTCATCCGGCCGATCTTCAACGCGATCCGGGCCGCCGTCCGCGCCATCGGCTCGGCCTTCACCTGGCTGTGGCACAACGTCGCGGTCCCGGCCTGGCGCGGGATCCAGGCGATCATCCTCACGCAGTGGCGCGCCATCAAGACGGTCTTCGCCGCCATCGTCGGCTTCCTGCGGGACACCCTTGGGCCCATCTTCCGCTGGCTGTGGCACAACGTTGTCTCCCCCGTGTGGAACGGCATCAAGAGCGCCATCTCCACGGTCTGGGAGACCGGCATCCGACCCGTGTTCAACGCGGTCAAGACCGCGCTCGGGCAGGTCGGGCACGCATTCGAGGTCGCAGCGAGCGCCATCCGCATCGCCTGGAACAAGGTCAAGGGCTACGCCTCCGCCCCGATCCACTTCGTCGTCGAGACGGTCTACAACCAGGGCATCGTCGGCATGTGGAACAAGGTGATGGGCTGGCTCCACCTTGAGAAGACGGTCGGGACGCTCACCCCCTACCACGTACCCGGCCTCGCGTCCGGTGGCGAGCTGTCCGCCGCGCAGCCGATCCGCCCCATGGTCACCAACGGCCCGATGGCGATCGTCGGCGAGGGACGGCCGCAGTTCCCCGAGTACGTCATTCCTACCGATCCGCGCTACCGGGCCCGCGCGCAGGGACTGTGGGCGGCGGCCGGCGGCGACCTGCAGATGCTCGCCCAGGGCGGCATCATCGGCGGGATCCTCAACGGCGTCAAGAAGGCCGCGAGCTCGATCTTCAACCTGGGCAAGGACGCCCTCGGCCTGCTGGCGAACCCCAAGGGCGTGTTCGACAAGCTCGCCGCGCCGATCCTCGGCCAGGCGAAGGGCCTGGGGACGAGTGACTGGGGGAAGGCCGCAGCCGCGATCCCGCCGAAGCTGATCGGCGAGGTCTGGACCGCCGCCAAGCAGATCATCGAGACGTTCAAATCCTCCTTCGGAGGCGGCGCTGGCGCGCAGGCGATGGTCGCTCTGGCCCGGGGCCAGGTCGGCTACCGGGAAGGCGCGAACAACTCCAACAAGTACAGCGCCGGGATCGGGCAGCCCGCAGAACAGTGGTGCTTCGCTGCGGGGACTCTCGTGGACACTCCGAACGGCCTGCGGCCTATTGAGGAGATCCAGCCTGGTTCGACCGTCCTGACGCCATCCGGGCGGGCGGCGCGGACCTCTGCGCTGCTCACACGCCGGAAGGAACTGCTGCAACTCACAGCGCTCGGTGTCCCGGACACGCTGGTGACCGAGGACCATCCGTATTGGGCGATGCGGCGCACCACCCCCGCGAAGCACAAGCGGCGCCTGGACGGGCCTACGTGGACCCCGGCGGGTGAGCTGAAGCGCGGCGACATGATTGCCCTGCCGATCCCGGCCGAGGGGCGGGATCCCTTCGACCCCGCGCTGGCCTATGTCTTCGGCATGTACCTCGCCGACGGACATCGGCTGCATCGGGACACGGCGCACGGCGTGCAGTTCAGCGACGAGGCGTGCGAGCGGGAGCGGATCCTGGCGGCTTTGAAGGCCGCGGGCAACGGCGATGTTCGTGTGACTGAGAATCGGACCTGTCTGCACTTCACCGTCTACGACGACGACCTGTACGACCTATGCGGCCAGTTCGGGGACCTCGCGCACGGCAAGCAGATCCCAGGTGAGGTGTTCACCTGGGATCGGGCAGCGCGCGAGGCGCTCCTCGACGGGTACTTGGCCGGCGACGGATCGTTCGATGAAGCGAACGGGTTTCGCGCCACCACCGTGTCCCGCGCCCTGGCGATCGGCCTTGGCAAGCTCGTCCGGTCGCTCGGGCATGTGCCGAACATCCATGTGGCGCATGACGCGGGTGAGATGACCATCGAGGGTCGCCAGGTTTCAGTTCGGAAGGCGTACCTGGTCAAGTGGAAGCCGGGGCCGATCCGACGTCGTCAGCACTTCGAGCAGGACGGCTACCTGTGGGTGCCGGTCCGGAGTGTGAGCCGTACCGGTCGCCTAGAGACGGTGTACGACCTGACCGTCCCCGGCGAACATGCGTTCGTCGCGGATGGTGCTGCCGTCCACAACTGCGCCGACTTCATTGACTGGCTCGCCCAGCAGACCGGCAACTCGAAGATCATCCCGAAGACTCCGAGCGCGCCAGGGATGGCGCAGGGTTTCGGGAGCCGGTTCGAGGCTGGCAGCTCCGGGGTCATGCCCGGTGACATCGTCTTCTACAGCGGCCAGAGCAACGGCTGGGGCGGCATCGGCCACGTCGGTATCGCGGTCAGCGGCGGGAACCCCTGGCAGTCCGTCGAGGGTAACTACGGTGACCGTGTCGCCCTGGTGACGCGCAGCAGCGCGCAGGGGCACGCCCATCCGGCCTACCCGGTCGGCGCCGGCCCGGGCGGCAGCTTGATTCATGCCTCGTCGTCCGCTGCGCAGGCGTGGGCGCAGCAGGCCCTCATGGGCTACGGGTGGGGCACCGCCGGCCAGTACTCCGCGCTGATCCGGCTGTGGAACAGGGAGTCCGGGTGGCGGTGGAACGCCACGAACCCCTCCTCGGGGGCGTACGGCATCCCGCAGTCCCTGCCCGCCTCGAAGATGGCCTCCGCCGGGTCGGACTGGCGGGACAACGCCGCGACGCAGATGCGCTGGGGCCTGAACTACATCCGGGGCCGCTACGGCTCCCCAGCCGCGGCCTGGTCCCACGAGGTGTCCTCGGGCTGGTACGACGATGGCGGCTGGCTCCAGCCGGGCCTCAACCTGGCCTACAACGCGACGCGGAAGCCGGAGCCGGTGTTCTCGCCCACGCAGTGGGCCGACATCTCCAGCCTCACCCGCGGCGGCGACGGCGCGAGCCACGTCCACTACGAGATCTACCCGCAGCGCGCCAACTTCAGCGTCCAGGACCTGCAGGCGCTGCAGCGGCGCCAGGAAGCGCAGGCGCGCGTGGGGAGGCCGCGGTAAATGCCGGTTCTCGTCGGATCCCAGATACAGGCCGGTGGGGGCACCGATCTGCCCGGCGTGGGCTTCTCGGTCGCGACCTGGTACGCCCCCGACGGCACCGTGTGGCCGCTCACCGACCCCGACTCCGGCTGGTTCACCCTCGCCGACGGCGTGTCGGGCCTGGACGCCGCCTCGATCAGCATCACGACCGATGACCGGCCGCGCGGCGGCGTCCGGGTCCGGCACATCCAGCCGGGCCAGCGCATCATCACCTGGCCGATCCGCGTGGAAGGCGAGGACCACCAGGCGTTCATCAACCTCTGGCGCGCGGTCGGCACGGCCTTCACCCAGACCAGCCGGCTGGGGCCGGGCGAGTTGGAGATCGCCCGCCCGGACGGCACCGCCCGCCGCGTCACGGCGTACTACCAGGAAGGGTTCGAGGGGCAGGGCAAGCAGGGCTACGGCACCATCGCCGACTTCTTCGTCCTGACGCTGCTGTGTGAGGATCCGTACTGGCGGGACGTTACCCCGCAGGTCATCCACCGGGAGACCGCGACCGGCGTGGACTTCCAGTCCCCGTACCCGTCGGTGAGCTCCGCCCAGGTGCTCGGCGCGACGACGATCGAAAATCCCGGGGACGCCATCGCCTGGCCGAACTGGGTCGTCACCGGCCCGGCGAGCCTACTGACCGCCACCTTGACCACCACCGGGGAAAGCTTCCAGCTCAACCCGAACGCCACCGCGATCGGTCACGGCAACCTCCTGGCCGGCGAGCAGGTCACGATCAGCACCGACCCGCCGCAGGTGCGGTTCGGCTCGACGAACTGGATCGGGGCGTTGAACTGGCCCGGGGCCGTGCTGTGGGGCATCCCGCCCGGCACGGTCGACGTGACGTTCCAGCTCGACGGCTCCGGCGCCGGATCAGCAATCGACCTGGTCTTCTACCCGCTGTACGAGACGGCCTGACCGTGGCGATCCAGCTGCTGGTCACCGACCGGAACCTGAACGTCGTCGGCGACCCGATCGTCGACTGGCGGTCCCTGGACGTCACCCGGAGCTTCAACGCACCCGCCGCCGGAACGCTCGAGCTGGTCGCCTACCCCGACATCCTCGCCCAGCTGCAGCCCGGGAACCGGATCATCGTCATCCGCGACGGGCAGATCTGGTGCGCCGGGCCGATGGAGGTCCCCCAGGAATACACCTGGGGCGTCGGCGGGGCCTCGGCCTCCTCCGAACCCGACCCTGGGATCGTCAAGGTCTCCTTCGCCGACGACCTGGCCTACCTCGCCGGATACAAGACCTACCCGAACCCGGCCGCCGCTGCGACGGCCCAGACCGTCGCCTCCTACGTCCGTACGGCCGTCAACGGCGAGACGATCCTGCGTGACCTGGTCAACCTGAACTGTGGGCCCGGTGCGCTGACCGCCCGGAAGATCGCGCACCTGGTGCTCGGCGCGGTCGCGAGCGTCGGCACGACCTGCAATGTCACCACGCGCTTCGAACCGCTGCTGGACGCCTGCCGCACGGTCGCGATCGCCGCCGGCGGCCTCGGATTCCGCACCGCCCAGGTCGGCACCAGCATCGAGTACCAGGTGTACGGCCCGCGGGACCTGACCGCCACCGCCCGGTTCTCCCGGGGCCTGGGGAACCTGCGCGCGGTCTCCTACAAGCAGTCCGCGCCGACCCTCACCACCGCGCTGGTCGCTGGATCCGGCGATGCCGAGTCCCGCATCATCGCCGAGGTCAGCGACGCCACCGCCACCAGCACCTGGTGGCGGATCGAGGACGTGGTCAACCAGTCCGACACCGGCGACGCCAGCCAACTCACCCAGTCCGGGCAGGTCGCCCTCGCCCAGGGCGCCGCGCCCGTCGAGTTGGCCACCGTCACGGTCGACACCCCTGACCTGAAGGCCGGCCGGGACTTCGACCTCGGCGACAAGGTCTCCGTCGAGCTGGCAACCGGCACCACCGTCTCTGACCTGGTCCGCTCCACCCAACTTCAGGCCAGTCCGAAGGACGGCGAATACGTCACGAGCGTGGTCGGCTCCCCGGACGCCACCACCGACCCGCGCTGGGTCACCGCCGTCCGTGACCTGAGCAAACGACTCGCCCGCCTCGAAAGGACATGACGTGGCCGAAGTCTCCTGGCCGTCGCCGAGCCACGGCACCCCGGCGCGAGCCGTCACCGACACCGAATACCCCCGCCTCATCCCCTGGTCGGCCGACGGGATCTTCCCCGACGTCTCTGACCTGGTCTACGCCAACTCCTCCGCCCGTGAGGTGCACGTCCGCGCGAACCGCTACGCCATCGTGCGCGGGCACGCCTGGGCCTCCGGCACCAGCGAGTTCAACCTGACGATCGCCGCGAACACCTCCGGCAAGACCCGGATCGACACCGTCGTGATCCGGCTGGACAAGTCCACCTGGAACGCGAACTGCGTGGTGCGGCAGGGCACCCCCGGCGCCGGAGCCCCAACGCTGCAGCGCGACGCCGGAGACACCGGCCTGTGGGAGATCCCGGCCGCGGACGTCACGGTCCTCAACGGCGCTGCATCCATCGCTGGCGGGAACGTGAAGTCCCGGCCCCTGCTCCAGGCCGCCGCGTCCCGCGCGTGCACGGTCATCACCGACATCCAGACGGTGCTGGTCCCCGGCGACATCGTCTATGAGACCTCCACCGGCAGGTGGATCGGCTGGAACGGCACCGCCGGCCAGATCCTCTACCAGGACACCGGCTGGCAGAGCTACAGCGTGGCGAGCTCGAAGTTCTCCGCCGGCGGGCTCCCGATGAAGGTCCGCGCCAAGAACGGCTGGTGCTACGTCAAGGGCAACGCCCTGGTCGAGGGCACCATCAGCATCCAGGCCGGCACGTCCGAACCCAAGGTCGCACAGCTGCCGAGCGGTTTCGCGCCCGTCGAGGACCACGTCTGGCTCGCACCGATCGGCCAGTCCGCGGCCGGACGGATGCGCCTGTACCCCTCCGGCCTGATCACCATCACCGCCATGCCCGTGGGCTCCTTGTCCGAGGGCCAGGGCGTCTACCTCGACACCAGCTACCTCCTGGGATGAGCATGCCGATTCTCTGCGGCCCGGTGCCGCCTCCGAACCCCCCGACCGGCGACGACGAGGAGGCGGAACGCTGATGGCGCGGCACCTGTTCTTCGGCGACGTCGCGAGTTGGGCGCTCGGCCTGGGCGCCGACGAGACGGCAGTGTCCGGTCAGGCCGGCAAGCACGCCTTGGTCATCCCGGGCGGGACCGTCACGCTGTGGACCGCCGCGAGCGGCGGCGTCCAGATCACCGACCTGCTCGATGCGCTCGGCAACCCCATCACCTCGGTGACCGCGGACAGCAACGGCCAGCTCCCGCAGATCCAGGGCCCCGACACCACCCCGGACACCTGGTATGCCTGGGCGGACGGCAACGGCGGCGCGGGCCCGCGCATCAAGATCCTGGCCACCGACCTGGCCGACGCGATCGGCGCGTTCAACGTCGACCACACGGCGTTCAACGACCTGCTGACCCTCCTTCGGGGCGGCGCGGTCGGGCAGATGCTCACCCCCGACGCCGACCCGACCAGCGAATTCGGAGTCCGGTGGGGTGCCCCACCGACCGGCGGCAGCAGCGGATCCAGCCCGGCCGGATACATCGGCGTCGACGTCACCCAGGGCCCCTACTCCGCCGACAAGACCGGCGCCACCGACGTCCGCGCCGTGATCCAGGCCGCCATCGACGACGTGTCCGCAGCCGGCGGCGGGATCGTCCTGCTGCCACCCGGCACGTACGGCATCGGCGCGCCCGGCCTGCAAATGAAGAGCGGGGTGTGGCTGCGCGGCGCCGGCCAAGAGAACACGATGCTCGTCGCGGTCGGCACCTGGGCGTCTGAGTCCGGCATCATCAACATCGGCACGCTGAGCACCGCAGCGAACGTCCACAACGTCCACGTCTCCAACCTGTGGATCAAAGGCACGCCCGGCACGGCATTCGCGACGACCCCGCCGAGCCTCATCGACGGGATCCTGCTCAACTCCGGCGGCGTCACCTGGGACTCCGACGCCGTGCACCGCTTCCATGACCTGCTGATCTGGGACTGCGACCGCGGCCTCGTCGTATACGGCGTCGACGACCAGGCGATCAATTTCGTGGCAATCCGGGGACGGCACTTCCTCCGGCAAGGCCTCGTCGTCGGCCGCGAAGACGGCTCCGGCGGCGGCGCCGACGACCACTACGCGATGTGCGACTTCTCCTCCGCCAACCGCGGCGGCGGAACCTACAGCGGCATCGAGGTCTACGGCACCAACAACGCCTTCCTCGCCACCGGCAGCTGGTTCAACAAGCGCTCCACGGCGTTCGTCGAAGGCCAGACCTACAAAGACGGCGCTGGCTGGTACATCGGCGGCACCCGGAACCGCTTCTTCGGCGTTGAAGCCCAGGACAACGGCGGCCACGGTTTCGTCGTCAAGTTCGGGAAAAACACGTTCGTCGGAGCGACCGCCGACAGCTCGAACTACATCGACAACATCTCCGGGTCTGCGGGCTCCTACGAGTGCTCCGGGTTCTACATCGGCGCCTCCGCCTCATCCCTGACCATGACCGGGATCCAGGCCTACAACCGGTCGAGCACCTCCCAGCTGCAAAAACGCGGCGTCACGATCGACGCCGCCGCCCGCAACATCTTCCTGCAGGGCACCGCCTGGGACAACAAGTCCGGCAGCAGCGCCGCCGACCCCGCAGACGGCGTCGGCTGGGTCAACGGCGCCGCCCACTCCACGCACGAGGTCCGCGTCCAGTCCTCCTTCGGCTCGACGCTGCTGACCATCACCAACGGCGGCACGGCCGGCGCATCCGGAGTCGTCGCCAAACGCAAGGGCAGCGCCGACGAGGTCACCGTCACCGGCACCACCCTCACCTCCGACGGCCAGCTCACCGCCACCGTCCCAGGCGGCGCCCGCTACTACCGCGTCGAAGCGCTGATCATCTACCGCGCCGACGCCACCGACAACGCCCGGATGGGATTCGCCACCGCGATCGTCTCCGGCTCCGGCACCGTCGATTTCCACTGGCAGCCGCACTACACCAAGGCCGACGCCACCGCCCAGAACCCCTACGTCCTCTCCCAGGTCGGCACCACCCGCTACGTCGTCGTCGACGGCGACGGCAACGTCAGCGCCTCCGGCTACACCAACCAGCGATCGCTGTACATCGTCGGGCACCTGTACGTCGGCACCTCCGTGGTCAACGGGTCGGTCACCCTCCAGGTCGCCGCCGACACCACGGCAGGCGGCACCGGAGTGAGGGTCAAGGAGAACTCCTACCTCACCGTCACCCCGGTCACCTACTCCTGAGCCCTCGGCACTCAGTCCGGCGACAAGGGAAAGGGGTTCGATGACTGATGGACCCGGGCCTGCCGAGCTCGAGCGGCTCATCGAGCGGAACCACCGCGAAACCAGCGCCGACATCCTCGACCTCAAAAGCCAGCTCACCACGAACGCGACCATGTTCACCGCGACATTCGACAAGTACGTGCTGGTGGCGGTCTACGCGGTCGAGATCGCGGCACTACGCACCCGGATCGACAAGCTCGACGACGAGGTCACCAGCGCGCGGCGAGCCAGCCGTCAAGCAGTCGTCG
>NZ_JAMXMY010000036.1 GCF_024055795.1 Actinoallomurus purpureus | reverse complement strand
GGCGTGGCGTACGGGTGACACGGCGGGGACGCGCTACTCCTTCGTCTCGGCGACCACCTTGTCGGCCAGGTGCGACGGCAGCGGCTCATAACGCAGGAATGAGCGGCTGAACGTGCCGGTGCCGTGCGACATCGACCGCAGGTCGATGGCGTACCGCGTGATCTCCAGCTGCGGAACCTCCGCTTTGATCAGCGAACGACCGCCGGCGATCGTCTCGGTGCCGAGCACCCGCCCGCGCCGGGACGACAGGTCCGACATCACCGCGCCGACGTAGTCGTCGGCGACGAGCACCGACACCTCGTCGACGGGCTCCAGCAGCAGGATCTGCGTCTTGGACGCGGCGTCCTTCAACGCGAGCTGCCCGGCCGTTTGGAAGGCCATGTCGGAGGAGTCCACCGAGTGGGCCTTGCCGTCGTGCAGGGTCACCCGGACGTCGACGAGCGGATAGCCGGCCATGACCCCCCGCTCCATCTGCATCCGCAGGCCCTTCTCGACCGACGGGATGAACTGCCGGGGGACGACGCCACCGACGATCTTGTCGATGAACTCGAATCCCCCGCCCGACGGCAGCGGCTCGACGTCGATGTGGCAGATGCCGTACTGGCCGTGCCCGCCGCTCTGCTTGACGTGCCGGCCCAGGCCCTGCGCCGTGCCGCCGAACGTCTCCCGCAACGGCACGCGCAGCGGCACGGTCTCCACCTCGACGCCGTACCGGCTGTGCAGCCGGTCCAGCAGCACGTCGGCGTGGGCCTCGCCCATGTTCCACAGCACCAGCTGGCGGGTCTCGGAGTTGTTCTCCAGCCGCAGCGTCGGATCCTCGGCCACCAGCCGGGCCAGCGCCTGGGACAGCTTGTCCTCGTCGGCCTTCGACTTGGCGCGGATCGCCGCCGGCAGCAGCGGGTCCGGCATCGACCAGGGCGCCATCAGCAGCGGGGCGTCCTTCGAGGAGATGGTGTCGCCGGTCTCGGCGTGGGTCAGCTTGGCGACCGCGCAGATGTCCCCGGCGATGCAGGACGACATGGTGCGCTGGACCTTTCCCAGCGGGGCGGTGATCGCGCCGACGCGTTCGTCCACGTCATGGTCCTCGTGACCGCGGTCCGCCAGCCCGTGCCCGGAGACGTGCACCGTCTCGTCCGGCCGGAGCGTGCCGCAGAACACCCGGACCAGGGAGATGCGCCCGACGTACGGGTCGGAGGTGGTCTTGACGACCTCGGCCACCAGCGGACCGTCCAGATCGCACGCCGGGTCACCCGCGGGCGAGCCGTCGACCTTCGTGACCGCCGGGATGCCGTGCTCCAGCGGCGAGGGGAACGCCTGGGTCATCACCTCGAGCAGCTCGCGCATGCCGATCACCGGCCCGGGGTGGTCCCCGTGCGGGACCGACGTGGCCAGCACGGGATAGAAGCTGCCGCGTGCCACCGCCTTCTCCAGGTCCTCGATCAGGACCTTCACATCGATCTGCTCCCCGGAGACGTAGCGCTCCATGAGCGTCTCGTCCTCGCTCTCCTGAATGATCCCCTCGATGAGGGCGCCGCGCTGCTCCGCGAGACGGTCCAGGAACTCCGGGTCCGGGTCGCGCTCGACGCGCTCACCGGTGGAGTAGTCGAAGCATCTGCCCGTCAGCAGGCCGATCAGCCCGGCCCCGCAGGGGAAGTAGCACGGCAGGACACCTTCGCCGAAGGCGTCCTGGCAGGCGGTGAGGACCTCGTCGAAGTCGCCGCGCTGCTGGTCGATCTTGGTGATGACGACGGCGCGCGGCATGCCGACCAGCGCGCACTCCTCCCAGAGCATCCGCGTGAGGCCGTCGACGCCGTCCACCGCGGAGACGACGAACAGGGCCGCGTCGGTGGCCCTCAGCCCGGCCCGCAGGTCGCCGACAAAGTCGGCGTAGCCGGGGGTGTCGATGAGATTGACCTTGGTCCCGCCGTGCAGGAACGAGGCGAGCGAGAGGTTCACCGAGCGCTGCTGGCGAATCTCGACCTCGTCGTAGTCGCTGACCGTCGAGCCGTCCTCGACGCGACCGGGACGCTGAATCGCACCGGTCGCAGTGAGCAGCGCCTCGACGAGCGTCGTCTTGCCCGCTCCGGAGTGGCCGACCAGCGCGATGTTGCGAATCTTCTCGGGCTGGTCGACCGCTGGTGCCCTGCCGGCGGTTTGGGGACCGCTCTTGTCCGCCACGTGCCCACCTCCAAAGGACAATGGGTGTGACGGGTGCCACACCCGTGGTCACCACAATTACCGCCCCGGCCTCATATCTCAAGGGGTGACCAGGATCCGGTTGAGGCCTGCCTGATATCAGCCGTTCCCACCTGCGCCGACGCCACGCACTACGATTGGCCCGCCCGGGGGATGGTGCGGCTACGGCCACAGGGCGATGAAATCGCGGCCAGAACACGATCAGAGGATGGCAATGCTCAACCAGTTGCGGCCGGCGCTCTCGCGTGTCATCACGCCGGTCGGCCGGGCGCTGGCCCGCACCGGTCTCACACCGAACGCGATCACCCTCATCGGCACGTTCGGAGTCGTCGGCGGTGCGCTCGGCTTCTACCCGCAGGGCCAGTTCTTCTGGGGAACGGTCGTGATCACGGTGTTCGTGTTCTTCGACATGTTCGACGGCGCGGTCGCCAGGGTCACGGGGAGGACGAGCCGGTTCGGCGCCTTCCTCGACTCCAACATGGACCGGATCTCCGACGCGGCGATCTTCTCCGGGCTGATCCTGCGGTTCGCGCGCCACGACCACCAGGACATGCTCATCGTCGGGCTCGCCCTGTTCTGTCTCGTGTCCGGCGCTCTGGTGTCGTACGCGAGGGCGCGCGCGGAGGGCATCGGCGTCGGCGCGACCGTCGGCATCGCCGAGCGCGGCGAGCGGCTGATCGTCAGCCTGGTCGCGATCGGCCTGGACGGGCTCGGCGTCCCGTACGTCCTGGTGGTCGGGCTGTGGCTGCTCGCCCTGGCCAGCGCGATCACCGTCGTGCAGCGTTTCGTGGCGGTGCGCCGTCAGCTCGAGGTGAGCGAACCGTCGTGAGGGACGAGGCGGCGGACGCCGCGTACGCGCTGGGCTGGGCGGCGGTCCGGCGGATGCCTGAGCCGGTCGCGCACGAGATCTTCATGCTGATCGCCGAGCGCACCTGGCGGAAGCACGGCCGTGGCGTGCGGCAGCTGGAGAAGAACCTCCGGCGCGTCGTCGGCCCGGAGATCTCCGAGCAGGCCCTGCGCGACCTGAGCCGCCAGGGCATGCGCTCCTACATGCGTTACTGGCTGGAGGCGTTCCGGCTCCCCGCGATGAGCCGCGAGCGCATCCTCTCGGGCATGCGCATCACCGGGATCGAGGACCTGCGCAAGGACCTCGACGAGGGGCGCGGCGTCGTCGCGGCCCTGCCCCACATGGGCAACTGGGACCACGCGGGCGCCTGGATCGCGCTGTCCGGGGTGCCGTTCACGACGGTGATGGAGCGGCTGCGGCCCGAGTCGCTGTACGACCGGTTCGTCGCCTACCGGGCGAGTCTCGGAATGGAGGTGCTCCCGGCCACCGGCGGCGACGGCGACGTGTTCCGCACCCTCGCCGCGCGGCTGCGCGAGGCCCGCCTGGTGTGCCTGGTCGCCGACCGGGACCTCACCGCGAACGGTGTCGAGGTGGAGTTCTTCGGCCGTACCGCGAAGATGCCCGCAGGCCCCGCCGCGCTGGCGATCGAGACGGGCGCGGCCCTCCGCCCGGTCACCCTGTGGTACGAAGGACGCGAGTGGGGTGTCCACGTCCACGAGGAGATCCGCGTGCCCGACGAGGGAGAGCGGCGCGACAAGGTCCGGGCGATGACGCAGTCCCTCGCGCACGTCTTCGCCGACGGCATCGCCGCCCACCCCGAGGACTGGCACATGCTCCAGCGGGTCTGGGTCGAGGACCTCCGGTGAACCGGAGTGAGTGATACGGCCGGGCCGGCGGCGGGAAGGACGGGCGATCGGTGAAGATCGGCATCGTCTGCCCCTACACGTGGGACGTTCCCGGCGGCGTGCAGCAGCACGTCCGCGACCTCGCCGAGACGCTGTTCGCGCTCGGCCACGAGGTGTCCGTGATCGCGCCCGCAGACGAGGACACCCCGCTTCCCTCGTACGTCGTTCCCGCCGGGCGCGCCGTCCCGGTGCCCTACAACGGCTCGGTGGCACGGCTGGCCTTCGGCTTCCTGTCCGCCGGCCGGGTGCGCCGCTGGATCCGGGAGGGCGCGTTCGACGTCCTCCACGTGCACGAGCCCGCCGCGCCCTCGCTCGGACTGCTGGCCTGCTGGGCCGCCGACGGGCCGATCGTCGGCACCTTCCACGCGTCGTTCGAGCGCTCCCGGGCGCTGTCGGCGGCCGGACCGATCCTGCAGAGCGCCCTGGAGAAGATCACCGCGCGGATCGCGGTGTCGGAGAAGGCCCGCAGGACGCTCGTCGAGCACCTCGGCGGCGACGCCGTGCTGATCCCGAACGGCGTGACCACCGAACGCTACTCCATGGCCGAGCCGCTGCCCGGCTGGCCCGGAGACGACGGCGCGCTCGGCTTCCTCGGCCGCATGGACGAGCAGCGCAAGGGCCTGCCGGTGCTGCTGGCCGCCTTCGAGATCCTGGGGCGCCGGCGTCCTCGCCTGCGGCTGCTGCTCGCCGGCCCCGGCGACACCGGCGAGGTCCTGGCCCGGGTCTCCCCGGACCTGCGCGACCGGGTCGTCGTCCTCGGCATGGTCAGCGAGGCAGACAAGGTGCGGGCGCTGCACTCGGTGGACGTGTTCGTCGCGCCCAACACCGGCGGGGAGAGCTTCGGCATCGTGCTGGCCGAGGCCATGTCGGCCGGCGCGCCGATCCTCGCCAGCGACATCGAGGCGTTCCGGCGCGTGCTGCTCGACGGCCGGGCCGGGGCGCTGTTCCCCGTGGGAGACGCCGGGGCGCTCGCCGCCGCAGCGGCCGAACTGCTCGACGACGCGCCGCGCCGCAAGCAGCTGTCGGCGGAGGCGAGGACCGCCGTGCGCGCCTATGACTGGTCGACGGTCGCCCGCGACGTCCTGCGGGTGTACGAGACCGTGGCCGGGGACACCACCGTCGTCGAGACGACTGCGATCTGACGATGTACCACGCCGCGCTGAACATCGCACTGATCACCGCCGTCGTCGTCCTGCTCGGCGTGTACGTCTCCTGGCGCGCCACCCGCATCGACCGGCTGCACGTACGCCTGGAGACCGCGCGGGCCGGCCTCGACGTCGCGCTGGTCCGGCGCGCGGCGGTCGCGCTGGAACTGGCCGCGTCCCGCCTGCTCGACCCGGCCACCAGCCTCCTGCTGGCCGCCGCGGCCCACGAGGCCCGCATCGCCGACGCCGACAACCGGGAGTTCGCCGAGAGCGACCTGTCCCGCGCGCTGCGGGCCGTCGTCGAGCAGCCGGGCTTCCGCGCCACCCTCGCCGCCCGCGAGGACGGCGCGGCGCTGCTGGAGGAGCTGGACGCCGCCGTACGGAAGGTCGCGTACGCGCGCAGCTTCTACAACAACGCGGTGACCGCGACCCGCGCCGCGCGGCGCAAGCTCCTGCCCCGCCTGCTGCACCTGGCCGGCCGGGCGTCGCTCCCGGAGTTCTTCGAGATCGACGACGCCCCGCCCGAGACCTCGGCGGACGCCGTTCGGTCGGGGTGACCGGTGGTGATCCACGGGTGGTGGGGCTCCGTGTGAGACCTTGGCGGACGCCGTTCGGCCCGGGGTGACCCGTCGCGCTTCACGGGCGGTGGAGGGCCCCGTGCGAGACCTCGGCGGACGCCGACCCGGCCGGGGCGACCGGCCGGGTTCCGCAGGCGATGCCGTCGGCGGTGAGCCGCTCGGCTACGCTCGCCGATTAGGACACTTCCGATTCAGCGGGAGAGGACCGTAATGTCCGATCTCCACGTACATAAAGGTCCGTGCACCGCCGTGCTGAGCGCCGCCGCGCTCACGGCCGTGACGCTCTCCGCCTGCTCCGGCTCGGGTCAGACGAACAGCGCGGCACCGCCGACGACCGCGAACACCCCGACGGCGTCCGCGTCGTCTTCACCGACCACCTCGGGGACGGGCCACCCCTTCACCGGACGTCCCGGCGCCAGGAACGGACCGGTCCTGGCCGTGAAGATCGACAATACGCGGTCCGCCAAGCCGCAGCGCGGCCTGCGCTCGGCCGACATCATCTACGTCGAGCAGGTCGAAGGCGGCCTGTCCCGCATCATGGCGGTCTTCTCCTCGGCACTTCCGCCGCAGGTGGGGCCGGTCCGCAGCGCCCGGATCTCGGACCTGCACATCCTGCCGCAGTTCGGCCGGCCCGCCTTCGCCTACTCGGGCGTCCAGAGCAAGATGAAGCCCTACCTCGCCCGTGCCTCACTGATCGACGTCTCTCCGGACACCACGGGCGGCGCCTACACGCGGGCCGGGCCCAACCCGGCGCCGTACAACCTCTACGCGTCGCCGCAGCGGCTGCTCGCCAAGGCCGCCACGGCGACGAAGGCCCGCGACGTCGGCTTCCGGTTCGGGACCGCGCCCCCCGGTGGCACGGCGACGACGTCCTTCACCGCGCGCTACCCGGCGACGTCGTTCGTGTTCCGCTGGTCGGCGAAGGAACACCGCTGGCTCGCGTCGCAGGACGGCCGACCGGACCGCGCCGCGGAGGGCGGGCAGCTGGGCGGTCAGACGATCGTGATCCAGCGGGTCCGCACCACACGGTCGCCGTTCCACGACTTCCTGGGCAACTACACGCCTCTGGTGCGGACGGTGGGCACCGGCACCGCGACGGTGCTGCGCGACGGCAAGGCCTACGACGCCCGCTGGTCCCGCGCGTCCGAGGGCCAGGGGACCACCTACACCACCCCGTCGGGACGGCCGATGACCTTCGCGCCGGGCCAGGTGTGGGTGCTCTTCGTCAACGCGGGCCGTCCGGTCACCCCCTGAATCCGGCGCGGCCGGGCCTCGGCCGATGGAGCGGGCGGCCGGGCGAAACCCGTCCCCACCTCGAACTACCATGGAGAGCGACAAGCGTGATCGATTCTCCGAAGAGGTAGCCCGTGTCCACTGCCACCCCCGCCCAGTCCACTGCCACTCCGGAGACCGGCACCGCCCGCGTCAAGCGGGGCATGGCGGAGATGCTCAAGGGCGGCGTGATCATGGATGTCGTCACCCCGGATCAGGCGAAGATCGCCGAGGACGCCGGTGCCGTCGCGGTCATGGCGCTGGAGCGCGTGCCCGCCGACATCCGGGCCGAGGGCGGCGTCTCCCGGATGAGCGACCCGGACATGATCGAGGGCATCATCAGCGCCGTGTCGGTCCCGGTCATGGCCAAGGCGCGCATCGGGCACTTCGTCGAGGCCCAGGTCCTGCAGGCGCTCGGTGTCGACTACATCGACGAGTCCGAGGTCCTGACCCCGGCGGACTATGAGAACCACATCGACAAGTGGGCGTTCACCGTTCCGTTCGTCTGCGGCGCCACCAACCTCGGCGAGGCGCTCCGCCGCATCACCGAGGGCGCGGCCATGATCCGCTCCAAGGGCGAGGCCGGCACCGGTGACGTGTCCAACGCCACGACCCACATGCGTCGGCTGCGCCAGGACATCCGGCGTCTCGGCGCCCTGCCCGAGGACGAGCTCTTCGTGGCGGCCAAGGAGCTGCAGGCCCCGTACGAGCTGGTCAAGGAGGTTGCTGCGGCCGGCAAGCTGCCCGTCGTGCTGTTCACCGCGGGCGGCATCGCCACCCCGGCGGACGCCGCGATGATGATGCAGCTGGGCGCCGAGGGCGTGTTCGTCGGCTCGGGCATCTTCAAGTCCGGTGACCCGGCCAAGCGCGCGGAGGCGATCGTGAAGGCCACCACCTTCTACGACGACCCCGACGTCATCGCCAAGGTCTCCCGCGGGCTCGGCGAGGCGATGGTCGGCATCAATGTCTCGACGCTGTCGGAGTCCGACCGTCTTGCCGGGCGCGGCTGGTAGGAGGGGCAGGACCTCGCCCCGCCGTCCGGGTCGACCGGCCGGCCCGGGGAGGGCCCCGAACGATCGGGGCCTCCCCAGTCCGGCGCGGGCGGGCTACCCTGTCGTGGGTCCGGCGGTGTGGCGCTTCCGCGGGCGGACCGGTGCAGCGGCCGCAGGAGGGGACGAAACCCATGGCGTGGTCTATCGCGCTGGCGTGCGCGAGCATTGACGATCCGGCCGGCGCCTTCCGGCAGGGCCTGATCCCGGACCTGGACGCCGCCGCCGACCTGGCGCGGCGCCTCTACCCGGAGTCGGCGATCGTCGAGAGCGGCGACACGGTTCTGGACTTCGCGCTCTGGCCGTACGAGGACGAGCTCTTCGTCGGCGCGTACGGCGACGCGCTGATCGTGTGCGACCGCCGGCTCTACGGCGTCGACGACGAGGCCCGCAGGCTCGCCGACCAGATCGCGGCGGCGTTGCCCGGCGCCACCTGCGGTGTGCTGGTCCTGCACAGCGTGGTGTCCGGGTGCTGGTTCCGGTGGTACGAACGCGACCGCCCGCAGCGAGACGTGTTCGTCACCGTGGAGGACGGCGTCGTCGTCGACCTCGGCGAGCGGCTCCCGGCGGAGGCGCCCTTCTGGAAGGCGATCGACGAGGGCGCGCCCGACGTCCCCCTGCCGTTCGACTACGAGCAGTACGGCCTGGCGCTGGCCCGCGAGCACCTGCTCGGCCGGGGCCTCACCGAGCGCGGCAGGGACGGTTTCCTGCCCCTGGAGCTCTCGGTCCGCCGGTTCAAGATCCGTTCGCTGACCAGGCTGGGCGGAAACGCTCACTGACCGTCCTTGACGCCCGTGGTTCTCCGGTCGATATGCGGTTTAAGGATGTCCTGCGTGGACAGTTCGGTCGTAGCCTGAAATCAGCTTCGCAGGGGAGCGCAGCGCGGCACAGGGGGTGCAGCACAGTGTCCCAGCCTGACAACATCGGTGACCGGCTCAGGTCGCTCCGCGACGGGCGCGCCATGACCCGGCACGAGCTCGCGGATGACTCCGGGGTGAGCGTCGACCTGATCGAGAAGCTCGAGCACGGCCACCGGCAGACGGCGCGTTTCACGGCGCTCACGAGACTCGCCGACGCGCTGGGCGTCGGCGTCTCACGGCTGCTCGGCAGGCGGCGGCCTGAGGAGCGCGACGACGACCGGACCGCTCGCGACGACGTCCAGAACGTCCGTGACGTGGTCGTGTCGGCCGACTCGATGCCCGGCGTGGACGCCGATGACGCGGGTGAGGCCCCCGACCTCGCTGAGCTGAACGCCGCCGTCGACGCCGCCTGGCGCGACTACCGGTCGGGGAACATGACCCGCCTCGCCGGCGCCCTCCCGGGCCTGATCGGTGAGGCCCGCCTCGCGTCCGGCGAGCTCGGGGCCAGGGCGGCCGGACCGCTCGCCGAGGCCCATCAGCTCGCCGCGCGCCTCTTCGTGCACTACGACAGGTACGACCTCGCCGAACGCGCGACGGAGAACGCGATCCGAGCGGCCGAGGGCGGCGGCGACGAGCTCGAGTGGGAGACGCTTCACGGCGCCTACTCGTGGACCCTCCTCCGCGAGGGCCGCGCCCGGGCGTCGGAGGAACACGCGGTGTGGATCGCCGAGAGCACCGAGCCCTCGATGAGCGGGGCCGCGCTCCGCGACCTGACGGTGTGGGGCGGCCTCATGCTGGCCGCCATCGCCGCGGCGAGCGCGGGGGACCGCGCCGCGCGAACGACCGAGTACCTCGGACTCGCCGGATCGGCCGCGCGCCGGTTCGGCCATGACCGCGTCGACTATCACGTCGGCTTCGGCCCGTCCCGGATCGCGACGGAGGCGACGCACGCCTACGCGATGCTGCACGAGCCCGGGCTGGCGCTGCGGTCGGCCGGCGCGGTGCACGGCGATGAGCTGTCGAGGACGTCGTACGGCCGCCATCTGATCGACGTCGCGCGGGCGCAGACGGAGATCCGTGATCTGCGGGCCGCGGAGGCGACCCTGCGGGCGGCCGAGAGCCTGTGCGCCTCGTCCTTCTCGCCCGACGGGCCGGCCTGTTCGGTCGTGAGCGACGTGGTCGTCGACGTCGGGAACCTGACCCCGGAGCTGCGGCGCATGGCGCGGGCCGTCGTGGTCCAGGCGTAAGGACCGCCGGGGGTCGCGGGCGTACAGGGTCGGCCGTAGGCGTCGCGGGCGTAGCAGCAGCGGCCCGGACGTCGGAGCGCACGGCCTGGGGAAGATCACTGCCTGCTGCCGGTGTTATGACAGGCACTAGGCTCATTGTCCGTACATCACATTGTGAAGGGCTGAATAGTGGCTGCTGTCCCGACGATCGGTGTGCTCGCACTGCAGGGAGACGTCCGTGAGCACCGGCGCGCGCTGGAGTCCTGCGGCGCCTCGACGGAGGCCGTACGCCGCCCGGAGGAGCTCGAGCAGGTCGACGCACTCGTGATCCCCGGTGGGGAGTCCACCACCATGTGGCGGCTCGCGCGCTCCTTCGAGCTGCTGGAGCCCCTGCGCAAGCGGATCGAGCAGGGCATGCCGGCGTACGGCTCCTGCGCGGGCATGATCATGCTGGCCGACCGGATCGCCGACGGCGCTGCGGGGCAGGAGACCATCGGCGGCATCGACATGCTCGTGCGCCGCAACGCCTTCGGCCGTCAGGTCGACTCCTTCGAGAACGACGTGCACGTGGCCGGGCTCGACGCGCCGTTCCACGCGGTCTTCATCCGGGCACCGTGGGTCGAGTCGGTCGGCGGGCGCGCGGAGGTCCTCGGCCGTGCGGAGTCGGGCGACGCCGCCGGTAGGATCGTTGCGGTCCGGCAGGGACACTTGCTCGCGACGTCATTCCATCCGGAGCTCACCGGCGACGTGCGGATCCACCGGCTCTTCCTCGACATGGTGAAGGGAACGCAATGAGCGGCCACTCCAAGTGGGCGACGACGAAGCACAAGAAGGCTGCCCTCGACGCCAAGCGGGGCAAGCTCTTCGCCAAGCTCATCAAGAACATCGAGGTGGCCGCCCGGACCGGTGGAGGCGACCCGGACGGCAACCCGACGCTCTACGACGCCATCCAGAAGGCCCGCAAGAGCTCTGTGCCGATCGACAACATCGAGCGGGCACGCAAGCGCGGTGCGGGTGAGGAGGCCGGCGGCGCCGACTGGCAGACGATCATGTACGAGGGCTACGGCCCCGGCGGCGTCGCCGTGCTGATCGAGTGCCTCACCGACAACCGCAACCGCGCCGCCTCCGACGTGCGCACGGCCCTGACCCGCAACGGCGGTTCGCTGGCCGACCCGAACTCGGTGTCGTACCTGTTCACCCGCAAGGGCGTCATCATCGTGCCCAAGGAGGGCACCTCCGAGGACGACGTCATGCTCGCGGTGCTCGACGCGGGCGCCGAGGAGGTCAACGACCTCGGCGAGTCGTTCGAGGTGATCTGCGAGGCCGGTGACCTCGTCGCGGTCCGCAAGGCCCTGCAGGACGCCGGTGTCGACTACGAGTCCGCGGACGCCAACTTCCTGCCGAGCGTCAGCGTGCCCCTCGACGAGGACGCGGCGAAGAAGGTCTTCCGGCTCCTCGAGGCGCTCGAGGACAGCGACGACGTCCAGAACGTCTTCGCCAACTTCGACGTCTCCGACGAGATCATGGAGAAGATCGACGCCTGATCCCGTCCGCCATGGGGGCGTCCGGCGTCCGCGCGGGCGCCCCGGCGGATGCCGTAGCGTACGTCCGTGGACATCCGAGCCCTGGCGACCGAGGATCTCAACGCGGCCTACGACCTGAAGGTCCGTGCCTTCGGGCCGGGTGACCACGCGCAATGGCTGCGCTCCATCCGTCCGGCCCTGCGCCAGGGCCGTGTGTTCGGGGTCTACGACGGCCACCGGCTCGTCGCCTCCGCCCGTTACCACCTGTTCGACCAGTGGTGGCACGGACGCGCCGTCCCGATGGGCGGCGTCGCGAGTGTGGCCGTGGCCCCCGAGGAGCGCGGTCGCGGCGTCGGGCGGCGCCTGGCCCGGGGTCTTCTGGAGGCGATGGACGGCCTGCCGCTCGCCGCGCTGTACCCGGCAACCGCGCCGGTGTATCGCTCCGTCGGCTACGAGCACGCCGGAGCGCAGCACTTCGTCACCCTCGCGGCCGAGGCGCTGCGCACGCTTGGCACCGGATCGGTGAAGATCCGGCGCGTCGGCCCCGACGACGCCGCCGACGTCGTCACACTGCTGCGCCGCCTGCACGCCGATGCGCGTGACAACGGGCCGATCGACCGGGGCGAGGACTTCTTCCGGGATCTGCTGGACAGCGCGGACCTCTTCGCCTACCTCGCCGAGGACGGCTTCCTCGCCTACGGCTGGGGCGCGGGCGGCCAGGAGCTCGTCGTGCACCGCTGCATGGCGAGATCCGCCGAGACCGCACGGGCGCTGTGGGCACTCGTCGGATCCGGCTCGTCGGTGGCCCGGACCGTCCGCGCCTGCGTCGCCCCGGACGACCCCCTCTTCTGGCTCCTGCGCGACCGGTCCGCGGAGGACCTGCACCGCTCCTCGTGGATGCTGCGGGTGCTCGATGCGCCCGCGGCCATCGACGCCCGCGGCTTCCCCGCCGGCCTCTCGGCGGAGGTCTCCGTGACGATCACGGACGAGGCCCTGCCGGGCAACGCCGGTGCCTGGAAGCTGACCGTCGACGGTGGTCACGGGAGTCTGACGCGTACGGACGATGAACCGGACGCCCTCCGGCTGTCCGCCCGCGGCCTCGCGGCGCTCTACGCGGGCGTCCCCATGGCCCGCCTGCGCCGGTCCGGCCTCGCGGAGGGCGACGCGTCCGCCGACGCGGTGCTCGACGCGGCCTTCTGCGCGACGCCGCACATGCTCGACTACTTCTGATCGCGGTGCGACACGCCGGGGCGACGAGCGCCCGAAGTCGTACGCGGCGAGTAGCCTCGCTGCGAACATCTGTTCGGAACGGAGAGGAGCCGCCGTGCGCGTACTCGGCGTCGACCCCGGGTTGACCCGGTGCGGGGTGGGCGTCGTCGACGGCGCGCCGGGCACGCAGCTGCGGCTTGTGACCGTCGACGTCATCCGCACGAGCCCCGACGATGACCTCGGGACCCGGCTGATCGGCCTCGAACGCGGCCTGGAGAAGCTCCTCGACGCCTTCCGCCCCGACGCGGTGGCCGTCGAGCGCGTCTTCAGCCAGCACAACGTCTCCACCGTCATAGGGACCGCCCAGGCCGGGGCGATCGCCATCGCCTGCGGGGCACGAAGGGGGCTGCCGGTCGCGCTGCACACCCCGAGTGAGGCCAAGGCCGCCGTCACCGGGAACGGCCGCGCGGACAAGGCCCAGGTGACCGGCATGGTGACCCGGTTGCTGCGGCTGGACACCCCTCCCCGGCCCGCCGACGCCGCCGATGCCCTCGCGCTCGCCATCTGTCACCTGTGGCGCGGCGGCGCTCAGGCGCGCATTCAGGCGGCGAGGATGAGAAAGTACGGAGTCGAGAAGTGAGCGGAGTGCGCGGCCGCCCGCGGGCGGTTCCGGCGGGCCGGGAGCGACGCCCGGCCGACGGGCTCGCGAGGCGTGGAGGGACGGGGCAGTGATCGCATTCGTCAGCGGGAAGGTCGCCGGTGCCGGGCCGGACGGCGCCGTCATCGACGTCGGCGGCGTCGGCCTGTCCGTCCAGTGCACCCCGGCCACGCTCGCCGGCCTGCGCGTGGGCGACCGGGCGCACGTCCCCACCTCGCTCGTCGTGCGCGAGGACTCCCTCACCCTGTACGGCTTCGCGGACGACGACGAGCGCACGATCTTCGGACTGCTGCAGACCGCCAGCGGCGTCGGCCCCCGGCTGGCACTGGCCATGCTCGCCGTGCACCCGCCGAACGCGCTGCGCCGCGCCGTCGCCGCCGAGGACCTCAACGCGCTGACCAAGGTGCCGGGGATCGGCAAGAAGGGCGCCCAGCGCATCGTGCTGGAGTTGAAGGACCGCCTCGGCGCGCCGGCCGATGACGCGGAGGCGTTCGTCCCGGCGGCCCGTACGCTGCCGTGGCGCGACCAGGTCCACGCCGGCCTCACGAACCTGGGCTGGTCCGGCAGGGACGCCGACGCGGCCGTCGAGGCGGTGGCCGCCGAGATCGACGGCCAGGACGCCCCCGACATCGCCACCCTGCTCAAGATGGCCATGCGGAGGCTGAGCCGATGAGCCCCGTCGCCGTACGATCGGCCGCCCACCGGCGCGCCGGCGCCCTCAGGAGCCGTGCCGCGTCCGTCGGACGGCACGCCGCGGCCGTCGACGGGCATTCGGAGGCGCCTGAGGGTCGCCCCGGGGCCGCCGATCGGCGTGCCGGAGGCCGCACACACCGCGTCGGCGGGGGAGGGGCCCCGTGAGCGACGACGAGCGGTTCGTCTCGCCGATCGCCGACGGCAGCGACGAGGAGCGGTTCGTCTCGCCGATCGCCGACGGCGAGGAGAAGGTCATCGAGGCCGCGCTGCGGCCCAAGCGCCTGGACGAGTTCGTCGGCCAGGCCCGGGTTCGCGAGCAGCTGTCGCTCGTCCTGCACAGCGCGCTGCGGCGTGGCCGCCCGCCGGACCACCTCCTCATGTCGGGGCCGCCCGGACTCGGCAAGACCACGCTGGCGATGATCATCGCCGGCGAGCTCGGCATGCCGCTGCGGATCTCCTCCGGTCCGGCGATCGAGCGCGCCGGCGATCTCGCGGCCGTGCTGTCCACCCTCTCCGAGGGTGAGGTGCTGTTCCTCGACGAGATCCACCGGATGGCCCGCCCGGCCGAGGAGATGCTGTACGTCGCGATGGAGGACTTCCGGGTCGACGTCGTGGTCGGCAAGGGGCCGGGCGCGACCGCGATCCCGCTCGACATCGCGCCGTTCACCCTGGTGGGGGCCACGACGCGGGCCGGGCTGCTGCCCGCCCCGCTGCGCGACAGGTTCGGTTTCGTCGCGCACATGGACTTCTACGAGCCCGCCGACCTGGAGCGGATCATCCACCGGTCGGCCCGGCTGCTCGACGTGCGGATGGACGAGAAGGGCGCCGCCGAGATCGCCCGGCGCGCCCGGGGCACGCCCCGGATCGCCAACCGGCTGCTGCGCCGGGTCCGTGACTACGCCGAGGTGCGCGCCGACGGTGTGATCACCGAGGAGACAGCGCACCAGGCGCTGACGTTGTACGAGGTCGACGCCGACGGACTGGACCGGCTCGACCGGTCGGTGCTGGAGGCACTGCTGACGAAGTTCGGCGGCGGCCCCGTCGGCCTGTCCACCCTTGCCGTGGCCGTGGGGGAGGAGCCGGAGACCGTCGAGGTGGTGGCCGAGCCCTTCCTCGTGCGCAAGGGCCTCATCGCCCGGACCCCTCGGGGCCGGATCGCGACACCGGCCGCCTGGCGGCATCTCGGACTCGCCCCGCCGCCCCTGGCGGAAGGTACGCTTTTCGAAGTGGCGGAGGAGTGACGGGGAACTTCTCGGCGCGCGGGTTCGTCACGCCGTTGCCGGGGTTTCAGGTACTCCTTTACACTCCGGAGCTTGGTCGCCGTCAGCAGATGACACGCCTTTCGCGGCGCGAAAGGTCGGCGGCAGGCTCAACACATCACATCGGAAGGATGCCCCGGTGCAGGGCAACACAACACTCACAGCGCTCACCCACGTCACCGCGGCGAAGAGCGGCAGCAATCCATTGGTGTCGCTGCTGCCGCTGATCCTCATCGTCGTGGTCTTCTATTTCCTGCTGATCCGCCCGCAGCGCAAGCGGCAGCAGCAGCAGGCTCAGCTGCAGAGCCAGGTCGTTCCCGGCCAGCGGGTCATGACGACCGCGGGCATGCTCGCGACGGTCGTGGCCGTCGAGGACGACGCGCTCGTCCTGGAGATCGCCCCGGGGGTCGAGGCCCGCTTCGTGAAGCAGGCCGTCGGTCAGGTTCTGGACGACTCCTCCGATGAGGACGAGGAGGAGGAGACCGACGAGGCCGAGGAGATCGGCGAGGAGCAGGCGGCCGAAGAGCCGAAGGCCGGCGGTGACGCGGAGGTCGCGCAGGACGACATCGAGCCGAAGACCGACGCGCAGACCGTCGCGGACGACAAGAAGACCGCAGAAACGTTGAAGGACGGCGAGCACAAGGCCGACAAGAAGCCGTCGGCCTGACCAGCACCTGACCGCAGACAAAGGACGAAAGACGACCGTGGCTCCGCCTAGCAGAAACGTTCCAAAACCAGGGCGCGTTCTCCTCGCGCTGCTCGTGATCGCCGCAGCCCTGGTGGGCCTGATGTTCTGGCAGGGCCAAAAAACGCCCAAGCTGGCACTCGACCTCGCGGGCGGCACCACCGTGACGCTCACGGCGGAGCCCACCAAGCCCGGCGCCAAGATCGGTGAGTCGGAGATGGGCCAGGCCATCAACATCATGCGCGAGCGCGTGAACGGCCTGGGCGTCTCCGAGGCGGAGGTCACCAAGCAGGGCAGCAACGTCATCATCGTCCAGGTGCCCGGTCAGGGCCAGGAGCGGGTCGTCCGCACGATCGGCACCACGGCCAAACTCGAGTTCCGCCAGGTGCTCGTGGCCGAGCCGGTGGGCGTCCCGCAGCAGACCTCGACGCCGACGCCCACCCCGACGAGCACGGGTAAGAGCAAGGGCGGCGCGAAGCCCTCCGGGAGCGCGAAGCCGTCCGGTAGCGCGAAGCCGTCCGGCAGCGCCACGCCGTCGGGGTCGGCCAGTGCGACGCCGAAGGGCCGGGCGCTCGCGCAGGCTCTCACCAAGGCGACGCCGAAGCCGTCGACGTCCGGTAGCGCCGCGGCCAGCCCGAAGGCCACGCAGTCGCTGACCCCCCAGCAGCTCCAGCAGTTGCAGCAGCAGCTCCAGCAGCAACAGCAGCAGCAGACCGGGGAGGACTTCACCGGCGTCGACCCCGCCGTCAAGGCGCAGTTCGACAAGCTCACCTGCATCGGCAACGACGTCGGCCAGGGCAGGACGCTCGACCCGGCCAAGCAGGCGGCGGTGTGCGCCAAGCCCGACCCCAAGACCCACAAGGTCGACTACAAGTTCATCCTGAGCCCGGCCAAGATCTCCGGTGAGCAGGTCACCAAGGCCCAGGCCCTGCCGCCGGACCCGCAGAACGGCCGGATGCAGTGGACCGTCAACCTCGACCTCAACGGTGCCGCGACCGGCGCGTTCGCCAAGTTCACCCAGCAGGCCGCCGCGCTCGGGGAGAACAACACCCGCAACCACTTCGCGATCGTCCTCGACGGCACGGTCTACTCCTGGCCGGGCGTCAAGGAGGCGATCACCTCGGGTAACGCGCAGATCGAGGGCCAGTTCAACCAGGAGGACGCCACCGACCTGGCCAACGTCCTGAAGTACGGCGCGCTGCCGCTGAAGTTCAAGCAGAGCTCGATCGAGTCGGTGTCGGCCACCCTTGGCAAGGACCAGCTCACCGCCGGCCTGACCGCCGGCGCGATCGGCCTCGTCCTGGTCGTGCTGTACTGCCTCCTGTACTACCGCGGCCTCGGCTTCGTCGCGATCTCCAGCCTGGCGATCGCCGGGATCATCACGTACGAGTCGGTCGTGCTGCTCGGGAAGTTCATCGACTTCCGGATGTCCCTGGCGGGCATCGCCGGTGCGATCGTGGCGATCGGCATCACCGCGGACTCCTTCGTCGTGTTCTTCGAGCGACTGCGAGACGAGGTCCGTGAGGGCCGCACGCTCCGCACCGCCGTCGAACGCGGCTGGGTCCGCGCCCGGCGCACCATCCTCGTCGCGGACGCGGTCTCGTTCATCGCGGCCCTGCTGCTGTACTGGTTCTCGATCGGCGGCGTGAAGGGCTTCGCCTTCACTCTGGGCCTCACCACCCTCATCGACGTGGTCGTGGTGTTCTTCTTCACCAAGCCGATGGTCACGCTGCTGGCCCGCACGAAGTTCTTCGGCCGGGGCCACCGGTTCTCCGGCCTCGATCCGACGACGCTGGGTGTGGCCAAGCGCGTCACCACCCGTCCCGCCGGCACCAAGGAGGCCTGATGTCACGCCTGGGCAACATCGGAGGCCGCCTTCACCGCGGCGAGATCTCGCTCGACTTCGTGGGGCGGCAGAAGACCTGGTACGCCGTCTCCGGGCTCATCCTGCTCGTCAGCGTCGTGTCGCTGCTCACCCTCGGCCTGAACTTCGGCGTGGAGTTCAAGGGCGGCACGGTCTTCCAGTTCCCGACGAAGCCGGGGCTGACGACCTCCGACGCCCGCGCCGCGGTCAAGGATTCCGGGGTCGTCAAGGAGGACCCCATCGTCCAGAAGACCGGCACGGGCTGGCGCGTCCAGACCGAGAGCCTGAGCTCCGCGGACGTCACCAAGGTCCAGGACTCGGTGCAGCAGCGACTGCACCTGGCCAAGGCGGATGACGTCAGCCCGCAGAGCGTCGGCGCCAGCTGGGGGAAGGACATCTCCCAGAAGGCGCTGCAGGGTCTGCTCATCTTCCTGGTAGCGATCATCATTTACCTGTCGGTCGCGTTCGAATGGCGGATGGCGGTCGCGGCGATCATCGCGCTGGCGCACGACATCCTCATCACGATCGGCGTCTACTCGCTCGTGCAGTTCGAGGTGACGCCGTCCTCGGTGGTCGGCCTGCTGACCATCCTCGGCTACTCCCTGTACGACACGGTCGTCGTGTTCGACAAGGTCCGGGAGAACACCCGGTCGCTCACCACCTCGAACAGCATGACCTACAGCCAGGCGGCGAACCTCGCGGTCAACCAGACCCTCGTCCGGTCGATCAACACGTCGGTGATCGCGCTGCTGCCGGTCGCGGGCCTGCTGTTCATCGGCGCCGGCGTGCTCGGCGCCGGCACCCTCAAGGACCTGGCGCTCGTCCTGTTCGTCGGCATGGCGGCCGGCGCGTACTCCTCCATCTGCATCGCGACCCCGATCGTCGCCGACCTGCAGGAGCGGCAGGCCAAGTACAAGACGCTGGCCAAGCGGGTGGCGGCCAAGGCCAACAGCCCGAAGCGCAAGGCCAAGCCGGAGGTCGAGGTCGCCGAGCTGCCGGAGGACGACGTCGAGGACGAGGCGGAGGCATCCTCTGTCGGGGCCGGTGCCCGGGTCGTGCAGAATGGTCCGCGGCAGCAGCCGCGCCGGGGTGGCTCGAAGGGCCGGCCCAGCGGCAAGAAGAAGCGCTGAGCCCATCCCCGCGACGGATCGCACGATCCGTCGCGGGGATGGAGCCCCTGAGGAGGAATGTGACCGCGCGACCGGTCGACCTGACCAAACTGATCAACGAGCGGATCCGCGAGGTCCCCGACTATCCCAAGCCGGGGGTGGTCTTCAAGGACATCAGCCCGCTGCTGGCCGACCACACCGCCTTCGCGGCCGTCGTCGACGCCATCGTGGCCCACTACGGCCGGGGCACCATCGACAAGGTCGTCGGGATCGAGGCCCGCGGTTTCATCCTCGCGGCGCCGGTGGCCTACCACTTCGGAGCCGGCTTCGTGCCGGTCCGCAAGAAGGGCAAGCTCCCGGCGGCGACGTTCGCCGAGAGCTACGACCTGGAGTACGGCAGCGAGACGATCGAGGTGCACCAGGACGCGCTCGCCCCGGGCGAGCGGGTGCTCATCGTCGACGACGTGCTGGCCACGGGCGGCACGGCCGCGGCGGCCGCCGACCTCGTCCGGCGCTCGGGCGCCGAGGTCGCGGGCCTGTCCGTGCTGATCGAGTTGGGCTTCCTGAGCGGCCGGGACCGGCTTCCCGACCTCGACGTCCACGCCCTCATCCAGGGCTGAATCCTTCACCGCGAGCCCGTACGCGTCCCTCGGGGCCGCGTACGGGCTCGTCCTGTTTCGGCGCGGCGGTCCGCGGACGCGTCGGTCGTCGGCGTCGGCCTCGCGCCGCCAAGACCCCGTCGGGCGTTCGCCCTCACTCGACCTTGAGGGCCTGGACCATGCGGGTGGCGATCGGACCGGCGGCGTCCGCGCCGAAGCCGCTGCCCTCGGTGACGACCGCGAACGCGATCTTCGGATTGTCGGCAGGTGCGAAGCCGGCGAACCACCGCTCGTTGTAGGGCAGTCCGGTCTCGGCGGTGCCGGTCTTCCCCGCGATGTCCGTCGCGACCTTGCCGCGCGCCGTGCCCGTCTGTACGACCTCGCGCATCATGTCCTGCAGCTGGCCGGCCGTCTCAGAGCTCGTCGCCCGGAACAGCTCACGGGGAGAGGCGGCCTCGATCTCGGACTGGTCGGGCGAGGTGACGCGCTGGATGAGGTACGGCTTCATCACGACGCCCCCGTGAGCGATGGCGGAGGCGGCCAGGGCCATCTGCAGCGGCGTCGCGGAGACGCTGCCCTGGCCGATGCCGCTGCGCCCGACGTCGTCGCCGCCCATGTTCTTCGGATAGACGCTCGCCGCGCTGCTGAGGCCGTTCTCGATGGGGATGCGCCGCCCGAACCCGAAGCCGGACGCCTCGGCGCCGAGCCGCCGCTGGCCCATGTCCAGGGCGAGCTTGCCGAACGTGCTGTTGCAGGACTGCGCGAACGCCTCGATGAGCGGCAGCTGACCGCCGTTGCACGGCCCGGAGTCGGCGTCGTTGTGCAGCGGGTTCCCGGAGGGCAGGGTGAGCACGCCGGGGGTGTCGACGGGGCTGTCCTTGCTCAGGCCCTGCTTGTCGATCCCCGCGGACGAGGTGATGATCTTGAAGGTGGAGCCGGGCGCGAAGCTCTCGTCGATCGCCTTGTCGATGAGCGGGCTGCCGGACGCCTTGAGGAGCCGCGTGTACGCCCGCGTCGACGCCGTCGTGTCGTGCACCGCGATCGTGTTGGCGTCGAATGACGGATAGGACGCCATCACCTTGATCGCGCCGGTCCGTATGTCGATGGCGACGGCGGCGGCACGGCGCGACGTGCTCCCGCGCAGGGCGTCGTACGTCGCGCGCTGGGCCGCCGGGTCGATGGTCGTCTGCACCGTGGCGCCCCGGGTCGTACGGCCCACGATCGCGTCGAACCAGTGCTGGACCGTCAGCCGTGCGTCGGTGCCGGCCAGCAGACCGTCCGCCGCGGACTCCACGCCGGTCACGCTGCCGCTGGGCGCGAAGTAGCCGGTGACGGGCGCGAACACCTCGGATTCGGGATAGACGCGCTGGTACCGGAAGTCCTTCTTGCCGGTGTCACGGGATCTGGCGATGACCGTGCCGCCCGCCATGATCGGCCCGCGGTCCCGGTTGAACTGTGCGAGGAAGTGCCGGGCGTTCAGCGGGTCGTCGCGCAGCCTCTGCTCCTCCCAGCCCTGGATGTAGGTGACGTTCACCAGGAGCCCGAGGATCAGGAGCAAGGCGAAGATCGTCGTCCTGCGGAGTGTCTTGTTCATCGAGCCAACTTTCGCCGGTGCCCTTCCAGCATCTCGCGTCCTCCTCACCGACGTCCGGCCGCCGTGACCGGAATGGGTGATGGGCACCGACTGGAAAACGACTACGGATAAACTGTGGTTCCGACGCATGAATGAGGAGGCTGAGTGCCCGGTGAGGTGGTCTCGTCCGACGCGGTGGCGGATGCCGCGCTGACCCCGCAGGCCCGGGCTGAGGCCTCTTCGTCGGCGGAGCCGGCGGGCGCTTCGGAGTCCGCAGTGTCACCGGATGGTTCGGAGTCCGCAGTGTCAGCAGACACCCCGGAGTCCGCGGTGCAACCGGGCGCTTCGGAGTCCGCGGTGCCACCGGACGCCCCTGCGGCCACGGTGCCATCGGACGGTTCGAAGTCCGCGGTGTCACCGGACACCCCGGAACCGCCGGTGCCGGATGACGGCGACACGACGCCATCGGGCGCCACCGGGCCGTCCGCCGCCCGGGTCCGCCGACGGCTCGCCCGCCTGGGCGCCCAGCGTGGTCCAACGATGAATCCCGTACTCGAACCGCTGATCAAGACGCTCCGGAACACCCATCCCAAGGCGGATGTGCGTCTCGTCGAGCGCGCCTACGACATCGCCGCCCACCATCACCGCGACCAGAAGCGCAAGAGCGGCGATCCCTACATCACGCATCCCCTCGCCGTCGCGACGATCCTCGCCGAACTGGGGATGAACACCGAGACGCTGTGCGCCGCGCTGCTGCACGACACCGTCGAGGACACCACCTACACCCTCGACCAGTTGCGGGTCGACTTCGGTGACGTGATCGCCGCCCTGGTCGACGGCGTCACCAAGCTCGACAAGGTCAAGTACGGCGAAGCGGCCGAGGCCGAGACCGTCCGCAAGATGGTCGTGGCGATGTCCCGCGACATCCGGGTGCTGGTCATCAAGCTGTCGGACCGCCTGCACAACATGCGCACCCTGCGCTACCTGCCGCGGCCGAAGCAGGAGCGCAAGGCCCGCGAGACCCTGGAGATCTTCGCGCCGCTCGCGCACCGCCTCGGCATGAACACGCTGAAGTGGGAGCTGGAGGACCTCGCATTCCAGACGCTCTTTCCCAAGCGGTTCGACGAGATCGCCCGTCTCGTGTCCGAGCGCGCGCCCCGGCGCGACGTCTACCTCCAGGACGTCATCGAGAACGTCGCCGGCGACCTGCGCGAGGCGAAGATCAAGGCGACGGTCAAGGGACGGCCGAAGCACTACTACTCGATCTACCAGAAGATGATCGCCCGCGAGGTCGGCTTCGAGGAGATCTACGACCTCGTCGGCATCCGCGTGCTCGTCGACACCGTCCGTGACTGCTACGCCGCCCTCGGCACGATCCACGCGCGATGGAACCCGGTCCCCGGCCGGTTCAAGGACTACATCGCGATGCCGAAGTTCAACATGTACCAGTCGCTGCACACGACGGTGATCGGCCCGGAGGGCAAGCCCGTCGAGCTGCAGATCCGCACCCGCGCGATGCACAACCGCGCCGAGTACGGCATCGCCGCGCACTGGAAGTACAAGGAGGAGACGGTCGGCAGCGGGTCGGCGGCCAAGACGGGGGACATGGCCTGGCTCCGGCAGCTCCTCGACTGGCAGAAGGAGACCACCGACCCGGCGGAGTTCCTCGAGTCGCTGCGCTTCGACCTGTCGGTCTCGGAGGTCTTCGTCTTCACGCCGAAGGGGCAGGTCCTGGCCCTTCCGCAGGGCGCCACCCCGGTCGACTTCGCCTACGCCATCCACACCGAGGTCGGGCACCGTACGATCGGCGCCCGGGTCAACGGCCGGCTCGTGCCGCTGGAGTCGACCCTTGACAACGGCGACACGGTGGAGATCTTCACCTCCAAGTCGCCCGACGCCGGGCCGAGCCGCGACTGGCTGAACTTCGTCAAGAGCGCCCGCGCCCGTAACAAGATCAAGCACTGGTTCTCCAAGGAGCGCCGCGAGACCGCCATCGAGCAGGGCAAGGACGCCCTTGCCCGCGCGATGCGCAAGCAGAACCTCCCCCTGCAGCGCATGCTGTCAGGGGAGGCCCTGGTGGCTCTGGCGCACGACCTGCGCTACGCCGACGTCTCGTCGCTGTACGCCGCGATCGGCGAGAGTCACGTCTCGGCGCAGAGCGTCGTGCAGAAGCTCGTCGACGCCCTCGGCGGGGTCGAGAGCGCGGCCGAGGACCTCGACGAGACCGTCATCCCCACCAAGAAGCGGCGGTCGAGGCCCGCGGGTGACCCGGGCGTGGTCGTCGCCGGTGACCCTGACGTGTGGGTCCGTCTGTCCCGCTGCTGTACGCCGGTCCCTGGTGATGAGATCGTCGGGTTCGTCACCCGCGGCAACGGCGTCTCGGTGCATCGTGCCGACTGCGTGAACGTCGCGAACCTCCGCACCGAGCCCGAACGCATGGTCGACGTCAAGTGGTCGCCGGGCGAGGACTCGGTGTTCCTGGTGGCCATCCAGGTCGAGGCGCTGGACCGCACGCGCCTGCTGTCCGACATCACGCGGGTGCTCTCCGACCAGCACGTGAACATCCTGTCGGCGTCCGTCGCCACCAACCGCGACCGGGTCGCCATCAGCCGGTTCAGCTTCGAGATGGGCGACCCGAAGCACCTGGGCCACGTGCTCAAGGCCGTCCGCAACGTCGACGGTGTCTACGACGTCTACCGCGTGACCAACTGATCCGGCGCGTGCACCACGTGACGTGACCGATCGATCCGGCGCACAGACCGCGTGACGTCCGAGCGTCCACCGTGTGATCGTCGGCCCGGCTCCCTCAGGGAGACGGGCCGACGATCGGCGTCAGGAGAACTCGGTCAGGGTGCGCTCGGCCTCTTCCAGCCACGAGCGGCGCGCGGTCAGCGCCTCCTCGGCGTCCTTGACGTCCTTGTCACGCCCGCCGCGGCGGGCCTTCTCCAGGCGTGTCTCCAGCTGCTGGATCGAGGACCGCAACTGCGTGACCGTGGCCTCGGCACGGGCCCGGGCCTCCGGGTTGGTGCGCCGCCACTCCGACTCCTCGGCGGAGCGGACCGCCTCCTCTACCCGGCGCAGCCGGCCTTCGAGGTGGTCCCGGGAGTCGCGCGGCACCATGCCGATGGACTCCCAGCGCTCCTGGATCGAACGCAGAATCTGGCGGGCGGTGCGTACGTCCCGGATGGGAAGCAACCGCTCGGCGTCCTCGAGGACCTTCTCCTTGGCCTCGGCGTTCTCACGGAACTCGGCGTCGCGCTCGGCGAAGGCCGCGGACCGGGCGGCGAAGAAGACGTCCTGGGCGCCCTTGAACCGCGCCCACAGCTCGTCCTCGACCTCGCGGGACGCCCGCCCCGCCATCTTCCAGCGGCGCATCAGGTCGCGGTAGGCGGTGGCCGTGGGGCCCCAGTCGGCCGAGCCGCTGAGCGCCTCGGCCTCGGCGACCAGACGCTCCTTCTCCTGCCGGGCCGACTCCCGCTCGTCCTCCAGGGTGGCGAAGTACGCCTTGCGGCGCTTGGTGAAGGAGTTGCGCGCGGTCGACAGGCGCTTCCACAGCGCCGTCTCGGTGGGCCGGTCGACGCGCTCGGCGGCCTTCCACTCCTCGACGAGCTGGCGGAGACGCTCACCGCCGTTCTTCCAGTGCGTCTCCTCGGCGGCGATCCGCTCGGCCTCGGCGACGATGCGCTCCTTGACCTCACGCGCGTGCCCACGGGCCTCGTTACGGGCGACCTTGAGCTCCTCGCGGCGCCGACCGAGCAGCCCGGTGAGGGAGTCCAGCCGCCGCGCCAGGCTGTCCAGGTCACCGACCGCGTGCGCCTCGGTCACGGACTCCCGGAGCCGGGCGATGCTGTGCTCGGCCTGCGCGGGCGCCAGGTCGGTCGTCTTGATCCGCTGCTCGAGCAGGTCGATCTCGGTGACGAGCGCGTCGTACTTGCGCCGGAAGTAGGCGAGGGCCTCTTCGGGAGCGCCGGCCTGCCAGGAGCCGACGGTGCGCTCACCTTCGGCGGTCTTGACGTAGACGGTCCCGTTCTCATCGACACGGCCCCAGGGATCAGTGGTCACCGTCGGCCTCCCGGTCGTGGAGCGTGCCCGCCATGAGCGGCCGGACGGCCCGGACGGAGCCGTCTCCGCCTCCCCGGCGCCGGATTCCCCAAGGGTCGGTGGCGCTGGACACCGTTGCCTCCTGTTTCAAGGCCCGGGCCGCTCGTCGGGCGCCGGGCCCACCGTGACGACCTCGGGAGCTGTGCTCCCGCAGGCCACCCTAACCTTCCGCATTACCCCATCTTCGCGACGGTGAGGTGTTTTATTTCAATTTTCTTCTTTGGGGCGGTCATCCCGGACTGCGGGTCGGCAGCGGTCGCTCCGGCCTTGGCGACCGAATCCACGACGCCCAGCCCCTCGGTGATCTCTCCGAACACCGTGTAGTCGGCAGGCAGCGGCGAGTCGCCGTACATGATGAAGAACTGGCTGCCGTTGCTGTTCGGCTGGCTGCTGTGGGCCATGGCGATCATGCCGCGCTTGTAGGTCGCCTGCCCGGAGGCGTCGGCCTTGGGGACGTTCTCGTTACCAAAGCCGTACGCGGGGCCGCCGCTCCCGGTGGCGGTCGGATCGCCGCACTGCAGCACCTTGATGCCGGTGTCGAGCCGGTGGCACTTGGTGTTGTCGAAGAACTTCTTGGACGCGAGGTATTTGAAGGAGTTGACGGTGCACGAGGCCTTGGTGCCGTCGAGCTTCGCGACGATCTTGCCCTGGCTGGTGTCGATCGTCATCTCGTACGTGCCCTTGACGGGCTTGACCGGCGGCTTGCCGACGTCCTTCGCGCCCTGGGCGTTCGACAGGGGCTGGTAGGCGCATTCGCCCGGCTTCACCGACACGCTCGGCTGCGCGGTGGGGGATTTGGACGCCGACGCGGTCGCCGTGGACTTCTTCGTGTCCGACTTGTTCATCGCGAACGCGATGGCACCGCCACCGCCGGCGATCACGGCCACGGCGGCCACCGTGCCGATGACCTTCATCCTGCGTGCTTGTGCCTGCCGGGCCGCGCGGCGCTGCATCTGGCGCTCGTAGCGCTGCCGGGCCAGCTGCTTCTTGCGGTCTTTACCCGCCACCGGTGTCGCACCTCATTGATTCGCGTCATGAACAGGAAAACGTGCTGCGCATCGTAGCGGTCCTGGCCGGTATTTTTCTGCGTGGCCCACAGAGGCTCGCAAATCCGCCCAAGATCGGACACCCTGCGGCGCTCTCGGGTATGTCGTTCGCGGTCCGCCACGTGCCGCCGGTACGCTCAATCTGCCGGAAGCAGGCGCCTTCAGAGAGGACGATCGTGCTCATCGCCGGGTTCCCCGCCGGGTCCTTCGCCACGAACTGCTACGTCGTGGCACCCGCGGCGGCGGAGGAATGCGTGATCATCGATCCTGGCCAGGACGCCGAGTCCGGGGTCGAGGAGCTCCTTCGCGAGCACCGGCTCAAGCCGGTCGCCGTGGTGCTCACGCACGGTCATCTCGACCACATCTGGTCGGTGGCCCCGGTCTGCGGCGCGCGCGACGTCCCCGCGTACATCCACCCGGCCGACCGCGAGCTGCTGTCCGACCCGGCCAAGGGCTTCCCGCTCGGCGTCGGTCAGCAGCTGTTGGGCGGGCTGACGTTCGGCGAGCCGGACGACGTGCGCGAGCTCACCGACGGCGCGCCGCTGACGCTCGCCGGGCTGGAGCTGGTCGTCGACCATGCCCCGGGCCATACGCCCGGGTCGGTGACCTTCCGGCTCGCGGACCAGCAGGTGATCTTCTCCGGAGACCTGCTGTTCGCCGGCTCGATCGGCCGCACCGACCTGCCGGGCGGCGACTACCCGGCCATCCTGGACAGCCTGGCCCGTGTGTGCCTGCCGCTCCCGGACGAGACCACCGTGCTGCCCGGCCACGGCACGCAGACCACGATCGGCCGCGAACGGGCGACCAATCCGTTCCTCAAGGACGTCGCCCCGATCGACGGCCCGCACAGGGGACTTTGAAAAACCACCATGAGCTCGAACTTCCAGGCCCCCAAGGGGGTCAAAGAGTATTTCCCGCCGCAATCGGCGACGTTCCTCGCCGCGCGTGACGCCTTCGCGGCCGCCGCCACGCGGGCCGGCTACGCCTACCTCGAACTCCCCGTGTTCGAGGACACCCGCCTGTTCGCGCGGGGCGTCGGCGAGTCGACCGATGTCGTCTCCAAGGAGATGTACACCTTCGAGGACCGCGGCGGCCGCTCGATCACGCTGCGGCCGGAGTTCACCGTCGGGGTGCTGCGGTCGGTGCTCCAGCACGGCCTGCACAAGGGCGAGCTGCCGGTCAAGGTCTGGGCGACAGGCCCGGCGTTCCGCTACGAACGCGCGCAGGCCGGCCGGTACCGCCAGTTCTACCAGGTGGACCTCGAGGCGATCGGCTCCGAGGACCCCGCGGTCGACGTCGAGACGATCGCCCTCGCCTGGGACTTCTACCGCGGCCTCGGCCTGACCCGCCTGTCCCTGAAATTGAACTCCCTCGGCTGCCGCGAGTGCCGCCCCGTCTACCGGGCCGCGCTGCAGGAGTTCCTTCGCCGCCTCGACCTGGACGAGGACACCCGCGCCCGGGTCGAGATCAACCCGCTGCGCGTGCTGGACGACAAGCGGCCGCAGGTTCAGGCTCAGCTGGAGGACGCCCCGCTCGTCACCGACCACCTGTGCGGCGCGTGCAAGGCCCACCACGACCGGGTGCGCGAACTGCTCGCCGACCTGTCCATCCCGTGGGTGGACGACCCCCGGCTCGTCCGCGGCCTCGACTACTACACCCGCACGACGTACGAGTTCGACCACCCGCTGCTCGGCGCGCAGTCCGGCATCGGCGGCGGCGGCCGCTACGACGGCCTGTCGGAGGACATCGGCGGCCCGGCGCTGCCCGGCATCGGCTTCGGCCTCGGCCTCGACCGTACGGTCCTGGCCATGGAGGCCGAGGAGGTCGCCGCCGTGGCCGAACCGACGGTCGACGTGTACGGCGTGCCGCTGGGCGAGGAGGCCGAGCGTAAGATTTTCGGTCTGATCGCCGAGCTGCGCCGTGCGGGTGTCGCCGCCGACATGTCCTATGACGGCAAGAAGCTCAAGGGCGCCATGCGGGGCGCCGGCCGGTCCGGAGCGGCGTACGCCGTGATCCTCGGCGAGCGAGATATCGCCGCCGGGTCCGCCCAGGTGAAGGACCTGGCCAGCGGCGACCAGGTCGCCGTACCGCTCGCCGAGCTCGTGACGACGTTGAAAGAAAGGCTTGCTCAAAGATGATCCGCACACATGAGGCGGGCTCGCTGCGCCGGGAACACGCCGGACAGCAGGTCGTGCTGGCCGGCTGGGTGGCGCGCCGCCGCGACCACGGGGGCGTCACCTTCATCGACCTGCGCGACGCCTCCGGCATCGCCCAGGTCGTCTTCCGGGAAGAGGACACGGCCCACGACCTGCGCTCGGAGTTCTGCGTCAAGGTCACCGGCGAGGTCCGCGTACGCCCGGAGGGCAACGAGAACCCCGAGCTGCCGACCGGTGACGTCGAGGTCGTCGCCTCCGACATCGACGTGCTGAGCGAGGCCGCGCCGCTGCCGTTCCCGATCGAGACGGACGCCAACGTCAACGAGGAGGTGCGCCTCAAGCACCGCTACCTCGACATCCGGCGCGAGTCCCTCGCACGGGCGCTGCGGATCCGCTCGCAGGCCTCCTACCTCGTCCACGACGTCCTGCGTGAGCACCGGTTCGTCAACGTCGAGACGCCGACGCTTACCCGGTCCACGCCGGAGGGCGCCCGCGACTTCCTCGTGCCCGTACGCCTCAAGCCCGGCCACTGGTACGCCCTGCCGCAGTCGCCACAGCTGTTCAAGCAGCTGCTCATGGTGTCGGGCCTGGAGCGCTACTACCAGCTCGCCCGCTGCTACCGCGACGAGGACTTCCGCGCCGACCGGCAGCCGGAGTTCACCCAGATCGACATCGAGATGAGCTTCGTCGAGCAGGAGGACGTCCTCCAGGTCGCCGAGGACCTCGTCGGGCGGCTCTGGAAGGAGATCGTCGGCTACGAGATCCCGCGCCCCATCCCGCGGATGACCTACGCCGACGCCCTCGGCCAGTACGGCTCGGACAAGCCGGACCTGCGTTTCGGCAACGAGCTCGTCGAGATGACCGAGTACTTCTCGGGCACCTCGTTCCGGGTGTTCCAGGCCCCGTACGTCGGCGCGGTCGTCATGCCGGGCGGCGCCTCCCAGACCCGCAAGGAGCTGGACGGCTGGCAGGACTGGGCCAAGGCGCGCGGCGCGCGCGGCCTCGCGTACGTCCTCGTGCAGGAGGACGGCACCCTCGGCGGCCCGGTCGCCAAGAACCTGTCGGAGCAGGAGCGTGACGGCCTGGCCGCCAAGGTCGGCGCCAAGCCCGGCGACGCCGTCTTCTTCGGCGCGGGCAGGACGCACACCACCCAGGAACTGCTCGGCGCGGCCCGCCTGGAGATCGGCCGCCGCTGCGGCCTGATCGACGAGTCCGCCTGGGCGTTCACCTGGGTCGTGGACGCGCCGATGTTCGAGGAGACCGACGAGGGCGGCTGGACGGCCGTGCACCACCCGTTCACCTCGCCCAAGCCCGAGTGGGCGGACTCCTTCCAGGACAAGCCGGGCGAGGCGCTCGCCAACGCGTACGACATCGTCTGCAACGGCAACGAGATCGGCGGCGGCTCGATCCGTATCCACGGCGCCGACCTGCAGCAGCGCGTCTTCGAGACCCTCGGCCTGAGCCGGGATGAGGCCCAGGAGAAGTTCGGCTTCCTGCTCGAGGCGTTCAAGTACGGCCCGCCGCCGCACGGCGGCATCGCGTTCGGCTGGGACCGGATCGTGATGCTGCTGGCCGGCCGCGACACGATCCGCGACGTCATCGCCTTCCCCAAGGCGGCCTCCGGCTACGACCCGCTGACCGGCGCGCCCACGCCGATCACCGAGGAGCAGCGCAAGGAGGCGGGCATCGACGTCCGCCCGGAGGACGAGAAGCCCACCGAGCCGAACGAGCCCGGCCACATCGTCCGCCCCTCCACCGAGAAGTACTGAGAACCTTTCGACGGGGTCCCGGCCGACGGCCGGGACCCCGTCGTCGTCTCAGTCGCGCCAACGGCCGGCCGCTCAGAATGCTCGGTAAAGGCGGTGACGAAGTGGGACAGCCAGCCTGAATCGACCCGTGCAGGGATGCTTACCCGCGCATTCGGCCTTCATCGTCGGGAGTTGGGCTCCGTCCTCCTGATCACATCACCGGACGCCGACGTGACGGCGACTTCGACACACTCGCCGTTCGCGCTGCTGCGACTACTCGTACGCCACAGAGCGCGAGACAGGTCTCGCTCTGTCATGGCCTGCGGTCAAGAGAGACCTCGACGACCTCGACACATGCCCCGTTGCCGCTGCTACGGGTGCTCTTACGCCAGGAGGTGAGGGACAGGACGGCGGGGTTCATGATCCCGCGCTCCTTTCGTCTACCCGTCCTCCGCGAGTTTGGTGATGAGTGCGACGGAGTCTTCCGGACTCAGCGCAATCGCGCGGAGATGCTCAAAGGTCACGGTATACCGCTCGATGTCAGCGGAGCCGTCCAGGAAGAGATCGCCGGCCATTGAGTCGATGTAGACGACGTCCGGAAGTTCGTCCTGTCCGAACCGGAGTACGTGGAACGACCCGAGCATTCCAGGGTGTGCTCCTGCCTCGAAGGGGAGTACCTGAAGAGTGATGTTCGGCTCGTCCGCGGCTTCGGCCAGCCGGATCATCTGCCGCCGCATGACGTCGATGCCGCCCACGCGGTGCCGGAGGGCGCCTTCGCCCACGATGGCCCAGAAACGGACCGCGTTCGGTCGGGTCAGGACTTCCTGGCGACGAATCCGTACCTCGACGCGGCTGTCGACCTCAGTGTGGGTCGCCTCTGGCAGAACCCCGCGGATGATGGCACGAGCGTAGTCCTCGGTCTGTAGCAGGCCTGGAACGAACGACGTTTCATAGTTGAGAGCGGTGCGCGCCTCGTCTTCGAGTTCGACGTAGGTTGTGAGTCGCTCGGGGAGGTCGGCGCCGATGGTCTCCAGCCAGCCGCGTTGGTCGGACTCACGAAGCAGGGTCAGCAGGTAGGCCGTTCGCTCGTGATTGACGCCGTAGAGATCCAGCAGAGCGCGCAGCGTCCGGACCTGCGGACGGCTGATCGCGTTCTCCACGCGGTAGAGCGTCGCCGGGTTGATCGAGGTCTGCTCGAACACATCATCCTGCGTGAGTCCCGCCTCTTCCCGCCTGCGCCGCATCTCGGCGGCGAGACGGCGCAACCGAAGTGTGGGGCGCCGGCGGTTCTGCATCGTTCGTCCTCTTTCTTCATGCGCTCGAAAGCAAAATTGCTGTTCAAGCCGGACCTTTGACGCCGTAATGGACTTTGCGGGGCATGCGTTCGCATGGCTTGCACTTTACGAGTCGGCGAGCGCATGCTTACTGAGAGTTTGCCATCAACTGCGATCAGTAGCGAGGCGATTCGGCGAGGAGGGCACGATGACAGAGGCTCCGCATCGAGCGGTGCTCATGATCACGCGTCTGGAGGGTCTGGCAGCGGAGCTTGGCCGCGCCTACCAGGTCACCGCCCTGGTCCAGGAGCAGCGACGTCCGTTTCCGATGCTTGAAGCGATCAGTGCTACGAGGCGCGGCCTCATCATGGCCGGTGCGGTCCATTACTGGTGGCACGGCGACTCGTCGTGGATCATCGGCCCGGTCGCGGACGTCCACGGTGCGGCCCGGTGGATAGCCGACCGGCTCGAGGCGCCGCGCCGATGAGGCGCACGCTCGGGCGCACCGGCCTGCGCAATGCCCCCGAATCCGTGGCCGAAGCACGCCGTTGGCTGGCCTGCCTGCCTGCCTGCCTGCTCGGTCGGGATCATCTCGCCTTCGGCGACATCGAGCTCTTGGCCAGTGAGCTCATCACCAATTCGATCAAGTATGCCGACTCGACGAGCGTCTCCGTCATCGTGTCCGAGATTGACGACGACCGGATCCGGGTGGAGGTCGTCGACGGTGGCCACCCGGTCAACAAGCCCTGCCTTGCGGGCGGGCCGCTGGACTTCGCCGAGGGGCGGGCGGGGCCTGTACATCGTCCGGATACTGGCCGCCGACGCGGGCGTCAGCGGTGATGCGATGGGTCGGACCGTGTGGTTCGAGGTGACCTTCTGATCGACGCGAAAATCGGTTGATCGGGCTGTGCACGGCCGAGATCGTGAGATCCCATGCGGACCCACGAGATCAGGGCCGATCACGACCGAACGTCGATCGGCAGATGGCGAACGCGTCGTCGAATGATCGTTCAGCCACGCTGCCGACTCCGACGACGTCGTGTGCGATAGGGGCTGCTGCGCGCCCGGTCGGTGAACGATCTTGCTGCGTGTGGTCACCGGGGGCAGTTGGGATACTTCCGGCCATGGATACGAGTGCGAGGGTGGGCGGGATACGGCCAGGTCAGGCGACGCCCAGGTTCGAGCCGAGCCATCCCATGGAATGGGCGCTGCGTTCCGCAGAGTCGGCGGATGTCGAGGCGATCGCGGAACTGCGGGCGACGGTGATGCGCCCGGACCTGGAGCGGTTGGGACGGTTCGACGAGCATCGGGTCCGGCAGCGGCTGCGCGATTCCTTTTCTCCGCAGCACACGTCGGTCATCGTGGCCGATGGCGCCTTCGCGGGCTGCGTCACTGTGCGCCCGGCCGAGGACGGGTGGTGGCTGGAGCATTTCTATCTCGCTCCGGGTCTGCAGGGCCGGGGGCTCGGATCGGCTGTGCTGCGAACACTGCTGGAGCGGACCGATGCCGATGGCGTGCTCGTCCGTCTGAATGTCCTGCGGGGCAGCGCCGCCCGGCGGCTGTATGAGCGCCACGGGTTCACTGTGGAGGTTCAGGACCCGATCGACGTCTACATGGTGCGACGGCCGGGTGCGGGCACCGTGCCGCTGCACCCATGATCACCTGAATCCTCATCACCTTCCGGTGCCGAGGATTCAGGTGATCACACCGTGGGGGGCCTTCACCGAGTCCAGGCGATCTCGTAGTACTTGACGCGGTCGTCCTCACCGACCTGGCGCATGCCCGCGGCCGTCATGACGCGCTGCGAGGCGACGTTGTCGTGGTCGGCGTCGCCCTTCACCAGGGTGACGCCGTTCGCCTCGGCGAATGCCAGCAGACCGCGAAGGGCCTCGGTGGCGTATCCCTGACCCCGCACGGACGAGACCAGGCCATAGCCGATCGTGACCACGCCGTTCTCATCCGGCGGCCGATGGAAGCCCACACCGCCGATCGCGTACCCGTCCTCACGGCGGCGGATCTCGTATGCGCCGAACGGCCGGGGATCGCCGGTGAACGTGCAGTGGGCCAGGTGGTCGTTCGCCGCCTTGACGTCTCCGTCGGTCGGATACCCCGGCGCCCACCGGTCGGTATCTCCCGGTGTGCGCGCCGCGATGCGTTCGGCGTCTTCGGAGTTCAGCGGATGCAGCACGAGGCGTTCCGTCACAACGTCGTTCATCATGGGATGACCTATCACGGGACGGCGCCGGTCCGCATCGCGATTCCCGCTGGGAGCGGCGTGCCGATGGGAGTGACCGATGCGCCGGGCGTTCGCCCACGACGCGGTGGTGGTCATGGAGACGGACGGCGACGTACAGGACCGGGCGCGGCCGTCACCGCCGCGCCGTGCGGGCACCGGGACCACCGGCCGCCCGGCCGCCCTGCCGCCCGGCCGCCCTGCCCCCTGGGCGCCGCATCACACGACCGCTGAGCGCTCCGGCGCCCAGGCGCGGCTTCCGGTCCACTCCCGGCTCGGGCGTCACCCCGGAAGGCGGCCGCTGGTGCGGGTCTCGTTCCAGGCGAAGCCCAGCCGGTCGTACAGGCGCATGGCAGCGGTGTTGCCGGCGTACACGCCGAGACCCACGCCGTCGTGTCCCTCGGCGAACATCCGCCGCATCGCCCACGCCGTGATCGACGCGCCCAGCGCGCGACGGCGGGCCTCCGGCCGTACCGCGACCGCCGCCACCTGACCGATCTCCGGTGAGCTCGTCGTGTCGGCGAGGCAGGCCAGGAGCCCGTCTCCCACACTGCCGTCGTCCCGTACGGCGGCCCAGCGCCGGGCCTTGCCCTCACCGGGCCACACCGACCAGTCCGGACTCGTGCGCCTCAGCAGCTCGGTGATCGCGTCGTCCTCCGTGGACCAGCCGACCAGGTCCTCCGCGGGCTGGGGCGGCGGAGCCTCGTACGCCACCCGATAGTTCCAGTCGACCGGGTCCGCGAGCGGCAACGGCGTGCCGCGCGGCACATTGACGTGCACGTTCGGCGGGAGTTCGCCGCGCAGCGCGGTGACGAGCTCGGCCACCGCGCCGGGTGGGCCGAGCCCGACGACCCGCCAGATCACCGTACGGTCGCGGTTCAGGTTCAGGAAGGCGACCGCCTCGTCGCCGCGCCAGGCCGCACCGCGCCGGGCGGGATCCACGCTGCGGATCAGGGGATGGCCTTCGGTGATCGCCAGGATTTCGTCGATGGAGGAGGGGATCACGCCGCAAAGGGTAACGACGCCTCCGGCCGATCGGATCACGGCCCCCGGTGCGGCCGGGCGCGGTGGGCGGCGGCGGCCTACCCGGTCGCGACGACCTCCGTCGTCGTCCTCACCGCCAACCACTACTGGCTCGACGGCATCGTCGGGGCCGTCGTGGTGATCGTCTCCGTCGCGCTGAGCGGCCACGCCGAACGGATAGTGTCGAGGCGTGGTGCGCAGGGAACATGAACAGGCCGACAGCCTCTTCGACACGCCGGCCGAAGAGGCACAGCAGGCCAACGCGCCGCTGGCGGTCCGGATGCGCCCGCGCGGCCTCGACGAGGTCGTCGGCCAGGGGCACCTCCTCGGACCCGGCACGCCCCTGCGTCAGCTGGTCGAGCGGGATGTCGCGATGTCCCTGGTGCTCTGGGGGCCGCCCGGCACCGGCAAGACCACCCTCGCGTACGTCGTCAGCCAGGCGACCGAGCGCCGGTTCGTCGAGATCTCCGCGGTGTCCGACGGCGTCAAGCAGGTCCGGGCCGCCATCGACGTCGCCAAGCGCGAGCTCGGCATGGGCGGCCGGCAGACGGTGCTGTTCGTCGACGAGGTGCACCGGTTCAACAAGGCCCAGCAGGACGCCCTGCTGCCCGCCGTCGAGAACCGCTGGGTCTCCTTCATCGGCGCGACCACCGAGAACCCGTTCTTCTCCGTCATCAGCCCGCTGCTGTCCCGATCGCTCCTGCTGACGCTCGAGCCGCTCGGCGACGACCAGCTCCGCGAGGTGATCCGCAGGGCCCTGGCGGACGAGCGTGGTCTCGGTGGCGCGGTCGAGCTCACCGAGCCGGCCGAGGACCACCTGGTGCGCCTCGCGGGCGGCGACGCGCGCCGGGCGCTGACGTACCTGGAGGCGGCGGCGTACGTCGTGCCGAACGGCGCATCGATCGACGTGGACGTCCTGGAGAAGGCCGTCGACCGGGCGGCGGTCCGCTACGACCGCGAGGGCGACCAGCACTACGACGTCATCAGCGCCTTCATCAAGAGCATCCGCGGGTCCGACGTCGACGCGGCGCTGCACTACCTCGCCCGGATGATCGAGGCGGGCGAGGACCCCCGGTTCATCGCCCGGCGGCTCATCGTCCATGCCAGCGAGGACATCGGCATGGCGGACCCCACGGCCCTGCAGACGGCGACGGCCGCCGCGCACGCCGTGGAGTTCGTCGGCCTGCCGGAGGCGCGGATCAACCTCGCGCAGGCGGTCATCCACCTGTCCCTGGCACCCAAGTCCAACGCCGTCGTCCGGGCGATCGGGGAGGCGATCGCCGACGTACGGAGCGGCCTCATCGGCCCGGTGCCGCCCCATCTGCGGGACGCGCACTACAAGGGCGCGGGCAAGCTCGACCATGGGAAGGGCTACCGCTACGCCCACGACTTCCCCGGCGGGGTGGTGGAACAGCAGTACGCGCCGGACGCCGTGGCCGCGCGGGAGTACTACCATCCGACCAGGCACGGCATGGAGTCGCGCTTCTCCGACGTGGTCGAGCGCCTCCGCGCCGTGCTCCGCGGCAGGCGCGCCGACTGAGAAGGACGCGGCCGTGCGGCGCGGTCGGCTCGGCGCGTTTCCGCAAGGCCGGGACGGTAAGGTCGGTCCGACCGAGTTCTCCGCGACCCGAGGAGGAGGAAAGCGATGCTCACCGGTGAACAGTTGGCCGGGCTGATCCTGGCCATGTTCTGGGCGATTCTCGTCTCCTTCCTCGCCTATGTCCTGCTGAAACTGGCGCGGCTGCTGACCGAGGCCACCAAGACCGTCGCCGAGCTCGGCGAGCGGACGGTCCCCCTGCTGGACGACATGGCCGGCACGGTCGCGCGCGCCAACGAGCAACTGGACCGGGTCGATGTGATCACCAAGAACATGGGCAGCGTGAGCCAGAACGCCGCCGCGGTGACCACCACGGTCACCTCGATCGTGGGCGGCCCTCTCGTGAAGGCCGCGGCGTTCTCCTATGGTGTCCGTAAGGCCATCGGTTCGCGCGGCAACGGCAGCCAGGACGGCAAGCGATGATCCGGCGGTTGTTCTGGCTGTCCCTGGGCACCGCGTTCGGCGCCTGGTCGGCCTTCCGGCTCAAGCGCGCGGCGCGCGCCGTCCTGCCGGACAGCCTCGCCCACCAGGCCGCCGGGCTCGGCCGGACCGTACGGGGGTTCGCCGGCGACGTCCGCGTCGCGATGAACCACCGCGAGGAAGAACTGCGCGACGCCCTGCGCCTCGACGCACAAGCCGAAATAGACAAGGACCTGCACTGATGGAGTCGGCAGAGATCGCCCGCCGTTTTCTCCGTTTCTTCGAGGAGCGCGGCCACACCGTGGTGCCCTCGGCCAGCCTGATCGCCGAGGACCCCACGCTGCTGCTGGTCAACGCGGGCATGGTGCCCTTCAAACCGTATTTCCTCGGGCAGCGGACGCCGCCGTTCCCTCGGGCCACCAGTGTGCAGAAGTGCATCCGGACCCCCGACATCGACGAGGTCGGCAAGACCACCCGGCACGGCACGTTCTTCCAGATGCTGGGCAACTTCTCCTTCGGGGACTACTTCAAGGAGCAGGCGATCCCCTTCGCGTGGGACCTCCTGACGCGGTCGGAGTCCGACGGCGGGTTCGGGTTCCCGGAGGACCGGCTCTGGGCCACCGTCTACCACGACGACGACGAGGGGTTCGCGATCTGGCGCGACAAGGTCGGCCTGCCGGAGGAGCGCATCCAGCGCCGCGGGATGGCCGACAACTTCTGGTCGATGGGCGTTCCCGGCCCCTGTGGCCCCTGCTCGGAGATCTACTACGACCGCGGCCCCGAGTACGGCCGTGAGGGCGGCCCCGTCGCCGACGAGGACCGCTACCTCGAGGTCTGGAACCTCGTCTTCATGCAGTTCGAGCGGGGCCCCGGCGCGGGTAAGGAGGGCTGGCCGATCCTCGGCGAGCTCCCCGCCAAGAACATCGACACCGGCATGGGTCTGGAGCGCATGGCGGCGATCCTCCAGGGCGTCGACAACATCTACGAGATCGACACCATGTGGCGGATCCTCGACCGCGCCGCCGACCTGACCAAGACCAAGTACGGCCGTGACACGCGGGCCGACGTGTCCCTGCGCGTCGTCACCGACCACGTCCGCAGCGGCACGATGATGGTCGCCGACGGCGTCGTGCCCTCCAACGAGGGCCGGGGCTACGTCCTGCGGCGCATCCTGCGCCGGAGCATCCGTCACCTCCGGCTGCTCGGCGCGGGCGACGGGCGCTACCTGCACGACCTCACCGCCGCCGCGATCGAGGGCATGAGCGAGACCTACCCGGAGCTGCGCTCCGACGCCGCTCACATCCACACGGTCATCGACGCCGAGGAGCAGTCCTTCCTCACCACGCTCCGCACCGGAACCGCGATCTTCGACGCCTCCGTCGAGGAGAGCAAGCGCCGCAAGGAGTCGACGCTGTCCGGCGTGCAGGCGTTCACTCTGCACGACACCTACGGCTTCCCGATCGACCTCACCCTGGAGATGGCGGCCGAGCAGGGCCTGTCCGTCGACGAGGGCGAGTTCCGGCGCCTCATGGACGAGCAGCGGCAGCGCGCCAAGGCCGACGCCGCCGCGAAGAAGACCGGCAACCTCGACGTGTCCGTGCTGGGGAGCCTCCTGGAGCAGACCGGCTCGGTCCAGTTCACCGGGTACGACGCGGTCGTCGGCGAGGCCCGCGTGGTCGGGCTGCTGGTCGGTGGCGCCAACGTGCCGTCGGCGGGGGAGGGCAGCGAGGTCGAGGTCGTGCTCGACCGCACCCCGTTCTACGCCGAGGGCGGCGGCCAGCTCGCCGACCAGGGCGTCATCCGGCTCGGTAACGGGGCCGAGGTCGAGGTCGTCGACGTGCAGACGCCCCTGCCCGGCCTGATCGTGCACCGCGGCCGGGTCCGCAGCGGCGAGGCCCAGGCCGGGGACGCCGCGTACGCCGAGATCGACGTCGAGCGGCGGCGGGCGATCTCCCGCTCGCACACCGCCACGCACATGGTGCACCGCGGCTTCCGCAGCGCGCTCGGCGAGTCGGCCACCCAGGCCGGTTCGGAGAACGCCCCGGGCCGGTTCCGGTTCGACTTCACCGCATCGGGGGCCGTGCCCCTGAGCGTCCTGCGCGACGTCGAGGACGAGGTCAACGCGATCCTCATCGACGACCTCGGGGTGCACGCCTCGGTCCACCCGATCGACGAGGCGCGCAAGATGGGCGCGCTGGCGCTCTTCGGCGAGAAGTACGGCTCCGAGGTCCGCGTCGTCGAGATCGGCGACTACTCCCGTGAGCTGTGCGGTGGCACCCACGTCGCGCGCTCCGGCCAGCTGGGCCTGATCAAGGTCCTCGGTGAGCAGTCGATCGGCGCGGGCGTGCGCCGGGTCGAGGCCCTCGTCGGCATCGACGCCTTCCGGTACCTCGCCAAGGAGAGCGTTCTGGTCGCCCAGCTGTCCGAGCAGCTGAAGACGCGGCGCGAGGAGCTCCCCGAGCGGATCTCCGGAGTGGTGACCCGGCTCCGCGAGGCGGAGAAGGAGCTCGAGCGGCTGCGTTCGCAGCAGGTCCTGGAGATCGCCGGTGAGCTGGCGGGCGGGGCCGAGGACGTCGGCGGCGTCGCGTTCGTCGCCCACCGGGCGCCCGACGGCACCAGCGCCGACGACCTGCGCCGGCTCGCGATGGACGTCCGCGGGCGCCTGTCGGGACGGCCGGCCGTCGTGATCATCGCCGGGGTCCCCAAGGACCGTCCCGTGATCGTCGTGGCGACCAGCGAGGAGGCCCGCGGTCGCGGTCTGCGCGCGGGTGCGCTCGTCGGCGTCGCCGCCAAGGTCCTCGGGGGTGGCGGCGGTGGCAAGGACGATCTGGCGCAGGGCGGTGGCGCGAACGCGGGCGCCATCGACGAGGCCCTGGGCGCCGTCCGCCGGGCCGTGGCGGCCGCGTGAGGCATGGCGTGCGCATCGGCGTCGATGCGGGCAGCGTTCGCATCGGCGTCGCGCGTAGCGATCCCGGCGGCATTCTGGCCTCCCCCCTGGAGACCGTGCGCTCGGGCAAGGGTGATATTGACCGGATTATCCAGATCGTCGCTGAGAACGATGCCATCGAGGTGATCGTCGGCCTCCCGACCTCTCTCTCCGGGAGAGAGGGACCGGCGGCCGCGACGGCCCGCCGGTTCGCGTCAAAGATCGCACGACGGTTGGATCCCGAGACGGTACGGCTGTTCGATGAGAGACTCACCACCGTGACAGCCGAAAGCGGTCTCCGGGACCAAGGCGTGCGCGGTCAGGCCCGGCGAAAGGTCGTTGACCAGGCGGCGGCCGCGGTGCTGCTCCAGGCGGCGCTCGAGGCCGAGCGCTTGACGGGCCGCCCTCCGGGGGAGACTGTCCAGGGGGGCTCATGAGCGACGCAGACCTCGATTTCTTGAGACAACTCTCCGAGCGCCAGCAGCGCCCGGAGCCTCCGGGCGGTGCTCCGCGCGCCGGTCGCGGCGGTCGCGGACGGCGCCGCAAGAAGAGCCGTAAGGGCCGCAAGCTCGCGCCCCTCATCGCGCTCGCGTTCCTCCTCACGGTGGTATGCGGCGGCGGTTACGTCGGTTACACCGCGCTGAACGGCATGCTGAACCCGCCCGACTACAAGGGCGAGGGTGCCGGCAGCGTCACGGTCTGGATCCACGAGGGCGACTCGGTCAGCGCCATGGCGCAGCGGCTGAAGGACGCCGGTGTCGTCAAGTCCGTCGACGCCTTCGTCAAATTCGCCACCAAGGACACGAGGGCGACGAGCATCCAGCCCGGTTACTACCACCTGCGCCGGGAGATGTCGGTGAAGTCCGCGCTCACGCTGCTGCTCAGCGACGCCTCTCGCGTCGGCCGGCTCACGATCCCCGAGGGCAAGCGGGTCGCCCAGATCCTGCCCACACTGGCCAAGAAGACCGGCATCCCGCTGAAGAACTTCGAGAAGGCCGCCAAACACCCCGGCAACCTGGGCCTGCCCTCGTACGCCAAGGGCAAGCTGGAGGGATATCTCTATCCCTTCACGTACGACCCGGACCCGAAGGCCACCGCCACCCAGGTACTCCGCTCGATGGTCGACCAGTTCAAGAGGGTCGCTACCTCCATCGACCTGGAAGATAAGGCCCGCGCCCTGGGCATGTCGCCGGCTGACGTCGTGACGATCGCCAGCCTCGTGCAGGCCGAGAGCGGCCGCCCGGAGGACATGCCGAAGATCGCCAAGGTCATCGACAACCGGATCCACAGCCCGCAGCCGTGGATGCACAAGCTCCAGCTCGACAGCACCGTGATGTACGCCCTGGGCAAGTACAACATCGTGGCCACCATCGCGGAGACCAAGACCATCAGCCCGTACAACACCTACAACGTCTCCGGCCTGCCGCCCGGAGCGATCGACAACCCGGGTGAGGTGGCGCTCAAGGCCGCGCTCAGCCCGGCGTCGGGTAACTGGCTCTACTTCGTGACCACCGATCCGACGCGCAAGATCACTAAGTTCGCGTACAGTTACGCCGATTTCCAGAAGCTGAAGCAGGAGCTCGCACGCAACACGGGGCACGGATGACGCAGGCCGCCGTCCTCGGGTCGCCGATCGCGCATTCGCTGTCGCCCGCGCTCCACCGGGCCGCGTACGCCGCGCTCGGCCTCGACTGGACGTACGAGGCGATCGAGTGCCGCGAGCAGGATCTTCCCGGTGTGCTGGAGGGGCCGTGGGCGGGCCTGTCGCTCACGATGCCGCTGAAGCGGGCCGTGATCCCGCTCCTCGACGACGTGTCGGCGCTCGCGCGGGCGGTCGGCGGGGCCAACACGGTGGTCTACGACGGCGGGCGGCGGCTCGGTGCCAACACCGACGTGTACGGCATGGTCACCGCGTTGACCGAGGCCGGCGTACGCTCACCGGGCTCCGCCGTCGTGCTCGGCGGGGGAGCGACGGCGTGCTCGGCCCTGGCCGCACTGCGTGACCTGGGCCTGCCGAAGGTCGTGGTCGTCGTCCGGACCCCGGCCCGCGCCGCCGAGGCGGTGTCGGCGGCCGACCGGCTCGGCGTCTCGGTGTCGGTGCAGACCCTCGCCGACACGATGCCGCCCGCGGACCTGATCATCTCGACGCTTCCGGCCCACGCGGCGGATCCGTACGCCGAGGCGATCGCCCGGGCGACGGGTGCCCTCTTCGACGTCGTCTACGCACCGTGGCCGACCGCCGCCGGCAAGGCCGTGGGCGATCGCGGGGGGATCGTCGTGGGCGGCCTGCCCATGCTGGTCCACCAGGCCGCCCGCCAGGTCGAACTCATGACCGGGCGCGCACCGGCCCCCGTCGAGGCGATGCGCGCCGCCGTGTCATGACGTGCTGCGCCGTCGCTCGCGCACGTGGGATACCGCGGTAGCCCCGATCAGCAGCACTACCGCCACGGGGCCGATCAGACGGAAATCGACGATGACGACAGCCGGCGCATCGGGCGGGGCCAGCCACAGTGTCAGGGAACAGAGGAGAGGCGCCAGGCTCGGCACCAGGACCGCGGCCGCGCGGCGCCCGTACGCCGTCCGCAGCCGGACGACCGCGGCGATGATCAGGACGGTGGGTGCGAGCGTGAACAGCCACCGTGGATCAAGGGGCGCCTGCTCGGTCAGGTTCAGCGCGACGACGGATCCGCGGGGAGGTCGCTGACCGATGCCGGTGACGACGTAGGCGAACCCTCCGACGCCGATCGCGAGGGCGGCGACGCGCCACCGGCCCAGCAGAGGCAGCGCCCGCCGGAGGCCGTCGGAGACCGAAAGCGCAGCAGCGGCGATCACTGCCAGGCCGAACCAGAACAGATGGTCGTAGACGAAGGGGGCCTCGAAGGCCGAGCCACCCGCCGAGACGGCGAGCCAGGGCAGTTGCGACAACGCCGCGGCCCAGGCCAGACCGGCCGCCGTACGCCGCAGGCCCCGCACGCTCAGTACGGCCACGATGATCCAGGGCGCCCACATCGGCCACACCGGAGCGGGCGGCGGCTGGACCAGGGAGTAGTGGCCGTTGTAGTCGCGGAGGAGGTCGATGACGCCGGTGAACAGTAGGAGGGTGGTCACCAGGCTGAGGACGGCGAAGGCGTCGCGCCAGATCGGGCTGCTGAGGGATCTGATCTCGCGGTTCAGGCGGACGCGTACGGCTCCGCCGACGAGGTCGGCGGCGTCCCGTGGGCTCGGCCGTTCCCGACCGGGGCCGGCCGTGGCGAGCAGGACGCCGAGGATCTCCTCGCGTTGGTCGATGGGGTAGAGCCGCAGCCAGCGTCGCAGCCGGTGTTCGAGGGGGTTCATGCGGGTCCTCCGGCGAGGCGCAGACGGGCGGTGGCGGTCTCGGCGTTGTGGCGCAGGTGTTCGGCCTCGGCGGCCAGGCGCGACGCACCCGGGTCCGTGAGCCGGTAGTAGCGGCGCAGCCGGCCCTCGACGACGTCTTCGCGATCGATCGCCGCGAGGCCGTCGGAGGTCAGCCGGTCGAGGGCGGCGTAGAGGGTGCCGGCCCGGAGGCGCACCCGCCCGTCGGAGATCCGCTCGACGTCGCCGATGATCCCGTACCCGTGCTGAGGACCGGCCGCCAACGCCGTGAGGATGAGGAACGTGGGTTCCTGGAGCGACCTGTGCTTCATGGCGCCTTTATATACCGATGATCGATACATCGGCAATCGGCGGGACGGAGTGCCCATCCGGCTGCACCATCATGGGAGGGTGCTCGCCGACGTCGTCTCGTACCTCCGCTGCCCGATCTGCGCCGGCGACCTCGCCGCCGAAGGCTCGGCCCTGCGTTGCGCGAGCGGGCACGCGTTCGACGTCGCCCGGCAGGGCTATGCCAACCTGCTCACCGGCAAGGTTCATCTGGGCACCGCCGACACTCCGGAGATGGTCGCGGCGCGCGCGGCCTTCCTCGGTGCGGGTCACTTCGCCCCGCTGGCCGAGTTGGTCGCGGAGCGGGCGGCCGCCCTCGATCCGGGCGAGGGGTGTGTGCTGGACGCCGGCGCTGGCACGGGCCACTACCTCGCGGCCGTCCTCGACCGCCTGCCCGGACGGCCCGGTCTGGCCCTCGACATCTCCAAGCACGCGCTGCGCCGTGCGGCGCGGGCGCATCCCCGGATCGGGGCTCTGGCGTGGGACGTGTGGCGGCCGCTGCCCGTGCGCACGGGCGCGGTGGCGGTTCTCATCGACGTGTTCGCCCCACGGAGCGGGACGGAGTTCCATCGGGTGCTCCGGCCCGACGGCGCGCTGATCGTCGTGACGCCGGCCGCCCACCACCTGGGCGAGCTGGTCGAGCGGCTCGGACTGCTGTCCGTGGACGAGCGGAAGGCCGACCGCGTGGCCGGCTCGGTCGGCGAGCGCTTCGCTCCGGCGGGCACGTGGTCCCTCGAGCTGCCGCTCTCCCTCACTCGCGCCGATGCCGCCTCGCTCGTGGCGATGGGGCCGAGTGCCCGCCACACCGACCCCGAGGTGCTGCGGGCGCGGATCGCCGCGCTCGCCGAGCCGGTACGGGTCACCGCGGCGTTCGAGGTGCGTGCCTTCGACGTACGACCGGAAACCTGATATCTTTGGCCTTTGACTGGCCTGGCGTTCAGGCGCCGGGCGCGCAAGCGGAGTTCGCCTCCCACCTGATCGGCCGCGCTCCCTCGGGAGACGAGAGGCTGATGGGTTCCGGTCAAGGCACGCTGTCGGCGTGCCCGCCTCGTCGGCTCCGGCCGTCGAGGCGTCCGGTGGTGGCAGCCCTGCATGCGAGTCATGCGGGGCTTTTCGCTTGAAGGGCCCAGGGCATGGCCGGTCAGGACAGCTCGGAAGCCCCAAGGAGGTCCCATCAGCGCCGAACCGCGTATCAACGAGCGCATTCGCGTGCCCGAGGTCCGACTCGTCGGTCCGAACGGCGAACAGGTCGGAATCGTGCCGATAGCCAAGGCACTCGACCTCGCCCGGGAGTCCGATCTCGATCTCGTCGAGGTCGCCCCGACCGCGAGGCCGCCCGTGGCCAAGCTCATGGACTACGGCAAGTTCAAGTACGAGTCCGCGATGAAGGCCCGCGATGCGCGACGTAACCAGGCGCACACGGTCATCAAGGAGATCAAACTCCGGCCGAAGATCGATCCGCACGACTACGGCACCAAGAAGGGCCATGTCGAGCGGTTCCTCAAGGCAGGTGACAAGGTCAAGGTCACGATCATGTTCCGTGGCCGCGAGCAGTCCCGGCCGGAACTGGGCTTCCGGCTGCTGCAGCGGCTGGCGGAGGACGTCGACGAGCTCGGGTTCGTCGAGTCGCGGCCCAAGCAGGACGGCCGCAACATGATCATGGTCCTCGGGCCGCACAAGAAGAAGAGCGAGGCGAAGACCGAACAGCGCGCGACCGGGAGTCGTGCGCGGCGGCAGGAGGAGCAGGAGCACGGTTCCCCGGCCTGACCGGGCCTGCTCCCGCCACGACCCTGCTCACCGAGCGGGGTCGTCTCGCGATGAGGTACGCACACCGCGCCTCCCAGGCGTTCGACACTCCACGTGGAGTGGCCGTACGTCCGGGTAGAGGTGCATGGATATAGGGAGACGTCGGCGACCATGCCGAAGATGAAGACGCACAGTGGTGCCAAGAAGCGGTTCAAACTGACGGGCACCGGCAAGGTCATGCGCCGCCGCGCCAACCGTAACCACCTGCTCGAGCACAAGTCGACGAAGCGCACGCGCCGGCTCGACGGAGCGGTCGTGGTGTCGAAGAACGACGCGTCCAAGATCAAGAAGCTGCTCGGCGAGTAGGCCCGGCACCACCTGATCGCCGGGCTCCGGCACCCCTCCGGTGCCGGCAGTCCCGTTAGTCGAACGACCGGCCGGGCCCACAAGGCACGGCCTCCACGAAGGAGTTCAAGACGTGGCACGCGTGAAGCGGGCGGTCAACGCCGCCAAGAAGCGCCGGGTCGTCCTCGAGCGGGCGAGTGGCTACCGTGGCCAGCGGTCGCGGCTGTACCGCAAGGCCAAGGAGCAGCAGCTCCACTCGATGACGTACGCCTTCCGTGACCGGAAGGACCGCAAGGGCCAGTTCCGTCGCCTGTGGATCCAGCGGATCAACGCGGCGGCCCGCGCCAACGGCATGACGTACAACCGGTTCATCCAGGGCCTGCGTGAGGCCGGCGTCGAGGTCGACCGCCGCATGCTCGCCGAGCTCGCGGTGAACGACGCCGCGGCGTTCGCGGTCCTCGTCGAGACGGCCAAGAAGGCGCTGCCCGCCGAGGGCAGCGCGGCCGCCTGACGGCACGGATAACGACGCTGATGGCGGGCCGCGAGCTGACCTCTACTCGATCACCACGGGTGAAGGCGGCTCGTCGGCTCGCCAAACGCGCCTTCCGCCAACGCGAGCGGCGGTTTCTCGCCGAGGGCCCGCAGGCGGTGCGGGAGGCCCTCGCGCTCGACGGCGTCCTCACCGAGTTGTTCACCACCGCCGACGCGGAGAACCGCCACCCCGACCTGATCGCTCAGGCGGACCGGTCCGGTGTCCCGATCTTCCGGGTGAGCGGCGAGGCCATGGCCGAGCTCGCCCAGACCGTCACCCCACAGGGCCTGCTCGCCGTCTGCGCGTTCGTTGACGTCGGCCTGGACGCGGCGCTCACGCCGTCCCCGCGGCTCGTCACGGTACTGGCTCACGTTCGCGATCCCGGGAACGCCGGCACGGTGCTGCGCACCGCCGACGCCGCCGGCTCCGAATCCGTGATCTTCACCGACGCGTCCGTCGACCCGTACAACGGCAAGTGTGTACGAGCCTCGGCCGGCAGCCTCTTCCATCTTCCGGTCGTGGTCGGACCGCGGTTCGACGCCCTCATCCCGGCGCTCAAGGAGTCCGGTCTGACGGTGCTGGCGGCCGACGGCGCCGGGAAGTGCTCCCTGGACACCGCGCTCGACTCCGGAACCCTCACGGGCCCGACCGCCTGGGTGTTCGGCAACGAGGCATGGGGCCTGCCGGAGGAGATCCTGGACGCGGTCGACGAGGTCGTGCGCGTCCCCATCTACGGAGGCGCCGAGAGTCTCAACCTCGCCACCGCCGCCGCGGTCTGCCTCTACGCGTCGGCGCGCGCCCAGCGGGCCGGCAAGCCCTCCTGACACCCCGGGTCGCGCCCTCTACGCCTCGGCCTGTCCGGCGGCGCGGCGAGCGCTCCCGAGGTCCGGAGCGGTTCACGCGTACACGGCGGCCCGTGCCCAGCGGCGCGGTCGGCCCTCCTGAGACCCGGCAAGGTTCCGGGGTACGCCTGACCTGTCCGGCCGCGCGGCGAGCCCTTCCTGAGCTTCCGGCAGGCCTCAGCGGAGGGCCAGGGCGAGGGCCACGCCCAGCCCGAACGTGACGACGACGGCCCGCAGGACCCTTGGGGACAGCCGCCGGGCCACACGGGCACCGAGGAACCCCCCGACCAGGCTGGCCACGGCCATGATCGCGACGGCCTCCCAGCGCACCGGGCCGAACAGCGCGAAGGCGGCGAGGGCCACCGTGTTGATGACGAGGGACAGCACCGCGCGAACGGCGTTGAGCCGTTGCAGGTGGTCGTGGACGAAGACGCCGAGCAGGCCGAGCAGCATGACGCCCAGGCCGGCGCCGAAGTACGCGCCGTAGGCACCGCCGACCAGGATCCCACCGTGCAGGATCATCCGGTGCCCGGCCCCGTCGGGGCGCTGGGCGGCATCGAGCCTGCGCTTCAGCCATGGCTGTGCCGCCAGGAGCAGGCTGGCCAGGGCGATCAGCACGGGCACCAGCGCGGCGAAGAGGGCGTCGGGGGTGATCAGCAGCAGGAGGCAGCCGGCGATGGCCCCGATCACGCTCGTCACGCTCAACGCCACGACGCGGCCCCGCTGACCGGCCAGTTCGGCGCGGTAGCCCGCGACACCACCGACATAGCCCGGCCACAGCGCCACCGTGTTGGTCACGTTGGCCGTGATGTTCGGGCAGCCCACCGCCAGCAGGGCCGGAAACGAGATCAGCGACCCGCCGCCGGCGATCGCGTTGACCCCGCCGGCCGCCACGCCGGCCGCTCCGAGCAGGCCCATGTCGAGTAGGTCCAAGTCCGGCTCCTTCCGCGGGCGACGAGCCAGGCGGCGTCGGGGAGGCCCTGACGCGGTCTCGGAGAGCGGTGGCGTCGACCGACGACTGTATCCGGGCCGTCGCGGCCCGGCGTCGTCCGGTGGCCGGGAACGGCGTGGGGCCTCGTCGGTCGGTGGCGGGGGGAGGGGCGACAGATTCGGTGGAGGGGGGCCGGGAAAGGACTCCGGCCGGGGCGGGAAGGCGGTGGCCGACACCGAACGCAACAGGGATGTCTTCTCGCTGTAACAAATCAGCTCCCCGATTCGTTCATTGGAGCAAAAGCCGACATGATCGGTGCTGTCGATTCCGTTCCGCCGGATCGGCGAACCGCCCTTGAGGCGATCGCCGCTTCCTGGCATCCGTCACGGCGTCGACGTGGATTCCGATGAACGGGGCAAAAGGGTTGGATACGAACATAAAGGGCATTCCGCTGCCTCGCCGTCGCGGGGCGGCGAGCTGCGAAAGGATCCCGGGCCGGTCTTCGATGACGCGCGGGGGCGCGCACCGATGCCAGGCGGTCGGGCGCACGATGGCGGCCAGCGTCGTCCGGCGGGACGGCGCCGCGGCGGTCGTGGCGATCGGCGGTGAGATCGACGTACAGACGGCGGGGCGGCTGCGCGCCGATCTCCTGAAGCTGGTCGACGCCGGCCATGTCGACCTCGTCGCCGACTTCGGCGCCGTGCGGTTCTGCGACGCCGCCGGACTCGGCGCCCTGGTCGCGGTGGGCAACCGCCTCCGGGAGAAGGGCGGGACACTCCGCCTTGCGCGGGTGCGCCCCGCTCAGCGGAGGATTCTGCGAATCACCCGTCTCGACGAGCTGTTCCCGACATTCGACACCGTCGACGAGGCGTTTCGTCACTGAGACAACTCGGGGGACATGCCGGGAACGCCAGTAATTAACGACTCCGGCGTGGCGGGATTTCCGCCGTCCGCACTAGAGTCAGGCTGTCACTGTCAATAGGGAGCCGGGGGAGGTGGCGGCGGTCGTGGGCGGACCGGTTCCGCGTGGCGTCGAGCCCCCCGGGCTCTGCCCCGATGCGTTGCCCGACGGGCTGCTCGTGGCCGACGCCGATCGGCGGGTCGTGGTGTTCAACCGGGCCGCGGTCCGGCTGACCGGCATCGCGAAGGCCGAGGCGCTCGGCCGTGACTTCGCTGGCGTCCTGCCGCTGCGTGACGCCGACGGCCGCGACTGGTGGAAGTGCCTCGACCCCTACGGCGGCCTGGCCATCCGGACCCGCCATCCCGAACGGCCGCTCTACCTCGGCGACGGGCCCGAGCTGCTCGTCACCGCCTCCTACGATCGCGAGCCGGACGGCACCGTCCGCCGGTTCACGGTCGCGCTTCGGGACGCGGCCGAGCGCGCCCGCCACGAGCGCGGCCGGGCCGACCTCGTCTCCACCGTCGCGCACGAGCTGCGGTCCCCGCTGACCAGCGTCAAGGGCTTCACCGCCACCCTGCTGGCCAAGTGGCACCGGTTCAACGACGACCAGAAGCGGGTCATGCTCGAGACGGTGAACTCCGACGCCGACCGGGTGACCCGGCTCATCACCGAGCTGCTGGACGTCTCGCGCATCGAGGCGGGCCGGCTGGAGATGCGCCGCCAGGTCGTCGACGTCGCCGAGGAGGCCCGCAAGATCATCGCGGGCAGGGTGGCGGCGGGCGACTCGCCGAAGCGGTTCAAATTGGAGGTGCCGGGCGAGCTGCCGGAGATGTGGCTCGACCCGGACAAGATCGACCAGATCATCGGCAATCTGGTCGAGAACGCCGTGCGTCACGGTGCTGGTACCGTAACGATCGTGGTGGAGCCGGACGCGAGCACGCGCGGAGCCGTCGTCGCCGTTCGCGACGAGGGCGAGGGCATCCCGCCCGAGGCGGCCCAGCGGGTCTTCCGTCAGTTCTGGCGCGGCCACGGCCAGCCCCGTGGGGGCACCGGCCTCGGTCTCTACATCGTCAAGGGTCTCGTCGAGGCGCATGGCGGCACCATCTCCGTACGGCGCGCCCCCGGTGGCGGCGCCGAGTTCCGATTTAGCCTGCCCGCCGGGGCTCCAGACTTCGCCTGAGAGCGCCGCGGGCTTCCCGACCGGCACCGGCCCGCCATGATCGTGTAATGGTCTGGGTCCGGGGCCGGAGGCCGTGCGCCGACTAGACTCGATCGCCGTTCCGCCATTGCTGGAGTAACTCACACTCATGTCCGCACCCAATAAGTCCTATGACCCCGTCGAGGTCACCGCGCTCCATCCGGACGAGGTGGCCCGCGCGCGCGACGAGGCGCTCGCCGCTATCGCCGCCGCCGCGAGCCTCGACGAGCTGAAGCAGGTCCGACTGGCGCATGCCGGCGACCGCTCGCCGCTCGCGCTCGCCAACCGGGAGATCGGCGCCCTGCCGCCGCAGGCCAAGGCCGAGGCCGGCAAGCGCGTCGGCACCGCCCGCCGCGAGGTCTCCGAGGCGCTCAAGGCGCGCCAGGCCGAGCTGGAGGAGGAGCGCGACCAGCGCGTCCTCGTCGAGGAGGCCGTCGACGTCACCCTGCCGTGGGACCGCACGCCACGCGGCGCCCGGCACCCGGTGACCACCATCGCCGAGCGCATGGCCGACGTCTTCGTCTCCATGGGCTTCGAGCTGGCCGAAGGCCCCGAGGTCGAGGCCGAGTGGTTCAACTTCGACGCCCTGAACTTCCCGCCCGCCCACCCGGCGCGGGAGATGCAGGACACCTTCTTCGTGGAGTCGGAGGACTCCGGCCTGGTCCTGCGGACGCACACCTCGCCGGTGCAGATCCGCGCCCTGCTGGGCCGTGACCTGCCGGTCTACGTCGTTTGCACCGGCCGGACCTTCCGCACCGACGAGCTCGACGCGACGCACAGCCCGGTCTTCCACCAGATGGAGGGCCTCGTCGTCGACGAGGGCATCACGATGGCCGACCTGCTGGGCGCGATCGGCGCGTTCGTCACCGGCATGTTCGGCGAGGGCCTCAAGACCCGCTTCCGCCCGTACTACTTCCCGTTCACCGAGCCGTCCGCCGAGGTCGACATGCAGTGCTTCGTCTGCCGCGGCGCCTCGGCCGAGCCGGGCGGCGAGCCGTGCCGCACCTGCCGGTCCGAAGGCTGGATCGAGCTGGGCGGGTGCGGAATGGTCAACCCGCGCGTGCTGGTGGCGGCCGGGGTCGACCCGGAGCGCTACAGCGGCTGGGCGTTCGGCCTGGGCGTCGAGCGCACGCTGATGTTCCGGCACGGGGTCGAGGACATGCACGACATGTTCGAGGGTGACGTGCGCTTCACCCAGGCGTTCGGGATGGAGATCTGATGCGCGTCCCTGTTTCGTGGCTGCGGGAGTACGCCGAGCTGCCCGCCGACGTCACCGCCCGTGACATCGCCCGGAAGCTGATCGCCGCCGGTCTGGAGGTCGAGTCCGTCGAGGCCGTCGGGCAGGACGTGTCCGGCATCGTCACCGGCCAGGTCCTCGAGATCGAAGAGCTCACCGGGTTCAAGAAGCCGATCCGGTTCTGCCAGGTCGACGTCGGCGAGGCGGAGCCGCGCGGCATCGTCTGCGGGGCGACCAACTTCACCGTCGGCGACCGCGTGCCGGCCGCGCTGCCGGGCGCCGTGCTGCCCGGCGGTTTCGCGATCGCCGCGCGCAAGACGTACGGCCGGGTCTCCGACGGCATGATCTGCTCCGAGGCCGAGCTCGGCCTGGCCGAGAGCAGCCCGGGCATCCTCGTCCTGCCGCCGGACACGCCCCTCGGGGCGGACTTCGTCGAGCTGGCCGGGCTGCGCGACGAGGTGCTCGACATCGCCATCACGCCCGACCGCGGCTACACCGCCTCGATCCGCGGCGTGGCGCGCGAGGCCGCGACGGCGTACGACGTGCCGTTCCGCGACCCGGCCGACGTCGAGCTCCCGGCCGAGACCGGGGAGTCCTACCCGGCGAACATCGCCGACCCGACCGGCTGCGACCGCTTCGTGCTGCGGGAGGTACGTGGCTTCGCGCCGGACGCGCCGTCCCCGCTGTGGATGCGGGTCCGGCTGGCCCGCGCCGGGATGCGCTCGGTGTCCCTGGCCGTCGACGTCACCAACTACCTGATGCTCGAGCTGGGCCAGCCGCTGCACGCCTTCGACCGGGCGAAGCTGACCGGCCCGATCGTCGTACGCCGCGCCGAGCCGGGCGAGCGGCTGGAGACCCTCGATCACGTCGTACGGGAGCTGCACCCGGACGACGTCCTGATCACCGACGCGTCGGGTCCGATCTCGATGGCGGGCACGATGGGCGGTCTGCACACCGAGATCGACGAGAAGTCGACCGACATGGTGATCGAGGGTGCGCACTTCTCGGCGAGTGACCTGGCGCGCCAGGGCCGCCGCCACAAGCTGAAGAGCGAGGCGCTGTACCGCTTCGAGCGCGGCGTCGACCGGGAGCTGCCGCTGGTGGCGACCCACAAGGCCGTGCGGATGCTGGCCGAGCTCGGCGGCGGGGAGATCCTGCCGGGTGTGACGCACGCCGAGGCTCCGGTGGAGACCGTCACGATCACCATCCCGGCGGACCACCCGGACCGCGTCGCGGGCGTGGCGTACGGCCGCGACACGGTGGTCGAGCGGCTGCGCGACGTCGGCTGCGGGGTCGCGGGCGAGGGCGCGCTCACGGTGACGCCGCCGTCCTGGCGGCCGGACCTGTGCGATCCGAACGACCTCGCCGAGGAGGTCATCCGGCTCGAGGGGTACGAGAACATCCCCGCGCGCGCGCCGCGTTCGGTGGCCGGCCGCGGCCTCACCCCGGCCCAGCGGCTACGCCGCCGCGTCGGCCGGGCCCTGGCGTCCGCCGGGCACGACGAGGTGATCAACTACCCGTTCGTGTCCGCGGCCGACTGGGACGCCCTGCAGCTGCCCGCCGACGACGCCCGGCGACGCGCGCTGCGGCTGGCCAACCCGCTGACCGAGGACGAGCCGTTCCTGCGGACGACGCTGCTGCCCGCGCTGCTGCGGACGCTGCAACGCAACATCGGGCGCGGCCTCGCCGACGTCGCCGTGTTCGAGACGGGCCTCGTCTACCGGCCCCGCCCGGACGCCTCGGCCCCGCCCCGGCCGCCGGTCGACCGGGCGCCCACCGCCGAGGAGCTCGCCGCCATCGAGGCCGCGCTGCCCGACCAGCCGCTGCGGGTCGCCGTCGTCCTGGCCGGGCACCGCGAGCCGGCCGGCTGGTGGGGTGCGGGCCGCCCGGCGACCTGGGCCGACGCCATCGAGGCGGCCCGGATCGTCGCGGGTGAGGCGGGCGTCGAGCTGGAGGTCAAGGCCGACCGGCACGCGCCCTGGCACCCCGGCCGCTGTGCCGCGCTCTTCGCCGACGGCACGCTCGTCGGCCACGCGGGGGAGCTGCATCCCCGGGTGACCAAGGCGTTCGAGCTGCCGGCCCGTGCCTGCGCGATGGAGCTCGACCTGAGCCTGCTGGAGCCGAAGGCGTCCGGCACCGTGGTCGCGCCGCACATCGCCACGTACCCGGTGGCCACCCAGGACATCGCTCTTACGGTGGCCGGGCACGTCCCCGCCGCCGAGGTGGAGGCCGCCCTCCGGGCGGGCGTCGAGGCGCACGGCTCCGGGGAGCTGCTCGAGTCGATCCGGCTGTTCGACGTCTACACCGGGGAGCAGGTGGGCGAGGGCAACAAGTCGCTCGCCTACACGCTCCGGTTCCGGGCGTCGGACCGTACGCTCACGGCCGAGGAGACGACCGCCATCCGGGACGCCGCCGTCGCCGCGGCGGCCGAGCGGGTCGGCGCGGTCCTCCGCGGCGCCTGACCGGCACCGCGCCGTGATCACCTGCCCGTGATCACGGCGCGGACGGACGGTCGCCCGAGGAGACCCGGTCGATCGCCCGCGCTCCGGCTTCGGGCCTCGGCTGCCGCGCTGGACGGCGCCGCAGGCGAGGGGGGATCCGTACGACGGCCGCTCAGGCGGTGGCGATCGCCGGGTCGCTCGTGCTCGGGCGTCCGGTCTCGACGTGGCCGGCCAGCCGCCGGAGGAACGCGTCGTCGTGGTCGGAGACGACCGACAGGTCGTACCAGCCGTGGCTGCGGCGCGCCGAGGCCACGTGGACGGCGCGCGCGCCCGGCCGGAGCCGGTACGTGACCGGGCGCTCGTTGCCATAGGCGTCCTTGACCGTGACCCGTACGGGCTCCTCGCCGTCGTTGGTCAGCACCAGGCGGATCTCCTCGCGGCGCCCGTCGTGGCGTGCCGTCACCTCCGGGCCACCGTCGCCGCCCTGGCCCGCGAACCGGCGGAAGAAGCCGTTGGGGCCGTGCACCCGCAGGTCGTACGCGCCCCGCCCCTCCCAGGTCGCGGAGAGCCGCCGGCCCGCCCCCACGGTGTACGTCCAGGGCCCGTTCACGTGGGTCGTGGAGGTCACGTGGAAGGTCGCCGTCGCCTCGCCATGGTCCGCGAAGTCGATCGCCAGGCCGCCGGCTCCCACGTGGCCGTCGGCGGCCAGGTCGTACGGCAGAGGCCGGGCGGGCCGCAGCCCGCGCTCCTGCCTCGGCAGGGCGGGGTCGGCCGGCGGCTGCGGTACGTAGTCGGGGTGCCGGTCGCGGTCCGGCGGGACATAGCCCCTGGTGTCGGGGAGCGCGGGAATCCGGGCGGCGGCGTGGCCGAAGTCGAACGCCGACGTCAGGTCGCCGCAGACCGACCTTCGCCAGGCGGAGATGTTCGGCTCGTGGACCCCGAAGCGCCTCTCCATGAACCGGATGATCGAGGTGTGGTCGAGGACCTCGGAGCACACCCAGCCGCCCTTGCTCCACGGCGAGACCACGAGCATCGGGACCCGCTGCCCCAGGCCGTACGGTCCGGCGACGCTCTGGCCGGACCCCGGGAAGACCTCACCGGCGACGTCGACCGTCGAGCGCCCCTGCGCGGGGGACGACGGGGGGTACGGGGGCACGGCATGGTCGAAGAAGCCGTCGTTCTCGTCGTAGGTGATGAACAGCGCGGTCCGGCTCCACACGTCCGGGTCGGCCGTCAGCGCGTCCAGGACCTGGGCGATGTACCAGGCACCGTAGTTGACGGGCCAGTTCGGGTGCTCGGTGAAGGCCTCGGGGGCGGCGATCCAGGAGATCCGCGGCAGCCGGCCGGCCAGGACGTCGGCCTTGAGGACGTCGAAGAAGCCCTGGCCGTGCTTGGCGTCGGTGCCCGTCCGCGCCTTGTCGTAGAGCGGGTCGCCCGGCTTGGCGTTCCGGAACTGGGTGAAGTAGAGCAGCGAGTTGTCCCCGTAGTTGCCGATGTAGGCGTCGTTGGTCCACCCCCATGACCCCGGGGCGTCGAGGCCGTCGCCCACGTCCTGGTAGATCTTCCAGGAGACCCCGGCCTTCTCCAGGCGCTCGGGGTAGGTCGTCCAGGAGTAGCCCACCTCGTCATTGCCGAGGACGGGGCCGCCGCCCCTGCCGTCGTTGCCGGTGTAGCCGGTCCACATGTAGTAGCGGTTCGGGTCGGTGGGGCCCATCATCGAGCAGTGGTAGGCGTCGCAGACGGTGAAGGCGTCGGCCAGCGCGTAGTGGAACGGGATGTCCCGGCGCGTGAGGTAGGCCATCGTGGTGGCCGTCTTGGCCGGAACCCACCGGTCGTACGCGCCCTTGTTCCAGGCGGCGTGCCCGCCGTTCCAGCTGTGATCGAGATCCTGAAGAAACCGCATGCCGAGCTCGGTGGCGTCCGGCCGGAACGGGAGGACGTCCTTGGTCCCGTCGGACTGGTGCCAGACCGGCTTGCCGTTGGGAAGCGTCACGGGGTGCGGATCACCGAATCCGCGTACGCCGCGCAGTGTGCCGAAATAGTGATCGAAGGACCGGTTCTCCTGCATGAGGACCACGATGTGCTCAACGTCCCGGAGCGTGCCGGTGCGACGGGCCGCGGGGACCTCCGCCGCGCGGGCGATGCTCGTGGACAGCGCGGTCATCGCGGCCGTCCCACCGGCGAGCTGCATGAATCGTCGGCGGTTGATCTCGGACATGAAGGGCCTGCCTTGGGGTCGGATCAGCGGGGCAGGACAGTGTTCTCAAGCGATCGGCAACTCCCCACGGCGGATGGGGGAACTCGGGGAGAAGTCTCGACCAACCCGGGTCGCCGCAGGTAGACCCGTGCACGCGGTCAGGGGAGAGGAGCGGAACGGAGCGGCCGTCCGCGGGGCCGCGCCCCTTCCCCCCGTGCCGCGCCGGTCACGCCCGGCGCAGGGCGCGGAGCGGCTTGCGTGCGGCGGCCTTCTTCACCGCAGCGGGCAGGTCACGCGGTTCGCGTTCCCGGTCGCGTTCCTCCCGCTCGGCGAGCCGGCCCATGGCGAAGGCCTCCACGGCGGACGTCCCGGGCCGGCGGGCGAGGTCGCCGAGCCGGCCGGCGGCGACGACGCCGTCGTGGTGGGCGCCGAGCAGATCCTGCAGCCGCGCGGCACGACGGGCCAGCTTCTTGGCGGGCGACCCCAGAGCCGGCACAGCGGCCTCGGCGGTGTAGCGGGCACGCTTGGCGGCCTTACGGGCGCGGTGCAGGGCGGCGTCGCGTGCCGGACCGGCGGGCAGGCCGGCGGCGTGGGCGTGGCGGCGCAGCATCGTCCGCCAGGCCTTGGTGACGGTCCTCGCCGTCTCCCGCCGGGCCGGCCGGGCGGCGCGTTCGCCGATGAGGGGCGGGGAGGCGAGGAAGACGTCGACGCTGTCGAGGATGGCCAGATACCGCGGTGCCGACAGCGCCGCGCGCAGCCGGTCGCGGGCGCGGAACTCCTCCGTCGCCATCCCGGCCAGCCACGTCGGCCGCTGGTCGGCGTCGGGCAGGTCCGCCAGGCGCCGCTCGAACCGCGCCCGGAGGACTTCCAGATCGCGGACCTCTCCCAGGGTGTCGGCCAGCCACTTCAGCTCGGTGTCGAGGCCCACGGCACGGGCCGAAGCGATCATGCGCCGATGGGTGCGCAGGAGGCTGCGCATGCGGCGTACGGCCACGCGCATCCTGTGCACCGAGTCGTCGTCGTGATCCGCCAGGCGGACCAGCGGGTCGGAGGCCAGCATCTCCTCGTAGTGCTTTGCCAGATAGGTCACCAGGACGCCTCCGGCGGTGCCGGTGGCCGACGGCCGCGTCGTGGTGGGAACCGTCTCCAGGGTCCGCGCCAGCTTCGACCGGGCGGCGGCCTCCCGGGCGCCCGCGCCGAGCAGGTGGTCGCCGACGGCGGCCAGGAAATCGTCGGAGGCGGTGACGGCCTCGATCTCGATCTCCCGCCACGCCATCAGGCGGACCTCGCCGTCGTTCCGGCCGAACGGGTGCGCATGCACCGTGTCGTCGGCCAGTTTCGCCAGAACCCGCCCGTTCTCGTCCAGCAGGGGGCGTTCGACCCGGCGCGTCTCCACTTCGGCCACCGGGACGAGCGGCCGGCCGCGCGCGTGGGCGGTGACGAGCCTGGCCAGCTCTTCCGGTACGGCCCGGGCATCGTCGCCGAGCGGCAGCTGGATCTCTCGCTTGGTGTTCTCGCCCGCCGGCAGCTTCAGGTGCCAACCGGCGTCATCACCGCCCTGGCGGCGTCGCAGGGTGATCCCGCGCGCGGCGAGGCGCAGGTCCTCGGTGTCGAAGTAGCGGGCCTGGAGGGTGTGCGTCGCGGGTTCGCCGACCTCGACGCGAGCGTTCCGCAGGTCGGGAAGCACGAAGTCCGCGTCGGCGTCGTACTTGCGCTCGAGTTCCGTATGGTGAGCCACGATATCTCTCCTCAAAAAGGTTATATCCGGGGCAAAACGCCATACCCACTCATGTGCCGAAGATCCTGGTCTCCCGCAGATGCCGGTGATCTCCGCGAGCCGGACCGGTGCCATGCCGCGCCCCACGGGCCCCCGGGCCCCACGGGCCCCATGGGCCCCACAGGCCCCACGCGCCCGCACCCCACGCGCGTCGCGCGCGGCCGTGGGCCGGCGGATGCGGCGGATGCCAGGCCCCTCTCGTTTTCGCCGTATCGGCAACTTTGTTTGTCGGATCGGCGGACGCGTTGCACCGTGGGCACGGACGACGTCCGAAGAGGAGCACACGATGGATGAGAACTACGACGTGGTGGTGGTCGGCGGAGGCCCCGCCGGCCTCAGCGGGGCCCTGGCGCTGGCGCGGGCACGGCGGTCGGTGCTGGTGGTGGATGCCGGGGAGCCGCGCAATGCCCCCGCCGGGCACGTGCACAACTACCTGGCACGGGAGGGCACGCCACCCGCCGACCTGGTGGCCGCCGGGCGCGCGGAGGTGACAGGGTACGGCGGCGAGGTCATCGCCGGGCGGGTCGAGGCTGTGGCGCGACGAGGCGACGGCTTCCTCGTGACGCTGGACGGCGGGCGCGGCGTGCGGGCGCGGCGGCTGCTGCTGACGACCGGGCTCGTCGACGAGCTGCCCGACGTGCCCGGACTGGCCGGGCGATGGGGTCGCGACGTCCTGCACTGCCCGTACTGCCACGGGTGGGAGGCCCGCGACCGGCGGATCGGCGTCCTGGCCACCGGCACGGTCGCCCCGGAGCAGGCGAACCTGTGGCGGCAGTGGAGCCCCGACCTGACGCTCCTGATGCACGACGCCCCGGCACTGAGCGCCGAGGACGCCGAGCGGCTCGCCGCGCGCCGGATCGCCGTCGTGAACGGCCCGGTCGTGGGGCTCGAGGTGGACGCCGACACGCTCATCGGTGTCCGGCTCGCCTCCGGCGAGGTCGTCCCGCTCGACGTGGTGGTGGTCATGTCGCGGCTCACCCCCCGCACGGACCTGCTGGAGCCGCTCGGGCTGAAGGCGGTCGAGGTGGAGATGGGCGGTGACGTCATCGGCGGCCAGGTCCCCGCCGACCCGACGGGGGCCACCACCGTGCCCGGGGTATGGGTGGCGGGCAACGTGGCCGACGTGCGCGCCCACGTGATCACGGCCGCCGCCGCCGGCCTGAACGCCGGAGCGGCGATCAACGCCGATCTCGTCGCCGAGGAGACCCGCGACGCCCTCGAGGCCTACCGCCACCAGGTGCGCACGATGTTCGAGGAGGACGCCTGGGAGGAGCGCTACCGCGCGAACCCCTCGGTCTGGAGCGGACACCCGAACCCCCAGATCGTCACCGAGGCCACCGGGCTGCCCCCTGGGCGGGCACTCGACGTCGGCAGCGGCGAGGGCGCCGACGCGGTGTGGCTCGCCGAGCGGGGCTGGCAGGTGACGGCGGTCGACATCTCCCCGACCGCGCTCGAGAGGGCCGCCTCCCATGCCGCGTCCGCCGGGCCGCCGGCGGCCGACCGCATCGAGTGGGTCCACGCGGATCTACGCGACCACGCGCCCGCCGAGGGCGCGTACGACCTGGTGTCGTCCCAGTTCATGCACCTGCCGGGCGAGACGCGACGGGCACTGTTCGCCCGGCTGGCCGCGGCGGTGGCCCCGGGCGGCACCCTGCTGGTCGTCGGGCACGACCCGTCCGACCTGCGGACCACGGCCCACCGCATGCACTTCCCGGACATGATGTTCACCGGCGAGGAGGTCGCGTCCTCGCTCGACCCGACCGCGTGGGAGGTGCAGGCCGCCGAGTCCCGGCCGCGCGTCGTGGTGGATCCCGAAGGTCGCGACATCACCGTCCACGACGCCGTCCTCGTCGCGCGCCGCCTCGTCTGACCCGGCCCTGGTGGCGGCGCGCGCCACCACCAGGGCACGTCAGTGGGCGTTCTGGAAGGCGGTGACGGTGGTGCCGCCCTTCGTGCAGTCGGCGCCGCGGCCGTTCTGCTGGATCTTGTCCGGCGGGTAGATGACGCACGACCAGCCCTGGACCGCGAGCCCGCCTCCGCTGCCCTGGCCGGGCGCCTTGCCGTCGGCGACCTCGGCGAAGAACGCCTTGTAGACCGAGACCGCGTCCGCGCAGGGGGCCGAGCCCTTGGTGACCTTGAGATACGCCGGGGCGCCGCCCGCCGCGTCGACCTTTCCGCAGTCGGCCGCGCCGGCCGCAGGCGTCTTCGCGGCCTTCGGCTTGTCGCCCGAGCCACAACCGGCGGCGGCGAGCAGGGCGGCCAGGGACAGGGTCAGGGACATCACGGCGATACGGCGCATGTGTTCTCCTCGGCTGGGATGCGGGCACCTTAACGGTTTCTCGGATGCTGGAACGGCGCTTGCATGATGATGCAATGAATTGCATACTTAACGCATCGACGGAGGAGGAGACGATGGGCACGCGGGCGGCGATCGCCGGAGCGAGCGGCTACGCGGGCGGTGAGCTGCTACGCGTTCTGTCCGGCCACCCCGAGTTCGAGATCGGCGCGCTGACCGCGGGTTCGAGCGCGGGCACCCGCCTCGGCGCCCACCAGCCGCACCTGCACCCCCTGGCGGACCGTGTCCTCGCCGACACGACGCCCGAGACCCTGGCCGGCCACGACGTCGTCTTCCTGGCCCTGCCGCACGGGCAGTCCGGGCCGATCGCCGAGCGGCTCGGCGACGACGTGCTCGTCGTCGACTGCGGCGCCGACTTCCGGCTCGCCGACGCGGCCGACTGGGAGTACTACTACGGCGGCGCGCACGCCGGCACCTGGCCGTACGGCCTGCCGGAGCTGCCCGGCAACCGCGAGCGGCTCCGGACCACGCGGCGCATCGCGGTGCCGGGGTGCTATCCGACCGTGTCGCTGCTGGCGCTGTTCCCCGCGTACGCCGCCGGGCTGGCCGAGCCCGAGGCCGTGATCGTCGCCGCGTCCGGCACGTCCGGAGCGGGCCGCGCGCCAAAGCCCAACCTGCTCGGCAGCGAGGTCATGGGCTCCATGAGCGCGTACGGCGTCGGCGGCGCCCACCGTCACACCCCGGAGATCACCCAGCAGCTGTCCGCGGTCGCCGGGCACCCGGTCACGGTGTCGTTCACGCCGACCCTCGCGCCGATGAGCCGGGGCATCCTCGCCACCTGCTCGGCCAAGGCCGCGCCCGGCGTCGGCGCGGCCGCGGTGCGGGAGGCGTACGCGCGGGCCTACGCCGACGAGCCGTTCGTCCGTCTCCTGCCCGAGGGGCAGTGGCCCGCGACCGCGATGACGCTCGGCGCGAACACCGCCGTGGTCCAGGTCGCGTTCGACGAGCGGGCCGGGCGCGTCGTCGCGGTGGCCGCCATCGACAACCTCACCAAGGGCACCGCCGGCGGGGCCGTGCAGAGCGCGAACCTCGCCCTCGGCCTGCCCGAACCAATGGGTCTCACCACGATCGGAGTCGCCCCGTGAGCGTCACCGCCCCTCTCGGCTTCAGAGCGGCCGGACTCGCCGCCGGCATCAAGAAGGGCGGTGAGCGTGACCTCGCCCTCGTCGTCAACGACGGTCCGTCCCGCGCGGCGGCCGGCGTCTTCACCCGCAACCGCGTGAAGGCCGCGCCGGTGCTGTGGTCGGAGCAGGTGCTGCGCGGCGGGCGGGTGCGCGCCGTCGTGCTCAACTCCGGCGGGGCCAACGCCTGCACCGGCCCCGCGGGCTTCCAGGACGTGCACCAGACCGCGGAGAAGGTCGCCGACGTCATCGACGATTCGGCCGGCGAGATCGCGGTCTGCTCCACCGGCCTCATCGGCGAGCGGCTGCCCATGAACGCGCTGCTGACCGGCATCGGCACCGCGGCCCGCGAGCTGTCCCGCGACGGCGGCCTGCCGGCGGCCGACGCGATCCGGACGACCGACACCGTCGCCAAGATCGCCTTCCGGCGGGCGGTCGGCGGCTACACGGTCGGAGGCATGGCCAAGGGCGCGGGGATGCTCGCGCCGGCCCTGGCCACCATGCTCTGCGTCATCACGACCGACGCCGACGTCGACGCGGTGACGCTCGACCGGGTGCTGCGGCGGGCGAGTGAGGTGACCTTCGAGCGGCTCGACACCGACGGCTGCATGTCCACCAACGACACCGTCCTGCTGCTGGCCAGCGGCGCGAGCGGCGTGAGCCCGTCCGAGGACGAGCTCGCCGAGACCGTCACCGGCATCTGCGCCGACCTCGCCCGGCAGCTCCTCCTCGACGCCGAGGGCGCCACCAAGGCGATCGCGATCGACGTCGTCGGCGCGGCCAGCGACCACGACGCGGTGCTGGTCGGGCGCGCGGTCGCCCGCAGCAACCTGCTGAAGTGCGCGATCCACGGCGAGGACCCGAACTGGGGACGCGTGCTGTCCGCCGTCGGCACCACCGAGGCCGTCTTCGACCCCGACCGGCTCAACGTCGCGATCAACGGCGTCTGGGTGTGCCGCAACGGGTCGTTCGGCGACGACCGTTCGAAGGTGGACATGCGCCCCCGCGACGTGACCATCACCGTCGACCTCGGCTCCGGCACCCACACCGCGACCGTGCACACCACGGATCTGACCGCCGACTACGTCCACGAGAACTCCGCGTACTCCTCATGAAACCGCCACCGCGCATCCGCACGCAGGCGAACGCGGCCGCCCTGCAGAAGGCGGCCACGCTCATCGAGGCGCTGCCCTGGCTGGAGGAGTTCCACGGCAGGACCGTCGTGATCAAGTACGGCGGGCACGCCATGGTCGACGACGAGCTGCGGCTGGCCTTCGCCCGTGACGTCGCCTTCCTCCGGTACGCCGGGCTCCGCCCGGTCGTGGTGCACGGCGGGGGCCCGCAGATCAACGCCCATCTCGACCGGCTGGGCCTCGAGAGCACCTTCAAGGCCGGGCTCCGGGTGACCACGCCGGAGACCATGGACGTCGTCCGGATGGTGCTGGTCGGCCAGGTCGGACCGGACGTCGTGGGGCTGCTCAACCAGCACGGCCCGTTCGGCGTCGGCATGTCGGGCGAGGACGCCCGGCTGTTCACCGCCGAACGGAAGACCGCCGTGGTCGACGGGGAGCAGGTCGACATCGGCCTGGTCGGTGAGATCGTCGACGTCGACGCCGGGGCGGTCCGCAGCCTCCTCGACGACGGCCGCATCCCGGTGATCTCCAGCATCGCGCGCGGCGAGGACGGCGAGGTCTTCAACGTCAACGCCGACACCGCGGCGGGCGCGCTGGCCGCCGCGCTCCAGGCGAGCAAGCTGATCGTGCTGACCGACGTCGAGGGCCTGTACTCCGACTGGCCGGCCGACGGCTCCCCGGACGCCTCCGACGTCATCGACCAGATCACCGCCGACGATCTGGAGAAGCTTTTGCCCGACCTGTCAGCGGGCATGGTGCCCAAGATGGAGGCCTGCCTGCGCGCGGTGCGCGCCGGGGTGCCCCGCGCCCACGTCCTCGACGGCCGGGTCCCGCACGCGCTGCTACTCGAGGTCTTCACCGACGAGGGGATCGGAACCATGGTGGTGCCGGCATGAACGATCTGCGAAAACGGTTCGAGGCCGCGCTGATGCCGAATTACGGCGTCCCCCCGCTCGCGCTGGCCCGCGGCGAGGGCTGCCGCGTCTGGGACACCGACGGCAACGCCTACCTCGACCTGATCGGCGGCATCGCGGTCTCCGCCCTCGGGCACGGCCACCCTGCGCTGGTCGAGGCGGTGTCCGCGCAGGTCGCCACCCTCGCGCACACCTCCAACCTGTTCCTGCACGAGCCGGAGGTGCTGCTCGCCGAGCGGCTGCTCGGCCTGCTGGGCGCCGAAGGGCGAGTCTTCTTCGCCAACTCCGGCACCGAGGCCAACGAGGCGGCCTACAAGCTCATCCGCCGCCATGCCGGCCCCGGCCGCAGCTACGTGGTCGCGGCGGACGGCGGATTCCACGGCCGGACGATGGGCTCCCTGGCGCTGACCGGCAAGGCGAAGATCCGCGAGCCGTTCGGCCCGTTCGCGGCGGACGTGCGGTTCGTGACGTACGGCTCGGTCGACGAGCTGCGGGCCGCCGTCACCGGCGACTGCGCGGCCGTCTTCCTCGAACCGACCCAGGGCGAGGCCGGAGTGATCGCCCCGCCGGAGGGCTACCTCGCGGCCGCACGGGCGATCTGCGACGAGACCGGCGCGGCCCTGGTCCTCGACGAGATCCAGAGCGGGATCGGCCGCACCGGCGCCTGGTTCCAGCACCAGCACGAGGGCGTCCGGCCCGACGTGATCACTATGGCGAAGGGGCTCGGCGGCGGGCTTCCCATCGGTGCCTGCGTCGGCCTCGGCCCGTACGCCACGGCGTTCGGCAAGGGAGATCACGGCTCGACGTTCGGCGGCAACCCGGTGGCCTGCGCGGCCGCGCTGGCCGTGCTCGACACCATCGAGCGCGACGGACTCCTCGACCACGTCACCAAGGTCGGCGACCAGCTCGCCGACGGCGTCGAGGCGCTCGACCACCCCCTCCTGAAGGGCATACGCGGCCGGGGACTGTGGCGGGCGATCGTCCTCACCGAGCCGAAGTCCGCCGCCGTCGAGTCCGCCGCCCGCGACGAGGGCTTCCTCATCAACGCCGTCGCGCCCCAGGCCATCCGGCTCGCCCCGCCGCTGATCATCACGCCGGACGAGGTCGACTCCTTCGTCACGGCCCTGCCGGGAATCCTGGGGGCGGCATGACCACGCCCCTGACGAAGACGGCGCGGCAGTCGCGGATCATCGAGCTGCTCGGCCGCAACGCCGTCCACTCCCAGAGCGAGCTGGCCAGGCTGCTCGCCGAGGCCGGCGTCGACGTCACCCAGGCCACTCTGTCGCGCGACCTCGTCGACATCGGTGCCGTCAAGCTGCGGGCCGAGGACGGTTCACTGATCTACGCGGTGCCGGGGGAGGGCGGCGAGCGCATCCGCCGCGCCCGGACCGGCGCGGCCGAGACCTTCGGCGGCCGGCTGGCCCGGTTCGCCCAGGAGCTGCTGGTCTCGGCCGAGGCCTCCGCCAACCTGGTGATCGTACGGACCCCGGCCGGCGGCGCGCAGTTCCTCGCCTCGGCCATCGACCACGCCGACTGGCCCACCGTGCTCGGCACCGTCGCGGGCGACGACACGATCCTCGTCATCGCGCGCGACCCCGCGGGCGGCGACGAGCTCGCCGCCGCGCTGCTGGCCCTGACCGAGCGACGCCCGGACGAACGCCATCCGCGCGCCCCGCGCGGCGGTGTGGGCGGTGTCCCCGTCGAGCCGTCCTGGGGCCCGGCGCGGGAGTCCGCCGCCGACGCCCCTCATGCCGCGGGCCGAGGCATCGTCCCGGGCACGCGGGTGGTGTCCGAGGACGCCCGACGACGACCCTAGGGCGCCGCCCACGGTGGCGCCCACCGGCAGCACACACGAGGACTTCTCAAAAACTGGAGCCACCGTCATGACCGAACGCGTCGTACTCGCCTACTCCGGAGGCCTGGACACCTCCGTAGCGATCCCGTTCCTCGCCGAGCAGACCGGCGGGGAGATCATCGCCGTCGCCGTCGACCTGGGGCAGGACGGGGAGGACCTCGAGGTCATCCGGAAGCGCGCCCTCGCCTGCGGTGCCGCCGAAGCGGTCGTCGTCGACGCCAAGGAGGAGTTCACGGCGGACTTCTGCTTTCCCGCCCTGAAGGCCAACGCCCTCTACATGGACCGCTACCCGCTGGTGTCCGCGCTGTCCCGGCCGCTGATCGTCAAGCACCTCGTCGCGGCGGCCGAGAAGCACGGTGGGACCACGGTCTCGCACGGCTGCACCGGCAAGGGCAACGACCAGGTCCGGTTCGAGGCCGGCCTGGCCGCCCTCGCCCCCGAGCTGAAGGTCATCGCACCCGCCCGGGACTTCGCCTGGACACGGGACAAGGCCATCGCCTTCGCCGAGGAGAAGGGCCTGCCGATCGACGTCACCTCCAAGTCGCCGTACTCCATCGACCAGAACCTCTGGGGCCGCGCCGTCGAGACCGGCTTCCTCGAGGACATCTGGAACGCTCCGATCGAGGACCTCTACGACTACACCTCGGACCCGGCTCAGCCGCGTGAGGCCGACGAGGTGACCATCACCTTCAGGGAAGGCGTCCCCGTCGCGCTCGACGGGCGGGAGCTCAGCCCGTACCGGCTCGTCGCCGAGCTCAACCGGCGGGCCGGCGCGCAGGGCGTCGGGCGCCTCGACATGGTCGAGGACCGCCTGGTCGGCATCAAGAGCCGCGAGGTGTACGAGGCCCCGGCCGCGATCGCCCTGATCACCGCGCACCAGGAGCTGGAGAACGTCACGGTCGAACGCGACCTCGCCCGGTTCAAGCGGGGCGTGGACCAGCGCTGGAGCGAGCTGGCCTACGACGGGCTGTGGTTCTCGCCGCTGATGGACTCCCTCGCCGCGTTCATCGGCGAGGCACAGAAACACGTGTCCGGCGACATTCGGATGACGCTCCACGGCGGCCGGGCGGTCGTCACCGGACGGCGCAGCGGCGCATCCCTGTACGACTACGACCTCGCGACGTACGACACCGGCGACATGTTCGACCAGAGCCTCGCCAAGGGCTTCGTCGAGCTGTGGAGCCTGCCGAGCAAGATCGCGGCCAAGCGGGACCGCCGGCTCGGCTGACCACCACCGGCCTCATGACCGGCGCCCCGGGTCCGCCGTCGGGCCGGGGCGACCGCGGCACCCGGCCGACACACGGGCCCGCTCCGGGCCCGCTCCGGGCCCGCTCCGGGCCCGCCATCGGCACGGGGCGGACGACGGCACCCACCGACACAACCCGGCCGCCATGCAGTAGTTTCACTTCGGCGGCCGGTCACCGACGCCGACCAAGAGTGATCAAGGGGAGAAGAACAGCGTGACGGACGACCAGCAGCGCAAGACGCCGACCAGGCTGTGGGGCGCCCGGTTCGAGGGCGGTCCGTCCGAGGCCCTCGCCCGGCTGTCGGTCAGCGTGCAGTTCGACTGGCGGCTCGCCCCGTACGACCTGCTCGGGTCGCGTGCCCACGCCCGGGTGCTGCACCGCGCGGGCCTGCTGACCGAGGACGAGCTGCGCCGCATGCTCGACGCGCTCGACGACCTCGAGAACGCCTGCCGCTCCGGCGGGTTCCGCCCGGTCGTCGCCGACGAGGACGTCCACACCGCGCTGGAGCGCGGCCTGCTCGAACGCCTCGGCGCCCTCGGCGGCAAGCTGCGCGCTGGCCGCAGCCGTAACGACCAGGTCGCCACCGACCTGCGGCTTTACATGCGGGACCACGTCCGGCAGGTCGTGTCCCGGCTCGTGGAGCTGGAGACCGCGCTCATCGCGCAGGCCGACCATAACCTCGGGGTGGCCGCCCCGGGCATGACCCATCTCCAGCACGCCCAGCCGGTGCTGTTCTCCCACCAGCTGCTCGCCCACGTGCAGGCGTTCGCCCGCGACGTCGACCGGCTGCGGGACTGGGACAAGCGGGCCGCGGTGAGCCCGCTCGGCTCCGGCGCGCTCGCCGGATCCTCGCTGCCGCTGGACCCGGAGGCCGTCGCGGATGAGCTCGGCTTCGACTCGGCCGCGGCCAACTCGATGGACGCCGTCAGCGACCGTGACTACGCCGTCGAGTTCCTCGCCGCCGCCGCGCTGATCGGCGTGCACCTGTCGCGGCTGGGCGAGGAGGTCGTGCTCTGGGCGTCCCAGGAGTTCCGCTGGATCGAGATGGACGACGCCTACGCGACCGGGTCGTCGATCATGCCGCAGAAGAAGAACCCGGACGTCGCCGAGCTCGCCCGGGGCAAGGCCGGTCGGCTCATCGGTCACCTCACCGCGCTGCTGACCACCCTGAAGGGCCTGCCGCTCACCTACAACCGCGACCTGCAGGAGGACAAGGAAGGCGTCTTCGACGCCATCGACACCCTCCTGCTCGTCCTGCCCGCGATGTCCGGCCTGATCGCCACCATGCGCGTCAACGCCGAGCGCCTGGAGGCCCTCGCGCCGCAGGGCTTCGCGCTCGCCACCGACATCGCCGAGCTGCTGGTCCGCAAGGGCGTGGCGTTCCGCGAGGCGCACGAGGTCGTCGGCCACCTCGTCGTGTGGTGCCAGGTCAACGACAAGGACTTCGGCGATCTCACCGACGACGAGCTGGCCAAGGTCTCCCCGCACCTGACCCCGGACGTACGCGACGTGTTCTCCGTTCAGGGCGCGCTCGCCGCGCGGAAGGCGTACGGCGGCACCTCGCCGGAGCGCGTCGCCGAGCAGCTCACGGCGCTGCGCTCGCTCGTCGACGGACACGCCTCCTGGGCGGCCTCGGGAATCTGATGGGCGATCCACTCCCGCGGGCGTTCTTCGATCGTCTGTCCGAAGAGGTCGCACCCGACCTGCTCGGCCGTGTCCTCGAACGCTCGTCGCCCGAGGGCACGGTCGCGGTGCGCCTGACGGAGGTGGAGGCGTACGCCGGCCCCCTCGATTCCGCGTCGCACGCCTACCGGGGACGGACGGACCGCAACACGGTGATGTTCGGCCCTCCCGGCCACGCGTACGTGTACTTCACCTACGGAATGCACTACTGCGTGAACCTGGTGTGCCTGGGGGAGGGCGTCCCCGCCGCCGTGCTGATCCGCGCCGGCGAGATCATTGAGGGCCGGGAGCCGGCCATGGCCCGCCGGCCGCGATCCTCGGTCCGCGACCTCGCGCGGGGGCCCGCCCGGCTCTGCGATGCCTTGGCCATCGACCGCACCCTCTACGGCGCCGACGTCTGCGATCGGGAGAGCCCCCTGCGCGTGCTGCCCGGGGAGCCCGCCACCGAGGTGCGCACCGGGCCTCGTACGGGGGTCACCAGCGCCAAGGACGTGCCCTGGCGGTTCTGGATCGACGGGGACCCGAGTGTGTCCCCGTACCGTCTGCACACGCCGGCCCGCCGCCGGCGCGTGTCGGGTTAGGCCGCGCCGGGGCCCGCTCGGCGCCTCCGCGTGCGCCGCTCTCGAAGGCATGCTCGCCAAGGTGGCCGCCGCGGAGGGCCTACCCGGCTGACGGTTCCGGGATCCGGCTCGCACTGGCCTCACGGCCTACGGGCGGGCGACGGGACGTACAGGAAAATCCGCACCGGACCCGCCGGACACCGCGTTACCTTGATGGCCGGCCGGTCCGGCATCCTTGGAAGTGACCGGACCACGTACGAGACGAGGAAGAACGTGACCGACATACTGGACGATCTCGCCTGGCGAGGGCTGATCACACAGTCCACCGACCTGGACGATCTGCGGGCGATGCTCGCCTCGGGGCCGGTCACGCTCTATTGCGGTTTCGACCCGACCGCGCCCTCCCTCCACGTGGGGAGCCTGATGCAGCTGCTGACGTTGCGCCGGTTCCAGCAGGCCGGCCACCGGACCATCGGGCTGGTCGGCGGCGCCACCGGGCTCATCGGCGACCCCAGCGGCAAGAGCGCCGAGCGCACGCTGAACTCCGAAGAGGTCGTCGCCGGCTGGGTCGAACAAATCCGGAAGCAGGTCTCTCGGTTCCTCGACCTGACCGCTGACCGCGGTCTCATCGTCAGCAACCTCGACTGGACCGGCCCCATGTCGGCCATCGAGTTCCTGCGCGACATCGGCAAGCACTTCCCCGTCAACCGCATGCTCGCCCGCGAGACGGTCAAGTCGCGGCTGGACACCACGGGAATGAGCTACACCGAGTTCAGCTACGTGTTGCTGCAGTCCCTGGACTTCCTCGAGCTGTACCGGAGGTACGACTGCCGACTCCAGACCGGTGGCAACGACCAGTGGGGCAACCTCACCGCGGGCGCCGACCTCATCCGGCGCGTGGAGGGGGGCAGCGCGCACGCGCTCACGACCCCGCTCGTCACCCGTGCCGACGGCACCAAGTTCGGTAAGACGGCCGGTGGCGAGACCTACTGGCTGGATCCCGAGCTGACCTCGCCGTACGCCTTCTACCAGTTCTGGCTGAACGCCGACGACCGCGACGTCTCGACCTACCTGAAGTACTTCAGCTTCCGGAGCCACGAGGAGATCGAGGAACTGGAGAAGGCGACCAGCGAGCGCCCCGCCGCCCGGGCCGCGCAACGCGCCCTCGCCGAGGAGCTCACCACGCTGGTCCACGGGGCGGAGGAGACGCAGCGGGTGATCGCCGCGTCTCGTGCGCTGTTCGGCCAGGGCGACCTGGGCGAGCTGGACGAGCGCACCTTGGGAAGCGCCCTCGCCGAGGTGCCGTCCACCACCGTGTCGGGGCCGCTGCCTCCAGTCGTCGATCTGCTCGCGGCGACCGGGCTCGTGGGAAGCAAGTCCGAGGCCCGGCGCACGGTCGCGCAGGGCGGGGCGTACATCAACAACGTGAAGGTCACCGATGAGGCGGCAGTACCCGACCAGGGCGACCTGCTGCACGGCCACTTCCTCGTGCTGCGGCGCGGAAAGCGGAACATCGGCGGAGTGACCGTCGTCTCCGAGTGAATCCGCCGGGCGGCGCCCACGATCGGGGCGCCGCCCGTGGGCTGGAATATCCCGCGTCGGTCGTCAGGACTCACACGGGCTCTTCATGATCCGCGCACACGTGATCGCGTGGCGCTGATTTGACGGAGTTTGCGGGTGGTCGTAATGTTCTCCTCGCCCCCAGGGGAGCGCGACACCGAAAGGTGGCCGGCCCGGGGGAACCCACACTGAGTGGCTTCTGGTCCGGACTTCGGTTCGGAAGGGGTAGCATGGTGTGGTCGCCCTGAGACGGGATGCAGAACATCGCTGAGCGGTGGTCGGCCTGTAGGGGAACTTCTGGATGTGGCTGCTGCGGCCGGCTCGGCTGGTCGGGGTGGTTCGTGTCCGGGGGGCGTTCTGGTCTGTGGTTGTTGGGTTCAAGATCTTCGGGTCTGGGACTTGACAGGCGGGATCGGAACGGTAAGATAGAAGGGTTGCCCCAGAGGGGGTCCGGCGGGAGTCGGGTTCCTGACGGTGTGTGTCCGTTTCTTGAGAACTCA
>NZ_JAMXMY010000035.1 GCF_024055795.1 Actinoallomurus purpureus | reverse complement strand
CGCCGTCGTCCAGACGGGCCCGTGGCCGCAGACGGGCCCGCGACCGCCTATGCGTCGCCGGGCGCCTACGCGTCGCCGGCCGCGGCCGTGAGCAGGGCGACGGCCTCCTCCCGCGACATCGCCGCGCCGCGTTCACGGGCGGCCGTGAACGCGTCCGCGCCGATGAGCCCCCGTGCCCGCCCGGCGACACGGGCGACGTCGGGATCTCCCGCCAGGGACAGGCCGCGCAGCACGGCCCCGGCGCCGAGGAGAACGGCGGCCCGCTCGCCGTCACCGCGGAGCACCGACGCCCCGGCCAGTGCCTCGGCCGCGTGCGCCAGGACCCGGACGTCCTCCGGCCGGAGGCCGATGGCGAGCGCCTGGAGGAACCGGGCCTCGGCCTCCGCGACGTCCCCCTCCGACTCGGCGACCCGGCCCAGCCCGATCAGCGCCGTCGACCGCGTGTAGCGGACCGCGAACGCGTCGGCCGTGCACCGGCTCAGCGCGGTCTCATGGCGGCGGCGTGCCTCCGCCAGGTCACCGCGATGCCGGGCGACCTCGCCGAGACCGTTGTGGGTGTCGGCGATCTTCTCGGCCCCGCCCGCCCGGCGGGCCAGCTCGTGGGCACGCTGGTAGTCCTGCCACGCGCCGTCGAGGTCGCCGCGGCGGATCAGCATCTCGGCGTGCAGCTGCAGGCAGTCCGCCATGTCCTCGGCGGAGTCCAGCTGCCGGACGTGCTCGAGGGCCTCGTCGATCAGCGTCCGCGCCGATTCCCAGTCGCCGCGCCAGACGGCGATCCGCCCTCGCTCGGCGAGCATCGCCGACAGCCCCCAGCGATCGCCGAACGCGCGGAATCCCGCCTCTCCCTGAGCGAACTCGCCGTAGGCCCCGGTGATGTCGCCGGCCAGCAGATGCCGGTAGGCGTAACCGAAGTGACGAAGCGCGCGAGACCACGGATCCTTGCCCATCCGTGCCTCCTGCAGGGCGACGTTGGCCTGGGAGGGACCGGCGTTCAGCGCCCAGAGGAGGGTGGACATGGGGCGAAGCGCCGGGCGGTCCCAGCCCAGATCCGCCATGATCGAGTCGATCCGGCGCCGGTAGTCGTCGAGGCCCGGATCGTCGCCGCCGCCGTGGATGGCGAGCATGACGCACAGCGCGTACTCCTCGTCCGATCCGGCCGGCGGTTCGGAACCGATCAGGCCGAGCAGCTCGGCGGCCGTCGCGGCGCCCTCGCTGCGCAGGCCGCGCAGCCACCAGTAGGCCGACATCGCCGCGAGCATGCGCAGGGCCCGGGGGTGGTCCGTGTGGACCAACAGGCGCAGCGCCGCCAGGAGGTTGCCGCGCTCGGCGTTCAGGCGGGCCAGCCACTGGAGTTGTTCGGCCCGGCGCAGGTGGGGTTCGGCGATCTCCGCCAGCTCGAGGAAGTACGCGGCGTGCGCGGCGCGTACGCCCTCCGCCTCGCCGGCCTCGGTCAGCCGCTCGGCGCAGAACTCACGGATGGTCTCCAGCATGCGGTACCGCCCGCCATCGGCCTCGACGAGGGACTTGTCGGCAAGGTCGGTGAGCAGGTCGTCGACCTCCTCCCGGGGAAGCCCGCAGACCCGCGCCACCGCCTCCGGGGCGGCGCCGCCCGCGAACACCGTCAGCCGCCGGGCGACCAGGCGTTCGTCCTCGCCGAGCAGATCCCAGCTCCACTGCACCACGGCGCGTAGGGTCCGGTGACGGGGGGCCTTCGTCCGGTCGCCCCGGGACAGCAGCCGGAACCGCTCGTACGGCGCGCCGGGATCGTCCGCGGCCGCCCCGAGGCGGGCGGCGACCTCGTCGACGGTGAGCGTGCGCAGCCGGGCGGCCGCCAGCTCGATCGCCAGCGGGAGGCCGTCGAGCGCCGCGCAGATGCGCACGGTGGTGGCGACCGTCGGGGCGTCGAACGTCAGATCCGGGCGTACGACGGCCGCCCGGTCCGCGAACAGCCGCACCGCCGGATAGGCGAGCGCATCGGCCGGATCCGCTCCGGGCGGGGAGACGGCGAGCGGCGCGAGCGGGCACAGTGCCTCACCGGTGATGCCGAGGGCCTCCCGGCTGGTCGCCAGCACCCGCACGCCGGGACAGGCGCCGAGCAGCCGGTGCACGAGCCGGGCCGCCTCGTCGACGACGTGCTCGCAGTTGTCCAGGATCAGCAGGAGGTCCTGGTCGGCGAGGGCCTCGACGAGCCGCCCCGCCGGGTCCGACTGCGCGCCCGGTGCGCCTGGCAGCAGCCCGGCCTCACGGATGCCCAGCGCGTTGATGACCGCCTGGGCCACCGTGCCCGCCTGGTCTCCGGTCCGTCCATCGATCGCGGCGAGGTCGACGAAACGGACCTCGCCCCGTGCCCGGCCGCCCGCCTCGATCGCCAGCCGGGTCTTGCCGGTCCCGCCCGGACCGAGGAACGTGACGAGGCGTCCTTCGGCGAGCAGCCCGTCGACGCGGGTCAGCTCGTCCTGCCGCCCGACGAAGCTGGTGAGCTGGGCGGCCAGCCCGCCCCGGGTGACCGGCGAGTGCTCCGGCGCGGGCCGCTCCCGCGGGCCGCCGGCGGTCAGAGAGGGGTCGGCCCGGAGGATGGCGAGGTGGACCTGGACCAGCTCCGGCGAAGGGTCGGCGCCCAGTTGGTCTGCGAGGGTCCGCCGCGCGTCCTCGAACACTGTTAGCGCCTCGGCCTGCCGGCCGCCGCCGTACAGGGCTCGCATGAGCTGCCCGCACAGGCGCTCCCGCAGGGGGTGGGCCGCCACCAACTCCTGGAGCTCGATCACCAGGTCGCGGTGCGTCCCCAGCGCGAGCCGCGCCTCGGCGTGGTCCTCGAAGGCGCCCAGCCGCAGCTCCTCGAGCCGGGTGGCCTGCGCATCGGCGAACGGTGCGGCGGCCACGTCGGCCAGCGCCGGTCCCCGCCACAGATCGAGGCCCTCGCGCAGCAGGTCGGCGGCGTTCGCCGGATCACCGGCCGTCAGGGCGCGCCGGCCGTCCCGCGTGAGCCGTTCGAAGCGGAGGGCGTCCACGTCGTCGGGGTCGGCCGCGAGACGGTACCCCGCCGGATGGAACTCGACCAGGTCGCGGAGATCGTCGGCGGTCCCGAGGCCGCGCCGCAGCCGGGACACCTGGGACTGCAGGGCGTTCGCGGCGCCGGCCGGGGGCTCCTCGCCGTACAGGCCGTCGATCAGCCGCTCGGCGGTCACCACCCGGCCCGCGTCGAGGAGCAGCAGGGCGAGCAGTGAGCGCACGCGCGGACCGCCGACCGAGACCGGGGTGCCATCAGACGCGCGCACCTCCAGGGGGCCCAGGATGCCGAATCGCATGCCCTGAAGATAATCAACGTTGACCAATGTGGACGAGTGTCGCCAGCATCCCCCTATGCCGTACGCCTACCTGACCCGCATCTTCGCGGACGCGGCGCGTCTGTTCCCGACTTCTCCGCTCTACGGCCGCCTCGGCGCGGTCGTCGCGGCGGACGAGCGGCTGCTGGCGATCGCGGCGGAGGCCGGTCCCGGCCAGGTCCCCTCGAACATGCTCTTCGCGGCGGAGGCCGGTCCCGGCCAGGTCCCCTCGAACATGCTCTTCGCGGCGGTGCACCATCTGCTGCTGGGGCGTGGTCGCCGCCGATCCGCCGCGGATGGTCGCGGGCGACGCCGTGGAGGTGCTTCCGCGGCTGGTGGCCGACGTGCCTCGGGGGACGCCGGTCGTCGTCTTCCACGCCGCCACCCGCCTGCACGTGCCGGCGGACCGTCGTGACGGGTTCGACGGGGCGATCGCGGCCGTGGGGCGGACGCACGCGCTGTTCCACCTGTCCCTGGAGGAGTCGCGGGAGTTCGGCCCGCTCGTTTTCGCGGCGTGCCTGCGGCACGGCGACACCGCCGAACGGCTCCTGGCCATCGCCGACGGTCACGTCGAGTGGATGGCCGCGCCGGAGACGTTCCGCGCGGGGTGAGTGCCGGTCAGGCGATGGAGAACGTGAGAGGAACGCCGGTCAGGAGATGGAGAAGGCGGCCCAGACGGCCTTGCCGCCGCCCAGCAGAGGAGTCCAGCCCCAGGCACGGCTCATGGCGTCGATGATGTGCAGGCCGCGCCCGGTCTCGGCGACGTAGTCCGGCTCCTGCATGGCCGGGGCGCGGTCCGCCGGGTCGGTGACCATGCAGACCAGGTGGCAGCGGTAGCGGACGAGCACGAGCCGGAGGGCCTCTTCGGCGCCGACCCCGCACCGCAGCCCGTGGCGGACCGCGTTCGTCACCAGCTCCGAGACGACCACGGACGCGTCGTCGTAGAACCGGCCCAGGCTCCACTCCGTCAACGTCGTCTTCGTGACGTGCCGCGCGATCTTCGGTGACTCGGCCTCCGCAGGCAGGTTCCGGGTGGCCACCCAGGGCCGGCCGGGAACCTGGTGTGGTGCGTTGTCGAGACGTGTCAGCCAGTCATCCCAACCCCGGTGTGCGAGGGGGATGCCGGTGGTCTCGCGCAGGGGAGACATGGTCATTGGCGAACCCTGGGGAAGTCGTGTTCGTCGCGAGGCGCGGGGTGCGCCGCTTCCGCTATCTTGCTCCTCAAGTCGTGCATATGCAAGCACGCTTGCACACTCAAATGCACGTGCATCTGAGCGTGCAGCGTGCGGGGGGAGCGGCGTCCGGCCGGCGCCATCACGGTGCGACCGGGCATTCTCGACAGAGGCTTGGAGGGGCGAGGATGTATCAGGCCTACAACGGAATGTCGGCGTCCTGCTTGCAGGAGGTCAGCTGGCTCAAGAGCCGGGCCAGCAACCCGAGCGGCAACTGCGTCGAGCTGGCGCAGCTGCCCGATGGCGCCATCGCCGTGCGGAACTCCCGCTTCCCGGAGGGTCCCGCGCTGCTCTACACCCGCGCCGAGATCGACGCCTTCATCCAGGGAGCCAAGGACGGAGACTTCGACCACATGCTCCATTGACGACAGCGTTGCCGCTTCGACGCGAACGCTTTGCAATCGGTGCCCCCGGTGGGACACTGGGCGGATTCCGGTGTCCTGAGGGGAGCGCATGATCGGGTCTCAGCCTGACGGCGAGGTGGCCGTGAGCAGTTTGTTCGGTCATCATCGTGGTGGTCCGACGGTGCTGCGTATTGTGCTGGGCGCGCAGTTGCGGCGGTTGCGTGAGGCGCGGGGGATCACGTGTGAGGAGGCCGGTGAGGCGATCCGGGCGTCGCATTCAAAGATCAGCCGGATGGAGTTGGGGCGGGTTCGGTTCCGGGCTCGTGATGTTGCTGATCTGCTGAGCCTGTATGGGGTGGAGGCTGAGGCGGAGCGGTCGGCGATGCTGGCGTTGGCGGAGCGGGCGAATGAGCCGGGGTGGTGGCATTCGTATTCCGATATTCTGCCGGGTTGGTTTGAGGTGTATATCGGGTTGGAGGAGGCGGCGTCGCGGATTCGCGCGTATGAGGTGCAGTTTGTTCCTGGGTTGTTGCAGACCGAGGATTATGCGCGTGCGGTGACGTTGCTGGGGCATCCGGATGCGCCAGGGCATGAGGTTGAGCGGCGGGTGGGGTTGCGGATGCGGCGTCAGTCGTTCTTGCGGGGGGAGGATCCGCCGCATTTTTGGGCGGTGGTGGATGAGGCGGCGTTGCGGCGGCCGTTGGGTGGTGCTGCGGTGATGCGGCGGCAGTTGGAGCATCTGATCGAGGTGACGGAGTTTCCGCATGTGACGTTGCAGGTGGTGCCGTTTCATCTGGGTGGGCATGCGGCTGCGGGGGGTCCGTTCAGTATTTTGCGGTTCGCGGAGCCGGATTTGCCGGATGTGGTGTATCTGGAGCAGTTGACCAGTTCGTTGTATCTGGATAAGCGTGATGATGTGGATAATTATTTGGCGGTGATGGAGCGGTTGTGCATCGACGCCGAGCCCGCCACCCGCATCCGCGACACCCTCGGGCGCATCCTCAAAGAGCTCTGAGCCGGGCTTACACCTGAGCCGACCTAACGCTTGACGTGGGCTTAAGCCTTGCGTCCGACGCCGCCCACCATCCACACCTTCTCCGGCGCACGCGCGTTCAGCGGATTCTCCGGGTGCCACTGGCGTACGTAGACGAGCCCGGGATCCAGCAGTTCGAAGCCGTCGAAGAACGGCAGCACCTGGTCGCGTGTCCGCGCGGCCTTCTCGCCGGGCCGCTCCAGGATCGCCTGATAGATCTCCTCGATCGGTTCGACGACGTCCGGACGGGTGTCGAAGACGACGTGGGAGATGGCCAGGTAACTGCCGGACGGGATCGCGTCGCGCAGCCAGGCGATGCTCTTGAAAGGATCGTCCGAATGCGGGATGAAGTGCAGCGCGCCGCATATCACGACGGCCAGCGGCCGTTCCAGGTCGATGAGCCCGCCGAGCCGGCATTCGGTGAGGAACTCCTCGGGGCGGAGAATGTCGCCCGCCACGGCCGCGGTCCGCGGGCTGTCGATCAGGATCGCCCGGGCGTGCGAGAGGACGACCGGGTCCTTGTCGACGTAGACGACCCGCGCGTCGGGCGCCACGGACCGGGCGACCTCATGACTGTTGCGCTGGGTGGGCAGCCCGGATCCGATGTCGATGAACTGCCGGATGCCCTGCTCGGCGAGAAAGCGCACCGCACGCCCCAGGAAGGCCCGGTTCTCCAGTGAGATCTCCTTGATCTCCGGAGCTATGGCGAGCAGTTCGTCGGCCGCCTGCCGGTCGGCGGCGAAATTATCCTTGCCCCCAAGGAAGTAGTCGTTCATGCGGGCGATGTTGGGAACGCTCGTGTCCACGCCGGGCAGGCCACGCCGGGGCACGTAGGTCACATCACACCTTTCTCGGACTTTTACCGATCTTACTGTGCCAGCCCGACTCGTCGTCTTCAATGCGTCCGGGGAATGGACCGGCGTCGCCATCAGCGCTCGGCGGCGCGTCCGGCGTCGTCGGAGCGGCGGCGGGCGTCCTCCGCCGTACGCGCGGCGCGCTCGTACTCGCGTTCGGTCACCTGGGCGTGCCGGCCGAGCTCCACGTTTTCCGCCTCGGCGTCCTTCACCTGCTCACGCAACTCCCGGAGCCGCCGGTCGGACGCCGCCAGCGCCTTCCGCGCGGCGTCCCGCTCGGACCGCCACTCGGCGAGGGAACGCTCGGCCTCCTCCGCCCGCCGGGAGGCCGCCCGTGCCTCCTCCGCCAGCCGCCGGGCGCGGAGGCGAGGGTCCTCCTTGGGCGCGGCCGGCTTCCGCCGATGCGTCACCGAAGGCGCCACGGCGCCGAGCGGCCCGAACCCAGCGTGGCTCAGCGGGTGTTCCAGACGCCCGGTCCGTACGGCCTCGGCCGCCGTGGGATCGGCGATGGCGGCCTGCAGCGTGTCCTCCACCTCACGACTCTGCGCCTCGTTGAGCTGCCGGCCCGCCTCCTCGGCCAGCTCGCGCGCCCGGCGCAGGAGCCCGTCCACCAAGGCGCCGCGTTCGCGCTCCGGCTCGCTCACGTCACCGCCGGACGACCACGCCTCACGCATCCGTTCGCCCAGCTCGAGCAGCGGCGCGACCGCGCCGTCGCGGACCAGGAGGTTCACCGCCCACGCCGACACCGTCGGACGGCGAAGCGCGGTGAGGCGGCGGGCGTCCTCCCGTGGCAGCTCCCCGGCCAGCCGCTTCCGCGTGGCGGTGAACTCGGACGGGGCGACGCCGTAGAGCCGGTCGGCGGCTGTCTCGAACTCCACGTCCCCATGATTCCCGCGTAAAGACGACACAAGATGTCCGCTTCCACTGTCGGCGGGGGCCATCGTGTGCGTCACCGGGCGTACGACGTGTGAGCGGCGTTCGGAGATGGGCCGGCCCGAGACGATCGAGGAGACGGCCGAGCTCGTGACGGAGGCGGGCGGCGAGGGCGTCGCCGTGGCCGTGGACCACCTGGAACCCGATCAGGTGCGCGCCCTCGTCGAGCGGATCGACGCTGCGGGCCGAGGCGATGCTCGGCCTGTTGACCAATGAGCCACACTTCTGCATCTCCGAGTCACCGACATACGTCGGCCGGGCCATCGTGGCACCGGCCGGCGACCCGACGTGGCCCGGTGGAGCGGGCAGACCCTCTCGAGCGGCGGACTGGCGAAGGTCTACGGCTTCACCGACGTCGACGGCATCCGACCGGACGCCTGGCGCTGTATCACCGAGGTCCGGAAGGCCGGCCGGCCGGCTCGCCGACGACACCGGCTACCGCTGAGCATCCCGCTGAGCACCCCCCCTGACCGGCCTGATCCAGGCCGTCCGCACGGCGGGAGATTCCCGCCGAGGAAGGCGAGGAGTCGCCGGTGGGCGGGGGCGTCGGTGGGAGCGGGGACTTCGGGGCCGAACATGCCGGGCCGCCCGCATGCCGCGGCTATCCGTCGTCGAAGCGGCGCGCCGAGGCGCTCTCCTGGGCCATCCGGCGCAGGGCGATCAGGACCCGCTCGTACAGGACGTTGGTGGCGACGGCGGTCTGCACGGCCTTCTCCCGGTCGTCGCCGACCAGCAGCCGGCCGACCTCGTGGTCCGCGACGAGTTCGGCGGCCTGGATGTAGGGGCGAAGATCGCTCAGGACGATCGGCAGGCCGAGCCGGCGCAACGCCACGAAGGCCTGCGCGAGCAGGTCGCGGGTCGGCGCGTCGGGCAGCACCTGCCAGCCGAGCTCGGCGACGACCGCGTCGACGTCCTCCCGCGCCGCCTGCCAGTCGGGGCCCTCGCGGTGCGGTTCCGCCCGGGGTCCCAGGGCGTACTGCGCCGTGCCCAGGAGCTGGTGCAGCGGGATGTCCTCGTCGTCGACGGCGGCGACGATCTGCTGGACGGACGCGATCGGCAGGTCGCCGACCTCCCGGAGGGCGCGGATCAGGCGGAGCCGATCGAGATGCCGGCCGTCGTACTCCGCCCTGGTCGCCGCGGTGGCCGCTCCCTTCGGGAGGAGCCCCTCGCGGATGTAGTACTTGATCGTCTGGACCGGTAGGCCGCTCCGGTCGCTCAGCTCAGAAATCTTCATGTGCCCCCTTGGCTGGATATTATCGCTATCCAACTATTAGATAGTCGGGCTATCTAATTGGAGGGTGCTCTGAGGCCGTCCTGGCCCGAAGGCGGAACTCAGCCGCGGCGCATCGACTCGGAGATCTTCTCGGCGGCGGCCAGTATGGGCGGCGCGTGCATCCGGCCGGGCGCGCGCGTCAGCCGCTCGATCGGCCCGGACACCGAGATGGCGGCGATCACCCGGCCGCCGGTGCCCCGGATCGGCGCGGACACCGAGGCGACGCCCTGCTCGCGCTCGCCGACGCTCTGCGCCCACCCGCGGCGTCGTACGGAGGCGAGCGTCGTGGCGGTGAACTTCGAGCCGCGCAGCCCCCGATGCAGGCGGTCGGGCTCCTCCCAGGCCAGCAGGATCTGGGCGGCCGATCCCGCCGTCATGGGCAGCGCGCTGCCGACCGGGACCGTGTCGCGCAGGCCGCTCATCCGCTCGGCAGCCGCCACGCACACGCGCACGTCGCCCTGCCGGCGGTACAGCTGGGCGCTCTCGCCGGTCAGGTCCCGCAACTGGGTCAGGATGGGCTGGGCCACGGCGAGGAGCCGGTCCTCGCCGGCGGCGGCGGCCAGCTCGGCCAGCCGGGGCCCGAGGATGAAACGGCCTTGGGTGTCACGGTGGACGAGGCGGTGGTGCTCCAGCGCGACGGCGAGCCGGTGGGCGGTCGGCCGGGCCAGGCCGGTCGTCTGCACCAACTGGGCGAGTGAGGCCGGGCCGGCCTCCAGGGCGTTCAGGACCAGAACCGCTTTGTCCAGGACGCCGACTCCGCTAGAGTTGTCCATGCTTCGATACTGCCGTCTCGCAATCTGAGATGCAAGTCGCAAGCGGAGGAGCATGAGACTAGGAAGAGGTGGAGTGATGGGCCGAACACTGGCGGACAAGGTTTACGACGCGCACGTCGTACGGAGCGCCGAGGGCGAGCCGGACGTCCTCTACATCGATCTCCACCTCATCCACGAGGTCACCAGTCCCCAGGCCTTCGACGGCCTGCGCATGGCGGACCGTACGGTCCGGCGCCCGGACCTGACGATCGCCACCGAGGACCACAACGTCCCGACCACCGACATCCTCGCGCCGATCGCCGACCCGGTGTCGCGCACCCAGGTCGAGACGCTGCGCAAGAACTGCGCCGAGTTCGGCGTCCGCCTGCACCCGATGGGCGACGCCGGCCAGGGCATCGTGCACGTCATCGGCCCGCAGCTGGGCCTGACCCAGCCGGGCATGACGGTGGTCTGCGGCGACTCGCACACCTCCACGCACGGCGCCTTCGGCGCGCTGGCCTTCGGCATCGGCACCAGCGAGGTCGAGCACGTGCTCGCGACCCAGACGCTGTCGCAGCGCAGGCCCAAGATGATGGCGGTCACCGTCGACGGCGAGCTGCCGTACGGCGTGACCGCCAAGGACCTCATCCTGGCGATCATCACGAAGATCGGCACGGGCGGCGGGCAGGGCCACGTCATCGAGTACCGCGGCGAGGCGATCCGGTCGCTGTCGATGGAGGGCCGCATGACGGTCTGCAACATGTCCATCGAGGCGGGCGCGCGGGCCGGCATGATCGCGCCGGACGAGACGACCTTCGCCTACCTCGAGGGCCGCCCGCACGCGCCGTCCGGAGCCGACTGGGAGGCCGCCAAGGAGTACTGGCGGTCGCTGCGCACCGACGACGACGCGACCTTCGACAAGGAGGTCGTCATCGACGCCTCCGAGCTCACGCCGTTCGTGACCTGGGGCACCAACCCCGGCCAGGGCGCCCCGCTGTCGGCGAGTGTGCCGGACCCGGCCTCCTTCGAGGACCCGACGCGACGCGCCGCCGCCGAGCGCGCCCTGGAGTACATGGGCCTGACCGCCGGCACCTCGCTGCGCGATGTCGCCGTCGACACCGTGTTCGTCGGCTCCTGCACCAACGGCCGGATCGAGGACCTGCGCGCGGTGGCGGAGGTGATCAAGGGCCGCAAGGTCGCCGACGGCGTGCGGATGCTCGTCGTTCCGGGCTCGATGAAGGTCAAGGCGCAGGCCGAGGAGGAGGGCCTGAACGAGGTCTTCAAGGCCGCGGGCGCCGAGTGGCGCGAGGCGGGCTGCTCCATGTGCCTGGGCATGAACCCCGACCAGCTCAAGCCGGGGGAGCGCAGCGCCTCGACCTCCAACCGCAACTTCGAGGGCCGGCAGGGCAAGGGCGGCCGCACCCACCTGGTCTCGCCCGCCGTCGCCGCCGCCACCGCCGTAACCGGGCGCCTGAGCGCCCCGGCCGACCTGTAACGGAGCCAGCCATGGAAGCCTTCACCACGCACACGGGCCGCGCCGTGCCGCTGCGGCGCAGCAACGTCGACACCGACCAGATCATCCCGGCCGTGTGGCTCAAGCAGGTCAGCCGCACCGGGTTCGAGAAGGGCCTGTTCGCCGCCTGGCGCGAGGACCCCGGCTTCGTCCTGAACCAGCCGGAGTATCAGGGTGCGTCCATCCTCGTCGCCGGTCCCGACTTCGGCACCGGCTCGTCGCGCGAGCACGCCGTCTGGGCGCTCCAGCAGTACGGCTTCCGCGCCGTCGTGTCGGCGCGCTTCGGCGACATCTTCCGCAACAACGCGACGAAGATGGGCCTGCTGCCGATCGAGCTGCCCGAGGACGCCGTCGAGCGTCTGCAGGACAAGATCGAGGCGAACCCCGCCAAGGAGTTCACCATCGACCTGGAGCGCCGCGAGCTGCGCTGCGACGAGGGCGGCGTTCAGACGTTCGAGATCGACGACTACACGCGCTGGCGGCTCCTGGAGGGCCTGGACGACATCGGCCTGACGCTGCGCCACGCCGACGCCATCACCGCCTTCGAGCAGAACCGCGAGTCCTGGCTCCCGGTGACGGCCTGACACTCGCGTCCGTACGGTGGAGGGGTCGGCAGCGAACGCTGCCGGCCCCTCCTGCCGTCCAGACGCGCGGCGCGCCTCCATGAGAGGCAGGTGACGAGGTGTGATGATGGCAACACTGTCCGGCCCTGCGTGGGACGACCCGCAACTGAACGCCCTGGCCCTGCGGCTGCGCGAGGCGCACACGCGGGTGGCAGACCTTCCAGGTGCGCTCAAACCACGCCTGACCAGGCAACTCTTGCTCATAACCGATCTTGCCAAGCGGGATCCGGCGCTTGCCGTCAAGCGTCTCGAATCCTTCATGATCGAGCTCGACGGCGATGAAAACGTTCCTTGAATGGCGGTTCCGCCTGCGACACAGGCGAAAACATCGGCCATGGGTGATTGTGTAGATACCCCAAGGTCCCCTAGTTTCGAGCGAGCAAGGGGGAAGAGGAGCAAACCCATGAACAAGCGCGAACTCGTCGACGCGATCGCCGATCGAGTCGGCAGCAAGAAGGCGGCGACGGAGGCAGTCGACGCGATCCTGGACACCATTCAGGCGACCGTTGCCAAGGGAGAGAAGGTGGCCATCACCGGTTTTGGATCTTTCGAGAAGGCCGATCGGCCGGCTCGAGAGGCCCGCAACCCGGCGACGGGTGCCACGATCAAGGTCCCTGCGACCTCGGTCCCGAAGTTCAAGGCAGGTTCGGATTTCAAGAACCTCGTGGCCGGGGCCAAGAAGAAATAGCGGCATGTCGACGGCGCCCGGCCAGACTCAGGTCTGCCGGGCGCCGTCGTGGTCGTCAGGGCCGCTCTGGAGGACCGGCGACAACACGCCGAGGCGCCGTCTGGCGCCGCGCAGCCGGACAGCGGGCTTGTGACACGGCCGCTACGGCAGCGGGAAGGTCGACAGGGTGATGACCGTGATGCGGTCGTCCTCGACCGCGAGGTTGACCCGTTGCCCGAACCTCAGCAGCCGCAGGCCGCCGGCGTCGAACGCCGCCGTGTCGAAGGCCATCTCGCTCCCGTCGTCCAGCAGCACGCTGCCGGTCCGCGTCTCGGCGTCGTACGCCTTCACCGTGCCCTGCATGCCGCACAGACTAGAGCGTCCGCTGCGGAAGCCGGACGGCGAGCCGCCGGGTGACCGCCCGGCGCCCCGTACGTCCGGGCCGTGGGGTCGCCGGGTGCGGTTCGGCGCCGGGCACGTCAGGTACGTCGGGTCGCTTGGCGATCGGGTCGGTGTCGGCACGTAGGGTCGCCGGGTGACCGGTTCGGTGCCGGGTCCGTCGGGTCCGTCGGGTCGCCGGGTGACCGGTTCGGTGTCGGCACGTAGGGTCGCCGGGTGATCGGGTTGGGGCGCCCGGCCCGTGCGGTCACCGGCCGGCCGGACCGGGGGCCGGGGAATGCCCGGCCCGTACGCCGTGTCAGTCGATCGGCGCGGACTCGCAGGGCACGGGCAGCAGAGGGGCCACGGAGGCCGTCCGCGGTCCGACCCCGAGCACGAGCGCGGCCCGCAGGTCGTCGATCGTGTCGACGTCCTGGCGGACGCTGAGGACGTCGTCCAGCAGCAGTTCCCGCGCGCCCAGGTCCCGGTGCCGGGCCCGGGAGTCCGTACCGAAGGCGGGCGCGAACACCGCGCCGGGCCGTGCGGTGTACAGCGTGGTGCCGGTGCCCGCGACGTCGGGCAGGAACGCGTTCGGCGCGTCCTCGGCGGCCTCCAGCACCCGGTGCAGCTCGGCGGGCCGCAGGGCCGGCAGGTCGGCCGACAGCGCGCCGACGCCGCCGTCCGGCGCCAGCAGCCGCGCCCGCTCGACGCCGTGGACGAGAGCCGGGTTGAGCCCGGCGTCCGGCTCGTCGGGGACGACATGGGCGCCGAGCGCCATGAGTTCGGGTGCCGCGACCGGGTCGTCGGTGACCACCAGGACCCCCCGCACCCGCGAGCAGCGCAGCGCGGCGGATACGGTGTCGGTCGCGATGGCGAGCGCGAGCCGCTCGCGGTGCGGTCCGGCGGGGCCGGACAGCCGTGACTTCGCGCGGGCCAGCGGCTTGACCGGCACGACGAGCGTCCACGTAAGGCGATGGGTACGAGACATCGTGGGTCGACACTACGCGGAGCCAACCGCGACACTTGACGACACCCCCGGCTCGACCGGGATGAAGTGAGGAGGAGGGGCATGGATCAGTCGCCCGTCTGGCGTGCGATCGTCGTGGGGATCCTGCGCCCGTCGCTGTTCACGCTGTTGAAGCGTGACTGGAAGGGGCAGGACAACATCCCGCGGAAGGGCGGAGTGATCATTGCCGCCAACCACCTGTCGTGGTCCGACCCGCTGGCGCTCGCCCACTTCATCTACAAGGCCGGCCGTTTCCCCGTCTACCTCGCCAAGAGCTCGGTGTTCAAGGCTCCGGTGATCGGCCGCATCATCCGCCGCACCGGGCAGATCCCGGTGTACCGCGAGCGTTCCGACGCGGCGCTCGCGCTCCGCGACGCCGAGAAGGGCCTGCGGTCGGGCGAGTGCCTGATGTTCTACCCGGAGGGCACCTGTACGCGTGACCCGGACCTGTGGCCCATGACGGGCAAGACCGGTGCCGCGCGGATGGCGCTCACCACCGGCGCCCCGGTGATCCCGGTCGCCCACTGGGGTGCGCACGTGCTGTGGCCGTACGGCACGAAGAAGTTCCGGCCGTTCCCGCGCAAGACGATGCACGTCATCGCCGGGCCGCCGGTCGACCTGTCGAAGTACGAGGGCCGTCCCCTCGACACGGACACGCTGAACGCCGCGACCGCCGACATCATGCGGGCCATCGCCGACCTGCTCGCGGAGCTGCGCGGCGAGCCCGCGCCGGAGAAGCTGTACGACCACCGGGAGGCCGCCAAGGCCCGGCACGCCACCGAGACCGAGACCGAGACCGGCGGAAACGACACGGCCGAGACCGACGGAGACGACACCGGCACGACCGACACGGGCAAGGAGGCCAAGGCCTCTTGAAGATCGCGGTACTCGGGGCAGGATCATGGGGCACCGTCTTCGCCAAGGTGCTGGCGGACGCCGGCGGGGACGTCACGGTCTGGGGGCGCCGCGCCGAGCTGGTCGAGGCGATCAATGACCGGCGCGAGAACCCCGACTATCTGCCGGACGTGCGGCTTCCCGACCGGCTGACGGCCACCACCGACGTCGCCGAGGCCCTCGACGGCGCGGCGTACGTCATGCTGGCGGTCCCCGCCCAGACGCTCCGCTCGGGGCTGGCGGAGTGGCGGCCGCTGCTGCCCCCGGACGCGGTGCTGGTGAGCCTCATGAAGGGCATCGAGCTGGGCACCTGCAAGCGGATGAGCGAGGTCGTCCGCGAGGTCGCGGACGTGCCCGAGGAGCGCGTGGCGGTGGTCACCGGCCCGAACCTCGCGCGCGAGATCGCCACGGAGCAGCCGTCCGCCGCCGCCGTGGCGTGCGTCGACGAGCCGACCGCGCAGAAGCTGCAGCTGGCCTGCATGACGCCCTACTTCCGCGCGTACACGAACCACGACGTCATCGGCTGCGAGCTCGGCGGCGCCGTCAAGAACGTCATCGCCCTCGCCGTCGGCATCGCGGTCGGCATGGGCATGGGCGACAACGTCAGCGCGCTGCTCATGACCCGCGGCCTGGCCGAGATCGCCCGGCTGGGGGCGGCCCTCGGCGCCGACCAGCACACGTTCGCGGGGCTGGCGGGAATGGGCGACCTCGTCGCCACGTGCAGTTCGCCGCTCTCGCGGAACCGTACCTTCGGCGAGAACCTCGGGCGCGGGATGAGCCTGGAGGAGGTCGTCAAGGCCACCCGGCAGACGGCGGAGGGCGTCAAGTCCTGCGACGCGATCCTGGAGCTGGCGCGGCGGCACGGCGTGGAGATGCCGATCACCGAGGGCATCGTCGCGGTCATGCACGGCGGGCTCAGCCCAGCCGACGCCGGCCGGCTGCTGATGTCGCGGACCCCGAAGCCGGAACGGTACGGCGTCTGACCTGAGAGCTGCTCTTTCCCCTGAAATGGGGATGAAGGTCACGAGGCGGAATGCCGTGTAATGTCTGTGGCCGCGACTGTCGGTGCAGGTGGGAAGAGGTGGATTGATGAGCAGGATCCGGGTCGCCGTCGTCTTCGGCGGGCGCAGTTCGGAGCATGCGATCTCATGTCTCACCGCGGGCAGCGTGATGGCCGCGCTCGACCACGACCGCTACGAGGTCATCCCCGTCGGCATCGCGCGCGACGGCCGCTGGGTCCTCGCCTCCGGACAGCGGCTCACCATCGAGGACGGCCGGCTCCCGGAGGTCTCCGAGGACGGGCTGCCGCTGGCACTGCCGTTCGACCCGGAGAGCCGTGGCCTGGTCGTCGTGGAGCCGGGGGAGGTGCCCCGCACGCTCGGCGAGGTCGACGTGGTGCTGCCGCTGCTGCACGGCCCGTACGGCGAGGACGGAACGATCCAGGGCCTCCTGGAGCTCGCCGGGGTGCGTTATGTCGGCGCGGGCGTGCTGGCCAGTGCCGCCGGCATGGACAAGGAGTACATGAAGACGATCTGGCGGAGCCACGGGTTGCCCGTCGGCCCGTACGTCGTCGTGAAGGACCGGCAGTGGCGGCGTGAGCGCAAGCAGGTCGTCGACGAGATCAAGGAGCTCGGCTGGCCGGTGTTCGTCAAGCCCGCACGTGCGGGCTCGAGCATGGGCATCACCAGGGTGGAGTCGGAGGACGCGCTGGAGGCCGCGGTGGAGGCCGCGCGCGAGCACGACCCCAAGGTGATCGTCGAGGCCGCCGTGCCGGGGCGCGAGATCGAGTGCGGGGTGCTCGAGGGACTGGACGACGACCTGGCCGAGGCGAGCCTGCCCGCCGAGGTGCGGGTGGGCTCCGGCCACGACTACTACGACTTCGAGGCCAAGTACCTCGACGACGGCCTGGCCCTCGACATCCCGCCGCAGCTGCCGTCCGCGGTCATCGAAGAGGTCCGCAGGCTGTCGGTGCAGGCGTTCGAGACGCTGGGCTGCGAGGGACTCGCCCGGGTGGACTTCTTCTACACCCCCGACGGCGACCTGGTCCTCAACGAGATCAACACGATGCCCGGCTGCACGCCCGCCTCGGCGTTCCCGAAGATGTGGGCGGCGACGGGCCTCGACTACCCGGCCCTGGTGGACCGCTGGATCCGCACGGCCCTGGCGCGTCCTCTCGGCCTCCGCTGAGCGTGCGCACGGCCCCGGGAGAGCTCCCGGGGCCTGCGACGTCGGCGCGGCCTCAGCAGGTGTTCAGCATGTCGGTCAGCGCGGACTTCTCCGCGCTCTGGAGCGTCAGGCCGTAGTACCACTTCACCTGGATCCAGGCGCGGGCGTACGTGCACCAGAACGACGACACTGACGGCTTCCAGGTGCTGGGGTCCTGGTCGCCCTTGGACTGGTTGACGTTGTCGGTGACGGCCCACAGTTCGGGGCCGCCCAGGTCGTTGGCGTACGTCTGGCGCTGCGCGGTCGTCCACGCCCACGCGCCGGACCGCCAGGCCTCGGCCAGCGGGACCATGTGGTCGATGTCGACGTCGGACGCCGCCGTCCACGTCGCCCCGTCATAGGGGCTGTACCAGCTCCCGGAGGTGGCCGCGCAGGCGGAGTCGGTCACGACGTTCGTGCCGTCCCGCTTGAGCACCTCCTCGCGGGTGTTGCAGGTCCCGCTGATGGTGATCCAGTGCGGGAACAGCGAGCGGTCGTAGGTGGACTGGTGGCTCTCGGTGGCGACGGTGAGCGTGGCCAGCCGGGAGGCGGCGGTACTGGCGGACGGGATGTTGGGCGGAGTGGCGTTCGCCGCTCCGATGGTGAACGCCGTCAGCGTGACGACGAGCGCGAGCAGGGCGGTGACGGCGGCGAAGGCTCGCTTCACGAGCTTTCTCCCTCTGTCCGCCGCTCCGGCCAGGCGGGGGTCTGGTCACGTACGGAGCGGCTGACACCCGGAGAGTCGCCGAATGCGATAGATCACGATAGGTCAGCTCTTAATCCTTAATCACGGGTACTTCGTCGCAAGTCGCCCGTGACGACAGGCCGAAAGGCCGGTGCCGCCCGGCTCCGCCGCCGAGTCTTCGGCTCCGCCTCCCGCCGTGTACGGTGCCCCGGCACCCATACGCCACGGAGCGATCGGAGGCGGCGCTCCATACCGGTGAAGATCCGTTGACGACGGTTTAAGCGCCGCGAAACCACACTGAAACAGGCCGAAGTGCAGGATTGAGGTGTTCGAAGGCCAGCGATCGAAGGGACCGAAACGTTGCTGTTCACGCCCGCCGCCCCGGTCCCGACCGTCCACTACGTGCCCGGTCACAATCGCTGGCATCCGGAGATCCCGCCCGTCGCCGAGGTCATCGCGGGCGGCTCCGTACGAATGCAGTGCCAGGGCGGCGACCTGCTGTGCGGCCCGGTCGGAGTGGTCGGCGCGGAGCCCGGCGACCTCCTCATGGTGGAGGTCCTCGGCATCGGCCGTACGGACGGCCGCCCCGCGACCGGTGCGCACCCCGGCGTCCTCGGCCTCGCCCCGTCGCACGCGATGCTGCGGGACCCGGCCGGTGATCCGGCCGGGGCGATCCTCGGCCGCATCGCGCAGGCCACGGCCGATCACGCCCGCATAGCCGCGTACGCCGAGCGGGCGCGGACCTCATGCCGGGCCCTCACGCCCCGGTCACAGATCCTGTTGCCGGTGCACGTGGCCGGGGCCCGCATTTCAGTGGGGGACCTGCACTTCCGCGAACGGGGCCTATGCCGCACCGCCGACGGGTGGATCGACCTGCGGATGCACCTGACCAAGCGGGGCGTCGAACGGTTTCGAGTGACCGAACCCGTGCTGATGCCCCTCACGACCAGCTCTCTCGACGCGACCGTCGCCGGCCTGACCGCCGACGTCGCCTGAAGGCTCGCGCGCACGGCGCGAAGGAGGAGGTGAGTGCCTAGCGGATAGCTCGGATACCGTCAGGAGGCACCGACGCCGGGGGGAGCGATTCGTCTCCCGCACCCCCCGGCGTTTCCTGCGCGCGGAAGGCTCAGGGCTTGACGAAGCAGATCCAGCCGACGTAATCCGTGAACTTGCTGTCGGTGCTGAAGGCACCGTGATGTGCTCTTGGCGGGACGATGCGCATCGCCTTGAAGTGCTTATTATAGAGCTTCATCTTGTATGGGGTCCGGTTCTGGTAGGACTTGACCGTATTGTTGCGGAGTGCGTATGCCGAATTCCTAGTGCACTTATTTAGGAAGAATTTGGGGACTATGGAAGTCATCGAGTGCAGATATTTGGTGCGGTCGTAAACGCAGCCTGTTCCGCTCGGGCAGGCGATCGGTCCGCTCTTGGCTGCGACGCCGTCCGACTGCGCGGTGGTGGGTGCGCCGGGCGCCGTCTTGGTCTGTGCGGACGCGGCTCCGGTGCCGGCCGCGATGGTCGCTCCCGCCAACGCGGTCGCCGTCAGGATTCTGATGCCGTTCTTCGTTCTGCTGATCAATGGCGTCCTTCCCTAGCGGGGAATCGCACTGCGCCAAGACCCAGGCATCCCCGGACTCATGAGCATGCTCACCTTGCCTGACCGCCCATTCCGGCAACAGGGCCTCAGGACCTAATTGCCGGACGCTGGAGTATGACCGCGGACCCAAAGCTCGTGAGCGCAGTGCCCGATCAGCCCAGAGGGGCGGCCTCCCCGCCTTCGCTGCCGCGTGACCGGTGGGGGACCGCCCAGCCGACCGCCACGTGGCCGTGAGGAGGCGACCCGTACGGTCGGCTTGTCCCCGAGGGAAGCTGACCCGCCACGCTGACGGCTCGCTCGGCGAGTTCCTCCGGATCGACAGCCAATGGCTCACAGCGTGGCATGCCGATGCCGGGAGGTGTATCGGGCAGTAACGACGTCGACTGGCTGGCGGACGGCTCCCACCGTTGAGTTTGGGAGTGTCGCCGTTCCGGTGCCCGCGGAAAGGGCGATAATCCCGAACTCAACGAGCGCGCGGGGCGCGTGGTCATTGGCAGGCGGCCAGGGCCGCGTCGATGCGCTGGGCCATCTCCCGCATGCGGCGGGTCGTGAACGCCGAGGCGTCCGCTCAGTCCAAGAGGGGTGTGCGCGTGCCGATCGCGCTTATCGGTCATCCGAACGACGACGCCGTGGATCGCGGGCAGCGGCCTCCCGGCGCGGAGAGGCGGCGGACGCCGCGGGCCTCAGCGGTGGACGGTGATGGGAACCACGCCGGAGGACGGATCATCGGCCTGGTGGGCGCGGATCAGGGCTCAGGGGGCGATGCGTGCGGCGACTCGGGGGGCGCAGGGCCCACGACCGTACGGTCAGCGCGGCGAGGACGGTGAGCGGTGCCAACTCGCCGAGGGCGTAAACCCGTGGTCAGGTGCGAGGCGATGGCTCCGGTGTACGTGAAGAAGCCGCCTGCGTAGGCCCATTCCTCGAGCATCGGGCGGCGCGGAACGACCAGGGCGACCGCGCCCAGTACCGCGCGGTCCGCGCCTGCCTCATCGCCTGCGGCAGTGGCCGGCCGACGCGGCGGCGACCCGCTGGGTGAACGCGCCCGGTTACGCGGCCAGGGGGGCGTCCATGCGCTGGGCCATCTCCCGCATGCGGCGCAGGGCGGCCAGCTCCATCTGCCGTACCCGTTCGGCCGACACGCCGAGGCGTGTGGCGATCTCGCGGCGGCTGTGCTCGGTGCCGTCCTCCAGGCCGAAGCGGGCTCGCAGCACGGTCGCCTCGCGGGGCTCCAGGCGCTCCAGCATGTCGTCGATGATCTCGAGCTGGACGCTCGCCATGGCCTCGTCCTCGGGGGAGGGCGCGGACTCGTCCGCGAGGAGGTCGCCGAGCGAGGTCTCCTCGTCCTCGCCGACCACCGCGTCCAGGCTCGCCGGCGTACGGTCCCAGCGGTCCAGTTCACCGATGCGCTCCACCGGCACGTCGAGCTCGGCCGCCAGCTCCTCGTCGGTCGGCTCCGAGCCGGTCAGCAGCACCAGCTCACGGCGGGCCTTGCGCAGCCGGTTGACGTCGGTGTGCACGGCGCCCGGTAGCCGTACTGACCGGGACGAGTTGGCGAGCGCGCGGCCGATGGCCTGCCGGATCCACCAGGTGGCATACGTCGAGAACTTGAATCCCCGGCGCGGATCGAAGCCCTCCACCGCCCGGATCAGGCCGATCGTGCCCTCCTGGATCAGGTCGAGCAGGCTCAGACCGTCCGTCGGGTAACGCCGGGCCACGCTGACGACCAGGCGGAGATTGGCCAGGATGAAGCGGTCCTTCGCGGCGTCGCCCCGGGTCGCGAGCTCTTCGAGCTCCTCGCGGGTCGCGCCCTCCGGAAGCGTGTCCTCGTCCAGGTGGTTGTGGGCGAGCAGCCCGGCCTCCATGGCCAGGGCGAGCTCGATCTCCTCTGCGGCGCTCAGCAGCGGCGTGGCGGCGATCTCGTCCAGATAGGCCCCGAGCAGATCGCCGTCGGCCGCCCGCCCCGGCCGCCTGATGCGCCTGCTTTCGTTCGTGGTCGCCGCCATGGCCACCTCGCTCTCACATCGAATCCCAAACGGATCAACGCGGATGTGCCCTCTGCTGTTCCGCGATACCCGATTGCGGGCACCCTCAACATGACAGAGAGCACCCGGGGTGTTCCCACAGGTGCTCTCTGCCATGGTGCGTCATGGCGACCGTCGTAGAGGTCTCAGGCGCGGACGGCCTGGATCTCCAGCTGGACGTCGACCTTGTCGCCGAGCAGGGCCTTGTCGCCGGCCAGCGGCACGTTGAACTCGATGCCGTACTCCTTGCGGGAGATCGAGCCGGTGGCGGTGAAGCCGGCGCGGGTGCCGCCCCACGGGTCCTCGCCGATGCCGTTGAACTCGACCTCGAGGGTGACCGGCCGGGAGATGTTCTTGATCGTGAGCTCGCCGTCGACCTGGTTCTTGCCGCCCTCGATGCGGACGCCCTTGGTCTCGAACTTCATCGTCGGGTGGTTCTCGACGTCGAGGATGTCGGCGGACCGGACGTGCCCGTCCCGGTCGGCGTTGCGGGTGTCGATCGAGGCGAGGCTGATCTCGGCGGTGGCGGTGGAGGCCAACACGTCGTCGGCGACCTCGATGGCGCCGGTGAACTCGGTGAAGGAGCCGCGTACCTTGGACATCAGGTGGCGGATGGTGAAGGTGACCTCGGAGTGGGCCGGGTCGATGTTCCAGGTGCCGGCGGTCAGGCCCAGCTCGGCGGCGGTAACGCTCATGGTCGCTCCTGTGCTTGAGTCTTCAATGACTGCTGGAGGCGAGTTTAGTTGAAGTTTCAACTGAACACAACCCCGGCTCGGAACGTCTCCATCCGTCGGCCCACACGGCAGTGGCGACGTACCCCATGCCCGGCAGCCACGGCCGCAAAGCAGGATCGAAGCCCTCATTTTGTCCTCTCGGCCGAGTCTTCACCGAGCATTACGCCGAGCACCGGCCGGCCGGCGACCGGTGGCCCACCGCACCGAGCCGCCCCGGCCGCTCAACGACCGGTGGCCCACCGCAGAGAACCCCCGGCCGCCCGGATCCGCGGCCAGGGTCCGGGCCCGGTGGTGGCCGGCGTCCGAAGGCGACGCATCGTCTCAACATGAGACGCCCCGCGATGGCGTGGCGGGTTTCCATGGAGTCGTGGTCGACGGACCACCCCGCACACATCGAGGAGATCACGATGCTGAAGAAGACGATCGCCGCCCTGGGTCTCGCCGTTGCCGCCGCCTCGGCCGGCATCCTCGCCCAGCCGGCGTACGCGAACGGGCCCGCCACGACGACCGGGGCGCATGGCTCCATCGTTTCGCTCGGCGCGTTCCCGAGCCCGCTCATGGTGACCTACCCCATGAGCGACGGCAGCCCGAGCGGCGGCGCGGGCCGTCGCTGAGCCTCCGGTGACCGGTATCGGTCAGGCCGGCATGGCAGGCCCTGGAGGACAGCCCGTCCGCAGTGGCCCGGAACCCTGGTTCCGGGCCACCGCTTTGCGCGGGGCCGCGGGGCCGCGGGCATCCGGGAGCCGGACCGCCGGGCTCCCGAACGGGTGTGGCCGAGAGGTTCCGCTCCGCGGCCGCCCGATCCCGCACCGCTTCGGAGGTCGCGAACGGGGGGATCACGGGTGAAGAACGTCGTACGCCGCGTCGTGCCGCCTCACGGGCGCGCGGCGCGATTTCCGGTCATCGGTGGGTGTCCGGCGGCGATCCGGACGTAGCCTGAACAGGAGGGCAGGCGAACGCCACCAGCGCCGGGGGACCGGTAGTGATCAATACCTGTGGCGATGCAGACCGCACTGTGGCGAGGGCCAGAGAGTGCTTCCTGGAAGCGGGGGACGCGCCTCGGCCGGCGGTCCGGGCCGGGATCGTGGAGTCATGGCGCCGTTCGCGGCTGTCCGGTGTGCACAGTGACCAGCTCGATCCGCCGTACTTCGACGACCTCGACACCGACGGTGGCCTGCTCCACGCCGCGCGACCCGTGCTCGACCGGCTCGAGGCGATGCTCACCGGGGTCTCCGCCAGCCTCCTGCTGACCGACGCCAAGGGCCGGATCCTCGATCGGCGGGTGGCGGAGCCCTCCTTGGCCGCATGTCTCGACCACCTTCAGCTCGCCCCGGGTTTCGGCTACGGGGAGGAGTACGTCGGGACCAACGGGATCGGGACGGCGATCGAGGCGCGCCAGGTGTACTCCGTCTTCGGCACCGAGCACTTCACCGAACGACTGCACACGATGGCGTGCGCCGGAGCGCCGATTCACAACCGTCTGACGGGGCGAGTGGCCGGCCTGATCGACGTCACCTGCTGGTGCAAGGACGCCACTCCCTTGATGGCCGCGCTGGCGAGCAACGCCGCCGACGACATCGAACAGCGGTTGCTGGAGCTCGGATCGGAGCGCGAACGGGCGCTGCTCACCGAGTTCCTCGGCGTCAGCAGGCGCGGCGGCGGCGCGATCCTCACGGTCAGCGACGATCTGATCATCGCCAACGAGCACGCCGCCCACCTGCTCGAGTCCGCCGACCATACGATCGTCAGGGACAAGGTCGCGGAACTGTCGCGCGCCGGTCGGGAAGTGGTCGACCGCGTGACGCTGGCCCGGGGCGAGCTGGCGATCATGCGAGTCCGTCCGGTCGGGGGGCGGATCGATGGGCCCGGTGCCCTCGTCGAGATCCACGTCGCGCCGGAGGCAAGGCCGCCTCGGCACCTGGTCCGGCCTCCTGAGATCAAACTGGCCGGGACATCCGTCGCGCTCAGCAAAGTGTGCACCGAGCTGGAGACACACTGCCGGGACCGCGCCTGGGTGCTCCTGGAGGGCGAGCCGGGAGTGGGCAAGCTGGCGCTCGTGGAGGCGGTCCACCGCAGCTACGGCCCCGCGTGCCCCTTCGTCGTGGTCGAGCGGCATCACCTCGCCGAGGACCGGGAGGCATGCCTGCTCCGGATGACCGCCGCCCTCGACACGCCGGGGGCCACCGTGGTGCTGCGCTACCCGGAGCGGTATCCCCCGGATGCGCTGCCGGCGCTCAGGGAGTGGATGCGCGCGGCCGCCGAACATCCGGGCCGCCCGTGGGTGGTCGCCACCGCGTACCTCGAGGCCGAGCCGCCGGCGGACCTGTTGCGCGAGCTGCCGGTGACGCTGACCGTGCCGGCACTGCGCTACCGGATCGACGATGTGCGCGACCTCGTGCCCGTTCTGCTGCGCAGGCTCTCCCGCGGCGGCCCGGTGTCGTGCGGACCGGCGGCCATGCGGGTGCTGCTGCGCTACAGCTGGCCGGGCAATGTCACCGAGCTCCTGCAGGCGCTGCGGTTCGCGCTGACCCGCAGGCGGATCGGGCAGCTCCAGCCCCAAGACCTGCCCGAGGCATGCCACGTGACCAGTCGGCGCGTGCTCACCTCGTGGGAGACCACCGAGCGCGACGCGATCGTCCGTGCGTTGCGGGACACCGAAGGCGACAAGGCGGCGGCGGCCGACCTGCTCGGCATCTCCCGGGCGACGATCTACCGGAAGATCAACGCGTTCGGCATCTCCGTCGACGGCCGGTGAGCCCCACGCGCCCGTCTCCCCGGACACCGCGATCGCGCCCGCCTGTCGTAGGCGATGCTCATTCGTTCAGTGAGCGGTCGTAGCGCTACGCATGCAGTGGTCGTTCTTCTAGAATGGCGGATCTATGGACGCGACCTCTTCAGCGGATGAGGCCCAGGGCGCCTCCAAGACGCGCTCGCGAGGCCGCAACCCTCGCGGCCAGGGCGAACGGTTGCGGGACGACATCGTGTCCGCCACTCTGCGGATGCTGGACGAGCTCGCCGACGACCAGGCGTTGTCCCTGCGCGCCGTGGCGCGGGAGGTCGGCATCGCCGCGACCTCCGTCTACATCCATTTCGATGACCGGGACGCCCTCGTGTACGCGGCGTTGGAGCGCTGCCACCGCGACCTGATGCGCGACCTCGACCAGGTCGAGACCGCCTCGGCCGACCCCGTCGCCCGGCTGCGCACACGACTGCTCTTCCTGGGCACCTGGGTCGGCCGGCACTCGGGCCTCTACAAGGTCCTCCACGAGAGCACCCTCAACCAGCGGACGCACCTGACGTTCAAGCAGGAGCTGGCCGAGCGAACCACGGCCGCGGTTCAGCGCTGTATGGACGCCGGACTCGCGCCCGCCGACGACGCCGCAGCGGTGGCACTGGACCTGCGAGCGGCCGTGCACGGCGCCGTCTCCATGCGCGTCAACGAGCCGAATCTGCCCTGGCCGCCGCTGGAGAAGCAGATCGACCGGTTCCTCGCCAAGCTCGTCGGCGTCCGCCTCACGACCGCGTAGGCGGAGCGAGTCAGGATGCCTGAGGGGCCTCCCTTGAGGGGTTGCATTCGGGGGTGACCAGGGCCGTGGATGCTTTGCTCAGCCGCTCGCCCACGGCGCCCAGCCAGGCCGAACCGAGCGTGACCAGGCAGGAGACCAGGACCAGTGCGGTGGCCTTTCCTCCAGAGAGGAGGAGTGCGATGACCGCGGCACTGCTCCCGTAGCCGAGGCAACTCGCGAATACCAGGTCCGTGACGCATGACCGAATGCGGCTTAATTTTAGGCTTGACATAAGCTTTGAATAGGTTGAATCTACGGCCGATAGGGCGCTCTCTTCGATGCCTCCGCCTCGCCACTCAGGAGACCCCAGATGTCATCGGCTTCAACGTCACCACCTCTATGGGCCCAGATCAGCAAGGCATGGGAGATGACGCGGATCAGGGCACGCTCCCTGTTCGCCGCCTGGAAAGCCCCCTTCGACGGCGTCGGCCAGGGCGCTCCGCGGCGCCGCCCCGGATCCGGCCCGCTGCGGTGCCGGGCGGTCCTGGTGGTGACGGCGCTGCTCGGCGCCTGCCTCAGCGCCGTCCTGACCACGACCGTCGCCGGCGCCCCCGCCGCGTACGCCGACACCGTGCCGCCGCCCCCGGCCGGGTGGACGACCGTGTTCGGCGACGACTTCGCCGGGCCCGCCGGGTCGCCGCCTTCGTCGGCGAACTGGTTCTACGACATCGGCACCGGCTACGGCACCGGCGAGATCGAGCAGACCACCAGCTCGACCGCCAACTCCTACCTCGACGGGAACGGTCATCTGGTGCTCAAGGCCATCAACAACGGCGGCACCTGGACCTCAGCGCGGCTGGAGAGCACGCGCGACGACTTCCAGGCCCCGCCCGGCGGCAAGCTGGAGATGACGGCGTCGATCCAGCAGCCGAACCCGGCCGGCGGCCTGGGATACTGGCCCGCGTTCTGGGCGCTGGGCAAGCCGATGCGCGCCGGCGGCGGCTGGCCCGCCTCCGGTGAGATCGACATGATGGAGGACGTCAACGGCCTCAACCAGGCCTCGCAGACCCTTCACACCTCGGCCAACAGCCCCGGCCACGCGCTGATCGCCTGCCCGAACACGAACTCGACCTGCCAGACGGGCTATCACACCTACACGGTGATCATCGACCGCACCAACACGAGCGCCGAGTCCCTGCAGTTCCTGATGGACGGCACGGTGGAGAGCACGATCACCGAGGCGTCGGTGGGCACGGCGGCCTGGCAGCAGGCCATCGACCACGGGTTCTTCATCATCTGGGACCTCGCGATCGGCGGCAACTACCCCGACGGGATCTGCGGCTGCACCACGCCGACCTCGGCCACCACGTCCGGCGCCTCGATGAACGTCGCGTACGTGGCCGCCTACGAGCAGGGCGGCAACTCCACGCCCACCGCGACCGCCACCGGGACGGGCACGGTGAAGGGCATCAACGGCCTGTGCCTGACCAACCAGAACTCGCTGAACACCGAGGGCAACCCGATCGGCGTCAGCTCCTGCAACGGCAGCGCGGGCCAGACCTGGTCGCCGTACAACGACGACACGCTGCGCGTGCAAGGCGGCTGTCTCGACGTCGTCAGCGCCGGGACGACCAGTGGCACCAACGTCGACTGGTATCCGTGTAACGGCACCAACGCCCAGGGCTGGAAGCATCAGGCCAACGGCGAGCTGGTCAACCCCAACTCGGGCCTGTGTCTGACCGATCCCGGCGGCAACACCGGCGCGCGGCTCGACATCGAGACCTGCACCGGCTCCGCGCAGCAGCAATGGACACTGCCCACCAGCGGCGGCAACACCGTGACGGTGACCAACCCCGGCGACCAGACGTCCACGGTCGGCGCCGCGGCCAGCCTGCAAATCCACGCGAGCGACTCGGCGTCCGGCCAGTCCCTCACCTACAGCGCCAGTGGCCTGCCCGCAGGGCTGTCGATCAACTCCTCCACCGGGCTGATCTCCGGCACGCCGACCACGACCGGGACCTCGAATGTCACGGTGACCGCCAAGGACGCCACCGGCGCCGGCGGCTCGACCTCCTTCACCTGGACCGTGAACTCCGCCGGGGGCTGCTCGACGACGAACATGGCGCAGGGTAAGACCGCCACAGCGTCCTCCACCGAGTCGGTGGCGTTCCCCGCGCAAGATGCCGTCGACGGAAACCTGGGCACCCGGTGGTCGTCGGCCTTCAGCGACCCGCAGTGGCTGCAGGTCGACCTCGGCGGTACCCACTCCCTCTGCAAGGTGACGCTGAACTGGGAGACCGCGTACGCCACGGCGTACCAGATCCAGGTCTCCAACGACGCGAACACCTGGACCACCGTCTACTCCACCACCGCCGGAACCGGTGGCACGCAGACTCTCAACATCACCGCCTCCACCCGCTACGTCCGCATGTACGGAACCGCGCGGTCGACCCAGTACGGCTACTCACTATGGGAGTTCCAGGTCTTCGGCTCCTGACCCCCTGACACGCCGCGCCGGGAGTCCCCCGACATCACCAGGGACTCCCCGAACCGGCCCACTAGGCTCTGCCCGGCGGATCACGACGTCGTGACCCGCCGGACAGAACCTAGGCGTTGCGCTCGATCGTGGTGATCTCGACGCACTCGCCGCCGTTTTCTCCGCTGCGGCTCGACTTGCGCCAATCGGCGATGCTCAGGTCCATCGTTCCTCCGCCGTTCTGCGAATGAAATCGATCGACTCGTGTTGGGGCATGGCGTGCGCCTTGATGGATTCCCATGCCTCGGAGAGGACCGCCAGGTCGTCCCGGCTGCTCGTGACGATTCCGCTCACGGCTGTCTCCACGTAGCCCACGTCGTTCCCGTCCACGGTCGCGATGGTGAACGTTCCCAGGTTTCGGGGGTTCACGGCCGAGCGTACAACTTGGATTGTGAGCCGAGGAGAGGTCGCGTCTGCCAGCGCCGTGAGCTGGTCATGCATAACTTTGGCTCCGCCGCGATCCCGGTGGAGCACCGCCTCGTCGATGACGAAGTACAGCGCGGGCGGCGTTTCCCGCTGCCTGATCGCCTGCCGCTCCATGCGGGCAGCGACTGCGGGTTCGTCGTCCTGAAGCAGGGTCCGGGCGTAATCCACCGTTTGAAGTAGCCCGGGGACGAGGGTGAGTGCGAACGACCGGACGACCGTGGCTCTCTTCTCCTCTTCGAGCCAGGGGCGGAACCAGCCCGGCAGTGACTCGCCGTCGAGTTGGTCGTAGACCGCCATCAGGGCCCCGCGGGGCAGCTTCAGGGCCTCTTCGATCGAGGTGACCTGTTCGCTGCGGGGGCGGAGTTGGCCGGTTTCGAGGTTGCTGAGCCAGCCGTCGGAGTAGCCGAGGCGGTTGGCGAGGTCTTTTTGGAGAATTCCGGACGCGTCCCGATATGTGCGCACGAGCCGCCCGAGAGTGACGAGCGTTGGGCTCGAAGATCTGCCCATGACACCCCTTTCGCCGGATTTAACGGTGCTCCACGCCTCTCTGGCGTGCTCTGCACGTATCGGCTCGGCCGCCGATATCGCTTTCAGCGTACGACCTGTTGGCCATTGTGGGGATCGAAATCAGCGACTTAGGAGCCGCCATGACCTCGCCGGACGAGCTCATGCGCTCCATCGACGACTTCCGGAGCATTCTCGATTCGATTGGAACCGGGGGAGTGTCGGTGGCGGCCGATCTCACTCTTCTGGATCGTCTCGTGCGGCGATATCCGGAGGCGGCCCGCAAGAGCCTTGAACTCTACGACACCGCCATTCGTGAGCGTTCCCGAAGAGGAAAGGAATGATCACTCATGTCATTCGCGGAACCGTCGAATTCGAGGTCGGGTACGGGCCGGCAGGAGAAGTGGCGGCCGTTCGGCGGCCGGGTGGCCGCGAGGCGGCCCGGCATGCTGCGGTGGGAGCGCCGCTTCGCCGGAACGCCCGACCAGGTGGGCGCCGCCCGTACGTTCGTGACCCAACTGTTCACCGACGCCCCCATCGCCGCGAACGCCGCCTGGGTGACCGGTGAACTGGCCACCAACGCCATCCGGCACTCGGACTCCGGCCGTCCCGACGGGATGTTCACCGTCGCGCTGTACCGCTGGCCCACCTTCGGCGAGATCCACGTCGTCGACGCGGGCGGCCTCAAAGAACCCCGGCTCCCCGGCCGTGACCCGGTCCAGGCCGCCCTCGCCGACGGAGGCGCCCTCCCCGAGAGCGGACTCGGCCTGTACGGCATCGGTGCCCTGGCCAGCCGGTACGGCACCTACCGGCATCGAGACGGCAGCCGGGTGGTGTGGGTCAGGCTGGCGTTTTCCACGGGACCTTGACGCCGCCGTCGACCTCTCGGCCTCGGCGAGCGGGGCGTGGCCGGTCGGCCGTTCGCCGGGATCCGTCCTCGCGAGGTGTGCGGTTCCGGGCCGCGACGACCCAGGACGCCGGCGCAGCGTGTAATGCCTGGTGGTGGCCGGTGCGCGGGGCGGTGTTCACATGGCGCACATCCGTCGTTCGCCGCGGTCCTTCAAGCTACGCGCGGAGCTCTTACCTGCTGAATCCGCTCTCTGGTCGCCTCCCCGCTTGAAGTCACGTGTCTCGTGGCCTGCCCCAAGGACGAAGATGAAGTCTTCTCAGGTACCCGTGAACCGGCGGCGCTTCCTGCGCACGTCTCTCGGCGCCTCCGCCGCGCTGCTCACCGCACCCACCGCGTTCAGCCTGCTCGCCGACCCGCGGCGCGCCGCCGCGATCAGTGCGGGCACGGGAATCGCCGACCCATCGTCCGCGGCCTTCGTCGATACGTACACCACGAACACCTCCGCGGACCTGACCGCTGCGGGCAACGCGGCCGTGCGCGCCCTCGGCGGCTTCGCCAAGCTGTGGCACACAGGCGACGCGTGGAACACCGGTACCGTCCTCGACCACGAAACGCTGCGCGCCAACATGCGCTACTGCGCCGCGATCACACGGGCGCGTACGGACGAGCAGGCCAAGGACGCGTTCATCCACGACCGTCAGCATCAGAGTTACGGGGTCATCGCCGGACTCGGCCCGCTCGCTCCGTACTACTACACGGGGGCCAAGGCCGTCACCGGCATCACCTCCGCGCCGGACGGCACCCCGGCCGGGCTCGTCGACGACGCCGTGCCGCCCGGCGCGCCGGCCGGATCGGCCATCGGCGCCGGCTCCCCCGACTCCGAGCTCGGCCTCGTCGTACAGCTGGTGAACACCCTGCGCGGGCCGTACGCCTCCGGCAACCCGAGCAAGCTCGCCTACGAGTACCCGCGCCCGTGGCGGATGACCCGGGACAGCACCGTCGTGGACACCGGCAAGGTGGACGCGCTGGGCTTCCCGGTCTACGCGTCGGACGTCATCGTGGCCCCCCAGCTCCTGCGGCAGCGCAGTACGACGCCCGCCGCCGATGGGGGTTTCCCGAGTGGTCACACCAATGCCTTCTACCTCGCCGCGCTCGCCCTCGCCTACGCCGTGCCGGAGCGGTTCCAGGAGTTGGTCGCGCACGCCTCGTACCTCTCCCACACCCGGATCGTGGCCGGAATGCACTCCACCGTGGACGTCATCGGTGGCCGGACCCTGGCCACCGCACTCGCCGCGGCCACGTTGTACGACCCGCGCAACGCGTCCCTCAAGGCCGCCGCGCGGGCCCAGGCGGCCGCGTACTTCCAGACACGGACCGGCAGCACCGCCGACACCCTCTTCGTCTTCGCCCACTCCGCCGCCCCCGGCACCGACCCCTACGCCGATCGCGCCGCCAACGCGGCCCGCGTGACCGAACGGTCGACCTACATCCTGCGGCGGCGCGGGCAGGATGTCCCGCTGACCGTTCCCAAGGGCGCCGAGGTCCTCCTCGAGACGCGCCAGCCGTACCTGACGGCCGATCAGCGCCGCGCGGTGCTCCGCAGCACCGCCCTGCCCGCGGGCCATCCGCTGCTGGACGGGTACGAGGAGTGGGGACGGCTCGACCTCTTCGCGGCGGCGGATGGTTACGGCCGCTTTAAGAGAGACGTACGGGTCACGCTCACCGCGGCCGACGGGGGCCTCGCCGCCGCCGACAGCTGGCGCAACGACATCGACGGCCCCGGCGGCCTGGTCAAGCTCGGCACCGGAACGCTCACCCTCACCGGACGCAACCGCTACACCGGCGGCACGGTCGTCGATGGCGGAACGCTGGTCGCCGCGTCCCCGTACGCACTCGGCTCCGGTGGCGTGCTGCTGCGGCGCGGGACACTCCGGGCGGCGCCGGCCGTCCGGGTGCGGGGTACCTTCACCCAGGCGGCGGGTGGCACGCTGGAGGTGGCGCTGGACCACCACCGTCAGGCGGCGTTGGAGATCGACGGCCAGGCCCGCCTCAACGGCGGCACGCTCCTGCTTTCCCTGGACCCGTCCGCCCGGCCCCCGCACGGCGCCACACTCCCGGTCCTGCGGGCCCGTTCCCTTGCCGGTCGGTTCACCGCCGTCACCGTCAGCACGCCTGGCCTGCGCGCGGAGCCGCACTACACACGCCAGGGCGTCTTCGTACGGCTTTCGACGCGGTAGGTCGAAACGAGGCAGCCGTGATCCCGGCGAGCGGTGACGAAAGAAGCACGACCATCGCCGGGGATCGCTGATCCGCAACCCGGCCCTGCCCCTGTTCGGGCCAGGCCCGTGGCGTGGATCAGGAGCCGGAGCCGACCGCCGACAGATCCCCAACGGAGTCGGCGTAGAAGGTTGATCCGAGATGGAACGCGATCTGCCGGAACGTCCAGCCCTCGCCGGGTGAATGGTCAAGCTGGTCAGGCGTCAGTGTGTTCAGCCGGGCGGACCAGATCCGGCCGAGCCGGGTAAGCCGGCTCTTGGCCTCGTCCAGGTCCTGGTCGGTGAAGGGCGCCAGATCGCCGGGAGTGGTGCTCGCCGAGGCATGCCAGTGATCGGGGATCGTTCGGTCTCCGGCCAGCCGTACCTCCAGCTCTGCGAGGTGATCGATGAGGTGATCGGTGACCCGTCGGATCGCCTTGTGCGGGGTGTAGATTCGCTCGCCGGCAGCTATTGGGCGGCCGTCCCACGCTGTCCAGGTCACCGCTAGCCCGAGAACGTGATCGATCATCGCCATGACGACCAAGGCCGGCTCGCGGGCATCCGTGCCCGGCACCTCATCAGACATCCTGGGACCTCCATCTCGCGAGGCCGAATGGCCACGGAGGCCAACGTAGCTCCCGGATACTTCGGCCCCCATCGAAGCATGGACGCGTTGAACGTCAGTCTCGGTCTCTCCGAGACTGACGTGAAGATCCAGAGCATGCGGGCGCTCACCGAGGAATTCAGGCCGGCTCACCGTCCGCGCACGGTGCCGCCCCGGCTCCGGCGGGAACGCGCGCACGCAGCGCGGTTGGACCTCACGTCGCGCCCTTGCGGGGTGGGGGCGGCGATGTGCCGAATGCTCGGTAATCGCGGCCGCAAATCGGGAGAAAGGCTTCAGGCCCCTGTCTCGATCCGGCTTTCACCGAGAGTTCCGTTCGCGCCGACGACGGAACGACGTCTTCGCCTGGTCGCCGCCGAACCTTTTGGCTGCGGGATAACGGTGGTGCACTTCGAACCGAAGCGCTCCTGACCGTGATCGTCGAGGTTCTTCGTACGCGGAACGACGAAGGACCTCGACGATCACGGCTGGCTCAGTCGGCGACGAGGCGACTCCTTCGGCCTTCCTGTTCACGCTGGCGCCGGACGACGTATGTGCCGGGTACGCAGCCGGTGGCGCCGTGCTCCGGGTGCAGCAGGTAGACGGGAGCTGAGCTCTCGAAGACGCCGATCGCCAGCCAGTCGGCGTCGGTCACCCCTCTCGTCCAACGGCAGGTGCCCGGATCGGCGACGAGCGTGTGCGGATTGCCCCCGGCGGTGCCGCGAAGCAGCTCTACGCCCTCGGCCGCCCCACCGGTGGGCGCGCCCGGAAGAAGAGGACCCCGCCTGGCTGGGCGATGGTGAGAGGGCTGGTGGGTTCCCTTGGCCTGGTCACCTGGTCATCGGCCAGGCGGTCGCTCGCCAAATCCGTCCTCGCGACGTCTGTGGTTCCGGGGGCCGGCCTTCTGACCGCCGGACTGAACGCAAGCCCGTCACCTGCGAACGGTGGCCCGGCGGCGATCGGCACTGGCGGGGGTCAGCGGATGAAAGGGGTGGCCGGGTCGGGGACGTCGGACAGTAGGCGGCGGGTGGTGGACAGGCCCCAGTCGTCGAGGTCGGCGATGCGGTCGGAGGACGCCCGCAGGCCGCCGTACCGTTCGACCACCCGGGCCCACTCCTCGCGGCGTTCCACCGCGGGCCGGGCGATCAGGCAGTCCGGGTCGTTCACCCAGAACCGGCCGTGCTGCCAGGCGCGGCCGACCGTGGTCGTTGCCGCGGCATGCTGGGACGGGCGGGACATGTCGCCGCCCGCCGGCTCGTACCCCGGGTCGACGTCCGGGGAGACCCGCATCGCGTCGAGCAGGCCGACGCTCGGCAGGATCGGCGCGCCGCAGCCCAGCAGGTACGCGTCCGGGCCGACCGCCTCGCGGATCACGGACAGGCCGTGCCGGTAGGCGTCCAGGCCGCCGAGCGCCCCCGCGTAGAGGAAGTCCAGCTTGAAGTAGTCGAAGCCGTACGACCGGAGCGCCCCGAAGATCTCCCGTAGGTGGTCCTCCGCCCGCGCGATGTCGAGTCCCCGCAGGTCCTGGTCCCAGTTGTGGCCCGCGTCGCCGGTCAGCCAGTCCGGGTGCACCCGGGAAAGGGCGCTGCGGGCGCCGATGAGGAACGGGGCGACCCAGATGCCCGCCCGGCGTCCCGCCTGGCGGATGCGGTCGGCCAGGCGTTCGAGGGATGCGAACCGGCCCGAATAGGCGAGCCAGTCGCCGATCTCGGCCTGCCAGCCGTCGTCGATCTGGATGACGTCCACGGGCAGGTCGTGCCTGCCCACGGCGTCGAGGTTCTCCAGGACGTCGTCCTCGGTGACCGCGCCGAAGTAGTGGTACCAGGAGCACCAGGCCGTGGGCGGGAGGCGGGGCGGGCGCGCGCCGGTGAGGGCGGCGAAGCCGTCCGCCCACGCGGCGAGCGCCGTCTCGAGCGGGCCGTCGAAGACCGTCTCCTCGATCTCGCCGTCCGGGTCGATCACCAGTGCCCCGGCGGCGTACGTCGCCCGGATGGACGGGACCTCCGTACGGCCGTCGAGCGCGGCGTACACCCGGATCGGGCCGCCGTCGCCCGGGTCGACGGCGAGCAGGCCCTCGCCCTGGAAGCCCCGCTCCGGGCCGGGGCGGTCCGGGCGCCAGCACATCGTCTGCATCACCGGTTGGACCGGACGGTGGCTCGTCCCCGTGACCGGGTAGGTCGTCGTGGGGCTCCAACTCTGCCAGCCGTGCTCGTACACCCGTCCCTTGTCGGGATCAACCTTTGGTCGCGCCACCGGTGAGGCCCTTCACGAAGTGCTTCTGCAGTGCGAGGTAGAAGATCAGCACCGGCAGCGTCGCCAGGAACATCAGGGCGAACACCGTGCCGAAGTCGGCCTGGTACTGCCCGATGGCCCGGTAGATGCCGGTGGTGATCGTGGTGCCCTGGCCCGGCCCGAGGATCACCAGGGGGTCGATGAAGTCGTTCCAGATCCACACGCCGAGGAAGATCAGCACGCTGGCGGTGGCGGGGCGCAGCAGCGGGAAGACGATGCGCCAGAAGATCTGGAACCGGCCGGCGCCGTCCATGGCCGCCGCCTCCTCCAGCTCGACCGGGATCGACCGGGTGAAGCCGGTGAAGACGAACACCCCGAACGGCACGTAGTAGCCGACGTTGAACAGCACGAGGCCCTGGATCGTCGTCATCAGGTGGGCGAACCGCAGCACCTGCGTGATCGGGATCAGGATGACCTGCGGCGGGATCATCAGGCCGCACAGGAGCAGCAGGGTGAGCCACCGGCCCCACCGGCTCTTGCCGCGGGCAAGGTAGTGCCCGAGCATCGACGACAGCACGGTCAGGATGATGATCGACAGTGCGGTGACGACGATGCTGTTGGTCAGGCTCACCCAGAACAATCGGTCGGGTCGGGTCAGCACGGCGGTGATGTTGTGCAGCGTCGGCGGGATCGGCAGTGACGCGGGCGACTTGGCGATCTTCGGGCCGGGCTTGATCACGTTGACGCACACGACGTACAGCGGCACGAAGAAGATCGCCGCGACGGCGGTCGCCACGAGCGGCCGGATCGAGCGCCTCACATCGACACCTCGCGTTTCTGCAGGATCCGCAGGGCGACCGCGGCTGCGACGGCGACGATCACCAGCATCACGATGGCCATCGCGGAGGCGTAGCCCTCGCGGTTGGCGTTGAAGCCGGTCTGCAGCACGTTGAAGGCGATCGTCGCGGTCGTGCCGGTGCCGGGGCCGCCGTTCGTGATCACCTGGATGTGGTCGAAGGCCTTGAACCCGGTGATCAGCATGACGATCGTGTTGATCGTCAGGGCCGGGGCCAGCAGCGGCCAGGTGATCTTCCGGAAGCGTTCCATCGGTCCGGCGCCGTCGATCTCCGCCGCCTCGTGCAGCTCCTGGGGGATGCCCTGCAACCCGGCCAGGTAGACAACGACGCAGAAGCCCAGCATCTGCCAGGACAGGATCGCGCCCACGGAGTACAGGGCGTACGACGGGTCGGACAGCCAGCCGGGCGGGTGCGAGAAGCCCACTCCGCGCAGCGCCTGGTTGATCAGGCCGTCGTCGGCCAGCAGGCGGGTCCAGATGATGCTGACGACGACCGAGCTGAGCACGACCGGCGTGAAGAACACGCTGCGCAGCGCGTTGTAGAGCCAGCCCCGGCGGTCGAGCAGCAGGGCGACGGCCAGGCCGAACACGTTCGGCACGATCACCACGATGAGGGTCAGGATCGTCGTGACCTTCAGCGAGGTGAGGAACTCCGAGTCGGTGAACAGCTGCTTGTAGTTGCTCAGGCCGACGAACCTCGTCTTCGGGCCGAACGGGTTGTAGTTGGTCAGGCTGTACCCGACGCTGACGGCGATGGGCGCCAGGACGAAGCAGACGTAGACCAGCACGCCCGGTGCCCCGAACGACAGGAAGTGCCAGACACGCGGCCAGACCGGCCGCCGGCGGCGGGGGACCGCCGGCGAACCGGTCCGCGTGGGCGGACGCGCCACATCGACCGCCACGTCAGGAGGCCTTCTGCCATTCGGAGTCGAGGAACTTGCCGACGTCGGCCGCGCTCTTGCGACCCGTCACCAGGTCGCCCATCGAGGTGCTCCACTTGTCCACGACGCCGGGCAGCATGCCGTCGTCGCCGGCCTCGAAGCCGAACGCCGGTACGACCGCGTGCTGGGTCTCGGCCTGCTTGAACAGGTCGTAGCCGGTCCTGAAGGCGGGACCGGAGTTCGCGGGCGGGGTGTAGCCCTTGATCGCCGGGAAGAGGCCGTCGTTCTTGGTGGAGGCGTCGAGGTTGGTCTTGTCCAGCTGGTAGGCGAGCGCGAACTTCTTGGCCGCCTCCAGGTTCTTGGCGTGCGAGCTGACCAGGAGGCCGCCGCCGGTGAAGGCCGGGACTACGGGCTTGCCGTCGTCGGAGGGCCAGAAGAACTGGCCGATGTCGAAGGGCGGCTTGCTCTTCGGGTCGTCGGCGGCCGCGGCGAACCAGTTGCCCATGGCGTACATCGCGCCCTTGCCGGCCAGGAACGCCGACTGGGTCGCGGCGTAGTCCTGCGACAGCATCCGCTTGTCGATGTAGCCCTTGGAGGCGAGGTCGGCGAGCTTGCCGGCGGCCTTCACGTAGTCCGGGCCTGCGAACTTCACCTTGCCGGCGCGGCGGTCGTGCATCCAGTCGGGGTTCTTGGCGTACAGGTCCGTGCCGAGGATGCCGGCGAACGTCGGGCCGAGCGCGTCGTGAATGTCCTTGCCGCCGCCGACCACGAACGGCGTGATGCCCTTGGCCTTGAGCTTGTCGGCGTCGGACATCATCTCGGCGTACGTCTTCGGCGGGGAGGCGATGCCGGCCTTGGCGAACAGGCTCTTGTTGTAGTAGACGACCGGGATCGTCTGGGTGTTGGCCGGGAGCTGGTAGATCTTGCCGTTCACCGCGCCGTTGTTCGGATAGGTGAAGTCCTTCAGCTCGTTCGGCTGCCAGGCGTACAGATTGCCGGACTCGGCGAACCCGGCCGGCGAGATGGCGACCATCACGTCCGGGAACTGCCCGGAGGTGAGCAGCTGCTTGGCGTACGCGGTGCGGTCCTGTGTCGGCGAGACCAGCTTCTTCACCGAGATGTCGGGGTACCTGTCGGTGACCCGCTTGATCGCCGCGTCCCACACCTGCGGGGTCATGTTCGGCGTCTCGAACACCAGGAAAGTGATCTGCTTCTTGCCCTTGCCGCCGCCACCGCCGGAGTCGTCCTTGACCGAGCATCCGGTCATCGCGGCGAAGGCGAGCATGGCCGACGCCCCCAGAGCGATGATTCTCTTCACTGTGTCACCCTTCTCCGCCAGGACAGCGGGTGACTAAGACATCCGACCATTCGACCCACTCCGCCCGCAAAACGCTCGTCGTTTCACGACATGGCACATATTGGTAGGACCATTTCATACTTGTGGCGGAGGTCACTGTCAAGGGTTATTGGAAAGGTCCCTGCTGAATTCGGCCGCGTGCGGTCACCCGGCGGCGCGCAGGCGGCGGGCCGCGTCCTCCGGGTGGACGTCGTTGACGAACGCGCCCATCGCCGCCTCCGAGCCGGCGAGGTGCTTCAGCTTCCCTGCCGCCCGCTCGAGGGGCGCTTCATCCCTGGTCCTCCGCGGTCCGTGCCGGCCCGGCGTCGACGACCACCAGCTCGCCGACCGTCTCGGACAGCCCCTTGCGGGCGTCGTCGCCGATCCCCGCGTCGGTGACGAGCACGTCGGCGTCGGCCAGCCGCGCAATCGTGCTCAGGCCCACGGTGCCCCACTTGGTGTGGTCGGCGAGGACGACGAGACGGCGGGCCGCGGCCACCATCGCCCGGTCGGTCTCGGCCTCCATGAGGTTCGGCGTGGTGAACCCGGCGCGGGTGCTCATGCCGTGCACGCCCAGCAGCAGCAGGTCCACGTTGAGGGACCGGATGGCGCTGAGCGCCACCGGGCCGACGAGCGCGTCCGAGGGGGTGCGGATGCCGCCGGTGAGGACGATCGTCTGGTCCGCGCGGGCGGCGCGGTGGAAGACGTCGGCGATGCGCACCGAGTTGGTGACCACCGTGAGGTCCGGCACGTCCGTCAGGTGGTTCGCGAGGGTCCACGTGGTGGTGCCGGCGGACACGGCGATCGCCGTGCCGGGCCGTACGAGCTCGGCGGCGCGCCGCGCGATGGCCTCCTTCTCCTGCCGCTGGCGCACCGACTTGGCCGCGAAGCCGGGCTCCTCGGTGGAGGCGGTGCCGACCGTGGTGGCGCCCCCGTGCACCTTGGTCACGAGGCCGCGCTCGGAGAGCACCTCCAGGTCGCGGCGGATCGTCATGTCGGAGACGCCGAACTCCCGGACGAGGTCGGCGACGCGAACGCCGCCGCGCTGCTGGACCAACTCGAGGATGGCCTGCTGCCGCTGCTGGGCGAGCATCGTCCTCCCTTCACGCGTCAGGGCATCGCGGGCAGCCTCCCCCTCGAACCGACAGATGTCAACACCACCCAACACGTTATCGAATCGAGTCTTGTTGGTTCGTGTTGAGAATGATACGAAGCAATCACTTGGTAACTGTACGGAAATCTCGGGGGCAGCCGGACCAGACCAGCACCGGAAGGAAGGCAGAGCTTTGGCGCGTACACGCACAGTCGGCGGCGCCCTCATCGCGATCGCCGTCGCCCTCGGCCTTACCGCCTGTTCGTCAGGCAAGGAGAGTACCTCCCCGAACGCGAGCAAGAAGGTCTCCGGAAAGATCTCGATCGCCTACCTGCAGAAGCAGGGGGACCAGCAGTACTTCATCGACGAGGCGCAGGGCGCCCAGGCCAAGGCCAAGCAGCTCGGCAACGTCGACGTCAAGGTCGTCAACCTCGGCAACGACACCAACAAGGCCGTCTCGGAGACCCAGGCGGCGATCGCGCAGAAGGCGACCGGCGTGATCATCGTGCCGCCGGACCCGGCGGTGGGCCCCCAGATCGTCCAGACGGCGGCCGCCGCCAAGGTGGCCCTGCTGTCCAGCGACGACCAGATCTGCAAGAACGGCACCGACCCGTCGAAGTGCCCCAAGGACCAGCTCGTGCCCCGCGTCGGCTTCTCCGGCACCCAGATGGGCACCCAGGTCGGGCAGCGCGCCGGCGAGGAGTTCAAGAAGGCGGGCTGGAAGGCGGCCGACACCGCGATCATCGCCGCGTGGAAGCAGGACGTGACCGTGTGCACCGACCGGGTGGTCGCCGCGCAGACGGCGTTCGAGCAGGCCGCCGGCACCAAGGTCCGCGTCGTCAAGGTCGGCACCGACAACACCCCGCCCGACGCCCAGACCAAGACCGCGGCGGCCGTGTCCGGGAACCGTTCGGTCAAGCACTGGGTCGTCTGGGGCTGCAACGATGAGAACGTCTCCGGCGCCGTCAACGCGATCCAGAACGCCGGGTACAAGGCCGCCGACATCGACGGCGTCGGCCTCGGCGCGTACCTCGCCTGCAAGGACTGGGGCTCCGGCAAGCAGACCGGGATGAAGGCCGCGCTGTTCATCAACGGCTACGACGTCGGCGGGCTCGCCGTCCAGACCATGGTCGACTACCTGCGGGGCGGAAAGGCCATGCCCCAGGAGGCCTTCGCCCCGACCAAGATGGTCGACCCGACCAACTGGCAGCAGTCCGGCGTCAAGTGCACCTGACCCCGTGCCTGACCAAGGCACCGGAGCCTCGCCACGTGCCCGCCCCGGCGCGGACGCGAGCGCCGCGCCCGCGAAGCCCTGACCGCCGACGTCGGCGGGGCGACGCTCGTCCGTCTCATCGTCACCGATGGCGGCGACGGCAACAACAGCGACCACGCCGACTGGGCCGACGCCCGCATCACCTGCACCTGACCACCACGCGGGGCGGCCCCCGGGCCGCCCCGCCGTCCGGCCGCCGGCCGGGGGAGGAGGCCGCATGACGGAACTGCGCGCCGTGGGCATCTCCAAACGGTTCGCCGGGGTACGCGCCCTCGACGACGTGACGCTGGACTTCCCCGGCGGGGCCGTCACCGCTCTCATGGGCGAGAACGGCGCGGGGAAGTCCACCCTCATCAAGATCATCAATGGTGACCACCTGCCGGACCGCGGGCGGGTCGTCCTCGACGGCGCGCCGCTCGCCCTGCACGCCCCCGCCGACGCCCGGCGCGCCGGCATCCGGGTGATCCCGCAGGAACCCGAGATCGTGCCGCACGTGTCGGTCGCCGAGAACGTCTACATCGGCGCGCTGCCCCGCAAGGCGGGCCGGGCGCTCGACCGCGTCGGGCTGCGCGCCCGCGTCCGCGCGGACCTGCGTCGGCTCGGCTTCGAGCGCGTCCTCGACCCCGACACGCTCGGCTCGCACCTCACGCCCGCCCAGCGGCAGCTCGTGGAGATCCTGCGGGCCCTGACCACGGACGCGAAGGTCATCGCGTTCGACGAGCCGACCTCGTCGCTGTCGGAGAACGAGGTCGAGGCGCTGTTCGCACTGATCCGGCGGCTGCGCGAGGAGGGCCTGGCCGTCATCTACGTCTCCCACCGGATGCAGGAGATCTTCCGGCTCGCCGACCGCATCGCCGTGCTCCGCGACGGCGGCCTGGTCGGCGTCCGCGACGTCGACCGCACCGACGAGGCGGAGATCGTGCGGATGATGGTGGGCCGCGACCTGTCGGACATGTTCGCCCGCGAGCACGGCGCCACCGACGAGGTCGTCCTCGAGGTCGACGCCGTCACCACCGACGACGTACGCGACGTCAGCCTCAGCGTGCGGGCGGGCGAGGTGGTGGCCCTGGCCGGACTGGTCGGCGCCGGCCGGTCCGAGCTCGCGGGCGCGATCGTGGGCGACCTTCCGATCCGCTCCGGCCAGGTCCGCGTCGGCGGCCGGCCCGTGCGCCTCCGCCAGCCCCGCGACGCCGTGCGGGCCGGCATGGGGTACGCCCCGGAGGAGCGCAAGGCCCAGGCCCTCCTCCTGGAGCGCTCGGTGCGCGACAACACCTCCCTCGTCGTGCTCGACCGGCTGCGCCGGTTCCGGTTCGTCCGGCGTGCCGAGGAACGCCGCCTCACCCGGGAGTACGTCGACCGGCTGAACGTCCGCACCCCGGACATCGAGCACGAGGTGCGCAAACTGTCCGGCGGCAACCAGCAGAAGGTCGTCCTGGCGCGCTGGCTCGCCCGCAGGCCGAAGGTGCTGATCCTCGACGAGCCCACGCGCGGCATCGACGTCGGCGCCAAGGCCGAGATCTACCACCTCATCGACGACCTCGCCCGCGCGGGCGTGGCCATCCTCGTCATCTCCTCCGAGCTCCCCGAGGTGCTGGGGCTGGCCGACCGCATCGTCGTCATGCAGAACGGCCGCGTCACCGGAGAGCTCGACCGCGCCGACGCCACCGAGGAGGCCATCCTCGAACTCGCCATGGCCGAGGACCTGTCCACGACCGCGCAGGAGGAAGACCAATGACCAGGACGACCACTGCCCGCGAGCCGGTGGACGCCGAGCCCAAGGACGGGGCGCCGCGCCGGATCCTGACCGCGATCGGCCCCCAGAACATCAGCCTGGTCGCCGCGCTCATCGTCGTGGTCGCCATCTTCACGTTCCTGAACTCCGGCTACCTCACCTGGTCGAACGTCCAGGTCATCGGCGAGGCCGCCACCGTCGCCGGGCTGCTGGCGGTGGTTCAGACCGTCGTCATCATCTGCGGCGCGATGGACATCTCCGTCGGTTCCCAGGCCGGCGTCGCCTCGGTCATCTCGGCGATGGCGTTCATGTCGACGGGCCACAACCCGCTGCTCGGGATCGCCGCCGCGATCGGCGTCGGCGTCGTGGCCGGGCTCGTCAACGGCCTGGTCATCGTTTACGGCCGCGTCAACCCGGTGATCGCGACGCTGGCCACCCTCGCCGCGTACAAGGGCATCGCCCAGCTGATCTCCGGCGGTCGCGCGCAGGGCTTCGTCCTCGGCGACGACCTGTTCATCTTCATCGCCCGCGGCCGCATCGCGGGGCTGCCGGTGCAGGTCTGCATCCTGCTGGTGGTCGCGCTGGCGATCCACCTGATGCTCAAGTACACCGACATCGGGCGCAACATCTACGCGATCGGCGGCAACGACACCGCCGCGCGGCTCGCCGGCATCAACATCAACAAGTACCTGATCGCGGTGTACGCCCTGGCCGGGATCATCGCCGCCCTCGCCGGGATCATCCTCACCGCCCGGACCGGCTCCGGGCAGCCCACGAGCGGCAGCGAGGGCCTGGAGCTGCAGTCCATCACGGCGGCCGCGCTCGGTGGCGCGGCGCTGAAGGGCGGCAAGGGCGGGGTCGCCGGCACGCTGCTGGCGGTGCTCCTGCTCGGCGCCCTCAACAACGGCCTCAACGTCGTGGGCGTCAACACCTTCTGGCAGAACGTCGCCCAGGGCGCCCTCCTTGTCATCGCCGTCATCATCCAGCAGCGCCGTACGGGCGAGCGGGCGGTCGGCCTGCCCACCTGACCCCGTGCTGGTGCGCTTATCCCGAGGGCATGGGGTAGGCATGTCTCATCGCCGATCTCAGGAGGAGAGACATGCTCGGACTGCCGGACGGGGTCACGGCCCTGCTGTTCGACATGGATGGGGTGCTGACGCGCACCGCCACGGTGCACGCCGCGGCGTGGAAGGCGATGTTCGACGAGTTCCTCCGGCAGCGGGAAGGGCCCTCGTTCCGGCCCTTCGACCCCGTGAAGGAGTACGACGAGTACGTCGACGGCAAGCGCCGGGAGGACGGGACGCGGTCGTTCCTCGAGTCCCGCGGCATCACGCTGCCCGAGGGATCGCCGGACGACCCGCCGGGCGCGCCGACGATCGAGGGGCTGAGCAAGCGGAAGAACGAACTGGTCCTGCGCAAGCTCGCCGAGGACGGCGTGGAGGTCTACCCCGGCTCGGTGCGCTACGTGCGGGCCGCTCGTGAGGCGGGCATGCCGACCGCGGTCGTGTCCTCCAGCGCCAACACGGCGCAGGTCCTGGACGCCGCCGGCATCGCGGACCTGTTCGACGCGCGGATCGACGGGCTGACGGCCAAGGAGCGCGGGCTGGCGGGCAAGCCCGCGCCCGACATGTTCCTGGCCGGGGCGGAGGCGCTGGGCGTGCCGCCGTCGCGGGCGGTGGTGTTCGAGGACGCGCTGGCCGGCGTCCAGGCGGGCCGCGCGGGCGGCTTCGGCTTCGTCGTCGGAGTCGACCGGATCGGCCAGGCCGCCGAGCTGAAGGAGCACGGTGCCGACATCGTCGTCAAGGACCTGGAGGAGCTCCTGGGCGGCGACGACGCGCCGGCCGGGCGGGACGGACGGGGGACCGCATGATCCGGCAGGCCGCGTACACGGTCGAACCGTGGTGCGTCCGCGAGCAGACCCTCGACCTGGACACCCTGGCGCAGAGCGAGTCGGTGTTCGCACTGTCCAACGGCCACATCGGCCTGCGCGGGAACCTCGAGGAGGGCGAGCCGCACGGGCTGCCCGGCACCTACCTGAACTCGGTGTACGAGCTGAGGCCGCTGCCGTACGCCGAGGCCGGCTACGGCTACCCCGAGTCCGGGCAGACGGTGATCAACGTCACCAACGGCAAGCTCATCCGCCTCCTCGTCGAGGACGAGCCGTTCGACGTCCGCTACGGCGAGCTGCGCTCCCACGAGCGGGTGCTGGACTTCCGGGCCGGCACCCTGACGCGCAACGTCGAGTGGATCTCCCCAGCGGGGGACTCGGTGCGGATCCGCACGGTCCGGCTGGTCTCGCTCGTGCAGCGGGGCGTCGCGGCGATCCACTACGAGGTCGAGCCGGTGGACCGGCCCGTACGCGTCGTCGCGCAGTCCGAGCTGGTCGCCAACGAGTCACTGCCCGACCTCGGCAGGGACCCGAGGGCCGCCGGGCGGCTGGAGTCCCCGCTGGTGGGGGAGGAGTCGGTCGCCGACAAGGACACCGCCGTCATGGTGCACCGCACCCGTCACAGCGGGCTGCGCGTCGCCGCGGCGATGGGCCACGAGATCGAGACGCCCGACGGCACCATCACCACGGAGAGCTTCGAGGACGTCTGCCGCTACACGGTGGCCACACGCCTGCAGCCGGGGCAGCGGCTGCGTATCGTCAAGTACATCGCCTACGGCTGGTCCAGCCGCCGGTCCCGGCCCGCCGTGCATGACCAGGTGATCGCCGCGCTCGCCGCCGCGAAGATGTCCGGTTGGGACGGCCTCGTACGGGAGCAGCGCGAGTTCCTCGACGACTTCTGGGCGGGCGCCGACGTCGAGGTGGACGGCGACGCCGAGGTCCAGCAGGCGGTGCGGTTCGGCCTGTTCCACACGCTGCAGGCCGGTTCCCGCGCCGAGCGCCGCCCGATCCCGGCGAAGGGCCTGACCGGCCCCGGATACGACGGCCACACGTTCTGGGACACCGAGTCGTTCGTGCTGCCGCCGCTGACCTACACCCGGGCGGACGCCGCGGCGGACGCGCTGCGCTGGCGGCACTCGACGCTCGACCTGGCCAAGGAACGCGCCGAGCAGCTCGGGCTGCGCGGCTCCGCGTTCCCGTGGCGGACGATCGGCGGCCAGGAGTGCTCCGGGTACTGGCCGGCCGGGACGGCGGCGTTCCACATCAACGCGGACATCGCCGACGCCGTCATCCGCTACGTCGGCGCTACGGCGGACGAGGACTTCGCCCGCGACGTCGGGCTCGAACTCCTCGTGGAGACCGCACGGCTGTGGCGCGCCCTCGGCCACCACGACGCCAAGGGGAGGTTCCGCATCGACGGCGTCACAGGCCCGGACGAGTACAGCGCGACCGCGGACAACAACGTCTACACGAACCTCATGGCCCAGCGGAACCTCCGCGCCGCCGCGGACCTGGCCGAGGAGTACCCCGAGCAGGCGCGCCGGCTGGGCGTCACCGAGGAGGAGACGGCGGAATGGCGCGACGCCGCGGCCGCCGTGGTGATCCCCTACGACAAGCGGCTCGAGGTGCACCCGCAGAACGAGGGCTTCACCCACCACGCGCGATGGGACTTCGAGAACACCCCGCCCGACCACTATCCGCTGCTGCTCAACTATCCGTACTTCGACATCTACCGCAAGCAGGTCGTCAAGCAGGCGGACCTCGTGCTGGCCATGCACCTGCGCGGGGACGCCTTCACCGAGGACGAGAAGCTCCGGAACTTCGTCTACTACGAGGGCCTGACCGTACGCGACTCCTCGCTGTCGGCCTGCACCCAGGCGGTCATGGCAGCCGAGACCGGACATCTCGAACTCGCCCACGACTACCTCGGTGAGGCCGCGCTGATGGACCTGCGCGACCTGGAGCACAACACGCGCGACGGGCTGCACATCGCCTCCCTCGCCGGGACCTGGAACGCGCTCGTCGCCGGGTTCGGCGGGATGCGCCAGCACACCGCTCGGCTGACCTTCGCGCCCCGGCTGCCTCCCGGGATCTCGCGGCTCGCGTTCCGGATGAGGTTCCGGGGGCGGCGGCTGAAGGTCACCATCGGCCACGACGAGGCGGTCTACGAGCTCCTGGGCGGTGACCCGCTGGAGATCGAGCACCACGGGCGGCCGGTTCGGCTCAACGGCGGCGCGGTGCGGCTCGACGTCCCGGTGCCACCGCGCCGTCCCGGCCCGGCACAGCCACCCGGCCGCGAGCCCGCCCGCCGTGACACGACGGGCCGGTAGCGAGCTTCCGGCCGGTCGGCGACGAGCCCTGAGGCGGTCGCCGACGGGCCGCGAGGCGGTGCGGTGACGAGCGGAAGACGGGCCGGTGGCAGGACCGGCCCGGCGGCCTCCCGATGCGAAGGAGCCGGATCTGTGTGATCATCACCACAGGTGGGGGAAGGAGGGCTGCGTGGACGTGCGTCAGATGCGGTACGTCCTCGCCGTCGCACAGACCGGGAGCGTGCGCCGGGCGGCCCAGCTGCTGAGCGTCGCGCAGCCGACCCTCTCCCAGCAGCTCGGCATCGTCGAGCGGGAGGTGGGCGCGTCACTCTTCGAGCGGACGGCGCGCGGCATGCACCTGACCCCGGTCGGCGAGGTCTTCGCCGCCCAGGCGGAGGCGGTCCTCGGCGTCTTCGACCACGCGCTCGAGGCGGTGGCCGATGCGGCGGCGGGCGACGTCGGCGGGTTCCGGCTCGCGGTCGCCGACGGGCTGTCGGACATCGTGCGGGCGGTCCTCGGAACACTGCGCGGCCTCGAACCGGACGTACGCGTGCGGATGACCCGGATGCGCACCGCCGAGCAGGTCGCGCAGATCGTCCAGGGGGACGTGCAGGCGGGACTGGGCTACCGGCCGGTGCCCGCCGCCGAAGGGGTCTCCCGCCTGGTCGTCCACCGGGCTCCGATCCGCGCGCTGCTGCCGCGCGACCACGCGCTGGCCACCCGGGAGGCGATCTCGCTGGCGGACCTCGCCGAAGAGCCGCTGGTCCTGCCGAGGACGGCCGAGGCGGCCCGCTTCGTCGACCAGTTCGTCGGGCGCGGCCTGCATCCGAGGTTCGGTCCGGCCGCATCCGGCCATGATCTGGTCCCCGCGCTCGTCGCGGCGGGAGAGGGCTACACCCTGTGCGTCCGGGCGACGGCGCAGGTGCCGCCGGGACTGGTGTTCCGGCCCGTCCTCGAGCCGATGCCGCCGATCGAGGTCGTGCTGCTGTGGCGCCGTGACGCCGGCGGAGGACTGCCGGCGCTGGTGGCGGCCGCGCGCCACCTCGGCCACTGACCGGGTGGTGCCGCCGCCTCAGAGGGTGGCGTCGGAGTTGGCGGGGATCGTGGCCTTGATCGGGCCGGTCAGCTCGTTCAGCACGTCGCCCGGCGGGGAGTACTTGACCGGCACCGTCACCTCGACGTACGCGTGCCGGCCGACGGCGGTGAACGTGACGGGGCGGTCCGGCGGCTGTGGCAGCCAGGACACGCCGTTGATCACGGCCAGCTGGGACGTGAGATGCAGCCCCGCCGGGCGCGGGACGCCACAGCGCACCGCGATGGCCGGCGATCCCCACGCGGTGACAAGGTCCGAGCGCGGCGTGGTCGCACGGCGCTTCAGGCCGTGCAGGCGTTGCGGCAGCCGGTCGTGCAGCGAGCGGCACAGCGACGCCACCGACGCCGGCGGCTGGGGAACGGGCACCTCGACCTCGCCCGCACCGCACCCGGCCGAGAACACCGACAGGGCCGCCACGAACGGCAGCACCCGCCCGAGTGACCGGCCGCCCGCTGCCGGGGAGCGTCCAGTGGTGCAGACTGGCAGCGGGGAGGGCACCGGCGTCAGATGTGGACGATGGGGCAGGTCAGGGTTCGCGTGATCCCCTCGACCGACTGGATCTGGGCGACGACGAGCTTGCCGAGCTCATCGACGTTGTTGGCCGAGGCCCGGACGATGACGTCGTAGGGCCCGGTGACGTCCTCGGCGAGGGTGACTCCGGCGATTCCGGAGATCTCCCGGGCCACGTCGGCCGCCTTGCCGACCTCGGTCTGGATGAGGATGTAGGCCTGCACCATCACGTCCTCCCTGAAACGGCCATCAGCGGTTACCGTATCGCGTCTTGATCGGAGGTGGGTCATCACCATCGGGGAACTCGGCGAGTTCCGATTGATCGCCCGAATCACCGCACGCCTGGGCCAGGGGCCCGGCGTCGAACTGGGGCCGGGGGACGACGCCGCGATCGTGCGCGTCCCCGGCGGGCGCGTCGTCGCGACGACCGACCTGCTCATCGAGGGCCGGCACTTCCGCCGTGACTGGTCCCCGCCGTACGACATCGGGCGCAAGGCCGCCGCGCAGAACATCGCCGACGTCGTGGCGATGGGCGCCCGGCCGACCGCCCTGCTCCTCGGGTTCGGCGCTCCCGCCGGGACGGAGCTGGACTGGGTCGACGCGCTGTGCGACGGGCTGCGCGACGAGTGCGCGCAGGTCGGCGCGTCCGTCGCCGGAGGTGATGTCGTACGCGGTGAGTCCGTGCTGCTCGCGGTCACCGCCCTCGGCGTCCTGGACGGCCCCGCCCTCACCCGTTCCGGCGCCCGTCCCGGCGACGTCGTCGCCGTGGCCGGCCGGCTGGGGTACGCCGCCGCGGGTCTGGAGCTCCTGTCCCGTGGACTGCGGGAGCCGGCCGACCTCGTCGATGCGCACCGGCGCCCACGGCCGCCGTACGCCACGGCGCTGCGCGCCCGGGATCTCGGGGCGACCGCGATGCTCGACGTCAGCGACGGGCTCGTTCAGGATCTCGGCCACATCGCGGATTCCGCCGGGGTACGGATCGAGATCGACGGCTCGGCCGTGCCGGTGCCACCGGTGCCGGACGGACTGCGGCTGGCGCTCACGGGCGGTGACGACCACGCGTTCGCGGCGACGTTCCCGCCGCGGACGGCGCTGCCCGGCGAATGGCGGACGATCGGGAGGGTGGTGGAGGGACCCGCCGAGGTCGTCGTCGACGGAAGGACATACGGCCCTGGCGGATGGGACCATTTCCGCCTGCCGTAGCGGTGAGTTGTCGCAGTTCACATTCGCGGTCTGGTAGGCATGGGTCGTGTGCTTTTGGTATACATCCCGAGACCGGAGAGGGACGGGATGGGGCGACATACCAGGAAGTCGGAGGACGGCTCGTGGGCGGATGAGGGGGACGACCGCCCAGGCCGGAACTGGAGGCTCGGCAAGATGCCGCTCATGCCGACGGTCGCCGGTGTCCTGGCGATCGGTGCGGTCGTCTCCGCCGTCAGCACGCAGCAGATCTCACTGAACTTCGCGGGCGGCACGCCGTCCGGCGGCGCGTCACCGATCGTGACCGTATCGGGCGGGCCGGAGAGTCCATCCGGTAAGCGCACGGCCCGCAACGACGCGTCGCAGAGCGGCCGGGTCAGCCGCGGCACGGGCCGCTCCGGGCCGGCCGTCACCGTCCGGACGACCTCGGCCTCGGCGCACGGGTTCCAGGGCGAGGCGACGATCGTCAACCACGGCGCGACGGCGGTCAATGGCTGGACGCTCGTGCTGCGGTACGCCCAGGCGCGGATCACCGCCGCCTCGGGCGGCAGGGCCGTCCGCACCGGGGCGACGCTGATCGTCCGCAACCCCGTGGCACGGCCCTCGATCGCTCCGGGCCGGACGGTCACGGTGCGGTTCACGGCCACCGGGACGGGCACCGCGCCATCCGGCTGCACCTTCAACGGGAAGTCCTGCCGACCGTAGAGTTGACCGCATGACCACACCGCCCCGGGTCCTCACGATCGCCGGCTCCGACTCCGGGGGCGGCGCGGGCATCCAGGCCGACCTCAAGACGATGCTCGCCCTCGGCGTCCACGGGATGAGCGTGATCGCGGCGGTCACCGCGCAGAACTCCCTGGGCGTCCAGGGCTACTGGGAGCTGCCTCCCAAGGCCGTACGCGCGCAGCTCGACTCCGTCCTGTCCGACATCGGGGCGCAGGCGGTCAAGACCGGCATGCTGGCCTCCTCCGTGCTCGTGGAGACCGTGGCCGAGGCGCTCGCCGACGTCGACGTCCCCATCGTGGTCGACCCCGTGGGGGTGTCCAAGCACGGGGACGCTCTGCTGGCCCCGGAGGCGGTCGGTGCGGTCCGTGGGGCGCTCCTCCCGCTCGCGACCGTCGTCACCCCGAACCTCTGGGAGGTCGAGCAGCTCACCGGGGTCAAGGTGGAGGATGAGAGCGGGCTGCGCCGGGCCGCGGAGGCGGTCAAGGAGCTCGGCCCGCGATGGGTGCTGATCAAGGGCGGTCACCTTCCCGGCGACCCGGTCGACCTGCTCTTCGACGGCACGACGGAGCACCGGTTTCCCGGACGGCGGCTCGACAACATGCACACCCACGGCACGGGATGCACGCTCGCGTCGGCCATCGCCTCGCACCTCGCGCGCGGGGAGGAGGTCATCACCGCGGTCGGCCGCGCCAAGGAGTACATCACCGGCGCCATCGAGCACGGCTTCCCCCTGGGAGGCGGCATCGGCCCGGTCGACCATGCCTGGGAGTTCCACCGCGCCCGCCCGACCGCACGCCCCTGACGCGGCGAGCCGCGCGGGACACCACCGTGCTCGTGCCGCCGCACGGCCCCTGCCGCGCCGTCCGGTCGCGAGGCCCTGGCATGGGGCCTGGGCCGTGACCCTCGGCCGTACGGCCCGGACGTGCGGGGGTCCCGCGTGCGTCACGCGGGACCCCCGTGGCGGGAACGGTGTTCCGGACCGGTTGGCGCCGTTCCCTGGGTCTTTCAGGCGATCACTCGCCCGGGACCGGTCATTAGCAGCCCCAGTCTCCGTCGTCCCAGCCCCAGTCTCCGTCGCCCCAGCCTCCGTCGTCCCAGCCCCAGCCCCAGCCGTCGGTCGTGATGTGGCTGAAGACGTGGCCGCTCACGGCGTGGTGAGGTGCGGTGGTGACGGCCTGGGCGCCGGCCGGCGCGGCCGCACCCAGGGCGAGGGCCGTCGCTCCGGCGAAGGCCGTTCCTGAGATGGCAAGGGCCATCCGCTTCGGAATTCTCATGGAAGACCACCTCTCTGAGGTTGATCGACGGGACAGGGCGGTTACACACGCTAGGCAATTAGCCCGATATGCGGTGCTATCCACCTCCACTCGACCTCGCATCGCACGTCGAATCAACCCATAGTCCGCAAAAGGATGAGATTTCACCTTGGCTTGGCGGGAGCTCAGCATGCGCTTTAGCGGCCCTGGTGCGGCGGGCGCCACGGCCGGTGCTCGCCCGGCGCTCGGTTCGGTGGCTCGGCCCCCTGTACCAGGGGCTTCGACCCTGCCGCGTCGGCGCGTCAAGACGGTGAAGATCGTAAATAAAGAGTGTCGCGGGATGCGCCCAGTGTGGGTCAAATATGGCATCGCGAGGGTTTAGGCGGTTGATTCCGATGGGCGGACGTTGTCGAGTTGGACTCGGGGTAGGAGGACAAAAGGGGCCAATTCCCCGAGTGCGGCGGGTAAGAGCGCGGAGTCACGCCCGACGCGAGGAGGTGTTCTTCATGCGCAGAGCGAAGAGGCCGGCGGTCGCCATGGTGGGACTGGCTGTCGCCGGAGCCATGGCGCTTGCCTTCGATGCGGCCGGCGCGACGAGTGCGTTCACCACGACGACCACGCCGCATCACGTCGTCGCCGGGCACACCGGTGACGGATGCGACAACTGGGGAGACTGCTGGGACACGTGGGGAGGGGGCGGCGACAGTTGGTGACCGCCCTCGCGCCACCCGAAGCGATCACGATCCGGTCCGGGCCGGCCTCGCATCGGTGGCAGGCGCCCATCCATCCCGAGCCGAGGGCATCGACGGGCTGCGAGCGTGTGTCGAGGGCCTTGACGGGCTGCGAGGCGAGCTTGAGGGCCTTGACGCGCCGCGAGCGTGTGCTGAGGGCCTTGACGGGCGGCGAGGCCGAGCCGACGGCCTCGGGCGGGATCAGGTGACCGGAACGATCCTCGCGTCGAGGAGGCGGCCCTCGTCGATGTCGAGCAGGCCGATCGTGCCGTGCGGCTGGCGCCGGCGGTCGGTGGGGGATCCGGGGTTGAAGATGCGCAGCCCCTCGCCGGTCTCCTCCAGGGGGATGTGCGAGTGCCCGAAGACGACGAGCCGCGCCTCCGGGAACCGGCGGCGCATCCTGGCGAGTCGGCCCTTGGCGGGACCGCTGTCGTGGATCATCCCCACCGGGAGCCCGGCCGGCTCGAACTCCAGGGTCTCCAGAGCGCCCCACGCCGCGACGTCCGCGCCGTCATTGTTGCCGCGCACGACGCGTACGGGCGCGTAGGCGGAGAGCTCGTCGAGGACCGAGGGGACGCAGACGTCCCCGGCGTGCAGGATCAGGTCGGCGTCGCGCAGGTACGCGGCCACCGCGGGCGGGCAGCCCCGCCATCGCCGGGGAGCGTGCGTGTCGGCGAGCGCCACGACTCTCATGCGTCGCATGATGCCCGGACCCGGTCGGTGCAAGCGGGTGCGTGCGGCGGCGGCCCGGCCGGCCTGGAGGCCGGTGGGCGCGGTGCATGTGGGCGTGCGTGGCGGCGGCCCGGCCGGCCCGGCAGGGACGGCGGCGACCGCATTCCCCGCGTCGCCGGAGCCGGAGCCGCGAACGGGCCGGCCGCGCCGGCTCCACGACGCGGCGACCCGGCGTACGGCAAAGCGAACGGCCGGTCCGTGTGGAGCGGACCGGCCGTTCAATGTGCCCGGTGAGAGCACAGTCCAGGGGCGCCTCGCGGCGCTCGGGATCGTGGCGTCAGCGCGCGGCGGGCCGGGTGACCTTGCCGGCCTTGATGCACGACGTGCAGACGTTGATCCGCTTGGTGGTGCGGCCAACGACCGCTCGCACCCGCTGGATGTTCGGGTTCCAGCGGCGAGGGGTGCGGCGGTGCGAGTGAGAGACGCGCATGCCGAACCCCGGCCCCTTGCCGCAGATCTCGCAGACGGAAGCCATGGGATGCGCTCCAAAGTGTTTGGAAGGGAAGCCCGTAAGTTCGGGCGCTCGTCAAAAGGGTCCCCGACGGGACCCACGGTCAAGACTAGCCGACGCCCGCCCGAGGAGGCGAATCGACCGCGCCTCCGCGTGGAGGCGACGGCCCGCAGGTGGCCGCCCCGGGAGGGGAGACCGCCGTGTCGGCGGCAGGGATCCATCGTACGCGGTGGAGTGGGCCATGCCGTGTCCGGTAAGTCTAAGGTTGGCGATCCGGGAGGTGGTGTGGGCGAGGTTCTCGACGCCGCGGCGGTACGACGCTGGTGCCGGCTGGCGGCGGACGCGCTGGGCCGCACGCGCGCCGGGATCGACGCGCTCAACGTGTTCCCCGTGCCCGACGGCGACACCGGGACCAACCTCCACCTGACTCTGCTCGCGGCGGCGGAACGGCTCGACGGACTGCCCGGCGACGCGGACGTGACGACCGCCTGGCGGACCCTCGCCCAGGGCGCGCTCATGGGAGCCCGTGGCAACTCCGGCGTGATCCTCAGCCAGATGCTGCGCGGCATGGCCGACGTGCTGGGGGCCGGTGGCGGCCTCGACGCGGCGCTTCGGCACGCGGCCGACCTCGCGTACGGGGCCGTGGCCCATCCGGTCGAGGGCACGATGCTGAGCGTCCTGCGTGAGGCGACCGAAGCGGACCTCCCCGCCGCCGACCCGGGCGCCACAGCCTGGGCGGCGGCGGAGCGGGCACGCGCCGCGCTGCGGCGGACGCCGGACCGCCTCGAGGTGCTCGCCCGCAACGGCGTGGTGGACGCCGGCGCGGCCGGGCTGTGCGTCGTGCTGGAGACGCTCGCGGCCGTGGTCAGCGGGGAGTACCCCGAGACGTACGATGTGCCGCGCCGCAGCCAGGACCGCCCGCCGGAGGACGTCCCGCGGACGGGAGACGGCGGTTCCTACGAGGTGATGTACCTCCTCGACGCCGGCGACGGGGCGGTGGCGGACCTGCGCGTGGAGCTGGACGCGCTCGGCGACTCTCTCGTCGTGGTCGGCGGCGACGGCCTGTGGAACGTCCACGTGCACACCGACGACGCCGGCGCGGCGATCGAGGCCGGCCTGCGCGCGGGACGCCCGTACCGGATCCGGGTGACCTACCTGGACGCGGCGGAGGACCGTCCCGTCCGGCGCACCGGCCGGGGCGTCATCGCGGTGACCGCCGGTGAGGGGCTCGCCGCGCTGCTGGAGGATCACGGCGCCCGCGTCGTACGCCGGACCTCCGGTCACGTGCCGTCCCTCGCCGAGCTGACGGAGGCGATCACGGCGGCCGGCGACGACGTCATCGTGCTGCCCGATGACGAGAGGGTCCTGGCCGTCGCCGAGGCCGCCGCCCGCCAGGCGGGGGAGGACGGCGTGCGCGCGGCGGTCGTCCCGGCGAAGGCGTCCGTGCAGAGCCTGGCCGCGCTCGCGGTCCACGACCCGCTGCGCCGCTTCGAGGACGACGTGATCGCCATGACCCGCGCGGCGGGCGCGACGCGATCGGGCCGGCTCGAGAGCGCCCGGCACGAGGCGGTGACGAGCGCCGGGATGTGCCGGCCCGGCGATGTCCTCGGTCTCGTCGACGGGGACGTCGCGGTCATCGGCGCGGACGCCTCCGCGCTGGCGGCGGGCGTCCTCGACCGGATGCTGTCCGCCGGGAGCGAGCTGGTGACGCTGATCGTCGGCGAGGGCGCGCCGGACGATCTCGCCGACCGGGCGCGCGACCACCTGCACGCCGTCCGGCCCGACCTCGAGGTCGCCGTCTACGAAGGCGGCCAGGACCGCCATCTCCTCCTGATCGGGGTGGAGTGAGGCGCACCCGGGACCGGATGCGCAGCGCCTTGTCCTGCCGAGCCGGTAGAACTGAGGGAGCCCAGGCTGGTAAGAGGAAGGTGCCGTGACGACACTCGACGCGCCGCTGGTCAAGGTGGTGGGCGCCAAGGCGGCCAAGAAGCTGGTCGCCCTCGACCTGCACACCGCCGGCGACCTGCTCCGCCACTATCCGCGCCGCTACGCTCAGCGCGGCGAGCTCACCGACCTGATCGGCCTGGCCGAGGGCGAATACGTCACCGTGATGGCGGAGGTCGAGAAGGTCCAGGGCCGGAAGATCACCAAGCGGCCCGGGTACATCCTCGAGGTCGTCGTCACCGACGGCCGGGGGCGTCTGACGCTCACCTTCTTCGGTACCGGCGCGCGCGTCCCCGAACGGGAGCTGCCCCCCGGCACGCGCGGCCTGTTCGCCGGAAAGGTGTCGTTCTACCGGAGCGGCCAGGGGATCAAGCGTCAGCTCGTCCACCCGGAGTACAAGGCGGTGAGCGCCCGGGAGGGCACCGACGCGGCGCGGGAGTTCGCCGAGGAGCTCATCCCGGTCTACCCGGCCACCAAGGGCCTGACGTCATGGCAGATCGGCGACTGCGTCCGGATGGTGCTCGACACCATGGACGTGGACACCGACTCCCTGCCGGAGCCGGTGCGCAGGCGCCACCGGCTCCTCGGGCTCGCCGAGGCGTACGAGGGCATCCACCGGCCCGCGGACATGGCCGAGGCCGGCCGCGCCCGCAAACGGCTGAAGTGGGACGAGGCGTTCGTCCTGCAGACCGCCCTCGCCCGACGCCGGCGGGACGCCTCGGCCCTCCCGGCGACGCCGAGGCCGCCGCGCAAGGACGGCATGCTCACCGAGTTCGACGAGCGGCTGCCGTTCGAGCTCACCGGGGGCCAGCGGGCCGTCGGAGAGGAGATCGCCGCGGACCTGGCCCGCGAGCACCCCATGCACCGCCTGCTGCAGGGCGACGTCGGCGCCGGTAAGACGATCGTCGGCGTGCGCGCGATGCTGCAGGTCGTCGACGCCGGCGGGCAGGCGGCACTGCTCGCGCCCACCGAGGTCCTGGCCCAGCAGCACCACCGGTCGATCGTGAGCATGCTCGGGCCGCTCGCCGAGGCGGGCCGGCTCGGCGGGGCCGAGCACGGCACCCGCGTCGCCCTGCTGACCGGGTCGCAGGGCGCCAAGGCGCGGCGTGAGGGCCTGCTCGACGCGGCCTCGGGCGCCGCCGGCATCGTCGTCGGCACCCACGCGCTCCTGCAGGAGCACGTCCAGTTCGCCGACCTGGGCCTCGTCGTGATCGACGAGCAGCACCGGTTCGGCGTCGAGCAGCGTGACGCGCTGCGGGAGAAGGCCACCGGGGGCCGCCCGCACGTCCTCGTCATGACCGCCACCCCGATCCCGCGCACCGTCGCGATGACCGTGTACGGCGATCTGGACACCTCCTCGCTCACCCAGCTGCCCGCCGGGCGGTCCCCGATCGCCACCCACGTCGTCCCCTCGGCCAACCGGGCGTACTGGAACCGTGCCTGGGAGCGCATCCGTGAGGAGGTCGCCGGGGGCCGGCAGGCGTACGTCGTCTGTCCCCGCATCGGCGAGACGGAGGGCGACGAGGGCGACCTGTCCGCCGGGGAGCCGGACACGGAGGGCGCGGAGGGCACGGAGGGGCGGCGCCCGCCCCTGGCCGTCCTCGACGTCGCACCCAAGCTCTCCGAGGGCCCGCTCCACGACCTGCGGATCGAGGTCCTGCACGGCCGCCTGCACCCGGACGACAAGGACGCCGTGATGCGGCGGTTCGGCGCCGGGGAGATCGACGTCCTCATCGCCACCACCGTCATCGAGGTCGGCGTCGACGTGCCGAACGCCACGGTCATGGTCGTCATGGACGCCGACCGGTTCGGCGTCTCCCAGCTGCACCAGCTGCGCGGCCGGGTCGGCCGGGGGAGGCATCCGGGCCTCTGCCTGCTCGTGACCGACGCGGACGAGGGCTCGAAGGCCCGCGAACGCCTCGACGCGGTCGCCTCGACCCTCGATGGTTTCGAACTGTCGCGCCTCGACCTGGAGCAGCGCCGCGAGGGCGACGTCCTCGGGGAGAGCCAGTCCGGGCGGCGGTCCAGCCTCCGGCTGCTGACCCTGCTGCGAGACGAGGAGATCATCAATGCGGCGCGGGCCGAGGCCGGCGCGCTCGTCGAGCAGGACCCGGAGCTGGCCGACCACCCGGCCCTCGCGGCGGAGCTGGCAGCGCTGATCGACGAGGAGCGCGCGGAGTACCTCGACAAGACCTGAGCCCGGCCGGACGGGTGCCCGACGGTGCGGATATATCCATATCAAACCAGTTGACAAAATAGGGAAGCCGGTTCACGATCGAACGGTGTACCGGAGAGATCCGCTGATCGCGCGGCTCCACGTCGACCTGCGGCGGCAGGCCAGCGCCCTGTGTCGCCGGGGCTGAAACCCGTCCCCGTCCCCGGCCGCGCCCGTCGCGGCAGCGCCCTGCGCGGGGAGGCCTCGCCCCCCGACGCGTCCCGGCGCCCATCAGACGACTCTTCGGAGGATCGCATGACCGTCATCGACCTGCCGGTGCCCGCCCGAACACGTGAAGCGGACGAGGCGATCGGCAACAGGCTCGCCCGGGCGCTCGGCGACCGCGACGCCCGCGTCCGCCGGGCCGCCGCCGACACCCTCATCGACGAGCGGGAGGTGCTCGTCGGCGAGGAGGGCGTCCGGGCGCTCGTCCAGGCCGCGGACGCCACCGCCGACTCCTACGTGCGCGAGGTGGCGCGGGAGCTGGTGCGCGCCATGCGGGCCGCCGCCTGGGACATCTACGCACTGGCCCTGCGCCGCGACGACGCCGGGCGCGCCGAGACGATCCGCGGACTGGTCGTGCTCAAGGCCACGGCCGAGCTCGGCGAGATCGCCCTGACCGACCCGTCCTGGCGCATCCGCGAGCGTGCGGTGGCCGCCCTCGGCGAGCTCGGCCCCCGCACGGCGGTCGGCCCGCTGACCAGCGTGCTCGACGACGAGGTCGTGGCCGTACGCCGCGCCGCCGTCCAGGCGCTGGCCCGGTGGGCGGCCGATCGCCACTACGCCCGGTCCGCCCTCACCACCGCGTTGGAGGACCCGGACGCGGGCGTCCGCGCCGAGGCCCGCTGGGCCCTGGCCGTCGCTCCGTCCCGCCCCTGACGGATCAGCGGCGGATGCTCAGGGGGGAGGCTGTCCGAAAAGCGCGGTGAATCCCGTCCGGAACCTCGATCTCGATCACGCTCCTCCGACGCGCCGGAGAAGTCGTGGCCGCGGTCTTCCGTCTGTGGTTACCCTCCCGTAGTGGAGCACAAGAGCGACTTTCCGGTTCCCGTCGCCGCCGCGCCCGCCTTCCTGATCGCGGCCCTGGCCGCCGTCTCGGCCGTCGGTTCGCTCCTCGTGCTCGTCACGGTGGGATACCTGCTGCTCGCGATGCGACGGCTGTCGGAGGAGGCCGCGGCCGGTGCCGTCTTCGTCATCTTCCCGCTCGTGGGACTCGCTCTCCTGGCCTCCGCCGTCGGGATGGCGTTCCTCGCCCGCTCCGAATTCCGGCTGCTGCGCACTCCGCCCGTCTTCACGTCCGCGGGCGTGCGGCTGCGGGTGTTCGCGCGGCGCGGCTACGACGTGTTCGTGCCCTGGGATCGGGTCTCGCGGCTGCGCGTCGCGGAGAAGGGCCCCCGGCCGTACCTCCTGGTCGACGTCGCCGACGCGGAGGATCTGGCGGGCGGCGACCCTGGCCGGGCCGAACGACTGCGACGGACCGCCGAACGGTTCGAGGGCGCCGCGTTCGTGTACGGGCTGCGCGGCGCCCTCATCGGCGTCGAGGAACTAGGCGCGGTCGTCCACCGGCTCAGCGACGGGACCGTCGCCCTCGACTACTGAGACCGCCGGGGGCCTGCGCACCCGGTATCCAGCCCGGGGACGATTCCTGAGAATGGCTTGGCCGATCAGAGACGCTCGGTAATCCGGCGCGCCCGGAAGACGTCCCCAGGCGGGAGACGTCCTCCGGGCCCCGGTTCTCACGCGCTGAGGCGTGCCTTCGGGCGGGCGCCGATGACGGCCGCCGCTCCGGTCACCACGGCGATCGCGCCGAGGAAGGCGAGCGCCCCGAGCGGGCCGCCGGTGTACGGCAGGGCCGGCCTGCCGGTCCCACCGACCGTTGCCAGCTCTCCCCGGCCGGCCGGAGCGCTCAGCGGCGGCCGGGCCACCGGCGGTTGCGCGACCGGCGGCTGGACGACCGGCGGCGGGGAGCCCGGCGGCTGGGCACCCGGGGGTTGCGCGCCTGGCGGCTGGGCACCCGGCGGGTTCGGCTGGCCCGGCGGGTTGCCCGGAGCCGGTGCCGGCGGGGAGCCCGGAGCCGGGCGCGGGGCCGAGCACCCTGCGCAGAGCCCGAGGGAGGCTTCGATGTGGGTGCCGCCCACCGACGCATTCACGCCGGCGGACGCGGAGGCACGGCGCGCCGAGAGACTCACGCCGACCGGCAGGTTCACGTGAAGGCCGGAGCCGGTGGAGCGCCGTGAGGTGCCGGACGTCGCCTTCCGTACGGTGCGAGAGGTCCGATCCGTCGTCTTCACGACGCCGGACACGGTCTTGGACACGGGGGTGGTCAGGTCGCCGAGACCGAGCCCGCCGGTCTCGGCGTGGGCGACGCCGCTGAGGGCGGTGCCGCCGAGGATCGTCAGGCCGGCCGTCGTCGCCAGCCTCGTGCGTGTTCGCATGGGGGGATATCTCCAGGTCGAAGGAGCGGGGGCCGAGACCGGGCGGCGGGGCGGCGCACGGGCGCGCGGTGACGCGGACACACCTTCGCCAGCCGACGGCACCTCCTGGCCCCTTCCGGTCGCGTGCGCCCGGGAGGACTCGGACGCCGCCGTACGATCCGCGACTAGTTTGTCACGAGCGGTAGTCCGTGGGAATGATCGTCCGGTCGCCCCTCATGTACGGGTCTGGCGGCCGAGGGTCGGTTCGGGCCGGGGCGCGGAGCGGCGCGCGCCATGGCTGGGCACACTGGGGGAGTGACCCGACTCATCGCAGGAACGGCCGGGGGACGGCGCATCTCGGTTCCCTCCGGCCGCGACACCCGGCCGACCAGCGACCGCGCCCGCGAGGGGCTGTTCGCCACGATCCACTCGCTGCTCGGCGACCTCACCGGCCTGCGGGCGGCCGACCTGTTCGCCGGGTCGGGGGCGGTCGGGCTGGAGGCGCTGTCGCGCGGCGCGGCCCACGTCCTGCTCGTCGAGTCGTCGCCGCGCGCGGCCAAGGTGATCAAGGCGAACATCGACGGTCTCGGCCTGCCCGGCGCGGAGCTGGTGACCGACCGCGTCGAGCGGGCGCTGCGGCACCCGCCGGGGGAACCGTACGACCTGATCTTCGCCGACCCGCCGTACGCCGTGACCGGCGAGGTGGTCACCCGGATGCTGGAGGACCTGCGCGACAACGCCTGGCTGGCCCCGCACGCCCTGGTCGCGGTCGAACGGGCCACCCGGGACGAACCGGTGCGCTGGCCGGCGGGCTACGAGGAGGGCAGGGCCCGTCGTTATGGGGAAGGAACGCTTTGGTACGGTCACGCCGCAGGTCACTGACGGCTTCCTGAGCGAAGGGTCCTCACCTCGTGCGCCGAGTTGTCTGTCCGGGCTCCTACGACCCCGTCACCAATGGCCACCTCGACATCATCAGCCGGGCGTCGCGGCTGTACGACGAGGTCGTCGTCGCGGTGCTCATCAACATCTCCAAGAAGAGCCTCTTCACCGTCGAGGAACGCGCCGAGATGATCGGTGAGGTGACGAAGCAGTACGGCAACGTCGTCGTCGAGAAGTTCCACGGGCTCACGGTCGACTTCTGCCGCGAGCACGACATCCCGGTCATCGTGCGCGGCCTGCGCGCGGTCAGCGACTTCGACTACGAGTTGCAGATCGCCCAGATGAACCACCAGCTGGCCGGGGTCGAGACGATGTTCATGGCCACGAACCCGCTGTACTCCTTCCTGTCCTCCAGCCTGGTCAAGGAGATCGCGCAGTACGGCGGGGACGTCTCAGGGCTGGTGCCCGAGCCGGTCCAGCAACGTCTCATCCGGCGCTTCGCGCAGTCCTGATCACCCGCCCGCCGGCCGATGAGGGGTGGCCGAGTTGGGCGAACGCCCGTGCGTTGGGTAACCTTGCGAATCGACCTTGTACGACGACGGTGATTGCGTCATGCCCCACGGAAGCAGGAAGAACCTGACCCGCATCGATCCCCGTGCCCCGCTCGTGATCGACACGCACGCGCTGGGCCGCAGACCGGGATCGATGCGCGAGGAATCCAGGACCGTGCCGGCTCCGACGGATCTCGGCGTCGAGATGGTCGGTGTCCCCGAGGGCGCCGACATCGAGCTGGACGTTCGGCTCGAGGCGGTGATGGAGGGCGTGCTCATCTCGGGCACGGCGCGGGCACCTCTCGCGGGAGAGTGCGGGCGCTGCCTGGAGCCGGTCACCTCGTCGATCGAGGTGGACTTCCAGGAGCTCTTCGTCTACTCCGACACTCGCTCCGGCGAGATCGCCGGGGAGGACGAGCGTCGTCTCGAGGGAGATCTCATCGATCTCGAGCCGGTGGTCCGGGACGCGACGGTGCTCGCACTGCCGCTGTCCCCGCTGTGCCAGGACGACTGTCCCGGCCTGTGCTCGGAGTGCGGGGTGCGGTTGGCCGACGCCGGGCCGGACCACGACCATGAGGCCGTCGACCCCCGGTGGGCGGCATTGCAGGGCATGTTGGATCAACGACAAGAAGACCAGGAGGGCTGACGTGGCCGTACCGAAGCGGAAGAAGTCGCGCAGCAACACGCGGCACCGTCGCTCGCAGTGGAAGACCCAGGCGCCGACGCTCGTGCGCTGCCCGCAGTGCCGCGACGAGAAGCTGCCGCACACCGCGTGCCAGACCTGCGGCACCTACAACCGCCGACAGGTCATCGACGTGGCTTGAGCGACGTCTCTCGGGGGCGGCCCTGCTGCCGCCCCCGAACCGTCTCGCGATGAAGACTCGCCCGAGGTCGTGGCGGACGCCGGAGGCACCCGGCGTGCGCCTCGCCCTCGAGGAACCTTCCTCGGAGGAACAACCGTGAGATTCACCTGCGACGCGGTCCTCGTTCTGGGGGCCACGTGAAGACCGATCATTTTGCGGCCGACCGGGGTCCGCTGGAGGACGCCCTCGGCGTCAACCCCGACCCGGCGCTCCTCGAACGCGCCCTCACCCACCGGTCCTACGCCTACGAGAACGGCGGCCTGCCGACCAACGAGCGCCTGGAGTTCCTCGGCGACTCGGTTCTCGGTCTGATCGTCACCGACACCCTCTTCCGCAACCACCCGGACCTGCCCGAGGGCCAGCTGGCCAAGCTCCGCGCCGCGGTGGTCAACATGCGGGCGCTGGCCGGGGTGGCGCGCGCGCTCGGTCTGGGCGCCTACATCCGTCTCGGCCGCGGCGAGGAGGGTACCGGAGGGCGCGACAAGTCCTCGATCCTCGCCGACACGCTCGAGGCGCTGATCGGCGCGGTGTACCTCGACCTGGGTCTCAAGGCCGCCGACGAGCTGGTCCACCGGCTGTTCGACCAGCTCATCACCCGTTCGGCCAGCCTGGGCGCGGGGCTGGACTGGAAGACGTCCCTGCAGGAGCTGACCGCCACGGAGGAGCTCGGCGTGCCCGAGTACCACGTGGAGGAGAGCGGCCCGGACCACCAGAAGACGTTCCGCGCCGTGGTCGTCGTCGGCGGGACGGAGTACGGCCGCGGCGAGGGGCGCAGCAAGAAAGAGGCCGAGCAGCAGGCGGCCGAGACCGCATGGCGGACGATCCGCGAGCGTTCCGGCGGGGAACCGCAGAAGTGACGCGCGCCCGCTGACCCGGCTCCGCCTCGCCGTCTTCCGAGTCCGCCGGGGAGGCGCGGTGACCGCGTCGTCGCGGCGCTCGTTCCCCATGTACTGAGGAGGTCTGCCGTGCCCGAGCTACCGGAGGTCGAGGTCGTCCGGCAGGGCGTCGAGCGCTGGGTCGTCGGCCGTACGGTCCGGTCGGCCGAGGTGCTGCACCCCCGCTCGGCGCGCCGTCACATCGAGGGGCCCGCGGACCTGGCGGCGCGGATGACCGGACGGACCATCGCCGCGGCGCGGCGACGCGGGAAGTACCTCTGGCTGTCGGTCGGCGACGACGAGGCGCTGCTGGCCCACCTCGGCATGAGCGGTCAGCTGATCGTCGACGATCCGGACAGGCCGCCGGAGAAGCACCTGCGCGCCCGGTTCACCTTCACCGACGGGGGACCGGACCTTCGCTTCATCGACCAGCGCACCTTCGGCCACCTCATGCTCACACGCACCGAGGAGGGCATCCCGGAGCCGATCACGCACATCGCCCCGGACCCGCTGGAGGACGCCTTCGACGAGGAGGCGTTCCGCCAGGCCCTGCGGCGCCGGCGGACCGGGGTGAAACGGGCGCTCCTCGACCAGTCCTTGATCAGCGGCGTGGGCAACATCTACGCCGACGAGGCGCTGTGGCGGGCCCGGCTGCACTGGGCGCGCCCCACCGAGACGCTCACGAAGGCCGAGGTGACACGCCTGCTCGGCGGGGTGCGGGAGGTCATGGCCGCCGCCCTCGCGGCGGGCGGCACCTCCTTCGACAGCCTGTACGTCAACGTGAACGGTGAGAGCGGCTACTTCGAACGGTCGCTCAACGTCTACGGCCGGCGCGACGAGCCCTGCGCGCGGTGCGGCAGCCCGATCCGCCGCGACGCCTTCATGAACCGTTCGTCCTTCACCTGCCCCACCTGCCAGCCACGCCCCCGCCGGGCCCACTACTAGGGGCTCGGACGCACCGGCATGATCGGCCGTGCCCGGAGCCCGCTCCGCTCGCGCGGCGCGCGAGTTTAGGATCAAGGGATGGACGAGCGGGTTCGGCTGACCGCCTGGGTGCGGGGACGGGTGCAGGGCGTCGGCTTCCGGTGGTGGGTGCGGTCGCGCGCGCTGGAGCTCGGGCTGACCGGTTCGGCGAGCAATCTGGTGGACGGCCGGGTCGAAGTGATCGCCGAGGGACCGCGGAAGGCATGCGAGGAGCTCCTGGACCTCCTGCGCGGCGGCTCGACGCCGGGAAGGGTGACCGGTGTGGCCGAGCGTTGGGCCGAGCCGCGGGACGGCCTCCAAGGCTTCATCGAACGGTGATCGGTCTGGAAGGTCTGCTAAACTTGTGCAGACAGGTTGTTACGGGTCTGTGACATCCGTCTTGACCGGCTCTCCAGCCGGTGCGACCCTAGTTGTTATGCGCACCTCAAGCAGCTCTTAGTGCGCGAACCATTCCTGCTGGTCACTCAGCGTGGAGGACCCTTAATCATGGCGAAGGCTCTACTCGGCCACGTCGGCGGTCCCGACCCCCGCATGGTTGCGGAGATGCGGCGCCTGCAGCAACGTGTCCGTGACCTGGAGGCCGAGCTCGTACGGCTCCAATCCGAGAACGACACGCTTGCCGCTGTTGCTGACAACGAAGTCATGGCGCTCGCTGCCAAGGATCGCGAACCGGCACTGACCTGAGGTCAGCGTCGGCACGTAAAAGGGACGTCGACCTGACGTCCCTTTTTGTTGGCCCCGATACTCGCGTTTTCGTGTATGGGCATTCGGCCGGGCTGGTCGTCATGCAATGCCCAGGGAAACATTTCCATGATCGAATTCTCGGGAGCGTGGCGAACTTCTGACCGCCCGCTGAGATTGGATCCCGCGAAGGCCGCGGCGGCCGCATGATGTGACGCATCCCACATCACCCCTGATCCTGCTCGGGCCGCCTGCGGGGCGGAAGGCGGGGATCGGCCGGGGAGATGCCACGCGCGGCGTCCGACCATGGCACATTGGTGGAAGTCGGATACCCGGCCCCGAAGGTGCCGGCCGGTATCGTGCGGGGATGGCCGGGGCGCCGTGGGCCCCGGTGCGGGGCGGTCCACCCGCCGGCAGTCGCAGAAGGGATCGGTGGACGCTTGTACTTGAAGAGCCTCACGTTGCGGGGTTTCAAGTCCTTCGCGTCCTCGACGACCCTGCGCCTCGAACCCGGCATCACCTGCGTCGTCGGGCCGAACGGCTCGGGCAAGTCCAACGTCGTCGACGCGCTCGCCTGGGTAATGGGGGAGCAGGGCGCCAAGTCGCTGCGCGGCGGCAAGATGGAGGATGTGATCTTCGCGGGCACCTCCTCGCGCCCGCCACTCGGCCGCGCCGAGGTCGTCCTCACGATCGACAACTCCGACGGCGCGCTGCCCATCGACTACACCGAGGTCACGATCAGCCGGCTGATGTTCCGGTCCGGGCAGAGCGAGTACTCCATCAACGGCGAACCCTGCCGGCTGCTGGACGTCCAGGAGCTCCTGTCCGACTCCGGCATCGGCCGCGAGATGCACGTCATCATCGGACAGGGCCAGCTCGACCGCGTCCTGCACTCCGGCCCCGAGGGGCGGCGCGCGGTCATCGAGGAGGCCGCGGGCGTCCTCAAGCACCGTAAGCGCAAGGAGAAGGCCCTGCGCAAGCTGAACGCCATGCAGGCCAACCTGACGCGCGTGCAGGACCTCACCACCGAGCTGCGCCGGCAGCTCAAGCCCCTGGGCAGGCAGGCGGAGATCGCCCGCCGGGCGGCGGTCATCCAGTCCGAGCTGCGCGACGCGCGGCTACGGCTCCTCGCCGACGACATGGTGACCCTCACGGCCAAGCTGGAGCAGGAGGCGGCCGACGAGGCGACGATCCGCGAACGCCGTACGGCCGTCGAGCAGGCCCTGGCCCAGGCTCAGCAGCGGGAGGCCGCCCTGGAGGCCGAGGCGGCCGAACAGGCGCCGATCCTCGCCCGGGTGCAGGACACCTGGTACCAGCTGTCGTCGCTGCGCGAGCGCCTGCGCGGCGTCGGAGAGCTCGCCGCCGAGCGCCACCGCAACGCCGTGGAGGCCCAGGCGGAGGAGCGCCGTGGCCGCGACCCGGAGGAGATGGAGCGCGAGGCCGCGGAGATCCGGGAGCAGGAGGAGGTGCTCGGCGCCCGGCTCGAGGCGGCGCAGGACCTGCTGGCCGAGGCCGTCGACCAGCGTGCCGCCGCCGAGGCGGCGCTGAAGGAGGAGGAGTACCGCCTGCAGGACGCCGCCCGTGCGGCCGCCGACCGCCGCGAGGGGCTGGCCCGGTTGCGCGGCCGGGTCGAGGCGCTGGGCAGCAAGGTGCAGGCCACCGAGGCCGAGATCGGCCGGCTCGCCGAGGCCCTGGCCGACGCGCGGGAGCGGGCGGAGGCGGCCCAGGCCGACTACGAGTCCCAGGACACCGGAACCGCCGAGGATCCGGAGCTGACCGCCGAGCACGAGCGGGCCCAGGAGATCCTCGAGCAGGCCAAGGAGGCCGTCGAGCACGCCCGCGAGGCCGTCGAGGAGCCTCGGCGGCGGGTGAGAGAGGCACGGGACCGCGTGACCGCCGCGCGCGGCGCCGACCAGGCGGCGCAGAAGGACGTCACCGCGCTGCAGGCCCGCGTCGAGGCTCTCGACCAGACCATGGGCAGCGCGGCCGACGGCGGGGAGGTCCTGCTCGCCGCGGACCTCGACGGCGTGCTCGGCACGGTGGCCTCCCTGCTGTCGGTCGAGCCGGGGGCCGAGATCGCGGTCGCGACGGCGCTGGGCGCGGCCGCCGAGGCCGTGGCCGTCGCATCGCTCGACGCGGCCGAGGCCGCGCTCGCCGTGCTGCGCGCCGAGGACGCCGGGCAGGCCGGCGTGGTGGTCGGCGCCGGGCCGGAGGAGGGCGGCGAACGCCCCGCGCTTCCGGACGGCGTGCGCCTGGCGGCCGACCTGGTCACCGCTCCGGAGCCGTTGCGGGCCGCGATCCGTCACCTGCTCGCCGGCGTCGCAGTGGTCGACGACCTGCCCGCCGCCGCCGCGCTCGTACGGGCCCGGCCAGGACTGCGGGCGGTGACTCGCGACGGCGACCTGCTCGGCGCGCACTGGGCGCTCGGCGGTGGCGGCAAGCGGCAGAGCCTCCTGCAGATGCGCTCCGCCCGCGACGAGGCCGCCGAGCGGCTCGCCGCCGCCGAGGCCAAGGCCGAGGGCACCGCCGCCGCCCTCGAGGAGGCCATGGCGGACGAGCAGGGCGCCCAGGCCGTGTTGGAGACCGCGCAGGCGGCGGTCGGCGAGGCCCAGACCGGGGTGAACCGCGCGCAGGCCGGCCTGGACAAGGTGCGCGCCCGCATGCGCGAGGCGGCGGCCGAGGCCGCCCAGGAGGCCAAGCACGTGGCGCGGCTGCAGGCCGCCGCGCAGGCCGCCCGGCAGGAGGCCGAGCGCCTGGCCCGGTCGCTGCACGCGGCCGAGGAGGCCCGGGACCGCGACCTCGCCGCGGCGGCGGAGCTGCGCGAGCGCCTGGAGGTCGCCGAGGCAGAGCCGCTGGACGACGACGACCAGGACACCACGCGTCGTGACGAGCTGAACGACCGCTGCCAGGAGCTGCGGTCGGCGGAGATGGAGGCGCGGCTGAACGTCCGCACCGCCGAGGAGCGGGTCGCGGCCATCGCCGGCCGAGCCGACGAGCTGGAGCGGGCCGCCGACCGCGAACGCCAGGAGCGCGCCCGCGCCGCCGAGCGCCGCCGGCGCCGGGAGCGCGATGCCCGCGTCGCGCAGGCCGTCGTCGCCGGCGCCCGGCGGGCGCTGGCCGGCATCGAGGTCTCGATCGCCGCGGCCGTGGCCGAGCGCGAGACCCACGAGCAGGCGCGTACCGCCCGCGAGGAGGAGCTGAAGGCCGTCCGCACCAGCGTCCGGGAGCTCACCGGCCAGCACGAGAAGCTCGTCAACGTCGCGCACGGCAGCGAGGTGGCCCGGGCCGAGCAGCGGCTGCGCCTGCAGCAGTACGAGGAGCGGGCCATGGAGGAGTTCGGGCTGGAGGTGGACGTGCTGATCGCCGAGTACGGCCCCGACCAGCCGGTGCCCCCGGCCCCCGACGCCCCCGAGGACGCCGCGCCCGAGCCGTACGACCGGGTCAGGCAGGAGAAGCGCGCCAAGCAGGCCGAGCGCCAGATGACCCAGCTGGGCAAGGTGAACCCGCTGGCGCTGGAGGAGTTCGCGGCGCTGGAGGAGCGGCACGCCTTCCTCACCTCGCAGCTGGAGGACCTGAAGAAGACCCGCCGGGACCTGCTGACCGTGGTCAAGGAGGTCGACGACCGGGTCCAGCAGGTGTTCGCGGCGGCCTACGAGGACACGGCGCGGGAGTTCGAGGGCATCTTCTCCCGGCTCTTCCCCGGCGGGGAGGGGCGGTTGTCGCTGACCGACCCGGAGGATCTGCTCACGACCGGGGTCGAGGTGGAGGCGCGCCCGCCGGGCAAGAAGGTCAAGCGCCTGTCGCTGCTGTCCGGCGGTGAGCGCTCCCTCGTGGCCATCGCGTTCCTCGTCGCGATCTTCAAGGCGCGGCCGTCGCCGTTCTACGTGCTGGACGAGGTCGAGGCCGCCCTGGACGACACCAACACCCAGCGGCTGCTCGGCATCTTCGAGGAGCTGCGCGAGTCGTCGCAGCTGATCGTCATCACCCACCAGAAGCGCACGATGGAGGGCGCCGACGCCCTCTACGGCGTCAGCATGCGCGGCGACGGTGTGACCCAGGTCGTGAGTCAGCGCCTCCGCGAGCCGGAACCGGCCTGACCATAAACTGGCGGATTTACCGGCGGAATACCGATCCGACAAGCGTTTCGCCTGTTTTGTAGCAGTGCGTCTCTGGTTGCTAATGGTTTCGCTAGAGTCTCGGCGTTCCCTCCACCAATACAAGGGAAGGTCAACGTGGACCCCCAACGCCTGAAGGACAACTTCTCCCAGGTCGCGACCCATGGCATCGACGTGGCCGAGTACTTCTACGCAGACCTCTTCGAACGAAACCCTTCCTACCGGTCGCTCTTCCCGGCGTCGATGGCGCGCCAGCAGCAGGTCCTGCTGGGGGCGCTCGCCCAGATCGTGTCGCTCGTGGACGATCCGCAGCAGCTGATCCCGTACGTCGAGGAGCTCGGCCGTTCGCACGCCGGATCCGGCGTCGACGCGCAGCACTACCCGGAGGTGGGCGCCAGTCTCGTCGCCACACTGAAGTACTTCAGCGGCGACGACTGGAACGCCGAGCTGGAGAAAAACTGGGTGGAGGCGTACGGCGTGGTCGCCGACGTCATGATCAAGGCCGCCGACCAGAAGTAGACGCCGCGGCGAAGACCCGCCCGGCTTCGGGAGACTGTGTGGATGCTCAACGGCTGAAAGACAACTTCGCTCAGGTGGCGCAGCACGGTGACGCCGTGGCGTTGTTCTTCTATTCCGATCTGTTCCTGCGGAATCCGCGGCTGCGGGAGATGTTCCCCGTCGGCATGAGCCATCAGCGCGATCGCCTGCTGTCCGCGCTGGGACGCATCGTGTCGCAGGTCGACAACCTTCCGGATCTGGTTCCGTTCGTGCAGCAGCTCGGCCGGGACCACCGCAAGTTCGGAGTGGAGGCCCTGCACTATCCCGAGGTCGGCGCGAGTCTCGTCGCCACCCTCCGGTACTTCTCCGGGCCGTCGTGGAGTGCCCAGCTGGCGCAGGACTGGACGGACGCCTACAACCTGCTCTCGAAGGTCATGATCGAGGCGGCCCAGGAGGATGCCTCGGTCCGTCCGTCCTGGTGGAACGCGCAGATCCTCGCGCACGAACGCCGGCGGTTCGACCTGGCGGTGATGCGGGTCCTGCCCGATCGGCCGTTCGGGTACCAGCCCGGACAGGCGGTCGCGGTCGAGGTTCCGGCCCGGCTGCGGATGTGGCGCTACTACTCGATGGCGAACGCCCCCCGGCCCGACAACACCCTCGACTTTCACGTACGGCTGGTCGACGGCGGACCGGTCAGCCCGGTCCTGGTCCGATCGGTCGCCGTCGGCGACTGGATCAAACTCGGTCCCCCGATCGGCACGATGACCTTCGGCGAGCGGTCAGGACGTGACGTACTGCTCATCGGTGGCAGCACCGGCCTGGCGCCGCTCAAGGCGATCCTCGAGCAGATGGCCGCGCGTCCCGCCCCGCCGCGCGTCCATCTCTTCTTCGGCGCGCGGCACGTCGACGGGCTGTACGACCTGGAGGATCTGCAGAAGCGGGCGGCCGGGCTGCCATGGCTCACCGTTGTCCCGGTGGTCTCCGACCATGACCCCGGCCCGGTGGCCGAGCGTGGCACGCTTCCCGATGTCATCGGACGGTACGGACTGTGGCGGGACCATGACGCCTATGTCTGCGGCTCGCCTGGAATGACCGACGCGACCGTCGATCGGCTTCTGCAGCTCGGGCTGAGCCACGACCGCATCCGAACCGACAAGTACGCGGACGCTTAAGAGGAGACGCATGACCTCCCCCGATATTCATGCCGCCCAGCGCCTCACCCCAGCGGAGCTCCAGGCGGTCAGCTTCCAGCGTGCTCCGCTCGGCCGCCGGGGATTCGACGAAGAACAGGTGAGGGCGTTCCTGCGCCAGGTCGAGCAGGAGCTGGTCCGTGTCCTCAACGAGAAGGCGGCACTCGAGAACGAGGTGAGTCGGCTGCGCGACCGCCTCACCGGGAGCCCGCCCGGCGCCAGCGTCGTCCAGCCCGAGGACGCCCACATCCAGGCCGTGCGGATCCTGTCGAACGCGCAGCAGACCGCCGACCAGTACGTCGCCGACGCGCAGCGGTACAGCAGGGAGATCGCCGAAGAGGCCCGGCGTGGCCGGGACGAGATCCTCTCCGACGCGCAGTCCCGCGCCGTCCTCGTCCTGGAGGAGGCTCATCGGCAGGCGTCGAACGCCGCCGACGCGGTCGCGCCGTCGACCGAGCCGATGTCCGGCGACGAGCGCCGGGACCTCGAACGCGAGATCGCCTATCTCCGGACGTTCAGCGACGTCTACCGTACGCACCTGCGCAGCTATCTGGAGGCGCTCCTGCGCAACGTCGAGGAGTGGGCGATCTCCGAGCGCGACTCCCTCCCCGGCGCCCGGTCGGCGCTTCCCCGTATGGATTGACGCGATCGGCGGGTAGGGGCGGGGAGGGCATCCCGTTCTTTCTGCGAGACTGGGACACGCTATGGAATACGTGATTCTCGCCATCGCCATCGTCGTGCTCGCCGTCGTGGCGGGCGGGTTCTTCCTGGTCCGTGGTCGGCGCGGGACGGCACCACCGCCGCGGGCGCCGGAAGCGCCCCAGGTGCCGGAGGCCCCTCGCGGCGGCACCGCCGTCATCGAGGAAGAAGAGGCCGTCGCACCGCCCACGCGGGCGCCGACCCCTGAGGCCCCGCCCGCGCCGCCCGAGATCGAGGTGCCCCCGCCGTCCGCCGGCCGCCTCGTACGCCTGCGGGCACGGCTCTCCCGCTCCCAGAACGCCCTGGGCAAGACGCTTCTCACCCTCCTGTCCCGCGACACGCTGGACGACGACGTCTGGGACGAGATCGAGGACACCCTGGTGCAGGCCGACGTCGGCATCGCGCCCGCGCGGCAGATCGTCGAGGACCTGCGCACCAAGGTGAAGGTCTACGGCTCCCGTGACCCGGAGACGGTGCGCGGGCTGCTGAAGGACGAGCTCCTCGCCCAGATCGGGAAGGACTGGGACCGCTCCCTGCGCACCGAACCGCACGGTGCCCAGCCCGCGATCATCCTCGTCGTCGGCGTCAACGGCACCGGTAAGACGACCACCTGCGGAAAGCTCGCGCGGGTCCTCGTCGGAGACGGCCGCTCCGTCCTCCTCGGCGCGGCCGACACGTTCCGTGCCGCCGCCGCCGACCAGTTGCAGACCTGGGGGTCCCGGGTCGGTGCGGAGGTGGTGCGCAAGGACGAGGGCGCCGACCCGGCGAGCGTCGCCTTCGAGGCGGTCAGGAAGGGCATCGAGGACCACGTCGACACCGTCATCGTCGACACCGCGGGCCGCCTCCACACCAAGACCGGCCTGATGGACGAGCTCGGCAAGGTCAAGCGGGTCGTCGAGAAGCAGGCCCAGGTGGACGAGGTGATCCTCGTTCTCGACGCGACGACCGGGCAGAACGGCCTGCGCCAGGCCCGGGTCTTCGCCGAGGTCGTGAACGTCACCGGCATCGCGCTGACCAAGCTCGACGGCACCGCCAAGGGCGGCATCGTGATCTCTGTCCAGCGCGAGCTCGGAGTTCCGGTCAAGCTCGTCGGCCTGGGCGAGGGGCCCGACGACCTCGCACCCTTCGACCCCGAGGGCTTCATCGACGCCATCCTGGGCGGCTGACCGGCCGCCCCCCGCGCCCTCCGCGGCGTGGAGGGGCGGTCGCCTGCTGCGGGGCACGGCCGTCGGCCCGGAGCGCGAGCCGTGTCCTGCCGACGCCACCGGCACCGGTGAGCGTGAGCAGGCGTGTTCGGGGCAGGAGTCAGGCGTCCCGGGACGTGGACTCGGGGGCCTCGTGATCGAGTTCTGAGACCCACGCGGCGATCTGGGCGCGGGAGCTGAAGCCGAGTTTATGCAGGATGCGTTCCACGTGCCCCTCCGCGGTGCGTTGGGCGACCACGAGTGCGGCCGCGATCTCCTTGTTGCTCTTCCCCTCGGCGATGAGCCGGGCGACCTCCGTCTCCCGGCGCGTCAACGGTGACGGTTCCGGTTTCGCCGAGGTGAGCGGTGCGGCCTCCGGGCGGCCCTCCCGGAGGGCGTAGGCCGTCGCCTGTCCGACAGAGAGCTCGCAGCCCTCGCGGAAGAGCTCCTCATAGCGAGGGCCGCCCAGGCGGTCCCGTATCGCCGTCTCGCACTGCTCGCGGTACTCCGCGAGGTAGCCGAACGGAGGCCCGCCCACCGAACGCCAGATCTCCCGCAGCGCCCCGAGCAGCCGGGCGGCGCGCTTGGGGTCGCCCTCGTCGGCGGCGATCCAGGCCAGGACCTCGACGCACAGCGCGATGCCAAGGCGGTCGTCGAAGGGCTGTTTGAGGCGGATGGCCTCCTGTTCCAGCTCTGCCGCGCGCCTCAGGTCGCCCTGTCGCCAGATCTCGATCCCCAAGACGGACAGCGTGTAGGAGCGGAACCAGTGGTCGTTCTGGGCCTCGCAGTACCGCACGCACTCGTCGAACAGCGCGACGGCCTCCTTGGAGCGGCCGAGCAGGGAGTACGCCGTGGCGAGGTACATCAGCGAGTTGACGATGCCCTTCGGATAGGGCAGCTCGCGATGGCGCACCAGCGAGTCCTCCAGCAGCCGCACGGCTCCGTCCAGATCGTGCCGGATGAGCGCGGCCAGGCCCGCGACGTACTGGCACTGAGCGACGATCACCGGTTCGTCGAGCCGGCGGGCGAGCGCGCGGCTCTCCTCGAGCATCGGCTCGGCGGCGGTGAAGTCGCTCTGGAGCACGGCGAGCCGGGCGTGCACGCACAGGGCGGCGGCGCGGGCGTCGGGAGAGGCGGCATCCGTGCCGAGCAGCGCCTCGAACCAGCGGCGGCCCTCGTGCAGGAGGCCGGCGGCGATCCAGTAGAACCGCAGCGCCGAGGCGATGGCGAGGCCGGAGTCGACCTCCCCCGGAACCGCGAGGCAGTAGTCGAGGGCGGCGCGGATGTTGCCGTGTTCGATCCGGAGCCGGTTGAACCACATCACCTGGTCGGGGCCGAACCACGCGCGGTCCGCCCGGGCGACGAGGTCCCGGTAGTAGTCGCGGTGGCGGTGTTGGGTTCGGGTTTGGGTGCCGGAGGCGGTGAGGCGTTCGCGGCCGTATTGGCGGATGGTTTCGAGGAGGCGGTAGCGGACGGTGTGGTGGTGTTC
>NZ_JAMXMY010000034.1 GCF_024055795.1 Actinoallomurus purpureus | reverse complement strand
GATCGCGGCCCGGCGACCGGACGAGGGCACGCCCTGGACGGCCGACGAGATCCACCTGGTCCGTAGCCATCTCGGCGGTGAGGCGCGCTATGAGACCCTCCACACGTGGCCGCTGGCCGAACCCAGTGGGCGGTGACGGCCACCACGCCCACCGGCCACCGACCCTTCAACTCGGCGTCCGGAACGCCGATCCGCGGTACTCCGGCCGCGTCCGCCGTCCCGGGAGGGGCGCGTCCGCGCTGACGGAGAACGGCCCCGGGCGATCGCCCAGGGCCGTTCTGAAGGGTGACCGTGTGCCGGCCGGGTCGTCAGGCCGACGGCCAGGACGCGCCGGTGATCCGCTCGTACAGCTCGATGTAGCGGGCGCGGGTGGCCGCGACGATGTCGCCTGGGATCGGCGGGCCCGGCGGGGTGCGGTCCCAGTCGCCGACCGTCGACGACCAGTCGCGGACGAACTGCTTGTCCAGGGAGTGCTGCGCCCGGCCCGCCTCCCACGTGTCGGCCGGCCAGAACCGGGACGAGTCCGAGGTCAGCAGCTCGTCGGCGAGCATGAGCGTGCCGTCCGGCGCACGGCCGAACTCCAGCTTGGTGTCGGCGATGATGATGCCGCGCTCGGCGGCCAGCGCCGCGCCGCGACGGTAGATCTTCAGGGTCGCGTCGCGGAGGCGTTCGGCGGTCTGCGCGCCGATCTCCAGTACGACCTCGTCGAAGGTGATGAACTCGTCGTGCCCGGTCGCCGCCTTGGTCGTCGGCGTGAACACCGGCTCCGGCAGCCGGGACGCCTCGACGAGGCGCGGCGGCAGCGGCACCCCGGAGACCGTCCCCTGCTTCTGGTACTCCTTCAGGCCCAGGCCGGTGAGGTAACCGCGGGCGATGAACTCGACCGGCAGCATCTCCAGGCGACGGCAGCGGATCGCTCGCCCGGCCCACTCCGTGGGCACGTCGTCGGCGGAGATCACGTGGTTGGGCATGACGTCGGCGAGCTGCTCGAACCACCACAGCGACAGCTGCGTCAGGATCTTCCCCTTGTCGGGGATCGGCGTCGGGAGCACGACGTCGTACACGCTCACCCGGTCGGTCGCGACGAGGATCAGATCGTCGCCGTCCGCGTAGACGTCGCGGACCTTGCCCGAATGCACCAGCTGCATGTGTTCTCGCAATCTCCACCCGCGGGGCCCCGCTCGGGCCGACTCACCGCTACTGAGAAGGTACCGGTCGCCCAGGTGAGCGGCCCGAGCGGGGACGGAGCGACGGGTTCCCGGTGGGCCGCCCGGGCCGGGCGGCGTGACCGCTGCTCGGCCAGGGCGGTTCGGCACCGGGTTTCAGGCGGCGTGGCCGCCGTCGATGGCGAACGCGGCGCCGGTGACGTATCCGGCCTCGTCACCGGCGAGGTAGGCGACCATGCCGGCGATCTCGTCGGCGGTGCCGAAGCGGCCGACGGCGGTGAGCGACCGCTGTCCTTCGGCGAACGGGCCGTCAGCCGGGTTCATGTCGGTGTCGACCGCGCCGCAGTGCAGGACGTTCACCGTGATGCCGCGCCCGCCCAGATCACGCGCCAGGCCCTTGGTGAGGCCGAGCAGGGCGGACTTGCTCATGGCGTACACACTCATCCCGGGACCGGGGACGTGAGCGGTCAGGCCGCTGCCGATGCTGATGATCCGGCCGCCGTCGCCGAGGTGGCGGGCCGCCGCCTGCGAGGCGAGGAACACGCCCCGGACGTTGACGGCCAGCGCCTGGTCGACCTGCTCAAGAGTCAGGTCCTCGAGCGGGCCGACGACACCGATGCCGGCGTTGTTCACCAGGATGTCGAGACGGCCGAACTCGGCCGCCACGCGGTCGACCGCGCCCACGACCGCCTGCGGGTCCGCCGCGTCGGCCTGGACGGCCATCCCACGCCGGCCCGTCGCCTCGATCTTCGTGACCACCTGCTGGGCCTGCTCGTCGGAGTTCACATAGGTGATCGCGACGTCGGCCCCCTCGTGGGCCAGCCGGTAGGCGGCCGCCGCGCCGATTCCGCGGCTGCCGCCGGTGACCAGAGCGACCTTGCGGTTGAGACGGGACATGTTCATCTCGTTTCTGGAGGAGTGGAGGTGCCTCATGAACCCCGGGCCGTCGGGACCGGTTGCACCGGATGGCCGGATTTCTCGCCGGAAGGCGGACGCGGAGCTCGGCGAAGGCCATGCCACCCGCGGCGATGAGCCGCGAATCCCCCGGTTCCGCGGCGCCGTCCAACGGAATCGGCGACGTCGCGGCGCCGTGGCGTTGCCGGGCGTTCGGTCCTACTGGCGGCGAAGGGCGCGGGTGATCCCGGCGGCGATCGTCGTGGCGAGGACCCAGCCGAGGACGACGAACCCGTACATCAGCCACTGCAGCCACCCGGCAGGTGGCAGGTACGCCTTCCGCTGCCCGAGGTCGATGATCGGCAGCAGCAGGTCCAGCGTGTAGATGAACGCGTTGAACGGCGGTGCCTTACCGGGCTCCGCCGCGAGCGGGTGCCGCGTGTGGAAGGCGACCGTCCCGACGATCAGCATCAGCGCGAGCCAGCCCGCTGCCCGCCACGGCCGGTAGCCGTACCCGACCGTCGCGTCCTGCAGGTAACCCCAGACCCTGATCGGCAGGGGGAGGCCCGATCGGCGGCGACGCTCCTTCGCCAGCAGCACGTTCCGGGCATAGGCGTCGTTGCCCGTGCGGCGGTAGGTCTCGGCCAGTTGCTCGTACGGCTGGGGACGGAAACCGGGGGGCGTCCTGTCGAGCCAGGCCAGCCCCGCGTTCACGCTGGTGGACGGTGCGATCGCGTTGTAGGTGAGGCCATCGAGCCGCAACGTGCCGGGCAGCGCCCCTGGCGCGTACTCCAGCAGGCCCAACTGCGCGTACCGGAGGTCCACGGTGCCGCCTGGTGGGACGGCCGGCCGCAGGATCAGCTCGCGGGCCGTCAGCCACCAGCACCCCAGGCTCAACGCCGAATCGTCCTTGAAGCAGGCGCGGGAGAAGTCCAGCGGGCCGGTGATCCGCGCTCCCGACAGCCGGACGCTGCCTTCGACGGTGAAGTCGTCGCGGCAGTACATCCCGTCCGCCGTGAGCCCGCTGGCGTGCAGGCCGATGCGGTGGGGATTGAGGATCCGCGCGCCGTCGAGGATGAGGGGACCGACGATCCGGGCGTTGAGCAGGTGCAGTTCGCCGTGGGCGGTGAAATCGCCGGTGCAGCGCATCTCGCCCTGCACGGTGAGCCGGGCCCCGCGCAGCGCGTATCCGCCCGGATTGCTCAGGCGGGCTCCGTCGAGGTTCAACTGGCCTTCGACCGTCGCACCGTCCACGTCGATCGACCCGTTCGCGGAGAACGCGTTCCGGGCGAGGAAATCCCCGCCGACGACGATCCGGGGAGCCGCGAGCGCGCACGCCTTCGGATTGGAGAGCGTGGCCCCTTCGAAGTCGATGCTGTCGCCGATGCGGGCGCCGGGGAAGCGGATCTCGCCGTTCGCGCGGAAGCCGTCGCGGCACAGCAGGTCGGCATCCACCTGGAGACGATCCGCTTCGAAGACCGGGCGGCCTGGACCGCCACCGGGATCGCCGAGCCGTGCTCCGTTCATGAACAGCGCCCCGGCGATGTGCGTGGCGATGAGGCGGACCGTCTTGTCGATCACGGTGTCGGTCAGCAGCAGGTGACCGTCGATGAACGCCGTCGATGCGTAGAGTCCCTCACGAAGGTGCGATCCACGCAGGTCGATCTCCCGGGACCGCACGCCGTGGAGGTCGAGCATGCCGGTCATGTGGCAGGAACGCAGGCTGAGCGGGTGGGTCACCGAGGCGAACCTGAGGTCGAGCGTGCCCACGATGCGCGCTCCGGTGATCCGTACCGCCGGAACGCCGGCCCGGCTCGGCGGCGTCGCGCTGACGAGGAGCTCGCGGACCACCTCCGCCCTGATCGTCCGGTCGGGTCCCCAGGTGGCGCCACGTCCTGGGTCTCCGCTTCCCAACGTCAGGCGTCTCCCGGTGGAGAACGCCTCTGCGAGCTTCCGCTCCGAGGCTGTCAGTTGCTTGTTCCGCACGAACACCTCCACACCAGTGATCTCCCGGAGAACGGGAGATATCGCATGAATGGCCGGGATCGGCCGCCACCGAAGCGGGCGCGACGTTCAGGGAAGGCGGCAGGAGGGCGGACGCAGGGCTCGGCAAAGGCAGCACCACCAGCGGCGACGTGCCGGGAACCGCCCGATCCCGCGGCTCCTTCACCGAGCGCTGTGCACATCCCGTGCCGTCGCACGATGGCCGGGGGCGCTTCATCGGGCCGCCGCCAGGGCCCTTGCGGAAACATGGACGGTGTGCGCCGCCGAGGTCTATCGTGATCAACGATCGGCCGATGCGTGCTGACATGCCGCCGGCCGAGACAGGACGGGTCGGACGGTCGGCGGGGGTGGGCGTGAAGAGCCACACCTTGCTTCGGCGACGGCTGCTGACGCTGCTGGCCGGATTCTTCGGCTTCTTCATGACCGCCGTCCTGGCGGCGATCCCGGGGACCGCCGTCGCCGACGTCATCCGGGTCGGTAACGCAGAGAGCGCCAACGCCGCCGGAACCGGTGGCTCGGCGGCGACCGTCGCCGCTCTCGACCGGGGCCGGGGCTCCGGGCATTCCCGTGCGGCTCTGGCCGGCGCCGCCCATGTCCCACGGCGAGGCGCACCGGCACCCTCCCATGTCCCACCGGCACCCGCCCACGCGACGGGCACGGGTGCCTCGGTCGTTCCGGGCCGGTCCGCCACAGCGGACGCGATCGGAAGGCCGTCTTTCGCGGCGGAGGTCGCTCACCCGGCCCCGGCGACGGACCACGTGCGCGGCGAACGTGCAGCCGCGTCACGTTCTCCCGTCGGTGACGCGCCGGCGGCCGACAGGTCCGGTCCGGGCGCCGTCACACCGGCGGCGGCCGTGGATCACGCCCGCGCGTCCCGGCGTGTGGCCGCCGTCGTCGCGGCGCATACGAGGCCGTCGCCTGCCGTCTTCACCTCCGCGGTCAGCCTCCGCGGGCCTCCCTCCCACACGGGTTCCTGACGATCCCGTTCATCGACCGCGGCGTCCTCGAGAACGCCGCGGCGTTCCCGTGTGGAGGCATGTCATCTCTCGTATCACCCTGCGGCGAGCACGTTCGGTGCTCGCCGGATCACGCGCGTACCCGTTCTCGGATCCCTTCGCCCGTCGTACCGGTCACGGGACGGCCTCTTTCCGGGAGGGCGGATGCTGACCGCCTTCCTGCGAGCCTGCCGGACCCCTGACCTGCGTCGGAAACTGCTGTTCACGCTCGGCATCGTCGTGGTGTTCCGATTCGGGCAGAACCTGCCCGCGCCGGGTGTCGACGTGTCGGCCGTCCGGGCGTGCGCGCAGGCCGCCGCCCACGGCGGCCGAGCCGACGTCTTCAGCCTGGTGAACCTGTTCAGCGGCGGCGCGCTGCTCAAACTGTCGGTCATGGCGCTGGGGATCTACCCCTACGTCACCGCCAGCATCATCCTGCAGTTGCTGACGGTGGTGATCCCACGTCTGGAGGCGCTGAAGAAGGAGGGCCAGGCGGGCACCGCGAAGATCACCCAGTACACCCGCTACCTCACGGTCGCGCTGGCGATTCTGCAGGGCACGACGGTCGTGGCGATGGCGGCGTCCGGCAGGCTCTTTCCCGGCTGCGGGCAGCGGATCCTGGGCGACACCGGCACCCTCACCGTCGTCACGATGGTGACCTGTATGGTCGCCGGCACCGCCGTCATCATGTGGCTCGGTGAGCTGATCACCGAGCGGGGCATCGGCAACGGCATGTCGATCCTGATCTTCACCCAGGTCGTCGCCGTCCTCCCGACCGAGTTCTGGAGCATCTACACCAGGAAGGGCGGGTTCACCTTCGCGCTCGTGATGGTGACGAGCCTGGCCGTGATGGCCGGAGTCGTCTTCGTCGAGCAGGCCCAGCGGCGCATCCCGGTGCAGTACGCCAAGCGGGTGGTGGGCCGGCGCTCGTACGGCGGTACGTCGACCTACATCCCGCTGAAGGTCAACCAGGCCGGCGTGATCCCGGCCATCTTCGCCTCGTCGCTGCTGTACGTACCGGCGCTGGCGGCGCAACTCTGGCCCCGGAACACCTTCCTCAACCGCACGCTCGCCCCATTCACCCGGCAGGACCACCCCTGGCACATGACCGCCCTGTTCGGGCTGATCGTGTTCTTCACGTACTTCTACGTCGCGATCACGTTCAACCCGACCGAGATCGCGGACAACATGAAGAAGTACGGCGGGTTCGTGCCCGGCATCCGCCCGGGACGGCCCACCGCCGGGTACCTCGATCACGTGCTCACCCGGATCACCGCGCCTGGGGCCCTCTACCTGGGGCTGATCTCGCTCATCCCGATGGTGGCGCTGTCGTTGTTCGGGGCCACGCAGGACTTCCCCTTCGGGGGGACCAGCCTCCTGATCGTCGTCGGCGTCGCGCTGGACACCGTGAAGCAGATCGAGAGCCGGCTGCAGCAGCACTACTACGAAGGGTTCCTTCGATAGCGCGGGCGCCTGGGCCGCGACGAGCCCTGACGCCGTCGCCGACGGGCCGCGAGGCGGGGCGGTGACGAGCCGGGGTCTTGCCGCGGCGGACGCGATGCTCGGTGAAAGGAGCCCGCCGGTACGTGGTTCGTCACGATCGCGTACTTCAACGGCTCCTTCGCCGAGTGTTGTGCACACCCCGTCGACGGCGCCGGACCTACGCGCCGCCAGGAGGTCGGCCGCCGAGCCGGAGGCGGTGGTCGAGGGCGGTGTGGCGGCGTCCGGCGCCGGCCGTGCGGACCGCGGCGGCCAGCGCCCTGGGGGAGCCGGCCAGGACGACGAGCCTCTTGGCGCGGGTGACGGCGGTGTAGAGCAGGTTGCGCTGCAGCATCATCCACGAGCTCGTCGTGAGCGGGATGACGACGGCCGGGTACTCGCTGCCCTGCGAGCGGTGGATCGTCACGGCGTACGCGTGGGCGAGCTCGTCCAGCTCCGCGAAGTCGTAGTCGAGGCTCTCGTCCTCGTCGGTGAGCACCGTCAGCGTCTGCTCCTCCAGGGAGATGCCGGTGACCACGCCCACCGTGCCGTTGAACACCCCGGCGGCGCCCTTGTCATAGTTGTTGCGCAGCTGGGTGACCTTGTCGCCGACGCGGAACGCCCGCCCGCCGTACCGCCGTTCGGGCCGTCCGTCGCGGTGCGGAGTGAGCGCCTCCTGCAGCAGCGTGTTGAGGTTCCCCGCGCCGGCCGGGCCGCGGTGCATCGGGGCGAGCACCTGGACGTCGCGGCGCGGATCGAGCCCGAACTTCCGCGGGATCCGCTGCGCGACGATCTCGACGGTCAGCTCCGCGGTCGGCTCGGCCTCCTCGCACGGGAACAGGAAGAAGTCGGGGAAGCCTCGTGTCCGCGGCGACTGCCCGGCGTTGATCCGGTGGGCGTTGACCACGATGCCGGACTGCTGGGCCTGCCGGAAGATCTTGGTGAGGCGCACGCGGGGGATCGCGTCGGCGGCCAGCAGGTCGCGCAGCACCTCCCCGGCTCCCACGGACGGCAGCTGGTCGACGTCGCCGACGAGCAGCAGGTGCGCGCCGCGCGGGATCGCCTTGACCAGTTTGTTGGCGAGGATGACGTCGACCATGGAGGACTCGTCGACGACGACGAGGTCCGCGTCGAGGGGGTTGTCGCGGTCGAACTTCGGGTCGCCGCCGGGCTGCAGCTGCAGCAGCCGGTGCACGGTCGCCGCCTCGTGGCCGGTCAGCTCGGCCAGCCGCTTGGCAGCCCGCCCCGTGGGCGCGACCAGCACGACCTTGGCCCGCCTGGCCCGTGCGAGCTCGACGATGGACCGCACGGTGAAGCTCTTCCCGCAGCCGGGTCCTCCGGTGAGCACCGCGACCTTCTCGGTCAGCGCCAGGCGTACGGCCTCCTCCTGCTCGGGGGCCAGGTCCATGCCCGTCCGCTGCCGTAGCCAGCCGAGGGCCTTGTCCCAGTCGACGCCCTGGAAGGCGGCCAGGCGGTCCTCGCCGACGCCCAAGAGGCCCAGCAACCCGGTCGCCAGCGAGTGTTCGGCGCGGTGGAAGGGCACCAGATACACCGCCGGCACGTCGCCTTCGCCGACCGCCACGCGCTCACGGACGACCTCCTCCGCGGCGACCGCCTCCTCCAGGCAGGGGCCGACCAGCTCGCGCGGCACCTCCAGGATCTTCGTCGCCTCGGTGACCAGATTGGGTTCGGGCAGGTAGCAGTGCCCGTTGTCGGCCGCCTGGGACAGGGTGTACCGCAGGCCCGCCTTGATTCGCTCGGGGCTGTCGTGCGGGATGCCGACCGCCTGGGCGATCGTGTCGGCGGTCTTGAACCCGATGCCCCACACGTCCGCGGCGAGCCGGTACGGCTCCTTCCGCACCACCGAGATCGACTCGTCGCCGTACTGCTTGTAGATCCGGACCGCCAGCGACGTCGACACGCCGTGGCCCTGCAGGAAGACCATCACCTCCTTGATGGCCCTCTGCTCCTCCCAGGCCGCGGCGACGCGGTTCGACCGCTTCGGCCCCAGCCCGTACACCTCGACCAGGCGCTCGGGCTCCTCCTCGATCACGCGCAGGATGTCGGTGCCGAAGTGCTCGACCATCCGGTCGGCCATCACCGGGCCGATGCCCTTGATCAGCCCCGAGCCGAGGTACTTGCGGATGCCCTGGACGGTGGCGGGCAGGACGGTCGTGTACGAGTGCGCCTCGAACTGGCGGCCGTACTTCGGATGCGACGTCCACCGCCCCGTCAGCCGCAGGCTCTCGCCGACCTGCGCGCCCAGCAGCGGCCCCACCACCGTGAGCAGCTCCGAACCGGTCCGGTCGGTGGCGACCCGCGCGACGGTGTACCCCGTCTCCTCGCTCGCGAAGGTGATCCGCTCGAGCACCGCCTCCAGGACCCGAGTCCCGGGCGGGGAGGACGCCGTCTGTGGCTCCGACACATCGACATACTGCCCGAGATCAATGACAGATCAGGCGACCCCCCACACGATCACTGAGGTTAGAACTACGCTGAGTTTCGCAACCCGGTGGGAGAGGACGCACAGTGTCGGTATCGTTCACGGAGAGTCACGGTCGTTGGACCGTCGACGCTCTACGCCGACTGCCGGAGGACGAGTTCCACCGGTACGAGATAGACGATGGTGTCCTGATCGTGAGCCCCCGCCCCGCAGCCCCCCACCAGGTGGCCTCCCTGGAGATCGCCGTTGTCCTGCGTGAGCCCGCCAGGGCCGCCGGTCTGGAGGTCATTCAGGAGGTGGAGGTCGTCACCCACCGCCGGGACGACTGGCTGAAGGTGCCCGACCTCGCGGTGGTGGTCGGGGACGCCGTCGACGCGGAGCCGCAGGAGTTCGAAGCGGCCGACGTCGTACTGGCGGTGGAGATCAGCGGGAGCAGGCAGAGCCGCAACCGGGACTTCGGAGAGAAGCTCCAGGCCTATGCCGAGGCGGGCATTTCCCATTACTGGATCATCGAGCTGATCCCGACGCCGCGACTGACCGTCTTCGAGCTGGCGGACGGCGCCTACCGGGAGGTCGTCGCCTCGGAGGAGCCGGTGAAGCTCACCCGGCCGTTCCCCGTGGAGATCGATCCGGCCCGGCTGCGAAGGGCGAGAGGGCGCTGAGCGTCCGTTGGGCCGCGGCGACGCCGGGGGCGACGGCTGCTCGATTCTCGCGCCGGAGCGCATAGGCTCGGTGTGTGAACCGTGCTCCTCGATGGCTGCTGCCGACCGTCCTGGCGGCGCTCGTGTTCGCCGTCGTCCTCGGCACGCTCCTCCATTGAGGCGGGGGCGCCGGGGCGGGTCCCCCGGTCGATCGGTGCCGGTCAGGGTGCGTACGCTCGTGGCCCTCGTGGCCGTGGGAGGGCCACTGGTGTGGGCCCTGCCCGCCCGGGCCACGGCGCCGGCCGTCCGGATCCCCGACGAAGGGGCCAAGAAGCTCTGCACGATCGACGATCCGCGCATCGACGAGTCCAGCGGACTGGGCGCGAGCCGTCGCCACCCCGGGATCGTCTACACCTTCAACGACTCGGGCGGCACGCCGCGGCTCTTCGCGCTGGGGATCGACGACTGCCGGGTCCGGGCGGCGATCACTCTCGGCGGGGCGCGCAACCGCGACTGGGAGGCGATGGCGGTCGGCCCGGACGCCCTCTACGTCGGCGACATCGGCGACAACCTCAAGGACCAGCCATACAGCACCGTCTACCGCATCCCCGAGCCGAAGACGATCCGCACCCAGACGGTCCACGCGACCGCGTACCGGATCAAGTACGAGGACGGGCCGCACAACGCCGAGACCCTCCTCGTCGACCCGCGGACGAACCGCATCTACATCGCGAGCAAGGAGTTCGGCGGATCGCTGTACGAAGGGCCGAAGAAGCTCAGCACGAGCGGCTACAACGTCATGCACCGCGTCGGTGACGCCCCGTTGTACGCCACCGACGGGGCGTTCGCGCCCGACGGGCGCACGTTCGTCATCCGCGGCTACTGGGACGCCGAGATCTATACCGCGCCCGGCAAGGAGCTCACCGGGGTCAAGGTCCCGGACCAGAAGCAGGGCGAGGGCGTCACGTACACCGCCGACGGCCGGTCGCTGCTGTTCAGCGGCGAGGGCGTACGACAACCGCTGTGGCAGGAACCGGTGCCGAAGGAGGCGCTGCCGTCGCCGACCCCATCTCCTAAGCACCGGGCGGCCCCGGCCGGCGGGAGCGGCGGCGGAATGATCACGGGCCGCACGATGCTGGGCGTAGTGATCGCCGGGGCACTCGCCCTGGCCGGTGTGGTGCTGTTCGCTCGCAGGCGAGCGTCATGACGAATGGGACGCTGACATGTCACGATCTGTTCTCGTGGACCTCGAGCTGATCGGCCTTCGGGCCCCCGTGCGGCGGTCGCGCCCCGTCGCCCCGGGCCCGTTCGCGCTGTTGTCCCTGCTGGTGGCCCTTTCGCCGATCCCTCAGCCCGCCGTGTGGATGGGGTCCGTCGTCGCGTGCAACCTCATTCCGTGGCTGCTGGGCCTGCGGGCGCGCAGCACCGGCGTCTGGCGGCTGTCCGGGACGGGCCTCGAACGCCTCGCGGCGGACGGTTCGGTGGTGGAGGCGTACGAGCGGGACCGGATCGAGGAGTTCACGGTCACCGCGGACGACGAGGTCTTGACGATCTTCCACAGGTTCGGCTCGACCACCGCGGGGACCCTCACCGAGCTGGGCTTCGACCCGCTCACCTTCTACATGACGGCCCGCAGGCTGGGTATCACCACCCACGTCGTCGACGGCGACCGTTCGGTCTTCGACGAGGGCGAACTGCCGTCGGATGACGACATGCCGCGCTCGCTCGGCCGTCGGGCCGAGCAGCGCCTGCGCGACCAGGAGGCGACCCTGCTCGCCGTCGCGCACGAGCCGCACCCGGCCGTTCTGACCGCGCCCGCCACGCTGACCACCCCGGTCGCGGGCCGCCGGCGCGCGGTGGCGCTCGGGTTCCTGCTCGCGCTGCTGGCCCTGACCATGCTCGCCCGGACCGCGCTGGAGGGCGGTCTCGGGATCGGGGACCGGATCATGGGCGGCCTCTGGGCGGTCGTCGGTGCGGTGGCGGTCCTCGGCGCCCGTCGCCGGCGGCTGACCGGCGCGCCGTTGTCGTGGTCGGTCACGCCGACCGAACTCCGCGTCCGGCACGCCACGGTCGCCGAGTGGCGGGTCCGCGCCGACCACGTCGCGGCCGTCGTCGTCGGTCCGGGCACGGCCGTCGACCCGGTGTCGGGCCGGCTGACCGGACGGCACACCGTCGCGACCGTGTTCGGGCATCGCCTGCAGGTGCTGGCGCGACTCCCGGCCGAGGGCCTGGACGTGTTCCAGCTCACGCACGCCCTCAGCGAGCGCGGCTACCAGGTCGTCACACCGGACCAGGGGGTGCGCCGGCCGTCGCAGTACGGGCTCGCGGGGCTGCCCGACATCTTCGCCCGCGTGCCCGGCGGCCGCCTCGTCGTCGACGAGGACGGGATCGGCTGGGCCGACGGCGCGGGCGACGTCATCCTGCGGATGCCGCGCGAACGCATCGGCGGCATGGAACTGCTGACCGTCGACGGCCACGCCTGGCTGCGCATGTACGACGACGACGGCGACGAGTTCCTCGCCGCGCCCCTGTCGATGCTGCGCATCTCCCGTACGGACCTGCGCGAGGCCGCGCGGCGGATGCGGTTGCCGATCACGGACGCGGAGTATGACGCCTACGTCAACGCGGCCTTCCACGGCTCCATGGGCCGCATCGAGACGGCCCTGGAGCCGTCCCCCGAGGACGACGAGGCCACGACCCTGCCGCCGGTCCAGCTGGACGTCCCGCGGCGCACGCGCGTGCTGGCGTACGCCGTCACCGCGACGCTCTGCGAGCTGGTCGCGGTGCTCGGGTCGGTCTGGCTGCGCGGCGACCTCGGCGGGTTCTGGGCCGCGCTGTCGTGGGCCGCGCCGACCGGGCTGGTCCTCGGGCTCGCGGGCACGTGGCTGTACGACCGCAACCGGCCCCAGCTGCGCATCTCCTCGTCGGGGATCTCGTCGGTGACGCGGCTCGGGCGGACCGAGTGGAGCGTGACACGGCAGGCGCTCGGCGGCGTGGGCATCGACGAGTCCGAGGCGCCGAGGCTGGTCGTGTGGAGCCCCGTCGGCCGCGTGCTGCGGCGGGTGTCCTTCCCGCCGGACCTGGGCGAGCTGCGCCGCGCCTGCGAGCGCCACGGCCTGCCCTGGGGCCCGCCCGACGCCGGCCACGCCGCCGTCCCGCCCCCCGAGCTGTGACCGGCCGCACTCTCCTCCGCTGGGGGTGTCCGGTGGATCTCCGTCCGGCTGGCGCGCACCAACGACCCGGAGATCGACGTGGTGGGCGCCGACCGCGCGCCGGTGGCCAAGGCCATCACCTGCGTCGGGTCGATCAAGTGGCTCGAGAACCGCCCGTTCGCCGGCGCGGATCTCAGTGGGCTGATCGTGCATCGGTCGAAGCTGCCGGGCGCCGACGACTCGACACCCCTGCTGGTGATCTCACGAAGCGGTGTCGACCAGGGCCTCACCGGCGTTTCGGCCTTCGGCCCGGAAGACCTCATCACCGCATGGCGGACAGACTCATGACGTTCTGACAATCTAGGTATATAGTGTCAGAATGTCTGGCTCGATGGTCGAGAAGCGGGAGCAGGTCGTGGCCGCCGCGCTCGGTGTCTTCGGGAGGTACGGGTACCGCCGTACGTCGATAGATCTCATCGCCCAAGCGGCGCGGATGTCACGGCCGGCCGTGTACCAGCACTTCAAGAACAAGGAAGAGATCTTCCGCGCGGTCGGGCAGCTGATCGGCGAGCGGGTCACGGCTGCGGCGCACGAGGCGGGAAAGGGCGGGCGTCCGGTCGCGGATCGGCTGTTCGGCGCGCTGGTCGTCAAGCTCGACCTGTTCGCGGGCACGATCGACGCCGAGTTCCGCGCGGAGCTGTTCAGCGAGGCGGCGGGCATCGCCCAGGACATCGTCCGGGCCTTCGAAGACGGCTACCGCGACGTGGTCGAGGCCGTACTCCTCGACTGCGCCGACGAACTCGACCTGCTCGGCCACGCATTGTCGGCCCGCGACGCCGCCACGCTCCTGCTCGACGCCCTGGCCGGGATCACCCAGGCCCGGGAGGAGCCGGAGATCCTGCACGCCCGGCTCCGGCAGCTCGTCGAGCTGACGGTTCGAGGCCTCACCGGCACCCCCGAGAAGAGATGATCACATGAGCCTGGTCCTGAGCTTCATGGCCGGAGTCTTCGGCGCGAACGCCACCCCGCACTTCATCAAGGGCATCACCAAGGAGCGCTTCCCCTGCGTGTTCGGCAGCGGTCCGCTGATCAACCTGGTCGCCGGCTGGGCGATGTACGTCATCGCCGCGCTGACGGCGGTCGCCGCCGACATGACCGCCCATCCCGTGCCCGACTTCTCGGCTGCCGCCGTCGGCGTTCTGGCCATGGGAGTGTTCCATGCCACCATCGGCGCCTTCGGCAGGGGCCGGCCGGCCTCGACCCCCGAGTCGTGACCCGAGCGGGCGCCGTCGCCCCCGAGTCGGCCAACGCAGGAAGCCGATCGCGGCGCCCGGCCGGTGCACGCGCCGACCGGGACACAGCACAGTGATTCCGGTGCCTCAGTGTGCTGTTGGGCGGTCGGCTCCCAGTGCCCGTCGTGTGGCGGCGGTGAGGGCGGTGAGGGCATCGGGGGCGGCGTGGGGTGTGCGCCAGGCGATCACGTGGTCGGGGCGGACCAGCAGGGCGCCGTGGTCGCTGATGCCGCAGGCGTCGGCGGGCCGTGTCATTGCTGAGGCGATCTGGCGGGGCAGGAGCGTCGCGTCGAGGAAGGCGCCGTACGGATCCAACTGGTGTGCGGCTTGTACCCAGGGGCGTCCTTCGGGTCCGGCGAGAAGCAGGTAGCGGCCGTCGCGGACCAGGTCGAGCGTGGAACCGGGCCCGTCCTGGCCGATGAGGGGCAGATGCGGCAGCCGGGTGCCGGGCTCGCCACGCCAGCGGTCCGGCTCCTCGGCCGCGGGTAGATCGGCCGGGTCGGCACCGGGCATGGGGTAGCGGTAGCCGAGGGCCACCGCTGCCTCACTGAGCAGCGGACGGTTCTCGATCGGGACCTGGGCGCGGTCGCGGGCGCGCAGCAGCGCCTGCTCCACCGTGATCCGGCCCACCGCGCGGCGCTCGGGCTCGTAGTCGTCCAGCAGCCGAGGGTCCGCGTGGCCGCGCAGGACCGAGACCAGTTTGGTGGTGAGGTTCCAGGCGTCCTGGATGCCGGTGTTGGCGCCGAAGCCGCCGGTCGGCGGGGTGACGTGCACCGCGTCGCCGAGCAGGAAGATCCGGCCGGCGCGGTAGGAGTCGGCGACCCAGCCGCCCATCTGCCAGGGGCGGCTCCCGGTGAGCGTGAAACGCGATGCCGGCAGCCCGAGCGCGCGCGAGACGATCCCACGGCACCGCTGGACATCGAACGTCGCCGGATCGGTGAGTGCGGGATCGTAGGTCACCGACACCGTCCCGCGGTCCTGTGCGGTGTTCCAGGACAGGACCGCCTGCTCGGGCGGGCCGGTGAAGGCCAGGGCGAGCCGGCGACCCTCGAGCATCTGACGCAGGTCGGCTTCGAAGCCGATCTCCATGACGTGCGCGAGCACCTCGGTGCCGCTGCGGCCGATGCCCAGGCTCTCGCGGACGGCGCTGCCGTTTCCGTCCGCGGCCAGCAGATAGTCGGCCGCCACGGTGTACGTGCTGCCGTCGGCGCGGCGTATCAGCGCCACGACCTGGTCGTCGTGCCGGCGCAGTTCGAGGAGGCGGTGGCCGAAACGCAGGTCGGCGCCGGCGGCGCGGGCGTGCGCACGGACGACCTTCTCCAGGTCGGCCTGTTTGACGAAGGCGCTGGGGCACGGCGAGACGCTGCTGAAGTCCTCCGCGGCGGGCAGCCGCCAGCGCCGCAGCTCCGGGCCGGCGAGCGAGGCGACCACCGCGGCGTGGTCGGCCGGCGGGAGGCGGCGCTGGACGGCATAGATGTCCTGGTCGGCCCCGACACAGCGGTACGTCTCCATCGTGCGCGCATAGAACAGCTTGGCGCGCAGCCGGGTCGAGACCGCGGCGTGCTTCTCGACCAGGACGGGGGTGATGCCGCGGGCGGCGAGGAACAGCGCGGCCGAAGCCCCCACGACGCTGCCGCCCACGATCAGAACGGGAACGCGGGCGGACGGCGGATCGGCAGCGACCGAAGCGGCCTCGCTGCCTGCCCGGGCGGCCGCAGTGCTGGGAACGGGCATGAGGACCTCCGCAAACGAAACAGAACAGGTCTGTTCCATTATTACCGCAAGCCAGGAGCAAACGAAACAGCCCTGTATCGTTACTACGGTGAACGCGGAACTCCAAGGCCGTCGCGGCGGGCGGCAGCGCGACCCTGCCGCCGACGCGGCCATCATCGACGCGGTCCTCGACATGGTCGCCGCCGGCGCCACCCTCACCGGCCTGTCGCTGGTGGCCATCGCCAGACAGGCCGGAGTCTCACGCAACAGCGTCTACCGGCGCTGGAAGACCAAGGACGAGCTCTACCTCGACGTACTGGAGACGATCAACGAACAACGGCCCTCGCCGACCGGCGCCGGCACCCGCGACGATCTGGCCGTCCTCCTGGATGCCCTGGCCGAGCGCGTCGTCGACAAGCGGGCCAGCAGCATGCTGCGAGCCCTCAACGCCGAGGCCGCAGCCTTCCCCCGGCTGCACAGCCGCTACTTCGAGGAGATCGTCGCCCCGCGCCGGGAAGCCATGAACCAGGTCCTGCGACGCGGCGTGGAACGAGGAGAGATCCGCCCGGACATCGACCCCGTCCTGATCTCCGAACTCCTCGTCGCACCTCTCCTCGCCCGCATGGCATCGGGCAGCACCGACCAACTCATCCCGGAACAGGCAAGCCGGCAGATCATCGACCTGGTCCTCGACGGTGCGGCGGCCCCACCGGGCTGACGGCGAAGAACGGGGCGGGACACAGCCTCGACAGGGCTCTCGCGGGCCGAACGCCGATCGAACTCTGGCGGCCGCAGGGTCAGGCCGGGCGGCGCTCGGGGCGCCTGCGCCGGCCGGCGTAGAACATCGTGGCGCCGGTCAGCACGAACAGCCCGGCCGCGATCTGCACGGTGACGCTGAGCGGCGGGTGGCCGGGCCCGTCCGGGAGCCGCGGATCGAGCAGCCCCAGCGGGTCCTTGCGGAGCGTGACCCGCTGCAGCGACTCGAAGTGGTCGTCGCAGTTCTCCTGCTCGGAGACCACGTGCTGCTCACCGGTCGGCTCGACCACCGTGCAGTACAGGTCGGCCGCCCCGCGCCGGTTGTGCCGGTCCTCGACCTTGGCGACGGTGGCGGGAGCCGGCGTGCCGAGAGTCTTCATGTACAGCTCGTAGAGGCCGGGCCCGGCGAACAGCGTCAGGGCGAGGCCGCTGCAGGAGACCACGACGGCGGCCCCGGCGCGATGCCAGACCCCGCCGGCGAGGATGGCGGCGACGGCCCAGGTCGCGAGGGCGACGATCACGCCGACGACGATGAGGCCGTGCGGATACTGGGCGAGCCACGCCCCGAGGACGAACAGCACGGGGACGGCGCAGGCCCACGTCAGGGAGCTGAACAGCCGGCGGGCGGGCGAGAGGGGCCGGTCCGCCGTGGTCGTCACGGGCGGAACAGCGCCGGGCGAACCCATCTAAAGGCGCTCGGCGATGTGGTCGATGCAGGCGGTGAGCGCCTCGATGTCGTCCGGGTCGATCGCCGGGTACATCGCGATGCGCAGCTGGTTGCGGCCCAGGCTGCGGTACGGCTCGGTGTCGACGATGCCGTTGGCGCGCAGCACCTTGGCGACCTCGGCCGCGTCGACGCCCTCGAAGTCGATCGTGCCCACGACGTTCGAGCGCTGGGCCGGGTCGGCGACGAACGGTGTGGTGTAGGAGGTCTTCTCCGCCCAGGTGTAGAGCCGTCGCGCGGAGTCGGCGCTGCGCCCGGTCGACCAGGCCAGGCCGCCCCGCTCCAGGAACCACTCGATCTGCTCGGCCATGAGCAGCAGCGTCGCGACGGCGGGGGTGTTGTACGTCTGGTCCTTGCGGGAGTTGGTCACCGCGATGGTCAGGTCGTAGAAGTCCGGGATGTATCGGCCGGACGCGGCGATCTCCTCGATCCGGGCCAGGGCGGCCGGGGACGTCAGCGCCAGCCACAGCCCGCCGTCGGAGGCGAAGCCCTTCTGCGGCGCGAAGTAGTAGACGTCGGTCTCGGTGACGTCGACGGGCAGGCCGGCCGCGCCGCTGGTCGCGTCCACGAGCACGAGCGCCGAGTCCGACGGCCGCTCGATCGTCATGGCGACGCCGGTGGAGGTCTCGTTGTGGGTGAAGGCGTGGACGTCGACGGTGTCGTCGGCCACCGGGGACGGGTGCGTGCCCGGCTCGCTCTCGATCACCGAGGGGTCGGACAGCCAGGGGGCCTTCTTCGTGACCTTCGCGAACTTCGAGGAGAACTCTCCGAACACCAGGTGCTGGGACCGCTCGCGTACGAGTCCGAACGCGGCGGCGTCCCAGAACGCCGTGGTGCCGCCGTTGCCCAGGAGCACCTCATACCCGTCGGGCAGCGAGAACAGCCGGGTCAGCCCTTCGCGGACGCGGGTCACGAGGGACTTGACCGGTCGCTGGCGGTGCGAGGTGCCGAGGTAGGTCGCGCCGGACGCGGCGAGGGCGGCCACCTGCTCGGGACGGACCTTCGACGGCCCGGAGCCGAAGCGGCCGTCGGCGGGCTTGAGGCCGTCGGGGATCACGATGTCGGTCACGTGCAGCAGCGTAGTTGAGCCGCAGAGTCATGCACGGGACCTTTCCAGAGCTTGAGACGCCGCGTGTCAGCGCCGGCGCGGCGCCCAGGCGGCCGAGTCACGGAAGGAGACGGGCTTCGGTCGCCGCCGGCCCTTGACCGACGTGTTGAGCGGGGGCCGGATCGACGCTCAGTGTGGGGCCGGTGGCGGGGTGAGGAGGGCGTCGATGAAGTCGCGGATGACGGTGCGGTGGTCGTCGGGACGCCAGGCGAGGGCGAGTTCGCTGGGAGACAGGCCGGTGACGGGTATGGCGTGGACTCCAGGTCGCCGGTAGATGGCGGCGTTGCCGGAGGCGAGTAGCACGATGCCGCTGCCTTCTTCTATGGCGGTGAAGGTTTCGTCGGCGTTGGAGACGGTGGCGCCGATCCGGGGCGGACGGCCGCCGCGGTGGTCGAGGGCGAGCCAGTAGTCGCGGAGCGTTCCTGCGCTGTCCGGGAGTGCGAGGAACGGTTCGTCAAGGAGCTCGGTGAAGTCCACCTCCTCGCAGGCGGCGAGCCGGTGGTCGCCGCGGAAGGCGACCCACCGCGGTTCGCGGGCGACCACTTTGGTGTTGAAGGCGTCCTGGTTCGGGATGGGAAGCCAGACGAACGCCACGTCGACGTCACCGTTAGCCAGGCCGACGCTGGCGTCGTCCCAGTTGACCTGGCGCATCCGGAGCCGCCAGTTCGGGCGCCGTTCGGCGAAGCGCTGCCGCAGGGTCGGAAGCAGGCCCCTGCCCAGGCTGGTGGACAGCCCGACGGTGAGGAGGGCCGCTTGGGCGGCGGCGGCGTCGCTCACCGTACGCTGGGCCTCGTCCCAGGAGCGGATCAATTCCCGCGCGGCGGTGAGCAGAGCCTGCCCGGGTTCGGTGAGCGTCACCGAACGCCGGTCCCGTTGGAACAGCTTCACCCGTAGCTGATCTTCGAGCTGCTTGATCTGCTTGCTGAGCGCGGGCTGGGAGACGAACAGTCGCTCTGCGGCCCGGGTGAAGCTGAGCTCCTCGGCAATGGCGACGAAGTACCGCAGGTCGCGGAGGTGAGCGTCCATAACGCATGGCTATCACAGCGGATATTGGACGCGCCGGATCATTTCGCCTGATGATCACTTATGTCCGACCCGAGCGGACGGAGTGACGATGACGAGGAGTGAAAGCATGAGCCTGGTTGAAGACCGTCTTGCGATCATCGAGACCTGCACGCGCATGGGCTGGCACGCCGACCAGCGCGAGTGGGGCAAGCTGGCGGGCGTGTTCGCGGACAAGGTGACGCTGGACTACACCAGCCTGAACGGCGGCGAAGCCGCCGAGCTGACCCCCGACCAGATCGTCGACGCCTGGTCCGGACTGCTGGGCGCTTTCGACGCCACCCAGCACCTGATCACCAACCACCTGGTGACCGTCGAGGGCGACACCGCGGTCTGCACCGCCTCCTTCCAGGCCACGCACCGGCTGGCGAACCCGTTCGGCTCGCCGCTGTGGACGCTGGGCGGCACCTACCGCTTCGATCTGCTCCGTGCCGAGGACGGCTGGCGGATCAGCGGTGTGGTGATGACCGCGACCTGGGCCGACGGCAACAAGGACCTCATGGCCCTGGCCGCCGAAAAGCGATGATCTCGCTGGTCACCGGCGCCAACCGAGGCATCGGCCTGGAAGTCTGCAGGCAACTCGCCGCCCTCGGCCACACCGTCCTGCTCACCGCCCGCTCCCCGGACGCGGCCACGGCCGCAGCGGACGGGCTCGGCCCGACAGTGCATCCGCTACGGCTGGACGTCACCTCCGACGACGACGCCTCGATGGTGGCGCGAGAGGTCGCTGAGCGGTTCGGCCGGCTGGACGTGCTGGTCAACAATGCCGCCATCACCTACGACACCTGGCAGCGGGCCGCCACCGCCGATCTGCGGGTCGTACGCCAGGCGGCCGAGACCAACCTCTACGGCCCCTGGCGCATGGTTCAGGCCCTGCTGCCGCTGCTGCGCAAGAGCGCCCACGCGAGGGTCGTCAACGTGTCGAGCGAGGCGGCTTCGCTGACCAACATGGGCGGCGGCACCCCCGCCTACAACGCCTCCAAGGTCGCCCTCAACGCCCTCACCAGAATGCTCGCCGCCGAACTGCGCGCCGAAAAGATCCTGGTCAACGCCGTCTGCCCGGGCTGGGTCGCCACCGATATGGGCGGCCCCGGCGGCCGCCCGGTCACAGAAGGAGCGGCCAGCGTCGTTTGGGCCGCCACCCTGCCGGACCATGGCCCGACCGGAGGCTTCTTCCGCGACGGTCGCCCCTTGCCCTGGTAAGGGCACCCGCCCGGTCCCCACCCCGGCCCCACTTCATCCTGAACCGGAAATCATGACCACTTCACCTCGACGCTCTGAACCGGAAACCATGACCACTGGCACCTCGAGGCGAGCCGCGGCCGTCGACACCGTCTCCTCCCCGGCTTCCCGGACCGGTATGACGTTGCTGGCGGCCGCACTCGGCTTTTTCATGATCACCTTGGATGCGACCGTGGTGAACGTCGCGCTGCCGACCATCGGGCGGCAGTTCGGCGGCGGCATCACCGGCCTGCAGTGGGTGGTCGACGGCTACACCCTTGCCTTCGCCGCGCTCCTGCTGTCGGCGGGCGCGCTCTCCGACCGCCTCGGCGCATCCCGCTGCTTCGCCGCCGGACTCACCGTCTTCACTCTCGCCTCCGCGGGATGCGGACTCGCCCCCACCTTGCCTGCCCTGCTGGCGGCCCGGGTGGTCCAAGGGGCCGCGGCGGCTCTCATGATGCCCGCGTCCTTGGCGCTGATCCGCCAGGCCTACCAGCAGGACGCCGCCCGTGCGAGGGCGATCGCGACCTGGACGGCGGCCGGCGGCGCGGCCGTCGCCGCCGGCCCCGTCTTCGGTGGCGTGCTCACCAGCGGACTCGGCTGGCAGGCCATCTTCTTCATCAACCTCCCCGTCGGTGCGGCGGCGCTGGCGACGCTCACCCGCGCGCCACGATCCAGCCCCAGACCCGTCCCGCTCGACTTGGCCGGGCAGGTCGCCGCGGTGACCGCCCTGGTGGCGCTCACCTTCGCGGTGATCGAGACCGGTCAGGACGGCTGGACCTCACCCGTGGTGGCCGCAGCACTGGCTGGATTCGTGCTGGCCGCCGCCGCCTTCGTCCTCATCGAGGCACGGACAAGGAATCCGATGGTCCCGCTCGGCCTGTTCCGGTCCCGGGCCGTATCGATCACCGCTGTCATCGGCCTGGTCCTGAACTTGACCTTCTACGGGCTGGTCTTCGTCCTGAGCCTGTACTTCCAGCAGGTCCGCGGCCAATCCGTGCTCACCGCCGGACTGATGTTCGTCCCCATGACCGCGTTGATCACCGTCGCCAATCTGACCGCCGGAAGGCTCACCGCCCGGTACGGCCCACGTCTCCCACTGGCCGGTGGTCAACTTCTACAGGTCACCGGATTCCTCGCCCTGATCGGTGTGGGACCGCACACCTCCACCATGACCCTGCTGGCCCTGTTGATCCCCATCGGCATCGGCGCCGGACTGTCGGTCCCGCCCCTGACCTCCACCCTCCTCCAGGCCATCAGCGCCAACCGAGCCGGGACCGCCTCCGGACTGCTCAGCTGTGCCCGCCAGATCGGCGGAGCACTCGGCGTGGCCCTCTTCGGCGCACTCATCGCCGGAGAAGGCAGCGCGACCTTCCTGACCGGACTGCACACCAGCGCCCTCATCGCCACCGCCGCACTACTGGCCACCAGCGCCGCAACGCTCACCCTCATGCGCACCACACGGCCTGCGGGTCTGTAAGGCGGCATCGAACCCTCACCAGGACCTCCGGATGAGTTCGGAGCGTTTCGGGCGCGTAGTGTCGTTGATCGCGATTCCATAACGGGTCGGCCGCCGCGTGTCAGCGCCGGCGCAGCGCCCAGGCCACCAGCCCCACCAGGCCGAGCGCGCATCCCACGGACACGGTCGCCGGGTAGAGCCACGGCCGGCCCGAGCGGTGGGCGTCCAGCGCCGCGCCCCCGGAGTCGTACGACAACAGCGCGAGGCCTCCGGCCATCACCCAGGCGATGAACCTCCAGGAGGTCGCGTCGCGCCGCCCGGCGCGCTCCCGCCGCTCGCGTTCGTACCGCAGCAGCTCTGCGTCGCGCTCGTCGGGCTCCTCGTCGCGGGGACCGGTGTACATGCCACCCATCCTCCCTCCCGCCCGAAACGGCCCGTGGTGCCGGAGCATCACGGGCCGTACGGAGCGGAACGCCTTCAGTGCTTGTCGAGCACCTCGGAGGCGCCGTCCACGTCGGTGGCCGGACGGGAGGCCGGGCCGATGTAGTGGGCGCTCGGCCGGACCAGACGTCCGGTGCGCTTCTGCTCCAGGATGTGCGCCGCCCAGCCCGCCGTACGGGCGCAGGTGAACATGGCGGGCATCATGTGCGGCGGAACCTCGGCGAAGTCGAGGATGACCGCGGCCCAGAACTCCACGTTCGTCTCGATCGGACGGTCGGGACGACGCTCCCGCAGCTCGGCCAGCGCGGCGTCCTCCAGCGCCTTGGCCGCCTCGTAGCGGGCCGCGCCCAGCTCCCTGGCAGTCCGGCGGAGTACGCGGGCGCGCGGGTCCTCGGCGCGGTAGACGCGGTGGCCGAAGCCCATCAGGCGCTCGTGGTTGTCGAGGATGTCGGTCACGACCTTGCGGGCGTCACCGAGCTGCTCGACCTTCTCGATCATCGGCAGGACGCGCGCCGGAGCACCGCCGTGCAGCGGGCCGGACATCGCGCCGATCGCACCGGAGATCGACGCCGCCACGTCGGCGCCGGTGGAGGCGATGACGCGGGCGGTGAACGTGGAGGCGTTCATGCCGTGCTCGGCGGCCGAGACCCAGTACGCGTCGATGGCCTTGACGTGCTTGGGGTCCGGCTCACCGCGCCAGCGGATCATGAACCGCTCGGTGATCGTCCGACCTTCGCCGACACGGCTCTGGGGGACCATCGGCAGGCCGAGGCCACGCGCGCTCTGCGCAACGAACGACAGGGCCGTCACGGACGTACGGGCGAGGTCCTCGCGGGCCTGCTCGTCGCTGATGTCCAGCAGCGGGCGCATGCCGTACGCCGGTGCGATGATCGGCAGCGCGCTCTGGACGTCCACGCGGACGTCACCGGAGTGCACCGGAAGAACGTGCGGCTCGGCCGGAGCCAGCCCGGGGGTGAAGCTGTTGTCGACCAGCAGCCCCCACGCGTCACCGAAGGAGACGCGGCCAACGAGATCTTCGATGTCGACTCCCCGGTATCGGAGAGCCCCGCCCTCCTTGTCCGGTTCCGCGATCTCAGTCTCGAAGGCCACAACACCCTCGAGGCCGGGTTTGAAGTCGGACATGTTCTGTCCTGCCTTTCGTCCCCTTGATGTACAGACGCCAACTGGTAATTGAACCGCTTCATCCGCCGTGAGCCGTACCCGGGGGGGTGTGAGATGCGCAATTCTTTCCGTTTGGGCAACTCTCGCGGGAACCTTGTCGCGTCGTCCATGGTCCCTCGCGAGAGGATGTCCTGTCGTGGAGCATCATGATGTCGCGGCCATCCGAGAGTCCTACGCCGGCGCGGGCCTGCACGCCCGAGACCTCGCGGCCGACCCGCTGACCCAGTTCGGAACGTGGTTCACCGACGCCGTCGGGGCGGCGTTGCCCGAGCCCAACGCGATGGTGCTGAGCACCGTCGACGCCGACGGGAGGCCGAGCGCACGGACGGTCCTGCTCAAGGGGTACGGTCCCGAGGGCTTCCGCTTCTTCACCAACCATCGCTCCCGGAAGGCGCGGGCGATCGCCGCCGATTCCCGGGTGGCCCTGCTGTTCCCGTGGCACCCGATGCGCCGGCAGGTGATCGTCGAGGGGACCGCCGAGCGCCTGTCACGCGAGGAGTCGGCCGAGTACTTCCGGACCCGGCCCCGCGGCTCGCAGCTCGGGGCCTGGGCGAGCGAGCACCAGTCCGCGGTCGTGTCCGGCCGCGCCGAGCTGGAGAGCCGGTACGCCGAGCTGGCGGAGCGGTGGCCGGACGAGGTGCCGATGCCGGACTTCTGGGGCGGCTACCGGGTGATGCCGACGAGTGTCGAGTTCTGGCAGGGGCGTCCGGACCGCCTGCACGACCGGCTCCGCTACCGCCGTGCGGACCCCGGCGAACAGGGCGAATGGGTCATCGAGAGACTTAGGCCGTGAGTTCAACCCCCGATCCCCCCTCCCCGGACCTGGACCCCACCGCGGACGCCGCCCCGTCCGCGGCTCCGCGCGGCGCACGGTCGACGCGCCTCGGCGGGCTGGCGCGGCGGACCGCCATCGACACGCGCCCGCTTCGGCATCCGGCGTACCGGCGGCTCTGGATCGGGCAGGCGGTGTCGTACACCGGCTTCGCGCTCACCTCGGTGGCCATCTCCGTCCAGGTGTATGACCTGACGAAGTCCTCGTTCTGGGTCGGGATGCTCGGCCCGGCCAACCTGATCCCACTGATCGTCTTCGGGCTGTGGGGCGGCGCGGTCGCCGACGCCATGGACCGCCGGCGGCTGCTCATCCTGGCGTCACTGATCACGTGGGTCTCCACCCTGGGCCTGCTGGCGCAGGCGCTCTTCCGCGTCGGGAGCGTCCCGCTGATCATCGGGCTGGTCGTGGTGCAGGCGGTCGGGTTCGCCGTCACCTCGCCGACCCGCGGCGCGGTCATCCCGCGCCTGCTGCCGACGACGCTGGTACCGGCGGCCAACACCCTCAACTTCACCGCCTCGCAGGTCGCCACCTTCATCGGCCCGATGCTGGCGGGCGTCGTGGTCGGGCACGGCGGCTACGCCGTGGCGTACGGCATCGACGCCGCGCTGTTCACCGTCGGGCTGTACGCCGCCATCCGCCTGCCGTCGATGCCTCCGTTGGGCGACGAGACGGGGCGGCCCGGGCTGCGCTCGGTCATCGAGGGTCTGCGCTTCCTCACCACCCGGCCGGTGCTGATGATGTCGTTCGTCGTCGACATCATCGCGATGGGCGTCGCGATGCCGCGCGCGCTGTTCCCGGAGGTCGCCGACACCCGCTTCGGCGGCGAGGAGGCCGTCGGCTGGCTGATCGCGGCGATCGCCGTCGGCGCCGTCATCGGCGGCCTGCTGTCCGGCTGGATCGGCCGCATCCGGCGCCAGGGCATCGCCCTGATCGCCGTCATCGCGGCCTGGGGCCTGGCCGTCGCCGCGGCGGGGCTCGCGCACTCGCTGTGGCTCGCCGTCCTGTTCCTCGCCCTCGGCGGCGCGGCCGACCTCGTGTCGGCGGTGTTCCGGCAGACGATCCTGCAGACGTACGCCCCGGACGAGATGCGCGGACGCCTCCAGGGCGTGTTCACGGTCGTCGTCGCGGGCGGTCCCCGGCTGGGAGATCTCCGCGCCGGAGCCGTGGGCGCCGCGATCGGAGCGACCGCGTCCTGGGTCGGCGGCGGCCTCGCCTGCGCGATCCTCGTCGTCCTCGTCGGGCTGGCGGTGCCGTCCTTCCGCGGTTACACCGCCGACCGGTAGACGGGGCGGGGGCCCGGGACGGGGCCGAAAGGATCTTGAGGAGACTCGCCGGGACAGGGCATTGCCCCAGCGCGACCGGCGCACTACCGTTCGCACCGCCCACGTGATCTTCCGTACCCGCCCGGAACCGAGGACTTCATGCAGCGACGCCTGCGAGCGGCGACGACGCTCGCCCTGATCGGCCTGCCCGCGGCACTGAGCGCGGCCCCCGCCCACGCCGCCGCGCCCACCCCATGGTCCGCCGCTCGCACGCCCGGGGTCGCCGCCCGGACGCCGGGCGTCGCCGATGTCAACGGCGACGGCTACGGCGACCTGGCGATCGGAGCGCCGGCCGCGACCGGCGGCGGCAGGGTGGCCGTCGTGTACGGCTCGCGCGGCGGCGCCGACGTCAAGCACCATCAGGTCCTGGCCCCGCTGCGGTCCGGGGGAGCGTTCGGCACCGCGGTCGCGACCGCGGACTTCGACGGCGACGGGCACGCCGACCTGGCGGTGGGCGCTCCCGGTCGCGGCACCATCGAGATCTTCACCGGGAGCCGTTCTGGCCTGAGCCGCCGGGCCGTCCTGACCCCCGGAGACGGGGCGGGCCGGGCCCTCGCGGTCGGGGACGTCGACCACGACGGGCACCCCGATCTCCTGGTGGCGGGGAACTCCGCGCTCCTCGTCGTCGGGTTCGCCACCGGCGACGCGAAGGTCGTCGCCACGATCAAGGGCCGGGCCGCCCGGCGCGTGGCGATCGCGGCCGGGGACGTGAACGGCGACGGGTACGCCGACGCGGCCTGGAACGCCGACGGCCGCCTGCGCCTCCTCCACGGCTCGAAGACCGGGCTGCGCACGGCGCCGGTGACGGCGAGCGTGGGCGCCACCGGCGGCGTCGCGATCGGGGATGTGGGCGGCGACCGTCGCGGGGACGTCGTCGCGGGCGACCCCGCAGGGGCACACGGCGGGCTCGTGAAGATCTACCCCGGCGGTGACCTGCGGCACCCCCGTTCGTACGGGCAGGACTCCAGCGGCGTCCCAGGGAAGGGCGAGACGGGCGACGAGTTCGGCGCGGCGGTCGCCGCGCGCGACGTCGACGGCGACGGGCGCGCCGAGGTGGTCGTCGGCGCGCCGGGTGAGGACATCGGGAAACGACGGAACGCCGGTGCCGTGACCGTCCTGCGCGGGAACGCCGGCTGGCGGCTCGGCGCCGGCTCCTCGTCGTTCAGCCAGAACACCGAGGGCGTGCCGGGCGTCTCCGAGAGCGGCGACCGGTACGGCGGCGCGCTGTCCCTCGCCGACCTCGACGGCGACACCCGCCTCGACCTGGCCGTCGGCACCCCCGGCGAGAACGGCGGCGACGGAGGTGTCTCGATCTACCCCGGCCAGGGCATCGCGGGGATGATGGTCTTCGGCGGCAAGTCCGCCGGCGTGTCCGCGGCCAAGGCCGGCTTCGGCGCCTCCCTGGCGGGCTGACCGCGCAGGCGAGCAGGGTGAGGAGACCCCGGGTCACCAGGCCCGGGGGATTCTTCAGGGCCGGGTGGCCGGCTGCAGGACCTCGGCGGCGACCTTCAGATCCGAGACCAGACCGGCGTACGCCGCGTCGCGGTCGTCGGCGCGCAGTACGGCCGACGGGTGGACGGTCGGGACGTAGAAGCCGTTCTGCGTGGCCGACTCGTCGTCCAGCGGCGGGCGCGGGATCAGCTGGCCGCGTTGCCTCGTGACGCGGAAGGACGGGCCGAGCAGCGCCTTGCCCGCCGTGGCGCCGAGAACGACGATCACCTCCGGGTCGATGATGCGCAACTCGGCGGTGAGCCACGGCCGGCACGCCGAGATGTGGGTGGCGTCCGGCGTCTGGTGGATGCGGCGCTCGCCCGCTCCGGACTGGCTGAACCGGAAGTGCTTGACCGAGTTGGTGACGTAGGCGTCACCGCGCTCGATGCCCGCCTCGGCCAGCGCCTTGTCCAGCAACCGGCCGGCCGGCCCCACGAACGGTGCGCCCTGGCGGTCCTCCTGGTCACCGGGCTGTTCGCCGACCAGGACCACGCGCGCGGCCGGGCCGCCCGACCCGAGCACGGCCTGGGTGGCGTCCGCGTACAGGTCGCAGCCCCGGCAGTCCTGGACGGAGCGGCGCAGGCCGTCGAGATCCGCCCCGGCCGGGACGTAGTGTTCGGCTCCTTCGAAACGTGTCATCGCGCGCTCAATCTACCCGGCGAGGGGGTCCGAACCCGGCGGGGAAGAGCACGTCCGCGCGGGACGTTTCGAAGAAAGAGAAGAAGTGGATCGCCCCCCTGCCGCCGTCGGTTCCCCAACCGTCGCTGATCCGCCGTAGCATGGGGCGAGACTGGAGGAAGCCTTGACCGCACACGGCTTGATCGACACCACGGAGATGTACCTCCGTACGATCTTCGAGCTCGAAGAGGAGGGCATCGTCCCGCTTCGCGCGCGCATCGCCGAGCGGTTGTCACAGAGTGGTCCGACGGTCAGCCAGACGGTCGCGCGGATGGAGCGCGACGACCTGGTCAAGGTCGAAGGCGATCGCCACCTGGAGCTCACCGACACCGGTCGGTCCCTGGCCGTCCGGGTCATGCGCAAGCACCGGCTCGCCGAATGCCTGCTCGTCAACGTCATCGGGCTGCCCTGGGAAGACGTCCACGTCGAGGCCTGCCGCTGGGAGCACGTCATGTCCGAGGAGGTCGAGCGGCGGCTGGTCAGCCTGCTCGACGGCCCGTCGACGTGCCCGCACGGCAATCCGATCCCCGGTCTGACCGAGTTGGGCGCCGACGCCGAGGCACCGGCCGGGGAGCCGCTGGCGCTCATGACCGAGGTCGCGACCGTGACCGGGGTGCCGGTGGTCGTTCAACGCATCAGCGAGCAGGTCCAGGGCGACCGCGCGCTGATGCTCCAGCTCAAGGAGATCGGGATTCAACCGGGACGAGAGGTGACGCTTGCGGCCGCCGACGACGGTATCCGGGTGACGTGTGACGACGCAGCCGATAGTCCGTCCATCGAGATTCCACACCGTGTGGCCGCTCACGTCTTCGTGTCGAAGCGCTGAGTTGCCGGTTCCACGTATCCCGGCGCGGTGTTCGTCGTTCAATAGGTCGGGGGACCGTATTCGGGGGGCCGCGTGAGCGTTCGCAAGGTGACAGGCCCATGAAGCGTTGGGGTGACTCGCCCGTCGACGCGCTGCTGCCGCCGAAGACCGTGCTGGACGCCGCGGAGATGGCGGTCATCGTCTGCGACCGCTTCGGCAACGTCATCTACACCAACGCGTTCACCGAGACCCTGCTCGGTTACGGCGGCCCGGAGTACATCGGCCGGTCGTGGCTGTCCCTCGGCGTGGCCGAGGAGGATCACGAGCAGGCCAAGGATCTGGGTCGGCGCGTCCTGCGCGGCGGGGTCTGGGAGGGCACGTTCTGCAACGTCCGGGTCGACGGCAGCACGGTCTACACCCGGGCGTACGCCGTGCCCCTGCGGCACCCCTCCGGGGGCGTCGAGGGCCTGGTGATCTTCGCTCGGGAGGCGTTGCGCAGCAACCAGCGCGACCAGGACCGCTACGGCCTGCTCGAGCGGATCGGGGAGCGGCTCGCCGGCTCGCTGGAGCTGCAGCAGACGCTGCGCCGCGTCGCCGACACGCTCATTCCCCAGTTCGCCGATCACTGCTTCATCGACCTGTTCAGCGGTGACAAGCTCTTCCGCCGGGTGTCCCGGCACGGGGGCGGCTTCACCCCGCCGCCGGGCACGTGGGCGGAGGTCGGCGAGACCGTCGAGTATCCCCCCGGCCACTTCTGCGCGAAGGCCATGGCACGCCGCGACGCGGTGCTGATCGAGGACGTCGTCGCCGACCGGATGAAGGCGCCGCACCCGGCGAGCAAGCGGCTCGGCGACGAGGTCGGCGTGACGTCGATCGTCGCCGCTCCGCTGCTGGCGCGCGGAGAGCTGCTCGGTGTGATGAGCCTGGCCCTGTCCAGCATCAGCGTCCGGCCCGATCCGCACTACGACGGGTTCGACCGCGACCTCATCGGCGCCATCGCGAGCCGGGTGGCGCTCGCGATCGACAACGCGATGCTGTTCGAGGAGGAGCGCGAGACCGCCCTGGCGTTCCAGAAGCAGCTCCTGCCGGGCGACCGGCCACCGCCCCTCGACGGGCTGGAGATCGCCTGGCGCTACGAGCCGGCCCGCCCCCTCGAGTCGCACGGCCAGGGCATCCAGACCCAGGTGGGCGGCGACTGGTACGACGTGATCCCGCTGTCGGCGGGCCGGGTGGGCCTGGTCATCGGCGACGTCGAGGGCAGGGGCGCCCGAGCCGCCGCCGTGATGGGGCAGCTGCGGGCGGCGCTGCGCGCGTTCGCGCAGGACGACAAGCCCCCGGCCGACATCCTGACCAAGCTGGACGAATGGGTGCGCACGATGAACACCCCGGTCCGCTACGCCAACGGGGCCACGCCCGAGGCGCCGGAGACGCCGCTCGTGTCCGTCACGTACTTCGTCTACGACGCCTGGTCACGGCACCTCTCCTTCGCCAACGCGGGACACCAGCCTCCGCTGCTCATCCTCGACGGCGAGGTGGGCGAGCTGGAGGCCAGCGGCAGGGGCGCCATGCTCGGCGTTCGCCAGCCGGGCGTGGGCGGCGACATCCGGTACGAAGAGGAGACCCGCGAGCTGCCACCCGGCAGCACCCTGGTCCTCTACACCGACGGGCTGATCGAGCGCCGGCCCAAGGACGACGGCGACTACCAAAGCCGCGAGCAGGCGCGCGAGCTGCTGTACGAGGCGGTCCGCAAGGCGGCACGGGGCGACGTCGAGTCGATCGCCAACGCGGCGTTCGACGCCGTCCCCGGCGACATCGACGACGACGTGGCCATCGTCGTCGTCCGCACCTCGCCGAACCGCCTTCACGTCGAGGAGCGCACGTTCCCCGCCGAGCCCATCATGGTCTCGGAGGCCCGTCGCCTGGCCGCCGAGACGTTCGCCGACTGGGGCATGCTGGACGAGCAGTCCGACTTCGCCTGCCTGCTGGTCTCCGAAGTGGTTACCAACGTCGTGCTGCACGCGGCCAACACCCCGGCACCCCGGCGCGAGTTCGTCCTCGAGGGGGCATTGGGTCTCGACGGGCCGGGCGGTTTCGAGGACCCGTGGGACATGCCCGACCTGGGTCGGCGCGAGCCCGCCACCAAGGAGTTCACGCTCCGGCTCCGGCGCGGCGAGAAGGCCGTCTGGGTCGAGGTGCTGGACAAGGACATGCGCCTGCCCCGCATCCGGAGCGCCGGCGAGACCGACGAGGGCGGCCGTGGCCTCTACCTCGTCGACCAGCTCGCCGCCCGCTGGGGCTCCCGCCCGACCAGCGACGGCAAGGCGGTGTGGTTCGAGATCCCGCTGAAGTCCTGAAGCGGGGGTAGGGCGGTGGCCCGCGGACTCCCGGCACGCCGACCGGCGGTGACCCCTCGGCCGCGCTGGTTAGGGTGGAGGAGTGCTGGCGTGGGAGGTAGGGGAGCCTGGGCCGATCAAGACCGGGCCGCTGCGGGCGATCGACCGGCCGGTTCCCGAGCCGGGGCCCGGCGAGGTGCTCGTGCGCGTGCGCGCCTGCGGGGTGTGCCGGACGGACCTGCACGTCGCCGAAGGGGACCTGCCGCCGCACCTGCCCGGTGTGACGCCCGGCCACGAGATCGTCGGCGAGGTGGTGACCCCCGGAGACCGGTTCGCGGCGGGGGACCGGGTCGGTGTGGCGTGGCTGCGCCGCACCTGCGGCAGGTGCGCGTACTGCCGGCGCGGTGAGGAGAACCTCTGCCCCCGCTCGGTCTACACCGGCTGGGACGCGCACGGTGGGTACGCCGAGTTCGCGGTCGCCCCCGAGGCGTACATCTATCCGCTGCCCGGCGACCGGGCCGACGCCGAGCTGGCGCCGCTGCTGTGCGCCGGGATCATCGGGTACCGCGCGCTGCGCAGCGCCGCGCTGCCCCCGGCCGGCCGGCTCGGCATCTGGGGCTTCGGCGGGTCGGCGCATCTGGCCGCGCAGGTCGCCATCGCCCAGGGCGCCGTGGTCCACGTGTTCACGCGCGCGGCGGCGGCCCGTACGCTGGCGCTCGAGCTCGGTGCGGCGTCGGCACAGGACTCGTTCGACCCGAGCCCGGAGCCGCTCGACTCGGCGATCATCTTCGCGCCCGCCGGCGAACTGGTCCCGGCCGCCCTCGAACGCCTCGACCGCGGCGGCACCCTCGCCATCGCGGGGATCCACCTCACGGACATCCCGGTGCTGAACTACCAGGCCCAGCTGTTCCAGGAGCGCCGGCTCCGCAGCGTGACCGCGAACACCCGGGCGGACGGCGAGGAGTTCCTCCGGCTGGCCGACCGGCTGCGGCTCAAGGTCACGGTCACGCCCTATCCCCTGACCGAGGCGGACTGCGCGCTGGCGGACCTGGCCGCCGACCGGGTCAACGGAGCGGCGGTGCTGGTTCCACCCGGCCTCCGCTGACCGACTCGGCCGTGAGGCGCAGCGTGCCGGTGCGGGCTACCGGCTGACCGGCTCGGCCGTACAGCCCAGCGGTGCCGGGGTGTTGCTCAGGTCCGGCTCGCGCGGGCGGGCTCGGCGGCGACGTAGGCCCATGACTGGGTGAACCACAGCTCCCGGCCGATCAGGCGCGGGCGGGCCCCGGTCTTCGGGCCGCCGTCGAGCTCGGCGGTCAGCTCATTCCGGATCCGGTCGCCGTCATCGACGTCGGCGAGCCACGGGTCGATCGGGCGCTCGATCGTGAACACCTCGAGTCGGCGCGTCTCACCCCCGGCCTCCCGGACCAGGTCCATCAGCTCGCGGAACGTGCGCGTCGCCGTACGGGCCGGGTCGCGGAGGCGTTCGAGGCGTCCGCTGTCGCCGCCACGGGTCCGTACGAGGTCGGAGATGACGAGCCGTCCGGCGCAGACGCCGAAGAGCCGCTGGATCAGGGCGACGGGGTCGGTGTCCGGCGTGGGAGTCAGGCAGGCGGTGATGAGCGTGAACGGTCCTTCGGGTACGGACGCAGCGTCCGCGCTGGTCACATGGCGGACCCACGGGTTGAGAACATCCGAGGTGCCGCAGTCGAGGTCGAGGCAGGTGTCGTCGAGGCGAGGCTCGGCGAAGTCCACAAGCCTGCGCAGGTGACAGGCGGCTTCGCTGAGCGCGTGCGCGCTGGCTTGTGGCATCGATGTCTCCCGGCAAAAGAGTGCTCCGTACGCGGTATGACGTCTCAGGTGCATCTTGGGTTCAGAGAATGCCCTCCCGATTCATCCGCAATGCTTGAGCCTCCAGGCTGGATGCGAAGGCTCTCGCCGGGTCCAGACCCGTCATTGTTCCGAAACCGCTCTGCCAAGGATACGGACCGCGGTAGGGTGCGGTGCTATGCAGTTACGGTACGCCTATCGCCTGGCCCCCACCCCGGGACAGCAGATCGCGCTCGCGAGGGCGTTCGGGTGCGCGCGCGTGGTGTTCAACGACGGGCTGCGCGCACGACACGAGGCCCGTGAAGCCGGACTCCCGTATCTGTCCGATGGGGAGTTGTCCAAGCGGGTGATCACGGATGCGAAGAAGACGCCGGAACGTGCGTGGCTGGGTGAGGTGTCGGCCGTTGCGTTGCAGCAGGCGCTCGCCGACCTGAACACCGCCTGCCGCAACTTCTTCGCCTCTCTGAGGGGGAAACGGAAGGGGCCGAAGATGGCCCCGCCTCGCTTTAGGTCGAGGAAGGACAACCGGCAGACGATCCGCTTCACCAAGAACGCCCGCTTCGCCATCACCCCGGGCGGCAAACTTCGGTTGCCGAAGATCGGTGACGTGGCGGTCCGCTGGTCCCGCACCTTGCCCGCCGAACCGTCCAGTGTGACGGTGGTCAAGGACGCGGCCGGAAGGTACTTCGCATCGTTCGTTGTCCAGGTCGGGGAGGAGTCCCTCCCGCCGGTCGAGGCCGAGGCCGGGATCGATCTGGGGCTGGGGCATTTCGCGGTCCTGTCGGACGGGCGGAAGATCGACTCGCCGCGTTTCCTGCGCCGGGCGGAGAAGAAACTCAAGCGGCTGCAGCGGGCGCTGTCCCGCAAACAGCCCGGATCGAACAACCGGGACAAGGCCCGCTTGGCCGTGGCCCGCCAGCATGCCAAGGTCACCGACGCGCGCCGGGAGTTCCATCACCAGCTTTCCACGAAGCTGATTCGCGATAACCAAGCGATCTACGTGGAAGACCTCGCCGTGAAGGGACTGGCGCGCACCCGGCTGGCCAAGAGCGTTCACGACGCCGGCTGGTCATCATTCGTCGCAATGCTGGAGTACAAAGCCCGCCTGTACGGGCGAACCTTCCACCGGATCGACCGGTGGTTCCCATCCTCCAAGCAGTGCTCCGTCTGCGGGACCAACGCCGAGTCGATGCCGCTGAACGTCCGGTTCTGGACCTGCCCCTGTGGGGCGGTCCATGACCGGGACGTCAACGCAGCCAAGAACATCCTCGCCGCCGGACGGGCGGAGAGGCTAAACGCCTCCCACACCAGTGGGCGGGACGGCGCACGCCGTCCCGGTGGAGGGCAGATAAGACCACCCCACCAAGGTGGCAAGCCCGTCGAAGCAGGAAGCCACAGAGGTGCCGCATGACGCGGCACGGACTGAAACCCCAGCCTTTCAGGCTGGGGAGCGCGTCATTTTCCGGCCTGCTGCCCCCACATCATCAGTACCACGATCACGAAGACGACCATGAGCCCGATGGTGCGGTCGCGGGACATGCTGAGCCCGACGCGCTTCAGGGCGCGGCTGGCGATGAACGCCAGCAGGATCGCCAGCAGTGCGAGCGTTACGACCCCACTCAAGCTTCTTCTCCTCCAGTCCGACCCGAGACCCAGACTAACCCGGTGGAGCCCCGCGCTGCATGACGTCACTCGTCCGTGGGTACGGCGAGGAGAATTACAGGTGGTAATGCAGCAATTACTGACAGGGGGAGACATGCAGCGTAATCCGTACGTGCGCGCGCTTCCGGCGGCGGCTGCGATGGTCATGACGGCGGTCACCGTCACGGCGGGTCCGGCATCCGGCGCCGCACGGCCGACCTCGGTGATGGTCTCGCCGACGTCTCGAGCCCCGGTGTCCGCCCAGGATCGCGCCTGGCTGAGAGAGGCCCACCAGGCCAACCTCGCGGAGATCGAGGTCGGCGAGCTGGCCGGGAAGAAGGGCACGACCGCGGAGGTGCGCTCGGCCGGCCGGATGCTCGTGTCCGACCACACCGCCTTCGACGGCAAAGTGACCCGCCTGGCCGAGCGCCTCGGAGTCTCCCTGCCCAAGACGCCCACGCCCGCCGACGCGACGGTCGCCTCCCGGCTGCGGAACGAATCGGGGAAGACCTTCGACCAGAACTTCCTCAGCACCATGGTCGGCGGGCACCAGAAGGTCATCGCAGACACCCGGACCCAGGTCTCCCAGGGATCGTCCCCCCAAGTGATCGCCCTGGCCAAGCATGCTCTCCCCGAGCTGCGCACGCACTTGGCGATGCTGCGGAAGACTCAGACCTCCGGCTGAGCGGCCACCCGGTCCTCACGCGCTCACGTTCGGTCTTGGCCTGAATCAGTACTCGGCGATCTGTTCTCCGACGTCGATTACCTGTGGGTTGGTGGGCCACTTGGCGGCCATGCGCGCGTGTACTCGGGCGATCTCTCCGAGTGTCTTGCTCCCTCCGGTCGCCGAGACGATCGCGTGGGCTTGCCGCAGCCCCATCGATGCGGCGTCGGGTTCACCTCCGGCGGCGAAAGCGCCAGCGGCTCGGACGCGGTACGAGGCGACCCATTCGGAGTCGCGTAGGGCAGAGGGCAGGGCCTTGAGGGCGTCTGAGATCGTGTTCGCCGCGCGGAGGTAGGCGATCGGGTCGTCCGCCAGGTAGGCGAGGATGATGCCGCGCTGCATCGTGAGGAGCTCCGGCTCGTAGAAGTAGAGCGATTCCGGGTCATCGCCGGATTCCCCGTGGGTGATGACCTGCTCGGCCTCGCCGATGGCGTGTAGAGCACCGTCCTCGTCGCCCATGATCGCGAGTGCGCGGCCTCGTTGCTGGATCGCCATGGTCCGGGTTCCGGTGGCCGTGGCCATCTCTGCGGCCGCACCCGATAGGGCTGCCATCGAGCCAATATCACCGGTCACCCACGCCAGGTGGCCCTGCATGGACAGGGCGGTGGCCGTCAGGTCTGCTGGCTCCTTCTGGGGTGATCTCCCGGCGGTTCTCGGGGCTGGTCTTTTGGTTCGGGCGGTTTACGCGGTCGTGGTGGGCGCTCGTCTGGGTTCCGTCCGGATGGCGGCTGGTCGAGGCCGCTGATATCGACCAGCTCACCCGCGCGGTGCTGGAGGCCCGCACGTGGCCGTGGCCTCGGACGACAACGGTATCCGGCAGCGGGGCTGAGCGGCAGCCGTCGGATGAAATACGCATGCGGTGATATGTGGCCTGATATCGTTAGGCTGATTCGTCAATGGCCGATCGTTCGCGCGGCCGAGAACTCACGCATCGCCGACCTCGCAATCCCCGGCTTTCGGGATAACGCATTTTAGCTGCCGTTCCTACCTTGGACTCATCGAGATTCTTCGACTTCCAAGAGAGGAAAACTCATGGGAAACATGGGGATCACCGCGCGGACCGGAATCAGGACCGCCGTGGCCGCGGCCGTCCTGGGCGGCGGTCTGCTCGCGTCCATACCCTCGGCCAGCGCCGACTCGGCCCGTAGTGTCGAGGTATTCCTGAACAACCTCGCCCGCTGCGACCTGCTCCTCGTCACCGCCCGGCTCGACCACGGTGAGTGGGAGGTCCGGCCGCCGCAGCTCATCCTGCTGGGCGACCAGGGGCGGTGGGAGTCGGTGTCCCACGGGATCGGCACCGGGACCGAGGGTGAGGCGGACTACTTCACCCAGTCCTGCCGGAATCCGGCTCACAACAACAAGCGGATTCACTTCCACTGGGACAATCCGTTCTTCGGATCGAACTCTTATGACAGCGCAGGGACCGACGGGGCTTTCCGCTCGAACATCGTCGGCGGCTCCGGAAATCACGCAGGGGTGTCCGTCAGCTTCCTGCCCGTCTGACGAACCCGGCGGGAGGCGCTTTACCCGGCATATCCCGCCATCTCGGATTCGCTGAACGGCGCGCTGCGGGCCGCCGCGGACGGGTTCCGCGGCGGCCCGTGAACCCTCGCCGCCGCTGCGGCACAAGGGTGACCACAATGCTCGGTAAAGGTCCTTGATCGCTATGGTTCGGCCAGCGGTGCCGGGTTCGGGATCGATGGTGTTTCGGGCGCAGGTCGGTTCGCGCGACGATGCCGTCGTGCGCGGGCGAGCGTGGGGAGGGCGGCGGCGAGCGCGCTGATGGCGGCGAGGGTCGCGAAGCCGTACCGGGTGTCCGAATGATCGGTGATGGCCGCCACGACGAGCATGACGGCGACGGTGCCGGCGAGAGCGCAGGCGTTGGCGACGCCGAACACCCTCCCGATCCGGTGCTCGGGTGCCGAGGCGAGAAGCAGCGCCCGCGAGGCGATGCGCGCCTGCCCGAACAGGCACGCGCCGACGAGCACCAACGGCATCAGCCCGGCCACGCCGAACCACGGTTGTAGCACCAGCACGACACTGCACAGCAGGAACCCGGTCAGTGCGATGCGCAGATCCCCCATCCGGTGGCCGACCAGGCGGTACGCCGCCGCAGCGAGCAGGAAGCCGGTGCCGCCCAGGGCGTCGACCAGGCCGAGGACCGCGCTGCCGCGGTGCAGCTCCCCGACGACGAGGACGGGCAGCAGCGCGTTGAAGACCGTCACGACGACACTGCCCTGCGCGTACAGGAGGATGAGCCGGCCGGTGGACAGACGCCGGTCCGTTCCCCTGAGCGGGTCGTGCGGGCCGGTCTCCGGCGCGACGGCGGGGCGCGCGGGGCGGCGGCCGACCGCGAGCACGCACAACGCCGAGGCGAGGAACGTTCCCGCGTTGAACGCGAAGAGCGGTGTCGCCCCGAACCACTGGACCGCGAAGCCGCCGACCGACGCCGACAGGAGCATCCCGGCCTGCATCGCGATCTCGTAGTTCGCGTTGAACCGCCGCAGCTCGGCCGGCCGGACCCGCTCCTTGATCAGACCGGCGCTGACCGGCACGAACAGGGTGGCGACCGCCGCCAGCGCCAGGTTGGCGGCGTAGACGACGGTGTTGGCGGGCGCGCCGGCCGCCAGCCCGGCCGGCAGGGCCAGCGCCGCGAGCGCGCTCGCCAGGTCGCAGCAGATCCAGAGCGTACGGCGGTCGAACCGGTCGGCGAGGCGGCCGCAGGAGGGGGACAGCAGCGCCTGGGGAGCGGCGACCGCGATGAACAGCCAGCCGACCGCGAGCATCGTCTGCCCCGCCCGGACGAGCAGCAGGGCCGCGGCGATCAGCTGGATGTTGTTGCCCAGTGAGGTGATGAACGTCGCGGGGATCAGCAGGTGCTGGGCCCGGCGGACAGGGGCGTCGTCAGGGGGCACGGGGGTCCTCGGTGAGTCGTGCGATCGCGGTCGTCGACCGATCATCACAGGCCCCGACTGACATCTCCTGTCAGGATTCCGCGATCCTCACGACGTACTTGCCGCTGCCGTGCCCATCGGCCAGCAACTGGTGCGTGGCGGGTGTCTCGGCGAGCGATCCGACCTCGGTGACGGGCAGGTCGAGCCGCCCGTCGGTGACGAGGTCGAGGACGCGGCGCAGTGCCACGGCGACGCGGTGCGGCGCGGTGACCGCCAGGGCGCTGACGCTGAAGCCGGCGACGGCGATGTTGCCGGCGCGCAGCCGGTCCAGAGGCGGGAGCGCGCCCGACCGTCCACCACCGGCGTTGCCGAACAGGACGATCCGCCCGCCGGGCGCGGTGACCGCGAGGTCGGTGTCCACCATGGCGGTGCCGAGCGGATCCAGCACGACGTCCACGGCTCCGCCGGCGGCGGCGCGTACGGCCTCGGCGAGGTCGTCGTCGCGGACGACGGCGGCGTCGTAGCCGCTCTTGAGGGCGGCGGGGATCTTCTCCGCGCGGCCGACGACGCCGATGAGCCGCCCACCGCCGAGGGCGGGGACGAGCTGTGCCACCGCGCTGCCGACTCCGCCGCTCGCGGAATGCACCAGGACGGTGTCACCGGCGCCGAACCGGGCGGCGTCGGTGAGCAGCATGAGGGCGGTCGTGAGCATCAGCGGGGCCGCCGCGGCGGTCGCCGACGGGACCTCGTCGGGAACCGGCACCGTGAGCGCGGCGGGCGCGAGGGCGATCTCGGCCAGGCCGCCGGCTCCGGGAAGAAAGGCGGCGACCCGCTGCCCGACGGCCAGATCCGTCACGTCCTCGCCGAGTTCCCGAACGGTTCCGGCCACCTCCTTGCCCGGCGTGAACGGCCACGAGGCGACGTAACCGGCGTCGCCGCGCCGGGCCATCACGTCGATGAAGTTGATCCCCGCGTGGGTGACGTCGACGGTCACCTCTCCGGCGCCCGGGCGGGGCGCCTCGACGTCCCGGACCTCGGTGCGGTCCGATCCCTGCGACGGCCCGGTCATCACCAGAGCACGCATGACATCTCCTCGTTCGAGTTTCGACGTTCGTCGTACAACGAAGTTCGTATCACGGTTGTACGATGTTTGTCGAAAGAGAGGTTGGTGGCATGGCCCGATCGCAGCGACGCGTGCTGACGCATCCCGAGGTCGGCGAGGTCGATCTGCTGGACGTCCTGCACGCACTGGCGGACCCCACGCGGATGACGGTCGTCCGGACGCTGCGCGCCGAGCCCGAGCGGGCGTGCGGGACGTTCCCCGTGGACGTCGCACCGTCCACGCTCACCCATCACTTTCGGGTGCTGCGCGAGGCGGGTGTGATCCGTCAGCGCGAGGACGGAAACCTGCGCTGGAACACGCTGCGCCTCGACGACCTCGATGCCCGTTTCCCGGGGCTGCTCGACGCCATCGTCACCGCGTACGAGCGGCAGGAGTCCGCGCCCGGCCGATCAGTGGAGGCTGCGGCTCAGCCGCACTGATCTCCGTCGCAGGCGTCCGGCTCACCGGCGGGCGCGGCCGACGCCGCCGTCTCGGTGAGCAGGCGCCGGGGACCCGGGCCCTGCTCGCCCAACCGGTCGTACAGGTTCGACAGGCGGCACCGGCTCAGGGACAGGCAGCCGCAGCCGATGCAGTCGGTCAGGTCGTCGCGCAGCCGCTGGAGCTGTTCGATGCGGGCGTCGAGCTCGCTTCGCCAGGAGGCGGACAGCCGCGCCCAGTCCATGCGGGTGGGGGTGCGCTCGTCGGGCAGTCGGGCCAGGGCCTCCCGGATCTGGCTCAACGGAAGTCCGACGCGCTGGGAGACCCGGATGAACGCCACGCGCCGCAGCACGTCACGCGTGTAGCGGCGCTGGTTGCCCGCCGTGCGGCGACTGCGGATCAGGCCCTTGGCCTCGTAGAAGTGCAGCGCGGAGACGGCGACGCCGCTCCGCGCCGCGACCTGCCCGACCGTGAGCTCGCCGGCGTCCCAGCGGGGATGTTCCATGCGTTCCACCCTAGAACCCGGCCGTTCTTGAGAGCTCCGTCATATGAACGGCGGAGTAGGGCGAGGTAACCTCGTACTGACCGAATTGTGTTCGGTTCTTGTTGGGACGGAACCCCGAGAAGAGACTTGGAGGCGTCGTGGCCGAGGCGTACATCGTCGGAGCGGTCCGTACCCCCGTAGGCACGAAGAAGGGCGCGCTGGCGGCCGTGCACCCGGCCGACCTGGGCGCGCACGTGCTCAAGGAACTGGTCGAGCGCACCGGCGTCGACCCCGAGGCGGTCGACGACGTGATCATGGGTTGCGTCATGCAGGTCGGCCCGCAGTCGCTCGACATCGCGCGTACCGCCTGGCTGTCCGCGGGCCTGCCCGACCGGGTGCCCGGCGTGACCATCGACCGGCAGTGCGGGTCGTCGCAGCAGGCGATCCACTTCGCCGCCCAGGGCGTCCTGTCGGGCACTCAGGACCTCGTCGTGGCCTCCGGCGTGGAGAACATGGGCATGGTCCCCATGGGCTCCAGCGTGGCCATGGCGCTGGAGAAGGGCATGCCGTTCCCGTACGGCGAGGGCTGGTCCGCCCGCTACGGCGACCAGGAGATCTCCCAGTTCCGCGGCGCGCAGCTGATGTGCGAGAAGTGGGGCTTCAAACGCGGCGACCTCGAGGCGTTCGCCCTGGAGAGCCACCGCCGGGCGGTGGACGCGATCGGGAACGGCTACTTCGACCGGGAGACCGCGCCCATCGCCGGAGTCACCAAGGACGAGGGCGCCCGCCCGGACACCTCGCTGGAGAAGATGGCCGGGCTCCAGCCGCTCCGCGAGGGCTGGGAGCTGACCGCGGCGATCGCCTCGCAGATCTCGGTCGGCGCCGGCGCGCTCCTCATCGCCTCGGAGGAGGCCGTCCGGGAGCACGGTCTGACGCCCCGCGCCCGCATCCACACGCTCGTCGTCGAGGGCTCCGACCCGGTGTACATGCTCACCGGGCCGATCCCCGCGACCGAGAAGGCCCTGCGGCGGGGCGGGCTCACGATCGACGACATCGACGTGTTCGAGGTCAATGAGGCCTTCGCGCCGGTTCCGCTGGCGTGGGCCAAGGAGACGGGCGCCTCGCTGGAGAAGACCAACCCGAACGGCGGCGCGATCGCGCTCGGCCACCCGCTGGGCGCCACGGGCAGCATCCTGATGACCAAGCTCCTGCACGAGCTGGAGCGCACCGGCGGCCGCTACGGCCTGCAGACGATGTGCGAGGGCGGCGGCCAGGCCAACGCCACCATCATCGAGCGGCTCTGACGACGGCGACGGACGGGGCGGGGCGCGTCGGCGCACCCCGCCCCGCCCCTCATGTGTGTGCTCGGCGATGAGCGCCGCGGGGCAGCCCGGGGGAGAAGAAAGCCCGCCGCCTGCGCCGGGGCCGCGCGCCATCCCCCGTGCGAGGGAGCGGGAGGCGGCGTATCGGTCGCGTCGGTGAGGGCCGAAGATCGCGCCCGTCGGCGATCTCTTCGCGGACTCCGGTCGGAAGGATCGAGGGCATGAAGAAACGCGTATCCGTCGCGACTCTCGCCCTTACCGCCGTCGTCGGCACCGCCCTCGCGACGACCGCCCCGGCCGCCTCCGCCGCGTCCACGGCGCCGTTGCCGCCGCTGAAACCGGACCTCCTGCGCACGGCGATCTCCGGGTTGCCGAACGCCACCGTGACCGGCGCCATGGTCAAGGTCGCCGGCCCGGCCGGGAAGTGGCAGGGAACCTCGGGCGTCGGGAACATCGAGACGAAGGAGCCGGTGCTCGCCGACGGCAGCTTCCGGATCGGCAGCACCTCCAAGGTGATCACCGCCGCGGTGATCCTCCAGCTCGTCGCCGAGCACCGGGTCGACCTCGACCAGTCGGTCCAGCACTATTTGCCCGGAACGCTGCCGGCCTCCTACCCGAAGATCACCGTCCGGCAGGTCCTGAACCACACCAGCGGACTGCCCGCCGGGAACCTCGGCTACGGGGACGCCCAGTGGTACGTCGACCATCACCTCCAGAGCTGGACGCTCCAGGAGATCGTCGCCGACGCCGTCAAGAACCCGATGGCCTTCCCACCGGGCAGCAAGCAGTACTACAACGGCACCAACTACTTCGTCGCCGGGCTGCTCATCGAGAAGGTGACCGGCCGGTCGTACGGCGACGAGGTCCGGCGGCGGATCATCCGTCCCCTCCACCTGCGCCACACGTACGCGCTGGACCGCGACGACGTCCGCCTGCCCGGCCCGCACGCGCACGGCTACGTGGCCGTCACCGAGAACGGGACGACGACGTTGCACGACGTGTCCGAGCAGAGCCCCTGGCCGTCGTCGGAGGGCGGCCTGATCTCCACGACCGCCGACCTCACCCGCTTCGTCAACGCCCTGTTCCGGGGGCACGTCGTCCCCCGCCCGCAGCTGAGGGAGATGTTCACGACCCCCGACGTCCCGTACGCCGACGGGAGCCAGTGCAACATCGGGCCCGACGCGGGCCGGGCGTGCTACAGCGTGGGCATGACGAAGACGACCCTTCCGAACGGCGTCACCGTCTGGGGCAAGACCGGCTCGCGGCCCGGGTACACGAGCGGGATGTTCGCCACCCGTGACCTGCGCCGGACGGTCGTGTACTCAATGACCCCGACGGGCAACAAGGACGGGTCCGAGGGTCCCTACGTGCAGAAGATCGCCGCCGCGGTTTTCGACCCGGACCTGCTGTCCGGCGGCTGACCCCGGCATCCGCACGAAGGCCGCGCCCTCCTGAGCGGAGGTGCGCGGCCTTCGTAAAGAAGCCCACAACGCCGGCGTGTACCGGCCGCGTGGCACGAACCCTGTGCCCGACGACGTCACGCGTCATGGTCCTCACTGAAGAAGAACACCGGCCGCTGTACTCCGTCGGGCAGGCCGCCGCGATGCTGGAGACGCGCCGGAGGTTCCTGCACCGCCTCGATCGGTACGGCGTCGTGTGCCCCCGGCGTACGCCGGGCGCCACGGGCAGCATCCTGATGACCAAGCTCCTGCACGAGTTGGAGCGCACCGGCGGCCGCTACGGCCTGCAGACGATGTGCGAGGGTGGCGGCCAGGCCAACGCCACCATCATCGAGCGGCTCTGAGCGAAGCCGCGCGAGCGGCCATTGGTGTACCGGTTCTCCCGCCCCTAGGGGCGGGAGAACCGGCTGTTCGGCGCCGCGGCGTTCCGTGGGCTCGGCCCGCAGCGGCACTGTCGGCGATGCGTCGGGTGGTCAGGCCGTCAGCTACGCCGGGCCCTCCAGAGCGAAGACCGCCGGGTCGACCGCAGAACCGACTTGGCGGTCAGCTCCGCGAGCCCGATGATCTGCTCGTCCTCCGTCATCGCCGCCCTGTCCACCGCGAACTTCGCGGCGGCCGGGACGCCCGACCAGTCGGGCGTCGGCGGAGCCGGCGCGATGACCGCGGCGAGGTTGGCCAGCGCGGCCCTGTGCTCAGGAGCCCGCTCCGCGGAGAGGGCGGCCTTGGCGAGCGTCCGGGCGTACCTGACCATGTGGGCGTGCTGCTGTTCTGTCGCGGCCGGCGCCCACGTCTTCAGCTCCGACTCCAGCTCGGCGCACCGCGCCGAGTCGAACGGACCCTCGACGGCTTCCTCGGTCAGCTCGGCGAGCCTTGCCTTCCGCAGCCGAGTCGTCTCGTCGGTTTGGTGAGCCCCGAGCCACGCATACAGCCACAAGAAAAAGAACTCCATCTTCTTGGCCTCTCTCGGTTTTCTGTCCTGGTGCTGTGTGCACCCGGTTCCGGTCTTTTGCCGGTGCCATCTACCGTCCCTCCGTAAGGCGGACGTGCAAGCGGGGTGAACGGAGCTGACGGGCGGGCGCAGCGGGCCGCGGGGAATGGAGGGCCGCCGAACCCTGTCGTTTGCCTCGGCCAGGTTGACCCGTGCCGCACGGCCGGGCGCCCGGACCGTCCAGATCGGGACCTGTCAGAAGGCGGGACCCGGCAGAGCACGGCGAAAGCCGTGCAGCGCGCACAAAGAGGGGAAGTCGAAAATGGCAACCGGAGGAAGCCCGCAGGACAAGCTGGACGAGGCGATCAGGACCCACGCCCCCGAGGCTGTCAAAAAGGCGGCCAGGCAGGAGGTCGACCGCGCCGAGGACCCGAAGCCGGCGCAGGCGACGGACGCCGGGGGCGTCAGCCGAGAAGAGGGCGCGCGCTACACCTCCATGGGTTAGAGGTGGCAGTAGATCGCCGCGCCTGACGGCATTCACTGTGCGTTCAGTGAGTGCATCAGCTAGGGCGACACGTCCGCGCCTCCGGCGCGGATGAGAACAGCCGGCCTTGCCCCGAGCACGTGGGGGCAAGGCCGGTTTCGCCGTCGGCAGACTGAATGCGCGCGACCCGGAGTTCCGGATCGGTTCGTAAAGAAGCCCACAACGCGGGCGTGTACCGGCCGCGTGGCACGAACCCTGTGCCCGACGATGGCACGCGTCATGGTCCTCACTGAAGAAGAACACCGGCCGCTGTACTCCGTCGGGCAGGCCGCCGCGATGCTGGAGACGCGCCGGAGGTTCCTGCACCGCCTCGATCGGTACGGCGTCGTGTGCCCCCGGCGTACGCCGGGCGGCCACCGTCGTTATTCGGCGTACGAGCTCGGCCGGATCCGCCGCGTCATCGAACTGGCCGACGAAGGCGTCACGCTGGCCGGGATCCGTCAGATCATCGGCCTGGAGAAGCGCATCCGCGAGTTGGAAGCCCAGCTCGACGTCGCCTGGGACCGCGTCTTCCAGTTGGAGAAACGCTCGGTGATCCCGCGGATGCGCCGCGAGCGGATCCCCCCGCTCTGACGGCTCGCCCGTTCCGGACGGCTTACCCGACTCGGACGGCTCACCCGGCCGACCACGGCCTGACCTCGATGTCGCCGAGCCGGGCCAGGTCGGCCCGGTTCTCGTCGGCGAGGACGCGGATCAGGTCCTCCGCCTCGGCCGGCGTGACGTGGCGCCCCCGGGAGCACCGCGCGGCGGTGTCCGGGCTCTCCAGCCACAGCCGCGGCCCGTCCTCCCAGATCATCTGCACGACGTCGCCGGACCCGCCCTCGAACGTGGCGAAGTTGCCCTTCCGGGGTGTCAGGTCGAGCAGCACCTGGCGGGACTCCGCGAGCGACATCGGGACCGCCTCGTCCTGGGCGCGTCCCCGTCCGTAGTCGCAGTAGGTCACCCGGAGCGGGCCGGCGGCCTCAGGCTCCGGCCCACCGGGCCAGGTGGCGAGCCGGCCGAAGCGCCTCCGCCGCCACGTCATGGGCACCTCGATCCGCTGACCGGGATCGCCGTTCCACTCCGGGGTGAGGCCGTGGCGGCGCAGCGCGGCGACGATCTCCTCACCGATCCCCGCGGTCGCGGAGCCGTCCTCGCCGAAGGCGCCGTACGCCAGGAAGATCCCGTGACCGGTGACGGCCGCCTGGACGTCCTGGAAGTGGCAGAAGACGTAGCCGCGCGTCTCGGTGCCTTCCGGCACCTCCCCGCCGATCTCGGCCGTGCCGCAGGTCTGGCAGCACGTGAAGTTCTCCCGGGCCACGATCCCGGCCGTCTCGAGGTCCCGGAACGCCCGGAGCAACCGATCGGAGTCGAGGAGGTCCGGCCAGGACTCCTGGTCGGCGCGGTAGGCGGCGAACTCCTCTTTCGCGATCTCGGCGGCCGCCTCGGCGACGGCCGCGGAGTCCGGTGCGGTGTCGAGGAAGTCGACACAGTCCCCGACGATGGCGTCGAAGTCGTCGTCGCCGATGGCCAGGGCCTCGCGGATCCGGTCGCGGAGCAGGTCGCGGTCCTCGCTGTCGATCATCCGGCGATTATCGCAACCGGCGACGACACTCCCGCTCACGACCGGGTGCGGTCGTAGTGGCGCCGGGCCTTGGTGCGGTTGCCGCAGCGCCGCATCGAGCACCACTGGCGGTTACGCGCGGGGGAGTGGTAACAACCGATTAGCGGGACTTATGAGTTACGATCCGGTCGTAAATGGAGCTGCGTGATATCGAGATCTTCCTGACGTTGGCCGATGAGCTGCACTTCGGGCGGACCGCCGCTCGGCTGCACCTCACCCCGGCCCGGGTCAGCCAATCGATCAAGCAGCAGGAACGCCGCATCGGCGGACCGCTGTTCGAACGCACCACCCACAACGTCCGCCTCACCCCGCTCGGCCGGCAGCTCCGCGACGAACTCGCCCCGCTCTTCCACGGGGTGCGGCAGAGCGTGGAGCGGGCCCGGCAGACCGCCAGCGGCACCTCGGGAACGCTCACCCTGGGCACGATGGGCCCCCAGGCATGGATGATCGATAAGATCGTCCAGTTGTTCCAGACCCGGCACCCGAACGCCCGGCTCCTACACCGCGACATCAATTCGGTCTACCCGCTCGACCTGCTGCGCTCCGGTGACGTCGACGTCGCGCTGCTGTGGCTGCCGATCCACGAACCCGACCTCACCGTCGGCCCGGTCACCCACACCTCCCCGCAGGCGCTCATGCTCGCCGCCACCCACCCCTACGCCGACCGTGACTCGGTCTGCCGGGAGGATTTCGGCGATCTCACCTTCATCGCGCACAACTCCTCGATCCCGGCGTACATGGAGGAGGTGTTCCAGCCCTTCCACACTCCCTCCGGTCGCCCCGTGCCCCGCGGGCCCCTGGTCACCAACTGGGAGGACCAGCTGAAAGCGGCCAGTTCCGGGCAGGCCGTCATCGCGGCCGCGGCCGAAGCCGCTCGCTTCTACCCCTGGCCCAACCTCGTCTACCTGCCCATCCGCGACGCCCCATCCGTACGATGGGCGCTCGTCTGGCGCACCGCCGCCGAGACCCCGCTCGTCCAGGCCTTCGCCCAGGCCGGCACCGATCTCACCGCCGATCTCTGAACCGCGGCCCGCACCGCGACGGGACGGCGCGGGCCGCTGCGCGCCGCGCGGTCAGGCGACGGGGCGGTGGACGTTCTCGCGGGCGCTCGGGCCGGGCTCGGCCTCGGCGATCCATGGGCCGGGGATGGACGGGTCGAGCACGCCGTCCTCCAGCCAGGTGTGACGGCCGTCCATGATCTGCCGGGCCAGCTTGGCGTCGAGGTCGTCGGTGTTGTGCCAGAGCCGGCCGAACAGCTCGCCGATCCGCGCCCGCGCCTGGGCGCAGAACGCGTCCGCGAGCTCGTACGCCTCGGGCCGGTCGTCGGCCTTCGCCCGGACGCACACCGCGCTGATCGCGAAGAGTTCGGCGCCGATGTCGACCATGCGGCCGAGGAAGCCCTGCTTACGTTCGAGCGCGCCCTGCCAGCGTCCGGCGGCGTAGAACACCGAGCGGGCGAGCTTGCGCGAGGACCGCTCGACGTAGCGCAGGTGACGGGCCAGCGGGCCGAACTCGGCGTATGATCCCGGCCGCTGTCCCGCCCCGGCGATGAGGGTGGGGAACCAGGTGGAGTAGAAGCCTCCCGCGCGGCCGACGGCCTTGGCCTTGGCCTTCAGGCCGGCGTCGGGGTCGATGATGTCGCCGGCCACCGAGAGGTGCGTGTCGACCGCCTCGCGGGCGATCAGGAGCCGCATGATCTCCGAGGATCCCTCGAAGATGCGGTTGATGCGCAGGTCGCGCAGGAGCTGCTCGGCGGGCACGCCGCGCTCGCCGCGCGCGGCCAGGGACTCGGCGGTCTCGTAGCCGCGCCCGCCCCGGATCTGTACGAGATCGTCGGCGACGCGCCAGGCCATCTCCGAGGCGTACAGCTTGGCCAGCGCGGCCTCGATGCGGATGTCGCCCCGCTCGTCGTCGGCGAGGGCGCCGGCCAGGTCGACCATGGCCTCGAGTGCGTACGCCGTCGCGGCGATGAAGGAGATCTTGGCGGCGACGGCCTCGTGCTCACCGACCGGGCGGCCCCACTGGACGCGCTCCTTCGCCCACTCGCGGGCGATCTTGGTGCTCCACTTGGCCGCGCCGGCGCACATGGCCGGCAGCGACAGGCGCCCGGTGTTCAGGGTGGTCAGCGCGATCTTCAGGCCCTGACCCTCCTTGCCGACGCGATTGGCGGCGGGCACGCGGACCTGGTGGAAGCGGGTCACGCCGTTCTCGATGCCGCGCAGGCCCATGAAGGCGTTGCGGTTCTCGACGGTGATGCCCTCGGTCTTCGCGTCGACGACGAACGCCGTGATGCCGCCGCGGTGGCCGTCGGACCTCGGCACCTGGGCCATCACCACGAGCAGGTCGGCGACGACGCCGTTGGTGGTCCAGAGCTTGACGCCGTCGATGACGTAGTCGTCGCCGTCCGGGACGGCCGTGGTGCGCAGCCGGGCCGGGTCGGAGCCGACGTCGGGCTCGGTGAGCAGGAACGCGCTGATCTCGTTGACGCAGCGGGGCAGGAACGTCCGCTTCTGCCGGTCGGTTCCGAAGAGCTTGACCGGCTGGGGGACGCCGATGGACTGGTGGGCCGACAGCATGGCGCCGAGCGCGGAGTGCACGGAGCCGACGAGCATGAGCGCCTTGTTGTAGGAGACCTGGTTCAGGCCGAGGCCGCCGTACTCCTCGGGGATCTTCATGCCGAAGGCGCCGAGGGCCTTCAGGCCCTTGATGACGTCGTCGGGGATGCGGGCCTCGCGCTCGATGATCCGGGGGTCCACCTTCGTCTCGCAGAACTCCCGGAGCCGGGACAGGAACTCCTCGCCCTTGCCGCGCTCCTCCTCATCGGCCCGCGGGTGGGGGTGGATGAGGTCGAGCCGGAAGTCGCCGAGGAAGAGCTGCTTGCCGAAGCTGGGCAGGCGCCAGGATGTCTCGCGCGCCTCTTCGGCGACGCGGCGGGCGGTGCGTTCGTCCACGTGCGCCATTGAGGATCACCTCCACAGGAAGTTACTCCCTGGTTCTACCCGCTGGTAGCCCCGGTATTCGGCGGGTCGTCCCCGGCTAGGAAAGTGGGGCGACGCGCGGCAGTTCGACCCGTACGACCACCCCGGCGCCCGGCATCGAGCGCAGCGCGGCATGCCCCCCGTGCGCGGCCGCGATCGCCGCGACGATCGCCAGGCCCAGCCCGCTGCCGCCGCTGCCCTGAGCGTGGTGGAACCGGTCGAAGGCGCGGGCGGCCTCCTCCGGAGCGATCCCGGGCCCCTCATCGGCGACCTCGAGGACGACCGCGGCGTCCGTCCACACGAGCCGTACGGTCGCCGGAGTACGCGGCGGCGTGTGCGCCCGCACATTGGCCAGCAGGTTCGCCAGGACCTGCCGGATCCGGGCCTCGTCGGCCACGGTGACCAGCGTGTCCGGCACCTCCGTCCGGACCGGCCGGTCCGGCTCCACCGCGGCCGCGTCCGCCGCCGCCTCACGGGCGAGCGCCGCCAGGTCGACCGGCGCCGGGGACAGCGCCGAGCCCTTGTCCAGGCGCGCCAGCTCCAGCAGCTCCTCGACGAGGCGCCCCATGCGCGCCGCCTCGCCGGAGATCCGCCGCATCGCCTCCTCGGCGCTGACCGCGCCCTGCTCGTACAGGTCGGAGTAGCCGCGGATGGTCGTCAGCGGGGTGCGCAGCTCGTGCGAGGCGTCGGCGGCGAACTCCCGCACCTTCGCCTCCGAGCGCAGCCGCGCGAGGAACGCCTGCTCGATCCGGCCCAGCATGACGTTGATCGCCCCGGCCAGCCGCCCCACCTCCGACGGCGACTCCTCCATCCGGGCGCTCAGGTCACCGCCGCTCGCGATGCCGTGGGCCGTGGCGGCCATCCGCGACACCGGTGCGAGCCCCCGCCGGACCAGCCCGCGGCCGAGCAGGGCGATCAGGCCGAGGAGCACGACCCCGGTGATCGACTCGGTGACGAGGAGACCCGCCAGGGTCGCGCGGACATCGCTCAGCGGATCGACGATCACGACGACGTTCCTCCCGCGCGCTCCCACGCGAGCGATCGCGCGCATCCGCCCGAACCGGAACGGCTTCGCCCGTCGCGCCTCGGCGAACAGCGGATCGGGGCCGAGCCGTGCCGCGCGCTGGAGCGCCGCCGCGGGATCGGGCCCACCACTGCCCGCATGGACCCGACCGTCCGGCGTCATGGTGAGGACGATGTAGCGGCCCGGGGCCACGGTGTCGGCGGCCCGCGCCGGCGCACCGCCTCCAACTGGTTGTTCACGCGGTGCAGCAGGTAGCCCCGCAGCACGACCGCGCTCACCCCACCCATCAGCGTCAGCCCCACCGCCGTCACGGCGAGCAGCCCGGCGACGAGCCGGCTGTTGAGCGATCTCATGGCGAGGGGCGCAGGGCGTAGCCGACGCCACGCTGGGTGTGGATCAGGTCGGGCCCGAGCTTGCGGCGCAGATAGCTGATGTAGGTCTCCACGACCGGTGAGCCCGCCGAATGGTCCCAGCCCCAGACGTTCTCCAGCAGCTGCGTCCGGCTCAGCACCCGTCCCGGGTTGCGCATGAAGTACGCGAGCAGCCGGAACTCCGTGGGGGAGAGTTCGACCTCCGTGCCGGCCCGGCGCACCGTCCAGTGGGCGATGTCGACCTCCAGGTCGCCCACGCGCAGCAGCTCGTCGGCGGACCCACCCGGCCGGGCGCGCCGCAGCACCGCCCGTACGCGGGCGACCAGGGCGTCCACCGCGAACGGTTTGGTCACGTAGTCGTCGCCGCCGAGCGTCAGCCCCGTCACCGTGTCCGACGGGGTGTCGCGGGCGGTGAGGAAGATGATCGGTGTCTCGTCACCCTCGCCGCGCAGGCGGCGGCAGACCTCGAAGCCGTCCAGGTCGGGCAGCATGATGTCGAGCACGATCAGCTGCGGGTGGTCGTCGCGCACGTGGCGCAGCGCCTCGGCTCCCGTGGCCGCCGTCACGACGGTGAATCCGTGGAAGCGCAGGGCGATCTCCACCAGATCGCGGATGTTCTGCTCGTCGTCGACGACGAGCACTCGTGGGGTGTCCATCGGCTCCATCATCGCGCCGTTCCCGGCCCGGGGGGCGGCGCCGCCGCCGACCCGGGCCGGGGCCGCTCAGCTGTGGGAGGGAGCCGGCGACGCGGTCTCCCGGGCCGGTACCCGCTTCGGCACGACCACGCGTCTCGCCGTACGGGTGCCGCCGTTCTCCAGACCGGCGACGAAGACGAAGTCGCCCGTGGCCAGCTTCGACAGCGTGGACTTTCCTCCGTCCTTGCGGACCTTGGTGTTGCCGTCGGTCCTCCACTGCCAGGTGACGCCGTCGGCGCTGCGGACGCTGAGCGTACCGCCGCTCGTCGCGGTCAGCCTGCCCCGCTGCCAGCCGACCTGGGCGAAGCCCTTCTTCGTGCGGACGGTGGCCTGGCCGTGGATGCCGCGAGCGGCACGGACGCCGCGCAGCGGACGATGCTTCCCTCTGGCGGCGGCGGTGGCGGGGGAGCCCCCCGACGCGCCGGCCGACGCGGGGACGGCCAGGTAGACGCCCGTACCGACGACCCCGACGGCCAGCGCGGACACGCCACCCAGAATCTTCTTGTTCAACTCGGCCTCCTTTCAGGTTGCCGTCATCCAGTGAAGAGGAAGGTCTTGAAGAACGCGGGGGAGGAGTCTGGGAGATCCGTGGGAGCTCGCTAGGAACGGTCCAAGGGGGCGAGATTGGGCAAAGTGCTTGACCGTGGCGGTCCACGGGGGTTCGCTGTCCGTGATGAAAGAGACACGGAGGCCAACCCTCATCGTCTCCGTGCAGCGCGCGCTGCATCTCATGGAGGCGGTGGCGTCGCACCCCGGCGGCGCACCGGCCAAACAGCTCGCCCGGCAGGTCGGCCTGCCGCTGGCCACGACGTACCATCTGCTGCGCACACTCGTCCACGAGGGATACCTCGTGCGTACGGCCGACGGGGCCTACCTCCTCGGCGACCGTGTCGACTCCCTCTCCGGCGACCGGCGCACCCAGGACCGGCTCGCCCGCATCCGCGAGACGCTGACCTCGCTCCGTGACGAGCTCGGGGTGGCGACCTACCTCAGCCTGTACGAGGAGGGGGAGATCCGCGTCGTCGACATCGCGGACGGCCCCCGCACTCCCCGCGTCGACCTGTCGGTCTGCCTCAGCCAGGCGGCGCACGCCACCGCGATCGGCAAGTGCGTCCTGGCCCAGCTCGCCCCGCCCGCCCGCCGTGACCACCTGGCCCGGCACCCGCTGATCGGCCTGACGCCGAACACCATCACCCACCACGGCGAGCTCGAACGCCGGCTCGGCTCCACGCTCGCCATCGACCGAGAGGAGTACCTCCTGGGCACCGGATGCGCCGCCGTACCCGTGACCGACGCGGCTGGAAAGGCGGTCGGAGCGGTCGCGGTCTCCTGCAGCCCGGCGAAGCTGGCGAAGATCGAGGCGTTCGCGCCGCACATGCGGGCCGCAGCCGCACGCATCAACCGCGCACTCACCATCTGAAAATAGTCACCTTGCGGACACCGCGGATTCTCGCGAACCTTTGTGCCATAAGGGCGCGAAGCCCCCACAGATTCCCGCCCCGGGCCCTGGTCCGACCTCGATGTGCTCATGGCCACGGCTGTCGTTGGGTCCAGGCCTTCCGGCCACCACGGTCCCGGGGCGGGGCACTCTCTCTGACGTGCTGCCGGTTCACGGTGGCCGCACGACCACCGGCTGTGGATAGACTTCTCACCCACTTGGGCCCGTCGTCGACATTCAGCGAGTGATCGCATGCCAGCGAAGAACAATTCCATCGCACGCTCCCTCCTCGGCCTGCTCGGCAGCGGCAGGGGCGGGGAGGCACCGCAGACCTTCGACGGCGACCAGCCGGCCGCCGGCGAAGGTCAGCTGGAGAACCACCTCGGCGGCGATGAGGCGAAGAACTACCGCCAGTACGAATACGACACGGTGGCGCCCCACGTCGGCCGGTCACTGCTCGAGGTCGGCTCCGGCCTCGGCCACTTCTCCGAGCAGTTCGCGGGCCGCCTCGACTACCTCGTCGTCAGCGACAACGACCCCTACTGCGTCGAGCAGCTGACAAAGCGCTACCAGGGCAACGACGACGTCGAGGTGCTCGACCTAGCGCTGCCCGCCGAGATCAACATCAGGCGCAAGGTCGACACGGTCGTCATGATGAACGTCCTGGAGCACATCAAGGACGACGTCGATGCGCTGAAGGACCTCGCCTCGGTGGTCGAGCCCGGCGGGCGCATCGTCATCTGGGTGCCCGGCTACATGCAGCTGTACGGCGACTTCGACCGCAAGGTCGGCCACGTGACCCGCTACACGCCGAAGACCCTGGCCGCGACCGTCAGCGGCGCCGGGCTCGGCATCGACGTGCTCAAGCCGATCAACTTCCTCGGCGGCATCGCCTGGTGGCTCGCGGTCCGCCGCGGCGGCGCCGGCTACCCCGACCCCAAGCTCGTCAAGATCTACGACCGCACGGTCGTGCCGACCACCCGCCTCATCGAGCGAGTCGTCCGCCCGCCCTTCGGCCAGACCGTCTTCTGCGTAGCCCGCGTCCCCGAGTAGCCGCCCGTCGCACGGCGACACACCGAACCCCGACGTCCTGCGGCCGCCTGCCGGCGCCGATCGCGAGCGATCGCCCCTGTCCCGGCTTCTGCGCGGCTGATCGTCGAGAGTCTCCGTCGCTCCAGCGACGAAGACTCTCGATGATCACGTCATCGTGGCCGCGATTCCACCAGCTGGATCGCCCGTTGGCCGAGCGATCCGGCCGGACGTTGCCTCGCTTACGCCAGGCGTTTGATTTCGGCGAGCTCGGCGGCCGTCAGTTCGACGCCGGGTGCGGTGATGACGACGTGTACGGTCTTGCCGCGCTCGACGTAACTCACCCACCGTGCGGCGGCGAGGTGATCGACGATGGAAAGACCGCGTCCGTTCTCGGCGAGCTGCCCTCCTTCGTTGCTGGCGGGCATGGGCCGGTGGTCAGGGTCGGTGACCGCCAGGTGTGCCCACCGGGCGGTGACGGTCATTTCCATACCGATCGGCCAGAGGTCGTCCGGCCAGGTGCGTAGTGCGCCGGTAGCGCGGATCGCGTTGGTGACGATCTCGCTGGCGACCAGGCCGATCTCGTAGGCGTCGAATGGGTAGCCGAAGACGGCGGTGGAGGCGAACGAACGGGCTCTGGCGACGCATTCGGGCATGACGGCCGAGGCGGTGCAGCGGGGGGTGCTGAACCAGGCGGGGCCCGCTGAACTCGGCACCGATGAGATCGAAAAGCGAGTGAAGATCCGCGCTGAACGGCAGCGCATCCTCGAAGGCGACGATCCAGTGAGGCTGTTCGTCGTGATCGACGAGGCCGCGTTGCGGCGTACTGTCGGCGGTCCGGATATCATGCGCGCTCAGCTGGACCACCTGATCAAGATGGCGGCCCGAGCGAATATCACGCTCCAGGTGATCCCATTCGACGTTGGCCCGCATCCGGGAACCGGCGGCCGATTCACGATCATCAGTTTCCCGGCAGAAGATCCTGATGCTGTTTACATCGAGACGATTGCTGGAGAACTGCTTATCGAGAGTGAGGGAGTCGGCCGGTACCGCCGCGCGTTCCGCCGTCTGAACGCCGAGGCCTTGTCGCCTGAGGATACGATCGCGCTCATCGGCCGAATAGCCGGTTCCTGACCCATCGGACGAGAGATGTGTACCCATGACCCAGCGTGAGCTTTCTGCCCTGGATTGGCGCAAGTCCGGGCGCTCGGACCAGCAGGGCGCGTGCGTTGAAGTGGCCGTCGTCAAGGGCTGACCTGGCGAATGAGAAAACCCCTGGTCGATGACCAGCGGTGCGGCTGATCGTCGAGGGTCTTCGTCGCTCTTTCGACGAAGACTCTCGACGATCACGTCGTTGTGGCCGCACCCCGGGAGTTCCGCGCAGGAGCGGCGTGCCGAATGCTCGGTGACCGCGGGCGCTAACCGGGGCGAACCCCTGCAATCCTGTCGGCCAGGTCGCCCGTTGACCGAGCGATGTGTCCGGGCGGCGCACGCCACGGCTGTCCTCGTCGTTTCGGCTTACCCGGTCAGGCGGAGGCGGTGGGCGGTCGCGGCGGCGGCGCCGCGGCTGGGGACGCCCAGCTTGGCGAGGATGTTGGACACGTGCACGCTGGCGGTCTTCGCGGAGATGAACAGTTCCTCGGCGATCTCTCGGTTGCTGCGTCCCGCCGCCAGCAGGCGCAGCACCTCCTGCTCGCGAGGCGTCAGTCCGAGCGGTGCCTGACCGCCCGGCCGGCCGTCCAGGCGGAGCCGGGCGCTGCGGGCGACCAGGTCGATGTCCGCGCGCAGCGGCCGGGTCTTCAGCCGGTCGGCGAGGTCGGCGGCGCGGCAGAGGAGGGCCGACGCCTCGTCGCGGTCGCGGTCTGCCAGGGCGGCCTCGGCCGCCCTCAGGAGCGCGTTCGCCAAAGGGTACGGTCGGCCGAGCGCCTCCCAGGCGGCCGCGGCGGCCGTCCAGGCGGACCGGTCGAGCACGCCGTCGGCTCGGGCGGACTCTGCCTCGAAGGTCGCGCGCTCGGCCTCCATCACGGGACCGTACGCGGGGATCGCCGTCGCGATCTGCCGTAGCCGTCCGGCGAGCGCGACGCTCCGCTGGAGGGCGCAGGTCCGTATGCCCGCCAGGAGGATCGGCCAGCTGAGCCGCGCCTCCCCGCCGAGCTCGAGCTCGGTGACGGCGCGTTCGGTGGCCGCGATCGCGCCGGGGCCGTCGCCCTCGGCGAGGCGCCACTCGATGGTCAGGCGGGCCAGCGGAAGGGTCTGCTGCGGATAGGGATCGTCGACCGCGCACAGCGCGGTCAGCTGCCTCACCATCCCGTCGACCACGTCGCCGTCCCCGCGGGCGATGGCGATGCGGGCACGGGTCAGCAGCAGCTGGCCGCGCCTCCCCGGGGCGGGTGAGAGCTCGTCGGCCCGTTCGAGGGTCTCCATCGCGTCGTCCCAGCGGCCGAGCGACACCTGTGCCTGGGCGAGGTTGCCCGCCGCGAAGACCCCTTGCGTACGGGCGCGGCCGAGGGATTCGGCCAGCGTCAGGGCCTTCTGGGCCAGCCCGATGGCGTCCTCCGTGCGGCCTTGCACGTCGTGCACGTCGCCCCCGTTGATGAGCGCTCGCAGGCGGGTGTCATCGTCACGGGCGCGGGCCGCGCACGCCGCGGCGCGGTCCAGGGTGGCCAGCGCCTCGGTGAAGCGCCCGCGATGCGCGTCCGTGATCGCCAGGTTGTTCAGGGCGTCGGCGGTGGCGCAGTCGTCGCCGACACGGTCGGCGAGCGCGAGTGTCTCCTCGATGATCGGCCGTGCCTCGTCGTCCCGGCCTCGCAGCGTCAGGACGCTGCCCAGGCGGGCCAGCACCGCGGCCCGCTCCGGTGAGTCGTCCGGCAGGAGGCGCTCGGCGCGCCGCAGGTCGTCGAGGGTTCCGGCGTGCCCCCGCTCGAACTTGAGCCGCGCCCGTTGGAGCAGCAGGAGCGCGACCTGCTCCGGTTCGCGTTCCTCGTCGACCTCGGAGAGGGCGGCGCGGACGAACGCCAGCCCGCGTTCCGGTTCGCCGGAGGCCCAGGCCGCCTGGGCGGCCTTCCTGAGCACGTCGACGTGGCAGGCGCCGGTGTGCTCTCGCGCGTCGGGGACGCGTTCCCACAGTTCGAGGACGCGTTCGAGCATCTGCAGCTGCTCGGCGTAGGCGAACGCGGACTCCGACTCGCGGGCCGCCTGCCAGGCCGCCCGGAGGGCGCGTTCGGGATCGTGCGCGTTCGCCCAGTGCATGGCGACCTCGACGGCGGGGCGACCGCCGGCGCTCAGCGAGGGGTCGTCCTGCAGCGCCTCGGCGAACCGCTGGTGGGCGCGAGCGTGCTCGCCGGGGAGCAGCTCGTCGTGGATCGCCTCCCAGATCAGCGCGTGCCGGAAGGCGTACGCCCCCTCGTCGACCACCAGGACGTTCGCGTCCACGGCGGGCCGCAGGAGCGACGACAACCTCCCGTCGTCCAGCCCGGTCACCGCGGCGAGCAACGCGTGCCCGAACCGTACCCCTGCCGTGGTGGCCAGCCGGAGCACGTCCTGGGTCTCCTCGGGCAGCCGGTTGACGCCGGCCAGCACGAGGTCCCGCACGGACTCGGACATCCCGCAGTCGGGGGAGCCGGCGGTCGCCTCGACGAGCAGCGGGATGCCGGAGCTGCGCTCGTACACCGCGTCGACGATCTTGGGGTCCGGCTGCCGGCCGAGGATGCCGGCGAGCTGGCCGGCCGTCTCCGTGCGCGTCAGGCGGGGCAGGTCCAGGCGGACCACGCCCTCGATGCGCTCCAGCTCCGCGATCACCGGGCGCATGGGGTGGGAGCGGTGCAGTTCGTCGGAGCGGAACGTGATGACGAGCAGCACGGCGGTGTGCCGGAGGTTGCGCAGCAGGAAGGTCAGCAGGTCGCGGGTGGACCGGTCGGCCCAGTGGGCGTCCTCCACGATGAGGATCAGCGGGCGCCGCTCGGCGAGCCGTTCGAACAGGAGGAGCATCTGCTCGAACAGGCGGACCCGGGCGTTCTCCGGATCCGGGCCGGCGGTCGGCTCGCCGAACTCCGGAAGCAGGCGGGCCAGGTCGCGGGCGCCGTCGTGCGGCATCAGTGCGGCGATCTCCGCCGCACCCGCCTCTCGTACGAGCTGGCGGAGCGCGGCGGTGAACGGGGCGTACGGGAAGCCGACGGTGCTGAGTTGAAGGCAGGCGCCGCTGAGGATGAGCGCCTCACCGCGGACCCGCTCGGCGAACTCCCCGACTAGGCGGGTCTTGCCGCCGCCCGCTTCGCCGCCGATCAGCACGGCTCCGGGGGTCCCGGCCGTGGCCCGTCGGAGGGCGTCGGCCAGGACGGCGAGCTCCGGCTGTCGGCCTACGAAGGCGGGGCTCACCTCATGCGCGCGCACGCCGTCCAGGATGCCACGCATGTCCGGACCTCAGGATGCCCAGACGGGACGCCGCCGTGGCATCCGAGGGGACAGGCCGCGGGACGTGGGGAGGCGACGGAAGCGGCGCTCCCGTGCCGCCTCCCGCCGCCATTCGCGCGTACGCTCCGCGTTCAGTGCGTACATGATGTCGGGGTGCATGGTGTCCTCCTCGAAGAGCCGCTGACACCATCCAGACTCGGCCTAAGACGGGATCCGGCACATGGGGTGAATGTTGTATCCGGCGTTCCCGTCCGCCTGCGCCGGGCCTCCGCCCCACCTAAGGACCGTCACCGGAGGGCTCGGGGTCCTTAGACGATGCCGAGACGGTGTGCGGCGGCCGCGGCCTCGCCGCGGCTCGCCACCTGCAGCTTCGCCAGGATGTTGGACACGTGGACGCTGGCGGTCTTGGCGGAGATGAACAGCCGGCCGGCGATCTCGCGGTTGCTGCGGCCGTCGGCGACGAGCCGGAGCACCTCCAGCTCGCGGGGGGTGAGGCCGAGGACGGGGGCGCCGGCCCGGCTGCTCAGGGCGATCCTGTTCCGCCGGGCGTACACCTCGATCCGCTCGCGCAGCGGCCGGGCGCCGAGGTCCTCGGCGATCTCGGCGGCCTGCCGCAGCCGCGCGGCCGTGTCCTCCCGGGTTCCGGCGTCGTGCGGGCCGCTCGCCTCGGCCGTCCGCAGCAGCGCGTACGCCAGGGGATAGGGCTGCTTGAGGGCCCCGAAGGCGTCCGCGGCCGCCGCCCAGGTCTCCCGGTCGAGCACGCCTTCGGCGCGGGCCGCCTCGGCCTCGAAGAGCAGCGCGTACGCCTGCTGGACGCGGCCTCCCTCGGGGGCCTTCTCGGCGTACGCCCGTACCCGGGTCAGCAACGCGGCGGCGCGCTCACCGCCGGCCTCGGCGCACGCCCGCGCGGCGGCGCACAGCAGCGGCGGCCCGTAGCGCGCGCTGACCGAGGGCTGCAGCTCCGTCAGCACGTGCTCGACGGCGTCCAGTGCGCCGGAGAGGTCACCCTCGGCGACCCGCAGACCGATCCGCAGGCCTTCGCACGGGAACAGCTCCTGGGTGCGGGAGAACGTCGGCGCCAGCACCGCGTCCAGCGTGCTGACGGCGCGGGCGGCGGTGTCGAGGTCGCCCCGCGCGACCGCGATGACCCCGATGATGTGATGCAACGAGGCGCGGGTGAGCGGCGGCGGGGACAGCTCCAGGGCGTGCTCGATGACCTCCAGCGCCTCGTCCCAGCGGCCCAGCGACAGCAGGGGCTCGGCCAGGTTGATGGACAGGAAGGCGCCGGAGGTTCGGGCCACGCCGTGCTTGCCGGCGAGCGCGACGCCACGCCGCGCCACCTCGACGGCGCGCTCGTGCTCGCCCATGCCCTCCAGGACGTGCGACTCGTTGGTGGCGATGCGCATCATCGCCGAGTCGTCCGCCCCTCCCCGCACGTACACCGCCTCCGCCTTGGCCAGCTCGGCCAGGTGACGTTCGCCCTCGGCGTCGGAGAAGTCGCAGCCGGCGATCGTCGTCAGCGCGTGCGCCTCGACCGTCGCGTCGCCGACCGCGCGGGCCGTGGTGAGGGCCTCGACGGCGAGCGCCCGCGCCTCCTCCAGGCCGGCCGGCAGCAGGTACAGATGCTGGGCGAGGGTCGACAGCACCCGGGCCCGCACCGCGCTGGGCGGGTCGGCGGGCACCAGGCGGGCCGCCTCGCGCAGGTCGTCCAGCGCTTTCGGATGGCCGAGGTGGATCTTGAGCCGGCCGCGGTGCTCCAGGACGCCGGCCGCCCGGATCGGATCGTCGATCTCCTTCAGCGCCGCCTTCGCGAAGGCGACGCCGCGTTCGGTCTCCCCGGCCAGGTCGGAGGCGTCGATCGCCATCTCCAGGACCGCGGCGTGGTCGACGCCCAGCCGCTCGGCCGCGTCCGGCACCTTGTCCCACAGCTCGAGGACGCGGTCCAGCATGCGCAGGCATTCGGTGTACGCGGTCGCCTCCTTGGCCACCTGAGCGGCCTTCCAGGCGCTGACCAGCGCCCAGGTGGCGTCGTGCGCGGAGTACCAGTGGTGGGCGAGCTCGGCGGGGGCGCGGCCCATGGGGACCAGCGACGGATCGGCCTCCAGCGCCTCGGCGAACCGGGTGTGGGTGCGAGTGTGCTCGCCGGGCAGCAGGTCGCCGTGGACCGCCTCGCGCATCAGCGCGTGCCGGAAGCCGTACGCCTCACCGTCGACGACCAGGACGTTCGCGGCGACGGCGGGCCGCAGCACGCGCGACAGCGCGCCGTCGTCCAGGCCCGTGACCGCGGCCAGCAGCGCGTGCTCGACGCGGTCGCCCCCGGCGCTGGCGACGCGCAGGATCTCCTGTGTCTCCTCCGGAAGCTTCCGCACACTGCCGAGGATCAGGTCGCGCAGCGACTCGGGCAGCTCACCGTTGATCTGGCCGTCGCAGCTCAGCAGGGCCTCGACGAACAGCGGGTTCCCCTCACTCCGCTCGTAGACGGCGTCGAGGGTCCGCTGGTCCAGGTCACGGCCGAGGATGCCGTTGGCCTGCTCGGCCACGGCACGGTGGGGCAGGCGGTCCAGGTCGAGCCGCCGGACCCAGTCGACCCGGGCGAGTTCGGCGAGCAGGGGGCGGAGCGGGTGGTCCCGGTGCAGTTCGTCGGAGCGGTAGGTGGCGATGACCAGCAGGCCGGAGGGGAGGTTGCGGATCAGGTAGCTGAGCAGGTCGCGGGTGGACCGTTCCGCCCAGTGTGCGTCCTCGATGACCAGGACGGCCGGCTCGTGCTCGGTCAGCCGTTCGAACAGCAGCAGCACGTGGTCGAACAGGCGGATGCGCGCCTCCGCCGTGCCGGTCTCGGTGTCGGGCGCGCCGAACTCCGGGAGCAGCCGGGCCAGCCCCGCCGGTGTGCCGCCGGGCAGCAGCGAGGCGACGCCCTCGACGCCGATCTCCCGGACCAGCCGGCGCAGCATGGCGCTGAACGGCGCGAACGGCAGGCCCTCGGCGCTGATCTGGAGGCAGCCGCCATAGAAGGTCCGTACGCCGGGGTTGGCGTCCAGGAACTCACGGATCAACCGGCTCTTGCCGACGCCGGCCTCGCCGCCGACGAGCAGGGCGGCCGGCGCCTCCCGCAGGGTCCTGTTCAGGAAGGCGAGCTCTTCGGCCCGACCGGCCAGAACGGCGCTGATCCCCTGCTGATTCTGCACGGATCAAGGATGCCACCAGGGCGGGACAAAACGGACCGGTTATTCGGTGGGCGTATGCGTCCAGCCGTCGGCTCCGTCCAGGTCCGGCGCGCGTCCCGGGGGCAGCGGCGGATCGAGCAGCGTCCGTACGGGGCTGCCGTCGATGACGCCGCGCTGCTGGAAATGGTCGACGGTCCGAACCTCCGCCGGGGACAGCACCGGTGCGACCGGCGCGCCCGCGTCGGTCAGCCGGGCGACGACGGTGTCGCGGGGCAGTGCGGCGATCTTCTCGGAGATGTCCCGATCGAGTTCCTCGGCCCGGCTCAGCCGCTCGGGGAAGGACAGACCGGCGTGGTGGTCGAGGCCCAGGGCCCGGCAGGTGGCCGACCACAGCCGATCCTCCGAGACGACGCCGAGGCTGACTTTTCCGCCGTCGTGGGCCGGGTAGACGCCGTACCCGGGCACGGGACCGCGTCCCCGCCCCGGCCCGGAACCGCCGGGCGGGGGTGCCGAGGTGACCGGGACGGTGCCCGCCCAGTTGGCCAGGACGTCGGCCATGCCCAGGTCGATCCGCTCACCCCCGCCCTTGTGACAGGCGGCCAGGATCGCGAACGCGGCCATGGTCGCCGCGGCCATGTCCGCGACCGGGAACTCGTGCCCGCCGTCGTCCGGCGGGACCGTCCCCGTGTACGCGCGGTAGTTGACGTCGTGTCCCGGCAGCGAGGCCAGCGGACCGCTCGCGCCGTATCCGGAGATCGAGCAGTAGACGATCCGGGGGTTGACCGCCCGTACGGCGTCGTAGCCGACGCCGAGCCGGTCGGCGACGCCGGGCCGGTAGCCCTCGACGAAGACGTTCGCGTCCGCCGCCAGCTCCCGGCACCGCGCCGCGTCGGCCTTGAGGTCGATGACGATGCTGCGCTTGTGTCGGTTGAGCAGGTCGAAGTGGCCGCGGAACGCCCGCATCGGCTCGCCGCCGGGCGGCTCGACCTTCAGCACGTCCGCTCCGAGCTGGGCCAGCAACTGCGTGGCGTACGGCCCCGGCCGCCACATCGTCAGATCCAGCACCCGAAGCCCACCGAGCAGTCCCATACCTCGTTATACCAAGCATCTGCTTGGCCTGACCGATTGTGGCGTAAGATGGAATGTCTTACGCTTGGTGTATGGCCGACACGATCACGTTCCGTACCGACTCAGAGACCGAGCATGCTCTCGACGTGCTCACCAACGACGGCAGCTCGCGCTCGGCCGCGATTCGCCAGGCGGTGCTCGAAGCGGCCGTGCGCAGGGAGCGTGCGGCGGAGATGCGCCGTGCCGTCCTCCGCATGCCCCTGGGTGAGCCGGACGGCGTCAACATCGCCGAGGAGATCTCCGCCGCTCGCGAGGAAGAGCGCTGATGATCTATCTCGACTCCGCGGCGGTCGTCAAGCTCGTCCATGCCGAGGCGGAGTCTCAGGCGCTTCGCGACTGGCTCGACGACCGCGCCGACACGGGTTGGATCAGCTCCGCCCTGCTGGAGATCGAATCGTTCCGTGCTCTGGCGCGGTACGCGCCTGAGGCGGTGGTGCGTCTGCACCCGGTGCTCGACCTCATCGAGTTGGTGGAACTCGAGCCGAGCATCCGTATCCTCGCGCAGACGATCAGACCCGTCACCGTTCGAAGCCTGGACGCGATCCACCTCGCCACCGCACTCCGCATCCGGACGCGGCTGACCTCGTTCGTCACCTACGACAAGCGTCTGGCAGAAGCGGCGGCAGGCGCGGGCCTGGTCGTCGACATGCCTGCTTAAGCGCCTTGGTGAGGGCCTGATCTGGCCGGGGTCGGAGGTGCCCGTCCGTACGGCGGGCGCCTCCCTGCCGAAGAGTGGGCGTGTGGGGGATGACGGCTCGATTTCACCGGCTGATAGCCATATTTCCTGCAAACACCGGCCGTCTGGTGTTCAGCCGGTGTGTGAATCGTCGTTGATTGTGGAATGCATCCCTCCGTAACTGATCAACACGGGGGGATGGATCAGTGCCCACGAATACCACGACGCGGTCGACCGCCCGCCGTTCCACGGCGAGCTCGAGCCGCACAGCGAAGACCGGCGCGAAGAAGACCGCCGCGACCAAGAAGTCCACCAAGACGGCCGCGGCGAAGAAGTCCGCGAGCACGTCCAAGAAGAGCTCGGTCACTCCGGCCGCCGCCGCGACCAAGGTGTCGTCCGCCGCCACGAAGGTCTCGTCCGCCGCGTCGAAGATGACGGCGGCGGCGAGCAAGGCGACGAGTTCGGCTCAGGCGATGAACACCGCCCTGAAGGCGATGAACACCGCGACCAAGGCGATGGCCACCGCTGCGGAGTCGCTCACCACGGCCGCCAAGGCGATGTCGGCGATGAAGCCGCCGGCCGCCGCGGAGTCCCGGAGCACGACGAAGCGGGCCACGACCACCAGGACCGCCGCGGCCAAGAAGCCGTCCACCGCGACGGCGAAGAAGACCACGGCCAAGAAGAAGACGACGACCGCGAAGCCCAGGAGCACGGCGAAGGCGAAGCCCAAGGCCGCCGCCGAGGCGCCGTCGGGTTCGGGGGAGTCCAAGGCGGGGCCACCGCCGGAGAGCGCGACCGTCGGCCGGCCGGCGGCACCGGAGCGGGCCGGCGGGTTCCTCAACGGGCTCGTCGGGAGCCGCAATCCACTGTGACGGGGCGGGGCGACCGGAGCCCTCACCGCGGCGGTGGCGGCTCCGGCCACGGATCATCGCCCGGGCCGGGCGGGACCGATCCCGGTGAGCCGACACCCCTCCTGAATGCCGCTCGCGACGCGGAGCTGTCAAACTGTCGTCGAGAGGTGATCCAGGGATGCAGGACAACGAGATTCTCGGTCATATCAACGATCTTGTGGATGAGGAGCACACGCTCCGTGAACGGTTGCAGAAGGGGGATCTGACCGCCGACGAGGAGCACCAGCGGCTGCGGTCGGTCGAAGAACAGCTCGATCAGTGCTGGGATCTCCTGCGCCAGCGCAGGGCGCGGCGCACCGCGGGAGAGGATCCCGACGGCGCCGACGCCAGGCCGGCCGGTGAGGTCGAGGGCTACCTCCAGTAGACGCCGATCGGCCAGGTGTGCACGGGTGCGTTCGTGTGCATGTGCTCGACATAGCGGCGCGTCATCAGCCGTAGCGCCTCCTCGCGGTCGCCGCCGGCCGCGCGGACGGTCTCGACCTGCCACGTCGCGCCGTTCTGGCCGGTCACGCAGCGTTGTTCGATGATGCCGAGCAGCCGGTCCCGTACGACCGTGTCGACACCCCACCGGTCGAGGCCGGTGACGGCCTTGGGCAGCAGGTGGCTCAGCACGAGTTCGGCGACCGGCACTTCGCCGACGCCGGGCCAGAAGACCCGGGCGTCCAGGCCGTACCGCGCGCCCCGGCGTGCGTTGTCGGCGGCGGACGCGAAGGACATCCGCTCCCACACCGGGTGCTCCTCCTCCGCCAGGGCGCGTACGAGGCCGTAGTAGAAGGCGGCGTTCGCCATGGTGTCCGCGACGGTCGGACCGGCGGGCAGGACCCTGTTCTCCACCCGCAGGTGCGGGCGGCCGGCGCCGACGGCGTACACCGGGCGGTTCCAGCGGTAGATCGTGCCGTTGTGCAGCGAGAGCTCGGCCAGCTCGGGGATCTCGCTGCGGGCCAGGGCCTCCAGGGGGTCCTCGTCCTCGCACAGGGGCAGCAGCGCGGAGAAGTAACGCGAGTTCTCCTCGAACAGGTCGAACGCCGAGTCGATCCAGCGTTCGCCGAACCAGACCCGGGGCCGTACGCCCTGGACCTTCAGTTCCTCCGAGCGCGTGTCGGTCGCCTGCTCGAACAGCGGGAGCCGGGTCTCCCGCCACAGCTCGCGGCCGAAAAGGAACGGTGAGTTCGCGCCGACCGCGACCTGCACGCCGGCGATGGCCTGGGCGGCGTTCCAGGACGCCGCGAAGTCGTCCGGGCCGACCTGCAGGTGGAACTGGACGCTCGTGCAGGCCGCCTCGGGCGCGATGCAGTCCGCGGTGGTGCGCAGTCGCTCGACGCCGTCGATGTCCAGCGACAGGTTCTCGCCACGCGCCGCGAGGACCTGCTCGTTGAGAAGCCGGTAGCGCGGGTTGGCCGACAGTGCCGCCTCGCCGAGGTCGGACTCGCGCAGTGTCGGCAGGATGCCGACCATCACCAGTTCGGCGCCCGCTGTACGCGCCCGCCCGTCGGCATGGTTGAGGTTGTCGCGGATGGCCTGTTCGAGCATGGCGAGCGACTTCCCGGCCAGCGACCCGGGCGGCATGTTGATCTCGATGTTGAACTGCGCGAGCTCGGTCGCCCACGCGCCCGGATCGGCGATGGACTCCAGAACCGCCGCGTTCCGCATCGCAGGGCGGCCGGTCTCGTCGACGAGGTTGAGCTCGACCTCCATGCCGATGCAGGCGCGGTCGTCCTCGAATCGGGACTCGCGCAGCATCGCCGACAGGGCCTCCAGACAACGCCGGACCTTGTCCCTGTAAAGCCGCCGGTCCTCCTTGGTGATGGTGACCGCCGCCACGTCCCTGCCCATGCCAAGCCTCCGGGGATGTTCGTCCCATTCTTCCCAAAGGAGGGCATACCCCTAGTCGACGATGGTAAGAATCGCGTCGCGATCTTTCGCCGCCGACGTGGCGAGAGTCTCGTAGCGCGAGCGGTGTTCCCGGATGGCCTCGGTGATCTGTCCAGCCTCGCGGATGAGGCGGTCCTTCTCCCGTACGGCGGACTCGGCGGCCGCCCGGCGGCCGAGCCGCCGCGTGATCCACAGGACGGCGCCGGCGATGGCGACCACCCCGGCGAGGACCGCGAGAGCGGGGATCCCGGCCACGGCGGTGAGGACGAGGACCAGGACACCGGCGACCGCCAGGGACAGCCCGGCCCGCTCCGCCACCGGGCTGGTCGCGTACACGTCGTCGACCCCGGCCTCCAGCTCCGCCGTCGACTCCGTTCCGTCCGGCCCCACCGACAGGTGCCAGCCGCCGACCCGTACCCGTACGCGCGCGGGGAGAGGGCGGGACGCCTTCTCCGCGAGGTCGCCGGCGGCCTCGGCGATCCACCGGCGCCCGGTGCGCAGGGCGAGCGAGCGCAGCGCCGGCGCGGCCTTGTCGAACATGTCACCCCGCAGCAGCGCGAGGGTCTCCCCGCCCGGGGCGTCCCACGCCCGGGGCTGCTCGGAGTCACCGTTCTCGATGATCCGGCGTAGCTCGCGGGCCCGGGCGATCAGCGGAGCCTCGTCGGGGCTTCCCTCGTCGACGAGCACGGTCAGCAGCCGGGCGAACTCCGCCAGAGAAGTGTCATCGGGCGTTCCCGCGGGGGGTTCGGCCGCGGGGAGCGTCTCTTCGACCCGGGCCCGCAGGCGGGCGAGGCGGGCGGCGTTCGCCGGCGGCTCGGTCAGGGCCGCCTCGCCCTGCAGGGTCCGGGGCATCCAGGAGGTCTCCGCGCGCCCCACCACGGAGGCGATCTTCTCGCGCCATGCCCTGCCCTCCCCGGCCACCGCATCGGCCGGGAGGCCGTCGACGAACTCGGCCAGGCGACGTTCGATGTGGGACCGCCCCATCTCGCCGAAGACGCCCTCGGCGCAGGCCGTCCACAACCGCCGCTGCACGCGGGTGACCGTCGTGCCCAGGGGTGGCAGGGTCCGTGCCAGCCACGGCGCGGCCAGGGTGTCCCGGCCCGCGACGGCGAGCGCGAGCGTGAGGAACAGGGCGGTCCGCGGCTCGTCGCGGCGGGTCGCCTCGGTGGCGTGCGACTCGGCGGCCACCTCGTCGCCGCGGACCAGAGCGTGCAGCGCCTCGGCGGCCGGGCCGAGCCAGTAGCCGGGGCATTCCGCCGTCTCCCGGCGGGGCGGGTCGGTGACCTCCCGCGCCAGCGAGGTCAGCAGCCGCCGGGTCTCGCCCCGGATCGCGATCTCCCGGTCGAACGCCGCGAGCTCCAGGCGCAGATCCGACAGCTCCACGAAGGCGTCGAACGACCTGGCCAGGCGGTCGATCCGCCGTTCGAGCGTGCCCTGAACCTCCGACAGCTTCGACTGGAGCGTCCGCGAGCGCCGCTCGGCGTCGTCATACGCCGCGTTCAGCTCGCTCTGAAGGTCGCGGATCTGGCGATCCTGCCTGTTGTCGACCCACCAGTCGTCGCTCACGCCGCCTCCTGGACCTTCGGGGGACCCCATCGCCGCATATGCGACGCTCTGAGCGGCTGGTGCGTTCCACCTGTCCCTCGACATCCCGGCACGAACCGACCCGAAGGAAGGTGAACGCCGACCTTCTCGACTTCAGCCGGAAGTCCAAAGATTTCACCTTGCCGCAACCCACATCCGTCCTTGATCCCAAGCGGTGCGAGCACAGACACGGTGCGGGTGAGTCGCCATGACCTGTGGCGGCTCATCCTGAAGTTCCGGGACCTCGTAGAAGCTCATGGCGAGCGTTGCTGGTTTCACATGGAGGATTGGGACCTATCGTTCGAGCAACCGGCCGATGCGGTTGACCACGCGAATGCGGCGCTCTTCGGGTACGGACCGGACTATCGGATGAGGTGTGACCTTTCTCCGGCTTATCGCTGGCCAAGTGGCGCTCCGTACGACGGTAAGCCAGTGATCGCGGTCCGGGTGCGCGATGCGTACGACTGGCGTGCCTATGGCTCGCACTACCGCCGCGGCCATACCAATCAGGCGCTGTGCGGCTTCAGCTTCGCACCGGAAGAAGCGAAGCGCATCACGAGTGAGCCGAACTGCCGAGAGTGCCTGCGGGAACTCGCCTTGGCCAAGGCGCTCAGGGCCGACGGCGAGGACTCGCCGGAGTAGTGGCGATCTTGAGGAGCTTTCGGACCTGCGGCTGTGCAGGGTCGCCTCTTGATGTACTATGTGCGCGAACTTGTACAACCTAAACCACTAAAGACCACAAACAGGGAAAGAAGGCCATGAAACTTAGCCCTCTTGACATTGCCGTTATCGAATACGCCACCACCTGGGCGCGCAAGTGCGGCGCAGATTGGCGCTTCGATGACACGGTCAATGCGAACCGCCGCCTGCACACGTACCTGCACGACTTCCACGGCAGCCGCCGCCTGACCACCACGTTCCCCCATCTGCTGGACCGGTCGGCGGAGGAGTGGGGCGTGCGCGCGATGGTGTGGGAGCTCCGTGTCGACGACGTGTGGTCCGGATTCGTCATCACCGGTACAAGCCACACCTTCTTCGGGTTCCACGACCTGGAGAAGAATGAGTGCCTCGTCTGGGAGTCTGCCTTCGACTTCTCGCAGTTCTGCGACGTGCTGGACCAGTACGAGCAATTCCCGCAGAACTGAGAACCTGTCGTCCGTGCCGGATTAACGCGGACGACCCCAAGGAAAGAAGGCTGTGGGCCTTCTTCAGCCGCCGAGACTCGCGTCTCGGCGGTTTTCCATTTCATGGCGCTCGGCCGATTGCAGGATCAGCGAAGAGGCGGGGGACGGAGAGGGTGGCCGGCGGTAACCGGCAACGACCAATGACAGCCGCTCGTGTGCAGGTCAGCGGCCGGTAGGCGCGCAGCGCCGCAGATGGCAATCTCGGTTGATCAGTTCAAGTTCATCAAGGGTTGAGAGACACCACGGTCCGGTGATCATCGCCAGAGATCACCGGACCGGCCGCTACATGCGCTCCGGAGTCGCCACGCCGAGCAGCGCGAGGCCCTTGCCCAGGGTGCGCAGGGTCAGCGCGCACAGCGCCAGGCGGGAGGCCTTCGTGGCCTCGTCCGGCGCCTTCAGCACCGGGCAGTTCTCGTAGAAGGTGGTGTAGGCCGAGGCGAGGTCGAAGAGGTATGCGCACAGCCGGTGCGGCTCGGTCGTCTCGCCGGTCTGGTGCACGGCGGCGCCGAACCCCAGGAGGTGCAGCGCGAGCGCCCGCTCGGCCTCGTGACCGAGCACGATCGGCCCCGTCGCCTCCTCCGGGCTCAGGCCGCCCTTGCGGAAGATCGACCGGATCCGCGCCGTGGCGTACTGGAGGTACGGCCCCGTGTTGCCCCGGAACGAGATCATCCGGTCGAAGTCGAAGACGTACTCGCTGCCGCGCGCCGTCGACAGGTCGGCGTACTTCACCGCGCCGATGCCGACCGCCTCGACGACCTGCCGCCGGGTCTCGCCGTCGAACGGCTCGTCGTGCGGCACCTCGTCGAACGCGGCACCGGCGCGCTCGACGGCCTCGTCCAGCAGCTCGGTCAGCTTGATCGACTTGCCGCTCCGGGTTCGGAAGATCTTCCCGTCGGGGCCCAGCACGCTGCCGATCTGGGCGTGCTCGGCGCTGACGCCGTCCGGCAGCCAGCCTGCCATCCGGGCCACCGCGAACACCATCTGGAAGTGCAGCGCCTGCTGGCTGCCGACCACGTAGATCATCCGGTCGACATTCATCTTGTCGACGCGGTACCGGATCGTGGCCAGGTCGGAGGTGGAGTAGTTGTAGCCGCCGTCGCTCTTGCGAATGATCACCGGCAGCGGGTCGCCGTCCCGGCCGGTGAACCCGGGCGGGAACACGCACAGCGCGCCCTCGCTGATCACCGCGACGCCCTTGGCCTGAAGCTCGTCGGCGATGTCGCCGAGCATGTCGTCGTAGAAGCTCTCGCCCCGGATGTCGTCGTCGGTCAGCGTGACGCCGAGCCGGCCGTACACCTTGTGGAGGTAGATCTTCGACAGGTCGACCAGCCGCTCCCAGTGCCGGATGGTGTCGGCGTCGTGGGCCTGCAGCTTCACGACCCGCTCCCGCGACCGCTGGGCGAACTCCGGATCGGAGTCGAAATGCTCCCGGGCCGCCTGGTAGAAGGCGTTGGGGTCCGTCTCGAGGAGCTTGGCCTGCTCCGAGCCCTCGCCCACGTCGAGGAGGAGCTCGATCAGCATGCCGTACGGCGTGCCCCAGTCGCCGACGTGGTTGTCCCGGATCACGTGGTGCCCGGCGAACTCCAGCACCCGCGCGATCGCGTCGCCGACGATCGTGGTCCGCAGGTGGCCGACGTGCATCTCCTTGGCGATGTTCGGCGAGGAGTACTCCACGATCGCCGTCTGCGGCGCGTCGGTCTTCTCGACGGACAGCCGCGCGTCGCCGAGCATCTCCTGGGCCTGCCCGGCGATCCAGCCGGGGCCGAGCGTCAGGTTGACGAACCCCGGGCCGCTGATCTCGACCTTCTCGCAGACGTCGGACACGTCGAGGTGGGCCACGATCTCGGTGGCGATGTCGCGCGGCTTCCGGCCCAACTTCTTCGCGAGCGGAAGCGCGACGTTGGCCTGGAAGTCGGCGAACTGCGACGGGCGGATCACCGGGTCGGCGTCGGGCTCTCCGAACGCCGCCCCGAGGGCGGCCTGGACGCGGGCGGCGAGAACGTGCTGCGGGTCGGACATCGAGATCCTCGTGAGTACGGCTTCGGCAGCCTGCGGCTGCGACGTTCGTTAAGCCTATCGGCGAGCGGCCACGGTCCCGTCCGAATATCGCCTCGGGGAGCACGCCGCGAGGTCCTTGCCGCCGTCCTGGACTCATTGCCGCTGTTCTTGACCGTCCAGATGGGGCGAAAGGGGCAGGACGACGTCCACGCCGGCGGCAAGGCGGCAAGGGCGTCAGCCGGTCTCGCCCACCACCGTGAAGTCCAGGCCGGCGCGTCCCAGCCGCCCGAGGAGGGCGTCGCCCATCGCCTGGGCAGTGGTGACCTGGCCGGCGGTCTCGGGCAGGTCGTCGAAGGCCAGGCACAGGGCGGACTCGGCGAGCATCTTGGCGGTCTCCTCATAGCCGGGATCGCCGCCGGCGACCTTGGTCACGATCTTCCGGCCGCCGCCCTCCCCGGCGAAGTGCACACTGAACCAGCTCTTGGCCCGTCTCTCCGGGGACGGGCCGTCCCCGGGCGTGAAGCGTTCGAGCAGCCGGTTCCGTACGGGCCCGATCTGGGCGGCCGCCGCGATCCCCGCCGCCCCGGCGGCCAGGCCGACGGCCGACGGCAGGTGCCGCACCGCGCCGAAGTGGCTGTAGGCGAAGTCGGGGCCGTAGCGGTCGAGGGCCGCAGCGGAGCGCCGGACGACGTCGGGGTCGATGGTCGGCAACGGCAGCGCCCAGGCGCCGAGCCCGGCGTTGCGGTGCGGACGCCCCTGGACCGCGCGGACGCGGCGGCCCGCCACGGGAGGCTCCGCCCGTCTGCGCCTGCGGTGGATCTCCGCCGCAGTACGGAAGTGCGCCGCGGCGGTGATCGCGGAATGAACGGTGCCGCTGGACGGCGCCCCGCTCGCCTGGACGTATCCGCGCACCCGCAGCGGGACGTCCTCGGGGAGCCGCTGGACCGTGAAGTAGACGCCGAGGTCGTGCGGCACCGAGTCGAACCCGGACGCGTGCACGATCCGCGCCCCGGTCTCGGCCGCCCGTGCGTGGTACTTGAGGTACATCAGGTCGACGAACTCCGGTTCCCCGGTGAGGTCGACATAGTCGGTGCCGGCCTCCGCGCACGCGGCCACGAGCGGTTCGCCGTACGTGACGTACGGGCCGACCGTGCTGATCACCACCCGGGCGGCCGAGGCGACCTCCCGGAGCGAGGACGCGTCGCCCGCGTCGGCGCGCAGCAGGGGCAGGTCGAGCCCGAGCCGGTCGCTCAGCGCCTGGAGTTTGCCCGGGTTTCGCCCGGCGAGCGCCCACTTCCCGGTCGCGTGCGCCGCGAGGTACTCGGCGGTGAGCGCGCCGGTGAATCCGGTGGCGCCGAACAGCACGATGTCATAGGGACGATCCACGGGTCCTCCGTCCGTCGTACGTCCTGCCTACCGCTCCGGTCCGGATCATGGAAGGCCCCCGCGACGACTGTGGCGAGTCCCACCTCCTGGGCCATGAATCGCACTTCCCACGACCCGGCGGTCAGGTGTCCTCGGCGTCGGGCTCGCCGTGTCCACGGCGGTTGAACCGGTGCGGGCGGGTGGCGGCGAGGCCCTCGCCGATCTGCTCGACGATCCGGCCCGCGGCGAGGTCGCGGGCGAGGACGCAGGCCGCGGCGATCCCGGGCGCGTGGGAGGCCCCGTGGGCGATCACGACCGTGCCATTGAGGCCCAGGAGAACGCCACCCCCGTACGTCTCCGGGTCCAGGCGGTCGCGCAGCCCGCGCAGCTGCCGCCGCTGCAGCAGCGCGGCGGCCCTGGCGAGCCGGCCGGAGCCGATCGCGGCGCGCATCTCCGTCACCGCCAGCCGTACGGCACCCTCGACGGTCTTGAGCGCGACGTTGCCGGTGAACCCGTCGGTCACCACGACGTCCACCGCGCCGGACAGCAGATCGCCGCCTTCGACGTTGCCGGTGAAGTCGACGCCGGGCAGGTCGCCCGACAGCAGTTCGTGGGCGCGGCGGGTCAGCTTGTTGCCCTTGCCGGCCTCCTCGCCGATCGTCAGCAGCCCCACCCGGGGCGACGCGACGCCGAGCCGGATGCGCGCGTACGCGGTGCCGAGCGTGGCGAACTGGACGAGCATCTCGGGTTTGGCGTCGGCGGTCGCGCCGGCGTCCAGGAGCACCGTCGGGTGCGGGCGGGTGGGCAGGACCACGGCGAGCGCAGGGCGCATGACCCCCGGCTGTCCCCGCAGGCGCAGCCGGGCGGTCGCCACGACCCCGCCGGTCGAGCCGGCGGACACGAGCGCGGCGGCGTGGCCCCGGCGGATCAGGTGGCAGGCGACCGCCACGGACGAGCGGGGCCGCCGCCACCCGGCCAGCGCGCCCTCGTCCATGGCCAGGGCGTCCTCGGCGTGCGCGATGGGGATCTCGCCGAGCGCGCCGTGGTCGCGGAGCAGATCCCGGATGCGGCGGGCCTGCCCGACCAGGACGAGGCGGACGCCGTGCTCACGGGCCGCGGCGACGGCGCCGGCGACGACCTGCTCGGGCGCCTCGTCGCCGCCCATCGCGTCCACCGCCACCCGCGGGCCCTCGCCCCGCTCGTCGGCGTGGGGGCCGGTCCGCGATTCGGGCCGCCGGCCGGCCTGGTCACCGGACCCCCCTTCGGTCTGCTCCTCGGGCCGCCTCCTGGCGCGCCGGTCGGCCGGTCCCGCCTCGACGCGTCGCGCCGCGAGCGGCCTGGAGGACTGCGCGCCCTGACGGCGCCTCTCGACCGATCCCGTCATGCCGGGTCCTGGCAGCCCTGGCCGAGGCAGGGTCTGCGGACGACCTCGCGGCCGTTCACCGTGATCACGTACTCCTGATGGGGATGCGGGGAGTTCGCCTGGTAGGCGACGGCGTCCACCCGGACCGGCTCGCCGCGGTCGGTCCGGCCGACGCACTGCACGCGGACGACCGACAGCATGTCGGCCGACAGCGTACGGCAGCGCATCCCCGCACGGACGGTGTACCCGATGCCGCGCAGCTCGTCGGTCGCGCCCCGGGCGGTGGCGTTGAGCAGCGAGCTCTCCGACACCTTCCGCACGGGATTCCCGCACGCGGCGACCGCGAGCAGCGGGATCAGGGCCAGGACGAGCGTTTTCACAGGTCCCGCACCGCCTGGGCGACGGCCTCGGGCCGGTCGATCTGCACCAGGTGCCCCACGTCGGGCAGGACGATCTGCCGTCCGCGCGGGCTCAGCCGCGCCAGGGCGGCGTGCGCGCGCCTCCACGCGTCCTCGCCGCCGCGCATGTCGCCCAGGGCGGTGATCACGCGCAGCGGGATGTCGGGGAACGGCCGGTGCCTCCGCAGCACGAGCAGGTCGGCGGCCATCTGGCGGTAGGCGGCGTCCTCGGCGAGGAGGGTGCCGAGGACGTGCCCGCGCGTGCAGACGGCCCGGACGTACTCCGGCGGTGCGACGTGCCCGCGCGCGGTCATCATCCGCATCGCCAGGCCGTACGCGGCGGGGCCCGCGAGCCGGGCGAAGCCGGTCGCGTCGGCGATCGTTCCGGCGAGGCGGGCCAGGGGTTCGAGGCGGGTCAGCGGGCGGGCGTACCTCGGCCTGCGCGGCTCCGCGCTGGGATCGACCAGCACCATGCCGCCGACCAGTTCGGGGTGGAGCCGGGCGAACGCCTCGGCGTGGAAGCCGGCGAACGAGTGCGCGACCATGATCACCGGTGCCCCCGCCCACCGGGCCAGGGCGGCGAGCCGGTCCGCCTCCGCACGGAGGGTCCCGGTGCGGCGTACGGGAGGGCTGCCGCCGAGGCCGGGCCGGTCGAAGCCGATCACGCGGTGCTCGTCGCGCAGCAGCGTGACGACCGGGATCCAGTCGAACCAGGCACCGCCGAGCCCCGCGCTCAGCAGCAGGGGAGGCGATCCCGTTCCCTCCGAGACGACGTGCAGGCGGTCTCCGCCGACGGTGATGAGCTCGCCGGGCAGGCGGTCGTTCACGGGCTCGCGGCCCTCTCCCGCACCGCCGTGGGCGAGCCGTCCCCGGCCGGCCGGACCGGACGGGTGACGATCCGCCCGGCGGCGCGGGCGCGCCGTCGTCCCGTGTACAGCTCGGTGGCGATGACGAACAGCCACACCGAGATCACCGTCACCTGGATCCGCTCCATGACGCCCAACGCCAGGCCGAAGTACATCAGGGGCAGCGTGGCCAGCGCCGCGGTCGTCTCCACCACCATGACGGGCCAGCTCCAGCGGGCGAGCACCGGCCAGCGGCCGTACCGGCGGGCGGCGATGGTGAGGGCGATGAGACTGACGATGCCGCTCATGACGACGAGCGTGCTCGTCACCGAGTGGAACTCATGGGCGAAGGAGACCGTGCCGGCCCGCTCGCGCAGCGCGCAGGTCGGGTCGGAGTTGGGCGCGCAGTCCATGGCGAGCAGGGAGTCGCCGATCGAGAAGGCGCCGAACAGCAGCAGCGCGAGCCAGCCGCCGAGCGCCCAGCCGCGCGGCCGGAACCGGCGGACGACCAGGGCGGCGACCGCGATCGACACGGCGCCTGCGAGGAAGTCGCAGCCGGAGAAGAACCCGTGGTACGGCTGGTCGGTGGCGGACAGCTCGCTGACGTACCCGTTGACCGCGTCCAGGTGGGGGTTGATGAGGAACTGCAGGACCCAGGAGCTGTAGACGATGCCCGCGACGGCGGCGAGGGGCGGCACGAACGCCGGTGCCGTCGCCGAATCGCGTGAACGCCTCGCCGAGCTCAACTCTCACTTCCTCCGGAATCGAGTCTAGGTGTCCCGGCCCGGTCGCTGGGGACTACCCCACGCGGGCGGACTCAAGCGGCGAAGCGGCGCGTTCTTACGATCCTTGGAAGATTCTGGAGAAAACGCCGGCGTCCTCGTCCAGACCGCTGCACGTGTCGTTCCTGGCGGTGGTGTCCGGCGTGCAGGGGGTGTCCCGGGTGATCGACCACATCGACAGGCGGCCCAGGTGACGGGCGTCGGCCCAGTCGCGGATCTGCCGGGCGTCGGCGGACTGGAACCCGGCGCCGGTGTCGGTGACGCCGATGACGGGCGTGATGCCCATCCGCCGCCAGACCGTGTCGGCGTCCTGGCGGTAGAGCCGCTGGAGCTGGCCGTGGGCGGCGGCCGCCGAGGCGATCAGGGTCGGTCCGGGCCCGCCCGCGGGGAGGAGGTCGACGATCGAGACGTCGACCCCGGCCGCCATCGCCGAGCGCAACGTGGCGAGCGCGGCGCCGGCGAGGCCGGAGCGGTGCAGCGGGAGGGTGAACGACACGCGGAGGCGGGGGTGGTCGTGCCGCAGCCGGGCCAGCGCCTGGATGCGGCGCCCGGCCGACGTGCCGTCGCCCAGCGCCGCGTCGGTCAGGTAGAAGTCGATCTGTTCGGTGCCGGCGGTGGTCAGCGCCGAGCGGTACCGCTCGGACAGCGCGGCGACGTCGGTGCAGCTGCGGGCGAGTTCGGTGGCGTGCGGGCCGCCGAAGGAGACGATGGTCTCGCCGGGGACCTTCTTGATCCTCTTACGGATGACCGGGTCATTGATCGGCGTCATGCCGCCCCACGTCGCCGTGCATCCGTCGCCGGCGGCCACGAACCCGAGCGTGTAGTCGCGTACGCCGGTCCGCGCCGAGGTCTTCGCGAAGTCCAGCGGCGGCCAGGTGAGCACGTCGGCGTACGGCGCGAAGGGGATCGCGGCGGCCGGAGCGGCCGAGGCGGTCGTGTCCGGTGCGGCGGTGGCCGGGGCGGCGGCGGACGTCGGGCGGGCGGTGGTGGTCCGCGAGCGCGTACCGGGGATCTCCGTCATCGCCGCGCCGGGCCGGGAGGCGGCGGAGTGGGAACGGGCCGATGGGACGGCGTGCTCGTCGAGATGGGCGGTCGCGGCGAGGACGGCGGCGCCGCCCGTGCCGGGAATGAGCAGACCGGCCGAGAGCAGCGCGATCCTGCGGCTCAGTCGGGGTGATGCGCGGCGCTTGCGGTGTCTGCCCACGACCTCTCCTCGTGGGGCGCCAGGGACACCGCTGACCACGGTGACCGCTGTCGCAGGTGGGATCCGTCTCCCGCAGTATGACGCAGCCCCCGGTCAAGATCACCGACTGGCTTCCGCGTGTCGGCATGACACTTCCGCGGTCCTTCGAACGTTGATCGTTCAGTGGGCTCCGCCGCTGCGTATCGATAAGCCTCCTCGCGGGTATCAAATACGTAAGAAACGGGGCTTAACAGTTCAATAGGGGTGGGGAGCGTGGCATGCCGCGGCGCGATGGCGCCGCGGCCCAACTGTGAAGGAGGGCAATCCCCGACAGCGAGGCGCCCACGGCGGGTCCCGAGATCCGGTCCGCCAGGCCTCGCGCACGCGTTGCCCGTCGACTCGGAGGAGTAACGTCAACGTGACCTTGGTCAATGACGCGGCGCCGGCCGCGGTGAACACCACCGGCCGCAGGTTCCGCGCCTTCACGGCGAAGCATCTGGACGAGCTCACAGCTCGCGCCGGGCTGACCGCCGAGCAACGCCTGGCCACCCAGGCCGTCGCGACGGTTCTGCCGTTCCGCACCAACAGCTACGTCGTCGACGAGCTGATCGACTGGTCCGCCGCCCCGGAAGACCCGATCTACCGGCTCGTCTTCCCACAGGAGGACATGCTTCCCGCGGAGGACGTCGCTCGCATCTCCGACCTGCTGCGCCGGGGAGCGCCTCGGGCCGAGGTGGACGCCGCCGCCCGCGAGGTGCGGCGGAAGCTCAATCCGCACCCAGCGGGACAGCTGCAGCTCAACATCCCTTCCCTCAAAGAGGAGCCGATGCCCGGGGTGCAGCACAAGTACCCCGAGACGGTGCTGTTCTTCCCGAAGCAGGGCCAGACCTGCCACGCGTACTGCACCTACTGCTTCCGGTGGGCGCAGTTCGTCGGCGAGCCCGACCTGAAGATGGCGGCCGACGACGTCGACCGGCTCAAGCGCTACCTGATCGCCCATCCGGAGGTCACCAGCGTCCTGTTCACGGGCGGCGACCCGATGATCATGGGTGAGTCCGTGCTCCGGCGCTACGTCGAGCCGCTGCTGGAGCTGGAGCAGCTCGAGTCGATCCGGATCGGCAGCAAGGCCCTGGCGTACTGGCCGCAGCGCTGGGTCACCGACCCCGACGCCGACGACACGCTCCGCCTGTTCGAGAAGGTCGTGGACTCGGGCAAGAACCTCGCGTTCATGGCGCACTTCACCCACCCGCGCGAACTCGAACCGCACCTCGTGTCGGAGGCGACCCGGCGCATCCGGAACACCGGCGCGGTGATCCGTACCCAGGCCCCGCTCATCCGCACGATCAACGACACGCCCCTGACGTGGGAGACCATGTGGCGGCAGCAGCTGCGGATGGGCATGGTCCCTTACTACATGTTCGTGGAACGTGACACCGGGCCGCAGGACTACTTCGCCGTGCCGCTCGCCCGCGCGTACGAGGTCTTCCGGGACGCGTACAAGAACATCTCGGGGCTCTGCCGCACCGTCCGCGGCCCGTCCATGTCCGCCACGCCCGGCAAGGTGTGCGTCGACGGGGTCGTCGAGATAGGTGGGGAGAAGCTCTTCGTCCTGCACTTCATCCAGTGCCGCGACCCGGAGTTCGTCAACCGGCCGTTCTTCGCCAAGTACGACCCGGAGGCCGTGTGGCTGACGGATCTGCGGCCGGCCTTCGGCGACCGGTTCCTGTTCGAGGGGCATGTTCCGGGCGGGGACGTCACCGCGCACGACGTCGTCGCCGCGGGCCCGTCCCTCTGACCGACCGGCCCGCCGACGTCGGCTTCACCATCACCG
>NZ_JAMXMY010000033.1 GCF_024055795.1 Actinoallomurus purpureus | reverse complement strand
TCCGCGGCCCGCGGAAACGGCGAAAATCCCGAACTCAACGCAAGGGGCGGGGGTGTGACCGGGTGTCGTGCCGCCCGCCCCGGGCGCCGTCGGACGCCCCGACGGCGGGGGTCACTCGCCGGGGCGCACCAGGCCGGTCTCGTACGCGTACACGACGGCCTGGGTACGGTCGCGCAGATCGAGCTTCATGAGGATGCGGCCGACGTGGGTCTTGACCGTCTGCTCGGCGACGACGAGGCGTTCGGCGACCTCCGCGTTGGACAGGCCGCGCGCGACCAGGCCGAGCACCTCGGTCTCCCGGTCCGTCAGGCCCTGCAGGCGCTTGCGATCCGGCCCCTTCGGCGCACCCATCCGCGCGAACTCCGAGATCAGCCGCCGGGTCACCGTCGGCGCCAGCAGCGCCTCGCCCGCCGCGACCACGCGGACCGCGTCCGACAGTTCCTGCGCCGACGCGTCCTTGAGCAGGAATCCGCTGGCGCCGGCGCGCAGCGCCTCGTACACGTAGTCGTCCAGGTCGAAGGTGGTCAGCACGAGGATGCCGGGCGGGTCCGTCCGCTCCGTGATCAGGCGGGTGGCCGCCAGGCCGTCGAGCACGGGCATCCGCACGTCCATCAGCACCACGTCGGGCCGCAGGTCGGCGGCCTTGCGAACGGCGTCCTGCCCGTTGACGGCCTCGCCGACGACTTCGATGTCCGGCTGGGCGTTCAGCAGGATCGAAAAGCCCGACCGGACCATTCCCTGGTCGTCGGCGATCAGCACCCGGATGCTCATGAGTCCCTTTCTGCGGGGGGCCGTTCCGGCCGGCGGCCGGCCGTACTCAGTCGATCGGTGTGGCGGGCTCGGTACGCCCGGCGGAGAGCGCGCGGTCATCGGCGTCCAGGGGGAGGGCGGCGACCACCGCGAAACCGCCGTCGGCGGTCGGCCCGGCGGCCAGGTCGCCGCCGAGCATCGTGGTGCGTTCGCGCATGCCCACGAGGCCGTGACCGCTCCCGGCGTGCGCCACGCGGTCCGGTGCGGTCCCCGGGCCGTTGCGCACTCGCAGCCGCAGCACGTCCGGCTCATAGGAGATGTCGACGCGCACCGACGCCCCGGGCGCGTGGCGCATCGCGTTGCTCAACGACTCCTGCAGGATCCGGTAGGCCGAGAGCCCGACGCCGGCCGGCAGGATCGGCGCCTCCCCGGTCACCGACGTCTCGACGATGAGGCCACCGGCCCGTGCCGACGCGACGACCTCCTCCAGGCGTTCCAGGCCCGGCTGTGGCGCGGTCTGCGCGGCGGGATCGGTCCGCAGCACGCCGAGGATCCGGCGCAGCTCGGTGAGCCCTTCCAGCGCGCTGGCGCGGATGTCGGCGAAGCTCTCGGCCAGCTCCGGCGGCGGGTCGGCGACCTTGTACGGCGCGGCCTCCGCCTGGATCGCGATCACCGACATGTGGTGGGCGACGACGTCGTGGAGCTCCCGCGCGATCCGCTGCCGCTCCTGCAGCACGGCCGTCTCCGCCTCGTGCCGGGCCTCCTGCTCGGCCAGCGCCCGCCGGGCGGCCCGGCGCACGCGGACGGTGTATCCGAGGAGGACCGGAACGGCGCACAGCAGCGCGAACGCGCCGGTCGCCGGGTTGAGCAGGATGCATCCGACGGTGGAGACGACCATCACGCCGACGGTCACCGCGCGCTCGCAGCGCACCGCCACCGAGTACAGGCAGAGCAGGTAGACGATCGCCAGCCAGGGAAGGTAGGGCACGCTGACCAGGGCCGGCGCCCGGAAGACGGTCGTCGACAGGAGCATCGCCAGCGCGGACATCCGCCAGGCGGCCAGCGGACGACTGCCGCGCAGCAGCAGGGGGAGGACGCCCAGGAGGGATACCAGGGGCAGCGGCATGCCGGCGTCGTACGACTCCAGGGACGCGTTGCCGGCGAGGGCCAGCACCAGCGTCAGGAGCAGCTCGGCCGCGGTCGGCAGGTACACCCAGCCGATCGTCAGCCGGCGGTGCTTCGGCCCCGGCGGGTCCGTCCGGCCGTTCACCACCGCGGCGAAGACCGGGCGCAGGGCTCGGGCGAGCGCCCCGGGGGGTGGTCCATCGGCCATGCCCTGAGCGTAGGCCCAGGCGGGTGTCCCCCTCGTACCCCTCAGGTCCGATCCGCGGATGCTACTCAGGTATGGGGTGGTCGCCGCGGAGAGGGTAAGACGGGGGCATGGATCCGATCGAGGCGTTGAAGCGGATCGCGTTCCTGCTCGAGCGGGCGCACGAGGCGACGTACCGGGTCCGGGCGTTCCGGCGGGCCGCCGAGACGGTGGAGCGGACCTCCGCGGACGAGCTGGCCGAGCGGGCGCGGGCTGGCGCCCTGGAGGCGCTTCCCGGCGTCGGCAAGGTCACCGCGCTGGTCATCGCGGAGGCGCTGCGCGGGGAGACGCCGACGTACCTGCGCCGCCTGGAGGCGACGGAGGGGACGCCGATCGACGAGGCGGCCGCCGCCCTGCGCGCGGCGCTCCGCGGCGACCTGCACACGCACTCGGACTGGTCCGACGGGGGTTCGCCGATCGAGGAGATGGCCGAGGCGGCGGTCGGCATCGGCCACGACTACATCGCGCTCACCGACCACTCGCCGCGCCTGAAGGTCGCGAATGGCCTGTCCCCGGAACGGCTGCGCGAGCAGCTGAAGGTGGTGGCCGCGCTGAACGAGCGGCCGGCGCCGTTCCGGGTGCTCACCGGCATCGAGGTCGACATCCTCGACGACGGGTCGCTGGACCAGGACCCGGCGCTGCTCGCCGAGCTGGACGTCGTCGTGGCCAGTGTCCACTCCAAGCTGCGGATGCCGGCCCCGGACATGACCCGCCGCATGCTCGCCGCCGTGGCGAACCCGAGGGTGAACGTACTCGGACACTGCACGGGGCGGATCGTCCAGGCCGGCGGGCGGCGGGGGAACAAGCGGCCGGAGTCGGAGTTCGACGCCGAGCGCGTGTTCGCCGCCTGCGCCGACCACGACGTCGCGGTGGAGATCAACAGCAGGCCGGAGCGCCTCGACCCGCCGAAGCGCCTGCTGCGGCTCGCCGTCGAGGCGGGCTGCCGGTTCGCGATCGACTCCGACGCGCACGCGCCCGGTCAGCTCGACTGGCAGCCGTACGGCTGCGAGCGGGCCGCCCGCTGCGGTGTCGACCCGGACCGGATCGTGAACACCATGACGGCGGACGACCTGCTCGCCTGGGTCAGCAGGTGACGTCCTTGCTCGTGAACCGCGCCCACGCCAGCGAGCCGAACACGAGCGTGTAGGCCAGGAACGTCAGCAGCCCGCGGGTCAGGTGGTCGGTGACGATCGGCGCCCGCAGGAGGTCGTCGTAGCTGTACCACCAGTGCGTGAAGAGGTACGGGTGCACCGCCCGTAGCTGCGGCACCGCGTCGATCACCTGGCTGAACACCGGCAGCACTGCGGTCGTCGTGATCGCGGCGATCGGGCTGTCGGTCACCGTGGACACCGCCAGGCCGATCGCGGCGAGCGTCGCGACGCCCGCGGCGATGTACGCCGCGACGAGGAGCAGCCGCACCATCCCCGCGCCCAGGGACACCGTGGAGCCGGACAGCAACGTCACCGGGCCGACCGGGAACAGCAGCAGCCCCGTCACCAGCGCGGTGGCGGTGAGCGTCGTCACGGCCGCCACGCAGAAGGTCACCGACACGGCGTACTTGACCAGCAGCAGCCGGGTGCGGCCCGCCGGGACGGCCAGCAGGTAGCGCAGGGTGCCGATGCCGGCCTCCCCGGCGATCGAGTCCCCGGACACCACCGAGATCGCCAACGGCAGGATCAGCGGCAGTACGAAGAACAACGCGCCCACCGTGAGGAAGACGCCGTTGCCCGTGACCTGGGAGACCAGGCGCGGGCCGCCGTCGTCGGGGCGCGGGGTGCTCAGCTTCAGGGCGATGCCGACCATGACGGGGACGGCCCCGAGGAGGGTCAGCAGCGCCTGGTTGCGCCGCCGCCGGAACACGAGGCCGAGCTCCGAGCCGAACAGCCGCAGGCCGAGCGCGGAGCCGGCGGGCGCCGCGGTCATCACCGGGCGGGCGGCCTCGGGCGGTGGGACCTCGGCCGCCTCGGCGATCGCCGGCCGGTCGGTCTCGCGGTCCACCTCGGCCGTCGAGTGGGATGTGTCAGCCGTCGACATCGAAGCCCTCCCCGGTGAGCTCGACGAACATGTCCTCCAGGCTCGGCCGTACCACCGCGAGCCCGCGCACGGCGACGCCGACGCCGACCAGCTCCGCGCACGCCCGTTCGGGCGGCAGCCCACCGAGCTCGGCGCTGACCTCGTCGTCCGATCCGCGCACGTCGGTGAGGCCCAGGCCGGTCAGCACGCCGCGCGCCGCGCCGGTGTCCGGCGTGTCCACGCGGATCCGGACGCCGGTGCCCGCCCGCAGGTCGTCGAGGGAGCCCTGCGCGACGAGCCGGCCGGTGCGCATCACCGCGACGTGCGTGCAGACCTGCTCGATCTCGGCGAGCAGGTGGGAGGAGACGAACACCGTGGTGCCGTCGGCGGCGATCTCGCGGATGAGCGTGCGGACCTCCCGGGTGCCCTGCGGGTCGAGCCCGTTCGTGGGCTCGTCCAGGATCAGCAGCTCCCGGTGGCGCAGCAGCGACGCCGCGATGCCGAGGCGCTGTTTCATGCCGAGGGAGTAGGCCTTGTAGCGCTTGCCGGCGGCCGCGGTCAGGCCGACGCGTTCCAGGGCGTCGCCGATGCGGCGACGCGAGGTGCGGGGGTCGGCCGTACGGTCGGCGGCGTCACAGCGGCGCAGGTTCGCCTCGCCAGACAGGTGCGGGTGGAAGGCCGGTCCCTCGATCAGCGACCCGACCTTCGGCAGCGCGGTCGCCCAGCCGTCCGGCATGGGCACGCCCAGCAGCGTGTGACTGCCGGACGTCGGTGAGATCAGCCCCAGCAGCATCCGGATCGTCGTGGTCTTCCCGGAGCCGTTGGGCCCCAGGAAGCCGAAGACCGACCCCTGGGGGACCGCCAGGTCCAGGTCCGCCACGGCGACCTGTCCGCCGCGGAACCGCTTGGTCAGGCCATGGGTGGCGATCGCGTGGCCGTCGGCGGGGGGCGGGGGCGCCACGACGGGCGCCCCCGCTTCGGTGGCCGTGGTCACTTGTGCGCCGCCGCCTGCTCGAGCACGTCGGGGGTGACGGCTCCGACGTACACCCGGCCGTCGTCGGTGATCAGCGCCGACACCAGCTTGGTGCGCAGCAGCCGCCCGCTGCCCCAGGAGCCGCTGACCGGGGTCGCGGCCTTCTGCAGGGCCGACAGCATCCCGCTCTGGTCGTTCTTCTGCGCGTTCTTCTGCGCGTTCTTCTGCGCGTTCTTCTGCGCGTTCTTCTGCGCGTTCTGCGGCAGCGTGAGCCGCTTCACGGCGGTCCAGCCGCTGCCGATCGTGGACGTGTCGGCCGCCTGGCGACCGGCCTGCGCCTTCTTCTCCCGGGTCTTCGCGTCCGGGGTCGGCGTGGCGGTGTCCTTGCGCACGACCTTCGCCCCGGCGGGCGGGGTGAACGAGAAGTTCGCCGCGGCGGGTTTGGAGAAGGTCACGGACGTGAAGCCGATCTGGACCGCCGGGCTGTTCGAACCCCGCGCGAACACCTGCACCCGCAGCGGAACGTACGTCTTGCCGTCCAGCGCCAGCCGCACCCGGCCGATCAGCGACCGTCCGTCCTTCGGGGTCAGGACGAGCTCATAGGCGTCCCGCCCGGCGACGCGCCCCGTCGGGTCGACCCGTACCTCCGTGGTCTTCCCGACCGCGGCCAGCGCCTGGTCGGCGGCCTGCTGCGGCGTGAGCGGGGTCCTGCTCGGCGCGGACTCGGGACGCTGCGCCTTCCCGGCCTTCTCGGTGATCCGCCGGTACGTGGCGGTGTTCTTGTCGCTGTCCCATTCCCAGGTGTCCTGGCCGTTGCGGATGACGTCGGTCTCGCTGCCGGTGCCCAGCAGCGCCAGCCGTACGTGCTGCTCGTCGCCGTACCAGATCCGGGCCGTGTTGGACCCGGACAGCAGGCTCATCGGCGAGGTGCTCGAACCGGTGCTCGGCAGCGCCGGAAGCCCCAGGGACGCGTTCTCGACGACGGTGCCGGACAACGGCTCGACCTTGCCCGTACGGTGCGCGTCCTGGGCGGCGGCGAGAAGCTGCGCGGCGGTCTTCGGCGGCAGCGACGGCTTCCCCTGCGCCGCGGCGATGACCGGCCCGGCGCCGGCCGCCGCGCCGACGACGACGATCGCGCCGACCGGCACCGCCCATCGGATGGCGCGCGAACTTGCGAACGTGAATGCCATGACGACCCCCTGCATCGTTTCCAGTGTCCGCAACACTGCCGTGCCGATCCTGTGGAGACGCTGAGAGCGCCGTACATCTCAGGATGGAATAGGGATTCATCCCCCCGTACGACGTCACGGGGGTACGGACCCCGGCATCCTGGGCGCAGCGGATACGGAGGGAGGGCGCGCGTGCGGGTTCTCGTGGTCGAGGACGAACGGCGGATGGCCGACGCGCTGCGCCGGGGGCTGCAGGCCGAGGGGTTCGCCGTCGACCTGGCGCATGACGGCGTCGACGGGCTCCACCTGGCCCGGGAGGGCGGCTACGACGCTGTCGTGCTGGACATCATGCTGCCCGGTCTCTCCGGTTACCGCGTCTGCGAACGGCTCCGCCAGGAGCAGAACTGGGTGCCGATCCTCATCCTGTCGGCCAAGGATGGGGAGTACGACCAGGCCGACGGTCTGGACCTCGGCGCGGACGACTACCTCACCAAGCCGTTCTCCTACGTCGTGCTCGCGGCCAGGCTGCGCGCCCTGCTGCGCCGCGGACCGACCCGGCGGCCGTCCATACTCACCGCCGGCGATCTCCGGCTCGACCCGGCGCGGCGCCAGGTGTTCCGCGGGGACGCGGAGATCGAGCTGACGCCTCGCGAGTTCGCCCTGCTGGAGTACCTCATCCGGCGGCCGGACGAGGCGATCTCCAAGGCGGAGCTCCTCGAGCACGTGTGGGAGGACTACGACGGCACCGACCTCAACACCGTCGAGGTCTACGTCGGCTACCTCCGCCGGAAGATCGACGCCCCGTTCGGCCGGGCCGTACTGCGGACCGTGCGCGGGGCCGGATACCTGCTGGCCGGCGACGGTGGCTGACCGCCGCTTCCGGCGGTGGCGAGGCCGGTCGTCGGCGCCGACCGGCCCGCTGCGGTGGTGGCGCCGGCGTGGGATCCGCGCGCGACTGGCCCTGACGTCCGCCGCCGCCCTGGCGCTCACGCTCGTCGGGCTGGCGCGCCTCTTCGCCTTCGCGGTGGGCCACTCGATGGTCGCGACCTTGGACGACTCCGCCCGGCGCAGCGCCTCGGACGTCGTCACCCTCATCGATGCCAACCGGCTGCCCGACCCCATCCTGACGACCGGCGGGACGATGACGATCCAGGTCGTCGACGCGACCGGCCGGATCCGCGCGGCGTCGCCGGGCGCCGACCGCCTCGTCCCGCTCCTCGACGCCCGGACCCTGGCGGCGGCGCGCCGCGACAGACGCGCGCGGTTCCTCGACGGGCGCGGATACGGGATGCCCGACGTGCTGCGAGTGGTCGCGCTCCCCGCCCGTGACGGTCGGACGGTCATCGCCGCGACCTCGTACGAGCAGGTGCGGCACGGTGTCGAGAGCGTCACGCGGATCCTGGCGATCGGCACCCCGATCCTCCTGGTGCTCCTCGGCACGGCCGGCTGGTTGGTGATCGGCGGGGCGCTCCGCCCGATCACCGAGTTGCGGCGCGGCGCCGAGGAGATCAGCGGTACGTCCCGCTCCCGCCGGCTTCCCCTGCCCGAGGCGCGGGACGAGGTCCACGACCTCGCGGTGACCCTCAACGACATGCTGCACCGGCTCGAACGGGCCGAGGCCCGTCAGCGGGCGCTGGTCTCCGACACCGCGCACGAGCTGCGCAGCCCGCTCGCCAGCATCCGGGCGCAGCTGGAGGTCGCCCTGGACCATCCGGACGGCCAGCACTGGCCGGAGACGGCGGCCGGCGTGCTGGCCGACACGCTGCGGCTGTCCCGGCTCGCCGACGATCTCCTGGTGCTCGCCCGGCTCGACGAGCACGGAGCCCGGTCGGCGGCGCGCGAGCCCGTCGACCTGGCCGCGCTGGCCCGGGTGGCGGGGGAGCGCCACCCGGCCGCGCGGATCACCGTCACCGTGGACGCCGGCGAGCCCGTGATCGTGCACGGTGACGGCAAGGGCCTCACCCGTCTGCTCGACAACCTGGTCGACAACGCCCTGCGGCACGCGGCCACCGGCGTACGGGTCCGCGTGTCAGGGGACGCCGAATGGGCCGAACTCTCCGTCTCCGACGACGGCCCCGGCATCCCTCCGGCCGACCGCGAACGCGTCTTCGCCCGGTTCACCCGCCTGGACGAGGGACGGAGCCGCGACGAGGGCGGCGCCGGACTCGGCCTGGCCATCGTCCGCGAGACCGCCCGCGTCCACGGTGGCGACGCTCACCTCGAGGACGCGTCGCCCGGCCTCCGCGCCGTCGTACGCCTGCCGCTGCCGCGGCCCTCCGGGGAATGAGCCGGGCTCCGGGGCCCGGCCACGGGGCTTCCGCCCGCCGGGTTCCGGAGCCCGGCCCGGGGGCCTTCCGCCGCGGCAGGTTCCAGAGCCCTGTCTGGAGGCCTTCCGCCGCGCGGGGTACCGGGGTCCGGCCCGGGGGCCTTCCGCCGCGTCGGTCCGCCCGGCACCAGGTCCGACACGGTCTGGCAACATGTTTGAAACGTCCCTATGGCAGCGTGTTCGTCCAGGAGGTGAGCGGAATGCCGCTTTTGCGCGTACGACTCAGGCTGCCGGACCGGCCCGGGTCGCTCGGTACGGTCGCCCGGACGCTCGGCGCCGCCGGCGCCGACATCGTGCAGGTCGTCGTGTTGGAACGTTCCGCGGGCCGGGCGGTCGACGACATTACCGTCTCGTGGCCCCAGGGCGCGTCGCTCGACGTCCTCTGCGACGCCCTCGTCTCTGTGCGCGGCGTCGAGGTCGACGGTGTCTGGCGGACCAACGAGGCCCCCGGAGTCTTCTCCGACGTCGAGGTCGTCGGCCAGATGGCCGCCAACCCGCCGAACGGGGTGATCGCCCTGGTCGAGGCCGTACCCAAGATCTTCGGCGGGGACTGGGCCGCGATGCTGGGCCGGGACGGCCTCGTCGTCCACGCCAGCTGGCAGGCCCCCGACCCGCTGACGCTGCCGACCATCCCCGCCTCCGGCGCCCGGGCGTTCACGGGCGAGGACGGAGTCCGCTACGCCTTCGTCCCGGTCGGGCGTTCCCGGCAGTCGCTTCTGCTCGCACGCCTGGCCGCCCCGCCGTTCCACCAGACCGAGATCGAACGGCTCATCCAGCTCGCCACCGCCGCCGAGGCCGTCCTGGGTGTGGGAACGGCGGTGTGACTGACGGACGGCCGGTTCCGTGACATCCGCTGCCGTGACACCCTGAACGGATGGCTGAGCAACAGCAGGAGAGCCGGCTGACCGTCGTTCTCGCGCTCGCGGCCAATCTCGGCATCGCGCTGGCCAAGACGGTCGCCGCGGTGATCACCGGATCGGCGTCGATGGCGTCGGAGGCAGGGCACTCCTTCGCCGACACCACCAACGAGGTGCTGCTGCTCACCGCGCTGCACCGCAGTGCGCGACCGCCCGACCGGCGGCATCCGTTCGGGCACGGCACCGAGCGCTACATCTGGTCGTTCCTCGTGGCCGTGTGCATCTTCGGCATGGGCGCGCTGTTCGCCTTCGTCCAGGGCGTGCAGGCGCTGATGGGCGAGGAGGCCGGAGAGAAGGACCCGCTCGTCGGCTACGTCGTGCTGGCCGTGTCGGCGGTGCTGGAGGCCATCTCGTGGCGGCAGGCGTACCGGCAGACCCGGGAGAGCGCCCGCGAGAACGGTCAGCCGCTCCGGGCGTTCCTGCGCACCACCGACGACCCGACCACCAAGTCGGTGCTCTTCGAGGACTCCGCGGCCCTGATCGGGCTCGCCCTCGCCGCTGCCGGCCTCGGTCTGCACCAGATCACCGGCTCCGCCGTCTGGGACGGCGTGGCCTCCCTGCTCATCGGCATCGTGCTGACGGTGGCGGCGTTCCTCCTGGGCCGGACCAACCTGGATCTGCTCATCGGCCGGCAGGCCCGGCCGGCGATCCTGAACGGCGTCGAGCGCCTCGTCCTGGACGCGCCGGAGATCGAAGCGCTGGTCGACCTGCTGACCATGACCGTCGGCACCGGTCAGGTGCTCGTCTGCGTCCGCCTGGACTTCCGCGACGACCTCGGTGCCGCCGACGTCGAACGCACCTGCGTACGCCTGGGCGAAGAACTCCGCGCCGCGTACCCGGACGTCTATGAGGTCTTCCTGGAGCCGGTGCCGAGAGACGACCCCGATCTTCGCGAGCGCGTCATCGCGCGGTACGGCTGCCCGCCGTACCACTGGGCGGCAGGCGAACGCTGACCTCCCGCCGGAGTCAGCCGAGCTGGACGCCGAAGAACAGGGCGACCAGCGCACCCAGCGCGCCGAGGCCGCCCCAGATCGCCAGCCCCCGCTTCGAGGTGGCGCGCATGTGCAGGAACGCCGCCACGCCGGACAGCACCACGAACACCATCTTGACGTTCAGCGTCATCCGGTAGGCGTCACTCGGGTGATCGAGGGCGACGATGTTCCACACGCCCGTGAGGACGAGCACCGCGAACGCCGGCCAGGCGACCACGTTGAAACGGCGTGCCGCGACCTTGGTCACGCCCTCGTATCCGCGCAGGGCCGGTACGAGAGCGCCCAGGGTCAGCTGGCCGCCGACCCAGACCGTGGCCGCCAGGACATGCAGGAAGACACGCACCGTGTCCATCGAAACCGCGAGCAACGTCTTTCGCCTCTCTCTCGGGTACGGACCCGATCATTCCGTTACGTTCGGCCGCACCGACACCGGGGCCGCCGTTCGGCTGCCGTACCAGGACAATCGGGGCCATGGATTACGACGCCCTCCTCCACGAGGTTGCCGCGCAGGTACGACCGCTCGCCGGCCAGGGGCAGGTCAGCCGGTACATCCCGGCGCTCGTCGCGGTCGAGGAGGACGGGTTCGGGATCGCCGTCGCGGACGTCGACGGCGAGGTCCACGGCGTCGGGGACTGGGAGGCACCGTTCTCCATCCAGTCCATCTCGAAGACCTTCAGCCTCGCGCTCGCCCTCGCCCTCGACGGCGAGGGCATCTGGCGGCGCGTCGGACGAGAGCCGTCCGGCGACCCGTTCAACTCCCTCGTCCAGCTCGAATACGAGAACGGCATCCCTCGCAACCCCTTCATCAACGCCGGCGCCCTCGTCGTCACGGACCGGTTGCAGACCCTGACCGGTGACGCCGGCGCGGCGGTCCTGGGGTTCCTGCGCGCCGAGAGCGGCAACCCGTCCGTCGCCCCCGACCAGGACGTCGCCGACTCCGAGGCCGCCCACGGTGACCGCAACGCCGCCCTGGCCCACTTCATGGCGAGTTACGGAAACCTTGAGAACCCCGTCCCGGTCGTGCTGGAGCACTACTTCCGTCAGTGCGCCATCGCGATGAGCTGCCGCGACCTCGCGCTGGCCGGCGGCTTCCTGGCCCGCCGCGGAGTGCGCAACGACGGCTCCCGCATCCTGACCGTCAGCGAGACCAAGCGGGTCAACGCGGTGATGCTCACCTGCGGCACGTACGACGCGGCCGGCGACTTCGCCTACCGCGTCGGCCTGCCGGGCAAGAGCGGAGTGGGCGGTGGCATCCTCGCGATCGTCCCCGGCCGCTGCGCCCTGTGCGTATGGAGCCCGCGACTCGACTCGTACGGCAACTCGGTGGCCGGCGTGGCCGCCCTCGACCGCTTCACCACCCTGACCGGCTGGTCCGTCTTCTGACGGCGGGATGCGGGTGGAGCTTTCGCGATACCGTGCCCCAACCGGCGCGTCAGCTTGAAATGTCCGGCTAGTGATCTACCGTCGGTTGGTGACCCGTACGGACCGCTTGTTCGCCCTTGTCGAAGAGCTCCGTACGAATGCCCCCCGGCCGTCCACCGTCCGCGAGCTCGCCGGGCGTCTGAAGGTAGGCGCGCCGACGATCGAGCGGGACATCGAGGAGCTGCGAGAGGCCGGCGTCCCGGTCAAGGCCGACGCGACCGCAAACGGCTACTTCCTGGACACCGTCGGCATACTGCCGCCGGTCGGGCTCTCTCCGGCCGAGGCCGTGGCGCTGGCCACGGCGGTGGGCCGCGACGGCGCGTCGCCCTTCGCCCACTCCGGCCGTACCGCCCTGCTGAAGATCGTGGCGGCCATGGCGGCGGCGGACGGAGCGGAGGACCGGCGACTCGCCGAGCGGATCCGCGGCCTGGTCCTCGCCGACGGCACCCCCGAGGTCCCGGCCGGAGCCGTCGTCGAAGAGGCCGTGGCGACCCGCAAGGTCGTACGGCTGACCTACGCCGGCCGCGACGGCGCACAGACCCGGCGCGAGGTGGAACCGGCCGCGTTCGTCGCCGGAGCCCGCGACTGGCACCTCATCGGCTGGTGCCGGCTCCGCGACGCTCCGCGGATCTTCCGGGTCGAACGCATCCGGCAGGCCACACTGCTCGAGGAGATCGCCCCGCCCCGCGACTACTCCCGCGCGACCCCCCGCATCGCCGACCTCATGGCCGGCGCCCTCCGCCTCGACTGACCGGCGCATCCTCCCGACCTCGGCGTAACCGGAAGCCTCCCGGCATTTGCCGATGGGTGTGGTTCCTCTCCAGGGACTGGTTGACCTGAGAGTTTGAGGGCTGGTCGTGGACGGAGGCGTTTTCTGCCGAGCGAGGTGGCGGAGTTCGCGCGGGCGGCGGGCGGCGACGCGGAGCGGACCGAGCCGATCCGCCGAAAGATGGCGGAGTTGGAGTGGCGGCCGGTGGTCGAGGACGATGTGGTGCCGCGGTTGGGGACCGAGGTCGAGCCGAATGCTGTTCTCGGCGCCGACTCCGACCTCGGTCGGGGTTACCGCAGGTCGGCGTTGCCTCGTGCGGTCCACACCGCCAGTGCCGCGACCAGAGCGGCGGCGCCGCCGATCCACAGCACGCCCGACAGGTCCAGCGAGTCGAGGATGACGCCGCCGACTAGCGCGCCCAGGCCGATCGACAGGTTGAACACCGCCACCCACAGCGCGGAGGCCGCCTCCACCGCGCGCGGCGCGGCCTTGATCATCCAGGTCTGCAGTCCGACGGACACGCCACCGTAGGCCAGGCCCCACACGATCAGCAGCGCGATGCCGCCGATCGTGCCTCGGCCCAGCAGCAGGAACAAGGGCATCGCGACGGCCATGGTCAGGGTGATCACCTGCACGGTGCGGTGCGTCCGGCGGGCCAGTGCCGCACCAGCGGCGAAGTTGCCGACCATGCCCGCGATGCCGAACCCGAACAGCAGCGGCCCGACCAGCCGCGCGTCGATCCCGGACAGCCGCTGCAGGGCCGGGCTGACGAAGGTGTAGGCCACGAAATGACCGGTCACCAGGAGGAAGGTGGCCAGGATGCCGACCCGGACGCCGGGGTTGCGCAGCTGCCGGGCCAGCAGGCGCGGGCTCATCACCTGGGAGGCGGCCAGCGACGGCAGCACGGTCAGCAGTGCGACCAGCGCGACCAGTGCCAGCGCGCTGAGCGTCGTGAACGCGATCCGCCACCCGGTCAGGCCGCCGATCACCGTGCCGATCGGCACGCCGAACACGTTCGCCGCGCCGACCCCGCCGAAGATGATCGCGGTGGCGCGCGGCACGTGCGCCTCGTTCACCAGCCGGACCGCCAGCCCGCCCGCGACCGCCCAGAACCCGCCGATCGCCACCCCGACCAGTACCCGGGACGACACCAGCACGGCGAAGTTCGGCGCCAGTGCGGACGCCAGGTTGGCGAGCGTCATCAATCCCATCAGGCCGAGGAGCAGCAGCCGCCGATCCAGCCCGCCGACCAGTGCCGGGACCACCGGCGCCGCGACCGCCGCGACGAGGCTGGGCACGGTCACCATCAGCCCGGCGGTCCCTTCGGACACCCGCAGCGCCGAGCCCACGTCGGTGAGCAGTCCGATCGGCAGTTGTTCGGCGGTGACCAGCAGGAACGTTCCCAGCGCCACGGCCGCCCAGCGGCTTGGTTCCGGCTCCTGCCGGACGGTTCGGGTGGTCTGCTCGGTGGTCGCCACGTCTACCTCCATAGGGAAATCCATTTGGGAGCGATCGCTCTCATACGATGTCGGACCTTAATATGGGAGCGATCGCTCCACAAGTCGGTTAAAGTATGCGCATGGCACGACCTCGGCAGTTCGACGAGCAGGAGGCGGTCGCCCAGGCGACCGACCTGTTCTGGCGTCGCGGCTACAACGCCACCTCGGTCCGCGACCTGGGCGCCGAACTCCACCTCACGCCCAGCAGCCTCTACCGGACGTTCGAGGACAAGCACACGCTGTTCCTGCGCGCCCTCGACCACTACCGCGCCACCGAGTCCGCCCAGGCCAGGGAACGGCTGGCGACCGCCGGTCAGCCAGTCCGCGACGCGCTACGGGATTGGCTGCTGTGGCTGGTGGGCTGCGCCGCCGGCACCGAGCCCGGCCCAGGCTGCTTGGTGGTGAACACCGCCACCGAACTGGGCACCACGGACACCGAGGTCAGCGCGCGGACCGAGGCGGCCTTCGAGGTCACCCGGTCGGCACTGCGGTCACTGCTGGATGAAGGGCGTCGCAACGGCGAACTGCCCACCGACCTCGATCTCGACGCCGCCGTGGAACTGCTGTTCACCACAGTGCTCGGACTGCGGGTCCGGGAACGCGCCGGACATGATCCGCATCGGCTGGCCACCACGATCGACTTCGCCATCCGCGGGCTGGGCCCCGCACCGACGGAGCCGGTTCGTTCAGAACGTTGAGTGAGTCTCTCCGAAGTCCCGGCTTCTCGCGGCTCGGGCTCGTGCGGGCTGACCGGGACTACCCACGGTGAGCGCTTCGCAGTGGGTTCGGCGGAAGCCGCCTCCTCACCTCGGCCGGACCCGCAAGGGCGGCGATCACTGCCTGGCCGCGCTCAAATCGATCCGGGCCGCCCGCCCGGACGGCGCCCCGATCTATGTGATCTTGGACAACCTGTCAGCGAACAAGACCTCCGAGATCCGTACGTGGGCCCAGAAGAACAACGTCGAATTGTGCTTCACCCCGACCAACGCCTCATGGGCCAACCCGATCGAAGCGCAGTTCGGCCCGGTCCGCACTTCGTGATGGGCGAATCCAACCATCCCGACCACACCGTCCTGGCCCGCCGGCTGCACGCCTACCTGCGGTGGCGGAACGCCAACGCCCGCCACCCCGACGTCCTGGCCGCCCAACGCCGCGAACGCGCCCGCATCCGCAGCCAACGACAGCAACGCTGGGGCCGCCCACGACCCAAAGCCGCGTGATCAAACCCGGCCGCTCGTGGTCACCGCACGGAGTAGATGGTCGGCGTCGGTCATCGCCACCTGGGACGCCGACAGATGGTCAGGAGTCTTGTACGAGCAACCGTCCCTGCTTGGCGTCCGGCGAGACGAACGCGAACGCCGTAGGTGCAGCACCGAGATTGAGGTAAAACGGCTGGAAGTTCGGGCTCAGCTGCAACATCAGTTTCCAGGGGCCGCCGTCAGGCCAGTCATCGCCTTGGAAGAACGCGGGCGTCCCGCCGATCTTGTCGCTGCTGATCTGCTCCCAGTAGTGATCGTGATCGTCGGTCGGCAGCCTCGCGTGGTCGCGTCGAGGACGGAAGTCGGGATCCTTGTCCGGCTGGAGCCGGACGGTGTATTCGGCGTCGGACCCGTCCTCGACGTGGTACAGGCTGGGCCCGGTGGCCAGCGGGAGCGTTGAACCGCCGTAGATACCGCCCGGCTGCACGATGACCGCGTTCGCACCCTCGTCGGGAAGAGCGATGTCGGGGTCGAAGAACGCCTCGTCGCCATGCTCCGCGTGGGTCACGAAGACGTACGCCAGCTTGCCTCGCCCCGCGTCGCCGAGCACCGGCCCGAGCTCGATCTGGCAGACGAACCGCATCGGCTCCCCCCACGCGTCGTTGACCGGCCACTGCGGCTCGGAAAGCCACACCGGCTGCCCCCCGAACTTGGTGACCGGGGTGGTAATCGGCACGCTGGCGGGAACGAACGCCTCGATCCTCAACGTCGGTACCATGAGCGCCCTCCTCGCCGTGACGGCCCAGGATTCTGCCACTCCCACGGCTACTTGCCACAGCCGCTGACCCTCCTGGTCGGTCAACCGCCGTGCCCGCGAACCGGCTCTGCCACCCGATGGCCTCGCTCTCAATAACGATCTGTTCGCCGTCGAGGCTGAGGCCCACAAGCCCTGGCATCGCGGACGCCGACCGGCGTGTCACCAGACCCGGTGAACGTATGTGGTCAGCGCACTAGACATGGAGCGGATGCAGCAGCCTCCGCTCGATACCGCGCTCATCACCAGCATCAGTGGCTAGCGGGGGCGCACCCAAGCCGCCGATCTTGGGCACGTATTCGGCAGGATCAGTCGCCGACAGTCGGACGTCGTGTGAACGGCGTTCGACCCTGTAGTCGCAGGTCAGGCGCTGTTTCCGCTGATCGTCGATAGGTGGGCACAGCTGGATTCGAACCAGCGACTCCTGGTTTGTAAGACCAGTGCTCTAACCACTGAGCTATGCGCCCGCTGCCGGAAGAGCCGGCGCGCACAGCCTACCGGGATCTTCCCCCTGCCCGCGAAACGGAATCAGGCCACCGGCCGCCAGGTGCCGAAGAGGTCACCGGCGCCGCGGGAGGAGACGTACAGGCGGCCGTCCTCGGCCAACGCCAGAGCGTACACCTGCCCGGCGCCGTCGGTGGCGACCATCGGAACGCCGATCGAGGGGAGGGGAAGGGCGGGCGGCGGGACGCGGCTGCCGGTGGGCACGGGCGCCTCTCCGATGTCGTGGAACACCGCGCGCAGCGGGGTGGCGGGGGCGCTCCACGTACGGCCGGTCTCCTTGGCCTGGCGGATCGCCGTGGTGCCGCCCTCCTCGTACATGAGGGTCGGATGACCGGCGACGTCGCGGGTCGCGGTGACGGGGCCGCCCGGTCGTATGCCGGGGACCGCGCCCGCGTACACGAAGGTGCAGCCCTTGCCCTGCCGCCACTGCAGTACCTGGCTGCGGGTCGGGGCGAACAGCTCGATTCCGGCGCTGCCGCCGACGGCGTCCATGCCGTCCTGGATGTCCCGGCCGGGCGGGATCTTCCGGGGACGCTTACGGGCGGGTGCGCCCTCCGTCCCACCGGGTGGCGTGCCGACGGTCTGCCGGGGGGAGGCGGGGACGCCGCTCTCCGGGGGCGTTCGAGGTGTCGTCGGTGTGGCGCCGGGTGTGGGCGTGGTGGTCGTGCCCGGCAGCGGCAGCGGCAGGGAGGGCAGGACGTGGTGGGGACGCCGGGACGGCGAGGCGGTCGGCGTCGGGGTCGCGGACGGGGTCGTCGACGCGGAGGGGGATCCGCTACTCGGCCCGGCCGACGGGGTGGTCGCGTGAGGCTTCGGCGAGGAGGGCGCCAGGGCGCGCCGGCGGGCGGCCTTGGTCGCGGGGCCGCGCAACTCCTGCCAGGACGGTGTCCAGGAGCCGTTCGAGGCCTGGCACCTCACGCTGACGCCGCCCTTGGCGTTGCGGACGAACACGGCGGCGCCGCCCGCCTTGCCGGGCACGGCCACCGGCGTGCCCGTGGCGGTGCCGAGGCTGGTCCACGTCGCCGTCCACTTCCCGCCGGTGTAGCGCGGACGGGCGGCGACCAGCAGGCTGCCCTTGCGGGCGAAGACCTGGCCGTTGGCGGTGGCGAGGGACGCCGCGAGGCCGCTGCCGCCGAGTGACGCCGGTCCGGCCCAGCCGGTGGGGGTCTGCCACCAGGTGTAGAGGCGGCCGGACAGGACGGCGAAGGCCTGCAGCCGTCCGTTGTCCGCGCGGGTCGCCCAGGAGGCTCCCCGGGGCCAGCGGTAGCGCATGCGCTCCTGCCAGGAGGCGAAGTTCTCGGCCTCGGGGTTGATCCGGTAGTCGTACGCGCGGTAGTCGGCGAAGTAGCGCTGTTTGGCCGTCCGGTCGGCCCTGCCCAGGTTGACTGATGTGTCGCTGAGGTTGTAGTCGCGGTAGTCGACCTGGACCAGGGGCCGGCCGTACCCGCCGACCGCCTCGGTCGTGAACCGCGCGGTCGCGACGTGGTCGGTGTGATCGGCGGTGTAGCGCGGGTCGGGGGAGGGGTCCTGCGTCCGTACCACCGCCGGGCGGAACCGCTGGAACAGGGTGACCAGGGCGCGGACGACGTCGGCGTGGGTGTAGCAGTGGGCGTACGGCGAGTGCTTCGGGGTCACCGTCGACGCGCACTTGGCCGAGCGGTGGTCCGCTTCGAGCTGTGCGATCGCCCGCCTGCCGATGTGGGCGCGTGGGTCGCGGCCGTCGGGCAGGCTGAGGAACGCCAGATGGACGTTCGGGCGTGCGGTGAGGGTGTGCACCTCGACTCTCACCCGGCCGGAGCGGACGGTCTCGACCCGCCAGCCGTCCCGGACTCCGGCCATGGCCGCGTACGCCCCCTGCAGCCCCTGGCGGCGTTGCGCGACGTACGCGAGGGGGTCGTGGGTGTCCTTGATCCCCGCGTGTCCCTCGCCCGCGCTGAGCACGACCGTCGTGACGCCTTCGCCGCGCCGGATGTCGTGTGCCAGGTCCGGTGACATGAACAGCAGGTCGTCATCCGGGTGGGCGACGACCTGGACGAACCCGGTCTGCGCCGTGAGGGTCCGCTCCTGGGCGGCCCGTACGGGGCCCGCGATCCCGAGAAGACCGACACATGTCGCCGCGGCCGCCAGGCCGGCGATCGTCCGCGCAGGGCTTCCCGCCACGCTCGCTCCCCCTCAGCCCTGCGAGCGCCCGTCGCAGGAGCGAGAGGATCATGCCATATGTTTGGTTGATATTTCGTTAATTGTCGGTTGCCAGGGCGCTGAGCAGCGGCGCAGGGCCGTTCACGGCACCGGCGCGAAGTCGTGAGACCGCCAGGGGAAGGCGACGGCTCGGTGGCCACCGCTCGGCGAGCTGACGGAGGAGCGGTGCCTCGGCCGTGGGCAACTCGCGATCAGGTCGTCGGGCCGCGGCGCAGCACGCGGCTGAGCGCGGCGGCGACCTCCTCGGACAGTCCCGGCGTTCCTGAGGAGACCAGTGCCTCGGGCGCCCGCTCGGCGGCCCGGACCTGCCCGCAGTCACGGCATTCGACCTCGCCGAGGCGGCACACCAGGGCGATCGCCTCGCAGGCCGTGCAGTGATCGAGCTCCGCGGTCCAGTCCCGGCCGTTCTGGCAGTCGGGGCAGACCAGGACCTGCCGGTCCTCGCGCACCCCTCGCCGCCAGGGGCTGGGGCCGCGGTCCGGGTCCGTCTGCCGGGCCCCGCAGCGATAGCAGGGCATGGCACCTCCGGTGGGATCCGGGACCGGGCCCGTGCGGGCCCGGCCACAGGAGACTTAGGAGATGTCGGCGAGCGCCTTGCGGTACTCGTCGAGGTCACGGGCGTCGGGGATGGCGTTCTCCACCTTCCACCGCACGACACCGGTCTTGTCGATGATGTAGGTGCCGCGCGTCGCGACGCCCATGTTCTCGTCGAAGATCCCGTAGGCCTTCGCGACCGCGCCGTGCGGCCAGAAGTCCGACAGCAGCGGGAACTGGTAGTTCTCCTGATCCGCCCACGCCCGGTGCGCGAACACCGAGTCGACCGAGACCGCGAGGACCTGAACGTCGTCGCCGCCGAGGGTGGGCAGTTCGTCGCGGATCAAGCACAGCTCGCCCGTGCACACGCCGCTGAACGCCAGGGGATAGAAGACGAGAACGACGGTCTTCTTCCCCTGGAAGTCCGACAGGCTCACCGGAGTGCCGTGCTGATCCTTCAGCCCGAAGTCCGGTGCGGAGTCGCCGACCTCAACTGCCATGTTGTGAACCTCTCCTCGCCGAGTCTGCGGCCGCACGTCAGTCTGCCACCCGACGCCGCGGCGGATCGCGGGAGACCCGGCGTATGAAACGCCTCACACGTTGGTCAGTCCCCTCCCCCGCGCGGTCCGCTCCTCGGCGGGAAAGGTCACCGTCGTGCCTTGGGCGTCACCAGGCGCGTGCCCGACCATTCACGGGCCGCGCTGATGCTGCTCGTCTGCGACAGCCCGGCCGTCTGGGCGGCCTCGAGGATGTCGCTCGGCTCGACGTGGCCCTCGCGCCCCGCCTTCGGCGTGAGCAGCCAGATGTGGCCGCCGTCCGCCAGTGTGGTGAGTGCGTCGGACAAGGCGTCGAAAAGATCGCCGTCGTCCTCGCGCCACCACAGCAGCACGACGTCGACGACGTCGTCGTAGTCCTCGTCGACCAGCTCGTTAGTCGAGGCCGACTCGATGGAGCTGCGCAGCTCCTGGTCGGTGTCGTCGTCGTAGCCGATCTCCTGCACCACCTGGTTCGGCTTGATGCCGAGCCGTTCGGCCAGGCTGCTCTGCGCCTGACCCGCGGTCGCGCTCACGAACGTCCTCCCTGTGTTGTGGGCCGCGATTGTCAAACACGCCCATGTTCTTTACCGCCCGTCCTCCGGGTGCGGCATTGCCGGACAGTTCACACGGCGGACCACCCCGTGCGCAAGTGTCTGACCCGCAAGTGAGCGAACACGGCCACTTCTCTCAACCACCGGTGATGAAGCTGAGTCGTACCTTGCGCACGACATTGTCCACGTTGAGGTCGACCAGAGCCACCGATTGCCAGGTGCCGAGCGCCGGTTTTCCGCCGATCACCGGGATGGTGGCGTGCGGCGGGATCAACGCCGGCATCACGTGGGAGCGGCCGTGTCCGCGAGATCCGTGCGCGTGGATCCACCGATCGTCCGCGGGCAGCAATTCGCTCAGCGCGGACAGAAGATCTTCGTCGCTGCCCGCGCCGAGCTCTATGATCGCGATCCCGGCGGTCGCGTGCGGAACGAAGACGTTCAGCAATCCGTCCGACGCCCCGATGTCGCGCAGGAATCTGAGGCATTCGCCCGTGATGTCGTGCACGGCCTCCTTGCTCCCGGTGGCCACGCTTATCACTTCAGTGTTCATTCGTACATGTCTACTCGTCCGGCTCGATCACGGCATCCGGCCCCGGGTACACCAATCGCGTGTGCCCATCGTCGAAACGGACGAGATAGGGCGGTTCGCCGGAGGTGCCGCGCACCTCAATGATCTTTCCGGTCCGGTCGGCCTGTCCGACGGTGTTGCCGTGGACGTGCAACCGGTCGCCTACGACCGCGTGCATGGTCGTTTCACCTCCCGACGGCGGGTATCCCCTGAGCGGTGGCTCTCCACACAGCCTTGTACGGCTCGAGCGTGATGGGAAGCCATATCGGGACGGTTACCCGGCAGTAGAGATGCGTTAACCGCCCCGACGTACGACGATGGTCAGGACAAGCACGATCCATCACCTGACCTGGGTGGGCACGAAGCGAAGGGGACCCCGTGGCTTCCGGACGCCAGCGCTTTTCCATCATCAGCGACGGCCTCCCCAGTCAGCTCCCGGACATCGACCCCGATGAGACCCGGGAGTGGCTGGAGTCGCTCGACACGGTCATCAAGACCGAGGGCCGCACGCGTGCCCGCTACCTCATGCTGCGGCTGCTGGAGCGGGCCCGAGAGCAGCAGGTCGGCGTGCCCGGCCTGCGCAGCACGGACTACATCAACACGATCCCGCCGGAGCGGGAGCCCTGGTTCCCCGGCGACGAGTACGTCGAACGCCGCATCCGCGCCTACATCCGATGGAACGCCGCGATCATGGTGTCGCGGGCGAACCGCCCGGAGCTGTCGGTCGGCGGTCACATCGCGACCTATGCCTCCGCCGCGTCCCTGTACGAGGTCGGCTTCAACCACTTCTTCCGCGGCAAGGACCACGGCGAGTCCGGCGACCAGGTGTTCATCCAGGGCCATGCCGCGCCGGGCATCTACGCCCGCGCGTTCCTCGAGGGCCGGCTGCCCGAGGACAAGCTCGACGGCTTCCGCCAGGAGATCTCCCACCCCGGCGGCGGGCTCTCGTCGTACCCCCACCCGCGGCTGATGCCGGACTTCTGGGAGTTCCCCACGGTGTCCATGGGCCTGACCGCGATCAACTCGATCTACCAGGCCCGGTTCAACCGGTACCTCTACAACCGGAAGATCAAGGACACCTCGCGGTCGCACGTGTGGGCGTTCCTCGGCGACGGCGAGATGGGCGAGCCCGAGTCGCTCGGCGCCATCGGCCTGGCGGCCCGCGAGGAGCTCGACAACCTCACCTTCGTGATCAACTGCAATCTGCAGCAGCTCGACGGGCCGGTCCGCGGCAACGGAAAGATCATCCAGGAGCTCGAGTCGTTCTTCCGCGGCGCCGGATGGAACGTCATCAAGGTCATCTGGGGCCGCGACTGGGACCCGCTGCTGGCCCAGGACGTCGACGGCGTGCTCGTCAACAAGATGAACACCACGCCCGACGGCCAGTTCCAGACCTACACCGTCGAGACCGGCGAGTACATCCGCGAGCACTTCTTCGGCGAAGACCCTCGGCTGCGCAAGATGGTCGAGCACATGTCCGACGACGACATCCGCAAGCTGTCGCGCGGCGGTCACGACTACCGCAAGCTGTTCGCCGCGTTCAAGGCGGCACGCGAGCACGTCGGCCAGCCGACGGTCATCCTCACCCACACCATCAAGGGCTGGACGCTCGGGCCGGACTTCGAGGCGCGCAACGCCACGCACCAGATGAAGAAGCTCACCAAGACCGAGCTCAAGGAGTTCCGCGACCGGCTCTACCTCGACATCCCCGACTCGGCCCTCGAGGCGGAGCTGCCGCCGTACTACCACCCGGGCGAGGACTCCGACGAGGTGCAGTACATGCGCGAGCGGCGCATGGCCCTCGGCGGCTACCTGCCGAAGCGGATCAACCGCGCCAAGGCCCTCAAACTGCCCGGCGACCCGGTGTACGCCGAGCTCAAGAAGGGTTCCGGCAAGCAGAACGTCGCGACGACGATGGCGTTCGTCCGCCTGCTCAAGGACCTGATCAAGGACGAGAACATCGGCGCCCGGTTCGTACCGATCGCCCCGGACGAGTACCGCACGTTCGGCATGGACTCGCTCTTCCCCTCCGCGAAGATCTACTCCCCGCACGGGCAGACGTACGAGGCGGTCGACCGCAAGCTGCTGCTGTCGTACAAGGAGTCCGAGCAGGGCCAGATGCTGCACGAGGGCATCAGCGAGGCCGGCGCCGTCGGCTCGGCGATCGCGGCGGGCACCTCGTACGCCACGCACGGCGTGCACATGATCCCCGTCTACATCTTCTACTCGATGTTCGGGTTCCAGCGGACCGGCGACAGCATCTGGGCGATGGCCGACCAGATGAGCCGCGGCTTCCTGCTCGGCGCGACCGCCGGGCGTACGACGCTCACCGGCGAGGGCCTGCAGCACAACGACGGCCACTCGCCGCTGCTCGCCGCGACCAACCCGGCGTGCGTCTACTACGACCCGGCGTGGGCGTTCGAGCTGTCCCACATCATCAAGGACGCGCTGCGGCGCATGTACGGCTCCAGCGAGCAGCACCCGAACGGCGAGGACGTCTTCTACTACCTCACCGTCTACAACGAGCCGTACCAGCAGCCCGCCGAGCCGGCCGACCTCGACGTCGGCGGCCTGCTCAAGGGCCTGTACCGCTACGCCGAGGCCCCGCAGGTCGAGGGCGAGGCGCCGGGCGCGCAGATCCTCGCCTCCGGCGTGGGCATCCGATGGGCCCTCGAAGCCCAGCGGATACTCGCGGAGGAGTGGGGTGTGGCCGCCGACGTCTGGTCCGCCACGTCCTGGACCGAGCTGCGCCGCGAGGCCGTCGCCTGCGACGAGTGGAACCTCCTGCACCCCGACGGCGAGCAGCGCGTCCCGTACGTCACCCACACGCTCGACGGGCAGCCGGGCCCCGTCGTCGCGGTCAGCGACTTCATGCGGGCCGTTCCCGACCAGATCGCGCCATGGGTGCCGGGTGACTGGTCGTCGCTCGGCACCGACGGGTTCGGCTTCTCCGACACCCGGGCCGCCGCCCGCCGCTTCTTCCACGTCGACGCGGCGTCCATCACGCTCGCGGTGCTGACCCGGCTGGCCCGGCGCGGTGAGATCAAGCAGGAGGTCCTGCAGAAGGCGATCGACCGTTACCAGCTGGGCGAGGGCGCCGAGGTCGTCGTCGGCCCCGACAGAACCCCGCCGGAGAGCTCGACCGACGACACCATGAGCGTCGGCTGAGCCACCGGACACGAAGACGGCCGGGGTCGCCCCTTACGGTGGGCGCTCCGGCCGTCCGCGTCCGGGGCGCCTACCAGAGCTCATCGCCGTCATCGTCGGGGGTGATGCCGTGCGAATCGTCTCCGGCGTGGGGATCCGGATCAGGCCCGAGGATGATCGAGAATCGCCTGGAGCACGGGTCTCCTGCCTTTGGAAAAGGGGCGATCCGCCGACGTACGGACGTCGGCGGACCGCGGTGGTCGGTGCGCGGAGCCGATGGGGTGGTGCGCGAGGCCGACGGGAATGGGAGGCCCGGCGCCGACGGGGTCGCCGAGCCTCCTCAGCCGGTCAGGGCGCGGCGGGCACGTGCGGCCGCTCGTTCGTCCAGCCGACCGCGAGAAACACGTTCGACCGCGATTTCCGATCCACCCTCGTATCCCAGGACAGGAGAAATCCGGTGTCCGGGTCGATGATGTACCGCTCGCCGCTGATCGCGATCCCCTGACCGACGCGTCCGCGTGCGTCCTTGAGCGCGCCGAGTCCCTTGACGTCGGGCATCAGTGCGAGCGCACGGAACGCGGCTGCCCGCACCTTGGGGGAGACCGGAGCTAGGTACAGCAGCTCGGTCAGGTCGTTCGTCGCGAAGGAGTTCGTGTCGGCGGGGCGCTCCTTCGGAGCACCGTGCCTGCGAGAATCGGCGAGCGCCCATTCCTTCAGCTTCTGCGGGTCGGTCGGCAGCTTGCTGAGTTCGGTCAGGGTGATCTTCTGGTCGGTCAACTCGAAGGTCGCCCGCGGGAATTTCTCTTTGTGGAGCCCTCCCTTACCGGTCGTCAGCGAGCGGCCGCCGCTGACGAACGCGCCGTCCATGCCGTACCAGAATTCCTGGACGCTCTTCCCGCCGCCGGGGACCGACCGGCCCTGCACCTTGATGATGTCGAGGTAGCGGACATGCCAGTATTTTCCGCTCGTCGGCGGGGCGGCCTCCGCCTTGTACGCCGCGGCCAGCAGCACCTCACGGCCGGACGACCAGCGGGACGTCTCCGAGTGACTCGACCCTGGTCGTGGAGCCCCCGACGGAGACGCCGTGACGGTGAGGGCGATCGCGGCGGCCGCTCCGGCGGCCACCAGCCCGAACCCGGGCAGCGCCCAGCGGATCCTCCGCCGCTGCGGCTCCCGCTCCACTCGCGGCTTCGGCTGGTCCGTCCGCGGTTCCTGGCCGATCAGCTCGTCCAGCCTCTGCCGGCCCGTCGCCGCCACCGTCGGCGATGGGCCGCCCTCGTCGAGCAGCTCGGTGACCCTTCGGATGTCATCCATGCGTCTCTTCCTTCGTAGACGTGGGATCGGTCCCGCCCAGTGCCTCCCGCAGCTTCTTTCGAACCCTGGTCAGACGTGATCCGACCGTTCCCGCCGGGATCTCCAGCGCCTGCGCGACCTCCTCATAGCCGAGTCCGCCCAGCGCGACGAGCAGCAGCGCGTCGCGGTCCCCCTCCGGCAGCGTCCCGAGAGCCCGGGCGAGCCGGGGCCGTACGCCCTCGGCGGTGACCCGGGCGGCGACCCGATCTTCGTGCCCTCCGCTCGGAAGGTCGCCGCCCAGGCGGGCCAGCGCCGCGAAGCGACGGCTCTCATCGCGCCGGTACTGCCCGACCAGGTTGGTCGCGATGCCGAACAGCCAGGGGCGTACGGCACCGCGCGCCGGGTCGAAGCGGTCGCGCTTGCGGAACGCGGCGAGGAACGTCTCCGCCGCGACGTCATCGGCGACGTCACGGCCGAGCCGCCCGGCCACGTACCGGTAGATCTCCGGGAAGTACCTGTCATAGATCACTCTGAACCGATCGGGCTCATGCCACGATCGCTCGATCACCGCGGCGTCATCGCCCTGCGAGTCGACGACACCGGGTGGAGCGGTCATCGATGGCTCCTTGTCATGTTCGGCCTTTCCGAGGCGTTCGGCGGTCACGGGTACTCAGTCGCAGGCGCGGTTCTTCTTCACGGTGTCCACACCGCCACCGATCACGGTCCGCCGGCCGGGTGAGGTCCAGGGTGTTGGTCCGGGCGGTCGGGGAGTTCCGTGACATTGGGAACAGAGGTTGTGAATTTGCGTCAACGGCCCACGCCTTCCGCAGCGTCCACCTGCGGGGTTAGCGTCGCGAGTACCCGGAGAAAGCGAACGACCCGTCCAAGGATCCATCGTGATCCCGCCTCTTCACGCATCGCCCTGTTCCGCTTCTCCAGGCCATCAAGTAGGGAAGGGAAGGGCCCGGCACGCCGCCGCTGCCGGGCCTTTCTCGATGTCCGGGCACCGAACCTCGCCGTTGCGTTCCGCAGAGGGGACGAAGGGAGATACGGTCTTCGAGCTGACAGTCGAGATCATCCCGATTACGGATTGCAGGGGGGATGAGCGTGTCCGGCCCGACGGACGACAACGTGCCCGAGTCCGATGCCGCCTTGCCGTCCGACGACTCCCCAGGCCCGGACCACCCCGCGGCTGACGCGGACACCTCTCCGGTACCGGCGGAGGACGTACAGGAGAGCGACGAGACCTCCTCGCAGACCGGTCCCGGAGCGGCCGAGAGCCGTCTCGGGCCGGAGCGACGGCCGCTGGGGACCGGCCACCCCCCGGAAGAGAGCCCGCCAGGTGACGGGTCGCAGGAACGTCCGCAGGAGACCGGCCCCGGGCCGGTGGAGAGCGGACCGGGACCGCGGGAGAGTGAACCGGGACCGGGGGAGCACCTGGTGCGGACCGGTCCCCGCCGGGTGGACGGCCCGCCGGGCGGCGGCCCCGGGCAGGGAGAGATCCCGCTCCCGCCGCGAGACGGGGACGACGCCGTGACGCGCCCCTGCGCCTACTGCGGGCGCCCGGTCCCCCAACCGGGCGAGGCGGGGCCCGCGGTGCGCTACTGCCTCGACAACGACGGTGCCTGTGCCCGCGCGGCGGCCGACCGGCGCCGCCGCGACCACGACTCCGCGGGCCTCGCCGGGCACGTCGCGCGGACCTGGGACATGGTCGAACGACTCGAGGACGTCGCCGAGCTCCTGGCGATGTCCCTGACGGCGGACCTGAGCGTCGCGGGGGTCGAGCGGCGCGTCGCGGAGGCGAGGGCGGAGGCGGCCGCCGGCATCGCCGCCGCCCAGCGTGACCGGGAGGCGGCCCGGCTGGAAGCCGAGCGGGTGCTCGCCCGGCTCGGGTACGCACGGCGCCGGGCCGACCAGGCCGAGGCGAGAGTCGCCGAGCTGACCGCCCGGCTGGAGGCCGCCCTCACCGAACGGGACGCCGCGCGCGACATCGGCGCGCAGGCGACCCGGACGGCGGAGGCGGCGACCGAGGCGCTCACGGCCGTACGCGAGGAGCGCGATCGTCTCACGCGGCGATCGGCGGAGCTGACCTCGGCCCTGGACCTGGCCCGCGACGAGATCGCGCGCTACCAGGGGGAGCAGGCCGAGGCCAGGGAACTGCAGAAGCGGTCCGTGGCGGTCGAGGAGATGCGCTCCCGGCTCCGGGCCGCGGAGTCCGAGCTGGACAAGATGCGCACCACGGCCGAACTCGCGCAGAACGCCCGGGCGGCCGCCGAGCAGGCACGGGCGGCGGCGGACCGTCAGGCCCTCGAGGCACGCGCGCACGCCGACGAGGTGAGCGCCCAGCGGGACAGGGCGGTGGCCGAGCTCGAAGAGTGCCGTCGTGAGCTGGAAGGCGCTCGCACGGAGCGGGAGGCGGCCCGCACCGAGCTGGAGACGGTCCGTGGCGAGCTCCAGACCGTTCGCGGGGAGCTCGAGACGGCCCGCGGTGAGCTGGAGACGACCCGGGCCGAGCTGCAGACCTCGCAGGAAGAGCTGAGGGCCTCGCGTGAGGAGGTGGAGGCGGCACGGCCCCGGTTGGACGACGGCGCACGGCTCACCGGGGAGATCGAGTCGACTCGCCGAGAGCTGGAGGAGGCGCAGGCCCGGCTGGGCCAGTACCAGCTCCAGGCCAAGGAACGCTCGGGAATGCTGGACCAGCTTCGCGCCGCGCTGGCCACGATGATCGCTGAGCGCGATGCCGCGCGGGCCGACGCCGACGAGGCCAAGGCTCAGGCGGAGCGGTTGACGAAGGCCGGCCTGGGACCCGCGCCGTCGGCCCGGCACGCGCGTCCGCCCGCCGATTCGCACGCCCACGCTCACCCGTCGGCCGATCAGCGCGGACCGGCCGACCCGCCGGCCGATCAGCGCGTTCACCCTCAGCCCCCGGCCGATCCGCGCGTGCACCCCCAGCTACCTGCCGACCCGCCGGCGCCGGACCGGCCGCCCGGGGACCCTCGCGTCAGCCCCCCGGCCGACGAGCGGGCCTACCCTCGGCCCTGGGCCGACGTGCGGGCACCGGAGCGGCCGCCGGCCGATCCGCTCGGACCGATCGACCGGCCGGCCGACCAGCTCTTCCCCTCCCAGCGGCCGGCCGATCCGCGCGTCCCCGGTCGGCCGCCGTCCGATCCCCATGGTCAGCCGCCGGCCGACCCCCGCCTCCAGCCGCCGTCCGACCCCCACCTCCAACCACCGACCAGCCCCCGCCTCCAGCCTCCGGCCGATCCGCGCGGACCGGCGCAGCCGCCCCCGCCGCCCGGTCAGGGGCCGGTACCGCCGCCGCCGTCGTTCCCGGGGGCGGGAGCCTTCCCTCCCGTTCCGGGAGGGCGCTCCGTGCCGTCGGCGTTCGGCGAGGCGGCGTTTCCCGGCCAAAGGCCGCCCGGAGGCGTGCCGACACCGCCGGACGCGGGGAGGGGTGGTCCGTCGCCGGGGAGCACGGGCGGACCGGGTCTGCCCGGCCGGCCGGGTGCCCCCGACGCCCAGAACACCACCGGCAAGCCGGATCCCGCAGGTGTCCCCGGAGGTCTTGGCGGACCGGCTCTTCCCGGCAGACCGGGTGGCCCCGACGTTCCGAACACCACCGGCGGGCCGGGTCCGGGCGCACCGGGAGGTCTCGGCGGAGCGGGCCTGCCGGGTGTTCCGGAGGGACCGGTTCCGGAGGCCGAGGCGACGCCCGATCCGGCGAACGACCCGGCGCCCCCGCAGTTCCCGCCCCCTCCGCCCGGACACGATCCCGGTGGGACGACCGGTCGGTTCGACCGTTATCGCCGCCGTTTTCCGCCGCCGTCCGACGAGTGACCCGACGTCCGCACCCTCGACCGGATCAGCACGGCCGGGACGGCAAGGGCACGGGAGCGGGTCGCCGGACGCGGTGCGCGGCGACCCGCGCGAGCACCCCGGGGGTGAACAGCGAGGTCGGCGCGGCCATGAGCGCCAGTACGCGGACGAGACCCTCGCACACCCGCCGGTCGACGTTGGCGGCGGCGACGACCTCGTCGACGTACGCGTTGATGACCCGGGTCCGCAGCCGTACGGGCGCGGCCTCGGTCTCCCGGTAGCGCAGGTCCTCGCCGGTCGCGACGAGCCACGCGCCGGCGGCGCTGCGGGCGACGCCGCGCTGGAATCGCCGTTCGAAGCCGGGACGGGGGTCGCGCAGGCAGCGGTCGAGTGCCAGGGCCGCGACGGCGGCCACGCTCATGCCCTGGCCGTAGATCGGGTTGAAGGCGCACGCCGCGTCGCCGGTGACGACGAACCCGCGCGGCCAGGTCGGGAGCCGCTCGTAGTGGCGGCGGTGGTTGGCCGTACGGCGGAAGGCGACGATCGGCGTGAGCGGTTCGGCGTCGCGGATGGCCTCGTAGAGGACGGGGCTGCGCAGCCCCTTCGCGAACTCCAGGAACGCCTTCTCCTCCGTCGGTCCGTGGTCGCGGCCCGCACCGGACAGGCTGCAGATCCAGCGACCGCCCTCCTGGGGGAACAGCCCGCCGGTGCGCCGTGTCGCGGGTGGGTCGGCCTGGAGGTAGAGCGCCTTCCAGCCGGGGTCGAAGCCGGGCGGTATGGCGTAGTAGCGGCTGGCGTACCCGAGGAGGGGGTCGACACGGGTCTCCAGGGGTGCCGGATGACCGAGTTCGGCGAGCCATGACGGCGCCCGCGATCCGCGGCCGGTGGCGTCGACGACCAGGTCGGCGTGGAGCTCGCCGTCGCCGTCGAGTCGCACCCCGGCGGCGTCTCCGCCGCGGGGGATGAGGCCCGTCACCCGGTGGCCGTCGAGGACGTCGACGCGGGTCCGGTCACCGTCCGGTGGGCCGGTGAGCCGGGCCCGTACGGCCCGGTCGAGGAGCGGGCGGCTGAACGTCAGCAGCCGCGTCACGTCGAAGCGCTCCCGCCAGCCCGCCGAGGTCAGCCAGAGCACGTCGGCGGGTACGCGGAGCTCCTCGGCGCCCGCGGCGCGCAACGTGTCCTCCAGGCCGGGGAACAGCACCTCGACGATCTCCCGGCCACGAGTCCACAGGACGTGCAGGTGCCGGGCCTGGGGCACTCCCGGACGGAACACCGCCTCGGCCGGGAACCGGTCGCGTTCCACGAGCGTGACGCGCTCGAAGTGAGCGGTGAGGACACGGGCGGCGAGCAGGCCGGCCATGCTTCCGCCGACGACGACGGCGTGTTCGCGTTTCACTCGGGGCCTCCGGTGACACGAGGGACGAAGGAGGGGCGAGGGACGAAGGAGGGGCACGGGGTACGGACCCTATGAAACGTGCATATTGACCCTGTGTGAAGGGCATGCCGATACTCGGTTAACCGAGCGAGGAGTCGGATCATGGCGACCACTACCGGCCACCTTTCGCAGGCACCATCCCGGACCCGTCATCACCGCATGGTGAAGAATGAACTCACCGAGACTGCGCATCCCGTCTGGGCCCAGGCCATGGTCGATTCGCTTCGGCCGGACTGGACGGGCGTGCTCGAGTCGAAGATCTTCGTCGAGACGGCTAATGGACCGTTCCCCGATGAGGCGTGGCGGCGGGTCCTCCTCGATTTCTTCTGCGTCGTCGAGGCGTTCCCGAAGTACATGGGCGTCTATCTGGCCAAGACCACTTTCGGCCAGACTCCGGGCGACTATCTCGCCCGTGACTGGCTGATCGGGAACATCCGGACCGAGGCCCTGCACGCCCAGTGGTACGCCGACTGGGCGGCCGCGCACGGCATCGGCTTCGAAGAGCTGGTCGCGCACCGGCCCTGCCCGGAGGTCGGCGCGCTGTACGACTATCTGTGGTCGGTCTGCTATCGGGGCACACTCGCGGAGGCGTTCGGCGCGATCAACTACGCGATCGAGGGCACGACGGGCGAGTGGGCGCGCCTGGTCCTGCCCGCGTTCCGGGAGAGGTACGGCGACGACGTTCCGGCCCTCCGCTGGCTCACCGAGCACGCGGAGTACGACGACGCGCATCCGCGTGAGGCGTTCGAGCTGATCAAGCTGACCGTCCGCGACGAGGCGGAGCGGGCGAAGGTCGACTCGGCCGTCCGCCGGTCGCTGGAATTGTTCCGGCGGGGATTCGACGCCAGTTATGAAAATCCGGGCAATCCAGGTGAATTTAGCGCCATGAAGGGCCCATGAGGGTAAAAACACCCTAAGTCCTGGCGTTGTTCGCTGCTCAGAACGGCAGTGACGTGCCATTTTTCCTTCTCGGCGGGGTCGGTGACGGTCGAAGTCGGCTGCATTCTCCCCATCCTCGATGGGTATCTCGTAGTCGATCGTTCTTGCCTGTCGGATGGGTCGTGAGAAGGGCTGCACATGCACGTCAATGCCATTCGGACGCGACTGGTGCTCGGCGCGGTCACGGGGACCACGCTGGTGATGGCCGCGGGCTGCGGCGGTGGCAGCAGGGCGGTGGGGGAGAGCGCCGAGAAGGTCGAGGTGGAGGCGGCGCCGGCCCGTGTGGTGATCACACCGGCCGACGGCGCCGCCGTACGGCCCGACGAGCCCGTCATCGTCCGCGCCACGGGCGGCAGCCTGGACGCCGTCGTGCTGGCCAGCGGAGGCCGGAGGATAGCCGGGACCTTCAACCGGGACCGTACCGAATGGCGATCCCGATGGGCGCTCGATCCGGGATCGACGATCAGCGTGCGGGCGGTCGCGAGGAACGCCGACGGACGAGCGGTCTCGGCGGCGAGCGGCTTCCGTACGGAGACGGCGGCACCCAGCGCGGTCTCCGTCTCCCAGGACCCCGTCCTGGAGGACCGGCGGCGGGACACCTACGGCGTCGGGCTTCCGATCATCCTGAACTTCGACAAGCCGATCACCGACCGCGCGGCGGTCGAGAAGTCGCTCGAGGTGATCGCCGACAAACCGGTCGAGGGAGCGTGGCACTGGTTCGGCGACCAGCAGGTCGTCTACCGGCCCAAGATGTTCTGGCCGGCCCACCAGACCGTCCGGCTCGTCGCCCACCTGACCGGGGTGCCCCTGGGCAAGAACGGCTACGGCGCCAAGGACTTCATCCGCACCTACAAGATCGGCCGGGAGCAGATCTCCCGCCTCGACCTCGAGAGGCACCGGATGCGCGTCGAGTGGGACGGCCGGCCGGTGCGCCGTGTCCCGATCAGCGCGGGCAACGGCGAGTCACGCGAGTACACCACCACCAGCGGCATCCACCTGAACATGGAGAAGGACGAGGACGTCTGGATGACCTCGCCGAACCGCGGGCCCGGCGACGCGGGGTACTACCACGAGCTGATCCACTACGCGGTCCGCGTCTCCAACGCCGGCGAGTACCTCCACCAGACGCCGGGCCAGGAGGACTGCCTCGGAAACCGCAACTGCAGCCACGGGTGCATCCGTCAGCCCGCCACCGACGCGATCTGGTACTACAAGCACTCCCAGCCCGGCGATCCGGTGGTCATCACCGGGTCGGACCGGCAGGTCGAGCCGGACAACGGCTGGTCGTTCTACCAGATGCCGTGGAAGAAGTGGGTCAAGGGGAGCGCCGTGCACCACTGACGATCCCGCGCCGGAGAAGACGCCGATCGCCCGGGACGCCGGACCGACCCACAGAAGTCAGCGAATGGTCACCCGCCGGGAATGCGGCGGTTCCGCCGCGCGGGCACCGTGCGGGTGTGAGCATCGCCCGCCTGAGCGTGATCGCCGTTGTCCTCCTCCCGACCTGTGTCGCCGCCACGGTGCCGGCGCCGGCCCGGCCTCCGGCCGCTCGGGTCCTCGGCGCGGCCTTCGAGCCCGCCCGGAGCTGCCGCGCCGGGACCGCACCGGACTTCGACGGGGACGGCACCCGTGACCTGGCCATCGGCGCCCCGTACGCCACGAGCGGCGGCCGCCACCGAGCCGGGGCGGTCGCCGTCCGTTACGCAGACCGGACCGCCTGGCTGACGGCGGCTTCCGCCCAGGTCGGCGCGGGGTTCGGCGGCACGCTCGCCACGGGCGACTTCAACGGTGACCACTGCGCGGACCTGGCCGTCGCGGCCTCCGACCAGGGACGGTCGCGCCCCGGCGCCGACGGTACGGGCGTCGTCACGGTGTACTTCGGCTCGCCCGGCGGGTTGCGCCCGCAGGCGGTCCTGAGCGTCCGCAACGTCGGCCGTACGCCGGCGAGCGACCGGTTCGGCGCGGCCCTCGCCGCCGGGGACCTCGACCACGACGGCGAAGACGACCTCGTGATCGGCATCCCCGGCCTCGCGGGCGGGGGCGGGGTCGGCGTGTTCACGCGCGGCCTGCGCACCGCCCGCCTGATCACGCAGCACACCTCGTGGGTGGGGCAGCGAACGAGCCAGACCGACGGTTTCGGCGGTGCCCTGGCGATCGGCGCCTTCGGTGCCTTCGGCCGTGGCCGGCACGCGCAGATCGCCGTGGGCGCGCCCGGCGACGGCACCGAGGCGTCCGGTGCGGTCACCGTCATCGACCCGGCCGCGCACCGTTCGCGGCGCATCACCGAGGACAGCCGGGGCGTACGGGGCGTGCCCGAACGCTACGACGAGTTCGGCGCGGCCCTCGCCGCCGGCGACTTCGACCACGACGGCACCGACGACCTCGCCATCGGCGTGCCGGGCGAGGACGACACCCAGATGCCGGAGAACTTCGCCCAGGGCACCGTGCACGTGCTGTACGGCTCCGGAGGCGAGGACGTGTGGAACCTCCGCAAGACCGGCCCCGCGGACCGGTTGGGGTCCGCGCTCGCGGCCGCCGACCTGAACGGCGACGGCACGGCCGACCTCGCCGCCGGGGCTCCGGGCGCCGGCGCCGGCGTCGTCCAGGTCCTCGACGGCCGCCGTCGGCGCGGTCTGGCCCGGGGCGCCCTCATCAGCTCACCGGCGGGCGGCACGGCCCAGTTCGGCTGGTCCCTGGCGATCCGGGGACGGGATCTGCTCATCGGCGCACCGGGAGCCGGCGGCTTCGGCGGCACGGCCCTCCTGGTGCGCGGCTCGCGGAAGACGAGCGTCCAGGCGGGCACCGGGGGCGAACTGCTCGGCTACGCGGTCTCCTGAGCCGCTCCGCCGGGCGCGACATCCACGTCACGTGCGGAATGCTCGGCAACCGTCGTCACAAAGCGGAACAAGCACACCAGGCGACCATCCGTCTCCGGCCTTTACGGAGCTTTCTGTCCGCCGCATCGTTGATCGGGCGGGTACGGAGACGTACCCGCCGTACGAACGATGGTCTGCGGCGCGGACGACGCGGTGGCGATGCGTGCGCCCGCGTGCGGACCCGGGACCCTCGGCGCTTACGGCTTGCGCGGTGCCCCGGCCGCTGCGGCGGCCTGGGGAGCGCGCGCCGCGGGTGCGCTCGACCGGGCGAGGCGGTGCGCGCCGTCGGCGACGGTGAAGCTGGCCGTCACCGTGCTCGGGGCATTCCGTTTCGTCACGTACGGCAGCGTGTGGAAGTCCGCCCGCAGCTCGGTCGGCGTCAGCCGGCCGGCGATGAAGCCGCGGCGCTGGTCGGCGTAGGCGATGTGCGGGTTCTCCGCCAGTTCGATCGCGCGGCCCGCCGGGGCGTCGTACCCGTCGCCGTCGCTGGTGACCGAGGTCGTCACCAGCTCGACGCCGACCCGCCGCGAGTCCGGGTCGTCGAAGTCGACGAGCAGGTCGCTGGCGTAGTGACAGTGGATGTCGCCGGTGAGCACGACCGGGTTCCGGGCGCCCGAGGCGACGAGGTCACCGAGGACCCGGTCCCGTTCGGCGGTGTATCCGTCCCAGGTGTCGAGCAGCACCTCCTTGCCCGGGCCGAGGTGGTAGTCGTGCTGGGCCATGAAGATCTGCTGGACCAGGAGGTTCCACCGGGCACGGGAGGAGCGCAGACCGGCGGCGAGCCACTTCCGCTGGGTCGACCCGACCAGCACCCGGCCGGTGGCCAGGCGCTGGGTGCAGTCGTCGCGCACGCCGTCGTCGCACGGCTGGTCGTCCCGGAACTGCCGGGTGTCGAGGACGTGGAAGGTCGCCAGATCCCCCCAGGCCAGCCGCCGGTACAGCTGCATGCTCGACCCGTGCGGCAGCGCGGAGCGACGCAGCGGCATGTGCTCGTAGTAGGCGCGGTATCCCGCCCTCTTGCGTTCGGCGAAGTTCGGGCGGCCCGACGTGCCGGGATGGACGCCCGCCCAGTTGTTCTCGATCTCGTGGTCGTCGTTGACCGCGATCCACGGGGCCAGGGCGTGCAGCGCGCGCAGGTCCGGGTCGGTCTTGTACTGGGCGTGCCGGAGCCGGTACTCGGCGAGCGTCTGGCACCGGTGCGCGGTGTGCGAACGGACGATCTTCCCGTCGGAGTTCTTGTAGCCGCCCGGCGCGTACTCGTAGATGTAGTCGCCGAGATGCAGGATCAGGTCGGGGTGCTGCTCGGCGAGGCGCCGGTAGGCGGTGAAGTAGCCCTGCTCGTAGTTGGAGCAGGACACCGCGCCGAACGCCAGGGCCGGTGCCGTGCCCGGGGCCGGCGCGGTCCGCGTCCGGCCGGTCGGCGAGAGATGACCTCCGGCGCGGAACCGGTAGAAGTACTCCCGGCCGGGCTGGAGCCCGGTGGGCTCGACGTGCACGCTGTGCGCCCACGACGACCGCGCGGCGACGGTCCCGGACCGTACGACGCGGGTGAACCTCTCGTCCTCGGCGAGCTGCCATTCGACGTCGACGTTCCGGTCCGGCATGCCGCCGTGCCCGCCGTCGGCGAGCGGACGGGGCGCCAGACGGGTCCACAGGACGATGCCGTCGGCCGTGGGGGCGCCCGAGGCGACCCCGAGGGTGAACGGGTCGCCCGTTCGCCGGGAAGCCGACGCCCGCTGGGGGGCCAGCGTCAGCCCGGCCGTGCCGATCATGAAGTTCCGGCGTGTCAGATCCACGCCCTCAGTTCAGATCGCGCCGCTGATGGTCACGAGACGTGCCGCTGACCGCCCGGACAACATCCAGTGGACGCCTCGTGACCCCGGTCCACGCCGCGTCCGGATCACCCGGTGGCGAGCCGGTCGTGGGTCTGCCAGGACGACGCGAGTTTCCCGCCGGAGCGGCGGCAGCGGCCGGCATTCAGCTGGACCCAGTCCTCGGTGCGCTTCGTCTTGGCCCCGAAGCGTACGGTCGGCCCGTTGTCGAAGGACTGCACGCTGCCACCCTTGGACGAGATGAGCGGAGTGCTGATGAACCCGCCCGGTGACCCGGCGAGGTGGCCTCTGAGCTGCGCGCAGACCTCCCACTTGTCCTTCGGCGCCGTGTCGACCAGGACGACCGTCCCGGAGTAGCCCGTCCGGCAGACGATGCCCTTGAACAGCGCCGTTCCGGCGCCGGGCAGGCCGTACGCGCGGGTGTACGCGCGGCAGCCCGGTCCCTTGGGGCCGGGAGAGCCGTTCTTCTTGGTGGGCGTCGGGGACGGCCGGCGGGTCCGGCCCTGCATCAGGGCGTCGTCCGGGGCCGTGCTCGGCGGCGAGGACGACTGCGGCGACGGCGTCGTGGCGGCGGCGACCGTCTTGCCGGGGGTCGCGGCGCTGCCGCCGTCCGGCCAGAGGGACACGGCGAGGGCGACCGCCACGAGAGCGGCCGCGGCACCGGCGCCGACCGCCCAGCGTGTGCGAGGCCGCGATGGGGACGGCCCGTCGGCGCGGGACGATTCGTCCGTCCCGGTCGGCCCGAGGGGATGCGCATCGGGTCGCCCGCCGGACGCGGCCGGAACCTCGGGACCGGCCGGGGCGGCGGCGCCGAACGCCGCCGGAACCTCGGAAGCGGTCGGGGCGGCGGCGCCGAACGCCACCGGCATCTCGGGACCGGCCGGGGCGGCCGCTCCGAACGCCGGCGGAGGCGTTGGGGCGTCAAGGGGCTCCTGTCCCAACAGGGCCGCCTGGGCCTGCTGGGCGGTCGGTCGGAGGGCCGGGTCCTTGGCCAGGCACGCGGCGACGACGGACCGCAGCGGCTCCGGCAGGGGGCCGACGTCGAGGTCGGCGCGCACGATGCGCTCCATGACCGCGGGTACCGACTCGTTGCCGAACGGCGGACGGCCGGTCGCCGCGAACAGGATCGTGCCGCCCCAGGCGAACATGTCGACCGGCGGGCCGATCTCGTCGCCCGCCACCTGCTCCGGCGCCATGTACGCGGGCGTTCCGAGGCTGTTGGTCTCGTTCCTGCGAGCGGCCCCGAGGGCGCGGGCGATGCCGAAGTCGATGACCCGCGGCCCGTCGGCGCCGAGCAGGACGTTCTGCGGGTTGAAGTCACGGTGGACGATCCCGGCCTTGTGGATGGCGGCGAGGGCGGTGAGCGTGCTGATCGCCAGGCGCTCCAGCGCGCCGCCCGACCGCGGGCCCTCGGTGAGGATCTGCGACCGCAGGGACCGGCCCTCGACGTACTCGCTGACGATGTACGGCTGGTCGCCGGCGAGGTCGGCGTCGAGCACCTGGGCGGTGCAGAACCGCGCGACCTTCTTGGCGGCGGCCAGCTCCCGCACGAATCGGTCGCGCGCGCCCGGATGGGCCGCCATGCGGGCGTGCAGCAGCTTGATCGCCACGTCCGTGCCGGAGTCGTCCCGGCCGAGGTAGACGACGCCCTGGGTGCCCTCTCCGAGGCGCCCCACGAGCCGGTAGGCCCCGAGCCGCGCCGGATCGCCCGGCCGCAGCGGATGGCCCTCGGGCATCGGTCGTCCTCCCGGTCTTACCGTCGGTCATGCGAGAGGTAACCATAGCGCCGGTTCCGCCGTCCGACACGCCGATGCGACAGGCCTACCGGCCGACACGGATCGGCGCGCGCTCGTCCATCCCGCCCGCGACGGGGGTACGGAAGACGCCTCGCCTCCCGGCGCGCGGGTACGGGCCGCGCGAGGCGCGGATCAGCTCGTGGCGCGGCCGAGGGCGTACTGGTACAGATGCTCCTGCTGGATGGAGCCGTCGGCCCGCTGCATGGTCGCGAAGTTCGCCACGAAGATCTCGTGCGCGGCCTCGACGCCCATGACGTCGATCGCCAGTGAGACGTTCGGCGACGCCGTCATGGAGTCCCAGGCGGCCTCCAGGGAGGCGAAGTCGTTCCGGTGGGTGACCTCGGCGCTGGCGAAGACGTCCAGTCCCGCCTCCACCATCACCTCGCGGAGCCGGTACAGGTCGTGTACGGGCGGCCCCTGGGTGGGCGGCGTGGGCACCCGGCCCCGTACGGCGCTGAGGAAGGCGCTCGCCTCGCGGCCGGACCAGTTGTGCCACAGGCCGATCGCCACGACGCCGCCCGGACGGGTGACCCGGGCGAGCTCGGCCACGGCGACCGCCGGGGACGCGGCGTACTGGATCGCGTCGAACGCCATCACCTGGTCGAAGCAGCCGCGGTCGTAGGGCAGCTCGATGGTCTCGGCCGCGCGCAGGTCCGCGTCGGGCAGCCGCTCCCGCGCGTGCGACAGCAGGTCCGCCGCGGAGTCGATCCCGGCGAGGTCCGCGCCGGTGAACGCCGCCAGGGACAGTGCCGTGCCGGTTCCGCAACCGACGTGCAGCAGGCGTGTGCCGGGCTCCGGCCCCAGCGCCGCGAGGGTCGCGGCGTACAAGGGGCGGACCTGTTCCTCACGTACGCGCGTGCAGCGGGTGCCGCCGTGCGGTCGGACCTCTACGGTCCCCATCGTCGCGTCCTCCGTGTCGACTGCCGATGGCTCCATGATCATGAGCCCGTCGATCGAGTGCATCAGCATAATTGCTTACTTTTCAACTACGTGTACGACGTATGTGCCCCATACTCGCCATGTGACAAGGCGGGTTTCGTGTCCCACGCTCATCGGCCGCGCCGCCGAGCTCGACCGACTCGACGCCGCCCTGACTCAGGCGCAGGGCGGTTCCTCCGTCCTGCTCTTCGTGTCGGGGGACGCCGGAATCGGCAAGTCCCGGCTGGTCGCGACGTTCACCGAGCGGGCCAGGCGGCGTGACGCCCTGGTCTTCACCGGCGGCTGTCTCGACCTGGCCGAGGGCGCCGCGCCGTACGCGCCGTTCGTCGCCGCGCTCCGGCCGCTGGCCGACGAGCTGACGGCGGACGAACTGGCCCACGTCCTCGGCGAGGCGCCGCGCGAACTCGGCGCCCTGCTGCCCGAGTTGTGCGGGCGGCCGCCGACCCGGCGGGACGGCGCCGAGCGCGGTCGGCTGTACGAACTCGCCCTCGGGCTGTTCCAGCGGATGGCCGCGCTGCATCCGGCCGTACTCGTCCTGGAGGACCTGCACTGGATCGACCCGGCCTCGGCCGACCTGCTGTCGCTGCTGGGCGCGAACCTGCGCCGCGCCGGGCTGATGGTCGTCGGGACGTACCGCAGCGACGAGGTCGCGCGAGGCCACCCCCTGCACGGCACCGTGCTGGAGCTGGAGCGCTCCGGGCGGGCCGAGCGGATCGAGCTCACCGGTCTGTCACGGGACGAGGTGGACGCCCAGGTGACCGGGATCCTCGGCACCCGCCCGGCGACACGCCAGGTCGGCTCGCTGTTCGCCCGGTCGGAGGGGAACCCGTTCTTCGTCGAGGAGCTCGTCGCGGCCGGGCCGACCACGAAGGAGGTTCCCGCCAGCCTGCGTGAGGTGCTGCTGACCCGGGTCGAGCGTCTCGCGCCGGAGACCCGGCGGGTACTGCAGGCCGTCGCGACCATCGGCCGGGTCGGCGACGAGGCGCTGATCGCCGCGGTGACCGGGCTGTCCCCCGAGGCGCTGGACGACGCGCTGCACGAGGCGGTCGCCCACCGGCTGCTCGTCGTCACCGGCGACGGATACGACGTACGTCACGCGCTGCTGCGAGAGGCGCTCCACACCGAGATGCTGCCGGGCGAGCGCAGCCGGCTGCACGTCGCCGTCGCGACGGCGCTGGAGCGACGGGGCCCGTCCGCCGAACTCGCCCGCCACTGGCACGCCGCGGGTGACGCGGCGCGGGCGCTCGGCGGCTTCGTGGCCGCCGCCGCGGCCGCGCAGGGCACGTACGCCTGGGCCGTCGCCCTGGCCCACTACGAGCGGGCGATCCGCCTGTGGCCGGAGGTGCCCGACGCCGAGGCCCGCGCCGGGATGCCCCACGCCGATCTGCTGCGCCGCGCCGCCGAGGCCGCGACGGCGGCGGGGGAGGTGGACCGGGCCGTCCGCCTCGCCGAGGAGGCGATGAGCGAGGTCGACGCGACGGCGGCGCCGGCCTGTGCGGCGAGCCTGTGGACCCTCATGGGCCGGATCCGCTGGGTGACCGGCGACATGGCGGCCGCGTGCGCCGCGTACGACGAGGCGATCGCGCTGCTGCCCGCCGAGGCGTCGGCCCGCGAACGCGCCCGGGTCCGCGGACTGCAGGCGCACGCGCTCATGATCCAGTCGCGCTACCGCGAGTCCGTGGCCTGCTGCCGCGAGGCCGTCGAGGAGGCCGTGGCCGTCGGTGCCCGCGACATCGAAGGGCACGCCCGGAACACCATGGGCGTCGGCCTCACCATGCTCGGCGAGGTGAACAGCGGCCTGTCCGAGCTCGCCGAGGCCCTGCGCAGCGCCAAGGAACGCGAGGACACCTGGGAGCTCGGCCGCGCCTACGTCAATTACACCGACGCACTGCTGTGGGCGGGGGACTGGTCCAGGGCCGCCGAGCTGGGCATGGAGGGCGTGAGCATCTGCCGGCGCCTCGGGTACGGCCGGACCACCTGCATGTGCGCCGCCGGTAACACCCTCGCCGCACTGATCCGGCTGGGCCGCTGGTCCGACGCCGATCGCCTCGTCGACGAGCTGATGGACGTGGAGGCGCCGCCGTGGCAGCGCTGGGGTGTCACCCTCGCCATGGCCGAACTGCAGCTGCGCCGGGGCGACGCGAACGGCGCGCGGCGTCACCTCGCCACCCTCGCCGAGACCGTCGGCCGGACCGACGGTATCGACCTGGCCAGCGCGTACCACGCCTGCCGGGCCCGCCTGGCGATCCTCGAACAGGACCTGCCGGCCGCGCGGAGCCACGTGCGGGCGGGGCTCGACGTCATCCGGGGCAGCGAGTTCACCAGGATCGGGCCGGAGCTGTGCGCGGCGGGGATCCGCGTGGAGGCGCCGCTCCAGGGCGACCCCGCGCCGCTGCTCGAGGAGTGCCGGGAGCTCCTGGCGGCGATGCCCGCCACGCCCGAGGCGGAGGCGTACGGCCTGCAGGCCGAGGCGGAGGCGACCCGGTCGGCGGATCCGGACCCGGCCGTCTGGGACTCCGTGGCCGCGGTCTGGGAACGCCTCGGCGAGACCTACCGCGCGGCGTACTGCCGGGTCCGCGAGGCCGAGGCCATTATGGCGGCCCGCGGCCCGCGCGACGCGGCGGTCGAGGCGCTGCGCGCCGCCCGGGAGACCGCCGAGGCCCTGGGCGCCGGTGCCCTGCGGCCGGAGATCGAGGATCTGGCCCGGCGGGCGAGGCTGGACCTCGCCCCGGCGGAGGAGCCCGTGCCCGGGCTGACCGCGCGGGAGGCCGAGGTGCTCGAGCTGCTCAGCAGCGGGCGGACCAACCGGCAGATCGCCGAGACGCTGTTCATCAGCGAACGGACCGTCGGCGTCCACGTCTCGCGCATCCTGCGCAAGCTCGGCGTGCCGAACCGCGGCGCCGCCGCCCACCTGTTCCGGGCGTCCGGCTGACCTTTGAGCACCTTTACAGCCTGAGTGGAGGATCCTCTGAGGCCGGAGCCGGAGGATGCCGTCAGGCGGTCAGAGCTTGGGGGTGAAGGAACCGCCGCGCAGGCCGGTGTCCACCAGCTCGACCGCCCGGGCGATCGCCGCCAGGCGGGTGCCCTCGCGCCGGTAGATCTCCAGCACCGCCTCGAGCCCGTGGGCGGGGACCACGTCCGACAGCTCGGCGCGGGCGGTGCGGAAGCCCTCGCGGGCGGCCTCCAGATCGGCGGCGACGTGGTGACGGGCCATGCGCGACAGCACGATCGGATAACGCCGCAGCACGCCGTACCGGCGGTATTCGGGTGGCACGAGGTCGAAGAGCCAGGCCACCGCCGTGTCCTCGAATCTCTCGGTGCCCGGCGGATGCACTCCCGAAGGCCAGCCGGGCGGCACGTATGCGGTCACGTCGCCAGAATAAGTAAACTCGAATGCGTGTTCGAGTAAAGGTAGGAAAAGTGTGACGCCGCCGGCTACTTCTCCTCGTCCTCGGACTCACGGCGCCGGGTGATCCGGATCGTGCCGGAGTCCAGGTCGTCGCGGCCCGGCGTGCTGTTCGTGTGCAGCTCGTGGCGGCGCGTCTTCTCCTTCTCCTGCTCCTCCAGCTGGATCTGCTTCCCCGCACCGCCGAACGCGGCCTGCAGGTCCGCGAACATGCCCGGCCCGAACCCCGCGCCGGACGAGGAGTCGCCCCGGATGGCGGACATCAGGCCACTGCCTCCACCGCTGCCCTCCTTCGGCCAGTCGATCACTTCCGGCTCGGTGGCAACAGCGGGACGCTTACGCGGACGCCTGCGGCGCCGTCGAAACGGTGATTTCACGCAACCTCCAACGATCGGCCGAGTGGCATGATTCCGCACGGGGCCCCGCCGATGGTATGCGCGATCCTAGTGATCTTGGTATGCGCGATTCCGGCGATCTCGGACGGTACCCTGCGGAGGGTGCCCACCACACTGGCCGACGTCATCACGATCCTCGAAGGTCGCTACGACCCCGCCTGGGCGGAGCCCTGGGACGCCGTCGGCCTTGTCTGTGGTGATCCGGAGGCCGTCGTCCGCCGTGTCCTGTTCGCCGTCGACCCGGTGACCGACGTGGTGGACGAGGCCCTCGAGTGGCACGCCGATCTGATCGTCACCCACCACCCGCTGCTGCTGCGGCCCGTGCACGGAGTGCCGGCCACCACGCCGAAGGGCCGCGCCGTCCACCGGCTCATCACGGCCGGCACCGCCCTGTACACCGCACACACCAACGCCGACGTCGCCGACCCGGGCGTGTCCGACGCGCTCGCCCGCGCCGTCGGGCTCACCGGGCCCCTGCGACCGCTCAGCCCGTCCGCCGACGATCCGCGCCGGGGACTCGGGCGGATCGGCGAGCTGCCCGCGCCCGTCACACTGCGGGAGTTCGCGGACGCCGCTGCCACGGGCCTGCCCCTCACCGCCGCCGGTCTCCGCGTCGCCGGCGACCCGGAGGCGCCGATCCGTACGGTCGCGGTCTGCGGGGGCGCCGGCGACTCGCTGCTGGGCGCGGCCCGCGCCGCGGGAGCCGACGCCTACCTCACCGCCGACCTCCGCCACCATCCCGCGTCGGAGTTCCGCGAAGATGGGAGTACGGCGCTCGTCGACGCCGCACACTGGGCGACGGAATGGCCGTGGCTCGGCGACGCGGCGGACCTGGTGCGCCAGACTGGCGTGGAGACCCGGATCTCCACCGTCGTGACCGACGCGTGGACCTTTCGATCCTTGAAGGAAGTACGTGAAAGCAGCACCTGAAGCCCAGTTGCGCCTCCTCGACCTGCAGGAGCTGGACGCCCGGCTCGATCGGCTGGCCCATCGGAGGCGTACCCTCGCGGAGCTCGCGGAGATCGCGAAGGTCGAGGAGCGCCTCGGCGGAGTCGACGACGCGCTCGTCGCCGCCCAGACCGAGATCAGCGACATCGACCGGGAGCAGAAGAAGGCCGAGCAGGACGTCGACCAGGTACGCGCCCGCGCCGACCGCGACCAGAAGCGGCTCGACTCCGGGCAGGTCTCCTCGGCCCGCGACCTGGAGAACCTCCAGTCCGAGATCGCGTCCCTGCAGAAGCGGCAGTCCGACCTCGAGGAGATCGTGCTCGACGTGATGGAGCGCCGTGAGGAGGCGGAGAACCGCCTGCGCGCGGTCGAGGCGGACAAGGAGACGGCCGAGAAGGAGCTGGCCGAGCTGTCCGAGCGCCGCGACACCGCCCACCGCGAGATCGACGGCGAGGCCGAGCTGGTCCGCACCGCGCGGGCCGGGGTCGTCGGCGACATCCCCGACGACCTGCTCAAGCTCTACGAGAAGCTGCGCGAGCAGCACCGGGGCGTGGCCGCCGCGGCCCTGCTGCGCGGCCAGTGCCAGGGCTGCCACCTGCAGCTCAACACCGTCGAGCTCAACGCCATCCGCACTGCGGTCAAGGACGACGTCATCCGCTGCGAGGAGTGCCGCCGGATCCTCGTCCGTACCCCGGAATCCGGCCTGTGAGGCTCATCGTCGAGGCCGACGGCGGGTCGCGCGGCAACCCCGGCCCGGCCGGGTACGGCGCGGCGGTCAGCGACGCCGTCACAGGTCAGGTCCTTGCCGAGAGAGCCGACGCCATCGGCGTGGCCACCAACAACGTGGCCGAGTACCGCGGCCTCATCGCCGGTCTGGAGGCCGCGGCGCAACTCGCCGCCGACGCCGACGTCGAGGTCCGGATGGACTCCAAGCTCGTCGTCGAGCAGATGTCCGGCCGCTGGAAGATCAAGCATCCGGACATGAAGCCGCTGGCCCTCCAGGCGCAGCGGCTCGCCTCCGGTTTCTCGTCGGTGCGCTACACGTGGATCCCCCGGGAGCGGAACAAGCACGCCGACCGGCTCGCCAACGAGGCCATGGACGCCGCCGCCCAGGGCCGCACGTGGGCGCCGTCCACCGTCGAGGAGGACGAACCGGACCCGCCCGCCGCGACCACCGGATGGGCGCCGCCGACCACCGAGCCCACGACGACGCTGCTGCTCCGGCACGGTGAGACGCCGTACTCCGGTGAGCGGCGGTTCGCCGGCGTCGGCGACATTCCGCTGACCGACACCGGTCTCGCCCAGGCCCGCGCCGCGGGAGACGCCCTCGCCGGCCGCGGCATCGACGTGATCGTCACCTCGCCCCTCAAGCGGACACGCCAGACCGCCCAGGAGGTCGCCCAGGCCATCGACGTCCCGGTCCGCGTCGAGGAGGACCTGCGCGAGACCGACTTCGGCGACTGGGAGGGTTACACCTTCGCCGAGGTTCGCGAACGCTGGCCCGCCGAGATGGACGCCTGGCTCGCCGACCCGTCCGTCGCGCCTCCCTTCGGCGAGAGCTTCGCGGCCACCCTCCAGCGCGTCCGCACCGCCCGCGACAAGCTGCTGGTCCGCTTCCGCAAGCAGACCGTGCTCGTCGTGTCGCACGTGACCCCGATCAAGATGCTCGTACGCCTGGCGCTCGACGCCCCGCCGTCCGCGCTCTACCGGATGCACCTGGACGTCGGGTCGCTGTCGGTCGTCGACTGGTACGCCGACGGCCCCGCCGTCGTCCGGTCCCTCAACGACACCCACCATCTGCGTGCGGTCGCCGAACCTGGGAATTTGGTAAAATAGTCGCTGACGGACGAGTCGGCCGGACGGTCGCGTCGGAGTTCTGCTCCGACGAGGAAGGTCCGGGCTCCACCGGGCAGGGTGGTCGGTAACGCCGACCCGGGGCGACCCGCGGGAAAGTGCCACAGAAAGCAGACCGCCTCCGCATGCGGAGGTAAGGGTGAAACGGTGGTGTAAGAGACCACCAGCGCCCCAGGTGACTGGGGCGGCTCGGCAAACCCCACCCGGAGCAAGGTCAAGAAGGGTCCGCCTCACGGCGGGCCCGCGCAGGCATTCGAGGGCGGCCCGCCCGAGCCTGCGGGTAGACCGCTTGAGGCCGCCGGCAACGGCGGCCCTAGATGGATGACCGTCGCTCCGCGCGAGCGGAGGCACAGAACCCGGCCTACAGGCCGACTCGTCCGTCATCGCCCCTCTGACCAGGGGCGTCCGTCCTCGCCCGTGGGCGCTGTTCCGCTGTCAGTCCGAGTTACACCGAACGAGCACGCCGGGACCGGCCACGTGCACGTCGCGGGCGGACAGAAAGCTCGGTGAAGGCCGGGGTCGGGCGGCCGTTCGCGGTTCTTGCCCCTTTTGCGGCTGCGGTTACCGAGCTTTTGGCACACCGGTGCGTGCGAGTCCACCGTCGGAGGCGGCGGCGAGGCCTGCGTGGACGAACTCGATGACACGGTCGACCAGGGGCAACGGATCGGCGGCGCGGGTACGCCTGGGGGTCAGTCAGTGGGCAGCCACTGGAAGTCGTCGGCGGGGGTCCGGGCCGGGGCGAGCCAGCGCAGGTAGGGGTCGGCCATGGCGATCAGGCTGTCATCGTGCCGGCCGCGTCACGCAGGCTGGCCCCGACCAGGTAGAGGCCGTTGCGCCCGGCCAGCGGGCCCTTCAGGGCAGGTACGGAGAGGCCGGTGGTGGCGACGAGACCGGGGGCTTCCGCGAAGACCCAGGCCACCGGGCGCCGCCGGGCGATTTCGTCCAGCTGCCCGAGGAACGCGGTCCGGGCGCCGGCGCTGAGGTAGCTGAGAAGGGAAGCGGTGAACACAACGACGGGCTCGTGGCCCGGTAGGCCGTCGAGCAGCCGGGCGGTGTCGGTGACGGCGTCGCCGGGCACGACGGTCGGGGCCCCGGTCGAGACGGCGAGCTCGATGGCGCCTCGCAGAGTGGTCAGGCCGTCGACGTCCTCGGGCCAGATGAACGCCTCGAGCCAAGCGCGTTCGGCGGCATCGGCCAGCAGGACCGGTTGCTGGTCGATGCCGATCCGGGAGGTGATCTCCGGGATCGTCCCGAAGATCTGACCAGCGGCAGTGTCACCGCGCAGATCGCAGGAGATCAGGACCGGAGAGGCCGCTGCCGAGGCCCACTTCTTTTTAGTCGCTCTTGGTGATCTCGTGGTATCGTTCTGTCATCAGCACGTCCCGTGCCCAGGCGACGCGGGGCACCCTCCTCGGTCCGATAGCTGTGCAGGCTGGATCGATAGCGTCCGGAGGGACGTGCCACGCGGGTCGGCGGCTTTGCCTGCCGACACCAGGGCACGAAGACGATTGGCACATACATACCCGGCATCCAGCCAGGATGATTCCTGAGGATTTCTCAGGATCGCTTCGCCAATCAGAGACGCTGGGCCGCCGCTGCTCGCTGCTCGCTGCTCGCTGCTCGCTGCTCGCTGCTCGCTGGGCGTGCGCATGAGCATGTCGAGCAGGGCGGTATCGCCGGCTACGCCTTTGCTCAGCGTCTCGTAGACCACGGAGCGGCCCCGGCACTGCGTGTCGGCGAAGAACTGGAACAGGCGGCGCAGCCGTCCGGCCTCTACAGCCTCATCCGTACTCTGCCGCTCGGGCAACGAGTTCACCAACCTTGATTGTGAGGACTCCAGCTCGCGGGGTCGTCTGCGGCATCCGCTTCCGCCACCGCTTGGCCTCCAACACCACCTCGCCCCCCCCAGATGATCAAGACCACCCGGCCGGAGTCAGCGATCAACCTTACGGCCCCACAACCGACACGCTGATCGCCTCTGCACGCGTAGCCGCGCCCCGCACGCGGGCTCACTGAAAGGACGCTGAGGAAGGTCTCACCTTGTCGGTCTCGGTGGCAGGTTCCCCGAAGCGGGCGAGGGCGAGCGTGCCGCCGACTGCGATGACGAATCCCAGCACAGCGCTCCAGGCGTACCCATGACGGGTGCCGTCGCCCAGAAGGAGAACCCCGACCAGCGCGGGCACGACGGTCTCGGCAACGACCATCGCCGCGGTGGTCGTGGTCACCGAGCCGCGCTGCAGCGCCGTGGCGAAGAACAGGAACGCCACCAGCCCGCCGCCCGCCACGACGTACGTCGCCGGGTCGCGCAGCAGATCAAGAGGAGACAGGCTCACTAGAACCCGTGCGCCGATGGCCACGAGGCCGAAGCCCAGTCCAGCGATCAGACCGAGCACCGCAGACCTGATCGCCCCGCGAAGCCGCCCCGCCGCGGCCCCGACCACGGCGATCACGACGACACACCCGAGCAGCGCCATCCGGAACGTCAGGCTCACCGCCGCAGGGTTCTCGTGCCCGGCGGCCAGCCCCAGCAGAGCCAGGCCGATGCACACCGCCGCCACGGCGGCCCACTCTCGCACCGCCAGCCGAAAGTGCAGGACCCGGGCGGCGACCACCGCGGTCACCGCCAGGTTGCCTGCGACCATCGCCTGCACCACGAACAGCGGCAACGACCGCAACGCGGCCAGTTCGGCGGCGAAGCCCAGAAGGTCCAAGCCTGTACCGAGTAGGAACGGAAGCCGACGGACCAGGCGGACCAACAGGCGGGGGTCGACGCCCGTGCTCGCTGGTGCCGCACGCGCCGCCAGCGCCTGCAGCACACTCGCCGTGCCGAAGCACACGGCCGCGGCGATCGCCCCGAGGAGACTCCAGATCACGCCCCGAGCCTACGGACCGCCCGAGCGTCGCCGCTCCCGGAGGACGACCGATACTGACTCGAAGCCGAGATTCGCTGCGCGGACCGGCGCGCAGCCTTCGCGCCCTCGAAGCCCAGCCAGCGGCGGGTCAGCGGGAACCACGCCTTGTAGACCGGCTCTTTCGCGCTGAACAGCAGGCGGCCCCACCGTACGCCGGGTTCCGCAGCTCCTCGATCACGGGGTTTCCGGGGCCGGAAGGATCTGCCGCAGGGTCGGCTTGACGGGGCGTTTCTGCCACTCGCGCGGGTAGCCGACCGACACCTCCTCGAACCGTACGCCGTCGTAGTAGGTGGTCCGCGGGATGTGCAGGTGGCCGTAGACGGCTGCGGCCGCGCGGAAGCGCACGTGCCAGTCGGCGGTGTGCACGGTGCCGCACCACTGGGCGAACACCGGGTACCGCAGGACGCGGGTGGGCTCCCGTACCAGGGGATAGTGGTTCACGAGCACGGTGGGAAGCTCCGGGTCGAGCTCCGCCAGCCGCTTTTCGGTCGCCGTCAGCCGGGCCCGGCACCAGGACTCGCGGTTCGGGTACGGGTCCGGATGCAGGAAGAACTCGTCGGTGCAGACCACGCCCTCCGCGTTCGCCTGCGCGAGGGCGGCCTCCTGGGTGGCGGCGCCGTCGGGGCGGAACGTGTAGTCGTACAGCAGGAAGAGCGGTGCGATCACGGCCGGGCCGCCGGGGCCTGTCCAGACCGGGTACGGGTCCTCCGGCGTGAGGACGCCCATGCCCCGGCAGAGCTCGACCAGCCGCAGGTAGCGGTCCTCGCCGCGCAGCCCGGTCGTGTCGCCGCGTGGGGTCCACAGCTCGTGGTTGCCGGACGTCCACACGACGGTCGCGAAGCGCCGGCGCAGCGTGTCGAGCGCCCATTCGATGTCGTCGAGGTTCTCACCGACGTCGCCGGCGACGAGCAGCCAGTCGTCACCGGAGTACGGACGCAGTTCCTCCACCAGTTTCCGGTTCTCCGGGTACGCGACGTGGAGGTCGCTGATGGCGAGAAGCCGCGGCCCGTCTTCTGGCGTTGTGATCACATCGGTGATGCTACGTGGGCCTGCCGCGGGGAAGCCCGCGTACGGCGGCGAGGCCTGCGTGGACGAACTCGATGACGCGGTCGACGAGCGGCACGAGATCGGCGGCGCGTGGCTCCGGACCGGCCGTCCGGGCCTCGTCCGCCTCGTAGACCTCGCGGAGACCGGTCACGGCCGCCTGTGCCGCGAGCCGGGGCACCAGTGCGGTCGGTGGCAGCCCCAGGTCCGCTCCGAGGGCTGCGGCGAGGACCCGTTCGGCCTTGACGTACGACGCGCGGGTGCGGCCGCGTAGTGCCTCATCGTCCGCGATCACCTGGGCGCGCAGCGCCCGCAACCGCCAGAAGCGCCGCGCCTCCTCCGGGTCGCCCTCCTCGATGGCGCGGATCGTCGTGATCATCCAGTCGCGGAGTGCGGCGAGCGCCGTCTCACCGTCGCCTCGTGCGGCCAGCCGGGTCGCGAGGGACTCGGGACCGAAGGGGTCGTCGAGGGCGAGCATGTCCTCTTTGGCGGGGAAGTGCAGCGTGACGGTCCGTGGGGCGACGTCGGCGGCGTCCGCGATCGCCTTGATCGTGGTCGCGTCGTACCCGGCGGATGCGAACAGTTCGAGCGCGGTCTCGCGGATGAGCGCGCGGGTGCGTCGCTTTTTGCGCTCCCGGCGGTCTGGGGTCTCCAGCATGCCCTCATGCTACCGCTCTGGCATCATTGCCATCCAGCATAAGAATGCTAAGTTAGCATTGATGCTTCGATGGCAATAAGGAGAGATCGTGACTTCCACCTGGTTCATCACCGGCACCTCGACCGGCTTCGGGCGAGAGCTCACCGAACAGCTCTTGCGCCGCGGCGACACCGTCGCGGCCACCCTTCGCACGCCCTCACGCCTCGGCGACCTCGCCGCCGAGCACGGCGACCGGCTGTGGCGCCGCGCCCTCGACGTGACCGACACCGCCGCCGTACGTCGCGTCGTGGATGAGGCGTTCGCCGAGCTCGGCCGGGTCGACGTCGTCATCTCCAACGCCGGCATCGGCGTGTTCGGCGCGGCCGAGGAGATGACCGACGACCAGATCCAGCAGCAGATCGCCACCAACGTCCTTGGCTCCGTCCAGCTCGCCCGGGCCGTCACGCCGCACTTCCGGGCGCAGGGCGGTGGCCGGCTGCTCCAGGTGTCGAGCATGGGCGGGCAGGTCGCCTTCCCGGGCCTGTCGGTCTACCACCTGACGAAATGGGCCATCGAGGGCTTCTTCGAGGCGTACGCGCAGGAGGTGGAGCGGTTCGGCATCCGTACGACGCTCATCGAGCCGGGCATGGCGGGCACGAGCTTCTACGGCGGTGGAGAGCCGCCGCGCGCGCCCGCATTGGACGTCTACGAGGGCACGGAGCTGACGCCGTGGCTGCGGGGCACCGGCGTCAGCGAGAACGACATGCCGGGAGATCTGCGGAAGATGGCCGAGGCGATGATCCGCATCGCCGAGTCGGACGACCCGCCGCGACGACAGCTTCTCGGCTCCGACGCCTACGCCATGGTCCGCGAGGCGCTCACCGAGAGGGTGCGCGCCCTCGACGACCAGCGCGCCCTCGCACTGTCCACGGACCGAGACGCCCACCGGTCCGGCCATGCCGGGCGGTAGAAGCCGCGCCCACCGCGCTGTCGTCCGCCGCGGCGAGCGGATCACTCGGTCGACGGTCCTGCTCGAGGGCGGTCCGGGGGTGTTGTCCCGTTTCGCAGGCGCGGTCACCGAGCATTCGGCGCGATGCGCTCATGACCCGTACGGCCGCCGGTCCCCGCGCCCAGCGGGGGCCAGCGGGCCGGAACGGTTCGCAGGTCAGCTGAAGTTGACGTCGCTGCAGAAGAAGAACGCCTGGTCCATGTGCGAGGCCTGCCAGATCGTGAAGACGACGTGGCGGCCCGTACGGCCCGGGGCGCGGAGGTTGTCGACGATGTAGTCGCCGGCCGGCGTGTACTTGGCCGTCTTACGCAACGAGCTCCAGGTCGCTCCAGCGCAGGGGCTGGGTGAGGGCGTTGTACCCCTGGCGGGTGACGTAGACGAGGATGTGGTCCGCGCCGTGCCGGTGAGCCTCGGGCGGCGACGAGGCCTGAGCGACGAGGCCTGAGCATGGGCGAGCCGCGGAGGCGGGGGCGTGGTCACCGCCGCCGCGGCCCGGTCCGTTCACGTGATCGGCCCAGGGGCTCGCTCACGCGGGCTTCTCGTACGCACCGTCGAACTTGGCGCACATCTCGCGTGCCTCGTCGGGATAGCGCCCGATCAGTCGGTGCAGCTCGGCGAGCTCCGCGTCGCGGCGGAGGTGTCCGACCACGGTCATCTCGTCGAGGATTCGCCGGAACTCCGTCAGCTCCTGGTCGTAGCTCATATGTCCGTCCGGGGGTGAGGGGCGGTCATCATCGGTTTCCGATGACGCGGCTGATCTCCCGGGCCGCTAAGCCCTTGTCCGCCGCCGGGCAGATCGGCTGGCCCCAGGAGTAGAAGAACCAGTACGCGTCGCCGTCGACGATGTGGTGCTCGCAGCGGATCGTCTCCGACATGACGGGTGCGTGCCGGTTGGTAGCACGGAGATACGGGGCCGCGCCGTAGGTATGGTCGAGTGTGGTCTCGAAGCCGGCTTGGTCGAGGGCACCTCGCAGTTCGTGAAGGTGCCGGACGACTGACGAGGTGATGGTCTCCTCGCCCATGGGCGTCTCCTCATCGCGCGGGATCTTCGGCCACTGCCGTGACGTTAAAGTCGCCGACCCGCCGCGTGCGAGGAGTGTGCCCGAGTGTGGCACAGGACTTCGGCGCAGGACCTCAGTCGAGGGCGTCGATCGCGTCGGAGATCAGCGTCCGCGCCGCCGTGCCGAAGACCGCCATCCCGGACAGCTCACCGAACGCCTTGGTGTAGAGCTCCACCTCGCCGGGGGTCGTCACCGTCACCGCCGCCGACAGGAGCTCCACCGACACCTGCGCGGAGTCGAAGATGTTGAAGGCCTCGAGCGTCCACATCCGGCGGCCCCCGTGCTCGAAGGGGATGACGCCGAGGGACACCGACGGCAGCGTCATGATGTCCAGGAGATGGTTCAGCTGCCCGGCCATCGTGTCGGAACCGCCGACCCGGTAACGGAGCACCGCCTCCTCGACGAGCACGGCGAACCGGTGGTCGCCGTCCCGTACGACGTGCGAGCGGGCCATCCGGGCGGCGACCGCCTCCTCCACGTCGTTGGGGTTGCCGTGGAAGGTCGTGATGGCCGACAGGAGCGCGCCGGCGTAGGCGGGCGTCTGGAAAAGCCCGGGGACGACCTGCGAGCAGTAGACCCGGAAGTTGTGGGTCCGCTCGTACAGCGGGACGCGCGACTCCTGGAGCCGGCGCAGGCCGGTGCGCTGGAGCCGTCGCCACTCGACGTAGGCGCCCTCGACGCTCCGCACCGAGGCCACGAGATCGGCGGACTGGTCGTCGGCCTTGCAGACGGCGCACCAGCGGCGTATGTCGTCGGCGGAGGGCGGCCGGGAGGCGTGCTCGATCTTGGAGACCTTGGTGCGGTCCCATTCGGCGGCGGCGGCGAGCGCCTTGGCGGTCAGGCCGGCGTCGACCCTGATCTCCCGCAGCCGGTCGGCGATGGCCTGGCGGGCCGCCTGAACCGATGACGACGGCGATGTCATGGACACGGCGGCCCCTCGCGACGGGCGAGGGCGCTCAGGCGGGGCGATAGTCATCGTGATCGATCCCGCGTTCCCAGGCCGCCTCGAAGGCGGAAGTGCATAGCTTCACCACGTCAGGATCCTCCCAGACGTCGTGGTCGACGAAGTCCCCGTCACCTGTGAAATAACCGAATCGGGCGATCCGGCCGTCGAACACCCAGAAGTCGTTCCCGGGCAGGGCCAGATCCGAGGCCTGCCGGCGAGGCAGCCACCGTACCTGCTCGCCGGCCGCGACGTTCAGCCCTTTCGTTACGTCGTACTCGAAACGGATGAAGTCCGCCAGCGGTTCCGACACGATGCGTATGCGCCGCATCTGGACACCGCGGGCGATGGTGGTCCGTACGAGGTCGAACCATTCGGGGTACCGCTCAGGCCCGTCGATCCGGCGCCCCGCCCTCCAGTCGAGGAAGACGGGATCGAAGGGCGTGTAGCTGTCCCGCATCTCCAGGTGGACGGCCGACTCGTCGCATTCGGCCAGCAGGTCATTGAACGATGGGACCTCCGGCGACATCGCACGCCTCCTTCAGGATCGGTGCCATCCGCGCCGGTAGCCGCAGCACCGTTTCGTGGTCGGGTATCGGGCCGGTCGCCAGGCATTCCCTCCGAGTATCCGGGTCGGCGGTCCAGCCTTGAATGACGATCTCGCTGGTGGTCTCGTCGACCCACACAGTGGGGCAGTTATCCCCATTGGTGCTTGGATCGATTCCGACGAATTTTAGGGGCATGGATGACCTCCTGAGTCGCGTTGGCCGTGTACGGATTGCGTAGGAGAGATTCACGCAGCGTGATTGATGCGGTCAAACGGTTGCCATGCAATCGAACGTGGGTTCGCCGCCTCCACGGCGGGATTCTTATATCCCGCGGTCGACGTCTCTCCCCCCGACCCCGCCGGGATGAGAAAACCGACCCCTGGGCCGGGCGAGAGACGTCAGCTGCCGCCGCGATGGTCGCCGTAGGAGTTCCACTCGTCGGGACGCTTGTCGTCGTTCTTGCGGTCGCCGTAGGAGGTGCCGTACGGGCTGGTCGGGTAGGCCTGCGTGGCGTTCGCGTCATCGGACGGCTGGCCGGTCCCGGGGGTCGGGGAGGCGGGGTCGTAGCCCTGCCCCGGCGTCGAGGACCCGAAGTAGTCCGAACCGCTGCCGTAGGACGGTCCCGGGGTCTGGTAGCCGCCGGAGGGCGTGCCGCCAGCACCGTAGGACCCGTACGAGTCCGACGACGAGCCGCCGGTGTACCCGTTGCCGAGCGGGTCGTCCTGGGGCGTGGAGCCCGAGCCGTACGAGGGCGAGTCACCTCCGTACGCCGGGGACGATCCGTAGCCGCTGTCGTAGGAGGGGGTGGTGTAGCCGCCGGTCGCGTTGTAATTGCCCGACAGGGGGTCGGACCCGTACGAGCCCGGCGTCGGGGAGCCGTAGGAGTCCCCGGAGGCGCCGCCGTAGGACTCGGATGAGGTGTACGAGTCCGACGACCAGCCTCCGCTCGTGGAGGACGACGAGCGGTAGGGGCGTTCGCTGGTGTCCAGCGGGTCGGTGAGCGGGTCGTAACCGGCCGGTGCGGGACCGGGCGAGGCCGGGGTCGCCGGGGCGGGATTCGACGCCGCGTCGTCGCTTCCGGCGCGCTGTCGCTGGATCTTGGCCAGCAGGTCGTCGACGGACGGGACGACCGGGCCGTCGTCGCCTCCACTCGCGCCGGAGATGGAGCCCAGCGGCGATGAGGGCGCCAGGGGCGAGGGGGCCGGCGACGCGGGGGGAGGAGTCGGCGCGGCGGGGGAGGTCGAGCCGTAGGCCGGGCGTTCGCCGGTGTTCAGCGGGTCGTCGCCGTACCCTCCCACCGGGTCCGCGCCGTAGGAGCGGTCACCGCCGTACGACGGCTCCGAGGAGTAGGACGGCTCCGAGGAGTACGACGGCGCCGACGAGTAGGACGAGTCAGACGAGTCAGACGAGTAGGACGGTTCGCTCGGGTAGGCCGGTGCGGAGAAGCCGCCGCTCTGGTCGGCCGAGCCGTACGCCGGGACGGAGCCGCCGGGATCGGTCTGGCTCGCCCGCGAGGGCACGTCGAGCGAGGACGGGAGCGACACGTCGAGCGGGTCGGGTGTCGAGGGCGTGTCGAACGCCGGGACGACCGGCTGGGGCCTGGTCGGCGGTGCCGGCGAGTCGATCGGGGCGCCCTGCGGAGGCTGGCCCGCGAGCGGCATGCCCTGCGGCTGCGGGCCCGCGAGCGGCATGGGCTGGGGCTGCGCCGCCTCCTGATGGGCGAGGGGGTCCTGCCCCCGTGCCTCGGACGGTTGCCCGGCGTCCTGCCGCCAGGGGAACTTCGGCTTGTCGAACGTGATGGTCGACCAGTACTCGTCGTCGTCCATCTCCTCGGTGGGCCGGCTGCCCGGAGGCGCCGCGGGGACCGGGGCCTGGGCCGGCGGCGGCAGCTGGGGCGGGCCGGCCATGGGCGCGGCGGGCAGCTGGTGCTGCGGAGCGAGGGGAGCACCGGCCACGCGCATGTCGCCGCCGTAAGCCTCCTCCTCCGCCGACTCGTCACCCTGGCCGCGGCGGCCGCGGGATCTGCCGGCGCGGCGGCCCCGGGGCTGCTCCTCGTCGGACATCCAGTCGTCTTCGTCTCCGGCGCGACTCGCCCTCATGCCCAGGGCGACGAGCACCCCGACGAGAATGACGACCGCGACCAGGCCGAGGACAACGATCAGACCCCACATAGCTACCACCCAACGCCATGGTCTAGCGGTCGACGCCGACGCGGCGACCTTCCCATGATCACCGGCACCGGGGCCCCCAAGGAGCTAGACCGATTGTTGCCGACCGCTATGACCCTTGTCATACGGTTCGCGAACATCTATCTTCACACTACTTGTCCTGAGAACCGCGAGCGCCGTCCGCTCACTCCTTCGCCTGCCGGCCCGAGGGCCCACAGCGATGACTTCAGGCGCGCCGCCGTCCAGGACATCACATCATCGCTCCCCGGAACGTCGCGGTCATCCGGCCGCGCGCGATCGTACGCGAGGCGATCGCCAACAGCGCCTTGTCCAGGCTGACCCCGTTCTTCAGGGGGACCTTCTCCTTCAGTGCGTAGAGCGTGAAGCGGTACCGGTGCACCTCGCCCTTCGGCGGGCAGGGCGGGGCGTACCCGACCTTGTGCGCGCTGTTCATCGCCTGCTCGGCGCGCGGTGGCGGGACGTTCTCCAGAAGTTCGAACGCCCTGGCGTCGATGTTGAACAGCACCCAGTGGACGTACGCGCCGCTGGGGGAGTCGGGGTCGTCGATGACGAGCGCGAGGGAGCCGACGCCGCTCTGCGCGACCGACCAGTGCAGCGGCGGCGTCCTGGTCCGGCCGCCGTACTGCGCGCAGGCGAAGCGGACGGGCATCGGCGCGCCGTCGCGGAACGCCGGACTGGTCACCGTGGTCGAGTCGGGCACGCTGCCGCGCACGACCTTGTTCTGTCCGAGGAGGCCGCAGCCGGTCAGGGACAGCAGTCCGACGGCGGCCAGGCACACCGGCCGCCACAACGTGGTCATCATCGATACACAGCTCCCGGGGGACGATCGTACGCCGCGCCCGGCCGGTGTCCGCGCATTCGGCGCATCAGGGGGACCGTGCAGCCTCCGATGCGACGTTCCTCACCCGCGGATCGGCGCCGGGCGTCCGGCTCACCCTAGAGGCGTCGGGCGTGCGGTGCTGTCTCGTCCAGTGGGTAGGGGAGAGGTCGGTGTCCCGCGCGAGGGAATATATGAAGGAATTCGCGCGAGAACGGACCTGCGCGCTTGGCTGTTACGTGAAGTTTTCCGGTTCTTAACGCTAGTACTGGCTGGTATGTCCGGTTCGATGCGCTAGCTTGTGAAAGGCTTCACAAATCAACCGAGGAGAGTATCGCCGTGGCCACGAGCCCGACCCCGAGCCGGACCACTCCCCGCATCCTCATCGTCGGCGGCGGTTACGTCGGCATGTACACCGCGCTGCGCCTGCAGCGGCGACTGCGTTCGAACGAGGCGACGATCACGATCGTCGACCCGCAGTCGTTCATGACGTACCAGCCCTTCCTGCCCGAGGTGGCCGCCGGCCACCTGGCCGCGCGCCACGTCGTCGTGCCGCTGCGCCGGGTGCTGCCCAAGGCGCGCATCCTGAACGGGCGGGTCGCCTCCGTCGACCACGCGAACCACGTCGCGACCGTGCGCCCGATCTCCGGCCCGACGACCAAGATCGCCTACGACTACCTCGTGATGGCCCCGGGGTCGGTGTCCCGCACGCTGCCGATCCCCGGCCTCGCCGAGCACGGCATCGGGTTCAAGAACGTGGCCGAGGCCATCCACCTGCGCAACCACGTGCTCGCGCAGCTGGACATCGCCGCCTCCACCGACGATGAGGAGGTGCGCCGAAGCGCGCTCACCTTCGTCTTCGTCGGCGGCGGCTTCGCCGGCGTCGAGGCCCTGGCCGAGCTCGAGGACATGGCGCGCGGCGCCCTGAATTACTACCCGGACCTCGGCCCGCAGGACATGCGCTGGGTGCTCGTCGAGGCCAGCGACCGGATCCTGCCCGAGGTCGGCGACAAGATGGGCCGCTACACCGTCGAGGAGCTGCGCCGGCGCGGGATCGACGTACGGCTGCACACCCGCCTGACGTCCGCCGTCGACCGCCACGTGGTGCTCGACGACCGCTCGGAGTTCGACGCGGGCACGCTGGTGTGGACCGCGGGCGTCAAGCCCAACCCGCTGGGCCGCTCCACCGACCTGCCCCTGGACCGGCAGGGACGCATCGTGGCGACCGAGTACCTCACCGTCGAGGGCGCCGACGACGCGTTCGTGGCCGGTGACTGCGGCGCCGTGCCGGACCTCACCAAGCCCGGTGAGTTCTGCGCGCCCAACGCCCAGCACGCCGTGCGCCAGGCCAAGCGGCTCGCCGACAACATCGTGGCGACCCTCCGCGGCAAGGAGCGCAAACCGTACCGGCACGCCTACGCCGGATCGGTCGCGAGCCTCGGGCTCTACCGGGGCGTCGCGCACGTGTACGGCGTGAAGCTGCGCGGGTTCGCCGCCTGGTTCATGCACCGGACCTACCACCTGTCGCGGGTCCCCACCACCAACCGCAAGGTGCGCGTGGTGGCCGACTGGACGCTCGCGCTGTTCTTCCGCCGCGAGACGGTGTCCATGGGTGGCATCGAGCAGCCGCGCGCGGAGTTCGAACTGGCCAGCAGGCAGGACCGCGCCGCCTGATCAACCGTCGCCGGCCGCGCGGACAGGCCGGTCCGCGTTCATCCGCCCGCGCTCGGGCCGGCCTATGCGTCGGCCCCGCGCACCCGTGGTCGGGTCCGGCCCGTGGGCCGATGCCCGCGCGGTGTGATCCGCGATCCGGTGCCCACGGCGGGCCGGCCGAGAGGCCGGTCCGCCGTTTTTTGTGCGAGACTCATCGAGATATATCTCGCCAGGTACCGCAAAAAGCCGGTGCTTCGCCCGGGGGGACAAGGGAGGATCGACCCGTGCGGATCTCGTTGCTCGGCCCCCTCGAGGTGACCGATGACGCCGGACGGCCGGTGGAGCTGGGCGGCGCACGCCTGCGCACGCTCCTCATCCTGCTCGCCCTCGACGCCTCCCGCGTCGTGACCGTCGATCGTCTGGTCGCCGGCGTCTGGGACGGCGAGCCCCCGGCCGGGGCCCCGAACGCGCTGCAGTCGCTGGTCTCCCGCCTCCGCAGGGCGCTGCCCGCGGCCGTGATCGACTCTCACCCCTCGGGCTACCGGCTGGTCGTCGAGGACCATGCGATCGACGTCCGGCGCTTCGACCGGCTCGTCGCCCAGGGGCGGCGGCTGCTGAGCGATGACCCGGCGCGGGCGGCCGACGCCCTCGCCGAGGCCCTGAGCCTGTGGCGCGGGGCGGCGCTCGCCGACGTCGCCGACACCGACTTCGCCCGAGGGCACGTCTCCCGCCTCACCGAACAACGCGTCGCCGCGGTCGAGGAGCACACCGAGGCGCTGCTGATGCTCGGCCGCGCCGACACCGCCGAATTGGAGGCGCTGGTCGCCGCGCACCCCCTCCGTGAACGCCTGCGCGGGCAGTACATGCGGGCGCTGTGCGCCGCCGGACGCCAGGCCGACGCGCTCGCGACCTTCGAGGACGCCCGCCGCACCCTCGCGGAGGAGCTCGGCGTGGACCCGTCGCCGGAGCTCCGGGCCGCCCACCTCGCCGTGCTCCGCGGCGAGCAGACCCCCGCCCGGTCGCGCGGCCGCAGCAACCTGCCGGCCCGGCTCACCAGTTTCATCGGCCGCGAGGAGGAGATCGAACGCGTCGGCAAGCTGCTGGAGGAGAACCGCCTCGTCACCCTCACCGGGCCCGGGGGAGCCGGGAAGACCCGGCTGGCCGTGGAGGCTGCCGCGCGTCTCACCGAGCGCATGCCCGACGGCGTCCGGCTGATCGAGCTCGCCCCGGTCGGTGACCCCGGGGAGGTCCCCCAGGCGCTGCTGAGCACGCTCGGGCTCCGCGAGGCCACGCTGACCGCCGGCGTACGCGGATCGGTGCCCACCAGCGTCGAACCGGTCGAGCGGCTCGTCGCCGCCCTGGCCGACGAACGCCTCCTGATCGTGCTCGACAACTGCGAGCACCTGATCGACTCCTGCGCCCGTCTCGTGGACCGGATGCTCGCCGGCTGCCCCGGCGTCCGCGTCCTGGCGACCAGCCGGGAGACCCTCGGGATCACCGGGGAGTGCCTGTGGCCGGTGCCCCCGCTCGCCTTCCCACCCGACGAGTCCGTGGACGCCCACCCGCCGGCCCATGCGGGCTCCGGCCTGAGAGCGGCGCTCGACTACCCCGCCGTACGCCTGTTCGTCGAGCGCGGCACCGCGGTCCACCCCGGCTTCGCGCCCGAGGCCGACCTGGGGGCGGTCCTGGCCATCTGCCGCCGTCTGGACGGCATGCCCCTCGCCATCGAACTGGCCGCCGCCCGCCTCCGTACGATGACCGCCGCGCAGATCGCGGACCGCCTCGACGACCGGTTCCGCCTGCTCACAGGCGGCAGCCGTACGGCGCTGCCCCGGCACCAGACCCTGCGCGCCGTCGTCGACTGGAGCTGGGACCTGCTCGACGAGCCCGAACGCGCGCTGCTGCGGCGGCTGTCGGTCTTCGCGGGCGGCGCGACCCTCGACAGCATCGAGGACGTATGCGGCGGCGACGTCCTCGACGCGCTCACCGGCCTGGTCGAGAAGTCGCTCGTCGGCATCGACGGGACGGGGCGGTACCGCGTCCTGGAGACGATCCGGGCGTACGGCGCCGGGCGGCTCTCCGAGGCCGGTGAGACCCAGCGGGTCCGCCGTGCGCACGCCCACCACTTCCTCCGGCTGGCCGAGACGGCCGAGCCCCTGCTGCGCACCCGCGAGCAGCTGCGGTGGCTCGAACGCCTCACCGCCGAATACGACAACCTGCATTCCGCGCTGCGCTGGGCCATCGAGGTCCAGGACGCCGCCCTCGCCGTACGCTACGTCGCCGCGCTCGGCTGGTTCTGGTTCCTGCGCGGGCAGCGCGTCGAGGGACAGCAGCTCGCCCGGGAGGCGCTCGCGCTGCCGGGGAGGACCCCGGCCCACGCCTTCGCGATGGCCACCATGTACTGGCTGATCGGCAGGGTCGACACCGACCCCCTGATGCAGGACACGGGGGAGATACTGCGACGGATCACGGCCGCCCTGGAGCCGTGCGCGGATCTGCCGCCAAGCGACCTGCATCCCATCCTCCGCATCGCGCCGCTGGCCCTGCAGCTCTTCGACGGGCGGATCGAACAGGCGCTCGCGGACCTGGACGACCTTCGCGACGAGGACGATCCGTGGCTCCAGGCCGCCGTGCGGATGGTCCGCGGGCACACGCTGATCAACCTTGGCCAGGTAGAGCGGATCGAGGAGCACTTCACGACGACGCTCGACGCGTTCCGGGAACTCGGCGAGCGGTGGGGCATGTCGCTGACGCTGACCGGGCTCGCCGAGATCGCGCTGTGGCGGGGCGACCCGCTGTCCGCGAAGGCACACATCGAAGAGGCCCTCCGGTACTCGCTGGACCTCGGCAGCCCCGACGACTCCAGCCACCTGCGCGTGCGCCTGGCCCACGCGTACACGGCACTCGGCGACGAGGACGCCGCCGAAGCCGAGCTGGACGCCGCCCTGCGCGGTGCCGAACGCCGTGGGGCCTCCCAGGAGGTCGCGTTCGTCTGCTTCGCCGCCGCCGAGTCGGCGCGTCGCCGCGGTGACCTGGCCGGCGCCCGGACCCTGCTGGAGGACGCCGTCGCCGCTGAGTGGAGCAGCGGGCCACCGCAGTTCGCCTCGATGGTCAACACCCAGCTCGGCATGGTCCACGCCCTGGAGGGCGACCTCGACGCGGCGCTCGACCGGCACGTCGAGGCGTTCCGGCTCGCGCGGCTGGCCCATGACGCGCCGGTGATCGGGCAGGCCCTCGTCGGCCTGGCCGACCACGCGCTCCGCCGCGGTGATCACGAGCGGGCCGCGACGCTCCTCGGGGCCTCCGTGGGCATCCGCGGCGTCGAGGACCGGTCACTGGAGGACCCGCCCCGGATCGAGCGGACGGCACGTGAGGCACTCGGCGACGAACGCTTCGCCGAGGCGTACGCGCGCGGCCGTACGATGCGGATCGAGGACGTCGCGGACCACCTGGGCATCGACCCCATCACCGCCTGAGCGGCGGCTCACCCGAGGGTTTTTCGGCGACGGAAGAACGCGGGCCGCCGCTCGTGCGGGGCCCGCGTCGGTGTTCCGTGTTCAGACGCGGCGGCGCAGGGCGCGCACGGCCAGCGGGGCGAAGACGACCGCGAGCGCCGCCGCCCACACGAGCGACTTGATCACCGGTGAGGCGACGGCGCCGCCGTTAAGGAGGCCGCGGGTCGCGTCGGCGAGGTTGGTCACCGGGTTCACCTTGACCCAGGCCTGCAGCCATCCGGGCATCGTGTCGACCCGCGCGAAGGCGCTGCTCGTGAAGCTGAGCGGGAAGATCGTCGTGAAGCCGAAGATCTGCACCTTGTCCGGCTCGTCGACCAGGACGCCGATCAGCACGGCGATCCACGAGAAGGCCAGCGAGAAGACCAGGAGCAGCAGGAACGCCAGGAACAGGTCGCCGACGTTGGTCTTGAGGCGGAACCCGATGAGCATGCCGACCGCGAGCAGTATCGCCATGGACCAGGCCTGCTTGACCGTGTCCGCGACGATCCGGCCGGCCAGCGGCGACATCCGGCCGATGGGCAGGCTGCGCAGCCGGTCGAAGACTCCCTTCGTCAGGTCGGTGTTCAGCATGAAGCCGGTGTTCATCGTGGCGAACATGGCGTTCTGCGCGATGATCCCGGGCAGCGCGAACTGCAGGTACTTCGCCGGGTCGCCGGACATCTGGCCGCCGAAGACGTACGTGAACAGCAGCACGAACATGATCGGCTGGAGGCTGAGGTCGATCAGCTCCATCGGGTTGTGCTTGATCTGCACCAGGCTGCGCCAGGCGAGCGTCGCCGTGTGCCGCAGGGTCGCGGCGGGGCTGACGCGCCGCGTCAGCGTGCGCGGTGGGGTGAGAGTGGAGGCGGTCATGCCCGGATCCCTTCGGTGACGAGTTCCGGAGTGGCTTCGGCGGCCTCGGCGCGGTGGCCGGTGAGGGCGAGGAACACCTCGTCCAGGCTCGACTTGCGCAGCGACAGCTCGGCCACCACCACGCCCGCGTCGTCGAGACGGCGGACGACGGTCGGCAGCACGGCCGGATCGGTGACCGGCGCGGTGACCAGGTCGCCCTCGATCTGCATCCCCTCGCCGACCACGACGCTGACCAAACCCGCGACCGTCTCGCGGTCCCGCTCGTCCGCCGGTCGCACCTGGAGCACCTGCCCGCCGACCTGCGTCTTCAGCTGGTCGGGCGTCCCGTTGGCGATGACCTGACCGCGGTCGATGACGACGATGTCGTCCGCGAGCTGGTCGGCCTCCTCCAGGTACTGCGTGGTCAGCAGGACCGTCACGCCGTCGTCGACCAGGCCGCGGACCGTGTCCCAGAGGCCACCCCGCGCGTGCGGGTCCAGGCCCGTCGTCGGCTCGTCGAGGAACAGCACCGAAGGCCGCCCGACGAGGCTGGCGGACAGGTCGAGGCGGCGGCGCATGCCACCGGAGTACGTCTTGGTCGCGCGGTCGCGGGCGTCCCAGAGATCGAACCGCTCCAGCAGCTCCGCCGCGCGTGCCTTCGCGTCGGCGCGGGACAGGCCCAGCAGCCGGCCGATCATCACGAGGTTCTCCGTGCCGGTCAGCATCTCGTCGACCGAGGCGTACTGCCCGGTCAGCCCGATCAGCTGCCGTACCTGGTGGGCGTCACGGACGACGTCGTGACCGTCCACGGTCGCACGGCCGCCGTCGGGTCGCAGCAGGGTGGCGAGGATGCGGACGGCGGTGGTCTTGCCCGCCCCGTTGGGGCCGAGCACGCCGAGGACGGTGCCAGGACGCGCCGTGAGGCTCACCCCGTTCAGGGCGACCGTCTCGCCGAACCGCTTCACCAGGCCCTCTGCCTGGATCGCGTAAGTCATGGGGTCTTCTCCCGTAGGTCTCATGTAAGTGATGACCTCACTGTCCAGGGAGGCCCTGAGATCCCGCGCACATCCGCCTGAGACCCCCTGACAGCACGCTGAGACACGACGAGGAGAGCTTTGACTTACGATCGATTGCGGGCGGCGGCAGTGTCGCCGGAGGAATCGATCGGCATGATCGTCGGAGCGATGGGGCAGACACTCGTCGGCATCTCGGTGTGTGGCCATGGGGCCCGGCGGCCGCTAGGCCGCCGCGGCATCGCCTGTTCGTTCTCAGGGTTCTCGCCAGACGATAACTTTCTCGCCTGATGGCACACCGCAGAACGCGATGGCCGCCTGCCGGGCCGAGGCGACGGCGCTCACTTGCCCAGGGGAGCCCTTCGGGCGAGCACCTTTCGGTGGGTGATCCGCCAGCCCTGGTCCACGCGAACGACGGTGTCCTCATAGGTGAGGCTGCCGCTCCGGCCGTCCGCGTAGATGCCGATGCCTTTGGAGCGTGAGTGCACTCGGCCGTCGGCCTGTTCGCTCAGGACGATGTTCGTGACATGGTGCCCGACCGGATTGCGGTCGCCCAAGGCGCGCCCCGCGTCGGCGCATGCCGCCACCCCTCTCAAGATCTCCTGTCCGAAGTCCGTGACGTCGTAGACGACGTCGGTGGTGAACACCTCGTCCAGGCGGTCGAGTTCTCCGCTGTCGCACAGGTGTCCGTGCATCGCGATCAGCTCGGTGATGACAAGCCGATCTTCGCAGGTGAGGGCCATGAAGGATCCTTTGTTCGCGAGGTGCGAGAGGCTCGCCGCTCGGCCGGTCGGCGGACGGCCGGACGGTGATGTGGGGAGCTCCCCACTTCGCGTACGATAAGTGGGGAAGTCCCCATTTCGCAACGAGGAGGCGAGGATGGCGCATCCGAGCGAGCCGGCGGCCTCGCGGCGGCCGCGCAGGACGGACGCTGCCCGGAACGCCCAGGCGCTGCTCGCGGCGGCGAAAGAGCTCTTCGACGAACGCGGGCCCGACGTCGCGTTGGACGAGGTGGCCCGCCGGGCGGGGGTCGGCAACGCGACGCTCTACCGACATTTTCCGACCCGCCGCGACCTGATCGTGGCGGTGTACGCGGACGAGGTGACGGCGCTCTGCGAGCAGGGCGCCGCTCTGCTCGAGGCCGACTCGGCGGGAGAGGCTCTGTTCACCTGGCTCGACGACTTCGTCGTCCATGTCGCCACCAAGCGCGACCTGGCGCTCGCCGGGACCGAGAACAACGACGAGCGCCGTACCGAGTTGTTCGATGACTGGCACCGGGCCATGCGGTCGACCGCGGAGAAGCTGCTCACCCGAGCCCAACAGGCCGGTGCCGTGGACACCGGCCTCGGCGTGGACGACCTGCTCGCTCTGACGAGCGCGGCAGCCATCGCGGCTACCGGCACAGACCACGCACGGCAACTTCTCCGGGTCATGCGTCACGGCTTCGGTGGCGCCCAGGCGCAGTGAGCCGCCCCTGTTCCCGTACTCCTGACGCGGCCATGCCTCGGCATGCCGTGCCGCGCGGTCACCAGCTCAGCAGCGGTCCCGCCTGGCCGGTCAGCCGCCCGCGGGAGAGTACGACGTCCAGATGGTGAGCGGTGGCCCGCTGGTCGGGGTCGGCGGTCTCGCTCAGCTCGGCGCCGAACCCGATGTGCACTCCGTAGTTGCGCTCGTGCCAGGTGAACGCCGCCTTGTGCGATCTGGCCACTTCGGTGACGGCCTTCGACTGGCCGATCCCGAGCTCGCCGATCGAACGCACCCCCGGCAGTCGGTCGAACGCCATCTCCAGGTCCCGGCAGAGTTCGGTGTTACGCCCGGTGACGCCGGTCGCCTGGCCGTTCTCGATGCGGACGGTGAGGTCACCCGGGCGGATCCGGCCGTACTTCTTGCCGAATGGGATGGTCCCGATGATCCACCCTTCGACCGGCAGGGTGCCGCTCGCACTCTCCGGGACGCACGCGACCTCCCCGCTGGGCAGGAGGTAGTCGTAGTCCTCCAGCCCGCTGTAGGCGACCCAGTCGTCCGGCGCGCATTCGAAGGAGAGCCGCTCGGCCGCGTCGTCGGCGGCTCGATAGGTGAGCGTCCGTTCGCCGGTCAACTGTCGGCGTAGCCCGTCGCACCGACGGGCCACCTCCTGCGGATCCTCGGCGAAAAGTGCGGCGAAGTTGTCGTCCCAGACCTCGAGGCACAGCGCCACGCGGCGGCTGGGCCAGTCGGCGAAGCGCACCAGGGCCTCTTGGTACTCGGGATACTTCCGGGCGTGGAAACCGATGAGGCCGACGTGGTCCTGGTCGACGTACTCGAGTGCCGCGGCCCGTACCTCGTCGACGGACACCTGGCCGAGACGGAGGACCCGCACATCGTCGCCGAGCCGGGGTAGCAGGGATGCCGCCAGGCGTGCGTGGGCGGCGGTATCGATGATCACCAGCCAGGTCGACACGGATTTCGGCAAGTACGCCGTGAAGCGCTCGACCGACTCTTCCCAGATGTCATTCACTCGTCAGCCTCCGCCGATCGACAGCGCGGTACCGGTGTTCTGGAACGTCGCACGCACGCCGTCGTCGGGGACGGCATCGGACGCGGCATAGGAACACACCGGGCAGGCCACGGAGCCGTGGCCGCCGGTGCCGGTGGCCGCGTTACTCGGGGCGGCGGGCGCCGAACATGATCTCGTCCCAGGACGGGACGGAGGCGCGCTTGCTGCGGGCCTTCTTCCGGGCGGGCGGACGCTTCTCCGGGGCGGCGGGCGGTGTCGCGGGCTTCGCGGCGGCCGCGGCCGGGCGGTCGGCGACCTTCTCGGCCGGCTTCTCCGCGGGCTTCTGCGCGGGCTTCTGCGCGGCCGGTTTCTGCGCGGCGGGCCTCGCCTGGGCCGGCTTCTGGGCCGCGGCGGGCTTCGCCACGGCGGGCTTGGTCGTAGCGGCCGGTTCGGCCTTGAGCGGCTTCGGCCCCAGCGGCTTCGGCCCGATCGGCTTGGGAGCCTGCGGCCTGGCCTCGGCGGCCTCCTGTTCCGGCTGCTCCTGCTCGGCCGCCTCCGCCGCGGCCGGTTCGGGCTCGATCGGGGCACGCTCGGCGGCGGGCGGGCTGACCGGTTCGGGCTCGACCGGGGCCGGCTCGGCGGCGGGCCGGGCGATCGGCTCGGGCCTGGCCGGGGTGTGTTCGGCGGCGGGCGGCGCGACGGGCTCCGGCCTGGCGGGCGCGGGCGCGGGCTCGGGGGCCGGGGGAGCGGGCCGGGTGGGCGCGGGCAGCTCCTGCGGCCTGGCCACGATCTCCGGGCGGGCCTCGCGCGGGCGCGGGGCGAACGCGGCGGGCTCCTCGGGCGCCGGCTTGGGGACCTCGCGGAAGACGACCGGTTCGTCGGCCGGGAATTCCTCGTATCGGCTGGGCGCGGGGACCGGAACGGGAGCGGGCGGCGGAGCCTGGTCGCGTAGGGGATCGCCGACGACCTTCATGGCGCGGCGCGGCAGGAACGGGGTGACCGTGTCGTCGACGGACTCGTCGAGGTCGAGCGAGGACAGTCGCGCGGCCTCGTCGTTCACGGCCGAGAGGTGCCGGCGCCGGGGGTCGTACGCCCACTCGGCGGAATAGGGACGGCCGTCGTAGTAGAAGGAGAGACTGACCCGCCAGGTGGAGTCCTCGCACTTACGGGAGTCCCACTCGACCTCTTCCAGGTCGATGCCGCGCCGGCCGAGACGCTCCTCGACGATCTCACCGAGGGCCGGGGCGGGGGAGGACTCGCCGGGGCGGCGGATGGGCACGCGCTGGGCCTGCTGGGCCATGTACTCGCGCTCCTGGAGAACCGGTCCCTCGAACCAGCGGACACGCTCCACCGGGATGCCGGCCGTTTCGGCGATCTCTTCCGCGGTCTCTCCAGCGCGGATACGAGCCTGGATCTCCTTGGGACGCAAAGGACTCTCCACTTCGATCTCGTACTGGCCGAGGCGGGAGAAATGCCCACGGACCACGGCGCGCAGCCGATCGTCGATAGGCAGCGTGAACCGGGTGCCCCGTCCCGCGGTGGCAAGGACGAGGTACGACCCGTCCTCACTGACCGCGACGAGGCGCAGCTCCTGCATGCGTGTCCTTTCGTGCCCTGTCCGACGCGGCTCGGGGCGCATGCGTGCCCTTCCCCCGGTCCTACCAGTCTCGCGTCAGGACGCACCTGCCCGCCAGCACCGTACCCGGCATGTCCGAACATCGCCGCCCTCGCGACGTGATCCTTGTCAAGTTCCCGCAGTGTCGCCCCAGCTTGCCTGCTCAAGAGGGGTGGCGACGTGGGGCTTAACGATTCTTGTGGATCCTTTGCCGCGTGATGCCGTCCCTCTTGGTGTGGCTCACGGGGGCGCTGTGACGGAACGCGGGTGGAAGATGGTGGATGCTGACGGTTCGGGGGTCTACGCGGTTACCGGTCGGAGCACAAGGGACGTGCACGCCGCGCGAGCGGGATGCAACTCACGGGGAGTCTACGTCCTTCAGGTGCCGAAGACCTGCGTCGAATAGCGGTTGGCGAAGCGGCGTTCGGGGTCGAGCCGGTCGCGTAGCGCGAGGAAGTCGCCGAACCGGGGATAGGCCCCTTCCAGGTACGAGGCGTCGCGAGTGTGCAGCTTTCCCCAGTGCGGACGGCCGCCGAGCGGCGTCAGGACCTCCTCCACCGCGCGGAAGTACTCCTCGTGCGGGGTCGCGTGGTACACGTGGATCGCGATGAAGGCGCTGTCCCGCCCGTACGCCATGGACAGCCAGGCGTCCTCCGCCGGCAGCAGGCGCACCTCGATGGGGAAGGAGATCCGCCAGCCCCGGCGTTCGATGAGCGCCCGGACCTCCCGGAGGGCGTCGGCCAGTTCCTCGCGCGGGATCGCGTACTCCTGCTCCTTGAAGCGCACCCGTCGCGGGCTGGTGAAGACCTTGTGCGACACGTCGGTGTACGTCCGGGCGCCGAGGGCCCGCGCGGACACTCCGTTGATCGTCGTGATGGTGCCGGGGAATCGGTTGGCGACGCGGTTCGCGACCTCGAACACCGAGTTGGACAGGAACTCGTCGTCCATCCAGTGCCGGAACCGCCCCAGCGGCCGGGCCGGTCCGGAGACCCGGTTGTTGCGCTTGATCAGGCAGCCGTCGGTGTGCGGGAACCAGTAGAACTCGAAGTGCTCGTTGTCGGCCGCGAGTTCGTCCAGCCGCCCGAGGACCTCGTCCCACTTCATCGGCTCCTCCCGCGCCTGCAGCAGGAACGCGGGCACGGTCTGCCAGGTGATGGCGGTGACGACGCCGAGCGCGCCGAGGCCGGCGCGGGCCGCGTCGAACAGTTCGGGCCGCTCCTCGCGTGAGCAGGTCACGCGGCTGCCGTCGGCGAGGACGAGTTCGAGCCCGGCGATCTGTGACACCAGCCCGGCGGCGTCGCGCCCGGTGCCGTGGGTGGCGGTCTGGGTCGCCCCGGCGAGGGTCTGCTCCTGGATGTCGCCCATGTTGGCGAGTGCGAGGCCGTGCAGCGCCAGTTGCTCGTTGAACACCTTCAGCGGCATGCCCGCCTCGGCGGTGACGAGGCCGGTGGCGGTGTCGACCGATCGCAGCTCCGTGAGGCCCTCGGGCCGCAGCAGCAGGCCCTCGGTGACGGCGGCGCCAGTGAAGGAGTGCCCGGCGCCGGCCATCCGGACCGTCAGTCCGGCGGCGGCCGCGGCCTTGATGGCGGAGGCGACGTCCGCGGCGGATCGGGGCGTCACCACGCGCCGGGGGGTGGCGCGCTGGTTACCGGCCCAATTTCGCCAGGTCTGAGGTGTCACGGGGGGCATAAGGCGAAATTTACTCACGTTGTGCCTGGCCTCGGCAACCCCAAGAACCGTACCTGTCGGAGTCTGGTCGAGTTGTGGGTAACTACCGTCCGGGTCCGATCGTTGGGAGTAGCGATGAGACGCTTCGTTCGAAGAGGACTCCCGGCCGCCGTGGCGGCCATCGCCCTGGCCGCCACCGCTACCGCCGCGAGCGGCGCGGTCTACCTCGTGACGGCCGCCCCGAAGACGGCGCACAAGGGCGGGCGCGCGGCGGGGTCACGGGACGGCGCGGGGAACCGGTCCGTCACCACGATCGTGCCGACCACCGAGCAGCCCGCCGCGCTCAAACGCGTCGTGGACCCCGACTTCCTCGTCGTCGCCGACCGCCCGGTGACCGCAGGGAAGCTGCGCGAGGTCTCCCACGTCAAGCGAGTACGGGACGTGATCACCGTGGACGCCGGGGCGGTGCAGCTGCAGGGCGGCCGGGTGAACATGTTCGCCGTGGACCCGTCGGCCTTCCGCTCCTGGACCCCGCCCGGCACCGCGAAGGACGACGGGCTGTGGAACGCGCTCGCCCAGGACCGGTTCGTCGTCTCAGGCGACGTCCAGCAGCAGCTCGGACTGCGCGAGGCGATGCAGTACCCGGTTCTCGGCAGGACGCAGCTGTTCGTCACGATGGGCGGGTCCGGCTCGCTGGGCCTGCCCGGCATCAACGTGCTCGTCGGACGGGAGACGGGGCGGAAGATCGGGCTGGTCCACGACATCGCCTTCCTCGTCAACGCGCCCGGCGCCGACCTGAACGGCCTCGGGTCGCGGCTGCGCCGGCTCGTCGGCGCGCACAGCCAGGTGATCGACCTGCACCAGTCCGCGACGCAGCCGCAGGGGCAGCCCGCGCGGCAGCAGAAGCCGTCGGCCGGTCGCCCCGGCACCTACCTCGCGCTGTACCAGCAGTCCGCCGGCGTCTGCGCGGGACTGTCCTGGACGGTGCTGGCCGCCATCGGCCAGATCGAGAGCGACCACGGACGCAACGCCGGCCCGTCGAGCGCCGGAGCGCTCGGCCCGATGCAGTTCATGCCGGCCACGTGGCGCATCTACGGCGTCGACGGCGACGGCGACGGCAAGGCCGACATCATGAACCCCTATGACGCCGTTCCCGCGGCGGCGAAGTACCTGTGCGCGAGTGGCGCCGGGCGCGGCGGCAGCGGCCTGTCCCGCGCCGTCTGGGCCTACAACCACTCGCAGACGTACGTCGACAACGTCCTGTCCCTGGCCCGCGCGTACGCCCGCCGCTACTCCTGAGCTCCTGACGGGCCGGGCCCGGGCACCGGCGCGCGGCTGGTTGGATGGGGGCATGCCGTACGACGCGCTGCTGTTGCTGTCCTTCGGCGGGCCCGAAAAGCCCGAGGACGTCATGCCGTTCCTGGAGAACGTCACCCGGGGCAGGGGCGTCCCGCGCGCACGCCTCGAGGCCGTGGCCGAGCACTACGACCACTTCGGCGGGGCCAGCCCGATCAACCAGCAGTGCCGTGACCTCAAGGCCGCCATCGAGGCCGACTTCGCCGCGCACGGCCTCGACCTGCCGGTCTACTGGGGCAACCGCAACTGGCACCCCCTCCTCGCCGACACGCTGCGGCGGATGAAGGAAGACGGCGTACGCCGGGCGGCGGCGTTCGTGACCTCCGCCTACAGCGGCTACTCCTGCTGCCGGCAGTACCTCGAGGACATCGACCGGGCGCGCGACGAGGTCGAGGACGCCCCTGAGGTGGACAAGCTCCGGATCTACTACAACCACCCCGGCTTCGTCGAGCCGGTGATCGAGAACACCCGGGCCGCTCTCGACCGGCTGCCCGCCGAACTGCGCGACGAGGCCCGCCTGATCTTCACCGCCCACAGCGTGCCGCTCGCCCAGCCGGGCCGCGAGGCGTACGTCGCGGAGCTGAACGACGTCTCCGCGGTCGTGGCGCAGGGCCGTCCCTGGGACCTCGTGTACCAGAGCCGGAGCGGCCCGCCGAGCGTGCCGTGGCTGGAGCCGGACATCCTCGACCACCTGGGGAAGATCCACGCCGAGGGTGTCCGCGCGGCGGTCATCGTCCCCGTCGGGTTCGTCTCCGACCACATGGAGGTCAGGTACGACCTCGACGTCGAGGCCGAGGAACTGGCCGGCCGCCTCGGGCTGCGGATCGAGCGGGCGGCCACGCCCGGCACCCATCCCCGGTTCGTCGCGATGGTCCGCGAGCTGCTCCTCGAACGCGACGGCACCGAACGGCCGGCGCTGGGGAGCCTGGGGCCGCGCTCCGACCACTGCGCCGGCGACCACTGCCGCCGCACCGGCTGACGATCCACGGACGCACCACGCCCGCGGTGATCCACTAGGGGGGAACGTGCAGGACCTGTTCGAACTGGCGATCAGTACGGCGGAGGTCGCCTCCGTCATGCTCGTCGACAAGCGGCCGGCCGATCTCGGCGTCGCGTACACCAAGTCCAGCTCGACCGACGTCGTCACCGAGATGGACAAGGCGTCCGAGCGGCTCATCATCGACCGCATCCGGGCCGCCCGCCCCGGCGACGCCTTCCTCGGTGAGGAGAGCGGCGCGAGCGGCGGGTCGAGCGGCGTCCGCTGGATCGTCGACCCGATCGACGGCACGGTCAACTACCTGTACGGCCTGCCCGACTGGTCCGTCAGCATCGCCGCCGAGGTCGACGGCGAGGTGGTGGTCGGCGTCGTCGCCGTGCCCATGCGCGGGGAGCTGTTCACCGCCGCGCGCGGGCGGGGAGCGACCCTGGTGCGGGAGGACGGTTCGACCCGGCGGCTGGGGTGCAACACCGGGGTCACCCTGGACAAGGCCCTCGTCGCGACCGGATTCGGATACGCCGTCGACCGCCGCGCCCACCAGGCCGAGACCCTGCAGCGCGTGCTGCCGCGCGTCCGCGACATCCGGCGCTCCGGCTCGGCCGCCGTGGACCTGTGCTCCGTGGCCGCGGGCCGCGTCGACGCCTATTACGAGCGCGGACCTCAGGAATGGGACTTCGCCGCCGGCGCGCTCGTGGTCCGAGAGGCCGGCGGAACCGTCGGCGGCCTGAACGGTGAGCCGCCGAGCCCGGAGCTCACGATCGCCGCCGGACCGGGCCTGTTCGGCCCGCTGCACGACCTCCTCGCGGAGGCGGGCGCCGCCCGCGGCTGAGGGGGCACCGAGCACCTGGAGACGCACCAGATTGGGATGAGACGCTCTCACAAATAACATCTAAATAGATGCATCTGAACTTGATGCATCTATTTAGATGGGTTATGGTTCTCGTCAACGGGAGCGCGCACGGCCCTCCTCCTGGTGAAAGGACCCCCCCCGATGACGATCTCGAGCTCGCTCCGCGTTCCCGGCGCCGACCTCCACTACCGGATCCGTGGGTCCGGCCCCATGCTGCTGATCTCCCAGAGCGGTGAGGGCGACGCCGACCGCAGCGTCGACCTGGTCGATCGGCTGGTGGAGGACCACACGGTCGTCACCTATGACCGGCGCGGCCTGTCCCGCAGCGTCCTGGACGACGCCGGAGCCGGCGTGACGATGGCCGAGCACGCGGACGACGTGCACCGGCTGCTCGCGTCGCTGACCGACGAGCCGGTGGCCATGCTCGGCTGCAGCCTCGGCGCGGTCATCGGCCTGCACCTGGCCGTCGACCACCCCGAACAGATCTCGACCCTCATCGCGCACGAGCCGGTCGCACCACGGCTGCTGCCCGAGGCCGAGCGCGGGCACCACGAGCGTGAGCTCGCCGAGCTCCAGGAGGTGTACCGGCGCGAGGGGCTGGCCGCGGCCTTCAAGCTCATCGCCGAGGTCCTCGGCATCGACCCGTCCGACCCGACCGCCGAGCCCGACCGGACCCCGGCCCCGATGACCGACACCCGCAGGGCCAACTTCGACTTCTTCATCGCCCGCGACTTCACGGCGGTCATCCGCGACACCCTCGACGTCACCGCGTTGCGCGGTACGACGACCCGCATCGTGCCCGCCGCGGGCCGGGAGACGCCGCGCACCGTCTTCGACCACCGCTGCGCCCAGGAGCTGGCGACGCTGGTGGGCACGGAGATCGCCGAGTTCCCCGGCGGCCACAACGGCAACACGAGCCACCCGCGCGCGTACGCGGCCCGGCTGCGTGACGTCCTGGGGTCCTGACGGCCGTCCGTGCGGCCCTCCGGCCGTGCGGCCCTGCCGACGCGCGGGGGCCTCGCACCCTCAGGTGCGAGGCCCCCGGACGTCTGTTCAGAAGGTCGGTGCCGCGTCGCGCGGCACCACTCAGCCGCAGTGCGGGAGGTCGATCCCGTGGTCGGCGGCCGTGCGCCGCAGGTCGTCGATCTCTGCCTGCTGGGCATCGACCAGGAGATCGTCGCCAGTGTCGCGGGCCGTCCGAAGCGAATCGTACGCATCGGACAGACGCCGGTGGATCGTGGCCGTCAACTCGCCCACGCGGTCTCCTCTCGATAGGTCGTCTGCCACCCCTACCCAGGACCGTGTTCGCGGTAAACCTTTGAATATCCTGGACGGGCTTATCAGGGACTTACGTGTGCTGTGGCATAACTGAGAGTGCCGGTCCAGCGCGTGGCTTTCCAGGGGGTGGAAACGGGTGAGAGTCCTGGTCGTCGAGGATGAGCGCGTACTCGCCGACACCATCGCCACCGGGCTGCGGCGCGAGGCGATGGCCGTCGACGTCGCGTACGACGGCGCCAGCGCGCTGGAGCGGACCAGCGTCAACGACTACGACGTGGTCGTGCTGGACCGCGATCTGCCGCGGGTCCACGGCGACGAGGTTTGCCGGAGCCTCGTCGCCGACGGGGCCACGGTCCGCGTCCTCATGCTGACCGCGGCGGGCGAGCTGGACGACAAGGTCGAGGGGCTGTCCATCGGGGCTGACGACTACCTCGCCAAACCGTTCGCCTTCGCCGAGTTGATCGCCCGGATCCGCGCGCTGGGCCGACGTTCCGCACCGCCGCTGCCGCCCGTGCTGGAGCGGGGCGGCGTGCGGCTCGATCCCGCGCGCCGCGCCGTCACCCGTGAGGGCCGGCCGGTCGACCTGACGCCCAAGGAGTTCGCCGTCCTCGAGGTGCTGATGCGGGGGCAGGGCACCGTGGTCAGCGCCGAGCAGCTGCTGGAGAAGGCCTGGGACGAGAACATCGATCCGTTCACCAACGTGGTGCGGGTGACGATGATGACGCTTCGCAAGAAACTCGGTGAGCCGCAGGTCATCGAGACCGTTCCCGGCGCGGGGTACCGTCTTTGATCCCCTCGCAGGGCTCCCTGCCGCGCCGGTTGACGGTGCGGCTGCGGCTCACCCTGCTGTACGGCGGGCTGTTCTTCGCCGCGGGGTTCCTCCTGCTGATGGTCGCGTACGTCCTGGTCACCAACATCCTGGAGGGGCTGCCGTTCTCCGTGCAGCCGACCGAGCCGGGCGGGCTGACGCAGCAGCAGGCCAACGAGATCCGCAGCGCCTTCATCGACGGGGTCCAGCACCGGCTGATCACCCAGTCGGCGTTCGCGCTGCTCGGGGTGGGGCTCATCGCGCTGGCCCTCGGCTGGTTCGTCGCCGACCGGGCGCTCGCACCGCTGCAGAAGGTGACGGCGACCGCCCGCAAGCTCTCCGAGAGCACCATGCACCAGCGCATCGCCATGAAGGGCCCCGAGGACGAGATCAAGGAGCTGGCCGACACGTTCGACGCCATGCTCGACCGGTTGAGCCAGGCGTTCGACACGCAGCGGCGGTTCGTGAGCAACGCCTCGCACGAGCTGCGCACCCCGCTCGCCATCAACCGGACCCTGCTGGAGGTCGCGGTCTCCGACCCGGAGGCGTCGGAGGACCTGAAGACGGTCGGCAAGACCCTCCTGGCGAACAACGCCCGGCACGAACGGCTGATCGAGGGCCTGCTCCTCCTGGCCCGCAGCGAACGGGAGCTGACCACCCGCACGGAGGTGGACCTGGGCGAGGTCGCCTCGACGGTGCTCAAGACGGGGGGCCGGACCGACCGGCCGGACATCGAGGTCAAGCCGGAGCTCACCGAGGCGCCCACCGTGGGGGATCCGGTGCTGCTCGAGCATCTGGTGTCGAACCTCGTGGACAACGCGATGCGCCACAACGTCGACGACGGGACGGTGGTCGTCCGCACGGGCGTTCTGGAGGGCTGGGCGACCTGCCAGGTCGAGAACACCGGCCCGGTGGTGCCCGCCTATGAGGTGCAGAGCCTGTTCGAGCCGTTCCGCCGGCTCAACACCGACCGGATCGAGTCGTCCAAGGGGGCGGGTCTGGGCCTGTCCATCGTGCGGTCGGTGGTCGGCGCGCACGGCGGGACGGTCATCGCCACGCCGCGCGAGGACGGCGGCCTCATCGTCACGGTGCGCCTCCCGCACGCCTGATCTCTGACCGCCATCGTCACCGTGCACCTCCCGCACGCCTGACGGCCACGCTCCGCCACCGGCGGCCGCCGCACGCGGACCGGCCGGCCGCAGGCCGGAAGGCTCCCAGCCACCCCCTGACCGCCATCGTCACTTGTGCGCGGTCGTGGTGAGCACCGGGAAACCGGTGTAGTCCATGTCCAGGCCGACGAAGGACGTGGTGTCGGCGAGCCGGTACGTCGTGTGGGAGTACAGCGGGATGATCGCCATGTCGTCGAGTGCGATCTTCTCGGCCGCCTGCAGCCGCTGGGTGCGCTGGGTCGCGTCGGGGGTGGCGCGGGCGCTGTTCAGGGCGGCGTCAAAGGCCGAACTGTGGTACCGCGTGTAGTTGGTCCCGGTGATGGATCCGTCGCTCTTGCGTTGGATGTTGTCGCTGGCCAGCAGCGCGTCGAGGACGCTCTCGGCCGAGGGATAGTCGGCAGCCCAGGAGAACCGGTACAGGCCCACGGCGCTCTTGCCGGACAGGTCCTGGTAGAACTTGGTGGTCTGCAGCCTGCGTATCTGCACTTCCCAGCCCAGCACCGTCTTCAGCTGGTTCTGCACCACCGTGACCAGCTGCGTGTAGGTGGCCAGGTCGCTGGAGGTGAGGGTCACCTTCGAGCCGGGGGGCAGCCCCGCCTGTGCGGCCAGCGTCTTGGCCTGCGTGGCGTTGTAGGTGCAGGCGGCGCAGCCGTTGACGTAGGCGCCGGGGACCGCGGGCGGCACCAGGGAGGTCGCCGGAGCGAAGCCCTGGGCGAGGGCGGTGGTCAGGGCGTTCCGGTCGAGGGCGTAGGAGACGGCGAGCCGCGCCTCCTTGGACTTCATCGGCCCGTTGTCCGTGATCGGCGCGAGGTACGTCATGGTGGTGGACGAGGCGTGGACGAGCTTGTGGTCCGCGGTGTGGCGGGCGCGGGCGGTGTTGATCGACGCCCCCTCGACCTGGACCCAGTCGTACTGGCCGCCGTCGAAGCCCGCCACCGCCGGGGCGAGGTCGGAGACGAGGGTGACGGTGACCGTGTCGAGCTTCGGCTTGGCGAAGGCGTAGGAGTCGTTCCGGGCGAGCACCAGCCGGCTGTTCGCGGTGTACTCGCTCACCTTGAACGGGCCGTTGCCGATCGGCCGGTTGTTGAACGTGGTGTTCGTCGCCTCGCCGGCGGACGACGGGACCGGCGCGAACGGCGGGGTGGCCACCCGCATGGCGAAGTCGCAGTCGGCCTTGGTCAGGGTGACCCGAAGCGCGCCGGTGCCCTCCGCCACGACGCCCGACATCGAGCTGCTCCTGCCCGACACGACGTCGGGGTAGCCCTGGATGCCGGTCATCAGGTAGCCCATGCCCTTACCGCGCGCGGCGCGGCTCCAGCCGCGGACGAAGGCGGCGGCGTCGACGGGCTGACCGTCGCTGAAGGTGGTGCCCTGCTTGATCGTGAAGTGCCACTGCGTGCAGCCGGCGTTGGGCGTCATCTCCGTGGCGAGCGCCTTGGCGACCGTGCCGTTGGGCGTGATCGTGGTCAGGCCGGTGAAGAGGTTCTCGGCCGCGAACACGTCCGCGGTGAGTACGGCGTTGGACGGGTCGATCGCCTCCGGGGAGTACATCGCCATCCGGAAGTTGCCGCCGGCCCGGCCGGTCGGGCCGGGGGTCGGCTTCGAGCCGTGGTGGGGGATGAGCTCGACCGCCGCCACCGCGCTGGTCGCGATCAGCACCACCGCCCCGGCGGCGATGGCCGCGACGACGCCGGGCCGGGTCCGCCGCCGGGCGGGCGTCGTCGGCGGGTACGGCGGCGGAGTCGGGTCTCCGGCGGGCCGGTAGGGGTCGTACGGCGTCGGCGGGCCGTACGGGTGCGTGTTGCCCCCGTAGGGACCGGACGGGTGCGTGTCGCCCCCGTAGGGACCCGGCGTGCCGCTCCCGTACGGTCCGGGCGGCGGCGTGTCGCCTGACGGGGAGTAGGGGACCGGGGCCGCCCACTCGCCCGACGGCCTGCCCTCGGCCGCCACGTGGGCGCCCTCCTGCAGCATGGTGGTGGGGGCCGGGGTCCCGGCGCCCGGCAGGACGACGCCTTCGAGACTGAGCAGGCGCAGCAGGATCATCTGGGCGGTGGGCCGCCGGTTCGGGTCCTTCGACAGGCACGCCGCGACGATCTCCCGGAGCGGCCCCATGAGCATTCCCAGGTACGGCTCCTGGGACAGGATGCGGTTCATCACCGCCGGGATGGAGTCCTGGCCGAACGGCGGCGAGCCCGTCGCGGCGAACACCATCGTGCAGGCCCACGCGAACACGTCCGTCGGCGGGCCGACGAGGTGCCCGGAGATCTGCTCGGGCGACATGTACGACGGCGTGCCCACGGCCGTGCTCGACAGGGTGCCGGTGGCGTCCAGGGCACGGGCGATGCCGAAGTCGATCACCCGGGGCCCGTCCGCGGCGAGCAGCACATTGGACGGTTTGAAATCACGGTGGACGATGCCGGCCTCGTGGATGGCCGCGAGGGCGGTCACCGTGCCGATCGCCAGGCGCTGCAGGGCCTCGCCCGAGCGGGGACCCTCCGCGTCGACCACCTGGCGCAGCGACGGACCGTCGATGAGCTCGCTCACCAGGTACGGCGTGTCGCCCTCGACGTCGGCGTCGAGGATCCGCGCCGTGCAGAACGGCGCCACCCGCTTGGCGCTGGAGAGCTCCCCGGCGAACCGGGCTCGCACCTTGGTGTCCCCGCTGAACTGCGCGTGCAGGAGCTTGACGGCGACCTGTCGGCCGTCCGGCGCCTGGCCGAGGTACACGACCCCCTGACCGCCCTCGCCGAGGCGGCCGGTGAGGGCGTACGCCCCCACGCGCTCTGGGTCGTTCGCCCGAAGGGGGCTTCCGGGCATGGGCGTCCTCCCTGGGACTGGTCAGCGACCTACTACTTGGTGAGGGTCCCGGTGGCGAGCGGGGTTCCGCCGGCGGTCTGGCTCATCTGCCAGGTCATCGACGAGCCGTGGAGGGTCAGCGTCACGTACGACGGGGACAGGCACTGGCTGGTCCCGAACGACGTGAGGGTCTGCTGGAACGTCACCTGCTTCTTGTCGTCGGAGATCTGCGGGTTGTCGAGACTGCCGGAGCAGGTGTCGTACCTGACGTTGCCCGACTTGATGAGGCGGTACAGGGTGAGCTCGACGCCGCGCGACTGGCTGGTGCCGAACGCCTCGCTGCTGGTCGGCGAGCCGGTGCCGGACCACGCGCCATCGAAGCCCGAGGGCAGCCGGTCGCTCTCGGTCTTCTTCATCAGTCCCGCGCCGATCGCGATCGGCACGCCGATGACGAGGATGAGCGCGACGAGACAGCCGAGGCCGACGAAGAGCGGGGCGTTGGTGCTCTTCTTCTGCGGCGGTGGCGGGACGTACCGCGCTCCCACGGGGTGCGTCGGCTGCCCCTGGCCCTGCCACGGCGGCGGCGTCTGGGGCCCCGGCCGCATCATCGGGTTCGGCGTCGCCGGGCCCGGAGGCATCATCGGCGGCGGCGTGGAGGGGCCCGGACGCATCGGCGGCGGGGTGGAGGGACCCGGATGCATCGGCGGCATCGGGGCGGCGATGATCGGCGGGGGAGGGGGCAGCTGGGCGGCGATCTGCGTGCCCTTGTCGAGCAGGTCGTTGCGGTCGGCGGCGGGGCCCGGCGCCGCGCCCACCTGGCCCAGCAGGCGCAGCAGGAGCTGATGCGCGGCCGGGCGGCGGCGGGTGTTCTTGTCCAGGGCGGCGGCGACCAGCTCGCGCATGATGCCGTGCAGCCGGGACAGGTCCGGCTCCTCGTTGAGGATCCGGTTGATGATCACCGGGAGCGTCTCGGCCTCGAACGGCGACCTCCCGGTCGCCGCGAAGACCATCGTGGCGCCCCACGCGAAGATGTCCACCGACGGCGTCAGAGGCTCACCGGTGAGCTGTTCCGGGGCGAGGTAGCCGGGCGTCCCGACCACCATGCCGGTCGCCGTGACCGAGCTCTGCTGGGAGTCGACGGACCGGGCGATGCCGAAGTCCACCACGCGGGGGCCGTCGGAGGCGAGCAGAACGTTGTTCGGCTTGAAATCACGGTGGACGATGCCGGCCTCGTGAATGGCCGCGAGCGCCGTCGCCGTGCCGATCGCCAGGCGTTCGAGCGCCGCGCCCTCGAAGGGGCCCTCCTGGAGCACCACGTCATAGAGCGGCGGACCGTCGATGTACTCGCTGATGATGTAGGGCGGCTGGCCGTTCAGGTCATAGTCCAGGACCTGCGCGGTGCAGAACGGTGACACCTTCTGGGCCGCCTCGGCCTCGCGCGCGAACCGCGTCCGGGCGGAGGAGTCGGTGTTCATCTGTTCGTGCAGCAGCTTGATCGCCACATGGCCCCCTGATGGGGACCGGCCGAGAAAGACCGCGCCCTGGCCGCCCGCCCCGAGCCTTCCGACTACCCGGTATTGCCCCAGCGCGGCCGGATCGCCCGGCTCCAGGGGAGCGGCATCCGGCATGTGTGAACCCCTTCCGACAACCCTTATCCTGTGCACCCGCCAGGTCCGTACAGGCGGGAAACGATATCGCGTTACCTGTGACGTTCGTCGTCCTCATCCGGTTCAGGTGGAACGGTGTCACGGCTTCGCCGTTCGCAGTGTGATTTACATCACATCGGACATTCCGGGAGGGCGGTGAGAGGAGTCACGGTGTGATGCGACGCGCCTTGCGTGTTCGGGGTCAAATCCCGTGACAGAATTTCCCGCCCGGATCGGGCACAAGATGGGCCCCTCAAGCGTTAGACCCGCGCGACGGGGCGCATAACTAAGGACCGAGGGGGATGGAGACAGAAGATGGCCACCGACTACGACAGCCCACGTAAGACGGACGACGACCTCAGCGAGGACAGCCTGCAGGAGCTGCAGGCGCGCCGGGCGGACAAGAGCACGGGCGTCATCGACGAGGACCTGGACGCCGGGGAGGTGACCGAGCTGCCGGGTGCGGACCTGTCGAACGAGGAGCTGAGCCTCCGCGTTCTTCCGCGCCAGGCGGACGAGTTCACCTGCGCTCGTTGCTTCCTCGTGCACCACCGCAGTCAGCTGGCAGAGGAGAAGAACGGCCAGCTGATCTGCCGCGAGTGCGCCGCCTGACGCCGGGGTCCGCCCGTGTCCGAAGGAGAGCTCGCCCGATGGAATGACGGTGACGACCGGCTCGGCCAGGAGATGGCGGAGCTGGTCGGCCGACTGTCCGACGACGATGTCGATCGCGAGACCCGCGGCCGCCTGCTCGGCCGGCTCGCCCGCCTACTGGCGGCGAGCGCGCGCCGTGCGGGGGTCGCGGGTGTCGCGCGGGGTCGCTGGCTGGCGGACGTCGTCGCGGACGTCGCGCCCCGCATCCCCGTACGTGACCTGGAGACGCTCCGCGCCCACCACCAGGGTCTCGCCGGGGAGCCACTGGCCGACTCGGTCGTGCGCGCCGCGCAGCGCGCCACGACCGCGGTTGGTGCCGCCGGGGGTGCGCTGGCCGCCGTCGAGTTCGCCGCGCCGCCGCTCCTGCTGTCCGCGCCCGCCCAGATCGTGGCGGAGACCGTCGTGGTCGCCACGATCGAGGTCAAGCTGATCGCCGAACTGCACGAGGTGTACGGCGTGCAGGTCCCCGGCAGCGGCACGGCGCGCGGCGCCGTGTTTCTCCAGCTGTGGGCCCAGCAGCGCGGGTTCGACCCGCTCAAGCCCGGTAGCGTCACCGTCGCGCTCGGCGTGGCGGCCAAGACCGGCCTGCGCAAGCGCCTGATGCGCACGCTCGGCCGGCACCTCACCACGATGGGCCCCTTCCTGACCGGCGCCGTCGCCGGCGGGACCCTCAACCGCACGGCCACCCGGCGGCTGGCCGACAGGGTCCGCAAGGACCTGCGCCGCGCCATCGGCGCTCCGGCCGCCCCGCCGCCGATCGACGAAAACCCGGCCTGATCCGGCCACGTCCATCGGCGCTCCGGCCGCCCGGTATCGATCGACGAATCCCGTCCGACCCGCCGTCCGTCCCCCTCTCGTCGAGTCCCGGGAGCGCCGATGACCCCCCGTGCCGAGCGCCCGGCCCACGAGTCCTGCGTCTACACCTTCGTCGAGGACGTTCGTGGTGAGGGCGCCGCACCGGTCCTCGACCGGGTGCTCGCCCTGGGCTGCTCGGGGCTGACCGTCGCCGCCGCCTACCACCGGGCCCGTGACGTCACGCCGCACGGCCCCGCCCGCGTCACCTTCCGCCGGGACGGGGTGCACTTCCCGCCCGGTGATCTGTTCGGCCGGCTCGTCCCGCCCGTACAGCCGGGGGCGGAGGAGGAGCCGCTGCGCGCGCTGCGGTCACTGACCCGTGAGCGCGGGGCCGCGCTACACGCCTGGGGCGTGTTCTGCCACAACACCACGCTGGGTCTGGAGCACCCGGACGTCACCCAGGAGAACTGCTTCGGCGACCGCGCCGCCCCCGCCGACCTGTGCCCCTCCCACCCGGACGTCCGGGCGTACGCCGTGGCGCTGGCCCGCTCGCTCGCGCGGTACGACGCGGACGCCGTCGTCGCCGAGTCGCTGCACTTCGGCCTGTTCGGGCACGGCTACCACCACGAGCGCTCGTTCGTCGAGCTGGGGGCGCTCGCGGAGTACGCCCTCGGCCTGTGCTTCTGCGCGCACTGCCGCCGGATCGAGGGGGCCGACGCGGCGCGCGCCGAGGCCGTACGCCTCGTCGAGGAGGCCCTGGACGGCAGGCCGCGGCCGGAGACGGAAGGGCCGCCCGCCGCGATCATGGAATTCTCGCTCGCCCGCCGCCGTACGGTCACCACGCTCGCCGCCGAGGTGGCCGAGGCCGTGGCGGCCGAGGGCTCACGGCTGATCTTCATCGACCTGTCCGGCGCGGCCAAGGGATACGCCGACGGGCTGCCCATGGGCGGCCCCGCGGCCGGCGACGCGTGGCGGCTCGGCGTGGATCCGGCCGCCGTCGGCTCCGTGGTCTCCGGGTACGCCGTCCTGGCGTACGCCCGCGACGCCGCCCGGGTCGCCGCCGACCTGGAGGCCTACCGGAGGGCCCTGGGGCCCGGCCGTGAGCTGCGCGCCGTGCTGCGCCCCGGTTTCCCGGACACCGACTCGGCGGACCACCTCGCCGGGAAGGTCACGGCGGCGGCGAAATACGCCGACGCGGTCGACTACTACGCCTACGGCCTGACGCCGTTCCACGTTCTGGACCGGATCTCCGCCGCCCGATGAGAACGGCGCCCCCGGATGATCCGCGGGGCGCCGGCCGATGCGTCCGGGGTCGGTCGCGGGTCAGGAGGCGACCTTCTTGGCCTTGTCGACCGCCGAACGCAGCGCGGACGGCAGCTCGCCCGTGCTCTTGTGCCAGCGGTTGGCCGCGGCGCGCGTGGCCAGCAGCCGCGCGACCTCCATGCCCACGCCCATGACGATGGCCCAGCCGATCGCCTCTTTCAGGTCGACCTCCGGAGACTCCGGGTTGGTCGGGGGCTCGTTGCCGGTGGCCCGCTTCCACCCGAAGGTGATGGCCTTACGGGCCACGAATCCCGCCCCGAAGGCCGCCGCGCCGGCGACCAGCCGCCAGCCCAGATCTCCCTTGTCCGGCATGCGTTCTCCCTTTCCTGCGTTACGAGTGTGGTTTCCGGCCCTGCTCGTGGTCCGACCCTCTCACAGGCGATCACCTGACAAGGACCGACTGCGCCGTCGGCCCCAATACCATGGGCGCCATGACAGACAAGCCGCGTCCGCCGGAGAAACCCACCCTCGACGGTCTCGAGGAGAAGTGGGCCGTACTCTGGGACGAGCGCGGCACCTACCGCTTCGACCGGTCGAAGGCGCGTGCGGAGATCTACTCGATCGACACGCCGCCGCCCACGGTGAGCGGTTCCCTGCACGTCGGTCATGTCTTCTCTTACACCCATACAGACACGATCGCCCGCTTTCAACGGATGCGCGGCCGCGAGGTCTTCTACCCCATCGGCTGGGACGACAACGGCCTGCCCACCGAGCGCCGCGTCCAGAACTACTTCGGCGTCCGATGCGACCCCTCTCTGCCCTACGATCCGGCTTTCGAACCACCGGAGAAGCCGGGCCGGCAGATCCCGGTCTCGCGGCGTAATTTCGTCGAGCTGTGCGACCGGCTCACCCAGATCGACGAGAAGGCCTTCGAGGACGTCTGGCGCCGCGTCGGCCTGTCGGTCGACTGGTCCCTTCTCTACACCACGATCGGCGCGCCCGCCCGCGCCGCCGCGCAGCGCGCGTTCCTGCGCAACCTCGCGCGCGGCGAGGCGTACGTCTCGGAGGCCCCGACCCTGTGGGACGTCACGTTCCGCACCGCCGTGGCCCAGGCCGAGCTGGAGGACCGCGAGCAGCCCGGCGCGTTCCACCGCATCCGCTTCCACGGCGGCGAGCCCGGCGCGCGGCCGATCTACATCGAGACGACCCGGCCCGAGCTGCTGCCCGCCTGCGTCGCGCTGGTGGCCCACCCGGACGACGAGCGCTACCGCGAGCTGTTCGGCACCACCGCGCGCACGCCGCTGTTCGGCGTCGAGGTGCCGATCGTCGCCCACCACCTCGCCGAGCCGGACAAGGGGTCCGGCATCGCGATGATCTGCACCTTCGGCGACCTGACCGACGTGACCTGGTGGCGGGAGCTGGACCTGCCGACGCGCGCCATCATCGACTGGAACGGCCGGATCCTGCCCGACCCGCCGGCCGGCGTCGCCCCGGAGCCGTACGCCGAGCTGGCCGGGCTGACCGCGCACTCGGCCCGCGAGCGCGTCGTCGAGCTGCTGCGCGAGTCCGGCGACCTCGACGGCGAGCCGCGGCCCGTCACCCGCCCGGTGAAGTTCTACGAGAAGGGCAACAAGCCGCTCGAGATCGTCACCACCCGCCAGTGGTACCTCCGCAACGGCGGGCGCGACCCGGAGCTGCGCGACCGGCTGCTGGCCCGCGGGGCCGAGCTGTCCTGGCACCCGGCGCACATGAAGGGGCGGTACGACAACTGGGTCGAGGGGCTGGCCGGCGACTGGCTGGTCTCACGGCAACGGTTCTTCGGCGTTCCGATCCCGGTCTGGTACGCCCTGGACGGCGACGGCGAGCCGATCCACGACCGGCCGATCACGCCGCCGGAGGAGTCGCTGCCGGTCGACCCCTCCAGCGACACCCCGCCGGGCTTCACCGAGGACCAGCGCGGCAAACCGCACGGTTTCAACGCCGATCCCGACGTCATGGACACCTGGGCGACGTCGTCGCTGACGCCGCAGATCGCCGGGGGCTGGGAGCGCGACTCCGACCTGTTCACCCGGGTCTTCCCGTACGACCTGCGGCCCCAGGGCCACGACATCATCCGCACCTGGTTGTTCTCCACCGTCGTGCGCTCCCACCTGGAACACGACTCGCTGCCCTGGAGCGACACCGCGCTGTCCGGGTGGATCCTCGACCCGGACCGCAAGAAGATGTCCAAGTCCAAGGGCAACGTCGTCACGCCGATGGACCTGCTGGTGCAGCACGGCTCCGACGCGGTGCGCTACTGGGCGGCCAGCGGCCGCCTCGGCACGGACACCGCGTTCGACGTCGGCCAGATCAAGGTCGGCCGCCGGCTCGCCATCAAGATCCTCAACGCCTCGAAGTTCGTGCTCGGTCTCGGCGACGTGCCGCCCGGCGCGGCGGTGACCGAGCCGCTGGACCTGTCCATGCTGGCGACGCTGGCCGAGACCGTCCGCGAGGCCACCGCGGCCTTCGAGGCGTACGACTACACCCGCGCCCTCGAGCGCACCGAGCGGTTCTTCTGGAACCTCTGCGACGACTACCTGGAGCTGGTCAAGGCACGCGCGTACGGCGCGCCGGACGGCGAACCCGACCAGGGCGCGGTCTCCGCACGGGCGGCCCTGCGGGAGGCGCTGTCGGTCCTCCTGCGGCTGTTCGCGCCGACCCTGCCCTACGTCACCGAAGAGGTCTGGTCGTGGTGGCGTGAAGGCTCCGTCCACCAGGCGGTCTGGCCCGTCGCCGGCGCGCCGTCCGACGGCGACCCGGCGGTGCTCGCCGCCACCTCCGACGTCCTCCGGCAGGTCCGCAAGGCCAAGTCGACGGCGAAGGTCTCGATGCGCGCCGACGTCGAGCGGGCCGTGGTCCGCGGCGCGAACGTCACGCACCTGGCAGTGGGCGACCTGCGGGCCGCCGGGCGGATCGCCGACCTGACGCTGGACCCGGCGCCCCAGGAGGGCTTCACGGTCGACGTGACCCTGGTCCCCTAGAGGTAGAACACGGCCAGGGCGATCAGGACGGCGACGCCGATCGCGTTGGTCAGGACCGGCATCCGGGTGATGCGGCGATCGTCCCACTCGTGGTTCCGGCTGGCGTAGCGGGCGGTCGCGGTGACCGCCCGCCCGACACCGAAACCGGTGCCGGTGAGGATCGTCGCGAGCGGTCCCTGATGCGCGAGCACGAGCCCGAGCGCGACGACGTACGGCGCGCTCGCGGAGACGTAGGTGCGCACCCCGGTGCCCAGCTCGAAGCCGAACTGCAGCGAGCCCAGCCTGATCCGGCGCTGGAGCACCTCACGGGGGATCTGCCGGGCGTTCTGGGGGAGCGGAACACGGATCCAGCCCGCCTCGCGGGCCACACCGGCCACCGCCAGCACCAGGATCGCCCCGACGCGCGCCGTCCGGGGCAGCGGCGCCGCGAAGCCGGACAGGAGCCACAGCACGGTGGCGCTGAGCGTGCCCCCGAGGAGAAGCCCGAGGGAGAAGACGGCGAGGACCTCGCCCTGCCGTACGTGGGCCCGCCAACCTGGCGAGAACAGCACGAAATCGCTGTTGCGCGTTCAAACCGAGCCGGACAGGGAGTACCCGGCCAGGGCGCCGACCGACGCCCAGCACATCACGGTCCGCTGCGAGGCCGCCGCCGCGACGGCCAGCAGCGCCAGCACGGCGAACGGCAGCAGCGGCTCGGTCAGCCCCCGGCGCAGGCGCCCGGCCGGCCGGGTCTCAGCTGGCGCAGGCAAGGGCCCACCGGCAGACGGTCTTGTACCAGTGCCCGGCGGCGCTCTTCTTCCAGCCGTCGTGGCAGCGCCAGGTCACCGACTTGGCGCATTTGCCGCACTTGTGGGCGTACGCCCAGATCCAGCCGTCGTACTTGCCCGCGTAGCACTGGTTGGGGCGGAGCTTGAACTTGCCCGGGTCCGACGCCCCGGACTTGTGGAACCCCTTGTACTTGCCGCTCGTCCGGCACGCGCTCGCCACCACGGCGCTCGGGCCGCAGCCGGGAGAGCAGTCGAACGGCCCGGCGTAGGCGGGGCACTTGCCGTAGATGTCGTAGTAGCCGCTGCTGGCGATCGTGTACCCGTCGGCCAGTGCCCTGCGCACCGGGGTGAACACCCCCAGGGCGGAAAGGCCGACGGTGGTGCCGGCGGCCAGCGCGCCGCCCAGCATCGACCGGCGCCCCACCCCCTCGGCCTTCGCGTGCGGCACCCGCCGGACGGCCCGCTGGGCCCCCTCGGGCCGCGGGCCGCGCAGCGTGGGAATGTCATCGAGTTCGAGCATCGGGCATCCTCCCCGTCTCACTTCCTGCCGGCGCCGGGGCGCGCACGGCGACGACCTTCATCGCGTCCGCCCGCCGAGCTCCGCGTCGCGGCGGGCCGGGGCCCCGGGTCCGGAGGCGTCCCCGGGCTCCGGCGTCCGCGGCCCAGGAACGACGCCGGCCCGCCCTGGCGTCGGTCCGGCCGCGTCGACGATCCGGCCGTCGGCCTGCGCGATCAGCGCGTGCAGCGCCCGGACCGAGCCCACCGGCTCGGCCGTCCGGATCCGCCCGTCCGAGCCGACGAGCACCGCGAACGGCGTGGCCGCGACCTGGTACCTCTCGAACAGATCACCCTGCCCGGCGAAGATCCGCATGTACTCCGGCGGATCGACGTCCAGGGCCCCGTCGAGGAACAGCGCGCGGATCGGCGGAGCGTCGGCCAGGCCCACGGCCTCCTCGAGGATGTCGTGGCAGGCGGGACACTCATCACCGAGGAACAGCAGCAGAGTCGGCCGGCCCGGCTCCGGTCCGAGCCGGTCGATGCCCGGCGCGGGCATGCCCGTGGCCAGGCCGACGTCCGGGGTGCGCGGCCCCCGGGTCAGGTGGTGCACCTGCCGGACCAGCCCGGCCACCACGAGGGCGAGCAGCACGAGGGCCACCCACGTCACCAGCAGGGCCGTGGTCTCGAAGCTCATGTGGCCGTGCTCCTTTCCGGATCGGACATGGCCGGCGGCAGCGACCACAGCAGCGCCGCGAACGCGGTGGACGACAGGCCCACGATCGCGACCTGGACCCCATGGGAGGCGACGGCCGAACCGGCGCCGGCCGACGCCGTCACGGACGCCAGCGCGAGCGCCGCGGCCCGCCCCGCCACCCATCCGCTCATCGGGGTGTCGTCGGCCGCGCAGCCGCACGGCACGCTCGGCCGCGTGCGCAGGACGTACAGCCCGTACAGCGCGTAGGCCGCGAACAGCAGGGTGCTGCCGGTCGCGCCGAGTGCCAGCGCACGAGGGCGCCCGGCCAGCAGCGCGTACCCGGTGACCGCCCCGAGCACGCCCTCCAGGGCACCGACCGCGATGGCCGCCGGCCAGACCAGCGGGCCGGGCACCGTGCGGTGCGCCGTCAGCGCCGCGGGCAGGGTGCGCGGATGCAGCAGGTGCCCGGCGAACGCCGCGAGCAGGATCAACGCCACCGTCCCGGCCGCCACACCGGTCAGCATCGCCCCCATCAGGCGACGGTCTCGACGCGCAGACCGGCGAGCCGGTTCGCCACGGCCACGGCCTGCCGGGCCTCGTGCGGCAGCACGGTGACCATGGCGGTCGGGGTGGCGAGCAGGAAGTACGTCGTGTCGTCGTCGAGCGTGTCGCGGAAGAGCTCGCCGCTCGGCACCCGCGCGCCCGACCACCCCGGAAGCCTCCGCGCCGTCGTCTTCGTGAGCGCGGTGATCTCCAGCAGGCCGACCTCGGGGATCTCCTTGGCCACGTCGGCCGGCTCGGCGATGCCCGCCCGTTTGGGATTCTGTGCGGCGACGGTGATGCCGTCCCGGTGCTCGGTGACGCGCAGAAGGTGGAAAAGGCGAACGGCGTCGGCGGCCCGGGCGCTGTACATCGGAATGAACATCGAATAATTATTGCCCTGCCACATCACGGCGAGGAGATGGTCTTCCAGGCCGACGCGTTCGTCATAATGGGTGACTCGCGTGGTGCGAAGTGTTCCGCCCTGGACGGAGAATTCGTCGTCGAAGTGGCGGACGCCGAGATCCTGGGCCCACGCGGACGCGGCATCATGATCACCGGAGGTCAGTTCGTAGATCTTGCCGTCCACGGCGAACCGCGTTACCGAGGTGAAAGGGAGGGTAAGGTCCAGATCGCCCGAGATCTGGAATCGATAACCGTCCAATGCCCTATGCACCACGCCATGCGCCATGACGCACCCTTCCCCGTCCGACCGACCCGCCTAAACGAAGGTCATCACCGGCAACAACGTAAGCGCATTCCGGCCCGTTGGCGAGATACGAGGCCCGCGATGCCCGAATGTGGCCAACCACTCGTCGTGGCGAACGCATCGGGTCATGAAGACGTCGGGTGGGCGAGTCGACGGCGCCCCTCCGGGTAAGGCGTCGTCCGAAGGAGGACAGTGAACGATCGGGATCCGGGAGTGCCACGGGCGCTGGCGTCCGTCGCCGCGTTCTGCTGGCGGCTGATCGTCGTCGGGGTCGTCGTCTACGCGGTCGTGCGCATCCTCGACATGCTGCGGCTGGTGGTGCTGCCGTGCGCGATCGCGCTTCTGCTGTGCGCGCTGCTGTACCCGGTGACCACCCGGCTACGGCGGTGGATGCCCTCGCTCGCCGCGACCTGGCTGACGATGCTGCTGGCCCTCGGCGTGCTCGGCGGCGTCGGCACCTTCGTCGGGATCCAGGCCAACGACCAGTTCCCCCACCTGGTCACCCGGATCCAGCGGACGGCGACCGACGTCCAGCACTGGCTCGTCACCGGGCCGCTGCATCTCAAGAGCTCGCAGCTCCAGTCGGTCGTGGACCAGCTGCTCGACCAGATCCAGCAACAGCGCGGGAAACTGGTCAGCACGGCCTTCACCGGCGCCACCGTCGCCGGCGAGGTGCTCGCGTCCATCGTCTTCCTCTTCTTCGTCACGTTCTTCCTGCTGAAGGACGGGCCGGGGATCTGGCGCTGGCTCATCAGCGGGATGGGAGGGCACCGCGACCGCGTCGACCGGGCCGGCCGCGCGGCCTGGGAGACGTTGTCGCAGTACGTCCACGGCACCGTGATCGTCGCTCTCATCCACGCGATCGTCATCGCCGTCACCCTCGTGATCATGGGAGTGCCGCTCGTGGCGCCGCTCGCCGTGATCGTGTTCTTCGGGAGCTTCATCCCGATCGTCGGCATCCTGGTCGCCGGGGCGCTGGCCGTGCTCGTCGTCTTCAGCTTCAAGGGCTTCGTCACCGCCCTCGTCTTCCTCGGCATCCTCGTCCTCGAGCAGCAGCTCGAGGGGCACGTCCTGCAGCCGCTCGTCGTCGGCCGGTGGGTCCGCTTCCACCCTCTGGGGATCATCATGGCCATCTCGGTCGGCGCGATCGTCGGCTGCATCCCGGGCGCCGCCGTCGCGGTCCCCACGGCCGCGGTCATCTACCG
>NZ_JAMXMY010000032.1 GCF_024055795.1 Actinoallomurus purpureus | reverse complement strand
CTGGCCGGCCGGGCGGTGCGGCGAGATCGACTCCCCGGTGTCCGGCCTCCCACGGGTGGGTGGGCGGGTCGAAGCGGCGCACCACGGGCGGTCGCGGGCGTAACGGCCACTGCCAGCGTGTTTCCCCCGCGCCTGAGGAGGGAAACGGCGACGCGATGGGATGAAGCGTCGCCGCGATCATATCGAGCGACACCGCGATCATGCTGAGCGGCGCGGCGTTGACCAGGCACGTTGCGGGCCAGACCATGCATCAGAGCATGCGCCGACCCGCCCGGTCCGGGACAGGCCCCCGACGAAAGCTGTGGAAAACCTCGGGTTGGAGGCGCGGAGTCCACGGTGGGGTGAGCCGCCGGTACACTTGCCTCAACGGTCGCACGACCGAATTCACGCGTCCGCCGGCCACCGAGCCTTTGGTGGGGCGACCCTCTCGGTCCATGACCACGCGTCATGGCAGGGGTGCGCACGGGCGCAGGCAAACAACCGGGACGTGGCCCGACACTGGGCCGGACAGGAGAACACGGGCATGGCACCCGTCGTCACCATGAGGCAACTGCTCGAGAGCGGTGTCCACTTCGGGCATCAGACCCGCCGCTGGAACCCGAAGATGAAGCGCTTCATCTTCACCGAGCGCAACGGCATCTACATCATCGACCTGCAGCAGTCGCTGTCCTACATCGACCGCGCCTTCGACTTCATCAAGGAGACCGTCGCCCACGGCGGCACGATCCTGTTCGTCGGCACCAAGAAGCAGGCGCAGGAGTCGATCGCCGAGCAGGCGCAGCGCGTCGGCATGCCGTTCGTCAACCAGCGCTGGCTGGGCGGCATGCTCACCAACTTCTCCACGGTGCACAAGCGCCTGACGCGTCTGAAGGAGCTCGAGGAGCTCGACTACGACGACGTCGCCGGCTCGGGCATGACGAAGAAGGAACTTCTCATGCGCAAGCGTGAGAAGGACAAGCTCGAGCGCACCCTCGGCGGTATCCGCGACATGGCGCGCGTGCCCAGCGCGGTGTGGATCTGCGACACCAAGAAGGAGCACATCGCCGTCAACGAGGCCCGCAAGCTGGGCATCCCGGTGGTGGCGATCCTCGACACCAACTGCGACCCGGACGAGGTCGACTACCCGATCCCGGGCAACGACGACGCCATCCGCAGCGTCAGCCTGCTGACCCGCGTGGTCGCGGACGCCGTGGCCGACGGCCTGATGGCCCGTGCCGGCGCCGCGCCGTCCGGTGACGAGAAGCCCGCCGCCGTCGGCGCCGAGGAGCCGCTCCCCGAGTGGGAGCGCGAGCTGCTCCAGAGCAAGAAGGAGTCCGGTGACGCGGCCGAGGCCGCTCCGGAGGCGCCGGTCGAGGCTCCGCAGGCTGAGGCTCCGCAGGCTGAGGCTGCTCAGGTCGAGGCTGCTCAGGTCGAGGCCCCCCAGGCGGAGGCTCCCCAGGCTGAGGCTCCCGAGGCCACGCCGGCCGAGCAGCCGCAGACCGGCCAGGAATCCTGACGACCCACGACCGACGACGAGAGAGACAAGACCACAATGGCGAACTTCACCGCCGCCGACGTCAAGAAGCTCCGGGACGCCACCGGCTCGGGGATGATGGCCTGTAAGAAGGCCCTCGAGGAGTCCGAGGGCGACCTCGACAAGGCGGTCGAGCTGCTCCGCCTCAAGGGCGCCAAGGACGTCGGCAAGCGCGCCGAGCGCACCGCCGCCAACGGCCTGGTCGCCGAGTTCTTCAACGGTTCCGGCGACGGCGCGATCCTCGAGCTCAACTGCGAGACCGACTTCGTCGCCAAGAACGACCAGTTCATCGCGCTGGCCAACCAGATCGTCGAGTTCGCCGCGAAGAGTGACGTGACCGACCGCGACGCTCTGCTGGCCGTCGAGATCGAGCCGGGCAAGACGCTCCAGCAGCTGATCGACGAGAACAGCGCCAAGATCGGGGAGAAGCTCGAGCTCGGCCGCTTCGCCCACTTCAAGGGCGCGTACGTCGCCAGCTACCTGCACAAGTCCGACCCGTCGCTGCCGCCGGCCACGGGCGTGCTGGTCGAGCTCGACGCCGAGGCACCCGAGGTGGCCAAGGAGATCGCGCAGCAGATCGCCGCGATGTCTCCGAAGTACCTCACCAACGAGGACGTCCCGTCCGACGTGGTCGCCAAGGAGCGGGCGCTCGCCGAGCAGATCACCCGCGACGAGGGCAAGCCGGAGCAGGCGATCCCGAAGATCGTCGAGGGTCGCGTGAAGGCATACTTCAAGGACTTCGTCCTGGTGGAGCAGCCCTTCGTGAAGGACCCGAAGAAGACCGTCGGTAAGGTCCTTCAGGACGCGGGTGTGAACGTCAAGCAGTTCGCCCGGTTCAGGGTGGGGCAGCTCTAAGTCCCCCCGAGGACGCCCAGCAGCTGAGAGACAACGAAGGAGCCGCCGCCGTGCAGGACAGTAAGACCCCCGACACGACGGCGGCTCAGTCGTCTCACCATGGCTGGAAGCGGGTGCTCCTCAAACTCTCCGGCGAGGCGTTCGCCGGTGGAGGGGCGCTCGGCATCGACCCCGCGGTCGTCCAGCACATCGCCGAGGCGATCGCCGAGGTGGTGCGCGAGGGCGTGCAGGTCGCGGTGGTCTGCGGTGGCGGCAACATGTTCCGCGGGGCACAGATGTCGGCCCAGGGCATGGACCGCGCCCGCAGCGACTACATGGGCATGCTCGGCACGGTGATCAACTGCCTCGCGCTGCAGGACTTCCTCGAGAAGCTCGGCCTGGACACGCGGGTGCAGACGGCGATCACGATGGGGCAGGTCGCGGAGCCGTACATCCCCCGTAGGGCCATCCGCCACCTCGAGAAGGGCCGTGTGGTGATCTTCGGTGCCGGCCTCGGCCAGCCGTTCTTCTCCACCGACACGGCCGCGGCACAGCGGGCGCTGGAGATCGGCGCCGACGCCGTGCTGAAGGGCACCCAGGTCGACGGCGTGTACGACGCCGACCCGAAGAAGAACCCGGACGCCTTCCGGTTCGACCGGCTCGAGTACGGCGAGGTGCTGCAGCGCGGCCTGAAGGTGATGGACGCGACCGCGATCAGCCTCTGCATGGACAACGGTCTGCCCATCGTGGTCTTCGATCTGATGGGGCAAGGCAATATCGTACGGGCCGTCCGTGGTGAGAAGATCGGCACATTGGTAAGTCCGGCGGAGAGCTGAAACAGGAGCCGAAGGTGATCGACGATATCCTCCTCGAAGCCGAGGAGAAGATGGAGAAGGCCGTCACGGTCGCCAAGGATGACTTCAACGGCATCCGTACCGGCCGGGCAACGCCCGCGATGTTCAACAAGATCACTGTGGAGTACTACGGGACGCCGACGCCGATCAACCAGCTGGCGTCCTTCCAGCTTCCCGAGCCCCGTATGGTGATCGTCCAACCGTACGACGCGTCTTCGCTGACGGCGATCGAGAAGGCCATTCGCGAGAGCGACCTCGGTGTCAACCCGGGCAACGACGGGAAGATCATCCGTGTGGTGTTCCCCGAGCTGTCCGAGGAGCGCCGCAAGGAGTTCATCAAGGTGGCCGGGCACAAGGCGGAGGACGCGCGGGTCTCGATCCGCAACATCCGCCGCCACGCCAAGGACGCCCTCGACAAGCTCGCCAAGGGTGGCGACGCGGGCGAGGACGACGTGCGCCGTGCGGAGAAGGAGCTCGACGACTTCACGCACAAGCACGTCGCCAAGATCGACGAGCTGCTCGAGCACAAGAAAGCCGAGTTGCTCGAGGTCTAGTGGGACTCGAGCAGGCCCACACGCCCGCCCCGGAGATCCCGGAGGCACAGGCGGAAACGGGCAAGAAGAAGCGTAGGCCAGGCCGGAACCTCCCCATCGCGGTCGGGGTCGGCCTGGGCCTCGGCGCCGTCGTGCTGGTATCCCTCTACACCGTCAAGGAGATCTTCCTCGGCGTCGTCGTGGTCTTCATCGGCATGGCCGTGTGGGAGCTCATCCGGGCGTTCGGGACGCGGGGCGTCCGGATCGCGCAGGTCCCGCTCATGGCGGGCGGCCTGGCCATGCTGGTCTGCACCTACGTGTGGGGGACCACCGCCCTGGTGGCGACGTTCGCCCTGACGGTGCTGGCGATCCTGCTGTGGCGGCTGACGGGAGGCCAGGAGGGGTACGTCCGCGACGCGACGGCCGGTGTATTCGCGGCGGCGTACGTCCCGTTCCTCGCGGCGTTCGTCGTCCTCATGCTCCACGCGAGCGATGGCCCGGACCGCATCATCGTGTTCATCGCGGTGACGGTCGCGAGCGACATCGGCGGCTTCTTCGCGGGATCCTTCCTGGGCACGCACAAGATGGCCCCGGCCATCAGCCCGAAGAAGACCTGGGAGGGGTTCACCGGCTCGTCCCTCACCTGCATGGCGGTCGGCGGCCTGCTGCTGCCGTGGCTGCTGGACGGTGCCTGGTGGCAGGGGGTCCTCGTCGGTGCCGCCGCCGTGTGCTCCGCCACGCTCGGCGACCTCATCGAGTCAATGATCAAGAGGGATCTCGGCATCAAGGACATGGGCACCCTGCTGCCCGAACACGGCGGTGTCATGGACCGCCTCGACTCCCTCCTCGCGACCGTGCCGGTCGTCTGGCTGCTCTTCCAGGCCTTCGTGCCCGCCTGAGCGCCTCCTGGCGGTTTCGTCCAGACCCGGGGCTGCCAGTCCGCGCCTCCTGGCGGTCTCTTCCAGGTCCGGGCCCTGCCGGCAGCCCACGCCTCCTGCCGGGTTCGTCCACGCCTGGGACCTGTTCAGTCCACGCCCAAGACCTGTCCAGGGGCGCGCGCGGCGCTGCGTCTCTTCCGGGTGTCGGTGCCCGCCTCGGTCTGCTCCCGGCCTTCCCGCACCGCCGCCGGCATGGATCGACGCCCGGGGCCGGCGTATCGTCGGCGGCCGGCCTTCCCGTCCGGCCGCCAACCGTCCCCTGGGGCTTCAGTCCTCGCCGACGATCCAGCTGCGCCCCTTCCGGGCGAGCCGTTCGATCAACGCGTCGGGACCCTCGTCCTTACCGAACTGCCGCTCCGCCTCGGTGATGGGTACGAGCCACAGCCACTGCACCGGGTCGTCGCCGAACGAGAACCCGCGCATGTCCGGCGCGGCCGGTCCTTTGAGGCGGCTCGGCTCGTCCAGCAGCAGAACGCCCTCCCAGCCCGAGCCGAGCGGGAACGTCTTCGCCTCGTGGTACCACTTGACGTTGTCGCCCGGGGCGAACGACGTGACCGCACGCCACGGATACTGCGCCAGCCAGGGGAAGATGCTGCCGGCCCGCTGGCTGGGCAGGGTCGTCGCCACGGCAAGCTCGATACGGGCGTGTTCGCCCACGTTGTCCTCGTACAACTCGACCGTGGGCATCCGCTGGCAGCTCATGCCCACGGTGCTCAGCACCCGGTAGGACCGGTCATCGAGCGCGGGCCGCTCCGATACCCCGACGATGGGCTGTTCGCCCCCCGCGGCCGTTTCCTCGCCCGAGCGGGAGCGCCACTGCCGGCCCACGTCGTGCCAGTAGTACCCGCCGGGGCCGAGCCGGGCCAGCAGGTGTCCCAGCACCGACTGCTGGAACCCCTCCCAGGCGCCGTCTCCGCTCCGCCAGTCCCAGAAGGCCTGGGCCTGCAGGATGCGCGGACCGAGGTCCTCGATCTCATCGTCCAGTGCGAACGCGAACGGGCTCTGGCCGATGGCCTCCCGGCTGTAGCCCGGCAGTCCACGGTCCATGTCCGCCCAGCCGGGGATCACGCAGAGCGGCTGCCCGTCCTCGAGCAGCGCGGCACCGTCGCCTTCCTCGAACCAGACGATCTTCAATGACCGCGGGTCGGGTGCCGACCGCCCCTTGGGGTGCTTGGTGTGGCCCGTCGGCATGGCGGGCACCAGGCCCGCGTTCAGCCGCGCGAGGTCGGGGTGGGGCGAAGCGTCCTGATGGTTGGCGATCCAGGCCGCGGCAACGGTATGCCCGTCGCTCCTGCGGAGGTACGCCGCTGTGGCGACGTGATCGGATTCAACTTCGAGGACACGGCTTCCGTAGGGGCTGGTGTCACTGATCAGGACACGCTTCTCCTGCGGCGTTCTGCGCAATACCGGCATAGACGGGACTGTAGTGATTGTGCGGCCCTCGGAGCGGCATTGACGGCCTCCCCGGTGAAGATGCCGCCGGTGAGGGGTCGGACCGGGTGCCGAAACACCGAGAACATGCGGCGGCCGGCGCGGTGGGCGGGGTGCGTCGACGTTCGAAGCTCACCCCGGCGTCTGCCACACTGGAACGGACATGCCCGCTCAGCTCACCTTCGCCGCTCCCCGCCGGGCGAAGCCACCGCGCCACCTCGCCGACCTGTCCTGGGACGAGCGGCGCGAGGCCGTCGACGCGCTCGGCGAAAAGCCGTTCCGCGCCGACCAGTTGTCGCGCCACTATTTCGGCAGGCTCGCCGACGATCCGGCCGACATGACCGACCTGCCGGCGACCGTCCGGGATCGCCTCGTCACCGAGCTGATGCCCGCACTGCTCACGCCGGTGCGCGATCTGACCTGTGACGACGGCGCCACCCGCAAGACGCTGTGGAAGGGGTTCGACGGCACGCTCGTCGAGTCGGTCCTCATGCGGTATCCGGACCGCGTGACGATGTGCGTCTCCTCACAGGCCGGATGCGGGATGAACTGCCCGTTCTGCGCCACAGGCCAGGCCGGTCTGACCCGCAACCTGTCGACCGCGGAGATCGTCGAGCAGGTGGTGGCGGGCGCCCGGGCGCTCGATCGCGGTGAGATTGCCGGCGGCAGGGGCCGGGTCAGCAACATCGTCTTCATGGGGATGGGCGAGCCGCTCGCCAACTTCTCCACCATCGTCCGGGCGATCCATCGGTTCAGCGACCCGAGCCCGCGCGGGCTGGGGATCTCCCAGCGGAACATCACCGTCTCCACGGTCGGGCTGGTGCCGAAGATCAACCAGTTGGCCGACCTCGACTTCAAGGTCCGCCTCGCGGTCTCGCTGCACGCGCCGGACGACGAGCTGCGCGACGAACTCGTGCCGATCAACACGCGCTGGAAGGTCGCCGAGGTCCTCGACGCGGCGTGGGCGTACGCCGAGCGGACCCGGCGCCGGATCTCGATCGAGTACGCCCTCATCCGGGACATCAACGACCAGGCGTGGCGGGCCGACCTGCTCGGCCGACTGATCAAGAGCCACCCGGTGCACGTCAACCTGATCCCGCTGAACCCCACGCCCGGGTCGAAGTGGACCGCGTCGCGGCCGTCGGATCAGACGGAGTTCGTCCGTCGTCTGGAGGCCCACGGCGTCCCCGTCACCGTACGGGACACGCGTGGCCAGGAGATCGACGGCGCGTGCGGTCAGCTCGCGGCCAAGACCGTCGAGTAGCAACCGCCCCGGTTCAGTGGGGCTGGTCGGTGACGGGCACGGCGGCCAGCAGCCGCCTGGCCTCTGCGGCGAACTCCGCGTCGACCAGCACGTCGTACCGGTCGGCCACGACGGCGCTCGCCGACGAGAACGTCTGCCGGCGCACCGCGTGCGCGGCCGCGGCGAAGATCGCACCGAAGATCGCGCCCAGGATGACGGCCGAGATCACGGCGCCGACGACCCAGGGACTGACGATCCAGAAGATAAGCCCGATGAGCAGGCCGATCCAGGCGCCCGAACTCGCGCCGGCCAGCAGCGCCTTGCCGAGCGTCCAGCGGCCGAGGACCTGTTCCTCGAGCCGCAGCCCGGAGCCGACGATCGTGACGTGCTCGACCGGGAAGTCCCGCTCGGCCAGGACGTCCACCGCGCGCTGCGCGGCCGCGTGGCTCGTGTACCCGCCGAGTACGACCTTCTGCGGCCCGTCGGCATTCTCCGTGGTCATCTTTCAGCCCCCCTGGTCCGTGTGACGACCTTCCTGACAGATTTCCGCTGGTACGGGGCCGCACACCCTTTTTCAGGCTGGGATGCCACGGGATCATGATTTTGGGGAGAATGCGGCCATGCCCGGTTTCCCGATCGCCGCCCGCGGCTACCACCGCCACCAGGTGGACGCGTTCATCGCCCGTATCGAGGGGACTCTCGGCCGTGCCCAGCTGTTCGCGCCGCCGGTGACCGCGGCCGAGGTGGGCCGGGTGCGCTTTCCGATCACCCTGCGCGGCTACCGCGGACGTGCCGTCGACGAGAGGCTTGAGGAGTACCTGCGGGAGCTGGAGGCGAAGGAGAACGGCGGGCGGCGGCGGTTGTCCGCGGCCGAGACCGACCGGCTCATCGGGCTGGTGCGCAACGTGCGCTTCGTCACCACTCGACTGAGCGAGGGGTACGCCGAACGGGAGGTCGACGCCTTCCTGGACCGGATGATCGTCGAACTGCGCGGGCGCCGCGCTCGCTCGGCCGACGTACGGGCCGCGCGTTTCGCGACGACCCGTATCCGGCCCGGGTACGCCCAGCCCGACGTCGACGGCTTCCTCGACCACCTGGCGGCCGAGATCGACCGCCTGGCCCAGGCCTAGGGCCTGTCTCAAAGTCCCCGTCCGTAGCGAGCGGTGTCCAGGTGGTGCCTCGGAAGGCGGAGGAGGGAGTCAGCCTGGTGTTGGCTGGCGACTCCTCCCGGGGTCCCCGCGGAAACGCGCCGGGTCGGCGAAGCCGTCCCTCGCGTTTTCGTGGGGTGGGGCGACAACGCGGCGAGGCGCCACCTGGGCGCCGCGCAGTAGGACAGCGGGGCTTTGAGACAGGCCTTAGGGGCGCGTGCGGCGGAGGCGGGCGTACAGGACCATGGCGAGCGCCGCCCAGGCCAGCGTGCGCAGGGCGAACCACGGCAGGCCGCTCGTGAACGTGGACGCGCCGCGGCCTGCGGCCCCCATCCATTCGATCATCGGGACGGTGAGGACCCGCAGCGGGCCGAGCCCCAGCAGCAGATCGACCACGTAGACGCCGAGCAGTACGAGGACCGACCAGCCGGGGGAGGGGATGATCGCCCGGCTGGTGAGCGCCCCGAGCGCCGTCGCGGCCAGTGCCGACAGCAGCATCAACGCGACCGCCGGCAGCAGCACCGACGCCTGGATGCCGGACCGTACCGCCTCGGCCAGGGGGTACGCCGAGGCGACCAGCGCCAGGCAGGCGGTGAACGCCGCGGCCGTGATCGGCCCGCAGGCCATCGCCCGCCATCCTCCGAGGGTGACCACGCCGATGTGCCGCTGGGCGTCCGGTTCGGTGTCGAGCAGCCCGCGCGCCGCCCAGGCGCAGATCGGGAAGGTCAGCGCGGCGAGGTCGCCGAGCGTGGTGAGGGCGCCGGACCGTACCTGGGCCGGGGTCCCGCCGAGCGGGCCGGAGAACATGATCGCCAGCAGCAGCGCGAGCGCGAGCACCGGGTGCAGGGCCCGCGTGGAGCGGGCGTACCCGGCGAGCTGGAACCGCATCGCCGCGATCATCGGCACCGCGCCTCGTAGCCGTCCGCCTTGAGGCGGGTCACCAGGTCCTCAGCCTCGGAGCGGGGCACGACCACCTCGACGACGGCGTGCTCCTCGGGGAGGTCCCCTTCGGTCACCGTCCGTCCGGCGACCTGCCAGCGCATCACCCCGGGCAGTTCGCGAAGGTCGCCCTGGTGGTCGCTGACGATGACGGACGACCCCTCGGACGCGAGCTCGGCCAGGAGGGCCGGCAGCGCCGTGCGCGTCCGCGCGTCGAGGCCAGCGAACGGCTCGTCGAAGACGAGCAGCCCGGGTGCGGCCAGCAGCGCCTGGACGAGTCCGGCCTTGTGCGCGCTGCCCTTGGACAGGTCGGGCAGACGGGTGTCCAGAAGCTCGGTGAAGCCCAGCCGCTCCGCCCACTCTCCGACCCGCGACGGCGGAGCGCCGCGTACGGCGGCCATGTGCCCGAGGTAGGCCCGCGCGGTGAACGGCTGTTCCGCCGGGAACCGCTCCGGGGCGTACCCGGTGGAGGACGGCCGACCGGCGACCCTGCCCCTCCCCGGCGGCACGACGCCGGCGATCAGCCGGAGGAGCGTTGATTTGCCTGCTCCATTGCGGCCGTTCACCTCAATGATCCGGCCGCGGGGTACGGTCAGCGTCACGTCGTGCAGCACCCACGGAGCGCGTCGGCGATACCGGAAGGCCACCTGGTTGAATTGCACGGGTCAAGAGCCTATTGCCGCCCGATAAGACGACCGTAAGCGGAAGAATGCCCATCATGGACTGCCTGTTCTGCGAGATCGTGAAGGGGGAGCGACCCGCTCACGTGGTGCTCGACGACGGTCCCGTCGTCGCGTTCCTGGACACCCGCCCGCTGTTCAAGGGGCACACCCTCCTCGTGCCGCGGACCCACGTCGAGACCCTCGCGGACTTGCCGGCCGACCTCCTCCAGCCGCTGTTCGCGGCCGGGCAGCAGTTGTCCGTCGCCATGGAGACGGCGCTCGCCGCCGCGGGATCCTTCGTCGCGGTGAACAACCGGATCAGCCAGAGCGTGCCCCATCTGCACGTCCACGTCGTTCCCCGGAATCGCAAGGACGGGCTGCGCGGCTTCTTCTGGCCCCGAACCAAGTACGACTCCGACGACGAGGCCCGCGCGTACGCGGACCGCATCCGCGGCGCGCTCGGATGATCGCGATGTCGGCCGAGACCGCCGGCCCGGACGTGCGCCCCGGTCGCGCCCGGCGCGACGAGGGCGCCGTCGGCGTCCTCGTTGTGGCCGCCGCGGTGGCGTACTCGGTGTTCGCGCTGGTGCGGTACTGGACCTTCCGCACCACCACGTACGACCTGGTGATCTTCGACCAGGCGGTGCGCTCCTACAGCCGCTTCCATCTGCCCGTGTCGATCGCCAAGGGCGTGCACAACGGCTTCGGCCCTCACTTCACCGTGCTCGGTGACCACTTCTCGCCGATCCTCGCCCTGCTCGCGCCGCTGTACTGGATCCACGACGGGCCCCAGACGCTCCTGGTCGCCCAGGCCGTCCTCCTGGCGCTGACGATCGTGCCGTTGTGGATGTTCACCCGGCGGCGGTTCGGCGCGTGGGCGGCGCACTGCGTCGCGGGCGTGTACGCGCTGGCCTGGCCGGTGGCCGAGACCGTCGCGTTCGACTTCCACGAGATGGCGTTCACCCCCGTACTGTCCATGCTGATGCTCGAACGGCACGACGCCGGCCGGCGGCGGCAGTGCGTGCTGGCCGCCGGAGCGCTGTTGCTGGTCAAGGAGGACATGGGGCTGCTCGTCGCAGGCTTCGGGCTCTACCTGCTGACCCGGCCGGGGGAGCGGCGCCTGGCGGGAGTCCTCGTGGTCGCCGGGGTGGGGTGGACGTGGCTGGCCTCCCGGGTGCTGATCCCGGCGTTCGGCGGCGCGGCGGACTACTACTGGGCCTATGACGCCCTGGGGCGGGACCTGCCGCACGCCGCCGTGTACGCCGTGACGCATCCGTGGACCGCGCTGAAGCTCTTCGTGACGCCGGACGTCAAGGCGACGACCATGGCATGGCTGATCCTGCCGCTGCTCCTCGTCCCACTGGCCTCACCGATCACCCTGTCGGTGCTGCCCCTGCTGGCCGAGCGGATGCTCGCGAACCGCTTCGAGCACTGGTGGGAGCCGAGGTTCCACTACAACGTCGCGCTGACGGTCCTGCTGGTCGCGGCGGGCGTCGACGGCGCCTGCCGGCTCTCGCGGCTCCGCCTGCCGGGGCCACGCGGGTGGCGGCTCCGCGTGGACCTCGTCTGGCCGGTGGCCGCGTTGCTGGCCGCCGCCATCGTCGTTCCGCGCTTCGCGTTCAAGAGCTTCTTCGACCCGGTGTTCTACCGGCGCGACGCGCACGCGCGGGCCGCCGCCCACGCCGTCGCGGCCGTACCCGACGGCGTGCTGGTCGAGGCCGCCAACGTCGTCGGGCCGCAACTGTCCGGCCGGACCCGCGTGCTGCTGTGGGACACCCGCGTCCGCCGGGCGCCCTGGGTCGTCGCCGACACCGCCCGCATGACCTTCCCCTTCCCGGCCCTGGGCGCGCAGCGCGACCGCGTACGGTTTCTGCTGCAGCGGGGGTACACGGTCGTCTCCAGACAGGACGGCTGGGTCGTGCTGCACGACCCCGGCATCACGCCCGACCTGCGCCCCAGCCGGTGAACCGCCGCGCGCCGGGTCACTCGGTGCGGAGGCGCTCGGGCGCGATCGCACGGCGGAGCCGGCGCCGGGAGGCGGCCGTGACCACGACGGCGGCGAGGACGCCCAGGGCCGCCCATGAGAAGGGCATGGGCGATCGTCAACAGCGCCCAGGGCTGCCCGGCGAGTTGGCCGGGTTCGGCCGGGTGCCGTGTTGCTGCGGGACTCACTTCCGGGATTTTGGTGTGTGGTCGATGATGACTAGTTATGGCGTGGACGCGAGGGCCGGTACTGGCGTGGGCCGGGGGCGGGGTCGCGGTGGCGGCCGCGGCTGGGCTGGGCGGGTATTTCGTGGCGGTGGGGTTGGATAAGGCCGACAAGCTGGCCAGCGCGGTCAGTGCGTTAATCGGCCTGGCGGGGCTGGTGGTGTCGGTGTACGGGGTGATCCTGGCCCGCCAGGCGACCGCGCCTGCATCGCCCGCGCCGCCACCACCGGGCGGCCAGTCGGTGACCGGCTCGACCATCGGTGGTGGCGTCACTCAGGTCAGAAGCGTCGGCAGTGATCTGCACCTGGGCGCCCCGCCGCCGGGGCTGGCGAGGCCGCCTGCGGTGCCGCCCAAGCCGGAGGCGGGTAAGGGTGTGCCGGGGGAGCAGGCGGTGCGCGACGCGCGGGTGGCCGGTGAGGTGACACAGATCGACGGGGTCGGCGGGGACGCCGATATCGACCGGTGACCGGCCCAGAGGCGGGCGTGGTTCCCGGCGACGATCCCGGCTGCGGGGATGGCCGTGCCGCCGGCCAGTCGGTGACCGACAGCGTCGTGGTCGGGGATGTCGTCCAGATTCAGAACGTGGGCAGGGACGTCACGGTCACCTTGGCCCGGCCGGTGTACGGGGTGGTGCCGTGGCCGGCGGTACGGGGCGGGCCGGGGGTGGACCGTGCCCGGGCACAGCCGTCCCGGTTGCTCTTGGCCCGCTATGAGCTGGTGCCATTCGCGGGGCGTACCGAGGTGCGGCAGAAGCTGGCGGGGTGGCTGGGCGAGCAGGCGCCGGTGTCGGTACGGCTGGTGCATGGGCCCGGCGGGCAGGGCAAGTCCCGGCTGGCTGCCCAGTTCGCCCGCGAGCAGGCCGGCCGGTGGCAGGTGTGGCAGGCTCGCCAGCCGCTGCCCACGGCGTCATCACCGCAGCGGCTTACTGCGCCTGGAGAGGCCGGTGGGCTGCTGCTGGTGGTGGACTACGCCGATCGGTGGCCGACTTCTCATCTACAGGCTCTGATCGTCGACCTGTACACCCTGGCCGGGCGGCTGCCGATGGCGCCGGTACTCCGGGTGCTGCTGCTGGCCCGCAGCGCGGGCTGGTGGTGGGAAGCGCTGGAGAACTGGCTGGATGCCGACTTGGACATCCCCGCCGACGCAGTGGCGTTGCCGCCGCTGGGCGGCGAGGGCGGGATCGACCGGCGCAGCCTGTTCACCGATGCTCGCGACGCCTTCGCCGAGGCCATGCAACTCCCCGGCTGTGCGCATATCGCCCCACCGCGGGAGTTGGAGGGCGCCCCGTTCGCCCAGGTGCTGACCGTGCACATGGCCGCGCTGGCCGCAGTGGACGCCCGCCACCATGGCGCGACCGTGCCCGCCGACCCGCACCGGATTTCGGCGTACCTGCTGCAACGCGAACGCGCGCACTGGCATCACTGGCACGCCCGGGACAGCGATCCGCTGCCCACCCCGCCGCAGACCATGGATCGTGCTGTGTACCTGGCCACGCTGGCCGGACCGCTCACCCATGCCAGTGGTGTGCAGGCGCTGGGCCGCGCGCAGGTTACCTCGCTGCCCGAGAACGCCAACCAGGTCCTGACCGACCACCAGCTGTGTTACCCGTCCGACAACCCTGGCACCGTGCTGGAACCGCTGTATCCCGATCGGCTCGGCGAGGACTTCCTCGCCCTGACCACTCCCGGTGGTCCCGGCGGGTTCGCAGATGCGTGGGCCGATGCCGCGATCACCCGGCTCTTCGAGCCCGTGTCCGACGACACGCCGCCAGGGCTGGAGGCTGCTGGATGGATCCGGCCCGCGCTGACGGTACTGATCGAGACTGCACGCCGCTGGCCCCACGTCGCCGACCGCCTGTACCGGCTGCTGGCCGCCCACCCGGACCTGGCCGTGCACGCCGGCGGCGCCGGCCTGGCAGCCCTGGCCGGGCTGTCCGGCATTGCCCCTGACCTGCTGCAGGCCATCGAGGCGCACCTGCCCGGTCAACGTCACGCCGACCTGGACGCAGGCATCGCCGCGATCGCCGCCCGCCTGGCCGAACACCGTCTGGCCACCACCACCGATCCCGACCAGCGCGCCGACATCCACCACCGCCTGGGCGTCCGCCTGCACAACGCTGGCCTGCATCACCAAGCTCTCACGGCTACCCAGGAGGCGGTGGACACCCGGCGGCGGCTGGCGCAGGCCAACCCCGATGCCTACGAGCCCGACCTCGCGCGCTCGCTGAACAACCTCAGCGTCGCTCTGTCGGAGGTGGGACGTTGGGAGAGGGCACTGACCGTTACCCAGGAGGCGGTGCGGGTCTACCGGCGGCTGGCCCAGGCCAAGCCCGATGCCTACGAGCCCGACCTCGCGCGCTCGCTGAACAACCTCAGCGCCGATCTGTCGGGGATGGGGCGTTGGGAGGAGGCACTGACCATCATCCAAGAGGCGGTGGACATCCGCCGGCGGCTGGCGCACGCCAACCCGGACGCCTATGAGTCCGACCTCGCCGTGTCGCTGAACAACCTCAGTGCCATTCTGTCGGAGGTGGGACGTTGGGAGGAGGCATTGACCGTCGTCCAGGAGGCAGTGGGGGTCTACCGGCGGCTGGTGCAGGTCGGCCCCGACGCCTTCGAGCCGGACCTCGCCATGTCGCTGAACAACCTTGGCTTGATGCTGTCGGGGGTGGGACGTGAGGAGGAGGCACTGACCGCCGCGCAAGAGGCGGCGCGGATCTACCGGCGGCTGGTGCAGGTCGGCCCCGACGCCTTCGAGCCCGGCCTCGCGCGCTCGCTTAACAACCTCAGCGTCGCTCTGTCGGAGGTGGGACGTTGGGAGGAGGCACTGACCATCATCCAGGAGGCGGTGGACATCCGCCGGCGGCTGACGCAGGCTGACCGCGACGCCTACGAGCCCGACCTCGCCGCCTCGCTGATCAATCTCGGCTTGATGCTGTCGGGGGTGGGACGTGAGGAGGAGGCACTGACCGCCACGCAAGAGGCGGCGCGGATCTACCGGCAGCTGGCGCAGACCAACCCCGACGCCTACGAGCCCGACCTCGCCATGTCGTTGGACAACCTCGGCACGATGCTGTCGGGCGTGCGGCGTCGTGAGGAGGCACTGACCACTACCCAGGAGGCCGTCGACATCCTCCAGCGGCTGACGCAGGCTAACCGCGACGCCTACGAGCCCGACCTCGCGCGCTCGCTGAGGACATGTGCTGAGGTACGAGTCGCCCTGCACACGGACCTGGCCGGAGCCTTCGGCTCGATCCGCGAGTCCGCCGCGATTTACCAACGGCTCGCGGCACGGCTTCCCAGAGCCTTTACTAAAGATCTGAGCGCCGCTCTCCGTGCCGCTGCCGACGTTCTGGACGGTCTGCAACAGTCGCGAAGCGCGCAGACGCTGCGCCGTTTGACCGAGGCTGGAGCGCTGGACACGGCCGCGAAATCACTTCAGGAAACCGCCCTTACGTGAACTGAATTGGTCACACGAGCCGCTTAAGTCGGCGGCGGGTTCCGGCGGGCCGGACCAGTCCTAATCTTCTTGGGGGCGGGGTTGCCCTGGTCCTTCGTACGATCGGGGACCCCGGGGCTCCGGGTGCGGCTGATGCACGTCACAGGGCGGGGCCAAATGAAAAGGGGCGGGCCCCCGGAAGATGCCGCGCTTCCGGGGGCCCGCGAGCGGGGTTCAGCGAAGAAGGATCAGTAGACGCTCACTCCGTACGCGCTGAGCGCCGCGGTGACCGGCTGGAAGAAGGTCGTTCCGCCGGAGGTGCAGTCGCCGCTGCCGCCGGAGGTCAGCCCCAGCGCCGTGGTGCCGGAGTAGAGCGGGCCGCCGCTGTCGCCGCCTTCCGCGCAGACGGTCGTCCGGATCATTCCGGTGACGCTGCCCTCGGAGTAGTTCACCGTCTGGTTGAGCGCGGTGACGCTACCGGAATGGATGCCGGTGGTGCTGCCCCGGCGCGTCACCGACTCGCCGACGTACGCGCTGCCGGCCGAGGTGATGTCCTGGCTGCCGACCTGGCCCGGGTGCGCGACGCCGCTGGCGTACGTGACGATGGCGTAGTCGTGGCCGGGGAAGGTGCTGGACCGCGTCGTGCCGATCAGCGAGGTGTGGCTCGAGTTGCTGTACCAGCTGGACGCGATGTTGCCGCAGTGCCCGGCGGTCAGGAAGTAGTACGTGCTGCCGCTGACGACGTTGAAGCCCAGGGAGCAGCGGTACTGACCGCCGTAGATCGCGTCACCACCGGAGATCTCGGTGCGGAAGACGCCCGGCACGTACTCCATGCGGACGGCGCTGCCGAGCTGCTGGGCGGCCGAGGTGACCTGGACGAGCTTGGAACCGGTGACCGAGCTGTCGACGGAGAGCACGACCTGGTCGGTTGTGGGGTCGACGGCCCAGGCCGTGCCCGGCACCTTGGCCGTACGGTCGAGGGTGCCGATGGCCTGCTGGAGCCGGGCACCGCTGAACGGGACGATCCGGGGAACGGCGCCTGCCTGGCGTACGGCCGAGGCGTCCGACTTCGAGGTGACGGTCACGACGAGCTTCTTCGTGGACCGGTCGAGATACGAGCCGGCAGAGCGGGAACCCAGCCGCTGGGCCAGCTTCGTGGCGATGTGCGACGGATCCGGCTGCGAGACGGCCGCCTGGGCCGACGCCGCGAGAAGGGAGCCGCCCAGCAGTGTGGCGGCAGCGGCGATCAGTCCAGCGCGCCGGGGAGCAGTGAATCTCACACGAGCCTCCCTCAGGGGTGGCGGGCACGCCCCGATGGCGTGCCCGAGGGACGGCATGGCAACGGCGCTCGGCTCGCGGGCGGAGGGGGCCGCCCGGGCGGGGTCGAGATCCGATTACCTGGCCTTCGCAGATCCTCACAAACCAAGTCAAAAGCCGCAAGGTCAAATGTTAGTCCGGAATCGGTCACGTCAAAAGCAGGTGAATACTACCGAGTATCCGAACCGGGTGAAGGCCGACCGGGCCACGGAGTCATGGCGGTGGTCAAGCTCCACGTCAGTGACCTGGGCCTCCGACGTCGTCCGGCCCGATGACCCGCCCGCCGAGACGTGAAGAGCGCGACGGCTGCCGGGAGGTGAAGACAGACCTCGCGGCGGCCGGTCGCGACCCTCCCGTCGTTCGCATGGCTCCGCGCCACTCCGTCATCGGGTCCCGTGCGACTCCTCACCGGGCAGGCGGGGGTACGGTGATGACGGTCGTGGCCGGCGCGCCCACTGCGGTCGCACGGCTTCCATCGCAGGTGACCGGCCGCCGCCGGGCGGAGTCCGCCGAACAGATCCCCGCCCCAGAGACCGAACTCGTCCCCGTCGCGAAGTGATCACTTCCCGTCGAGTCCCGGGATGATTCGGTGCCGGGGCTTCAGGCGTGTCGTGGCCCGGCGTCCTCGCGGTAGAGCACCGAGCTGATCGGTGCCGGCCGCGGTGTCCTCGACGCTCGGTGAATGACCGCCGGCCGGGGCGGGATCGGAAGTGGTGAGTGGCCGACGGGCCGGCGAAGACTCGGGAATGCGGGTGAACGGGGGCTCAGCTGAAGGTGGCGGTGACCGTGTGGCCGTGGTCCGGGTCGCCGGTCCAGGTGACGTGGGTGGCGAGGTCCTCGACGATGGGGAGGCCGCGGCCGTTCTCGGCGAGGTCGTCGTCGTGCCGCCTCGTATGGGGGCCGCTGTCCTCCAGCGATCCTCCCTGATCGGTGACGGAGATCGCCAGGCAGTCCTCCCCGCGGCGCACCTCGACGACGAACGTGCCACCGGGCCGGCCGGAACGGGTGTGGATGAGGGCGTTGCCGGCCAGTTCGGCCACCACCTGGACCGCGTCGTCGGCGCGCCGGCAGTCCTCCAGGAGGAAGGCCACGAACCTGCGGACGAGTCGCGCCTGGTCCGGGCGGCCGGGGAAGGTCCGGCGCCAGCACATCGTGGTGATGGATGTGGTCGGCGTCGTCTCGTGGAGCATGGCGGTCACGGTGGTGCGCCCTCCCGTCGAATGGGGTGAGTGCCGAGGCCCGGGGAGACGCTCGATGTTCCCTGGACCTGGGGAGCACGACACGGGACCCGTGGGGTGGGTCGGGGGCCGGTCCGGTTCCGCCGGAGCGGTGGCGGCTAAAGTGGCCGGTGACACGGTGGCGCGCCTGTTCGCTGCCGTCACGTCGGGCGACCCCCTCGATCACATGGCGTGTTCGGTCTCTTACGCATAGTGCTGCGACCTGGTGGATCCGCGCAAGCGGTTCGCTGAGAATTCTCACAATTTACCGCTCGGTAACTCTGTGAAATCGATTGCTCGCACTCAGTGACGTCGGCACACTGGGCTCGTGCCGGATCCCTCACCGACCATCCGCGAACGCCGCATCGCGATCGAGCTGCGTCGTCTTCGTGAACAGACAGGACTGACCCTCGATCAGGCGGCCGAGCGGCTCGGGTGGAGCCGCGCCACGCTCGGCCGCATGGAGACCGCCATCCGGAGGATCAAACCCGTCGAGCTGCAACGGCTCCTCGACATCTACAAGGTGGACGTCCGTCGCCGCGACGATCTCGCGGAGCTGGCTCGCGGCGCGCGCGAGCGCGGCTGGTGGCATCGCTACACCGACACCCTGCCCGCCGCGTACGCCTCCTATATCGCCTTGGAGGCTGATGCTCGGTCGCTGCGGTGTTATGACGCCCTGGTCGTTCATGGGTTGTTGCAGACCGAGGACTACGCGCGGGAGGTGATCAAGGCCGGCCTCATGCAGCTGGCCTCTGACTCTGAGGTGGAGCGGCGCGTCGAGGTGCGCCTCAACCGACAGGCGCTGCTCGCCGAGCGGACGCCCCCGCTGGAGCTGTGGTGTGTGATCGACGAGAACACCCTGCGCCGCATGATCGGCGGTACGGCCGTCATGCGGGCGCAGTACACCCATCTCGCCGAACTGGCCGAGCTCCCCAATGTCACCCTCCAAGTCCTGCCGCACAAGGTCGGGGCGCATCCGGGTGTGGAAGGTACCTTCGCGATCTTGGAGTTCCCGGAGCGTTACATGCCCGATGTCGGCTACATCGAGGCGCTCAACGGCGCCCTGTATCTCGAGGACGACACCGACGTCCACGCCTACTCGCTCGTGTTCAACCGGCTCGTCGCCGAGGCGCTCGGGCTCGGTGAGTCGGCCGCATTCCTCCGCCGACTGGCGGCAGAAGAGACATAAGGAAGGTCAGAATGACCGATAACCCGATTCCCCCCTGGCGCAAATCCATCCGGAGTAACGCGTCGAGTGGCTGTGTCGAAGTCACCTGGATCGATGGAGCGTTCCTCGGCAGTACGGGGGCGGCGGGCAGACCGCCGGAGTGACCTGCGGTCTGGAGGAGGCGGAACTGGCGCGGCCGTCGCGGCGTCTGTTCCGCCTCTCGCTTGCTGGACCGGCGTCGAGCCGGCCCTGGGCGGCCTTGCCGCATGCTTCCGTGCACGTCGGACTCGCCGTTACATGCGGTCCTTGCGGAGGGCGTCGAGGGCGAGTAGGGCGACGTGCAGGGAGGCGCACGACTCGACGTCCTCCAGGTCCGCGCCGAGCACTCGTTCGATGCGGCGCAGCCGCTCGTACAACGCCGGCCGCGACAGGTGGGCCCGTTGGGCCGTGAGGACCTTGTTGCGGCCGCTGCCGAGGTAGAGGCCGAGCACGTGGACGAGGTCGCTGCCGCGCTGGGCGTCGTAGGTCAGGAGCGGGCCCAGCTCGCGTTCGGTGAACGTCTGCAGCCGCGCGTCGTCGCGCAGCAGGTGTAGCAGGCCGCGTAGCCGCAGGTCGGGCAGGCGGTAGAAGAGCCGTCCGTCGTTGCGTCCGGCGGCGACGGCGGCGACCTGCTCGGCCTCCAGAAACGATCGGCGGACGTCGCGTACGGACTCCACGGTCGACCCCACGGCCATGACGAACGCCTCCGCGCCACCGCGTGGTCGCGCGGCCCGGCCGCCCGTGTCGGGTCCGGCCGCGGCGCGGTCACGGCCGGCCGCCGCCGGACCGCAATGGTGGGCCCGGAGGCGGCGCGCCACCTCGCACAGGACGTCGTCCTCGGCGGCGCGTGCGGGGAGTGAGGCGAGCACGCCGACCCGGGCCTGCGGAGAGCTCTCGTCGAGGGCGCCCACGAGGGCGGACAGGTTCGCCTCCCGGCAGGCGGCGGCGGTCGCCTCGGCCAGTTCCGCGATCGAGGCGGCCGTCGAGCTGTCGCCGCCGTGCGTCAGGCCGAGTGCCGGGGGAGGGTCGGAGCGCACCGACGGGCGCGGAAGGACCACGATGCCGAGCAGGCGGCGGCCGGTGAGCGGCACGCCGAGGGCGCGGGCACGGGCCGCCGCCTCCTGTGGGTCGGCGTACGCGTGCGCGAGGATGCCGTTGATGATCGAGCCGTGCGCCTGGCGTTCGAGGCTCTCGGCGTGCCGGTCGAGCAGCCGTCCGAGCGCGAGCGTGGTCGCCGCGCGCTCGATGAGGACGACGTCACGGGGCGAGGGCGGGTCCATCGAGGTGATGATGAGCCGCCCCCAGTCCTCACCGCGCGCGCCGACGACGGTCAGCAGCCACCGTGAGGACCCGTCGTACGCGGTGCGCTCCTCGGGGCGTACGGCCCGCGAGCGGATCTCCCAGCCGGTCAGCAGCTCGGCGGGGTCGGACCCGGCCATCTCGGCGGCCAGCACCTGGTGGGCGAGGTTCTCCAGCACGACGGGGCGCCCGGCGATGACGGCCACCTGGCGGACCACCTCGGCCGGTGGCGCGCCGTCGACGGACAGCTGGGTGAACACCTCGTGCAGCTTCTCCGAGGCGCGCAGCTCGGCCAGCTGCGCGTCGATGATCTGGGCGTGCACCGCCTCGGTGACGTCGACGAACGGAGTCTCCCGCGCCCAGGCGATGAGCGGGAGCCGGTGCTCCTCGGCCGCCGCGACCAGCGCGTCGGGGAGCGTGCGCGCGTACTTGCGGCCCAGCTCGACGATGAGGCCGCTGATGCCCACCTCGGCGAGCTCGGCGACGTACGTCCGGAGGCGGTGTGGATCGTCCGGCAGCGCGATGCCGGTGGTGAGCACCAGTTCGCCGCCGCGCAGCAGGTGGGCGATGTCGGTGACCTCGGCGACATGGACCCACCGCACGCGGGCGTCGAGGTGGTCCGCGCCGGCGATGATCCGGGGCTCGCCCCGCCGGACCGCGTCGAGCCGCAAGACGTCGGCCAGAGTGGGCAGCACAATTGTGATGCTACGGAACAGACGCGAGGAGGGGCCAGATGGATCGGCTGGACAGCGACGCCGTCGACCGCGAGCTGGCGACGACCCCGGGCTGGGAGCTCGCCGAGGACGCGATCGTCAAGACCGTCACGTTCAAGGACTTCAAGGAGGCGATGGCGTTCGTCAACCGCGTGGCGGAGGTCGCCGAGGAGCAGAACCACCACCCGGACATCCTGATCCGCTGGAACAAGGTCACGCTGACGCAGAGTACGCACGTCGCCGGAGGCCTGACGGAGTACGACTTCCGCCTCGCCCGCCGCCTCAACCGGCTCTGAGCAGCGGCCGAGCGAGCGCGGTGCGGCGAACGGGGTGTCCGGACGAACGTGTCCTCTGCGCGCCTCCGGCACGACGAAGGCCGGACGCGAAGCGGGTGAGACGCGTGAGTGAGCCATAGGCTCGCGGCCGACAGGTTGCCAGACTCGGTGGGTCGATGCTGACAGTCTGTCGGCTGGCGCTCTGGGGTGTTAAGCGGGAAGACTCGTTGTATGTCGGACTTGCTTGCACGTCATCGCGCGGTCATGCCGAACTGGATGGCCCTCTACTATGACGAGCCCATCGAGATCGTCAGCGGGAAGGGCAACCGCGTCACCGACGCGAACGGCCGTTCCTACCTCGACTTCTTCGCCGGGATCGTCACGAACACGCTCGGCTACGACCTCGCCGAGGTACGCGAGGCCGTCGAACGCCAGCTCCGCACCGGAGTCGTGCACACCTCGACGCTGTACCTGATGCGCGGCCAGGTCGAGCTCGCCGAGAAGATCGCCCGGCTCTCCGGCATCGACGACGCCAAGGTGTTCTTCACCAACTCCGGCACCGAGGCGAACGAGACGGCGCTCCTGCTCGCGACGTACGCGCGCAAGAGCAACCAGATCCTCGCCATGCGGCAGAGCTACCACGGCCGGTCCTTCGGCGCGACCGCGATCACGAGCAACCGCACGTGGAAGAACAACGCGCTGTCGCCGCTGAGCGTGTACTTCCTGCACGGCGGGGACCGGCATCTCTCGCAGTTCCGGGGGCTCTCGGACGCCGACTTCATCCGGGTCTGCGTGGAGGACCTGCGGCACACCCTCGCCACCGTCACGGCCGGTGACGTCGCGGCCGTCATCGCCGAGCCGATCCAGGGCGTCGGGGGGTACACCGTCCCGCCGGACGGGCTGTACGCGGCGTACCAGGAGGTGCTGGCCGAGCAGGGCATCCTGTTCATCTCCGACGAGGTGCAGACCGGCTGGGGGCGTACCGGCCAGAACTTCTGGGGCATCCAGAACCACGGCGTGACGCCCGACATGATGACCTTCGCCAAGGGGCTCGGAAACGGCTTCGCGATCGGCGGTCTCGTCGCGCGCCGCGAGCTGATGGACGCGCTGCACGCGACCGGCCTGTCGACGTTCGGCGGCAACCCGATCTCCACCGCCGCCGCGAACGCGACGCTCGACTACATCCTCGACCACGACCTGCAGGCCAACGCCGCCAAGGTCGGCGGGCAGATCATCGAGGGCCTGCGGGCGGCGGCCGCCCGGCTGCCGATCGTCACCGACGTACGCGGCAAGGGCCTGATGTTCGCGGTGGAGCTGACCGAGCCGGAGCTCGCCGCACGGATGCTGGAGGAGACCAAGGCCCGTGGCCTGCTCATCGGCAAGGGCGGGCTGTACGGCAACACGCTCCGGATGGCCCCGCCGCTGACGCTGACCGAGGATGAGGGCAAGGAGGGGCTCGGCATCCTCATCGACGCCCTGGAGGCGGTCTCATCATGAAGCAGATCACGCACTGGATCGGCGGCAAGCCCTGGACCGGGACCGCCGAGCGCCAAGGCGACGTCTACGACCCGGCGACCGGGCAGGTGGGCGGCCGCGTGGACTTCGCCTCGGCCGACGAGGTGGGCGCCGCCGTCGCCGCCGCGCGCGAGGCCTTCCCCGCGTGGCGGGACGCGTCTCTCGCCAAGCGCGCGAACGTGCTGTTCGCGTTCCGCGAGCTGGTCGACCGGCACCGCGGCGACCTCGCCGCTGCGATCACGTCGGAGCACGGCAAGGTACGCGCCGACGCGGCCGGCGAGGTCGCCCGCGGCCTGGAGGTGGTGGAGTTCGCCTGCGGCATTCCCCACCTGCTCAAGGGCGGCTTCTCGGAGAACGTCTCCACCCGCGTGGACTCCTACTCCATTCGCCAGCCACTGGGCGTCGTCGCCGGCATCACGCCGTTCAACTTCCCGGCCATGGTGCCGATGTGGATGTTCCCTCTCGCCATCGCCTGCGGGAACACCTTCGTGCTCAAGCCGTCGGAGAAGGACCCGTCGGCGTCGCTGCTCCTGGCGGAGCTGTGGCGGGAGGCGGGGCTGCCCGACGGCGTCTTCAACGTGGTGCACGGGGACAAGGCTGCGGTGGACGCGCTGCTCACCCACCCGGACGTGCGCGCCGTGAGCTTCGTCGGCTCGACGCCGATCGCGCGGTACGTCTACGAGACGGGCACCACGCACGGAAAGCGGGTTCAGGCCCTCGGCGGCGCGAAGAACCACATGCTCGTGCTGCCCGACGCGGACCTGGACCTGGCCGCCGACGCGGCCGTCTCCGCCGGGTTCGGCTCGGCGGGGGAACGGTGCATGGCGATCTCTGCGGTGGTCGCGGTCGACCCCGTGGGCGACGAGCTGGTGGCCAAGATCAAGGAGCGGGTGGCGAAGCTGGCCGTCGGTCCGGGCGCCGACGAGCGCTCGGAGATGGGTCCGCTGGTCACCGGCGCGCACCGTGACAAGGTCGTGTCCTACCTCGACAGCGGCGTCGCTCAGGGCGCCACGCTGGCCGTCGACGGGCGCGGGCACTCCCTGCCCGACGGCGCGGGATTCTGGCTCGGTCCGACGGTCCTCGATCACGTGACGACGGAGATGGACTGCTACAAGGACGAGATCTTCGGTCCCGTCCTGTCGGTCGTACGGACGCTGTCGTACGAGACCGGCATGGACCTGATCGCCGCCAACCCGTACGGCAACGGCACCGCCGTCTTCACGAACGACGGCGGCGCGGCCCGGCGGTTCTGCAACGAGGTCGAGGTCGGAATGGTCGGGGTGAACGTTCCGATCCCGGTGCCGATGGCCTACTACTCCTTCGGCGGCTGGAAGGCCTCGCTGTTCGGGGACACGCACATGCACGGAACCGAGGGCGTGCACTTCTACACGCGCGGGAAGGTCGTCACCTCGCGGTGGCTGGACCCCTCCCACGGCGGCGTCAATCTGGGCTTCCCCACGAACGGCTGATCGGCAGGCGTGATCGCGTCCGTCTCGGCGGATGCGGTCACGCGGCCCGGCAGAGAGGGCTTCTGGCCCTGCATGCCGTCATTCGGCAATAAAGGGGCGCATGCCCGTTTCGGTGATTGCTGTCGGAATTCTAATTCCGGCGGGTCGTTTTCAATTCACGCGGCGACGGATTTCCGGCCGGCGCGAAATCGGGGTCTTGTCACCTGAAGGTCAAAGCCGGGTGGCGGTGGGTGGCCTCCGGGGGCGGGGTGGGCCACGATGGGTCCAGGGGCCCGTCCGTTGGGGGTTGCACAAGATCGTCATCGTGTGCTCCGCTCGTGCGAGCGCGCAGGGTCTTTCTTGAAAAGGTCGCAGCACCTTCATGGGTATTGGTTTGCGCTAATCCGGTAGCTTGACAGGTAAACCTACAAACACTAGCCGGAGCCCTTGACCTGCTCTGTGGCATACGACACACTGCGGTTGTCGATAGCTGTTGGCGCAAACTTCAGAAGTTCCCCGGTTCCCAGGGAGCACCCCATGTCTGCCGACGACTCGCCCGACCAGACGCCGTTCTCGTTGCTCGCCGTGTTGGCGGCGCGCTACCCGGAGTGGACGATCTGGTTCGGCGAGGCCACCGGTCACTGGTGGGCGCTCCCGCCTCACGACCGCGAGCCCGGCGAGTTCATCGAGGCTCCGACGGTGAAGGAGCTGGTCGAGTCGATCGAGGCGCTGAAAGCGCGCCCCCGAGTCCCCTACCAGACACGAGGTCCGTCTCCGGGCGCGGCGCGGGGCAGGCTCCCCGCCGCCTCCCGACCCGGAGGGCGGATCCGATGACCCCCCGCGCGGCCCGGCCGGGCCGCACCCAAGCCGCGGTCTCAGGTGAGCATTTTTGCCAGTCACGCCGCCTCCCCCTCCAACACCTCCGTGACAGGCGTGACTGCAGAGGGGCGCTCTCCTGAGGCCGCCGGGAGTCCGGGCAACCGTGTAGCCCCCGGCACGGTTGCCCGGACCTCCATTTCCCCACCTCGTGGGTCCTGTCCGCGTCGGCCCACCCATATCGTTACGCTCGCCGCAGACGTGTTGTCATGAGACGGGAGCGGCATGAGGCGTTCACGACGGCGTGCGGCAGCCGTGTCGGCCATCGTGCTGGCCGCCGTGCTCGGCCTGGTCGGCTGCAGCGGAGGCGGCGGCGTCCACCGTACGAGAGAGGTCCGGGCGGCCGACACCCTCGGGGCGGGTGAGGGCTCGGTCTCCCTCCTGACGTGGAACGGCTACGCCGAAGACGGCTCCAACGACCCCCGGGTCGACTGGATCACCCCGTTCCAGAAGAAGACCCGGTGCCGGGTGGACATCAAGTACGCGACCGACGCGCAGGAGATGCGCCAGCTGATGTCCAAGCCGAACCTGCACTACGACGGTGTCGCGGCGCCCCCGGAGATCGCCGGGCAGCTCGTGGCGGACCGCCAGGTCGTGGCGGTCAATCCCGACCTCATCGACGGCTACAAGGACCTCGAACCCGTTCTCCGCGCGCAGCTGACCAAGGACGGCAAGCCCTACGGCGTCCCCTTCACCTGGGGGTCGAACCTCCTCATGTACGACCAGCGCGCGGTGCGCACGGCGCCGGACAGCTGGGGCGCGCTGTTCGACCCGGCCGAGGCCAAGAAGTACGCCGGCCGTCTCGTGGTCCGCGACAGTCCGCTGACGCTCGGCGACGTCGCCCTCTACCTCAAGGCGCACGACCCGAAGCTGCACATCAAGGATCCGTTCGCGCTGACCGGAAAGCAGCTCGCCGCGGCGGCGTCGTTGATCACGAAGCAGCATCCGTACGTCAGCACCTACTGGCTCAACCCGTCCGACGCCATCGCCCCGTTCGCCGACGGGCAGGCCGCCCTGGGCCAGGTCTGGCCGTACCAGGTGGACGTGCTCAGCCGGAGCGGTCGCTCCGTCGCCGGGGTCACTCCGCGCGAGGGCGTCACCGGCTGGATGGACGCCTGGATGGTCGGAGCCCGGGGCGACCACCCCAACTGCATGTACCAGTGGCTGAACTGGGCGAGTTCTCCGGAGGTCCAACAGCAGGTGGCGGAGTGGGACGGCGTCGCCCCGGCCAATTCCGAGGCGTGCGGACACGACCGGCTGCGCCCGCAGTTCTGCAGTGCGTACCACGTCGGCGACCGGTCGTACCTCAATAAGATCGTTTTTGCCCGTACGCCGACGAAGGACTGCGGCGGGCGCGGTGAGGGCTGCGCCGACTATGCCGCCTGGATCCGCGCCTGGCAGAACGCCCGCCGCTGAGCCCGGGTCCGCGAGAACACCCGGCGTCCTTTTCGCCGCGAACGGGGGCCTGGCGAGAAGACGCGCGCTCGGCCGCCCCCGCCGAGCGCGCGTCTCTCATCGGGCGTCCCGGGCTCCCCCCGGACCCGGGACGCTCCTTTTCCGGTTAGGCCCTGATCTTCGCGCGCCGGCCCCGGGTCTGCTGAACCGGAATACACAGTGCTGGGGCGCAGTCGTCGCAGGCGAACACGCGAGAGTCGTCCGGCAGTCGCCCGACGTGGACGCGCGGTCGGGGCCACCTCTTGTGGCAGACCACACATGCCTCGCCCCAGCGCTGCTCGATGGTGAGACCCTCCGGATCGAATGTCGGTGTGGAACGGGCCATGACGTCCCCCCAACTTCTCGGCTCCGTTCGGCCTCCATTTCTATCGGTGGGCCGGTGAGGCATCAGTGTGTGAAACCACAAGGCAGGGCAAAACCTCGGAGAATTGCCGGGCGCATACGATTCTCCGGGATTAGCGCTCAGTTCTGGTCAGGCACTCAACCGTCATGAAAGACGACCGGAAAGCCGGCCGGAAGGTGCGGCGGTGCGACCGGTTCGCCGGTGAGCTCCCGAGACGGGTTCCGGGAGCAGGGTGGCAGCGCGTCCGCCGGTTCGGCGTGGCAATCTCCATCCGGGCTGACAGCGGAGCGTGCGCTGTGCCATTCTGCTGACGGTGCGAAAGTACGTGATCATGGGAGTGCCGGGAAGCGGCAAGAGCACCCAGAGCGCCATGCTGGCGCGCGAGTTCGATCTGGTGCAGATCAGCGTCGGCGACATCTTCCGGTGGCACGTCAAGAACCACACCAAGATCGGCGCTCAGGTCCGCCGGGTGATGGCGGCCGGCCAGCTCGTCGGAGACGACCTGGTCGAACGGATCGTGCGCGACCGTCTGGACCAGCACGACTGGAACTACGGTTTCATCATCGACGGATTCCCGCGCAACCGCCGTCAGGCCGAGTTCTTCCTGGAGAGCTACGACATCGACGGCGTCATCCTTCTCGATCTGCCGGACTCGGAGGTCCGCCGCCGAGTCCTCGCGCGGCGGCTCTGCTCGGTGTGCGGCATGGACTACAACCTCATCGAGGACCGGCCGAAACGACCCGACCGGTGCGACGTCTGCGGCGGCGAGCTGGTCACCCGCGAGGACGACACCCCCGAGGCACTCGCGGCCCGCCTGCACGACTACCACGGGAAGATCGACCCGGTGTTGGAGCTGTTCCGGCGCAAGGAGTTCGTCTTCACCGCCGACGCCCGCCGCGACCCGGACACCGTGCAGCGGGAGATCCGCGAGCGTCTCGGTCTCGACGGACGGCATCCCGTACGGCCTGCCGAGGACGAGCTCACGGAGGGCCGGCCCGCCGAGGAGCGGCCTGTCGAGTGACCCGGGCTCCAGGGGCCGAGGCCGACGGCCGTTCGCGGTCGGGACCGGTTCGCGCGTCGCGATTGACGCGGGTGCCGCCGGGTGCTGGCCTGGGAACATGACCGTCGCCGAGGACCTCGTCCGTCGTGCCCGCGAGGAGAACCCGCCGGGCGGCAACCGCTTCCTCGATCTGCTGGAGGCCTCGGCGGTGCCTCCCGAGCGGCTGACCTGGCTGGCGGGGGAGCAGTGGCACATCGTGCGCAGCGACCGCCGCAGCTTCGCCCTGTTCGCCGCCCGGTTCCCGGATCCGCCGTCAGGTGATCTCCTTCTGGCGCTGGCGGGTGGCGAGGGCACGGCACTCGGCCTGCTGCCGGCGTTCGCCGCCGCCCTCGGCTGGACGGAGGAGGACCTTCGCGCGTACGAGCCGCGCCCCCTCGCCCAGGCGTACCCCGCGTACCTCGCCTGGAGCGCGCTGTCCGGTACGCGCAGCGGTCTCGCCCTCGCGATGCTGGCCAACCTCGAAGAGTGGGGCTCCTACTGCGGCCGGGCGGCCGATGCCCTGACGGCCCGGTACGGCCTCGTCGAGGAGGCCGTCGCCTTCTTCCGGTACTTCGCCACCCCGCCGCCCGGCTTCGCCGCGCAGGCGACCGCCGTCATCGAGCAGGGGCTGGCGGCCGGTGAGAGCCCGCAGGAGGCCCTGCGCGCCGCCCGCATGCTGCACGCCTACGAGGCGGCGTTCTGGGCGGCGCTCGCCGAAGGACTGTGATCCGCCGGGGGTGGGTGCTTCGACCCCGACCGGCTGCGGCGGTCGAGACGGGTGACCAACTGATCAGGGTGACCGGCTGATCCGGGTGAGCAGGCGACCGCCGGCCGGTCACGGCGACCGGACGAGGTCAGCGGCGGGTGTCCGCTCGCAGCGTCTTCTCGAAGCAGATGCTCCGAGCGGAGTGTGACCCGAAGGGCGGGATGCGCACGTATCCACTCGCCTCGTACAGACCCGCCTCCCGCAGGTCGGCGGCCTTCAGCCGGGCGATCCGGCAGCCGCGTCGGCGGGCGAGATCCTCGGCCCCCCGCAGCAGCAGCCGGGTGACGCCGAGGCCCCGATACTCCGGCCGGACATAGACGTGTCCCACCTCGGCGCCCTGCCCACCCGAGGAGGGCCCGCCCGTATCGATCCCGGTGGCGCTGATCCAGCGCACGCCGGCGCAGCCGATCAGCGCCGCCCGCTCGCGGGCGACGAGGAAGACCATTCCCGGCTCGGCCGGTGAGGGGCGGTCGGCGGCGACGCCGAACCGGGCGGCCAGCTCGGCGGCCTGCTCGACGTGGAGGCCGGTCACGATCGGGTCGTCGAAGGAGGTCTCGACCAGTTCCACGCGGGGACTGTTGATCATGCCGGGTCAGAGTAGAGAATGCGCCGCGCGTGTGAAGGGGATTCGCGTTCACGCATGCTGTGCCTCCTCGTAGACCCGGCGGACGGCGGGCCCGAAATAGGGGCCGTACATCGTCGCGGGGTCATCGGAATACTTGAAGCTGTTGACCGAGGTGACCACGCCCGTCCCCGTCGTGGCGTTGAAACGGGCCAGCCACGGCCCCCCGCTGGCACCTTCGGACATGTCGCAGCGCAGTCCCTGGTCCTGGGTGAGCCGATGAGCGTCCGGGTAGGTCCTGCCGCTGCAGTAGGTCAGCCGCTCGCCGTCGTAGTGGCCGCCCGTCGGGTAACCGAAGTCGTAGACGACGGCGCCCCGTGGCTGGTCGAAGGCGACGTTCTGCGCGCCGACCACGTCTGCGACGTGGCGCCCGCCGACCGTGGCCAGCGCCACCATCGCGACGTCGTGGTTCTCGTCGTGCCTGACCGACCACGCGTTCGGCGCGAACAGGTGCCGGGCGGTGAACGCGCCGTACGGCCGGCGGCCCAGGTCGTAGCCGGGCACGTAGATCCAGTTGCGGGCCCAGACCCCGGCGGCGTCCTGCACACAGTGGCCGGCGGTGACCACGAGGTCGCGGTTCGCGCCGGTCACCGTGCCCGCCGAGCACACATAGTCGCCGCCGTTGATGGTGAAGAACACCTTCCCGGTGGTGGCGCGCACCGCGCCGAGAGAGATCCAGGGCGCGCCGGGGTCGCTCTCGGCGGAGTGCCGGTCCGCCGCGTGGGCGAGGAGGTCGGTGCCGGCCGAGGCCGGTGGTGCCTCCGGCGCCTGGACGGCCTCAGACCGGTGCGGAACCCGGTCGGGAGGGGTGAGGGCGCGCTGCATCCGCTGGACGGTCCAGTACCGCAGGATCGCCGACCGCCTGGTGGCGATCGCATGGTCGGTCACCCCCGCCACGCCCGGCCCGTGGTGGGACGTCCCGGCGCCGGGCGTGCCGAGGAGGGCCCCGACGGCGGACACGGCGCAGGCGATGCGGGCGGGCGTGGGCATGAGTCGAAAGTGTGCAGGACCCTGGGTGTTCGCACGGTGACTTGACGTAAAGCGGTGCCCCCGATCAGGTGTTCTGTGCTTTGTCGTAGAGGGCCTGCACGGCGGTGCCGAAGTACGGCCCGAACATCTCGTTCGGCAGCGCGTTGTACTTGAAGGAGTTGAGCGAGTTCTGCGTGCCGGTACCGGTCCTGTCGTCGAAGCCGGTGAACCAGGGGCCGCCGCTGGAGCCGGCGGTCATGTCGCAGGTCAGCCCGAGGTCATGGGTCTTGCCGGGGTCTTCCTTGGCCGTTCCGCTGCAGTAGACCAGCTTCGATCCGTCGTACGGCGCCTCGGCGGGGTAGCCGAAGGCGTACATCGGCCGGTGGCGTCGCTGGTTGAACGCGATGCCCTGACCGCCGACCACGCTGGTCAGCGTGCGGCCGTTCAGCGGGGCGACGGTGGCGACGCCGACGTCGTAGTCGAGATCCTCGCGCGCCTCCCACTGTGCCGTGGTGAGCGTCCGCATGGCGGTCCACTTCCCGTACGGCGCCTGGCCGTCGTGGTACCCGGGAACGAACACCCAGTCGGTGTGCCAGGCGCGGTCGAGCCGTACGCAGTGCCCCGCGGTGATGACCGTGCTCTGGTTCGCGCTGGTGACCGCGTTGCCCGAACACGACGCCGGGTGCCCTTGGTACGTGAAGAAGACCCGCCCGGTGGTGTGCGCGACCCCGCCCCCGGAGGTCCAGGCCGCTCCGGCGGAGGGCGACGACGCCGGCGTCTCGGACGGAAGGCCGCCCGGGACGGGCCGTCGAGTCGTCTGGAGGGCGACGAGGTCGTCCAGTGGGTCCGCGCGGCGCATACGCGCGGGCGTCCACCACCGTACGAGCCGCTCCCGGTCCGTGCGGGTCTCCGCCATCCGGTGCACGGCCGGCGACACCTGGTGAATGCCCAGGCCGATGCGGCCGCCGGCCGCGTCGCGGCGCCCGAGGCGGGGAGCCGTCTCCCGCCCGCGCACGGCGGGTCCGCCGGATGAGGAGATCCCCGTTCTGCGACCGGGATGCGCCGGATCGGCATGAGACGCCGACGATGGGGGAAGCGACAGGAACGCGCCGATCAGTGCGGACACGGCCGCGACGCGGGGGGAGTTCTTCATGACCCTGGTGCCCTTCTGCGGCCGTCACGGGGGAGGCGGCCGCGATGGTGAGACGCTGGCCGGAACCCTAGCGCGAAGCGTGTTCACATGACTACGGAGAGAAATCGGTATATGGGGGGTGCCTCCCGGTTCGCGGGTCATCGAGATCCGTCGCGGCGGGCCGGAGGTCGCCCCGGTCCGGCCGGGGGAAGGCGCCCGGCGGGCATGGGCCCGCCGGGCGGCGCGGGGCAGGGGACAATGGGGGCGTGATGCCCGACGACAAGTCCGCAGCCGTCCGCAGAGACGTCGTGATCCTCGGTTCGACCGGATCGATCGGCACCCAGGCCATCGACGTGATCCGACGCAACCCCGACCGCTTCCGGGTGGCCGGACTGGCCGCCGGAGGCGGCCGGGTCGACCTGCTCGCCCGCCAGGTCCTCGACCTGCGGCCCGACGTGGTCGCCGTCGCCCGGGGGTCGGTGGCCGAGGACCTCCAGCTCGCGCTCTACGCCGAGGCCCAGAAGCGCGGCTACTCCTCGGGGGCGTACCGCCTGCCCAGGCTCCTCGCCGGACCGGGCACCATCGCCGAGGTCGCCGCCTGGCCGTGCGACGTGGTGCTCAACGGCGTGGACGGCGCGGCGGGGCTGAGCTCCACGCTGGCGGCGCTCGACGCCGGGCGCACGCTCGCCCTGGCGAACAAGGAGTCCCTCATCATCGGCGGCCCGCTCGTCAAGCGCCGGGCCAAGCCGGGCCAGATCGTGCCGGTCGACTCCGAGCACTCCGCGCTGGCCCAGTGCCTGCGCGGCGGGGCCCGCGGCGAGCTGCACCGGCTGGTCGTCACCGCCAGCGGGGGCCCGTTCCGGGGGCGCACCCGTGCCGAGCTGACCGACGTCACGCCCGAGCAGGCCCTCGCCCACCCCACCTGGGCCATGGGGCCGCTCGTCACGGTCAACTCCGCGACGCTCGTCAACAAGGGCCTGGAGGTCATCGAGGCCCATCTGCTGTTCGACGTGCCGTTCGACCGGATCGAGGTGATGGTGCACCCGCAGTCGATCGTCCACTCGATGGTGGAGTTCGCCGACGGGTCGACGATCGCCCAGGCGAGCCCGCCCGACATGCGCCTTCCGATCGCCCTGGGCCTCGCGTGGCCCGATCGGGTGCCCGACGCCGCGCCCGGCCTCGACTGGTCACGGGCGCACACGTGGGAGTTCTTCCCGCTGGACGACGAGGCGTTCCCCGCCGTGCGGCTGGCCCGGGAGGTCGGCGCGGCCGGGGGCACGGCTCCCGCGGTGTACAACGGCGCGAACGAAGAGTGCGTCGGCGCATTTCTCGCCGGAAGGCTAACGTTCCCGGCGATTGTGGACACGGTCGCGCGGGTAGTGTCCGAGCACATGGACGGTCCGGGCCCTCTGACCAGGGAGGATCCCGGCGGCGGGCTCACCGTGGACGACGTGCTCGCCGCCGATCGGTGGGCGCGGACCCGGGCACGGGAGCTGACGTCTGGGTGACCTATCTGCTCGGAGCGCTGGCCTTCGTCATCGCGCTGCTCCTCTCGGTGGTGCTGCACGAGGCGGGGCATTTCGTGACGGCCAAGCGCTTCGGCATGAAGGCGACACAGTTCTTCGTGGGCTTCGGGCCGACCCTGTGGTCGCGCCGCGGGGTCGAGACGGAGTACGGGGTGAAGGGCATCCCGCTCGGCGGCTTCGTGAAGATCGTCGGCTACACCCCGCTGGAGAAGATCGCCCCCGCCGACGAGCCACGGGCGTTCTACCGCCAGCCGGCGCTGCGGCGGGCGATCGTCATCGTGGCCGGCGTGGTGATCAACATCGTCCTGGCGTTCCTGCTGCTGGTCGTCCTCGCGGTGGCGGTGGGCGTCCCGGACCGCGGGGACGCCACCACGGTCGTACGCCACGTCTCGCCGTGCGTACCGGCGAGCGGCGGCACCTGCACCTCCCGCGATCCGGTCTCGCCCGCCTCGGCGGCGGGCCTGCGGCCGCGCGACCGCATCGTCTCGTTCGCCGGGACGCCGGTGCGCGAGTGGAACGGCCTGGCCGGCCTGATCCAGAAGGCCCGGCCGGGTACGACCGTGCCGGTCGTGGTCGAGCGGAACGGCGCCCGGCGTACCGTGCCGGTGCGGGTCGGGCGGCTGGACGGCCACGGCTATCTCGGGGTGGAACCGGCACCGCGCGTCCGCACGCTGGGCCCCGTGGCGGCGGTGCGCTTCGCGGGCCGTTTCACCGGTCAGATGACCGTCGCCATCGGCGGCATCGTCGTCGACATCCCGAAGGCGATCCCGAAGCTGTTCACCCGCGAGCGGGCCAACACCCCCGGCGGCCAGGCCGGAAGCGTGGTGGGCGGAGCGCAGGTCTCGGGGCAGGTGTTCTCCTCGAGCGACACCTGGCGGATGAAGCTCGGCACGTTCCTGCTGCTGGTCTCGTCGCTCAATCTCTTCGTCGGGCTGCTCAACCTCATTCCGCTCCTGCCGCTGGACGGCGGTCACCTGGCGGTGGTCTGCTACGAACGGACCAAGGCGTGGATCTTCCGCCGGCGCGGCCGGCCCGATCCGGGCCCGGTCGACCTGACCAAGCTCATGCCCGTGACGTACGCCTTCGTCGTCTTGCTGGTCGGCTTGGGGGTTCTGCTGATCCTTGCCGACCTAATAAATCCCCTCAAACTTCCCCAGTAAGCCCTCGCGTGTGCAGCATCCCCGCCGGTTGCCTAGTCTTGGTAAGACTGACGAGAACCCACTGGAAGGAGGGCGCGGCGCACCGGGCCTGAGCCCCACGCCGCGTTGCCGATGAGCGTCGATCTTGGAATTCCGCAGGCCAAACCCAGGCCGCTCGCTCCACGCCGCAAGTCGCGGCAGATCATGGTCGGGTCGGTGCCGGTCGGCGGCGACGCTCCGGTGTCGGTCCAGTCGATGACCACCACCCTGACCGCCGACGTGAACGCGACACTGCAGCAGATCGCCGAGCTGACCGCCTCGGGCTGCCAGATCGTACGGGTCGCGGTGCCGTCCCAGGACGACGCCGACGCACTGCCCGCGATCGCCCGCAAGTCGCAGATCCCGGTGATCGCCGACATCCACTTCCAGCCCAAATACGTCTTCGCCGCGATCGACGCGGGCTGTGCGGCGGTGCGGGTGAACCCGGGCAACATCAAGAAGTTCGACGACAAGGTCGGCGAGATCGCCCGCGCCGCCAAGGACGCGGGCGTCCCCATCCGCATCGGCGTGAACGCCGGGTCGCTGGACAAGCGCCTGCTGGAGAAGTACGGCAAGGCGACCGCCGAGGCGCTCGTGGAGTCGGCGCTGTGGGAGTGCTCGCTGTTCGAGGAGCACGACTTCCGCGACATCAAGATCTCGGTCAAGCACAACGACCCCGTCGTGATGATCAATGCCTACCGCCAGCTCGCCGCGCGGTGCGACTACCCGCTGCATCTCGGCGTGACCGAGGCCGGCCCGGCGTTCCAGGGCACGATCAAGTCGGCGGTGGCGTTCGGCGCGCTGCTGGCCGAGGGCATCGGTGACACCATCCGGGTCTCGCTGTCGGCTCCGCCGGTCGAGGAGGTCAAGGTCGGCATCCAGATCCTGGAGTCGCTGAACCTCCGCGAGCGCGGCCTGGAGATCGTCTCCTGCCCGTCCTGCGGCCGCGCCCAGGTCGACGTCTACACCCTGGCCGACGAGGTCACGGCGGCGCTGAAGGACTTCCCCGTCCCGCTCCGGGTCGCGGTCATGGGCTGCGTCGTGAACGGCCCGGGCGAGGCGCGCGAGGCCGACCTCGGCGTCGCCTCCGGCAACGGCAAGGGGCAGATCTTCGTGAAGGGCGAGGTCGTCAAGACGGTGCCCGAGTCGCAGATCGTCGAGACCCTCATCGAGGAGGCCGTCCGGATCGCCGAGGAGATGGGCATCGACGTCACCGGCGACGGCCCGGGAGCCGACGTCACCGTCTCCTGACACACGCCCAGAAGCCCGTCGCGGCCCCTCCGTACCGGCACGGAGGGGCCGTCATCGTTTCCGGGGCCTCCGCCTAAGGCCACTGCCCTCCGTTCGCTGGGCGAAGAACCGATCCGAACCGGCATCTACGGCGTTTTAGCCGATTTAGCTAGAACACCATCGAGAGCAGATCGGCGAACAGTTCCTGCTCGTCGACCTCCAGGCCGCGGTTGGTGAACCAGGTGGCCATGTTGTGGCAGTCGCGCATCAGGAAGTCCATACCCTTGGGGTTGCCGACGATGTCGACCACCTGCGGGAGGTCGATCATCACGATCCGCTCCCCCTGGGCGAGGACGTTGTACGGCGACAGGTCGCCGTGCGCCAGCCCGGCGCGGGCCAGCTCACGCATCCCGCCGCGGAGCTGCTCGAAGTACTGACCGAGCAGTTCCTTCGGCGGCCGGACCTGGGCGAGCCGTGGCGCGGCACCGCCCTCGCCGTCGTCGATGAACTCCATCAGCAGCTCGGTCCCGTCCAACTGCACGGGGTACGGCACCGGAACGCCGGCCTTCCAGAGCCGGTTGATGGCATCCCATTCGGCGTACGCCCACTGGCCGGCCGCGACACTGCGCCCGTGCGCGGTCTTCTTCGCCATCGCCCGGCTGTCCCGGCTGTTGCGGGTACGGCGGCCTTCGACGTACGCCGTACTGCGGTGGAAGGACCGGTGTTCCTCGGTGCGGTACCGCTTCGCGGCCAGCAGCGAGGATTTCGCCGGGTTGTCGCCGATGGCTTCGACGGCCCGTTCGAGCAGGAAGACGTCCGCTTCCTTACCGGTTTTGAGGACGCCGAGCTCGGTGTCGATCGCAGCCTGTTCCGTCACAACCCACGAGGGGCGTGGTTCCGGGCCGCGAGAGCCGCGCTCGACGTCCAGCCAGGTGGTCCACCGCTGATCCGGCCCCAGCTCCTCGTCGATCGAGTGGAACTGGAAGACGTACGCGTCGGCCGGATCTGGTTGGGACTCGTCGCTGGTGAAATCGGCCCAGCGGGAGTCGAGGTCGGAGTAGGTATCAGAGAGTTCGTACTCGGGAGACAACGGAGGTGCTCCTGAACGGTGAGGTGGGACTGACGCGGACATGCCGCAGCACAGTGATGGCCATCCGTCAGCCCTCCTTAGGTCCAGGCAGCGCTCGCCGCCGCTCGGTCGTCCCAGGATGCCCGCCGTACCAGGAACCTCGCAACGTATTTACCGCAGCTGGGACCGCGCAGTCGGCCGGAGCCGCAGCTCCTCACCTCCACCAGCCCCAGCACCCCGCCGGCCACCGGATCCACTGGTCACACTGGCGACGCCGCCACCAAACCCGCGCCCGCCGCTGCCACTACCAACGCCGGCAACGCATCATCGATCACTGAATGCGGCTGGAGTATTAGGCATTCCGTAATCGAGCATTCGGTGCGCCTCGCCGGAATGTGAGCGCTGCCCGTCGTGACCATTCAATACCGAACGTGAGTGGATTCGTCTTGTCCGTATTTAAGGCATACGATCGCGATTTGTCACGATTCGGCATCCTTGATCCCCAGCTCTTGATCGCCCCACCTCTCACACGCGCACAATGCCCCGGCATCCACCGAATTGCGGGGCTCAGTGGGGAGCCGCGCGGAGGAGGGGACACGTGAGAAAGCTCGTAGCGGTCACGGCCACAGCCGGCCTGGCCCTCACCGGAGTCGGACCGGCGGGAGCCGCGAGCCGCCCGGCGACGCCGACGCCCGTACCGGCCGGAGAGTCCGCCCAGGCCGTGGCCGCCGGCGTGGCGTGGACGCCGTGCCCGGCCAACGACCCGATCGAGGGCACGAGGCTGCAGGGCCTCGAGTGCGGCACCCTCAAGGTGCCGCTCGACTACGCCCATCCGCACGGCCGCCAGATCACCCTGGCGCTGACGCGCGCGAAGGCGACCGACACTCAGCACTACCAGGGCATCGCCCTGCTCAACCGGGGTGGCCCCGGCGGGCACGGGCGCGACCTGCCCACCCGTTTCGCCAAGGGCACGTACGGCCTGCCGACGTCGGTCGGCGCGACGTACGACTGGATCGGCTTCGACCCGCGCGCCGTCGGCGCCAGCTCCATCGACGGCAGCGGCAAGGGCATCATCTGCGACCCGTCCTTCCAGGCGCCCGGCAAGGCCCGGCCCGACTACACGCCCGCCTCCAAGGCGGAGGAGCTGGCCTGGCGGGCGAAGGCGAAGGCGTACGCCAAGGACTGCGGCCGGCGGTACGGCTCCGCGCTGAAGTACATGACCTCCGCCAACTGGGCGCGCGACATGGACTCGATCCGTGGGGCGCTCGGCCAGCACAAGATCAGCTACTACGGCTACTCCTACGGCACGTACCTCGGGTCCGTCTACGCGTCGCTGTTCCCGACGCACGTGCGCCGCATGGTCCTCGACAGCGTCGTACGGCCCAGCGGGGTCTGGTACGACGACAACCTCGACCAGGACGTCGCGTTCCAGCAGCGCTTCGAGACCTTCCTGACCTGGATCGCCAAGTACGACGCGGTCTACCACCTCGGCGCGACGCACGACGCGGTCAAGGCGAACTACTACAGGATCCGCGCGGCGCTCGCCAAGAACCCGCTCAACGGGCAACTCGGCCCGGACGAACTGGACGACACCGCCCAGGTCGACGCCTACCGCGACTACACGTGGATGGACCACGCCCAGGCGCTGTCGGACTACTTCGTCAAGCACGACGGGCAGCCGCTGCTCGACCAGTGGGGCGGCTTCCCGACCGACGACTTCCTCACCCAGAACAACTACGCGGTCTACGACGCCGTGCAGTGCGTGGACCGGCAGTGGCCCACCGACTGGAAGAAGTGGGACCGCGACAACTGGCGGCTCTACCGGCAGGGCAACAAGTTCCTGACCTGGGGCAACGCCTGGTACAACGCGCCGTGCGCGTACTGGCCGGTGCGCGGCGGCACGCCGGTGACGATCAAGGGCAAGAAGGGCCTGCCCCCGATCCTCATCGTCCAGGCCACGAACGACGCGGCCACGCCGTACCCCGGCGGGGTCGAGGTGCACAAGCGCTTCCCGAACTCCCGCCTGCTGGTCGAGAACGGCGGGATCAACCACGGCGTGGCGCTGACCCCGAACGGCGACACGTGTGCGAACAACCTGGTCTCCGCCTACCTGGGCTGGGGCGCGCTGCCGCCGAACAGGCCCGGCGCGGACGCGCGGTGCGAGGCTCCGCCGCTGCCGGTGCCGGGCGCGACCCCCGACAAGGCGACTTCCGCGAAAGCCGACGCGGCGGCGATCGCCAAATAGAGATCCCTGAGTAGAGTCTCCAGAGCCCCCGGTCGTGCCGACCGGGGGCTCTCGCAGTTCGCGGCGGCGCTCGCCCCTGGCCGGTCCCGGCCGCGCCCCTCCCGGCCGCATTCCGGAATCACCGCCATCGTGCGTACGCACGACGGGGAGTTCAGCATTGGACCCCCGTGCGAAAGGGGTTACGTGAACAAGCTCGTCATCACGACGGCCGTCGCCGGAGCCGGACTGGTCACGCTGAGCCTCGCGCCGATCACGGCGCGGGCCCGTCCCGTCCAGCCCGTCGCGGGGCCGGCCTGGTCGCCGTGCACCGAGGAGGGCCTCAGCGGACTCGAATGCGCCACCCTGAAGGCGCCACTCGACCACGCGGATCTGCGCGGCCCGCAGATCACGCTCGCGCTCTCCCGCGCCAGGCACACCGGCACCACCGGCTACCAGGGCGCGTTGCTGGTCAATCCGGGCGGGCCCGGCGGCACGGGCCGCGACTTCGCGCTCCGCGTCGCCGACCACCTGCCGGCCGGCCTCAGAGCCGCCTACGACGTGGTCGGGTTCGACCCCCGTGGCGTCGGCGACAGCAATCCGGCGCTCACCTGCGACACGGGCTACTTCAAGCCTGTACGCCCCGACTACGTGCCGCGTACGGCGACGCTCGAGTCGACCTGGCTGAGACGATCGGCGGTCTACGCCGCGGCCTGCGGGCAGAAGTACGGGTCGCTGCTGCCGCACATGAGGACCGTCGACACCGTCCAGGACATGGACGCCATCCGCGCGGCGCTGGGCGAGAAACAGATCAACTTCTACGGTGCGTCGTACGGCACGTACCTCGGATCGGTCTACGCCACGCTGTTCCCGTCCCGGGTCCGGCGCATGGTGCTGGACAGCAGCGTCCGGCCGAGCGGCGTCTGGTACGACGACAACCTCGACCAGGACCGGGCGTTCGAGGGCAACATCAACGCCCTGTTCGCCTGGATCGCCAAGTACGACGCGGTGTACCACCTGGGTGCGACCCAGCGGGCCGTCCGGGACTTCTACTTCGCGACCCGCGAGAAGCTGACGGCCGCTCCGGCGGGCGGCGTCGTGGGCGGCGACGAGCTCGACGACTCGTTCCTGATCGCCGGCTACATCGACCTCGGCTCCTACTGGCCCCACCTGGCGAGCGCGCTCGCCAGGTACAAGGCCGGAGACGCGGCGCCGCTGATCAACGCCTACAACACGTTCGGCGCGACCACGGACGACAACGGCTACGCGGTCTACAACGCCGTGCAGTGCACCGACATTCAGTGGCCGCGGAACTGGACCCGATGGCACCAGGACAACGCGAGGCTGTACGCCGAGGGATTCCGGTTCGAGACGTGGGGCAACGCCTGGTACAACGCCCCGTGCGCGTTCTGGCCGGCCAGAGCCGGGCGGCCGGTCGACGTCGGCCGCACGCAGGGTCTGCCTCCCGTGCTCCTCTTCCAGGCGACCGACGACGCCGCGACACCGTACGCCGGCGGGGTCGAGATGAACCGGCGCCTCAAGGGGTCGCATCTGGTGATCGAGGACGGCGGCCGGACGCACGGCATCGTCCAGCGCGGCAACGCCTGCGTCGACGACAAGTTCAACGCCTTCCTCGCGGCGGGGACCCTGCCGGCCGACCGGTCGCACTGCGCACGCCTGCCTGAGCCGGTGCCGCCGTCCACCTCGGCGGCCCGCGTCCTGACCACCGACCAGTTCCCACCGGTGCTCCGCCGCCCGTGAGCCGGTGAGAGGGAGTCCCCGGCGACGGTTCCGGTCGCCGGGGACACCACTCTTCCGACGGCCGGAATCGCCGGGCCGTCACGATCGAACAACGGTTCCTCGGGTCTCTTCCGTCCCTTTTCTCACTAAGGACACAATTCTTCGCATTCCTACCAGTGCGGGCTCGTTCGTGAGTCCGTGCGCAAGGGGGTCATGTGAAGAGACTCGTGGTCATCACCGCTGCGGCGGGCGTCGGACTCTCCGGCGCGGCGGTGACCGTTTCGGCGCAGGCGGAGACGACGCAGGCCGCCGCCAAGATCGCCTGGTCGAAGTGCCCGGCCGACCAGCCGTACCTCGCCAACGCGGAATGCGGACAGCTCTCGGTACCGCTGGACTACCGTCACCCGAACGGCAAGAAGATCTCGATCGCGGTGTCGCGGCTCAAGCACACCGACACCAAGCACTACAAGGGCGTACTGCTCGCCAACCCGGGCGGGCCCGGCGGCAGCGGCCTCTACCTCTCCGGCGGGCTCGCGAGCTGGTTCGCCGGCGTGGGCCACCCGGAGGTCCCGGCCCAGTACGACCTCATCGGGTTCGACCCGCGCGGCGTCGGGCTCAGCAAGCCCGCGTTGACGTGCGACCCGCACTACTCCGACCCGGTCCGCCCGGACTACGTCCCGCACTCGAAGAAGGCGGAGGCGGCCTGGAAGGCCAAGTCGAAGGCGTACGCCCAGGCGTGCGCGAAGAAGTACGGCTGGCTGCTGCCGCACCTGCGCACCACCGACGCGGCCCGGGACCTCGACGCCATCCGCGCCGCCCTGGGCCAGAAGAAGATCAGCTACTACGGCTTCTCGTACGGCACCTACCTCGGCGCGACGTACGGCACGCTGTTCCCCAAGCGCGTGAGCCGGATGGTCCTCGACGGCAACGTCGACGTCCGTGAGGTCTGGTACGACGCCCAGCTCTCGCAGGACAAGGCGTTCGAGCGGAACATCAAGTTCTTCTTCGGCTGGATCGCCAAGTACGACGCCCGCTACCACCTCGGCACGACCGAGGCGGCCGTGGAGAAGAAGTACTACAGCGTCCGCGCCGCCGCGGTGAGGAAGCCGATCGGCGGCAAGGTCGGCGGCGACGAACTTGACGACACGTTCCTCAACCCGGGCTACAGTACCTTCGCCTACCAGCCGACCGCCGACGTGTTCGCGGCCTATGTGAACAAGGGAGACGCGGCCGCGCTCGTCGCCTTCTACACGAACAACGTCCAGTCCGCCGACGACAACGGCTTCGCCGTCTACAACGCGGTCCAGGCCGCGGACGCCCGGTGGCCGCGGAACTGGAGCAAGTGGCATGCCGACGCGGCCAAGCTCTACAAGAAGGGCTACCACTTCAACACCTGGAGCAACGTCTGGTTCAACGCGCCGATCGCGTACTGGCCGTTCCAGGGCGGCCCGGCCCTGAACATCAAGGCCAAGGGCATGGCCACGGCGCTCCTGGTGCAGTCCACCCTCGACGCGGCGACGCCGTACCCGGGCGGAGTGGAGATGCACAAGCTCCTGCCGTCGCGCCTGATCGCCGAGAAGGGCGGCAAGACCCACGCCAACACGCTCAACGGCAACCTGTGCCTCGACGACAAGGTCGCGGCCTACTTGAGCACCGGCGCGCTGCCCAAGAACAAGCCGGGCAACGGACCGGACGTGACCTGCAAGGCACTTCCGGACCCGGTCCCGACCGACGGCGCGGCCCGGTCGGTCGCTCCCAAGGCGCTCGCCCGTCCGCTCATCGGCCGTCCGTGACCCCACGGCACGGTGACCCGCGAGCCCGCTGATCGGGACTCGCCCGTGAGGACCCCCGGCTCCGGCCGGGGGTCCTCCGTGTCCGGTAGCGTGCCCCCGGACGCGGCGTGCCGCACCTGGTTACCGATCTTGGCGCGATCCTCCCTTACCCTTACAAGGGTGAGCGGAGCGAACGTGTCGGCCCGGCGATCCGGCTCACACGCCGGAACGCCAGGCGGGGAGACAACGTGAGTCCAATGCTGCGCACGTCTCCGGTGCGCCTCCTGGACGACCGCCACCGTGACGCGGTCATGGAGATCCTCGACACCGACCCGGTCTCCAACGTCTTCGTCGGCTCACGCGTGTACGGTGCCGGCGTCGACCCGAGCCGCCTCGGCGCCGAGGTGTGGGGATTCCACCGAGGCGGCCGCCTGACCTCCCTCTGCTACTCCGGCGCGAACCTCGTCCCGGTCGCGGCCGACCGCGAGGCGGCGCGGCACTTCGCCGACCGGGCCCGCTCCCAGGGGCGCCGCTGCTCCTCGATCGTCGGCCCGGTGCCCGCGGTCACCGAGATGTGGAACGCCCTGCGCCCCTTCTGGGGGTCGCCGCGGGCCATCCGCGCCGCGCAGCCGGTGATGTCGACGGTGTCGCCGCCCACCATCGAACCCGACCCGGCCGTCCGCCGCGTCACCATGAACGACTTCGACATCCTCTATCCGGCCTGCGTCGCGATGTTCACCGAGGAGGTCGGAGTCTCGCCGCAGGCGGGCGACGGGGGAGTGCTGTACCGCGCCCGCGTGGCCGAGCTCATCCGCACCCGGCGAGCCTTCGCCCGCATCGAGAACGACCGCGTGGTCTTCAAGGCCGAGATCGGCGCCGTCACCCCGTACGCCTGCCAGGTGCAGGGCGTGTGGGTCCACCCCGACCTGCGCGGGCGGCGGTACGCCGTGCACGGCATGGCCGCCGTCGTCGCCGAGGCGCTGCGGAGCATCGCACCAGCGGTGACGCTGTACGTCAACGACTTCAACACCCCGGCCCGCGCCGCCTACCGCCGCGTCGGCTTCCGCGACGTCGACACCTTCATGTCCGTCATGTTCTGACCCCTGCGCGGCGTCGTCTTTGGAACTCGCTCGAACCGAAGTTCGAAAATCACCTTTACTTAGAGCGATGGTGCTGTAGCTTTACGTGACATGCCGTCCCCCCGACATGACACGATCAACGAGATGTTCCGCAGGCACCCCGAGTTCGCCGTCGAGGTTCTTCGCGAGCTGAAGGGCGTCGATGTCCCCGAGGCCGCGTCGGTGCAAGTGGAGTCGAACGACTTCAACGACCGGCCGTCGAAGGACTTCCAGCCGGACACAGTGATCACGGTGGGTCCTCCGCAGGCGACGCTGCACGGGATCATCATGGAAGTCCAGCAGGAAAAGACCGAGTCAAAGCGACGCCAGCTCCCCCGGTACGCCGCGCAGCTGTGGCTGATGCTGCGTCGGCCGGTGACCGTGCTCTGCGTGTGCCCCGACCCGGACGCGGCGGCGTACTACGCAGAGCCGATCGCGACCGAACTGCCCGGTTACGTCTTCCGGGCCGTGGTGCTCGGCCCGAACGACGTGCCGATCATCACCGACCCTGCCGAGGCCGCGGCCCACCCCGAGCTTGCCGCGATGGGCGTGATGATGCACGGTCGGCAGGAGTCAGTGCTGAAGGCGTTCGTCAACGCGCTCGAAGTGATAGAGCCCGATAACGCTCCGCAGTACCTTGAGTACGCTTACAACATGGCCGCAGCGGCGGTCCGACGCATCCTGGAGGAGCTCGTGTCTTCTACGTCCTGGCCCGTCTACAGCCCCTTCGCAAAGCAACACTTTGGCCGCGGCAAGGCAGAAGGAGAAGTTCACGCCGTTCTGACGGTTCTGGAAGCGCGGGGCATCGAGGTTCCGGCGAGCGCTCGTGCTCGCATCAATGCGTGCACGGACCTTCAAGAGCTCGACGTGTGGCTCAAGAAGGCCGGGGTCGTCCAGAGCGTCGACGAGCTGTTCGGCTGAGCCGCACTTTCAGCGACGAGCGGTGCTCGTCGCTGCCGATCACCGCCGTTGACGGACAACCGGTGCTCTCGGCATTCGCGCTGCAGTCATGAGGCTGCTTTACATATGACCGCCTCGGCGGTCCGACGCATCATGGAGGAAATCGTGCCTGGCAAGTGGCCCGTCTACAGCCCTTTTGCGCGTGCACATTTCGGGCACGGTAAGGCGACAGGGTGGGCAGAGGGATGGACGGAGGGTGCAATGGAGGGCCTGCGGAAGGGATGGACTCGTGCTCTTCTGGCGGTTCTGGCCGCCCACGAGATCGACGTCCCGAAAGACGTTCGTGAGCGCATTGAGACGTGCGCGGAGCTGGGCTATCTCGAATTCTGGGTGGACCGAGCCGTGCGAGCGACGTCCCTCGAGGATGTCTTCGGCTGATTCATCTCACGCGGCCCTTTCAGCGATTGATCAGCCGCGTTGGCCTGCCTCGCTGAGCCAGCGGCGGGCCTGGCGGGCCGTGCGCAGGTGGACAACGGTGACGGCGGGGTGGCGGGCGGCGCGTTCCGCGGTCTCTCTCCTTCTGCGGTCGTACTGCGACCACGCCCACCGGATGGGGTGGTCGGCGTCGAGCCAGTCGCGGAAGCTCTCCCGGTTGCCGTTCCACAACGGCCGTCGCGTGACGGAGCGGACGATGGAACGCCGCACGACCCGCCACATCACCGTGCGCCGGGGCAGGTCGAGCCAGACGACCGTATCGGCGCGTTCCCACAGCAGGTCGCCGAGCGCCCGGTGGTACTGGTCCTCCGTCACCCAGCGATCCCGCGCGCTGAACTCCTTCACGTCCGACTCGAACGCCGGGCGTTTGACCCAGCCCGGTCCATGGTGCAGCGCGTCCAGCTCGTAGCGGGGCAGGCCGTGCTGTTCGGACAGCCACCGCGCGAGCGTCGTCTTGCCGGCTCCCGAAATGCCCGCGATGAGAACCCTGTCCACCAGCCCACCCGAATCCCAGTGCCGCTGATCAAGACGCACAGAGTAACTTCGAAAGAGCCGAGTACAAACAGCTGCGATGGCGTGCGTCGACGCATCTATGCCTCCAGCAGGCGCTCCGCGTCGTCCAGGTGCCGGTGCACGACCTTCACGTAAGCGGGGTCGGTGTCGGGGTCGTTGATCCAGCAGATGGCCTGTTCCATGAACCATTCGACCGCCCAGATCCGATGCCAGCCGAGTGCCCATGCTTCGGCTTGCAGGCCGCCACGCTCGGCCAGCGCGTCGGGGTGGCCGCCCGCGTCGACGTACGACTCGATGAGCGTTCGCACGCGGGCCGGTTCGGGCTCGTCCACGGTGCCGTACCAGCTGGCCAGGTCCAGCAGTCCCGGCCCGGTGAACGCGCGGGCGAAGTCCAGCAGGTGCCGGCCTCGCTCGCCGATGTGGATGCTGGTGGGATGGAACTCGGAGTGCACCCAGCCGTACGGGGCGATGCGGGTGCCCCCGGCGCGTTGCTCGGCGGCGTCGGCGATCCGGGTCAATGCCTCTCCGATGGCGGTCGTGTTCTGCCAGCGTCCGGCTTCCTGGAGTCCGTGGAGATGCCTCAGAGCTCGGTTGGGCAGGGCGCGCAAGGCCTCCTCGTCCAGTATCGGCAGCTCGGCGGCGCTGTCGGCGCGGTGCAGGACGACGGCGGCGGCGACGCCATCTCGGTCGTCCGCGTCGCGAAACGTGGGGCCGAGGTCTTCCAGCAGCATGCCGAGCCAGCCACCCGTGACCGTGGACGCGATCACTTCAGGCACAGGAAGACCATGCCTGGTGGCGAGCCTGAGGGCCTGATCCTCGCGGGTGAACGGCTCGGTGGCGTATTTGAAGACGGTGGTGGTGCCGTTGGGGAAGGTAAGGCGTTCCACGCCGGACATCGACCAGACCCGTATCTGCTCCCTCTGCGGGAGGGGCAGTCCGGCGGCCTGGCAGAGGTCGGAGAGCAGGTCGGCGTTGAGAGCGGTGTCCACAGGATGGCGCTCCGTTCGAATGGAGTAAGGGCGGCGGTCCGGTGCGGGCCATGCGCGTGCTGTCCGCACCGGGTGTCCGCTGGCCGTACGGGTACGTCAGGCGGTGGTCATGCGATGGGCATAGACCTGCGCGATCCACTCGGACTTCATGCCGGACAGTTCGCACTGGAAGGCCGCCATCGAGGCACCGTACGGGGCCACGACATCGACATCGCCGGACTGTGATACCCCCAGCAGCCTGATGACGGGTCAACCCCGAGAATGGACACCCCGGGTGCTGTGGGCTATTACGCCGGCCTTGCGGGCGGCTTCACCAAGGCGATGATGACCTTGACCGTGTCGTTGCGGTAGACGGGGGCGACGACTCTCCTTCTGAATCGATTCCGGTTTAGCTAATTGCCGGACTTGCGTACGGACAGCACTCACGTGGCCCTACGCTGGCTAAACGTCTCCTTGGCCGTGGCAGCACCCGCATCTAGATCAATTTCGGCGCATACAACTTGGATTTCGGCGAACCGCTTGCCTTGCAGACTGGGCATCCGGTGGGATCCTGCGGGCAGCGGAGGTGAGGGGCGGCGATGACTCAACGGTGGACGGCGGACTCTCGCGCCACGTTCGTGCGGCGACTAGGGAAATCTGCGGCAGAGTTGGGCAACACCAGCCAGGGCAAGACCTGTCCGGACATATGGGAGCTGAGCAGCGGCGATATCGCTATCGTCGGAACGGACATGACTGAGGCATTCGCCGATCGCTTGCCAAGCGACGTATCCGTCGGAGTCAACGAACGCCTAGTCGTGATTCCGCGGAATATGGCCGTTTCGGCTAAACCGGAAATGCCTGATGCTTGATCGTATAGTCGACCTTCCTGGCCTCGAACTGGATCTAGCCGCCTATTCAGATGCCTATGACGAGGCGTATAAACAGATCACCTTCTGGAAGCTGGAGCGGCGCCAAACTTTCCGGGAGCCCGGGGTTCCGAGCTGGGAAGCTTTCGCGGCTGGCGACTGGGACCGCACCCTTGAACTTAATGAGCGTGAACGCGACGCTGTGAGGGCGAAGGTAGCGGAAGACGACAGTCTCGGGGTGGAATCGCGCCGGTTGCGGGTGGTTGAGCGCCCGGTCACACCGTACCTTCAGTGGGAGATGCAGTACTTCCGGCTCCTCGCTGGGGCGGGTGAGGATTTGCGGGTTATCGATGCGCCCAGAGTGCGGCACCTGGAGGCCGATCGTTTGTTGCCGGAGATCGTGATCCTCGGTGACCGCGTACTGTTCGAAGTCCTGTACGACGCGGACGGAACGGCCTACGGCGCTCGTCGACTCGACGATCCGGAGGTAATCGCGGAGGCCGGCAGGGAAGTCGCCGACCTGTACGCCGCTGCCGAGCCGTTGCTCGACTACTTCGCACGGGAGATCGCACCGCTTCCTCCGCCGACCCCCTGACGAGGAACGTCGTCGGTATGCGGCGCGGCGCGTCCTATCGCGCCGGGAGCGCCCAGGTCAGCCTCGCAGGTAGGCGTGGAGTTCTTCGGCGGTCATCTGATCGAAGCGTGCCAGGGCCACGCCGAGGAACCGGAGCTGGTCGACGTCACCGGTCGCCACGCAGACCTGGCCGCCGGCCCACTGCCAGAGCGGAAGCCCGTCGACGTCCGGCGTCGGTGACCACCCCGGAGGCGCCGGCAGGTCGGTACGAGCCCGCTGCTGGAGCTGCAGGCTCTTCCACGCCGCGGCCGGATACTTCCGGACGAGGAAATCAAGCTGAAGCAGCTCGTTGGCCGCCGAAGGGGAGCGCGCCGTCGTCAATGAGTCGATTAGTGCGCGAAGCGTGGAAAGCGAGCGCATGAGCCGATCTTCGGGTGTCGTCATCGTCACTCCATTCACCGAGGCGGAATCGCGACGACGCTCTTGATCGACCGAACCAGCTCCTCGACGTCGTCGACGTCGAGCAGCCGAGAGGAGTCGTCCAAGTGACCGATCGGCACGCCCCAGGACCAGTGCCAGCGGACATGCCCCTGCGCGTCCGGTTTGCAGGTGATGCTCTCGTTGAGGTGGTCGCTCGTTCCCCGAACGAGTATGTCGGCGCCGTACTGCTCAGCGGCGAGCCCTGCCGCCTGACATTCCTGGGCCAACCACTTCGCGTACCCGCGAATATGTGCCGATGTGTGCGGTTTCACGACTGACCCCCGTTGATTTGTCGTTGCGATTTCGGTGACAACACTCACAAGGCGCGTTACGTTGCGCCATGAACCACCGGCTACCGCAGCGGAACCTGACGCGAACCATGCAAGCTTGATCGGCAGGCACACCGACTGATTTCGCCACCTACCTCCGGAGATCCCCCGATGGCAGCACAGCGTGACCCACACGAAGCCCCAGCAATCCGCGCGTTCGGCATCGCGCTAGAGACGCGGCGTTCCACCGCCGAGCTGAGCAAGAACGAACTGGCCGAGAAGCTCGGATGCTCGCCCCAATACGTCGGCCAGATCGAGGTGGCGAAGAACATGCCATCGAAGGCGTTCGCTCAAGACCTCGATACCTTTTTCGTGGCCGGTGAGCAGTTCTACAAGCTCTGGAAGCTGGTTAACGACACGCGCCATCTCACCACGATTATGCCGGGCTTCGAGAAGTACGTGGAGCTCGAAAAGCAGGCTTCGAAGATCCAGAAGTTCGAGCCTCTGCTGATCACGGGCCTGTTCCAGACCGAGGCATACTCGCGTGCGGTCATGGGCTATACCTTGAGCCCGGACCTAGCCGACAGTGCGATCGCGGCACGCATGAAGCGAAAGGAGCTCCTCTTCCAGGCAAATCCTCCGCACGTCTTCTTCATCCTTGATGAAGGAGTGATCCGCCGGACCGTCGGTAGCTGCGAGATCATGCGGGAACAACTCGCGCACCTTCTCGAGCTCAGTGACGCGGACAGCAAGGTCAAGATCCAGGTCGTCCCCGATGGCGTGGGGTATTACGCCGGACTTGCGGGCGGCTTCACCATTCTCGGATTCGACGACAAGCCCGATGTCGTGTACACCGAGTCATCCGGGGAGGGCAAGCTCGTGGAGGGACACGACAGGGTCGCGCTCAAGGTCGTAACCTGGGATCTCATTCAAGGCCACACCCTTGACGTGGTCCGGTCGCGAGCCCTGATCAAAGAAGTGATGGAGAGCTATGAACGCGTCTGACCTGCTGGCCATCCAGTGGCGCAAGAGTACCGCCAGTACGCATGAGGGCGGAGACTGCGTCGAGGTCGCCGACTTCTCCCTTGCGATCGTCGCTCGGGACACAACCTCGCCGGATGATGCGTAAGCACCGGCTCCAGTCATCTCTCCGTTTTCACCTCGCGGTCTTCCACACGGCCGATTCCGGGGTTGCGGTCTCGGGTCGCCAGGAGGATGAGGACGATGATGGCGCCGCGTGCGAGCAAGCTAAGGATGCTGCCCTCTGGTCCGTAGGCGCCTCCTCCGAGCCAGCGGTCGTGCTGGTCGATTCGGAGGTGCAGGATCGCGCCGCTGTAGGCGGTCTCGTCGCTGATGGGAAAGCCGAACAAGGTTCCCTGAACGAAGTTCCATGCGAAATGGACACCGACGGGCATCCAGATCCGGCCGGTGCGCAGGAAGGCCACGCCGTACATCACGCCGCCCATCGCGTTGCTGAGGAGGGAGATCGCGGTGGCGTCGGGGCTGCCGGTGAGATGGACGAGCCCGAACAGCGCTGCCGACAACGCCAGGGCGACGACGGGACGGCGGACGAGCACGATCAGGCCGGTCAGCAGCAGCGAGCGGTAGACCACCTCCTCGCCGAGCGCCGCGACGGCCAGCACGAGGAACCCGAGCCCGAGCCGTTCCACGTCGATCCCGATGTGCTCGACTCGGCCCCGTCCGGCGGCCAGCAGCGCCGATGACAGAAGCGTCATCACCGACGTGCCGATCACCAGACCGGTCGTCAGCTCGGAGACCGCACCGTGGCGCACTCCCAGGCCGAGCGGCACACGCTTCTTCCACCGCGTCCCGATGGCGGCGACGGCGCACACTGACACCGTCGTGATGGTCAGCAGCCCGACGACGTCATCGAACTTCACGGGTGATCTCCCCGGGGGTTGGCCTCAGTATCGCTTCCGCCCGGTGGTTCCGATCAGGCGTCGGGGGCCCAGTTCAGGAGCTTGACGTCGCCGACGCTCTGGACGTGGGAGTGCATGGCTTCGGCCGCGGCGGCGGGGTCGCCGGCGCGGATGGCCTCGGCGACCTTCTCGTGCTGGAGCAGTGAGTTGGCCGGTCTGCCGGGCTGGCGCAGGGACTCGCGGCGGCTCTCGGTGATCTCCCGGGACAGGTGGCCCATGAAGTCGGCGAGCAGTGGGCTGCGCGCGGCCGCGATCACCGCGCCGTGGAACCGCTCGTCCTCGTCGACGCAGAGTTCGCCGCGTTCGATCGCGGACCGCATGGCGTCCAGGGCCGTGTCGATGGCGGCGAGGTCCGCGGCGGTCCGGCGCTCGGCGGCGAGGGAGGCCAGCTTGGTCTCGGCCGCGTCGCGCGCCTCCAGGATCTCCGGCAGCCGCCGCTTGCGGGAGAGGAGGCTCTCCAGCGGCTCGGCTTCGAGGCGGTCGCGGAGGAGGTAGTTGCCGCCGCCGTGCCGGACCTCGATGAGCCCCTGGACCTCGAGGGCGACGATCGCCTGCCGTACGGAGGTGCGGCTGACCTCCAGCCGGTCGGCGAGTTCCCGTTCGGGGGGAAGACGGTCGCCGGCCCGCAGGCCCTGATCGACGACGTGCTCGCGGAGCCTGGCGGCGACCTGTTCGTACAGGCGGGGCCGGGCCAGGGGACGGAGAGATTCGGACACTTCGCCCTCTTGACGCCCTTGGAGGTGGTTTACGACACTCTACCATTGGCCTTAAGGTCCAGTGGTCCAACCAATTGGAGGAGCGATGTCCGACGGCGCGCTCGCCGGTGTGCGGGTACTCGACCTGTCCCGGATCCTGTCCGGGCCGTTCGCCAGCATGATCATGGCGGACCTCGGCGCGGACGTGATCAAGGTCGAGGACACCCGGAAGGGCGACGACACCCGGCAGTGGGGGCCGCCGTTCCAGGGGGATGACGCGGCGTACTTCCTGTCCGTCAACCGCAACAAGCGCTCCATCAGCGTCGACCTGAAGTCCGAGAAGGGCCGTGACGTCGTTCAGCGGCTCGCCGACCGCGCCGACGTGGTCCTGGAGAACTTCCGGCCGGGCACCGCCGCCCGCCTCGGCCTCGGCTACGAGGAGCTGTCGGCCCGCAATCCCGGTCTGGTGTACGGGTCGATCAGTGGATACGGCCACACCGGCCCGTACGCCGAACGGGCCGGGTACGACGCCGTCGCCCAGGCGATGAGCGGGATCATGAGCGTGACCGGAGAGGCCGACGGCCCGCCGGTGCGGATGGGCACCTCCGGGGCCGACCTCGGGGCCGGGATGTGGGCGGTCATCGGAGTCCTCGCCGCGCTCAACGCGCGCCGGCAGACCGGCCGCGGGCAGCACGTCGACATCTCGCTGCTCGACGGCCAGATCGCCTGGCTGACCTACGTGGCGGGGGGCTACTTCGCCACCGGAGAGACACCGCGCCGGTACGGCTCCGCCCACCCGTCGATCGTGCCGTACCAGGCGTTGCCCACCGCCGACGGCCACCTCATGGTCGCCGTGGGCAACGACGGCCTGTGGCGGCGCTTCACGGCGGCCGTCGGCCTCGGCCATCTCGCCGAGGACCCGCGCTTCGCCACCAACAAGGACCGGGTGGGCAACCGGGAGGAACTGCTGGCCCTCCTCGAGGAGACACTGGCCGCCCGGACCAGCGCCGAGTGGGCGGACGTCCTCACCGAGGCGGGCGTGCCGGCCGGACCGATCAACACCGTGCCGGAGGCGCTCGCGCATCCGCAGGTGCTCGCCCGGGAGATGGTGGTCGAGACCGAGCACCCGCAGGCGGGACGGCTGCGCATGCTCGGCTCGCCGATCAAGCTGTCGGCGCAGCCGCCGGCCGTACGGTCCGCGCCGCCCGGCCTCGGCGAGCACACCGACGAGGTGCTCGCCGAACTCGGTCTCACCGCCGAGGAGATCGCCGCGATGCGGGAGGAGGGCGACATCCGATGAAGGTCAGATTGCACCGTGACGTGGAGGTGGCCGAAGTCGCCGTCGGCGACGGGCGCCGCGGCAACGCGCTGTCCAGCGCGGACTGGCGCGAACTCGAACGGACGTTCCGCGACCTCGCCCGCGACGACGAGCTGCGCGCCGTGGTCGTCCGTGGCCAGGGCGGCATGTTCAGCTCCGGTTCGGACATGCGGGAATGGGTCGAGGCGGACGTCACCGGGGTCGCGGACAGCTTCGCCGCGATGGAGGCCGCCTTCACCGCGATCGAGGACCTGCCGGTGCCGGTCATCGCGCAGGTCGAGGGCGTCGCCGCCGGAGCGGGCTGCCAGCTGGCCCTGGCCTGTGACCTGCAGGTCATGGCGGAGAGCGCGCGGATCGGGATGCCGATCGCACGGCTCGGCATCCTCGTCAGCCCCGCCTTCGCCGCGCGGCTGGCCGTGCTCGCCGGGCCCGGCGTCGCGCGGGAACTGCTGTACACGGGCCGTCTCGTCTCCGCCGCCGAGGCGGTGAGTCTCGGGCTCGCCACCCGCTGTGTGCCGGACGAGGAGCTGGCCACGGCCACCCGCAGGCTGGTGTTGCACATCACCCGCCATCCCAGCGCGGCCGTCCGGGCCGCCAAGCACGCGGTCGGAGCCGTGCTCACGCCGGCGTGGGCCGCGGCGAAGGCACAGGCCGGGGGGCCTCCCGTCGCCTTCGACGACTTCCAACGGGGGATCACGACCTTTCTCACCCGCGATCCGCAGCCGACAGTCCCCGGGGAAGAGGAAGAGGTGCCCTTCTGACAACGAAGACCTGCCGCACCGTCCTAGCGACCCGGCTGGTTCGGCTCTTTGGGGTTGCCCCGCTATGGCGGTCGCTCGATGTGCGCCATGCAGCGCTTACATCAGGACATGATCGACAGTGCTCCTCAACCCGAACATAGGGTTCGGGGAATGAATCGTCCCCCGTGCGCCGGCCCTTTCGCACCTACGGCAAACAGAAAGAGGCGTACGGTCCTCGGCCCCAGTTGGTTCGCGGCCGTGATGGGCACTGCCATCGTCGCCAATGCGGCGGTCACCCTGCCACGGCTCCACGGGCTGCGGACTGCCGCCCTGGTGGTCTGGCTGGCCGCCGCGCTCCTGCTACTCGTGCTGGCTGTCGGTTACCTCCGGCAGCGGGCGCTGCGGTTGCACGCCGGTGATCCGGTGATGGTCCAGTTCTTCGGCGCGCCGCCGATAGCGCTGCTCACGGTGGGCTCCGGGGCGCTGCTGCTCGGCCGCCGGCTGATCGGGCCCCAGGCGGCGCTGGACGTGGACTGGGTGCTGTGGTCGCTCGGTACCGTGCTCGGTCTTGTCGCGGCCTGCACGGTGCCTTATCTGATGGTCACCCGGCACCGCTTCGCGCCGGACGCGGCGTTCGGGGGCTGGCTGCTGCCGGTGGTGCCGCCGATGGTCTCGGCCGCGACGGGCGCGCTGCTTGTCCCTCATGCGCGGGCGGGGCAGGTGCGGCTCGCCCTGATGCTGGGCTGCTACGCGATGCTCGGGCTCGGCCTGGTCGCGACGCTGCTGGTGCTGGCCATGATTTACGGCCGCCTGGTGCACCATGAGGCCCCCACTGGAACGGTGGTGCCTACGGTGTGGATCGGGGCGGGGGCGTTGGGCCAGTCGGTGACGGCGCTCGGCGCGCTGGCCACGGCGGCGCCGAGCGCGCTGGCTGCGCCCTACGCGCGGGGCGCCGCGGTGTTCGCGCTGCTGGGCGGGATCGTGGTGTGGGGCTTCGCCATGCTGTGGGTGGTGCTGGCCACGGGGCTGACCGTACGGACGATCCGGGCCGGGCTGCCTTTCGCGCCCACCTGGTGGTCTTTCATCTTCCCGATCGGCGCCTGCGTGACGGCCACCGGCGCCCTTGCGGCGCGGACCGGCTCGGACGCGTTCGCCTGGTTGGCCGTGGTGTTCTACGAGCTGCTCGTCATCGCCTGGGTGGTGGTGTCCAGCCACTCCCTGCACCATGCCGCCAGGCACATGCGGCGCCGGCCCACCGGCGGGCACGCGGACCGGCAGACCGGCGAGCCGGAGGCGCGGCTCGACGGGCCGACCGTGCTCAAGGGCACCGTCCGCACCACCACTGACGGCCGCCCGATCTCCCAGGCCCGTGTCACCCTCCTCGACCCGGCGGGCAACGTCGTCGGCAAGACACTCACCGCCGAGGACGGCTCCTACGCCTTCACCGATCTCGAACGCGACCACTACACCGTCGTCGCTGCGGGGTACCTTGCCCAAACCGCCCCCTTCACCCTCGACGACAGCGACCACGACGCCTTCGATCTGACGCTGGCGCACGAGGAGGGCTGGACAGCTCCCTGTCGCTGACGGGTCTGCTCTGCGCGTCGCCCGAGGTGCATTCGCCGGTGAAGCGGGCAGCCCGTTGCGCCTCGACTACGGCGAGACGGCTTCGGACACCGAATCCTTCGTGCCCACGCCGGTCGTGCGGAAACTGGCCCGGTACGCACCCGGCGTCACAGCCAGGTGCCGCACAAATGCTCTGCGCATCGACTCAGGTGAGCCGAACCCTGTACGCCGCGCTACCACCGCCATGGAGTCATCACCCGTCTCCAGCAGCACCCGGGCGGCTTCCAACCGGACCTGCTCCACATACCGGGCCGGAGTGGTTCTCACCTCTTCGTAGAAGAGCCGGGTCACGTGACGGACGCTGATGCCTGCCCTGCGTGCCATGGCCGACACTGTGTGGTTGGCCCCGGGGTTCTCAGCGACCTCGTCCAGCACCCGGCGGAGCGTCTCCCGGGGGGAGTGCGGGACCTGGGAGCGGACGCTGAATTGGGACTGGCCCCCCGGTCGTTGCATGAAGACGACCATGTCTTTGGCAACCGCTCGAGCAACCTCTGCACCGTAGTGATCTTCGACGAGCGCCAAGGACAGGTCGATGCCGGCGCTGACACCTGCCGAGGTCATCATTTGCCCGTCCCGCACGAAGATGGCGTCCGGTTCGACCCGTACGGACGGGAAACGCAGGGCCAGTTGCTGTGAGTGCCGCCAGTGCGTCGCGGCGCGACGCCCATCCAATAGTCCGGCCGCTGCCAGCAGAAACGCTCCCGTGCACACCGATGCCGTGCAGCGGGCCTTCTCATGGAGTCGCCGGACGACATCCAAGAACGCGTCGTCCTTGATCAGCGTTTCCCATTCCGGACCGCCCGGGACCACCAAAACGTCGCACGGCTCACGTACATCATCGACACGCAGGTCAGCGCTGAGGCGGGTCCCGGCGGAGGTGATCACCTCCGCCCCGTCCTCGGACACGGTCTGCACCCGATAGCGTCCGCCGAACTCGTTCGCCGAAGCGAACACCTCGATGGGACCGGTCACATCGAGCAGCCGCACCCCCGGGAAGACGAACACTGTCACGGTGAGCGGGCCCCTTCCAGGGCGCCTGTGGTTCATCGGATGCCTCCCGGCCGGGCGCGGTGCAGACACTGGCGACCCGTTGAGCGCTGGTCGTCGAGTGTTCCGCGACGGATCAGGGAGCCGGTCGGCCAGCGCCGGACCCCCGTTCGTCGGATTTCCGTACGCCCATTGTGCGCCTTCGACCAGAACCGAGACCACGACCGGCTTACTCCCTGCTGGGAGGCGAATCCACCCAGTCGACCGCGGCGGCGCTCGGCATGTATGTGACCCACGCCACGACGGTATGGGACCTGAGGGAGGCACTTCGGGTCGCGAGGCTCCCAAGCGCCTGTATGTGGAGACCAGATGGGTAGCTTCGGTGCCAACAGTCCAACCCGCGCGGACGAGGTGTACGACACAGGAACCTCGCAGCCGCCGCCGTCATCTTTGAAGGAGTTCCGCCGATGAAGACCGTCACCCACTGGATCGGTGGCAAGCCCTTCGGAGACGCTTCAGGCGCGTCCGGCACCTGGAGTCCCGTGACCGACCCCGCGACCGGAGAGGTCACCACGCAAGTGGCGATGGCCGGTGCCGACGAGGTCGACGCCGCGGTCGCCGCGGCGAAGGAGGCTTACGCCACCTGGCGCACGTCCCCGCTCACTCAGCGGATCGCGATCCTCTTCCGCTACCGCGCCCTGCTGGACGCGCGCCGCGACGACATCGCCGCGCTGATCACGGCTGAGCAGGGCAAGATCCACTCAGACGCGCTGGCCGAGGTGGCCCGGGGCCTGGAGATCGTCGAACTGGCCTGCGGGCTCGGCACGGCGCTCAAGGGCGACACGTCCACGGAGGTGTCGAGCCGCATCGACGTGGCGTCGATCCGCCAGCCGCTCGGTGTGATCGTCGGCATCTCACCGTTCAACTTCCCCGCGATGATCAGCATGTGGATGTTCCCCATGGCGATCGCCTGCGGGAACACCTTCGTCCACAAGCCGAGCAGCAAGGCCCCGTCCGCATCCATGCTCCTCGCGGAGCTCGCGGCCGAGGCCGGCGTGCCCGCCGGTGTGCTCAACATCCTGCACGGCGACGAGGTCGCGGTGGACGCGCTGCTCGACCACCCGGACGTGGCGGCCGTGTCGTTCGTGGGCTCCACGCCGGTCGCCCGCCACGTCTACAGCAGGGCGTCCGCCGGCGGCAAGCGCGTCCAGGCCCTCGGTGGCGCGAAGAACCACATGCTGGTCCTGCCCGACGCCGACCTCGACGCGACGGCCGACGCCGCCGTGTCCGCCGCCTACGGCTCCGCGGGCCAGCGCTGCATGGCAGTCTCCGTGGTGGTCGCGGTCGGCTCGGCGGGCGACGCGCTGGTGTCCCGGATCGCCGAGCGCGCCGCGAAGATCAAGATCGGCCCGGGCAACGACCCGACGTCCGAGATGGGGCCGCTCGTCACCAAGGCGCACCGCGACGAGGTCGCGGACTACGTCGCGGGCGCGGCCGCCCAGGGAGCCGACGTGGTGCTCGACGGCAGGGGCTTCACCGTCGAGGGCCTGGAGAACGGGTTCTGGATGGGTATGTCGCTCCTCGACAAGGTCAGCACGGACTCGGACGCCTACCGGAACGAGATCTTCGGTCCCGTCCTGTGCGTGCTCCGCGCGGAGACCTACGAGGAGGCCATGGAAATCATCAACGGCTCCCCGTACGGCAACGCCAGCGCGATCTTCACCCGCGATGGCGGCGCGGTCCGCCGGTTCCAGCTGGAGGTCGAGACCGGCATGGTCGGAGTGAACGTGCCGATGCCGGTGCCGGCGGGCTACCACTCCTTCGGCGGCTGGAAGGACTCGGCCTTCGGCGACCACCGCATGTACGGCAGCGAAGCCGTGCACTTCTACACGCGCGGCAAGGTCATCACGACCCTCTGGCCGGACCCGGCTGAGACGGTGGCCGGTCCGGACCTGGGCTTCCCCGCGTCCCGCTGACCGCCGCAGGCCCGCGCGCGAGGGTTGTCTTCCATCGGATCGCCCAGTTGCGGACGAATGGCCGGGTGGGAGTCAGCGGACGAGGACGTCGAGCAGGCGGTCGAGGTCGGCGGCGGCGTCGGCGGTGAGGCCCGAGTGGACCGGGCCGGGCTGGACGACGGTGCTGCGCGGCGCGGTCAGCCAGCGGAACCGCGCGCCCAGGGACTCGCCCGCTGCCTGACCCGCCCGCGGTCCGCCGCAGCAGACGTCGTCGACCGCCTTGAGCGCCGCTCGTACGCCGTCGACGTCGAGATCCGGAGCCAGCGCGCGGAGCCGCACGTCGTCGAGGTGGGTCCGGCAGCCGAGGAAGTCCTCGGTCTGGCAGTAGAGGATCACCCCGACGTTGATGGTCTCGCCGCGTTCGACTCGAGGGATGACCCGCAGGACGGCGTACTCGAAGATGTTCATCGGGCCCATTTCGGTCGAGTCGATGGGCGCTCGGTCCGGGGGACCGCCGGCCGGGCCTCTCCGACCTCGGGCAGCCAGACGTCGGGAGTGGCCACCCGGGTGCTCAGGTGCGTGACGTACGCGGCCGCGACGCCGGCGGGGGAGTCGAAGCCGGGCTCGTCGGCCAGCCACTCCTCGGGGATGAGCGCCACGACCTCGCGCAGCAGATCCTCGGTGATCTTCGGGCCGAGGTCGCGGCCGGCGCAGGCCAGCCCGGCGTCGTCGACGAACGTCGCCAGCACGTGGTCGCTCGCGTCGTACGGCCGGGAGATCAGCTTGTCCGCCGAGGCCCAGGCGTGGTGGAAGTACAGGCTCGCGCCGTGGTCGATCAGCCAGACGTCGCCGTGCCAGACCAGGAGGTTCGGGTTGCGCCAGCTGCGGTCGACGTTGCCGATCAGCGCGTCGAACCACAGGACGGACGCGGCGAAGTCGGCCTGGGGCGTCCAGGCCAGCGGATCGAAGCCGAGGGAGCCGGGTAGGTAGTCGACGCCGAGGTTGCGGCCGGGGCTGGCCTTGAGCAGGTCCTGGATGTCGGGGTCGGGCTCGTGGCGGGCGATCGCCGGGTCGACGTCCACGGTCACCAGGTCGGGCACCCGGAGGCCGAGCCTTCGGCCGAGCTCACCGGCGATGATCTCGGCGATCAGCGCCTTGCGCCCCTGCCCGGCGCCGTGGAACTTCACGACGTACGTGCCCAGGTCGTCGGCCTCGACGATGGCGGGCAGGGACCCGCCCTCCCGGAGGGGTGTCACGTAGCGCGTGGCGGTGACGTTCGGCAGCACGGGCCAACCGTACCGGGCGTGTGGCGGCATGCGAGCACGACGTACGCGCATGCCGGCCCCCGCCGCTGAGACGCGCACACGCTCCGGTGATCGAGGAAATCCTATGAACGGGCGATGGGCGGCGATGATGCAGATGTCACACAGGGTGTTGACATGATGAACAGTGCAATATCTAATATATTGCATGCCCTCTGAACGGCTTCCTCGTCTCGACCGGTCACTGCTGCGCGACCAGGCGTACCGGATACTGCGCGACGCCATCATCGATGGCGACCTCGCGCCCGGAGAGATCATCCGTGACGGAGAGCTGGCCGAGCGGGTCGGTCTGTCGCGCACGCCGGTCCGTGAGGCGCTCGCCCGCCTCGCCGACGAGGGGCTCGTCGAGACCAAGCCGCACGCCTACACCCGCGTCACCCCGCTCGTCGTCCGCGACGTCCGGGACGCCTACGTGGTCGTCCGGGCCATGCACGAGCTCGCGGTGCGCGCGGCGGTGCCGGTGCTGACGGAGCGGCACATCGAGACGATGCGCGCGGCCAACGCGCGGTTCGCCGCCGCCCTCGACGCCGGCGACGTTCCGGCGGCGCTGGCCGCCGACGACGAGCTGCACGACGTTCCCGTGGCCGCGGCGGGCAACCGCGCCGTGGCCACGACGATCGAACGCCACCTGCCGCTGATCCGGCGGCTGGAGCGGCTGCGGTTCGGCTCCCTTCCGGGCCGGCGCTCCATCGCCCTGCACGACCGCCTGATCAACGCCTGCGCCGCGGGCGACACCGAGGCCGCCGTGGCCGCCACCACCGAGATCTGGGCCACGCTCGGCGACCTACTCGACAAGGAGACCCCGTGACGACACTGGACGACTTCCCCCGCGAGTCACTGCTGTTCGGGCCCTCGCCCGTGCACCTCATGCCCCGGCTCACCGAGCACCTCGGCGGCGCCGTGAACCTGTGGGCCAAGCGCGAGGACTGCAACTCCGGCCTCGCCTACGGCGGCAACAAGACGCGCAAGCTGGAGTACCTCGCCGCCGACGCGCTCGCGCAGGGCTGCGACACGCTGGTGTCGATCGGGGGCGTGCAGTCCAACCACACCCGGCAGGTCGCCGCCGTCGCCGCCCGGCTCGGCCTGAAGTGCGTGCTGGTGCAGGAGAGCTGGGTCGAGTGGCCCGACGCCGTCTACGACCGGGTCGGCAACATCCTGCTGTCCCGGCTGCTGGGGGCCGACGTCCGCCTGGTCGAGGCCGGGTTCGGCATCGAGTTCAAGGAGAGCTGGGAGAAGGCCCTGGAGGACGTCCGCGCCCGGGGCGGCAGGCCGTACGCCATCCCGGCGGGCGCGTCGGACCACCGTCTCGGCGGGCTCGGCTTCGCCCGCTGGGCACGTGAGGTCGAGGAGCAGGAGCGCGAGCTCGGCGTCCGCTTCGACACCATCGTCGTCTGCTCGGTCACCGGCAGCACGCAGGCCGGGATGGTCGCCGGTTTCGCGGGGAAGGGACGCCGGATCATCGGCATCGACGGCTCGGCCAAGCCGAAGGAGACGTGGGACCAGATCGCGCGGATCGCCCGGGGCACGGCCGCGCTGATCGGGACGGAGGTCGCCGACGACGAGATCGTCCTCGACGACCGCTACCACGCCGGCACGTACGGCATCCCGGATGAGCAGACCCTGGAGGCGATGCGGCTGGCCGCACGCCTCGAGGGGATGATCACCGACCCCGTGTACGAGGGCAAGTCCATGGCCGGGCTGGTCGATCTGGTGGCGAACCGCGAGATCGAGGCCGGATCCAACGTCCTCTACGCTCATCTGGGAGGGCAACCCGCGCTGAACGGATACAGCGCACTGTTCCGCTAAGGGGCTGACATGCAGGATGTTCGTGACAATGAGGTCGCGGGTGCGGAGCTGGCCGGCGTCGACCTGACCGTGCTGGAGGAGATCCAGCGCCGGGTGCTCTGGCTGGCCGTGCGCATCGTCGACGCGGCCAACCGGGAGCGCGACACCGGCGACGGAGTGAAGGTCGGCGGGCACCAGGCGTCGAGCGCCTCGCTCGTCACCGCGATGACCGCGCTGTGGTTCGCGCACCTGAACGCCGAGGACCGGGTGAGCGTCAAGCCGCACGCCTCCCCGGTCTTCCACGCCGTCAAGTACCTCCTGGGGGACCTCGACCGGTCCTACCTCACGACCCTGCGCGCCCGCGGCGGCCTGCAGTCGTACCCGAGCCGTACGAAGGACCCCGACGACGTCGACTTCTCCACCGGCTCCGTGGGCCTGGGCGCGGCCGCGCCGCTGTTCGCCGCCGCCGTCCGCCGCTACGTCGACGCCCACTGGCGCGGCGCCTCGGCCCCGAAGGCGCGGTTCGTCGCGCTGCTCGGCGACGCCGAACTCGACGAGGGCAACGTCTGGGAGGCCATCGCCGACCCGGCCACCCAAGGCCTCGGCAACGTCATGTGGGTCGTCGATTTCAACCGTCAGTCCCTGGACCGCGTCGTGCCGGGAATGCGGATCGCGCAGTGGCGCGGCCAGTTCGAGGCGGCGGGCTGGCACGTCGTCGAGGTCAAGTACGGCCGGCGGCTGCGCGCCGCGCCCGCCGCCGTCCGCCGCTGGATCGACGCGATGCCGAACGAGCACTACCAGGCGCTGTTCGGACTGACCGGCGCGAAACTGCGCGAGACGTTCCTGGACGGGGCGCCCGCCGAGGTCGCCGACGCCGTCGCCGGCCTGCCCGACGACGAGCTCGCCACGCTGGTGCAGGACCTGGGCGGCCACGACCTGGTCGCCATGCTCGAGGCGTACGCCCAGTGCGACGCGGTGACCGACCGGCCCAGCGTGGTGTTCGCGTACACGGTGAAGGGCTACGGCCTGCCGATCGCCGGGAACCCGCGCAACCACTCCGCGCTGCTCACCGGCGAGCAGATCGAGGCGTTCCGCGCGTCTCTGGGGCTGACCGACGACTGGGCGCGGTTCGACCCGGCGACCCCCGAGGGCATCCTGTGCAACCAGCGGCGCGAGGCGCTGCGCCGGACGCCCGCCCCCGGCGCGCTGGGCGTCACGGTTCCGGCGGCGACCGGGGTGCGCACGTCCCGTCCCGTCTCGACGCAAGACGCGTTCGGCAAGATCCTGGTCGACCTGTCCCGTGCCGAGGACGTCGCGCCGTACCTCGTCACGACCGCGCCGGACGTGGCCACCTCGACCAACCTCGCCGGTTTCATCAACCGCAAGGGCGTGTTCGCGCCGGCCGAGCAGCGGGCGTGGAGCGTCGACCCGTTGCTCAAGTGGACCGAGGGGCCGACGGGCCAGCACATCGAGCTGGGCATCTCGGAGATGAACCTCTTCCTGCTCCTCGGCCAGCTCGGGCTCGCCGGCGACCTGCACGGGCAGCCGTTGCTGCCGGTCGGCACGGTCTATGACCCGTTCGTCTGCCGGGGGCTGGACGCCTTCATCTACAGCGTCTACTCCGGGGCGCGGTTCGTCGTCGCGGGCACGCCGTCCGGGGTGACGCTCGCGCCCGAGGGCGGGGCGCACCAGTCGACGATCACCGCCTCGATCGGCCTGGAACTCCCGAACGTCACCTACCTCGAACCCGCCTACGCCACCGCCCTCGACTGGCTGCTGTGCGACGCGCTCGGCCGGATCGCCGCCGGCCCGGCGGAGACCACCACCGCGGTCCCGGCCGAGGACGGCGCCTACTACTTCCGCCTGACCACCCGGCCCCTGGACCAGACGCCGTTCGAGGAGGCGCGGGACCGGCTCGGCGACGCGGTCCTGCGCCGCCAGGTGCTCGCCGGGGCGTACCTGCTGCACCGGTCGGAGGTCGACGGGCCGGCCGTGCAGCTCGCGGCCTCCGGCGCCGTCCTGCCCGAGGCGCTGGCCGCGGCCCGCGAGCTGGAAGAGGAGGGCATCGCCGCGCACGTCGTGGACCTGACCTCCCCGGACCGGCTGTACTCCGCGTGGCAGCGGACCCTCCGGCAGGGCGTCCGGACGGCGGCGACCCCGTCCGAGGCGGGCGTGCTCCGCGCGGCGTTCCCGGTTCGGGCACCGATCGTCACCGTGCACGACGCCGCGTCGCACGCGCTCGCGTGGCTCGGGTCGGCGTTCGGCGTGCCGTGCGTGCCACTCGGCGTCGACCAGTTCGGCCAATCCGGCTCGATCGGCGAGCTGTACGAAATGCACGACCTGCTCCCGGGCTCCATCGTCAACGCCGCCTTGGCCGCCCTCGCGCTCGGGTAGGAATTCATCCTCCGGAGGCGATCGGTTTACTCGCCGATCATCAGGGCCGATCATCGTGCTCTCCGGTATCGAGCGATGAGGAGCCCTGATGGCCGAGTCCCAGAACGAGCCGCGCAACGAGATCGCCAGGCGTAACGTCCTGCGCGGCCTGGGTGGGCTGGCCGTCGCAGCGCCCATGCTGGCCCGGCCGGGGAGCGCGGCGGCGCTGGTGACGACCCCCGATGAGGCCGGGTCCCCGGCGCCGGAGCAGCTGCACCTGCAGTTCGGAGCCGACGCGGCCCACGAGGTGGCGGTGTCGTGGGCGGCGCCGCAGCGCGTCCGCCGGCCGGCCGTACGGCTCGGCCGGCCGGGCCACGGGCTCGGGTCGGAGATCCACGCGGAGGAACGCGTCTACACCGAGGCGCTCACCGGCGAGACCGTCTTCACCTACCACGCCGCGCTGCCCCGGCTCGCCGCCGACACCCGCTACGAGTACCACGTCGCGCACCGAGGCGCCGCGCCGCTCGGCGGGTCGTTCCGGACCGCGCCCCACGGCCGTTCCAAGGGCTTCCGGTTCACCAGCTTCGGCGACCAGGCCATCCCCGCCAAGGTCGGGAAGGGGCTTGGGCCGGCGACGCCGAACGCCGGGTACATCGTCGACGCGGTCGAGCGGCTGGACCCCCTGTTCCACCTGCTCAACGGCGACCTGTGCTACGCCAACGTCAGCGACGCCCCCGTGCAGACGTGGCAGTCGTTCTTCAACAACAACCAGCGGTCGGCGCGGAACCGGCCCTGGATGCCGTGCGCGGGCAATCACGAGAACGAGGTCGGCAACGGCCCGGACGGCTACCTGTCCTACCGAACCCGCTTTGCGCTGCCGGGCAACGGGTCGCGGGAGTACGCCGGGAACTGGTACGCCTTCACGGTCGGGCCGATCCGGGTCGTCTCCATCAACAATGACGACGTGTGCCTGCAGGACGGCGCGTTCAGCGCGTACCGCCGGGACAACGTCCCCGGCTACAAGGACAAGGGCTACGACCCCTACATCCGGGGGTACAGCCACGGTGCGCAGAAGGCATGGCTGGAGCGGACGCTCCGCGCGGCGAGCGAGGACCCCGCCATCGACTGGATCATCGTCTGCATGCACCAGGTCGCGATGTCGTCGGCGCATTTCAACGGCGCGGACCTCGGCATTCGCCGCGAGTTCCTGCCGCTGTTCGACAAGTACGGCGTCGACCTCGTCGTCGCCGGCCACGAGCACCATTTCGAGCGGACGTTCCCGGTCAAGGGCGTGCTGCCCGGCAGCTCCCTGCTCACCCCGGCGCCACAGGCGACCGACGCGTCCGTCATCGACACGACCAAGGGTGCCGTCCACATGATCATCGGTGGCGGAGGACACTCGTCCGCGACGCCGTGGTCGGCGTTCGACTCCCCGCACGACGGAGTGGTCATCTACGACGTGGGTTCCGGCGACCCGACCACCCAGCGCGTTTCCAAGACCGCCACCGAGCCGGCGCCATGGTCGGCGTACCGCGACCTGCAACGCCCGTACGGGTTCGCCGCGTTCGACTTCGAGCCGCACGCCCCGGGCGGGAACACCCAGATCACCGTGACGCACTACGGCGCCGACCTGGGCTCCGCCGACTACCAGGAGCTCGACCGGTTCGTCCTGCGCAAGCCCCGAGGCGGCCACCACTCGTAGCCAGGATCCCTGAGCCGCGACACGGCACCTCCTCCTTGACTGAGCCGCTCCACGTAGGCGCCAGGGGAGCCGGCACAGCCCGTCGACGAGGGACCGGATCGATGTGATCCGGTCCCTCGTCGAGGCTCCGCCGGGGCCGGCCGGGCTCAGGCCCTGGTGGAGACGTACGGCGGCTGTGACGCGGCGGGCGCGGCGGGGGCCGGTGCCTCGCCGTGGGACGGTCCGGGCAGCCAGGACAGCAGACGCGGGAGGTACCAGTTCCTCTCGCCGAGCAGCGTCATCACCGCCGGGAGCAGCACCGCCCGTACGATCGTGGCGTCCAGCAGCACGGCGATGGACAGGCCCACGCCCATCTGCTTGAAGTCCTGCATCGACAGCGTCCCGAAGACGGCGAACACCGCGACCATGATGACGGCCGCGCTGGTCACGGCGCCCGCGGTGGCGCGGATGCCCTGCGCCACCGCCGCCGTCGTCGGCGTGCCCTGGTCATGGGCCTCGCGGATGCGGGAGACGACGAAGACGTGGTAGTCCATCGACAGCCCGAACAGCACCACGAAGACGAACAGCGGCAGCCAGGCCTCGATGGCCCCGACGCCCTGGGTGCCGACGAGGCCGGCGCCCCAGCCATGCTGGAACACCGCCACCATCACCCCGTACGCCGCGCCGACCGACAGCAGGTTCAGCACGATCGCGGTGGCGGCGATGGGCACGGAGCGGAACGAGATCAGCATCAGCACGAAGGTGATGCTCAGCACGAAGACGAAGACCGGCACGATGCTGCGCCGCAGCTGGGCGTTCCAGTCGTTGGAGAGGGCCAGGGTGCCGGCGACGTGCGCCTCGGCGACCCCGCCGAACGCCGAGGGCACCAGGCGCTGCCGCAGGGTCGCCAGCGCGTGCCGTGACGTCGCGTCGGAGCCGTTGCCGGTCAGGGGCACGCTGATGGTGGCGACGCCGGCCGCCGCGTGGACCTGCGCGCGGATCGGCTGCCCGAACTCCCCGTCCCGCTTGGCGGCGTCCTGCAGCGACCGGATCGCCTGCCGTACGCGGGGTGCCTGGACGTCGGACGCCTTGACGACGACGAGAGCGGGGTCGGGGCCGCCGGGGAACGCCGCGTTGATGTGGTGGTACGTCTTGATCAGGGCGACGTTCTTCGGCAGCTGCTGCTCCATCCGGAGCTTCTCGGTGTGCATGCCGAGCGCCGGGGCGGCCAGCGCCAGCAGGAACCCGGTGGCCAGCACCGCGGAGATGCCCGGACGGGCCAGCACGGGGCGCAGCACGGCGTTCCAGAACCGGCCGGTCGACCGCCTCCGGCGCAGGAACGGGATGCGGCCGAACTCCACCTTGTCGCCGAGCAGCGACAGCAGGGCGGGCAGGACCGTGACCGATCCGATCACCGCGATCAGCACCACGAGGATCGTCGCGACCGCGAAGCCCTCGAACAGCAGCATCCCGGACAGGAACATTCCGGCCATCGCCACCATGACCGTCAGCCCGGACACCAGCACCGACCGGCCGGACGTCGCGGCGGCGATGCGCAGCGCGGTCTCCCGGTCGCGCCCGGCGGCGCGTTCCTCGCGCTCCCTGCGCAGGTAGAACAGGCAGTAGTCGACGCCCACGGCGAGACCCATCAGCAGCATCACCGAGCTCGCCGAACCGTCCATGTGGATGGCGTGGCTGACGACCGCGAGCAGCCCGTTCGCCGCCAGGAACGCGGTCAGCGCGACGCCCACCGGCAGAACGGCCGCGAGCAGCGCCCCGAAGGCGACCAGCAGGATGCCGAGCGCCAGTGGCAGGGCGGTCAGCTCCGCGCGGGAGAAGTCCTTGCCCATCGTGTTGTTGAACCAGCGCTCGCCGGAGGCGTCCCCGAACTCCTCCACCCGGACCTCGGGATGGCGGGTCCCCGCCCGCGCCACCGCGGCCTGCACCGGTTCCACCCGGTCTGCCGCCGTCTTCGGATCACCGGCCATGTCGAACTGCACCAGCGCGTCCCGGTGATCACGGGAGACCAGCGGCGCGCGTACCGTGGCCGCCCGCCCGCTGTCCCGGATCGCGCGGGTCACGTCCGGGATCGCCGCGCGGAAACCGTCCGGAGCCGCGCTGTGCACGAGCACCATCTCCGTGGCCGGGCTCTTGATGCCCGCGTCCTCGAGAATGCGGACCGCGCGCCCGGAGTCCCCGGTGCCCTCCTCGCCGTTGGTCAGCTGCTTCTGGCCCACCATGCCGCCGATGAGCACCGCCGCGACCACGAACAGCAGCCACCCGAATATCGCGGTCTTTCTATGGCGGGCGCTCCAGCCGCCCAATCGCGCGGCCATGTTGTCCTTCATCGGCGTTTCCCCTTCACCGTCCGGCGGGTTCGTGTCCTCGCTGATGACGGTAGGAATTCGGGGATCCGCGCCCCAGCCGGTGAGCACCCGGTCCCCCGGGGAGGTGACCACCCGACCGATGGTGGTGCTGGCCCCACCTCGCGCGCCGGACCCCTGCCGGGGGAGCGGCGGCCTCGCCCGTAGACGGCCGGACGTGGCCGGACCGCCCGACGGCCGGGGGTGCCCTCCTTATCCTTGACCCATGAGCGCGCAGACCCACTTCGACCGCGGCCACACCGACGACCTCGCCGACTTCGTCGCCGCCAGCCCGTCCCCGTACCACGCGGTGCAGAGTGCCGCCGAGCGCCTGGAGAAGGCCGGATTCCGGCGGCTCGCAGAGACGGATCCCTGGACCGGTGAGGCGGGAGGGCGATACGTCGTACGCGGCGGGACGATCGTCGCCTGGTACGTCCCGGAGAGCGCGCTCCCGGAGACGCCGTTCCGGATCGTCGGCGCGCACACCGACTCGCCCAACCTCCGGATCAAGCCGCGGCCCGACTCGGGCGCGTACGGCTGGCGGCAAATCTCCGTGGAGGTCTATGGCGGCCCGCTGCTGAACAGCTGGCTCGACCGTGACCTCGGGCTCTCCGGCCGCATCGCGTTCCGTGACGGCGGCACGCGCCTGGTCGCCGTCGACCGGCCGCTGCTGAGGGTGCCACAGCTCGCCCCCCACCTCGACCGGGGCGTCAACGACAACGGCCTTCTCCTCAACCGGCAGCGGCACCTGCAGCCCATCTGGTCCCTCGGTGGAGTCGACGAGGGCGCGCTGATCCGGTTCATCGCCGAGGAGGCGGGGGTCGAGGCGTCTGAGATCGTCGGCTGGGACCTCATGGTCCACGACGTCCAGCCGCCCGCGTACCTCGGCCGGGACCGGGAGTTCCTGGCCGCCGCGCGGCTCGACAACCAGCTGTCGACGCACGCGGGCACCGCCGCGCTGGCCGCCGTGGCCGCCGGCTCACCCGACCTGCCCTACATCCCCGTCCTCGCCGCCTTCGACCACGAGGAGAACGGCAGCCAGGCCGAGACGGGGGCGGAGAGCCCGATCCTCGGCACCGTCCTCGAACGGTCCGTCTTCGCGCGCGGCGGCTCGTACGACCAGCGAGCTCGGGCCTTCGCCGGCACGATCTGCGTCTCCGCCGACACCGGCCACGCCGTCCACCCGAACTACCCCGAGAAGCACGACCCCACGCACCACCCGATGCCGAACCGGGGGCCGATTCTCAAGGTCAACGCCAACCAGCGGTACGCCACCGACGCGGTCGGGCGCGGCGTCTTCACCGTCGCTTGCGAGCGGGCGGGCGTCCCCTGCCAGGAGTACGTCTCCAACAACGCGGTGGCGTGCGGCACGACGATCGGCCCGATCACCGCCGCCCGCCACGGCATCATGACCGTCGACATCGGCGTGCCCATGCTGTCGATGCACTCCGCCCGCGAGCTTTGCGGCGCCGACGACCCGTACCTCCTCGCTCGCGCGCTGAAGGCGTTCCTGGAAGGCTGACCGCGCCGCCGCGTCAGCCGCCGTTCGGTGCGGTCACCCTGATGGTGACCGTGGCGCTGCTGGTGGCCGCGGGCAGCCTGGTCGTGTCGATCGCCAGGTACTCGCCGTCGCCCTGCGGCCGTCCGGCAGCGTCTTGGCATGCAGCGCGAACGGGGGCGTGGCGTTCGTGATGTCAACCGCCCCTGGTGAGTGCTCGGCGGCACTGTCGCAGGGCGTAGGCGCCGAAGTCGTCGGCGAGCCGTTCGGGACCGCCGCGGTCGGCGGACCCCGGATCCCAGACGACGACCGGCGATTCACCCGCGTCGTCCCTGCGCGAGACGTCGAGGGAGACGAGCCCGCCCATCCCGTCGTGCTGGATCACCAGCAGGTCCGGCGGGAAGCGCGGGTCCGTCCGCGCCTGGAGTGTCTCGCTGACCGTGCCCAGGAGGGTGTCGCCGATGGCGGGCGTCCGGTAGACGCCGAGGAACTCCGTACCGTCCACGTCGCAGGAGCCGAGTTCGGCGAGGAAGCGGCGGTAGGCGGGAGGGAACGCCGTCCCGAGCTCCCGCTCTGCCCGGTCGAGGTCCTCCGGGCTCAGCCCGCCCGTCCACCGGCAGGACTCCGGGTTGTCCCGCAGCAGTTCGACGAGGGTCACCACGGACGCGACACCGCTCATCTGGCGCAGCGTATCGATCCGGATCGCCCGGTGAATCGCGGGCGGGGCCCGTGACCACGTGGTCACAGCGGGCATCATCCCGCGCACTCAGTGAAGAATCGAGAAATCGTCGGGATCGTCTGCTGAGATCGGTCCATGGACCGAAGAAGCGCCATGGCTGAAATTCGCCAACTGTGCATCGAGTTCTTGGGTGAGCGCCTCGGTCCACAGATGTCTGCTTTGGCCCAGCCGGGTTTCGCATTGAAGCCCGCCGACTCCGATAGGCCGCCGACCGGCCGATGTCGGGCAGGGGGACCAGCGCTTCTAGAACCGGGAACGCCATGGCCGCAGGCCACGGCAGGAACCCCGCTCAGCCTGTTGGCCGTGCTCGATGCCGACGAACTGGCCCCGTGGCTCGGCGACCAACTGCCCACCCGGCTCGGTCTGGTCAACGTTTTCAGCGCCGTCCGAAGCGGGACCGAGGAGTGCGCGATCGTCTGCGCAGACCCGGCGCGCGCCATAGAGGTGCCCCCACCGGCGGAAGTTCACGGTCTACACGCCCGACCGGCGTGGACGCGGGCTCAGCGGGGGCCATGGCGAAGATTTCCGTGTGATGCGGGAGGTCGAGGACGTCCAGGCGCTCGTCACGGCGAGCGGAGCGTCCCGGATCTTCGGCCTGAGCTCGGGCGCGCTCGTGGCCCTGCGCGCGGCCCTCGCCACCCCCGCGCTCGACAGGGTCGCCCTGTACGAGCCTCCGCTGTCCGTCGACGGCTCGGCACCGGTGGACTGGCTGCCGCGCTTCGACCACGAGATCGCCACCGGCCGGACCGCCTCCGCGCTGGTCACGGCGTTGAAGGGCCTTCAGACCGAACCACTGTTCGGCCGGTTCCCGCGATTCGTGCTGGCGCCGCTGCTGACGGTCGGCTCGCGCGTGCGGCGTGAGGTTCCCGAGGATGCCGTACCGGCCGCGGCGCTCATCCCCACCTTGCGCTTCGACATGCGGATCATCGCGGAGATGGCCGACACCGCCGAGGAGTACGCGGCCCTGCGGGCGCGGGTCCTCCTGCTCGGAGGGGTGAAGAGCCCGGCCTACCTCGGCGTCGCGCTGAAGAAGCTCGCCACCGTGCTCCCGGATGCGCAGAGCATCACCTTGCCGGGACTCGGGCACTCGGGCCCGGAGGACGACGGCGCCCCCCTCGTCGTTGCCGAGGCGTTGCGCGATTTCTTCGCCGCGCGCTGACGGCCGACGTCGCGGGGTGGTGTGCAGAACGCTCGGCGAACGCCGCGCGCCCCGGCCCGCGAAGGGGACAGCGCGGGGCAAGGCGGGTGCCTGGGACGACGTTTGCCGAGACTTCTGTCCGCCCCCGGTCCCGCCGAGCCGCAGAAAGCGACAGGTTCCAGCGAAGGCGTGCCGGGTGCTCGGTCGAGCCGACGCGTCCGGCCCGCCACACGTCCAGCAAAGAGCCTCAAACCGTACGAACCGTCACGACGGCGACCTCGACGCAGTCACCACCGTTGGAAGAGCTACGGCTTGCCTTTCGCCACTCCGGGAGAGTCATACCTGCCTACCGGTCGGTCTTGTGGCTGGTAGAGACGGCGACCTCAACGCAGTTGCCGCCGTTGGGTGAGCTGAGGCTGGACTTGCGCCACCTGCCAACGCTTGGGGCTGTTGCCATCTTCTTCGTCCTCAAGCCACACGGGCGGTTACGACCGCGACCTCGACACATGCGCCGCCGTTGGAGGAACTGTGGCTGGCCTTGCGCCACTCCGAGAGAGTCATGCCTGTCCGGCCTTCCAGCTGTCCACCTCAGAGTTGCCGGCGACGGCGACCTCGACGCAGTTGCCGCCGTTGGAAGAACTGCGGCTGGCCTTCCGCCACTCTGGGAAAGTCATGCCTGTCCAGCGTTCCAACGGCCTACCTCAGAGCTGCTGGCGACAGCGATCTCGACGCAGTCGCCGCCGTTCGGAGAGCTGTAGCGGGATTTACGCCACTCGGTGATGGTCACAGCCGCATCCATCGGTCTTGCCTCACCTTCGATACGAGATCGACGCTCGCTTGGGCGGGAAGTGCATCCGCACGGACCGAATCGTACCAGTTGAGGACTTCCGTGGCCTCGGATGAATTACTTGCGACGCGCCCTTCGGCGGCATCGTCTAGGTACACGATGTCGGGTCCGCCGTCCATCGTTGCGATCACGAATGGGCCGGACAAGCCAGCCGTTCCCGTCCTCTCCTTGGGTACGACCTGGACCGTGACGTGGTTGACGGCCGTGGCCTCGATGAGAGCAGCGAGTTGATGACGCATGATCTCCTCGCTTCCCACCGACCGCCAGAGCACGCTCTCGTCCAAGATCGCCCACAGCAGCGGCGGGTTTTCGGCGACTAGGAGCTGTTGCCGCTCTATACGGGCCGTGACCTGCTTCTCCAACTCGCTCTGGGTGATTCCGGGCTTGCTTTGAAGGATCGCCCGTGCGTAAGCGGGCGTCTGGAGAAGGCCGGGGACCACTAGGGGCTGCCACGTCTTGAGAATCTTCGCTTTTTGCTCGATTGGGATCCATGGTTTGAACCATGCAGGTGTGGCCGACCTTTGGCTGGCGCGTTTGATCGTTTTCCAGAGGCGGTGGAAGGAGCCGTTGGTCTGGAAGTAGGTGTCCAGGTCGAGGGCGAACGCCTCGGAGGGGCCCTTGTCGGCGAGTTCCACCGCGCCGACCCATTGGCCGGTGCAGCCGAGGGCGTCGGCCAGCTGGGTTTGGGAGAGTCCGGCGTCGTTGCGGAACGTACGGATTTCCAGGCCGAAATGACCGATAAGCGAGTCTGGGCTGAGGTCGCGCTGTGGCCGGGCCATGGGAATCCCTCCTCGGTTCTCAACCTCGTGCTCCGGTGGAAATCGCTGGAGCGGAGGTGATTTGCGGTTGGTTGTCGTTGGTGGCTGAGCGTAATCGGTGCGCGCGACTCTGTAATCGGAATCCCAAAGAAATCCGAGAAATGAGGTCGCGCAAAAATGGAAATTCCGCCACAAGGCGAAATGATCGGGCCGCTCGTCAGAGGACTCGCCGCCGCTCTGGCCGGGCGTGGCCTCGCCGCCGAGACCGTCGGCTCGCACATGGTGTGGGCGGTCAACCGCGCGGCCGACGGGGACGACCCGGTCGGAGCGGCGATGAGCCCGGGGCTCCGGCAGGCCGTCATGTGCCGGCCGGACGAGGACGGGCGGCTGCTGTGGTGGTGGGTCTGGTCCGGACCCACCCGCGACGCGCCGTCGGAGTACGAACCGCTCGGCCCCGTCACCGACGTCGACACGGCCGCCGATCGGATCGCCGCCGTTCTGCGCCTCGACGGAGTCGCCCCGGAGGCGACGAAATGAGCGCACCGCCCACGCTGATCGACCCGTGGCCGCCCGGGGCGCTCTCGGAGATGCAGCTGACCGTGATCCTGCGGCGCCGGTTCCCCGACACCGTGCTGTGGTTCGGCCCCTACACGCGGCGCTGGTGGGCGATGCTCCCCGAACGCGGCCAGTGGCGTCTCGTCGAGGCGGCCGATCCGGAGGAGCTGACCGGAGCGGTGATCAGGGTGCGGACCTGATCGGCACGGTCTCGGTCAGGAGGGTGTGGACGGCCTGGACGGCGGGGGACGCCCACCGCGACCTGGGGCGGAGCAGCCAGAGCCGCTGCCGGGCGAGGCCCGGGGGCCGGAGACGTACGAGCCTGCCGTCGGCGAGCTCATCGGCGACGGTGGCGGTCGGCAGCAGGGCCAGGCCGAGACCGGCCGCCACGCATCGCTTCACCGTCTCCACCCCGCCGAACCGGGGCTGGGCCACGGGGGATCCGCCGGCGGCGATCAGGGCGGCGAGCTCGTCGCTGTACGCGCAGCCCTCCTCCAGCAGCAGGACGCCCGTGGCCGCGAGCTCCTCCGGCGTAATGGGGCGGTCCCGGGGGAGGCCGGTCGTGGGCGGCGCGATCAGGGACAGCTCCTGAACCCCCAGCTCGATCAGGTCGGCCTGGGGCGTGTGCACCGACGGCTCCAGGCACAGGGCGAGGTCGGCGCGGCGGTCGGCGATCGCGGTCAGGGCGGTGCGGGTGTCGGCGGGGAACAGCGAGAGGCGGACCTCGGGAAACCGCTCCCGGAGTGCGGGCAGGAGCGGGGCCAGCTGGTAGGCGCACACGGACTCCGGCGCGCAGAGCCGTACGGGACCGGCGGGCCGGGCGGCGTCGGTGGCCAGCTCGGCGAGCATACGGTCCTCGAGGTCGAGGATCTGCTGGGCGCGCTCGGTGAGCAGCGCGCCCGCGTGCGTGGGGGAGACGCCACCGGGGTGGCGGTCGAGTAGCGGGGTGCCGGTCAGGCGTTCCAGCGCCTGAACGTGCGTGGTGATCGTCGACTGGACGAATCCCAGCTCCGCGGCGGCCGCCGTGATCCCGCCCGCGCGTACGACCGCGAGGAAGCTGCGGAGCAGGCGCGTGTCCATCGGATATCTCGATCTCCATCATCGATATTCATCGTTGGACGCGATGGTATCCCGGCCCCCAGAATCATGGGCATGACGAACAGCGCATCGCAGACCCAGACGCAGGAGGCCCGGGCGGCCGTCCTTCGTTACACCGCCTTCGACGTGAACGGCGCGGGCGGCAACCCCGCCGGTGTCGTGCTCGACGCGCGGGGGATGGACGAGACGCGGATGCAGGAGATCGCCGCCGAGGTGGGCTTCTCGGAGACGGCGTTCCTGATCCAGGAGGAGGGGGGCGGCGAGCGCCGCTACCGGATCCGGTACTTCAGCCCGCTGGCCGAGGTGGCGTTCTGCGGCCACGCGACGATCGCCACGGCCGTCGCGCTCGCCGAGCGGGAGGGGACCGGAGACCTCCTGCTCGTCACGTCCGCCGGAGAGGTGTCCGTCGAGACGCGCCTGGAGGACGGCAGGGTCTTCGCCACCCTCACGAGCGTCGCTCCGGCCGTACGCGAGGTGGACGACGCCGACCTCACCGCGGCGCTGACGGCCCTCCGCTGGGACGCCGCCGAACTCGACCCGGCTCTCCCGCCGCGCATCGCCAACGCGGGCAACGACCATCTCGTCCTCGCCGCCGCCTCACGCGCGCGGCTTGCCGATCTCGACTACGACCAGGAGGCGCTCGGCGATCTCATGGCCCGCCGGGGCTGGACGACCGTGCACCTCGTGTGGCGGGAGAGCGACGGCGTCTTCCACGCGCGCGACCCGTTCCCGCCGGGCGGCGTCTACGAGGACCCCGCCACCGGCGCGGCCGCCGCGGCCTTCGGCGCGTACCTGCGGTCGTCGGGGCTCGTCACTCCTCCGGCCCGCGTCACGATCCACCAGGGGGAGGACATGGGCCGTCCCAGCCGCCTGCTCGTCGACGTGACTCCGGGCGAGGACAGCGGAATCAAGGTCAGCGGAACCGCCGCGCCGATCGGCGGCTGCCACCACCCTGCTTGAAGGGGCCGAGAGCACGGGTGGCCTTGCGGGTGCCGAGCCGTTCACGATGTTCGGCCAGCAGCTTCGCGAGGGTCTCGGCGGTTGCCCCGCCGACACCGAGCACGCCGGTGTAGGTGATCCTGGCCAACGCGTGAAGCCTCTCGGTGCCTGGAACCCGTTCTTCGCAGACCTGTTCCTACCAGGGGCTTCACGCATACCTGATGTTGGGTCAGGCCCGGTTGATGTCTCCGCTATGGGGATAGATCTCCTCTACGGGTCGGTCACCTGCCAGCCGCAGCATCCTTCTGTCCTGCGGTGCGTTCGCCAGTAGTCAGGAAGATCCCGGACCTGTCGGACGGGCGGCCTGAGCCAATACTCTGAGCCCCGTCCGCACTATCTGGGAGAGTCATGACAAGTAGGTTCACCGAGTTGGCCGTTGACTGCCACGATCCGGAGAGGCTCGCGGCCTTCTGGTGCGCGGTCCTGGACTTCAAGGTGATCGACCGGAGCGAGGGCAAGGTCGAGATCGGCTCCTGGGAGCCGACCGTCGAGGAGGTCCGGGCCCGCCAGATGCCGCCCACCCTGGTGTTCATCCGGGTGCCCGAGGGCAAGACCGTGAAGAACCGGCTCCACCTCGACGTCAGCCCGATCGACGGCAGCACCGAGGACGAGGTGACCAGATTGCTCGGCCTCGGCGCCACCAAGACGGATGTGGGCCAAGGCGCAGACCGAAACTGGGTGGTCATGGCCGACCCCGAGGGCAACGAGTTCTGCGTCCTACGCACCCTGGCACCGCAGAACTAGGCCGCGAGCGGGCGCCCGCACCCCGTCACACCCCGCAATCATCATGTTGCCGAGAAGACCTCGGTGTTGTGTATCGGGGGTGGATATTGGCCATGAATTCTCCGATGGTCAGAGGCTCAGGAGGGGCGGCGTTCCAGGGATTTCGCAGATGGGGCCTGTCCTGATCGTCGATTTCCACCACCTCGTAGGAGTGGGCGCCCTCAAGGTCCTTGCTGAGCTGCGACTCATTCTCGCGAACCTCGCGGGTGCCGACACCGAGCCAGGTTCGGAATCGAGATTAGCCAATTAGAGCGGTCTTTTGAAGACCTTTATTTTGAAAGTCGAAATTGGCGTTTTGGTGAGGTTGGGATAATCAACCCATTTGTGGCGGGCCGATACCGCGACGTGGTCGATCGCAGGTCCGGCTTCCGAGGCAGCGGCGTCGCCGGCTCGTCGGCGGCGGAGTAATCAGGCCGCCGGGTGCGCGCACCCCGGAGGACGTGACCGGGCTGCGTCGCGGTGGTATGAGATGAGCCGCAACATGCCACGACGGTGGCCGACAGCGCCGGTTCGGCGGCCGCCGGTGGCGCGGTGAGGACGGCGGCCGCGGCGGTGAGGCCCAGCAGGATCCGGGTGCGACCGAGCGGCCGGCTGCCGGTGATGAGACGGCGCGCGCGGGCGCCCGTCGCCGTCCCGCCGGCGGCCATGGCATCGGCCGGGGCGGCCTCGGCCAGGGCGAGCAGGGCCTCGGCGACGGTGAGCCGGCCCGACCGCTTCGCCGCGGCGTCGTCGGCGGCCAGCTCGGCCAGGAAGGCGATCTGGTCCTGGGCGGTGGTGAAGGCGGGCAGAGGGCCGAACGCCCGGGCGAGGCCCCGGGCGGAGGTCAGAGCGAGGTGATGGAGCTGGCGCATGTGGGCGCGCTCGTGCGCGAGCACCGCCGCCAACCGTGCGTCGTCGAGTGCCGCGAGCGCTCCGCTGGTCACGACGATCCGGCCGTGACGGCCGGGCACGCAGTAGGCGGCCGGTGCGGCGTGGTCGACGACGGTCACGCCCAGCCGGGCGTCGGTCCGGCCGACCAGCGCCAGCGCGTCCAGGAGCAGACGTCGTTCGCGGGCGGCGGTGCGGTACGCGGCGCACAGGCACCCTACGACGCGCGCCGCCACGGCGAGTGCGGCGACGGCGCCGGTCGCGGCCAGGGCCGCCGCGCCGGAGAAGGTGTCGGGGGCGCACGGCCATCGCATCGGCCCGTAGCACCGTCCCGGGACGGAGCCGGCCCGGGTGGCCGCCGTGGTCGCCGTCAGCCCGGCGAGGATCACCGAGCCGACGATCGAGGCGGACAGCGCGAGCCACGCGGCGATGGCCAGGCGGGGCGCGCGCGTCGGCCACCCGGCCCGCCGCAGCGCGGCCGTCCCGGCGGTCGCCAGCAGCAGGGCGTGTCCGAGGAGGAACAGCGTGACGATCATCGGGGCCGCCGTTCGGCGTCCCTGGCCGTCTCGAGCGCGCGGCGGATCTCGGCCATCTCTCCGGGCTCCATCTTCTCCATGAAGCGTACGAGGGCGGCGGCGCGGTCCTGCGCGGAGTCGAGGGCCTCGGTCACCAGCTGGGCGGTGTAGTCGTCCCGGCTGCCCGCCGGCCAGTAGCGGAACGCCCGGCCGTGCTTCTCCCGGGCCAGCCAGCCCTTCCGGTGGAGGATCTCCGTCACCGTGAGCACGGTGTTGTAGGCCGGGGCCGGCTCGCGGCCGAGGCGGTCACGGATGTCCCGGACCGTGATGGCCTTGTCCGCCGACCACACCACCTCCATGATCGACGCTTCGAGCTCCCCGAACCGCGGCATCCGCCCCCTCACTCCTCGCTCGATCACCTAAGCCGGATAGTACATGTGGTCGCTACTCGCCGTCCGGGAAGTCGTAGCGGGAGGGCGCCTGGACGGCGGCGTTCGCCGGTCCGTACACCAGCGCGATCTCCCGGTGGGGTGTCAGCTCGATGGTGGCCGGGTCTCCGGCCTGCTTCTTGCCGTCGACGTAGGCGGTCAACGTACGGGAGCCGTCCGGCTTGAGGCCCCCGAGCCCGGTGGCGCCCAGCCGGACGTTCCACTCGGTGAACAGTTCCCTCAGCGTGTAGTGCTTGCCGGTGGTGGGCGCCTCGATGTGTAGCACGCCGGTGGTGTCGTGGGTGTGCAGCTCGGACATCGCGTTGCCGGACGCCGCAATGCCCAGGTTCGCCGGGACGGGCACGGCCTTGCCATCGACCAGAATGTCCAGGTGGGTGTGGAAGTGCTGCGCGGTGCCCTCCATGGGGGCCACGGCGAGCCCCTCGGTACGGGCGCGGTCGGCCGTGTCGTCCGGACGCGGCCACGGCGGGAGGCCCGTGGCGGCGGCTGAGGCATCGCGGGCCCCGGTCGCGCCGGACGCCGTCGTCTTCGCCTTGCCGGATCCTCCACCGGACGTCGCGGCCCATACGCCTCCGGCGACCAGGGCGGCGACGACTCCGGACGCCGTCCATGTCAGGATGCGACGGCGTCTCTGTCTGCGCTCCGCAGCCGCACGCTCGGCCGCCAGCCGTTCCCGTGCGCTCCGCCGCTCCGCCGCCCCGCCGCGCGCGTCCTTCTTCGCCGTCGCCACCGTGTACCTCCGTCATAAAAACTAAGCCGCTTAGGAGGAGGGTAGCGTGCCGGGGCAAGTCGGTGATCGATTCGCATCACCCCCTGGACGGCCACCGACCCGGAAGCTCGCGACCGGCTACGCCGCCACCGTCCCGCCGGACAGGCCGTCATGCTCACCGGCACCGACGCTGATCCGGTCGGTCGTCCTCTCAACCGGTGCGCGACCGGAGGCGGCAACGGACGGTTATGCGGCGGGGCATCGGTCACGCGACTCGCGTCAAGGTGACGATCCAATCGCGGCTACCGGCGTTCTCCACGGGCTCGAGTCGCCAGGTCTGATCCCGTACTGGGAAGCTGTCCCCGGGAGACAGCGTGTATCGATGTTCCTCATCGGTGACGACACCGAGCCGGACCGTAAGCGGGTGATCCGCGCGCGCGTCCACATGGATCACGGCGAAGCTGCCGATGTCCTCATTCGCCTGGATGCCGTTCGAGAGAAAGATCCTGCCGGCTGGCATGACTACTCCAGTGTGGTGTATCGCGGGCGGATGTTGGCCATGAATTCGCCGATGGTCAGCGGCTCGGGGTGGAATTCATTCCATGGGTTGCGCAGATGCACTCTGTCCTGGTCGTCGATGCTCACCATTTCGTACGCATGTGCATCCTTGAGGTCCTTGGCGAGAGGCGGTTCATTCTCGCCCGCCGTACGGGTGCCGACGAGCACTGGCTTTCCGTCGGCGAGTTGTTGGCGTAAGTCGGCCAAGAGCTGTTTATCCGGCCCCCGCGCGTTGATGTCATATCCGGAGGGGAAGTCGTGGTTTTTGGCGGGGCGGCCGGTTAGCTGGGTGAGGAGTTCGGCGCGATCGATGGGGAAACTTCCCTGGTCGAGCCGAAGGTAGCCTCCTGGAGGGTCGCCGCTCTTCCCCTGTGCCGCGCAGCGCTCGGCCCACTTTTCACGGCGCTCCCGATCCCATGTCTGGTCGAGTCCGGCGATGGCCTTCTCCAGGACCGGAGCCCACGCCGTGCCGGTCTCTTGTGAGTCGGCGAATGCCGGCTTCCGAGGAGCGGCGGCTAAGACCGGGAGATCGGGGGTCACGAGTAAGGTGGTGCGCCGTCCGGTCGGCTGATATCGCATCCTGGTCTTCGAGTATTCGGTGTCGTGGAGGCGGACCTCGTAGTTACCGTCGTCCGTCTCACGTACGCACTCCTTGATCGCCTTGGGGTCGCATCCGGCGACCGCGCCGAGGGTGGAGATGATGCCGCAGTCGTTCAGGCGGCCCTGCTTCGTCTGCTCTCGGGTCGGTTCGCCGTTGAAGAGGGGAGTGCGGGTGCCGTCGGGACGGTCCAGCGGAGTGCCATATCGGACCGCCGTCTCCTTCTTGTCCTGCACCACCGTGGTCGGCGCATCAGGCCGCTCGACGATGTGCGGCGTCTCCGCCTGTTCAGCACGCCGGTCGAGTCGAGTAACGGCTTTTCTCAGCCCGTCGAGGACGCTTCCCTCCACCGCGTCTTCGCCGCCGGGACCGCCGGCGGCGGATTCGTTGGCTACCGAGGCGGCCTTACGACTGTCGGCGCGAGACGGAGAACCTTCCGCTCCCGGGGTGTCCGGTGGCGGATGCGGTTTCTTCGGAGGGTGTGCGTCGATCGTCTCGGGCACCCCGTCAGTGCCGGCCCATCGATCGATCGCCATCGCAGATACCTCCTCCGGTGGCGCCTTCCGTGGCCGAGGCAGGTTCGGAGTCTGAGATTAGCGAATAGGTGGACTCCTTTGGAAGCTTTTTATTTCTTGTTTGAAAGTTAATTCGTCGGGGTAACCCGTGAATCGCCCTAGTATTCACCTGATTTCCGCAAGTCCGAATGAAGCGGCGTGGCGTACCGAATCCGATCGTTACCGGACGCGAATGAGTGATCACATCTTTGCGATCACTTCTTCGGCGAAGCGCTCCAGGGTGGCGATCTTCAGGCTCAGGCCGGAGCAGCGCCGTTTCTCCTCCTCCGTCGCGAGCCACCAGGGCGCGGCCAAGGTCCCGTCGACGCCCCGCTCACGCCACTTCCGGTACAGCGACGGACTCGGCATCGCGCCGATCGGCGCGATCACCCGCAGGTCGTCGAGTTTGCGGCCGTGGTCGGCGAGGTGGCGGGACAGGCGTTCCAGCAGCTCGGACAGCCGGTCCTCGGAATAGATCCGGTTGCCGATCCACCCGTCGGCGAAGCGGGCGGCCCGGCGCAGCGCGGCGTCGCTGTCGCCGCCGACGTACACCGGGATCGGCTCCGACGGGACCGGCGTGATGCTGAGGGGGCCGAAGTCGTACCAGTCCCCGTGGTGCTCGACGCGCCCGCCACGCCAGAGCGTCCGCAGGGCCCGAAGCATCTCGTCGAGCCGGCGGCCGCGCGTGTGGAAGTCCTGGCCGGTCTGCCGGAACTCATCGGCGCACCAGCCGACGCCCACCCCGAAGCGCACGCGGTTCCCCGACAGCACGGCCGCCGTCGAGACGGCCTTCGCCACGGTGAACAGGTCACGGGCCGGGGCGACGTAGACGTTGGTGGCGAAGTTCAGCCGGGAGGTGACCGCCGACATCGCGCCGATGGTCACCCAGGCGTCCGGCCAGTGGGTCGTCGCGTCGTACGGGGGCTCGCCCGTCTCGGAGTAGGGGTATCGGGACTCGTAGTCGGCGTGGAACAGATGGTCGGAGACGGTCAGCGTGTCGTATCCCAGGCGCTCGGCGGCCTGCGCCAGCCCGATGTACTCGCCGGTGTCGCAGAACCCGGCCAGCCAGAACTCCATCGCCGATCAGTCCGCGAACTCGGGGATGACCTTGGTGGCGAACAGTTCGAGGTTCCGCTTGACGGTGTCGAGCGGCAGCACGCCCTGTTGCCCCTGCATGTACAGGCCGAACCACTCCAGGTCGGGCATCCGGTCGAGCATCCGCTGGATGCCGCGCTTGACGTCGTCCGGGCCGCCGAGCAGCGCCATCTCGACGTCGTTCATGCGCTTGAAATCGCCCTTCTCCGGGCTGATGGGGACATGCTTGTCGTCCTCCTTCTTGCGCATGACCTCGAGGTAGCCGAACGGCCCGAAGAAGGCGGCGAAGTCCTTGGGCATGTTCCTTCCGTACGTCTCGATGGCGTCCTCGCGCGTGTCCGCCATACCGACGATCTTGAGGATGCCGGTGTGCTCGCCGAGCTTGTAGTCCCGGCCGCACTTGGCCGACTCCTCCTGGAAGAGCCGTGCCTTGGCGGCGTGGTCGTCGGGGTTCGGCGTGAACAGCCAGGGCAGGATGCTTTCCTGCGCGGCGCGGATGACGGACCGGTCACTGATCGTGAACGGCTGCCACAGCTCCGGGTAGGGGTTCTGGTACGGCCGCGGGCACACGGCCACGGAGCGGATCACGTCCTCGTCGTCGATCTCGCCCGGCGCGCCGAACGTCCGCGTCCACTCGGTGGCCGGCCAGCCCTCGATGCCCTCGTACGGGAACGGCACCTGGTAGTCGAGGACGTCGCTCCTGTACTTCAGCGTGTCCTGCGTCCAGGCCATCTTCATGATCTTCAGGATCTCGCCGAAGACGTCGAAGTTGCGGTTGTCGGAGGCCGAGCCGTCGGACCGTGCGGCGGCGGCGTGCCAGCGCTGGCCGAGCACGTTCATCCAGCGGTTCTGGTAGCCGCGGGCCACGCCGAGGCGCAGCCGTCCCTTGGAGAACTGGTCGAGCAGCGCGACGTCCTCGGCGGCGCGAATCGGGTCCCACGCCGGCAGGACGAGGCCGAGGGGCGCCAGCAGGATGCGCTCGGTGCGCGCCGCCAGGTCGGTCAGGAACATCAGCGGGTTGACCGAGAACTCCATCCCCTCCGAGTGGAAGTGGTGTTCGGTCATCATCAGGGCGTCGAAGCCGATCCGGTCCGCGTGGACCGCGATCTCCCGGACCTCGTGCAGCAGTTTCTGGTACGACTCGGTGTCCCGCCCGATGGGCCGCTTCGCCCTGGCGTTCTCCTCGGCGCTGTAGCCCGACCCCGGAATCTGCGGGTTGAGGAAAATGGCGAACTTCACTGCGTTACCCCTTTAATCCATCGGTTCATGACGAGCAGGAATTCCCTGGGGCGTTCCTCATGGAGGCGGTGGCCCGAGCCGGGCCAGGTCACGGTCATCGACGCGGGATGCTTGAACAGCGCCTCCTCCCATGCGGCCTGGGCGGGGTCGAACCAGAACGACAGAACCGGGCATTCTCGGCGCGCGAGGTAGTCGTCCGAGGCCGGCCGGGTGCCGATCTGGTCATCGTCGGTGAACAGCCCCGCGAACGCCTCGGTCAGCACGTGCGGCGGCATGGCGAGCAGTCGCCGGGCGTGCCAGGTCTTGATCATGGGCGGTGTGGCCGGCGTGTAACACCACGCGTCGATCCGCAGCGCGGCGCCGACGTCCGCCCGCAGCGCCCGTACCCGCCCGGGAGCGGCCTCGGCCACCTCGCGGGAATGGCCGTAGCCCGGATCCACGCAGACCAGCGCCTTCACGCGGTCGGGATGCTCGACCGCCAGGATGCTGACGATCTGGCCGCCCATCGAGTGGCCGACCGCGATCACCTGGGGAATTTCGAGGTGGTCCAGCAGCCGCACCAGGTCACCGGCCATGTCGCGCGGGTGGAACCCGCTCGGGGGCACCGAGGAGTGCCCGTGGCCGCGCATGTCGGCCGCGATCACACGGTGCCGGGTCGCGAGGTCCGGCAGGTGCCAGGTCCATTCCTGGGAGTCCGAACCCCAACCGTGCACGAGGAGGAGCGGCAGGTCGCCGGCTCCGTCGTCGGTGTAGAACAGCCGAACGTCGCCACCCGGCCGATCCGGGTCCGCGAGGTCCGTGAACGGCATGGCATCCCTCTCCGTCGTGCTCAATCGGCACTCGCCCTCTCGCGAACGACCGCGTACCCCGGCCGTTCGCTCCGCTCGCCGCGGGGGCCAGTTCCAGGACCGAACAAGCGCACGCTACAACAACGTAGAATGACCGAGCAATCGCTTGGTCGAATAATCTTCGGAGGGTCGATGAGGCTGGGTGTCACCATGTTCGCCACCGACCGGACGATGCCGGTTCCCGACCTCGCCGTGGAGGCCGAGCGGCGCGGATTCGCCTCGCTCTACCTGCCGGAGCACACGCACATCCCGGTGAGCCGCGCGACCCCGCCGCCGACCGGCGACCCGGTGCTGCCCGAGGAGTACTCCCGGACGCTCGATCCGCTCATCGCCCTGGCCGCCGCCGCCTCGGTCACGTCGCGGATCGTCCTGGGCACCGGCGTCTGCCTGATCGCCGAGCGCGAGCCGATCGTCACCGCCAAGGCCGTCGCGACCCTCGATCTCGTCAGCGGCGGACGCGTCGCCCTGGGCGTCGGCTTCGGCTGGAACCGCGAGGAGGCCGCCGACCACGGGGTGCGCTGGGAGAGCCGCCGCGACCGGGCACGCGAGCATGTCCTCGCCATGCGCGCCCTGTGGACACGGGAACAGGCGTCGTACGAGGGGGAGCACGTCCGCTTCACGCCTTCCTGGGCGTGGCCCAAGCCGGCGCGGCGGATCCCCGTCCTGCTCGGCGGCGCCGCGGGCCCTACCCTGTTCCGGCACATCGCGGAGTACGGCGACGGCTGGCTGCCCATCGGCGGCGCGGGCATCCGCCAGGCGCTGCCCGCTCTGCGGGAGGCATGCGCCCGCGCCGGCCGGGACCCGGTCCCGGTCATCCCCTTCGGCACCGAGCCCACGCCCGCCAAGCTCGACTACTACGCCTCCCTGGGCATCGAGGAGATCGTCCTCCGCGTGCCCTCGGCCCCGCGCGACGAGGTCCTCCCCGTCCTCGACACCTACGCCGAGACGTACGTGGCGGCCCACTCAGCACCGCGAGCCGGGCCCGTCGGGCGGGAGCCTTGAACGGCGCAACGGCGTCTAACGCGGAGTACTCCGTCATAATGCCCATCGGGCTGTCTTGGGAGGCTGCGCATGGCAGTGGAAGCTGCGGCCGTCGCCGTCGGACAGGCGCTGGGCCGCCACCTCGCGCAGGCGTGGCTGACCGGGTGGTCCGCCGAACGCGACCGACGCCGGGACCTGGTCGACCTGATCCAGGCGAGGTTCCCGGACCGGATCGCGCGCCGCCGGTTCGAGCGCCAGATCGCCGACATCGCCGACCAGGTCGCCGATCGGCTGCTGACCCTGTGCGGGCACGAGTACGGCGGGCTGGGCGAGAACGACAGGGCCGCCGCGCTCGCCGAGGTCGTCCAGACCCTCGCGGACGCCGACCTGTCCGACCGGGCGCTGCTCGCGACCGACCTGGACGCCACCCGTCTCGCCGCGCACGTACGGGCCGGGCTGCCGCGCCGCGCGATCCAGGGGCAGCTCGGGGAGGCCGGGGCGCGGCTGTACGAGGTGGTGCTGGACGAGTGCTGCGACTGTTTCGTGCGGATCGTCCAGCAGCTGCCGCAGTTCGGGCCCAGAGCGTCCACCGAGACGCTGGCGCGGCTGTCCGCCGTCGCCGACCAGGTGTCGCTCCTGCTCGCGCGCCTCCCGGTCCGCACCCTCGACGCGCCGGACGGAACGGCCACCGACGAGGCCTTCCGCCGGCGGTACCTCGAGCACGTCAGCACGACCCTGGACGTGCTTGAGCTGTTCGGGGTACGGGTCGAGCGCTACCGGCCCCGTACGACGCTGAGCGTCGCCTACATCAGCCTCAGCGTGTCCACCGACGAGGACCCGGCCGACCGCGGCCGGTGGTCCTCGGCGACCCGTGACGTGCCGGCCATCGAGGCGTGGCGCAAGGACGAGCCGCAGGCGGGGGAGGCGACGCTGCGCGTGGAGACCGCGCTCGGGCGGGCGCCGCTGACGCTGATCCGCGGGGAGGCGGGCTCGGGCAAGAGCACGCTGCTGCGCTGGCTGGCGATCTCCGCCGCCCGGGGCACCTTCACCGGGGACCTCGCCGACTGGAACGGCTGCGTGCCCTTCCTGATCAAGCTGCGCAGCCACACCGACGGGAACCTGCCATCGCCCGAACGCTTCCTCGAAGGCGTCGCCGACCCGATCGCCGGGCTGATGCCGGCCGGCTGGGTGCACCGGGTGCTCGCCGGCGGCCGGGCGCTGCTCATGGTCGACGGCGTGGACGAACTGCCCGGTGCGCGCCGGCGGGCCGTACGGTCGTGGCTCGGCGGGCTGCTCGCCGCGTACCCGGGACTCCGGGTCGTCGTGACCTCCCGGCCCGCGGCGGCGAGTGCGGACTGGCTGGCAGGGGAGGGCTTCGCCACCGCCCTGCTGGAGCGCATGACCCCCGCGGACGTCAAGGAGCTGATCCGGCACTGGCACGAGGCCGTACGCGACGCGGGTGACCTGCCCTGCGCTCCTGAACAGCTCCCGGGCTTCGAGGCGGCGCTGCTCGCGCGCATGGAGTCGGCACCGCACCTGCGGGCGCTGGCGGGCAGCCCGCTGCTGGCCGCCATGCTGTGCGCGCTCAACCTCGACCGGGAGAAGCAGCTGCCGCGCGACCGGATGGGACTGTACGCGGCAGCGCTCGACCTGCTGCTCGAACGCCGGGACGTCGAGCGGCAGATCCCGGTCGACGATGACATCGTCCTCGAACGCGCCCAGAAGATGCTCATCCTGCAGGACCTGGCCTGGCGGCTGTCGATCACCGGACGTACGGAGCTGCCCAAGGACGCGGTGGTCCGCTGGATCGGGGACCGACTGGCGGCGATGCCGAGCGCGCCTTCTGACGCGGCCGCGGTGCTGGACCACCTGCTGGAGCGCAGCGGCGTCCTGCGCGAGCCGGTCCCTGGGCGCATCGACTTCGTGCACCGCACCGTGCAGGAGTACCTGACGGCCAAGCAGTTCGCCGACGACGGCGACCTCGAGCCGTTGATCGTCCAGGCCCACAAGGACCAGTGGCGAGAGACGATCATCATGGCGGCCGGCCACGCCAACGCGCCGCAGCGTTCGGAACTCCTGACCGCCCTGCTCCGCCGGAGCCAGGCCGAGCCGCGCAACGCCCGCCGCCTCAAGCTGCTCGTCGCCGGCTGCCTGGAGACCCTCCCGGCGATCCCGGTCGAGCTTCGCGGCGACATCGACGCGTGCCTGGACGACCTCGTCCCGCCCCGCGACCTCGCGTCGGCACGATCGCTGTCGAACGTCGGCGAGACGATCCTCGACCGCCTTCCCCGCAGCCTGGACGGGCTGACGCCCGCCGCCGCGCGCGCCGTCGTCCGCACCGCGTGGCTGGTGAACGGGCCGGCCGCGCTGGAGCTGCTCGCCGGTTACGGCACCGATCCCCGGGAGCCGGTGCAGGAGGAACTCGTCCGAGGGTGGGAGTACTTCGACCCGGAGGACTACGCACGCCGCGTACTGGCTCATACGCCCCTTGCCGAGGGCGGCCTGTTCCTGCCGACGTCACGGCTGGGGCATCACGTCCGGCACCTCCGGCACCTGACCTCGCTCACCTTGTTCGAGGACGACCTGGCCGACCTGTCGTTTCTGTACCGGGTCGAGCGGCCGCTGAACCAGCTCAAGATCACCCGACTGCAGTCCGGTGACCTGCGCCCTCTTGCCGCACACGCCGAGGGCCTGGAGTATCTGCACCTCTCGACGCCGGACGTCGTCCACGATTTCACGCCGCTGTCCCGGCTGCCGAAACTGACGACTCTCCATCTCTGGGCACCCGCCGTGCCGAACCTGGCCTTCGTCGAAGATCTCCCCCAGTTGCACACCCTGCATGTGGGTCATCTGGAGGATGTCGCGGACTTCTCACCTCTCGGGGCGCAGACGTCGCTGGAGAAGCTCGGTCTCGTCGACTGTACGGCGTTGACCGAGGTCGACTCCCTGCCCCCGCTGCACGGCCTCCGCTATCTCCGGCTGACCGAGTCCTCCCTCCGATGCGGGCTGGACGACCTGGTGGGGCGGGCACCGCAGCTCCGGGAGCTTCATCTCAACGACTCATCCTGGGTGAAGGACCTGCGCCCTCTGACCGGACTGAGCCTCACGTCCCTCGGTCTCTGGGGCTGTACCGGCGTCACCGACTTCACTCCGCTGGCCGAGCTTCCGGGCCTGGACTACCTGGATCTCGAGGACACCGGCATCGACGATCTGAGCCCGCTCGGCCGGTTGCACGAGTTGCAGACCATCTGGCTGCGCAACTGCACCCGTGTCACCGACCTGACTCCGCTCCAGGGGTCGCGCAAGCTTCGGCAGCTCTACATCAAGGGCCTCGCGCCCGGCATCGATCTGGCGCCGCTCGCCGGTCTCCGGCATGTCACCGTCTACATCGAGCGGGGCCAGGACGTGCGCAACGGGGAGATGCTCGGGCGCCGCCTTCAGGCCGGCTGATCAGTCGAAGACGATGACGGAGCGGGCGACGGAGCCGCCGCGTACGTGGTCGACCGCGTCGTTGATCTTGTCCAGGGGCACTCTCTCGCTGACGAGGCCCTCCAGGTTGAGGCGGCCCCGGCGGTGCAGGTCGACCAGCATCGGCAGGTCGCGGCGGGGCACGGCGTCGCCGCCCTGGGTGCCCATCAGGCGCCGCGAGGCGAACAGCGTCTGCGGGGCGACGGACAGCGGCCTGTCGGCGGGTGGGCTGCCGACCATCACGGTCGTGCCGCCCGGCTGCGTCGCGGCGAACGTCCTGGCCAGCACGTCCACGTTGCCGGTGACGTCGAAGGCGTAGTCGGTGCCGCCCCGGATGATCTCGCCGACCTGGGCGGGCAGGTCGGCGGCGAGGATCGCGTGCGTCGCGCCGAACTCCTCGGCCAGCTTGAGCTTGGCGGGGACGATGTCGGCCGCGATGATCGTCGTGGCGCCCGCCAGGACCGCGCCCTGGACGACGTTGAGGCCGACGCCGCCGCAGCCCACGACCAGGACGCTCGCCCCGGCCTCGACCTGCGCGGTGTTGATTACGGCGCCGACGCCGGTGACGACGGCGCACGCGGTCAGCGCGAGCAGGTCGAGCGGCGCCTTGGCGCTCACCTTGACGCAGGCGGCCTCTCCGACCACGGCGTACTCCGCGAACGACCCGATGCCGATCATCGGGCGGGCGGGCACGCCGTCGACCGTGAGGCGGGTGGTGCCGTCGCCCATCAGGCCCATGATCGCGTTGAGCCGGGCGGGACCGGAGCACAGGTGCGCCTGGCTGCGTGAACAGTTGCGGCAGCGCCCGCACGGGCCGTTCATCGCGATGATCACATGGTCGCCCGGCCGTACGCTCGTGACGCCGGGGCCCACCTCGGCGACCACGCCGGCGCTCTCGTGACCGAGGACCAGCGGCGGCTTCCGCGCCACCGGGCTGTGGCCGTCGAGGGCCTTGATGTCCGAGCCGCACACCCCCGATGCGGTGATCTTGACCATGACCTCACCGCTCTGGGGAGGTTGAACCCGGATCTCGGTGATCTCCATCGGTGTGCCGAACTCCCGGACCACCGCCGCACGCGCCATCAGATCTCCAGCCATGGACGGGAAGCTAACACCAAGCAGTTGCTTGGTCGAGTGGTGGCCGGGACGGATTCGATCTCGGCCGTCTAGAATCCAGTTCGGTATCGAGGTGGGGAGGCCGGATGACCGGGGCTTGGGCGGCCATGCAGCGGGTGTTCGAGGAACGCGGGCAACAGGAGATCGACGAGGGGCGGGTCGCCGGGCTCGCCGCGCTGGCGGCCCGGGTACGGGAGCTGTCGGAGTTGCTCCTCCTGACCCGCGCCGACGAGGCCGAGGTCGCCGTCGTCACGCGTGAGCTGGAGGTGCTGAACCGGCGGCTCGCCGAGGCCGGCCGAGGCATCCCGCCGGCCGCGGAGGTGGGTGACGGTGGCGTCGTCCGCCAGCTGGGCAGCCCGGTCACCGGCGCGCTCAACACGCTCGCCCCGCCGATCGAGATCAGAGTCTCCGCTGACGGCACCGCGCGCAGCGAGTTCACCCTCGGCGTGCTGTACGAGGGCCCTCCGGGATTCGTGCACGGTGGCGTGTCGGCGATGGTCCTCGACCACCTGTCGGGTTGCGCCGCGTCGGCCAACGGCACTCCCGGCATGACGGCGGGGCTGGACCTGCGCTACCGGCGGCCCACGCCGCTCGGCGTGCCCCTGTCCGCCGAGGCGAAGGCCGTCCGGGTGGACGGCCGCAAGACGTTCGTCGAGAGCCGCATCATCGGGCCGGACGGGCGGAGCACGGCGGAGGCCACCGCCGTCTTCATCATGCCGACGCGCTGAGCGCGCCGGGCACTCAGCGCGGCGGGCTGAAGGAGGGGCCGTTCCCAGAACGACCGGGATCGGTGTTCGCCTCCAGCCCGGCCGCCATTCCGGTGAGCTCGAGCCCCTGCCTGGTCAGGTCACGGCTCAGCGCATCCATGATCGTCAACGTGACGTGCAGGAAGACGTCCGGGGCGAGCCTGCGGACCTCCGCGGTGTACACCCGATGCGACTCCGGGTTGCCGGTCAGCGCGGCGAACACCCCGGTGCGCACCCGCTGGCTCATCGACCGCCACACCTGCTCCTGCTCGGGGCTGGCGCCCTTGCGCCACGGACCGTCGTAGTCGAGCGTACGGACCAGGTCGCCGGCAGGCTCTCCCTCGCGCAGGTCCCACAGCACCGACCAGAAGGCGATCAGCCAGTTCATTCCGGCCAGGACTCGAAGGGGGTCGGCGTCCAGGGCGCCGAACAGCTCCGCCTGGGGGCCCGTGCCCTCCCGGAAGGCGAGGGCCTCGATGCGGATGATGTCGTCCATCACCAGCAGGTCGGGGGGCGGGCGGCGCAGCACCGTGGTCCGCCCGGAGACGAGATCGTGCAACTCCACCATGTCGCCCTCGGACGGGCGCGACCACGTGTACGACCCCGGCACGATCACCATCGTAAGACGCGGCCCCGACGATGTGGGTTTCGTCGGGGCGTCAGGTGAACTGCTGGCCGCCGTTCACGTCGATGGTCGCCCCCGTGATGGCCCTGGAGTGATCGCTCGCCAGGAACATCACGGCACGGGCGACGTCCTCCTCGGTGGCGATCCGCCGGAGCGCCATCCGGCTCACGTCGTGGTCGTATATCGCCTGGAACGTCGTGCCCTCGGCCCGCGCGCGCGTCTCCATCCACGCCGTGAGCGTGTCGCTGGCGATCCAGCCCGGCGCGACGCAGTTGACCCGGACGCCCAGCGGGCCGAGTTCGTCGGCGAGGCAGTGGGACAGCAGGTGCACGCCCGCCTTGCCAGCGGCATAGTCGCTCCGGCCGGCATAGCCGGTCCGGCTCGACATGGACGTCACGTTGACGATCGAGCCGCCGCCGCCCTCGATCATGTACGGGGCCACGTAGCGGCAGGCGAGCAGGGTCCCGTACGTCGCCGTCTCCACCGCCGAGCGCCAGAGCTCGAGGTAGTCGGGGTCCATGTCGAGGACGTCCTTTCGGTGAGTGCCGGGGAACGCCGCGTTGACCAGCACGTCGATCCGCCCGAACCGCTCCATCGTCGTACGGGCCAGGGCCTTGACCTGCTCGGCGTCGCGTACGTCCGCGGGAACGGCGAGGGCTCCGGTCTCCGCCGCCGTCTTCTCCAGAGCGGCCCGGGACCGGGCGGAGACCACGACGTGCGCGCCTTCCTCGCTCATCAATGCGGCGAGAGTGCGGCCCAGCCCCGGACCGGCCCCGGTGATGACTGCGATCTTTCCGGCCAGCACGCGACCTCCCGAGACGAGCGACGCCACATCATACCAAGCGAGCGCTAGGTAATTGCCTTCCGGGATGGATGGGCGAAAGGCGGCTGAATTGCCATCAATGGGCGCCGAAAAAAGGCGCGACGCGCCTTCCGTGTTTTCTCGTGACGCCGTGCTACTGTCTGCCACGAAGAGTGACTTGATCTTCGCTGCAAGGCTGGGCGGAGGCTTCTTAACGGCGTTTCGGTCAGCGGGTACTCGCGGTGGGAAGCCGCGTTTCAAAGGAATGATGCACCATGCGTAATATTCGCATAAACGCCGCGGTCCCATCCTCGATGGCGAAGAGGGTAACGTTTACGGTCGCGACCGGCTCCCTGGGCGTCATTGTTGCCGCGGCCGTCTCGTCGCTAGGCCCCGCGGCCGCGTCTCCGGAGGGCGAGTCGCCCATGGCGGCCGCGGCCGGCCAGGATCCGTGGCCCGGCACCCATGAACCGGGTGCGAGCGCCTGGCCGAAGGCGCGGAGGGCGCTGCGCGGTCACCATGGGCCTCGGGCCGTCATCGCCGGCAGGTCGAGGCGTGCGACGCCCACGCCCAGTCCGTCGGTGACCGCGACCTCGACGGCCACCGCCAGTCCGTCGCCGACCGCGACAGCGTCACCCAGCGCGTCGGCGTCGCCGTCCGCCTCGAATACCGCGAACGGGATCAACGTCTCGGTCGACGCGACGCCCAGCGGGTCGGCGTCCCCGACGCCGACCGCCTTCCCGGTGCCGCACCGTCCGCGGCTGAAGACCTTTGTCGTGCCGCCGTGCGAGCCGGGCGTCTTCTTCTCCGTCCGCTTCCAGAAGCCGGTCGACCTGTTCGTGCCGAACTCCTACTACGTGGATGGTCCGGGCGGCGACATGCAGGTCTGGGTCAGGCGAGTGCACCTGGTCCGGCTTCACGTCGAGCTTGAGAAAGAGGTCATCGCCGACTTCAACATTCAGAACTTCGTCGCACGCATCAGAAAGAATCTGCGGCCATTGGTCGAGGAAGAGCACGCGGTGGAAACCGGTCATCAGTACACCACCCACATCAGCAAGGGAATGATCGGGCATATGCGTTACCGGGTGTTCGGCCTCAGGGTCGGATTCGACCAGTGGCGCATCTTCCACAACTGCGGCAGGCTGCGGATCAACTCCGGTGTCGCGACGTTCCCGACGATCCGTGAGGGCTGGAGGTTCTGGGAGACCAGGGCCTGGCCGAAGACCGCCGAAGCCGCGAAAGGGGCCGGCGGCCTCAAGGGGCGCGAGGGGCCCGGGGGGCGCAAGGGGCGTCAGGGGCGTGAGGGGCGCAAGGGGCGCAAGCCCGCTGTCTCGTATCAGGGCCCCGGGGCGCTGCCGAGCACCAAGAAGTACCCGAGCACCACTGCGGGTACCCGCCGATGATCGCAGCGGTCTTCCCTGCCGGCACTCGACCTCCCGGGATCGGCGACGCCGCATCGTGTCAAGCGGCCGCTAGCTAGGTACATTTCAGGATGGGGCCCCCATAGCGCAACTGAATTGTCATTAGGGGCCGACGAAAACACGTGTCGCGCCTTCCGTGATTCCCTGTGGCATCGTGCTACCGTCTGCTGCGGAGAGTGAATTGATCTTCGCTTCTCAATGGCGGTTTCGGTGAGCGGGTATTCGCGGCGGGGAAGCCGCGTTTCAAAGGAATGATGCACCATGCGCAATCTTCGGATGGACGCCGCAGTACCACCCGTGAAGGCGAAGAGGGTGGTGGTTTCGGTCGCGACCGGGTCCCTGGGCGTCATTGTTGCCGCGGCCGTCTCGTCCATCGGCCCCGCGACCGCGTCTCCGGGGGCCGGGCCGCCCATGCAGGCCACGGCCGGCCAGGATCCGTGGCCCGACACCCACGAGCCCGGCGCGAGTGCCTGGCCCAAGGTGCGGAAGGCGCTCCACCACCACAAAGCCGCCCGGGCCGTCATCGCCGACAAGTCACGGCGTCCGACGCCGAGCCCGACCACGACCGTGACCTCGTCGCCCACCGCCAACCCGTCGCCCACCGCGACGGCGTCATCGTCATCCTCGTCGGCGGCGTCACCGAGCGCCAGCAGCACCGCGAACGGCATCAACGTCTCGGTCGACGCGACGCCCAGCGGCTCGGCGTCTCCGACGCCGACCGCCTTCCCGGTGCCGCACCGTCCGCGGCTGAAGACCTTTGTCGTGCCGCCGTGCGAGCCGGGCGTCTTCTTCTCCGTCCGCTTCCAGAAGCCGGTCGACCTGTTCGTGCCGAACT
>NZ_JAMXMY010000031.1 GCF_024055795.1 Actinoallomurus purpureus | reverse complement strand
GTCGGTCTGCTTGTAGGAGGTCTTCTGGCCTCGCTGGTGGTACGCGGTGTGGCGTTCGGTGAGGGTCTTGTTCCACACCAGGCGCACACATCCGAACGTGCGGCTGAACACTGCCGCTTGTTCGGGGCCGGGGTAGGCCCGGCACTTGTACGCCGTCCGCATGACCGACACATTACAACTGTCATGCGAATGTGTAAGTCGAATGGCCGAATGTCGGCGGAGTCCGTTCTGAGACCGTCCCGGCTACGCCGGGCCGCGCCTGACGGAGTCCGGATTCCTCCCCGGCCTGAAGGCCGGGGCATCCTCCGGAGGACTAGGTGAACGGCGGACCGCCCCTGGACCGTCAGACCAGATCGAACGGCACGCCCGCCCCGGTCTCGGACGCCCGCAGATAGGCCCAGCGCATGAGAGCGTGATCCCACCCGAACTGGCCGCGCTGCTCGTACACGACGACCTCGCCCGGCTCGGTGCGGGCGTCGGCGGTGCCCCGGAGGACATCGACCAGCGTGACGGCCACTCCGCGGGCGGTCCTGCCGGCCGCCGCCCCGGGCGGGCCGTGCGGGGGGTCCCAGCCGGACGATCTGCTCTCGGGGCCGTGGAGGGAGGGGACGACCAGCCGTGGCGGCCCGGAGCCGTGCGCATCCGGCACCGTGATGGGAAGGATGCTGGTGACCAGCGCGCCGTCCTTCGGCGCGGGGTCGACGAGCGGGTCGCCGTAGCCCCGGCCGGTCACCGAGATCACGTCGGACGAGGCGACGGCCTCGGCCGGGTCGGACACCGCCCGGCAGGCCACACCGTCCGCCGCGATGGTGGCGGCCAGGCGTTCGCGGTGCTCCGCCGTCCGGCTGTGGACGTAGATCGTCTCAACGGCGGGCAGTGCCGTGCGGAGCGCGCGGATGTGATGCTCGGCCTGGCGTCCGGACCCGAGGACGGTGACCGTGCGCGCGCCGGGCCGTGCCAGAAGGCGTGCGGCGACCGCCACCGGAGCGGCCGTTCGCCAGGCGTTCAGGTCGTCGGCGGCGAGGAGCGCCAGCAGCCGGCCGTCGGCGTCCAGCAGCAGGGCCGGGTGCCCCCCAGAGGGAGCGGTGGCCGACCGGTCGGGATAGACCCGCACGTATCCGCCTCCGGGAGGGACGGTCTCCACCTGAACGTTGACGGTCCGGCGCCCGTCACCCTGACCGTACCCATCGGCCAGGGGCATATGGAGCCACGAGAAGCGCCCGGCCCCCTCCAGCAGCGACCTCTCGATGACCTGGAAGGACTCCTCGATCCAGCGTGCTTCGGTGAACAGCGGCCGTAGGGCCTTACGGTCGAGCAGCAGCGGCACGTGTGTCTCCGATGGACTGGCGGTAGTCGGGGCGCAGGCTGGCACCGCCGCCCACCACGACATTGAAGTAGTCGGTGGCGTTGGCCTCGAACCGCAGCGCCACGTGTCCGGCCGCGCAGTTGACGTCCCGCCATGCCCGCTGCAGGTTCCCGGACTCGGCCTGGCCGCGGGCTCCTCCCGCGCGGAAGAGCCTGTCGACGGCGCTCGCCAGCAGATCGATCGCGATGGAGTAGTCACGGGAGTTCCTGGCGGCCTGGAAGTCGGCGTCCTCGGGAACGCCGTCCGCGTCGGCGCCGGCGGCGGCTCGTTCCAGCAACAGCCGCGCGGCGTCGATCTCTCCCGCCGCGTGGGCGAGCGCGACACGGACGCTCATCTGCTCCCTCGTCGGCCTCCCCGTCGTGTCGATCTTCTCCGCTATCCAGGCACTCCACGTCTGGAGCGCCCCCTGCGCGGCGCCCAGGGCCGGGGCGACGAAGGACAACCCGTTGACCGACCTGAATTTGATGTTGTGGCAGCGCGCCGTGGAGGGGGACCCCTTCCCCGCCCACAGGTCCTCGCCCGCGAAGCACAGGTGCGCTGGAACCAGGACGTCTTCCAGGACGAGAGTGTTGCTGCCGGTGCCGCGCATGCCGACGTTGAACCACGTGTCGATCACCTGGTAGCGGTGGCGCGGCACGGCGAAGTAACGCAGGGCGCGCCGATCGCCCTCAGGAGCCATGGCGGCGATCAGCGCCCAGTCGGAGTGGTCCGCGCCGCTGGTGAAGGGCCAGTGGCCGGTCAGCCGCCAGCCTCCGTCCGCCTTCTCGACTCGTCCCCCGGGGCTGATCGCGCCGACGATCAGGGTGTTCGGGCCGTTCGCCCAGACCTCCCGCTGTCCCTCAAGCGGCAGGTGCGCCATCATCCTGCCGAGCGTGGCGTAGAGCGCGGCGCACCAGGCGGCCGAGGCGCATCCTTCGCCGACCAGGCTGACGGTGTCGGTGAAGTCGGTGAAGGTGCCTTCGCGCCCGCCCCAGGCCCGTGGTACGAAGTGAGCCGGAAATCCGGCCTTGATGATCGCGTCGACCACCGCACCGGGCAACCGCCGTTCGGACTCGGCCGTCTCGGCATGCGCCGCGGCCACATCTTTGGCTTCGGTGACGGCGGGGCTCGGTCCGTGGCCGGTCAGGCCCTCGACGAGCATGCGGGCTCCCTTCAAAGATCGACTGCGACGGTGGGCGGCGTTCTGGCGGAGCGCGGTCACCGGCGACGACCGGTCCCGGCCGTGACCGGCTCCCAGGCGTCGTCCTCAGGTCGCGACCGACGCCGACGCGATGGCGAGCAGCGATGCGACGGCCAGCAGAGTCCGGATCAGATGCCAGGCCCGCCATGGCCGGCGCAGGTCGTACCAGTCGGCGGGCAGGTCGGCGGGGTCCACCTTCCGGACGTGGCGGCGGAGCAGGGGCACGGCCGTGCTCACCGACACCACCGCCACGCCGGCCATCAGGATCGACCCGACGGCGAAGAGAAGACTGCGGGTCGTACCGCCGGCGACGAAGGTGAGGATGAGCGCGAGCGCCGACGAGATGACGACGAGAATGGGCATCATCGGGTCGATGCGGCGGTCGAGCAGTTGGTGGACCTCGACGTAGCGGTCCGGCGGTAGGGCCCGGAAACACGGCACCAGCGCCACGGCTCCCGTGACGAGGACTCCCGTGACGAGCCCCGCGCTGACCAGGACCAGCACCTCGAGCGTCTGCGTCCACATGCCCGGCTCCTCTCTGACGACTGGCGTCAGCGTGTCCTCGGCCGGTCGAACCGGACTCGGAGCGGACTTGAGAACCCTCGCCGTACATTGACAGGCATCTGCCTCTATGACAGCTTCTCTGCTAACGGTCGGGTGCTGAGGTGGCTTCCAGCGGGCGGTGCTCCGGCTGCGGGGGGACGTCGAGCGTGGGGTCGGAGGACAGGATGCGCTGCTGCAGCCGTTGCAGGCTCGGAGTGGGGTCGAGTCCCAGCTCCCGGATCAGCGTGCTCCGGAGTTGGTGGAACACCTCCAGCGCCTGAGATCGGCGCCCGGACCGGTAAAGGGCGAGCATGAATTTCCCGTGCAATTCCTCATGCAGGGGGTGCCTGGCGACCAAAGCGGTGAGTTCGCTCAGGATTTCATGGTGCCGGCCGAGTCGCAGGTTCGTTTCGATGCGCAACTCCAGCAGGCTGAGACGCGATTCTTCGAGACGGAGGATTTCCGTCTCGATCAGACGTCCGGCCGCCACGTCGACCAGTGCCGGCCCTCTCCACAAATCGAGCGCTTCGCCGATGAGTCGCGCGGCTTCCGCGTAGTCACCGGCGCTGAACGCTAAGCGCCCTTCCTGGGCAATGGATTCATATTCGGGAAGATCGAATTCCGTGTCGGCGGTCCGGATCATGTAGCCGCTCTCGCACGTTATCAGGACCTTTTTCGCGACCGCCGGTGCCGGGAGGTCGAGGACGGCTCCGAGGCTGCGGCGGAGCTGCAGGATGTAGGTCTGCAGGGTGGTCGAGGCGCTGCGCGGCGAGTGCTCACCCCAGACCTCGGTCATCAGCGCGCGGGTGGGAACGATGAACCCCGCGTTCAGAAGTAGCAGGGTGAGGACCTTGCGCGGCTTAGGTGCCGTGACGGTGAGTGGGCGCCCCTCGTGAGAAAGAGTCAGCGGTCCGAGTATCCGAATTTCCACGCTATTATCCCCCGTTGATCTCCGGTATGTCACTGGTGTCCGCGCAAGCGGAAGCAAGGCCGAGTTTTCGCGCGAATTCGATCATGATTGACGTCAGGTTGTGATCACCGACTGATCTTACGAATGTGTGCATTCGCGTGTCAAGCACCTTATTGGATGCTTGCGTCGCGTCTGTCCGCAGTGACGCAGTGGGGCCCTATTGCATCTTTCTTGCGCCGCCTGGAACCTTTGAACGTTAAAAGGGCATGGAAGCTCGCCGGCCGTGTCCACTACCTCAAGGGACCCTCCAGCGACCGTACGGCGGAGGTCGATCTGGGGTTCGGACTATCGTTACGCGGCAATTACGGCCTCGAGGCTCTCGCCGATCAATGACCGGCCTTAAACAGGGGGACGTGGCCCTCGCGACAGGGTTCTGTCACGCCGCGATAGGGGCCGTATCTCGGCGGCTGGACTCGAGAGAGTCCAGATTTTCGTAAGTGGTGAGAGGGCATCAGGAGACCTCGGTGAATTCGTCCCGGGGACGGAACACCGATATACCCGGCGTTCCGTCCCCGGCGACTCGGCCGAATCCATACGGGACCGGTCGAGCGGGCCGGCGGCGCGCGCCGGCACCAGTGACGGTCAGGAGGACGGCCTCCCGGCGGCCGCGAGCAGGTCGAGCGAGAGCCGCCACAGCCGGGCCGCCTTGTCCGGGTCGAGCGCGTGGGCGGCGACGCCGCGGCGTACGCCCGGCTCGTGGGGTTCGGCCTCCTGGCAGTCCTCGAAGTACTTCCCGGTGACGCCGTCGACCAGCGGTGAGGCGGCGAGCAGCACCGATGTCGCGGCGCCCTGCTCGATGTCCTTCACCGACACACCGGTGCTCTGCCCGGGTTCGAAGGAGGCCGGGGCGTTGGTGGGCTCCCCGATGTACCGGGCGAGGTTCGTGCCGGCGATCCGTCCTGGGTTGAGGGCGTTCACGCTGATGCCGTCGGCGGCCCACCGGCGGGCGGCCTCGACGGCGAACAGGATGTTGGCCGTCTTCGACTGGCTGTAGGCGGCCCAGGCATCGTACGGGCGGTGCTCGAAGTTGACGTCCTCGAACAGCACCTCGCCGTTGATGTGACCGACCGAGCTGACGACGACGACCCGGGCGTGGCCGGCCGCCGCGAGCGCGGGGTGCAGGCCGGTGGTGAGCGCGAAATGACCGAGGTGGTTCGTGGCGAACTGCAGCTCCCATCCCTCTGCGGTGCGCGTCTCGGGCGAGGCCATGACGCCCGCGTTGGCGACGAGGATGTCCAGCGGTCCGGCCCAGGCGGCCACGAACGCCGCGATCGACGCCCGGTCGGTCAGGTCGAGCGCCGCGACCCGGACCCGCCGGCCGCCCGTCGTGGCGGTGATGTCGGCGGCGGCCTTCTCTCCCGCCGCGACGTCGCGTACGGCGAGGGTGACCTCGGCGCCGGCGGTGGCGAGCGCCCGCGCGGTCTCGACGCCGATGCCCGACGAGGCGCCGGTGACGATCGCGCGGCGACCGGTGAGGTCGACGCCCGCGACGACCTGCGCGGCGGTGGTCCGCGCGTCGAAGGGAGTGGTGACACGTGCCGTCATGAGAGTGCCTTCCTGTGCTCCCGCCGCCGGCGGCGGTCGCGCGCCGGGGCGGTGAGCGGTTCCCTTCCAGCGAACCAGCCGGGTCGGGGCCGCCTGAGCGCCACAACAGGCCCGGTGGGACCGGGGGACCGGCAGTACCCCTCTGGCACCGGATCGGCCGTGGCCGCCGACGTACGGTGGAGGGCATGGATGTGCACCCTTCCGCGCGACGCGACCGCTCCGACCTGGGGGAGTTCCTGCGTTCGCGCCGCGGGCGCGTCACGCCGGACGACGCCGGCCTGCCCCCCACGCCGACGGTCCGCCGGGTGCCGGGGCTGCGCCGCGAGGAGGTCGCGCAGCTGGCCGGGGTGAGCGTCGACTATTACATCCGGCTGGAGCGCGGCCGTGACGTCAACGTCTCCGAGGCCGTGCTGGACGCCATCGCCCGCGCCCTGCGTCTCACCGACGACGAGCGCTCCCACATGTACGCCCTCGCCAGGCCCGTACGCGACCGGCGCCGTCCGCTGCCGCCGCAGCGGGTACGGCCCAGCGTCCACCGGCTCCTGGAGACGATGGGCGACAACCCGGCGCTCGTGGTCGGCCACCGCACCGACGTGCTGGCCACCAACCGCATGGCACGGGCGCTCCTGACCGACTTCGACGCCCTGCCGTACCGCGACCGGAACATGGCCCGCTACATCTTCCTGGACGAGGCCGCCCGGAGCCTGTACACCGACTGGGAAGCCGTCGCCCGCAGTAGTGTCGCGGCCCTGCACCTGTACGCCGGGCGGCATCCGCACGACCCCCGGCTCGCCGAGCTCATCGGTGAGCTGTCCGTACGCGACCACGACTTCCGCCGCTGGTGGGCCGACCACGACGTGAAACGACGCACGCACGGCGCCAAGCACTTCCATCACCCCGTGGTGGGCGACCTGACGCTCCACTACGACGTGCTGGCGGTGACCGGCGATCCCGACCAGCTTCTCGGCGTCTACACCGCCGAACCGGGCAGCCCGTCGGAGGAGGCCCTGCGCCTGCTGGCCGCCTGGACCGCCGACGCCCCGGACGAGGCCGACAGGACGACACGTCACGGCCGGTGAGTCCCCTGCCCCGGGCGCCGCACGCGGCGACCGGGGCAGCAGGGATCAGTGGCCGGCGTTCTGGCCGCCGTCGACGTGGAGGATCTCGCCGGTGACGAAGGGCGCGTTCTCGAGGTAGATCACCGCGTCGACGATGTCGCTCACCTCGCCCATCCGACCGACCGGGTGCAGCGTGGCCAGGGCCTCGTGATTCTCCTCGGGGTGCATCGGCGTCTTGATGATGCCCAGCGCGACCGCGTTGCTCCGAATGCCGCGCGTGGCGTACTCGATGGCCAGGGCCTTGGTCGCCGACTGCAGGCCGCCCTTGGTCAGCGAGGCCAGGACGGAGGGGACCGTGGAAAGGGGGTGGTCGACGAGGCTCGAACTGATCTGGACGACGTGGCCGCCGGCCCGGCGGAGCATCTGCTCGATGGCGAGCTGGGTGATGCGGAAGAAGCCGGTCAGGTTGATCCCGGTCACCGTGTCGTAGTCCTCCTGGGTGTAGTCGGTGAACGGCTTGGTGACGAAGATGCCGGCGTTGTTGATCAGAGTGTCGACGCGGCCGAAACGCTCGACGGCGGCCGCGATGACGCGCTCGGCGGTGGCGGGGTCGGCGATGTCGCCCTGGACGGTGACGACGTGCGGATCGTTCGAAGGAGCGATACCGCGCGAGGTGGCGACGACGGCGTAGCCGAGCTTGCGGTACGCCTCGACGAGGCCGGCGCCGATTCCCTGCGATGCGCCGGTGATGACGGCGACCTTCTGGACAGGTGTGCTCATGGTGATCTTCTCCGAGTTATCGTTGCCGATCGCTTCTAGTCGACCGGTCTTCTACGAAACTAGACGACCGGTCGACAATCTTCCAGCGGGGGGTATGGCCATGGCAGATCCGGGACGCGCCCACTACCTGCGGTGGGAGTTCGCGCCTACCAGATGGGAGGAAGCCGGTCGTAGAACCGGTGGTGACGCCTACCGTTTGTAGGGGTCGCCGTCGGGCAGCCAGACGTCCGGTTCGTGGAGTCCGAGGTCACCGATGCCGTCGGTGAGGGCGTCGACGGCGGCGAGCACGGCGGGGCAGACCTCGGCGCGGCGCCAGACGAGCGACCAGGTCCAGTAGACCTTCGGGGCGATCACCGAACGCTGGACGAGGTCGGGCGGCAGGGGAGTGGTCCGGCCTTTGGGGGAGTTGACGATCGGGCGCCGGCTGCGGCGGACGTGGTCGAAGAAGGCGGGTCCGGTGATGCCTCCGTCGGAGGTGCGCACCGCGAGGGCACCGGTTTCGCGGGCGAGCTGCTCGGCGAAGAGGTTCCACGACTCCCACGATGTGGTGTCGTCGTCGAGGAGGACGGCGGTCTCGTCGGCGTGGACGTCGCCGGTGCCCTCGCCGGTGGAGACGGCGTCCAGCCGTTCGGCGCCGAGCAGCCTGGCATGAAGGCCGTGTCGGGCGAGGTCCGTCGTCCGTACCCAGCACACCGCGAGGTCGAGACTGCCGTCGACGACCCGGCCGACCTGAGTGTGGGACGGGGCGATCCACGGGTCGACGTGCAGTTGGGCCACCGCGGACGTACGGGTGGTGAGGTCTGCGGGCACCCAGTTGACGTATCCGAGCCGTACCGGCTCGGAGCCGGAGATCCGGGCCGCACGGCTTTGAAGGTCATCGGCCCGGTCCAACAGGGCGCGGGTGTGCGGAAGCAGGGCCGCACCGGCCGGAGTGAGGGCCACCGAGCGGCGGTCGCGATCGAACAGCCGTACCCCGAGGTCGCGTTCGAGTGCCTTGATCTGCTGCGAGAGAGAAGGCCCGGCGATCAGCAATCGCTCGGCGGCCCGCCCGAAGCTCAGCTCCTCGGCAACCGCGACGAAGTATCGCAACTGGCGCAGTTCCACTCCCGCATGCTACGTGCGTGAGAGACGGCGCCTACCAGCAGGGAGTAACCCGGTCGTGGCGTCGGCCCTGGTGGCGGGCGCATCCTGGGACGGGGGAGCACGCCACCCCACCTCATCCGGATATCTCCGGCAATCCCGGAGACCTCGCCGATAGAGATCAAGGAATGGGCATGAAGGAGTTTCTGGTCGAGCTCACCACTCACGTCCCCGAGGGCACGGATCCAGCCGAGGTCGAGCGCCGCCGCGCCGCCGAGGCCGTCCGCGCCAGGGAACTCGCCGCCACCGGCCATCTGGGCCGACTGTGGCGCCCGGTCGGGGAAGCGCGCAGCATCGGCCTGTGGCGCGCCGCCGACGAGATCGAGCTGCACGAGAAGGTCCTGGGAGGCCTGCCCCTGCGTCCGTGGATGACGGCGGAGGTCACGCCCCTGGAGCCCCACCCCAACGACCCCGGCGGCAACGACCAGACTGCCTGATCCGACCAACCCCTTCCCCCGTGGCTCCCGGCCGTCCCCCGTACGGCGGGGAGCCGCTCCCATGTGCCGGCGGACTCGCCCTACCGAGGAAACACGTCATGAACTCCGCATCTCTGCAATACCGCACCGCCACATCCGGCACCACGAGCCGCTCACCCTGGATCCACGTCGCCCAGGCCGGCGCCGCGCTGGCGGCGGGGATGGGCGTCGGACGCTTCGTCTACACCCCGATCCTTCCCCTGATGCACGCCCAGGCCGGCCTGTCGGCCGGGGCCGGCGCGGATCTGGCCACCGCGAACTACATCGGGTACCTGGCCGGTGCCCTCGCCGGCATTTTCCTTCCGCGGCTGACGCGTTCCCCGGTCGTCCTGCGCGGATCCCTGCTGGCGCTGACGGCGACCCTCGCCGCCATGCCGTTGACCCGCACCACCACGGTGTGGCTGGCGCTCCGGCTGTTCGCCGGCGTGGCGAGCGCGCTGATCTTCGTCATCGCCGTCGGCTCGCTGCTCAGCCGGTTGCGCGAGCACCCCGCCCATCTGCCCGGATGGGCCGTCGGTGGCGTCGGCGCCGGCATCGCCCTGTCCGGGCTCCTGGTCCTGGTCCTGCGCCCGGCCGCCGACTGGCGCGCCGCCTGGTGGGCTTCCGCGGGGCTGGCCGCGCTGCTCGCCGCCGCCTCGTGGAACCTGCGACCGGAACCGGCGCCCGAGCCGGAGACCAGGGAACCCTCGCCAGGAGAGCAGGCAAAGGGCCCGCGCACTCATCGCTGGTTCACCGCGCTCTTCGTGTCTTACACGCTCGAGGGCATCGGCTACATCATCGCCGGCACGTTCCTGGTCGCCGCGATCGAGCAGAGCTCTCCCGGATGGATCGGCAGCGGTGCCTGGGTGCTGGTCGGGCTGGCGGCGGTTCCCTCGTGCGCGCTCTGGGCGTGGTCGGGCCGGCGCTGGTCCCGCCCCGGTCTCCTGCTGACCGCACTGGCCGTGCAGGCGATCGGCATCGCCCTACCCGCCCTGTTGAACGGGGTCGCATCGGCGCTCATCTCGGCGTTCCTCTTCGGCGCCACGTTCCTCGGAGTCAGCACCATCGCCCTCGCCGCCGGCGCCCACCTGCGGATCCCCCGCTCGGTCGCCCTGCTGACCGCCGGCTACTCCATCGGCCAGATCCTCGGCCCGCTGGCCGTCGCGCCCCTGCTCCACCACGGCTACCACCAGGCCCTGATCCTGGCGGCCGTCGTCGTCCTGACCGCCGCGGCGGCGGCCGCCGTCCTGCGGGTCGGATTCCCGCACCGCATGCCCGCTCTGGGCCATCCGACCTCGGGCTCACGACCTGGACCCCGGCCGGAGATGAAGGTCAGTGTTCGGAGCTGACGCGAGACACGTGGTACTGGCGGATTCGCCACGCACCCTCCTCGCGCTGGAGGACCAGGGACAGGTGCACCGGCGCCTCCCAGCCCGCCGTGTCCCGGAAGGTGACGTCCGCGAAGCCGCCGGCCACCTGCTCGCCGATGGTGTAGGTGGTGAGGGCGGTGATGTCGGCCGTGCGGTTCTCGGGCACCGCCGCGTAGTAGGCCCGCACCGCGTCCGTTCCCGACACGACTTCCGGGCCGAAGCCCTGGAAGAGGGCGTCAGTCGTGAACAGGTCGGCCATCGCGTCCACCTGGTGGCCGTCGAAGGCGGCCTTCCAGCGGTCCAGAACCTCGCGCATCGGATCGGTCATGGTGTCAGTCCTCATTCATAGTAGCCGACCGGTCTACTAAAACTAGTCGATCGGTCGTATACTTACAACATGGGACGGAACAGCGATGCGAGGCAGAAGATCCTTACCGTCGGGCAGTCGCTCCTCGAGCTGCGCGGCTACTCCGCACTGGGCGTGGCGGAGATCTGCAAGACCGCAGGCGTGCCGAAAGGCAGCTTCTACTACTTCTTCGAGTCGAAAGAGGCCCTCGCCCTGGCCGTCATCGACGAGCAGTGGAACGCCCAGCTACGGGAGTGGACCCACATCCTGAACGGCGATGCCGCACCACTGCAACGACTACGGGAGTTGTTCGAGCACACCGAGGCGGCCCAGCGTGCCGGGCAGCAGGAGTGCGGGACCATCTCCGGCTGCCTGTTCGGCAACCTCACCCTGGAGATGAGCAACCACACTCAGGCCGTCCGCGAACGCCTGCAGGAGATCTTCGATGCCCAGGTCGTCATGGTCGAGGGCGTCATCACCGAAGCCCTCGAACGCGGCGACGTCACCGTGACCGCCACCCGAGAGACCGCCCGCTCCATCGTCGCCCAGTTGGAAGGCCAGGTGCTCTTCGCCAAGCTCTACAACGACACCGGGCACCTCACCGCCCTCTGGACCAACTGCCTGGCCCTGCTCGGCGCCCGCACCGACGAGGGCACACCGGCCGCCGCCTGAGGAGACCGACCGCCTATCGCTTCGCTGGGAGGCGCGGTTCACCGGCTGCGCGGCGGACGGCGGTCCATCGCCCGCCATGCGGTGGAGGTCTGGGCGGTCGGCTGTCGCGCGGAGGCCGACATCTGTCAGGACGGCGGGGCGGCTCGCCCCGGACGACCTGCTGTTCAGCGCGCCTGCCGGGCCGTGCTCGCCTGCGGTGCAGGTGATGGGACGGCCGGATCGCCCGGCGGCCGCGGGCTTGTTACCCGGCGGTAGAAAACAAGATCGAGATTCTGTGTATCAGACCGCCCCCTCGTGCCTCTGTAGGGGTGAAAGCTCCAGTTCGAGGGCGAGGGCGGACAGTGTCGGCTGTGACGCAGAGTGATGGAACCGCGATCGCGATCGTGGGATTGGGCGCACTATTTCCCAGGTCCGGCGACCTCCGTGAGTATTGGAGGAACATCGCCGAAGGGGTCGACTGCATCGAGGACATCCCGGAGACGCATTGGCGCGTTGACGACTACTACGATCCCGATCCCTCGGTGCCGGACAAGACCTACGCCAAGCGTGGCGGCTTCGTCCCGTTCACTGCCTTCGACCCGATCGAGTTCGGGATGCCGCCGAGCAGCCTGGAGGCCACCGATGTCCTCCAGCTGCTCAGCCTGGTCGTGGCCAAGCAGACGTTGCGCGACGCCGGCTGCCCCGACGCGGAGTGGTACGACTCCTCTCGCGTCGGCGTCGTCCTCGGAGTGACCAGCCCTTTGACGCTGGCAGAGCCGCTCATCGCGCGGCTGCAGACGCCGGTGGTGAAGGAGGTCGTCAGAAGCTGCGGGCTGTCTGAGCAAGACGCCGAGGCGATCGCGGCCAAGTACGTCAAGGCGTTCGCCCCGTGGCAGGAGAACTCCTTCCCGGGCGTGCTGGGCAACGTCGTGGCCGGTCGGGTCGCGAACCGCTTCGACTTCGGCGCCCTCAACTGCACGGTGGACGCGGCCTGCGCCAGCTCGCTCGCGGCGGTACGGATCGCGGTGAGCGAACTGGCCACGGGACGCGCCGATCTCATGCTCACCGGCGGTGTCGACGCCCAGAACGCGATCATGATGTACCTCTGTTTCTCCAAGACCCCGGCCTTCTCCAAGCGCGGCGACATCCGTCCATTCGACCAGTCCGGCGATGGCACGCTGATCGGCGAGGGTCTCGGCATGATGGCCATGAAGCGGCTCGAGGACGCCGAGCGTGACGGGGATCGGATCTACGCGGTCCTTCGTGGGATCGGCGCGTCCAGCGACGGTCGGTACAAGAGCATCTACGCCCCGAGAGGCTCGGGCCAGGTTCTGGCGTTGAACCGCGCGTACGAGGACGCGGGAGTCAGTCCCGATCAGATCGGCCTGATCGAGTGTCACGGCACCGGTACCCCGGTAGGCGACCTGACCGAGTTCACCGCGCTCAATCAGGTCTACACCGAGGCCGGTGCGGCGCGCGGGTCGATCGCGGTGGGCAGCGTGAAGTCCCAGATCGGGCACACCAAGGGGGCGGCCGGCGCGGCCAGCATGATCAAGGTGGCGCTGGCCCTTCATCAGAAGATGCTGCCGCCGACCATCAAGTTGGAGCGGCCCCGCGAGGAACTGGGACTGGACGAGTCCCCGTTCTACGTCAACACCGAGACCAAGCCCTGGATCCTCGACCCGGGGAAGCCACGCCGTATGGCGGCGGTGTCCTCGTTCGGGTTCGGCGGCACCAACTTCCACTGCGTTCTCGAAGAGCACGGCTCTGCGGACGAGGTCGTGGCCGTCAAGCACCGCATGGCCCGGACGCACGTCTGGCATGCGGCCTCCACCGCGGAACTTCTCATCGCGGTGGAGGCCGGCCCGGGGACCGACGCCCCGGCGGGCGGGATACCTGAGGAGCACGCCCGGCTGGCGATCGTCGCCGACGGGATCGAGGAACTGGACCGACTGCGGGACCAAGCGCTGGAGCGGCTGCGCGCGGACCCTGAGGTGGACGCCTTCTCTCTGCCGGGAGGCGCGTACTTCCGGAGGGAAGGCGGCGTGCCCGGGAAGGTGGCGGCGCTGTTCGCGGGTCAGGGCAGCCAGTACACGGGGATGGGCGCCCGCACCGCGATGGCGCTTCCGCCGGTGCGCGCGGCGTTCGATGCCGCCGCGCATGCGGTGGCGGACCGACCGGGGCCGGATGAGGAGTCGCGGCCGTTGGGCCGGGTGGTGTATCCGGCGGCGGCCTTCGACGGGGAAGGCCGTGCGGCGAACGAGAACTGGCTGCGGCGCACCGATTACGCTCAGCCCGCCATCGGCGCACTGTCGCTCGGCCAGTTCCGTTACCTGCGTGAACTGGGCTTCGCGGCGGACGGCGCGCTGGGCCACAGTTTCGGCGAGCTGACGGCGCTCTGGGCTGCGGGCAGCTACACCGAGGCGGACTTCCACCGGCTCGCTCGGGCCCGGGGGGTCGCCATGGCCCGGCGTCCCGCCGGCGCGGCCGACCCCGGTTCGATGGCCGCCGTGCAGGCGGGGCGAGATCGGGTGACCGAGTTGCTGGCCGACCACGACGACGTGGAGATCTGCAATCTGAACGGTCCAGGCCAGGTCGTGGTGGGCGGCGGCACACAGGCGGTCGAGCGCTTCGTCGCCGCCTGCCAGGCGGCGGGTGAGAAGGCCCAGATGCTTCCCGTCGCGGCGGCGTTCCACACGAAGTACGTGGCGCACGCCGTCGAGGAGTTTTCGCGGACTCTCGGCACGGTCGAGATCGGTGCGCCGGAGTTCCCGGTTTACGCCGGCCAGGCCACGGCCGAGTACGGCCCGGATGCGGCGGCCAACCGGGTGCTCCTCGCGCAGCAGCTGGTGAACCCGGTCGCGTTCGAGCTTCGGGTCGAGCAGATGTACGCCGACGGGTTCCGCGTGTTCGTCGAGTTCGGGCCGAAGACCGTCCTGTCGGGGTTGGTGCGGCGCATCCTCGCCGATCGTCCCGACGTGATCGTGCGCTCGGCGGACCCCGGGCCCGGCCGTGACGGCGCCCGGGTGCTGAAGCAGCTCGTCGCCGAGCTGACCGTACTGGGCATGCCGCTCGGCGGCATCGACCGCTACCAGGAGTCGCTCGCCGCGGAACCCGAGCGTGCCGGAATGAAGGTCTTTCTGAACGGGACCAACCATGTCCCTGACGAGCGGCGTCGCGCTTACAGCGACGCATTGGAGGACGGCTACAAAGTGAGCATCCAAGAGATCCAGAACGGTCAGGTCAACGGACACGTGCCCCGCCCCGCACCGGTGGCGGCCCCAGCGCCGGCTCCCGCCGTGCCGCGTGCTGCCGGCACCCCGGTTCCCGCCGCTCAGGAGCCCGCTCCCGCCCCGCAGCAGGGCGGCGACGTCCCGGCGGTCCTCCCGGTTTCCGGTGTCACCGCCCTCGCCGCCGAGCATCTGCGGATGCACAGCGAATACCTGACCGGCCAGCTGGACATGGCCCGCCGCATCGGCGACCTGCTCTGGCAGGAGGCCGCCGGCGGGCCGCGCGCGGAGGTGCTGGGTGCCATCGCTGCGCTCACTCAGCACGGCGTGGCCATCGGGCAGAGCCATCTGCAGGCCGGTGAGGTGCTGCACACCTGTCTGCGGATCGAGGGGGGCCTGCCGGCGCAGGAACCGGTCTCCGGCTTTGCGGCGGCGTCCCCGCCGCAGCTCCCGGCCGTGCCTTCACTCCCGGTCGTGCCCTCGCTCCCGGCGCCCGCCGCGAATCCGGTTTCGCTGGTGCCGGAGCGTCCGCAGGTGACGTCGGCTCCGGCAGCCCGGTATCCGGCGCCCGTGCAGACGGCGCCCGCGCCGTTCGCCGAGCCCATTCGCCTTGGTGAGACGTCCGTCCCGGCGGCCGCCTCGTCCGCCCCACCACCGGTGCCGGTGACCCCGCAGCCGACCCCGTCGCCGCCGGATTCGGGTGGGACGTCGGCGGAGGCCGTGAGCGGTGTGTTGCTGGAGATCGTGTCGAGCAAGACGGGCTACCCGGTCGACATGCTGGAGTTGTCGATGGATGTCGAGGCCGATCTCGGTATCGACTCGATCAAGCGGGTCGAGATCATGAGTGAGCTGCGGGATCGGTTCCCTGCGGTCGGTGAGGCTTCTCAGCAGCGGTTGATCGAGCTGCGCAGCCTGGAGGAGATCGTCGGATTCCTCGCCGGGAGCGAGGCGGTCTCGTCCCCAAAAGCTGACGGCGGGACCGGCGTCCTCAGCACGCCGGCCCGCCTCCACCCGCTGCCCGCCGTCGACGTGGTCCGCGACGTCTTCGGTCCCGCCCCGGTCGCTCTGGTGACGGGGGAGCCGACCCGCGCGATGGCCGAACTGGCCGAGCGGTTGGGCCAGAACGGATGGACGATCCTTCGGGACCCTGACGGGCTGGATGCGGGCTCGCCGCTTCACCTGGTCCTGCACGCGCCGCCGGCGGGCGCGGACATGAACGGGGTGATCGCTGAGCTGGAGACGGCACTGCTGCTGGCGGGCCGGGTGCAGCGGGCGCTGGAGCGGACCGCCCGATCCGGCGCGGAACGAGCCGCTTTCTGCGTCGTCACGGAACTCGACGGAGCGCTCGGCCTTCATGCGGCGTCCTTCCCCGCTGCCGCGCTGGGCGGGCTGGCCGGGTTGGTCAAGACGCTGGCCATCGAGGCGCCGTCGGTGTTCGCGCGGCACATCGACCTCAGCCCCGACCTGACGCCGGGGGAGGGGGCCGACCTGCTGTGGGACGAACTGCACGATGCGGATCTGGAGTCACGCCAGGTGGGTGTCGGCGCCCAGGGTGAGAGACAGACGCTCGCGCTGCCGGACCCATCGGATCCCGCGGACGACCGGGACGTCCCCCACGTGGAGCCGCCGGGAACCGCGGACCTGCTGGTGGTGACCGGTGGCGGCCGCGGCGTCACCGCCGCATGCGCGATCGGCCTGGCGCGGCGATACCAGTGCGGCCTGCTGCTCCTCGGCCGAACGCCGCTCGAACCGGAGCCGGGGTGGTCGGAAGGGGTCGGCGAGGAAGAGCTGCGCCGAGTCATCGCCGAGCAGCTGCGTGCGCGCGGCGAGCGTCCGGTGCCCCGGGCGGTGGAAGGCCACTACCGGAACATCACCGGCTCGCGAACCGTACGCGCGACCCTGTCCGCCATCGCCGAGGCCGGCGGAACGGCCGAATACCTCCCGGTCGACGTCACCGAGGCGGACGCCGTACGGCAGGTCCTGGAGCCTTACCGGGATCGCGTCACCGGGGTGGTGCACGGCGCAGGCGTGCTGGCCGACCAGCTGATCCCCGAGAAGAGCTCCGCGGACATCCGGCGGGTGCTCGAACCCAAGCTGAACGGCCTGGCCACGGTGATGGGCGCGCTCGATCCGGACCGGCTGCGGTTCGTCCACCTCTTCTCCTCGGTCGCCGGGTTCTTCGGTAACCGTGGCCAGGCCGACTACGCGATGGCCAACGACGCTCTCAACGGCCTCGCCGCCGCGTTGGACCGGGACCTGCCTCAGGCCGTCGTCGGGTCGCTGAACTGGGGCGCCTGGGCGGGTGGCATGGTCACGCCTCAGCTGGAACGGCTCTTCGCGGAGCGGGGCGTGCCTTTGATTCCGTTGGACCAGGGGGTCGAGTCGTTCATCGAACAGTACGGCTCGTCTCGTACACCCGAGGTCGTCCGCGTTGTCGCGCCGGCGACGGACGCACCAGGGCTGTCCGGTCCGACTGACGGGGAGATCATGCCGCCTGCGAGCCGGGAGCTCCTGGTGACCCGGCGGCTCGCCGCCGTCGAGCGCGATCCGGTCCTGGCCGACCACGCCATCGACGGGGTGCCGGTCATACCGGCCACCGCGGTGATCGGAGCGATGCTGCGCATCGCCGAGCGTACGAATCCCGGTTTCCGCGCGGTGGGGCTTGAGGGCTTCACAGTCTTCCGCGGTGTGGTCCTCGACCCGGACGCCCCGGATGAGGTCACCATGTCGATCGTACGCACCGAGGATCTGGGCCTGCGGATCAGCGTTCGAGATGAGCAAGGGCGCCCGCGTTACCAAGGCACGGTCCGGCTCGCGGCGAGGTCCGCGCCATCGGCGCGGCCGGCTCCCGTCGCCGGGCTCCCGCCGCTCGACATCGGCGACGGCGGACCCTTCGACGGCTATTCAGACGGCAGCCTTTTCCACGGGCCACGGCTGCAGGGGATTCGCCGTGTGCTGTCGGAGGGCCCCGACTCCCTGTTGCTCGGTTGCCGGCTGGACGACGTACCGCTGGCGGACGGCGCCTACGCGACCGCGTCCTACAGCCCGGTCGTGGCGGACCTGCTGCTGCAGGCGCTCGGACCCTGGGGCAGGCGTCATCACGGCGTCAGCCTCCTCCCCAGCAACGTGGGTTCGGTCGAGGTCGTCGCCCGGGCCCCCTCCGGCGAACCGTTCTTCATCGCGGTCAGCGGGATCGTCCGGCAGGGCAGCGTGTTCCACGGCACGGTCACCGCCTGCGCCGCGGACGGCTCGCCCTACCTGGTCTTCAGGGATGTGCAACTGGTGGGAAGTGCCGCGCTCACCGAGAAGTTCCTCAGGTCGGCACGTGCTCATCTCGCGGGCGCCCGCCCGCAGGACGCTCAGGTGGAGGCGCAGTGATCCTCATGCTGCTGCGAGGGGCGGACGGTGCGGCCCTGGGGCTGCAGGCCGCACGTGCGCGCGAGTCGCTGCTCGCGGGGCAGGATGCCGCCGCGGTCGCCACGCGCAGCCTCTTCGCCCCTCCGGATCGCTACATCGCCGCGCTGCTCGCCCCCGACCCGGCGACTCTCGTCCGCGAGCTGGAGGCGGCCGAACGTTTCCTGCCGAAGGCGGTGGAGACGAACGCTCCGTGGCGGTCGCCGAGGGGAAGCTTCTTCGTCCCCTCCCCTCCCGAGGGCCGGGTCGCCTTCGTCTACCCGGGGACCTTCGCCACGTACCCCGGTGCCGGCCGTGACCTGACACGGTTGTTCCCCGGCCTGCGGCCTCCCCAGGACCTGGATCTGGCGGCGTTGACGGCGGACGGGCTGACCGAGGATCTCGGCAGGCTCGTGGCGGCCGGTGTGTGCATCGGAGACATGCACACACGTGCGCTCCGCGATGTCCTGGGTATCCGGCCGCATGGCGGTCTCGGGTACAGCCTGGGCGAGCTCAGCATGCTCTGCGGCATGGACGTCATGTCCGCCGAGCGCGCCGACGCCGGGACGATCCTTACGACCCCGGTCTTCCGCGAGCAACTGCACGGCCGCTGCGAGGTGGTGCGCGCCGCGTGGAACCTGCCCGAGGGACTGCCCGATGCCGAGGTGTGGGCAAGCTTCGTGGTCTTCGCCGACGCCGACCGGGTACGGCAGGCCCTCCACGGACGAGCCAGGGCCTTCCTGACCCACGTCAACACCCCGCGCGAGGTCGTCATCGCGGGAGCGCCCGGCGAATGCCGGAAAGTGATCGCCGATCTCGGCTGCCCGGGATTGGAGGTCGCGAAGGGTGGGGTGTTGCATACCCCGGTCATCGATCCGGTGGTTGCGGATCTGGAGGTGCTCACCGCTCTCCCGCCCGGTGTCCCCGACCCCGCGATGGAACTGTTCTCGGCCTCCGATCCCGGCGGCTTTCCACTGGCCGACAGACACGGGACCGTACGCCGGGTCGTCGGCATGCTGCGGAATGAGGTCGATTTCCGGCACCTGGTCGAGACCGCTTATGCGCGGGGCTTCCGGTGGTTCATCGACGTCGGGCCGGGAACCGACGCCGGCCGCTGGATCGGCGAGACGCTCGGCGACCGTCCGCACCTGGTGTTTCCGGCTGACCGCCGCGGAACCCCGGCGGCGACCAACTGGCTGAGGCTGCTGGCCGGGCTGGCAGGAGCTGGAATGGATCTCGACCCCAACAAGGTCGTCGCCTTTCTGGCGACGGCGGCTCCCGGCAGCGTGGTCGTGGAACACGCGGCCGAGGCACCGGCGGCCGGCGAAAACGGGTCCTGGGAGCGGGCACCGCAGGAGAAGACGATGGAGAGGAACGGCGTGAGCCTGCGAGCTCATGACGGAGCCGGCCCGTTCGTACAGCTGGGCGCGACCGTCGCGGCCGCACACCGATCCGCGCTTCGCCTCCAGTCGGCGATCGCCGAGCGCAGCCTGCTCGCCCTTGAGCAGGACCGGACGCCGGTGCTCGAACCACCCCGGCAACAGCCTCCCGCGAACGCGTACGCTGCCCCCGAGTCCGATACGTCCAGTCCCAGTCCCAGTCCCGAGGTGATCTGGACCGAGGCGGACATGGTGGAGTTCTCCACCGGAAAGGTCGCCAACGTCTTCGGCCCCGAGTACGCGGCCATCGACGAGATGCCGGCCAGGGTCAGGATTCCCGCGCCGCCGTACCAGTTCATTTCCCGGGTGACGGAGCTGCGGGCCACACCCGGCAAGTTCGAGCCGTCGTCCATAACGACCGAGTACGACGTGCCGGAGAACGCCTGGTACTCGGTCGACGGCAAGGTCCCGATCGGCGTGTTGCTTGAGGCGGGGCAGTCGAGCCTGCTGCTCGTCAGCTACCTCGGCGTCGACTTCCGGGCGCGGGGTCGGCGGGTTTTCAGGTTGCTCGGCGGCACCGCGGTCTTTCACGACAGGCTGCCGGCGGGCGGGGAGACCATGCGTTACGAGGTCACCATCACTCGCTTCGTCTGGCGTGACGATCAGCTGATGTACTTCTTCGACGCGCGCTGCTACGTCGGGGACCGTCTCATCCTCGAGGGGAAGGACGGGTGCGCGGGCCTGTTCACGTATGAGGAACTGGCCGAGCCGCAGGGCGTGATCATCACCACGGCCGACCAGCGGCGGCTGGAGCAGATGACGAGGTCCTGGTTCAAGCCGCTCGCCGAAACCGAGCGGACGGCGTTGACCAGGGGGGACCTCGAAGCCTTGGCGGCGGGCAAGCCGGGCACGGTCTTCGGGCCGGCCTTCGACCAGACCGACGACGGGTGCAACTCTTCGATGCGGCTCCCCGCGGGGGACATGCTGCTGATCGATGAGGTGACCGGCATCGACCGCCGGGGCGGGCCCCGCGGTCTCGGCAGGGTGTCGGCGGTCAAGGAGATCAGGCCTGACGACTGGTACTTCGCCTGCCACTTCCCCGGCGATCCGGTCATGCCGGGCTTCATGGTCCTCGAGGGCGCCACCCAGGTCCTGCAGGTCTACGCGCTGTCGCTCGGGCTGCATCTGGTCCTCCCGGACGCGGAGTTCCAGGCCCTTCCGGGGCGTCGTATGTCCCTCACGTTTCGCGGCCAGGTCACACCGGACGTCGACCGGATCCGCTTCGAGGCGGACATCACCGAGATCACGCTGCTGCCGCGGCCGACCCTCGTCGGCGATGTCACGGTCTACCTCGGAGACCAGCCGATCACCGTGATCCGCGACTTCGGGCTCCAGATACGGGAGAAGCCAGGCGTCCCGGTCGGGCCGGAGGCGGGTGGGCGGCCCCGGTCGTTCCTCGGGCGCCGCAACGCCAAGGGGGAACCGGCGCTGCTCAACGAGCTCCACCTGGCCCATTTCGCCAAGGGCGATCTGGCGGTGGCGTTCGGACCGGAGTTCGAGGTGTACGAGGGGCGGCAGGCCATCCGGCTGCCCAACGGCGATTTCCAGTTCGTCGACCGGATCATGGAGGTCCGCGGCGAGCGTGGGGCGGCCCGCGACGGGGCGTCCTCGGTCATGGAGTATGACTTCGCCGCCGACGGTTGGTACCACCAGGATCGGTCCCAGGCCGATATCTCGAACTGTGTGCTCATGGAGACCTCGCTCCAGGCCGCGGTGTCGACCGGCTACCTGCTGGGCGGCAGTCTCGAGACGCCCGAGCTGGACCTGTGCCTGCGGAACCTGGGTGGGCGTGCGACGCTCCTGCGCGAGGTCGATCTGCGGGGTCGCACGCTCCGGCAGGAGACCGAACTGCTTAGCCACCAGCGCGTCGGGGACACGCTCCTGCAGAACTACCGGTACCGGAGCCTGGTCGACGGCGAGGTCTTCTACGAAGGGGAGTCGCTCTTCGGGTACTTCACCGCCGAGGCCATGGCCGCGCAGAGAGGTCTGGACGACGGCACCTACGTGCCGCCGTGGCTGGACTCGCAACGGCAGGAGCCCGGCGGCTGGGACGGGGAGGTCAGGAAGGTCGACCTCGCGCGGCATCCCCGCATCCCGCATCTACGGATGATCGACGAGGCCGAGATCGCGATGGCCGGGGGCGAGCACGGTCTGGGGTACCTGCGCGGTCGCAAGACGATCGACCCCGCGGACTGGTATTTCGCCTGCCACTTCCACGGAGACCCGGTGATGCCGGGCTCGCTCGGCGTCGAAGCGCTCTACGAGGGCCTGCAGATCCTGACCGTGGAGCTCGGCCTCACCGATTCCATGGCGGAGCCCGTGTTCGGGATCGTCCCCGGCGTCCCGCTGGACTGGAAGTACCGGGGGCAGATCCTGCCGGACGACGGAGAGATGCTCCTCGACGTCCATCTCAAGCGGGTCGACCGCCGCGACGACCGGCTGATCGTGGTGGGCGACGGCAGCATCTGGAAGCCAGGGCTGCGTATCTACGAAGTGACCGACATCGCCGTGGAGGTACGGGCGCGATGACCACTCACCCTGCGGAGACCCTGCCGGAGGACGCGCTCGCCGTGGACCCCGAGGGCATCTACGCCATGCTCGGCCGGCTCGACCGGCCCTGCCATGTCATCTCCGGACCGTCCGGGACCGGGCTCGCCACGCGTCTCCCCGGCCCCGGCGAACGGCTGCTGGCGGCGGCCGGGCCGGTCCTCCCCGAGACGCTGGGCTCGCACGCGTTCCGGCGAGCGCACGGCGTACGCCACGCATACATGGCGGGCGCCATGGCCGCGGGCATCGCGTCCGAGGACCTGGTGATCGCGCTCGCCCGGGCGGGCTTCATGTCCTCCTTCGGAGCCGGCGGCCTCCGGCCGGAACGTGTCCAGCAGGCCGTGGCCCGTCTCGAGACCGAGCTCGGCGGCCTCGGCTACGCGGTCAACCTCCTGCACTCGCCGAACGAGCCCGCCAACGAACAGGCCGTGGTGGACCTGTGCCTGGCCCACCGCGTGCGCTGCCTGGAGGCGTCGGCGTTCCTGGGGCTGACTCCGGCGCTCGTCCGCTACCGGGTGGCGGGGCTGGTACGTGACGGCGCCGGCCGGGTGTCGGCGACCAACCGGGTCATCGCGAAGATCTCCCGGCCTGAGGTGGCCCGGCACTTCCTGCTCCCCCCGCCCGAGAGCATGCTGGCCGACCTCGTCGCCGCGGGCGTGGTGAGCAGTGAGCAGGCCGAGCTCGCCCGCGGCGTGCCGATGGCCGATGACATCACCGTCGAGGGTGACTCCGGAGGCCATACCGACCGGCAGCAGTTGATGACGATGTTCCCGATCATCCGCGACCTGCGCGACACCGTGCACCACGAACGGCCCGAGCTCGCCGAGGTCCGGCTGGGCGCGGCGGGCGGTATCGGTACTCCGGAGGCGGTGCTGGCGGCGCTTGTGCTCGGCGCCGACTACGTCGTGACGGGCTCGGTCAACCAGTCCTGCGTGGAGGCCGCCACGTCCGAGCGCACGCGCCGGCTGCTGGCCACGGTCGACCCGACCGACGTCGACATGGCCCCGTCCGCCGACATGTTCGAGTACGGGGCGCAGGTCCAGGTCGTCAAGCGGGGGTCGATGTTCGCCGTGCGCGCACGGCGGCTCTACGACCTCTATCAGCGGCTCGGCGGTCTGGAGGAGCTGTCGCCCGCGGAGCGCGAATGGCTGGAGGGTCAGGTCCTGCGGCGGCCGGTCGAGGACGTCTGGGCCGAGACTGTCGCGTTCTTCCAGCAGCGCGACCCTTCCCAGATCGAGCGCGCGCTGAACGAACCCAAGCGGCGGATGGCGCTGGTGTTCCGGTGGTACCTCGGGCTGTCATCGCGATGGGCGGTCCTGGGCGACCCCGACCGCGCCACCGACCAGCAGATCTGGTGCGGTCCCGCGATGGGCGGTTTCAACGCCTGGGTCAAGGACAGTTACCTGGCCGCCCCCGACAACAGATCCGTCACCGACGTGGCGCTCCATCTTCTTCGCGGGGCGGCCTTCGGTGCACGCGTGAACCAACTGCGCATGGCCGGGGTGGAGCTGCCGGCCCGGTCCGCGCGCTATCGGCCGATGCCACTGGAGATGACATCATGACGATCGTCAGCGAGCCGGACCCTCGGGTCGACCCGCGCCCGCCGCAGTGGGCCCGGTGCCCGGGCGTACGGATCGACGCCGGGCAACTGCCGGGCAGCCTGGTGTCCCCGCAGTACGATCCGCTGATCGCCAAGCTGGTGGTCTGGGGCAGCGACCGCGGGCACGCGCTCGACCGGGCGGCCCGAGCCTTGGCCGAGTGCCGCGTCGAAGGCCCGGGGCTGGCCACCACCATCGCCCTGCACCGTGAGATCGTCGAGGATCCCGAATTCCGCAAGGGCTCGGTCACGACCGGCTTCCTCACCGCCCGGTCGCGGCGTGCGCCCGCCTGACGAAGCCCGGTCGGCCGGCACCGGCCGATGCCGGCCGACGGAACCTCACCCCAGCACTCGGCGTGTCTGCCGGGAGCTCGCCAGCAGGACCCCGTCCCGGCTCCAGAGCGATCCGGACTCCACCAGCCAGCCCGCGCCGACACGCTCGGTCGCCACCTCGACGAGAGACCAGTCCTTGGCGTCCATCTGGTCGAGCCCGTCGGTGAAATGGAACGCCGCGTCAACAGAGGGGATGGGAATGAACTCATGGTTCAGCGCCCACAGGGACGGAGGAATCGCGTCGAGGAAGATGAGCGCATCGGCCACCGCGGACGGCGATGGGTCCTTCGCCGTGAGCCAGACGCGGATCCGCGCCGTCCCAGCCTCCTTCGGGTCGAGCAGCACGTTGTCGGTGGGCCGCATCCCCAGGTGCTGGGCGTAAGGCACCATGGCGGTCAGGATGTCGGCGGCGTCCTCGCAGTCCTCGGGCGGCGGCACCGCGGGCATGCCGACGCCCTGGTGGGTGAGGCCGTCACCGGCCGCGCCGAACAGCGATGTGGTGAGAACCGCGGGCTTCCCCTCGTGCGTCAGCCTGGCGGTCACGACGGCGCTCGAACGGCCCTTCCGGACGCATTCCACGGCGGCGTGCAGGTCGCCGTCGGCGATCGGGGTCAGGAAGGAGGCGTGTACCGAACGTGGTGCGAAACCGGCCGCGTGGGCACCGGTGTGATCTCCGAGAAGAGCCAGAGTACGGCCACCGTGTGCCCCGGCCCATGACCACCACCCGCGGTCGATGGAGGGAATGACGACGTCAGTACGGGGGAGGTCTTGCTGCATGTTGCATCCTCGGGTAGATGAGGAGATGCTCGAACGATGGGCGTCCGAGCTGTCAGGTGAGCGGGACGGAAATTGCAATCGGGGTCAGGGGATGGGATGCCGACGAACGGTGTGATCGATAACGGTGAGCAGGGAGAGCACCACGATCAGGTAGCGGAATGCGGGCAGGAAATGGATCTCACCGACGAGTTCCGCGACGCGGTCGGGCCTATGCCGGAAAGCGTGCTGCGCACTTCTATCGCAGCGGTTCGCAGAGCTCTCGAGTCTGTGCCCGACCCTTCCGACCGTCGTCATCCCTGACATATTCGGCCAGCCGTCGCAGGATCCGCTGCCGGGTGGGACCGATCGTCCCGACGGGCATCCCGAGCATCTCGCCTATCTGCTGGTAGCTTGGGCGGGGCTCCCTTGAGAGCAGTTCCATCAGCGCCTGCTGGCGTGATGGGAGTTCGCGGAACCCGCGTAGCAGTGCCGACCGCCGGGCGTCGGCGATCGCGAGCTCCTCCGGAGTGGCGACCTGGTCGGAGGGTGGATCCACCTCGATCAGAAATGGGACGAGCATACTGCGCCGGGCGTGTTTGGTCAGCCGGAGGGACTCCCGTCGTGCCGTCGTGACCAGCCAGGCGGAGAGCCGGTCAGGTGAATGGAGCGTGGCCAGTCGGCCGACCAATTGGGTCCAGGTGTGCTGGCATACGTCCTCACAGTCGGCCTGCGTCAAGCTGAACGAGCGGGCGACCGTCCATACCAGGGGGTTGAACAGACGGACCAGCTCTTCCCATGAATTCGGTTCTCCGGCGATGCAGCGTTCTATCACAGCCGTTGTACTCGGCTCATCGTGCTCTGGCAACGTTCCCCCTTTCCCATGTGGTTGATCTGGCGGAGACGAATGGTTGGCGTGGGTACTCTTTCTAGCCAACAAGGTACGTTTCGGACAAGCCGATTTGAGGTATTTGTCGGGATGTTATCCGATGTTTAACAGGTCTGACATCTAAGAGTCCGAGATAGGGTCGTCGTACTCCGGGCGGCCGACTTGTCGGCGGTGTCAGCGGTGGTCGGCGCCTGTCGGCGAAGGCAGGGGGGCGTCGTCCTCGGCCTCCATCGCGGTCTCCGGCGAGGCCGTGGGCCCGGGGACCGCCGCGGACGGCTGCACGGCGGTCGGTTGCACGGCGCGGGCGCGGGGGATGAGGATGGCGGCCGGGACGGCCAATGCGACCGCCGCCGTGCCGGCCCACATCGCGGGCACCAGGCCGTCAACGAACGCCTGCCCGTTCGTGTAACCCCCCATGGCGGAGAAAATCGCACCGAGCGCCGCGATCCCCATGACGGTGCCGAGCTGCCGGAACGCGTTGTTGGCACCGGAAGCGACGCCCTCGAGATCCCGGTCCACGAATCCGAGCGCCAGCCTGGCGATCGGTGCGAAGAACAACCCCATGCCGATACCGCAGATGACGAAGCCGGGAACCAGACGCGAATAGGCGACCGTCGGCGTCAGAACCACGGTGAGCCAGCCCAGGCCCACAGCCTGCAGCGCCATGCCTGTGATCAGCAGGACCCGGCCCCCGACACGGTTGCTGATGACCCCCGCGACCGGTGACACGATGAGCGGCATGCCCGTCCACGCGAGGGTGCGCAGGCCGGTCTGGAGGGGTGAGTACCCCTGGACCGTCTGCAGGAACTGAGCGAGCAGGAAGACGGCGCCGAGCGTGCCGAAGCCCATCAGCATCCCCACCGTGTTCGTCGCGCTGAACCCGCGATTCCGGAAGAGCCGCATGGGCAACATGGGAGCGGACGCTCGGAGTTCCCAGGCCACGAACGCCGACAGGAGCACGGTGCCGCCGATGAGTGAGGCGATCACCTGCGCGCTCGACCATCCGGCGTCGTTTCCCCGGATCAGGCCGAGAACGATGCCGAACAGCCCTCCGGTCGCGAGCACGGTACCCGGAAAATCGAGTGTGGGCGTCGCTCTCCGGCTTTCGGTGAGAAACGGAACGCAGACCAGCAGCAGCACTCCGGTGGGAACATTGATCCAGAAGATCCAGGACCACGAGGAATGCTCGATGATCGCGCCGCCGATGAGGGGGCCGAGAGCGATCCCAAGACCGCTGATCGCTCCCCAGATCCCCAGGGCCGCGCCGCGCCGCGCGGGTGGAACCGCGGCCGCGATCAGGGTCAGGGTCAGCGGAGCCATGATCGCCGCACCGACGCCCTGCACGGAGCGCGCGGCGACGAGCGCTTCGATTCCCGGCGCCATGGCGCACGCCGCCGAGGCCGCGGTGAAGATCGCCAGGCCGATGGCGAACAGCAGCCGGCGGCCGTACCGGTCAGCGACCGTCGCGGCGGTCAGCAGCAGTACGGCGAACGTCAGTGTGTAGCCGTTGGTCGTCCATTGCAGGCCTTCCATCCCGGTGTGCAGGTCGACCCGGATCGTCGGCAGCGCGGTCGTCACGATCAGGTTGTCCAGGGCGACCATGAAGATCGCGAGCCCGCAGATGGCGGCCGTCCAGAGTGCGGACGGTTTCCTACTGGTCATGACGCTCCTCGGATAGGGCGTATTCGCGTTCGGCGCAAGCACTCCGGACGTCTCCCGGGGTACGCGAGGACCGGTCCGGTGATGTCCGGCAGGGAGAGGTCGGCGATGGGTCCGTCGTAACCCGTGTCCCGGGTGGCCCATGACCGAGAGCACGGGCGGCGGCTCGTAGGCAGCCGTGAATGCCGCCGTCGGCCGTCGATTCGCGGGACCGGCCTCCGCGGGCCGGCGGCGCGGCCGGCGACCCGCTGCAATCGCTCGGCGGCAAGCGAGGTGCAACCGCTGCCGGTGCTGTGGGCGGGAAAGGAGCTTCGGGCATGAAAGTGCACGTGGGGGCTGTCACGTTTCACAACCTTTGCAGGGAGCCGCGGATCACCACGGCTTTGGCGGAAGACACCTCGTGGTCTAGGCGATCGGGTCTGAACCGTAGCTGATCCGTTCCTCCTTCGTCACCGTTGGCGACCGAAGATCGTTTGGGAGGCAGTACGCAGCCCGGCGGCGGAGGGTTCAACGGTTCTCGATCTTTTCGCGGATTTTTCCGGGAGGCTCACGAAGGTCGGTGCCTCGCCGGGAGCTTGTCGCGACGCGATCGCCGCCTACGCGACCGCGTGGTCGTGGCAGGGCCCTTGATCTCCTTGCCGGGATCAAGGTCCACCCGTGACCGGTGTCGCGCCGCCATGGGGGGACACGTCCGGGACGGGAATCCGCGTGGTCCTTCCCGTCCGGCCTGGACGATCAGGTGGCCTGGCCGCACAATCCGGACCGTGGAGAGCAGAACCAAACGGCGCCTGAGCGGAGCCGAGCTGGACGCGCTGACGCGGCGGGTGCTCGGCGCGGGCGTGATCGCGTCGACCGAGCTGACGGACGGGTTCGCCAACGCGGTGTGGAGGCTCGCCCTCGACGACGGCCGTGAGGTGGTGCTCAAAATTTCACCGCCTCCCGACCTGGAGCAGCTCAGCTACGAGCGCCACCTGCTGCGTACGGAGGCCGAGGCCTATGGACTGGCAGCGGCGGCGGGCGTGCCGGTGCCGCCGCTGCTGGCCGCGGTGTTCGACGAGCCAGTGCTCGGCGGGGACTGCCTGTTGCTCGGCGCGCTCGATGGCGTCTCGTGGAACACCGTCAAGCCGGACGGAGAGGATTCGCTTCGCCGAGAGCTGGGCCGCCATCTCGCACGGCTGCACACCGTCACCGGTGAGGTCTTCGGCTACCCGCATGCGGGGATCACCGGTGGCACGTGGCGTGAGGCGTATCTCGCGATGGTCGGGGCTCTGCTGGCCGACGTCGAACGGTACCCGACACCGTTGCCGCTGCCGGTCGAGAAGCTCCGAGCGGTGCTCACCGCCGCCTCACCCGTCCTGGACGAGGTGGTGACGCCGCACTTGGTGCACTTCGACGTCTGGCCGGGCAACGTCTTCCTCGACCTCACCACGACACCGCGGATTCAGGCCATCATCGACCACGAGCGTGCGTTCTGGGGCGACCCGCTGGCGGAGTTCGTCACCCCGACGATCTTCGGTGAACTGCACGAGGACGACCCGCTGGTGGCCGGCTACCGCGAGGTGACCCCGCTGCCGCTGACCCCGCCGGCCCGCGTCCGCCTCGACCTCTACCGGGCGTACCTGTACCTGATCCTCCTGGTGGAGAACGGACCCCGGCAGTACCCGGAGGAGGAGTACGCGCCCCTGCGCGACCTCGCCACCAACGCGCTCACCCAGGTGCTCGACCGCATCTCCCACAGCGGCGGTGCCTAGAGCCGTGTCCAGCACAAACGCGTCCGGGACCGGCGGGTTCCCAAACCCGCCCGGGATTGGAATGTGCCGGCGTCGGGTGCCGGATTCGTGACCCGTTTCCAGATCGACGGCGACTTCGCACGCCGCTATCCGGCGGGAGGGCCGGCGGCGCTCGCGGTGCTGAAACAAGGCCCGGGCCCTTGGGTCGACTAGTGCAGGTGGCGGCGGAACCAGGCGCGCGCCGCCGCGCTGGACTCCTGGAACCCGGATAGATAGGGATCGAAGTGGTCGCCTGGCAGCAGTACCAGCTTCTTCGGCTCCAGGGCACGCTCGAACGCGGCCAGCGCCAGGTCCGTGAGGGTGATGGTGTCGTGGTCGCCGACCACGAGCAGCAGCGGGGTGGGCGAGACGCGGCTGATCCAGGCGCCGGGTTCGTACATGCGGGCGGCGCGCGTGGAGCGTACGGTCACATGGTTCTCCCAGACGCCTGAGGGCAGCGGCTGGAGGTAGAAGTCGATCGCGTCCTTGCCCCGGTACGCCGCCGCCACGGCGGGGTCGTCGCTGACGACCGCCTGCGTGCGGGGCGGCTCGCCGCGGAACTGAGCCCGTTCATCCTCCGCGAACGCCTGCTCCAGGCTTGCGACGGCATCCGGCGGGACGCGACGCAGGCCCTGCTCGTATCCGCTGATCGTGGGCACCTGCGCGACCACACACCGCAGACGCCGATCGGTGGCGCCAAGGACGATGGCGTGGCCGCCGGCGTAGCTGGTGCCCCACAGGCCGATCCGGTCGGCGTCGACCTCGGGCCGGCTCTCCAGGAAGGAGATGGCGCGGCGCCAGTCGGCGATCTGCCGCCAGGGATCGACGTCCTGGCGGGGGAGGCCCTCGCTGGCCCCGAACGTGCGGTGGTCGTGAAGGAGGACCACAAAGCCATCCCGGGCAATGGCCTCGGCGAAGCGCTCCAGCCCGTGCTCCTTCACGCCGGCGAAACCGTGAGCCATGGTGACCGCCGGGTGCGGGCCGGGACCGTCCGGAATGAACAGCCAGCCGCGCAGCGTGATGCGGCCCTCCGCTGTGAAGGCGATATCAGTGCGTTGCATCATGTGTCATCCCCGTCGCAAGGCCGCAGCTTGTCGCACCGGCTATCGGTCGCCGTCATAGAAGTGCGCCGGGTCGATTCGGCCGCGCAGGCGGTCTCGCAGCTCGGCAGAGAAACGGAGCGCGGCGCCGAGCGGCCGGTGGTGGATCGCCGCGCGAACGATCTGCCCGCGCTCATCCTCGGTCAGGATGGTCACGCCCCGGATCTGCGTCCCGCCGAACGCCGTGGCCTCCCACTCCAGATAGGTGCGCGGCCCGCTGGAGCTCTCCTGGGTGAACACCAGCGAGTCGTAGATGCCGCTGGCCGTTTCCATCACCTGCTTGACCTGCTCACGGCCCTCGACCGGCCGGGTGAGCGTGTTCGCCTCCAGCACGACGTCCTCGGCGAATGCCTCCGCGAATGAGGCGGCGGACTTCTCGGCGAAGGCCACGGTCCACCGCTGCGGCCGTACGCCGCGCGTCGTGTTGCCCGCGGGATGCGTCTTGGCCAGGAACGCGTCCAGCAGAGCAGCGACGACAGCGGGCCGCTCGATGTGCACCCAGTGCCCGGCCCCGTCGACCGTGGCCGCCTCGACCGTGCCGAACCGCTTCAGCACCCCGTCGGCGACCATGTCCTCCGTGACGAATCCGTCGTCGGCGCCGCGGATCACCAGCACGGGGCCCGTGTAGCGGCTTGGCCGGTCTCCGTCCGGGTGGCCGGCGTTCCAGCAGTCCACCAGCGCGCGCACCACCTCGGGCCGCACCCGGCCGCCGATCACCGCGAGCCTGTCCAGGTCCGCCTCGCCAAGCCCACGGGACAGCTGTTGTCGAACCGTCCGCTGCGCCTGCGGGTCGCCGCCCAGGCTTCGGAAGGGCTCGACCGCCTCATCGGGCAATCGCGTGCCGGCGAGCGGAACGGGCGTCACCAGCACCACGCCGAGGGTGCGCTCGGGACGGGCGGCGGCCACCAGTTCCACGACCGGGGCGGCCATGCTCTGCCCGATGAGCGCCGCCGGCGTGTCGAGGGCGTCGACCACGGCCCCGACCTCCGAGGCGAACCGCTCCAGCGTGAACGGACCGCTCGCATCCGTGCGTTCGCCCATACCGGCCAGGTCGAGTTGCACCGTCTCGACGCCGTCGCTCCTGATCTCCCCGATTACCGCGTCCCAGACGTGCTGGTCGTCGAGGAATCCGTGGACGAAGACCAGTGCCCGATCACCCGCGCCGTTCCGCTGAAACCTGACGTCGGTGTCAGCGATGCGATCCATCTGCATGCAGCTCACTCCTTCCCAGGAGTCACCGTGGCTCCAGGCGCAAACCGCTCAGCCGTGTCCATGGGCGACCACCCCACCGCACGCTCGTCCAGGCACGTCATGCGCCTGCCCGGGGATGCGTCGAGCACGCCGTCGTCGAGCGGAATGGTGAGGATGCCGGCTACGAGGGTGTCATCGGCGGTCACGCGACCCAGGACCGGCAGAGCCGCGGTGTCGACACGCCCGCGGTCCAGATAGAGCGTTGTGGTCATTCCCCAAATCCATCGGTCGAAGCGCAGAGGCCGAGGAGTATCGGCTCGCGGCATCCAGGCTCAAGGAGGTGGCAGCCACCGCCGGGTGCACCTGATGGGCGGTGTCGGCGGCAATGCAGGACCCCGCAGCTGTGGATCGTCGAGACTTGGACCCCCGGCTCGGCGTGGGGTCGGCGATCCGGGACCATGGCCGGGGGAGACTCGCCACACCTCAGCGACTGGTGGAGCCCTCGCTCACGGGGCCGGCGAGATCCCAGTCCGCAGCGTTAGAGGTTCTTTCCACCTCATCCTCGCGAACGGGCCTGCCGCACGTCTCGCAGATGACTCGGGGGCGGACCGGGTGGCCGTGATGCGTGACACTGAGAGGGGGATCCTTGACGGCCCACTTATCCCCCCAGGCGCGCAGCGCCGACAGAACCGGTACGAGCTCCCGGCCCGCTTGAGTGAGGTGGTAGTCGTACCTGGGCGGATGCTCCTGGTACTGGCGCTGCTCAAGGACTCCTGCAGCGACGAGGCTCTTCAGCCGCGCGGCAAGGCGGTCGCGAGGGGCTCCGGTGTTGCGGACGATCTCGCTGAACCGGTGGTTGCCGAATATGACCTCGCGGACCGCGAGGAGCGCCCATCGGTCTCCCACACACGACAGCGCCGCGGCGATCGAGCAGGGGCGGCCGTGCTTGCTGTCCATGCACCTAAGGTTTGCACACCCGTCTCGTCGGGGTCTTCCACGGCCGGGCGACGGCGCGAAGCGGTCGGGCAGGTCATGACAGAAGTGCCAGCGCGCTGTACCAGACCGGGCTCACGTTGAGCCGATCTGGATAGAGCTGCAGCATCTGGTCGTAATACTCACGCGGGCTTGGCTTTGCTGCCAGTAGGCGCCGTGCGTCGAGCAGATAGTCGCGGGTCTGTTCCAGGATCGACGGGTCATCGGGCAGGTCTCTGTTCTTGTGGCCCGCGACAACTGTGCGCGGGAGCAGGGCAGCAACGGTTTCAAGTGCGGTGAGCCACTTCTCGATCCCGCCGCCGACGCTTTCAAGCAGGTACTGGTGAACTCCGTTGTATGCGACATCGCCGGCCACGACGAGGCCGATCGATGGCACGTGGAGGACGGTGGTGTCGTCAGTGTCAGTGTGGCCGGTCTCCACCGCCAGCAGGCGGTGGCCCTCCAGTTCGAACCCTCCTGTGGGAACCACTTGGTACACCACGGGACTGTCGGGAATGAGCCCGGGAAAGTCCACATCCCACATTTGTTCGCGTCCCTCGGTCGCCTGCTTGTGCATCAGCCGGATCGTGCCCTCGGTCGCATAGGGCACGGCGCCGGGGAATCGTTGCATCAGTAGATCGGTGCCGAACCAGTGGTCGCCGTGCCCGTGGGTGGCGTACATGTAAGCCAGTCGCCTGCCCCACTGCTCAATCCAGTCGCCGACCGCGTGCACCTGCTCGCGGGTGAACGGCGGGTCGACCAGGACCGCGTCCGTCTGGCCCAGGATCAGGGTGGATGCCAGTGGCGAGGATACGATCGGGCCTCCGTCGGGCAATCGCATGGATCGTTGACGGCGCACCCCATCGGAGACCAGCACGTCGTAGCGCAACTCCGTCACGTCACACCTCCTGGCTCTGCGGTCGCTCGCGGTGCGCACATTGACCGGGGATCAGACCTGGGATGCCCGCATCGGCGGCGAAATTCGCCGGCAGAGGCAGCCGACGGCGACCTGGCGTTCCTGCCGTGCTTCCGGCGCCGCGGCACGGTTGGCAAGACCGGTCCTCGCTACTTCTTTCCGGGAACAAGGAACACCTTTCCCTGCCGGCCCTTCTGCTCTGCGTGGGCTACGGCGTCACCGATCTCGTCGAGAGAGTATTTACGCCCAGGGGAGGTCTCAATAATTCCCTCACGCATAAGCGCCACGATATCCTCTCCCAACTGCCGTCGTTCTGCGTCGGTGAGCCTCGGAAGCCAGTAGCCGAGCCAGAAGACTTCCAGGATACGGCGGCCCGCCAGGATGTAGCGCGGGTCCTCACCAACACGGATCGGCTCGCCTGTCAGGGAGCCATATACCAGCATGTGTCCATCCTCGTGAAGCGCCTTGAAAATCTGGGTGCCGGTTTCTCCGACCACAGGATCGATGGCGTACTTGACGCCTTCGGGTCCAACGATACGTCGGACTTGTTCGTCGATCGGCCCCTCCGTGGACACAATGACGGCGTCAGCTCCCAGACGTTCCAGTTCGGCTGCCGATTCACGTCTGCGGACGACATTCACGGTACGGATACCATCGCGCTCGGCCAACCTGATGATCATGCGACCCAGTTCGGACCCTGCCGCGGACTGGAGGAGCCACTCACCTCTAGGGACCGCCAGCAATCGGCGGACCATGAGGATCGCGGAGGCCGGATTGATGACGAAGGAGGCCACTTGTTCATCGGGGATCTCATCGGGTACCGGGAACAGGTCACCCGCGGGGACAACGGCATAATCCGCCCAGTTTCCCCCTTGACCGTTGACAACCGATAGCCGCTGTCCGGTAGCGACGTTCTTCACCCCGGGCCCGATGGCGTCCACGATGCCGACGCCTTCAAACCCGACCGGCGCTGGAAACTGGGCTTCGACGCCCGCATAGTATCCCCGCACATACAAGAGATCAGACGGGTTCACTGGAGTCGCCAGAATGCGAACCCTTACCTGCCCGTCCCCAGGCTCAGGAAGAGGCACGTCTTCGGTTTCAAGAACCTCGGATGGCTCGCCATGTTGAGCGAATCGGATAGCTCTCATCCCTCAACCTCTCCTACGCGCGCCATCGCGCGCCATCGCGCGTCATGGCGTAGATCGGATCGGGCGGACGGTGCTGCCAGGCCTCGGCCTCCTCCATCACCTGCTCGGTGATCGATACGGCCGCGGCGGACAATTAGGGATCGAAGCGGCCCGCCCGGTTCCGCGGTACCGAAAGATCCGCTGGCCCGACCCTGGTCTGCACCCTGTTCTTGATGCTCCCATTGCCGAGCCGATCATCGACCAACTCGCCGACCCGGCGCCTCTTCGGATCCAGCGCCGTGGATGAAAGATCACTTACGGTAGCCGACGTCGCGTCGCCGACACTCTCGATCACGGACATCACTGCTTCCCCCCGATGACCCCGCAGGCCACATATTCCCCTAAAGCTCGCTCTGTACACGCTGCCCGCGGTGCGGCGGTCAGCCTTTGGCGGATCTCGCCGAGCCCCAGAGTGCGCCCTGGTTGACTCGGGTCGGGTGCAGTTCCAGCATGCCGCGGTAGAGGTCGAGGGCGGTCGTGGTGCGCGCGGCGAGCGTCTCGAAGTCCTGGATGTACTTTCGGGTCTCGGTGATGTTCTCTGGGTCGTCGGGGCGGTCGGGACGCTTGTGCCCTGCGATGACCGCTTGCGGGTCCAGCGCGGCGATGGTGTCAAGTGCGTGGAGCCAGGATCGGCGGCCCTCGGGGGGCGATTCGGCGAGGTAGAGGTGGACATCGTTGTAGACGGCGTCGCCGGCCACGACCAACCCGATGGACGGCACGTGCAGGCACGTGGTGTCGTCGGTGTCGGTGTGCCCGAGCCCCACGACGACGAGTTCGTTGCCTTCCAACTCCAGCCGGTCGCCGACCAGCGGCTCGGCCGCGACGAGCCTGTGGGGGATCTGGCCGGGGAAGCGCGTGTTCCAAAACGACGCGACGAACTCCGGCGCCATCTGCTTCTTCATCTGCGCCACCACGGCAGGTGCGGCGACGGCGCGGGCACGCGGGAAGCGATCGAGGAGGGCACCCAGCCCGAACCAGTGGTCACCATGCCCATGGGTGACGAAGACCGTGGTGAGGTTCTTACCGCTCGCGGCTACCCGGTCTGCCAGCCGACCGGCCTGCTCAGTGGTCATCAGCGCGTCGACCAGCACCGCGTCCCGCTCGCCTGTGATCAGCGTCGCCGTGATCGGCGACCACATGCGTCGGGGCAGGTCGGGCGGCAGGTCTGAGATCTCCGTCGGGATCGACGGTGTTGTGTGGACGCTCCAGCTCAGCGGTGCTCCAGGCATGATCATCTCCTCGGATTCCTCGTGTGGCTACGACGCAGCCGTCAGTGGACGGCGCGCGGCCGGTTGAAGCGCTTCGAGACGTAGCGTGGCGAGACCACTGGCCTCGTATGGTCGGCACGGCGTAGCCGTGTCCTGCGGGACGACGGGGCCTGGATGGCAAGGGCGATCCGTGGCCCGAAGGGATCCGTACCCGGAGATGCTGCGCCCATCGACACCTTTGAGTTCGTCCCGCATCGGCAGTCGGTTTGAAAATCAAACCCTTCGCTCTATGCTGGATCGGGCACCTGCCGGCAGGACGCGGAGCCGGGTTCCGGCGGCCGTGGCCGGCAGAGGGCCGCTGCCCCTTCATCCGCTTGACCAAGCGTTTCAACGACGACCTGGTGGACCAACACCTGCATCGGCCTCGGCGCTGGGGCGCTCCCTCGTGCCGTGGCGTGACAAGGAGCAAAGTACGCATGACGAAGTCCGCGTCCCCTGCCCCCGGGGGAACCGTCTCAGGCGTAGCCGATCCGGCATCACCCGTCAGACTCACGCATCGCCAGATCTTGACCATCCTCAGCGGCCTGCTGCTGGGGATGTTCCTCGCAGCGCTCGACCAGACGATCGTCAGCACCTCCATCCGCACCATCGCCGATGATCTGCATGGGCTCAGCCATCAGGCGTGGGTCACCACCGCGTACTTGATCACCTCGACGATCAGCACGCCGCTGTACGGCAAGCTGTCCGACATCTACGGGCGCAAGCCGTTCTTCCTCGCCGCCATCGGTGTCTTCATCGTCGGCTCGGCCGCGTGCTCGGTCTCTACCTCCATGATCGAGCTGGCCTCCTTCCGAGCGTTCCAGGGCATCGGAGCCGGCGGTCTGATGTCGATGGCGCTGGCGATCGTCGGCGACATGGTCCCGCCTCGCGAGCGCGCCCGGTACCAGGGCTACATACTCGCGACGTTCGGTTCCTCGAGTGTGCTCGGCCCGCTGATCGGCGGGTTCCTGGCCGGCCAGGGCAGCATTCTGACCATCACCGGCTGGCGCTGGGTCTTTCTGGTCAACGTGCCCATCGGCGTGGTCGCGCTGTTCGTCGTCGCCAAGGTGCTCAAGCTCCCACACACCCGGCGCGATCATCGCATCGACTGGTGGGGCGCCGTCACCATCGCGATCGGCGTGGTGCCACTGCTGCTCGTCGCCGAGCAGGGCAAGAGCTGGGGATGGACCTCGACCGAATCGGTCGTCTGCTATGCGATCGGCGTGATCGGCCTGGCGATATGGATCTTCGTCGAGCGGGCCATGGGCGACGAGGCGCTCATGCCGATGCGGCTCTTCCGCAACGCGGTATTCGCCAAGATGAGCCTGTTCTCCGTGCTCGTCGGCATGGGTTGGTTCGGCGGCATGATGATGATCCCGTTGTACCTGCAGATCGTGAAGGGCGTCACCCCGACCAAGTCCGGACTGCTGATGCTCCCGCTGATGGTCGGCATGCTCCTCGCGACCTTGACGGTCGGCCGTGTCATCCGCAGGACCGGCAAGTACAAGATCTTCCCGGTCATCGGATCCGCGCTGATGATCGCGGCGATGCTGCTCTTCCACTACCGCGTGCAGTGGAACAGCCCCCTGCCGGAGACCATGAGCTTCATGGCGCTGTTCGGGGCGGGGCTCGGCGGCTGCTTCCAGATCCTCACGTTGGCCATGCAGAACGCGGTCGAGCCCAGGGACATGGGCGTCGCCACCGCCTCGGCCACCTTCTTCCGGCAAATAGGCAGCACCGCCGGCACGGCGATCTTCCTCTCCCTGCTGTTCAGCACCCTCAGTACCAAGATCAGTTCGGCCTTCAAGGCGGCGTACGAGACGGCCCGATTCCAGCAGGCCGTCCATGACCCTGCCGTGCTCTCCAACCCGGCGAACGCACCGGTGCTGACCATGCTCGGACATTCGCAGCCGCGCGGCGGGAACGGCTCGGGCGTTCTCGATGACTCCTCGTTCATCCCGCACCTCGACCCGCGGCTGGCCCAGCCGTTCAAGGTCGGCTTCACGGAGTCGATGCACCTTGTCTTCCTGCTCGGTGCGGCCGTGATGGTCCTGGCCTTCCTGGTCGCGGCATGGACCAAGGGGGTGCCGCTGCGAAAGGTATCCGGACTGGAGGCAAGAGCCGCCGCGGAACGCGGTGCCGCAGCCTGATGACGGGCGTAATTGCTGAGCGGTTCGCTGAGCGCACCTGGGTCACGCTGATCGAGGCGGTTCCCGGGGGCTGGGGCATCGGCGGTCACGCCTACACCAACGAGGAGATCGTTCAGCACGTGCGCGAACTGCTGGGCAAGGGCTGACCTCCGGGACGGGCCGGCGCCTGCCCTGAAGGACTAGAGGGTCTCGGCGCCGTCGTCCGGCGTCGTGGTGGTGAATCTCCGGTTGGCCAGGACCGGGACCGCCGCCCGGGCCGTGCGCACCTCGTCCGGATCGATGTCGGCCACCAGCAGGCCGGGATCCGCGCCGAGACGGGCGCGGACCTCACCGAGCGGTGAGACCGCCAGGCTGTGCCCGATTCCGGACGGCGCGGCGCCGATCGGGCGCCGCCCGATCGTCTCCGGATCGGCTTGACCGCACGCGAGCACCCAGCTCGTGCTGTCCAGGGCGCGAGCCCGCACCAGCAGCTCCCACTGGTCCCGCTTGCCCGGGCCCGCGCCCCAGGAGGCGGCGAGCAGGGTCGCCGTGGCGCCGCGCGCGGCCAGCGTGGTGAACAGCTCGGGGAAACGTACGTCGTAGCAGGTCGCCACGCCGAGGGTGACACCGTCCAGGTCGAAGGTCACCGGACGCGTCCCGGGGGCGACGGTCTTCGACTCGGTGAAGCCGAAGGCGTCGAACAGGTGGATCTTGTCGTAGTGGTCGTCCAGCCCTGGCCCGGTGACGAGCAGGGTGTTGGTCACCCGGCCGTCGGCGGCCGGAGTGAACATGCCAGCGACCACCACGACGCCCGCCCGGCGGGCGAGGTCGCGTACGGCACCCGCCCACGGGCCGTCGAGGGGCTCGGCCACCGGCCCCAGCGGTATCCCGAAGCACGCCATGGTCGCCTCCGGGAAGACGACGACCCGGGCGCCCCGGGCCGCGGCGTCGGAGACACCGGCCTCGACCAGTGCCAGGTTCGCCGTCGGATCGGTCCCGGCGACCAGCTGACTCAGTGCGATGCGCATGGGCTTCTCCATCCGTACGGCCGGTACCCGTGTGGGTAGCATGCCAGCATGCCGCCCACCCGCCAGCACGCCGAACTCCGGCTGCAGCCCTTGCCGCACGCGTCGCGGTCGCTGGCCGAGCAGGTGATCTCCGAGGTGCGCCGGGCGGTGCACACGGGCGCGATGGTCCCCGGCCGGCTCTACTCGGTCTACCAGGTGGCCGAGCAGCTCAACGTGTCCCGGAGCCCGGTGCGCGAGGCGCTGCTGCGGCTCGCGGACGCGGGCCTGGTGCAGGTCGAGCGCAACCGGGGGTTCCGCGTCGTGCTGCCGCACCCGAGGGAGATCGTCGAGATCTTCGGCGTACGGCTGGCGCTGGAGCTGCCCGCCGTCCGGCGGGTGGCCGGCGGCGATTCGGCCGAGCTCGGGAAGTCCCTGCGGGCGACGATGGAGGAGATGGCGGCGGCGGTCGACGCCGGTGACGAGACGCTGTTCTTCCACCTGGACCAGGCCCTGCACGACCACATCCTGGTCGCGGCGGGCAACGGCCGGGCCCGCGCGATCGTCGGCGGCCTGCGCGACACGATGCGCATCCTCGGCACCTCGACCGACGACCGGTCCCGGACCCTGCGGCAGGTGCACGAGGAGCACAAGCCCATCGTGGCGGCCGTCGCCGCCGCGGACGCCGACGGCGCCGTACGCGCGATGCGGGCGCACCTGACCAACACCGGGCTCATCCTGGCCCGGCAGGCGGCCCGGGCGCAGGGCGAGCCGGTCGACGTGGACGCGCTGTGGGCGTCCATCGTCGAGGAGGACCAGATGGCCGCCTCCAAGGGGCTCAGCGGTCGTAGGCGGTCAAGGCACGTTTGACGGGCCGGCCGGTCACCACGCCCGATCGCGGCGGCCAGGGGCCTCGCTACCGAATCAGGTGATCACACTCTTCGGCGGCGCTTTCGTAACTGCCCAGAAGGAAGGTGTGGATCGCCGCCAGTTGGTCGCCGGAGAAGGCGGCCATCAATCGGCGGCTGCGGGCGTCGATCCCCTCGTAGAACGAAGCGATCCGTTCGAGTCCTGGGGCCGAGGCTTCGACGAGTACGCGGCGGCGGTCCTTCGGGTCCGGTCTACGCCGGACGTATCCCGCCTTCTCCAGGCGATCGATCATGTGCGTGACCGCGCCGGTGGTACGCCCGAGCTGAGAGCTGAGCGCTCCGGCAGTGGAGGCTCCGGCGCGGTCGAGCACGTGCAGGCAGAGCAGATCGGTCTGCGCGATGCCGAGATGCTGGGCGATCAGGTCGTTCAGGCGTCCCAGGGCTCCGGCGAGGTCAGTCATGGACGCGATGATCCGGTCGGCGAGTTCGTCGTTCTGATCGTCCTGCGGTTTGACGGGCATGCGGGGGTCCATTTATCTTCACGATTCAGATACTTAACTATGCAGCTACTGTATCCGATGCGTTGCTTCTGCGAACCGGAGGGCCTGATGACGGCCCGGGTCCGGGTCGTTCCCCCTTTCTGGAAGGAGTCCTGCCATGGACGGCTGGTACGTGGACGACCGCTGCATCAACTGTGATGCCGCCCGACAGCTCGCGCCCGACCTGATCGGCGAGGCCGACGGAAGGTCGCAGATCCTGCGCCCGCCGAACGATGAAGCGGAGACACGGAGCCTTCACGCGGCCGCCTTCGCCTGCCCCACACGCTCGATCCGCCCGGCGTCCGGGCAGCCGGACCAGGCGCTCGACCCTTTTCCGATGGCCTTGGACAACGGCGTACTGATGTGCGGGCACAACTCCCGGCACACCGCCGGGGCCAACTCCTACCTCTTGCTGCGGCCGTCCGGCACGGTGATGATGATCGACACACCGCGCTGGAGCCGTGACCTCGCCGAGCGTTACGCGGCATCGGGCATCGTCACCGATGTGCTGCTCACGCACCGAGACCACGCCGCACACGGCCGCCGCTATGCGGACCATTTCGGCGCCCGGCTGTGGATCCACGAGGGCGACCTCGACGCGGCGCCGGACGCGGACCGGGTGATCCGGGGCCTGGAACCTCTGGAGGTCGGCGAGGGGGTCAGCGCCCATCCACTGCCCGGCCACACCAAGGGGAGTGTGCTCTACCTCGCGGATGGCCGGTACTGCTTCAGTGGAGACAGCTTCTACTGGTCACGCGCCACCGGTGATCTGGAAGTCGCGGAGAGTGTGACCTGGTACTCCATCGAGGAGTTGGCCGCCTCCCTGGCCAGGACGGCCGGACGCCTGCGATTCGAATGGGTCCTGCCAGGCCACGGTGACCGCCATCGCCTGGCCGCCGACGAGATGTCCCGGCGGGTGCAAGCGCTGGCAGAGCGCACGCGACTGCTACGGCCTCGGCCGATCGACTTCACGGCCGTCCGCTGGTGAGGGACCGGCCGGGCCGGCATCATCTACGAACCCGGGGCAGGACGATCTCCCTGTCGAGGCCCAGCTCATCGCGCACGCGCGTCAGCGACGCGGCCCGGATCGACGCGTACAGCGCGTAGGGATCGTGCAGCCGCCGCCCGAGCACCTCGGCCAGCGCCTCGGCCCCGAACTCCGCGCCGGCCCTCGTCGCGTCCTTGGAACCGTCGGAGGTCAGGTTCGACCGGAAGATCCCGGCGGCCGAGCGCGGCAGGAAGTCCTCGTACACGATCGGCCGGGCCGTGACCCAGCCCTCCGCCAGGAGCGTGGCGAGGCCGGCCGGCGGAGCGGACGCCGGACGCGAGCCCGTGGTGTGGAACGTGAAGTAGGCGAGGTCGCCCGTCACGAGCTCGGCCTCGGTGCGCGGCACCCGGCCCTCCCAGAGCTTGGCCGCGACGGCGCCCCGCTCCTCGGCCGTCACCCGCCGCCCCGCGAGCGCGGTGTCCAGTTCGGCGGACAGCTCGTCGTACCGGGCGCGTCCGGCGGGCGTCACCGCGATGCCCCGTGCCTCCACCTCCCCGAACCGTACGCGCAGGTCGTCCTCCACGATCCTGCCGTCGTCCTCCCGGAATACGCGTGGCTCCGCCAGCGCGCGGAAGGAGGTCTGGCGCAGCAGCAGGTCGGGGCCGTCCCAGCGGGGCGGCCCCTGGATGGCGTCGATCATCGTGACGCCGCGCTCACTCATGCGCGCGTAGAGGGCGTCGATGTCGAGCACGCGCGGCGTCAGGTGGTTGACGTGGGTGCTGGGCACGCCGCCGATGTCTGCGGCGACCGAGGACACGCGCTCCAGCTCGGTGTACCAGCTGCGGGAGACCGGGACCCTGGACAGCTCGAACGCCTGGGTGGCGAGGGTGAGGAACTCCTCGGCCTCCGCGTCGTCCAGGCCGCCCTCGGCCTCGGCGCGGTCGGCGAGGTCGAGCAGCCGCGGCGGGAACAGCCGGCGCGCCCCGAGGAACTCGCTGAGCCTGCGTTCGAGGTCCTCGTCGAAGAACCGCCGGTCGCCCGTCACGAGCATGGAGGTGAACACGCGGAAGGGATTGGCGGCCAGCTCCGCCTCGTCGACGGGACGGAACGCCGTGGAGACGACCGGCACCGAGCTGCTCGCCGCCTCGCGCAGGTCGTAGTAGCCGACCGGGTACATGCCCATCGCGCCGAAGACGCGGGCGACCTGCGCCATCTCGGTCGGCGTTCCGACGCGGATCGCGCCGTGCCGCTCGGCGGTGACGCGGTCGATGGAGCCCAGCCGTTCGGCGTCGGCCCCCATCCGCTCCAGCACCTCGCGGTTCACGTCCTGCGCGACGTCGACAAGGGTGTTGTAGGCGGGGACCTCCGTGCCGTACATCGCCGACAGCCGTCGGGCGAACGCCGCCCGGAGCGCGGTCGAGTCGACCATCGGCCCTTCTCTCCTCGCCGCCGAACCCTGCGGTGTCACACGGAAGCGTACGGAGAAGGCGAGGCGAGCGCCAGGTGTCGCATGTAACATGCTACTCATGGATCCGGCTGCCACCCTCGCGACCGAGCTGCGCCGACGCGGAGTCACCGACGTGCTGACCGACTCCCTGGCGCGGTCCGCCCACTCGTCCGACGCCTCTCTCTACCGGGTGCCGCCGTCGGTGGTCGCCCGGCCCAGATCCGCCGAGGACGTGGCCACCGCGATCGAGCTGTGCGCGCGCCACGAGATCCCCCTCACCGCCCGCGGCGGCGGCACGTCGGTGGCCGGAAACGCGATCGGTCCCGGGCTCGTGCTGGACTTCAGCCGCCACATGGGGCAGGTGCTGCAGGTCGACGCCGAGGCCCGGACCGCCGTGGTCCAACCCGGCGTCGTCCAGGCCCACCTGCAGCGCGCGGCCGCCCCGTACGGGCTCAGGTTCGGCCCCGACCCCTCCACCCACACGCGCTGCACGATCGGCGGCATGATCGGCAACAACGCGTGCGGCTCCCGGACGCTCGGCTACGGCCGCACCTCCGATAACATCGCCGCCCTCAAAGCGGTGACGGGCAAGGGCTCCGCGCTGGACCTGTCGTCCCCGCTGGGCCGGCCCGCCCCGGACGCTCCCGCCGAGCTCACCGCGCTGCACGACCTCGCGAACGCGAACCTCGCCACGATCAGGACGGAGTTCGGCCGGTTCGGGCGGCAGGTGTCGGGATACGCGCTGGAGCACCTGCTGCCGGAGCGGCGGTTCGACGTGGCCCGCCTGCTGGTGGGCAGCGAGGGCACCCTCGCAGTGCTGACCGAGGCGACGGTGAGACTGGTGACCGACCCGGCGCACCGGGTCCTGGTCGTGCTCGGCTACGACGACATCGCCGCTGCGGGCGACGCCGCTCCCGGCGTGCTGGAGCACCTGCCCACGGCCTGTGAGGGCATCGACGCGCGCATCGTCGACGTGGTGCGCACGCGGCGGGGCCCCGACGCGGTGCCGCCGTTGCCGCGCGGGGCCGCGTGGCTGTTCGTCGAGGTCGCCGGGGACGACGAGACCGAGGTCCTCGACCGGGCGGGGCGGGTGGCCGCCGGTGGCGAGGACGCCCTCGTCGTCACCGACCCTGCGCGGGCGGCGGCGCTGTGGCGCATCCGGGAGGACGGCGCGGGCCTGTCCGGCCGCAGCCCCGCCGGGCTGCCCGCGCACGGGGGCTGGGAGGACGCGGCCGTGCCCCCGGCGATGCTGGGCCGCTACCTGCGCGACTTCGAGGCGCTGATGGCCGAGCACGGCGTGACCGGCCTCCCGTACGGGCACTTCGGCGACGGCTGCCTGCACATCCGGATCGACTGGCCGCTGGACAGGCCGGAGGGGCCGCAGGCGTACCGCGCGTTCCTGGAGGCCGCGGCCACGCTCGTCGCCGGGTACGGCGGTTCGCTGTCCGGCGAGCACGGGGACGGCCGCGCCCGCAGCGAGCTGCTGCCGCTGATGTACTCCGAGACGGCGGTCGACCTGTTCCGCCGGGTCAAGGGGATCTTCGACCCGGGTGACGTGCTCAACCCCGGGGTGCTGGTGCGGCCCCGCCCGGTCGACGCCGACCTGCGGATCCCGGCCGCCCGGCCGGTGCGGAAGAACCTCGCCCTGGCCTACCGCCACGACGGCGGCGACTTCAGCCAGTCGGTGCACCGCTGCACGGGCGTGGGCAAGTGCCGCGCGGACAACACCGCGTCCGGCGGGGTGATGTGCCCGTCCTACCTGGCCACCCGGGAAGAGAAGGACTCCACCCGCGGGCGGGCCCGCGTCCTGCAGGAGATGGTCAACGGCTCCCTGGTCGATGGCGGGTGGCGCTCGCCCGAGGTCCACGAGGCCCTCGACCTGTGCCTGTCCTGCAAGGGCTGCGCCTCGGACTGCCCGACCGGGATCGACATGGCCGCCTACAAGTCCGAGGTGCTGCACCAGAGCTACCGTGGGCGGCTGCGTCCCGCGTCGCACTACTCGCTGGGCCGGCTGCCGCTCTGGGCGAGGCTGGCCGGCCGCATGCCGCGCGTCGTCAACGGGGCCATGCGCGTGCCGGGGCTGCGGCGGGCGGCGCTGGCGGTCGCCGGGGTGGACAGGCGGCGGCACCTGCCCGAGTTCGCGCCGCGGACGTTCCGCGACTGGTTCGAGCGGACCCGCGGCGACCGTCCGGCCGACGGCAGGCCGGTCATGCTGTTCGTCGACACGTTCACCGACCACTTCGCCCCGGAGGTCGGCCGCGCGACCGTGGCCGTGCTGGCGGCCGCGGGCTACACGCCGCAGATCAGCGAGCGCCGCCAGTGCTGCGCGCTCACCTACATCTCCACGGGCCAGCTCGACGCGGCCAAGAAGATCCTGGGCCGTACGGTCGGGGAGCTGGCCGAGGCCGCCGAGAGGGGCGTGCCGATCGTCGGGATGGAGCCGTCCTGCACGGCCGTCCTGCGCTCGGACGCGCTGGAGCTGCTGGACGAGGCGGTGGCGGCCCCGGTGGCGGAGCGCACCCGCACGCTGGCCGAGCTCCTGGCCGAGACCCCGGACTGGCGGCCGCCCTCGTTCGACGGGACGACGGTGGTGGCCCAGCCGCACTGCCACCACCATGCCGTCATGGGCTGGGACCAGGACGCCCGGCTGCTCCGGGAGGCGGGCGCGGACGTTCAGCGGCTCGGCGGATGCTGCGGGCTGGCGGGCAACTTCGGTGTCGAGAAGGGACACTACGAGGTGTCCGTCGCGGTGGCCGAGCACCAACTGCTGCCCGCTCTGCGCGACGCGGAGGCGGAGACGGTCGTCCTCGCCGACGGCTTCTCCTGCCGTACGCAGATCGCCGACCTGTCGCCACGGCAGGGCGTCCACCTCGCCCAGCTCCTCGCCGAGCGGCTGGGCTCCTGACCGTGGCTTTTCGTACCTGGACGACGCAGCAAGGACGGCAATTTGGACAGCCCTGGTTCTGGGAGCCTCCCGGGAGAGGCGGCCCCTCCGCCGCCGCCGCGTGGAGAGCCCGATGCCCTTGAGGGTGCGGAAACCGGGCTTACCGCCCTTGACATGTGGGTTCGTGGCTCAGGCCGGCGCGGTTGCCGACCTCCGCACTGTTCGTGTTCTGCCGGGCTCCCCGGCGACGGCTTCCTCATGAGCCCGGCCGTCGGGGAGGTCGTCCGCGACCTCTACCTTGGCAGGGAGCCATTCGTCGACTCCCGCCGCTTCGCCCTGGCCGAGGCCCGGCCCGAGCTCGACATCGTCTGATCGAGAACCGACAATCCGAGGGAGAACCCTGATGGTGACCACGCTGCCCGGCGCGGACCAGCTGGCCGCGATGGCGCGAGAGACCGCCAAGCGCTGCGGTGTGGACGTGGACGCGCTCGGAGCTGACGTCGCGACCACCTCGCCGATCAACGGCGAGCGCCTGTCCGCCGTGGGATGGGCCGACGCCGGCACCGTCGACGCCGCCATCACGCGGGCAGGGGAGGCGTTCCTCGCCTGGCGCCGCGTTCCCGCACCCGTACGCGGTGCGCTGGTGAAGCGGTTCGGCGAGTTGCTCACCGAGCACAAGGAGGACCTCGCCACGCTGATCAGCCTGGAGGTCGGGAAGATCACCTCCGAGGCGCTCGGCGAGGTCCAGGAGATGATCGACATCTGCGACTACGCGCTGGGCCTGTCCCGCCAGCTGTACGGGCGCACGATCAGCTCCGAGCGGCCGGGCCACCGCCTCATGGAGACCTGGCACCCGCTGGGCGTCGTCGGCGTGATCAGCGCGTTCAACTTCCCGGCGGCGGTGTGGGCGTGGAACACCGCGATCGCCCTGGTGTGCGGCGACCCGGTCATCTGGAAGCCGTCCGAGCTGGCACCGCTGACCGCCCTGGCGAGCGCCGCACTGCTGGACCGCGCCGCGGCCGAGCAGGGCGCGCCCGCGTACCTGAGCCAGGTCCTCATCGGCGGCCCCGACGTGGGCGAGGCGCTGGTCGACCACCCGGGAATCGCCCTGGTCAGCGCCACCGGCTCGACGCGCATGGGCCGCGCGGTGGGCCCGCGCGTCGCCGCGAGGTTCGGACGGTCCCTGCTGGAACTCGGCGGGAACAACGCCGCCGTGGTCTGCCCGTCGGCCGACCTGGACCTGACCGTACGCGGCATCGTGTTCTCGGCCGCCGGGACGGCGGGCCAGCGCTGCACGACGATGCGCCGCGTCATCGCCCACACCGACGTCGTGGACACGCTCGTCGAACGCCTCGCCGGCGCGTACGGCCGGCTGCCGATCGGCGACCCGATGGCGCAGGGCACCCTGGTCGGCCCGCTCATCAACGAGCGCGCGTACGAGGCGATGCGCGACGCGCTGGACGCCGCCGTCTCCCAGGGCGGAACACTCGTGGCCGGCGGCGGGCGCAGGCTGGAGGACCAGGCGCCGGGCGCCTACTACGCCGAGCCGGCGCTCGTACGGATCGGGGCACAGACGCCGATCGTGACCCAGGAGACGTTCGCGCCGATCCTGTACGTCATGCCGTACGGGAGCCTCGAGGAGGCCATCGCGCTGAACAACGCGGTGCCGCAGGGCCTGTCATCGAGCATCTTCACGCGGGACCAGGCCGAGGCTGAGCTGTTCGTCTCGCCCGAGGGTTCGGACTGCGGCATCGTCAACGTCAACATCGGCACCTCCGGAGCCGAGATCGGCGGCGCCTTCGGAGGCGAGAAGGAGACCGGCGGCGGCCGCGAGTCGGGCTCGGACGCCTGGCGCGGCTACATGCGCCGCGCGACCAACACCATCAACTACTCCGGCGAACTGCCGCTCGCCCAGGGCGTCGAGTTCGACGTCTGAGCAGGTGCCTGGCCCGCCGTAGGGCACTGCGGCGGGCCGGGACAAGGCCGTTTCGGCGGTGATCACTGGCCATTGCTGTGTCTCTGCTGTCACCACCTGCCAGTGATCACGCGCTGACGCAGAATCGCCCACGAACTGGCCCACCTGGACACCCGGCTGACCCCGCTGGCAGCGTGTCCCCGAAATGGTCGCATTCCACGATCGCCTCACCACATACCTCCCGCAAGAGAAGGACTGGACCTCCAGCACATGACCACGCGCCCCTACGTCCTGCTCAGCGTGGCCACCTCGATCGACGGCTACATCGACGACACCAGCCCCGACCGGCTGCTGTTGTCGAACGAAGCCGACTTCGACCGCGTCGACCAGGTCCGCGCCGAGTCCGATGCGATCCTCATCGGAGCCACGACCCTGCGGCGGGACAACCCCCGGCTGCTGGTGAACTCCGCACGGCGACGCGACGAGCGCGAGGCACGTGGCCTGCCGCCGTACCCGCTGAAGATCACCATCACCCGCAGTGGCGACCTCGACCGGGACCTGAAGTTCTGGCACCACGGCGGCGACAAACTCATCTACTCACCGGACTCGGCCGTTCCCCAGCTGCGCGAACGGTTGGGGGACCTGGCCGGCATCGTCGGACTCGGCGCTAGCCTTGACTTCGAGGCCATGCTCGATGACCTCGGGGAGCGTGGCGTCAGGCGGCTCATGGTCGAAGGGGGCGGAACCATCCACACGCAGTTCCTCACCGCCGGCCTTGCCGATGAGATCCACCTTGCCGTCGCGCCGCTCTTCCTCGGAGACCCCGACGCCCCGCGGTTCGTCAACGCAGGCGACTTCCCCAACGGGCCGGGGAACCGGATGACGCTCGCCGAAGCCCGCACGATCGGGGACATCGCGTTTCTGCGGTACCTCCCCAAGGAGAAGGTCAAGTAGTTGCCCCTCGCGCCGCCCAGCCGTTCGGAAGACTACGGATGGCTGTCTTTCGCTATCGACCTGGCCAAGCAGTGCCCATCCAGCGACACCGCTTTCTCGGTCGGGTGTGTGATCGTCGACGAGCACGGAGCCGAGATCTCCCAAGGCTTCTCACGGGAGCGCCCGCACTTCCACGCCGAAGAGTCCGCCCTGAGCAAGGTCGCGCCGGACGACGAGCGCCTGCCCGGAGCCACGCTCTACAGCTCACTCGAGCCGTGCACACGACGCAGGTCCCGGCCCCACACCTGCTCTGAACTGATCATCGCGTCCGGGATCAGACGCGCGGTCATCGCGTGGCGAGAGCCGCCGGTGTTCGTGTCAGACGCTCACGGGGTCAAAGCCCTAGAGGCCGCCGGCGTCACCGTCGTGGAGATCTCCGAGCTCGCCGAGGCGGCAGCCGCGATGAACGCCCACATCCTCGACCCGGACGCCAACGCCGGATCATTAGCCCCAGCGACGTAGGCCAGAACCGGCGCCGACGGCAGCCCCGCTACCGGGCGGGATGGCCGGGAGCCAGCAGGCCCGGGGATTCCGGCCCTGATTCAACACGGTGCGGGTGGTGGTCGGCTTTTCGGCCGGCCGCAGGTCGAGCAGGTAGGGATATGGTCGCCGAATTCGGCGGCATCGAACCCGGCAGCTGGCGGGTCGGAAGGAATGCAAGACACCCGTACGCGGTAATGACCTGCGGCGACAGCATCGTCTCCACTACGTCCATTCGGGCCGTTCCGATTGCGATCGAGTGCGGCTGCACGCCGATACGGTGGACGTAAACGGCCTCATTGGTCCAGCCGGAACCTGGGTCTCCTCCGGAATCATCGGAAACTGGCGATCAGCGGCAGAACAAACCCGTCAATCCTGGCGCAGACCAGTTTAGTAGGCGATACTCGGACAAATAGGTGTAGATCCTTTACCTGCGCCCGCTGCCTCATTTCCGCTCGATCTTGAACGTGACCTGTGATGGCAGTGTGCTGTGGGGCGCGGTGCGGCTGGTGGAAGGAGTGGCTGGGTGGCAGTGGACATGTCGTTCCTGGTCGCCGATGAGGATTACTACGAACCCTGGGACACTGCCGATCCAGGTCCGCGCTACGACGCGGGTCCCATGCCGACCGGTTGGACGCGACAGCACTCGGGCGTGTGGACTTTCTGGGGCCCGGCCGGTCTCGACCTCCCCGATCAGGGGTGGAAGGTGCACGTGTCCAGCTCCCTGCCCAATGCGCAGTCCGTGCTGGCGGTGGTGTCGACGGCGTGTGCCGAGTTAGGCGTCCCGTTCAAACACTTGGCCGGTCACCGGACGTTCTTGCTGGCGCACGACAAGCACGCGAACAGGGTGCAGAGCGGCAAGTTCTGCACCCTGTATCCGCCCACCGAGCAGTGTGCGCTGCGGATGTTCCGGCGGCTGACGGAGGATCTGTCCGGGATCGGAGGGCCTTTTGTGCTCTCCGATCGTCGTTTCGGCGAGAGTGAGTGTGTTTCCTACAGGTACGGAGCGTTTCGCGGCCGCGAGCGAGTCGACGCGGAAGGCAACCACGTGCACACCATGGTCGGAGCGGACGGGCGGGAGATCGATGACGAGCGCCGGCCGGCGTTCCACCTGCCGCCCGGTGTCTTGGATCCGTTCCGGCAGACCGTCCCGGAGGTCGCCACGGGCCCGGTCACGCTGCATGGCTACACCTTCGATGCCGTGCTGCGGCACGGCAATGCCGGGGGCACCTACCGGTTCCGCTCCGCGGACGGCAGCCCGGTGTTCGTCAAGGAGGCGAAGGCGCACAACGGTTACACCGCTGACGGCGCCGACGCGAAGACGCGGTTGAACACCGAGTACCTGGCCCTGCGGGCGATACACGGCCGCGAACCTGGCCTGTGCCCGCGACCAGTGGAACTGTTCCACCACTGGGAGAACAGCTTTCTCGTCACCGAGTTCACGCCCGGCATGCAGCTGTACCGGTGGATGGTGATGAACAATCCCGCGGTGCGCATCGGGCCGGACGCCCCGTCGTTCGCCGAGTATCACCGCCGCAGCCTGGCCCTGCTCGACCAGCTCGACGCGCAGCTGCATCGCCTGCACGAACTGGGCTACGTTTTCGTCGATCTCAGCCCGACCAACGTGCTCGTCGACGACGACGACCGGGTCCGGCTCGTCGACTTCGAGGCGGTGCAGCCCATCGAGGGCGTACGGCGGATCATGGGCACTCCCGGCTACCTCCACCCGGATCCTCGGTCTGTGGCCGACCGCGATCCCGTTGAGCTCGACCGGTTCGGGCTGGCCGCCCTGGCGCTGCTGCTCGTGTTCCCCGTACACGAGGTGGTCGAACGGAATCCGCAGGCCCTGGACCATCTGCACGCCAACCTGACCGAGCTCGCACCGGTCGCCCCACGGCTGTGGCAGTGGGCCGCCCGCTGCCACGACCGAACCGAGGACTCCCGCCTGCCCACGCCGCGGACCGTCCGCGAGGACACCGTCGCCGCGCTGCGCCTGCTGGCAGACCAGACCGCCGACACGCTGGAGGCGATGGCGGAGCCGGACCACCCGGTGCGGGTCTACCCGACCAACCCGTTGGGGCATCAGACCGACACCCGCGCAGTGGCCGCCGGTACCGCCGGCGTGCTGCACGCGCTGCACCGCTCCGGCCGCATCTGCGACCCGGTCGTGGTCCGCCGGCTGCGGGACGACGCGCTTGCCGCGGCCCCGACCAGCGCACCCGGCCTGCTGTACGGCAGCGCCGGCATCGCCTGCGTGCTGGCGGAGCTCGGGGAGTCCGACGCGGCCGAGACCCTGCTCGCCTCGGCGGCGGCTCATCCGCTCAACAGCACGTCCGCCACGCTCGGCGGCGGCGCGGCCGGTACGGCGCTCGGCCTGCTGGTCCACCACCGTCACACCGGCGAACAGCGTTGGCTGGACCTGGCTCAGCGGCTGCTCGAGGGCGTTCCGGACGGTGACGAGCTCACCTCCCAGTTGAGCCCGACCAACCGGTCCGGGCTGGTCGGCGGGCGGGCTGGTGTGGCGCTGGCGCTGTACGACCTGTATCGCCGCACCGGGGATTCCCACCTGTTCGCCCGAGGCATGCGGCTGCTGCGGGAGGAATTGGCCTATGCCGAGCCCATGCCGGTGGACGGCCTGGGCTTCAAGACCTCGCACGCCGACCGTCGCGTCTATCCCTACCTGTTCGCTGGCAGCGCGGGATACGCCGCAGTGCTCTCCCGCTATCTCGCGCACCGCCCGGATGCGGAGTTCGACGTAGCCGCCGACGTCGGCCTCGGTGCGGCCGATGTGCTGGAACGCTGTCTGCGCGCCTGCTCAGTCCGCTTCGCGGTGCTCCCCGGACTGTTCCCGGGCCTGGCGGGTCTCGCCGTGACACTGGCCGACGCCGGAAAGCGGCTCGGCCGGCCCGAACTCATCGACGCCGCGCTCACCAGCGCCCGTGGCCTGTTCCGGTACGCGATCCCGCGCAAGGACGGGGTGGGCTGGCTCGGTGAGCCTGGACATCGACTGTCCGCCGACCTGTGGTCCGGCTCGGCCGGAATCCTGCTCGCCCTGCGGCACCTGACGGATTCCGCGCCGGTCTCCCTTGACACCCTCGACGATCACCTGACGACGTCGAGGGATGCCGTTGCCAGCACCAGAGGAAAGGAGTGATCCGCGTGGAGGAAGTACTGCGTCTGCATGCTGAGGCGTCGATCGAGGAGGAACTGGCCTGCAACCTGCTCACCCTGAGCAGCAAGGGCAGCATCTGCCAGTGACCCCATGGCCTGCCGGGAACGGCGACATCCGCGCCCGGCAGGCTCTTCATTTCGCCTGCGGCTTTCGGGCTGTGAACCGGGCGATTCGGGTTCGGTGGTCGTGCGGGTGGGTTCGGTGATGAGCTGACCGGCGTGGGTGCGCGTGGGATCCCCATAGCGCGTGGCGCGGCCCATTGTCATAGAAGGCCGCCGGTAGCTCGAATATTCTGCCCCGTGATCCATTGGGCATCGGATCCTGCAAGATACGCTACGACGTTCGCAATGTCGCTAGGACGTCCAAGACGCCGAAGCGCTGTCGCTCCTACGAAAGAATTTATTGTTTTAGGTTCCTGCTCTTCGTAGAGGGCATCGGTTTCGGTCGGGCCTGGGGACACGCTGTTCACGGTGATGTCGCGGTGGCCGAACTCTTGAGCTGCCACCGACATTATTTGTTCGCAGAATGCCTTACTCGCGGTGTACAGTCCCCAGTTGGGGGATGATCGAGTCGTGGTAATGGTCGAGATATTTATTATCCGGCCGTTGTCGCGCATAATTCGACCAGCGAGCTGTAGAGCGATGAATGGCCCCTCGATGTTAACTGCCATGACGCGATTGAAGTCACTTTTCTTGACGTCGACTATCCCGGCCTGTCCGAATGTTGCGGCGTTGATAACGAGAATGTCCAGTCCATTGAGACGTCGGTCGGTCTCTTCGAAAAGGAGCTCGATATCATCTCTCTGTCCTTGGTCGGCCTGAAATGATTGCACCTGGCCAGGTGACCCGCATGCGCTCTTAACCACCTCCTCGGCGGCCGGTGTGTTCGTCAGGTAGCTGAACACCACCGATGCGCCATCTCTGGCAAGTCTGTGCACGATGGCGCGTCCGATACCTCGGGATCCGCCTGTTACCAGGGCCTTCTTTCCGTCAAGTGCACCCACGTATTCCTCCTGGAAGGGGTTGGCGTCGTCGTCATCAACTCCGCGCGTGGAGCCGTTGTCCGACGACGTCGGAGTCCCTCATCATTGAGATGTGCGTCGGGTGTTGCAAGTGCCAAGGCAGTCGGGGTCTCGATGGGAAACGGGCTAGCAGGTAAACGGATAATCGGCCAGGCCGTAAGTCCATCTAAAATCTTTTCCGTCGAACTCGCTGAGGTGTGGAGCATCAATGCGGGATCGTGCCGGCGATGCGGGGATGAGTTAAGATCCTATAGAGAGCACTGAAGGGTGTCGGTTATGATCAAATTGGACGCTCGGGTGAAGGTAAGTCCATGCGAATTGGGCTAGCGATGGCGCAATACGGCGCGTTCGCCTCGGTTGGCTCGGTCAAACGAATCGCTCGTGAGGCCGAATCCCTCGGTTACCAGAGCGTGTGGGTGGGTGACCGCGCTATGGTGCCAGTCGCGCCCAAAGACCTTTATCCAAGTTTCGATGGTCTGATTCCCGAAGAGCACCGCAGGTTCCTCGATCCGCTCGCAGTGCTCGCCGGCGTCGCGCTGGTAACTGAGCGGGTGAGACTAGGCACAAGTACGCTGAATGCGCCTTGGTATCCACCGCTCCTTTTGGCTCGCTCGCTCGCCACGATTGATCAGCTGAGCGATGGACGGCTGGACGCCGGGTTCGGCCTGGGCTGGTCCACTGAGGAATATGCGGCCGTCGGCGTACCGTGGCTCGAACGGGCAGGACGTCTAGAGGAGACCCTCGATGTGCTTGAGGAAGTCTGGACCCGTGACCCTGCGTCTCACGAGAGCTCACGCTGGCCGATTCCGCCCTCCTATATCCAGGCCCGGCCGGTACAACTGCCGCGGCCACCGATCTACCTTGGCGGCTTGACTCCAACGGCCTTGGAACGGATCGGTCGCCGCGCCGACGGCTGGCTCGGGGTCGGCATGCCACTTCCTCACCTTCTGGGGTTGTGGAGCATCGCTCGGAGGTCGGCTGAGCGCGTCGGGCGAGACCCCGACGGGCTACGCTTGGTGTTGCGTGTGAACGCCACAGTCACACAAGCGCCGGCATCGGCGAACATGGTCCCCTACCGAGGCACCGTCGATCAGATCACCGACTACCTTCGGTCAGCGGCCACCGCGGGTGTGCATGAGGCGTTCATTGACCTCCAACTCGGCTGCACCAATGACGATCAATTGCTGGGGCTCGCGCAGCGCCTGATCCGTGCGCTGTGATTGATCCACAGGTATTGACGATTGCTCAGGCGTGGTTCGGCCGAAGAGACCTCACTCAAGACGCAGCGGCCTTGGGCTGCCCGGCGAGGCTGCTTTGGTGGCAGTTGGACCCATGCAGCGTTGATCATTGGCGATCGGTGCGCTCTTGAGGCTGTCGCACTACTCGCGATCTTGATTGCTCAAGGCCATGGCGATCCAGCGAGCTGGCGCGCGAAGGCTGCGAATCGGGCTGCCGCCGGCGCGGTCCGGTGTGCTGAAAGCTCGGTGAACGCCGCGGGGGTCATCCCGTTAATGGGACGTAGTGGGGCAATTCGGCTCGCCGCAGGGGTGTTCTCCGAGAGTTCTGCACGGTGGCGACCGTGGCGAGGCCGGGGCGACATCCGGAGGGGTCGGGGGGCTCGCGGCGGTGGTCGGGCTTCGCCGGGTGGGTCGGCCGGTCACCGTGCTGGAACGGGCGGCCGACGAACTGAGCCGAGGGCGGGCAGAACGCTCGGTGAAGGCCACGCGCGGCACGCTGATGCCCACAGGAATCTCGTGTCAGGGCCAACTGATCACCAGACGGCTGTGGGGCTTGTCGATGACGGTCCCGGTAAGTTCGTCGTCTGGTGCGCCGACCGGGTAGGCGGTGATGGCAGGCTGGGTGGGGTGCTGCCGGTCCCACAAGCGGAGCGGTTCGGCGAGCCGGTCCGCGAGGCGTCGGCTGTCCGTGCCGTGGGCGGTCACACCGAGCTCGGCGGTGTCGTCGTCGAGCCCGCGGCGGGTGACGTACGCCAGGGTGCCGCGGTCGTGGACCGCGACAACATAGGCCACGGGCACCGGGCTCCCCTGCGTCCCGTCGCTGCGGTTGGCCGGGCCGTGTGATCGTCTAGACCTTTGGTACTTCCGACGACGAAGAACCTCGATGAAACCGCTTCACCCACATCGACGTGCCGGCCATGGCCACGTCCGCGCTTGGATGACCGCGCGGGTCAGCTCGTCGGGATCAAGCGCCTCGACCAGCCGCCAGGTTGCGTCCACGGGGGTGGTGTACGAGTTTCCGCTGGTGACAGGCGTGGCGTCGTGATGAGCGCAGGTCAGAGGGGGAGCGAGCCCGAGATCGCCGACCCCTTTAAAGCCATCGGCGCTCGTGAGAGCCGCTGCTGCACACCACGCAAAGGAGAGCATCACCTCGGTACGGCACTTTGCCCTGATCACACAGTGCGCTGCGGCGGGTTCGCGACCGTGTGGCATGGCAGGACCGGCGCGGGGTCAGCGCGCCGCCGTGACGCTCTCGCGGTCGAGGAAGCGGGCCGGGACTACGGTGCGGCGGCCTCGGCCGTTTTCGCCCGGAGCGCCGGATCGGCCCATTTGGGCGAACAGTGCTCGGCTGCCGCGCGCCCCATGTCGTACGAGTGCTGCACGACGACCGAGATCCGGGGGCGCACCAACGTGGTCCACTCCAGGTCGTCGAAGCCGAGCAGGAATATCTCGCCTACATTCGCCGGGCGACCAACACGATCAACTACTCCGGCGAACTGGCGCTCGCCCAGGCGTCGAATTCGACGTGTACCGGGTACCGGCCCGCCGCGTGCCCGACACAACGAGCACGCGGCGGGCCGTCTGGACACGGGCTAGCCGAGGGAGCCGTGCGGTGATATCACCCAACTGATCATCAGACGGCTGTGGGGCTTGTCGATGACGGTCCCGGTGAATTCGTCGTCTGGTGCACCGGCCGGGTAGGCGGTGCGGGACTGGCGGGAAGGCGTCGTCGGCACATCTTCGCCACACCAAGATCTTCCAATTGCCGGATCTCCGGTACATCCTGCAGATGATCATGGTCGTCACCGGCGGGCGGGGGCACCGATCGGGCGCGGTAAGGAGTCACCCTTCATGCACTGGTCAGAACCCCCTGGGCCCACGGCGCCGAGACCGACGAGACGCTGGAAGAGGGGCTGGTTGCTCTCCGCCGCGCTCGCGGCGGCACTCCTGGGATGTGCGGGTGGTTCCGCGGCGGCCCTCTCGGGCGGGAAGACCCCACCGGTCGACCCGGCCGGCCCGCTGAGCGCGCTGCCGCCGGCGTCCACGGCCCAGATCGCCGCGACCGCCGGCGGTCGCGGCGGTACGGTCGTGACACTGATCACCGGCGAGCGCGTTCACGTCAACGGCGCCGCAGGTCACCAACAGGTCTCCGTCACCCCGAGCGCGTCGGGTGCCGTGCCCCTGGTCGACACGTTCACCGTGGGCGGCGACCTGTACGTGGTGCCGCGTGACGCGGGTCCGTACCTGGGAACGCTGCTCGATCAGCGGTTGTTCGACGTCAGCCTGCTGACCCGGCTCGGCTTCGACGACGCACGTCAGAAGGCGATCCCGGTCACGGTCGGCTGGAAGGCGGATCGGCATCCGGTCGCCGCGCCGGGAGTCACCGCCCCCATCAAGGGGAGGACGACCTCGGGCACCGTCGACAAGTCGCGGGCCACGGCGTTCGGCGCGGCTCTGGCATCCAGGTTCGCCGCCGACCGGCATGTCCCCGCAGGGCGCGTGTCGGCCAGGGTCACCGGGAAGGCCGGTGGCCTGGACGAGGTGAACGCCGTCTCGCTCGCCATGCCCGGGCAGGGACCGCTCCTCCCGGCGTCCGGAGAGGCCGCCCCACCTGCCGGCCGGCCGGCAGGCGGCCAGGCGGCACCGCCGGCCACGGTGGGCGGCACGCCGGACGGCGGTGAGTCCGCGACGAACGGGGTCCGGCTGTACACGCTGACGATCGACGCCATCGAGCGGGACGGTCAGCCGGGCTATGCGCGGATCGACGTCCAGAACCTGGACGACCTGCGGCACTACTGGAGCGTCAGCTGGGTGGGGCCCGGCCAGCCGGTCGCCTTGAGCGTGCCGGCCGGCCGGTACAGCATCGAGGCGTTCGTCGGGACGCCGGTCGCCTCGTCGTTGTTCCAGACCTCGACGTTCGTGGCGCTGCCCGACGTCGCCGTCCGCCGGGACCGGGCGGTGACCGCCGACGCGCGTACCGCCAAGCCGATGACGATCACGACGCCCCGGCCGGCCGAGACGGGGATGGTCGGCCTCAGCTACACACGCGAGGGGGCCGACGGCCGGGCGTTCGCGGGTACCGTTCTCGGGTTCGGCCGGTCCGAGCTGCTGCAGGTGTTCGGGCCCGGGCAGGAGTACCCGGATCTGCGCGCCTTCGCGACGCCGACCGGCGCACACGGTGTGGGGGCGCTTCACTTCGCGGACTCGTGGTTGCTCGAGCCACCGGGGCGGGGTTTCGGCGCGAATCCCGCCTACGCCTACTACCTGGACTACGCCGATGACGAAGGCGTGCCGACACGGCTCGATCACGACCTCGGTGCCGACGACCTCGCCACGGTCCAGGAGAACTATTCCGCTGACCGGCCGGGGCAGGGGGCCGAGTTCTTCTCACCCCATCACTCCTGGAGCCCCTACGACGCCTACCTCAGCGTGTACAACTTCGCTCTTCCAGGGACGCGCACCAACTACTTCGGCGGCGCGGGTTCGCCGGTCTGGCAACCCGCCGTCTTCGACGACGTGGGCGACGCCGCGGCGTCGGTCGTCGGCACCGCCCGCGCGTACGAGCCCGGCCGGCAGACGAGCGAGAGCTGGCTGCGGGGCCCGCTGGTGCCCACTCCCACGGCCGAGTCCGGACTGGTGGCTCCCAGTCCCGCCGGCGACGGACACGGCTTCATGTGCCCGGTGTGCCGGCAGGACGACATCATGCTCTTCGACGTCACCGACTACGGCGACGCGGCGGGCCACTGGGCGTATCTCCCGAGGTCCGGCGAGGACCTGAAGTTCTACCGCGACGACGTGCTGACGCAGGAACAGCCGCGCTCCGGCGGCATCTTCCCGATGCTCCCGGGCAGCGCCTCGTACAAGATCGATTGGGTCACGCATCCCGCCCCGACCGGGTCGCCACTGGATTCCACGGTGGAATCGGCGTGGACGTTCACGTCACGGCGCCCTGACCGGCCGGACAAGATCCCGTCGTTCGAGTACTGCGGTCCGGACGTCACCCGCGGATGTTCGCTGCTCCCGCTGGTCTTCGCGGGCTACGACCTCGACGTCGACCAGTCGGGCCGGGCGCCGGCGGACCGGCCGGAGACGTTCCGGCTCACCGGCTACCACCAGGCGCATGAGACGAATGCCTCGCCGGTGACGAAGGCGGCGGTCGAGGTCTCCTTCGATGACGGAGCGACCTGGACCGCCGTCAGTGACGTGCGGGCAGACCACGGCGGCTTCGTGGTGACAGTGCCCGCCGGTCCGCCCGCGGGCGGGAAATCCACCGGTTACGTCTCACTCCGGACCCGGTTGTCGGACACCTCCGGAAGTGCGCTGTCACAGACGATCACCCGCGCCTACGCGCTGCCGACCACGGCCGCCGGCAACGCCCGGTCCCACGGCCGGTGAGGAGATCCCCGATGAACCGACGCCGATCCCCACGTCGCACACGGCACAGCGGCGCCCTGCTGGGCGCGGCCGTCTGCGCGGCGGCCCTGCTCGCCGGCGGCAGCACGCGCGCCGACACCGGCCCCCGGCCTGCGGACGCGACCGCTGCCACCGCTCCGGCCCCTTCGGCACGTAACGCGTGCGGCACGCCCTCGCCGGGGCACCCGAGCTGCATGGCGGTGGTGCGCACCTCGGGACCCGCCGGACCGGCTCTGACCACGACGAGCCCGGCCGGATACGGGCCCGCGGACCTGCAGGCCGCATACCGCCTCGCGTCGGCGGCGAAGGGAGGCACCGGACAGACCATCGGGATCGTCGACGCGTTCGACGACCCGAACGCCGAGGCCGACCTGGCGGTCTACCGGCACCAGTACGGACTGCCGCCCTGTACGGAGGCCAACGGCTGCTTCCACAAGGTCAACCAGCGAGGCGCCGCCACACCGCTCCCGTCGCCCGACAGCGGGTGGGCCCTGGAGGAATCGCTGGACGTCCAGATGGCCTCGGCCATCTGCCCGAACTGTCACATCCTGCTGGTCGAGGCCGACGACAACCAGGAGGAGAGCCTGGGGGCCTCGGTGGACACCGCCGCCAAGCTGCACGCGAACGCCATCTCGAACAGTTACGGCGAACCCGAGTACGTGGGGGTGGCCCATATGGAGGGCCACTTCGACCACCCGGGCATCGCCATCACCGCGTCATCGGGTGACTCCGGGCTCGGCGTGGGCTATCCGGCCGCGTCCGCGCACGTGATCGCGGTCGGCGGGACGACGCTGTGGCCCGCGGACAACGCGCGGGGATGGCAGGAGACCGCCTGGTGGGGAGCCGGCAGCGGATGCTCCACCCAGATCGCCAAGCCCGCTTGGCAGACCGACAAGGTCTGCACGCACCGCACGGTGGCGGACGTGGCCGCCGTGGCCGATCCCTTCACGGGTGTCGCGGTCTATGACACCTACGGCGTCGGCGGGTGGGTCACCGTGGGCGGAACGAGCGCATCGTCACCGATCATCGCTGCCGTCTACGCCCTCGCCGGAAACGCTGCGACGGTGAACGCCGCGGCCTACCCCTACGCCCATCGCACGCGGCTCTTCGATGTCATGAGCGGCACCAATGCGAGCTGCTACCCGGCCTATCTCTGCACGGCCGGGCGCGGCTACGACGGTCCGACCGGACTCGGCACCCCCAACGGCACAGACGCCTTCTAGGCATCCGAACGAAAAGGCGCCAGATGTTCAGAATGAAGATTCTTCCGTGGCGGAAACCCGGGGCCTCGGCCCGGCCGGCCATCGCCGCGATGTCCCTGGGCATCGCTCTGATCGCCGTCCCGGCCGGCGCGGTGTCGGCGGACACGCCCACGGCGTCGCGAGCGGCGAGTGCCGCGAGTTCGTGCCACGCCACCTGGTCGGCCGTCGAGGCACCGAACAACGCCGAGGCGTTCAACCTGAGTACTTCGAACTCCGGCCAGACGTACACCAGTGCCCCGATCGGCGCGGTGGACGTCCTGTCCGACCACAGCGTCTGGATCACGGCCACCGACAGGTCCTGGACGCAGACTCCCTATCCGTCCGGCAACAACATCTCCGACATAGAGCGGTATAACGGACATAAATGGGTGCGAAGCCACAGCTCGAGCGTCCCGCTCGATCCGGGTGCCGGCCTGGCGACGCTGACCAGCCTGACGTTCGATTCGCCCGATGACGGGTGGGCCGCGGGGTATTACATGAGCGCGCCCTTCAGCCCGCTGGTCGAACACTGGGACGGCAGCCGGTGGACGATCAGCCCGGCGCTGAGCTATCCGGCCCAGCAGGATCCGGGCGGGACGGTGACCGGCCTCGCCGCCTTCTCGGCCACGGACGCCTGGATCAGCGTGGCCCGGCCGGCCGGCGGCAGCGGCCTGCACCCGAGCCTCGTGGAGCACTGGGACGGTAAGTCCTGGACATACGTCGACTATCCGCTCGCACAGGCGGCGGCCACCCCCGTCGTCACCGCGCTGTACGGCCGGGCCAAGAACGACATCTGGCTCGCGGCCGGCATCCAGGGCGGTGAGGACGCCATGCACTGGGACGGCGCCAAGTGGTCCGTCGTACCGATGCCCCTGCCCACGGGCGCCGGCAACTGGACCATCAGCGGCTTGTCGGCGACATCCGCCCACGATCTGTGGGCGGTCGGCGCCTGGAGGGGACCGAACGGCATACAGCCGCTGACGGAGCACTGGGACGGCGCCAAGTGGACGATCCTTCCGGCGCCCGTCCCGGGCAACTCGCCGGTCGGCACGCTCTCCTCGGTGGCCGCCATCTCCCCCTCGGACGCCTGGGCGGTCGGCGCCTACAGGCGGGGCCCCACACCACCCGGTAACGGGGGCGCCAACCTCATCGAGCACTGGGACGGGCAGAAGTGGACCGCGGTGCCCGCACCCGGCGGCTCCCCGGCCAACTCCGCAGCCCTGTCGTCGGTATCCGCCAGTTCCGCGACGAACGTGTGGGCGGCCGGGCACATGGAGGTGCCGAACGCCGGCAGTTCCTCGATGGCTCCGCAGCTCTTCCGCTACAGCTGTGCGGCGGCGCGGTGACCATCGGTTGATGTGGTGTGTCGACGCGGGCGGGCGGCGATCGGCCGCCGCCCGCCCGTCGGGATACGAAGATCGACCAGGCCGCCCCAGGCCCCTCATTCCCGCACCCCAGCGACCCCCCGCCCCGGCCTCAGCCACCGGGACGTGTGAAGCAGGGGCCACGCCGGGCGGCCTTCCCCAACCGCGCCGACGCGCCCCCACCCCCCTGCCCGCTACCGCTTCAAACGGATTTGAACGGCACTGCGGGAATAGGGCGGATCGCGCACCGGTCGAAGAAATTTGCGAGATTCCATCCCGTGCCGCGCGCCCACGTCTATGAGCCACCCTCGATCCGCTCCAAGATTGCGCGCGCCTCTTTCGGGTAGCGCTCGATCAAATGCTCTAGATCAATCAGTTCCGCAGCCTGATCGTAATCGCGTTTTTGTGGCGTCTGAAGGGGCCAATCCCACACTTCAATGAGCGGAATTCCATCCTGATCCGTGATGTCGATCCAGAATTTAGGGCAGTTGGAAAAGATTTTGATGCCCTCGTCGAGCTTGTAGCCGTAAACGTGCCTAAGAACGTTGGTCACCAGTTCGCAGCCAATGAGCTGGCCCACGAAGACGAGATCGGGACGGCCCATGCACGTCAGTCGATGCTTGATCATATCCCTGGCGAAGCCAGCCGCCTGAGGAATGGGCGAAAGGATGATCTTGGAGGCTCCGGGAGGAGCTATCTCTCGGGCTACGACGTTCGCCATGGCTGCCCACCTCAGGCTTTTCCAGACTGCTTGGTCCCGTTCTGCGTCGTTCGTCATCCGGTCCTGTCCGGATGTGTTCAGGAGCGTTGACAGAGAGTCTGGACCGGCGAGAAGAGGTGGGGTACTCTTTCGAAAGTTTTGAAAGGTTAGGAGGTGCCGTGAGATTCAAACCGTTAGTTGATCCGGACGCTGGACTCTGGAACTGGCTGGCCTATGACCTGCGGTTCTACAGACAAAAATACCGTCTGTCCCAGAATGCGCTAGCCGAGATCATCAAGACGAGTCCTCCAAACCTTTCAAACCTTGAGGCGGGTAGGCGACGCCTCAAGGACGAGCAGGCCGAAGCGCTAGATGAGCGCTTCACGACGGGAGGCCACTTTCAGAGGCTTCTGAGGTATGCCCGTCTAGGTCATGATCCGAACTGGTTCAAGCAGTACATGGACCTTGAGGCAGAAGCCATAGTGATCAAAGCATTCGAGCCGATCGTTGTACCGGGACTGCTACAGACCCCGGAGTACGCCACAGCCATCATCGAAGCTGCGGGAGCGCCCGACGTGGACGCCTTGGTGAAGACTCGGATGCAGCGACAGGCTGTCCTGCGCAAGGACAGTCCTCCTACTCTCTGGGTGGTACTTACGCAGACCGTCATAGACTGGCCCGTGGGTGACGGCACGGTGATGAGGGATCAGCTCGCATACCTGCTAGAGGTGTCGGCAAGGCCAAATGTAGGTCTCAGGGTGATCCCAAGGACGGCAGGAGCCCACGCCGGGTCAGACGGCAGCATCTATCTGATCTCCGGGGAGCGGGGTGACGTCGCCTACATAGAGGCACCCGGAGGCGGGAGGCTGGTACCTTCCCTCTCTGAAGTCCGGAAGTTCGAGCTGGTGTACGACCGGATAGGCCAATCTGCTCTGCCGGAGAAGCAGAGCAGGCTTCTAATAGAAGAGGCTATGGAGGCTCTGTAGTGACGAAGAACGTAACCCCCGATGGATGGCAGAAGTCTGTCCGCAGCGGCGGTCAGGGTGGCAACTGCGTAGAGGTCAAAGTGGTGGACTCCAAGTCCGCCTGATTGATTCAAACCAAGAGTCCGGGCCTCCCGCCCCCGGCAGAGCGATAGCCGTTGAGAGTTCTGCCGGGCGTCAGTCGCCTCTGTGAGGATTTTCCCTACAGGGTCAAGGCGCGCCGAAGGCGCGCAGCCTGCGGGGAGGGCGACGCCGGCAGACTTCGCTTTGCTTCGCCCCTGCGGGATGGCCTACGGCCATCAACCGGCCTCACCTCCCGTAGCCAGGGAACGGCCGGGCGGGGAAGGGCAGGCCCGCCGGAATCCGGGCTGCGGGCGGCGGTACGCGCCGTCCTCGCCCGTCCCGGCGGCCTGCCGCCCCGCCCTCCGTCCCAGACAAGCCGAGCCAGGCCGCCCGCCCCACCCGCGCGTACGGGCGCTCAGAACCCTGGGCTGATCCAGTGAGCCATGACTCCGGTGCGTCCGTCGTCGTTGCTGGCGACGGAGGCGTGGCCAGCCTGCCCGATGCGGGACGCGTGGAGCGTCACGACGTCCCCGGCGGCGAAAGCGTGCGTGAACGTCTGCCCGGCGCTGGCCTGGAGTAGCTGATTCGGGCCAGCGATGCCGGTCACTGCCTCACTGCTGCGGATACGCGTGCCGTTCTTGAACAACGCTGTGCGGACGTACAGTGGCGCGTTCGTCGTGGGTTGAATGATCGGGCGGGCGTGATAGGAGACCTCCCACACGCCGGGAAAGGGGATCTTGAGTGCCGGGACCTCGGAGATGTGCTCGTCGGCGCGGTCGGCACCGGTGAGGGCGTGGTTGAAGGTGAGCGGGTCGGTCTGGACCCAGGTCGAGCCTCCCGACTGGGATGGCACGGTGGCCGTGGATGCGCGGGCTTTGCCGTAGACGTTCGGCGTTCCGCTGGCGTAGGCCGGTGCGGCCATGAGGGCCGTCACCAGGGCGCTGCCGACGGCCGCGTGGACGGCGATCGACCGTCTGGATTGAGAGGCGGTTCGTGTGGTTGCTGCTCGCATGGAGATCTCCCTATCTGCCCTGCGACGAGCCAGACGGACGCCCGTCGCCTACTCTGTGTACTAGATCATCTACCATGCGTAACCTGATGTGTCGATCACCAAGACCCATGCCGGTGTGGCCATTGTCGATCTACTGCACTCCCCGCCTGATTCATGCAGTCTCAACAGACGCCCCGCCGGGTGGCCCAAAGCGTCCACTGGCGCGGCTTGCGGCGAGCCTCCTACGGGGGCGCACACTCGGACGTCAACCGAACGGGCCGGAACGCCCCCCAGCAGACCCGAACCGACACGCACGCCAGGACCCCCAAAACGCCAACTGACCTGGACAGACACCACCGCACCGGATTGCTCCGGAACGGCCAGGAATGCCCAGGCCAGCCGTACGTTAGAACCTCACGAATCGTCCCGGCTGGATGCCGGGTATGTGTCAATCGTCTTCGTGCCCTGGTGTCGGCAGACAGAGCCGCCGACCCGCGTGGCACGTCCCTCTGGACGCTATCGGTCCAGCCTGCGCAGCTAGCGGACCGAGGAGGGTGCCCCGCGTCGCCTGGGCACGGGGCATGCTGACGCCAGAACGATACGACCGGATCACCAAGAGTGACTAAGAAAAAGTGGGCCTGCAGCGGTTCGTGCGTCGAGGCCAACGAGGGCCTCGCTACGACGCCCGATGCGAAGCGGCCCGTGTCCAGGTGCCGATAAGGTGGCGCTGTCCAGCCGACTTGCTCAACTATTGGGCGATCTTGTCGTTATCGTCGTACCTCCAGAGTCGGCGGGGAGATCATCGGAGGTGACGATGCGGACCGGACGGTGGATGGTCGTCGTCTGGCTGGTCATCGGAGGGCTCGCCGCAGGGCAGCGCCATTACTACTCCCAGTTCGACGGGAGCTGCGCAAGATTCGCCACGATCGGCATCACGATGATCGCCGGTCCACTCAACTACATCGGCCTCAACCCGAGCGCCTACTGCAAGGTTCCCCAGCCCAGCAAGTGACGTTGTCCGGAGCGACGCTGTCGCTGAGCTGCCGGTCGAGCGACACGACCGAGACGCCGCAGGTCGGAGCCTGGCCGGACCGCCTTCTTCTCCAGCACGCCCGCCCGTACGGCCTTCAGTGCGGGGCCGGTCGAGCGCAGTGCCTGTTCGGGCAGGTCGGTGACGGCCAGATCGGCCCGGGCGGAGTAGTCGAGGGCCCCTGAACCTCCGCTCGACAGGTTCCCGTCCGATTCGGGGTACGTACGAAGCGACCTGCTCACGGGGGAGGGCCCATGCGATTTTCCATACGGCTGCGGCACGTGCCGGGTCGCCTTGCCACGGGGATCTTCATCCTCGATTCCGGCCTGAACAAGCGGGGAGCGGATCAGCCGACGGCCGAGGCCCTCCACGGCATGGCCGCGAACGCCTATCCGTTCCTGCGCGTCGTCGATCCCAAGACCTTCGTCCGGCTGCTGTCGGCGAGCGAGATGGCGCTGGGTACCGCGTTGTTGCTCCCGGTCGTGCCGACGGCCGTGGCCGGTGCGGCCCTGACCGCCTTCTCCGCCGGCCTCGTCGGCCTGTACGCCAGGACGCCCGGGATGCGCCGGGAGGGCAGCGTCCTCCCGTCCCAGCAGGGGATTCCTCAGGCCAAGGACGCCTGGCTGCTCGGCATCGGCCTCGGATTCGTCGTCGACGGCGTGCTGGATCGCGGCTGAGGACCTCATGTCGCTCGTCCCGCCGCCGCCGGCGGTGGCGGGCAAGCGGCGCGGCTGAACCACGGGGTGGCGACGGCGTCGTGTCACTGCAGGCGGTGGGGCGTGAACGGCCGATCCACGGGGTGGCGACGGTGCCGTGTCACTGCAGGCGGTGGCCGCCGGTCGCCTCCTCGAAGATGAGCCAGGTGCGCGTTGACCGCACTCCCTGCACCGCGTGGATGCGGGCGAGCACGACGTCGCGCAGTGTGACGTTGTCGGGCGTGCGCACCAGCATCACGAGGTCGACGTCGCCGCCGACGAACGCCAGGTGCTCGATGTACGGCACCTCGCGCAGGCGCGCGGCCACCTCCCGCCACGAGTGCTGTTCGATGGCGACGAGTACGTAGGCCGAGGTGCCGAGCCCGGCACGGACCGGGTCGATCCGGGCGGTGAACCCGGTGATGACGCCCTCGGCGATCATCCGTTCCACGCGCGTGTAGACGTTGGAGCGGGAGACGCTCACCCGCTCGGCCAGGGCGCGCATGGACAGGCGGCCGTCGGCCTCGAGCTCTCGCAGGATGGCGCGATCGACGTCGTCGAGCGGTGCCGCCGACTGTCCGGCGGGACCGGGGGCCGCCGCAGCGTCGAACGACAGATGATCCACCAGCCATCCCCAGATGAGCAACGTGTCCGCGTTTTCGACCAGCCACCGTTCTTTTGGTCTGTTTCGAACCATATCCCGGCCACTGGCCGAACAAGGAGGGCGGGGCTGTCGCCGGCTGCGTGGAGCGCCCGGAACTCCTGGGCACCAACCGTTTTCCGCGGGCGAGGCCCGCTACGACGTTCGGCCCCGGCACCGTACGCGGTGCCGGGGCCGAATCAGTTCCTTGTCGCACGTCAGTGAATGTCCGGCACGGGTAGAAGTGCCGGCGGACGTCCGCCGGTGAGCGGCGGAGGACCGGTCACGGGGCGCCGGCCCGGTGGCTATCCGCCGGCCGACTCGCTCCGATGCCGCACCTTCTCGGCCAGGCGGTCCAGGCTCTGGTCGAGAGCCTCCTCGATCTTCGGGCCGGGCGGCGCGTGGGCGGGGTCGAAGAACGACAGGTGGACGATCACCTCGCTGTGGTCCGGTTCGATGCCGGTGACCTGGAGCCAGCCGGCGTACTCGTCCGTGTCGCGGGTGCCCCACTCGACCCTCAGCTGATCGCGTTCCGCTCGCATCAGGGCGCGCTCGCGCTCGGCGCCCGCACCGTGGGTCACGGTGACGTCCGGTGGGTCGGCCGACTCCAGGTGCACGTCGTGGGGCAACCACTCGTCCATCGAACTCGGGTCGGCCGCCTCGTCGAACACCAGCTCCGCCGGTGCGGCGAAGGCCCGGGACGCCTCGTACTCGCTCATGGTCGTACTCCTTCCCGTCAGGGTGGCGGTGGTGCGTCCGCCGCCGCTGACCGGTCGGCTACCCGCAACCGCCGGGCCGACACCCCGACGGACCGATCCCGGGCGAAGGGCGTTGAACGCCACGCCGGGGGACGTCAGGTCCGGTAGAAGGCGGCCGCGTTGTCGTGGAGCACCGCGCGGAGGTGTTCCGGTCCGGCGACGTCGGTGAGCAGGCGGAGATCGTCGTCCCGGAAGGGGCGGCGGGCGCGCGTGGACGGCAGGTCGGTGCCGAACAGGAGGGCGCGCGGATCGGCGTCGAGCACCGTGCGAATCGCCCGGGCGACGTCGAGGTCGACGCGCCCGAAGCCGGTGGCCTTCACGCGGACGCCGCGTTCGACCAGGGACAGCAGGAACGGCAGCCCCTCCTCGGACAGGCCGAGGTGGTCGACGCTCACCGCCGGGAGGGTCCCCAGCACGGGCGTCAGCTCCGGCAGGTCACGTGCGTCGATGTACAGCTCCACGTGCCAGCCGGCGACCTCGTGCACGCGGCGGGCCAGCGTCTCGAGGCGGTCGAGCGTCTCCGAGCCGCCACGGCGTACGTTGAACCGCACGGCCCTGACGCCGGATGAGTCCAGCCGCGCGATCTCGTCGTCCTTCACCGAGGCGGGCAGCTGCGTCACTCCCACGAATCCGGGGCCCAGCCGCCGGAGCGCGTCCACGAGATACGTCTGGTCGAACCCCTGGAAGGAGCCGGAGACCACCGCGCCGCCCACGACGCCCAAGGAGGCCGTGCGCGAACGGTAGTCCTCGACGGTGAAGACGGGGGGCAGGTAACCGTCGTTCTCGATGAGCGGGAACCGCGGGTCGATGATGTGCAAGTGCGCGTCGAACACCGGTGGGGAGGCCGGAACCGGCTCGTCGGGGCTCACGTCTGCCATCGTCCCAGAGAACCGGGCGGCCCGCCGGTCGAATGCGTCCGGGGTGCGTCCCGCGGCTGGTCGATACTTTTCGAAGGTCGTCGAGTGGCTCGTCCCGTAGCGCCATCGAGAGGTCCACAGGGGGCTCTGGCGGTGCGGCGCTGCGTCGAGCAGGGGACCTGGCGCTAGGACGATGTCGAAAGATTGCGCTAATCTTCGAAACGCACGATCGACGATGTGGAGGAGCGCGGTGGGACGTCAAGCCGGAACGGGAGCGGGGCCGACGCCCGGTCGGCGGTCCCGGCCCACCTTGGCCGACATCGCCGTGGAGGCCGGCGTCTCCACGGCCACGGTGTCCAAGGTGCTCAACGGCCGGACCGACGTCGCCGCGGCCACCAGGGAGCGGGTCACCCGGCTGCTGAAGGCCCACAGCTACCTTCCGCCCGGCGTACGGCGGGCGCGCCGGTCGGGGCTGGTCGACGTCGTCATCGGCGGTCTCGACAGCCCCTGGGCGGTGGAGATCCTGCGCGGCGTGGAGGCCGAGTGCGCCGAACGCGGCACCGGCACCGTCGTGTCGCTCGTGCGCGGGGAGGACGCCCGGCCGCCGAGCTGGGCGTCGCTCAGCGTGCAGCACCACAGTGACGGGGTGATCCTCGTGACGTCCCGGATCACCTCGCAGCAGCGCACGCAGATCGAGCGGGCGGGGGTCCGGCTGGTGGTCATCGACCCGGTCGACCTGCCCGACACCGACCTGGTGAGCGTGGGGGCGACCAACTGGTCGGGCGGCCTGTCGGCGACCGAGCATCTGATCTCCCTCGGCCATCGGAGGATCGCCGCGATCGGCGGTCCGCAGGAGATGCTCTGCACCCAGGCCCGGGTCGACGGATATCGGGCCGCCCTCGAACGCGCGGGCATGGAGCTGGACCGTGGCCTGATCCGGTACGGCGACTTCCGGTACGAGGGAGGGTTCCAGGCGGCCCGCGACCTCCTCAAGTCGCCGGACCGCCCGACGGCGATCTTCGCGGGCAGCGACCAGCAGGCCATGGGCGTCTACGAGGCGGCCCGCCAGGCGGGTCTCAGGGTCCCGGCCGACCTCAGCGTCGTCGGGTTCGACGACCTGCCGCTGTGCCAGTGGTTGTCGCCGCCCCTGACCACCGTGCGCCAGCCGCTGGAGGAGATGGGCCGGATCGCCGCCCGGACGCTGTTCCAACTGCTCGACGGCGAGGTGCTGGTGAGCCCGCGCGTCGAGCTCGCCACCGAGCTGCGCGTCCGGCTGTCCACCGCCCCGCCGTCCGACTGACGCCCGTCGCCATGGCCGAAGCACCCCCGAATCTCGCGCCGGACGAGCCTGCGGTTCCGTCCCGGAACCGTGCCCGCACCGCGCGAGCGCGGACCTTCCGCAACCCGATTCTGCCCGGCTTCCACCCCGACCCGTCGATCTGCCGGGTCGGAGCCGACTACTACCTGGTGACCTCCTCCTTCGAGTGGTTTCCCGGGCTGCCGATCCACCACAGCCGGGACCTGGTGAACTGGCGGCCGCTCGGCCACGTCCTGGACCGGCCGGAGCAGCTGCCGCTCGACGGCGTCCGCCCGTCGGGGGGCCTGTACGCGCCGACCATCCGCCACGTCGACGGGACGTTCTACGTCGTGTGCACCCTGGTCGACGGCACCGGGCCGAGCGGCAATTTCGTGGTGACGGCCACGGACCCGGCCGGGCCGTGGTCCGAGCCGTACTGGCTGGGAGAACCCGACAGCTTCGACCCGTCCCTGCTGTTCGACTCCGGCGGGCGAGCCTGGTTCCATGCGACCCGGCCGGTCGACACCGACGGGCACACCGAGATCTGGCTGCGGGAGCTCGACGCGGTGACGCTGACCCTGACCGGCCCGGAGCACGTGCTGTGGCGCGGCGCCCTGAACGACGCGGTCTGGGCGGAGGCGCCGCACCTGTACCGGGTCGGGGACTTCTACCACCTCGTGGTGGCCGAAGGCGGCACCGAGCTCGATCACGCCGTCACCGTCGCGCGGTCCCGTCGGGTCACCGGCCCGTACGAGGGGAATCCCCGCAATCCGGTGCTGACCCACCGCCACCTCGGCGCCGGGCACCCCATCGTCGCGACCGGGCACGCCGACCTCGTGGCGACCGGCACGGGGGAGTGGTGGGCGGTGCTGCTCGGGGTCCGCCCGTCAGGGGGCTACCTGGGCAATCTGGGCCGGGAGACCTTCCTGGCCGAGGTGGTGTGGGAGGAGGACTGGCCGGTCATCGCCCCCGGCGCCGGCCGGGTCGAGCCCGTCGGTACGCCCCCGGACCTGCCCGAACACCGCTGGCCCGCCGAGGCCGCCTGCGACCACTTCGAGGACGCCGAGCTCGGCCCGCGGTGGAACCTCCTGCGCACGCCGCGCGAGCGGTTCTGGAACCTGACCGAACGGCCCGGCCACCTGCGCCTGCGCCTGCGGCCGCCGACCGTGACGGAGCGCGCCTGCCCGAGCCTGGTCGCCCGCCGGCAGAGCGACGCGCACTTCGTCGCCCACACCGCGTTCGACTTCGCCCCGTGGGGCTCGAACGAGTGCGCCGGCCTGGTCCTGCTGCAGAACGACGACTTCCAGATCCGGTGCGTGGTCACCCTCCGCGACGGACGGCGCGTGCTCCGGTTGATCCGCAGGGCCGCCGGAGCCGACGAGAGGCTGGCGGAGGAGCCCTTGCCCGACGGGCGCGTCCGGCTGGCGGTCGAGGCCCACGACCAGTCCTACGAGTTCCGGTACGCCACCCCCGGTTTGGCGTGGCGGCCGATCGGCGCCCCGGTCGACGGCAGCGTGCTGAGCACCCAGGTCGCCGGCGGCTTCGTCGGCGCTCACCTCGGCATGTACGCCACCAGCGATGGGCGGCCCAGCACCAACGTCGCCGACTTCGACTGGTTCGAGTACCGCGGCCTGGAGTGAGGCCGCGCCGACGCGTGCGGGCGGTTCCGCGCGGCGCCGGTCCGGCCCGGCCGTCAGTCCGCTGGTTCGCGTACTGCCGCCTGGAGTGAGTCCACCACGACACGCGTGAGCGGCGGCGGGTCCGGGGCCGTCAGTTCGCCGGATGCGGGCCGACGGGGACCGCGGTGGACTCGCGTACGACCAGGCGGCAGGGCGTGACGTGCGGCCCGGGGGAGGGGTCGCCGTTGATGGCCGCGAGCAGGAGGTCGGCGGCCGTACGCCCCAGCCCTTCGAGCCCCAGGTCGACGCTGGTCAGCGGCGGCTGGGAGCCGAGCACCATGACGTCCCAGTTGTCGAACCCGACCACCGCGACGTCGTCAGGGACCCGCCGGCCCGCCGCTCGGAGCGCGTCGGTGACGCCCCGCGCCACCTGGTCGCTGCCGCAGAAGACGGCGTCGAACTCACCGGCCGTCGCGAGGAGCATGCCGACGGCCTGCCGCCCCCACGCCTCGCTCCACTCGCCGAACAAGGGCGGGACCACCGGCCGCAGCCCCGCCTCGGCCAGGTGCTCGACCGTCGCGGACGCTCGTACGGTCGCGGAGTGATGGTGCTCCGGGCCGGTGACGTGGGCGATCTTTCGGCGGCCCACGGCGAGTAGGTGGTCGATGGCCTTGCGGGCGCCGCCGGCCTCGTCGGCCACCACTGAGCAGTCCTCGGGGTCGGTGGAGCTGACGAACGCGTAGACCACCGGAACCGGTACCCCGGACCCGATCGGTGGCCGCGACCGCGCGCGGCGGCCGGTCACGATGATGCCGTCGACCCGGCGGCTGAGCAGGGTCTGCAGGTAGTACTGCTCACGGATCGGATCGTCGCGTCCGTCGCACAGGAACACCGACATCCGGCCGGCGCCGAGCGCGTCCTCCACCCCGATCATCAGCGGGATGCTGAACCGGCCGATGGTGTCCGTGGTGATCATCCCGACGGTGTACGTGCGGCCCGAGGCCAGCGTGCGCGCCGCCGCGTTGGCCTGGAAGCCGAGCTGTTCGGCGGCCGCCCGGACCCGCTGCCGGGTCTCCTCCCGCAGTGAGCCACGCCCGTTCAGCGCCTTGGACGCGGTGCCGACCGAGACGCCCGCCAGCGCGGCCACATCGCTGATGGTCACGGGCCGCACCGGCTTTCCCATATTTTCCTCCGTTTTCCTCGGTGGTCTGGCAGACGAATGTACCGCACCCCACCGTACGGCAGGAGACCCCGCATAACACGAGGGAAATGTGGTCTTGACCGCGTGGGCCCGGCGACCTAGCCTCCGAGGCAACCGGTTTCCGAGTTTTCTGCTCTCGGCCGTCGCGCGGGGTGCCGGTGTCCCTGCCGGGGCCATATCTCGGGGGTCCTGCCGGGCCGGCGGCTGCCGGCACCGGGTTCCGCCGACGATTAGGAGACACAATGGCCCTCTCCCGCCCCCGGGCTCGGCTGCGGCCGGGTCGCAGGCCGGCCCCCGCCCTCACCGCGCTGGCCGCCGCAACCGTGCTCCTGGCGGCCTGCCAGAGCGGGGGAGCCGCGTCCTCCGCGAGCGACACCAGTGCCAAGGACGACGGCACGACGATCACCATGTGGACGCGTTCGCCGACGGCCGTCTTCAGCCAGACGCTCATCGACGCCTACAACCGGGGTCACAAGAACAAGGTGAGGCTGACGGTGATCCCGGCCGACTCCTACCAGCAGAAGGTCGGCGCGGCCGCCGGCGCGAGACAACTCCCGGACGTGCTGGCCACCGATGTGGTCTACGCCCCGAACTACGCCTCGAAGGGCGTGTTCCTCGATCTCACCGCCCGGGTCGACAAGCTGCCGTTCAAGGCGTCCCTCGCCTCCGCGCACATGAAGACGGCGACGTACCAGAACAAGATCTACGGTGTGCCGCACGACATCGACCTGTCCGCGGTCTTCTACAACAAGGCGCTGTTCACCAAGGCGGGCCTGGACCCGGACAAGCCGCCGACGACGCTGGACGAGCTCTACGCCGACGCCAAGAAGATCAACGGCGTGGGCGGCGGCGCGCACGGCTACTTCTTCGGCGGCGCCTGCCCGGGCTGCATGCTCTTCACCACCTGGCCGATGATCTGGGCCTCGGGCGGCACGGTGCTCAACGACAAGGGCACCGAATCGACCATCGCCAACGACGCGGCCGCCAAGGTCTACGCCCTCTACCGCAAGATGTACCAGGAGGGGATCGTCCCTGCCTCGGCCAAGAACGAGAACGGCCCGACGTGGACCCAGCAGTTCACGAACGGCAAGATCGGCATTCAGCCGATGGGCGCCACCGTCCTGCAGACCGTGAAGGAGGGGCCCGACCTGAAGGTGGGCGTGGCACCGATTCCAGGGCTCACGGGCGGGGCCTCCTCCTTCGTCGGCGGTGACGTGCTGGGCGTCAGCGCCAACAGCAAGCACGCCGCGCAGGCCTGGGACTTCATCTCCTGGACCCTGTCCAACGACGCCCAGGTCGACGTGGTCGCCAAGAACAAGAACATCACCGTGCGCACCGACCTGGCCGACAACACCTACGCCCGGCAGGACCCACGGCTGGCGACGTTCAACAAGCTGGCCGCCCAGGGACAGACGCCCATCTCGGTCGGCTTCGGCAAGACCTACAACGACCCGAACGGACCGTGGACGTCCACGGTGACCGACGCGGTCTTCGGTCCCGGCGATCCGGGCAGTGTCCTGCAGCGGCACAACGGCGCCATCACCGGGTCGTTGTCCAACGGCTGACCCACCCCCCCCACGCACGTCTCCGGGCGGCGCGGCCGACCACCGCGCCGCCGCCCCGTGACCAGCGAGGAGCATCCGATGCTCTCCCTCTCACCCGCCCGCACGCGCTCGGGTGGCGCGCCGTCGCCCCCGCCGCCCGCCCGCCGCGACGGCTCGCCCCTGCGGCGTGGTCACCGGCGGCTGGCGGCGCTCTACGCGGCGCCGATGGCCGCCATCGTCGCGGTCCTGTTCGTCGTCCCGCTCGGCCTGATGGTCTGGATGTCGTTCAACCACTGGCCGCTGCTCGGCGCGTCCGCGCCCAACGGGGTGGTGAACTACCGGGCCCTGAGTGACCCGCTGTTCCTGCACGCACTCGTGTTCACCCTGAAGTACACGGTCGTGACCACGGTCGTCCTCAGCCTCGTCGCGTTCGGCCTGGCGTTGCTCGTCCAGGAGGGCCGCCGTGGGGTGGGCCTGTTCCGTACGGTGTTCTTCCTGCCGAGCGCTGTCGGCCTCGCGTCGGCGAGCCTGCTCTTCTACGGCCTGTTCAACACCGGCTCGTCGCCGTTGAACGCGGTCATCCGGTTCCTGGTCGGCGGGGACGTCGACTGGCTCGGCAGCAGCGGCAACGCGCTGTACTCGACGGTCGGCATGATCACTTGGCGGTTCGCGGGCTTCTACATGCTGATCCTCATGACCGGCCTGCACGCCATCGACCCGATGCTGTACGAGGCCGCCCGCACGGACGGCGCGGGCTGGTGGCAGATCATGCGGCGGGTGACGCTGCCGCTGCTGCGGCCCACCCTCGCCCTGATGATGGTCCTGTCCGTCACGGGCTCCCTGCTGGCCTTCGACCAGTTCTTCATCCTGACCGGCGGCCGGCACGGCACCGCGACGATCGTCGTCGACATCTACCGGGAGGCGTTCCTGTCCCAGGACCTCGGCCGGGCGGCGGCGGTCTCGGTCGCGATCCTCGTGGGCCTGATCGTCATCAACGGCGCGCAGCTCCGCCTCCTGCGACGCGGCGGTCGCTGAGCACCGGCCACTGACCTCCATCCCCAAGGAGCCGACATGTCACGACCGCGTCACCGCGCCGCCCGGTCCGCGGGGTTCTACTCCACGTCCACCGCGCTCGCGGTGCTCTTCCTGTTCCCCATGGTCTGGACGCTGCTGTCCTCCGTGCACGGCCGTCAGGCGAGCGGCGGCGGCAACGGGTGGGGGATCGCCGACTACAAGCGCCTGTTCCACTACGGCAGCGGGCTGCCGACGTACCTGTTCAACACGACGGTGGTGTCGCTCGTCACGGTGTGCGTCACCGTCGTGGTCACCACGCTGGGCGGCTACGCCGTGGCGCGGTTCTCCTTCCCCGGAAAGAACCTCCTGTTCCTGGTCACCCTCGCGATCCTGATGGTCCCGTACACGACCATCCTCGTTCCGCTGTACGTCCTGCTCGGCTGGATCGGCCTGCAGAACTCCCTGATCGGCCTCGGGCTGGTCCTGGCGATGTTCCAGCTGCCGTTCGGGCTGTTCATGATGCGCAACTCGTTCGAGGCGCTGCCGGTGGAGCTGGAGGAGGCCGCGCTCATCGACGGCTGTACGCCGACGGGAGTGCTGCGCCGGGTGCTGCTGCGCGGCGTGGCGCCGGGCATGGTGACCGTCGCGCTGTTCTCGTTCCTCGCCGCCTGGAACGAGTTCGTCGCACCGCTGATCTTCCTGACCGACGGCGCCAAGTTCACCCTGCCCGTGGCGCTGTTCAACCTGCAGTCCGGCAGCCTCGGGTCGGTCGACTTCGGGGCGCTGCAGTCCGGTGTGGTGACCGCGGCGGTTCCGTGCGTCGTGGTGTTCCTTCTCCTGCAGCGCTACTACGTGCGCGGGTTCACTTCCGGTGCCCTCAAGGGCTGACGAGAAGAGAGAGCATGACCGATTCACACCTCGGCCCGGTCTCCCCGACGACGGACGCCCTCGGCGTGCTGCGGCCGCTTCCCCTCGACGCCGTACGGCTCGACCCCGGCGGGCTGCTCGGCGAATGGCAGGACCGCAACGTCGCCGCGACGATCCCCCACTGTGTCGACCAGCTGTCGGCGAGCGGCACGCTCGAGAACCTGCGCCGCGTCACGGGGGAGAGCGACCGGGAGTTCGCGGGCATGTGGTTCCGCGACTCCGACATCTACAAGACCCTCGAGGCGGCCGCGTGGCAGCTGACCCACCCCGGGGACGCCGCTCGGCTGCGGGACTTCCTCGACACCACGGTGTCGCTGCTGGCCAAGGCACAGCAGGACGACGGCTACCTCAACTCCTACTTCACCACGGTGCACCCGGAGAAGCGCTGGCGGGAGCTGGACTGGAGCCACGAGCTCTACTGCGCGGGCCACCTGATCCAGGCCGCGGTCGCCGCCGCCCGCGCCGGCGTCGGCGCGGAGCTGATGACGATCACGCGGCGCTTCGCCGACCTGATCGTGGAGCGGTTCGGGCCGGACGGGGTCGACGGGGTGTGCGGACACCCCGAGATCGAGACCGCCCTGGTCGAGCTCTACCGGGTGACCGGGCACCGGCCCTACCTCGACGTGGCACGCAGGTTCCTGGACCTGCGCGGGCAGGGCCTGCTGGGGGAGGGACGGTTCGGCCCGGCGTACTTCCAGGACCACCTCCCGGTCCGCGCGGCCGAGGAGGTGACCGGCCACGCCGTCCGGCAGCTGTACCTGCTGGCGGGCATGGTCGACGTCGCCGTCGAGACGCACGACACCGCACTGCTCGACGCGTCGCGCCGGCTCTGGGACAGCGCGTTCCACGCCAAGACCCACCTCACCGGCGCGCACGGCTCCCGGCACCGCGACGAGGCATACGGCGACCCCTACGAGCTGCCGCCCGACCGTGCGTACGCCGAGACGTGCGCGTCGATCGCGAGCTTCCAGTGGAACTGGCGCATGCTGCTGGCCACGGGCGAACACCGGTACGCCGACGAGATGGAGCGGGTGCTCCACAACGCCGTGGCGGTGGCCACCGCCGTGGACGGGCGGCACTTCTTCTACTCGAACCCGCTCCACCTGCGCACCGGGCACGACGGGTCGGACGAGGATGCGCCCTCGCAGCGGCTGAGCTGGTACTCCTGCCCCTGCTGCCCGCCCAACCTCGCCCGGCTGATGTCCTCCCTCCACGGTTACCTCGCGACGGCGGACGACGACGGCCTGCGGATCCACCTGTACGGCGCCGGGACCGTGCGCGGCCCGGTTCCCGGAGGCGAGGCCGAGGTGACGACGCGGACCGTGTATCCCTGGGACGGCCGGATCGAGCTGACCGTGGCGGCGACGACCACCCGGCCGTGGACGCTCGGACTGCGGATCCCTGGATGGTGCCACGGCTTCACCGTCGAGGTCGACGGCGTGGCCGTCGAGGGAGACGTCCGCGACGGGTACCTCCGCATCACCCGGAGCTGGGCCGCCCTGACGGTCATCACCCTGGACCTGCACATGCCCGCCCGCCTGGTGGCGGCGCATCCGCGGGTCGACGCGGTGCGCGGGTCCGCCGCGCTGACGCGTGGTCCACTGGTCTACTGCCTCGAACAGGCCGACATCCCCGACGGGACGGTGCTGGAGGACGTTCGGCTCGACGCGACCGCGCCGGTGCGCGTGGACGAGCGCGCGGACCTGCCGCACGTTCCGGTCACGCTCGCCGCCGAGGGGAGCGCGGACCGGTCTCCGTCCCTCGAGCCGTACCCCGATCACGCGGCCGGCGATGCCGGCGCGGCCGAGCCGCTGTCCCTGAGGGCGGTGCCCTACTTCCTGTGGGGGAACCGGGCTCCTGGGCCCATGCGGGTCTGGATCCCGGTGGCGCCGCGGGGGTGACGCGGCCCTTGACCACCTCCAGCCGCGCTGAGACACTCCGGCAAACCTTTTCCTCACGCGGCCGCGCGATCGGGCCGCCCTTGAAGGAGGACGTGGATGGGTGAGCAGAGTCGGAGGCGGGTCCTCCAGGCGGGTCTCGGCGCGATGGCCGGGTCGGTCGCCGTCGGCGGGCTCGGCGGCACGGCCGGCGCGGCGGAGCGCGCGGCGACCGGTGCGGCCGCCGCGCCCGCGGACGGCCGGACGACCGCTCTTCCGTGGGTCGCGGACCTCGGGGACGGCCGTTACCGCAACCCGGTGCTCAACGCCGACTGGTCCGACCCGGACGTCGTCCGCGTCGGGCCGTACTTCTATCTCACCGCCTCGACCTTCAACCGGATCCCGGGCCTGCCCATCCTCCGGTCGCGCGACCTGGTCAACTGGACGATCATCGGGCACGCGCTCACCGAACTCGAACCCCGTGACGTCTTCGACACGCCGCAGCACGGGAACGGCGTGTGGGCGCCGGCGATCCGTCACCACGCCGGCAGGTTCTGGATCTTCTACCCGGACCCGGACCACGGCATCTTCGTCACCACCGCCGTCGACCCGTCCGGCCCGTGGACCAGACCGCACGTCCTCAAACCCGGCCGCGGCCTGATCGACCCGTGCCCGCTGTGGGACGACGACGGCCGGGCGTACCTCATCCACGCCTGGGCCAAGAGCCGGTCCGGGATCAACAACCGGCTGACCCTGCACGAGATCAGCCCGGACGGCAGGGAGCTCCTCGACGACGGCCGGATCGTGGTGAACGGCGACGAGCTCTCCGGCTACACCACCCTCGAAGGGCCGAAGCTGTACAAGCGGGACGGCTGGTACTGGATCTTCGCCCCGGCCGGCGGCGTGACCGGCGGTTGGCAGTCGGCGTTCCGGTCGCGCAGCGTCTTCGGCCCGTACGAGGACCGCATCGTCCTGGCCCAGGGCGACACCCCCATCAACGGCCCGCACCAGGGCGCCTGGGTCACCACCCAGCGGGGCGAGGACTGGTTCCTGCACTTCCAGGACCGCGGCGTCTACGGCCGCGTGGTGCACCTCCAGCCGATGCGGTGGCGGGACGACGGCTGGCCCGTGATGGGCGAGGACGACGGCAGCGGGCGCGGCAAGCCGGTGCTGGTCCATCGCAAGCCCGCGGTGGGACGCCCGTCGAAGATCACCGCCCCGGCCGCCGGGGACGAGTTCACCGGCCACCGGCTGGGCGAGCAGTGGACCTGGCAGGCCAACGCCGATCCGTCGTGGGCGTCGCTGCGCGGCGGCCGGCTCCGGCTGACCTGTCCGCCCAGTGCCGACACCGCCGACCTGCGGCTCCTGCCGAACGTCCTGGGGCAGCGCTTCCCCGCGGAGTCGTTCGTCGCGACCACCTCCCTCACCCTGCGCGCCGGGACACCGGGAGCGCGGTCCGGGCTCGTCGTCCTCGGCTACGGCTACGCGTGGATCGGGCTGCAGCGGCTGGACTCCGGGCTCGCGCTGGTGTCCCGCACGGCCGTCCAGGACAAGGCCGAGGTCGACGCCGCCACGCCGATCCCGCTCCCGCGCGGCCGGTCCTCGGTACGGCTGCGGGTCGAGGTGGGGCCCGGCGGCGTCTGCCGGTTCGCGGCCGACGTGGACGGGCACGGCCTCCAGCCGGTCGGCGGGCCGTTCACCGCCTCCCAGGGCAAGTGGATCGGAGCCACGCTGGGCCTGTTCGGCACTGCCCCGGCCGGCGCGCACGGCGACGCCGCCGAGGTCGACTGGTTCGGCGTCGGCCCCGCCTGAACCGCGCGGTGACGCCGTCCGAACCTGATGTCGGTTTTCGGCGAGCGACCAGGGTCCGGTCTGCCGCAGAGTGGAACGGTGACGACCACCGACACCACCGCCCCGCAGCGGGTCGACGCCGCGGACTGGACGGCCCTCGCCGAAGAGCTGGACGCCTACGGCTGCGCGCTGACGCCCCGGCTGCTCACGCCCGAGCAGTGCCGCGCCATCGCCGCGCTGTACGAGCGGGCCGAGCTCTTCCGCACCACGGTCGACATGGCCCGTCACCGGTTCGGCTCCGGGCAGTACCGCTACTTCACGCACGAGCTGCCCGAGCCCATCGCCGAGCTGCGCCGGGCCTTTCTACCCGCACCTGCTGACCGTCGCCCGCGACTGGGCGGCCCGGCTCGGCAGGGCCGCGCCGTGGCCCGACGACCTCGACGCGTGGATCGCGATGTGCCACGACGCCGGTCAGGACCGGTCGGCCCAGATCCTCCTGCGCTACGAGGCGGGCGACTGGAACGCCCTGCACCGCGACGCGTGTTCGGGGAGATGGTGTTCCCCTGCAGGTCGTGGTCGGCCTCGACGAGCAGGGCACTGACTACACCGGCGGCGAGTTCCTGCTGGTCGAACAGCGACCCCGCGCCCAGTCACGGGGCATCACCACCGTGCTCCGGCAGGGCCACGGCCTCATCTTCACCACGCGCGACCGGCCCGTCCGCACCAAACGCGGCTGGTCCGCGGGCGCCGTACGGCACGGCGTCAGCACCGTGCGGTCGGGCCGCCGCCACGCGCTCGGCCTCGTCTTCCACGACGCCACCTGACCATGGCGACCTCGTACGGACACCTGCGCGGTCCTCGTCGCCACGGCTCACAGCGGCGGAGGCGGCCGCGTACGGCGAACCATCGCGGCCCGGCCTGCACACCGGCGCCGAGCTCGCCGCCCTGCTCGGCCTGCTGAGGAGGGATCGGCCGCGCATCGCGACGCTGGTGGTCGGGCACGGCCGCGACGGGGAGAGTCAACTCCCGGCCTGTGGGCCGGGCTTACCCGGGGATGGCGAACACCGCGGCTGCGGTGACGGCCCGCTCCTCCAGGTTGGCGGTGCCCGCCACCTCGTACCGGGCGACGGCGGTGAGGCCGTCCGGCAGGTAGGGCCGCAACGGGTCACCGACCAGCACGTCCACGCCGTGTCGTCGCCGCGCCCGCAGGAAGGCCATCATGGCCCCGGCGAGGTCCGCGTCGTAGCAGACGTCACCGGCGAGGATCAGGTCCACTCCGTCGAACCCGTCCCCCAGGTCGTCGGCGAGGACGTCCTCGGCCAGGACGTCGACGCGCACGCCGTTGAGGGCGGCGTTGAGGCCGATGGCGGTCGCGGCGAGCGGATCGATGTCGCAGGCGGTCACGGAGCGGGCGCCGGCCAGCGCCGCGCTGATCGCCACGAGACCGGATCCGCTGGCCAGGTCCAGGACGCGCCGACCGGCCACCGTCCGCGGGTGGTCGAGGACGTGCCGGGCGAGAGCCTGGCCACCGGCCCAGGCGAAGGCCCAGAACGGCGGCGGCGCGTCGGGGGCCGCCTGTTCGCGCTGTGTCGCCTCCCAGGTCGCGAAGGGTTCGTCGGCTAGGTGCAGGGAGACCTCGGGGACCAGGGGAGGGGCCGAGACCCGGGTCAGGGCCCGGACCGTGTCGGCTCGGCCGTTCACCGCGCCAGCCTATCGGGGGCCGTATGGGTCCGACCGGATCGGTCGGCCATGTCAACCGACTCCCAGGTCATTCGCCTGCCTTAATTCGCCTATAAGCCCCTCTTAAGGAAAGCCGTTCTCCCCTGCGGGTCGGCATTTCCAGATTCGTCGGATGTATTGACAGCACCCCCGGTCAACTGCTTTCATCGCGATTAGTTAGGAACCTTTACCTAGCACCGACGATCGCCCCGTCACGATAAGTCGCCATCGTCCTGGTGGCGCGGTGCCGTTCTGCCCCCAGCCCTGAACGGCATGTCAAGAAAGTCGACTGAAACGGTAAGGAACATGCGCCTCCCCCTCAGCCAGAAGTCCGCTCGACGCACCGTACCGGTAGCCCTCGCCCTGGGCGTGGCCTTCACCGGTGCCGTCGCCGTCGAGGCGGGCACCGGGCACTCCTCCGGCTCGCGGGCCGTTCAGACCGGTTCGGTGACGAAAGCGTCCGTCGACCTCACCGACCCGCACAAGAAGGACATCGCCATGCAGCTGGTGTCCAGCGCGGAGAACTCCTCACTCGACTGGCGAGCGCAGTACAAGTACATCGAGGACATCGGAGATGGCCGGGGATACACCGCCGGCATCATCGGCTTCTGCTCCGGGACCGGTGACATGCTGGAACTCGTCCAGTCGTACACCGACCGCGAGCCCGGCAACGTCCTGGCCAAATACCTGCCGGCGCTGCGCAAGGTCAACGGCGGCGACTCGCACAAGGGCCTGGACCCGAATTTCCCCAAGGACTGGCGTAAGGCCGCCTCCGACAAGGTCTTCCAGCAGGCCCAGGACGACGAGCGCGACCGGGTCTACTTCAACCCGGCGGTGAACCAGGCCAAGAAGGACGGCCTGCGCGCGCTCGGCCAGTTCATCTACTACGACGCCATCGTCATGCACGGCCCCGGCAGTGACGGGGACAGCTTCGGCGGCATCCGGGCGGCGGCGATGAAGAAGGCCAAGACCCCGGCCCAGGGCGGCAGTGAGGTCACCTACCTCAACGCGTTCCTCGACGCCCGCAAGGTCGCGATGAAGCACGAGGAGGCCCACAGCGACACCAGCCGCGTCGACACCGAGCAGCGGGTCTTCCTGAAGGCCGGCAACCTGGACCTCAACCCGCCGCTCACCTGGAAGGTGTACGGCGACAGCTACACGATCAAGAGCTAGAGGGGAACTCTCCGGTGGCGGCGGCATGGTGGTCCGCCGCCACCGGGGAGAGCCGGGCCTTCGCCCCGTCCTCCCACGTCCGCCGCGCAGAAAGTCGTCTCTACCGGTCGAGAGGCGTGCGTTCGGACCATTCCCTCAGGTCGCGGCGTTCGATCGCGGCGGCCATCAGGTCGGGGAACGCGTCGGGCGTGCAGGCGAAGGCGGGCGCACCGAGAGCGGCCAGCGCGGCGGCGTTCGCGCGGTCGAAGGCGGGGGCTCCCTCGTCCGAGAGGGCCGTCAGCGCGACGACCTGCGTGCCGGCGGAGGTCAGGGCGGCCACCCGCTTCAGCATCTCCGCGCGCACCCCGCCCTCGTACAGGTCGCTGATCAGGACGAGGACGGTGTCACGGGGGCGGGTGATGAGGCGCTCGCAGTAAGCCAGGGCCCGGCCGATGTCCGTGCCGCCGCCCAGCTGGGTGCCGAACAGCAGGTCGACCGGGTCGTGCAGCCGGTCGGTGAGGTCCACGACCGACGTGTCGAACGCGACCAGCGAGGTGCGCAGCGTCGGCATCGAGGCCAGGACCGCGCCGAGCACGCCCGCGTGGACCACCGACGCCGCCATGGAGCCGCTCTGGTCGACGCACAGGACGATGTCGCGCTCGACGGTCCGGCGTCGGCGGCCGTACCCGATGAGGTGTTCGGGGACCACGGTCCGGTGCGACGGGATGTAGTGGCGGAGGTTCGCGCGGATCGTGCGATTCCAGTCGACCTCGGAGACGCGCCGCGGCCGTCGTCGCCGCGCGGACCGGTCGAGGGCGCCATCGACGGCCGACCGGATGCGCTGCGCGAGGCGTTCCTCGAGCCGGCGCACGACGGTACGGACGACCGCCCGCGCGGAATCCCGGGCCCGCTCCGGCAGGACCTGGTTCAGGGACAGCAGTGTGCCGACCAGGTGGACGTCGGGTTCCACCGCCTCCAGCAGCTCGGGTTCGAGTAGCAGGCGGGTCAGGTCGAGGCGTTCGACGGCGTCCTTCTGCATGATCTGGACGACGGTCGACGGGAAGAACGCCCGGATGTCGCCCAGCCAGCGGGCGACCTGCGGCGCGGACGCGCCGAGCCCGGCACTCCGGCCGCGCCGCCCACCGCCGCGTCCGGCCGTGCCGTACACCGCCTCGAGCGCGGCGTCCATCTTCGCGTCGTCGCCGGTGAGGGCCGTGCCGGTGGACTCGGCCGCCTCGCCGCCGAGGACCATCCGCCAGCGCCGCATCCTGTCCTCGCCCGTCTCCGCTCCGGCGCTCACGCCCATCCCCTCCCGTCGTCGCGGGGCCGCCCGGGATCCGCTCCGCGAGCAGGCCAGCCGAGGATGTCGATGACCGTCCGTACGGCCGGGGCGGCGCGTGCGGAGTCCAGGGTCTCGTCGTCGGCGGGGCCCCGGCCGGGGGCGGCGCCGATGCGAGCCACCCGCTCGCCGATGGAGCGGCGCTCCGGCGCCTCGAACGTCGCGAACGTCCGGCGCAGCAACGGCAGCACGTCGGTGAAGGAGTCCGCGGGCAGGCCGCCGATCCAGTCGTCCACCAGGCGGAGCAGCCGGTCGTCGTGAACGAGGATCAGCCCGCCGCCGGAGAGGAAGCCCTCGATCCAGGCGGCCGCCCGGGCCGGTGAGGCCCCGACCGAGACGGCACGCGCCATCCGGTCGCCGATCCCGCCCGCAGGCCCGTCGGCGTCGTCCGGCGATCCGGCCTCCAGCAGTAGGCGGGTGAGTCGCCCCTCGATCAGGCCGTGCAGCCCCGGACGGTCGAGGAGGGCGGCGAGCGTGCCGCGCCAGCGCGCGGCGTGGTCGGCGTCGTCGAGGAGGGACAGCGCGCCGTGGACGTCGTCGACGCGGTCGAGGAGCGCCCGGGCCGCGTCGTCGTCGAGCCCGGAGACCTCGCCCGGCAGCCCGACGCAGACGCGCACGACGAGACCGTCGACGACGGTGCGCAGCGGCTCCACCGAGGTGCCGCGCACGTCCCCGTAGCGCAGCGTGCGGACCAGCGCGGGAAGCGCCGCCATGAGGTGGGCGACGTCGGTGTCGGTCGCCGCCCGGTCGGCGAGCGCGGCCATGACCGCCGGCAACGCGTCGCCGAGGTCGGCCGGCAGGCAGCGCTCGGCCAGCGCGGTGAGCTCCGCCAGGGTGGCGGCCTCGGCGGCCAGCGCCCGCGCCCGCGCGGACGCCGCGCTCCGGACCGTCAGGCCCCACGCGCCGGCATCGACCAGCCGGACGTCGAACTCCGGCCGCCACGCCAGCGTCCAGGTCTCACGGAAGGTGCCCTTGCCACGCCCGGACCCGGCGGGCTCTCCCCACGGGACGCCCAGCAGCCGAAGCCTGTGCAGCAGGCGGCTGCGATCCAGGTCGACCGGCCTGCGCAGATCCAGGTCGGCCTCCTTCGCGGTCGCCGACGGATTGAGCCGCAGCCGCCGCTGCTCGTCCCGCAGGTCCCGCTGGAGCGGCACCATCGGCGCGCCGTCGGGTACGGAGCCGAGGCGTTCGCCCACGACCATGCGGCGCTGGATCAGCTCCAGGGGGAGTTCGGCGCCTTCGCACAGGACGGCGAGGGCCGCCTCGGTGACCTCGTCCAGCCCGGCGAGCGGCCGGCCGCGCAGCGCGGCGAGCGCGTTCGCGAGGCGTACGGCCTCGATGACGTGCGCGGACGACACGGGCAGGTCCTCGGCGCGCAGCACCGCCGCCACCGCGGCGAACCAGCGCTCGATCGGGCGGTCGGGCGCCGTGAACAGGTGGTGGTACCACCCCGGGGACACGACCCCGGCGCCATACCCGGAGCGGACCGCCAGGCGGCCGTACGACCAGGGCACCCAGGTCAGTGCCACTTTCGTCGTGGGCAGCCCGCGCAGCGTACGGTCGTCGGCCGCCGCGGTCGGCGCGCCCGCCGAGCGGGTGGAGCGGAGCCCGGCGGCGATCGCGGGGACGTGCCACGCGCCGCAGACCACCGCGATCCGCTCGTACCCGTCCTTGAGCGCGCGCCGCACCGTCCTGCGCATGTACGCCTCGCGCCGCTCCTCCCGCCGCAGGTGGTCCTCGGGCATGGCCGGCGCGTGCTCGCGGAGCGCGGCCATCGCCTCGGCGACGGCCTCGAACGGCGAGGGGCCGCCGTCGCGGTGCTCGACGACGTCGTCCCACCAGCGTTCGGCGTCGTCGTAACCCGCGGCCTCGGCGAGGCGGGCCAGGGGATCGAGGCGCACCGCCTCGGCGGCCCCGCCGGACCCGTCACCCGTCCCCGAAGCGGCCTCGGGCCGGACGGCCGTCGGGGTTGTCTCGGGTCCGGTGGCCTCGGGTCCGGCGGGGCGGTCGCGGTCCGGCTCGTCGGCGAGCTGGTGCGCGGCCGGCAGGTCGAAGAAGCGGACGGGCACCCCCGCCCGAAGGGCATGCCGGATCGCCTGCCACTCGGGGCTGAACTCCGCGAACGGCCAGAACGCCGCGCGCCGTTCCTCCCCGCCGTCCAGCGCGTGGGCGAGCAACGCCACCGGTGGCACCATGCCGGGATTGGCGGCGAGGCCGACGATGGCGTCGGCCTCGGGTGGTCCTTCGATCAGGACCATGTCGGGCCGTATATCGTCCAGCGCGCGGCCGAGCGCCCGCGCCGATCCCGGGCCGTGATGCCGGATCCCGAAGATCCGTACGCGTTCGTGGGCGGGCGCGGCCACGGTCAGGAGACCTCCCGGCAGGCGCGGTAGAAGTCGCGCCATTCGGGGCGTTCACGGACGACGGTTTCGAGGTACTCCTGCCACACGACGCGGTCCGACACCGGGTCCTGCACGACCGAGCCGACGATGCCGCCCGCCACGTCGGCGGCGCGCAGCACCCCGTCGCCGAAGTGCGTCGCGAGCACCCGGCCGCTGGTGATCACCGAGATCGCCTCGGCCGTGCTCAGCGTGCCGCTGGGCGACTTGAGCCGCGTGCGGCCGTCGGCGGTGCGGCCGGAGCGCAGCTCACGGAAGACGGTCACGACCCGGCGGATCTCTTCGAGCCCGGCGATGGTCTCGGGCAGCTCCAGCGACGTGCCGATCTGGGCGACCCGGCGGGCGACGATGTCGACCTCCTCCTCGGTCGTCGCGGGCAGCGGCAGCACGACGGTGTTGAACCGGCGGCGCAACGCGCTGGACAGGTCGTTCACGCCGCGGTCACGATCGTTGGCGGTCGCGATGACCGTGAACCCCTTGCGCGCCTGCGTCTCGGTGCCCAGTTCCGGTACGGGCAGGGCCTTCTCGGACAGGATCGTGATGAGGGAGTCCTGGACGTCGGAGGGCATCCGGGTGAGCTCCTCGACCCGGGCGACGGCCCCGGACCGCATCGCGCGCATCACCGGGCTCGGCACCAGAGCCTGCTCCGACGGGCCCTCGGCCAGCAGCCGGGCGTAGTTCCAGCCGTACCGGATCGCCTCCTCCGTCGTGCCGGCGGTGCCCTGGACGAGCAGCGTGGAGTCCCCGCTGACCGCCGCCGCGAGGTGCTCCGACACCCAGGTCTTCGCCGTGCCGGGGACACCGAGCAGCAGCAGCGCCCGGTCCGTGGCGAGGGTGGCGACGGCGACCTCGATCAGGCGGCGCGGCCCGACGTATTTCGGCGTGATGACGGTGCCGTCGGACAGTGCTCCGCCGAGGAGATAGACCATGACGGCCCGCGGCGACAGCCGCCAGCCGGGCGGGCGCGGCCGGTCGTCCCGTTCGGCGAGGAGGACGAGCTCGTCGGCGAACTGGTGCTCGGCGTGCGGGCGCAGCACGGCCTCGGTCATCGTCAGGAACTCCTTCGTCGGTGCGGGGGTGCGTGGTCGCGCGTGCTCAAAGGTCGCTCGCCCTCACTCGCTTCGCGGGCGGTCTTCGTCGTGCCGGAGGCGCACCAGAGGACGATGCTCGGCCGTCCGCTCCGCTCGCTGCGTCGGGCTCGCTCCTCAGGCGGTATCACCGCAGTTCCTCGAGCATGTCGTGACGGAAGCGCAGGATGTCGGCGAGCTCGGACAACGGCCCGCGTGCCGGGTGGCGCCGGGCGAGATCGTCCAGGCGGGGTGCGGTGGCGGGGGAGAGGCGTTCGCCGGCGAGGCGGTACGGCTCGGCCGGGAACCGCCCGTCGTCGGGGTCCGTCACGGCCGCGGCCACGGCGTCGATCATCATGTCGGCCAGCGCGCCGGCCCAGGGGCCGGGGACGCGCTCGAGCACCGTGACGCGGTCGGCGGGCCCATCGATCCGGCGGACCGCCTCGGCCGCGGCGTTCTCCCGCTCACCGGGGGGCAGGACGTCCAGCAGGTCGGCGAGGGTCGGGACCTCGCCGAGCATGACGTCGCCCGTCAGCAGCGCCCTGGCCCAGGCGGCGTCCCGTTGCCGCACCGCCGCGCGAGCCCAGCCCAGGTGGACGTCCCGCGCGGCCTGCCCGTCCGGCGCGGCGCGTGACCCGTCGCCGACGGCCGCCTCGGCGACCGGCAGACCGGTGATGAGCGCCGGGGGCATGCCGAACAGCTCGTCCCAGGTGGACGGCGGCGTGCGGGCGAGGATCTCTCGGAGCCAGCCCGCGCGGTTCCCGATGCGCTCGGCCGCGTGGTACGGGATGCCGTCGCGCCGCATCTCCTCGTCGTGGTGCTCCGGCGGATCGACGACGATCCGCTCGGGGCCGCCGGACGGGCCGGTCTCGGCGCGCAGGAAGGCGCGAGCCCGGTCGGCCATGCGCCGGGCGTACGCCGAGTCTGGCAGGCGGGCGAGCAGGTCGGCCGCGATGCGGCGCACCTCAAGGCCGCGGTCGTCCAGCGCCGCCTCGAGGAAGTCCTCGTCCGCGAGGGACAGCCCGCGTTCGAAGGCCGCGAGGAAGTGCGCCCGCTCCGGGGCGGGCTCGCGTGTCCACGTCGACGACAGGGTCGCACGGGCCGCGGCCGCGTCGGTGGCCCGGAGGCGAAGCAGGTGCGCGACGCGCTGGGCGCGGGCACCGGTCTCCCACACCTCGGGCGCCTCGACCTCCTCGCCGCCGCTCGCCACGACGAGGTACGCCCAGTCGAGGTTCCGCATCGCCAGCCACACGCCCCGCCGGCCCGCCGCCCGCGCGATGGACGGGCGCAGCGCCCGGTCGGACCGGCCCTTGTGCAGCAGGTCCGGGAGCAACCTTGGCGGCACACGGCGGCCGCTCCGGGCCGCCGCCTCCAGCCACTCCGGAAGGACGCGGGCGTGCTCGCCGGACAGGATCCGGCCCAACCGGTCGGCCGCGGCGGGCGGCACGACGGGTGCGGTCTCCGCCGGGGCGGGCGCGATCGGCTCCGCCGTCACCGGCCGCCACCCGGCCCGCCTGCGCACCGCCAGCAGCGCCGCCTGGTCCAGCAGGCGGGCCGCCGGCTCGGCGGGGGCCACCGGCGCCTCGTCGAGCGGCGGCACCCGCCGCCGGCGCGTGCCCAGCAGTGCGGCGGTCACGTGCTCGTTCCAGGGGCTCACAGCACCACGGCCCCTTCCTCCTCCTGCCAGGCGGACAGCGCCACCAGCCCGCGCGGCGACCACTCGCCGGACACGGTGAGGGGACGGCCGCCGGAGACGGCGAGCAGCCGCCACACGTCGGTCGTGCGCAGGGGGAGCGCGTCACCGTCCGCGCCGACCAGGCAGGGGCCGCCCGCGCCGTCCTGCGCGGGCCGGACGTCGGCCAGCACGGCGGGCCACCGCTCGAGCCAGGGATCGCGGGACAGCGCGGCGGCGTGTTCGCGCAAGAGCTCCGCCACCGTCGTGCCGCGCGGCGGACGCCGGAGGGGCGGCGAGTGGCGGGCGGCGACCAGCGCGCGCAGTGGCTGCGCTCCGGGGTAGAAGACCAGCTCGGCGTCGAGGGTGTCGCCGACGACGAGGGAGGCGTCCAGCGGCCGCCCCGGCGCGGCGAAGGACAGGACGAGCGCGGACCGCCCGGTCTCCCGGCCGCGCAGCCAGACGCGCCGGGCGACGAGCCGGTCCTCCTCCACGTCGCGGCACCCCGCGACGTACCAGTGATCCCGCACCCACTCGCCCGCCAGGACCTCCTCCTGGCTCACGGTGAAGCCGACGCGGGATCGTACGGTGGCCCGCAGCGGCTCCGGCAGGTCGTCGCGGCGCCGGAAGGCCGTGGCCAGCAGCCGCAACAGGGCGTACTCCTCCAGCAGCCGCTCAGGCCGGCCCTCGGCGGGGATCGAGCCGAGCTCCCGCACCCAGGACGCCAGCGCCGCGGCCTGGGCGTCGACGAGCCTGCGCGCGACGTCGTCCCAGGCCGTGCGCGGGGCACGGTCGGCGTGCGCGAGGCCCTGGGCCACCTGGTCGCGCAGCCACCGGTCGAGCTCCTCGACCCCGGCGGCGACGCGCCGCTCGCGCTGCTCGGCCGTCTTCGGGGACCTGACCGTCGCGCCGCCGGCGGCGGCGTGGCGCTCCTGCCCCCACCGTTCGATCACATGCTCGACGCTATCGGCGCCCGCCGACATTCGGGGGCGGGATCTCCGTGCCCGCCGGCCGTACTCAAGGCATCGGACGGCGGGCGAGCAGGTCGATGACACCGGTGGTGCCCTCGTCGCCGTGCCCGTCGGCGAGGCGGCGCTTCATCAGGCCGACGTACGGGGTGAGCAACTCGGCGCTGACCCCCTGCTCCTCGGCGGTCCCCAGCAGCGTCGGCGTGCCCGCCACCTGCATGGCGAGGTTCGAGACGACCCCCTTGGCGTAGTCGCCGCTCTCCAGGTGTGCGGCCACTCCGTGCACCGAGGCGGTCATGGCGGTCAGCCAGCGCACGAGCAGGGGCGCGAACTCCTTCGGCACGACCTCCTCCCCGCGGATCAGCGCGAACGCGTGCGCCACCCCGGCGAACATCCCGTACATCGCGCTCAGCAGCGCCACGTCATGCAGGGCCGCCAGACCGGCGTCCTGTCCGACGTATTCGGTGCCGGCCGGCACGGCCAGAGCGTCCCGGTGCGCGTCGAACAGCGCGCGGGAACCGCTGTAGAAGACGTAGCCTCCGGAACCGGGGACCCCGATCATCGGCGGGACCGCCATGATCCCGCCGTCCAGGAAGCGGGCGCCGCGCGACCGCGCCCACGCGGCCCGCGCCCGCGCCTGGCCGGGAGTGCCGGTCGTGAGGTCGACCAGGTCCTTGCCGGTCAGGTCCGCGTCGGCCAGGGCCGAGACGACCGAGGCGTCATCGAGCAGGCAGACCATCACGAGGCCGTTGGCGGCGACCGCCTCGGCGGCGGTCGCCGCGACGGTCGCCCCTTCGGCGGCGAGCGGTTCGGCCCGTTCGGCGGTGCGGTTCCACACGGTCAGCGGATGCCCGGCGGCGAGCCAGGCGCGGGCGAGCGCGGTGCCCATGGCACCGAGCCCGAGGAGGGTGAGAGAGGCATTCTGCGTGTCGGAGTTCATGACGAATAGGCTTGTTCCGGGCCTCGAGATGATCAAGTACGCACTTCGAAGTGGGTGGTCACCCCGGGGTAAGGGAGCAGGTGGAAGGGGCGTCCCATGGCGATCGCACGAAGGCCCGGGGCCTACGTCTGCGGCATCGACGCGGCGATGGACGTGATCGGCGGGAAGTGGAAGGTCCTGATCCTCTGGGCGCTCAACGAGCGACCGTGCCGCTTCGGCGAGCTGCGCCGGTACCTGCCGGGCATCACGGAGAAGGTCCTCGCCTCACATCTGCGGGAGCTGGAGGAGGACGGCATCGTGCACCGGGAGGCGTACGACGAGGTGCCGCCTCGGGTGGAGTACTCGCTGACCGCCCTCGGCGTCTCGCTCAACGCCGCGCTCGCGCCCCTCGGCGCGTGGGGACGCGAGAACATCCTCGGCGGTGCGTACGGCCACGCCCCGGCCCGGGAGCGTCCCGCCCCGAACGCGAAGTGACCCGCGCCCGGGACTCCCGCGGCGATCAAGATCATGCGAGTCGCGTCCTCTGCGGGTCGTCCTCAGACGGTGGGGATGAGGTAGGAGGCCAGCACCAGCAGCGTCGGCGGGGCGGTCGCGGCCAGGTAGAGGGGGTAACGGGCCGGCCGTCCGGGTGGCGTGCCGGGTGACCACCGGCGCGTCCATACCGGGGCGAGCAACGGCCATGTCAGCAGGAGCGCCAGGGCGACGAGGAGGAGCGGGCGGCCGTCGACGAGGAAGGCGCGGACGCCGCGCGTGAGCCCCCGCGCCGTCTCCGGCACGGAGTTCCCGATCATGAGGAACGCGGGCGTCGCGGCGGCGATCGTGGCGGCGAGCTTGACGACCAGCGCGGCGAACCAGCCGGTGAGCAGGATGAGCGTCGCCGCACGCGGATGAGCGGCCAGTTTCCGCCGTACGCCCGCCGGGGGATGGGACAGCGGGGAGTACCAGGGGGCCGACCGCGAACGTTCGAGCGCGCGGCGAAGGGCGTCCGGCCCGACCACCTCCGCGGGGAACCGGTCGGCGCCCAGCTCGGCCAGCCACAGCGCCGCGACCGGGAGGATCAGCTGCCGGGGGACCGCGCCGAGGTCGAGCACGACCTGGGCGCCGACCGTGGTCCCCAGCAGGGGCGGTCGCGTCGCGAACAAGATGAGGGCGGGCAGCAGTTCGGCGAGGAGGAACGCCGGAGCCCAGACGCGTACGAGCCACGGAAAGGGGCTGCCGAGACCGACGATCAGGTGGTCGCCCTGCCGCAGGTGCGCGATCTCGTGCAGGAGGACGGCCTGGGCGGCCTGCCGGTCCTGGCGCCACAGGGCGGCCATCGGCCGGAACACCGCGATGCGGGCCCGCCGCAGGCCGACCGGGTACACACGGGCCTGCCGGCCCGGCCGGAGTGTGACGCGCAGCTCGACGCCCGGCGCGTACGCCTCCACGAACCGTCGCATCTCGGCGATGACGGGCCGGTCGTCGGGGACGAGGCCGAACCTCCGCTCCACCAGGCGGCCGCGCACGGAGGGCAGGACGACGCCTGCCAGGCCGGCGACGAGGAAGGCGACCGGCAGCAACTCCACTGCGGCGAACACCTTCAGCAGAGTGAAGGGGACCGAGTGGTGTCCGCTGTAGTCGGCGAGCTGCCGCTGCCAGGTGTCGATCGAGTCGGGTACACCGATCGCGAGGTACCCGATGAAGAACATCCAGATCCACGGGGGTGCCACGGTGGCGACGCCCGGACGGGTCACCGTTTCCCGCCGTCCAGCCGGCGGAGGAAGTCCTCGGCGCTGACGGCGTCGGTGAGCAGCTCCTCGAGCAGCTCGCGGGCCAGCCGCTCGGCGCGGCCGGGCGGAAACCCGAGGGTCTGGAGCCGATCCCGGAGCTCGACGTACGCCCGGGCGAGCGCCGTGCGGGCGTCGTCCCGCTGCTCGTCGGGCGGCCGTCCGCCACCGCGCAACGAGACGAGCAGGCTCGCGACGGCCATCACGTTGCCGAACTCCTGGGTGCCGAGCGCGTGCCGGAGGACCCGGCCGGTGTCCGCCAGGGCGGCGAGGATGACGGGCAGTTCACCGACCGCGCTCGCCAGGCCGAACCCGCCCGGCTCCGCACCCGGCGAGTCGAACAGCGCGCGCCGGGACACGCCCCCGGCCGCGAAGGCCTCGCCCACGTCGGCCGCGAAGTCGATCTCCTCCGGCGTCACCCTCCGGGCGATGCGCTCCGACCATTCCGCGACGACGCTCACCGGGAGACCCTCCTCCCCGTCAACCGGCCGTCACGGCGACCGTGCCGCCGTACGCCGCGGCCGTCGCGGAGGCGAACCGCTGGTCGTCGACCACCGCGCCGTACCCGGAACCGGTGATGAGTCTGAACCGGACGACGTGAGGGTCCGCCGACAGGTCCATCGTCCCGATGAGCTCGGCGTGCGCGCTGCCGCCGGCGTTGGCCGCCGCGCCGTGCGCGGAGAAGCTGAGGGTCGTGCCCTCGACGCGGTACGTGCCGTGCAGGGGGAACAGGTCGGTCCGGACGTTCGACGTGGTGAACGCGAACGTCCCGTCCCGGTCGAACTCCCAGACGGCGTTGGCCACCCTGGAGCGTTCGGAGGGGATCCAGGCGGGATTGCCCTGGTACTGCGTGAACCCGGCGACGCGCGACACCCGGTACGTCGCCGGGAGGTCGTCGAAAGGGGCGGTCGAGGACCGGTCGCCCGCTCCCGTGTCACTCGGTTCCGGGGAGGACGCCGGGGAGTCCTCGACCGTCGGCCCGGCCGAGGACGGTGAGGGGTGCGAGGCGGACGGCGCAGAGGAGTCCGCCACCGGCGGCCGGGTCGTCGCCGCCACGGGTGCTCGCGACGTCCCGCCGCACGCGGCGAGGACCAGACAGCCGACCGTCATCGAGACGAAGCGCCCTTTCATGACGCAACGGTCACACCGTAAAGCGCCGGGCACCATCACCATATGGCGTAGTCCGCCTACGCTCGGCGGTCGGATCTCAGCGCGTCGCGCCGAGCTCGCCGATGAGCCCGGTGAGGGTCGCGCCGAGCGGTACGTCCAGGGACAGCAGCGCCTCGGCGTCGCCCCGGGTCGGGCCCTGGTTGACGATCGCGACTGGTATCGAGCGTTCGGCGGCGCGGCGGACGAAGCGGTATCCGGACATCACCGTCAGCGAGGAACCGAGGACGAGGAGGGTTCCGGCGCGCTCGGTCAGGGCGTAGCACTCCTCGACGCGCGGGCGCGGGACGTTCTCGCCGAAGAAGATCACGTCCGGCTTCAGCACTCCGCCGCAGTCCACGCAGCCGACGGTGGTGAAGGAGTCGATCCGGTCGTCGGCGAGCACGGCGTCACCGTCGGGGTTGATCACAGTCGCCTCGGCGCCCCAGCCGGGATTGGCGGCGCGCAGGCGTTCGTCGAGCACCCCGCGGGGCGTGCGCCGGCCGCACGCGAGGCAGACGACGCGGTCGAGGCCGCCGTGCAACTCGATGACCCGCCGGGCACCGGCGGCCTGGTGCAGGCCGTCGACGTTCTGGGTGATGATCCCGGCGACCAGGCCGCGTCGTTGCAGTTCGGCCACGGCGCGGTGTCCGGCGTTGGCCGAGGCGCGCGCGACATGCCGCCACCCGAGGTGGCTGCGCGCCCAGTAGCGGCGACGGGCGGCCTCACTGCCGACGAAGGTCTGGTAGGTCATCGGCTCGGCCCGCCGACGACGCCCGGTCTCCCCCCGGTAGTCCGGGATGCCGGACTCGGTCGACAGGCCGGCCCCGCTCAGGACCACGACGTCGCCGTCGGCGACCAGGTCGACCAGCATCGCGAAGGCGGTGTCGGACGCGAGATCCTTGGTGTGCGGGACCGTTCCGGTCCGGCCGTGGGCGCCCACAGCCACGCCCGACCGGTCGCGTATGCCACTCTTGTCCACCGCCCCAGTCATCCCTCCATGATGCTCGATGCCCGCCCCTGCCCAAGCCGCCGGGTGATCGCGAAACCGTCGGAGGGTTCCTCTACGATGCGGTGCGTCATGACCACCCGGTGCCGAGGATGACTTGATGGCGAACCAGCGCGTTGAACGGGCCCTGCAGTCCATGCGGAGCCCGGACCCCGCGCTCAGGGCGCAGGGCTTCGACTTCCTGCGCGAGCACGCGGACGCGTACGTCGACGAGATCGTCGAAGCGTTCCGCGAAGAGCGGGACGACGAGCTGCGCTGCCTGCTCCTCGAGCTCATCACCGAGGCCCGGTCGCCGGGCGCTCTGACGGTCCTGGCCGACCAGCTCGACAGCGACGACGAGTCGCTGCGGTTCTGGGCGATCAGGGGCCTGGAGATGCTCGACAGCGCCGAGGCCCGGCAGGCCCTCCACCGGGGGCGCGTCAACGGCTGGATCGCCTGACGGCGTGCTCGCCTCCCGCTGCGCCTACTGCGGCCGGACCGCCCTAGCCGGTGAGGTCAGCCGTTACAGCCGCAGGAGCATCCCTTGGAGCAGGAGCAGCTGGATCCGTGCCCGCATGAACATCCGCGTCTCATGGACCGAGCGTGCGCCCTCCAGGCGCCGACGGCAAGGGCAGACCGCAGTTACCCCCGCGCCTGCGTGAAGTGGCCCGGCACCGGTAGGTCCGCCGCGTCCCAGCCGAATATCCGTAGGCGCACGATATGAGCGCGCAGAAGGCCGGCAGGCGGCCCTGCCGTAAGTGCGCACGACGTTCTGCTATCGCCTCTTGGGAGCGTGCCAGACTCGTCCCTGACGCTCGTATTCCATCGATCGGGATACCTGGTCGGCCCTTTCCGATCCGAGCTCTCTCTCAGTGATCCATAGCCCCAGGTCCAGCCCGGCGGTGAGACCTCCCGCAGTGATCCGATCGCCGTCATCGACGACGCGTTCGTCGATCACTTCAGCCACGTGTGGGGCGAGTTCATCGAACGCGTTGTGATTCGTGGTCGCGTGACGGCCGGTCAGCAGGCCGGCCGTCGCGAGCAGCATCGTGCCCGTACATACCGAGGCCAGCCACCGGGTGTTCGGGGCGAGCTCGACGAGCCTGTTCGGCAGGACCTTCCGCTGGGCCTGGGCCCACGATCCCTCCTCGGCGTGATTCAGCCAGCCACCACCTGGGACGACGACTCCATCTGCTTCGCCAAGGACCGCCGAAACGTTGAGACTGACCCCTCGCATGCTCACCACGACGCCGGGACGCTCGACAGCGGCCAAGGCCACCTGGAACCCCGCACTGGACAGGGCCTCGAACGGACCGAACACATCGATCTCATCGAAGCCATCGAACACCACGATCTCGATACGCACCTTGACCGCCGATCATCCGAAACGGATGAGCAGGCTACCAACGGCCGATGCGGCGATCTTCGTCCTCGCCGTGGCGTGGCGTGGCGCTGAAAGATCTACCTTTATGTCTGTTCACCTCCCTCGATGACGGAGTGTGATCTCCTGTACGATCTGCGGCACTTGGGTGAATTTGTGACATTTTTTCACCCAAGCTCCCCCGTGTGCAGGAGAAGTTGTGGTTATGTCTGTGGCCGAGGCGGCGTTGGCCGTCTCCTGTGTCGTGGCCGTCGGAACCGTCGGCCCCGGTGGGGCCGCGCTCGCGGCGACCACCGAGTCCGTGGCCGTGGTCCGGCCCGTGTCCGGCGGCCCGGGCGACGAGGGGACGCGGTCCGCCGTCCGGACCGGCCCGATCTTCAATTCGCCGCAGGCCGGCTCCGCCCGGCGGGACGCGATCGCCGACCAGGTCGCACGGCTGATCGCCGGCACGCCCTCCGGAGAGACGATCGCCGTCGCGATGTACCACTTCGCCAGCCTGGACACGGCCGCGCAGCTGGTCGCCGCGAGCCGGCGCAAGGTCCATGTTCAGGTGGTGCTGGATCACGAGTCCACGGACTACGTCGCGTACAAGAGGCTGCGCGCGGGCCTGGGCCGCGACAGGCGGAAGTCGTCATGGGTCGTGGTGTGCGGCCGGGGCCGGGGCTGCATCGGCCCGAGTTTCAACCACAACAAGTTCTTCCTGTTCTCCACGACGTTGGGAAACCGGGACGTGGTGGTGCAGACCTCCGCCAACGCCACGGACGGCGCCCGCGACACCCAGTGGAACGACGCGCTGACCATCAAGGACGCCGCGGTCCACGAGGGCTACCTGCGCTACTTCGACGACCTCGCCGCCCGGCACCCGAACGGCGACTATCACAGCACCGTCCAGGCGGGGGCGTACCGGATCGACTTCTTCCCGTGGGCGAAGGGCGACCCGATCAGCGCCGCCCTCGACAAGGTGTCATGCGCGGGCGGCACGCGCATCCGGCTCAGCCTGGGGCACTTCACGTGGGCGCCGATCGCGCAGCGGCTTTGGAAACTCGACGACGCGGGATGCCGCGTTCAGGTGGTCTTCGACCGGATCGGCCGCAGGGCCGCACGCCGCCTGACCAAGCCGGGGGGCCGGAACGGAAACCCGGAGATCCGCTACCTGTCGGAGAACTCCCGCGTCTACGCGCACTCGAAGTACCTGCTGATCGACGGCGGCTATGAGGGCACCCGGCAGAAGGTCGTCTTCACCGGAAGCAACAACTACACGGCCGTCGGCTTCCACGGACACGACGAGGCGATGGTCACGATCGCGGACGGTGCCCTGGAGGACCGTTACGCCGCCAACTTCGACCCGCTGTTCGGCCGGGCTCACCGGATCAAGGCCACCGGCATGGCCTCGGTGCCGGCGGCGGTCCTCGAGCAGGACGACGGCCGTCTGACCGGCTCGGTCGAGTGACCCGGACTCCGCCGTGCGCGGCTCAGGCGGACGGCGGTTCGGCCGTCGTCGGGACCGGCTCCGGGGCGGCGGGTTCCTCGCCGGCCTCGGCGGGCGCGCCGCCGCCGACCGCGAGGCCGAGCAGGGCCGCGAGGGCGCAGACCCCGGCGGTCGCCCAGAAGATGTCGGCGTACTCGGTGTGCAGGGCGGCCTTCACGGCGGCCAGGTAGGCGGCCATGCGGCGGGCGAACTCCGTGGGCGACACGCCGATCGGCAGCGGGGTGACGAGATGAGCGGTGAGCGCGTGGAAACGGTAGAAGCCCCAGGCGCTCAGGCCCGCCACGCCGAGCAGCATGCCCATCATCCGGGCGACCACCACGGCGGCCGACGCGACGCCGTGCCGTACGGCGGGAACGGAGCGCAGCGCGACCGCCGACAGCGGCGCGATCACCAGGCCCAGGCCCAGACCGGCGACGGCCAGGTCCGCGCCGACTCGTGGGACGGCGAACAGGCCCAGGTCGTAGTGGAGGCCTTCGGCCCGGACCGGCCAGGTGGCGATCCGGGCGTACGCCCCGGCCGCGACGAGCATGCCGCCGGCGACGATCCAGCGTTCGGCGCACCACCGGGCCAGGAGGCCGCCGGCCAGCGCGGCCACCGCGAGGGGGACGAGGAAGTGGGCGAGCAGGAGGGCGCCACCCGTGGAGTTCCTGCCGAACAGCGTCTGCGCGATCAGCTGCACGTCGACGAGCGTGATCATCAGTGCCGCGCCCGAGAGCAGGCTGACGCCCAGGACGGCGGACAGGCCGCCGCGCGCCGCGCCGCGCAGGTCGAGCAGCCGGGTACGGGCGCGCGCCTCCCACACAGCGAACCCGGCGATCACCACGCCACCGGCGACGACGCACGGCACCCCCCACGAGGGCAGCGCCGACCGCTGCGGGTCCGGGTTGTACAGGCCGGCGACCAGCAGGCCCAGCCCGGCGGCCAGCAGCAGGCCGCCGACCACGTCGACGCGCGCGGCGGTCGACGGGCGTCCCCGCGGCACGGCCCACCACACCGCCGCCATGGCCAGCAGCGTGACCGGGATGTTGATCCAGAAGATGCCGCGCCAGCCGACCAGCGCGGCGATCCCCGCCCCGTACAGCGGGCCGAGCACGCTGCCCAGCTCCTGCAGCGCGCCGACCCCGCCGAGCACGGCCGGGCGGCGGCGTTCGTCCCACAGGTCCCCCGCCAGCGCCATCGTGATCGGCAGGAGGGCGCCTCCGGCGAGGCCCTGCAGGCCGCGTCCCGCGATCAGCGTCGGCAGCGAGCCGGCCAGGGCCGTCACGGCCGAGCCGGCCCCGAATCCCGCCAGGCAGGCCTGCACCATGACCTG
>NZ_JAMXMY010000030.1 GCF_024055795.1 Actinoallomurus purpureus | reverse complement strand
TCCAGGGCGTGCCCTCGTACGGTCGCAGGGCCTCGATCAGCGGCCGCAGATCGAGCGGTTCGCGGGCTCGGGCGAGGGTGAGGTGCGGGTGGAAGCGTTTCTTGTCGTCGGCGTCGACGCCCTCGCGGCGCGCGGCGGCCACGCACGAGTCGGCGAGGCGGCGCAGGTCGGCCTCGATGCCGGTCCACAGCACCCGCGCGGAGGCGGGGCGGGGAAAGGCGCCCGCCTTCGTGAACGCCAGCTCCCGGCGCGGATGCCGCCCGGCCGCGCGTTCGAGCCGGGGCAGCAGGCGGGGGACGACCTGATCGTCGACCTCGCCGTAGAACGCCAGCGTCACGTGCCATGACGCGCGGCGCGTCCAGCGCAGGTCCGGATGGGCGGCGCGGTGCGGGGCGAAGACGGCGTCCACCTCGTCGAGTACGGTCTCCGGCGGCACCAGCGCGACGAAAAGCCTCACGAGGGTCAGCCTCTCATCTCACCTCACGAAGGCCGGCCTCTCACCTCGTGGCGAGCAGCTCCCGGAGCCCGCCCGCCCGTACGGCGTCGAGCACGGGACGCGGCGCCATGACGGCGACGACTCCGACGACTGCGGCGAGCGACACGATCCCGCCGATGACCATGCTCGACCGCGGCCCGAAGACCTCGGCCAGCCAGCCGATCAACGGCGAGCCGATCGGCGAGCTGCCCGCGAACACGAGCATGTACAGGCCCATCACCCGGCCGCGCATCTCCGTCGGCACGCTCAGCTGCATCACCGCGTTGGCGGCCGTGTTGAAGGTCAGCAGCGCGAGGCCCGTGGGCACCAGCAGGACCAGGAAGGACACGTAGTCCGGCATCAGGCCGGTCGCGATCTCCAGGACACCGAAGAGCGTCGCGGAGACGAACAGCAGCCGCATCCGCAGGTTCCTGCGGCGCGCGGCCAGCAGCGAACCCGACAGCGCGCCGACGGCCAGCATCGTCGAGGCCAGGCCGAACGACGAGGCTCCGCTGTGGAAGACCTGGCGGCTCATCAGCGCGGTCGTCATCTGGAAGTTCATGCCGAACGCCGCGACGAACAGCACGAGGGTGAGCACCATGACCAGGTCGCGGCGCTGCCGGACATACCGCAGCCCTTCGCGCAGTTGGCCCTTCGCTCGCGGGACGGGCTCCTTGAGGTGGAGTTCGTCCTCGCGCATCAGGTACAGACCGAGCATCACGGCGCCGAAGGACCCGGCGTTGACGAGGAAGACCGGACCGGTGCCGATGACGGCGATCAGCACGCCGGCGACCGCGGGGCCGAGGATCCGCGCCATGTTGAAGATCGCGCTGTTCAGCGCGATGGCGTTGGACAGATCGGCCCGCCCGACCATCTCCACCGCGAACGTCTGGCGGGTCGGGTTGTCCACCACTGTGGCCATGCCGAGGCCGAACGCCAGAGCGTACACCTGCCACACCTGGGCGGTGCCGGTGACCGCGAGCAGGCCGAGCACCAGCGCCAGCGCGCCCATCACCGCCTGGGTGACCATGAGCACGCGCCGCTTGCGGAACCGGTCGGCCAGCACGCCGCCGTACAGCCCGAACAGCAGCAGCGGCAGGAACTGCAGGCCGGTCGTGATGCCGAGCGCCGCGCCGCTGCCGTGCGTGAGGTCGAGGACCAGCCAGTCCTGCGCGACCCGCTGCATCCAGGTGCCAGTGTTGGAGACGACCTGCCCGGCGGCGAACAGCCGGTAGTTGCGGTTGCGCAGCGACCGGAACAGGCTCAGACCTTGCTGAGGCGCTCCAGGATCGGTGCCGCCTGGCGCAGGATCTCCCGCTCCTCGGGGGTCAGCTCCGCCAGCCGCTGGGCCAGCCACGCCTCCTTGCGGCGCCGCTCCTCCTTGAGGAGCTTCTCGCCCTCCTCCGTCACGCTCAGGATGACCTGGCGCCGGTCCGTCGGATGCGGGCTGCGCGTCAGCAGGCCCCGCTCCTCCAACGCGGCGATCACGCGGGTCATCGAGGGGGGTTGCACCTTCTCGTGCTCGGCCAGTTCCCCCGGCGTCATCACGGCGTGCCGGGAGAGCGCGCCGAGCGCGGCGAGTTGGGTGACGCTCAGCGACTGTCCCGCCTGAGCGCGCATTCGTCGTGACAGCCTGCTTACGGAGACGCGCAGGGCCGCTGCCAGGCCCGCACGGCTTCTGGTCTGCGAAGTTGGCATGTTCATTAGCATGAGTCATTACTTTTGCTAACGATACGCGGACGACTCCTATTCCGCAAGGTCGTTAGCAAGGCGTACGACTCTGACCCCCCTCCCGGAGAACGGCACCGCGTGCCACCGACCACCGAGCCCGGCCGTCGACGAACCCCTCCGGCGAGCATCTGCCCGGAAGGTAACGCACCGCAGCACCGCGCGACAGTCCGGGCACGCCGAGGACCGGCATCGTCCGGGAGCGCGGCCCCAGGACGAGGCCGTCCAGGCCGTTCGATAACGGCTCTTCGGTAGTGCGGCCCGCGTCCTCACGGCGAAGAAGCTTCCCCGCCCCGGACGGCACGCCACCCCGGGCGGTTACGCTGATTCTCATGAGGCGCGAGCGACGTCACGTCCCCGAACCCGTCAAGACCAACGACGTCCTGACCGCGGCCGTCGGCGCGGCGGCGTTCGCCGTGGCGTTCATCGTGCTCCTGCTCGTCCCGCTGCCCGCCCGCGACCACTGGTGGCGGTGGGTCTGCGTGATCGGTTTCGGCATGGGCGTCTTCGGCTGCTGGTACATCCCGCGCCTCCAGAGGGCCCGCGAAGCCGCCGCCCACCACCACGACACCGCCTGACCCTCCGGCCAGCCGTCGCTGTTGCCTTCGGGCGCGCCGATCAGGACGTGAACGGTCTGTTAGAGATGCGACCATCACACCATGGCTGAGGAGCAGGGCCGGGTCTTCCGCGAGGCGTCCGCCGGCCCCGGTTCCGGCTGGGGCGTCCGCCCGTACGGGACGAGCGCCCCGGCTGCTCGGGGGGAGGGCCGTCATGTTCTGCGCCTTCTACTGGTGCGGGAAATTTCTTGCACCAGTAGAAGGCGCAGAACGAGGCACCGCACCCTCGGGCCGTATTTGTCCGGCCCTCAGCACGGCAACGGCGGGGTTCCTCGCTAGATCATGCTGAAAGGGACCGGCCGCCCGAGAAGCAGCTTCCGCGACGTCGTGTTCTCACCCGGCCGACCTGCGGAACTCCCACGGGTCGTGGGCGCAGAAGATCTCGACCTCGTCGCCGTGCTCGTGGTGCAGGGCGCGGAGCCGATCCCGGGAGCTCAGCCGTAGCTCGGGGTCGACCTGCACACTCGCCTGAATCAGGTCGAGTTCGGAGTGGGAGACGGGAGGCTCTGCCTCGACTTCGCCGTGGTAGAAGTACGCGTCCCCGGCGTGGAGCAGCCAGCGGTCGCCGGTCCGTACAGCCACTCCGCTGTGCCCGGGAGTGTGCCCGGGGAGCGGGATCAGCAGGATGTCGGCGGTCAGCCCGTCCGGCCGGGAGACGTTCTCGATTCCGAACCAGGTGTCCCCCCGCTCGGTCCGGGCCGGGACCAGGTGAGGGCCGTGCGCCCGATGCGCCGCCATGAAGCGGGAGACGCTCTCCGTGTGATGCTCGGCCGCCGGGTCGGTGACCGCGCGGTACTCCTCCTCGTGGACGTGGATCTCGGCGTGCGGGAAGTCGGGGAGACCACCGGTGTGGTCGCGGTGCAGATGGGTGAGCACGATGTGGCGCACGTCCGCGGGGTCCAAGCCGAGCCGCGCGACCTGCCGCGCGGCGGTCTGCTCGGCGTCGAGGACCGGGGCGGCGAACGCGAGGAACTCTTCCCCGAGACTCTCGCCGGGACGGGCCACGTCTCCGCCGCCGAACCCGCTGTCGACCAGGACCAGGCCGTCCGCGTCCGTCTCGATCAGCAGGCAGTGGCACACCGCCCGCGCGGGCGGCAGCGCCTCGCCGACCGCCGCGATGGTGCGCAAGGACCCGCAGTCGAGATGATGTACGCGCATGACACTCCTCATTGTTCGCCGGGCACCGTCCGGCCGTGACGCTAGGAGGCGCGATCGTGGCGCACCAAACGGTTGGTCACCTGCAAGAGCTGCTGGACGCCTGCCCGGAGCCGGAAGAGCCGAACCCGGACTGCCCCGTCGAGGTCACCCTCGCCGCGCTGCGGGGACGCTGGACTCCACTGGTGCTTCGTCAGTTCCTGCGCGCCGAAGAGCTCGGCTACTCCGATCTCGCGACGGCGCTGGCCGGTCTGTCGGACAAGGTGCTGTCGGAGCGGCTGGTGCAGCTGACAGCGGCCGGGATCCTCGAACGCCACCGCACCCCCGCCTGGCCGCCGCGCGTGACCTACACGCTGACGGAGCGGGGCCGAGCCCTGGCACCGGTCCTGGAGGCCCTGTGGTCCTGGGGTGCCGAAGGCCGATGAGAGTGGCGCCCGGACCGAACGCTCGGATAAGGACAGTGTCCGGGGGCGATCTGCGGGTCTGATTCCCTTTTGCGACAGCGGATACCGAGCAATCTGTTCGTACGGCCGCTGCCGCACCCGGGTCGGGGCCGGTGTCAGGCCAGATCGTCCTCGGCGAGGAGGGTTGGAAGGTCCTCCGGGTGACGGAGGACCGCCTCGGTGAGCAGGCGGGCGGACCAGTGGTCGCACGCCCAGGCCAGGCCCCGGGCCAGGCCGGCGGCGCCGCTCGCGTGGACGGTGCCGTCGGCGAACCACCACGGGATCTCCTGGCCGTCCACGATCAGTCGCTCGTGGTGGACGTACGTCGGGGGTGCCTCGGGGAGCACCACGCGCGCCGTCTCGGGCACCGGGCGCTCCTCTCCCGCCGACTCGATCGCGCCGGGAACCTCCTCGCTCCCCGGAGAGAGCTCGAGCGCGTCCGCCACGTGTGGCGGGACGAACAGCAGGGGCTGGCCGCGCAGAAGCGGCAGCAGGTCGGGGCGGTCGACGACGATGGCGTCCTCGGCCGGGACGACCTCCGGCTCGCCGTCCACCAGGGCCCGTACGTGCTCCGGCGGCTCGACGTCCAGGTCGGTACGGGCCAGTGCCGCCCACAGCTCGCGCAACCGCTCCCTGGACACCGTACGGGCCGGGTCTGCGAGGCGGTCGAGCAGTTCGGCGGGGCCGCCGGCCTCGGCGAGGAGCGCCGGGGCGGTGGTGCGGACCCCGAGCGCCTCGGCGAGCACCGGGTCCAGGTCCGCCGGGGCCGGGTCGTACAGGTCGGCCAGGTCCTCGCCCAGGCACAGCTCGTCGGGCCGGCGGCCGTCCAGGACGGGGTGCCGGCGCAGCCACCAGGCGGTGTAGGAGCGGGCGGTCATCTGGCGGCCGTCCGCGAGGACGACGCGGGTCGGCTCGACGACGGCCGCGCGCGGGTCCGGCTCGGCGAGCAGGCGGAATCCCGCCCGCCAGTCGGCGACGAACTCCAGGTCGCGCACCGCGGTGAACTCCGGGATGACGTATCCGGCGCCGAACCCCTCCGCCCACGCCTCCTCGTCGTCGAGGTGGAACTCCGGCTCGATGACGTCCTCGCCCCGGACCACCGCGAACGTCCGCAGCACTCCGGCGGCCTCCAGGACCTCCGCGCCGTACCGCTCGACGAGCTCGGGGTCCGCGACGCCGAACGGCGCGTCGTCGGCCATCACGTCGGCCAGCGGCGCCCCCGGCAGCAGCAGCTCGCCGGCCGGATACGGCTCCCCGTCGTCGCCCGGCAGCGCCAGCTCGGCCAGCCACGGCTCCTCACCCGGCCGCAGATGGGCGCGGGCGACGAGCGTGAGGATGGCGTGCCCGATGGGCTCGGGGTCCTCCTCGTCGTACGACGCGGCCACCGCGGCGCGCGTGGCCGCGTCGGTGAGCACGGCGCGCGGCCCCGCCTCGACGGCCCCGAGCCGCAGCAGCAGCGGATGCGCCGCCTCCGGGTGGACGACGCGCAGGCCCAGCGCGTCCAGCCCCTCCGGCTCGGTGACGAGCAGCCCGCGCGGGCCCCGGACGGTACGGCCGTCGGCGAGGGGCACGGGCAGCCCGGCGAGGGCGTCGCGATCGGCGCCGTCCAGCGCGGCGTACAGACGTCGCCACCACGTGGGCTCCCGGTCCAGGCCCGCGAGCGCGTCGGCGACGTCGGCGAGGCTCAGGCGGCGTACGCCGAGCGCGGTCAGGGCCGGGTGGCGGGCGGGCCAGCCGGGGGGCAGCAGGCCGGGTACGACCTCCGACAGTACGTTCGGGAGGGCCGCGGGGCCGTCCACGACCACCGCGTCGCGGCCCCGGACCCGGATCGGTGCCCCTGTCGACGGCGCGAGTGCATCACCTTCGTCGAAGTGGGCGGGGCCCGGCACGGCCCGGTCCTCGGCGGCGTCCGGCTCACGGGTGTCGGGAATCGTCGGCAGGAGCGGCAGGTCGGGAAGGCGGGCGAGGATCGCGCGGCGGATCCGGGCGTCCAGCTCCCCCTTGGCGACCGGGCCGGGCACCAGGTCGAGGAGGCGCGGGGTCGGCGGCAGCAGCCGGGTGTACGCCTCGGCCGCCCGCTCGACCAGGAAGTCGGTCAGGGGGCCGGGGGCGACGTGCCGCCGGTCGGGGGCGAGCGGGAACGACGCGATCAGCAGCGCGGGCAGGCCGAGCGGCTCGTCGCTGGGCGTCGGCGCGTGGATGACGGCGGGCACGTCGTCCGGCAGCGGCTCGTCGGCGATCGCCCAGCGCACCTGCCAGTAGGGCCGCTCCTCAACCGGCCGGTCCGCCAGCAGCTCGGCCGCCACCTCTCCGTGGGCCTCGGCGGTGCGCCAGGTGGTGCCGTTCACGGTCACCGAGCTGGTCGCGGCCTCCTCCTCCGGCGCGTCCCACGTCGCACGCAGCGAACGGACGTCGCCCTCGACGTCCATCGTGATCTCGGCGAGGGCCGGCAGGGACAGCAGCAGCGCCGGACCGGTCTCCGTCAGCAGTCGCCGGACCAGCGTCTCGGCGTCCGCGTCGCGCAGCGGCAGCCGTACGAGCGTGTCGAACCCCTCCGGCACGGGCGCGGCGGCCGGCGACGCGAACGGCAGGCGCAGGACGGGCACGTGGCCGCTACGGCGGTCCAGCTCGGCCGCGAGCCCGGGAACGTGCGCCACGGCCTCGCGGGTGCGATCGGCCGACCAGGCGACCGCCGACGCCCCTGGACGGGAGACGATGGACGGCTCGTCGCTGACCGCGACCACGGCGGCGAAACCGACGCCGAACCGGCCGGCCGCGCGGGCGTCGTCGCGTTTGGCGGAGGCCCGAAGCGTGCTCAGCGCCTCGACCCCGGCGGCGTCCAGCGGCGCGCCGGCGTTCGCGGCGCTCAGGACGCCGTCTCGCAATGTGAGACGGATCCGGCCGGGCACGCCGGCGCGGGCGGCCGCGTCGGCGGCGTTCTGCGCCAACTCGACGATCACCCGGTCGCGGTAACCGCCCCGCGAGAGGTCCTCTTCGGCGTTGGCGTCCTCGCGGAACCGGGCCGGCGACGCCGTCCAAGCGGCGAGCACCCGGGCACGGATCGCCGCGGTGTCGAACGGGTCGTCCATCTCCTGCCTCTCCACGGCTGTTCCGGTACGGGCCCCGCCGGTCAGCTGTGGCCGAGGGCCTCCTCGTCGGTGAGTGTGGCCGACGGCATCACGTCGTACCCCATCTCGTCGACGATCGGCGGCGCGGCCTCGGTCGTGGGCGACAGCACCACGGCCTCGGAGTGGGCGCCGCATCCGTGATCGACCGAGACGACCTTTCCGTCATCGGGGGCGTACTCGTTGGCGCACACGCCGAACGCCTGCCGCAGCGATCCCGCGAGCGCCGCGAAGAAGCCGCAGGTGCCGCACTGCGCCGGGGCGGAGCGGGCGACGGGGGTCTCGGGGCCGGCGTCCCCGCCGTACCACCGGATGGCGGCCTCGTCGCGGCCCTCGGCGGACAGCACGCGGGGCTTGCCGAGGCCCAACTCCCAGCCGAGCTCCGCGTCGACCTCGTCGGTCTGCGTGAAGCCGGGCGCCAGGCGCGGGTCGTCCGGGGTGGTCGGCAGTAGGTCGCCGGGCCCGAGATCGCCGGGACGCAGCCGGTCGCTCCACGGCACCCACTCGGGCGCGAGCATGGCGTCCTCGCCGGGCAGCAGGACGCTCTCGTTGACCGTGGCGTGCTTGGCCCGGGAGGCGCGGACGACCGAGATGGCCCAGCGCCAGCCGTGGTAGGCCGGGTCGAGGCAGGTGAAGTAGTGGGTGACGACACGGTCCCCTTCGGGAACCATGCCGAGGTGATCGCCGACGAATTCCGGCCGGGACGTGTCCTCGGCCGCCGCGCGTGCCAGATCGACCGCCTCAGCGGCGATGGGGTCGATCGCGGGGGTACGGCTCCGCCGGGTGACGGCCGGGCTGGTGGAACGCACAGGACTCACATACACGATTGTCGCTCATCCCAGGGCATGGGTTTGCCTCGAAGAGGCAGACTTGACGGCATGAGTTTGTGGGCACGTACGGGTGCCGCCGGGCGGGCGGTGCGCGCGGTGGCCCAGAAGATGGGGCGCGTGACGCGCAGGGCCACCCACGCCGGCGGCGCGGGCGGCACCGGGCTGGGCGGCCTGATCGAGCTGAACGCGCTCAACAGCGCCGGTGACGCCCTGATCGCGGTGGCGCTGGCGGGCACGATGTTCTTCAATCTGGACGTCCAGCAGGCCCGCAGCCAGGTCGCGCTGTACCTGCTCGTGACCATGGCGCCGTTCGCGCTGGTCGCGCCGCTCATCGGCCCGGTGCTCGATCACATGCGCCACGCCCGGCGGATCGCGATCGCGGGCACGATGCTGGCCCGTGGCCTGCTGTGCTGGGGGATGGCCGGAGCGGTTCTGCACAAGGATCCGGTGACGCTGATGCCCGCGGCGTTCGGGGCGCTGGTGCTGTCGAAGGCGTTCGGGGTGTCGCGCAGCGCCGTCACGCCCCGGGTGCTGCCCGCCGGCCTCGCCCTGGTCACCGCGAACGCCCGTGCGTCCTTCACCGGCCTGGTCGCCGCGTCGATCATGGCGCCGCTCGGGGCGGGCCTGGTGGCCCTCGCCAACGCGGGCTGGGCGCTGCGCCTCGCGACGCTCGTCTTCATGATCGGCGCGATCTCCGCCATGCGGCTGCCGTCGCACGTGGACACGCCAGACGCCGGCGCCCGGCCGTCCGACCCGGCGCAGACCCACGCCGACCAGGCACAGGACCACACGGGTGACCGGGGCCGCTGGCGGACCCTGCTGCGGGTCGGGCCGGTGGTCGGGGAGGCCATGCTGGTCAACGCGACCCTGCGGGCGTTCGCCGGCTTCTTGATCCTCTACCTGGCGTTCCTGCTGCGGACCAAGGGGTTCGTCCAGCCGGTCTCGCCCAACGTCGCGCTGGGCCTGCTTGCCGCCGCGGCCGGCGCGGGCGGGCTGGCCGGTACCGGCCTGGGCGCCCTCGTCAAGGCGCGGGCGCCGCGGGCGATCGTGTTCGGCACGCTGGCGATGGCGACCGTCACGGCGGCGGTGTGCGCGGCGTTCTTCGGGCTGGTCGCCGCGCTGGTGGTGGCGTTCGTCGGCGCGCTCGGCCAGTCCCTGGGCAAGCTGGGGCTGGACGCGATCGTGCAGCGTGAGATCGGCGAGGAGATCCGGTCGTCGACGTTCGCGGTGTCCGAGACGGTCCACCAGCTCGTCTGGGTGACCGGCGGGCTGACCGGGCTCGGCATGTCGATCGTGGCCTCCAACGGCCACCTCGCGCTCGCCGCGGTGGCCGGCGCGCTCGCGCTGTCCCTGGCCGCGCTGGCCTCCCCCCGCAGGAGCCGCCGCGCCGTAAGACGCCGCAACCGGGCCGCGGAGGGCGAGCCGAGCGTCGCCGACACCACCGCCTGACGGCGCGGGACCGAGAGCTCACGCGGAATGGACCGCCGGGCTGATCCGACGCCCATTCCGCGCGAGTTCTACTGCGGATCCAGGTCGTCCGCGACGGCGCGCAGAACTTCGCCGATCTTCTGGGCGATCTTGCCCTCGGGGTGCTTGCCGCGACGGTAGGTGGTGGAGACGCCGTCGAGGAGCTTGATGAGGTCCTCGACGATCTCGACCATCTCGTCGGGCTTCTTGCGCTTGGCCTTGACGACCGACGGCGGGTTGTCGAGCGTGCGGACGCTCAGCGCCTGCTGCCCCTTCCGGCCCTCGACGACCCCGAACTCGACGCGCTGCCCGGGTTTGAGCAAGGCCACGCCGCCGGGCAGCGCAGAGGAATGAACGAACACCTCACCACCGTCATCGCGGGTGAGGAAGCCGAATCCCTTGTCGGCGTCATACCACTTGACCTTGCCAGTGGGCACGGGGACCTCGTTGCTAGCTCTTGTCAGGGCGGGTGACATCAAGGCTATTGCCTCGACGGGGAACCGGGGTGGATCAGTTCGCTCAAAGTGTCCGGGAAGCCCCGCAAATCGGGCAACACGATATCGGCTCCGTAGGCTCGAAGCGCCTCCGAATCGTACGGGCCGGTGGCGATCGCGATGCTGCGGGCGCCCGCCGCCCGCGCCGCGTCGATGTCCGCGACGTGGTCCCCGGCGTACGCGGTGGCGCCGAACTCCACCAGCGCCGCGCCCTTCCCGGCGCCGAACAGGCCGCCGGCCACCGCGTCGACGTTCAGGCCGAGGAACCGGACGGTGGACTCGGCGTCGCGCTGGTTCTTGGCGGTGACGACGATGACGCGCCCGCCCCGGGCACGTACGGCGTCGACGGCCGCGTCCGCGCCGGGCATGGGCGACGTACGGGGAACCGCGACCTCACCGTAGAAGGCGCGGTACCGGGCGGCCAGCTCCGGCACGTCCTCCGGCGGGAACCAGTACGCCAGTTCGGTCTCCAGCGGCGGGCCGAGGCGCGAGACCACGGCGGCCGTGTCGATGGGCACCCCCGTCTCCGCCGAGAGCCGGTCGAAGGCCGCGGCGATCCCCTTGCGGGTGTCGGCGAGGGTCAGGTCCAGGTCGAATCCCACAGCGAGCACGCGCCATAGGGTACGTACCATGGCGAGTCACGCGTGCCCGCGCCCTCCCGGTAGTGGCGATGCGACGGGATCCGAGTGGGAGGGCGCGGAGTCTGCGCGAAATCTGGATCTATTGATGTGGTCACCGGCCGAGCTCGCATTAATTACAAGCCCGTAACTGCGGTTTCGTGATGCGGATATACCCAGTGGTCGCTCTTCGAACCACGCAGATGTCGAACCGGTCTCGAAAGTAAGAAAATAAAATGGCGAGATGGCGTAGTAAGTCGGGAAATGTCGCCGAGGATTCCGGTCAGAACGGCTCCCCCGCCGAGCGGACCGCTCCTCAGCCCGGACGGCACCGGCCCGATGGCGAGCCGGTCCGAAAGAGCCTGGCCAGAGCCGCCGGCGCCGTGGCCACGCTGGTGGCGGTCGCCGCGACGGTCATCGCGATCGTGCTGGCCCTGCACATCGCCTTCGTCGTCTTCTCCGCCAATCAGGCCAACCCGATCGTCCGCACGGTCAACGACTGGGCACAGTCGCTCGCCTGGGAGTTCCGGGACATGTTCACGCCCAAGGACCAGCGCGTGGCGGTGATCGTCGACTACGGGATCGCCGCGGTCGTGTACCTCATCGCCGGGCGGGTCGGCGCGGGCCTGATCCGGCGGATTCGCTGAGCCCCACGCTCGTACGCGCCCTGTCACAGTGCGTGAGACGACGATTCCGTACGACATCGGCCGACCGTTCGATGGCCTACGCTCTTTCTCGGAGGAGCACAGAAAATGCAGAGATCGACCCGAGAACGGATCGTCGCCGAGGCGCTCCGGCTGTTCGCCGAGCGAGGCTATTCCGCGACGTCCGTCGCGGAGATCGAGGCCGCGGCAGGCCTGTCCCCCGGGGCCGGTGGGCTGTACCGCCACTTCCGCTCCAAGGAGGAGGTCCTGGCCGCCGCCGTGCGCGAGCACATCGCCCGCACGGCCGAGCAGATCGCGACGGCCTTCGAGCAGTCGGCCGGGATTCACGGCCAGCCGCTCGTCGACCGGCTGCGTGTGGCCGCGTCGACGGGCCTGGCGAAGATGCGGGAGGAGGCCGACCTCATCCGGGTCCTCTTCCGCGACCTGGACAAGTTCCCCAACCTCGTCGCCGAGATGCGCGAGGGCATCGCCAACCCGCTCTACGACCTGTTCGGCAAGTGGCTGGCCGGCCAGCCCGAAATGGCCGGCATCGACGAGGACTGGGACGCCGTCGCCCTGTCCCTCGGCGGGGCGATCGTCAACTACTGGCTCGCCCAGGACGCCCTGTACGCCGCCCCCAACCGCATCGACGAGGAGCGCTTCATCAACGGCTGGTCCCGCCTCGCGATGGGACTGGTCGGAAAGCCCGCCGAGGCGGTCCAGTAGGGCCTGTCTCAAAGTCCCCGTCCGTAGCGAGCGGTGTCCAGGTGGTGCCTCGTAAGGCGGAGGAGGGAGTCAGCCTGGTTTTGGCTGGCGACCGACGACAACGCGGCGAGGCGCCGCCTGGACACCGCGCAGTAGGACAGTGGGGCTTTGAGACAGGCCCTAGCGGCCGGGGGCCGGTTCAGCGAACGAGCCGGCCCAGCAGCGCCGACGCGGCCGTGATCCCGGCCGCCGCGGCCACGATGAGCACCGCGACATCGAGAAGGAGATGCCCCGGCGTGCCGATGAGCAGGTCCCGCAGGGCGTCGACCTCGTAGCTCAGCGGGTTGACGTGGCTGATGACGCGCAGCCACTCCGGCATGATGCCGACCGGGTACAACGCGTTCGACCCGAAGAACAACGGCATCGTGATCGCCTGGCCGATGCCCATCAACCGGTCCCGTGACATGGCGAGGCCGGCGATGGTCATCGACAGGCACGAGAAGAACGCGGTACCGAGCATCACGACCACGACGACCCCGAGCCAGCGCAGCGGGTTCACCGTCAGGGCCACGCCGAGCACCGCGCTCAGCACCATGATGGCGACGGCCTGGGCGAGGGAGCGCACCCCCGCGGCGAACGCCTTGCCGGTGACCAGCGCGGCCCGCGGCGTCGGCGTGACGAGCAGCTTGGCCAGGACGCCGGCGTCCCGCTCCCAGATGATCTGGATCCCGTAGAAGATCGCGATGAACAGGGTGGACTGGGCCAGGATTCCCGGCGCCAGGTAGTCCAGGTAGGGCACCCGCCCGGTCGGGATGGCCCGGATCCGGGAGAAGGTCTCACCGAAGATCAGCAACCACAGCGCGGGCTGGATCGCGCGGGTGTAGATCTCCGTCCGGTCGTGCCGCATCTTCTGCAGCTCCACCACGCACATCGCGGCCACCCGCGCGAGCATCAGACGCCAGGCGGGCCGGTGGGCTGGCGGCTCAGCCGAGCCGGCCGGCGATGCGCCGAGCGTGGCAGACGGCTCAGCCGAGCCGGCCGGCGGTGCGCCGGGTACTGCGCGTGTCGCGGAAGCCGTCTCCCGGCTCGTCGAGCCGGTCTCCGGTGTAGGCACGGAACACCTCCTCCAGAGTGGCGCCGGGCTCGAGCCCGGACTTGAGGTCGGCCGGGGTGCCCAGCGCCTGGACGCGGCCCCGGTGCATGAGCGCGATCCGGCCGCAGTGCTGGTCGGCCTCGTCCATGTGGTGGGTGGTCACCAGGACGGTCATCCCCGTGGCACGCCGGACCTCCTGGATGCGCTCCCAGACCCCGTCGCGCGCGACCGGGTCCAGGCCGATCGTCGGCTCGTCGAGGATGAGCAGGCGCGGGGCGCTGACAAGCGCCTGGGCGAGCTCGAGCCGCCGGATCATCCCCCCTGAGTACGTCTGCGCGCGCCGGTCGGCCGCGTCGGCGAGCCCGACCGCGGACAGGACCTCCTCGACCCGCTCCCGGCGTTGGCGGCGCGGCACGTCGAACAGCCGCGCGAACAGCTCCACGTTCTCGCGCCCGGTCAGGGCGGCGTCGGCGGACAGCTGCTGGGGCAGATAGCCGATCGCCCGGCGTACGGCCATCCGATGGCGCGCCACGTCGAGCCCGAAGACCTCCACCATGCCGGGCTTGGCGGGGAGCAGCGTCGTGATCAGCCGGATCGTCGTGGTCTTGCCCGCTCCATTCGGGCCGAGCAGGCCGAAGACCTCGCCCTCGGCAACGTCCAGATCGACGCCGTCGACCGCGACGTTGCCGCCGAACGCGTGCCGCAGCCCCCGGCACACCACCGCATGCCGGTCGACCGATCCACTCTCGTCACTCACGTGGCCTCCTTCGTCGGAGAAGTGACCGGGCGCACTGTGCTTTCGATTCGCTCGCTCATGCCTCACCCCTGTCGGAAGACGGGTGCGCGGATGTCGCGGCGGGGCGGCCGTCGTCGGCCGGCTCCGCGAGCCGGGCGAGCAGCCGGCGCAGGGCGGGCAGCGCGGCGGCGATCGACGCCCGGTCCTCGTCGGAGAGCTCCTCGAGCCGGGCGCCGACGAGGCGGGCCCGGCGGTCCCGCCAGTCCGCGATACGCCGGCGCGCGGCCTCTGTGAGCTCCAGCCGGGCGGCCCGCCGGTCGTCCGGGTCGGTCTCCCGGCGCAACATGCCGGCCCGGACCAGCTGGTTGACCAGGGTGCTCACGGAGTTGTCGGCCAGCCGGAGCTCGCGCGCGGCCGCCGCGACACTCACGCCGGGGTTGCGGTCGACGACGAGCATCAGCTCGACCTGGGCCGGGCGCAGGTCCGGCAGCGGCGTCGCACCACGCAGCGTGCGCCGCACAAGGCGGCGCATCGCCATGGTCACGTCCATGAGGTCGCCGCCCAGCCGGACGCCATCACTGCCCATAAATCCGCATATTACCTCTCAAGCAGAGGTAATCAGCTCTGCTGGGACTGACGAGGCTGCCGCGACTTCTGAGGATGTAGCGACGAGGGAAGGGTCCTCCCTCCACTTCGCCACTCGTCACGGATGGTAAAGAAGTCGCTCCATAGAGTTGTCGGCCACCACATGTGCCGGGGACCCCAGGCCGCGGTTCCCCCCGCCTCCGGCCGCCCACGCAGTCCGATCGGAGAGCCATGTCCGTACGAGGGAAAGCGCAGTGATCGCCACGGTGCGGGGGTTCAGGTCCATGGGCCGCCCCGCCAAAGTGCTGCTGGTCAACGAGATGGGTGAGACGGCCGGGCTCCTCATGCTCGCGCCCTACCTCGCCGACCACCTGACGCACCGGATCGGGCTGGCGGTCTGGCTCGTCGGCCTCCTCCTGGGGTTGCGCCACTTCAGCGAGGGCCTGTTCGCCATCGGCGGCACGTTGGGCGACCGTGTCGGCTACAAGCCGGTGCTCGTGGCCGGATGCGGACTCGAGGCCGTGGGCTCCGTGCTGTTCGGCCTGTCCAGCGCCGTTCCGTGGCTGATCGGGGCAGCGGTGTTCAGCGGGCTCGCCCGCGCACTGTTCGTCCCGGCCAGGCGCGCGTACCTCGCCCAGGTGGAGAGCGACCGGAAGGTCGAGGCGTTCGCCCTGGCGGGCGTCTGCCGCCGGGTCGGACTGCTCATCGGCCCGCTCGTCGGAATCCTGCTGGTCCACGCGGGGTTCGAATCGCTGTGCACGGCGGCGGCCGGGGTCTTCGTCGTCCTCACGCTGGTGCAGTGGTGGGCGCTGCCCACCTGCGCCGGCGTCCACGCGGGCTCGCGACGGCCGCTCTGGGCCGAGTGGCGCGAGGCGCTCGGCGACCGCGTCTTCCTCGCCTTCGCCGTGACGATGTGCGCGTCCTACTCACTCGTCTACCAGCTCTCGTTCGGCCTGCCGATCGAGGTACGTCAGGTGTCCGGAGGACGCGCCGGCATCACGGCCCTCTTCGTCCTGTCGGCCCTCCTCGGCCTCGCGGGACAAATCCGCCTCACGCTGTGGTGCGAGCGGCGCTGGACACCCGGCCAGGTCATGGTGCGCGGCCTGATCGTCATGGGTGTCGCGTTCGTCCCGTTGATGCGCCCGCCCGCGCACGGCGGGCCGCTCATCCGCCTGCTCCCCATCCTCCTGTGCGCGGCGATCCTGACCGTCGGCACGATGATGGTCTTCCCGTTCGAGATGGCGACCATCGCCGACCTCGCCGGCGACCGCGGGATCGGGACGTACTACAGCGTCAACAACCTGCTGTCCGGAGTCGGTTCCGTCCTCGGCAATCTGCTCAGCGCCGCCGCGATGGGTCTGTCCCGAGCGCTGAACGTGTCAGGCCTGCCCTGGCTCGTCCTGCTGCTCCTCGCGCTCATGTCGGCGACCGCGCTGACCTTCGTGAACAGGAGTGACCGGCTGGCCGCGGGCCGTCTCGCCGGGGCGCACGCAGGCACGACCTCCTGACACCCCGACCGCGTCCGGGTTTCGTGCGATCGCCGAGCGCGGCCCGGACGCGGTCGTGGGGCCGGGCGCGCAGCATCGATTCCGTCCCCGAGCGGGACCATCAGGTCGTCATCCACGAATACCGTTGTGGTCGTGAGCACGGATACCTACGCCGACTGGCTGCGGGCACGCGACGACGACGGGTTGCGCGCCCTCTTCGCCGCCCGCCCCGAGCTGATCACCCCCGTGCCAGCGGACATGGGAGCACTGGCCGCCCGGGCATCCGCGGCATCCGCCGTGTCGCGGGCGCTCGACCGCCTCGACCGGCTCGCGCTGAACATCTTCGAGGCGCTGCTGGTGCTGCCGTCGCCCACCGCCTACGACGATCTCCTGGCGGCCGTCGCGGCCGAGCCGTCCGCCCGCGCCCGCATCCGTGACGCGGTGGACCGGCTCCGTTCCCTGGCCCTGGTCTGGGGCGAGGACGACGCCCTGCGGGTCGTGCCCGGCGGACGGCAGGTCATCCCCCACCCGGCCGGCCTGGGCCCGCCCCTCCGGGAGGCGTTCGCGTCCTACTCCTCGGACCGGCTGGCGGAGCTGCTCGACGACCTCGGCCTGGAGTCGGTCGACGACATTCCCGCCCGGATCGGCGCACTGGTCGAGGACGCGGGCCCGGAGGCGAGGGCCGCCCTCGACCGGCTCGCGTGGGGGCCGCCCGTCGGCCGGGTCGACGGCGCCCGCCGGCCCGTCACCCTCGCCACGGCCTCGTCCCCCATCGAACACCTCCTCGCGCGCGGCCTGCTGGCCGCGACCGACGACCGCACCGTGACGTTGCCTCGGGAGGTCGGGCTGCACCTGCGGGGCGGCCGGGTGTTCGCCGAGCTGCGGACGACGCCGCCGCCCCTTGGCGGCACCGCCCGCTCGGCCCGGCTGGTCGACCGCACCGCCGGCGGCCAGGCGTTCACCTTCGTGCGCTCCGCCGAGGAACTGCTCGACCGCTGGGGCATCGACCCGCCCGGCGTGCTGCGCGGCGGCGGCCTCGGCATCCGTGACCTGCGCTCCACCGCGACCGAACTCGACGTGCCGGAGTGGACGGCCGCGCTGCTGATCGAGGTTGCGTACGCCGCCGGGCTGCTGGCCCGCGACGGCGACCACGACGGCCCGGCGGGCGCGCGGTGGCTGCCGACCCCGGCGTTCGACCTGTGGCGGCTGCGCGACGTCGAGCGTCGCTGGGCCGACCTGGCCACCGCGTGGCTGGTGACCGACCGGGCGCCCGGCCTCGCGGGCGAGCGGGACGACCGCGAGCGTCTCATCAACGCGCTGTCCGACGAGGCCGTACGGGTCAGTTCCCCGCAGGTGCGCCGGTCGGTGCTCGGCGCCCTCGCCGACGCCAAGCCGGGCACGGCACCGGGCGCCGACGAGGTGTTCGCCTACCTCACCTGGCAGCAGCCGCGCCGGGGCGGCACACTGCGCGAGCGCCTCGTGCGCTGGACCCTCCGCGAGGCCGAGACACTCGGGGTCACCGGCCTCGGCGCGCTGTCCGGCCACGCCCGTGGTCTGCTGTCGGGCGGCGACACCGCCAAGGCGCTGGCCTCGGTGCTGCCCGAGCCGGTCGATCACGTGCTCATCCAGGCCGACCTGACGGCGGTCGCTCCCGGCCCGCTCGTCAGTGACCTGGCCCGTGAGCTCGCGCTCGCCGCCGACGTCGAGTCGACCGGTGGCGCCACCGTCTACCGCTTCACGCCCGGATCGGTGCGCCGCGCCCTCGACGCGGGCCGTGGGGCGTCCGAGCTGATCGATCTGCTCAAACGGCATTCGGCCACCGACCTGCCGCAGCCGCTGACCTACCTCATCGAGGACGTCGCCCGCCGGCACGGCCGCCTGCGGGTCGGCGTCGCCTCGGCGTACATCCGATCCGATGATCCTGCCGTTCTCGACGAGATCCTCGCCGACCGGCGGTCGGAACAGCTCCGGCTGCACCGGCTCGCGCCGACCGTCCTGGCCTCCCGTGCCTCCCGCGGCGAGCTCCTGGAGTCCCTGCGCGCCCTGGGGTACGCGCCGGTGGCCGAGTCGCCGGAGGGCTCCGTCGTGATCACCCGCCTCGACGCGCGACGTTCCGAGACCACCCACGGCACGTACGAGCCGGCGCACCACTCCCAGGTCGCCGTGGCCGGCCCGGACGCGTCGGTCGTGACGGCGGCCGTGCGCGCGCTGCGGGCCGGCGAGCGGGCCGCGCGGGCCACCGCCCCGGAGGGAGCGCCGCCGCGCTCCCCCGCCATGGCGATGGTCAAGCAGCTGCGGCAGGCGGCCGACCGGGGCTCCCGCGTGTGGATCGGCTACCTCGACCAGCAGGGGCAGGCGTCCAGCCGCATCATCGAGCCGGCGCGCGTGGAGGGCGGGTTCCTCACCGCGTACGACGCGACGCGGGCCGCCGTCCAGCGGTTCGCCCTGCACCGCATCACCGGCGTCGCCGACGTCGACGGCTCATCCTGACCTGAATATTGAAATGGGTCGAGGGGCCGCACCGAATGCGGCCCCTCGACCCATCGCATTTTCACGGCCGTATCTCGCGGCGGCGCGGTTCGAACCCGACAGCGGTCATTCCCCGCGCTTGCCGAAGTCGGCGCTGGACCAGTGCTCGGGGCGGACCCGGAACAGCGCGAGACCTTCTCCGGTCGTGCTGCCCAGGTAGCGATCGCCCAGATCCGGCCCGAGGTAGCGGTGTGCCAGGTCGGCGCGCTCCGTCTCCCCCACCGGCTCGTCGACGGCGGTGACCGGTCCCTCCACGCTGACATACCGGTAGGGCGGGTCGTCGTTGTGCACGCACAGCGTGACGCGGCCGGCCTCCCTGATCAGCTCGGCCTTGCGGCTCTTCGCCCCGGTGATGAAGTACAGCTCGCCGCCGGGCTCGTAGGAGTACCACATCGGAACCGCCACCGGAGCCCGGTCGCCATCGCTCTCGGACACGCTCAGCACGCCGAGGCGCACACCCGCAAGGAACGCCTCGCGCTCCCCCACGCTCATCACCTGCGTCACGTGGTGATCGTTGCCGAGCCGCGCCCATCGCCAACCCCCGGAGCCGCAAAGACTCAGTTCGGACCGTCCCCGCCCGCGTACCGGCCCGGCGTGACGCCGAAGGCGTGACGGAACGACTCGATGAACGCGCTGGGGCTGCGGAAGCCGCAGGCGGTGGCGACCGCGGTGACCGGGGCACCGGTGGCGAGCAGGGTCAGGGAGTGGTGCAGCCGCAGCTGGGCGCGCCACTGGGGGAAGGTCATCCCGGTCTGCTCCCGGAACAGGCGGCTGAGCGTGCGTTCGGTGCCTTCTTCGGCGTCAACACCTTCATCGAGCTGTACTGGATCCGGCACCTGCACGCGTCGCGCGAGGTCGCCGGCGGCGCGCTGGCGTGCTTCCTCGTCGGCGGCGTCGCCGGGACCCTGCTCGGCGGCCGCGTCGCCGACCGGATCGGCCTGGTCCGTACCGTGCAGCTCGGCGGCGTCCTGGCGATCCCGGCACTGGTCGGGCTCCGCCTCGCCCCCGGCCCGGCCGTGCCGCTGCTGTTCGCCGTGCTCAGCGGCATCGCGCTGAACATCCCGTTCGCGGTGCTCGTCAAGCTCGGCCAGGACTACCTGCCGACGCGGCCTGGCACGGCCGCCGGGGTCACCCTGGGCCTGGGGGTCAGCGTCGGCGGCCTGATCGCGCCGGTGTTCGGCCTCGTCGCCCAGGCGTACGGCCCGCAGGGCGTCTTCCTGAGTCTGTGCGCGGTCCCGGTCGGCGCCCTCGTCCTGGGTCTGTTCCTCGCCGACCCGGAAAGTCCCAGCGACAATTGAGGTCTTAGGCGGCAAGATGGAACCAAACAATGATCGAATGAGTCGTACTCATCCGCCATGCTTAGGCGCGTCGTTACATCCTCGGACTTTCGACCTGGGGGCTCACCGTGACATGGCAGGACCCGTATGGGCAGTACGGCCAGAACCCCCAGGGCCAGACCCCTCACGGGCAGGACGCCTACGGCCAGCCGGGCTGGCAGAGCACCCAGCCCGGCTGGCAGGACCCGTACGCCCAGCAGGGTCCGTACGGGCAGCAGAACCCGTACGGGCAGCAGGGCTACGGATACTACGGGCCGCCGGGCGCGCCGCCCGGCGGCTCCAACGCGGGCGCGGTCGGCGCGCTGGTCGCCAACATCGTCGCCGCCCTGCTGTGCTGCGGCGGCGTCGCCTGGCTGCCCGGGATCATCCTCGCCGCGATCTCCATGAACCGTAACAACACCGACCCCGAGTCGGCCAAGCAGCTGACCCTGTGGTCATGGGTGTGCTTCGCCCTCAACATCGTGTTGATGGTCGTCCTGTTCGTGGTGCTGTACAGCATCGGCACGTTCAGCAACCACTCCAGCTCCACCTCCGGCACGTACTGACCGATCGGGCGCGGGAAGCCTCACGGGGTCTCCGACTGTTGGACACTGAGACCCCACCGCCAGAAAGGCACCACGTGACCGACGGCCCGCTCATCGTCCAGTCCGACAAGACCCTGCTGCTCGAGGTCGACCACGACGCGGCGAACGCGTGCCGGAAGGCGATCGCGCCGTTCGCCGAGCTGGAGCGTGCGCCCGAGCACGTCCACACCTACCGGATCACCCCGCTGGCCCTGTGGAACGCCCGTGCCGCAGGCCACGACGCCGAGCAGGTGATCGACGCGCTCATCACCTACGCGCGCTACCCGGTGCCGCACGCGCTGCTCGTCGACGTCACCGACACGATGGGCCGGTACGGCCGGCTGCGGCTGGAGAAGCACCCGATGTACGGCCTCGTGCTCGCGTCGTCGGACCGCGCGGTGCTCGAAGAGGTGCTGCGGTCCAAGAAGCTCGCGTCGATGTTCGGCCAGCGCGTCGACGACGACAGCGTGGCCGTCCACCCCAGCGAGCGGGGCACCCTCAAGCAGGCCCTGCTGAAGATCGGCTGGCCGGCCGAGGACCTCGCCGGGTACGTCGACGGCGAGGCCCACCCGATCGCCCTCAAGGAGAACGGCTGGGAGCTGCGCTCGTACCAGCGCGACGCCGCCGAGTCGTTCTGGCACGGCGGCTCGGGCGTCGTCGTCCTCCCCTGCGGCGCGGGCAAGACGATCGTCGGCGCCGCCGCGATGGCCCACGCCTCCGCGACCACGCTGATCCTCGTCACCAACACCGTCTCGGCGCACCAGTGGAAACAGGAGCTGCTGCGGCGCACGTCGCTCACCGAGGAGGAGATCGGCGAGTACAGCGGCACCAAGAAGGAGATCCGGCCGGTGACGATCGCGACCTACCAGGTCATGACCACCCGCCGGAAGGGCGTCTACTCCCACCTGGAGCTGTTCGACGCCCGCGACTGGGGCCTCGTCCTGTACGACGAGGTACACCTGCTGCCCGCGCCGATCTTCCGGATGACCGCCGACCTGCAGACCCGGCGCCGCCTCGGCCTGACCGCGACGCTCGTCCGCGAAGACGGCCGCGAGGGCGACGTGTTCTCCCTCATCGGCCCGAAGCGGTACGACGCGCCGTGGAAGGAGATGGAGGCGCAGGGCTGGATCGCCCCGGCCGACTGCGTCGAGGTCCGCGTGACGCTGACCGACTCCGAGCGCCTCGCCTACGCCACCGCCGAGCAGGAGGACCGCTACCGCTTCTGCGCGACGACCGCCAGCAAGACCTCGGTCGTCGAGGCCCTGGTCGAACGCCACCGCGGCGAGCAGCTGCTCGTCATCGGCCAGTACATCGACCAGCTCGACGAACTCGGCGAACGCCTCGACGCGCCCGTCATCAAGGGCGAGACCAAGATCAAGGAACGGGAGCGGCTGTTCGACGCGTTCCGCAGCGGGGAGCTGCAGGTCCTGATCGTCTCGAAGGTCGCCAACTTCTCGATCGACCTGCCCGAGGCCGCCGTCGCCATCCAGGTGTCGGGGACGTTCGGCTCGCGGCAGGAGGAGGCGCAGCGGCTCGGCCGCGTCCTGCGCCCGAAGGCGTCGGGCAAGGGCGCACGGTTCTACTCGGTCGTCGCCCGCGACACCCTGGACCAGGACTATGCCGCCCACCGGCAGCGCTTCCTCGCCGAGCAGGGGTACGCCTACCGCATCGTCGACGCCGACGCCGTCTACAGCGACGAGGAGATCTGACTCAGCCGATGCGGAAGACCGGGACGGTCGGCGCGATGGCCGCGAGCCGTTCGTCGTCGGCGTCCTTGATGTCCTCGTCGAAGAACCGGGCGACCTCCCAGCCCCACCGTTTGAAATAGTGGCGCAGCAGCGGGACCTTCAGCTCGTCCGGTAGCTCGGAAACGGTGAACGGCTCGGTGCGGCGGCCCAGGCGCAGCTCGCCCCCGCCGGCGACCCGGATGTTGCGCACCCACTGGGTGTGGCCGCGCGGGGCGACCAGATAGCGCACGCCGTCGTAGGTGAGCAGGTTGACGGGGTTGGTGCGCCACTCGCCGCTGGCGCGGCCCCGGACGGCGAGGATGCGCGTGCCGAAGAGACTGATCCCCTTCCGGGTCAGGAAGTGCACGATCTTGTTGAAGTAGATCTCGATCCCGGCGGCCTGGACGTGCCGGGACTCGGTCGCGGTGGTCATCTCGACTCCTTTCGTGAGCACTGCTCTCTCTTGAGAGCAGTGTGCACCAGAAGATGCCATCGAAGCAAGAGCAGTGCTCTCGATTTTGTTCAGCGATCTCGTTGCTGCGACACTGCGTCCATGAGCGCGAGCCGTACCGCACGCGAGCGGGCAAGAGCCGAACTGACGAGAGAGATCAAGGACGAGGCGCGCCGACGGCTGGCGGTGTCCGGTGCCCAGGGGCTGTCGCTGCGCGCCGTGGCCCGCGAGCTGGGCATGGTCTCCTCGGCGTTGTACCGCTACTTCGCCAGCCGCGACGAGCTGCTCACCGCACTGATCATTGACGCCTACTCGGCGCTCGCCGACGAGGTGGAGGCAGCCGACCGGGCCGCCGACCCGGCCGGCTTCCGTGCCCGTTGGCAGGCGGTCTGCCGGACCGTACGCGCCTGGGCGACCGCGCACCCCCACGAGTACGCGCTGGTCTACGGCTCGCCGGTGCCGGGGTACCACGCCCCCGAGACGACGATCGCCCCCGCCTCCCGCGTCCCGATCACGATCATGGGCATCATCCGCGACGCGTACGAGGCCGGCGCACTGACCACCCCGGCGGACGAGCATCCCCTGCCGCCGATCCTGGCCGAGCAGGCGACGGTCATCGCCGCGCTCGCCGCTCCGGACGTGCCCGGCCCCCCGCTCGTTCGGGGCGCGGTCGCCTGGACCGAGCTGTTCGGCATGGTCACGTTCGAGCTGTTCGGCCAGTACGCCAACACCCTCGACCCCGCCGACGCGTTCTTCGACCACACCGTCCAGCGCATGGCCGACCTGCTGGGCCTTCCCTAGTCCCGCACCGGCGCGTCGAGCGCGTCAGGGGGCAGCGCGGGCACCGGCCAGGCCGGATCGCGCCGCCAGGCCGACCAGTCGTCCGCGAACGGCCCCTCGCCCGCCTCGATCAGGGCGAGCACCCGCTGACGAGCCTCGTCCACACGGGAGTGCAGCGCGTCGTCGATGAGACCGAGCCGCCGACCGTGGGCGTATTCGTCCTCGTCCTTCCACGTCCACCCGGACAGGTCGGGCTCGACGACCAGATCGAGGAGCAGGTCGAAGGTGTCGATTCCGATGCCGGTACGCCGGAAGGGGCGTTCGAAGTTGACGTACCAGCCGTCGCGGCGGCCGGCGCCGAAGTAGTGGTGAACGCTGAACAGCTCCCCCGCCCGGAACCGGCTGAGCAGAGTGGTGTCCCGCCAGGTCCATCGACCCAACCGCCACCGTCCCGAGGCGAGGTCGGGAACCGCCCGTTTCCGGACCGCGTCATCGCCGGTCACCAGCCACTCGATCCACGTGGTCGGCGCGACCAGCTCCACGCCGGGCCAGCAGCACATCACGAGCTCGCCACCGGTGTCCCGGATCACCCGGTGCGGCGCGGCCGTCCAGACCTTCCCGCCGACCGTGTCGCGGCGCACGGCCGTCGAACCTTCCGCGAAGACCTCGCCCTGATCCCGTACCGCCACCTCGCGATCATGACACGTGGCACGCTGACGATCACTCGCGTGATCGCCGAGGCTTTCCGTTGCTCCCGAGCCGAAGAACCTCGACGATCAGCGCGCACACCGCTTGCTAGCGCGGTACATATCAGTTGCTCGAACTGACTGCGAGAGCTTAACGTAAGCATTAACGTGGTCTGCCATGGGTAGATGGGCAGTCGAACTGCACGCGGAAGTGACCTCCTGGTTTCTCGGACTGGTGAAGGGTGATCCGGCTACGGCCGACCTCGTCGAGGAGGCGATTGATCTGCTGGAGACGGTCGGTCCGACGCTTGGGCGGCCAATGGTCGATCGAATCAAAGGGTCTCGCCACCACAACATGAAGGAGCTTCGCCCAGCCTCGGAAGGTGGCAGCGAGATACGGATCTTGTTCGCCTTCGACCCGAGAAGATGTGCCCTGTTACTCCTCGCGGGAGACAAGGCGGGCGACTGGCAGGGGTGGTACCGAACCCACATACCGATCGCCGACGACCGCTATGACACGCACCTGAAAGCGCTGGCCGACGAGGGGGACGAGTGAACCGACAGTGGGAAGACGTCAAGCGGGAAGCCGCGCGGATCCGCAAGGAGCAGGGCCGGGAGTTCACGGACGAGATGCGGACGGCGATCCGGCAGCAGATGCTGGACGAGATCCACGCCTACCAACTCGCGGAGATCCGTCGGCGCCAGTCGCGGACCCAGCGAGAGGTGGCCGCGGCCATGGGCGTGTCGGCGCCACGGGTCTCCGCCATCGAGCACGGCGACATGAACAAGGTCGAGGTCGCCACGCTGCGCTCGTACGTCGAGGCGCTCGGCGGGAGGCTCCGGATCATCGCCGACTTCGGCGAGGAATCCTGCATCGTCACGTGATCCACGGCGCAGCGGTCCGCTGCCGGGGCTTTGAAGACGTCGCCGTTCTTTTGTCGGACCGACGCTCCCTTGAGCAGCGCCCGACGCTCACCTTCGCCGAAGGTACCGGCCGGTGCCTCGTCAGAAGCGACCAGCGGGCTATGAGCCGATCAGGTCCGCCGGAACGGGTTCGGCGGAGCCGGCCTCCCTGATCGTCAGGGGCTCATCACCGCGGATCTCGGCATCCGAGCCGTGCTGGTGTACGGCGACGCCGAGCACGACGCCCGTCAGGCCCGCGGCCTCGACCAACGAAGGCCACTGCCGGAGCACCACGATGCCGACCACCGTGGCCGTCGCGGGCAGCAGCGCGAGCAGCAGGGCGTAGGTCGACCGGGACATCCGGGTCATCGCCAACTGGTCGCAGACATACGGCAGCACCGAGGCGACGCCGACGCCGACCGCCGCGCCGATGGGCCGAGGACCGGAGAGCACCGGTGCGACCTCCCCTACCGCGAAAGGCACGGTGACCACGCAGGCGACCAGCATGGCCGCCGCCAATCCGTCGATCCCTCCGAGCCGCCCGGGCAGGCGCCGCGCGGCGCGGTGGGCGACCACGATGTAGAGCGCGAACATCAGGGCGTCGGCGAAGGCGAAGAGGAATCCGAGCGGCGATCCGGTCATCCGGGCATCGGTCAGCACCGCGACCCCTCCGGCGACGGCCACCACCGCGAAGAGGTTCCGGAAGGTGCGGGCACCGAATGTGGCCAAGCCGATCACCGGAAGGAACTCGATCGCGGCCACGGTGCCCAACGGCAGGATGGCGATCGCCTGGTAAAAGGTGAGATTCAGCAGGGCCAGAACGGCCCCCCACGCCAGGATCATGCGACGCCCCGCCGGGCCGGCGTCCCGCAGTGTCCGCCACGGCCGCCGCCACACGGCGAGCACGAGAGCGCCGGTCCAGATACGGAGCGCCGCGGTGCCGGCGGGAGCGAGCCGCGTGAAGATCACCATCGTGAGCGCCGGGCCAAGGTAGCTGGACAGCGCCGAGCCCATGAAATAGGACCAGGAGACAACCTTCCGCGTGGTCACGGGAGGATTCTCGACGATCAGGTCGTCGGCGTGCGCGGTGAATGCGTAAATTCGGCCCGTACGCGACAGGAATCTGGCTGGACCGAATCGCGATCACCCGTCGCCCGGACACGGGCGGCGGGTGCCGGGGATCACTTCTTGTTCTCGCGCAGGACCACGTCGATGGTGATGGCCGTCGAGATGACGAGGCTGCGGAGCGGGTCGGGGAGCTGGTACGGGATCTGGACGGCGTAGCGGTCGGCCGTCGTGAACCAGGCGGCGGCCAGGCCCTCCCACTGCTTGTTGACCCGGGCGACCTCGACACCCTGCCAGTCGGTGATCGTGAAGTCCCAGGCGAAGAAGTCGCCGCGAATCTCGCCGATCTGGCGGTCCTGCGGGTCCAGCAACGTGAAGCGCGGCCGGAGGCCGAAGTGGCACTGGATCGCCCCGATCGGCTGACCGTTCGGCCAGCTGATCTTGACCTTCGGCGTCGCCAGGGCGAACGGCTTGTCGATGATCAGCATCGGCATGCCGTCGGGCCGCACGACGTGCAGCGTGTGCCGGGTGTTGCCCGAGTACTCCGAGAACAGGACGCGCATGGCCTTCTTGCCACCGGAGAGGTTGGGCTCCCCCACCGTCGCGACCGGCTGGCCCTGGCCGTTGAAGACGGTGTACCGCGACTCGACGGCGAAGATCTTCTTGGGCTGCTCGACGAGCAGAACGGGGGAGTTAAAGAGATCCACGGCCGGAAGCTTACGACCTCGACCGATCCGGTGTCCTATTGGTCGCCCGCCCCGTTGATCACCAGGTCGAAGACGGCGGACGCCGACGCGGCCGGGGCCGGAACGCCGAGGACGATCGGCCGGTAGAGAGATGGGCCCACCACGACGTCCATCAGAAGGTCCGGGTCGACGTCGCTCCGTAGCAGGCCCTGATCGATCGCCTCTTCGATGAGCACACGGGCGCGGTCCCGGAGCGGATGGACGAACCGTCGCCGGTACTCCTCCGCGAGACCAGGGTCACCCATGATCTCGGCGGAGACGGCCGGCAGGGCCCGGCCCGCGACGGTCTCGGCGAGACCCTTGTACGTGACTTCGAGCAGTCGCCGCAGGTCCTGGAGCGGGTCGCCGGTCTCCTCGATCGACCGGGCCCCCAGCTGGGCGGGCGGCGCTTTCCGGGGGCCGCGGGCCGGCTCAACCAGGCCTCCCTCAACGGGCTGATGGTGGTGATCTCCGGGCTCGGTGTGGCGGCCGTCACCGTCGGGACGACCGGCCGCCCCGCCGCGTGGAAGCCGTACCTGCCGGCCGGGATGGCGGGGGTCATGCTCCTCAACGTGGCGCTCCCGCACGTGCCCGCCGCCCTCGTCGCGCGCGGGTACGCGCCCGGCCTCGTCACGGCGGTCGGCCTGAACCTGCCGATCGGTCTGGCGGTGCTGCGCAGCGCCGTACGTGAGAGCGCGATCTCCCGGCGCGGCCTGCTCCGGACCATGCCCGTCGCGCTCGGCGTGCTCGCCTGCGCTCCCCTGACCGTCGCCGCCGCACGGGCGGTCTCTGTCGGGGGGCCTCGCTAGTGTTTCGGTCGTGACGGACGTTGCATCCTGCTGGGACCGGACCATCACCTGGCTTCACGCGCACGCACCCACGACCGCCGCCTCCGTGAACCCGCCGGCGGCCGACGCGGTGATCGACGACGCCGCATGGACCGTGGGCGTCCCGCTCCCTGCGGACATCCGCGCCCTCTACCGTGCCGCCGACGGCATGCGGGACGGGCCGCGGGATCACAGGAGCGCAAGCTTGGCGGCCAGCTTCGGGGTCGGGGCGTCGGTGCGGGGCCGCCAGGCATAGCCGTCCACCTCCTCGGCCTGAAGTACGACCTTCGGCTCCTCCACCCGGAGCACCCAGCGGAAATCCGCATGCCAGTGCTCGGGCTCGCCCTTTGCCGGGTTGGCCGGGATGGTGTGCAGGTCGATGTCCACCGGGGTCACGTCCTGGCCGGACTGGGCGACCGCGTCATGCCAGGAGATTCCGGTCTCCTCTTCCAGCTCCCGTAGGGCCGCACCCGGCAGGTTCACATCACCCGGCTCCAAGTGCCCGCCAGGCAGCAGCCACCGCCCGAGTGCCTTGTGTTGGATCAGCAGCAGGCGACGGTCCTGGTCGATCACGACGGCCCCGCATGTGACGTGCCCGCCGTTGAACTCCTTGCGCGAGGTCAGCTCGGCTTCGGCCTCCAACGCCTCGGACAGGGGCCGAAGATGATCTGCCTCATCGGGGTGGCGGTCCAGGTAACGGGCCAGGGTGGAACGGATCTCCTCGGTGCCGATGCTCATGACGTCCCATCGAAGTAGCGCAGCCAGGTCGCCGCGATCAGGCTGCGTTCGGTCGCGTCCAGTTCGTGCAGTCCGGGTTCGTGGTTGGCAGCGGCCAAGGACCCGAGCGCGGCCAGGATCTCGGCCTGCACTAGGAAGATGAAAGCACCCACGCTCGCGCCGTGAAGGAAGTTGACGGCATTACCACCGGCCAGCATGTAGAAGTAGTGCCCGGTTCGGGCGTACCGGGTGATGTGCTCCTCGGTCGAGGTCCGCTCGTACAGCCCCTCGAGCGCTCCCAGCTCCAGCTCGTCATCGCTGCTGGTCACGCTGGCGATGTATGCGCCGTTGGCGATTCTGGCGAAGTCGTCTTCGCGCAACGCCATGTTCCCGGTGGCGCACACGATCACTCCTGCCCCTGCGATGGCCTGGGCCAGGGTGGAGGTGGTGCGGAACCCTTGGGAGAGGGCTTGTGTCCGCCGGATGGGGTCGGAGTCGTAGACGGTCACGCCGACGTGCTTGGCGTGCAGCATCGCCGCCACCGACCGGCCCAGCTTCCCGTACCCGATGACCGCCGCTGGGCGGCCCTGCAGGATGTCGCCCCGCGCTCGGATCAGTGCCTCGGCGGAGAAGGTGACCGACTGTCCCACGAGGTAGTCCTCGGGGTCCTTGAGCGGTGAGCGGGCGACGCTGAATACCGGACACGGCAGCTTGCCCAGCGCCTCGTAGCGCTGGTGTCCGTTTTCGGTGTCCTCCACCACTCCGACGATCTGGCCGGAGAAGTTGGCGCACACGTGCTCCAAGCCGGGCGCGAAGTATCCGCCGACGTCCAGCAACACGATTCGCCGACCGGCCGCCCGCGACTCCACATACTCCAGCGCACGGATCGGGTCGGCGAACGCCGCACGCTCCAGACCGTCCACCGACAACAGAGCCGTGATCTCCTCCAGTGCCCGCGCGTCGATCGACTTCGGCTTGGGCAGGACGGCGGCGATCTCGGCCAGCCGCCCGACTGCCCGCAGGAATGCCGGCCGTTCCCCCAGCAGGTGCGTGATCACCAGTGCGGACACCGGATCGGGGATTTCGTATCGACTGGTGATCTTGCGGAAGAACGCGTCCACCCGCGACTGTTCGAAGTCCTCCAGCGCGGTCATGCGTGCCCCCGCCGCTTGTCCGATATCCCCATGGAGCTCTCTTTCTCGTCGGACGCCAAGACGAGATAGCCTGCACGCTTCGGAGTGAGGGCCGGTCGCCACACCGGTGGGTACGGCCAGGTGGCCGCCGTCAGGACCGCCTGGGTCAGTTCGTCGGCGTCCATGGCCTCGACCAGACGCCATCCCTGCGAGACCTGCACCATCGCCCACCAGGAGCGCGTACGGATGCCGTACCAGAACACCAGGCCGGGGAACCGCCGCCGAAGCATGATGACCGGATCGGCCTTCATCATCCCGACCGGGCCACTGGGCAGGTGGGTCGTGGCGGGAGCGTGGTGCCAGGCCTCGTCGGTTCTCATGGCCGACGACCGGGTCCGGCGTCGCGGTTTTTGAGGTAGTCGGCCAGGCTCGCCGCCGCGCCGGCCGGATCGTGCGCCGGGTGCCGCGCCAGGTCGTCCCGCCGCCACACGAACGACCCGGCGTCGATCTCGACCCACACCTTCCGGTCGGTGAGATCGCCGCGAACCGACAACGCCGGCCGCGCGTCGCTGACCCCCACGTGCACGCCGAGCTTCGCCAGCTCCCGGCACAGTTCGACCAACCGGCACAGATCCCGGCTGTGGCCACTTCCGTTCGTCATCGGTTGTCCCCTGTTCCGTATGGGCAGAGCCGGCAACGGAGTTCCGCTGATTCCCGACAGGGAACTCAACGAGATCGCTGCTGGCGCGACCGACACTGGTCCTGGCGGCTCATTGGCTCCGTTGCGACCGGCACCGGCCCCCGTCCTGCGCTGACATCGAGCATCGACGCCGCAGGACGCGGCCGAAACGGCCAGGTGTTGTACTCGCGTTGCACTTTCGATGCATCAAGCGGTGGCGTCATGCTTCGATCGGGGTGGAGAGGAGGTGGTACACGCGTGCCCACTGTGCGTCAATGGACTGGCCGCGAGGCCCGAGCGCTGCGCAGGGCCGTCCGGATGAGTATTCGGGCCTTCGCTGAGGAGCTGGGGGTCAACGTTCGTACGGTTGCCAAGTGGGAGAAACTGCAGGCCGGCACCGTGCCACGGCCCGACACCCAAGCGATCTTGGACACTGCGCTGAACCGCGCGGACATCGCCGCCCAACAACGCTTTCAGCTGCTGTTGGCCGAAACCGGCACAGTGGTCGGCACACCGGCCGGTGATGCAGGCGTGTATTCGTGGGATCACGAAGCCTGGGCCGATGACATCGAACGAGCCGTCGTCTACCTAAGCCGGCAAAACTTCCCGGCGGCCACCGCTCTCATCAACCCTTGGTTACTCAGATTCCCCGCCGACCGACTCGACGCCCGAGGGCTGTATCTCCATGCCCGTTCGCTCGTGTTGGCCGGTGACGTGCAGCGCGATCAGGGCACGCTGCTCGGCCCCGGGTCGGCGCAACGTTCCTACCGGAGGGCACTGAGCATTTTCGCCGATCTGGACATCCCGCGCCGGATCGCTCAGGTCTCACTGTCGCTGACGGTGATCGACGAGATGGCCGGTAATCTCCATGGAGCCGCGCGCTGTTACCAACTGTTCGCCGACGACGAGCGGCTCAGCGGCCGCGACCGCGCCCGTTCTCTGCTGTGGGTAGGGACGGCACTCAGCAAAGCCGGCCAGCATGAGTACGCCGCCCGCGTGATGGCCGAGGCGACGAACTTCTTTGAAGACCTCGATGAAGCCGAGGACTGGTCGGTGGCCCACCAAAAGCTCGCACTGGCCTACCGCGGCGTCGGTGACCTCGATCAGGCGCTGCGTTTGATCGAGACCGCCCGCGTCGACGGCACCCAGGACACGCCCATGCAGCGCGTACGGCTCAACACCGCGTACGCGCACATCCTGGTGTCCGATCGCGCCACCCGCGACGAGGGCCTTGCCCTGCTGGAGGAGACGAGCCGACTCGCCCGTGGCTGCGGGCTGAACCATCAGCTTCGCAGCATCGATGGCATCCGCCATGACGCGGAGCACTCCAATGGACTCAACATACGACGATGACCGAAAGGGAGATTTCGTGACCGACGCGCGAATCGCCGTCACCGATACCCAGCGCGCCGACGCCGAGCTCATCTGGGAATACCATCAGATGCATCACCGGCTCCGGCCGTGTTCGGCGGCGATAGGCCTGGGCAGCCATGACTTGGGCGTGGCGACCTTCGCCGCGGAGCTCTACCGCGTCGGCCTGTTCCCGGTGCTGGTGTTCAGCGGCGCCAACAGCCCCACCACTGCCAAGCGCTTCCCGCGCGGCGAAGCCGTCCACTACGCCGAACACGCCATGACCCTGGGCGTACCTCGGTCCGCGATCATGATCGAACCGTGCGCGAAGAACACCGGCGACAACATCACCTTGTCCCGCCAAGCACTCCAGCAGGCGGGTGTCGAGACCTCCTCGGTGCTGTTGATCAGCAAGCCGTACATGGAACGGCGGGCGTACGCGACCTGCCGCAAGTTCTGGCCCGAGATCGAACCCGTCTGCGCGTCCGAGCCGTTGAGCTTCGACGACTACGTCAAGTCCATCAGTGACGAGCGCCTGGTTATCGACATGCTCCTCGGCGACCTCCAGCGCGTCATCGAATATCCCAAACTCGGCTTCGCCATCACCCAGCACCTCCCCGACCAGGTGACCGCTGCCTACCACCGGCTCGTGAACGCCGGATTCGAGAGCAGACTCCTGAAACGCTGACCGCCGTTCACCGGAACGGCCGAGCAGCGTCCGGCCCGTCACCGGTCAGGTTCTGGTTCAGGTCTGTGAAGAGGGTCTCGGCGCGGTCGTCGCCGGAGGCGAGCAGGAAGCCGTCGACGCCGCCGCGTTCGGTAAAGGAGCGATGCGTGCGAGGTGGCGGTTCTCCGCCGATGGGGTCTGAACAGGGTTGGGCGGGCATGCGAAAGGGGCGGTCCCAGCAGGACCGCCCCTCAAGCGAGTGGACTTAGAAGTCCATGCCGCCCATGCCACCGGAGGGGTCGCCGGCCGGAGCCTTCTCCTTCTCCGGCTTCTCGGCGATGACCGCCTCGGTGGTCAGGAACAGCGCCGCGATGGACGCGGCGTTCTGCAGCGCCGAACGCGTCACCTTCGCCGGGTCGATGATCCCGGCGTCGAACATGTTGACGTACTCACCGGTCGCGGCGTTGAGGCCGTAACCCAGCTCGAGGTTGCGGACCTTCTCGGCCACCACGCCGCCCTCGAGGCCGGCGTTGATCGCGATCTGCTTCAGCGGCTCCTCAAGAGCGCGCTTGACGATCGAGGCACCGGTCGCCTCGTCACCCTCAAGCTCGATCTTGTCGAACGCCTTGGCGCTCGCCTGCAGCAGCGCGACGCCACCGCCGGGCACGATGCCCTCCTCGACGGCCGCCTTCGCGTTGCGAACGGCGTCCTCGATGCGGTGCTTGCGCTCCTTGAGCTCGACCTCGGTCGCCGCGCCGGCCTTGATGACGGCAACGCCACCGGCCAGCTTCGCCAGACGCTCCTGGAGCTTCTCGCGGTCGTAGTCCGAGTCGGAGTTCTCGATCTCCGCGCGGATCTCGTTGACGCGGCCCGCGATGTCATCGGGGTTGCCGGCGCCATCGACGATGGTGGTCTCGTCCTTGGTCACCACGACGCGCTTGGCCTGGCCGAGCATGTCGAGGGTGGTGTTCTCCAACTTGAGGCCGATGTCCTCGCTGATGACCTGGCCACCGGTCAGGATCGCGATGTCCTGCAGCATGGCCTTACGACGGTCACCGAAGCCCGGAGCCTTGATGGCGACGGACTTGAACACACCGCGGATCTTGTTGACGACCAGGGTGGCCAGGGCCTCGCCCTCAACGTCCTCAGCGATGAGGACGAGCGGCTTGCCGCCCTGCATGACCTGCTCGAGAACCGGCACGAGGTCCTTGTTGGCCGAGATCTTCGAGCTGACGATGAGGATGTAGGGGTCGTCGAAGACGGCCTCCATGCGCTCGGGGTCGGTCACGAAGTAGTGCGACACGTAGCCCTTGTCGAAGCGCATGCCCTCGGTCAGCTCGAGCTCCAGACCGAAGGTCTGGCTCTCCTCGACCGTGATGACGCCTTCCTTGCCGACCTTGTCCATCGCCTCGGCGATCATCTCGCCGATCGAGGTGTCGCCCGCGGAGATGGAGGCCGTGGAGGCGATCTGCTCCTTGGTCTCCACGTCCTTCGCGATCTTCGAGAGCTCTTCGCTGACGCGCTCGACGGCGGACTCGATGCCCCGCTTCAGGGACATCGGGTTGGCGCCGGCGGCCACGTTGCGCAGACCCTCACGGACCAGCGCCTGAGCCAGCACGGTGGCCGTGGTCGTGCCGTCACCGGCTACGTCATCGGTCTTCTTCGCGACCTCTTTGACGAGCTCGGCCCCGATCTTCTCCCACGGGTCCTCGAGCTCGATCTCCTTGGCGATGGAGACACCGTCGTTCGTGATCGTGGGAGCGCCCCACTTCTTCTCAAGAACGACGTTGCGGCCCTTGGGACCAAGCGTCACCTTCACGGCGTCGGCAAGCTGATTCATGCCGCGCTCGAGGCCGCGCCGCGCGTCCTCGTCGAACGCGATCATCTTTGCAGCCATAGGCTCCAGATCCTCCCGGAACGGGGTGGCTATCACGGATCGAGTCGACGCCCGCGACGGACGACCTCACCGACGACTTCCATTCCGTCGCCGGACACGAGGCCTCATCGCCTCGATCACTTCGTTGGCACTCTCAATACTAGAGTGCCAACCGCTTGTTTAGCACTCTGCCCCGGAGAGTGCAAGCGGGGTCCACCCTCACCAGGGTGAACATCTCCCCATCTCACCCTCGCACCACTCTCCGGCCGCCATAACAGCAGGTCCCCGCCAGGGCCCCGACCCCTTCGACGTGCGGTTCGCGGGCGCGAGCGGACCGACGCATCGACCGGCCGAAGAGGCGCCCTCGCAAACCGGGCAGGCGCGCTCGGGGGACTGAACAGCTTCGCTCGCTCACCGGACAGGCACGCCGGCAGCCAGAGAGGCACCGGACGGCCGGCCGGGTTACCCACCGGACAGCGGGACGGCCAGGGGCCGGACGGCGGGGCGACCCGCGAGGCACCGGACGGCGGGGCGACGCGGGAGGAGGCACTGGACGGCCGGAGGCCCGGCGCCGAAGCGCCGGGCCTCCGGTCGGGCTATGGGACTGAGAGCGCCCGAACCGCATCCGCCTGCGGACCGCGATCGCTCTGCGTGATCTCGAACTCGACCCGCTGCCCCTGCTCGAGACTGCGGTAGCCATCCGCGACGATGGCCGAGTAGTGCACGAACACATCCCTGCCACCGTCGACCGCGATGAAGCCGTAGCCTTTGTCCGCGTTGAACCATTTGACGGTGCCTTGCGCCATTCCCAACAACTCCCACCAGGGCAATTCCCGCGACCATTGGCCACGGTCACTGAACCGAGCCCGCGGACCACTGCGGAACCCGTCGATCGCCCGCCGACTCGGCTGCGGCGGCCATCGCCGACCCTACACACGGCTACCATCCGTGGAACAGCCTTTACCCGAGAAGTGCGGACGGCCGATCCTGGTCAAAAAGAGGGATCCCGCAGGCGGAACTAACCGCCTATGCCGATAAATCCGTACATGGGGGATGGAATGGCCATGCAGGAGAGTGGATCCGGAGCGCCCGCCTCGGACATATCGGCGGTCCAACGCAGGATCCCCGGTGATCGACGAGTCCCTTGACTCGTCGATCTCCGGGGATCCCGGGAAGGTTTCCGATCACTGGGCGTCATCCGCGAGCGGCACGAGGGGCCGCCCCCTGACGGGGCGGCAGCCTCTTCGAGGCCGCCCCGCCCCGCGCAGCACGGCGATGGCGACCGGCCGCAGTGGGTGACGCGGCCCGGCCCGTTGGACGACCCGGGCCGGTCCGGCGGCCCGTGCGGCTCGGTCCGTCAGCCGGCTCCGATTGGTGGACCCCAGGTGGGCCGGGGTTCAGCCGCCGGCGACGGCCGGGATGATGGAGATCTGGGCGCCGTCCGGCGTCGGGGTGTCGAGCCCGTCGGCGAAGCGCACGTCCTCCTCGCCCACGTACACGTTGACGAACCGGCGGATCTTGCCGTTGTCGTCGAGGATGCGGGCGGCGATGCCGGAGTAGTTGGCGTCCAGGTCGGCGACGACCTCGCGTACGGTCGATCCCGTCGCCTTCACCTCGGCCTCCCCTCCAGTGTAGCTGCGGAGGATCGTCGGGATGCGGACACTGATCGAGCTCACGCCAGACCTGCCTTTCGGAATGCCTCGAGGGTCGGAGCGATGTTCGCGGACGGCACGGCGACCGGGGCCACCGCGTCCAGGGTCTTGAGGCCGTCGCCGGAGTTGATGAACACGGTCTCGGCCTCGGGGTCCAGCACGCCGCTCGCCAGCAGCTTGCGGAGCGCCCCCAGCGTCACGCCGCCCGCCGTCTCGCCGAAGATGCCCTCCGTGCGGGCGAGCAGGCCGATGCTGTCGACGATCTCCTCGTCGGAGACGTCCTCGATGGCCCCTCCGGTGCGGCGCACGGCGTCGAGGACGTACGGGCCGTCGGCGGGGTTGCCGATCGCGAGGGACTTGGCGATGGTGTCGGGCTTGACGGGCTGGACGACGTCGTGACCGGCCTTGAACGCGGCCGAGACGGGCGAGCAACCGGTCGCCTGCGCACCGAAGATCTTGTACGGCCGGTCTTCGACGAGGCCCAGCTTGATGAACTCCTGGAACGCCTTGTCGATCTTCGTGAGCTGTGAGCCCGAGGCGATCGGGATGACGATCTGCTCGGGCAGCCGCCAGCCCAGTTGCTCGGCGATCTCGTACCCGATCGTCTTGGAACCCTCGGCGTAGTAGGGCCGCACGTTGACGTTGACGAACGCCCAGTCGTCCTGCTCGCCGGCGATCTCGGACGCCAGCCGGTTGACGTCGTCGTAGTTGCCGTCGACGGTGACGAACGTCCCGCCGTACACCGCCGTGGTGACGATCTTCTGGCGTTCGAGGTCCGAGGGCACGAAGACGGCGCTGCGGATGCCGGCGCGCGCCGCCGCGGCCGCGACCGCGTTGGCGAGGTTGCCGGTGGACGGGCAGGCCAGCACCTTGAAACCGAGCTCGCGGGCGGCGGCGAGCGCGACCGCCACGACGCGGTCCTTGAACGAGTGGGTCGGGTTGCCACTGTCGTCCTTGACCCACAGCGACCGAAGCCCCAGGGACTCGGCGAGGTTGTCGGCGCGCACGAGGCGGGTGAAGCCGGGCTCGGTGTTGGGCGTGTCCGTGACATTCGTCGGAACGGGCAGCAGGCCGCGGTAGCGCCAGATGTTGCGCGGGCCGGACTCGATCTGTTCCCGGGTCACGCCGGTGTGGTCGTAGGAGACTTCCAGGGGGCCGAAACACAGCTCACACGCGTAGTGAGGACCCAGATCGTAGGATTCACCGCACTCACGACAGGTAAGTGCGGTCGCGGGGCCGAGGTTTCGGGCGGCGGTCTGCGACATGAAGCGAGGCCTCTCTCCTCATCTTTCCCGTGCCACCTTGGTCACGAGCCGGAGTTGGCACCTGTCCCGGGCGGCCTCGCTGTCTTGCGAGTTGTGGCGTGCCGAGGCACGCTGGGAACCGCATGTCCGGGAGGGTTGCCGGGGCTTCAACGGGCCGGTCCCTCCACCCCTCTGGATGAGCGTTATTAAGTTGTATGACGACTTGTATACGTGACTGACCGGTTCCCCGCCAAGCGCGTCTCAGGTCGCGAGACACCATCGCGGTCCGGGGAGCGCCGCCGGACGCGCTGCCGACGGCCGGTTCCGGCCGGTTCGAAAGGCTTGTAAGGCACTGCCGCTACCGGCTTCCCGGCGGGTTGCGATGCCCTGACCATCCGTGATGACGTCGCTGCGGGACACCGTACCGAAGCGCCCCGCCATTCGACTTTACTCGACCGCCATTACCGTCCGCCGGTTACCCTCCCCCCATGGGTGACTCGCAGGTCCTCGTCGCGTCCAACCGAGGTCCCGTCTCGTTCGCACTCGCCGACGACGGGACGCTGTCGATGCGGCGCGGCGGCGGAGGTCTCGTCTCGGCCCTGGCCGGGCTGGGCGGTGAGATCCTGTGGATCTGCGCCGCGCTGTCGGACGCCGACCGCGCCGCGACGCGCCGCGCGGAGGACGGCCGGCTGGACGCCCATGGCGCCGGCGCCGTCCGCATGCTGGACATTCCGGCCGGCACCTTCCACCGCGCCTACAACGCCGTGGCCAACTCCACGCTGTGGTTCGTCCACCACATGCTCTACGACAGCCCGAACAGCCCGCACTTCGACGCGCGGTCCCGGCGGGACTGGCAGTCGTACGAGGCGTACAACGCGGCCTTCGCCGACGCGCTCGCCCGGGACGCGCGGCCGGGCGCGAAGGTGGCGATCCAGGACTACCACCTGACGCTCGCCCCCGGGATGCTGCGCGAACGCCGCCCCGATCTGAAGATCGCTCACTTCTCGCACACGCCGTGGGCGCCGCCGGAGTACTACCGGCTGCTGCCGGACGACATCGGGCGGGAGGTCCTGGAGGGCGTTCTCGGCGCCGATCACGCGGGTTTCCACGCCGAGCGCTGGGCCGACGCGTTCATCGACTGCTGCGCCGACATCCTGCAGGCGAAGGTCGACCCCGTCGCGCGGACGGTCACGCACGGCGGGCGCATCACCCGGGTCGGTGTGCACGGCCTCGGCATCGACGGCGTCTCCCTCCGGGCGCGCGCCGCCGAACCCGACGTGCAGGCCCGCAAGCGAGCCCTGCGCGAGCAGGTGGGCGACCGCAGGCTGATCGTGCGGATCGACCGCACCGAGCTGTCCAAGAACATCGTGCGGGGGCTCGCCGCCTACCGTGAGCTGCTCGCCAAGCATCCGGAGTGGCACGGCCGGGTGGTGCACCTGGCGTTCGCCTACCCCTCGCGTCACGACCTGCCGGAGTACCGCGAGTACACCGCCGCCGTACAGCGGATCGCTGCCGAGATCTCCGACGAGTTCGGGTACGGCGGCTGGGATCCGCTGATCCTGCAGGTCAATGACGACTACCCGCGCTCACTGGCGGCGTACGGCCTGGCGGACGTCCTGCTGGTCAACCCGATCCGGGACGGCATGAACCTCGTCGCCAAGGAGGGGCCGGTGCTGTCCGAGCAGGGCTGTGCCCTCGTGCTGTCCCGCGAGGCGGGGGCCGCGGCCGAGATGGACGACGACGCCCTGATGATCAATCCGTTCGACGTGTCACAGACCGCCGAGGCGCTGAACCGGGCGCTCCTCATGCCGCGCGACGAGCGGGCCGAGCGCTGCGCCCGCCTGGCCGCCGCCGCGACGGCCCTGCCTCCGCAGCGCTGGCTCGGGGCGCAGCTCGACGCCCTGGACGATCAGCTGTAGTCGTCGCCGAGTGACTGGCGGAACTGCTTGCGGGCCTCGTGGATCCGGGACTTCACCGTGCCCAGGGGCAGGTTGAGCTGCTGGGCGATCTCGCTGTACTCCAGTTGCGACACGTCGCGCAGCACGAGGGCCTCGATCAGGTCGGGCTTGCGACGCTCGAGGTCCTCCATCGCGTCGAGGATGTCCACGCGCGAGCCGGCGATGACGCTCGTACGGTGCGGGTCCGGGCGCTGCTGCGGCAACTCGCCCACCTGCTCCACCGAACGGCGCTTGAGCGACCGGTAGGTCGAGCGCGCGGAGTTGGCGACGACGACGTGCAGCCACGTGCTGAACCGCGAACGGCCCTCGAACCGGCCGATGTTGCGGGCGACCTGCATCAACGCGTCCTGGCACGCCTCCTCGGCGTCCTGCCGGCAGGGCAGAAACCGCGAACAATGGCGCAGAACATCCGGTTCGATTACCCGGAGTAGTTCGTTCAATGCCGCAGTGTCACCTTTGGCGGCCCGTTCTGCCAGTCCCTCGGTCCGCTCGTCGTACGCCATGACTCCGCCTCGCCCTCGCTATCGCCCCGTATTGGGCATGATACGGGGGTGTCCATGCCTTCGACCGTCGGTCGTTACCGAATCGATCGTGTTCTTGGGTCCGGAGCCTTCGCTTCCGTTTGGCTCGCCCAAGACGAGTTGCTCGATGCCCCCGTGGCCGTCAAGGTGCTGGCCGGGGGGCTCATAGACGACCTCGATGTGCGCAGTCGTTTCCTGGAAGAGGCCAGGATCCTGCGCCGCGCCGACTCCGAGCGCCTGGTGCGGGTGCACGATATCGGCGAACTCGAGGACGGCCGGCCGTACTTCGTCATGTCCTACGCCGACCGCGGGACGCTCGCCGACCGCATGCGGGAGCGGGATATTCCGGTCTCCGAGGCCCTCCGGCTCGCCATCGAGATCTCCCGCGGCGTGGAGGTCATCAACCGGCTGGGGGTGATCCACCGCGACCTCAAGCCGTCGAACGTCCTCTTCCAGTCGACGACCGACGGCGGCGAACGCCTGCTCATCGCCGACCTCGGGCTCGCCAAGGCCCTCGCCCACGCGTCCGGGGCGTTCACCATGCCGGTCGGCACCCCGGGCTACATGTCGCCGGAGCAGGCGCGGTTCGGGGGCGGCCTCGACGTCCGCGCCGACGTGTACGGCCTGGGTGCGCTGACGTATCACCTGCTCACCGGGGACCCGCCCGGTCCGGCCCCGGTGGAGGCCCCGCCCGGCTCGGCGCGGCCCGGCCTGCCCCCGGCCGTCGACGAGATCGTCATGCGGGCCCTGGAAGGCGATCGGGAGCGTCGCTGGCCGTCCGCCGAGGCGTTCGCGGCCGCGCTCAGCGTCCCGCTGATGTCCGTGGGCGACGACGCGACCGTGCGGGACGTCCCCGAGACCGGCGACATGGCGACGACGGTCGACTCCGAGTCGGGCGGCGGGTGGCCCTCGGGCGCATCGTACGCCGCGGCGCCGACGGACCGGCCCGGTGACGGGCAGGCGCCGGGCGGCACGCTCCGGGTCCCGGCGATCCCGGACGATCCGGGTCCGGTGGGGCCGGGCCGCCCGGACGACGGCTCACCGTCGGCGCGTACGGTCCGGGTCCCTCCGGTGGACGATCCCGGCTCGCCGCCGCCGTACGACAACCCCCGCGATCAGACGATGCAGACGCCGCCTCCGGTGGGGGTCGGTAACGACACCGTCCGCGACCTGCGGATCGAGCGGCCCCACGGCCCGCGCGACGCCGGGGGCCGTGGGGCCGCAGGCACGGCCCGCCCGGCATCGCACCGGTCCGGTGGCACGGGTGACGGATCGCCGGCCGGCGGGCCGGCCCGCAAGCGGCTGATCGTCATCGCCGGCCTGGCCGCGGTGCTGGTCGTCGGGGGCGGCGGCGCCTACGCCATCGGGAAGCTCACGGGATCCTCCCCTTCGTCGCACTCCAAGCCCGGGGACGGCCTCGTCACCGTGACCGACACGACGGGGCGCCTCAGCATCCGGGTTCCGCCGACGTGGAAGCTGCAGACCCAGCACACCACCTGGCCGATCGCCGTGTCGGACCGCGCGAAGGCACCCGCCCTGCGCGCCACCCCCGACTACGTTCAGTTCGTCAAGGACGACGTCGCGACGCCGGGCGTCTTCGCCGGGCTCACCCACGACATGAACGTCACCCTGCCGCCGCCGACCCTGGGCCGGCATCGCCTCAAGTGCACGCAGGGTACGGACCAGGCGTACCGTCACGGCACGCTGAGCGGCCAGATCACCCCATGGCGCTGCGGCACGATCACGATCAACGAGGTCGGGCTGCGGGACACCGGCGGGAGGTTCGCGCTGTGGGTCCGCGTGAAGCTGGCCGGGCCGCCCGACCTCACCAGGAAGATCCTCGACAGCATCCGGACCAAGGGCTGATCCGCCGTACGATATATCGTTTACGCATCGTCGGGGAGAGGTCATGCGCAGAGGATCAACGCACCGTGAAGAGCGCGCGGCGTTCGGCGACTGGGGGCCGGGGTTCGGCCCGCGCGGCCGAGGGGGGCGCGGCGGGCGCCGCATGAAGCGCGGCAACGTGCGGGCCGCGATCCTCGCGCTGCTGGCCGAACGGCCCATGCACGGCTACGAGATGATCCAGGAGCTGGAGAGCCGCACCGGCGGGATCTGGCGGCCCAGCCCGGGCTCGGTGTACCCGACGCTCCAGCTCCTGGAGGACGAGGGGCTCGTCTCCGGGCGGGAATCGTCCGGCAAACGATTGTTCGCGCTGACGGACGAGGCCGGCGCCGAGGCGGAGGCCGCCGGGCGGACCCCGCCGTGGGCGGAGATCACAGAGGACGCCGGTGCGGCCGCGACGCACGTCCACACCGCGATGGGCCAGCTGATGATGGCGCTCCGGCAGGTCATGCAGGCCGGCAACGAGGAGCAGCGCGAGCGGGCGCTCGAGGTCATCAACGACGCCCGGCGCCGCCTCTACGGCATCCTCGCCGACGACGCGGACTGACCGCGCCGCCGCGCGAGATGATCACGAGCGCCTCCCGGATGTGCCGGGAGGCGCTCGGTCCGGGCGTCAGGCCGCCTGCACGCCGAACGCGCCGACCAGGGCGTCGAGCTCCTGGCGCCAGATCCGGTGGACGTTGAGGCGGATCGGCTTGGGAGCGTTCGGCACGGCGTAGCGGAAGGAGCTCCAGAGGGAGTTGCGCCGGTAGTCGGAGATCCGCACGCTCTGCAGCGGAGCGGCGAAGGCGATCTCCTTGGGCCGGTTGCTCATGCGGTTCATCTTCACGAAGATGACCTGCTGGTGCGTGACGGCCACGTAGTAGTAGTCGATGAAGAACTGGCCGAGGAGACCGAGCTGGTTCATCAGCCACGGGCTCGGGCCGGTGATGGCGTACACGCCACTGATGATCTGGTCGCCGGGCTGCATGGCCTGGGCCACCATTTGGTTCGCCTGCTGCTTGATGGTCTCCTTGCGAATGGCCACCGGCCCACCCTTTCGGTCGTCCCATATGCCCAAAACAGGCACTTTCGTCCCTTGTTGGACGGTGGGGGCGATGACTCTACCGTTACGACAAATCGCTCGCGAGTCTTTCGATCAGACCGACCACACCCGGCGGGCCGTCGACGATGAGATCCGCGCGCTCGGCCAGCGCGGTCACTTCGTCGGACGAACTGCACACCTTCACTCCGGGAGTGCCCTCCTTGCGCAGCGCGTCGATCGCGTCGTACGCCGGGAGGTCACCGAGATCGTCCCCGGCGAAGAGTACGGCCGACGCGCCGCGCTCGGCGACCAGGCCGCGCAGCGCCCCGCCCTTGTCCATGCCGGGGGGCCTCAGTTCGAGCACGAAGCGGCCCGGCTCGACCACCAGGCCCGTACGCTCGGCCAGGGCCGCGACGATGCTCCGCAGGCGTTCGAGGACGACCTGCGGCTCGGCGGCGCGCCGGGTGTGCACCGCCAGCGCGAGTCCCTTGTCCTCGATGGTGACGCCTTCAGGGGCGTTCGCCAGGATCAGAGGGAGCTTGGCGCGGACCTCCGCGACGCCCGGTGGCGGCTCCGAGGTCTGCAGAACGCCGTTCTCCCAGCGCTCCCGGCCGTACTGGCCGAGGACGAGCAGGCCCTCGATGTCGGCGAAGCCCCCGTGCTCGACGGCGGTCGCGGCAGGACGGCCGGTGATGACGGCCACCGTGCCGACGAGCGGCGCCAGCCGGCGCAGCGCCGGCACGACGCCCGGATGGGCCCGCGCGGCCTCGGGGTCGTCGACGATGGGCGACAGCGTCCCGTCGAAGTCGAAGCCGATCAGCGCGTGGCGCGGGCGGGCGCTGATCGCGGACAGCCCCTCGGCTCCGGCGGGCGTCTGGGCTTCCAGGGCGTCGGCGCTCATCTGTCGTCCCTCTCGTTCGCTTCGCGGGTACCCGTCGCGGGCAGGTCACGACGCCGTACGGCCGATCGCCGCCGGCTCATGACACCGTGCGGTCAGCCGCCGGCCGGTCACGACACCGGACGGCCGGAAGCCGGGGGACGTACGACGACTCGTGGCCGGTCGCACCCGGCGCGAACAGGCCGCGGGCGGGCGTCGGAACGCCACCCATGCCTCCGGCCCGCCCACCGGCCGATCGCCGACCCGACCACGGACCGCTCCGCCTTCGGGCAGGTCAGGTTCGGATACCGAGCGTCTCTGATCGGCTTAGTGATCCCCGGTGTCGCTCAGGGATGTGAGCCAGTCGCCTTCGTGCCCTGGTGCTGAACGGCGGGAGCCGACAGCCCTCGTGACACGTCCCTCCGGACGCTGGTCGGTGAGGTCTCGCGACCCCACCGAGGAGGGTGCCCGACGTCACCTGGGCACCGGGCGTGCTCGTGACAGTCTGCCACAGAATCGCTACCGATCGCTAATTCGGATGCCGAGCCTACGCGCCGCCCGCTGGCGCTGCCGGGCGGATCGCTGACGACGTAGCCGTTTCACCAGCATCGGATCGTGCTCCAGGGCCTCGGGGCGGTCGATCAGCTGGTTGAGGATCTGGTAGTAGCGGGTCGACGACATGTCGAACAGCTCGCGGATCGCCTGCTCCTTGGCTCCCGCGTGCTTCCACCACTGCCGTTCGAAGTCGAGGATGTCCCGGTCGCGCTGGTCCAGGCGGCCGTCGTTGTCCTTGTCAGGGCCATTGCCCCGGGCGTTCGCCGGTTGCATCAGGTCCCCTCTGTACGGGTCGGGGGGCTGTCATGCTACGCGTGATCCGCGACTCGTTCGTGGTGTTCTGCCGTACGGGCCTCGACGTAGTCTTCAAAGCGTGGCGCCCACCAACTGCGTAACGCTGTTGACCGACTACGGGCTGGAGGACGGCTTCGTCGCCGCCTGTCACGGAGTGATCGTGCGCATCTCTCCGAGCGCCCGCATCATCGACATCAGTCACCTCGTCCCTCCCGGTGACGTACGCCGCGGGGCCGCCCTCCTCGCCCAGACGGTGCCGTATCTCCCGGAGGGCGTGCACGTGGCCGTCGTCGATCCCGGCGTGGGCACGGCGCGGCGTGCGGTGGCCGTGGCCACCGGCAACCGGATCTTCGTCGGGCCCGACAACGGCGTGTTGTCCTGGTCCATCCCGGACGGCGGCGCCCGCGCCTTCGAGCTGACCAACTCCAAGCTCTGGCTGGAGCCCCTGTCGGCCACCTTCCACGGCCGCGACATGTTCGCCCCGGTCGCGGCCCACCTGGCGGCGGGCCTGGACATCGCGTCGGTCGGCACGGAGTTCGACGCCGCGGATCTGGTGGTGCTCCCCCGGCCGACGCGGCGCGTCCAGGAGGGCACCGTCGACGGCGAGGTGCTCACCGTCGACCGGTTCGGCAACGTGCAGCTCTCCGTGACCGCCGGGGACCTCCGCCGGATCGGCGCGGTCACCGGCGCCCCGTTGAGCGTGACGCTCGGCCGCCGCACCCTCACCGTGCCGTTCGGCGAGACGTTCGCCATGGTTCCCCCCGGGGAGCTGGTGGCGTACATCGACTCGGTCGGTTGCCTGGCGCTCGCGGTCAACGCCGGAAACGCGGCCCAACGCCTCGGCCTGCCGCCGGGAGCGCACGTCCGCGTCGCCATGGCCTTCTCGCCGATGCGCTGAAAGGTCAACGAACCGTCAAGTCCGCAGGTCCGGATGCGGCATGATCTCCTTCATGGGATTCTCGCGCTCCGACTGGCGCCTGATGATCGTCACTGTCGTGGCGGCCGCGGCGGCCGGTATCACCTACTACGGCAAGATCGGTGGCACCGTCGCCCCCTTCGTCGTCGCGGCGATCGCGCTCGCGCTCCTGGCCAGCCTGGTCGGGCGCAGCGTGGAGGCCCTCGGCGACCGCCTCGGCGCGGGGGCGACCGGCGTCGTCCAGAGCGCGCTGGGGAACCTCCCCGAGCTGTTCGTCGTGCTGTTCGCGCTGCAGAAGAAGCTGTACGACGTGGCGACGGCGACGATCGTCGGCTCCATCCTCGCCAACGTCCTGCTCGTCCTGGGCCTGGCGTTCCTGTTCGGCGGCATCAAGAACGGGCCGCAGAAGTTCGGCGGTGACACCGCCCGCACGCTCTCCATGCTGCTCACACTGTCGGTGGCGGCGCTGCTGGTCCCGTCGCTCACCGCGGCGCTCGGTTCCCACGCGACAAAGGCGGCCCTGCACGAACGGAACCTGTCCGTCGTGGTGTCGATCCTGCTGCTGTGCCTGTTCGTGGCGTCACTCCCCAGTGCGATCAAGCGCCAGAAGACCGGCGAGGCGCCCGGCACGGCCGAGGCCGCCGCCACGAGCGGAGGCGTCACCACCGGCGTGGCCGCCGCCGCGAGCGTGGCCGCCGCGAGCGGGAGCGCCGCGAGCGGGAGCGCCGCGAACACGGCGGAGCCGGGCGCGGCGGATGCCGGGACGGCCGCGGAGAAGTCGGAGGGCTCCTCCCACCAACCCTCGTGGCCGTTGGCCGTCGCGCTGACCATGCTCGCGGTCACCGGGGTGGGCGCGGCGTTCGTCTCCGACTGGTTCGTGGCCGCCCTCGAGCCCGCCATGGACTCCCTGGGCATCTCCCAGGCGTTCGCCGGCCTCGTGATCGTGGCGATCGCCGGAAACGCCGTGGAGAACGTCGTCGGCATCCAGCTCGCCCTCAAGAACCAGTCCGACTACGCGCTGTCGGTCATCCTCCAGAGCCCGCTGCAGATCGCCCTGGTCGTCGCGCCCGCGCTCGTCCTGCTCTCTCCGCTGGTCGGCGCGTCCTTCACCCTGGTGCTGTCCCCGCTGCTGATCGCCGTGCTCATCATGGCCGTGGTGATCACTGTTCTCGTCGTGCTCGACGGCGAGTCGAACTGGCTGGAAGGCGCGACGCTGATGGTCCTGTACGGAATCATCGCCACCGCGTTCTGGTGGGGATGATCCCGGGAGATGCGGGCCTAGGCCACGCGCTCAATTACTGTGACGGTGTGGGTACCGACATCGACCCGAGCGTCGCGGAGATCGAGCAGGCCGCGTTTCAGCTCCGCAGGCTCTGGGCCAAGCCACAGCTGCTCCGGCGGCTGCGCGAGGAATGCGAGCAGGGACAGGGCATCCAGCTGTCCAACCTGATGGTCATCTACGCCATCGTCCGGCAGGGCGAGGACCAGGGTGACGTCACCGTCGGCGCCGTCGCCGAGCTCCTCGACGTCGACCCGTCGACCGCCAGCAGGCTCGTCGGTCACGCCATCGACGCGGGCTTCGTCTCCCGCCACGCGTCGCCGGTCGACGCCCGGCGCGCCCACCTGCAGCTGACCGACGCCGGCCGCAGCATCAAGCTGATGGCCGACGAGTTCCGGAGGCGATTCATCGCCCAGCTCGTCGCCGACTGGTCCCCGGACGAACGCGCGCAGTTCGCCCGCCTGCTGCGGCGCTTCAGCGACGCGGCGGCCGGCGTCACCATCGACGAGGCGGAGGCCGGCAGGCTGCTCGAGGCGGCCGCTCCGCCGACCGACCGGCACCGGGAGGCCTCCGCCTCCCCCGGCACCGAGCCGTCCCCCCAGGCCACGCCTCGCTGAGTCGAGCCGCGGGATACGACCGACGGCTCGCGGCACCGGGAGTCAGGAGCGCAGGACGGCCAGCCGCTCCCGGTACTCCTCCTCGTCGATCTCGCCTCGCGCGTACCGGTCGGCGAGCATGGACTCCGCGCTCGCCGGCGACTTCGTGCGCCGCCACAGCAGGTAGCCGCCTCCGCCGAGGACGAGCAGCCAGAACAGACCGAACGCGAGGGGAATGACGGGCCACCAACCGGGGCCGTTTCCGTGATGCCAGGGGCCGTGCCCGGCGAGGATCATCGCTGTCATGCCCCGATCGTGCGCCTCGGATGCCCGGAAGGTCGTCATACGGCGGGAGGCTTCCGGCGTACCTCCGGCGGAGCAGCCGGAAACGGGACGGCATCCCGGCCGGCCGCCGGGGAAGGGCGGTGCGGTCAACCGCCACGAGGACCTGTGCGTCGTCGTCGTCGGCGACGCCTCCGACGGCGGACAGGCCGTCGACGCGGCGTTCCGCCTACGCCCCGACGTGGTGGTCGTGGACGTCCGCGCGGCGCGTGGCCAGGGCGAACGCGGGCCAGGCCCCGTACCTCCATGACGGGAGCGGCCCGCGCCTCCGACGGCACCCTCGCGACACTCCGTGACATCTCGGGTCCCAAGCGCTTCGAAAGCGGCCGATCGCGGGAGCGCTCGGGATCCCACCGTGGCAGAATGACGCCCGCCGCCGATACCGGGGAGGAAACCGGTGCCCGTATCCGAGCCCCGCCGCACCTTTCCTCGCCTCGTCTCCGCGCTGCTGGTCAGCGCCGCCGTGGCGGTGCTGTCCGTCCCGGCCGCCCAGTCCGCCGTTCCGCACCGGCCGCTGCGCCCGTCGGTCCGTACGGCGGCGGTCGACCTGTACCGCGGCCAGCAGTGGACACTCGGCGCCCTGCACCTTTCCCGCGCCTGGAAGTACTCCCAGGGCAACGGCGTGACGGTGGCCGTGCTCGACACCGGCGTCGACGGACATCAGCCGGACCTCACCGGACGCGTGATCGACGGTCCCGACTTCACCGGGCACGCGCGCAAGCCGGGCAACCGCTACTGGGGCCGTCACGGCACCGAGATGGCGAGCCTCATCGCGGGCCACGGTCACGGCGCCGGCGGCAACGCGGGGATCATGGGCGTGGCGCCCGAGGCGAAGATCCTCTCCATCCGGGTCACGTGGGAGCTGAGCGACCCGATGCGAGACGACCACGCGCAGGTCGCTCACTCCCGCGACGCCATCGCCAGGGGTATCCGGTACGCCACCGACCACGGCGCACAGATCATCAGCATGTCCCTCGGCGGCGGCAAGCTCTTCTACAACGGCAACCCGCTGGAAGAGGCGGCGATCAAGTACGCGCTGGGCAAGGGCGTCGTGCTCGTGGCGTCGTCCGGCAACGACGGCGCCACCGGAAACCGGCGCAACTATCCGGCCGCCTACCCCGGTGTGATCGCCGTCGGCGCGGTCGACCGGACGTTCACGCCGGCCAAGTTCACGAACCGCCACGCGTACGTGTCGGTCGCGGCGCCCGGCGTCGAGATCGTCAGCGCCGACGCGTCGGGCCACGGCTACGTCCTGGGTACCGGGACGAGTTCGTCCGCCGCTCTCGTCGCCGGCATGGGCGCCCTCGTCAAGGCCCGTTATCCCCGCCTCACACCGGGCGAGGTCAAGCAGGCACTCGAACAGGGCACCACCCACCGTCCGGCCGACGGCCGGAACACCGCGGTCGGCACGGGTGTGGCCGACGCCCTGGGTTCGCTGCGCGCGGCGGGGCGCGTCAACAAGGCCGAGCACGGCGGCGCGAGCGTGAAGCAGCCGGGGTCGTCGGCCGCGCCGGACGCCAATGGGTCTTCGGCGAAGGGCGGCCCTGATCTCGTGCTCGTCGCCGTCCTCAGCGGTGGTGGCACGCTGCTCGTGCTCAGCCTCATCCTCGGCTGGCGGCAGCGCCGCCGGCGTCTCGCCGCGGCCCAGGAGGACGACGAGGACGTCGTCGCGCCGATCGCGACCCCCTCTCCGGCCGAGGCCGATCCCTGGCGACCGCGCCCGCCGGCACGTACACCCCGGCAGGGCCGATCGTCGGGTCCCTCCCCCTGGGAGCCCCGGCCGTCCGAGCCGTCGTCGTCCTGGGAGCCGCTGCCGCCCGACTCGGCGCCGGGACGTTCGCCTCATCGCGACGTCTCGGTGGGGCGGGACGATTTCGACCCCTCGGCCTGGGGATCCTCCGGACCCTCTCCGTGGCCCCGGCGGCCGGAGCCCCCGTCGTGGCGGCAGCCGTCGCCGAGCGACCCGCTCTCCGGCGCCGGCCCGTCGCCCGCCGCCGGATCCCCGGCCGCTCCGCTGCCCTTCTCCGGTCCGGGAGACCGGTCGCCCGCCGAGCCGCCCACCGCGGGGGCCGCGCCGGCGGGGCCGCCCCGTACCGAGCCCTTCGGCCTGCCGCCGACCGGCGGGCGACCGCCCATCGCGGGCAGCGGGGCCCCCTCCGATCCCCCGCCGCCGTCCGGCCCGGTGTCCCCGGCGGCGCCGGTCCCCCCGTCGGACGGACCGCCGCCCGCCGCGTCCGTACGCCCGCCCGGCGCGCCGGAGCCGCACGAACCCGCCCCCTGGCCTCCGTCGAGCGAGCACGGCGACGGGTCCCCGGCGAGCGGCCGGTTCCCCGCCGTCACTCAGGACTTCCGGACCGTCGGCGAACCGGACCCGCTCAGCGACGGGCCGATCGACTCCTCCTCCGACGTCGGGACACCGCTCGCGGACGAGAGCTGGGAGAGCATCCGCCGCGGGTTCGACCGGCTGAAGGAGGACACCCGCAACTGGGGATCGCCGCCGCTGCTCGGCGGGGAGGACGGCACGGGCTCCAGCCCGTGGAGCTCTCCGGGTGAGACCGCGAAACCGCCCGCGAAGCCCGACGACGAATCCGAAACCTGACGCCCGCAGGGGGGGTTAGCCCCACCCCCGTCGTGCCTGCTGCCCCCCTGGGAGACGGCCGGGTGCTCCCGTAGCGTGTTGTCGAATCGATGGTGAGGAGTTCGTCCGTGAGCAAGCGTGGCCTGAGCCTTTCCCTGCTCGCCGTCCTCGTCCTCCCCGGTTGCGGCTTCGGCGTGCATTTCGCCGACTACCGACGCAAACTGACCGCCGACGCCACCGTCAGCGGCACGGTGAAGGTCGTGGACCTGAGTTCGGACGCCGGGCGCGTGACGATCACCACCGGCGGCTCCAGTGTGAGGATCCACCGGACCGTCCGCTACCAGGACGGCACCCCGCACCCGGGGCAGCGGCTCGACGCCGGAACCCTGACGTTCACCAAGGACTGCTCGCGCTGCAGCATCGACTACGACCTGACCGTGCCCGCCTCCGTCACCGTCCGGGCCCGCGCCGACAGCGGCGACCTCACCGTCAGCGGGGTCGCGGCCGCCGACGCGCAGAGCGACTCGGGTTCCGTCACGGTCCGGTCCGTCAGGGGCGCGGTCCGAGCCCACAGCGACTCCGGCTCGGTCGTGGTGGAGGACGTCGGGGGTGCCCTCGACCTCGCAGCCGATTCAGGGTCGATCCGCGCCGTCAGGCTGGGCTCGGCGACCGTACGGGCGTCCGCCGAGTCCGGCGGCGTCCGGCTGGAATTCGCCACCGCCCCCACCGACGTGCACGCGACGACCGATTCGGGGTCACTTCACGTCAGGGTTCCCGGCGGCCCGTACAACGTGGACGCCGACACCGACAGCGGCGGCAAGAACATCTCTGGCGTTCCGCACGACACGTCCGCGCCGCGCAGGCTCTACCTGCGCACCGACTCCGGCGACCTCACCGCCGAGCACTCCTGACGCCTCAGCCCCGTGTCGGTCCCACCTGAACCGTTGATGACCGTGGGGTATCCGTCCCACGAAGTGTTTTTTGCCACAGGGCTTCCGATCACTGGGTCCGAGGGTGAAACATGCTCATATGCGGGCGAAGAGGGCTACACCCACGCCGTACGCCGACCGTGCCCTGGCGCGGGTGGCCTCGTGGCCCGGCGTCCGCAGGGGACGGGCCGCCTGCGGCCGCGGAACGGCGCTGAACGTCGATGGTCGCCAGCTCGCGCACCTGCACGCCGACGGGTTCGCGGAGTTGCGGCTGACCTGGCCGGTCATCGGACGTCTCCGCCGGCCCCTCCTGGAGTGTGGTCGCGTGCAGATGGCCCCCGGCGGTGACTGGATCCGCGTACGGCTCGACAGCGACAGCGACGTCGACCTGTTCACCTCCCTGGCGAGCGTCGCGATCAAGGCCAACACCGGAAGACGGCGCGGCGGACGTGCCGAGCGGGCGGGCACCTGCATGGCGATGGCCCGGACCAAGGTCAAGGACGCGATGCTGGGCCGCTGGCCGGCCGTCGTGCCGGACGACCTCCGGGAGCCGCGCCTCCGTACGCGGTGACTCACCGAACACCCGATCCCCGCGACGGCCACTTGACGGGAAGCGTCAGGGTGGTCCGACTGATTCGTAACGACTTGGTGTCATAGCGGAGACAGGGCGGCCCCGGCGCGGCGAGACTGAGACCTCATCATCCCCGTCGAGGAGGATCACTCTTGGCCGTCGCGAACGACGTCAACGCCGCTCCGCCAGAATCCGACCTGACCCCCGACGACCTGGTGCGGCGCGCCCGGGAGCTGCGTCCCCGGCTGGTCGAACTGCAGGCCGACACCGAGGAACGCACCTACTACTCCCCAGAGACGCACCAGGCGTTCGAAGCGGCCGGCCTCTACCGGATCTACGTTCCCCGACGGTACGGCGGCCACGAGTTCGACGCGCTGACGTTCGTCCAGGTGCTCATCGAGCTGGCCCGCGGCTGCGCGTCCACCGCCTGGTGCTTCGGCCTCGCGGCGGCCCACGCCCTGCAGGTCGCCTCCTACTTCGACGAGCGGACCCAGGCGGAGGTCTTCGGCGACGGGCGGGAGTTCCGCGCGGCCTCGGTCGCTGCACCGGACGTCGACGCCCGGCGCGAGGAGGGCGGCTGGCGGCTCGACGGGACGGTCGGGTACTGCTCCGGGATCCCCTACTCGACACACTTCCTCGGCCAGGCCGTCCCCGAGAGAACCCCGCCGGAGGGCATCGAGGGCAACCTGCTGCTGTTCCTCGCCCCACGCGACCAGTGGACGATGCTCCATGACTGGGGTGACCAGCTGGGCCTGCGCGGCAGCGGATCGCACAGCATCGTCTTCGAAGGCGGGCGCGTACCCGACCACTACGTCCTCGAACGCACCAACATGATGGACGTCGACGTGAGCGGCGGAACGCCCGGCCTGCGCCTGCACGGCAACCCCCTGTACGCGGGCCGGAACCTCGGGCTGTTCTCCATGACCCTCGCGGCGGTCACGGTCGGCGCGGGGTACAACGCACTCGACGAGTACGAGCGGCTGGCGCGCACGCGGAAGACCTCGTTGCCGCCGCCCGTGCCGCGCCACACCGACCCGGACTACCAGCGCTGGCTCGGCACCGCGAACGTCCAGTTGGCGACGGCGGAGGCGGCACTGCTGCGCTGCGCGCAGATGCACCGGGAACTGTGCGAGCGCGCCGGCTCGGGCGGGGACCCGTTCGGCTTCGAGGAGGACCAGCACCTCGCGGCCATCGGCCGAGAGGTCATGGTGCAGGTGTGGGAGACGGCGGAGCGCAACATCTTCCGCAGCGCCGGCGCACGGGTGATGGTCAGAGGCGCCCGGATGGAGCGCCTCTACCGCGACCTGTCGATGATCGTCAGCCACCGGAACACCGGTTTCCGTGACCCGGTGCACCGCCTGCTCGGCCAGATGCGCCTCGCCGACCACTGAGCGGCGTGATCACTGGCGACGTAGGAAGCGCATCGATCGCCAGTGAACACGTCATTCGCGGCGCCCCGGGAACCGGCCCCGGCCGCGTGGCGCCTGCCGGCGTCGCCCGGCCCGCGGCTAGACGCCGGTGCGTCCGTCAACGAGCTCACGCACGATGTCGAGGTGGCCGTTGTGGCGGGATATCTCCTCGATGAGGTGAAGGAGGATCCAGCGGAGGTCGACGTGGCTGCCGTCGCTGATCGGGCGCTTGGCCGCTGCGTCCAGGTCGTGGTCGGAGACCAGGCGGCGATAGCGGGCGCTCTGCTCCTCGTACTCGGCGAGAAGCCGAGGCAACGGGACGTCGACCGCTCTGCTCATCTCAGGATCGGGGTCATCGTCGGTCGCCTCTGCGAGCACCCCCACGAGCTCCTCGCCCAGGAATATCACCTGGAACCAGTAGTACTCGACCCATCGCAGATGGCTGATCAGCCCGCACATCGTCATCAACGGTGAATTCGGGAGCGGAGCCTTGCGGGCGTCTTCCGCGGACACACCCTCACACTTGGCTCGCGCCGTGTCGCGGGCGTAGTCCAGGAACGTGGTCAGCTGCGTACGCTCATCCCAGGCGGGCGGCGTGTCGGTGCGTCGTGTCATCGCGTGGAAGCTTCCCGCAGCCCGGCGGGGATGTCGAGTGAGTTGGACACGACGCCGTCGCGATGTTCGTCCGGAACGATCGGCGACCGCAGAGGCGGTCGCGCGCCGTGCGGTCACTCGCCGTACCTCCGGCGGTTCGGTGTCAGGCGGCCCGCACCGCGGGCTTGAGGGTGTCCTCGCACCACTGCCGGAATGTGGTGGGGGTGTCGATCGCATCTGCGGCGTACGGGCGATGCCGTTGTCCAGGGGGCGATGTTCGCTCGGGGTCTTGCACCTGGTGGTGGAGCTCCGGCCGGGGTGGAACCGGCGACCTGCCGCTTACAAGGAATACGGACACCGCTGCTCCCCCAGCATTCGCCGAGGTGGACGGCGTCCAGCGTGCGGCCGTGGGTGTCGTTGGTTGCTATCGACGCCGCTGTCGCCCGCGCTGGCGCCGGCGGCCTTACAGGGCGCCACGGATCTTGGGCTGCTCCCCCGCTGACCTGCGCAGAGCCCCAGCCGGACCGTCGGCGGATTCCGCGCATTCTCCGCAGTGGCTTTCACCTTCAATGCTCTTCATGGTGGAATATCGGGCAGCCGTTTTAAGATCGTTAAGGGAGAGGCGTTGCCGGGTGAGCTGAGCCTGGAGGCTGGGCTGCTGCTGGCCCGACGGTACCGGCTGGACGCCCCCATCGGCGCAGGCGCCATGGGTCAGGTGTGGCGTGGGGTCGACCTCGACCTGAACCGGCCGATCGCGATCAAAATCCTCCCGTCGCAGGTGGCGCAGGACGAGAACGGGGTCGCACGGTTCCGCCGGGAGGCCGAATCCGCCGCCGGCCTGCAGCACCCGGGCATCTGTGCGGTCTTCGACATCGACACCCACGGTTCCGTGATGTTCCTCGTGATGGAGCTCCTCCAGGGATCCGACCTGGCCCGGGTCGTCGCGGCGCATCCCGGTGGACTGCCGATCGACCAGGTGGTGGGACTGGCGGAGCAGATCACCGACGCACTCGCGGTGGCGCACGCACGCGGTGTCGTCCACCGGGACATCAAACCGGCGAACCTGTTTCTGCAGCAGGACGGCCGCGTGAAGATCTGCGACTTCGGCATCGCCCGGCTGGCCGACCGTACGACGCTGACAGCCACCGGCGGGCTGCTCGGCACGCCTCGTTACATGGCTCCAGAGGAATTCCGCGGCGCGCCGGCCGACTACCGCGCTGACCTCTATGCGCTCGGCGGGGTGCTGTACGAGCTGTTCACGGGGATGCCCGCGTTCGACGCGGACGACTCGGGACTCGCCTCGATCATGTACAAGCACCTCAACGAGGCGCCCGTGCCGTTGCGTTCACACCGTCCGGACATCCCCGTTCATCTCGAACGGCTGGTCCTGGACCTGTTGGCCAAGCCAGCCGGCGAAAGGCCCGTCAGCGCTGCCGCCGTACGGGACTTCCTGCGCCGATCCGGGCGCACCGCCGTTCCTCCCGCCGGTCCGCCGCCGTACCTGCGCCGGCAGCCGTCTCCCGTGGGTCAAGCCCTGGGGACGACGACGGTCGCCGCGCCCACCGTCATCAAGGCGCCGAAGAGCCGGAAGGGCGCTGTCGCCGCCGTCGGTGGCGTGCTGGCGGCGACGCTGGTCGGAGCCGGGGTCTTCGCGCTGTCGAACGGCTTCGGTGGCGACGGCGCGAAGGCGAGGACAACGGCTACGGCGCATCCGTCCTCCACCGTAATTCCGACGCTCCATCCGGTTGGTGAAACGGTGCCTGGTCAGGCCACGCCCGGTGAGCAGCACCGGATCGGTGAGAGGGCCATCGTGCCCGTCATCGACGGGGCGCGTACGGATGCGGTGGGGGTGACCGTGACCTCGCTCGTCAAGGGTTCCAAGGCAGACCTGGCCAACCTGGCGCTGTCGCGTTCGGACAAGGACCACATCCCGTACTACGCCCATTTCACGCTGACCAATCTCGGACCCGATGACCCCTACGTGGACTTTGATCCCGTCGCCGAGATGGTGATGGCAGGGGTCGACTCCGCGGGCAAGTCCGTCAGTAACACCATCGTGTCGGTGGATCCAAAGGGCTACCCCAGCCAGTGTCGCCCAGTCGCCATCAAAGACGGCGGGTTCCGTCATGGAGCCAGTTACGACACGTGCACGGTCATCCTGGGTTCCAAGTCCCTGGACGTCACCGCCGTGCAGTGGTTGGAGAAACCCTACGACCTTGGCATCAACCAGGGCGTTTACTGGAAGCGATGAGGGACGATCGTGCGGAACACCTTGGGACAGCAACCCGGCCAGGTACTTTCCGGGCGGTACCGTCTCGACGCGGCGATCGACAGCCTCGGCATCGGGGCCGCTGAGGTATGGCGCGGGTTCGACCTTCGGCTGAACCGCGTCGTCACCGTCAAGTCCTTCGCCGCACCGGCCGCCACCGACCAGGCAGGCGTCGCCGCGTTCCGTCTTCGGGCCGAGAAGGCGGCGGCGGTACGGCATCCCGCAGTCGAGGCGATGTTGGACATCGGGACCGCTGAGTCCCCGGTGTTCCTCGTCACCGAGTACCTCGAAGGGCAGGATCTGAAAACCGTCCTGGCCGCGCAGGGCGGCGGACTGCCCGTCGGGCAGGTCACCAAGGTGGCCGAGCAGGCCCTCGACGCCATGACGGCCGCGCATGCCCAGAGCGTCGTTCACGGTGGTCTGACATCCGCCGATCTGTTCCTACTCGACAACGGGGACGTGAAGCTCTGCAACCTGGGCGCCGGCGTAACGCGGGCGGACACCGCCGATACCCGTGTGGATCTGTACGCCCTCGGATCCGTTCTCTATGAACTGCTGACGGGCGTACCGCCGGCAGAGTCGCCCCCCGTACCGCCGGCGTCCCGCCGGGCCGATGTGCCGCCATACCTCGACCGTCTGGTGCTGGATCTCCTGGCTGAGGACCCTGCCGCACGACCGCAGAGCGCAGCCGCCGCCCTCGCGGTTCTCCGCGAGTCGACGGGGCCCGCCCTTCAGCCCACGGCCAATTGGCAGTCGACAGCCAGCTGGCCACAGGCGAATCCCTCGGGGTCGGACTCGACTGTCAACGACACTATGCCGGCCGGGGCCGCGAGCAAGAGCAGCCGTGGGCGTCTGCTGGCGGAGATCGCGGGGGCCGTCGTGCTGGTGGTGGCCGCGGCGGCCGGTGGGTATCTCCTGCACGGCGGTACGGCCGCCAAGGCGCCGTCGCGCCCAGTGGCCGCCAAGTCCACCGCGGGTACCGCAGCCCCGACACCGCCCGGCGTCAGCCCGAAATCGCCACCGCTGGTCCCAGGTTGGCAGGTCGTGGCCGCTCCCGACTTCGGCGTGGTGTACAACGTCCCGCCGGGTTGGAAAGTGGAGGCGCCCAGCACGGGTGTGGGCATCGCCGACGCCAGCGGGAACGTCGCCGTCGGTTCGAACGGCGTCGCCGACATCAGCCAGAACGGCCCCCACTACAGCGAGTGCACGATCGTCCAGTCGGGGCTGCTCGGTGGCGAGGGCATCACCTCGGCCCCGTCAGGGCAGCTGGAGTCCCTTGAGGTGACCGCCGCCCACAACGCGCTCCAATGGGCGAACTTCGGTTACCAACTCGGAGGCGTGCTTCCCCGGACGGTGGAAGAGACCGCGGAGCACCCGACGATCGGCGGCCTCCAGGCTGTGGTGCAAAAAGTCGTGGCCAAGACGAAGGGCGGCAAGGGAACCGCGTGCAAACCGAACGGGGGAACGCTGTACGTCGCCACATTCGCCTCACGGCAGGGCGCGCCGGTCACCTTCTACGTCTTCTCCAACAGCACCGGTCCAGGGAGCGTGGGCGACAAGGTGCTGCGGCAGATCATCAACACGATTCGTCCGCTGGCGTAAGCGCTCTCGTGAGGGAGTTCCTGAAGGATGCCCATCGTCCCCGGAACCGCGTTGCCCTGGTTGATTGGCTCCATCAGGCTCTTGCTGCTCGGCACGAACATCGAGGCGGCGTCGTCTGCACTCTCAGAATCCGCATCGACGCTGACAAGGCCGTCCTCTAGCGGGCGTCCGGCACCTACCGCGTCCTCCTTGACAAGCTCTATCAGACGCCTATTTGAGCGATATTCAGCACGATATCCTCACGGCTCATGATCCCTTTGATCCCTGAGGATCCGCTGACCGTCGGTCCGCACCGGCTCCAAGGCCGACTGGGCTCCGGCGGGATGGGCACGGTATATCTGGCCCACGATCTCCAGGGACACCCGGTGGCAGTCAAGCTGATCCGCCGGGAGCTCGCGCTCACCCCTGAGTTCAGGTCCCGTTTCGCTGGTGAGGTCGCCAACGCCCAGCGCGTCGCGGCCTTCTGCACGGCCAGGGTGCTGGACTACGGTGAGATCGACGGGCAACCGTACATGGTCACCGAGTTCGTCGAGGGTCTCTCACTGGCGGACCTCGTCGAGACCGGCGGTCCTCTGGAGCCTGCGTCCGTGCGCGGCCTCGCGATCGGCATCGCGACGGCCCTCACAGCGATCCATGCCGTACGCCTGGTCCACCGCGACCTCAAGCCGGGGAACGTCCTGCTGTCGCCGACCGGCCCACGCATCATCGACTTCGGCATCGCCCGTGCGCTCGACGGGCCGAACCACCACACCCAGACCGGTCTGGTCGTCGGCAGCGCCGGCTGGATCGCACCCGAGCAGGTCTTCGATGGCGCCGTCAGCCCGGCCGCGGACATCTTCGCCTGGGGATCACTGGTCGCCTTCGCGGCCACCGGACGCCACCCGTACGGCACCGGCAACATGATGGTGCTGGCGGCGCGTGCCCACCAGGGCGAGCACGACCTGGAAGGGCTCGACGACGAGCAACTCCGTCCCCTGGTGGAGGCGGCGCTGAACCCCGACCCGGCCGAGCGCCCCTCCGCCTCCGACCTCCTCGTCACCCTCATCGGCGACGCCGACCCGCAGACAGCCACCGACCTGGTCACCAGGGAGTGGGCGCCCAGTGTCCCGATGAAGCCACGGGTGGATCCGGATCCACCGCCCACTGTGTTCTCTCCCCCGCCTCAGCCAGGCATGCCCACGCGCGTTGCAGCGTCGGGACGGGGCGGCTCCGTAAACGTGCTGGTGCCGGTGCTGGCGGTGGTCGGCGCGCTGGTCCTCGCCGCGGTCGTCGGCGCCGTCGTGCACGCCGCACGAGGCAGGGGCGGCGGTTCCGCATCGCCCTCGACGACGCCACCGGCCGGGCTGGTCTTCCGCACCATGCCACCGCCCTGCGACACCGTCTCCAAGAAGACCCTCGTCAGGCTCGTGCCGCAGGCGACCCCGAAGCCGGGGTCCGGTGGAGCAGGCAGCGATGGGGACTGCCAATGGAGCGCCTCCTACCGGCTTCCCACCGACAAACCCGAGAGCAGCGCGGCGGCCTCGTTCCCGTTCGAGGACAACCCGCATGAGAGATTCCTGATGATCGAATTTGCCGCGCCCACTGCCCACAGTGGCTACGTGTCCAGCGTCGAGGAGATGCGCAAGGAGCGCGCGGAGGTGCAATCCAATGCGGGGAACGGCCCGACGTACGACTCGAACCCCGTTGACGCGGGGAGCTACACGAACCTGCCCGGTCTCGGCGACGAGGCGTTCTCCTTCACTTATAAGAACCTCGGCAGCATGGCCCACGTGGCGGTACGCCTCGGCAACGCCAAGGTCGACATCGAATACGGAGGAGCCGACCGCGAGCACAGCACTACGGGCACCGACAGCCCATTGCCGACGAGCAAGGCACTCAGCCGGGCCAGGACTGTCGCGCAGGAGATCGTCCAGAGCCTGAAGGCATGTTCCACCTGCGTCGGCTGACCGCTCCGGGTGGCACCGTCGACGGCCCGTACCTTGACGGAGTGCGGGCCGACGCTGCCGAGCTACTCGACCTTGCACCTCGGCCCTCATACGGAACGGTCATCCCCAAGGCTGCCAGAAGGAGCAGCTACAAACAGAGGAGCTGGACATGGGTAAAGGCAAGGGCGACGACACCGACGCTCGGATCGAGCAGGGCATCAAGGACCTCACCGGCGACAACGTGACGCCGATCAACACCACGCCCTACCGGTCCGAGGCCGACCAGATCCAGGAGAACGACAACTCCGGCCAGGACAAGTAGCCAGAGCCGGAGCTGATGTAGAAGACGACTCGCTCAGCCGTACTCCGCTGGGCGAGTCGTAACACCAGAAAGCGGCTCCTCGGAGCCGCTTTCTTCCTTTGTCCGTTCTCCCCGCTCGGCCGGGACATCGTCGGCCACAGCGACATCGGGATCATCATGACGATCTGCACACACGCGGCACTCGGGGCACTGGAGGACGCCCTCGGCTGATGCCGTTGCCGTCAAAGCGGAGCCGGCCGATCAGCAGGCGGCCGCTCCCACTTGGGAACACGAGAGCGTATGGCCGCGAGTCAAGGCGGACTCAGGGGGATCATGCGGGCGAACCGTCAGGAATAGGTGGGAGCGCGTCCAGGTCGACCAGGTTGCGATCCGGGTCGGCAGGGTCGTACAGCACGCGAACATGGGTCCGGCCGCGTAGACGAGGGCCCGGGTCGTGGCTGAGGTAGTCGCTGGTCGCAGTGTGTGCCCGGCCCGTCCGCTCATCCTGCCACGTCGCATGAACAACGTAGGGGCGCGATGCCGACGCCGAGCAGCACCAGCCCGATCAGGCCGAAGATCCCGCCGATGATGGTAAAGAGCCGTCCGTTGTGCACGGGGCCAGTTTGCCCAACGCAGGGCCATATGTCGCGTGGCAAATCGAGGCTCGCGGCTCACCCAGGACCCGGAGTTGATCGCCAACGCGCCGAGGCACACCGCATCCGACCTACCGGGCGGGTTCTTCTTCGGTTAGACACCCACGCCCCGTCTCTGTGATCAGAGGCGGGGCGTTTCGCCTGGCGGGGCTGGAGCCTCCGGCCGGGATCGAACCAGCGACCTTCGTAGCCCGCAGTCACTGACTTAGCCTGACAGCTCGACGAATACAACGCAGGCGTTGTACAATGGCTGCGTTGTAAAGGAGGGCCATGTCCTGGCGGATCATCGTGGACGAGGACGTTCGCGACTGGCTTCACGGGATACGACGTACCGACAAGGAGACGTTGCACTTAGTGTCGGCAGCGATCGATGTCCCTGCTCTGCGCGGACCGGCGCTGGGTCGCCCCTTGGTGGATACCATCCGTGGATCAAACCTACCCAACCTGAAAGAGCTCCGGCCGGGTTCGTCGGGCTCCAGCGAAGTCCGCATCCTCTTCGCTTTCGATCCGGAGCGACAGGCGGTTCTGCTGGTTGGCGGAGACAAGTCCGGTGATTGGAATGCCTGGTACGAAAAGGTCATACCTATCGCCGAGGAACGCTATTACAAGCATCTTCAGTCCAGCGAAGGCCACTCTGAGAAGAAGGGAAGGAGATCTCGATGAGTGTTGACTGGGAAGACCTGCGGAGTGAGCTAATCCGGGCTGAGGACGAGCAGGAAGTTGCACAGCACAGCGCCAGGATGCTCGCGGAAGAACGTGCCCACCGCCTCGCCGAGGCCCGTAAGCGTCGCCATGTCACCCAGCGGCATCTTGCTGAAGCGATGGGTGTTAGCCAAGCCCGCGTCAGCGCGATTGAACGGGGCAAGCTCAGCAGTACCGAGCTGAGCACGCTGGCTGCTTACGTGGCCGCGCTGGGCGGAAGGCTAGAGATCGTCGCGAACTTCGGAGATGAGAAACTCATTATCGGTTGACATCGTCGATCGACGCTTCAGAGCATCCGTTGCTCTCCTCCCATACCGACGCCGGGACGAGCGAGTAACTAGACGCCGACCGTCTAGGGTAGCCGCCCAGATCTAACGTTAAAGCTTTCCACAGAGACGCATCTCGCCGCCGAATCCCTCGGCGTCCCACCGCACATCGTCCGGGACATCGTCGGCCACAGCGACATCGAGGTCACCATGACGATCTACGCACACGCGGCGCTCGGTGAGAAGCGCAAGGCGCTCGGGAAGCCGAGGGATGCCCTTGGCTGAGGCCGTTTCTGTCACCGTTGCTGTCAACGAGACCCCGGGCGATCTTCGCTCGGGGTCTTTTCGCTGGTCAGATGGGAGCCTCCGGCCGGATTCGAACCGGCGACCTGCCGCTTACAAGGAATACGGACACCCCTGCTCGTGGCGCATCCGCCGAGGTAGACGGTGTTGTACGTGCGCTGGTGGGTGTCCCCGGTTGCCGCCGTCGCCGCCAGCCCCAGCGTGCTTGACCACGTTACCTCCGTCGCACGATGGGCGGGCTCCTGCCACTGGGTTGACATCCTTCCTGATGATCAAGGCTGGCCTCATCCAAGTTGCTGATCATGCGTTGGAGCGGACAGTCCCAGGTACCCACTTCTCGAAGCGGGTCTGGTCGCTTAACGCGTCCAGTCAATCTAGAAACGAAGGATTCACATCGTGGCTGCTGACAACGACGACGCCTGCCCCGCCGACCTCCCCGAGAACGGCGGGTCCAGCGAGACCAACCCGGTCATCCACGTCGACACCCAGAGCGGCGAGACGACCGTCCACACCGACGGCCGCAAGCCGAGCTAGTGACCCTATGCCCGTAGGGTTCAGCAAGGTTCACTGACCTGCAGCTCTGCGGGCTGGTTCATACAGACGTCCCGGCGGACAGTGGCTTCGAGCCCTGACGCCGGGACGTCCTTTCATCCCCGCTGCTCAGCAGACGAGCGTAAGTAGCGGTTGCTGTCACCGTTGCCGTCAACCGAGACCCCGGGGCGATCTTCGCTCGGGGTCTTTCGCCTGGTAGGTATGGAGCCTCCGGCCGGATTCGAACCGGCGACCTGCCGCCTACAAGGCGACTTATGCGGACTTTTCACCAGCTTTCCCGGCGTTGCCCGCTGCTCTGACAGTCCCCCATCGAACGAAAGCGTCCGCTGTCGTTCGTCGCGGTTGTCACGCAGTTAGTCACCCACCTTGTGACCGATCGATCTGGCACGCTCCGGGTTGGGAGAGCTGGAACATAGGGGGTGCACCCCCCACTGTTCCAGCCCACGCGTGCGAGGGGACAACGGGGGACGTGATGTCCTCCATCGTGTCCCCCACGATTGCGCAGGTCAGAGGCGTTTGGGGAACACGGGGGACATGGGGGATACATGGTCTGTTCCAGGGGACGCGGGGGTTGAGCAGCAACCGAACGGCCCGCAGGCAGGCTGACACACGCGCACCACGCTTCGACAGCTCGCGCCAGATGTGACCGACATCACCAGTCGGAGACTACGTCCAGGCGGGATCACGGCCGGTCAGGCCGAGGATGCGGTCCAAGGTGGGTGCGTCGGCCGGCACCGCGACCTCCGGTCCGTACAGGCCCATCTCCCGCCCCTGCTCCACGCCGGCGAACACCGTGTCGTGCAGATGCGCCAGCAGGTCGGCGGGCAGTTCCAGCCGCTGCCCGGTCGCGACCGCCAGGTCCCAGCCGTGCACGGCCAGCTCGCCGACGATCATGTCGCCCATGACGGGCGCGGGCAGCGTGTGCGGCGTGCCCATGCTCGTCTCGCCCTCCCAGGCGCTCGGCGGCGCCCACGACGACGTGATGTCGTCCAGCAGGGCGAGCAGGCGGCCGCGCCAGTCGCCGGCCGCCAGGTCCATATCGGGCTCGGCGGCCGCCGGCTGCGGAACGGACTCCTTGCGGCCGGCGCCGGCGAGCGACGGGCCCCAGAACAGGAGGTGGTTGACCAGTGCCCGCACGTCGTACTCCGTGCACGGAGTCTTGTTGGCGAGCTGGTCGTCGGTGATGGTGCGGGTGACCGCGGCCATGGCCTCGGCCGCATTGGACAGGTTTGACATGGCGGCGACGTTAGGCGGCGCGGGCCGGAGGGGTATTGAACAAAGGCGACATACACTCTGCCGTGTGGGGCGGGACGTTCGTGAGCTGCGGAGTGCGTGGACCAGGTATCAGCGCCACGCGTTCCACGGCCCGTCGCCGGCGCTCGCGCCATGGGTGGAGCAGTACTGGGAGGCTCGCTGGGACTACGCCGAGCCCTACCGGCAGAAGATCGTGCCGTACCCGAACGTGCACCTGTCATTCGGCGGCGGCCGCGCGGACGTCAACGGCGTGTGCAGCGGCTACCAGACCAAGGTCCTCGAGGGCCGCGACCACGTCTTCGGCGTCGCGTTCCGGCCGGGCTGCTTCCGCCCGTTCCTCGGTGCCTCCGTCTCGACGATCACCGACCGCGTCGTCCCGGCGACCGAGGTGTTCGGCCCGGACCTGCCCACGACGCTCGACGTGCCGACTGTGGATGCGTTCCTGCTGAAACACCTGCCGGACGACGACCCCCGGGTGCGCCAGGCGGTGGCCGCGGTCGAGCTGATCGCCAAGGACAAGGCCGTGACCAGGGTCGAACGCCTCTCCGGCGAGCTGGGGCTGAGCATGCGGGGGCTGCAACGGCTGTTCGCGGAGTACGTCGGCATCGGGCCCAAGTGGGTGATCCGCCGCTACCGCCTGCACGAGGTGACCGCACGCATGGCCGCCGGCGGGGCGATCGACTGGGCCGCGCTGGCGGCGGACCTCGGCTACGCCGACCAGGGCCACTTCATCCGCGACTTCAAGAGTATGTTCGGCGAGCCACCGACCTGGTACGCGCAGCGGTATTAGTCGGCCTCCCCGGATTTTGAGTGTGGGTCGCGTCCCGGCGCGGGTGACGGCGGCAAGGTGGATCGTGGCTGGGTGCAGACTTTCGCACAAAGATCAAGGACAGGACCTCATGCGCGTCGAGATCAGTGTCGAGTCGGTCGATGGCGTCCGGGTCGCCGCCAGGGCCGGCTTCGGCGGCACCTGGCTCAGCGGGATGCTGGTGGACCTGAGGCCACGGCTGGTCATGTTCGGTACGACCGGGCTAATGGCCACCGCACTGGCCACCCTCGGTGCGGGCATCCACCTACAACCGTTGCTGAGACCTTCGGTGAGTCTCAGCAATCCCGGCCTTTCGGTCGGAAAGGTTCGTAACGGTGTCACCGAAGCGTGAGGGCTTTGGTGTCCTGATGACGATGTACCGCTTCCTTCTGTCGCTGGTGCGGCAGGGTTGCGCCACCTGCCCGCCCATCCGTGGCCTTGCGGCTGCGGGTGGTGGTGCGGGTCTTCTGGTCGGCTCGACGGTCGTTCGACGCTTGGGCGTCCCGGTCTCCGGCCACTCCGGTACCGGTGGTGCGGTAAGCCACTGCGAGAGCGGCGAGGTTTCGGGCTGCGTTCTCGTCCCGATCCATCACGAGCGGGCATTGGTCGCAGTCGAACACTCGGACGTGCAGCGGCAGTTTGGCTTTCACTGTGCCGCAGTTCGAGCAGGTCTTGGAGGACGGATACCAGCGGTTGGCCACGTGCAGCGTGCCGCCGTTCCATCCGGTCTTGTAGGTGAGCTGGCGCCGGATCTCCCCGAATCCGGCGTCAGTGATCTTCCGGGCCAGACGCCGGTTGCGCAGCATTCCGGCGACGTTGAGGTCTTCCACCACCACATGCCCGCATTCGGCGGCGAGGGGGGTGGTGAGTTTGTGCAGGGCATCCATGCGCAGGTTCGCCACCCGGTGGTGGACTCGGTTGCGCTGCGCGTCGGCCTTGAGCCACCGCTTCGACGGCTTGCCTGCGGTGCGCCGGTCCGGCCCCTGCCGGCGGGACACCTGCCGAGACAGGCGGCGTAGCGTCCTGAGAGCTCCGTCCAGATGGGCGGGGTTGGGCTCGAACCGGACGTGGCCCTGGCTGTACCACGAAGCACTCACCCACGACACCGCCCAGTTGTAGGCGGCACGAGCCGCACCACAATGCGACCTGAGCGCCTGCTCCTGCGTGAGGTTCGGGTCCAGCGCGAAACGAAAAGCCTGCACCACACAACCAGGACGCGGCTCGAACTTCTTCACCCGGCGACCTCGCCGGTCGCCGCAGCCATGGCACGGGCTGCACGGTTCTTCGCCGCCCGCTGCCCGTAAAGGCGTGCACACATCGAGGTGAGCACATCCATCATGTCCTTCACCAAGTCGTCCGTGGACTCCTCGGAGTCAAGGACCAGCAACTCCCGGCCGGTCGCGGCCAGAGCGGCTTGCAGGTGCTCGACACCGAACCGGGCAAGCCGATCCTTGTGCTCGACCACGATCACCCGCGCCGACGGATCAGCGAGGATCCGGTGCAGCTCGCGGCGCTTACCGTTCAACCCCGAACCGATCTCCGTCACGACCTCACCAACCGCCAGGCCACGCACGGTCGCGCCCTGCACGACACGGGCCACCTGCCGGTCAAGATCCGATTTCTGGTCAGCCGACGAGACACGGCAGTACACCACCACACGGCCAACGGCTATCGGTTCCGGCTCCAGCACCAGCCATGAACCCGAGGGTGTCTTGATCACGGGAACCGGCATCTTGCCGTCCCGCGCCCACTCCCAAGCGGTCTGGTAGTGCACACCAGCACGCTTCGCCCACTCGGGCAACTTCACACGATCACAATACATCCAGACGCAGAGGTAGACTGAGATTTACTGATAGAACGCGCAACAGTGGTCAACCCCTAGCCGTGGTAGCCGTGGTTGTGTGGGGTGCAGCTTTCGCCGCGCTGCCGGTGAGCCTGCAAACAGGCGTCCTCCGACTCGCTGCCACTGCCCCCGATGCCGCGTCTTCCTGGTACGTCGCCGCGTTCAATGTGGGTATCGGCGGCGGCGCCCTGAACGCTGGACTGCTGGGCACCACGACTATGGCAGTACTGCCGTGGGCGGCCCTAATGGTGGTGGTCTCAGCCACCGCGCTCACATGGACCGCCAGGGCGGCATTCCCCCATCGATAAAGTGACTGCCGACCAAACAGACCCCGGGCGATGATCGCTCGGGGTCTTTTGGCTGGTCAGGTAGGAGCCTCCGGCCGGATTCGAACCGGCGACCTGCCGCTTACAAGGCGGACGCTCTGCCAGCTGAGCTACGGAGGCGCACTGCTGTCGCAGCGTCACCACGATAGCGCGTATACGCCGCGAGTCCGACTCGCTTATCGCACGTTCCTCTCCCGTCGCGTCGACCGTACGGTGTCTGGCCCCCATTAGTGAATCGTGGTTCAATAACTGCGTGGCACGACCGAGGAAGTTCACGGATGAGCACCTGCTCGACGCCGCCGGGGTGGCCATCGGCCGGCTCGGGCCCGGGTTCACGCTCGCGGACGTCGCTCGGGAGGCGGGGGTCGCCGTCGGGACGCTGGCTCAGCGCTTCGGGTCCAAGCACGGGCTGCTGGCCGCGATGACCAGGACTGCGGTGACCAGCACTCGGGAGGGCGTGCGCACCGCCTCCGCGACGGCCGACGATCCGGTCGCCGCGGTGATCGACGTGCTGGTGGAGACGTTCGCGGCGCTGGACGATCCTGCCAGGGCGGCCAACAACCTGGCGCAGCTGGCCGTCGATCTGGCCGACGAGGAGTTGCGCGGGCTGCTGGCGGAGCTGCACGCGGCGCTGGAGGAGGGTCTCGTCCCCCTTCTCGACCGTGCGGTCGGCGAGGGCCGGCTGCCCGGAGCACCGCCCGCGCCGGTGGCCGCCCGGGTCCTGGCCGCGATCGCCGACGGCACCGCGCTGCACTGGTCGGCGCGGCCGGTCGGGGGTCTGCGGGACCGGATGCGCACCGACCTCGGCGCGGTGCTGACCGGCTGGTGCCACGGTCCAGACGCAGGAGCAACCGAGGAGAGCATGTGACCGGTCCGCTGAAAGAACACGTGGCACTCGTCACCGGAGGCACCCGGGGAGCCGGACGTGGCATGGCGGTGGAGCTGGGTGCGGCCGGTGCGACGGTGTACGTCACCGGCCGCAGCACGCGGGAGTCGCGCAGCCCGCTGGACCGTCCGGAGACGATCGAGGAGACCGCCGAGCTGGTGACCGAGGCTGGCGGCCGGGGCGTTCCGGTCCGCTGCGACCACATGGTCCCGGCCGACGTTCAGGCGCTGGTCCGGCGGATCGAGAAGGAGCAGGACGGCCGCCTGGACGTCCTCGTCGACGACACGTGGGGTGGTGACCAGTGGGTCGAGTGGAGACCGCTCTGGGAGCACGACCTGGACAACGGCCTGCGGGCCCTCCGCAACGGCCTGGAGACCCATCTGATCACGCTGCACACGGTCCTGCCGCTGCTCGTACGGCGGGGCCGGGGGCTGGTCGTCGAGATCACCGACGGGGATGACATGTTCAACGACCGGTACCGGGGATCGATGTTCTTCGACATGGTGAAGGTGGCGATCACCCGGCTCGGCAAGATGCTGCACGACGAGGTGTCCCCGCACGGTGTCACGTCGCTGTCGCTGACGCCCGGGTTCCTGCGCTCGGAAGAGATGCTGGAGCACTTCGGCGTCGCCGAGGAGAACTGGCGGGACGGGATCGCCAAGGACAAGTGGTTCGCGATCTCGGAGACGCCGCGCTACATCGGGCGGGCGGTCGCCGCGCTGGCCACCGACCCCGAGGTCGCGCGCTGGTCCGGCAAGGCGCTGTCGGCCGGGGTGCTGGCCAAGCACTATGGCTTCACCGACCTCGACGGTTCGCAGCCGGAGGCCAGCCGCTACTTCGAAGAGGTCTACTTCGGCGACAGGAAGGACGCCCGCGTCGAGGACTACCGCTGAGGATGCTCGTCGAGGTTCGTCGGGCTCCGACGAACCTCGGCGATCCGTCAGGAGCGGCGGCGGGAGATCTCGTACAGGGCGATGCCCGCGGCGACGCCGGCGTTGAGGGACTCGGCCTTCGGCCCCATCGGGATGTTGACCAGCAGGTCGCACGTCTCGGCGACCAGTCGCGACAGGCCCTTGCCCTCCGAACCGATGACGAGCACCAGCGGGCCGCTCGCCGCCTCCAGAGAGCCGACGCCGACGGCGCCACGGGCGTCGAGGCCCGCGACGAACAGACCGGCGCTCTGGTACGCCTTGAGCGCTCGTACGAGGTTGGTGGCGCGGGCCACCGGTACGGAGGCGAGCGTGCCCGCGGAGGTCTTCCAGGCGCCGGCGGTCACGCCGGCCGCCCGCCTCTCCGGGAGGAGCACGCCGTGCGCGCCGAACGCGGCGGCCGATCGGACGATCGCCCCCACGTTGCGCGGATCGGTCACGCCGTCGAGGGCGACGATGAGCTGGGGGGTGCCGTGCAGCAGCAGGTCGTCCGGGTGCGCGTAGCGGTATTCGGGGACCTGGAGGACGATGCCCTGGTGCACGGCCTGGTCGGTCATCCGGTCGAGCTCGGCCCTGCCCGCCTCCAGCAGCGGCACGCCGGCGTCGGTGGCCAGCTTGATGGACTCGCGGACGCGGTCGTCCGACGCACCGGTCATGACGTACAGGGCGCTCGCCGGGATGCCCGCGCGCAGCGCCTCGACGACCGGGTTACGGCCGGTGACCAGCTCCGGGCCCTCGGGCGCGGGTCGCCGGGCCGGTCGATCGGCGGGAGAGGACGAGGAGGACGCACGCCGGGAACCTGCGGTGGCGGTGCCGGTCCGCGTCGCCGACTTCTCGGCACGGGCGGTCTGGCGATTGCCGTACCAGTGCCGGTCCTCGGCCTTCAGGGTGCGACTCGGCCCCTTCTTGCGACGCTTCGACATCCTTGCCCTCCGCTGGTGCACAGGGCGATCTGACGCCCCGCACAGAGCCTACGCGGAACCCGGACCCCAACCGTCCCGAAGGAGCCGCTCGATGCGCTCCAGTCGATGTTCGATGGCGGTCAGGCGCTCCTCGATCGCCGCCTCCCCAGGGGAGGTCCACGGGAGATCCATCGCCTGCGGCCACGGGCGGGCCTCCGCCTGCCGCTCCGGGCCCGCAACCGCCTCTTGCCCCAGTCCCTCGGCCGCCTGCTGCCCCGGGCCTTCCGCCGCCTGCTGCTCCGGGCTTCCGGCCGCCTGCGGCTCAGGGCCTTCCGTCGGCTGCGGACCTCGCAGCGCCATGATGACGCCGCGCCGCAGTTCGAGGGTGTCGACGCCGCGCCGCTGCAGGACGCGGACGCCGACGCCTTCGGGCTCCCTCATGAGGCCGAGGAGGATGTGCTCGCTGCGGATGTAGTCGTCGCCAAGCTGCAACGCCTCGCGCAGGGACAGTTCGAGGACCTTCTTGGCTCGCGGCGTGAACGGCATGTCGCCGTCGGGCGCCCGCGACCCTCTCCCGACGAGCTCCTCCACGTCGCGGCGGGCGGCGTCGAGGGTGATGCCGGCCGCGTCGAGGGCGCGTGCCGCGCCGCCGGCGTCACCGCGCAGCAGGCCGAGGAGGAGATGCTCGGTGCCGATGTGGCCGTGACGGAGCGCGCGAGCCTCCTCCTGGGCGTGGACCACGACTCGGCGGGCGGTGTCGGTGAACCGCTCCAGCACGTGTACCACCTCGGCAGGGCAGGGGAGGCACGGCCCGGCCGGGGTGGCCGGTCGACCGTTGGATCTCCTCGAAGCGTACGTCCCCACGAGAGCGGCCCGGCAACCGGATCGGACGCCGCCGCGTCGCGGCCGTCCGGGGCCCGGCGTGTTCGCGCCGGTCAGGAGTGCTTGAGCTCCCAGCGGGTGCCGCGCGGGGTGTCCTCGATGACGATCCCGGCGGCGGTCAGGCCGTCGCGGATGGCGTCCGCGGCGGCGTAGTCCTTGCGGGCCCGGGCCGCCTGCCGCTGCTCCAGGGCCACCGACACCAGGGCGTCGACGACGTCGTGAAGGTCGTCGCCCGCACCCTCCCACTGCTCCGACAGCGGGTCGAGACCCATGACGCCGAGCATCGCCCGGACCTCGCCGAGAACCCGGATCACGGTGTCCTTCTCGCCGGCGGCGAGCGCGGTGTTGCCCTCGCGTACGGCCTCGTGGACGACGGCCAGCGCCTGCGGCACGCCCAGGTCGTCGTTCATCGCGTCGACGAACGGGGCCGGCGGCGTGCCGGGCTCGACGCGACCGGCGAGCTCGACGGCCCGTGTCACGAAGCCCTCGATGCGCTGGTACGCGACCGCGGCCTCGCGCAACGCCTCGTCGGAGTAGTCCATGATCGAGCGGTAGTGCGCCGCGGCGAGGTAGTAGCGGACCTCGACCGGCCGGGCGCGGTCCAGCAGGTCCGTCAGCAGCACGACGTTGCCGACGGACTTGCTCATCTTCTCGCCGTTCACGGTGAGAAGACCGTTGTGCAGCCAGTAGCGCGCGAACCCGTCGCCGGCCGCCGTCGACTGCGCGAGCTCGTTCTCGTGGTGCGGGAAGATCAGGTCGACGCCGCCGCCGTGGATGTCGAAGACCGGGCCGAGGTACTTGGTCGCCATGGCCGAGCACTCGAGGTGCCAGCCGGGGCGGCCGGGGCCCCAGGGCGTCTCCCAGGTCGGCTCGCCCGGCTTGGCGCCCTTCCACAGGGCGAAGTCGCGCGGGTCGTGCTTGGCCGTCTCGTTCGGCGTGTCGCCGGCCGGTCGCATGTTGTCGAGCTTCTGGTTGGACAGCGCGCCATAGTGATCGGCCCAGGACGCGACGTCGAAGTAGACGTCGCCCTCCACGGTGTAGGCGTGACCGGCCTCGATGAGGCGGCGCATCAGCACGATCATCTCGGGGACGTGACCCGTCGCCCGCGGCTCGATCGTCGGCGGGAGGCAGCCGAGCGCGTCGTAGCCACGGCCGAAGACGCGCTGGTTGCTCTCGGCGACCGCGAACCACGGCACACCGGTCTCCGCGGCGACCCGGATTATCTTGTCGTCCACGTCGGTGATGTTCCGGGCGAACGTGACGTCGTACCCGGAGGCGAGCAGCCAGCGGTAGACGATGTCGTAGATGACGCCGGAGCGCATGTGCCCGATGTGCGGCGCGGCCTGCGGCGTGGCACCACAGACGTAGATCCCCGCCCGGCCCGCCTGGAGCGGGACGAATTCGCGGATGCCACGGGTACCGGTGTCGTAGAGGCGCAGGCTCACGCGTAAGAGGCTATTCGATGCCGGTCCGCTCCCGTCACCGAAATCGCCTCTCCGCAGCGCTTTCATGGCCTCACCGATCGGCCGGCGTCCCCATCGGTCCGCGCGCCGCCATGGGAGGCGCTCAGGCGCCGCGTCAGCTCGCCGAACGCCACGGCGTTCGGGACCTCCCCGGCGATCGCCGTCAGCCCGGAGGGCCGGTCGGCGCGATCGACGTACACCATCGCGCCCTGGATCTCCACGCGGGCGACGTCCTTCCACGGCACGTACTCACCGTCTTTGGCGATGCCCTCGCGGGTGACGGCGAACGGCCCGAGCCGGACCTTGCCCCCGGTCTCGACGCGGGAGAGGTATTTCGGCAGGACCCGTTCGGTCACGGCGCGGGACACGGTCTCGACGAGCTCTCTGGCGCCGGGGACACCTCCGTCGATCACGGCCTCGGCGTCCGCCGCCCGGCCGGAGAGGATCAGCCGCCACGTGACCGTGCCGGTCGCGGCCCGCCGTACGCCGGAGACGCGCAGCTCCGTGACGGCGTCCCAGGCGAAGGGGGTCGCGGTGCGCCAGGAGGACAGCACGACGCCGTTGTCGAAGAGGTGGACGACCGGACCCCGCCCCGGCAGGACGTCCCGCACGAGGATGTGGCCGGCCGCGCCGAGGTACGCGACGGTGAGCAGCAGGCCGAGCGCGGCCGCCCAGCCGAAGCCGTCCAGCAGGAAGGCGGCGGTGAAGGGCAGCAGCACGAGACCCGGCAGGCCGAGGATCACGAGCCACGCGCGGGACCGCCGGTCGACGGACCGGGGGGCGTACGCGCCGCGAAACCCGCCGAGCCGCTCGTCCTCGGCGACTCGGCGGACGCGAGACGGGATGGCGGCCTCGGTCGCCGCATTCGCCGTGTATAGGGGGAAATCTGACATACGACCGCCCGCATACCCACGAACGGCTCATCGAAAGCCCGGACGCCACATCCGGCCACATCCCCTCCACCGCGCCGGGCGACACGCGGCACACGGTAAGAGCGGGATCACGTTGATCAGGTCAAGATAAGGGAACTTTCCGAATCGATGGTTGGCTCCCCTGTTATGACTGACTCCCCCGCCCAGTACTCCACGGCGCAGCGGCGGCTGCTCACGGCGGCCGGCGGCCTCGGCGTCGCGGCGCTGGCCGGCGCGACGTTCGTGCTGTCCTACGACGACCTGCGGACGCTCGCCGTCCAGGGCGGCGCCGCCCGCAACCGGGCGTTCCTGTACCCCGGAATGGTCGACGGGCTGGTCGTCGTCGTCATCCTGTCGATCCTGACCGCCCGCCGCTCCCGCTGGTGGGTGCGCGCTGTCCGGTGGCTGCTGCTGCTCGCGCTCATCGCCGGCGCCGGCACCGCCGGGGTGCGGCGCGCGGTCCACGGATATGACCACCTGTCCCGCCCGTGGCTCTCGGGCGGTGTCGCGGCGGCCCCGTGGGTGATCCTCGCCATCGCCGTGTGGCTGTGGCTCTCGATGATCAAGCAACGCCGGACCCGCCGGCGCGACGCCGCCGCACCACCGGCCCCGGAGTCCCCGCCGGCCTCGGCCGACGCCGACGGGGTGTTCATCCCGGGTCTCGGGGAGGAGGAGCCCGCCGAGACCCGGCCGCTCCCGCGCCCGGCCGCGCCACGCGCACTCGAACCCGGACCCGACGTCGTACGGGACCGGCCGCGCGAGAGCCCCGCCGCGTCCCTGCCGGACCCGACTCCGGAACCCGAGACGGAACGCGACCTCGCCTGGGGCGGCGCCACCGGCCTGGAGCAGGACCGCGAGCCCGAGGCCGTACGCGACCTCGCCTGGGACGGTTCCGCCGCCCCGGACCAGAACCGCGAGCGCGAGACCGTACGCGACCTCGCCCGGAACGACGCCACCGCCCCGGACCAGGACCGAGAACCCGAGACCGTACGGGACCTGCCCCGCGACGATCGCGGCGCGGCCGTGCCGGGTCCCCGCCCTGAGGCCGCGCGCGACCCGGAGCCGACGGCACCGCGGGAGGAGCCGGCGCTCCCGCCCGAGTTGGAGTTGCAGGCCGACCGTGCGTGGCAGCCGGGCCCCGCTCCGGCCCCCGGAACGCAGCCCGGCCCCGGAACGCAGCCTGGCCCCGCTCCCGTCCCTGGCACGGCGCCCGACGCCGCCCCGGGTTCCGCGCGGCCCCGGTCCGCGAGCGACACGGAGCCCGGCCGTGGCCCCGTACCGGATTCCGACCCGGAGGTGAACGTGCCCGTGGAGAACACGCCCGTGGACCCGGACCAGGAGGAACCCCCGCGGCGCTGGGTGGCCCGGACCTCGCTGCCGACCGACGTGCGGCTCGTCGGACCGCCGCAGAGAGGGCCGCGGCTCGGCGACACGCAGCCCGACGGCATCAGGCTGGCCGACACCGACCCGGACGGCATCCCGATCGCCGGTGTGGCCGACGAGACGGCCGCCGGCGAAGAGGGCGAAGAGGAGGACGTGTACGCCGACGACCGGGCCGAGGCCCCGGACGCCGGTGACGTGACCGACGAGGCGCGACCGCAGAAGGGGCCGGCGGGATATCCCGGCCCCGCGGCTCCCCGGGGCGACGAGGACGTGGAGTGGACGCCGCCGTCCAGCAAGTTCCGCAGCTCACCGACCCCGCCCCGCGACTGAACGGGGCGCGCGGACCTGATCCGATCGCGGCCGGACCCGGGATCGAATCCCCCCGGCCTGGGAAGGAAGGGATCATGGAGACCTGGGTTCCCGTCCCCGACGGCAGCGGATTCGGGGTGCAGAACCTCCCGTACGGCGTGTTCTCACGGCGCGGTGAGCTGCCACGCGTGGGGGTGGCCATCGGCGAACGGGTGCTGGATCTGGCCGAGCTCTCGACGGCGGGGCTGCTGGCCGACCGGCGGTGGTTCGCCTCCGGCGCGCTGAACTCCTTCATGTCCGCCGGACGCGCGGTCTGGCAGGCGACCCGGGATCGCCTGACCGTGCTGCTCACGGGCGCGGCGTACCGCGACCAGGTCGAACCGCACCTGGTCTCCCTGGGCGAGGTCGAGCTGCACCTGCCGTTCGCGGTGGCCGACTACGTCGACTTCTACTCCTCGCGCGACCACGCGACCAACGTGAGCCGGATCTTCCGGCCGGGCGCGGAGCCGCTGCCGCCGAACTGGCTGCACCTGCCGATCGGCTACCACGGCCGGTCCGGCACCGTGGTGCCGTCGGGGACGCCGATCGTACGGCCCTGTGGGCAGCGTCGAGGCGATGACGGGCCGGTGTTCGGGCCGACGGCCAAGCTGGACGTCGAGGCGGAGGTCGGCTTCGTCGTGGGCGTGCCGTCGGCGCTCGGCCGGCCGGTGTCGACGGCGGGGTTCCGGGACCACGTGTTCGGATTCGTGCTCGTCAACGACTGGAGCGCCCGGGACGTCCAGGCATGGGAGTACCAGCCGCTCGGGCCGTTCCTCGGCAAGTCCTTCGCGACGTCCGTCTCCCCGTGGGTGGTGCCCGTGGCGGCGCTCGAGAGCGCCCGTACGGCCCCGCCCGCGCAGGTTCCGGAGCCGTTGCCGTATCTGCGGTGCGACGAGCCCTGGGGCCTTGAGATCACGCTCCAGATCGAACTGAACGGACACGTGGTCAGCCGCCCGCCGTTCGCGGGGATGTACTGGACCGCGCCGCAGCAGCTGGCCCACGCCACCGTGAACGGCGCCGCGCTGCGCACGGGCGACCTGATGGCCTCCGGGACCGTGTCCGGGCCGGGGCGCCACGAGCGGGGCAGCCTCATCGAGCTCGGCTCGGACGGCCAGGAGCCCCTGGTGCTCCCGGACGGCGAGCGCCGGGCCTATCTGGAGGACGGTGACACCGTACGGATCCAGGCGACGGCCGCCGGGCCGGATGGCGTGCCGATCGGGTTCGGTGACGTCACGGGCACGGTCCTGCCGGCGCTCTGCTGAGCTCGCGGCGTCACGGGCACGGTCCTGCCGGTGCTCTGGTGAGGCCGCGGCGAATGTCAGACCAGGACGAGAGCCGTGGCGATGGCGGCCAGGCCCTCACCGCGGCCGGTGAGGCCCAGGCCGTCCGTCGTGGTGCCGGACACGCTGACCGGGGCGCCGCCCAGCGCCTTGCTCAGGGTCTTCTCCGCCTCCGCCCGGCGGGCGCCGATCCGCGGGCGCACCCCGATGACCTGGATCGCGACGTTGCCGATGGTGTAGCCCGCCGCCGTGATGCGGGTGTCGACCTCCCGCAGGAGGTCCACCCCGGAGGCTCCCGCCCAGCGTGGGTCGGTGGTGCCGAACACGGCGCCGAGATCACCGAGACCGGCCGCCGACAGGAGCGCGTCGCAGGCCGCGTGCGCCGCGACGTCCCCGTCGGAATGACCGGCGAGGCCATCGCCCTGATCGAACCAGTCGAGGCCGGCGACCCGGAGCGGGCGGCCAGAAGCGAACGGGTGGACGTCGACTCCGACGCCCACCCGAGGAAACCGTGTCGCCAAGGCGCTAGTTGGCCAGGACTTCGTCGAGGAGGGCCTCGGCCTTGTCCTCGTTGGTCTTCTCGGCCAGCGCCAGCTCGCTGACCAGTATCTGGCGCGCCTTGGCCAGCATGCGCTTCTCACCGGCCGAGAGGCCGCGCTCCTTGTCACGCCGCCACAGGTCACGGACGACCTCGGCGACCTTGTTGACGTCGCCGGACGCGAGCTTCTCGAGGTTCGCCTTGTAACGCCTCGACCAGTTCGTGGGCTCTTCGGTGTAGGGTGCGCGAAGCACCTCGAACACCTTCTCCAGCCCCTCCTGGCCCACGACGTCCCGAACGCCGACCAGCTCGGCGTTCTCCGCGGGAACGCGAACGGTGAGATCGCCCTTATCGACCTTCAGGACCAGGTAGGTCTTGTCCTGACCTTTGATGGCACGAGTCTCGATGGCTTCGATCCGAGCAGCCCCATGGTGGGGGTAGACGACAGTGTCGCCGACCTTGAAAGTCATGTGACAAGTACCCCTTCCGCTATGGATAAGGGTAGCACGCTGCAGGGACCTGCTGAACCGACCATCCGGACATATACGCAGGTCAGCGCGGTAATTAGGGTATTGACAAAGCTGGAATTCAGTGTAACACCGGGCCATGGCGATTGGATTCGGCCACACCGCTCACACGGCCACGGAAGCGGCTCATACTGGAGGTGGACGAGCCGACACGGGCCCGGCATCCCGGCGTGGACGGGAGGACGGACCCGGGGTGGGGCCGGCAGCGGTCCGAGAAGGTAGGTGTGGCGTGGGGTTTCACGGCGACTCTGACGACTATGGGCTTCCCAAGGTCGACATCGTCGTCCCGGACGACGCGCGGGAGCTCGACCGCGACGTGCTCGCGTACCGCCGTGAACTGCGGCAACAGCGCCGGCGTGAGCGCTGGCAGCGGCTCGCACGGCCGTTCACCCGCTACGGAATCGCCGCCCCCTTCATCGCCAGCGCCGTGCTCGTCGCCCTCATCAGCGGAGTGCTGATGACGGTCGTGTCCCCCCGGCCCGACCCGCACACCATCCAGGTGCCCCCCACCGGCGTCGTACAGCGCCGGCCGGGTGAGACCGGCGGCGGACTGCCCCCCGGAAACCTCATCGCGAACGGCCGGAAGATGCCGGTCGACACACTGATCAACATCGCCGGCGTCATCCTCATCGTGCCGCGCGACTGCCACTGCGACGCCACCGTCACGAACATCGCCCAGCAGGCCGTGCGCCAGGGGGTCCAGACCTGGGTGATCGCGGACGGGCGCGCGGGCCGGGACGCGGACGACGTGCGGCGCCTCGCCGACACCGTGGTGCCCCGCGGCGACGCCATCCCCGCCGAGGATCCCGACCGCCTGCTGTCCACCACCTACCGGGCGGCGGGGCTGACTGCGGTGCTCATCCGGCCGGATAAGATCGTCCGCGATGTCATCCGCGGCGTTCAGCCGGATCGGAACCTCGCTCCGGACCTTCAGGCGCTGCACACCCCGTAGCTGAGCGCTCGGAGCCCTTTCGCCGATGCCCGCACGGCCCGCCGGGCCCGGCCGCTCCTGCGGACGCCCCGTACGCCCGGCCTTGGGGAACCACGGAAGCCTGCCCCCCGACGGGGCCGGTGAGGATAGCCTCGCTACGCTTCAGATCGGGCGTTCCGCGCGCCTCGGAAGACCCAAGCCTGTCCAAGGAGAGAACGACGCCGTGAGCCGCAACCGCCGCCGGGCCGTCGCCATGGCCGTCATCGGCGCCTTCGCCGTCGCGCCGCTGGTGTCCGCCTGTGCCGCCGGCCAGCATCCGCAGTCGGTGATGCCGACCCGCCTGACCGAGGGCGTCAACGCCTCCGTGGGCCAGATCGCCGTCCGCAACGCCTTCGTGCTCGGCCCGGAGCCCGGCCAGCGGCTGCCGGTGGGCGCCTCCGCGCCGCTCTACGCCTGGATCGTGGTCAGGGGCACCTCCGCGGACAAGCTCGTCGGCGTGGACGCGCCGGGTGTGGCCCAGTCGGTCGAGATCGCGAACGGCGGCGTGACCCTGCCGCCGAATCAGCTGATCTCCACCAACTCCCAGGCCGTCCCGCAGCAGTCCGGAGTGCCGGCTCCCAGCGTCACGCCGGGCGGCACGCCCACCAAGAGCACCGTGAGGAAGGGCACGCCGATCAAGCCGGGCTCCCCCAGCGGCAAGCCGGCCGGCACGCCCGGCGCCCCGAGCAGCCCGGCCACGAGCGGTTCACCGAGCGCCTCGAGCACGGGCGGGGCCGCCGCGGGGACGACCCCCACCGTGATCCTCAAGGGGCTCACCAAGGAGTTCTCCGGCGGCGAGACGATCCGGCTGACCCTGCACTTCCAGCAGGCGGGCGCCCTCGACTTGGACGTCCCGATCGTGCCTCGGGCGGGTTCCTACGCGACCTACCCGGCGGCCCCGGGCGGCGGCACCCCGAGCACCCCGGCCGGTACGCCGAGCCCCGGCACTCCGGCCCCCGGCACGACACCCGGTGCGAGCACGACTCCGGGCGCGAGCAAGAGCCCGGCCGCGGGCGCGGCGACGCCGGCGGGCAAGTCCGGCAAGCACGTCAAGGGCAAGAAGGCCTCCGCGTCGCCGGCCGCCTGAGCGGGCGGCGCGACGAAGAAGCCCGCCGGGCTCCGTAGGTGATCGGAGCCGGCGGGCTCTCGCCTTCCCAGCGCCTCTGAGCGGCACGGCCGCGCAGAGGCGCGCACCTCGGGCGCCCCGGAGCGGCCACCGCCGCCGAGGCACCCGTCGTCAGGCCGATCAGAGCTCGCGTGGAATGGACTGTCTCGCGACGCCCGTTCCGCGCGAGCTCTTACTCTTCGGGCTCGAACTTGTAGCCGAGCCCGCGCACGGTGAGGATGAAGCGCGGCGTCGACGGTGTCGGCTCGATCTTGGCCCGGAGCCGCTTGATGTGCACGTCCAGCGTCTTGGTGTCACCGACGTAGTCGGCGCCCCACACGCGGTCGATCAGCTGCATGCGGGTCAGCACGCGGCCCGCGTTGCGCAGCAGCACCTCCAGCAGCTCGAACTCCTTGAGCGGCAGCGGCACCTCGTTCCCGGAGACGGTCACGACGTGACGCTCGACGTCCATGCGGACCGGACCGGCCTCCAGCGTCGCGGGGGCCAGCTCCTCGCCGTCGCCACGGCGCCGTAGCACCGCGCGGATACGGGCGACCAGCTCACGTGAGGAGAACGGCTTGGTCACGTAGTCGTCCGCGCCGAGCTCCAGCCCGACGACCTTGTCGACCTCGCTGTCCTTGGCCGTCAGCATGATCACCGGGACGTTCGACTTGGTGCGCAGCTCCCTGCACACCTCGGTGCCGGGGAGCCCGGGCAGCATCAGGTCGAGCAGCACGAGGTCGGCGCCGGCACGGTCGAAGGACTCCAGGGCGTCCGGCCCGGTCGCCGCGACGGCGACTTCGAAACCCTCCTTGCGGAGCATGTACGACAGCGCGTCGCTGAACGACTCCTCGTCTTCCACGACGAGCACTCGGGTCACTAGGGGGCCTCCCGTACGGTTTCTTGCTCAGGTGTTTCCTTCGCGGGTGCGGAGGTGGACAGCAGCGGAAGGCGGATGGTGAAGGTCGAGCCGGATCCCTCCTTGCTCCAGACGTTCACATCGCCCCGATGCCGGGTCGTGACGTGCTTGACGATCGCGAGCCCGAGACCGGTGCCACCGGTCTGCCGGGACCGCGCGGGGTCGACACGGTAGAAACGCTCGAAGATGCGCTCTAGGTCGGCCTCGGGAATGCCGATGCCCTGGTCGGTCACGCTGATCTCGACGTGCTGCTCGTCGGCCAGCCGGGTGCACACGACGACTCTCGTGTGTTCGGGGCTGTAGGCGATGGCGTTGTCGATCAGGTTGCGGACCGCGGTGATCAGCAGTTCCTCGTCGCCGTACACCCGCAGGTCGTCGCGCCCGCCGATGGCGAGGGTGATCTCCTTGGGCTCCGCCTTGAGGCGGCACCGGTCGACGGCCTCGTGAATGGCGTCGTCGAGCGAGACCATCCGCGGCCGCTGGACGGCCTCGCCGCCCTGCAGGCGAGTCAGCGTGATGAGGTCCTGAATGACGTTGGTCAGGCGCGCGGACTCGTGCTGCATGCGCTTGGAGAAGCGTCGCACGGCCTCGGGGTCGTCGGCGGCGTCCTCGACCGTCTCCGACAGCAGGGACAGGGCTCCGACGGGCGTCTTCAGCTCGTGGCTCACGTTGGCGACGAAGTCGCGCCGGACCGCCTCGACGCGGCGGAACTCGGTCAGGTCCTCGGCGAGGACGAGCACGAGGCCGTGCGATCCCATCGGCGCGACCCGGACCGCGAACCAGCGGCCCTCCCTGTGCCCGTGGACGACCTCGATCTCCTCTTCGCGGATCTCTCCGTCGCGGCGTACGAGCCGGGCCATGGCGAGGAGCTCGTCGACGAGCAGCCGATCGCCACTGACCAGACCGAACGCACGGGCGGCGGAGCTGGCCCGCAGCACGCGGTCGTCACCGTCGATGACGACCGCCGAGGACGGCAGCACACTGAGCACGGACGCGACACCGCCCGGCAGGCCCGACAGCGGCGTTGGGGCATCGACCGGCCGCTGAGCGCGCTCGCTCGCGCGCACAGCCAGCCCTGCCACCAGGCCGGTAAGGAGCCCGACGGCACTCGCCAGGCCGGCGACAACCTCCACATTCACATCTTGGATCGTAGGCGGCACTCTGCCTAGGTCCGCCCACGGATCAGCGCCGCCGCAAGGACGTTCGTCAAAAGTTAACCTGTAACTACGCGACCGTTCATGGCATCCCGCGAGGCTGTCAACTGGATAACCACGCCCGAATAAAGGATCTTTATGCGAGACGCCTACCACGAGGAGCTCGACGGACTCTCCGACAAGCTCGTGGAGATGACGCGACTGGTGCGGTCGGCGATGACCCGTGCCAGCACGGCCCTGCTGGATGCCGACCTGCGGCTCGCCGAAGAGGTCATCAGCTCTGACGAGCAGGTCAACAAGCTCGAGACGGAGATCGAGGAGACGGTCTTCGACCTGATGGCGCGGCAGCAGCCGGTCGCCCGCGACCTGCGGATGCTGATCGCCGCGCTGCGGATGGCCGGCGACATCGAGCGCATGGGCGACCTCGCCGTGCACCTCGCCAAGACCGCCCGCCGGCGCCACCCCGAGTCGGCCATCCCGCCCGAGCTGCAGGCCACCGTCCTGGAGATGGGCCAGATCGCCGAGCGCATGATCGCCAAGGCGGGCAGCGTCATCGCCTCGCACGACGTCGAGATGGGTCTCGAGCTCGACACCGACGACGACCAGATGGACCGGCTGCACCGCAAGCTGTTCGACGCGCTGCTGTCGCCGAAATGGAAGCACGGGGTCGAGCCGGCGGTGGACATCTCCCTGGCCGGCCGCTACTTCGAGCGGTTCGCCGACCACGCCGTGCACGTCGCGGAGAACGTCGTCTACCTGGTGACCGGCGAGCACGCGGCGGACATCGTCGAGTAGCCCCCCGCGCATCGGAGAAAATGATCCCGGCAGCAGCCCGCTGCCGGGATCTTCCGTTCCGGACGAAGATCTACTTCTTGCCCTGATTCTTGACGGCCTCGATGGACGCCTTGGCGGCGTCGGGGTCGAGGTACTCCCCGCCCTTCTTGAGCGGCTCGAAGTCGTCGTCCAGCTCGTAGAGCAGCGGGACGCCGGTGGGGATGTTGAGGCCCGCGATCTCCTCGTCGGAGATGTCGTCGAGGTGCTTGACGAGGCCCCGCAGGGAGTTGCCGTGCGCGGCGATCAGCACCGTACGGCCCGCCGCGAGGTCGGGGACGATCGCGTCGTACCAGTACGGCAGCAGGCGGTCCACCACGTCGGCCAGGCACTCGGTGCGCGGGATCAGCTCCGAGGGCAGGAGTGCGTAGCGCGGGTCGTTGATCTGGGACAGCGGGTCGTCGTCGGCGATCGGGGGCGGCGGCGTGTCGTAGGACCGGCGCCAGGTCATGAACTGCTCGTCGCCGTACTCCTCGCGCGTCTGCGCCTTGTTCTTGCCCTGGAGGGCGCCGTAGTGCCGCTCGTTGAGCCGCCAGGAGCGTCGTACGGGGATCCACAGCTGCTCGGCGGCGTCCAGCGCGATGTTGGCCGTGCGGATCGCGCGCTTGAGCACCGAGGTGTGCACGACGTCCAGTTTGAGGTCGGCGTCGAGCAGCAGGTCACCGCCGGTGACCGCTTCTTCCTCCCCCTTCTCGGACAGATCGACGTCCACCCAGCCCGTGAAGAGGCCCTCCGCGTTCCAGACGCTCTCGCCATGCCGGAGAAGTACCAATGTCGCCATGGCTAACGAGCGTAGTGCCTCAGGATTTGCGGGCGACGCCGGCCGGGAAGTAGCCGTCCGGGTACTTCTCGCTGATCCGCTTGGCCTCGACCGTGTCGGGACGCCACGCCGAGACGTTGACGAGTCCGGGCTCGACCAGCTCGAGGTCGCCGAAGAAGCCGCGGATCCGCTCGGTGCTACGGGTGATGATCGGGGTCGAGGAGTGCCGGTAGATCTCGGTGACCGGCGCGACGGCGTCCGGGAGCGCGTCCCCGCAGACGTGGCTGAGCACGAGGTGCCCGCCCGGCGGGAGGACGTCACGGAACCTCGCGACGATCTCCTCCGGGCCGTCGGACTCCTGGAGGAAGTGCACGATGGCCACGAGCAGGATCGCGATGGGCCGGTCGAAGTCGAGACGCTCGCGCACCTCGGGGTTGTCGAGGATGTCCTCGGGCCGGCGCAGGTCCGCCTGGACGATGTGGACGTTCTTGGACCCGGCGAGGATCGCGCGGCCGTGGGCGAGTACGACCGGGTCGTTGTCGACGTAGACGACGGGAGCCTCGGGAGCGATGGTGTGCGCGACCTCGTGGACGTTGTTCTGGGTCGGCAGCCCGGTGCCGATGTCGAGGAACTGCCGGACGCCCGCCTCGGCGAGGTAGCGCACGGCACGGCCGAGGAAGCCGCGGTTCTGCTGGGCCGCGATCCGGATCTGCGGCGCGATCTGCAGGACCATTTCGGCGGCGGTGCGGTCGGGCGCGAGGTTGTCCTTGCCGCCGAGGAAGTAGTCGTACATCCGAGCCGCGTTGGGGGTGCTCAGATCGACGCTCGCAGGGGCCCGGTCCCGTTCTGCCACTCCACGCCCCTTCCACACCCACCTGCCGCGACAGAGGCAGTTTAGCTACTTAAAGCCACCAATGATGCGCAATACGCACAATAAAACTAGAATCTGTTCTCGTTCCGGTGAGCGAACCGGTGCTCAGGAGGGGCCGGGCGACGGGCCGGAGGCGACCCGGTCGGCCGCGTCCGCGCCGTCACGGACGGCCTCGGGCAGGATCCGGGCGAACGGCCGGAGGTTGGCGACGCTCTCGCCCCGCTTCACGCGCCACTCCCACTCGCGCCTGATGGACTCGGCGAACCCGAGCTCCAACGCGTGGTCGAAATTGTCGTCAGAGTAGGTGAGCACGCAGCCCAGAATGCGGTCGATCTCCTCGGCCGTCACCGCCGACAGCGGAAGCCGGCCGACGAGGTAGACGTCGCCGACCGGGTCGAGCGTGAAGGCGACGCCGTACATCGCTCCGTTCTTGCGCAGCAGCCAGCGGTAGAACTCCTCGTGGTTCTCATCCGGCTGCCGGCAGAAGAACGCCTCGACGTGCAGACTGTGGTCGCCGGCGATGAGCCAGGTCATGGTGGCCAGCTTGTGGTGTCCGGGCAGCTTCACGAGGTACGCCTTCGGGCGCGGCCGCTCGTACTCCAGCCCCTGCTCGTCCAGGATCGCCTTCAGTGCCTCGTCGGCGCTCATGCCGTCCCCTCTCTCAGGCCGAGACGGGCATGGCGCGGGCCTCGACCGCCTCGGCGTAGACCTCCAGGAGCCGGTCGGCCGTCTCGTCCCAGCCGAACGCCCTGGCGTGCCGGACCGCCGCGTCCGACATCGCCCGCAGCCGGCGCGGCGCGCCGACCAGGCCGCGCAGCACGCGAGCGTAGTCGGCCGGGTCGTGGCCGTCGACGAGCACTCCGGACCGGCCGTCCCGTACGGCGGTGCGCAGTCCGCCCACCGCCGCGGCGACCACCGGGGTGCCGCACGCCTGGGACTCGACGGCGACCAGGCCGAACGACTCGCTGTGGGAGGGCACGACGGTGACGTCGGCGGCGCGGTACCAGTCGGCGAGCCCGTCCTGGGGGCAGGGCGGTTCGAAGCGTACGACGTCCTCGACGCCGAGCCGGTGCGCGAGGCGCCGCAGTTCCTCCGGGCGGGAGCGCGCCGATCCGCTCGGGCCGCCGACGATCGCGACGATCAGGCGGTCACGGAGGCCCGGGTCGTCCTCGAGCATGCGGGCGGCGGCGCGGACGAGGACGTCGGGCGCCTTCAACGGCTGGATGCGGCCGACGAACAGCAGGACGGCGGCGTTCTCCGGGAGTCCCAGCCGGCGCCGGGCGCCGCCGCGCGGGGTGAACCGGGACAGGTCCGCGCCGGGGGCGACGGTGGCGACCTGGTCGGGATCGGCGTCGTAGAGCGACATGAGCTGCCGGGCCTCTTCGGCGGTGTTGGCCACGATCCGGTCGGCGCAGTCGACGACCTGCTGCTCGCCGAGCACGCGTGCGAGGGGCTCGGGTGAGTCACCCGTGGCCAGCGAGGTGTTCTTCACCTTCGCGAGAGTGTGCATGGAGTGCACGAGCGGGACGCCCCAGCGTTGGCGCGCGGCCCAGCCCGCCTGGCCGGAGAGCCAGTAGTGGGAGTGGACCAGATCGTAGTGGCCGGGGTCGTGCGCCGCCTCGGTGCGCAGCAGGTCGGAGGTGAACGCGCACATGTGGCCGGGCAGCTCGGACTTGTCGAGTTCCTCGAGCGGCCCGGCGGCGACGTGCCGGACCGACACGCCGGGCGCCAGTTCGACGACCGGGGGGAGCGTCCGTGCGGTCGCCCGCGTGAAGACGTCGACCTCGACGCCGCGCTCGGCCATGCGCTTGGCGACCTCGACGATGTAGACGTTCATGCCGCCGGCATCCCCGGTCCCCGGCTGTTCCAAGGGCGACGTGTGAACGCTGATCGTCGCCACCCGGCCAAGACCCGACACGGACACCACCTCCGTTAAAACAACTTAGCGTCCACATCACCGCATTCCCCCGGCCCGGGTCTCCCCCACGGTCGCTCGGCATGCGCCTGAGAAGATTGCTTTCGTGCGCAGAACAGCAGTAGTCACCGGAGCAAGCAGTGGAATCGGGGCGGCGACCGCCCGCCGGCTCGCCGCCGAGGGGTTCGACGTGGTGCTCGCCGCGCGCCGCGTCGACCGCCTGGAGAAGCTGAAGTCGGAGATCGAGAGCGCCGACCCGGCAGGGCGGCGGAACGGCGTCGCGGTGACCGCCCTGGACGTGACGTCCCAGGAGTCGGTGGACGCCCTCGCGGCGTCCCTGCGGCAGTGCCACGTCCTGGTCAACAACGCCGGTGGAGCGGCCGGCCTGGACTCCGTCGCCGATACGGACCCGGCCGACTGGCAGTGGATGTTCGAGACGAACGTCCTCGGGCTGATGCGCGTGACGAAGGCGCTGCTGCCCAAGCTGATCGACAGTGGCGAAGGCCACATCGTGAACATCACCTCGCTGGCCGCGCACGTCGTGTACGAGGGCGGCGCCGGGTACACCGCGGCCAAGCACGGCGCCGCCGCGGTCAACGACACGCTTCGCCTCGAGCTGTACGACCAGCCGGTGCGCGTCACCGAGGTGGCCCCCGGGATGGTTCGGACGGACGAGTTCTCCCTCGTCCGGTTCAAGGGCGACGCGGAGAAGGCGGCCAAGACGTACGAGGGGGTGGCCGAGCCGCTGAGCGCGGAGGACGTCGCCGACTGCATCGCCTGGGCCGTCACTCGTCCGGCGCACGTCAACATCGACCGGATCGACGTCAAGCCGCGCGCCCAGGCCGCCGCCCACAAGGTCCACCGCGGCTGATCCCGATCGGCGGCAGTGCCGGTGTGCCGCGGTGGTCCGCCGGGGGCCGCACACTTGGTGCGTGTCCCGTCCCCCACGGCCCGAAGGGGTCATCACCCGCGGCACGACCGCGCCCAACCGGCTCCGCCGCGCCGACCGCTGGATCGTCTCGGTCCACGGCCCGCTGCTGCGGCGGGCCGACCGTCCCCTCGTCGTGGACCTGGGGTTCGGGGCGTCGCCGGTCACGACGGCCGAGCTGTTCGGGCGGCTGCGCGCGGCCCATCCCCGGGTCGAGGTCGTCGGCATCGAGATCGATCCGGTACGGGTCGCCGCCGCCAGACCGCGCGAACGCGAGGGACTGTCCTTCCGCCTCGGCGGTTTCGAACTGCCCGTCGACCGCCCGCCGACGATGATCCGGGCGTTCAACGTGCTGCGCCAGTACGGGGAGAGCGAGGCCTGGGCGGCGTGGGACCGACTGTGCGCCGGCCTGTCCCCCGACGGCGTCCTGGTGGAGGGCACGTGCGGGGAGACCGGCCGCCGGGCCGCCTGGGTGACCCTGAACGGCGGAGGTGGAGCCGTGGGCCGGGGCCGCGCGGGAAGCCGTCCAGGCGTGTCCGCGCCGCGAACGATCACGTTCGCGGCCCATCTTCCGTCGCTGTCCCGCCCCTCCGAGCTGGCCGAACGCCTGCCCAAGACGCTGATCCACCGCAACGTCCCGGGCGAACGGGTGCACGATCTGCTGGCCGCGTTCGACCGCGCCTGGGCGGCGGCCGCGCCGCAGTCGGTGTTCGGACCCCGTCAGCGCTGGGTCACCGCGGTGGAGCTCCTGGCGCGTGACCATCCGGTGGTCACCGTGCCGCCGTACGGTGGCCGGGCCCGCTGGCGGCTCGGGGAGGTCACCCTGCCCTGGTCCGCCGTCGCACCGCACGAGACTTCCTTGGCGCCCTCTTTGCAGTAATAACGACTTTTCGCCATAGAAACGGCATTTCGGGCGAACGACCGTTGGAGTACTGGTCGCTTCCACCGAGGAGATGATTCTGATGGGCGAGGGCCACGAGATGCGATGGGGCGGTCTGGCCGGCATCGGCGCGGTGATCTTCGCGGTCGTCGGCCGGATCGTGATGGGCGGCATGCCCCGGCTCACGAGCCCCTCCGGGGTGGTCGCCATGTACCTGGCCGATCACCGGGCGCACATCATGTGGGGGACGGTGCTCTACGCCATCGCGATCTGCCTGTTCCTGTGGTTCGGCGCGGCGCTGTCCACCGCGTTCCGGCGCGCGGACGACACGAGCGACGCCCCCACGGTCGTCCTCGCGGGGTTCATCCTCGTCTCCGCGATCGCGTTCATGGCCGTCGCGGTGTTCGCCGGGATGACCTACACCCTGACGGAGTACCGGGCGCTGCTGCTGTTCTCCTCCGCGCCGTACGCCACCATGACCATCGTGGGAACGGTGGCGGGCATCGCCACCGCCCTCACCCTCGCGGCCACCGCCGTGGCCATCGCCCGCACGCACGTCTTCCCCATGTGGATGGCGTGGTTCGCCGGAATCGTCGCGCTGATCCGGCTGCTCGCCGCGTTCACCCTGGGGATCACCGGGGGCGTCCTGGTGCCCGGCGGATGGCTGGAGACGTACGTGCCCGGCGTCCTCTCGGCGCTGTGGGTGCTGACCGCCAGCGGACTGCTGGTCCGGGAGCACCTGCCGACCGTACAGATGCGCGCCCCGCACGTCATGGGGCCCGGCCACGCCTGACCGGTCACCCGCCGCCGAGCAGCTCACGGGCGGAGTTCGCGGCGAGCCGCAGCGCCTCGTCGAGCCGCTCCGCCCGCCGGCCGCCCGCGTTCGCGACGGTGCCGCTGCCGCCCGCTCCGCCGCCGATCTCCGCCGCCGCGGCCGCCAGGACGGTACGCGCCGGCTCCCCGAGGTCCGGGCCGACCGCCGCCACCATCACCGCCCGGCCGCCGATCTCGGCGCCGAGCACGACCACGCCGCCGCAGCGCTCCAGCACCTCCGCCGCCAGGGGCCGCAGCTCGTCCGCGCCGAACCCGGAGACCCGCTGGGCCACCAGCCGGCCCTGGCCGACGCGCTTGGCATGCCCCGCCAGGCGTACGGCCTCGGTCGTCAGCTCCTCCCGGCGGTGACGCTCCAGAACCCGGCGCGCCTCCGCGAGCTCGGCCAGCCGCTGCCGCAGCCGTCCGGGCGCCTCGTCCGGACGGACCCGCAGGAGGTCGGCGAGCTCGCTGAGCAGCGCCCGCTCCTCATCCTGATGCCGCAACGCGTCCGCGCCGGTCAGCGCCTCGATCCGGCGCACCCCCGAGCCGATCGAGGACTCCCCGAGCAGGTGCACCGGCCCCGCCTGCGACCCGTGGCCGACATGGGTGCCGCCGCACAGTTCACGGGAGAAGTCGCCGATGTCGACGATCCTCACCCGCTCGCCGTACGTCTCGCCGAACAGCGCCACCGCCCCGGCCGCCTCCGCCCGCGCCCGGTCCGCGTACCACACGCGGACCTCCGGGTCGCCGAGCAGCTTCTCGTTGACCAGCGTCTGCACCTCCCGCAGCCGCTCGGGCGCGAGCGGCTCGAAGTGCGTGAAGTCGAACCGCAACCGTCCGGCGTCGACGAGCGAGCCCCGCTGCGTCGCGTGCTCGCCGAGCACCCGGCGCAACATCGCGTGCAGCACGTGGGTCGCGGTGTGGGACCGCGCGACCGCCGCCCGCCGTTCGGCGTCGACGACCGCCTCCGCCTCGCCCGGCACGACCTCCCCCGACTCGACCCGGGCGACGTGGACGTGGCCGGGCCGGGTGTCCGTCACGGTGAGGACCGCGCCCGACGCCGTACGGATCACGCCCCGGTCGCCGACCTGGCCGCCCGCCTCCGCGTAGAACGGGCTCCGGTCGAGGATGACCTCGACCTCCTCGCCCTCGACCGCCGCTGAAACCTCTGCCCCGTCGCGCAGGATCATGCGCAGCCGCACCTCCGCGCGCGTGGAGTCGTACCCGACGAAGTCGGTCGTCCCGATCTTCGCTCCTGGTCCGCTTCCCGGTTCGGCGCGGCCGGACCGGCTGCGCCGCCGGCGTTCCTCCAGCAGCGCGGAGAAGGCGTTCTCATCGACGGTGAGGCCCGCCGCGCGCGCCGCGTCCACCGTCAGGTCGAACGGGAAGCCGTACGTGTCGTGGAGATCGAACGCGAGTTTCGGTGACAGCCGCCGCTCCCGGATCGCGGTGTCGAGGATCCGCGACCCCTGCCGCAGCGTCCGCGCGAAACCCTCCTCCTCGGCGGTCACGACCTTCTCGATCAGCGGGCGCGCCGTCTCCACCTCCGGCCAGGTCGTACCGTGCAGGTCCACCACCGCACTCGTGACCGCCGGCAGCACCGCCTCATCGACGCCCAGCAGCCGCGCGTGCCGGATCGCCCGGCGCATCAGCCGCCGCAGGACGTACCCGCGCCCGTCCCCCGACGGCAGGACCCCGTCCGCGATGAGGAAGGACGCCGCCCGCGCGTGGTCCGCGACGATCTTCAGTGAGGTCTCGTCACCGCCGCCCGCGAGCTCTCGTACCGTCTCCAGCACCGGCAGCATCAGGTCCGTGTGGAAGATGTCGGGCACGTCCTGGAGCACGATCGCGAGACGGTCGACGCCGAGCCCGGTGTCGATGCTCCGGGCGGGAAGCTCCCCGACGATGCGGAAGTCCTCGTCGCGGACGTCCTGCATGAAGACGAGGTTCCACAGCTCCAGGTAGCGCTCACCGTCCACCGCCGGACCGCCTTCGGGACCGTACGCCGGGCCCCGGTCGTAGTGGATCTCCGCGCTCGGTCCGCACGGCCCCGCCATGCCCATCGACCAGTAGTTGTCGTCCCGCCCGAGCCGCTGAATGCGCTCGCCGGGCACGCCGAGCCGGCGCCAGAGGCGTTCGGTCTCGTCGTCGTGCTCGTAGACGGTGACCCAGAGCCGGTCACGCTCCAGGCCGAACCCCTCGGTGATCAGCTCCCACGCCCACGCGATCGTCTCCTCCTTGAAGTAGTCGCCGAAGGAGAAGTTGCCGAGCATCTCGAAGAAGGTGACGTGCCGGGCGGTACGGCCGACGTTGTCCAGGTCACCGGTTCGCACGCACCTCTGCAGCGTGGTCGCGCGGCGGAACTCCGGGACACTCCGGCCCAGGTAGTACGGCTTGAACTGGTTCATCCCCGCGTTGGTCAGCAACAACTCGGGGTCGGGCGAGACCAGAGAACTCGAGGGCACGCGGCGATGCCCGCGCGCGGTGAAGAAGTCGAGGAAGACGGAACGGATCTCGGTGGATCGCATGGAAGAGCCTCACGAGGTCGGCGGGACGGTGGCGCGCACTCGCCGAGCCGGGCCGGGACTACCCGTCCCCCGGCTCGGCGCGAGTAGCTCGCCGCCCCACCTCGTGAAGGTCCATGGCCCAGGACCGTACCCACCCAGCCGCAGACCGCACAAAGGGTTTTCCGCGACCGGACGGAGGCCGGTCACCGACGGCGGAGGCGGTGGCGGCACGGTGGTGGGAGGCGGGCCACTCGTTTCACGCCCTGGCAAGGGTGTTCGTTCAGCGCCTTTTTATTCAGGCTGAATAATTTTCAGCCTGAATAAAAAGGCTAGAACGCTGGGTGCCTCTCGGGTCGGCAAATGCCCAGCGCTTCAGCTCAAGCTCACCTACCCGCCGTCACGGCCGGCGCGCGACAGTCAGGCGCGGGTGCTCTCGGCGCGGTCGGGCTCCTGGCGCTGGAACAGGACGTACAGCCAGGTCAGTGAGGGCACCAGCAGCAGGCCGCCGATGGCGAGGACCGTCAGGACCAGCCGCAGGACCGCGTCCGGGGCGGCGGACGAGGCGAGCGGCAGGTCGGCCGTTGCGGCCGCGCCCCACAGGACGGCCGCCGTCGCGAGCGCGGCGGTCACCCGGACCGCGAGGTAGTGGCGCCGCCACAGCAGGAGCAGTGAGGCGACGCCCGCGACGGCCGAGACGCCGATGAGCGGTGAGTGCACTCCGGTGATCGCCGCGCCGGGCAGCGCGAGCAGGCCGACGGCGCACCCGGCGCGCAGCGCGTACGCCCGGAACCGGGTGGCGTCGCCCTCGCGGTGCGCGTCCCAGGTGAGGTAGACGGCGGCGAGGTAGACGCACAGGCCGACGGTGAGCACGCCGACGTAGAGGGCCGGCAGGCTCAGCCAGTTCCTTCGCCCGAGCGCGACCGCGCCGGCGACCGCGCCGAGGCAGAACGGCGTGGCGAGGGACGACAGGGCGAAGGTCACCGCGTACTTCTCCGGCACGACCTTGCGGAACGCCAGCGCCGACCCGCGCGCGACGATGCCCAGCGCCGCGATCGACAGCGGCACCCAGTACGCCTCGGTGATGCCGGCGAAGACCGGCGGGAACGCCGTCCAGGTCAGCACCATCACGAAGATCAGCCAGACGTGGTTGGCCTCCCAGACCGGCCCCATGGCGTGCTCGATGAGCCTGCGCTCGCGGCCGAGCAGGTGCCACAGGCCGGCGCCGAAGTCCGCGCCGCCGAACAGCAGGTACGCCGTGAGCCCGGCGAGGATCAGAACGAGGGACAGGTCCGCCCAGACGCTCATCGAAGTGCCCCCTCGTGGCCGTCGGCGGAGTCCGCCGTCTCCGTGCCCGTACCGGGGCCGGGGGCCGTCTTCGTCCCCGTGCCAGGGTCCGGGTCCGTTGTGCCTCCGGTGGCCACGCCGACGGCGGTTCCCGGGGCGCGGGCGATGCGGCGCAGGACGGTGATGGTGACCGCGGCCAGCAGCGCGTAGACGGCGATGACGATGTACAGCCCGGCGGTGAGACCGGAGCCCGGGTTGACCGCCTGGTCCACGCGCATGACGCCGTACACGATCCAGGGCTGGCGGCCGACCTCGGTGGTGGTCCACCCGGCCTCCATGGCGATGACCGCGCCGATCCCGGCCAGGGCCGCCGCGCGCAGGAACCAGCGGCTGCGCGGCAGGTCGCGGCGGCGCCACCAGGACAGGAGGGCCCACGCGCCGAGGAGGACGAGGCCGGTGCCGATGGCGACCATGATGTCGAACGCGTAGTGCGGGACGTTCTTGGGCGGTTCGAGGTTCTCCGGCCAGGAGTCGAGGCCGCGCAGCCGCGCGTTCGGGTCGAACTTCAGCATGACCGAGAGCATGTTCGGGATCTCCAGGAAGCCGAACCGGAACGGCACACCGTCGCGTGTCCGCTCGATGCCCTCCATCGCCGCGAACTTGACCGGCTGGTTGTCCGCGACGAAGCGCGTCGCCCAGTCGCCGACGATGACCTGTATGGGCGCGGTGACCGCGGCGAACGTGAACGGGATGGCGAACGCCCGGCGGTGGTAGGCGTCGCGTTTGCCGCGCAGCAGCGCGACCGCGTACACCGAGGCGACCGTGAACCCGCAGACCATGAACGACGCGAGGATGAGGTGCACCGCCTCCGGCGGGGTCGCGGGGTTGAACATCGCCGCGAGCGGCCGCACGTCGGTGACGTTCCCGTGGGCGTCGATGCGGAAGCCGCGTGGCTGGTTCATCCAGGAGTTCACGGTGACGACGAAGAACGCCGACGCGATGCCGCCCACGACGATCGGGATGCCGGTGAGCAGGTGGGCGCGGGACGACAGGCGGTCCCAGCCATACAGGTAGATGCCCATGAAGATCGCCTCGATGAAGAAGGCGATGCCCTCCATGGCGAAGGCCGCGCCGAACACCTGGCCGAACTTGGCCATGAAGTGCGGCCACAGCGTGCCCATCTCGAAAGAGAGCACGGTGCCGGAGACGGCGCCGACGGCGAACAGCACGCCGGTCGCCTTGGCCCACCGGCGGGCGAGCTCCCGGTAGACCGGATCGCCGGTGCGGTGTCCGCGCCACTCCGCGAGCAGCGTCAACGCGGGCAGGCCGATGCCGATGGCGGCGAGAACGATGTGGAAGCCGAGGGTCAGGGCCATCTGGGTCCGCGCCGCGAGGATCTCAGCGGTGGAAGAGGCAAGGCTCATATCTACATACTGTAGTACTACGTCTTGTAGTACTACGAACGATAGGATGCATCCCGTGAAGGGTCTCGGAGAGCTTGAACGCACGGTCATGGAGGTCCTGTGGGACCGGGACAACGGCGCGACCGCCCGTGAGGTGGGCCGCGCCCTGGCCGACGAACGCGACCTCGCGCACACCACGGTCATGACCGTCCTGGACCGGCTGGCCAAAAAAGGTTTTCTGGTTCGCGAGAGGGAAGGACGCGCCTGGCGCTACCGTCCGGTGGCAACGAAAGAGGCGTACGTCGCCGAGCTCATGCTGGGCGCGCTTAACATGACGGGCGACCGCGACGCCGCGCTGGCGTACTTCGCACGCTCGGTCTCGGGTGACGAGGCGGATCTCCTGCGCCGCGTGCTCGACGAGGTGGAAGGGACATAACCCGGCATGACCGGCACGGCCCTACTCGCCCTGGTGGCGGCCGGTAGCGCACTCGGCGCCCACCGGCTGACGCACGCCCGGTGGACGTGGCGGACCCCGCGTACCGCGATCGTCCTCTGGCAGGCCCTCGGCCTCGCCTGGGGGCTGGCCTCCATCGGCACCCTCCTGGGCTTCGGCGTGGCACCGTACGGTCAGGGCGTCGTCGTCGGTGTCGCCCGTTTCTTCGCGGACCCGCAGGCTCTGTCGCCGGTGCGGATCGCCTCGGTCGCCGCCGGCCTGCTGTTCATGCTTCTGCTCATCGCCATGCTGCTGGTCGCGATCGTCGGCGTGTTCCGCGCGCGGCGGCGGCACCGGGCCCTGCTCGCCCTGGTGGCGCACGGCGACCCGGAGATGCCCGGCACCCTCGTGCTCGACCATCCGGCGGCGGCCGCCTACTGCGTCCCCGGCGTCCGCTCGTCCAAGGTCGTGGTCAGCGCCGGCACGCTGGAGATCCTCGGCCCGTACGAGCTGGCCGCCGTGCTCGACCACGAGCGCGCGCACGTCCGCGAGCGCCACGACCTCGTCCTGCTGCCCTTCACGTCGCTGCGCCGGATCTTCCCGCAGTCGCGCATGGTCGGCCGCACCCTCGACGCGGTGGAGCTGCTGGTCGAGATGGCCGCCGACGACCGCGCCCGCCGCCACCGTCCGGCGAAGGAGCTGGCCACCGCGCTGCTGCGGTTCGCCGCCGCCCGCCCGGCCCCGACCCCGGCCGGCACCCTGGGCGCCACCGGCACCGCCACGGCCGACGAGACCAGCCCGATCGTCGTACGCGTACGGCGACTGCTGTCCCCGGCCCCGCTCCCCCGCCCCCTGCGCGGCGCGATGCTGGCCGGCGCCACCCTCGTCGCCGTCCTCCCCCTGATCCTCTACGCCATCCCCGCCTGATACGCGTCAGGGCTGGGCGATCGCGTCGTATGCGGCCAGCACCACGCTGAGCGCCCGGGTGTAGCCGTCCTCCCAGAGAATCTGGTTCATCACGTACGACACGGTCATCCGACGATCGAAGTCGACCAGCACCAGTGAACCGCCCCACCCGCCCCACGAGCACGTGCGGTTCTCCAGTCGGTAGCCCATCCCCCAGCGGATCGGCATGCCGAGGACGCGGTCCTCGCCACGGAACTGCTCCTCGAAGACCCGCTCACAGCCGGCCTCCGACAACAGCCGTACGCCGCGCACCGCACCTCCGCAGCACAGCACCGACTGCACCGCCCCGACCGAGCGCGCATTGCCGTACCCGCCTATGGCGGGCAACTCGGCGCGCCGCCAGGCCAGGGTGTTGGCATCGGACACCCCGACCGGGAACCCCACCGGCCTGTCCCCCTGGGGATCGGGGATCAGGGGAGCGACGCGATCGTCGTACTCGGCCGGCAGCCCGATGTGGAAGTCGGCACCCAGCGGTCCGGCGACCTCCTCGGCGAAGAAGGTCCCTACGCTGCGTCCGGTGACGCGACGGACGACCTCGCCGACCAGGAAGCCGAAGGTGATCGAGTGATAGCCGGCCGCAGCGCCCGGCTCCCATTCCGGAGCCTGCGCGGCCAGCCGCGCCGTGACGGTCGGCCACGAGTAAAGGTCCGCCACCGTGGTCGGCTCACCGAAGGTCGGCAGGCCTGCGGTATGACCGAGCAGGTGCCGGACCAGCACGTCCTGCTTCCCCGCAGCCGCGAACTCGGGCCAGTAGCGGGCGACCGGTGCGTCCAGGTCCAGCTCACCGCTGTCAGCGAGGACCAACGCGCACAGCGCGACCATCGTCTTGGTCGTGGACCAGACGTTCGTGATGGTGTCGCGCTCCCAGGGGACCGTACGAGCGGCGTCGACGTGCCCGCCCCAGATGTCGACGACCGGCTCGCCGTCCACGTACACCGCCGCAGAGGCACCGACGTCCTCGGCGTCCAGCGAGGCCGCCAGCGCCTCAGCCACTTTGCCGAACCGACCGTCGCAGGTGCCCTGAATCTCCGCCATGGCGCGCAACGTAATCGACCCGAACCACCAAAGCCACCGATTTTTCCGGCCTCTCCGGCGTTCCAAATGCTCGGCGAACACGGCTGAGCGAGCGGACCTTATGATTTGTGACGGACAAAATACTCGGCAATCTGCGTTAAGTGCCAGCCCTTGCGAAGATTTGCCGCCGCCCAAAGAATGACCGACCGCCACCGGTATAGCCGATCCGATACTGAAACGTCACTGCCGGGGACGTGGCCTACCAGTTGCTGCGGCTGCACCCGGACAGCGGCCTGCCCTCGGTACTGACGCTGGAGAGGAGTGATCAGCGGGTGGGCGCCCATAGTCGGTCGGCGTCACCGGCGGCGAGCCGGCCCCGGTAGACGTCGATCTTGTGGTCGATGAGCTCGAGGTTCTCCTGCAGCTCAGCGAGTTTGGCCAGCACGTCGGCGCGGTGGGCCTCCATGAGGGCGAGTCGTTCCCGCTCGTTACCGTGCCCGGCGGATACGAGCTGGGCATAGCGGCGGATGACCCTGATGGGCATCCCGGTGGCGCGCAGCTTGGTGCAGACGGTGATCCAGTCGAGGTCGAGCTGGCAGTAACGCCGCTGGCCGCCGTGGGTTCGTTCGACGGGGGTGACAACCAGGCCGGCGCGTTCGTAGTAACGGAGCGTGTGCACGCTGACCCCGGTGCGGCGAGCGGCCTCGGCGATGCTCAGGCCCGCCTGGGCGTTGGAGCGGGCGGGCCCGGATTCCGGCTGCGGCCTGACTTCGAGCACGCTCTAAATCCTAGCGTTCGTGATCACGAGCGCTTCATCGCCGCTGACGAGCACGGCCGGGGCGCGGCCGTGATGGGCCGCACCAGGAACCGCCTACCGACACCGAGAATCCACCCCGACCTCCTGGCCACGAGCTTTCACACCTTGCGGCTCGACCTGGCCCCGTCCAACCCCCAAGAAATGATCTGGCGGGGCGTGATCGTGATGATCTCCCGAGAAAAGCCCGGCATCGGCGGCTCATGATCCGTCAGAGCCACCGCCGAACCTCGGATCTCGATGCCGCGCGGCACCCATGGGTCCACCGAGGCCAGGTCGTCCACGACGAACGACACGGTGCTGCCTTCCTGGACGTTCCTGAACTTCTTGGACGCTCCCAGCGCGCCGCCGCCGATCGTGATCGTGCCCGCAGCGGCGTCCACAAAGAAATTCACGGGGTTGTTCTGCACCTGACCAGCCGCAGAGACGGTGGCCAGGCGACCGAGGTGCTGGCTGGTCAGATAGTCAAGTTCCGCCTGTGTGAAGATCACGCGGACCAGCCTGCAACCTTGATATCAGCGCGGTCAAACGCACACAGAAGCTCAACCGCGCTCGGTAGCGCACTCCTCGGACCGCGGCCGGGCCGAGGTCGGACGGGTCATCTGAGCGACCTCGACACAGTCGCCCTGGGTGATGGTGCTCTCGCTGCGGCTGGACTTCCTCCAGATCGTCATGAGAATCGTCCCATCGCTTGTACGAGCAGGTCCAACGAAGCGTCTTTGGGCAATGCGACGTCGCCGATGAGATCGAACCACACTCGGTAGGAATTTGTCTCGGTTGCGTCCTGTATGAGCCGTCCACCACCGGGCGCGATCGTGTAGACCGAATCCGCTCCACCAACAGTCATGATCTTGAAGGAGCCGTCCCGACCGGCATGGGCGCCAACGGACTGCGGCACCACACGCACGCCGATATGCGGACGTTTGGCCAGATCGATTACGTGAGCGAGCTGGTCACGCATGATCTCGGCGGAGCCGACGGGTTGAGTGATCACATATTCGTCGATGATCGCCCACACGCGGGGCGGAGGGGTGCGGTGAAGGCATTGCTGCCGCTCGACCCGGGCCTTGGTCCCCGCTTCCGCTCCCTCGGTTCCCGCCGCCTCGAACATCGCACGGGCGTAGTTCTCGGTCTGGAAGAGGCCAGGCATCCAGCCGAGATTCCAGCTACGGAGTTCGTCTGCACTGGCCTCCAACTCCAGGTGGGTCGCGAGCCAGCTGATGTCGTGCCCGAGCTTGGCGAATCTGACCAGGCGGGTGTAGAGGCCGCCGGTGCGCCAGGCGTCATCGATCTTTACTGCGTGTTTCGCCTGCAGCTTCGTCTTGCCGGATTCAACGTAGGCGACCAGAGACCGGTCTCGGCCGATGATCTCGCCGACGACGGCGAGGGATATGTCGCGCTCTTCGCGCTGTTTCCTGAGGTCGAAAGCGATTAAGTCCCACAGGTTGCGGTCCGGATCGAATCCACTGCGGTAGCGCATCGTGACTCCTCTCGTTGAATTTCATGAACTCTCCTGGTCAAAGTAGCCAGGCGAGGCGCATGCTGTCCGGTGAACACAGAAAGTGGCGAGAGAAGAGCGATGGGTAACGATGATGACCCTCAACGAACCTCGACTCGCGGCAGCCGCCGACCCTCTGGCCGCCGTGATGCCCGCTCCGGCGATTCTCCGGCCGTCATGGATCGCACTGAGCGTCAGCCGTGCGTCGGTGGCCAAGGCCAGACGCTTCGCCGCCGACGTCATCGCGGAGCACGTCACCGGTCCCGGCCACGCGGACGACATCGTGCTGGTCGTCTCGGAACTCGTAACGAACGCCCGGCGCGCCGCGACCGAGGTCCAGCGATGGGAGGCCCGGGATCTCCCCCTGCGATTCGGCGTTCTCGCCACCGACCGGTACGTGCACCTCTACGTTACGGACCCCGACCCACGCCCCTTCCAGCCGAATCCGGCGCCGGCGAACGGCTGGGGCCTGGGGATCGTCGACACGTACGCCACGGCCCGCTGGGTCAGTTACACCGAAGTCGACAAGACCGTCCACGCGCTCATCGCCGCACCCGGCGTCACACTGACCGCAGCCGAGCTAAAGGAGGAAACAGCAATCATGGGCAAGCACAACGAGCAAGTGGACTGCTCCGCCTGCAACGGCAAAGGGGGGTCGTGGAAGAGCAACGACGGAGACCGATTCTGGGCTCCGTGCGCTCTGTGTAACGGAAAGGGCAAACAGTGAACGCGCAGGAGGCCCTCACGGCCGTCCCCAGGGAGCCGTTCGTTCCGGACCAGATCTTCGTACGGGACGAGCATGGCTGGCTGGTGCCCCTGCGGCGCACCGACGACCCGGAGCGCTGGCGGGAGCAGGTGGCCGCCGACGATGCGATCGTCACGCGGACCGCTTTCGATCCGGCCATCCCCAGGGAGCTGTGCGACGCGACGACGGGCCGGGGGGTCGAGGCGACCAGTTCCAGCAGCGCGCCGTACATCATGGCTCGCGTGATCGACGCGTTGGAGCTTCGGCCGGGCATGCGGGTCCTCGAAATCGGAACGGGCACCGGGTACAACGCCGCCGTTCTGGCACACCTGCTCGGCCCCGAGAACGTCATCTCGATCGAAATCGATGAGGTAGCCGCACAACACGCACGCAGGGCGTTGGAGGTGGCCGGGTATCCCGTACAGGTAATCACCGGAAACGGCGAGGAGGGCCACCCCCAAGGCGCACCGTACGACAGGATCGTCGCCACCGCGTCGGCGCACACCGTCCCCATCGCGTGGGTAGAACAGGTTCGGCCAGCCGGGATGATCCTTGTCCCCTGGGCGCCCACTTTCCATCCGGACTGGCCTTTGTGTCGCCTGATCGTGCGGCCGGGCGGCATCGCGGAGGGCCGTTTCGTCGGACCCTCGCCGTTCATGCCGTTGCGGGACCAGCCGGTAACGCCACGCGCCATGCAGGAGGCCGAGGAGAGATGGATCGAAGCGGGCAGGCCCGACTGCACCAGGTACGGCGTCACCGTGACCCCCGCAGGGCAGCACGTGTGGCTCGACTCGCCCGGCAATCCGATCGCCTCCTGACGATCCGCCACCAGTGAACGCGGAAAGGTCGCCCAGCAGCACGCACACCGCCACCACTACCGCAGAGCAATGATGGCTCACGGCTCGACGCCCGAGACGACCGCCCCTAAGTCGGTGACCCTACGCCGACGCCTCATAGCCGAGGTCGAAGAACTTGCCGGGCCTCGTGGTTTCTCGTCTGTCACCGACCAGGCTCTATCGCAGTGGGTGGCTCGAGAGAAGCTACGCCGCGCGATCGCCGACTATGAGCAGCGGGCCGGCGTCATCTCGACCGAAGAGATGGCGGCCATCGAAGCTGAGATCGGTGGTCTGTGAGCCGCAGCGACGTCGCCGGACGCACACCGCTGAGGCCGCGCGAAGCTCCGGCGAGAGTGTGGTGCAGTCCCTCGATGGCCCTGCCGTCGTGCTGGATGCTCAGGGATTGTCGCTGCTGGCCGAGGACGATCACCAAAGTCTAGGCGGCAATCCGCAGCGGCCTCGTACGCGTTCCACCACATTCTCGCGCGGGTGTCCGCTCGGACGTTTTCGACCTCGCCCTGACCCCAGGGCGATTTCAAGGTTGCCCGTCTGGGGTTATTGTCGCCTGATGCCGGATTAGGTGCGACTGCGTAGCGTGACCGGTAGGCGGCCGATCCGCCGCAGGAGCTGTCGCGGTTGCCGGGCGCCCGCCGAGATCCGGTCGGGCAGCGGTTCGCCGCGCCGAGTGGAGGACACCCGCCCGGGGGGTGCCGGTCACCACCGACGCCGCGCACACCCGCGCCGACACCGCCCGCTATCGCCCGGCCTCGCGTGATAAATGCCCACGTAATGGGCACCGACGGCACGTCACCGCCTCACCCGCCGTCCGCTGAGATGATAATTTTCTCGTCTCAGCGGACGGCGGGGAAACACAGGGTCCCCCAGGGCGATTTCAAGTTTGCCCGTCTGGGGTTATCGTCACCTGATGTCCGGATCGATTGCGGCTACTTAGCGTGACATGAAAATGAGGATGACCTTCTGTCCGTGATCACGGGCGTTTCCACGCTGCCACGATCAGGACAAGAAGGTCACCGATGCCAGTTTCGCATGGCCAAGCTCAGGTCTCGTCGCTGCTCCAAGCTCAAGGAGACCGTCCAGGCGATCGGCCGCCGCCCCATGCGCGCTGTCCCGCCGATCACATAGCGTCCCAGCCACCGATCAGCAGCGGACCCTGGAATCGCCCTTGGCTTACTGTAATAAAAGACGGAGGCTGACCTCTGGCAGGTGATTATCACCAACGTTTCGCACACGTTCGTACTGGAGCCGTCGAGCGCGCCCATCCGCAACCTGGTCACCAAGCTTGGCGGTCAGCCAGCATGGCTGGCCGAGCCGCACTGGCCGCTGTCCCGGCAGCTCGGCCGACCGATGAAATTCCTGGGCCAGTTCCAGATTCCCGGTGAGAAACTGCGGCTGGCATACCTCTTCATGACCGATGATGACGAATTCGTCAACGGCACCTGGGAGCCCGAGGGCGGCGAGAACGCGCTCATCGTTCAGCCTGGTCGCGTACCCGGATTCGTCACCACGATGGCCGAGGCGGAAGGACCTTCGATATGCGCCGATGTGGCTGTGGAACTGATGCCCGCATCGAAGGATCTCACGGACGACGTCGACGCCAGGCTGGGCGGAGAGCCCACCTGGCTTCAGGCTGAAGAGTATCCCTCCGGGGGCGACTGGGCATTCCTCTTCCAACTCGACTACGCCACCGAGCACTAGGATCCTCTGCCGCTCTGCGGTGCGGGCAGGCGTACGGAATGCTCGGCTAACACCGGTGACCAGGCGGGTTTCACGGCGATTCGCCGCCTCTCCACCGTCGTTGACCGAGCATTTGGTCCGCGAACGAGGCAGCAGCGGCAGTAGCATCCCGTGGTGGCCAGGGACTGGGAGTGGGACGAAACGCTTTATGCCGACAGTGCCCCGCATTACGCCGTCGGTCGGATGCCCTACCCACTCAGTCTTGCCGACGCCGTCCGGAAGGAACTCGGCCTCGACGGCCGCGGCCGGCTGCTGGACGTCGGCTGCGGTCCTGGGTCATTGACACTCCTGCTCGCACCCATGTTCGAGGCGGCGATCGGCGTCGACGCGGATCGCGGCATGATCGTCCAGGCATCCCGCCGTGCCGGCGAGACCAACGCCACGAACGTCCAGTGGCGGCAACTGCGTGCCGAGGACCTGCCTGCCGACCTCGGCACCTTCCGGGTGGTCACGTTCGCCCAGTCGTTCCACTGGATGGATCAGGCCCTCGTAGCCCGTCGGGTCCGCGGCATGCTCGACCCGAGCGGTGCCTGGGTCCATGTCGGCGCCACCACCCACCGAGGCGTGCCGGGTGATGATCCTCTGCCGCACCCGCGTCCGCCGTGGGACCGTATCGACGAGCTCGTCGCCGGCTACCTGGGGCCGGTTCGCCGCGCCGGGCAAAGCCTGTTGCCCACTGGGACCCGCGCCGGCGAAGAGGAGATCATGAGGCAGGCCGGCTTCACCGGCCCGACCCGGATCGAGGTCGGCGGTAATCGGATCGTGGAGCGGGGGGTCGACGACATCGTCTCGGCGGTGTTCTCGCTCTCCAGCTCGACACCGCACCTGTTCGCCGCTGAACTGCCGACGTTCGAAGCGGACCTGCGTCGCCTGTTGACGCAGACGTCGGACAGCGGCCGGTTCTCCGAGCGGACACGAGAGATCGCCGTCGTGGTCTGGCGCCCCTGAACCCGCCACCACCACCATGGTGATCTACTTCTGAGTGCGGTGCGGTGCGGGCGTACGGAATGCTCGGCGAAAATCGCAGGCGGGCAGGGTTTCAGGGGATTCGCCGCGTCCCGGCGGCCGTTCACCGAGCATTCGGCCTGGGCGGTGACAATGCCCGGCAACAACTCGTCAGCGGGCCGTTTGGCCGTTCGCAGCGGCCGGCTGTATGGGCCGGGCCGCCAGGCCCTCGACGAGGAGCGACAGGAACCGGTCCCCAGCCTCGGGCGTCCAGGATGCCTGGCGTGTCGCCCAGGCCATGGCGTTGACCGCGGCGAGCAGTTGGTCGGCGTCAAGATCGGCACGTATATGACCGGAGCTCTGGGCTCGGGCCAGCAGGTCGCCGGCTGCGGCACGGAGTCCGGCGCATGAGGCGTGCAGGGTCGAGTCCGGATCGTGCAGCGCGCCCATGACCGAGGCGGGCAGCCCGTCGTAGCGAGCCGATGCCACGGCCAGTTCCCGTAGCCAGACGACGAGGGCCTGGCCGGGGTCGGGGGAGGCGATGAGGTCCGTCGCCCGGGTGCGCAACGTGTCGAACCCGTGCCGCAGCAGCGTCTCAAGCAGTGCCTCCCGGGTGGGGAAATGCCGGTACAGGGTCGCGATGCTGACCCCCGCCCGGCGTGCCACCTCCCGAAGGGAAGCGTCAGTCCCCCGCTCCGCGAAGGTCGCCCGCGCTGCGGCCAGGAGGTGCTCATGGGTGCGCCGGCCGTCCGCACGGACGGGAAGGTCGGCCGGCGGCGGGTTCACGTCGGTCATCTCAGGCCCTCTCCAGTCTCAGACTTGCTAACCGAAGCACTGCTACGGATAATAGGAGCACTGCTTCGCTTATGTCGAAGCTTATCTCTGGACTCCTCTACGAGCTGACGAGGTGATGTACCGATGCCCGAGGAACTCGATGAGTGGCATGCCCAGGCCGGCGGCTACGTGGCGCGGCCGAAGTTCGAGGTCTACGCCGAGAAATATTCGCGCTACTTCGTGATGCGCCGCCGTGACGGGATCATCGAACTACGGATGCACACCGACGGCGGTCCCGCGCAGTTCGACTTCGCGGTGCACAACGCCTGGGCCCAGGCCTGGCAGGAGGTCGGCAACGACCCCGACAACGAAGTGCTGATCATCACCGGCACCGGCGACCAGTGGCTGGGCACCCCCGAGACCATCGCCGCCGATCCCGCGGAGGTGGCGAGCGGGCTGATGAAAAAGCCTCGCCCCAAGGACTTCGCCTACGAGCACGCCTACTACGACGCCACCAAGCTGCTGGAGAACTTCGTCTTCAGCATCGACATTCCCACCATCGCCGCGATCAACGGGCCCAGCCCGGCGCATACCGAGTTCGCACTGCTGTGCGATATCACCCTGGCCGCCGAGACCGCGACCATCATCGACCCGCATCTGCTGGCCGGCACCGCGCCCGGCGACGGGCAGCAGCTCACCCTCCAGGAACTCATCGGCACCAAGCGCGCCGCCTACCACCTCTACACCGGCCTGCCCATCGGCGCCCGGCAAGCCCTCGAACTCGGCCTGGTCAACGAGGTGCTGCCCACCGACGGTCTCCTGCCCCGCGCCTGGGAGCTGGCGGAGGGCATCATGAAGACCCCCCGCGCCGCCCGCCGCTTCACGCACGCCATCGCCCAGCGGCCCTGGAAACGGCGCCTCGTCCAGGATCTCGGCTTCGGCATCGCCCACGAGATGTACGGCATTCACGCCGACCGGCTCCTCGGCTAGTTTGCAGGCGTACGGAATGCTCGGTGAACATCGTTGAGCGAGCGGGTTTTGCGGCGATTCGCCGAGTTCCCGCCGCCCTTCCCCGAGCATTCCGTTCGGCCTCGGCCGGGGATCGGCTCGGTCGGCCTGAGGATTTGCGGCGCGCCGTTCCTACCAGGTCAGACGCCATGTGCTCACGTTGGCGAGCTTCCGGTGAAACGTGTCATTTTAGCCACTGTGAGCCGCTGCACCGCCCGCGTACCTTCGACTCAACGGGTTCCTCAAGTCCGGCAGGCCGCATCCAGCCACGTCGTTTTCCGGGCCTGTTCGCACGGCCCGAATGCGCGTGGCGTTCCTCATCGTTCGTGAGGCCAGAACCCCTTCAGTTCGTCACACCATGGGAATGGCACATGCTGCAGTACATCTCGCCGATCGGCGTTGGCATCGCCTACGCGCTGCTGATGTCTCTCATCCGCGAACCGCATCGGCGGCGCGTCAACGCGCTCATGATCGCCGGAGCCGGCGCCGCCTACCTGAGCGGCGGCGGTTTGGGCGGCTGGGAGTTCGCCTTCACCGCGCTGCTCGTCTACGTCGCCTACCGTGGCCTCGAATCGTGGACGTTCATCGGCATCGGCTGGCTTCTGCACACCGCCTGGGACGTCATCCACCAGCTCAAGGGCCACCCCATCGTCCCCTTCGACCACAGCTCGTCGCTGGGCTGCGCGATATGCGACCCGGTCATCGCCCTGTGGTGCTTCAGCGGTGGTCGGTCACCACGAGAGCTGTTCCGCCGGACGAAGCGCTCAGCGGCGGTTCAGCACCAGACGGCCTGACCACGATCTCGGACGCGAGCCCGGCCCTTCGGGGCCCGGTCGATCCTGCTCGTCCGGATGTCGGACGACGGCTGGACGGGCGTACAGAACGCTCGGCGAACATCGTCAGGCGGACAGGGTTTTAGGGGGATTCGCCGCGTTCCCGCAGCCGTTCACCGAGCATTCGGTACGGCAGGAGGAGGGAGTCGCGGATCGACGCCGCTGCGAACCCGGCGTCAGGGCCGAACGGCTCAGACGTGTTCGAGGGTGCGTTCCTCGGGCCGGGCCGCCGGCGGGGCGGGCCGACGACGCCGGCCGGGGAACCACCAGTTGGCGTGGCCGAGGAGGCTCATCAGCGCGGGGACGAGGACGAGGCGGACGATCGTGGCGTCCACGGCGACGGCGGCCGCCAGGCCGAGGCCCATCATCTTGACGGTCGAGTCCGGCTGCGGGAGGAAGCTCAGGAACACGCAGATCATGATGAGCGCGGCCGAGGTGATGAGCCGGGCGGTCGACGCGATGCCGGTGACGACGCTGCCGTGCGGGTCGTCGGTGCGGAGGTACTCCTCGCGGATCCGGGACAGCAGGAACACCTCGTAGTCCATGGACAGCCCGAACAGCAGCGCGAACATGAACAACGGCACGAACGACACGATCGGCACGGGCTGGTCGAGGCCGAGCAGGTCGATCCCCCAGCCCCACTGGAAGACCGCGACCACCACGCCGTACGCGGCGCCGATGGACAGCAGGTTCATCAGTGCCGCCTTGATCGGCACGATGATCGACCGGAACGCGATGACCAGGAGCACCAGCGCGACCGCCACGACGGCGATCACGACGTACGGCATGCGCTGCTTGACGATCGTCGCCATGTCGATGATCGCTGGTGACTCCCCGCCCAGGTACGCGCGGGCTCCGGGGTGGCGGGCCACGATCGGCGGGATCACCGACCGCCGCAGCCGCCGCACGAGGTCGGCGGTCGCGGCGGCCTGCGGCGGGGTGGTGGGTACGACCTTGACCGTCGCGCTGTCGCCGGCGACGACCGGCGCCTCGACGGACGCGACGCCGGGCACCCGCTGGAAGCCACGCCGCAGCTCCTCGCCGAGGCGACGGGCCTCGGGGTTGGGCGTCGGCTTGTCGTTCGGACTGACCGCCAGCCGTCCGCCCGGCTCCTGCCGCAGTGCCGTCCACCCCTTGGCCGTCTTCGTGGTCTCGGTGGACTGCGGCGGCCGTACGGGGCCGGGAACCGTGGCGACGACCACGAACGGGCTGTACCAGCCGGGCCCGAACTCCTTCGCCGTCACGTCGTACGCCCGGCGCGCGCCGTTGGAGTGCGGCAGTGTGCTGTCGGCCATGATGCCGAAACGCAGGCTCAGCACCGGCAGCGCGAGGAACAGCAGCAGAAGCGTCGCCCCGATCGCGTACGGCCAGGCGTGCCGGTCGACGTGCCGGCCCCAGCGCTCCCAGCGGTACGTGGAGCGGTCGGGCCGTAGCCAGGGCAGCCGGTACCGGTCGATGTTCGTGCCGAGGGCGCCGAGCACGGCGGGCAGCAGGGTGAGCGCGCCGGCCACCATGAGGGCCACGGTGATCGCCGTCGCGAGTCCGATGATCCCGATGAACGTGATGCCGGAGAACCACAGGCCACAGATCGCGAACAGGACCGTGCCGCCGGCGAACACCACGGCATGCCCGGAGGTCGCGAGCGCCCGGCCCACCGACTCCGGAACGCCCATGCCCTCGGCGAGCTGCTGACGGTGGCGTGTGACGACGAACAGCGCGTAGTCGATGCCCGCGCCGAGGCCGAGCATGGCCGCGACCATGGGCGCGGTCGGATGGACCTGCCAGATCCCCGCACCGAAGTGGATCAGCGAGTACGCCACGGCCATCGCGCAGAGGGACACGACGATCGGTACGCCGGCCGCGAGGAACGAGCCGAAGGCGAACAGCAGCACCCCGAGGGCGAGGATGACGCCGACGCCCTCCTTGGGGCCCGCCGTGGGCTGGTTGAGGATCGTCGTCATGATGCCGCCGAAGTCGACGTCGACGCCGGCCTGCCGGGCCGGCTCGGTCGCCTCTTCGAGGGCGTGCAGGTCGTCGATGGACAGGTCGCGGGCGGTGCCCTTGAAGTGCGCGACGGCGACGACGGCGTTCGCGCCCTTGGCACCGCCGGTGTGGCCGTAGGGGTTCTCCGCCATGGAGACGCGGGGCAGCGCGCCGACCTGCTGGATGGCCTTGCCGACCTGCAGCGCGACGCGCCAGTCGGACAGCGAGACGCCCCGCTGCGGGTGGAACACGATCGTGGCCGTCGGCCCGGTGACCTCGGGGAAGTTCTTGCGGAGCAGGTCGATGGAGCGCTGGGTCTCGGTGCCGGTGAGGCGATCCTGCTGGACGAAGGTGCCGCCCTTCACGACGCCGAGGACTCCGGTGCCGACCGCGGCGGCGACCCAGATGAGCATCACCCACCGCGCGTGCCGGGCACAGAACCGCCCAAGCCTCTCCAGAATCCCCGACATGTTGACAGAACAGCATGCGATGCCAAAGTTTGCAACGCCTGCAAGTTCGCACTCAGTGTATATATTGGTGAGATGGATCACATGGGCCTGCGGGAGCGGAAGAAGCTCCATACCCGGCGGGCGATCGCGGCCGCCGCCCTCCGCCTGTTCGCCGAGCGCGGCTACGAGGAGACGACGATCGCGGACATCGCCCAGGCCGCCGACGTGTCCCCGCGCACGTTCTTCAGCTACTTCCCTTCCAAGGAGGACGTCGTCTTCGCGGAGATCGACGAACGCCTGGCCGAGGTACGGGAGGGCGTCGCGCAGCGCCCCCCGGGCGAGACCCCGCTGGAGTCCATGCGACGCATCGTGTTCGCGATGATCGAGGCGATCGCCGCCGCGCACGGGGAGTACGGCGCCATCCAGGTCCAGTTGATCCTCGAGCGGCCCTCCCTGCAGGCGCGAGCACTCAAACGGATGAACGACACCGAGCAGCATGTCGTCGAACGGCTGACCGAACTCTCTCCCGACCTCGACGAGATCGACGCGGTCGTCATAGCCGGCGCGCTCGTCGGTGGCATGAAGGCCGTCATCACCCACTGCCGCGCCCACGGGTACGCCCCGGCGGCGACCCGCGAGGCGGTCGACCGCGCCCTGGCCATCGTCGAACACGGCCTCGGCTCCGTCCCCGCCCTGAACCGCCCCGTCCCGTGAATCGCGCCGACATGAACGATGCCGCACCATTCGCGGCGCCGTGAAAACTCCATCGCATTTGACATCGATCAAAACCGTTGCGACTGAAATGTGCTGCGGGGATCGTAATCGATGCCAGTAATCGCCACCGGACATAAAGACCCGGACCGGCGATTCTCAATTCCCCCCAGGCGAGGAGAATTTCATGACGGCACCAGCGAGGCTACGGGCTATCCTGTCGCTAGCCCTGGCCACCGTGATCACCACGGGGTTGACCGCGAGCGCTACCGCTTCCGCCACGTCGGCGAATACGACCACCAAGACGGCTGACCAGACCGTCACCGTCGACGTTGCGACGATGTCGGACAGTGAATTGGCCGCTATCGACCCGGCCGCCAAACTGGACCCACCTCAGTACAGAATCCGCGTAGCGATCGCGAAGAATGCGACCACGCAGATCGGGCAGCCGGAGCACCCCTCGCAGTGCGGCGGTAAGGCCAACTGCTACCCGAAGGCCTACAAGGTCAACAAGGACGTCGCCCGGCCGGCCGAGTGGTGCGGCGTTTTCGTCAACTGGGCCTGGACGCGAGGCGGAGCCACCAGACAGCCCTCAATGAAGGGCAAGGACATCGACCAGGGCCACTGGGCGACGTACTGGCAGAAGTGGGGAAAGAAGGTCGCGCGCTGGCACAAGACGCCCGACATCGGTGACGCGATCGTCTACGGCAACTACCCCGCCAGCACCCACATCGGTGTGGTCGTCGGCGTGAAGTACCAGAATGGAAAGGTGGTCCAGGTCCGGACCGTCGAAGGCAATGTCGGGGACAAGGTCACCGATAAGAAGTGGCGCAAGATAGGCAGCCTCTACGGGCGCGGGTACAAGGCGAGCGGCTTCGTCTCGCCCGTGGTCGGCGGCTGACGGACCGGACGGCAGGTTCCGCGCCTCCTGACGGTAGAGCCCAGAACGTCTCCGCCGCCTGACCAATATGGTCAGGCGGCGGAGACGTTTTTGCAGATCACAACGGTATCAGGCCGCGTCGAACGGATTCGAACAGGGTCGAACAGCCAGAGCCTTGCCGGTGGATCGCCGCCTCTATAGATCTAGGTGGCACCAACCCGCAACGTCGACCGGAGGGCCGTCATGCTGCGGATCCACTTTGAACCTGCAGACCTTGCTCGCACCACCGTTGCTCCATCAGCAGACGTGCTCTGGGAAATCCTGCTGAGTCTGCACGCGCTCCAGGAGCGCAACGAGGAAGTCGCTTTGGACGGATGGCGGCGACGCACTCGTCCCCTCATTCCCGCATCGCTCTGCCCGTTGGTCGAGATCGCACCGCCGCGTGGCTACTCCGCCGACTTCATCACTCCGACGCGCGGGACAGGCGACCTGGGCGAGGGCATAGAGAGAATCCTGGCCACCACGCCGGACGAGCTCGCACGCGACTTCACCGAATTCGCGCAGCAGGGGCAAAGGCCGTTCATCTCGCGGTCGCTCGACCCCAGGGAGGCCGTCCGCCGGGTGGCCCATGACGTGGAGAAGTTCTTCAAAATCGCGCTCGCGCCTTACTGGAGACAGATCTCCCGCGACATCGAGGCAGAACGCACGCGGCTCGTCCAGACGCTGGCGGACCACGGCATGGAACGCACGTTGGAGACGCTTCACCCCTACGCGCGCTGGGACTATCCCGTCCTGCACATCGACGATTACGTCGACCAGGACGTCCACCTGGACGGGCGCGGCATCGTGCTCGTCCCGTCGTTCTTCTGCCGGCACCACCCGATCACTCTCCGGGATCCCGAACTGCCGCCCCTGCTGGTCTTCCCCGTCAGCCGACGCACGTGGCTGGGGAAGCCGGAAACCAACGAGGCGACCAGATCCGAGCCGCTGGACGGGCTGCTCGGCCGAACGCGCACCACGGTGCTCAAGACGAGCACGACGGGTTGCAGCACGACGGATATCGCCAAGGCGGCCAACATCTCCCCCGCCTCGGTGAGCCATCACACCAAAGTGCTCCGGGAGGCCGGCCTCATCACCACCCGACGCGACGGCTACTCCGTCTGCCACGAGATCACGAATCTGGGGCTGAGCCTGCTCACGTCGACCGCAGGGGCGCCGATCGCACAGCAGCGCCCTCTCGTACCCGAACAGTTGAGCCGACAGGCAATGTGACCGGCATTCAACGCCTCTCAAAAGCGTTGTGAGGTATCGGTTATCTCGGCAATTCTCTTACCAGTTCGATTCAACACGCCACAGCCGGATCATCAATAGACAAAATGGTTCGGTTGGGGGGGGGGGGGGGGGGGGGGGGGGGGGGGGGGGGGGGGGGGGGGGGGGGGGGGGGGGGGGGGGGGGGGGGGGGGGGGGGGGGGGGGGGGGGGGGGGGGGGGGGGGGGGGGGGGGGG
>NZ_JAMXMY010000002.1 GCF_024055795.1 Actinoallomurus purpureus | reverse complement strand
CGCCCCGGACCGGCGGCCGGGCCCCCCCCGCCGTTCAGCACACGCTCAGCGCTCGCGCGGAATGGGCCGCCGGGCTCGCGCCGCTCCCTGATCCGACGCCCATTCCGCGCGAGCTCTTAGTTGTTCTTCGGGTCGCCGTGGCAGCGCTTGTACTTCTTGCCCGAACCGCAGGGGCACGGGTCGTTGCGCGACACGTCGGCGAACGCGTCCTCGGTCTTCTCGGTGTGCGTCTCGACACCGCCCTCACCGTCGACGGTCGGCGCGGTGTAGCTGAGCGTCTGCGGCCGGGCGGAGTCCTCCAGGCCCTTGGCGACGATCTCGGGCGCCTCGTCGGCGGTCGCGGACAGCGCGACCGGCGCCTCGCCGACCCCGGCGACCGCCGGAGTCCGGTCCTCCTCGGCGACCTCGACCTCGAGGTTGAAGAGATAGCCGACCGACTCCTCCTTGATGCCCTCGAGCATCGAGGTGAACATGTCGTAGCCCTCGCGCTGGTACTCGACCAGCGGGTCGCGCTGCGCCATCGCCCGCAGGCCGATGCCCTCCTGGAGGTAGTCCATCTCGTAGAGGTGCTCGCGCCACTTACGGTCGAGGACGGACAGGACGACGCGGCGCTCCAGCTCGCGGAGCACCTCCCCGCCGAGCTCCTCCTCGCGCCGCTCGTACGACGCCTGGGCGTCCTCGGTGATCTTCTCGGAGAGCAGCTCGGCCGTCAGCCCGGCCTGCCCGCCGGCCTCCTCGATCAGGTCGTCGGCGCTGATCGAGATCGGGTAGAGCTGCTTGAACGCCTTCCACAGCTTGTCGAGGTCCCATTCCTCGGGGAAGCCCTCGGCGGTGGCCGCGGTGACGTATCCTGCCACGACCTCGTCGATCATGCGCTCGATCTGCTCGTGCAGGTCGGCGCCCTCGAGGACCTGTCGGCGCTCGGCGTAGATCACCTTGCGCTGCCGGTTGAGCACCTCGTCGTACTTCAGGACGTTCTTGCGGATCTCGAAGTTCTGCTGCTCGACCTGGTGCTGGGCCGACCGGATGGCGTTGGACACGATCTTCGACTCGATCGGCACGTCGTCCGGGATGTTCAGCCGGGTCATGATCGCCTCGACCCGGGCGGAGTTGAACAGCCGCATCAGGTCGTCCTCGAGCGACAGGTAGAAGCGGGACTCACCCGGGTCGCCCTGCCGGCCGGACCGGCCGCGCAGCTGGTTGTCGATGCGCCGCGACTCGTGCCGCTCGGTCGCGAGGACGTAGAGGCCGCCGAACTCCTTGACGTCTTCGTGCTCCTCCTTGACCGCCTCCTTGGCCCGCTCGATCGCCTCCGGCCAGGCCTTCTCGTACTCCTCCGGAGTGTCGAGCGGGGACAGGCCGCGGGCGTGCAGCTCCTTGTCGGCGATGTGGTCGGGGTTGCCGCCGAGCGTGATGTCGGTGCCTCGACCGGCCATGTTCGTCGCGACCGTGACGGCACCCTTGCGGCCCGCCTCGGCGATGATCATCGCTTCCTTCTCGTGGTACTTGGCGTTCAGCACCTCGTGCGGGACGCCGCGCCGCTTGAGCATCCGCGACAACTTCTCGGACTTGTCCACCGAGGTGGTGCCGACCAGGACCGGCTGGCCCTTCTCGTGCCGATCCTTGATGTCCTCGACGACGGCCTCGAACTTGGCCTGCTCCGTCTTGTAGACGACGTCGGAGACGTCGCGGCGGACCATCGGCTTGTTCGTCGGGATCGGGATGACGCCCAGCTTGTAGATCTTGTTGAACTCGGCCGCCTCGGTCTGCGCGGTACCGGTCATGCCGCCGAGCTTGCCGTACAGCCGGAAGAAGTTCTGGAGGGTGATCGTGGCGAGCGTCTGGTTCTCGTCCTTGATCGTCACGCTCTCTTTGGCCTCGATGGCCTGGTGCATGCCCTCGTTGTAACGCCGCCCCTGCAGGATGCGCCCGGTGAACTCGTCGACGATCAGGACCTCGCCCGCGTTGACGATGTAGTCCTTGTCCTTCTTGTACAGCTCCTTGGCCTTCAGCGCGTTGTTCAGGAAGCTGACCAGCGGCGTGTTGACCGAGTCGTACAGGTTGTCGATGCCGAGCCAGTCCTCGACCTTCTCGACACCGGACTCCAGGATGCCGACCGTGCGCTTCTTCTCGTCGACCTGGTAGTCGCCGTCCTCGCCCTCCGGGCCGTCGGTGGCGCGCTTCAGCCGCGGCACGATCTTGGCGAACTCCACGTACCACTTGGAGTTCTGCTCGGCGGGGCCGGAGATGATCAGCGGGGTCCGCGCCTCGTCGATGAGGATCGAGTCGACCTCGTCAACGATCGCGAAGTTGTGGCCACGCTGGACGCACTCGTCCAGGCTCCACGCCATGTTGTCGCGCAGGTAGTCGAAGCCGAACTCGTTGTTCGTGCCGTACGTGATGTCGGCTTCGTACGCCTTGCGGCGCTCTTCAGGCGTCATGTCGGCCAGGATCACTCCGACCTCGAGGCCGAGGAACTGGTGCACGCGACCCATCCACTCGGCGTCGCGCTTGGCCAGGTAGTCGTTGACCGTGACGACGTGGACGCCCTCGCCGCTCAACGCGTTGAGGTAGGCGGGCAGCACACACGTCAGCGTCTTGCCCTCACCGGTGCGCATCTCGGCGATGTTGCCCATGTGGAGCGCGGCGCCGCCCATGACCTGCACATCGAAGTGGCGCTGGCCCAGCGTGCGCTTGGCGGCCTCGCGCGCGGTCGCGAACGCCTCGGGAAGCAGATCGTCAAGCGACTCGCCGTCGGCCAGGCGCTCCTTGTACGTCTCGGTGAGCGCGCGCAGGTCCGCGTCGCTCATGTCGACGAAGTCTTCCTCGATGGAGTTGACCTGGTCGGCGATCCGCTTGAGCTTGCGCAGAACTTTGCCCTCGCCCGCGCGAAGGATCTTGTCGATGACTACTGGCACTCTCGGAAGCTCCTCGAACCATTCGTGGAATCGCCGGGGGTCATGTCCGACGCTGCATACACGACCCGTACGGTGTCATCGTAGGCGAGTCCAACCGTACAGCGGGACGACGTCGATATCACGGGACTCGGCCACACGGGACGCGCGCCCCGGGTTTATCGTGTACGGAGCGAGGAACCGCAGTACAACGTACAACGTAGGAGCGCGTTCGGCGACGAACGCGGACGCCCCTGGGAGGAAAACACATGGCCGGCAATTCTCACGGAGGCCGCCTGAGCTCGTGGGTCGCGGTCGTCGTGATGTGGATCGGCTTCGGTGTCGGGGGCGTCGCGATGGTCACCGGACCGTCGTGGTGGCTCTTCTGGACCGGTGTCGGCATCGTCGCGGTCGGCGGTGTCATCGGGCTGATCGTCCGCATCTTCGACGACGTGATCATCGACGCTCCGCGCGTCATGTCCGAGGAGGCCCACCCGGCCGAGCTGCACGCGCGGGCCGTCGAGGCCGCCAAGGGTCCCGCGACCGCCAAGGGTCCCGCGACCGCCACGGACCCCGCCACCACGCGGCCGCACGGCTGAGCAGGCGCCCAGAGCCCGCGCGGACCGCACCACCGGCCGCGCGGCGCCTTGGCGGCGCCTCGCGACGCCCGATTTCGCGCGGGCTCTCAACCCGCATAGCGGTTTTGTCGGTGTCGGTACCTACGATCGGGCCATGCCGACCCACGAGCTGACCGCCGACGAGGCGCGCCGGATCCAGCTGCACTCCCAGGGCCTTCTCGGGCGTGTCGCGCCCGCACCGGTCCACGGGCTGCGCGGCGATCCGGACGCGCGCCGCGCGCTCGCCGCGCTCCGCCATCTCGGCGCGGTCCAGCTCGACACGATCTCCGTGCTCGCCCGCTCCCACGAGCTCGTCGCGTACGCCCGGCTCGGGCCGGTCGGGCGCGCGAGCGTCGAGCACGCCTACTGGGGCGGGACGGCCGCGTTCGAGTACTGGTCGCACGCCGCCTGCGTGCTCCCGGTCGAGGACTGGCCGCTCTACTCCTTCCGCCGACGCGCCTACCGGCAACGGGGCCGGCACTGGCATCACACGCCGGAGGATGCCTGCGCGGACGTCCTGGCCCGGCTGCGCGCCGAGGGCCCGCTCACCGTCACCGGCCTGGGCGGCGCCAAGAAGGGCGGCGAGTGGTTCGACCGCACCGACCAGAAGATCGCCGCGGAGTTCCTGCTGGCCACCGGCGATGTCGTCTGCACCCGGCGGGTGGGCTGGCGGCGCGTGTACGACCTGCCCGAGCGGGCCATCCCGGCCGAGCTGCGGGCCCGCGATCTCGACGACACCGAGTGCGTCACCACGCTCGTACGGCGCGCCGCGCGGGCGCTGGGCGTCGCGACCAGAGCCGACCTGGCCGACTACGTCCGCGTCCGGGGTGAGGACGTGGACGCCGTGGTCGAGGCCGCCGGGCTGATCCCGGTGACCGTCGCGGGCTGGGCCAATGGCAACGGCGCGGGGAAGGGCGCCGCCTGGGCGCACCCGGAGGTTCTGGCCGCCCCGGCACCGCGCGGACGGCACCGCACCACGCTGCTGTCGCCGTTCGACTCGCTCGTCTGGGACCGCAAGCGCACCCAGCGGGTGTTCGGCTTCGACCACCGGCTCGAGGCCTACGTCCCCCGCGACAAACGCGTGCACGGCTACTTCACCATGCCGCTCCTCGCCGGCGGGCGGCTCATCGGCCGCGCCGACCCGGCGCGCGAGGGCGGCGCACTCGTGGTGCGTAAGGCGTCGCTCGAGCCCGCGGCCGTGAGCACGCCCACCCGAGCGGCGCACGCCGTCGCTCAGCTGGCCGACGCGCTGCGCGAGGCCGCCGCCTGGGTCGGGTGCGACACCGTGCGGGTGGAGCGCCTCGACCCTCCCGAGCTCGCCGCGCTGCTGAACACGGCGCTGCAGGAGAGAGGGCTCAGCTGATCTCCAGGAGCTTCTCGCGCACCGCGTAGACCACCGCCTCCATCCGCGAGTGCAGCTGCAGCTTCTCGAGGATGTTGCGGATGTGGTTCTTCACGGTGTTCTCGGAGATGAACAGCTCCTTGGCGATCTCCCGGTTGCCGAGCCCCCGAGCGACGAGACGGAGGACCTCCATCTCACGCTCGGTGAGCTTCGGCGCGGGGACCTGCTGCTGCCGCTCCTCGCCGCGCTTGGCCAGCGCGGCGAACTCGGTGATCAGCTTGGACGCCATCGAGGGGCTGATGAAGGACTGGCCGTCGTGCACGGCACGTACGACGTCGGCGACCTCGTCGATCGAGACGTCCTTCAGCAGGTAGCCGGTGGCTCCGGCCTTGATCGCCTCGAAGAGGTCCTCCTCCTCGTCGCTGATGGTCAGCATGACGATCTTGGCGCTCGGCACCTGGTCCTTGATGGCGGTACACGCCTCGATCCCGCCGCGACGCGGCATGCGGATGTCCATGAGCACGACGTCCGGCAACAGATCGCCCACCTGCTCGGTGGCCTCCTGGCCGTCACCGCACTGCCCGACGACCTCGACGCCGTCCTCATCCTCGAGCACCATCTCCAGACCACGGCGGAACAGGGCGTGGTCGTCGACGATCATCACGCGGATGGGATCACCGCCGACCACGCCGCGAGTCTCGGGGGTCTCGCTCAACTCATCCTCCAAACGGTGCGCCTGCCCATGATCATCAAATCCTGGGCGTGTCGCGGGGCTGAGATCAAGCTCGGGGAGTCTTGGGCGTCCCACCGCGGGACGCTTCCGAGACCAGAGTGGTCGAGGCGATGGCGCGGCGCAAGCGCCGGGTCACTCTTCGAGGAGCCGGATCACACCGTAGTCCCAGCCGCAACGCCGGTAGACCACACTGGCGTCGCCGGAGTCCTTGTCCCGGAAGAGGAAGAAGTCGTGGCCGACCAGCTCCATCTCGAACAGAGCCTGGTCGATCGTCATGGGCTGGGCCTTGTGGGACTTCTCGCGCACCACGAGGGGGCCGTCGCCCTCCATCGGGATCGGCACGATGCCCTGCTCGGCCTCCGGCCGGTCGGCGACCTCGCGCCACGCGCTCGGGGTGTCGTCGACCTCGGTATCCGCGGTGGCGGCCGCGCCGACGGTGTCCGGCGCGAGCGCCATCGCGAGGCGGTCGCGCCCGTGGCCGCCGTGCGGCTTGCGCCGGTCGCTCACGCGGCGGAGCCGCGACTCGAGCTTGCCGATGGCCATGTCGAGCGCCGCGAAACGATCGTCCGCGGCGGCCTCGGCCCTGATCACGGGACCGCGTGAGTGGATGGTGAGCTCGACGCGCTCACGGCGGTCCGACTGGCGAGGATTGCGCTCCTGGGAGACCTCCACGTCGATCCGCATGACCTTCGGGTCGAGCTTCTCGACCTTGGAGATCTTGGTGTCCACATGTCGACGGAACCGGTCGCTCACATCCGTGTGGCGACCCTTGACGATGATTTCCACGGGGGACCCCCCTCCTCCCGCTCACTGACCTGTCAGCGACGGGAACACCGGGCTCGGTATACACCTCGGATCCGGTCATCGGTCGCCGGACCCCATGGGGACAACACCCGCCCGGCCGACCTGGTCTTCGTCCCCACATCCGCCTGCTGAGGGTCTCGCGGCGCTCTCGCCACTACTCCCCTTCTCTCGGTCCGGAGGACATCTGATCCCCCGGCGAGGCAGGACTTACCTCTAAGCCGCACCGTGATCGGTCGACAAAAAGTCGCCTTACGTGGGCCGTTTCGCCTGCGGCTGGCATCGGCTTGCCGGGCCTGGAGGGGCTCGGCGCAACCACGGACCCGGGCGGGTGTCATGTTGGAACGCTAACCCCTCTCACGGCGAATGTCAGGGGGGTGTGACGGAGAAAACCACGGATAGTCATTGACGGGCACCGTTTCGGACCCCCGGTTCGCCCTACGGAACACCGACGTCACCGGCCGCCGACCGGGCGAAACAGGTCGATCACGGGTCCGGACGGGCGCCGCCCAGGCGAGAATTATGCGGTTTGCGGCAGACGGGCCACCCAAGGTGACCGCGCGGGCTGTTCCGCCGGCGAGAGGGTCGGCCGTTAATCGGCTACGGAACGTGACCGAGATCACGGGAAGCCGGCGCGTCACCGTATCGGCGCGTCGCGGCGACGACCGCGGCGGCCGGGACCCGTGCGCCGCCCGCCCGCAGGGCGCGGGCGGCCTCCGCGAGCGTCGCCCCAGTGGTGATCACGTCGTCCACCACGATCACCGTGGCCCCGCGTACGTCGCGCCGCACGGTGAGGGCGCCCGCGAGATTGGCCGCTCGCTCCGCCGCCGTCAGCCCGGCCTGGTCGGCGACCCCGCGACGCTGCGCCAGCGCCCGCGAGACGGACACGGCGACGCCCCAGCGGACGGCCGCCTCACGAGCCGCCGCCCACGCGATGCGGAGGGTCGGGTCGTGCCCCCGGCGGCGCATGGAGGCGCGTGAGGACGGCACCGGGACCAGCAGGACCGGGCACCCGGTGTCACCGGCGGCCGCCAGCACCGCCGCCGCGAGACCGACCCCGAGCGGCCGGGCCAGCCCCGTGCGCCCGCGCTCCTTGTGCGCCAGGATCACCTGCCGGACCGCGCCGGTGTACGGCGCGACGGCCCAGGGCCGCGGCAGGCCGGGCGGGGCGGGCCGGGGCGGGCACACGCGGGCCGGGCCGCCGAGCAGGGCGGCACAGACGGGGCACACGAGACCGTCGGCGTCGCCGCAGCCGGCGCACCGCTGCGGCAGCAGGAGGTCGAGGGCGGCGGCGAGGAGTCCCACGGATCGAAGCCTGCCGGTGCGCGCAGTGGGGCCGCCAGACCCCATGACACGCCTGTGGACGAGTCCACCGCCCGTCACGGGTCTTGGGGGACCCGGCACCGCCCGTACGCGCTCAGGAACCCGCTACCCGCCCGCGTCACGCACGGAGACCACCCGACCGTCCGTGACGCCGGTGGACGAGGCCGCCGACGGCGCGGCGCTAGGGCCTGCCTCAAAGCCCCACTGTCCTACTGCGCGGCGCCCAGGCGGCGCCTCGCCGCGTTGTCGTCGGTCGCCAGCCAAAACCAGGCTGACTCCCTCCTCCGCCTTCCGAGGCACCACCTGGACACCGCTCGCTACGGACGGGGACTTCGAGACAGGCCCTAACCGGCGTAGGCGGGGTCGGAAGTGCCGTTGAAGCACTTCCACTCGTCGTACCGGTCGCTGAGCCGGCAGACGTTGAGGGTCGGGTCTCCCGACACGCGCTGGGTGACCAGCAGCGGGGAGCCGGGCGAGGCCGTGATCGTGGTCACCTCACCGCCCGGGCCGATCATCGGCTGGGTGGGGGCCCCGCTGACCGGCACGTCGAACAACGACGGGGAGGAGTTCCCGTTGGTCATGCCGACGACGGCGAGATGGTCGGTGGTGCTCCAGGCCAGATCGATGGCGCTCTGCAGTTCCGAGCTGATCGCGATGAACCCCTCCGCCTGCAGACCGCCCGACGGGGCCCGGTCGACCCGGCCGAGCTGGACCTGCCAGCGGTTGTCCACCTTCACGATGGCCGCGGCGCGGGTGCCGTCGCGGGAGATGCGCAGTGCCCTCACCGGGTAGGGGGTCAGCGCCCAGCCGTCCACCGGGGCGGACCGGGTGCCTCCCTCGATCACCCAGAGGCGGGAGCCGGTGGTGGTCGACTCGACCACCCAGACGTTGCCGCGTGAGTCCCAGGACGGCGGGGTGAACCTGCCGCCCTTCGAGGTCGCCCGCAGCGTGGTCCGGACGGCGCCCCCGACCAGGTCGGTGACGGTGACGGTGTCCGCCGCGCGGTTCAGGGAGGCGACCTGCCGGTGGTCGTAGGAGATCGCCGGATGGGCGGCCTGGAGCTTGGGCAGGGTGGCCTGCGGCCCTCCGGCCTCGAGGTGCCCCAGGCGTCCGTCACCGATACGCACGTAGGCCGGCTGCGGTTCGCCGTTGCCGTCGGGGTCGAAGGCGTCCCAGTCCCGGATGGACTGCAGCGACCCGCCGACGCCGGGCACCTCGATCGGCCTGCCGTCGATCCTCAGCTCCATCCGCTGGACCTCGCGGAGCTGCCGGAGCGTCCACATCAGCTGAATCGACATGTTCCGCAGGTCGCCGGCCCGGGCCTGGCGGCTGAGGTCGACGGTGGCCACGCCTCCACTGATCTCCAGCTTGCGCACCGCCGTGCCGGCCGGGAACGCCGATCGCACGAAGGCGCTCTTGAGCCAGGTGGTGGGACCGCCGATCAGCTGCTTGACCAGCTGGGTCGGCAGCCAGGACCGGCTGACGAGCGGGATGAACACCGGGTTGGGAACGAGCACCTGGGCGTCGGGTGCGAAGAAGTACAGGTCGAGGGTGCGGAAGGCGCGGGTGACGTCGTCGCGGCTGAGCAGGAGCTCCGTGGGGAGCGGGTCGGTGATGCGCCACTGCCGCTGGGCGTCCTGACGCAGACGGAAGATCTGTTTGAACCGCCGGGCATCGGCGATGTACTGACCGTCGGCGCCGATCTTGCCCAGTTGTGTGCCCTCCAGCGTGACCGTCGCATGCCCGGGGCCGTCGTCGTGGTACCCGGGGGCGTCCAGCTGGTCATAGACGATCGACGCCACACCCGGCCGCCAGCAGGAGGAGCAGGCGAGGTAGGTGCGGGCGACCTGGTGCTCGCCGTTCAATCCGTCGAAGCTGGACGAGGCCGTCCGGAAGCCCTGGACGATCGTGATGGGAGTCGCGTCGCGTTCCGGCCCGACCGGGATGATGCGGACGTACGGGTCGTCGACCGGCTGTTCGGTTCCGCCGGCGCTGCCGCTCAGCACCCGGCCGCCCTGCGGGACACCGACGCACCCGCCCGCCAGGAACACCGCGGCGAGGACGGCCAAGACCCGGGACCTCACGCCTCCGCCTCCAGTTCCAGCCCTGCGTACGGCGCACGCTGCAGCTCGATCTCCGGCGGCACCAGGGGCAGCGGCGACCCGCGCAGCTCGCTCCCCGCCACCCGGGGCAACGACAGCCGGAACTGTGACCCCTGGCCCGGTTCTCCCCATGCCTGCAGCCAGCCGCCGTGCAGCTGGGCGTCCTCCATGGAGATCGACAGCCCGAGACCGGTGCCGCCCGTCGTGCGGGCCCGCGCCGGATCGGCGCGCCAGAACCGGTCGAACACCATGGTCGTCTCGCCGGGCCGCAGCCCGCAGCCGTGGTCGCGGACGGCGATGGCCACGGCGTCGCGGTCGGCGCCGACACTGACGATGATGTCCTTGCCCTCGCCGTGCTCGATCGCGTTGACCAGGAGGTTGCGCAGGATGCGTTCGACGCGGCGCCGGTCGACCTCCGCCATGGTCGCCTCGCCCGGCAGCTTTTGAACGATCTTGCTGCCCTTCCGCTCGGCCAGGTCCTCGGTGTAGCCGACCGACCGAAGCACGAGCTCACGGACGTCCATCGGCTCGATGTCGAGGGTCGCGGCGCCGGCGTCGTAGCGGCTGATCTCCAGAAGGTCGGCCAGGAGCCCCTCGAAACGTTCCAACTGGCTCTGCAGCAGCTCGGCGGAGCGGGCGGCCATCGGATCGAAGTCCGCACGCGCCTCGTACAGCACCTCGGCGGCCATCCGGACCGTGGTCAGCGGGGTGCGCAGCTCGTGGGAGACGTCGGAGACGAAAACGCGCTGCACCTGCGACAGTTCCTGCAGCTGAACGATCTTTTCCTGCAGGTTGGCCGCCATGTCGTTGAACGAGGTGGCGAGCCGGGCGAGGTCGTCCTCACCCCGCACCTTCATCCGCTCCTCGAGCCGCCCGGCCGCCAGCCGCTCGGCCGCCTGGGCCGCCATCCGCACGGGGATGACCACCTGCCGCGTGACGAGGGAGGCGATCGCGGCGAGCAGCAGGACGAGCGCCGCGCCGACGCCGAGGAGCGTCTGCTGGACGACCTCCAGGCTCTGCCGCTCCTGGGTCAGCGGGAAGAGGTAGTACAGCTGGTAACGGCTCAGCTTCGTACCGACGATCAGGCCGGGCTCCGACGACCCGTCGTCATAGGTGAGCGTGCCGTAGGTGCGGTAGGGCTTGCTCGCGTCCGACGACTCGACCTGCTGCATCAGCACCGCGGGGACGCTCTTCAGCCGGACCCAGTTGGAGCTGAACCCGAGGCTGCCGGGGTCGTCCCGATCGAGGATGATCACCTCGTACAGGCCCGACGGCCCGCTCCGGTGGGCGAGCGAGGTGACGATCGCGTTGAGCGTGATCTTGGTGCTGTCGGAGTCGTCCATACTGGCGACCGCCAGCCGTCCCTGGGCCACGCCGGCGCCCTCGTCGAGCTGGAGCAGCGCCGCCCGCTCCTTGGCCTCCAGCAGCGCGGTGGTGATCTGCTGCATCAGGAAGACCCCGAGCACCGCCACCACCAGCCCGGACACGAGGAACGTCGTCGTCACGACGCGCGCCTGCAACGACCGCCGCCAGCTGACGTACGCCGTGCGCAACGCAGCGCGAACGGATCGGCGGACCGCTCGCAGGCCGCGACGGGCCGCCGTCGTCAGCCTGACCCACGTGTTCATCGACTGCTCGCGGACTCGAAGGGCCGTTATGCCGGACCCGCCTTGTACCCGACGCCGCGTACGGTCACGACGATCTCCGGGTGCTCGGGGTCCTTCTCGATCTTGGCGCGCAGCCGCTGAACGTGGACGTTGACCAGCCGCGTGTCGGCGGCGTGGCGGTAGCCCCACACCTGTTCGAGGAGCACCTCACGGGTGAAGACCTGGCGCGGCTTTCGAGCCAGGGCGACGAGCAGGTCGAACTCCAGCGGCGTCAGCGGGATGTGCCGGTCGGCCCGCTTCACCGAGTGGCCCGCCACGTCGATCGAGATGTCGCCGATCTGAAGCAGCTCCGGCGTCGGGTCGTCGGTACGGCGCAGCCGCGCGCGGACCCGCGCCACCAGTTCCTTCGGCTTGAACGGCTTGACGATGTAGTCGTCGGCGCCGGATTCGAGGCCGAGAACGACGTCGACCGTGTCGCTCTTGGCGGTCAGCATCACGATCGGCACGCCGGACTCGGCGCGGATCTGCCGACACACGTCGATCCCGTCGATTCCGGGCAGCATCAGGTCCAGCAGCACGAGGTCGGGCCGGGTCTCCCGGAACGCCTCGAGCGCCTTGTCACCGTCGTGCACGAACGACGGCTCGAAGCCCTCGCCGCGGAGCACGATGCCGAGCATCTCGGCCAGAGCCAGGTCGTCATCGACGACCAGCACGCGTCCCTTCATGAGCCCTCATCGTCGCGTTATCGGAGGCGGTCGCCCAGGGGGGCTAGGCTACCTTCGTTTACCTGCGCGATGACCCGGCGCTCGGTGACGATGGCCGTCACCGGCCGCCCGGGTCACATCGAAGGCCGGATTGTAGACAGGACTCCCGAGCGGCTCCGCAGGTTGTCCGGCGATTGTGGTGACTTCTCCCGGATCGCGCTGCGGGCACCCGGCGGATCGCATGCCGTACCCCGTCCACGCCCCCAGTCTGCCCGATTTAGGCCGTGCAGTCCCCGGATCCGCCGACTCCGGCGACCGATCACCCGTACTCTCGCCGCATGGCAGGATTGACCGGGTGATGGGCGGGCGGGGAGTGTCATGACCGACGCGGGAGCTTGGGCGTCACCGGGCTCCGCCCTGCCCGAAAGCGCCGGCCCCGAGACTCCGCCGCCCGAGCCCGCCGCCGCCGCCGACGACACGCTCGAGACGGAGATCCCGCTGCGGCCGCTCGGCGTCTCGGAGCTCCTCGACGGAGCGATCACCTACGTCCGCCGCAACCCACGCGCCACGCTCGGCCTCTCGGCGATCCTCACGTCGATCGTGCAGGTGGCCGTCACGGCCGTGCAGTACATCGCGCTCGGCGGGCGGATCCGCGCCGACGTCCGGACTCCCGTGGACCTGACCCGCACCCTCGGGCTCGCGTCCGCGACCTCCCTCGTCGGGCTGGTCCTCACCGCGTACGTCGTGCTCCTGCTCAGCGGGCTCCTCGCCCCGGTCATGGGCCGCACGCTGCTGGGCCGCGCCACCTCGTTCGGGCAGGTCCACCGCGACGTGCGGGGGTCCCGGGCCCGGCTCATCGGCGCCGCGGCGGCCGTCCTCGCGATCGTGCTGGTCGCCGTGGCGCTCCCCCTCGCCCCCCTCGTCGCGGCGATCGTCGTCCACGCTCCCGCGGGCGTCCAGGCCCTCACGGCCATCTTCGGCGTCCCGCTGGCGGTGGCGCTCATGGTGGTCGGCTACGTCTGGTTCGCCCTCGCCACCCCGATCGCCGTGCTGGAGCGCCGGGGCGTCCGCGCCGCGCTCCGCCGGTCGGCGGAGATCGTGCGCGGCCGCTGGTGGCGGATGATGGGTGTGCTCAGCCTGGCGCTCGTCATCACGCTGTTCGTCGAGTTCGTGGTGCTTCCGGTGCCGTTCGCGGTCGCGCAGCAGATCATGCTGGCCTTCGACAAGGAGCCGCACGGCTGGCTGCTCGTGGCCGTCATCGCGGTCGGCGGGGTGGGGCGCATCATCGCCGGCACGCTCGTCAACCCGTTCAACGCCGGGGTGATCGCCCTGATGTACGCCGACCGGCGTATGCGGCGCGAGGCCTTCGATCTGGAGCTGCAGATGGAGCGGCCCGCCGACCCGCTCGCCGCCTGGCTGCCCGGTCCCCTCACGGCGGCCGGCTCGGGGCCCCAGCCCCACATGCCGCGCCAGACCTTCGTCAGACCCGCGCCGCCGCCTCCGGGATGGCACCGATGACGCCGGTGATCCTCTACGGAGGCGGTCCGCCGATCGCCCGCGACCCGGCGCGCGAGCTGGCCCGCCGCGAGCTCCAGAAGCCCGTCTACCACCAGGACGAGCCCTCGTTCGTCGAACGCATCCTCAACAAGATCGGCGACTGGCTGAACACCCTTTACCACAGCCTGACCGGCACCGGAGGCGGCACCGGCGGCGGCTGGCTCGGCCTCGTCCTCCTACTGGCCCTGCTCGTCGTGGTGATCGCCGCCGTCTGGTGGCGGATCGGCAGCGTGCGCCGCAACGCCACCGGGCCCAAGGCCCTGCTCGATCACGCGACCACGACCGCCGAGGACCACCGGGCCACGGCCGAACGCCACGCCGCCGCCGGCGAGTGGCCCGAGGCCATCCGCGAACGCCTCCGCGCCATCGCGCGCGACCTGGAGGAGCGGGCGATCGTCCCGCCCCGGCCCGGCCGCACCGCCGACGAGCTGGCGACCGAGGCGGGGACGGCACTGCCCGACCACGCCGACGCCCTCGCCGCCGGCATACGCCTGTTCGACGACGTCTGGTACGGCGGACGCCAGGGCGACGCGGACGGCTACCGGCGGCTCGTCGAACTCGACGGCCGGCTGCGCGACGCGCGCCCCGTCCCGCTCGGAGGCCGCTCATGACGGCGCTGCAGGCCCCACCCGCGGGCGACGCGGCCACCGCCGGACAGGTGGCGCGGCGCCGCTGGCAGCGGTCCCGGGGCGTCCTCGTGGCGCTGCTCGCCCTGGCCGTCGTGGGCGTGCTCCTCGCCCTGATGCGCCCGCGCACCGGCTCGGAGTACCTCGACCCGGACTCGCCCGGTCAGCAGGGCTCCCGGGCACTCGCGGAGATCACCCGGCGGCACGGCACCCCCGTGACGGTCGTGCACAGCGCGTCCGCCGCCGCCGAGCGCCTGCGCGCCCAGCCCGACGCCGTCCTCGTGGTCGTCCGCTCCGAGCGCCTGGTGCCCGCCGACCTGACCGCCCTCCGCGGCGCCCCCGGCGACCGGCTCCTCATCACCCCGTCCGGCGAGACGCTCAAGGCCCTGGCCCCCGGCGTCGAGGCGGCCGGCTCGGCCTGGAGCACGCCCGAGCCCGGGTGCACCCTGCCCGCGGCGGCGTACGCCGGCAGCGCCGACTTCCTCGAGGCGACCACCTACACCGCCCCCGGCCAGGCCACGAAGTGCTATCCCACCACCGGCGGAGCCGGCCTCGTACAGCTGCCCGTGGACGGCGCGACGGTCACCGTGCTCGGCGCGACCCGACCGCTGACGAACGAGCACCTTGCCGAGCGCGGCAACGCCGCCCTGGCCATGAACCTGATCGAGGCCCGGCCGAACGCCGTCTGGCTCATGCCGGACCTGCCGTCGCCGGGCAGCGGCGGGCAGAAGTCGTTCGGCGAGCTGGTCCCCTTCGGGGTCAAGCTCGCCGTGCTGCAGATCGTCATCGCCGTCGCGCTGGTGGCGCTGTGGCGGTCCCGGCGCCTCGGCCCGGTCGTGGTCGAGCCGCTGCCGGTCATCGTGCGCTCCGCCGAGGCCGTCGAGGGCCGCGCCCGGCTGTACCGCTCCCGGCGGGCCGCCGACCGGGCGGCGGAGGCACTGCGCGCCGGCGCGCTCGAGCGTCTCACCGGGCTGCTCGGCATGCCGCGAACCGCGGCGTCCGACCCCGCGATGGCCGCCGAGATCGTCGCGGCGATCGCGGCGCACACCGGGCGGGAGCAGGCGGAGATCGGCGCCGCCCTGTACGGTCCTCCCCCAGTGGACGACGCCGGGCTCGTCTTGCTCGTCGGCGTCCTCGACGACCTGGAAAGGTTGGTTCGCAGCTCTTGACGGAAACTCCACAGGACATCGGGGGCGAGGACGCCCGTGCCGCGCTGACGGCACTGCGCGGGGAGGTCGCCAAGGCGGTCGTCGGCCAGGACTCCGTCGTGACCGGCCTGGTCATCGCCCTGCTGTGCCGGGGCCACGTCCTGCTGGAGGGTGTCCCGGGCGTCGCCAAGACGCTCCTGATCCGCACCCTCGCGCAGGCGCTGAAGCTCGATTTCAAGCGCGTGCAGTTCACCCCCGACCTCATGCCGGGCGACGTCACCGGCTCCCTCGTCTACGACAACCGCACGTCGGAGTTCGAATACCGGGAGGGCCCGGTCTTCACGAACCTGCTGCTCGCCGACGAGATCAACCGGACGCCGCCGAAGACCCAGGCGTCCCTGCTGGAGTCGATGGAGGAGCGGCAGGTGTCGGTGGAGGGCCAGCCCCGCCCGCTGCCCGACCCGTTCGTCGTCTGCGCCACCCAGAACCCGGTCGAGTACGAGGGGACCTACCCGCTGCCGGAAGCCCAGCTCGACCGGTTCCTGGTCAAGCTGAACGTCCCGGTCCCCTCTCGCGATGACGAGATCATGGTGCTGCAGCGCCACGCGTCCGGCTTCGACCCGCGCGACCTCGGCGCGGCCGGCGTGACCCCGGTCGCCGGCCCGGCCGACCTGGCCGCGGGCCGCGAGGCCGTACGCCGGGTCCACGTCGACCCGAAGGTCAGCGGCTACATCGTCGACCTGTGCCGGGCCACCCGCCAGTCGCCGTCCCTGCAGCTGGGCGTGTCGCCGCGTGGCGCCACGGCGCTGCTGGCGACGTCCCGGGCGTGGGCCTGGCTGTCCGGACGCGACTACGTACGGCCCGACGACGTGAAGGCGCTCGCCCGGCCCACTCTGCGCCACCGCGTGCAGCTGCGGCCCGAGGCGGAGCTGGAGGGCGCGACGACGGACGGCGTGCTCGAGGGCATCCTCACCACCGTCCCCGCTCCCCGATGAGCGCGTGAGGAGTCGGGTATGGCGCTGACCGGGCGCACCGGACTGCTGGCCGTCCTCGGCGCGGTCGTCCTCGTGCTGGTTCCGAGCTGGTGGACATTGCTCGCGGTCGACGGCACGGTGATCGCGCTCGTCGCCGCCGACCTCACACTGGCGGGCAACGTACGTCGGCTGCGCCTGCACCGCTCCGGCGACACCAACGTCCGCCTCGGCGAGGAGGCCACCGTCTCCCTGATCGTCGAGAACCCGGGCCCCCGTCGGCTCCGGGCCCGGCTCCGGGACGCCTGGTCGCCCAGCGCGGGCGCCTCCCCCCGCAGCGCGGCCGTCACGATCCCGCCCGGCGAGCGGCGCCACGTCGAGACCCGCCTCGTCCCCACCCGCCGCGGCGACCGCGCGCCCGTCACGGTCACCGTGCGGTCGTACGGCCCGCTGGGCCTGGCGGCCCGCCAGCTGAACCGCTCCGCGCCGTGGACGGTGCGGGTCCTGCCCGCCTTCCCGTCCAGGCGCCACCTGCCCGCGAAACTGGCGCGGCTACGCGAGCTCACCGGCCAGCACGTCGCGCTGATCCGCGGCCAGGGCACCGAGTTCGACTCGCTGCGGGAGTACGTCGACGGCGACGACGTCCGCTCGATCGACTGGCGGGCCACCGCGCGCCGCAGCGACGTCGTCGTCCGCACCTGGCGGCCCGAGCGGGACCGGCGGATCTACCTGGTGCTCGACACCGGCCGGACGGCCGCCGGGCGCGTCGGCGACATCCCGCGCCTCGACTGCTCGATGGACGCCGCCCTGCTGCTCGGCGCGCTGGCCGCACGGGCCGGTGACCGCGTCGACCTGCTGGCCTACGACCGGAGGGTCCGCACCCGCGTGGAGGGCGCCGCCCGCACCGAGCTGCTGACCGCGATGGTGCGCGCCATGGCGCCGCTCGAGCCGGAGCTGATCGAGTCCGACGCGGCGGGCATGGTCTCGGCGCTGCTCTCCCGCGTCCGGCAGCGCTGCCTGGTCGTGCTCCTGACGGATCTCAACGCCACCGCGATCGAAGAGGGCCTGCTGCCGCTGCTGCCCCAGCTGACGGCCAAGCACCTCGTCCTGGTCGCGGCGGTGAGCGACCCGCGGGTCACGGAGATGGCGACCTCCCGCGGCGACGCCGCAGCCGTCTATGACGCCGCAGCCGCCGAGCGCGCCCGCGCCGAACGCCGTCGCGTCACCGCGGAGCTCCGCAAGTACGGCGTCGAGGTCGTCGACGCTCCCCCGGACGAGATCGCCCCCGCCCTCGCCGACGCGTACCTCTCCCTCAAGGCCGCCGGCCGCCTCTGACCCACGCCTCCACACTCCCGAAGCATCGCCCTGCCATCGGTGGTGCTCCTGACCGGATCGGTCAGGCGGCGACCGGGGCGGCGTCGGGGACCAGCTCGGAGTCGCCGGTCTCGCCCTCCTTGGCGGCACGGCGGCCGAAGACGACGACGTACGCGATGAAGGCGGTCTCGGCGACGACGCCGATGGCGATGCGCAGCCAGGTGACGTGCACGTGACCGGTGACGAAGCCCTCGATGGCGCCCGAGACCGCCAGCACGCCGATCAGGCCGATCGCGATGCTCATCGCCGCGCGGCCCTCCTCGGCCAGGGCCTGGCCCCTCCGGCGAGGGCCCGGATCGATGATCGTCCAGCCCAGCCGGAGGCCCGCCGCCGACGCGAGGTACACCGCCGTCAGCTCCAGCAGGCCGTGCGGCAGGATCAGGCCGAAGAAGATCGCCCCCTTGCCGTGGGCGAACATCAGCCCGGCGGAGACGCCGAGGTTCAGCTGGTTGCCCCAGAGCACGAGGATCGTGGGGATGCCCAGCAGGATGCCGAAGATCAACGCCTGCGCGGAGACCCAGGCGTTGTTGACCCACACCTGGAACGCGAACGCCCCGGCGGCGTGCTCGGTGTAGTAATTGGCGAAGTCGTGGTCGACGAGCTGCTTGATCTGCTCCGGTGACAGCAGCGACGTCTGTACCTGCGGATCGTGCACGACCCAGATGGCCAGCACCAGCGAGACCAGGTTCGACAGCACCGCCGATCCCAGCCACCACCAGCGCATCCGGTAGGCCGTCACCGGGAACGCCACGGTGAGGAAGCGTGCGGCGTCCCGCCACATCGGGGCCTGCGCCCCGGTCACCGCCGCCCGGCCCCGCGCCACGAGCCCGGACAGCCGGCCGACCAGCGCGGGCTCCGGGGAGCTGGAGCGCACCACCGACAGGTGGGTGGCCGCCCGCTGATAGAGCTCGACCAGCTCGTCGATCTCCTCGCCGCTCAGCTTGCGCGTGCCACGGTTGACGAGCTGCTCGAGGCGCCGCCATTCGGCGTTGTGCGCGGCCACGAAGGCGTCGACGTCCACAACCCGGCAGACTACCGTTCACTGGAGTTCTCCAGGCTTTGAGCGATACGCCCGACTGAAGTCCGACCGGAAGGGGCCAGCGTGCCCGTCGAACTCGTCACCGGTGAGGCCGTAGCACTCGACATCCGGGTCGCGCGGCTGGCCAGCCGCGCGCTGGCCCTGTTCATCGACGTGCTGCTGCAGCTGATGGTGCTCTACTTCTGCATGATCTTCGTGGGGTTGTCGTCCAGCGTCTCGGACTCCGCGGTCACGATCGGCCTGGCGATCCTGATGCTCGTGGGCGTCCTGGTCGGGTACCCGACGATCACCGAGACGCTCACCCGGGGTCGTACAGTCGGCAAGCTCGCCCTGGGCCTGCGCGTGGTCGCGGACGACGGCGGCCCGGAGCGCTTCCGTCAGGCGCTGGTGCGGGCGCTGGCCGGGTTCATCGAGTTCTGGACACTGTTCGGCTCTCCGGCGCTCATCGCGTCCCTGGTGAGCCCGCGCGGGAAACGCCTCGGCGACATCTTCGCGGGCACGATCGTCATCCAGGACCGGGTGCCGGTGAACGTCATGTTCGGCCCCGTGGCGATCATGCCACCGCAGCTCGCCCCCTGGGCGGCGTCCCTGGAGCTGTCCCGCCTGCCGGACACCCTCGCCCTGGCGGCTCGGCAGTACCTCACGCGTTTCTGGGAGCTCGCTCCGCGCGTCCGCGACGAGATGGGGCAGCGGCTCACCGAGGAGGTCCTGACCTACATCAGCCCGCCGCCTCCGGCGGGGTTCCGGCCGGAGATCTACCTGTCGGCCGTCCTCGCCGAGCGCCGGCACCGTGAGGAACGCCGACTGGCCGAGCGCGCCGCCCGGCGGGCCGCGATCGCCCGGCGCGGGATGCCGCTCACGGTCAGCGTCCCGCCCGGCCCGGGGCAGCACGGAGGTCCGGCCGTCATCACGATGGGCGGGCCCCCGCCGTCAATGCCGTCGTACGGCGGCGGCCCCATGCCCGTACCGGAGTGGCTCGGCGGCGCTCCGGGCACCACGAACCCGCCGCGTTTCCTCCCGCCCACGGGCTGACCGCGGGCGGGTCCGCCGATGTTTCAGCGCACGGTGACGCGGACCGACGGAGACGGCCCGTAGATCTCGTGGTTCCGGTGACGCAGACCGACGCCCACGGCGCGGAAGGCGTACCGGCCGTGCGCGAGCAACCGGGTGTCGAACCGGAAGTCCGCGCTCCAGCCGTCGACGTGGTACGGCTTGACGCACGTACCGATCTGCTTCCAGTGCCGCCCGGGATCCCGGACCTGCAGGCAGAACCGCGCCTTCCGGAGCCCGGCGTCATCGCCGGCCACCCCCGCGAAGTGCAGGGTCTGACCCGCGTGGATCACTTTGTGCGCGGCATTGAGCGTGAGATTGGACTTCGCCATCGCGGAGCCCCCCGACGCAACGACCAGCCCGCCGCTGAGGAGACCGACGACCCCAGCACCGACAACCACATGCTTCATGATCGATATGACACCGCACATGCCCCAGAGGTTGTCAGAAGTTCTTAGAAAAAATTCGGGGGATTCTCAAGGTTGACCAGTTCGATACCCGGAGCCGCCACGACCACGTCGCCTGCCAGGTGGGACTCTGCTACCTCGCCCGTCTCCAGGTCGGTGATCTCATAGCGTTCGACCGGGACGCGCTCGCCGTCGGCGTCGTGCCAGGCGATCTCGGCGAGGGCCCAGCGCTGCGGGACGGTACGGACCGCGAGGGACGGGGCGGTGACCAGGAGGATCCGCACGTCGACACGCTCGCCCTCGGCCAGGCGCAGCGACCGGGCGACCGCGACGAGCAGACCCGGCGACTCGCCGAGGAATCCGGTGGCCCGCGCGGTGTGCTCCCGGTCGGCGGTCACCCACAGCAGTTCCGCCCCGACGGCGCCGCCCCGCAGGACGTGCTCGCCGGCGGTCACCTCGAGCCGGGCGGGCCGCCAGCGGCTGTCGGCGACCAGCTCGATCGTGCCGCCGTCGGACCGCTCCGCGGAGTAGCGCCAGCCGCCGCCGTCCAGGGCGCAGGTGAACCGCTCCTCGACGCCGGCTTCGTGGACGTACGTACCGCGCGGCATACCCCCAAATCTAGTGTCTCCGGAGAACGCCGACGATCTCCAGGTGGGTCCGCGTGGTCGGTGGGCGCTCCTCACCGAGGCGGAATTCGGGAGTTTTTCCGTCCGGGGTGGCTGCCCTCGTTCTGCGCTGTCCCGCCACACGGGAATTTTGCCGCCTGAGCGTACGCCGCGGAACGAGAGACCTTCGCCCGTCGGCGACATTCAGGCGTTATGCCGGGTCTCGCTCCGGCCGTCGCGGCCGCAGCCCGAAGGCTTTCCAGCACGGAAGATCAGGACCCTTGCCGCCAGGAGGACAGGTACTCCTCCTGGCCCGGGGTGAGCGCGTCGAGCTCGACGTCCATGGAGGCGAGCTTGAGGCTCGCGACCTCGGTGTCGATCGCCTTGGGAACGTCGTACACGCCCGGAGCCAGGTCCTGGCTCACCAGCCACTCACAGGTGAGGGCCTGGTCGGCGAAGGACATGTCCATGACCGCCGCCGGATGGCCCTCCGCCGCCGCGAGGTTGACGAGGCGTCCCTCGGCGAGCAGGACGAGCCTGCGGCCGTCGGCGAGGACGTACTCGTCGGCCTGCGGGCGTACGTCGTGGTGGACCTCCACGGCGAGGTCGGCCAGCGCCCGCACGTCGATCTCGACGTCGAAGTGGCCGGAGTTGGCGAGGATGGCGCCGTCCTTCATCCGGGCGAGGTGCTCGGCGCGGATGACGTCCCGGTTGCCGGTGACGGTGATGAAGACGTCGCCGTGCTCGGCGGCCTGCGCCATCGTCTGGACGCGGTAGCCCTGCAGGAGGGCGTCGAGCGCCTTGACGGCGTCGATCTCGGTGACGACGACGCGGCCGCCCATGCCGCGGGCGCGTTCGGCGAGGCCCCGGCCGCAGTAGCCGAACCCGGCGATGACGATCGTCTTGCCGGCGAGGAGCGTGTTGGTCGAGCGGACGATGCCGTCGAGGGTCGACTGGCCGGTGCCGTACCGGTTGTCGAACATGTGCTTGGTGTCGGTGTCGTTGACCGCCACCATCGGGAAGCGGAGCGCGTCCTCGCGGGCCATCTGGTGCAGGCGGATGACGCCGGTGGTGGTCTCCTCGCAGCCACCGCGCACGCCGCCCAGGAGGTCGCGGCGTTCGGTGTGCAGGATGTTGACGAGGTCGCAGCCGTCGTCGAGGACGAGCTCGGGGGCGATGTCGAGGGCCTGGTGGATGTGCCGGTAGTAGCCGTCGCGGTCGACGCCCTGCCGGGCGAACACGGCGGCGCCGTACTCGCAGGCGAGCGCCGCGGCGGTGTCGTCCTGGGTGGACAGCGGGTTCGAGGCCGCGAGCGCGACCTGGGCGCCGCCGGCCTGCAGCGCGCGGATGAGGTTCGCGGTCTCGGTCGTGACGTGCATGCACGCCGCGATCCGCAGGCCGTCCAGGGGGCGTTCGGCGGCGAACTGCTCCCGGATGCGCCGCAGCACGGGCATGGACCGGTCGGCCCACTCGATGCGCCGGACCCCGGACTCGGCGAGCCCGGGGTCCGCGATGTCGTACGTCATCTGATGCGGTGGTGGCTCAGTACCGGTAGTGGTCTGACTTGTAGGGGCCCTCGACGTCGACGCCGATGTAGGCGGCCTGCTCCTTGGTGAGCTCGGTCAGCCTGACGCCGAGCGCGTCGAGGTGCAGGCGGGCGACCTTCTCGTCGAGGTGCTTGGGCAGGGTGTACACGTCGACCGGGTAGTCCTCGGTGCGGGTGAACAGCTCGATCTGCGCGATCACCTGGTTGGTGAAGGAGTTGGACATCACGAAGCTCGGGTGGCCGGTGGCGCAGCCGAGGTTCATCAGCCGGCCCTCGGCGAGCACGATGATCGTCTTGCCGTCGGGGAGGGTCCAGGTGTGGACCTGCGGCTTGACCTCTTCCTTCACGATGCCCGGGATCTTGGCCAGGCCGGCCATGTCGATCTCGTTGTCGAAGTGCCCGATGTTGGACACGATCGCCTGGTGCTTCATCCGCTCCATGTGGTCGGCGCGGATGATGTTGAAGTTGCCGGTCGTCGTGACGAAGATGTCGGCGATCTCGACGACGTCCTCCAGGGTGGTGACCTGGAAGCCGTCCATGGCGGCCTGCAGTGCGCAGATCGGGTCGATCTCGGTGACGATGACGCGGGCGCCCTGGCCGCGCAGCGCGTCGGCGCAGCCCTTGCCGACGTCGCCGTAGCCGCAGACGACGGCGACCTTGCCGCCGATCAGCACGTCGGTGGCGCGGTTGAGGCCGTCGATGACGCTGTGGCGGCAGCCGTACTTGTTGTCGAACTTCGACTTGGTGACGGAGTCGTTGACGTTGATCGCCGGGAAGAGCAGCGTGCCGGTCTTGTGCATCTCGTAGAGGCGGTGCACGCCGGTCGTGGTCTCCTCGGTGACGCCCTTGATGCGCTCGGCGATCGCGGTCCACCGGCCGGAGCCGTCGACGGTGCGGTGGAGCAGGTCGAGGACGACCTTCCACTCCTCCGGGTCGTCCTCGGAGGAGGAGGGCACGGCCCCGGCCTTCTCGTACTCGGCGCCCTTGTGGACGAGCATGGTGGCGTCGCCGCCGTCGTCGAGGATCATGTTCGGACCGTCACCGCCGGGCCAGGTGAGCGCCTGCTCCGTGCACCACCAGTACTCCTCCAGCGTCTCGCCCTTCCAGGCGAAGACGGGGACGCCCTGCGGGTCCTCCGGCGTGCCCTTCGGGCCGACGACGACCGCGGCGGCCGCGTGGTCCTGGGTGGAGAAGATGTTGCAGCTGACCCAGCGGACCTCGGCGCCGAGTGCGACGAGCGTCTCGATCAGCACGGCGGTCTGGATGGTCATGTGCAGCGAGCCCATGATCTTCGCGCCGCGCAGCGGCTGGGCCTCGGCGTACTCCTCGCGCACCGACATGAGACCCGGCATCTCATGCTCGGCGAGCTGGATCTCCTTGCGGCCGAACGCCGCCAGCGACAGGTCGGCGACCTTGTAGTCCATGGTTGGTTTGCTCCCTGGGATTCGGTGTGCCGAGAGCGAGTCTAGGCGCGGTCGCCGGGGGATCGCACGAGGCGGACGGCGTATCTGACACGGATTTGTCAGAATAGGGCCATGCGTATCACGGAGGCCGCCCAGCGGCTCGGCACGTCCCCCCGCATGCTCCGCTACCGCGAGACCCTCGGCCTCCTTCCGCCGACACGCGAACGTCAGGGCCACCGCCGCTTCGGCGAGGCCGAGCTGCGGGCCGTGGCGCTCGCGCTGGCACTGGAGAAGAGGTACGACATCAGCCCCGCGGAGCTCGCGTTCGGGTTGCGCGTACTGGCCGACCCGGAGGTACGGGCGGACGTCCGGGAGCTCGGCGAGCGTGTCGGGCGCGTGTCGGCGCCTCCGGCGCGGGCCCTGGACTTCGAGAAAGAGAAGGCGCTGCGCCTCCTGCGCGGCCGGCCGTGAGATCGGCGGGCCGGGGGTTGCCCTCGCCGAGGAGGCCGGATCGGGGCCTTCCCCAGCCCATGGTCGCCCCGATCAGGCCGTCCACGGGATAACCCGCGGGAGACCCGGACGGACTACGGCCACCTCGGCGAGGGACGATCGGCCGCGCCATCCGAACCCCCGAGATCCAGATGGCCCGGCCCGGACGCCGGCGACCTCGGACCCCCTAGTACGAGAGCGCCGGCGCCTCGTCACAATGCAAAGGTACGCCGCGGATCGCGACCGGTCGTCCCCCGCAAGGATGGGCCCGAGATCGTCCCAGAGGTGGACATCGGGGTCCGAACGACCGAGACGAAATAGCTCTGTGCGGTGAGGCGAACACCTCCGCGGACGGGTGATGATAAAGAGTGACCAGCGATAAGCCTGACTTCCTCCACGAGGCCGGACCGGCGGCGTGGCGCCTGGCCGCGCAGGTCGTGACCGCGGTGGGTCAGGTCCTCCTGTGGATCCTCACCGGGATCGGCCGCCTGCTCCGCCCCATCACGAGCCGCCTCGTCACCGCGCTGTACGGCAGGAGCACGCCTCCCGCCGCGCCTCCGCCCTACGGTGGACCACCTCCGTACGCCTCGCCGGACGGCACTCTGCTGCAACGGCAGCCGCCGAACCCGGCGGGCCCGCCCGCCCCGGCGGCACGGCCGCCCAAGACGCCGCCGCTGCTGCGCTGGGTCCACGCCTGGCGCCGTTTCGGAGAGTCGTGGGCGTACGGGCCGGTGACCGGCGCGATCATCGCCGTGGCGGCCCTGATCGAACTGCCCCTGCACCACCTGCGCGTCGTGAGCCTGCCCGGCGTGTTCGCGCTGGCGGCGACGCTGCCGCTGATGTTCCGCCGGGAGTCCCTGCGGCCGGCGTCGGCGATCGTGCTGGGCGCGCTCGCCGCGAGCCTGCTGTCCGGGCAGCAGGTCCTGCTCATCACGGCCTTCGCCGGGCTGTACACGCTGTACATCCTCGCCCAGCAGCTGCCCCGCCAGTCCACGGGCGTGCTCGGCGTGTGCAGCGTCGTCGCCGTGGGCGTGGTGTACCTCGCCTCCAGCAGCCTCGACGACATCCCCTGGCTCGCCGGGCTCACGGCCGTCATCGCCGCGATCGGGCTGGGCGACGCCCGCCGTACGGTGGAGACCGCCGAGGCCAGCGTGGACGAGGAGCGGGAGCGCAGCAGCGAGACCCTCACGCAGCTCAACGCCGCCCAGCGCGAACAGGCGATCCTGCGCGAGCGCGCCCGGATCGCCCGGGAGCTGCACGACGTCGTCGCGCACTCCGTCTCGATGATCGCCGTACAGGCGGAGACGGCGCCGTACACCATGCGGGAGCTGTCCCCCGAGGCGAAGAAGGGCTTCGGGGAGATCGCCGGGGCCGCCCGGGAGGCTCTCGAAGAGATGCGCCGGCTGCTCACCGTGCTGCGTGCCGAGCCCGGCGTCGAGCCCGAGGTGACGCCGCAGCCGCGGCTGGACCGGCTGGGCGAGCTCATCGACTCGCACCGCGGCGCGGGCGGCGACGCGCGGCTGACGGTGCGCGGCAGCGCCCGCCCCCTGTCCACGACGATCGAGCTGTCGGCGTACCGGATCGTGCAGGAGGCCCTGACCAACGCGCGGCGGCACGCGCCCGGCGCGCGGGTCGACGTCGAACTCGAGTACCAGGGCGACCGGCTGGCGGTCCGCGTCGTCGACAGCGGCGCGACGGCTCCCCCCGCGGCGCCGGACCCGGCCACACGGACCCGGCTCATGGGGCACGGCCTCGTCGGAATGCGGGAGCGGGCGACGATGCTCGGCGGCCGGTTCGCCGCCGGCCCACGACCGGAAGGCGGATTCGCCGTGCAGGCGGACCTTCCGGTAGGCCAGAATCGGCGTTCATGATCCGAGTGCTGATCGTCGACGACCAGACGATCGTGCGGGCCGGTTTCGCCGCCCTGCTCGCCGCCCAGCCGGACATCGACGTCGTCGGGCAGTGCGGTGACGGGCGGGAGGCCGTACGGCTCGCCGAGGCCCACCGGCCCGACGTCGTGCTGATGGACATCAGGATGCCGAAGATGGACGGCATCGACGCCACGAAGCGCATCCTCGCCGACCCGGCCAACGGATCGACGCGCGTACTCATGCTGACGACGTTCGACGTCGACGAGTACGTCTACGAGGCGCTGTCGGCCGGGGCGAGCGGCTTCCTGCTGAAGGACTCGACCGCCGACGACCTGGTGGCCGCCGTACGCGTGGTCGCCCGGGGCGACGCACTGCTGGCTCCGCAGGTGACGGGACGGCTGATCCGGGAGTTCGCACGGCAGCGCCGGGACCAGCCGAAGCCGGCCCCGGCCCTGGCGACGCTGACCGCCCGGGAGACCGAGGTCCTCCAGCTCATCGCCGGTGGCCTCTCGAACGCCGAGATCGCCGCCCGCCTCGTCGTCAGCGAGCACACGGTCAAGACGCACGTCGCCCGCGTCTTCACCAAGCTCGGCCTGCGCGACCGCGCCCAAGCCGTCGTCCTCGCCTACGAGTCCGGCCTGGTCACTCCCGGCGGAGCCACGGAATAGCCGCTACCCCTGTTCCGAAGGCACTCACCGGACTCGCCGAAACTTCCCTCCCCGATCCATTGCACCGCGCGCCGGGCTCCGCACGGTCTAGATCACTCGGATCCATCCGAACCGAGGCCGTCCACGCCCAAAGACACGGACGGTAAACAGCTCAGACAAAGGAGCACGCCATGAGGACGACCACGAAGTCCACGCCGAAGAAGCCGGTCCCCCTCCCGATGCCCGGGCCGGGGGAGCCGCCGACGCCGTGGCCGGGGGCGGTAGCAGGTCGCCGCTTCCTGTCGTAGCCGGTTCACCCAGGTGATCGGGTGACGGTATCGAGCGGGTGCCGCTGACGCGGCCCCTCCCATCACAGCAGCCCTCCGCCGACAGGCGGAGGGCTGCACCTTTTGACGGGTCAGACCGACTATGTGCTTGCCGCCGAGGCTTCGATACGGACGGTTCCCTCCCGAAAGCGTCACTACAAACAGGGAACCTGGAGGAGCCATGCTCCGCGACAACTGGATTACCGTCCGCAACTGGGGCCGCCGCGCCGGCGCAAGGCTGGCCGACCACGGTGAGGCGGTCCTGGACAGGATCGAGTCGGGGGTTTACTACCTGGCGCTCGCGCTCGAATGGCTGATCGTGCGCCTCGTCGGCGTGGCAGCCTGCGTCGGCGTGATCTACTTCACCATCAATTCCGTGCCCGACCTCCGCGACGGGTTCGCGAACGGGATCGACTTGCGGACGACGCTGCTGGTGACTGTCCGGCTGCTCGCCGTCGCCAACTACGTGGCGATCATCTGGGACGTCCTCCACGTGATCCGACGTGACCACACAACCGGCGGCGTGTGACCGGGATCGACTCGGTCGTCCGCCCCGACCAATCACCGCCGACCCCACACCGTGGGGTCGGCGGTCTCCGTTTCGCGGGCGATCGCCGTGGAGTGTCCCCGGGGTCTACGGTGCTTTCGGCACGCCGGAGCGATCGAGGTCGGGTTCGAGGTAGATGTGGCGGGCCATCGGGACGGCGGCGCGGATGCGTTTCTCGGCGGCGTCGATGGCCCTGGCCACCTCGCCCGCCGTGTCGTCGTGGGTCACCGCGATCTTCGCGGCGACGAGCAGCTCCTCCGGGCCGACGTGCAGGGTGCGCAGGTGGATGACGCGGTCGACCTCGTCGACCGACTCCAGCTCCGTCACGATCTGCTTCTCGACGTCGGTGGCGGCCGCCTCGCCGATGAGCATGCTCTTGGTCTCGACGGCCAGCACGATCGCCACGAACGCCAGCAGCACGCCGATGGCCATGGAGCCGACGCCGTCCCAGATCCCGTTGCCGGTGATCACCGCCAGGGCCACGCAGACCAGGGCGATGACCAGGCCGACCAGGGCGGCGAAGTCCTCCAGGATCACGATCGGAAGCTCGGGCGCCTTGGCCTGGCGGATGTAGGACGCCCAGCTCTGCTCGCCACGCGTCCGGCCGGCCTCCTTGATGGCCGTGCGGAACGAGAAGCCCTCGAGCAGGATCGCGAAGATCAGCACGCCGAACGCCCAGACCGGGTCGTCGACGTCGTGCGGGTCGACGACCTTGTGCCAGCCCTCGTACAGCGAGAACAGGGAACCGACGGTGAACAGCACGACCGCGACGATGAAGGCGTAGAAGTAGCGCTCGCTGCCGTAGCCGAACGGGTGTTCGCGGTCCCTGGCCCGCTTGGCCCGCTTGCTGCCGAGCAGCAGCAGCGCCTGGTTGCCCGAGTCGGCGACCGAGTGCACCCCCTCGGCCATCATCGATGCCGATCCGGTGAACGCGAATGCCACGAACTTCGCAGCCGCGATGCCGAGGTTCGCCGCGAGTGCCGCGATGATCGCCTTGGTTCCGCCTTCAGCACTCACGGTCGCTCCTGTCCGTCGCGCGGCCGGTGTTACTCACGTGGTCCTCTCTTCGGGTTCCCCGGTGGTCGCCGACGGATCGACGCCGACCGCCAGGGCCAGATAGACACTGATGTAGTCGATGTGCGCGATGAGCCCGGCGAGCCGCTCCAGAGGATGCGTACCCCTCGTCGTCAGCTCTACGACGGGGACGGCGCGGTCGCGGGCGAACTCGGCGGCGATCTCCCGCCGCCGGGTCACCTGCGGGTGCTCCTCGACGTCGTGGACGAGCACCAGAGACAGCAGCGTCGGCTCCGGGTCGTCGACCCGATCGCGGAAGAAGTCGTCCTCGTCGGCGGCTCCGGCGGCTCCGGTGGCCCCGGCGGCTCCGACGACGAACGGGCCGTCGAAGATCGCCGCCTGGTCGTGCCAGGCCGCCGGCAGCTCACCGTGGACGGCGGGATGGCCGGCGTTGGCCGCGAGCTGGCTGGCGAACCGGCGGGCGGCCGCGCCGGTCAGCGGCGAGGTGCCCCAGATCACGGGCATGGAGCCGGCGATCTCCAGGGCGACCTGCTTGCCGGGGTTGACGAACGCCTCACTCGCCGGGCGGCACTGGTGGCTCATCTCCTCCAGGACCACGGCGGTCCGCTCCAGCGTCTCGCGCGTGACGTCGGCCAGCCCGAGCGCCCGCGCGGCCAGCAGCAGCGGAACCGTCAGGCCCCACAGCATGGCGCGTTCGGGACCGGCCGCGTGCACCGGCACGAACGGCACGCCGGCCTGAACGGCGATGTCGGCCAGCGGCGACCCGGGGGCGCCGACGCAGAGCAGGCGACAGCCCCGGCGCACGGCCTCGACGGCGGCCGTCAGGGTCTCCTCGGCGCCACCCGACCCGGACACGGCGATGACCACGTCGGCCGCGCCGACCCAGCCGGGCAGCCGGTGGCCTCGTACGGTCGAGATGGGCACCGGGCACCCCTGCCCGCAGACGGCCGCCAGCACCTCTCCGGCGAAGCCGGAGCCACTGGTGCCGACGATCACGAGGGCACGGGGCCGGCCGCCCTGGGCGATCCGCTCGACGTCCGCCTCGGCGGTGTGCAGCTGGGCCTCGCGGACCTGCGCCGCGGCCGAGGCGACGCGCCGCAGCATGTCGCCCGGATCGGCGGCCGCCAGCGCCTCGGGGTCGTCGAGGCGGCCGGGGTCGGCCTCGACAGGACGCATGTCAGGCCGGGGTCCGTGCCTCGTCGACCAAGAGGACCGGGATGTCGTCGCGCACCGGGTAGGCGTACTTGCACGTCCCGGTGCAGACGAGCTCGTCGGTGGCTTCGTCGGCCTTCAGCTCGCCCCGGCAGTTGGGGCAGGCGAGGATCTCCAGCAGCCAGTCGTCGATCTTCAACTGTCTTCCTTTCGGACGATGGCGAGGACTTCGTCGCGCATCGCGGACATGGTCTCGGGGTCGGTCGCCTCGGCGTTGAGGCGGAGAAGGGGCTCGGTGTTGGACGGGCGGAGGTTGAACCACCAGTCGGCGTGCGCGACGGTGAGGCCGTCGAGCTCGTCCACGGTCACACCCGGGCGTCCCGCGAACTCCGCGCGCACCCGGGCCGTCGCGGCCTCCTGCTCGGCCACCTCGGAGTTGATCTCGCCGGACGCGGTGTACGGGCTGTAGGCGGCGAGCAGCGCGGACAGCGGACGGTCCTGCTCGCCGAGCGCGGCCAGGACGTGCAGCGCGGCGAGCATCCCGGAGTCGGCGAACCAGAAGTCGCGGAAGTAGTAGTGGGCGGAGTGCTCGCCGCCGAAGACGGCACCGCTCTCGGCCATCGTCTGCTTGATGAACGAGTGCCCGACGCGGGTGCGGACGGGCTCGCCGCCGTGCGCACGGATGATCTCCGGCACGGCCCGCGAGGTGATCAGGTTGTGCACGATCCGCGCGCCGGGATGCTTGGCCAGCTCCCGTACGGCGACCAGGGCGGTGATCGCCGAGGGGGTGACCGCCTCGCCGCGCTCGTCGACGACGAAGCAGCGGTCGGCGTCGCCGTCGAAGGCCAGGCCGATGTCGGCGCCGTGCTCGCGCACCGCCGCCTGCAGGTCCCGGAGGTTCTCCGGCTCGATCGGGTTGGCCTCGTGGTTGGGGAACGTGCCGTCGAGCTCGAAGTAGAGGGGGACGAGGTCGATCGGCAGGCCGTCGAACACGCTCGGCACCGTGTGACCGCCCATGCCGTTGCCGGCGTCGACGACGACCTTGAGCGGGCGGATGCCCGACAGGTCGACGAGGGAGCGCAGGTGGGAGGAGTACCCCGGCAGCAGGTCGAGCCGGCGGACCGAGCCGGCCGGGCCGTCGTGGGCGGGGACGCCCTCCTCCACCAGCCGGCGGATCTCCTCGAGCCCGGTGTCGCGGCCGATCGGCCGGGCGCCCTCCCGGCACAGCTTGATCCCGTTGTACTTGGCCGGGTTGTGGCTGGCGGTGAACATCGCGCCGGGCAGGCCGAGACTGCCGCTGGCGTAGTAGAGCAGGTCGGTGGAGCCCAGACCCGCCTCCGTCACGTCGGCGCCCTGGGCGGTGGCGCCCCGCGCGAACGCCGCGGACAGCGGGCCCGACGAGGTGCGCATGTCGTGGGCGGTCACGATCGCCGTGGCGCCGGTGACGCGCACGAAGGCGGCGCCCGCCGCCTCGGCGGTCGCCTCGTCGAACTCATAGGGCACGATCCCCCGGACGTCGTACGCCTTGAAGATCTTGGCCAGGTCGCCCACTCGCGCCCCCCTGCTCACGGCCCGTCGTCGTATTGCCGCCCTGAGCCTACCGGGAGCGGATCAGGGCTTGCGGGGCGTGTCCGAGCGGAGCACCCGCAGATGGCCTCGACGGCCGACCTCGACGCCCTGCCCGACCGGCTCCTGCCGGGGCGTGGCGGGTTTGGCGGCCTCGCGGACGGCGTTGGCCAGCGCCTCGAGGTCGTCACTGGTCGGCTCGGACTCTTCGGCGGGCAGGCGGACGAGCTCCCAGCCGACGGGGGCGGTCAGGCGCTCGGCGTGCTCGGCGCAGAGGTCGTAGCAATGGGGCTCGACGTACGCTGCCAGCGGGCCCAGAACAGCGGTCGAGTCGGCGTAGACGTACGTGAGCGTGTAGACAGCAGACTGCTTGCACGCGGTGCGGGAGCAGATGCGGACGGGGCTCACGACGGGAACGTATCTCCTCCTGCCGTACCCGCGCCACTATCCTCACTTCGTGTCGCCGTATTTCCGACGCGCGACCGCATAACGGATCTTTGTGCGAGGGGCGGCCAGGCCAGGTCCGGACTATGCTCAAGGAGTGCGATCCCGGGTGACACGCTCTAGCACACGCCGCCGCGACCGCCGTGGCCGCGGGATGCGCGGACCGCTCGCGCCGCCCGAGGTGCCGATCTCCCGCTCCCGGGCCGAGCGCTTCGACGATCTGGTCCGCGAGGAGGCGCGCCGTCTCGAGCAGCGCTGGAGCCACGAGCTGGCGGGTGTGGAGTTCGCCGTCGAAGAGGTTCCGCCCGTCGAGTCGTGGGCGGACCCCGCCGAGCCGATTCCCCTCGGGCGCCTGCTGCCCGCCGCGGACGACAGGCCGGCGCGGATCGTGGTGTACCGGCGGCCGGTGGAGGCGCGGGGCGGCGACGACGAGCGCGACCGTGCCCGGCTGGTCCGTGACGTGGTCGTCGAGGAGGTCGCGGATCTGCTCGGGCTGGCGCCGGAGTCCGTCGACCCGACCTACGACTCTCGCGACGAGTGAGGCGGCTCAAGCGGCGCTTTGACGCGAGTCGGCCGGCTCAGAGTCGGCCGGCTCAGAGTCGCTCGGCTCAAGAGACCTTCAGGCACCGAATCCCCCCGATCGGCCCATAACGACCGCAATCGGCCAGCCTCGTCCGGCAGGCCCCCCGGGGGCCCGCCGGACCGCGTCGAGCCGTCCGGCAGGACCCCGGGTGAACGATCACCGCGGGCGTCGCACACCGCGCGCGTGGGCCTCAGCTCGCCTCGCGCTTGAGCTTCCGGCGCTCACGTTCGGACAGACCTCCCCAAATACCGAATCGCTCATCGTGCCCAAGCGCATATTCCAAGCATTCCGCCCGCACCTCGCAGGCACGGCACACTTTCTTGGCTTCACGGGTCGAGCCACCCTTTTCCGGAAAAAACGCTTCCGGGTCAGTCTGCGCGCACAGGGCGCGCTCCTGCCAGCCCAACTCTTCGCCGTCTGCACCGTGCGTCAGCGGGATGAGCACTTCGCTCACAGACGCACCTCCTCGCCCCGTGGAGTCCCCCCCTGGTCACCTTCCCCGACTGAGTCCCCCGGGAAGGCAGAACTACACCGATGAAATTACACGCGTGTCTGACCAGCGGCGTCAAGCCGAATGGGCACGGAACGGTGCGCCGCAGCTAAAAAAGCCGCGCTGACCTGCGAAGACGGTAGCCACTACGCAGAATCATTCAGTTATGCCTTTCTGCCGCCGCCGACTACTCCGGAGGCCGGTACGGGTCGCCCGGGGGCGATTGGTCCGACTCGCCGGATCCCGACGGCGCCTCCTTCGGCGCCGGCACGTCCGAACTGCCGTAGGCACGCGTCCACTCACCCTCGCTCTGCCCGGCCGGCTGCCCCGACGAAGGCTGCGCTGGTGGCTGCTGAGGGTAGCCCGGCTGGCCGTACCCCTGCTGGGGAAAGGGCGGCTGCTGACCATACGATTGCTGGCTCTGTGGCTGCCCATAAGGCGCCTGCGGCTGCGCGTACGGCTGCTGCTGCCCGTACGCCGGGCCGTACGGCGACGCCGGCTGGCCGTATCCCTGCTGCGGGTACTGCGGCGCGACCGGCCGGGGCGCGAACGACTGGAAGGTCGAGAAGGCGTAGAAGGCCCCGACCCCGACCACGGCGAGCTTCGCGATGCCGTACAGGAACATCGCGAGCTTCGCGCTGACCGCCACGTCCAGGATGACGCCCGGGCTGCCGGCGCCCGCGGCGAGGCCGGCGAGGATCGCGATCACCTCGAACAGCGCGATCGCGCCGAGCAGGATCGCCCCGGCCAGCGCGACGTTGCGGGCCTGAGGGGTGGGAGCGCCACCGAGCCGGGACGTCAGCGCCACCGCGACCACGACCAGCCCGACGATGGCGACCGCCGTGAAGAAGTTGTCGTAGGCGACGAAGTTGTAGGCGCGGTACGTGAACCCCGTGCCGCCGCTGCCCGTGAAGAGACTGATCAGTCCGCTGACCAACTGCAGAAAGACCGAACCCAGGAGAACCCAGGCGCCTGGTTCTCGTAGCCGCTGCGCGGCGTCATTGTTCACGCGTTACTCCCTGTGAGTGTTCGAATCCACGCCAGCTTCGCACACTGACCCACGGCCCGTGGCGTCCACCGCTCCCCGGAGTGCCAGACTTGTCCGCATGCGCATCGTGGCACTCGCGGGCGGAATCGGGGGAGCCCGTTTCCTGCGCGGACTGAGGCAGGCCGCCCCAGAGGCGGACATCACCGTTATCGGCAACACAGGCGACGACATTTCACTGTTCGGGCTACGAGTCTGTCCCGACCTCGACACCGTGATGTACACCCTCGGCGACGGCATCAACGAAGAGCAGGGGTGGGGGCGCGCGGACGAGCGATTCACGATCCGCGAGGAGCTGGCCGCGTACGAGATCGGGCCCTCCTGGTTCACCCTCGGCGACCGTGACTTCGGGACGCACATCGTGCGCACGCAGATGCTCGACGCCGGGTATCCGCTGTCGGCCGTCACCGCGGCGCTGTGCGACCGGTGGAAGCCCGGTGTGCGCCTGCTGCCGATGAGCGACGACCGGGTGGAGACCCACGTCGTCATCGAGGACGCCGAAGGCCGGCGCGCCGTCCACTTCCAGGAGTGGTGGGTGCGGCTGCACGCGCAGGTCGCGGCCCGGTCCATCGTGGCGGTCGGCGCCGAGGACGCCAAGCCCGCCCCCGGCGTGCTCGAGGCCCTGGACGCCGCCGACCTCGTGATCCTCCCGCCGTCCAACCCGGTCGTCAGCGTCGGCACGATCCTGTCCGTGCCGGGCATCCGCCCGGCGGTCGCGGCCAAGACCGTGGTGGGCGTCTCCCCCATCATCGGCGGCGCGCCCGTACGCGGCATGGCCGACGCGTGCCTGACCGCGATCGGCGTGGAGACCTCCGCCGGTGCGGTGGCGGCGCACTACGGGCCGGACCTGCTGGACGGCTGGCTCGTCGACACCGCCGACTCCGTCCTCGAGGGCGACCTGAACGGCATCGCGGTCCGCTCCCGGCCGCTGCTGATGACGGACGTCGACGCCTCCGCCGACATCGCCCGCGCCGCCCTCGACCTCGCCACGGAGCTCCGCTCATGAGTACTCACTACGAGGTGTTCGGCGTCGGCGGCCTTCCCGAGGTGCGGGAGGGCGACGACGTCGCGGCGCTGATCGCCGGGGCCGGGCTGCGGGACGGCGACGTCGTCGTCATCACCTCCAAGATCGTCAGCAAGGCGGAGGGCCGGATCCTGGTCGCCGACGACCGGGAGAAGGCGATCGACGCGGAGACCGTACGCGTGGTGGCCCGCCGGGGTGCCACGCGCATCGTGGAGACCCGTCAGGGCCTGGTCCTGGCCGCGGCCGGCGTCGACGCCTCCAACACCGAGCCGGGCACCGTGCTCCTCCTTCCGGAGGACCCGGACGCGTCGGCGCGCCGGATCCGCGCGCGGCTCCGGGAGCTGGCCGGGGTCCGCGTCGGCGTGATCGTCTCGGACACGCTCGGCCGGCCGTGGCGACTGGGCCTGACCGACGCCGCGATCGGCGCGGCCGGCATCCCGCCGCTGGACGATCTGCGGGGCCGCGTCGACACGTACGGCAACCGGCTCGACGCCACGATGACCTCGATCGCCGACGAGATCGCCTCGGCGGCCGAGCTGGTGAAGGGAAAGCTGGCAGGCGTCCCGGTCGCGGTCGTCCGCGGCCTGGACGGCCTGGTGACCGAGGAGGACGGGCCTGGGGCGCGGGCCCTCGTCCGCTCGCCCGACGAGGACATGTTCCGGCACGGCTCCGCGGACGTCCTGGCGGCCCGCCGGACCGTACGGGAGTTCGGACCGGAGCCGGTGGACCCGGCCGCGGTCCGCCGGGCGGTGGCCGCCGCGATCACCGCGCCCGCCCCGCACCACACGACGCCCTGGCGGTTCGTGCTCGTCGAGGAGAACAAGGACCGGCTGCTGGACGCCATGCGGGACGCCTGGACCGCCGACCTGCGCGGCGACGGCTTCAGCGAGGAGTCGATCGCCCGGCGGCACAAGCGCGGCGACGTGCTGCGCCGCGCCCCGTACCTCGTCGTGCCGTGCCTGGTGACCGACGGCGCGCACGACTATCCGGACGCGCGCCGCTCCCGCGCCGAGCGCGAGATGTTCCTCGTCGCCATGGGCGCGGGCGTGGAGAACCTCCTCGTCGCGCTGGCCGTCGAGGGCCTGGGCTCCTGTTGGGTGTCCAGCACGCTGTTCTGCGCCGACGTGGTGCGCGAGGTGCTCGACCTGCCGGCGACCTGGGACCCGATGGGCGCGGTCGGCATCGGCCACCCCGCCGCTCCCCCGCGCGACCGCCCGCCCCGCGACCCGCAGGACTTCATCCTGCGCCGCTGACCCACCGCACGTGACGCCGTGGGTCTCCGTGGCCGGAGGAGCCACGGGGACCGACGGCGGCCACGCGGACGGACCTGCGCCGGCTCGGTCAGTTATTCGAGCAGAGCTTGTAGGACTTTCCGACCCGGGTCACTCCGTCGAGGCGGTACTCGGTGTGCACGTACTGTCCGCACGGGAGGCTGTAGGCGTTATCGGTGCTGTAGTACTTGAAGCCCGTAACGACCTTCACCTTTACGGCCTTTCTTTGCACCGGGTACCACCCGGTCTTCGCCGTGCGCTTGTAGAGCCGGATGGCGATGATCTTGCCCTTGCAGAGTTTCGGGTCGGCGACATAGACCTGTGCCTTGACGTCACGCCACTTCTTACTGGTCTTCTTGATGGAGGCCCGGCCGCTGACCTTCTGCCAGCACGCCGCACGCTGGATACGGGGGGAAGCGTGATCGGCGGACGCGGCGTGCGCGGGCACTCCGGACGCCAGCACGCCGGCGACGCCGAGCGCCCCGGCGACGATCAGTCTGCGCATGGTTCGTTCTCGCTTTCGATGGAGGGCTTGATCCACGGCCGGCGAAGAACCGTTCCGGCCAGAAAAATGATCTTGGTGAAGCCGGAACCACGACAGACCGAGCGGAGGCCGCCGGTCGTCTCTCCGGTGAAGTGTGGATGAATCCTCGGTCGCGGTTCAGGCGCGCATGGCGGCGGCCACCTGGGCCGGGGTCGGATTCGGGAGGATCTTGGGGAGGGTCTCGCGGAGGCCGAGGCGGGTGGCTTCACGGGCGTCGAGGCGGCCGTCCGTCGTACGGAAGCCGTGCCACTGGAAGATGTCGAGGGCCTGGCGCGCCCGCAGGGCCCAGCGGAACGCGTCGACGGCCTGGGCGCGCAACGGGTCGGGGGTCACCGCGACGAACGGGTGGTCGAGGAGGAGGGTTCCGTCCTCGGGGACGATGACCGCCGCCGGGTTGGGCCGGTGCGTGTCGTTGTAGGCGACGACCGACTGTTCCGAGGCTGCGACGAGAGGACGGCGGAGGTCGGCCAGTCCGGCGAAGGAGGCGTAGAGCCGGGCCGGATCCGGGTCGCGCGGGACGGTGACGGTGCCGACGGTGGCACGGACGGCGAGGGTGACGGCGGCGCCGGCGGCGTTGCGGGCCGGGTCGAGGGCGCGGACCGACGCGTGCAGGGGAGCGTCCTTCAGGAGGCGCCAGCCGGCGGTGACGCCGCCGTCCCGCAGTTCGGCGGCGACGGCACGTGGTGCGGCGATCACCACGGGTGACGCGGCGAGGGGGGTGCCCGGAGTGATCGTCCGGGCACCGGCGGCCCGTGCGCGATCGAGCCACATCGACGAGTCGGGCACCCAGGCGTCCGCTCCGGCCGGGTCGCCCTTCGCCAGCGATCGGGCGACCGATCCCGGATCCCGCGCCTCGATCTCGATCTGAGCGCATCTCCCCCCGATCTCGTGGGGCTGCACGTTGAACCGGGCGGCGATGTCGGCGAGCGCGGGAGTGATGTCCGGGGCCGCCACCACGCCGACCTGCAGGGTCTTCCCCTGGCAGGCCTGCGGGCGGTCGCGCAGGAGGTAGACGCCGGCGGACAGGCCGGCGAGGAGGAGCACCGCGCCGACGACCAGCAGACGGATCCGGGGATCTCTCCTGCTCACGGCCATGATCCGGAGGATAGTACGTCCGGCGAAAAGCGCCCTTAAATGCCCGTTTATTACCTTTACCTTGCTTTAACCATCAATGCAGATTTACGAGCGGTTTTCGTGTTAGCCAGTACCTGCTTACTTTGCGTGACGTTATGTGTCCGATTAAGTCGGGTTTGTGAAAAACATGAATTACTCCCCGCTACCTGTCATGATCACTGACCGCAAGCCCCCCGACCAGCGCGGCCTCGAGCCGCGCCAGGAGAGGACCCGCTAATGACAACCAGACGACTCCTCGTCAACGGCCTGAGCGTCGCCGCCGTCTCCGTCGGCATCGCGGCACTCAGCGGTTGCTCGTCGTCGCACGTGCAGTCCACGTCGGCCAGCAAGAAGGTGACCGTCCACAACTTCGTGGCGGCGGACAACCTGGACGGACGCGCGGGCAAGTCGCTCAACGCGAAGACCGTCAAGGTCGACCAGTACAAGAAGGGACAGAAGGTCCCCGTCGTCTGCCAGGACCCGGGCGAGTTCGCCTACGGTTCCGCCATCTGGGACAAGACCACCGCCGGCACCTGGGTGACCGACGTCTACGTGAAGACCGGTCACACCGGGTACGCCACGGGCGTGCCCCGGTGCAGCACCGGCACGTCGGGCACCGGCGGTGGCAGCACGAGCTCGGGTGGCAACACCCCGGGCGCCAGCAACTGCTACAGCAGCGCGGCCGTGCACGGCCGGAACAACGGCACCTCCGGCTCGCGCGTCGGGTCGGCCAGCGCCCGCATCAATCGGGTGATCTCGATCGCGACGGCGGAGACCAAGAAGGTCCGCAGCTACTCGTGGGGCGCGGGCGGCAAGGGCGGCGCGTCCTGCGGCATCTCGTCCCTGAGCCCGGGCGGCTACGCCGACTACCGGCGGTACGGCTTCGACTGCTCCGGCCTGACGCTGTACGCCTTCTACAAGGGCGCGGGCATCGACATCGGCGCCGACACCACCCAGCAGTACAGCCGGGGCCCGAAGAAGAGCTGGTCGTCGCTGCGCAAGGGCGACCTGATCTTCTGGGGTAGTGGTGACAACATCTACTCCACGACCCACGTGGCGCTCTACATCGGCAACAACAAGATCATCGAGGCGGCGCCGCCTCGCGCCTCGCACAGCGTGCACATCACGACGCTGTACGGGTCGGGACGGCACACCGCCCACGTCGTGCGCTTCATCCAGTAGGTGACGACGCGGCGGACAGGGTGCCGGACCACCCTGTCCGCCCCCAAGAACCCTCAGTGGGCCAGGGGCAGGAACCGCCCGACGCCGTCCGTCGCCAGCGCCGCCGCGCGGCGCTCCTCCGGCACCGGACCGTACAGCGTGGTCCGCTGCCGCGCCGGACGCCCGGCCCGCGCGGCCAGCCCCTCCAGGGCCGACATGGTCTTGAACGAGCCGTTCTCCGACCCGGCCATCCGGCTGATCGTCTCCTCCATGAGCGTGCCGCCTAGATCGTTGACGCCACCCTGAAGGACCTGGGCGCACAGCTCGTTCTCGAGCTTCACCCACGAGCACTGGATGTTGGCGATCGCCCCGTGCAGGAGGATGCGGGCGAGGGCGTGCACCGCGCGGTTCTCCCGGCTGGTCGGCCCGGTTCGCGCCAGGCCTGCGAGGTAGATCGGCGCGTTGTGGTGGACGAACGGCAGCAGGACGAACTCGGTGAAGCCGCCGGTGCGCTCCTGGATCGAGCGGATCAGCTTCAGGTGGGCGACCCAGTGCGCGGGCGTGTCCACGTGGCCGTACATCATCGTCGAGGTGGTCGGCAGGCCGATCTCATGGGCGGTCGTGACCACCTCGACCCACGCGGAGGTCGGCAGCTTGCCCTTCGTGAGCACCCAGCGCACGTCGTCGTCGAGGATCTCGGCGGCCGTGCCGGGCAGCGAGTCGACCCCCGCCGCCTTGGCCTCGACGAGCCAGTCCCGGATGGACAGGTCCGTGCGGGCCGCACCGTTGACCACCTCCATCGGGCTGAAGGCGTGCATGTGGAGGTCCGGCGCCCGCCGCTTCACCTCGCGGGCGAGGTCGAAGTAGGCGGTGCCCGGCAGGTCCGGGTGGATGCCGCCCTGCATGCACACCTCGGTCGCCCCCGCGGCCCAGGCCTCGTCGACCCGCTGCCCGACCTGCTCGATCGACAGCGTGTACGCGTCGGCGTCCGTGCGGCGCTGGGCGAACGCGCAGAACCGGCAGCCGGTGTAACAGACGTTGGTGAAGTTGATGTTGCGGGTGACGACATAGGTGACCTCGTCACCGACGGCGTCGCGGCGCAGGTCGTCGGCGAGCCGGGCCAGGGCGTCCAGCTCGGGGCCGTCGGCGTGCAGCAGCGCGAGCGCGTCCTGGTCCGACAGCCCGGCCGGGTCGCGCTCGGCGGCCCGGAGCGCCGCCGCGACGTCGGCGTCGAACCGCTCCGCGGGCCGGATCCGCGTGCCCACCTCGGACCAGTCGCCGTACACCTCGTCGAAGTCGTCCCGGCGGTCCTTCGTACGGCCCTCGGAGTCGATGGCGACGTGCAGGTCGACCCGCCCGGCCTCGCCCCAGCTGCCGTCCGGCTCCTGCCAGGGACGGCCCTCGGGGCGTGCGTCCTCGCGGGCCAGCCCGTCGGGACCGGCGAGCGCGGCGACGTGGGCGGCGAGGCGGGGATCGAGCCAGGACTCTCCGCGCCGGACGTACTCGGGGTAGATCGTCAACCGCTCCCGCAGACTGAAGCCGCTGTCGGCGGTTCGGGCGGCGAGCTCGTCGATCTGCGGCCAGGGCCGTTCGGGGTTGACGTGGTCGGGCGTCAGCGGTGACACGCCGCCCCAGTCGTCGATGCCCGCGCGCAGCATCAGGGCGTACTCGGAGTCGACGAGGTTCGGCGGGGCCTGCACGCGCGCCTTCGGCCCCAGGACGACGCGGGTCACGGCGATGGTGGCGGCCAGCTCCTCCAGGTCGGCGTCGGGCGTGGCGCGCATCTTGGTGTCCGGCTTGGCGCGGAAGTTCTGGACGATGATCTCCTGGATCCCGCCGTACTCCCGTGCGACCTTCCGGATCGCGAAGATCGACTCGGCGCGGTCGCGGACCGTCTCGCCGATGCCGATGAGGATCCCCGTCGTGAACGGCACGTTGGACCGGCCGGCGTCCTCCAGCACGCGCAGGCGTACGGCCGGGTCCTTGTCCGGGGAGCCGAAGTGCGCGCCGCCCTTCTCCTCGAAGATCCGCCGGGACGTCGTCTCCAGCATCATGCCCATCGACGGGGCCACCGGGCGCAGCCGCTGCAGGTCCCGCCAGCTCATGACGCCCGGGTTGAGGTGGGGCAGCAGCCCGGTCTCCTCCAGAACGCGGATCGCCATGGCGCGCACGTAGGACAGCGTGTCGTCGTAGCCGTGCGCGTGCAGCCACTCGCCGGCCTGCTTCCAGCGGTCCTCCGGCCGGTCGCCGAGGGTGAACAGCGCCTCCTTGCAGCCCAGCTCGGCGCCCTGGCGGGCGATCTCCAGGACCTGGTCGGGACCGAGGTACGGCGCGTCGAGGCGGCCGGGCACGGTCGCGAACGTGCAGTAGCCGCACCGGTCGCGGCACAAACGCGTCAGCGGGATGAAGACCTTGCGGCTGTAGGTGATCACTCCGGGCCGGCCGGCGGCCTCCAGGCCCGCGTCGCGGACGCGCGCGGCGTACGACAGGAGCGTCTCCAGGTCCTCGCCGCGCGCGTGCAGCAGCACCTCGGCCTCGGACACGTCGAGTGACTTGCCGTCGCGCGCCCGGGCGAGCGAGCGGCGGAGGGCGGTGGGCGAAGGCGCCGAGGCGGCGAGATCACTCATGCTGGCAACATACGCCCGGTCTGCACTGGTTATTCCCACTGCCCCCGCCCTCCGGCGTCAGAAGCGCCGGTAGTCCCGGACCGGCATCCGCGGCCCGCGCCGTGGCGGAGCGGCCCCCGACAGCTCCAGCATGCGCGTCACGCGGTACCGGTGCCCGGCGTACGGCGCGAGCAGCTCGAGCATGCCCGCGTCGTCGACCTTCCGGCCGGTCAGGGCCCATCCGACGATGCCCGGGATGTGATAGTCGCCGACCGAGACCGCGTCGGCGTCGCCCAGGGCCCGCTGCCGCACCTCCGCCGAGGTCCACACGCCGACGCCGTTCAGCGAGCGCAGCCGCCGGTCCGCCTCCCGCGTGTCGTCGACCTCCAGCCGGCTCGCCACCCGTGCGGCGCCGATGATCGTACGGGCCCGGACCGCCTCGATGCCCGACTTGTGCCACTCCCAGGACGGGATGGTGACCCAGGTCCGGGGCGCGGGCGGCACCCGCAGGTCCAGCGGTCCGGGCGCGGGCTCACCGAACCCGTGCAGAAGGTAGCGCCAGGCCCGCCAGGCCTCCTTGCCCACCACCTTCTGCTCCAGGACCGCCGGGACGAGGGCCTCGAAGACGTTGCGGGTGCGGCCGATGCGCAGGTGCCGCAGGCGCACGGCCGCCCGGCGCAGGACCTCGTGCTCCGGCCGGAACGACGCCGGATCGTCGGCCGCGCCCAGCAGCTCCGGCACGCCGTCCAGCAGCCAGGACGCTCCCGGCCCCCACGCCTCGGCCTCGATCTCGCCGCCGCGCGCCAGCAGACGCAGCGTGCCCGGCCCGTCCGGGGTCATCGACGCCCGCCACACCGCCCCGTCGGGTGTGATCGCGAAGGCCGGGTCGCCGGAACCCCGGCGGTGCGGCGCCAGCGTCAGCCGAACGTCGACCGGCCACGGCGGCCGCCACGTCCGGGTGCCGGCGTCGCGAGTGAGCACGACAGTCTCTCAAACGTCGGCGGAGAAGCGCACGGCCGTCTCCGGCAGCTGGACGCCGGGCCACAGGCGCACCCCGTCGCGCAGCTCGTTGCCCGGCCCGACCATCGCGCCGTCGCCGATGACGGCCTCCTCCACGACCGCGCCCGCGCAGATCCGCGCGCCCCGGCCGACCACCGAACGCGACACCCGCGCCCCGTGCTCGACGATGGCCCCGTCGAACAGCACGCTGGACTCCACGGTCGCACCCGACTCGACCACGGCCCCGGCGCCGACGGTCGTACCGCCGGACACGGCGGCCTCAGGGGCCACCACCGAGCCATTGAGGAACAGCACGCCCCCGCCCGCGCCCACGGTGGACGACTCCATCCGGCCGAGCACCAGGTCGCAGGAGCCCTGGACGAAGGCGGCCGGCGTGCCGACGTCGAGCCAGTACGCACCCTCGACGTACCCCATGATCGTCTCACCGGAGGTGAGCAGCTCGGGGAACGTCTCGTACTCCACCGACACCACCCGGCCGGTGGGGATCGCGTCGATCGCGGACCGGCGGAAGACGTAGCAGCCGGCGTTCACCTGGTTGGTCGGCGGGTTCGGGGACTTCTCCACGAACGCGATGACCTTGCCCTCCGAGGTCGTCGGCACCGCGCCGTAGCGGCGCGCGTCGGAGACCAGGGTCAGGTGCATGGTGACGGCCGCGTCCGACTTCTCGTGCATCGCGACCTGCGACACCAGGTCGTGGCCGGACAGAATGTCGCCGTTGAGCACGACGACCGGGCTGTCGGAGTCACAGGTCAGTTTCGTGGCGGCGTTGCGGATGGCGCCGGCCGTGCCCAGCGGCTCCTCCTCGGTGACGTAGACCAGCTCCAGGCCGAACCGCGACCCGTCGCCGAACGCCTCGGTGAACATCGCGGCGCGGTAGGACGTGGCGAACACGATGCGGCGGATGCCCGCCGCACTCGCCTTGCGCAGCTGATGCTCCAGCAGCGGCACCCCGGCCGTCGGCAGCAGTGGCTTCGGCGTCGAGATCGTGAGCGGCCGCAGCCGCGTGCCCTTACCGCCGACCAGCAGAATCGCTTCCAGGGTGCCCCTCCTCATCGGTACCGGCCAGCAACCTTACTGTTCGACGGCGCGCTGATACGCCGCCAGATGGGCCTCGGCGGATGCCGCCCACGTGAATTCTCGGGAACGCGCGTGCGCCGCCTCGGCGAGCAGTCCGCGCCGCTCCGGGTCGTCGATCAGCGCGCGCAGCGCCACGGCGATGTCCTCGGCGTCGGGCTCGGTGTAGGCGACGGCGTCGCCGCCGACCTCCGGCAGCGATGCCCGGGGGGTCGTCAGCACGGTCGCGCCGCAGGCCATCGCCTCCAGGACCGGCAGACCGAACCCCTCACCCCGGCTCGGCAGCGCCACCGTCAGCGACCCGCCGAAGAACCCAGGCAACGACGGCCACGGCAGGTAGCCCGGCCGGAGCAGCCGCATGCGGGACGGAACGTCGGCCAGCGCGGCGTCCAGCTCGTCGTCCCATCCGCCGCTGCCGGCCAGGACGAGCGCGGGCGGGATCTCCAGGTCGGCCGTCGCCTCGACCCAGCCGCGGATGAGGTTCGGAGCGTTCTTCCGCGGCTCGAGCGCGCCGAGGAACGCGATGTAGGAACGCCCGTGCAGGCCGAGCCGGTCGGAGACGCGCCGCCGCTCCTCCTCGGTGGGCGGATGGAAGATCGTGTGATCGACGCCGTGGTAGGCGACGTCGATCCGCGTCGGGTCCGCGCCCAGCAACCGGACGATCTCGTCGCGAGTCGCCTTCGACGGAACGATCACCCGGGTCGCGCGTCGCGCCGCCGTACGCGTCGCCGACCTGATGAACGTCGTCTTGACCGGATTGTGCGCCTCCGGATCGGTGAAGTACGCCATGTCGTGGACCGTCGCGACGGTCGGCAGGCCCGGACGCAGCGGGATCGAGTAGTACGGCGCGTGAATGAGGTGCGCGCCGACCTGCTGCGCGATGAGCGGCAGGCCCGTCTGCTCCCAGGCCAGGCGCGCCTGGCGGTGCGCGATGGCGGTCGGGCCGGCGACGACCCGCGCCTTCGGCGCCAGCCGGCCGTACCGCTCTTCGTCCGACCGCTGGCAGACGACGGCCAGATCGGCGTCCGCGCGGTGCAGCGCGCCGATCAGCCCGTCGACGTAACGCCCGAGCGCGCCGCGGTCGGCGGCCACGGCGGTCGCGTCGACAAGCACACGAGGCACCACGGTGTCGCCCCCTCCGTCCGGTTTCCCCGTGGGAAGCCTACGCCGATCGATCGCCGACAGGGGGACGTCACCCGTTCTTGCGCGCCCTGATGAGAACGATGCTGCCACGATCGTTGGGACTGCGCCGGTCGGCGAGCGCGACCAGCGGCGCGAGCGGCGCGGCGGCGTTGAACCCCATCCGGCCGCCGTACGCCGACAGGGAGAGGTAGAGACGCTCGGTCGCGCGGGTGCGGAACTGGTAGGAGTAGTCGGCGAGCTCCATGCCGCGGTCGGCCAGCAGCTCCCCGAGGCTCTCGTGGGTGTAGGTGTGCTGCACGTGGTACTTCGCGCAGTGCGCCTCGCGCAGCTTGGGCCAGTCGCGTGACCGGCTGAGCACGTCGGCGGACATGAACAGCTCGCCGCCGGGCTTCAGGATGCGCGACATCTCGTCGAGTGCCTTGCCGCCGTCGTCGAAGTGCTCGATCGCGCACACCGACAGCAGGGCGTCGAAGCTGCCGTCGGCGAAGGGCAGCCGCAGCGCGTCGCACTCGATCAGGGCCGGCGGGTGCTTCAGGGTCTGCCCGTACAGCATCTTGCCGCGCGCAAGGTCGATCGAGACCGCCTGCGCGCCGCGCTTGCGGGCCTGCCCGGCCCAGTAGCCGTCGCCGCCGGCCACGTCGAGCACCCGCTTGCCGCGCAGGTCGTCGCCCATCCAGCGCAGGAGGGTCCCGGCCTCGCGGAAACGGCACACGTGCACCTGATGGCCGACGAAGGCCTTCGCGTCGTTGAGTTTCATCGCGTCCTTACTCTACGGCCCCGCCGGGGCGCGTACCCGCTGATCACCGAGTGTTCACCGGGGCGTACCGACTAGTCTGGCCGCGTGATCTCCCGCCTGCGAGCGAGCCGCCTCGCGCGCGTCGCCCTCGTCGTCGCCGCGCTGGGCTTCTGCGGCTACGGACTGTTCGCCCGCTGGGACGACACGCGGCACGCGGTGACCGAGCTGTCCTGGCCGTACGTCGGCGCCGCGCTCGCAGCAGGGGTGCTCGGGCTCGGCGCGTGGATGCTCGCCTGGCGCCGCCTGCTGGCCGGCCTGGGCTCGCCGCTGCCCCTGCGGGCGGCCGTGCGGGTTTACTTCGTCTCCCAGCTCGGCAAGTACATCCCCGGGTCGGTGTGGGCACTCGTCGCCCAGATGGAGCTGGCCAAGGAGCACCGGGTGCCGCGCGAGCGCGGCGCGAGCGCCGGCGTGCTGTCGATGGCCACGACGGTCGCCACCGGCTGCGCGGTCGCCACCGTGACGCTGCCGTTCACCTCGCCGGACGCGACGCACCGCTACTGGTGGCTGCTCGTCCTCGCGCCGCTGTTCCTCGCGATGCTGCATCCCCGGGTGCTGGCGTTCGCGCTGAACCGCGCGCTGCGGCTGGCACGGCGGCAACCCCTGGCCCGCACCGCCGGGCTCGGCACGATGGCGCGGGCGGTCGCCTGGACCGCGCTGGGCTGGCTCCTGTTCGGCGCGCACACCTGGCTGCTCGTGCGGGCGGCGGGCGGGCACGGGTTCTTCCTCGCCACCGGGGCGTACGCCCTGGCGTTCACCGCGGGGTTCATCATCGTCATCGCTCCCGGCGGCGTGGGCGTGCGGGAGGCCGCGCTGACCGTGACGCTCGGGCCGGTGCTGCCGGCGGCCGGCGCGCCGCTGGTCGTCGCGCTCGCCTCCCGCGTCGTCCTGACCGTCGCCGACCTCGCGTGGGCGGGCGCCGCCGTCCTCCTCGGCACCCGGCACCCCGTGCTCGTCGAGGACGACGTCGAGCCGGTGGCGGGCCCGGTCGACTAACCTCTCCCCGCTGGAATATCGCCAGGTCCACCGGCCTTGTGATCGGTGTTGACCGACGCCGCACACGCGGCGTACCGGAAGGAGAGACAATGGCTCCCGTGGCCGAGCCCATCACCGTGACCGACAAGACGTTCGACCAGGACGTCCTGAAGAGCGACACGCCCGTGCTGGTCGACTTCTGGGCGTCGTGGTGCGGCCCGTGCCGCATGATCGCGCCGGTCCTGGACGAGATCGCCGGCGAGTACGCCGGCAAACTGAAGATCGCCAAGCTCGACTACGACGCGAACCAGTCGACCCCGGGCAAGTACAACGTGCTCGGGCTGCCGACCCTCCTGCTGTTCAAGGACGGCGAGGTCGTCGAGCAGATCACCGGCGCCAAGCCGAAGCGCGCCCTCCTCAAGGCGATCACCCCGCACCTCTGAGGTCCCGCGCGGAATGGGCGCCGCGAGTCCGGCCGTTCATTCCGCGCGGGCTCTGAGGTCTCAGGCCGATCGCTCCTCGCCGCCGGCGCCGCTCCCGACGAGCGGGCCGGCCGTGAGGAGCTGTTCGAGGTAGGAGGCCCAGTGCGGCTCGGAGTCGACGGGCCGCACGCCCGCCCGCAGCCGCGCCGGCTCGCCCGGCGCGTAGAACCGGCGCAGGGCGTCGGCGAGCGAGTCGACGTCGTCGGCCTCGCACAGCACCCCGTCGACGCCCTCGCGGACGTGATCGGCGAGGGTGCCGGCGCGCGTGGCGATGACCGGGATGCCGTGCTCGTAGGCCATGAAGACGTTCTGTGAGGCCGTGGCGGTGCGGTAGGGCAGGACGAGGGCGTCGGCGCGGGCGAACAGCTCCGGGACCTCGGCGGCCGGCACGTATCCGGGCCGCAGCTCCACCCGGTCCTCCAGCCCGAGCGAGGAGATCAGGCCGCGGACCTCCTCGGCGCCGCCCCAGAACTCCCCGGCGACGGTCAACGCGACGTCGTCCATCCGCGCGAGCGCCCGCAGCAGCACGTCCAGGCCCTTGTACGGCCGGACCATGCCGAAGAACAGCAGGCGCTGCCACGGGCCCTCCGGCGCGCCCGTGAAAACGGGCGTCCCATGGGGAGGCGTCGGCAGGTGCGCGGGCAGCACCGCCGTGCGCACCGGGGTGCCCGGTGCCAGGTCGCGGGCGAGCTGCGCCTGCTGGGCGGAGTGCACGAGGGCGCCGTCGACGCGCTTCAGCAGCCGCCGCATGAGCGGCACGTCGTACGGCTTGCGCTCATGCGGCAGAACGTTGTGGCAGAGCGCGATGACACGGGGTCCCGACGCCTCCTCGCGGGCGCCCAGGCCGACCAGCATGCCGAGGTAGGCCGGAACCTGCACGGGCGAGAGTACGACGAGGATGACGAGGTCCTGGGAGCGCAGCCGGCGGCCGATGCGCAGCCAGCCGTCCGGGCGGTACCAGGCCAGCGTGTGCCGGGTGCCGGGGTACGGCTCGCCCTCCGGGGTCGCGATCGTCTGCTCGCCCGGGTAGAGGAAGGAGGGGTACTGCGCCTTCCACGACTCCAGCGTCACATCGTGCCCGGCGGCGGCCAGCCGGTGCGCCAGCTCGGTCGTGTGGTGGGCGCCGCCGCCCTTGTACGGGAACGCGGGCCCGACGATCGCGATCTTCACGGTCGGCCCCGCCTTCCCGTCACGCCGCTCGGGCTCACGTGTCTCCCCGCGATCGCACGATCAGGTCGGCCAGCAACGCCATCGACGCGATGATCAATCCGGTCACGAAGATCAGCACAGTGTTGATCGCGAACCGCAGCGGGTGCAGGACCATGTCGAGGATGCCCTTGGCCACGCCGAGTCCCAGGAGCCACAGTGCGAGCGGCATCAGGACCTTGAGCGGGTTGAAGTACATCACCATCCGCAGCACCTGCAGGATGTAGCGGTACGCGTCGTGCACGAAGTGGAACTTCGAGCTGCCGGCCCGCTTGGCATAGTCGATCGGCACGTAGCGGACGTCGTGCTGGTTCGACAGGAACGCCAGCGTGATCGTCGTGACGCACGAGAATCCCGGCGGCAGCAGCTTGAGGTACGGCTCGGCGACGTCCTTGCGGAACGCCCGCAGGCCGGAGTTCAGGTCGGGGATCTTCTGCCCGGCGAGCACCTCGGCCGTCTTGCGGATGAACCACTTGGCCGGCACCCGCAGGAACTTGTGGGTGCCCTCCTCGGTGGTGCGGGCGCCCACGACCTGGTCGACCGTCGGGTCCTGGTCGAGGATGTCGACCAGCTCGGGGATGCGTTCGTTCGGATAGGTCATGTCGGCGTCGGTCCAGACGACGATGTCACCCCGGGCCTGCTGGGAGCCGATCCGCCGGACGGTGCCCGACCCGCCGTTGCGGTGGAACGGCACGACCTGCATGTTGGGGTAGTGCGGCGCCGCCTGCTCGAGCCGGGCCAGTGTGTCGTCGGTCGAGCAGTCGTCGACGGCCAGCAGCTCGTAGGTCTGCCCGCTGGCGTCCATCGCCTTGCAGATGCGCTCGACCTCGTCGATGACGTGGTCCTGCTCGTTGTAGCACGGCAGAACGATCGTCACATGGGGCGTGGTAGTCACGCCCGGCGAGGATAGTCGCCCAGTCTGGGACACGGTCCTTAGCGTACGCACTGTTCACCCTCTGTACACAGGATCGGCCATCCAGACGTTGATCGTGAGCGACCATGTGCCCTGCGGAGCCGACACCAGGGCGCTCGCGTCGCGGCGCGTGTGGACGTGGAAGACCCGCCGGACCGGCCCGTACGGTGACACGTCGACGCCGTCGGCGCCCAGCAGCACCGGGCGACGGCCCGCCGCCGCGACCTTCCGGACGACCCGCGCCACGTCGTCCTCGGGAGCGGTCTTGAAACCGGCGTGGACGCGCACGCGGGCGGCGGGCGTGCCGCACATGCCGCGGATCAGCTGCGTGAACCGGTCACCCGTGACGCGTTCGACGATGATGACCGAGGCGTTCGGGCCGATGGCCCGGCACATCGACTGCGCCTGGGAGACCTCGCGTTCCTCGGTCCGTGCGAGCGCCATCGGCGCCGAGGCCACCGCGGTCGGCACCAGGATCAGCAGCGCGCCCACGGCGGCGACGCCGGCCGAGAGCGGACGGCCGCGGCGGAACCGCCGCGCGCGGCGCGCCGCCCAGGCGACGGCCCAGAGCGCGAACAGCAGCAGCCCCGGGATCACCACCCCGATCAGGCGTCGGCTCGCCCACGGGTGATCGGGCGTGATGCCCGGCCGCCAGAGCGTCGTGCCGGTGGTCCAGACGATGAGCGCGTACGGCAGGAGCCAGGCGGTGCGGCGCCGGCGCAGGAGGTCGCGCGCGACCAGCGCGGCGCCCACCGCGGCCAGCAGGACCGCGGGCACCCCGATGTACCACGCCACCCAGTGCAGGCTGAGCTCGGAGTACTGGCGGTTCGGGTCGGCCGGCAGCCCCTGGGACCTCTGCAGGGCGGCGATGAAGGCGGCGTTGACCTGGTCGTCGGGGTTGTGCGGCACCCGTCGTACGGTCTGGAGGATCGGGCGGGCGGCGAAGAAGGCCAGCACCGCGAACGTCGCGGGGACGGCCAGGTCCGGCAGCCGGAAACGGGTGAGGTCCGGCAGCCCCCAGCGGCGGATCGCCAGGCTCACGACCGCGGTGGCGGCGACCACCAGCGCCGCGATGTACACGAGCGGGTGCAGCGACGCGCTCAGGTAGTGAAGGTACGGCCGGGACATCACGAAGCCCTCGAGCAGGCCCGCGCCGACGCCGGCCGTCAGCCCGGCCAGCAGCGGGAGGCCGGCGCGCCGCCGCAGCGCCAGCAGCAGCCCCGCGAACGCCACCACCGGCAGGACGTCGCGTATCCCGTCGATGCGCACGAGGATCGTCAGCCCGAGCGCCAGCCCGCCCAGGAGCGCCGGCAGGCGACGGCCCGAGCGGACCGCGTCGAGGGTGAGGCACACCCCGCCGAGCATCAGGATGAGCGCGCCGGTCTCGCTGTAGATGGAACGGGAGATCATCATCATCGGCCAGGTGAGGCCGAGCGCGAGGGCGGCGACGGGCGCCCACCGGGGGCCGATCAGCCGGCCCGCCAGGCCGGCGAACGACACCAGCGCCAGCGCTCCGATCACCGGCATGACCGCCAGCGTCGCGTACGGGCCGCCGAGCCAGCCGCCCGGCGTGACGATCAGCGGCATCCCGGCCATGAACTGCGGCACGAGGACGCCGCCGCGCTGGTAGAACGCCGGGCTGCCGTACGTCAGCGCGCCGTCCCCGCCGCCGAAGGCCCACCGCATCTGCGGGATCGGCAGCGAGCCGTGGCCCGTCAGCCAGGTCGCGAAGTTGAAGTACGAGGCCGGGTCGCGGCGCACGACGATCTGCTGGGAGCACATCACCAGCTGCAGCGCGCCGAATGCCACCGCGACGGCGAGCACGCCCGCCACCGGCCACCAGGAGGACCGGCCCGTCACCTCGCCCGCGGGCCGCACGGCCCGCAGCCCGAACGTCAGCGTGACCGCCGCCACCGGCACGAACAGCGGGATCGCCACCCAGGGGGTGAACACGCCCGCCATCAGCAGGGGCAGGCCCACCGCCAGCCAGGAGACCAGGAGCAGCACTGGGGCGACGGTCAGGCGCGCGAGAAAGAGGCCTCCCCGGGACGCCCCGGGTCCTCCGTCGATGTCGTCCATCGAGTCGGGAGAGTAACGGCCACGTGAGCTTGGAGCCCGTGTGGCCGTAATCTTCACTTTCATGTCACATCCCGTTGAGCTCCTGCGTGGGGCCCTGGCCACCGACCCGTCCCGTCCGCTCGTCACCTTCTACGACGACGCCACCGGCGAACGTGTCGAGCTGTCGGTGAAGACGTTCGACAACTGGGTGGCCAAGACCGCGAACCTGCTGGTCGACGGGCTCGGTGCGGTACCGTCCGGACGGGTGGCCCTGGCCCTTCCGGGGCATTGGCAGACCGCCGTCTGGCTGTTCGCATGCTGGTCGGCCGGGCTGACGGTGCTGCCGGTCGGCGACGGCGCCATCCCGGGCGACGCCGACATCGTAGCGGCGGGGCCCGCCCGGCTGGCCGAAGCGGCCGACACGGCCGCCGACGTGGTCGGATTGTCCCTGCACGCCCTCGGCGCGCCGCTGGCGGAGTGCCCCCCGGGTGTGACCGACTATGCGGTGGAGGTGCGCGCGTACGGCGACCGGTTCTCCGGCGGCGGGCTCGACCCGGACGCTCCGGCGGTGGAGTTCACCGACCGGTCCCTGACCGGGTCGGAACTCGTCACCGAGGCCCGGGCGTTGGGCACGCCGGAGGGTGCCCGGGTGCTCACCACTGCTGGTTTCGACACACCTCAAGGTCTCCTCAAAGGTCTGCTCGGACCCTTGACCTCCGACGGATCAGTAATAATCTGCCAAAACCTAGATGAATCAACCTTGGAACGCCGAATCTCCGTAGAACATGTGACATCCGTGATCTGACCGGATCGCCCGTTCCATACCTTCGCCTAGCCTATGGGGCCGATGATCAGCGACTACGAGTACCTCGACCAGGACTACCCGTCCGGCCCCCCGCCGAACCGGGGGGTCTGGTGGCGCGTCGTCGGCTGGGCCTCGATCGCCATGGCGGTGGTCCTCGTCGGGACCAGCCTGGCCGCCTACGCGACGTACCGGAAGCTCGAGGGCAACATCAAGCACGAGGACGTCGCCGCCCAGCTCGGAGGCAAGCGGCCGCCGAAGCTGAACAAGGCCCTGAACGTCCTGCTCATCGGCTCGGACCAGCGGAACGGCGCGAACGCCAAATACGGCCGGGACGTCGGCGAACGCTCCGACACGATGATCCTGCTGCACCTGTCGCCGGGCGGGAGCAAGGCCGTCGGGATCAGCTTCCCCCGTGACTCGATGGTGCAGTTGCCGCAGTGCACGTCGACCAGCGGCCACGCCATCCCGGCGCACCTGGGAATGATCAACGAGTCGTTCAACAACGGCGGCGCCGGCTGCACGTGGCACACGATCGAGACGCTGACCGGAATCCGCATCGATCATTTCGTCAAGGTCGACTTCTCGGGTTTCAAGCGGGTCGTGGACACGCTCGGCGGCGTGGAGATCTGCCTGCCCAAGCGCGTCGCCGACAAGGCGAGCAAGCTGTACCTGTCCGCCGGGCGGCACGTCGTCAAGGGCGAGCAGGCACTGGCCTACGTCCGCACGCGGCACGGCCTGGGCGACGGCTCGGACACCGACCGCATCAAGCGCCAGCAGAAATTCCTCGGCGCGGTGGTCAAGAAGGCCACGAGCAACGGCACCCTGACCAACCCGTCGAAGCTGCTGGGCTTCCTCAACGCCATGACGAAGTCCGTCACGACCGACAAGGACTTCACGGTCGACGAGATGAAGAAGGTCGCCGGCAGCGTGCAGGGCATGTCGGCCGGCAAGGTGCAGTTCATCACCGTGCCGTGGGGCGCCTACGCCCCCGACCCCAACCGCGTCGCCTGGCGGCAGCCGGACGCGAACAACCTGTTCGCCGCGATCCGCAACGACAACAAGGTGCAGGCCTCGACTCCGGTCAAGAAGGTGAACCTCCAGCCGTCGCAGGTGAAGGTCCAGGTGCTCAACGGCACGACGACGCCCGGGCTCGCCGGGCGGGCCGGCGACCAGCTCACCGCACGCGGCTACCAGGTCGGCAAGGTCGGCACCCTGAACGGCACCAGGCCGGCCAAGACCGAGGTGCGCTATGGCACCGGCGCCGACCAGCAGGCCGCCGCGCTCGCCCAGGTGGTCCCGGGCGCCAAGCCCGTCGCCGGGCAGGACACCCCGGCCGGGACCGTGGACCTCGTCCTGGGGCCCGACTGGCAGGGCCTGAAGAGCGCGTCGGCGTCCATCCCCGCCTCGAGCGCGGCGGGCGCGGTGAACGCCGCTGCGGACCTCTGCTCGGACAAGTCATAGGTTAACGCCGCGTAAACCGAGAGGGACCGAACGACCACTCCGCGTAGCTGAAAGGTTCCCCAGAGTTCGAGCATCGCCCCGCATGTGCCTCGGACTGTCGGTATGGTCATTTCTCGCCCCGGTGCTTTCGGGGCCCGGACCCACCGTCTCCACTCTTCTGGAATCGATGACCTCGCCGACCACGCACTCCGCCGCATCCCCGCAGAGTCCGGTCACGACTCCCGATCTGCCCGTCGTGACCGCCGAGCCCCTCGCCCCCGCACGCGCCGAGAGCCCGGCTCCCGGCCGTCGCAGGCGGGACCCGTTCTTCGACAACGCCAAGTTCCTGGCGATCGTCCTGGTCGTCGCCGGCCACTCGATCGTCGACCTGCGCGACGTCCGCCTCGCGCACGCGCTCTACCTGTTCGTCTACACGTTCCACATGCCGGTGTTCATCGTGATCACCGGCTACTTCTCCCGGAACTTCACGTTCTCCGGGGGCAAGGCCCGCAAGCTGATCACCAACCTGGGTGTGCCGTACGTCGTGTTCGAGACGGCGTACTCGACCTACCACTGGGCGGTCGGCAGCTCCGACTTCGAGATCAGCCTGCTCGACCCGTACTACCTCACCTGGTTCCTGATGGCGCTGTTCATGTGGCGCCTGTCCACGCCGGTCTGGCAGCAGATCCGCTGGCCGGTGGCGGTCGCCGTCGGCGTGTCACTGCTCGCCGGCATGAGCGACCTGCCGGACGACCTGGAGATGAACCGCGTGTTCGGCCTCGTGCCGTTCTACGTCCTGGGGCTGATGCTCAAGCAGGAGCACTTCGACCTGCTGAAGCGGCCGAAGGCAAGGGTGCTGGGGGCGCTGACCCTCCTCGCCGGGTTCGCCTTCACCCTCTTCGTCGCGGACCGCCACATGGCCACCGAGTGGGTGTACTGGCGCAGCGGCAACGCCGCCCTGCACGTCGGTAACCTCACCGGCTCGGCCATGCGGCTGGCCCTCATGACCGCGGCGATCGTCCTGGTGGCGGCGTTCCTCACCCTCGTACCGGGCCGCCAGACCTGGTTCACCGGCCTGGGCGGCGCCACGTTGTACGCCTACCTGCTCCACGGCTTCTTCACGAAGCTGATGGAGTACATGGGCTGGTACGACGCGGCGTTCCTGCACACGATTCCCGGTGTGCTGGGGACCGCGGCGACCGGCGCGGTGCTGGCGACGCTGCTCTGCACCCCGCCGGTGCGCACGGTCATGCACTGGGCGCTTGAGCCGGATATGTCGTGGGCGTTCGTGCCGCTACGGCGTCCGCGGAAGGCCTGAGCAGCTCCACCCATCGCTCGCCGACGAGATCGAGGGCGTAGGACCGCGCGACCTCCGCGCGGCCCCGCGCCCTCTCCTCGTCCCAGCGGCCCTCCGCGACCATCGCGGCGATCTCCCGGGCCATGGCGGACGGCGACTCGTGGATCCAGCGCCGGTCGTAGATCGTGTCCGCGCCCGGCCAGCCGAGCAGCGCGGGCACCGCCCCGGACGCCATGCCCTCGGCCGGCGCCAGGTGGAAGCTCTCGTCGTCGCTGGTGGACAGCACGAAGCCGATGCGGCGCAGCCACGCGGCGACGTCCGGCCCGGCCGGATCGAACACGACCGACCGGGCCAGCAGCGGCGAGCGCCGGATCCGCCGGAACAGCGCCTCGAACGCCTCACGCTCCTCGGTGCGGTTCCAGATCCACGGCAGGTCCCAGGGCAGCTTCGACTTCACGAACAGCGTGAAGCGCGGGTCCTGCCGCCGGAGCTCCTCCAGGACGTCCACGGCCAGGTCGAGGCGCTTGCGCCACGGCGCGATCCCGATCATCCCCAGGTGATGCCGCGCGCCCGGGAGCTTGGCCCGGTCGAACTGCGCGACGTCCACCCAGTTGGGGATCACCGTGATCTTCTCGGCGGGCCAGCCGGTCATCTTGCGGGTCAGCTCCGCGTACGACGGGCTGACGCAGACGACCTGGTCGATCAGGTCGATGTCCAGCCGACCCGGCCACGCGCCGTACAGCTCGAAGCGGTGCAGCCGCACGATCAGCCGCTGGTCCGGGCGGCCGTGCCTCTTGCGCCACTCGCTGTACCAGACGGCGTTCGGCCCGCACCACTCGCAGATGATCACGTCGGCCCACTCCGCCAGCTCGGCGCTGACCTCGGGGTCGTGGGAGCCGAGGGCGGGCCAGCGGTCGACGCGGACCTCGACGTCCGGCAGCGCGCCGATGCGGTCGAGCAGCCGGCTGAAGAACTTCAGGTCGTGTCCTGCGACGACGACCCGCGTCGTCCGCCCGGACCCGTCGGCGTGCAGCGGCGGCGGGAACGCCTGCCGAAGGTACGTGCGGAGCCGCTCGGCCGCCGCGTCGAGCGTGAACGCCCGTGCGGCGTCCAGGCACCGGCGGCGGGCCAGCGCGTAGACCTCCGGGTCGCTCACGGCCTCCAGCACGTCGACGACGTCGTCCTCGGTCGCGGCGAACAGCGGGTAGTCGGCGCCGAGGAGGTTCTCGTGCATCGGCGTGCGGTTGAGGACCACCGGCAGGCCGAGCGCCCCCATCTCCAGGACCTTGGTCGACAGTTCCAGGCTCGCGTCGAGCTCGGGGTGCCGCCACGAGAGCCCGACGTCGCAGCCGGACGACACGCGCATGGCCTCGGCCCGCGGGTGACCGCCGTGCCACGTCAGGCCGGGCGTCGACTCCAGGGCCACGCGCATGCGCCGGGCGAAGCCGGGGTCCTTCCGGTCATGGTGGATCTTGTCGCCGATCATGTGCAGCTCGGCGTCGACGTGGCGGGCGGCCAGGCGGCGCGGCAGCGCGGTCATCTCGTAGGTGTTCCAGCGCGGCGCGAACTTGCCCGTGTAGACGAGCCGCAGCGGCCGGCCGGGCGTGCGCTCCGGCGCGGGCTCGAGGCCCTCGGGCAGCGCGACGACCGGCGGGAACAGCACGCACTTGCCCGCCGCCCTGTGCAGCACGCCCTCCAGGTGGCAGCGCAACTCCTCGGTCTGGCAGAGCAGGAACCGCGACGCCTTCGCGACCGCCGCCAGCTCGCCACGGGCCTTCCCGTCCAGCTCGGCGACGGTCTGCGGCACGTCGGTGAGGTACGTCCACAGCCGCCCGGCCAGCGGCGTCCCGGTCAGGCGCACGGCCAGCCGCCGGCCGCGCACGACCACCAGGTCATACGGCCGCTCGGCGTCGAGCTCGGTGAGCAGAGCGGCCGTCTCGTCGACGGTCAGCGACGTGGCCGCGTCCTCGGGCCGCCGCAGAACGGTCACCCCGGGCAGCTGTTCGAGCGGGTCGACGAGGCGCCCGGTCCGCACCGGGGCCTTGAGGACGAACGTCACCTCGACGCCCGCGGCGTCCAGCGCCTGCACCATCGCCTGGGCCCAGATCGCCGACCCGTCGATGAGGTTCAGATCGACGTCGCCGTACACCAGAGCGCGCACGCGTTCCCCTTCTCGCGAGGTCATGAGAGCCCCTTCTCGCAGAATCATGAGAGCTCTGTGATGCCGAACCGGGCGCACAGACCGGGCAGCGCCTCGCCGATCGGCGTCCCGGGCGCCACGGTGGCGTCCCAGCCGAACCCGGCGATCGCCGGGGCCGATCCGGCCAGCACCAGCGGCCGGCCCCGGTCGCGGGCGACCCCCATCATGGCGAGCAGCGCCCGGTCGCGGTCGGGAACGCCCGGCACGCCGAGGTAGGCCCACGGCCCCCCGGGTTCGCCGGCGGCGGCGTCCACGATCACCAGGTCGACGTCGGTCGTGTCGAGGACCAGGGCGGCGTCGTGCGGCAGCAGCGGCACGACGTGCGCGACGTCCTCCAGGGCCTCGGCGGCGGCCGCGCCCAGCACGCCGGCGACCACGAGACCGGTCGCGGGCGCCGCCGCGATCAGCCGGTCCTCGTCGCGGGCGGTGAACATCGGCCGCTCCCGCGCGTCCACGGACGTGACGACGTTCGGCGCGCCCCGGTGCCGCCACATGCGGTACAGCTCGCGCGGCAGCTGGACGACGCCCTTGCCGGGCTTGCGGGCGGCGTCGGTGACGGCTCGGCCCACCTTCAGGGACGTCGATCCCTCCAGGGCGGCGACCCGCGCCTCGAGGATCTGGACGCGCGCCTCCCGGTCGGCCAGGGCCGCCTTCAGCCGAGCCACCTGCCGGTCAGCCACCGAGCCATCCCTCCACGACGCGGGCGATGCGCGGCCCGGCGTGGCCGTCCCACAGTGGCGGGTGCTCCCGGTCGCCGCGGCCGGCCGCCAGGGTCTCCGCGACCGCCGGGACGACGTCGTCGGCGGTGACGAGCCGGTTCGTGCCGTGCGTGATCGTGATGGGCCGCTCGGTGTTGGGCCGGAGCGTGAGGCACGGCACGCCGAGGATGGTCGTCTCCTCCTGCACGCCGCCGGAGTCGGTGACGACGGCCGCCGCGCCGCGTACGGCCGCGACGAACTCGACGTAGCCGAGCGGCTCGAGCAGGCGCACGCGCGGGTGGGCGTCCAGGCCGGCGTCGGTGAGCACCTTCCGTCCGCGCGGGTGCACCGGCATCACGACGTCGACCAGCTCGGCGATCTCGTGCAGTCGCTTGACCAGGCCGGCGGCGACCTCCGGGTCGTCGACGTTGGCGGGGCGGTGCAGCGTCGCCACGGCGTACCGCTCGGGCAGGTCGTACGCCCGCCGCACGGCGTCGGTGTCGAAGGCGTCAAGGTGGGCCAGCAGCGTGTCGATCATCGGGTTGCCCACGAAGTGGATCCGCTCCACGGCCACGCCCTCCGCCGCGAGGTGGCCGACCGCCTCCGGGCTGGTGACGAAGCACAGGTCCGACAGCTGGTCGACGAGCCGGCGGTTGACCTCCTCCGGCATCGTCATGTCGAAGCTGCGCAGCCCCGCCTCCACGTGGGCGACCGGGATGCGCAACTTGGCCGCGACGAGGGCGGCGGCGATGGTGGAGTTCACGTCGCCGTACACCATGACGAGCTCGGGTGAACGCTCGATGAACTCCTTCTCCAGCGCCACCATGATCGCCGCTGTCTGCGCGGCGTGGCTCCCCGACCCGACCTCCAGGTTCACGTCGGGTTCGGGCAGGCCGAGGTCGCGGAAGAAGACCTCCGACATGCGCTCGTCGTAGTGCTGGCCCGTGTGGATCACCCATTGGGCACGGGCCGCATCCACGGCGCCGGGCCGGGTCCCGGACAGGGCGGCGATGACGGGTGCCGCCTTGACGAAATTCGGCCGGGCGCCGAGGACATGAGCGATCACTGTTGCGTTTCCCTTTCGTTCACGGACGATCCCTAACCTCGCCCAGCATGCAGCTGGCCAAGATGATCTTTTTCTGGACGGTGCTGGCGTGGCGGCACGCACGCGCCGATCCACGACGGGCGGTCCGGCTGGCCGTACGGCTGGCGCTTCGCGTGGCCCCCGGACCGGTGCGCGCGCGGTTCCGCGCGCTGGCCGCGCCGGCCCCACAGCGTCAGGACCGTGAGACCGAGGACCTTCGCGCGCTGCTCGCCGAGGCGCGCCCGCCGACCACTGGGTCCGTACGCCCTGCGGGCCGCCCCGCCGGGGACCGGATGGCGGTGCTGCACCTGGTCACGAACGCGCTGCCGCGCACGCAGGCCGGGTACACCGTGCGGACGCACCGGATCGTGTCCGCCCAGCGCGAGCTGGGCCTGGATCCGCACGTCGTGACGCGGCTGGGCTACCCGCTCGCGCAGGGGGTCCGGGACGCGCGGCCGAAGTGCGAGGTGGACGGGATCCCCTACCACCGGCTGCTGCCCTGGCTGCCGCCGCGCGGGCCCGTCCAGGAGGTGCGCAAGGCCGCCGACCTGGCCGGACGCCTCGTCGAGGAGCTGCGCCCGGCCGTGCTGCACGCGGCCAGCAACCACCTCAACGCGGCCGTCGCGCTGGAGTTGCGGCGGAGGTACGGCCTGCCGGTCGTCTACGAGGTACGGGGCTTCCTGGAGGACTCCTGGCTGTCGCGGGACCCGGCGCGGTCGACGGATGATGAGTTCTACCGGCTCACCCGCGAGCTGGAGAGCGCACGGATGCGCGACGCCGACCTGGTCGTGACGCTGGGCGAGGCGATGCGCGCGGAGATCCAGGGCCGCGGCGGCGTGGGCGACGTGCTCGTCGTGCCGAACGCCGTCGACGACGGCTTCCTGCAGCCTCTGCCGGACGGGGCGAAGCTGCGCGCCGACCTCGGCATCGCCGAGAACGACGTGGTCGTGGGACTGACCTCGACCTTCTACGGCTTCGAGGGCATCGACACGCTCATCGAGGCGGCGGCGCTGCGGCGCGACTTCACGCTCCTGCTCGTCGGCGACGGGCCCGAACGGCCGGCCCTGGAGCGCCGCGCCGCGGAGCTCAGGGTGCCGGCGATCTTCACCGGCCGGGTGCCGGTCGATCAGGTCCGTCGGTATCACGCAGTCCTCGATGTCTTCGCGGTTCCGCGGAGGGCGGACCGGGTGTGCCAGTTGGTGACTCCGCTGAAACCGCTGGAGGCGATGGCAGGGGGAATCCCAGTAATAGCAAGTGATGTCAAAGCGCTTCGCGAAATCATCGAACCGGGCGTGACCGGCACGTTAACTCTTCCAGAAGACCCGGAAGCATGGGCGAATTGCCTGGACCAGCTCATTTACAGTCCAAAGCTACGCGGCGAAATCGGACAGGCGGCCCGAGAGTGGGTCGCGGCACACCGCACCTGGCGGGCTGTCACCGCCCGCTGTCTCGGTGCCTACCGGGACATCGCCTCCGCAGCATCCTGAAGGGAGCCACCTGGTGGATCTGGTGGTCATCGGACTTGGCTACGTCGGCCTCCCGCTCGTACGGGAGGCCGGCCGCGCCGGCCTCCGGGTCGGCGGGCTGGACCGCGACGCCCGTGTCGTCGCCGGGCTCAAGGCCGGCCTCTCCCACGTCGACGACGTGAGCGCCGAGGAGGTCGAGCACCTGCTCGCCGCCGGCTTCACGCCCTCACGGGACGAGGACATCCTCGACGGTGCGCGCACCGTCGTGATCTGCGTGCCCACGCCCCTGTCGACCGACGGCGGCCCCGACCTGACGGCCGTACGGGCCGCCGCCCAGACGGTCGCGCGGCACCTGGACCCGGGCACCCTGGTGGTGCTGGAGTCGACGACCTACCCGGGCACGACCGAGGAGGTCGTCCGGCCGATCCTGGAGGAGTCGGGCCTGGTCGCGGGCGAGGACTTCTACCTGGCCTTCTCCCCCGAGCGGATCGACCCGGGCAACCCGGTGTACGGCGTCCGCAACACCCCGAAGATCGTCGGCGGCCTGACGCCGTCCTGCGCCCAAGCGGCCGCCGCGTTCTACGGCAAGTTCGTCGACCAGGTCGTGCAGGCCAAGGGCACCCGCGAGGCCGAGATGGCCAAGCTGCTGGAGAACACCTACCGGCACGTCAACATCGCGCTGGTCAACGAGATGGCGGTGTTCTGCAACGAGCTGGGCATCGATCTGTGGGACGCGATCGCCTGCGCCTCCACCAAGCCGTTCGGCTTCCAGGCGTTCTACCCCGGACCGGGGGTCGGCGGTCACTGCATCCCGATCGACCCGAACTACCTGTCGTACAAGGTGCGGTCCCTCGGCTACCCGTTCCGGTTCGTCGAGCTCGCCCAGGAGATCAACGACCGGATGCCCCGCTACGTCGTCGAGCGCGCGCAGGCCCTGCTCAACCGCGAGGGCCTGGCGATGAAGGGCGCCAAGGTGCTCGTCCTCGGCGTGACGTACAAGCCCGACATCGCCGACCAGCGCGAGTCGCCGGCCCGCCCGGTCGCCCGGCGGCTGCGGAAGATGGGCGCCGACCTGAGCTTCCACGACCCGCACGTCGAGACCTGGGAGGTCGACGGCGAGCCGGTGCCGCGCGCCCGCGTGCTGTACACGGCGCTCGCCGAGGCCGACCTCGTCGTCGTCCTCACCGACCACCGCGAGTACGACGGCGAGAGCCTGACCCGGCACGCGCGGCTGCTTTTCGACACCCGCGGCAGCACGCGCCGCGTCGAGGAATCGGCCGCCGAACGCGTCGAATTGCTGTGACCCGATGGCCTCATGGAATTAACCGAATATTCTTCCGCGCCCGCGAGACTCTCGGTGAAGTGAGAACGATGCGGATTTTCGTGTGCACCGTCGTGCACCACCCGGAGGATGCGCGAATTCTGCACCGGCAGATCCGCGCGCTTTTGGACGCTGGGCACGACGTGACTTATGTGGCGCCCTTCAGGGCGTGCAATGTGGCGCCCTGGCCGGACATCGATCCGCTCGACGTTCCACGCGCGACGGGCCGGAAGCGGTTGCACGCGCTGCGGAGGGCGCGCCGTATCCTCGCCGCGCACGCGAAGGACGCCGACATCCTCCTGCTGCACGACCCCGAGCTGCTGCTCGCGGTGCCGCACCGGCTGCGGTCGCGCACCGTCTGGGACGTGCACGAGGACACCGCCGCCGCGCTCGGCGCGAAGGGCTGGCTGCCGGCCCCCCTGCGCGTCCCGCTGCGGTTCGCCGTGCGCCGGCTCGAGCGCCGTGCCGAACGCCGGCTGAAGCTCCTGCTGGCCGAGGAGGGGTACCGCGACCGGTTCCGCGAGCCGCATCCGGTGGTCCCGAACACCACGCACGTCCCGGACACGCCGCCCGCCCCTCCCGGCGACGACCGGATCATCTACGTCGGGCAGCTGTCGTTCGCCCGCGGCGTGAGGGACCTGGTCGCGCTGGCCCGGCTCGTCCACGCCGACGGGATCATGCTGGACCTGATCGGCGGCGCCGACACCGACGTACGGCCGCTGCTGCGCGACGCCCAGCGGGAGGGGATCCTGCGGTGGTACGGGTTCGTGCCGAACGACCGGGCGCTGCGCATGGCCGAGGGCGCCCTCGCCGGCCTGTCGCTGTTGCACGACACGCCGAACTACCGGCATTCGATGCCCACGAAGGTCGTCGAGTACATGGCGCGCGGCCTCCCGGTCATCAGCACGCCGAACCCGATCGCCGCCCGCATCGTCGGCGAGGCGAACTGCGGCCTCGTCGTGCCGTTCGAGGACCCCGAGGCGACCGCCGCGGCGGTCCGGCGGCTGCGTGACGACCCGGCGCTGCGCCTGGAGATGGGCAAGCGGGGCCATGAGGCCGCCCGCGCGCGGTTCCACTGGCCCGAGCAGGCCCGGCTGTTCGTCGCCCAGTTGGAGGACTGGGCGCGCACCCGCGCTTGAAGTCACGCCGGACTTGAAGTCACGCCGTGCGCAGCCGCGCGGCGACCACCGCCGCCATCCGCGTCGCCGTGTCGGGCACTCCGGAGGTGACGGTCACGATCGTGCGGCCGACCCGCATCACGACCGTGCCCGACGACGTGCCGATGGCGTACGCCTCTTCGCCGGCGCGTACCGGGTCCCGCGTGCCGTTCTGCGTGTCGCGGGCCGCGGCGAACAGCGCCTTCGCGGTCGCGGCGTCGACCGAGACCCACTGGACCGTGACCGACAGCACCCCCGCCTCCCGCTCAGGCCCGTCGGGACCTCGCCCGCGCGCGTGACGCGGCCGGAAGGTGCACCCGGCCGGGAGCCGCAGACCGTCGACGGTCGTCGGCGCGGGTTCACCGGCGTATCCCCGCGGCAGGTCGCGCTTGGGCAGCAGCGAGCAGGCGTCCGGCCACTTGTCGGCCGGCACCCCGGAGAGCTCCGGAGGGCCTTCGCCGCGCACCCCGCCGCGCAGCACCACGAGCCGGCCGGCCCCGAACGGGCGCGGCCGCGCGGCCGGCGCGGCGACGTACAGCATCCCGCCGCCCGCGGCCAGCCAGGGACGTACGCCGTCCAGGCCCGCCCGCAGGACCAGGGGGATCGGCACCGTCGTCCCGGTCCCGCTGATCGGATCGATGACGTCCACCCCGGCGGGCAGCAGCGGGTCGGCGAGGCGCGAGCGCAGGCCGTACACCAGTCCTCCGGAGACCGCCAGGGCGGTGTACCCGGGCATGTCGCGATGCCAGGACGACGAACCGGACGCGATGTCCACCGATTCGAGCCGGCGGGTCGGCGTGGCGTCCTCGGGCCGCCGCCCGACCTCGTAGGCGATCAGCAGGTGGCCCTCCGTCACCGCGATCGGGCACATGTCCCGGCACAGATCCTGGCCCGCGCGGTGCAGGAAACGCCGGCCCGACCGGTCGAACGCGTCAAGCGACGATCCGTCGAAGACGGCCGTCACGTCACCGCCGACCGCGACCGCCGACCGCGCGGTGTTCCGGGCGAGGACCGTGAACCTCGCCCGACCCGACCGCGGGTCGCGGTCGACGACCAGAACCCTGTCGCTCGCGCCGCAGTCGATGCTGAACGCGGCGATGGTGTCGCTGCTACCCGACGCGTACGGCACCGCCTCGGGCAGCAGGCAGCCGTGCGGGAGCCGCTTGGTCCACAGACGCCGGCCCGTCGTCGCCGACCGGCCGTACAGCGTGTGACGCCCGTCCCCCGTGACGAACACCACTCCTCCGGCGGCCGGCCAGCGCAGCGTGGTGCGGTCGGTCGCGGCGGGCACGTCGCCTTGTTGCCGCCACAGCAGCGTGCCGCTCACCGCGTCCAGGCCCACCATGAGGCGGTCGCCGCGGTGCCCGGTCCGTTCGAGGTAGGCGACGAGCACCTGCCCGGTGCGCGCCCAGCCGAGCACCGACCACTCCGCGCGGTGGTAGTGCCACCGCTCCCAGCCCGTGCGCGCGTCGCGGACGTCGAGGCCGTGCCCGGACACGATGACGAGCTGGCCGTCCATGACGGTGTACGCCACCCGGTCATAGGCGGGCAGGTCGCTGTCGCCGACCGGCGTGCTCAGCTGCCAGCTCGCGGTCACCGGCGTCGCCGGCGGCCCCAGATCGGCCAGCGGCGGCTGCGGCGCGTGCGTCACGGTGCGGTTCACCTGCCACCACTCCGCCTGGAGGACGAAATGGTCGGCCAGCACCCCACCGACGATCACGGTCAGCAGGGCCGTCAGGGCGCTCAGGATGACGTGCCTACGGCTCCGCGCGGACTCGACCGTGATCACCTCCCATTGGCCACGCACTGCCGAGAGTACGGGGTTCCCTCGCTTCGCACCGATAATTGGCCCATGGTGCCGACGGTCAAGGACGAGCAGATCGCCGCGGAGCAGTCCCGCGTCGACGAAGCGTACGCACGCCTCGAGGAGATGCGCGCGGGCGCTCGCCGGATGATCGAGGAGGGATACCGCCAGGCCCAGGCCGGCACCAAGGGCTCGCTGGTCGACCGGGACGCGATGGTCCACCAGGCCTCCGCGCGCAGCCACGCGCTCGACGTCGCGGAGGAGGGCCTCGTCTTCGGCCGCCTCGACCTCGTCGGCGGAGAGACGCTGTACGTCGGACGGGTCGGCGTGCGCACCAGCGAGCACGACTCTCTCGTGATCGACTGGCGCGCCCCGGCGGCCGAGGCGTTCTACCGCGCGACCCCGGAGGACCCGCGTGGCGTCGTACGCCGCCGGGTGCTGCACTGCCAGGGCCGCAAGGTCGTCGACCTGGAGGACGACCTGCTCATCCCCGGCGCCCGTCCCGACCTCACGATCGTCGGCGACGGCGCGTTCCTGGCCTCGCTGGCCCGCAGCCGGGAGGGCACGATGCGCGACATCGTCGCCACGATCCAGCGCGAGCAGGACGAGGTCATCCGCGCCGCCGCCGACGGCACCGTGATCGTCCAGGGCGGCCCCGGCACCGGCAAGACCGCCGTCGCCCTGCACCGGGTGGCGTACCTGCTGTTCCGGCACCGGCGCAGGTTCGGCTCACGCGGCGTGCTGGTCGTCGGCCCGAACCCGCGGTTCACCGCCTACATCGAGCGCGTGCTGCCGTCCCTCGGCGAGGGCGGCGCCACCCTGCGCTCGCTCGGTGATCTCGTGCCGGGCGCTGAGGCGGCCGCCCACGACGCACCGGAGATCGCCCGCGTCAAGGGTGCCGCCATGATGACGCGCGTGCTCAGACGCGCCGTACAGGACGCCCCGCCGGGCAGCCCCGACACCCTCCGCACCGTCTACCGCGGAGTCGTGGTGACGCTGGGCCGCGAGACGCTCGACCGCGTCCGCCGGGATGTCCACCGCACCGTGAACGGCGCGGTCAACACCGCCTACCCCCGCGCCGCCCAGCTGCTGCTCGGCGCGCTGTGGGATCGCTTCCTCGATGTAGGCGGGCCCGACGACGCGCCGGGGACGACCCGTGCGGCGTTCACGGGGCACGTGCGCGACGAGCGGCGCTTCGTGGAGTTCCTGCGCGCCTGGTGGCCGGTCCGCCGCCCCGCCGACGTGCTGCGCTCGCTGGCCGACGTCGACCGGCTGCGCCGCGCCGCCGGGCGGTCCGCCACCGACCGGCAGGTCCGGCTGCTCGCGGAGTCCTGGCAGGGTCCGTGGTCCTACCTCGACATCGCGCTGCTCGACGAGGCCGGTGCCATCCTCGGGCCCCCGCCGCGGCCGGCCCGTGGGAAGAAGCGCAAGGCGGAGGACCCGTTCGTCATCGACGGCGTCAACGTCTTCACCGGTGAGGTCGTCGAGACCGAGGACGACGACGAGCCGACGCTGCGGGAGCTCACGACGTACGTCGAACGCCGTGAGCAGGCCATGCGACGCGGCGACGATGACGACGACCTGCCCGTGGAGTACGCCCACATCGTCGTCGACGAGGCACAGGACCTGGCACCGACGCAGTGGCGGATGCTCGGCAGACGCGGCCGGCAGGCCACCTGGACCGTCGTGGCCGACCCGGCCCAGAGCGCGTGGGAGGACTCCGCCGCCGCGGACAAGACGATGGACACCGCGCTCGGCCGCCGTCCACGCCATGCCTTCCAGCTGACCACCAACTACCGCAACTCGATCGAGATCGCGGAGGTGGCCGCGCGCGTGCTGGCCCGCGCGGTCCCCGAGGCCCGGCCCGCCCGCGCCGTACGCGCCTCGGGCCGGCATCCGGTGATACGCCACGTCTCCGAACTGGACGGGAGCGTGCGCGCCGAGGCCGCCGCCCTGGCCGACGCGGTCGAGGGCACCGTCGGCGTCATCCTGCCGGTGGGCCGCCCGGCCCCGCCCCTGCCGGACCTACCGGAGCGGGTCCAGGTCCTCGACGCGCTGGAGGCGAAGGGCCTGGAGTTCGACGCGGCACTGATCGTCGAGCCCGGCGAGATCGCGGACTACTCGCGGACGGGACTGCGCACGCTGTACGTCGCCGTCTCCCGCGCCACCCAGCGCCTCACCGTCCTCACCACCGCCCCCGACTGGCAGGCGCTCCTGTCCGGAGCCGCCTCCCGGTGACCGGCGGCACGGGCCACCCGCCGCGCGGCGACCCGGCCGGAAGGCCTCGACCACCGGCCCGGCAGACCCCGGCGGTAACGGCCGTCAGATGACCGGAGGGCGGCCGAGGCGGGTCATGCGCCAGGCGGTGCGCCAGGAGATGGGGCGTCGTCGGCCCGCCGGCTTGCGCCAGCCCTCCAGGAAACCGCTGAACCAGGGGCGGAGGGAGGCCGGCTTGCGCTCGCGTGCGACCGTCATCGCGACCCACACGCCGAGGTAGACGAACAGGAGCGGCCACGGCAGGTTCCGCCGGGCCAGCCAGACACGGTTGCGGGCGTTGAGCCGGTAGAACATCTCGTGCCGGGTCGGCGCCACGGCCGGGTGGAACATCACCGACTCGGCGTCGTAGACGATGCGATAGCCGGCGTTGAGTGCCTGCCAGGCGAGGTCGGTCTCCTCGTGGGCGTAGAAGAAGTCCTCCGGCAGCCCGGCCGCCGCGTCGAACACGGCGCGGCGCATGGCGCAGGCCCCGCCCAGGAACGTCGTGACCTCCGACGAACGGAGCGGGTCACCCGCCCGCAGCCGGGGGACATGGCGCCGCTCGCCCGGACCGCCCTCGGGGTCGCGCACCCGGAAGGAGACGATGCCGAGGCTCGGGTCCTCCGTGAACCTGTCCCGCAGCCGCGCACCGAGCTCCGGCGACTCGTACCAGCCGTCGTCGTCGAGGAAGAGGATCAGCTCCCCGGACGACGCCTCGACGCCCCGGTTGCGGCCGGCCGGGATGCCGACGTTCTCCGGCAGGCGCACGACCTTGACGTTCTCCGGCCAGGAGCCGGGGACGTCCGCGCCGTTGCCGACGAGGACGACCTCGACGTCGACGTACTTCTGGTTCAGGGCGCTCTTGACGGCGCGTTCGAGTTCGGCCGGGCGGTTTCCCATGGTCAGCACGACGACGGACAGCTTCACGCGCGTCTCCATGAATCGACTCGAACCGGCTGGGGATGCGCCTCGGCGCAAGCCGTCTTCACTTCAGCCTCCGCGACGCGACGATGCTGACGAAGTGCAGCCCCGTCTGCAGGACGGCCACGATCGCGACGGCTGCGGCGAGGACCCTCGTGGCGGTCAGGCCGTGCGTCAGGTGATCGACGACCGCGGCGGCCACGATGAGCAGGGACAGCTCCACCGCGCCGATGATCCGGTGGAGCTTCAGCAGCGACGCCGCCTCACGGGCCAGCGCCAGTCCGGTCGACTCCGGGCGCAGGGCGCGGTCGCCGGTCTCCGGCTCGGCGGCCAGGCCCGACTTTGCCCGGGCGACGACCACGTTGTCGGTCTCGGCCTTGATCAGCGCCGCGCCGAGCGCGGCGAGCAGGCCGAGTTCGACGTAGCCGCCGTTCTCGAAGGCGCCCTGAGCGCGCACTCCCAGGCCGGCCAGGAGCGCGACCTCCGACAGGTAGTGCCCGATCCGGTCGAGGTAGACGCCGGTGACCGACGTGCGCTGGCGGAACCGCGCCACCTCGCCGTCGGAGCAGTCCAGCAGGAGATAGGCCTGGATCAGCAGGGCGCCGACGATCGCCCAGACCAGGCCCGTCGTCCCGCGACCGTCGACCGCGACGGCCGCGCCGCCCAGCACGCCACAGACGATCATCAGGTAGGTGAGCTGGTTCGGGGAGAACCCGACGCGGATGAAGATCCAGCTGAAGTAGGGCGAGATGCTGCGCATGTACAGCCGCCCAGCCCAGTGCTCTTCGTTCCGACGATCCTTGAGGCCGGGCGGCTGACCGCCCGCCCGGACGTCAGCCAGCGAAGGTGCCGACATATTCGCGTACCGCTTTCAGCACAGCGCCCTCGTCGAGTCCGAGGTGCTCCAGGATGGTGTACCGGCCAGGCCGGGTCTGGGGAGCGTAGACCACCGCTTCGGCGAACTGCTCCTCCGTCAGACCGATGTCATACGGAGTCTTGGGCAGCCCATGACGATCCAGGCATGCCACGATCTCCGCGAGGCGTTCGGCGCCCTCCCCCAGGTGAACCGAACGAAGGTGATAACAGAACGCCGCGCCGATCCCGGCCAGCTCGCCATGGTTGGCGGTGCCGGGGAACAGGTGGTCGATCGCGTGCATGATCTCGTGGTCGCCGCCGCTCGACGGGCGCGACGAGCCGGCGAAGGACATCGCCATCCCGGACAGCACCAGGCTCTCGGCCAGCACCGTCAGGAACTCGTCGGACTCGATCGACCGGGGCTGGTAGATCAGCGCCTCGGCGGCCGTACGGGCGAAGGTCAGCGCGAGCCGGTCGATCGGGTCGCCCTGCTCCCGGTTGGACAGCAGCCAGTCGTCGACCGCCGAGAAGTTGCTCAGCACGTCGCCGACGCCGGCGCGGACGAGACGGTCCGGCGCGGCGCGGACATAGTCGAGATCGACGATCATGGCCAGCGGCATCGCGACACCGAAGGTGTTCTTTCCCTTCTCGTGCTCCAGGGAGGCCGTAGGCGAGCAGATCCCGTCATGGGACAGGTTCGTGGCGACCGAGACCATCGGCATGCCGGCGAGCGTCGCGGCGTACTTGGTGGCGTCGATGGTCTTCCCGCCGCCGATGCCGACGACCGCCTCGTACGAACCGCTCCGAAGCCGCGAACCGAGGTCGACGGCGGCGTCGACCGTGCCGCCGTCCACGTGGAAGACCTCGCACGCCTGCAGACCGGGCCGTACGTGCTCGGCGATCTGGTCGCCCTGTCCGGGGCCGACCGCGATGGCCACGCGGCCCTCGGTGGCGATCCGCCGGTCGGCGAGCAGCTCCCCGAGATGGGCGATGGCCCCGCGCCGCACGTCGATGGACAGCGGCGCGGGTAGCATCCGCGTGAGCAGCGGCATCAGTATCCCTTGGCGATCCGGCGGGCCTTCTCCAGGTCGTCGTGGTTGTCGACCTCGACCCAGTCGACCGCGCCGATCGGGGCCACCGAGATCTTCCCGCCGCGGTTCACCAGCTCCTGGTAGCCGTCCTCGTAGTAGAGGTCCGGGTCACGCTCCCAGGTGGCCTTCAGCGCGTCCGCGAGCGGCTGCGCGGCGGCCGGCTCGAGCAGCGTGGCGCCGATGTACTCCCCGTTCGCCTCGGACGGGTCCATCAGCTTCGTGATGCGCTGAAGGCGACCGTCGGCGTCGAGGATGACCTTCATCTCCTCGTCGGCGAGTTTCTTGACGTCGTCGACGGCGAGGAGGATGTCCGGGCCGCGGTTCTCCAGGAGGGTCTTCTCGACGCTCACCGGGTGCACCGTGTCGCCGTTGACCATGAGGACGCCCTCGCCGAAGTGGTCGCGCGCCATCCACATGGAGTAGGCGTTGTTCCACTCCTCGGCCTTGTCGTTGTGCACGAGCGTGATGGAGACGCCGTACCGGCTCTCCAGGGCGGCCTTGCGCTGCTCGACCGCCTCCGCGCGGTACCCGACGACGATGACGACGTCGGTCAGCTCGACCTCGGCGAGGTTGCCGAGCGCGATGTCGAGGATCGTCGTCTCACCGTCGACCGGCACCAGCGCCTTGGGCAGCGTGTCCGTGTACGGGCGGAGCCGTCGGCCCGCTCCCGCGGCCAGAACCATGCCGATCATGAGCCGGCTTCCTCCTCTTCCTCGAGATTGACCATGACACCGCTGCCCGTACCGGTCCGCACCCACGTGTAGACGCTCTCGATGCCGAACAGCAGGGCGAAGTAGACGCCCAGCACGGCCAGCACGATGGACAGCTTCCCCGCGAGCGTGGCGACCGCCGCGATGAGCAGGCGGCCCTCCCAGCCGAGGCCGGCGACGAACACCCACTTCGCCGGCCAAAGCCGCTGGCGGGTGCGGTAGACGGTGTCGTAGTGGTGGTAGGCCAGCACGCCCAGGAAGGCGTACACCAGCGGCTTGGAGACGCCGTGCGCGAAGCCCAGCGTCGCCAGGTATCCGTATTCGATCGCCCGCATGATCGGCGGCACGAGCCAGTCGAGCCGCCCGCTGTGCGGGTGCGTCGAGCCGGGACCCGCCAGCAGCAGCACCAGCACCGGGGCGAAGACCGCAGGGCTGGTCTGACCGCTGACCCCGGCCCCCAGCAGGATCGCGGTGACGATACCGGCGACGAGCAACGGGAGCAGAGGCGGAAGCTGCCCTTTGGTCAGCCGGCCCAGCGCGTTGGCGATGGGACCGTCGTCGCGGTAGGCGATCAGCCGGCTGCCGTGGTAGGCGAGCTCGGCGTCGGGAACGGGGGCGGGCTTGTCGGCGGCCGGCGACATGCCGGGAAGGACTGTGCTCATTTCAGGATGCCACCGACCTCGGCTGGGTGAGGGAACGGAGGATGCGGCCGATGACCGTGTAGGCCCCGGCGACGGCACCCCACGAGAGCAGTGCGATGAACGTCACATGCGCGTTGAAAAGCGCGGCCGTGAGGGCGATCAGCGCGAACCGCTCCCCGATCGGGAGCACGATCATCTTCTTGAACCAGTGGAAGACCTGGATCTTCTCCGAGCGGGCGGACAGCCACACCGCGAAGTGGCTGATGCCGCTGCCCTTCGGGCGGCTCTTCGAGGGCTCCGGCTCGTCCAGGGCGCTGTCGCCGGGCGTGCCCAGCGGAACGACCGGGATGGGCTCGGGCGGCCTCCGCCGCTTCGACGCGCCGAACGCGAAGTCGACCATGTGACGGCAGGTCTGCACCGTGATCGCGATCGCGGCGAGGTACCAGACGTCACCGCCGTGCACCGAACTGCCGACCGCCGCCGCGGTGGAACCCGCGGCCAGGCCGGCGAACACGGTGTACTCCTTGGCCCGGTCGAACGTCGCGTCGAGCCAGGCACCGAGCGTGCTGAACTGGCGGGTGTAGCGGGCCAGCTGCCCGTCCACGCAGTCGAAGACGAACGCGAAGTACAGCGACACACCGCCGAGGATCATCCCCCACCGCTGGCCGGTGGAGAAGAAGTAGGCGGCGACCACCGAGATCCCCATGGAGATCGCGGTGACGCCGTTCGGCGTCCAGCCGCGCTTGCCGCACCAGCGCGCGATGTAGCGGGAGTAGGTGCTCACCGCGTAGGTCGTGAAGAAGCCGTCGTTGTTCTTCACCGCCGCGCTCAGGCGGACCTTGTCCTCGTCGACGGCGTCGATGGCGCGCTGGGCCGCGTCCGCCTGTGTCTGGTCGAGGACCCGCTCGCACAGCAGTGTGGCGTTGCCGCGGCCGGTGACCTTCACGCCCGAGCGCACCAGGCCGACGACGAGCAGAGTCGGCGCGTCGTCTCCGGTGATCGGGGTGGTGGCCAGGGCGCTGTTGCGGTCGCCGTCGCCCTGCTCGATCTCGATGTCGCCGGTGTCCTCCGGGTTCTGCCACAGGTGGCGGACCGGGCTGATCTCCGTGAGACCGTCGGGCTTGTCGGCCAGCTCCGCGAGCTTCTCCGCCGCCTGCGCGAGCGTGTCGGTCTCCTCTTGGGAGACCCGGAGGACGCCGCGGAAGACGGCGTTCGGGTCGGTCACCTGGTGGTAGGGGGAGCCCGCCGAAGCGATGCGGCCCTTGCTGATCCGGATGAGGGGGCGGGTGAGCTCGTCGTCGTTCACGTGATCGCGGGCGACGACGGCGGAGGCGGGGGCCTTGGAATTGTAGACGAGCCGGGCGAACACCTCGCGATGGGCGATGACGTCACCGTGCACGACCAGCATCGGCTCCTTCGCCGCACGTGCCACCCGTGCGATCTCCCGGAGATCGTCGGCGAGCCCCTTGGACTCGACGACCTCGCAGCCGTGCTCCCGGAGCGTGGCGGCGAACTCGGGACGGGCGATCACGCGGCGATCGGCGACGTCAAGGGATTCGAGCTGGGCGAGCAGCCGGGTGACGACAGCGCCGCCGCCCGGAAGTGTGAGGCCGGCCGTCGGCGTGGACCCAGAGGCGACCGCCTCGGTTGCGAGAACCACTGCCAACGTCATCGGCGCCCTCCGAAGATCATGTCTGTAGTCCTCAGGTCTGGAGTGGGGGGGTCTCTGGCAGAGCCGTGAGATGTGAGCGCCGACCATACCGCGAGTGTCGCGGCGCCGCCTCCTCGCCGTAAACATCCGTTCAGCCGGGTGACGCGGCAAAGGTCCCCATAGGTTACCGCTGTCGACACCCTGTGGGCCCTCACGACGGTAGGTGGCGGACAGTAAAGTGCGGGCGCATGAGAACCGTTGCGGTCGTCCTCGCCGGTGGAACGGGACTGCGTCTGGGTCTCGGCGCGCCGAAGCAGCTGGCGGCCGTGGGGGGTCGGCCCATTCTCGCCCGCGCGATCGAGGCGTTCGACACGGCGCCGGACATCGACGAGGTCGTCGTGGTGATGGCCGCCGGTCATGTGGCCGAGGCCGAGGTGATCGCCAAGCCGTACGCCAAGGTCGGCCGGGTCGTCGAGGGCGGCTCCACCCGTACGGAGTCGACGCTACGGGCGCTCGCGGCGCTGGAGGACGAGCCGGGCGACGTCCGCGTGCTGTTCCACGACGCCGCCCGCCCGTTCGTGGACGCCCGGATCATCGCCGACTGCGTCGCGGCGCTGGAGCGCGAGGAGGTCGTCGCGGTGGCGGTGCCCTCGTCCGACACGGTCGTCGTGGTCGAGGGGGACCGGGTCGTGGAGATGCCGCGGCGGGACCGGCTGCGGCGCTTCCAGACGCCCCAGGGATTCCGGCTGGCCACGATCCGCACGGCGTACGAGCGGGCGCTGGCCGACCCGGGCTTCGCCGAGCGGCCACCGACGGACGACTGCGGGGTGGTGCACCGCTACCTGCCCGAGATCCCCGTACGGGTCGTCCCGGGCAGTGAGCGGAACATTAAAATCACCCATCCGGTCGATCTGCTGATCGCCGAGCAGATCACCGCTGGGGAGAACGCCCCAGGCTCGGCGGGCTGACCAGGAAGCCGAGCCCCCACGCGATGTGCATCGTCGCGTACACCAGGGGAAGCCGCACCCACGCCGAGAACGGCAGCCCCCGCCCGGTCGCGACCGAGCCCGCGAGGATCGCGGCGGCGTACCCGCCGGGGATGATCCAGCCGGGCCAGAAGCCGAGGACGCCGGCGACCACGCCGACGGCGATCGCGACCACGGCCAGCGGCGGCGCGAGGTAGCGCAGGTTGAGAGTGCCCTGGTGCTCGCGGCCGACCACCCGCCGCCACTTGCCGGTGTGGAAGAACTGCTTGGCCAGCGCCCGGATGTTCGGCCGGGGGCGGTAGGTCACCCGCATCCGGGGGGTGAACCAGACCTTGCCGCCGGTCTGGCGGATGCGGTGGTTCATCTCCCAGTCCTGCGCGCGGACGAACGTCTCGTCGTACCCGCCGACCCGGTCGAGGGCGGTGCGCCGGAAGCTGCCGAGGTAGACCGTCTCCGCCTCGCCCGGCTGACCGCCGATGTGGAACGTCGCGTTGCCGATCCCGATCTTGGTCGTCATCGCGCGGGCGACGGCCTTCTCGAACGGGGTGACGCCCTCGGCGGCCATGATGCCGCCGACGTTGTCCGCGCCCGTCTCCTCCAGGGTCTCGACGGCGGCCCGGACATAGTCGGCGGGCAGCAGCGAGTGGCCGTCGACCCGGACGATGATGGAGTGCCGCGAGGCCGTGATGCAGGCGTTCAGGCCGTTGGGGGTGCGGCCCGTCGGGCTCGGGACGACGACGATCCGCGCGTCGTCGGCCGCGAGCTTCTCGGCGATCTCCTGCGTGCGGTCGCGGGAGGGTCCGACCGCGATGACGAGCTCCAGCTCACCGGGGTAGTCCTGGGTGAGGATGGACGTGACCGCCTCCGCGAGATGTCGTTCCTCGTTGAGTACGGGCATGATCACTGACACGGCCGGCCAGACGCGGTTTACGGCGACCTGTGTGTTGGGCGAGGGATTCATGACGGCGCCACGGTACTGTACGAACGCGAGGAACGCCGCAATGAAGGCAAGACTTCGCACCCCCCGGAGAGGCGAGCCGTCATGGCACACGACGAGGAGTCCGACCCGCAGGAGCGCTACTTCCGCCCCCGCCCGGGCACCCCGGCTGACGACGAGGCCGCGGAGGTGGAGGGCGTCGCCCTCGGCGACGCGGAGGCCTCGCACGTGCGCGTCGAACGGGCCCCGCGCGGGGCTCCGGCGGACGGAGCGCGGCGGCAGCGCCGGTTCCTGCTGACGACGGGCGTGATGTCGACGGCGGTGCTGCTCTTCTCCGGTGGCGGCTGGGCCTTCCAGGACTACGTCCTGGGCAGCGTGCGGCGCGTCAACGCGTTCGAGGGGCTGAAGAACCGCCCCGACTCCGGCCCCCAGGGCTCGATGAACATCCTGCTGGCCGGCGTCGACCGGCGCGACGGGCTGACCGACCAGCAGATCCGGGACCTGCATCTGGGCAAGGTCGGCGGCGAGCGCTCCGACACGATGATGCTGGTGCACGTCTCGTCCAAGCACGACAAGATCACCGTGGTGAGCCTGCCGCGCGACTCCTTGGTCACCATTCCGTCGCACAAGTCGAACGGCAACGAGGGGACGCGCGGCACGCAGGTCGGTGAGCGGCAGGGCAAGCTCAACTGGGCCTACATGTACGGCGGGCCCACCCTCGCCGTGCAGACGGTCGAGCGCGCCACCGGCGTGCACGTCGACCACTACGTCGAGGTCAACTTCCTGGGCTTCATCAAGGTCGTGGACGCGCTCGGCGGCGTGACCGTCTGCACGAACCAGGCGATCGACGACCCGAAGAGCGGCCTGCGGCTGCCCGCGGGGAAGACCACCGTGGACGGCAAGACCGCGCTCGCCTACTCCCGGGCCCGCTACACCCTGACCGGCGGCAGCGACCTGGGCCGGATCGACCGGCAGCAGCAGTTCATGTCCGCGGTGGCCCACAAGGCGCTGAACGACCCGACGAGGTATCCGGCCGTGCTCAGCGCGGCGCTGAGCACGATCCGGGCGGACAAGGATCTGTCGAAGGGCACGCTGACGTCACTGGCCACGCAGATGCGGGGCATCTCGACCGACGGCATCGCCTTCACGACGGTGCCGCTGGCCAACGCCGACTACCTGACGCCGATCGGCGGCGTGCGGCAGTCGACCGTGCTGTGGGACGACCGGGCCGCCGGCCGGCTGTTCGACCAGATCCAGCAGGACAAGCCGATCGTCGACCAGCCGAAGCCCGCGCAGAGCCCCGCCGGGGCGTCCCCGAGCGCGAAGCCCGACGGCCTCACGGTGGCCCCGCGGAACATCGACGTCCGCGTGATCAACGGAGTCGGCACGCCCGGGCTGGCCGCCCGGGCCGCCGGTGACCTGCGCGACGCCGGGTTCGGCGCGACCGTGGTGCCCGGCTCGCGGCACGGGGTCGGGGCGACCGTCATCCAGTACGGGCCGGGCCGGGAGGACTCGGCGAAGACGCTGAAGGCGGCGATCCCGGGGGCGAGGCTCAAGCAGGTGTCCGGGCTCGGGTCACGCCTTCAGGTCGTGGTCGGGCCGTCCTGGTCCGGGGTGAAGAAGGTCACCGTGAGAGAGCCCGCCAAGGCGCCGGACTCCCAGCAGCGGCAGGTGAACGCGAGGACGGCCACGCAGAACCTCTGCAGGTGAATCCGCGAGTGAGATCACAGTGGCCGCCGAGGCCACATCGCCCTGCCTGAAAAATGCTCCTTTTTACGCGTTCCTCGGGCCACTAGCCTTCTGGTGTACCGGCGGCCCCGCCGGGGTCGTCGGCCACTGGGAGGACAGCGATGTCGAACGGCGCCCGCCACACCTGGGGATTCTTCCTGGGACTGATCCTTACAGCCGCGCTCGCAGGACTTCTGATCTTCGGCACGTACCGCCTGCAGCACGGCTTCGTGATGCAGGGCCACAAGACCGACAAGTGGCTCGGCGGCGGCGCGCTGGCCGGCGCCGCCATCGTCTTCGCGCTCCTCACCGCCTCTCGGATCTCGCCGCTGGCCTCCCTCATCGGCGGCCTGATCCTCACCGCCGCCGGCGTGCTGTTCTTCGTCTCCCAGCAGACGACCGCCGACCTCATCAACCGGTTCCCCTTCAAGGGGCAGCGCGTGACACTCGCGGGCCTCGAGGAGGAGGGGTTCATCCTCTTCGCCGGCGTCGGCCTGCTCTTCGGGTCGTTCTTCCCCTCGCGATGGCGGAGCCGGCCCGACGACGACTCCGACCCGGCGTACGAATACGGCCTTCCCGAGTCGGAGGAGACGGACGGGCGGCGCTCGACGTCCACCGGGGGGCGGGGCCGTCACGCCGCCGCGCGGGACGGCGGCAGCACCCCGGCGTACGGGACGCCCCGTCACACCGACACCCACGTGTACGGGTCGGCGGACCAGGGGGACATCCCCGTCTACGGCTCCGCCGAGGGGCCGGCCGCGACGGCGTACGGGCAGACGGAGTTCGACGTGCCGCTGTACGAGCCGGAACGGCAGTACGGCGACCAGTCGCCGTTCAGGCCTCGGGATGAGGACGGCGGCACCCGCGAGATGCGCCGCCCGCGCTGACCGAGCGCCGGCCGCCGCGGACGCTCTGAGCGAATTGCGGACGCGGTGCTCTCTCGACATCGTTCATGACTCTCTGGACCGTCCCGTCGTCATTCATCCGGGTTGAGCCCTGAGTCCCTGTCGGACACCACCGCGTGCTGAAAGGATCCGTCCTCGACCAGATCGATCAAGAACAGGAGGCATGTGTGTCTCTGCGAGGAAGATCCATATCGGCCGTGACCGGGCTGGCGGTCGCCTCTGGGCTCATCCTGACCATGGCCCCCTCGGCCGCGGCGTCGTCCGGCGGCGGATGCCGGCCGTACAGCGACCGCTACTCGGGATGGAAGTTCCGCGCCTGCATCAGCGCCCACAAGAACGTGGTCCGGCCCGACTTCTATGTCGACCGGGTGGGCCAGCACGACCGCGGTTTCTGCCGGATCGACGTCGCCCTTGAAAAGGCGGACAACAAGAAGTTCACCGGCTCCAAGACAATCTGGCGCGCCCACTACGGCTGCAAGCAGGGCCACGTTCCCTACTCGATGAAGACACCGCGCAAGGCGCATGGCTACTACCGGTTCTGGGTCATGGTGCACAACCGGAGGGCGTACGATCCGCTGGCGGGAGCCAGCCCTGTCCTTCACAACTGACCCCGGGCCGCGCGACGCGCGGCTCATGCCTGAACGCTGAACCCACGGCTCCCTGCGCCGGTCCCACCACGGCGCTCGGGGCCGGACGGTTCCGCGCCGCGCGGGACGACGGCAGCACCCCGACGTACGGGACGCCCCCTCCCCAAGCCACCGCCGTAGCGCCCTAAAGCGCTTCTTCGGCGGACAGATCCTCATCGGCCAGGCGCTCGGCGTCCGCCTTGGCCTGCCTGAGCCAGTCTTCGCGCTCCAGCAGTCGCAGGGCGCGCCGGATCACATCGGTCACTCCCTCATCCGAGCGCTTGGCCGACTCGATGATCCGCCTGTCCTCCCCACTCAGCCGGAACACGATCCGTGATGTTCTCATGACAGGAAGTTATCCAGGCGTCTGACATTCGTCCAGCAGTTGTCAGCCGGTGGCTCCACGGCGCACACGCGAAACACCGGCGCGGGCCGGAGGGCGGACCACGGCCGGCCCGGGCCGGTGTGCCGGCGGGACTCTATTTCAGGAGCTGGCGGGCCATGACGACGCGCTGGATCTGGTTGGTGCCCTCGTAGATCTGGGTGATCTTGGCGTCGCGCATCATGCGCTCGACCGGGTAGTCCTTGACGTAGCCGTAGCCGCCGAGCAGCTGCACGGCGTCGGTGGTGATCTCCATCGCCGCGTCGGAGGCGAAGCACTTGGCCGCCGAGGAGACGAAGGTGAGGTCCGCCACGCGCTCGCCCTCCATCGCCCGCTCGGACTTGGCGGCGGCGGCGTAGGTGAGCTGACGGGCCGCCTCCAGCTTCATCGCCATGTCGGCCAGCATGAACTGCACGCCCTGGAAGTCGCCGATGGACTTGCCGAACTGCTTGCGCTCCTTGACATAGCCGAGCGCGTAGTCGAGCGCGCCCTGGGCGATGCCGAGCGCCTGGGCCGCGATGGTGACGCGCGTGTGGTCGAGGGTGGCGAGCGCGGTCTTGAAACCCGTGCCCTCCTCGCCGATGATCCGGTCGGCCGGGATCCGCACGTCCTCGAGGATCACCTCGCGCGTCGGCGAGCCCTTGATGCCGAGCTTCTTCTCCGGTGCGCCGAAGCTCACACCCGGGTCGCTCTTCTCCACCACGAACGCCGAGATGCCTCGGGCGCCCTGCGACGGGTCCGTGACGGCCATCACGGTGTAGTACTCCGAGACACCCGCGTTGGTGATCCACCGCTTGGTGCCGTTAAGCACCCAATGGTCGCCGTCGCGCACGGCCCTCGTCTTCATCGCGGCCGCGTCGCTGCCCGCCTCCGGCTCCGACAGGGCGTACGAGAACATGTTCTCGCCACGGGCCACGGAGCTCAGGTAGCGTTTTTTCAGGTCTTCCGAGCCGGAGAGGAGGATCGGAACGGTGCCGAGCTTGTTCACCGCGGGGATCAGGGACGAGGCGGCACAGGCGCGAGCGACCTCCTCGATGACGATCACCGTGGCGAGGGCGTCGGCACCGGCTCCTTCGTACGCCTCGGGGATGTGCACGGCGTGCAGGTCCGCCTGGACGAGCGCGTCATAGACGGCCTGGGGGAACTCCCCCGTCTCGTCGGTCTCCGCGGCTCGCGGAGCGATCTTGTCATCGGCCAGCGAACGAACCGTCTCACGGAGCATCTGGTGCTCTTCAGAAAGTTCGTACAGAGGAAAGTCTGCGGTCATACGCCGATCGTACGCGGTAAACCTACTCGCCAGTAGGGCCGGTAGCATGCCGAGCGGCCCGTGGGGAGATAACGGGGTCGGGCACGACGGACTTAGGAAAGGAGGCGGGACCTTGGCACAGCGCTTGACCGTGATCGGTACCGGTTACCTGGGCGCCACCCACGCGGCATGCATGGCCGACCTGGGCTTCGAGGTGCTGGGCGTGGATGTGGACGCGGAGAAGATCGCGCGTCTGACCCAAGGCGACCTCCCGGTCTACGAACCGGGCCTGGAGCCCATCCTGCGCCGCAACCTGGAGAACGGCCGGCTGCGGTTCACCACGTCGTACGAGGAGGCCGCCGAGTTCGGCGACGTCCACTTCGTCTGTGTGGGCACGCCGCAGAAACCAGGCGAGTACGCCGCCGACATGAGCTACGTGGACGACGCGATCAACTCCCTGGCGCCGCTGCTCACCCGGGCCTGCGTGGTCGTCGGCAAGTCCACCGTCCCCGTCGGCACCGCCGAGCGGCTGGCGCAGCGGCTGGCGCTGCTGGCCCCCGCCGGAGACGTCGTCGAGCTCGCCTGGAACCCCGAGTTCCTGCGCGAGGGTTACGCCGTCGAGGACACCCTGCACCCGGACCGCATCGTCGTCGGCGTCCAGTCCGACCGCGCGGAGAAGGTCCTACGCGAGGTGTACGCCTCGATGGTCGCCGAAGGCGTTCCCTTCATCGTCAGCGACTTCCCCACCTCTGAGCTCGTCAAGGTGTCCGCCAACGCCTTCCTCGCGACGAAGATCTCGTTCATCAACGCGATGGCCGAGGTGTGCGAGGCCGCGCACGCCGATGTGACCAAGCTCTCCGAGGCCCTCTCCTACGACGACCGGATCGGCGGCAAGTTCCTCGGCCCGGGTCTCGGGTTCGGCGGGGGCTGCCTGCCCAAGGACATCCGGGCGTTCATGGCCCGCGCCGGCGAGCTCGGCGTCGACCAGGCGCTGTCGTTCCTGCGCGAGGTGGACGCCATCAACATCCGGCGCCGCATCCGCATGGTCGACCTGGCGCGCGAGCTGCTGGGCGGCTCGTTCATCGGCCGTACGGTCGGCGTCCTCGGCGCGGCGTTCAAGCCGAACTCCGACGACATCCGCGATTCGCCCGCCCTCGACGTCGCGACCTCCATCCGCGCGCAGGGCGGCCAGGTGACGGTGTACGACCCGCAGGCGCTCGACAACGCACGCCGGGCCCACCCGGACCTGACCTACGGCACGTCGGCGATGGACGCCGCCGACGACGCGCACGTCGTGCTGCTGCTCACCGAGTGGAAGGAGTTCCGGGACCTCGACCCGGAGGTCCTCGGCGCCGCGGTGGCCGAGCGCAACATCGTCGACGGCCGCAACGCGCTCGACCCCGAGCTCTGGCGCGCGGCCGGCTGGCACTACCGCGCCCTGGGACGCCCGTAAGCCCGCACCGCCCGGCCCAGGTGGCCGGGCGGTGCCGTACGGGCGGCGTTCCGCCGGGAAGGCGGCGGGCCGCCCGGCGGTTGGCACCGTCATGAGCGACTCTTACGCCGACGAGGCCGTCATCCGCCGGGTGCTGCTCGATTCGCGGACGTGGGCGTTCGTCGGGTTGCGCGACAACCCGGGCCGCACCGCGTACGACATGGCGCAGCTGCTCCAGTCCCGGGGCAAGGCGATCGTCCCCGTCCACCCCGCCGCCGAGACGGTGCTCGGGGTGCCGGGCGTCTCGGCACTGGACGAGGTGACGCACCGGGTCGACGTCGTCGGCGTCTACCGGCGCGCCGAGCACGCGGGCGAGGTCGCCGACGAGGCGATCAAGCTGTTCGCGGCGTACGGCCCGCGCCGGGACGGTGACGTGCGGGCGGTGTGGTTCCCGCTGGACGTGATCGACGAGGCCGCCGCCCGGCGGGTGCGGGAGGCGGGCCTCGACGTCGTCATGGACCGCTGCCCGGCCATCGAATGGGCCCGCCTGGGCCTTCCCCGCTGAGCGTGCCCTTAGTCTCTGGCCTTCCTCAGGCGAGAGCCCTTCGCCTTGGCCTGGGCGTACAGGTCGCGCTGGAACTCCTCCATGCGCTCACGCAGCTCCGGATCGGCCGCCGCGAGGATCCGGACGGCCAGGAGGCCGGCGTTGCGGGCGTTGCCGATCGCCACCGTCGCCACGGGGACGCCGGCCGGCATCTGCGCGATCGACAGCAGGGAGTCCATGCCGTCGAGGTACTTGAGCGGCACCGGCACCCCGATCACCGGGAGCGGCGTCACGGCGGCGAGCATCCCCGGCAGGTGGGCGGCGCCGCCCGCACCCGCGATGATCACGCGCAGCCCCCGGGAGGCGGCCTCCGAACCGTACGCGATCATGTCCTGCGGCATACGGTGGGCGGAGACCACGTCCGCCTCGTACGCGACGTCGAACTCATCCAGCGCCTCGGCGGCGGCCTTCATCACGGGCCAGTCCGAGTCACTGCCCATCACGACGCCGACGGTCATACGGCGGTCCCTCTCAGGTAGTCGGCGGCGTGGCGGGCCCGCTCGCGGGTCTCCTCCAGGTCGTCGCCGAGCGCGGTGACGTGTCCGATCTTGCGGCCGGGCCGGACCTCCTTGCCGTAGAAGTGCACCTTCACGGCGGGGTCGTGGGCCATGACGTGGATGTAGCGCCGGTAGACGTCAGGATCCTCGCCGCCCAGCACGTTGGCCATGACGGTGTACGGCGCGGTCGGGGTCGTCTCGCCGAGCGGCAGGTCGAGCACGGCCCGCAGGTGCTGCTCGAACTGCGACGTGCGCGACCCCTCGATCGTCCAGTGACCGGAGTTGTGCGGCCGCATCGCCAGCTCGTTGACCAGCACGCCGTCCTCGGTCTCGAACAGCTCGACGGCGAGCAGGCCGGTCACGTCGAGGGCGTCGGCGATGGTGAGCGCCAGCCGCTGGGCCTCCTCGGCCCGGTCGGGGTGCAGGCCCGGGGCGGGCGCGATCACCTCGTGGCAGATGCCGTCGCGCTGCACCGTCTCCACGATCGGGTACGCCGCGCCCTGCCCGTACGGGGAGCGGGCCACGAGGGCGGCCAGCTCGCGACGGAACGGCACGTGCCGCTCGGCGAGCAGGTCGACGCCCTCGGCGACGGCGCGCTCAACGACGACACGCGCCTCCTCGACGGACGCGCAGACCCACACACCCTTGCCGTCGTAGCCGCCGCGCGACGCCTTGATCACGACCGGCCAGCCGGCGTGCCGCCCGAACCGCTCGAGGGTCGTCAGCGGCGCCTCGGGGTCCAGGACGACGAACTCCGGGCACGGCATGCCCAGCTCGGTGAGCCGTTCCCGCATCACGCGCTTGTCCTGGGCGTGCAGCAGCGCCCCGGATCCGGGGCGGCAGGGAACGCCGGCGTCCTCCAGGGCCCGGATGTGCTCGCCGGGGACGTGCTCGTGGTCCCACGTCACCACGTCGGTGCCCTTGGCGAAGGAGCGCAGGTCGTCGAGGGAGCCGTGGTCGCCGATGCGCACGTCGGCGATGACCTTGGCCGCGGACGCGTGCGCGCTGTCGCTGAGCACCCGCAGCGGCACGCCGAGCGCGATCGCCGCCTGCTGCATCATCCGGGCGAGCTGCCCGCCGCCGACCATGCCGACGACTGGTATGTCTTGCCTGTCCGTCACGTGCGAAGCCTATCCGCCGTGCTCAGAGACCGGGTGCCCCGGACGAGAAGCACGGCCGTGCCCGCGAGACGCCACACCGATGTCGCGAGGTGGTCGTTCCCCGCGGGAACGACGCGCCGCGGAAGGCCGTCTAACCTCGTAAGCCAGGGGTATCTAGATCCGGGTGTCGCCGAGGGTGTGCGATCGGCCACCGAGCCGGAATGAAAGGTCCCATCTCGTGCGTCTCGCCAGTCGTCTGTACCGAAGATTCGCCCATCTGATCCACGAGCTCGCGGCGTTCGGGACGATCGGTGTGCTGAACTTCATCATCACCATCGGCATCTCCGACACCCTGCACCTCGGAATGCACGTGGGCCCGCTGACGTCGTTCGGCGTCGGCACCGTCGCGGCGACGACCTTCTCCTACTTCGCCAACCGGTTCTGGACGTTCCGCCACCGTGACAAGTCGGGCCTGGGCCGGGAGTACGTCCTGTTCTTCGCGTTCAACGGCGTCGGCCTGGTGATCACGTGGGTGTTCATCGGCTTCACCCACTACGTCCTCGGCATCCGCAACGGCGTGGCGTTCAACGTGTCGCAGATCATCGGTACCGGCGTGGCGACCCTCTTCCGCTACTGGGCGTACAAGAAGTGGGTCTTCCTGCCACCGACCGCGCCGCCGGTCGATCCGCACACCGGTCTGCCCGAGGCCCACGAGCTCTCGCAGGCCGACCACGCCGAGGAGGAGGGACCCGTCCGGAGCGACGCCGAGCCGCCCTCCCCCCGGATGCCCGCCGAGCAGGCCGCTAGGCGGGGCCGCTGACGACGCGCTCGCGCGCCCGCAGCACCTCGTCGCCCTGCCGCAGGAAGATCGCGAAGGTGGCCGGCCGGGCGCGGATGAGCTCCAGCCGCCCGCCGTCCGCCGTGGCCAGCGAGCGCGCGAGGTAGAGCCCGAGCCCGGTCCCCTGCCACCTTCCGCTGACGTTGCGGTCGAAGACCCGCCGCTCCAGATCCGGCGGAACGCCCGCGCCCTCGTCCCCGACCTCCACGACGATCGACGAGGCCGTCTCCTTGGTGTGGATCGTGACGGTCCCGTCCCCGTGCACGAGCGAGTTGTCCAGCAGGGTCGCGATGATCTGCGACAGGCCGCCGGGACTGGCCACGGCGGTGAGCTCCGGCACGCCGGTCACCTCCAGCCGGCGCCCCTCGCGCCGGAAGACCGGCTCCCATTCCTCCAGCTGCTGCGCGACGATGTCGTCGACGGGCACGGGGATCGCGTCACCGGTGGGATCGTGCTTGGCGCGGGCGAGGAGCTGCTCGACCACCGCGGCGAGGCGCTCGATCTGCGCGGCCGCGGCGGCGCCCTCCTCCCGGACGATGTCCGGGTACTCCGCCGCCTCGACCATCTCCTCCAGCCGCATGGACAGCGCCGTCAGCGGCGTACGCAGCTGGTGGCTGGCGTCGGAGGCGAACTCCCGGCTCGCGGCCAGCAGATCGGCGATCCGCACGGCGCTGCGATCGAGCACCTCCGCGACCCGGTCGACCTCGGGCACGCCGTACCGGCGCCGGCGCGGCCGCGCGTTGCCCGACCCGAGGCGCTCGGCGGTCTCCGCCAGGTCGATCAGCGGCAGGGTCAGCTTCCGCGCCTGCACCATCGCCAGCCCGACCGCCACGCCGACGCCGAGCACGACGAGGCTGCCGATCAGCAGGAACGTGCGCAGTGCCTCGGCCTCGATGTCGGCGGCGTCACGGGACACCTGGACCCGGATACCGCGGTCGTTGGCGGTCTTCCGGATGACGTGCGCGCCCTTCGGCGGCGCGACTCCGGCCGTGATGACCTCGTCGTTCGCCAGCGTGACGACGATGTACCGGCTGGGGAACTCCTTGGCGATCTGGTCGCCGACGATGGACTGCTTGCCTTCCTGTTTGAGGTTCACGCCGGCAACCACGGTCGCCGCCTCCCGCTCGACCTGTTGTTCGGCCTCGTCGTAGAGAAGCCGATGGGTCGAGTACGCCAGGGGAATGCCGAGCAGGAGCACGGCGACGACCGCGACGGCCAGCGTGGACAGCAGGAGCCGTCGCCTCATGGGGGACCCTCTCTTTCGCCCGAGACGTGACCAGGGGGTGGTCACGCCGGGTTCACACGACTAGTCACCGCGCTCGAAGCGGAAGCCCACTCCTCGCACGGTCGTGATGTAACGCGGGCTGCCCGCGTCATCTCCCAGTTTGCGACGGAGCCAGGAGATGTGCATGTCGAGGGTCTTGGTGGAACCCCACCAGTTGGTATCCCATACCTCCCGCATGATCTGTTCTCGGGTGACGACCTTGCCCGCGTCGCGGACCAGCACGCGAAGCAGGTCGAACTCCTTGGTGGTGAGCTGGAGCTCCTGGTCGCCCATCCAGGCGCGACGGGACTCGGCGTCGATCCGGACGCCCTGCACGATCGGCGTCTCCGTGCTGCCCCGGCGCAGCAGAGCGCGTACGCGGGCCAGGAGTTCGGCGAGACGGAAGGGCTTGGTGACGTAGTCGTCGGCGCCGGCGTCGAGGCCCACCACGGTGTCCACCTCGTCGGCGCGGGCGGTGAGGATGAGGATCGGCACGCCGTGGCCCTCGGCGCGAACGCGCCGGGCCACTTCGAGCCCGTCGAGCTCGGGCAGGCCGAGGTCCAGGACGATGAGGTCCACCCCGCCCCCGAGCGCCCGCTCGAGAGCCTGCGGACCGTCGGGACTGACTTCGACGTTGTATCCCTCCCGCCGCAGCGCTCTGGCGAGAGGCTCGGATATGGACGTGTCGTCCTCGGCGAGCAGAACTGAGGTCATGAACCGATCGTAGAGCTATTCAAGAACGTTTCCTCGGTAGTAGCGGGGCCTTGACCTGCGATCTTCCAGTCGTAGGCCAGCCTTAGACATACCGATAACCGCGCTAATGCAAAGTAAATACCCTCGCCTTGCCCTCAGGCGTCCGCGTCCGCACCGTACGCCCTCGGCTCGGCCCGCCGGATCCGGCCCACCACCCTGGGGATCGCCGGCGTGCCGGAGCCGGTGCCGGTGCCGGATCACAGTGATCCGGCACGGTCGGTCACGGCCGGGCGGCGAGGCGCGCGAAGGCCCAGGGGTCGTGGGCCGAGAAGACCTCGACCTCGTCGCCGTGGTCGCGCAGGAGCTCGCGGAGGCGGGCCTGGTTGGCGGCGCGCAGCGGCCGGTCGATCTCCGTGATCTCCTCCAGCGCCTCCCACAGGGGCATGGACCAGCGGTCGTCCGGCTCGACCTGGCCGTGGTGGTAGAAGGCGTCGCCGGCGTGCAGGAGCCATCGATCCTCGTCCCGTACGGCCACGGCGCAGTGGCCCTCGGTGTGCCCGGCGAGCGGGATCAGCAGGATCTCCGGGGGCAGGCCGTCGAGTTCGAGGGCGTCGAACCCGAACCACGACTCGCCCTTCCGCGACTCGTAGGTCCTCCAGTGCGGGCGGTGCGCCCAGTGCGCGGGCCGGTAGCGCAGGGCGTGCTCGGGGTGCGCGCCGGTCGCGGCCATGGCGGCCCGGTACTCCGCGTCGTGCAGGTGAACGGTGGCGTGCGGGAAGTCCGGCAGCCCGCCGCTGTGGTCGAGGTCGAGGTGGGTCAGCACGATGTGGCGGACGTCGTCGGGCGAGTGGCCGAGCCGCCGGATCTGCCGTACGGCGGTCTCCTCCGGGTCGAGCAGCGCCTGGGTCCGGTCCAGGAAGGTCCGGCCGAGGGTCTCCTCCGGGCGGTCGACGTCGGGCGTGCCGAATCCGGTCTCGACCAGGACGAGACCGGAGTCGTCGGTCTCGACGAGCAGGCAGTGGTTCAGCGCCCGCGCGGGCTCCAGCCGGTGATCTGCCGCGTCGGCGGGATCGATCTCGCGCATCGATCCGCAGTTCAGGTGATGGATCTTCATGGCGCTCCTTTAGCTACCGAACGGTCGTACGCATTTAGCGAACGGTCGGTAGGTTAAGCTGATCTCGTGAGCCCACGCAAGTCCGCCGTCGAAACGGCCGCCACCCGGACCCGGATCATCGAGTGCGCCCTGACGCTGGCCTCGACCGAGGGGCTCGAAGGCGTCACCATCGGCCGGCTCGCGACCGAGCTCGGGATGAGCAAGGCCGGAGTGATCGGCCATTTCGGCACCAAGGAGGCGCTCCAGCTCGCGACGCTCGACGCCGCGATCGAGAAGTTCGCCGACCGGGTGCCGGCACGCGCCGCGGGGTCCGATCCCGGCGTCGACCGGCTGACCCGCGCCTTCGATGAGTGGATCGCGTACATGGCGGACGACGGGCACGGCGGCTGCTTCCTCACCTCGGTCGCCGCCGAGTTCGACGGGCGTCCCGGCCCCGTCCGGGACGCCGTGCTCGCCGCCCTGTCCCGTTGGTCCGACTACGCGGCCGCCGAGCTGCGGACGGCCGTCGACGCCGGCGACCTGCCCCCGGACACCGACGTCGATCAACTGGTCTTCGAGCTGGGCGGCGTGGGGCTCGCCGCCGGCCAGGCCATCCAGCTGCACCGGGACCCGGCCGCCCCCGAACGGGCCCGCCGCGCCATCGACCGCCTGCTCGGCCGATGAGCCGCGATCCGGATCGTCAGGGGGCCACCGTCAGGGCGATCTTGCCGGTGGTGCGGCCGGTCTCGCCGCGCTCGTGGGCCTTGGCGGCCTCCTCCAGTGGGAACACCGAGTCGATCTCGGCGCGCAGCCGGCCCGCCTCGGCGAGCGCGGCGATCTCCTTCATCGCGGCGTAGTCGGGCTCGACGAGTGTCCAGCCCGCGTTGATGTCCCGTTTCGCGGCCGCGGACACAAGGTCGTCGTCGGCCGACAGGTACGACACGAGGACACCGCCGTCGCGAAGGGTCCGCAGGGAGCGGGGGCCGTAGTCGCCGCCGATGGTGTCGAGGACGACGTCGACGTCGCGGACCGCCTCGGCGAAGTCGACCTCGGTGTAGTCGATGACCTCGTCGGCGCCCAGTCCGCGTACGAAGGCGTGCTTGGCCTCCCGGGCGGTGCCGATCACGTACGCGCCGTTGAGCTTGGCGATCTGGACCGCGAGGTGCCCGACTCCGCCTGCGGCGGCGTGCACGAGCACCCGCTGGCCGGGACGCAGCTCCGCGGTGTCTAGGAGGCCCTGCCAGGCGGTCAGCGCGGCCAGCGGCAGCGCCGCGGCCTGGACGTGGTCGACGCCGGCCGGCTTGCGGGCGAAGTGGCGCGGCGGCGCCGTGACGTACTCGGCGTACGCGCCCGCCGGATGCGGGAAACGCGGCATGCCGAACACCTCGTCGCCCGGCCGGTACAGCGTCACGCCGGGCCCGACCGCCTCGACCACGCCCGACACGTCGAAGCCGAGCCGGGGCAGCGCCGACCCGTACCCCGAGCGGCCCCGCTGCCGGGTCTTCCAGTCGGTCGGGTTGACCCCGGCGGCGTGCACTCGCACGAGGATCTCGACCGGTCCGGGCTCCGGCCGCTCGATCTCGGCGAGCCGCAGTACCTCGGGGCCGCCGGGCTCGTCCTGGACGATCGCGCGCATCGTGGTCATCGTTCCTCCTACGGTCCGTTCGTCTTCGTGATGGACCCAAGACTGCGGCAGGCGTGTCTCCGCAGGGAGTGGCAGGATGGCCATCCTGTGAAAGGATCTGGCCATGACGTCTCCGGCCGGATCTCCGCACCGCGTCGCCGTCCTGGCCCTGGACGGCGTCATTCCGTTCGAGCTGGGCATCCCCGGACGGATCTTCGAGGCCGCGCTCGGACCCGACGACGAGCCGCTGTACGAGGTGGTCACCTGCACGGTGGACGGCCGGCCCGTGCGCACGGCCGCCGACTTCTCGATCACCGTCGAGCACGACGCGACGATCCTGGCCACGGCGGACACGGTGGTCTTCCCGCCGTTCGGCTCGTGTCATCCGCCCGAGCGGCTCCCGGAGGACCTGGTGTCGGCGCTCGCGCTGATCCGGCCGGGCACCCGCGTGATGTCGATCTGCACGGGCTCGTTCGTGCTCGCGGCCGCCGGCCTCCTCGACGGCCGGCCCGCGACCACCCACTGGAACGAGGCGGGCCGGCTTCAGCGGCTCTTCCCCGGCGTGCGGGTCGACCCGGAGGTGCTGTTCGTGGACGACGGCGACGTGCTGACCTCCGCGGGTGCGGCCGCGGGGATCGACCTGTGCCTCCACGTCGTGCGCCGCGACCACGGCAGCGAGGTCGCGAACCGCGTGGCCCGGCGCGGCGTGGTCCCGCCGTGGCGGGACGGCGGTCAGGCCCAGTACATCGAGCGCCCGGTGCCCGAGCCGCACGACGCCGGCACCGCGCCCGCCCGCGCGTGGGCGCTGGAGCACCTGGACCGGCCGATCGCGCTGCACGAGCTGGCCGGCCGGGCCGGGATGAGCGTGCGTACGCTGACCCGCCGGTTCCACGAGGAGGTCGGCATGAGCCCCGGCCGCTGGCTCGCCCGGCAGCGGGTCGAGCTGGCGCGGCACCTGCTGGAGACCACCGACCTGCCGGTCGACCAGGTCGCCCACCGGGCCGGCTTCGGCACCGCCGTCTCGCTGCGCCAGCACCTGCACGCGGCGATCGGCGTGTCACCGATGGCCTACCGCCGCACCTTCCACCCGGACGGCGACGGTGCCCTCGTCCCGGCACGCGCCGGCGCATAGCGACCTGGCGGGGTCTGCCATCCTCTCGATCATGACCCCTCACCCTCCGCGACCCGGCGGTCACCTCACTCGCCGGCGACTGTCCCTCGTCGTCACGTCCGTGGTCGCCGCCGTCGGCTGCGGCGTCGCGGCCGGCTGGTATCTGGGGTTCTTCACCTCCGACGGCCGGTTCGCCAAGGTCGACGCCTGCCGGCTCCTTCCTCCCCCGGGCTCGCTCGCCGCGCTGGTGCCGAACGGTGCCAGAGAGCCCGGGGACTCACGTCCGAGGACGCTTCTGGGGTTCAGCGACGGCCCCGAACCCGCCGCAGCCGTACCAGGCTCTGCCCCAGAGCGGGCCCTACCAGAACGCGCCGTTCCAGGGCTCGCCCTATCAGGGAGTGGATGACGCGGAGCGCCGCAGGGCCACCCGGGCCATCGGTGTCGGCGCGGCGTTCTTCGTGATCGGGCTGCTCATCACCGTGCTCACGTACTCACACGCGTCCGGAAGCGGCGGGGTCTACGTCGTCGCCTGGGGACCGATGCTCTTCGGGGGCATCCGGATGATCATCGGCTTGTTCCTGCTCGCCAAGAGCAAGCGGTAACGAGGTCGCAGGGTCACGTCCTCTCCTGGCCAAGCGTTCGCAGGATGGCGAGAGACTCGCCCGGGAGCCGACCCTCGCCCACTTCGGCGGAGGCGAGGAGCACATGACCGTCCGGCAACGGCAACGGCTCGTCGCCTAGATTGGCCGCGACCCGGAGCGAACCACGGTGGATCACGAGCCATGACTCGCCGTACTCGACGGAAACCTCGGTGAGGCGGGGGTCAGTCAGCTTGGGCTCGGACCGACGCAGCGCGATCAGCGCGCGGTACCAGTCGAACAGCTCCCGGTGGTGCGGCTCGCGGAGTTCCGCCCAGTTCAGGATCGAACTCCGATGGGTCTCCGGGTCCTGAGGGTCGGGGACGTCGCCTGCTGCCCAGCCGTGATCGGCGAACTCCCGGCGCCGCCCCTCGCTGACGGCCCGGGCGAGCTCGGGCTCCTGGTGGTCGCTGAAGAACCGCCACGGGGTGCGGGCGCCCCACTCCTCGCCCATGAACAGCATCGGCGTGAACGGCGCGGTGAGCAGCAGGCCCGCCCCGACCTTGAGCCGGCCTGTGGACACGCTCGCGGAGATCCGGTCGCCGGTGGCGCGGTTGCCGATCTGGTCGTGGTTCTGCAGGAAGCCGAGGAAGCGGTGGCCGGGCACGCGGAGGGTGTCGACCGGCCGCCCGTGCGTGCGGCCCCGGAACGACGACCACGTCCCGTCGTGGAAGAAGACCCTGGTCAGCGTCTTGGCCAGCGCCTCCGGGGCGCCGAAGTCGGCGTAGTAGCCGTGCCGCTCGCCGGTGAGCAGCGCGTGCAGGGCGTGGTGGAAGTCGTCGTTCCACTGCGCGTCCAGGCCGTATCCGCCCGCCTCGCGCGAGGTGACCAGGCGCGGGTCGTTCAGGTCGGACTCGGCGATGAGGAACACCTCCCGGCCCGTCTCCGCCCCGAACCGGGAGACCGCCTCGGCCAGCTCCTCCAGGATGTGCACGGCGCGCTGGTCCCGGATGGCGTGCACGGCGTCGAGTCGCAGCCCGTCGATGTGGTGGTCGCGCAGCCACATCAGCGCGTTGCCGACGATGTACGCGCGGACCTCGTCGGAGCCGGCCTGGTCGACGTTGACCGCCGGGCCCCAGGGCGTCTGGTAGGCGTCGGTGAAGTACGGGCCGAACCGCCACAGGTGGTTCCCGCTCGGCCCCAGATGGTTGTAGACGACGTCGAGGACGACCGCGAGTCCGCGCCGGTGACACGCGTCCACGAAACGGTTCAGACCGTCCGGGCCGCCGTACGGGTCATGGACCGCCCACAGGTGGACGCCGTCGTACCCCCAGCCGTGCCGGCCGGGAAAGGCCGCCACCGGCAGCAGCTCGACGATGTCCACGCCGAGCTCCACGAGGTGGTCGAGGCACTCGATCGCGGCGTCGAACGTCCCCTCCGGGGTGAAGGTGCCGACGTGCAGCTCGTACAGCACGCCGCCCGGCAGCGGCCGTCCCCTCCAGCCGTCGTCGGACCAGGGGAAGCGCTCGTGGTCGTACGTGCGGCTGAGCCCGTGCAGGCCGTTCGGCTGCCAGGGGGAACGCGGGTCCGGGAACGGTCCATCGCCGTCGAGCACGAATCCGTAGTCCCGCTCGCCGGTCCCGGCGTCGATCCGCGCCGTCCACCAGCCGGGCCGCCCGCCGGGCGTCATGGCGTGCCGGGCCCCGCCGGTCTCCACCTCGACGGTCTCGGCGGCCGGCGCCCACACCTCGTACCTCATGCGGCCTCGATCAGCACGGCGACCGGAAGGAGTCGGAGGACTCCGCTCAGTTCCAGACCGGAGGGGTACGACTGGTCGGTGAGGACGTCGTGCCAGGGGCCGCCGGGCAGTTCGAGCCGGGTGTGGCCCCAGCCTCCGCGCCGTTCGAGGCTTACGGGCAGCCGGGTCGCGACCACGACCGCGCCGCCGCGCCGGAACGCCACGGCGTGGGCGGCGGCGGGGCCGATGGCGGTCACCGCCTGGTAGTCGCCGTCGAACCACTCAGGGTGCCTCTCCCGAAGCCGCAGCAGCCGGGACGTGATGAGGAGCTTCTCGCCGTCCAGGTCGGCCGGGGTGGTCCCGGCGTCGAGGTCGGCGAGCAGTTCGCGGCGGCGTGCGTAGTCGACCGGCCGCCGGTTGTCGGGGTCGACGAGGGACAGGCCGGTGAGCTCGCAGCCCTGGTACACGTCCGGCACGCCCGGCATGGCGAGCTGGACCAGCTTCTGGCCGAGCGAGCCCACGCGGGCGTACGGCGCGATGCGGCGGGCGAACCCGGCGACGCCCGCGGTGAGCACCGGGTCCGACAGCACGGCGTCCGCGTGGGCCAGGACCGCCTCCTCGTACGCCGGGTCGGGGTCCGTCCAGGACGTGCGGGTCCTGGCCTCGCGCATCGCCTTCGTGAGGTACTCCCTGAGCCGGTCGGCCGACAGCGGCCACGCGCCGACGATCGTCTGCCACATCAGGTAGTCGAGGTCGGGTTCGAGGGGGCTGTCCGGCACCCGCGACCGCCACCGGCCGACGGCGGCGACCCACTCGTCCGGCAGCTCCGACAGGACGGCGAGCCGCGCCCGTACGTCCTCCTGGCGCTTCGTGTCGTGCGTGGACAGCGTCGTCAGCGTGCGGGGACGGTCGGCGGCGATCCGCGCGCAGTAGGCGTGGAACTCCTCCGGCGACACGGCGAACCTGAGCGGGTCGCCGCCCACCTCGTTCAGGGCGGCCAGCCGGGACCAGCGGTAGAAGGCGGTGTCCTCGACGCCCTTGGCGGTCATCGGCGCGGACGTCTGCTGGAACCGCACGACGAACTCGTCCCGCGCCTCGTCACGGCCGCCCAGCCCGAGCACCAGGGGAATGACCCTGTCGAGCAGGGCACCGTCCGGAAGCTCGGCGCGGGCCTCGGCGGCGGCCTGGGCGACGATCTCCAGGGCCTGCGCCGGCGGCTCCTCGCCGGGCACGACGTACGCCCGGTAGACCGGCATCGCGACCAGCAGCTCGACCAGGACCTCCCGCAGCGCGTCGGGGTCCTCCTCCGGGAGGATCCGCGCCAGCAGCGCGGTCAGGCGGCGCACCTCCGGGACGAGGATCCGGTCGGCCGCGAACCGCCGGGCCGCCCGCTCCACCTCGGCGAAGTCGGCGGGTCCGCCGGTCAGCGCGGTGTACGCCTCGGTCAGCGGCTTGTCCCCCGCCGGGTCGACGAACAGCCCGCCGACCATGCCGAGCGCGTCGTACCCGGTGGTGCCGGCGCACGGCCAGTCGGCCGGGAACGGCTCCTCACCCGTGAGGATCTTCTCCACGACCACCCAGCCGCGGGGCCGGTCGAGCCGCCGCAGGTACCCGCGCGGGTCCGTGAGCCCGTCGGGGTGGTCGATCCGCAGGCCGTCGATGAGCCCCTCGTCGACCAGCCGCAGGATCACGGCGTGGGTCGCGTCGAAGACCTCCGGGTCCTCCACCCGGAGCCCGATCAGGGACGAGATGTCGAAGAAGCGCCGGTAGTTCAGGTCGGGCTCACGCCAGTACGCCGGGCGGTGGCGGCCCTCACGGGGGAGGACGTGGTCGTGGTAGCGCAGCACGTCGCCGTCCGGGCGGGGTTCGTCGTCCGGCGAGCCGAGCACCGGGACCACGACGGCGCCCTGAGACCAGTCGATGTCGAACCACCGGGCGTACGGGGAGTCCGGCCCCTGCCGCAGGACGTCCCAGAAGGCCTGGTTGAGGCTCTCCGGCGCGGGGATCGCCATGTGGTTCGGCACGATGTCCACGATGATCGACAGGCCGTGGGCGCGCATGCGGCCCGCCATCGCCCGGAACGCCTCCTCCCCGCCGAGATCGTCGGAGATCCGCGTGTGGTCGACCACGTCGTAGCCGTGCGCGGAGCCGGGAGCGGCCTGCAGGATCGGCGACAGGTACACGTGCGAGACGCCGAGCGCGGCCAGGTAACCGGCCAGCTCCCCCGCCTCGGCGAACCCGAACTCCCGGCGCAGCTGCAACCGGTACGTCGCGGTCGGGCGTCTAGACACGACGCAGCACCTGCATCGAACGGGCCTCGACCCTCACCTTCTCCCCGGAGCGGTCCACCGGCCGCTCATGATCCTCGTACACCTCGATCGGGGTCGCCGTGTCGAGCATGCCGGTCCACATCCCTCCACCGGTGTCGGGCAGCACGAAGTTCAGGTCGATGTCTGCGGCGTTGAACAGCAGCAGGAACGAGTCGTCGCGGATCGGCTCGCCACGCTGGTCCCGCTCGGCGATGCGGTCGCCGTCGAGGAAGACCGTGACCGCCTTGGCGTACGACGTCTGCCAGTCGGCGTCGGTCATCGGGTTGCCCATGGTGGTGTACCAGGCGACGTCGCCGTCGCCGGTCGGGAAGCGGCGGCGCCGGAACACCGGGTGCTCGCGGCGCAGCTCGGTCACGCGCCGCACGAACGCCCGCAGGACCTCCTGCTCCGGCGAGTCGGACCAGCTCATCCAGGAGATTTCGTTGTCCTGGCAGTAGGCGTTGTTGTTGCCCCGCTGGGTGCGGCCGGCCTCGTCGCCGTGGGACAGCATCGGCACGCCCTGGGACAGCAGCAGCGTGGTCAGCAGGTTCCGCTTCTGCCGCTCGCGCAGGCCGACGATGTCCGGGTCGTCGGTCTCGCCCTCCACGCCGTGGTTCCACGAGCGGTTGTCGTCGGCGCCGTCCCGGTTGCCCTCGCCGTTCGCCTCGTTGTGCTTGTGGTCGCATGAGACGAGGTCCTGCAGCGTGAAGCCGTCGTGGCAGGTGACGAAGTTGACCGAGGCGATCGGGTGCCGGCCGTCGTCGGCGTACAGGTCGCTGGAGCCGGTGAACCGGCTGCCGAACTCCGGCAGCCGCCCGTCCACGCCGCGCCAGAAGTCGCGCATGGTGTCGCGGTACTTGCCGTTCCACTCCGTCCACAGGGCCGGGAAGTTGCCGACCTGGTAGCCGGCCTCGCCGACGTCCCACGGCTCGGCGATCAGCTTCACCCGCGACACGATCGGGTCCTGCTGGACCAGGTCGAAGAAGGCCGACAGCCGGTCGACCTCATGGAACTCCCGCGCCAGCGCCGAGGCCAGGTCGAAGCGGAAGCCGTCCACGTGCATCTCCGTGACCCAGTACCGCAGCGAGTCCATGATCAGTTGCAGCGCGTGCGGCTGCCGGACGTTGACGCTGTTCCCCGTGCCGGTCGTGTCCATGTAGTACTCCGGCGCGCCCTCGACGAGCCGGTAGTAGTGGGCGTTGTCGATGCCCCGGAAGCTCAGGGTGGGCCCCATGTGGTTGCCCTCCGCGGTGTGGTTGTAGACCACGTCGAGGATCACCTCGATGCCCGCCTCGTGCAGGGTCCGCACCATCAGCTTGAACTCCTGCACCTGTTCGCCGAGCCGCCCCGTTGAGGAGTACCCGTTGTGCGGGGCGAAGAAGCCGATCGTGTTGTAGCCCCAGTAGTTCGACAGGCCCTTCTGCAGCAGGAACTCGTCGTGGACGAACTGGTGCACCGGCATCAGCTCGACCGCGGTGACGCCCAGCCGCTGGAGGTAGTCGATCATCGATGGGTGGGCCAGCCCCGCGTACGTGCCGCGCTGTGCCTCGGGGATGTCCGGGTTCAGCTTGGTCAGGCCCTTGACGTGCGCCTCGTAGATGATCGTCTCGGCGTACGGCGTGTGGGGGTGACGGTCGCTCATCCAGTCGAAGTACGGGTTGATCACCACCGACTTCGGCGTGTACGGGGCACTGTCGTCGTCGTTGTGGGAGGACGGGTCGCCGAAGCGATAGGAGAACAGCGCCTCGTTCCAGCCGACGTCGCCCTCGATGGCCTTGGCATACGGGTCGAGCAGCAGCTTGGCGGGGTTGCACCGCTGCCCCCGGCCGGGGTCGTACGGGCCGTGCACCCGGTAGCCGTACCGCTGCCCGGGTCCGACGGACGGGAGGTAGCCGTGCCAGACGAAGCCGGACGTCTCGGGGAGGTCGAGCCGCGTCTCCCGTCCCTCGTCGTCGAACAGACACAACTCGACTCGGGTGGCCGCTTCGGAGAAGAGGGCGAAGTTGGTGCCGGCGCCGTCGTAGTGGGACCCGAGGGGGTGGGGATCGCCCGGCCATACGCGCATCACATGGGTGAGCTTCCCTTCGGTGATCGACTCACACGCTGAAGTTCATACCGGTTTGTCAACGTAACAAGCACTCTGCCGCCACCCGGCATTGCCAGTCCGCGCACGGTGCGTTAGCTTAGGAGAGCCTTACCTTATGGTCCGATCGAGAGGCTCTCCCCCCATGTACGCCTGCGTCTGCCACGCCGTGACCGACGATGACGTGCGCGACCACGTGAAGGCCGGAGCCTGCTCGGCCAAGGAGGTCCGTACGGCCTGCGGGATGCGCCCCGGCTGCGGATCGTGCGTGGGCCGCATCCGCGACCTCATCGAGCAGCACTTCACGGAGCGGCCCGGCGACGAAGTGTTCGTGGCGGCCTGACCGCGGGTCGGTCCTTCCTCTCACCTCCAGACGTGCCACGATGGGTTGGCATGGAAGGTGACAGCGACATCATCGGCTTGCTCAACGAGCAGCTCACCGCCGAGCTCACGGCGATCAATCAGTACTTCCTCCACGCCAAGATGCAGGAGCACTGGGGATTCACCCGGCTCGCCCGCCACACCCGCGCCGAGTCGTTCGACGAGATGCGGCACGCCGAACGCCTGACCGACCGCATCCTCCTGCTCGACGGCCTGCCGAACTATCAGCGCCTGGGCACGCTGCGCATCGGCCAGACCGTGCCCGAGCAGCTCCGCTCCGACCTCGCCGTCGAGGTGGAGGCCGTCGAACGCCTGCGCCCCGGCATCGAACTCATGCGCTCACGCGGCGACGCCACCTCCGCCCGGATCTTCGAGGACATCCTGGCGGACGAAGAGGAGCACATCGACTACCTGGAGACCGAGCTGGAGCTCCTCGAGAAGCTCGGCGAGCCGCTCTACCTCCAGCGCTTCGCCGAGCCCCCGGGCGACTGAGCCCGCCTGCGCGCCGCCCGTACGATCGCGCCGCGGGCCTGCGAGCGCGGGCCGAGGGAGGAGAAGAATCGGGGAGGACGTTCTGGTGGACCGTGTGCCGGCCGGCGCGATGACCGAAGGTGTCTCGGCCGGCTGGCGGCTCGGCTGGCAGCCGGCCGACCTGGTGCGCCACGCGGTCCGCGCGCACGGCAGGCGGGCCGGCCGGATGATGACCGACGCGATCGCCGCCGAGATGCGCGCCCACGCGGCGGCGACCGTGGACGAGCGGTGGCTCGGCCAGCTGACCACGCTGGGCGCCGAGGCGTGGTGGAAGCGGGACGACACGTACCTGGCCGAGTGGGCGGACCGCCACGGCACCGACCACGACACGGCGGTCCGCTGCGCCCTCCAGGTGGTCGCGCTGTTGCGCTCACTCCCCCGTCTGGAGCGCCTGTGCCCACCACCGGGCGAGGCCCGGCGTCCCGTACCCGGCGACCACGCCGGGAGGCGGGCCGACGGGCGGATCCCGGACCGGATCCGGGCGCTCCTGGCCAAGGCGGAGTCGACCGAGTTCCCCGAGGAGGCCGAGGCGCTGACCGCGCGGGCCCAGCACCTGATGGCCCGGCACAGCATCGACCAGGCCCTCCTCCCCACACGGGCCGGGCCGCCCGGCGACGGGCCGCTCGGCCGCCGCCTGCCCATCGACGCCCCGTACGAATCTCCCAAGGCGGCCCTCCTGGGCACCGTCGCCGACGCCAACCGGTGCCGCGCCGTCTGGACCCGGTCCCTCGGCTTCTCAACGGTGCTGGGATTCCCCTCCGACGTGGACGCCGTCGAGCTGCTGTTCACCTCACTCCTCGTCCAGGCGACCTCCGCGCTCGTCCACGAGGGCGGCCGTGGCCGGCGCTCCCGTACGCGCGCCTTCCGCCGGTCGTTCCTGGTCTCCTACGCCGTCCGCGTCGGCGAACGCCTCGCCGAGGCCACCGGCACGGCCGAGCGCCAGGCCGCGGCGGAGACGCCCGGCACCGGCCTGCTCCCGGTCCTCGCCGCCCGCGACCAGGCCGTCGACGACGCGATGAAGGCGATGTTCCCCAAGCTCACCGGCCGGCGGATCGCGGCCGCCACCGACCGGGAGGGCTGGCTGTCCGGCCAGGCCGCCGCGGACCGCGCCGACCTCGGCACCCGCCCCGCGATCCGGTGATCATGCCGTTGTTCCGCACAACTGATCACGATGTGCGACGATCAGTGGCCATGGGACTCGATGTTTATGCCGTCCGCCCGGGAGACCCGGCCGTGACGGGCCACGACACGCTCGAGACGCCGGTCACGTGGGAATGGGAGCCGGCGGCGGACCTCGAACCGTTCGAGGAGATCCCCCGCGACTTCCCCGAAGGCCTGTTCTGGCCCTCCGACGGCGACGTCACCGGATTCCGCGGCCAGGTGTACCGGGAGTGGGTCAACGGCACTCTCGGCGTCAACCTGTACGAGCTGCACGACCCGGCGCAGGTCCGCGACCTCGCCGACCGCCTCGCCCGATGGCTGGCCGACGCCCGCGCCGCCGGTACGGACAAGGTGAGCCTCGACGACGACACGATCGTCCCCCTGAGCGGCATCGAGGCTCTGGCGGAGTTCGTACGCGCCGGCGCCGACCAGGACCTCTGGCTCTTCCCCGACTCCTGACGGCGGGACCGGTCGAACCAGGGCACGAAGCGGCGGCACCACCACCCGTCTAGAGTGGAAGATCGTGACCACGGAACGATGGGCGTTGGGCGGCGACCTGAGCGTCGCGAGGGTCGGGTACGGCGCGATGAAGCTGACCGGTTGGCCGAGTGGCGACCGGCCCGGCCGGGAGACGGCCCTGGCCGTCCTGCGCCGGGCCGTCGAGCTCGGGGTGAACCACATCGACACCTCGCACTACTACGCGCGCGACGGGGTCGCGGCCAACGAGCTGATCCGGGAGGCGCTGCACCCCTACCCGGACGACCTGGTGATCGTGACCAAGGTGGGTGCGCTGGTCGAGGGCTCCGACATCGCCCTGCCCGCGGCGGAGAAGACCGGCCTCACCCCCGACGGTCTGCGCCGCGGCGTGGAGGCGAACCTGCGCTCGCTGGGTGTGGACCGCCTGAACGTGGTCAACTTGCGGATGGGCGACCTCGACCGCTCCGAGACGCCTCTGGCCCCGCCCCTGGAAACGCTGCTCGCGCTGCGTGAGGAGGGCCTGATCCGCCACCTCGGCGTCTCCAACGTCACCGCCGCCGAGTTCGAGCAGGCCCGTACGATCGCTCCGATCGCCTGTGTCCAGAACCTCTACAACGTGTCCCAGCGCGACGACGATCCCATGGTCGACGCCTGCGCGGAGGCGGGCATCGCGTACGTGCCGTTCTTCCCGGTCGGCGGTTTCCAGCCGATCACGGCCGGGCGCCTGGAGGCCGTCGCCGCCCGCCACCGCGCGACCGTGCCGCAGGTGGCCCTGGCCTGGCTGCTGGCCCGATCTCCGAACATCCTGCTGATCCCCGGCACCGGCTCCCTGGACCACCTGGAGGAGAACATCGCCGCCGCCGCGCTCACTCTGAGCCCGGAGGACCTCGCCGAGCTCGGATAAAGGCGAGGCCGACCGGGTCGGTTCCGGCCTCCGCCGAGCAGCCGTGGCTCGGCGGAAGCCGGAGCGCGCCGAACGCTCGGCAAAGGCGACCGCCGATCGGGGCTTCGCCCAGGTTCGTGTGTTCTGGCGAAGACGTTCACCGAGCATTGCGTCCGCTCCGCGGCGACGCCTGCCTCGAACCACCGGCAGCAGTCGGTCCGGATCAGGCGGTGGTCCTGGTCCCCAGGGCCTGTCGCATGACCGCCGAGCCGTGTTCGACGAACTCGGCGATCGGAGCGGCCAGACTGTCTGGGAGGACGTCGGTGTGCCAAACGAACTTCGTCCGGTCGCCGTCCTGGGGGAGGGCCTGCATCGAGGCGTGGTGGTGGGAGGGGTGAAGGCTGCCGCCGACGACGGTGTAGGCGATGCGCCTGTTGCCGGGGTCGAGGTCGACGAGCCGTTCGTGGACGATCGTGCCGTCGGCGAACGTGACGGTGCGGGTGTCCGCGCTCACGCGTGTGTCGGTGACGAAGCCGGGCGCGAGGCGTTCGTGCACCGCGCCGTAGTCGCGCAGCACGTCCCAGACCTCGTCGGGTGTGGCGTCGATGATGAATTCCTTATGGATGGAGGCCATCGGTACTCCCGGTCAGGCCGCAGCGATGCAGAAGAGGTGTCCTTCGGGATCGGCGAGTACGGTCCACTGGCCCTCGCCCGGCTGGAAGTCTGGCTTGGTCGCGCCGAGTGCCAGCAGTTCCTTGGCCGTGAGGTCCACATCGGCGACCGTGAAGTCGAGATGGGCGTGCTTGGCGGCATCCGGCCATCCCGGCCCTTGGTAGCCATCGACCCGCTGGAAGGCGAGTTGTATCGGGCCGTCGCCCAGATACGCGGAATCGTCGTCGCTGTGGGTGATCTCCCAGCCGGTGACGTTCCGGTAGAACTCGGCGAGCGCCTTCGGGCCGGCGCAGTCGATGATGATCGCGGTGAGTTCCGCGTTGACGGTCATGTCGATGACTCCTTGGTGTCGATCGCTTGCCCGCTCAGGATCCGCTCTGGAGTACCGCACGGTCTTGAAGATCCTTGCGGGCTGTTTCGTCGTATCCCTGGCGTAGTGTCCGCGGCGTGCTGTCAGCCGTGGTCCTTGCCGACCGGCCCGAGTTCGCCGTGACCACGGTGGCCTGCGAGGCCGACCACACCCGATGGTCGGAGCCGGAGGCCCGCGACGACCACCGCATGGTGCTCGTACGGCGTGGCAGGTTCCGGCGGTCGGTGGACGGGTCCGACGCCGATCTGGACTCGACGGTGGGCTACGTGGGAGCACCGGGCGAGGAGGAACGGTTCGCGCATCCGGCCGGGGGCGACTTCTGCACATCTCTGAGCTTCACGCCTTGGCTTTGGGAAGGGCTTTCGGGCGGAGCGGCGGTATACGTGGACGCGCGCGTCGACCTGGCGCACCGTCGTGTGCTCGCCGCCGCCCGTGGCGGTGACATCGACTACGCGCTGACGGAGGAGTTGCTCCGGCTGGTCGCGGTGGCCACCGGACGGCCCGTCGAGCGGGTGAGGCCTGCCGACCGGGTGCTGGTCGCTGCGGCTCGGGAGGCCATCATCGAAGGGGTGCCGGAGACGGCGCAGCTCTGCTCGCTGGCCGGCCTGCTGAAGGTCTCGCCATATCGCCTGAGCCGTGCGTTCTCCCAAGAGATGGGCGTCTCACTGACCCGCTACCGCAACCGGGTCCGCGTCGGCTGGGCCATGGACCGCCTCGCGGAGGGTGAATCCGGCCTCGCCGACCTGGCCTCCGACCTCGGCTTCGCCGACCAAGCGCACCTGACCCGCACCGTCCGCGAACACCTGGGACACACCCCGACCGCGCTGCGCCGGCTTCTGATGACGAGATGACCACGCCCCACTCGGTCTCCGACCGCGTACCCGAGCACGGGTACTCCTGCCCACCGCCACATTCCTGTCGGCGACCGCTCCGCACAGCGGCCAGGATCTGACCTAAGTGATCCCTACCGTGACTCCTCGGCCGGCCATCCGGCTCGCCTGTGATCGACGACTGGGGCACCAATGGAGATCAACCCGTTCGGCATCGACATCCCGCAGACGGATCTCGACGATCTACGAGACCGGCTGGCCCGGACCCGCTGGCCCGATGAGCTTCCCGGCGTGGGCTGGGACTACGGCGTCGCCCGCTCCCACCTCCAGGACATGGTGGAGTACTGGATCGACGAATACGACTGGCGGGCCCACGAGGCGCGGCTCAACGAGGTACCGCAGTTCACCACGACCATCGACGGGCAGAACGTGCACTTCCTGCACGCCCGTTCCCCGGAACCCGGCGCGACCCCGCTCATCATCACGCACGGTTGGCCCAGCACCGTCAACGACTTCCTGGGGATCATCGGCCCGCTCACCGACCCCCGCGCCCATGACGCGGACCCCGCCGACGCGTTCCATGTCGTGGCTCCCTCGATACCCGGATTCGCGTTCTCCGGACCCACCCGCGAGAAGGGCTGGGGCAGCAACCGCACCGCGCGCGCCTGGGCCGAGCTCATGCGCCGCCTCGGCTACGACCGTTACGGCGCCCAAGGCGGTGACTTCGGCTCCATCGTCTCTCCCGAACTCGGGCGGGTCGCCCCCGGGAACGTCATCGGCGTCCACGTCAACGCGCTCGTGGGCGCCTCGGCCCCCGCGGCCCCCCACGAACTCGATCTGCTCTCCGACATCGAACGCGAGCAGGCACAGGCCAACCATGCCTGGTGGCACGCCCACTCCGGTTACGCCACCCAGATGGCCACCCGCCCGCAGACCGTGGCGTACGCCCTCAATGACTCACCTGCGGGGCAGCTGGCCTGGAACCTGGAATGGTTCGTCGACCACGATCCGACACATACCCGGCAGCCGCTCGCCGACCGGGACGCCGTGCTGACCAACGTCACCGCTTTCTGGCTCACCTCCACTGCCGGCTCCGCCGCACGCCTCTACCGCGAGATCACCGCGGACGGCTGGGGCCGACCGCCCGCTTCCGGGGTGCCGACCGGCGTCGCCAAATTCCTCGGCGACCGCGCCATCCGCACGCTGGCGGCTCTGTCGAACCACGTCACCCACTGGTCGGAGTTCGATACCGGCGGCCACTTCGCCTCTCTTCAAGTCCCCGACCAGCTCGTCGCCGACATCCGCGCCTTCTTTCGCACCCTCCGCTGACCACCCGGCCGGCCCCGGGTCAGCAGCTGTGGCGCTCGATGGAGGCGAGGGCGCCGTCGGCGGCCTGGAGGGCCCAGAAGCCGCCCTTCGGGAGCTTGGCGTCGTCCGGAGGCGGGGCCCCGAGCTCCTCACAGGCGCGGGTGACGAGTTCGGGGACGAGCTCGCCGTGGGTGCAGATCAGGATCGGCAGGCCGTCGGCGAGGAGTTCGGCGATGCGGTCGCCCGGGGCCTTGGAGGTGCCGACGGTGACGGCCCAGTCGGTGCGGACGTCGGTGCCGGTCCGGGAGGCGTACGGCAGCACCGTCTCCAGGCAGCGGGCCGTGGCCGAGCTGATCACGCGGGTGGGGCCGTAGCAGGCGAGCACGTCGTCGAGCCGCTGTGCCTGGGCGCGGCCCCGCCCGTCGAGAGGGCGGAGCAGGTCGTCCTCCTGCCAGTCGCGCTTCTCGCCCGCGCTGCTGTGCCGCAGGACGATGTACGGGGTGGTGCGGCTGGGTCCGGCGGCGAACGCGCGCAGGACGGTCAGGTCGTGCTCGTAGGCGAGGCGTTCCTCCGCGTCGGCGATCGGCAGCCATTCGATCCGGTCGACCTCGTCGCTGGGGACGAACGGGCTGTCGTCGCCGGTGGCCGTCCAGTAGTCGACCCGTTTGGGCCGGCCCTGCCGGGGATAGCGGACCGTGGGCAGCCGGCGGCCGAGCACCGGCCAGACACCGGTCTCCTCCCAGACCTCGCGGGCCGCGGCGCGCACTACGTGCTCGCCGCGGTCGACCTTGCCCTTGGGGAAGGACCAGTCGTCGTATCGCGGGCGGTGGACGAGGGCGACGAGCGGGCGGCCGTCCGGGCCGGGCCGCCACAGGACCGCGCCGGCGGCGCGGATCGTCCCCGGGGGGTCAGGAGTCAACGGTCCTCCAGCGGCGCGCCCGCATCAGATTGGTCTGGACGTCGACGTCCCCGTCATGGCGGGTCCATACGCCGTTGTCGTTCAGGAGCCAGCACTTGGTGTCGACGCCCATCGCCAGGTCGAAGCGGCCGACGAGGTCGGCGCAGTGGGCCGGGTCGGTGACGCGCACCAGCGTCTCGACCCGGCGGTCGAGGTTGCGGTGCATGAGGTCGGCGCTGCCGATCCAGACCTCGTGCTCTCCGCCGTTCTCGAAGGCGTACACCCGGGAGTGCTCGAGGAACCGGCCGAGGATGCTGCGGACCTGGATCGTCTCCGACATGCCGGGCACACCGGGGCGGAGCGCGCAGATGCCGCGCACCCAGACGTCGACCGGCACCCCCTCCTGCGACGCCCGGTACAGCGCGTCGATGATCACCTCGTCGACCAGCGCGTTGCCCTTGAACCGGATGCGCGCCGGGCGGCCGGCCCGGTGGTGTTCGACCTCCCGCTCGATGCGCCGGACGAGCCCGCCGCGCAGGGAGTCGGGGGCGACGAGGAGACGCCGGTAGTCGGTGTCGCGCGAGTAGCCGGTCAGGTGGTTGAACAGGGCACTGACGTCCTGGCCGACCTCGGGGTCGGCGGTGAGCAGGCCGTAGTCCTCATAGATCCGGGCGGTCTTGGGGTTGTAATTGCCGGTGCCGATGTGGCAGTAGCGGCGCAGTGACCCGTCGGACTCCTCGCGGACGACGAGTGCGACCTTGCAGTGGGTCTTGAGGCCGACGAAGCCGTACACGACGTGGCAGCCGGCCCGCTCCAGCTTGCGCGCCCAGGTGATGTTGGCCTGCTCGTCGAACCGCGCCTTGATCTCCACGACCACGACGACCTGCTTGCCCGCCTCGGCGGCGTCGATGAGGGCGTCGATGATCGGCGAGTCGCCGCTGGTGCGGTACAGCGTCTGCTTGATCGCGAGGACCTGGGGGTCGGCGGCGGCGTCCTCGATGAGGCGCTCGACGCTGGTGGTGAAGGAGTCGTACGGGTGCTGGACGAGGACGTCGTGGTCGCGCAGGGTGGCGAAGATGTCCGCGTCGTGCGGCAGGGCCGCCTCGGACGGCACGAACGGCGGGTACTTCAGCTCGCTCCGGTCGAGGTCGGCGATGGCGAACAGGCCGCCGAGGTCGAGCGGGCCGGGCACGCGGTACACCGCGCGCTCCTCGACCTCGAGCTCGGTCATCAGCAGGTCGAGGACCTCCGGTGTGATCGACTCCTCGACCTCCAGGCGGACGACGGGGCCGAACCTGCGGCGCAGCAGCTCGCGTTCGAGGGCCTGGAGCAGGTTCTCGGCGATGTCCTCGTCGACCTCCAAGTCCTGGTTGCGGGTGACCCGGAAGGCGTGGTGCTCGAGGATCTCGGTGCCGGTGAACAGCTCCGGCAGGTTCTCCGCGATCACGTCCTCCAGCGGCACGAACCGCGACGGCGACGCCTCGAGGAACCTCGGCAGCAACGGCGGCACCTTGACCCGTGCGAACATCGTCGCGCCGACCTGCGGGTCGCGGACCAGCACCGCGAGGTTGAGGGACTGCCCGGAGATGTACGGGAAGGGATGCGCCGGGTCGACCACCAGCGGGGTGAGCACGGGGTAGATCCGCCGGCGGAACAGGCGATTCAGGCTCTCCTTCTCGGTGTCGGCCAGTTCGTCCCAGCGCAGGACCTCGATCCCCTCCTTGGCGAGGGCGGGGAGGATCTCCTCGTGGAACAGCGCGGCGTGCGCGACCATCAGCTCGTGCGCCACCTCGGAGGTGTGCGCGAGGATCTCGCGGGGCTGGCGGCCGCTGGCGCTCTGGACGGCGATCCCGGTGGCCATGCGCCGGGCCAGCCCGGCGACCCGCACCATGAAGAACTCGTCCAGGTTGGTCGCGAAGATCGCGAGGAACTTCACGCGCTCGAGCAGCGGCAGCCCCGGATCGGCGGCCAGGTCCAGCACCCGCTGGTTGAACCGGAGCCAGCTCTCCTCCCGGTCAAGGAACCGGTCTTCCGGCAGGCCGTCCACGGGGCGGGCGAAATGCCCTGGTTCAACACTCATGAGATATATGCTCCCCATTTTTTGTGAACGGAAAGCGAACAACATGTTGCCGGGCCGAAACCCGGCGGCCGGCGTGGCTTCGAACGCCCGTTAAAGTGCCCTGCGGACGACGTACGGCTGGACGATGCCGAGGCCACGGGCCGGGCGGCGGCCGATGCGGACCAGTTCGTACGCACCCTCGCCGCGCAGGCCGTCGGCCAGGCGGGCGTCGGCGAGGACGGTGCCGGGGCGGGCGATCGAGGTCAGCCGGCTCGCGAGGTTGACGGTCGTACCGAAGACGTCGCCCATCAGCGTGAGCACCAGGCCGTACGCCATGCCGACGCGCACGTCCGTGTCGCCGCCCGCGCGGACCGCCTCGGCGACGCGCAGCCCGATCTCCGCGCCGAGCGCGGGGGTGTCGGCGGTGTACAGCACCTCGTCGCCCAGCGTCTTGACGATCCTGCCACCGTGCTCGGCGACGATGTCGGAGGCGGTCTCCTCGAACCGCTCCACCAGCCGTGCCAGCTCGCGCTCGTCGAGGTTCCGGCTGGTCTCGGTGAACTCCACGATGTCGGCGAACCCCACGGCGACCCGCGGCCGCCCGGGGAGGGCGTCCTCCGCCGTCGACGCGGTCAGCGCCCGGGTGCCCGCGGCGGCGAGCTGCCGCCGCCACGCGTGGACGAGCAACGGTTCGAGCGCGGCGATGTGGCTCTCGGCGTGGTCCATGATGAGGCGGACGACCTCCGGCGACGGCGGCTGGAGGGGGTCGGCGAGCGCGCCGACGATGATGTCGATCTGCCATTCGGCGAGCCGCGCCATCGTCTGGCCGACCGCGCGGACCATCCGCAGCACCATCTCCTCGTCCAGGAGCCCCGCCTGGAGCAGGTCCCGGATCCGGACGAGCGCGTCGAGGTCGCCCTCGGTGAAGGCGACCGTCTCGTCGGCGAGGTGCGGGAAGCCGAACGCGCGCCACAGCCGCTGGGTGAACTCCTCCGAGACCCCGGCCCTTTTGATCGCGTCGATCCGGGTGAACTGAAGCTCGCCGCCGAGCAGCAGTTCCTCGATCTCCCTCGGGTCGGGCGCGTCGCTCATCTACGGGCGGACGTCGTCACCGTCGGTCAGCTCCTCGACGATGCGGTAGAGCTGGTTCTGGGTGTACTCGACCCGGGGGATGTTCTTCAGCACGAGCTGGCCGTGCTCGCCGCCCGACTCGACGGTGAGCGTGCCGCTGCTCATGATCCGCTGGATCAGGGTCTGCCGGAACGACACGTCGTTGACCCGCGTGAGGGGGATGTCGCGGTGCGAGCGGGACAGAATGCCGTCACGCATGGCGAACCGCCGGTTGGTCAGCGTGTACGAGGTGGTGACCCACCGCAGGAACGGGATCAGCCCGACCACGAGGACCACGACGACGGCCACGGCCGCGACGATGAGGCGGATCACCGTCTGCGCGCTGCCGCCCGGGATGAAGACGATCGCGACGGCGGCGACGGCGACCGTGACGACCGCCCAGAAGATCGTGCCGACCAGCGTCGACCAGTGGGGGTGGAACTCAAGGACGATCTCTTCGTCCTCGCCCAACGCGCTCTTCGCAAGACCCATGGCGCCATCCTGGCAGAAACCGTCGTTGAGCGGACGATCAGTGCGCCGATCACGTCACAAAGTGGATGACGATGAAGATGAGGGCGATGAGCCAGACGCCCCCGCCGCCGACGAGCCCACCGGTCGCGGTGTCCACGGCGTACTCCCGCTCCTCGTTCGAGGTGCGCAGCCGGATCCACCCCTTGGCCGTCTGCTGCCCGATCCACGGCGCCGCCAGAACCGGCCCGTACGCCAGGACCAGCCGCACCTGCCCCAGGTCGCGCAGGCCCTTGGCGAGCTCGAATCCGACGGCGGTCACCACCACGGCCACCGCGAACCCCAGCACGGCCATCTGGACGTACCTGCCGGCGAGGGGATAGTGGACGGGTTCGCGCACCCGCCGGTGCGCGTCGCCCAGGAGTTCCGTGGCGTCCTGGTCGGGCCGCACGTCGTCGGCGGGCCCGGGAAGCGGGCCCACCGCGTGCGGGCCGAACCGCGTGGTCAGCTCGCGCCAGACGCCGGTGGCCCGCTCCTCGAGGCCGTCCAGGCGCGCCCACTCCTGCTCGACCGAGGCGTATGCCGCGGTCCGCTGCTCTTCCGCCTCCGCGAGCCTGCGCCGCGCCTCCTCGGCGGCGAGCAGCCTGCGGCCGGCCTCGGCGGCGTACTCCTTGTATGCCCGCCGCGCCGCCTGCGCGTTCGTCATCGGCCCTCCGCCCTCACGTGACGCCGTCCCCCGCCTCGCTCAGCACCTCGAACGGGATGATCGGCTGGGGCGGCTCGCCGGTGCGCTGGTCGTGGAACAGGGCGCGGCGGCGGCGCGGGGTCCAGCCCAGCATCTGGCCGCCCGGCAGCGGCGACAGCTCGCCGTCCCGTACGTCCAGGGCCACCCATGCGTCGATGTTGCGCACCGACCCGACGCGCTCGACGACATCGGCCTTGAGCCGATCGGTGGTCCGCCACCAGCCGAGCACGTGCGTGCGGCGCTCCGGGCCGTGCTCGACGAGGCGGCGCACCGTCCGGCGCAGTTCGTCGGAGCGGGTGGTCGCGGCGTCCACCGCGAACAGCGCGAGGTACTCGGGGACGGTCCGGTCGGCGAGATCGGGCAGCTCGCCGCCGATGGTGACCTCGTGGCCGTCATCGGCGAGCCGCCGGACCAGCAGGCCGACGCGGGGCTCCAGCTGCTCGTCCAGCGCGTACAGCCGGAACACCGCCGACCCGGGGGCGTGCCCGCGGGCCAGCGACAGCACCGCCGAGGCGAGGACGTCGTACGCCTCGTCGGTACGGGTGCCGATGACCGCGAGGTTACGGCCGGGCGCGCGGTCGAACCGCACGGTCGCGGCGCTGCCGGCCAGGTCGATCAGCTGCCCCACCGCGCTCTCGCCGGGCGGGAGGGTCGGCGCGGTCATCAGCTCGGGCACGTGCGCGCCGTCGAAGATGCGCGGCGGCGCGAGGTGCTCGGGACGGCGCTGCCACAACTCCCGCTGCAGCGCGTCGAACGTGCCCGCGATCCCGGCGTCCGGAAGCCGGGCGATGCGGTTCGCCCGCCGCGCGCCCGACTCGGCGTTCACGACCGCGCAGAAGCGGGCGACCTGGAGGGCGGCGGGGTTGTCGTCGGCGAGGATGCGGCGGGCCTTCGGCAGCGCGATCCGCAGCGTGAACTGGTCGAGGATGGCCCCGCGCCCCCACAGCGACTGGACGCCGCCGACGTTCTGGCTGGCCAGCACGAGATGGATGCCCTGGGAGCGGCCTCGGCGGGCCAGGTCGTTGAGGAGGTACAACGACTCGTCGGTGATCTTGTCCTGCTGCTGGATGAGCACCTGGAACTCGTCGATCACCGCGACGATCCGCGGCCAGTGCCCGTCCGGGTCGACGGCCCGCAGCTCCTCCAGCTTGGTGACCTCGTGCTCGCGGGCGGCGGCGCCCCGGCGTTCGAGCTCGCGGGCGAGGAAGCGCAGCAGCGCCAGGCCGAACTCGCGGTCGTTGTTGATGTTCACGCCGATCAGCCGCGCGTGCGGCAGCCACGTCTTGTCGGTACGGCCGCTGGCCAGGCGGGCGAACGACACGCCCTCCTTGAAGTCCAGGAGGTAGAACTCCAGCTCTTCGGGCGAGTACCGGGCCGCCATCGACCCGATCATCGCGTAGAGGAAGTTGGTCTTGCCGGAGCCGGGCGGGCCGCCGACGAGCGCGTGCACGGGGTCGTCGCCGAGGAGGACCTCCACGGGCTCGTACCGGTCGACGTCCTCGCCGATGGGGGCGCGGACCCCGGCCGCGGACGACTCACTCCACATCCGGTGCGGGATGAGCTCGGCGAAGCGCGGCGGGTCGCGTTCGATGCCCGCCCAGCGGGCGGCGCGCTCGCAGACCGCGCGAACCAGCTCCGGCGGCGGCGGCTCGACCGTCACCTCCAGCTCACCGGTCATCGAGGTGGTCACCCGCCCGTCTGAGGCGATGGTGATCGTCTCGGTGTCCGGCGCGTCGTCGACCGGGACGTCGCGGCAGACCACGTGGATGCCGCAGGCCGCCCCGGCGTGCATCACGCTGTTCAGGTGGGCGATCTCGTCGTCGCGGAAGCCCCGCACCGGGCTCTGCACGATGACGACCTGCCACGGCTCGGGCCGCCGGCCCGTGGCCGCGGCGAGCGCGGCGAGAGAGGAGTGCCCGCCGCCGAGCACGTCGCGCTGGATGCGCCGGATGTCACGGTCCAGCGAGCCGAGGAGCTCCTTGAACTCCTCGACGCCGTACACCGTGAGCAGCCCCGGCCGGGACAGGGCGTGGAAGCCGCCGAGGCCCGCGCCGAGCCGGCGCGGGTCGTACAGGCTCACCCGCACGGAACCCGGCCGCGTCGTCGCCACGATCCGGACCAGGAGCGAGTCGACGATGGCGTCGGCCACCGGCGTCTGGCTTCCGGTGATCTTCAGGTGGCCGGAGTCCAGGAGCGGGACGAGAGCGGGGACGTCACCGGCGGCCGTCCCCACGCGGTACAGGAACGGCCCGGATTCGACCGGCTCCGGCTCCGGCTCGGCGGGCCAGTCGGTCCAGAGGGCGGCCGCGGCGCCGGGCGCGGCCTCGCGGGCCAGCTCCCGCCAGCCGTCGACCGTCACCGCCGTCTCGGGGCCGCTCGTGGCGGCGACGTCCCGGCGGCCCTGCTCGACCGCGGCCTCGGCTCGGGCGATCGTCTCGTCGAGCTCGCTCCGGCGGGCGCGGATCGCTCCCCGCGCCTGCCGGATGTCCTTGCGCACGGCGGCAAGGAGATCGCCGGGCTTGAGCGTCATGTGGGTGTTCCTGCGGCTTTCACGCAGACGGCGGTGGGCGGTACCTCGGTCGGGGACGTGTCGATGTGCGGTCCTCAGAGCCCCTGGGCGTAGGTGTTCGCCTCTTCGATCGCGGCACCGATCTGGCTCTGGCACTCCTCGATGCTCTCCACCGCCTGCCCCATCGCGCCCAGCGCGCCGCTCAGGGCATCGTGCTCGCTCCCCTGCGCCACGGCGATGAGGTACTGCAGCGCCGACTCGGCTCGGCCGCCGGCCTGGACGAGCAGCTGCACGGCCTGCTCGGCCTCTTCGCCGGCCTGGGCGATAGCGCCCTTGAGCTCAGCCACACTGGCCATGCAACGACCTCCGGAAGATGGGGATAGCCCAATTAAACCGGCGTGTCGCGGACCGGTCCAGTTGGATCCATTTACCGGACGTGGACGACGTCGCCGGCGCTGAGCGCGTACTCACGGTCGGCGGCGCGGACGACGAGCCGCCCGGTCTCGTCGACGTCCACGGCCTCCCCGGTGAGGACGCCGCCAGGACCGCCCGGGGCGCCACCGGGGAGCTCGACGCGCACCTGGCGGCCCAGGGTCGCGCACAGCTCCTTGTACGAGCGCCGCAGCGGCTCCTCGGCGCCCTCCCGGCCGAGCGCGGCGTAGCGTACGTCCAGCTCGCGCAGGATCGCGCGGAGCACCGGGTCGCGGTCGGCGGGCGCGTCCTCCAGGGCGAGGGAGGTCGCGGTCGGCACCGGCAGCTCGTCGGCGCGCAGGCTGACGTTCAACCCGACGCCGAGCACGACGGCGTCCCCTGCCCGCTCGGCGAGGATTCCGGCCAGCTTCCGGCCGCGGATCATCACGTCGTTGGGCCACTTCAGCGCCGCGTCGGCCATCCCGCCCCGCGTCGCCCCCTCGACCTCGGCGAACCCGCGCAGGGCGGACACCACCGCCACCCCGGCCATCAGCGGCAGCCAGCCCAGCCGGGCGAGCGGGACCTCCGGGCGCAGGAGCACCGAGAAGGCGAGCCCCGAACGCGGCGGGGCCGTCCACGCCCGGTCGAGGCGGCCGCGCCCGGCCGTCTGCGCCTCGGCGACGAGCACCAGCCCCTCATCCGCGCCGCTCCGCGCGAGCGCCGCCAGGTCGGCGTTGGTGGACCCGGTCTCGGCGACCACCCGGATCTCCCGCCACAGCCCGCCCGGGTGGACGAGCGCGCGGTTCAGCGCCCGCTCGTTCAGCGGCGGGCGGTCGAGATCGGTGTACGGCGAAGGGCTCACGTCCCCAGCCTAGGCCGCAGTCAGCGGGGGGCCTTGCCGGAGACGCCGACGCCGAAGTCGAACTCGCGGTAGACACGCGCCCAGAAGCCCTCGCGCAGCCAGTCGCGGGCCTCCTTGTAGGGGCGCAGCGAGTGACCGAGCTCCTTCTCCCCCTCGATCAGCAGCTCCTTGTCGATGACCGTGGGCAGGATCGGGCCGGGCAGCAGGTCGCGGATGTTGTCCCGGCCCCGGGTGAGGATCCACTTGTGCGCGATGTGCTCGCCGATCTCCTCGACGCGGTCGCGGCTCGGACCGAGCTTGGCGACCGGGCTCGGCTGGGCACGGACCGGCGGCGGGGCTGGCTTGGGCGGCCGGGCGCCGAACACCGCGGTGGGCGACGGGATCGGCTGGGTGACCGGCGGCTCCGACGTCGTCTCGCGGGAGGTGTCGAGCATGAAGTACGGCTTGACGAAGTCGGCGTTCACGACGTCGACGGTGTCGGACTCCCAGATGAGCCGCTCGGCCTGGTTGGTGCCGTACGGCGGCTCGACGCCCCACAGGTGGATACGGACGCCGTAGGTCTGCGCGGCCTCCACGGCCGGAAGCATGTCCTCGTCACCGGCCAGCAGGATGGCGTCGGTCACGGCGCCGTGCCGGGCGAGCGTCTCCAGGTCCTCGCGGATCTGGGCGTCGACGCCCTTCTGCTGATTGTGCTTGTTGAGATTGCCGAGCCGGAGCTTCACGAAGGGCAGCGGCGCGACGACCCGCTGGTCGATCGTCGGCACGCGGTCGCGCGCGGCGTCGAACCAGTAGATCCGCAACAGCTCTCCGCGCATGCAGGCGGCCGCGCGCTCCTCCAGGGCCTTGATGAGGCCCTCGGCGTCGACCCGCCAGGAGCGACGAGAGGAGATGCCGAACAGGAGGTCGCCCGCTGCGGCGTAGAGATACCCCACGTCTACGAGGATCGCGTAGCGCGGCAGCGGCGATAGGGGAGACACAGGCTCGCGAACAGTCATCACCTATGACTTTAGGTGAAGATCAGCCCCCCGTCCTCGGATGTGAGGCCTTTCTCGCCGCTCAGAGCCGCTTTCGCATGTGGATGACGCGGCGACCGCCGATTCCCGTCCGGTCGGTCTCGCGATAACCCAGGGATTGATACAGACCGATATTCGAGGTCATCTTCTCGTTGGTGAAGAGCCGCACCGCCGGCAACCCCAGCGACCGCGCCCGGAACTCCGCGAACGCCAGGAGCCGCCGCCCCAGCCCGCGCCCCTGACGATCCGGATTGACCGCGACATTCTCCACAAGGAGGTCGCCGTCCTCGGGGCGCAGGACGATCAGTGCGTTGATCCCGCCGTTCTCCAGGACGTACACCCGCCCTTCGGCGATCGCCTCCGCGTAATCGGCGGTGAGCGGCGGCGGCTCCGTCCCGATCACGGGAACCCACGGGGTGTACGCCGCCTTGACGATCGCCTCCACCGACTCCCGGTCGACGGCTTCGGCCAGCCTGATACCCATGTGCTCCTCTAACCGTCAGACGGACGAGAATCATCCGTCCCGGGTCAGCCGGTGTTCTGCAGGCCGGCCGCGACGCCGGCGGCGGCCAGGAGCAGCAGGTCCTCGATCCGCTCGCGCTCGGCGTCGTCGTCCACCCCGGCCCGCAGCTCCTGCAGCGCGCGCAGCTGCAGGTGGGACAGCGCGTCGACGTACGGGTTGCGCAGCTCGACCGCGCGGGACAGCACCCGGCGGTTCTCCAGGAGCCGGGTGTGCCCGGTGACCTCGATGACGAGGGAGCTCGTGCGGTCGTACTCGGCCAGGACCGTCTCGCTCAGCTCGGGCCGGTCGCCCAGGGCGAGGTAGCGCTCGGCGATCGCGCGATCCGTCTTGGCCAAACTCATCTCCGCGTTGTCGAGCAGCGCGGCGAACAGCGGCCAGGAACGGTAGGCGTCACGCAGGGCGTCGAGGTCGTCGACGGCGGCCAGACCGCTGCCCAGGCCGTACCAGCCCGGCAGGTTGACGCGCGTCTGCGTCCAGGAGAACACCCAGGGGATCGCCCGCAGGTCGTCCAGCGAGGTCGTCGCCTTGCGCCGGGACGGCCGGGAGCCGAGCCGCAGGTTCGACAGCTCGTTCAGCGGGCTGACCCGGGCGAACCACTCCGCGAACCCCGGAGCCTCGACCAGCGACCGGAAGGTCCGCTCGGCCGCCACGCTGATCCGGTCGGCCAGCGGCCGGAACCGCTCGGCGGCCGCCAGCGCGTGCTCCTGCACCGCCGGGGTCGAGGCGAGCAGGACCGCGTTGGCGACCTGCTCGACGTGGCGCCGCGCGATCTCAGCGTGGCCGTACCGCGCGAAGATCACCTCGCCCTGTTCGGTCACCTTGAACCGGCCCGCGACCGAGCCGGGCGCCTGGGCCAGCACCGCCCGGTTGGCCGGGCCGCCACCGCGCCCCAGCGCGCCGCCGCGCCCGTGGAACATCGTCAGCTTCACGTCGTGCCGGGCCGCCCAGGCCGTGAGCGCGCCCTGCACGTCGTACAGCTTCAGGGTCGCCGTCGTGGGGCCGAGCTGCTTGGCCGAGTCGGAGTAGCCGAGCATGACCTCCATGCGGCGGCCGGTCTCCAGCAGACGGCGGCGCACCGGCGCCAGGTGGAGCATGCCGTCCAGCACGACCGGCGACCGGTCGAGATCCTCACCGGTCTCGAACAGCGGCACGACGTCGAGGACCGGCGCCCGGCCGCCGATCGCGGCGGCCTCGGCCAGCTCGTACACGGCGGCCACGTCGTCGGCGGTGCGGGTGAAGGAGATGACGTAGCGACGGCAGGCGTCGACGCCGAATCGCTCCTGCACCCACGCGGCGACTCGCAGCGTGTCGAGGACCTCCTCGGTCTGCTCGCTCAGCGGACCTCCGGCGCGGACCTCGGCGAGGGCCTTCTCGTGCACCGCGGAGTGCTGGCGGATCTCCAGCTCCGCGAGGTGGAACCCGAAGGTCTCCACCTGCCAGACCAGGTGCTGCAGCTCGCCGTACGCCTGGCGCGGCGCGCCCGCCTCCACGAGGGACTCCTGCACGATGCGCAGGTCGGCCAGCAGATCTGCGGGGCCGCCGTACGCCATGTCGGCGTTGCGCAGCCGCGTGGCCTGGATCCGCTCGGCGGCGTACAGCAGGAACTGGCGGTGCGGCTCGCCCGGCGAGCGCTTGCCGATCTCGGCGACGAGGTCGGGCTGGGCGGCGCGGGCCGCGGCGAGCGCGCCCTTGAGCGCCTGCGACGGTGGGGTCGTCGTCTCGTTCGCGGTGAGCGTGCGGCCGATCCGCACGCAGGCGTTGCCGAGCGCGCGGAGGATGTGGTCGGCCTGGATGCCGATCGCCTCACGGGTGATCTGGGCGGTGACGTACGGGTTGCCGTCGCGGTCGCCGCCGATCCAGCTGCCGAAGCGCAGGAACGGCCGGGCCAGCGCCGGGCGCTCTCCGGTGCCGGGCGCCAGGGCCGTGTCGAGCGAGCGGTAGATCGCCGGAACGACGCGGAACAGCGTCTCGTCGAAGATCGCCATGGCGGTGCGGACCTCGTCGAGCGGGTCCGGCTTCGTGCGGCGCAGCTGTGACGTGCGCCACAGCAGGTCGATCTCCTCCACGAGCCGGCGGGTGATCTCGTCGTGCTCCCCGCTGCCCGCGCGCGGGTCGTCCAGGGCGGTCAGCAGTGCGCTGATCCGCAGGATCGCGGTGACCACCGCGCGGCGGCGCGCCTCGGTGGGGTGCGCGGTCAGGACCGGGTGCAGCTCCAGACCCTCCAGCAGCTCGCGGACGCGGTCCGCGCCGATCTCGGCGACCGCCGCGGCGACGGACTCGCGCTGCGGCGTCTCGCCGGTGTCACGCTCCCGGAGCGTGCGGATCCGCTGGTGTTCCTCGGCGAGGTTCGTGAGGTGGAAGTAGACGGTGAACGCGCGGGCCACCAGCTCCGCGCGGTCGATCGCCCAGCCGCCGACGATCGCGGCCACGTCGTCGACGGAGGTCTCACCCCGGCGCGCGGCGATCACTGCGTGCCGCAGGGCCTCCACGTCGTCGAGCAGGCTCTGCCCGCCGTACTCGACGAGGACCTTACCGAGGAGGGAACCGAGCAACCGGACGTCACGGCGCAGTGGCTCGGGCATCTCCTGCCGAGCGGAGTTTCGAGTCGACACGCAGCTCAGGGTAGTTCGTCCCGGTGACGTGGCCAGAGTCCCGTCTCGCCTGCTGAGATTCCGCAGAACGCGCCCCTCCTGGCAGGCCGATCCGGAGGCTGGCTACCCTGGCCTTCATGGCCACGCAAGCGCCCGAGCCCCTCCCCGCGGACGAGATCGACATTCACACCACGGCGGGCAAGATCGCCGACCTGGAGCGCCGCCGGTACGAGGCCGTTCACGCCGGCTCCGCGCGCGCGGTCGAGAAGCAGCACGCCAAGGGCAAGATGACCGCCCGCGAGCGGATCGACGCGTTCCTCGACGAGGGGTCGTTCGTCGAGTTCGACGAGCTGGCGCAGCACCGCGCGTACGGCTTCGGCGTGGAGAAGAACCGGCCGTACGGCGACGGCGTCGTCACCGGCCACGGCACCGTCGACGGCCGGCCCGTCGCCGTCTTCTCCCAGGACTTCACGGTCGCGGGCGGCTCGCTCGGCGAGGTGTTCGGCGAGAAGATCGTCAAGGTCATGGACCACGCGCTGAAGACCGGCTGCCCGGTCGTCGGCATCAACGACTCCGGCGGCGCGCGCATCCAGGAGGGCGTGGTCGCGCTCGGCCTGTACGCCGAGATCTTCAAGCGCAACACCCACGCCTCCGGCGTGATCCCGCAGATCTCGCTCGTCATGGGCCCCTGCGCGGGCGGCGCGGTGTACTCCCCCGCGCTGACCGACTTCATCGTCATGGTCGACCAGACCTCGCACATGTTCATCACCGGGCCGGACGTCATCAAGACGGTCACCGGCGAGGAGGTGACCTTCGAGGACCTCGGCGGCGCGCACACCCACAACACCAAGTCCGGCGTCGCGCACTACCAGGCCTCCGACGAGCAGGACGCCATCGAGTACGTCAAGGCGCTGCTGTCCTACCTGCCGTCGAACAACCTCTCCGACGCGCCGGCGTACGACGCCGCCGCACCGCTGGAGATCACCGACGAGGACCTCGAACTCGACACGCTGATCCCCGACTCGCCGAACCAGCCGTACGACATGCACACCGTCATCGAGCACGTCCTCGACGACGGGGAGTTCCTCGAGGTCCACGCGCTGTTCGCGCCGAACATGATCTGCGGGTTCGGCCGGGTCGAGGGCCGGTCGGCCGGGATCGTGGCCAACCAGCCGATGCACTTCGCCGGCACCCTGGACATCGACGCGTCCGCGAAGGCCGCGCGGTTCGTCCGCACCTGCGACGCGTTCAACATCCCGGTGCTGACCTTCGTGGACGTCCCCGGCTTCCTGCCCGGCACCGACCAGGAGTGGAACGGCATCATCCGGCACGGCGCCAAGCTGCTGTACGCCTACGCCGAGGCCACCGTGCCGCTGGTCACGGTGATCACCCGCAAGGCGTACGGCGGCGCGTACGACGTCATGGGTTCCAAGCACCTCGGCGCGGACATCAACCTGGCCTGGCCGACGGCGCAGATCGCCGTGATGGGCGCGCAGGGCGCGGTGAACATCCTCTACCGGCGCGAACTGGCCGCCGCCGAGGACCCCGACGCGCGGCGTGCCGAGGTCATCACCGAATACGAGGACACCCTCGCCAACCCCTACATCGCCGCCTCCCGCGGTTACGTCGACGCGGTGATCAAGCCGTCGGAGACGCGCGGGCAGGTGGTCAAGGCGCTGCGCGCCCTGCAGGACAAGCGCAAGACGCTGCCGCCCAAGAAGCACGGCAACATCCCCCTGTAGGAGGTACCGACCGATGAGCGAGCGCCCCTTCCTGCAGGTGGTGCGCGGAGACGCGACGCCGGAGGAGATCGCCGCGCTGGTCGCGGTGCTGACCGCCCGCGCACGGGCCGCCGAGGCCGGCCGCGCGACGCCCCCGCGGCGCCGCTCCGCCTGGGCCGACCACTCCCGCCGGCTCCGCCGCCCCCTCCCGCACGGCCCCGGCGCCTGGCGCGCCCGCACCCTGCCGTAACACAGCGTCAATAACGCTTCGTGATGGGGTGGACACTTCTCGCGGCCTTAATCTAGACTGTCTGGACAGAGGAGGGGACGTGATGACCACCGCACACGAACGTGAGCCCGCACAGCACTGGCAGGTGCAAGAGGCCAAACAGCGCTTCAGCGAGGTTCTGCGTAAGGCACACGATGAAGGTCCGCAGATCATCACGCGGCACGGGGAAGAGGTGGCGATCATCGTGGACATGGCCGAATACCGCCATACGCAGGCGAAGAAGATGACCTTCCACGACTACCTGCTGTCCGGCCCTCCGTTTCCGGGCGACTTCGACGACCTCATCGAGCGCGACAAGGACTCTGGTCGCGACCTGTCGTTCCTCTTCGAGGAGTGACGGGTGTCCTACCTTCTCGACACGAACGTGGTCTCCGAACTCCGCAAGCGCGGATGCGATCCGAATGTTCGCGCGTGGTACGACTCGATCGAGGGCTCCAGTGAGTACCTCAGTTCACTGGTCGTCGGTGAGCTCACGCGGGGCGTCCACCAGCTCAGCAAGCGTGATCTTCCACAGGCCACCAGACTCGGCGCCTGGCTGACCGGAATCAAGGAGCAGTACGCCTCACGAATCGTCCCGGTCGACACCGCGACGGCGATCATCTGGGGACGATGGCGAGCGGCGTTTCCGCTCCCCGTCGTCGATGGATTGATGGCGGCGACCGCCTTCCTCAACGATTGGACGTTCGTCACGCGGAACGTCAAAGACGTAGAGCGCACCGGCGCACGGACGCTAAACCCGTTCGAACCGATGGCGACCTCTTTGTGATCATCCGCTCACGATCCGCCCTCGGGCGGTTGAGTCCGGCGGCTATGGAGGGGTGCAGACCGCCGTCGCGGAGCAGGATCGCAGTCGCCAGACATACCGGCATCTATCGGTAGCGCCCGGGGCCCTGTGGCTGTCGACCGGCGTTCGTACGGCCCCGCCGCTACGCGCTGCGTCAGCGCGCAGCGCCCCGCCGAGCCGCGACGGTGGACTGCCCGTCGCCGTCATCTGTGGCGCTGAAGGAATGTGGGGATGTCGGCGCGGGTCGGGTAGTTCGGCAGGGGAGCCGGCTTGCGCCGAAGGAATGCGGTGATGGCGGCTGCGGCTCGCTCGTTGTTGTCGTCAAGGCCGTTCCACATGTGGTGTCCGACGCCGGGCATGTACTGGGTGCGCTGGATGGCGGGGTCGTTCGCCAGAACGGCGGTCTCCCATTGACGGACCTGCGCGGAGCACTCGGCGATCATCAGCATCGCGGGCGTGCGGGAGCGGCTCAGCTGTTGGGCGATGGAGGGTGAGTCCTTCACCGTCTGCTGGACGTGCAGGCTCGCGGCGGGGCTGAAGGAGAAGTTCTGCGCCGTGTCCTCGGCGGGAATGCGATGCGCGTCCCGCGCGCAGTAGTCGGATGCGGTGTCGCTGCCGAGGTCGGCGGCCTTGAAGGCGTTGTCGCCTTCGGCCTGCCCGATCAGGCCGGTGTCGGGTGGGAGGAGCCCGAGTTGCATGAGGCCGAGTCCGACGGCGTATCGGGGGACACGCGTAGAACGCGGTCCGGTCATCGCCGGCGCGAGACCGCGTGCGGACGGTCGTCCCTTCTGCCCGGTGATCCGCGCGGTGGGGCCGTCCATCGGGCCGGGCTCGGCGATGATCGCTCGGTGCACGTGGGCGGCGACGTGCGGGTCGGCCAGGGCGCGGGTGAGCACGACCGCGCCTGAGGAGAACCCGAGGACGTCGACCCGGCCCTTGTCCAGGTGGTCGATGAAGGCGGCGAGGTCGCGGATCGACCTGTCGATCGTGTACTGCTCCATGGGAAGAAGGTCGCTCCGTCCCCCACCGGCCTGCTCGTAGGCGTAGACGTCGTAGCCCTGTCGTGCCAGGAGTTGCAGGAATCGGTGGTCGAGCACCGAGATGCCGCGGACGGGTCCGCCATTGAGGTACACGAAGGGCGTCGGGTGCCGGGTGCCGCCGGGGGCGGGCGGGTAGTGGTACACCGCGACCCGGCTTCCCGTGGCAAGGCCCCAATGCTGCGTCGCGACGAACGGTAGGGCGGCCGGGTATCGCCGCTCCGTGGGCACGGTCGGGATGCAGACCGACGCTGTCAGCGCTGCGGCGAGGACCACCGGCAGAAGCCGCGCCAGCCGCACCGGCCAGGTACGGCGGCGGCCCCGCCACAGTACGGCGACGGTCCCGAGTCCGAGGGCCGTCAGCCATGCGGCGATCCCCGCGCCCGCCCCGTCCGTCAGGACGATCAGTGCGAGGAACAGGACGACCAGCCCCACGACGGCGGTCAGGGCCAGGCCCAGGCGACCGGTGAAGCGGGCAAGACGGATGAACGGTTTGAGCATCACGGTCCTCGCGAGAGTTTCCAAACACTGTTTCAAAACAACGTTAGCAGCTGGGTTAGGCTGGTCGTCGTGGGAAGGCCGAGAACCAACGACGACACCGTGAAGGAACGTCTTGTAGCGTCCGCGACCGAGATGTTCGCCACCCGTCCACGGGAGTCGATCACCGTCCGCGCCCTGGCCGCTGCCGCCGGGACCTCGACCGCGGCCCTGTACTCGCTGTTCGGCGGCAAGGACGAGCTGATGGGCGAGGTACGCAACAGGGCGGTCGCCGGGCTGTTCCAGGACCTGTCGATGGCGCCGACCTCCGACGACCCCCTCGCCGACCTCTATGCGCTCGCCGTCGCGTACCGGCGATGGGGGCGCGAGCACAGCCACCTCTACACGGTGCTGTTCGGTGGCGTGCAGTCCTTCGACCCGTCGGGCGCGGTCGGTGCCGGCGACCCCGTCCGACCACTCATCGACGCGATCGATCGCGCGTTGTCGGCGTCCGTGCTCTCCGGCGACGCGACGTCCATCGCCCTCTCGATCTGGGTGACCCTGCACGGACTCGTGACCCTCGAACTGGCCGGGGCGCTCGACACCGCCACGGCCGAGACCACGTTCCGGTCGACGATCCTCGCCACGCTGCGCGGCTGGACGACCCCCGCGACGTTCAGCGCCCTTCGGCGCGGCGAACCCGCCCCGTCACGGTGACGCACCCGGCTCGGCCGGCGCGCCAGTGCTCCCTCAGGCAGACGGAGCCGCACCCGGAACGGTGGTGCTCAGCCGGTTCCCTCGGCGACGCCGCGCCACTGGGGCACCAGCTCCTCGACCAGCGCCTCGGTCTCCGGCTGCATCTGCGCGGCGAACGGGTCGGTGCCGGCGCGTTCGCTGAGCTCCTCGACGACGCCCCGGACAGCTGCGTGGTCGCCCGTGGCGTGGGTCGCGCGCAGCAGATCCCGCCACAGGCCCTCGTCGTCCACCGCCAGCCGCAGCCCCGCGCGGGCCGCCGAGACCGCTCCCCGGGCGTCGCCGTCGTCCAGCCGCATGAGCACGAGCCGGTGCGCGACGTCCGCGATGCGCGCCGTCGCCTCGAACTCCAGGTCCTCGGCCGCCAGCCAGGCGTACCGGCCGCGCGGACGGCCGTCCATCAGCCGGCCGCGTACGAGGTCGAGTGCGTACGTCAGGTAGGCGGTCTCGGAGGCGGGTTCGGCGGCGGACCGCCACACGAGCCAGCGGAACATCTCCCAGTCGACCCGGACCTCCGACCCCAGCCGGATGCGGCCGCGTTCGTCGTAGTACAGGTTGGGGCGGCCGCGCGAGTCGCGTCCGAGCCAGTCGGCGACGCGGGCGACGGTCGCGTCGCGCACGGGCGCCGACACCCCACGCGGCCACACCGCGCCGCCCAGCACGGTCGGGTGCACCCCCTCGGGGTGCGTCGCCAGGTGGACGAGCACTTCGGTGCACAAGGCCCGGCGGCTCTCCTCCACGACGCCGGGCGCGTCCACCTCGATGGGACCCAGGAGCCGGATGTCGACGGCCGGCCGCGTCTCGCCCATGGCGGGCGGCGCCGCCGGCTCCTCGTCGATGCCGCCGTACGGGACGCCGTCCGCCCGCCCGGCCGTACGGAACAGCTCCACGACCGCCCGGTAGTGCCGCTCGGGTACAAGCTGGGCCTCGACGTCGAAGCCGAGGACACCCGCGCGGAGCCGACCGTCGGTCGTGACGTCCCAGGTCCAGGTGGCTCCCGGCGTCTCGCCCGCGACGAGGTACCCGGCCGCCATCCGCTGACCCGTACGGGCCAGGGCGACCAGTCGCTCGGCCTCCTCGGGCGCCGGCGGGTCGGCCATGATCAGGTAGTGCGGCATCCACGCCTCACCGAACACCCCCCGGCAGCGGCCGGTGAGCACCGAGTCCGCGCCTGAGGCCGCCAGGGCCTGACGCACCTCCTCGGTACGGCTCTCCAGCTCCGGCAGGGCCTCGGCGAGCGTGGCGACGGCGCGGATGCGGTCCGGGGCGATCAGCGACAGCTCCTCGCCGAAGCCGACCAGCGTGATCCGCATGTGATCGGACCACCGGTTCGTCGCCAGCTCGACCGCCACGGCGGCGAGCACGGCGCGGCGAGCCTCGTCCGGGCCCTGCAGGGAGATCAGGCCGTGCGCGGTCTCCAGATCGATGAGGATCCGGCCGGTGTCGTTCGTGCCGAGCGAGACCAGCCCCGGATAGGGCGCCAGGACGTCCGCGAGGTCGGCCGTCGCCATCCCGTCGAGAGCGCCCGCGTTGAGCCGCCAGACCTGGCCGTTGTCGTACTCCTCCCACGGCGCGGGCGGGTTGCGGTCGGCCGGGGCGATCCACAGGTCGAGGCTGTCGGCGCCCAGGTGCACTCCGTACACGGTGGGCAGCGTGCGCCCCTCGGCGGCGAGGGCCTTCGACATCTGCCGGAGGCCGAGGTCGAGCAGGCGCGTGGCGTCGGTGTCCGCGCCGATCCGCAGGGCCTGCTCGGCGAGCGCGGCCTCCCCGTCGGGCGGTGTGATCATGGTGCCGAACGCCCGCCGCCACAGTTGCTCGCGCCGCCGGCGGCCCAGCACGGCGAGCAGTCCGGCGGCGAGCAGCGACGCCACGGCCAGCTCCTCGGGCCATCCGAACTCCGGCCGGTGGGACGGCTGCCGCTCGGCGGGTGACTGCGCGTGTTCGGGCGTCGTCCGCTCGGCCCGGGGTGACGCCTGGGCGGGCGGCCGTACGGACGGCGCCGGAGCGGTCGGGTGAGGCGCCTGCGCGGCCGGTGGGCGACCGGTCTCCCGGCCAGGGCTCTGACCGCCCTGACCATCATGACCGTCCTGACCTTGGCCGTCCTGACCTTGGCCGTCCTGGCGGTCCTGACCGGCCCGCGTGCCGGTTCCCTGGCCGCCCTCCTGCCCTTCGTGGTGGTCGGCCCGTTCCTCCCGCGCCTCCTCGCGGGCCGCCCGCCGGGCCGCCTCGACCGCCTGCTTCCCGGTGTCGACGAAGCCGTGATGGTGAACGCCTCCGGGCACCTGGGAGTGCGGCACCCCGTGCTCGTGCTGCCCGTCGTGCGGGCCCCGGTGCACGAGCTCGACGTGCGTGGCGTCGGCCGGCATGTCGAGGACCCAGCCCGGCCGGATCAGGCTCGCCATGGTCAGCCGGGTGCCGTCCGGCTGCACCTTGCCCTTGTTCAGCGTGTAGATCTCGCGGTAACGGCGGCCGTCGCCGAGACACTTCTCCGCGATCTCCCAGAGGCTCTCGTGGTGCCGGCCCGCCGGTGGACGGACGCGGTAGATCTTGCGGACGGCGTTGTGCTCCATCGGGGTCGGCGCGACGTCCGGCTCCGGGGCCTGCCGGGTGACCGGATCGGCGCGCTCGGCCGACGGCGGCTGGGGCTGCGGCCGTGGCGGGTCCTTGACCTGGACGTGCGTAGCGCGGGGCGCCGTCAGGGCCGGCACCACCACCGTCGTGGCGGTGAACAGCAGCAGCGCCGCGACGACGAGCCGGTGCGCCACCGCCTGCGGGCCGCCGGCGAACGGCACCCGGGCCGGCACACCGACCCCGCGGATGCCGGCGTACACCTCGACGGTCACGCAGGCGGCCAGCTGCAACCAGGCCAGCCACACGATGAGGACGAGGATGCGCATCAGCGCGGCCGTGTCCAGCCGCTGTGTGAACGTCTCCATCGACGGGGGCCGGCTCGGGATCGGCGAGCCGAAGAAGGTGAGCAGCGCGAACGGGACGCCGACGAGCAGCGCGGCGATGGCGGCGAGCGCGAGCACGCCGACGGCCACGTCGCCGGGCCCCCGTCCACGGTCGATCCGCACGGGCTGCCGCCGTATGGCGGTCATGCGCCCTCCTTCGTCGGAGGAGTGACCCGGGGCGCTGTGCTTATGATTCGCGCGCTTCGCTCGCTCATTGGTCGCGCACCCTTCTCATCAGATCCCCTCCTGAGGGTGGGCGGTCGCCGCCGATGTCATGGTGAAGTCGCTGAAGCCGGGGATGATGCCGAGCAGCTGAAGCCGGACCTTGATCTGCACGACGACCCGTGCCGTCCGGCCGCCCTCGATCTGGCACCTGGCCCGCCCCGTCACCTCGGGATAGGCGGCGACGAGGCGTTCGGCGCGGGTGCACGCCGCACGCGCGTCGGTGATCCGCGCCTCGCCGGTCCGCCGCAGGACGTCCTGGTCCACCTCGTCGGCGGCGGCGCGGGCGCCCTGCTCGGCGATGTCCGCCGCGCGCTGCCGGGCGTGGATCGCCAGACCGCCGTCGACGACCAACCCGGCCAGCACGATCACGAACAGCGCGAAGATCGTGGTGAACATCGCCACGGTCCCGCGGTCGCCTCCGGCCTCCGCCACCGCCCGCCTCCACCGGCTCAATCGATCCTCCGGAGGGTGTCGAGGGGAGCTGTCGCCGTACCGACCATCGTCTTGGAGGCGCCCAGCCCGATCAGCGACAGGCCGCCCAGGTCGATGTCGCACCGCACCGTGACGGACACCTGGCCGCCCTGCCGCCAGTCGCGGAAGTCCGGGTCGGTGCGCGGTCCGCCCCGGCACCACTTGGTGCCGCTCATGGTCGCCTTCGCCGCGTTGTCCGCGTCGACCCGGGCGTTCCCTCGATCGCGGGCGACCGAGGCGGCCCGGGCGGCGTCACGGGCCGCGCCGTCGACCTGGCTCTGCGCCTCCACGATCCGGCCGAGCCCGACCATCAGCATCATGAACGCGACGAGGACCGGCGTCAGCAGCACGAGCTCCAGCGACATCGTGCCCGCGTCCGCACGCGGACGGGCCGAGCGCGCCTCCAGCCGCCGCCGCAGGAGCGTACTCGCGGGAGTGCCTGCGGCTCCCTCACCCTCCGCGCCTGCGCGCGGCGGGACCGCACACGCGTCCACCGGCCGTCGCGGAACCGTACTCGCGGGCGCGACCACGGCTCCCTCAGGCTCCGCGTCCACGCGCGGACGGAGCGCACCCGCGTCCGGCCGCCGTCGCGGAGGCGTACTCGTGGGAGCGACCACGGATCGCTCACGCTCCGTGTCCGGCCTCGTCCCTCGGGCGGACACGCGCACTCGCCGTGGAGGTCTCATGGGCGCGGCTGGTCCTCGCAGGCGGCACCGGCGCCCACGTCGGGCCGGTAGCACTCGATGGGTCCGCCGGAGCGCTGGCTGACGTGGAAGGTCAGGAAGGGCACGACGCGCACGGCGGTGCCGGTCACGGTGACCCACCGCTGGTTCCGGTCGCCGTCGGCCTGCGGCGTGACGCCGCTCAGCAGCTCCGGGCCGATCTGCTGGACGTACTCGCGCGCCTTCGCCTCCGACTCCCCCTTCCAGTCGCCGCCCCCGCTCTCGCGCGCCACCCGGGCGCCCGACTGCGCGGCGGCGAGCGCCACGTGCCGGGCGTGGTAGACCATCGCGAACTGGACCACCAGCAGGATGACGAGCAGGAGGACCGGGGTCAGCAGCGCGAGCTCCAGCGTGCTCGCACCACGATCCGTCCGCCTGTCCATCGGAGGATCACTTGGTCTTGATGTCGTTCGCGGCGGACCGGACCTTGCGGTAGATGACGACGCCGACGCCGAGCGCGATCATCGCCAGGAGGCCGGTGATGATCGCCCATTCGATCGCCGAGGCGCCGCGGGAGCGCTCGGTGTCGTCGCGGAGCCGCTGGATGCGCAGCTGCACCGACGACCAGACATAGGCGACAAAAGGATCGTTCATCGGATTCAGCGACTGCATGGCGACTCCTTGCGCAGAGCGGAGACTTGTGGAGATCGACGTCACGCGGCCATCACCCGCATCACCGCCGGATAGGCCAGGAAGATCAGGAAGCCGGCGCACAGCAGGAGCTGGGCGACGAGCATCGACTGGGAGCGTTCGCCGGCGCGGCCCTCGACGTCGGACAGCTCACGGCTGCGCATGCTGGCCGCACGGGCGGCGAGCGACTGGCGTACCTTCGCCCCGTCGTCGGCGACCAGGGCCAGCGCGGCGGACAGGTCACGGAGCTCGTCGACGCTGACCTCCTCGCCCAGCCGGCCGAGCGCCTGCCAGGGCGTCGTTCCGGTGATACGGGCGTTGGACAGGGCGTCGCGGATGCGACGCATGGCCCAGCCCTCACCGACGTTGGCGGCGGTCATGAGGGCCTCGGGCACGCCGCGCCCGCCGGCGAGGTTCATCGCGACCAGGTCGAGGAACGCGCTGACGGCGTGCCGGAAGTCACGCCGCCGCGCCGCCGCCTCCTGACGCAGCTGCAGGTCCGGCAGCAGGAAGAAGATGACCGCGAAGAACAGCCCGAGCCATACGGGGATGGCGACCGCGACGCCGAGGCCCAGGATGGCGAAGTAGCCGACGAGGACGGGGATGAACACGATCGCCGCCGCCGAGAGCAGGAACTTCGTGGCGAGGAACCCCTCGAACGACCGGTCCAGCAGGGCCAGATCCGCCCGCGCCGAGCGCTGCCGCCACCCCCGCGCCTCGTAGAAGGCCGCCAGGGAGCGGCCGACCTGGGCGCGCAGGCCGGGGAACCTTCCGGAGTCGCCCGCGGTCCGTTTCTCGGGCTCCGTCTCGCCCCGCCGCCGGGCCGTGTCGAAGGCGGCGAGGCGCGCGGCCAGGCCCGGTCGGGGCGGGAACAGCGCGCGGAACAGGAGGTAGCCGCCCAGCCCGAAGAACGCCCCGGCGAGGAGTGCGGTGGTCATCGCACGCCTCCCTGCCCGAGAACGGCGCCGGCCGGCAGTCCGGTGGTCATCGCGCCTCCCTGCCCGAGAACGGCGCCGGCCGGCAGTGCGGTCGTCATCGCGTGCCTCCCTTGACGGCGGAACCGGTACGGCCCTGCCAGCGGGCGACCGTCTCGGGCACCTCGGCGGGCACGCCGGGACGGTCGGTGTCGGCCGAGCCGAGGAAGCGCTGCGGCATCTCGTACTTGGCGAGTCTGCGCAGCCAGAAGAACCCGAGGGCGAACAGGCCGACGACGACGGCGAGGACGAGCTGCCCGACGAACGTGTCGTACATCTTCACGTAGGACCGGTTGAAGACGGCCAGCATCAGGGCCGTGCCGACCGAGACGCCCACGACGATCTGGACGCTGCGGCGGGTCGTGCGGCGGTTCGCCTCGACGCGGCGCCGCATGTCGAGCTCGGCGCGGGCGGACGTGGACAGCGCGCCGAGCATGTCGCGCAGGCCGGGGCCGCGCAGCCGCGCGTTCAGGATGAGCGCGGCGACCACGAGGTCGGCGGACGGGTCGTTCAGGTCGTCGCCGAATCCGCGCAGCGCGTCGGCGAGCGGCACGCGGGTGTGCAGGCGGTCGACGACGGCCCGTACGTGCGGTTCCAGCACGGGCGCCACGGCCCGCAGCGAGGAGGGGATGGCCTGTTCGAGGCCGACCGCGCCGGCGATCGTGTCGCGCAGCGACTCGGTCCAGGCGGCGAGGGCCTCCAGGCGGGCCATCGCGCGGCGCTCCTCGGCGGCACCGCCGCCGATGGTGTTCCAGCCGAGGACGAGCAGGCCCGTGCCGACCGCGGCGACCGGCCATCGGGTGACGACCAGCACGGCGACCCCGGCGATGACGGCCAGCGCCGTGCGTGTGCTGAACGTGCGGACGAGGTCCTCGCGGCTGCGCCCGGACGGCCGGCCGGGGCGGGGCCGCACACCGCGGATCGCGGCGATGAGCAGGAAGACACCACCGCCGACCAGCGCGCCCGCGAGGATGGCGGGCAGCGCGGCCATGTCGGCCAGACCGGCCATCACCAGGAGACTCCCTGGGCCGGGTCGTAGCCGAACGGCACGAGCTCGTTTGCGCAGGCGATCGGCGCGGCGGGCACGGCGGTGCCGTCCCGGCCGGGTTCGAAGATCTCGCTGGACAGCACCCGGCCGTCGCAGCCGGTCACCTCGCGGATGCTGGAGACGAAGCGGCGCAGCCGCCCGCCCTGGACGTAGTCGTTGCGCTTCTCGATGAAGACGACGAAGTCGATGGCACCTGCAATGAGCATGTGCGTCGCCTCGATCGGCAGCCGTTCGTCGGACTGCAGGGCGTACGTCGCGATCCGGTTGAACACCTCCCACGAGGAGTTGGCGTGGATCGTGGACAGCGAGCCGTCGTTGCCCTGCGTCATCGCGTTGAGCATCGTGACGATCTCGTCGCCGAGCACCTCGCCGACGATGACGCGCGAGGGGTTCATGCGCAGCGACCGGCGGACGAGCCCGGCCATCGTGATCGTGCCCTGGCCCTCGGAGTTCGGCAGCCGCTCCTCCAGGGCGACGACGTTGGGGTGCAGTTCGGGGAACTGGTCGAGCCCGAGCTCCAGGGCGCGCTCGACGGTGATCAGCCGCTCGGTGGACGAGATCTCGTTGGCGATGGCCCGCAGCAGGGTCGTCTTCCCCGCGTTGGTCGCACCGGCGATCATGATGTTCTTGCGGGCGGCGACCGCGGCCCGCAAGAACAGGCCGACCTCGGTGCTGAGAGTGCCGTTGCCGACCAGGTCGGACAGGAACACCTTGCCCAGCCGCGCCCGCCGGATCGACAGCGCGGGACGTACGGTGACGTCCATGACGGCGGACAGGCGGGACCCGTCGGGCAGCCGCAGGTCCAGCTGGGGGTTGGCCGAGTCGAACGGTCGGCTGGACAGCCCGCTGTAGGCCGCCAGGATCTGGACGAGCTCGACGAGCTCCTCGTCGGACTCGGCGACGGGCTCCCCCATGACCTCCCGGCCGTCGGCGTACCCGATGAACACCCGCTCGCAGCCGTTGACGTCGATGTTCTCGATCTCGGGGTCCTCCAGCAGCGGCTGGAGCCGTCCGACGCCGAACAGGGCGGCGTGCACGCCGGCCGCCAGCTGCTCCTCCTCTTCGGCGTTCGGCGGGCGCCGGCCCGCCCCGATCTCCGCCCGGGCGTACTCCTCCAGGACCTGCCCGATCAGGGCGCGCGCGAACTGCCGCTCGTCCTCCGGCACCATGGGCGCGATGCCGTTCGCCGCGTCGAGGCGGCGCTGGTCGGCGAGCCGCCCGCCGACCTCCTGCCGCAGTCGCTTAACGAGACTGTGATCCACTAGCCGCTCCCTGCGCCTCGCGGCCCGCATCCGGGCCGCCCGCGGCCCGCGCGGCGAGCCCGCCCGCGATCTGCCGGGCCGAACGAATCAGCAGTGATCTGTCAAGCCTTCCGCCCCATCGGCCTCTCAGCATTTCAGCACCCTTGGGATCCAGCGCGAAACCCCCCAGAACACTTGCGGGCAATTTGGCATTGGAAATGATCCGGCCGACCTCGGTGATCGAGGTGCGATATTCGCGGGGGTCGGCCACCACGACGACACCGATCGGTGGCGCGGCGTGACCGCCGAGTTCGGACGCGAGAGAATTAATGCGTTCGCGCAGGTGAGCGACGTGTTCAAGGGTTGCGCGAGTGAACAGCACGATCGCGGACGCCTCGCGGAGCAGGTCGGTCACGGCCGATCCGGCGCCCAGCCGCCCGCAGTCCGCGACCACGTCGACGGCGACCGCGCCCGGCGCCGGGCGCGGCGCCGGGCCGCGCGCGGGAAACGCCGCACCGTCGACGGGCGACCCTGTGCCCTGCACGGGGGACCCGGCGCCCGGCGTCGTCCCGTTGGCGGGAGGCCCGGGGGCCACGCCGCCGGGCGAAGGGACGGTGAGGTTCGCGAACGCCCGGCCGAGGGGACTCCACAACCAGGTCAGGCCCTGCGCCTGTTCGGCGTTGGTGAGGCCGACGAGCACGTCAAGGCCGCCGACGAGCCGCTGCGTGTGCTCCCAGACCTGATCCGCCCGAAGCCCGCGCCGCGCGGTGGCGGCGAGGCTCAGCATGCCGCGCGCGGGGTTCAGCATGGCGCCGTCCTCGGCGGGCAGCCGGTACACCAGGTCTCCGCCCGCCTGGTCGCACTCGGCGAGCAGCACCGGGCGCGGCCAGACCGCCGCGATCGCGACCGCGGCGGTGGTGACGCCCGGTGCCCCCTTGTCGGCCGCCAGGACGATGAGCCCCATCAGGGCCTGCCCGTCGAGCCGCCACGTGTGCCCGTCGTGGGCCGGCGTGTCGTGCGCTCGGGGGTCGGCTGCCGCTCGGTCGCCGACTGCTGCGGCGTCGGGGGTACGGCCGACGAGGCCGCGCCGGCGCGCGGCCGCCTCCCGGACGCCTGCTCGCCCGGCGCGAGGACGGCCACCGCGACCGCGCCCGCCGACGCCGCCTGGGTCACCAGCGGCGCCTCGTCGGTGGGCACGGTCACCGACACCTGGACCTGGTCGCTCTGGACGTCGTTCTGGCCCGGCTCGGCCACGTCGTACACCAGCGCCGCCGGCGCGAGGACCGCCCCGGCCTGGATGCCGGTCTGCCCCTGCACCGCCACGGCGTACACCGCGACGCGGTCGCCCGGGTGCAGGCCGCCCGCCGGAAGCTGCCCGGGCTTGAGCGCCAGCCCGACGACGACGGTGCCCTTGGCCGCCGAGGCGGCCGTGCTGAGCATCCCGTTGGTCAGGAGGGAGCCCTTGACGAGGGTGACGGTCGCGTACGTCTGCGTGACCTTCGCGCGGTCCCGCCACGGGATGTAGTCCAGACCGCCCGTCGCCGAGACCTGGACCTCCTCCAGGGCGGACGCCGGGATCCGCTGGCCGGCCGCGACCGGCGCGGCGACCCGGATCACGGGGACGCGCTGCCCGCTGGCCATCACCAGATAGGCGCTGACCAGCGCGCCTCCGACGATGAGCAGGACGGCCAGCGCGGCCATCGCCGGCTTGCGCTCCCGGGGCGGCACGGGAATCCGGTGGCCGGCCGCCACTGCGAGCGACGGCCGCCCGGAGGTGTCGGCGACGCTCTTACGATCACTGCTCGTCGTCACTGGCTACTCCGCCAATTCGGGGGATTGCGGACTGTCGGCGTTGACGGGACGCGGCGAACCATCGTTCCGCCCTTACCGCTCCGCGTCAATGCGGCAACCACAGATTGTTTCGCCACGGATGTCACAACTAGTAAGCGATCAAGCGAGTACTCGACCGGAGCTGCTGGAGAGACCCCGGCACCCTCTCTATCCTGGTCCGGCAGACGGCGAATCCGGAGGGGTAATGCGAATCTCGCTCACGGTGATGACCGATCACGGTCCCCGTGACGTCGTGGTCAACGGTGATTCCGATATGACGGTAGAAACCGTTGCGAGATCACTTATTACGGCGCTCAACACCGAGCCGGCCAAAGAGGCCCTCGCGGAAGTCGTACACCTACCAAGCGCACGCTGGGTCGCGGAATCCGCGCCTCCGCTGTGGGCCGGCGGCCGCATGCTCGATCCGGCCGTGCCCGCCGCGCGGGTGCTACGAGACGGCGCGGTCGTGGCCCTCGACCCGGCGGACGCCGTCGCGACGGTCCTGACCGAGCCCAGCGGCAGCGCCGAGATCCGCGTGACCGGCGGCCCCGCCTCCGGGGCGGTGCACCGCATCGGCATCGGCACGACCACCGTCGGCAACGCTCCCGACGTGGACGTACGCATCGGCGACCCCTCCGTGCCGCCGCACGCCCTGACCATCACGGTGGAGTCCCACCGCGTCACCGTGGACGGGCACGGCACCGTCGACGGCGTGCCGCTGGACGGCACCGTCGCGTGGCCTCCCGGAGGCGTGCTGACGGTCGGAGCGTCCGTGCTGACGTACGCCCCGTCCACCGCGCCGGACGCGCACCTGGCGCCGCTGGACGACGGCGGGCTCGCCTACAACCGGCCGCCCCGCCTGCTGCCGCCCGAACGCCGGTCCGCGCTCGAGGTGCCGCAGCAGCCACCGAAGAGCCAGAGGGAGCGGCTCCGGCTGCTCGGCTCGCTGCTCTTCGCCGCGACCGGCGTCGCGATGGCCGTGATCACCCACCAGTGGTACTGGATGCTGATGGCCTTCGCCTACCCCGTCATCCAGGTCGGCGAATGGATCGGCGACCGGCTGTACGGCCGTAAGTCCTACAAACGGGCGATGAAGGACCACCGGCGCGCCAAGGCGGAGTTCGACGACGCGCTGGAGCGGCTGCGCCGCGCCGACGAGGACGACCGCCGGGCCCTCGCGCCCGACCCGGCCGAGGTGCTGCTGACCGCCACCGGCCCCCGGCGACGGCTCTGGGAACGCCGCCGCGCCGACGCCGACACACTGCACCTGCGCGTCGGCCTGGCCGACCTGCCCGCCCGCATCGAGCTCACCCCCGGCCGCGGCGGCGACACGGATCCCGTCATGCCCGAGCCGCCCGTCGCGCGCACCGTCCCGGTCACGCTGCCCCTCGCCGACCTCGGCGTGATCGGGCTCGCCGGGCCGCGCGACCGCTCACGCGCCCTCGCCCGCTGGCTGGTCGCTCAGGCCGCCGCGCTGCACAGCCCCCGCGACCTGGCGATCGTCGTGCTCTCAGCCGACCCCGACGGCGGCGAGCACTGGAACTGGGCGCGCTGGCTGCCGCACTGCGCCCCGCGTGAGGGCGAGGAGTGCGTCGCGTTGATCGGCGCCGATCCCGAATCGGTCGCGCGGCGGATCACCGAGCTGGCGATCCGCATCACCGAGCGCCGCCGCGCCGCCGACCGGTCCTCCGGCGGACTCTTCAGCGGCGCCGCCCAGGGCTCCGGCCCGTACAACATCCTCCTGGTCATGGACGGCGCGCGGCAGCTGCGCCGCGTACCCGGCATGCCCCAGGTGCTGTCCGGCGGCCCGGCGGTCGGACTGCACGCGATCTGCGTCGACGACGACGAACGCCTCCTGCCCGAAGAGTGCACCGCCGTCGCCGCCTGGGACTGGGACCGGCCGACGCACGTACGGCTGCGCGGCCACGGGCTCGACTCCGTCGGCCCGATCCTGGCCGACCAGGTCTCCACCGGCTGGTGCGACCGCATGGCCCGGGCCCTGGCCCCCGTACGGGACGTGTCCCGCGACGACGCCGAGTCGGCGGTCCCGCGCGAGGCCAGGCTGCTCGACGTCCTCGGCATGCCGGCGCCCACCGCCGCCCACGTCCAGGCGATCTGGGCGGCCGGCGGCCGCACCACCGCGGTGCCGATCGGGGTGTCCGCCGACGGCGTGTTCACGATCGACCTGCGCGTCGACGGGCCGCACGGCCTGATCGCCGGCACGACGGGCGCGGGCAAGTCCGAGCTGCTACAGACCCTGATCGCGTCGCTGGCGGTCGCGAACCGGCCCGACGAGATGACGTTCGTGCTGATCGACTACAAGGGCGGCGCGGCGTTCAAGGACTGCGCGTCACTGCCGCACGTCGCCGGAATGGTCACCGACCTCGACGGCCACCTCACCGAACGCGCCCTCGAGTCCCTCGGGGCCGAGCTGCGGCGGCGTGAGGAGACCCTGCTGCACGCCGGGGCCAAGGACATCGAGGACTACTGCGAGCTGTACGACGACGGCGACCGCCGCGCCCCCGTCCGGATGCCGCGCCTCGTCCTCGTCATCGACGAATTCGCCACGATGGCCGACGACCTGCCCGCCTTCGTCGACGGCCTCGTCGACATCGGCCGCCGCGGCCGATCCCTCGGCGTGCACCTGCTGCTCGCCACCCAGCGCCCCGCCGGGGTCGTCACCGGCGACATCCGCGCCAACACCAACCTGCGGATCGCGCTGCGCGTCACCGGCCCCGAAGAGTCCACCGACGTGATCGACGACCCGTCCGCCGCCCGGATCTCCAAGTCCACGCCCGGCCGATGCTACGTACGGTCCGGCGCCGCCGCACCGCAGGCGGTCCAGTCTGCGCGGATCGGCGGACGGCGCCCCGGCGCCCACACCGCCATCCCCGCCGACGTCGTCCCCCTCCCCTGGCAGGGCCTCGGCCGCCCGCTCGCCCTCACCGAGACCACCGACGACGAGGCCACGACGGTGACCGACCTGAAGGCACTCGTCGCCGCCGTCCGCGACGCCGCCGACCGCGCCGGCCTCGACGACCAGCCGCCACCGTGGCTGGAGCCGCTGCCGTCCCGCGTGACCCTCGAGGACCTGCCCGCGGTCTTCACCGACCACGACGACGTCCCACCGCTCGCGTACGGCCTGACCGACCTGCCGTCCGCCCAGTCACGCTCCGTCCTCGCACTCGACCTCGTGCACGGCGGCCACGTCTACGTCGCGGGATCGCCGCGCTCCGGCCGCTCGACCGCGCTGCGCACCCTGGCCGGCTCCCTGGCCTCGACCTGCGCCCCCGCCGACGTCCACCTCTACGCCATCGACTGCGGCTCGAACGCCCTCCTCCCCTTGGTCGCCCTGCCGCACTGCGGCGCCGTCGTCACCCGCGACCAGACCGAACGCCTCGAACGCCTCCTCGCGCGCCTCCACGCCGAGGTCGGCCGCCGCCAGCAGATCCTCGCCGCCACCGGCTTCTCCTCCCTCGCCGAACAGCGCGCCGCCGTCGCACCGTCCGAGCGCCTGCCCTGGATGCTCCTGATGCTCGACCGCTGGGAGGGCTTCGTCGCCGCCTTCGAGAACTACGACTACGGCCGTCTCATCGACGCCGTCCTGCTCCTCCTGCGCGAGGGCGCCGCCGTCGGCCTGCGCGCCGTCGTCACCGGCGAACGCACCGGCCTCACCGGCCGGGTCTCCACCCTGTTCGACGACCGCCTCATCCTGCGCATGGCCGACCCGAACGACTACGCCTACGCCGGCGTCGACGAACGCCACGTACCCTCCGACATGCCTCCGGGCCGCGTGCTCGAGCCCGTCGGCCCCGACGGCGGGTCCCTGCGGGAGTCCCAGATCGCGCTGCTGACCGACGTCGCCTCCGGCACCGCCCAGGTCGCCGCCCTGCAGAGGATCGCCCGCGAGGCCGAACGGTCGTACGACCGCCCTCCCCACGGCCAGCGCCCACTCCACGTGGACGAACTCCCGGTCCGCGTCACCTATGCCGAGGCGCTGGCTTTGGACCCCGACTTCGTCGCACCGTCCCCGCTGTGGGCGTTGGTGGGCGCGGGCGGCGACGAACTCGGCCCAATCGGCGTCGACCTCCTCGCCGAAGGCCCCGGATTCACCGTCGCCGGCCCACCCCGCTCCGGCCGCTCCACCGTCCTCATGACCATGGTCACCTCCCTGCTCGACCCGAAGGTCGGCAGCGGCACCGTGCCGGTCGTCCTCGTCTGCCCCCGCCGGTCGCCGCTGCGGGAGCTGCGCGGTGAGCCGGGCGTGCTCTCCGTGCTGGAAACGCCGGAGGACGCCTACCGATTCGAGGAGATCGTCGAGGGTGAGAGCCGGTACGTGGTGGTGGTCGACGACGCGGAGTTGCTGGACACCACCCCGTTCGACGACGTGCTCGTCCGCGCGCTACGCCAGGCCCGGGACGCCGAACAGGCCGTCATCATCGGCGGAACGACCCAGGACCTCGCCCGCGGCTACAGCGGCGCCATTGCCGAAACGAGACGCTCCCGCACCGGTGTCCTCCTCGCCGTCACGTCCCCGGACGACGGCGACGTCTTCAACCTCCGCCTCCCCCGCCAGATCTCCGTGGACGGCCCCACCGGCCGCGGCCTATACGTCCACCTCGGCCAGATAATTCCGATTCAGGGGGCCATAGCCATGCAAGGGACCTAGCTAGGATGCGTTTCGAAGTGAGTGGAGCCATTCGTTGATGGCGATGATGTAGATGGTGCGTCCTCCCCACCTACGTGGGGGTGAGCCGCCGCTGTAGCCCCGGGAGAGGTCTTGGGTCGTGTCCTCCCCACGCACGTGGGGGTGATCCGACCGAACGGGACTACAAGCGGATGTGTGAGTAGTGCTCCCCACGCACGTGGGGGTGATCCGAGGAGCCTGTCAGCCCTCCACGTTCATGAACTCTGCGAGTGCTCGCTGTTTCTCGCTCGGCATCCGCGGCCGGGTTTGGAGGATCTCTCGAACGGCGTCACGGGCGTACTGCTGGTAGCGAAGCCAGTGCGGCTTGCGCCTCCGCAACTCGTCCAGAACGTCAGTCGCCGGATCTGGGGAACCAACCCGGACCAGCGCGAGGGCGTGGTCCAGACGATGACGCTGCCACTCCTCGGGCATCGTGTGGTCGAGGTCGCCCGGCAGATGGCTCGCAACCTCAATGGTCTGGTCGGGCTTGCCACCGATCACTGCGTTCTCAGCTCGCTTGAGCGAAACGGTGACCGGCCCGAATGTGCGGTAGTCGACCGTCGGATGCTCGTCATCGAGCCGTGCCGCACCGGCAGCGGCGAGCTTCAGGTACTCCGTCGCTTCCTGGGGCCTGTTGTTGCGAGCGGCCGCAGCCGACGCGCGCATCAGCATCCAGCCCCAAGCCGAGATCTCATCCGGCTCAGCGCTCGACATGCGCGGCTCGATCTCTGATGCGGTGTCGGCGCAGAGCTGTTCGACCTCGCTGAGCCTGCCCTGGCGAAGCATCGCGTGGGCCTGGGCGCTGATCGCTGCAGCCGCCAGGGGGACGTCTCCGATCGCCGTTGCGTCCTGGAGGGAGGCGTGGAGTGCGGTCAAGGCGAGATCATGTGCCCGGACCTGGATCAGGTAGCGGCCTGCGAGGCTGAGGACGTCGGCGCGGGCGTGTAGCGCTACCCGGTTCTCGTCACCCTGGTCGTGCACGTCCACGTGGTAGTGCGCGGAGCGAACGAGAGCCGGGATGATCCTTGCGAGGTCGTCGTAGCGATCGGCGTGGTAGGCCGCGGCTACGGTCTTCACAGCCCGGCGAAGCCTCGCCAGGTCGGGGTGATCGCCGTCAGCTGTGCCGTAGATGCGCCGGCCACCGAGTCCGATGGGCGGGCTGATCGCCGAGCGCATGTCTGCGAGCACTAGTTCGTCGGCAGCTTCTTCCTGCGGCTCCGGAGACGTCGGCGCGGCAAACGTCACAGTGACCACACCCAAGGCCCGTGCGATGTCGTGGAGGGTCTCCATGCGAGCGTTGCCGCCCCGCTCCAGCTTCTTGATCACCCCGAGGCTGACGCCAGCGGCTTCGGCCAGCTCCTCCTGGGTCATTCCTCGTCGCCGACGTAGCTCCCGGAGACGATCGCCAATGGTAGATTCAGTCACAGCCCTGCGTCCTTCCTGAGATCTGGCGACCTTCAGGTTATGACGCAGGATTTTCTGTTGTAACCGCGCTGACGAGAACAGCCACGTTTCGTGACCCTTTCCAGGACACGTTCCGTGGCTGTTTCGCTGTCGATCTTTAAAACGGTCATGCGTTGACTCTGTCACTGACAGATAACCGAACGTACCTTCTCAGTTGACCTGACAGAAGGACGCCGAGATGGACAGCGCATACACGCGAAGAGACAGTCTGCACGGCCCGTGGCCAAGCGACATCGAACAGCTTCAGGCCCTGTACGCCAGCGATTGGGAGATCTATAGGGAGCGTCTCCCCGGCGGGGTACATGGCGACTGGATCGCCAAACGCCTGCGCCCGAAGGACGGCAGCGCAACCGAACTCCGCGGATCGACATCTGACCATCTCGCCGAGCAGCTACGCGGCGAGGCTGGAGGGACGCCCTCTTGATGTCTGACGGCGACGGATACGGGGTGCACCTGCACCGGCCGCAGTCGAACGAGTACGACCCTAGTCAGCCAAACGTGGCTCGCATGTACGACTACCTCCTCGGCGGCAAAGACAACGGCCTGGCCGACCGGCTGGCCGTGAAGGAGGCCATCGAGCGGGTGCCCAGCCTTCGGCTGATGGCCAAGGAGAACCGCGCATTCCTCCAACGAGCAGTCAGATACTGCACGAATCAGGGCATCCGGCAGTTCGTCGACGTCGGCGCCGGACTGCCCACGCTGACCAATACCCACGAGATCGCCCAAAAACGAGCGCGCGACGCCCGCGTCGTCTACGTCGACAATGACCCGCTCGTCCTCGCCCACGGTCGCGCCATCCTGGCGAGAAACGACAACACCACGGTCGTCACGGCAGACCTCCGTGCCCCGGACGACATCATCAATCACCCCGAGCTCCTCCGGCACATCGACTGGTCGAAGCCGGTCGCTGTACTACTGGTCGCGATCCTGCACTTCATTCCGGACACCGATGATCCTTACGGCATCGTCGCGAAGCTCCGGAAGGCCATGGCCCCCGGCAGTCACCTGGTACTGAGCCACGGCGAGCGGAACCGCAGACGGAACACGTGGCCAAGGTGTGGAACCAGTCGAACGCTCCCGGCGTACCCCGCACACGCAAGGACATCGAGCGCCTCCTCACTGGCTTCCAGCTCATCCATCCCGGTCTGGTCCCCGTGTCGAAGTGGAAACGCGCCGCGGAGTCCGCCAAGGAGATTCCCGTCCTGGGAGCCGTCGGCCTGAAGCCAGCGGAGGCATCTCATGGTTGAGCAACGCCCGCGCAAGCTGATTGACCTGCTGTCCGCCGCGCTCGTGCGACGAGGTCTGCGCGTGCAGGTCGACGGCGACCTCGTGACGGCGACCAACCCACGAGTTCTCTCTCAGGGGGTACGCCTCCGCGAGACCCCCGACGGGCTGATGTGGTGCTGGCTCTGGCCCGGCCCGCGTCCGGCCGACCGCGACACGCCGCCGCCGGAGCCGGAGTTCGAGCCGTTCTGTCCGGCCGGCGACATCGGCCAGGCCGCCGATCTAATCGCGCGCGTCGTGTCCGGCCGCGTCGAGGAGCCCGCCGATGCGTGATGCAGCGAACGTCGAGACCGCCGCACGGCTTGAGCAGGGCCTGCCCGGCTGGGTCGTGATGTGGGCGCCCTACCACCGCCGGTACACGGCGTTCGGTGCGTGCACCCCGGCCGGGACGATCATCGACGCCCCCGACCCGAACACCCTCATCACCCGCGCACGCGCCGCCCAACTCGCCGCCGCCTCCGGCGCACGCCGCGCCCCGTAGACGTGGGCGCGGATCGCGCGCCTGGCTCGCGATTTAACACTGCCTGCCCTCGACACCAACGGAACCATGACTGAGACCTTCGATACCGCCTACGAAGCCTGCCTGGACGATGACGCCCAGCGCCTATACCGGCTGTTGAGCCGCCATCCTGGGCCCGACATCACTCCAAGCGCCGCTGCGGCGCTGATCGACACCACCGAGCAGGCCGCGACCCTCCTGCTGGAGCAGCTGGTCGAGTTCCATCTGCTCCAGGAGGAGCAGGGCCGCTACTTCTTCGGCGACCTGGCCTACGACCACGCATGCGCCACCGCCAAGAAGTATGAGAGCAAGGACGATCCGCTCGAAGCGTTCACCCGCCTGGCGTACTGGTACCTGCGCAGGGCCACAGCGGCTCAGCGGGCGGTGATCCCCGATCGCTGGTATCTCGGCCGCGTCTTCACCGAACCCCTCGCCGTCGAGTTCGACGAGATCACGGCACTGGAATGGTCGGCGGTCGAGCGCCACAACCTGCTCGCCATCATCGATGTCGCTCACAAGCTGGGTCTGCATACGGTCGCCTGGCAGATCGCCGAGGCGATGTGGGCCCTTTTCGTTCGCCGACGCCACTACGACACCTGGGTCAGCGCCTACGAGATCGGCTACAAGGCCGCCCTCACGGCCGGCGACCTGGAGGCGCAAGCCCACATGCTCCAAGGCCAGGCATCCGCGTGGCTTGGCCGATGCCACTTCGGCCACGCGAAGGCCCTGTCCGCCCAGGCTCTTGAGCTCGCGATGGTGAGCGGGCACCGCCACGCCGAGGCCACGTCGCTGGGGCTGCTGGGCCGGGTTCACCTCGGTCGGGAAGAACACGCTGACGCTGTCGACCACTTCGACGCTGCGCGCGAGATCTACCGCGAGCTCGGTGACGAGCGGGGGGTCTTCTTGATGACCCGGCACAAGGGGGAAGCCGAGCTGGCCGCAGGGAACTACCGCCAGGCCGAAATACATCTGGACGCCGTAGAGCGCTGGTGCCGGCAGGCAAACGAGCCGTACCTGCTGTCGCGATGCCTAGGGCCGCTCGGCCGCCTGTTCCGCCTCACCTTCCGATACTCCGAGGCAGGCTCGGCGCTGCAACATGCGCTCGAACTCAGCCGGAAGACCGGCGCCCACCAGCAACAGGCCGAGATCCTCGTCGAGCTCGCAGACCTGGCCGACGACACGGGCGAGACCGACCTCGAACAGCGCGACCTCCGCGAAGCGCACGCCATCTACGCGGAGCTCGGCGCTCTCGAAGCAGCGGCGGTCGCCGACCGGCTCCTCCCGGAGACCGAATGAAAGCGCCGTCATCTCCCCCCGCGTATCGACGGAGGCAGCATCACCGTGTACCAGTTGCAAGGCCCGGAATGGCTCGCCGAACACCATGTGAGAGAGATCTTCGGCGCAAGCAGGTGGCAGCTCACTTACTGGACCGATGGACTCCTCCAGCATCGAACCACCGTCTCGGGCGGCCGTGAATACCGCCGTACGGACATCGAGCAGCTAGCCAACACCCCCGGCAGGCCCGGCACACGCGCACGTCAACGGATCGCTCACCGGGGCTAGTCGTAGTCACCACTTCTCTCGTGAGAAGGCTCCGCCAGAGCATCACAGGCCCCGTTAACAAGCGCTACACGCTTACGCGATTAAAGCAGCCCGGAGGACGATTTAGGCTGCGGTGATTCCGATCGGAAATCTACTGAACTCGGGGTTGACATCTGGGAAATGTTTAGTGAGTATTCATCTCGCAATATCCGCAACAACAGGGAGGTATTCCCAATGACCGCTCCGACACAGGAACTCGACCTGGACGTGTCCATCGTCGAGAAGGGCGGTCCGGCCGACGTCCTGCCGACCATCACGGACAACGGCTGTGACACCGTCAAGGGCAGCGACTGCTGATCCCTGCTCTCCTGCTGGCGGCGAGAATCCCGCACCCGCCGCCAGCAGGCGAATCCCCGATTTATCGGCCAGGAAACAGCGCGAAGGCAGGGACATTGAGTTCTCTATCTGTTTTTCAGCCCTACCGGAATGTCGATACGGCACTTGTCCGCGCTGCATCCTCGGATGAATTCGAACTTCCTCCGTGGCCGAATACGGACGAAGCGACCGGAGAGCAATGGCGCATCTGGCTTCGTCGTGTATGGGAACAGGCCCCGATCGCAGCCGTGATCACGGTGGCGAGCCCCGTGCTTGCGTCCAGAGTCCAAGCCGTGTGTATGGGCGCACGCCCGAAGGACACCCAGGCGCGGCGCATAGCGATGTCGGTGGCTCGCTATCTACTGCGCATGTCAGGCAGGGCCACACCGTTTGGGCTGGCGGCAGGAGTAGCCGCGGCACGATTCGGCCCCGAACCATCGGCGCGGTGGACTGCCCGCCCGCACACGGTCATAGTCCGCAGTGATGTCGTGTGGCTGGCCGGTGTGATCGCGACCTTGGAGGCATGCCCCGAGCTGCTCCGGCGTCTGCCGATGATGACCAACGACCTCGCCGTCGTACGCGGGGATCGGCTAGTGGTGCTGGTACCGCCGCACGCTGCGGATCCTGACCGCAGCGTCTCGGCAGAGGTGTCGGTGCGACGTAGCCGGGCCGTCGAGCTGGTGGTGGACGCCGCCCGGTCACCGATCCGCGGCGGTGATCTGATCGACAAGCTCTTCGCGGAGTTCACCGCCTCGCCGGTGCAGGTGATCGAGACCACGGTGGCCGAGCTGGTGAAGCTCGGCGTGCTGATCACCGCATTACGCCCTCCCTCGACATGCCACGACGGGCTGGCCCACGTTCTGGACCGGCTGACCCACGTGGACGCCGCGACGCTGGATAGAGTCGCGCCCCTGGTGGAACGTCTACGGACGATCCATGCGGAGCTGGCGGCCACCACGTCAGCCGCCTGGACGAGCGCGAGGTCGAGGCCGCCGGTCGCCGCCCACATGCGCGACATCTGTGATCGCGCGGAGCAGCCGGTCATGGTCGACCTACGGCTCGGATCCTCGGTTGAGCTGCCGCCGCAGGTCGCCGCCGAGGCCGAAGCAGCCGCCGACGTGTTGCTCCGACTGACACCAGATTCCGGGGGAACGTCCGCCTGGCGGGATTACCACGCCCGGTTCTTGAACCGGTACGGCGCCGCCGCCCTCGTTCCGGTCACCGACCTCGTCGACCCCACGATCGGGCTGGGCTTCCCTGCCGGGTACTGCTCCGGGCGTCCTTCCACTCCGTGTGGATTGAGCGAACGCGATAAGGGCCTGCTCGCACTGGCCCAGCAGGCGGCGCTGGACGGCGCGCGCGAAGTCGTCCTCGATGACCTGACGATCGATGTCCCCGCCCCCACCCCTGCAGCCGATGCGGACCGTCCGCCGCACCTGGAGGTATGCGCGGACGTACGGGCCGCCACAACGACCGCGCTCGTTGAAGGAGCGTTCACGCTTGGGATCACCGGCATCGGCCGGACGGCGGCCGCAATGTCCGGTCGGTTCCTGAACGTCTTGCTCGCCGAGGACCATGAACCGCTGGCCCGCCTGTATCGCCGGCTGCCGGTCAGCGTGGACGGTGCTGATCCCGCACTGTTGTCCTTCCCGCCGCGGCACCCTCACACCGAGAACGTCGCACGGTCACCTCTCGCGCTGCCGGTTGTAATCTCCCTGGCCGAACACCGCGACGACAGCCCCGGCCGGATCCGGCTTGACGACCTGGCGGTCACGGCGGACACGGATCGGTTGTATCTGGTCTCGTTGTCCCGACGACGCGTCGTCGAGCCGATGATCGCTCACGCGATCGCGCTCGATGCTATGCCGCCGCTGGCCCGGTTCCTGTTCGAGATCCCGCGCGCCCGCGCCTCCGTGGTCACGCTCTGGCGGTGGGGCGCGGCAGCCGAACTGCCGTTCCTGCCCCGTGTCCGCTACGGCCGCAACGTACTCTCCCCCGCCCGATGGCGCATCCCCATCCGGAACCTCCCGGGCCCCGACGCCTCGCAGGCGACATGGACCGCAGCGATGACCCGCCTGCGAGATCGTCTTGATCTGCCTGCCACCGTGCACGCCGGGACCGCGGATCGGCTGTTGCGCCTGGATCTGAATGAACCGATGGACCTGGCGGTCCTACGCGCCCACGCGAACACCTGCGGGGACTACCTCGTGCTCGCTGAGGCCCCCTCGGCGCTGGATCACGGCTGGTGCGGCGGCCGGGTCCACGAAGTGCTCATTCCGTTGGTCTCGACCGCGCAACCGGCCGGCCCACCCCGCGCACTGGCCAGGCCGGGGCGGCTCCCCTTGGTCGACCGCGACCACGGCCGAATGCCGGGATCGAACGTCCTGTACGCCCGGCTGTACGGGCACCCGGACCTGCACGAGACCGTTCTGACCCGTCATCTGCCCGCCCTGTTCACCGACTGGGAACCTGAGCCGCTGTGGTGGTTCATCCGCTATCGCGACCCCGACCCGCACCTGCGACTGCGGATCCACCTCCCGATCGCCGCCGCGTTCGGTGACGCCGCATCCCGCGTCGGGGCGTGGGCCGCCGACCTGCGGCAGTTGGGTCTGATCGGCGACCTCACCCTGAACACCGACCATCCCGAGGTCGGCCGCTACGGAATGGGCCCGGCGCTGGCAGCAGCCGAAACCGTCTTCGCGGCCGACTCCACAGCAGCCCTCACACAGATGGCAGCCCGCCCAAACTCCGGCGTGCACCCGGTCGCTATCACCGCGGCAAGCCTGGTCGACATGGCGTCCGCCATGAACGGTGGGGTAGCCAACGGGATGCGGTGGCTGATCGACCATCCCCAGCTCGGCCAGCCGTCAGTGCCGGGCAACCGCGCGATCTACGCCCAGGCCGTCACCCTGGCCGACCCGAGCCAGGACCACGCGGCGCTGCACGCAATCCCCGGCGGACCACAGATCGCCGCCATGTGGCAGGAACGACGCACAGCACTGGCCGCGTACGCCGAAAGTCTCCACGACCCTGGCCAGGCGGTAACCGTCAGCTCGGCGCTGGGGTCGCTGCTGCACCTCCACGTCGTCCGCGCACACGGCATCGACCCTCAGCTCGAGCGCTGGTGCCATCGGCTGGCCCGCGCCGCCGCGCTGGCCTGGACCGCCCATCACCCCGCAGGAGAAACTGAATGACCTCCCTGGACGCGGTCCGACTCCGCGCTGCGGCACTCGCCGATCAACTCGCCGACCGCTTGGCGGTACCGCCACCTCTGGAACCTTGCACCGACAGCGGCCCCTCCAGCCCTTGCTGGCAGCACCAGTCACTGGCCGGAGGTGCCGCCGGCATCGCGATCCTGCACGGGGCACGCGCCCAGACCAGCCGAGGCGAATGGCAGGCAGTGCACGCCTGGCTCACCCGAGCGACCAGCGAGGACCTCAGCGCCGGACCCGGTGCTGGCCTGTGGTTCGGCGCACCGGCCGTCGCGTTCGCCATGGAGATCGCCGCCGAGCCCGGCCAATACGAGCGGGTCCACGCGACGCTAGATGCAGCTGTCCAGCGCCTCGTACGGACACGCCTGGACCAGGCGCACGCCCGGATGAGAATGGGCGCCTTCGTCCCACGCGCGGAATACGATCTGGTCCACGGCCTGTCCGGGCTCGGCGCTTACCTGCTGCGCTCTGATCCGCACGGCGGGGTGATCCGCGCGGTCCTCGCCTACCTGGTGCGGCTCACCCTGCCCCTTCGCGGGGAGCCGACCGGAATGAGTCTGCCGGGTTGGTGGACCGGCGACGTGCCCTCCCGGCCACCGCACGCGGACGCGGGCGGCCACGCTGACCTCGGCATGGCCCATGGCATCAGCGGCCCGCTCGCACTGCTGGCCCTGGCGATGCGCGAGGGCATCACCGTCGATGGCCACCATGCCGCGATCGACCGGATCTGCCGGTGGATGGACACCTGGCGCGGCGAGGGACCAGCAGGCCCGTGGTGGCCCGAACGCGTCAGCCTCGCCGATTTGTATGCCGGCCGGTCGTCCCAGTCCGGACCTGCGCGGCCGTCCTGGTGCTACGGGACGCCCGGCATCGCCCGCGCCCAGCAACTGGCCGCCCGGGTCACCGGCGATCACGCCCGCCAGCAACTCGCCGAACACGCCCTGGACCGCTGCCTGTCCGACCCGGTCCAGCTCGCCCGCTTCATCGACCCAGCCTTGTGCCATGGCTGGGCGGGGATGATCGCCACCGTCTGGGCCGCGGCTGTCGATGCCCGCTCCCCCGAGATCGCCGCTCACCTGCCGAACCTACTGAGCCCCCTCCTCGGCATCGCGGCCGATGACTCACCGGTCCCGCACGGCTTGATCGACGGCACAGCCGGGGTGGCCCTGACGCTGCACGAGATCGTGACCGGAACGAGAGGCCGCTGGCAGACCTGCCTGCTCATCAACTGACCGCCCCCTGGACGAAGAGGACAACGCGGAATGGACGACCTGAGATGCACGGTCGACACCGATACCCGGTGGCGGCAGACGAACCTGACGTTCGGTGACTGGCAGATCGCCGAACAGGCCGCCGTCGCGTTCCTGGGGCCGCGGCTGACCGACGCCGAGAACGCCGGACACATCACCGCCTGGTGGTTCGTCCGCAAACGCGCCACCTGGCGTCTGCGATACCTCCCCACCACCGGTCGGCAAGAGCAGGCCGCCGCTGTGCTCGACGAGCTGACACACGACCTCCTGGCCCACGGCGGGCTCTGCGACGTCGCCACCGTCATCTACGAACCGGAGACCCACGCCTTCGGCGGCCCAGAGGCCATGCAGGTCACACATGTTCTATTCCACGCCGACAGCCGCCACCTCCTGAACCACCTCCAACGATCCAGCAAGGCCCTCCGGCACGAACTGGGCCTGCTGCTGGGCGGTCGGCTGATGCGCGCCGCCGGGCAAGACTGGTATGAGCAGGGCGACATCTGGGCACACGTCGCCGCGCACCGCTCTACGGGCGACAACTCACCTCTCGCACCCGATCCGGCAGCCGTGCGCCTGTTCATCACCGCCCGAGACGACGGAGAGCACAGCCCCCTGCGGAACGCGCCGGCCTGGGCAACCGCCTTCGAGCAGGCCGGATGGCAGGTCGCCGAGCTCGCGCAGCGTGGGACGTTGACGCGCGGGCTACGAGCCATCCTGGCCCACCACGTCCTGTTCGCCTGGAACCGCGCCGGTGTCGCCGCCCATCACCAAGCGCTCCTGGCCGCGACCGCATCCGAGGTCGTCTTCGGCCAAGGATCCGTCTCCGCCGAACGAACCGTCTCCTCTCCGCCCTCCCTCTGACTAAGGTGACGCCAGTGACCCCAACCGACAGTGCCCAGAAGGTCGCTCCGGACCCCGAGCGTGTCCAAGCGCTTATCGACACCCTGCACCGCTTCAACCGCATCGGCAGCCCAGCGGTCGAGGCCGCCTTCCGCGCCGTACCCCGGCACGCATTCCTTCCGGGCGTCGACCTCGACGAGGCGTACGCCCCCCGGGTCGTGGTCACCAAACGCGCCACTGACGGATCCGCGTTGTCGTCGGCGTCCAGCCCCGTCGTGGTCGCAGGGATGCTCAACCAGCTCGACGCCCAGCCGGGCAACCGGATCCTGGAGATCGGCGCGGGCACCGGCATCAACGCCGCCCTGCTGGCCGAGCTCACTGGCCCGAGTGGTCACGTCACCACCATCGACATCGACCCCGAGGTCACCGACGGAGCCCGCGCCGGCCTCGCCGCCGCCGGGTACCGCCAGGTCGAGGTAATCTGCGCCGACGGTGCCCTGGGGCATTCTCCCCGCGCGCCGTACGACCGGATCATCGTCACCGCCGGAGCCTGGGACATCGCCCCAGCCTGGTGGCAGCAGCTCGCCGTCGGCGGCCGCCTGGTCGTGCCGTTGCGCCTGCACGGCAGTGACCTGACCCGCTCGATCGCGTTCACCAACCACGGCGATCGGCTGGTCAGCGACTCGGTCCAGGTCTGCGGATTCATACCGCTCATCGGAGCCGCCGGCCACGCCGGGCACCGCATCACCCTCGGCGACGATCTCACGCTCAGCGTCCGCGCTGGCGGCACGGACGACGACGCGCTCCGCGACGCCATGAACCACCCTTCCCAGAGGGAGTGGACCGGGGTGATCGTGAACGACAACGACCCGATCGAACACCTCGACCTATGGCTCGCCACCATCGACAGCGACCGCTTCGCACGGATGTCCGCAGGGCCGAAAGCGCGCGAGAACGGCGTGGCCGACCCGGCACGGCGCTGGGGCGGCGCCGCCATCCACGACAGTGGCACCCTGGCGTACATCACCCGCCGCGAGCTCGACGACGACACCGCCGAGCTCGGCGTCATCGCGCACGGACCGGATAGCCGATGCCTGGCCGACCGATTGGCCCGACTACTCCACACATGGGATCAACAGCGCCCCACCCAGCCCAGAATCACCGCCTACCCCGTCAACGCACCGGACGACGAGATTGCTGGGACTGTGATCCACAAGCCACACAGCCGTCTGGTGATCAGTTGGCCCTCGACCGGGTGATATCCGAGGGGCTTCCACGATCTGGAGCGCCGCAGCAGGTCGCCGCATGACTCCTAGCGGATGATCTGCTCTGCGGTCGTCCAGTCGGTCATGATGGCCTTCTGTGCGGCGGCGAGTGTCACCTTCCCCGCACAGACAGCCTTGTACAACTTGAATTTCTCATTGCCGGCCGGAATGATCCATCGAGACGCGTGGCGCGGCAACGTCCTTCGGGATGGAAAGGGCGCACTACTCAGCGACTGGGACGCGCTAGCTGGGGCCCTCGGGAAATAGATCTACTTCCCACTTTGGCCGCGACCCGTTTCGGTCTCCCAACAGCTCAACGCGATGCCTCCATCGCGGCGTACGGTCATGACATCACCGCATGGTCCGACTACCCAGTCCTACGAGACATTCGCGAACTGAGCACCCTTACCGCACTGCTGCGGAACGCCCATGCTGATGCAAGATCCTTGCAAGGCGATGATCGTCAATGGGTCACGTTCTGAAGCGGTACCGCTTCCGCCGTACCTGACAGTCGTGGGCGCCGAAGGTCTGCGGCAACCCTCGACGACACGGAGCTACCTGCCGACGTTGCGGAAGCCCTCCGCACGGCTGTTGATGTCCCTGTGAGCCTCCTGGAAGGCCGTGACCATCTTGTCGAACGATGGCTTGGCCTGCGCCCACGCTTCGCGGAACCGGTTCGCTCCGGGTCCCTGCCAGATGCTCTGGCTGCTCTGCGTGTTCGAGTTGAGATCCCTGATGATCTGGTCGAGCTCTTGTCCGTGCCTCTGGAAGAGGCTGGCGAGCCTCTTCATGGCTTCAGGATCGCCGCCGTAGATGCCGCTCATCGAGCCTTTCCCTTCCGCGATCGCTCTGTGCCGTCAGCCACGTTCGAGTGTGGCCTGCCGGTGGGTCACCCCGCTGCGGTGGACTGACCGCGATCGAACGCGTCAACGCCTCCGACCTGGAGCGTTCGCTTACGCCTGTCTGCATTCTCTTCTTTGCCGTTCCAAATCAAGCATCGGGAAGGGCACGACAGAAGTCTCTTACTTGTCCACTTCTGGCCATGAGCCGACGCAAACACGCATGATGACGGCCATGACGTGCGTAACCACCGCATCCTGAACAGTTGCCATATATGACCAATTGCAGGTTGCCTCGTGATCTATAACACTGGCTGGTCAATACCCCCCGAAGGAACCCCATGACCTGCCCGATTGCAATCGCGAGGTCACCCGGTAAAAGGATCAGCCCATTCAGGGCTCCTGGGGGTGCCGTAGCAGGCACCGGTCGACGGGTGCCGGGTTCCGGGGGTAGCCGCCGATACTCAGGACTCCTGGCGGACGGGAGTCTGTGCGTTGGGGATTCCGGCCGGGAGGCGCCGGATGGCAGGGATGGCGAGGGTGGCGAGGGACAGGGCGACCTGGCTGACGCCGGCCAGCCAGAGGGTCGGGTAGATGCCGAGTACGGCGGCGAGCGGTCCGGCGGTGGCCTGGCCGATGGGTTGGCAGGCGAGAGACCCGAACCAGTCATAGGCGCTGACCCGGGACAGGGCCTTGTCGGCGATGTGATGCTGCAGGGCGGTCTCCCACAGTGCGTTGAAGACCGTGAGCCCCAAGCCGCACAGGAATGCCAGGCCGGCCACCGCCACAGCCGGTAGATGCGCGGCGAGGCCGAGGGTCGGCAGGGGGCAGAGGGTGAGGGCGAGCACACCGGCTCGCAGCGGACGCCGCGCACGGATGTGCAGGGCAGCGATGCCGCCGAGCACGGATCCGGCGCCGAGGACGGCCTGGATCGTCGCCCATGCCGCCGGGCCGCCCAGTGACCGTTCGCTGAGGACGGGGCCGAGGACCAGGAACGCCGCGAAAAGCATGTTCGTGAGCGAGGCTACGGTGACGACCGTCCACACCCAGACGCGGGAGCTGAACTCCGTCCAGCCCTCGCGCAGATCGCGCATGAACGATTGGGCGGGCGGCGGCCGGTGCGCGGGAGGCCGGAGCCGGGCGAGCATGACTGCGCTGATGGCGAAGGTGGCCGCGTCGGCGGCGATGGCCCAGCCCGGGCTCGCCGCCGCGACCAGGACGCCCGCGAGGACGGGACCGGCGATGTCGCCGATCGAAATGGCCAGGCCGCGCAGCGCGTTGGCCTGCTGGAGCCGGCCGCCGGCCACGATGGACGGGACGAGGCCGGTGGAGGCAGGGTTGAAGGCCGCGGCCGCCGCGCCGTGCAGGGCCTGAAGGGCGATGAGTTGCCAGATGGCGGCGTGTCCGCTGATCAGCAGGGTGGCCATCGTTCCCTGGCCGAGGAAGCGGGCCAGGTCGGCGGTGACCATGATGCGCCGGCGGGGCAGCCGGTCGGCGACGACGCCACCGATGAGCAGGCCTGCGACCATGGGGATCGAGCGAGCCGCGAGGACGTACCCGAGATCGGCCGGTGATCCGGTCAGGCGGAGTACCGCGAACGCCAATGCGACGCCGACCATGCCGTCGCCGAGCAGCGAGGCCGACTGGCCGATGAAGAATCGCCGGAAATCGCGTTCTCTCAGCACGGCGAGCGCCCCGGCGGCACTCGGACTCATCACTTCTCCCTCCGACGTCCCGCCTCATCGGAGACCCGCTGTGGAGGCCTGCCGGCGGATTCCTCGTGGGCGGACAAGAAGCTCGGTCATCGAGTACGGGCGGTGCCGCAAATTCCGGAATAGTGCCGGAAATCGCCATGATCTCATATCGTTTTCCGAGCTTCTTGCTCGGCACATCGTTCCGCCATGCCCACGTGGGAGGCTCAGGGCGCCGGAGGCGACCCTGGAGCAGGCCCAGCGAATTACGGCGGCGCGGATAACGCAAAAAGACGGATTCGGGCCTCATAGCGCACTCGATTCGTCGTTGTCGTACTCGATCCCGATACGTTCTTGTCGTGCCCCGCTATGACCGCGAAGCCGCAGGATATGACGCGTCCCGCGGCGGAGAGGCGCGTGCCGCGGCCGCCGAGCGGCTGCCGCCGGAGGACACGCGCGTCCTGCTGGATGTCGCGTGCGGCACGGGGATCGTGACCAGACGGCTGGTCCATCCCGGGCGCTTTGGGGCGGGCAACGCGCCGTACTCAGGACTCGTGATGGGCGGGGACCGGTGCGTCGGGGATTCCGGCCGGGAGACGGCGGATGGCGGGGACGGCGAGGGCGCCGAGGGCGACGAGGAACTGCAGGACGCCTGCCAGCCAGAGGGCCGGGTGGGTGCCGAGTCCCGCCGCGAGCGGACCGGCCGTGGCCTGGCCGATGGGCTGACAGACGAAGGACCCGAACCAGTCGTAGGCGCTGACCCGGGACAAGGCCTTTTCGGGGACATGGTGTTGGAGGGCTGTCTCCATGAGGGTGTTGAAGACCGTCATCCCGATGCCGCAGAGAAGAGCGAGGCCGGCCACCGGGATGACGGGAAGGTGTGCCGCGAGGCCGATGACGGGCAGCGCGCTGAGCGGGAGGGCGAGCACGCCGGTCCGCAGCGGGCGGCGCGGGTGGATGTGCAGGGCTGTGATGCCGCCGATCAGGGAGCCCGCACCGAGTACGGCCTGGATGGTGGCCCATGCCGCGGGACCACCGAGCGAGTGTGCGGCGGTCGCCGGCCCGAGGACGTAGAAGGCCGCGAACAGCAGGTTGGTCAGCGACGCCGCCGTGACGAGCGTCAGCAGCCAAGTCCTGGAGCTGAACTCCGTCCAGCCCTCCCGCAGGTCGCGTACGAAGGACTGAGCCGGTGGTGGCCGATGCGTAGGCGGTCGCAGCAGGATGAGTGTGATCGCGCTCAGCCCGAAGGTGGCCGCGTCGGCGACGATCGCCCATCCGGGGCCTGCCACCGCGACCAGGAGGCCGGCGAGGACGGGACCGGCGATCTTACCTACCGAGAGGACCAGCCCACGCAGTGCGTTGGCCTGCTGAAGGCGCCCGCCGGTGACGATGGCGGGGACGAGGCCCGTCGAGGCGGGGATGAACAGGGCGCTCGCCGTACCGTGCACGGCTTGGAGAACCACCAGTTCCCAGATCGTCGCGTGGCCGCCGATCAGCAGTGCGGCCATCGTTCCCTGGCCGAGGAAGCGGGCCAGGTCGGCGGTCACCATGATGCGGCGTCGGGGCAGCCGGTCGGCGACGACGCCGCCGATGAGCAGGCCTGCGACCATGGGGATCGATCGGGCGGCGAGGACGTACCCGAGATCGGCCGGTGATCCGGTGAGGTCGAGCACCGCGAACGCCAATGCGACGCCGACCATGCCGTCGCCGAGCAGCGAGGCCGACTGGCCGATGAAGAATCGCCGGAAGTCGCGTTCTCTCAGGACGGCGAGCGCCCCGGCGGCACTCGGACTCATCGCTTCTCCCTCCGGCGTCCCGCCTCATCGGGGATCCGCCGTGGAGGCCGACCGCCGGCCGGGGTGGACCCCTCGTGGACGGACGAAACACTCGGTCATCGAGTACGGTCGGCGCTGCGCGGTGCGGAATAGCGGTGGAAATCACCATGATCGCATGTCGTTTTCCGAGCTTCTTGCTCGGGACATTGCACTCGCGATCGCACGCTGCGGAATCCGACGGGCAGCGGCGGGGCGGGCACTCAAAAAGGCGCATTCGGGTCCCATGGAGTGACCGATATGTCGTTTTCGTTCTCGATTCCGATACATTAGGCCCGGCCCGACCCGCTGTACCGACTCATCGCGCTGGGCTGAAACGACGGAACACGAGGAGCCGGACCATCAGCCGAGCAAGCGGTTGGTTACATTGGAGATCGTGACAACCGGGCGGCCCCTGCGGACGAGTTGAGCCGGGATGCCTAAACTCTGTTCGATCGGCGAGAGCGAGGAGTCGTACGTGCGTAAGGTCCTGATCGCCAACCGGGGTGAGATCGCCGTCCGTATCGCGCGGGCGTGCAGGGACGCGGGGATCGGCAGTGTTGCCGTCTACTCCGAGCCCGACCTGGACGGGCTCCACGCGCGGATCGCCGACGAGGCTTACGCGCTCGGCGGGCAGACCGCCGCCGAGAGCTACCTCGACATCGACAAGCTTCTCCGGATCGCCAAGGAGAGCGGCGCCGACGCCGTGCATCCCGGCTACGGGTTCCTCGCCGAGAACGCCGGGTTCGCCGAGGCGGTGATCGACGCCGGGCTGACCTGGATCGGCCCGCCGCCGAGCGCGATCGTGGCGCTGGGCGACAAGGTGCAGGCGCGGCACATCGCCCAGAAGGTCGGCGCTCCCCTCGTCGCGGGCACCAAGGACCCGGTGCAGAACGCCGACGAGGTGGTGGAGTTCGCCCGCGAGCACGGTCTGCCGATCGCCATCAAGGCGGCGTTCGGCGGTGGCGGCCGCGGGCTGAAGGTGGCCCGGACGATCGAGGAGATCCCCGAGCTGTACGACTCGGCCGTCCGCGAGGCGGTCTCTGCGTTCGGTCGCGGGGAGTGCTTCGTGGAGCGGTACCTCGACAGGCCGCGTCACGTCGAGACCCAGTGCCTCGCCGACCGGCACGGGAACGTCGTGGTGGTCTCGACGCGTGACTGCTCGCTGCAGCGCCGGCACCAGAAGCTGGTGGAGGAGGCCCCGGCGCCGTTCCTCAACGAGGAGCAGCTCGCGACCCTCTACTCCAGCTCGAAGGCGATCCTGCGGGAGGCCGGGTACGTCGGCGCCGGCACGTGCGAGTTCCTCGTTGGCCAGGACGGCACGATCTCGTTCCTGGAGGTCAACACCCGTCTGCAGGTCGAGCACCCGGTGACCGAGGAGGTCGCCGGCGTGGACCTGGTGCGCGAGCAGTTCCGCGTGGCGGAGGGCGAGGAGCTCGGGTACGACGACCCGGTGCTGCGCGGGCACTCGATCGAGTTCCGCATCAACGCCGAGGACGCCGGTCGCAACTTCCTTCCCGCCCCCGGGACGATCAGTCGGTGGAGCCCGCCGAGCGGTCCGGGGGTGCGCCTCGACACGGGCTTCGAGCAGGGCATGACGATCCCGCAGATGTACGACTCGATGATCGCGAAACTGGTCGTCACGGGTGCGAACCGGACGCAGGCGCTCGAGCGGGCCCGGCGCGCTCTGGCGGAGTTCGAGGTCGGCGGGATGCCGACGGTCATCCCGTTCCATCGCACGGTGGTCGAGGACCCGGCGTTCGTCGACGCGCCGTTCCGGGTGCACACGCGCTGGATCGAGACCGAGTTCGACAACACGATCCCGCCGTACGACGCCGCCGTGGAGACGGAGGAGGCCGCCGAGCGGGAGAAGGTCACCGTCGAGGTCGGGGGCAAGCGCATCGAGGTGGTGCTCCCCGCCGGACTGGGCGCCTCCACCACCGCCTCCAACCCCGGCCGCGCGACCCCGGCCCGGCGACGTGGCGGCAAGAAGGCCGGTGCGGCCGCCGCCGGCGGAGACTCCCTGGTCAGCCCCATGCAGGGCACGATCGTCAAGATCCTCGTCGAGGACGGCGCATCCGTGGAGGCCGGAGCGACCATCGTCGTCCTCGAGGCCATGAAGATGGAGCAGCCGCTCACGGCGCACAAGGCGGGCACCGTCACCGGGCTGTCCGCGGAGGTCGGCCAGACGGTGTCCAGCGGTGCCGTGATCTGCGACATCAAGGACTCCTGAGGCGCCGGCCGGCCGGGCGTACGGGTCTGCGTGGCTCAGGACGCCCGCACGTGCCCGTCGACCCTGCGTTGCTCTACTAAGAGGCCGGTCCCAGGCGTAGCGTAGGGTCAGCAGACGGTCACGATCGGCTCAGGGGCGACCTGGTGGACGAGGTGCCGTGTGGGGAGCTCACGCGGCGTTTACGGAACCATCCCGACCGCTGATTCGTCGAAGGTAGTCGTAGCAACCAATCTGATCACATGAAGGCCGCCATGAAGATTCGCCGTTCGACGATTCCCGCCGCGGTGGCTGCCGTCGTCGCTTTGTTGTTCGCGTTCGCCACACCGGCGAGCGCCGACCCGTTCCAGAACGTCGTCCAGGGGCTGAAGAGCCAGCGGTTCTACCTGTCCCAGGACGCCGGTGCGACGATGTCCGGCTCGGACCAGCAGAGCGTCGTCAGCGCGCTCAAGGACGACGAGTCGACCATCCGGATCGCCGTGGTGAAGCAGAGCCGGGTCACCACCGCCGGCCTGCGCCAGCTCGACACCGCCCTGGGTAAGAAGGGCACCCTGATCCTGCTCGACGGCACCGGCCAGCGGGTCCTCGCGGGGTCTCACGAGGGCCTGGGCAGCAGCAAGATCAAGGAGCTGGTGGCCCAGGCGCGGGGCGACTCCTCGAACCTCAAGAGCCTGCTGCTCAACCTCGACAAGCGGTTCGACAAGGCCATCGGGGACAAGAAGTCCGGGTCGGCCACGGCCGGGTTCGTCGTGCTCGCCATCCTGGTGCTCATCGTCGCGGGCGTCGTGGGCCTGATCTTCTTCGCCCGCAAGCGGCGCAAGGAGCGGGAGGCCAAGCAGCTGGCCGAGCTGAAGGAAAGCGTCTACGAGGACGTCACCCGGCTCGGTGAGGACATCACCGCGCTCAACCTGAACGTCATGGACCCGAGTCTCGACCCGGCCGCCCGCGACGACTACCAGCGGGCGATGGACTCCTACGACCGGGCCAAGGCGGCGGTCGACGCGGCGCGCCGGCCGGAGGACATGCGCAAGGTCACCGAGGCCCTGGAGGACGGCCGCTACTCCATGACCGCGGTGCGGGCCCGCCTCGAAGGCCTGCCGGCCCCGGAGCGGCGTGCGCCCTGCTTCTTCAACCCGCAGCACGGCCCGTCGGTGCAGGACGTCACGTGGGCGCCCCCGGGTGGCGCGCCCCGGTCGGTCCCGGCCTGCGCGGCCGACGCGCAGCGGGTGCTGTCCGGCCTGGAGCCCGACGCCCGCCTCGTCACTGTCGGCGGTCAGCGGCGGCCGTACTGGGACGCCGGACCGGCGTACGCGCCGTACGCCGGGGGGTACTACTCCGGCTTCGGCGGCGGTGACATGATCGGCGGTCTGCTCATCGGCACCGCACTGGGATCGATCTTCAGCGGTGGCTTCGGCGGCCACGGCGGGTACGACTCGGGTTACGCGGCCGGGTACGACGCCGGCAACAACAACGACGGCGGCTGGGGCTTCGGTGGCGGAGATGGCGGCGGCGGTGGCGGTGGCTTCGACATCGGCGGCGGCGACTTCGGGGGCTTCGATGGCGGGGGTGACTTCGGCGGCGGGGGCGACTGGTGATGGAGGCCCCCGCTGAGCCGGCTACCCGGTGACCCGGGCCCGCTGCGGTGGGCCCGTTACATCTTGGGGTTCCGGCTCCCTCCGGAGAACCTCAGCTGGGTCCGGCACGACCTGACCGACGCGGGGTGGCGTGGCCGGATGATGGCCCGCCACCTCGTTCTCATGACTCCGGTCTGCGTGGGGCTCGGGCTGCTGCCCGCCGAGTGGGGCCTCCGGGTGGCCGTCGTCGCGCTGGCGCTGCTGAGCAGCACCTTCGTCGTCGGCGTCAACGCCGCCGACATCCGGCAGGCGCGGCTGCGCCAGCACGGGCTGCCCGTGCCCGACGACCCGGAACGCGGCCATCCACCGCACTGACCTCCCCTTTCGCGTCATCCACAGGGGTCGTCCACAGTAGTTGTCCACAACCTGTGGACTGTGGCACCGGCCCCTGAACGATCGCGGCCGTCGAGCGACGGCCGACGACGCGTGGTCCTTCGTCAGACTCCCCCTGACCGTCATCGCGCAGCAGCCCACGAGCGACGGCCGACGACGCGTGGAGGGGGCCGCGGGTCAGTAGGCCGATTCCTGCATGAGGCGACGGGCGGCCTCGGTGAGGCTGCCGGACACGGACGGGTAGGCCACGAACGTGTGAGCGACCTGATCGACGGTCAGATGCTGCTGCACCGCCATGGACAGGCCGAGGATCAGCTCGCTGGCCCGGGGCGCGACGATCACGCCGCCGAGCACGATGCCGGTGGCCGGCCGGCAGAACAGCTTCACGAACCCGTCAAGGAAGCCCTGCATCTTCGCGCGGGGGTTGGTGGCGAGCGGCAGCTTCACGATGCGGGCCGGCACCTCGCCCGAGTCGATCTGCGCCTGGGACACGCCGACCGTGGCGACCTCCGGATCGGTGAAGATGTTGGCCGCCACCCAGCCGAGCTTGAGCGGCTGCACGGCCTCGCCGAGGGCGTGCCACATCGCGATGCGGCCCTGCATGGCGGCGACCGAGGCGAGCATCAGGATTCCCGTGCAGTCCCCGGCGGCGTACACGTGCGGCGCGGAGGTGCGGGAGACCTTGTCGACCTGGACGAACCCGCACTCGTCCAGCCGGACGCCGGCCTCCTCCAGACCGAGCCCGCGGGTGTTCGGCTCCATGCCGACCGTCATGAGGCAGTGCGAGCCGCTGACCGTACGGCCGTCGGTGAGCGTCACCTCGACGCCGTCGGCGGTGCGCTTCACCCCGGCCGCCCGGGAACGGGCCAGGAGGTTCATGCCGCGCCGCTGGAAGACCTCTTCGAGGACCCGTGCGGCGTCCTCGTCCTCGTTCGGCAGCACGTGATCGCGGGAGGAGACGAGCGTGACACGCGAGCCCAGCGCGAGGTACGCGGCGGCGAACTCCGCGCCGGTGACGCCGGAGCCCACCACGATGAGGTCCTCGGGCAGCTCGGGCAGGTCGTAGAGCTGGCGCCAGTTCAGGATGCGCTCGCCGTCGGGCTCCGCGCCGGGCAGCACCCGCGGCGTCGCGCCGGTGGCGATGAGCACGACGTCGGCGTGGATCCGCTCGTCGCCGACCGCCACGATCTGCGGGTCGACGAGGCGTGCGTCGCCGCGGATGATGCGTACGCCCTCGTCCGCGACCCGCCGCTCGATGTCGGCGGACTGAGCCCAGGCCAGTTCCTTCACCCGCTTGTTGACGAGCGGGAGATCGACCTCCGGCCCGCCGACCTCGCCGTCTCCGCCTCCGGAGAACCGCACGCCGAGCGACGCCGACTCCGACAGGACCGCCATGCGGGTGGAGGTGGCGATGAGCGTCTTGGAGGGAACGCAGTCGGTGAGTACGCAGGCTCCGCCGGGCCCGTCGCGCTCCACGAGCGTGACGTCGGCGCCGAGTTGGGCCGCGACCAGGGCGGATTCGTAGCCGCCAGGGCCGCCTCCGATGATGGCTACGCTTGTCATATCGGTCATTCTTCCGCACTCCCGGGGTTGGCGCGTCGTCGCGTCGCTCCAGGCCGTACGCTGGGCGATCGTGGCCTTGTACGCGGCGTACGCATCGAACATGGATCCCGAGCAGATGGCGCAGCGGGCTCCGCACTCGCCCCTGCGCACGACCGGCTGGCTCAAGGGCTGGCGGCTGACCTTCGGCGGAGAGAACGTCGGCTTCGAAGGCGCCCTGGCCACCGTGGTCGAGGACGCCGACGAGCACGTCTTCGTCGCGCTGTACGACGTCCCGGACCTCGACGAGCAGGCGCTCGACGGGTGGGAGGGGGCGGCCCTCGGCGTCTACCGGAAGATGCGGGTGCGGATCGCCACCCTCGACGGCGACGTCCTCGCCTGGCTCTACGTCCTCGACGCCTATGAGGGTGGCCTGCCGTCGGCCCGCTATCTCGGCATCCTCGGGGACGCCGCGGAGAAGGCCGGAGCGCCCGACGACTACGTCAAGGACCTGCGCACCCGTCCGTGCAAGTCACTCGGCGACTGACCAGCACGTACGGCGTGGGTAGTCTGTCCGCTTGTGAGCAATGACGCCTACGAGCTGGCCCGATCAGCGGCCGACACGCTGAAACGACGCCTCGCCGCCGACTCCTTCGACGTCGCCCTCGTCATGGGGTCGGGCTGGGTTCCGGCGGCCGACGCGCTCGGTGCGCCCGCCGACGAGATCACCGTGACCGAGCTTCCCGGCTTCGCCGAACCCGGCGTGCCAGGCCACGCGGGCACGGTCCGCGTCGTCGAGGTCGGGGCCAAGCGCGCGCTGGTCTTCCTCGGACGCACCCACCTGTACGAGGGGCGGGGCGTGGGGCCGGTCGTGCACGGCGTCCGCACCGCGCTGGCCGCCGGGGTCAAGACGATCGTGCTCACCAACGCCGCCGGCGGCACCCGCCCGGAGTGGCAGAAGGTCGGCGACCCGGTCCTGATCAGCGACCACCTGAACCTCACCGGCCAGAACCCGATCACCGGTCCGACCTTCGTCGACATGACCGGGGCCTACTCCCCGGCCCTCCGGGCCCTCGTCAAGGACATCGACCCGACGCTGGCCGAGGGCGTCTACGCCGCGCTGCCCGGCCCGTCGTACGAGACGCCGGCGGAGATCCAGATGCTGCGCACGATGGGCGCGGACCTGGTCGGCATGTCCACCGCGCTGGAGACGATCGCGGCCCGGGAGGGCGGCGCCGACGTCCTGGGCATCTCCCTGGTGACGAACGTCGCCGCCGGGCTGACCGGGCAGCCGCTGGACCACCTCGAGGTGCTGGCCGCCGGGCGTGCCGCCGCCGAGCGGATGGGCGCGCTCCTGGCCAAGGCCCTGCGGGCCCTGTAGGCGACGTACGACATCGGCGAGCAGGGCGGAGTGGACGAATACGTGAGCGACGACACGGGCCACCGGCGGCAGGCCGAAGAGTGGCTCGCCCAGGATCCCGACCCGGAGACCCGGGAGGAACTGCGGGGTCTGCTGAACGACGAGGCGGCACTGGCCGAGCGGTTCGGGGCGAAGCTGGAATTCGGCACCGCGGGCCTGCGCGGGGAGCTCGGCGCCGGCCCCAACCGGATGAACCGGGTGACGGTGATGCGGGCCGCCGCCGGCCTCGCCACCGTTCTCACCTCCGATGAGGCGGCGGAGCGGTTCGAGCGGCCCGGCAACGGCGGCTCCGTCGTGATCGGGTACGACGCGCGGCACAAGTCCGACACTTTCGCCGAGGACTCCGCCGCCGTGCTCGCCGGGGCGGGTCTCACGGTGCACCTGATGCCGCGGCCTCTGCCGACGCCGGTCCTCGCGTACGCCGTCCGTCACCTGGGCGCCGACGCCGGCGTCATGGTGACCGCCAGCCACAACCCGCCGAGAGACAACGGCTACAAGGTCTACTGGGGCGACGGCGCCCAGATCATCCCGCCGCTCGACTCGGAGATCTCCCGCGCGATCGACGCCGTGGGCCGGGTCGACGAGCTGCCGCGCGGGGCGGAATGGAACGTCCTCGGCGACGGCATCGTCGAGGCCTACCTCCGCTCGCTGGGGCGGCTGCCGCTGGGCGCCTTGCGGGACGTGACGGTCGCGTACACCCCGCTGCACGGGGTGGGCGGGGAGGTGCTGCGCCGCGCCTTCGAGTGGAGCGGGTTCCCGGTGCCGGACGTCGTCGCCGAGCAGGACCGCCCCGACCCGGACTTCCCGACCGTGGCCTTCCCCAACCCGGAGGAGCCCGGCGCGATGGACCTGGCCCTCGCTCTGGGCAAGGGCCACGACCTGGTGATCGCCAACGACCCTGACGCGGACCGCTGCGCGGTCGCCGTGGGCGGGCGGATGCTGACCGGGGACGAGGTCGGCGGGCTGCTCGCCGAGCACGTCCTGCGGCACACCGGTGGGGCCGACCGGCTCGTCGTCACCACGATCGTCTCGTCGTCGCTGCTCGGCAAGATCGCGGCGGCACACGGCGTCCGGTACGCCGAGTCGCTGACCGGGTTCAAGTGGATCATGAAGGCGGGCACCGCCCGCGACCGCCTGGTGTACGGCTACGAGGAGGCCCTGGGCTACTGCGTCGGCGGGGACGACGGCGTCCCCGTACGCGACAAGGACGGCATCGGCGCGGCGCTCGCCGTCGCCGCGCTGGCCGCCGAGGCCAAGGCCGAGGGCCGTACGCTCACCGACCTCCTCGACGACCAGGCACGCCGGTACGGCCTGCACGCGACCGCCCAGCTGTCGGTACGGGTGGCCGACCTGTCACTCATCGCCGACGCGATGGCCCGGTTGCGCGCGACGCCACCGGACCGGCTCGGCGGCCGCACGGTCACAGAAGTGGACGACCTGTCCGCCGGGCTCGGCGGCCTGCCCCCGACGGACGGCCTGCGCTTCCGGCTGTCGGAGGGCGGACGCGTCGTCGTCCGGCCGTCCGGCACCGAGCCGAAGCTCAAGTGCTACCTCGAGGTCGTCGAGCCGGTGACCGCCTCGGTCGCCGGCGCCCGCACGAGGGCCGACACCGCGCTCGCGGTGCTCCGCAGCGACCTCGCGAGCATCCTCGGGCTGTAGCCCGCGGTCCGGCCGTCGGCCATTCGGGAGACGGGGGTCCGATCGGCCGGCCCCGGCGCTCGGCCGAAGCGTGGGACGTGGCTCCTGAGCGGTCGCGACTCGGTGGGCCGGTGACGGCCGACCGAGGTCGTTCCCGCATCGACTTTCGGCGGATGCCCGGCCACCGGGAGAGGGCCTACCGTTGACGAACATGAGCGGTATGGCGGTGTCCCGCCCCGACCACCCGTCCCTCCTGCCCGCCCTCCTCGTCGCCCCCGAACCGATGGAGCGAATCCGGCGATCGGCGCGCGACTGGGTGGTCGACATGGCCTGCTTCGTCCTGGCGGCGCTGTTCGGGGCGTTGATGCTGTTCGCCACCTCCCAGGGATCTCCCCCGCCCCATCACCCGCCGCGCCTGCTCGACGTGGCCATCGGCGCGCTCGGCTGCCTCACCCTGTGGATACGGCGACGCCGTCCGGTCGAGCTCGGGGCCGCCTTGGGCGTACTGAGCGTCATCTCCGTGACGGTCTCGGGCGCGGCGTGCATCGCACTGTTCACGGTCGCCGTGCACCGGCGTTTCCGTACGGTGGCACTGGTCGCGCTGGTGCACTTCGTCACCGGCCTGATCTACACGGCCGTCTTCCCGGACCCCAAGACGGGGTACTGGACCGGGATCTTGTGGAGCGTGGTCATCATCGCGGCGGTCGTCGCCTGGGGGATGTTCGTCCGCGCCCGGCGGCAGCTCATCCTGTCCCTGCGCGAGCGAGCGCTACGAGCAGAGGCCGAGCAGCAGCTCCGCGTGAAGCAGGCCCGGCAGCAGGAACGCGCCCGGATCGCCCGTGAGATGCACGACGTACTCGCCCACCGCATCTCGCTGCTCAGCGTGCACGCGGGGGCACTGGAGTTCCGCCCCGACGCTCCCCCGGAGGAGATCGCCAAGGCCGCGGGTGTCATCCGGGCCAGCGCGCACCAGGCACTGCAGGACCTGCGGGAAGTGATCGGCGTGCTCCGCGAGGACGCGGCGGAGGACACCCCAGAGCGCCCCCAGCCGAACATCGCCGACCTGCCCACCCTCATCGACGAGTCGCGGCGGGCGGGGATGACCGTGACGTACGAGAACCGGCTGCGCGACCTGAACGCGGTGCCCACCGGTGTCGGGCGCAGCGCCTACCGCACCGTGCAGGAGGCGCTCACGAACGCCCGTAAGCACGCTCCCGACGCGGCCGTGAGTGTGATCATCGGCGGCTCGGCGGGCGCCGACCTCACCGTCGAGGTGCGCAACCCCCTGGTCAGTGCCGTGTCGGAGATCCCGGGCTCGGGCACCGGGCTCATCGGGCTGGCCGAACGCGCCCTGCTGTCCGGAGGCCGGCTCGAACACGGCCCGACGCCGGACGGGGAGTTCCGGATCCGCGCGTGGCTGCCCTGGCGTGACCAGGCGGCACGAGCGGCCGCGGTCGGCGGCAACGCCTGACCCGTCGAATCAGGCCGCTGATCACCGAGCACCATTAATGTGTCCCCGTGACCATTCGCGTGCTGATCGTCGACGATGACGCATTGGTCCGTGCGGGCCTGTCGATGATGCTGGCCGGAGCCGATGATCTGCGGATCGTCGCGGAGGCCAGCGACGGCTCCGAGGTCGCCCCGCTCGTCGCCGAACACCTGCCGGACGTCGTCCTCATGGACATCCGGATGCCCCGCATGGACGGCCTCGCCGCGACCGAGGCCCTCCGAGCCCGCCAGGGTTCCCCGGAGGTCATCATCTTGACCACCTTCGACGCCGACGAGCACGTCCTGCGCGCCCTGCGAGCCGGTGCCGCCGGGTTCCTCCTCAAGGACACTCCGCCCGGCGAGATCATCAACGCGATCCGGCGCGTCGCCGCCGGCGAGCCGATCCTCTCCCCCAGCGTCACCCGTCGCCTGATCGCACACGTCGCCCACACGCGCCGCAACCCCGCCCAGGAACGCCTCACCCGCCTCAGCGACCGTGAACGCGAGGTCGTCGTCGCCATCGGCCAGGGCAAGTCGAACGCCGAGATCGGCTCCGAGCTCTACATGAGCGTCGCCACCGTCAAGGCCCATGTCTCCCGGCTGCTGGCCAAGCTGGAACTCAACAACCGCGTCCAGGTCGCCCTCCTCGCCCACGACGCCGGACTCGTCTAGTCACCGAATCCGGTATTCTTATGAAGTCACGCGGACGTGGCTCAGTTGGTAGAGCATCACCTTGCCAAGGTGAGGGTCGCGGGTTCGAATCCCGTCGTCCGCTCTCGGATCGCCATGCTCGCCGCCCCTTGGGGCGGCTTCGCCGTTTTCTGGTGTCTATCCAGGGGGACGGCTCCCTGGAACCCCCGGTGCCGGGCTACGCCCGGCCCCCCTCCACAACGGCTTCGCCATCTCCCGGTCTCCGTCCAGGGGGACGGCTCCCGGGAACCCCGACGCCGGGCTACGCCGGTCCGCGCACCCCTCCCACCACGGCTTCGTCGTCTCCTGCTGCCTGTGCAACCCGGGCCCGGCGCGCCGTCCCACAACGGCTTGGCCGTTTCTGGCGAAGCGGTCGAGTCAGTGCCTGCCCGCTCGGGACAATGCGTCCTCAGCCTGGGCGGCGAGAGTGCTGACAAGATCGGTTGCGGATGGCAGGTCGTTGATGAGATCGACGGCCTCGCCGGCCCACACCGGCAGCGGGAGTAGATCGCCGCGGGCCACGTCATCCTGGTAGGCCTGTTTGGCCTGAGGGTCGGCGGCGAGTTCCGACTCCCTGCCTCGCCATCGGTCGAGGTAGGGGTGGCCGAGGGTGCGGGCGGTGTACTTCGAAGGCCACCGTGAGCTTCGAGCGATATCGAGGACCCTGTTGCGCTCGGTGTCCTCCCCGCGTCCATCGAGGATCGCCTTGGCGATCGACGGGTCGACAAGGGCCTCGGCCGTGGCCTGGAAGCGGGTGCCGAGGAGGGCCCCGGCGGCACCGAGGGCCAGGGCCGCGGCCACACCGCGCCCGTCAGCGATCCCGCCGGCCGCCAGCACCGGCACCGGCGCCGCCAGATCCACCACGACGGGTACGAACGGAAGCGTGGATCGCCCGCGCCGGGCGCCGTGTCCACCGCCTTCGGTCCCCTGGGCCACGATGACGTCGGCGCCCAGGTCCACGGCCTGCCTGGCCTCCTCCAAATCGGTGACCTGAATGATCAGTACCGCGCCGGCCGCGCGGATGCGCTCGGTGAACGGGCTCGGGTCGCCGAAGGACAACATCACCGCCCTGGGGTCGTACTCCAGCGCCCGCACGACCGCACCGGCATCGATCGCCCAGGTCTGGAACCCGACACCCCACGGCTTCCCGGTGCCCTCCGCGACGATCGGCAACTCGCGGGCCAGCCAGTCCTGATCCCCGTTGCCGGCGCCCAGCAACCCGAGCCCTCCGCCGTTGGACACGGCCGCCGCCAGCGCGCCGCCGGCCGACCCGCCCATCGGCGCCAGCGCGATCGGGTGCTGCACACCGAGCAACTCCGTGAACGCCGTCGACAATGCCATGACCGTCATCATCCTCTATGGAAGGGAGACCCCTCATGACCAGGTCTCGTTCGGACTCCGGCACGCGCCGCCTGACCCTCGAACTGCCCGCCGAACTCGTCGAGTGGGTCTGGGCGTTCGCCGAGATCTCCCACCGAACGGTCGAGGACGTCGTCCGTCCCCTCATCGAGGCCGAGAAGGCACGTGTCACCGAGAACTGGGAGAGGAACGGCTGACCGGCAGGTCCCCATCCACGCCACCGGACTGGAGACGACCAGGCGCGGCCGTCCTTAGAACAGGGCGATGATGACGGCGGTGACGAAGGCCGCGGCGGGCACCGCCAGAGCGGTGATGGCGGGCCATGCCCAAGTCACCACCGGCTCGGTCGCACCCGTCTTCGCGCCACGCGAGCGGTCCTCGGCCATCTCGCGGAGTTCTTCGACCGCGAAGTCGGTCTGGGTGCGTCCCTGGATGTACTCCGCGACGTGGTCGGGGAGCTTCCGCTCCTCGCGGCGGGCCTTCGCCTCGAACCGCGCGCGGTTGCGCGGGGAGATCTGCAGGACGAAGGCGCGGAACCGGCGGCCGCCCGCGTGGACGTATACCGCGTCGCCGCCCTCGACCCGCTCCACCCCGCCCCAGCGCACCTCGACGTCGCGGAACAGGTTGTGCAGACGGACGGCCTCGGCGTGGGCGACGATGCGCGGGCGCAACGCGACGACGTACGCGACGCCGCAGCCGAGCAGCATGACGGTCGCGGCGACCAGTGAGGCCGCGTCGTCTCCTCGCCAGATCAGGTCGGCGAGGTTGGCCGCGGCAAAGACCATCCAGGCCCAGCCGAAGAAGCGGGCGGCGCTCGACCGGAACACCTTGGCCCCGGCCGGAGTCTGGGGGGACACGGCGGCGGTCACGGGTGCGAGCGCCACTTCAGCTGCGCGAAGCCCGGCTTGATGACCCCGTTGATGAGCTCGAGGCGTTCGTCGAAGCCGAGGAAGGCGGACTTCATGGCGTTGACCGTGAACCACTGCAGGTCGTCCCAGCCGTAGTCGAACGCCTCGACGAGCTTGGCGAACTCCTCGGACAGGGTGGTGCCGCTCATCAGCCGGTTGTCGGTGTTGACGGTGACCCGGAAGTACAGGCGGCGGAGGAGCCCGATGGGGTGTTCGGCGATGGACTTGGCGGCGCCGGTCTGGACGTTGGAGCTGGGGCACATTTCCAGCGGGATGCGCTTGTCGCGTACGTAGGCTGCGAGGCGCCCGAGCCGGGGGATGTCCGCGTCGCGCTCGGCGATGTCGTCGATGATCCGCACGCCGTGGCCGAGCCGGTCGGCGCCGCACCACTGGATGGCCTGCCAGATCGACGGCAGACCGAACGCCTCGCCCGCGTGGATGGTGAAGTGGGCGTTCTCCCGCTGGAGGTACTCGAACGCGTCGAGGTGCCGGGTGGGCGGGTAGCCCGCCTCGGCGCCGGCGATGTCGAAGCCGACGACGCCGTCGTCGCGGTAGCGGACGGCCAGCTCGGCGATCTCCATGCTGCGGGCCTGGTGGCGCATCGCGGTGAGCAGCGTGCCCACCCGGATGCCGTGGTCCCGGCCGCCGTCGGCGAACCCCTGCAGCACCGCCTCGACGACCTGGCCCAGCGTGAGGCCCCGGCGAGTGTGCTGCTCGGGCGCGTATCGCACCTCCGCGTAGACGACACCGTCGTTGGCCAGGTCCTCGGCGCACTCGTACGCGACGCGGGTGAGGGCCTCGGCGGTCTGCATCACGCCGACCGTGTGATCGAACGTCTCCAGGTAGCGCTCCAGTGAGCCGGAGTCGGACGCCTCGGCGAACCAGGTGCGCAACCGGTCCGGGTCGGTGGTGGGGAGGGCGTCGTAGCCGGTCTCGCGGGCGAGGTCCACGATGGTCTCCGGCCGCAGCCCGCCGTCGAGGTGATCGTGGAGGAGCACCTTGGGGGCCCGCCGGATGTCGTCGAGCACAGGGCGGTTCGTCACGCCTCGCACACTACCCGCCGTGCGCCCCTCAGATCGCCGTACGGGCCCCCTCGGCGGGGCGCGGAGAGGGGGCCCGTACGGCGGTCGTCAGCCGGTGGTGAGGGGCAGCCGCAGGGTCGAGCCGCCGAGCCGGACGGAGACCTTCGTGCCGGCCGGGTACCGCAGCGTGTAGTCGTGGTCGGTGGCCATGATCACCAGGCCGATGCGGTGGCCGGGCTTGAAGACGTGGTCGTACGGCACCAGCTTCCAGTACGTCCGGTGTGATCGGCTCAAATGACGTACTTCGTCAGCTTCTCGGCCTCGAATTTCCGAGCTTGCAACTCTGTTCCGTGCCTGGCGGGTACGGTTCAGGCCGCGTCGTCGGCAGCGTGACTCACTGCCCAGCCCGCGACACCGCGTGCGGCGATGTTACGGGCTGCGTTCACGTCGGCATGCTCAGCGAAGCCGCACGACGTGCAGCAGAACACGGCCTGTTCGGGCCGATTCTTCTTGTCGATGTGACCGCACGCCGAGCACCCCTGGGAGGTGTAGCGCGGGTCCACATACACCACCGGTACCCCGGCGCGGACCGCCTTGTAGGCGATGAACTGGCCGAGCTGGGCGAACCCCCAAGAGTGCAGCGTGACCCGCTGGGGCTTGCCGCGCAGGTCAATCGGCCGCCACTGACTCGGCCGATCCTGGACACGCGGTCCGTGGCGGCGTTCGTCTATGGTGCCGACATGTATCAGTATCCGGTGCCGCCGCCCCCGCAGGATGACAGTGGGGCGACAACCTCGATGGTCCTCGGCATCCTCGGCCTTGTGTTGTGCGGCCTGCTGTCGCCCATCGCGCTGTTCATGGGGATGTCGGCCAAGCGGCGGATCCGCGAGAGCGGCGGGTACATCGGCGGCGAGGGCAATGCGACGGCCGGCATCGTGATGGGCGCGATCGGCACGGCCTTCATCGTCCTGGGGCTCGTGTTCGTGGTCATCGTCATCATCATGGCCGCCGCCGCCTCCCAGTCAGGAACCGGTTGATCAGGCGATCCGGTCGATGACCAGCGGCCGCTCCGACGTCTCGCCGACGGCCGTCTCGACCTCGACGGCGCCCTCGAGTGCGGCCAGCGCGCGCTCGAAGCGCGACGGGTCGTCGGCGTGGAGGGTCATCAGCGGCTGCCCCGCGTGTACGGTCTCGCCGGGCTTGGCGTGCAGGACGATGCCCGCCGCGTGGGCCACGGGGTCCTCCTTGCGCGCCCGCCCGGCGCCGAGGCGCCACGCCGCGACGCCGACGCCGAAGGCGTCGAGCCGGGTCAGCACGCCGGACTCCGTCGCCAGGACCTCGTGGGTCTCCTTCGCGACCGGGAGCGGGGCGTCCGGGTCGCCGCCCTGCGCGGTGATCATGCTCCGCCAGGCGTCCATGGCCGAGCCGTCGCGCAGCGCGTCGGCCGGGTCCTTGGCGCCCGCCAGGCCCGCTGCGGCCAGCATCTCGCGGGCCAGGGCCACCGTCAGCTCGACGACGTCCTCCGGGCCGCCGCCGGCCAGGACCTCCACGGACTCGTCGACCTCGATGGCGTTGCCGACCGTACGGCCGAGGGGGGTGTCCATGGCGGTCAGCAGGGCGACCGTCCTGACCCCGTGGTCGGCGCCGATGGCGACCATCGTGCGGGCCAGCTCACGGGCGTCCTCGACGCTCTTCATGAACGCCCCGGACCCGGCCTTGACGTCGAGCACCAGCGCGCCGGTGCCCTCCGCGATCTTCTTGGACATGATCGAGCTGGCGATCAGCGGGATCGACTCGACCGTGCCGGTGACGTCGCGCAGGGCGTACAGCTTGCGGTCGGCGGGCGCGAGGCCGGAGCCGGCCGCGCACACCACCGCGCCCGCCCGGTCGAGGACGGCCAGCATCTCCTCGTTGGACAGTGACGCCCGCCAGCCTGGGATCGACTCGAGCTTGTCGAGGGTGCCGCCGGTGTGGCCGAGGCCGCGTCCGGACAGCTGCGGAACGGCCGCCCCGCAGGCGGCGACGGTCGGCGCCAGCGGCAGTGTGATCTTGTCGCCGACCCCGCCGGTGGAGTGCTTGTCCGCCGTGGGCCGGCTCAGCCCCGACCAGTCCATCCGCTCGCCCGAGCGGATCATCGCGTCCGTCCACCGGGCGACCTCCCGCCGGGTCATGCCCTTCAGGAGGATCGCCATGGCCAGGGCCGACATCTGCTCCTCGGCGATGACCCCCTTGGTGTAGGCGTCGATCGTCCAGTCGATCTGCGCGTCGGACAGCTCTCCGCCGTCCCGCTTGGCGCGGATGACGTCGACGGCGTCGAAGGTCATTTACGGTTCTCCAGGTCGTCGGGGCCGAAGGCGTCGGGCAGGACCTCGCGCATCGGCCGGATGCCGCGAACGGTCTCCAGCAGCATGTCGGGGCCGCCGTGCTCCCACAGCAGCTGTCGGCAGCGCCCGCAGGGCATCAGCGGCGAACCCGCGCGGTCCACGACGGCGACGGCGACCAGCCGCCCGCCGCCCGTGCCGTGCAGCGCCGAGACCAACCCGCACTCGGCGCACAGGCCGACGCCGTACGAGGCGTTCTCCACGTTGCAGCCGGAGACGACGCGGCCGTCGTCGGTCAGCCCGGCGGCGCCCACGGGAAATTCGGAGTACGGCGCGTACGCCTTCTCCATCGCCGTACGGGCGGCCTGCCGGAGGGCCTCCCAGTCGATGTCGGCCATCAGTGCCCCCCGCCCTTACGGTAGGGCAGCCCGTCGGCGGCCGGCATGCGCAGCCGCTGGGCCGCGAACGCCAGGACGAGCAGCGTCGTGATGTGCGGACTGTAGGTGACGATCTCCCTCGGCAGCTCGTCGGTCAGGAAGAACCAGGCGAGGAGCCCGACCCCCACGACCGCCGAGACCGCCGCCGTGACCATCCGGCGCCGGTAGCCGTGCCAGACCGCCAGGGCCAGGAGCCCGACGCCCAGCAGGAGGAGCATGGCGTGCACCGCACCGGCGCCGCCGCGCAGCTGCAGCGCGTCGGTGTAGCCGAACAGTCCGGCGCCCGCCGCGACGCCACCCGGCCGCCAGTTACCGAAGATCATGGCGGCGAGGCCGATGAAGCCACGCCCGTTGACCTGGCCCTCCTGGTAGTTCGAGGACGCCACCATGGCCAGGAACGTGCCGCCCACTCCGGCGAACGCACCGGAGATCACGACCGCGGCGTACTTCATCGTGTAGACCTTGACGCCCAGTGACTCGGCGGCGAGCGGGTTCTCCCCGCAGGATCGCAGCCGCAGGCCGAACGCCGTGCGCCACAGCAGGAAGAACGAGATCGGGATGAGCGCGGCCGCGATGAGGGTGACCGGGGACAGGTTCGTGAGCAGCCCGCGGACGAGGCCGGCGAGGTCGGAGATCAGGAACCAGTGGTGCTTCTCGAGGTCGCCCAGCGGGCCGCCGACGCCGGGCACGCTCCACGTGGGAAAGCTCGGCAGCGGCGGCGACTGGGTGGCCCCGCCGCCGCTCTCGTGCGTGAAGAGCAGGTCCGACAGGTAGCGCGTGACGCCCGGTGCCAGGATGTTGATCGCGACACCGGAGACGATGTGGTCCACGCCGAAGGTCACCGTCGCGACCGCGTGCAGCAGGCCGCCCAGCGCTCCGGCGATGGCTCCGGCGACCAGGCCCAGCCAGGGACTGCCGCTGAAGTACGCCCCGAAGGCCGCGCCCCACGTGCCGAATACCATCATGCCTTCGAGCCCGATGTTGACCACGCCGGAGCGTTCGGACCACAGGCCGCCCATCGCGGCCATCCCGATCGGTACGGCGAGGGCCAGCGTCGCGCTCATGGTGCCGCTGGAGGTGATGTCCGTCTCGCCGGTGATCAGCCGGAGCGCGATGAGCGCGGCGAAGACGCCCAGCCCGATGGTCAGCGCCCGCCGGCCGCGCGCCGCCCGCGCCGGCCCGGTGCGGGGCGTCGGCGTACGGACCTCCTGGTCGATCATGAGCCCTCCTTCGTCGGAAGGGTGATCAAGGATGCTGTGCTCATGGCTCGCTCGCTTCGCTCGCTCACGGTGCCACCTCGCCTGCCTGCTCGGAACCGTGCGCCGGCCGATGCCGCGTCCCTGTGCTCACGCCGCCACCTCTCCGAGCTGCGCGGCGACGCGCCGCTGGTCCATGCGCCGGCCCACCCGGTTGACGATTTCGTACACCACGACCACCGACAGCAGCACGGCCGCCTGGGTGATGGCGACGATCTCCTTCGGGATGTCGTTGAACTCGAGGATCTGCGACGACTGGTCGAGGAACGCCCACAGCAGCGACGCGAACGCGATGCCGACCGGGTTGTTCCGGCCCAGCAGCGCGATCCCGATCCCGGTGAAACCGATCCCGGTCGGGAAGTCCAGCGAGTAGGAGTACGACCCACCGAGCAGCTGCGGCATGCCGACCAGGCCGGCCACCGCACCAGACAGGGCCATCGCGATGATCACCATGCGCTTGGTGTCGACACCGCTGGCGACGGCGGCGCTCTGGGACAGACCCGTGGCCCGCAGATCGAAGCCGAAGCGCGTCCTGTTGACCATGAACCAGAAGCCGAGGCCGGCCAGTACCGCCAGCAGGACCAGACCGTAGATCTTCAGGTCGCTGCCCGGGTAGGAGATCCCCGGCACCCGGCCCGAGGACGCGATGGGCTTGGTGCCGATGTTGTTGCTGCCGGCGACCTTCACCGCGAGCCGGTCCGGGCTGAGCAGGAAGGCGATCACCCCGGTGCCGATGAAGTTCAGCATGATGGTCGAGATGACCTCGCTGACGCCGCGCGTCACCTTGAGGATCGCGGCGAGGGCCGCCCACGCGCCGCCCACGACCGCCGCGACCAGGATGATCACTAGCTGGTGGAGGCCGGCCGGGAGTGCCCAGGCGCCGCCCGCAGCGGCGGCGACCATCGCGGCGAGGCGGTACTGCCCGTCGACGCCGATGTTGAACAGGTTCATCCGGAACCCGATGGCGACGGCGAGCGCGGACAGGTAGTACGCCGCCGCGCGGTTCACCGTGTTGACGACGCTGTCGGGCTGCTTGCCGAACGAGAACATCGCCTGGAACGTCGACGGCGGGTTGAACCCGCTCACCGACAGCACGATCGAGGTCACGACGATCGCGAACACGAGTGCGACGAGCGCCGCCACCACGGTCCGCGCGTACGACTTCGCGAGCAGGTTGGAAATCATGCCGCGCTCCCCTCTCCGGCGCCGGTCATGAGGGAGCCGAGTGCGTCCGGGGTGATGGTGGCCGGGTCGGCCTCCCCGACCAGCCGGCCGCGCAGGATCACCCGCAGGGTGTCGGACATGCCGATCAGTTCGTCCAGGTCGGCGGAGATGAGCAGCACCGCCAGCCCCTCGCCCCGGGCGCGCCGCAGGTGGTCCCAGATCGCGGACTGCGCGCCGACGTCCACGCCGCGGGTCGGATGCGAGGCGATCAGCAGCTTCGGTTCGCCGGACATCTCCCGGCCGATGATGAGCTTCTGCTGGTTGCCGCCGGACAGCGACGCCGCGGCGACGTCGATGCCGGGCGTCCGCACGTCATAGTCCTCGACGATCCGCTCGGTGTCCCGGCGCGCGCCGGCCCGGTCGATGAGGATTCCCTTGACGTTCGGCGGCCGCGTCTGGTGGCCGAGGACGCGGTTCTCCCACAGCGACGACTCCAGCAGCAGGCCGTGCCGGTGGCGGTCCTCGGGGATGAATCCGATGCCCATCTCGCGGCGATGCCGGGTGGACCGGCCGACCAGGTCCTGTCCCCTGAGCCTGAGGACGCCGGACTCGACCGGCAGCATGCCCATGATCGCTTCGACCAGTTCGGCCTGGCCGTTGCCCTCGACTCCGGCGATCCCGAGGATCTCGCCCTCGTGGATGGTCAGGGACACGCCGTCGACGACGGCGCGGCCGGTCGCGTCGCGGACCGTGACGTCCTCGACGGTCAGCACCGGAACGTCGGTCACCGTCGACTCCCGCAGCTCCGGAACCGGCAGTTCGCTGCCGACCATGAGCTCGGCCAGTTGCCGCGCGGAGACCTCCCGGGGATCGGCGGAGGCGACGGTGGTGCCCCGGCGGATCACGGTGATCGCGTCGGCGACCTTGAGGACCTCATCGAGCTTGTGCGAGATGAAGATGACGGTGAGGCCCTCGCGCTTGAGCTCCTCGAGGTTGGCGAAGAGCTCATCCACCTCCTGCGGCACGAGCACCGCGGTCGGCTCGTCCAGAATGAGGATCTTCGCACCGCGATAGAGGACCTTGAGGATCTCCACGCGCTGGCGGGCCCCGACGCCGAGTTCCTCGACCAGCCGGCCCGGCTCGACGCCGAGGCCGTACTGGTCGGAGATCTCCTGGATGCGGCGCCGTGCGCCGGCGCCGATGCCGTGGAGCTTCTCCGCGCCGAGGACGACGTTCTCCAGGACGGTGAGGTTGTCGGCGAGCATGAAGTGCTGGTGCACCATGCCGATGCCGCGCGCGATGGCGTCGGACGGTGAATGGAGATCCGCCACCGCCCCGTTGACCTCGATGGTCCCCTCGTCCGGCCGTTGCATGCCGTAGAGGATCTTCATCAGGGTCGACTTACCCGCGCCGTTCTCCCCAACGATCGCGTGCACCGTGCCCGCCGCGACCGTGATGTCGATGTCGTGGTTGGCCACGACACCGGGGAAGCGCTTGGTGATGCCGTGCAGCTCGACCGCCGGCTCAGTCGTGGACATGCCCTGCTCCCGCGCCAGTGGGCCCGGGTGGGAGGCCGGAACGGCCGCCCACCCGGGCCCGAGCCCTTGTCGCCGTCACTTCTCGGGCGGCGTGATCTTTCCGGAGACGATCTGCTGCTTCAGGTCGTCGAGGGTCGCCGACAGGTCGCCCAGGGCCGACGGGTTCGACTTGGAGTAGTCGATGCCGTCGTTCTTGAGGCTGAACCGCTGGTCGCCCTTCTGGAACTTGTTGTCGCCGACGTCCTTGACGAAGTTGAACACCGCAGTGTCCACGCGCTTGAGCATCGAGGTCAGGACGTAGGGCTTCTCGTCGGCGGACGCCGACTGGTACTGGTCGGAGTCCACGCCGATGAACCACTTCTTGGTCGAGGTGGCCGCCTGCAGGGAGCCGCTGCCGGACAGGCCGGCCGCCGCGTAGATCACGTCCGCGCCCCCGTCGTACATGCCCTGGGCGATCGTCTTGCCCTTGGCCGGGTCCTTGAAGCCACCGAAGTCCGGCGGCTGGGAGATGTACTTGATCTGGACCTTGACGTTCGGGTTGATCTTCTTGGCGCCCGCGACGTACCCGGCCTCGAACTTCTTGATCAGCGGCGTCTCCACGCCGCCGATGAAGCCGATGCTGCCGGTCTTGGACTTCTTGGCGGCCGCGGCGCCGACGAGGTAGGAGCCCTCCTGCTCGGCGAAGAGCAGGTCCGCGACGTTCGCCTGCTGGATCGAGTTGTCGTCGATGATGGCGAACTTGGTGTTCGGGAACTTCGGCGCGACCTTGCCGAGCGCCGTCGCGTACACGAAACCGACCGCGATCACCGGGTTGTAGCCCGACTGGGCCAGCAGCTGCAGCCGCTGGATCTTGTCGTTGTCGCTCTCGCCCTCTTTGGCCTCGATGTCCTTGACGTCGAGCTTCAGGTCGCTCTGGACCTTCTGCAGGCCCGCGTACGCGGCGTCGTTGAACGACTTGTCACCACGGCCGCCCACGTCGTACGCGAGGCCGACCTTGAGGGACTTCTGGCTCTCGCTGCCGCCACCGCCCCCGGTGCTGGCCTTCTTACCGCCGCAGCCGGCGGCACTCAGCGCAAGCACCGCGCTCGCGACCACGGCGGTCATCTTCACTGCACGGCGCAAGGTAGCTCCTCCAATTAGACCCCGCCCGAAATGTGCGTCTTGGCACGAATCCCTCGGACCTTAGTCGGAGCCAGGCGCAGAACGAACCAAAGCTACCGTGTCGCAACGTGTCCGTTATCAAGGCGAGAGCGCATCGTCACTGGTCAGGCCAGCAGACGAGGCCGCCCGCTTCGCCCAGCGCGTGAGGAGGGTGAGCGGCCCCGAGAACAGAGCCTGATCGTTAAGCGGCCGGCTCTCCGATGGGCTCGGTGGCGCCGGCACGCCGGCTCTCCCACAGGGCCGTCAGCGCGGTGGCGACCATGATCCGCACACCGATGCCGATGCTCCGCTCGTCCACGTCGAAGGTGCCACGGTGCAGGTCGTACGCCCCCGCCATGCCGGGCGCCGCGACGCCGAGCCGGGCGAGCGCTCCGGGGATCGACTCGAGGTACCAGCCGAAGTCCTCGCCGCCGAGGCTCTGGGGGGTGCCGGCCGCGCCGTCCTCGCCCAGCACGCTGCCGACGGCGGTGCGGAACATGTCGATGCTCGTCTTCTCGTTGACGGTCGGGGGGACGCCGCGTACGTAGTCCAGCTCGGCCTTGACGCCATACGCACTGGCCACCGAGTCGAGCAGGGTCTTCATCAGCTCGGGCGCGGAGTGCCAGGCCTCGTCGTCGAGGCAGCGCACGGTGCCCTGGGCGATGCCGTCGTCGGGGATGGCGTTGGCCACCGACCCGGCCGATACGCGACCCCACACCAGGCTGAGGCTGGAGCGCGGGTCGACGCGCCGTGACAGGGCGGCCGGCAGCTCAGTAACGATCTTGGCCAGGGCGTACACCAGGTCCGCGGTCAGGTGGGGGCGGGCGGTGTGGCCTCCGGGACCGGCGACGCGGACGTCCACCTTGTCGCACGCCGCGGTGATCGGGCCGACCCGCAGGCCGAGCCGGCCGACCTCCAGGCGGGGGTCGCAGTGCAGCGCGAAGATGCGGTCGACCCCGGCGATGCCGCCGGCGGCCAGGACGTCCAGGGCGCCGCCCGGCGTCTCCTCGGCCGGCTGGAAGATCAGCCGCACCTTTCCGGGCACCAGGCCCGCGGCGGCCTGCCGGGCGAAGAACCGCCCCACTCCGAGCAGGATGGTCGTGTGCACGTCGTGGCCGCAGGCGTGGCAGAGGCCCGGCACCGTGGAACGGTAGGGGACGTCCTTCTCGTCGGTCAGCGGAAGGGCGTCGATGTCCGCGCGCAGGCCGACGACCGGCCCGTCGCCGTTGCCGACCTCGCAGACCAGGCCGGTGCCCTTGGGCAGCCGCTTCGGCCGCAGCCCCGCCGCCGTCAGCGCCTCGATCAGACGAGCCGTCGTGCGGTGCTCGGCGAAGCCGAGCTCCGGGTGCATGTGCAGATCCCGGCGGAAGGCGATGAGATCGTTCTCGTTCTCGGCAAGGAACGAGTCGAGTTGCGGTCTCAGCCCTCCTCCTGGCTCATTACCGGGGAATTCAGGCCCCCGCATGTGTCACCTCCCGTGGATTGACGAACCGGTCGTCCCGGAACTCCGTGAGACCCGCGGTCACGACGTCCTCAAGGCTGCCGCCATCGGCGACGATGGCGCGCTGCCGTTCGTAGGAGGCGCCATGGTCAAGGACGTCGGAGACCACTTTCAGATCCTCGGCGCAACCGAGCCGGTCCGCCATCGGCTCCAGCTCCCGGACCAGTTCGTAGAGCTCGTCGCGGAGCGGAGCGGTCGTTCCCTGATCGTCGGTGATCACGATGGCGTCCAGGCCGTACCGGGTCGCTCGCCATTTGTTGTCGCGCACGACCCACGCGGCTGGGCTGGGCAAAGTGTATCCGCGATCGAGCTGGTGATCGAACAGTTCGACGAGTGATTGGCACAGCGCCGCGGCCATTCCGACCTCCCGGAGAGTCGGAATTCCGTCGAACATCCGGATCTCGATGGTGCCGAAATCCGGGTGCGGCCGGATGTCCCACCAGACCTCTTTGATGCTCTTGATCGCCTGAGCGCGCAGCAGCGTGTCCATGTACGCCTCGAACTCGGCCCAGTCCGCCAGCAGGTGTGGCGGGCCGGCCGTGGGCAGCGCCCCGAAGACGATCGCCCGGCTCGACGCCAGCCCCGTGTCGTGGCCGCTCCAGAAGGGGCTCGACGCGGTGAGCGCGAGGAAGTGCGGGAGGTAGGCGGACAGGGCGTTCACGATCGGAATGGCCTTGTCGCCGGAGCGCACGCCGACGTGGACGTGCACGCCGTACGTCTGGATGCGCCGCGCCAGCCATTGGTACTGCTCGACCAGTTCGGCGTAGCGCTGGATCGGCGCCATCTCCGCGTCGCGCCAGTCGCTGATCGGGTGGGTTCCGGTGCAGGCGAGGCCGATGCCCCGGGGCTCGGCGGCGGAGCGCAGCTCGGTGATGGTGGCGGCCAGATCCGCGCGCGCCTCGGAGACCGTGTGGCACACGTCGGTGACGATCTCCACGGTCGACTCCATGAGCTCATGGCGGATCTTGGGGTTGCGCTCGGCCTCGCTGAGCCCGGGCAGCGCCCCCAGCACCTGTCCAGCGTCCTGACGAAGGCATCGTGTCTGGTCGTCGATGAGCTGAAGCTCCCACTCGACGCCCAGTGTCGCGCCTCGCGAGGCATTGAACTCAATGGCCACGGCCAACCTCCGTCCCTCAATCCTTGCAGGTTGATGGCTCTCGCGTGATGTAATTCGGCCAGCACGTCAGGTGCCCCGAGTGAGCACCGAAACCGCCCCGATCGACGACCATCATGCCGCCGACCGCATGCGGTCTCGGGGCGTCTTTGCCCCGCGATGCGCGGTTGACTCTTCTGGGGCACCCATCGGGCGGTCACCGCCATCCGTTCCGGCTACGAGCAATCCTCACTAATAACCATTTTGATCATCAACCCTGGTGGGCTTGTCCGCCGCTCAGGGCGTGACGGACATGCCCGCGAGCACCCGGCCGGCGAGGTCCCCGTCTCCCGTGACCCGCACGTCGGCCTGGGACGGGTCCACGCGGCCGCCGCCGAGCCGGACGAACGTCTCCCACTCCATGCGGAGCCGCGCGGACGGCTCCGGCGTCTCCTCCGCGAACCGGGCCCGCCGGTCGGCGCCGACCTCGACGCACCAGCGACGCGTGGGCGTCTCGACCAGGACCGTCTGGCCCGGCTCGGCCGCCGCCCGCTTGCCCACGACGAAGGGCAGCGCGCCGCCGAGGATGCGCGCGGCGGTCTCGGCGGCGGGACCGCCGAGGTTGCCCGGACGCCCCGTGGCGCGTCGTACGTCCTGTTCGTGCATCCACACGTCGAATGCACGGTGTCGCAGAAAATCGCCGTACGGCATGTCCACGCCGAAGGGAGTGGTCACCACTTGCGACAGGTCGACGGCACCGGATCGCAGCGCCGCGAGACGCCGGTCGATCACCCCGCGCAGCTCACCGAGGATCTTCTCCGGCGGCCAGGAGCGGAGGGCCTCCACGTCGAGACCGGTGTTGGCCGCCGTCCGCGGCTCGTCGTCCGCGGCCTCGCCGAGCAGCCAACGCTCCAGTCCCAGAATATGGGAGTACTGGTCGAGGACCGACCAGCCCGGGCACTCGGTCGCACGGGCCCAGTCCGGCGCCTCGAGTTCCTCGCCCAGCGCGATCACCGAACGGGCCGTCTGCTCCAAGGCGTCGATGTTCGCCCGCCACTCGTCGCTCATCGTGGTGATCCTCGCTCCCGGGGGGTCATCGCCCGTCACGAGGCTCGCGCGGGCGCGGATCGGACGCTTCGCCTGGTCGCCTCCGTCAGTAGGCGTCGGCGGGGACGTACACCCCCCAGACGTCGCGCAGCGCGTCGCAGACCTCGCCGACCGTGGCGCGGGCCCGCAGCGCCTCCTTCAGGGGGTACAGGAGGTTGCCGTCGCCCGCGGAGACGTCGCCGGAGGCCGCCTGCGCGCCCTCTTTCTCCGCGAGGTGGCGCAGGTCGTCGAGGCGACGGCGTACCTCGTCGTTGTCGCGCGCGGCGCGCAGCCTCGCCAGCCGCTCGGCCTGGGCCTCTCCGATGGTCGGGTCCACGCGCAGCGGCTCGTACGGTTCCTCGCCGTCGGTCCGGAACCGGTTGACGCCGACGACGACGCGCTCACCACCGTCGATCTCCAGCGCAATGGTGTACGCCGACCGCTCGATCTCGGCCTTCTGGAAGCCCTTCTCGATGGCGGCCACGGCACCGCCCAGCTCCTCGACCTGATCGATGAGCGCGCGGGCGGCCTCCTCGATGTCGTCGGTCATCGACTCGACGGCGTACGACCCGGCGAACGGATCGACGATCCGCGTCAGGTCGGACTCGTGCGCGATCACCTGCTGGGTGCGCAGCGCGAGACGGGCGGCCTTCTCCGTGGGCAGCGCGATGGCCTCGTCATAGGAGTTGGTGTGCAGCGACTGGGTGCCGCCCAGGACCGCGCCGAGCGCCTGGATCGCGACGCGCACGAGATTGACCTCGGGCTGCTGGGCGGTGAGCTGGACGCCCGCGGTCTGGGTGTGGAACCGCAGCATCAGGGACTTGGGGTTCTTCGCCCCGAACTCCTCGCGCATGATGTGCGCCCAGATCCGGCGGGCCGCGCGGAACTTCGCGATCTCCTCCAGCAACGTGGTGCGGGCCACGAAGAAGAACGACAGGCGCGGGGCGAACGCGTCGACGTCCAGCCCCGAGTCGACGGCCGCCCGGACGTACTCCTTGGCGTTGGCGAGGGTGAACGCGATCTCCTGTACGGGCGTCGCCCCGGCCTCGGCCATGTGGTAGCCGGAGATCGAGATCGTGTTCCACTTGGGGATCTCGTCCTTGCAGTACCGGAAGGTGTCGGCGACGAGGCGCAAGCTCGGTTTCGGCGGGAAGATGTAGGTGCCCCGCGCGATGTACTCCTTGAGGATGTCGTTCTGGATCGTGCCGGTGAGCCGGTCGGCGGGGACGCCCTGCTCCTCCGCGACGAGCTGGTAGAGGAGCAGGAGCACGGCCGCGGGCGCGTTGATCGTCATCGACGTCGACACCTCGCCCAGCGGGATGCCGTCGAACAGCAGGCGCATGTCCTCGATCGAGTCGATCGCCACGCCGACCTTGCCGACCTCCCCGCGGGCGATGTCCGCGTCGGAGTCGTAGCCCATCTGGGTGGGCAGGTCGAACGCCACCGACAGGCCGGCGGTGCCCGCCTCGATCAGCTGGTGGTAGCGCCGGTTCGACTCGGCGGCGGTGCCGAACCCGGCGTACTGCCGCATCGTCCACGGCCGCTGGGTGTACATCGTCGGGTAGACCCCGCGTGTGAAGGGGAACGCACCCGGCTCCCCCAGGCGCTCCGCGGGGTCGAACCCCTCCAGCACCTCGGGCCCGTAGACGGGTTCGATCGGCAGCCCCGACTCGGAACGCATGCCGTCATCACCTTCCCATTCGCGCCGCCGACCTGCGAGAACGCCCTCGGCGTGCAGGCTTACGCGGCTCCACCTCGCCCTTGTGCGATCGTACGACCGATCGCCGTTCGGTTACATGGTGGCCTACTTCACACCGCGGCCGGCCCTCCAGGAGCGCCAGCCGATCGTGCCGAGCACGGCGGCCAGGACGAGGTTGACGCAGATCAAGATGGCGTGGATGACATAGAACGCGGTGGATCGGGCCGGACCGCTGCCCAAGTTCTTGGCAAGCATGAGCCACTCAAAGATCATGAATGCGGCAAGGCCGATCATAAAAGCGGAGGCGAACCGAGAGAGCTTCATCAGCAGTCATTATTGGGGGTACACCCCCTGTGTCGTGCACCTACCCCGTCGTCTACCGTTGGGCCGCCATGCGAACGTTAATCACCCTGCTGACCCTTTCCGTGGGTGTCGTCCCGCTGGTCGCAGCGCCGGCCCGGGCCGACACGGTCGTCGGCGGCCCCGGCCTCGGCGGGCACGGGTACATCTGGGACCGGTCGTCCGGAGTGTCGGCCCCGCCGCACATTCAGGCGTCGTCGTACGTCATCGCCGACCTGGAGACGGGACGGATCCTGGCCGCGAAGGACCCGCACGGCCACTTCCGGCCCGCCAGCACGCTGAAGACGCTCACCTCGATCACGCTGATCCCGCGCCTGGATCCGGCGAAGCAGGTGAAGCCGTCCCAGACGGCGGTCAACGCGTCCGGATCGGCGGTCGGCATGGACACCAAGTGGAAGTACACCGTCCGCGACCTGTTCCACGGCCTGCTCATGCAGTCCGGGAACGACACCGCCATCGCCCTGTGCGAGGCGAACGGCGGACTTGGGCCGTCCCTCGACCAGATGAACGCCGAGGCCCACCGGATCCAGGCCCTCGACACCGTCGCCCGGACCCCCAACGGTCTCGACGACGACCCGCCGCTCACGCTCGCGCAGCAGCACAGCTCCGCGTACGACCTCGCGCTGATCATGAAGCAGGGCCTCACGCTGCCCGACTTCCGCAAGTACGTCGGGGCGACGCTCTACGACTGGCCGGCCCCGCCGGACAAGAAGGAGCGGGAGAAGGGCAAGAAGACCGGCGGCTACCAGATCGGCACGCACGACCACCTGCTCGTCGGTGACGGCTACCGCGGCATGATCGGCGGCAAGAACGGCTGGACCAGCCACGCGCTCGGCAGCTTCGTCGGCGCGGCCACGCGGAACGGCCACACGATCATCATCGCGCTGATGCACGCGCAGTCCGACTTCTGGGGCGACGCGCGTTCGCTGCTGAACTGGGGCTTCGCCGAGCGCGCGAAGGCGCAGCCGGTGGGGACGCTGGTGGATCCGATTCCGCCGCCGCAGCCGAAGAAGACCGCGGCGACGGTGGACAAGAGGCCGCGCACCGTGCGCGTCTCCCCCGCCGACGGCCCCGACTGGAGCAGGCTCGGCGCCGCCGGGGGCGGGGGTGCCGTCCTCCTGGTGATCGTCGTCGGCGTGACGATCGGCCTGCGGCGCCGGCGGCGGCGCGCGGCGCTCGCCGGCGCGGCACCGCCGCTGCCGCCCGTCGGCGGTCACGTCCGCACGATCGGCCCCGATCCGGCCCCGCCGCCCGGTGCCGGCTCCGAGACGCCGGTTCCCGGTGACACCGATGGCACCGAACCGGTGCCGCGGCTGCGGCATCCCGGCGACGTCAAGGTCGCGGGCGCCCCGCTGTCCTCCGATGGACAGGACCCGTCCGCCCGGCAGACCGCACCGAATCCGGTGCAGCTCCCGCACGACGCGTGGGCCGACGGCGAGGAGACGGTCCACGACGGCCCTCGGGCCGAGGAGGACCCGGCCGTACGGGACGCCGAACGGACCCTCCGCGATGACGAGTGGGCGGCCGAACGGACCGTACTGGACGGGGGCTGGGCGGTCGAGGAGGCCGAGCGGACCCTCCGTGACGACGAACGGACGGTGGGGGACGCCGAGCGCACCGTACGCGACGGCACGGCGACCGCACGGGACGCCGCGACGGGCGGCGGGGAGCCGGGCCTACGGGCCAGAGGGCCGTTCGAGCCGGTGGACGGGTCGGCGGGCGAGCCGTCGCCGGCGATGTCCGACGAGTCACCGGAGGCCGGAAGCCGCGACGACGAGGCGGCACGCTGATCAGAGGGCTCCCCGCCCGCGACCGGCGCGCCGCCAGCCCCTCTTCTTACGTGCGCTCGGCGGGGCGGGGGCTCTGCTCGGAGTCGTCGGCCGGTGGTGCGTCGGCCGTTGCTTCGTCGGCTTTCAGCACCACCCGGCGCGTCGCCGTCCACGCCGCGGTGAACAGGACGAACCGCGAGACGACGTTGATCCAGATCAGCAGGCCGACGATCACGGCGAACGACGCGTACAGCGGATTGCGCACGACGTGCCCAACGAGGTACGCGCCGAGCAGCTTGAGCGCCTCGAAGCCCAGGGCGCCGAACAGGCAGCCGCGCAGCAGCCGCCGCCAGGGCGCGCGGGTGCCCGACAGGCGGGAGAACAGCACCAGGAAGACGAAGGTGTCCGCGACGACCGCGACGCCGATCGCCACCAGACGCAGGACCGTGCCGGCGCCCGGAACGTGGTCCACCCCGGCGGCGTGGAGGACGGCGTGGGTGGCCGAGGTGGCCAGTCCCGAAAGCGCGACCGACGCGAGCAGCGTCAGGCCCAGGACGAGCAGGACGGCCAGGTCGGCGAGTTTCTTGAGGATCGGGTTGGCGTCGTCCTCCGGATCGCCCGTCCACATCGTGCGGAGGAACTCGCGCCAGACGCCGATCCAGCCCAGGCCGCTCCACGACAGGCCGAGCAGCGCGAACACGCCGGCGCCCGCCTTGGCGTCGGCGATCTGCTGCACGGGGAGCTTGTCGGCGATGCCGGGCAGGATCTCGGAGATCGCCTTGGTGACGTAGTCGCGGGCTCCGGGGCTGACCGCCACGGCGTACCCCATCACGGCGAAGGCCAGGGCGACCAGCGGGAAGAACGACAGGAACCCGTAAAAGGTCAGGGCCGCGGCCAGCCGGTTGCCCCGGTGCCGCTCGTAACGGTCATAGGCCCGGCCCATGTGGTCGAACCACCGCCAGCGGGCCCGCAGGCCGCGCAGGAACGCCTTCCCGTGCTCCTGAACCGAGGTGACACCCCGCTGCACCCCACCGATCATCGGCGCCATGGTGGGGGCACTACCCCGCCGAAAGAAGAAGATTCACCCGGAGCGAACGCTCATGAACGGTGCGCGCGGCGACCGAACGGGAAGTGCCGCCGCGGCCGCCACACGCCGTCCGCCCCGTGCTCGTACAGCGAGAAGGCGCGCACCGGGAACTTCGCCTCGTAGGAGGCCAGCTCCTTGAACGCGCGGTCGAGCGCGTCGTCGGCGAGATGGTGGGCCACGGTCACATGCGGGTGGTAGGGGAAGGCCCGCTCGACGGCGAGCGGGCCCCGGCGGACCCCGCGCTCGAGGCGCTCGCAGTCACCGATGCCCTCCGCGAGCGCGACGAACACCACCGGTGACACGGGCCGGAAGGTGCCCGTGCCCCGGAGATGGATGTCGAAGGGGGACTCGTCGCGGGCCGCCGCGCGCAGATGCCGCTCGATGTCGTCCAGAGCGGGGACCGGCACCCGCGTCGGCGGCACCAGCGTGATGTGCGTGGGGATGGACGCCGCGAGCGGATCACCGAACGACGCGCGGCGGCGTTGCAGCTCCGGACCGTACGGCTCGGGAATGGCGACGGCCACTCCGATCGTGCGCTCCTCGGCGTCAGTCACGACCCAGGAACCCCACCCGGTCGCGTACGGTGCCCATCGTCTGCCGGGCGACCTCCCGGGCGCGGTCCGCGCCGACCATCAGCATCCGGTCGAGCTCCCCCTCGTCGGCCAGCAGCTTGGCGGTGCGCTCCCGGATCGGCTCGAAGGTGTCCAGGACGATCTGGGCGAGTTCCTTCTTGAGCGCGCCGTACCCCTGGCCCTCGAAACGGCGCTCGAGGTCCTCGACGGAGGTGCCGGACAGCGCGGAGTGGATCCGGAGGAGGTTGGTGACACCTGGTTTGTTCACCTCGTCGGCCTTGATCTCCGTGCCGGTGTCGGTGACCGCTCGCATGATCTTCTTGCGCACCGAGCCTGGCTCGTCGAGCAGGTCGAGGATGCCCTGCGGCGAGGACGAGGACTTGCTCATCTTCGCCGTCGGCTCCTGCAGGTCGGTGATCTTCGCGGTGGCCTTCGGGATGTACGCCTCGGGCGCGACGAAGGTCTCGCCGAAGCGGTGGTTGAACCGCTGCGCGAGCGTGCGGGTCAGCTCGAGATGCTGCCGCTGGTCCTCCCCGACCGGCACCTGGTCGGCCTGGTAGAGCAGGATGTCGGCGGCCTGCAGGATCGGGTACGTGAACAGCCCGACGGAGGCCGCGGAGGTCCCCTGCTTGGCCGACTTGTCCTTGAACTGCGTCATCCGGCTCGCCTCGCCGAACCCGGTGAGGCAGGACAGCACCCACTGCAACTCCGCGTGCTCGGGCACCTGACTCTGCACGAAGACCGTGCTGCGCTCCGGGTCCAGCCCGATCGCGAACAGCTGCGCCGCCGCCACCCGCGTGCGCCGCCGCAGCGTCTGCGGGTCGTGCTCCATCGTGATGGCGTGCAGGTCGACGATGCAGTAGAACGCGTCGTGGGTGTCCTGCAGGGCGACCCACTGACGGAGCGCGCCGAGGTAGTTGCCGAGGTGGAAGGAGTCGGCGGTCGGCTGGATCCCGGACAGGACCCGCGGGCGCGGGGCGGACGGGCTGGACTCGATGGGCATAGGTGGATTCTCTCAGGATTCGTCGGCGTCCGCCGGTTGGGCGGGCGGAGGAGTGAGGCGAACGCGCGACACGCGCCTGCCGTCCACCTCCGTGACGGTGAGGTGATGCCCGTCCACCTCGATGCTCTCCCCGACCTGCGGCAGATGCCCGAGAACGGCCATGAGATAGCCCGCGACCGTTTCGTACGGCCCTTCGGGCAGCTCCAGGCCGGTCTCGTCGGCGAACGCGTCGAGATTGAGCAGTCCGTCGATCTCGAGCGCGCCGCCGTGCAGCCGGCGGGCGTGGGCGTCCTCCACGTCGTACTCGTCGCGGATGTCGCCGATGAGCTCCTCGACGAGATCTTCGAGGGTGACGATCCCCGCTGTTCCACCGTACTCATCGACGACGATCGCCAGGTGGTGGCCCTCACGCCGCATCTCCGACAGCGCGGCCAGCACCCGCTTGCTGGCCGGGAGGTAGAGCACCGGCCGTACGAGTTCGCCGGCCGGCGTGGAGCGGCCGGAGATCTGCGGATCGAGCAGGTCCCGGACGTGCACGAAGCCGATGACGTCGTCGTGGGAGTCCCGGTACACCGGGAACCGTGAGTGCGGACTGCCCGCGGCGATCTTCGCGGCCTTGCACACGGGTGTCGAGGCGTCGAGGAACTCCACCTCGGTGCGGGGCACCAGCACCTCGCGGAGCTGACGCTCCCCGGCCGCGAAGACCTCCTCGATCAGGTTCCGCTCGTCCGGTGCGATCTCGGCGGTGCCGGCCACGAGCGCGCGGATCTCCTCCGCGGTGATCGCCTCGCGGGAGGTGTCCGGGTCGCCGCCGAGCAGGCGCACGATGACGTTGGTCGACTTCGACAGCAGCCAGATCACCGGCCGGGAGACCTTCGCCATCCGGTCGAGGAACGGCGCCACCGTCAGCGCGGTGCCCTCGGCCCGCTGCAGGCCGAGCCGCTTGGGCGCCAGCTCGCCGATGACCAGCGTGACGTAGGAGATGATCAGGGTGACGCCGACGACGCCGACGAACCCGGCCAGGCCGTCCGACAGCCCGGCATGCGCGATGAGCGCCTTCTTGGCGGTCTCCGAGAGCGTGATGGCGCCGTAGGCCGACGACAGCAGTGCGGTCAGCGTGACGCCGATCTGCACCACCGCGAGGAACCGGTTGGGGTCGCTGACGAGCCTGGCCACCGCGGTACCGCGCCGCCCGAGCTCGGCGATGCGGCGGACCTGGCTGTCGCGCAGCGACACGAGAGCGATCTCGGACGCCACGAACAGGGCCTCGATGAGAATGAGCGCGAGGACGATCGCGGCGCTCACCAGCGTTTCTCTCATGAGAAACGCCTCAGACTATGTGGGTCGTCCATATCCAGGTGGGTTGTTCGGAAAGACTTGAGCTGAAAGCGTACCCGTTCCTGCTCAGAAGGAGGCCTGATGAAACTTCTCGTCACGGGAGGTGCCGGTTATATCGGCAGTGTCGTCTCGGCACGACTGCTGGAGGCCGGGCACGAGGTGGTCGTGCTGGACGACTGCTCGACCGGTCACGCCGACGCGGTCGCGGACGGAGCGCGGCTCGTCCGGGCCACGCTCCGGGAGGCGGCCCATGAGACGCTGGCCGAGGGGTTCGACGGCGTGCTGCACTTCGCGGCCAAGTCCCTCGTCGGAGAGTCGGTCGAGAAGCCCGGGCTGTACTGGGACAAGAACCTCGGCGAGTCGCTGGCCCTGCTCGACGCGATGCGGACGCACGGGACGCCGCGCATCGTGTTCTCCTCGACCGCCGCGACCTACGGTGAGCCGGAGCGCACACCGATCCTGGAGACCGACCCCACCCGGCCCACGAACCCCTACGGCGCGTCCAAGCTCGCCATCGACACGACCCTCGCGGAGTACGCCCGCCTCTACGGCATCGGCGGGGTGAGCCTGCGCTACTTCAACGTCGCGGGCGCCTACGGCAGGTACGGCGAGCGGCACACGGTCGAGACGCACATCATCCCCAACGTGCTCAAGGTGCCGCTCGGCGAGCGCGCGTCGGTGTCGGTCTTCGGCACCGACTACCCGACGCCGGACGGCACCTGCGTCCGCGACTACATCCACGTCGTCGACCTGGCCGAGGCCCACCTCCTGGCCCTGGACGCCTGCACCCCGCACAGCCACGAGATCTTCAATCTCGGCAGCGGGTCCGGCTACTCGGTCCGCGAGGTGATCGACGTCTGCCGTGAGGTGACCGGCCACGAGATCCCGGCGGTGGAGGGCCCCCGCCGGCCCGGCGACCCGGCGGTGCTGATCGCCTCCTCCACCAAGATCGCGGACCGGCTCGGCTGGAAGCCCGAACGGGACCTGAAGGCGATGGTCGCCGACGCCTGGGGCTTCGCCCGGCGCTGACGCCCAGATCCCTCAGTTCGCGGTCAGGGGACCCAGCTTGGCCTGCAGGCCGGACAGGGCCTGTTCAGGGCTCTGCTCGCCTCGCAGGGCCGCGTAGGCCGCTTCCTGGACGGCCGCGGTGACGTCGCCGTAGCGGACGACCTCCGGCCGGGGCCGGGCGTTCTGGATGGACGTGGCCAGTGTCGGCAGGTACGGCTGTGCCTTGACCATGTCGGGGTCGGAGTACAGCGCGGTGCGGGACATCGGGTACGCGCTGCCGAGGCCGAAGGCCTTCTCGGCCTCGGTGCCGGTGACGTACCGGATGAACTCCAGGGCCGTCTTCTTGTGCTTGGAGAAGGCGGAGATCGCCACGTTGTTCCCGCCGAGGGTGGACGTGCCCGGGCCGGTGCGCCCGGGCAGCGACGCGACCCCGAACCGGCCGGCGACCTTGCTGGAGCCGTCGGCCTTGCCCGCGAGGGCGTAGACGTAGCCCCAGTTGCGGTGGAAGAGCAGGTCGCCGGCCTCGAAGGCGCGCCGGCCGTTCTCCTCCTGGTAGGTGAGGGCGGGCTTGGGGATCAGGCCGTTCTTGAGGCCGTCGGTGAGGAACCGCAGACCGGCCAGGGCCTCCGGGGTGTTCAGGGCCGGTTTCCCGGAGGCGTCGAGGATCTGCCCGCCGGCGCTGCTGATCGCCTCGGTGACGTTGACGGTCAGGCCCTCGTACTTGTCGTACTGGCCGGCGTAGCACCCGATGTCGACGGACCTGCGCACCTTGGCGCAGTCGTCGGTGAGCTCCTGCCACGTCGTCGGGGGCTTGTCGATGCCGGCCTTCTTCAGCAGGTCGGTCCGGTAGTACAGCAGGCCCGCGCCGGTGAGCCACGGCGCGGCGTACGGCTTCCCGCGGTACTGGCCGGTCCGCAGCGATGGTTCGAGGAACCCGCCGGTGTCCAGGCCGGTGAGCGGTTCCGCCCACCGGTTCGCGGCGAACTCGGCGGTCCAGACGGCGTCCAGCGTGACGACGTCGTACGCGGTGGACTTGATCTGGGCGTTCTGGACGAGCTGCTGGCGCTGGGCGTCGGCCGCCTCCGGCAGATCGACCAGGGTGACCTTGGTGCCGGGGTGGGAGGAGTTCCAGCTGTCGACGATCTTCCGGAGGGTTCCCGTGGGCTCCTTGAAGCTCGCCCAGGTGATCGGCCCGCGGCCGGCCGAGTCGTCGGAGCCGCCGGAGGATCCGCAGGCGCACAGCCCGAGGGCCAGGACGGCGCCGAGGAGGCTCCGGCGCGGGAAACGGTGCTTCATGGTGACTCCGCTGGTGGGATGGAGGGCGGTGCAGGGGGGCGTCAGGGGGCGGAGCTCCCGCCGTCGGGGAGGGAGACGACGGTGCCGGTGTGCCGGGCCCGCTCGGCGGCCCACACGAGCCGGTGGCTCGCGAGGGACGTGCGGGCGTCGGAGAGCAGCAGGGACGGGTCGTTCGCGGCCAGCGCGGCGACGAACGTGTCGGCGGGGCCTGGTCCCCGGCAAGTGACGCCTCCTCCCCGTCGTCCGCCTCGACGACCTCGTGGGTCCCGGAGACGAAGTCCTCCAGGGTCAGCCGAACCCCGTCGCCCTCGATGGAGCCGTGGGAGCGCCAGCGACCTTACTGGCGGTGCACGCACGCGTAAAGCGGATGGTCGGATGTCGGCGTACTCCGTTCTTGCTCGCCACCATCGCCGAGCACTGGCGCGGGGCCGCCCAGGACGTACGGGACGCCGTCTGCGTCCTCGCCGGCAACCGCGTCGCGGCGGGTGTCCTCATCGGCGGCCGGCTCCAGTCGGCGTCGCGACCGGGGCCGTCCGCCTCGCCCTCGAACGGGCGACCGAGGACCTTTTCCCCGATGGGCTGCCGGTAGGATCGCTGCCCCCACGACAGGCACGGTGATCATGGACTTCCGCGAGTTCTACGGGCGCGATCCAGAAGGGGTCTGGCACGCTCCCGGTCGCGTCAACCTCATCGGCGAGCACACCGACTACAACGACGGCTTCGTCCTGCCCTTCGCCCTCGCCCAGGGCGTGTCGGCCACGGCGGCCCGCCGCGACGACGGCGTCCTCGAGTTCCGCTCGCTGCAGTCGCCGGACGCCGTACGCGTCACCGACCCGCGGCCCGGCGACGTCACCGGATGGGCCGCGTACGCCGCCGGCGTGGCCTGGGCGCTGCGCGACGCCGGGCATGAGGTCGGCGGCGCGTCCCTGCTCATCACCTCCGACCTGCCGCAGGGCGCCGGCCTGTCGTCGTCGGCCGCGCTCGAGTGCGCCGTCGCCCTCGCGCTGTGCGATCTTTACGGGATCGAGGTGCCCCGGCCGGAGCTGGCCCGCATCGCGCAGCGGGCCGAGAACGACTTCGTCGGGGTGCCCTGCGGCATCATGGACCAGTCCGCCTCCCTGCTGTGCACCGAGGGTCACGCGCTCCTCCTGGACTGCCGCAGCGGGCTGTCCACGCAGGTCCCCCTCGACCTGACCGGCCTGTCTCTCCTGGTCATCGACACGCGCGCCGAGCACGAGCTGGTCGACGGCGGGTACGCCGCCCGCCGCGCCGCCTGCGAGAAGGCCGCCGAGCTTCTCGGCGTCGCGGCGCTGCGCGACGTCGAGGACCTGGCCGCCGCGCTCACCAAGCTCGACGACCCGGTGCTGCGCCGCCGCACCCAGCACGTCGTCACGGACGACCACCGCGTCCAGGCGGCGGTGGGCCTGCTGCGGGCCGGCGCCGTCGCCGAGGTCGGCGCGCTGCTCATCGCCTCGCACCTGTCCCTGCGCGATCAGTTCGAGATCTCCTGGCCGGAGGCCGACGTGGCGGTCGAGGAGGCCGTACGCGCCGGTGCGCGAGGGGCGCGAATGGTCGGCGGCGGATTCGGCGGCTCGGTGATCGCCCTGGTGCCGGTGGACCGCGAGGAGCAGGTGCGCGAGGCCGTGACCAAGGCGTACGCCGACCGCGCCTGGGAGGAGCCGCGCTTCATCGACGCCTCCCCCTCGGCCGGTGCCCGCCGCGTGTCCTGACACGCCTGGATCACCCCGTACCGCCATCCTTGGTCACATGCGGCGCTATGAGGCAATAACGGTGTTCCTGCTCCTCGTCGGAGGAGTGCTGCTCCCGGTGGCCGGCTGGCTGATCGGCGCGGCGATGCTCGTGGGCTCGTCGCGCTGGTCGGCCCGCGACAAACTGGCCGGCCTGCTCGTCTGGCCGGGCGGGCTGGCCGCGGCCACCGCCCTCGTCGTCTTCGCCCCCACCCGCGAATGCGTGTACGTGGACGACGCGAGCGGGCACCGGCACGGCGGGCACTGCACGGGCACCGCCCTGTCCGGCTGGCTGGGCGTCCCGCTCCTGACCGTCATGATCATCGGACCGCTGGTCACCGCCGTGTATTTGGTCTGGCGCGCCCGCCGAGCCACCTGATCCGCGACATGGTCGCGCGAACGTCGCAGGCGGCGGCCGCCGACGCCCCGGCGTTCAGCCGCACCACCGGGCACGCCTGCACGCGAAGGCCGCCGGGCCCCCGTCACGGGGACCCGGCGGCCTTTCACCGCTGTGCCTGAGACCGCCTCAGGAGCGGCCGTCCGCCTCGGACCGGGCCAGCAGCTTCGCGACCATCTCGCGCAGCTCGACCTGCCCGGCCATCAGCTCCGGGATGACCGCGACCCGAGCCCGGATCTCGCCCAGGTCGGCCGTATTGGCCTTGACCTGCGCCATGTCCCTCTTGAGCTCGGTGACGTCAGCTTTGAGCTCGGTGACGTCGTCCGTGAGCCGGTCGAGCCGCTGCTCGATCCGGCCGCACGCGGTGTCATGGTCGTCCATGCGTCGCTCCAGGGTCCCGACCCGGGTCTGGATGTCCTCGATGACTCCCACGGTGCTTCTGCCTCCTCGGCGCTGGGGGTTGACACGAACCGAAGGGCGACCGCTGGCTGCGGTGAGTCTCCTCCAAGCTCCTCGTGTCCGTCTGCACGCCACCCAGACGGCCTTGACGCGGGGCACGACCACTCCTGGCCGGCAATGGCTCTTGATGAGGTGACTCTGACGGCGAGGATCACAGAAGTCACGCTCCGCGTCAATTCGATCACGCAAAGAGACGATCGCGCCTCCGTGTCAGATCAGGCCGAGGCTGCGGACCGCCTCGCGCTCCTCCTCCAGTTCGCGCACCGAGGCGTCGATGCGCTCGCGCGAGAAGTCGTTGATCTCCAGGCCCTGGACGATCTCCCACTTGCCGTCCTTGGCGACCACCGGGAAGGACGAGACCAGGCCCTCGGGCACGCCGTACGAGCCGTCGGAGACGACGGCCATGGAGGTCCAGTCGCCTTCGGCGGTGCCGTTGACCCAGGTGTGGATGTGGTCGACGGCCGCGCTGGCCGCCGAGGCCGCCGAGGAGGCGCCACGGGCCTCGATGATGGCCGCGCCCCGCTTGGCGACCGTCGGGATGAAGGTGTCGCGGAGCCAGGCCTCGTCGTTCACGGCCTCCGCGGCGTTCCGGCCGCCGACCTCGGCGTGGAAGATGTCGGGGTACTGCGTCGCGGAGTGGTTGCCCCAGATGGCGAGCCTCTTGATGTCCGCCACCGGCGCCTGCAGCTTCTTGGCGAGCTGGGCGATGGCGCGGTTGTGGTCCAGGCGGGTCATCGCGGTGAAGCGGTCGGCCGGAACGTCCGGGGCGTGCGACTTGGCGATCAGCGCGTTGGTGTTGGCCGGGTTGCCGACCACGAGCACCCGCACGTCGTCGGCGGCGCCGGCGTTGATCGCCTCGCCCTGCGGCTTGAAGATGCCGCCGTTGGCCTCGAGGAGGTCACCGCGCTCCATGCCCTTCGTGCGCGGGCGGGCGCCGACCAGCAGGGCGACGTTGGTCCCGTCGAAGGCCCTCTTCACGTCGTCGGTGACGTCGATGCCCGCGAGCAGCGGGAAGGCTGCGTCGTCGAGCTCCATCGCGGTGCCCTCGGCGGCCTTGACGGCCTGCGGGATCTCCAGCAGGCGAAGGTGCACGGGTACATCGGGGCCGAGCAGCTGCCCCGAGGCGATGCGGAAGAGCAGGGCGTAGCCGATCTGGCCGGCCGCGCCGGTGACGGTCACATTGACGGGAGTGCGAGTCATCGTGGTCTCCAGCTGGTACGAGGCCCGTGTCGAGCGCCGAGCGGAGCTCCCATCGGGTCTCTCGTCGTCGAGATATTCCAGGCGTCAGGCTACCGCGCGCCCGATCGCCCCACCGCACCGCCCATCACGGCCTCCGCGCCAACAACTCCGGCACCCGACCGTGCTTCACCACCATCGGTTCCGTAAGCTGAGGCCGTAAGCCCCGGACCCGCTCGCAAGGTGCGCGCCCGGGGCAGACCTTTTTTCTCCACTCGAAGCGCCGATGGCGGACCAACCGCTCAGCCGGTGGTGCCCTTTGCGACGAATGCGACGAGTGTGACGCCGACCGCGGCGGCCGTCATGAGCAGGACGTCCACCCACCGGCGGCGCACCGCGAGCATTCCGGTCTGGCTCTCCGGGAGCACCAGCCGGGCGAGCGCCCCGATGAACACCGACGCGGCGATCAGCATGCTGCCCCGCCGGAAGTGGTTGGTCGCCACCACGGCCAGGCCGGCCGCGACCCCGCAGAGCACGAAGACGTACGGCAGCTGCCCCAGCCACCGCGGCACGGCCGGGCGGACCTGCGCGCGCTCCGCGCGGCGCGGGGACGGCGGGGTCCTCGGCCCGGGCGCGGGCTGCGCCGACGGCGGGGCGTCCGCCGGGGACGCTTCGTACGACTCCGGTGGCCCGTACTGCTCCGACATGTCTCTATCTTGGCAGCGCTCGAGCGTGAATGCTCACCGCCGGTCCAGAGGGACCCATTCTCGGTCGTGTTCCCCGACGTACTCGCTGCCGGGACGGATGAGCCGGTTGTCGGCGTGCTGCTCGATGACGTGGGCGGTCCAGCCGGCCATCCGGCTGATGGAGAACACCGGGGTGAACAGGTCGGTCGGGATGCCGAGACCGCGGTAGACGCTCGCGGCGAAGAAGTCGACGTTGGGGAACAGTCTCTTCTCGGCGAGGACGGCCTCCTCGATGCGGCGGGAGATGGCCCACCAGCGGTCGTCGCCCGTGCTGCCGGCGAGTTCGCGCGCCAGCCGGCGCAGGTGGGTGGCCCGTGGATCCTCCGTCTTGTAGACGCGGTGCCCGAACCCGGGGATCTTCTGCCCCGCGTCGAGCCGGGCGCGTACGGCCCGGGGCGCCTCGGCGGCGCTCCCGATCGTCTCCAGCATGTGCATGACCTGCTCGTTCGCGCCGCCGTGCAGGGGACCCTTCAGCGTGCCGATCGCGGCGACGATCGCCGAGTGCATGTCCGACAGCGTCGCCGCGCAGACGCGGGCGGCGAAGGTCGAGGCGTTCATCGTGTGGTCGGCGTGCAGGACCAGGCACTCGTCGAAGATCTCGACCTCGCGTGCCGACGGACGCCGGCCGGTGATCTGCAGCAGAAAGTCGCCGGCGATGCCGAGCGTAGGGTCGGGGTCCGGGACGGTCACTCCACGGCGGGCGGCGTGGTAGCGCGCGACGAGGCCCGGCTGCCGGCCCGTCAGCCGGGCCGCCTTGCGAAGGTCGGCCGCCGGCTCATTGGAAGCGGCGTCCGGGTCGTCCGCGCTGGACAGCGAGACGAGCGTGCGCAGCGCCTCCATCGGCGCCTGGCTCCGCGCGACCGCGTCGAGGACGTCCGCGACGAGGCCGCCGAGCCTCCTGCCCTCGGCCAGGCGCTCCGTGAGGGCCGTGAGCCCGGCGCGGTCGGGCAGTGACCCGTGGTGGAGGAGGTGCACGCACTCCTCGAAGCCGATCCTCCCGGCCAGGTCGTGGATGTCGTATCCGCGGTACGACAGGAGCCCTCGGATGCCGTCGATGTCGCTCAGCGCGGTGGAGGCGGCGACGACATCGGCCAGCCCCTTCGACGGCGTACTCATGGCCGCCTCACTCCCTCCGCGTTCCGGCGGTCCCGAAGCCCCCTTCACGGAGGGTCGGATGTCCCGTAATCTCCGGTGTACTCGGTCCTACCCACCGGTAGGCGGGTGTGACCATGGCCGGTCCGGGTAACCAGGCAGACAGGGGTCGCTAACTACTGAAGGGACCGCTGTGGAGGGCCCGTACATACGGATCGAAGAAACCGGCACGGTACTACCACTGCGCTCAGAGGTCACGACGATCGGCCGAGGCCGTGGCGTGGACATACGACTCGACGATCCGAGCGTGTCCCGGCTGCACGCCGAGCTGGTCCGCCGCGGTCCGTACGTCTACGTCGTGGACCTCGGCCTGTCGCGCAACGGGACCAGGGTCAACGGCCGGCCGATCGCGCGGCGTGTGCTCGAGGACGGTGACGTGATCAGCTTCGGCGCCGCGCGCTGCCGGATGGGCGGCATCCCGCGCGAGGACGTCGACCCTGACGTGGAGCTGCGCCGTGCCGTCGCCCCTGAGCTCACCCGCCGGGAGGTCGACGTGCTGACGTCGTTGTGCCGTCCCGCCTTGTCCGACGAGGCGTTCGTCGCGCCCGCCACGGCCCGTGAGATCGCCACCGACCTCGTGGTGACCGAGGCGGCGGTCAAGCAGCACCTGTTGCGGTTGTACCAGAAGTTCCGCATCCCCGAGGGCGCCAACCGGCGCACCCGGCTCGCGAACGAGGTGATCGCCCTCGGGCTGGTCCGCCCACTGCCGCCTGTGCACGTGCCGCCGCAGGGCGGCCGTCCGCCGGAGCCGGCCCGTCGTCCCGACGGAGCCCGGCCGGGCACCCCGCCACAGCCGCGTCAGCCGACGGCCCCCGGGCAGCCGACGACGCCGGGACGGCGCGCGAGCTGACCAGGTCGCCACCGTGGAGCCGGTGGCGACGTCTCCTGGCACCGCGACCGACCGCGCCGCCGTCCTCGTGGCTCGGCCGCCGAGCCTGCGGCGGAGCGGGGGCGGTCTCGGGTCAGGCCGAGGCCTTCTCCGCGGACTCGACGACGTTGGCCAGCAGCATGGCGCGGGTCATGGGCCCCACACCGCCGGGCATGGGCGCGACCCATCCGGCGACCTCGCGGACGTCGGGGTGGACGTCGCCGACGAGACCCTCTTCCGTGCGGGTGATGCCGACGTCGAGCACGGTCGCACCGGGCTTGACCATGTCCGCGGTGAGCAGACCCGGGACCCCTGCGGCCACGACGACGATGTCGGCACCGCGCGTGTGCGCGGCGAGGTCCTTCGTGCCGGTGTGGCAGGTCGTGACGGTGGCGTTCTCGGACCGGCGCGTGAGCAGCAGGCCGAGCGCCCGGCCCACCGTGATGCCCCGGCCGATGACGGTGACGTCGGCGCCCCGCACCGGCACGTCGTGGCGGCGCAGCAGTTCGACGATGCCGCGCGGAGTGCACGGCAGCGCGCCCGGCTGCATCAGCACGAGGCGCCCGAGGCTGACCGGGTGCAGGCCGTCGGCGTCCTTGGCCGGATCGATGCGCTCGAGGACCCGCTGCTCGTCCAGGCCCTTGGGAAGGGGCAACTGGACGATGTAGCCGGTGCACGCCGGGTCGGCGTTGAGCTCGTCGACGGCCGCCTCGACCTCCTCCTGAGTGGCCGTCGCGGGCAGGTCGCGCCGGATGCTGGCGATCCCCACCTCGGCGCAGTCACGGTGCTTGCCGGCGACGTAGGCCTGGCTTCCCGGGTCGTCGCCCACGAGAACGGTGCCCAGGCCGGGCACGACTCCGCGCTCGCGCAGCGCGTCGACGCGCTGCTTCAGTTCGGCGCGGATCGCCGCGGCGGTCGCCTTACCGTCGAGAATTCGTGCGGTCACGGGTCAATCCTCTCAGGCGTGGGAACTACAGCTCGTCCTGGTCCGCCCGCCGCCGCCAGGCGACGAGGCGGTCCGTGAGGTGCCAGCTCGCGGACCCCGCGAGAACGGCGGCCAGCACGGCGGCGATGAGGCCGATCACTGGGCGGACCTGCTCGCTGAACGCCGCGCTTCGGCCGATGATGGCCACGCTGAACGCGAGGAACCCGGGCACGATGTCTCCCTGGGGGCTGCGGTCGCCGGGGACGGAATCCCCGGCGACCTGTGGGGTCAGTGGAAGAAGTGGCGGACCCCCGTGAAGTAGAGGGTGATGCCGACCTTGGCGGCCGCTTCGATCACCTCTTCGTCGTGGATCGACCCACCGGGTTCGACAATAGCCGTGACTCCGGAGTCCACGAGCACCTGAAGACCATCGGCGAAGGGGAAGAAGGCGTCCGAGGCACCCGCCGCGCCGGCGGCGCGGTCCCCCGCCCGCGACACCGCGAGGCGCGCGGAGTCGACCCGGTTGACCTGCCCCATGCCGACCCCGACGGTCGCGCCGTCGGCGGCCAGCAGGATCGCGTTGGACTTCACCGAGCGGCAGGCCCGCCAGGCGAACACGAGGTCGCGGAGGGTCGCCTCATCGGCGGGCTCACCCGTCCTGAGCTCCCAGGTCTCCGGGTCGTCGCCGGGCGCGTCGATCCGATCCCGGCTCTGCGCGAGCAGACCGCCGTCGATCTGCCGGGTGTCGACCTGGGCGGCCGGGCCCTCCGGGCACACCAGCAGCCGGAGGTTCTTCTTCTTGGCCGTGAGGAGCGCCAGCGCCTCCTCCTCGAAGCCGGGGGCGACGATCACCTCGGTGAAGATCTCGGCGAGCTGGCGGGCCATGTCGGCCGAAACGAGCCGATTGGTCGCGATGACGCCGCCGTACGCCGACACCGGGTCGCAGGCGTGCGCCTTGCGGTGCGCCTCGGCGATGTCGGCGCCGATCGCGATGCCGCACGGGTTGGCATGCTTGATGATCGCGACGCACGGCTCGGCGAAGTCGTACGCGGCCCGGCGGGCGGCGTCGGCGTCGACGTAGTTGTTGTAGGACATCTCCTTGCCGTGCAGCTGCTCGGCCTCGGCCAGGCCGCCGTCGCCGTCGGTGTAGAGCGCCGCCTCCTGGTGCGGGTTCTCCCCGTAGCGCAGGACGCTCTTGCGGGTGCGGACCGCGCCGACCACGTCCGGCCAGCGGGTCTCCGAGTCCGGCGCGTACGCGCTCGCGAACCACGACGCCACCGCGACGTCGTACGCGGCGGTGTGGGCGTAGGCCGCCGCCGCGAGCCGCTTGCGCTCCTCCAGCTCGAAGCCGCCCCGGCGTACGGCGTCGAGCACCTGGTCGTACGCCGCAGGGTCGACGACGACCGCGACACTCTGGTGGTTCTTGGCGGCGGCGCGCACCATCGCGGGGCCGCCGATGTCGATCTGCTCGACGATCTCGTCCGGGGCGGCGCCGGAGGCGACCGTCTCCCGGAACGGGTACAGGTTGGAGATCAGCAGGTCGAACGGTTCGACGTGCAGGTCTTCGAGCTGCTGTACGTGGTCGGGGTTACGCCGGTCGGCGAGGAGCCCGGCGTGCACCTTCGGGTGCAGCGTCTTGACCCGGCCGTCGAGGCACTCGGGGAAGCCGGTGAGCTTCTCGACCTTCATGACCGGGACGCCCGCCTCGGCGATGCGGGCGGCGGTCGACCCGGTCGAGACGATCTCCACGCCGGCCTGGTGAAGACCCTTGGCGAGTCCTTCGAGGCCGGCCTTGTCGTAGACGCTGATCAGCGCCCGCTTGATCGCGATGCGGGTCACCCGATCCTCACTTTCCTGTTCTCGATGGTCCATCCCTCGCGGACCAGACGGCCCACGGTCCGCACGAGCAGCGGGCGTTCGACCGCCTTGATCCGCTCGTGCAGCGAGTCCTCGTCATCGTCGTCCAGGACGGGTACGGCCTCCTGGGTGATGATGGGGCCGGTGTCGACCCCGGCGTCGACGAAGTGCGCCGTGCAACCGGTCACCTTGACGCCGTACTCCAGTGCCTCGCGCGCGCCGTGCGTGCCGGGGAAGGCCGGCAGCAGCGCGGGGTGCGTGTTGATCACCTGACCGGCGAACCGGTCCAGGAACCGCTTGCCGAGGATCTTCATGAAGCCGGCGGAGACGACCAGGTCAGGGGCGTACGCGGCGACCGCTTCGGTCAGCGCGGCGTCCCACGCGTCGCGCGTCGGATGGTCTCTCACGCGGACCACGAAGGTCGGCACGCCGGCGCGCTCGGCGCGGCGCAGTCCCTCGATGTCGTCGCGATCGGCGCCCACGGCAGTGATCCGAGCGCCATAAGCTGGATCGACACACGCGTCGAGCAGCGCTTGTAGGTTGGTCCCCGCACCGGAGACGAGGACGACGAGCCGGGCGGACACCGTAAACTCCCAGGAACGACTGGTGGGCGGGCCGTACCAGCCTATCGGCCGCCGCTCGACTCGGCTCAGCCGACACCAGGAGGACCAGTGAGTGACGCGCCAGGCCCCGAGCAGGCCGGGCCGCAGACGCAGCTCCCCGAACCACCCCGGCCGCCGCTGCCGCCGACCGCGCCGGAGCGCGGCGGCCCCCGCGCGCTGATCCTGGGTATCACGGGGCTCGTTCTGACGTTCCTGTTCCTTCCCGCCGGGCTGGTGCTGTCCATCGCGGCGGTCGTGACGGGCATACGTTCCCGGAAGCGGGCCCGGCGGGTGCTCGCCCCGGCGCCGGGCGCGGTCGCGGGGGTCGTGCTCGGCTCGATCGGCCTGGTCTTCTGCGCCTTCTCGATCGCGCTGACCGCGACGATGTGGAACGAGCTCAGCGGCTACACGAAGTGCCGCGAGTCGGCCCTCACCATCGACGACAAGAAGACCTGCCAGGACGAATACTTCCCGCGGATCGAACACCGGCTGCACATGCCGAAGGACTCCCTGCGGCGGTACGACTCTTGGTTCTGACCCCGTCGTTCAGCCGCGGTCGCGCGGAGGCCGCTTCCTGATCGGTGACACCGTTCCGGGCGCGGGCTCCTCGCGCGACCGCGGCGGCTCGGCGGTCCGCGAGCCGGTCCACTCCCCGATCGGGATGACGCCCTCGGGCAGCGGCGGCTCGTCGTCGACGGACGCCAGGAGCGGCTCCGGTTCCTCGAACTCGACCTCCTCGGCCACGGGCTCGTCGTCGGGGACATCGTCGACGGAGGGCGCACGGCGCAGCAGCCGCCAGTTCGCCACCCAGGCGGCGATCGCGGCCGACACGCCCACCTCGAGCGCGGCCAGCAGCCCGATCTGCCACGCGGACGGCCCCATGACGGCCATCCGCCCACCGCCGAGCGGGCCACCGGACAGGGCGGCGAGGAAGGCGATCACGCCGCCGGTGAGCACCCCGGACACGAAGCCCCACAGCGGCGCCGCCTCGGTCGCCGCGGTCGGCTGGTACCGGATCGTGAACACGCCGCCGACGGCTCCGGCGGCGAACGGCACGGCCAGCGTGAACAGCGACACCAGCGGCGCGGGCCCCGGCTGCGGCAGCGCCGCGAGCGGCGGGAACGCCGGGATCATGCCGACGAACACCCCGGACGGCGACACGCTCGTACCCGCACCGACCGCGAACCCCGGCCCCACGGCGTACGCGACCGCCCACAGCGCGGCGTTCGGCAGATACACCAGCCCGACGAGGAAGAGCAGGATCCCGCCGACGACACCCGGCTTGAGAACGTCGTAGAGGTTCTTGGCCTCGGACAGGTGGAACAGCAGGGACGCGAGGAAGATCAGGACACCCGAGCCGAGCAGCACGGCCGTCGCGCCGGTGGCCCCTGCGGCCACCGAACGGGCGCGCCTGGGCAGCAGCCCGAGCATCGCCACCCACGGGGCGCGGTTGGTCGTCGAGACCAGCATCCGCGCCGCCCCGAGGCCTCCGGCGAACAGGGCCAGCAGGAAGCACAGCAGCAGCGCCTGCCACGCGGACGGCCGGACGACCGACGAGTGCGCAAGGAGCGCGAGCAGCCCGGACAGCACCGCGTACGGGACGGCCAGCGCCAGTGCGGCGTGCACGACACCGATCCGGTAGCGGCCCCGCACGCGGCCGGTCCGCGCGATCCACCCGCCGCTGCGGAAAAGCACCGCGCCCGGCAGCACCATCAGCCCGAGCGGCAGCAGCCCCACGCGGCCGTGCGGCACCGTGAAGCCCGCGTGGTGGGCCACGAGCCAGAACCCGACCGCCGTGCGGAAGACGTCCGGCAGGCCCGTGCCGAGCGCGCTGCGCGGCGCGGCGATCCAGCCGATCAGCGTGATGGTGGTGAGGACGGTCAGGCCGATGCCCGCCGACCAGACCGCCGCGACGATGCCGGTGACGGCGAGCGGCCGGGTCACGGGCTCCGCCACAGGCGACGGGTCGCCCTCGTCGAGCTCCGCCTCGTCGTGATCGGTCGTGGTCATGGGGCGATCACCGCTCCTCACTCGCTTCGCGGACGGCGTCACCATGCTGGCAGCGCGGAACCGGCGATCCCGCGCACCCGCCCGGCGTGTCGCCCTTCCCTTCGCCACGGACGCCCCACACGCCCGCACGACATGAGCCGCGGGCGAAGCCGCTCTCGCGCGAAAGACGCCCGGGCCAGGAGGTCCCGGCCCGGGCGTCTTCGGCGACGTGTGCCGCCGTGGATCAGGCGGACATGATCTCGCGCATGAGGCGAGCCGTCTCGCTCGGGGTCTTGCCGACCCGGACGCCGACCTTCTCCAGGGCCTCCTTCTTGGCCTGGGCGGTGCCGGAGGAGCCGGAGACGATCGCGCCGGCGTGGCCCATCGTCTTGCCCTCGGGGGCCGTGAAGCCCGCGACGTACCCGACGACCGGCTTGGTGACGTGCTGCTCGATGTACGCGGCGGCGCGCTCCTCGGCGTCGCCGCCGATCTCACCGATCATCACGATCGCGTCGGTCTCGGGGTCGGCCTGGAAGGCCTCCAGGGCGTCGATGTGGGTCGTGCCGATGACCGGGTCGCCACCGATGCCGACGCACGTGGAGAAGCCGATGTCACGCAGCTCGTACATCATCTGGTACGTCAGCGTGCCCGACTTGCTCACCAGGCCGATGCGGCCCGGCGTGGTGATGTCGGCCGGGATGATGCCGGCGTTCGACTTGCCCGGCGAGGCGATGCCGGGGCAGTTCGGGCCGATGATGCGGGTCTTGCCGCCCTTCTCCACCGCGTGCGCCCAGAACCACGTGCTGTCGTGCACCGGGATGCCCTCGGTGATCACGATGCACAGCGGGATCTCCGCGTCGATGGCCTCGACGACGGCGTCCTTGGTGAACTTCGGCGGAACGAAGACCACGGACACGTCCGCGCCGGTCTGCTCGATCGCCTCGGCGACGGTGCCGAACACCGGGAGGTCACGGCCCTCGTGGGTGACGGTCTGCCCGGCCTTGCGGGCGTTGACGCCACCGACGACGTTCGTGCCGGCGCGCAGCATGCGGGCCGTGTGCTTCGACCCCTCACCGCCGGTCATCCCCTGGACGATGACCTTGCTGTTCTCTGTCAGCCAGATCGCCATCTCATGCCCCCTGCGCGGCCAGTTCGGCGGCACGGCGCGCCGCTTCGTCCATCGTCTCTACCTGCTCGATGACCGGGATCGCGGCCTCGTTGAGGATGCGCCGGCCCTCCTCTGCGTTGTTGCCGTCGAGCCGGACCACGATCGGCCGGTCGACGGTCTCGCCACGGTCGCCCAGGAGCTTGACGGCCTGGACGATGCCGTTCGCGACGGCGTCACCGGAGGTGATGCCGCCGAACACGTTGATGAACACGCTCTTGACAGCCGGGTCGCCGAGCACGATCTCCATGCCGTTGGCCATGACCTCGGCCGAGGCGCCGCCGCCGATGTCGAGGAAGTTGGCCGGCTTCTGCCCGTCGTACTGCTCACCGGCGTAGGCGACGACGTCGAGCGTGGACATGACCAGGCCCGCGCCGTTGCCGATGATGCCGACGGAACCGTCCAGCTTGACGTAGTTGAGGTCCTTCGCCTTGGCCTTGGCCTCGAGCGGGTCGGCGGCGGCCTTGTCCTCCAGGGCCGCATGCTCGGCCTGGCGGAAGGACGCGTTCTCGTCGAGGGTGACCTTGCCGTCGAGGGCCACGACCCGGCCGTCCTGCGTGAGGATCAGCGGGTTGACCTCGACCAGGGTGGCGTCCTCGTCGACGAAGACGGCCCACAGGCGCTCGATGAGCTCCGCCGCGCCGTCCAGGGCCTCGACCGGCAGCCGGCCGGCGGCCGCGATCTCACGGGCCCTTGCCCGGTCGACGCCGGCCAGGGCGGAGATCGGCACCATGGCCACCGCGTCGGGCTTGGTGGCGGCGACCTCCTCGATCTCCATGCCGCCCTCGACCGAGCAGATGGACAGGAACGTCCGGTTGGCGCGGTCGAGCAGGAACGAGAAGTAGTACTCCTGGGCGATGGCGCTGGCCTCTTCGACGAGGACCTTGTGGACCGTGTGGCCCTTGATGTCCATGCCGAGGATCTGCCGCGCCTTCTCTTCCGCGTCGGCGGGCGAGTCGGCCACCTTCACGCCGCCGGCCTTACCACGACCGCCGGTCTTCACCTGCGCCTTGACGACGACGCGCGAGGTGCCGGCCGCGGCGAACTCGTCGGCGATCGCGCGGGCCTCCTCCGGCGTCTTGGCGATCTTGCCGGTGGGGACCGGGACGCCGTACTCCGCGAAGAGCTCCTTCGCCTGATGTTCGAACAGGTCCACGGGGGTCCGTCCTTAACGGGATCGACAGATAACGACCGCGTCCAGCGGTCCGCTCCGACCAGGCAGCCTAGTCCTTCCAGGATGCGGCGCGGGCCGGTGGGTCCGGCGGAACGCGTTCCGGAGATGACGGCCGGGTAAGGAGTCGATGTCGTCAAAGTGCACTCCGGGGTTTGGTGTACTGGAACGCCATGGATCGCAGCAGCCGCCGGTGAGGCGCGACACGGTAGGGAGGGTGCGCCAGTGACGCGGAAGACGGCACAGAGGGCGGCACGGAGGGTGCGCCACATCGCCCTTCTCCTCCTCGTCGCCGCGCTCAGCGCCACCTGTGCCGCCGGCCTGCCGCGAACCGACGCCTCGCCGTGGCGCAGTCCCGGCCTGATCGGCAACGGCGGCTGGCCGTTCACGCGGGTCGCGGTCACGCCGGAGGAGGCGGCCGGCGCGTCCTACGTCCCGGGCAGCGCCGTCCTGATGCTCCCGGACGGCCGGGCGCGACTCATCCCGTTCGGCGGCGGCGAGCCGCTGACGCTGCACCGCGACGATCCGCGGGTGGCCGACGCGGTCCGCTCCGACCAGGCGTGGCTGGCCTCGGGAACGGTGCCCGGCGCGACGGCGCAGCAGCGCGAGGCGGCCGCCCGTGCCCTGCTCGACCTGCGCATGCTGACGCTGCCGAACGGCGCCTCGACCGCGTCCTGGTACGGCGCGTGGAACTACGTGTGGCCGCGCGACGGAGCGTTCGCCGTCGCGGCGTTCGCCGCCACCGGTCACGGCGGCGACGCCCAGCGGGTGCTGTACTTCCTGGCCCGCACCCAGGCGCCGACGGGCCTGTGGGCCGCCCGGTACCGGCCCGACGGCACGGCCGTCACGGACGGCCGGGAGGTACAGCTGGACAGTCTCGGCTGGGTGCTCTGGGCGACCTGGTTCCTGCACGAGAAGGACCCGCGGGCGGCCAATCTGGACACGCTGTGGCCGATGGTCCGCCGGGCCGCCGACCGTTCCGCGACCGCGCTGCGCGCCGACGGCCTCCCGCCGCCGTCGCCGGACTACTGGGAGCGCAGCCCCTCGCGGGAGCAGGCGCCGCACGCGCCGACGCTCGGTGTCTGCGCGCCCATGCTGGCCGGGCTGCGGGCCGCCGCCGCGCTGGCCACCGACCGTGGCGACGCCGGCGCCGCGCAGCGCTGGGACCGGGCCGCCGACCGGCTGTCCGCGGCCATCGAGCGGCGGTTCGCGCCGTACGGCTATCCGCGTTCGCCCATCCGCGGAGGGGCCGCGGACGCCTCCGTCACCTTCCTGGCCCCGCCGTTCGCGACGCCCGCGCCCGGGGTGCTGGCGGCGGTGGCCCGGATCCGGGACCGGCTGCGGCTGGCGGGCGGCGGTGCGGTACCCGGCGAGGCGTTCGGCGCCAGCGCCGCGTGGACGCCGGAGACCGGCCTGTTCGCGCTCGAGGCCGCGGCGATCGGCGACAGGGCCGGGGGGCGGGACTGGCTCGGCTGGCTGATCGCGCACCGGACCTCGCTGGGGTCGTTCCCGGAGAAGGTCGACGCCCGGGGCCGCCAGGCCGGGGTCGCCCCTCTCGGCTGGACGTCGGCGCTCGTCGTCCTTTCCCTCGCGACCGACCGCTCCGCCCTGCCCGTCCCGCCAGGCTGAGGAGCAGCGCTCCGGCGGTCAGGCGGTGAAGACCGGCCAGTGTGCGCTCAGGCGCGGGGGAAGACCGGCCGGCGTGCGCCCAGACGCAGGAGGGGAAGCCCGGACCGTATGCGCTCAGGCGCGGCCGGGTCCGCCCGACGTTCGCGCGGGTCTCGCCCGCGGTCGATGCCTTCGCGGGGTCAGTCCTTCCCGACGCCGGCGCGCACCCATTCGACGATCTCCTGGGTGGTCGCGCCGGGCGTGAAGATCTTCGCGACGCCGAGCTTCTCCAGCTCCGGGATGTCCGCGTCGGGGATGATGCCGCCGACGAAGACCGTGATGTCGAGTGCGTCGCGGTCCTTGAGCAGCTCGACGACCTTGGCGCACAGCGTCATGTGGGCGCCGGACAGGATGGACAGCCCGATGCCGTCGGCGTCCTCCTGCAGCGCCGCCTCGACGATCTGCTCAGGGGTCTGGTGCAACCCGGTGTAGATGACCTCCATGCCGGCGTCGCGCAGGGCGCGAGCCACGACCTTCGCGCCGCGATCATGGCCGTCGAGACCGGGCTTGGCGATGACGACGCGGATCGGACCCGCCATTACTGCCTCCTACCGGGGTGCATGAGATGTTCCGCAGACTAGCCGTAATACGCGGGGACGGCGCCGACCGGCCTCGCGCGGCACGATCCGTCCCGGGGCGATCCGGTGCGAGACGGATCCCGGCAGGTCAAGATTGGTCCCCGGGGCGATCCGGTGCGATCCGGTGCGATCCGGATCCCGGCGGGTCAGGATCCGGGACGCGACGGCGCGGTGAGCCAGGTGCAGCCGTTCGGCTCCCGGCGGCCGGGGGTGTAGGTGGCGCAGGCCGTCACGACCGTGGTCTTGGCAGGGTTGCCCAACTGGGCGTACGGCCCACCGGACGAAGGGTGCTCACAGTCCGGCAGGGCCGCCGGGTCGCTGCGCGGCCGGCCCCACGAGGAGGCGTTGTTCTGCCAGCAGTTGCCGTCGCCCTGTTCGTCCCACCAGAAGTCGGCGCCGTTCGGCGCCCGCGCGCCGGAGGGCGTGACGCCCATCAGGTTGCCGACGTACCGGTTGCCGTGCGAGGTGTCTCGCTGCTTGGCCGGGTCGGTCTCGCCGCGCCGGCCGGCCGGGATCCAGTGCTGGGCGATGCCGTAACGCCAGTTGTCGTACACGAAGTTGCCCGCGTAGGTGTTCTCGTCGCCGCCCGCCAGCAGCATGCCGGTGCCGACCGGCACCGCGTGCGACGGGCAGTGTGAGCCGCAGTCGCGGTAGGGGTCGGCGTTGTTGCCGAACACCCGGTTCGCGACGAACATCGCGTGGTTCTGCGGCATGCCCACCGCCTGCATGCTGCTGTCGAGCACCGCGCCGGTGGCGTTCGCCGAGAACTCGTTGTCGTGGACGTACACCGAGTCGCCGGCCGTCCCCGAGTAGCCGACCAGGTTCCCGTGGGAGCGGCAGCCGCGGATCTCGACGGACAGCCGGTTGCCGCGCTGGTCCGAGGCGGAGGCCGTGGCGATGCCCGCGTCGCCGTTGCCGGACGCCTCACAGTCGGCGATCACGCCGTGATCGGTGGCGTACGCCGCGAGCCCGTGCCCGCGGTTCTTCAGCCCGGCGACCCGATCGAGGACGAAGCCGTCGGTCTCGACGACGGCCACGCCGTCCTCGGCGAACCCCTTGACCGTGACGTTGCGCAGGTAGAAGCCGTCGGCGCGGTCGGCGCGGACGCCGACCGGCTTGTCGCCCTCGACGACGACCCCGGCGCCGACACCCTCGATCTGCAGGTCGTCCATGCCGGAGACGCTGATCAGGTTCCGCAGATGCGGGCAGGCCTGCTGCTGCTCGTACGACAGCGTGCCCTGGTGGGCGAGCGCGCGGCACGGCACGGACGGCGCGGCGAGGCTGGGCTGCTCACGGTACGTGCCGGGGAGGACGTAGATCGTGATGCCGCGCTGCCGGACGGCGTCGACGGCCGCCTGAATGTCGTGGTAGGCGCATTCTCGGGCCAGCTGCTGCGCCAGGCCGGTCAGATGACCGCCCGGTTTGCAGACGACCAGCCGCTGCATGGCCGGAGCCGGCCGGTAGGCGGGAATGCGGTAGGTGCCGGCCGGAGGCGCGACCGGCCGGGCCGCCGAGGCCTCGGCGGACGACACGAGAACCGATGACGTGAGAACGGTCGTGCTCAGCGCGGACACGACCGCGACGAGGAGACGCCGCGCGAACCGCCCCATTTTCCTCCCAACGGGCCGCAGGTGCTCCCACGTGCATCATGCAGGTCCACGCGTCTCATGTCGACGCCCGCATCCGGCCACATCGGCCGCGCAACCTTTTACAGCTTCTCGATCGGCGCGTAGCGGAGGACGAAGCGCTTCACCCCGTACTCGCCGCCGAAGTCCACTGTGGCGGCGGCCTTCTCACCGGCTCCGTCGACCGCGACGACGGTGCCGAGACCGAACGAATCGTGGGAGACCCGGTCGCCGGAGGACAGTGCGGGCACGGCGCGGTTGCCCGGGGAACGCACGCCGGGCCGCTGGGCGAGCGACGCCATGGCCGGGGCGGCGTGGGCACCCTGGCCGCCGCCCTTCCACTCCACGAGCTTGTCGGGGATCTCGGAGAGGAACCGCGACGGCGGGTTGTAGGAGGGGGCGCCCCAGGAGCTGCGCATCGTCGCGCGGGAGACGTACAGCCGCTGCCGGGCGCGGGTGATGCCGACGTAGGCGAGCCGCCGCTCCTCCTCCAGCTGCTTGGCGTCGCCGAGCGAGCGCAGGTGCGGGAAGACGCCGTCCTCCATCCCGCTGAGGAACACGACCGGGAACTCCAGCCCCTTGGCGGTGTGGAGGGTCATCAGCGTGACGACGCCCTCCTGTCCGCGGTCGCTCGGCGGGACGACGCCCGCCTCCCCGCCGGGGATCTGGTCGGCGTCGGCCACCAGGGCCACCTGCTCCAGGAACTCCACGAGCCGCCCCTCGGCTCCGGTGGGCACGGTCTGCTCGCCGTCACCCTCGCGGTCGCCCTCCCCCTCGCGGTCGCCGTCGTCCTCGCCCTCGTCGCCGGTCGGCCCGGCCGCCGGAGCGACCACCCCGGCGGCGAGACGCTCCTCGAACTCGGCCGCCACCGACTCCAGCTCCCGGAGGTTCTCGACGCGGGTCTCGTCCTGCGGGTCGCGCGATGCCTCCAGCTCGGCGAGGTAGCCGCTCCTGGTCAGGATCGCCTCGATCAGCTCGGTCGGCGTCGCGGTCTCGACCATGTCGCCCAGCTCGTCGAGGAGCGCGACGAAGTCCTTGATCTGGTTGAGCGAGCGGGTGGCGATGCCGGGCGCCTCCTCGGCGCGGCGCAGCGCCTGCCAGAACGAGATGCGCTCACGGCCGGCGAGCACCTCGACGCACGCCTCGGCGCGGTCGCCGATGCCGCGCTTGGGAACGTTGAGGATGCGGCGGAGGCTGACGGTGTCCTCGGGGTTGCCGAGCACGCGGAGGTAGGCGAGCAGATCGCGGATCTCCTTGCGCTCGTAGAACCGGACGCCGCCGACGACCTTGTACGGCAGGCCGACCCGGATGAAGACCTCTTCGAACACACGTGACTGGGCGTTGGTGCGGTAGAACACCGCGACGTCGCCGGGCGCGACGCCATCCTCGTCGCTGAGCCGGTCGATCTCCTGCGCGACGAACGCCGCCTCGTCGTGCTCGTTGTCGGCGACGTACCCGCTGACCTTCGGGCCGTCGCCCTGGTCGGACCACAGGCGCTTGGGCTTGCGGTCGGCGTTGCGCTCGATCACCGCGTTGGCCGCCGACAGGATCGTCTGCGTCGAGCGGTAGTTCTGCTCGAGCAGGATGACGGCGGCGTCGGGGTAGTCGCGCTCGAACTCCAGGATGTTGCGGATCGTCGCGCCGCGGAAGGCGTAGATCGACTGGTCGGCGTCACCGACGACGCACAGCTCGGCGGGCGGCAGGTCGTCCTCGTCGCCCGGCTGCCCGACCAGCTCGCGGACCAGGGTGTACTGCGCGTGGTTGGTGTCCTGGTACTCGTCGACGAGGACGTGCCGGAACCGCCGCCGGTAGTGCTCGGCGACGTCAGGGAAGGCCTGCAGCAGGTTGACCGTCGTCATGATCAGGTCGTCGAAGTCCATCGCGCCGGCCTGCCGCAGCCGGGTCTGGTAGGTCTCGTACGCCTCGGCGAGGGTCTTCTCCATGTGCGTCGAGGCCTGACCGCGGAACGTCTCGTAGTCGATCAGCTCGTTCTTGAGGTTGGAGACCTGGGCGGAGAAGCTCCGGGGCGGGTAGCGCTTGGAATCGAGGTCGAGCTCGCGGCAGACCAGCGCCATCAGCCGCTGCGAGTCGGCCTGGTCGTAGATGGAGAAGCTGGAGGGGAAGCCGAGCCGCTTCGCCTCGCGGCGCAGGATGCGCACGCACGCGGAGTGGAAGGTCATCACCCACATCGCCCGTGACCGGGGCCCGACCAGCGCGTCGACGCGCTCTTTCATCTCTCCGGCGGCCTTGTTGGTGAACGTGATCGCGAGGATCTCGCCGGGCTGCGCGCCCCGCTCCGCGAGCAGGTAGGCGATGCGGTGGGTGAGGACCCGGGTCTTGCCCGACCCCGCGCCCGCGACGATCAGCAGCGGACCGCCCTGGTGGGCGACCGCCGCGCGCTGGGCGTCATTGAGGCCGTCGAGGAGAGGATGGCTTACGAGCGTCGACACCCAATGAAGGTTATTCCCTGACGCCGGCACTCCGAGTCCGATGCGCCCATCCGGTTCACCGGATCGAACGGGTGAGGCCGTACGCGGCGAGGCGGCGGCGGGGCGCCGGTCAGGTCCTGCGCAAGGCGTGCGCCTCGTGAGCGACGACGGAGGCGTCCGGCCGCGGATCGCCGGTCAGGTCTTGCGGAAGGCGTACGCCTCGTGGGCGGCGCGGGCGACGGCGGTGACGTCGGCTCCCCCCGCCGCGGCCGAGGCCGCCGCGACGGAGCCCTCGACGAACGGCGCGTCGGCCAGCACGATGTCCGTCTCGGGCTCGCCGGGGCGGCCGGCGCGGGCGTCCTCGAGCTCTTCCAGGTACGTACGGGCGGTCAGGACGGAGGAGCCGAGGTCGGCGATCAGGACGACCCCGGCCCCGCCGTCGGCGTCCCGCACGGCCTGCTCGACGAGGTCGATGCTGGTGCCCAGGCCGCCCTCGCCGTCACCTCCGGCCGGCCGGACGGTGACCTCACCTACGCCCATCTGGGAGGCCAGTTCGGCGGCCCCTTCGGCGAGGGCCCGGCTGTGCGAGATCAGCACGATTCCCACAGTGCTCATGACCCCGATATTGCCGCACATCGGGATTTTTGTTACACGCCCCCCCGTCCGGTCGGCGGCCGGTCGGCCCGGTCGTCCGGGTCGGCTCCCCCACCGACATGGTCCGGCCGGCTTCCGCGTCTGTCGGCGTCATGGCCGGGACGTTAGGCCGTGACGTCGCGTCAGGTGCAAGCCGCGGACGCGCTTCAGCAGTGGAGCGGCACGGTCGCGCAGGCATGCGGCGACCATCGATGCGCCGGTGGAACCGCCGCCGTCGCGGGGCCGGGTCATCCGTCGGCGGCCGCCTCGGCGAGGGCGCGGAAGAGCAGAACGGTCGAGGCCGCTCCGGGGTCCAGGTGGCCGACGCTGCGCGGCCCGAGGTAGCTGGCCCGGCCCTTGCGCGCCTGCAGCGGCACGGTGCCCTCTGCGCCCTTCTCCGCGGCGTCCAGGGCGGCCTGGGCGGCGGCCGCCACTCCATCGCCGGCGGCGGCCTCGTACGCCGCGACGGCGGGGGCGAGCGCGTCGACCATCGTCTTGTCCCCCTCGACGGCCTTGCCCAGCTCCTGTACGGCGTCCAGCGCGGCGTGGAGGGCCGCGCCGAGCGCGGCGGCGTCCACGTCGGCGCCGTCGCCGAGGGCCTTTCCGGCCCGGCGCAACGCGCCGCCGTACAGCGGTCCCGACGCGCCCCCCGTCTTGGACACGAGCGCCCGGCCGGCGGTCATCAGCACCTTGCCGGGCGGCAGGCCCGGTTCGAGGGCCTCGGTCGCCGCCTTCAGGCCGCGGTTCAGGTTGGTGCCGTGGTCTCCGTCGCCGATCGCGGCGTCCAGCCTGGTCAGGCGGTCGGCGTCCGCCGCGACGAGTTCGGCGAAGCGCTCGATCCAGCGGCGCGTGTCCATCAGCGCCCCCACCGCAGGCCGGGCGTCTGCACCGGCGCGTCCCACAGCTCGGTGAGCTGCGGCGTCAGCCGCAGGACCGAGATCATGACGCCCGCCATCTCCAGGCTCGTCACGTAGTTGCCGACGAGCGACCGCGCCACCGTCACGCCGTGCCCGCCGAGCCAGTCGGCCACGGCCGCGTACGCGATGTACAGCTCCATGAGCGGCGTCCCGCCCATGCCGTTGACCAGGACGAGGACCTCCGAACCGGACAGCGGCATGTCGTCGTCGATCGCCGACAGCGACACGTCGACGATCTCGGGTGCCGGGCGCAGTTTCGTACGCTCGCGGCCGGGCTCGCCGTGGATGCCGATGCCCAGCTCCATCTCGTCCGCGCCGAGCTCGAACGTGGGGCGTCCGGCGGCCGGGACGGTGCAGGCGGTCAGCGCGACCCCGAACGAGCGGGTCCGCTCGTTGACCTCGCGGGCGACGGCGGCGACGTCCTGGAGCGTCCCGCCGGACTCGGCGAGCGCACCGGCGGTCTTCTCCGCGAAGAGGGTCGCGCCGGTGCCCCGGCGCCCGGCGGTGTACGTGCTGTCCTGGACCGCCACATCGTCGTCGATCACGACGGGCACGACCTCGATGTCCTCGTCCTCGGCCAGTTCGGCAGCCATCTGGAAGTTCAGCACGTCACCGGTGTAGTTCTTCACGATGTGCACGACCCCGGCGCCGCCGGAGACCGCGGTGGTCGCGGCGAGGATCTGGTCGGGCACCGGCGAGGTGAACACCTCGCCGGGACAGGCGGCGTCGAGCATGCCGTACCCGACGAAGCCCCCGTGCAGCGGCTCGTGCCCGGAGCCGCCTCCGGAGACCAGCCCGACCTTGCCCGTACGCGGGGCGTCGGCCCGGACGATGATCCGCTGGTCCAGGTCGACCCGCAGGGAGGGATGGGCGGCCGCCATGCCGCGCAGGGTGTCGAGGACGACGTCGTCGACGTCACCGATCAGTTTCTTCATGCTCTCCGGGATACCCCTGTCCACCCCTCGGACGCCAGAGTTGTGGCTGATTGATGGGTTAAGGCGGGAATGTTCCTAAGATGACGAGCGTGATCGACGACGTTGAGCGCGCGCTTGTAGTGATGGCCCACCCGGACGACATCGACTTCTCCTGCGCCGGAACGGTCGCGACGTGGGTCGACGCGGGCATCGAGGTGGCGTACCTGCTGGTGACCGACGGCGACGCGGGCGGTTTCGACGACGACCTCCCGCGCGAGGAGATGGGCCCGCTGCGCCGGGCCGAGCAGACCGCGGCCGCCAAGTGCGTCGGCGTCACCGACGTGCGCTTCCTCGGCTATCCGGACGGCCGGGTGGAGGCCAATCTCGACCTGCGCCGCGACATCGCGCGCGTCATCCGGCAGGTCCGCCCCGACCGGGTCGTCATCCCCAGCCCCGAGCGGAACTACGAACGGATCTACGCGGGTCATCCGGACCACCGGGCGGTCGGATCGGCCGCGTTCGACGCCGTCTACCCCGACGCCCGCAACCCGTACGCCTTCCCGGAGCTTCGCGACGAGGGGCTGGAGGCCTGGACCGCCCGGGAGATGTGGATCGGCGGCGGTCCCTCGCCCGACCACTACGTCGACGTCACCGACGTCTTCGACCGCAAGCTCGCGGCGCTGCGCGCGCACGTCAGCCAGGTCTCCCACCGCGACGACCTGGAGGAGATGCTCCGCACCTGGATGGGCGCCAACGGCCGCCGCGGCGGGCTCGCCGAAGGCCGCCTGGCCGAGGTCTTCCAGGTCGTTCCGGCCGAATAGCCGGAGCGGCCGGACGGATCGCGGGCTCGACCGCGCCCCCTCCACCGGCGGATCGCGGCCCGGCCGCACCGACCCTGAACTCCGCCGGACAGCCCCTCAGTACCGGCCGAAGAAGAACCCAGGAAATGGACGACGTGGCACCGAAGATCCTGCTGGACTGCGACACCGGCATCGACGACGCGATCACCCTGCTGTACCTGGCATCCCTGGTGAAGACCGGGGACGCGGAACTCGTCGCCATCGGCACCGTGCACGGCAACGTCGCTCCGGACATCGGCGCGCTCAACACCCTGCGGGTCCTCGAACGCGCCGGCCTGACCGGCGTGCCGGTCGCCGTGGGAGCGGTCCGCCCCATGGCCCAGGACGTCGCCTACGCGGACGAGTGGCACGGCACGGACGGACTCGGCGAGACCGGCCTGCCCGAGCCCGTGGGCCGCCCGGTGGAGATCTCCGCGCCGGAGCAGATCATCCGGCTCGGCAGGGAACGGCCCGGCGAGCTGACGCTCCTGGCCGTCGGTCCCCTGACCAACCTCGCCATCGCGCTGCTGCTGGAGCCGTCGCTGCCGACGCTGTTCCGCGAGGTGGTCGTCATGGGCGGCGCGTTCGACCACCAGGGCAACATCACCAGCCACGCCGAGGCGAACATCTGGCACGACCCGGAGGCCGCCGAGCTCGTCCTGGGCGCCGGCTGGCCGATCACGCTGGTGCCGCTCGACGCCACCCACCCGACCGCGGTGGACGGCGCGTGGCTGGACCGGCTGGCCGAGGCCGACTCCGAGGTCGCCCGGTTCGCCGCCCGGATCCTGGAGTTCTACGCCACCGCCTACACCCGCTCGCTCGGTACGCGGGGCGCGGTGATCCACGACGCGCTGGCCGCGATGCTGGCCGTCGACCCGTCCCTCGGGGAGTACGCCGAGCGGCCCGTACGCGTGGAGCTGCGCGGCGAGCGGACCCGCGGCACGACGCTGTGGGACCGCCGCTCGTACGCCGACGAGGGCGACCGCCCCGTCGTCCGAGTCGCCGTCGGCGCGGACGTCACGGCCTTCCAGGATCGTCTGCTGGCGAGCCTGCTATGAGCGCTCAGGCCAGTGGAGGGGCGGTGGCGCCTCTCCGGCCTGAATCGCGTCCGTGGCCGGGCCCTCGGCATCATAAGACGGCCGAATATAAATACCGAAAGGTATTCTTCTCCCGAACGGCTGAAATCCGTCTTTTTCTCGGTTAACAAACCGAATTCGCGCTATTCCCCCGCGCGCCAGCCCAAGGCGATGTAGCGTCTCAGCCTTCTGGAAGGCTCGGTCCGATCGGGAGGAAATGCGTGGTGAGCATCGACGGGTGCCTTTCCCGGCTCATGGGTGTTCCCGGCGCGCGGAGCGTGACCCTCGTCGACTGCGCCACCGGTCTCTGTGTCGCGTCGGCCGGCCGCGAGGACGTGGTCGACCGGCATGAGAACGCCGCGGGTACCACCGAGGTCGTCCGCGCGATCCTGGCCGACCCGGCGATGAGCAGCACTTCCGCCGGCGATGACATCGAGGAGATCATCGTCTGCGACGTGAACGGATATCACCTGCTCGCGGCCGTCGACACGAGCGTCGACGCATTACTCTTCCTGCACCTACTGATCGACCGCGCGCAGGGGAATCTGGCATTGGCCCGGCATCGCCTGCAGAGAATGGTTCAGGAAATGGCGGCGCCCGAACGTGCGCGGTGATGAGGCGCGACCGGCGGGAACCGTTCGCGAACCACCGCACACCGCGGCCGGGGCGGTCGTTCCGGCCCTGGCTCCGCCGGAGAACGGGTTGATCGCGGCATTACGCCGAATCGAGGAGGGCCGCCGCACCGGCGTGCTGCGGGCCGGCGACGACGGAGTGCTCCACCTCACCGACGGGGCCGTCACGTTCGCCGAGAGCCGCTGGACCCCCGCACCCGACGCGGGCCCGCCGGCTCCATCGGACCGGTGGCCGGCACCCGGGCGGACCGATGGCGCGCCCCGGCCCGTCCCGGATGACCCCGCAGGATGGCACCGGGAGACAAGGGTGCTGTTGGCGATCTTCGACGCGATGTACTTCCTGCTCGATTCGGACGCCGCCCCGTCCTTCACCGAACGCCCGCCGCACCGGCCCGTCCCGGAGTGCCGAATCTCCCCCACCGCGTTGCTGCGCGAGTGCGCGCGCCGACGCGACGAGCCCGACGCCGGGTGGCCGTCGACGCTGGTGGACCGGGCCCCGGTCGTCCCGGTCCGCACGGTGCGCCGGCGGCGGATCGTCCTGACGGCCCCGCAGATCGAGGTCATCCTCAACGCGGACGGCCGCCGCACGCCCGCCGATCTGGCGCGCGACCTGGGACGTACGGCCTTCGGATGCCTCACGGCGGTCCGCGCCCTCACCGCCGCCGAACTGGTCCGGCCGGCCCGGAACGAGCCCGAGGCGCTTCCGGTCAGGCGGCGGCGTCCGCCACCTCAGGGACCGGACGGCGACGAGGGGGCGGCGTCCGGTCCCTGGGCGCCGGTCGAACTCGACGTGCTGGTCCGGCTCCGGGCAGGGCTCGAGGAGCTGACATGACGAAGCGCCGGCTCGGTGGTCTGCGAGAAAGGTTGACGAAGGTGGCGATGTCCGACCCGGCCCACGGCCTGAACCGCGTGCCCGACCCCGTCGTGCTGGCGGTGCTCAGGACGCTGCGCGGACGCCTCCCCCAGCTGACCGGCAGCCTGGTCGCCTCCTCGGACGGACTGCTCATCGCGCACGATCTGCCGGCCTCGATCGAACCCGAGGGCATGGCGGCCCTGGCCGCCAGCGAACTCTCGCTGTCACAGCGGATGGTCTCCATCGCGAACGACGGCGCCTTCCGCGAAGTCGTCGTCCAGAGCACCAACGGCTACGCCGTGATCTACGCCGCCGGGTCGACCGCCTCCCTCACGGTGCTGGCGGACCCCGGCGCGAACGTCGGCCGCCTGCACCTCGAATCCCGGCCCGTGGCCCACCACATCGCCGATCACCTGGTCGACGCGGCCTCTGGCACCCAGCGCCCCGCACTCCCGTAACCGAAAGGATCACGCATGTCCAACCTGGATCTGGCCCTGAAGAGCATGATGGCGGTCGACGGCGCGGTCGGCGCCGCCGTCGTCGACTACAACAGCGGGATGGCCCTCGGCATCCTGGGCGGCTCGAAGACGCTCGACCTCCAGATCGCCGCGGCGGGCAACACCGAGGTCGTACGCGCCAAGCTGCGCACGATGGAACAGCTCGGCATCAAGGAGGAGATCGAGGACATCCTCATCACCCTGTCCGCCCAGTACCACATCATCCGTCCCATCACCGGACGCAAAGGGAAAGGCCTGTTCCTCTACCTGGCACTCGACCGGTCCCGGGCGAACCTGGCGCTGGCCCGCCACCACCTCAAGGGCATCGAGGAGGAGATCGAGGTGTGACGCCGACGTAGCACCGCGCACGACCCGCGGCTCCGGAGCGTCCCGCCCGGGGCCGCGGCGCTTCCCCGCAGGCGTCTGCCGCCTGCACCTCGGTCAGGAGCATTGCGGCGGGATCCTTAAGATCGGACGTCATGGGCGACACGAAACCGCACGTGGCGACGTTCACGGAACTGGATTCCGGCACGCTCTACGCACTGTTGAAGCTCCGGGTGGACGTCTTCGTCGTGGAGCAGGAGTGCCCGTACCCGGAACTGGACGGGCGGGACACCGAGCCCGGCACCCGGCACGTCTGGCTGTCCGATGACTCGGGGACCCCGGAGGCGTACCTGCGCGTGCTGGACGACGCCGGCGGCGCGCGGATCGGGCGGGTGGTGACGGCGCCGCACGCGCGCGGCGGCGGGCTGGCGGGACGCCTCATGGAGGCCGCACTGGAGGCCATCGGCGACCGTACGGTCCGGCTCGACGCGCAGACGCACGTCGCGGGCTTCTACGCGAGGTACGGCTTCGTCGTCGACGGCCCCGAGTACGTCGAGGACGGCATCCCCCACGTCCCCATGGTCCGCCGCTGACCCAAGGCCGTCACGCGAGCCCAGGCGCCTCGGCCGGCAGCCCGACGGACCGAGCGATCTCCAGCATGCGCTTGTCATAGGTGACCAAGACCTCGAGCGCATCACCGATGATCTGTGCGCTGGCCACGTGGATTGCGTCGAGCGTTCTGATCCCCAGGGGCAGGAGCGCGGCGGCGTCCCGTACCTCATCGGTGACCAGGATCTCCGTGAAATCTCGGGTCAGCTCCTGCATGACGTGCGGGAAGTCGCCGACGCGGTCAAGAGTACGAACCGTCTCGACGAATCCGATGGTGCTTGTCCCCATGGGCACCGCGGGCCGGCCCGACAGGAAATTCCGTAGCTCACGGACGTGCGAGCGGCCGGCGATGAGGGTGATCAGCGCGGAGGCGTCGAGGTAGATCACCGGTCGTCTTCCTCTCGTTCGGCCAGGAGCAGTTCCAGTGGCGACACGTCGGCCGGTGCGGCGTATCGCGGAAGGCGGTCGAGGTCGTTGGTCGTCGTGGACTTCAACCTCAGGAGGCCCCTGGCCACAAGCGTGGAGTACCGCCCGAGGGTGCCGCTGCCCGGGAGTAGGAGAGCGATGACGTTGCCGTGCCGGGTGACCTGGATGGTTTCACCCTGCTCGACGCGAGCGAAGATCGCGCTGGGGTTGTAAGAGAATTCTCGGACCGAAACGGTGCTCATCACTCCCCCTTGATGTACCTACATCAACTTGATTGTACCTACGTACGCAGTAGAGCGCAGTAGTCATGCGATCACAAAGGGTGCCCTGTCGGCGCCGGTGCCCGGCCACTCCTTCCACGCCTCCGACGTCGTCGTACGCGTGCCGGTCACCGACTGAGCCGGCCGGCGCGGTGTCGCATGTGGACAGTGGGCGGTAAATTCAGGAAACGTGCTTCGTGATGGAATGTGGCGAGCGATATGAACCGAGGAGTGATCATATGTCCGTCACCGACGCACTCTTGGCGAATGCCCGGCGCTACCCCGACCACTTCGCGACCGGCGGTCTGTCGGCGGCGCCGGAACGGCACCTGACCGTCGTGGCGTGCATGGACGCCCGGCTCGACCTGTTCAGCATGCTCGGCTTGGAGATCGGTGACGCGCACATCGTCCGGAACGCGGGCGGCGTGGTCACCGCCGACGTGATCCGTTCGGTGGCGATCAGTCAGCGATCGCTCGGCACCAGGGAGATCATGCTGATCCACCACACCGGGTGCGGCCTGCTCAACATCACCGATGAGGAGTTCCGCGCGCAGCTCAAGGCCGACACCGGCATCGAGCCCGACTGGGCGGTCGAGGCGTTCACCGACCTGGACGAGGACGTGCGCGAGTCAATCGCGCGGATCACGTCCGACCCGTTCATCCCGCACAAGGACTCCGTCCGCGGCTTCGTCTTCGACGTCAAGAGCGGCGAGCTCCGCGAGGTCGCCCCTTAGGGCCTGGTCAGACGAGGCGGCGGGCGGCGGCCCAGCGGGACAGTTCGTGGCGGTTCGACAGCTGGAGCTTGCGCAGGACCGACGACACGTGGGTCTCGACGGTCTTGACCGAGATGAACAGCTCCTTGGCGATCTCCTTGTACGCGTAGCCCCGGGCGATCAGCCGGAGCACCTCGCGTTCGCGCTGGGTGAGCTGGTCCAGCTCAGGATCGATGGGCGGCGCGTCGGTCGCGGCGAAGGCGTCGAGCACGAACCCCGCGAGCCGGGGTGAGAAGACGGCGTCACCCTCGGCCACCCGGCCGATCGCGCTGGTCAGCTCCGGGCCCGAGATCGTCTTGGTGACGTAGCCGCGGGCACCGCCGCGGATGACGCCGATGACGTCCTCGGCCGCGTCGGACACCGACAGCGCGAGGAACCGCGTCTCCGGTGCGCCGCCGCCCCGGCCCTCGGCCGCGTCGTTCCGCCCGGAGGCCGCACGGTCGCCGCTCCTCGCGGGCACGGCCTCCGCCCGGGCGCCGCTCGGCGCCGATCCCGTGGCGGTCCGCGCCGGAGCGGCCCCCGTACGGTCGGCGGCGCGCGCGGGCGGCTCACCGCCGCGCGGCCGGGCCGCGCCGCCGAGCACCCGGCGGAGCACCTCGACGCCACCGCCGCCGGGCAGGTGGACATCGAGCAGCACGACGTCGGGCCGGGTCGCCGTGATCACCGCGACGGCCTCGTCGACGTCGCCCGCCTCGCCGACGATCTCCACCGAGTCGCCGAGCTCCGCCTTCACGCCGGTGCGGAACATCTGGTGGTCATCGACCAGCACCACACGGGTCATCGTTTCAACTCCAGTCTCACTCCTCATGTGCGTTTCAACTCCAGTCTCACTCCTCATATGCGTTTCAGCTCCAGTCTCACTTCGGTGCCCTCGCCCGGAGCCGTACGGATCTCGGCTTTGCCGCCGTTGCGCTCCATCCGTCCGATGATGGACTGCCGGAGGCCCATGCGGTCCGCCGGGACGGCGTCGAGGTCGAATCCCCGTCCCCGGTCCCGTACGAAGATCATCACATCGTCTCCGTCCACCTCGGCGTAGACCGAGACGGAGGGCGGCTCGTTCTCGCTCCCCGCGTACTTCGCGGCGTTGACCATGGCCTCCCGCGCGGCCTGCAGCATCGCGCCGAGCCGCTCGTCCAGCGGGCAGTCGCCGACGCACACGACCTCGATGGGCACGCCGTGACGGTCCTCCACCTCGGCGGAGACCTTTCGTACGGCGGCGGCGAGCGCCTGCTCGGCGTCGGCCTTCGGCTGGTACAGCCACGCACGAAGGTCGCGTTCCTGGGCGCGTGCCAGCCGCTGGACCTCTTTCGGGTCGTGCGCGTTGCGCTGGATCAGCGTGAGCGTGTGCAGCACCGAGTCGTGTACGTGTGCGGCCACTTCGGCCCTCTCTTGTGATCGGATCCGCTCCCGGCGCTCGTCGTCGAGGTCGTGCCACATGCGCAGCAGCCAGGGCGTCACGATGACGCCGACCCCGGCGAGGACGATGGTCGAGCCCAGCAGCACCTGCCCGACGTGCGCGATGTTCTGGATGAGGAACGCGGCCAGTCCCGCGATGACGAGGGCGGCGCCGACGACGCTGCGGATCCACAGGGAGCGGGTGTTGCGGACCCAGCGCCGCCGGCGTTCGGGATCGGCCTGCTGCCAGATGAGGCCGACGCCGACGCCGCCGGCCACCACGGGCCACAGGGCCTGGCGTTCCGTGGCCGAGCTCAGGGTGAACGCGGACAGCGCGCAGACGAGCACGCCGTACGCGAGCATCTGTGGCCAGTCGCGGCGCGCCCGGGTCTCGATCCGCTGGGGGACGAGCAGCCACAGCGCCACGTAGGCGATGACGCCCACGCCGGCCGCGACGAGCACCGTGAACGCCACGCGGACGACAACGAGGTCGATCCCCAGGTGTTCGGCCAGGCCACGGCAGACGCCACCGACGATCCGTCCGTCGGCGCGTCGTTCGAGGCGCGGGGGGCCATCGCCGTCCTCACCGGGGTTTTCGGGCACACGCCGATCGTCACACGTTCCGTGCCGGATCGCATCGGGGCCGTCCCCTGAGCATTCCTCAGGGACGGGTCAGGGGTCTCCCGGATGGTGGCCGGGGACGCGATTCGCGACGATGTCCCCATGACGGAGGACAGCGGCGCGCCGCCGCGGCGGCTGACCCGCTCGCAGGAGGGCCGGCTCATCACGGGGGTGTGTGCCGGACTGGCGCGCTACACGCGGATCGACCCGGTGGTCTTTCGCCTCGGGTTCGCGCTGCTCGTCCTCACCACGGGGGTCGGCGTCCTGCTGTACATCGGCGCGTTCCTGCTCATGGCCGCGCCCGACGGCGGTCCTTCGAAGATCGAGCGGCTCGGCCATCGGCTGTTCGACGGCGACACCGCGCTGGCGCTGCTCGGCGCGGCGCTGGGCGCGGGCACGCTGCTCGGCACCGTGGGCGACTGGGGTTCGCCGAACGCGCTCGCGGCGGTCGTCGTGTTCGTGCTCGTGCTGTTCGCCGCCCGTTCCCGCGGTGTCGACCTCGTGGGGCTCGCCCGCGGCCTGCCGGAGCGGGCCAAGGGCCGGCCCCTGTCGTCGTGGACTCCCCCTGCGGCCCCCGCGCCGCCGCCCTATCGGGCACCCGACGGTATGATCGATCTTGCTCGTCTGGCGCGCACGGAACCGCTCGAAGCGGAACCGCCTCCCCCCTCGCCGCCGACGCCTTCGCCGATCGTCACACCCCGGCGCAGGTCGTACCTGACGGTGTGCACCCTGGTGACCGCGGTCCTGGTGGCGAGCGTGCTGTACGCCGCCGGTGACCGGCGACCGGACCTCGGCCGCCTCCAGATCATCATCGCCGGCGCACTCGTCGTGGTCGCGGCCGGCCTCTTCGTCGGCTCCTGGTTCGGCCGGGACCGCAAGCTGATCACCGTTGGAGCGATCATGTCTCTCGCCCTCGCATCGACCTCGATCGCCGGGGACCCGGCCATCGCGCGCCGGACGCACGCCACGGCCTGGCGGCCCGCCGACGTGTCCCAGGCCGAGCAGTCGCACAAGGTCCTCATCGGCGAGGGCACCGTCGACCTGACCTCGGTGCCACTCGTTCCCGGGCAGCGCCTGCGCGTCACCGCGACCGTGAGGCTGGGGGTGCTCACGGTCAGGCTGCCCGCGACGGCACGGGTCGAACTGGACGCCCAGGCGTTCCTCGGCGACATCACCGTGGACCGTCAGATCACCAGCGGCCCGCGTGCCCGCGTGAACCGCGTCCTCGACCCGGAGGTGCCTCCGGCGGGCGCGGCTCCGGTCATCGCGCTGCGCCTGCGCAGCACGGTCGGCGACATGGAGGTCGCCCGTGTTCCGGCATAGGTTCGACCCGTCGTCGCTGGTGGCGGCGGTCGTCTTCCTCGGGATCGCCTGGGGCTACCTCGCCGGGGGATGGTCAGCCGCCCCATCGGTGGTCCGGGGCGTGCTCGGGGCCCTCGTGGTCGTCGCCGTGCTGCGCCGGGTGTTCCGTTCCCGGCACCGCGACCTGTGAGCGACGCCCGCCGCGTACGACGCGAGTCCCGGCCGGGGCGACTCGGCGAATGGACGCGTACTCCGGCTGCGCGGATCGGTGCTCCCGGCGTGCGGAAGGCCTCGGCCGGATGGGTCTCCAGGCCCATCGGCGATTGAGGCCGCAGCCTCTTTCCCGCGCGCCGTGGAACGCGGGAAGGTGGCCGCCCCCTGCCCGAAGGAACATCGAATGAATCTCGCCAAGCGAATCGGAGTGACGGGTGCGACGGCGGCCATGCTGCTGGGCGGCCTCGCGACGGTCTCCCCGCGGCCGGCGCCTGGACGCCGTGCGGCACCGCCAAGTCGAAGACCATCCCGGTGCCGAAGGGCCCCGACCCCCTCTGGGTGAACGCGGAGACGTGCATCGACGTGGACGGCGACGGTGCCCACCTCACCGGGGAGATGAGCGGGTACCTCCTGCTGTGCAACGTGAAGAGCGGCACGAAGTGCAACAGTCGCAACAGGACCCGCAGCGCGCCGGCGAAGGTGGTCATCGGAGTCTTCGTCAACTGGAATGGCGGCGGCACGAAGCACGAGTGCGACATCACCAAAGCGGTCCGCGCGCAGATCACTCGTCACCGTGACTACGTCGAGTACCACTGCAAGCTGACCCTGAAGCCCGTGAAGAAGCGCAGGTACTGGGGTCATGGTCACATCGGCCACGACGTCGCGGGCGACGGCAAGGGGTCGTACTGGATCTTCACCGGCCAGACCGCCTACTACACCCCCCGCCCGTAGAGCATCGCCGCGCGCCGTGGCACGCCCGGCGCCCGCCCGGGACACTCGGCGCGGAACGCTGTGGCACGCCTTGCCATGGTGGCGAGACCCGGGGCGGACTGCCCTGGGTCTCCGGCGTCTTTCGAGCCGGCGGGACACCGGCCGGCCGCCGAGGGAGGGCGCGCCGGGTGGCTCAGGCGGCCGGGGCGGGAGACGATGCGGACGAGGGCGGCCCGGGCGACGAGATCGGTGCGGGCTTGCCGGGCGTCCCCGCGAGGGCGGGCGGGTCGGCGGCGGTGCGCCGGGTCCCGCGCCACACGACGAGGACGAACACGGCGAGCCAGATCAGGTTGGCCCAGCGCACACCGAGGTGCTGGTACCCGTTCACACGCACGCCGGGGAGGGTGAACACCCCGAGCATGACGCCGCGGACGATGACCGTCCAGTCCATCCGGCGGTACGGCAGCAGGGCCAGCATCGGCAGCAGCATGGCGTCGTACCAGGGGTACTGCAGCGGCGAGACCAGCGTGGTGCCGAACGCCAGCACGGCCACGGGCAGCACGTCGAGCGGCAGCCGCTGCGTCTCCGGGGACGGCCGCCGCCACAGCGCGAAGGGCAGGCCCGACCGCCACCACAGGAACGCCGTCAGCGCGACCGCGAGCGCGGCCATCCACACCATGTACAGGCCGTGGTGGGTCAGGATGAACTGCGGGACCGGCAGGTACCGGTCCTTCTTCCGGCCGAGCCGGGCATTGAGCGAGTGGAGCGCCGCCGGCCCGGCCAGCAGGTAGCCGCCACCGGCGACCAGGAGGAGACCGACCACGGTCGCCACCGCGCGCCGGTACCTCGCCGGGGACAGCCAGGCGGCGATCACCAGCCCCGCGGCGGGGAAGAGGAACGACGCCTTCACGGCGACCGCCGCCCCGCCGAGCAGCCCGCCCGCGAACGCCGAGCGCCGCGCCGCGTACAGCGCGGCGACGAGGAAGAACACCGCGAAGGCGTCCGCGTGGCCGCTGCCGACCATCCAGAACAGGATGAGCGGGTTGGCCGTCCACAGCAGGCACGCACGGAGCCGGCGGACCGGGTCGGGGCCGGTCATCCGGTCGAGGATGATCCCGGTCCCGATGAACGCCGCCGCGTTGGCCCACTTGAGGACGAAGATGATCCGCGCCATCGAGTTGCCGCCGAGGTGCGCGGCGAACCACTGGATGGCCGTCATGACCGGCCCGTACACGGTGGGGACCCGCTGCCAGCCGCTCGGCAGCAGCAGGCCGACCGGGTCACCGGTGTGGGCGAGCCGCAGCGGCGTCGTGACGTACGGGTCCCGGCCCAGGTCGGTGATCCGCCCGTAGATGGCGTAGTTCATCATGTCGACGGAGCCGGTGGGCGGGAGCAGCGCGTAGACGCAGGCGACGACCGCCCCGGCGACGAGCAGCCGGCGCGGGCTCACCCACGCGCCCCCGCGCAGGGCGTACAGCCCGGACAGCACTCCGGCTCCGGCGCTCACCGCCGCGATCCACGTCAGGGTCGTGACCGTCGCCGAGGACGGGGATCCCCCGAACGTCAGGAACGGCCAGGTCGGTCCGAAGTACGGCACGGCCGCCGAGGTGCCGAGCACCATCGCCGCGCCCATCGCGACGATGCTCACCCCCAGCATCACCCAGGAAAGGACGCGGGACATGGAACATGACGTTAAGGCCGGAATATCGGGGTTGCAGCGGGTCGGACGCGGTGTTCACCGAACGCTCATCTGACGGTCGCGTGCAGGCTGAGCGCGTACGCCGGGCCCGGGTTCACCAGCTCACGGGGGTGCCCGCCGCCGTACACGCGGATGCGGTTCGCCCGCAGCGCGCGCTCCGCGACACCCTGGTCGGTGATCGTCCGTTCGGACAGCTCCCCGGCGAGAACCGCGAGCACATCGGCGGCGGGAGCGGCGCGATGCCCGGGAGGCCACGCGGACAGCCAGATCGCCTGCTCGCCCGGCAGCCGTACGGGCACGCCGTCGAAGCGGGCGAGGTCCCACCAGTCGCCGGGGCGTGCGGCGAGCTCACGGACGAGCCCGGCCAGGCGGCCGATCGTGACGGTCGGACCGGCGGAGTACGGGCTGTCGTCGCCCTGCATGGTCAGATCCGGGATGACGGAGAGATTCACCGAGAAGTCCTTCGTGGCGCGGCGCATGCCGCAGGCTGACAGTCGGTCTGAGCGGGGTCAGCGACAACAACACGAAGGGCACAGCGCGGCGACCGCGTGGCGAGAGGCCACGAGGGCGGTCGGGATCCGGCGCGCTGGCATGGAATCCAGTGTGCAGGCGCCCGGCACGCGCCGTCAACCGCACGCGCCGTCCCGAACACCGAACGGCGAACGCGCGCGGCGAACAGACGCCGGACGGCGACGGACCCCCGACCGTGACGGACCCCCGACCGTGACGGACCCCCGACCGTGACGGACCCCCGACCGTGACGGGCCCCGGACGGTGACGGACCCCGGACGGTTTCGGCGGCGGCGCGGGCGGCGTGGGGCAACGCATCTGAGTGCTTGCCGTCGCTGTTGACGTCCCAACCCGGGCGATTCGGTCACCTGCACGTCCACGGCGGCGGCAAAGAGTCAACGACGACGCCTTTGTCGGTCGAGGGCCCGTGGCTCGAAGCTTCCGCCCACCTGCGGTGACCGGTGCCGCACCGGGGCGAGACGGTCGCGGTGGCCGCGCCGCCGCCGCCTCGTCGGACACGCGAGGTGCGGCGGAAGGAACTCGACTGCGCCGGACGGCGGAGGCGCAGGTCGACGCCGCGCCGCACTTCCCCCATCCCGCTCTGGCCGAGAGGCCCAGCCGGTCCGGTGCTCCCGCGCGGCCGTTGACTTTGGGACTATCGCCCTTTGGAAGGCCCTGCGAACGGCGATAATCCCAAAGTCAACGCTGCCGCCGCTCAGCCGAGGGCGCGCTCGGACCGGTGGGGCATGTTCCAGCCCTCGGCGAGCCGCGACGGGTGGATGTTCTCCCCGCCGCCGAAGAACTCGCAGAACTTCATGATCAGCGGATCCCACCGCAGCGGGTCGACGTAGTGCGTCCCCGGGATGATCAGCTCTTCCTCGATGTGGCTGCGGACGACCCTCACGTGGAACGCCGTCGCATTGAGATCCGGACCCTCGAACGGGTGGATCGCCTCGACCACGCACTCCAGCTGGATCGGGCACTCGGCGACGCGCGGTGCCAGCACCAGATCGGCGGGCTGCTCGGTCAGCTCCGCCACCCCGAACTTGTCCCGCTCATGGCGGTAACCCTGCCGTCGCTTGTATTCCGGGACCTCGGGCTTCCCGGTGAGCAGCGCGAGCCGGTCGACCGCGTCGACCATCACCGAGGACGCGAGGTTCAGCACGCACTCACGCTCACGCCGGAGATTCGCCGTCGTCTGTCCGCTGTTGCCGAGACCCAGCATGCAGCGGTCACCCAGCCACCACGCGGACGACATCGGCGCGAGATTGGCGGAGCCGTCCTCGTTCCGTGAGCCGATCAGGACCACCGGAGTCCCGAAGTAGAGCACCTTCAGCTCGGCGACCTTGTGCATGCTCCCCGTCCTCGATCTTCGCGGCATCGACCGAGGATGACCTTGCCGCACGGCGCCGCCGACCGCTGGCGGAAAAGCGACCTCAGGTTTCCCACCGGACGCGCCGACCCGCCGGCGAGCGGAATGCTCGGCAATCGCAGGGCGAGGCCGGGACACAGCGCCCAGGATCATTTCGCGGATCGTTCCTTCACCGAGCGTTCCGTCTGCTTCCGCGACGAATCGCGCCCCAGCGCGCGACCGGCCGCCCATCGAGGGAGCGCACCCCCGGTGGTGCGGCTGAACGGCCTCGCCGGCGCGTGCGGAAGGCTCGGCAACCGCACCGACAAACCGGGACGGATCACCTCAAGACGCCATGCGAATCGGCGTTTTGCCGAGCGTTACGCTCACCTCGAGACGACCCGCCACACCGAAGGCGAGGGATGTCGGGGGTTCGGCACGACGCAGTCCCCTGCCCGAGGAGCGTTCCATGAGCGATCAGCCCGAGGCCTTCTACCTGCCTGCCGACGACGACGTCTATGAGCCGACGCGCGCCACCGAAAGCCCCTGGGACCGCGACGCGCAGCATGGCGGGCCCCCCACCGCGCTGCTGGCTCACACCATCGATGCCACGGTCGCGCCCGGCATGCGGATGGCCCGGATCTCGGTGGACTTCCTCGCCCCCATCCCGCGCCGCCGCGCCCGCATCGAGGTCACCCCGCTGCGGCCCGGCCGGCAGGTCCGCCTCACCGAGGCACACATGATCGTCGACGGGCGGGTGGCGGTCACCGCCCGCGCCTGGCACATCGCGACGGGGCCGACTCCTCCCGCACAGACCGAGCAGGTCGCACCGCCTCCGCTGCCGCCGGCCCGGGCCGAGCAGGACTACTTCCACGGCCTGACCGACTGGGGCTACGGGCAGGCCATCGAATGGCGCTACACGCAGGGCGGCTACGACACCCTCGGCCGGGCGCAGGCCTGGACCCGCGTCCGCCTCCCGTTGATCGCGGGACAGAAGCTGACCGGCCTGGCCCGCACGCTGATCGTCGCCGACTCCGCCAACGGCCTGTCGGCGACTCTTCCTCTCCAGCAGTGGCTGTCCATCCCGCCCACAATGACGACCACCCTGCTGCGCCACCCGGATGGCGACTGGGTGCACCTGGACTGCCGCACCGACCTGTCCGACGACGGCCTCGGCCTCACCCACGCCACCCTGTCGGACCCCGACGGCCAACTCGGAACCGTCGCCCAGCCCCTCCTCGTCCGCCGGCGCTGAACCTGCGACACAAAGAGTCCCCCGCCCTTGGCTCCGGTAAGCAAGGACGGGGGACGTCAGGGGGGTTTACTACTCGCTGCTCTTCTCGGCAACGGCGACCTCGACGCAAGCGCCACCGTTGTTACTGCTTCGCGTCGACTTGCGCCAGCTCAGGTTACCCATTCGTGTGCTGCCTTCGTGATGAGCTCGATCGATGCGTCTTCATGCAGCGCCTTGGCGCTCAGCATCTGCCAGAGTCGCCGGATCGCCGCGACGTCTTCCGGTTTTTCTACCACTTCCCCGCGGAGCGCATTGTCCACATACGCGACCTCGGCGCCGTTGATACTCGCGAGAACGATCGGTCCGGCGAATCCAGCGTGCGCCCCGACCTCGAAGGGGATCACCTGAATGATGACCTCGTCTCGTTCCGAGAGCTCGACCAGCCGAATTAATTGATCACGCATCGTCTTCGGACTGCCTACCGGCCGCCTGATCACCGCCTCGTCGAGTACGGCGTGGTAGAGCGGGGGATCTTCGCGCGTCAGAGCCTTCTGCCTTGCCAGCCGTGTACTCACCTGCCCCTCAAGATCAAGGGGAGACGGCTTCCCGAGGCGGAGCACCGCACGCGCGTACTCCTCCGTCTGCAGGAGTCCGGGAATGACCGTCGACTCGTACCAGAGCAACGTCGTGGCTTCGCATTCCACTCTGGTCCACTTGTCGAGCCACTCCGGTGCGACCTCCCTACTGACCAGATCATCGAGTATACGCAGGATTACATCCGGTAGGCCCAAAATGCCCGTTAGGTGAGGAATATATTCCGTTTTCGGGATAAGACGTCCGGTTTCCCAGGATGCGACGAGGGATTCGGATACCGGGAAGGTCTTCGCCAGTTCGGCACGGGTGAGCTGCTTGGATTCGCGGGCGTGGCGGATCTCCCTGCCGACGAACTGCCGCGCCGTCATGTGGTTTCCCGACATTGGCCGTACACCTTCCGTACAAACGCGGGACGTGCCTCTTGTCTCCTCGTGCTCCACGCGTTGGGGGCTCCCAGCGTACGACTTCTCAGTCAATCTGTGGAGTCGAACGACAACAGGGAGTCACAATGACCATCAACACCGCCGAAGACGTTCACGAACTCGCCGGAAAACTCACCATCGCCTGCCAGCAGGCCGGGCTGGACGCCCAGCAGCAGGGACCGACACGGGTCTACGTTCACGCTCCGGGGACCAGCAATCACCTCGCCGAGATCGTCACGGCGAAACCGGACCACAACGAAAGGCTCTGCTGGTGGTGGTCCTGGGACAAGCCGATCTGCGGCGCGGAAGAGATCGAAAAGGCCGTGGAGCTGATCAAGAAGGTCGTCTCCGTTCCACTCCCACCTCGGAAATGACCTCGCCGGACGAGCTCATGCGCTCGGTCAACGAATTCCTCGCGACCCTGGACTCGATCGGTTCGCAGGGAGTGTCCCAGGCCGTCGAGCTGACGCAGCTCGACCGGCTCGTACGGCGGTATCCCGAGGCCGCGCGCAAGAGCATCGAGCTCTACGACCGGCAGTTCCGCCCCGACCGGGCGGAGCCCTAGATGTGCCGCGTCCCCCGGCAGTGGCCACACGAATCGGCCGGGGGCCGCGACGCCCTCTCGCGGTTGGCGCCGGGTGAGCGGACGGCAGGCGTACCGAACGCTCGGCAACCGTTGCGATAGGCACCGACAAAACACGTCAGACCGCCGGACACGCCGACCCTTCGCCGAGCATTTCGCTCGGCCGACCGCCGCAGCGTGATCGTCCGAGGTGACCACGGGCGGTGCGGAGGTCCGTCCGCACACAAATGCGAGTCGACGATCACAGGTTCCTGGGCGAATGGAAGATCGATAGGTCGTTTGTGTGCAGGCGGGACCACGTGCTGCGGCCAGGAGCGCCTACGCCTCTCCAGTCAGCCCCGGGACCCGCGTACGACCGGGACGGCCTACGCCTCTGCCTTCCCGTCCCGGCATGGCGGGCCACCGTCGGCCGACGCGGCTGCGGCGGCCGGTGCCCCTTCGGCGGGGTCGCGGCGGGTGAAGGCGAGAGCGGCGGCGACGCAGGCGGCGGGGACCGCGGGGATGACGTAGCGGTAGTCGAACTCGGCGGTGGTCGGGGGCACGACGATGGCGGCGACCGCCACGGTCCAGGGCAGCAGCGCCTCCCACCGCCGGCGCACCAGCGCGCCCAGCCCCACGAGGAGGATCAGGCCGAACACCGTGCCACGCAGGAAGAAGTAGCAAGAGCTTCCACCCTTACGGGCGATGCGCACCGCGATCCAGCCCGCATCCACCGGGTTTGAGCTGACGGAGGTCTTGAGGGGCTTTACACCGCTGGTTCTTCGCGTCCACCTTCCCGTCTCGTTTGCCGGACCCGCGCCGTCCCCGCGGGTCTCACACCCGCACACGAATCACAGCGCCTCACGGCGCAAACCGTTGACCGTACAGTCCCGGTCTGGGTGTGTGCGGCGACGACTTGCATGCGATCCGGTTCCGTCTTGCGGACCATCATTACTTGCCGGATCTCCGCAGCGTTGGACAGTCCTACTCGGTTTCGGCCATCAGAGACCGGACCGTCCCCGCCATTCGTGGCAGGGACAAAAACTAGGCGAACCGAAAAGGGGCAAAAATGTCCAGTAACGAGCCCTCCACCAGCGGCGAGGACAGGACCCTCGAGGCCTCCTACAACGTAGGCGGCAACCTGGTCGAGATCTTCACCGAGGAGATCCCCGACGAGGACGAGCAGCCCAGCTAGCCAAGTCACTGGCCCCCGGCGCGCGCTGCGTGTCGGGGGCCAGGTAGTCGCCCGAGCCGTTGCCATGTTGGCCCGCGCGCGTCTAGACCGACAGCGCCAAGGATGCGATCACCAAGGTCCAGACCGACGTGCACCAGCAGACGGGGGCGCTCGTTACGCCCACGTCACGGGTGTCACGGCCGGCCTGAAGGTGGGCGACTACGAGATGCGCTACGAGCTCCACTGACCTGCACTCGTCGCATAGTGGACCCGTCTGACCCGGCTCATGCCGCCTCCGCCGCCGGGGCATCCTTGGTTGGATGCCGAGCGATGGCCGAGTCGTTCGACCACCGCCGACTCTGGTCGGCACATCACACCACGAGGACCCGTCGCTCCGGTTGGCGTCATCCGTGTCGCCGTCTCGCCGGGTGAGGGCGAGGGCGGCGGCGATGCAGGCGGCGGGGACCGCGGGGATGACGTAGCGGTAGTCGAACTCGGCGGTGGTCGGCGGCACGACGATGGCGGCGACCGCCACGGTCCAGGGCAGCAGCGCCTCCCACCGCCGGCGCAGCAGCGCGCCCAGCCCCACGAGGAGGATCAGGCCGAACATCGTGCCGCGCAGGAAGAAGTAGCGCTGGTAGGCCCGCATGATCCCGGCGTACGGCCGGACGACCTTCGTATTCAGGTGTCCCGGGTCGTACGGCCGCATCCTCGCCACCGCGACGGGCGGCGGCTGCGGCGGGTGGACCTGGAAGAGGTAGTAGCCGTAGGTGGTGGGCTCCGGGAACGGCGGGTGGTGCCAGCGGAACGTCCGCAGCAGGTCGGAGGCCACCGTCTCGGCGTAGTCGCCCGGCTGGGCGATGATCGCCCGCTTGGCGAAGTCGCCCGCCCGGCCCTCGATGTCGGGCGTGAACTTGCGCGCGCCGAGCCGGTGGAACGGCGAGGTCCGGCCCCAGATGTAGAACTGCGACCGCCCGCGCTTCGCCGGAGGCGTGTCGATGCACAGCGGCAGCTCGTCGACCGGTGGCTTGATCTTCCGGCAGTCGGCGAACGGGATGGTCCTGCTGTAGAGGAAGATCCCTGTGCTGTACGTGAGCCCGAACTGGTGCGTACGCGAGGAGAACCACCCGGCGTACAGCACGACGGGCAGCAGCCCGGCCACCAGTCCGGCGGCGATGGCGCGCAGACCGGCCCGGCGTACGGCCAGCCAGGCCAGGACCAGGACGAGCACCGGGAGTCCCACCGAGCGGGTGACCGCGGCGAGACCGACGAGCAGGCAGACGGCGGCCGTCCGCCGGGTGCTCGGCGCCCTCCGCCACAGGGCGAGGGTCACCGCCAGCGTCACCAGGAAGGTGAACAGCGAGTCGGACAGGATGAGGTGTTCGAGCTGGATGCCGAAGGCGTCGAACAGCGCGGGGACCGCCGCGGCGGACGCCGCCCAGGCGGGCAGCCCGAAGCGGTGGCGCAGCAGCGCGTACACCATGACGCCGACCGCGACGCCCATCGCGTGCTGCACGAGCACGACGAGGGTCAGGCTGTGGAACGGGGACAGCAGCCAGAGGAAGAGGGAGTAGCCGCTGGGGCGGATGAGGTTGGGCGTGAGGGATACCGCCCCGCTGACGTAGTCGTAGGAGTCGGGGAACCACAGCGCGCCGCGATAGCCGAGCATCGTGATCAGGCGCAGCGCCACCGCGGGGACTAGGACGGCGAGGAAGACGCGGTGCCGGCGGGCGAACCCCAGGCCACGGCTCAGGCGGCCGGGTCCGTCCCCGTCCACCACCACCGGGCCCGGATCATCGGCGACCCGCTCCTCGACACTGGTCAAAATCCCTCCCCCCGTTCAAACGCGACGAAGGAACACAATGCCAGCGTTTTAGACGATCCGGAATCCTTCCGCGAAAGCCCGTTGGAGGCCGCCTCCTGCTGGTCCGGGCCGGAACAGCCTCAGGATCGCGGTTCACCGCCTGGGTGCTCCGCGCCGGTGGGTTGTTCGACTCCGGGGTGCCAGGGAGGATCCTGACAGACCAGATCACCGTGTCAATGATCAGCTGCCACGTGCCGACCCGCCGAGCAGCCTGAATCCGGCGGTCGTGTCCCGCGAGCCGCCGTCACGACACGCGGACGACCGCCGCGGTGCAGGCCGTGACCCCGAGGTGTAAGGCCGGCGGCGCTCCCGACATGGAAGGGGTGATCACATCCCGACCAGCGAAGGAGGCCGACGTGAGGGTCCCCCGTGGCAGATGACCGACGGGCCCGGTTCGAGGCCGTCTACATGGACACGTACGAACGATCCTGGGCTACGCCACGCGCCGGTGCGACTCCCCCGAGGACGCCGCCGACGCGGTGGCCGAGACGTACACGATCGCCTGGCGGAAGATCGACAAGCTGCCGGCCGGTGATGAGGCGCGGCTCTGGCTGTACGCCGTGGCGCGGAAGGTCCTGGCCAACCATCGGCGAGGCGAGCAGCGCCGCCGGGCGCGGAACCTCCCGCTCCATGAGGAGCTCGCGCAGTTGTACGGCGCGGTGCCGTCCCCGGAGGACCGGCCGGACCTGCGGGCCGTCGGGCAGGCGTTCCGGACGCTGTCCGACCGCGACCGTGAACGCTGTCGCTGGTGCTGTGGGAAGACCTGGACCACGGCGAGATCGCGCGGGTCCTCGGCTGCTCGCGGGGCGCCGTGCACGTCCGGCTGCACCGTGCGCGCAAGCGCCTGGCACGCACGCTGGCGGACGCCGGTGTGGAGGTTCCACCGGGACGGTCCGGTGCGACCGCCCCGCTGACCGAGGGGAGGTCGCTGTGAACGACATCGACGAACTGGTCGGCCGGCTCGCCCGCGTACGGGACGGCGACCTGGCCGGGGCCCGCCATCGCCCGGCCGCGCGAGCGCTGCTCGATCAGGTCACCGCGGCCACCGGCCGGACGGCGCCCGCGCGCCGATTTCCACGGCGCCTGGTCCTGAGCGCGACGGCGGCCGCCCTGGCGATCGGCGCCGTCATCGGGATCGGCCTGGGCGGCCCGCACGACCCGAGCCGGCACGACCCGAAGACCCGGAACGTCAGTGCGGTTCTGGCCATCCAGCACCGGGGCAAGGTCTACACGGTCCTCGTCAACGACGCCTTCGCCGATCGCCGGGAGTACGCCAAGGAGCTCCGGAAGGCCGGGCTGACCGTCGACCTGTCGGTCGTGCCGGCCTCACCGTCGCTGGCGGGACGGCTCCTCGGGGTATCGGTCGGTGATTCCCCGAAGGGACCGAAGGACGACGGGGGCGACACGAGCGTCGACGACTACCCCGTCAAGTGCTACACCGCGCCGCACGAATGCCCACTCGGCCTGCAGATCTCCACGACCAACCCGCGGATCCCGATCAAAGTGCTGCTCGGCCGCAGGGCCAGGCCCGGCGAGGTCTACGACCGGGACGGCGGCCGGGGTGATGTGACGGCCAAGGGAGAGGCCCTTCAGGGCGCCCGGATCGAGGGGCACACGCTGGCGGAGGTGATGGCGCTGCTGCGTCAGCACCATCTGTCCGTCGCCGGCTACCGCCGCAGCACGTCCCTCGGGGACGGGGGCGGCTTCACGGAAGACGAGGCGTCCGCGAGCAGTGTGAAGCCCACCGACCGGGTCGGCGAGGTCGTCAGCCCGCAGTGCGAACTCGGTCATCGTGATCGTGGGAGAGGTCCCCCACGAGCGCTACTGACGGGGCGGACGCGTCCCGCGCGGCGGGCATGTCCGCCCGTGATGTTCGTGGCGGTGCCCGCCGAGGACGCCGCCACGAACATCACTTGGGTGCCGAGGCACGGTCAACCCCGTGTCCAGGTTTTGTCACCCCTCTGGCCTAACCCGTCATTCCGGGCTTACGTTGAAAAACACGCCTCCTGCCACTGGAGCCAGCGATGTCGCGTAGCCGTGCGAAACGCATCAGACGAGCCGCCGCCAAGATCCGCCGCAGGCACCGTGAGGGCGCCCGGCGCAGCCACAAGGTGAACACCCACCACCAGTTCAACCAGGACTGACGCCCGCGGGACGGGGTCCGGTGCCCGATCGGCGGCGGCGCGTCGAGCGCCGCCGCCCGGACGAGTGCGGGCCGACGGCCCTGAGCGGCCGGGCCCGGCCGACGACGCCCCTCACTGAGGAGAGCGCGCCGGTCACGGGCCGCACGACGGCGCTCGGACCCTCCCGCGGACCACCCATATCCGAAACAGACCTGGGAGGACGAATGCCGCATGTGTCGGTGGACGTCGACGGCGTCAGATACGAGGACGAGGTCGAGGCGCGCCTCTTGCTCACGCACTACCTCCGCGACCGGCTGGGCAAGGTGGGCACCCCCATCGGCTGCGACACGTCCAACTGCGGGGCCTGCACCGTCCTAATGGACGGCCTCAGCGTCAAGAGCTGCTCCGTCCTCGCCGTACAGGCGGACGGCCACGAGATCACCACCGTCGAGGGCCTGGGCGACGGACAGGACCTGCATCCGATGCAGCGGGCGTTCCATGAGGAGCACGCGCTGCAGTGCGGCTACTGCACCCCCGGCATGATCATGGCCGCGCTCGACCTGCTGCGGGACAACGCCGATCCGTCCGACGAGGAGATCCGCGCCGGGCTCGAGGGCAACCTGTGCCGCTGCACCGGCTACCAGAACATCGTCCGCGCCGTCCGCCGGGCCGCGGACGGCATGCGGCAGGCCGAGCGGCCGGAGGAGGCGCGCTCATGAGCGAGCGAAACGAGCGAATCGAAAACACGGCGCGCCTGGTCACTCCTCCGACGAAGGAGGCCGCATGAACGAGCCGAGCGAGCGGATCGAAAGCACAGTGCGCCCGGTCACTCCTCCGACGAAGGAGGCCGCATGAGTGAGATCGCTCCGGAGGCGGTCGCCGAGCAGGTCACGCCGAGCACACCGGACGCGACGGCGGAGGTCGGCCGGGCCCGCCTGCGCACGGAGGACGCCCGGCTGATCACCGGGCGGACCACCTGGACCGACAACATCCAGCTGCCCGGCCTGCTGCACGTGGCGTTCCTGCGCAGCCCGATCAGCCACGCCCGGATCACCCGGATCGACGCCGAGGACGCCCGCAGGCGGCCGGGCGTGATCGCCGTCGTCACCGGGGCCGACCTCGCCGGCGAACAGGGCAGTCTGCCCTGCGCATGGCCGGTCACCGAGGACATGGTGCTGCCCGACCACCCGCCCGTGGCGGTCGACGAGGTCCGTTACGTCGGCGAGCCGGTGGCCGCCGTCGTCGCCCGGGACCGGTACGCCGCCGTCGACGCGCTGGAGGCCATCGACATCGACTACGAGCCGCTGCCGGCCGTCGTCGACATGGAACGCGCGATCGAGGAGGGCACCGGCCTCGTCCACGCCGACAAGGGCACGAACACGAGCTATACCTGGGTCTTCGAGGCGGGCGAACCGGACGCGGCGTTCCGGGACGCGCCCGTCGTGATCGAGCGCCGGTACGTCCAGCAACGCCTGATCCCGACCGCGATGGAGCCCCGCGCCGTCGTCTGCTCGGCCGTCGGCGACGAGTACACCCTGTGGTCGGCCACACAGATCCCCCACATCCTGCGGCTGATGCTCGCCACGGTCACCGGCATCCCCGAGCACCGGCTGCGGGTCATCGCGCCCGACGTCGGCGGCGGGTTCGGCTCGAAACTGCAGGTGTACGGCGAGGAGGTCGTCTGCCTGCTGCTGGCCAGGCGCCTCGGCCGCCCGGTCAAGTGGACCGAGTCGCGCAGCGAGGGCAACATGGCCGTGCACCACGGCCGCGACCAGATCCAGCGCCTGTCCCTCGCCGCCGACCGCGACGGCCGGATCCGCGGGCTGAAGGTCGACCTGCTCGCCGACATGGGCGCCTACCTGATGCTCGTCACCCCCGGCATCCCCCTGCTCGGCGCGTTCATGTTCAACGGCATCTACAAGATGGACGCGTACTCCTTCCGCTGCACCGGCGTGTTCACGAACAAGACGCCGACCGACGCGTACCGGGGTGCGGGCCGGCCCGAGGCGACCTTCGGCATCGAGCGGATGATGGACGAGCTGGCCGCCGAGCTCGGCCTGGACCCGCTGGAGGTACGCCGGCGCAACTGGATCGCGCACGAGGAGTTCCCGTACGACACGATCTCCGGGCTGACGTACGACTCCGGCAACTACGAGGCGGCCACCGAGAAGGCGATGCGGCTGTTCGACTACGACAAGCTGCGCGCCGAACAGGCCGACCGGCGCGACCGGGGCGACCCCGTCCAGCTCGGCATCGGCGTGTCCACCTTCACCGAGATGTGCGGGCTGGCGCCCTCGCGGGTCCTCGGTTCCCTGTCGTACGGCGCCGGCGGCTGGGAGCACGCGTCCGTACGGGTCCTGCCCTCGGGCAAGGTGGAGGTGGTGACCGGGTCGTCCGCGCACGGCCAGGGGCACGAGACCGCGTGGGCGCAGATCGCCGCGGACCGGCTCGGCGTGCCCTTCGAGGACGTCCGGGTCCTGCACGGCGACACGAGCGTCTCACCGAAGGGCATGGACACCTACGGCTCGCGCTCGCTCGCGGTCGGCGGGGTCGCGCTCTACAACGCCTGCGACAAGGTCGTCGACAAGGCCCGGCGGATGGCCGCGCACCTGCTGGAGGCCGACGAAGGCGACCTCGAGTTCTCCGGCGGGTCGTTCTCGGTCAAGGGCGTGCCCGGCCAGGCCCGTACGCTGCAGGAGGTCGCGCTCGCCGCCTTCGCCGCCCATGACCTGCCCGAAGGGTTCGAGCCGTCCCTGGACTCCGAGGCCACCCACGACCCGGAGAACTTCTCCTTCCCCCACGGCACGCACCTGTGCGCGGTCGAGGTCGACACCGAGACCGGATTCGTCAAGATCCGCTCGTACGTCGCCGTCGACGACGTCGGGAAGGTCGTCAACCCGCTGATCGTCGAGGGGCAGGTGCACGGCGGCCTCGCTCAGGGCATCGCGCAGGCGCTGTACGAGGAGGCGGTGTACGACGCCGACGGCAACCTGACCACCACCACGATGGCCGACTATCTGGTGCCCTCGGCGGCCGACCTGCCGACGTTCACCACCGACCGTACGGAGACACCGGCGACCACCAACCCGCTGGGCGTCAAGGGCGTCGGCGAGGCCGGGACGATCGCCTCGACGCCGGCCGTGGTCAACGCGATCGTCGACGCGCTGCGCCCGTACGGCGTGGACGACGTGCCGATGCCGTGCACGCCGGAGCGCGTCTGGCGGGCCCTGCGCGCGGCCCAGAGCGGACAGGCACCGCCCGGCGGCTCACCCGAGCCCGGAGCGGGCGGCGGCCTCGGCTCGGCGGGAGGTGCGGCATGATCCCGGCGCCGTTCGACTACGTGCGGCCGTCCACGCTGAACGACGCCGTCACGGCCCTGCGTGAGGCGGACGAGGAGGGCAAGGTGCTGGCAGGCGGGCAGAGCCTGATGCCGCTCCTGCGCCTGCGCCTCGCCTACCCCGAGGTGCTCATCGACGTCTCCGGCCTGCCGGAGCTGCGCGGCGTGCGCGACGACGGCGACTCCATCGTCGTCGGGGCCATGGCCACGCACTACGAGGTGATGCGCGATCCGCTGGTCCAGGCCCACGCGCCGCTCCTCGCCGCGGCCACCTCCACCGTCGCCGACCCCGCCGTCCGGCACCGGGGGACCTTCGGCGGCTCGCTCGCGCACGCCGACCCGGCGGGCGACCTGCCGGCGGTGGTGCTCACGATGGACGGGCTGTTCGTGACGTCGGCCCGGGAGATCCCGGCCCGTGATTTCTTCGCCGACTACCTGACGTCGGCGCTGGAGCCGGACGAGATCCTTCTGGGGGTACGCCTGCCGAAGACGTACACCGGCTGGGGGTTCCACTACGAGAAGTTCCACCGTACGGCGCAGGCGTGGGCCGTGGTCGGGGTCGCGTGCCTCGTCCGGCGCACGGACGGCGAGATCGCCCACGCGCGGATCGGCCTGACGAACATGGGGTCGACGCCCGTACGGGCGTACGCCGTGGAGACGGCCGTCGCGGACGGCCCGGCCTCCCGCGAGGCGTTCCAGAGCGCGGCCCGGGACGCTCCCGACGGCACGAATCCGCCGAGCGACCTGCACGGGTCCGCGGAGTACCGGCGGCATCTCGCGCAGGTGCTGACCGCCCGCGCCCTCGCGACGGCCGCAGGCGTCTGATATTGCGCGGTAGGTGTTTGCCCCAGCGTCGCCGGTAGTGGCCGCCGCGTGCGCGGCTTTGGTGGGTTCGTCGGTGGCGACCAGGATATCGGCTGGAACCGTGTCGGGATCGATTGCGTCTGACCGCTACAGACTCATATGGTCTGGCCGAAATACCACTTCAGTCATGGAGGTCTTTTGAGGTACAAGAGCTTGGCATCGGCCGCAGCCATCACCGGAATCCTGCTCGCGGGTGGTGCCACCTCAGCCGCAGCCGTTACGCCGAACCACCCGGCTTCCGGCACCGCGTCTGTCGCGTGTGAGTTTCCCCGGAAAACGGTGAAGGCGCACGAGAGCGTGAAGATCCGCAAGACCGCACACGTGAAGAGCACATACCTCGGCCTGCTTCCGAAGGGGAAGCGCGCGAAGAGGGTCCACCCCTGTGCAATCGTCACCATCGCGGGAAACTATTCGCTCTGCGGCTGGAAGAATGACAACAGGTGGGACCTCATCAACTACCGCGGCATCAAGGGCTGGGTGCCCTTGGCCTGCGTCGTTGGATGAGCATTAGGACCTCGACGCACTGATCCGCTGTTCGCTCAGCAGGTTCGCCCCGCTCACCCCGGGTATGCACCGGAACGCGCCCGGGTGAGCGGAGCGACGGGTCCGCCGGACCGGTGATCACGACGGTCTCGCCCTATTCGCTGGCGTATGCGGCGAACACGGCCGTAATGTCACCCGCAGACCACCGATCGCGAGGAGGCAAGGCATGGAACTCGACCACGAGTTCACCGTTCCGGTGCCGGTGGACCAGGCGTGGCGGGTGCTGCTCGACGTGGAGCGCATCGCGCCCTGCATGCCCGGAGCGACGCTGGACGCGGCCGACGCCGACGAGTTCACCGGCCGCCTCAAGGTGCGTCTCGGCGCGATGACCATCACCTACCGGGGCACGGCCCGCATCGCGTCCCGGGACGAAAGCGATCGTACGGTGACGATCGAGGCCTCCGGCAAGGAGGCGCGAGGGCCGGGCACCGCCTCCGCCACGGTCCAGGCACAACTGTTCGACGAGGACGGCCGGACGCGTGTCACCGTCCACACCAAGCTGAACGTCACCGGTCGTCCGGCGCAGTTCGGGCGGGGCATCCTCGGCGAGGTCGGCGGCAAGCTGATCGGCCGGTTCGCCGACAACCTCGCCGCCGAGCTCGCCGAGGGAGCCGAGAAGACCGCGGGCGCCGAGGCGCCGACCGGTGCCGAGCCCCTCGTGACGGAGGGGACCGAGGCTCCTGCCGAGGCCAGGGCCGCGACGGACGCCGCCGGTGCCGCCACGGCCGAGGAGGCGGTCGCCGACCGGGACGAGACCGGCGGCACCCCCGGTACGGGCGAGGACACGACCGGCGTCCCCGCGCAGAACGGTCGCGGGACGGGATTCCCGTCCGGGCAGGCCGCCGCCAAGGAGGAGAGCGACGCCGAGCGGGGGGTTTCCGCCGCCCCGGCCGAGCCCGCGCGGGCGACCGCCACCGGCGCGCCGTCCCGCAGGCCGGAGGCCGAGCCCATCGACCTGCTGCAGGTCGCCGGGCCGTCCGTCCTGAAGCGGGCCGCACCCCTGATCGTCGGCCTGGCCCTGCTGCTGACCCTGTGGCGCCTCATCCGGCGGCGCCGATAGGGCGTGGTCTCGTAGCGCGGCCGGCAGCGGACTCATGAAACAGCCCCTGGCCCCGGCCGCTCCCGGCGCGCGGCCGACCGCCCTCAGATGCCCAGGAGCGCGATGGGCCTGGTGGTCGGCTGCCGGGAGCCGGCGGCGGGCTCGACGGTCAGCCCGACCTTGTTCGCGTCCGCCAGGACGCCCGCCACGAGCGTGCGGACGCGGCCGTCGGCGCCGGGCCGGACCAGTCCCCCGGCGCGAACGCCATGGGGGCCGATGAGCCACATCTCGTACGTCTTCTCCGTCGGCAGCGAGCGCAACCCGGAGGACGTGAGGACCGCCCTGCCCCGGGACCGGGAGAACACCACGGTGACGGTGCCGCCGGAGGTGACCGATCCGGTCACGGTACGGGCGTCGGGCGCGGAGAGCACCGCGGCCACGGTGCGATCCGCGGGCCCGGGCCGGTCCGATCGCTGCGCGTTCAGTGCCACCCCGACCGAGACGGCCGCGACCACGAGGCACGCGGCCGTGAGGGCGACGGCGAACCGCGTCCTCCCGGGCCGTCGGGACCGCAGCGGGATCACGTCGGCTCCGGCCGTCGCGGGAGACGCCTGCGGCACCTCGCGGATCTCGGCCAGCACGCGCTCGCGCAGCCCCGGCGGCGGAGTGCGCACGGCGGCGGCGCCGAGCCGGACCGCGGTCGTCCGGAAGCCGCGCACCTCGGCGGCGCAGGACGCGCACCCCGTCAGATGCGCTTCGAAGAGCCGCCGCTCGTCCTCGTCGGCCACCGCGTCGAGAGCGTAGGCGGCGGCGAGCAGGTGGAGGTCATCGCTCATCACGCGACCCCCAGGCAGTTCCGCAGGCGGATGAGGCCGTCGCGCATCCGGGTCTTCACCGTTCCGAGCGGAGTGGCGACCATGTCGGCGACCTCCCGGTAGGAGTATCCCTCGTAGTAGGCCAGGGTGATGGACTCGCGCTGCAGGGGCGTGAGCGTGTCGAGGCAGCGGCGGACCCGCTCGTGCTCCAGGCGTTTCTCGACGTTCTCGGCGACCTCGTCGTGGGCCGGAGTGATCTCGCGCCGCCCGGCGCGGTCCGCGCGGTCGCTCGCCGCCTGCTCGGAGCGCACCCGGTCGACGGCACGGCGGTGCGCCATCGTCATGATCCAGGCCATGGCGCCGCCGCGTGAGGGGTCGTACCGGGGCGCCGAACGCCAGACCTCGATCAGCACCTCCTGAGCGACCTCCTCGGCGTGGGCGGCGTCGCGGACGACGCGGAGGATCAGGCCGTACACCGCCCCCGCGACCTCGTCGTACATCCGCTCGAACGCCGCCGTGTCGCCGGCGGCGACCCGGCCGAGCAGCCGGTCGAGCTCGGACGTGCGCTCACGCGACGCCGCCCCGGGTCTTCGCAGCAATGGCACTGGGCACTCCCCGCTCGCACTGCCCGGATCGTACGCTTTTGCGCCGACGCCGGTCATCAGAACGCTCCGAGGCTGCGCACCGCTATACCGATGCCGAGGACGACGACGAGCGCCGCGCTGCCCGCCGGGACGGCCCCCGAGTAAGCTGCGAAATCGTCCGCTCTGTGACTCGCTGGGCGATAGGTGATGCCTATTTGGCGGTACGGCGCGGAGCGCCGCCGCAGCCTCCCGAAGTGCAGGTGTTCCGCCGGGGCGAGAAACGCCGAAGCTGGGCGACAGCTGGATTCCGATAGTAATCTCCTATCGAGATCCTCCGGGCGAACCGTTTTCGCCGATCAGCGATGCCTACGGCGCCCTGGGGATGAAACCACACCCGTCTGGCAAGGAGGCCTACGAGTGCTCACGGTCGGTGACCACTTTCCGGAGTACGACCTCACCGCGTGCGTCTCGCTCGACGCCGACAACGCGTTCGAGCAGAGCGACCACAAGTCCTACGGGGGCAAGTGGCGCGTCGTCTTCTTCTGGCCCAAGGACTTCACCTTCGTCTGTCCGACGGAGATCGCGGAGTTCGGCCGGCTCAACGACGAGTTCGCCGACCGCGACGCCCAGGTGCTGGGTGTCTCGGTCGACTCGGAGTTCGTCCACTTCGCGTGGCGCAAGGACCACCCGGACCTGCGCGAGCTGCCGTTCCCGATGCTGTCGGACGTCAGGCGTGAGCTGTCGACGGCGCTCGGCGTCCTCACGGACGAGGGCGTGGCCCAGCGCGCGACGTTCATCGTCGACCCGAACAACGAGATCCAGTTCACGATGGTGACCGCGGGTTCGGTCGGCCGCAGCGTCAAGGAGGTCCTGCGGGTCCTCGACGCGCTGCAGTCCACCGAGCTCTGCCCCTGCAACTGGAACAAGGGCGAGTCCACGCTCGACGCCAAGAAGCTGATGGCGGGCGTCTGATCGACGGATCATCCGGCCGGCCGCCGGTGCCACGGCCGGCCGTCGTCGTGACGTCGGAGCAATGGAGCATGAGCGGTATCGACACTGTCAGCTTCTCGGTCCTGAAGGGTCCTGAAGGACCGAGCTTGCGGCTAGAGCCTCACTGGCTGTGAGGTGGTCTGCCGCGTCTTGGCCACTCAGCCGTGTGGGCTGGTGGCCGGGACGTGTGACTTCCGCCCCGCATCCCACGCGTTCTGGCCTCTTCGGGCCAGGACGCGGGAAGCGTTCCGGTCCGCGTGCGCAACGACGCCGCAGCCCCGGCAGGTGAACACAGCTTGAGACACCCGGTTGAGCCGGTCGATGTGCCCGCACCCGGCGCATTCCTTGGAGGAGTACGCCGGGTCGACGAACACGACAGGGACACCGGCCCGGCGTGCCTTGTAGACGATGAAGTCTGCGAGCTGGGCGAAGGCCCAGGAGTGCAGGGCGACCCGTTGGGGCTTGCGGAGCCGTACCCGTTCACGGATCCCCGTCAGCTGTTCGAGGGAGATGCCGCGCCCGGTGCGTTCAGCCTCGGTCACGATCGTCTTGGAAACACAGTGGTTGATGTCTTTGGCCCGCCGCGATTCCTTCCGGCGCTGTTTCTTCAACAGCCGTTTGGCGGACTTGGTGCCCTTCTTCTGGAGCTTGGCCCGCAAGGCGAGCTGCCGCCTGCGGTAGCGGTTCAGGTTGCGCCCGGCGGCCTTGTGGCCGGTGGAGGTGGTGGCGATGTTGACGATGCCCAAGTCCACCCCGATGAACCCGTCCGGCTCACCGGTCTGGGCCTCGGGGACCTCACACGTTGCGATGAGGTAGAACACGCCATCGCGTTCGACCAGATCACTCTCGCCCTTACGGTGCGCGGTGAGCTGCTTGAGCGCGTTCGGTGAGCAGGCGAACCGCACTCCCTTCAACCGGCCAGCCATTGTCCAGATGCTCACCGTCTGGGCGTCGTACTGCCAGCTGAGACACCGATCGTCATACGGGTGTGCCGCCTGAGACCGGAAGGTGATCGGCTTGGACTCCGCCTTGATCCGGCGCTTGGACCCCTCCTTGCCGAGATTGCCGGCACGCAGGTTGGCGTGCAGCGTGGTGTAGGCGTCCCGCACCTTCTTGATCACATGCTGCGCCACCTGCGCACCCAGACCACATTCCCTGAGCTCGGCATAGGTGTGCTTGCGCAATTCGTACTCACGCGGAACACCCCGGGCGAACGCCACACCAGATACCCAGCACGCAGCCTCATTGACCGTACGCAGGGTGTGTTTCAGCGCCGCCACCTGCTCGGGCGCCGGCAAGAGCTTTACCTGCACAACAACCTTCACAAGACGTGACCATAGCATCGCTTTGTGTCACATCGCTGGAAGTCGCTCCCCGATCATTCGCGAGAGAAGAAGTACCGTCCACACACCCTGCACGCGTACGTGGTCTCCGACCACGCCCGCACGTGCCGGTGCGGCGACCACTTATGGCCGGCCGCCTATATCGCCGCTTCGCGCGACGGCGCCCCTCGCCGTCATCAAGGAGCACATCGACAACCAGAAACGCCCCGCCCGAGCGGGACACCGTTCCGACGCGGCGCTACGGTGCTCTGCGCCGCAGGGCTCGGGATCCGAGGGCCTGCGCATCGCCGCCGTCGTCAACGCGGTCGCCGCCACGCTCGATGCCGAGGGCGTGCTCAGCCCGGCGTGACCCGCCGCGAGCCGCAGGTCGAGGGCCGACCGGCGGCGGGCGCGGCTCGCGGGAGCCGGGCGCGCCGCCTAGGCCGGGCACGGGGCCCGGCCGTCACTCCCACTCGATGGTGCCGGGCGGCTTGCTGGTGATGTCGACCACCACGCGGTTGATCTCACGGACCTCGTTCGTGATCCGCGTGGAGATCCTCTGCAGCACGTCGTACGGCAGCCGCGCCCAGTCGGCCGTCATGGCGTCCTCGCTGGTCACCGGGCGCAGCACGACGGGATGGCCGTACGTGCGGCCGTCTCCCTGCACCCCCACCGAACGAACGTCGGCGAGCAGCACGACGGGGAACTGCCAGATGTCGCGGTCGAGGCCGGCGCGCGTGAGCTCCTCGCGGGCGATCGCGTCGGCCTCGCGCAGCACCTCGAGGCGCTCCCGCGTGACGGACCCGATGATCCGGATGCCCAGGCCGGGGCCGGGGAACGGCTGGCGCCACACGATCTCCGCCGGCAGGCCCAGCTCCTCGCCCAGCCGCCGCACCTCGTCCTTGAACAGGGTGCGCAGCGGCTCCACGAGCGAGAACTGAAGATCTTCGGGGAGCCCGCCGACGTTGTGGTGGGACTTGATGTTGGCCGCGCCGGTGCCGCCACCGGACTCGACGACGTCGGGGTAGAGCGTGCCCTGCACGAGGAACTCGACGGCCTCGCCGTGCTCCTCGACGATCTCGCGGGCCGCCTCCTCGAAGACGCGGATGAACTCCCGGCCGATGATCTTGCGCTTGGTCTCCGGGTCGGTGACGCCCTCGAGCGCCCCGAGGAACCGCTCGGCCGCGTCGACGACCTTCAGGTCGACACCGGTGGCGGCCACGAAGTCCTTCTCGACCTGCTCGGCCTCGCCCTTGCGCAGCAGCCCGTGGTCGACGAAGACACAGGTCAGCCGCGAGCCGATGGCGCGCTGCACGAGTGCCCCGGCCACCGCCGAGTCGACGCCCCCGGACAGCGCGCAGATCGCCCGCTTGTCACCGACCTGGGCGCGTACGGCCTCGATGGACTCCTCGGCGATGTTGACCATCGTCCAGGACGGCCGGCAGCCCGCGGCGGTCAGGAAGTGCTTGAGCACCTCCAGGCCGTGCCGGGTGTGCATGACCTCGGGGTGGAACTGCACGCCGTAGAGTCCGCGGGCGGTGTCCTCCATGGCGGCGACCGGTGCGCTCTCGGTGCTGGCCGTCACCACGAAGCCGGTCGGGGGGACGCTGCACGTGACGCGGTGCGACATCCACACCGACTGGTCGGTGGGCAGACCCGCCAGGAGCGTGCCCTGGTCGAGGACCTTGAGCGGCGTCGCGCCGTACTCGGCGATGTCGGAGTTGGCGACCGTGCCGCCGAGCTCCTTGGCCATGGCCTGGAAGCCGTAGCAGATGCCCAGCGTGGGCACTCCGGCCTCGAAGAGGCCGGTCGGCACGGGGGGCGCGCCGGGTTCGTACACCGACGCGGGGCCACCGGACAGGATGATCGCCTTTGGCCGTTTGGCCAGCATCTCCTCGACCGGCATGGTCGAGGGCACGATCTCGCTGAACACGTGGCACTCGCGCACGCGACGGGCGATGAGCTGCGCGTACTGCGCGCCGAAATCGACAACGAGGACCGTGTCGAAGGACTGCTCGACTGACTCGACGGACACCGAGAACGCCTTTCGGAAGTCGGATCGTCCCCAGTCTAGGGGCCTCCTGCCTGCGTGAACGCCGCGGCCGTCGGATCCGACCCGGCACCGATGGCCGGGGGACACCGACACGCCGTGATCACTCCGGCGCGTTTTCACCCCTTTGAGATCTTTATTTGGCAGTATTTCGGACTCCCCCGCTTTTCCTCCGTCCCCCTGCCAGGAGGCCCCCCATATGCGTTCAGCCGCAGCGCTGACCGGACTCACGACCGTCACCCTCGCCCTGCTGCCGATCACCGGCGCCGCCGCGAAGACCACCACCCCCGGAACGGCCGCAGCCGTGTCCTCGTGCACGACTCCGTCCGCCTCCGCGCGCACCGCTTCGGCGGGCGTTCACAAGCGCGACAAGAACGACGTCTCGCCCGCTCAGGCCGCCGCCCTGGACCGCGAGCTCAAGTCGATCCTCGCCCGCCGGCCGTCGATCCAGGCCACCACTCCCCACCAGGTCCCGGTGTACTTCCACGTCATCCGCGCCGGAAAGGGCAAGAAGGGCGACATCAGCCGTAAGCGCATCGACCAGCAGATCGCCGTCATGAACAAGGCGTACGGCGGGTCGAAGACCGGCTTCTCCTTCGTCCTGAAAGGGCGCGACTGGACCACCAACACCAAGTGGTTCAACGCGCCCGACACGTACGAGAAGACGCTCAAGACCAAGCTGCGCAAGGGCGGCGCCGGGACGCTCAACATCTACAGCGGCGCGCTGTCCGACGGTCTGCTCGGCTGGGCGACCTTCCCCTGGCAGTACAAGAGCAAGCCCGCGATGGACGGCGTCGTGATCCACTACGCCACGATCCCCGGCGGCTCCATCACGCACTACAACCTCGGCCAGTCCGCGACGCACGAGACCGGGCACTGGCTCGGGCTCTACCACACGTTCGAGGGCGGCTGCCAGAAGCCCGGCGACTACGTCGACGACACCCCGTACGAGTCCGAGCCGGCCTACAAGTGCCCGACCGGCAAGGACAGCTGCACCGCACCGGGCAAGGACCCGATCCACAACTTCATGGACTACTCCTACGACACCTGCATGACCCAGTTCACCGCCGGACAGGGCGTCCGGATGCAGCAGGAGTGGACCGCCTACCGCGGCTGATCCACCCCGACACGACGAAGCGGGCGGCGTTCGCCGCCCGCTTCGTCGTGTCCGCGGACCATACTGACCGGGTGGACGCCGTGGACACCATCACCGCCGAGCTGCGCACTCTGGCCGATCCTGCCCGCGCCGAGCAGGAGAAGCGCTACCTGAAGAGCGATCTGCAGCACGTCGGCGTCCCGATCCCGGTGATCCGCAAGATCGCCGTCCGCGCCGCGCCCGGGCTGGGCCGCGAGCAGACCCTCGCCCTCACCCACGAACTCTGGCGCAGGCCCGTCCACGAATGCCGGATGGCCGCCGTCGAGGTCCTGATCCGGAACACGCCCCTGCTGGAGGCGGAGGACCTCACGGTCGCCGAGCACATGATCCGTGAGTCACGCACGTGGGCGTACGTCGACGCCATCGCCATCAAGGTGGTCGGCGCCCTCGTCGCCCGCCATCCGCCGCTCGCCACCACACTCGACCTCTGGTCGGCCGACGAGAACTTCTGGATCCGGCGCACCGCGCTCCTCGCCCTGCTCCCGGGCATCCGCGCCGGCGACGGCGACCTGGCCCGGCTGTCCACGTACGGCGACGCGCTGATCGAGGAGCGGGAGTTCTTCATCCGCAAGGCTCTGGGGTGGGTCCTGCGCGAGCTCTCCAAGAAGGACCCGGACTGGGTGACCGCGTGGGTCCGCGACCGGACGGACCGCATCTCCGGCATTACCATCCGCGAAGCCGTCCGCCACCTCCCCGACCGCGACACCCTCCTGACCGCCTACCGGTCCTGACCGTCAGGCGACAAGATCGATAAGATGTTCGCCGCCGCCGTTGACGTGCCAAAAAGGCAGACAGCGCAATCCGGCGTCCAGGGCGGCGGCAAAGAGGCAACGGTGACGGCAAAGCCGCCCGGCGCGGCTACTTGGTGGCGTCGGCCAGACGGGTGATGGCCGTTGCGGCCTGGATGTACTTGTTGTGGCCCAGGTCACCGATGGTCTTGACGTTGAACGCCTTCTTCAGCGCCTCCGCATCGCTGTCGCTGATTCCGGCGATGGCCTCCACCGGAGCGTTCATCAGCCCCTTGAGGTCGGTGTTCTCGTATTCCTTGTCCAGCAGCTTGTCCAGATCGGCCGAGACCGGCATCGTCCGTACACCTCCACCTGTGTCGACTTCGCGAGGTGACCATCACTTCACAGTAGGCAGCCTTCCCGAATGTCGTCATTCGGGCACGTCGCGCAGAGGAGATCGTTTTTGGGGTAATTCGGACCAGTCTGAGGCCGAATGCCCGTCTCTTATTTCTGCATGCTTACTGCATGCAGAGGCGCTAGGCTCGAGACATGGGAACCGTGGTCCAGGTACGCGACGTCCCCGACGATGTCATCGCCAAGCTCAAGCAGCGTGCGGAGGTCCGAGGGCAGTCGCTCGCCGCCTATCTGCGTGACCTCATGGCGGAGGCGGCCTCCGTCCCTTCGATCGAAGAGGTCATGGATCGGATCTCCACCCGGCCGCCGATCAAGTACAGCCTGGACGATGTACGGGACTTCATGGATGACGGTCGCCGATGACGTTCGTCGTCGATTGCTCGATCATCATCCGGTTGCTGGCCAATCTCGAGGGCGACGATCTTCTGCGTCGACGCCTGGCCCGACGGGTACACGCTCCGGCTCCCATCGACGCGGAGGTGTCCAGCGTCGTGCGCGGTTTCACGATCACCAGTAAGCCCGAGGTCCGGATCACCGCCGAACGGGCACGGCAGATGCTCACCGACTACGCCGACCTGAGCATCACCCGCTATCCCATGCGGCCCCTCCAGCCACGGGTCCTGGAGCTTCGGAACAACCTGACGGCTTACGACGCGATGTACGTCGCGCTCGCCGAAGCCCTGCACCTGCCGCTGCTCACCGACGATGCGAAGTTCGCCGGGGCGGCCGGCCATCTGGCCGAGATCCACCATTATCCGAACTGACGGACCTCCGGCCGTCGTCAGGCCGGGGTGATGGGGAGGTGGAGGGCGGCGGGGGCGTCGGCGGGGACGGCCGGGTTCTTCGGCGCGACCGGGGTGAGGCGCGTGTACGGCGTGCCGAGCGCCGGGCGGGGGTCCTGCTCACCGCGGTTGGGCCAGAAGGCCATGGCGCGTTCGGCCTGGGCGGTGATGGTGAGCGACGGATTCACACCGAGGTTGGCCGAGACCGTGGAGCCGTCCACGATGTGCAGGCCCGGGTGGCCGTACGCGCGGTGGTAGGGGTCGATCACGCCCTCCTCCGGTGAGTCCCCGATCGCGCAGCCGCCGATGAAGTGCGCGGTGGTCGGGATGTCGAACAGATCGAGCCAGGTGCCGCCCGGGAAGCCGCCCATCTCCTCGGCCAGCATGCGGACCGCCCGGTGCGCCTGGGGGATCCAGGTGGGGTTGGGCTCGCCGTGGCCGCGCCGGGCGCGCAGCCCGCGCCCGGACGGCGACGGCTCGACGGTGATCGAGTTGTCGTTGGTCTGCATGACCAGCGCGATGATCGTCCGACGTGACCAGTTGCGCAGGTTCGGCAGGCGGACCAGGTCCCAGGGGTGGGTGGCCAGCTCGCCGAGGAACCTCGCCCAGCGGGGCACGCGCCCGCCGCCGTCGATGAGGAGGGAGCGGAGGGCGCCCATGGCGTTCGAGCCGGGGCCGTAGCGGGTCGGCTCGATGTGGGTGCGCTCGTCCGGGTGGAACGACGACGTGATCGCCAGTCCGCGCGAGTGGTCCTCTCCCCGGCTGCGGAACCGCTCGACGCCGAGGATGGCCTCGGAGTTGGTCCGGGTGCGCACGCCGAGACGGTCCGACAGGTGGGGCAGCGTGCCGGTGACCTTCATGCGGTGCAGCAGCCGCTGGGTGCCGTACGTGCCCGCCGCGACGACGACGTGCTCGGCGGTGAGGGTGCGCCGCCAGCGGGCGCCGCGGCGGCCGGTGCGGGTGAGCGTGACCTCGTACCCGCCCCCGGGGCGGGGGCGTACGGCGGTGACGGTCGCCATGGAAATGATCTTCGCGCCGGCGTGTTCGGCCAGGTAGAGGTAGTTCTCGGTGAGCATGTTCTTGGCGCCGACCCGGCAGCCGGTCATGCATGATCCGCACTCGGTGCACGTCGCGCGGCGCGGTCCGGCGCCGCCGAAGTACGGGTCGTCGACCGGCTTTCCCGCCTCCTCGCCGAACAGGACGCCCACCGGGGTGAGGTGGAAGGTGTCGCCCCGGCCCATGCGGTCGGCCACCCGTTTGACCGCCCGGTCGGCGGGGGTCATGGTCGGGTTCGGGCGGACGCCCAGCATCCGCTTGGCCTGCGCGTAGAACGGCGCGAGCTCGGCCTTCCAGTCGGCGATGTGCCGCCACTGCGGGTCGTCGAAGAACGGCTGCGGCGGCTCGTACAGCGTGTTGGCGTAGACGAGCGAACCGCCGCCGACCCCGGCGCCGGCGAGCACGAGGACGCGGGAGTCACGCTGGCCGCGCAGCAGGTGGATGCGCTGGACCCCGGTCATCCCGAGGGCGGGCGCCCAGAGGTACCGGTGCGCGCGCCAGGACGTCTTCGGCAGGTCGCGATGGCGTTCGCCGGGGGCGCCGTCGGGATCGTCGAAGCGGCGGCCGGCCTCCAGCACCGCGACGCGGTAGCCCTTCTCGGTGAGACGAAGGGCGGTGACGCTGCCGCCGAAACCCGATCCGATCACCAGGACGTCGTAGTCCATCGCGTGCGCTCCTACCTGAGGCGAAGGCGTTTCAGCAGCTTCTGGCCACCGGCGATCACGGCGGCGTACGTCTCGTACGACATGCCGAGGACCGGTTCGAACCCGAATCCGTGCTGGCTGGCGATCGTCTGGGCCTCGGTGTAGCGGAGAAGCCCCTCCGCGCCGTGCCGGCGGCCCACCCCGGAGTCCTTCATACCGCCCATAGGCGCGTCGTAGGAACCGTACGCGGCGGCGTACCCCTCGTTGATGTTGACGGTGCCGGCCTTGATCCGCGCGGCGACACGGCGGCCCCGCGCGATGTCGCCGGTCCAGACGCTGGCGTTGAGCCCGTACGGCGTGCCGTTGGCGAGGCGCACCGCCTCGTCGTCGGAGGAGAACGGGTAGAGCGCGACGACCGGGCCGAAGGTCTCGTCCGCGCAGAGCTCCATCGCGTCGGTGACGCCCTCCAGGACTGTGGGCTCATAGACGTACGGTCCGACGCCGGGCCGCGGCCGCCCGCCGGCGAGGACCTTCGCGCCCTTGGCCACCGCGTCCTGGACGTGCCGGGCGACGGTGTCGAGCTGGCGCTCGGAGGTGAGCGACCCCATGTCGGCGTCGAACCCCGCGCCCAGCCGCATGTTCTTGACGCGGTGGACGAGGCGTTCGGCGAACCGGTCGTAGATCTTCTCGTGCACGTAGAGGCGTTCGATCGAGATGCACAGCTGGCCGGCGTTGGTGAAGCAGGCGCGGATGGCGCCGTGGGCGGCGTGCTCGACGTCGGCGTCGTCCAGCACGACCATGGGGTTCTTGCCGCCGAGTTCGAGCGAGTAGCCGATCAGGCGGTGCGCGGCCTTGTCCGCGATGGCCCTCCCGCCCCGGGTCGAGCCGGTGAACGCGACGTAGTCGGCGCTCTCGATCAGGGGATCGCCGATGTCCGCCGGGTCGCCGATCACGACCTGCCAGAGGTCTTCGGGCAGCCCGCACTCGACGAGCAGGTCGAGCGCCCACAGGCTGGACAGCGCGGTCTGGGTGTCCGGCTTGTGCACCACCGCGTTCCCGGCGAGCAGGGCGGGCACGGCGTCGGTCAGGCCGAGTGCGAGGGGGTAGTTCCACGGCGAGATGACCCCGACCACGCCTTTGGGGTGGCGGAGCTCGATGACGCGGGTGGCGCCGGGCATGACGCCCTGCCGGCGGCGCGGCCGCAGCAGCCCCGGGGCCCGCCGCGCGTGGTAGAGCGTGCATCCCGCGGCGTCGACGACCTCTTCGAAGGCGTGCCGGCGCGCCTTGCCTGTCTCCAGCTGGACCAGGTCGAGGATCTCCGCCCGGCGGTCGAGGATCGCGTCGTGGAATCGCAGGAACGGCTCGGCGCGCCGGGCCGGTGACAGCCGCGCCCACGACTCCTGGGCGGTGCGGGCGCGCGCGTACGCGGCGGTGACGTCCGCCCCGGTCGAGACGGGCAGTGCGGCGAGCGGCCCTCCGGTGAACGGCGCGGCGATCCGCACCGTCGCGCCGCTGGACGCGACGCGGGAGGTGAGCCGCTCGACCACCTCGGGGGCGATGTCCGGAACGGTGACGCGCGTGCCGGTGGACGCCGCTGCGGGTGCGTTCATGAAGGGCACTCTAAGACGTGAGACGTCCTCATGGCTACTGTCCGGTAATTGCTTACTTGCGTGGTCAACGCGTTGGTACCTGTCCTCAATGCCATTTCGGCACGTTCCAGAGTCACCTTGTTCTGCATTTGCTGGCTCGGATTGCGGTCCACGGTGTATTCCGGAGAGGCAGGCCCGGATGGACCACGACGAGGGGGCAGAATGATCTCCAACCCGCACGAGTCCGCTGTCAAGGACGAGGCCCGCACACCCCGCCAGGAGCGACGCGCCCAGACGCGGGCCGCTCTTCTCGACGCGGCGGAGCGGCTGTGGGCCGAGCGCGGGATCCGCGGAGCCTCGCTCGACGAGATCGCCGCCCAGGCCGGGCTCACGAAGGGCGCCGTCTACTCGAACTTCGCCAGCAAGTCCGACCTGGTCCTCGCGCTGCTCGAGCGCTACACCCAGGCCGAGCCCGGCCTCGGCTCCTGTCCCGCCCTGCACGACTCCGACCGCGCGCCGGACGAGCGGTTCGCCGACGTCGGCCGGCACTACGCCGAGCGGCTGTCCGACGAGGAGACCCGGATGCGGGCGCTCCTGCTGGTCGAGCTGTGGCTCTTCGGGATGCGCGACTTCTCGGCGGGCTGGCGGATCGCCGACTGGTACCACGCCCGCCGGGAGGAGCTCGCCGCCGACCTGGCGACCGGCTCTTCGGAGATGTCGCCCGAGGACCGTGCCTCACTCGCCATGGCGATCGAGTTCGGGCTGGCGCTGCAGCACCTGCTCGACCCCGAGCGGGTGCCTGCCGAGCTGTACGGCTCCGGCGTCGGCCTCCTTTTGGGACCGTCGTCCGGCGCCGAGCGCCCCGGGCCGTTCGGCGACGACGGAGGATGACGGTCGCTCGGCCCCGAGCGGCCGCCGCCGGGGGCACGCGCGTGCCCCCGGCGGCCCGCGTCAGCTGTCGTTCTCGGAGGTGTCGTCGGCGTTGTCCGGCTCGACGACGCCGGGCGCCACGGACCGGGCGTCGGCGGACTTGATCGCCTTGCCGTGGCCGAACACCGTGCCGAAGTTCGCCACGTACTGCTTCTCTAGGGCGGCGTCGGTGACGGTGAGCAACGTCTCGTCGTGGCCGTGGAAACCGGGGTCGGTGTAGTTGCTGCTGCCGGTGGAGACGATCTTCTGCTTCTTGCCCCGGTACCGGCCGTCGATCAGCAGGTACTTGGAGTGCTCGTAGGCGTGGCCGTTCTCCGGCAGGTACCGCAGCTCGGGGCCGCCGTGCTTACCGCCGGACTTCGTCAGGTCGTGCAGGACTCCCTGGCCCACGTGGCCGAACACCACCTGGACCCGGCACCCCGCGTTGTCCAGTCGCCACAGCCGCTGCGCGATCGGCCGCCAGGTGAAGTGGCCCATGACCAGCCGGATGCGGGTACCCCCGGCGCACGAGACCTTGTCCAGGGACTGGCTGACCGGGTCGCCCGACGACCAGGGGAAGAAGTCCAGCGTGTACTTCCCGGTGTGCACGATCCGGTGGTAATTGCCGGTGTGGTGCTGCTTGGCGAGGCCGTAGAAGTACCGCCGGTACGCCGCGTACACCCCCGCGCTCTTCAGCGTGAGCGCGTCGTTCCACTGCAGATCGCGCGAGTTGTACGTCGCGTTGGCCGAGGTCTGCAGCACGACCTTCTTGGCCCGCCGGGTAGTGGAGAAAAGGAAGAACTTGTTGTGGTTGAACCGCGGCCCGATGCAGCCGCGGCCCTTGGCGCACAGGGTCACCCAGGAGGACTTCCTGCGGTTGGTGCCGAGCGCCTTCTTCAGCGTCTTGTACGCCTTGTAGCGCGACGACTCGTAGTCCAGCACCACACGCACGTTGACCTTGCGCTTCTTCGCCTTGGCGAGCTGCTTGGCCAGGTCCTGCGTCGAGAAGTGGTACATCGCCACGTAGATGACCGCGCCCTTGGGAGCGCCGGAGATCAGCTGGGCGATCTGGGTCGCGATCGCGTGCTGCTTGGTCTTGCCCCCGGTCGGGGCGTTGAAGATGGGGCCGGTCCGTACGATGGCCTTCCGCCGGGCGGCCTGGTCGCCGAGCAGCTCGCGCTCGCTGAGCGCCTGAGCGTCGATGCCGGACCCGGCCGCGCGTACGGCGGCGGCGGCGCGCCCGGAGGCGGGCGTCGCGGCGTCTCCCTCCGTCGCGACGCCGGCGACCAGCAGACCGGTCGCGAGTACTCCAACCGTGCGCGTCAGCGACTTCGCCACACGAACTCCTGTCCATTATGCGGGAATTAGCGGCTTTAGCCCGCAAACGATACAGGAGTTTCTTGGAGCAAATATCGACAAAAAGGGGTATTCGACGAGAACTAGGCGGCCGGAACCGGCCGCCTAGTTAGTGCTCACATTCCGGAAAGCCTCAGGGAGAGGCGGTCGGGACGATCTCCGGAGCCCCGCGACGGGTCGCGTCCGCCTCCTGGTCGTCCACCTGCGCCTGGGAGTCACGCTCCGCCTCGACGCGCTTGTGGTAGTACTCGATCTCCCGCTCGGTCTGCTCCGGGGACCAGCCGAGTTCCGGCGCGAGGAGTTCGGCGGTCTCCCGCGCCGCGCCGACCCCGCGGTCCCACGTCTCGATCGAGATCCGCGTCCGCCGGGTCAACACGTCGTTGAGATGCCGGGCCCCCTCGTGGCTCCCGGCGTAAACGATCTCCGCGCGCAGGTAGTCCTCCGCGCCCTCCAGCGGGCGCCCGAGGTCCGGGCGCTCCTCGATGAGGGCGAGCAGGTCCTCCGTCAGCGTGCCGTAGCGCCGCAGCAGGTGCTCGATGCGCGCGACGTGCAGCCCTGAGGACTCGGCCAGGCGGTGGCGGGCGTTCCAGAGCGCCTGGAAGCCGTTGCCGCCCACCAGCGCGATCTGGTCGGTGCAGGACGCCGGCACCTTGCCGTCCAGCCCGTGCGCGACCGCGTCCACGGCGTCCTTGGCCATGACCCGGTATGTGGTGTACTTCCCGCCCGCGACGACCACCAGGCCGGGCACCGGGTGCGCGACCACGTGCTCACGGGACAGCTTCGAGGTCTCCTCCGACTCCCCGGACAGGAGCGGGCGCAGCCCGGCGTACACGCCTTCCACGTCGTCGTGGGTGAGGGGCGTGTTGAGCACGGCGTTGACGTGTTCGAGGACGTAGTCGATGTCGGCCTTGGACGCGGCCGGGTGGTCCTTGTCCAGGTCCCAGGCCGTGTCGGTGGTGCCGATGATCCAGTGCCGCCCCCACGGGATGACGAAGAGCACGGACTTCTCCGTGCGCAGGATCACACCGCTGGAGGAGTGGATGCGGTCCTTGGGCACCACCAGGTGCACGCCCTTGGACGCCTTGACGTGGATCTGGCCGCGCCCGCCGACGAGCTCCTGGATGTCGTCGGTCCACACGCCGGTCGCGTTGACGACCTGCTTGGCGCGCACCTCGATGTCCTGCTCGGATTCCAGGTCCCGGACCCGTACGCCGGTCACCCGCTCGCCCTCCCGCAGGAAGCCGACGGCCTGGACCCGCGAGACGATCTGGGCGCCGTAGGCCGCCGCGGTGCGCAGCACGGTCGTCACGTAGCGGGCGTCGTCGACCTGGGCGTCCCAGTACTGGATCGCGCCGACGAAGGCGTCACGCTTCAGCGACGGCGCGATGCGCAGCGCCTGCGTACGCGTCAGGTGCCGGTGGTGGGGCACGCCGCGGTCCTGCCCCACGGAGAGGGACATCGCGTCGTACAACGCCACGCCGGCCCCGATGTAGGCGCGCTCCCACACGTGGTGGGTCATCGGGAACAGGAACGGCACGGGCCGGACGAGGTGCGGCGCGATGCGGCCGAGCAGCAGCCCGCGCTCGGTGAGCGCCTCACGGACCAGCTCGAAGTCGCGGTGCTCGAGGTAGCGCAACCCGCCGTGGATCAGCTTGGACGACCGGGACGACGTCCCGGAGGCGAAGTCGCGGGCCTCCACCAGGGCCACGGTCAGGCCCCGTGTCACGGCGTCGAGCGCCACGCCGGCGCCGACGATGCCGCCGCCGACCACGACGACGTCGAACTCCTCACCGCCCCCGAGCCGGTCCAGCGCGGCCGCGCGCTCGACCGGACCGAGACGCGACCGGTTCACCTCGTTCTCAGGCTCCTCAACCGCCATGGCGCACTCCCTTGGACGTCTGCGCTGACCACGCTACGTCGCTATCCCGTCCGTCACAAAACGCTTACCCAGCGGCGGAGCGCGTTAAAAAGGACGGAGGGCGTCAGTGGGGCGCCACCACGACCTGGACGCGCTGGAACTCCTTCAGGTCGGAGTAGCCTGCGGTGGCCATGGCGCGCCGGAGCGCGCCGATGAGGTTCATCGAGCCGTCGGCGACGTTGGACGGGCCGTACAGGATCTGCTCGAGCGTGCCGATCGAGCCCAGCTCGACGCGTTTGCCGCGCGGCAGCTCCTCGTGGTGCGCCTCGCTGCCCCAGTGGTAGCCCCGGCCGGGCGACTCCGTCGAGCGGGCGAACGGCGAACCGACCAGGACCGCGTCGGCACCGACCGCGAGCGCCTTGGCGATGTCGCCGGACTGCCGCATGCCGCCGTCGGCGATGACGTGGACGTACCGGCCGCCGGACTCGTCGAGGTAGTCGCGCCGGGCCGCCGCGACGTCGGAGACGGCCGTCGCCATCGGCACCGCCACGCCGAGGACCGTACGGGTCGTGTGGCCCGAGCCGCCGCCGAACCCGACGAGGACCCCGGCCGCGCCGGTGCGCATGAGGTGCAGGGCCGCGGTGTAGGTCGCGCAGCCACCGACGATCACCGGGACGTCGAGGTCGTAGATGAACTGCTTGAGGTTGAGTGGCTCGGCCCGCCCGGAGACGTGCTCGGCGCTGACCGTGGTGCCGCGGATGACGAACAGGTCGACCCCGGCGTCGATGACCGCCTTGTGGTACTGGGCGGTGCGCTGGGGCGACAGCCGCGCCGCCACCGTCACCCCCGCGTCACGGATCTCCTCGATGCGCCGCCCGATCAGCTCCTCCTTGATCGGCTCGGCGTACAGCTCCTGCAGCCGCCGCGTCGCCGCCGCGTCGTCGAGCGAGGCGATCTCGGCCAGCAGCGGCTCGGGGTTCTCGTAGCGGGTCCACAGCCCCTCGAGGTCGAGCACGGCCAGGCCGCCGAGCCGCCCGATGGCGATCGCCGTCGCCGGGCTGACCACGCTGTCCATCGGGGCGACGACCAGCGGCATCTCGAAACGGTAGGCGTCGATCTGCCACGCGACGCTGACCTCCTCCGGGTCACGGGTGCGCCGCGACGGGACGATGCCGATCTCGTCGAGCGCGTACGCCCGACGGCCGCTCTTGCCCCGCCCGATCTCGACCTCAGCCATGTACGTCCTCTCCCATGCTTCGGCCGTGACAACGACGGGGCACGGCCGGGAAAACTCTCAGCGGACCTGGTAGTTGGGCGCCTCGACGGTCATCTGGATGTCGTGCGGGTGGCTCTCCCGCAGGCCCGCCCCGGTGATCGGCATGAGCACGCCGTTCTCCTGCAGGTCGCCGATGGTGCGCGAGCCGGCGTACCACATCGCCTGGCGCAGCCCGCCGATGAGCTGGTGGGCGACGGCCGCGACCGGCCCGCGGTAGGGCACCTGGCCCTCGATGCCCTCGGGGATCAGCTTGTCCTCGCCGGCGACATCTTCCTGGGAGTAGCGGTCCTTGCTGAACGACCCGCCGCGCTCGCGGTTCTTCATCGCGCCGAGCGAGCCCATGCCCCGGTAGGTCTTGTACTGCTTGCCGTTGATGAAGATCAGCTCGCCGGGGCTCTCCTCACAGCCCGCGAGAAGCGACCCCAGCATCACCGTGTCGGCGCCCGCGGCGATCGCCTTGGCGATGTCGCCGGAGTACTGCAGGCCGCCGTCGCCGATCACCGGAACACCCGCGGCGCGGCACGCCAGCGCCGCCTCGTAGATGGCGGTGACCTGCGGCGCCCCGACGCCGGCGACCACCCGCGTCGTGCAGATGGAGCCGGGGCCGACCCCGACCTTGACCCCGTCCGCGCCGGCGTCGACCAGCGCCTGCGCGCCGGCCCTCGTCGCGATGTTGCCCGCGATGACGTCGGCGCCGCTGTTGGCCTTCAGCTTGGCGACCATTTCCATCATGCCGCGCGAGTGTCCGTGCGCGGTGTCCACCACCAGGACGTCGACACCGGCCTCGACCAGCGCCTTCGCGCGCAGCTCGGCCTCCTCGCCCACGCCGACGCCCGCCCCGACCACGAGCCGCCCGGCGGCGTCCTTGGTGGCGAAGGGGTACTGCTCGCTCTTGGTGAAGTCCTTGACCGTGATCAGGCCGCGCAGGCGCCCGGCGCCGTCGACGAGCGGGAGCTTCTCCACCTTGTTCGCGCGCAGCAGCGCGAACGCCTCGTCGCGGGACACCCCGACCGGCGCGGTGACCAGCGGCATCTTGGTCATGACCTCGCGGACCGGGCGCGCGGTATTGGTCTCGAACCGCATGTCCCGGTTGGTGACGATGCCGACGAGGACGCCGTCTGCGTCGGTGACCGGCACACCGGAGATCCGATAGTGGGCGCAGAGCCCCTCGACGTCGGCGAGGGTGTCGTCCGGCGAGCAGGTCACCGGGTTGTTGACCATGCCGGCCTCGGAGCGCTTGACCAGATCGACCTGCTGGGCCTGCTCGTCGATCGGCAGGTTGCGGTGGAGCACGCCGAGCCCGCCCTGGCGAGCCATGGCGACGGCCATCCGCGCCTCGGTGACGGTGTCCATGGCGGCGGACACGAGGGGGATGCGCAGCGTGATCGACCGCGACAGGCGCGTCGTCGTGTCGGCGTCACCCGGCGCGAGATCGGAGTACGCGGGCACGAGCAGCACGTCGTCGTACGTGAGGCCCTGCGGGGCGAACTTGGCGGACTCGGGCGCGGAACTCATGGGCATCATCCGGTAAGGGTCGCGGTGTCGGGCCTGATCAGCGGAGCGTTGCCCCCATCCTAGTCGGGGCCGGCGAACGGCCGCGAAGGGTCGCGACAAGGAACGAATCGGCGGCCGATACTCGGGTAGCGTGGGTTTGTGCACGATGACGCTCCGCTCGATCCCTTCGCGAACGATCCCGAAGACCCGGCCGCCGCGCTCGGCGATCCGAGCGACGAGACCGCTCCGCTGAGCACGACCGAGCGGGAGGACGTGCTGGCCGACCTCGCGGACCTGGAGGTCTTCCGCGCCCTGCTCGAACCCCTCGGCATCAAGGGTCTGACCGTCGACTGCGGCGACTGCGGCAGGGCTCACCACATCGACTGGGATCTCCTGCACGGCAACCTGCGCCACCTGCTCGACGAGGGGCTGCCCCGGGTCCACGAGCCCGCCATCGCAGCCGCGCCGGAGGACTACGTCAGCTGGGAGTACGCCCGCGGCTACGTCGACGGCGTCATCGACAGCGAGGAAGGCCAGTCGAGCTGAGGCCAGTCGAGCTGAGCCAGACACGCCCTAGCTTCCGGCATCGCGAGACCGTCCCTTCCTCGCCGAGGTGCGCCGCCGCGACCGGTCGGAAGGCGTGACGAACGTCTCGTCCGGCGGCTTCGACGTGGCGGAGGGCGTGGACGGAGTCGGTGAGAGATCGGCCGGCGCGGTCGGGGACAGCGTCGGCGACGGATCTGCGGAGTGCCCCGCACGCGGTCCACGGGACCCGCGGGGCCCCCCGAGGCCGCTCCCCTTCTTGGTCGGTCCCGAAGACGGGGTCGCCGGCGCCTCGGACGTCTTCGTCGGGGAGGGCCGCGGTGAGGGGTTCGCCTCGGGCGTCCTGTCGGCGGCGGGCTGAGGGCGCGGCCCGCCGGGGAACGCCCGGACGATCGCCTCGAGACGGGGCTTGGAGCGTTCTGACACCTCGAGACGTGCCGAGTGCGCATGGGCCTTCGGCGCGCGATCACCCCCGCCGCCGGCGACGGCGGCGCCCGCCGTCGTCAGCATGACCGTCACCGCGCCGAACGTGACGAACGCCCGGACGACCGGACGCCCCGACGTCTTCGCGCCTGCGCGCGAGATGCGGGCCGGGGCGGGCAGCGGCGGTGCGTCCACGTCGACGTCGGCGACCAGGGCGGCCAGCAGGCGCGCGGCCGGATCATCGGAGATCGTGGATCCGTGGCCCAGGTCGGTGACGCGGCGGGTGGCCAAGGCGTCGAACAGATCGCCGCTACGGCTGATCTCACTGAGGTCGAGCGGCTCGGGAGTGGCGGTACCCCCACCGGTCAAGCGATCGACTCCTCACTCGCCATCGCTCGAAGACGGGCGAGAGCCCGGTGCTGGGCGACGCGGACGGCCCCGGCTGACATGCCCAGTACATTACCGGTCTCCTCGGCGGACAGACCCGCCACCACCCGCAGGAGGACCAATTCCTTCTGATGATCTGGCAACCTGTCGAGAAGGTCACGCGCACGCTCGGCCTCGATGTAGCGGACGACCGTCTCCTCAGGCCCCGGCCGCTCGTCGGGGCCGTCGGGCAGGTCCTCGGTCGGCACGGCGGCCCGGATGGCGCTGCGCAACGCGTCGGCGATCTTGTGCGACGCGATGCCGAAGACGAACGAGGCGAACGGCCGGCCCATGTCCCGGTAGCGCGGCAGCGCGCCGAGCACGGCGATGCACACCTCCTGGGCCACGTCGTCCGCGATGTGATATTGCCCCGACACCCGGCCGAGCCGTGCCCGGCAGTAACGTACGACCATCGGACGCACCCGTCCGATCAGGGATTCGACCGCTTCCGGGTCCCCCTGGACGGCAAGGCTCGTCAGTTCCCTGAGCTCGTTGTCGTCCGCCTTCGCCGGACGTCTCCCCCGTATTTCGTCGGCAGCACCCCGAACCGCGGCCCCGGCGATCGCTCCCTCGGTCACGAAAGCATGATGCCCACCGAGATCGCGCCTGTCTGCATCGTTTGTGACAACGGAATGGTCACAGTGCTGATCCCTACCCACATAAATCACCCAGCGTGACCGTCTCGGTCCATTTGGTCACTGAACGCGCACGCCGAACGACGGATGCCCCCGCCACGGACGTGGCGAGGGCATCCGGATGATCCGTCGGCCGTGATCAACGGCCGGCCGATGATCAGTGGCCGTGACCGTGACCGTGGCCGCCCGCGGCGGCGTCCGGCTCGTCCTCGGGCTTTTCGGCGACGAGCGCCTCGGTGGTGAGCAGCATTCCGGCGATCGACGCGGCGTTGCTGACCGCGGAACGGGTCACCTTGACCGGGTCGATGACGCCCTGGGCGATCAGGTCGCCGTACTCCTCGGTCGCGGCGTTGAAGCCGGAGCCGACGGGCAGCGCCTCGACCTTGGAGACGACGACGTAGCCCTCTTGGCCGCCGTTCTCGGCGATCCAGCGCTGCGGCTCGACCAGGGCGCGGCGGACGGCCTCGGCGCCGGTGGCCTCGTCACCGGACAGGCCGAGCGCGTCGAAGCCCTCCTTGGCGACGTGCACGAGCGCGCTGCCGCCGCCGGAGACGATGCCCTCCTCGATGGCCGCGCGGGTCGCGGAGATGGCGTCCTCGAGACGGTGTTTCTTCTCCTTGAGCTCCACCTCGGTGGCGGCGCCGACACGCAGGACGCAGACGCCCCCGGCCAGCTTCGCCAAGCGCTCCTGGAGCTTCTCGCGGTCCCAGTCGGAGTCGCTGCCCTCGATCTCGCGGCGGATCTGGCGGATCCGGTCCTCGATCGAGGCCGCCTCGCCCTCGCCGTCGACGACGGTGGTGGCGTCCTTGGTGACGGTGACCCGCCGGGCGCGGCCCAGCACGTCGAGGTCGACGCCGTCGAGCTTGAGGCCGACGGCCTCGGTGACGACCTGGCCGCCGGTGAGGACGGCCATGTCCTCCAGCATCGCCTTGCGGCGGTCGCCGAAGCCGGGGGCCTTGACGGCGACGCTGACGAACGTGCCGCGCAGCTTGTTCTGGACGAGCAGCGCCAGGGCCTCGCCCTCGACGTCCTCGGCCACGATCAGTAGCGGCTTGCGGGTCTGGGCGACCTTCTCCGCGAGCGGCAGGAACTCGGTGACGTTGGAGATCTTGCCGTCGTGGATGAGGATGTAGGCGTCCTCAAGGACGGCCTCCATGCGCTCCGGGTCGGTCACCATGTACGGCGACAGGTAGCCCTTGTCGAACTGGAGACCCTCGGTGAACTCCAGCTCCAGGCCCATCGTGTGGGCCTCCTCGACGGTGATGACGCCGTCCTTGCCCACCTTGTCGAACGCCTCGGCGATGAGCTCGCCGATCTTGGCGTCCTGGGCGGAGATGGTGGCGACGTGCGCGATCGACTCCTTGTCGTCGACCTCGCGGGCCGACTTGAGCAGCTGCTCGGAGACGTAGTTGGCGGCGGCGTCGATGCCCCGCTTGAGGTTGATCGGCGACGCGCCGGCGGCGACGTTGCGCAGCCCCTCGCGAACGAGCGCCTGCGCCAGGACCGTCGCGGTCGTGGTGCCGTCACCCGCGATGTCGTTGGTCTTGGTGGCGACCTCTTTGGCGAGCTGCGCGCCGAGGTTCTCGTACGGGTCGTCGAGCTCCACCTCACGCGCGATGGTGACACCGTCGTTCGTGATGGTGGGGGCGCCCCACTTCTTGTCGATGACGACGTTGCGGCCGCGCGGGCCGATCGTCACCTTGACGGCGTCCGCGAGGGCGTTGACTCCGCGCTCAAGGGCGCGGCGCGCGTCCTCGTCGAACTCCAGGATCTTCGGCATTGGGAAGCTCCAAGTATGGGTGTCCGTGGACGTGCACAGCCCCGGCCACCCTCATCGGGGTATGACCGGGGCGGCGCATTCGTTGGGTCTTACTTCTCGACGACGGCGAGCACGTCGCGGGCCGACAACACGAGGTAGTCCTCGTTGTTGTACTTGACCTCGGTGCCGCCGTACTTGCTGTAGAGGACGACGTCCCCGACCTTGACGTCGAGCGGAACGCGCTTCTCGCCCTTGTCGTCGAAGCGACCCGGACCGACGGCAAGGACGGTGCCCTCCTGGGGCTTCTCCTTGGCCGTGTCGGGAATCACGAGACCCGACGCGGTGGTCTGCTCGGCCTCGAGGGGCTGAACGACGATGCGGTCCTCGAGCGGCTTGAGAACAACCTTGGTGGCGGTCGACACGATCTGACCTTCCCCTTCGATTGCGTATCCTCGGCCGACCAGATCGGCCAGCCGCATGTTGGAGACGCGACCACGGTGGCCTGCCGTCGCGGGTGCCAGACCAGCCTGTCGCTTGATTGGCACTCTCATATGGAGAGTGCCAGTTGGAGATTATGCCGTGGCCGGGAACGCGTCAACACGGGCCCCCGCGCGCCGCCCACCTGTCGTTATATGCCGCTTTCGCGTGGGTCTCGGAACGTCCGGTACACCCCGCGGCCGCCCGGCCACTACCGTCGTCGGGTGGACATCGCCGCATTTCAGGGGCTCCTCACCCCCGAAGGCCAGGCACTGCTCGGCGAGATCGGCGCCGCCGACGTCGACGAACGCACGCTCCTGGCCACCGCATCGCGCCTCCGCGCCCGCCACCCCGCCGACCTGGTCGGGGCCGCGCTCACGCAGGCGCGGCTCCGCGTACGCGGCCGGGCCAAGTTCGGCGCGGACGCCGACCGCATGTACTTCACGCCGCAGGGACTCGAGCAGGCGACCCGGGCCAGCGTGGCCCGGCACCGGGCACGGCGGTTCGCCGACCGGCTCGGCGGCCGCTCGCCGCGGGCGACGGTGCTCGACCTCGGCTGCGGCATCGGCGGCGATCTGCTCGCGCGTGCCCGTGCGGGCGTCGGCGGCCTCGGCGTCGAGCTCGACCCGCTCACCGCCGCCGTCGTGCGCGCGAACCTGAGCGCCTTCGCCCTGGAGGACCTGGCGGGCGTACGGCAGGGCGACGCCGCCGCGCAGGACCCGGAGGGGCACGCCGCCGTCTTCGCCGACCCCGGCCGCCGCACCGCCCGCGGGCGGGTCTTCGACCCGGAGGCGTACCTGCCGCCGCTCGGCACCGTGCTCGCCCTCGCGGGCCGGGCGCCGGGCGCCTGCGTCAAGGTCGCCCCGGGCATCCCGCACGAGGCGGTACCGCCGGGTGCGGAGGCCGAATGGATCTCCGACGGCGGGGAGGTGAAGGAGGCGGCGCTGTGGCTCGGCGACCTGGCGGGCGACACGCCGCGCCGGGCGACCCTCCTGCGGCAGGACCGGGAGGCGGCGACCCTGGTCGCCGACCCCGGGCTCGGACCGCCCCCTGTCGCCGGCTGGCGCCGCTACCTGTACGAACCGGACGGCGCCGTCGTCCGGGCCCATCTCGTCGCCGAGGTCGCGGCCGGTCTCGACGGGGCACTGGCCGATCCGCGGATCGCCTACATCACCTCCGATCTGCTGCGCGCGACGCCGTTCGCGCGTCCGTACGAGGTCCTGGACGTCCTTCCGTTCGCGGTGAAGCGGGTGCGGGCGGCGCTGCGAGCCCAGCGGACGGGCAACCTCACGATCAAGAAGCGCGGTTTCGCGGGAGACGTGGAGCGGCTGCGCCGTGACCTGCGCACGGACGGGACCGAGGAACGCGTTCTCGTGCTCACCCGCGTGGGCGACGCGCCGACCGCCCTGATCTGCCGCGAGGCCTGACCGTTCGCCTGACGATGAGGGGGCGACACGCCAGAGTCCGGCAAAGACCACGGTGGTGACCGTGTCCGGCTGACTACTCTTGGCGACCGGAAGGCCGCGCCGCGGCCGTGATGACGGGCGCCCACGAGGCGGGCGCGGGCGAAGACGGGGGGCGACGATGGCCGACGCCGTACTGCGGTGTCCGAAGTGCGGTGCCGGAATGGTGACCTTTCAGCGGGGCGGCATCGTCTTTGAGGAGTGCTCCCGCTGCCGCGGGGTGTTCCTCGGGCGGGGAGAACTCGACCGCCTGATCTGGCGCGGCCCCAACCATGTCGCCGCCGTCGGCGGGCATCCGGCGGGGCTCTCGTACGAGGGCCGGCACCGCCGCGCCTGAAAAAGGGCGCTTTGCCGCACGTGGATAAGAATCTCTTTTCCCTGAATTTCTTTTCTTCGGCTCGATGACCTTGGTCCGCTCAATAGAGTGTCACTTCGCGATCCACGCCGCTGCCATTTCCGCGCGCAGATCGGCGGCACGGCAAACGAAGGAGCACCCGGGTGGACACCAATCACAACTTCCTGCAGACGGGGGGTCAGCCGGTCTCGGACCGAATGCGAGAATTGCTAGCCCGCGCCGCACAAGATCACGTCTATGAGCAGCGTTCGACCGGCCAACTCCTCGACGAGGTCCACCAGCGACTTGAGGGAATAGAGTGGCTGCTCCGCGAGGTCCGGGAGCGTGAGCTCACCGGCCTGACGACCCAGCTCGATACCGTCCGCGGCCAGGTCGACGAGCTGTGCGGCAAGCCTCCGGAGTGGGCCGAGGGCCTGGCCGAGCACATCGAGTCGGTGGGCGAGAAGGTCAAGCCCGTCGCCGAGCTGCCCTCCCTGTGGGCCGACGTCGGGGTCATCGCCGAGAACGTCGACGAGGGCCTGGCCCGCATCCAGGCCGTGCTCGACTCCAGCAGGAGCATCACCGACGCGACGCTGCAGGCCGCCCAGCAGATGGACGACCTGACCAAGCGGCTCGACCGGCTCGCCGGCACCATGGAGGCCGCGTCGGTCCGGTTCAACCGGCTGGACAAGACCCTCGCCGACCTCGGGCACCGGTCCGAGAAGCTCGAGCATGAGATCAACGGAGTGGCCGGCAAGGTCGACCAGTCGCTGAACGACATGGCCGAGCGTGTCGAGCAGGGCCTCGAGGCCGTCAACGGCAGGGTCGAGGGCGTCGGCGGGCGCCTCGACGGCATCGACGGCCGGCTCGAGGGCCTGTCCGGCAAGATCCGTGGGGTCGAGGGTCATTTCCAGGCGCTGGAGGCCAAGGTCGACGGGGCCTGCGACCGCGTCGACGGCGTCGACCAGCAGATCGGCCGGCTGCCCGTGACGCTGGAGATCAACGAACTGCACCGCAAGGTCGCCGCGGTCGGCGATCGCCCGTTCATCGACCCCACCGACCGGTTCGACGCCTTGGAGAAGCGTCTGGCCGAGGCGGTCGACCCCCTCATCGACGAGTTGCGGGCCAGGCCCGATCGGGACGAGGCGGAGGAGACCCTGTCGAAGATCGTCGAGGCGTCCCGCGTCGACCTGACCAAGCACATGGAGATGCTCCGCGAGGATCTCCTGCGCCAGGTCGTCGGGGTGCACGACGACGTCACCCAGCGGGTCACCGGCGTGCAGCACGACGTGACCAAGCAGGTGACGACCGCCCATGAGGATCTGATGAAGCGGCTCGTCACGCTGGAGGAGACGATGCTGGCGCTGGCCGAGGCGCTGCTCCGGCCGCGACGTGACGGCAAGGACTGACGGAGTGGCCGCTCACAAATCACTTTAGAGCGGCCACTTCTCCTCTATTGCGCCATTCACGGCAGTTTGGGCGCTGTTCCCGCAATGACATGCCGTTCGCTCTGCCTCGCATTGACAAAATCACTACCGATCCTCGGCCGAATCCGTTTTGATGGTGGCCGTGACCTTCCCCACGCTCTCCGATCCGCCGAGCGCCGCCACGCTGCGCTGGATCGAAAAATGCCTGGGGGCCGGCAGTGAGGTGAAAATGGTCCGGCCCATGGTCGGCGGGCTGGCCCATGTCAACCACGCGGTGCTCGCGGAGAGCCGCTCGGGCACCGTGCATCGCCTGGTGCTGCGGCGCTGGGCGTCGTCCGGCTGGCCCGTCATCGACATCGACTTCTCCCCCGAGCTGGAGATCGCGGCGCTCACCCTGCTCACCGCGTGCAACATCCCCACCCCCGCCCTGGTGGCCGCGGACCCCTCCGGCGCCCACTGCGACGTTCCCACGTTGCTGATCACCCGGCTGCTCGGCCATCCGCCCCGCCCGTCAAACGCCGAGCTGCCCGAATACCTCATCCAGCTGGCCGTCGCGCTGCTGTCCGTCCACGCCGTCGCCGGGGCGTCGACGATGCCTCCATACCGCCCGTACAACCGCCTCGAGATCCGGCTCTCCCCCCGCCACGCCCGGCGACCGGCGCTGTGGGAGCACGCGCTGGACGTCGCCGCCGGACCCACCCCCGGCGCCACGCCCCACTTCATCCACCGCGACTACCACCCCGACAACACGCTGTGGGCCGGCGGCCGCCTGACCGGCATCGTCGACTGGTCCAACGCCGCGTACGGCCCGATCGCCATCGACATCGCCCACATGCGGCGCGCCCTCGCCCTCCGCTACGACGTCACGGTCGCCGACCGCTTCTCGGCCTCCTTCGACCAGGTGTCCGGGGGATACCGGCACGATCCGTACTGGGACCTGCGCACGGTCCTCGACCTGCTGCCCGAGCAGCCCGACCGGACGATCGCCGCCCGCGACATCCCGGCCCTGGAGGGCCTGCTCGACCACGCCCTCGTCGACCTCGGCGCCCCGGCCCGCTTCTGACCCTGCCCGGCTTCTGACCCTGCCCGGCTTCTGACCCTGCCCGGCTTCTGGCCCTGCCCGGCTTCTGGCCCTGCCCGGCTTCTGGCCCTGCCCGCCGCCGGCGAAGCCGCGCGGCTCGCGGAACGGTCCGGATGGGTGACGCCATAATGACGTCACCTTGCCCTCCGGCCCACCGGCCCTCTCTCCATTTTGGGGCCGGGGCGTGGGCGGACATGTCCCCCTCCCGCCGTACCCGCCCACTTCCGGCGACCGCCGACCGGTTCAGGCCCCGGCGGATCCCTCCGCGGCGAACCCGCCCAGGTCACACCGTCCCGCCGTGCGCGCCACCACCCGGCAGGTGACACCTCCGCGACCGCCATGGAGTCTTGGTGACGTCAAAGTGACGTCACATCGATGTTGTCGTGACGCCATAAGGTGTGCCATGCTGACGTCATGCACTTGGAGTCATACGTCGCCCAGCTCCGCCAGGAGCTCGCGGTCGCCGCCGAGGCCGGCGGTGAAGAGACCCGTGAGCTCGCGGAGCGGCTCACCGCGCCCCTGCAGTCGGCGGTCCGGCTGGTCCTGCTGGAAGCTCTGTCGACCGCCGCAGAGGAGATCACCCGAGAGCTCGCTCCCGGCTCGGTGGATCTGCGCCTCCGCAGGGGCGAGCCGGAGTTCGTCGTGGAGTCGCCCGCCACCGGGGCGGAGGAGGCCGCCGTCGCGGCGGCGCCCGCAGCGGAGCCCGCGCCGCCGGTGTCCTACGGCGCCAAGGACGGCGCCGTCTCCCGGATCAGCCTCCGTCTCCCCGAGGAGCTGAAGACCAGGGCCGAGCAGGCCGCCGACCGGGAAGGGCTCTCGGTCAACGCCTGGCTCGTCCGCACCATCGCCGAGGCCGTGGAGCGTACGGACCGCGAGCATGACGTCCGCAGGCGCTCGGCTCCGCGCGGCGGGCGCTACACCGGCTGGGCCCGCTGACCCGGGCCTCCCTCCGAACCACCGACCACTGGCGGGGTCGTGGACCCCGCGACCAGAAAGGCCGCACCATGCCCACATTCACCACCCCCGAGCCGATCTCCGCCACCGTCGACGTCGTCATCGGCGAGATCCGCATCACCGCGTCCGACCGCACCGACACCGTCGTCGAGGTCCGTCCCGCCGACGAGTCGAAGGCGGGAGACGTCCGAGCCGCCGAGGAGACCCGGGTCGAATACACCGACGGCCGACTACTGGTCAAAGGACCGAAGCGGTTCGGCGGCATGATCGGCCTCGGCCCCGGCAAGGACGCCGCGGTCCAGGTCCACGTCGAGCTCCCCTCGGGCTCCGACCTGCACGCCTCGTCGGGACTGGGCAACTTCCACTGTGCGGGACCGTTCGGCGACTGCGAGGTGTCCAGCGGCGCAGGCGTCATCTGGATCGAAGAGGCCCACGCGCTTCAGGTGAAGAACGGCGGCGGAGACGTCACGGTCCAACACACGGCCGGTGACGCGAAGATCACCACAGGCATCGGCGAGGTGCGCCTCCGCCGGGCCGACGGCACCGTCACCGTCAAGACCTCCTCAGGGGCCACCTGGGTCGGCGAAGCAGCCGGTGACGTGCGCGTACGCTCCGCGAGCGGGGACATCGTGATCGACCGGGCGTACGCCGACGTCGACGCGAAGACCGCCGCAGGCAAGATCCGGATCGGTGAGGTCTCCCAGGGCTCCATCGGCATACAGACCGCCGCCGGCCAGCTGGAGATCGGCGTCCGCGAAGGCACCGCCGCCTGGCTCGACGTCCAGGCCGTCGCCGGAAGCGTGCGCAACCTGCTGGACACGGCCGACGGCCCCGGCGAGTCCGACCAGACCGTCCGGGTCCACGCCCGTACCTCCCTCGGCGACATCGTGATCCGCCGCGCCACCCTGACCCCTCAGGACTGAGTCACACGAGGAAGACACGATCTGACGCCTGACCTCCGGCGGGCGCCCGCCCGCCGACCGGCCCTCCCCTGCCCCGACCGGGCTGCGACCTCTCGCCGACCGACTCTCCCCTACCTCGACCGGGCTGCGACCTCTCGCCCCAGTGCCGTGACCATCGATCACGAGGCCCGGTAGCGCGTTCGCCTCGCCCCCGTTCTCCCCCGGCCGAGGCCGAGGCGATTCAACGATCCCCTCTGATTCCCTCCCCTCTCCACCCAGGGCGGTGTGCCGCCGCATCCGCGGCACGCCGCACCCTGACGCGCCCTGAGGAAGTGCCATGCCCGCAGCGATCAAGGCCACCGGCCTTCGCAAGTCCTACGGCGACAAGCTCGTCCTGGACGGCATCGACCTGTACGTCCCGCAAGGAACGGTCTTCGCGTTGCTCGGCCCGAACGGCGCCGGCAAGACCACCACCGTCCAGATCCTGTCCACGCTCATCGACGCCGACGCCGGCCAGGTCGAGATCGCCGGCCATGACCTCGCCGAAGATCCCGACGGCGTACGGTCCGCGATCGGGGTCACCGGCCAGTTCTCCGCCCTCGACGACAAGCTCACCGGCCGGGAGAACCTCATCCTCATGGCCGACCTGCATCACCTCGGCAAGATCGAGGGCAGGCGACGCGCCGACGCCCTCCTGGAGCGGTTCGACCTGCGCGACGCGGCCGGCAAGCTCGCCGCCACCTACTCCGGCGGCATGCGCCGCCGCCTCGACCTGGCCATGACCCTGGTCGGCGACCCGCGCGTCATCTTCCTCGACGAGCCGACCACCGGTCTGGACCCGCGCAGCCGCCGCACCATGTGGAAGATCATCGGTGACCTCGTCGCCGGCGGCGTCACCGTCCTGCTCACCACGCAGTACCTGGATGAGGCCGACCGGCTCGCCGACCAGATCGCCGTGCTCGACCACGGAAGGCTGGTCGCCCAGGGCAGCGCGCAGGAGCTCAAACGCCGCGTACCCGGCGGCCACATCCGGCTCCGTTTCGCGGACGCCACCGAGCTCCACCGCGCCGCACACCTGCTGACCGACGCCGTCCTCGACAAGGAGAACCTCACCCTCCGCGTCCCGAGCGATGGCAGCCTCCCCGCACTGCGGGCCCTGCTCGACCGGCTCGACGCCACCGCCGTACAGCCCGAAGAGCTGCAGGTCCACACGCCCGACCTCGACGACGTCTTCTTCGCCCTCACCGGCCGTCCCGACACCGCCAAGGAGGCCCTCCGTTGAGCGCCCTGTCCCATGCCGCGAGCGACTCGGCGACCATGCTGCGCCGCAACCTCCGGCACGCCCTCCGTTACCCGTCCCTGACCCTCAGCGTCGCCGGACTGCCGATCATCTTCCTGCTGCTGTTCGTCTACGTCTTCGGCGGCGCGCTGGGCACCGGCATCGGCGGCAGCCGGGCGCAGTACCTGGACTACCTCGTCCCAGGGATCATCCTGATGACCGTCGCGTCGGGGTCCCTCATGACAGCCGTGGCGGTCTCCGTGGACGTGACCGAGGGGATCATCGACCGGTTCCGCACCATGGCGATCTCCCGTGCCTCCCTGCTGACCGGGCACGTCATCGGCAGCCTGATCACCACGATGTTCAGCACGGCACTCGTCATCGGCTTCGCCCTGGCCCTCGGCTTCCGGCCCGACGCCGGTCCGGTCGAGTGGATCGCGACGATCGGCGTCCTCCTGATGGTCACGTTCGCGCTCACCTGGCTGGCGGTGGCCCTCGGTGTGTTCGCCAAGTCCCCCGAGAGCGCCAGCAACCTGCCCCTCCCCCTGCAGCTCCTGCCGATGATCGGCAGTGGGTTCGTCCCCACCGGCTCCATGCCGGCGGGCCTGCGCTGGTTCGCCGAGTACCAGCCCTTCACTCCCGTGATCGAGACCCTGCGCGGCCTGCTGATGGGCACACCCATCGGGCACAGCGCCGTCACCTCCGCCGCGTGGTGCGCCGGCATCGCCCTCGTCGGCTACGTCTGGGCGAAGACCCGGTTCAACCGCAACCGAGCCCGCTGACCCGGTGCCTTCAGCGACCTGCGTCCCGACCCGGCGAGGGTCGGGACGCAGGCGTTCGGACCGCTGCACACTGCGCCGGAGCCGGCTTCCCGTCGGACGGATTGCTCGGTCATAGGCCGACCCGAGGGCTGGGCCGAGGTGGTTCGCCCCAGTGTGGGATGGCGGTCACCGAGCATTCGGCCCGCCGTCATTCCGGATCGCCGAGGTCGACGGCGCGACGGTCGGTGCGGCCGTGTGGGTGAAGCCACCGCGTACCCGCCGCCCGCCCGCACTGGCGGCACGCCGCCGCTATTGACGGCTCGCCGCCGCTATTGACGGATGGACGTCCTCATTGTCGGGTTGGTGGCGTCAATTACGACGCCGGAGTCGGCGCTGCGGCCAGAGCGTCCGCTGCGCGTCGCCTCGACCCGGCGCCCGGCTGACCGGATCGGCCGGCGTGGCCCCGGCTGGACCTGGCCACCTGGCCGTTCAGACGAGGACCTGGGTGATGGGGAGGGAGCTGTCAGCGGGGAGGCCCAGGTCGGACGGGGGGAGGCCGGCGGCGACGAGCTCGGAGCCGAGGGCCGCGACCATGGCACCGTTGTCGGTGCACAGCTTCGGCCGGGGCACGCGCAGGCGGATGCCCGCCGCGTCGCAGCGTTCCTGGGCCAGGGCCCGCAGCCGGGAGTTGGCCGCGACACCGCCGCCGACGAGCAGGTGGGACACCCCGTTGTCCTTGCAGGCGGCGATGGCCTTCTTGGTCAGAACGTCCACGACCGCCTCCTGGAAGGCCGCGGCGACGTCGGCGACCGGAACCGGCTCACCGGCGCGTTCGCGGGCCTCCACCCAGCGGGCCACCGCGGTCTTGAGGCCGGAGAAGGAGAAGTCGTAGGTGCCGTCGTCGTACTTGCCACGCGGGAAGAACACCGAGCCGGGGTCGCCCTCCCGGGCCGCGCGGTCGATGTACGGGCCGCCGGGGAAGCCGAGGTCGAGCACCCGCGCGACCTTGTCGAACGCCTCGCCGGCCGCGTCGTCGACGGTGGCGCCGAGCGGGCGCACGTCGGAGGCGACGTCGGGGACGAGGAGCAGCGAGGAGTGGCCACCGGAGACGAGCAGCGCCACGCACGGCTTCGGCAGCGCGCCGTGTTCGAGCTGGTCCACGGCGACGTGGGCGGCGAGGTGGTTGACGCCGTACAGCGGTCTGCCGAGGCCGAGGGAGTACGCCTTGGCGGCGGCGACGCCGACGAGGAGGGCGCCGGCCAGACCGGGCCCGGCGGTCACGGCGATCGCGTCGATGTCGTTCAGGGTGACGCCGGCGTCGGCCAGGGCGCGGTCGACGGTCGGCGTCATGGCCTCCAGGTGCGCCCGTGAGGCCACTTCGGGGACGACCCCGCCGAACCGCGCGTGCTCTTCGACGCTGGAGGCGATGGCGTCGGCCAGCAGCGTGTGGCCGCGGACGATGCCGATGCCCGTCTCGTCGCAGGACGTCTCGATCCCCAGGACCAAAGGTTCGTCCCTCATTTTCCCACTTCCTGTCCGGCGGGCGCTCCGCTCCGCCGCGAGTCACGGACCATCACGATCGCGTCCACCCCGGAGGGCTGGTAGTAGCGCTTGCGGACGCCGACCGGAGTGAAGCCGAAGCGTTCGTACAGGCGCCGCGCCCGGTCGTTGTCGGCGCGCACGTCGAGGAACACCTCGGGGCAGCCGCGGGCCGCGGCCTCGTCCAGCAGCGCGGTCAGCATCCGGGCGCCGAACCCCCGCCCCTGCAGCTCGGGCCGTACGCCGATGGTGAGCACGTCGGCCTGGGCGCCGACGGCGGCCAGGCCTGCCCAGCCGGCGAAGCGCCCGTCGTCGTCCTCGACCACGACGTAGTGCCGCGTGCCGCCCGGGTCGGCCAGCTCCTCGCGGTAGGCCTCCTCCGACCAGAACTCCTCGGGGAACAGCACGGGCTCGAGCGCCAGCACCTCGGGCACGTCGTCGGCGGTCATCGGGCGCAGCGTCACGGCTGCGTCACCCGTTTGCGCGGCCCCGGCTCGCGGGCGTCGGGCTTGCGGAGGTACAGCGGGACGGGCGGCACCAGGTCGGGGCCGTCGCCGCCGGACAGCCGGGTGATCACCAGGTCGGCGAGCGCGGCCGCGGACGGCAGCGCGGGCTCCTGCCCGGCGAGCGTGTCGGCGTACAGCAGCGCGCCCTCCCCGATGGCGGGCAGGCCCGGCTCGGCCGCCTCGGCGGGCTTGCCGACGGCGGGGCCTGCGCTCCGCGCGCGGCCCGAGGCGTACGACGCCCAGTAGACCTCCTTGCGCCGGGCGTCGGTGGCCACCACGAAGGGGTCCGGGCGGCCGGACTGCCAGGCGAGGACGTCGAGGGTGCAGACGCCGTGGACCGGGACGCCGAGCACGGCGCCGAGCGCGCGGGCGGTCGTCAGCCCGACGCGCAGGCCGGTGTAGGGCCCGGGGCCGACGCCGACCGCGATGGCCGACAGATCGGCCCGGGTCACCCCGGCCTCCTCGAGTACGGTCGCGATCGCGGGGGCGAGCACCTCGGCATGCCGCCGCCGGTCGACCGCGTTGGACTCGGCGCGTAGCCGGACGCCGCCGGAGGTGCCTTCGCTCAGGGCGACGGTGACCGCGGCGGTCGCAGTGTCAAAAGCCAAGACCAGCACGACCTATGAGCGTAGCGCGCCCACGGGGTGGTCTCGGCCGGTCAGGACTGGGACTGGAGCTTGGAGACGACGTCGCGGGCGGCGGACAGGGCGCCGTTGGTGGCGTCGGAGGACGTCAGCGGCTCCGTGTCGTCGCCGCCGGCGTAGTGGACGGTGACGAGGACGTTGGCCAGCCGGGCGTTGGCGACGGCCTCCCCGCTCTCGTCATTGTCGACCGTGTACACGACGTACGCCTGTTCGCCGACGCCGCTGACACCACGGCTGTCGCGCACCTTGACGGTGTCGGCGAGGTCCTTGCCCGCGCGGTCGGACTCCCATTCCTGGCCGAACGTCCGGGTCGCGACGCTCGTCGCGCTCGTGCCGCCTTCGGCGCTGAGGGCGCGCAGTTCGATGGTCAGCTGCCGGCGGGTGGTGCCGAAGAGGCTCCACGCGCATTCGCTGTGCTGGTCGGACTGGGTCGCCTGGCTCATCGCGGTGCGGTCGGCGTTCGGAGCGAGTTCGTCCGCGACCTTCTGGCTCAGCGCCGTGCAGGCGTCGGGGACCAGGTCGCGCTCGGAGCCGCCGGGCGCGCTCATGGGTGAGCTCTGCGGTCCCCCGCCGCCCTTCGATGACGCCGTGTGACGGGCCGTGCCCGTACGGAGGAGGGCGAAGGCCACGACGGCGCAGACCGCGACGGCCAATGCGAGAGCGCCCGCGACGGCCCAGACGCGTGTGTTGCGTCCGGCCGGGCGGGGAGCGCGACGGCGACCACTCACCAGATCTCTCCCCCTCGATCCATCTGTCCTGATCTGCCAGGAAGGTGAGATTTATCCGTGAGGGTATTTCAAAATCCCCGAAACGTCTGCGTCATGCCGAAAGGGACCGGTCCAACATCGGCCGACCCTGGGAGCGGTCACAGCACGTGATCGATCGACCCGTCCGCCCAGCGTGCGCCCACACCGGTGATACGGACGGTCCGCTCCTCCGTCTCACCGCGCTCGATGATGACCTCCAGACGGTCCTCGGACAGCTCCTCGACCAGGCCCTCACCCCACTCGACCACGGTCACGGCGTCCTGCAGATCGAGGTCGAGATCGTCGACCTCCTCCAGACCACCGAGACGGTAGGCGTCGACGTGCACCAGCGCGGGCCCCCCGGCCAGCGAGGGGTGCACCCGCGCGATGACGAAGGTCGGCGAGGTCACCGGCCCCCGGATCTTCAGGCCCTCGCCCAGCCCCTGGGTCAGCGTCGTCTTGCCCGCGCCGAGCGGGCCGGACAGCACGACCAGGTCGCCCGCGCGCACGACGGCGGCCAGCCTGCGGCCCAGCTCGCGCATCACCTCATCGGTGGGAACCGGAATGGGTTTCACGCCGACCGCTCCTCTTCCTCGACGGGGCGCACCCGGTCGATCAACCGGACGAGCGCCCGGGTGACGATCTCAGGATGCTCCAGCATGGTGACGTGGCCGGCCTCGGCCACCTCCACGAGCTCCGCGTCGCTCAGCACCGCCGCGATCGCCCGCCCGTGCGCGGCGGGCGTCAGGCGGTCCTCGTCGGCGGTGACGACCAGCGCGGGCAGATTCTTGAACACCTGCAGCGCCGCGAGCTTGTCGTGGGCGGCGAGCGTCGGATAGAACTCCGCGATCACGTCGATCGGCGTGGACCGGATCATCTGCTCGACGAAGTCCACCACCGTGGGGCTGACCTTCTTGTCGCCGAAGGCGATCCGGCGGGTGGCCATGAAGGCGACGTCGGCGCCGACCCGCCGACCGCGGTCGATCAGCTCGGCGCGCTTGCCGAGGCTGCGCGTCACCCGGGGCAGCGCCGCCTTGAAGACCTTCCCGAACGCCATCGGCAGGCCCAGGCTCAGCTCGGCCAGCTCGCCCGAGGACGTGTTGATCAGGGCGACGGCGGCGACCCTGCCGTCCTCGAACAGCTCCGGATGGCCCTCGGCCAGCGCCATGATGGTCATACCGCCCATCGAGTGGCCGGCCAGGACCACCGGCGCGCCGGCGTCGACCGTCGCCTCCAGGACGGCGAACAGGTCCTCGCCGCACTGGTCGACGGTGGCGTGGACGAAATCGCTGCGCCCGGACCGGCCGTGGCTGCGCTGGTCCCAGAACACCATCCGCAGGTCGCCGTCCCGGCCGAGGTCGCGCCGCTGGTAGTGCCAGCAGTCCTGGTTCAGGCAGTAGCCGTGGCAGAAGACGACCGTGAGCGGCGCGTCGTCCGGCCCGTCGATCTCGACGTGGAGGGGCACGCCGTCGGTGGCCTCCACGGTCAGCGACCGTCCGCGCAGCCCACCGAACGCCTCGTTCGCGTCGGGGTCGGGGGTCAACCGGGCCCGACCGACGGCGTACCTGCGCGCGGCGACGACCGCGCCGACGCCGACCGCGCCGGCCGTGCCGACCGCCGCGCCGATCAGGCCGATGCGCTTCTTGTTCATGCGGGACCTCCGTCGTACGCGCGGGGGACGCGGGCGCCGATGCGGGTGACGATCTCGTAGGAGATCGTGCCGAGCAGGTCGGCCCAGTCCTGTGCGGTGGGCTCGCCCCGGTCGCCCGGGCCGAAGAGGATCACCTCGTCGCCGGCGTGGATCTCGTCGTCGCCCACGTCGATGACGAACTGGTCCATGCAGACCGTGCCGGCGATGCGCCGCCGGCTCCCCGCCGCCCAGACCTCCAGGAGGTTCGTGCCGGCGCGCGGGATCCCGTCGGCGTACCCCAGGGGGACCAGCCCGAGCGTCGTCTCCCGCTCGGTGGTGTAGCGATGGCCGTACGACACGCCCGTGCCCGGCCCGACCCGCTTGGCGATCACGAGCCGCCCGGTGAGGGTCATCGCGGGCCGGAGCCCGAAGTTGCGGCCCTCGCGCCCGTCGGAGGCCGGGTGCGACGGGATCGGGCTGAGGCCGTACGCGGCGATGCCGGGGCGCACCAGGTCGTAGCGCGCCTCCGGGATCGTCAGCGTCGCCGCGGAGTTGGCCAGGTGACGGACCTCCGGGCGCACGCCCGCCTTCTCCGCCAGCTCGACGGCGTCGGCGAAGACCTTCAGCTGCGACGCGATCGACGGATGGCCCGGCTCGTCCGCGCACGCCATGTGGGACCACAGCCCCACCACCCGGACGTGCCCCTCCGACTGCGCCCGGAGGGCGGCGTCCACGACCGACGGCCAGTCGGCGGGGGTCGCCCCGTTGCGGGACAGCCCGGTGTCGGCCTTCAGGTGCAGCCGCGCTGTACGGCCCGCGCGCACGGCGGCGTCCGCGATCTCCTCGACGAGGCGGACCGAGCCCGCCGACAGGTCGACGTCGGCGGCGACGGCCTCGTGGAACGGCTCGCCGGGCCCGTACAGCCAGCACAGCATCGGCGCGTCGATGGCGGCCCGCCGCAGGAGCATCGCCTCGGCCAGCGAGGCGACGCCGAGCCGGGACGCGCCGCCCGCGAGGGCGGCGTGGGCGACCGGGATGATGCCGTGCCCGTACCCATCGGCCTTGACGATCACCATCACCTCGGCGCCCGCGGCCTTCTCACGCAGGACGCCGACGTTATGGCTGATCGCCGCCAGATCGACATGTGCTGTCGCGGGGACGCTCAACATGCGTTCCAGTGTGGCAGCCACCGGCGTGAGGTCCGGCCATCCTCGCGGCCAGGTCAGGCGGACACCGTACGGAACGCCCCCGGCAGGGCGTCCACGACGTCGTACGCGCTGATCGGCGCTTCGCCGCGGCCGTACGGGTCGGCGGACAGCCGCGCGGCCAGGCCGTGGAGGTACGCCCCCGCCGTCGCCGCGTCGATCGCCTCCAGGCCGCCGGCCAGCAGCGCGCCCGTGAGCCCGGAAAGCACGTCGCCGGTGCCCGCCGTGGCCAGCCAGGGCGTGCCGGTGGGGTTCACCCGCACCGGCCGCTCGGCCTCGGCGATGACCGTGGTGGAGCCCTTGAGCAGCACGGTGGCGTTCAGCTCCTCGGCGGCGCGGCGCACGTGCTCCAGTCGCCGCGCCTCGACCTCGGCGGGGTCCGTGCCCAGCAGCCGGGCCAGCTCCCCGGCGTGCGGGGTGAGCAGGGTCGGCGCGGTCCGCCACAGCAGGTCGCGCCGCCGCGACAGGACGGTCAGCCCGTCGGCGTCCACGAGGACCGGCAGGTCCGAGGCGAGGACCTGGGCGAGCAGCGCCTCGGCCCGCTCGTCGGTGCCGAGCCCCGGGCCGGCCACCCACGCCTGTACGCGCCCGACCTTGTCCAGCGAGTCGCCGATGACGGTGGTGACGGCCTCCGGCCAGCGCTGCCGGACCAGCTCCACGGGGTGCTCGGAAGAGGCGAACCGCACCATGCCGGCCCCGCCGTGCACCGCCCCGCCGACGGCGAGGACGGCGGCGCCGGTGAAGGCCTCACCGCCGGCCAGCACGCCGACGACGCCCCGGCGGTATTTGTCCGACTCGTTGGTCGGGCGGGGCAGCCGGTCGGCGATGTCGTCGGCGCGCGGCGCGCAGACGTCGGGGTCCGGGAGGTACGGGCCGAGCCCGATGTCGACGAGTTCGACCACGCCCGCGTGCTGGGCTCCCGGGTCGACGAGCAGGCCCGGCTTGTAGATCCCGAACGTGACGGTCACGTCCGCACGGACCGCTGGCCCGGCGACCTGTCCCGTGCTCGCGTCGATGCCGCTCGGCAGGTCGCAGGCCACGACGACCGCCCCGCCGGCCGCGGCCCGCCCGGCCAGCCCGGCGTACGGCTCGCGCAGGCCGCCCCGGCCGCCGATGCCGAGCATGCCGTCGATGATCAGTTCGGCCAGGTCGATCTCCTCCGCCACCCGCGCGTCGTCCGCGACGGGCACCGCCCGGCCGCCGGTGGCGCGCAGCTCGGCGAGACCGCCCTCATGGGTCTTCGCCCCGGCGAGGATCGCGGTGACCCGGGCGCCGCGCCGGGCCAGGCCCGCGCCCGCGTACAGGGCGTCGCCGCCGTTGTCGCCGCTGCCCACCAGCAGGACGACCCGCGCGCCGTACACTCCGAGGCCCGCCTCGCCGAGCGCCCGTCCGCCGGACAGGAGCCGGGCGCAGACCGAGGCCAGGCCGGCCGCGGCGCGCCGCATGAGCGTCCCCTCAGGCAGGCGGGCCATCAGCGTCCGCTCGGCGGTCCGGACCTTGTCCACCTCATGCGCGTACCGCATCACGCTCGCCTCCTCATCGGGTGTTCTCCGCTATCACCACCGCGACGGCGACGCCTCCGTCGTGGCTGAGCGACAGGTGCCACGTGGTGACGCCCAGCCGGTCGGCCGCCTCCAGGATGGTGCCCGCCACGTGCAGGCTCGGGCGGCCGTCCTCGGCCCGGCGCACCTCCGCGTCGGTCCACTGCAGGCCGCGCGGCGCGCCGAGTGCCTTGGCCAGGGCCTCCTTGGCGGCGAACCGCGCGGCGAGGGACCGTGGCGGCAGCCCGCGTTCGTGGTCGGTGAAGAGCCGGACGGCAAGGCCGGGCGTGCGCTCCAGGGACCTGGCGAACCGGGCGACGTCCACGACGTCGATCCCCACTCCGACGATCACCTGACCAGGTTTATCACTCCGCGCCGATCGTGGCCGCGTGGACATGGTCGACGGCGGGGGCGCCGGGATGGTCGATCAGCCACTGAACGCGCTCCCGGCTCTCCGCGTCGACCGGCGTGTAGACCGCCATCCGGGTCTCCGGGGTGGCGGTGACGGCGAAGTTGACCACCGACAGCCGGATCACGCCGACCGAGGCGTGCTGGAAGATCTTCACGCGCGTGGCCGGGACCGCGACGTCGTGCGCGGCCCACATCTCGGCGAACTCGGGACTGGCCGACGACAGGCGGTGCACGAGCTCGGTCCAGGAGGTCTCGCCGAGGTGGCGGCCGAACGCCCCGCGGAACGTCGCGACCATCTGCGGCAGCTCCTCGTCGCGGTTGACCATCGGGCTGCAGCACTCCGGGGTCACGAACATCCGCCAGATGAGGTTCCGGGGCACGTCGTCCTCCAGCACCTTCGGCCACATCGCCGCGTAGGCGGCGTTCCACGCGAGGACGTCATAGCGGCTGGTCAGGACCGCGGCCGGGAGAGGGACCAGGCCGTCGAGGACGGTCTGCACCTGCGGCTCGAGGCGCTCGTGGACCGCAGGACCGGGTACGGAGGGGACGGCCGCGAGCCGGTAGAGGTGCTCGCGCTCGGTCTGGTCCAGGCGCAGCGTGCGCGCGATCGCGTCGAGGACCTGGACACTCACGTTGATCGGCCGGCCCTGTTCGAGCCAGGTGTACCAGGTGACCCCGACCCCCGCGAGCTGGGCGACCTCCTCGCGGCGTAGGCCCGGCGTACGGCGGCGCAACCCGGCCGGAACGCCCACGTCGGCGGGGGTGATGCGCTCCCTGCGGCTGCGCAGGAAGGCGGCCAGCTCGGTCCGCCGTCGCGAGGTCGTCACGGTCACCCGTCCATGGTGCGTCAACCCCGGCGGCCGTGCCAGGTGCTGGTAACACCAGTATCAGCGGGCTCTCACCACCCGTATCGCTTCGCCCGCAGGCTCGGGGCATGGCCCAGATCACCCTCGACGCCCCCGCGGCGCGCGCGCCGGTCCGCCGCGGCGGGCTGCTGACGCTCATCATGCTCGGCCAGTTCATGGCGGTCCTCGACGTGACCGTCGTGAACGTCGCCGCACCCACCATCCGTACCGACCTGCACGCCTCCGGCGCGGGCCTGCAGCTCGTCATCGCCGGCTACACCATCGCGTACGCCACGCTGCTCATCACCGGTGCGCGGCTCGGCGACATCCTGGGCCACCGGCGCGCCTTCCTCGGGGGGCTCGCGGTGTTCACGGCCGCGTCCCTGGCGTGCGGGCTGGCCGGGACGACCGGCCTGCTCATCGCGTTCCGGCTCATCCAGGGAGCGGGCGCCGCGCTCATGGTGCCGCAGGTGATGAGCCTCATCCAGCGTAGCTTCACGGGCACCGCCCGGGCGCGGGCGCTGAGCCTCTACTCGGCCGTGCTGTCCGGCGGCGCCGTCGTCGGACAGGTCGTCGGCGGCGCGCTCGTGAGCGCCGACATCCTCGGCACCGGCTGGCGCCCGGTGTTCCTCGTGAACGTCCCGATCGGCGTGGCGCTGCTGATCGCCGGGCCACGAGTCCTGCCGCGTGACACCGGCGAGCCGGGCCGCCGCCTGGACATCCCCGGTGTGGTCGGTCTGTCGGCCGCGGTCGTGTGCTTCGTCGTGCCGCTCGTGCTCGGGCACGAGGAGGGCTGGCCGGGATGGGGTTGGCTGATGCTGGCCGGCAGCATCGTGCTCTTCGGCGTCTTCGTGGCCGTGCAGCGCCGGGCGACCGCGCCGCTGATCCCGGGCCGGCTGCTCCGCACGCCCGGTGTCGTCCCCGGTGCCGCCACGATCTTCGTCTGCATGGCGACGTTCGGCGGGTTCCTGTTCAGCCTGGCCCTCCACCTACAGGGCGGCCTCGGAGAAACGCCCCTGCGGGCGGGGCTGTCCTTCATCCCCGGCGCCGGAGGGTTCGCGCTGGCCAGCCTGAACTGGCGGCGGGTGCCCGCCCGGTGGCACCGCCTGATGATCCCGGTGGCCTTCCTGGTGGCGGCCCTCGGTTACGTCGGGCTGGGGGTCTTCCGGTCCGGCGGGGCCGGGTTGGAGGTGGCGATGGGCCTGACCGGCCTCGGCCTGGGCGGAGCCTTCAGTCCGATGCTGACGATGGCGCTCGCCGACGTCCCTGTCACGGACTCCGCGGACGCCAGCGGTCTGCTCGTCACGATGAGCCAGCTCGGTCAGGTCGTGGGCGTGGCGACGTTCGGCACGCTGTTCCTCAGCGTGGCGCCGCCGACCGGTCACGCCCTGGCCATGACGGGCGCGGCGCTGGCGGCGACGGCCGCCCTCGGAGCCTGCTGCTCGCTGTTGGTCGTACGGCCGCGGCGCTGACGCTCAGATGCGGCGGAGGCGTACGCGGTGGATCCGATGGTCGCGGTCCTTGTGCAGGACCAGGGTGGCGCGGTCCCGGGTCGGCAGGATGTTGGCCACGAGGTTGATCTCGTTGGTGTCCCGCCAGAGCTTCTCCGCGTACGCCGCGGCCTCGTCCTCATGCACCCGTGCGTACGGGTGGAAGAAGGACCGCTCGTCCGTGAAGACCGTGCGCCGCAGCGCGAAGAAGCGGTCGACGTACCACTGGCGGATGTCGTCCACCCGCGCGTCGACGTAGATGGAGAAGTCGAACAGGTCCGACAGCGCGAGACCGCCCGGCCGGGCCGTCTGCAGGACGTTCAGACCCTCCACGATGAGGATGTCGGGCCGCTTGACGACCTGCCGGATGCCGGGCGCGATGTCATAGGCCAGCGGGTCGTACACCGGAACGGACAGCTCGGTGGCGCCCGCCTTCACCGCGGAGACGAACCCCAGCAGCGCACGGCGGTCGTACGACTCCGGGAAGCCCTTGCGCTCCATGAGCCCGCGCTCGGCAAGGGTCGCGTTCGGATAGAGGAAGCCGTCGGTGGTGACGAGTTCGACGTCCGGCTCGCCGGGGCCCCGGGCGAGCAGCGTCCGCAGCAGGCGCGCCACGGTCGACTTGCCGACGGCGACGCTCCCGGCGATGCCGATGATGAACGGAGTGGGGGCGCCCGGGGCGCCGAGGAAGGCGCCGACCGCGTCCCGCAGGCGGCCGTCGGCGGCCCTGAACAGTCCGATGAGCCGGGCCACCGGCAGATGGACCCCCTCCACCTCGCCGAGGTCGATGGGGTCGCTCAGCCCGCGCAGGGCCTCCAGCTCATCCGCTGTGAGCGACAGCGGCATCCCCGCCCGAAGCTCCCGCCATTCCTCGCGACCGAATTCCACATAGGGGCTGGGCACACCGCCCCCATCAGTGATCATGGCGTCACCTTAGCGTTTCCTGAAGTCCACTCTGGGTGATCTTTACCGGATGCGGACAGTACCGGCGGCACTGGTCTACCCGCTCACCTGGAGCCATTACGCTGGCGTCCCATGTGCGGAATCGTGGGGTACGTCGGCTCGCAGTCCGCTCTCGACGTGGTCGTCGACGGGCTCGCCAGACTGGAATACCGAGGCTACGACTCGGCGGGCGCCGCGGTGCTGGCCGACGGCAAGCTGACGGTCACGAAGCGGGCGGGCAAGCTGGTCAACCTGCGCGACGCGCTCACCGAGAGCCCGCCGCCGCTCAGCCACGCGGGCATCGGCCACACCCGCTGGGCCACCCACGGCCCGCCGAACGACCGCAACGCCCACCCGCACATCGACTGCACCGGCGCGGTGGCGGTCGTGCACAACGGCATCATCGAGAACTTCGCCGCCCTGCGCGTCGAGCTGGAGGAGCGCGGCCACGAGCTGTCCTCCGACACCGACACCGAGGCCGTCGCGCACCTCCTGGAGGAGGAGGTGACCAAGGGCGTCGGGCTGACCGAGGCGATGCGGCGGATCTGTGGACGGCTCGATGGGGCCTTCACCCTCGTCGCCGTGCACGCGGGCGAGCCCGACCTCGTCGTCGGCGCGCGCCGCAACTCCCCGCTGGTCGTCGGCGTCGGCGACGGGGAGAACTTCCTCGCCAGCGACGTGGCCGCCTTCATCGCGCACACCCGCGACGCGATCGAGCTCGGTCAGGACCAGGTCGTCGAGCTGCGCCCGTCCGGCGTCACCGTCACCGACTTCGCCGGCGCCCCGGCGCCGGTGAAGGAGTACCACGTCGACTGGGACGTCTCCGCCGCCGAGAAGGGCGGCCACGACTACTTCATGCTCAAGGAGATCGCCGAGCAGCCGCGGGCGGTCGCCGACACGCTGCTGGGCCGGGTCGGCGCCGACGGGCGCCTGTCCCTGGACGAGATGCGCCTGTCCGACCAGCAGCTGCGCGACGTCGAGAAGATCATCATCGTGGCGTGCGGCACGGCGTACCACGCGGGGATGATCGCCAAGTACGCGATCGAGCACTGGGCCCAGATCCCGTGCGAGGTCGAGCTGGCCAGCGAGTTCCGGTACCGCGACCCGATCCTCGCCCGCTCCACCCTGGTCATCGCGATCTCGCAGTCCGGCGAGACCATGGACACGCTGATGGCCGTGCGGCACGCCCGTGAGCAGCGCGCCAACGTGCTCGGCATCTGCAACGTCAACGGCTCGACGATCCCGCGCGAGTGCGACGGCGTGCTGTACACCCACGCCGGCCCGGAGATCGCCGTCGCCTCGACCAAGGCGTTCCTCACCCAGCTCGTCGCCGTCTACCTGATCGCGCTGTACTTCGCGCAGGTCCGGGGGACCAAGTGGGGCGACGAGGTCTTCGCCATGATCCAGCTCCTGGGCACCATGCCGGAGAAGGTGGAAGAGGTCCTGGGCACGGTCGAGCCGGTCCGCGAGCTCGCCCGGTCGCTGGCGGGCGAGCGCTGCGTGCTCTTCCTCGGCCGCCACGTGGGCTTCCCCGTGGCCCTGGAGGGCGCGCTGAAGCTCAAGGAGCTCGCGTACATGCACGCGGAGGGCTTCGCCGCCGGTGAGCTGAAGCACGGCCCGATCGCGCTGATCGAACAGGACCTGCCGGTGGTGGTCGTCGTGCCGCCGCGCGCCCGGCCGATCCTCCACGACAAGATCGTCTCCAACATCCAGGAGATCCGCGCGCGGGGGGCCCGTACGATCGTCATCGCCGAAGAGGGCGACGAGACCGTCGCGCCGTACGCCGACACGCTCATCCGGGTCCCGGCCGTGCCGACGCTCCTGCAGCCCCTCGTCACGACGATCCCGCTGCAGGTCTTCGCCTGCGAGCTGGCCACGGCACGGGGCCACGACGTCGACCAGCCCCGCAACCTCGCCAAGTCCGTCACCGTCGAGTAGGGCCCGTGGCCCGCTACGTCGCTCTCCTGCGCGGAGTCAACGTCGGCCGCGACACCAAGGTCGCCATGGCCGACTTCAAGGACGTGCTGGCCGCGCTGGGTCACACCGACGTCCGGACCCACCTGAACAGCGGCAACGCCGTGTTCACCGGGCCGGAGGCGCCGACGGAGCGGATCGCCGCCGCGATCGAGGGCCGTCTCGCCGCGGCCGTGGGCCGTACGGTGCCGGTGATGGTACGGACGGCGGCGGAGCTGCGCGCGATCGTCGAGGGCAACCCGCTGGAGGTCCGGGACCCGGCCAGATTCGCGGTGGCGTTCCTGGCCGAGGCCCCGGCCCCCGAACGGCTGCGCGCCCTCGATCCGGCGGAGTTCGCCCCCGAAGAACTCAGGTTGGGCGAAAAAGAGCTCTATCTTTACTTCCCGGACGGGCTCGGCCGGGCGAAGCTCCCCGCGATCCTCGACAAGCGCCTCGGCGTCCCGGCGACCCTCCGCAACGGGAACACCGTCCTCAAGCTCCTGACCCTGTCGGAGGACTGATCAGGACGGCGCGTCCCCAGCTCTCCGCCACGGAAACAGGGCACCACTCAGCGGGCGGCGCGGCGGCGGAGGAAGGCCGCCGTGAGCAGCGCGCCGGCGAGCACGATCGCCGCATTGACGAGCACGGCGAGCCGTACCCCGCCGAGGACGGCCTCGGCGCGCGTGTGGGAGCCGCCGAGCGCGCCCGTACGCGCGGTGGCGATCGCACTCATGATCGGGATGCCGATGGTGATCCCGATCTGCTGCGTCATGGTCGCCAGCCCCGTGGCCAGCCCCTGCTCGCCGTCGGGCAGCCCGGACGTCGCGGTGACCATGAAGGCGACGATCGCGAGCATGTTGCCCACGCCCCCGACAAAGGTCGCGGCCAGGAACAGCGCGATCCAGCGGTGAGCGTCGCCGAGCGCGACCAGTGACGCGGTCGCGACCGCCTGGACGACGAACGCGCCGACCAGCACCCGGTACATCCCCAGGCGGGCGATCACCCGGGCGCCGAGGAGACCGCCGGTGACGGTCCCCGCGCCGAGGACGCCGAACGCCAGCCCGGTGGCCAGGGGCGAGTAACGGAGCACCTCCTGCAGGTACAGCGTCATCAAGAAGACGAGGGAGGTCTCGGTGAGGAAGGCGATGAGCCCTGCGGCGTTGCCCCACACCACCGTGCGCCGCCGGAGGATCCGTACCGGCAGGAGCGGGTCCGCCGACCGCGCCTCGGCGAACCAGAAGGCCACCAGCAGCGCCGCGGCAGCGGCCAGAGAGACGAGTGCGGCCGGAGCGGTCCAGCCACGCTCCCCCGCCGCGGTGACGCCGTAGACGAGTGCGAGCAGCCCGGCCGTCACCGTCAGCGCGCCCGGGATGTCCAGGCGCATCCTCCGGGCGGCCCGGCCTCCGGCGATCAGCTTCGGCGTGGCGGCGAGGATGAGCACCGCGATGGGCACGTTGACCAGGAAGGCCCAGCGCCAGCTGAGCAGGTCGGTGAGTACGCCCCCGAGGACGGCGCCCGCAGTGAAGCCCGCGGACATCAGCGCGCCGTTCAGCCCGAGCGCCCGGTCCCGCAGTGACCCCTCCGGGAACGAGGTGGTCAGCAGCGACAGCGCCGCCGGTGTGCTGATCGCGGTGGCGACGCCCTGCAGCACCCGCCCGGTGAGCAGCATCGCGGGAGAGACCGCGAGGCCGCCCAACAGCGATCCCACGGCCAGCAGCGCCATACCGGTCAGGAACATCCGCCGCCGGCCGAACAGGTCGGCGACCCGCCCCGACAGCAGCGTGAGACCCGCCGCGGGCAGCGCGAATCCGGTCGCGACCCACTGGAGGCCGTGCAGGCCGATGCCCAGTCCGTCGCCGACGGCGGGCAGGGCGACATTGAGGATCGAGAAGTCGACGGCCAGCATGAACTGCGCGCCGAGCAGCAACACTAGGACCATGCGCTGACGCGCCGTCATCCGGGCCCGGTCCCCGGTCCTTCCGTTGATCTCTTCCAGAACGGCCATGACCGTCCCTTTCCATGATGGGAGTTCGTTCGGGAAGAGACTCCGGCGCGCGGCGGGCCGTACCCAGCCCCCTGTCCCGCGTACGCCCCGGATTCGTACCACTGGCAGGGTCAGGATCCGGGCCGGAGGCGGCGCCATACTGATGGACATGGACAAGCGGGCGGAACTGGGGGAATTCCTGCGGTCACGTCGCGCGCGGCTGCGGCCGGAGGACGTCGGGCTGACCCACTACGGCGGCCGGCGCCGCGTCCCGGGGCTACGGCGTGAGGAACTCGCGCAGTTGGCCGGGGTCAGCGTCGCCTACTACACGCGGCTGGAGCAGGGGCAAAGCCAGAACGCCTCCGACGCCGTCCTCGACGCGATCGCCCGTGCGTTGAACCTCGACGAGGGCGAACGCGCGTACCTGCACGGCCTCGCCCGTCCCACCCCGGCCGCGCGCCGACGCCCCCGCCCGGAACGGATCCGCCCCGGCGTACGGCTGATGATCGAGTCCTTCGGGAACGTCCCCGCCATGGTCATCGGGCGGTGCACCGACGCCCTCGCGTGGAACCGGATGGCCCACGCGCTGCTCGCCGGGCACCTGGACGTCGAGGCTCCCGAACGCCCGGCCGACCGGCCGAACATGGCGCGGCTGCTGTTCCTCGACCCGCACACCCGCGAGCTGTACGCGGACTGGCGGAAGAAGGCGCGCGACGCCGTCGCGTACCTCCGTCTGGCCGCCGGCCGCTACCCGGACGACCCGGCGCTGACCGCGCTGGTCGGCGAGTTGGCGATGAAGAGCCCGGAGTTCGCCGCACTGTGGTCCGCCCACCCGGTGGGCGACTGCGCGTACAACACCCGCGAGTACCGCCACCCGCTGGTCGGCGCGTTCACCTTGTCCGAGGAGGTCATGCCCCTCCCTGACGACCAGGGCCAGCGCGTCATGGTCTGGAACGCCGAGCCGGACTCCCCCTCCGAGGCGGCCCTGCGCCTCCTCGCCGACCTGTCCACCGAGACCACCGATCGTCGGAACGCGAGCGTCACGGTAGGACAGGTCGGGGCAGGCACCCGCGCACGGTGGCGCCCCGCCTGATCACCGCCTCGACGTGCGGAACGACCGGTGAACCGACGATCATGGCGTCGTCGGCCAGGTAGGGGCTCGTCCTCCACGATCAGTACGCGCATGCACTCAGTCTGCAGGTGTCGATACCAGCGCGGGGCGAGGCTGGTCCGACGGCACCTCCGCCGCTGTGCGCCACCAGTGGCGCGATGCCAGCGCGGCCAGCACGGCGCCGGCGGCGTTGACCAGGACGTCATCCACGGAGGACACCCGGTCCAGCCGCAGGACGTACTGTGCGGTTTCGACCAGGGCTGAGCAGCCTGCCCCGAGCATCAGGATCCGCGGCACGGACGCCAGCGCCGCGAACCGCATCGGAGCGAAGAACCCCAGCGCCGCGAAGATCAGCAGGTTGCCGCCGATCCCGACCGGCCCCATCGTGACCAGGTCCCGCAGCGGGATCAGGTTCACCCGGCCGGGGACGATGCCGGCCCCCGGGCCCGGCATCAGGGTGATCCATACGAACGGCACCGTCCCGTAGACCATGCCCACCTCGGCCAGCGACATCCGCCACGCCGAGGTGACGCCGGCGGCACGCCGACGGAGCGTCAGAGCGCACACCACCAGAGCGGGCAATGGCAGCCCGACCAGCATCATGAGCAGCACACCGTTTTCCGTGTCGAAGCAGCCGTGCCACCGCCCGGCCATACACGCCGGAGCGGACATCATGAGCGGCCGCCGCACGGTGAACATCGCGCCCGCCAGGCCGAGGATTGCCAGGCCGACGAGCACGATTCTGCGCGTGCGGCTGGGTGGTGCTGACAGGTTCAGGCCGTTGCGGTGGCGTATGCGGTTTTGGATACGCCCGCGATACACGGAATCCTCCGGTAGCTCAGCCACCCGACCCCCCGCCGGCCGGAGCCCCGGTGATGGCTTGCATCTCCTGCCCGATCATCTCCTGCAGCGGCACGCCGTCGCAGTTGCCGAGGATGACACCGACCCAGCCGGTGTACGGGTAGATGTCCCAGTTGGCGCTGACACCGGGATTGCCACCGGCGCGCTGGTACATCCACTGGCCGTTGACGATGGAGACCGGAATCCCGTACGCCCCGAACGACGCCGGTCCATGGGGGATCTTCGCGGCGGTGAGCACGTCGGCCCAGGGCCGGTCCAGCACCGTGCCGTCCCCCAGCGCGCGCGCGAACCGGACCAGATCCGGCGCGGTGGCAAAGCCGCCGTCCCCGGGGGCATCGATGAAGGCGCGGCCCGGATTTTTGCCGAGTACGTTCGGGTCCGGGCTGCTCTTGTCCAGGTTGCGGACGGCGTCCACCACGCTGCCGTCGGCCAGCGTCATGTACGGGTGCGCGATGTGCTCGTCGGTGAGCCACTGCGGCCTGGTGTAGAACGCCGAGCCGGTCATGCCGCAGCGCTTGAAGATGTTCTCCTGCACGTAGTCCCAGTACGTCTTGCCGGTCACGGCCTCCACGACCAGCGCGGAAATGGTGACCTCCGCCTCCGCGTGGGCGGTGTCGGGAACACCCGGGACGCCCACCAGTTTCGCCTGCCGGGCCCGCTGCTCGTAGTACTCGTGCACCTCATCCCGGCTCTGGAAGACGCGTTGCACGTCCTCATCCGGGCTGTCCAGCCCGGAGGTGCCGGACAACAGGTGGTGGATGGTCACCTGCTCGGCGATCTCCTTGGCGAAGCCCTCCAGATGAGTGCCCACCGTGTCCGACAGCTTCATCTTGCCCTGCTGCGCCAACTGCAAGATGGCCACCGCGTAGAACGGCTTGCCCGCCGAACTGAGGCTGAACGCGGTGCCCTCGTGGTTGGCGATCCCCTTCTCCTCGTCGGCCATGCCGTAGCTGCGCGACAGGACAGTCCGGCCCTGATGCGCCAGCAGCACCACGCCGGAGAACTTGCCCTCGGCGGCCAGCTTCGCCACGTACCGGTCATAGGCTCCGCCGGGCAGGGTGTCCGGCGGGATCGGGTCGTCGTCGGTTGGGGCCGAGTCGGCGCGGCCGGGCTGGGCGCCCACCAGCGACGACGCGCCGGCCGCCACCACGCCGGCCGCCGCCAACCCGCTCCACCCGAGCAGCCGCCGCCGGTCGACACCACGTACGGAATCCGAGTCCATGATCACAGTCCTTTCCCGATGGACGAACTGACCATTGATGCGCTGTGGTCCATGCCTCCACCGAACACGCAAGACTGTTGCGGTGGCGTATGCGATTTTCGATACGTCCGCGATACACGTTCCGGGAAGATCACTGGTCGTCGTACCGAGGTCAGCCCGGCGCGAGTGACTGGTTCGCGGTGTCGAAGGCATAGCTCCGACCGGTCGATGGGCTCATATCGTTCAGGGCCAGGTCACGCAGATAGGCGGTGACCGGCTCGATCTCGACGCCATCGGCATCCACGACGATGAACGGCGGCAGGCTGGTCGTCCCTGCGACGACTTCACCCGCCGAAGAAAGGGCTGCTCGAGACGGCCAGACCCGGACCGCGCCGCTCGACACGCAGCCCCGGCGGGCGGCGGTGCTGGGCTTCGCCCGGGATCTGCTGGCGGAGTACAGGCACACCCTGCCCGGTGCGATCGTCGTCGACGTCGGCACGATCCAAGAGCCCTCAGGGAACGAGCGCTGGGCGGTCGTCGAGGCGAACGGCGCGTGGGGCAGCGGCTGCTACGCCTCCGATCCGCACCGCGCGGTCGACGTGGTCCTGCACTCCACCGTCCCGGTCGGTGCCCTGTCCGACCACGACCGCCACTTCGTACGACGCACCGGCTGACCCGAGGGCCGTGGTGACCGCGCCCGCCTCAGTCCGTCATCTCCTCCGCCAACGGCCGGACGTCGAATCCGCCCGCGCCGTCGATCCGGACCTCACACAGTGCGTCGAAGCCATCCGATCGCCGGGGACACCGCAGGCGTTTGCGGGTCGCGAAGATGCCGACGGCGGGCACCCGTTCCCTTCCGGCGCGGGACGCGTTCCGCCGCAGCGAACCGGCCACGTCGGGAGGGAACCAGTAACCCACGACCTTCGCCCCGTGCCTCCGCGCGGCCTCGGCCAGCGGCCGCCACTCCTCGGGCGAGGGATTGGTGTTGTCGACGGCGATGTCCCGACCCGCCGCCAGCGCCTCCTCGACGAGCCGCATCTGGCGCTGCTGCCGCCGCCGCGCATTCGGGAAGCCGTCCTTGCTGACCTGCACGTACGCGGGCGCCAGCCGCTGCCGGTAGAACGTCGTCTTCCCCGACGCCTGCAGCCCGATCAAGATGGCGAGCGTAGGCATCCGGAGACCCCACCTGCTCCCTTGAGCGCGTGGTCCGTCATAGACACCGGTCTACCGCATCGAGCCGTCCTCGACTCACTCGTGACGCATCCAGCAGCGCGACAAGCCAGGGCGGATCGTCGCGTCGCAGGATCTCCTGCCGGGCCATCCGGGTCGCGACCAGCTGATCCACTGCGTCCGGTCTTTGTCCGGCACTCACTACCGTGCGCATGTGCTCCTCCGTCTGCAGCAGACCAGGGATCAGGAAGTTCTGGTACGTCTTGATGGAGGAAGCGATGCCCTCGTATTCCTCGTACTCCCAGAAGCTCGGCGCCGGCCCCGATTCGCGTTTGATGGCGGCGTACAGGCCTTCGAAGAACTCGCGGATGTCGAAGGCCTTGTCCAGGCCCTTTGAGAGGCGACGGGTCGGGGGGCGGTAGCAGTTCTCGACGTGGCCGATGAGCTTGTCGGACACCATGACCGCGGGGTGCCCGCCGAGTTCGCCCTGGGTCAGCTTGCGCTCGGCGCGCAGCCGCTTCAGCTGGACCGCGTAGAACGCGCGGGCGGAGGACTTCGGGTCGATGGGCTCGTTGCTCATGGAGGGGGCTCCGGACAGGTGGAGTGCTCGATCTTCACTTGGAGCGTTCGCTATGTAGCCGAGAGTAATTCGACGTGCGGGTCAAGGTCCTCGACAAGGGAGGCGACACCCTTCCGCACTACGTCCACGACCCGTACGGCGAAGGCGGACGCAGCCTCCCGATCATGCAGGCCCTGGCTGATGACTGGGGCTTCGAGGTGGCGGGAAACGGCCAGGTGGTGGTCTTCCGCCGTCAACAACGGCGGCAAGGATCGAAGCCGCGCCGCGCTTCGGACCCGACTCGGCTCAGGTCGCGTACAGCCGCTCCAGGTCGACGAGGAGGATGCGGTCGCGTTTTGCTGCGGCGTGGAGTTCGTCGTCGAAGCCTGTGCCGGAGTAGCACGCGAGCCAGGTCTCCGATGTGTCGTATCCCTTCACCGAGAGCAGGTCACGGGCCCGCCGCAGCCGGTCCAGATGACGCAGCCCCATCGTGACGCCCCACTTGGCCTCGCCGAGCGACAGGATCCGCCGATCTTCAGAGGAGGAGAGGACCGCGACGTCGATCTCGATCTGGGTCTTGCCGACCGGATCCGCGACGGCTCCGGCCACGACCTCCCCCGGCATGTCGCCGAAGACGTCGTCGTCGGCCCGCGCTGCCCATTCTCGGCACATGGCTTCGAAATGCGGCCCGACGACCTGCGACAGGAACGTCGGACGACTGCGCTGCCACACCTGCCGCGCCTGGCGCTGCTCCAGTTGCGTCCACGCCCGGCGCATCACCGCCTCATAGAAGGTGATGAGCGGTTCGGTGATGCGGAAGCGGGATCGGCGCGCGTGAAATGGGTCGGCCTCACGGGCGATGAGCCCGGAGTCCTCCAGGACATTCAGAGGATGCACGAGTTCCGACGACTTACGGCCGATGTAGTTCGCTATCCCGCCGCGCGTGGCGTTCCCCGTGGCGATCGCGCCGAGCACCGAGTTGTACAGTGCCGGGTCCCGCACGTCGGTCTCCTCGGCCAGCAGGTAGCGAGCCTCGCGGAAGAGCGGCACCGACGGGCTGAGAACCGTTCGCACGACCCAGTCGTCGAAGTCGGCCAAGGATTCCGGCGCGTCACCTCCGACGAACTCCTGCCGGTACGCGGGCGTCCCGCCGACGACCGAGTGCACCAGCACCGCGAGTTTGGGATCGTCGATCTGCCAGAACTCCGCTGCGGTCCGATAGCCGAACGGGTTGACGAGGAGTTCCATGCTCGCCCGGCCTCGAAGGGGCGCGTTCGCTGCGAGCAGCCGCCCCATGACGGACATCGACGAGCCACACAGCAGGAAGCGCGAGCTGGTCTCCCCGGGACGCGACGCGAGTTCGTCGAGCCTTCTTTGGAAGATCGATGGGATGGCCGAGTCCGCCTTGATGAGATACGGGAACTCATCAATGATCGCCAATCCGTCGCCCACGGTCTCGCTGAGCACCCGGAGTGCGTCGGTCCAGTCGTCCAGCGCGTACGGCGCTCGGCTCCCCGCATGCTCGGCGAGGGCGACGCCGAACTCGCGCAGCGAATCTCTCGCGGTCGCCTCGACGGCGGTGAAGTAGAACCCGCCGGCGGCCTCGGCCAACGCGCGGAGCAAGAAGGTCTTCCCCTGCCTGCGTCGGCCGCTGACCAGCCCCAGCCGGGCATGCGGACTCACCGACGTCGCGAACCGGGCCAGCGCCGACCACTCGTACGAGCGGTCGAAGACCCGTTGTGGCTTGGTGAGCGGCATCTGACCACACTAGCGTAACTGTACTTATGATAACTGTACCTATCATAAGTACAGTCACCACTGGATGCGGGCACCAGATACACCGATCTGTTCCGTGCCGCCTCTGGCTCAGTGGATCGATGCCGACCCCGTTGACCACTTAGGGTAGTCGATCGGTTGCTCGGGGAATTAAGCCGGCGGAAGTCGCGCACGGCGACCCCGCCATCCGAGGAGACACCCCCAAATGCGACGCATCGCCACGGCGCTCGGCGCCCTGCCCATCGCCGGCCTGCTCACCCTGACCGCCCCCGCAGCCGCGCACGCGGCCACCGGAAAACTGATCATCAACCACAAGACGTACAACAACCCCAGCGGCTGCTACGACAGCGACAGGCGGCCCCTGCGGGTCAGCAACAAGACCGACCAACCCGCCCTCATCTTTAACAAACCCAACTGCAAGGGCTGGCCCGCCTGGGTCCTCCGTCCCGGCAAGAGCATCGTCTGGGAGTCCGGGGCCAGCGTCCGAATCAATTAACCCAGCGGCCGGGCCAAGGTCGCCGCTCCGCTCCAGGGCACCTCACAACATCCGGGGCGTTCCTCTCCAATCGCGAGGGGAGCGCTCCTAGACGATTTATTCCAAGGGATTCTCGGTGTCGGTAGGCGGTGCTTTGGGCACCGATGAGAGCCGGTGCGGCCCATCACAGTCGCGCCTCGGCCGTCTCGTTCCGGCGTTTCTACTGAGGCGATAAATATCTCGCCTCAGTAGAAACTCCAGAGAAGACACCCACGCCTCCCTCGCGCGATTCGCCCGGAATGCAGAGTTTCCGCCAAGGATGCCGCGACGCCGATTCACGGCCACCGGACCACCTACGCCTTGGAATCAATCGTCTAAACGAGGGGCGGGCAGCGGATCAGGGCGGGTCGGCGATGCCCATCAGGAGGCGGCAGGCCGGGTCGCCGGTGCGGAGGCAGGCGGTGGCGCAGTTGCGGGTGAGCTCGACCCCCAGTCCCTCCGACCAGCCGGCGTGGATGTCCGTGCACGGGCACTCGTAGCCTCTAGGGAGCCGGCCATCCGGACCATGGTGACGGCGAAGTTCTGCCGCATGGTCAGCTCGATCTCCCCGTCGGCGACGACTGTCGTACCGCCGTCGCGCAGCTCGCTCGGGAACATCCACTCCGAGCACGCGTCGTACCGGCGGCGCAGCTCCTCCATGTCGGCGGCCGGTCCGCCGCCGAACTGGCGGCGGACCCGCTTGCCGACGTTGACGGCCACATAGCGGAGGGCCTCGGCGTTGATCTCGTTGGCGGCGGCGTGCCCGAAGCGCTTCGCCACGCCCTGGTACCAGCGCGCGTCGTGTAGCCACCACTGCCGGTACACGTCCATCGGACGCGGACGTGGGACGGCCGGATCCGCGCCGCCCGCCGGGCACGGGCGCGCGGCAGCCGGGTACACGCTGTCCGCCGGGCTCGGGCGCCGGTCCGGCGGTTCGGTGTCCTCCGCCGCCGAGCGGACACCGTTCGCCGGGCCCGTTCCCTTCATGGTCACCGCGACGCTCCGCCGAACTCGCCGGCGGCGACGCGGGCGCGGAAGCGTTCGCGCATTTCGCGCTTGAGCACCTTGCCGGTGGCGCCCTTGACCACGTCGCTCGCGTCCATGCGCAGGGCCCCCGTCAGCGGCGGCAGGCCGCCCGCCTCCAGCACCCGGTTGACCCCGGCCGTCCAGGCCGCGTCGTCCGCCTCCTCCGTGCCGGGCCTGACCTGGAGGAGGACGTAAGCGTCGGCCAGTCCGTCGCCGTCCCAGTCGGCGCGCACGCCCTCCGGCGCGACGGCGACGACGGTGCAGTCGTCCAGGTCGGACAGCTCGCGCAGCAGGAGTTCCTCGGTTCGGGTGCTGAAGACGATCCCGGCGGCGGTGCGGATGGCGTCCGGCGCGCGGTCGAGGTGGTAGAAGTTGCCGTCCTCGTCGCGGTAGGCGAGGTCGCCGGTGAGCCAGTAGCCGCCGAGCCGCAGCCGGTGGAAGGTCAGTGAGTCGTTCCAGTATCCGGGGGTGAGCGTGGGTGAGCGTACGCCGAGCCGGCCGACCTCGCCGGGCGGCAGGGGCCGGCCGTGCATAGCCGGTGTTCGGTGTCGGAGCCGAGGTTCACGTGCACGCTGACGGCGTCGGCTCCGAGCCGTACGGCCTCCTCGACCTCGCCGACGAGCACCTTGGCGTCGGCGTCGGCGGCGTAGGCGGTCCCGGCGCTCAGGTGGACCACGAGCGCACACCTCCGCCTCCCTGGTCTTCGCCGCGGGCAGCTTCGCCAGCGGCGCGCTGGCCGACCGCTACGGGCCACGCCGCGTCCTCATCGCCGGGCTGGCGACCCTGGCCGCCGCATCGGTGCCGGCGGCGTTCTCCACCGGCGCCACTGAGCTGATCGCGGCCCGGGCCTGCATGGGGGCGGGCGGAGCCCTGATCACGCCGGCGACTCTGGCGATCGTCACGCGCGGCACCGCGCCCGCCGTCCGGACCCGCGCGATCGCGGTCTGGGCGTCCTCGGGCGGGGTGGCCGTCGCGCTCGGACCGGTGGTGGGCGGCCGGTCTTCGTTCTCGTCCAGCGGGCGCGGGCCGGGTCCGCCCTCGACGTGCGCCTGTTCACCGAGCCGCGGTTCGCGGGCGGCAGCGTGACGCTGCTGCTCCTGTTCTTCGGCCTGGCGGGACAGCTCTTCTACTGCGCGTTCTACCTGCAGGGGGTCCACGGGCTGTCCGCCCCGGCCGCGGGCGCCGTCATGATGTCCGCCGCGGGCGGCATCGTCCTCGGCAACCAGGTGTCGCCGGCGGTCGTACGGCTGCTGACCGTCCGCTGGGCCGCGGTGACCGGGATCGTCCTCGCCAGCGCGACGTTCGGCTGCTACGTCGGGTTCGGCGCGGACACTTCCGTGGCCTGGTTCGTGGTGATGCTGGTGGTCCAGGGGGCCGCCGTCGGGCTGGTGGTCGCGCCGATGACCACCGAGATGATGGCCGTCCTGCCGCCCGCCCAGACCGGGGCCGGCGCGGCCGTCAGCGCGGCGACGAGGCCGGTGGGCAGCACGCTCGGGGTCGCGGTGCTCGGCTCGGTGCTCGCCGCCGGCTACCACCGGGCGATCCTGCCCGCGGCCCCGGGCCTGCCTCCCCGGCTACGGGAGCGGGCGCTGGACTCGGCGGAGGAGACCCGCGCCCTGGCGAGGTCGTTGCACCGGCCCGAACTCCTCGCCGCCGCGGACCATGCCTACCTGCACGCCATGCGCGTCACGGCCGCGTGGACGGCGCTGCTGTCCCTGGCCGGGGCCGTGCTCGTCATCGGATTCTTCCGGCCACGGAGATCGGAACTGGGGTAGGACGTGGACATCGCGCTGCGCCACTTGCGGGTCGTGCTCACCGTCGCCGAGGCGGGCAGCATCAGCCGCGCGGCCACCACCTTGAAGATCGCGCAGTCCGGCCTGACGACGCAGCTCAGGCGCATCGAGCAGGGATTCGGCGGACCGCTGTTCCGCCGCCGCGCGGACGGGGTCGTCCCGACCGAGCTGGGCGTGCACGTGCTGGGCCGGGCGAGGGAGCTCCTCGACGAGTTCGGTGACCTCGTCGACACGGCGAGGACACTGGCCCGGCCGGCGGAACCCGCGGAGGCCGTCGCGCTGGGCGGAGTGGACGGGCCGTGGGTGCTCCGGATCGCCGCGCTGATCCGGGACCGGCTCCCCCACCACGAGCAGCTGACCTACCTGGAGTCGTCCTCCCAGGCGGTGCTGGACCTGCTGCGCACCGAGAAGATCGTGCTCGCGGTCATCGGCGAGTTCCCGGAAGTCGTGGCGCCCCCGGTGCGGGAGTTCCGGATCCGGGAGCTCGGCACCGAACCGGTCCTGGTCGGGCTCGCGCCGACGCACCGGCTGGCCCACCGGAAGGCGATCGCGCTCGAGGACCTGGCCGGGGAGACGTGGATCGCCCCCGGCGACCGCTCCGACGGCCTGGGGCTGAGTCTGCGCATCGCATGCGAGCGCGCGGGTTTCACGCCACGGTTCCGGTACTTCGGCGCCGATCAGGCCACGGCGGCGGCGATCGTGAGCGGTGGCGACGCGGTCGGCGTGTTCACCGCGACCGGCGGCTCCTGTCCGGGCATCGTGACCAAACCGCTGGAGGACGGCCGGCTCTGGTGCCGGACGCGGATGGCCTGGACCGCCGGGTCGCCGCTGGCCGGACTCGCGGCGGCGCTCGACGTCGGCGCGTTACGCGGCCGTGGGGTCCGTCAGCCGGCGTAGGCGGCGGCGAGGGTGTGGAAGGACTCCTTCGGCTCCCAGGCCATGTCGGGATAGGCGGTCCCGTGGCCGTTCTCCAGGACCTTGACGACGCCGTACGCCGCCAGGTCGAGGTCGTGGACGGGGTCGCCGGGACGGTGCGGGAGGTCGTAACCGGCGAACGTGAACCAGAACGCGCTGTCCACGCCCTCCCGTTCGAAGATCTCCAGGAGTTCGCGCATGTACGCCGACTGCTCGGCCTCGTCCCGTACGTAGACGCCGTCGAGGCGGGGCGGGTCCGACTCTCGGTCGGCGATCATCCAGCCGGTGCCGCCCCGTGCGGCGGCGCCCTGGTAGGCGCAGCAGCCGAACTCGGTGATCGCGACCGGCTTTCCGTGGGTGAAGTGCGAGCGGAGCTCCTCGACGTACCGTCCGGCGTTCTCCTCGGCGCGGTAGCCGTCGATGGAGACGATGTCGAAGGGCGTCCAGTCGATCCTCTCCCAGGGGCCGGAGGCGTACGTGATCCGGCCGCCGAACCGGTCGCGGGCCGCCTCCACCGTCTCGGCGAAGAAGGCGTTCACCTTGCCGAGGACGTCACCGAACGTCGCGTACACGGCCGGGTCGCCGGAGGTCAGGGCGGCGATCCGCGCGTAGACGTCATCGCCGGGCAGGAACCCGGTCGCGAAGAGGCTGACCTCACAGCCGGTGACCAGCACGGTCTCCGTGCCCCGGCGGCGAATGTCCTCGGCCCGCTCGGCGCAGTCGGTGAACAGGTCCAGCATCCGCTCCGGCGTCAGCTCGCAGGGGAACGGCGCGAACCAGACCTCGAGGCCGGCCGCGGCGGCGTGCTCGGCGGCGACGGTCAGCCGCTCGGGGTCACCCCCGGAGATCCGTACGGCGGTGCAGTGCAGGTCGTCGGCGATGATCCGCATCTCGCGGCGTACGACGTCGGGCTCGAAGATCGACCGGGAGGACTCTCCGCCGGGGAAGAAGCCCGTGTCGTAGTTGATGCCCTTGGCGCGCATGGTCGTTGTTCCTTCGGGTTCGCGGGTCGGCGGGTCAGGACGCGGTCTCGGCCTCGATCATCTTCTCGATCGGCTTGACCGCGACGCCGCCGACGAGGATGCCGATCGCGATCGCGCCGAGCAGGAAGACGGTGGACAGCCACACCATCGTCGAGATCGGCAGGGTGAACGCGCCGGCCAGCCGGGCGACGCACTCACCCAGCAGCGCGGCTCCCCAGATCAGGCTGTAGGTGCGCTCGAGGCGGCGGAACGCCGGCGACCCGGCGGACAGCCGATCCCAGGCCGCGATCTTCGCGGCGTCGCTCTTCGTGATGAAGGGCCTGAGGCCGGCGGACATCAGCGGCCGGCCGCGGAAGGCCATCACGATCATGGTCAGGCCGATCACGCTGCTGACGCCGGAGTCCTTGGCCATCATCAGCCGGGCGTCGCCGGTCACGAAGCTCAGCGCGATCCCGGCGACGTTGACGAGCAGCATGAGGCCCGCGAGACCGTTGAACACCCGGTGGCGGATGGCACCGACGACCGCGCGCACCGCCGGGACGACGCTGCTCAGCGCGAGCGAGGTGACCAGGTCGACGCCCAGCCCCTTGTGCAGCAGGTAGTACGAGCCCGTCGGGAGGGCGATGTCGACGACCAGCGGCTTGAGGTTGCGGACCAGTTCCCCGCCGTTGGACCGCGCGGGCTCCGCCGAAGCGGCGTCCTTCGCGCCGGACCGGCCGGCCGTGGCGGGGGCGGTGATCTGCGCCATGTTCGTTCCTTCGCTCGGCTTCGCTGTTGATACAAGCCTCGCGGGAACGGAGGGTCGCCCGGCAGATCCATCGATCCACGGTCGACCGGTACGAATGTCACGGCGCCGTCCGGTCCGGGGATCGGTGCCGCTCCGCCGGTCAGTCGCCGGTGCTACGGCCGCCGTGCCTGCCCTTCGCGCACTTGCTCGGGTTGTCGCGCAGGCAGACCTTGCCGCCGCCGACGCGCAGGCCGACGTCGTCGTACGCGGTGACCCACCGGACCGCGATGGCCCGCTGTGCCTTGGCGAGCGGGACGAGACCGGAGCAGACCGCGTCGTTCAGTTTGTGCTCGACGGCATCCTTCGGGTTGGGGATGTGCCCGGGCTCGACCCACAGGTTGCGGGGGTCATCCGGCGCGCCACCGAGTTCGAGGGGGACCAGGTGGTCGTACTCGCCCGCGACGTCCCGGCCGAGGCTGTAGGAGCGGGCCGACTTGGCCTTCATGACGCGGGTCACCGAGGACGGCGGCCGGACGGTCGCCGTCCAGCCGACCTTGCAGATGGTCCGGTCGATGTTCGACTGCTTCACGTCGGCGTTGATGGCGCCGGGCGTGCAGTCATGGTCCGGAAGCGGCTGGTCGTTGCGGCTGCCGACCTTGCAGGTGCCCGGGGAGGGCATCGGCGCGTCCGGATTGCCGACCGGCAGCTTGCTCCCGGAGGCCGAGGCGGGCGCGCCACCGCCGCCGCTCGTCGGCGATGCGCCGTTCGGGCTGCATCCCGCGGCGAGCACCACCGGGAAGATGATCGAAACCGCTCCTACGTGTCTCCGCCAGCGCCGCAGCATCGTCACACCACCCCAAAGCTTTTTTGGTACTCCTTTGCCCGCTTATGACGGATGAATGCTGCCATAAGGTTCATCACGGGGCGTGACAGTAATTACGGGAGCGTTGCGGAAAAATCCGGCGACTGAGCGGTCAGGCGGCGTCGGGTCACGGCCCGGGGGGCGCCGGCGGCCCGGTCCGGGATGGCGGGGCCTCCGACCGCGCGAGGGCGCCTAGCGCCCACCGGTGCGCCGCGCGGTCCGAAAGAAGCGCGGAATCATCCCAAAGACGGGCAGAGCGTAGTGCCGAAGAGTGACGACGCGCCCGGCACCGCTCCACTAGGTTCGGATCATGTCCATCATCGCCACCCGGGGACTGACCATGCGGTTCCCCGGCGTGCTCGCGTTGGATCAGCTGACCGTCGACATCGAGCCCGGTGTCGTCGGGCTCGTCGGAGCCAACGGCGCGGGCAAGTCCACGCTCATCAAGATCCTGCTCGGCCTGCTCGAACCCACCAGCGGCCAGGCCGGCGTGCTCGGTCTCGACACCGCACGCGACTCCATGAAGATCCGTGAGCTGGTCGGCTACATGCCCGAGAACGACTGCCTGCCGCCGGACGTGTCGGCCACCGAGTTCATCGTGCACGTCGCCCGCGTGTCCGGCCTGCCGGCCACCGCCGCCCGGGAACGCGCCGCCGACACCCTTCGTCACGTCGGACTGTACGAGGAGCGGTACCGCCCGATCGGCGGCTACTCCACCGGCATGCGCCAGCGCGTCAAGCTGGCCCAGGCGCTCGTCCACGACCCGAAGCTCATCTTCCTCGACGAACCCACCAACGGGCTCGATCCGGCCGGGCGCGACGAGATGCTGGCCCTCGTCCGGCGGATCGGCGGCCAGTTCGGCATCAGCGTCCTGGTCACCTCCCACCTGCTCGGCGAGCTCGAGCGGGTCGCCGACCACCTGGTGATCATCGACGGCGGGCGCCTGCTGCGATCGCAGGCGGTCGCGGCCTTCACCCAGGCCAGCGGCGTGCTGGCGGTCGAGGTGGAGGAGGAGATGGACCGCCTCGGCGAGCACCTGGCCAACGCCGGGCTGCGCGTACGCCCGGACGGCCGCCTGCTGCTCGTCGACATCGCCGGCGAGACCACCTACGACGTCGTACGCGACACGGTCGCCGACCTCGGCCTGGCCCTCGTCCGCATGGAGAACCGCCGCCACCGCATCGAAGAGGTGTTCTCGACTTGACGAGCGTCATCCACGACATCGGGTACCGGCACTACGACGGCAAGCGCCTCGGCCGGGCGTACGCCGTCCGCTCCCTGTTCACGCACAACCTGCGCGCGGCGTACGGCCTGGGGCGGCCGGTCAAGGCGAAGATCATGCCCTTCCTGCTGTGCGCGATCATGCTGCTGCCCGCCGCGATCAGCGTGGCGATCACGGCGATCGCCGCCCAGGTCGGTGCCGGGCAGAACGTCGCCCTCATCCGCTACTCCGCCTACGCCATCTACCTGCAGCCCCTCATCGCGATCTTCCTGGCGGCGCAGGCACCGGTGCTCGCCTCTCGTGACCTGCGCTTCCACGTGACGCCGCTGTACTTCTCCCGGCCGCTGAGCCGCCTCGACTACGTGCTCGCGAAGTACACCGCGTTCACGACCGCGTTGTTCATCCTGCTGGCCACGCCCGTGACGATCCTCTACATCGGCGCGCTCGTCACCGAGCAGAAGCACCTCGGCACGCACACCCTGCACTGGCTCGGCGGCCTCGCGGGCTGCCTGATCTTCGCCCTGGTGCTCGCCGGCATCGGTCTCGTCGTGGCCGCGTTCACGCCGCGCCGCGGGTTCGGCGTCACCGCGGTCATGGCGGTCTACCTGCTCAGCACGACGGCGGTCGCCGCCGTACAGGGCATCGCCGAGAACCAGACGCAGTTCACGCTGGCCCAGTGGGCGGGGATGTTCGCCCCGTTCAACCTCGTCGACGGCGTGCAGGTGTGGGCGCTGCGCGCGAAGCAGGCCGCGCCCGAACCCCCGCCCCCGGGCCTCGGCGGGCCGGTGTTCGCCCTGGTGTGCGCCGCCGTCATCGCCGGCTCCGTCGCGATCCTCTACCTACGCTTCCGGAAGGCGGGTTCCCGATGAGCGAGCGAATCATGAGCATGGCGCGCCCGGTCACCCCTCCGACGAAGGAGGCCGCATGAACGAGCGGAGCGAGCGAATCATGAGCATGGCGCGCCCGATCACTCCTCCGACGAAGGAGGCCGCATGAGTGTGCTGGAGATCCGGGACGTCTCCCGGTGGTACGGCAACGTCGTCGCGGTCAACGGCATCACCATGACGATCGGGCCGGGCGTCACCGGACTGCTCGGGCCGAACGGCGCGGGCAAGTCCACCCTGATCCACATGATGGGCGGCTTCCTCTCCCCCTCCAGCGGACAGGTGAGCATCGACGGCCAGCGGATCTGGAAGAACCCGTCGGTGTACCGGCACATCGGGCTCGTGCCCGAGCGGGAGACGGCGTACGACTTCCTCACCGGCCGCCAGTTCGTCCGCGCGATGGCCAAGCTCCACCGCCTGCCCAACCCTGAGGCCGCCGCCGAACGCGCCCTCGGAATGGTGGAGATGGTCGAGCCGGCCGACCGGACCGTCGGCACGTACTCCAAGGGCATGAAGCAACGCGTCAAGATGGCCTCCGCCCTCGTCCACGACCCACCCGTGCTGCTGCTCGACGAGCCGTTCAACGGCATGGACCCCCGCCAGCGGCTGCACCTGATGGACCTGATCCGCAAGATGGCCGCCGAGGGCCGTACGGTGCTGTTCAGCTCGCACATCCTCGAAGAGGTCGAGCGGCTCGCGCACCACATCGAGGTCGTGGTGGCCGGGCGGCACGCCGCCTCCGGCGACTTCCGCGCCATCCGCCGGCTCATGACCGACCGCCCGCACATGTTCGTCGTCCGCTCCAGCGACGACCGGCGTCTGGCCGCCGCGCTCATCGCCGATCCGTCGACGCGCGGCGTCGAGCTGACCTCCGGCGGGCTCGAGGTGGAGGCCGTCGACTTCCGGCGGTTCTCCCTCCTCCTGCCGCAGCTGGCGCGTCAGGCCGACATCCGGCTGTGGGAGGTCGCCCCCGCCGACGAATCCCTCGAAAGCGTCTTCTCGTACCTGGTGGCGTCCTGATGAACACTGTCATCGCTTCGATCACGTTCCGCCAGATGCTGAGCAGGCGGCGGGCGCTGCTGCTGTTCCTCCTGCCCGCCCTCCTGCTGTTCCTCAGCATCGGCCTGCGGGTCAGCGGCCACAGCGACCTGGACAACGCCACGATGCTGCTGACGCAGTTCGGGCTCGGCGCGCTGCTGCCGCTGCTCGCCCTGCTCGCGGGCACCGGTGTGATCGCGCCGGAGATCGACGACGGCCAGATCATGTACATCATGACCAAGCCGATCGCGCGTCCGGTCATCTCCACGACCAAGTTCGCGGTCGCGGTCGTCCTGGTCGTCGCGTTCGGCGTCGTGCCGATCTTCGTCTCGGGCATCATCATGACGGGGCTGACCGCCGGCCTGGCGACCGGGTTCGCGATCGGCGCGCTGGTGGCGGGCATCGCCTACTGCGCGCTGTTCATCGCCATCGCGGTGCTCAGCCGGTTCGCGGTGACCATCGGCCTGATCTACGCCCTGGTCTGGGAGAACCTCATCGCGCGGTACGCCTCCGGCGCCAAGACCCTGTCGATCCGCCAGTGGGGCATCAGCGTCACCGACCTGGTCACCGACGCGACCGCGGTCAAGGCCGGGGTCGGTACGTCCACCGCCGTGCCGCTGCTGATCGTCGTGACCGTCGCGGGCGTCGCGTACGCCGGCTGGAAGCTCCGCACCCTGTCCATCACCGGCACCGAATGATTCCACCCCGACCGGGGCCGTGACGCACGCTCCCGCGGATCGAGAGCGACGCTCCTCACCGTCGTTGCGTCCAGATCTTCTCGGGCTACCGCCTTGCCATTTCCTCCGATCCATTGGATAGTACGAGTATCCAAGATTCGATAGTGACACTATCCTCTGACGGAGGAGATCGCATGCAGCCCCTGGCCCTCAGCACCGAGTCGCGGATGATCGCCGGTGCCGTGCTGCTCACCGTCGTCACCATCCAGGTCGGCGGCTGGTTCATGACGCGGATCGCCCGCGGTGAGGTGCCGATGACCGACTTCCAGAAGTCCTTCGCGCGTGCGGGCCACGGCCACGCGGGCGTCCTCGTGCTCCTCGGCCTCATCGGCCTGCTCTACGCGGACGCCACCGGCCTGACCGGCGTTCTGCTGTGGGTGGCCCGGCTGGGAGTGCCCGTCGCCGCGATCCTGATGTCCGCCGGATTCTTCGCCGCCTCCGCCGGCCGGAACGCCACCCGGCCCAACAGGTTCATCTGGGTGCTGTGGACAGGTGCGCTCTCCCTCGCCGCGGGCGTCATCAGCCTCGGCGCCGGGCTGCTGACCGCCTGAGCGACGGCGGCTCGGTGAACAGGCCAACGGGCCGGGTCGGACGCGAGGAGTCGGACCACCGGAGGCAGGTGTTCGCCGGGCGTCACCGCTGGGCGTGCTACTCCAGGACGAAGGTGACCAGCATTTTCACCTTGTAGCCGGTGATGTCCCCGTGCTCGGAGAGCTGCACCTCCTGCTCCTTGATCCACGCGGACTGGAGCCTGCGGAGGGTCTCGCCGGCCCGGCTGATGCCGACCTTGACCGCGTCTTCGAAACTCTTCTCCGAAATAGCACTGATCTCCGTGACACGCGCCACTGATGCCATGGGTGTTCGACCTTCGTCTCGTGGTGGCCGTCGCTCGGCGGCACGGCCGTCATGATCGACGTCTACCCGGACCGTAACGGTGCGTATCGACGACGTGCGTAAAGTCATGGCGATGCCGTCTCGCGCGTGCCCGCCCCCGGTCCGCTCCTCAGCAACCGAAGCCGCGAGCGCAGAGCCGTGCGGCCGTGACCCGGGCGTCGTGTGACCAGCCGGACCTGTCCCAGACCACGTGGTCTGGCCGCTGATCAGAGGGCGGTGCGGACGACCTCGGCGAGGCGGTCGGCGACGGCGCGGGCCTGGTCCTCGGCCGGCGCTTCGACCATGACACGCACCATCGGCTCGGTGCCGCTGGGGCGGATCAGCACCCGCCCGCTGTCGCCGAGCTCGGTCTCGGCGGCCTGCACCGCGGATGCCAGCTCGGGAGACGTCTTGGCCTTGGACTTGTCGACGCCCCTGACGTTGATCAGCACCTGCGGGAGCCGCGTCATCACCTTCGCCAGCTCGTCGAGGGGACGACGGCGGTGGGCGATGGTGGACAGGAGGTGCAGCCCGGTGAGCACGCCGTCTCCGGTCGTGGCGTGGTCGAGCATGATGACGTGGCCGGACTGCTCGCCGCCGAAGGAGTACCCGCCGGCCTTCATGGCCTCCAGGACGTACCGGTCACCGACGGCCGTCTCGACGACGCCCAGGCCCTGGTCGCGCATGGCGATCTTGAACCCGAGGTTGGACATGACCGTGGCGACGACCGTGTCGCCGGGCAGCTTGCCGGTGTCGCGCAGCTCCAGGGCCAGGATCGCCATGATCTGGTCGCCGTCGATGGCCTCGCCGGACCCGGTCACCGCGAGGCAGCGGTCGGCATCGCCGTCGTGGGCGATGCCGGCGTCCGCGCTGTTCTCGACGACGGCTCGCTGGAGGCGCTCCAGGTGGGTGGAGCCGTAACCGTCGTTGATGTTGAGGCCGTCGGGCGAGGCGCCGATGGCGATCACGGAGGCGCCGGCGCGGCGCAGGGCCTCCGGGGAGACGCCCGAGGCGGCGCCGTGCGCGCAGTCGACGACGACCCGCAGGCCGTCGAGCGAGCCGGGCAGCGTCGACAGCAGGTGGGCGATGTAGCTCTCGACCTCGCCGTGGGCGTCGCGGACCCGGCCGACGCCGGGGCCGGTCGGGCCGGACCAGTCCTCGCCCAGGTGCGCCTCGACCTGGTCCTCGATCTCGTCGGCGAGCTTGTGCCCGCCCCGGCCGAAGAACTTGATGCCGTTGTCGGGGGCCGGGTTGTGCGAGGCGGACAGCATGACGCCGAGGTCCGCGCCGAGCGACTGGGTGAGGTACGCCACGGCGGGCGTGGGGAGCACGCCGAGCCGGAGGACGTCGACCCCGGCCGAGGCGAGCCCGGCGACGACGGCGGCCTCGAGGAACTCACCGGAGGCGCGTGGGTCCCGGCCGACCACGGCGACGGGGCGGTGCCCCTCGAACGCGCCGACCTCGCCGAGGACGCGCGCCGCCGCGACCGACAGGTCGAGCGCGAGGTGAGCCGTCAGGTCGCGATTCGCGACCCCGCGTACGCCGTCGGTCCCGAACAGACGCGCCACCACAACACCCCACGATTCGAACGCACGAACTGATCGCGCCCGGATGCGCTCGCCGGGGCGCGACTGCGGAAGAAAGCGATCAGCGGCCCCGCCACGTGACGAGACCGCCGAGGTCCTGTCCGCCGACCGAGGCCGCCGTACGGGCGGAACCGGTGGGCCGGCGGACAGGCTGGATCAACGCTTGCTGTACTGCGGGGCCTTACGGGCCTTCTTGAGGCCGTACTTCTTCCGCTCCTTCGCCCGCGCGTCACGAGTGAGGAAGCCGGCCTTCTTCAGCGCCGGGCGGTTGTCCGGGTCGACCAGCTGCAGAGCGCGGGCGATGCCCAGACGCAGCGCACCGGCCTGACCGGTGACGCCGCCGCCGCTCACGCGGGCGATGACGTCGAACTGGTCCTCAAGACCCAGGGTCACGAACGGCTCGTTCACGACCTGCTGGTGGACCTTGTTGGGGAAGTACGTGTCCAGGGAGCGACCGTTGATCGTCCACTTCCCGGAGCCCGGGACGATGCGGACGCGCGCGATGGCCTCCTTGCGGCGGCCGGTGCCGGCGGCCGGGCCGGTCAGCACCGGACGAGGGGCGTCGTCGACGACGACCTCCGCGGACTCGGAGGTGTAGTCCCCCACGTACTCTTCGAACTCGGCGCCTTCAATGGGCGTCTCGACACCGGTGGGCTCGGCCACGGTACTCCTCAGGATCTCTTTCGATGCCGCGCGTTACTGCGCGATCTGCTTGATGTCGTAGGGAACCGGCTGCTGCGCCTGGTGCGGGTGCTCGGGGCCTGCGTAGACCTTCACCTTGCTGAACATCTTGCGGCCCAACGAGTTCTTGGGAAGCATGCCCTTGATCGCCTTTTCCACGGCACGCTCGGGGTTCTTCTCCATCAGGTCGGCGTAGGCGACAGAGCGCAGACCACCGGGGTAGCCGGAGTGGCGGTAGGCCTTCTTCTGCTCGAGCTTCTTGCCCGAGAGCGCCACCTTGCCGGCGTTGATGATGATGACGAAGTCACCCGTGTCGAGATGTGGGGCGTAGATCGGCTTGTGCTTACCCCGCAGCAGTGTCGCGACCTGGCTGGCCAGCCGACCCAGCACGACATCGGTCGCGTCGATGACGTGCCACTGACGCTGGACGTCAGCAGGCTTAGGGGTGTAGGTGCGCACGGTCGTAAGCCTTCGTTTCGTGTCTGACAACAGAGAGTGGGTCCGCCGGACGGCCTTGTGCCGCCGCAGGCCCTGTGGGTCGAGCGACCCGATGACGGGCACGCTGACGCACACAACGAACTAGCAGACTACCGGCCCACACGCCAGCGGGCAAAGCGAGCGTCCCAGGACGCCCTCCATCGTCGGACATGACGATCGTATGGCTGTCCTCGCACACACCATATACCTGTGACTTCTCCCGGAACGCCGGACTTGCGGCGCTTCGCGGGCCTATAGTGCTGGTCCTCCGCAGCCCCCAGGAGGATCCCCTGTCCGCGAAGCGCGTGAAACGCCGCGTCCAGGCATTCGTGCTGTTGGCCATCGCGGTCTTCGTCTCCGGCGGCGTCGCCGCCCGGTCGCTCTGGAGCGCCGCCCAGCAGCACACTCCCTCGCCGGTCTCCACGCCCGCGCGGGACATGGCCGTCGTCCCCAGCCCCGAGGGCGCGGCGGTCCGCCCCTCCGCCGGCCCCTCCAGCGCCCGCCCGTCGCACGTGGCCCGCAGGTCCAAGAGCCCGACGGCGAAACGAAAGCCCCCGACGCACAGCGCCACGCCGCGCGCCACCCGGTCGACGACGGCCGCCGCCCCGGCCAAGGGCGGCAGCGCGGGCGCGTCGGCGGAGAGTACGGCGGTGAGTCTCACCAATGCTCAGCGGGCCGCACACGGCTGCTCGGCCCTGCGGGTCGACACCCGTCTCCGGACGGCCGCCCGGAACCACTCGGCGGACATGCGTGAGCGGAATTACTTCGAGCACGACTCGCCGGACGGCCGGACCCCCTGGGACCGCATCAAGGCGGCCGGCTACACGGTCCCCGGTGCGGAGAACATCGCCAAGGGCTACCCGACCGCGCAGGCCGTCGTCCAGGGCTGGATGAACAGCCCCGGGCACCGGGCGAACATTCTGAACTGCAAGCTCAAAGCCGTCGGAATCGGGGTCGAATACGGCTCCGGCGGACCATGGTGGACTCAGGACTTCGGCTTCAAGTAAGCACCTGAACACGCATACGAGCAGGTAGGGTCCCTTTCATGGCTTTTCCGGGTGATAAACAGCAACCCGGCGGCTGGGGAGCTCCGCAGCCGCCGCAGTCGCCGTACGGCCCGGCCGAGGACCAGGCCGCCCACGGCGGTTCGCTTTTCGATCGCTCGTACGGTTCGGGCCCTTCGCGCGACGCGGAGCCCCCGAACCGGTACGACGGCGGCCCGGGCTCCTACGGCCAGGCTCCCCCGTACGGCGCGGAGCAGGTGGGCGGCTACGGCCAGGAGCCACCGCCCTACGGCCAGGACGCCGGCGGCTACGGCGCCGGGCCGGGCGGCGCCGGGGAAGGCCCGTACGGAGGCGGTGCGGGCGGTTACGGACCTCCGGGCGGGCCCGGGGGCCAGAGCCGGTACGGCGAGGTTCCGGGCGCCCACGGCGACGACGCGGCGTACTTCGCCCCCGGCGACGAGGAGCGGTCGGGCGGCGGCAAGAAGCCGCTGATCATCGGTGCGGCCGCCGCCGCCGGCATCGTGGTCATCGGCGGCGGAGCGGCACTGGCGCTGTCCGGGGGCGGCGGTGACGACAAGCCGAAGCCGACCGCGGCGACCTCGAAGGCCGCCGTTCTGCCGCCGAAGTCCCCCACCGCGAACCCCACTCCCACGCCGACCGAGACCGGGAAGGGCGAGCGTCTCGCGGGCCGTGCGACGGACCCGAAGCCGCTCACCCTGAACGAGGTCTTCAAGAACAAGAAGTTCAAGGCGGGTGGTCGCACCTACCTGATCACCACGTGGCGCTCGGACTCCAAGTGCGCGAACGGCGTGCACGGCACGACCTTCCGCAAGGCCCTCGGCCGGGCGGGATGCACCCAGGTGCTGCGGGCGACGTTCAGCAACGGCAAGTTCGTCGGCACCATCGGCGTGCTCAACCTCAAGACGGACAGCGTGGCCAGGGCGGCGCAGCAGGCGTCCCGCCCGAAGGACGCGTACGTCCTGCCCCTGCCCGGCGCCGGAACCACCAGCAAGATCGGCAAGGGGCTGTCGCTCACGACCGCCGATCCCGAGGGCCACTACCTGATCATGAGCTGGGTGCAGTACCCGAACGGCAAGAAGATCGCCCAGAGTGACTACTCCGGGGTGACCGCATTCGTACAGAATGCGACAATTGGTAGCAATCTGCGACCAGCCCTGAACTATCGGTCAATGGTTGGCAAACCCGCATAATAGACACTGCTCGCTAATACCCTAGTGACCATGTCTGGCCGTGACGAGACTTTCGTACCGACCGAAAAGGAAGGGCCGAAGCCTCCCCCGCCGCACCCGTCGACACCGGCACCGCCCGGGGTCGGCCGCGGCGAACCGGCTGAGAATCCCCTCGTCACCCCCAGGCCGCCGATGTGCCGCCGGGCGACCCGGCTCGTTCCGGACCGCCCCCGGTACCCGACGCCGAGGAGAGCATGACCGCGCCACCCCCGCGTCCCGGATCCTCCGCGCCCGACGCGAATAAGAGGACGACGGCCCCGCCACCGGCCGCGACGCCTTCGGAGTTCCGCTTCGACCGTCCGCCCGCCCCTGGCTCGGCCGCGGCGTCTCCGCACGGCCCGATGGGCGCCTCCGAGCACCGCCACGACGGGCCCCCCATGGCGGGCGGCCCCGCGTCCACCGACACCGATCCGGCGACGCACACGACCGTGCCCCTGGCGGCCCCGTACCGTCCGCCTCACCACCCCTCCGGCCCGGCCACGGCTTCCTCGGCTGCGCCGGCGACCGCGTACGGCCTGTTCACGGACGCGGCCGACAACGCCGCGGAGAAGACCGTGACGGACGTCCTGGAGCCGGAGCCGCGCACCGCCCTGACCATGGCGCGCCACAGGGACGACCCACCTCTCTCCGCCGCGGAGAGCACCACACCACCGCTCATGCCCGACGCGATCCTCCCCCCGGGCACGATCCCCGAGGCACCGGCGGACCCGGAGCCCGAGCCCGAGATGGACGCCAGCCGGCCCACTCCCCGCCTCGGCTCCGGAGAGCCCGGCCCTGGCGGGCCCGGCGGGCCTGACGGTCCGCGCGGCCCGCACCGGTCCCGGCGCGGCGGCGCGGGCGCGTCCGGGGCCCCCGGAGCGCTCCTGATCGGCGGTGGCGCGCTGGCCGCCCTCCTGCTCGGCGGCGGCGGTGTTCTCGCCTACACGACGATGTCCGACGACGCGCCGAAGAAGCACCCGGTGGCCGCCCCGCCGACCCGCGCGTCGCAGCCGCCGCCCACCCCGAGCCCGGCGACTCCGACGCCGGCCCGGACGTCGGAGAAGCCGAAGCCCAAGCCGAAGCCGACGCCCGTCGACATCAGGGACGAGAAGAAGGATCCCAAGCCGCTGAGCGTCAACGAGGCGTTCCCGGCCAACAGGATCAAGGTGGCCGGGCACACGTTCGTCCTGATGAAGACCGTCCCGAACGACCACTGCAACCTGACCGCCAACGGGCCCTTCAGCGCCGAGCTGACCCATCAGCACTGCCGCCGGGTCGTACGGGCGACGTTCGTCTCCGACGACAAGAAGCTGGCGGTGACGACCGGGATCGCGGCCATGCCCACGGACGCCGCCGCGGCGGCCGCGATGAAGGCGCAGGACGCCGAGCACTACAAGTGGTTCCGGGGCATGAAGGCCACCAACGCGCCCAAGATCGACCAAGGCGGCGGTTACGCCGTGAGCCTGCAGCGCGGCCGGTACATCATCTACTCGTACGCGATGTACGCCGACGCCCACAAGCCGAAGCCGGACGACACGACCCTCAAGGACGTCGCCAACGGCTTCCGCGACACCACGAGCAAGCCGATCGACGCGCGCGCGAAGAACTGAGAGAGGCGACGGCGCGACGCGCCGTCGCCGCCTCCAGCCGTGCGACGACCGCTGAGGACGGCCTCCGGCGCAACCAGAGGCCCCCGGGCCCGCCTTCAGCCCGTGGCGAGCTCCCCAAGGCCCGTACGCGTCGCCGCGGGAGCCGAGACGCCGTCAGCCCGCCTGGCGCTCCTCCGGGGACGTCACGCCCAGGACCCGCACCCGGCGGGTCTCCTGCGCCCGGACGGCGAGCAGCCCGGCCTCCGGGTAGGTGACCTCCTCCAGCGCCAGGCCGTGCGGCGCGAGGACCTGAACCGCGGAGTCGCGGACGCCGCCGGCGAGCACCTCGGACGGCCACTCGACCGGGCGCCGCCGGTCCCCGACCGCGAGCAGCGCGCCCACGATGGCGCGCACCATGGAGTGGCAGAAGGCGTCCGCCACGACGGTCGCCACGGCCACGTCGGCCGACTCGCGCTCCCAGTCATAGCGCAGCAGCCGCCGGATCGTCGTCGCGCCCTCGCGCCTGCGGCAGTACGCCGCGAAGTCGTTCTCACCCAACAGCAGCGCGCTGGCGGCGTTCATCCGATCCAGGTCGAGGGGCCGCGGATGCCACAGCACCTCATGGCGCCGCATCGGGTCGACGCCGACCGGGTTGTCGCAGACACGGTAGGCGTACCGGCGCGACAGCGCGGAGAACCGCGCGTCGAAACCCTCCGGCGCCTGGCCGATCCGCCAGATCCGTACGTCCGGCGGGAGCACTCCGGCCATACGGCGCGGCAGTGTGCCGTTCACCTGGGAGTAGGCCGCCACCGGGACGACGACGTGCGCGACCTGGCCACGCGCGTGCACACCGGCGTCCGTGCGGCCCGCCACCGTGAGCACCGGCGGCGGATCGAGCCGCAGCACCCGGCCCAGAGCGTCCTCGATGACGCCCTGCACGGTTCGCCGCCCCGGCTGCCGCGCCCAGCCGGCGAAGCCCGACCCGTCGTAGGCGAGGTCGAGCCGAAGTCGTACCAGAGCGGTCATCGGGATCGCGGCGTGCGGTCCCCGGCCTTCGGACCGAAGACAGAACGCCGCCTCCCCCCTTCTGTTACCGTGGGCGAGTCGGTGATGGCGCGGCAAAGTCGCGTCCAGGCGGGCATAGTCCGGGCAGGCACAGTCCAAGTAGGCCCAGTCCAAGCAGGGACAGACGGCACGCCGAGCCCCCCGGCCATCGGGCGGGGCCTCAGACGGCGAACCACCGGCTTCTCCTTCGTTGACGGAACGGCACGCGCGCCTTCCGGCGGGATGAGCATGCCGCCACAAGTCTTTCAAACAACGAGCCCGCCGTCCCGTAGGGGCGCGGCGGGCTGCGTCGTAAACGTTGTGCTACTTCTTCTCGTCGGCCTCGGTGTCGTCCGCCGCGGCCTCCGCCTTCGGCTCCTCGGCGGCCGGCTCCTCAGCCGTTGCCACCGGGGTCGCCTCGGTCTCCTCGGCGGCGGGCGCCGGGGCCTCGGCCGGGGCGGCCGTCGTACGGGTCGTCACCGCGGACGGCCCGGCCTCCTCGACCAGCTCGATCAGCGCCATGGGCGCGTTGTCGCCCTTACGCGGGCCGAGCTTGGTGATCCGGGTGTAGCCGCCCGGGCGGTTCTCGAACCGCGGGCCGATCTCGGTGAAGAGCGTGTGGACGACGCCCTTGTCCCGCACGACGGAGAGGACCTGGCGCCGCGCGCCGAGGTCGCCGCGCTTGGCCTTGGTGATCAGCTTCTCCGCCAGCGGACGCAGCCGCCGGGCCTTGGCCTCGGTCGTCGTGATGCGGCCGTGCTCGAACAGCGCGGTGGCGAGGTTCGACAGGATGAGGCGCTGGTGCGCCGGGCTGCCGCCGAGACGAGGGCCCTTGGTGGGCGTGGGCATGAATCCCTCTCCTTGTTTCAACCCGCACCGGCCGTATGAGGTACCGGTGTCGGTCCGGCGAGACCGGAGCCCCGCCGAGTGTCGGTGACGGTGGGCGACCCGTCAAGGGCCGCCCACGGTCAGAAGTGCCGTGCTAAATGGTCGGACTCGGCTCCTCGTTCGCTTCGCGGGCGGCTCGTTCCTCGCCGACCACTCCGCTCACCGCGGGCCTCGCCTCTCCTGGGGCCTTTCTCAAAGCCCCGCTGTCCTACTGCGCGGCGCGGACTTCGAGACAGGCCCTAGTACTGCTCGGTCTCCGCGTAGCTCTGGTCCTCGTCGCCATAGGCGTCCGCCGCCGCCGTCGGGTCGAACCCGGGCGGGGAGTCCTTCAGCGTGAGGCCCATGTCGTTGAGCTTCTGCTTGACCTCTTCGATCGACTTGGCGCCGAAATTCCTTATATCGAGCAGGTCCTGCTCGCTGCGGGCCACGAGCTCACCCACGGTGTGGATGCCCTCGCGCTTGAGGCAGTTGTAGGACCGGACCGTGAGGTTGAGCTCCTCGATCGGCAGCGCCAGGTCCGCCGCGAGGGCGGCGTCCGTCGGAGACGGGCCCATGTCGATGCCCTCGGCCTCGACGTTGAGCTCCCGGGCCAGGCCGAACAGCTCGACGAGGGTCTTGCCGGCGCTCGCCACCGCGTCACGCGGCAGCATCGCGGGCTTGGTCTCGACGTCGACGATCAGCCGGTCGAAGTCGGTGCGCTGCTCGACACGCGTCGCCTCGACCTTGTAGGTGACCTTCAGCACCGGGGAGTAGATCGAGTCGATTGGGACCCGGCCGATCTCCTGACCCGGCTGCTTGTTCTGGGCGGCGGAGACGTAGCCACGGCCACGCTCCACGGTGAGCTCCATCTCCAGCTTCGCCTTGTTGTTCAGCGTGGCGATGTGGAGCTCGGGGTTGTGCACCTCGACACCGGCCGGCGGCGCGATGTCGGCGGCGGTGACCTCACCGGGGCCCTGCTTGCGGAGGTACATCACGACCGGCTCGTCGTGCTCGGAGGAGACGACGAGCTCCTTGAGGTTCAGGATGATGTCGGTGACATCCTCCTTGACCCCCGGGATCGTGGAGAACTCGTGCAGCACGCCCTCGATCCGGATGCTGGTGACCGCGGCACCCGGGATGGAGGACAGGAGCGTACGGCGGAGCGAGTTGCCGATGGTGTAGCCGAAGCCCGGCTCCAGCGGCTCGATCGTGAACCGCGACCGGAACTCGTCGACCTGCTCCTCGGTGAGGGTCGGTCGCTGTGCGATCAGCATTTCTTACTTCCTTCCCGCGGCGCCCGCTATATGACTGCCGCGATCTCACACTGCGGGGCGCACGCCATGGGGCGTGCGCCCGCACGAGTGGACGTCAGCGCTTGGCGTACCACTCGACGATGAGCTGCTCCTGGACCGGCGCGTCGATGTGCTGACGGACCGGCATGGAGTGCACCAGGATGCGCATCCGGTCGGGCACGACCTCGATCCACGCCGGGACCGGACGCTCGCCGACCTCGGCGCGCGCGACCACGAACGGAGTGTCCTCGAGGGACTTCTGGCGCACCTCGATGATGTCCCGCTCGCTCACGCGGTACGACGGGATGTCGACCTTCCGGCCGTTGACCACGAAGTGGCCGTGACGGACCAGCTGACGGGCCATGTCGCGGCTCTTGGCGAAGCCCGCGCGGTAGACCACGTTGTCGAGGCGGCGCTCGAGCAGGGTCAGCAGGTTGTCACCCGTCTTGCCCGTCCGGCGGTTCGCCTCCTTGTAGTAGTTGACGAACTGGGCCTCGAGGACGCCGTAGATGCGACGGGCCTTCTGCTTCTCCCGGAGCTGGAGCATGTGCTCGCTCTCCTTGGGACGGCCACGACCGTGCTCACCCGGCGGGTACGGCCGGATCTCGATCGGGCACTTCGGGCCCTCGCACTTGCTCCCCTTGAGGAACAGTTTCATCTTCTCGCGGCGGCACAGCTTGCAGTCGGCGCCGGTGTATCGAGCCATCTCTCTTCTTCCCTAACTCAGACGCGGCGGCGCTTGGGCGGGCGGCAGCCGTTGTGCGGCACCGGGGTGACGTCCTGGATGGAACCGACCTCGAGGCCGGTCGCCTGCAGCGACCGGATCGCGGTCTCGCGACCGGAGCCCGGGCCCTTCACGAAGACGTCGACCTTGCGCATGCCGTGCTCCATGGCGCGACGCGCGGCGGCCTCGGCCGCCATCTGAGCGGCGAACGGCGTCGACTTACGCGAGCCCTTGAAGCCCACGTGACCGGCGCTGGCCCACGCGATCACGGCGCCCACGGGGTCCGTGATCGTGACGATCGTGTTGTTGAACGTGCTCTTGATGTGGGCATGCCCGTGAGCGACGTTCTTCTTTTCCTTCCGGCGCACCTTCTTGGCGCCGGTGCGGCTCTTTGGCGGCATCTGCTCTCAAATCTCCTGGAGGTCGTCGATCCGTCGGCCCCGGGCCCGGTCACCGGTGTTCGCCGGAAGGGAGGGCCCGAGGGACCGGGGACTACTTCTTGCCGGTCTTCTTCTTGCCGGCCACGGTCTTCTTCTTGCCCTTGCGCGTACGCGCGTTGGTCTGCGTCCGCTGACCGTGCACCGGCAGGCCACGACGGTGCCGGATGCCCTGGTAACAGCCGATCTCGATCTTGCGACGGATGTCGGCCTGGATCTCGCGGCGGAGGTCGCCCTCGATCCGGTAGTTGGCCTCGATCCAGTCACGGAGCTGGATCAGCTCGTCGTCACCGAGCTCGTGGACCCGACGGTCACCGCTGATGCCGGTTTCCTTCAGGGTCTCGAGGGCACGGGTGCGGCCGATGCCGAAGATGTAGGTGAGAGCGACCTCGAGGCGCTTTTCGCGCGGGAGGTCGACGCCGAGGAGGCGTGCCATCTCGGGCAGTTCCCTTCTGTTTCACGGAGGTCTGCGCTCCGCATCCTCGCCCCTGCCCGGGCGAGGCCCCGGCCTCCGACCGGGGGTTGCTCCTCATCGGAGCCGCGGAACGTCGGAATGTGCGACCGCGCCGAACGAGTTCGACGCGGCGTCGTCGTCAGCCCTGACGCTGCTTGTGGCGCGGGTCATCGCAGATGACCATGACCCGGCCGTGCCGACGGATGATGCGGCACTTGCTGCAGATCTTCTTGACGCTCGGCTTGACCTTCACTGGGTCTCCTCTTGCAGGGTCACCCCCGCGCTGCCGAGCCGTTGTGAGACAACGACGGCATCACTGCCGAAGCCGCTCACCAACCGACTATACGCGGGGAAGGCAACCCCAGTGGGTGGTTATTTGTACCGGTAGACGATCCGACCGCGCGTGAGGTCGTAGGGGCTCAGCTCCACGACGACGCGGTCATCGGGCAGAATCCGGATGTAGTGCATCCGCATCTTCCCGCTGATGTGGGCGAGCACCTTGTGCCCGTTGTCGAGCTCTACCCGGAACATGGCGTTCGGTAGTGACTCGACGACGGTGCCTTCGATCTCGATGGCCCCTTCTTTTTTGGGCATGTCCTCCGCGCTTCACTGATCGGTTCGTCTGGAGAACGGCCTCCGTGGGCACCGACACACCTCGAGGCATGCGGGCATGAGCCAACACGGGACCGACAAAGGAGTCTACGTCACACGCCACGGAATACGAAATCCGGATCCGGACTCCGTGTCGAGGACGTCACCCTCCCCCTCAACCCGTCGAGGGGGCGCTTCATTTCGCCCCGCGTCGATCACCTTGCGACCGCACCCGAGACCTCGCCTTGACGCCGCACCGAGACGATCACTATCGTTCTACTAACATCATAGAAGAAGGGAACGAGGAGTGTTCCAGTTCCGATTGGACGGATCCAGCGGCGTCCCGCCCTATCTGCAGATCGTCCACCAGGTGCGCCAGGCCCTGTTGCTGGGATACCTGCGGACCGGGGACCAGCTGCCCACCGTGAAGGAGGTGGTCGCCTCCTTGGCGATCAATCCGAATACGGTGGTGAAGGCCTACCGTCAGCTGGAGAACGAGGGGATGGTGACCGCCCGGCCGGGGCAGGGCACCTTCATCACCGCCTCCATCGAGCCGGTGGCCCCAGGACCGTACGCCCGATTGCGGCGCTCGCTCGAGCAGTGGGTCCGCGACGCCTATGCCGCCGGGCTGGACGACGAGACGGTCACGGCCATGTTCGCCACCATCCGCAACGAGCTACGGGCGGAGGGAGTGGCGTGAGCCCGGCGCTGGAGACCAAAGGGCTGGGCATGCGGTACGGCAGGGCGTGGGCGTTGCGGGACTGCTCCGTGCGGCTGCCCGCCGGGTCGGTGATCGCCCTGGTCGGCCCGAACGGTGCCGGGAAGACCACCTTCCTGCAGCTGGTCACCGGACTGCTGCGCCCGACGGAGGGCACCGTCGAGGTCTTCGGCCAGGACGCCCGCGCCGGCTCGGCCGAGGCGCTGGCCCGCGTCGGTTTCGTCGCCCAGGAACACCCGCTCTACCCGGGATTCACGGTCGCCGACCTGCTGCGGATGGGACGCTCGCTCAACCTGCGCTGGGACCGGCCGCTGGCCGAGCGGCGGCTCGAGGAGCTCGGCATCCCCCTGGCCAAGCGCGCAGGAGATCTGTCCGGCGGTCAGCAGGCGCAGGTCGCGTTGGCGCTGGCCCTGGCCAAGCGTCCCGCACTGCTGGTGCTGGATGAACCGCTGGCCAGCCTGGATCCGATCGCTCGCCGCGACTTCATGCGCACGGTGATGGCCGCCGTCGCCGAAGACGAGATCACCGTCCTGCTGTCCTCCCACGTGATCGCCGACCTGGAGGCGGTCTGTGACTGGCTGGTGCTCCTGAAGGACGGCCGGCTCCAGCTCGCCGGGGAGATCGAGGACGTACTGGCCGACCACCGGATGCTCACCGGCCCGCGCACCGATGACGAACCGGCGGTCCCCGGGCTCGTACGCGCGACGCACAGCGATCGCCACACCGATCTGCTGGTCCGCGCCGCGACGGACCGGCCCGAGTTGCATCCGACCTGGCGATCTCACCCGGTCGGGCTGGAAGAGCTCATCCTCGCCTACCTCGAACAACCGACGGAGATCGCCCGATGATCTGGCTCACCTGGCGTCAGCACCGCGCCCAGGCGCTCGCCGGCCTGGCGCTCATCGGCCTCACGGCCTTGGTCTTCCTGCCCTACGGTCACGCGATCCGTGACGCCTACGCCCAGCACGGCGTCGGACCGTGCCTGGTCCGGGGCACCGGTGGCGACGGCTGCCAATCGGCCATGTCCACGTTCATGAGCCGGTTCAACGGCATCGCCAACCACCTGCTGACCTGGTTCACACCGGTACCCGGCCTGATCGGCGCGATCGTCGGCGCGAGCCTGCTCGGCCGCGAATACGAGCACGGCACCTGGCGCCTGGCCTGGACCCAGGCCGTCCCCCGAACCCGATGGCTGACCGACAAGATCCTGCTGGTCGGTCTCGGGATCGTAGTGATCACCGCGAGCCTCAGCGCCGTCTTCGGCTGGTTCCGCAGCCCGATAGACGACGTGTCCGGCAGATTCTCGCCAGGGGCGTTCGACCTTGAAGGCCTCTCCCTCACCGGATACACCCTCTTCGCCTTCGCGGCGGGCGTCCTGGCCGGGCTGCTGTTCCGCCACACCGTTCCGGCGATCGCCACGGCATTCGCCGCCTTCATGGCGGTACGGCTTCCGGTGGAGTTCTGGCTGCGGCAGCGGTACCAGACGCCGGCGACCCGCTTGCTCCCTCCGACCGGCCACTGGGGCAGCGTCGGTCCGATGGCCGTGCCCATCACGCCGGGCACGCCGGGCTGGACCCTCAGCGAAAACCTGGTCGACAAGACCGGCCACCCGATCTCCGCCGCCGTCCAGGACCAGATCTCCCGGCGAACCCAGGCACTCGGCGGCCCGGCCGCCGACTCCTATCTGCGCGGACTCGGACTGCACCTCAAAGTCGTCTACCAGCCCGCGAACCGGTTCTGGACCTTCCAGATCGTCGAGGCCGCACTGTTCCTCGGCCTCGCCGCCGTACTTCTCGGCGTCTCGGTCCGGCTGCTGCACCGCCGCAGCGCCTGACGCCCGAAACGCACCTTCTGAACACCACGAGTTCCATCGGCATGCCCTGAGGAGAAAATGTGATCGTCCGAATCGGCGCCCGTCCGGACGTCTCGCCGCATCCGCGGCTGCGGGTCGCGACGGGCCTATCCGTTGCGGTGATGCTCATCGCCGCGGCCGGGTGCGCGCACGCAGGCGAAAGCACCGCCCGAGCCGTATCGGCCAGTCCACCCGACAGTGTGGCGACGGCCTGCGATTCCCTGACCACCTGCTATACGCCCTACCAGCTCCGGGTGGCCTACGGCATCCAGCCCCTGCTGGACCGAGGGATCGACGGCCGCGGCAAGACCATCGTGGTCCCCGCACTCGCCGCCGAGCAGCCGGCCCCGCCGAAAGTCAGCGACATCCGCCAGGACATGAGGCGGTTCGACGACCTGTTCGGCCTGCCCGCCGTGCGGCTCAAGGTCGACGCCACGCTCGCCGGAAAGGTCTCGCCCTGGCTGGCCACCGGGGAGGAAGTGCAAGACGTCCAGATCCTGCACGCGGTCGCCCCCGCCGCGACGATCCGCGTGGTCCTGGTCAAGCCGACGGCCCTCAGTAGCCCGGCCAGCGCCATGGCCGCGCTGACCGGAGCACTGCGGCGTGGCCTCTCCAGCGCCGACGTGATCTCGATCAGCGCCGGCTGGGGCGAACACTGCCTCACCCGTGCCCAGGTCGCCCGGCAGCACGCGGTGCTGCAGGCCGCCCGGGATCGCGACGTCACGGTGGTCGCCGGCTCCGGCGACACCGGCGCCGTGAGCAGGCCCTGCCCCGGCTCCACGCCTCAGGACCCCTGGGCCCCGGTCAAGGAGGTCAGCGCGCCGGCCTCCGACCCGCTCGTCCTCGCCGCAGGCGGCACGACCTTCACGGCCGACCACAAGACCGGCGCGTACACCGGCGAGACCACGTGGAGCGTCCCGTCGCACTCCCAGGGAACCGGCGGCGGGTTCAGCCACCTGTTCTCCCGGCCCGGCTATCAGAAAGGCGTTACCAGCACGGCCCGCGCGGTGCCCGACGTCGCCGCCGACGCCGCCCCCAGCACCGGTATGGCGATGGTCATCAGCGAGAACGACCAGGAGTACACCATCCACGGAGCCAGCGGCACCAGCGCCAGCACCCCGCTCTGGGCCGGGCTGATCGCCCTGGCCGACCAGGCCGCCGGACACGACGTGGGCTTCGTCAACCCCGCGATCTACCGCATCGGCCACAGTTCCGCCCGCCGGACGGCCTTCCACGACGTCACCACGGGGAACAACACCGTGACCGTCTCCGACAAGACCATCACCGGCTACCAGGCAATACCGGGCTACGACCCGGTCACCGGCTGGGGCAGCCCGAACGCCCGCGTACTCGTCCCCCTGCTCGCCCGCTACGCCGCGGGACGAGCGCGATGAGGGTGAGGGCCGCTCAGCGGCGTTCGTCGTGCGAGCCGAAGAGCTGGCCCGCCAGCAGTAGGGCGCCCCAGGGACCCGCCACCCAGATCCACCAGGGATACCAGGAGCCTGAGGACACGGCGCCCAGCAGCCAGATGACGATGCAGACCAGGTTGACCGAGGCGTAGCCCGCCCAGCCCACGCGCATGCCCTTCCGGTACATCTCGCCCGACGGACGACGTGCCGGCATCGAGCTCCGGGATGCCGGCACCGGCAGCTCGTACATGTCCTCTTCGGGAAGGTCGCTCGTGACCTTCTGCAGGTCACCGAGCGTCCGCGCACCGTAGGCGAGGTCGAGGCGCTCGTTGAGCTCGTCGACGCCGATGCGTCCCTGAGCACAGTGCTCCCGCAGTGCCGCCGCGACCCGGTCACGGTCGGTGTCGGAGGCCCGTATCTCAGGATTGAACGCCATTGTTGATCCTCTCCCTCAGGAGCCCCCAATTCTCTCAATCCAGAGGCTACGCCGCGACGCGCCACTTTCCATCGTCGCCACGGCCGTCTGCCTATCCGAGCCGGGCGCCCGGCGGCGTCAGGTGATCGGGCAGAGTCGGCTTCCGCCGGTCCGACGCCCCGTGTTCCAACGCCCGGGAATCGCCTGGTGCCTGAGGTCGCCGGGCATGCGATCATCATCGGCGTGATCGGGTATGTGATGGTGGCGGTGGTCGCCTTCGCCGCTGGATGCGCTTGCTGGTCGCTGGTGGTGCGGGTCCGCCGGCAGATCCTTCCCGCTGTGCAGGAGTCGGTCACCGCCTTCGGGGAAGAGTTGCAGGCGTTGACGTTCGATCCGCTCGGGCCGACTTCGAATCCCGTGACGCTGAAGGAATACCGGCTCGCCTTGGACTCCTATGACCGCGCCGCGTCAGCCCGTACGCGGGCGGCGACCGTGGCGGCGCTGTGGGAAGGGCGCAGCGCGCTGATCCGGCTGCAGGCCCGGATCGATGGTCGTCCCGTCCCTATCGACGCGCTTCCGGGCCCCGAAGCGGTCGAGAACACCGCGACATTGCCCGGCAAGCCGGAGGAAGAGACCGGCGAGCGCTTCTTGACCACCGGACGCGGACCCGGGACCACCGAATTCCTGATCGACCGCCCCGAGCCTGGCCGTCTCGCCCTGGTCGAACTGGTCGCCGAAGGTGACGGAAACCTCTTCGTGTCTCCGGTGGTCCGCACCGAGGACGAGACCAGGGTCAACGGGCACTCTGTCCTGGACCACAGCCCGTACCGCGGACGCCGCCCACTGCGGCCGTGGGTGACGCATCTGCGGGTCGAGACCACCGAACGTGGCCAGCGGTGGTCAGCGCGCGTGCGGCCGATCACGTCGGCGCCGCCCCTGGGTTCGGAGTGGCGCGGCGAATGCGACGAAGTCTTGTTCTATGACGGCGGTCCAGCGCTGCTCACCGTCCAGATCAAAACGAAGGAGTTCTGGAACGTAACGTTCGTGTGCGGATGCCTTCGGGACCGTGACTGCACCTGCCGACCGCCCCGCTGGCACGCCGGGACTCCCGGATCGAACTACGACCACTCCGTCTCCGGCACACACGACGGCATGCAAACCCTCCGGCTGCCACGACGCGGCTACCTGATTCTGCGATGTAGAGACCGCAGTGAGTGGTACCTGTCCACCCGGCCCGTCATCGAGGATCCGGAACCAGACCCCCACCCGCAGCAGCGCGGCCGCCGTGGGCGTCGTCGATGACGTAGGACCGGGGACGCTGACTCGCGGGGATCGCCTTCTCCGTCGCAGTCGGATGCGCGTAGCCCTGAGACGCCCAGACGACGACCTCGCCGGTCCACGCGGATCGGAGCGACGGTCAGGAGGACTTCAGGCGTTCTCCGCCGTCCAGGGCGGTCAGCACCCAGGGGCCGTCCTCGGTGACGGCGAAGGTGTGCTCGAAGTGCGCCGAGCGGCGACCGTCGCCCGTGATGACGGTCCACTCGTCCTCGAGCAGCAGGGTCTCGGCCGTACCCAGATTGATCATCGGCTCGACCGCGAAGCACATGCCGGGGACCAGCAGCGGTCCGCGGCCCGGCAGCCCGTAGTTGGGCACCGCCGGGTCCATGTGCATCTCGGTCCCGATGCCGTGGCCGACGTACTCCTCGACGATGCCGTAGTCGCCCTGCCCGCGGACGTACGTCTCGACGGCGTTGCCGATGTCGCTCAGCCGACCGCCGGACAGCCCGGCCGCCAGGCCGCGCCACAGCGACTCCTCGCAGACATCGAGGAGTCTGCGCTCCTCGGGCGTGATCTCACCGACGGGCACCGTCACGGCCGAGTCGCCGTGCCAGCCCTCGACGATCGCGCCACAGTCGATGGAGATGACGTCGCCCTCGGCGAGAACCTTCGACGCGCTCGGGATGCCGTGCACGATCTCCTCGTTGACCGAGGTGCAGATGCAGGCCGGGAACCCCTGGTAGCCCTTGAACGACGGTGTCGCGCCCTCAGCGCGGATCGACTCCTCCGCGATGGCGTCCAGGTCGGCCGTCGTGAGGCCGGGTTTGACGGCCTCCGTGAGCCGCTGGAGCGTACGGGCCACGACGAGGCCCGCCTCGCGCATCACGTCCAGTTCGCCGGGCGACTTGATCTGAATGGCCGGCTTACGCTTCTTCCACACTCTTCACTCCGCAGGTAGATCCGGGGCGCGCCCGGCGACATCCGGCCGCGCCTCCCCGCCACCGCGGGCTCACTGCCGCGCTTGCCTTCTCACTCGCTCCGCGGCCGGTTCGTTCCGCACCGGCCACCTATTGGAAGCCAGCCCCCTATCGGGGGCCCACCCCCAACCTCCCGCTCGCTCGTCGGCTCGCTGCGGTTATTCGGTGAATGGACGGAGCGCGGCGAGCGCCCGTTCGGTGACCTCTTCGACGGGCCCGGTGGCGTCCAGGCCGACCAGAATGCCCTCATCGGCGTAGAACGACGCGAGGGGCGCCGTCTGTTCCTGGTAGACCTCCAGGCGGTGCCTGATGGTCTCCTCGCGGTCGTCGTCGCGCTGGAACAGCTCTCCGCCGCAGACGTCGCAGACGCCCTCCTTGGAAGGCGGGTCGAAGGCGACGTGCCAGATCCGCCCGCACTTGCGGCAGGTCCGGCGGCCGGAGAGCCGGCGTACGACCTCGTCGTCGTCGACCACGAGCTCAAGGACGAGGTCGAGCCGCAGGTCCATCTCGGCGAGGATCTTCTTGAGGGTCTCCGCCTGAGGGACGTTGCGCGGGAAGCCGTCGAGGAGGAAGCCCTCCCGCGCGTCGTCTTCGGCCAGCCGGTCGCGCACCATCGCGATGGTGACCTCGTCGGGGACGAGATCACCGCGGTCCATGAACTCCTTGGCCTTGCGGCCGAGGGGCGTGTTGCCGCTCACGTTGGCGCGGAAGATGTCACCTGTCGAAATCTTCGGGACCGACAGATGCGATGAGATGAACTGGGCCTGAGTCCCCTTGCCCGCTCCCGGGGGGCCCACAAGCACGATACGCACTACCGCAGGAAGCCCTCGTAGTTACGCTGCTGGAGTTGGCTCTCGATCTGCTTCACCGTGTCCAGCCCGACGCCGACCATGATCAGGATGCTGGTGCCGCCGAAGGGGAAGTTCTGGCTCGCTCCGATGATCCCGAACGCCACCATCGGCACCAGCGCGATCAACCCGAGGTAGAGCGCGCCGGGAGCGGTGATCCGCGTGAGCACGTAGTCGAGATACTCGGCGGTCGGCCGCCCCGGGCGGATACCCGGGATGAATCCACCGTACTTCTTCATGTTGTCCGCGACCTCGGTCGGGTTGAACGTGATCGCGACGTAGAAGTAGGTGAAGAAGATGATCAGCAGGAAGTACAGGGCCATGTAGATCGGGTGATCGCCCTTGACCAGGTATTTGGAGATGAACGTGGCGATCGGGTTCGAGCTGTGCCACATCTGCACGATCAGCTGCGGGAGGTACAGCAGCGACGAGGCGAAGATGACCGGGATGACACCGGCCTGGTTCACCTTGAGCGGGATGTAGGTCGAGGTGCCGCCGTACATCCGGCGGCCGACCATCCGCTTTGCGTACTGCACCGGGATGCGGCGCTGCGCCTGCTCGACGAAGACCACACCGGCGACGATCGCGATGCCCACCAGGAGCACGATCCCGAAGACGAAGCCGCCCTTGGTCTTGTAGATGTTCCAGAACTCGGACGGGAAGACCGCCACCACCTGGGTGAAAATCAGGATCGACATACCGTTGCCGATGCCCCGGTCGGTCACCAGCTCGCCCAGCCACATGATCACCGACGTGCCGGCCGTGATCGTGACGACCATCGTGACGATGGTGAACCAGCCCTTGTTCCAGAGCAGCTCCTCGGTGCAACCCTGCAGCAGGTTGCCGGTGCTCGCCATGGCGACGATGCCGGTGCCCTGCAGGATCGCGAGCCCGATCGTCAGGTAACGGGTGTACTGCGTGATCTTCGTGGTACCGGCCTGGCCCTCCTTGCGGAGCACCTCCAGGCGCGGGATCACCACGGTGAGCAGCTGAAGAATGATGCTCGCCGTGATGTAGGGCATGATGCCCAGGGCAAAGATCGACAGCTTCAGCAGCGCGCCACCACTGAACAGGTTGACCAAGCCGTAGACGTTGGCGTTGGCACCCTTGCTCACGGTGTCGATACAGCGATGCACTGCTCCCGTGTTCACACCGGGTGCCGGGAGCTGAGAGCCCAACCGGAACACCGCGACGATGAACAGCGTGAAGAGAAGCTTCTTGCGCAGGTCGGGTGTTCGGAACGCCCGAGTGAACGCGGTCAGCACCATTCCTCCTGCGCGGTTTCCGGCCATCGGCCACTCAATGGGGCCTCGGTCGATCCTCAGATGACGGCGAGAGTCGCCGATCGAACTCTAACAGCCCTTGCGGGGATTGCCGCCCCCGCCACCATACGGCGGGGGCGAATCCCACAAGGGCTTTGACTCACAGCTCTTCGGCGGTGCCTCCGGCACCTGTGATCTTCTCCTTGGCGGAGCCGGAGAAGGCGTGCGCCTTGACCTGAACCGTTACGGAGATGTCACCGGTGCCGAGCACCTTGACGAGACGGCCGGCGCGAACCGCGCCCTTCGCCGCCAGGTCCTCGGGAGTGACCTCGCCGCCCTCAGGGTAGAGCTCGGCGAGCTTGGCCACGTTGACGACCTGGTACTCGACCCGGAACGGGTTCTTGAAGCCCTTGAGCTTCGGAACCCGGCGGATCAGCGGCATCTGGCCGCCCTCGAAGCCGACGGGCACGGTGTTCCGGGCCTTGGTGCCCTTCGTACCGCGTCCGGCGGTCTTGCCCTTGGACGCCTCGCCACGGCCCTTACGGACCTTGGACTTGTGGGCGCCCGGCGCCGGCCGCAGGTGATGCGGCCGCAGCGGAGTGTCTGCACCCATGGTCAGTCGACCTCCTCGACGGTAACGAGGTGGCGAACGGTCTGGATCATCCCGAGCACCTCGGGCCGGTCCTCACGGACGACGCTGTGGCCGATCCGCTTGAGCCCGAGCGTACGCAGGGTGTCACGCTGGTTCTGCTTGCCACCGATCTGAGACTTCACCTGAGTGATCTTCAGGCTGGTCAAGATGCCACCTCCTGCCGGGGCTCGTTGCCGGCCGCACGAGCGCGAAGCATGGCGGCGGGGGCGACGTCCTCGATCGGCAGGCCTCGCTTGGCCGCGATCTCCTCGGGCCGGTTGAGCTGCTTGAGGGCCGCGACCGTCGCGTGCACGATGTTGATCGCGTTGGACGAGCCCAGCGACTTCGACAGGACGTCGTGGATGCCCGCGCACTCCAGGACCGCGCGCACCGGGCCACCCGCGATCACACCGGTACCGGGGCTGGCCGGCTTGAGCATGACGACGCCCGCGGCCTCCTCACCCTGGCTGGTGTGCGGGATGGTGCCCTGGATCCGCGGCACCTTGAAGAAGTGCTTCTTGGCCTCCTCGACGCCCTTGGCGATCGCCGCGGGCACCTCCTTGGCCTTGCCGTAACCGACCCCCACGGTGCCGTTGCCGTCGCCCACGACGACCAGCGCCGTGAAGCTGAAGCGCCGGCCGCCCTTGACGACCTTGGCGACCCGGTTGATCGCTACGACGCGCTCGATGTACGACTGTCCCTTGTCGGCGCCACCGCGGCGGTCATCACGCCGGTCGCGCCGCTCGCCGCCGCCACGACGTGGTGCTGCCATTAGTGGTTCCTCTTCTCGTGCGTCATCAGGTGCGATACGCGGGCCATCAGAACTCCAGCCCGCCCTCTCGGGCGCTGTCCGCCAGAGCCGCGATGCGGCCGTGGTAGCGGTGGCCGGCGCGGTCGAAGACCACCGCGCCGATGCCCGCCTCGCGCGCCCGCTCGGCGAGGAGCTCGCCGACCTTGCGCGCCTTGGCGGTCTTGTCGCCCTCGGCCGTACGGAGCGTGGCGTCCAGCGTGGAGGCCGACACCAGCGTGCGACCGGCCAGGTCGTCGATGATCTGCGCGAACATGTGCTTGGTCGAACGCGTCACCACCAGGCGCGGCCGCTGCGGCGTGCCCTGGACCTTCTTGCGGACGCGCAGGTGCCGACGGGTCCGCGACGCGGCGCGCGACGCGGTCCGCGTGCGGACCTGAGTCTTGCTCGCAGCCATGTCTACTTACCAGCCTTTCCGACCTTGCGGCGGATCTGCTCACCCTGGTACCGCACACCCTTGCCCTTGTACGGGTCGGGCTTGCGCAGCTTGCGGATGTTCGCGGCGACCTCGCCGACCTTCTGCTTGTCGATGCCCTCGACCACGAACTGGGTCGGCCGCTCGACACGGAAGGTGATGCCCGCTGGGGGCTCGACCGTGATCGAGTGGCTGAACCCGAGCGAGAACTCGAGGTTGCTGCCCTTGGCCTGGACGCGGTAGCCGACGCCGACGATCTCCATCGTCTTGCTGTAGCCCTGCGTCACACCGATGACCATGTTGTTGATCAGCGACCGGGTGAGGCCGTGCAGTGCACGGACCGGACCCTCGTCGCTCTGGCGGCCGACCTTGATCTCGGTGCCCTCCTGGGCGACCTCGATCGGCCGGGCCACCGTGTGCTTCAGCTCGCCCTTGGGGCCCTTGACCGTGACCTCCTGGCCATCGACCTTGACGTCGACGCCGCTGGGGACGGGAATGGGCAGACGTCCAATACGCGACATGCTTGTGTCCCTCCCCTCACCAGACGTAGGCGAGGACTTCCCCGCCCACACCGTGCTTGCCGGCCTGCTTGTCGGTCATCAGGCCGGAGGACGTCGAGATGATCGCGACGCCGAGACCACCGAGGACCTTCGGCAGGTTGTCCTTCTTCGCGTAGACCCGCAGGCCCGGCTTGGACACCCGCTTGAGTCCGGCGATCGAGCGCTCACGGCTCGGGCCGAACTTGAGGTCGACTACGAGCTTCTTGCCGACCTCGGCGTCCTCGACGCTCCACCCCGAGATGTAGCCCTCCTGCTGGAGGATCTCGGCGATGTGCGCCTTGATCTTCGAGTACGGCATCGCCACCGTGTCGTGGTATGCCGAATTCGCGTTCCGCAGACGCGTCAGCATGTCTGCGATCGGGTCGGTCATCGTCATGGCCTACTGGCCCTCCTCGCCGCGGTTTCCGTACAACGCTGTGTTGCCGTCCCCTGGACCTACGACGTGGTCGTGGGCGCCTTCTCCAGGCGCCCGGTCGGTCATTATCGAGAAAGCCGGTGTCTTACCAGCTGGACTTGGTGATGCCGGGCAGTTCGCCGCGGTGCGCCATCTCCCGGAAGCAGATCCGGCACAGGCCGAACTTGCGGAAGACGGCACGCGGACGCCCGCACCGCGAGCACCGAGTGTAGGCGCGCACGGCGTGCTTGGGCTTCCGGTTCGCCTTGGCGATCAGAGCCTTCTTCGCCATCTCAGTTCTCCTTGAACGGGAAGCCCAGGCGCCGCAGGAGCGCCCGGCCCTCGTCGTCGGTCTTCGCGGTGGTCACGATGGTGATGTCCATGCCGCGCTGGCGGTCGACCTTGTCGGGGTCGATCTCGTGGAACATCACCTGCTCGGTGAGGCCGAACGTGTAGTTGCCGTTGCCGTCGAAGTGCTTCGGCGACAGACCGCGGAAGTCACGGATCCGGGGCAGCGCCAGCGAGAGCAGCCGGTCGAGGAACTCCCACATCCGGTCGCCGCGCAGCGTCACGTGGGCGCCGATCGGCATGCCCTCGCGCAGCTTGAACTGCGCGATGGACTTCTTGGCGTGGGCGACCGCGGGCTTCTGGCCGGTGATGATCGTCAGGTCGCGGACCGCGCCCTCGATGAGCTTCGAGTCGCGGGCCGCGTCACCGACGCCCATGTTGACCTTGACCTTGGTCACGCCCGGGATCTGCATGACGTTGGCGTAGCCGAACTCCTCCTGCAGCGCCTTCGCGATCTCCTCGCGGTAGCGCAGCTTGAGCCTCGGCTGTGGGGTCTCTTGCGTAGTCGTGTCGGCGGTCATCAGATTTCCTTACCGGTACGGCGCGAGATGCGAGCCTTCGTGCCGTCGTCGTTGATGCGGTAGCCGACGCGAGTGCGCTTGCCGTTCTCCAGCAGCATCACGTTGCTGACGTGGATCGGCCCCTCCTTGGTGACGACCCCGCCTTCCTTGGCGCCACGCGGACCCGTGCTCGTCTCCTTGGTGTGGCGCTTCACCATGTTCACGCCCTCGACGACCACGCGGTCGTGCTTGGGGTCGGCCAGGATGACCTTCCCGGTCACGCCCTTGTCCTTGCCGGTGATGACGACGACCTCGTCGCCCTTCTTGATCTTCATCAGAGCACCTCCGGCGCCAGCGAGATGATGCGCATGAACCGCTTCTCGCGCAGCTCCCGGCCGACCGGGCCGAAGATACGCGTGCCGCGCGGGTCGCCGCCGTCCTTGATCAGGACGGCCGCGTTCTCGTCAAAGCGGATGTAGGAGCCGTCGGGACGGCCCCGCTCCTTGCGGGTGCGTACGACGACGGCCTTAACGACATCACCCTTCTTGACGCCGGCACCGGGAAGGGCGTCCTTCACGGTGGCGACGATGATGTCACCGATGCCCGCATAGCGCCGACCCGAGCCGCCGAGAACGCGGATGCACAGAATCTCCTTGGCACCCGTGTTGTCGGCGACCTTGAGTCGCGACTCCTGCTGGATCACGTCAACTCCTGTATTTCACGCCGGTTCTCGTTACGAGCCTGGCGGATTCGATCCTCAGTCGCTTGGCGGCGACTGCCAGTTACTTGGCCTTCTCAAGGATCTCCACGACGCGCCACCGCTTCGTGGCGGACATCGGACGCGTCTCCATGAGACGGACCCGGTCGCCGACGCCACAGGCGTTGGCCTCGTCGTGCGCCTTGTACTTCGTGGTACGGCGGATGATCTTGCCGTACAGCGGGTGCTTGACGCGATCCTCGACGGCGACAACGACGGTCTTGTCCATCTTGTCGCTGACCACGAGACCCTCACGGATCTTGCGGTAGTTACGCGTCTCGGTGTTCTGCTCACTCATCGGTGGACTCCTCCACGGGCTCCTCGGCGAACTCGACGATGCCGAGCTCCCGCTCCCGCATCACGGTGTAGATGCGGGCGATCTCCCGCTTCACTTCCCGAAGCCGTCCGTGAGTCTCGAGCTGGCCCGTCGCTCCCTGGAAGCGGAGGTTGAACAGCTCCTCCTTCGCCTCCTTGAGCTTGGTGACGAGCTCAGCCTCGGGCTGGGTCCGCAGATCGTCAGCGGTAAGGCCCTTGGCCATCACGCCTCACCCACTTCACGCTTCACGAACTTGCACTTCATAGGGAGTTTGTGCATCGCGCGGCGGAGCGCCTCGCGAGCCAGGGGCTCGGGCACACCGGCCAGCTCGAACATCACGCGTCCGGGCTTGACGTTGGCGATCCACCACTCCGGCGAGCCCTTACCGGAACCCATGCGGGTCTCGGCCGGCTTCTTGGTCAGCGGGCGGTCGGGGTAGATGTTGATCCACACCTTTCCGCCACGCTTGATGTGCCGGGTCATGGCGATACGAGCGGCCTCGATCTGCCGGTTGGTCACGTAGGCGCCCTCGACGGCCTGGATGCCGTACTCACCGAAGGTGACCTTCGTGCCGCCCTTGGCCATCCCACGCCGCTTCGGGTGGTGCTGCTTGCGGTGCTTGACCCTGCGAGGGATCAGCATTGGTTATTCAGCTCCCCTCACCCGTGCTGGACGGAGTGGCCGCCTCGGTGGACTGCTGCTCGGAACCAGTGGGCGCGCTCGTCGGCTGCTGCTGCCGGCCACCGCGGTCGCCGCCGCGCTCGCCACGACGGCCGCCGCCGCCACCGCCGCCACCGCCGCCGCCGCCGCCACGGCGCTGTGGCCGCTCGCGGCGACCGCCGCCGCCGGCGGCCCGCTCCTTGGCCTGCTGCGCCTCGCGCTCGGCGCGGCTCGTCGGAGCCTCGCCCTTGTAGATCCAGACCTTCACGCCGATCCGGCCGAAGGTGGTACGGGCCTCGTAGAACCCGTAGTCGATGTCGGCGCGGAGCGTGTGCAGGGGCACCTGGCCCTCGCGGTAGAACTCCGAGCGCGACATCTCGGCGCCGCCGAGGCGGCCGCCGCACTGAACCTTGATGCCCTTCGCGCCGCTCTTCATGGCGCTCTGGATGGCCTTGCGCATCGCACGGCGGAACGCGACCCGGCTGGACAGCTGCTCGGCAACGCCCTGGGCGACGAGCTGAGCGTCGACCTCCGGGTTCTTGACCTCGAGGATGTTCAGCTGGACCTGCTTGCCGGTCAGCTTCTCGAGGTCGCCGCGGATACGGTCGGCCTCCGCGCCGCGGCGGCCGATGACGATGCCGGGCCGGGCGGTGTGGATGTCGACGCGGACGCGGTCACGGGTGCGCTCGATCTCGACCTTGGAGATGCCCGCGCGGTCCATGCCGCGGGTCAGCATCCGGCGGATCGCCACGTCTTCCTTGACGTAGTCCTTGTACAGCTTGTCGGCGTACCACCGGCTCTTGAAGTCGGTGGTGATGCCCAACCGGAACCCGTGCGGGTTGATCTTCTGCCCCACTAGCGGGTCCTCCTCGTCTTCTTGCGGCCATTGGACTTCTCGCCCTCGGACCGCGACTCGACCACGACCGTTATGTGGCTCGTGCGTTTGTTAATGCGGTACGCACGCCCCATCGACCGCGGGCGGAAGCGCTTCAGCGTCGGTCCCTCGTCGACCCAGGCACGGCTCACCCAGAGCGTGTCGGCGTCGAGCTTGTTGTTGTGCTCGGCGTTGGCGATGGCGCTCGAGAGCACCTTGTACACCGGCTCGCTCGCAGACTGAGGGGCGAACCGCAGCACCGCCTGAGCCTCCGCGGCCGGCAGGCCCCGGATGAGGTCCACCACGCGGCGGGCCTTTCTGGGCGTGACGCGGGCGTACCGCGCCTGGGCCCTGGCTTCCATCGCTGTTTCCTCGCTCTCGTACTTCTACGGTTCTGCTCAGCCTCGGCGGCTGCGGCGGTCTTCCTTGATGTGGCCCTTGAAGGTCCGCGTCGGGGCGAACTCCCCGAGCTTGTGACCGATCATGGCCTCGGTGACGAACACCGGAACGTGCTTGCGGCCGTCGTGCACGGCGATCGTGTGACCGAGCATGTCGGGCACGATCATGGAGCGCCGCGACCACGTCTTGATGACGTTCTTGGTGCCCTTCTCGTTCTGCACGTCCACCTTCTTGATGAGGTGGTCGTCCACGAAAGGGCCCTTCTTAAGGCTACGTGGCATCGTGGGCTCCTACCGCTTCTTCTTGCTACGACGACGAACGATGAGCCGATCAGACGGCTTGTTCGCCTTGCGGGTACGGCCCTCGGGCTTGCCCCAGGGGCTCGACGGGTGACGGCCACCGGACGTCTTGCCCTCACCACCACCGTGCGGGTGGTCGATCGGGTTCATCGCGACACCGCGGACGGTTGGGCGCTTGCCCTTCCACCGCATACGGCCGGCCTTACCCCAGTTGATGTTTGACTGCTCCGAGTTGCCGACCTCACCGACGGTGGCGCGGCAGCGGACGTCGACCATGCGCATTTCGCCGGAGGGCATACGCAGCGTGGCGTACTTGCCCTCCTTGGCGAGCAGCTGCGCGCCGGAGCCGGCCGACCGGGCCAGCTTGGCGCCGCCGCCCGGCCGCAGCTCGATGGCGTGCACGACCGTACCGGTCGGGATGTTGCGCAGCGGCAGGCAGTTGCCCGGCTTGATGTCGGCGCCCTGACCGTTCTCGATCCGGTCGCCCTGCTTCACGCCGGTCGGGCAGAGGATGTAGCGCTTCTCCCCGTCGGCGTAGTGCAGCAGCGCGATCCGCGCGGTGCGGTTCGGGTCGTACTCGATGTGCGCGACCTTCGCCGGAATGCCGTCCTTGTCGGCGCGCCGGAAGTCGATGACGCGGTAGGCCCGCTTGTGGCCGCCACCCTGGTGTCGGGTGGTGATGCGGCCGTGCGCGTTACGGCCGCCCTTCTTCGGGAGCGGACGCACCAGCGACTTCTCGGGCTCGGTCCGGGTGACCTCGACAAAGTCGGCCACACTCGAACCGCGACGGCCCGGGGTCGTCGGCTTGTATTTACGGATGCCCATCTTTTTCGTTCATCCCTTATTTCGTCTCTTCAGTCAGCCCGGTCAGGAGACCGGCCCGCCGAAGATGTCGATCCGCTCACCGTCGGCCAGGCTGACGATGGCCCGCTTGGTGTCCTTGCGCTTGCCATAACCGAACTTGGTGCGCTTGCGCTTGCCCTGCCGGTTGATGGTGTTCACGCCCGTCACCTTGACCCCGAAGACGGCCTCGACTGCCTGCCGGATCTGGGTCTTGTTGGCGTCGGTGCGGACCTCGAACGTGTACTTGTTCTCATCGAGCAGCCCGTAGCTCTTCTCAGAGATCACGGGCGCGATGAGGACGTCGCGCGGGTCGGCGATCTTCACTTCGCGCTCTCCTTCCCGCTCACACGGCTCACGAAGGCCTGGTACGCGGCCTCGGTGAACACGACCTCATCGCTGCAGAGAACGTCGTAGGTGTTGAGCTGGTCCTCGACGATCACGTGCACCTCGGGCACGTTGCGCAGGCTCTTCCAGGTGAGCTCGTCCTCGCGGTCGAGCACCAGGAGGATCTTCTCCGCCTCGGTGATCTCGCGCAGCCCGCCGAGCGCGGCCTTGGTCTTCGGCGTCTCGCCCTCGAACAGGCTCGACACCACGTGCACGCGGCCGTGCCGAGCACGGTCCGAGAGCGCGCCGCGCAGCGCCGCCACCTTCATCTTCTTCGGCGTCTTCTGCTCGTACGAGCGCGGCTGCGGGCCGTGGACGATGCCACCGCCGGCGAACTGCGGCGCACGGGTGGAGCCCTGACGAGCCCGGCCGGTGCCCTTCTGCCGGTACGGCTTCTTGCCGCCACCGGAGACCTCACCGCGGGTCTTGGTCTTGTGGGTGCCCTGGCGAGCCGCGGCCAGCTGCGCCACGACCACCTGGTGGATCAGCGGCACGTTGACCTTGGCCTCGAAGATCTCCGGGGCCAGCTCGATCTCGACCTTGCCGGTCACTTACTTCGCCCCCTTCGCGGCGGTGCGAACCAGGACGAGTCCGCCGTTCGGGCCGGGAACCGCGCCCTTGATCAGCAGCAGTCCCTTCTCGGCGTCGATGGCGTGCACGGTGAGGTTCTGGACGGTGATGCGGGCGTTGCCGTGCCGACCGGCCATGCGCAGGCCCTTGAACACGCGGCCCGGGGTGGCGCATCCGCCGATCGAACCCGGGGAACGGTGCTTGCGCTGGGTGCCGTGCGAGGCGCTCAGGCCCTTGAAGCCGTGGCGCTTCATGACACCCGCGGTGCCCTTGCCCTTGCTGCGGCCGGTGACGTCGATGCGTTGACCCGCCTCGAACACCTCTACGGTGATCTCCTGGCCGAGTTCGTACTCGGTGGCGTCGTCGGTGCGCAGCTCGACGAGATGACGGCGCGGCGTGACGCCGGCCTTCTCGAAGTGCCCGGTGAGGGGCTTGTTCACCTTGCGCGGGTCGATCTGACCGTAGCCGAGCTGGACGGCGGTGTAACCGTCGGCCTCCGGCGTGCGGACCCGGGTGACGACGCACGGCCCGGCCTGGACGACGGTTACCGGCACGATGCGGCCCTCATCGTCGAAGACCTGGGTCATGCCGAGCTTCTCGCCCAGGACGCCCTTTCTCTGCTTACTCATTTCTCGAAGCGTCCTTAGAGCTTGATCTCGATGTCGACGCCGGCCGGCAGGTCGAGCCGCATGAGCGAGTCGACCGTCTTGGGCGTCGGATCGATGATGTCGATCAGGCGCTTGTGCGTGCGCATCTCAAAGTGCTCGCGGCTGTCCTTGTACTTGTGCGGCGAGCGGATGACGCAGTACACGTTCTTCTCGGTCGGCAGCGGCACCGGGCCGGCGACCTTCGCGCCCGTGCGCGTCACCGTCTCGACGATCTTGCGCGCCGAAGTGTCGATGACCTCGTGGTCGTAGGCCTTGAGCCGGATGCGGATCTTCTGTCCCGCCATGGTGGCCTCGGTGTCCTTTGCTTCCTAGTGCCGCTGGGTTCTCGTCGTGGGGCGGCGGCCGGGATCTCTGGCGAGATACCGGCCCCCCGCCTCGCGGTGGTGTTACTTGAGGATCTTGGTCACTCGGCCGGCGCCGACGGTGCGGCCGCCCTCGCGGATCGCGAAGCGGAGGCCTTCCTCCATCGCGATCGGCTGAATGAGCTCGACCCGCATCTCGGTGTTGTCGCCCGGCATGACCATCTCGGTGCCCTCGGGGAGGTGCACGACGCCGGTCACGTCCGTCGTCCGGAAGTAGAACTGCGGACGGTAGTTGTTGAAGAACGGCGTGTGCCGGCCGCCCTCGTCCTTGGACAGGATGTAGACCTGCGCCTCGAACTCGGTGTGCGGGGTGTTGGTGCCCGGCTTGATGACACACTGGCCGCGCTCGACGTCCTCCCGCTTGATGCCGCGCAGGAGCAGGCCGACGTTGTCGCCCGCCTGGCCCTGGTCGAGCAGCTTGCGGAACATCTCGACGCCGGTGACCGTGGTGGTGGTCGCCGTCTCCTTGATGCCGATGATGTCGACGGTCTCGTTGACGTTGACGACGCCACGCTCGATGCGGCCGGTGACGACGGTGCCGCGACCGGTGATCGAGAAGACGTCCTCGATCGGCATCAGGAACGGCTTGTCGGTCTCACGGACCGGCTCCGGGACGTTCTCGTCGCAGGCGTCCATGAGCTCGGCGATCTTCGCGCCCCACTCGGCGTCGCCCTCGAGGGCCTTGAGCGCCGAGACGCGGACGACCGGAACGTCGTCGCCCGGGAACTCGTACTCGGAGAGCAGCTCACGGACCTCCAGCTCGACGAGCTCGAGGATCTCCTCGTCGTCGACCATGTCGGCCTTGTTGAGCGCCACGACGATGTACGGAACGCCGACCTGACGCGCCAGGAGCACGTGCTCCTTGGTCTGCGGCATCGGACCGTCGGTCGCCGCCACGACCAGGATCGCACCGTCCATCTGGGCAGCGCCGGTGATCATGTTCTTGATGTAGTCGGCGTGACCCGGGCAGTCGACGTGGGCGTAGTGACGCTTCTCCGTCTGGTACTCGACGTGAGCGATCGAGATCGTGATGCCCCGCTCGCGCTCCTCCGGCGCCTTGTCGATGTCCTCGAACGGCGTGAAGGGGTTGAGGTCGGGGTGCTTGTCATGGAGCACCTTGGTAATCGCCGCGGTAAGCGTGGTCTTACCGTGGTCGATGTGTCCAATGGTGCCGATGTTTACGTGCGGCTTCGTCCGCTCGAACTTGGCCTTGGCCACCGGTGTCTCCTTGCTGCGATCCTCGGCCGCCTTGACGACCGCGTTGCTTCAGTGGTTGGTCTGGTGCCGCGGTGCGGTTATTCGCCCCGCGCCTTGGCGATGATCTCCTGCGCGACGTTCCCCGGAACCTCGGCGTAGGAGTCGAACTGCATGGTGAACACAGCCCGGCCCTGGGTCTTGCTGCGCAGGTCACCCACGTAGCCGAACATCTCCGACAGGGGAACGATCGCCTTGATGACGCGGACGCCGTGACGCTCGCCCATCTCCTGGATCTGGCCGCGCCGGCCGTTCAGGTCGCCGATGACGTCGCCCATGTAGTCGTCGGGCGTGGTCACCTCGACGGCCATCATCGGCTCCAGCAGCGCCGGGTCGGCCTTGCGGGCCGCCTCCTTGAACGCCATGGAACCGGCGATCTTGAACGCCAGCTCCGAGGAGTCGACGTCATGGTAGGCACCGTCCTGCAGCGTCACCTTGACGCCGACGAGCGGGTAGCCGGCGAGCACGCCGAACTCGGCCGCCTCCTGGCAACCCGCGTCCACCGACGGGATGTACTCCCGGGGGATGCGGCCACCGGTGACCTTGTTCTCGAACTCGTAGCCGTCGCTACCGCCGCCGAGGGGCTCCAGGTCGATGATCACGCGACCGAACTGGCCCGAGCCACCCGTCTGCTTCTTGTGGGTGTACTCGACCTTCTCCACCTTGCGGCGGATGGTCTCGCGGTAGGCGACCTGCGGCCGGCCGACGTTGGCCTCGACCTTGAACTCGCGCTTCATGCGGTCGACCAGCACCTCGAGGTGCAGCTCGCCCATGCCCGCGATGATCGTCTGGCCGGTCTCCTCGTCGGTCCGCACCTGGAAGGACGGGTCCTCCTCGGCGAGCCGCTGGATCGCGGTGCCCAGCTTCTGCTGGTCGGCCTTTGTCTTCGGCTCGATCGCCACGTTGATCACCGGCGCCGGGAAGGTCATCGACTCCAGGATCACCGGCTTCTTGTCGTCGCAGAGCGTCTCGCCGGTGGTGGTCTGCTTCAGACCCATCACCGCGACGATGTCGCCCGCGCCCACGCGGTCGATCTCCTCACGCTTGTTCGCGTGCATGCGGTAGATCTTGCCGATGCGCTCCTTGCGGTCCTTCACGCTGTTCAGGACCGAGGAACCGGCCTCCAGCACGCCCGAGTAGACGCGGATGAAGGTCAGCTTGCCGAGGTGCGGGTCGCTCATGATCTTGAACGCCAGCGCCGAGAACGGCTCGTCCTCGCTCGGCTTGCGCTCGATGACCTTCTCTTCGTCGCGGTAGTCGTGGCCCTTGATGGACTCGACGTCGAGCGGCGAGGGAAGGTAGTTGACGATCGCGTCGAGCAGCGGCTGAACGCCCTTGTTCTTGAACGCGGTGCCACAGGTGACCGGGGTGAGCTTGCCGGCGATCGTGGCCCGGCGGATGGCCGGGATCAGCTGCTCCGTCGTGGGCTCGTCACCCTCGAGGTACAGCTCCATGATCTCGTCGTCGGCCTCGGCGAGCGTCTCGACCAGCTTGTCGTGCCACTCGCGGGCGGCATCGACGTGCGTGTCAGGGATGTCGAGAACGTCGTACATCTCGCCCTTGGCCGCCTCGGCGCTCCACACCAGGGCCTTCATGCGGACCAGGTCGACGACGCCCTTGAAGTCGGCCTCGGCGCCGATCGGGATCTGCAGCACCAGCGGAGTGGCGTGCAGGCGATCGACGATCATGTCGACGCAGCGGTGGAACTCCGCGCCGACGCGGTCGAGCTTGTTGACGAAGCACATCCGCGGCACGTTATAACGGTCGGCCTGACGCCACACCGTCTCGGACTGCGGCTCGACCCCGGCGACGCCGTCGAAGACCGCCACCGCACCGTCGAGCACCCGCAGGTTGCGCTCCACCTCGACGGTGAAGTCCACGTGACCGGGCGTGTCGATGATGTTGATGGTGTGGTCGACGTCGTCGACCGACCAGTGAACGGTCGTCGCGGCAGACGTGATCGTGATGCCGCGCTCCTGCTCCTGCTCCATCCAGTCCATGGTGGCCGCGCCCTCATGGACTTCACCGATCTTGTAGTTGACACCGGTGTAGTACAGGATCCGCTCAGTGGTGGTGGTCTTGCCCGCGTCGATATGGGCCATGATCCCGATGTTCCGGACCCTGGCCAGGTCTACGCCGGTCTGAGTAGCCACTTCTCGCGTCCTCGTTTGTCTCGTACGACTAGGTGCTGGGCGTTACCAGCGGTAATGCGCGAAGGCCTTGTTGGACTCCGCCATCTTGTGGGTGTCCTCGCGCTTCTTCACGCTTGCGCCGAGGCCGTTGCTCGCGTCGAGCAGCTCGTTCATCAGCCGCTCGGTCATCGTCTTCTCGCGGCGCTGCCGGGCGTACAGCACGAGCCAGCGCAGCGCCAGCGTGGTGCTGCGGGACGGGCGTACCTCGACCGGCACCTGGTAGGTGGCGCCACCGACACGCCGGCTGCGGACCTCGAGGGTCGGCTTCACGTTGTCCAGTGCGCGCTTCAGCGTGACGACCGGGTCGTTGCCCGTCTTCTCGCGGCAACCCTCGAGTGCGTCGTACACGATGCTCTGCGCGATCGACCGCTTACCGTCGAGCAGGACCTTGTTGACCAGCGAGGTGACCAGCGGTGAGTTGAACACCGGGTCAGCGATCAACTGGCGCTTGCCTGCGGGACCCTTGCGAGGCATGTCAGCTCTTCTCCTTCTTCGCGCCGTAGCGGCTGCGCGCCTGCTTCCGGTTCCGGACACCCTGGGTGTCGAGCGACCCCCGGATGATCTTGTACCGAACACCGGGGAGGTCCTTCACACGGCCACCGCGCACGAGCACGATCGAGTGCTCCTGCAGGTTGTGTCCGACACCGGGGATATAGGCCGTGACCTCGATCCCGCTGGTCAGCCGGACACGGGCGACCTTACGAAGCGCCGAGTTGGGCTTCTTGGGCGTCGTCGTGTAGACGCGCGTGCAGACACCACGGCGCTGCGGGCTCCCCTTGAGCGCCGGGGTCTTGTTCTTGGTCACCTTGTCCTGGCGGCCCTTGCGGACCAGCTGCTGGATCGTGGGCACCGCGTCTCCGTCTTCCTCGTACCGAACCGGTAAGTCCTGGTTGGTTGCCGCGCTTGCGCGCGGCCACAGATCTCGAACCACTTACGCGGCCAGGACCTGCACTTTTCTTCTCGTCCCCCACCCCCGTGGTCGGGCGTGTCGCGCCTGCCACATCGTCGCCGGCCCGCAATGGGCCGGACGAACTCGGGGGAGTCGAACCCGTACCGCACACCGACCAGACTCGCCACCGCAAGGGTGGCCGCCGAGACCGGCTGCGCGCGCACGCTGAACCCGCGAACCCGCGGGCACGAAGGGAGAGACTACCTAACACCCGCGTGCGAGGTCAAAACAAGCCCCGCCACGCCGAAAATCGGGGGGGACGTTCGCTGTGAGAAACGCCAGAATGCCGACGGATGTTCCCGTCGGCATTCTGTCCTACCCGTCCGCGCGGGGAAAGAGGCGGCCTCGAACGCCCGACCTCACAGGGACATGAACAGCACGATGATCAGGATGACCAGCACTACCGCGCCCACGCCCAGCGCGATGAAGAGCTTGCGCTTCGAGTCGTCGCCGGAGGAGGACTGCGCCTGGCCGTAGCCGGGGAAACCGCCCTCCTGGCCGAAGGACTGCTGGCCGCCGTACGGCGACGGCTGCTGCTGGCCATAACCCTGCTGCTGACCGAAGCCCTGCTGACCGGACTGCTGCTGACCGTAACCCTGCTGCTGACCGTAGCCCTGCTGGCCGTACGGCTGCTGACCCTGGCCGTGCTGCCCGTAGCCCTGCTGACCCTGGCCCTGCTGGCCGTACGGCTGCTGACCCTGGCCCTGCTGGCCCTGCTGGCCCTGCTGACCCTGGCCCTGCTCGCCGAACGGCTGCTGCTGGCCGTAACCCTGCTGCTGTCCGTAGGCGGGCTGGCCGTACCCCTGCTGCGGGTAGCCCTGCGGCGGCCCCTGCCGCTCACCGGACCCCTGCGGGCCGGTCTGCTGCGGGCCACCGCCCGGCTCCCCGGACGGCGCGGCCCAGGGCTGCGGACCCGACTCGCCCACCGGCTGCCCGCCGTACGGCGCGTGCTCCCCGGTCGAGGACGGAGACGACGGCCGGCCGAAGGCGGTGGTGCTGACGCCGTCCACGTCGGGCGCCGCCCCGGCGGGCTTGTCGGCGCCGTAAGGAGGGGGTTCCTCGTCGACGCGGCTCCGCTCCGCGAAGCCGGCCTCCGGAGGCGGCACGAGCATCGTTCGCTCCGCGCCGCCGTTCTCGCCATCGCCCCGGTCGTCCCCCGGCAGCGGCTCGCTCGACGCGGGCTCGCCGGAAAAGGGCGCGCCGAACGCTGGAACGTCACCCGGCGGTGCGCCGAAGGCCGGGATGTCGCCCGTCCGCGACGACTGCTCGCCCCCGGACGGCCCCGTCTCCAGTGGCCGGTCCAGCATCGTGGAGGGCGGCTGGGGCTGGTCGGTGCCGCCGGACGCCGGCGACGGCGCCCCGAAAGACGACGGAGGCAGGTGCTCGCCCGTCGCTCCTTCTCCCTCAGAGGCCCGGAAGGCCGTGGTCGCCGGCGCGCCGAAACCGCCCTCGGCTGACGGTGCCGGGCGTTCACCGGTCGGCTCCGACGGGGGAACGACCGAGGTGCGCTCGCCCTCGTCCTCGTCCGTGCCCGGCGAGGGGGCCGACGGCGCACCCTCCGAGCCGACGCTCCCGCCCGGCTCGCCGAACGCCGGAGGCGTCGCAGGGCCGCCCAAGGGCTGACCGTGGGGCTGGGAGTACCCAGGCTGGCCGTACGGCCCCTGGTCGCCGTAGGAGGGCTGCTGCGGGTCATTCTGCTCGCCCGGCCGGCCGTACGAGGACGGCCCCGTGGGCGGCTGCCCGTAAGGCTGCTGACCGTAGGGCGATGCGGGGGGCTGACCGTACGGCGAACCGGGCTGCTCGCCCGGCTGACCGTACGGAGAGCCCGGCTGCTGACCCTGCTGACCCTGCTGACCGTACGACGGCGCGGACTGCTCGCTCCCCTGGCCGTACGGAGAGCCCGGCTGACCGTACGGCGAACCGGGCTGCTCACCCGGCCGGCCGTAGGGCTGCTGACCGTACGGCGGCGGCGTGCCCGGCTGGCCGTACGGCGGCTGACCGTAGGAAGCCTGGCCGTAGGGCGGGGGCGTGCCCGGCTGGCCGTACGGCGGCTGGTCCTCCGGGCGTCCGCCGTACGGCGGCCCGCCGGCGGGCGGCTGCTGGCCGTACGGGGGCGGAGGAGGCTGCTCCCCCGGCGTGCCGTACGGAGGCTGACCATAGGAGGGCTGACCGTAGGCCGGCGGCGTGCCCGGCTGACCGTACGGCGGTGGAGGCGGCGGTGCTCCGGGCGTTCCGTACGGGGGTGGCGAGCCCGGCGGGCCGTACGGCTGCCCGGGCGCGCCGTAGGGCGGCGGCGCCTGCTCGCCGGCGGCGGATTCCGTCCCGGCCGCACCGGACCCGGCCGCGTCGCCCTCGGCGGGCGCGGGCGGAGTGATGGGGCGGCGCGGGGCACCGAACATGACGGTGCGGCCCGACTCGAGGACGTCCTCGGACAGCCCCTCGGGCACCGGCGGCGCCGGCTCCTTCGGCTCCTCCGGGCCGCCCGGTGCGGCACCCTTGTCGCTGTCGGGCGACTCGGATGATCCTTGCTGGTCAGGCGGTGGCCAGTGAGATCCCTGGCCGCCGTTCTGCTCGGTCATCGTCGGACTCCTTCAGCGCCGGCTCCGCGGGCGACTCGCCTCCGGCGGGCCGGCCGCATGACATCACTGGAAGGCCTGTGTCGAATCACGGCCCTCCCGGTCCGGGCGTCGGCCCCCAGTCGGTGTGTCCTCCGCTGGTTCACCGGACCAGACTGCCCTGGTCACCGGCATGACCGCAAATCACCGTCCTCGCCCACGGTCGTGGTGAAACGGCGAGGGGCCGCCTCCGGAACACCCGGAGACGGCCCCTGGCCTGCGTTCCGCCCTACAACGATCGGCTATCGGTTGTACTGACCGAAGTCGTACTCCTCCAGCGGCACGGCCTCGCCGGAGCCCTGGCCGAAGGCGTACTCGGCGCCCTCGTCGTAGGACCCGACGGAGTACACCGCGGCCTTGGCCTCCTCGGTCGGCTCGACCCGGATGTTGCGGTACTGCGGCATGCCGGTACCGGCCGGGATGAGCTTTCCGATGATGACGTTCTCCTTCAGGCCGACCAGCGGGTCGGACTTGGCGTGGATCGCCGCGTCCGTGAGGACCCGCGTCGTCTCCTGGAAGGAGGCCGCCGACAGCCAGGACTCGGTGGCCAGCGACGCCTTGGTGATGCCCATCAGCTGCGGACGGCCGACCGCGGGCTGACCGCCCTCGGCGACGACGGAGCGGTTGAGCTCCTCGAACCGCGGCCGCTCGACGAGCTCGACGCCCGGCAGCATGTCGGTGTCGCCGGACTCCAGCACCTGGACCCGCTTCAGCATCTGCCGAACGATGATCTCGATGTGCTTGTCGTGGATCGACACACCCTGCGACCGGTAGACCTCCTGCACCTGGTCGACCAGGTGCAGCTGGACCGCGCGCGGGCCGAGGATGCGCAGCACCTCGTGCGGGTTGATCGCACCCTGGATGAGCTGCTGGCCGACGTCGACGCGGTCGCCGTCCTTGACCTGCAGCCGCGACCGCATCGGCACCGGGTAGGCGATCTCCTCGCTACCGTCGTCCGGGATGACCACGATCTTGCGGGTCTTCTCGGTCTCGTCGATGCGGACCCGCCCGGCGACCTCGCTGATCGGGGCGACGCCCTTGGGGACGCGCGCCTCGAACAGCTCCTGGACACGCGGCAGACCGTGCGTGATGTCCAGACCGGCCACACCACCGGTGTGGAAGGTCCGCATGGTCAGCTGGGTGCCGGGCTCGCCGATCGACTGGGCGGCGATGATGCCGACCGCCTCGCCGACGTCCACGAGCTTGCCGGTGGCCAGCGAGCGACCGTAGCACCTCGCACAGACACCGATCTTGGACTCGCAGACCAGCGCGCTCCGGAAGCGGACGATCTCGACCCCGGCCTCGATGAGGCGGGTGAGAATGACGTCGTTGACGTCGGTGCCGGCCCTGAACAGGACGGTGCCGTCGACCTCGATGTCGTCGGCGAGGTTCCGCCCGACGAGGCTGTTCTCGGAGTTCGCGATCTTGATCAGGGTGCCGTCGGCACCCCGGGTCGCGATCGCGAACTTGATCGTACGGTCGGTGCCGCAGTCGTCCTCGCGGACGATCACGTCCTGCGCGACGTCCACCAGACGACGGGTCAGGTAACCCGAGTCGGCGGTACGCAGGGCGGTGTCGGCCAGACCCTTACGGGCGCCGTGCGTGGCGATGAAGTACTCGACCACGGACAGGCCCTCGCGGAAGGACGACTTGATCGGCCGCGGGATGGTCTCACCCTTGGGGTTGGAGACCAGACCACGCATACCGGCGATCTGCCGGAGCTGCAGCGGGTTACCGCGCGCACCGGAGTTGATCATCATCCAGATCGGGTTGGTGGCGGGGAAGGCCGCCTCCATGTCCTTGGCGACGTCGGCCGTGGCGTGGGTCCAGATCTCGATGAGCTCCTGACGGCGCTCGTCGTCAGTGATCAGACCGCGGTCGTACTCACGCTGGACCTTGTCGGCCCGCTGCTCGTACGACGCCATGATCTCCGCCTTGTTCGGCGGGGCGATGACGTCGTCGATCGCGATGGTCACGCCGGACCGGGTGGCCCACCGGAAGCCGGTGTCCTTCAGCGCGTCCAGCGCGTTCGCGACATCGACCTTCGGGTAGGTCTCGGCCAGCTCGTTGACGATCACCGACAGCTGCTTCTTGCCGACCTCGTAGTTGACGAACGGGAAGTCCGGCGGCAGCGCCTCGTTGAACAGCGCCCGGCCGAGCGTCGTCTCGAGGCGGATCGGCTGACCGGCCTCCCAGCCCTCGGGAGCCGTCCAGCCGCGCGGCGGCGGGACGTCCTTGAGCCGGACCTGGATCTTGGACTGGATGTTCAGGTCGCCCCGGTCGTAGGCCATGATCGCCTCAGAGAGGCTGGAGAACGCGCGGCCTTCGCCCTCGGCGCCCTCCTTCTCCGTGGTCAGCCAGAACAGGCCGATGACCATGTCCTGCGTCGGCATGGTGACCGGCTTGCCGTCCGACGGCTTGAGGATGTTGTTGGTCGAGAGCATCAGGATGCGCGCCTCGGCCTGGGCCTCGGCCGACAGCGGCAGGTGCACGGCCATCTGGTCACCGTCGAAGTCCGCGTTGAACGCGGTGCAGACGAGCGGGTGGATCTGGATGGCCTTGCCCTCGACCAGCTGCGGCTCGAAGGCCTGGATGCCCAGGCGGTGCAGCGTCGGCGCTCGGTTCAGCAGCACCGGGTGCTCGGTGATGACCTCTTCCAGCACGTCCCACACGGCCGGGCGGGCCCGCTCGACCATGCGCTTGGCGCTCTTGATGTTCTGCGCGTGGTTGAGGTCGACCAGCCGCTTCATCACGAACGGCTTGAACAGCTCCAGCGCCATCTGCTTGGGCAGACCGCACTGGTGCAGCCGCAGCTGCGGGCCGACGACGATCACGGAACGGCCGGAGTAGTCGACGCGCTTGCCGAGCAGGTTCTGACGGAACCGGCCCTGCTTGCCCTTGAGCATGTCGGACAGCGACTTGAGCGGACGGTTGCCCGGCCCGGTGACGGGCCGGCCGCGGCGGCCGTTGTCGAACAGCGCGTCGACGGCCTCCTGCAGCATCCGCTTCTCGTTGTTGACGATGATCTCGGGCGCGCCGAGGTCGAGCAGCCTCTTCAGCCGGTTGTTCCGGTTGATGACGCGGCGGTACAGGTCGTTGAGGTCGCTCGTGGCGAACCGGCCACCGTCGAGCTGCACCATCGGGCGCAGGTCCGGCGGGATGACCGGGATGCAGTCGAGCACCATGCCCCGCGGGCTGTTGCGGGTGTTGAGGAACGCCGAGACGACCTTGAGGCGCTTGAGAGCACGGGCCTTCTTCTGGCCCTTGCCGCTGCGGATGGTCTCCCGCAGCCGCTCGGACTCCGCGTCGAGGTCGAAGCTCTCCAGGCGCTTCTGGATCGCCGCGGCGCCCATGCCGCCCTGGAAGTAGCGGCCGAAGCGGTCGCGCATCTCGCGGTAGAGCAGCTCGTCGCCCTCAAGGTCCTGGACCTTGAGGTTGCGGAAGCGGTTCCAGACCTCGTCGAGCCGGTCGAGCTCACGCTGCGCCCGGTCGCGAAGCTGCTTCATCTCCCGCTCGGCGCCCTCACGCACCTTGCGACGCTGGTCGCCCTTGGCCCCGGCGGCCTCGAGCTCCGCGAGGTCGCCCTCGAGCTTCTTCTGCCGGGCCTCGATGTCGGCGTCGCGGCGCTGCTCGATCTGCTGCCGCTCCACGGAGATCTTGGCTTCCAGCGACGGCAGGTCGCGCTCACGCATCTCGGCGTCGACATGTGTGATCATGTACGCCGCGAAGTAAATAATCTTCTCGAGGTCCTTGGGCGCCAGGTCGAGCAGGTAGCCCAGCCGGCTCGGCACACCCTTGAAGTACCAGATGTGCGTCACGGGCGCGGCCAGCTCGATGTGGCCCATCCGCTCGCGCCGAACCTTGGCGCGGGTCACCTCGACGCCGCAGCGCTCACAGATGATGCCCTTGAAGCGGACGCGCTTGTACTTACCGCAGTAGCATTCCCAGTCGCGGGTCGGACCGAAGATCTTCTCGCAGAAGAGCCCGTCCTTCTCCGGCTTGAGAGTCCGGTAGTTGATCGTCTCCGGCTTCTTGACCTCACCGTGCGACCACTGCCGGATGTCGTCAGCCGTGGCCAGGCCGATCCGGAGCTCGTCGAAGAAGTTGACGTCGAGCACTTTGTTAACCAGTCCCCTGTTGTCGTATGCCGATTCCGAGGTCGGATCCGCCGTGGCGCTCACTTCGGGAGCGACCGGCAGGGCGATGTCCGCCCTGACGGCCGCTCACGTCGTGCACGCCTCGGCTCACCGATCCTCAGACCTCTTCGACACTGCTCGGCTCGCGCCGGGACAGGTCGATGCCGAGCTCTTCCGCAGCACGGAAGACGTCCTCGTCGGTGTCACGCATCTCGATGGACATGCCGTCGCTGGAGAGCACCTCGACGTTGAGGCACAGCGACTGCATCTCCTTGATCAGCACCTTGAAGGACTCAGGGATGCCCGGCTCAGGGATGTTCTCGCCCTTGACGATGGCCTCGTACACCTTGACGCGGCCGAGGACGTCGTCGGACTTGATCGTGAGCAGCTCCTGGAGGGCATAGGCGGCGCCGTACGCCTCCAGCGCCCAGACCTCCATCTCACCGAAGCGCTGGCCACCGAACTGGGCCTTACCGCCGAGCGGCTGCTGGGTGATCATGGAGTACGGGCCGGTCGAACGCGCGTGGATCTTGTCGTCGACCAGGTGGAGCAGCTTCAGAATGTAGATGTAACCGACCGCGATCGGGTCCTTGAAGGGCTCACCGGTGCGGCCGTCGAACATCCGCGCCTTGCCGGTCTTCTGCACCATGCGCTGGCCGTCGCGGTTCGGCATGGTGCTGTCGAGCAGCTCGGTGATCTCTTCCTCGCGAGCACCGTCGAACACCGGCGTCGCGACGTTGGTGCCCGGGTCGGCGGCGTCCGCGCCGATCGCCTTCAACTGGCGCTTCCACTCGGCGTCGTCCCCGTCGACCTTCCAGCCTCGGCTGGCCACCCACCCGAGGTGGGTCTCCAGCACCTGGCCGACGTTCATCCGGCCCGGCACGCCGAGCGGGTTGAGGACGATGTCGACCGGGGTGCCGTCCTCCAGGAACGGCATGTCCTCGATCGGCAGCACCTTGGAGATGACGCCCTTGTTGCCGTGACGGCCGGCGAGCTTGTCACCATCGGTGATCTTGCGCTTCTGGGCGACGTACACCCGGACCAGCTCGTTCACGCCCGGCGGGAGCTCGTCGCCCTCTTCCCGGCTGAACACGCGGACCCCGATGACCTTGCCCTCTTCGCCGTGCGGCACCTTCAGGGAGGTGTCGCGGACCTCGCGGGCCTTCTCGCCGAAGATCGCGCGCAGCAGGCGCTCCTCCGGAGTCAGCTCGGTCTCGCCCTTGGGCGTGACCTTGCCGACCAGGATGTCGCCCGTGGTGACCTCGGCGCCGATGCGGATGATGCCGCGCTCGTCCAGGTCGGACAGGACCTCTTCGGAGACGTTCGGGATGTCCCGGGTGATCTCCTCCGGACCCAGCTTGGTGTCACGGGCGTCGACCTCGTGCTCCTCGATGTGGATCGAGGACAGGACGTCGTCCTGCACCAGACGCTGGGAGAGGATGATCGCGTCTTCGTAGTTGTGGCCCTCCCACGGCATGAACGCCACGAGGAGGTTCTTGCCGAGCGCCATCTCGCCGTTGTCGGTGCAGGGACCGTCGGCGACGACGGTGCCGACCTCGACCCGCTGCCCCTCGTACACGATGGGCTTCTGGTTGAAGCAGGTGCCCTGGTTCGACCGCTTGAACTTGGCGACACGGTAGGTCGTGCGCGTGCCGTCGTCGTTCATCACGGTGATGTAGTCGGCCGAGACCTCCTCGACGACACCCGCCTTCTCGGCGGTGATGACGTCGCCGGCGTCGGTTGCCGCGCGGTACTCCATGCCGGTGCCGACCAGCGGCGCCTCGCTGCGCAGCAGCGGGACGGACTGGCGCTGCATGTTGGAGCCCATGAGCGCGCGGTTCGCGTCGTCGTGCTCGAGGAACGGGATCATGGCCGTCGCGACGGACACCATCTGGCGCGGCGAGACGTCCATGTAGTCGACCTCGGACGGCGGGATGAACTCGACCTCGCCGCCCTTCCGGCGGACCAGGACGCGGTTCTCCGTGAAGTTGCCGTCGTCCTCGAGCGGCGTGTTCGCCTGCGCGACGACGTGCCGGTCCTCCTCGTCCGCCGTCAGGTAGTCGATCTGGTCGATGACCCGACCGTCGACGACCTTGCGGTACGGCGTCTCGATGAAGCCGAAGGAGTTGACCCGCCCGTAGGAGCTCAGCGAGCCGATCAGACCGATGTTCGGGCCTTCCGGCGTCTCGATCGGGCACATGCGGCCGTAGTGCGACGGGTGGACGTCACGGACCTCCATGCCGGCGCGCTCACGGGACAGACCGCCGGGGCCCAGCGCGTTCAGGCGACGCTTGTGCGTCAGACCCGCGAGCGGGTTGGTCTGGTCCATGAACTGCGACAGCTGCGAGGTGCCGAAGAACTCCTTGATCGACGCCACGACCGGGCGGATGTTGATCAGGGTCTGCGGGGTGATCGCCTCGACGTCCTGCGTGGTCATGCGCTCGCGGACGACGCGCTCCATGCGGGCCAGGCCCAGGCGGACCTGGTTCTGGATGAGCTCGCCGACTGAGCGGATACGACGGTTGCCGAAGTGGTCGATGTCGTCGACCTCGACGGGGACCTCACGGCCGGCCGGCGCCATCTGCTCCTCGCCGGCGTGCAGCCGCACGAGGTAGTCGATGGTGGTGACGATGTCGTCCTCGGTCAGCGTGCCCTGGCTGAGCCCCAGGTCAAGGCCGAGCTTCTTGTTGACCTTGTAGCGGCCGACCTTGGCGAGGTCGTAGCGCTTCGGGTTGAAGTAGAGATTCTCCAGCAGCGTCTGCGCGGACTCCTTCGTCGGAGGCTCGCCCGGACGCAGCTTGCGGTAGATGTCGAGCAGGGCGTCGTCCTGCCCGGTCGTGTGGTCCTTCTCGAGGGTGATCCGCATCGACTCGTAGTCGCCCCAGCGCTCGAGGATGCGGGCGTCGTTCCACCCGAGTGCCTTGAGCAGCACGGTCACGCTCTGCTTGCGCTTGCGGTCGATACGAACGCCGACGTTGTCACGCTTGTCGACCTCGAACTCGAGCCACGCACCGCGCGACGGGATCACCTTGCAGCCGAAGATGTCCTTGTCGGACGTCTTGTCCAGGGCCCGGTCGAAGTAGACGCCGGACGAACGGACGAGCTGTGAGACGACGACACGCTCGGTGCCGTTGATGATGAAAGTGCCTCGCGGGGTCATGAGCGGGAAGTCGCCCATGAACACCGTCTGGCTCTTGATCTCCCCCGTGGAGTTGTTGATGAACTCCGCCGTGACGAACATCGGGGCGGAGAAGGTCATGTCCTTGTCTTTGCACTCCTCGACGGAGTACTTCGGCGGCTCGAACCGGTGATCGCGGAACGAGAGGGACATGGTGCCGGAGAAGTCTTCGATCGGACTGATCTCTTCGAAGATCTCCTCGAGTCCCGACTGAGTCGGGACATCCTTACGACCGGCCTGCTGGGCCGCAGTGACCCGGGCCTTCCACCTCTCGTTACCGAGCAACCAGTCAAAGGACTCGGTCTGCAGCGCGAGGAGGTCCGGAACTTCCAGAGGCTCCTTGATACGCGCGAAAGAAACGCGGTTCGGACCGGTTGCGGTAGTCGAGGCGTTGCGCGAGGCTGCCAAGAGTGGTCCTTCCGAGGGCTCGCGGCGGGACTGACGACGCGCACGCCAGACGATCCACGTCGAATGAACCCCGCCAAAACGGGGGTGCCGATGTGTGGATAGTCAGAGGGCAGCGCAAAGGGGCAGTGTAGCCGATTGCTACACCGCTGTCGAGCGCGCTGCCACGGTATGCATCACAGTTGCTCCGCAGCATCGCTCGTCAGCGGCCCCACGTCAAGACTAGACATGGACATTCCGCCCCCTGAGCGAGGGTGAGGAAGCCCATAGTTTACGGGGAAGCGGGCACCTCTCCGTCCGCGCGCCGGCCGGCCGCCGCACCCGCGCGCGGCGACGTCGCAGCTCGCGTGCCGATCATCGTCACTTGGAGGCGGACGGGGTCGGCGTCGGGGTCGCGCCGGAAGAGGCCGGAGGCGGCGTCGTCATCCGCGGCCCGTCGATCAGCCACCTCTTACCGATCTTCTTCATCTGCAGGCGCGGCCACGAGGTGTCGACCTGTGGCTCCTTGTGCGCGGCGTTCACCGAGATCATCTTCACGAAGAGGAGCACCTCGACGTGGTCGGCCGCCGCCTGCGTCACCCCCGCCACCTGGATCTGGGTCAGCGCCTGGGTCTGGCTCTTCTCCACCGACGGCCGGAAGATCTTCCAGTACTCGGTGTAGGACTTCGCCATCGCGGGGGTCATCTCGGACTTCGCCTTGCCCAGGTCGTAGTCCAGCGTCCGGTAGTTGTACGACAGCAGGTCCTTGGCGGCGGACTGCGCGGCGGCCAGCCCGTCCTCACGGGCGTGCTGGACCGCGTCGTCCTCGGCCTTCTGGTGCCAGAGGAACAGGCAGCCGACGGCGACGACGAGCACCGCGCAGGCGAGGACGGCCAGCGGGACCGTGGCCGGCGACCGCCGCGCCGCTGCGTCCGCCGCCGTCTCCTCGGCGGGGGTCTCGGCCGACGTGCCCTTGCGTCTGGTGAGCGCGGTCATTGCAGCCCTCCCATCCCGGAGACCCGCCAGTGGCCACCGACCTTGGTGAGCTGCACCTGGGCGCTCTGCCACGACGAGGTCGCCGCCTTGACCTGCGTCGACTGCGCGGTCCGACGGACGGTGACGATGACCTCGGCCGACGTGGCCCGGATGTCGATGACGCCGGAGGCGGACACCGCCGCGCTGGAGACCAGCTTGTTGTTCACGACGGTCTGCTTCCAGCTCGTGCCCAGCTGCTGGACGGCCTGCGTCTTGAACTTGTCGGCGAGGTCGGCGTACACCCGCTGGGCGTCCTGGTCGAAGCTCTGGTAACTGATCGAGTAGAAGTTGGTGACGACCCGGCGGGCGACGGTCTGCACCGTGTCGATGTCGGCTCTGCGGGTGTCGGCGGCGTACGTCTTGTCGGCGAGGTAGCCCACCGGCACCAGGAGGGCGACGAGAAGGACCCCCAGCAGCGCGAGCGTCACCCCCAGGCGGCGGCCGCTCAGCCCACGATCGGGCTGAGCAGAAGCGTCTGCCATGAAGCGTCTCCCGTCAGTTGACTCACCTTGCCCAGGCGGTATCGCTTGCCGTCGGGTCCCACGTACACGCGGGTCCGGGGATCGTAACCGCTGACGAACAGCGTCTGCAGCCCGGAAGAGGCCGTCTGCCCGGTGCCGGAGTCCCCCGTCGAGGAACCGCCGCTCCCCGCCGACCGCCCCGTCGCCGAGGCCTGCTTCGCCTTGTCCCCGCCGTCGCCGGAGCCGGTGCCGCCGGACGTCTCGTACGGGAATCCGGCCCCGGAGGTCGCGCCGGCGGGCAGCTTCGGATAGGGCCCCGCCGGAGGCGCGTTCCGGGAGCCGCGTACGGCCGTCGTGGCGCCCGAGGGCGCCTTGCAGGAGGCGTTCGGGTTGATGGTCGCGGGCCGGGTGTCCTGGGGGTAGCGCACCCGGGTGCCCCCGTACCCCTTGGTGCAGACGGGCGGCTGGTTGAAGTTGAGCTCCAGGCCGAAGTGCACCGTGCCGTCGCCGGGGGTGACGCTGAAGGCGCCCCCGACGATGAGCGGGTAGGTGGCCAGCAACGTCCGCAGCTGCGTCGTGCGCGAGGTCAGGACCTGCCCGATCACCGAGCCGTTGGCGAGCAGGGTCGGCAGGGTCGGCTGGAGGCGGTCCAGCAGGTCGGTGCCCTGGTCGAGGGCGCCCGGCGTGACGTTCAGGAACTTGCGGACGTCGGGGTCGTCGCGCTTGAGTTCGGCGGTCAGCGACGCGAGATTGTGGGAGAACTCACGGAAGACCGACCCCTCGTCGACCTGGGTGTCGAGGACCGTACGCCCGTTGTTGAGCAGCGCGATCGTCTCGGGGTAGGTGTCGTTCAGCGCGGCCAGGATCTTCTGGTTCGAGTCGATGAGCGACTGCAGGTCCGGCCCGGTGCCCGACAGGCCCTTGTCGAGCTCGTCGATGACGGTTCCGAGGTCCTTGGGGTCCACGGTGCGCACGAGCGCGTCGATGTTGTGCAGCAGCTCGTACGTCTGGACGGGCAGGTGGGTGTGGTCGCGCGGGATGACGTCGCCGCTCTTCAGCGACGGGCCGTTCCCGGCCGGGCGCAGGTCGACGTACTGCTCGCCGACGCCGGACCGGTTGAGGACGTAGGCCTGCACGTCGTTGTCGGGCACCTTGCGGTCGCGGTTGATGCGCAGCTCGACGCGGACGCCGTCCTTCGTCAGGTGCAGCGGCCCGACGCGGCCGACCGTGACCCCGCGATAGGTGACCTCGGCGTTGGTGAAGATGCCGCCGGAGTCGGCCATGTCGACGTACACGCGGTACCGCAGGTCGAGGACGGTCTGGCCGAGGCCGATGATGTTCACGAGGGTGTAGGCCATGGTCAGGACCGTGATGATCGCGAAGATCGTCAGCTGGATCTTGACGCCGCGTTTGATGATCATGCGGTGCCTCCGCTCAGCAGGGCGCCCAGGTCGTCACCCGGCGCGCCGCCCCGCATTCCCAGGGGCGGCAGGATGCCGCCGCCGTCGCCCTGCTGGGAGCCGCCGGAGCCGCCCTGCTGCGAGCCGCCCGTGCCGCCCTGCGGGAGCACGCCCAGCGGGTTGTCGGGCACGCTCGTCCGGGGTGCCGGCAGGGACGCCTGCAGCTTGTCCGCGGTCTTGGCCGCCGTGTCGAGCGCCGTGCCCGCCAGGAAGTTGTGCGAGATGTTGCCCACGTCGAGGTCCAGGGTGGCGAACAGGTTGCCGTAGTCGCCCTTGAGGGCCTGGGAGACCGTCTGCGGGAAGGGGAACGTGAACAGGCCGCCCAGGACCTTCGGGATGACGCTGCTGGCCTTGTCGGTGTTGGCCAGCACGACCTGCAGGGACTTCAGGTTCGCCACCGTGTCGTCGTGCGACCGGTTGATCACCCGGGTGGCCACGGTCCCGAGCTTGTCCATGTTGACGAGGAGCTTGGTCAGATCCTGCCGCTGCTCGGCGAGGATCTTCACGGCCGGGCCGGTGCTGTCGATCGTGTCGGCGATCGTCTGGTTGTGCCGGGCGAGCGTGGCGGCCAGCCGGTCGACCTTGTCGATCGTCGTGACGATCTGGGCCTTCTGCCGGTCGAGGGTGCCGACGAACGTGTTGACGCGGTCGAGCAGGTCGCGCATCTGCGTGGTGCGGCCCTGCATGGCGGCGTTGAGCTCATGGTTGATCGTGGAGACCTGCTCGAGGCCGCCGCCGGTGATGAGCATGGACATCGCCGACAGCACCTCCTCCACCTCGGTGTTGCGGGAGGTGCGCTCGAGTGGGATCTCCGCGCCCTGCGCCAGTTTCCCCTGCGGCGCCTGCCCCTGCGGCGCGGACAGCGCCACGAACTTCTCGCCGAGGAGGCTGGTCTGAGAGACCGTGGCGGCCGCGTTGGCCGGCAGGTCGACCGTGCCGCGGAGCCGGCAGGTGACCTCGGCCCGCCAGTTCACCAGGCGGATCCTGGTGACCTTGCCGACCGGGACGTCGTTGACACGGCACTGCGACTGCGGCACCAGGTCGAGGACGTTCGAGAAGACGATCTTCACGTCGTACGCGTCGGAGCCGGTGTCGATGCCGCCGGGGAGCGGCATGTTCGACACGCCTCGGAACGAACAGCCCGAGACCGCCGCGGTGAGCGTGAGCGCCGCCACGAGAATCCGCGTGCCCCTGGCCGCTCCGCGGCGCACGGGCCGCTCCGATCGAGACACCTCGTACGTACCTCTCATCTCACCCACGACCCGTGCCGGGCGTGGTCGTACCGCTGGGCGCGCGCTTCCCGGACCCGCTCCGGTGGTCGTCGATCGGCGGCTGGGCCGGCCCGATCGCGACCGGGAGCGGGATGAGGTTCTGCAGGTAGCCGTCGAACCACCGGCCCTGGGCGGTCGCGTCCGCCGAGACGGTGACGAAGGGCCCCAGCGTTTTGAGCGACTTGTCGATGTTGCCCTGGTTGCGCCGCAGGATGTCCAGGACGCGGTGCAGCTGGCGCATCGCGGGGTTCAGCGTGGCGCGGTTCTCCTCGATCGCCCCGGTGATCTGGTTCGAGAGGCTGACCGTGCCGGACAGCAGCGAGGTGATCACCTGGCGCCGGTCGTTGAGCTCCTGCAGCAGCAGCCCGCCTCCGGAGACGAGCTGGGCGAGGTCGCCGCTGCGGTCGGCGAGCAGGCCCGTGAGGCTGCGGGTGTGGCCGAGCAGGCTGCTCAGCTCGTCGTCGCGGGAGGAGATCGCGTGGGAGATCTTCCGCAGCCCGCTCAGCGTCCGGCGTACGTTGTCCGGGGAGTACTTCAGTGTCTGGTCCAGGGTGTCGAGCGCCTTCGCCAGCTGCGGGACGTCGATCTTCTGCAGCTGTCCCGAGAGGTCCTGCAGGGCGGGCACGACCTCGTACGACGGGGCGGTGCGCGACGTGGGGATCTCCGTGTGCGGCGACTGGCGGCGGTCGCCCCTCGGCTGGACCTCGAGGTAGTGCGCGCCCAGGAGCGTCGAGATCTTGATCCGGACCTGGGACTGCGTGCCGAAGCGGACGTGGGAGCCGGCGCTGAAGGCGACCCTGACGTGGTCGCCCTCCAGCTTGACGCTCCTGACCTTGCCGACCTTGACGCCGGCGATGCGCACCTCTTCGTTGGGCTTGAGCCCGCTGGCCTCGGTGAACGCCGCGTGATAGACCGTGCCGCCCTGGAAGATCGTCAGATTGAACGCGCCGAACACGAGCAGGGCCACCGACGACATGCCGACGATGCCCATCATCAGGGGGTCACGGTCACGGAAGGAGACTCTCACCGCCGCGCTCCCCTCGTCGCTGCCTCGATCACCTGATCACCTCTTGCACCGGGCGTTCTCGTTCAGGATCTGCGGAGTGTTGAAGGAGACCTGGCCGGGCAGCCTGATGCGCGCGTCCAGGCTGCACAGGTAGAAGTTGAACCAGGAGCCGTACGACGCCGCCCGGTCCAGCAACATGAAGTTGGTCGGCATCGTGGCGAACGCCTTGTCCAGCTGGCCGCCGTTGTTCGCCAGCACCTTCGACAGGTGGCCGAGCGAGGCGATGTCGGCCTTGACCGACGGGCGTACGTCGGTGAGCAGGCCGTTCGTGGTGTAGATCAGCTGGTTGACGCTCACGAGCGACTCGCCGATCGCGTGGCGGTCGGCGGACAGCCCGGACACGAGGCTCTTGAGGTTGGTGATGAGCGCGGAGACCTCCTGGTCGCGCGAGTCGATGGTGGCGACGACCTTGTCGAGGTTCTCGATGACCCGGCCGATGACCTCGTCGCGGTTGCCGAGGGTCTCGGTCAGGGAGGCGACGTGCGCGAGGAGCCCGTTCACCGTGCCGCCCTCACCCTGCAGCACCTGGATGATCTGGTACGTGAGCTGGTTGACGTCCTGCGGCTTGATCGCCCGCAGCAGCGGCCGGAAGCCGTTGAACAGCGCGGTCAGATCCAACGCCGGCTGGGTCTGCTCCTTGGGGATCGTGCCGCCCGTCGGTAGCTCGCCGCCCTGCCCGGAGCCCTCGGTGAGGGAGACGTAGCGCTGGCCCATCAGGTTGCGATACCGCAGCTGGGCCTGGGTGCTGCGGGGCAGGGTCTGGCCCTTGAGGACCGAGATCGTGACCTTGGCCAGGTGCCCCTGGTAGAGCTTGATGCCGTCGACCTGCCCGACGCGCACGCCCGCGATCCGGACCTCGTCGCCGGAGTTGAGGCCGGCCGCGTCGGTGAAGACCAGGTGGTACTTCCGGCTCGCCACGAACTGCGTGTTGGAGATGGTGATCGCGAGCACCGCCGTGGCGAGCGTCGCGATGACCGCGAAGATCAGCAGCTTGACCACTGCCGAGGTCGTCTTCACCTGACGGTCACCACCATTCCGTTGGCGGCCGGCTTGTACAACAGTGAGGCGAGGTCGGAGACCTGGTCGGCCCTGGTGCCCATGGCGGGCCCGAGCAGGCCCTTGAGCAGCGTGTCATCGTCCGTCGATCCGCCCGGCTTGACCAGGACGCTGGACAGGGACCGGCCCGCGCCGCCGGCCCACCACTGGTCGTCCTCGGTTCCGTCGAGGAGCTGGTACTGCGGGAACGGCACCTTGGGGTTCGGCAGCCCGTAGCACCGCGGATTGCGGTGGTCCTTGAACTCCGGACGGTCCAGGACGGGCTTGTACCCGGGCCGTGGCTTGACGAGCTCGAGGGTGACGTGCACGCCCGGCTGCCGGCCGCCCATCGCGTCGACCAGGCGGGGCGTCAGCTTGGCCATGCCCTGCAGGACGCACGGCACGCCCGGGGAGTACTTGGCCAGCAGCGCGAGCGACTGCCTGTTGGCGATCATCGCGCCGACCAGGCGTGGCTCGTTGTCGGAGGCGAACTCCGTCGCCTGTCCGGTCAGGTTGATGCCCTTGTCGAGAGCCGCCACGAGCTGGGGCTCCTTGTCGACGATCGTGCGGTTCGTCGTCTGGAGGTTCTGCATGATCGAGATCAGGTCGGGCGCCGCCCCGTTGAGGTTGTCGCTGACGACGGCGAGCTGCCGCAGGTCGTGCACGATGGTGGGCAGGTGCGGGTTGAGCCGCTTGAGGTAGTCGTCGGCGCCGACGAGCATCTGCCCGATCTCGTCGCCCCGGCCCTGCAACGCGGTGGCCAGGGCGTTCAGTGTGGCGTTGAGCTTGGCCGGCTCGACCTCGTCCAGCAGCGGCATGACGTCGTCGAGGACCTGGGTGACCTCCACCGCGGTGGTCGAGCGGTCCTGCGGGATGACGTCGCCGTTCTTCAGGTGAGGGCCGCCGACCGTGCCCGCCGGGGGGACGATGTCCACGAACTTCTCACCGAACACCGTCTTGGGCAGCATCCGGGCCGAGGAGTTCTGCGGGATGAGCTGCGCCTTGCCCGGGTCGAGCGCCAGGTCGATCGCCGCGCCCTTCGGCGTCTGGCGGATCTTCCTGACCTCTCCGACGATCAGGCCGCGGACCTTCACGTCGGAGTGCGGGACGAGCTGCAGGCCGGCACGGTCGCTGTCGACGGTGACGTGGTAGACGGGCGTGAACGCCTTGTTGTACTGCGCGATCATCAGGACGACCAGCAGTGTCACGACGATCACGAACGCCAGCCCGTACAGGCGGTAGCGCAACCGCTCGGACCATGAGCCGAAGGGCGGGGTGTAACTCACGAGTCCTCCCCCGGCTCAGCAATCGACATCGCGCACTCACACCTCTCGTCTCAGCCGGCGATCCGTACCGTGGTGGTCGCGCCCCAGATCGCCATCCCCATGAGCAGGTCCACGATGTTGACGACCACCAGGCTCGTACGGACCGCGCGGCCGACCGCCAGGCCCACGCCGGCCGGTCCGCCACTGGCGTTGTAGCCGTAGTAGCAGTGGATGAGCATGACGAGGATCGCGAAGACCAGGACCTTCCCGAACGACCACAGCACGTCGTGGGGTGGGAGGAACAGGTAGAAGTAGTGGTCGTACGTGCCGCTGGACTGGCCGAACGACACGGTCACGATCAGCCGGGTGGCGACGAACGACGCCAGCAGGCCGATGACGTACAGCGGGATGACCGCGAGCATGCCCGCCACCAGCCGCGTCGTCACCAGGAACGGCAGCGACGGCACGCCCATGACCTCCAGGGCGTCGATCTCGTCGCTGATCCGCATCGCGCCGAGCTGGGCGGTGAAGCCGCAGCCGACCGTGGCCGACAGCGCCAGCGCCGACACCGTGGGCGCCAGCTCGCGCGTGTTGAAGTACGCGGAGACGAACCCGCTGAAGGCGGCGCTGCCGATCTGGTTGAGAGCGTTGTAGCCCTGCAGGCCGACCTCGGTGCCGGTGAAGAACGTCATGAAGCCGACGATCGCCACGCTGCCGCCCATGACGGCCAGGCCACCGGTGCCCAGGCTGACCTCGGCCAGCAGGCGGATGACCTCCTTCTTGTAGCGGAAGATCACCCGCCAGACCCACGCGAACGCCCGCACGTAGAACGCCATCTGGTGGCCGAAGCCCTCCAGTCGCTCCATCGGAGCGTCGATGACGCGCTTGGCGGTGCGGAACCCGCCCCAGGCACCGGCCGCCATCACATGCCCTTCTGCGGGACGAGCTGGAAGTACAGCGCGCTGAGCACGAAGTTCTCCACGAACAGGGCCATGGCCGCGATGACGACGGTCTGGTTCACCGCGTCACCCACGCCCTTGGGGCCGCCGGAGGCGGTCAGGCCCTTGTAGGAGGCGACGAGCGCGGCGGTGACGCCGAACACGACCGCCTTCACCTCGGCCTGGTAGAGGTCGGACAGCTGGGCGAGGCCGTTGAACGAGGCGATGTAGGCGCCAGGCGTGCCGCCCTGCAGCATGACGTTGAAGACGTAGCCGCCGGCGATGCCGACGACGGAGACGATCCCGTTGAGGAAGAGCCCGACGAAGGCGCAGGCCAGCACCCGCGGCACCACGAGGCGGTGCAGCGGGTTGATGCCGAGCACCTCCATCGCGTCGATCTCCTCGCGGATCTTCCGGGCGCCCAGGTCGGCGCAGATGGCCGAGCCCGCGGCGGCGGCGATGAGCAGCGCCGTCACGATCGGGCTGGCCTCGCGGACGATCGCCAGCACCGCGGTGGATCCGGTCTGCGACTGCGCGCCGAGCTGCCGGATCAGGTTGCCGACCTGCAGCGACAGGACCGCACCGAAGGGGATGGCCACCATGATCGTGGGCGCGACCGTGACGCTGACGATGAACCATGCCTGCTGCAGGAACTCCTGCCACTGGAACGGCCACTTGAACATCGCCCGGAAGGTGTCCAGCGACAGGGCGAAGAAGCGGCCCGGCTCGCGCAGTGTGACATTGGCCACACCGTCGGCCACCTTGCCGGCGCGCGCCATCAGCGGGCGCCTTCGGGGTGCTGCCCGGCACCGGCCGACATGGCGGCGATGTACCGCGGCCACTCCTGGAGCCAGTCGCGGCCCATCTCGTCGATGAAGGACCCGGGCGGTGCGGTGACGCCGTGCGTCCGCAGCCACTCGCCGGGCGGTCGCTGGGTGCGGCGGATGCGCCCGTCGCTGGTCATGAGCTGCGGCGGGATGGGAGGCAGCTCACCCGGGTCGCGTCCCAGGCGGGCCTCGGCCTCCAGCTCGGAGATGTCCTTCTCCTCCGACATGCCGATCGGGCCGACCCTGCGGGCGTTGAGGAACTGCCGGACGACCGGCTCCTCACTGGACAGCAGCATCTCGCGCGGACCGAACATCACCAGCTGGCGGAGGAACAGCAGGCCGATGTTGTCCGGGACGGTACGGGCGGTGTTGATGTCGTGCGTGACGATGAGGAACGTCGCATCGATCTCGGCGTTGAGGTCGACGATGAGCTGGTTGAGGTACGCCGTGCGGACCGGGTCGAGGCCGGAGTCGGGCTCGTCGCAGAGAATGATCTCCGGGTCGAGGACCAGGGCGCGGGCCAGGCCGGCCCGCTTCTTCATGCCGCCGGAGATCTCGCCGGGGAGCTTGTTCTCGGCCCCCACCAGGCCGACCATCTCCATCTTCTCCATGACGATGCGCCGGACCTCGGACTCGGACTTGCGCGTGTGCTCGCGCAGTGGGAAGGCGACGTTGTCGTAGAGGTTCATCGAGCCGAACAGCGCGCCGTCCTGGAACAGCACCCCGAACAGCTTCCGCACCTCGTACATGTCGTGCTCGCGGAGGTTCGGCATGTCCTTGTCGCCGATCCAGCAGTGCCCGCGGTCGGGCTTGAGCAGGCCGACCATCGTCTTGAGGAACACCGACTTGCCGGTGCCGGAGGGTCCGAGGAGGACGGAGATCTCACCGGCGGGCAGTGTCAGCGTGACGTCCTCCCAGATGACCTGACGCCCGAAGGACTTGGTCAGCCCTTCGACTCTGATTTCGACGCCCACTCGTCACCTTTCGTCCAGCCGGCCCAGGGGTGTCCGGTACAACGAGCGAGTTACCGATGGGTTACGTTGCCGCGCGTTACCGGATCACACAGAGCCACAGAACAGTGGCGGGGGGCCATCGTGCGTGCCGCGTCAACCTACCGTAGTCATCCCTCGCTCGAATGGAAGAGGTAAAGCCGTAGTCATCGGCACGGAGACTGCCTTGTAAGCGGATCGTTACTCGCGTCAGAGTTATGAGACTAGTGGTCCAACAGCGCCCTTGGGAAGAGGTCGCCCGGCGGGCGGGACCCCGAAACACGCACGGAGCGTTCGGAAACGATCACTTGCATGACCCACAGGGTATCAACCAAGCGCTTGATCGGTAACCTGGTTCACCGTTGCGCTTCGCGAGACGTCGCCGCGGGAACGCCGAAGGGCGGCCACCCGCATGGGTGACCGCCCTCCGAGAGCGCTGAGAAAGCGCGGGAGAAGACGCCTTACTTGACGGAGACCGTCGCGCCGGCCTTCTCCAGGGCCTCCTTGGCCTTGCCGGCCGCTTCCTTGTTGACCTTCTCCAGCAGCGCCTTCGGCGCGCCGTCGACCAGGTCCTTGGCCTCCTTCAGGCCGAGGCTCGTGAGGGCGCGAACCTCCTTGATGACCTGGATCTTCTTGTCACCGGCGGCCTCGAGGATGACGTCGAACTCGTCCTGCTCCTCGGGGGCCTCGGCAGCGGCACCCGGGGCGGCGGCGGCGGCAACCGCGACCGGGGCGGCGGCCTTGACGTCGAAGGTCTCCTCGAACTGCTTCACGAACTCGGAGAGCTCGAGAAGGGTCATCTCCTTGAAAGTGTCGAGCAGCTCGTCCGTGCTGAGCTTCGCCATGGTGTTGCTTCCTCCTGTTGAAAACCCGCGTCGCTCGAGCGGGTGGGGTACTTCAGGTCTGTTACGACCGCGGGATCAACCCTCGTCCGGCGTCTCGGCCGGCGCCTCGGCGGCGGCCTCGGTGGCCCCGCCTTCCTCTTCACGCTTGACGCGCAGGGCCTCGGCCAGCTGAGCGGCCTTGACCGGCAGCGCGTTGAAGACGGCGGCGGCATTGCCCATCGACGCCTTCATCGCGCCCGCGAGCTTCGCGAGGAGGACCTCGCGGGACTCGAGGGAGGCGAGCGTGGTGATGTCCTCGGACGTCATCGACTTACCGTCGACGACGCCGCCCTTGATCACCAAGTTCGGGTTGGCCTTGGCAAAGTCACGCAGGCCCTTGGCGGCCTCGACCACATCGCCCTTGACGAACGCGATCGCCGACGGGCCCTGGAGCAGCTGCTCGAGCTCCTCGGTGATCCCGGCCTCGCGTGCAGCGATCTTGGTCAGCGTGTTCTTCACCACGGCGAAACGTGCATTCTCACCGAGCGATCGGCGCAGCTCACTGATCTGCGCCACGGTGAGCCCGCGGTACTCGGTCAGCACGGCACCGCTCGAGCTCTCGAACTCGGTCCTGAGCTCGGCGACCGCCGCCGCCTTGTCCGCCCTCGCCATGGGCCTCCTTCCAGATGTACGCCGGTGGAGAAGGCCCAGAAAATGCGATGCGCCCCGGCGCAGGTGCACCGGGGCGGAGGACACGACCAGCACCGGGTCATGTCTCAGCTCTCGATCTCACCTACGCGGGCCGCCCGCTGTGCGGGACCTTCAGTCACCCCGTGGGTGACGACCGGCGGTCTTCGGCGTTGACAGCGTACGCGATGTCGCACGCACCACCAAATCGGCGTCCCGGCCGGCGGCCGAGACGCTATCACCGGCGGTTGCCGCAGCCCGGGGGGTCGCGCGGCAACGGCCAGTGATCATGAAACCCCTGGGTCAGCCGGCGGACTTCACCTGGCTCGCGGGCGGGGCCGAGATGGAGACCGGCTTATTGAAGCCGCTGTACGTCGTCGTGCTGCTCGTCTGTACCTGGGCGCCGGCCGGGCTCTTGACCGTCATCTTGCGCGGGAGCTGCTGGTCGTCGACCCACAGGTCGAACTCCATCTTGTCCAGCCCGGTCTTGGCGATCAGCTGCTGCATCTTCTCGCGCTGGTCGCTGCCGAGCTTGGCCAGCGCCGCCTGGACGGAGTACGTGCCCTGGTAGTGGGTGGTCGGCGTGCCATCGACGGTCTCGGCTCCGACCTTGCGCACGTCCTTGGAGGCGGTCAGCATCCGAACGTTGGCCGAGGGGTCGGCCTGCTGCGACTGGTTCATCAGCGACTTGACGTCGATGCCGCTCCGCGCGCCCAGCTTGCTCAGCGACATCTTGACCCACGCCTTGCCGCCGCTCTGGTTCGAGAGCGCCGCCATCTTCATGTACAGGTTGTCGCCCAGCAGGATCTCCTGGAGGCCACCGGTCTCCCGCCCGCCGACCGACATGCTGGGGATGGTCATCTTCATCGCCAGGCTGGGCCTCAGCCGGTAGGAGATCCGGCCGGTCATCCGCGTCTGCTGCCCGGACATCGAGGTCTGCGAGGAGATTGCGGCCTGGAACGTCTTGATCTCGCTGGCCTTCTGCGACACCGTGCTCACGGCCTGCTCGGCCGCGAGGGCCGCGTTGGCGGACGACGGCCCGCTTCCGTGCGCCTGCTTGCCGCCGCCTTCGCCGCCACATGCGGCAAGGGACAGGGCCAGGACGGACCCGGTGACGGCGAAGACGGCGTTTCGGCGAATCATCAGCGTTTCCTTCGAAGTCGATGTGCGCACGCTGAACGGCAGTCGTACGCGGTCGGACGGGAGTTGGACGCTGCAGCGGCACGACTGGTTCGATCTTGTGATCCGGCACTCAAATCGTCCTTGCCGCCGATGACGCGCCGATCCGTGGATCCGTCAGGACGCCCAGGTCCTCGACCCGCCGGGCGGTTCCGGCTCCGCGGCGGACGACGAAGTCGGGCGGTCCTGTACGACCCACGCGGCGATCTGCGCGCGGGAGGTGAAGCCGAGCTTGCCGAGCACGTGCTCGACGTGGCTCTCGGCGGTGCGCTGGGCGATCAGTAGCCGCGCGGCGATCTGCTTGTTGCTCAATCCCTGGGCGATGAGCTCGGCGATCTGGCGTTCCCGGTGGGTCAGGTAGGTCCCGCGCCGGCCGTCCGTCGTCACCAAGGTGTCCGAGGTCATCGGGGCATCGGGCGCCGACTCGCCGAGCGCGTAGGCGAGCAGCCTCGCGCGGGGAATGAGCCCGCCCCGTTGGAAGGCGGCGCCGTAAGCGACGGCTCCGAGAACCTCGCGTGTCTTGGCCACGCACTCGTCGTGGTAGCACCGCAGGTAGGGGAACGGAGCTCCGCCGAACGACCGCCACAGCCCGTCCAGCGCACCGAACAGCGTGGCGGCCCGTTCAGGCGGTCCTTCCGCGGCGATGATCCAGGCGAGCACCTCCATCGCCCGGGCGAGGGCGATCGGATCGTCGAACGGCGACGCGAGGCGGATGCTCTCCGTGGCCGCGGCGCGCGCATCCGCGGTGTCCCCCCGCCTCCAGTGCAGCAGGCTGAGCACCCACAGCATGACGGCCCGGTTGAATCGCTCACCGCGGGCTTCGCAGAGGGCGAGAGCCTCCTCGCAGAACACGATCCCGGTGGCGAAGTCCTCGTTGAGAGCGGCCAGTACCGCCATCCGGTCCAGCGCGCAGACGATGCCCAGTTCGTCGTCGGTGGCCCGGTGGTGGGGAAGCGCGGCCCGGTACATCGACTCGGCCTGCGTCAGTTCACCGGCGCCCATCGCGGCGTATCCGCTGAGCTGCGTCGCCCAGGCCCCGGCCACCTCGTCGCCCACCTTCTCGGCCAGATCACCGCTCTCCTTCAGAAGCGGCCGCGCGGCGTCCAGATCTCCCTGCATGAGCGCGAGCCAGGCATCGACCCACAGCGCCGCGGCGCGCGCCCGGGTCGGCCGGGTGTCCAACGCGAGTGCGCGGTCCAGCACCCGGCGTCCCTCACCGAGGAACCCCGTCACCAGCCAGTAGGACCGCAGATCCGCGGCCACCCGCTGAACGGCTTCGGCCTGGCCGGGATCGGTCGAGTCGCACTCCAGCGCCACGCGCAGGTTCGCATGATCGACGCGCAGGCGCGTGAACCATTCGAGCTGGTCGGGACCGAAGATCTCGCCGGCCACACGCCCCGCCAGTTGCCGGTACCAATCCCGGTGCCGTCGCATCACCGCTCCGGCCTCACCGGATTCGCCCAAGCGGGCGGCGCCGTACTCGCTCAGCGTCTCCAACATCCGGTACCTGGTCCGTCCGTTGTGCTCCTGGCACAACAGGACCGACTTATCGATCAGCCCACCGACCTGCTCGAACACCTCATCGGCCGTCAGCCCCCCGACCTGGTCGCACTTCTCGTCGGCTGACAGGCCGTCATCGGAGCAGACCGCCTCCGCGGCCTCCAGATCGAATCCCCCCCGGAACACCGACGACCGGATCCATACCGTCCGCTCCTTGGCCGAGCACAGCTGGTAGCTCCACGCGATGAGTGCCTGCAGTGTCCGTTGCCGGTCCGGCAGGTCCTGCCCTTCGGCCCGCAGCAGTCGGAAGCGGTCCCGTAGCCCGTCGCGCAGTTGTTCGAGCGAGAGCGACCGCAGCTGCGCCGCCGCCAGCTCGATGGCGAGTGGAATCCCGTCCAGCTGCCGGCAGATATCGGTCACCGTCGCCCGGTTGTCCTTGCCCACGGTGAAACCAGAGAGCACCTGAGCCGCCCGCTCCGCGAAGAGGCGTACGCTGTCGCACCGCGTCAGACATTCCAGCGGAGGTGGGGTCTCGGCGTCCGGCAGCGCCAGTGGCGGCACCTGCACCAGTTGCTCACCCGGAATCGACAGGGGCTCACGGCTCGTGGCGAGGACCCGGACCCCAGCGGCTCCACGCAATATCGCACCGACCAGCAGCGCACACGCGTCGATCAGGTGCTCGCAGTTGTCCAGCACGATCAGCAGCTGCCGGTCGCTCAACCGGTCGGCGAGTGCCGACGGGTCCCACTGGCCGATCTCGTCACGCAGCCCGAGTGCCGCAGCGAGAACATGGACGAGCACGCCGGGATCGGTCAGCTTGGCCAGGCCGACGAACCGGACGCCGTCCGGAAAGGCATGGTCGAGTCTTCCGGCGACCTGTAGCGCGAGGCGCGTCTTACCGACCCCGCCGACGCCCGTCAGCGTGACCAGCCGGCTGCCCGCGAACATGCCTTTGATGTCCGCCACCTCGCGCTGGCGTCCGACGAAGGTGGTCAGGAATCTGGGCACGTTCGGGTGGCCAAGCCCACAGGCTGGACCCATGCCGTACAGCCTAATACGCAGGTCGAACGCCCTCTCTGGCGAATCCCCCGCGGAATGGGCGGGCGACATTCAGCCGCGCCGGCCATGGTGGACACTGAGAGTAACCCGGCTCACATGTGGTGACAGTCGCAGCGCGCGTTCCGCCGGTTCCCGCGCCACACGTACCTCGAGTTGAGGGCCCGATGAACAAGACCGCCGCGGTCGAGGATTACGCCCTCACGCGCGTACCCGCCCAAGCCCGTTATTCATGGTGGTCCGTCGCACTGCAGCGCTTCGGGCAGTTGTCCGCGCTCAGCCAGTTCCTGCTCGGCGCCACTCTCGGCTTCGGCATGCGCTTCTGGGCCGCCTTCTGGGCGATCACCCTGGGCGCCGTCGTCCTCGAACTCGTCTCGATCTTCGTGGGGATCATCGGCGTCCGCGAAGGGATGTCCACGTCCATGCTCGCCCGCTGGACCGGGTTCGGCCGCAGCGGCTCCGCCCTGATCGGCCTGGCCATCGGCATCAGTCTCATCGGCTGGTTCGGCGTCCAGACGGCGGTGTCGGCCGAGGGCCTGGCGCACCTGTTGCATGCCTCCTCCACGGCCGTTCCGGTGCTCTCCCTGTGCATGGGCCTTGTCGTGACGGTCATCGCGGTGTTCGGCTTCCACAGCATGGCGTGGACCGCCTACGTGGCCGTGCCCGCGTTCATGATCTTGGTGACCTGGGCGATCGGCGCGGCGCTGATCGGGCACCCGCTCAAGGCCCTGGTGGCGGCCGCGCCCTCAGGGCCGCCCATGACGTTGCTCGAGGGAACGACGCTCGTCGCCGGCGGTTTCATCGTCGGTGCCGTCATGACCCCGGACATGACCCGCTACAACCGTGGCATGGCCGACGTCGTGAAGCAGACCATCGTCGGCATCGGCCTCGGCGAGTACATCTTCAGCCTGTCCGGGGTCCTGCTCGCGCACGCCTTCAACACCAACGACGTCATCGCGATCGTGACCTCGTCCGTGGGATGGGCGGGTGTCCTCGTCATCACGCTGGGCACGCTCAAGATCAATGACTGGAACCTGTACTCCTCCGGGCTCGGCCTGGTGAACTTCGTCGCCACGGTCTTCGGCAGGCGCATTCCGCGTGCCCTGGCCACACTGGTCGTCGGTGTCCTCGGCTCCGTGCTGGCGGCAGGCGGCATCCTGCAGCGATTCACCGAATTCCTGGACCTGCTCGGCGTGGCCTTCCCGCCGATCCCCGGCATCATGGTCGCCGAGTACTTCGTCGTGCGCCGGTGGAGACCTGACCTCGCCAGGAGCCGCGACGCCGAACAGGCACCCGACGCCATGCCCACCTGGGTGCCGGCGACGCTCGTGATCTGGGCGGTCTCCGCGCTCACCGCCAAGTACGCCCCCGTGGGGATCAGCAGCGTCAACGCCCTGATCCTGGCCTTCGTCCTCTATATCGTCGCGGACCGCCTCGGTCTGGTGAAGGAGTCCGGCACGACCGCGACGGAGCCAGATCGCCGGGGGGACTAGTCACCCGTCCGCCCGGTCGGCGCGACCCGCGGCGAGGCCGCCGCGGGTCGCTTCCGGCTTCTAGCCAGGCAGGCGCGGGGAGTGGCCGCCTCCCCAGGACTGCGTCAGGCTGTTGCCGTCGGCGACCTGGTTCGCCGGCGGCGCGGAGACGCTGAAGGACTTGTTGTAGTCGCTGTAGATCATGGTGGCGGTGGCCGCGCCATCGGACGCGGCGCTCTTCGCCGTGAGCTTGCGCGGCAGGTTGTCCGCGCCGACCCACAGGTCGAACGCGACGCTCTTCGCGCCGCTCTTCTGGTAGAGGTCCTGGAACGACTGCTTGGCCTTGCCGTTGAGCTGCGCCGCGGCGTCCTTCGCGGTGATCGTCCCGGTGTAGTGGGTGGTCTTCACCCCATCGATCGTCTGGGTGCCGGCCTTGCGCACGTCCTTCGAGCTGGTGAAGATCTTCGTCTGCTGGGCGGGGTCGGCCTGCTTGAGGATCGCGTTCAGGTCCACGCCGGCCTGCTGCGCAGCCTTCGAGACCGAGAACTTCACCCACGGCTTGCCGCCGGTGAACTGTGTGAGCTGCGAGGGGACCTTCCCGTAGATGTTGTCGCCGAGAAGGATGGCGCGCAGCCCGGACTCCACCGAGTGGCCGCCGAAGCCGGCCTGGTCGAGGGTGCCGACGGCGGCGAGGTCCGGGCGCAGCCGGACCTGGACGACGCCGTGCGCCTTGGAGGCCGCCTGCCCGCTGCCGCTCTCGGTGATGTCGACCTTGTAGGACTTGACGGTACTGGTCTTCTGAGCCGCCAGGCCGATCGCCTGGGCGGCGGATACGTTCACGGCGTCGGCGCCGCCTCCCCTGGCGGCGCCCCCGCACCCGGCGAGAGAGACCATCAGGGCGGCACCAGCGGCCGTGCCCACGGCATATCGACGAACCATGTGTGAACCCTCCTGCGAGTCGCGTACGGCCCCCGGCTCGTGAGAGCGCGAACGCCTGGTTCCAGCACTATCGAGTGTTACCTCCAGAGATCTTGTAAACATCCCCCGGGGGGACCAGATCTCCTCATTTCGCGTCAGACGTAAGTCGTACACGGGAACGCACGAAGGGGCGCCCCGTACGGGAGCGCCCCTTCGTGACCGCTGATGCGTCAGCTCGCCGCGGCGTCTTCGAAATCCGCGGTGAGGTTGCGCGTGATGTTCGGGTCGACCGGGATGCCCGGGCCCATCGTCGTGCTCAGGGTCGCCTTCTTGATGTAGCGCCCCTTGGCCGCCGACGGCTTGAGCCGCAGGATCTCCTCCAGCGCGGCGGCGTAGTTCTCCACGAGCTGCTGCTCGCTGAAGGACGTCTTGCCGGCGATGAAGTGCAGGTTCCCGTGGCGGTCCACGCGGAACTCGATCTTGCCGCCCTTGATCTCGGAGACGGCCTTGGCCACGTCGGGGGTGACGGTGCCGGTCTTCGGGTTCGGCATGAGGCCACGGGGGCCGAGCACGCGGCCGAGCCGGCCGACCTTGCCCATCATGTCCGGCGTCGCCACGACGGCGTCGAAGTCGAGCCAGCCGCCCTGGATCCGCTCGATCATGTCGTCGGAACCGACGTGGTCGGCGCCGGCCTCGCGGGCCTCGTCGGCCTTGGCGCCACCGGCGATGACCAGCACGCGGGCGGTCTTACCGGTGCCGTGCGGCAGGTTGACGGTGCCGCGGACCATCTGGTCGGCCTTACGGGGGTCCACCCCGAGCCGGAACGCGACCTCGACGGTGGCGTCGAACTTGCTCGACGTGGTCTCCTTGGCCAGCTTCACGGCCTCGGCCGGGCTGTACAGCGCCGACTTGTCGATCTTGGTGTCGGCGTTGCGGTACGCCTTGCTGCGCTTCATTTCTCTCTCCTGTCGTGGAGCTCGTGGTACGGGCCGGCGCTCGGCCCTCCCACCGATTTACTGGTTCGCCGCGGGATCAGTCGGCGACGGTGATGCCCATGGAACGGGCGGTGCCGGCGATGATCTTCTGTGCCTGCTCGGGCGAGTTCGCGTTGAGGTCCGGCATCTTGGTGGCGGCGATGTCCCGGAGCTGGTCGCGGGTGATCGAGCCGACCTTGCTCTTGTGCGGCTCGCCGCTGCCCTTGTCGACGCCGGCGGCCTTCTTGATCAGCTGCGCGGCTGGCGGGGTCTTGGTGACGAACGTGAACGAGCGGTCCTCGTAGATGGTGATCTCTACGGGGATGACGTTGCCGCGCTGGGACTCGGTCGCAGCGTTGTACTGCTTGCAGAAGTCCATGATGTTGACGCCGTGCGGGCCGAGGGCGGTACCCACCGGCGGTGCGGGCGTCGCCTGGCCGGCCTGCAGCTGGACCTTGACGACCGCGGAGATCTTCTTCTTCTTGGGAGGCATGCCTCACCCCTTCGTTCCGATTGGTTCGCCGGCCCCTACTCCCACGGTGGGGCGACGCGGCGGTTGGAACGTCGACCGCCGCGTTGGGACCGCTTCCCCCGCGGGTACGCGGGGACGTCTACCTGAGGGTATGTGCCGGAGCGTCGTGCTCCGACGTCAGATCTTGGAGACCTGGTTGAAGGACAACTCGACCGGAGTCTCACGACCGAAGATCGACACCAGCACCTTGAGCTTCTGCGCCTCGGCGTTGATCTCGTTGACGGTCGCGGGGAGGGTGGCGAAGGGACCGTCCATGACGGTGACCGACTCGCCCACCTCGAAGTCGACGGTGGCCGCCAACTTCGCCGTCTCCTTGCTCTTCGCCTGCTCCTCCGGCTCGGGCGCGAGCAGCGACGCGACCTCCTTGAGGTGCAGCGGCGACGGCGTGTTCGACAGCCCGACGAACCCGGTCACGCCCGGCGTGTTGCGGACGGCGGCCCAGGACTCGTCGGTGAGCTCCATGCGGACCAGGATGTAGCCCGGCAGGACCTTCTCGTTGACCTTCTGACGCTTGCCGCCCTTGACCTCGGTGACCTCGTGCTGCGGCACCTCGACCTGGAAGATGAAGTCCTCCATGTTGAGCGACTGGGTGCGCTGCTCGATGTTGGTCTTCACGCGGTTCTCATAGCCGGCGTACGAGTGAACGACGTACCACTCGCCCGGCAGGAGCCGCAGCTGGGTCATGAACTCTTCGACCGGGTCCGACGCCTCGTCGGACGCCTCGTCCGGCGTCTCCTCGGACGCTTCGCCCGACGCCTCTTCTGACGCTTGGGCGGACGCCTCTTCGGACGCTTGGGCGGACGTTTCGTCGGACTCCGTGGCGACTTCCTCAGCCTCGGCCGAAGCCGGCGCTTCCACCGACTCGGCCTCTTCGATGGCCTCGTCGTGAAGCTCTGGGGACTCGGACACGGTCACTCTTTCTCTCGTCTGTGGGTTGCTGATGGAATCCGGCACGCGATCAGCCGAAGAGCTTCAGCACAACCCAGGAGAAGGCGTTGTCGAGACCGAACACGATCGCGACGACGATGATCACGAAGACCAGCGACACGGTCGTGTAGGTGACGAGCTCGTTGCGCGTAGGCCAGATGACCTTGCGCAGCTCGGCGACCACCTGGCGGTAGAACAGGAGAGGCGAAGTCCGCTTCTTGACGGACTTCTCCGTGTCCTTGGCTGCGGCCTCGCCGCGTGTTTCGGTCGCCATTGGTGTCGACGCATCCCCTCGTCGGTTGTGTCGCGAACTTCCGGTGTGGGCGTGCGTTCAGTACGCCCGCGCACGTGCGCCGTGCACGAACCGTATTCCGCAGGGCAGGAGGGACTCGAACCCCCAACCACCGGTTTTGGAGACCGGGACTCTGGCCAATTGAGCTACTGCCCTTCGCAGTGTCGTCGCGGCCATGGCACGCGAGAACCATGCCGGACGCCACTAGGTCACGCAGTCTACGTCTCAAACCGCCCCCGCGTCGAACCAAACGCCGATCGGGCGCTCCGCGCCGCCCCGCACCCCCGTCCCCGTACCCCGGATATCGAGCTGAGGCCTGCCTCGACGTCTGCGACGATAGGTGTCATGAGCACTCGAATCTCCGCTCGGATCGCCGCGATCTCCGAGTCCGCGACGCTCGCCGTCGACGCCAAGGCCAAGGCGCTGAAGGCCGCGGGGCGTCCGGTGATCGGATTCGGCGCCGGCGAGCCCGACTTCCCGACTCCGGACTACATCGTCGAGGCCGCCGCAGAGGCGTGCCACAACCCCCGGTTCCACAAGTACACGCCCGCCGGGGGGCTGCCCGAGCTGAAGGCCGCGGTCGCGGAGAAGACCAGGCGCGACTCCGGCTTCGAGGTCGAGGCGTCGCAGGTGCTCATCACCAACGGCGGCAAGCAGGCGGTGTACGAGGCGTTCGCCGCGCTGCTCGACCCGGGCGACGAGGTCATCGTGCCCACGCCGTACTGGACGACCTACCCGGAGTCGATCAAGCTGGCCGGCGGCGTTCCGGTCGACGTTGTCGCCGACGAGACCACCGACTACCTGGTGAGCGTCGACCAGCTGGAGCGTGCCCGCACCGACCGCACGAAGGTGCTGCTCTTCGTCTCCCCGTCGAACCCCACCGGCGCGGTCTACACCCGTGAGCAGGTCGCCGAGATCGGCCGCTGGGCCGTCGAGCACGACCTGTGGGTCATCACGGACGAGATCTACGAGCACCTCGTCTACGGCGACGCCGAGTTCTCCTCGATGCCGGTGGTCGTGCCGGAGCTGGCCGACCGCACCCTGGTCCTCAACGGCGTGGCCAAGACGTACGCGATGACGGGCTGGCGCGTGGGATGGCTGATCGGCCCGCAGGACGTCGTGAAGGCCGCGACCAACATGCAGTCCCACGCGACCTCGAATGTGGCGAACGTCTCACAGGCCGCGGCGCTCGCGGCGGTGACCGGCGACCTGTCGGCCGTGGCGAAGATGCGCACGGCGTTCGACCGGCGCCGCCAGACGATCGTGCGGATGCTGGGCGACATCCCTGGCGTCTTCTGCCCCGAGCCGAAGGGCGCGTTCTACGTCTACCCGTCGGTCAAGGAGCTGCTGGGCAAGGAGATCCGCGGCAAGCGCCCGCAGACCTCCGTCGAGCTGGCCGCGCTGATCCTCGAGGAGGCAGAGGTCGCCCTGGTCCCCGGCGAGGCGTTCGGCACACCGGGCTACTTCCGCCTGTCCTACGCCCTCGGCGACGAGGACCTGGCCGAAGGCGTCGGCCGCGTGGCCAAGCTGCTCACCGAGGCGCACTGACCCGGGTCACGCCGGCAGAGGTCCGCTGACCGACGGCGGACATGACGACGCCCCGCGAGCACCACGGTGCTCGCGGGGCGTCTCCGGTTCGGCGTCCTGGGCCGCGATGTGGGGAGGGGTGACTTCGGCCGGCCTGTTCGGCCCCGTCGGCCTCAGTCGACCCCGTCGGGCTCAGCCGACGCCGATGGCTCAATCGATTCGAACGCCTTCGGCGACGCGCATCAGCTGGGTGCCGAGTGTGGGTGCGACCCCTACCCAGACGCCGAGCCCACTGCGCTCGATCCACATGACCTGGCCGACTGCCGGGCCTCCGGCGGCGCGCAGTGCGGCGTGGCCGTGCACCTTGGCGTGTTCGGTCACGGGCGGGGCGAAGCCCAGGTCGGCCGGTCCCTTCAGCGCGTCGTCGCGCACGAGCCGTACCTCGATCCAGCCCGCCGGGCCGGTCCAGCGGCAGGTCGTCGTGCGGCGCGCACCGGTGTGCCCGCCCTGGCAGCTCTCACCGGGGTCGATGCCCGCGGGCAGGTAGCCCAGGAGTGCCTTGACGGACCCGGGAACCGCGACGTGCGTTCCGGTGCTGGGGTGCCGCGACGGCTTCGTCCCCGAGTGGACCGGAGCCGACGGGCTCGTCGACGGCGATGCCGACCTGATGCCCGGCGACGCGGACTGCGAGGGCAGGGCGGGCGTGGCCGTCGTCGCTCCGCCGCCTCCGGTGTGCCGGCCCGCCGGTCCCGGAGCGCTGACGGGCTGCGTGCGGATGGCCTGATAGGTGGGGATCACCGCGATGGCGACCACGACCCCCGCCGCCGCCACGGCGATCGTCGCTCGCCGCCGCACCGTCCGCTGGTGGCGATGCCGTGCCTCACCCGCCAACGTGCCGGGCGCCGACACCCCCGTGACATGCTCCGCCATGGCCTGCCGGAGTTCATTCTCCAGATCATCCATGGTTCACCCCCTTGACGCCGCCGCCTGTGCGGACTTTCCCATTCGTTCGCGGAGGCGGGCGAGGCCCCGCGCGGCCTGACTCTTGACGGTGCCCACCGAGCAGCCGAGCATGGTGGCCGTCTCCGCCTCGGACATGTCCTCCCAGTACCGGAGGACCAGCACCGCCCGCTGGCGCGGGCCGAGCCGCTTGAGTTCCTCGATGAGCACGCCGCGCAGCTCTACCGTGCCCGTCTCGGAGGCCGTCGGCGTCTCCGGCGGGGTCGCCATCTGGACCTCGCGCAGGACCCGCCAACGTCGGGCCCGGCTGACGGACAGGTTGACCAGGATCTTCCGGACGTACGGCTCCGGGTTGGCGTCGGGCTTCATCCGGCCCCAGTGCCGATAGGCCTTCTCCAGAGCCGTCTGCAGCAGATCCTCCGCATCCGTCCGCGCCCCGCACAGCAGCTGGGCGGTTCGAAGCAGCGCGGTACCGCGCTCCGCCACGAACTCGACGAATGACTCGTCGTCTCGACGCGCCAAGGCACTCCGTCCGTCATACGCCCGATTTATGTCGATCGGCCGCGGGTGGCCCACCGCGCAGGGCCACCCGCGCCGAGCCTCAGGGAAGCTGCCGCAGCTGCGTGGCGATCGCCGGGAGCTGACCCGCGTACTCGGGGCTACCGGTCAGGTAGATCGCGTAGCCCTTGTCCGAGATCCACAGCATGCCCGTGTTGAGCGGACTCTGCCACGTCTGGGTGGCCCCGGTGGAGACCAGGCCGCCCTCGGGCAGCTTCAGCTCGGTGGCCAGCTCCTTGGCCGTGACCTGCGGCGAGGTGTTCAGACGCTCGACCGTGAGGGACTTGCCACCCGTGGCCGCGAACTTCTGGACGACCGTGCAGATCGTGCCGCTCTGAATGGTGATCGAGTGGCTGTGGGTGGCGGCGAGGTGCAGGCCCGTGGGCAGCGTGACGTCCTTCGCCTTGGAGTGCTCGGTCTTGATGACGGCCGGCACCGAGGAGCAGTCCGGGAGCTTCGCCTCGGGCACCTTGACCTTCGGCAGACCCGGCTTCGCCGCCGGGGCGGTGGACTCCGTGGTGCCCTGGCCGGCCTGGGCCACGCCGGGGGCGCAGGTCGGCAGGTTCGCCGGGAGCTTGGCCTTGTCGGTGGGGAGGGTCGCCGGGACCTTCGCCTTGTCCGTCGGCAGGTTCGCCGGGACCTTGGCCTTGTCGGTGGGCAGGCTCGCCGGGAGCTTGGCCTTGTCCGTCGGCAGGTTCGCCGGGACCTTGGCCTTGTCGGTGGGCAGGCTCGGCTTCTCACCGGTGTTCGGCAGCCCGGCCTTGGGGAGCTTGTCCTTCGGCAGCCCGGCCTTGGGCACCTCGCCCTTCGGCAGCTTGTCCTTGGGAAGCCCGGCCTTGGGAAGCTTGTCCTTCGGCAGGCTCACGCAGGTCGGCGCGGCGGTGGGGACCGAACCGGCGGCCTGCCCGACGACCTTCTTCGCGCTGTCCGCGACCGGCTTGGCGGACGGCGCCGGGGAGTTGCTGCTGACCGTCGCGTACGCGACGCCGCCGGCGGTGATGGCGCCCACGGCACCGGTGGCCAGAAGCGCCAGCTTGAGGTTGATCACGTTAATCCCTTTCAGCGCGGTTTGACTCTCGCGCCCCTCATATACGCGTGGGCCCCACGGGGGGTTGCACGGCTTCTCAAAGTTTTTTCTCCGGAGTGCGCGCGGATGCCGTTCGGGGGAGGTCGCCGCATGCTCGACCAGGGGATACGGCAAGATCGGTGCATGGAGGCCCGTCCCATCACCGCTCTGCCCAAGGCCCATCTGCACGTGCACTTCACCGGCTCGATGCGCCATGACACGCTCGTCGACCTCGCCCGCAAGCACCGCGTGCACCTGCCCGACGCCCTCGTCGAGGAATGGCCTCCCCGGCTGCGCGCCACGGACGAACGCGGCTGGTTCCGGTTCCAGCGGCTGTACGACATCGCCCGTTCGGTGCTGCGCGACGAGGACGACGTACGGCGGCTGGTGCGCGAGGCGGCCGAGGACGAGGCGGCGGAGGGCTCCGGCTGGTTGGAGATCCAGGTGGACCCGAGCGGGTACGGCGGCCGGTTCGGCGGGGTGACGACCTTCACCGACCTGGTGATGGACGCGACCTCGGAGGCCGCCGACGCGACCGGGGTCGGCATCGGCGTCATCATCGCCGCCAACCGCACCCGGCATCCCCTCGACGCACGGACGCTGGCGCGGCTCGCCGCCCAGTACGCCGGGCGTGGGGTCGTCGGGTTCGGGCTGTCCAACGACGAACGGCGCGGCCGGGCCTACGACTTCGAGCGGGCGTTCGCGATCGCCAAGCGGGCCGGTCTGCTGTCCGTCCCGCACGGCGGTGAACTGCTCGGCCCGGCGAGCGTACGGGCCTGCCTCGACGCGCTACGGGCCGACCGCATCGGGCACGGTGTGCGCGTCGTCGAGGATCCGGCCCTCACCGACACCCTCGCGGCACGCGGCGTGACCCTGGAGGTGTGCCCGTCGTCCAACGTCAGCCTCGGCGTCTACACGGCGCCCGGCAAGGTCCCCGTACGCCGTCTCTTCGAGGCGGGCGTGCCGATCGCGCTGGGCGCCGACGACCCGCTGCTGTTCGGGTCGCGGCTGACCCGTCAGTACGAGCTGGCGCGACGGGAGCACGGCTTCACCGATGAGGAGCTCGCCGAGCTGGCGCGCTGCTCGGTCCGGGGCTCGGCCGCACCCCCCGAGACGCAGAAACGGCTCCTCGACGGCGTGGACGCCTGGCTGAGGACACCTCCCGGAACCGACCGCACGGCGACGGACGAAATGGAATGATCGGACACCGTGATCATCCGTACCGCCAGGGCCGAAGAGGCCGCACGGCTGGCACCGTACCTTCCCGTCACCCACGCCGTCCTCGACGGTGACCGGCTGACCGGCGGACTGAGCCTCATCGAGACCCGGCCCGGGGTCCGGGATCTGAGCATCTGGGTGATACCCGAGGAACGCCGGCGCGGCGTCGCGAGCAAGGCCGTACGGACGCTGACCGAGCAGGCAGATGGGCGGCTGGAGATGGTCACCGACGTGGCCGACGTCGTGTCTCAACGCGTCGCGCTGAACGCCGGGTTCACCCGCGAGGCCGTCCGCCGGGGCAGCGGGCCGGCGGCGGGCGGGCGGCCGGACGAGATCGTCTGGGCGTGGCTGCCGGGCGACCCGCCCGGCCCGGCCGCACGGCTGTTCCCCGACCTGGCGGGCGGCGAGTTGCGCGACGGCGAGGTGAGCGTGCGGCCCCAGGGCCCGGCCGACGTCGACGACCTGCTCGCGCTCATGAACCTGCCGGACGTCCGTGCCCGGGCGGCCTCCTCGCACGAGCGGTCGCGGGCGGAGGTGGCGCGGCGCTGCGAGCACGCCGCGAGCGAGTGGCTGGCGGGCAACCGCGCCGACTTCACGATCCGGGTGAACGGTGAGTTCGCCGGCGACATCGGCCTGTACAACGAGGTCTGGAGCCGGTCGGCGATGCTCGGCTACAGCATGCTGCCGGCGTTCCGCCGCCAGGGCGTCGTGACCCGCGCCGTACGCCTGGTCAGCGCCTGGGCGTTCGAGATCGGCGTCCAGCGGCTCGCCGCGGGGACCGCGCCGGACAACACGGCGTCGCAGCGGGTGCTGGAGAAGGCCGGATTCATCCGCGAGGGGGTGCAGTGGTCACGCATGGACGGCCCGGACGGCACCCGCGTCGACGACGTGGTGTACGTCCTGCTCCCGTGAGCGTTCGAGCGTAGGGCTCGGCGAACGAGGTCTCTCAGGCACGGAGCGCGGCCTTCCTCCGGCTCTGGGAAGGCGATCCCCGAGCTTTCCGTACGCGCCAGGAACGGTGCCGTCAGAGACGGACGCCGACGAAGACGGGTTCGTTGACGAGCGTGACGCCGAAGGCGACGCGGACGCCGTCACGGACCTCACGGGCCAGGGCGAGGAGGTCCTCGGTGCGCCCGCCGTCGGCGTTGGTCAGCGCCAGGGTGTGCTTGGTCGAGATGCGGACCGGGCCCCGGCCGTGCCCCTTGGTGAAACCTGCCTTGTCGATCAGCCAGGCGGCCGAGGTCTTCGTACGCCCGTCCGGCTCCGGGTAGCGCGGGAAGGCGGCGCCGGCGCCGAGCCGGTCGGCGACGTGCTTCTCCAGGTCGGTGACCTGGTCCGGATCCAGAATCGGGTTGGTGAAGAACGACCCCGCGCTCCGCGTGTCCGGGTCGGCGGGGTCGAGGACCATGCCCTTGCCCCGGCGAAGGCCGAGGACGGCCTCGCGGGCCGCGCGCAGCGGCACCCGCTCGCCCGGTTCCACCCCGAGCGTCCGTGCCAGTTCGGCGTACCGGACCGGCGCGGACAGGTCGGCCCGCTCGAGCGCGAACGTCACCTCGAGCACCACGTGCCGGTCGGCGCCCTTGAAGGCGCTGCTGCGGTAGCCGAACCGGCAGGCGTCCCGGTCGAGGACGACGACCTCGCCGCGTTCCCGGTCGTAGGCACGGACCTCGACGATCGTCTCGCTGACGTCCTGGCCGTACGCCCCGACGTTCTGGATCGGGGTGGCTCCGAGCAGGCCGGGGATGCCCGACAGGCACTCGACCCCGGATAGCCCCTCCTCGACGCACCGGGCGACGAACGGGTCCCACTCCTCCCCCGCCCGGGCTCGTACGAGCACGCGGCCGTCGCCGGATCCGCCCGGAGCCACGGTGATTCCGCGCGTGGCGATGTGCACCGCCGTACCGGGAAAGCCCGCGTCGGCGACGACGAGGTTGCTGCCGCCGCCGAGGACGAGCGTCGGATCGCCCTCCCGGTCGGCACGGCGGACGGTGTCGACGAGCTCGTCGTCGGTCGTGGCCTCGACGAAGCACCGCGCGGGGCCGCCCAGCCGCAGCGTGGTGTAGCCCGCGAGGTCGACCTGCTCGCAGCGGACCGCCATCAGGCGAGACGGACCGTGGCCTTGGCGCGGGTGAGGACCTTCTGGCCGCCCGAGCGGGCGGTCAGCGCCACCACGACCGCGTTGTCGTCGAGCTTGTCCTCGATCACACCGCTGATCTCGATCTCGGTGCCGCCGTCGTTGGGCACCACGACCATCGAGGAGAACCGGACGCCGTAGTCCAGGACCGCGCCGGGGTCGCCGACCCAGTCGGTGACGAACCGGCCGCCCTGGGCCATCGTGAACATGCCGTGCGCGATGACGTCGGGCAGGCCCACGGACGTGGCGAAGGCCTCGTTCCAGTGGATCGGGTTGAAGTCGCCGGACGCGCCGGCGTACTTCACCAGGTCGATGCGCTCGACCGGGTAGGTCTTGGCTGGAAGCTCCTGGCCGACCTCGACCTCGTCGTACTTCACCGTGGCGGTCATGTCAGGCACCTCGCTCGATGATGACGTTGTGGGCGGTGCAGACGTGCTCGCCGTCGACCGTCGTGATCACCGTCTGGAGGTCGAGGCGCTCGTTGCGCCCGATGGAGCGGATGCCGGCGATCGTCGACTCGGCGGTGACGAGATCGCCCGCGTGCAGCGGACGGCGGTATTCGAACCGCTGCTCGCCGTGGACGACCATCGCGTAGTTGAGGCCGAGCTCGGGGTCGGTCAGCGACGCGCCGCTGATCGAGATGACGATCGGGAAGGTCGGTGGCGCGATCACGTCCGGATGCCCGGCGGCCTTGGCCGCCTCTGGGTCACGGTAGATCGGGTTCAGGTCACCGATGGCGTCCGCGAACTCCCTGATCTTCAACCGGGTGACCTCGTACGGCTCCGACGGCGGGAAGGCCCGCCCGATGAAATCGCGGTTGAGCGCCATTCAATCCGTTCCTTCCCCGGGAATACCCACGTGCACGCCAGAAGACCGATGGCTGCGACGTTAACAGACGTGGTTCAGCCCGCCCCGGCGATGATGCCGGGACGGGCTGCGAACGTCAGGGAACGCCGGCCGGTGAGCCCGCTCCCGCCTCAGCGGGTCTCGCGGTGCGCCTGGTGCTTACGGCAGTTCGGGCAGTACTTCTTGAGCTCCAAGCGGTCCGGGTCGTTGCGCCGGTTCTTCCGCGTGATGTAGTTGCGGTGCTTGCACTCCTGGCAGGCCAGCGTGATCTTTGGCCGTACGTCGGTGGCAGCCACGATGGAGTGCCTTTCTGGTGAGGGACACTGGACAGCGACCTGCACCGATCACCTACGAGAGGTGACCGGCGAGGTGGTAGCGGAGGCCGGACTTGAACCGGCGACACAGCGATTATGAGCCGCTTGCTCTGCCTGACTGAGCTACTCCGCCGCGAGCGGTCGGGACGACCGGAGAAAAGGATACCGGACTCTCCGGACGCACCCGAACAGACGAAACCCGGCCCACTCTGGCGGACCGGGATATCGGCTGTTGGAGCCCCCTTACGGAATCGAACCGTAGACCTTCTCCTTACCATGGAGACGCTCTGCCGACTGAGCTAAGGGGGCGTGCGCCCTTCCGCGCTCCGTAACCATACACGCTGCGCGGCCCGGACACGAAATCGATTCCCCGCCCAGCTCCACGGCCCGTCGCACCCCTCCAGGACCCGTCGCCGTCCCGGCTCCCGGCCCGTCGCCGCCCCGCTCCATGGGTGGCCATCCCGCCCGCATACGCGGACTTCCGGCCTGGCCGTGCGACGCCCTGACCCGCCCGAGACGACGAGAGCTCGGGGCCGGCCCGGTGGCGTCCTCTCACGCGCCCACGCGCCCGAGCCGGTGCGCGGGGGCGCGCGGCACCCGCAGCCCGGCTGTGGGGTCCTGACCCGGCGGGCCGCCGGTTCACTCGGACGCGTGGCCGGGGGGCCGTCCGACGCGCTCGTTCTGGCCCGTGTTCGCCCGGCGTCAGCGGAGCAGTTCGCGAGCGATGACGATCTGCTGGATCTGGCTCGTCCCCTCGTAGATCCGGAACAGGCGCACATCGCGGTACAGCCGCTCGACGACGACGCCCCGCATGTAGCCCATGCCGCCGAAGACCTGGACGGCGCGGTCCGCGACACGGCCGGCCATCTCCGAGCAGAAGTACTTGGCACAGGAGGGGCCGAGCTTGCGGTCCTCCCCCGAGTCGTAGGCCTCCGCGGCCCGGAGCACCATCGAGCGGCCCGCGTACAGCTCGGCCTGGGAGTCGGCGATCAGTCCCTGGATCAGCTGGTGGTCCCCGATCCGCCGCCCGCCCTGGCGCCGATCCCTGGCGTACGCGACCGTCTCGTCGAGAAGGCGCTGCGCCACGCCCACGCAGACGGCGGCGATGTGCACCCGGCCGTGTGCCAGCGAGGCCATCGCGGTGCGGAACCCGGTGCCCTCCTCGCCGACCATCGCCGTCGCCGGGACCCGTACGCCGTCGAAGGACACCTCGGCGGTGTGGGCGCCGCGCTGGCCCATCTTCTCGTCGGACGGACCGACCGTGAGCCCGGACGTGCCCGCCTCGACGATGAACGTGGAGATCCCCCGCGATCCCTCGCCGCCGGTCCGGGCGAAGACCATGAACACGTCGGCCTCGGGCGCGTTGGTGATGAAGCGCTTCGTCCCGTCGATCACATAGTGATCTCGGTCACGCACCGCCTTCGTCGTCAGCACGCTGGGATCGGAGCCGGCCTCGGCCTCGGTCAGCGCGAACGCCGCGACGGCCCCGCCGGCGGCCAGACGGGGCAGCCAGCGGTCCCGCTGCTCGCCGGTTCCCGCCTTGACGAGGACCTGACCGGCGATGCCGTTGCTGGTGCCGAACATCGAGCGGAACGCCGGACTGGCGTAGCCGAGTTCGAACGCCAGCCGCACCTCCTCGCTCATCGACAGCCCGAGTCCGCCGTACGCCTCCGGCAGCGCGTAGCCGAACAGCCCCATGTCGGCGGCGGCCTGCCGGAGGTCGTCCGGGATGCGGTCCGTCGTCTCGATCTCGTCCTCGCGCGGGATCACCCGCTCCCGCACGAAGGTCCGTACGGCGTCGAGCACGTCTGCGAAGTCCTGGGCGTCCACGCGTCCTCCGATAACCGAATCGGATTCTTGGCCGGTGACACTGTAATCGGACACCATCCGATCCATCAGCCGTTGCTCCAGGAGACGGTGACGCGCTGACCCCTGGGTGAGGAGTGGCGTCCTGGGATGATCCGGGGCATGACCTCGCTCAGCGACCGGACGAGCGCACGGGCGCCGCGGGACGACGCGGACATCCCAGAGTTCTGGCGTTCACTCGGACTGCCAGGACTCATCGACGTCCATACGCACTTCATGCCGGGCAACGTGCTGGCCAAGGTCTGGGCGTACTTCGACCGGTTCGCCGAGACGGGGACGCCGTGGGAGGTGCGGTACCGCCACGACGAGGAGCGGCGGCTGCGCCTGCTGCGGGAGCTCGGCGTGCGGCGGTTCACCGCGATGCTCTATCCCCACCGTCCCGCGATGGCCGTCTGGCTCAACGGCTGGGCGGCCGACTTCGCCGCGCGCACCCCCGACTGCCTGCACACCGCGACGTTCTTCCCCGAACCGGCGGCGGGCGCGTACATCGCCGAGGCGATCGACGCCGGAGCACGGGTGTTCAAGGCACACGTCCAAGTCGGCGGGTACGACCCCCGCGATCCGCTCCTGGACCCCGTCTGGGGGCTGCTCGCGGAGTCGCGTACCCCGGTCGTCGTGCACTGCGGCTCCGGACCGGAGCCCGGCCGGCACACCGGCCCCGCCGTCTTCGCCGAGGTCCTCGCCCGCCATCCCCGGCTGATCGCCGTCATCGCGCACATGGGCATGCCCGAGTACGCGGAGTTCCTGGCGCTCGCCGAACGCCATCCGGACCTGCGCCTCGACACGACGATGGCGTTCACCGACTTCACTGAGGCCCTGCACCCGTGGCCCGCCGAGCTCACCGCCCGCCTGGCCGACCTGGAGGACCGCATCCTGCTCGGCACCGACTTCCCGAACATCCCGCACTCCTATGCCCACCAGCTCGCCGCGCTCGCACGGCTCGGCCTCGGGGACGACTGGCTGCGCGCCGTCTGCCACGACAACGCCGCCCGCCTGTTCGCCCGCTGAACCGTGGACGGCCGGTCGGCTTCGGAGAGCACCGTCGCCTCGTGGGGTGTCAGCGGACGAAAGTGATCTCGGGATACCGAGGTGAGGGACCGTCGAGCAGCCCGTCGTCCTTCCGGCGGAGCCAGCGGTCGAAGAAGGACGAGACATAGGCACGTTCGGCGACGATGGCGCGCGCCGGGTCGACCGTGCCGATGTCATCGCTGATCGTCTTCTCGGAGACGCGACCGCGCAGCTGCGGAAGGAGCGCCTCAGCGTCGGTGTACGAGCCGTGCCGGGAACCGGCCAGCGTCAGATCCGCCCGCCACCCGCGGCCGTGCGCCCAGAACGACCTCCACGAGGACTCGGTCCGGTGATCGCTTCCGTCCGTACCGGCGCTGCCCATGAGCAGGAACGGCCGGTCGAGACCGTGCGCCGCGACCGGTGACGGCTCGAGGTGGGCCGGATCATCGCCGAACCCGAGCGTGCCGTCCATATCGACGCCCGCCCTGATCCGGGAGTCCTCGTACATCGCCTGCGCGGCGGTGAAACCCCCGCCCGAGGCGCCCAGCATTCCGACCCGCTCGAGGTCCAGCGCCCTCGCCAGGTTCCGCGGAGGCCGGCGGTGCTCGGCGTCCGGCAGGCGCCCGGCGTGGAGGGCCCGCAACGCGTCGAGTACGAAACGGGTGTCCGCGACCCGCGCGGCGACGACCTGCTTCTGCAAGGGCACCAGCGTGCCGTCGCGCTGAGCCTCCGCGAGCCGTTCCGGCAGCACCGTACGGGCGATCCGGTGACCGGGGAACTCCACCGCCGAGGCCTCATAGGTGTGGTCGACGGCCACGACGACGTACCCGGCCGAGGCGAGCTGCTCGACCAGCGCGGTGTTCCACGTACGCGGATCGGCGACGCCCGGTGAGTACAGCACGACCGGGCGCGGGCCCGGTACGGCCGGGGCGCCCACGTACGCGTGCGTGCGCGTCGCCGCCCAGTCCACCGTGCCTGGATCGACGCCGTAGTTGGCGGCCCCGGCGAACGTGTCGAACCCCGCCGCGTCCCCGGCGGCCATCTGCGGCGCGACCCTCCGGCCGGTGACCCGCGAGGCGGGATAGAACACGCTGACCATGAGCTCCCGGCGTTCGGCCGGCCGCCACGGATCAGGCCGCGACCGATCGATCAGATGCAGGGACGTCGCGCCGACCGCGTACGGCCCCGTGGGCGGGGGAAGCCGGACCTTCGCCGGCCGCGTACTCGACGCGGTGCCGCCTGTCGACGCGGCGTGGGCGGTGTTCGTCAGAGCGGCCGACGCGAATGCGAGGGCGGCCGCCACCGAGATCGTCTTTCGCATGGCACCGACTATGCGCGCCGGACCCGCACACCCGCGTCACGCTCGGGAGCCACTCACCCCGTACCCCTGAGGTACCCGCCGCTCCTCCCCGCCGCACGGGTCAGCCGAGCTCCGCGGACCGGCCCGGCGCGATCCAGGTGGGCCGAGTTACCGCGTCGTCCTACGGCGCCATCGGATTTCTCCTTCGTGCCGTTCGGCGGTCGGGCTGAGCCCTGCAGCGGTGGCGACGGCGGCCGATGCCCGGTTGTCGGGATGGATGTGAGCGATGACGGTGTGCACGTGGCGGTCTCCGAGCCAGGCAACGAGTCCGGTGGCGGCTTCGGTGGCGATGCCCTGCCCTTGCCAGGGGGTTCCCACCACCCAGGCGACCTCCGCGATGGGCCCGGGCGGGGACGGGCTGATGGTGGCCTGGACCGTGCCCGCCAGGCAGGCCTCGTCGCGGAGCTGAATCACCCAGTTACACCAGGAGACGACCGGATCCGGCGAGCCCGCGACCAGGCGCGTGTACCGCGTGCGCAGAGCCTCCAGGGTGGCAGGGGTACCGCCGATGAAGGCGTGCAGAGCCGGATCGGCCAGGACGGTGGCCATCTCGTCGGCGTGCTCGATGCGCAGCGGCACGAGCGCCAGGCGCCCGGTGTGGATGGTCTCGGCGTTGAGTGTGGTCATGCTGCGGCCGACCTCCGCTGGGCTCCCCCGCAGGCGATCTCGCACGAACCCCACGCTACGCCTCGTGGGCATGGCCTACAGCGAACTGTCCGAGTGGCGCTTCGCCTGGGCGTGCCGACAGTAGGTGGGCAAGGAGCCCTGGCGCCTATCTCTGGTCTGCAGAACGCAGACCTGGCTGCCAGGTACAAAGAAAATGACCCAGAAGACGACGCACAACGTTCCGCCCAGGCCGAACTATCCGCCGCCCAGGCCGACCGTTCCGCCCAGGCCGAGCTATCCGCCGACCGGGCCGACCGTTCCGCCCAAGCCGAACTATCCGCCCACGGTGTGAGTAACAGGGTCTGACCGACGGCGAGGCCATTCGCCGCGGACTCCCAACCAAGGCGGCCCCCACAAGGGGCCGCCTTCCTATGTCCAACCGGCTCTGAGATGAAGTTCCGGCTGATCGACGCGGAAATGACCCACCATGGCGTCTCCGTGCCGGCTGGGTGCGGGGCTATTACGCCTGTCGTCGCTGGTGGTGCTTCGCGGTCATCGCGATCGGGACTCATCCCGCACATATCCCGCGCGCCCTGCTCTCCCCGTAGCTCGGGTTCCTCGATTGCTTCCGCAGCGTCGTTCCTAGTCGCTAGGGCGCAGCCTGTCGCGAGCGGCTCTCAGACGCTCAACGTAGTCGGGCCTGAACATATCGGGTAGCTGAGTCTCCAGGTTCGCAAGCAGTGCCGAGAGGGCATGCCACTCGCCCCGGTCGACGAAGAGTCCGGGGTGGTGCTCGATGTCCTGGTCGAGAATTAGGCGATGGGCAAAGTCGTACAGAACCAACGCCTGGTCCGGACTCAGCCGTACGGAGTATCCGCTACTCGTCACGTGGACCACGCTAACCCGATCTTGTGCAACCCGGCAGAGCTGCGATAGCAAACTTCTCCGCCTTCTGTCGCGCACTGGTCCGGAGTGCTCGTCCGCGCGAACGGCGAGACGGTGTGACAGACGGTTTCGCGTGGGTGAGTGCTCCGGCTCGCGGGGGCTGGGGGTCGCGAGGCCCTCGCTTCGGTCTCGCTAAACCGGCTCGGTCGGCCACCTGATGCCTCTTCGTCCCGAATTCTCGGCAGGACCATAGTCGGCGCCGACCCGCGCTGCTCCACAACGGAACGGCCGGCGGCGATAGCGGGCTGAAGACCGCTGGGTTACCGCCACTGAACCTCCATGCCGACGCAGGTTGCCTCGACGGGACAGATACCTAGCGCGTCTGACCAGTTCACCGCCACTTATCTGACTTTGCGTAACTATTTGACTACGCTGAGGGAGCGGTCGGCTAAGAACCAGTTCCCCGCTGACCACAGAGGCCGCCCCCTACCGGCGCCTGGCGCCGTCTCCTCATGGCGCCACGCCGGACCGAAAGGAGCAGCATGCAGGCATTCCAGACCGGCGAGATCCCCCACGGTTTCGCATTCACCGAAACCGGTGGACTCATCCACTACAAATACACCATCGTCCTGGCCGTCCCCATGGCCAACCAGAGCGGCTGGTCCGGCGACGGCTATATCAGCTTCGGCAGCGACTGGGCCGATGTGCGGCTCAGGGTCGCCATCCACGACGGCCAAACCTGGGCCACCGTCAAGACCATCAACATCACCGCCGGGGGGATCCGCGTCGGCGACCAGCTTCCTGCCTCGTCACAAAAGATCAGCATCGGCCGGGTGAAGACCGGCCCCAACGACACGGTGGACAACGCCCCAGCAAGCTGGCTGCTGCAATACCAGACCACCTAGCCACCCAGGCACGTCCCGGCAGCCGGTCCGGTTCCGTCCGGCAGGGCTGCCGGGACAGCGCCGCCGGCCCGACCAGGGAGAGTGCCGATGGGCCAAGGCTCGACCATGTCGACCGCCCCACTCGGAGGGCTCCTCCGCGATCACCTCAAGGAGTTCGGTTCCTCGCCCGGCGGTCGGGTGTTCATCGGCCCACGCGGCGGCATCCTCACCGACCGCGCATACCTCGCGGTCTTCCACGGCGCCCGCGCCGTCGCCTTCACCGACGAGGAGGCACCATCTCTCGTGGCCCAGCGCCCCCCGTACGACCTACGCCATGCCGCCGTCTCAACGTGGCTCAATGCGGGCGTCGCACCCCCGCAAATCGCGGAGTGGGCCGGCCATAGCGTGGACGTCCTGTTGCGGGCCTACGCCAAGTGCATTGCGGGACAGCAGGAGGAGGCCAAGCGGCGCATCCTCGCCGCTACACAAAGCGGCGTCACCGGGGACTTCGATAACGCCCTCGCGCGTTAGGACATCGCCGCCCCGTCTCGCACAGTTAGCCAGAGACAGACCGAACAAGTCTCGATCAAGCATCCGCCTTGAGGTGCACGCACAACGGTGCTGTAATCGATAGGGCTCGCTTTAGGCGGGCCGGGAGTAGGCATTGACAGCCTTACCCCATGAAGAAGCCCCCGCGCGCCCGGCAAGGCTTACCGCGAGGGCTTCAGCTGGTGGCCCCAGGCTCCCTCCTTTTAGCTGAGGGACCTGGGGTCGTCATCATGAAGCCAGCGAAGCAGTTCGATCAGTGCCCTCGCCGCTGTGGCGAAGAACTGAGCGCGTCGCCAAGGGTCTATCTCTGATGACATCCGGCGCTTACCGACCACCTGGCACCACCTCCGCGCAGCCCCACCCTAGGTAGGGCCGTTTGTCGCACCGGTCTGGCGACCGGCCAGCCAACCATCCCTCATCGGTCGACCGGCGCCGGGACGGCCGTTAAGGGACTCACATCGGTAATGCACTGGAAAGACCGTACCGCGACCGAATGTCGATGCGGCGGGCATCGGACCGAAATGTACATTTCGTACCTCAAGATCCGCTATCGATTTCTGATCCTTAGGTAGGGATACCTCCGCTTCAGGTAGAAAATTGATCACACGGGTGAAACAAATCTCAAGGACAGGCCCTCCTGTCGTTGCGATGGCGACATATTTGTCGGCATTCTGGCGACGTGCAGAGCAAGCGACTATCCCGCGAACATGACGCGAACGACGCCGGACCATGGGCGAGCGTCGATCTTCTGTCCGACCGGCGCTGGCGGGAAACCTACCCTCACGCCGACGAGGCCGACCGGTTCCTCCGGACAGCCGGTCACGTACTAGGACGCGCCCAAAGACTCGCCGAAGATCGAGAACCTCGCGACGACGACGATGAACTGACGGCCAAGGAAGTAGTGGCGGGCGTTGCCGCTCTGCATCTCCTACGAGAGCAGGTTGACGATCTAGAAGCTGATCTCCTCGACTACGCCAGGCGACTCGGCATCTCCTGGGAACGTCTCGCTCCGGCCATGGGGGTCTCCGACCGACGTGCCGCCCACAAGCGTGCCACCAGACTCTGGGGGCGCTTTCCAAGGCGACATGATCACTGGGAACCCTCTTAGTCGCTGTTGTAGCGGCTCGGGCCTGTACACCAGCATGTCGCCGTGGCCACCTCGCCGCGATCGCCATGGCGGTTCACCACACCCAGGTCGACCGCCCTGGCCAGTTCGGCGCACGCACCTACACCCACCTGCCGGAAGGGCTGCAAGCGCCGCATGGGCGGCCCTCGGAGCCGGTGCCCGCCACCAGATCACGCCCCGCATCGGCCGATCCTGGTCGCTGCGGCCAAGCGATCAACGCAGCTCGCCGGGTTGCGTGACGATAACCCCTATGGCGATGCGCTACTACGAGTACCTGTCCACCGCGAAGGTCGACATGCTGTACCCCCGGATCGACCAAACCTCCCGATCGGCTGGAGGCGAAGTCGGCTTCGACCTCAAGGTGATCAAAGCCAGTCGGAAGACCGACGGCACGAAGCAGCCAAACTCGCCGCCGTCGAGGACTGGATCTATGCCCATGAGACCGTAGGGAACATCGACGAGCCACGGGAATGGATCTACGGACGGATGCCGATGGCCGCCACCCTAATGACGCAGGCATGGGAGGCACCAACCCCGGAGCAGCGACGACAGTCAGCAGCCCTGTTCGCGGCCCGTTCAGACGCCGGCTCCCACCTCATCCTCGCGGGAGCTGCACGCCATCTGGTACTAGCGAACAACCTTCCCCAGGTCTCAGAACATGATCGGGATATGTTTAGCTCATCCATCACCCTGCTGATGCTCCTGCTGCAGAACTATCCCGAGTTGAGGGAAGCCGCGGCCAAAGGCGATGACAGCAGACGCGGTGCCAATCACTACCTTGGGTACCTCGCCCCTGCAGTCGAACTGCTGATGTCTGGAGACCTGGACGGGTACGTCTCGAAGCACGAGTTCGAGTTCCTTGCGAAGCGGGTGGTCACCGCAACAGCGGCAAGCGGGCAACCGCCGGCCACGCTGGCCACGCCGCTGTTCGTCGCCCTTGCCGACTAAGGCTAGATCTAGTTGATCACATCATCCACACGGGATACCTCTGCTTGCATCCGTTTACGATGACCGAGCCCTCTCACTGTGGCGCCGTCCGACTGGACCTGCCGAGACGCGGGTGCCGACACGCCCTGGTCGCTTCGCCGCGCGCTCGGACGTGATGGGCTCACGCTTAAAGAGACTCAGAAGTCCGGCTCTTCGTATCGACGCGGCACCTGTCTGGTCTTACGAGCGGTTCCTGGCCCCACCCGCGAGTTAGCGGTGGCCCCACGGTGTAGCCGGGCGGAGGGCTGATCGTGTCCCACCAGCAGATCGCGCTGATCTCCTGATCGAGGTGAAGGTAGCCACTGGTGGCGTGCGCGGTTTTAGTGCGGATCCTCGAGAACTCGCTTGAGCCTTGTGAGGTCGGCGGCCACGAGGCCCTCGTCGCGCGCGAATTCTTGATCGCTCATACCCGGAAGTCGACGCAGCGTGAAAACCACCTCACAACCGTCTCCGTCCGGTATCACCCGCATCGGGTTGTAGACGATCTCCCCAGAGGGCCACGTCACCTCATGATCGAGGACACCGTACTCATTGCGCGGAGCGAAGGACAGACCGACTCGGCCCTCCGAGGTCTCGACGAACCACCGTCCATCGACCTTCTCGACGGAGCTTCCGAGGCCAGGGGCCCATACCGGCAGGTTGATCGGATCCGAGGCGTAGTCGTAAACCTCATCCGCAGGCCGGGCGATCGACTCGCTGATGTGCCTAGATGCTGAAGCCATAGCGCCACCATGTCAGGTGCCACCGACATCCTGATCGCGGCAACCGGCGACCGTGCTCCACTAGGTGATCATCTACACAGAGGTGGGGCCAATTCTCAACTCGCCGAGTTCCCCTCCAAGATCGCTAAGTGGGGCCAACTCAAGCTCGTATCCGGGGCCAGGTGTCGTTAGTTGAATCAACCTGTCGGTAGCTCTGGCCTTCCACTGATCTTGGCCTCGCATCCATGCCTCGCCGACGCGCCAACTTGCTGGCCGCTGCTCGACCCAGGCGACGCGCGCTCGTCCATAAGCGCCGCGAGTGTGGTCGCGTTGAGCCGGTTTAGTAGGAGAGGGGCCTGGCGTCACGTTGCCAGGCCCCTTGCCTTGTTGCGCAGCGGCATGGCCCAGGGGAATCCCCTGTTTCATGCCGCGTCGCTGGTCTAGTCGAGTTCCCCACGGTAGTTCAGGACGTAGGTATCGCTGCCCTGAACATGATTGGGAAGCTGCCAGAACGCCCAGCGGAAGATGCCCTCGGGCGTCTCAGGCTTCTTGACGGTGAAGATCCTGTGAACGCTGCCCACGTCTTTCGGGCCGTGCGGGCCGCCTGCCTGCGCGGTGAGGATCACGAAGACCTTCACCTCCGTGGTCAGTACACCTGTCGTGTCCCGGTAGATGCTTGTCACGTCAGTCCCACCTGGTGCTCGACGGTACGGCGATCTAGCTGGGGGGGCATCGGTGTCGGTGGATGGCCCCTGTGGGGTGGTCCAGCGCGTTGCGTGACCATGCCCGCTCGGCACAGTCGGTCCCTGAACAGTGTGCGCAAGCACCGCCACAAACAGGGAGATCCTCAATGAGGAATTACGCTCGCAGGCCCATCGACACCGTGACCGTCGCCATCTGGGCCGTCGGTGTCGGGAGCGTCGCCATCGCGGGTTTCGTCGTCAACACGGCCTGCTCCATCGTCGTGAACGGCGATCCCATCAACATCGACAAACTCGTCGCCGTCTGCTTCATCGGCGTCTTTGTCGGCGCCGTCATCTCTACCGTGGGCGGCGTCATCATCCGTGCCGTCCTCGGCTACCGCTACAGCTTCCTCGACTACATCGTCGCAGGGAGCAGCGTGCTGGTCGGCACTGTCATCGGCGGTCTGCTGGGACTCACCGTCGGCTTCTGTATCGCCCTCGGTGGCATCCTCGCCAGCAGGGACGAGTGACCCGCCCGCAGGGGCCCGGCACGCCACCGGGCCCGTGTTCTTCTTTCCCATCGGCCAATGCCGGCTTGTCGGCAACGAAATGGGACTAGACGGGGCTGTCCGTCTGGTCCTGGATACAAGAGCCCCCGATGCCGCGTGTTGGCGGGTCGGGGGCTCTGGTCGTTGGCCGCGGGCTGGGTCTAGTGGTCGCTGAGGTAGTGGTGTCCTGGCTTGGGGTGCATCAGGAAGTCGTGGTGGGAGATGTTCCAGGCGTAGGCGCCGGCCATGGAGAACGCCACCACATCACCGATGGCAAGGCGGTCGGTCGGGACCTGGCGGGCGAACACGTCCTTGGGCGTGCAGAGCTGCCCGACCAGCGTGACGGGCTCGTCGTGGACGGCCGGGCCGCTGCTCCCCCGTGGGAGTACGACGAATGGGTGGTTGTGCTGCTTGGTGACCAGTGTGCGGATGTGCATCGTCCCGCCGCGCAGCACCGCGTACCACTGGCCGTGGGCCTTCTTGACGTCCAGGACCTCGGTGACGTACCAGCCGGCGTAGACGCTGACAGCGCGTCCGGGCTCGATCCGAAGCGTCTCCCCTGGTTGAGCCAGTGCTGCGACCTCGCGCGCGTAGCCGGCCCAGTCAAAGCGGCGTGTGGGGTCGGCGTAGTCGACGGCCATGCCGCCACCGAGGTTGATCTCCGGATCGGTGACTTCGGCCTTGGCGAGCCAGGGCCGCGCCCACTCCAAGATCTCCCGAGACTGGTTGACCATCGCCTCGGCGTCCAGCCCGGACGCCAAGTGCGCGTGAATCCCGCGCAAACGGACGTGCGGGTTGTGGGTGAGGATGTCGCGGCAGTCTTCGATGGTGTCGGGGTCCATGCCGAATGGTCCGGACATCGCCAGCGCGACGCCGGTCCGGTCGCCGGCCAGGTTCACCAGGAGCAGGATGTCGACCTGACGGTCGCGCTCGCGTGCCAGTGCGGCAAGGCGGGATAGCTCCTGCGGGGACTCCACGTGGATGCGCTCGACGCCCAACTCCAGGGCGAGCCTCAGTTCATCGACGGTCTTACCGGGGCCGCCGAACGCAAGCCGGGCGTCGGGCAGTACCTGACGGACGTGTACAAGCTCCCCACCCGAGGCCACCTCGATCCCGTCGACGTACGGGGTGAGGGTCCGCAAGATGGGCGCGTCCGGGTTTGCCTTGGCCGCGTAGAAGATCTCCGGGGCTCCGGGGACGGTCAGCGCCTGCCGGATGTCCGCAGCGTGCGAGGCAAGCGCGTCCAGGTCGTAGATGAAGGCCGGCAGGTTACCGGCGCCGGCCAAGTGTTCCGCGTGCTTGCGCACGGGTTCGGTGATCACGCTCTGGTTCTCCTTCGGCTGTTCAGGCGAGCGGAAAGTCAGTCTCGATGATCAGGTAGTGAGCCGGCGTGACCGTGGCGGTCACCTCCACTGCGGTCCCGTCCGCGGTGCGCCCCAGCCGCTGGTCCTCCGGGACATCGCCCGCCGGGCCACCTCCCCCGACTACCAGCGCTGGACCGCACAGATCCGCAAGACCGGCGGCTGCGCCCAGCCGATCCACCTGCGCGGGCGCGTCGACTACCGCGACCCACTCACCGGCGCCCTTCTCCACCGCTACTCCACCGCGAATGAGCCGGACGGTGTGCTGCGGGTGGCGTGCAAGACCCGTCGTGCCTCTCGCTGCCCCGCCTGTGCGGAGGTCTACCGGGCCGACACCTACCAACTCGTCCGCGCGGGCCTGGTCGGCGGCAAGGGCGTCCCCGACACCGTCACCGAGCATCCGTCGGCGTTCGTCACCTTGACCGCGCCCGGCTTCGGGCCGGTCCACGCCCGACAGGAAAAGGCCGGCAAGCTGCGACCGTGCCACCCTCGCCGGGACCTGGGGGACTGCCCCCACGGACGCTCGCAATCCTGCATGCAGCGGCACGGGGCCGACGATCCGCGGTTGGGTGAACCGCTCTGCCCGGACTGCTACGACTACACCGGCTCGGTCCTGTTCAACGCCCTCGCCCCCGAACTATGGCGGCGCTTCACCCTCGCCCTCCGTCGGCGACTCGCCAAGGCGGCGGGCCTGACCGTGGCCGAACTGCGGGCCGTGCTGGCCACCTCGTTCGCCAAGGTCGCCGAATACCAACGCCGGGGCGTCGTCCACTTCCACGCCGTCATCCGCCTCGACGGACCCGACGGCCCGACTACGTCCCCGCCGGCCTGGGCGACCGGTGACCTCCTCGACGACGCCGTCCACCATGCGGCCCGTGCAGTCACGGTCACCACACCAGAGAGCGAGGACGTTCCCGCCCGCACGCTGGTATGGGGCTCACAGGTCGACGTCCGGCCCATCACCACGACCGGCGAACTGACCGACCAAGCCGTAGCCGGCTACATCGCCAAATACGCCACCAAAGCCGCCGAATGCGTCGGCACCCTCGACCGGCGCATCCGCCCGACAGACGACCTCGATCGCCTCGACATCCGCGACCACGCACGCCGCTTGATCGCCGAGTGTCGACGCCTCGGCGCTCTCGACGAGATGGCCGACCTGCGGCTCGCCGACTGGGCGCACATGCTCGGCTTCCGAGGCCACTTCTCCACCAAGTCCCGCCGGTACTCCACCACTCTCGGCGCGCTCCGAGAGGCACGCATGGCCTTCAACCAGCGCGAACACGACATCACGACCGGCCGACTGCCCCTCTTCGACGAAGACCAGGTGCTCGTCGTCGCCCACTGGGACTACGTCGGACAAGGCCACACGCCCGGCGAAGCGTTCCTGACCGCCGCGCTCAGCGGCAAGCCACTACCCCCCTTCGACTCCAGCGGAGCGGGCGGAAGCCTGCCGGAACTCATGGAGGTCATGTGAGCAGACGAGATGAGCTGATGACCGTTCCCGAAATCCTCGCCGAACTCGGTGGGGTCTCCCGCCGGACGTTCTACCGGTGGCGCGAACTGGGCAACGCTCCCGCCGGTCTCAAGCTGCCCAACGGGGAGATCCGCATTTGGCGCAGCGAGCTCGCTTCCTGGCTTGAGACCCTGCGGGAGGCGGCGTGAAGTCGACCGATGTGAAGTTCTGGGACGTCCGCCGGAACAGGTCCAGCAAGACCGCCTCATATGAGGTCCGCTGGGTGGTCGCCGGTCGGCAGAAGTCCCGTACGCGCCGGACGAAGGCGCTCGCTGAGAGCTTCCTGTCCGACCTTCGGCAGGCGGCCAAGCGCGGGGAAGCCTTCGACACGGAGACCGGCCTGCCTGAGTCGATGATGAAGGCCAAGCAGGCGGCTACGTGGCTGGCGTTCGTCCTGGCCTACCTGGACGCGAAGTGGCCCCATGCCGCCGCCAAGTCCCGGGACGGGCTGACCGACTCCCTTGCGACCGTGACCCCGGCGCTTGTCACGGACCGGCCTGGTCGACCGGACAACGCCACGTTGTGGCGGGCGCTGCGGCACTTCCTCCTCTCCCCCACCGACAGGGACAAGGAACGCCCGACCGAGATCGCGTCAGCGATCCGCTGGCTTGAGCAGGCGTCCCTCCCGGTGAGTGCTCTCCGCGAGGCTCGGACCGTGCGGGCGGGCCTGGATGCGCTCGCGCTGCGGCTGGACGGAAAGCCGGCTGCGGCGGCCACCGTGGCGCGGAAACGGGCGATCTTCTACAACGTGCTTCAGTACGCGGTCGAGCTGGAAGAACTCGACTCGAACCCGATCGACCGCGTCCGCTGGAAGCCGATGAAGGTCGCCGAAGCGGTCGACCCTCGCGTGGTGATCAACCCAGGGCAGGCCAAGGAGCTGCTCGCAGCGGTGACGTACATCGGGAGTCGTGGTGGTGGGCGGCGGCTGATGGCGTTCTACGCCTGCATGTACTACGCGGCGCTTCGGCCGGCGGAGGCCGTGGCGCTCCGCAAGCAGGATTGCCACCTGCCCGAGCAAGGGTCGGGCAAGCTCATGCTCAGCGGCTCGCGTCCGGAGGTCAACACCCGGTGGACCGACAGCGGCTCGACGCACGAACAGCGTCAGCTCAAGCACCGTTCGCGGAAGGACGTCCGTGTGGTTCCGATCCCCCCGGTCCTGGTGGGCATCCTGCGGACGCACATCGCGGAGTTCGGGACGGCCGAGGATGGCCAGCTGTTCCAGAGCGAGCGGGGCAAGGTCGTCGGCTCGACGTCGTACGGGCGGGTGTGGGCCGACGCGCGGAACCTCGGACTCTCCCCGGAACTAGCCTCATCCCCGGTCGCTCGTCGGCCGTACGACCTTCGGCACGCGGCGGTGTCGCTGTGGCTCAACTCCGGGGTTCCGGCTACCGAGGTCGCGCGGCGGGCCGGTCACAGCGTTGATGTTCTGCTCAAGGTCTACGCCAAGTGCGTCGACGGCCAAGAGGAGATGGTCAACCGCCGTATCGAGGAGGCGCTAGGCGGCTGATCGTTCATTACCCTGGAGGGGCTGCGGGATCATCCCGTAGCCCCTTCTTCGCGTCTGGGGTGACCTGCGAGAACGCCCGGATTCTCATCCCGCGTATATCCCGCGACCACCGGCCGAGGACTGCTCCCGGTGGCATCCGGCTGCACATGTCGATCAAGAAACGAAATAGCCCCTGACCGCATCTCTGCTGGTCAGGGGCTATTCTTCCTGCTGTGGCGGGTCCAGGGTTCGAACCTGGGTAGGCTAAGCCGACGGATTTACAGGACGCCATGGATCTTGGCGCTACTCCCCCGCTGACCTGCACAGAGCCCCAATCAGCGCCCGCGATACGGTCGACGCATTCCGCGTATATTCCGCGACAGACGTGCGTTGCGCCGAAGTGCTCAGGGGAGGAGACCTTCGGCCCGGAGCTTGTTCGTCCACTCCAAGCGGAGAGCATCCAGGTTCGAGTAGTCGTACTCGATCTTGTCGAGACCAGCGTGCAGCCAAGCTAGCTGCTCATCGGTAGCCGTCTTCCAGAGGTATTCGAGTTGGCGTACAGCCGCTCGACGCCGGACGCGCTTGCGGGATTGCCCGAGCAACATCGGTAGGTTGTGGCACGCGTCAGCGATCGCACGGATGCGCTCATAGCCGTTCTTGGCGGGACCTTCGGGTTCGGTGGTGGCAGCGTTCCGCCCACGCGCGGCTATGTGGCGGATTTCAATGCAGGCTAGCCACAACAGGTGTGCGATCGCCTCTTCTGGTGAGGGCTGGGTACGGCCCACGTCGCCTCCGGGTGGTTCTGTGAGGCAAGCCATCCTCACAGCTCCCGCCTGCCTGGTCATCCCGTCTGCCGTCGGCCCACCCTCCGGGGAGCGGGCCAGGGCCCACGGGTCGGGGTGGAGCGCCCTACCGGACGAACGACCTCGACCCGTGGGCCCTGGTCTGCTCGGCTTGTCCTGGGGCGATGGCAGGCGGGATGACCAGGCTTCCACCTCAACCACCGACCAACCGGCACCGCCGGAGGTCCCCATCCCGGAGCCGGAAGCGCCCCCGCCGGAGGCGTTTGAACAGCCCCTCGTGATCTGGTGAGCGGGGCTGCCGTCTGATGCCGAAGGCACCCGTAGGGCGAGCGAATGCGAGTCTGCCGGCGGCCCTGCGCCCGTACCGCAAGAACGATCCGGAGCTGGTGACGCTGGAGGGAATCCGCGGTGGGTTCTTCGTCCGGTGGGCCGCCCGATCGGCACGGCCGGAGGGACCGGCGCCCACGCCGCACGCCCGTAGGGCGTGCGGGAGCGGGCGGCCTGCGGCGGCGCTTGCGCCGCCGCCTTGATCCAATACAGCGAAATTCGGCAGAGAATCGTGCTCGCGTCGCGTCAGAGCGCCTGGCTGGCGGGTTCGCCGTGTTCGAGGTAGCGGGTGCTGCCGTCTTGCCGGGCGGCGTGGCCGTGGATGATGCGGCGGGCCAGACGGGAAATCGTCAGCTCGTGCGCCTGGGCCACGTCGTGAAACTCATAGGCGGTCAGTTCGTCCGGTGCGAGCTGGATCTTGTCTCGGTACTCGGGGGCCAGTACGCCGCCGTCGAACAGGAACAGCAATTTGTCGCCCTCGGTCTGGTTGGGTGCCCAGTCGGTGACGAGTAGCCGTCCGATCGGCGGGCTGATGCCGAGTTCTTCGCGGACCTCACGGGCGGCGGCTTCGGTCGGCGTCTCACCGTGTTCGATGTAACCACCGGGGATGTCGCGGTAGTCCTTGTAGGAGGGCACTACCAAGAGGACGCGGTCTTGTTCGTCGAAGAACAGAACTCCGGCGGCGACACGGGGGCGGGCGAAGCTGTCTGCTGAGTCAGTCGTCACGGGACCGACTCTAGGAGATCGACTCAAAGGATCTTCATCCGTCGCGCGAGCTCGGCAAGCCTGCGGTCTCGCTTGCCGCTGGCGGTGGCGCGTAGGCGGAGCACGAGTTGGCGACTCATGACGTGTTCGTGTACCTGCTCGGGTGCCACGCGCTCGGCTCGTAGAAGTTCCTCGACGGCATCACCGATGAGGTTGCGGGAGAGGTAGGCGTTGACGACTTCGAGCGCATGACGGACACGTCGCTCAATCGGCAGCTTCCGGGTGTCGACGCTGGGGATCAGGTCCAGGGCTATCTGTACGTCGCCGAGAGACATCGCGGTCGCGACTCGGTGAATTCTGACGTTGGTCGGCCCGAAAGCTGTCCATAGGTGGTTGGTGTCCGCCCCGAGCAGCCTCGCCATGTCGTCTGCTTCTGCCAGGTACTCGCCTGCGGTGACGCGGTCGTTGGCGCGTGCGGCGGCGATGGCTCCGGGTAGGAGCATGGTTCCGTAGACGGAGATGATGCGGGGCTCGTGCGGGTCGAGATTCCGGCGTAGGTAGTCGGCGGCCCGTCGTGTCATGTCGCGGGCGTCTGCGGCGCGGCCGTCGCTGTGCAGCGAGTGGATCACCGATCGTAGGAGTGAGCCTGTCACTGCGGGATCGCCGGACCGTTCTGCGGCGGCAAGACCGCGCTGTGAGGCGATCCAGGCAAGATCGCCTTGTCCGAGCTTGGTCAGGATCATCGCGGCTGACTGGGTCGCCATGGCAAGGAGTCGCTCGGCGGTCTGGCGCTCGTGTCCGGAGTACTCTCCGGCGGCGAGCTGGATCTGAGTCAACAGTTCGGGGATACGCCGGAGCATCAGGCCGTACTGGGATGCCTGATACGCGGTCATGACCTCGTTGAGGTCCCGTTGCAGGTAATCGAGCGGAGGCGCTTGGTCGTCCTTCTCGATCGCCGATAGCAGCGGAGAGAGCTGCCGGTAGTCCATCAGTGCGGCTCGGACTTCGGCTACGCCGGGTGGCTCCTGGTGGCTCGTGGCCGCTTTCGGTTCTCCGATGAGGTCGTAGATCGTCACGTTGAGCGCGTCGGCCAGGGAACGGATCACCGAGAGTCGATCGAGTGGGGCGCGATCGTTCTCGATCTTGCTGAGCCAGTCCTCAGTACGGCCGACCAGTCCGGCGAGGACTTCTTGTGACATGCCACGGCGGAGCCGATGCCAGGCGACGCGCTGCCCAGGGCTTAGATCCTCCCGTCGCTCGGTCATGTTCTGCATTGTCTCCCAGACCCCGGAATTTCTTTCCGGGTTTCCGCTACCAGACCGCCATAGCTTTTCCCCACGTCACGACAGTCCATCTGGGCAAACCGCCCGAATCGGCCTCGGTGGAGGAGCCAAACGTGTCCGTGGAGAAGCCGGAACAGGAAAGCGACCAAGCGGCTGAGGCGTGCCTGTCATGTCGCGGTCGAGGCTGGAAGCTTCGGTCTTCTCGCGTGGATCTGTTCGTGCCGAGGACCTGGGCGGCGGATGCGGGTTCGGCGGTGGCCGACTGCACCGGCTGTGCGGGTTCGGGGCTGGCTGACGCGGCGTGATGAGCTGCGGGGCCGGTGACGTCGATCCGATCGGGTGACTCGTGGCCACCTCTCCCTTCCCCTGCCTTTTGGAGAGTGGAGATGTCCGTATCGAGTTCCGTCACCGGCCCCGCTACCAACGAAGGGAGCGGGGCATGAGCGAGTCTGGTCGGAATCGTGAGCTTGAGCTGCTGACCGAGTTGTGCCGGGAGCTGATCAAGTTTCGGTTCCAGGTAGGGATGAGTGACGCACGCCCGGCCGTGTTCATCCGCGACGCGTCCGGCGGCGTCTCCTGGATCATCGCCTTGGATGAGTCGGGCGAGCACTTCGAGTTGCACCACCGGGAGCGCCGGTATCTCGTCACCGATACGGCGGGGGCGGGGGCGGCGATCGCCGCTGAGGTGTGGAAGCACGCGGGGATGTCGGCCCTACGGCCGTGAACGCCGATCAGCGGGCGGTTCTTGCTCACCGGTTCCCCGGTGCGGTGATCTGGTTCGGCGAACATTCGGGGACCTGGTGGGCGATGGTTCCGCCTCCGGCGGGGTGGCGGCTGGTCGAGGCCGCTGATCCCGAGCAGTTGACCCAGGCGGTCATCAAGGCGCAGTCCTGGCCCTGGCCCTCGCCGCGACAGGGCGCATCCTGGACTCTGGGAGTCGGACAACACCGTTGAGGCGGTGAGGGGTTTCGTGACGTGGGGCCGGTTCGGCCGCTAGTGTGCTTGTGCGGTCAACAGGTAGAGCGGTCAGGCGGTCAAGATGGCAGACGCGGAGTTCCCCCTTCCGAAGTACGCGCGCGTGGTCACCGAGCTGCGCCGTCGTATCGAGAACGGCACCTACCGTCCGGGGGACATGCTGCCGTCAGAGGCGCAGCTCGTGCGGGAGTTCGGGGTCGGCCGCACGACGGTGGTCCGTGCCTTGCAGATCCTCCAACATGACGGCTGGATCTCCCGCGAGCATGGGCTTGGCTCCTACGCCAAGGGGCGGCCTACCCAACAGATGGGGACCACACGGCCAGGGCAGACCCTGCTCGACCGACCGGAAACCAACGCTGGTGTGACCGTGGTGGAGGCGCGGCCGGCCACGCTCCCCCGGCACGTCGCAGCTCTGCTCGGCCTGGAGGAGAACGCGGCCGGTGTGCTCCGGCAATGGGTCGGTGAGCACGGCGGGCAACCGGTCGAACTGATCTCGCTTTGGCTGCCCGAACCCATCGCAGCGGGGACCGATCTTGGCGCGCGTGCGCCGCTGGCTACCGGGGTGCGGCAGCATCTGCGCAAGCTCAAGCAGATCCGCGTTGACCACATCGTGGAGCGGATGTCGGCGCGGCTGCCGTCCGGCCAGGAGGCCGATCTACTCAAGGTCGAAAAGACAGCTCCCGTGCTCGGGGTGACCGCTACCGCCTATGACGCGGGGGATCGGCCGTTGCTGGTCGCGGACGTGGCGTTGCCGGGAGAGCTGCACGAATTGGAAGACGTCTACAGCGTGACCGATTAATCACGGTTCGGGTTGTGATCCACGCCACTTAGTTAGCCACTTGTCCGGTCAAGCCGTCGGACATAGCTTTGAGATCAGTTGACCGGACAAGCGGTCATCCGATCTGGAGGTAGAGGCATGGCGATGCAGGGTCCGATTCCCGTGGAGTTCGGGTTCGTGTTTCCGCACGGGGCGTTCGTTCGGGGTCAGGTCGAGCCGGTTCGGGACTTCGACAAGTCCACGAAGGACAACCAGGTTCAGGCGCGTGACAAGGAGTCCGGCGAGCGGGTTTGGCAGGTGGAGGTGATCGACGCCGACCCGAATGCGAAGGGGTCGGTCAAGGTGAAGCTGTTCGGGGAGCATCAGCCGGTGCCTCCGGCTCCGTCGGGTGGGTTCCCGTTCGCGGCGGTGGAGTTCGATGGCCTGACGGTCACCCCGTACGTGGATTCCAAGACCGATCGGCTGGCGTACTCGTTCCGGGCCAAGGCGATTCGCGATCCCAAGGGTGCGGCGAAGGCTGCTCCTTCGGCCGGTAAGGCGGCTGCGTGATGGCGGCCCGGACGTCGGCGCTGTCCCTGCCGGTGGAGCCCCGTTCGCGGGCGGTGTTCCAGTCCTACGCGTGCCGGACGCCGCTGTTCACGCTCACCACGGGCGGGGTGCTGGTCTCCCTCACCCTGCCCGAGCGGCTGTCGGCGGCGCACGTGGAGTTCGCGCGGGGCTTGGCCGAACAGGCGGCGGCCTACGCCATCGAGGTCGAGCGGCTGTACCGCAACGGCGGCGCGAGCAGGAAGGCGGCGGCGTGATGGCGTGGACGTCGCACGGCTCGCTCATGCTGGGTCACAGCCGCGATGCGCGGGCTGAGTGCCTGACCGGAGCCTCCTCGGTGCAACTGCGCATCGAGACCGACGGGCTCGGCGTCTCGCTGTACCCCTCCGGCGATTCCGGGCGCGAGGTCACGGACGAGACGGTGACCTTCGCCCGCCAACTGGCCGAGGCCGCATCGGCGTACCTGGCCGAGGTCGAACGCCTGCACACCGAACAGGCCAAGCAGTCCGGTCGCGCTGCGGCGTGATCTGGGTGGGGCGGCTGGAAGCTCTCACCCTTCCGGCCGCCCCTTTTTGATCCCTCACTCCTGGTCACTACTCCTGGATGGAGATCGGTTCATGTCTACCCGAACCAAACGGCCGCGCTGCACGGTGTGCCGCAACCCGTTGCCCAAGGCCACCAAGACCGGCAAGTGCCCGGCCTGCGTGGGCCAGACGGTGCTGTTCCCCAAGCGCGTCGCCGAACGCCTCTCCCGTCGCTCTGGCGCGGCTGGGGGTGGCCGGTGATGGGTCTGCGCAAGGATGCCCCGTCGGACAATGTGATGGTTCCGGCGACGGCTGACCCGTTCGAGGGGCCGCGCTGGGCTCCGCCGGTCTGGCACATGCCCCAGGGCCTGGTCCTGGTCGTCAACCTCGTCCGCACGCTCGTGCGCCTGGTCCTCTTCCTCGTCCGCCACCCGATCGCCACCATCACGGTCGGCGGGACGGCGTGGCTGGTGTACGCGGTCGGCTGGGAACTGCCCCTGTTCCTGGTGGGCATGGCGTGCCTGGGGTTGGGGTGCTGGGCGGCGTACTGGTGGGACTCCTTCGTCCGGCTGGTCGCCCGCCCGGTCCGTGCTCGGTGGCGTCATGTGCTGGTGTACCGGCGACATTGGCAGCCGGTGATGGTGATGTCCGGGCTGGCGTTCTACCGCAACGCCCGCGAATACCTGCCCGCGATCAAACGTGTCCGCGTGACCGCGAACACGGATCGGGTGCTGGTCAAGATGCTGTCGGGGCAGGCGCCTCAGATCTGGCGGGACCATGCCGAGAACCTCGCGCACGGGTTCGGGGCGGCGCTGTGCCGGGTCCGCACGGCCGACAAACCGGGCTTCCTGTGGCTGGAGCTGGTCCGCCGAGACGCACTCGCCACACCGTTCGCTGCCCTCTCCATGCCCGCCGCTAAGGATGAGGTGGACCTGACCGCCGTTCCGGTCGGCAGGCGTGAGGACGCCTCGCCGTGGCTGCTGCGCCTGCTCGGCACACACGTCCTGATCGCCGGTGCCACCGGCGCGGGCAAGGGCTCGATCCTGTGGGGCCTGGTGCGGGCGCTCCTCCCAGCGATGCGCGCGGGTTTCGTCGAGATCTGGGGGATCGACCCCAAGCGGATGGAGCTGGCCTTTGGGCGGGGGATCTTCAACCGCTACAGCGACGACGCGACCGGCGGCATGGTCGAGCTGCTGGAGGCGGCCGTCTCGGAGATGCACAAGCGGGCGGCCCGGTTCGGCGGCGTGACCCGCACCTTCCTGGCCACGGTCGCGGATCCGTTCATCGTCGTGATGGTGGATGAGCTGGCGTTCTTGACCGCGTACTGCCCGGACCGTGATCTGCGGAAGCGGGCGGATGCGGCGCTGGCCACGCTGACCTCTCAAGGCCGGTCGGTCGGGATCTGCGTCGTCGGGGCGTTGCAGGACCCGCGCAAGGACGTCATCAACATCCGCAATCTCTTCCCTACCCGGATTACTCTCCGGCTGGATGAGGCCGATCAGGTCGACATGGTCCTTGGCGATGGCGTTTACGAGCGCGGGGCGCTGGCTGACCAGATCTCCCCGATCCCCCAGATCGGTGCGGGCGTCGCGTATGTCCGGCTGGAGGATTCCCCCGACCCGGTGCGGGTCCGCGCGGGCTTCGTCTCCGATGACGACATCGCGGCGATGGGCGAGTACCTGACGGCGGAGGCCGCTTGATGCCGGGCCACTTCCGGCGGGAGGGGAGCGCTGCCGTCCAATCGCCGAAGGCGACCCGAAGGGTGAACGAAGTGAGTTGGCCGGCGGCGGTACCCGCCACCGACATGCGACAGGAGGCGAAGTGACCGAGCAGACCACCACCACGCCGGAGGCTCCGCACAAGGTCCGTCCGCCGCTGGCGCGTGAGGTCGTCAAGGCCGTGGCCGTCGAACACGGGGTGTGCATCCGCCCGGTGGCGATGCGCCGGACCGACCTGGCTACCGGTGAGACCGAGATCGTGAGCATGCCGTGCGGGCACACCCTGGCCTCGGTGTGCCCGCCGTGCGCCGAGAGGAAGCGGAAGCTTCGGGCGACCCAATGCCGGGAGGGTTGGCACCTCGATGTTGAGCCGGTGATCGAGCGAGCCGACCCGGACGCCGAACAACGCTTCTGGATGGAAAAGCGGGCTGAGGTCCAAGCCTGGGCCGAACAGGCGGAAGCCGTCGGTGAGGATGCGGGCGAGTGGCGTGAGCTGCTGACCGAGATCAACGCCGAACTCACCCGGACCGGCGTCGTCGGCCGAATCCCGACCGAGACACCGGAACGCCCCAAGCGGTCCACCAAGCGCCGTCAGGACGTCCCGGACCTTCCTCGCCGTCCGGTTGCGGCACGGACGGTGGGCAAGGTCTACACCGCCCCCGACGGCAACACGTTCCGCCCGTCGCTGTTCCTGACCCTCACCTTGGACTCCTACGGGCGGGTCAAGGCGGACGGCACCCCCGTCGACCCGAGCACCTACGACTACGCCCGTGCGGCGCGGGACGCGTTGCACTTCTCGAAGCTGGTGGATCGGTTCGTGCAGAACCTGCGCCGGTTCGTCGGCTACGACGTGCAGTACTTCGCCGCCGTCGAACCCCAACGCCGCCTCGCCCCTCACCTGCACATGGCAATCCGCGGGACCATCTCCCGCGCCGAACTGCGCCAAGTCGTCGCCGCGACCTACACCCAAGTGTGGTGGCCACCGACCGACCGCGTCGTCTACGCGGGGGAGCGCCTGCCGTACTGGGACGCACGCGAACGCGCCTACCTCCACCCCGACACCCGACAGCCCCTCACCACCTGGCAGGACGCTCTCAAAGCGCTCGATGACGACGACGCCGAACCCCTGCACGTCGGCCGGTTCGGCCGTCAGATCGACGCACAAGGCGTCATGGCGGGCTCCCCGGACTCCGCCCGGTGCATCGGCTACCTGACCAAGTACCTGGTCAAAGACATCGCCGAATGCCACGACTCCCAGACGCCCGCACAAGCCGACCACGCTGACCGGCTGCTGGAGGCACTGCGGTATGAGCCGTGCTCGCCCACGTGCGCGAACTGGCTTCGCTACGGAGTGCAGCCCAAGGGGGCCAAGCCGGGGATGACGCCCGGCTACTGCAAGGCCAAAGCACACCGACGCGAATACCTCGGCTACGCCGGACGCCGCGTGCTCGTCTCGCGCAAGTGGTCGGGCAAGACCCTGGCCGACCATAAGGCCGACCGGAAGAACTGGGTCCTTGCCCGCCTGGCTGAGGCCGGTGTTTCGGCAACCGGCCACCCTGCCACCCCCGGCCGCTACGCCTGGGAACTCGCACCACCCGATGACCCGGACGTGGGACCGGTCGAGCAACGCCTACTCGCGGCCATCGCCGAACGCATCGACATGCGACGCCAACTCGACCAGGCCAAGACCACGCTCGATCTTTCGGCAACTCAGGAGGCCGCGTGAGCACCAAGCGGGACGAGCTTCTGACCGTCGCCCAGGTCCTCGAAGAACTTGGCGGAGTGTCTGAGCGCACGTTCTACCGGTGGCGTGAGATCGGGAAGGCTCCCGAATCACTCCGGCTCCCCAACAACGAACTCCGCGTCTGGCGAAGTGAGCTGATGCGCTGGCTCGGGACCCTCCGGGAGGCGGCGTGAACACCTCGTACAAGGTCAAGTTCTGGGAGATTCGCCCCAACAAGTCGAAGCCCAAGCCGGGCAAGCCGAGCAAGGTCATCTCCTATACGGTGCGCTGGACCGTGGGCGGGCGCGAGAAGTCCAAGACCTTCCAGCGTTCGGCACAGGCGAAGAACTTCCTCTCAGACCTGCGTCAGGCCGCGAAGGTCGGCGAGGAGTTCGACATGGACTCCGGTCTCCCGCTGTCGATGCTCCCCACGGAAGAGGAGGAGAAGCCTGTCCGGACCTGGCTTGAGTTCAGCGTCGCGTACGTCGACATGAAGTGGCCGGATGCCGCGCCCACCAGCCGTGATGGCCTCACGGAAACGATCGCGACGGTTTCCCCGGCGCTTGTGCGGGAGGACGCTCCCGAAGCACCTGACGCGGGGACACTCCGGGAGACCCTGCGGGCGTACTACCTGGCTCCCCAGGATCGCGAGCGTCCCCGGCCTCCTCAGATCGCGGAGGCGCTCGCGTGGCTGGAGAAGGCATCGCTGGAGATGCCGGAGGTTGCTAAGCCGTCCAACGTGCGGGCGGCGCTGAATGCCCTGTCGCGGCGTCTGGACGGCAAACCGGCGGCGGCCTCCACGGTGGCGCGGAAGCGGGCGGTGCTGCACAACGCGTTCGAGTACGCGGTCGAGTTGGAGGAGTTCGAGCGCAACCCGATCGGCAAGGTGAAGTGGACGCCACCCAAGCTGGCCGAAGAGGTCGATTGGCGGGTGGTGATCGGTCCTCGGCAGATGCGGGAATGCCTGACCGCCGTGACGTACGTCGGCAAGCGCGGGCGAGGCCGACGCCTCCGAGCGCTGTACGCATGCATGTACTACGCGGCGCTTCGTCCCGCTGAGGCTGTGGCCCTGCACAAGGATGACTGCACGCTCCCGGAAACCGGATGGGGCAAGCTAGTGCTCGCAAGATCGCTACCCGAGTCGGGAACGCGGTTTACGGACGACGGGACGTCACACGCAAAGCGCGGGCTCAAGCTGCGGCCCGTCAATGAGATCCGGACAGTCCCGATTCCCCCGGTCCTCGGGAAGATCCTGCGTGAGCACATCGCGGAGTTCGGGACGGCGGAGGATGGGCGGATCTTCCAGACCGAACGGGGCGGCATCGTCGGTTCCACCGCCTACGGCGATGTGTGGGCTCAGACTCGAAGCCTGGCCCTCACTCCCGCTCAGGTCGTCTCTCCCCTGGCTCGTCGGCCGTACGACCTGCGGCACGCGGGGGTGTCGCTGTGGCTCAACTCCGGCGTTCCGGCGACCGAGGTGGCCGAGCGGGCGGGGCACAGCGTCAAGGTCCTGCTCCAGATCTACGCCAAGTGCATCGAGGGCCAGCAGGACGGCGCGAACAAGCGGATCAGCGATGCGCTCGGCGAGTGATCTGATCTACCCTGTCGGGGCTCCGGTTCGCGCCGGAGCCCTTCGCCGTTTCCGGGGTCTACCTGCGGAGACACGCCCGGATTCATTCCGCGTATATTCCGGGACCAGTGACAAACGGCTGCATCCGGCGGCCGGTGGCTGCCTGGGACGATCAAGAAACGAGAAGGCCCCCGACCGCATCTCTGCTGGTCAGGGGCTATTCTCCCTGCTGTGGCGGGTCCAGGGTTCGAACCTGGGTAGGCTAAGCCGACGGATTTACAGTCCGCTCCCATTGGCCACTCGGGCAACCCGCCTGGTAAGCCGCCGTAGCGACGCTCAGAAGGATAGCGGACTCCGGGCCCAAGGGTGACATCGGTTTCCGGAGGCCCGCGCTCCGGCGTCGTGGCTCCGGAGCGGGCCAACGTCACTACCCTCTTCAGAGAGATCATCGTTATCCGTGAGGACATGAACCGTGGCTTCGGAAAGCTCTTTCGACATCGTGTCAAAGCTCGACCGGCAGGAGGTGGACAACGCCCTGAACCAGGCCGCCAAGGAGATCGCCAACCGGTTCGACTTCCGTAACGTCGACGCGGGGATCCGGTGGTCGGGCGAGAGCATCGAGGTACAGGCCAACAGCGAGGAACGGGCCAAGGCCGTCCTCGACGTCTTCCAGGAGAAGCTGGTCAAGCGTGGCGTCTCCCTGAAGGCGATCGACGCGGACGAGCCCAAGGCGTCCGGGAAGCTCTACAAGCTCACCATCGGGCTGAAGGAGGGCATCTCCCAGGAGGACGCCAAGAAGATCGGCAAGATCATCCGGGAGGAGGGCCCGAAGGGCGTGCGTGCGCAGATCCAGGGTGAGGAGCTTCGGGTCAGCTCGAAGAAGAAGGACGACCTGCAGTCCGTGATGACGCTGCTCAAGGGCAAGGACCTGGACGTCGCCCTGCAGTTCACCAACTACCGCTGACGGCCAGGTGTCGGCCTGACCGCTCGCCGTCCATGGCGGATGGAGGGCACTCGTCGGCGATGCGCCCGGGCTCTCGACCGGAGGGCCCGGGCCGACGGACGGATGCGCACCGCTCGGACGGTGTATCCGGACGAGGCTGAGGATTCATGTCCCGGCGCGTTTTGATCGATCTACCCACCAGGTCGCGACGTACCCACGCTCCTTCAGGTACCGGTCGACGTACCAGCGGCTGTAGCCCCCTTCTACCAGGTGGAACTCAACCGCCTTATCAACCTTCAAGCCCGGGAGCACTGTCTCTCTGATGAACCGGTCGACCTGAGCGGGATCGTAGCCGCGCTCCTTCCGGACGGTGCCGAACTTCGGGATGGGTTCTCGGCGGTACCCGCCGGCTGCCGGCGGCTGAGACCCTTCGCGCGACCTCGCCTCGTATGCCGGGGTGGGCGGCTGATCGCGGGTGACGGCGTCCTGCTTCGTGTGGGCGATCGCCCCGGTCGGCTCCTGCTCGGCGCGGACGCGCGAGTGCGCTCGATTGCGGGCGAGGATGAGCCGGTCCGCAGTGTTGCGAATCCTACGTTGAGGGACCGGTCGGCCCTTCGCGGACATCGAACGGTGCACCCGTCGATAGATGGTGTCGAGGTCGAGGAAGGGGCCGCAGTCCGTGACGCCTTCACGGAGCACCTGGAGCAGTTCCGCCGTGAAGGCCGTGTGAGGCTCGCCGGGCACGGCGAGCGCAGCCTTGTTCTCGGCCGCCGCGGCGATCACGTATGTGCCCTCGGTGGACGCTTCGTCGACCACGATCGTCGCCGGATCAGCGGCGCCCATGCGCCCCAAGGCGCGTCCGCTGTAGCAGCAGTCGAGGACGACGATCTGGCGTTCGGCCCGAGTTTCGATCATCTCGTCCCGGATCAGCTCGTACGGCACGGCAGTGTAGGAAGAACGTGCCGGGTCCGAGCCGGTCAGGGCGAGGTGGAAGTCGGAGCGTCTCGCGGCGAGCAGTCCATGCCCCGCGTAGTACACCAGCAGAGTGTCGGTTGCCTCCTCCGCGGCTTGGACGATCGGGTCGATCATCTCTGCGGGCGTGGCCGGGTTGAGGACGGACCGGCAGTTACGAGCGGGCAGGCCCCACAGATCGGGAGAGCACAGCGCGCGGGCGAGGCCGTCGAGGTTGGCGGCCACGGCGGGAAGGTCGTCGAGGAAGCCGGTGTATCGGCTCGTCCCGATGAGCACCGCGCGAGACGCCGATGGGTCGGGGAGCATCGATCACTCCTCGAGCGCCTGGAGGATCCTGGCCACCGTCTCAGGGTCGGCGTCGTCAAGGGTGATCTTGGTTCCGTCGCGTTCGACCGTCAGCGCGGCCGGCTTCTTGCGGGTGGTGCGCCAGGCGACGTAGGCGAGTCCGAAGTTCAGGATCTGGAAGTTAGTGTCGATCACCAGCTTCACGATCTCCAGGGCGCTTCCCATCTCGCCCTCGGTGGGCTTCCCTGGCTCCAGCGAGATCGTCGCATGCCGCCGGACGTCGGGCTCCTCTCCGAGCCATTCGTAGAACGAGCGGAGATCTTCTTCCCGGTTCTCGGCGCTCACTCGGATGACACTGGACACGGATAGGCCTCTCGCTCCGGCGGCCACCGGTAGGCGCCTGACCGCTGACTTACCCGAGACGTCTAAGACGCACTCAACCACCCGATCTGCCCGGCCAGGACGGGTGATGCGTGATCGTGACCGGTTTGAAGCCGGTACGAGGAGGTCGCTCGACGCCAGGATCGGTCGGGTCGACGGGTGATGGGGCCCTCGGGGTGTTTCGCGGCAGTACCGACTCGGCGATGGCCCGGGCCTTTTCGAGCATGCCTGGGCGGCGTCGCCTTCCTGCCGTCGCCGTGGACGGTGCGGCGCCCGGTTAGTCCGGCTTCGTGCGTCAACAGCGGCGGCAAAGCCGGCGACGGGCGGACGCGCCCCGGCTCGGCTGGCCCGGGGATGAGCAGAATGCTCGGCAAAGAGGACGCGCGTCGGGGCCACGCCGGGAGGAACCCGCCCATCGGCCGGTGTCATTACCGAGCCTTCCGCACAGCCTCAGAACACCGCCGCGAAGGTCGGCGCCGCACTCAGCCCGATCCGCTCACCAACTCGTCACGGTCGACGGCAGCCGGGCCGCCCACTTCGAGCACACCATCGCGATCACGGGTGACGGTCCGGTGATCCTCACCGCGTGAGCCGCCGTCCGCGTCACCGGAAATCGTTGGCCAGGCCACCGGTGCTTCCGGTAGGACACATGTCGTGACCTCGTGGACGCTCGCTCCAGAGCCCGTTGAATCCCTGGGCGCGATCCGTCTGCGCCGGGAGTACTACGCCGATGTCGCGGGCCGCTACTGGAAGCGGCCGGTGACCTCTGCGGAGGTCGACAAGGGGCTGGCCGGGGACGGCGCCGAGCTGCTCACCCCGCCCACGGGACAGTTCGTCGTCGGCCGCCACGGTGGGGAGGCCGCGGCCTGCGGCGGGATCCTGATGCTGGACGCCGGCACCGCCGAGTTGACCCGGGTCTATCTGCGCCCGGCCTTCCGCGGCAGGAAGGGCGCCGGCCTCCTGCTGGAGTTCCTGGAGGAAGAGGCGCGTCTGCTGGGCGCCCGGCGGATGGTCCTCAACACCCGGCTCGATCTGGTCGAGGCACGATCGCTGTACGTCCGGCACGGCTACGCCGAGATCCCGGCGTACTGCACGGGCCCGTACGTCGAGATCTGCTACGGGAAGGACCTCCGCCCGGACGGGCCGCTCGACGGGTAGGGAGTTCTCTTCAGACAGTGCGGTGCCCCGTACGCACGGGTTCGTGCGTACGGGGCACCGCTCCGAGAGGGCCGTTCAGGAACGGATGGCCGTGATCAGCAGCTCTTGGCCTTGCCCTTGGTCCAGGAGCATTCGAGGTTGCCGCCGTTGCCCGCGGTCGTCTTCCGGACGGTGTTCTGCGCGGCAGCGGACGTGCCCGCCGCGAGCCGTACCGCGATCTTGTCCTCGATGTCCTTCGGCGCACCGCCCTGGTAGCCGTTGAACATGATCGAGAAGATCAGCGGCTGCCCGGTGTCGTCCTTCACGTAGCCGCTCAGCGCGGTGACGCCCGTCAGCGTGCCGGACTTCGCGTGGACGTTCCCGGCGGCGGGCGTTCCCTTCATCCGCGCGGCCAGGGTGCCGCCGACGAGCTTGTCGGGCTGACCGGCGATGGGCAGCGCGTTGTACCAGGCCGAGAACCAGGGCTTCGTCTGCACCGCCTTGAGGATGACGCTCGCCTGCCGGGGCGTGGTCTTGTTCGTACGCGAGAGCCCGGAGCCGTCGGTCTGCTTTACCTGGGTGGTGTCGACGCCGAGCGTCTTCAGGTACCGGGAGATCCCGGCGATGCCCGCCGCCCGGGTGCCCTTGTTGTAGGCCTGACGCCCGATCGCCTTGGTCAGGATCTCGGCGATCTGGTTGTTGCTGAGCTTGAGGAAGGGCGTCGCCAGCTGGGACAGCGGCATCGACCGCCGGGTGGTGACCGTCTTGGCCCCCTTGGGCGTCGCGGCCCGCTTGGTCGCCCCGACGACGGTGACTCCGTGCGCCTTCAGCGCGCGGCGGAAGACGTCGGCCGCGTACTGCGTCGGGTTCGGGACGGTCGAGAGGTGGTCCTCCTTGCCGCCGTTCGCCGGGTAGGACCCGGTGACGACGATCGTGTTGGTGCCGCCGGTACGGTCGACCGACACGGTAGAGCCCGTACCCGCCTTGCCCGTCGTCGCCCGGTCAACGATCTTCACGACGCTCGTCGGAGGGTTCAGGGTGACCTTGACGGGCTTGCCCTCCGCGCCCGGGGTGATGGTCACGCCGATCGATCCGGCGTCGAAGACGTCGTCCGGAGAGACGTTCAGCGCCGAGATCCCGGCCGCGTAGGAATAGGACAGGTCCGAGGGGTCCCAGCCCGGCGGGGTGAACTGCTGGTCGAACCAGGTGTCGTCGGCGACCAGGTTGCCCTTGATCTTCTTGATGCCCTTGGCCCTGACCGCGGCGGCGAGTTTGTCGTAATCGGCTCCACGCGTGGTGGGGTCGCCGGTGCCCTTGAGGTACAGGTTCCCGCCCCGGGTGGAGACGGTCGTCCGGAACCGGTAGCCGGCGCCGAGGAGCCCGAACGCCGCGGTGGAGGTCTCGATCTTGTTGTTCGAGCCTGGGATCTCCTGGGTGCCGGAACCGCGGTCGTAGAGGACCGCGCCGGTCTTGGCGTTGCGGACGATGACACCGATGCTCGCGCCGTTCAGGCGGCTGTCCGTGAGGATGTTGTCGATGTCGGTCTTCAGGTCACCGCTGGTGGACGCCGTCGGCGTCGCGGTGCTCGTATCCGTCTGCGCGAGGGCGACGGCCGCCGTCGCGACGACGGCTCCGCCCGCCACAACGGCGAGCGTCCCTTTCAAAGATCGGCTCATGGCAGCCGATCGTAACGATCAAGTCACGCCCCACACGCCGCACTTGAGGGATTTGCCCCTGAACAGTCGTGAAATCGGGCCTGACGAAGGACGGCGGCCGCTGCGCTCCCCGAACACGTGCCGCACCTAATACTCGGATCGAAAGATCGCGTGTCACGGTCGGTGACCCCCACCGCCTGACATCGGCACGGGCTCGCCCATCAGTTGGCGCCCGCCGGATTAGGTCTGCGGTCCCTGTCGCGACGGCGGCGAAATGCGGTTCGCTGTCCACGGTCCCGCATCATGAAGCGTCTACCTCCCCGCGTCGCGCTCGCGGCGCTCACGGTGGCCACAGGGATCGTGGTGGCTGGTCCGGCTGCGTCCTCCGATGCCACGAACGGCCCTGTCGCCTCGGAGAATCCCCGCCCGGCCGTCGCGGTGGTCGGCCCTGCCGTCGACTGCCGGCTCCGGGCGCTGGAGAGCGTCAAGATCCGCAAAACGCGAAGCATCCATGCCACAGCCCTTGGCTTGTTCCCGAAGGGAAAGACCACGCCGTGTCTGGGTCTGACGTATGACGGTGGCAGTTACTCCCTCTGCGGCAGGAAGAACTGGCCGACCTGGCGAGAGGTCAACTACCGGAACATCAGGGGCTGGGTCCCCTACGCCTGCGTCGAGCCCTACTAGACGACCGGCCGACCCCATGGGCGCCAGGCCGGGCGATCGTGATCGTCGTCCATGCCGGGCATGTTGCCCCCTACGCCCAGGCCCCTGCCGCTGCGCGGCCGACACATGGTCAAGGAATGGCAATGTCGCCTGGTGATCGCTAGGGTGACCGAAATCCATGATCAGGACGGAAGGAATTGGATGAAGAACCTGCTGCTGGCAGCGGTCATCGCCGGCACCGCGATCACGGGTGCCACGGCCGTCCCCGCGTACGCCTCCACCGCGTCCGTGCAGACGGCTCCGGTGAAGTACGAGCCGTGCAAGGCCTGGTACGCGGTCAAGATCCGCTCCAAGGCCTCGCAGTCCTCCACGGCCATCGGCGTGATCCCCAAGGGCAAGAAGGCCCTCTGCAACGAGAAGCCGGTGCGGGCGAAGAAGTTCCACAGTGGCTGCTTCCGCAGCACCCCCTTCTGGACCAAGGTCAATTACAAGACGAAGTGGGGCTACGTCTCCACCGACTGCATGCACTGAGGCTCCGACCCAACGTCGAGGCCCCCGGCATGACGAACGCTCCCCGGCGCCTGTGGGCTCCGGGGAGCGGCATTTTCCGGTCTATCGGCGGTAGCCGGCCATCTCCTCGAGGCGGGCGATCCGCTGGGCGGTCGGGGGGTGCGTCGAGAACAGGCGGACGAGCCCATCGCCGCGGAACGGGTTGGCGATCATCAGATGGCTCACGGCGGTCAGGCGGCCGTCCTCGGGCAGGGGCAGTTGGCGCGTGCCGCTCTCGATCTTGCGCAGGGCGGAGGCGAGGGCGAGCGGGTCGCCGCTGAGCTGGGCACCGGAGGCGTCGGCCTGGAACTCCCGGGTGCGGCTGATGGCCAGCTGCACGATCGTGGCCGCGACGGGGCCGAGGACCATCATGAGCAGCGCGCCGAGCACACCGGGGCCGTCCTCGTCATCGGAGTTGCCGAACGGGATGAGCCAGGCGAGGGTCGCCGCCCAGGTGACGACGGCGGCCAGGGCGCCCGCCACCGAGGAGATCAGGATGTCGCGGTTGTAGACGTGCGACAGCTCGTGCGCGAGGACCGCCCGCAGCTCGCGCTCGTCGAGGATCTGCAGGATGCCGGTCGTGCAGCAGACGGCGGCCTTGCGCGGGTTGCGCCCGGTGGCGAAGGCGTTGGGCGCGATCGTGGGCGAGATGTACAGACGCGGCATGGGCTGGCGAGCACCCGTCGACAGCTCCCGGACGATGCGGTACATCACGGGCTGTTCGACCTCGCTGACCGGCCGGGCGCGCATGGCCGACAGGGCGATGCGGTCGCTGAGGAAGTAGGCGACGCCGTTGGTGACCAGGGCGATCACCAGGGCGATCGTCAGCCCGGTGCGACCGCCCAGCGCGCCTCCGATGAGGAGGATCAGCGCCGACATCACCCCCAGCAGGGCGGCCGTCTTCACGCCGTTGAACCGCACCGCGACACCTCCCCTTGTCCCCGTAGAATCAACGGGCTGACCTGGAGAAATGTTCCCCGTTAGGGCACCGCCAGCGCGGCCGCGTGCAGCACCAGCTCAGGGGCCACGGAGACCAGGACCGCCCCGGCCAGCGCGACCGCGATCGCGATGCCGCCCGCGCGGCCGACCCGGACGCGCTTGGCCTTGCCCGGGGCGAAGAGCCGGGCGGCCCACGTCAGGTAGTAGTACAGGCCGATGACGGTGTTGACCGCCATGATCACCGCGAGCCAGGTGGCGGCGCCGCCGACCGCCGCGCGGAACACCACGACCTTGGCGAGCAGGCCCATGACGCCCGGCGGCAGACCGGCCAGGCAGATGAGGAAGAACGCCAGGGCGAGGCCGGTGCCCGGGTTGACGCGCGCCAGGCCGCGGTAGGAGTCCAGGTCGCGGTCGCCGCGCCGGGCGACGACCGTCACGACGGCGAACGCCCCGATGTTCATGATCGCGTACATGGCGACGTACGCCGCCGTGGCCGTCATCCACTCGTGCGGGCGTACGCGCGCTCCCCCGGCCATCGGCGCGAGGATGTATCCGCTCTGGGCGACCGACGACCACGCGAGCAGGCGCACGGCGTCGGTCTGGCGGAGCGCGAGGAGGTTGCCGAGCGTCATCGTCGCCGCGGCCAGCACGCCCATCAGCGGGCCCCACGTGTGGCCGAACGGCCAGAACCCGGCGGTCAAGATGAGGGTCAGCCCGGCGAAGCCGCCCGCCTTCGACACGACCGACAGGAACGCCGCGACCGGCAGCGGGGAGCCCTGGTAGACGTCCGGCGCCCAGAAGTGGAACGGCACCGCCGCGATCTTGAATCCGAAGCCCGCGATGGTCAGGACGATGCCCGCCGCCGCCACGGGACGCAGGTCGCCGGGCACGTGCGCCAGGCCGGCGGCCACCCGGTCGAGGTGCATCGCGCCGGTGACGCCGTACACGAGGCTGATCCCGAACAGCGTCACCGCCGACGACACGACCGACACGAGGAACAGCTTCAGCGCCGCCTCGGACGCCACCCCGTCGTACCGTCGCAGCGCCACCAGCGCGAACACCGGCAGCGACAGCGTCTCCAGCGCGACCACGAGCGTGATCAGGTCCCGGCCCGCCGCCAGCAGCAGCGCGCCGAGGATCGCGGCGAGCAGCAGGAAGTGGTACTCCCCCACCGGCAGCGCCGACCGCCGCATCTCGCCGTGCGACAGCAGCACGACGACGATGGCCGCGAGCAGCACGACCGCCTGGAACAGCACGGTGAAGTCGTCGGCGACGTACGAGCAGGAGGCGTGCTCGCCGGGCCGGGTCGCGGCCGCGCAGAACGTCGACCGCCCGTGGCCGAGCGGGAGCGTGGCCGCGGCCGCCACCAGGGACACGGCCGTGAGCAGGCCGACGGGCTTGGCGGGCGCGCCGAAGGCGTCGGCCAGCAGCACGGCCACCGCCGCCACCGCGACGATCAGCGTCGGGAGGATCGCCAGGTAGTCGATCGACTCGATCATCGGCCCCCCAGGAGCAGGCGTACGGCGCCGTCGGTGAGGGCGAGGAGCGTCTTCGGCCACAGCCCGATGAACAGCGTGGCGGTGATCAGCGGCGTCCAGGCCAGCAGCTCGTGCGGCATGACGTCGGCGAACCGGGTGTCGCGCCAGCGTTCGGCCACCGGGCCGTGGGTCACCTTGGACAGCATCCGCAGGAAGTACGCGGCGGTGAGCACCGCGCCGATCCCGCCGGCGGCCATGAAGGTCACGAACGTCTCCCTCGGGAGCCCGGCGTGCGGCTGGTACGCGCCGAGCAGCGCGAGCATCTCGCCCCAGAACCCGGCCAGGCCCGGCAGCCCTAGGCTGGCCACCGAGGCGAACGTGAGGATCGACGCGAGGTACGGGGCCTTGGCGAGCATGCCGCCGCCGAGGGCGTCCAGGTCCCCGGTGGCGTACCGCTCCTTGACCGCCCCGGCGATGAAGAACAGCAGGCCGGTGATGAGGCCGTGCGCGATGTTGCCGAACAGCGCGGCGTTCAGCCCGACCGGGGTGAGCGTCGCGATGCCCAGCAGCACGAACCCCATGTGCCCGATCGACGAGTAGGCGATCATCCGCTTGAGGTCGCGCTGCGCGAGGCAGGCCAGCGCGCCGTACACGATCCCGATGACGGCGAGGAAGCCGAGCCAGGGCGCCCAGAACTTCGCGCCGTCCGGTGCCATCGGCACGGCGATGCGGACGAAGCCGTACGTGCCCATCTTCAGCAGCACCCCGGCGAGCAGCACCGAGCCGACGGTCGGCGCCTCGGTGTGGGCGTCCGGCAGCCAGGTGTGCAGCGGCCACATCGGCGTCTTGACCGCGAAGCCCAGGGCCAGCAGCCCGAACGCGGCGACCTGCAGGCCGTGGGACAGGCCGGCGCCGTGCCGGGCGGCGAGGGCGGTCATGTCGAGCGTGCCGGCGTTCACCGCGACGATGAGGATGCCGACGAGCAGGAAGCCCGAGCCGAGCAGGGTGTAGAGGATGAACTTGTTCGCCGCCGCCCGCGCGCGGGTGCCGGCGTCCTTGCCGCCCGAGCCGCCCCAGTCGGCGATCACGAAGTACATCGGGATGAGGACGACCTCGAAGAACACGAAGAACAGCAGGAGGTCGAGGGCGACGAACGTGCCGAGCATGCCGACCTCGAGCAGCAGGACCAGCCCGATCAGCGACTGCGGCGACCCGCCGCGCGATCCGGCGGGGGCCGGGAGGACGCGCGCGGTGTAGACCATGCACAGGAACGTCAGCGCCGCCGTCAGCACGACGAGCGGCAGGGAGATCCCGTCGACGCCGAGGTGGAAGCGGAGCCCGATCGAACCGGCCCAGGTGACGTTCACGCCGAGCTGCGGGCCGCGCCGGCCGTAGTGGAAGGCGACCGCCGCCGCGACCGACAGGACGAGCGTCAGGCCGGACACGGCCAGGCCGTACAGCCGGGCCAGGCGGGTCACCCGGCGCGGGCTCCCGGGCAGCGGCACGAGCATCCCCAGCGCGCCGAGGAGGGGCACGGCGAGCATCGCCACAAGGATCATGTCAGCACCACCGGCATCATCGCGACGATCATGTCAGCACCACCACCGCGATCACGATGAGCACCATTCCCGCGAAGAGCCCGGAGACGTACGCCTGCGCGTTGCCGTTCTCGGTGGCCCGCAGGAGGCCGCCGAGCCGCCGCGCGCCCCGCCCGGAACCCTCGACGCCGGCGTCGACGATCCGCGCGTCGGCGCGGACGACCAGTCGGGCCAGGGCCCGCACCGGCCGTACGATCGCGACGTCGTAGGCGGTGTCGACGTAGAAGGCCGCGCGCAGGACCGGCCGCAGCGGGCCGAGCAGTCGGACGGGGTCCAGGGCCGGGTCGTTGTTCCACACGAGGTACACGCCGCCCGCCCCGGCCGCGGCGCACAGCAGCGAGACCACCGCCATGCCCCACTCGGGCCGCAGGCGTTCGCTGAACGGCCCGACGAACCCGAGGAGCAGGGACGGCACGGCCAGGACCGCGACCGGCCAGCTCATCAGCGGCGCCGCCTCCCTCGGCCGGAAGTCCGACCGCTTCTCCCCGAAGAACGTCACCAGCCAGGTCCGCGTGGCGTACGCCGCGGTCACCACGGCGGTGGCCAGTCCGGTCACCAGCACCAGCCACGCCACCCAGGACGGGATGGCCGGCGGCGCCCCGTGGACGATGTGCCTCAGGGCGAAGGAGTACCCCTCGCTGTCGACGACGCCGTTTCCGCGCGGGGGGTGGACCGGGCCCAGGCGCCGTACGGGCGTGTAGGCGTACGAGTGGAAGGCGGGCGACCTCGTCCGGTGCGTGGCCTGCCATGCCTGGGACAGGATCGTGTCCTTGCTGAAGAAGCCGCTGGCGGGCGGGATCCCGGCCAGGGCCGCGAAGCCGACCGTCATCGACCAGAACGTCACCGGCATCGCGAGGCGCAGGCCGCCCATCGCGCTCATCATGTTGGATCCGACCGTGACGATCACGCAGCCCGCGCCGAGGAACAGCAGCGCCTTGAACGCCCCGTGCGCCAGCAGGTGGAACACCGCGCCGTCGCGCGTGCCGACCGCCAGGCCGGCCGCCATGTACGCCAGCTGGCTGATCGTGGAGTACGCGAGGACGCGCTTGAGATCGTCCTGGGCCAGCGCGGCGAGGGCGGCCCCGAGCATGGAGATCGCGGCGATGACGCCGAGGACCGCCAGCGACGTGGGCGCGAACCAGAACGCCGGGTAGAGGCGGGCGACGACGTACACACCGGCCGCGACCATCGTCGCCGCGTGGATCAGCGCGCTGATCGGGGTCGGACCGGCCATCGCGTCCGGCAGCCAGGTATGCAGCGGGAACTGCGCGCTCTTGCCCGCGACGCCGCACAGCAGCAGGAGCGTGCCCGCCAGCAGCGCGGTGTGCGACATCAGCGGAAGCCGCCCGAGGACGACGCGCAGCTCGAAGGAGTGCGCCGCCATGCCCAGCACGAAGATGCCGAACAGGAAGCCGACGTCGCCGAGCCGGGTCACGAGGAACGCCTTCACGGCGGCGCGTGACGTGGCCCGGTCGTGCCAGTAGTGGCCGATCAGGAAGTACGAGCAGATGCCCATGACCTCCCACCCGGCGTACAGCACGAGCAGGTCGCCGGACAGGACGACGAGCAGCATCGCCGCCGTGAACAGCGACACGAACGCGGCGTAGGAGGAGTAGCGGGGGTCGTCCCGCATGTAGGCGACGGAGTAGACCTGCACCGCGAGCGCCACGCAGCAGACGAGGAACGCCACGACCGAGGCCAGCCCGTCGACGTGGAGGGAGAGCGCGATCGGCACCGTCCCCGTCGGGATGCGCGTCAGCGTGCCGACGTGCGTTCCCGGGCTCCGCAGCTGGTCCGCGGCCAGCACGGCGGTGAGGACGGTGGACGCGGCGACGGGCAGCACGGCGATCAGGGCCGGGCCGTTCGCGGGCATCCGCCGGGCCAGCACGAGCGCGCCGCGCCGCGCGGTGCCCGGCTTCGGCGCCCGCAACCGGCGGGCCAGCGGGGACAGCAGATGTGAGGCGGTGTGCCCGAACAGCATGCCGACGAACGCGGCGGCGAACGGGAGCACGACCGCGACGGCCGCCACAACGATCACCGGCGAGTCCCTTCGTCGTCGGTCATGGCGCCGACGTCGAGGTCGGGGTCCGGGTCCCCCTCGGCGAGGGCGCGGAGCCGGTCGACGTCGACCGTACGGCGGTTGCGGTAGATCAGCAGCACCAGCGCCAGGCCGATGCCCACCTCGGCGGCCGCCAGCACGATGACGAACAGCGTGAGCACCTGGCCGCCGTGCAGCCGGTCGGCCCACCGCATGTCGAAGACGACGAGGTTGAGGTTGACCGCGTTGAGCATCAGCTCGACGGACATCAGCACGAGGATCGCGTTGCGGCGGGCGAGCACGCCGTACATGCCCACGGCGAACAGCAGCGCCGCGATCACCACCGGGTAGACGAGATGCATCAGATCTCCTCGTCCACGCGCGACAGCACGATCGTGTCCTCGTCATCGGGATCGGTCCGCCGCTTCGCGACGCCGAGTCGCCGCGCGACCGGCCCGCGCGGCGGGGTGGGCCGGCGCCGGGGCTCGGGCTTCTCTTCGGGTTCCGGCCCCGCGCCACGGATGTCGGTGCGGGACAGCACGATCGCGCCGATCAGCGCGGCCAGCAACAGCACCGACAGCGCCTCGAAGGGCAGCACCCACGTCTGGAACAGGCTCGCGCCCAGCGTGTGCGTCGACCCGCTGCCCACGCGATCCTTGATCGGCACGTACGCCGAGCGGAACCCGCGGACGAGCGTCGTGACCAGGACGCCCGCGGTCGCCGCCGCGACGACGAGCGCGACGATCCGGTTGCCGGAGTCGAGGTCCTCCGAACGGCCGATCGGCGCACGGGTCAGCATGATCCCGAACAGCAGGAGCACGACGACCGCGCCGACGTAGATGAGCACCTGCACCCAGGCGATGAACTCCGCCGCCAGCACGACGTACGAGGCGGCGAGCGCGCCGAACGACACGACGAGCCACAGCGCGGCGTGCACGAGCTGCCGCGTGCCGACGACGAGCACGCCGCCGCCCACGGCGACCACTCCGAGCAGCACGATGACGACGTCCGCCGCGGTCACCTCGTCTTCAGCTCCTTGGGCGGCTCGGCGCCGGCGTCGTGGGCGGGTGGCGGCGGGACGGTCCACATCCACTCGCGGAGCCGGTCGCGCTCGTGGGTCAGCTCGTTGATGTCGTACTCGGCGTACTCGAACTCCGGCGACCAGAACAACGCGTCGAACGGGCACGCCTCGATGCAGATCCCGCAGTACATGCACAGCGCGAAGTCGATGGCGAACCGGTCGAGGACGTTACGGGTGCGCGCCCGGCCGCCCTCCGGCGCGGGCAGCGTCTCCTTGTGCGAGTCGATGTAGATGCACCAGTCGGGACACTCGCGGGCGCAGAGCATGCAGACCGTGCAGTTCTCCTCGAACAGCGCGATGACGCCACGACTGCGCGGGGGCAGGTCAGGCTGCACCTCGGGGTACTGCCGCGTGATCGAACGCCGCGTCATCGTCCGCAGCGTCACCGCGAGCCCCTTTGCCAGGCCAGTTCCGGGAAGCCGTGCCACGGGTCACCATGATTACGTATAGAGAGCGGGTTTCGAAACCGACGCTATACCCATTGCGTCAAAGCGGGGTGAGGCACTTCGAGGGTCGCCCGGCTTACCATCGGCCCATGACGCGGTCGCCGATGCCCCCGCCTGGACGACGGTCGTCGCAGCTTCCGCCGAAGCCCCCCTCCGACGGGATGGGCTGGGCGGTGGTGCCGCTCATCACGGTGGGCCTCGGCTCACCGATCTCGTTCCTGTACGCCGCGGTCCGGCGGCGTTCGGCGGGGCTGGCGGTGGCCGCGGCGGGGTACACGACGGCGCTCGTGGCATCGTACGAAGCACTGATCGCGAACGGCGACGAGCCGCACACGCTGGGCCTGCTCCTGCTGCTCGGCACGTGGATCTTCAGCGCGATGCACGCCATCGGCGCCCGCCCGCGCCTCTACCCGCCGGCCGACCCGAGCGACCAGCGGAACCGCCGGGTCGTCGAGGCGGCGCGGTACCGCCGGACGCTCCGTGAGGAGGCCCGTCGCATCGCGCTGGACGACCGCGGCCTGGCGCACGAGCTGAGCATCGGCCGACCCGACCTGGGCCCCCGCGCGTACGACGACGGCGGGCTGATCGACGTGAACCACGCCCCGCCGCAGGCCCTGAGCATGCTGCCCGGCGTGACCCCGGAGCTCGTCGACCGGATCGTCCGCTGCCGCGCCGAGCACGGGGCCTTCATCTCCGCCGAGGAGCTGGCGATGCAGGCCGACCTGCCGCCCCGCATCGTCCCCGACATCGCGGAGTACGGCCTGTTCCTCACGTGAGCCGGTCGTCGGCCCCCGGGAGGCCGCGGTCGACGAAGCCGATCAGCCACTCGAAGCTCTCGTCGGCGTCCCCGCTCCACTGGAAGCCGTTCGCGGACTGGAGCGCGGCGAAACCGTGGAAGAGGCACCGCAGCGTGCGGATCGCGTGGACCATCTCGCCCTCCTCGACGCCGTAGCCACGCAGGACCGCGGCCATCGAGTCGAGGACCCGGGCGCTCGCGTCGTAGAGCTCGTCGCCGGGTCCGGAGACCTCGGCGCCGGTCGTCGCGGTGTAGCGGCCGGGGTGCGCGGTGACGTACGCGCCGAACGCCCGCGCGAAGGCGGCCAGCGCGTCGGAGCCGGCCTTGCCCTGGAGGGCGGCCCGGACGGCCTCGCCGAGCTCTGTCGTCGCCAGGGTGGCGATCCGGTGCCGCAGGTCGTCCAGGCCGTCGACGTGCTTGTACAGGGACGGGGTGCGGACGCCGAGCCGCTGGGCGAGCACGCCCATCGTCAGGTCCTGGTATCCGATCTCGTCGGCCAGCTCGGCCCCGGCCCGGACGACGTCGGCTGCGGTCAGTCTTCCCCGTGGCATGGGTTCTCCTCCGGTCAGGCGCCCGCGTGTTCCTTGAGGAACGGCACCATCACCGCGGCGACCTCCTCGGGGAACTGCGTGTGGGGGTAGTGCCCGGCGCCGTCGATCATCGCGACGGTGCCGCGCCCGGCGGGCATCTCGGCGACGATGCCGTCCGCCTCGGCCTTCGGGTCGGCCCAGTCGGGGTCGTGCGTGCCCATGACGACCAGCGCCGGGCACCGGACGTTGCCCAGCTGCGCGCCGGCGTCGACCGGCTTGGACATGCCCATCTTCCGCATGGCGGCCATGCGGCCGTCCTCGCTCAGGTTGGCGCGGATCGCGTCGACCCGCTCGGCGAAGTCGGCGGGCTTCGTGCCGGGGAAGGCGTGGTCGAGGTAGCGGGCCCACAGCCCCACGCTGCCGAACATCGCCGTCCTCATGAGCAGGCTCAGGCCCTTGCGGTACCGACCGTTCGTCAGGAAGCCGCCGAAGTCGAGCTTCTGTGCCCGGGTGAAGGGGTCGATCTCGACGATGGCGCTGACGAGCTCCGGCTCGCGGGCCGCCACGATGGTGGCGGACCCGCCGGAGAAGGAGTGCCCCACGACGACTGCCGGCCCGCCCAGGTGGCGGATCAGCGCCAGCAGATCCTCGGCCGTGTCCGTGCGGGTGTAGGACGCCCAGCCGGTGCTGGACTCGCCGTGCCCGCGCAGGTCCGCGGTCGCCACCCGGAACCCGGCCGCGACGAGGCGGGGGGCGAGGAAGCGGTAGGCGCTCCGCATATCCCCCATGCCGTGCGCCAGCACGACCAGCGGGCCCTCACCGGTCACGTCGTAGGCGATCCGTCCGCCGTCGACACCCAGGAACTCCGTCATCGCCATCTCCCTTGGTTAATGCTGATAGCCATAAAGCTAATGCGATTAACCAACCGGCGTCAAGCAGCTCTCGACGGACAAAGCGTGAGATTTCAGTAGGCGGAGGGGCGGGCGACCGAAGCCGCCCGCCGCGGCTCAGCCGATGGCGATCTTGATGACGCCGGTGAGGGCCAGCTGGATCAGGGCGAGCGGCACCAGACCGGCCCAGGCGAGCTTCTGCAGCTGGTCCTCACGCAGTCGCGGATAGCTCACCCGGAGCCAGATCACGACGAACGACAGCGCGAACACCTTGATCAGCGTCCAGAGCCAGCCGAGCTGCTCATCGAGCACCGGCCCCCTCCAGCCGCCGAGGAACAGCACGGTGGTCAGCGCGGACAGCACCACGATCCCGGCGTACTCGGCGAGCAGGAAGAGGGCGAAGCGCAGTCCGGCGTACTCGGTGTACGGGCCGAAGATGATCTCGGAGTCGGCGACCGGCATGTCGAAAGGCGGGCGGCGCAGCTCGGCCAGGCCCGCGATGAAGAAGACCACCCCGCCGATCACCTGCCAGGGCAGCCACCACCACCGCCACTGGTCGACGATCGTGGTGAGGTTCACGCTGCCGGCCGCCATCGCCACCGACGACGCCGCCAGCACCATCGGCAGCTCGTACGACAGCAGCTGCGCAGCGACCCGCATGCCGCCGAGCAGGCTGTACTTGTTCGCGCTCGCCCAGCCCGCCATGATCGCGCCCAGCACGCCGACCCCGATCATGGCCAGCGCGAAGAACAGCCCGGCGTCCATCGAGACGGCCACCTGACCGTGCGGCCCGACCGGCACCACGACCAGCACGACGAGGTAGGGGATCAGGGCGACCGCCGGGGCGAGCGAGAAGATCCGCCGGTCGGCGGCGGCCGGGATCACGTCCTCCTTCTGGGCGAACTTCACCCCGTCCGCGACCAGCTGGGCCCAGCCGTGGAACGCCCCCGCGTACATCGGGCCGAGGCGGCCCTGCATGTGGGCCATGACCTTGTGCTCGGCCTGCCCGACCAGTAGCGGCAGCACGGCGAAGGCGCCGACCACCAGCAGCAGCTTGACGACGACGACCAGAACGTCAGACATCGCCGCCCTCCGGGTCGATTCCGCGTGCCCGCCGGCGTACCGGCCGGTCCGCGGAAGCCTCGCCCGCCGACGCGTCACCGCGACGCGAACCCGGGCCCGCGTCCCCGCCGGCGCCCTTCTGGGCGGCGGGCCCCCAGTCCTGCGGCACCCCGGGCGGCAGCATGCGGCGACGGCTCGGCGCCCCGTGCCCGGACTCCCCGGGCTCCTTCGCCCCCGGCCACGGCTTGGCCACCCGCGCGGCCAGCACGAACTCCTTGCGCAGCGGATGCCCTTCGAACCCGTCCGGAAGCAACAGCGGCTTCAGGTCCGGATGCCCGTCGAAGATCACGCCGAACATCTCATGCGTCTCCCGCTCGTGCCAGTTCGCGCCCCGGTAGATGGCGGTCGCGCTGACCAGCCGCGGGTCCTCACGCGGAACGGCCGTACGGACCAGCAGATGGTGCCCGTGCTCCAGCGAGTGGACGTGCGCGACGATCGCGAACCCGCGCTCCAGCTCGTCGACGGCGGTCAGCCAGTCGAAGAAGCCGCATTCGAGGTCGTCCCGCGCGAAGGTCAGCGCCTCCTCCCACAGCTCCGGCGGCACATCGACGGTCAGCATGCCGAACGCGTCCTCGGTACGCACGTCGTCGCCGAACCGGCGCGCCCACGCCACCGCCAGCTCAATCGTCATCGCTCAGCCCCGGGATGATCGTGTGGTCCGTGTCGCCGTGAACGGGCGGCGGCTCGGCGAAACGCCGCAACCGGCCGCTCAACCACCGCGCCCCCTTATCCGCCGCTCCACCGCCCGCCAGGCGGCCGGAGGACTTCTCCTCATCCGCGGTCTCGCCCACGGAGGGGGACGCCTCGGCGGCCTTGCGGACCTCCTCCGAAGGCAGGACCTCCTTCGGCTGTTCGGTGGGCTTACCGGCCTCCTCGACCGGTGGCGGAGGCTCCTGAATCGTCTCCGCGTCTCCTACCGCCGGCAGCACCTCGGTCGGCTGCTCAGCGACCTTGTCCTCCGCGGCCTTGCGGACCTCCTCCACCGAAGGGAGCTCCTCGGTGGGCGTGCCCGCCTGATCGACCGGAGGCAGATCCTGGGTCGTCGCCGAATCCACCACCGGGATCTCCTGCGTCTCGGCGGCCGGAGAGATCGGCTCCCCCGACGTGGCGGCGTCCGGGAGGGGGAACTCCTGCGTCCCGGCGGTGTCCTGGCTCCCGGCCGGAGCCTCACCGGTGGGGACGGCGGGCGGCGGAAGCTCCTGCGTTCCGGCCGGCCCGACGCCGTCTCGCAGCGGAGTCAGCTTCTGCGTGGGCTGCTCGGCGGCCGCGATCTCCTCCGGCTCGGGCACGGGCGGCAGTACGAGCGGGCGGCGCAGCACCGCCGGCGTCGGAGGCCTCCGCATGGCCGGCGGGGGCGGCGCGACCGCCTCGCCGGCCCCGGTGTACCGCTCGCCCAGCGACTCCGCGGCGATCTTCTCCTGCAGCTTGAGAATCCCGTGCAGGAGCGCCTCGGGCCGCGGCGGGCAGCCCGGAACGTACACGTCGACCGGGATGATCTGGTCGACGCCCTTGGTCACGCAGTACGAGTCCCAGTAGGGCCCGCCGCAGTTCGAGCAGGCGCCGAACGAGATGACGTACTTCGGCTCGGGCATCTGCTCGTAGAGCCGTTTCACGGCGGGCGCCATCTTGTCGCTGACCGTGCCGGAGACCACCATCAGGTCGGCCTGCCGCGGCCCCGGGGCGAAGGGGATGACGCCCAGCCGGATGAAGTCGTGGCGCGACATCGACGTCGCGATGAACTCGATGGCGCAACAGGCCAGCCCGAAGTTGAACACCCACAGGGAGTACCGCCGCCCCCAGTTGAGGACGAACTTGATCGGCTTCGGCGCGAGCCGGGAGGCGGGCCCGATACGCGGTTCGGGGAGATCGACGGAACCCATGCCCCCATTCTTACGCGTCCCCGCGCCGCGCTGGCGACAAGGTGGTGAGGGCGGCGGTCGTGGAGCACACGCCGGACCGGGGTTCCGAACCCTCTCGAGCACCGGAAGGCGGGCTCATACCCAGCCCAGGACACCCTTCTTCCACGCGTACGCGAGACCGGCGGCGATGAAGGCGAGGAAGACGAACATCTCGCCGAGGGTGACGTAGCCGTATCCCTTGGCGGAGAAGACCGTCGCCCAGGGGAAGAGGAACACCGCGTCCACCGCGAACACGACGTACAGGTAGGCGAAGACGTAGTAGCGGACGTACGACTGTGCCCATCCCTCGCCGACGGGGTCCACGCCGCACTCGTACGTCGTGAGCTTCTCCCGGGTCGGCCGGTGCGGGCGCAGAGCCCGGTTAACCAGGAGCGCGCCGCCCACGATCGCACCACCGATCACGAACAGCACGACGATCATGAGGTAGTTCCCGTAATAGCCGTGCACGGGGATCAGCGTAATCCGGTCGGCCGCCGGCGCACGACCGTTCCCGCCGCCGACAGGCCCCGGCGGACCGCGCGGCGGTGAGCGAACCGCACGGTGAGCCGCCCTCCGCCGACCCGACGATGCGGAGTCGCCGACCACGACCGCCTCGCTCAGGGAGAGCGTGCGGGCGCAGTCCACGACCGTACGGGCGAGTGAGGTGAGCGACCACGGCCAGACCTTCTCCACAACCTGTGGATAAGTGTCGGCGGCCGCAGACCCCGCGCGGGCGTTGCAGGTGGATGCGGCGGAAGGGGAGGGCGGGCGTACGGGCATCGACCGGGTAACAGAACCGGTTCCCCGTCTTGTCCGACGATCAGCGCAAACATAGGGTCACGGCGACGATCGTTAATACAGGGGACTTCATTTGAGCAGGGATCGAGACGGCGCTCAGGGGCCGTCGCCGGCACAGCCGGAACAGCCGGAGAACCCGGACCAGGTCGAGCACGCCGAATCGCCGCCGCCGGAGACGGATCCGTCCGCGCAGCCCGAAGGTTCGGCGCCGAGCACGCCGTCCGGCCCACTCGAATCGCCCCCGCGAGCAGCGGGATCGGAGGAGGACCAGCAGCCGGTCCCACCGCGACCGCAGGCGTGGGCCGAGGCACCGGTGGATGACTCCTCCGACCCCTCCTCGTCCGACGCGCTCTCTTCGTCCGACCCGCTCTCTTCTGCCGAACCGCCTCGGCCGGACGACCAGGCCGGCCCGACCGGGCCTGCTGCCGCGACCGGCGTATGGCCGGGAACTTCCGTACCGCCCGCCGAGACCGGTGCGTGGTCGGACCCGTCGGGGCCGCCATCGTCGACACCTTCGGTGCAGTCCGGTCCGCCCGATGGGTCGGGTGGTTTCGCAATGCCCGGCGGCCCTGCGGGTGGTGAGGCCGGGTGGCCGGGCGGCCCCGTGCCAGGCGGGCCTGCCGGTGGTGAAACCGGGTGGCCTGGCGTGCCAGGCGGGCCCGTGCACGGGGTTCCCATGCCAGGCGGGCCTCTGCCAGGCGGCCCCGGAGGGCCTGGGCCGTACCCGGGCGCTCCGGTCGGGTACGGGCCGTACGGGGAGACTCCGGTCGGGCCCGGGCCGTACGGCGAGAGTCCCGTCGGGCCCGGACCGTATCCGGGCGCCGGGCCGTATCCTGGGAGCCCTGGTGGGCCGCCGGGCTGGGGCGGCGGGCAGCCGTGGGGCATGCCCCCGCAGCCGTACGGGTTCGGGCCGCAGCCGGCGAAGAAGTCCAAAGGGCCTCTGGTCGCGACGCTGGTCGGCGGCGGTGTTTTCCTCGTCATCCTGGCCGTCATCGGCGTGGTGGCGCTCAGCGGCCCCGACAACGATCCGAAGAAGATCTCGGGGAAGGTCGCGAACAAGGCGGGCCAGGCCCTCGGCCAGACGGCCGGTGTCAATCTGATGGGCGTCTACGCCGGAGGGCAGGCGAGCTTCAGTGTCACGAAGGCGGGAACCGCACGCGGCACCTACACGGTGAGCGGTTCGCGGATCACCCGGGTGGACGTCGGCGGGACGACCTATCTCAAGGCGGGCACGAGTTTCTGGACCGCCCAGGGACTGTCCGCCGAGCGGGCCGGCAAGGCGGACGGCACGTGGACGAAGGCTCCTGAGGATCTCTCGACGCTGAACCTGGCCGACCTGTCCCCGGCGCGGCTCGCGGCGGCCCTGCGGCAGGCCGTCAACGATCCGCTGGCGGAACGGACCAAGGTCAACGGGGTTGCGACCCTCAAGATGAGGGTCGGCACACGGACGTACTACATCGCCGAGAAGGCGCACCGCCTCGTCCGGTTCGACGGCAACTTCGGGCCGGAGCGGTACACCTTCGACGTCACGCCTCTGCCGGCCTCCAGTGTCGGCGCGGTGTTCACGGCACTTCACACCGACGTGCAGGGCTTGACGAACGCCTACGACCCCGACCTGACCGTGGAGCCGATGAGCAAGGTGAAGTTCGGCAGCTGCGGCGAGCCGGGCTGTACGGTGCGCGCCGACATCCGGGCGACGACGGTGAGCGAGTCCTCAGGGGCCGTCCACGTCACCATGAAGGTGGCCTTCAGCGGGTCCGGCGGCACCGTGTCCACCTGCACCGACACGGCGTCGACGAGCGCGGATCATCAGGTGGGGATGTCCTGCCGGACCAGCAGCGGATCGTGGTCGTCCTGGTACCGCTCGCACAGCGGACGGTTCACCATCCACGCGAAGGCGTCGTTCGACGCGACCGTCAACTCCTCCGCTGACGTCAACGTGCTGCTCGGCAAGTTGGCACAGGAGCAGCGGACCGGCTGAGGGCCCGGGAGGCTGCCGGGGACATGCCGCGCCCTCCCCGCTTCACGGTGGGGCGAGGCCGAGGCCCTATAGTTCGGCGGGTGTCCGGACCCCTGTTCTTCACGCGCCTGCACGTCGACCTCTGCCGGTCGGCGAGCGCGCTGTGTCCGGATCCGGCGGCCTGATCCGGCCGCCCGCCGCGGCGCGCCACGCCGCCGCCGGGATGTATACCCATGCCGTGACCTGGGAAGTCAGTACGGGGCGGGGATGCCGGCGGGGCGGTTCACTGGGCGCTGCGACACATCTCACAAGCCACGTTCTAATGCCCGATGTTGAAATAACCATGTGATCCGGGACGTAGCATGAAGGTAAGCCTAAGTGGCACGTCGGACGCGGACGCCTCCCTCCGCCCGAGTGCCGCTCGTCGAGGAGGTCCTGCTCTGTGACCAAACAGGTCCGGCAACTCGACCGCGTCATCATCCGTTTCGCCGGTGACTCCGGTGACGGCATGCAGCTGACCGGCGACCGCTTCACTCAGGAGACGGCCGCCTTCGGCAATGACCTGTCAACACTGCCCAACTTCCCCGCCGAGATCCGCGCGCCGGCCGGCACGCTGCCCGGCGTGTCCAGCTTCCAGCTGCACTTCGCCGACCACGACATCCTCACGCCGGGCGACGCGCCGAACGTCCTGGTCGCGATGAACCCGGCCGCGCTCAAGGCCAACGTCGGCGACCTGCCGCGCGGCGCGGACCTGATCCTGAACACCGACGAGTTCACCAAGCGTGCCCTGGCCAAGGTCGGCTACGCGGCGAACCCGCTCGAGGACGGCTCGCTCGGCGAATACCGCGTGCACTCGTTGCCGCTGACGTCGATGACGGTGAAGGCGCTCGAGGACTTCGACATCTCCAAGAAGGACGCCGAACGGGCGAAGAACATGTTCGCGCTCGGTCTGCTGTCCTGGCTGTACCACCGGCCGACCGACGCGACGGTCCGCTTCCTCGAGGTGAAGTTCGCCAAGAAGCCCGAGATCATGAAGGCCAACATCGCGGCCTTCCAGGCGGGCTGGAACTACGGCGAGACCACCGAGTCGTTCTCGGTGTCGTACGAGGTGAAGCCGGCGACGCTGCCGCCGGGGCTGTACCGCAACATCTCGGGCAACATGGCCCTGGCGTTCGGGCTGATCGCGGCGAGCGTGCGGTCCGGGCTGCCGCTGTTCCTCGGGTCGTACCCCATCACGCCGGCCTCCGACATCCTGCACGAGCTGTCCAAGCACAAGCGGTTCGGTGTGCGGACGTTCCAGGCCGAGGACGAGATCGCGGCGGTTGGCGCCGCGCTCGGCGCGTCGTTCGGCGGTGCGCTCGGCGTGACGACCACGTCCGGTCCGGGCGTCTCGCTGAAGAGCGAGACGGTGGGCCTGGCCATGGCGACGGAACTGCCGCTGGTCGTCATCGACGTGCAGCGGGCGGGCCCGTCGACGGGCATGCCGACCAAGACCGAGCAGGCGGACCTGCTGCAGGCGCTGTACGGCCGCAACGGCGAGTCGCCGGTGCCGGTGGTCGCGCCGAGCACGCCGTCGGACTGCTTCGCGGTCGCGATCGAGGCCGCGCGGATCGCGGTGAAGTACCGCACCCCCGTCATGCTGCTGTCCGACGGGTACCTCGCGAACGGCTCCGAGCCGTGGCAGGTGCCCGAGGTCGACTCGCTGCCGGAGATCGAGCCGGCGTTCGCGGAGGCGGGCGAGGAGGACTTCCAGCCGTTCAAGCGCGACCCGGAGACCCTGGCCCGGCCGTGGGCCGTGCCGGGCACCCCGGGGCTGGAGCACCGCATCGGCGGGATCGAGAAGGCCGACGGCAGCGGCAACATCTCCTACGACCCGAACAACCACGACCTGATGGTGCGGCTCCGCCAGGCGAAGATCGACGGCATCGCCCGCGACATCGCGCCGCTGACCGTGGACGACCCCTCCGGCGAGGCACGCGTGCTCGTGCTCGGCTGGGGTGGCACGTACGGCGCGATCACCGCGGCCGTGCGCCGCATCCGCGCCGCCGGGGGCACCGTCGCGCAGGCACACCTGCGCCACCTGAACCCGTTCCCGGCCAACCTCGAAGAGGTGCTGCACTCGTACGACAAGGTGGTCGTGCCGGAGATCAACCTCGGTCAGCTCGCGCTGATCCTGCGCGGCCGCTTCCTCGTCGACGTGATCGGCTACAACCGCGTCCGTGGCCTGCCCTTCAAGGCCGAAGAGCTCGCGGACGTCATCCGGGATGTGATCAACTCATGAGCGACCCCCTTGCCCTCGTTCCGAAGGACCCCGAGCGGCAGACCGCGAAGGACTTCAAGACCGACCAGGAGGTCCGCTGGTGCCCCGGGTGCGGTGACTACGCGATCCTCGCGGCGGTGCAGGGCTTCCTTCCGGAGCTGGGCCTGAAGCGGGAGAACGTCGTCTTCGTCTCGGGCATCGGTTGCTCGTCGCGGTTCCCGTACTACATGAACACCTACGGGTTCCACTCGATCCACGGGCGCGCCCCGGCGATCGCGACCGGGCTGGCGTCCTCGCGCCCGGACCTGTCGGTGTGGGTGGTGACCGGTGACGGCGACGCGCTGTCGATCGGCGGCAACCATCTGATCCACTCGCTGCGCCGCAACGTGAACCTCAAGATCCTGCTGTTCAACAACCGGATCTACGGGCTGACCAAAGGCCAGTACTCCCCGACGTCGGAGGTTGGGAAGATCACCAAGTCGACGCCGCTGGGATCGCTGGACTCCCCGTTCAACCCGATCTCGCTGGCGATCGGCGCGGAGGCGTCGTTCGTGGCACGCACGATCGACTCGGACCGCAAGCACCTGCAGTCGGTGCTGCGGGAGGCCGCCACCCACAACGGCACGGCGCTGGTGGAGATCTACCAGAACTGCAACATCTTCAACGACGACGCGTTCGCGCCGCTGAAGGACCCGCAGACCCGTGACGACGTGACGGTCCGGCTCGAACACGGCGAGCCCATCGTGTTCGGCGCCGACCGCGACAAGGCGCTGCGGCGGTCGGCCTCCGGGCCGCTGGAGGTCGTACCCGCGGACTCCCCGGACATCCTCGTGCACGACGCCCGGAATCCGGACCCGTCGCTCGCGTTCGCGCTGTCCCGGCTCGACTCGCCGACGTTCGAGCACACGCCGATCGGGATCTTCCGGCAGGTGGAGCGCCCGTCGTACGACGAGCTGATGCGGGCCCAGATCGACGAGGCCATCGCCCAGCATGGCGCCGGCGACCTGACCGCCCTGCTCGGCAGCGGCGACACCTGGCGCATCGACTGACCGCGGCGAGCGAGCGGACTGGCCGGTAAGGGACGAGCCGGCCGCGAAGCGAGCGAGGAGACGCGCGCGGTGGTGAGCACCGCCGCGTTTCCGCCCGCACGCCGATCGTGGGATGGTGCGGTGTCATGAGCGTACGGGTGGAGAAGCGGGGCCCGGTGACGACGGTGGTGCTGAGCCGCCCCGAGGTGCGCAACGCGGTGGACGGGCCGACCGCGCGGGCTTTGGCCGAGGCGTTCCGGGAGATCGACGGCGACGCGGAGGCGAACGTGGCCGTCCTGTGGGGCGAGGGCGGCACCTTCTGCGCGGGCGCGGACCTGAAGGCGCTGGGCACCGATCGCAGCAACCGGGTCGATCCGCCCAGCGCGGGCGCCTCCGCCCATGACGTGTCCCACAGCGCGGAGGGCCCGATGGGCCCGACCCGGATGCGGCTGTCCAAGCCGGTGATCGCGGCGATCAGCGGTCACGCCGTCGCGGGCGGGCTCGAGCTGGCGATCTGGTGCGACCTGCGCGTCGCCGAGGAGGACGCCGTGCTCGGAGTCTTCAGCCGCCGCTGGGGCGTCCCCTTGATCGACGGCGGCACCGTACGCCTGCCGCGCCTGATCGGTGAGTCGCGGGCGGCGGACCTCATCCTGACCGGCCGTGCCGTGTCGGCGCCCGAAGCGCGGGAGATGGGTCTGGTGAACCGCGTCGTTCCGCCGGGACGGGCGCGCGAGGCGGCGGAGGAACTGGCCGCGCAGATCGCCGGGTTCCCGCAGGACTGCCTGCGGCACGACCGCATGTCCCTGCTCGAACAGCGGGGCCTGGAGGAGGACGTCGCGATCGCAGGCGAGTTCCGCCACGGCCGGGCCGTCCTGGACGAGACCGGCCTGACCGGCGTACGGCGATTCCAGGACGGCGCGGGCCGCCACGGCTCCTTCGACCGCTGATCAGACCGACTGGGGCTCGTGCGAGGCCGACGACGACGTGGCGCCCGGCGTCGGAGTCGACGTGGTCGTCGAGGTCGGTGTCGAGCTCGGCGACGTCGTCGTTGTCGGAGTCGGGGACGGCGTGGGGGTGGGCGTCTGGTTGGGGGTCGGCGCAGGTGGCGTCCAGACGGGCGCCGGGGTCGGTACGGGGACGCCCTTTCCGGTCTTGAACCGGTTCACCATGTCCTCGGCGGCGCTGCGGCTGAGGTTCCCGGTGATGAGCACCCGGCCCTTGGTGATGGGGGCGTTCACCCGGGGCGCGGCCACCACCTGGTCGCGCACGGTCAGGGCGAAGGCGCGGCCGGCGGCGTTGCGGGTGAGGCGTTTGAGCGCCCGGCCGTCCGCGGGGATGAGGCTGATCGAGACGGCGTACCCACCGTTCTTTGCCTGCTCGACGTGGATATCGTTCACCCGTTTGATGCTGATGCCGTTCGCCAGCTCGTAGCAGACGGGGCCGATACCGCTCTGGCCCACGATGCCCTGCACGCCGGCCGGGCACTGCTGCCCCGGCAGCTGCTGCGCGACCGGATAGATCTTCAGCGGGGCGGGGAAGCGCGTCGGATGCTCCTGGGAGAACGCGACGATGAGCGTCCCGGTCAGGGCGATGACCGCGATGACGAGCCACAGGATGACGACGATCGCGATGAGTCCCGGTCGGGCGCCGGCGCGTCGCGCGGTGCCCACCACCGACCTGCCGGCGGGCCGCGCACCCCCACGCCGCACGATCCGCATCACCGATCTCCGATCCTCGGGTCTCCCCGTGGAGGACGGTTTCCCGCCGCCGGAGGTTGTCGTGTCAGGGACACCCGGCGGGAGCGCGACGGGTGGGGACTGCGCAGGAATCGGACGCGTGGTGCCGGGCTCGGCGTCGCCGGCGGGCTCGGGTCCGTGCGGGGAGGCCGGCGCCTGCGCGGGAGGAATCGGACGCGTCGTGCCCGGCTCGGCGTCCTCGGCGGGCTCGGGTCCGTGCGGAGAGGGCGGCGCCTGCGCGGGAGGAATCGGACGCGTCGTGCCGGGTTCGGCGTCGCCGACGGGCTCCGGGGGGTGTCCGTGCGGAGAGGCCGGTCGGCGGGCGGACCGGTGAACCGCGAACCTCAAGGTGTCGTCTCCTCCGCGTGGGGGGGGGGCGGGCGGAAGCATCTGGCCATGGGTCAGGCCGTGATCGGGTCAATCGCATCATGCGGACGGCCCGACGCGCCAGCGCCCCGATGTTTTCGCTGGTCCCGTCCTGGGCCGAACGCGAGCTGCCGCCCGCGCCGCACTCGCTCTGAGGCCGATCAGGGGCACGTCGTGTAGCTGCAGGCGGCCGACCGATGGCGGCGCGGCAGCGCCGGGGTCCGGATGTCCAGAGTCCTCGGATACGACATGTGGACCAAGATCGCCATGCAGTGTCATGACACCGTCCGCGCGATGTCCGCATTCTGTTACATGCCGCGTAGGGTCGTGCCTCATGATGCGGGGACGGTGGGCGGCGATCGTCGGTGCGATGGCCGTGCCGGCCGTGGGGATCACCTGGGCCCTGCTGCCCGGAGAGCCGCGCGTACGGGCGTCGGAGCAGCGCATCGCGGTCGTCGACGGGCCACGCGACGACCGGCACGTCGGCCTCGACACCACCTTCTTCGCGCCCGCCGGCGGCGGACGTGCCCCGGCGGTTCTGCTGGCTCACGGTTTCGGCGGCAGCAAGGACGACACGCGGGCCGAGGCCGAACGGCTGGCCCGGCACGGGTACGCGGTGCTCACCTGGTCCGCGCGCGGCTTCGGCCGCTCGGAAGGCGAGATCACCCTCGACTCCCCCGACTACGACGTGAAGGACGTCCGGCAGCTGATCGACTGGCTGGCCCGCCGCCCCGAGGTGCGCCTCGACGGACCCGGCGATCCGCGTGTCGGCGTCGCCGGGCAGTCGTACGGCGGCGGGATCTCCCTGCTGGCCGCCGCGTACGACCGGCGCGTCGACGCCATCGCCCCGCAGATCACCTGGTACGACCTGGCCGGTTCGCTGTTCCCCGACGCCACCGGCAGGGGCGCCGCGAACGGCGTGTTCAAGAAGGTCTGGGCCGGCGTCTTCTTCACCGGCGGCGCGTCGTCCACAGCCTGTGGACGGTTCCTGCCGTCGCTGTGCGCGATGTACCAGAAGGTCGCGGAGACGGGACGGCCCACGCCCGAGGCGATCGCGACGCTGCGCCGATCCAGCCCGTCGTCGGTCGCGGGCCGGATCCACGTGCCGACCCTCCTGGTCCAGGGCCAGTCGGACTCCCTCTTCCCCCTCGACCAGGCCGACGGCAACGCCCGCGCGGTCACCGGCGCGCCGGTGAAGGTCGTCTGGTTCCAGGGCGGCCACGACGGCGGCGACCCGGAGACGTCACGGATCCACGGCCTGGTCACGGGCTGGTTCGACCACTACCTCAAGGACGGACCGGCGCGGGCGTCCAGCGGCCCGACGCAGGGGGCCGGCGGGTCCGCGCAGGCACCGGGCGGCTCGACACAGGCGTCCGGTGCATCCGCGCAGGCGCCGGGCGGCTCGACACAGGCGTCCGGTGCGTCCGCGCAGGCGTCGAACGGCTTCACCGTCACCCGTACCGGCGGCATCGACTCCTCGACCCAGCGCGTCGTCGTCACCGCCGCGACCGCGCGCCGCTACTCCGGCCTGTCCGGTACCGCCCGCCGCGCGCTCCCGCTGGACGGGCAGGAACAGACGATCCAGAATCCGGCCGGCGGTTCCCCCGCGTCCATCTCCACCCTGCCCGGCCTCGGCGCGCTCGGCGGCGTGAGCGGCTTCGGCACCGGCGGCGCCCAGCTCGACATGCCCGGCCAGTCGGCGGCGTTCGACACCGAGCCGCTGGGCGCCCCCGTGCAGCTCACCGGGTCGGCGCGCGTACGCGTCCGGGTCGCCGGCGGCCTCGCGACGCTCTTCGCCAAGGTGTACGACGTGGGCCCGGACGGCCAGGCCGAACCGGCCCGCAGGCTCGTCGCCCCCCTGAACGTCGCCGGTGCCGCGGACGTCGCCCTGCCCGCAATGGACCACCGCTTCGACACGGGACACCGCATCCGGGTCGTCTTCAGCACCACGGACATGGGATTCGCCTCACCGGCGCGGCCCGCCTCCTACCGGGTGTCGGTGGACGGCCCGCTGACCGTCCCCGTCGACCCGGCGCTGCGCACCCCTGCGACGCCCCTTCCCTGGTGGGTGTGGGGGTTCCCGGCGATCGCCGGGACCGCGGCCGTGGCGCTGGTGGCCACCGGGCGCGGGCGGCGCCGGCGCGGTGGCGAACGCGGCGACGCCGCCGTGCCGCTGGAGATCAGCGGTCTGACCAAGCGGTACAAGAACGGCCACCTCGCAGTGGACGACCTGTCGTTCCGCGTCGAACCCGGGCAGGTCTGCGGCCTGCTCGGGCCGAACGGCGCGGGCAAGACCACCACCCTGCGCATGCTCATGGGCCTGATCCATCCCGACGCCGGTCAGATCCGCATCTTCGGCGAGCCCGTACGGCCCGGAGCACCGGTGCTGGCCCGGCTCGGCTCGTTCGTCGAGGGCCCCGGCTTCCTGCCGCACCTGTCCGGTCGCGACAACCTGGAGCTGTACTGGAAGGCCGCCGGGCGCGGCGAGGCGCACATGGACGAGGCGCTGCGGATCGCCGGGCTGGGCGACGCGATCCGCCGTCCCGTGCGCACCTACTCGCAGGGCATGCGGCAGCGGCTCGCCATCGCCCAGGCCATGCTCGGCCTGCCCGACCTGCTCGTGCTCGACGAGCCGACCAACGGCCTCGACCCGCCGCAGATCGCCGAGATGCGCGAGGTGCTCGTGCGGTACGCCGCCGAGGGCCGGACCGTCATCATCTCCAGCCACCTGCTCGCCGAGGTCGAGCAGACCTGCACCGACGTCGTCGTGATGCACCGGGGCACGCTCGTCGCCGCCGGCCCCGTGTCCGAGATCGCCGGGCACGACGGCTCGATCCTCATCGGCACATCGGAGGTGGACCGCGCCATGAGCGTGCTGACCACGCTGGAGGGGGTCCACGCCGTGGAGCCGTACGCACCGGGCGTCCTCGTCCGGCTGGACGGCTCCGCGCCGTCGGTCGTCGTCGCGGCGCTCGTCACCGCCGGTGTGCCCGTCGACCGCGTCACGCCGCACCGCCGCCTGGAGGACGCCTTCCTCACCCTCATCGGGGAGGGGTCGTGAACGGTTTCGTCGGAGATCAGCGGTCGGGCGACCGCGCCTACCGGGCGCGCCGGACGCTGCCGCTGCGCGTGGAGGCCGTCCGCCAGCTGCGCCGGCGCCGTACGTGGATCACGTTCGCGGTCCTGCTCGCCCTGCCCTGGGTGCTCGCGGCCGCCTTCAAGATCGGCGGGTCGCCGTCGGCCGACGCGAACACCCCCGGCCTGGTCTCCGTCGCGACGGCCGGCGCGCTGAACTTCACGGCGTTCACGCTGTTCGCGTCGGCGGGCTTCCTGCTCGTCGTCGCGGTGGCGCTGTTCTGCGGCGACACCGTGGCGAGCGAGGCGGGCTGGGCGTCCCTGCGCTACCTGCTCGCCGCCCCCGTCCCGCGCACGCGGCTGCTGCGCCAGAAACTGATCGTCGCCCTCGCGTACGCGGCACTGGCCGTCGTCAGCCTCCCCACGATGGCGATGATCACGGGGATCTACGTCTTCGGCTGGGCCCGCCTGCGGGTCCCCGGCGGGGACGCCGCCCTGCCGAACGGCACCGCCCTGACCCGGATGCTGATCATCGTCGGCTACATCCTGGCGTCGGAACTCCTGGTCGCCGCCCTGGCGTTCCTGCTGTCGGTCGCCACCGACTCGCCGCTCGGCGCGGTCGGCGGCGCGGTCGGCCTCGTCATTCTCAGCAACATCATCGACGCGGTCACCGCGCTCGGCCACTGGCGGGAGTTCCTGCCGACGCACTGGATGTTCGCCTGGACCGACGCCCTCCAGCCGCACCTGGAGTGGACCGGCATGTTGAAGGGCGCGTCCCTGTCCGCGTCGTACGCGACGGTCTTCATCGCCCTGGCCGTCCGCCGCTTCCGGAACAAGGACGTCGTCAGCTGAGCGCTCTTCCGCCGACGGGCGCGGCTCGGTGACGACGAGCGGCACCGTACCCAGGGCGGCGACGTCCCCTGACCGAACAGAACGCTCGGTGAACGCACTCACCGGCTGCGGGTGAACCGGGATTTCAGGGACGTTTCACGGCTGGTGGATCAGCTTCACCGAGCGTTTCGTACGTCGACTCCGTGGCATTGGGCTACGGCGTGGTCTCCGGTCACTCGCCCTCGACCGGAATGAGGTACAGCAGCTCATAGCGGTCGACCGGCACGACGATGTCCGCCGTCTCCACGGGCCGCTCCTCCGTCCAGTACGTCCGCTGGATCACCATCACGATGGTGCCCGCGCTGGCGTTCAGCGCCGTCGTCTCGTCCTGCGTGACGGGGCGGGCCGTCACCACCTCGGCCGCGGTCACGATGCGCTGCCCGATCACCGCCATCCGGTCCCGTACGCCACGGCCGGCATGCGGACCGCGCTCGGGCAGCATGACCGGCGTATCTCGGGTCAGCTCCAGCGGCTCATAGGACGTGCTGATCATGACCGGCTCGCCGTCCGACGTGAACACGTAGTCGCTGCGCATCACCGGAGCGCCGGGCTCGACCCGCAAGCGTTCGGCGATGCCCGCCGGAGCGGTCGTCGTCGTCGACCTGCACGTCCAGTCGGCCTCGTGACCTTGGGCCCGCATGTCGGCGCGGAACGGCGATCCGCCGCGTTGCTCGCGATACCAGGAACGGGTGAGGCGGCGCAGCTGCGGCCGAGGCCGGACGGTCGGCCGCGCACCGGTCCGCGTTTCGATGAGGCCTTCGGCCATGAGCACGTCGATGGCCCGGCGGACGACGTTCTCGCTCACGTGAAACTGCTCGGCGAGTTGGGCTCTGGAGGGAAGCCTCGCGCCGGCGGCCAGTTCGCCCTCGACGATCTGACGGCGCAAAGCGTCAGCGACTTGGAGGTAGAGCAGGTTTTCTCCCGGCATTCGCCGGCCTCCGCAGCTAAAGCTCCCTGTCGATCAAGGTCCATCGTAAAGGACCGCTTGACAACCTGGATTCCAGGTTTCCGGACGAGGCCCAGCGCTTCCTCGCCGAACTCGGCCTGGGCACGTGGACGCAGGCCGCCGAAAGCAGCGAGCGGAACGCTCGGTGAACGCGCTTACCGACTGCGAGCGAACCGGCCCTAAAAGCGTCATATCGCAACTCGTCGATCAGCTTCACCGAGCTTTACGTACGCCGACGCGCGGCGTGTTCAGGGCAGGCAGGCGAGGACGTCCTCGGTGGAGCAGACCGTGCCGATGCGAGGACGGATGCGCCCACTTGCCCATGCCGCGCATGGGCAAGTGGGCGCATCGGCCGTCCCTGGAAGCCCCGCTCGGGCGGGCCGACCTCGGATCAGGAGAACGGGGCGGTGTCCTGCTTGCAGACGGTGCCGGTCGGCGGGAGGGCACCGGTCAGCAGGTAGCGGGTCTCGTGCTCCATGGCGCACGCGCTGGGGTTCGAGAACACGGTGTGGCCGTAGCCCTCGACCGTCAGGAGGCGGGCACGGGCCAGGGTCCGGGAGACCGTGACCGCCTGCCGGTAGGAGGTGGCCGGGTCCTCGGTGTTGTTGAGGAGAAGGATGGGGTTGGCCGTACGCCGGTTCCACGGTCCGGTGTAGCGGGTCTTGCCCAGTGGCCATCCCGCGCACGGTTCCGTGACCCACGCCGGTTCGAGGCCCGAGGGGCCGGACCTGGCAGAGGCCAGCCGCGCGGCGGCCTCGTAGGCGCGCGGGTCACGCGGATTGGGGCTGTCGGAGCAGACCGTGGCGAGGTACTGCTCCCGGCCGGTGTAGGCCTCCGACGAGGGGGCGGCGGACTCACCGGAGCCGGGCTGCCGCTCGACCGCGGTGGACGAGGTGGTCCGCCCGGAGGACTTCTCCCACATCTGCTGGAGCAGTTCGGCTGCTTCCGGCCACATGGAGACACTGCCCAGGGGAATGCTGAGGATCCCGCAGGCGTAGCCGCAGGTCTGCGTGTCCGGCGGTGTACCCATGGTCACGGGATGCCGTCGCAGGCGCCCCAGCAGCGTGGCGTACTTGGCACGCGTCGCCGTCGCCGTGCCCGCGGAGAAGGCGCATTTGGCCTGGGACGCCTTGCCGCACAGGTCGAGGAAGTCCTTCAGGACCGCGGCGGACGCCTGGTCGTTACCCTCGCGAACGAAGCTCGGCAACTCGCTCTTCCCGTCGGTCCAGGCGACCGGGTCGACGTTCCCGTCCAGGGCCATCCGCCCGACCGTGGCGGGGAACAGGTTGGCGTACGTGGTGCCGAGAAGAGTGCCGTACGACAGGCCCACATAATTGAGCGTGGGGTCGCCGAGGGCTTGGCGCAGCAGGTCCATGTCGCGGGCCACGTCGGCCGTGCTGACGTGTTCGAGCAGGTCGCGATCGCGCGTGGTGCATCGCGCGGTGAAGCGCGACCACGTACGGACCCAGGCCGATGTCTCCCGGGCGCCGACGGGGAAGCCGATCGGCGCGCCGGACAGGAACGCGCTCTCCGCCTCGGCGGTCGGGAAGCAGCGCACCGCCGTGCTCTGGCCGAAGCCCCGGGGGTCGAAGGCGACGATGTCGTACCGGGCCCGCCAGGCCGACGGCACGTGCCGGTAAGCGGCGGTGAAACCCGCGAGCTGCGCGCCGGGGCCGCCGCCGTTGACGAACAGCGAGCCGATGCGGTGCGCGCCATCGGTCGCGCGGTGCCGCATCACGGCGACGCTGATGGTCCTGCCGCGCGGATTCCGGTGGTCCAGGGGTATCCGCGCGGTCGCGCACTGGAAGTCCCCGTCGCAGGCCTGCCACGTCAGCATGGGAGCCGATTCCGACGCGGCGGTCGTCGCCGCCGCACCATCGTCCGACCGCGCGATCGCCACGGGTAGGGAGACGGCGGCGAGCAGTCCCGCCGCCCACACGGCGGTGGCGGGCCGGAGAAGTCTGGCAGGGGCCGTGCCGGGTCTGAAGAGACGTCGCCTCTCGGTCGACGTGCGGTCGGTCCGCATTCAGGGAGTCCTTTCTGGATGGCGGAGGCGAAGTGCGCCGCCGAGGCGAGGCCGTGGTCAGGACAGGCGGCGGAGCCACCAGGTGCAGAACCCGCCGAGCAGGAGCGCGAGGGCGAGGTAGATCGCCGTCTCCTCCCACTGGAAGGTCCAGAAACGGCCGGCGGGGTGGTAGCTGATCAACTGCCGGTAGCCGAGGGCGGTGAGCCGGTCGAAGCAGGCGTGAGACCCCTGCCGTGTCTGCAGCGGGCACTTCTCCACCCAGGAGGGCGGGGAGACCACCTGACCGGCGGCGTTGACGGTGTGCTGGGAGACGATCCAGGCGCCGGGCTTGTCGATCGTCACCGTGAGGTTCCCGGTGATGTCGATGAGGGTGAGGTTCGCCGAACTGATCCTGGTGGTGACGTGTTCCGGAGGCAGCAGGTGCGACCGGACTCCCAGGGCCATCGTGGCCTGCGTGACCGTGAACAGGACGAGGAGGACGGCCATCGCGGGAATGGTCCGCCGGACGATGACGCCGATGGTGACGCCTAGGACGAAGGCGAACGCGGCGTAGCCGATGGCGACGACCCCGCGCGTGTCGAAGATCAGGAAATGCATGCGCGGGAGCAGGAAGACCCCGGGGCCGGGGCCGCCGCTGTTCTCGGCGATGGCCGCGTCGATCGGGTCGCTCCACCACGTCACCGCGAGGCTGAGCAGCCCGGTGGCGGCCATCGCGGCCAGGCCGACGACCCCGAGCCTGGTGACCAGCCAGCGGGTGCGAGTGGTCAGGGTCCAGGCCAGCCGGTGCGTTCCGGCGTCCAGCTCCCGGGTGACGAGCGGGGCGCCCCAGAACGTACCGACGAGGGCGGGTGTGAAGAGCACGGCGAAGGTGCCGATGAGGTACAAACTGCTCTCGGTGCCGCCCAGCTCGTCGAGGAATGCTCTCCCGTGGGCGTGGTACAGGTGGACGAGCCGCGGGCCGGTGGCCGCGAGGAGGGCGGCGAGGACGGCCGTGGCGCCGAACACCACCGCCGCCTGCGTACGGAACTGCCGCCAGGCGAGCCAGATCATCGGTGCCCCTCCAGGGCCGGGGTGGACCGGCTCATGTAGGCCAGGACAAGGTCTTCGAGGCCGACCGGGGCGACCGCCCAGCCGTGGCCGTCGATCGGAGCGTCGGCGCGGACGAGCAGGGTGGTCTGCCGGTCGGTGCGGTCGGCCGAGACGGCGTGCACACCCGGGGGAAGAGCGGCGGGGTCGAGGTGCGGCGCGCGGACCAGGTGGTGTGCGGCCAACAGCCCGCGGACGTCCCCGGCGACCCGCACGCGGGAGCCGACGAGCACGATGACGTGGTCGCAGACCCGTTCCACGTCGGACACCAGGTGGGAGGAGTGCACGACGCTGATCTCCCGGCCGGCGGTCGCGTCGCTCAGTTCTTGGAGGAACTCGCGCCGGGCGAGCGGGTCCAGGGCGGCGACCGGCTCATCCAGGATCAACAGCCGCGGTCGTTTGGCGACCGCGAGGGTGAGGGCGAGCTGGGCACGCTGGCCCCCGGACAGGTTCCCGGCCCGCTGGTCAGGGGGCAGGCCGAGCCGCCGCACCCGCTCCCGTGCCAGCCGCATGTCCCAGCTCGGGATCAGCCGGGCGCCGAGCGTGAGGTGCTCGGCGACGGTCAGCCGGGCGTAGGTCGGCGTGTCCTGGGCCACGAAGCCGACCTTGGCCAGCTGCGCCCGGTCCGCACCGGGGCGTCCGCCGCACACCTCGATCGTGCCGGACGTCGGCGTCAGCAGGCCGGCGGCCAGGCTCAGCAGGGTGGTCTTCCCGGCACCGTTCGGGCCGACCAGGCCGACGACCCGCCCCTCCGGGACCTCGAGCGTGCAGTCCGAGAGCGCCCAGCGCCCCCGGTATCTCTTGCCCAGCCCCTGTGCCCGCAGGACCGCGCCGCTCATACGTTCTTCTCCGTGAAAGGCATGCGGTTCACTGTGCGGGTCCCGGTCCGGCGCGTGCACCGGCCGGAAGTACGGTTCCGGCCGAACCGGTCGTACTTTCGGCTGATCCGCCGACGGTGGCGAATCCGTAGCCTGAGCGGCATGAACCTGCTGGATCGCCTGGTGGATTGGCCCCGGGCGGCCGTGAACGCCGGGCTCGGCGTCGTGTGCACGGCGGCGCTGGTCTTCGAGGTCCGCGCCATCGTGGACCATCACCGCGACTGGGCGCTCACCCTCGCCGTCGGGGCGGTCGTGTCCGCGGCCGCCCTCCTGCGGGAGCGTTCCCGTACGTGGGCTGCGGCGACCGGTCTCGCCGTCGCCGGGGCGGCCGAAGCCGTCGCCTGGCGCTGGGGCCTGTCCGGTCAGCCGGCCGGTGCGGCGATCCTCGCCCTGCTCGTGCTCCTCGCCTCCGCGGTCAGGGTGCTGCCGGTCCGTACGGCGGCGGCCATCGCGGCCGGTGGGCTGGTCGTGGTGGCCGGAAGCCTGGAACGGTATTCCCACTACCTCGCCACCGGCGCCCCGGTCTCCTACTCGGCGACCTGGATCACGGGGCAGGGATGGGTCGCCGCGGTGGGGGCCGGGCTGGTGCTGCGCCGCCTCGACGCCCGCCGCCGGGCCGCCACCGAGGCCGTACGGCGGGGTGAGCGCATGGAACTGGCCAGGGAGCTGCACGATTCGGCGGCCCACCACATCACCGGCGTGGTGCTCCAGGCTCAAGCGGCCCGCATCGCCGCCCGCCGGAACGCCGGGACGCTCGACGACGCCCTGGCGGGGATCGAGACCGCCGCCGCCGAGGCGCTCGCGTCCATGCGCCAGGTCATCGGCCTGCTCCGCGACGCCGACGACGCGGGCGGGCTCGCCCCCGGCCCTGAGGGGTTGACCGAGCTGGTCGACCGTTTCGCCCGGCGTGGCCCCGCCGTGCGGCTTCACCTGCCCGACGGGCCACCGGACCCGGCGTGGCCGCCGCAGGTGACCGCGACGGTCTACCGGGTCGTCCAGGAGGCGCTCACCAACATCATGCGGTACGCCTCCGGCGCCCGGGAGGTCACCGTGGCCGTCGTCCACGGCCGGCACGACATCACCGTCGAGATCACCGACGACGCACCGCCGGCGGGTTCGCCGCGCTTCCCCCACTCCGGCGGGTACGGCCTCGTCGGGATGCGCGAACGCGTCGAGGCCCTCGGCGGGAGCCTCACCGCCGGTCCCCGCCCGTGGGCCGGCTGGTCGGTGCGCGCCACCCTGCCCGCCCCGAGACCCTCATGACCATCCGGGTGCTGATCGCCGACGACCAGGCGATGGTCCGCGGCGGGCTGCGGCTCATCCTGGAGGATCAGCCGGACGTCACCGTCGTCGCCGAGGCCGCCGACGGCGCCGAGGCCGTCGCCCTCGCACGACGGCTGCGGCCCGACGTCTGCCTCGTCGACATCCGGATGCCCGGCCTCGACGGGATCGAGGTCACCCGTGTCCTGGCCGGTCCCGGCGTACCGGATCCGCTCCGCGTCGTCATCGTGACCACCTTCGACCTCGACGAGTACGTCTACGGGGCCTTGCGCGCCGGCGCCGTCGGCTTCGTCCTCAAGGACGCCGGCCCCACGCTGCTCGTCGAGGCCGTACGGGCCGCCGACACCGGGGAGGCGCTGATCTCCCCGTCGATCACCGTACGGCTCCTCAAGCGCCTCGCATCCGCGAGGACCCCGGCCGCGCCTTCGGCGGTGCCGCTGTCCGAGCGAGAGATCGAGGTCGTCCAGGCCATCGCCCGTGGCCGTAAGAACCAGGAGATCGCGGCGGAGCTGTTCATCTCGGTCAGCACCGTCAAGAGCCACCTGACCAGCGTCCAGATGAAGCTCGGCGTCCGTAACCGGGTTGAGGTCGCCGCCTGGGCCTGGGAGAACGGTCTCGTACATCCCTCCTGATGGTGACGAACGCCGTTCTTCCGGGGATGATCGTGGCGTGCTGCGCGGGAGGCGATGCTGGTGACCGGTTCGGACCTCGAAGAGCTGCTGGTGTTCGGCGGATCGGGCAGTCCGCGGCTGACCGCCGCGATCTGCGAGCACCTGGGTGTCCCGGCGGGCCGCGGGGAGGTGATCCGCTTCTCCGACGGCAACCTGTTCGTGAAGGTCGACCAGAACGTCCGGGGCCGGCACGTGCACCTCGTGCAGTCGACGGTGTTCCCCGCCAACGACAACTTCATGGAGCTGCTGTTCTGGATCGACGCGTTCAAGCGCGCCAGCGCCGCGTCGGTGACGGTGCTGATGCCGTACTTCAGCTACGCCAAGGCGGACAAGAAGGACGAGCCACGGGTGTCGATCCGGGCTCGCGTCTGCGCGCAGTCGATCGAGGCGGCCGGCGCGGACCGGGTCGTGACGATGGACCTGCACGCCCCGCAGATCCAGGGGTTCTTCACGCGGCCCGTCGACGACCTGTACGCCCTGCCTGTCCTCGCCGAGGCCATCGGCGACGCGGATGATCTCGTCGTCGTCTCCCCCGACGCCGGTTTCGCCAAGCAGGCCCGTAAGTACGCCAAACGGCTCGGCGCGCCGATGGCCATCGCCGACAAGGAGCGCGTCGACCACACCGAGACCGCGCGAGTCGTCGACCTGATCGGGGACGTACGCGGCCGCGACGCCGTGATCGTCGACGACTTCACCATCACCGCCGGCACGCTGACCGAGGTCGCCGAGTGCCTCATGGAGCGCGGCGCCCGAAGCGTGCGGGCGGCCGTGACGCACGGGGTGTTCACCGGTAAGTCGATGGAGCGGCTCGACTCCAGCCCGATCTCCCGGCTCTACGTCACCGACACCGTCGAGAACCAGCCCATACGGCTGTCGCCGAAAGTGGAGAAGGTCTCCGTCGCACCGCTGTTCGCCGAGGCGATCGCCCGCATCCACCGCCGCGAGAGCATCAGCGTCCTGTTCACGTCCTGACCCGGACAGGTTCGGACACGAACCGCCGGCGACCCAGCCTTTTCAGCCTCTCTTGAAAGAGGCTGCCGCCTTGCGACGGTAAGGCTATTTTGTCAGGATGATCTTGAACCGTAATCGCAAGCGTGGCCTTGGTTGGATCGCGATGGGCGGTGCCGCCATGTTGCTGGCCACCGTCGCACAGCCGGCGCAGGCGGCCGAGCCGGAGACCAGCGGTGTCGCGCGGCAACTCCAGAAGACCCTCGCCGCGTTGAAGTTCGGCGAGGTCCTGGACACGGAGCCTCCCACGTCGACACAGGCCGCCAAGTCCGCCTCCGTCGACGTCGACCCGGAGAGGAAGCTCGCGGGACGGGATCGCGCACCCAAGCTGACGGCGGCGGCCCTCGCGGCCGCCACGCAGATCCACCAGCAGCCGAACGTCGACGTGACCGTCCTCGAGCTCGACGGCAAGGGCCGGCCCGTCTCCTCCGGCACCGTCGTGACGAGCCCGACGTACAAGGACGGCGTCATCGTCCCGGTGGACAGGAACTTCCACACCACCGCGGTGCGATACCGGCACTGGGACACCAACCTCTGGAACACGGGCAACGGACAGGGTGACACCGACGTCGTCCCGGGCCGCGAGAACGCGCCCATCGACTTCATGTCGCCCTACCCGGCGTCGACCCTCAAGCTGATGGTCGGTTTCGGCATCCTTCAGCTCGTGGACAACGGCACCATCAAGCTGGACGACACGTACGCCTACCAGCCGACGCAGGCATCCGATCTGTGCGGCACCGCCACCACCGACACCGTCCGTAACTACTTCGACCGCATGATCACCGTCTCCGACAACGGCTCGGCGTGCTCGCTGATCAAGCTGTTGAACGACAAGGGCGCGATCGACGGTCTCAACCAGACCTTCCAGGACATCGGCCTGGAGGCACTGCAGCTGAAGGGCACCAACCCCGCCAACGGCGGAACCTGGACCTCCGGCATCAACATGTCGTCGCTGGACACCGCCAAGCTGCTGGCGCTCGTCAACGGCGTCTCGGGCACGGCGTGGACCGCTCCGAACGGCAAGCCGGTCACCAGCGACGTCCTGAGCGCGTCCTCCCGCGAGTTCTTCATGAAGGAACTCGGCGACCAGGGCTGGAACAACGTCCTCTCGACGACGAACTACTGCGGCTACACCTACCCGACGGCCGGGATGCCCCAGCGCATCTCGCAGCGGTGGATCGGCGCCGACGGGACCGTGACGGTCAACGAGGACCCGACCGACGGGAAGTACCTCTACCCGGTGCAGCCCTGCCAGGACGCCGCGCAGGTCACGTTCGCCCACAAGACAGGCATATCGGAGAACGCGGTGAGCGACGCGGGCATCGTCACCTCGCTTCCCGGCAAGCCGAACCGGCGCTACATCATCGCCGCGTTCAGCAACCTCGGCTACCGGTACATCGACGCGAACCGCCAGGACATCCAGCCGTCGGTCAACCGGACCGAGAAGTTCGCGATACTCGGCCGCACGATGGACACCTACGAGTCCCAGCGCTGACCGAGAAGTGACGCACCGAAGGGGCCGGGGAATCCCGGCCCCTTCGGTGTGCATGTCGGCCACGGCAGACAGAGCGGCTCCCTGGAGGCGTCGACGTCCGGCGCCGTCCGAAGTTCAGTCGCTGGACAGTTGCTCGCGCAGCACGGTGCCCAGGGCGATGGGTTCGCGGCCGATCAGGGTGGCCAGTGTCGGGTCGACGGCGGCGAATTCGCCGGCGCGACTGGCAGCGAAAATGCCCAGCAGCTGGTTCGCCGACTCGGCGGGGGCGCCGCCGCCGACCAGCTGCTCCCGGAACCGGTCGTCGAGTGCGGTGGTCCTGGTGATGATGCGGCCCGTGACATCGGAGGCGATGCGGGCGATGTCGTCGAAGGTGAGCGCCTCTGCTCCGGTGAGCGGCGGTGTGGGGCCGTCGAAGCGGCCTTCGTCGGCCAGGATGGCGGCGGCCGCGTCGGCGAGGTCGGCGTGCGCGGTCCAGCTGACCGGCCCGTCTGCGGGGAGCGCGACCTGGCCGGACTCCAGGGCGTGGCCGAGGAGATGCACCGCACTGGCGGCATAGAAACCGTTGCGCAGCGAGGTGAACGGCACGCCGGAGGCGCGCAGTGCCTCCTCGGTGGCGGCGTGGTCGCGGCACGCCTGGAAGTGCGACGAGGCGGCGGCGCCGATTTGGCTGGTGTAGAGGATGCGGCGGGCACCCGCTGCGACGGCCGCATCGATCGCGGCACGGTGCTGCTGGACGCACTCTTCGCCCATCTTGTCGACAGAGACGATGAGCACTTGGGAGACGCCCTCGAAGGCGCGGGCGAGGCCGGCGGCGTCGGTGAAGTCGCCTTGCCGCACCCGTACCCCTTGGTCGGCGAACGCCTTCGCCTTCTGCGGGTCGCGGACGCTGACGCCGACCCGGTGCGCCGGCACGCGCGTGAGCAGCCTCTCGACGATCTGACGCCCGAGCTGTCCGGTGGCTCCGGTCACGATGATCACGATGTGCTCCAACGATCTGGTTCCAATGGAAACAGAATCATCGTAACATCGATAATAACGATGGAACCAGATGCCTTGTATCCTTGATACATGCCACGACGTTCACGCGACCGCGACGGCGCTACCCCCGCCGAATCCGACACCGCGGCCGGCCGCGAGCAGACCCGCCGGCGGGTCATCGAAGCCGCCATCGACCTGCTGGAGCGCGAAGGTCGCGACGCGGTGACAACGCGCGCGGTCGCTGTCGCTGCAGGTCTGCAGCCACCGGCCATCTACCGGCTGTTCGGCGACAAGGACGGGCTGCTCGACGCGGTGGCCGAGCACGGCTTCGCCGCATTCATCGCCGCCAAGCACGTCGACCCCGACCCGCAGGACCCGATCGAGGACCTGCGGGCCGGCTGGGACCTGGCGGTCGAGTTCGGCCTGACCAATCCCGCGCTGTACACGCTGATGTACAGCGAGCCCACGAGGGCCACGTCGGCCGCTTTCAAGGCCGGCATGGAGATCCTGATGGGCCGTGTCCGGCGCCTCGCCGCCGGCGGCTGGCTCCGTGTCGACGAGGAGTTCGCGGCCGTGATCATCCATGCCACGGGGCGCGGCGCGGTGCTCACCTGGCTGTCCCTGCCGGAGGACCGGCGCGACCCGGCCCTGTTGACCACGCTTCGAGAGACCATGATCGCCGCGGTGACCGATCGACAGCCGGCCGTGCAGGAGGCGGGCCCGGCCGGCGCCGCCCGGGCCTTGCGCGCCGCACTACCCGAACAGACGACCCTCAGCGACGCGGAGCGGCATCTGCTGAGGGAGTGGCTGGACCGCCTCGCCGCCGATGGATGAGACACCCCCACTTGATCCCGTCTTGACCTCCGCCGGAGTCACCGCCGGGATCGACCTGACCCTCGCCATGGGGCGGTCCTTTCAGGGCCGAGTGGTTGACGGCGAGATCTGCCCTGCGCTTACCGCTTGATCTGGGAAATGTCGTCTACCGTGAGATACCCGGACGGCCGAGAGCGAAGGAGGCAGGCATGCCGGACGAACTGGCGCGCTTGACGGAGTTCGTCTACGAGATCGGGCTGCTCAAGCGCTACAAACGGACCGGCTGGCTCGTCGCGGGCGTCGCCGCCCCCGAGAGCATCGCGGACCACTCCTTCCGCGCCGCGGTGCTGGCCGGCGTCCTGGCCGCCATGGAGGGCGCCGACCCCGAACGCTCCGCGCTCCTCAGCCTCTTCCACGACAGCCAGGAGACCCGGCTGACCGACATCCCGTACCTGGCCAAGCGGTACGTCACCCGGGCGCCCAACGAGAAGGTCACCGCGGACCAGGTTCAGGGCCTGCCCGGCCCGGTGGCCGACCTGATCTCCGGCTCGGTCGCGGAGTACGAGCAGAAGACGAGTTTGGAGGCCCGCTGCGCGCGGGACGCCGACAAGCTCGACTGCCTGCTCCAGGCCATCGAGTACCGTGACCAGGGGCATCACACCATCCAGCCGTGGATCGACAGTTCACTGGCCGCGCTGCAGACGCCGTCGGCGAAGAAACTCGCCAACGAGGCGCTCGGCACCGGGTCGCTCGACTGGCTCCCTGAGGCCGTGAACGGCACGAACGGACCCGCCGCCGACTGATTCCACCGAGCACGATTGGGGCCGTACGTCCAGGCCTGCATACGGTGAGGTTTGTTACTTTCCTGTTGCTGACAAGAAGAGTTAACGTCTGTTAGGTGCATTCTGCATCCATTCGAGGAGGTGCTCGCATGTGCGGCATAGCCGGCTGGGTGGACTACGACCGTGACCTCACCGTCGAGCGCGCCACCGCACTCGCGATGACACGCACGATGGCGCTCCGAGGCCCCGACGACGAAGGGCTTTGGATCGATCCACACGTCGCGCTCGGGCACCGGCGCCTCGCCGTGATCGACATCGAGGGCGGCGCCCAGCCCATGAGCGACGGGCCCGCGACGATCGTCTACAGCGGCGAGGCGTACAACTTCCGCGAGCTCCGCCGTGAACTGGAGTCCCACGGGCACCGGTTCCGCACCCGCAGCGACACCGAGGTCGTCCTCCAGGCCTACCTCCGCTGGGGCGCGGACCTCGTCGAGCACCTGAACGGGATGTACGCCTTCGCGGTCTGGGACCGGCGGACCGAGGAACTGCTCCTGGTGCGGGACCGGATGGGCATCAAGCCGCTGTACTACGCGCCGACCAGCCACGGAGTGCTGTTCGGCTCCGAGCCCAAGGCCATCCTGGCCAATCCCCTCTTCACGCCCCGCCTCCGGGACGATGGGCTGTTCGAACTGCTGACGAACGCCAAGACCCCCGGTCACGCCATCTTCGAGGGCATGTACGAGGTCGAGCCCGGGCACGTCGTCCGCGTCTCGCGCGACGGCGTCACTGACCGGCGCTACTGGGCGCTGACGGCGCGGGAGCACACCGACGACGTTCCCACGACCGTCCGCCGCGTCCGCGAACTCCTCGAGGACATCGTCGAACGCCAACTCATCTCCGACGTGCCGCTGTGCGCGCTGCTGTCGGGCGGACTGGACTCCAGCGCGCTCACCGCGCTGGCCGACCGGGCGCTGGGAACCGGCACCGTACGCTCCTTCGCGGTCGACTTCACCGATGAGAGCGGGGGCTTCGTGCCCGACGCGATGCGCGACACGGCCGACGCGCCGTACGTCCACGAGGTCGCCAAGCACGTCGGGTCACACCACACCGACGTCGTCCTCAGCAGCGACGACCTCGCCTCTCCGAAGGTCACCGAGACGGTCATGCGCGCCCGCGACCTGCCCGGCATCGGCGACATGGACACCTCGCTGTACCTGCTGTTCGCCGAGATCCGGCAGCACTCCACCGTGGCGCTGTCCGGCGAGTCCGCCGACGAGGTCTTCGGGGGGTACCGCTGGTTCCACGACCCGGACGCGGTCGCCTCCGACACCTTCCCCTGGATGCGGGGCATGAGCATGGGGCAGGAGCTCCTCGACCGCGAGCTCGACCGGCGCGCCGACACCTACCTCGCCACGCGGTACCGCGAGGCCATCGACGAGGTGCCCCGACTGCCCGGCGAGAGTGGGCTCGAGCGCCGGATGCGGGAGATCTGCCATCTGCATCTCACCCGGATGGTCCGCTTCCTCCTTGACCGCAAGGACCGGATGAGCATGGCGGTCGGCCTGGAGGTGCGCGTACCGTTCTGCGACCACCGGCTGGTCGAGTACGTCTTCAACACGCCGTGGGCGTACAAGACCTACGACGGCCGGGAGAAGAGCCTCCTGCGCGGCGCGGTCGCCGACGTCCTCCCCGAGTCGGTGCTGCGGCGACGCAAGAGCCCCTATCCGGCGACGCAGAACCCGAGCTACGAGCAGGTCGTCCGCGACCGCCTGTCCGCCGTACTCTCCGACCCGGACGCACCCGTACGGCCCTACCTCGATGAGGAAGCGGCGCGGACGACGCTGCGGCGTCCGCTCGGCCGGGCCAGCCTGCAGCAGGACCGCATCGCCATGGAACGGATCGTCGCCCTGAACGACTGGCTGACGGCCTACCACCCTCAGCACGTCTGACCAATACGTCAAAATTTCATTGCCCTACGTCACCTGAACACTACTCTGAGTTCATGGGATCGCGTGTGCATTACGTGGTGAAGAAGGGCGGTTTGTGGGCACAGTGGTACTCCCAGTTCGGTGGATACGCCATGGAACTGGATCTACTTCCGGGCCCACAGGCGGCGACCAGGTTCGCCCTCGGCCAGCAGCCCGTCGAGTGGTGGCTATCCGAGCTCGAATGCGAAGGAGCCGCCCTTATCGACCATGACGAGCAGCGTCTGCTCTGGCAGTCAGACTGTGACGACGATGCCGCCTACCAGACAGCCGTGCTCGCGGTCATGGCGCATACCTGGCCGGGCTGGCGGATCGACTGGGCGCACGGCGGGCTCGGCGATATCCTGGACGCACTGGGAGAGCAACGGCGATTCTGGGAGTCGCGGAGATCATCGCTTCAAGGCGACACCGGCACGCAGGACGGCCGGCTCGGGCGATCGACCGCCACGTCCACGTCCGACTCGCTACGCGGGCTCCGTGACCTCGTCGAGAGGTTCGACGCCCACCAGGAGATGGACGAGGCCACACAGGCCATATCCCTGCTGCTCCGCGTGACCGGGGCGCTGACGGCACTGGGCGAACAATCGGGACTGCGGGTGGAAACCCCCGTGGACAATTCATTCGCACATCGGCCGATGGACCTCACCAAAGAGGAGCGGGCGACAGCGCACGCCGCGTTCGACGCGGTACGGCGCCGGCACGAGTCCAGGGGTGCGCACCCGGAGTGACTCGGTCGACGAGCTGTTCGACTGACCGGCGCTGTCGATCAGTCGAGTTCGACGAAGAGATGGCGGGCGAGGAAGTCGTTGGTGAAAGTGCCGTTCGGGTCGTAGTGCCGGGCGAGGGCGTGGAAGTCGGGTAGGCGCGGATAGAGGGAGCGCAGGACGTCGGCCGGGGTGGTGAAGAGCTTGCCCCAATGCGGCCGGGCCCCGAACGGCGCCAGGCGCTCCTCCAGGAGTTGGATCACAGGCCGCACGGCGTCGGTGTCCTTGACCCAGGTGAAGTGGAGGGCGACGGTGTCCTGCCCGTAGGCGGTGCTCATCCACAGGTCGTCCGCCGCGACCGTCCGTACCTCGCAGACCTGCAGGACGGCGGCGACCCGGTCGCGGATCTCGTTGACGGCGTGGAGCGCGTCGACGGCGTGCCGCCGGGGCAGGAGGAACTCCGACTGCAGTTCGTCGCCGCTGCTGCTCGGGGCGAAGTCGGGCCGGAAGTGGGGAAGCCGTTCGAACCACGGACCGGGAACGCCCAGCTGTTCGGTGCAGGCGACCGCGGACATGCCGGGGACCGGGTGCCGCGGTCCGTCGGCGGGCCGGGCTCCGAACCAGTCCTCCGGCATGGGGTCCTCACCCACGACGCGCTGCTTCACCCACACCTGGTCGATCCGCGCGTCACGCCAGGTCGTGAAGAGGCTGACGCTGTACGCGCCGGAGACCACCTCGGAGAAGTGGTCGTCCAGGACCTCCAGGGGCAGGCCTTCGTAGACCCGCTGGCGCACCTCGAAGGTCGGCATGACGTCCAACGTCACGCTCACGACGATCCCGAGGGCGCCGAGGCCGACGACGGCCCCGTTGAACCGGTCCCCGTCCCGGTCCCGGCTCAGCGAGACGACGTCGCCGCCGGCCGTGACCAGTTCCAGGGCGGAAACCGCCGTGGCGAGGTTCCCGTTCCCGTCGCCCGAGCCGTGCGTCGCCGTCGCGATCGAGCCGGCGACGGAGATGTGCGGCAGGGAGGCGAGGTTGGGCAGGGCGTACCCCTTGTCGTGCAGCCACCGGCTGAGCTCGGCGTACCGCACGCTCGCATCGACCTTCACGGTGGAGGCGGTGGTGTCGATCTCGGCCGTCGAGGGCAGCTTCGCCAGCGAGATCAGGCTGCCCGGTGTGTCGGCGATGTCGTTGAAGGAGTGCCCGCTGCCCAGAACCCGTACCTTCGAGCCGCGCGCGGCCAGACTCCGCACCTCGTCCAGGGAGGCCGGGAAGCAGACCTCCTCGGCCTGGAACCCGATATTCCCCGCCCAGTTCCACACGCCATCGGCCACCGGACCACGCACCCTTTCGCCCGCCCAGGCATCCCCTTGGCCGCACTGAGCGGCCGACCACGTCGCACCATATGCCCCAGACGGCGATATACCGGACCAACGCGGCGGAAAATCCGTTGCCCACGGCCGGTTCCGTCTGTTCTACTCCCCGCGAACACCGGTCGATCGAGGAGGCGCGGGGAGACGCCGGTAACACCCGACCGACCACCGCCCTGGGCTGCCTTCGCCCGGGACCCCGCGCGACCGCGGCTCTGGCCGCCGCCATCGGCGACCGTGCTCCCGCTCGCCGCGCCCCAGATCACCCGGAGCTTCGTCGACGACGCGATGGGCGGGGCCGGCGTCCGGCATCTGGCGTTCGTCGCCGTCGGCTACCTGGGCCTCGCCGTCGCCGGGCAGGCCGTCCGGACGCTGACCGCCTGGCTGGCGAGCCGCCTGGCCTGGGACGGCACGAACCGCCTCCGCGAGAGCAAACTGCTCGGCGTTTCGCCGAACACCATCTGCAACTACGTCCCCGAGCTGAAGGCCGACCGCCTCGCACTCGCCGACGTGCACCAGGCCAGCGTACGGAGCTTATTCACTCGTCATCGCGTGTCACCAGGACCGCCGAAAGCTCCACGCAGTTACCACCATCACTGCCGCTACGGCTCGACTTGCGCCAGGTCACGTCGTCCAACGTTCCGCCGCCTTCCGGATCAGCTCTATGGACTCCTTGACGGAGAGCGCCTGAGACCGCAGCGACTCCCACGCTGTAGCGAGCCGCGCCAAATCTTCCCTGCCGTCGCTGACGAATCCCCGCGCCGCCGTCTCCACGTAGGCTACTGCCGTTCCGTCGTGAATTGTCGCGAGCACCCAGGCACCGTGGATCCCTGCGTGAAGTTCCTGCGGGACTATCTGAACAGTGATCTGGGGCGAGACGACCTCAATCAGGTGCAGGAGTTGTTCCCTCATCACAGCAGGTGAGCCGACTTCGCGGTAGAGCACGGACTCGTCGAGTACGACATGAAGCGCCGGTGGCGTATCACCAGCGAGGACGGCCTGGCGCTCCATCCGTGCGGCCACGGCCGCCTCATCACCGTGAAGAATCGCCGTTGCGTACTCCGGGGTCTGGAGGAGGCCGTAGATGACGTTCGGCTCGAAGGCTCGCAGGATGGTCGCGCTCGCCTCCAGCGGCACCCAGTCGCGGAAGTAGACCGGGAACCCGTTGGCCTTGCGGTAGTCCAGGATCCGGGCCAGGGCTCCACCGGTCTGTAGGCGTTCGTCGCACGCCTCCGCGAACTCCTCGGTCGCCGGGGTCTGCCCCGTCTCTACCTGGCTTATCAGCGATTTGGAGTAGGTGATCTCGTCTGCCAACTCCTGTTGTGTGAGCCCCGCACCCTGCCGATAGTGCCGCAGTTCACGCCCCCATATCGCCATCGGCGTAAATCTCATGCCATGCCCCCGTATGCCGGAATTACTCGATGTTCAACTCGTGGAATCCACGGTCCGGATCTATCGCAGAGCTTACGGATTGCCAGCGGCAATGGTGCCGGATTCGGCGAAAGGCCGTAAGGCTAGTGGGCGAACAGCCCATCCCAGAAAGGAATCCGGCCGTGCCACACGACGACGTGCACACTCGCCCAGAAGATCGCGCGACGATGGCGAAAGAGGAGGTGCATCGGCTCATGTACCGCCTCGCGGACGCGTGCAGGCAGCGGGGGCTCGACGCTCTCCAGCTCGCACCCACACGCGTCCGCGTATCACCTCCCGACGCCGCACACCCGGAGATGACAGAGATCATCACCCTCAAAGCGGACGAGGAAGGGCGGCTTTTCTTTCATTGGAGCTGGGACGAGAAGATCTGTCCGGCGGACGAACTCGAATGGGCGGCCCACGTGATCAAGAACGTGGTCGCTCCGGAGGCCATGCCGTGAATCCACCGGAGCTCACGCCCGAAGAACGTCTGATGCGATCGCTCGACGACTTCCGTAGGGTGCTCTACGGTCGCCGGACGATCGGTGTGCTGCGCATCGCGGATCTCGCCCATCTCCGTGTCCTGATCGACAGGTATCCCGCCGAGGCACGAGACATGCTCGAACCGATGACGCGAGAGTGATCCTGGGGATCGGTGCCATGAGAGAGCGCGGTTCGGTGTGCTGAAAGCTCGGCGAACGCCGCGCGGGTCATCCCGTTAAGGGGACGCAGTGGGGCAATTCGGCTCGCCGCAGGGGTGTTCTCCGAGAGTTCTGCACGGTGGCGGCCGTGGCGAGGCCGGGGCGACATCCGGAGGGGTCGGCGGGCTCGCGGCGGCGGTCGGGCTCCGCCGGGTGGGTTGCCGGTCACCGTGCTGGAACGGGCGGCCGACGAACTGAGCCGAGGGCGTGCAGAACGCTCGGCGAAGGTTGCGCGCGGCCCGCCTCACCAGGGCAAAACCGGGTGAACCGGGCCGCTGCCGGTTTGTTCCCGAGCGTTCTGCGCGCCGCCCTCCGTCGGGTACGCGCGTCCGCGACTGTCCACCGACTCGGCGTACGCCGCGATCAGATTCCGAATGGCCCGATCACTCGGCGAAGGACCGGCCGGAACACAGGCGGATGTCGGCAGGGACATGGTCACCGGCTCCCTTGGAGAATGGCGGTGAACCGCTGGTCGGCGCGGTCGAGTTGGCCGGTGATGTGATGCCTGATCTGGGCCGTCAGAGGGGTGTCGGGGCGGTTGACCAGTTCCTTGAGCTCCGGGACAAGCGGGCGGTACTTCATGGCGAGCTTGCGGAGCTTCGGGCCGGTGGTGTGAATCAGCCCGACACCATTGTCGGTGAAGTCGGACACCTTGATGATCCGGGCCGCGGGGTGGCGGTCCAGACTGGCGACGACGTGCGCTCGATACTGGGCGTGGACGTCGCGGGTCCGGTCGTACGTCGGGTTCGTCACGGCACGTACGAGCCCGGCGACGCGCGAACCGAACTCGGCGGACAGGACATCCAGGGCCGCCTCGGCAGGGTCATCGTGGCCCTCGCCCGCCAGTTCGACGGGATGGTCCTCGACGGAGTCGTGCAGGAGGGCGGCGACGAGGATGTCGACGTCGTCCACCTCGTAGTGGCACATCACCCGCAGTGCCACACGCAGGAGATGGTTGACCACCGGTTCGCGCACCCGGCGATCCTGGCGGTGCAGGTCGCTCGCCAGCGAGAGCGCCTTGCCCAGCCGACGCCAGTCCGGCTCCGCGAACCGTTCGATCTCACGGGAGAACCGATCGCGCAGGCCGGCCTCGCCGTACACCTCGGTGATCGTGTGCAGTGGCAGCGTCTGCAGGTAACTGGGCACCGTGCTCCCCTCTCACGGGGCGGTGCCCTACCTGGGAGCGTTCGACCGTCCCGTGTGAAAACTGGGACGCCGCAAAAGATCAGCCGGTTCCGGACCAAGCCCTACGGCTGAACGGGCGGATGGGACGGCGGTGGTCCGCCGGGACCCGCGGGCGGCTGCCAGCCCTGGGGAGGCGGGCCGCCGGCAGGCGGCCCCGGCGGCGCGTACGGCGGCGCTCCCATCCCGGGGGTGGGCTGAGGCGGTCCGTAGGGAGGCGGCTGGTTCCAAGGCCCCTGTGGGGGAATGGCCGCGGTCAGAGTACGCATCGTTCTCGAGACGCCCACCGCGGTCAGCCCCGCCGCCGTGGCGATCGGCACGAGGTTGAGCAGCAATGAAATAACCGTCTGGCCGGTGAAGTAGCTGGTGAACATCGTGGCGTTCAGCGGCAGATGAAGAATGGACCATACGACGGGACGAGAGAGCAGGTCGCCGATGATTGCGGCGACCAGCGCGACCGGGCCTGCCACCGCCGCGAGGCCGTAGTGCCGGGCGCGGCCCAAGAGCGCGGCACCACCGACCATCACGCCGATGACCAGACCTTGCAGCCCGCCCAGGACGTAGTAGACCGACAGGTGCGAGGACTTCACCGTGGAGGATATGGCGACGTCCATGGCGGCCTCTGCCACCACACCCACGACGCCGCCGAGGATGAGGAAGAGGGGAGCGGCGTTGCTGCCGCCTCGATATTGCTGCTGCATCACCGCGCCGCCTTCCGTGTCGCGGGAACTATAGCGCCTGATACGACGAAACCGCCGGACCGGATACCCGACGACGGCCACGCCGAAAGCCCGGTGACCCCGACGACGAACCTCGACGACCAGCCGGAACAGGGTCCTCGGCCGACCCCTGGCTCTCACCGGACGGCGCGCGGGTGAGAGCCGGGGGGCGTCCTGTTGGGCGGGGGCGACGCCGACCGGGCGGTCCGCATGCCTCAGCGCTGAATTAGGTAGGGGGTACTCATGCGACCTCCCAGAGCCCCATGTTCTGCTGGATTCATCACCGATCACGATCGAGAATCGGCCGACATTCAGAGAAAGCGAGGCATGGCGTGGGCGCTCCGATTCCCAACGAAGTCACCGCCTACCAAAACAACTGGCGATTCTGCGACTTCTGTTACTCCCTCTGGTGGAACGGCAATCCCGACAACGGCGCGTGCCCTTCCCCGCGCTCCCCTGACCACCAGCATCACGGCCAGGGCAGTTGGAACTTCATCCTCCCGGCGAACCCCGCCGAACACATCTGACAGAACGGCTCTCCGGAGGCCGGCCGGGCGGCGGTGCCCGCCGCCCGGCAACCGCGTGGGGCGTCAGTGGTCGGCGCTACCTTAGGCGCATGTCGATATCTGTTGGCCTCAGCCTCGACGTCTCCGGTTTGCGGACGGGAGAGGAGACGGCGCGTGTCGCCGAGGCACTGACCGCGTTCCTCACCAAGAACGATCTTGAGAGAGACCTGGCAGTGACCGAGGACGCGTCGGCGGGTCATGTCTCCGCGTGGAGCGATTACCCGATCATCGTGACCCGCTTCGGCGCCTGGGCAGACCGGATCGAGCAGGAGTATCACGACACCGTGCGTGCGGTCGCTCCCGCCGCACAAGTTGACCTCCGATGGAGTTTCGAGGACGAGGACGACTAGTAAGAAAGCCCGCCCAGCGAGCACTGCGCGGGCTTCCACTTCGGCCGGCTTCGGCACGAGGCCGACGGGCAAGCATGCCCAAGATCGCCAGCGAGCTTAGGTGCTCCCGGTCGATCCGTCGCGACGGCAATCATGCGTCACCTCTCTTCTGTCTCGTGCCGAGCCGCGATGGATCACCCGTCGCCGGTAGATGGTTCGCCCAACTGCTCAAGGAACTCCCGAGCATGGTCCGGATACCGCCGGACCAAAACCTTGAGCTGGGCGATGTCGGTGATCTGGGAGACGCCCTGCCGGCGCATCCATCCAGGGTGGCGCGGAAGTTCTCCACCGCGCGCATCAGCTCATCCGGCGAGGTCATCAGAACGCCGAGTGAAGCGGTGGAGTGACGACGTGCTTTATCGAGGCCACCGCCCCGTCGATGTCGGAGGCCGGGCAGATGCGCTCGTCCCAGCTCCAGTAGAAGGACAGGACCTCGCCCTCATCGGGCATGATCTTGATGATCTCCGCCAGCCCCACGTGGGTGTTCGGCACGCATGCCCGAACCCGCGTAGGGCTCAGCACATCGGCGCTTAACCCCTCCCATCCGGCACGCCCGCGCCAAGCGGTCAGCGACCGTATGGACGTCCTCGGGGACCTCTGGCCGTACTCCCTTACCCGTCATGGTCCGAACGGTAGGGAGCACAGGTCACGCGATGGGGACGCCGTGTACCCCTAGCCCGCAAGGACCCCTACGGCATCGGCGAGCGCGACGGCATCGCTCGTGAGCGGTCCCCGCACCTCTCGCGCGAGGTCGGACACGATCCCTCGGGCAAGAGGCGTGTAGCGGACACACTCCGGTGAGGCTGCCTGCGCGCGGTTCATGTAGTGCAGAGTCCCCGCGTGGTCATGGCGCTGGTGCTGCGCCCGAGCGAGTTCGATGAGGACACGCGACCGCCGCTCGACCGAGGGGACGGTGTCGAGGTCGATCTCCTCAGAACCCTGGAGCGCGGTGCCAGGTGTACGCAGATCGACCCCTACGGAGATGCCGTGAAGGTCGACGTTGCCTCGTCCGAAGACGGTCCAGGCATGCGCGTAGTCGGCGGGTAGACGCTCGACGACGCGGTTGGCCTCGCGACGACGTGCTTGTAAGGATCCCGGAGAGCCGGGCAGGCACCGACGATTGGATCGGCTGGACCTGGCTCAGCCGGCTCTTCGAGCGTCGGACCTGCTCACGACAGGGCCTACTGCTGGAAGGGGAATGGGGCGGCGGTGGTCCTCCGGGACTCGCGGGCGGCTGCCAACCCTGGGGAGCCGGCCCCGGCGGTGCATACGGCGGGGCCCCCATCCCGGGTCAGGGCTGAGCGGGCCCGAAGGGAGGGGGCTGGTTCCAGATTCCCTGCGGCTGAGCAGGAGTAGCGGGCGTTCGCATCGTTCTCGAGACGCTCAGCGCGGTGAGGACCGCCGCCGTGGCGATCGGCACCAGGTTGAGCAGCAACGAAACAACCGTCTGGTCGGTGAAGTAGCCGGTGAATGTTCTGACGTCTATCGGCAAATCGCGAAGGAACCAGATGACGGGACGAGAGAGCAGGTCGCCGATGATGCCGGTCGGCGAAGGTGGTCATTTGGTTCAGGCTGCCGGCGTGCGTAGCTGGACAACGAGCTCGACGCCGAGTGCGTGCGCGAGACGTTCAAGAACGGGCAAGGTAGGTACGGTGCCCCCGCTTTCGAATCTGGCTACCGCCGACTGCGTCATTCCGGTCCGCCGGGCAAGCTCGGTCTGGCTCCAACCTTTGTCCTCTCGCAAGGCACGGACGCTACACCCAAGCTCGTACGACAGCCGAGCCGCCTCATATGCTTCAGCGGCCCCGGGTTCGGCCATACGGCGTTCGCGGAGTTCTGACCATTCGGCCCGGTCACTCATCCGTCTCACCCCTCAGCACCCTCATCGGCCGTGTGGGCCTCGGCAACACATCGACGGAACGCGTAACGCGCCCGTTCGATCTCCCTGGTCTCCCGCATACGCGTCTTACGGAACACCGTCAGCAAGACGATCCGCCTGGCAGGAGCGATCCAGTAGGTCACCCGGACGGCATCTTGATTGAGATGGAACCTCAGTTCGCGCAGCTTGCCGTCGAGTTGTCGTGTGTACGGCTCGCTGAGCAGGACACCTTGATCTGCCAGCAAATCGATGTAGAAGGCAGCCGTGGCGAACGACTCGCTTGACAAGCCCTCCAACCATGCACGCACCTCCGGCTCAAGCTCAACAGTACCCCAGGCCATAGCGTTGATGCTATAGGCGAAAACACGCCGTAGTGGAGCGATTACAGAATCCGTATCGCCTGTTCACGCCTCGGCGGGCTCAGCCGTCCGCACGGACGACGCCCACCGGGCAGCTCACGCCGGTGCCGCCGGCGGCGCCTGCCGCCCTTGACCTGGAGCGCGCTCCACGCCCTAGCGTCTGTGGCATGGAGCATCGATTTCTCGGTAGGTCCGGTCTCCAGGTCAGCGAGCTGTGCCTGGGCACGATGATGTTCGGCGTGGAGACGGACGAACAGACGAGTCACGACATCATGGACGCCTACGCCGAGGCGGGCGGAACGTTCCTCGACACCGCCGACGTCTACGCGCAGGGCGGGTCCGAGGAGATCCTTGGCCGCTGGCTGAAGAACAAGAACCGCGACGACTTCGTCATCGCCACGAAGGCGTTCGGCGAGATGGGCCCGGGCCCGAACGACCGCGGCCTGTCGCGCAAGCACATCCTCGACGCCGTGCACGCCAGCCTCCGCCGGCTCGGCACCGACCACATCGACCTGTACCAGGTGCACGTCTGGGACGACGCCACGCCGCTCGAGGAGACCCTGTCCACCCTGGACACGCTCGTACGGAACGGAACCGTCCGGTACGTCGGCGCCAGCAACTTCTGCGGCTGGCAGCTGCAGAAGGCCCTCGACCTGTCGGCGATGCACGGCTGGGAGCCGTTCGTGTGCCTCCAGCCGCTCTACAACCTGCTCGACCGCGAGGCCGAGTGGGAACTGCTCCCCGTCTGCCGATCCGAAGGCCTCGGCGTGATCCCCTGGTCACCGCTGCGGGCCGGCTGGCTGTCCGGCAAGTACCGGCGCGGCACGACCGCCCCGTCGGAGGGCAGCCGCGTCAAGCAGGGCGAGGACTCCGGAACGATTCCCTGGAGCGAGTACGCCACCGAGCGCACCTGGCGGGTGGTCGACGAGGTCGCCGCGATCGCCGAGGAGACCGGCCGTACGGCGGCGCAGGTGTCGCTGCGCTGGCTGATGCAGCGCACGCCGGTCACCGCCCCGATCATCGGCGCGCGCACCCTCGACCACGTGAAGGACAACCTCGCCGCCGTCGAGTGGTCGCTGACCGCCGAACAGGTGGACCGGCTCACCGCGGCGAGCGACATCGAGCCGCCGTACCCGTACAAGCTGCTGTCGCGGTTCGTCCGGCGCTGACCGCCCGTACGCCGCCGACCTCCGGCCCGACGCGGCCGGAGGTCAGGCGGGCTGGGCGCCGACCCGCTCGTAGTGGGCGATCTTGCCGTCGATCACCGAGAGCGCGACGCGGATGTGCTCGATGTCCTCGACCAACCGGCTGCGGTGCAGCCGCAGCATCTCGACCGGCTCCGTGGACGCGGGCGCCCCGCCGCGCAGCACTCCGACGAATCGCCGCAGGTCCGCGATGCCCATCCCGGACCGCCGCAGGCAGGTCACCACGTCCAGCCAGGCCAGATCTCCATCGCTGTACAGGCGCCGCCCGCCCGAGTCACGCCGTACCGGGCCGATCAACCCTTCGCGCTCGTAGTAGCGCAGCGTGTCCAGACTCAAACCCGTACGGTCGGCGGCATCGCCCGGTGAGAACCACGTCATCCTTCCGATGATTCAACCTCGAGCGCACTCCAGGTCAAGTGCGAATCGTCGGGTTCCGTACGCCGGTGGCGGAAAGCGATCGTGATCGAACGGGGCGCCAGGTGGCGACCAGGGCGGCGGGCGAGCAGAAGCTCGGCGATGTCACCGCCGTAATCCCCGCCCGCTGTGGCACGGCCTGCGGGCGTGCGGCGTAGGCGCCGGTCCCTCCGGCCGTGCCGGTCGGCGGCCCACCGCGAATCCGAACACCCTGCAGGCCATCTGCCGGCCCAAACGAGGCCGCCGTCGGTGAAGCAGTGCTTGACAGTACCGTTAAGCGCCTTCGCTAATTACGGCTTGCTAGGATTCGTCCGTGGCTGATACCCGTCGTGGCATTCTGTCCGGCATCGCGGCGTACACGATGTGGGGGCTGTTCCCCCTCTACTGGCCGTTGCTGAAGCCGGCCGGACCGCTCGAAATCCTCGCCCACCGCATGATCTGGTCGCTGGCCGCCGTGCTGGTGATCCTTGGCGTACGCCGGCACTGGGCGTGGCTGCGAACGCTGCAGCCGCGGCGGATCGCGTTGCTGGCCCTCGCCGCGTTGATCATCACGGTCAACTGGGGCACCTACATCTACGCGGTGAACAACGGGCACACGATCGAGTCGGCCCTCGGTTACTTCATCAACCCGCTGGTCAGCGTGCTCCTCGGCGTTCTGGTCTTCCGTGAACGGCTGCGCCGCTGGCAGTGGGCGGCGATCGGGATCAGCGTGGTCGCCGTCGCGGTCCTGGCCGCGGACTACGGGCGGCTGCCGTGGATCGCGCTGGTGCTGGCGTGCAGCTTCGGCACGTACGGCCTGGTCAAGAAGTTCGCGGCCACGGGATCGGCGGAGAGCCTGACCGTGGAGACGGCGGTGCTGTTCCTGCCCGCCCTGGGCTACACGCTGTTCGCGCCGCACCAGACGTTCACCGGGCACGGGACCGGGCACATCTCGCTCCTCGTCGGCGCTGGAGTGGTGACGGCGATCCCGCTGATGCTGTTCAACTCCGCGGCGACGCGGGTGCCGCTCACCGTCATCGGCATGCTGCAGTACCTCGCACCGGTGCTGCAGTTCCTGATCGGCTTCCTCGTCCAGCACGAGGCGATGCCGGCGAGCCGGTGGGTCGGGTTCCTGCTGGTCTGGGCGTCCCTGGCGATCCTCAGCGTGGACGGGCTCCGCACCGCCCGCTCGAAGCGGCGCGCGGTGGTCCGGCCGGAGCCCATCACCGAGGCGGCCTGAGTCAGTTCACCTTGGTGAGGAGGGTGGCGATGTCGCTGTCGAAGACGGCGCTGAAGGACCGCGAGTCGGAGGCGCCACCCTGCTGGTAACCGCCGAGCGCGCCGATCACGAACCCGCTCTGCGTGCTCTTGTTGTAGTTGATGATCCACGGGCTGCCGCTGGTGCCGTTGTAGAAGCCCTTGCAGTCGAAGCCCTGCTGGTACGTCGAGTGCTTGAACGTGTAGTTTTCGCACCAGATGGGCTTGTTCGCGTGGTAGTACTTCTTCTGCGGATACCCGATGACCCTCACCCACCTGTGAAAGCCCTGAGTCGTGCGCAGCTTGTTGGAACCGACCCTGTCCTCGATGTGGCGTCCGCCCACCGTACTGACTGCGGCGAAGCCGAAGTCGAGGTCGGGGTCGCCGTGGCTGGTCCAGCGCCCGTCCAGCCAGGTCCGGCGGACGGGCCAGACGCCGTACGGTGTCGGCCGGGAGGTGTTGTAGTCCGGCACGAAGGCGATGTTGGTGGTGTACTTGTGGTGGGTCGCGTCGTAGAGGCAGTGGCCGGCCGTGAGGATGGCATTCTTCCCCTGCGTGTGGATCACGCTCGCCGTGCAGTAGTGGTCACCGTGGCCGTTGTTGTGGAACAGCGCGCCGACGACGCGGCTGCCTCCGCTCTTAAAGTTCGGTATTGCGGCCGGACCGGCCAGTTCCGGGGACTTCCCGGACGACCGAAGCCCTTCCGGGGTGGCGGCCGCCATCCGGGAGATGGTCCAGTATGCGGCGACTTGCGCGGTGTCCTGTTCGTGGCTCATCGCGCGCGCCGAGTCGACGTCGGCTGCGGCGGCCGGCGCCGCGAGTGAGAACAGTGAGGCTGTCAGCAGCACCCCATGGAACATTGGTCTGATCTTCACCAGGCTCCTGCTTTCATGATCGGAAACAGTGCGACGCCGCACTATTTCATGATCATTAAGGCGAGATGCCGAGGTTTCCGTGATCAGGCCGGCCGGACCATCGTTCCGCTCGCCCTGTGCGACTGCCTCCGCAGGTCAGATGGACACCGCGTCACATACCGTGGCCGAATGTGGACGCTCGGCGCGGAGGAGCGCCGAGGACCGGGAGGGGTCCCACACCGCCCACTCGAAGCGGCGCGCGGTGGTCCGGCCGGAGCCCATCACCGAGGCGGCCAGACGGCCGCCCTCAGGCCGCGCGGGCTCAGGCCTGGTCGTTCGCCGTGACGGCGAGGCGGCCGATGTCGTCGTCGAAGAGGGGGCTGTAGGACCGCCAGTCGTACTCGCCGCCCTTCTGGTATCCCCCGATGACGCCGACCACGTAGCCGCGCTGCGCCTGGCCGTCATACTCGGCGATCCACGGGCTTCCGCTCGTGCCGCCGGTGAAGCCGCCGCAGTCGAAGCGGAGCTGGCTATCAGCCTGCCGGTAGGTGGTGCCCGTGCAGCGGATGGGCCGGTCGCTCGGGTAGTTGGCCCGCGACGGGTAGCCGATCAGCGTGACACGGTTGGAGTAGCCGGTGTTGATCAGCATCTCGTTCGCTCCGACGACGTCGGCGATGCGCCGGCCGTCCATCTCCTGCACGGCGGCGAAGCCCACGTCGGCGTCCGGGTCGCCGCGGTCGATCCAGCGCTGGTCGGTGACCATCAGCCAGACCGGCCAGGTGCCGTACGGGCGGCGGCCCTGGCTGTACTTCGGGACGAAGACGATGTGGCTGTTCCACGTGTGGGCGCTCGGGCTGTACAGGCAGTGCGCGGCGGTGATCAGGAGGTTCCGCTTGGGCGAGCCGACCACGCTGGCGGTGCAGTAGTGGCGGCCGGTGCCGCTTCCGAAGAAGAGCGCCCCGACGACGCGACTACCGCTCGTGGCCCCGGCCGCGGGGACGGCGGCGGGCGGCCCGGCCTGCCGCACCACATCACGGACGTCGAGGGGCGTGGCCGACGCCATGAGCCGGTCGGTCCAGTACGCCGCGCCGTGGGCTCCGTCCGCGCGGTCCACGAAGGTGACCGCGTGGGCCCCGTGGCGGGCCTCGGCCCTCGCATCCGCCACCGGGAAGATCGAGGCCAGGACGGTCAGGGCGGTGCAGAGCAGTCGTGTGGTCTTCACCGGGGACTCACCCTCCGTGAGCGCGCGTACACGATAACGAACTATCGCATGATCGCCGCGCCGCCGCCGGGTATTCGGGATCTGACGGCCGTGTCGCCCGGAACGCTGCGTCTACCCGCGGCCCTTGGCGTCCGTGAAGAGGTTCTTGATGTCCTTGTCGAAGACGGAGCTGTACGACCGCCAGTCGTACTTGCCGCCCTCCTGGTATCCGCCGATGACGCCCAGCACGTCACCCCGCCGGGTGGTGGTGTTGTAATTCTTGATCCAAGGACTGCCGCTGGTGCCGCCGTAGTAGCCGTTGCAGTCGAAGCGGATCTGGTACTTGAAGGCCTTGTGGGTGGTGACCGTGCAGTAGATCGGCTTGTCGACGGACGCGTACTTCTTCATCGGGTAGCCGATGACGCGGACCCGGTTGGTGTAGCCCTGATTCCAGACGAGCCGGTTCGAGCCGACAACGTTCGCGATCTTCTTGCCGTTCCGCGTGCCGATCGTCGCGAAGCCGAAGTCGAGGTCCGGGTCGCGCTTGCTCTTCCAGCGCTTGTCGACGTAGATGTACCCCACGGGCCAGACGCCGTACGGGCGGCTGCCCTTGCTGTAGCGCGGCACGAAGGCGATGTTCTTGGCCGTGCCGTTCGTGCCGTACACGCAGTGGGCGGCAGTGAGGATGAGGCTCTTCTTGGGCGTGTCCACGACGCTGGCGGTGCAGTAGTGGCTGCCGTTGCCGTCACTGCTGAACAGCGCCCCGACGACCGGGCTGCCCGTCCACGTGTGCGCGGTCGGCCTGCTGGACTGCACGCCCATCGTGGCGCTCGACGCCTGCGTCGGGCGACCGTCGAGCGGAGTGGCCGCCGCCATCCGCTTCGTCGTCCAGAACGCGAGTGTGGCCGCGTCCGCGACACCGTACGGGTCGTCCGCCTGGATGCTCACCGAGGTACCGTGATCACCTACAGGTCTGGCGACCGCCGGTCCGGCAAGCGTGACCAGCGTCGCCGGAATCAGGACAATTGGGAGGATCCTCGTCGGCCGCACCAGCTACCCCGTCTATTGACAACTGTTAACACCAGTAAAGCGAAGCAATAGCGTAGCCCTAACAACTCGGCGCTTGATCAAGTTATGCAGTAACTTGCATGTCCCGTAGGTGATCTGACGCAGACCACGTATCGGTGCGAGAGCCCGCCAGGGCTCCGAGGAGGAAGCAGTGCGACCAGCTCACAAGGCCGTCACGGCCACCATTGCGGCCGTCGTGGCGACCGGTCTGGGCGCCGGGCCCGCCGCCGCACAGAGCATTTCTGTGACACCGGACACGCCGCGTCCCGGGCAGCGGATCCACATCTCCGTTCCCGACTGCAGCGTCGGGCCGACGGCGCACACCGCCAGGTCGCAGGCGTTCACCCACGACGTGGCCCTCTACGGCAAGGCGGACACCGGCGAGGCCGACCCCCGGATCAAGAAGGACCTGCGGCCGGGCACGTACGCCATCACCGCGTCCTGCGGGAACGGGCGCACGGTCCGCGGCCAGGTGGTCGTGGTCGCCAAGGGCGACAAGTCCGGCACGCAGGCCAAGCCGAGCCACGAGCCCACCTCGGGCACGGGCGTGCACACCGAGTCGCCGCAGCCGGACTCGTCCGTCGGGACGATCAGTGCCACCCCCACGGCGTCGAGCGAGAAGGGCTCGAACACGCCGCTCCTGGCGATCGTCGGAGCGATGGCCGTGCTGCTGGTCGGCGGCGCCGGACTGCTGCTGTTCGTACGCCGCCGAAACGACTGATCGACTAAGAGCTAACTCGTACGGGTCAGGACGAAGTCGCACAGGGCGAGGAACGCCGCCCGCGCCGGGACGTCGGGGAGGGTCAGCAGCTCCGCTCGCGCCTCGTCGACCCACCGGCGCAGGCCGGCGCGGGCGCGGTCCATCGCCGGGTGCGCGCGCAGCAGGGCGAGCGCCTCGGCGTGCCGCGCGTCGTCGGTGAGGTCGGAGGCGAGGAGTTCACGCAGCCGGGCGTCTTCGGCCGCCGCCGAGCGCAGGACGTGCAGCACGGGCAGCGTGTGGACGCCCTCGCGCAGGTCGGTGCCCGGCGTCTTGCCCGACTCCTCCGACTCCGAGGCGATGTCGAGGATGTCGTCGGACAGCTGGAACGCGACGCCGATCTTCTCGCACGCCGACGTCAGCGTCTCCACGACCTCCGGGGCGGCACCCGCGAGCAGGGACCCCAGCCGCCCCGACGCGGCGATCAGCGACCCGGTCTTGCCCGCCACGACCTCGATGTAGTGCTCCAGGGGGTCGGCGCCGTCGGCCGGGCCCGCGGTCTCCTGGATCTGTCCCTGCACCAGCCGGGCGAACGTCCGCGCCTGGATGCGCACCGCCTCCGGCCCGAGGTCGGCCAGCAGGTCGGAGGCACGGGCGAAGAGGTAGTCGCCGGTGAGGATGGCGATGGTGTTGTTCCACCGGGAGTTGGCCGAGACCTGACCGCGGCGCATCACGGCCTCGTCCATCACGTCGTCGTGGTAGAGCGTCGCCAGGTGGGTCAGCTCGACCACGACCGCGGCCGGGACGACCCCCGATGCGGACGGGTCACCGAACTGGGCGGCCAGCAGCACCAGCATCGGCCGGAACCGCTTGCCTCCCGCGTCGGTGAGGTGCCGCGAGGCGTTGGTGATGAGCGGATGGTCGCTCTTCACCGCGTCCCGCAGCGCCTCCTCGACCACGACCAGTCGCTCCTGGACGTCATCTGCGAGTGTGTCATCGACGGCCGGAAGGCCCAGAAGGGCACTACTCACAGACTCTCCCCAGGGGTCAGCGAACGAACAGCTGGTTTGCGGCCGACTGCGCCAGGTGAAGCGCTGGGCCGGGAATCACGCCGAGGACCAGGGTAACGAACGCCCCAACGGCGACCGCCGTCGCGGTCGTCGGGCTGAACACCACGCTCGGGCCGTCGGCCGCCGGCTCGCTGAAGAACATCAGCACGATGACCCGGGCGTAGAAGAACGCGGCGATCGCGGAGGACACCACACCGACGATCACGAGCGGCAGCGCACCGCCGGCGACCGCCGCCTGGAAGACCGCGAACTTCCCGGTGAACCCGCTGGTCAGCGGGATACCGGCGAACGCCAGCAGGAAGAAGGCGAACGTCCCGGCGACGAGCGGCTGGCGCTTGCCCAGCCCCGCCCAGCGGGACAGGTGTCCGGCCTCGCCACCGGCGTCCCGCACCATCGTGATGACGGCGAACGCGCCCACGGTCGTGAAGCCGTACGCGGCCAGGTAGAACAGTGTGCCGGACAGGCCCGCCTTGTTGGTCGCGATGACGCCGGTCAGCAGGAAGCCGCCGTGCGCGATGGAGGAGTACGCCAGCATCCGCTTCACGTCGGTCTGGGTGATCGCGACGATCGCGCCGGTCAGCATCGTGAGGATCGCGACGGCCCACATCATCGGGCGCCAGTCCCAGCGCAGCGTCTCCAGGCCGACGTAGAACACCCGCAGGATGGCGCCGACCGCGGCGACCACGGTGCAGGAGGCCATCAGCGCGGTGATCGCCGTGGGAGCGCCCTGGTACACGTCCGGCTTCCACGCCTGGAACGGCGCGGCGCCGACCTTGAAGAGCAGGCCGACCGAGAGCAGGGCGACGCCCGCCAGCAGCAGCGGCTCGGTGCCGCTCTGCTTGCTGATCGCCGCCGCGATGTCCGACAGGCGCACCGAGCCCGCGTAGCCGTACAGCAGCGCGGTGCCGTAGAGGAAGAACGCCGAGGAGAACGCGCCCAGCAGGAAGTACTTCACCGCGGCCTCCTGCGAGAGCAGGCGGCGGCGCCGCGCGAGGCCGCACAGGAGGTACAGCGGCAGCGACATGACCTCGAGGGCCACGAACATCGTCAGCAGGTCGTTCGACGCCGGGAAGATCAGCATGCCGCCGACGGCGAACAGCACGAGCGGGAAGACCTCGGTCTGCACGAGCCCCGCGACGAGACCCTCGCGCTCCTCAGGACTGCCGGGAACGGTCGACGCCTGGGCCGTGAACGGGCTGGCCTCGTGCGTCCGCTCGGCGATCAGCAGCATCGACATCAGGGCGAGGACGAGGATCGTGCCCTGGATGAACAGGGTCGGCCCGTCGACGCCGATCGCGCCCATCGCCGCGACGTGGTGCGGCTGGTCGCCGAGGCCCAGTGCGATCGTCCAGGCGAACGCCGCGACGAGGCCGACCGCAGAGACCAGGACCTGCAGCCCGTACCGCTGGGCGCGGGGCGCGAGGGCCTCGACGAGCACGCCGACGGACGCCGCCCCGAGCACGATCAGGATCGGCGCGAGCCGCCCGTATTCGAGGTGGGGAGCTGGAATGTCCCCCGCCGCCAATACCACGGGTGTCACTGGTGGCTTCCCTTCTCGGCGATCGTCGGCTTCGGGTCCTGCTGGTGGACCTGGACCAGTGTCTGCTTCACCGACGGGTTGATGACGTCCAGCACCGGCTTCGGGTAGAAGCCGAGCGCGACGATGATCGCGATGATCGGCGCGATGACGATCAGCTCGCGCTTCGACAGGTCGCTCATGCCCTTGACCGCCTCGGCGGTCGGGCCGTTCATCGTCCGCTGGTACATCCACAGGATGTAGACGGCGGCCAGGATGATGCCGACCGTCGCGATGACCGCGGGCACCTTGTAGCGGGTGAACGTGCCGACCAGGACCAGGAACTCCGAGACGAAGCTCGACAGACCCGGCAGCGACAGGCCGGACAGACCCGCGACGAGGAAGGTGCCGGCCAGCAGCGGGGCGACCTTCTGCACGCCGCCGTACGCGTCGATCCGAGCCGAGCCGCGACGGGTGATCATGAATCCGGCGAGCAGGAACAGCGCGCCGGTCGAGAACCCGTGGTTGACCATGTACAGCGTCGCGCCACTCTGGCCCTGCGTGGTCATCGCGAAGATGCCCAGCGTGATGAAGCCGAAGTGCGAGATCGACGTGTACGCGATCAGACGCTTGATGTCGACCTGGCCGATCGCGAGGACCGCGCCGTACACGATGCCGACCACCGACAGGGTCAGCACGACCGGTGTGAACCACTTGGCCGCACCCGGGAACAGTTCAAGGCAGAACCGCAGCATCCCGAAGGTGCCGACCTTGTCGAGCACGCCGACGATCAGCACGGCGGCGCCGGTGGGCGCCTGGCCCGCGGCGTCGGGCAGCCAGGTGTGGAACGGCACGAGCGGCGCCTTGATCGCGAACGCGATGAAGAAGCCGAGGAACAGCCACTTGGCCGTGGTCGGCGCGATGTGGAGGTTCCGCAGCTCGTCGAACAGGAACGTGCCGTGGCCCGCGTTGGCCGAGACGACGTACAGGCCGATGACGGCGGCGAGCATCAGCAGGCCGCCGAACAGCGAGTACAGCAGGAACTTGACCGCGGCGTACGACCGCTGCGGACCGCCGTAGGACCCGATGATGAAGTACACCGGGAACAGCATCGCCTCGAAGAAGACGTAGAACAGGAAGATGTCGGTCGCCGCGAAGACGCCGATCATCATCGCCTCGAGGCTGAGCAGCAGCGCGAAGTAGGTCTTCACCGACCGCTTCGGCGGGTTGTCGACGCCGCCCGAGCGCTCCGCGTCGTTCCAGGAGGCCAGCACGACCAGCGGCACCAGGATCGCCGACAGCACGATGAGCACGAGCGCGACGCCGTCGACGCCGACCGCGTAGTGCACGCCGAACTGCTTGATCCACCAGTACTTCTCGGTGAACTGGAACCGCGGCCCGTCCGCCTTGAACCGGAGCGCCATCACCACGGTGAGCACCGCGACGATCAGCGTGACGACGAGCGCGGCGCGCTTGGCCAGCGCGTCCTTGCCCTTCGGCAGCAGCGCGACCAGCAGCGCCCCGATGGCGGGAATCGCGATGAGGGCAGTCAGCATGAGGCGACCTTCCAGGGCGGCAGGGAAGTCGTGGCGACCACTAGATCCTCACCAGGAACAGGGCGGCCACGACGAGCGCGGCGCCGACGAACATTGACAGGGCGTACGAGCGGACGAAGCCGGTCTGCACGCGCCGCACCCTCCCGGACGTCCCTCCGATGAACGCCGCGAGGCCGTTGACGAGGCCGTCGACGCCGCGGTTGTCGAAGTAGACGGTGAGGCGGGTCAGCCACTGGCCGGGCCGCATGAACAGCGACTCGTTGAGCGCGTCGCCGTACAGGTCCCTGCGGGCGAAGGTGGTGGCGACGTTGCCCGCCGGGGCCGTGCGCGGGATCGGGCGCCGCAGGTACTGCACGTACGCGAGGCCGACACCGACCACCATGAGCGCGAACACGATCACGGTGTACGGCGTGATCAGCTTGTGCCCCGCCTCCGGCTCGCCCACGACCGGCGCGAGGAAGTTCGCGAACCGGTCGCCGGCGATGAGGAAGGCGCCGCCCGCGATCGAGCCGATCGCCAGCAGGATCAGCGGGATCGTCATGACCCTCGGCGACTCGTGCGGGTGCACGTCCTCGTCCCAGCGCGGCTCGCCGAAGAACGTCATGAACATGACGCGGGACATGTAGTACGCGGTGATGCCGGCGCCGAGCAGCGCGAGCCAGCCGAGGATCTGGCCGGACGTGCCGCCCTTCTCGAAGGCGGCGTCGATGATGCCGTCCTTGGTCCACCAGCCGGACAGGCCGGGGAAGCCGATGATCGCGAGGTAGCCGAGGCCGAACGTCGCGAACGTGATCGGCATGTACTTCCGCAGGCCGCCGTACTTGCGCATGTTCACGTCATCGTTCATCGCGTGCATGACCGAGCCGGCGCCGAGGAACAGGCCGGCCTTGAAGAAGCCGTGCGCGATGAGGTGGGCGATGGCGAAGACGTAGCCGGGGCGGCCGAGGCCGGCCGCCAGGACCATGTAGCCGATCTGCGACATCGTCGATCCGGCGAGTGCCTTCTTGATGTCGTCCTTGGCGCAACCGATGATCGCACCGGCGAGCAGCGTGGCCGCGCCGACGATCGTGACGAGCAGCCGCGCGTCCGGCGACAGCTCGAAGATGACGTGGGAGCGGACGATCAGGTAGACGCCCGCGGTCACCATCGTGGCGGCGTGGATGAGCGCCGACACCGGGGTCGGGCCCTCCATGGCGTCCAGGAGCCAGGACTGCAGCGGGAGCTGCGCGGACTTACCGCAGGCGCCGAGGAGGAGCAGCAGGCCGATCGCGGTGACCGTGCCGTGGGACGCCTCGGACGCGTGGCCGAAGACGTTCTGGAAGCTCAGCGAACCGAACGTCGCGAACATCACCATGACCGCGACGGACAGGCCGAAGTCACCGACCCGGTTGACGATGAACGCCTTCTTGGCCGCCGTGGCCGCGCTCGGCTTGTACTGCCAGAACCCGATCAGCAGGTACGAGGCGAGACCGACGCCCTCCCAGCCGATGTACAGGCCGATGTAGTTGTCGGCCAGCACGAGCAGCAGCATCGCCGCCACGAACAGGTTGAGGTAGGCGAAGAACCGCCGCCGGTCCGGGTCGTGGGCCATGTAGCCGATCGAGTAGATGTGGATCAGCGACCCGACGCCGGTGATCAGCAGCACGAAGCTGATCGACAGCGGGTCGATCCACAGGTTCATGTCGACGTTGAGCGACCCTGCCGGGATGTACTGAAACAGGTGCACCAGGTTGGTGCGGTCGTCGCCCTTCTGACCCAGCATCGCCGCGAAGGCGAGCGCGCCGACGAGGAAGGCCCCGAGGGACATCGCGGTGCCCAGCAGGTGGCCCCACTTGTCGGTGCGGCGCCCGCCCAGCAGCAGGATCGCCGCGCCGGCCAGGGGCAGGGCGATCAGCAGCCATGTGGCGGACAGGACGCCGGTGGCGGCGTGCGGATGCTGCACCACTTCACCGGCGGCAAGGGCAGCGTTCATCGTGGTCATCGAGATGTCCTCAGTACTTCAGCAGGTTCGCGTCGTCGACCGACGAGGACTTCCTGCTCCGGAAGATCGTCATGATGATCGCCAGTCCGACGACGACCTCGGCCGCGGCCACCACCATCACGAAGAACGCGATGATCTGCCCGTCGAGGCTGCCGTGCATGCGGGCGAAGCTCACGAACGCCAGGTTGGTGGCGTTGAGCATGAGCTCGACGCACATGAAGACCACGATGGCGTTACGGCGGATGAGCACGCCGACCGCGCCGATCGTGAACAGGATGGCGGACAGAACCAGGTAGTGGTCCGTCACTGTTCCTCCTCCTCGACCTCGACCGGCTTGTCGATCACGGCCTTGACCGTCTTGGTGTCCTGCCGGGCGACCACCTCGGGCGACGCGCCGTGCAGGTCCTCGTGCTCCCCGGTACGGCGCCGGGAGATGACCGGGCTGACCGACAGCTCCGAGATGGTGCCGTCCGGCAGCAGCGCCGGCATGTCGACGGCGTTGTGCCGGGCGTATGTGCCGGGCGGCGGCAGCGGCGCGACGCGGTCGCTCTTGATCCGCTCCTTGGACAGCTGCTTCTGCGTCGGCTTCGGCCGGAGCCGCTCGCGGTGCGTCAGCACCATCGCGCCCAGCGCCGCAGTGATCAGCAGGGCGCTGGTCACCTCGAACGCGAAGACGTACTTGGTGAAGATCAGCCGTGCCAGGCCCATGACGTTGCCGCCATTGGCGTTGGCGTCTTTCAGGCCGGTCGTCTTCGGCAGCGTCGCGTGACCGAACCCGACCAGCAGCAGGACGACGAACCCGATGCCCACGAGCGCGGCGGCGACGCGCTGGCCCTTGATCGTCTCGACCAGGGAGTCGGTGGAGCTGACGCCGATGATCATGACGACGAACAGGAAGAGCATCAGCACCGCGCCGGTGTAGACGATCACCTGCACGAAGGCCAGGAACGGCGCCTCGTTCACGGCGTACAGCACCGCGAACGAGAACATCACCGTGGCCAGCATGAGGGCCGAGTGCACGGCCTTCCGCGTAAGGATCATGCCGAGGGCCGCCGCGACCGAGATGACGGCGAGGACCCAGAAGATCGCGCTCTCGCCGGTCTGGTGTGCGCCCGCGGCCACTACCCCGGTCATTTGGCACCGTCCTTGGACTCGCTCTTGGCGCCGAGGCGGTAGTAGTCCTCCTCGGTCTCGCCGAGACGCATCTCGTGCGGCGGAGCCTCCATGCCCTCGATCAGCGGCGCGAGCAGCATCTCCTTGGTGTAGATGAGGCTCTCGCGGCTGACGTCGGCGAGCTCGTACTCGTTGGTCATCGTGAGCGCCCGGGTCGGGCACGCCTCGATGCACAGCCCGCAGAGGATGCACCGCAGGTAGTTGATCTGGTAGACGCGGCCGTAGCGCTCACCCGGAGAGAACCGCTCCTCCGAGGTGTTGTCCGCGCCCTCGACGTAGATCGCGTCCGCCGGACACGCCCAGGCGCACAGCTCGCAGCCGACGCACTTCTCCAGGCCGTCGGGCCAGCGGTTCAGCTGGTGACGGCCGTGGAAACGCGGCGCGGTCGGCTTCTTGACCTCGGGGTACTCCACCACCTCGGTCTTGCTGAGCATCTGGTGGAACGCGACGCCGAACCCCTTGATCGGGTTCAGGAAATCAAGCACGGGTGGCCTCCGCAGAGTTGGACGCACTGGCGTTGCCGGCGCCGTGGTAGTGCGGCGCGTCGAGCGGCGGCACCGGGAACCCGCCCGCCATCGGGTCGCGCTCCACTCCGGCCTCCGCCTCCTCCGGCTCCGCCTCGCTCTTCGACGTCCGCTCCCAGACGAACGAGCCGAGCAGCAGGAGCACGGCGATCAGGGCGGCGACCAGCATGATCGGCCCGACGTCGTGCTTCTCGTTACGCAGGGCCCGCACCGCCGACACGAAGAGGATCCAGCCGAGCGAGACCGGGATGAGGACCTTCCAGCCGAGCTTCATCAGCTGGTCGTAGCGGACCCGCGGCAGGGCGGCGCGCAGCCAGATGAAGAAGAAGGTGAACATCCAGATCTTGATGAGGAACCACAGGACCGGCCACCAGCCGGCGTTGGCCCCGGACCAGAACCAGGTGATCGGCCAGGGCGCGCGGTAGCCGCCGAGGAACAGCGTCACACACAGCGCCGACAGCGTCGTCATGTTCACGTACTCGGCGAGGTAGAACATCATGAACTTCAGCGACGAGTACTCGGTGTGGTAGCCGGCGACCAGCTCGCCCTCGCCCTCGGGCAGGTCGAACGGGATACGGCCCGACTCCCCCATCATCGTGAAGATGTAGATCACGAACGACGGGAGCAGCAGCACCGCGTACCAGGACGGCGTGTGGAACGTCATCCCGGCGACGTGGAATGCCGAGCCGTGCGCCTGCGCCGCGACGATCTCCGAGGTGGACAGCGACCCGGCGAACAGGAACACCGCCACGAACGAAAGGCCCATCGCGATCTCGTACGAGATCACCTGGGCACTGGAGCGCAGACCGCCGAGCAGGGCGTAGGGCGACATCGACGACCAGCCGGCGAGGACGAAGCCGTACACGCCGATCGAGGCCATCGCCAGCGGCAGCAGCACCGCCACTGGCAGGTCGGCCAACTGCAGCGGCGTCTTGTGCCCGCCGATCGAGACGATCCCGCCCCACGGGATGATCGAGAACGACACCATCGCGGGCGCGGCGGCGAGGATCGGCGCGAGGAAGAACACGACCTTGTCCACGCCGCGCGGGACGATGTCCTCCTTCAGCGCGCCCTTGATGCCGTCGAACAGCGCCTGCAGGATGCCGAAGGGGCCGGCGCGGTTCGGGCCCGGCCTCAGCTGCATCCGGCCGATGACCCGGCGCTCCGCCCAGACGGTGATGAGCACCGTCAGCAGCAGGAACACGAAGATCACCAGGGCCTTGGCGCCGATCAGCCACCATGGGTCATGGCCGAAGCTGTTCAGCGTGGCGCCCTCGGCGAGGACGTGGGTGGCGTTCATGCGACGCTCCCGTTCTGGATCTTCACGACCGCCCCGGCCGAAACGCCCAGGTCCCGGTGGACCGCGCAGCCTGGGGAGTTCTCGGGGAGCCAGACCACGCGATCCGGCATGTCGACGATCTCCAGCGGCAGGGTGATCTCGCCGTGTGCCGTGGCCACGGTGACCTTCCCGTCCACTGCGATCTCCTCGGCCGTCGCCGCGCTCAGGCGCGCGACCGGCGCCTTGGCGGTGCCCGCGAGGTACGGCTCGCCGTCCTGCATCCGGCCCGCGTCGAGCAGCAGCCGCCAGGTGGCCAGCAGCGCCTCGCCCTTGCGCGGGTCGGTGGGCACGGCGGCGGGCACGCTCGGCAGGCTCGGCCGGTCGCCGCGGAACGCGCCGAGTGCGGCGAGCTCACGGCGGGCCGTGGCCGGGTCCGGCAGGCCCAGGTGGACGTCGAGCTCGTCGGCGATGGCCGCCAGCACCTTCAGGTCCGACATGACGCCGGGGGTCCCCAGGACGACGTCGAACGGGCGGCCGCGGCCCTCCCAGTTGACGAAGGTCCCGGCCTTCTGCGTCACCGTCGCGACCGGCAGCACGACGTCGGCCCGGTCGGTGACCGCGCTGACCCGCTGCTCCAGGCTGACGATGAACGGGGTGTTCTCCAGCGCCGCCAGGGCCCCGGCCGGGTCCGGCAGGTCGTACGGGTCGACGCCGCCGATGAGCAGCGCGTCGATCCCGCCGTCCCACGCGGCGGCGAGGATGCCCTCGGTGTCGCGGCCGGGCGTCTCGGGCAGGCCGCTCACGGTCCAGGCCCGCGCGACCTCGGCGCGCGCCGAGGCGTCGGTGACCGGACGGCCGATCGGCAGCAGCGTCGGCAGCGCACCGGCCTCGATGGCGCCGCGCTCACCGGCCCGGCGCGGAACCCACGCGAGGCGGGCGCCGGTGGCCGTGGCCAGCCGGCCGGCGGCCGACAGCGCGCCGGGCACCGACGCGAGCCGCTCGCCGATCAGCACGATCGCGCCCTCGGCCTTGAGCAGCTCGGCCGCGGCCTCGCCCGCGTCGTCGAGGTTCGTCCCGGTGATCAGGTCGCCGAGGGTCTCGGCCTCCCCGCCCGGCGCGGTCGTGAGCAGCGTGCCGGACACCTTGCGCAGGCCGCGCGTGGCGTACGGCGCGACGGAGTAGACCTTGAGCCCACGCTTGCGGGCCGCCTTCCGCAGCCGCAGGAAGACGATCGGCGACTCCTCCTCCGGCTCGAAGCCGGCGAGCAGCACCGCGGGGGCCTTCTCCAGGTCGGCGTAGGAGACCGTGATCGGCCTCCCGGCGACGGTCGCGGCGATGAACTCGGCCTCCTCGGCCGAGTGCGTGCGGGCGCGGAAGTCGATGTCGTTGGTGCCGAGCGCGATCCGGGCGAACTTGCTGTACGCGTAGGCGTCCTCGAGCGTGAGGCGGCCGCCGGTCAGCACGGCAGCGCCCTTGCCCCCGGCTGAGCCCCGGGCGCGGGCCAGGCCCTCGGCCGCGACGTTCAGCGCCTCCGGCCAGGACGCCGGCTCCAGCACGCCGTCCTCGTTACGGATCAGCGGGTGGGTGAGGCGGTCGGGCTGGCCGGCGTACGTGAACGCCCACCGGCCCTTGTCGCAGTTCCACTCCTCGTTGACCTGCGGGTCGTCACCGGCCAGGCGGCGCGTCACCTTGCCGCGCCGGTGGTCGGTGCGCTGGGCGCAGCCGGAGGCGCAGTGCTCGCAGACGCTCGGCGTCGACACCAGGTCGAACGGCCGGGAGCGGAAGCGGTACGCCGCGCCGGTCAGCGCGCCGACCGGGCAGATCTGCACCGTGTTGCCGGAGAAATAGGACTGGAACGGCTCGTCGGTCGCCGCGCCGACCTGCTCCTTGGCGCCGCGCTCGAACAGTTCGATGAAGGCGTCGCCGGCGATCTGGTCGGAGAACCGCGTGCAGCGGGCGCACTGGATGCACCGCTCGCGGTCCAGCAGCACCTCGGTGGACAGCGCGACCGGCTTCGGGAACGTCCGCTTCGTCTCGACGAAACGCGACTCGCCGCGGCCGTTGGACATCGCCTGGTTCTGCAGCGGGCACTCGCCGCCCTTGTCGCAGACCGGGCAGTCCAGCGGGTGGTTGATGAGCAGCAGCTCCATCACGCCGTGCTGGGCCTTGTCCGCCGCCGGCGAGGTCAGCTGGGTCTTGATGACCATGTTCGGCATCACGGTGGTGGTGCACGACGCCTGCGGCTTGGGCATCGGGCGCCCGTTGCCGGCGTCGGGGATCTCCACCAGGCACTGCCGGCACGCGCCGATCGGGTCGAGCAGCGGATGGTCACAGAACCGCGGGATCTGGATGCCGAGCAGCTCGGCGGCCCGGATGATCAGCGTGCCCTTGGGGACGCTGATCTCGAAGCCGTCGATCGTGACGGAGATCAGGTCCTCGCGCTGCTCGACCCCGGTGCTGTCGCTGGTGACGGTCACTTTCCACCTGCCCACGCGGTCGAGGCGGCCCGGTCGAAGGGACAGCCGCCCTGTTCGAAGTGCTGGATGTACTCGTCCCGGAAGTACTGGATGGACGAGGTCACCGGGCTGGTCGCGCCGTCGCCGAGGGCGCAGAACGATCGGCCGAGGATGTTGTCCGACAGGTCGAGGAGGGTGTCGAGGTCCTTCTCGCTGCCCTCGCCCTTCTCCAGTCGCTTCAGCATCTGCTTGTACCAGTAGGTGCCCTCGCGGCACGGCGTGCACTTGCCGCACGACTCGTGCGCGTAGAACTCGCTCCAGCGCAGCACCGCCCGTACGACGCAGGTCGTCTCGTCGAAGAGCTGCAGCGCCCGGGTGCCGAGCATGGAACCCGCCGCGCCGACGGACTCGAAGTCCAGCGGCACGTCGAGGTGCTCGTCGGTGAACAGCGGCGTCGAGGAGCCGCCCGGCGTCCAGAACTTCAGCCGGTGGCCGTTCCGGATGCCGCCCGCCATGTCGAGCAGCTCGCGGAGCGTGATGCCCAGCGGCGCCTCGTACTGGCCCGGCCGGGTCACGTGCCCGGACAGGCTGAAGATGCCGAAGCCCTTGGACTTCTCGGTGCCCATCGCGGCGAACCAGTCGGCGCCGTTCTCGATGATCCCGGGAACACTGGCGATCGACTCGACGTTGTTGATCACGGTGGGTCCGCCGTACAGGCCAGCGACCGCCGGGAAGGGGGGCTTGAGCCGGGGTTGGCCGCGGAACCCCTCGAGGGAGTCGAGCAGCGCCGTCTCCTCGCCGCAGATGTACGCGCCGGCGCCGGAGTGCACGACGAGCTCCAGGTCGAACCCGGAGCCGAGGATGTTCGCCCCGAGGTATCCGGCCTCGTACGCGTCGGCGACGGCCTGCTGCAGCCGCCGGATCACGTGCACCACCTCACCGCGCACGTAGATGAACGCGTGGTTGGCGCGGATCGCGAACGCGCTGATGATGATGCCCTCGACCAGCACGTGCGGGTTGGCCAGCATGAGCGGGATGTCCTTGCACGTGCCCGGCTCGGACTCGTCCGCGTTGACCACCAGGTAGTGCGGCTTGCCGTCGCCCTGGGGGATGAAGCCCCACTTCAGGCCGGTCGGGAAGCCCGCGCCGCCACGGCCGCGCAGCCCGGAGTCCTTCACCGCCTGGATGATGTCGCCTGGGTTCATGCCCAGGGCCGTGCGGAAGGCCTGGTACCCGCTGGCGTTCTCGTACCCGCGCAGCGTGAACGAGTCGGCCTGGTCCCACGTCTTCGTGAGGATGGGGGTCAGAGTGGTCATTTGGTCTCCTGCTCGGGCTCAGGAGCGGTCCAGCCGTTGCGCTTGGCCAGCTCCAGGCCGCGCAACGACTCCGGGCCGGCCTGCACGCCCTCTCCGGCGCGTCCGTCATTGAAACCGGCGAGCACCCGCGACGCCTGCTTCCAGCTGCACACCGAGCCCGGACCGCGGGTCGGCGCCACCGGCTTTCCGGCGCGCAGGTCGTCGACGAGCCGCTTGGCCTTCTCCGGCGTCATGTCGTCGAAGAACTCCCAGTTGACCATCACCACGGGAGCGAAGTCGCAGGCCGCGTTGCACTCGATCCGCTCGAGGCTGACCTTGCCGTCCTCGGTCGCCTCGTCGTGACCGACGCCGACGTGCGAGGACAGCTCCTCCCAGATCTGGTCGCCGCCCATGACCGCGCACAGCGTGTTGATGCAGACGCCGACGTGGTAGTCCCCGACCGGCTCGCGCTTGTACTGCGTGTAGAAGGTCGCGACGCCCGTCACCTGCGCGGGCGTGATGCCCAGCATGTCGGCGCAGAACTGGATGCCGCCCTCGCTGACGTACCCGACCTCGGACTGAACCAGGTGCAGCATCGGCAGCAGCGCCGACCGGGGCTTCGGGTAGCGCGCGATGATCTCCTTGGCGTCGCGCTCGAGCCGCGCGCGCACCTCGGGGTCGAGAGTCGCGCCCCCCTCGTGCGCCACGACGCCGGCGGCACGTTCGGTGCGCTGCTCGTCTCGGTTCTCGTCTCGACCGGTCATCGGTCGACTCCCCCCATCACCGGGTCGATGCTGGCCACCGCGGCGATGATGTCGGCGACCTGGCCGCCCTCGGACATCGCCGGGGCCGCCTGCAGGTTGGTGAACGACGGGTCGCGGAAGTGCACGCGGTACGGGCGGGTGCCGCCGTCGCTGACCGCGTGACAGCCGAGCTCGCCGCGCGGCGACTCCACCGCGGCGTACACCTGGCCGGCCGGCACGCGGAATCCCTCGGTCACCAGCTTGAAGTGGTGGATGAGGGCCTCCATGGACTGGCCCATGATGTGCGCGATGTGGTTCGGCGAGTTGCCCATGCCGTCGGGCCCCAGCGCGAGCTGCGCCGGCCAGCCGATCTTCTTGTCCTCGATCATCACCGGGCCCGACCTGGCGGAGCCGGAGCTCAGCCGGTCGAGGCACTGCTCGATGATCTTCAGGGACTCGTCCATCTCGGCCATGCGCACGAGGTAGCGGCCGTACACGTCGCAGGTCTGCTGCGTCGGCACGTCGAACTCGTACGTCTCGTAGCCGCAGTACGGCTGCGTCTTGCGCAGGTCCCACGGCAGGCCCGCGGAGCGCAGGACCGGGCCGGTGATGCCCAGCGCCATGCAGCCGGTCACGTCGAGGTAGGCGATGTCCTTCGTACGGGCGACGAACACGGGGTTCGCGTCGAGGAGCTTGCGCAGCTGCTTGAGCCGGTGCTTCTCCCGCTTGACGAAGTCACCGATCTTGTCGATCGCACCCGGCGGGAGGTCCTGCGCGACGCCGCCCGGCCGGATGTAGGCCATGTTCATCCGCAGGCCCGCGACCATCTCGAAGATGTCCAGGGCGTACTCGCGCTCGATGAACCCGTTGAGCATGACGGTCGTGGCGCCGAGCTCCAGGCCGAAGGTCGCGATCGCGACCAGGTGCGAGGAGATCCGGTTGATCTCCATCATCATCACCCGGATGACCTGCGCCCGCTCCGGGACGTCGTCGGTGACGCCGAGCAGCTTCTCCACCGCGAGGCAGTAGGCCGCCTCGTTGAACAGCGGCGCGAGGTAGTCCATGCGGGTGCAGAACGTGGTCCCCTGGGTCCACGTCCGGTACTCCATGTTCTTCTCGATGCCGGTGTGGAGGTAGCCGATGCCCAGCCGCGTCTCGTCGACCGTCTCGCCGTCGAGCGTGAGGATCAGCCGGAGCACGCCGTGCGTCGACGGGTGCTGGGGACCCATGTTGATGACCATGCGGTCCTCGTCGCTGGTCGCGACGCCCTCGACGACCTGGTCCCAGTCCTGACCGTTGACGTTGTAGACGGTGCCCTCGGTGGCCTCACCGGCGCCGTACGCGTCGTAGTCGGTGGCGGTCATACGTAGGACCTCCTCTCGTCGGGCGGAGGCACCTTCGCCCCGCGGTACTCGACGGGGATGCCGCCGAGGGGGTAGTCCTTGCGCTGCGGGTGGCCCTGCCAGTCGTCCGGCATCATGATCCGGGTCAGCGCCGGGTGCCCGTCGAAGACGATCCCGAAGAAGTCGTACGTCTCGCGCTCGTGCCAGTCGTTGGTCGGGTAGACCGCGACGAGCGACGGGACGTGCGGGTCCGCGTCGGGGCAGGTGACCTCGAGCCGGACGCGCCGGTTGTGGGTCATCGACAGGAGCGGGTAGACCGCGTGCAGCTCCGCGCCGGTGTCCGCCGGGTAGTGCACGCCGGAGACGCCGGTGCACAGCTCGAAGCGCAGCTTCGGGTCGTCGCGCAGGACCTGGGCGACCTGCGCCAGGTGCTCGCGGCGGATGACGAGGGTCAGCTCGCCCCGGTCCACGACCACGCGCTCGATCGCCTCGCCGAACTCCGGGTACGCCCGCTCCAGCTCGTTCGCGATCTCGTCGAACTCGCCCTCGGCACCGGTGGTGCGGGGGCCGCCGTACGGGCGCGGGCTGGAGATCTTCGGGGACTGCCGGACGACGAGCCCGCCGTACCCGGAGGTGTCACCGGTCGTCTTGGCGCCGAACATGCCCAGGCGGGCGACCGGCTGCTCGTGCCTTTCTTCCTCGGCGCGGGCGGGCAGCTGGTCGGCCTGCTGCTCAGGGTGCTGGGAGCTCACGAGACCACCTCGGGCCGGTCGAGAAGGGGAAGCTGCCGGAGCTTGGCCTTCTCCAGCTCCTCGATCTCCTTCTTGCGGTGCACGCCCAGCTTGGTGTTCTGGATCTTGTCGTGCAGCTTGAGAATGGCGTCCAGCAGCATCTCCGGGCGCGGCGGGCAGCCGGGCAGGTAGATGTCGACCGGGACGATGTGGTCGACGCCCTGGACGATCGCGTAGTTGTTGAACATGCCGCCGGAAGAGGCGCACACGCCCATCGCGATGACCCACTTCGGCGAGGCCATCTGGTCGTAGATCTGCCGGAGCACGGGGGCCATCTTCTGGCTCACCCGGCCGGCCACGATCATCAGATCGGCCTGCCGGGGCGAGCCCGACGCCCGCTCCATGCCCCATCGGGAGAAGTCGTGGCGCGGGTCGCCCGACGCCATCATCTCGATGGCGCAACAGGCGAGGCCGAACGTCGCCGGCCACACCGAGCTCCTACGCGCCATTCCGATGACCTGCTCGACCGTGGTCAGCAGAACACCGCTGGGGAGTTTCTCTTCAAGGCCCATTGTCAGTCCCACTCCAGTCCACCGCGCCGCCACACGTAGGCGTACGCGATGAGGACGGTGACGATGAAGAGCACCATCTCGACGAGACCGAACAGCCCCATGTGGTCGAAGGCGACCGCCCAGGGGTACAGGAAGATGATCTCAATGTCGAAGACGATGAACAGCATCGCCGTCAGGTAGTACTTCACCGGGAAGCGACCGCCGCCGACCGGCTGCGGGGTCGGTTCGATGCCACACTCGTACGCCTCGAGCCGGGCGCGGTTCCAGCGCTTGGGACCCGTGAAGGACCCCATGACGACCGAGCCGGCAGAGAACAGCAGCGCGAGCACGCCGAGTACGACAATAGGAACGTAGAGGTTCAAATCCCTACACCCCCCTCTTGGTGAGTGCCTTCGAACGCGCCTCCGGCGCGGCACGGCCGTGCTCCACGGCCGGGATTCCCATCCTAGGCAGGGCGATCATCACTTCTTCTCTCGGGGTGTCACGCCGCCGGCGCGAGCTTCGACATCGCGTTGATGATCCGGTCCATCGCGTCGCCGCCCCGCGGGTCGGTCAGGTTGGCGAGCAGCTTCAGCGTGAACCTCATCAGCGTGGGGTGCGGCAGGCCGTGGCGTGTCGCGAACTTCATGACGCGCGGATCGCCGATCGCCTTCACGAAGATCCGCCCGACCGTGTAGTAGCCGCCATAGGCCTCCTTCAGCACGCGCGGGTAGTCGTGCAGGGCACGCTCGCGTTGCGCGGCGGTCGGCCGGCCCAGCGCCTGGACGATTACCTCGGCCGCCATCTCGCCGGACTCCATCGCGTACGCGATGCCCTCGCCGTTGAAGGGATTGATCATCCCGCCGGCGTCGCCGACCAGGAGGAGGCCCCGCGTGTAGTGCGGCGTCCGGTTGAATCCCATCGGCAGAGCCGCTCCGCGCACCGGGCCGGTGGCGTTCTCCTCGGCGTAGCCCCACTCCTCCGGCATCCCGGCGAGCCAGCTGCGCAGCAGCGCGCGGTAGTCGACGTTCTTGAACGAGTCACTGGTGTTGAGCAGGCCGAGGCCGACGTTGGAGGTGCCGTCGCCGACGCCGAAGATCCAGCCGTAGCCGGGCAGCAACCGGTCGCCGTCCCACAGCTCCAGCCAGGACTCGAGGTAGTCGTCCTCGTGCCGCGGGCTCGTGTAGTAGCGCCGGACCGCCACGCCGATCGGCCGGTCGTCGCGCTTGCGCAGCCCCATGGCGAGGGACAGCCGTGTGGAGTTGCCGTCGGCGGCGACGACGAGCGGCGCCTTGAAGGTGATGTCTCCGTCGGCGGTCTTGGCGACGACGCCGGTGATCCGGCCGGTGCGGTCGTCGAGGACCGGGCCGGTCACGTTGGTGTTCATGCGGAGCTTCACCCCGGCGGCGACGGCGCGCTCGGCGAGGATCTGGTCGAAGTCCATCCGCGTGCGGACCAGGCCGTAGTCGGGGTAGCTCGCGAGGTCGGGCCAGGGCAGCTCGAGGCGGGTGCCGCCGCCGATGATCCGCAGGCCCTTGTTCCGGATCCAGCCGGGCGCGTCGATATCGACGCCCATCTTGATCAGCTGCTTGACCGCACGGGGGGTCAGGCCGTCACCGCACACCTTCTCGCGCGGGAACGTCGTCTTCTCCAGCAGGAGGACGTTCAGCCCCGCCTGGGCCAGGTGGTAGGCCGTAGTCGAGCCCGCCGGGCCGGCGCCGACGACGATGACGTCGGCCTCGGTCACGGAATCCTGCTGCGGTACGGCCACTGGCTCGGTCACGAGAATCCTTTGGATGCACGGTTTCGGTTGTGCCGCCCTGATCGGGGGCGATGCCGCGTCGGATCGTACGGGGCTGCGGGAAGCCGGGTGCGACCCGGGGGGCGATCTGGCTCATTGTTCTTTTGTGAAGCACTTCACAAGCGCCTTACACCGTGAGTGTAAACCTTGCGTGACACAGCTTGGGAACCACGCGCGCGGCCCGATCGTACGCGCCTGCCCGCGTGCGGTGTTAACCGAAGGCTTGCGTACGCTTACTGCCCATGACGCGCGCATCCCTGGACAAGCGACCGGCCGAGGTCGCGGCGATGTTCGACCGCACCGCCGCGCGCTACGACCTGCTCAACGACCTGATGACCGGTGGCCTGGACCGCCTGTGGCGGCGTGAGGTCGTCAAGGCCCTGGACGTACGACCCGGCGAGCGGGTCCTCGACCTGGCGGCCGGCACCGGCACCTCCTCGATGCCCTTCGCCGAGGCGGGCGCGCACACCGTCGCCTGCGACTTCTCGCTCGGGATGCTCCAGGAGGGCATGCGCCGGGGCGGCTCGGCGGGCGTGCGCTTCGTCGCCGGGGACGCGCTGCGGCTCCCGTTCGCAGACGCCTCCTTCGACGCGGTGACGATCTCCTTCGGCATCCGCAACGTCAGCGACACGGTTCAGGCCCTGGCCGAACTGCGCCGGGTGACGAGGCCGGGCGGGCGCCTGGTGGTCTGCGAGGTCAGCCGGCCGCCGAACCCGGTGGTGCGGACCCTGCACGGCCTGCACCTGAAGGTCGGCCTGCCGCTGATGGCCAAGGTCAGCTCGAACCCGGACTCCTACCACTACCTCGCGGAGTCGACGGCGGCCTGGCACGACCAGGCGGCGTTCGCCCGGCTGATGCAGGAGGCCGGCTGGACCTCGGTGCGCTGGCGCAACCTCACCTTCGGCGCCGTCGCCCTCCACCACGCCCGCCGCTGACCCGCCCGGCGCGAGCCGACCGTCGCGACAAAGGCGGCACCCGCGGCGGACCGAGCGTCGCCGCGACGCCCGGATGGCAAGACCAGGGCGCTGTTTCATAAGCCCGCTGTCCGGCTGCGCGGCGCTTATGAAACAACCCCTACGACGCCGGGTCGCGGCCGTTCGACGCGGGGTTCGGGCTGCCGGTGGCCGGCTGCGGATCGTCGTCCGTGCGGTCGGTGGCCTCCGCCTCGCCGGCGGCGGCATCGGAGGAGGCCGAGGTCCCCTCCTCGCCGTCCTCGCGAGCGGCTCCGGCGGCGAGGTTCTCCCGCATCCGGGCGGCACGGCGGGTCACGGAGGCCGACACGGCGTCGCGCTGACGGGACAGCAGCACGAAGCTGATGACGCCGCTGATCAGGATGGCCAGCGCGAGGAGCAGGAACCCGCGCGCACCGGTGAGGAACAGCACTCCGGCGGTCGCGCCGAACAGCGCCAGCCGGGCAACGGTGTAAAAGAATACGGAACGCATGACCTTCTGAGACTATCCCTCCTCGGCAGGAGTCGATCCGGGGGCCGGGCCGCCGGCCCCCGGGCCGTGGTTCGTCACTCGCTCCCGGTCGGCCGGTGCGGCTCGCCGAGGATCTCCGCGTACAGCTTCGGATCGACGTTGGCGCCGGAGACGACGGCGACGTGCCGCTGCGGGCGTCCTCCGTGGTGCCGGCCCCGGGCGCCGGTCGCCGTGAGATGCCCGGCGGTCGCGACCGCGCCTCCCGGCTCGGCGACCAGACCCGCGCCGCGGGCGAGCAGCCGCATCGCCGCCCGGATCTCGTCCTCTCCGACCGTGATGATGTCGTCGACGTGCGCGCGGATGTGCTCGAAGGGCAGTTCGCCGACGCGTTCGAGGCGCAGGGCGTCGGCGATCGTGCGCCCGGTCTCGGCGGCGGGCCAGCCGATCCGGCGGCCGGCCCGGAAGGACGCCTGCGCGTCGGCGGCCAGTTCCGGCTCCACGCCGATGACCTTGGTCTCGGGCCGCTTCGCCTTGATCGCCGTGGCGATGCCGGAGATCAGTCCGCCGCCGCTGATCGGTACGAAGACCGCGTCCACCTCGGGTTCCTCGTCGAGGATCTCCAGGCCGATCGTGCCCTGCCCCGCGATGATCCGCGGGTCGTCGAACGGCGGGATGAGCGCGTACCCGTGGGCCGCGGCCAACCGGTCGGCCGTCTCCACGCGGGCCTCGATCGTCGGCTCGACGAAGACGATCTCCGCGCCGAGCGCACGGCAGGCGTCCATCTTCACGGCGGGGATCGTGGTCGGGACGACGAGGACGGCGAGGATGCCGAGGACGTTCGCGGCGTACGCCACGGCCTGGGCGTGGTTGCCGCTGGAGTGGGCGATGACGCCGCCCTTCCGGTCCTCCTCGGGAAGCGCGCTGATCGCGGCGTACGCGCCGCGGAGCTTGAAGGAGCCGACCGGCTGCAGCGACTCGGCCTTCAGCAGGAGGGGGGCGGAGGACGCCGTGCCGCGGAGCGGCACCAAAGGGGTGCGGATGGCGACGCCGGACAACCGCCGAGCGGCGTCCTCGATCTCCTCCAATGTCACAAGATCGGGCATGTCGAGCAGCCTACGGGGGCGGAGTGGACCGCCGTGCGGCGGTCAGCACCTCGCCCGTGCGTCGGTCCGGATCTCACGCGCGACGGCGGTCGCGCCTGCCGTGCGGCCGCCCCCGCCGCAGCGTGCCGGCGCCGCCGACCTGCCGTGACGGCGGGCCGCGACGGACGGCGCGACGTCGGCCCCGCAACTGGCCCGTCACGTGTAGTCATTACTGCATGTCACAAAACTACGTAGCGTGATCTTTTCCGAAAACAAGGGAGAAATCGGTCTTGACACGGCAGACTGAGAAACAGTCCACCCGCGACGAGAGCGGGACAAAGGGGGAGAGAAAACGTGGAGAGTACGAGCGAGCGCCTGCTGACCCCGGGTGAGGTCGCCGCCCTGTTCCGGGTCGACCCGAAAACTGTCACGCGCTGGGCCGCGGCAGGCCGGATCAGCAGTATCCGGACGCCGGGCGGACACCGCCGTTTCCGGGAATCCGAGGTGCACGCACTTCTGAGAGGCGAGGAGCCGGTCGAGGCCTCCGTACGCAGCGAACTGAGCCGCTAGACGTCCGAAGGACGGCGACCGCGACTCGCCGTCACTCCTCTGACTGTCGAGCCTTGAACTCCTCGAATTCGGCGCGCAGCGCCTCATCATCCTCGCGCCACCGGCGGCGCTTCTCCGCCATCTCCTCTTCCGAGATCGACTGAGCGAGAAGCCGCTGGTAATCAGGGTCCTCCGGGCCGATCTCCACATAGGCCTGCCCGATCACGCTCCCCGACCCGCCATGCGCCTGCCGCCCGCGCGCCAGCACGCTCGTGGGCACCCGCAGGTTACCGCCGGGGAGCCTGATCACGTACATCGCAGATCACCTAAATCCCATATTTGCGGTTGAAGAAAAGCATCACATTGAGCGCCGCCCGGGTATCGCCGCCGAGCATGTCGACAAGCGCCGGCCGTTGTCGCGACGCGATCGCCGCGAAGGCGTCCGCGAAGAACTCGTGACGACCGAGATCCTCCGCCTGCCGGTGAAAGTCGCTCTCCAAGTGTGGAAGGCATTGGGCGTACAGCGCGCGGAACTCCGGTGTGTCGGACTGCCATTGTCGGCCGCCGTCATCGGTCATCGTGCCGTCGATGTCGTCAAGGGCGTGCCCGATCTCGTGCAACATCACGTCTGGAGTGGGTGACGGACGGTCACCGACCACGATGGTGCGATCGCCGTACGCCCCGGCACAGATGTCCCACGTCGCCTTTCCCGACGGCAGCGGCTCGCCCCGGAGGTACCCCATGTCGTCGAGGTCCGGGACGCCACCGGAGCCGACGTAGATCCCGTTGAGACCCTCGGCCAGCTTGTCCTTGAGCACCTCGGGCAGTTCGGCGAGGCTGTCCACGGCCCGTACGGCGTCCGGTGGGATCGGGTCGCCGTCGGCGGACCACTGGCGGTACAGGATGTTCTCCAGTGCTCCGCAGTGGCGGCGCCCGTCCCGTACGTCGGGCGCGTCCGGCGGATGGGGCGCCGTGCGCGGCAGTTCCTCGTCGAGTTCGAAGTCCTGCCAGGTGTAGCGGAGCTCGGCCGGCCGGTCGGGGACCGGGGTGTCCACCTGGTCCGGGAGGCGCCGCTCCTCGTCGGGGCGGAGCTTGCGGAACCGGCCGAGCGCGTCTCTCGGCTGCAGGTGTCGCGGCCGGGCGGCGGTCCGCTCAAGGGGCGCGGTCCGATCGGCCTCGCCAATGGACTCCCTGCCCCGGCGGTGGCGGCCCGTCCGGGAGTCGGCGGCCGGTGCCTCGAGCTGCCGGCGACGGTTCACCCGGTAACGCATGACACGTCCCCTCGCCTCGGCTACGCGGAAGCGTAGGCCAGGCACCGGCCGCCCGTCATCCCCCCATGCCGGTGATTCGGCGGCCCGCTGCGGCCACCCTTACCGTGACATTCAGGTCGGCGGGTTACTCTGCGACCATGCTTGTCCTTGCCGTCGTGCTCGTCCTAGTCGCACTCGGCGTCTGGCTGTTCTGCCTGTTCGACGTGCTGTCGACCGATGAGAGCGAAACCCGGCATCTGCCGAAGTTCGCGTGGTTCCTCATCGTTCTGGTGGGCTTCGAACTCGGCGCCGTCGCCTGGCTCCTGTTCGGCAGGCGCCGCAGATTCGTCACGGCCGGCGTGGCCGCGTGGCCCCCGGAGTTCCTCACCTCGCGGGACGGCCGCGAGGCCGGGACGGGGCCCGGGGGCGAGCGCGGTCCGCTGGGCCCGGACGACGACCCGGAGTTCCTCCGCCGGCTCGATCGCCGCCTCCGCGGCGAGGATTAGCCGGAAAGCCGCCGACCCCGGGCGCCGGTGACGGCGGCCGGGGTCGGAGAAGCGTTTCTCGGTGACCGCGGGAGTCAGTGCAGGGCGCTGCCCTTCACCCACTTGTCCCAGGACAGGGCCCAGTAGACCCAGCCGTTGCTGTCGGTCTCGTTGGCCAGCTTGCGGCTCGTGCCCGTGACGTTCACGATGTCGCCGCGCTGCGCGATGTTGTAGAAGTAGCGCGCGCCGGTCGGCGAGGTGCGGACGCAGCCGTGGCTCGCGTTGCGGTGGCCGAGCGCGTCGTACTCCCCGACGCTCTGGTGGACGTACTCGCCCTTGTTGGTGATCCGGACCGCGAGGTTGACGACCTCTTTGTAATAGCCCGGGTCGCCCTTCTTGCGGTTCGGCGACTCCATCGTCACGCTCTCGGACTTCTCCTGCGTGATGTGGATACCGCTCGTCGTGGTGTACTCCGTCGTCGTGCCCACGCCGGTGCTGATCGGGAACTTCTTGATCACGCCGTCGTGGTTGACCTTCATGTAGTCCGTCTTGGAGTTGGCCACCGTGACGTTCGACGCACCGATCTTGAAGGAGCGCGCCGTGTCCGCCTTGCCGTACACGCCCTTGAGGCCGCGTACGCCGGCGAGGTGGGCGGTGAAGGTGACGTTCTGGTGCGCCCCCCAGAACTTCTGGGTGCGGAAGACGACCTGCTGGCTCGACATCCAGTGCCAGGCGCCGGTGTCACCCTTGTCCGACTTGACCTCAAGGGACCGCTCGACGTTCGCCCTGTTGGCGATCGGCTTGTCGAACGTCACGAGGATCGGCATGCCGACGCCGACCTTCTCGCCGGGCTGCGGCGTGATGTCGGTGATCTTGAAGCTCTGTGTGGCCTTCTGCGTCTGGAACTTGCTCTGAGTCGTGGTGGTCTTGCCCTTGGCGTTCTTGGCCGTGACGTTCACGGTGTAGGACGCGCCGGGCGTGAGCGTCCACTTGGTCTTCCACTGCGTGTGGTCGGGCGTGAAGTCGCCCGGCACCGGCTTGCCGTCCTGAGCGACCGCCACCTGCTCCAGCTTGCCGCCCGCGGCGGCGACCGCGACGCCCTGGTCCGGGCGCACGGAGCCGGTGCCGTTGGCCGGAGTGATGTGCACCTGGGCATCAGGCGCCTTCGTCCCGCCCTCGCCGTTCGTGCCCGCCTCGCTGTTACCGCTGCACGCGGATGCACCGGCGAGCAGGGCCGCCATCACGATCACGCCGACGGTCGACCGCCTGTTCGCCACCCGAGTCCTCCCAGATTCACCCACGCCCCATCTGACGCCCGTCGCGGGCAAAAAGTTGCCAGTGGGACTTAATTAATCAACCAGCGTAGGAGTGCAACCCGGAGACGAGGTAGTTGATTCCGAAAAAGTTGAACAAGAGGCACCCGAACGCGATCAGGGAGATGACGGCCGCCTTGCGGCCTCGCCAGCCCGCCGTGGCGCGGGCGTGCAGGTAGCCGGCGTACACGACCCAGGTGATGAACGACCAGGTCTCCTTGGGGTCCCAGCCCCAGTAGCGGCCCCACGCGGAGTCCGCCCAGATGGCGCCGGCGATGATGGCGAACGTCCAGATCGGGAAGCCGAACATCATGGTGCGGTGCGAGATGCGGTCGAGCGTCTCCGCGTCCGGGACCCGATCCATGATCCCGCCCGGCTTGCCGGCCTTGTCGCGGGCCTTGACGAGGTAGAGGATCGTGGCGACCCCGGCGACGGTGAACGTTCCCGTGGCGGTCACGGCGGCGGTCACGTGGATGGCGATCCAGTAGGAGTGCAGCGCCGGGCGGAGCGGGCCGGGGTCGTTGTAGAGCCAGATGGTGGCGATGCCGAGCGCGATGATGACGGCGACCATGAGGAACGGGCCCAGCCAGCTGACCTTGTAGCGCCACAGCATCACGAGGTAGACGGTCACGGCGGCGAACGTGATCGCCGAGGTGAACTCGTACATGTTGCCCCAGGGCACGCGGTCGGCCGCCATGCCCCGGGTGATGATCTCGGCGCCGTGCACGCCCCAGGCGAGCACGTTGATGAGGACGGCGAACCGGCCCCACTCGATCCGGCGGCCGTCGTCCTCGGCCTCCTCGACGTCCGTGGCGGCCTCGGACGCCTCGGGGCCGCCCGCGCCGATGAGGACCTTCGCCTCGCTCGGCACGGCCGCGGCGCGCCGCCCTCCGAACGCGATGTCGGCGGCGTACCCGACCATGGCGACGACATAGAGCAGCACCGCGCCGAGCATCAGCTGATTGCTCAGGTTGGCCAGATGGGTGTCGACCACAGTCGTCACTCCTCGTCTGTGTTCGGGGGTTCTTCGGGAGCGGCCTTCTTGAGCCGCTCGACGATCGCGTCGAAGTCCGGAGTAGCGCCGCCGAGCGTGAGCCCTCCGACCTCGACCACGGTACGCCCGCCGTCGGCGGCCTTCGCACGGACCCACACCCTGCGGCGGCGCACGAGGAAGGAGGTGACGATGCCCATGATCGCGATGATGCCGGCGGAGAGGGCGGGGACCCGTCCGGGGTCATGGTTGACCTGGACGCTGATCCACTGCTTGTAGCCGTCGAAGGTGACCGAGCCCGCGCCGCCCGGCAGCGTCAGGGTCTGCCCGATCGCCAGCGGCTTGGTCTGGTTCCCCATGACGATCGGCTTCAGCTTGGCGGTGTCCAGCTTGTACACCGACTGCGGGGCGCCGTTTGACAGGCCGAGGTCGCCCTTGAAGACGTACAGGGCGACCTGCGGATTCCAGGCGGCGGGGAACGCCGAGACGACCTTGCCCTGCTGGTTCGGCACGGCCGTGGGCCAGAAGTATCCGACGATGCCGAGTTGGTCGGGCTGGGCGTCGGGCACCTTGATGACGCCCTCGGAGGTGAACGTCGACTCCTCGCTCGGCAGGAACGGGACCGTGCCCTGGAAGGCGACCTGGCCCTTGCCGTCGCGGACGGTGAACCGGGGCGCGTAGCCGTGGCCGAGCAGGTAGACGCGGGCGCCGTCGACCACGAGCGGGTGATTGACCTGCAGGTCGTACGACGTGACCGGGGACTTCAGGCCCGCCTGGTAGCGCACCTTGGCCGCGAACTTGGTCGGCTGCCCGCGGTTGGGACCGCTGGTGAGGTAGTTCGCGCTGAAGGAGTCGAGCCAGACCGTGAACGGCGGCAGCTTCGAGGCGTTGAAGCTGCGCCCGCCCTTGAACGCGTCGTACGAGGTGAGGGTGTTGGAGAAGCCCTCGCCCTCGGTCACCAGGACGTTGCCCTTGTAGCCGAGCGCCGTGCCGGAGCCGACCGCGAACAGCAGCACGAGCAGGGCGAGGTGGAAGACCAGGTTGCCGGTCTCGCGGAGGTACCCCTTCTCGGCGGCGACCGCGTCGTCGTACGCGTCGAGGCGGAACCGCCGCTCCTTGAGGATCTTCCGCGCCTCGGCGAGCACCTCGTCGGGCGCGGCGGCCGTCTCGTACGACGCCGCCTCCGGCAGCCGGCGGAGATTGCGCGGTGCCTTGGGCGGGCGGGACCGCAGCTGCGAGAAGTGGTGCTTGGTCCGCGGCAGCACGCAGCCCGCGAGGGAGATGAACAGCAGGATGTAGATCGCCGCGAACCAGGGCGCGGAGAACACGTTGAACAGCGACAGCCTGTCCAGCCACGGCGCGAGCGTCTTGTGCCGGTCGAAGAACGTCGCGACCTTCTCCGGCGCGAGCCCGCGCTGCGGCAGGAACGACCCGGGCACGGTGCCGAGCGCGACGAGGAACAGCAGCACCAGCGCCGTGCGCATCGAGGTCAGCTGCCGCCATCCCCAGCGCAGCCAGCCGATCAGGCCGATGCCCGCCGGGCGGTCCTTCGGCGCCTGCGGCGCGGCCTGTGCCTCGGGAGCGTCGACGCTCACGGGCGTGCCCCCCTGTCGAAGCTCATCAGATCACCGTCTTGAAACCGGACACCCAGCCCTGCAGTTCGACCGTGAGGTGGCCCCATGCCCCGGTCACCAGGAGCACCCCGATCGCGACCAGCAGGCCGCCGCCGATCCGCATGACGGCCTGGTAGTGGCGCTTGACCCAGCCGAACGCGCCCAGCGCCCTACGGTACGCGACGGCGGTGAGCAGGAACGGCACGCCCAAGCCCAGGCAGTAGGCGAAGGACAGCAGCGCGCCGCGCGCCGCGCTCGCCTCGGTGTAGGCCATCGCCTGCACCGCCGCGAGGGTCGGGCCGATGCACGGGGTCCAGCCCAGGCCGAACAGCGCGCCGAGGAGCGGAGCGCCCGCCACCCCGGCGGCGGGCAGCCGGCTCGACTTCACCGTCCGCTGCAGCCCCGGGACGAACCCCATGAACGCCAGGCCGAGCACGATGGTGACGCCGCCCAGCACCTTCGTGATGACGGCGGCGTGCCGCTGCAGCAGCGCGCCGAACCCGCCGAACGCCAGCCCGGCGCTCACGAACACGATCGTGAACCCGAGGACGAACAGCGCGACCCCGAGGAGCAGCCGCCCCCGCCGCTGCTCCGCGAGGTCCGCGCCGCTCATGCCGGTGACGTACGACAGGTAGCCCGGCACGAGCGGCAGCACGCACGGCGACAGGAACGACACCAGCCCGGCCGCCGCCGCGACCGGGAACGCCATGACGAGCGATCCGCTGGTGATGGTGCTCATCTACGTCACTTCTCGGCCGCGACTTTGGTGACGAGGTCCTGGAGCCGGGAGTAGGGCACGCTGCCGATGACGCGGACCGCGACCTTGCCGTGCCGGTCGACGATGAGGGTGGAGGGGACGGCGTTCGGCGGGATGTCACGGAAGGCGAGCGCGACCTGCCCCGCCTGGTCGTACAGGCTCGGGTAAGTGATCTTGAAGGTACGGGCGAACGCCTGCGCGTTGTCCTTGCCGTCCTTGATGTCGACGCCGAGGAACTGCACGCCCGAGCCCTTGGTCTGCTCGTAGATCTTCTCCATCGTCGGCGCCTCGGCGCGGCACGGCGCGCACCAGGAGGCCCAGAAGTTCACGACGACGACCTTGCCGCTCAGCTCGGCGAGGTCGAAGGGCTTGCCATCGAGCGTGGTGCCCTTCACCTGGGGCGCCGACCTGCGGTTCTTCAGGATCTGGCTGGAGTTGTCGCCGGCGACGTAGCGCGAGTCCGAGCCGCCGGGGCCGCTCTGCACCGAACCGGAGCCCGCACATCCCGCGAGCACGCCGGCACCGAGCAGGATCACCGCCGGAAAGGTCAGGGCACGGGGGGGCACGGGCACACTCCTACTACTACATCGTGTAGTACTCGCTTCTATTGTGCAGGAGGGCTCAGGCGCCGGGCACACTGGGGCGGCGGTACAGCTCGCTCGCCGGCTCCGCGTAGTCGACCTTGACGATGCGGTCGTCGTCGTACGTGAAGCTCGTCACGCTGGCCAGGCCACACTGCCGACGCGCCGGGTTGTGCCACATCCGGCGGCCCTCGACCCTGCGCCGCGTCACCCAGATCGGCAGCTGGTGGCTCACGCACACCGCCTCGTGACCGCGCGCGGCGTCGCGCACGTCGGCCATGGCGGCCAGCATCCGCCGGGCGATCTCCTCGTACGGCTCGCCCCACGAGGGACGGAACGGGTTCCAGAGGAACGGCCAGTGCTCGGGCCGGCGCAGCGACCCGTCGCCCACACCGAACGTGCGGCCCTCGAAGTGGTTGCCGGCCTCGATCAGGCGCTCGTCGATGCCCACCGGGAGGCCGAGCGTCTCGGCGATCGGCTCGGAGGTCTCCTGGGCACGCTCCATCGGCGAGGAGACGAGCGTGGTGATGTCACGCCCGTCGAACCACTTGGCCGCCGCCTTCGCCATCAGCCGGCCGTCGTCGCTGAGGTGGTAGCCCGGCAGCCGCCCGTACAGGACACCCTGGGGGTTGTGCACCTCGCCGTGGCGCAGCAGATGAACGATCGTCTTCATAGCGGTCCCACCCTACCGGCCCCCGGGCGCAGCTCCGCCGACCCCACCAGCGAGTCGGGAACGGCGACATCCTTCGCCAGACCGCCGACCCGCCGTCAGCGGTCGGCGGTCGGCGGTCGGCGGTCGGCGGGATGGATGTCATCAGGGATGCTCACCGGGACGAAGTCCGGTCTGAGCCCTTACCTGCATGCGCTGCCACCTGCAGCCGATGCAGGTGGCGCCGGATGCAGGTGACCACTGCCACACCGGGGTGCTGAGGTCCTTCGTGGACACGCCGCAGGGCATCGCGGCGTTCGGGCCGGTCTCCGCGATCCTTGAGTCGCACGCCGCCCGGGCGAACCTATCCGCCGCACGCGCATCTCATAGAAAGTGAAGATCGACATGAGGAATCGGCGGCTGTTCGCCGGTCTTGCCCTCGCGGCCGCGACCGTCGCCACGATGACGGCCTGCTCCGGCGGTGGCCAGAAGGCCACGTCGGTCTCGGCGGACGCGACGGTCAGAATCACCCCGGCGGACGCCACGCGAACCGCCCGACCCGACCAGGGCGTCGCGGTCGCCGTCTCCGGCGGGCGGCTGGAAGAGGTGGACGTACGGCAGGACGGCACGACGGCGCCGGGCGTGTTCGGCGCGGACCACACGTCGTGGAAGACCACCTGGACCCTCAAACCCGGTGCCTGGTACCAGGTGAAGGTCACGACCCGGAACTCCAGGGGCCGGCTCAGCGCGGTGACGAGCCGGTTCCGTACGGCCCCGGCGGGGCGGCGGATCGCCATCGCCGACGTCACCCCGCAGGCCGGGGAGAATGTCGGCGTCGGAATGCCGATCATGGTGACGTTCGACGGCCCGGTGGCCGACCGCGACCAGGTCCAGCACGCCCTCGAGGTCAGGGCGGGCAAGGCGGACGAGGGCGCCTGGCACTGGATGTCGGACCGGCAGGTCGTCTACCGCACCCACCGCTACTGGCAGCCGCACCAGAAGGTGGTCTTCACCGCGCACCTGGCCGGCGTGCGCGCGGCCAAGGGCGTGTATGGCACGGCCGACGTGACCAAGGCCTTCTCGATCGGGGCGTCCAACGTCACGGTGGCCAGCTCCAAGACGCACTACATGAAGGTCGACCACGACGGCGTCATGAAGACCTTCAAGATCAGTATGGGCAAGGCCACCACCCGGGAGTACACCACCACCAGCGGCATCCACCTGACCAAAGAGAAGGCCCAGGTGGTGCCGATGGAGTCCCCGAACTGCGGGCCGAACCAGCCGGGCTGCGACTACTACAAGGAGGACGTCCACCTGGCGGTGCGGATCTCGGACGGCGGCGAGTACGTCCACCAGAGCGTGGGCGAGTACGACGCGCTCGGCGTCCGGAACGCCAGCCACGGCTGCGTCCGCACCTCACCCGCCGGAGCCCGCTACTTCTTCGGCATCGCCCAGCGCGGCGACATCGTCAAGGTCACCGGTACGACCCGCCGGTTCGTCGACGAGACGAACGCGGGCGACTGGAAGTTCTGGAACTACTCCTGGGACGCCTGGCTCAAGAACGGCGACCTCCAGCGCTGACGTCGGACCTCCGGTGAGCCATGAGCGCCGCCCGTACCGCCTCGTCCTCGGGAATCCGGGAGCCGCACCCCGGCGAGCACAGGTCTCGATAATCGCTCCCGCGAATGCCTCAACGGTGGACGAATCACATTCCCTGCGGCACCTTGGCCGAGCGTTCCGTTCGCCGCTGGGAGACCCGCCACGGGCGACCACGACGGTCCGGCGACGCGACCGGTGAACAGCGCCCATCGATCGATGCCGACAGCCCACCGTGGTGGACCGATCACGGATAAGATCTCGGGCCGTGTCCTCCTGGCGAGCCGCAGGCGAATCCGCCCCCACGTACCCCCATCCGATGCAGACGCTGAGCCTCATGCTCATGGACGGCTCCGTTCCCCGGCGCGCCCGGGGCGATATGGACGCCTGTCTCGCCGCCGTTCTGGAGGGCGCCGAGAACACTCTGCGCCCGGACCCGGACACCCCGCTGCTCCACCCGTTCGGTCTGGTCATGGACGCGGACGGCGTGCTCCGGAGGGCCGCGCAGTACGAGGCGGACTACACCTACGACGAGACGGCCACCGCCGCCACGCTGCACCACCTCGCCGACGACTACCGCACCCGGGCGGCCGAGCTGCGCTGCGCCACGATCGCCTACTACGTGCGCATGAAGGAGCCGTCGCCGGGCGACACCGCACCCGTGAACGTCCAGATCCGCCGATCGACGGACTGGCAGAACGGCGCCCCGACGACCCCGCCCGGGACCGTCGACGCCGTCGCCATGGAGGTCGAGCACCAGGCGGGCTGCGCGCTCGCGGTGTTCATGCCGTACGCCTGGCAGGGGCCGCGACAGGAGTTCGTCGTCGGCGACCTGATGGCCGTCCCCGGCAAACGCCGCGTCTGGCCGGACGCCTGATCTCACCCCACGTGGTTCGGATCGGCGAGGACGCCGCGCAGCCGTGCGCAGACGGCCTCGACCTGGGACTCCTCCGGCAGTTCTCCGGCGCGGAACATCGCTCGCTGCAGTTCCGGCCCGAACGCACCGAAACGCCTCATGTCGGCCTCGGTGACCGGCTGGACGACGAAGTGGATGTGGCCGGGCACGCCGCCCGCGTGCGACCACAGGCAGACGTACACCTGCTCCGGCCGGACCACCTCGGTGACCGCCGCCGCCGTCCGCCGCAACAACGGCCCGAGCGCCGCACTCTCGGCCTCGTCCAGGTCCGCCACGTGCAGGACGTGGCGGACCGGTTTCACCACGAGGGTCCCGACCCCCAGCGGCCCGACGCAGTGCGCCACGACCCACCCCGAGCCCTCGTGAATCCGCCCGCCGGGCAACGGCCGGGTCCCGGAGAGCAGCTCACACGTGAGACACGAATCCTGCGGATCGGCCACGACTCGCCCTTCATGATCGTCGAGAGTTTTAGGCTCTCCCGCTACGAACACCCTCGACGATCACTGAACGACGGCGATTTCCACGCACTGACCACCCTGCTCGTCACTCCGCGTGCTTCTGCGCCATTGGACCGACGACAGTCCTTCAACGTTCACGTGCCCTCCAGAACCGAACGGATGAGCTCCTCGGACGCCGCAGCAGACAATGCCGCTGACCTGACCAGATCGAAGCGGGCTTTTAGCCACCCGACGTACCGATTTTCCTTCGTGATACCACCTGGGAGCTCGCCTGTCGCCGCGTAGGCCACGTCCGGCCCATTGTCGAATCCCATGATTGTGAAAGGCATCGAGAGGTATACCGGCGCGTCCTCCGGCACGATCTGGATGGTGATGTTGGGCTCCTTCATCGCGTCGAGGAGGCGTTGGAGTTGGGCGCGCATTACTTCGGGGCCGCCTACCTTGCGGCGGATGGCGTACTCGGACACTAGGAGGACTATCCACGGGGGCTCGTCGCGGCGGAGGATCTGCTGGCGCTCCATGCGGGTGGCGACGAGCTGCTCGACCCTGTCGGGGTGGTTGCCGGCGGCCAGGACGGCGCGGGCGTAGTCCTCGTTCTGGAGGAGGCCGGTGATCAGCATCGGCTCGAAGATGTGCATCGACGACGCGGTGCCCTCCGCTTCGAGGAAGGGGCGGAACCAGCCGAGCGCGAGTTCGCGAGCGGCGAGGGGCTGCAGCTCGGTGAAATAGCCGTCGAGGGCGAAGAGCCGGTCGAAGTCCTCCGACATCGCCGTCGTCGCGGAACGCTTCGCGGTTTCGATCTTCGAGATGAGGTCGCCGGTGCAGCCGACGCGGTCGGCGAGGGCGTCCTGCGTCCAGCCGTTGGCGTCGCGATACCTCCGCAGCTTGTGGGCGAAGAGCGCCGCCACCGAAGCCGTCGGGTCCACCTCACGCCGATATCCCATGTCGCCCTCCGGGCTGAAGCTGTCGGAGGTTGTCGAGCTCCTTCCATTGCCGAGAGTAGTCGCGCGACAACAGAGTGAGACTCGAATCGGAAATCCCGCGATGCACACGATGGGCAGGGCCATGACCGCCGACTCGTACTCTCTCAAGCTGGGGCCGCATCCGGGCGCCGCCAAGGTGGCCAGGCTGGCGGTCGAGCGGCGGCTCCAGGACTGGGCGCTGCCGGACCTGCTGGACGACGTGCACCTCATCACGACCGAACTCGTCTCCAACGCCGCCCGGCTCGGTGCCGTGTTCGAGCTGACGATCAGCCGTCCGGGCGACCGGACCGTACTCGTCGAGGTTCGGGACTGCGCCGACGGCGAGCCGTCGATCCGCGCCGCCGAGCCGGACGAGGAGGACGGCCGTGGGCTGTTCATCGTCCAGGCGTACGCCACGGAGTGGGGCTGGCGGGCGGACGGTGACGGCAAGACGGTCTGGGCCCGCTGCGGCCGATGAAAAGGCTCCGCGCGATCGGGTCTTCCCCCGAAGCCGATCGCGCGGCGCGGGCCGCGGCGAGCACGGAGGTGAGGGGCCGGTGCTCGCCGTGGCCCGCACAATGCTCGGTGCGAACCCGTTCGGACACAAATCGGCTCCGTGATCTCTTCTGTCCTGCCGAAACTCCCATTGGACGGCTCGTTTGTGTGCAGACGGGCTCGGCCTCGATCACCGACTCTTGGGCGCTGGCCGAGGCCGCAGAGGATGCACCCGTACCCCGTCGCGGAACCGGCGACCGGGCTCAGGACCGCCGACGATCGCATCCGGAGACGGCCGACCGGCTCAGCGGAGACGGTTGCCGGGCCTTCGGGGCGGCGGACGGCGTTTCAGGGCAGGTGGGGCATGACCTCGGCGGCGAGGCGTTCCAGCTGGGCGGCGTGGTCGAAGAGTGGGGTGAAGAGGATCATCTCGGCGCCCGCGTCCGCGACCTCGCGGAGGCCGCGGACGCACTCGTCGGGCGGGCCGAAGACCGCGACGGGGGTCAACTCGTCGCCTCCGGAGCGGCCGTACAGCCGGTTCAGGCCGTCGGTGACGCGCCGCCGGGCCCGCGCGGCGTCGTCGTCGACCGCGATGTAGACGCGCTTGGCGATGCGGAAGTCCTGTGGGTCGCGGTCGGCCTCCGCGAGCGCCTCTCGTACGATCCGCACCTGGTCGGCGAACCGCTCGGTCGTCTGGGAGCCCGCGCCGAAGAAGCCGTCGCCGTGCCGGACCGCGCGGCGCAGCGCGTTGGGGTGGTTGCCGCCGAACCACAGCGGCGGGTACGGCTTCTGGAAGGGCTTGGGTTCCATCGCGGCGCCCTCGACCTGCCAGAACCGGCCCTCGAAGTTGATCTCGGGGTCGGTCCAGCATGCCTTCATCAGCCGGAGGCCCTCGGTGAAGCGGGTGACGAAGCCGTCCGGGTCGATGCCGAACGCCGCGAACGCCCTCCCGCGCCCGCCGGTGCCGACGCCGACCTCCAGACGGCCCCGGCTCATCTGGTCGAGCGTGCTGATGCTCTTGGCCAGGTGGAGCGGGTTGTGCAGGGTGCTGACGAACACCGCGCAGCCCAGTCGGAGCCGTTCGGTGCAGGCCGCCGCGTACGTCATGGTCTCGAGCGGGCTGAGATGCGGCATCGAGCCGAGGACCTGCTCCTGGGTCCACGCGCTGTCGAAGCCGACCTGCTCCGCCCGCGTCAGGTAGGCCCGGAACCCACCGGGATCGAACTCACCGTCGCCGAAGAACTGCGGAATGGAGATCGCGAAGCGCACCCTCCGACACTACTCCGGCCTCCGGCGGCCACGGCTGATCGATCGTCCCTCAGGCGTCGCGGCGGTGGAGCACCCACGCTCCGGCCAGCATGGCGATCGCCGCCCATCCGACGGTGACGGCCAGGCCCACCATCGGACCGTACGGATGGGCGTCCCCGCGCATGAAGTGGTCGCCCGCGACGCTCGGCAGGACCCGGCCGGCCTTCTCGCCCGGTCCGCCGACCGCGCCGAGGAGCGTCGGCAGCACCATCAGCACCAGGAACACCGTGGTCAGGGTGCCGACGGCGCTCCGCAGCACCGCTCCGACGCCCAGCGTGAACACCCCGGCCACGGCGGCGTACGTGCCGACGGCCATGGCGTCGGCGATGACATCGGGCACCGGGAAGGTGCCCCAGCGGCCGAGCAGCGGGGAGGCCGCCCCGGCGCCGAGCAGTCCGAGCACGGTTCCGACGGCGAACATCACCGGAACGAGCACCACCGCCTTGGCCAGCAGCAATCGCCGGCGTACGGGGGTCCACAGCAGCGTGGAACGGATCAGGCCGGTGGAGTACTCCGAGGTGATCACCGTCATCGCCACCGCGAGCATCACCACCTGCACCAGGCCGACCGCCGAGATCGCCACCTCGCCGGCGGACTCCACCCCGGGATGCGGCCGGTCGGGATGGGTGTTGTCGTACACGTGGGAGACGGCCAGTTGGGCGCAGACCGCCGCCATCACCGCCGCCGCGCCCAGCAGGCACCACCAGGTGGAACGCACCGACCACAGCTTCGTCCACTCGGCCGCGACCGCCCCGGGCAGACCGCCGCCACGCCGTGCCGTACGGGTGGTCGCCGTCATCGCCCCGCCCCGCCCGCCGCCGCCGGTGCGCCGAATTCGACGCTTTCCGCGGTGAGTTCCATGTACGCCTGCTCCAGCGACGCCGCGCGTTCCTCCAGGCGGTGCAGGGGCACCGCCAGCCGGTGGGCCAGGTCCCCCACGGCCTCCACGGAGCCCTCCCACACGGTCATCTCCTGTGCGGAGACCCGCTCCACCGTCATGCCCGCCGCGGTCAGCCGGTCGGCCAGCAGGCGGAGCCGGTCCGTGTCGGGGCTGCGCACCACCACGCGGTTGCGCGAACTGCCGGCGATCACCTCGGCGATCGGCGCGTCGGCCAGCAACCGGCCCTTCCCGATCACGACGAGCCGGTCGGCGGTCAGCTGCATCTCGCTCATGAGGTGGCTGGAGACGAGCACCGTACGGCCCTCGTCCGCCAGGGACCGCGCCAGTTCGCGGACCCACCGGACCCCGTCGGGGTCGAGGCCGTTCACCGGCTCGTCGAACAGCAGCACCTCCGGGTCGCCGAGCAGCGCGCCCGCGATCCCGAGCCGCTGGCTCATGCCGAGCGAGAACGTCCCCGCCCGCTTGCGGGCCACCGGCGTCAGGCCGACGACGTCGATGACCTCCCCGACCCGCCGGGCCGGGATGCCGTTGCTCCGCGCCATCGCCAGCAGGTGAGCGCGGGCGCTCCGCCCCGCATGAACCGCCTTGGCGTCGAGGAGCGCGCCCACCCGCCGCAGCGGATTCCGCAGGGCGGCGTACGGCCGCCCGCACACGAGGGCCTCGCCGGCGGTCGGCCGGTCGAGCCCGAGGATCATCCGCATCGTGGTGGATTTGCCGGCCCCATTGGGTCCCAGAAACCCGGTGACCCTGCCGGGCAGGACCTCCAGCGACAGATCCCGTACCGCCGTCGTCTCGCCGTACCGTTTGGTCAGGCCCCGAAGAGTGATCACGATCTCGCCCCGTTCCGTGTCAGGTCGACAGGAACGTACGGCTCGGCCCACCAGGACCACATTGGGCGATCGACAGCCCGGACCACCGACTTTCGTCAGGGGTCCGGCGTCGTCTCGGCGGGGAAGAGGATGGGGCTGAGGAGGTGGCGGACGCGGTCCGGGGAGGGTTCGTGGGCCATCCGGGAGACGATCACGTCGCGGAGCTCGCCGATCATCTCGGCGCGCTCGTCGGGGCTGAGCCAGATCGCGTGCTGGCGGTAGCCGACGGCGTCGGCGACCGGGTCGGCGTGGTCGCGGTCGAGGTAGGCGTTGAATTCGGCCAGCAGCGTGGCCATGGCGACGGCGAACACGCGGCGATGGTCCTCCGGTGACACGGACGCGGCCGTCTCGGCGTCGATGACGGCTCGTGCCCGGCACAGCCGGTACCGGCGTTCGACGGCGCCGCGCACCCGCTGCTCGCCGTCGACCTCGAGAAGACCTCCGTCGGCCAGCAGGCCGACGTGCCGGTAGACGGTGGCCTTCGAGACGTCGGGCAGGAGGTCGCACAGCTGGGCGGTCGTGAGCGTCCGCTCACCGGACATGGCGTGCACGACGCGGAGCCGCACCGGATGCAGGAGCAGATCCACGGTGTCCATTCCCCTACGATCTCACGAGTGATACCGTTCTCAAAGTTGAGACCAATGATCTGAGGAGTGGCTCGTGCCGCCTGCGACACTGGAGAACCGGCCTCCGCTGGGGCGTCTGTACGACGTGGGGGGCCGGCGGCTGATGCTGCACCGGTCCGGCACCGGTGAGCCGGCCGTGGTCTTCCTACCGGGAGCCGGCCTGGTCGGCCTGGACTACGTGAACACCCAGAACCGCGTGGCCGAGCTGACCAGCAGCGTCATCTACGACCGGGCGGGCACCGGGTGGAGCGACCCGGTGGAGCTGCCCCGTACGGCCACCGCGGTCACCGACGAACTGCACGCCCTACTGCCCGCCGCCGGGATTCCGGCCCCGTACGTACTCGTCGGCCACTCCCTGGGCGGCGGCTACGCGCGCCACTTCGCCCAGCGATTCCCCGACGAGGTGGCCGGGCTGCTCCTGCTGGACCCGACGCACGAGGACTTCCTCGTCCGCGCGCCCGCGCAGGTCCCGGAGATGCTGGAGAAGATGAAGAGTCAGGAACTGCCGGAGCCGACCGAGGAGCAGATCCAGCGCTCCCGCCCCGCGCTCGCCGAGCACTTCGCCGCCTGGCCGGACTCCGTCCGCGGGCCGCTCATCGAGCACCACCTCACCGCGTGGCGGACCGCGTGGAACGAGGACAAGAACCTCTACACCGAGGTCGCCGACGAGCTCCGGCGCGCACCGGACCTGCCCGACGTGCCCCTCATCGTGCTCACCGCCATGGGTCACGACGCGACCCAGGCCCACCTGTGGCCCGGAGATCTCCTACGCGAGATCAACGAGATCAAACGCACCATCCACGCGGAACTGGCCGCGTCGGTCCCCCGCGGCGAGCAGCGCGTTCTCGACGACGCCGGGCACGGCTTCATGCACGAGGAACGCCCCGACACCGTGCTTCAGGCGATCACCGACCTGCTCCACGCCGCGAAGGGCTGAGCCACGGTGAAGGGCCGCCCGGCGATGCGCGGGCGGCCCTTCGGCCGGTCACGGGGTGAGGACCTGCGGGCGAGCCGCGCGGCTCGCCCGCAGTGCCGCCAGGCCCCGGCTCGTTCAGGGTCGGGCGCCGAGGCTCTTCACCCAGCCCATGGCCTCGTACGTCATGATCAGCATGGGGGCCTTGCGGTCCCCTGACTCCTGGGCGAGGAGCTGTCCCGTCTTCGGGTCGATGATCAGACGGATCTCCCCGCCCGACTTGGCCTGCTGGGCGTCATCGCCGGACCCCATGGCGAGGACCGCGCCCTTGCGGCCCATCGGGTCGGTTGCCGTGCCGAGGTAGCGGATGCCCGGCTGCTTGGCGAGCACGCGGTACAGCGCGGCCTTCGTACCGGGCGTGAGCGGACCCGCCAAGAGGTCCTGGGCGTTGCCGAAGACGGAGAGCGCGAAGCTGTCACCCGTCGGCACGCCGTCGTGGTCGGTCGACTCCTGGTTCTCGTCCTTGTACCACTTGCGCATCACCCTCTCGAGCGCGGCGACGTCCGTCGGCAGCTTGGTCAGTTGCTCGATCGACTGGTCCCGCTGAGTCGGGCTGAGCCTGACTTTCGAGAAGTCATAGTTGCTGACCTGCGGCTTCCCCGACACGTCCAGATCCCACCGCCGGCGCTCCGCCGGGCTCATCCTCTTCCACTTGGCCTCCTCGGCCGGCGAGGCGAAGGTGATCTTCGGGTCGATGCCGGTGATCGTACGGTCGTGACGATTACGGCCGTCCCAGCTCTCCTCGGTCTTGCTCACGGACGCGGTGATCGGAGCGGACTTCAGGACACGCCCCTTCGCGGCGAGCCTCTTCGCGGTCGCCTTGTCGATCGCGGTGTCCGGTTGGACGAGACCCGTCTCGCGTTCCCGGACGTACCAGTAGGCGCCGGTGGTGGCCGGCGTCCTGGCGACGGTCTCAGCGCTGGCGAGCAGGACGGTGCGCGCGTCCAACGCCTGGCCGGTCCCCGACGCGGTCGGCCGCACGCCACCCGAGCGGCCGGAGCCGTCGGACGCGACGATCACGCCGGCCGCGGTGGCGGCCACCGCGCCGGCCGCGAGACCCGCGATCAGCACGCGCGGCATCCGGCGCCGGGCGGTCGTCACGGGGACGGCAAGGCCGGGCCGGGCGTCGTTCAGGGCATTGGCCAGGTCCTGCTCGCGGCGGCGTGCGTGGGACTCGGCGACCGCGGTGTCCAGGCCGGACGGCCTGAGCGTACGGAACATGTCATCGGCGTTGCGGTTCATCGAGACTCCAGAAGTCATCGGGTCGCCCTGTCGGCGACGCGGGAGGCGGGACGGCGGGCGCCGGGCGCGGGGGCGTTGTCGATCGCCTTGGCGAGGCGGCGCCGGGCGCGGTGCAGGCGGACGAAGAACGCCGCCGCCGAGCAGCCGACGACCTTCGCGGCGTCGCGTGGCGCCAGGCCGTGCCACATGACCAGGGAGAGCACCTCGACGTCGTTCTCGGACAGCCGGGCGATCGCCCCGAGCGCGCTGTCCCGCTCGACGACGTGATCGGCGACGTCCCACGCCACGAGGTCGGCGTCGGTGGTCATCGCGGTGACCCGGTCGACCAGCGCACGCCGCCGGAACCCGCTGTCGCGCTGCTTGAGCAGCAGGTTGCGGGCCACGCCGATGAGCCAGGGCAGCGCCGGCTCCCGTATCTGGTCCAGGCGCCGCCAGGCGATGACGAACGTCTCGCTGACGATGTCCTCGGCGGCGTGCGGCTCGGTGCGGGTGATCACGTAGCCCAGCACGCGCCGGTAGTTCTCGTCGTAGAGCTCGGTGAAGCGTCTTCGGGAGTTCTCCGGGTCGTCCACGGAATCCCTGCCCTTCGGGGGGGGTCGGTGACCTTTCACCAGTACTTCCGGTGCCCCGTCCCACCTTTACCGGTCACCTCCGAAAAAGATCAGGGCAGGACGAGCCGGACCCTCGCCTCGTCGGCCTCGTGGGCGTCGAGGAAGGCGTTCGTGCGCTCCAGGCCGGCCTCCGCCGGCGCCCGCTCGGAGAAGTCGATCCGCGCGGTGTACTTGCGGGCGAAGGAGAGCATCTTGACCAGCGCCCCGTACGCGCCGTTGTGCGTGGCGCCCTTAAGGGCCGACAGGTAGTTCGCCCGGTACACGATCGGGACGATGATGCGCACCTCGCCACCCGCCACGAGCTCCGCGTTCATCATGATCCTCGCGATCCGCCCGTTACCGTCGTCGAACGGGTGGACCTCGGCGACGAGGAACATCACGTACACCGCGCGTTCAAACGGTCCGGTCAAGCGCTCGGCCAGCTCAAAACCGCCGAAATTCACGCGCCGGCGGCCGCGCGGAGGGCGGCGACGGCGGCGCGGATGGCCGGGCGGCGGGCGGCCTCGGCGCGCCAGACGCCGTACACATGCCGGGTCAGCGCGGGACGTACCGCGACGATGCGTACGCCGGGCGGGACGTCGCAGCGGCCCAGGCGGGGGATGACCGCGCACCCCAGGCCGGCGGCCACGAGGGCGAGCTGCGTGGCGTACTCGTCGGCGGTGTGGTTGATGCGCGGTTCGAGGCTCGCCGTACGGAGCGTGTGCTCCAGCCACTCGCGGCAGATCGCGCCGGCCGACTGGGCGATCCACGCCTCGCCGCGCATGCCGGCCAGGTCGATGACGTCCCGGTCGGCGAGGGGGTGGCCGGCGGGCAGGGCCACGTCGGCGACGTCGTCGAGCAGCGGCGCCTTCACCAGGCCGTCCGGGATCGCGAGCGGCACGTTGAACCAGTCCTGGACGATGCCCAGGTCGATCTCGCCGCGCGCGGCCAGGGGCACGGACGAATGCGGCTCCAGCTCGCGCAGGGTCACCGTGAGCCGGGGGTGTTCCACGGCCATCAGGCTCAGGGCGGGCGGCATCAGGCCGCGCGCTGCCGTGGGGAACGCCGCGACGGCGAGCTCGCCGACGACGGCGCCCCGGTGGGCCTCCAGGTCGGACTCCGCCGCCTCGACCATGGAGAGGATGCGCTCGGCGTGCGCGGCGAGGAGCGCGGCGGCGTCGGTGAGGCGGACGCCGCGGCCGTTCCGCTCCAGGAGCTTCTGGCCGGTCTCCCGTTCGAGCTTGGCGACCTGCTGGGACACGGCGGAGGTCGTGACGTGCAGGACGTCGGCGGCGGCGCTGACGGAACCGTACGTGGCCACGGCGTTGAGGGCGCGTAGCCGCTCCAAATCCAGCATGTAGTCATGCTACACGGACACCTTAAGGAACATTCGCTTGTCCTAAAACCTCGATGCCACGAGCATCGAGGGCATGAGACCTCGCCACATCGCCATCGCGGTGATGATCGCCGCGATCTGGGGCTTCAACTTCGTCGTGATCGACGTCGGGCTCGGCACCCTGCCGCCCCTGCTGTTCGCCGCGGTGCGCTTCGTCGCGGCGGCGTTCCCCGCCATCCTGTTCGTCCGGCGGCCGGCGATCCCGTGGCGGCGCCTGGCGCTCGTCGGGCTCCCCCTCGGCGTCGGGCAGTTCGGCCTGCTGTTCATCGCCATGCACCTGGGGATGCCCGCCGGCTTGGCATCGCTCGTCCTGCAGACCCAGGCACTGTTCACGGCCGCGTTCGCCGTGCCGATGCTGGGCGAACGGATGCGCCGGGCGCAGTTGGCGGGGATGCTCGTGGCGTTCGCCGGCATCGGGGTGATCGCTCTGTCGCTGGGCCAGGGCGGCCCGGTGCTCGCGTTCGCACTGTGCGTCGGCGCGGCGGGCATGTGGGGACTGGCCAACATCGGCATGCGGAAGGCGCAACCGCCGGACATGTTCGGGTTCATGGTCTGGGTCAGCGTGGTGCCGCCGCTGCCGCTGCTCGCCCTGTCACTGATCTTCGAGGGTCCTTGGGCGGACCTGCACGCGCTGACGCACATCTCGGCGAGCGCCTTGGGCGCGCTCGCCTACATCGCCTACCTGTCGACGCTCGTCGGATTCGGACTCTGGGGCCGGCTGATGCGCCGGTACAACGCCGGGCAGGTCGCGATCTACTCGCTCCTGGTGCCGCTGTTCGGCATGTCCTCGGCCGCGCTCGTGCTCGGCGAGCAGATCACGGCCCCCGACGTGATCGCGGGCGGCCTCATCGTCGGCGGTGTCGCCCTCGGCAGCGTCCGCCGCCGCAAGCCCTCCCGGCGACCGGCCGACGCCCCGCCCGCCGCCCTCGCCCGGACCCGCTGAAGGAGACCTCGATGCTCCATGGCATCCACGTTCCGCTCGTCACGCCGTTCGGACCGGATGGAGCCCTCGACGTCCCCTCCCTCGAACGCCTGGCCCACCACGTCCTCACCGAGGGCGCCGCTGGGCTGGTCGCGCTCGCCACCACGGGTGAGGGCGCCCTGCTCACCGCCGACGAGCGGCGCAGGGTCATCGCGACCTGCCGGAAGGTCAGCGACGCGTACGGCACGCCGCTGACCGTCGGCGCGGGCACGATCGGCACCGACGAGTCGGCCCGGCAGGCACTGGACCGCGCGACCTCCGCGGACCTGCTGCTCGCCGTCGTGCCGTACTACGTCCGCCCCACCGACGAGGGCGTCCTCGACCACTTCGCGGCGGTCGGCGCGGCGGCCGGAGTGCCGCTGATCGTCTACAACGTCCCGTACCGCACGGGAAAGACGCTGCGCGTCGAGACGCTTCTCGAACTGCTCGCCACCGGGTACGTCGCCGGCATCAAGCACTGCGCGGGAGCGATCGACGCGGACACTCTGACCCTGCTCGCCGAGGGCCACGGCGTGCTCGGCGGGGATGACGCGTTCCTGTACCCGCTCCTGCAGCTCGGCGCGGCGGGCGGCGTCACGGCCTCGGCGAACGTCGCCCCGGCCGCGTTCGCCGCGATGGCCGGCGCCGTACGGGACGGGGATCCGGCCCGCGCCCGCCACCTGCACAACGCGCTGCTGCCCCTGGTGAACGCGCTGTTCGCCGAGCCGTCCCCCAGCGTCATCAAGGCGGTGCTCGCCGAGCGGGGCCTGATCGCCGACGCCGCCGTACGGTCGCCGCTGCGGCCGCCCGCCGCCGCCCCGGTGACCTCCGCGCTCGACGGGCTGCGAAAATTGGCGGTATGAGGATTGGATTCGGCGCCCCGATGTCGGGGGCATGGGCCAGCCCGCGGAACCTCGGTCACTTCGCCGAGCGCGCGGAGGACCTCGGCTACGCGTCGCTGTGGACGTTCCATCGCCTGCTCACGCCCGCCGACAAGGAGGCGCTGGACCCGGTCTACCGCAGCGTCCTCGATCCGCTGATCACGCTCGCCTACGCCGCCGCCCGCACCTCCCGCATCCGCCTCGGCGTCTCTCTGATCAACTTCCCGTTCGTCACGCCCGTGTACCTCGCCAAGGAGACCTCCTCCCTGGACGTGCTGTCCGGCGGGCGGCTCGACCTCGGGCTGGGCGCCGGCTGGCAGCAGGAGGAGTTCGTCGCCAGTGGAGTGTCACCGGAGCGGCGCGGCAGGCGGGCCGAGGAGTTCGTCGCCGCGCTGCGCACCCTGTGGGAGGACGAGGTCAGCTCGTTCGACGGGGAGTTCTACACGATCCCGCCGAGCCGGCAGGCGTTCAAGCCCGTGCAGAAGCCGCACCCGCCGGTGCTGCTCGGCGGAGTCGCCGAGGCCGCACTGAAGCGCGCGGGCCGGATCGCGGACGGCTGGCTCAGCCGCAGCGTCACCGACCTGTCCCGCATCCACGAGCAGATCGCGATCGTCCGGCGCGCCGCCGAGGAGGCGGGCAAGGACCCCGGCGGTGTCCGCGTCGTCGTCCGCGGCGTCGTACGGGCGGGCGAGGAGGCCCGCGACGAGTCCGGCGCGCGCCTGCGCCTGTCCGGGTCGCATGACCAGATCCGCGAGGACGCGGCCTGGCTCTCCGAGCAGGGCGTCACCGAACTTTTCTACGACCTCAACTACGACCCCCTGATCGGCTCCCCGGACGCCGAACCCGATTCCGCCACCGCCCGCGCCGAGGAGATCCTCGAAGGCCTCGCCCCGTGATCGGATCCCGTCGCATCGCTTGATCTACGCGTGCCGGACGTTCGACAGCAAGAACCATCCCCGCTGATCACGGGCACCCTGTGACGGCCTGACCGCGCGCACGTTGACGGTCAGCCGATGGTGCGAGGGCGGTCAGCGGACCCGGCGAGGGTGTGTCCATACCTCATCGATCCCTCCGAGGAAAAGGACACAGGCCGTGAACGTCAGGGCGGGCAAGAAAGTGTGGATCGGGCTGGCGGTACTGGTGCTGCCATGCCTGATCGTCTCGATGGACGTGAGTGTGCTGCTGTTCGGGATGCCGTTCATCAGCGCCGACCTCAAGCCATCCGGCACCCAGCTGTTGTGGATCATGGACATGTACGGCTTCGTGCTGGCCGGCATGCTGATCACGATGGGTGCGCTGGGCGACCGGATCGGCCGCCGCCGGCTGCTGCTCATCGGCGCTGTGGCCTTCAGCGCCGCGTCGGTCGCCGCCGCCTACTCCACCGGCGCCGGAATGCTCATCGGCACTCGCGCGGTGCTGGGGCTGGCGGGCGCGACGTTGATGCCCTCCACGCTGGCGCTGATCCGGAACATGTTCCACGACGAGAGGCAGCGCAAGACCGCGATCGCCGTGTGGACCGGCGCCATGACCGGTGGCGTCACGGTCGGGCCGATCGTCGGTGGCGCGCTGATGAACCACTTCTGGTGGGGATCGGCGTTCCTGATCAACGTGCCCGCGATGGTGCTGCTGCTCGCGCTCGGGCCGGTGCTGCTGCCGGAGTTCCGCAACCCCGCCGCCGGCCGGTTCGACGTGCTCGGCTCGCTGCTGTCGCTGGGCGCCGTACTGCCGATCGTCTACGGCATCAAGGAGCTCGCCATTGACGGCTACGCGCTCCTCCCGGTGATCTCGATCGTCGTCGGTCTCGCCGTCGGGGTCGTCTTCTGGCACCGCCAGCGGACGATCGCCCACCCGCTGATCGACCTGAGCCTGTTCCGGCACCGGACCTACAGCGCGTCGGTCGGCGTCAACACGGTGACCAACTTCGCGATGCTCGGCTTCAGCTTCTACACGATGCAGTACCTGCAGGTCGTCCACGGTATGAGCCCCTTCAAGGCCTCGCTGTGGTCGCTGGCGGTCATGCCGTTCATCATGGTCGCGATGACGGTCGCCGGGATCGCCGCCAAGAAGGTCCGCCCCGCCTTCGTCATCGCCACCGGGCTGCTGGTGTCTGCCTGCGGCCTGGTCGTGACCACTCAGGTCGACGTCCACCAGTCACTGGCCGTCATCCTGACGGGGGCCGGGCTGCTCGCGGCGGGCATGCTGGTGGCCACCTCGCTCACCGCCGATCTGATCCTGACCGCCGCCCCCGCCGAGCAGGCGGGCGCCGCCTCCGCGGTCGCCGAGACCGGAAGCGAGCTGGGCGGGGCGCTCGGCTTCGCGATCCTCGGCTCGATCGGCACCGCCGTCTACCACCACCAGATGGCCGACGTCCAGGTGGCCGGCATCCCCGCCGAGACCCTGCGTGCCGCCCGCGACACCCTCGGCAGCGCCGCCCACGTCCCCGGCCAGGCCGGCCAGGCTCTCCTGGAGACCGCCCGGACCGCCTTCACCCACGGACTGAACATCACCGGCCTGGCCGGCGCGATGGTCCTGGTGCCCGCGGCCCTGATCGCCTTCGCCGTTCTCCGCAACGTCCCGGTCACGGCCCCCGCCAAGGACACCGCCCCCGCCGAACAGACGCCTGAGCTCGAGCCGACCGATCGACCGTGGCAGGAGCCCGTACCCGCAGTTCCCCAGACCCGCGGCGCCCGGTAGCAGCGGCCGCCCTGGTCCGTGATCGTCGAGGTCGTTCGCGCCCACAGGCCCGAACAACCTCGACGATCACGTTCTACCTCCTCCGTCAAATACTGATGCCCGCTCTGGAGAGCGGGCATCAGACGGCGTCTGTTCCTCTAGTCCTGGTACGGACCGAGTGGAGGGTCACCAGTGGGTCGATCTTTGAGTCGGAGCGAGGCGGTCGGCCCGGTCACGAGCAGGCTTGCCACAGGGTGTCGTACCGCTTGTCGTTTGCCTTGGGGTCGGTAATATATCCGACCGCCGCGACGCAGTCGCTCGGAGAATAGACGTATACCGGGCCGGCATAAGAATTAAAGTAGCCGCCGTCGGGGCTGCTGGAGCGGCCGTTCGCGCTCTTGATCTGGATGGAATGTTGCCATCCCAGCGAACCCTTTGTGGTCGAAGAACCCAGGTTGAGGTAAGCGCAGTTGTAGCCGTTCGATGAGTTGTAGGCGATGTACACATCACCGGCGTACACGTTGTAGTAGGAGTACACCCACTTAGGGCCATAGACCGTGTGGTAACCCGATCCACAGATCGATGCGGTCGGGTCAGCGCTCGCGGCGGGGGCCAGGGCAACGCTCGTAGCCAGGATCGCTCCGGCCATGACGATCGAAGAAATGAGATTCTTGCGCTTCACCGTGATCCTTCCTCGATGCCACCATGCGGATGGCATGCCCCTCAACCGTCTTTTCGCTCGCGGGAGGGCGCGTGCGGCGATCATGGCACGACGGATCCGCACCCGACAAGGGGGACGATCGAACCATTTTTTTGGACACAGCACGCTTCAACAACTAATCCGGAACATCCCCGCATCGCCGCAGGTCACGACCCCGACCAACACAGGTCGCCACTTTCCGCGATTACCGGTTGCGCAGAGCGACTCGACCGAGATTGAACATCAGGAAAACGGGACGAAACATCCGGGAAACGCGCGCATGAATGAAGCCTGGCGCCGACCGGCATCAGCAGTGAGGAGCCGGGGCACCGCTGGAGACAAGGCTCCGCGGCGATGCACATTCACTCGACCGCCACCGCTATCGCGCCCACCGATCCGGGCAGACTCGAACACCCCGCCATGCCCGAGGACGCGGCAACCCCTACGTGGCGAAGGAGGCGCTCGCCGACACTGAGCACCTCATCGCCGCTGTCGAGAAACCGCTGCCGCACCTCGGGCTGTTGTGACCTCGCGGGTCAGGCGGCCTCGGCGGCGGCGCGGGCGGCGTGCGGCAACGCGTCGGCGATGCGCTCCAAAGCGGTGGCGTCGTGGGCGGCGCTCAGGAACCACGCCTCGTACGCCGACGGCGGCAGGTAGACGCCGTGGTCGAGCGCGGTGTGGAAGAACGCGGCGTAGCGCCGGGTGCTCTGCCGCTGCGCCTGCTCGAAGTCCAGCACCGCCCCCTCGGCGAAGAAGATCGAGAAGAGGTTGCCCGCCGTCTGCAGCCGGTGCGGGACGCCCTCCTTGGTCAGGGCGTCCGTGGCCGCCTGGGCGACCACGGTGGCGGCGTGATCGATCCGCGCGTACACCTCGTCGGTGGCTGCGCGCAGTGTGGCCAGGCCGGCGGCGGTGGCCAGGGGGTTTCCGGACAGGGTGCCCGCCTGGTAGACGGGGCCGGCGGGGGCGAGGCGGTCCATGATCTCGGCGCGACCGCCGAACGCCGCCGCGGGCAGGCCGCCGCCCATCACCTTGCCGAAGGTGTACAGGTCGCCGGCGACGCCCTCCAGGCCGTACCAGCCGGAGGAGGAGACGCGGAAACCGGTCAGCACCTCGTCGACGATCAACAGGGCGCCGTACCGCTCGCAGATCTGCTTGAGGGCGGCGTTGAAGCCCTCGGTCGGCGGGACGATGCCCATGTTCGCCGGGCACGCCTCGGTGATGACACACGCGATCTCGTGGCCGTGCTCGCCGAACGTCTCCTCGACGGCGGCGATGTCGTTGTAGCGGATCACGATCGTGTCGGCGGTGGCCGCGCCGGTGACACCAGGCGAGTCGGGCAGGCCGAACGTCGCGACGCCCGACCCGGCCGCGGCCAGCAGCGCGTCGGAGTGGCCGTGGTAGCAGCCGGCGAACTTCACGATCTTCGAGCGCTCGGTGAAGCCGCGCGCCAGGCGGATCGCCGACATCGTCGCCTCGGTGCCCGAGCTGACCAGGCGGACCTTGTCGATCGGTGTGCGGGCGACCATCTCCTCGGCCAGCAGGACCTCGCCCTCGGTCGGCGCGCCGAACGAGGTGCCGTACTCGGTGGCCCGGTGCACGGCCTCGACGACCTCCGGGTGCCCGTGCCCGAGGATCATCGGACCCCACGAGCAGATCAGGTCGACGTACTCGTTGCCGTCGGCGTCGACGAGGTAGGGACCACGAGCCGAGGCCATGAACCGCGGGGTGCCGCCCACGGCCCCGAAGGCGCGCACCGGGGAGTTCACTCCGCCCGGTATGACCGCACCGGCCCGGTCGAACAGTTCTTCGGAACGATTCGTGGAAGTCACCCCACGAGTCTCCCAGACGTCAGTCGCAGGCGTCGGCCAGGATCTCCAGTAGCCGCATCGGGTCGGGCAGCGGCGCGCCGTGCGGCTCCCTCACCCAGGTCACCGTACGGTCGAACGGCAGCACCGACGGCGGCGCGAGGATGTAGCTGTCCCGGCAGTGCCAGCGCATGCCGGGGCTGTCGGCGATGCTCTCCGGGACGGTGTCGAGGTGGCAGGACCACCACTCGTCCTCGTCGACGGGCGCGCCGCGGGTGGCGACGAAGAAGAGGTACCGCTCGTCGCCGTGGGCGGCGACCGGGCCCACCGGAACGCCCTCCCGCTCCATCATCTCGAGCGCCACGCGGCCCGGCTCGGTCGGCACGTCGAAGACGTCGAAGACCCTGCCGGTCGGCAGGACGATGTTGGCCTCCGGATCCCTCACCCACCAGCGCGCCAGGGTGTCGGCGTCGACCGTGGCCTGCCGCTGCCACACCTGTGACCGGGGATGCGCCGCGGGCGACGGGCAGCCGATCCGGTCGCAGGAACACGCCCGCGTGCCGTCGGTCGCCGGATGCTCGCCCGGATAACAGGGCCATCCCAGGGCGGCGTACTCCTGTACGGCGGCCGCCATGCGCTCGCGTCTGACCGACTCGCCCGTCTTGCGGCGGCCGGCCGACCTGTTCGTTCGCTTCGCTGTTACATCCAGCATCCTGCTCCCCCTCCGCTCCTCTTCCGATGATGGCGCGCCGCTCCTTGGCCGGTTACGGGAACCCCCGAAAAGCGGCGAAGCCGTGACCCGCCCCACCGGGCGGGGTCACGGCTGCACGGAGCGAATCCGACGCAGCGGCCGGAGTGGCCGGGTGAGGAACGAGCCCGGTCACGGAGCGAGTGAGGAGGGTGAGCGACGCATGGGCGCGAGGGAGCCCGACGCAGCGGCCGGAGTGGCCGGGTGAGGAAGGAGCCCGGCCACGGAGCGAGTGAGGAGAGTGAGCGACCATGAACTGGTGGGAGAACCGGACGCTCATCAGGCTCGCAGGGAGCGCGCGACCTCGGTGGCCCAGTAGGTGAGGACGATGTCGGCGCCCGCGCGGCGGATCGAGGTGAGCGTCTCCATGATGATCCGGTCGCGGTCGATCCAGCCCTGGGCGGCGGCCGCCTCGACCATGGAGTACTCGCCGCTGACCTGGTACGCGGCGACGGGGACGTGCACCGCGTCGCGCGTCCGGCGGACGATGTCGAGGTAGCTCAGCGCCGGCTTCACCATGACCATGTCGGCGCCCTCGTCGAGGTCGAGGAGCACCTCCCGCATCGCATCCTCGGCGTTGGGCGGGTCCTGCTGGTAGGCCGACCGGTCGCCGAACTGCGGCGCGCACTCGGCGGCGTCGCGGAACGGGCCGTAGAACGCCGAGGCGTACTTCACGGCATAGGCCATGATCGCGACGTGGCCGTAGTCGGCCTCGTCGAGGGCGGTACGGATCGCGGCCACCTGGCCGTCCATCATGCCGCTCGGGGCGACGACGTCGACGCCCGCCGCGGCCTGGGCCACGGCGATCGAGGCGTAGCGCTCCAGGGTGGCGTCGTTGTCGACCTCGCCGGAGGCCGTGAGGATGCCGCAGTGCCCATGGTCGGTGTATTCGTCCAGGCACAGGTCGGCCACGACGACCGTGGAGTCGCCGACCTCGGCGGACAGGTCGCGCAGCGCCTTCTGCACGATGCCGGCGGGGTCGTCGGCGGCCGAGCCGCGGCCGTCCTTGACCGCGGGAATGCCGAACAGGATCAGCCCGCCGACGCCGGCCTCCGCCGCGTCGTACGCCGCCTTGCGCAGGGAGTCCCTGGTGTGCTGGACGACGCCCGGCATCGACGCGATCGGCTGCGGCTCGGCGATGCCCTCCTTCACGAAGAGCGGCAGCACCAGGTCGCTCGGGTGCAGACGGGTCTCGGCGACCAGGCGCCGCAGGGCCGGGGTGCGGCGAAGCCGCCGGGGGCGTACGACGGGGAACTGCGCGGTCACGGTGAACCTCTCTCAGGCGATTACTTGCGCCGGCGCGCGCCGCGGCGCATCTCACTCGGTTTGCGGAGCGGGTCGCCGGCCTCGGCCTGCGCGGCCCGCCGCTTGGCACCGTACTCCGCCAGCGCCTCGGCGAGGGCGCTCGCCGAGGGTTCGTCCGCCATGACGTCGACGCGCAGGCCGTACTCCTCGGCGGTGTGCGCCGTCTGCGGCCCGATGCAGGCGATGACGGTGACGTTGTGCGGCTTGCCGGCGATGCCGATCAGGTTGCGGACCGTGGAGGACGAGGTGAACAGCACCGCGTCGAACCCACCCCCCTTGATCGCCTCGCGGATGGGCGCGGGCGGCGGAGCCGCGCGTACGGTGCGGTAGGCCGTCACGTCGTCGCACTCCCAGCCCAGCTCGGTGAGGCCGGCGACGAGTGTCTCGGTGGCGATGTCGGCGCGCGGCAGCAGCACCCGGTTGATCGGGTCGAGGTCCTTGTCGTACGGCGGCCAGACCTCCAAGAGGCCTTCGGAGGACTGCTGGTCCTTCGGCATGAGATCGGGCTTGACGCCGAACTCCACGAGCGCGGCGGCGGTCTGCTCACCGACGGCCGCCACCTTGAGACCGGCGAAGGCGCGGGCGTCCAGGCCGTACTGCTCGAACCGCTCGCGGACGGCGCGCACGGCGTTGGTGGAGGTGAAGACCACCCACTCGTAGCGGCCGGTCACGAGGCCCTTGATGGCACGCTCCATCTGCTGGGGCGTGCGCGGCGGCTCCACCGAGATGGTCGGCACCTCGTCGGGCACGGCGCCGTACGAGCGGAGTTGGTCCGACAGCGACGCCGCCTGCTCCTTGGTCCGGGGCACCAGCACCCGCCAGCCGAACAGCGGCTTGGACTCGAACCACGACAGCCTGTCGCGCCAGCGGACGATGTCGCCGACGACCAGCAGCGCGGGCGCCTCCAGGTGCTTGGTGTCGGAGGTGACCTTGGCGAGGGTGGAGTCGATGGTGTACTGCTCGGTCGTCGTGCCCATCGAGGTGACCGCCACCGGCGTCGTGTCCGAGCGCCCGGCGACCATGAGGCCCTTGGCGACCTCGCCGACGGTGTGCTCCGCGCCGAGGATCACGAGGGTCGCCGCGCCGGCGTGGGCGCTCCAGTCGACACCGCCCTCCTGGGCGTCGACGATCACGACCTCGCGGTGCTTGCCGTCGATCAGCGGGATGCCGGCGTAGCCGGGGACACCGGTGATCGACGAGACACCCGGGACGATCTCGAACGGGACCTTGGCCTTGACGCAGACCTTGGCCTCTTCGGTCAGGGTGCAGGCGACGCCGGGGTCACCGCCCAGCACGCGCGCGACGACCTTGCCCGAGCGGGCCAGGTTCACGAGGCTGGCGCCCGCCGGACCGATCACCTCGGCGGCGGGGTTGAAGTGCTCGTCGTACAGCGGGGCCATCGTCTCGTGGACGACGATGGCGTCGGCCGTGCCGAGGATTCTGGCCGCTCGTAGCGTCAGGAGTTCCGGATCGCCCGGGCCGACGCCGACGAAGGCCACTCTGCCCTGCCGCTCACCGGACGCCGTCGCTGCGGACGTCTCGAGGGCCTCGCCCTCGTCGTGTGCGGCATTCTTGCTCGCGGGGCTCAAGATGTGCTCTCCCCCATCAACTGGTCGGCCCCCTCCGCGAGCATCCGGAGCGCGAGATCGCGTCCCAGACGCTCGGACTCGTCCGGGGAGCCGCTTTCGGACAACCGAATCTGCCGTTCACCGTCATACCCGACAACGGCTCCGGTCAGATGCACGATTTGGTCTTCCCATGCAGCGTATGCGCCGACGGGAGCCGAGCAACCCGCCTCCAGCGTGGCCAGAAGCGCCCGCTCGGCGGTCACCGCCGCCCTGGTCGGGGCGTCGTCGAGGATGGCGAGGAGCTCGATGAGATCATCACGGTCGGCCCGGCACTCGATGGCCAGCGCGCCCTGACCGGGCGCGGGCAGCATCTGGTCCGGCTCGAAGATCTCGGACACGGCGTCCAGACGGCCGATCCGGTTCAGCCCGGCGTACGCCAGCACGACCGCGTCCACCTCGCCGTCGGTGACCTTCCGCAGCCGCGTGTCGGCGTTGCCGCGGATCGGCACGACGTCGAGGTCCGGGCGCAGCGCCCGTAGCTGCGCGACCCGGCGCGGCGAGCCGGTGCCGATCCGCGCGCCACGCCGGAGGTCGGCCAGCTTGGCCGGCCCGCACAGGGCGTCGCGGGGATCGTCGCGCGGCGGCACCGCGGCGAGCGTGATGCCGTCGGCCGGCCCGGTGGGCAGGTCCTTCAGCGAGTGCACCGCGAAGTCGATCTCACCGTCGAGGAGCCGCTCGCGCAGCCCGTTGACGAACACGCCCGTCCCGCCGATCTGGGCCAGAAGCGCCTTGGAGACGTCGCCTTCGGTGGTCACGCCGACGAGCTCCACGGCCCGGCCCGTACGGGCGGTCAGCGCGTCGGCCACCAGGCCGGACTGCGTCATGGCCATGAGGCTGCGGCGGGTACCGAGTTTGAGAGTCACAGGACGTCCTCCGCTCGGATGACAGCCTCCGGAGCCTTGGGATCGAGGTCGAAGAGCTCGCGCAGCGCGTCCGCGTACGTGTCGCCGCCCGGCGAGGCGGCCAGCTCCTTCACGCGCACGGTCGGGGCGTGCAGCAATTTGTCGACGACGCGGCGTACGGTCTGGGCGATCTCCGCGCTGGCCCGGTCGTCGAGCTCGGGCAGCCGGCCGCCCAGGCGGCCGAGCTCGGCGTCGACGACCTCCGCCGCCTTGCTGCGCAGCGCGACCACCGTGGGGGCGACCGTCGCCGCGGCGAGGCCGAGCTGGAATGCCTTCACCTCATCGGCCACGATCCGCCGGACGGCGTCGGTGTCGGCCTCGGCCGGCGCGTCGTCGGACCGGCTGAGGTCGTCCAGGCCCACGAGGGTGACGCCGGGCAGGTCACGGACCGCCCGGTCGACGTCGTGCGGCAGGGCGAGGTCGAGCAGGAAGGCCGGGCCCTGGATCATGTCGGGCGTGATGACGAGGCCGGTGGCGCCGGTGCACGAGACGACGATGTCCGCCTCGGCCAGCGCCTCCCGCAGGTCGGCGAGCCGGATCGCCCGCGCCGGGGCCTCGGTCGCCTCGGCCAGCCGCACGCCGCGCTCATAGGTGCGGTTCGCGATGACGATCTCGCCGATTCCCGCACGGGCGAGGGTGGCGGCCGCGAGGGAGCTCATCGAACCGGCGCCCACTACGAGGGCCCGCCGGCCTTCGAGGGAGCCGGCGTGGCTCAGGCCGACACTCACGAGCGACGCGCCCGCCCGGTCGATGCCCGTCTCGTTCCGCGCCCGCTTGCCGACGCGCAGCGCCTGCTGGATCGCCTCGTTCAGCGCCCGGTCGACGGTGCCGTACTTCTGGGCGAGCTTCAGGGCGGTACGGAGCTGACCGGCGATCTGGCCCTCTCCCACGACCATCGAGTCCAGGCCGCAGGCCACCGAGAACACGTGCTGGATCGCGCGTTCCTCGTAGTGGACGTACAGGTGCCGGGCCAGCTCGTCCAGCGGCACGTCCGAGTGCCGGGAGAGCAACTCGGAGATGGACGAGACACCCGCGTGGAACTTGTCGACGTCGGCGTACACCTCGATGCGGTTGCACGTGGATACGACCACGGCCCCGCCGACGTTCGCGGCGCCGTGCACGTCGTGCAGCAGCTTGACCAGCCGGTCGCCGGTCACCGCGGTACGTTCCAGCAGCGCGACGGGGGCGCTGCGGTGGCTCAGCCCGACCACGAGAATGCTCACTGATGCTCCCGGCTCATACGCGTCCCTCACCCATGGGCCCCGAGCAGCGCGCACGCGGCGGTCGTGTCGTCACACCCGCTCGGCTCATGGGCCATCCACCGCCTCGAGATACTCCTGTTCCACCCCGGCGGGGCCACCGGCCTTGCGCTGCTCGTGGAACGCGAGGATCTGAAGCTCGATCGACAGGTCGACCTTACGCACATCGACCCGATCTGGCACAGTCAGGACGACTGGGGCGAAGTTCAGAATGCTCGTCACTCCGCACGCCACCACACGATCGCACACCGGCTGGGCGGCCGGCGCGGGCACGGCCAGCACCGCGATGGAGATCCCGCAGTCCGTGATGACCCGCTCCAGCTTGTCGATGTGCTCGACGGTCAGGCCGTTGATGCGCTCCCCGACGATGGCGGGGTCGGCGTCGAGCATCGCGGCCATCCGGAAACCCCGGGAGGCGAACCCGCCGTACCCGGCGAGGGCGCGGCCCAGGTTTCCGAGGCCGATGATGGCGACCGACCAGTCCTGGGTGAGGCCCAGCTCGCGGGAGATCTGGTAGACGAGGTACTGCACCTCGTAGCCGACACCCCGGGTGCCGTACGAGCCCAGGTGGGACAGGTCCTTGCGGAGTTTGGCCGAGTTGACGCCCGCGGCGGCCGCGAGCTCCTCCGAGGAGACGGTGACGATGCCGCGGTCGGCGAGCACGTGCAAGGCGCGGAGGTAGACCGGAAGCCTGGCCACGGTCGCCTCTGGGATGCCCCGGTTTCGCTCACCGAGGATGGATCGACGGGTCACAAGCCTGCTCTTCAGAGACTCGAGGCGCGGCCGGTCCTGAGTCGCCCGTCGGCCCGGTCGCCTGGACTTTCCTCAGGTTAAGCCCTTGTGAACGCACGCACAAAGTCGAGACCCGCGCCATTGCGCCGCCCGGCGGCACGGAAGTGATCTTCAGGTGGTCCTCGACGCGCAGCTCAGCAGGGTCTCCCGGGCCTCCGGGTCACCTCTCGTACCGTTTCCGGACGCACAGTGATGTGACCTAACAGACATTGACACCGAGTGCGGCCGCTCAGGCGCCGAGCGCCGTTCGCAGGCGTCGCTCGTCGACGCGCCAGAAGTCGTGCTGCACGCCGTCGACGAACGTCACGGGGATCTGGTCCCAGTAGAGCCGCGTGTCCTCCTCGGAGGCGGTGATGTCGCGCTCCTCCCAGCCCACGCCGAGGTCGCCGCAGACCCGGGAGACGACCTCGCGGGCCTCTTCGCACAGGTGGCAGCCTGGTTTCCCGAGCAGCAGCACGCGGGCGGTGTCAGCCACGAGGCCAGCCTCCGGACGGGTGCGACGGGTGCCCGTTCGGCCGTGGAGGCGCCGGGCGCGGGCCCGTCATGTCGTGCGGCAGGCGGGCCGGATCCGGGACCGGCCGGGGGCCGGTCATGTCGTGGGGCGGCCGACCCGGGTCCTGGGCCGGCCGCTGCGCCGCGTGCGAGGGGCGCTGAGCGTCGTAGGCCGGACGGGCGACGTCCTGGAGCGGTCGCTGGGCGTCGTACGGAGGCCGCTGCGGGTCGTACGGCGGCCGCTGCGGGTCCTGGGGCGGTCGCTGGGCGTCGTGCGGCGGACGCTGCCCGTCGTGCGGCGGGCGCTGGGCGTCGGGGGGCGGGGCCACCTTCACCGCGGTGGTCGTCAGCTCGATGACGTTCGTGCCCGCGACGTGGGCGCGCGCCTCCCCCGCGAACCGCTGCACATGGGGCTGCCGCGTGTGGTTCTCCACCGCGGCGGCGTCGCGGAAGAGCTGGTAGAAGATCCGCTGCAGGGGCGCGTTGTCGACGGCGTGGCAGGCGTAGACCACGGTGCCCGGATCGCGCTCGATCACCGCGCGGGTGACCTCGGCGGCCAGCCGGTCGAACGCGTCCTGATGGCCCTCGTGCAGCGTGTACATCGTGATGCGGCCGTACTGCCCGAGCGGGAACGGAAGCGCTCCCGACACGCCCTGCGGCGGCGCGAACGACGGCTGGGCGGCGGGGTACTGCCCGCCCGCCGGACGGCCCTGCGGAGGGGGGCCCTGCGGCGGCGGGCCCGAGGGCCGCCCGTGGGGAGGCTGTCCTGCGTAGTTGGCCATCTCGTCGTACGGCTCCGCTTCTTCTTCGTCTTCGTCGTCATGGGACCGCCCCGGAAGCACGCGGACGGTGCCGAACCAGATCAGCGCGACCGCGCCGCCGAGCGCGAGCGGCGCCAGCGGGCCGGGCAGGAAACCGCGCGTCGCGGTGACCACGAGCACGCCCGCGAGCGCGACCATGGCCACCGTGAGCATCGTCTCGGTGGCCTCGCGGTCCCGTTTGTTGCCGCGCGTCGCGGTGACCGCGACGCAGGAGACGAGCGACACGACCGCGAAGACGTGGCCCCCGTCGACGATCAGCTTGGGCAGCGACGAGTAATGGCCGGCGACCTTCGGCAGGCTCTTGCCGAAGGTGCCGATGATGGGATCGAGCAGGATGATGACCACGGCCACGACGACGTACGAGCCGGCGATGAGCCGGGCCGCGAACCGCGCCTGAACCGTGCGCGCGACCAGCTCGACGACGCCGAGCGCCAGGCTGAACGGTGCCAGCAGGGCGCCGAAGAGCGCCAGCAACCGCAGCAGGGCGGGTGAGAACCCTCCTGCGAACCCGGCCGTCATCGTGCCGAGGGCGAGGCCGAGTGCGGCCAGCGTGCCCGTCCACGCGAACAGGTAGATCCGTCGCTCGGGGAACGCGCGCATGCCGAGCAGCCCCGCGGACCCGAAGGCGGCGAGGGTCGCCAGTAGCGCCACCGCGACGTTGACCATCGCCCCCATGGTGCCCGATCTCCGGGGCTGACAGGTAACGGATCGCCCGGTCCGCACCCGGAAATCGCTATGCCCTGTCTGAGCGTATATCAGGGCTTATTCATCATCAGCCCCCATTGCCACCGTTACTCGCCGGTATCTAGCATGTTCCGACACACCCGGTGGTCGCTCAGCACCGAGGAGTTCTGGATGCGCAGCCCGACCCTCGACCCCCCTCCCGTGTCACCCGGGGGCACGGCCGCCCCCTGGCCCGCCGGAGACCAGGACGAGCTGTGTGAGCTGGTACTCCGCGCCCGCGCCGGCGAGTCCGACGCCTTCGCCGCCCTCTACGACCGCTACGTCGACCTCGTCTACCGCTACGTCTACTACCGCGTCGGCACCCATCCCCTCGCCGAGGACCTGACCAGCGAGACCTTCCTGCGGGCGCTGCGCCGGATGAGCGTGTTCACCTGGCAGGGCAAGGACTTCGGCGCGTGGCTCGTCACCATCGCCCGCAACCTGGTCCTGGACCACTTCAAGTCCAGCCGGTACCGGATGGAGATCTGCACCGCGGAACCCGACGAGGGCGACCGCTGGGAGGAAGGGCCCGAACGCGCCGTCCTGGACTCCTTCACCCACCGGGCGTTGTTCTCCGCGGTCCGCGATCTGGGATCGGAGCAGCGGGAGTGCGTCGTGCTGCGGTTCCTGCACGGCCTGTCGGTCGCGGAGACCGCCCTCGTCATGGGAAAGAACAGCGGTGCGGTGAAGGCGCTGCAGCATCGCGCGGTGCGCTCCCTCGCCCGGACCGTGCCCCGCGACGTTCATTGAAGAGACACCCGCGGCCGGCGGTCCCCGTCGATTACGGCTGATCAAAAGTGGTTACCCTCGTCTCATGCGGTTGTGGCCATGGAGTGACGGTGACGGTGACGGTGACGAGGACGCCGAGCTGGCCGGTGAGGCGGCCGCAGCGGCGGCGGCGGTCGACATGCCCGCCCCGGTTCCCGATCCCGCCGCAGCCGCCTTCTTCGACGTGGACAACACGTTGATCCGCGGCGCGTCCATCTACCACTTCGCGCGCGGCCTGGCCGCCCGCAAGCTGTTCACCCTCCGCGACCTGGCGCTGTTCGCGCTGGGTCAGGCGTCCTTCCGGGTGCGCGGCGAGGAGAACGCCGAGCACATCAGCACCGCCCGCGAGGCCGCCCTGGCCTTCGTCGCCGGGCGCAGCGTCGGCGAGCTCGTCAGTCTCTGCGAGGAGATCTACGACGACAAGATGGCCGACCGGATCTGGCACGGCACCCGCGCCCTCGCGCTCAAGCACCTGGACGCCGGCCAGCAGGTCTGGCTTGTCACCGCCACGCCGGTCGAGCTCGCCCGGATCATCTCTCACCGGCTCGGCCTGACCGGAGCCCTCGGCACCGTCGCCGAGACGGAGAACGGCGTCTACACCGGCCGGCTGGTCGGTCACCTCCTGCACGGCCCGGCCAAGGCCGGTGCCGTCCGGGCGCTCGCCAAGCATGAGGGCCTGGACCTGTCGCGGTGCTCGGCCTACAGCGACTCCTACAACGACCTGCCGATGCTCACCGCGGTCAGCCATCCCCACGCCGTCAACCCCGACGCCGACCTGCGCGAGCACGCCCGGGAACACGGCTGGCCGGTGCACGACTTCCGCACCGGCCGCCGGGTGACCATGGTCGCGCTGCCGGCCGCGGCCGGAGCCGGGGCCCTCGCCGGCGGCGTCGCCGCCGGGGTCGCGCTCCGCCGCCACTACCGCGACCGCTGAGCGCGTCTCACGTTCCTCGCCTTAGCGGGCGTCTCCCCGGAGCCCGTACGGGCCCGCCCGTACGACGTGGCTCGGCGGCCGCCACGCCCCAGCGGTCCATGGCGTCAACGGTCAGGCCCGCCGAGGTCGCCATGGCGCCCCGGCGGGCCTGACCGATCACGCGACCGCTCAGCGGCCGCTGAGGCGCAGCATGTGCTCCGGGTACCGGGCACCGGCGACCGGCAGCTCAAGCTCCGCGAGCTCCGAATCGGTCAGCCGGATCTCGGTCGCGGCGAGGTTCTCCTCCAGCCTCGTGCGCCGCTTCGTGCCGGGGATCGCCGCGACGTCCCGGCCCTGGTGCAGCAGCCAGGCCAGGGCGAGCTGCGCCGCCGTCACGCCCTTGCTCGCGGCCATCTCGCGGACGACCTCTGCGGCCTTGACGTTGGCGTCGTAGTTGGCGCCCTGGAAACGCGGGTCGTTGCGGCGGTAGTCGTCCTCCCCGTATTCCTCGGCCCGGCGGACGTCACCGGTGAGGAAGCCGCGCCCGAGCGGGGAGTACGGCACCAGGCCGATGCCGAGTTCCCGGACGGTCGGCAGGATCTCGTCGTCCAGGGCCCGTTCCCACAGCGAGTACTCCGACTGGAGGGCCGACACGGGGAACGTGGCGTGGGCGCGGCGGATCGTCTCCGCGCCGGCCTCGGACAGGCCGAAGAAACGGACCTTGCCCTGCTCGACGAGCTCGCCGACGGCGCCGGCGACGTCCTCGATCGGCACCTCCGGGTCGACGCGGTGCTGGTAGAGCAGGTCGACGTGGTCGGTGCCGAGGCGCCGCAGCTGCTGTTCCAGCACCTGCTTGATGTGCTCGGGACGGCTGTTCAGCCCGCGGCGTTCGCGGTTCTCGGCGATGTCGAAGCCGAACTTCGTGGCGATGACCGCCTCGTCGCGTCGGCCGTGCAGCGCCCGGCCGACGAGTTCCTCGTTGGTGAAGGGGCCGTAGATCTCGGCCGTGTCCAGGAAGTCACAGCCGAGCTCCAGCGCCCGGTGGATGGTGGCGATCGACTCGGCCTCGTCGCCGGCCCCGTACGCCCAGGTCATGCCCATGCAGCCCAGGCCGAGTGCCGAGACCTCGAGTCCCTGTGTGCCCAGTCTTCTCTTCTCCATGACGCCCAGGCTGCACCTTAGAGCGCGCTCTAAGTCAAGCCGCCCGGTCAGCGCAGCGCGCTGCCCGCCAGCCACTGCCTCCACGATCGCGTCCAGAACTTCCAGTCATCGGCGTAGGGTTCGTCGGCGAATCTCCGCGTGGTCCCGGTGACATCGACGATGTCACCGAGCTGGGAGATGTCGAAGAAGTAGCGGGCACCTTCGGGCGTGGTGCGGACGCACCCGTGGCTGGCGTTCTGCCTGCCGAGGTAGTAGTACTGGTTGACGCTCTGGTGCACGTACTCGCCGCCCCACGTGATCCGCACCGCCAGGTGGACCTCTTCCTTGTAGTTGTCGCAACCCGGCTTCCCCTGGCAGGTCGCCGTCATGGTGGTGACCCGGTCCTTCTCCCTGGTGAGGTGGATTCCGTTGGTCGTGATGGTGTCCGGTCTGTCGCCCTTACCGGCACTGATCTTGAACTTCTTCGCCGTGCCGTCGTGGTTCACGGTCATGTAGTGGGTTTTCGCGTTCGCCACGGTGACGTTCGAGGCTCCGATGGCGAAGGACCGCGTGACGTCGCGCACGCCGTACGTGTCCTTGGCCGCGCGTACGCCCGCCAGGTGGGCGGTGAAGCTGATCGCCTGGTGCGGGTGCCAGTACTTGTGGGTGCGGTAGACGACCCGCCGGTCCGAGATCCAGCTCCAGGCGCCCTCATCGCCCTTGGCGGCCCTGACCTCGAGGGCCTTCTCGACGTTGGCGCGGTTCGCCACCGGGCCGGTGAAGTCGACGATGATCGGCATCCCGACGCCGACCTTCTCGCCCGCGGCCGGGGTGACGCTCGCAATGCCCAGCGTGTGCGGTGCCCGGACCGTGCGGAACGTCCTCGTCACCGCGGTGACCTTGCCCTTGGGATTCCGGGCCGTGGCCGTCACCGTGTACGAGGCGCCCGGTTTCAAGGTCCAGGTCGTCCTCCAAGAGGTGCGGTCGGCGGTGAACTGCCCGGAGGCGCCGGTGACGGATGTGAGCGTGCCGCCGGACACGGTGACCGTGACGCCTTGGTCCGGGCGGACCTTGCCGTCGGCGGCGCTGATCCGCACGGTGGCGTCCGGGGCGCCGGTGCCGTTCCGGCCGTTCGTTCCGGCCTCACTGCTCGAACAGCCGGCCGCCAGAACGAGGGCGGCGGCCACGGCCAGGTGGGGGATCTTCACGGGTGTTCTCCAGGTCGCTCGACGAGCGCGGCTGACAGCTGCGCCGTCCACCAAAGGGTCTCGGGCCTCGTCCGCCGCGCAGTGCCGTCATCGATGGAGACGTCCCGGGCGCCGAGGTAGCGGTAGGTGCGGCGGTCCAGGACCAGTTCGATCCGCAGACTGCCCTTGATGGCGAACAGAGCGACCCCGTGACGACCCGCGGCGTCCGCCTCGTCCGGCAGCACGCCGACGCCCGGAACCCGGGACAGTGCCCCGTACAGCGTGGCCTGGACGCGGGGCGGCACGCAGTAGTACTCGAGCAGCAGCGTCGCGAGGCGGAACACCGCCTGGTCGCGCGGCGAGTTCGCGATCCCGGCGTACGCGGGCGCGCGGTCACGTTCCGGGAGCAGCTTCTGGAGGTGGTCGACCTCGGTGTAGAGCCGCGCGAGGGCCGCGTCGGGCCGGTCGGGTAGTTCGGCCAGCACCATGGCGCTCGGCAGGGGAGGTAGATGGACGCCCGGCGCGCGCCTCCCGTCCATGCGGGTCCAGAACTCCGACGCCTTCGGTCCGCCCACCAGCCCGCGCGTCACCCTCTTCACGTACGCCCACTGGTTCGGGCGCACGGCGACGGCGGGCTCGCTCCGCGACCGGGTCTCGGCCCGCCGGGCCAGCTCCGCCGCGTTGGCGACCGGCCGTCGCGCGGGATCCTCGTCCTGGCTCCACGTCAGGGCCGTCGCGATCGCGGCGGTGCCCATCGCCGCGGCGGCGAACCGCAGCGCCATTCTGCGGCCGCGCCGGACGGATCCGCGCTCCGCTCGTACGGCGTCGTGCAGGCGCGCCTCGGCGGCGTCCAGGACCTCCTGCCGGGGCGGGCCGATGCGGTCGTACCCGCGCCTGAGAAGCTCCAGCTCATCCACTGTGGGCCTCCAGCGCCGCTCGCATCTTCGCCCTGGCCCGGTTGAGACGAGAGGAGACGGTCCCCACCGCCACGCCCAGGGCCTGCGCGATCTCCTCGTAGCCGAGGCCGCCTGCGGCGACCAGGACGAGCACGTCCCGCTCGCCCTGGTTGAGCCGGGTCAGCGCCGCCGCGATATCGCCGCGCATGCCCTCGGCGGACAGCCGGTCGGTCGCCCGTTCCATGGGCGACTCGACGGCCGGGTCGACGCCGGTGCGCGCGACGGCCTTGTAGAACCGGACCTCGGACCGGCGCTGCCGGCTGATCAGCTTGGTGGCGATCCCGTACAGCCAGGGCCGTACTCCGGCGCGGGCCGCGTCGTACCGGTGACGGTGCCGGAACGCCTGCAGGAACGTCTCGGCCATCAGGTCGTCGGCCGTGTCCGGGCCGAGCCGGCTCGCGATGTAGCGGTGGATCTCGGCGGCGTACCGGTGATAGAGCTCGGTGAACCGCTCGGGATCGGTGGTGGAGGAGCTGATCACCTCGGCGTCGTCGGACACCGCGGCGATCACCGGTGACTCGTGTTTCTCATGGAGCTCTTCTGTTCAGGCGGGCGGACGATACTGATTGCCCGAACAGATGCTCTTTGTTCCGAGAATTTTGGACGCGGGCCCGTCAGGGCCGGACCGCGGTCAGAAGAAGATCGAGGCGCGGCGGCGGAGCAGGTCGTACAGCATGTTCTGGATCGTCTCGCGGACCTGGTCGGTCAGGTTCAGCACGGTCGTGTGGTCGTCGGCCTGGTCGAGGTCGTACTCGTCCGTCATGATCGGCTCGCCGAACGCGACGATCCACTTCGAGGGCAGCGGCACCAGGCCGAGCGGCCCGAACATCGGCCACGTCGGGGTGATGGGGAAGTACGGCAGGCCGAACAGCCGGGCGATCGACCGCAGATCGGCGATCTTCGGGTAGATCTCCTCCGCGCCGACGATCGCGGCCGGGATGATCGGCACCTGGGCGCGCAGGGCGGTGGCGACGAACCCGCCCCGGCCGAACCGCTGGAGCTTGTAGCGCTGGCTGTAAGGCTTGCCGACGCCCTTGAACCCCTCGGGGAACACCCCGACCAGCTCGCGCTTGCCCAGCAGCCGCGCGGCGTCGGCCTGGCAGGCCAGCGTGTGCCCGCTCTTGCGGGCCAGGTGGGCCAGCACCGGGATCTGGTAGACGAGGTCGGCGCCGAGGAGCCGGAGGTTGCGCTTGGCCCGGTGGTGGTCGTGCAGCCCGACCTGGAGCATGACGCCGTCCAGCGGCAGCGTGCCCGAGTGGTTGCCGACGACCAGGGCGGGACCCTCGTCGGGGACGTTCTCCAGCCCGAGCATCTCGACGCGGAACCACCGCTCGTACAGCTGGCGGGCCAGCGGCATCAGCAGGCGGTCGTTCAGCTCCGGATCGAAGCCGAACTCGTCGACCTGGTAGTCGCCGCTCAGTCGGCGGCGCACGAACCGCAGCGCCGATGCGACCTTCTGCTCCAGCTCACCGGGCGGCCCGGTGTGCCGTTCGGGTGTGTCGCCGTGGAGCGGGATCACCTCGGCCTCGTGATCCATCGCCGCTCTCGCTTCCTCGGACATCAGATTGCGGTCACCTCCTGCTGAGGCCCCTTACCCCACCGGTGACCAGGTCAAAGATTTCGGTCGGCAGGCCGTGGCCGAGTCCCTGCGAGTCGGCGAAGTCGGCGAACGCCTCTTCGGAGCTGTACTTCGGGCGCCACGACAGCTCGTTCGTGAGGCGCGTGGTGTCGATCACTCGTCCGTACGTCAGCCAGCGCAGCAGCTCCGGCGAGAAGCCCTTCAGCCCGCCGAACCGGCGGCCGACGTCGCCGAGCGTCTGCACGGCGGGCGCCGGGAGCGGAAGGATCGGCCGCCCGGCCCGGCGCAGGGCCTGGGAGAGCAGCACGACGCCGTCACCGGCCGCGTTGAAGCAGCCGGGATGGTCCTCCACGGCCATCCGGCGAAGGATCTCGACCCCGTCGTCCTCGTGGATGAACTGCAGGCGCGGGTCGAACCCCAGCACCGTCGCCACCACCGGCATGTGGAAGTAGCGGCTGAGCGGATTGTCGATGTTCGGGCCGAGGAAGTTGGCGAAGCGCAGCACCGAGACCGTCAGGTCGGACCGGCGCCGGGCCAGGCCGCGGACATAGCCCTCGACCTCGACCGCGTCCTTGGCATAGCCGGACGTCGGAGGGACCACCGGCTCGTCGTGCTCGGTGAACACGGCGGGATCCCGCGCCGACGAGCCGTACACCGCCGCGGACGAGCGCACCACGAGTTTGCGCATGGCCGCGGACCGCTGGCAGGCGGCCAGCAGCTGCATCGTGCCGATGACGTTGACTTCCTTCGTCGTCATCCGCGCCGTCGCGGCCATCGTCACCAGGTTCAGGTGCACGACCGTGTCGACCCGCGCCGACTCAATGATCTTCGCGATGCTCGGCGTGCGGATGTCGACCCGGACGAACTCGGTGCGCCCGAGAGAGGCCTCAGGCGGCACGGTGTCGACGCCGATGACCCGCTCGATGCTCGGCTCAGCCTGCAGTGCCTCGGCCACCCGTGCTCCGAGGAACCGGGACACGCCGGTGATCAGGACCACCCGGCTGGAGCCGCTTACTCCCGCTGCGCTCGCGGAGGGACGCGTGGACGGCACCGGTGTCCCCCCATCCGTGGACGGCTGCGTTACTTCTTGTTGCGACGCTGGATGCGCGTCTTCTTCAGCAGCTTACGGTGCTTCTTCTTGGCCATGCGCTTACGACGCTTCTTGATGACAGAGCCCACGAAACCCTCACTCGGTGATCAGCAGGAGACGGGCGGTAGCACCCTTGGCGGGCACATGGCCCGGTGCCCAAGGGTACCGCCGCCTCGACGCCGATCGGTCGCGGGCCGCCGCCGTGCCGCGAAGGCCGAGCGTCAGCCCGCTTCGATGTACGCGTCTCGCAGATAGTCGTGGACAGCCTGCTCCGGTACGCGGAACGAACGTCCCACGCGAATCGCCGGTAGTTCTCCCGAGTGAACGAGGCGGTATACGGTCATCTTGGACACCCGCATCACCGCAGCCACCTCGGCCACAGTCAGGAACCTGACCTCGCTCAGAGGTCGCTCGCCTGAGCTCATCGGACGCCCTCTTCCACACGCCGCGCGTCAGACCTTTGGGTGACTTTGATCACGGCCGTGTACTTTCTCCAGCGTAAATCGTGAATCGCGAGTCGCAAGAGGGGAGTTCAATCAATCGGGCTCGAGTGTGTCAAAAGATACACAGTGAGCGGCGTGTAGTGATGCGGGAGCACGTTGTCGTCCAGCGGCACCACGGTGTGGATCTTCCCCTCGGCCTCCCCCGCGAACAGGGCCGGATCGTTGCAGTCGGCGAAGCCCACCGTGTCGATCCCCGCCTGACCGGCCGCCCCGGCCCATCCGTGGTCCGCGATGGCCAGATCCGGCCAAGGTCCGCCGGCCTCGGCAAGTTCCCGCAAAATCGCGCGCATCGGGTGCGGATCATGCGTATGGTGCAGCGACGCTCCCGCGCTCAACGTCGCGACGCCCTCGATGTAGCGGATCTGCCGCGACTCCGTCCCGCGTGGCGTCTCCACGTCATACGCCCAGCCCGCCGCGGGCGTCAGCACCCGGCATCCCCGCGCCCGCAGCGACCGGCCCACCGCGAGGTACACCGGCAGCAGCCCACCCGGATGCCCCGTGGCCAGCAGCACCGTCTCCCGGCGCTCCGCCGCCTCCGCGAGCCGGTCCGCCATGCCCTCCAGGGCGTCGATCGTACGGTCCGGGTCGATCGTGTCGTCGCCGTACAGGTGCGCCGGGTCGGGATTGATCCCGCACTTCTTCACCATGAGCGCGAAGATCTCCTCGAACCCCCAGGCGTTCTCCAGTTCGAGCCCGAACAGGTAGTACGGCTTGCGCGCCGCCATCCGCCGGTAGTGCAGGAGGTTGCCCTGGCGGGGCGTGTCGACCTCGCCGGCGATCAGCGTGCGCACCAGGTGCTCCCGCAGCTCGTCGCGCGTCGGGACCGGCTGGTCCGCGAGACTCACGTCATCGGGTCCAGGCCGTGCTCCGGGAAGACCGCCTGCCGCGTCGCCTGCACCGCCCGGTCCACCGGATCCGCTGGGTCGTACCCGCTCTCCCACGTTCGCACCTCCGTGTCGGCTCCATCGGTCATGCGTTCCGGCGCGCGCTGCCCCGTGCGTCCGCGGACGAACTCGCGCCAGGCCTCCGGGGTCGGCGTGCCGGGCGGGATCGGCCGCCCCGACGCCTCGGCCAGCAGGTGGGTCCAGGCGCGCGGGACCACGTGGACGAGCTCGTAACCGCCGCCGCCGGTCAGGATCCAGCGTCCGCCGGCCGTCTCGTGCGCCAGCCGGTGCAGGGCCTGGTACGCGGCGCGCTGCCCGTCGACGCTCAGCGTCAGGTGCGCGAGCGGATCGAGTTCGTGGCTGTCGCAACCCTGCTGGGTGACCAGAACGTCCGGCTCGAAAGCGCGCAGCAGCGGCGGGACGACCGCGTCGAACGCGCGCAGCCAGTGGCGGTCGCCGGTGCCCGGCGGCAGGGCGACATTGACCGACGTGCCCTTCGCACCCGTCTCCTGCGGCATACCCGTGCCGGGGAACAGGGTGCGCGGCGTCTCGTGCAGGCTGATCGTGAGCACGCGAGGATCGTCGTAGAACGCCGCCTGGACGCCGTCGCCGTGGTGGACGTCGACATCCACGTAGGCCACCTTCTCCGCGCCCTGGTCCAGCAGCCAGGCGATCGCGATGGCCGGGTCGTTGTACACGCAGAACCCGGACGCCGCCCCGCGCATCGCGTGGTGGAGCCCGCCGGCGATGTTGGCCGCGTGCTCGGCCTCGCCGGTCCACACCGCCCGCGCGGCCGCCACCGACGCCCCGGCCACCAGCGCCGACGCGTCGTGCATGCCCGGGAAGATGGGGTTGTCGGGCAGCCCGAGGCCCCGTGCGACGTCGAGCCGCTCCCGGCGTACCGCCTCGATGTAGGCCGGATCGTGGACGAGCGTCAGGAGCGCGTCGTCGGCCGGCTCGAACCCCTCGACGGACACGCCCGGCGCGTCGAACACGCCGAGCTCGCGGGCGAGCGCCATCGTCAGCTCGACGCGGACCGGGTTCATCGGATGCTCGGCCCCGAAGTCGTACGACACGAGCCGGTCATCCCAGAAAACCCGAAACGAGGCACTCACCGGCATACCTCCCGACCCTGATGGGCGGATCACTCACACTCGTCCACCGATCACGCTACCGGTAGGCTCCCCGGCCATGGCGCTCGAGATGCGCGGCGCGTGCGAGCGCTGCGACGCACCCCTGGACCACAACGGCCTCGCTTACATCTGCAGCTTCGAGTGCTCGTTCTGCGGGCCCTGCACCCGGCAGCTGGCCCACAAGTGCCCCAGCTGCGCCGGCGAACTGGCCCGCCGCCCCACCCGTATCTAATTCCTCGCTGAATCCGGCTCTCGCGCGGGAACCGGCCCCCTTCGGGCGGGCAACAACGGTCGTCCTGCACAAAAGCCGAGAGGCCGGATATGAGCGAGACCAGCCGGACCGTCACGGAGGCCGACGACGCCTCCGTGATCGAGCGGTCCCGGCGAGAGCCCGAGATGTTCGCCGAAGTGTTCCGTCGGCACGCATCCGACATCAAGCGGTACGCCACCCGCCGCCTGGGCGCGGACGCCGCCGAGGACGTCGTCGCCGAGACCTTCCTGGCGGCGTTCCGACAGCGGGACCGGTACGACCTGTCCCGGTCCAGCGCGCGTCCCTGGCTGTACGGCATCGCGACCAACCGGATCGGACGCCACCAGCGCACGGAGGTGCGGCAGCTGCGCGCCCTCGAACGGACCGGGATCGACCCGGTCACCGATCCGTTCGTCCGCTCCGACGAGCGGGTGAGTGCGATGGCCGTACGGCAGAGCCTGGCCGCCGCCCTGAGGAGGTTGCCCGCCGGTCATCGCGACGCGCTGTTGCTGGTGACCTGGGGCGACCTCGGCTACGAGGAGACCGCACAGGCCCTCAGGGTGCCGATCGGAACGGTGCGCTCCCGCGTCAACCGGGCCCGGAAGAAGCTACGCGCGGAACTCGGCGGCGCCGATCCCACTTCTGTCAGCGAGGAATTCGATCATGGATGAGATGGCCCAGCTGAACCTGCTGCGCTCGGAGGTGCCCCGGCCCGTCCCGACGGACCTGCGCGCCGAGGAAGAGCGCCTGCTGGCCGAGATCGCCACCCCGGCCTCAGGCCGCCCGGCCCGCCGGAGGGGGGGTGTATCCCGTCCCCGGTTGATCGGCCTGAGCGGCCTCGCGACCGGGCTGGCCGCCGCGGCGGTCGCCGGGATCGCGCTCTCCGGCGGTGGTGCGAGTCACCCCGGGACGGTGTACACGCCCCAGGCCGTGCCGGTGGCGGTGGTGCAGACCCTCGACCGTGCCGCCGACGCGGCGTCCAGACAGCGTGAGCTGCATCCCAAGCCCGGCCAGTTCCTGGTCTTCGAGTCGCAGGCCGAGGAGAGCACGGATTCGAACTCCAAAGAGCACGGTTACTCCCGCTACCTGAGCTGCTCCCGCCGGAAGATCTGGCTGCCCGTCGAGGGCCTGGCCACGGGCGGCGTCCTGTCGGAGGTCGTCCTGCCGCCCAAACAGTACGGGAGCTGGCCGATACCGCCGGAGGCCAGGAAGACGGTCGGAACGTCGGGACCGATGAAGGCGGCCGACTTCGACAACAGGGCCGAGTACCTGCGCTCCGACTTCGCCTACCTGAGCCGGCTCCCGGCCGACCCGAAGGGCATGCGTGCGCACCTGTACTCGCATCTGAAGGAGAGGACCGCCGAGGCCGACACGGAGGCGTGGTCGCGCGTCGGCGGACTGCTCACGGAGGCGTACATGCCGGCCGCCCAGCGCGCGGCGCTGTTCCGGGCCGCCGCGACCATCCCCGGAGCGGAGGCCGTCGGGTCGGCCGAGGACGCCGCAGGCCGCAAGGGCATCGCGGTCGCCAGGGTCGAGCCGGCTCTGGGAGAGCGGGCGGAGTACATCTTCGACCGCCGGACCTACACGCTCCTCGGCGTCCGGACCGTGGTCGTGGACGCAAAGAAGGCGCAGGCTCCCGTCGGGACCGTCGTGGAGTCGACGGCTCAGCTGAAGGTGACGGTCGCGGACAGCGCGCCGAAGGTCACGGGCGGCTGACGAGGACGGGCTCGGTCTCGGCGCCGATCGTGCGGGTGCGGCCGGCGCCGAGACCGGGCACGACCAGGGCGAGCATCGCGACCAGCATCATGATGGAGGGAACGCTCCAACCATGGGTGGCGTCGTGCACCGCGCCGATGGCGAGCGGTCCGAGGGCGGCGATCACGTAGCCGACGCCCTGCGCCATCCCGGACAGCTGGGCCGCGACGTGCGCGTCGGGGGCGCGCAGGCCGATGAACGACAGGGCGGTGGCGAAGCCGATCCCCTGCCCGAGGCCGAGCACGATGATCCACAGCCAGACCGAGCCGATCGGGGCCCAGGCGGTGCCGGCGAAGCCGACCAGGCCGAGCGCGGCGGTCAGCACGACCAGGGGCCGCTGGTCGCGCAGCCGGCGTTCGATCACCGGGACGGCCAGGGCGCCGACGGCCTGCAGGAGGCTGGTGACGCCGAGGGCGTACCCGGCCGCCGTCTCGCTCAGCCCCCGGTCCTGGCAGAGGGTCGGCAGCCAGCCGGAGACGACGTACGCCGTGAGCGACTGGATGCCCATGAACGCGGTGATCTGCCAGGCCAGCCCGGAACGCCACACCTGGGGCGAACCGGCGGCCGGCGGCACCGCCGCGACGGCCGTCCGGGCGCGGGGCAGCCAGGCGATCGCGGCCAGGGCGGCCGGGATCGCGAGGAGTGCGAGGGGAAGCCGCCAGGAGGACCCGGTGGCGTGCTCGATCGGTACCGCGACACTCGAGGAGACGGCCGCGCCGACGGTCACCGCGATCGTGTAGACCGACGTGACCGCCATGATCGCCTGCGGGTGGTCCCGCTTGATGATCGACGGGACGGCGATGTTGCCGACGCTGATCGCGATTCCGGCCAGGAGCGCCCCGCCGAACAGGGCGACCTGCGAGGGCAGCACGCGCACCAGCATCCCGACGACGAGCAGGAGCATGCTGGCGACCAGCAGGGGCTCCCCGCGCGGGGCACGTTTCAGCAGGGGGAGCACGAGCCCGAACGAGCCGAAGAACACCAGCGGGAGCGTGGTCAGCGCGCCGGCCGCCGCGCCCGACAGGTGCAGGTCATCCTGGATCTGGCTGAGCAGCGGGCCGACCGCGACGATGGCGGGCCGGAGGTTGAGCGCGACAAGGACGATCAGCGCGATTCCGGCGTACCGCCTCACAGGACCTCCTCCAGCGCACGAAGTGTCGGTTCGACGACGCGGGCCGCCGCGCTGCCGGCCGCGTCGGCGTCGCGCTCGGCGATCGCCTCCAGCACGGCGTGGTGCGGGGCGGGACCGCCCTCGGGCAGGTCGCGGTCCTCGCGAAGCGCGCTCAGCGACTCGCGCAGCCGGTGCCGGAAGAACCGGAACGCCTCGGTCAGCAGCGGGTTGCGGGCCGTCTCCGCGACGCCCAGGTGGAACCGGGAGTCCGCCTCGCCGAAGGCCGCGGGATCCTCGGCGGCGTCGCGGTCGCGCAGGAGGGCTTCGAGACGCCGCAGGTCGTCGGGGGTTCGGCGCGTCGCCGCGAGTTTGGCCGCCTGGACGTCGTAGGCGAGCTGCACCTCGAACACGTCCCGCAATGACGCCCGCTCCATCCGCCGCAGCAGCGGCCGGGGGTCGGCGGCGCTGCGCACGTACGTCCCGTCGCCGCGCCGGACCTCCAGCACGCCGACGTGGCTGAGCGCCCGGATCGCCTCTCGTATGGCGGGTCGGCTGACGCGCAGCACGGCGCTGAGCTCATGCTCGCCGGGAATCCGGTCGCCGACCGCCCACGCGCCGGAGGCGACCTGCTCGTGCATCTGCTCGAGCACGGCATCGACGGCGGATCCTCGCGGGACCGGCTGCAGGGACACGCCCACTCCTTCTTACCTGCCAGATGTCAGACATCTACCGCCCCGACTCTACACGTTTGTGACGTGACGAAGCGGACGTGTGGGGCATCTAACTAAGTAGGTGACTCCTGGCCCAGGAGGCGGTTGCGATGACCAATGTCGAAGAGGCCGAACTTCCCCCATACCAACGGATCCCCAGCTCCCAGAGCCGCGCGCTCGCCACGGCCGTCCGGCTGGGGATCCGGCCCTTCTCCGGCCGCGTCAAAGGCGGGCCGAACGGGATCCGCCTGTGGCGCACCCTCCTGGGCGCGGGCTCGCACTGCCTGCGCGCCGATCCGCGCGTCATCGTCGAACCGCTCAACGATCCGTGCCTGGAGATCCCCGAGATACGGCGCCCGGTCCGGGGCGAGTGGCTCCGCCCGCCCGGCGGCGACACGAGCCACGGTGTGGTGCTCTATCTGCACGGCGGGGCGTACGCGATCTGCTCTCCGCGGACCCACCGGGTGATCACCACCCGCCTTGCCATGGACACGGGCATGCCGGTGCTCGCGCCGCGCTACCGGCAGGCTCCCGAGCATCCGTTCCCGGCGGCGTTCGAGGACGCCCTGGACGCGTACCGCCTGCTGCTCGCCCGCGGCCTGCCGCCCGAGCGGATCACCGTGGTCGGGGACTCCTCGGGCGGGCACCTGGCCGCCGCCCTGGCCGGCGAGGCGTGCCGCACGGACCTGCCGGCGCCCGGCGGGGTCGTGCTCTTCTCCCCCTGGATCGACCTGACCGGCGAACTGGCGACGACCTCGCCGATGCTGCGCCGCGATCCCTTCATCGTCCCGGCCGTCGCGACGCGGTTCGGCCGGCTGTACGTGGGGGCCGGAGATTGGACCGATCCAAGACTGTCGCTGCTCACCTGCGCGAGCGCCGACCTGCCCCCGTTCCTCATCCAGGTCGGCGGCATCGAGGTGCTGCGGGACGAGGCGGAGAGGTTCGCCGACGTGCTGGCCGAGGTGGGAGCCGACTACCGGCTCCAGGTCTGGCCCGGGCAGATGCACGTCTTCCAGATGTTCAACCGGCTGATCCCCGAGGCCGACGAGGCGATGCGGGAGGCCGCCCGCTTCATCCGCCGCGCGGTCGACCACGGGTCGGTCCCGGAGGCCGCCTGACGCGCCGTCCGGCCGCCGCGCGGACGGCGGCCGGACGGCGGACGTCCTTCAAGCGGCGGTCAGCCCGATCGCACTCCTGGCCGCCGCGAGCGTCGGCTCGGCCAGGGCGCGGGCCTGCTCCGCCCCGGCGCGCAGGACCGTCTCCAGTCCGGCGCGGTCGGCGGCGATGGCGCCGTACCGCTTCTGCATCGGCTCGAGCAGCGCGATCACGGCCTCGGTGGTGTCCCTCTTCAGTGCGCCGTACGAGGTGTACGACAGTGCCTCGACCGGCACGTCCGTGCACGCGGACAGGATGTCCAGAAGGTTCGACACGCCCGGCTTGCGCACCTGGTCGTACGCCACCTCCGAGCCGGAGTCGGTGACCGCCCGCATGACCTTGCGCCGGACGACGTCGACGGGGTCGAGCAGGTAGATCGTCCCTGGGGAGTCGACCGACTTGCTCATCTTGCGCGACGGCTCGGCCAGGTCCATGACGCGGGCCGCCGTCGCCGGGTGCACCGCACGCGGCAGCGTGAACACCGGGCCGTACTGCCGGTTGAAGCGCTCGGCCAGGTCACGGGTCAGCTCGACGTGCTGGGACTGATCCGCGCCGACCGGCACCTCGGTCGCCTGGTAGAGCAGGATGTCGGCGGCCATCAGCGCCGGATAGGTGAGCAGCGACAGGCGTACGGCCTCCTGGCTCGCGGACTTCTCCTTGAACTGGATCATCCTGTGCATCTCGCCGTAGTAGGCGGTGCTCTCCAAGAGGTACGACAGCTCCGTGTGGGCGGGGACCGCGCTCTGCCGGAAGAACACGCACCGGGCCGGGTCGATCCCGGCGGCGACGGCCAGCCCGGCGAGCTCCAGCGCTCGCTCGTTCAGCAGCGCGGGGTCGTGCGGGGTCGTGAGAGCGTGCAGGTCGGAGATCCCGTACACGTGGTCCGTACGGGACGCGTCCGGGGTGAGCCGCCGCGCGGACGGGCGCAGCGCCCCCAGCAGGTTGCCGAGGGTCGGGCGACCGGACGGGGTGAAGAGACTGAGAACGCGGGTCACGGTGACTCCTTGGAACAGAGCCCGCCTCGCCGGCGCATGCGAAACGGCCGCCGAGGCGGCGGCCGTTGGATGGAACGCAAGGACAGGTCGGCCGCCGTCAGGCGGCCCACCAACTGCTACTGAGCGGTCCTCGCACGTCGTCAGTTTAACCCACCGGAAACGTCGGACCCCGGTGCGACCATCGAGATATGAGCGAAATTGTCACGCTGGCCGCTTCGGGACCGTTCGCCCTGGCGGCGAGTGTCCGGTTCCTCGAGGGGTTCACGCCGGCGGGGCGGCCGGACGCGGGTCGCCACCGTGGCACGCTGGCGCTGGCCTTCCCCGCCGCGCCGTCGTGGCGCCCGGTGGGCGTGCGGCTCCGGCAGGAGGGTGACACGGTCCTCGCCGAGATCGACGCGCACCCCGACGACGTGGGGCCGGCCGCCGAGCACGCCCGGCGGATTCTGTCGCTGGACGTCGACGGCACGGGCTTCGCGTCCATCGACGACCCGCACGTGGCCGCGCTGCGGCAGCGGTATCCAGGTCTGCGGCCGGTGCTGTTCCACTCGCCGTACGAGGCGGCCTGCTGGAGCGTGATCGGGCACCGCATCCGCATCATCCAGGCGGCCGCCATCAAGCAGCGCATGGCGGAGCGCCTCGGCGACGACGTCGGCGGGCTCGCGAGCTTCCCCGCTCCGGAGCGGCTGCTGGCCGTCACCGACGTGCCGGGGCTGCCGCCGGTCAAGATCGAGCGGCTGCACGGCATCGCCCGCGCCGCACTGGACGGCGACCTCGACGCCGACCGGCTGCGGAGCATGGAGATCGCCCGGGCCCTCGTCGAACTGCAGAAGATCCCCGGCATCGGGCTGTTCTCCGCGGAGCTCATCCTCATCCGGGGCGCCGGGCACCCGGACGTGTTCCCCGCCTCGGAACGCCGGCTGCACGACGAGATGGCCCACGAGTACGGCCTGCACGACCCCAGTCCGGCGCGGCTGGCGGCGATCGCGGAGGCCTGGCGGCCCTACCGGTCGTGGGTGGCCCTGCTGCTGCGCGCCCGGCGGGAGTCGGACACCTCCGAGATCGCCCGGGGCCGCCGCGTCACCCGCTGACAGACGAGGCGCTCGGACGTACCACCCCACCGCGTCACCCGCCGACGCGCTCCCGCGCCGAGACGTGCCAGAGACCGAGTGCGGCCGCGACGGTCGCCACGGCCTCGGCGACGGTCGTGACGACCTTCTCGGTGTACCAGACCGGCTCGTACATGTTCTGCAGCGGCCCGAGCGGGCCGACGTCGACGTACCGGTAGAGCAGCACGGCACCGAGCGCGCTCGCCGCGACCAGGAAGGCGATCGCGTACGTGAGGCGGGTCGCGCGGACCAGCACCAGCACGGCGACGAGCGCGGCGACGACCCCCTGGACCCAGAAGAGCGTGCCCTCGGAGAGACCGCCGCCGGACGACCCCATGTTCCCGGCCAGGTGGAAGTGGATGTACGCGTCGACCGCGAGCCCCGCGACGACGAGGAGACGAAGTATCAGACCCATACCCGAATCACCGTTCGCGAGGTCGCTCCGGTTCAATACCCGGCCGAAAAAGTCGCGATCTCGTGGGTTCAGCCAGCGCCGAGTTCGCGGCCGCGGTCGCGGGCGGCCTCGATGGCCTCGATGACGGCGGCGCGCACGCCGTGGCGCTCCAGCTCGCGGATGGCGGAGATCGTCGTGCCCGCGGGCGAGGTCACCGCCTCGCGCAGCATGACCGGGTGGTCGCCGGAGTCCCGCAGCATGACCGCCGCACCGACCGCGGACTGGATCACCATCTCGAGCGCGGCCGCGCGCGGCATGCCGAGCAGGATGCCCGCGTCGACCATCGCCTCGACGAGGTAGTAGAAGTACGCCGGGCCGCTGCCGGACAGCGCGGTCGCGGCGTCCTGCAGCGACTCGGGGATGCGCAGCACCTTGCCGACCGGGGTCAGCAGCTCCTCGGTCAGCTTGAGGTGCTCCTCGCCCGCGTGCGTGCCGGCGGAGATCACGCTCATCGCCTCGTCGACGTGGACGGGCGTGTTGGACATGACGCGGACGACCGCGACGTCCTCCGGCAGGCGCTCTTCGATGAAGGCGGTCGGGATGCCGGCGGCCAGGGAGATGACCAGTCGCCCGGCCGGGACGTGGTCCGTCAGCTCCGCGAGCAGCGTGTCCATGTCCTGCGGCTTGACGGCGAGGACGAGGGTGTCCGCGGTCGCCGCGGCCTCGGCGTTGGTGGCCACCTGGACGCCGTACCGCTCGCGCAGCAGCGCACCGCGCTCCTCACGCCGCGTCGTCACCATCAGCTCGGACGGCTTGCGCCCCGCCCGTAGCACTCCGGACAGCAGTGCCTCGCCCATCTTGCCGGCACCGAGAATCGCGATCATCTTTGTCAGCCTCCCCGTCTCCCAGAGCGTACCGAGCCGCACGACCCCGGTCCGAACCCTCCCAGCCGCCCGGCCGCGGGCGGAGGGCGTCGCGGCTGCCGCTTCGAGGACACGGCGACCACCGGAGATCATCGACCACTCGGCGCACCCGCCCGGATACGTCCCGAATTCACCGGAAAGGATCCGGCTCCTGCGACCAATTCTCTGTGACCGATGTTGTCCATGAGAATCGAGTCGTTGGATGAGAAGACTCAGAGCGGGCGTGGCGATCACCGTCGCCGGTGCCGTGGTCGCCGGGGTCCCGGTCACCGCGCACGCCGCGCCCGCCGTCCGTACCACGACCACCCCCAAGACCACGGCGGCCTCGCGGCTTCCCGCAGACCGGTCGTGGAAGGTCACACTGATCACCGGGGACGTCGTCGAGGTACGGACCGTCAGGAACCGCCCCTCGCTGGTCTCGGTGAAGCCGGGCGCGGGCCGGGAGAAGATCCCGTTCGTCAAGGACATCCGGCCGGACGGGACGATTCGCGTCACCCCGCTGGACGTCCGGTCCAGGGTCGGGACGGTCTACGACCCGGCGCTGTTCGACGTCACGACGTTGATCGAGGACGGCGACGACGACGCCAGATCCTCCACGCTGCCGCTCATCGTGCGTGGCGGAGCGAGCGTGCGGGCGCTCGCCTCCGGCCACCGCAGCCTGAGCAGCATCGGCGCGACCGCGGTGCGCCAGCCCAAGGGCAACGGACCGGCACTCGCGCGCAGCGCACCGGCCGAGGGCGTCACGCGCATCTGGCTGGACCGCAAGGTCCGCGCCCAGGCGCTCGATCACAACCTCCAGCAGATCGGCGCCCCCACCGCCTGGAAGGCCGGTGCGACCGGCAAGGGCGTCAAGGTCGCCATCCTCGACACCGGCGTCGACGCCACCCACCCCGACCTGAAGGGCCGGATCGCCGAGCAGAAGAACTTCAGCCAGGCGAAGGACACCGTCGACCACGTCGGCCACGGCACCCACGTCGCCGCCACGATCGCGGGCACCGGGGCGTCCGCGAACGGCGAGCGCAAGGGCGTCGCCCCCGACGCGAACCTGCTCATCGGCAAGGTCCTCGGCGACGACGGCGGCGGCCGGGACTCCGACGTCATCGCCGGAATGGAGTGGGCGTCCGGCAAGGCGCGGATCGTCAGCATGAGCCTGGGCGGCTACAGCGAGGACCCGGCGAACGACCCGGCGGCCAAGGCCGTCGAGACGCTCACCGCCAAGAACAAGACGCTCTTCGTGATCGCTGCCGGCAACAGCGGCCCCTCCCCGGCCAGCATCGAGACGCCGGGCATCGCCCCCTCCGCGCTGACCGTCGGAGCCGTGGACGGTGCCGACAAGGTCGCCGACTTCTCCAGCCGTGGCGGCCCGGTGATGAAACCGGAGATCTCCGCACCGGGCGTCGACGTCATCGCCGCCCGCGCCAAGGGCACCGCGATGGGGACCGTCATCGACGCGCGGTACACCTCCGCCAGCGGCACGTCCATGGCCACTCCGCACGTCGCGGGGGCGGCCGCCGATCTCCTCCAGAAGCACCCGTCCTGGACGCCGGCGCGGCTCAAGGCGACGCTGGTCACCACGGCGCACCAGGCACCGGGGACCGTCTACCAGGTCGGCGCCGGCCGCCTCGACGTCGGCGTCGCCTCACGGGCGACCGTGGTCGGCGACCAGCCGACCGTCGCGTTCGGCTCGGTTCCGCGCGGGTCGACCAAGGCGCTCACCCAGCGGCTGAGCTGGACGAACAGCGGGTCCGCCGCCGCCACGCTCAAGCTCGCGGCCCAGCTGGCCTCCCCGGCCGGCAAGGCCGTGAAGGGCATCGGTCTCCCCGCCACGGTGAGCGTCCCGGCAGGCGGTTCCGCCTCCGTGACGCTGACGCTCGACCCGCGCGTCCTGACGACGGCGGGGGGCTACAGCGGCGCCGTCACCGCGACGGCGTCCGGGGTGGCGCTGCGGGTCCCGGTCGGCGTGGTCGCCGAACCGGAGACGCACACGCTGACGCTCAAGGCCACCCCCATCCCGGGCACCCCCGAGGGTGCGCTCGGCGGCAACGTCGGGGTCGTGAACCTCGACGACCCGGATCTGTACGACGGCGGCGTGGAGATCCCCGCCGACGGAGTCGCGCGGCTCACGGTCCCGGTCGGCCGCTATGCCGTCCTCGGCACGGTGGACGACACCACGAAGGGCAAGCAGCGGTCCGCGTTCACCGGCGACGCCGAGCTGACGGTGCACGGTGACACGACGCTGTCCCTCGACGCCTCGAAGGCCCGGCCGGTACGGCTGTCGGCCGCCGACGCGAAGATCGACCCGAGCGCCGCCCAGGGGCTCCAGGTGGAGCGCAGCGTCGGAGACGGCGGCGTCTGGGGCAGCGGCGTGAACGCCTTCGACGGGTCCCCGATGGTCTACAGCACGGCGGTCGGCGGCGTGCGCACCGGCACCTTCCGCGCGTACGCCTTCGCCCGGCTGACCGACGGCGGCAAGACCGTCTACGACCTGCTGCGGGACCTGGGTCCGAAGGTCCCGGCCGAGGTGAACTACACGGCTGCCGCGAAGGACCTCGCGCGGGTGAACGAGCGGTTCGGCGCCCTGAACGGCGACACGTCAAAGCCCGACGGCGAGAAGCGGTACGGCGTCACCCCGGGCGGCTTCCTGGCGACCGAGGCGGAGAGCAAGGTCCCCGCCGGGTCGACGCGCACCGACTACGTCACCGGTGTCGGGGGCGTGCGGTGGCTCGACGAGGCCTTCCCGCCGGATCTCGGCCAGGCGAGCTGGGTGACGCAGGTCCCGATCCGGCAGTACACCGCCGGGGAGACCTACACGAGCGCATGGGTCCGCCAGCCGTTCCGGCCGGGTCCGTACTCCGCGACGGGCGCCACGGCCAGTTTCTGCGCCCCCAGCGCGAGCACCCGGGCCCGCGGGAACATCCACGTCGAACTGGTCGACCTGCAGAACCTGCCGGATGGATTCGACTGCCTGACGGACGACGAGGACTGGGGCAAGGTCAGCTCTCGCACGATGAAGCTGTACGCCGGCGACAGGCTCGCCGGGACCGTCGCCGCTTCGCACGGCGACTTCAGCGCGCCGGCCGCGGCGGGCACCTACCGGCTCGTCTACACCGTCGACGCTTCCAAGGCGCTGTCCGTGTCGTCGAAGACGTCGACGACGTGGACGTTCCGCTCGAAGCCGGGTGAGACGCGGGTGCCGCTGCTGACGGTGGACTACGCGCTGCCGCTGGACCTGCTCAACCACCCGAACGGCGAGGTCGCCACCTTCACCGTCGCCCGCGTCAAGGGAGCCACCACCGCCAAGGCCGACGGCCTGAAACTGTGGACCTCCCTCGACGACGGCACGACCTGGCGACCCGCCACCGTCACCACCGGAACCGGCGGCAAGTACACCGCCGAACTTCCCAAGGTCACGAAGGGCCAGGGCGTGTCCCTGCGCGTCCAGGCCACCGACAACGGCGGCGGAAAGATCGACCAGACCATCATCCGCGCCTACACCGGCGGCTGATTCCGGCTGATCCGTTGAACCCGATCCGGTCCGCCGTACGTACGACGGACCGGTGAGACGGACCGTCCCGGTCGACAAACCGGGAACCGAAACCCGTCCATCGGGCAAGTACTAAATGGAACACCACGACGCCCCGGGCCTTCCGGCCCGGGGACGACGAACCGCCCCGCCCTGCCCGCACCTCCCAAAGTGCGTTATCCCCACGCGGCCGGGGCGGTTCGTCCTTTTCCGCTCAGGACTTCGAGGCGAGCGACCTCAGGAAGAAACCGACGTTGGCGGGCCGCTCGGCCAGCCGCCGCATGAGGTAGCCGTACCACTCCTCGCCGTAGGGGATGTAGACGCGGACCTGCCCGCCGAGCTCGGCCAGGCGCCGCTGCTCGTTCGGGCGGATGCCGTACAGCATCTGGTACTCGAAGGTGTCCGGCGTGCGCTCGTTCAGCACGGCGAGCGCACCGGCGATCTCGATGAGCCGCGGGTCGTGGGTGGCCAGCATCGGGTAGCCGCGGCCGGCCATCAGCACCCGCATGCACCGGACGTAGGACTTGTCGACGTCGTCCTTGCCGGTGAAGGCCGCCGAGTCGGGGGCGTTGTAGGCGCCCTTACACAGCCGCACCCGCGACCCCTCATGGGCGAGGTCGGCGCAGTACTCCTCGGCGCGGCGGAGATACGCCTGGATGACCGCCCCGGTGTCGGGGAAGTCCTGGCACAGCTCCTTCAGGATGCGCAGGGTGGAGTCGACCGTGGTGTGATCCTCCATGTCGAGGGTCACGGTCGTCCGGGCGTTGCGGGCGGCCGCGCAGATGCGCCGGGCGTTGTCCAGCGCCGTGCGCTCGCCGTCGTCGAGCAGCTGGCCGAGCGCGGTGAGCTTGACGGACACCTCGGCGCGGGCGCCGTACCCGGCCTCGGCGATCCGCTCGAGGAGGCGTTCGTACTCGGCGGTGATGGCCTTGGCCTGGACGGCCTCGACGGTGTCCTCACCGAGATGGTCGATGGTCACCAACAGCCCATCGGAGATGAGCCGGTCGGTGCCCTCAAGAACGTCGGCGGAGGTCTCCCCCGCGACGAACCGGCGAACGACGCTTCTGCTGTACGGCGCGGTCTCGACGATCCGGCGTACGCCGCCGCTGCGCGAGGCGGCCAAGAGAGCCTGGCGGAGCAAGCTTCCCCCTCTCCCAAGGGACCACACTGTCCCGATCGCCCATCAGGCTATGCCAGCCGCGATCGACCTGGTCACAGTGGATCACCCCCGGGGCCGGCCGGTCGTCAGGGCGTGCGGCGGCGGAGGGTGGCGGCGCCCAGCAGCAGCCCGAGGACGGTGCAGCCGGCGACGACCGCGGTGTCGCGCAGCAGCGTGCCGGTGAGGCCGGCCTGTCCGGTCAGCTCCCGCATCGCCTCGACGAGGTACGACAGCGGCAGCGCGTCGGCGATCCACCGCAGCGCCGTGGACATCTGGTCGCGCGGCACGAACAGCCCGGCCAGCAGAAGCTGCGGCAGGACGAACGCCGGCATGAACTGGACCGCCTGGAACTCCGTGCGCGCGAACGCACTGGCGAGCAGCCCGAGCGCCACGCCGAGCAGCGCGGCGAACAGGGTCAGCGCGAGGAGCGTCCACACCGAGCCGCGGAGGTCGAGGCCGAGCCAGGTGAGCGCGACGGCGGAGACGACCCCCACCTGAACGAGGGCGGTGAGACCGAAGGCGAGTGCGTACCCGAGGAGCAGGTCCAGCCGGCCGAGCGGCATCGTCATCAGCCGCTCCAGCGTGCCGCTGGTCCGCTCCCGCAGGGTGGCGATGCTCGTGACGATGAACATGACGGTGAAGGGGAAGATGGCCAGGAGCATCGGCCCGTACCGGTCGAACGCCTGCGGCCGGTCGAGTACGTAGCGCAGCAGGATCATCAGCAGCGTGGGGACACCGACGATCAGCCCGAGCGTGCGATGGTCGTGGCGCAGCTGGGTCAGGATGCGCCGCGCCGTCGCGAGCGTGATGGCCGGGCTCATGCCGCCACCTTTCCCCGCTGCTCGATGACCTTGAGGAACGCCTGTTCGAGGTCGTCGGCGCCGGTGCGCTCGCGCAGCGCGTCGGGGGTGTCGTCGGCGATGATCAGCCCCTCCCGCATGAGCAGCAGCCGCTCGCATCGGGCGGCCTCGTCCATGACGTGGCTGGAGACGAGCAGGGTCGTTCCCCGGCCGGCCAGCTCGTGGAAGAGCTCCCAGAGCTCGCCGCGCAGCACCGGGTCCAGCCCGACGGTGGGCTCGTCGAAGACGAGCAGCTCCGGCCGCCCGAGGAGGGCGACGGCGAGGCTGGCCCGGTTCAGCTGACCACCGGACAGGCTGGCGGCGACCTGGTCGCGGGCGCCGCCCAGGCCGACCTCCTCGGCGACCCGGTCCGCGTCGCCCCGGTCGGCGCCGAGCACCGCGGCGAAGTAGCGGAGGTTCTCCCGGACGGTGAGGTCGGCGTAGACGGCAGGGCTCTGGGTGGCGTAACCGACGCGGCGCCGCAGGTCGCGGTGGCCGGCCGGACGGCCAAGGACGGTGACCGTGCCGCTCTGGACGATCTGCACGCCGACGACGGCGCGCATGAGCGTGGTCTTGCCGCAGCCGCTCGGCCCGAGCAACCCGACGACGGAGCCGTGCGGCACCTCGAAGGTCAGGTCGTGCAGGACCGCCCGCCCGCCTCGGGCGACACGGAGGTCCCGGACCTCGATGGCATAATTCGTCATGTGTTGAATTTAAGTGCGTGCCACGGGACCGTCAAGGCGCGAAACGAAGGGTGACGGGGGTCAGCCGCCGAGGTAACACTGAAGGGTCGGCGCGAGCAGCGCCACGAGCTCCTCCTCGGTCGCCGACGCCATCGGCTCGATCTCCAGGACGTACCTCAGCATCGCGACACCCACCATCTGGGCCGCGGCCGCGGTGATGTTCAGGCGCGGCAGGCCGAGCGCGTCTCCGGCCCGGGCCAGGAGCGCGGTCGAGATGAACTCCCGGAGCAGCTCGGCGCCCTGCTCGGTCGTGGTGGCGGAGCGGATGATGCCGACGAACTGCGGTCGCAGCCGCGGATCCTCCCAGATCCGCAGGAACGTCCGGGTCAGCCGCTCGCCGAGCTCGTCCCTCGGTCCGTCCACCACCTGCCCCAAGACCATCGCGGGGTCGACGGGGAACTCCATCGCCGCCGCGAACAGATCCTCCTTGGCGCCGAAGAAGTGGTGGACCAGGGCCGGGTCCACTCCCGCCTCGCGGGCGATCGCCCGGATTGAGGCCTTGTCGTAGCCGCGCTCGCCGAACAGCACGCGCGCCGCCGCCAGGATGTCGTCCCGCGACGAGGACCGCCCCGGACGGCGCCCCGGACGGCGCGTCGGCGCCGTCATCCGCGCCCCGCGAGCCGGGCGCGGTCCGGGGCGGCCCGAACGCGCGAAACGGACACGACACGGTGCCCTTGGAGCACGCTGCCGTTCGGCGCCGCCCGTACGAGCCAAGCGGCCATGACGCGGCGCCCTTGGAGCAGGGTGCCGTTCGGGGCGGACCGTGCGGGCGACGGGGCCGCCGACGCGGTCACGAGGGCGTGACCTCGCCCTCGGAGTTCACCTGCCAGCTGCCGGCGTGAGCGGCCGCGGCCAGATGCAGGCGGGCGAACGCCAGCGACTCGGCGAGGTCGTCGGCCCGCTGGTCGCGGTCGACGGCACGGCGGGTGTTGATCTCGACGACGACCTGGCCGGTGTAGCGCTGGGCGGCCAGGCGCTCCAGCAGCTCCGCGCACGGCTGGTTGCCCCGGCCGGGGACCAGGTGCTCGTCGCGGTTGACGATGCCGATGCCGTCGGCGAGGTGAATGTGCGCCAGCCGGTCGCCGAGGTCGTCGGCCATGGCCAGCGGGTCGGACCCGGACACGGCGGCGTGCGAGAGATCGACCGTGACGTTGGGGTAGGGCAGGTCGACGGGGTTCCAATGCGGGGAGTACATCCCGACCTCGGCCGCCCGCGCGCGTACGGGGAACATGTTCTCCACCGCGAAGACGACGTCGGTCTCCTCCTGCATGCGGGCGAGCCCCTCCTCGAACTCGCGGGCGTACTCCCGCTGCCAGCGGAACGGGGGATGGACCACGACGATGTCGGCGCCGAGCTTCTCGGCGGCGTCCTTGGAGCGCATGAGCTTGCCCCAGGGCTCCCGCCCCCAGACCCGCTGGGTCAGCAGGAGGCAGGGCGCGTGGATCGACGTGATCGGGATCTGGTGATAGTCGGAGAGTCTGCGCAGCACATCGATGTCCTGGCTCGCCGGATCGGCGGTGACCATGATCTCGATGCCGTCGTACCCGAGGCGCGCGGCGAGGTCGAACGCGGCCGGCGTCTTCTCCGGGTAGACCGAGGCCGAGGACAGTACGATCGGCGCGTCGGGGACCTGGAGGACTTCTTCCACAATCGGCAAGCCTATGCGTTTCATCGCCTGGTCCGGCCAGCCGTCCCGGCGTCTACCGTGGAGGCGTGATCGCCGACGGAGCCATTGCCAGCCCCAACATCTGGAGCAGTCCCCAGGTCTATGAGCTCGAGAACCGCGCGGTCGACCCGGACGGCAGGATCGAGCGGGCCATGCGCGAGATCCGGCCGTGGGACGGCGCGGTCGTGCTCGACGTGGGCTGTGGCACCGGCTTCCACCTGCCCGCGTTCGCGCGGACCGCGGCGAAGGTCGTGGGCGTCGAACCGCACGCCGGCCTGGCCGGGCTCGCCCGCCGCCGCGTCGCAGGGGTCCCGAACGTCGCCGTACGCGTGGGCGCGGCCCAGTCGCTCCCCGTTCCCGACGCGTCCGTCGACGTCGTCCACGCCCGCTGGGCGTACTTCTTCGGGCCGGGCTGTGAACCGGGCCTGGCGGAGTTGCGCCGGGTCGTTCGACGCGGCGGCGCGGCGTTCGTCATCGACAACGACGCCACGCGGTCGACGTTCGGTACGTGGTTCCGGCGCTGGCTGCCGTCCTATGACCCCGACGCGGTCGAGCGGTTCTGGTCTCGGCATGGGTTCTCCCGTACGCCGCTGGGCATTCGCTGGCGGTTCGACGACCGCGCGGCCCTCGAGGCCGTACTGAAGATCGAGTTCCCGGCCGAGCTCGCCGCGGAGTTCCTCGGCGAGGTCGAGGGCTGTGAGGTCGACTACGCCGTCAACCTATGGTGGCGGCACTACTGACTGGTACCCGGATCAGTCGGCGGCTACGCGAGAGGCGCCGAGCACCGCGAGGACCCGGTCGGCGATGGCCTGCATGCCCTTGGCGTTGGGGTGGACCGGCGCGCCCGGGCTGGTGACCAGGATGCCCTCGACCCACCGGTCGGCGGCGCACATGTCGTGGCGCCGGGCGCTGGTGTAGGCGTCGACGAAGCCCGCGCCGCCGAGCCGGGCCTGCTCGGCGAGCATCGCGTTGAGGTGCCGCTCGAACCGGTCGAGGTACGGGATGTCGCCGGAGGCTGCGGGGACGGTCGGCCAGCATCCGGTGCGGGCGGGCAGCATCCGTGGATAGCCGACGACGAGGACGCGGGCGCGGGGCGCACGGGCGTGCACGGCCCGCAGGAGCGCGGCGATCTTGGGTGCGGTGGCGGCGATCCGCTCGTCGAGGGTCGCGCCGAAGTGCCGCGTGCAGGGCGCACCCTGGGGCTCGGCGATGCTGAGCGTCGCGCAGGTCAGGACGATGCGGCTGTAGCCGATGTCGTTGCCGCCGATGCCGATCGTCACCAGCGCGGTGTCGCGGGTCACGGCGTCGAGTTGCGGAGCGTTGTGGCCGAAGAGGACGGGCTGGGACCGGGTCATGTCGTCGGTCGTGGCGCCGCTGCAGCTCACGTCCGTGAAGGCGGCGGGCTCGAACATCCGCGCCACGAGCGACGGATAGTTGTGGTCGGAACGCAGGCAGGCGATCGGGGTGCCGTGCCGGTGCGGGATGAAGGGCCCGGCTGTGAACGAGTCGCCGAGCGCGACGTAGCGGCCGGCGGCCGCCCGCGCCGGGCCGCCCATGACGAGCGCCGGAACCAACGACACGAGCGCCATCCACGTGCGCATCGCACCCTCCCCTGCCTCTCTGCCGCCAGTAAGACCTCGCGGACAGGCTCCGTCAACACCCTTGTCCGAAGTCGGTCGGTGACTACTATGTCACCCACGGTCACCAAGGTCACTCTCATTTGTCGGCGGCGGGCCGTACAGTCGCGGGCATGGCGAAAAGCGTGAAGCAGGCGTACCGCTGTGCCGAGTGTGGCTGGCAGGCCTCCAAGTGGGTCGGGCGCTGCGGGGAGTGCCAGGCGTGGGGCACCGTCGAGGTGGCGGGAGCGGCCAAGCCGGCGCGGGTCGTGACGCCGGGCCCGGTGAGCGCGCCGGCCCGCCCGATCGGCGAGGTGGACGTGCAGGCCTCGCAGACCACCGCGACCGGGCTCGACGAGTTCGACCGCGTGCTGGGCGGGGGCCTGGTGCCGGGCGCGGTGCTGCTGCTGGCCGGCGAGCCCGGCATCGGCAAGTCCACGCTGCTGCTGGAGGTCGCGGCCCTGCACGCCGACCGCGGCACCGCGCTGTACGTCACGGGCGAGGAGTCGGCGGAGCAGGTGCGGCTGCGCGCCGACCGGATCGGCGCGATCGCCGACCGGCTCTACCTCGCCGCCGAGACCGACCTCGCCGCCGTCCTCGGCCAGATCGACGCCGTCAAACCCGAGCTGATCGTCGTCGACTCGATCCAGACGGTCGGCTCGGCCGAGATCGACGGCGCCGCCGGCGGGGTCAGCCAGGTCCGGGAGGTCGCCGCCAACCTGATCCGGGTCGCCAAGGAGCGCGGCATCACCACGATCGTCGTCGGCCACGTGACCAAGGACGGCTCGATCGCCGGCCCACGCGTCCTGGAGCACCTCGTCGACGTCGTGCTCTACTTCGAGGGCGACCGGCACAGCCGGCTGCGCATGATCCGCGCGGTGAAGAACCGCTACGGCCCGACCGACGAGCTGGGCTGCTTCGACCTGTCCGAGATGGGGATCATCGGCCTCGCCGACCCCAGCGGCCTGTTCCTGACCCGCCAGGAGAAACCCGCGCCGGGCACCTGCGTCACGGTCACGCTGGAGGGCCGGCGTCCGCTGGTGGCGGAGGTGCAGTCGCTGGTCGCGCCCTCGCCGCTGGCCAACCCGCGGCGCATGACCTCCGGGCTCGACTCGTCCCGGGTCGCGATGATGCTGGCGGTGCTGCAGCGCCGCTGCCGGGTCAAGCTGCACGACCGCGACGTGTACGCCGCGACGGTCGGCGGCGTGCGGCTCAGCGAGCCGTCCGTCGACCTGGCCGTGGCGCTCGCCGTCACCGGCGCGGCCAACGACGCCACACTCCCCTCCGACCTGGTCGTCTTCGGCGAGGTCGGGCTGGCCGGCGAGGTCCGGGGCGTGCAGGCCGCCAAGCGCCGGCTCTCCGAGGCCTCCCGGCTCGGCTACCGGCGCGCCATCGTGCCCGGAGGGTCACTCGACCCGACGGCCGGCCGTACGACTGGCACGATCGTGACGGATGAGGGTATGCAAGTGGCAGAAGTGGATGACGTGTGGTCGGCCCTCGACATCGCGTTCGCGGCCGTGAGCGCGGACGCATGAGGCCGGGCCGTCCGCCGTCGAGCGAGGGGAGCGGGTCGGCTTTCCGCGTTCACCGATAAACTGACCGCCGTCCAGCGACCTCCGGGGGTCACGTGCCAGCAACAGACAAGGGCAGAGACGAGCGACGCCGCGCAACCCTTGCCGCCATCGCTCCGGGTACGCAGCTCCGCGACGGGCTGGAACGCATCCTTCGCGGCCACACCGGCGCGCTCATCGTGATGGGTTACGACCGCGTCGTCGCGGGCCTGAGCACGGGCGGGTTCGAGCTCGACGTCGAGTTCTCCTCCACCCGGCTGCGCGAGCTCGCCAAGATGGACGGCGCGATCGTCATCGACGCCAACTGCACCCGCATCGTGCGCGCCGGCGTGCACCTCATGCCGGATCCGACGATCCCGACCGAGGAGTCCGGCACCCGCCACCGCACGGCCGAGCGCGTCGCCCGCCAGAGCGGTTACCCGGTGCTGTCGGTCAGCCAGTCGATGCGGATCATCGCCCTCTACCTCGACGGCCACCGCTACGTCCTGGAGGACTCGGCCGCCATCCTGTCCCGCGCCAACCAGGCCCTCGCCACGCTCGAACGCTACAAGCTGCGGCTCGACGAGGTGGCCGGCACGCTGTCGGCGCTGGAGATCGAGGACCTCGTCACCGCCCGCGACGTCAGCGCGGTGGTGCAGCGGCTGGAGATGGTCCGCCGCATCGCCGACGAGATCAACGGCTACGTCGTCGAGCTGGGCACCGACGGGCGGCTGCTGTCCCTCCAGCTCGACGAGCTGGTCTCCGGCGTCGACGTGGACCGCGAGCTGATCGTCCGCGACTACCAGCCGGAGGATCACGCCCGGTCGGTCGCCGAGGTCCTCGCCGCGCTGAACCAGCTCTCGGCCTCCGAGCTCCTCGACCTGGCCACCGTGGCGGAGGTCCTCGACTTCGGCGGCAACGACCCGCTCGACACGCCGGTCAGCCCGAGGGGCTACCGCCTGCTCGCCAAGGTCCCCCGCCTGCCGAGCCTGCTCGTCGAGCGCCTCGTCGAGCACTTCGGCGGCCTGCAGAAGCTCCTCGCCGCCAGCATCGACGACCTGCAGTCGGTCGGCGGCGTCGGCGAGTCCCGCGCCCGCAGCGTCCGCGAGGGCCTGTCCCGCCTGGCCGAGTCCTCGATCCTCGAGCGCTACGTCTAGGCGTTCTCTCCCGCCAGGTCGGCGGGAGAGAACGCCTAGCGCAGGCGGAACACCTGGCTCCGCGTCCGCACCCCGCGGCCCTTGGCCGTGACGACGTAGGTCCCCGGCCGTGCGCGGGAGTCACCGCCGCAGCGTGTGCGATCCCAGTCGACGTCCGCGATGTACGGAACGCCGCGCCGGAGGAGCTGAAGGTCGGACGCCGGGCCGTCCGCGCACCGGTCGGACGACCACACCGGATCGGCGCCCGAGGTGATCCGGAGCCGCAGCGCCTTCGCGCCGACGTCGAACGTGCAGGCCCGCCGGCCGGCGTTCACCACACTGAGCCGGAATCGCGGGTGTTCCTTGCTCTTGTACAGGTCCTTGGTCGGCGCCAGCCCGACGACGACGTCCGCGTCATCGCAGCGATCCCCACTGCGTGGCTTCACGCCCGGCACGGCCGTGGGCGTGACCGTGACCGTCACGGTCGCGGCCGGAGTCGCCGCGGTCGCCACCGGGGTGGCCGTGACCGGCAGCGGGGTCATCGTGGCGGCGGCGTTGCGCACCTGGGCCGTCGACTTCTTGTGGTCGGGACCCGAGCAGGTCCACGCCATCAGGCCGATGGCGGTGATCCCCCCGGCGAGAACGTAGACCCGGCGGCGCCAGTAGGCGTCCGCCTCCCCCAGGTCCCGTTGCGTGTCGGAGTCCATACGCTCAGTATCCTTTTTCGATCAATGCGCGGTGCCGCGACCCGCCGTGTCAGGATCGAATCACCATGCACCGACCTACCTACGCCGAACCCATCCTCAGCTGGTATGCCGAGCACGCACGGGACCTGCCCTGGCGCCGCCCGGACGCCTCTCCGTGGGCGGTCCTGGTCAGCGAGATCATGCTGCAGCAGACCCCGGTGTCCCGGGTGCTGCCCGCGTACGAGGCGTGGCTGACCCGGTGGCCCACGCCCGCGGCGCTGGCGGCCGAGCCGCCCGGCGAGGCCGTCCGCGCCTGGGGACGGCTCGGTTACCCCCGTCGCGCGCTGAACCTCCACGCGAGTGCCCGCGCGATCGTCGATCGCCACGACGGGCGGGTGCCGTCGGCGTACGACGACCTGCGCGCTCTGCCGGGCGTGGGCGCCTACACGGCCGCCGCGGTGGCGAGCTTCGCCTACCGGCAGCGGCACGCCGTCCTGGACACCAACGTGCGCCGGGTGCTGGCCCGGGTGGTCACCGGCGTGGAGTACCCGCCGAAGGCCCAGACCGCCGCCGAGGTGCGCCTCGCCGAGTCGCTGCTGCCGCCGGACGCCGAGACGGCCGCGACCTGGGGCGTGGCCGTGATGGAGCTGGGGGCGCTCGTGTGCACGGCCCGTGCTCCGCGCTGCGCCGACTGCCCGGTGACCGCCTCGTGCTCCTGGCGGCTGGCCGGCAAGCCCGCGTACGACGGTCCGGCGCGCAAGGGCCAGACGTACGCCGGGACCGACCGCCAGTGCCGGGGCCGCCTCCTCGCCGTTCTGCGGCACGCCAGCGGGCCCGTGGAGCGAGAGGCACTGGATGACGCGTGGGACGATGTGCGGCAGCGTGAGCGCGCCCTCGCGTCGCTCATCGAGGACGGCCTCATCGACCCCCTCGACGACGGCCGCTTCGCCCTCCCCCGCTGAGTCCTCGGAAACGGTGGCATCATGACCTGGACGGCACCGCAGATCACCCACGGGCCTGCTCCCATCGAGGCGCTGACGAGCGACGAGCCCGCGAACGCCGAAGCCTGGCTCGATCACCATCGGCGGACGCTGCTGTGGAAGTGCGCCGGGCTGACCGCCGAACAGCTCAAACGGCGCTGCATCGAGCCCTCGGACCTGTCACTGCTCGGTCTCGTCCGCCACATGGCCGAGGTGGAGCGCGACTGGTTCCGCCACCGGTTCGCCGGGGAGACACCCGGCTACCTGTACGTCACCGACGAGGACCTGAACGCCGAGTTCGACGTGGCCCCCGCCGACGCCGAGGCGGACCTGGACACCTATCTCTGCGAGATCGAGCTCGTCCGCCGGGCCATGTCCGGGCGTTCCCTCGACGAGACGTTCCTCGATCCGCGACGCGGCGTCGAGATGAGCCTCCGCTGGGTGTACACGCTGATGATCCAGGAGTACGCCCGCCACAACGGCCACGCCGACCTGCTCCGCGAACGCATCGACGGCGCCACCGGCCACTGACAGAGCGGGTGGCCGTCGAGGCTGCGACCCGGATCTACCAGGCGCCGGACCTGAGCATGCAAAACGCATGGCGATCATGCGGTACGCATGGCACCCTGGATGTGTGTCCAAGAACCTGCAGATACGCAACGTTCCCGACAAGGTGCACGCCAAAGTGCGAGCGCGTGCCGCCGCAGAAGGACTGTCCCTCTCGGAGTACCTCCTCCGCCAGATCACAGAGCTCACCGACCGGCCGACTGCCGCAGAGGTTTTCGAACGAGTGAGACAGCGGACCGGCGGCGCACGCGGAGAGGACATCGTGGCCGTCATCCGCGAGGAGCGCGGCGAGTGATCGTCGTCGACACCTCTGCGATCCTTCGCGCACTCGTCGATGAGAGACCGGACGCCACGCTGGTAGAACGCTTGGCTGGTGCGCCGATGCATGTACCGCATCTCATCGATGCCGAGGTTCTCCACGCGCTACGGGGGCTGGTTCTCGGGCGGAAGATCTCTCCAGATCGAGCGAACGACGCACGGCGGGATTTCGCTGCCCTTCCCTTCACGCGTTATCCGATGCGCGACCTCGGGGAGCGTGTTTGGAACCTGCGCGACAATCTCACCGCGTACGACGCCTGCTACGTGGCGCTCGCCGAGGCGCTCGACTGCCCACTGGTGACGAGCGATGCCAAGCTCAAGAAGGCGTCGGGGCACTACGCGGAGGTCGAGGTGTATCCGCCCGCTTGATCCAGGTGCACCGCGCCCGGTCGTACCGCGTCGGCCCACGGGTCCCGGACACGTCGCAGGCCCCGCGTTCCGTACGGAGCGCGGGGCCTGCGACGTTGTGCCGGACTACGGGTGGTTGACCGACTCGGTCGCCGGAGGCGGAGAGTCGGGCACCGAGTCGGGCTTGGGCTCGCCGGTGAAGGTGAACTTCGCCGTCTCGCCGGTGCCCTCGACGCCGACGATGACGATCTCGCCGGCGCGCAGCTCGTTGTACAGGATCTTCTCGGACAGGCTGTCCTCGATCTCCCGCTGGATCGTGCGGCGCAGCGGACGGGCGCCCAGCACCGGGTCGTAGCCCCGCTCGGCCAGCAGGTCCTTGGCATCCTGGCGAAGCTCGATGCCCATGTCCCGGTCCTTCAGCCGCTCGTCCACCTTGGCGATCATCAGATCGACGATCTGGATGATCTCCTTGGGGGTGAGCTGGTGGAAGACCACGGTGTCGTCGACACGGTTGAGGAACTCCGGCCGGAAGTGCTGCTTGAGCTCTTCGTTGACCTTCGCCTTCATCCGGTCGTACGACCCCTGCTCGTCGTTCTCCCGGGCGAAGCCGACCGACAGGCCCTTGGAGATGTCGCGGGTACCCAGGTTGGTCGTCATGATCACGACCGTGTTCTTGAAGTCGACCACCCGGCCCTGGGCGTCGGTCAGGCGACCGTCCTCCAGGATCTGCAGCAGCGAGTTGAAGATGTCCGGGTGGGCCTTCTCGATCTCGTCGAACAGGACCACGGAGAACGGCTTGCGGCGCACCTTCTCGGTGAGCTGGCCGCCCTCTTCGTACCCGACGTAGCCGGGCGGGGAGCCGAACAGCCGCGAGACGGTGTGCTTCTCCATGAACTCGCTCATGTCGAGCTGGATCAGCGCGTCCTCGTCGCCGAACAGGAACTCGGCCAGCGTCTTGGACAGCTCGGTCTTACCGACACCGGACGGGCCCGCGAAGATGAACGATCCACCGGGACGCTTCGGGTCCTTCAGGCCGGCGCGGGTGCGCCGGATCGACTGGGACAGCGCCTTGATGGCGTCGTTCTGGCCGATGACCCGCCTGTGCAGCTCGTCCTCCATGCGGAGCAGACGTGTGGTCTCCTCCTCGGTGAGCTTGAACACCGGGATCCCCGTCGCCGTCGCGAGCACCTCGGCGATGAGCTCCTCGGTGACCTCGGCGACGACGTCCATGTCGCCGGCCTTCCACTCCTTCTCCCGCTGCGCCTTGGCCTGGAGAAGCTGCTTCTCCTTGTCGCGCAGGGCGGCGGCCTTCTCGAAGTCCTGCGCGTCGATCGCGGACTCCTTCTCGCGCCGCACGTCGGCGATCTTCTCGTCGTACTCGCGGAGGTCCGGCGGCGCGGTCATGCGGCGGATGCGCATCCGCGACCCGGCCTCGTCGATGAGGTCGATCGCCTTGTCGGGCAGGAACCGGTCGCTGATGTAGCGGTCGGCGAGCTGGGCGGCGGCCACGAGTGCGGCGTCGGTGATCGACACGCGGTGGTGCGCCTCGTAGCGATCCCGCAGGCCCTTGAGGATCTCGATCGTGTGGCTGAGCGAGGGCTCGGCCACCTGGATCGGCTGAAAGCGCCGCTCGAGCGCCGCGTCCTTCTCGAGGTACTTGCGGTATTCGTCCAGCGTCGTCGCGCCGATGGTCTGCAGCTCGCCGCGGGCCAACATGGGCTTGAGGATGCTGGCGGCGTCGATCGCGCCCTCGGCGGCGCCCGCCCCGACGAGCGTGTGCAGCTCGTCGATGAACAGGATGATGTCGCCGCGCGTGCGGATCTCCTTGAGTACCTTCTTCAGGCGCTCCTCGAAGTCACCGCGGTAGCGGGAACCGGCAACCAGGGCACCGAGGTCCAGCGTGTAGAGCTGCTTGTCCTTGAGCGTCTCGGGCACCTCGCCCTTGACGATCTTCTGGGACAGGCCCTCCACGACGGCCGTTTTACCGACGCCCGGCTCGCCGATCAGCACCGGGTTGTTCTTGGTACGGCGGGACAGCACCTGCATGACCCGCTCGATCTCTTTCTCTCGCCCGATGACGGGGTCGAGCTTGCCTTCGCGCGCGGCCTGGGTCAGGTTGCGGCCGAACTGGTCCAGCACAAGGGAGGTCGAAGGCGCCGCCTCCGACGGGCCGCCGGAGGACGCCGGCTCCTTGCCCTGGTAACCGTGCAGCAGCTGAATGACCTGCTGGCGGACGCGGTTCAGGTCGGCACCCAGCTTCACGAGCACCTGGGCGGCCACGCCCTCACCCTCGCGGATCAGGCCGAGCAGGATGTGCTCGGTCCCGATGTAGTTGTGGCCGAGCTGCAGGGCCTCCCGCAGTGACAGCTCAAGGACCTTCTTCGCCCGCGGAGTGAACGGGATGTGTCCCGAAGGAGCCTGCTGCCCCTGGCCGATTATCTCTTCGACCTGCTGGCGGACGGCCTCGAGGCTGATGCCCAGGCTCTCCAGAGCCTTGGCGGCAACACCCTCGCCCTCGTGGATGAGGCCCAAGAGGATGTGCTCGGTGCCGATGTAGTTGTGGTTGAGCATCCTGGCCTCTTCCTGAGCCAGGACGACAACCCGCCGCGCGCGGTCCGTAAACCTCTCGAACATCTCGTCGCTCCTCACAGAGCGGTCGGGCAGAGGCCGGGATGTCCGACCCTGTCCTCCCGCATGCTAGCCCCGCCCCGCGGTCACTACCTCGGCGCCGTACCAGAAGAGATTCCCCGGGCTAAGGCTGTTCATCCTCATCCAACTACCGCGCGGGGCCCGGATGTTCCCCGTACGCCGCAAGCGAACGGCCCGCCGCCGACAAATTCGGGCAACGGGCCGGTCTGACTTGTCCCTGCTGCGGGTCAGTGGGCGCGTTCGTACTCCTCGACGACAGTCGCCGGGATGCGGCCGCGCTCGTTGACCTTGATGCCACGTGCCTTCGCCCACGCACGGATGTCCGCGCTGCGCTCGCGGCTCGAGGCGGCACGGCTGCGGCGGCGGCGTCCGACGCCGGCCCTCCGCGCGTGCTCCACGAACGGCGACAGAGAATCGCGCAGCTTCTTCGCGTTGTCGCTGCTGAGATCGATCTCATAGGAGACACCGTCGATAGAGAACGGAACCGTCTCCTCCGCCTCGCCACCATCGAGGTCGTCGATGAGGCGCTTAATGATCTGCTCTGCCATGGAGACTGACCTTTCACCGGAGCAAACTGCATTCGGTTGCCAAAGATATACCGCGACGGTGGCCGATGACAATTCGAACCACAGATCCGAGTTTAGCACGCCCGTTACGCAGCGTTATCCCCGGCAATCGCTCCGGATCCTCGGGGTTACTGGTCGCTCCGGCGCTTCTCGGGGGCGCGTTCGCGCCGTCGCTTACCGCCCATCTCTCGCCGCACCACCCAGAACACGCCTGCGCAGAACGCGGCGGCCACCGTGAGAGGCGGCGCGAGGGCCGCGAGGTCCTTCCACATCCAACCCACACCTTCCGTTCGGTCGGGTTTAACGGACGCCCACCCCGACCCAGTGGTCTTCGGCGTGCATCCTCACCCTGAAATTGTCTCGCAGCGCCTCGCCGCGGGTGCACCGCCCCCTTTCAGACCGGGCAGCGGAGGACATCTGGGCCGCGGAGGAGGGGGAGGGATTGGGGGCGAGGCCGGTCGCGAGCCCCATCGTCAACGCACGGACCCACCACCGGCGTTCCCGCAGCACCACGGGGTGGAGGCGACTGAGGGTGGCCCGCCCGGCAAACGGGCGTCTCTCCGATTTCACGACGCCCCTGGGCATCGATGAATAACAGCGCCCAACCGGCCCTTAAGCCCCAGGACCGCACGCGAATGCGCCGCGCCCGCCCCATCGCGGACTGCGGGATCCCCTGTGGGCAAGGGGTTCCGGGAATCCTGCCGCCCGGCGAACCGGCGATCATAAGTCCCGGGACATGGCAGGATCCAATGGGGTTGGAGCGGACGATCGAGAGACGGCGGGCGACGACGTGATGTTCTACGCGGACCTTCATATCCATTCGAAGTACTCCCGCGCCTGCAGCAAGGACTGTGACCTTGAACACTTGGCCTGGTGGGCCGGGCGCAAAGGCGTATCGGTCGTCGGTACAGGGGATTTCACGCATCCGGCGTGGATGGATGAGCTGCGGCAGAACCTCGTTCCCGCCGAACCGGGCCTGTTCCGGCTGCGGCCAGAGCTGGAGCGACGGGTGGCCCGCACACTACCGCCCGCGTGCCGGGCTCCGGTGCGCTTTCTGCTCTCCGTGGAGATCTCCACCATCTACAAAAAGGGTGAACGCACACGGAAGGTACATCACCTTCTTTATGCCCCCTCGTTCGACGCGGCCGAGCGCATCACCGCCGCGCTGGCCCGGATCGGCAACCTGACCTCCGACGGCCGGCCCATCCTCGGCCTCGACTCCCGGCACCTCCTGGAGATCACGCTGCAGAGCGACCCCGGGTCGTACCTCATCCCCGCGCACGTGTGGACGCCGTGGTTCTCCGTCCTGGGGTCCAAGTCCGGGTTCGACGCCGTCGCCGACTGCTACGACGACCTGGCCGACCACATCTTCGCGGTCGAGACCGGGCTGTCGTCCGATCCCCTGATGAACTGGCGGGTCGGATCGCTGGACCGCTACCGCCTCGTCAGCAACTCGGACGCGCATTCCCCGCCCGCACTCGCCCGTGAGGCGTCGGCCTTCTCGACGGAGATGGACTACTACGCCCTGCGCGCCGCCCTCGAGACCGGCGAGGGATTCGCCGGCAGCGTCGAGTTCTTCCCCGAGGAGGGCAAGTACCACCTCGACGGGCACCGCAAGTGCGGCGTGCGACTGGAACCGGAGGAGACCAAGGCGCGGGACGGACGCTGCCCCTCGTGCGGCCGCCCGCTGACCGTCGGCGTGCTCTACCGCGTCGACGAGCTGGCCGACCACGCGGAGGGACGGCGGCCCGAGGGCGCGGCGGACTTCCGCAACCTCATTCCGCTGCCGGAGATCGTCAGCGAGATCCGCGGGGTCGGGCCGCGCTCGAAGTCCGTGCTGGGGCACATCGCCGAGCTGGTGGCGGCCCTCGGCCCGGAGCTGGCGATCCTCGACGAGGTGCCGCTCGAGGACGTGCGCCAGGCGGGCGGCGAGCTCCTGGCCGAGGCCATCGCCCGGCTGCGCCGGCGCGAGGTCATCCGCGACGCGGGGTTCGACGGAGAGTACGGCGTGATCCGGCTCTTCGAACCGGGCGAGCTGCGCCGGGAGGGAAAGCGCGCCGTCGGCCTCCAGGGCGCGCCCGACGACTCCGGGCTCTTCGACCTCCCCGAGACGCCCGCGACGGCCGTACGGGCCCCCGCCCCCCGGGAGCCCGGCCTGTTCGACGTGCCGGGAGCCGACGACCGCCCGCCGCCGGTCCAGAGCACCGCCCCGGAGCCCTCAGAGGCCGCAGAGGCGCCCGAGGCCGCGACAGAGGAGGAGGCACCGATCGAGGGCCAACAGGACATCCTGGAGGCCGTCGAGGCCGCCGGGGAGTCGGTGCTGGACGGGCTCGACCCCGACCAGCGCGCGGCGGCCGCGCACCCGGGCGGCCCGCTGCTGATCATCGCCGGGCCGGGCACGGGGAAGACGCGCACGCTGACGCACCGGATCGCCCATCTCGTCGGCGAGCGCGGCGTCCCGCCCGAGCACTGTCTCGCGATCACGTTCACCCGCCGCGCGGCCGAGGAGATGCGCGAGCGGCTCGACGCCCTCCTGCCCGGCCGCGCCGGCCGGCTCACCGTCACGACCTTCCACGGCCTGGGCGCGCTGATCCTGCGCGAACAGCACGAGCGGGCCGGGCTGCCCGGCGGCTTCCGCATCGCCGACGAGGCCGACCGGCTCGACATCGCACGGGAGATGACCGGCTCGGACAAGGAGGCGCGGCGGCTGCTCGCCGGGTTCGACCGGCCCGGCGGCGACCCCGGGCAGGAGGAGCCCGAGGCCCGCAGCACGTTCGAGAAGCGGCTGCGTGAGCGCGGCCTGGCCGACTTCACCGACCTGCTCCGCCTGCCCGTACGCCTCCTGGGCGAGGACCCGGAGCTGGCCGACGCCTACCGCGAGCGCTGGCCGTGGATCAGTGTCGACGAGTACCAGGACGTCGACGAGACGCAGTACGCCCTGCTGCGGCTGCTGACCCGGCCCGACGGCGGGCTGACCGCGATCGGCGACCCCGACCAGGCGATCTACTCCTTCCGCGGGGCGGACGTCGGATTCTTCCTGCGCTTCCAGTCCGACTTCTCCGGCGCGACGACGGTCCAGCTCACCCGCAACTACCGCTCGGCGCCGGCGATCGTCGACGGGGCCGTACGCGCGATCGCCGCCACGAGCCTCGTCCCCGGCCGCGCGCTCCTCCCGCAGCGTTCCGGCGACCGGCTCATCCAGGTGCACGAGACGGCCGACGCCCAGGCCGAGGCCGAGTACGTCACGGGCACGATCGACCGGCTGCTGGGCGGGGCGTCCTTCCACTCGCTGGACTCCGGGCGGTCCGACGGCCATCACGCCGACCACCTGGACTTCTCCGACATCGCGGTGCTGTACCGGACCGACGCGCAGTCGGAGCCGATCATGGAGGCGCTGACGCGGGCCGGCATGCCGTACCAGAAGCGCTCGCACGACCGGCTGATCAAGCGGCCCGGCGTCCGCGAGCTCGCGCACGAGCTGCGGCACCACGGCGGGCCGCTGCGCGACCGGCTCCGGGCCGCGACCGGCGCGCTCGCCGAGGTGCACGACGAGGCGGTGCTGCGGTCGGCGGCCGAGTTGCTGACGCCGCTGGCCGTCCGCTGCGGCGACGACCTGGAGGCGTTCCTGGGCGAGCTGGCCCTCGGCGCCGAGGTCGACGCGTACGACCCGCGCGCCGACCGGATCGCGCTGCTGACCCTGCACGCGGCCAAGGGCCTGGAGTTCCCCGTCGTGTTCGTCGTCGGCTGCGAGGACGGCCTCCTGCCGCTGCGGCTGAACGACAGCGACGAGGCGGAGGAGCGGCGGCTGTTCTTCGTCGGGATGACGCGAGCCCAGACGCACCTGTTCCTGTCCTCCACGCGCCGCCGGGAGCCGTCGCCGTTCCTGCGCTCGATCCCCGCCGAGCTGGTGACCCGCCCGGAGGCCGCCCGCCGTCGCGCGCGTGACCGGCAGCTACGGCTGATCTGAGCCCGGCTCGTCCACGAGTCCCGGCCCGTCCACGAGTCCCGGCTCGTCCACGAGTCCCGGCCCGTCCACGAGCTCCGGCCCGTCCATGAGGCCCGGCCCGTCCACGAGCTCCGGCTCGTCGGCCGGGGCGGGCTCCTCCACGACGCGTGGCCGGGTGTCGATCACGAGGGTGCCGGCCGCACGGTCGTGGAGCGCCTGACGGTACGCCCCTTCGAACTGCAGGCCGTTCTCGGCCAGCCAGAAGATCGCGGCGAGGACGTTGAGGACCGGCACCGGGCGCGTGGCGGGCGGTAGCGCGTAGATCGCCGCGCGGATCAGCGCCTGCGGCACGGTCGGCCGGTCCCCGGTCACGGAGACCACCCGCAGACCGGTGAGGCGCTTGCCGACCGTACGGCCCCAGGCGGCCAGCTGCACGGCCTCGTAGATGAAGAAGACCACCGCGAAGGCGATCGGCGCGACGACCGTCTGCGCCGTCTCGCGGGAGAAGAACTCGGCGGCGCCCGTACCGATGGGCACGCCGACGATGAGGGTGTCGATGATGCGGGCGACCAGTCGCTGCGACGGCTCGGCGACCGCGTCGACGGCCTCCTCGGTCACTCGTCCGCGAACTCTCGGTCGTCGACCACGACCGTGGCCGCCAGCCGGTCGTGCAGTCCCTGGTGCAGCGGCTGGTCCCAGATCGCCCAGAGGTACGCCATGACCGTGCCGACCCCGCATCCGAAGAGATAGACGACGTTGTTGACCGCGGCTCGCGCGGCCGCGCGAGCAGGTGTGAGGGGCTCGCCCGTCTCGGTCAGCACCCGCAGCCGCAGCACGCGCTTGCCGAGCGTCTGTCCCCACAGCGCCAGCTGCACCGCCTCGTACGCGAACGGCAGGATCGCCAGGACGAGGATCCAGCCGATGATGGCCGTGCCGGACCAGATGCCGCCGCCGTTCTTGACGTGGCTACCGGGCTCGTTGAGCCCCACCGCGGCGATCATGAAGGGGAGGATGACCGCGAACCCGACCACCCCGAGCAGGCCCGCGTCGATCAGGCGGGCGCCGGCCCGCCGCGCGATCGGGGCGAGGATCAGCTCCCCCGCCGGCTCATCTCCGCCGTACGACCCCTGGTACTCCGTGTACTCCCCCGGCCGGTTCTCGCCGTACGACCCGTGGTCCGCCGGCCCGCCGTACGGCCGGTAAGGCTCGCTCATTCACTACCTTCCAGATGAAGCAGCATCCGGGTGTTGCCCAGGGTGTTCGGCTTCACCCGCTCCAGGTCGAGGAACTCCGCCACACCGTCGTCGTAGCTCCGCAGCAGCTCCTCGTAGACCTCCGGCGCCACCGGAGTGCCCTTGAGGGGCTGGAACCCGTGCCGGGCGAAGAACTCCACCTCGAAGGTCAGGCAGAACACGCGGCGTACACCGAGTTCGCGCGCGGTGTCGAGGAGCCGCGCGACGATCCGGTGCCCCACGCCCCGCCCGTGCCAGGACGGGTCGACGGCCACCGAACGGACCTCGGCGAGATCCTCCCACATGACGTGCAACGCGCCGCAGCCCACGACGTCACCGCTCTCCCGGTCCTCCGCCACCCAGAACTCCTGGACGTCCTCGTAGAGGGTGACGGTGGGCTTCTCCAGCAACCGGCCCGGCCCGGAGTACAGGTCGATCAGCCGCCGGATCACCCGGACGTCGGTGACGCGGGCACGACGGATCGCTATCTCCACAAACAGGTGACCCTAGCCGGTGGGCTCCACCCGGTCAGATCAGCTGCCGCCGTGCCGCCCATACGACGGCCTCGATGGGGGTGTTCACGTCGAGCCGGTCACATATCGATCGCAGCCTCCTCCGCAGGGTGCGCGCGCTGAGTTCGAGTTTCCGCGCCGCCACATCTGCGGTGACACCTGTGGCGATCTGCGCGAGCAAGCGGAGCTCATCCTCGCTCAGACGCGGATCATCGGTGCCACGGCGTGCGAGTGTGGCCTGTTCCACTCCGTCCTCCCTCGTCCCGGGTGATGGCTGCGGGGATGCGGCGACGGCCGCATGGGCACGGGTAGGCCGGAGCGTGCTTGACCGGAGTCGGCCGTCCGTCCGCATGGGGATGCGCGACGTGGGAACTCCAGGTAACGATTCATACGTTGGAGAGTTGAGCGGGAACGTCGCCTCGTGTGGCAAGCCGATGACACGAGGAAACGTCCCGGCATCATTGCCGGGACCAATGTCGGCGTGTCCGGGTGGGGTCATGTGTGCGCCCTCGCCCCCATCCTTCTGCGCAGCGATCCGGCAAAGATCGTGAATCGTTTCAAGCTACGCTCCGCTCCGGAACGCTAAGCGGCCGTCTTCGGACCGTCAAGGGTTCGCATGTTACGACGCGTAGGCGTTCATATCCGTTGCGCTACATAACACATCGGCCACAGTTGTTCACCCTCGTCGACCTGCGGAAACCGCACTCACCGGGAAGGTGGAAGCGTTGACGCGCATCAGCATCCGAGATGTTGCGATCCATGCGGGAGTCTCGGTGGGCACGGTTTCGAATGTCCTAAATCGGCCAAATCTCGTGGCCGAAGCGACCCGGGAACGCGTGCAGGCCTCGATCGGCGAGCTCGGCTTCATCCGCAACGAGACCGCCCGGCAGCTCCGGCAGGGACGCGGGCACACCCTCGGGGTGGTCGTCCCGAGCATGGCCAACCCGTACTTCGCCGACCTCGGCCGGGCCGCCGAGGCGGCGATGAACGCCGACGGGTTCGACGCGCTGTGGTGCACGAGCGACGGCTCCCTCGCCAAGGAAGAGCGCTGCCTCGACTTCCTGGAGGAGCAGAACGTCTCCGGCGTCCTGATCAGCCCGCTGGACCTCGGCGAGGACCGCATCACCGACCTCCACGGACGCGGCCTCGCAGTGGTGCTGCTCGACCGAACCGGTACCGGCGTCTGCTCGGTGGGGGCCGACCACCGCCCGGGCGGGGCGCTGGCCGCCCGCCACCTGCTCGGCCGGCGGCACCGCCGGCTCCTGTTCGTCACCGGCCCGCTGTCCTTCGGCCCGGTCCGCGAGCGCCACGACGGCGCCGTACGCGCCGCGCGGGACGCCGGGCTGACCGAGAGCGCGCTGACGACGTTCGAGCAGCCGGAGATGACCGCCGAGGCCGGACGGGCGGCGGCGGAGAGGCTACTCACCCTCGACCCCCTGCCGACCGGCGTCTTCTGCGCCAACGACCTTCTCGCGCTCGGACTGATCAACCAGCTCGTACGGGCGGGGGTGAAGGTGCCCTCGGAGATCAGCGTGGTCGGCTACGACGACATCGACCTGGCCGCGACGGCCGTCGTGCCGCTGACGACCGTACGCCAGCCGCGCGCGGACCTCGGTCGTATCGCGACAGAGCTCGCCCTCGCGGAGACCGGCGACCCGGAACGGCACGACCACCGGCAGGTCGTCCTGTCCCCCGAACTCATCGTCCGCGAGTCCGCCTGACGAGACGCTCGGCCTGACGAGACACCACGGGCCTCCGCCCCGAGGGGAGGAGGCCCGTGGCGGCGAGACTCAGACCGTGGCGGCGGCGTCGGCGACCGCGGCGGTCTCCGAGCGGCCGATGGCCAGGCCGCTCTCGGCGTCGAAGAAGTGCAGGCGGCTCGTGTCGACCGACAGCTCGAGGTCCTGGCCCGGGCGCACGCGCGAGCGGGCGTTGACGCGAGCGGTCCACAGCGCCTTGTTGTCGGCCAGCGGGATCGCCGCGTCGTCCTCGTCGGCGTCGTGGGCGAGGTCGGCGGTGTCCTTGTGCTCGACCGGCGGGGCGTCGATCGTGAAGATCACGTTGATCTCGCTGCCGAGCTCCTCGGTGACGTCCGCGTGCACCGGGATCGTCGGCCAGTCGTTGCCGCTGTGCCCGGCGTCCTCGAAGTCGGACGGCCGGATGCCCAGGATGACCTCCTTGCCGAAGTAGTCGTCGAGGCCGACGCGGGACTCCAGCACCGAGGCGGGGACGGGCAGCTTGTACCCGGCGAAGGTGACGTGAGGGCCGTCGTCACGGACGAGCTCGGCGGTGACGAAGTTCATCGCCGGGGAGCCGATGAAGCCGGCGACGAACAGGTTGACCGGGTTGTCGAAGAGGTTCTGCGGAGTGTCGACCTGCTGGAGCTTGCCCTCGCGCAGCACGCAGACGCGGTCGCCGAGGGTCATGGCCTCGATCTGGTCGTGGGTGACGTACACCGTGGTGACGCCCAGCCGGTCGTGCAGCTGGTTGAGGGAGGCGCGCATCGACACGCGGAGCTTGGCGTCGAGGTTGGACAGCGGCTCGTCCATCAGGAACGCCTGCGGCTCGCGTACGATCGCGCGGCCCATCGCGACACGCTGCCGCTGACCACCGGACAGCGCGGCCGGCTTGCGCTTGAGGAACTGGTCGAGGCCCAGCATCTTGGCGGCCTCGCCGACCCGCTTCTTGATCTCCGGCTTCGGCGTGCCGCGCAGCTGGAGGCCGAACGCGAGGTTCTGCTCGACCGTCATGTGCGGGTAGAGCGCGTAGTTCTGGAAGACCATCGCGATGTCGCGGTCCTTGGGCGCCAGGTTGTTGACCACCCGGTCACCGATCGCGATCTCACCGCCGGTGATGTCCTCCAGACCCGCGATCATCCGCAGGGCGGTCGACTTGCCGCACCCGGACGGGCCCACGAGGACCATGAACTCCCCGTCCTCGATCTCCAGATTGAGGTCGTCCACCGCCTTGGCTTCGTTCGAGTAGGCCTTGTCCACGTGGCTCAGGACGATCTTGGCCATAGGGGAATCCTCCGGATGCTCGATCGCTAAAAGTGTCCACAACCATAACCAGTGTTCGCATATATGAACAAGACTTGAACGGGACTAAGCTGTGCCCTGGCTCCGGCGTGGTCGCCGGGCCGCGCGAGAGCGCAGGCCGGGTGCTCTGGAGGAGCTGTGATGGATGCATCCGAAGGGACCGCGCCGGGCGTCAAGTCCGCGACGCGGACCGTCGCGCTGCTCGACTTCTTCGCCCGCCAGGGCGGCATGTACAGCCTGACCGAGATCCAGCAGGAGCTCGGCTACCCCAAGAGCAGCCTGTACGCCCTGCTGCGCACGCTCGTGCAGCTCGGCTGGGTGGAGACCGACCCGACCGGCACGCTCTACCGCATCGGCATGCGCGCCCTGCTCGTGGGCGCCTCCTACATCGACGGCGACCCCGTGGTCGGCATGGCCCACGAGACGCTCGACTGGCTCGCGGAGGCCACGGGCGAGACCGTCCACTTCGGGCGCCTCGACGACTACGACGTGGTCTACCTGTCCTCCCGGCCGTCACGGCACAACCTCCGGCCCGTCATCCGCGTCGGCCGGCGCGTGGCCGCCCACAGCACCTCCCTCGGCAAGGCGCTGCTGGCCGACCGCCCCGATCCGGTGCTCCGCGACGACCTCGAACGCCAGACCGAGCACACGATCACCGAACCTGACGAGCTCCGCGCCGAGTTGCGCCGCGTCCGCGACCGCGGCCATGCCGTCGACCGCGAGGAGAACACCCCGGGCGTGTGCTGCTTCGGCGTGGCCCTGCGGCTCCGGCGCCCGGCCCGCGACGCGATCAGCGTGTCGATCCCCGCGATCCGGCTCGACGACGCCCGCGAACGCGAGATCTCCGCGCTCCTGCTCCAGGCCCGCGAGCGCATCGAGTACTCCGCGTACCACCTCATCCACCCCTGACCGCTCTTCCGACGGCCCGCGTACGTATACCTACGTACGCGGTTCAGGTAGTCAACCGGGTATTTTTCCCACTTCGCTGGCGCGGATCGCGCGGCATGCTGGTCAATGAGAACGAATACATGCCTACTGAAAGTAAGGGGGAGACGCCGCAATGTGCCAGCACCGCCCGACGTGCCCGACAGCGGACGCTCCCGACCATGACGCAGCACGCCTCGTCTCCTACCACCCCGAACAAGGGTGGGGGCTCCTCTGCAACGGCGTCATCGTCTTCGAGGACACCGGTGAGCTGCTGCCCGACGGCCGCAGCGTCCCCGTCCACCTCCTCGACCGAGCCGCCGCCTAAGACCATATCGCCTGCGGATCAGGTGAAACGGCCGTCTAAGGGCGTCGGCAAGCCCGGACCGGCCACCCCCGCGTCAGGAACCCCACCGGCCCCCCGTCCCCCGGATGAACGCCGGGGTCGACATGCCGCTCGTGTCGACCCCGGCGTTCTCTGCGCTCGACCGGCAACTGCGGACGTGAACCGGGGCGGATGCCGCAGACCGCCCGCTGGGAGCGTTTCACCGACGTTCTCGCGTGCGCCCGCGCAGCGGTGAGGCGACGAGGATGGCGAACGGGAACGCGAAGAGGCCGGCCGCGAGGCTGAGCGCCGCCCGTACCCCGATCCAGGTGGCGATCAGGCCGAAGATCAGGGTGAACAGCGGCCGGATGCCCCATGACAGCCATCGTGTCGTGGCGTTCATCCGGCCGAGCAGGTCCGGCGGGCAGATGAGCTGACGGTAGCTGAGGTTGGCGTTGACGTAGGCGAATTCTCCGGCCAGGGCGACGGTGTATCCGACGGTGACCACGACCTGACCGGTCAGACCCGGCCCAACGAGCACGGTCGGCACCAGGTCCAGTACGTACATCGGCGTGGTGACCAGCATCAGCAAAGGGAGACCGAGCCGCCTGGCGAGCGGTTCGGTGCACAGTCCGCCCAGCACGCCGCCGACGGCGGCGACCCCCTGACACAGGCCGGCGACGACCATCGGCCAGTGCAGGTCGCGGACGACGTACAGCACCCACAGCGACCACGAGGCGCCGATCCCCGCCGAGACCATCGTGTTCGCCAGGACGACGGGTCGCATCAGCCGGTCGTGGAACACGTAGCGGAGACCTTCGCCGATCTCCGCCCGCATCCGGGTGCCGTGCCGTTCCGGAGACGGTTCCCGTGCGGCGATCAGTTTCAGGGACGCCGCGCTCATCAATGAGGAGACCGCGTCGACCCCGATCGTCCCGGCGGCTCCCAGCGCGGCGACCAGCCAGCCGGCCGTGCTCTGCCCGACCACCGTCGCGAACGCGTAAGAGGCGCCCAGCTTCCCGTTGCCGTCGACGAGTTGCCTCGCTGGCAGCAGCGACGGCAGATAACTCTGGTACGCGGGATCGAAGAGGGCAGCGAGCGAGGCGACGATGAACGCGACCACGCTCAACTGCCACAGAGTGAGGTCACCGCACACGATGGCGACCGGCACGGATCCGAGGACCAGTCCTTGGGACAGGCTGCACCACACCATCAACGGCCGGCGCCGGAAACGGTCGACCAGCGCGCCCGCAGGCAGCCCGGCCAGCACGTACGGCACGAACCCCATGGCCGACAGCAGGCTCACCTGAAACGCGGACGCGTGCAGCACGGACAGCGCGACCAGGGGGACCGCCAGCTGGCTGACCTGCGTGCCCGTCATATTGATCGTCTGGCCGCCCCACAGCAGCATGAAGTCCCGGTGACGCCACAAAGAGGCGGCCCGCGTCACTCCCGCTCGCCCGGCTTCAACCTTCCGTGCCCTGGCCGCACGGGTCACCGAGCAAGCCGTGGGAGATCCGCCATGACGCGGCGGGCATCGGGGACCCCAATACAGTCGTACACGGCGAGTGCCCGGTTCAGGTGATCGACAGCCGCTTCCGTATCTCCGGCCAGGGCCAGGCAGTGGCCGATCCCCTCAATGGCGCGTCCTTCTTCCAACCGGCAACCCGTCGCGCGGCTCAGCTCGAGTGCCGCGGAGAATCGGCCGCGGGCGTCGCCGGGGCGGCTCGCGGAGCACAGTACCGTCCCGAGGCGGTTGAGTGCCTCGGCATGCCCGACACGGTCACCGACGGCCTGGAAGATGTCGACCGCCTGGGCGAGGCTCTCCCTCGCGGCCGGGTCATCGCCCGACAGGAACTGGACGACGCCCAGCTCACGGAGGCAGTCGGCCTCGCCGACGGGGTACGGAATGGCCCGCGACCGCCGAAGAGAATTGAGGATGTGAGCGGTCGCCCCCGGGAGATCATCCGATAGATAGCGCACAACGCCGAGGTTCACCAGAGCGTTGGCCTGCCCGAGTCCGTTCCCCAGCTCACGATAGATGTCCAGGGAGCCCGCGAGCCGCTGTTCGGCCTTGGCGAGGTCTCCGGTCACCAGCCGGACGACTCCGTCGAAATGCAGCGCGTTGGCTTCGCTCAGCCTGTTGCCGAGATCGCGGCACAGGTCGAGAGCTCGTTCATAGCTCGCCGACGCGGCGGCATATTCGCCGGTCCGGTAGTGAGCGATCCCGAGATAGATCCTGGCGGTGGCCTCACCGGACCGGTCCTTATTCGCGAGACAGAAATCAAGAGATTGAGCGAAGTACGGGAATGCAGATGCATAATCACCGGCGAGGTGCTTCGCCTGACCGATCATGCAGAGGACTCGGGCCTCTCCGGAACCACATTCGAGACGTCGATATATGGCGAGAGATTGATCCAGATTGAGTAGCGCTTTCGATACGGCTCCGGTCATCGACTGCACGACACCGAGCTCGGTCAGCGCGTCGGCCTCGTACCTCTTATGCACTAATTCACGGGAGGCGGCCAGCGCCCGGACGATGACCTTCTCCGCACCTCGATAGTCACCGACATGCCGCCGCGAAACAGCTTGGGCGAGCAGCTCACGCACTTCGTCCGCTGGCATGCGCTGCATGCTATCCGGCATCACCGAGCCTGCGTCAACCACTTGACAGGCCGCAAACCACAGGGTTGAGTGATCCAGGACCCAATCCATGGTTTCATGCGAAGGGAGGGGTGCTACGCATGAAGAAAATAGCCGTGCACAAGCCAGAGATAAAACAACTGGCCGGCAAGGCGGCCACGGCGCACGGCGCTCCGTGATTTCCTGAAAGCATCGGCGACTGCCGAGCCGTGGCCGAAAGGCCCGGCAGTCGCCAGACACCGATACCGTAGATGGAGCTTGAGGTGTCGCCTCGTCATCGCGTCATGACCGTTCCCCCGAGATGGGATCGAGAAAGCCTCGTCGATTCCTTGGGCCTACCGAAACTTTTAACGCCGGTAATCGACGCGCATGCCGCCCTCCGTGGCCCCTACACCGCAGGCGGCGCGATCATCAGGGCGGTCGTTCCCACGGCCCTCGCCATCGCACCGGACCTGGTTGAGCGGCACGACCTGGAGATCCGCACTGTCGCGCCGGAATTTCGCGCCACGATTCCGATCGGGCGGGAGACGCTGTTCCATCAGATCCCGGACGCGGAACGCACCCGCGTCCACTCTCGCCTCCGGACGGCGCGAATCGCCCACGGAATAGCCGACTTTCTTAATGAGTACCTCAGGCGGCTGAATACGGGATCCGCCGCTCTGGTCCTGGAGAACGTCGATCAGGCCGACGCGACGGACCGCGAGTTGATCGCGATACTGCTGCGGCGATTCGATCCGTCGCTGCTGTCCCTGCTCCTGTGCACCAGGACATCGATCGAGGGCTGGCCGCAGGCCGAGATCATCGAGGGGAACACCGACGCCGCACCGCTCGGAGCCGAAGATTCAGGTGATCTTGCTGCACGCCTTGTGGCGTCCGACGGCACATGCGACGACCCACAGGCGCTCCGGGCCTACGAACAACTCGAAGCGAGCGAGCGAGCGCGGCTGCACGACGCTCGCGCGGACGAACTCGTCACCGGAGACTGGTCATGGCGTCTCGGCGCCATCCCGTACCACCGCGAACGCGGCACCGACCCCGACGCCGCCGTCACCGCGCTCGCCGCCGCGCAGGATCACTGTTTCGCCCTGGCCTTCCACGAGGCGTGCGTCGACCTCGGCCGGCGTGGGCGGGCACGAACCGAACCCGGGGGCGGCAGCTGGTGGCGGTTCACCCGGCAGATGGCGCTGTCCCTGGCGCTGCTCGGCCAGGGCGAGCAGAGCGAGGCGCTCTACGACGAGGCGTACGCGGCCTCCGCTGATCCGGCCGTGCACCGCGTCGCCGGCTATGAGATCGCGATGCTCTACACCCGCCACCACGACCCGAAACGGCACGACCACATGCGGGCGATGGCATCGATCAACGCAGCGATCGCCGTCGCGTCGCTGCTCCCCGACCCGCAGGATCGAGCCTTCTACGAGATCTTTTACCAGAACGGAAAAGCCCTGATCGAACTCCGGCTGGGGAACCGTGCGGGGGCGCTGCGGCTCGTCGACGAGGGCATCGCGCGAATGGATCGTGAGCTGCCATCGGACCGGCATCTACTCGATCGGTGCACCCTGCTGTCCAACCGGGCGCGTCTGCTGGCCGTGCTCGGCGACACCGTGGAGGCCCTGCGTGCGTACGACGCGCTGCTCACCGTCGACCCGGACTACGCCGAATATCACTTCGACCGCGCCAATCTGCTGCGCTCGGCGGGACAGGACGAGGCGGCGCTGGCCGCGTACGACATCGCGATCCGGCTCGGCCCGCCCTTCCCCGAGATGTACTTCAACCGCGCCGTCCTCCATCAGGCACACGGTGACGCCTGTGCAGCATTGCGTGATCTAGGCCGGGTTCTCGAACTCGAACCCGGATACGTCGACGCGTATGTGAACCGGGCCGGACTGCGAACCATGATCGGAGACGATGACGGCGCGGCGGATGACATACGGACCGGGCTCTCCGTGGATCCCGGCAACCCGCACCTGATCTGTGTACGCGGTCAGCTGGCGGCCGCCGCCGGCGATGTCGAACAGGCTCGTTGCGACTTCGACACGGCGCTCGCCGCGGAACCCGGACTCGCCGCGGCGCTCGCCGGCCGGGCGGCGTTGGCCGAAGCGCACGGCGACCCGACAGCTGCGGTACGGGACCTCACGCGCGCCCTGGCGGCCGGCGAAGACGCCGCGCTGCTGTACAACCGTGCCGTCGCGCACCGATCCGCCGGGCAACTCGCCGAGGCGCGCACCGATATCGCCCACGCGCTAACGCTGGCTCCGGACGATCCGGACATCCTTCAGCTGCGGGTTGAGCTTGAATCCGCCGATTGAACCGGTGGGGCATCCCCAGGCTGTCGCGGCGGTGTTGGGCCGAGGGCCGCTGGAGCGGGTGGCGACCACGCATGTCGATGGTGATCAAGGCGTCCCGAAGGCGCGCGAGGTTGATCAGATGAACGACGTCGCCATCCGTCCCGTCCGACCTGGTGATCTCGGCGCTGTGGCTCGCGCTCCTCGTGGGTCCTGGCGCAGGCGTACGCCCGGTGCCCGCGTCCTCGTTGACTTTGGGATAGTCGCCCTTCCCAGCCGCACCAGAACGGCGATTTCCCCAAAGTCAACGGAGGCTCGGACAGGCAGCCGATCGTGCTCTGCGGCGGGGCTCGCAGGGGAGTCTCCGTCGGCGGGGGCCATCTGCTCCAGCGCGTTCTACTCAGGCGAGAGTTTTCCCGTCTGGCGGGAAGCCCTGGAACGGGAGGGCTTCCTCCGGGGGGCGCTGCACGTGCATCGCTGTGGCGTGACGAGTTTTCCACAGACTGTGAACAGTGGATGGATGCGGCGGCCCTGCCAGGCGCACGATGGCGCTCATGTCCGATGACAGCAATCAGCGACTTGGCGCACTGATCAGGAATGCTCGAATGTCCCGGCGACTCACGCTGCAGGCGCTCGCCGAGCGATCCGGGGTGAGTGTGTCGAGCATCAGCGCCATCGAACGCGGCACCCGAACGTTGACCCTTCCTCTCGCCGATCGGATTCTCGCGGCGATGGAGCTGGATCTGCATCTGGAGACCCAGCCGATGTGGGAGGCGATCGATGCCGCCATCGCCGAGGCGGCCGAGCTGCCGTTAAAAGAGCGGATCGCCGACTGGAAGATCGAGTTCACGTCGTTCGTCTCCTGGTTCGCCGAGACCCCGTACATCGCCGACGGGCTGATGGCGGCGGCGCTCCAGGCGGCCCCGGTGCCGGTCACCGCCTTCGAGATGGTGGTGTCGCGCGACGGTGACTCGCTCGACCGGCTGACGGACCTCTTCAACGAGATGCGTGCCTCCCGCTGGAACATGTATTGGCTCCAGTGGGGCGGCCCCGGGTCACTCGATCCTCGGGCGGCCGAGGAAGAGCAGAAAGAGGCGGCAAGGGCCGACGGAACGGCTTTCGGCCGTGGTCGAGCGGGTGCCGGCGGCGAGCACGGCAAGACTCCGCTGTGCTACCGATGTACCCACGGGGAGTTCCGGCTGCGGCTGGTGGATGAGCTGAAGCCCGCCCTATGGACCGAGATCGAGGAACTGCCCACGAACTGCCTGCATCCGATCTCCATCTCCCGCAAGGTTTCGATGCTGACACGGGTCCGGCTATCGCTCGTTCCGCTGGCCGAGATCCAGGCCACCGACGGCTATGCCCGGCGAGTCCTGGATCGCATGCGAGGAAGCCCCGGCTGCGCCTGATGCCCGCCCCTGACGCCGTTTCATTTGTCGTAGGGTGCACCGTTATGTTGCGAGGGCCCAAGGTCGAGGAGAAGTATCCAGTTCCGCTGACGATGCATCAGCTCTGGATCGTGTCGCTGTGCGCACCGGTCAACCGGGGGGCCGACGCGTCACGGACGACGCTGTATCCGTTCAAGCGCATCGACGACAAGCGCTCCCGGCGGTGGCTGACCGAGAACTGGGAGATCTCCTCTCAGGACGACGTGGTCGAGTCCTTGAGCGGCCTGGCGGAGAGGGGCTATCGGGCGCAGATCGCCGAGCGGTTCGGCGTCTCGCCGCTGGCCTGGGACGTGGCCCTCTACGTGGACGTCGTCCGGAACGGGTTCGCCGCCGGCTATCTGGATGAGGCCGAAGCCTGGCGACTGCTGGGGGCCGTCGTCCAGCCGACCGCGGCCGCCTACGGGTCCTGGAAGGAGTACGCGGACGACTACCTCCTCGGCCGCATCGTCTGGATGGGAATGCTGCGCGGCACCCCCGACGAAAACTTCCCCGCACCACAGGAGGTGTCGGACAAACACCTCAAGACTCTCCTCGAATCACCGGACAGCCCGTGGAACACGGTCCCCTGGCAGGCGATCGGCGAGCCCGACCGGCACCGTACCTGACCGCCTTGCCGACTGATACGACCGCCACCGCCGCCCCGGCGGCGGCTGACGTAACCTGCGCTGTCGGCGGGCAGGTTGTTCAGGCCGCCGTGGCGGGGTCGGGTTAAGGCCCAGGAGTACATCGCGGCCGGCTCACCGCCGGTCCCGTGGTTCCCACCGAACACGCCGAAGAGCGACGACAGGCCGCGGAAATGAAAAGAGATGGATGCGTCTTCGCGGATGAGACGAGCCCCGGGCGGAGCGGACGGACCGCCGGGGCTCGCGGTGGTCACTCCGGCTTGACCAGCGGGAACAGGATCGTCTCGCGGATATTCTTGCCGGTGAAGGCCATGATCATGCGGTCGATGCCGATGCCGACGCCGCCCGTGGGGGGCATGGCGTACTCCAGGGCGCGCAGGAAGTCCTCGTCGAGCTGCATGGCCTCCGGGTCGCCGCCCGCGGCCAGCAGCGACTGCTCGGTCAGCCGGCGGCGCTGCTCGATCGGGTCGATCAGCTCGGAGTAGCCGGTGCCCAGCTCGGTGCCGAAGCCGATGAGGTCCCACTTCTCGGTGAGGAGCGGGTTGTCGCGGTGCGTGCGGGCGAGCGGCGAGGTCTCCAGCGGGTAGTCGCGCACGAACGTCGGCTGGACCAGGGTGTGCTCGACCAGCGCCTCGAAGAGCTCCTGGACGAGCTTGCCCTGCCCCCACTTGGGGTCGTACTCCAGGCCGCGCCGCTCGAGGATCTTCCGGACGTCCTCGATGGGCGTCTCGGTGGTGATCTCCTCGCCGACCGCGTCGGACACCGAGCCGTACAGGGTGACCTGGGGCCACTGGTCTCCGGCTAGGTCGATCTCCTGGTCCTTGTGAACGACGACCGTCGTGCCGAGCGCGGCGACCACCGCGGCCTGATACAGCTCGCGGGTGAGGGTGGCGATCGTGTCGTAGTCGCCGTACGCCTCGTACGCCTCGAGCATCGTGAACTCGGGGTTGTGCGTGGAGTCCGCGCCCTCGTTACGGAAGTTGCGGTTGATCTCGAAGACCTTCTCGATGCCGCCGACGACGAGCCGCTTGAGGTACAGCTCGATCGCGATCCGCAGGTAGAGGTCCATGTCGTACGCGTTGATGTGCGTGACGAACGGGCGCGCCGTCGCCCCGCCGTGGATCGGCTGGAGCATCGGCGTCTCGACCTCGAGGAACTCGCGGCCGGTGAGGTACTCGCGAATCGCCCGGACGGTGTCGCTGCGCAGCCGGGCCATCCGCCGCGCCTCGTCGTTGACGATCAGGTCGACGTAGCGGAGGCGTACGCGCTGCTCGGGGTCGGTCAGGCCGGCGTGCTTCTCCGGGAGCGGGCGCAGCGACTTGGAGGTCAGCGCGAACCGGTCCGCCATGATCGACAGCTCGCCGCGTCTGGAGGTGATGACCTCGCCCTCGACGCCGACGTGGTCGCCGAGGTCGATGTCGCGCTTCCAGGACTCCAGGGCCTCCGGGCCGACGTTGGCCAGCGAGAGCATCACCTGGATGTCGCCGCTGCCGTCGCGGATCGTGGCGAAGCAGAGCTTGCCGGTGTTCCGGGCCAGGATGACCCGGCCGGTGACGCCGGCCTTCTCCCCGGTCGACGCGCCCGGCTCCAGGTCGGGATACTTCGCGCGGACCTCCGCGATCGTCGCGGTGCGCGGAAATCCGAGTGGGTAGGGGTCCACGCCGTTCGCGCGCAACCGCTCCACCTTCTCGCGGCGGACCCGCATCTGCTCCGGAAGATCGTCGTACGACTCGCTCACGGCTAAGAAGGCTACCGGTCCGGCGGACCCCCCTCGGCCGCCGAGCCCCCTCGTGAGTCGGGTTCGGCCGCCGAGGCATGCGGGTGAGGTGCGCGCCGAGCGGGTCGTCGGCGCCTCAGCCGGAGACGCCGACGTTGCGCTCGTAGACCAGGCGCAGACCGATGAGCGTGAGCCACGGCTCGTACACGTCGATGCTGCGGGCCTCATCCAGGACGAGCGGAGCGAGGCCGCCGGTCGCCACGACCGTGACCTCCTCGGGGTCGTCGGACAGTTCCTCCGCCATCCGGCGTACGACGCCGTCGACCTGGCCCGCGAACCCGAAGATGATGCCGGCCTGCAGCGCCTCGACGGTGCTCTTGCCGATGACGTTGCGGGGGCGTACGAGCTCGACCTTGTGCAGCTGGGCGCCGCGTGCGGACAGCGCGTCCACGGAGATCTCGATGCCGGGTGCGATGGCGCCGCCGACGTACTCGCCCTTGGCCGAGACGGCGTCGAACGTCGTCGCGGTGCCGAAGTCGACGACGATCGCGGGGCCGCCGTGCAGGTGGCCGGCCGCGAGCGCGTTGATGATGCGGTCGGAGCCGACCTCTTTGGGGTTGTCCATCCGGATCGGCACGCCGGTCTTGACGCCGGGTTCGACGATGACGGCGGTGACGTCGCCGTAGTAGCGGCGGCACATCTCCCGCATCTCGTGCAGGACGGAAGGGACCGTGGAGCACAGGGCGATGCCGCTGATGTCGGTCTCGGCCAGCAGCGGGCTCTGCTGCACGAGGCCCTGCAGAACGACGGCGATCTCGTCGGCGGTGCGCCGGGCGTCGGTGTTGATCCGCCAGTGCTCGATCACCTCCTCGCCTTCGAAGAGGCCCAGCACCGTGTGGGTGTTACCGACGTCGATCGTGAGCAGCATCAGGTCCCCGCTGTGGTGAGGTCAAGGCCGATGTCGAGCGCGGGCGCGGAATGGGTCAGCGCTCCCACGGCAAGGTAGTCGACTCCGGTCTCGGCCACAGCGCGGGCCCCGTCCAAAGTGAGCCCGCCGCTGGCCTCCAGCTCGGCCCGGCCCTCGGTCAGGCGTACGGCCTCGGTCATCTCGGCGACGCTCATGTTGTCCAGCAGGATCGACCGCGCCCCCGCGGCCAGCGCCTCCCGCACCTGGTCGAGGGTGTCGCACTCGATCTGGACGTGCAGACCCGGCGTGCTCACGGCGGTGAACGCGGCGGTCACCGAGCCGGCGGCGGCCACATGGTTGTCCTTGATCAGCGCCGCGTCCGAGAGCGACATGCGGTGGTTCACGCCGCCGCCGCAACGGACGGCGTACTTCTGCATCGCCCGCAGCCCCGGCAGCGTCTTACGGGTGTCGCGGACCCGGGCCCTGGTGCTGGCGATCTCGTCCGCCCACCGGCGGGTGAGGGTGGCGATGCCGGACAGGTGGGTGAGGAAGTTCAGCGCGGTGCGCTCGGCGCGCAGGAGCGGTACGAGCGGGCCTTCGACGGTGAGCAGGACGTCCCCGGGCGCGACCCGGGAGCCGTCCTCGACCCGGGTGACGACCTTGAGGTCCCCGAAACCGTCACCTTCCGTGACCGCCGCGAAGACGAGTTCGGCGACGGGGAGCCCGGCGACGACGCCGGACCGCCGGGCGACCATGTCGGCGCGGCCGGTGGCGGTGTACCCGAAGATCGGCTCGCTGGTGACGTCCTTTCCGCCGTCCTCGGCCAGCGCCGTACGGACGAGGCCGTCCACAGCCTGGGGATCCAGTCCGGCGGCGCGCAGCCTCGTCTCCAGCTCGGCGTTCATGACAACTCCCGGGGCTCGTAGTTCGTGGTGAGGGTTCCGTCGTCGGCGAGGGTCGAGACCAGGTGGCCGCGCCAGGTGTCGTCGGCGTCGGGGAAGTCCTCGCGCCAGTGACTGCCCCGGGTCTCCTCGCGGCGCCGCGACGCCGCGACGATCAGGGACGCGACGGTGTGCAGGTTGGTCGCCTCCCACGCCTCGGTGCACGGCTCGCCGGTCGTACGGTCGGCGAGGGCGGCGAGCTCCCCAGCGGCCCGCTCCAGTCCTGGACCGTTCCGTAGCACGCCCGCTTCCGAGGTCATGATGCGCTGCGCCTCGGCGTGGACGCTCGGATCGAGCAGCACCGGCGCCGGGAGCGCTCCGGCGGTCCGCGAAGGCGTCTCCCCGGCGAGGTCGGCGGGCAGCGCCTCGGCGATGCGCCGGCCGAAGACGAGGCCTTCGAGGAGGGAGTTCGAGGCGAGCCGGTTCGCGCCGTGCACGCCGGTGCACGCGACCTCGCCGCAGGCGTACAGGCCCGGAACGGAGGTGCGGCCCCACAGGTCCGTACGGACGCCGCCGCTCGCGTAGTGCGCGGCGGGGATGACCGGGATCGGCTCGTGCACGGGGTCGATGCCGTGCTCCTCGCAGGCCGCCAGGATCGTCGGGAAGCGGTTCGCCCAGATCCGTGGTCCGAGGTTCCGGCCGTCGAGGTACGCGCACGGGGCGCCGGTCTCCCGCATCATCGCCATGATCGCCTTGGCGACGACGTCACGGGGGGCGAGATCGGCCAGCGGATGCCGCCCGGCCATGAACCGGTCGCCCCGCTCGTCGATGAGGAACGCACCCTCGCCGCGTACGGCCTCGGAGATCAGCGGCTGCCGGCCCTTCGCGTCCGGCCCCAGCCACATGACGGTGGGGTGGAACTGCACGAACTCCAGGTCCGCGACGGCCGCCCCGGCGCGCAGCGCCAGCGCCACGCCGTCACCGGTCGACACCTCCGGGTTGGTGGTGGCCTCGAAGACCTGCCCCAGTCCGCCGGTGGCGAGGATCACCGCGCGGGCCCGTACGGCGCCGACGCCGTCGCGCTGGCCCTCGCCCATGACGTGGAGGGTCACACCGGCGGCGCGGCCCTGGTCCAGTAGCAGGTCGAGCACCAGGGCGTGCTCGACCACCTCGATGCCGGCGCCCTTGATCGCCGCGAGCAGCGCCCGGCTGATCTCCGCGCCGGTGGCGTCGCCGCCCGCGTGCGCGATGCGGCGTTTGAGGTGACCGCCCTCGCGGGTCAGCGCGATGCGCCCGTCGTCGTTCCGGTCGAACTCGGCGCCGAGATCCATCAGACGGCGTACCGCGTCCGGGCCCTCGGTCACGAGCACGCGCACGGCCTCGGGGGCGCAGACGCCGACGCCGGCGGTGAGGGTGTCCTGGAGGTGCTCCTCCGGGGAGTCGTCGGGGTGCAGGGCCGCCGCGATGCCGCCCTGCGCCCACCGTGTGGACCCGTCGTCCATCAGTGCCTTGGTGACGAGCAGCACCCGCCCGGCGGTTCGGGCCCGCAGCGCCGTCACGAGTCCGGCGATGCCGGAGCCGATCACCACGATGTCGGTGTCGATGGTCCAGCCCGGATCGGGGGCGGTGAGGCGTCGAGGGATCATGGACCCTCCTCGGGAGGCGAGTTCTCGTCAGATTGACTATAACCGCCCGTTCTCCCACCTCGTTCCGCCGGGGCGCGTACTCGGGCCCTGGCCGGTCATTCCCCACGGGGAATTGTCGGCCGTCGCCGCCGCCCGCAGGATCTTGGGCGACCCCTCATCCACTCGCCGAGGAGCCTCCATGATCGAGATAGACCCGCAGGACCTGGCCGACCGCTACATGGCCCAGTGGACGGAGCCGGACGCCGGGCAGCGGCGCAAGGCCATCGAGACCCTCTGGGCGGAGGACGCGACGCACATCCTCCACCCACCCGTGGAGATCCGTGAGGTCGCCGCCGGACTCGGCTTCGACCACACGACCCTCGAGGCCCAGGGGCACGACGCCATCGAGACCCGGGTGAGGCGGAGCTACGAAGAGTACGTCGCCACCGGGCGGTATACCTTCCGCGCGCGCGGCGGCGCGATCCGCCTCCACGAGGTCGTCAAGTTCGGCTGGGACGCGGTGTCCGCCGCCGACGGCACGGTGGCCGGCGGCGGCCTGGACGTCCTCGTCCTCGACGACGACGGCCGGATCACGACCGACTACCAGTTCCCCGAGTGATCCATCGCACCGGACACGGACGGGCGAAGGCCGGCGGCCTCCTGGAGGGCCTCCGCCGTCGCCGCGTCCACCGGCAGGAACGCCTCCAGCTTCAGCTCGGCGAGCGTCACGTCGACGGCCGTGGCGAACGTCGTCACCGTCGTCATCAGATGCAGCTCACCGCGTGAGGACGCCAGATGGAGCGGGACGGCGAACCCCAGCTGCCCGGCGGACGGCTCCAGATCGGGGACGTAGCCCGCCAGCTCGGCGTGCAGCTCCTCCCGATCGCTCAGCCGGGTCAGGATGTGGCGCGCCCACTCGGCGAGGTTGCGGATGCGGGGCGCCATGCCGTCGGGATGCAGCGCCAAGCGGTAGACGTTCCTTCCCGGGCCGAACAGTTCGGGGGCCGCGCCCTCCGCGATCAGGCTCATCGCGTCGTTCGCGGCGATCAGGCCGCCGTTCCGGTCGATCACCAGCGCCGGGTACGGCAGATGACCGCGGAGGATGTGGTCGATCGCGGTGCGCACCGGGGCCAGCACCGGCTCGTCGAGTGAGCTCTCCGGGTAGGCGGGCGCGAACCCGGCGGCCAGCAGCAGCTCGTTGCGCTCGCGCAGTGGCAGTTCGAGCGACTCGGCGAGACGCAGCACCATGGTCCGGCCGGGGACGGACCGGCCGGACTCGATGAAGCTGAGGTACCGCTGCGTAGTGCCCGCTCGCATGGCCAGGTCGAGCTGGCTGAGATGCCGGCGGGTGCGGCGTTCGCGGAGCTTACGGGGGAAGTCCACGGGCCTGTTGTACGGCAGGACGCGGAGTCGCGGCCATTCCCAGCAGGGAATTGTGGGCGCCGACACCGGGCGTGAGCATCGTCGGCATGGACATCGGTGTACTGATCCCGACCGGAAGCGCCCAGTGGGGCCCGGACGGCGACCCCCGGGACCTCGTCGCCTTCGGCCGCCGTGCCGAACGCTCGGGCTTCACCTCGCTCTTCGCCAACGACGGCCTGATCAGTCCGCGCATCGAGGCGCTCACGATGCTCGCCGCGCTGGTCCCGGCGACCGAACGCGTGACGCTGGGGACCGGAGCGCTGCTGCCGTTCCTGCGCCGCCCGGTCCAGGCCGCACAGGCGATCGCGTCGATCGACCTGCTGTCCGGCGGCCGGCTCACCGTGACGGTCGGCGCGGGCTTCCCCGGCCGTTTCGGCCGGCCCTTCTACACACTGTCGGAGGTGCCGTGGGAGCGCCGCTTCGCCCGGCTGGACGAGACGGTCACGCTCTGGCGCGACCTGTGGAAGGGGGCGACCTCGTTCCACGGCGAGATCCTCCGGTTCGACGACCTCCCGCCCGCGACCCGGCCGTTCCGCCCCGGCGGCCCGCCGATCTGGCTCGGCGGCGCCACCCCGGCGGCGCTCGCGCGCACCGGGAGGCTGTACGACGGCTGGCTGCCCTACCCGCCCGACCCCACTGACTACGAGACCGGCCTGCTCGACGTACGGAAGGCGGCGGCCGACGCCGGCCGTACGGCCGATGACATCACCCCGGCCCTGTTCGTGTCCGTACGGGTCGACGAGAGCGTGGAGAGCGGCCGCCGCGCCCTGGAGGACTACGCGCGGGCCACGTACGGCATGCCACTGGAGGATCTGGAGCGGATCCAGGCCGTCGTCACCGGCTCCGACGACGAGGTGCTCGACGGCCTCGGCCGCTACGTCGCCGCAGGAGCACGCCACCTCGTCATCCGCCTGGGCGCGCTCGACCTGCGCGCCCAGCGCGACCAACTCGACCGGGTCGCCGCCCTGATCCCCGCCCTACGGGCGTCGCGTCACGCCGACGCGCCGGGCGGCTCCTGACCGGTCAGCGCCCACTGCGGCCGGCAGCACCTAGATGGTTGAGGTTCAGTAAGCAACGTGGAAGCGCTCTCGGTGGTGCGCCGGGTGCTCAACCTCCTCGGCGAACGCAATGGCCAGGTCGGCCGCCGAGATGTTCGAGTTGCCGCTGGAATCACTGAGCAACACGTCGCCGCCAGTGCGATAGCGACCGGTCCGGTTGCCCGGGTTCCAGGAGCCGAACCCTGCCGCCGGGCTCACGTAAAACCAGTCCACCTCCGTCCCGGAGCTACGCAGCGCCTCCAGGATCGCCTTGTGCCTTAGCGCTTCGTCCAGGGCGGACGCCGGGAAATCAGGTGAGTCCACAAGCAGCGGCCCGTCCGGGCTTGTCTGCAGGCTGCCCGCCCCGCCCATGATGCCGAGCCGCGCGCCTCCTTCAGCGGCAGTGGTGAGCAGGGAGGGCAACGCGTCAATCAACTGGACGCCGTCGATCGCTCCCGCCGGCAGCGCGACCAGGATCACGTCGGCGCCCTTCGTGGCCTGCGCCAGCACGGCCGGGTCGTGCAACGAGCCGGAGACCACGGTCAGATTCGCTCGCTCGGTCAGCGTGGAGGTCGAGCGTGCGACCGCCACAACAGCGTGGCCCCGGTCCAGCAGCTCAGTGGTAATGGCGCCGCCCGCGTAGCCAGTGGCGCCGAAGATGGTGACGGTACTCATTTGGGGAGTCCTTCGAGGTTGGGATTGCCGCTTCCGACGTTAAGCGGTCGAGCGAGCGGCGCCCAGTACAGACTTGTGAGTCCGTACCCCTGCCTTGAGCCCGCAGCGTTCATCAGGGCATGGGCTTCTGCCGTTGCCACGGCGTGCGATCCTGCTGCCCGGCCTCGTCGTCGAAGCGTTCTCGCGCGCCGTGGATCTCGTCAAGGTGCCGCTCGGCCCAGTCCCGTATCGGCGAGATGATCTCCTCCAGCCCCTGCCCCAGGGGGGTAAGCGTGTACTCGACAGCGGGCGGGCTGGCGTTGAGGAGCTCCCGACGCACCAGCCCGTCGCGCTCCAAGTCGCGCAGCGTGCGGGACAGCACCCTAGGGCTCACTCCCTCCACTGCCCGCGCGATTTGACCGTAGCGATGTGGCCCTTCACACAAGATGCCGATGATCAGAACCGTCCACTTGTGCGCCACCTGGTCCAGCACCTGCCGGGTCGGGCAGTCCGCCGCGTAGACGTTGCGTTCCGGTGTCGCGATGTGTTGTTCGGTCACGACGCAAACCTCCACCTTGATCATACTATCAAATTGATAGTACCCGGATGCAAAGCGAAGTGCGGGGCCAGGGAGCCAGGTCGAGCGAGCGCACCCGGCGAATGAGCCCCTAACCAGCGCGACGGTTCTATCCGGAATGACGGAAAAGGGCCCGGTATTCCCGTGGGGAAGTGCCGACTTGTCGATGGAAGGCCGCCCGAACGGAGGCGGGCGCGCCGAGCCCGGTGAGGCGGCCGATACGTTCGACCGACATGGTCGTCGTTTCCAATAGTTCACGCGCACGGTCGATGCGTGCGTGAGTCAGCCACGCCATCGGCGAAGTGCCGACCTCTTCCCGGAATCGGCGTATGAGGGTCCGTCGGGAGATGTGGGCGCGTGTCGCAAGAACATCGATGCTCAGATCGTCCGCAAGGTTTTCCAGCATCCAGTCCCTTAGAGGGGCGAGTCGATCTCCGGTCGCGTCAGCGCGGATCGGATCGACAAACTGTGCCTGGCCTCCTGTGCGCCGCGGGGGGGCGACGAGAAACCGCGCGCGGGTGTTGGCCGCCGCAGAGCCTTGGTCGAGGCGGACCAGGTGCAGGCAGAGGTCTACGCCCGCAGTAATGCCGGCAGAGGTGAGGATGTCGCCATCGTCGACGTAGAGCTGGTTCGGCAGGACGTCGATACGCGGGTATCGCCGGCGCAGTTGATCGGCGTATTGCCAGTGCGTGGTCGCGGGGCGGCCATCGAGTAGCCCGGCCGCTGCGAGGGCGAAGGCTCCCGTGCAGATGGAGACGAGGCGGGTGCCTCGGGCGTGCGCCGCGCGCAGCGCCGCCAATACATCGGACGACGGAGGAACGTCGACGTTCTCGTAACGGGGGACGATCACAGTGTCGGCAACGCCCATGGCGTCGAGACCGGCCGAAGCGGTGATCGTGAAGCCAGCGCTTGGCACCTGTCCGCCCTGGCCGTCCGTGCACACCGTCATCTCGTAATGGGGGTCTGCCCCGAAGATCTGCATCGCGATCCCAAATTCCAGCGCCGACACGCCGGGCAGAACAAGGACCACCACGCGATGCCGATCCACCGCCGTCGTCATGGCCCGATCATAGCGTCGGTTGGCCTTCGGGCCACTGTTGGTTGCCGCGGCCCGCTCGTACGGTCGAAGTATGAACCGCGCACTCGCCTTGCCCACCGGGCCGCTGGCCGATGCCAGCCTCTCCTTGGCGCAGACGTCAGAGAGCTCGCCGATTGCCGACCACAGCATCCGCAGCTTCCTGTTCGCCCGGCTACTGGCCGAGCACGAAGGCTGCCTAGACGACGCCGCCTACGATGAGGGCCTGCTCTTCGCCGCCTGCGTGCTGCATGACCTGGGACTAGGCAACCTCGCGCCGGGCAAGGCCCGGTTTGAGGTGGAAGGCGCAGACCTCGCGGCCTCGCTGCTGACCGATCACGGCATCGCCGCCACGGACGTCGACAGGGTCTGGGAAGCGATCGCCCTGCACTCCTCTCTGGGGATCGCCGACCGGCGCGGCCTTCTGACCTATCTGACCCACAAAGGCGTCTTCATCGACGCCGGCCGCAACACCGACAGCTTGGCCGCCCAACTGCCGCAGGTCTACGCCGCGTACCCCCGGCCCGCCGGAGACCGCTCCATAGTGGACGCGATCGTCGAGCACGCCGCCCGGTCCGAGGCGGCGGCACCCCCCTACTCGATCGCTGCTGAGCTGCTGCGCCAAAGTCGGGCCGAGGCATGACCCCGCGCGAAGCAATTCCAGGCACCCGAGTCGGCGGCGAGGTCAGTCGTACCCGGTCTCGGAGACGATCAGTCTGACCTACGACGTCTGAGTCTGAGGGCTTGCGACGTAATGCCGGCCGGCCGGCCAATGGTCCGGGGCGGCCACCCGGCGCCTTAGGCGCACGTGGTCGCCGTGTCGCCGCGGACTGTCATCGTGCCCGGCACCGGTTCGGCCGGGTCGGTGCCCAGGTCGATGATCCGGTTGTCGCGGTCGACGTGGACGACGCGCGGCCGGAACGACCGGGCCTCCTCGTCGGTCATCGTGCCGTAGCTGATGATGATCACAAGGTCGCCGGGGTGGACGAGGTGGGCGGCGGCCCCGTTGATGCCGATCACGCCGCTGCCGCGCGGGCCGGCGATGACGTACGTCTCCAGGCGGGCGCCATTGTCGATGTCGACGATCTGCACCTGCTCGCCGGGCAGCAGGTCAGCGGCCTCCATCAGGTCCTCGTCGATCGTCACCGAGCCGACGTAGTGCAGGTCCGCCTGGGTCACCGTGGCGCGATGGATCTTCGACTTAAACATTGTGCGGAACATAGGCGTCACTCCGAAGGGCGCGGCAGTGAAACTCCAAAACGGTTTAGCCGAAGTGGAGGGGGACGTTGTCGATCAGGTGGGTGGCGCCCACCCGGCCGGCGACGGCGAGGACGGCCGAGCCGGTGTGGGCGTCGTCGACCTCGCGGAACGTCTCCGGGTCGACGAGCACGAGGTAGTCGAGCTCGAGCGGCGGGTCGGCGGCGATCGCCCCGTCGAGCACGGTCCGCGCCGCGCGTACGGCCTTGGCGGGGCCGTCGTCCACCGCGTCGGCGCCCGCGCGCAGGGCCATGGACAGCGACAGGGCGGTGAGGCGCTCGGACGCGGACAGGTAGCGGTTGCGGCTGGACAGCGCCAGGCCGTCCTCCTCGCGTACGGTCGGGGAGCCGGCGACGCGGACGGGGACGTTCAGGTCGGCGACCATCCGCCGGATCATCGCGAGCTGCTGGGCGTCCTTCTCGCCGAAGACGGCGATGTCCGGGCGGACCAGGTTGAACAGCTTGAGGACGACCGTGAGCACGCCGTCGAAGTGGCCCGGGCGGCAGGCACCCTCCACGATCGTGCCCATCTGCCCGGAGTCGAGCGTGACGCGCGCGCCGAGCGCGGTCGGCGGGTACATGACGTCGACCGTCGGCGCGAAGACCAGGTCGACGCCTTCCGCGGCGCAGATCTCGACGTCGTCGGGGAGCGTCCGTGGGTACCGGTCGAGGTCCTCCCCCGGCCCGAACTGCAGCGGGTTGACGAAGATGCTCACCGCGACGGCGTCGGCCAGCTCGCGGGCCCGGCGCAGCAGCGACCGGTGGCCGTCGTGCAGCGCGCCCATCGTCGGGACGAGCGCCACGGTACCCAGGGAGGCGCGGGCGGCGGCGACTTCCTCACGTGTGCGGGCGATGACGGGCATCATTCTCGGGTCCCCTCGGTGTCGTCTCCAGAGCCGCCCGCGAGGGCATCGAGCAGGCGTTCGGCGTCTTCGGCGCGGAGCAGCCCGGCGGCCAGCGCGCGGTCGGCGGTGAGCCGGGCCAGGGCGATGTACGCTCCCTGCGCCTCGGGCGAGACGCGGGCGAGTTCGGCGACGTGCTCGGCGACCGTCCCGGCGTCGCCGCGGACGACCGGGCCGGTCAGGCCCTTCACGCCGAGCCGCAGGGCGTTGTCGAGCGCCGCGCCGAGGAGCGGCCCGAGCATCCGGCCGGGCGCGTCGACGCCGACCCGCGCCAGCAGGTCCATCGACTCGGCCACGAGCGTGACGAGGTGGTTGGCGCCGCCCGCGAGCGCCGCGTGGTAGAGCGCGCGCCGGTCCTCGGGAATCCAGACGGGCTCACCGCCCATCTCCACGACGAGGGCCTCGGCGACGGGGCGCAGCGGCTCGGGCGAGGTCACGCCGAAGCTGATCCCGGCCAGCCGATCGACGTCGTCGGGCCGTCCGGTGAAGGTCATCACGGGATGCAGGGCGAGCGGGAGGGCGCCGGCGCGCGCGGCGGGCTCCAGGACGCGCACGCCGTACCGGCCGCTCGTGTGCGCCAGCAACTTGCCCTCGACCTTGACGTCGGTGGCGATCAGCCCCGCGACCAGCGGCGCGAGCGCGTCGTCGGGAACGGCGAGCAGGACGAGGTCGGCGGCGGAGACGACCTCCTGGACGGACCGGATCGGAACGCCGGGGAGCCGCTGCCGTGCGCGTTCGTGGGAGGCCTCGGAGACGCCGGCGGCGGCGACGACGGTGTGGCCGGCGAGTGTGAGGGCGTGACCGAGGGCGGAACCGACGCGGCCGACGCCGACGACGCCGACGGCCAGCCGTCCGGGCCGGTCGTGGGACGCGGTCATCCAGCCTCCGTCTCCGGAGGCGGGGGCAGGGGTCGGTCGATGAGCCGGTTTCGCTCGGTCATAGGGCGTTCCAGTCCTTTGCGGGTACCGGACGGTGCGGCCACAGCTTATCTCGGCCGGACCGCACACCGGCCCGCCCGGTGGCACTGCGGGCGGGCCGGTGAACGCTCTTACCTCTGCGACCGGGTCAGGACGACGACCACGGGCGGTGAGGGCGGTGGCACGGCGGGCGGTGGGGGTGGTGGCAGGGCGGGCGGTGGTAACCGGGACCGCCGCCGACCGAGGAGCCGCCCTTGCAGCCGGCGATCGCGCCGCCGATGACGGCGATGCTGTTGCCGCACACGTTGATCGGGGCCGTGATCGGCACCAGGACCTGGTTTCCGGACAGGACGCCTCCCTCGCCGCTCGTGCCGATGCCGATGCCGGCGTTGGCGGGGGCGGCGAGCAGCAGCGCGCCGGTGACGGCTGCCGCCGCCACCCCGGCCGCGGTGAGCTTCTTGAGCACCTGATTTCCTCCCGTACTTCGGTTCACAGCCGCCCCGAAGAGCGGCCGGTACGTACGGTAGTTATCCAGATACTCACAGGTAACAGTAAGCGGATCTACCTTGGCGCAATCGGATCGTTACATAAAGTGACTGTTTTGTCGCCGTCTGTCGATAACGGCCGCCCTACTCGGCGGCCAGCGACTCGACGATCGACGTCCGCGCGGCCCGCCTTCCCGGCATGATCGCCGCTGCCACGCCGGCGACGGCCGCCAGCACGACGAACAGGACGATCCGGCCGATGGGCAGTCCGAGCACCGCGCTGTCGAGGGCGGCGGAGATCGCGACCCAGCCGAGCGCCGTGCCCAGCACCACTCCGATGAGCGCACCGATCAGGGAGATGATCAGTGCCTCCAGCGACAGCATCCGGCGCAGCCCGCGCCGGGTCAGGCCCAACGCCCGCAACAGCGCCGACTCCCTGGTCCGCTCCACCACCGACAGGGTCAGCGTGTTCGCGATGCCGATCAGCGAGATGACGATCGCCAGCGCGAGCAGGCCGGCGACCAGCAGGAAGACCTGGTCGAGGGCCTTCGACAGCTGGTCCTTGATGTCCGCCGCCGACTGCACCCGGACCGCGGGGTATGCCTTCAGCGCGTCGTCGACGGCCGCCCGCGAGGAGAGCGTCGAGATCCCCGGCTTGGCGATCAGATAGACCTGCTCCGGATCCTTGGGGCCGAACGACCGTGTGAAGTCCGTCTCGTCGAGCAGGACGTCGGGGAGGATCGACTCCCCGGAGACGATCGCGGCCACGCGAAGGTTCGCCGTGCCTTGGCGGGTCCGCACGGACACCGTCCCGCCGACCCGCGCGCCGAGGCCACCGGCCCGGCGCTGGTGCAGCACCACGGCGCCCGGCCGCAGGTCCGTCAGGGAGCCCGCCGTGACCTTCGGTTTGAGGTCCCTGCCGAGGAACCGCTGGGTCATCGACCCGACGTCCTCCTTGTGTCCGCCCACCGTGGCGGACGCCGTACGGATCTCGATGACGGCAGAGAACTCCGGCTTGGCGCGCAACCGGGCCACCGCGTCACCGGCGATCGGCCGGTCGTCGTCGCCCGTCTGCGTGCTCAGCTGGTAGTCGACCGGGAACTGGTCGCGAAGGCTGCTGTCCGCGGTGGAGCGCACCGACGTGAGCGCCACCGAGAACATCGTCATCAGTGTGACCCCCACCGTCAGCGCCACCGTGGTGACCGCCGCACGCTTGGGGTTGCGCCGGGAGTTCGCCAGGGCCAGCCGGCCGGGCACCCCGAAGATCCGCGCGGGCGGCCAGCCGACGATCCCGCTCAGCGCCCGGACGATCAGCGGGCTGAGCGCGATCACACCGAGGAAGAGCAATGCGCCCGCGACCATGACCATGAGGAAGGGGGTCTGCCCTGGTTTCGAGGTCAGCGCGAGGACGGCCACGCCGATGCCGGCCGCGCCGAGAAGGGCGCCGGCGATGACGCGGAGGACGCCGGCCCGGCCCTTCACCCGTCCCTCCGTCTGCGCACGGAGCGCGGCGACCGGCGGAACCCGCGTCGCCGCGCGGGCCGGCATCAGCGCCGAAAGCACGGTGACGGCGAGTCCCACGGGGATGCCGACGAGGAACGGGGTGGGCGAGACGGTCAGCGAGCCGCCCGGCATGCCGCTCCCGGAGTTGAAGATGAGGGCCGCGCCGTATCCGAGGCCGATTCCGACGATCGCGCCGAGCGCCGAGGCCAGCAGTCCGACGACCGCCGACTCGATCAGGACGCTCCGGAAGACCTGGCCCCGGGTCGCCCCGACGCAGCGCAGCAGCGCCATCTCCCGAGTCCGCTGGGCGATCAGAATATTGAAGGTGTTGTAGATGACCAGCGCGGCCACGAACAGTGCCACGACCGCGAACGCGAGGAAGAACATGGCGATCGAGTCGACGTCCAGGCCCGATGAGGCGGCCAGCTTCTTGGCGAGTCCGTGGCTGGTCACGGTGGTGAACGACGGCCCGGCCGCCGCGGCGACGGCGGCGCGCAGCCGGTCGTCGGAGACGCCGGGGGCGCCCTTGACGTCGATCTCCATGTAGCCGTGCTCGCCGGTCATCTGCGCCGCGACCGGCCTGGTGAACCCGACGGCGCCACGGAAGCCGATCTCCTGGTCGACGCCCACGTCGACCAGGCCGGTCACGGTGAACGCGTGGGCGGTGCCCTTCTTGTCCAGGACCCGGATCGCGTCGCCGACCCGGTAGCCCGTGTGCCCGGCGATCGTCTTCTCCAGGACGGCCTCGCCCGGGCCGGCCGGGGCGCGGCCCTTCTCGATCGTGTAGCGGGACAGCGCGCCGGTGGCCATCGACATCCCCAGCGTCGGCGTCTCGCCGTACGCCCGGCCGTCCTTGCCGAGCAGCGGGGCGTCCCCTCGCAGCTGTCCCTGGGCGTCCTGAACGCCGGACACGGCGCGGACCGCGCGCAGTGTCGACTCCGGGATCTTGTCGTCCTTGGCGAGGACGGCCACCGAGACCTTCTCGGCGGAGGCGGTGAACTGCCGGTCGAACCCGGCCTTCATCGTGTCGGTCAGCACGAACGTGCCGGCCACGAAGCCCACGCCGAGGGTGATGGCGAGGGCGGTGAGCATGAGGCGCAGCAGGTGCGCGCGGAGCCCGGCCAGTGTCGTCTTCAGCACGTCAGGACTCCAGCCTCTTCAGCGCGTCCAGGACGCTGTCCGGCGTGGGCCGGTGCAGCTCGGAGGTGATCCGCCCGTCGCGCAGGAACACCACGCGGTCGGCGTACGAGGCCGCCACCGGGTCGTGCGTGACCATCACGATCGTCTGGCCCATCTCCCGTACCGAGGAGCGCAGGAACGACAGGACCTCGGCGCCGGACCTGGAATCGAGGTTGCCGGTCGGCTCGTCCGCGAAGATCACCTCGGGCCGGCTGACGAGGGCGCGGGCGCATGCCACCCGCTGCTGCTGGCCGCCGGACAGTTCGCTGGGCCGGTGGGTCAGGCGCGGGCGCAGCCCGATCGTGTCGACGACCTGGTCGAACCACCGGCGGTCCGGCGTACGGCCCGACAGCTCCAGGGGCAGAAGGATGTTCTGCTCGGCGGTCAGCGTGGGCAACAGGTTGAACGCCTGGAAGATGAAGCCGACCCGGTCGCGGCGCAACAGGGTGAGCTGCTTGTCCGACAGCCGGGTGATCTCCACGTCGCCGATGCGGATCGCGCCCTGGTTGACCGTGTCCAGGCCCGCCAGGCAGTGCATGAGCGTGGACTTGCCGGACCCCGACGGGCCCATGATCGCGGTGAAGGCGCCGCGGGCGAACCCCACGCTCACCCCGTGCAGGGCGCGGACGGCGGCCTCGCCGGAGCCGTACTCCTTGACCACGTTCTCGGCCAGGACGGCGGGCGGAGCGCCTACGACGGTGCTTGTCACCGATGACTCCTCGATCGCTGCGGAATGTCGCGATCGACGCTAGATTCCGGGCGCCGATCCGCCATCGGCCCGCAGGGGAGGCTTTCGTCAGCCTTCTCGGTGACACAGCCCCGCGCGCGATCAGACTCCGGTCGTACGGGACATTGTGCTGCCGGGTCGGCGACGGAAACGTCACGACGATCGAAATCGATGCGCAACTTACGGCCGATGGGCGCGAACCTCGCCCGCGCCGGATTCTTTTCCGAAACACGCAGCCTCGAAATCGTCCCGGGGGGATCCGTGTGTTTCCACGGCGTCTACTCAGACGAGAAAATTGTCGTCTCAGTGGACGGCGGCTGAGGCAGTGACGTGCCGTCGGCGCCCATTACATGGGCATTTATCACGCCAGGCCAGGGCGATAGCGGGCGGTGTCGGCGCGGGTGTGCGCGGCGCCCGACCGGGCCGTCAGTCGGTCGCGCCGCTGCGGACCAGGCCGGCCTCGTACGCGAACACGACCGCCTGGACCCGGTCCCGTAGCTCCAGCTTCATGAGGACGCGGCCGACGTGCGTCTTGACGGTCGCCTCGGAGACGTACAGGCGGCCGGCGATCTCCCCGTTGGACAGTCCCTTGGCGACGAGGCCCAGCACTTCCCGCTCGCGGGCCGTCAGAGTGTCCAGCCTGCCGTCCGGCACCGGTTCCTCGGCCGGGATGTGGGGCACGAACTTGTCGATCAGGCGGCGCGTGGTGCTGGGCGCGACGACCGCGTCACCGGAGCACACCGCGTGCATGGCCTCGATCAGCTGCGTCGGCCCGGCGTCCTTGAGCAGGAACCCGGACGCCCCGGCCTTCAGCGCCGCGAAGGCGTACTCGTCCAGGTCGAAGGTGGTCAGGATGATCACCTTGGGAGCGTCCGGCAGCGCGCAGATCCGCCGGGTGGCCTCGATGCCGTCCATGCGCGGCATCCGCACGTCCATCAGCACGACGTCCGCCGAAGTCCCCTGGAGAACGCGCAGGGCCTGCTCACCGTCGCCGGCCTCACCGGCGACCTCCAGGTCCGGCTGCGCGTCGAGCACCATGCGGAAACCCGCGCGCACGAGTTCCTGGTCGTCGACGAGCATCACCCGGATCGGCCTGGTCTCGTCCGTCATGCCGCGCTCGTCTCCGCTCGTCGGGGTTCGGTCACCGGGAGGTGGGCGAAGACCTCGTACCCGCCGCCGGGTCGCGGGCCGGTGCGCACCGACCCGCCGTACAGGGCGGCGCGTTCGCTCATACCGACCAGCCCGTGGCCCTGTCCGTCATCGGCGGCGGCCGCGCCCCGGCCGTCGTCGCGAATGCGGATCTCCACCGCGTCATCACCGTAGTGGAGGTTCACCGCCGCCGTGGCCGCGGGTCCGCCGTGCTTGCGGGTGTTCGTCAGCGCCTCCTGGACGATCCGGTAGACCGCCAACTGCAACGCGGTGGGCAGCTCCGAGGGCACCCCCTCGACCGTGAGGCCGACCGGCAGCCCCGCCGAGCGGATCTGACCGACCAGCTCGGTCAGCTGCTCGATGCCGGGCTGCGGAGCGTACGGGCCGGCGTCGCCGCCTTCGCGCAGCACGCCGAGCATGCGCCGCATCTCGGTGAGCGCCTGCCGCCCGGTCGCCCCGATCGTCTCCATCGCCCGTTTCGCCCGCGCCGGGTCGAGGTCCACCATGTACGACGCGCCGTCGGCCTGGACCACCATGACGCTGACGCTGTGCGCGATCACGTCGTGCATCTCGCGGGCGATCCGCGCGCGTTCGGCCGCCGCCGCGACCTGCACGTGCGCGTCGCGTTCGCGTTCCAGGCGCTTCGCCCGCTCCTCCAGCTCGGCGGTGTACTTCCGCCGTGTACTGACGTACAGCCCCCAGAACCACATCGCCCCGACGAAGATCGTGAAGGGGACCAGCGTGCCCCACGTCTGGCCGGCGTTCACCCACCAGCGCCACACGGCGAGCACGGCGCCGAGCTCGAGAATGGCCGCCGCAGCGACCGACCAGCGGACCGTGCACGTGGCCGCGATCGTGTACAGCATGACGAACAGGTTGAGATCCGCCGGCCCGACCTGGACGTTGAACGCCCACTGCACGAACGCGACGACCGCGACGACCGCGAACACCGCGCGCGGCCACCGGCGGCGCCAGATCATCGGGACGCACATCGCGGCGACGAGGGCCAGGTAGGTGGACCAGGCGATGGGGCGCTGGCCCTGGAGGATCGGGTGGAGGAACGTCTCGATGACGCTCAACGAGACGGCGATGACGGGCAGTGCCCACAGCAGGTCGAGCATCCGGGGATGCCGCCGGAGCCAGGGGAGAACACGGGCGAACACCGCATCAGCGTACGTTCGGTCATCGGGATCCGCGTCAGCCGAAGGTCTGACCCGGCATCCGCCCCGAGGCGCACGCGGTACGGTCAGGGCGTGAGTCAGGTCGGGTGGCGGACGGCGATGGAGCGGGCGCTGTACGGGCCCGAGGGGTTCTACACGCGGGGCGAGCGGCCCGCCGCGCACTTCCGGACCTCTGTGCACGCCTCGCACCGGTTCGCGCTGGCCCTGGCGCGGCTGATCGTCGAGGTCGACGCCGCCCTCGGCCACCCGCCCCGGTTCGACCTCGTCGACGTGGGCGCGGGCTGCGGGGAGCTGCTGACCGAGATCCTGCCCGTGGCGGGCCTGTCCGGACGGCTGCGCCCGATCGCCGTCGAGGTCGCCCCGCGCCCCGACGGGCTGAACGATTCGATCGAGTGGCGGTCCTCCCTGCCCGACCAGATCACCGGACTGGTCATCGCCAACGAGTGGCTCGACAACGTGCCCCTCGACGTCGTCGAGCTGACCGGCGACGGGCCACGTCTCGTCGTCGTCGACCCGCGCACCGGCGCCGAGCTGCCGGGTCCCGCGCCCGCCGCGGAGGACACGGAGTGGCTGGAGCGCTGGTGGCCGCTGCGCGAGCCGGGTGACCGCGCGGAGGTCGGCCGGCATCGCTGCGCGGCGTGGGGGTCGGTGATCGAGCGGCTGCGGGGCGGTCTGGCCCTGGCCGTCGACTACGCGCACGAGCGGGACCACCGCCCGCCGTACGGCACACTGACCGGCTACCGCGACGGCCGCTGCGTCTCCCCCGTGCCCGACGGCTCCTGCGACATCACCGCGCACGTCGCGCTCGACGCCTGCTGCGAGACGGGCCGGCGCGCCGGTGCGACCGCCACCCTGCTGACCACCCAGCGCGCCGCACTGCGCGCCCTCGGACTACGCGGCGAGCGCCCCGCGCTCGAGCTGGCCCGCTCCGACCCGCGCGGTTACATCCAGGCGCTGCGCGCCGCCGGCGAGGACGCCGAGCTCATCGACCCGTCCGGCCTGGGCAGCTTCGGATGGCTCATCCAGACCGTCGGCGTCGACGTGCCCGCCGTACTGGACGCCGGTCAGACGGTCACCTGAAGCGACCGCAGGCCGCGCAGGACGAAGCCCGGCTTCCACTCGGGCTCCGCTCGCAGGCTCAGCCCGGGGGCGAGCCGGAGGATCGCGCGGAACGACTCGGCCAGTTCGACCCGGGCCAGCGGCGCGCCCAGGCAGAAGTGGATGCCCGCGCTGAAGGCCAGGTGCGGGTTGGGCGTACGGGACAGGTCGAGGACGTCCGGGTCGGCGAACACCTCCGGGTCCCGGCAGGCCGAGGCGAACTGCAGGGCGACCTCGGCGCCGCGCGGGATCGGCACCCCGCCGACCTCGATGTCCTCCAGCACCCAGCGTTCGAACAGCGGAAGCGGCGTGTCGTACCGCAGCAGCTCCTCCACCGCCGTGCCGATGAGGCCGTGGTCCGCGCGCAACCGCTCCAGCTCCCCGGGGTTGCGCAGCAGTGCCCACCAGGAGTTGCCGGTGGCGTTCACGGTCGCCTCGTGCCCGGCGTTGAGCAGCAGGACGCAGGTGCCGATCAGCTCTCCCTCGGTGAGCCCGTCGACCTGGCAGAGCGCGCTGATGAGGTCGTCGCCCGGCTCCTTCCGGCGCAGGCGCGACAGGTCGCGCAGGTAGTCGGAGAACTCGATCGAGGCGCGCACCGCCGCGTGCTGGATCTCTTCCGACGGGTTCAGCTGGTACATCCCGCACATGTCCGCCGACCAGGGCCGCAGCAGGTGCCGATCGCCCTCCGGGACGCCGAGCATCTCGGCGATCACGGTCACCGGCAGCGGCTCGGCGACCTCGGCGACCAGGTCGCCGCCGCCCCGCTCGACGAGGCCGCCCACGAGGCCCTCGGCGAGCGCCCGGATCCGGGGCCGCAGGTCCTCGACCATGCGCGGGGTGAACGCCTTCGACACCAGCCGCCGCAGGCGGGTGTGGTCCGGCGGCTCCATGTCGAGCATGCCCGCGTTGTTGAGGTCCCAGAACGGTTCGAGGAACTCCGGCTGCGGCTCCCGGCCGAACTCCTCGTCGGTGGCGACGTGGAGGTACGTCCGGCCGAGCCGCCGGTCCCGCAGCAGCGCGTTGACGTCGGCGTACCGCGTGATGACCCACTGGTCCGTCGGCTCGTGGAAGAGGACCGGCGACTCGCGGCGCAGGCGGTCGAAGGCGGGGTACGGGTCGGCGACGAAGGCCGGCGACCCCGGGGCGTAGTCGTTCACCGGGCCCACCGTTCGGTGCTGATGTCGGTCGCGCGGGCCCGGTCGGCCCGCCCGGCCGCCGACTCCACGATCGCCCGGGCCTCGCCGAGCTCGCGGTTCTCGGCGGCGACCTGGACGGGGCCGGGCGGCGCGTCGATGTGGACGGTGCCGAGCCCGAGCAGCCGCTGCAGCGGGCCGGCGGTGAGACGGACGCTCTGCGCCCGCGCGTGAGCGATCACGTCGAGCCGCCGGCACACCCGGCCCCGGCGGGTGACGAACACCGCGTCGTCGGTGCCGGCCTCGCCCATGCCGAACGGCGCCAGCCACGAGCGCGGCGCGGGCAGCAGCGGCACCGCCTCGGCGTTCGTCCCCGGGAAGACCAGGCTGACCATCTGGATGGCGACGTGCCGGGGCGCCACCGGCAGCAGCACCGACGACAGCGCCTGCCGGTCTCCGACGTAGCCGGCGACCGTGACGTCGATGCGCGCCCAGCCGTTGCCGCGCCACAGGAGCGGCTCCACGACCCGGACGGCCTGCACCCGGCCCGGCGGCACGGTCTGCATCCGGGTCTCCATCAGGCCGTACCGCAGTCGCAGGCCGTCCGGGGACAGGGCCGCCGTGAAGTTGGTGTGCATGACCAGCGGCGCGATCACGCCGCGGGCCAGGCCGAGCAGCACCGGGAGCGCGGCGGCCAGCACGCCGAGCTCACCGAAGGTGAAGCCGAACACCAGCAGGCCCACGAACAGCAGCAGGGCCCCGATGACGGGCAGCTTCATCAGCTGCGAGCTCAGCAGCGCACCGAACCCCACCCGCCAGTACGGGCGTTCGGGCGCCTCGGGCGTGTGGCCCGGCAGCCCGGCGGCCCGGGCCAGAAGCTCGGCCCGCAGCTGCTCGCCCATCGGCCGCCCGAGATAGCGGAACTTCGTCTCGGCCTGGTCGCCGCCGGCCAGCTCCACCCGCACCTCGGCGAGCCCGAACAGCCGGGACACGAGCGGCCGTACGACGTCGACCGCCTGGATGTGCGACAGCGGGATCCGGCGGTTGCGGCGGCGCAGGATGCCGGTCTCGACCACCAGGTCGTCTCCGGCGATCCAGAACTTCAGCGACCACCAGGTCCAGAAGCCGACGGCCACCGCGACGCCGCTGACCGGCAGCATCACGATGAGGAAACGAGCGATCACCTGGGGGGTGAGGATCAGCGCGATGCCACCGGAGGTCTGGGTGACCAGCAGCGAGTATCCGCCGAGCACGAAGGCGATGACCACGACCCCCACCGCGTTGATCACCGCGGTGGCCATGTGCAGCCGGTGCACGCCCTGGGAGAAGTGCACCGGCGGCTGGGGCCGGGGCCCGTACGGTTGCGGGGGGCCGTAGCCCGGCGGTGGTGGCCCGTACATCGGCGGCCCGAACTGCGGGCGCGGCACATGGGACGGCCCGTACGGCGGCCCGCCCGGACCGTAGGGACCGTTCACAGGCCGATCGACCTCGCTTCGCCCTTCTGCGCGAGGCGGTCGCGCAGGATCGCGGCGTCGCGGGCGGGCAGGCCCGGGATGCGCGCGTCGGTGGCCGCGGCCGCGGTGTGCAGGCGTACGGTCGCCACCCCCAGCCACTGTTCGAGCAGCCCGGCGGTCACGTCGACGTACTGCATGCGCCCGTACGGCACGACTACGAGGTGCCGTACGAAGAAGCCGTGCGTCACGAGGAGGTCGTCGGCGCGCTCGGCGAAACCCCACGACCGGTAGCTCAGCTCGGCGACGATCCAGCTCATCGCGCAGGCGACCAGGACCACGGCGAGCCAGATCAGCCCGCCGGGGAGGCCGATCGTCCGGGACAGCACGAAGGCGCCGATGACCGTGATCGGCAGCGCCCACAGCAGCACGGCGATGCGCCGGTGCCAGGTCAGCCGCGGCGAGACACGCGCCCACGCCATCCCGCTCGGCGGATCGAACGCCTGCTCCGCCCGGCCGCCGATGGGCACCGGAGAGGGCCCCGACGGCCCGCTGGGGGCGGGAGGTGGAGGCAGCGGGCCCCGCTGCGGGAGGGGCGGCGCGCCGGGCGGCAGGATGCTCGGGCTGCCCGGAGGCATGTCGTGCGCCTCGCCAGGGTTCGTGTACTGATCGCCAGCGTTCATGGTGAAGACAAGTCAACCCCAACTGGGTCGCGTTCCGCGAGAGCACCCGTGGCACGATGGTGACCGGAGCGAGCGAGAAGGCGAGCATTTCTTGAGCACTGAGCGGATCGTGGGCGTGGGGGCGGGGACCAAGGACCTCGCCACCGAGGACATGACGCTCAACATCGGGCCGCAGCACCCCTCAACGCACGGCGTGCTGCGCCTGCGGCTCACGCTCGACGGCGAGCGGATCTCCTCCGCCGAGCCGATCATCGGGTACATGCACCGGGGCGCGGAGAAGCTGTTCGAGGTCCGCGACTACCGGCAGATCATCATGCTCGCCAACCGGCACGACTGGCTGTCGGCGTTCGCCAGCGAGCTGGGCGTCGTCCTGGCGGTCGAACGCATGCTGGGCATGGAGGTGCCCGTACGCGCGGTCTGGGCGCGGACGCTCCTGGCCGAACTGAACCGCGTCCTCAACCACCTCATGTTCCTCGGCTCGTACCCCCTGGAGATCGGTGCGATCACCCCGATCTTCTACTCGTTCCGGGAGCGCGAGCAGCTGCAGCGCGTCATGGAGGAGATCTCCGGCGGCCGGATGCACTACATGTTCAACCGGGTGGGAGGCCTGAAGGAGGACCTGCCCGCCGGGTGGCTCGGCCGGGTCACCGACGCGGTCGCGGGGGTGCGGCATGGCATCGGCGACCTCGACCGGCTCATCAGCGGCAACGAGATCTTCCGGGCCCGCACGCGCGGCGTCGGCGTGCTGACCCGCGAGCAGATCGAGCAGTACGGCGTGTCGGGCCCCATCGCCCGCGCCTCCGGCGTCGACTTCGACCTGCGGCGCGACGAGCCGTACCTCGCCTACGGCGAGCTGAAGGACGTGCTGCGGGTCGTCACCCGCACCGAGGGCGACTGCCTGGCCCGGTTCGAGTGCCTGCTCGACCAGGTGCACGCCTCACTGGACCTCGCCGACGCCTGCGTCGCGCGGCTGAAAGAGCTCCCGCCCGGGCCGATCAACGTACGGCTGCCGAAGGTGCTGAAGGTGCCGGAGGGCCACACGTACGCCTGGACGGAGAACCCTCTCGGCATCAACGGCTACTACCTCGTCTCCCACGGCGAGAAGACCCCGTGGCGGTTGAAGCTGCGGTCGGCGTCGTTCAACAACATCCAGGTGCTCACCGAGATGCTGCCCGGCCACCTCGTCGCCGACATGATCGCCATCCTGGGCTCGATGTTCTTCGTCGTCGGCGACATCGACAAGTAGCCGGCGAGCGCTCAGGGAGCACCTGGTCGCACCCTACTGATCAGGAGCCGGGCTGGTTTCCGCCGTTCTGGCCGCCCGGCTGACCGCCCGGCGCGCCGGGGCCGGCGCTGGGGCGGAGGGAGGCACAGGCCTGGGCGGCCTTCTTCTGCGCGGCGGACATCGTGGGCATGCCGCTCGGGCGTCCCGACGGCCTGGCGGTGGGCGTGCCCGAGGGTCTGCCGCTCGGTCTGCCGCTCGGCGCGCCCATGCCCGGCCCACCGGGGCCGCGGCCGACCATCTTCACGCCCTGTTTCTCCATGCACTGGCGGTAGGCGGTCATCGCGCTGGAGTTCGGGCCGCCGCGCTGGCCGGCCTGCCCGCCGCTCTGCGCCGAGGCCTTGTCGCTGCCGCCGCCGCACGCGGCGCTGAGCAGGAGGGCCCCCGCGACGGCCGTGCCGCCGAACACCCGGATCGTCATCTGCCTGGTGACCATGTCGTTCTCCTTCGAGAGGGGTTTCGCCGGCCCGTCAGCCGCCGGATGACGTGCCCTGGGTGACGGACGTGGCGGTGAGGGTTCCGTCCTTGGCCTGAGTGCCCTGGACGGTGACGTTCGCGCCGGTCTTGAGGGCGGATGCCGAGCCGCTCCGGAGCACGTGGACCTTGGTGGTACCGGTCACGGTGACCCGGACGACCCCGTCGGCGGTCCGGACGTAGACGGTCTTGCCGGCCACCTTCTGCACGGTGCCGGTGGTGCCGCCGGACGCCCGTCCGGTGTTCTGGCCCTGACCGGTGCCGGAGCGACCCGGCATCCCGCCGCCCGGCATCCCGCCTCCGGGCATCGTCCGGGCGGTCTGGGCCGCGGTGGTCGTGTGGTCGCCGAAGTGGCGGTCGACCTGGGCGCCGACGCCGAATCCGGCCGCCACCAGCGCGCCGGCGCCCAGGTAGGTCGTCAGGCCGGGCAGTTTCCGGCTCTTGGGGGCCTTCGCCAGTTCGGTCTCCAGGTCGCCGTCGAACGGCGAGGTGGAGAGCACGTCGTCACGGGTGACGGAGGCCGGGTGCGCCCCCGGCTCGTCGTACGACGTCCACGTTCTGCGACCACTCACGTCGTTCTCCTTGGGGTCACTCATGGCGTAGGGCCTCGATCGGGCGCAGCTTGGCCGCCCGGTTGGCCGGGTAGCTGCCGAAGAACAGCCCGATCGCGACGGACACGCCCAAGGCCAGCGCGATCGAGGAGGGCACGATCACCGGCTGGACCCCGACGACCTTGAACAGGCTGCCGACGACACCGACGAGCACGCCGAGTACGCCGCCGATGAGGCTGAGCACGGTCGCCTCGGCGATGAACTGGCCGAGGATCGCGCCCTTCGGCGCCCCGATGGCCTTGCGGATGCCGATCTCGCGGGTGCGTTCCGTGACGGTGACGAGCATGATGTTGGTGATGCCGATGCCGCCGACCAGGAGGCTGATGGCCGCGACCGCGCCGAGCAGCACGGTGAAGGTCCGGCTGGAGGCGCTGACCGCCGACTGCAGGCTCGCCTGGTTCAGGATCTGGAAGTCGGCGCTGTTGGACCCGGAGATCTCGTGCCGCTGGTTCAGGACGTCGGTCACCTCGCTCTGAGCCTGGTCGGTGACCTTGGAGTTCTTGGCCTCCACGACGATGGAGCTCAAGGACCCGAACCCGGTGATGTTCTGCTGAACGGCGGTGAGCGGGCCGATCGCGACGTCGTCGGCGTCCTGCATGCCGGACGAGCCCGACTCCTTGAGCACGCCGACGACCGTGAACGGCGTGCCGCCCACGTTGACCTGCTTGTTCAGCGGGTCGACGGTGCCGAACAGGTCCTCGGCCACCGTCTGGCCGATCACCAGGACCTTCCGGCTGCTCGTCACGTCGTCGTCCGTGAACGCCGCTCCCCGGGCGATCTCCTTGTTCGCGGCGGCGAAGTAGGCGGGGAAGGTCCCGACGAACTGGCTGATCGAGTGGCTCGTGCCCTCGTACGTCGTCGTGACCGACGAGGAGGTCGTCACCGGGGAGGCGCTCTTGACGGAGGGGGCGTTCACCGGGTCGACGAGCGCCTTGGCGTCGTCGACGGTGAGGTCGTGCGCCTGGGTCCGCGGGCCGTTGCTCTGCTGACGGCTCCGCGTGCCACCGCCGAACCCGCCGAAGCCACCGCCTCCGCCGCCTCCACCGCCCGACGTCGACTTCATGACGGTCAGCGAGTTGGCGCCGAGCCGGGAGATGTTGTTCTTGATCTGCTCGGACGAGCCGTTCCCGACCGCCACCAGCATGATCACGGCACCGACGCCGATGAGGATGCCGAGCATGGTCAGCGCACTGCGCATCTTGTTGGCGGTCAGGCCGCGCACGGCGAACCGCAGGACCTCCCAGGTGCTCACCGGGCGCCCTCCGCGAGCGGCACGGCGACGGGCGGCGGCCCGGCCACCCCTGTTTGCCCGGCCCGCCGTAGCCGGCGGTCCTCGATGATCCCGCCGTCCACCAGCCGGATCACCCGCTTGGCGCGGGCGGCGACCTCGTCCTCATGGGTGATCAGGACGATCGTGCGGCCGGACAGGCTGAGCTGGTCGAGGATGCCGAGCACGTCCGCGGTGGAGCGGGTGTCCAGGTTGCCGGTGGGTTCGTCGGCCAGCAGCAGCGCGGGGGCCGTGACCAGGGCGCGGGCGACGGCGACGCGCTGCTGCTGGCCGCCGGACAGCTCGTTCGGCTCGTGGTCCATCCGGTCGCCGAGCCCGACCTGGCTGAGGGCCGCCTGGGCCCGCCGCCTTCTCTCCGGTGCCTTGACGCCGCCGTACGCCAGCGGCAGTTCGACGTTGGCGAGCGCGGACATCCTCGGGATCAGGTTGAACGACTGGAAGATGAAACCGATCTTGCGGTTGCGCAGGATCGAGAGCCGGCGCTCGTCGAGCGCGCCGACGTCGGTGCCGTCGAGCAGGTAGCGGCCGCCGCTCGGGACGTCCAGGCAGCCGAGGATGTTCATGAGCGTCGACTTGCCGGACCCGGACGCCCCCATGATCGCGACGTAGTCGCCGCGTTCGACCTGGAGGGACACGCCGCGCAGGGCGTGCACGGCCGTGTCGCCCTGGCCGTAGACCTTGGTCACCGCGCGTACGTCGAGGACCATCGGCCCGGGCGTCACGGCCGGCCTCCGCCGGCCCCGCCGCCGGGAGCCCCGCCCCCGCCGATGCCGCCGCCTCCGAGGCCGCCACCGGCCCGGCCGAAGCCGCTGGAACCACTCGTGCTGGTGGTCGTCGTGGTGATCACGACCTGGTCCCCTTCGTTCAGCCCGGACTTGATCTCGGTGCCCTGGCCGCCCTTGACGCCCGTCTGCACGGGCTTGATCACCTGCTTGCCGCCCTGGAGCACGGTGACCGTGCTCTGCCCGCCGGCGGTCCGGACGGCGGCCGCCGGAACGTACAGGACGTTCTGCGCGGTGGCCGTGGTCACCTGCACGGTCGCGGTCTGGCCGATCCGCACCGAGCCCGGGATCGTGGTGAGGGTGATGGTCGCGCCGTACTCCACGACGTTGTTGCTCGTGGTCGGCGACATGTCGATCTGGGTCACCTTGCCGGTGGCGGTCACGCCGCTGAGCGCGTCGAAGGAGACGGTGGCGCGCTGACCGGCCTTCAGCTTGATCGCATCCGCCTCGGTGAACTCCCCGGTGACCTGGAGCTTCTTCGGATCGGCCAGCTCGACGAAGCCGCTCCCGGACGAGCTGCTCGACGAACTGCTCGTGCTCGACGACCCGGACGAGGCACCCGAGCCACCGCCCGAGCCACCGCCGGACGAACCACCGGAGGAGCCGGAGCTCTGCGACCCGGAGGACGATCCGGAGGAGCCCGAGCCGCTCGACGAGCCTCCGACCGTACCGTTGACGACGGCGACCGTGCCGGCGAAGGGCGCCCGCAGCTCCGTCCCCGCCAGGGCACGGACGGCCTGGTTGTAGGCGTTCTTCGCCGAGACGTACGACGAGTAGCCGGAGGCGCTGGAGGTGTCGCCGTCCGCGGCGGCGCTGAGGTTCGCCTTGGCCGACGTCAGGTTCTCCTGGGCGGAGGTCGTGTCGAGCCGGGCGAGCAGTTCGCCCTTCGAGACCTTGTCACCCGCCTGGACGTAGATCTTGGCGACGGTGCCGGAGGCCGTGAAGGAGAGCGACCGGCTCTTGGCGCTATCCACCGACCCCGAGGCCGACACCGACGAGACGACGGTGCCGCGCACGACCTGGGTCGTACGACTGAGGGCGGACGCTCCCGCCGAGTCGTCCCCGCCGGTCAGCGAGAGATATCCGACGCCGATACCGGCGACCAGCAGAACGCCCAGCGTGCCGTTGATCACGAGGGATCTGCGTCTGAGTAGACGTTTCACCTGGCACAAGCTGGCGGAGCGAGGTTGAATTACCCTAATCCGAAAATAAGAAAATGATGAGAGTTGTTTCCAAGGAAACTCTCATTTTGTACCCAGGTCCGTGTCATCTCGGCACGCCAGCATGGCGCGCCATGAGATTGCGGGTGTCCGCGCCGGATTTCCGGCTGAAACGTACCCAGGTGGCGACCGGCGTAATCGGGGTCGTGGTGATCGGCGCGGTGACGGCCGTCAGCGTCGGCGCGAGCGGCCGGACCGGGACGGCCTCGACGTACGCGCCGGTGGCCGAGGGCGAGGTGACCGCCACGGCGGGCGCGGCGGGGAACGTCGCGAGCGCCGACAGCCGCGACCTGACGTTCAGCACGTCCGGAACGGTGAAGAAGGTGTACGTCAAGGTCGGCGCGAAGGTGAAGGAGGGCGCCCGCCTGGCGCGGATCGACCAGACGAAGGCCCTCGAAGACGTGACCGCGGCCCGTGCGGCGCTGACCGCCGCCGAGGCCACCCTCTCCGGCGCCGATACGACCACGACCGGCGGGACCGGCGCCGGCGCGGCCGGAGCGGGAGTCACCGGCGGCGCGACGATCGCCCTGGCCGCCTACCGGCCGACGACCACGGCGTCGCCGACGCCCACCACGAAGACCTCCACCACGCCGCGTCCGACGAAACGGCCGTCGACCGCGCCGAGCACTCCGAAGAACTCCGGAGCGTCGAAATCACCGGGCTCCGGGAAATCCTCGGGATCACCGGGCGGGACGACGTCGACGGCGCAACTCGAGGCGAGGGTGATCCAGGCGAAGAACACCGTGACCCAGGCGGAACGCACCCTGGCCGGAACGGTCATCAAGGCGCCGATCGACGGCACCGTTCTCGCCGTGAACGGTCAGGCCGGGGACACCGCCTCGGCCTCGTCCACGTTCATCACCATCGGGGATCTGAAGGAACTGCAGCTGAAGGCGACGTTCTCCCAGAACGACGTGGCGCACGTCCATATCGGCCAGGAAGCGAAGATCACTCTCAGCACCGACAGCGCGAAGACGTACGCGGGGTCGGTCACGCACATCGACGCGAACGCCACGACCAGCGACCGGCTCGTGAAGTACGGCGTGATGATCGCGTTCGACGACGTGCCGTCCAAGGTGCTGATCGGCCAGTCCGGGACCGTGTCGGTCACCACGGCGTCCGCGGCGGACGTGCTCTACGTGCCGTCGTCGGCCGTACGGACCGGGTCCCACGGGACCTCCACCGTCCGGGTGCGCCAGGGCGACCGGACCGTCACCCGTACGGTCACCATCGGCGTCCGCGGCGACACGTACATCGAGATCAAGTCGGGTCTGTCGAAGGGCGAACGCGTGGTGACGTCCGGGTAGCCGGTCAGCCCGCCACGCGGTAGGCGCGCGAGACGGTCTCGGTCACCTGATTCCCGGCGCTGTCGACCACGGTCGCCCGCAGCGCGACGTACCCCGTCTCGGCCGGGTTCACGACCGAGACGACGCCGTTCGCGACGGGGAGGTTCTGCCAGGTCTTCGCCCCGTCGCTGGAGGCCTCGACCTTCAGTGTGGTGACCGCGTGGGCCGTCGCGCCCGGGTTGGTCACGACACGGACCGGGATCTCGGTCGTGGAGCCGGGCGCGGCGGCGTTCCGGACGTCGAGGCCGCGCGGCGCGAACCGCACCGTGGTCAGCGGCAGCGCCGTCTTCTTCGCCGTCCGCGCGGACTTGAACACCCAGCTCACCAGGACGCGGTCGGACAGCGTCGCCTCGGCGCCGTCGCGGGTCGCCGTCACGTCGAGCCGGTAGGTCGCCGTCTTCTTCCCCAGCGTGACGTCCGGCTCGTACGCGTCGAGCCCGAGCGTCTTCGTGCCGGACCGCAGCTTCACGTTCGCGATGGTGAACTGGTCGAATCCCCAGTTGCCGGGGCCGTCGGACAGCAGGTTGGCCGGCGTGTAGTGCAACGTGTCCCCGGTGCGGTAGCCGCCGGGGACGGCGGGCGCGAACACCGCGGCGTTCCAGGTCTCCGCGGGGGCCTCGCCCTTGGCGTACGTGCGCGTGCCGACCGTCACGTTGCCGAACAGCGGATGGGACGACGACTCGTACCACAGCTCCCGCTTGCAGGCTGCGCCCGGCTGGACGTACTCGGTGACCGTGGCGGGCGCGTCCAGCCACATCTCGTCGTCGCCGCCCCAGATGGCGCCCCGGCAGCGCGGATTCACCTTCATGCCGTCGCCGAACGACCGGTAGGTGACCTTGACCGCCGCGAGGTCCGCCTTGGTGACGTGCTGGGTCACCCCGGCGGGGACGCCCCCGGAGTACGACGTGCCGAGGCGGTAGAGCAGGCCCGAGCCGGTCCACGTGCTGCCCTGGGTGAAGGTCACCCCGGACCTTTTGACGGGTACGGCGTACAGCCGCCCGGGAACGTCGTCGGTGGTGAAGTCCATGGCCCCGTGCCGTACGTGGACCCGGATCCGTCCCTGGACGGACGAGTCGCCGACCGACACGTCGATCGGCTTCCCGCTCTTGGCGCTCAGCGTGACCTTGTCGTGGCCCTTGGACAGCTTGAAGGTCGTGAGAACGACGGTGTTCTCCGGCGACTCGCGCAGCTCGGCCCGGGCGAGAGTCGCGTAGATCTCGTACGTCCGCTTGTCCGGCAGCTTCGCGACGGCGTTGTCACGGCCCATGACCGGCCAGGACTTCTTGGCGGCCGGGTCGTAGATCTGTGCGGTGATCCAGGGCACCTTCCCGGCCCGGCTCAACCCCTTGATCGTGAGGTACCGCCAGGTCGTGGCCGACGCGGTCGCGGGCAGCGCCGCGAGGGTGAGAGCACCGGCGAGCCCGGTGATGAGTGCACGTCTCCCGAACCCCATGACCAACCTCCGCCACAGCCCAGAATCAAGATCACAAACCATACATTCCAGACAATGCGCGCATGTCTATTGGCCACACCAGGCCACCACACGAAGCGTTTCGTGGTCCTCGGCGATCGCCGCTCACCGGGAGCGGCGACCGCGTGCCTCGCCGTCAGGCCACGTTCGTGATCGGAAGCAGGCCCCGTTCGGCGAAGACCTTCTTGGCGACGAGCGTCGCGTTGATGGACCTCGGCATCCCGCAGTAGACGGCCGAGTGCAGCAGCGCCTCGGCGATCTCGGTGGGCGCGAGACCGACGTTGAGCGCGGCGTTGACGTGCACCTCCAGCTCGATCTCACAGCCACCGAGCGCGGTCAGCACGCCGAGGGTGACCAGTTGCCGGTCGCGGGGCGGCAGTTCGGGACGGGCGTACATGTCGCCGAACGCCCACGCGACCACCTGGTGGCCCAGTTCGGGGGTCTTCTCCCGAACGTGGCCCCAGCCCCAAAGTAGCTCTGGGTAATCCCTGCGACGGCCCGAGAGCCCCTATAGCTGCGGCGAGCCGCCACTCCGTTGATTAGTGGGTACGGCGGCGGGGTGCCAGGGCCTCGGTGACCTTGGCTATGGCTTCGGCGCCGGGTTTGACGTAGCGCATGGCGGTGCGGGGGTTCTTGTGCCGGGTCTTGCCCATGATGAGCTGGAGCGGGACTTCGGCGTCGCCGAGGTGGGTGGCGGCGCTGTGGCGCTGGCCGTTATCGCGTACATGGCATGCCGCGCAGGAGTGAGCGATGGTGGGAGTGCGTCTTCATAGGGGATCCCTTCCTGGGCCCCGCCGAAAGCCGCGAGAGATCATGACCGGTGCCTGGCGTTCCGTTCGTCCTGGTTCTGCTGCCACTGCTCCATGACCTGTCCGAGGCTCGCGTTCACGAGGAGCAGGAACTCGGCAGAGGAGCAGAAGCGGGCGCCGGCCGGGGTCGCGGCCCCGAGGACCTCCGCCGCGCGCTGCGAGGTGGCGGCCAGGGTCTCGTTCATCTGCAGAGCCGCGAGGGTGGAGCGGACCCAGAGCTCGTCGTCGACGACGTAGCGTTCGCGGCGCCCGCCGGGAGTTCGTTCCCGCTTGAGGAGTCCCTGCTGTTCCAGGAGGGCGACGGTCTGCGAGATCGACGCGGGGCTGACGTGAAGCCGCTGGACCAGGTCGGCGGCGGTGAGGTTGCCGGAGTCGGTGACATGCAGGCAGGCCAGCACCCTGGCCGCCATCCGGGGCATCCCTTGCTGCTCAAGGAGCGTGGCGAAGGATTCGGTGACGTTCTGGACCGCCTGGGGGTCGCGCCCGTGGCTGCTGTCGCCGATCGGCGGCGCCGGAGGTTTGGCCTGCCGGTGTCGGCGCGCACGCTGCTGGGTGGCTTCCTGCGCCCGCTGCGCCCGGTAATCGTCGGGTCCGCCGTTGCGGGTGACCTCCCGCATGATGGTTGAGCCGGGCCGCCCGAGACGCCGGCCGATCTCGGTGTATCCGAGCCCCTCGGCCAGCCCTGTAGCGATGTGCCGACGGTCCTCGTCGGTGAGTCTGTCTCCGGGCATCGGTGCTCGTCTCCCATCTGCCGGCGTGCGCGCCTCGGCGCCCGCACTCCCGCCGCACAGTATGCAATCACTCGAAGTCCATTGCAACACAGATCTTGATCATCTATTGCAATCAGCGTCATACTCATTGCAGTATTCGTCCACAGACTGCGCTTGAACAGGCTTATCGGCTTTCCCAAGATGTTGACTCATCTATGAATGCAATGTACTGTCGCAGACGTTCAGCGATGCATGAACAACCGGCCTGGTGGAGGATCTGGAGCTTCCCCACACAACGGCTCGAACAGCTCCACAAAGGAGACGGATCACCATGTCCGACACCAAATTCGGCGGTTTCGTCGCGATGATGATCGGCCCCAAGCGGCGGTGGCGGCAGTACCAGGCACGCGTACGACAGCTTCCGCCGAACTACCGCACAGCGGTCGAAGCTATTCAGCGGCACATGATGCACTTCGTGCCGACTGACGCCGACAGCGACGCGTCGAGGTTCGAAGACCTCGCCGCCCTGTTCGAACAGGCCGCGGCGGACGGAACGCCGATCCGCGAGATCGTCGGGCAGGACCCGGTGAAATTCGCCGAGGCGTTCGCCCGGAACTACACCGACGGCGGCTACGTCCCCGCCCGTGCGCGGAAGCAACTGACCGACGCCATCGAGCGCGCCGCCGGTTAAGGAAACACGACAAGACCGTCTGACGACGACCCAGCACATCGCGCCCGAGGCCGAGCGCCACGCCGGGACGGGACGGGTCACGCAAGATCAACGTTGTGTATCGAACACTTGTATGTAAGGAAATTTGTGATGGGACACAGCAACAGCGGCTTCTCCAAGACCGAGCTGGACAGACTGCGCGAGGTGCTGGCCGGGCATGTCGAGTCCGGGAAGATTCCCGGACTCGTCGCCCTGGTCAGCCGAGGCGAGGAGACACACGTCGAAACGATCGGGACAATGCGCCATGACGGGGGCGCGCCGATGAGCCGGGACACCATCTTCCGGATGGCTTCCACGTCCAAGCCGGTCGCGGTGTCGGCGACGATGGTCCTGCTGGATGAGTGCCGGCTGCGGCTGGACGAGCCGGTGGATTCGTGGCTGCCCGAACTCGCCGACCGGCAGGTGCTGAAGCGGCCCGACGGCCCGCTGGACGAGACCGTGCCGGCGCGGCGGCCGATCACCGTACGGGACCTGCTCACCTCCACGTGCGGGCTCGGATTGGATCTGACGGCGAAGACCGCTCCGATCATGGGCGCGCTCTTCGAGCAGGGGGTTTACGGCCAGGAGGACGGATGGCTGTTGCCCGAACCGGGGCCGGATGAGTGGATGCGCCGCCTCGGTACGCTCCCGCTGGCCTACCAGCCCGGACAGCGCTGGCAGTACAACCTCAGCGACGACGTGCTCGGCGTGCTGGTGGCCAGGGTCACCGGCCAGCCGTTCGAGACGTTCCTGCGCGAGCGCATCTTCGACCCCCTCGGCATGACCGACACCGCCTTCCACGTGCCCGCCGACAAGATCCACCGGCTGCCGCCCCTGTACGCCCCCGACTGGCAGACCGGAGAGCTCAACGTGGAAGACCCGGCCGAAGGCGGACACCACAGCAAGCCTCCGGCGTTCCCGTCCAGCGGCGGCGGACTCGACTCCACCGCCGACGACTACCACGCCTACTTCCGCATGCTCCTCAACGGCGGCATGCACGACGGCCGACGCATCCTGTCCCGGGCCGCCGTCGAGCTGATGACCACCAACCGCCTCACGCCCGAGCAGCAAGCCGCCCGAGAGGTCTATGCCCGCAACGTCCTCCATACGGGGTACGGCCTGGGACAGCACGGCGGCTGGGGCTTCGGCATGGCGGTACGCACCTACCGCGGCGACTACGCGCCCATCGGCCAGTTCGGCTGGGACGGCGGAGCCGGCACCACCACCTACGCCGACCCCGAGAACGGCCTCGTCGGCATCCTGCTCACCCAGACCGGGATGTCCACCCCCGACTCGGCGAACGCCATCAACGACTTCTGGACCACCCTCTACCAGGCAATCGACAACTGACCCGCCTACCTGGTCGAGATCGCTCCGGCAGAAAGACCTCGACCAGGCTCCGGCCTTCGACGCCACCACGTTCCGCGATCACCTTTGTCTCCCCCAGCACGGCCGACGAGCACGCGCCCCGCCCGCTCACCCAGGGCCTGTACCACGCCGACCACATCATGGCCGGAGGCACTTCTCAGGCGGCCAAGCCCAGGTCCAGGTGGGTGTCCATGTCGATGTGGAAAGTGCCGTACAGGTTGGCGTGCGACCAGAAGAGCGGACTGAGCGCGCGCCGGTCGGCGTCGGTGAGCCGCTCAGCCCAGGCCGGGTCCTTCAGCAGCGACTGAACCAGGACGGTGTTAACGAAGACCAGGGCCGACTGCAGCAGGTGCAGAGCGAGCATGGAGACCTCCTGGTTCTCCCGGTCAGTTCCGCCGATGGTGCCGGCCTTGCCGTAGAACAGATCGGCGTTGGCGGAGTTCCAGTTCTCCACCACCTGCAGGCCCTCGTGGATCTCCCGGCGTAGCCCTTCGGAGGCCATGTAATCGGCGATAAAGATCGACTTGACCGCCCGGCCCACCTCCTCAATGGCCCGGTAGGTGGGGTGCTTAGGGCCGCCGCGGGTGAAACGGCGTAGCACCTGTTCAGCTTCACCGGTGCGCAGCTTCAGCGCGGTGGCGTACTTGACCATCTGGTCGTACTGCTGGGCAATCAGCTCCCAGTCGCCGGAGGCGGAGGGCGCCCTGGAGGACGTACGGCTGGCGGCGCAGGGCAAGACCGGGCGGCTGACCGTGACCGGTGACCGGGGAGGAGATAGCTGACATTGCGAAAGTGTTCGGGACGGTCGCATGCGGAGGTAGAGGTGCTGAGGTCAACGGCACCCAACAAATCATGAACACACCCAACAGGCTCGACCTTGACGCTCTCGTCCGCGAGCGGAGAGAGGTCGAGTGGCTCCTGACCGACCCCGAGCCGACTTACGACGCCGAGTTCAAGGCCGAACTGCAGGGGCGCGTGGTGAAGCTCGTCGAACATATGGCCGGACCGCTCTCCGAGATCGTCGACAAGGTCGGCGCGCTCATGAACGCGGTGCAGTCGCACGGCGACACCAAGCTCGCCCAGCTCGACGAACAGGACCTGCTGGCGCTCTTCTGGCTGTTCAGCGACCTATGGAAGAAGACCACCGGCTGGGGGGACGACCGTGAGAAGGGAACCTCCCGGCCCTGGGGCCAGCAACCCCAGGGCGACGAGCTCGATCACACCCTGGACGCGCTCGGCAACATGACCAACCTGGTCGACCAGAACAGCAAGCCCTGATCTGGACGGCTCCCCAACAGAGAGCGCGGCCATCGGCCGCGCTCTCGCCTTTTCCGCTGGCGGCGACGTCCGGCGAGTCGGCGTCGACCGGGTCGGCACCATCCCAGCCGTGAATGCGGGCGGCCGCCGAGAAGGGTGTGGAAAACCGCAGGGCCTATCCCCCGAACCGTGCGATGAGCTCCTGGTACGTGGCGAAGGCCGGCTTCGGCCGGTAGTCGTCGGCGAGGAGGCCGAACTGGTGGAACAGCCCGGGGACGGTGCTGTCGGCGTCGCGCAGGGCGAAGTGCGTGTACGCGCCGATGTTGTGCGCGACCCGGCACTCGGCGATCGCCCGGACCGTCGCCTCCAGGACCTCCGCCTGCCGCTCCGGTGACCGGTCCGGGCCGGTGGGCCAGCCGTTCTCGGTGATGTGCAGCGGGACCTCGGGGGCGATCCCGGCGGGGGTGAGGCGCTCGGCGCGGTGGTGCCCGAGCAGGCCGGTGACGGCATCGTGCAGCTGGTCCAGGGGAACGGACTGGAAGACGTCGGGGAAGAAGTCCAGGCCCACGTAGCCGAGGGCGTCGACGAACTCCTTGCCGCCCAGGTCGGTGAGCGAGGCGATGAAGTCGGCGCCGGGCCCGAACAGCGGTGTGGTGTTGAAACCGACCTGGAGATGGCCGAAGCCCTGCCGCCGGGCCTCGTCGGCGGCGGCGAGCACCCCTTCGACGAGGGCCTCACGCACGCGCGGGTAGTAGCCGTCGAGCGTCGGGTTTCCGGGGACGTTCGGCTCCTCGGTGACCTGCAGTGTCACGGTCCGATGCCCGTGACGCCGGACCAGCTCGCGGGCGAAACGGGTGTACCCGGTGACGTCCCCACTGCGGGACTGGTACTGGGCGACCAGATCCAGGACCCGCCCGTCTCCGGCGTACTGCTCGACCCGTTCCGGACTCTCTGTCACCTTACGGGTGTCGTCGGCGTCGACGAACGAAACATAGCCCCGGACCAGGAAATCCCGGCCGTCGGGCCGCAGCCGATCGAGAGCGGCCCGAATCCGCTCGGGATCGTCCGCCGGGCCGGTGGCCAGGCCGCCGGTGTCGTCGCCGGCGGCTCCTCCGGGATAGATCCCGAAGAGCAGACCGTCGTTCGCGCTCATCATCGCTCTCCTTCATCATCATGACGCTCGGGCCACGGCAGGGCCCCGTTAGTGATCTGCTCGGCGGTGGCCTCGACCCAGGCGAGCTCGCCGCGCGCCATGTGCAGGGCGTAGTCCGCCTCGATGACGAACAGACGCGGCACCTGCCCCGACCGCAGCGCGTCGTCCAGGGCCCGCTCGTCGTTCGCGATGGCGGCCCGGAGCCGGTCGGCCCGCTCCCCCAGAGCCGCGCGGGCACCCTCCGGGCCGAGCGCGCCGAGGTAGGCGACGGCGGTGAGGAAGACAGGGAACTCGCGTCGCGGGTTGCGGATCTGTTCGTCGAGCCGCTCGACGAAGACGCCGCGCCCCGTCTCGGTCAGCGCGTACACCGTCCGGGCCGGCCGCTTCCCCTCCTGGAGCCGTGCCTGCGGGGTGATCCAGCCCTCCTGCTCCAGCGCGGCCACCACGTCGTACAGCGACCCCCGGTTGACCCGGACGCTGGCGTCCTTGCCGCGCTCGCGGAGCACGGACGAAATCTCGTACGGGTGCATCGGCCGCTCCATGAGCAGCCCCATCACCGCCAGACCCAATGGGTTGTCAGCACTCCGAGTCATAGTCGCCTCCTGATATCAGAAACCGACTATATCTCGACCCGTGGATCTCCACAGCCGGCGGCCGACCCGCGAGAGGCCTCCCAACTCCGCACGGTGACTTGTCCGCACCCGCCGCCATCATGAAACCCATGAGCCACATCATCACGATGACCACCGCTGACCAGAGCCGCGTCGTGGCCTACCTGCAAGGAGGCGAACTCAACGCGACTCAGCAGCGCATGCTCCGCGATCACATACGCAAGGACGCCCGCGCCGACCAGCTCAGCCTCGAACACCAAGGCGTCGATCTCGGCCTCACCATCCCCGAGGCACTCGACCACCTCCTCGCGGGCCACGCCAACGCGGACGGCGAATACGTGGGCTACGCGTACTACAAGGCGCTCCAGCACATCATCGACTGGAGCGGGTCCGACCCCATCGATTTCGGCGTGTACTCCAAGCCCTCCACGTTCTTCGGGCGCATGGGCGACGAACTGCGGCGCCTCGGCGTCCCCGCCGACCTGCTGCCGCTCGACTTCCTGTTCGCTGGGCCGCCCGACGAGATCCCCTTCCACGTTCCGTCGCCCATGGACGGGTACCCGGCCATCGGCCGTCTGGCGCTGGCCAGGGCCAAGCCACTCGCCGACGCCTACGCCGCGGTCCTGGACCGCATGGACAACGCCTTCACCCATGAGGCCCAGAGGCTCATCGACAAGATGCGGGTCGAGCACGACGAATGGCAGAGCGCTCTCCAGTACGGACACACCATGGACACGCTGTTCTTCTCCATTCAGGGCTGACCGGCTCCTGCCCCTCCCCGGTCGCCGCGCCGCCCAGTCCGATGGGCGAAACCGTCCCACAAAGGAACCGACCAACGCGCACACGATTGACATCCACATCGCCCGGATATCTCAAGCCGTGCAGGCTCCGGACACCTCGCCGTTATGAGAGACCCCATCCAATAAGGGCTCGCGGTTCCTCTCAGTAAGAGGCTCGCTACCGCGAAAGCGACAATAAGCCACTCAACGAACGCGGAGCGTCGACCTTGCTCGACACACTGTCGAATAAGTCGATTTCCGGCAAACTTGACCAAACCACTCACTCGGGTGGATGGTGTCACACGCCGCGCGAGAGCCCCCGATTCGCGCGACCTCCGCCGCCCGAGGAGAGGAGAAGGCCTATGGTCTTCCTAGGAATCGTTCTGGCCGCAGCCGCCGTAGCAGTCGGCATGGGAATCATCACCGCGAACTCGTCATCTGCCTCGCTCAACGTCTTCGGCCAGCATGTGCCCGGAGTGCACACCACGGCGCAGGTATTCATCGGTGGGGTGATCGTCGGCGCCTTCGTCATCGCGGGCCTCGCGCTCTCCTTGCTGTCACTGCTGCGCTCCACGCGGGCTCGCCGTGAGTTCCGTGGCCTGAGGGAGGAGCGCGAGGAGTCGATGTCAACGCTGGTAAGGAAGAACCAGCAGCTACAGCAGGAATTGGCCCACGCCCGCAGCGCTCCGACGACGAGCGAGGTACCTGCCTACCCCCCGGCAAGGTAGTGACAGGAAACCCGCCGTCGGGTTCTTGGATCACCCTGACCTGACCCCGCCGGCTTCGGCAGCGAGAGGCCCCGCGTCGTGGGGCCTCTCGCTTTGCCGTCGCCGTTGCCCCAACGAACCCGACATCTCACCCGTACCCGGGTCCGTACCGGCGGCAAGGTGGCAACAGCGACGGCGATGTTCGCGCCCCCTACCTCAGGTCGTGGCGGTCCGCCCAGTTCCCGATGGCCGTTGCGATCTCTTCCGGGCGGTCCTCGGGGGCGTGGTGGCCGGCCTTGCCGCAGGCGACGGTCTCCAGGGCGGCGATGTTGGCCGCGCACCAGGCCGCCATCTCTTCGCCGATGAGCAGCGTCGGTGAGCCCTCGAAGGTCATGAGCAGCTTCGGGACGTCCGGGCTCTTCGCCAGCCACGCGTCGTACGCCTCGATGCGGGCGACCAACTCCGCCGGCTCGCCGCCGAGCGGTATCTGGCGCGCCCAGGCGAGGATGGGACGGCGGCTCTCCGGGGTCGGGTACGGGGCGAGGTAGGTCTCCAGGTCCTCGTCGCCCGCCGGGGTGAGTACGCCGCCGGTGAACGCCTGGCGGACGAAGAGGTTCTGCTCGAGCACCATCTCCTCGCCGGCACCGGGAGTGCGGATCATCTCCGAGCGCTTGCGGGCCTGCGGCGACAGATCCTCCCAGGCCATCGGCTTGACGATGCTCTCCAGGAACGCCAGGCCGAGGACCCGATCAGGATGGCGGGCCGCCCAGTCGAAGGCGAGCGCCCCACCCCAGTCGTGGCCGACCAGGACGACGCGGTCCAGGCCGAGCGCGTCGAACCAGGCGTCGAGGTAGCGGGCGTGGTCGGCGAAGCTGTACGAGATGTCGGGCTTACCGGAGCGGCCCATCCCAACGAGGTCGGGGGCGAGCAGGCGGCCCGCGCCCACGCCGGGCAGGACGTTCCGCCAGAGGTGGGAAGAACTCGGGTTGCCGTGGAGGAAGACGAAGGTCGTCCCCTCCCCGGAGTCCTCGTAGTGGATGGTCGAGTCGAGTACGGCGATCTCTGGCATCTCAGTCTTCCTTTTGCTGGTGCGGGGGGTCGAGCGGGGCGTCCAGGAGGGCCGTCAGGTCGCGGACGAACGCTTCGGTCCGCGAGCCGTCCTGGCCGCCCAATGGGGCCAGCAGCCGGTCGAGAAGCCGCTGGACGGTGTCGAGGGCCGGCCGTACCGCCTCGCGGCCCCGGTCGGTCAGCGCGAGGCGTACGGCGCGGGTGTCGGCGAGGTCGCGGGCGCGCTCGATGAGGCCGTCCGCCTCCAGCGACCGGGCCAGCTTCGAGATGTACAGCGGCTCCAGGCCGGTGCGGTCGGCCAGCTCACGCTGGCTGGGCCGCAGCCCGGAGCGTTCCATGCCGAACAGCGAGGACAGCAGGACGTACTGCGCGTGCGTGAGGCCCAGTGGCGCGAGTGCGCGATCCACGGCGACGCGCCATCTGTTCGCCAGCCGCCAGACGAGGTAGCCCGGCGTCGGCCCGTTCGGTGCCTTGCTCATGACAATTACCATACATGGCTACTGTAGCCATGGCTACTATTTTGCGCCGATCTGGCCCGGCTGGCAGAGCTCCGACTAACAACCCGCGTCGTGGGTCTTCACGAGGCGTCTGGGCGCGGTCAGGCGCCACGCGTCGGTGAGGAGCTCGCGCAGGTGATCGGGGTCGATCCGGGTCAGGTCGACGCCGACCCAGCCGTGCCGCCCGACGTACACCGGGAAGGAGAAGATCTCCGGGTCCTCGGCGAGCAGTGCCGTCTGCTCGTCCCTGGTGGCCTTCACGCTCGCCGACGCGCCGTCGTCCGACACGATCGCGAAGATCTTGTCGCGGACCCGGAAGGTCGGACGGCCCCAGGTCTCGCGCTCCTCGGCCTCGGGCAGTGCGAGCGCGAACCCGCGCAACTCCTCTGCGGACGACATCCGCTCCTCCTGTCTCGGTGGTCGCCGGGCCTCACACGATCGCAGCCGCCACCGACATTCAGAGCCCGCGCGGAATGGGCACCGCGAGCCCGGCGGTCCGTTCCGCGCGGGCTCTCAGATGCGCGAGGCGTTCCGGTGGTCGTCCTCGTCCTCCGGGCCCTTCGGCACGCGGCAGGCGTACTCCAGGAACAGCGCGGCGCCGATGAGCGCGATGCCGGCCAGGGCGGTGCCGCCGCTGACAAAGAAGTCACGCCGTGGCGTCGGCTTGTCCAGGGACGAAACGAGGAAGATCGCCATTCCGGCGAAGCCGCCGGCGAGCACGGCGGCCGCGTGCGAGCTCGCCTTGGCCAGGGCCGCCAGCCGCGCGGCCACCAGCGGCTCGATCGGTTTGGTGCCGGGCCGGTGCTGGATCCGGGCGCGGGTGAAGAAGGCGGTGTACAGCTCGCCGAGGGCGAGCAGCAGCAGCGACGGCAGCATCGTCCAGGGCAGCAGCGGCAGCGAGGTGTACCAGAAGCGCACCACCGCCCACACCACGACGGCGACGCCGATCAGTATGGCGGCCAGGACCGCGATCCGTGTCGGCTTCACGCGGGAGGCTGCAGGGAGAGGTCGTCGCGGCGCCGGAGCTCCTGACCGGCGACCGAGGGCAGGAGGTCCGCGATCCGCCCGCGCCCCGGCAGCGAGGCGTCCGGATCCACGTCGCACCAGGGGACCAGCACGAACGCCCGCTCGTGGGCGCGCGGGTGCGGCAGGGTCAGCTCCGGCGCGTCCGACGTCACCCCGTCGATGGTGACGATGTCGATGTCGAGCGTGCGCGGCCCCCAGCGGACGTCGCGGGTGCGGTCCATCGACTCCTCGATGTTCAGCACACGCTCCAGCAGCGACTGGGGCGCCACGCTGCTGTCCGCCACGATCACCACGTTGAGGAAGTCGTCCTGTTCCGGACCGCCGACCGGCTCGGTCTCATAGATCGGAGAGATCGCGACGAAGTCGAGGCCGGGCGCGTCGAACAGCGCGTCGATCCCCTCCTGCAGGTTGTCGAGGCGGTCGCCAAGGTTGCTGCCCAGCGAGAGCACGGTCCGGTGTTTCTGCTCGGAAGTCGTCATGAGCGGCTCCGGTGGATGGTCACGGCCACGTCGGTGAACGGATGCGGCACAGGGGCGTTCGGCTTGTGCACGGTGACCTCCACGCTCTCGACGAGTGCCACCTCAAGGCAGCGGGCCGCCAGTCGCTCGGCCAGAGTCTCGATCAGGTTGACGGGTTCGCCCTCGACCACGGACACGAGCCGGTCGGCCAGTGCGCCATAGTCGACGGTACGCAATAGATCATCTCCGGCCGCGGCCGGGCGGATGTCAAGGCCCAGGGTGACGTCGATGATGAATTCCTGGCCGAGCTCGCGTTCGGCGGGCAGGGCGCCGTGGCGGCCCCACGCGCGCAGGCCCCGCAGCACGATCCGGTCGGCGCCGCTCACCACGCGCTCCCTCTCACTCGACGTCCTCTTCCCTGCCCAGCACGGGCGATCCGTGGTGGAGCCACAGCCGCCATCCGGCCTCCGTACGTACGAACACGTTGGTGGTCACGACGCTTCCCCCGGAGGTGAGGCCGATCTCGGTCTCCTCGGCGGCCGTGATGATGTTCTCCGCGCAGCTGACGACGGCCTGGTCGCCGGACACCTTGATCTGGGTGTCGGTGAGCACGAACTGGATGTACGGGGTGTTGGCCATGATCAGCGCCCAGGAGCGGAGGACCGCGCCGCGGCCGCGGATCAGCGGCCAGCCCGGATGCACGCACACCACGTCGTCGGCGTACGAACCGTCGGCCCACACCGCGCCCATCCGGTCCAGGTCCGCGGACTCGAACGCGGCGTAGAACTCGGCGTGCGCCACCTCCACCGCCCGCGCGTCCAGCTCGGTCACCGGGCGGCTCCCCAGGCCGCGGCGACGCGTACGGCGTCGGCGTTGGGGCGGACCTCGTGCACGCGTACGCACCAGGCCCCGGCGGCGGCGGCCAGCGCGGTGATCGCGACCGTGGCGTCGTCGGACTCGGTGAACGGGCGCTGGGTGCCGTCGGGGGCGGCGAGGAGCCGGCCGAGGAACCGTTTTCGGGACGCCGCCACGAGGACCGGGTGGCCGAGTGCCCGCAGGGCGTCGAGGTGGGCGAGGAGGGTCCAGTTGTGGTTGTCCTCGGGCCGCTTGGCGAAGCCGAGGCCGGGGTCGACGATCAGCAGGGAGGGGTCGACGCCCTCCGCGACGATCGCCCCGATGCGGGCCCGCAGCTCGTCACGCACCTCGCGGACCACGTCGGCGTAGACCGCGCGCTTGTCCATGTCGTGGCTGTGCCCACGCCAGTGCATGACGACGTACGGGACGGAGGCCTTCGCCACCACGCGCGGCATGGCGGGGTCGGCCAGGCCGCCGCTCACGTCGTTGACCAGCCGGGCGCCGACGTCGATGGCGGCCTCGGCGACCTCGGCGCGCATCGTGTCGACGCTGACCGGCACGCCCTCGGCGGCGAGCGCCTCGATCACCGGGACGACCCGTCGGAGCTCCTCGCGCAGCGAGACCCGCTGCGCGCCCGGCCGGGTCGACTCGCCTCCGACGTCGACGAGGTCGGCGCCCTCGGCGACGAGAGCGAGGCCGCGCCGGATCGCGGCGTCATGGTCGAACCAGGCGCCACCATCGGAGAAGGAGTCGGGCGTGACGTTGACGACGCCCATGACGAGGCAGCGCCCGGGGTCGGGCAGGCCGGCGACGCTCATGGTCATGGGGTCAGCCTATGGGCTCGCCGCGCGGACCGGCCTGCCGGGTGATCCGTAAGACCTACGCCGCGACGCGCTTCGGGGGCCGCTTGAGGCCGGGGATGCGGACGCGCGGCCAGACGAAGAAGGCCTCGGCCTCCAGAGCGGCCAGGGCGATGCGGGGCGCGTCGCCCAGGCTCGAATAGACGAAGAACCTCGGCTGCCACACCGGCTGGAACTTGGCATTGAACTTGTACAGCGACTCGATCTGGAACCAGCGGGACAGGAAGATCAGCAGGCCGCGCCATGCCTTCAGGACGGGCCCCGCGCCGATCCGCTCGCCGCGCGCCAGCGCCGCGCGGAACACCGCGAAGTTCAGCGAGACGCGCTTGACGCCCAGATCGGGGGCGGCCTTGATCGCCTCGACGATCAGGAAGTCGTTGAGGCCGGGCTGGGCCGCGCGGTCGCGGCGCATGAGGTCCAGGGACAGGCCGTCGGTGCCCCAGGGGACGAAGTGCAGGATGGCGTGCAGCTCGCCGTCCTTGGTGGCGGTGGCGACCACGCACTCCTCGTCGCCGGGTTCGCCCACGCGGCCCAGCGCCATGGAGAACCCGCGCTCGGTATCGGTGCCGCGCCAGGCGTCGGCCTGGTCCCACAGCGCCCTGAGCTCGTCGGGGGCGTAGTCGTTCTCGCGGCGGACCTCGGCGGTGTAGCCCTGGCGGGCGACCCGGTTGACCATCTGGCGGACGTTGCGCATCGTCCGGCCGTCGAGGGAGAACTCGGCGGCGTCGACGATCGCCTCGTCGCCGAGTTCGAGCGCCGACAGGCCCGTGTCGCGGCACCAGATCTCGGCGCCGAGCTCGCTGCAGCCCATGACGGCGGGCACCCAGGCGTGGCGGGCCGCCTCCTCCTGGAACGCCTCGATGGCGCCGGGCCAGGCTTCGGGGTCGCCGATCGGGTCGCCGCCGGCCAGCATCACGCCGGACACCACGCGGTAGGTGACGCACGCCTTCCCGGTCGGGGACCAGATCACGCTCTTGTCCCGGCGGAGGGAGAAGTAGCCGAGCGAGTCACGGGCGCCCTGCCGGGCGAGCAGGTCCCGGACCCGGTTCTCGTCGTCGGCGGACATCGAGGGGGCGGGCTCGGCGGGCCGGAGGAACAGGAAGATCGTCGTGCCGGCGGTGAACAGGCCGAGCGAGCCCAGCATCAGCCCGAACAGGTCGTTCCTGCCGTCGGAGGTGAACGTCACCGGCCCGGAGGCGCCGAACAGGCCGCCGACGACGTGCCGCAGGCGCTCGGAGAAGGAATAGTCGCGGACGAGGCCGTGGTGGTTGAGCGCGATGAACAGCAGGCCCACTCCGACGCTGGCCGCGGCGAGGAACGATCCGACCCACAGGGCCCGCCACCGGGTCCGCGGGTCGCCGGTCGCGTAGAACTCGTCGCGGAAGTAGATCAGCGCCCCGAACATCGCGGCCGCGACGATGGCCGACAGCGCGAAGTCCTTGACGACGTGGGAGACGATCGTGAAGGCGAGCAGGCCGGCGACGGCGCGCCACGCGCGGCGCTTGCGGCGGCGCAGGCCGTGGGACAGCAGGAGCAGGAGCAACCCGGCGACCAGGGTCGCCGTACGGGCCGCGTTGTTCACCGATCCGGGGACGATCTCGTCGAGCCGGACCATCCGGCGGTGCCATTCGGGCAGCAGGGCGCCGATGACGTCGAGCAGCCCGATCAGGAACGACAGCCATCCGGCGGTGGCCGGGACCCAGCGCCGCTGCCGGCGGCGCTCCAGCTCTCCCGCCTCTCCCGCGCGACCGCCCGGCTCACGACCTGGTGCGTCGCGCTTCGTCTCGCCCATCACGGCCCCACAGCGTCGTCGACCGGGTCTCCCCGGTAGCCATCAACACCGACATCGATTCCTCAGGAATCCGGCCGCAGTCTCCCGCAACGCGAACACCGCCGACTCTTGTTTCGACGAACAGTCAAACCCTGGAGTTCACGAACGGCTCTCCCGGTCATGGAGCCGTCACCCGGAGGGCAGGTGTCAGCGACCGAGGATGAGGCTCATCGCCTCCGCGCGGGTGCTCGGCGAGTCGCGGAAGTCGCCCCGCACCGCCGACGTCACCGTCTTCGCGCCGGGTTTGCGCACCCCGCGCATGGTCATGCACAGGTGCTCGGCCTCGATGACGACGATCACGCCGCGCGGCTTAAGGACGCCCATGAGCGCGTCGGCGATCTGTGACGTCATGCGCTCCTGCACCTGAGGGCGCCGGGCGTACACGTCGACGAGGCGCGCCAGCTTGGACAGCCCGGTGATCTGCCCGCGGGCGTTCGGTGTGTAGCCGACGTGCGCGACGCCGTGGAACGGCACCAGGTGGTGCTCGCAGGTGCTGTACACCTCGATGTCCTTGACGAGCACCATCTCGTCGTGGTCGGCGTCGAAGACCGTCGTGAGGACGTCCTCGGGCCGCTGCCGCAGCCCGGCGAACTGCTCGGCGTACGCGCGGGCGACCCGCGCCGGGGTGTCGACGAGCCCGTCGCGGTCGGGGTCCTCCCCGACCGCGATCAGGATCTCACGGACCGCCTTCTCGACCCGCGCGTGGTCGATCGGCGGTCCGTGAAGTTCGAACTCCTCGCTCACGCCTTGCCTTCGGAATCGCTGTCCTGGGGCTCGCCGAGCGCCAGGCGGGACGAGCCGCTGCCGTTGCCCTGGGTCAGGTCCTGGACGTCCTTGGGGCCGAGCAGCGCCAGCTCCTTGGGTGTCAGCACCGGCGGGCGGTCCGACGGGAGCCGCTTGCCGTACCCGCTGTACGACGGGTTCGCCGGCCGCTTCTCAATCGGCGCGAAGATCTCCAGCACCTGGTTCTTGGAGAGGGTCTCCTTGTCCATGAGCTGGAGCACGAGGTCGTCGAGCACGTCGCGGTACTCGACCAGGATCTCCCAGGCGATGTCGTGAGCGGACTCGATGAGCCGGCGGACCTCGTCGTCGATCGCCGAGGCGATCTCCTCGGAGTAGTCGCGGCTGTGCGACATCTCCCGGCCGAGGAACGGCTCGGCGTTGTTGTCGCCGAACTTCCGGGCGCCGAGGCGCTCGGACATGCCGTACTCGGTGACCATCTTGCGCGCGATCGCGGTGGCCTTCTCGATGTCGTTGGCCGCGCCGGTCGTCGGCTCGTGGAAGACCAGCTCCTCGGCCGTACGGCCGCCGAGCAGCATGGCCAGCTGGTCGAGCATCTCCGACCGGCTCGCGAGGAACTTGTCCTCCATCGGGAGGGTCATCGTGTAGCCGAGCGCCTGCCCACGGGACAAGATCGTGATCTTGTGCACCGGGTCGGCGTTCGGCAGCGCGTGCGCCACGAGCGCGTGACCGCCCTCGTGGTAGGCGATCGTCTTCTTCTCCCTGTCGGACATGACCCGGCTCTTGCGCTCCGGCCCGGCCATGACCCGGTCGATCGCCTCTTCGAGGGTGTTCATGTCGATCTGCTTACGGTCCATGCGCGCCGTCAGCAGCGCCGCCTCGTTGATCACGTTGGCGAGGTCCGCACCGGTGAAGCCGGGAGTGCGGCGGGCGATGGTGTCCAGTTCGACGTCGGGCGCGAACGGCTTACCGCGGCCGTGCACCCGCAGGATGCCCTTGCGGCCCTCGAGGTCGGGACGGTCGATGACGATCTGCCGGTCGAAACGGCCCGGGCGCAGCAGCGCCGGGTCGAGGATGTCCGGCCGGTTGGTCGCGGCGATCAGAATGACGCCGCCCTTGACGTCGAAGCCGTCCATCTCGACGAGCAGCTGGTTCAGCGTCTGCTCACGCTCGTCGTGACCGCCGCCGAGGCCGGCGCCACGGTGCCGGCCGACCGCGTCGATCTCGTCGACGAAGATGATCGAGGGGGCGTTCGCCTTGGCCTGCTCGAACAGGTCGCGGACGCGGGAGGCGCCGACACCGACGAACATCTCCACGAAGTCCGAACCGGAGATCGAGTAGAACGGCACACCGGCCTCGCCCGCCACCGCACGCGCCAGCAGCGTCTTACCGGTACCCGGCGAGCCGTACAGCAGCACGCCCTTGGGGATCTTCGCTCCGATGGCCTGGAACTTGGCGGGGTTCTGCAGGAACTCCTTGATCTCCTGCAGCTCCTCGATCGCCTCGTCGGCTCCGGCGACGTCCGCGAAGGTCGTCTTGGGGGTGTCCTTGGTGACCAGCTTGGCCCGCGACTTCCCGAAGTTCATCACCCTCGAGCCGCCGCCCTGCATCTGATTCATGATGAACAGGAAGATCAGCACGACGACGACGATCGGCAGGAAGCTGAACAGCAGGCTCAAGAAGACGTTCTGCTTCGGCACCGAGGTGTTGTAACTCTTCAACTGGCCTGCGTCGGTCTTCTGCTGGAGCAGCTTGGCCAGGTCGTTGCCCTGGCCGCTGACCCACGAGGCCTGCAGCTGTTTGCCGTTCTTGAGCTTGACCTCGATCCGCTGATCCTTGTCGATGATCTGGGCGGAGGTCACCTCGTTGTTCTGGATGGCCTGGACGACCCTCGAGGTGTCGGCCTTCTCGTATGAGCCCCCGGGATTGATCCCGTACATGACGAGGAGCACCAGCGCCCCGAAGGCCAGAATCCATAGCAACGGCCCGCGAAAGTAGCGCTTCAGATCCATTTATGCGGTGCCCCGCGATGGGGCCCGTCCCTCCCGACCAGCGTCTCCAAGACCTCGACACGTAATGCGCCGAGGCGGCCTTCCCGAGTGTGGCTCCCCGCCTTGCAGCCGGGATACCGAAGGTACACCGGTCTCACGGAAGACCGCAGCACGACGACCGGTGCACTACTTCGCAAGATGCAACGTACTAAGCTAACCCTCTTGTTCCCCACTTCCACCGTAGACGTGTGGCGCAAGTGTGCCCACGAAGGGAAGGTTGCGGTAGCGCTCGGCGTAGTCCAGGCCGTAACCGATCACGAACTCGTTGGGGATGTCGAACCCGATGTACTTCACGTCGACCTCGATCTTGGCGGCGTCCGGCTTGCGCAGCAGCGCGCAGACCCCCAGCGACGCGGGGCCGCGCGACTCCAGGTTGCTCATCAGCCAGTGCAGGGTGAGCCCGGAGTCGATGATGTCCTCGACGATCAGGACGTGGCGGTCCATGATGTCCGCGTCGAGGTCCTTGAGGATGCGCACGACGCCGGAGGACTGCGTGCCGGAGCCGTACGACGAGACGGCCATCCAGTCCATCGAGACGGGTGAGTGCAGCGCGCGGGCCAGGTCCGCCATGACCATCACCGCGCCCTTGAGTACCCCGACGAGCAGGATCTCCCGGCCCGCGTAGTCGGCGTCGATCTTGGCGGCGAGCTCCCGGATCTTTTCCTGGAGCTCTTCCTCCGGGATGAGTACCTTCTCCAGATCTGCCCGCATGTCCGTTTCGTCCACCGCAGAGCCTTTCGCGATCATGCGGCCACGGGCCGCGCCAGTCCCTGCCCGCCCGAACACTCCGGGTCGTCTAGATTTCGGAGGATTCGGACGGCCCGAAGAGCAGCTTTTCATACCGGCGCCAGACCCGAACCCGGCCGGGTAGGTCCACGTGGGACTGGCCCCGCCACGCCGTAACGAGCGCGTCCGCCGCGTCGATGTGGACGGCCGCCAGGGTGCCCGGCGGGCTGCCCGCGGCGATCGCCGCCCGGCGCAGGACCCGGGTGCGCACGGCGCGCGGCAGCTCGGCCAACGCGCCGACGCGCAGCGCGCTCGGGGCCTTCTCCGTTCGCGCATCCGCCGTGGGAACGGCCGCCCCTCCCGCCTCCCGCGGCGACGCGCCGGCCCGGCGCCCATGCGCCGCTCCTTCGCCGGTCTCGGCCGGCGGCGATCCGCCCGCGGACCGAGGGGTGGGCGCGCCGGCCGGGACGGTGGCCTCCCGGAGCGCGCGCTCGGCCCAGGCGTCGAGGGCGTCGGCGTCGTCGCGCAGCATCCGCGCCGTACGGGCCAGCGCGGCGGCGACCCGCGGTCCGAGCTCCCTCTCCAGCACCGGGAGCACGTCGCGGCGGACCCGCACCCGGGCGAAGGCCGGGTCGCCGTTGTGCGGGTCGTCCCAGGGTGCCAGGCCCATGGCGAGGCACGCGCGGCGGATCAGGTCGCGGTCGAGGTCGAGCAGCGGCCGACGGTAGCGGCCCGCCGCCTTCGGCATCCCGGCCAGGGATCGCGCGCCGGAGCCGCGCGCCAGGCCGAGCAGCACGGTCTCGGCCTGGTCGTCCAAGGTGTGTCCGAGCAGGACGGCGGCGGCGCGATGGCGCGCGGCGGCGTCGGCGAGCGCGGTGTACCGGGCGTCGCGGGCCGCCGCCTCGGGGCCACCGGACGTGCCGACGGCGACGCGCACGGCCTCCACCGGGTCGAGTCCGAGCCCCGCCATCGTCCGTACGACGCCGGCGGCGCGCTCGGCCGAACCCTCCTGCAGACCGTGGTCGACGGTGATGCCACCGGCCCGGTGGCCGGATCTGGCCGCTTCGAAGGCCAGGGCCCCGGCCAGCGCGAGCGAGTCGGCGCCACCGCTGCACGCGACGAGCACCAGGTCGCCCGGCTCGATCTCGCGGAGCGTGCCGCGGACCGCCAGGCGTACCGCCGCGACCGCCGGATCAGGTCCCACGGCCCCATTCTCCAGCGCGGCGACCGGCGGAGGGGCGACCCCCGCCGAATACGGCCGTGCCGGAGCTCGGCGACGGTGGTCTCCACGCCGACGCGGGCCGCCTCCGCCCGGCGTCCCGAGGCGGTACGCGAGCACAGCGCCGCACCGGACGGCCTGAGTCCCCGCCCGCCGGTCACTCGGCGGTGGGCGGCAGCTCCGGCTTGCCGATGACCCGGCCGACCCACAGGGCGGGATCCTTGATCTCGTCGTGGGTGGGCAGGGTGTTCGGGGAGGTCCAGACGCGGTTGAACCCGTCCATGCCGGCCTGGTCGATGACCTGCCTGACGAACCGGGCGCCCTCGGCGTACTGCTTCATCTTCATGTCGAGGCCGAGCAGGCGGCGGATGGCCCGGTCGACCTGCGAGCCGCCCGCACGGCGGTGCTGGAACTTGGCGCGGATCTCCGCCACGCTCGGCACCACCTCGGGGCCGACGGCGTCCATCACGTAGTCGCCGTGGCCTTCGGCCAGCGTCATCACGGCGGTCAGGCGGTCGAGGATCTCCCGCTGCTCCGGCGTCTGGATGGCGTCGATGAGGTTGCCCTCGCCGCCGCGCACCGCGTCGGCGACCGCCTCGCCCACGTCGCGCAGCCGGTCGAGCAGCGCCCCCGGGTCGAGGTCGGCGGCGAGCAGGAAGGCCGTCATCTGGTCCTGGACGTACGCGCGCAGCCACGACACCGACGCGAACTGAGCCCGGTGCGTCTCCTCGTGCAGGCAGACCCACAGCCGGAAGTCACGGGTGTCGACGTCCAGCTCCTGCTCGGCGCTGACGATGTTGGGCGCGACGAGCGTCAGCCGCCCCGTCGGCGCGCGGCCGGTCGGGTCCGGCGGCAGGAACAGCTCGTACTGGCCGAGGACGCGGCTGGCCATGTACGCGAGGATCGCGCCGACCTGGGCTCCGGTCACCCGCGATCCCACGGCCTGGACGACCGCGCCGCCCGCGGCTCCGCCGAGGCCGCCGAGCATGCCGCCGCCCCGGCGCTCCTGGAGCTGTTCCATCAGGGGTTCGAGGACGACACGGAAGCCGTCGACGTTCGCCTTGATCCAGCCCGGGCGGTCGACGACCTTCGCCGGGGACGGGTCGAGCGCGCCGTCCATCCCGGTGAAGTCACGGACATGGCCCTGCGCGATCCGCGACAGGTCTCTGAGCTCGACGACGACCTGGCGAGCCTCGGTGGGGCTCACCTGGGGTCCCGAGCGAACGAGGCGGGTCCCCGTCTGTACGGCGACGTTCCAGTCGATCATGGATGCTGGCATCACAAACCTCTCCGGCCGGGCACCTCTACGGTACGTCCCCGCTGGTGTCGGGGGCATGCCCATATCGGCCCAACGCGTGAACGGGCCCGATCGACTCCCGGAACGGCGTCAGTGGCAGCCGCACGTCGCGAGGGTGCCGGCCAGACTGTCGAGCGCCGCCTTCGCGGCCTCGGAGTTCGCCACGTTGTTGGCCATGAAGGCGAACGCCAGCAGCCTGCCGTCGGTGTCGTACGCGACGCCGGCGAGCGTGTTGACGTTGTTGAGCGTGCCGGTCTTGCCCCGGACTAGGCCCATCCCGGCCGCGGCGGTGCCGGTGCGGTACCGCAAGGCGAGGGTGCCGGAGAAGCCTCCGATCGGCATGCCGGACATCACCGAGGCCAGCTCGGGGTGGGCAGGGGAGGACCCGGCGACGAGGATCCGGGCCAGGGCATTCGGAGTGATCCGGTTGTTGGGGGACAGACCGCTGCCGTCGACGGTCGCGACGCCGTTCGCCAGCCCGAGCCCCGCCAGCACGTCGTGCACGGCCGCGGCTCCCCCGGCGAAGGACGCCGGCCGGTGGCGGGCGAGGGCGACCTGGCGGGCCATCGCCTCGGCCATGTCGTTGTCACTGTTGGTCAGCAGCGCCTCGACCAGCGCGGACACCGGCGGTGACTGCACGGCGCCGAGCTGCCGGGCACCCCGCGGCGCGGTGGTGGAGGAGCCGATGGTCGCGGAGATCCCCTGTTTCCGCAGCAGCTTCACGAACGCGTCCGCGGCGATCCGGGGCGGATTCTGCACGCGCACGTGCGAGGACGGGGCGACCCTGCCCTCGTCCACCTCGAGCGCCCACACCGGGGAGACGTCGCCCTCGGAGACGTAGTTGGGCTTCCAACCCGGCCCCATCTGCCTTCCCTGGAACAGGGACACGTCGTAGTCGACGCGCGCGCTGCGGGTGCCGGCCGCCTTGAGAGCGGCCGCCGTCTGTTTCGCCAGGTCGGTCAGCGAGGCCGGGCGCGGGTAGGCGTTCTTGGCCGCCGTACGGGTCAGGGTCGAGTCGCCGCCGCCGACGAGGACGACGCCCCCGCCACCCTTGACCGCCTTGGTGGTGAGCCGGTGATCGGGCCCCACGGCGGCGAGCGCCGCCGTCGACGTGACCAGCTTGGTGGTCGAGGCCGGGACGGCCGATCGGTCGGCGTTGCTGGTGTACAACGCCCGGCCGGTGCTCGCGTCGATCACGGTGCCCGTCAGGTCGGAGCCCATCCCGGCCCTGCTCATGAGGCCGTCCAGCCGCGACGCGAGGTTGCCCGAGCCCGGGGCGGGCGCGGCCGCGGACGTCGGGCCCAGCGCGGGCGCGGCCGCGCTGACGATCGCCCGCTCCGCAACGGTTGGCGGGCGCACCGCGAGGGAACGGTCTGGTGTGAGCTTGACCACTGCGAGCGCGGCGGCGACGAGGAAAACGTTCAGGAGCGCCAGTGTGAGCATGGCCATGACGCGCTCAGGCCTCGGCACGTGACGCCCCTCCCCCATCGCCGTGTAGTCATGACGTGCGACATCCTTGTACGAGCCAACATCCAACCAGAACTACCTCGGCCCGCCCCGGGGAGCGGAGGACATTGTGGAATTCGACGTCACTATCGAGATTCCGAAAGGTCAGCGCAACAAGTACGAGATGGACCACGAGACCGGCCGTATCCGGCTGGACCGGATGTTGTTCACCTCGACGCAGTATCCCGCCGATTACGGATTCGTGGACAACACGCTCGGCGAGGACGGCGACCCGCTCGACGCGCTGGTCCTCCTCCAGGAGCCGACGTTCCCCGGCTGCCTGATCCGGTGCCGTACGGTCGGAATGTTCCGAATGACCGATGAGGCCGGCGGCGACGACAAGGTCCTGTGCGTGCCCGCCACGGATCCCCGCATGGAACACCTGCGCGACATTCACCACGTACCCGAGTTCGACCGGCTGGAGATCCAGCACTTCTTCGAGGTGTACAAGGACCTCGAGCCCGGCAAGTCCGTCGAGGGCGCGAGCTGGACCGGCCGCGTCGAGGCCGAGGCCGAGATCGAGCGCTCGCTCAAGCGGGCGGCGACGCACGGTCACTGAGAGCCCGCGCGGAACGGACCGCCCTGACCTGGCGCCCATTCCGCGCGGGCTCTAGGGCCTGTCTCGAAGCCGGCCCTAAGCGACGACGGGGCGGGTCGCTCCGGCGTAGTCCGGGCGGAACGCCGGAGAGATCCGTACCCGTGCGCCGGTGAACGGCGCCTCGACCATCCGGCCGTCGCCGATGTAGATCCCGACGTGGTGAATCGTGCTCGGATCGGCGGGATCGTGCGCGAAGAAGACCAGGTCGCCCGGGCGCAGCTCGCTCCGCGCCGGGTGCGGTCCGGCGCTGTACTGCGCGGTCGCGTAGTGGACCAGCCGGAGCCCGGCCCGCGCCCAGGCGTACGTCACCAGGCCCGAGCAGTCGAACCCCACCGTGCCCGCCCCCTGGGCGATGCCCCGGGTCGGCCCTGTCTCATTGCCGCCGCCCCAGGAGTACGGCGTGCCGAGCCACTTCAGCGCGGCGGAGGCGGCGACGGAGCCCATGTCGGTTCCTCGCGTGAGTCCGCGGACGAGCGCCCGGCCGCCGGCCGTACCGGTGAGGACCACGTGATGCGACGAGACGGTCCTCTGGGCTCCGAGGCGGGCCCGTTCGAGGGCCGCGGCGCGGGCGTGCTCCAGGGCCGCGGCGTGCGTCCGGGCCGCGTCGAGCTCGGCGACGAGGGCGGCCTTCCGTCCCTGGATCCGTTTCACGGCCTCCTGCTGCCGCGTCACCGCCGTGACGGCCCCGTGCCAGGCGTCGGCGGCGCTGCGCGTCGCCTCCTGGCGGGCCGCCAGGGCGTCGCGCGCCTGACGTTCGAAGACATCCGCGACGGTCCTGACCGCGGCCTCCCGCTGGAGCAGGGCGTGCTGGCGGTTGGCGAGCACCTGCATCGTGGTCGCCCGCGCGAGGAACCCGGCGGGTCCCCCCGGCCCGCCCAGAGCGGCGGCGCCGGACAGCAGGCCGCCCTGGCTCTGATAGGCACCGGCCGCCAGCGCCGCCACGTCGTCCCGCACCTCGGCGAGCCGGCGTCGCGCCTGCGCGGACCGCTGCACGGCCGCCTCGTACGCCGCGCCGGCCTGGGCGAGCCTGACGCGTTCGCCGTTGTAGCGTTCGACGGCGCTCTCCGCCTGGTCACCGAGGTCGTCGAGCAGCCCGTCGGCCTGAGCGAGGGCGGCCCCGATGCGTCCGACCCGAGCGGTCTCCTCGCGCACCCGCTCCCTGCCCCGCGCGACGTCACTGGCGCTGGGCGGCCCGGGCTCCGCGAAGCGGGCGCCGGGCGCTCCAGGGGACAGGGCGGCCGGTTCGGCGCCGACCGGGCCGGCCGGCGGGCCGGCGATCGCGAGCGTCGCGAACACCACGGCGCCGAGCCGGCGCCGGATCACAACTGACAAAGTGCCCCCTCGGACCGGCTCCTCGCGAGTGATCTGTCACTCACGTAGCCCCATCAGTCACAAGAGAAACACCCGTCACCGTCGTGGTTCCCTCAGGAAGGCGAGCGGCGGGGGCCGGTCAGACTTGGGTTCCCGCAGGAAGGCGAGCGGCGGGCGGTGGTCAGGCGCAGCGCAGGAGTCTGCCGATCCACGGCCGCACCGCGGACTTCGGCGGCAGCGGTCCCCGCGGATAGGTGAAGATCGGCACTTCGCCTCCGTGTCCGGCCCTCAGCTCGGCCGCCTTGCACCAGTCGGCCGGGGTGCGCGTCGCGGCCCACGCCACGGCGAGCGCCTGGCGCACCTCGGGGACGCGGTCCCACAGCTGCAGCAGCGTGACGGTCGCGTGCGCGGCGGCGTACCCGTCGTCCGGATAGGCGCGGCTGGCGAAGAACGGAGCGGTCACCCGGCCGCCGTGGGTGGTGGACAGCACCCAGGTCCAGTTGGCGACGACGAGCTCGCGGACCGGGTCGGCGAGCCCTTCGGCCGCGCCGTACATCCGCTCCTGCCGCCGGCCCGTGAGCCGATGGGTGTCGAGCAGCCAGTCGATGTCGCCCGGGGCGTCGCCCTCGGCGAGCCAGGCCAGGACCGTCAGCCCGCGCGCCGCCTGGAGCCGGCACAGCTCGGCCACCTCGCGGCGCATCCGGACACCGGGCTCTAGCCACTGCGGCCACGGGGCCCGCTGGATCCGCTCGACCATGTCGACCAGCCGGGGAGCGACCGCGAGCGGAGCGACCACGTCGCCGCGCAGATCGCCGGGGCGCACCGTGAACGCCGGCATCAGCCGGTGCCCTCGGCCGACGGGGCCGGGTGCCGGGCCGGGCCGGGATGTCCTTCTGGGACGGGCCGCGGCTCCGGTGGGTCGGAGTGGGCGGAGGGCGGGGTGGTCGACGGGGGCTCGGGCGACCGGCTCAGGGGCGGCCGGGTCGAGGGCGGGGGCGCAGGCGCAGAGGGCGGGGGCGCAGAGGGCGGGGGCGCAGGCGTGGAGGTCGGCGGTGACGCGGGCGGCGTGTCGGTGGGCGGCGTGCCGGTGGGCGGCGGGGACGAATGCGGCGGGCGGGACGCCGGGCCGCTCCAGTCGACCGCCACGCGCGCGCCGGTAGGCCAGAAGACGATGACGGCGCCGCCCGGGCCGTCGTCCGGGGCCTGGACGGACACCGTGGCCGTCTCTCCGCGGTCGAGCGATCCACCGGCGGGGCTGACGGTCGCCGCGCCCGTCACCGCGGCCTGCCATCGGACCGGCCCGCCGACCGCGCGGAGGGTGATGGTGCCGCTGTCGCCGGGGCCGAGCACGAGTCGGCCGGGCGCGACGTCGAGCCGTCCGTCGCCGTGGGCGGGATCGAGGGCCTTCGGCCGCGCCCCGTCCAGCGCGCTCGGCGCCACGGCCCGGTCGCGAGGGCCGAGCGGGAACGTCGCCGACACCGGCCGTCCGACCGCCGGCGCGCCGATCAGGCCGGGACTGGGCACGCGCGCGCGGGGCGCGGGGACCGTACCGCCGGCGACGTGGGTGCGGTGGGTGTCCTGGCTGAGCCACTGGCAGACCGTCACGGCGCTGACCGCGGTGAACACCGCGCCGGTCACCGCGATCAGCCCGCGCGGCCAGCGCGAGTCACGGGCGGGCGTGCGCGAGCGCCCGGGCCCCTGCTGCGCGGGGAATCCGCGGGCCCCGAAGCCGCGCAGTCGGGCGGCGGCGAACAGCCGGTAGCCGGCCAGCCGCGGGTCCGTGAAGCAACTGGTGACCTGCTGCCGCAGGGAGTCGGGCGGCGTGGCGTGGGGCAGCAGCGCGCAGACCTTCGCGGTGGAGATCGTGCGCGGCAGGTGGGCGGCGCAGACTCCGCACTCCATACCGTGGCACACCAGTGCCTCACGCAGGTCGTCGCCGAGCTCCCCGCAGCGGTTACGCAGGATCGCCGCCCGCCCGTCGCACTCGAACGGGTCGTCGTGGGCGAGGATCTCCGCGAGCACGGCCGCCTCCAGCAGGGCGCTCGCCTGGTGGAGGAGGTCGGTGACCTCGCGGGCCGGCAGCCCGACGACACCGGCGATGTGGGCGGGGGTGAGGGCGTGCCGGTGGCGCAGGTCGAGGAGCTCCTGGCTGAGCGCCGGCAGCCCGGTGACCGCGCGCCAGGCGATCACGCGCAGGTCGACGTCGTCCTGGTCGTGCCGGGCGACGGCCAGGTCGGGGTGCAGCACCCCCGGAGGCCGCCTGCGGCGGCACTCGATCCGCGTCAGGGCGTACAGCCAGAGCCCGAACCGCTCAGGGGCGCGCAGCTCACCGATGTGGGCCTCGGCGCCGAGGAGCGCGTCGCGCAGGGCCAGCTGCGCCGTCTCACGGTTGCGCAGCTGGAACCAGCAATAGTCGTAGAGACGATCGGCGTACGCGTCGTACACCGCGCCGATCGCGCCGGGATCGCCCGACCGCAGGCCACCGACCAGGAGGCGGTCTTCCATGGCGCGAAGGTAAAGCCTTTTCCGCCTCGCATTCAACTGTTTCCAGCGAGCCTTGCGTAGATAATTTGGCGCGCCGGATAAACGATCTCCAGACTGATGACTAATAGGCCGATTCGATGGCATTTAAACCGATTATCGAGATTTACCGGGAACTGCGCGCTAAATCGTCTTGTCGCAGGTCGGCAGCGTGGCGAGCTCGCATGGATCCGACCCGCATCCCGCGGCCGATTCCTCAGCCCGTGACGCGCGCTATTCCCGCCGTGGCACAGCCCGCTTCCAGTTCGGACAACCCAAAAGCCGCAACCGGCCCGAGCGCCCCCGTTTCCGTCATTCCACCGGCGGCTTGGCGGGCACCCCACGCGAGAATTCCGGCCGTGAAATCGTACGGATCGCCGCCCGACAGGTGGACCTCGGTCAGCAGGGCGTCGTCCGCGTCGTAGGCTGCCGCCACGATCCGCGACGTCAGCGTGCCCTTGCCGGCCCGTCGGCGGGCCAGGCGGGCCAGCCCTCCACCGCACACACGGATCGCGGCGACGGCGGCCCGGCCGCGCGGCAGCCGGGCGGCGGCCCGGGTCGCCGCGCCGAACCAGCCGAGGTAGACGTTGACCTCACGCAGCCCGGGATAGGACGCCGGCAGCGTGAAGTGCTCGGACGCCCCGATGGACACCCCCATCCGCGACCGGCCGGCCATCTCGAAGTCCCGTACCCGGGAGCGTGGTTCCTCGACGACGCCGTCCTGGTAGGTGTACATGCGCGTGGCCAGCAGGCCGGACGCCGAGTCGAGGGTTCCGCCGGACAGCCCGCGCACGAGGGAGCCGCCGCCGACGAAGTAGCCGACGTCGACCCGTACGGCGTCCTCGCCGACCCGGTCGAGGGCGAGGGCCCCGGCCAGGTTCCCGGGCACGTAGTCGTAGCCGAAGGCGGGGAGAAGGGCGGAGCTCGCCTTGACGCCGTACCCCTCGAACACCTCGCGCACGAACAGCGACTCCCCCGCCGTGTCGAGGTAGTGCGCACCGGCGTCGACCGCCGCGGCGAGGGCCGACTGGCCGTACCGGAGGAACGGGCCGACCGTCGTGACGAGCACATCGTCGCGTTCGACGAGGGCGCGGACCGTCCGCGGCTCGGTGGCGTCCGCGTACGCGGTGTCGAGGCCGCCCAGTTCGTCGGCGAGCGCGGCGAGGGCCTCGGCGTTCCGCCCGGCGAGGACGGGCCGTACCCCCTGGGCGACCAGGGTGCGCGCGGTCAGCCTGCCGGTGTAGCCGGTCGCGCCGAAGACCACGATGCGACCCTCCATGCGATCTCCCCGGCTGTGAAAAATCTTCGGCTGTCGCGCTGAGCGTACTAATCCGTCACGAAGCGTGCCGGTTTTTCGTCATATGTCGATCATCGGGGGGAGGATGCGTTCTGCGGCGGCGGCGATCGCCGCCACTTCGGCGGTGGTGAACAGCACCGGTTGCCGCTCGATGAGCCGGTTCACGCGCTCGGCCCGGTGCAGGAGCACCCCGTCGAACAGGATCCCGCCGCGCGGCAGCCGACCACCGTGCACGGCGATCACCGGAGACACCTCGACCTCGCGACCGGTCTCGGCGGCGATGCGGTCCGCGACCACCGAGGCGGCCCGGCGGGCCCGGACGGGAAGGCGCGTCAGCCGCCGCGGCCCGGCCCACAGCCGGCCGTCCGCCCGCAACCGGGTCAGCGGCGGCCACCGTCGCGAGGAGATCGCGTACACGCCGGTATGGCCGACGACCAGGTGATCCAGATTCACCCGGAGACCGCCGGGAAGCGCCCGGTCGTGCAGGACGTGGAAGTACGCCGGGTCCAGCCGGGACAGCCGGCGGCCCGTCCGCCGCTCGGCGGCCGCGCCCCGCCGCCATGCGGTCAGCGCGCAGGGCCGGACGCGGAAGTACAGAAGGTGCGCGAGCAGCAGGCCCACACCGACCGCCACCCCGGGCAGCCAGCCGAGCAGCCCTGCGGCCATGGATCCGGCGACACCGGAGACGACGAGCCGGGCGACGGCTCGCTCCTGTCGCTGCTGCGCCCGCAGGGCCCGGTATCTGGCCCGCGCCGACGCGCCGGCCATGGACGCACCTCGTCCGGACACGGCACTCCTCCTCATCGGAAAGGGTGCTGTCGAGGCGCCGGCGGTTCAAGGCACTTGAACGGCCTGTTCAAGCCGCTTGACGAAGTGCGGACCCGAGCGTCATTGACACTGCAATAGTTACAGTGTCATCGTGGAGGCATGGACGGACCATGGACGCTCGCGGAGCTGACGGCCCTGGCCGCCTCCGCCCTGACCGACGGGCGTTCGCCACGGCCGGGCGGACGGGTCCGTGACCTGCCCAACGAGCGCACGATCCGGTGGTATGTGACGATCGGCCTGGTCGACCCGCCGCTGAGCCGGCGCGGTCGCGTCGCCGTGTACGGCCCGCGGCACCTGCTGCAGCTCGTGGCCGTCAAGCGCCGCCAGGCGGAGGGCCGCTCCCTCGCCGACATCCAGGCCGAGCTGACCGGCGCCACCGACGCGACGCTGCGGCGGATCGCCCGGCTCGACACCCTCGACGCCTTCGACGCGGTGCCGGCGAGCTCGGGAGAGGCGACCACGGAGCCCGGCGCGATCCACTCGGCCCCGGAGCCCGGCACGTTTCCCTCAGAATCGGAGCCCGGCGCGGTCCTTCCCTCCCGGGATGCCGGCAGAGGCCGCGCGGTCCCGGGCGCCCGCCGGTTCTGGGCCGAGCGCCCGGCGCCCCCACCCGGGCGCCCGGCGTTCCAGCCCGAGCGGCCGGCGTTCCAGCCCGAGCGGCCGGCGTTCCAGCCCGAGCCGCCGGCGTCTCCGCTCAGGCGGCCGGCGGCCGGGTCCGCTCCTGGCATGTCCCATACGAGGGAAGACGACCTGCTCGTCCGCGGAGTCCGGCTGGCTCCCGGCGTGACGCTGCTCCTCGACTCGTCCCCGTCCTCCGACGACGCCGCCGCCATCGTGGCCGCCGCGGCTCCCCTGCTCGACCTGCTCACCGAAAGGGGCCTCCTGTGAAGATCGAAACGCTGTCCGGCGATGTGGAGCCGATGCCGGAGGCCGGGCTGGGCGCCCTGCGCACCGAACGCGGCAACCTGCCCCTCGAGTCGGTCGACGTACGGGCGGCGGTCACCGGCCTGTCCGCCCGCGTCACGATGACCCAGGGGTTCCAGAACCCCTTCGACGTCCCGCTGGAGGCGACCTACGTCTTCCCGCTGCCCGACCGCGCCGCCGTCACCGAAATGCGCATGGAGGCCGCCGACCGCGTCGTCGAGGGCGTGCTGAAGGAGCGCGGCCAGGCCCGCGAGGACTACGCGGCGGCGCTCGCGGCCGGACAGCGGGCGGCGCTGGCCGAGGAGGAGCGGCCCGACGTGTTCACCATGAGCGTCGGCAACATCCTGCCGGGCGAGCGCGTGACCGTACGCCTCACGCTCAGCCAGCCCCTGCCGTACGAGGACGGGGAGGCCACGCTGCGGTTCCCCCTCGTCGTCGCGCCCCGTTACATCCCCGGCGCGCCGCTGGACGGCCCGTCCGCCGGCTCCGGCACGCGATCCGACACCGACGCGGTGCCCGACGCGTCCCGCATCAGCCCGCCGGTGCTGCTGCCCGGCTTTCCCGACCCGGTGCGGCTCGAGCTGTCCGTGGACGTCGACCCGGCCGGGCTCGCCCTCGACGGCGTACGGTCCAGCCTGCACACGGTGACCACCGACGGCCGCACCCTGCGGCTGGAGCCGGGCGAGCGGCTCGACCGCGACTTCGTCCTGCGGCTGCGGTACGCCGCCGGCGCCTCGTGCGCGGTGTCCGGCGAGACGTTCACCGTGACGGTGCTGCCGCCCGCGGGCCCGGCCGCGCCGCGCCCACGCGACGTCGTCATCCTTCTCGACCGCTCCGGCAGCATGGGCGGCTGGAAGATGGTGGCCGCGCGCCGCGCCGCCGCCCGCATCGTCGACACCCTGCGCGGCGGAACCCCGGATGGCGGCGACCGGTTCGCCGTGCTGTCCTTCGACCACGAGATCGAGTGGGCCCTTCCCGAGGGGCTGTCCGCCGCGACGGACCGCAACCGGTACCGCGCCGTCGAGCACCTGGCCCGGCTCGATGCGCGCGGCGGCACCGAGATCCTGCGCCCTTTGGAGGAGGCGGTCGCGCTCCTGTCCGGTGACGCCGGCCGCGACCGGATCATCGTCCTGGTCACCGACGGCCAGGTCGGAAACGAGGACCAGGTCCTCGGGCGGCTGTCCCTCGACGGCCTCCGCGTCCACACCATCGGCATCGACCGGGCGGTCAACGCCGGATTCCTGGGCCGCCTCGCCGCCGCGGGCGCCGGCCGGTGCGAACTGGTCGAGTCGGAGGACCGTCTCGACGAGGTCATGGACCACGTCCACCGGCGCATCGCCACCCCGGCCGTGACCGGCGTGTCCCTGGAGATGCCTTCGGCCGTCCCGGACACCCTGACGCCGGCGCGGCCGGGCGACCTGTTCCCCGGCGTGCCCCTGGTCGTTCGCGGGCGGTGCACCGCGCCCGGAGCCGTCACCCTGCGCGGCGTCGCGGCCGACGGCGCACCCTGGGAGCGCCGCCTGGAGCCCGTGGAGACCGACGATCCGGCGGCCACCGCGATCTGGGCCCGCGCCCACCTCCGGGAGCTGGAGGACCGGCACATCGCGGGCGATGGCGACCCGCAGCGGGAGATCGAGCGGATCGTCGACACGTCCCTGCGGTACGGCGTGCTCTGCCGGTTCACCGCCTTCGTGGCCGTCGACACCCGCGTCGCGGCCGACAGCGCGCCGGCGCACAAGGTGATCCAGCCCGTCGAGCCGCCCTCCGGCTGGGAGGCGGCGCCGGTCGCCATGGCCGCCGCCTTCGCGCCGGGCTCGTACGGCGCTCCGGCCGCCCCTGGCGGGTACGGAGGGCCGCCCGCGCCCGCTCCGGCCGCCGCTCCGCCACCGAGCGGCGCGGCCCCGGGCGGACCCGTGCGGGGCTTCAGCGCGGCCCGGACGCGGATGCCCCGGCGTGAGCCGTCGACGGCCGTGGACGCCCGAGCCCAGGTCGCGGAGGAGCTGCGGCGCCTGCGCGCGGACCGGCCGGCCTCGGAGCTCGAACGCCGCCAGATCCTCGCCGACCTGGGCAGTCGCCTGGAGGTGCTCGTCCCCGGCGGGCTCACCGACCTCGTCGCCGCGCTCCGTACCTGCGACGACCCGGCGGGCCCCCGTGGCCGGGAGCTGGACGAGCTGTGGGACCGTACGCTTCGCGAGCTCGCCGCCTTCGTGGACGAGAAGGCCGCCCGCAAGCCGTTCTGGCGTCCCCGCTGAGCGCCGCCGGACCGTGACCGGTGGATCTTCGCGGGCCGAGCCCGGAGGATCCTCGGGGCGCGGCCCGCGTCAGCGGCGGGCGGCCGTACCGCGCAGGCGGCGCGCGAGGCCGCGGTTGATCGTGCGGGGCCACAGGGGGCCGCCGTAGATCAGCGCCGTGTACGCCTGGACGAGCGTCGCCCCGGCGCGGAGGCGCTCCCAGGCGTCATCGGCAGTCTCGACGCCGCCGACGGAGATGAGCACGAGGCGGTCGCCGGCCCGGTCGCGGAGTCGCCGCAGCACCTCGAGCGACCGCCGCTTCAGCGGTGCCCCGGACAGGCCGCCCGCGCCCGCCGCCTCGACCTCGGCCGGATCGGTGGCCAGCCCGTCGCGGGAGATGGTGGTGTTGGTGGCGATGATGCCGTCGAGGCCGAGTTCGAGCGCCAGGTCGGCGACCGCGTCGACGTCGGCGTCGGCGAGGTCCGGGGCGATCTTCACGAGCAGCGGCACCCGGCGGTCGGACACCCGGTCGGCGGCCTCCCGTACGGCGGTGAGCAGCGGCCGCAGGTGCTCGACGGCCTGGAGGTTCCGCAGGCCGGGGGTGTTCGGGGAGCTGACGTTGACGACGAGGTAGTCGGCGAGCGCGGCGAGCGCCTCGGTGCTCTCGACGTAGTCCGCGACGGCCTCGGCCTCCGGCACCACCTTGGTCTTGCCGATGTTCACGCCGACGATGACGTTCCGGTGCCGCCGGAGGCGTGCGGCCGCCGCCCGAGCACCGTGGTTGTTGAAACCCATCCGGTTGACGATCGCCCGGTCGCGTACGAGGCGGAACAACCTCGGCTTCGGGTTGCCGGGCTGCGGGCGGGCGGTGAGCGTACCGATCTCCACGAACCCGAAGCCGAACGCGCCCAGCGCCTCGTACACCTCGGCGTCCTTGTCGAACCCGGCGGCGAGTCCGAGCGGCCCGGGGAGCTCCAGGCCGAGGGCGCGGACCCGCAGCGCCGGGTCGCGGGGACCGAGGGCGCGGCGCAGCAGCGGCACCGCCCCGGGGACCGCGCCGAGGAGGCGCAGCCCGGCGAAGCTCATCCGGTGGACGGTCTCGGCCGGAAGGCGGCGGAGGATCAGCGAGAACACGAGTGAATACATCAGACGCGATTCTCTCAGCGCCCCGCGACGCCGCGTCGTCCAGCCCTCGCTCAGGCGCGGTCGAGCATCCACAGGTCGACGAGCTCGGCGGTGTCCGCGGTCCCGGAGGTGACGGTCTTGTCCTCGTGGTCGATCTCGATGCCCACCGGGCGCAGGTCGGGGACCCCGCCGCCGGCGAGGGCCTCCTCTTCGGGCAGCCGCTCGTACGGGCCGGGCCGCCACCAGTAGACCTGGGGACTGATCGACTTCTCGCCCCTCTCGAACTGGTGCTCCGTAAGGGCCTGCATGACCTCCATCGCCCCGAAGAGGTGCACGTCGTCCTCGATCACATGAACGATCACGTACTCGGGGACCGGGAAGGAGACCAGCGCTCCGTACGGGGCGCGGGAGGGGTCGACGTGGCGCCCGAGAACGTGGACGTGCGCGCCGACGTACCGGTGCGTGCCGCCGATGTGCGTCACGGGAACGCCCTGCACGTCGTCGCTCTCGGCGTAGTGGGGCTCGGCGCCGATGGAGTTGGCGAGGGCCGTGCCGAAGACCCGGTTCTCGTCCGCGTCACCGAGGTCGGCGCGGTTCAGGACCGTCATCATGTCGGGGTGGTCGATGACCACCGTCTCCAGCAGGCCGGGCGCGAGCCGGCGGGCCACCACGCCGTCCCGCATGTCGCCGATGGCCTCGTCGGTATAGATCCGCGTCCGGAGGCTCTCGGGCGATGGCATCCCTCCGGCCCGCTGCTGGGCGGCGTACCGGCCGAGCACCGTCGCGGCCTGATCGGCGAACTCGGCGGCGATCCGCGGCACCACGGCCGGGCCGCCGCGGTCGGCGTTCCGGCGCCACTCGGTGATGTCCTGCGTGAGGCAGTGGCCGTCCGGCAGGACGATCTCGAGGGTCGTGGGCTCCGGCAGGGTCGCCTGGAAGCCGCGCTCCGCGAGGGCGCGCAGCAGAGTCTCACCGACGAGGTCATAGGCGGGGAGCGTCATGGTCCTCCTGTTCGTGTTTCCTCTGGGCTGTAAGGCTGTACGACTCTCGGGCCGGCTGGAAGGTTCCAACGGGACGGCCCGGCGCGGGCTCGGGCCCGGTGAGGTCGGCACGGTGGTGGCCGCGTCTTCGGCATCGGGCGCGGTGAGGAGGACGCGGCCGGGCTGGGCGCCGCGCTCGCTATCGTGTGATCATGGCGACTCCGGCTCCCCTCCGCGTCGAGGTCGACGGCGGCCCGGCGACCGCCGACCGGCTACGGCACCTCGCGCTGGTGAACTACGGCCACCTCACCGTCATGCAGGTCCGGGACCGGCGCACCCGCGGCCTCGATCTCCATCTGGCGAGGCTGGACGCCGCCAACCGGGAGCTGTTCGGCCTCGGCCTGGACGGCGACCGGGTCCGCGGCCACATCCGCCACGCGCTCGGTGACGACATCCCGGACGCGACGATCCGGGTCACGGTGTTCCGGCCGGTCGACGCGGAGGACGTCTCGGTGATGGTGATCGTCCGCCCGCCAGGGGGCATGCCCGCGGCCCCGCAGGGCCTGCGGACGGTGCGCTATGAGCGGCCGGTCGCGCACATCAAGCACGTCGGGGCGTTCGGCCAGATCCACCACCGGATGGCGGCCGAGCGTGAGGGCTTCGACGACGCGCTGCTGACCGGGCCCGGCGGCGTCATCTCGGAGACGTCGATCGCCAACGTCGGCTTCTTCGACGGCGACTCGGTCGTCTGGCCCGACGCTCCCGCGCTGCGGGGCATCACGATGCAGGTGCTCGAACCGGCGCTGGCGGCCCGCGGGCTTCCCTCGCGGCGGCGCACCGTTCGCGTGGCCGACCTGCCGGCGTTCGACACGGTGTTCGTCGCCAATTCCGGGGGCGTCGCGCCGGTCGACCGGGTCGACGACCTGACCCTCCCGGTCGATCCGGGGCTGGTCGAGACCCTCACCGAGGCGTACGCGTCGGTCCCCTGGGACGTGATCTGACGCCCGGACCCTGGGCGGAATTCGGCATTTCCCGCGCATCGGCATTCATTCCCGGTAAGGGTGTTCTGCACGACCGATGGAGCAGGCCAATTCTTTACCGTGCGAAACTTGACACGGTCCGGCAAGATCACCGACAGTACAGAGACCAGATCTGTCGCTGGGAGGCAGTAAGGCAATAGCAACCACCATCACCGTCAACTACCATTTTCGAGCTGGTCATGGGCGCCCGAATGGGCGTCTTTTCTACTTTTAGGGGGGACCACATGAAGTCAACCACCGCCCAGGAAGTAGGGAGGACGGTGCGGCTCGCACTGCGTACGTGGGGCCACACGTTCCGCCTGGCCACCTTGGTGGTTGTGGTCGCGTGGCTGTTCATCGCCACCGAGCGGCTTCCACTGATCACCTGGTGACGCCAGGGCCCGGGCACCATTCCTCTGCCCGGAATATCGCACTCAACGGCCTTCCTCCTCGGCATCCGGGGAGGAAGACCGCGATGAACGAACCGAACGCTCGGTAACCGCCATCACAGAACCGGATAAAGCACTCTAAACCCCCATCTCCTTTCGGCCTCGGCCGAGCATTCCGCGTCATTCGACCTGACATCGCGATACGAAACGCCGGATCGGCGGGCGGCGATCGCACGGCGAATGAGGAGCGGCCCCGGCACCCGTGGCCGGCCCCGCGAAGATCCCTGCCGGCGACTGCGACCCGCACCCGACCGCCGGCCGAGTGACGCACCGGCCCCCGTCGACCACTCGCAGTCACTCCCACTGGGAACACCTGCCGTAATGCGTCACATTTTGGCAAACTTCTTACTTTCGGCCTTATGTCACGGATTGTCCGGAACGACAATCTCCCCTTGTTCACTGTCGGCCGGGCCCGTCACGCCCGGCCCGAAAGGGGTCTCGTGAAGAAGCTTGTCGTCGTTGCCGCGACGGCCGGTCTCGGTATGACCGGACTCGGCCTTGCCGGCGCCACAAGCGCGTCCGCGGCCACGGACACGTCCGATGCCTTCCGCCCGGCGAGCCTCAGTTGGCACGCCTGCTCGGCGGACATCGTGAACGGAGCGAAGGCGTACGACGCCCTCGGCCCGGTCAAGGTATCCACGATCATTCAGTGCGCCGAACTCCAGGCGCCGCTGGACTACGCCCACCCGAACGGCCAGAAGATCACCCTTGAGGTCACCCGTACGCCGCACCAGGGCTCGGGCACCGCCAAGGGCGACATCCTGGTCAACCCGGGCGGCCCGGGCGGTGAGGGTGCCCTGTTCGGCGCGCGCGTCTACGCGCAGAACTCGGCCGCGATGCAGAAGGCGTACAACGTCATCGGCTTCGACCCGCGCGGAATCGGGTTCAGCACGCCGAAGCTCACCTGCGACGAGAACTACAGCAACGCCCCGCGGCCGGAGTACGGCACCGGCGGCAAGGCGGACGACGCGGCCTGGCTGCTCAAGACCAAGGCCTACGCCCAGGCGTGCTACAAGAAGTTCGGCGCGGGTTCGAAGCTGGACCTGCTCGACCACATCAAGACCATCGACTCGGTTCGTGACATGGACACGATCCGCAAGGCGCTGGGACACAAGAAGCTCGACTACTACGGCGCCTCGTACGGCACCTACCTCGGCCAGGTGTACGCGACGGTCTTCCCCAAGCGCGTCGGCCGCATGGTCCTGGACGGGAACGTCAACCCCAAGCACGTCTGGTACGACGCCCAGCTGGACCAGGACTACGCGTTCGACAAGAACATCGAGTACTACTTCGGCTGGATCGCCAAGTACGACAACGTGTACCACCTGGGTAACACCCCGGCGAAGGTCCACAAGTTCTTCTACGGCCTCGATGCGGCCCTGGGCAAGAAGGCCGTGACCTTCAAGGACTCCAGCGGCGCGGTCTCCGCGGTCGGCCCGGACGAGCTCGTCGACGGCATCCAGACCGCGGCGTACCGGCGCAGCCAGGCCGTGTGGAACTCCTACGCGGTCGGCCTGGCCGCCTACAAGACGAACGACGTCGAGAAGTTCGTCGGCACCTTCGGCGCCCAGACGACCGGCGGCAGCGACGACAACGAGTTCGCCGTGTACAACGCCGTCCAGTGCACCGACACGCACTGGCCGCTGAACTGGAACAAGTGGCGCGCCGACGCCGTGCGCGTCAACCGGACCGCGCCGTTCGAGACGTGGGGCAACGTCTGGTTCAACGCGCCCTGCCTGTACTGGAACGCCAAGGCGGGCACGCCGGTCAAGGTCGGCCACACCAAGGACCTGCCGAAGAACATCCTGATGTTCCAGGCCACCGCCGACGCGGCCACCCCGTACGCGGGCGCGCTCGAACTGCACAAGGCCCTGAAGGGCTCGCACCTCGTCGTGCAGGACGGCGACCGTACGCACTGCATCGTGCACCGCGGCGACCTGCGCCCAGGTGGCGTCGACTCCTACTTCGACGCCTACTTCCTGAACGGGGCGCTGCCCAAGCAGGACACCGTTCACGTGTCCCAGCTCGGCGACCCGACCCCGCCGGCGGCCACCGCCAAGAGCACGGCGTCCGCCGAGCGCGAGGTCATCAAGTAACACCAAGTACGGCGAAAGGGGCCCTCGACCCGAGGGCCCCTTTTTCGCGCATCCGTCCCGACAGGGTCGGCCGGTGAGCGATTCCCCGACACTGACGACCGAGCGCCTCGTGCGCGCGGAGGTCAAGAGTCGGCAAAGGCGACAGGTCAGGGCGAAACGGACGATAGGGTCCCTCAGGCCAAGATCATCGCCCAAGGAGCCTCATCCGTGCGGAAGACCACCCTCGTCCCCCTCAGCGCCGCCGTGGCCGCGAGCCTGGCCTGCGGCGTCCTGACCGGGTGCTCGTCCCCGGCCCCGCGGCAGGCCGACGCGCGCCAGGACGCCGCCGGAACGGCGGCCCAGCCGCAGGACAGCACCGTACGCACGGCATCCCGGCCCAAGGGCCTCATTCCCGGCATCGACGTCAGCGCCTACCAAGCGAAGATCAACTGGGCGTCGGTCAAGGCGAGGGGCAACAAGTTCGCCTACATCAAGGCCACCGAGGGCGTGCGGTACGTCAGCTCCACCTTCGCGTCCCAGTACGCGGGCGCGCGCAAGGCCGGCCTGGCCCACGGCGCCTACCACTTCGCCACGCCGAACACCGCGAACGGCAAGCGTCAGGCCGACTACTTCATCGCCCACGGCGGCGGGGGCAAGGCCGACGGCCACACCCTGCCCGGCGTGCTCGACATCGAGAAGAACCCGTACGGCAAGAACAAGTGCTACGGCCTGAGCCACGCGAAGATGGTCACGTGGATCGGCGCCTTCCTGAACGAGTACCACGCCCGTACGGGCCGCTACGCGGTCATCAACACGTTCAAGGACTGGTGGATCGACTGCACCGGTAACTCGAAGGCGTTCTCCGCCAAGGACCGGCTGTGGGTCAACGACCACAAGGCCACCGCCCACAAGATCCCGGTCCCGTCGGCGTGGAGCTCCTACACGATCTGGCAGTGGACCGACAAGGGCGTCTACGGCGACGAGGACTACGTCAAGTCCGCCACGGTCTACCGCAAACTGCTCACGGCCTAGCCGGTCGGCACTGTCGTCGGCGCGGCGGGCGTCGATGGCGGTGGTGCACACGGCCGAGTCCCGGTGGCGCCTCTGTCGATCGGCGTGACCGGGTTCCGCCGTGCCGGTTCGTCGGGGACGATGATCCCATGGCCTGGGGCATCGGGGGTGTGCTGCGGCCTGGCAGCCGGCCGGCGACCAGGCCGCTGCTGTACGTGGACGTCGACGGGGTACTCAACCCCATGTCCCCCGCGAATCACGACGCTTTCGTGGCGCACACGATCGACGGGGGGTCGGACGCGCGCCGAATGTGCGGGCATTGACTCGAAGAAACCGGATAAAACGCCGAAAGCCGCCAGGGAATCGGCCGTTCATCGAGCATTCTGTACGGGATCGGCGGGCTGCGGGAACTGAGATGGGCCCCCTCGGTGAAATCTGCTCTGGCCGTGCCGGTGGCGACGCTTTACCATCGGGACCCAGGAGGGGAGTATTCCCCCGCGGCGGCGTCGTCATCACGGTGCTCGACTTCAGGCCCGGTGCCGTCGGTCCATGGCCCTGGCCATGGGCGGAAGAGACCTCCGGCGCTTCCACCTGGCCGGAGGTTCGTCCGTGACTCACTCCCTGAGCGGCTACGAGGAGATCGCGCTCCTCCCGGGCCTGAGTGCCTGCCTCGCCGTTCTCGTCGTCCTGGTCCTCGTCGCCGTCGTCGTCCTCCCTGCCGTCTGGTCCAGGGACGCCGAACGCCGGCACGCCGCTCTGACCGTCCTCCGTCTCCTCCTCCGGCACTGGTCGGAGCACCGGTCCCGGAAGGCCGGCCGTCGTCCGCGGCAAGGGATCAGGAGCTGAGCGCGGGCCGTCCCGCCTCGGTTCCGTGGGTAGGACACGGACGATCGGTTTTCGCCGGCCGGTCCGGACCGTACTCCGGGGACGCGATGCAGACCTTCCTTCCGTACGCGGACTTCGCTGCCACGGCGCGCATTCTCGATCCGCGCCGCCTCGGGAAGCAGCGGGTCGAGGCGCTGCAGGTGCTGCGCGGGCTCACCGTTCCCGGATACGGCTGGCGGCATCACCCGGCGGTCCGGATGTGGGCGGGCTACGAGGAGGCGCTGACGCGCTACGGCCTGGAGATCTGCCGTCAGTGGTGCAGCACCGGCCGCCGGGACACCTGCGCCGCGAGCCTGAGCGCCGAACTGCGGGCGGCGAAGCGGATCGCCGTCGCACGCGATCAGGATCGGCTCGCCCAGGCCGGCGCCCTGCCGCCGTGGCTGGGCGAGGCGGAGTTCCACCGCAGCCACCGATCCGCGCTGCTCCGCAAGGACCCCGCCCACTACGGGCGGTTCTTCCCGGACGTCCCCGACGACCTGCCGTACGTCTGGCCCGTCCCCGACCGCCTGGGCGCGGCGGATCGACACGGCGAACCGTGAGCCTCAGCGGGAGGTGATCGCCTCGCCGGTGCGCGGGGTGATGGCCGAAGCCAGCCACTCGGCCCTTGGCTGATCTCTGGTGCGAACCAGGGCCACGGGAGATGATCGACTGTCCGATCCGCTCCGACACCCCGTGCCCCCGACCCCAGGAGCGGACGGTGACGTGGACCCTTCCCCCGAAAGAGGACATGTCATGGGTGCTCCCGCCCGGTTCGCCGGCGTGCGTACGAAGCGGCCTCGGAGAGTGTTCGGCGCGTGCGCGCTGCTCTCGGCGGCGATGCTGCTGCTGTCCGGCACGCCCGCCACGGCCGCGGTCGCGAAACCGCCGAAACCAACCCCGAATCCCTGGCAGATGCGGCACTGGCCGCGGACCCAACCCTGGCAGCAGGCGCAGCCCCTGCGGTCGTACGCGCAGAACGCGCCCCGGCCGATCGACCCGCAGAACTACGAGCTGCCGGACACGATGACCTGGGACGACTACAAGGCGATCCCGAACACCCACTGGAACGACCCGGCCCGCGCGGGCTCCATCAAGAACTTCAAGGGCGCGCTGGTCCTGGTCGACTATCCGAACCAGTCGTTCATCGTCTCCCAGCCGAAGAACTCCACCATCTACGGCAACCCCACCTCGGTGAGCGACGTGCCGCGCGACCAGGTGCCGCAGTTCTACCAGGACTTCCTCAACAAGCCCGAGCAGCTCAACCGCGGGCACACCATCCACGAGTACTGGATGGAGGACTCCGGCGGTCGGTACGGCATCGACCTGAAGGGGTTCGGTCCGTACCGGATGCCCGCCAAGAGCCACGAGTACGGCGTGGAGTCCAGCATGCAGGGCGGCCAGGGCTGCCCGGCGGGCGACACGTGCGACCGCGACTTCCGCAAGGACGCGCGCGCTCAGTGGGTCGCGGACGTCGGTGAACAGGTCGCGTCGCAGTACGACTTCGTGTTCTTCCTCAGCGCCGGGCAGGACGAGTCGTCCACCTGGCAGGAGTTCGGGCAGATGAAGTTCAACACGCGCGAGGACGTCACCGACGACTGGGGGCCGCCGGACCCGGCGCTGCCGAACTGGAACAAGACCCGCTACGTCGACTGGACCTCCTGGCAGGCCTCCGCCAACATCTGGCCGAACGCCGCCAACGGGAGCTCCATCCAGGCGGAGAGCTCAGGGATGGGAACCTACGCCCACGAGTTCAGCCACATACTCGGGATCGGCGACAACTACAACAACCCGTACTCGGTTCCCCGGCGCCGCGACTACTCCGGCCCGTGGGAGATGCTGAGCCGGGGAACGTTCAACGGCCCCGGCGGCCCGCACAGCCGCTGGCTGGTCCCCGGCACCGCCGGGAGTTCGATGGGCGCCCAGCACATGCTGCGCAACAAGATGAAACTCGGCATCGTCGACCCGTCGAACGTCCTGAACCTCTCCCGCGACGGCCTGACCGGGTCGGGGATCGTGGTGGCCAGGGTGAATGCCCGTGAGGCGCAGCCCGCCTCCGGCGAACTGTCCGGGATCAACCTGGCGTTGAACGGCGGCGACAAGAGCCCCGCCTGCGACACCTCGACGGATCCCCTCTGCGACGGCGGCGGCTACGACAACTACACCGTCGAGGTCGTCGACCGCATGGGCTTCGACTCGTTCACCCCGGACAGCGGCGTACTGCTCGCCAAGACCAAGAACCAGGACGCCGCCCCGTTCATCTGGACCGTCGACGCCCACCCGCAGGACATCGACAAGGTCGACTTCGTCCTGCCCAACGGCACGCCGCAGAAGATGACGATCGGCGACTACCGGCAACTGTCGGACGCGCTGTTCCACGCGGGCACCGACTCGGGCAGTGAGTACGAGTACGTCGATCAGGCGAACCGGCTGCACTTCTACGTGCTCAACATCAAGCGCGACAAGACCGGCATCCTGTCGTACACGATCGCGATCCGGTCGCTGGACGGCGCCGGAACCCAGCGCCGGGGCGTACGCCTGTCGCCCCGCGCCGGCGTCGCCGCCCCGCAGCGCGGTTGGGCCCGGTGCACGCTGCCGCTGCGCAACACCGGTGCGCCCGGGGCCGGCCCGTACGGTGACTCCGACGTCTACCGGCTGTCCGCCACCGCGGCGGGCAAGGGCTGGACGGCCTGGCTGCCCAACGCCCTCGCCACGGCCAAGGCGGGGCAGAGCACGACAGTGCGGGTCTACGCCAAGAGGGCGACGGGCGCGGTCCACGCCGGCCGGGTCAGGCTCACCGCCACCTCCGAGAGCGACCCGGCCAAGAAGGCGACGACGACCTGCACGGTCGTCGGCTGACCGGTACGCCGCCCGCCACCCGCACCGGATCCGCCGGCTCGTCCTGGTGGCGCCGAGCCCCCTCGCCGTCGGACTCGAACCGACCGACGAGGAATGGTCCGCCGCGATCCACCGCCGGTCCGCGGAG
>NZ_JAMXMY010000029.1 GCF_024055795.1 Actinoallomurus purpureus | reverse complement strand
ATGCCGGTGCGGGCACCGGCATCGACTCGGCCGCCGGGGACGCGTGTCAGACCAGTGTGTCGCTGACGGCGTGGCTGCCCCTGGCGAGGAAGAAGTCCTCGATGGCGGTCCGCCACTCGCTCCTGGAGACCTGGCCGGTGTCTTGTGGGTCGAGCGCCCGGGAGAGACGTTCGATGTTCTCCACGGGGAACCCCACCGCCCCCAGCCCCTGCACGAGGTCGGCGTGCTGGACGAAGCCGTCGTCATCTCGGTCGCATATCGCGGTCAACGCCTCCGCGTAGGGCCGGACGTTCTCCTCGTACCCGTCAGGTTCGTGGAACCGGGCGTACTCCTCACTGCTCAGTTTCCCGTCATTGTTCCGGTCGAGGGTGTCGGCCAGTCCCTGCCAGTAGCGCCGGCAGCTCGCGTGGAGCGCTTGAGCCTTGGGCGAGCTCTCCGCCACGTCCAGCGCCTGGACGATCCGGTGCCCGAGCCTGTCGAAGTCCTCCGCCTCCAGGTAGCCGTTGGAGTTCGTGTCGAGAGCGTCGAACGCGGCCTTGATTCGATCCAGACGTGCATCCATCGGGGGGAACCTCCAACGAGGAGTACGATGCGGACAGTAGTACTATAACTACATATTGTGATCAATCAAGAGCCACTCGCATCGTCTGCCCCCTTTCGGGGAGCCTGGAGGCGGCGGTCATGTGTCCCAGGCGGCGCCGAGATCCAGCAGACGGTCACGGTATTCGATGTCACGCACCCAGTCCTGGGGCCAGGCGTCCGCGCCGTGGTACGCGCCGACGAAGGCACCAGCCAGAGCGGCGATGGAATCAGAGTCACCTGATGAGTACGCCGCCCGCCGGACCACTGCCTGTGGGTCTTCGGGCAGCAGCAGGAAGCAGTACAGGCCGGTGGCAAAGGCCTCCTCGGCGATCCAGCCCTCCCCGGTGGCCAGGCAGGGGTCGATCTCCGGGTCGGCAGCGGCCAGCGCGGCCTCCAACCGATCCAGCACGGCCAGGCATTCGTCCCAGCCGCGGGCGGTGAAGGACACCCGATCGGGGTCGTGCGCGTGCTCGGCCAGATCCCCCAGCCAATCGGCGCGGTAGACGGAACGGGCCTGGTGGGCGTACTCGCGCAGCAAGGGCAGCAGTTCGGCCGGGCCGGTGCCTTGTGCCAGCAACCAGACGGTGTGAGCGGTCAAGTCACTGGCCGCCAGCGCAGTGGGGTGGCCGTGCGTGAGGGCGGACTGCAACTGAGCGGCGCCCGAGCGCTGCTGCCGGTCCAACCCCGGGATGAGCCCGACCGGCGCGACCCGCATATTCGCCCCGCAGCCCTTGGAGCCGACCTCACTCGCTGCCTGCCAGGTGCCGCCGCGGCTCAGTGCCTCACACGCCCGCAGGCAAGTCATCCCCGGCGCGCGGTTGTTCTCCGGCGACCCCCACCACTGAACGAAGCGTTCACGGACCGGTGGTTCCATCCTGCCTGCCGTCAGCGGGCCGGCCGCCAGCGCCTCGATCAGCCCTTCGCCCAGCGCTATGGTCATCTGCGTGTCATCGGTGACATACGCTCGCCCCGAGGACAGGGGCAACGGCATCCTGCGCCAGGGGCCGCATTTGGCGGCGATCTGCGCGATGTCGTTGAACTCCGTCGGAAAGCCCATGGCATCTCCGATAGCCAGGCCCAGCAAGGCCCCCGTCGCCGCCTGCTTCACGCCGTCCCTCACTCCCTGATCACCCGGGCGCACAGCTTCACCACGCCTGGGAAGCCGACCATTGCTCGTCTGAACCTGATTGCTGCCGCTGCCCTGTTCCTACGCAGCCGCGTGGAGGGTATCGAAGTCGGCCCCGGCGAGATCGGGATCGAAGGCCTTGGGGCATGGGGATGTCGCGGCCCCGAGTGCCGCACGGGAGATTCGGGGCCGCGACCCGGTTCAGGCGTTCTGGGCGCCGTTGTAGACGTTCCAGGCAGCGTCGCGGTAGTAGGCGAAGTAGGAGTTGCCGTCGGTGCTCGAGCCCCAGCTACCGAAGAAGCTGGCGGTCTGTACGGCCGACCCGTCGGACTGGTAGTTGAAGATGAACGGGCCTCCGCTGGCTCCGCCGCTCAGCCCCAGACAGTTGGGGATGTGCACGCCGCCGTTGTAGCTGTCGACCGACGTGCCTTCACACCACACCGCGTAGTCAGTGCTCGCGGGGATGCCGATCGCGTGCGCGTAGTTGTTGGTCGACCAGTTGAAGCCGATGCCCGAACCGCCGACCGCGTCCTGGACGTGCGCGCCACTGTTACCGCCGGTGGTGAGCACGATGAAGGCGTTGTCACCACCGGGACTCGTGTCGTCGATACGGACGCCGGCCGACCGCCAGGTCCACCAGCCGTACGGGGCGCTGCCCTTGTTGTAGGTCGGCGCGAACTGGAAGTTGGTGTACCAGGTGCCGGTGCCGATGTCCATGACGCAGTGACGCGCCGTAGCGATCACATCATGGTTGTTGCTGGTGACGACGTTGGCGGTGCAGACGTAGTCGCCCCCGTTCGACGGGTTGTGGAAGAACAGGCGTCCGACCGTCACCCACACGCTGGCGTTGACCTGTAGCTTGCCCGCCGTGCCGGCGGGACGGGTCGCATGGATCATGCGCGGCTTTCCGCCGGGAGAACTGGTGATCTTCGCGGTACGAGGGCGCGGGGGAAGCGGAACGGGCTTTGCCGCAGCCAGGCGCTGCGGCGTCCAGTAGGAGCGCACCGCCCGGGTCGAGGAGTGGTTGACCGCCCAGCGGGTGTGTGGCGGAGTCGGACGGGTGGCAGCCGGCGACGTGGCCGCGTGGGCTCCCGAGATGAGCGCGCCGAACACGGCCATACTGGCGGCGACGGCCACTGCGGTGCGGCGGAGGGATTTACGCACGGTGTCCCTTTCTGGCGGGAATGGACACCGTGATCTTGAATTGCCTAAGTAATGATCAGATAAGGATTCTGTCAACGTTTGATCACACAGGTCCGGCGCCGACCCTCGTGAGGGCGGGGGCGGCCGGTGCCGGCCGGTCGCGTAGTGGCACGCCGGCGATGCTGGTCACACGCGTCCGACATTGGCGAGGATCAGGGCACCCAGGGGTGTGAGGGTGTGGATGACGGTGTTGGCGTGGCGGCGACTGGTAACGAGGCCGGCCTCGCGCAGCACGGTGAGATTTTCGCTGGCCGATGCGGCCGACAGCCTGGTGTGCCGGGCGAGTTCGGTGGTGGTGAGGGCGTCGGCGGCGGCGCGGAGTACGGCGGCACGGCTGCGCCCGAGGAGGGCAGTGAGCGGGTCGCTGCCGGACGGGGCCGCAGTGCGCCAGTGATGGTCGATGGGGTAGGCGAGCACCGGAGGCAGGTCGCGATCGGCGAGTGCGACGGGCTTGTGCTGGCAGAAGAACGAGGGGATGAGGACGATTCCGCGGCCGTGCAGATGCAGGTCGCCGTCGACGGGATAGTCGGCCGTCAACACCGGGGGCTGCCAGCGCAGGGTGGGGTGCAGGCTGTCCAGCATGGCCTCGGTCCCGCCGGTGACGGCGATCCTGGCACGCAGCGCGCGTTCGCTGTCCAACGCGGCGATGATGTCGTGGGCGTACGGAGCGATGACCGCGTGGTGGTATCGGCGCAACGTGTCACCGAGCAGGGTCAGGGTGTCCCGGTCACCGTCGGCCAACGCCGCCGCCCACGCCGGGGCGCCGCGCGTGAAAGTGATCATTTGGAGTTCGTCGTGCAACCGGCGGCGCGGCGTGGACAGCACCGTCTCGATGGAGGTCTCCAGGTCGGCGGACCCGCTGCTGTTCGCAGTGCTCGGGGTCAGGAAGTCGGGGAAGTAGGACGCCCGCGGATACAGCGGGTTGAGTAGATGCCGGACCTGGCCGGTCATCCCGGCGCGGGCCAGGTCGGCACGGGCTCGGCGGCGCCACTGCCCGTAAATGGCCCGGCGATCATCGGCCTGCAGGCGGTGCAGGCTGAAGACGATCTCCCAGGGGTGATTGACCCCTGCCGCGATCCTGGTCCGCGCCAGGTCTTCGCCCGTGAAGTGAATGCGCAGCATGCCTGGTCCCCCGCATGCTTCGCGGGAACTCGACAATTCCCGCATTTCCCCACATTCTGCCCAGCAGCAGCGGCGTGAGCTGCGTCTTTCGGCACATACCGAAAGTGGACGACAGAACGACTGGCCGCTTGCCAGCATCCGAGGCGAGACCCTCGTACAACCGGTCTCGGCGGAACGATCCGAAGCAGTTGACAGAGGGAGATACCCCATCATGACACGAATCGGACAAGCGCTACGCATGGCTTCATTTGCCGGCGTCCTCGCCGTGGGAACGATCATCGTTCCGACCACCGCCGCATACGCGAGTGCTGGGAACTGCTCGAACGGCGAATACTCCGGTAACGGCTGGTGGGCTTACTGCGCTACGCAGACCAACCCCGGCAAGGACGGCTGGCGCGCCATCGCGTACTGCGACCATCAGGGGCGCGCATCCACGACTGTCTACGGTCCATGGAAGGGCGGCGTTTCCGCCGGAAACTCGTACGCCATCTGCCCGGGCGGATATGACGTGGTCGGCGGAACTTATCAGACGACAACAAATCGCCCATAGCGCGGATCGGCGAATGTCGGCCCAAGGGTGCCTCCGCCACGGCTGCGACGCGCCGTCGCCGCCATGGCGGTCGCCGTGCCCGAGTTCGGTTACAGGTCACGCCGCCTCATCGGCGTCCAGGAACCCTCGGATCACTTTGGCGACGGCGTCGGCGTTCTCCATGTGCAGGTGATGGCCGCCTGGAAGGGTGACGTGCTCCAAGCGCGGCACGCTTTCGATCCGCGCCCGATAGCGGTCTTCTGTCAGCGCCGTCCGCTCGGCCGTCATCAGCAGCGTCGGTGCGCTGATGTTCCGGAGGAAGGCCAGGATCTGCTCCTCGCTGAAAGTCCGGATGGACGGGTATTTGAGCCGTATGTCGCTACGCCACGAATAGCCGCCCGGAACCTCCCGCAGGTCTCGTTCGATCAGCCTCTCGGCGGTGTCCAACAGCATGTCGGCCAACTGGACGCGACTCTTGGCCGCCTGGGCAGGGCTCCGGTAAACGGGCTGTTCGTGATCGCCGAGGTAGGCGTTCAGGTAACGCGCCACGGTGGCAGGGGTGTCCGTGGCGCTTGCCGGAAGCGGTCCGATGGCGTCGATGAGCACCAACCGGGCGATCTTCTCCGGGTGAATGCCGGCGATGAGGGTGGACAGCGCGCCGCCGAGCGAGTGCCCGATCAGGTTGAACCGCTCCCACCCCTGGACCTGTGCCAGTTCCAGGAGATGCGCCACGTGATCCAGGTACGGGTAGGTGGCCGCTGGGAGGGGATCGGACAAGCCGTGTCCCGGAAGATCGACGGCGACCAGGTCGACGTCCGCCATGCGTTCGAACAGCGGTCCAAAGCTCGCGCAGTTGTCCAGCCAGCCGTGCAGGCAGAGGGTCGGGAGTCCGCCGCGGGCGGTGGTCCGCCGTCCACGCAGTGTGAGCCGCCCGCGGGCGAGCGGAACGCAGAGTTCCTCCATGTCACCCCGCCGCCTTCTCGTCCGGCGCACCCGGGTGGGCGAGAAGCCGGTCGGCGAGTTCCGCGACGCTCGGCCCCTTCATCAGTTCCAGGATCGTCACCTTGACCCCCAGCTCCCGCTCCACCCAGGCACTGATCTCCACCGCGAGCAGCGAGTCGAGGTAATCCATCAGGGGCATGTCCTCGTCGAGTTCGTCGAATGGAACCCCCAGCACGGTGGCGATCCGCGCCTTCAGCCCCCCTCTGAGCAACTCGCCGCGTGCATCACCCGGACAGGACCGCAGCCGGTGGCGCAGGGACCCCGAGGTCGCGTCGCCGGCCGGTGCCGCGTCGGCCGTGACCACGTGCTCGTACCGCGGCTGGGCGCTCCCGTCCAGACCGTGGTGCCGGAAGAACCGCGGCCAGTCGATCGGGACCACGCCCACCTGGGGGAACGAGCCGGAGCAGAGCGCTCTCACCGCCTCGAACATCTGCTTCGCCGTGAACGACCGCATTCCCGTCGCGGCGACCAGGCGCGCCACGTCGTCGTGACGGGCGACGTACCCGACATCGGACACGGCCCCCAGATTCACCGCGAGCGCCGGTCGGCCGCGTGCGTGCCGAGCCGCGGCGAGGTGGTCGAGGAAGGCATTGGCGGCGGCGTAGTTCGCCTGTCCGACGTTGCCGATCATCGACGTCGCGGACGAGAACAGGACGAACGCGTCGAGCGGCAGATCCGCGGTCAGCTCGTGCAGGTGCAGGGCGCCCAGCGCCTTGGGAGCGAAGACCCGTGCCAGACGTTGCTCGTCCAGGTCGGTGAGCAGAGCGTCGTCGAGCACCATGGCGCCGTGCACCACGCCCCGGAGCGGCGGCAGCTCACGATCGATGCGGTCGAGCAGCCCCGCCAGCTCGGAACGCGACGTGACGTCCACGGCCTCGGCGAGTACCCGTACCCCGCGGGCTCGCAGGTCCGCGACCCGCGCACGCGCCTTCGCGTCCCTCGGCCCGGAACGCCCGATGAGCACGAGATCCCGTACTCCCGCATCGGCCAGTGAGTCGGCCATCGCCAGCCCGACGCCGCCCAGCCCGCCGCTGATCAACCAGGTCCCGCGCGGCGGTGACGGCGGACCGGGATCCGCCATGACGCCGACCTCGCGCTCGTCCATCGCCACGACGAGCTTGCCGATGTGCTTGGCCGCGGCCAGCGTGCGGAAGGCCGTCTCGGCCTGGGACGGATGAAAGACGCGGTGCGGTAGCGGGCACAGCGCGCCCTCCGCGAAGAGCCTCAGCAGTGTGTCGAGCTCGGCCCGGACCTCCCGAGGCCGGTCGAGGAGCATCTGCCGGAGGTCGAAACCGAAGTACGCCAGGTTCCGCAGGAACGGCCGGAGCCCGAGCTTCTGGTCGTCGAGCTGGCCGCGTTTGCCGATCTCGACGAAGCGTCCGTACGGCGCGAGGCAGGCGATGCTCCGCGTGACCGTCTCACCCGCGAGCGAGTTCAGGACCACGTCGACTCCCCTCCCGTCCGTCGCCGCCCGTACCTCGTCGGCGAAGGCGAGGGACCGGGAGTCCATCACGTGGCGCACGCCGAGCGCGCGGAGCAGCGCCCGTTTCTCGGGCGTACCGGCGGTCGCGAAGACCTCGGCGCCGGCCAGTCGGGCGATCTGCACGGCCGCCAGGCCCGTACCGCCGGCCGCCGAATGGATCAGCACGCGCTCTCCCTTCCGCAGCCGCGCCAGCTTGGTCAGCGCGAACCACGCGGTCAGGAACACGATGGGCGTCGAGGCGGCCTCCTCGAAGCTCATGCCTTCGGGCTTGGCAACGACGCTCGCCGCGTTCACCGTGACGTGCGACGCCAGAGTGCCCTGGGTGGCGGTGACGGCGATGACGGCATCGCCGGGCCGGATGCCCATGACACCCTCACCGACGCGGGTGACGATTCCGGCGCATTCGGCGCCGAAACTCAGGCGATGCTCCGACTCCAGGGGCGGGACCTGGCCGAGCGCGGTCATCACGTCCAGGAAGTTGAGGCCCGCGGCGATGATCTCGACCTCTACGCACCCGGCCGCGGGGGCCGCCCGTTCGCAGGCACGGTATCGCAGCGCGTCCAGCGATCCGGGCGTTCGCATCGCGAGCGCGAACCCCGTGTCGGCCGGCAGGCTCCGCGCGTCCACCGGCGTGTGGATCTCGTCGTGCGGCAGCGGCATGAGCCGGCGGGTGAAGCGTTCCCCGGCCCGCAGCACGACCTCCCGCTCCTGATCCTGAGCCCATAGCTCGGCCCAGACGGCGTCCGACTCCCCGGGGGCGGGCGTGGCGTCCAGGTCGATCGCCTTGCAGCGCGTCTGGGGCAGTTCGAGCCCGGTCACCACGGCGAGCCCCCACGCCGGAGCGCCCTCCAACCGCACTGTGTCGTTGCGGAAGGCGTGGGCACCACGTGTCAGGACGTACCAACGCGGCCACGCGGGAGCGGCCTTCCGGTCGAGAGCCTGCATGATGCGGGTGGCCTCGAGGAACGCCTCGCGCCCCGCCTGCTCCGCCGCCGGCCCGTCGCCTGCGGTGTCGGGGCCGGGATTCCAGAGATGGATGATCCCTTCCAGTTCGAGCGGCGCGAGCAGCCGGTCGAGGTCCTCCGCCTGGATCGGCCGGGGCACCCGCCGGCCTCCCGTCGCGTGGCACGGACGCGTGAAGACCGCGCACCCGCCGCGCTCTTCGATCCGGCGCGCCAGGTCCGCGCCGAGCCCGTCCGGATCCCCGACGATCAGCCAGTCGCCGAGCCGGTCCGGCTCGCCATCGCACCGCGCGGGCGGGCGGGCGGCCGCCGCCGGGGCCATGGCCGGGGCGCGAGCGAGCAGCACGGCCTGTGCGCCTGCCCCCTGATGGTCGGGGTCTCCCAGCGCGACCACGTCGTCGTATCCGACGGAACGTAGCAGGCCCTCCCACGCGGTCGGCGGCAGCAGCGGTCCGTCGGGACGGAGTTGCAGATCACGGAAGGCCCACCAGCCCGCGGTGAGCCCGAAGGTGAGGTCCAGCCAGCGGCTGCCGGGCGCGGCCTCGATCATGGCCATCACACCGCCCGGCGCGAGCGCCTCCTGAATGTTCAGCAGCGTCCTCTTCAGGTCCGCCGTCGCGTGGACGACGTCCGAAGCCAGCACGAGATCGAATGATCCGGGCGTGATGCCCTGGTCCTCCAGGTCGTGGGCGAGATCGAGGGTGCGGAAGTCGACGAATCCGTACCGCCGGAATCGTTCGCGCGCGCTCTGAACGAACGCCGCGGACACGTCCGTGAACACGTACTCGCACCGATCCGCGGGCAGGGCCGGAAGCACGTTCGCCGTAAGGCCGCCGGTACCGCCGCCGACCTCCAGGACACGAACCGTACGCCGCCGGTCGGCCGCCCGGACGAGGCGATCGACCGCCTGCTTGACCAGTGTGTTGTAGTACCTGGCCACCGGTGAGCTCTGGTAGATGGGCTCCGTCTCCTCCTGCGAGCCCTCCGGGAACAGCAGGGAGAGGGGGTCTGCCGCGCCGACGAGCACATCGTGGAGACGTGGTCCGGTCCGACGGAGCAAGAGGAGTTCCCAGACGCACGCCGGGTGACGGTTCAGCGTCTGCGCCCACAGCGTCTCTGGATCCGGATCCACAGCGGCTTCGACCCGGAAACGGCCGTGGCTCTCACTCAGCACGCCGTCTTCGACCAGGAACCGCAGGAATCCGGTGAACGCCCGCTCGTACTCTGGTCGCAGCCCGGTGAAGTCCGGCACGGCGAAGACGTCTCCGACGGCCGGTTCGCGACCGAAGGCACGCAGACACCGGACCACGTACGCGGCGCACAGCCGACGCAGGTCCGCCTGGTAGCCGGTCGTGTACTCCCGTCGATGAAAGCGCTGGGCGAGGGTCCGGAGCGTCGGCTCCAGCCCTACCCGAAGATCGTTCGGAGAGAGTGTGCAGGCGCTCGATCGCGGCTCCGCGCCCGCACCCCGCCGCCGACCGGGCTGCCACCGCGGACGGTAGAAGTGCTCGCCGACACCTCCGGCCGAGTCGGGTGCGGCCTGGCGCACCGCCTTGCCGGCCAGCGCGGCGAACTCCGCGATCACCCGCCCTCGCTCGTCGAGCACGTAGACGTCGACCGACAGCCCGCCGGCGTTCAGCCTGCGCGGTCGCGTGTAGCACCACACGGGCAGGTCCACCTCGCCGTAGAGGCGCACCCTCTCGATACTCGTCGGCAGGAAGGGGAACGGCAGGAGGTCCTCGTCGGGACGCTCGTCCGAGGGATGGAGGATGGCGCTCTGGAAGCAGGCGTCGAGCACCGCTGGATGGAACAGGTAGCCCGCCGACCGGTTCTTCAGTACCCGAGGAAGCCGTACGTGCGCGAGCCCCTCCCCCGATCCCATGTGCAACCGGTCGATGCCGCAGAACGCCGGCCCGTACGCGTAGCCCTTCCGCCGCATCATGCGGTACACGTCCATGGCCCCGTAGGAGGCCGTGCAGCGTGCGCGGATCGCGTCCAGATCGAACACCTGAGCCGGGCCCTCTCCGGCCGGGACCGGGTAGAACCGGCCGGACACGTCACGGACCCACCTGTCCCCGCGGACGTCACGGCTGTGGAACACGAACGTGCCCTGATCCGGATCGAGCTCGATCCGGCTGACCCGTGGCTCGTCGCCGAGGGTGCAGGGCCGCTCGAACTCCAGGAGTTCCAGTGCGCACGACTCACCGGTGAGCTCGCGCGCGGCCGCCAGGGCCGCTTCGACGTACGCCGCGCCGGGCACGATCACCGAGCCGAACACGTCGTGTTCCCTGACCCAGGCGAGACGGTGATCGTCCCATTTGATCTCCCAACTCGGCCGTACGGCGTCGACCCGGCCCAGCATCGGGTGCTGCTGACCGCCCGTGCGGTGCCGACGCGAGACCGCGCTCTCGTTCCAGAAGGATTCGTGGATCCACGGGTTCGTCGGCAGATCGAGGGCCTTGGCTCCGGCGGGATGGCGTCGATGCCACGCCACGTCGCGTCCGGCGGTGTAGAGCCGGCCGAGTGCGCTGAGGAAGCACGCCCAGTCGTCCTTCCCGCGTACGAGTGACGAGACCGCGATCGTGTCGCCGGCCGTGTCGCCGAGAATCTCCTTGAGGGAGCCGACCAGCACCGGGTGCGGACTCAGCTCGACGAAGGTGTCGAATCCGTCGGCGAGCATCGCGCGGATCGCCGGTTCGAACAGCACCGGTCGGCGGAAGTTCCGCCACCAGTACGCCGCGCCGAGCTCGTGGCCGTCGATCGGCGCGCCGGTGACCGTCGAGTACATCGGGATCGCCGTCGCGGTGCCCGTCACGTCCGTCAGCTCGGCCAGCAGTTCGTCGCGGAGGGGGTCCATGTCGGGGCTGTGGCACGCGCAGTTGACGCGGAGCATCCGCGCGAAGACATCGCGCGCCTGAAGCTCGTTCTCCAGTGCCTCGAGCGCTTTCCGGTGGCCCGACAGGGTCGAGGCGCGCGGGCTGTTCTCGGCGGAGACCCAGAGGTCGCCGGGCCGGTCGTCGCAGAGCGCCTGTGCCTCGTCCCTGGGCAGGGCGACGAACATCATCGCGCCGGTCGGGTCGGCCTTCTCCTGAATGCGCGCCCGGTTACAGATCACCTTCAACGCCGTGTCGAGGTCGAGCCCGCCGGACAGGTGCGCGGCGGCTATCTCGCCCATGCTGTGCCCCGCGACGCCGTCCGGGGTGACGCCCCAAGATCTCCACAGTTCGGCGAGGGCGAGCTGGATGGCGAACATCGTCGGCTGGAGGCGGTGGGTCTCCTGCACGCGCGAGGACGCCTCGTCCGGGGCGGTCAGGGCATCGTGGATCGACCAGTCCAGGTACCGGCGGGCGAGCTCGTCGCACTCCATGACCTTCGCGCGGAACACCGGGCTCGTCTCCAGCAGGGTCCGGCCCATCGCGTACCACTGCGGGCCCTGGCCGTTGCACAGGAACGCGACCTTCCCTCCGGCGCCGCGTGCCCTGCCGGCGATGACTCCTTCGGCCGGCCGTCCGTCGGCGTGCTCGCGCAGCTTCGCCGCCGCGTCCGAAGCGTCCGCGGCCACCACTGCCAGCCGGTGACCGTGGTGGCCCCGGCGCAGCGCCAGGTTGGCCGCGAGCTGCTCGAGGTCGACCGGCCGTGTCTCCAGCCGCTCGGCGTACGCGCGCGCCAGACGGGTCAGGGCCGCGTCGCTCCGCGCGCTCAGGGGCAGGATCGCCGGGGTGCCCGGCGCGGCCGTCGGGCCGGCCTCGGCGCGCGGGTCCGGAGGCTCCTCGACCACGACATTGGCGTTCGTACCGCCGAAGCCGAAGGAGTTGACACTGGCGACGGCCCGCGGATGGCGCTCCGGCCAGGGAATGGTCGTCGTCGGCACCGACAGCCGCAGGCCGGCGAGGTCGATCTCCGGATTGGGCACCTGGAAATGAAGGTTGGGCGGGATCCGGCGGTGATGGACGCAGAGCACCGCCTTGATCAACCCGGCGATGCCCGCGGCGGCCTCCAGGTGGCCGATGTTCGTCTTGATCGACCCGATGAACGTGACGTCCTTCGGGTCCCGGCCGTCCGCCAGCACCGCGCCGAGCGCGGCCGCCTCGATCGGATCGCCCACCGGCGTTCCGGTGCCGTGTGCCTCGATGTAGCCCACCTCACCCGGGCGTACCCCCGCCCTCGCGAGGGCGGTGCGGAAGTTCGCCGCCTGAGCGGCCGCGTTCGGCACCGTGATCCCCTGAGTACGGCCGTCCTGGTTGACGGCCGTACCGCGGATCACGCCGTAAACACGGTCGCCGTCGCGGCGCGCCTTGGCGAGCGGCTTCAAAACGACGACCCCGGCGCCTTCGCCTCGTACGTAACCATTGGCGGAGGCGTCGAAGGCCCTGGACCGGGCGTCGGGCGACAGCATCGCCGCCTGACTCAGGGCGATGGAGAACTGCGGGGTCAGCATCACGTTGACGCCGCCGGCCAATGCCAACTCACTCTCGCCGCGCGCCAGGCTCTCACAGGCCAGGTGCACCGCCACCAACGACGACGAGCAGGCCGTATCGATCGTCATGCTCGGACCGCGCAGGTCCAGCATGTAGGAGAGCCGGTTCGCCAGGATGCTCATGAAGGTGCCGGTGGCCGAGTGCGGCCCCATGCCCTCGATCTCCGCCGGCGAGGATTGGAGCCCTCCGTAGTCCTGGCTGGACGCCCCGACGAACACTCCCGTTCCGCCGCCGGCCAGGCTGTCGGGCGCGATGCCGGCGTCCTCGAGCGTCTCCCAGCACACCTCCAGGAGCAGACGCTGCTGCGGGTCCATCTGGTCGGCGACGCGATGGGAGATGCCGAAGAAGGCCGCGTCGAAGGCGTCCGCGCGATCGAGAAAGCCGCCCTCCCGGGCGTTCATCCGGCCGGGCTGCCGGGGCTTTGGCGCGTAGTACCGCTCGACGTCCCAGCGGTCGGCGGGAACGGGCCTGATCGCATCGACACCGTTCTCGAGGAGGCTCCAGAGCGACGCGGGATCCGTGGCTCCGCCGGGCAGCCGGCAACCGATGCCGATGACGGCGATGGGTTCCCCGCCCTTCTGCTCCGTGGGACTCAATCACGCCTCCGGGTCTGCGAGTTGCTTGAGGGCTGAAAGGACCTGCGACGTCGTAAAGACGTCCTGTGCCGCGTCGAACTCGCGGTACGCGCTGGTGTCGGGAAACGGGTAACGGCCTCCGAACCAGGACCCGTCGGGCCGTCGGCGTCCGAGCAGCCACGTCACGCCACGCCGGACCGCGGGATCGCCGGTGGTCATCCCGGCGTCGGCGAGCGTCCGCAGCGCGAGTGCGGTGTGCTGCTCGGGCGACGAGAAGTCCCCGAACCCTTCCACCTCGCTGTGCCAGCTACCGTCGTGTCTCTGTCGGGCGAGCACGAAGTCGCGCGCCGCCCCGGCCACGGCGTGATACCCATAGCTCGCCAGGGCGGCGACCGCCGGTCGTATGAGGTAATAGTGACTGTTGTAGTAGTACCAGTTGATGCCGAAGTGGCCGCCGTCCTTCTGCGCCTTGGCGAGAAAATCAAGGGCCTCGTCGAGGTACAGCGGTTCAATGTCGAGGCCGAGCAGCGCCATGAGCGCGAATCCAGTCACCGACGGCTCGGCCTGGAAGGCTCTCGGGATATGCGAATGCACTTCTTCCCAAGGACCCGAAGGAAGTTGCCGACTCCGGAGAAACGCGGCTTTCCTCCGCGCGTCGTCGAGGTGTCCGAGGAGGGTGAGGCTCGCGATGTATTCGCTGCTCGTCTCCGTGCAGTACTCCGCCGGGCCGGTCTCCTTCACCCCCCAGCTCAGCATTCCACTGGGCTTCTCCCGGGCCCGCAGGAACGCCAGCACACCTTCCACCAGGCCGGCATCGTCGAAGGACACCGCGTCGCGCCAAAGCGCGGTCGCCTTGAGCGCGTTCACCGAGTCCCATTCCTGGAATATCAGCGTCCCCGGGTCCTCGGCGATGGATCCGTCCGGGAGTCGGCACCGCTGAAAGTACGCGAGCGAATCGCGAACGATCTGACCGAGCGCCACGCCCTGCGCAGCACATACCTCTTCCAACATGTGGCCGCTCTCAGCAATGCGGTCGGTGTCCGACTTCGCGGTTTCTCATTGATGCCTGAACGTCGCGCGCCGCCACCACGCCCGTCGGCGAACGGGCCGGGGAAGGAGACGGGTGACCCGGGCGGTACGCCGAGGCGTCCGCCTTTCACACCGGATCGATGCCACGCGCCGGCGTCGGCGGCCTTTCACGGGGAGAGCGGGGATCGAAGGATCCGCCGAGCGGCGATCGCAGCCACGTGCGCCGGGCCACGGACGCTAAACCACGCCACACCGACACTGGCGGCCTGACGTCCATGCGATCATGAAACCGCAGCCACGGCCGTGACCGCAAGGTTTCTGGGGTGCGGAGGACCAACCCCAGGATGGCCGCAGCCGGCAGATAGGTCACGACACTGACGAACAAGGGGCGGTAGACGGCCGGTTCCCGCCGCTCCGGTTTGAAACTTTCTGGTTTTCGAGAGCGTTTTCCCATGTCCGCAGCGGCTTCCACCGACGCTCATTGACATGGCTGCGACGGTTTAGCACCGTGCTCCATTGTTAGCGTCGCCGCAATGGAGGAATCGGATGCACCAACGAGGACTACTCAGGGGCCTTATCGCTTGTGCCTTGGCCGCCTGCCTGGTCGGCATCGCGGTGACGATCAAGGTCATGGCGCACGCTGCCTCGGCCGGCTGTCAGGTCACGTACACCGTCGGCACGCAGTGGGCCGGCGGCTTCAGCGCCAACGTCGCGATCAAGAATCTTGGTGATCCGCTCGCGAGCTGGACCCTGCGCTGGAACTTCGGTGCCGGGCAGACGATCAGCCAGGCCTGGAACGCCGGCGTGACGCAGAGCGGCAGTGCGGTGACCGCCTCCAACGCGAGCTGGAACGGCTCCCTGGCAACGGGCGACAGCACCTCGTTCGGATTCAACGGCACGTGGAACAACTCCAGCAATGACGTGCCGACCGGCTTCACGCTGGGCGGCGTCGCCTGCACGGGCAGCGCGACCACTTCCCCGACCCCGAGCCCGACCACCTCACCGACCCCGGGCACCCCGCCCGTGCGGACGGTGCGGGTCTTCTGGCTCAAGCCGTCGGACGTGACGTACGACCAGCGGTACCCGGACGGGATGACCAACGTCATGCAGGAGGCACAGCGCTTCTTCAAGCAGGAGTTGGGCAAGACGTTCACGTTGAACAGCCCGGTCGTCGAGGTCGTCAACGGCGACAAGCCGCGAAGCTGGTACGAGAACACACCGAATTGCGGTGATAAGTACTGGTGGGCGGTGTGCAACATGGAGGACGAGCTGCGCCGCAAGTTCGGGCTTGGCGCACCGGACAGCCGTTGGATCAACGTCGGCGAGGTCAGCGCCGAAGGTGACGGCGCCGGTGGTGGCGGCGGCAACGGATGGGTGATCCTCAGCGGCCACGACGCCGACGGCGCCGCAGGACTGGGCGGCCCGATGAATCGGTGGTACGGCGGCATGGTGCACGAACTGGGGCACGCGTTCGGCCTGCCCGACGCCACGTCCACCGACGGAACGTGCATGTCGGCCTCCCTCTACGACTACCCGAACTGCCACTTCAGCCAGACGCAGAAGAACGGCATCCTGGGCGGCCCCTACGGCGGCTTCCTCTCCTGATCAGTGACGGGCGGCGTGACCGGCCGTCACGCCGCCCCTGATCCACGCCGAGCCGAACACAGGCGACGTGGGCGGAGATCACGTGCCGGCGTCGTCGTCCTCGAGGGCGGCGGCTTCTTCATCGTCTCTGATCGGGATCCACGGACCCCTAAGGAAACCCGTAAGCCTGTCGACGGTGACGGTGTTGGCGGCCACGGCCGCGTACAGCGTCTCCAGGTTCGGATAGCCCAGCTCGGTGCCCAGCTGGAGCATCGTGCCGTCGCTCTCCAGGTCCAGCAGGTTGGCCCCGCGTGAAGCGAGTGAGTCGGCGACCAGCCGCCGCCCGGCGAGCCCGGCCGTATCGGTACGCCGATCGGCGAGCCACTGGGCGATGTGGACCCGGGCGTGTCCGGTGCGGGCGGACTCCAGCCAGGCCTCCGACGGGCCGGACTCGGTCTCCGCGGCGGTGAGGACCTCGATCACCTGGCCGTCTTCGAGTGGGGCCGTCATCGGGGACAGGCGGCCGTTGGTCAGGGCCCCGATGGCGCGATGGCCGGTGTCGGCGTCCAGCGCGTAGGCGAAGTCGATGGCGGTCGCGCCGGCCGGGAGCGGGACGACGTCCCCGGACGCGGTGAAGGTCACTATCCCGGCGCTGCGCAGGTCCACGCGCAGGCTGTCGAGGAACTCCGCCGAGGGGGCGTGCGCCTGCCAGGCGAGCAGGTTCCGCAGCCACTGCAGGTCGGCCCGCTGCGCGACCTGGCGGGCCTGCGCGTCGGACGCCCGGGCGGCGTCCTGGATCTGGCTGATGATGCCGTACTCGGCGATGCGGTGCATCTGCCTGGTGCGGATCGCCAGCTCCAGGACCTCGCCGCTCGGGATGACCACCGAGGTGTGCAGCGATTGGTACATGTTGTACTTCGGCAGCGCGATGAAGTCCTTCATCCGGCCCGGCAGCGGACGCCACAGCCCGTGAATCGCCCCAAGGGCGACATAGCAGTCGGCGGCGTCGCCGTCGACGAGCACGGTGATCCGGGTCGCCTCCCCCATCCGGAGTGGATCGGCGGGGCTGATCGGCGGTGTACGGCGGTCCTGGTTCAGGGAGTACAGGTGCCGGTCCCGGGTGACCACCTGCGCGCTCAGGTGTGACTCGGCCAGGGCCTTGCGCAGCCGCTCCACCAGTGGGTCGAGCTGGGCGGCCCGGCCGGTGGCGCTGTCGACCACCGCCGCACGCGTCCGCTCGTACTCATGCGGGTGCAGGCACGCGAACGCGATGTCCTCCATCTCGCGCTTGAACACATAGATGCCCAGCCGTTCGGCGAATGGCACGAGCAGTTCCAGCGTCGCTCCCGCGATCCGCCGGCGCTTCTCCGGCTTCGGATGGAAGCGCAGGGTCCGCAGGTTGTGCACCCGATCGGCGAGTTTGATCACCAGGACGCGTAGATCGTCGGCGGCCGCAAGGATGATCTTCCGGAACGTCTCGGCCTCGGCCCGGTCTCCCCATTTGGAGCCGTCCAGCTTCGTCACGCCGTCGACCAGGATGGCGACCTCCTCGCCGAACTCCGCATGAACCTGGCCCAGCGTGAGGTCGGTGTCCTCGACCGTGTCGTGCAGCAGCGTGGCGACCAAGGTGGTGGTGTCCATGCCCAGATCCGCCAGGATGAGCGCCACCGCGAGCGGGTGCGTCACATACGGTGCGCCCGATTTCCGGGTCTGTCCGCGGTGATACTGCTCGGCCACCACGTAGGCGTACCGCAGCAGCTGCGTGTTGGCTTTCGGGAAGTGCGCCTTGTGCGCGGCGATCAGTGGATCGGCGGCACGATCCTCACCGACCCGGCGGAACCACCCCGCCGGGTCGGTCAACCGGCTCAACCGGCTGAGCCGAGGGACACGACGCGGACCGCCGGTCGTCGCCGGTTCGCCGGTCGGCTCCTGACCCATCCCTCAACCCTTTCCGGTGCTCAGGCCTCTGCCTCATGCAACACGCCTCCGCCGCGACGCGCCTCCCCTTCACCTGATTCCCGCAGATGCGGCCACTGTAGGCCAGCGGCGGGGTCCCGCTCGGTCAACGCGAGCGGTGTCGATTCCGAATCGATACCGGAGAACACTCAGTCGCCGGCACCGGTGGCCACTCTCCTCCGGAGTCGGAGCCCGGCGGTCACAACGGATGCGAGGAGAGCGATCAGGGTGCTGCCACCGGCGATCATCCCCAGCGCCGACCAGGGCACGACCAGTACGGGCGATCCGACCAACCTGCCCAAGGCCAGGCCCATCGCGGCGAGGAGGAGCGCGGAGACCGCGGCGGCGAGCGCCACACCGGTGGTCACGAGCAGCAACGATTCCCCTGTGACCATCGATAGCACCTGACGGCGGGTGGCGCCGGAGAGCCGGAGCACGGTGAATTCGCGATCCCGTCCGGAGATGGAGGTCAGGGAGGTGGTCGCGATCGCCAGAGCGCTGTAGGCGATGGCGACGCCGAGAAGGACCACCAGACCGAGTTCGGTCTGGCGTTGCTGACGGTCGCCTACGGCGGCGGTCCACCGCGCGGTCGGCACCGTCCGTGCCCCCGTGCCGTAGGTGGCGGCGCGCAACGCGGTAAGGGCCGCGGCGCGGTCTGCTCCAGGCCGCAGCCGGACATGGACACGGTCCGGCAGTGCACGTCCGGCGTTCCCACCGGTCACCACCAGGCGGTCACCGAGACCGGCATCGAGCACCGCGGCGACGCGGAGGGTGACAGGCGTGCCGTCGGCCAGCCAGAGACGCATCACGTCTCCGACGTGCTTGTGCCAGGACCGGTCGACGGCGACGCTCTGGTCGTTCAGGCCGGCGAGGGATCCCTCGATCGCCGGGAAAGTGAGGAGGGTGCTCCTGTCCACCGCCTCGGCGGAGAAGGGGATCGGCATCGGCGCCTCGAAGTGAAGAATGCTGATCGCCGGTTCGCGGGCGAACAGCGTCGTGGTCGCGATCGTGGTCGTGTCGAGACCCCGGATGGCCTCGACCCGGTCGATGACCGTCCTGTTCAGCCCGGTGCCCGCGCCGGGCAGGACCACATAGTCCGCCTTGGCGGCCTGCCGCCGCAGGTCACGATCCTTGGCGGCGTCGGCGGTACCGGCCGCGCCCAGGATGGAGGCGGCCAGGCCGACGGTGATCAGGACGGGTGCGATGACAGCCGAGGCGCGGCGCCCCGCGGTCAGCGAGTTCTGCCGTACCAGCAGGCCGCTCGCCCGCGTCCCGACCGCGAACGGCCAGGTGAGGAACCGCACCATCGGCGGGAGCAGGACAGGGGTGAGGAGGCCGGCCGCCGCGACCAACAGCAGGGCCGACTGGACGACGTTCTTCAGGTCGACCGCACCAGCCGGATCCGCGAGCGGGATCGCGAGGACCATCACGAGCCCGCAGGCCAGCGCCGCCAGCCCCAGCAGTGTACGCACCCGCGGCACCCCGGGCCGGTCCACCGCCGCCTCGCGCAGGGCCTCGGTGGGACGGATGCGGCCGGCCCGGGCGGCCGCCACCGTCGCCGACAGCACCGCGACGCCGATCCCGGTGATGAAGGCGACGACGAGAGCCACGAACGACGCGGCGGACAGGCCGACGGTGAACCACGCGGGCGCCATACCGTGACCGGCCATCCAGCGAGCCAGCAGGGGTCGGCTACCTGCTGAAGGACCGGGTGGGCGAGGTGACCGAGTTCGTCGACGCCATCCGCAAGGTGGCCGCCGGCGGCACCGTGATCGACCCTGAGGTCGTTCGCCAGCTGCTGCGACTCAGACGCGACCCGCTCGAACGCCTCAGCCCCCGCGAACGCGAGGTGCTCGGACTCATGGCCGAGGGCCGCTCCAACAGTGCGATCGCCCGCGGCCTCGTCGTCTCCCCGGCGGCCGTCGGCAAGCACATCAACAACATCTTCGCCAAGCTCGACCTGCCGCCCGCAGACGACGATCATCGCCGGGTCCTGGCCGTTCTGGCCTTTCTACGGACCTGACCAGCGCCCGTGCCCCCCAGATGGTGTCGGAGGGCACGGGCCGATGAAGGTCTCGCGGCGCACGCGCGCGGACTTTGGCGCCTAATCCTCTTCCAGTGCCTGGATCGCGCCGAGCAGGCCGTGCAGGCCGGCTTCGTCGCGTTCGGCGTCCGCCGGGTCGAACAACCACTCGGTGACCGGCAGGTCGGCGATCTCCTCCGGGCGGCTGGACTCGGCCAAAGTCAGCTCTTCGCTGACCTCGACCTCCAACTCGTACAGGGAGTCGTCTCCGCTGGGCGGGGTGGTCATGAACGTCCTTCGGGTCGAGGGGCGCGGCGGTCCGCGCGCTGGGCGAGTTCCTCGTCGTCGACGAGGGTGAGCATCGGCTGGCCGGGTTCGCACAGCATCGTGACGGTGAAGCGGACCGGGATGTCGTCGCGGTTGTTGCCGTCCTGGTAGTGGATGACGTCGCCGCCCTGCTCCCAGAACGCCTCGCCCGCGCGTACGACCCGCTCGGGCTCGCCTTCGAGTTCGAAGAGCATCTCGCCCTCCAGCACGTACCCGAAGGCGGGGCCGGAGTGGCGGTGCGGCGGCGCGCCTGGGTCACCGGGCGGGTACTCGATGACCACGGTCATCGCGTGCGCTCCGGTGGGAATGAACGGCGGTACGGCCTCCTGCAGCGTGGTCAGCGCCGTCTGCCACGCATTCGATCTGGTCTTCTGTGGTTCGTCTGACATGAGAAGTGCCTCCGTAAGGAAGGGTCGCTACTCGCCGGCGGGGATCCGGCCGGGCCAGTCGCTGTAGCGGATCTCGCCGAGAATCGCGTCATCGCCTGGTACCAGAGACCGTTCGCTCAGCTCGGTGCCGAAGTAACGCGCGTGCGGGTCGGTGACCACCTCACGCGGATCACCCCAGCCCGCCAAGGCATCCCGGAAGAACCCATCCATCCGGAACCGCTCCGGCCCGCCGGTCTCCACCCGGCCGTTCACCGGCGCCCCCACCGCGACCTCACCGACCACCCGGGCCACGTCATCACTCGCCATGGGCTGGAACGACACCGGAGCCATCCGGACCGTGCCGCCGTCGGTGCCGCCGTCCGCGATACCACGAACGAACTCGAAGAACTGCGTCGCATGCACGATCGAGAACGGAATCGACGAACCCTCGATCAACGTCTCCTGCGCGACCTTCGCCCGCATATAGCCGCTCTCAGGCAACCGCTCGGCCCCCACCACCGACAACGCCACATGATGCCCGACACCGGCGGCCGCCTCGGCCGCCAGCAGGTTACGCGTGGAGGTCACGAAGAACTCCAGCACCGGGCCGTCCTCGAACGACGGCGAATTCGACACGTCGACCACCACCGACGCACCGGCCAAGACCTCGGCCAGCCCCTCACCAGTGAGGGTGTTGACACCGGTGCTCGGCGCCGCCGCCACCGCCTCATGACCGCGCTCCCGCAGATTCGCCACGACCTTGGACCCGATAAGACCGGTGCCACCGATGACCACGAACTTCATGCCATGCCCTCCTGTCCACCGGGAGCCGTTCTGCCACCCGGTCGCCAGCTAAGACAAGGCAGCCCCACGACCTGTGACAGCCCCGACGAAAATCACTCGTCACAGACCGGGACGCCGTCCAGTCTTCGCCGCCCACGGCAGGTCACGGCGAGACCCTCGGCCCCGATCTGCCAGACGCGCACGCTCCCTCTCGGCATCACCTGCGACGTCGCGGATGAAACCCAGGCAGCCGGGATAAGGTTGACGTCCAGGGCGAGTCTCCGTCCGGCCGTACCGAGGAGCGCGTCATGAACAGCCGGAAGGGCCGTGAGCCCAGCGGTCCGGCCAGGCGGCAGAACGCCATCGCCGAATTCGTCGTGACGCGCGGCTCGGCGACGGCGGCCGATCTCACCGAACGGTTCGAGGTCAGCCTGATGACGATCCACCGGGACCTGGACGAGCTGGCACGGCAGGGCATCGTCCGAAAGTTCCGCGGCGGGGTCACCGCCCAGCGCTCCGGCGTCTTCGAGAGCAGCATCGCGTACCGCACGAAGTCCATGCAGGCCGAGAAGAACGCCATCGCGGACAAGGCCGTGGAACGGGTCGAGCCGGGAATGGCGATCATGCTCGACGATTCGACGACGGCCCTGGCACTCGCCCGCCACCTCGAGAAGATCACCCCGCTGACCGTCGTCACGAACTTCCTGGAGGGGCTCAACCTGCTGTCGGCGATGCGCGGAATCCGGTTGGTCGCCCTGGGCGGCGACTACGACGCGCTGCACAAATCGTTCCTCGGCGTCTCATGTGTCGAAGCCATCGCGGCCCTGCGGGTCGACATCTGCTTCGTGTCCACGTCGGCGGTCTCCGGCGGCCACGCCTATCACCAGGAGCCGCATGTCGTGCTCGTCAAGCGGGCCATGCTCCAGAGCGCGGAGCGCAACTTCCTGCTGGTCGACCACACCAAACTCGGCCGCGTCGCACTGCACAAGGTGGCCTCGCTGACCGATTTCGAAAAGATCATCACCGACGACGGCGCCCCGCCCGACGCGCTGGGCGAGCTCGACAACCACAAGGTGGCCTACGACGTGGCCCTTCGCTGACCGGCGAGCGCAGAAGGGTCACACCCACACGTAGTTTTCGTCGGTGACGGCGGGCCGGGCCGCAACATTGCCGCCCGGCGTGGTGAAGTGGGTGGAACCTTGGCGATAAATCACCATTCACTGACATATAGGCACTAATTTGCAGAGTGGAGCCGAAAGCACTCTTCGCGAGCGTTCGCCCCCAGCTTTAACTCAAGCTTAATGCCTCTGCAGAATTCCGGGATTGTGCTTCACATTGAGGTAACCCACTGTGGAACGCATCACTCATGGAAAAGCCGTCGGGTTCCCACGAGGAGTCGGTCGTGTTGCGTCTGCAGGGCGAGATGATCCGTGGAGGGACCAGCAAGTGCTGGATCTTCGCGCACCACGATGTCGTGGCGACCGGTGTGAACATCGACACGCTGCTGCTCGCCGCCTTCAACGCCGCCGACCCCCGGCAGATCGACGGCGTCGGCGGCGCCTCCTCCACCACCTCCAAGGCCGCGATCGTGGAGGCGTCGTCCGAGCCCGGCGTCGACCTCGAGTACGCCTTCGCACAGGTCGGTGTGGGGGACGATCGCGTCGAGTGGACCAGCAACTGCGGTAACTGCGCCACCGCCGTGGCCCTCTACGCCATCCACCGCGGTCTCGTATCGATCACCTCGGACACCACCACCGTCCACATGATCAACGTCAACACCGGAGCACGGCTCACCGGCACGATCCCCACGCCGGACCTCGTTCCTCCCGACGAGGGCACGGCCGCGGTTCCCGGTGCGTCTGCGCTCGGCGTGCCCGTCCTGCTCGGGTTCCAGGACCCGGCGGGCTCGACCACCGGGCGCGCCCTGCCCACCGGCCGCCCCTTGGACACCCTGATCAGACCGGACGGCCCCGTCGAGGCATCCCTTGTCGACGCCGGCGCTCCCGTCGCGCTTTTCGACGCCAAGGCGTTCGGTCTCGGCGGCAACGAATCGGTCGCCGAATTCGCCGCCGTGGTTCCCGCGCTGACCGCGCTGCGCCGTCAGGCCGCCCTTGCGATGGGCCTGGCCGGGCAGGACGACCCGGTCAGCCACGCCGTGCCGAAGGTCGGCATCGTCGGTCGTCCCGCCTCGTTCCGCACCACGCAGGGCGTGCTGGTCGGCCAGGACGAGTACGACCTGTCCATCCGCATGGTCTCCATGCACGCACCGCATCCGGCGATCGGCCTCACCTCCGCCATCGCGGTGGCCACCGCCGCCGCCACCCCCGGCACCCTCGCCCACCGTGTCGCCGGGCAGGCCGCCGACGGCACGCTGCGCCTGGGCACCCCCGCGGGCGTGGTCACCACCCGAGCCGTCCCCGGCTCGGATGGGGCGTCCCCCACGGTGCTGTTGCATCGCGCCGCCCGGCGCATCGCCCAAGCCGAACTCCTCGTTCCCGTCCCGGAAGAACGTTCGCGATGAGCCGCTGCCGGCTGCCACGGCACCGCCACCCACGGCCGCACCACACTTTCTGATCACCCGTGATCCGGCCGCCCAGGCCGCCGCCGACCGAATCGTCCGGCTGGAGTGGCCACCCGGCCACACGCGGCTGAGCGGGCTTTCACCTAGTCCTCCGGAGGATGCCCCGGCCTTCAGCCGGGGAGGAATCCGGACTCCGTCAGGAGCGGCCCGGCGTAGCCGGGACGGCCTGAGAACGGAGTCCGCCGACGTTCGGCCATTCGACTTACATGGGAGTGTGACAGTTGTAAGGTGCTGGTCATGCGGACGGCGTACAAGTGCCGGGCTTACCCGGACTCTGAACAAGCGGCGGTGTTCAACCGCACGTTCGGGTGTGTGCGCCTGGTGTGGAACAAGACCCTCGCCGAACGCCACGCCGCGTACCACCAGCGAGGGAAGAAGACCTCTTACAAGCAGACCGACGCCGCTTTGACCGGATGGAAGAAGACCGAGGACCTGGCGTTCTTGTCGGAGGTGTCGTCGGTTCCGCTGCAGCAGACGCTGCGGCACCAGCATGCGGCGTTCGCGAACTTCTTCGCCGGCCGCGCGAAATACCCGCGGTTCAAGAACCGCAGCTCCCGCCAGTCGGCGCATTACACCCGCTCGGCGTTCCGGATGAAGAACGGCGAGTTGTCCATGGCCAAGACCAAGGCGCCGCTGCGGTTCGTGTGGTCCTTCGAGGGTGTGGACCTGGCCGCGCTGAACCCGACGATGGTCGTGATCTCCCGGGATCCGGACGGCCGCTGGTATGTGACGTTCGCCGTCGAAACGAACGCGCCCGACCCGATGGAGACCGCCAGGCACGCCATCGGTATCGATCTGGGGATCAAGGACTTCGCGGTCACCTCCGACGGGGAACGCATCGCCAACCCCCGGCATCTGGAGCGCAAGGCCCGCAACCTCGCCCGCTACCAGCGGCGGATGGCCCGCCGCGAGCGCGGGAGCGCCAACCGGCGCAAGGCCAAGACCAAGGTCGCCCGCGCCCACCGCAAGGTCCGCAACGCCCGAAACGACTTCCTGCACCGCGTCAGCACCAACCTGGTGCGCAGAGCGGATGTCATCGTCATCGAAGACCTCGCGGTCGCCAACATGGTGAAGAACCGAAAGCTGGCGCGGGTGATCTCCGATGCGGGGTGGGGTGAGTTCCGCCGGCAGCTGGAGTACAAGGCCGAACGGGCCGGGCGTACGCTCGTGGTGATCGATCGCTGGTATCCGTCTTCCAAGACCTGCTCGGTTTGCGGGTACCTGCTCGCGGAGCTGAGTCTTTCCACCCGGCACTGGACGTGTCCGGGCTGCCGCACCCGGCATGACCGGGACATCAACGCGGCCAAGAACATCCTTGCGGCTGGTCGAGCCGTAGCCGGGCACAACCCCGGCGATGCCTGTGGAGCTGGTGTCAGACGGCAAGGGTCCTCCCTTCCGCAGCCGGCGCTGAAACAGGAAACCCGCGCCGTGAGGCGCCCGGCCTAAAGGCCGAATCGGCCACACGGCCGATGGGAATCCCCCTTTCTTCAGAAGGGGGAGGAAGTCAAACTCCGGTGGCCGCATCCGGACGGCGTAGGGACCGGTTGGCGGTTCCTTTCATCGGCGGCGGGTCACGGCGGTCATATTGATGCGGTGGGTGACACGGGGACTACGGATGAGCAGAACCGGCGGATGCGGGCGGGGGTGCGTGCCCGGATCGCGGAGGCCACCCGTCGGGCGGGGCATGGTTTTCGGCGGATGTCGCCGGCCGGTTTGACGGCCTTGTTGTGCGCGGGTGCTTTCGGGCCGGTGGTCGCGACGTTGCCGGGGACGGGTGCGCAGATCGCGGCGAGCGTCGGAGTGCTCGGATCGGTCGGCGCGAACGTCCTGACGAACCTGATCGAGGAGGTGGTCGACCGGCTGCGCCTCGACGAGAGGTCGCCGACGCAGGACGAGATCGAGCGGGAGCTGGCCAGGCGGATCGAGGAGGTCCTGGTCGCCGAAGGGACGGCGGCGGTGTCGCTTCGGCGCGAGGGTGCCGCGGTCCTGCGGGAGATCGGCGCGGTCAGGGCCGTGCTGGAGGACGTCGCCGAGAAAGGCGACGTCGAACTGCAGTTCCAGGTGGCCTCGGCGTTCAAGGCGCTGAGTGAGGAGTTCCAGGACTTCGGCTTCCTGCTCGCGGACGTTCGCGATGCGGTCGCCGTGATCCTCGGGCGGCTGGTGGAGACGGAGGCGGAGCGGCGGGCGGACAGTGAACGGCTCCGTTGGCAGTCGACGCAGGTGCGGCTGCTCCGCGAGGATCTGTCGTTCCTCGTCGAGCGCACCGTCACAGACTCTGGTACGGACGCGGGGAGCACGCCCGGCGTGCCGCGCTGGTCCGGATGCCCGTACCAGGGGCTGTGGCCGTTCGAGACGAGACACTCCGGAATCTTCTACGGGCGTGAGCAGTTGTCCGCGCAGCTGGTCGGCAAGATCGCCGAGTGCCTGAGCGGCCTGGGCATCGTGATCGTGACCGGAGCCTCCGGCGCGGGCAAGTCGTCCCTCCTGCGCGCGGGCCTGATACCGATGCTGGCCCGCGGAGCGCTGGCTCCCGGATCCGAGACCTGGCCCCGCCTCGTCCTCAACCTGACCCGGGCACCCCTGGAGGAGCTGGCCGTCCAGTTGTCCGTGCTCGCCGGAACAGATGTCGCCTCGATCCGGCGCGACCTCGCGGAGCATCCCGAGGAGGCGCACCTGCTCGTACGGCGGACGTTGCTGGCGTACCGGCGAGCCTCGGCCGGCACGGACGCCGACACCGGAGGGGAACGACTGGTGCTGGTCGTGGACCAGTTCGAGAAGATCTTCACCTTCGGCGACGACGCGGCCGGGGAGGCGGAGCGACGGTCGTTCATCACCGCGCTGGGCGCGGCGGCAGGCACGCCGTGCGGTCCGGCGGACACACCTCCGGCGTTCGTCGTGCTGAGCGTGCGCGGGGACTTCTGGGAGCGGTGCGCCGCCTATCCGCAGCTGACCGAGGCCTTTCGGGACGGGCAGTTCGTGGTCGGGCCGATGACCGAGCCTGAGCTGCGACGAGCGATCACCGGTCCCGCCACGGCGGCTCGCCTGGAGATCGAATCCGGTCTCGTGGACGACATCCTCGCCGAGCTCCGTGCCACCGGGGTGACCGGTGAATATGAGGCGGGTGCTCTGCCGCTGCTGTCGCAGGCCATGTTGATCACCTGTAAGAACCGGACCGGTGACCGGCTCACCAGGAGGGACTACGGCCTGTCCGGTGGGGTCGCGCACGCGGTCAGGGCCAGCGCCGACGGCGTCTACCACGGGCTCGAGCCGCGGCGGCAGGCCGTCGCGGCAGAGGTGTTCCGGCGGTTGATCGTCATCTCCGCGGACGGGCGGCTCGCCCGCCGTACGGCACAGCGGACGGACCTGTACGCCGGTCGCACCGCCGAACAGGTCGCCGACATCGACGCCGTGCTCGACGCGTTCACCGACGAACGCCTGGTCATCCTCGACGACGCCAGCGTGGAGATCGCCCACGACGTGTTGCTGACCGCATGGTCCCGGCCGCGCGAGTGGGTCGAGGACGATCGGCGGGCCCTGCTCGTACGGCAGCGCCTCGCCGACGCGGCGCGGTACTGGTCGGAGTCCCGGCAGGACGATGGCGCCCTGTACCGGGGAGCGCGGCTGGCCGAGGCACGGGAGTGGGCCGCTGACAGGACCGATCTCACTCCGCTGGAGGAACGCTTCCTTCGCGCGAGCACGGCCGTGGCCGAGGCCACGCTCATGGCCGAGCGAAGGCGCACCCGTCGGCTACGTCGGCTGGTGGCAGGTCAGGCGGCCCTTCTGGTCGTCGCGCTGGCCGCCGGAACGGCCGCCTTCCAGCAACGTGGTACCGCCCAACGGCGTCAGGCCGAGGCCGTCTCCCGTGCGCGTGCCGCCGAGTCGGCCCTGGCGGGCCGCGCGGACCCTCGGCGGGCGATGATGCTCGCGGCCCTGGCCTGGCAGGCCCACCCGACCGCCGAGGCCCGGGGCGCGGTGCTGTCCGCGCAGATGCTGGCCCACGCCGGCCGGCTCGGCGACACGAACGGATCCACCAGTGCGGCGATCAGTCCTGACGGCGGCCTGGTCGCGACCGGCGGCACCGACGGAACGATCCGGCTCTGGGACGGGCGCACCCATCGGCAACGCGTAGTGCTGCGCGGCCTGACCCGGGCGATGGTGATGCGGTTCTCTCCGGACGGCACCATGCTCGCGGCCGGCGCCCTCACCGGTCAGGTCGCCGTATGGACGACTTCGGACGGCCGGGCCCTCCCATCCCCGCGATGGCCGACCTTGAAGCCGGTGGCCTGGCGGCCGGACGGGCGGGCTCTGGCCGTGGCCTCCGTCGGCCGAGGCGGCACCGTCACGCTCCGGGAGTGGAATCCGCGTTCGGGCCGGCTCCTCACGGCGTTCCCCGTCCCCGGCACCGGGACGCCTGACGCGCGTTCGAGCCTGCTGTCCCGCCTCGCGTCGAGCCTGGCGTACAGCCCGGACGGGGAACTGATCGCCGTCGGGCACGCTGACGGGACCGCGGCGTTGTATCGGCTCCGGGACGGCCGGAGGATCGCCACCCTGCGTGGCCACGCCGGCCGATCAGAGGTGAGTGTGACGTTCTCACCGGACGGCACGCTGGCGACCGGCGGCGTACGAGACGGCCGGGTCCTCTTCTGGGACCGGGCGGGCCGGAGCCTGGGAACGGCGGGACAGGGGTCCGACCCCGTCGGCGCGCTGGTCTACGCCGGAGCCGATCGGCTCATCGCCGTGGGGGGCGGACCCAAGGTGCGGGTCTGGAACCTCCGGGACCGTACGTGGGACACCGATTCCTTCGTCCGGCCCGGCGGCGGAACGCTGCTGGACGTGGGGGTCTCCGCCGACGGGCGGACGATCGCAGCCGCGGGACTCGCCGGATCCACGGTCCTGTGGCACCGCGCGAACACCTGGCTGAGCGGCGTAGGCGACGATGCCGCGATGACCGGCGTCACCTTCGACCATTCCGGCACGCGTCTCGCAGCCGTAGATGCACGAGGCAACCTCTCCACCTGGGACGTCACCGGTCTCCCGCCCAAACCGCTGATCACGGCACGGTCGGGCGCAGCCCTGGGAAAAACGGGTGTCGCCTACGGTCGGGACGGCACCCTTGCCGGCACATCCGGCCGGGGCACGGTCCAGGTCTTCGACCCCACGGGGCGCAAGCGCGCCGATCTCACCGTGGGCCCGGGGCTTTCCGCCGACGCCGTGGCCTTCTCCCCCGACGGCACCCTGCTCGCGGCGACGGCATTGCCCGCGGGCGACCCCCTGACCGGCAGCAACGCGATCTACCTGTGGGACGTCCGGACGCTGCGGCAGCGCGGGGTCGTCGGCCTGGGTCCCTACCGGCCGGAGCGCATCGCCTTCACCCCCGATGGCTCGCGGCTGCTGGCCGCCGCCGCGGCCACGGCGACCACGGCGCAGAAGCTCGGCTCCACCGACAGCCTGGTACGGATCTGGCGCACCAAGGACCTCGCAGTCGAACGTTCGCTGAGGACCGGCCAGGACCAGGTGATCGGAATCTCGGTGAGCCACGACGGACGCACGCTCGCCACGGCCGGGTCCGGCCGCGTCATCAGGCTGTGGGACCTGCGCAGCGGCCGGCTCCTGCGAACGTTCGCCGGCCACCCGTCCAGCATCAGGGACGTCGCCTTCTCCCCCGACGACCGTACGCTGGCGACCGGAACCCAGGGCGACACGATCATCCGGCTGTGGAGCGCCTCCACCGGCCGTCTCGTCGCCGACCTCACCGGCCACCTCGGGGTGCTGAACAGGCTCGCCTTCAGCCCACGCGGCGACCTGCTGGCCACCGCCGGCGTCGACGGCAACATCGGAGTATGGAACACCGACCCCGCGGTCACCGTCCGCCATATCTGCGCGATCCTCACCGGGCCGACGCTCACCGGAGAATGGCGGGCGCTCGGCGTCGACCCGCGCACCGCACCGTGCCGATGAAGCAGCCCCTCACCTCACCTGGGCGCGAGCCGAGCGGCGTTTGGGCAGGCACACACCCGGACATTCCGTAAAAACGCCGGTCAATATCGGGGGGTATGGCCGGTATGACTGGTTCGGGTCTATGATCCCCGTCCTACGGGCGGCCTGCCCTGTCTCGAGTCGATCGATATCAACGGGGTGATGGCACGTGGTGCAACGCAATGCGCCGGTCATGCGGTTCGCCGAGCGCACGTGGTGACGAACGCACCGTCGTACGCGTCGTCCACGGCCGAGAAGAGCGCCTCGTGACCGCGCCGGAGCCGGAGATCGGAGGCGCGCATTCCGGCGCGGTGCCCCTGTACGGGCCGCGCTTCGCCGGGGGCACCGAGGAGCTGTACCGGGAGATGCGGCGCGACCACGGCCCGGTCGTGCCGGTCCTGCTCGAGGGCGGCGACCCCGCGTGGCTGGTCATCGGCTACCGCGAGGCACATCGCGTCCTCACCGACGGGCGGCTGTTCGCCCGCGAGCCGTACCGCTCCCACGGCCCGGACTACGTGCCGCCGCAGGCCGTGGGTTACACGCCCGGCATGCTGATGTTCCTGGACGGGCCGGTGCACGCGCGTCGCGTCGGCGCGATCACCGCCGCGCTCGCCGAGGTGGACCAGTTCGGACTGCAGGCCGACTGCGAGCGGTTCGCCGACCGGCTGATCGACGCGTTCGCCGCCGGCGGCGAGGTCGAGCTCATGGAGCAGTACGCGTACCGGATGCCGGTGCTCGTCATGGGCGGCGTGCTGGGGCTGCCCGACTCCGAACTGATGGGCGTCGCCCAGGACATGAAGACGATGAGCGACGGCCGGGAGGACGCCATCGACGCGTTCGGCCGGTTCTTCGCGACGATGGCGCGCCTCATCGAGATCAAGCGCGCGCAGCCGGGGCTGGATGTCATGTCCCGCTTGCTCGGGCTCGCGACCGACGTCACCGACGATGAGCTGATCCAGGACATCCTCGTCGTGATCTACGGCAGTCAGGAGAACACCGCCCACTGGATCGGCAACACGCTGCGTCTCTTGCTGACCGATGACCGCTTCGCGCTGACCCTCGCGGGCGGCCGCCGCAGCGTCGGCCAGGCGCTGAACGAGGTGCTGTGGGAGGACACGCCGGTGAAGACCTCACCGGGCCGCTGGGCGACCCGGGACATCGAGCTCGGCGGCCGGATCATCCGGTCCGGTGACGTGATCATCGTCGGGCTGGCCGGCGCGAACGCCGATCCGCAGGTACGGCCCGCGGTCCACGGCGACTCGGGCGGCAATCACGCGCACCTCGCGTTCGGCGCCGGCGACCACGGGTGCCCGCACCCGGCGCCGGAGCTCGCCGAGGTCATGGCGCAGACGGCCATCGAGGTGCTGCTCGACCGGCTCCCGGACATACGGCTCGCGGTTCCGGAGGACGAGCTCGAGTGGCGGCCGGCGCTCCACCTCCGCGGCCTGTCAGCGCTGCCGGTGCGCTTCACGCCCGCGTACGTCGCCGAGGACGGCTGACCGGCGCGACGATGAGACGGCGGTGATGGCGCTCAGTGGTCACTCGGCTCCGCTGGTCCTCGGGGACCGCCGCCTACTGCGGCCAGGTGTGGTATCGCCGCCTGCCGTAGAGCAAGGGGGCGTGTCCCCTGCGCTGGGTGACGCCGCCGACCCTCCCGAACAGGACGAGGTGGCTGTCCCCGTCCGCCGTACGGGCGACCCGGCAGTCGGCGATCGCGTGTGCGTGCCTGGTCAGATGCGGTCCCGAAGGCCCGGCCGACCAGTCCACCGACTCGAACCGTTCAGGGACGCTCATCCTCGAGCTGAACAGCTCGGCGACGGACTGTGCGCCGCCGTGCAGGAGATTGACCGCGAACGTTCCTCGCCGCAGGATCGCGTCCAGCGTGGGGCTCTCCGCACGCAGGCATACCAGCAACGTCGGCGGGTTCGGCGTGAGGCTGCACAGCGCGGAGCAGGTCATGCCCCACGGCCGCCGTTCGTCGTCCAGGGTCGTCACGATGGCGACTCCGCTGGGAAACTCCGACATCAGGGACCGGAACTCGTTCGGCGAGCAGACATCCGGCATCGAGATGGATGATTCGGTCACTGCGCATCACCCTCCGCGTAGGTGGGCCGACGCCGCCACGTGGGGCGGTATCGCGTTTCAGTGCGATCGATGAGCTGCAGGAAAGGGCCGGTCAGCGCCGTGGTGATCAACGCCATCACCACGAAGGCGAGGAAGATCGCCGGGGTCAGGACTCCCGTGCTGTAGCCGACTTGAAGCACGATCAGCTCCGTGAGCCCGCGGGTGTTCATCAGGCAACCGACCCGCAGCGCGTCCCACCGGTGGTACCCGCCGAGCCACGCACCGACATGGCCGCCCAGCACCTTGCCCGCGATGCCGAGCACGGTCGTCAGCGCGACCAACGTCACCGGTACGGCGCCCAAAGCCTTGGTCAGCACGGTGATGCCGCTGGCCACGAAGAAGATGGGGAGCAGAATGCGGCCGACCCTGGTCACCGACACCACAGCGGCCGTCCAGGCGACCCGGCGCGCCGGAACGGCCAGTCCGGTGAGCACGGCGCCGAGGATGGCGGTCATGCCGGCCTCTTCCATGCCCCGCGCCATGGCGATCGCCACCGCGCCGAGCAGCACCGCGGCGCTCCCGGGAAAGCGTGCACAGAGCCGGTCGGCCGTCCGCGTACTCAGCGCGCGACGCAGCAGCCATGCCACCGCCACACCGCCCGCCAGCGCACCGCACGAGCGAAGGAAGCCGTCGAGCCGCCCGGTGCGCAGACCCACGGCGACCACGAGCATCAGCCAGGAGATCGCGTCGATCACGATCGCCGAGGACAGGGCGACGCGACCGGCCTCGGTCTCGGTCATCCCGCGGTCGTCCAGGATTCTGGCCAGAACGGGTACCGCCGTGATCGACATGGACACCGCGATCATCAGCACGAAGGCGGGTGTGGGTGCGCTCCCGCGCAGATGTGTGCCGCCGGTCAGCAGCACCCAGCCCGCGAGCAGGCCGCCCGCGGCGAGTGCCGGCAGAAACGAGCCGGCGGCCACCCAGCCGGTCGCCCTGCCCGTCGGCCGTGCCGAGCCGAGCCGCAGCTCATGGGCCAGGCCGACCATGAACAGCACGAGTCCGGCCTGAGCGACCAGCTTGAGGTCGGCGAGGGCATGGTCGGGCAGGAGGCTGTGGAACCGGTGCGGTCCGAGGAGTCGCATCGCGACCGGTCCGGCCACCAGCCCGGCCGCGATCTCACCGATGACCTCCGGCTGGCGCAGCCGGCGCGCCGCGAACCTCCCGACCGCTACGACGGCCACCGCCGCACAGAGGATTACGGCCGGATGGACCAGGTGGAGCAGAAGATCTGCGGCGTACATGGACATCCCGCCTTCTTCATCGCCCTGCCCTCCAGGCAGGCCCGCCCGGAGGGCAGGATGCCGTCACTTTCCGTGGAGGTGGCGGAGGTAGGTGTACGTCGAGGGCAGGGTGTTCAGTAGCTCGTCGCGCCGGTGCTCGATGTCCGCGAACACGGCCTCGGCGGACTCGATGGAGTCCGGCCGGTGGCTGAGCGCGGGCATCGAGTGCTCCGGCAGGACGTCGAGTCCTGCGAGCACGCAGTAGTAGTTCGCGTTGCTCCAGAAGTTGCGGAATTCGGCCTCGAAGTTGCCGTAGTAGTTGCTCTCGTCGGTGATCGGCAGGTTGACCCCGAGGCCGGACCTGTACAGCGCGACCTTCTCCTTGAAGCCGTCGGCGAGCTCCAGCTCCTTGCAGGCGCGCCAGAACGGCGTGTCATCGCGCGGCGCGAAACTGAAGTGCCCCTGGATGAAGTCCCGCGTGTCGTCGAACATCGACTCGATCTCGCGGTTGAACTGGTTCATCAGGACGGGGTCGAAACGCTTGTCCGGGAAGTGCTTCACCAGCTGGTAGAGCGCGGCGTACACGAAGTAGATGCCGGTGGACTCCAGTGGTTCCAGGAAGCAGGAGGACAGGCCGATGCCGACGCAGTTCTTCACCCAGGCCCGCCGGTTGCGGCCGACCCGGAACCTGATGTGGTTGAGCGGCTGATTCTCCGGGTCGAGGTTCCACATCCGGCAGAACTCCTCGGTCGCCTCGTCCTGTGAGGCGAACCGGCTGGAGTACACGTAGCCGGTGCCGAACCGGCCGAGCAGCGGGATCTTCCAGGTCCAGCCGGAGGACATCGCGATCGCCGAGGTGAACGGCTCGATGCCGTCGCTCTCGTCGTCGTTCGGTACCTGAGTCGCGACCGCCCGGTCGTTGAGCAGGTGGTCGCTCATGTCCAAGAACGGTTCCTTCATGACCTGGTTGATGAGGAGGCTCCGGAAGCCCGAGCAGTCGATGAACAGATCGGCTTCGAGCCTGCGGCCGGCCTCGGTCGTGATCGCGGCGATGTGCCCCTTCTGATCGATCTCCGCGCCGATGAACCGGTCCTCGATGTGCACCGCTCCCTGCTTCTTCGTGGAGAACCGGCGCAAGAAGTCGGCGACCAGTTGGGCGTCGAAATGCCAGGCGTAGCTCGTCCACTTTGTGCCGTCCAGGTGGCGAGGGGACAGCTTCTTGTCGAAGACCGCCGGCTGGACATAGCACGCGCGGTCGAACGGCTCATCGGTGGCGTTCCGCAGCCTCTTGTACGTCCAGTAGTGGGACAAGGGCAGGTTGTCGTGCTCCGGCAGCAGCCCGAAGAGGTGGTCGAACGCGTCCTGCCCCTTTCCGTGCGGCCGCGGCTCGGCCTCACCCGTGCCGGAGGTCCGCCAGTTGACGAACCTGATGCCCATCTTGAAACTTGCGTTGCACTCGGGCATCCACTCTTCCTCGGACAGGCCGAGGAAATCGAAGAACACCTTCTGCAGATTGGGGATGGTGGCCTCGCCCACCCCGATCCTCGGAATGGCCGGCGCTTCGAGGACCGTTATCTTCACCGATCGCCCGAGTGCCCTCCCCAGGTATGCGGCCGACATCCAGCCCGCCGTGCCGCCTCCCAGAACAACGATGTTCTTTATCTGGTTGTCGCTGGTCATGGGTGATCCTCCGATCAGATCGTTGGTAAAGCACATGGGTCGACGAAGCGTCTCTCTCATGGTGGCTGCGAAGTCGGCTCATCTTTTGGGTCGTCCGACGAAGCGGAATGATCAGGGCTTGCATACTCACCGCTCGGATAATGGCGGCTTCGGCCAGGTCGCTTTACGTTCGGCACATTCGTTATTGCTCAACCACAGTGCGTCATCGATCCCGGCAAATGCCGTGTTATCCACTACCAGCTCAACTCCGAGTCGGGTTGCCCAGAACCTGACAATCCGGAAGTGATCATAGACCGGTGGATCGCATCCTGGTAGGTGGCGATCGACTCCATTTGATCCCGAGACAGGTAGGGCCGACCGAGTTCACCGGGTGTTCGTCAGGCGTGCCCGTCCGTGCCGTTCGGCCCACCCTGAACGATTCATAAGAGCCAACCGAAAATCTTCTTTTCCGGATCGGCCTAAGTGTGATCTTGCGGGTGCCCGGAATTCGACCTACGTCCGGTGGCCCGCCCCAGGTGGGCTTCTCGCGGCATATTCCTGTTCATGCTCGTGACCGCCCAGGCGGCGTCCGCACCGCCCCTCCCGGCCACCTGAACGTTGACTTCGGGAAAATCGCCGTTCCACCCGGGCCGGGAAGGGCGACACGCCCAAACTCAACGAGAGCGACGGGATCCTGAGCGCCGACCGGTATGGGCCCATGCTGCGGGCCCTGCGACGCGACCACCCGCGCAGCGTCTGGTTCTACTTGGAGACGTCGTGGGAGGAGACCCTTCGGCGGCACCAGAGAAGGCCCCAGCGACAGGAGTTCGGTGCCAAGGAGATGCGGGAGTGGTACCGGCCGCTGGACCTGCTGCCCGACGGATGCGAGACGGTGATCGCCGAGGACAGTCCCCTCGATGCCACGGTCCGGCAGGTGATACACGAGGCCGCGCTGACATCGCCGTCCTGAAGTCCATCGCCAGGTTCCGAGCGGCCTGCGCGGTGAAGGAGGCGCGCGGGCTCACGGAGCGCCAGGATCTGGCGCGAGCGGGTTTCGCCGGCGCGGCGCGCGCCACGCCGCGCCGGCGATATGCGTCAGTTCTCCTGCGACGGGAACGCGCTCTGCATCCAGCGGGCCGATTCCTGCGCGCTCTCGTAGGGGTCGGCGATGTCGGGACGGTCCACCTCGACCATCAGCCACCCGTCGAACGTGTCGGGCAGATTACCCAGGATGCCGGTGAGGTCGAGCTCACCGCGGCCGGGTTCGGCCCAGAGCCCGCCGAGAACGGTCTGCTGGTACCCCCAGTCCTTCGCGCGGCCTTCGGCGGCGACGCTGAGCCTGCAGTCCTTCACGTGCACGAACGGGATCCGCTCGGCGTAGTCCTTGACGAACGCTCCGACGTCGGCGCCCGCCCACACCAGGTGCCCCGTGTCGGGGAGAAAGCCGAGCCTGGACGACGGGAGGGCGTCGAGGACCGCCCGGCCCTCCTCTTCGGTCTCGATCCACGTGCCGACGTGCGGGTGCAGGGATGGCCGGACCCCCTCGGCGAGCATGGCGTCGGAGATCTGGGCGATCAACGCCGTCACCGCCTCGACGCAGGATTCGTCCGCGTCGTAGGCCTGTGCGGGATGCAGGACGCGCCGCGCCTCCTTGCCCATGGCAAGACCCAGACCGATCTCGGTCATGCCCAGCTGGGCGTGCTGCCGCGCGACCGCGGTGGCGCCGGCGACGACGTCGGCCTCCTTGCCGTCCCTGCCGTCGGACCGGCAGACGAAGTAGCCGGGCGCCAGTGTCAGGCCGACCTCGTCCAGCACCGCCTGGTACTTTTCCACGGCCCAGTCGGCGGGCACCTCGGCCATGACGGCGTCGAATCCGGCCTGTTTGATCAGTGACAGCCGCTGCTCCGGCGCGGGTGCCTTGGACGGGTCCAGCCATCCGTCGTCGCTGGCCATCCACTGGATCGGGTTGAGCGCGATCCGCGCGCTGGTCGAGCCGTCGGACATGTCGGTTCCCTTCTCAGGGGATTCTTCTAGGGCTGGGGCGCGAGTTCGCCGGCGAAGTGGCAGGCGGCACGCTGCCCGGTGGCAGTGGTGGTGAGCTGCGGTTCGACCTCGGCGCAGATCGTCCGATCGGCGTGCACCAGCGGCCCGATCGGGCATCTGGTGCGGAACCGGCAGCCGGACGGCGGGTTCGCCGGGCTCGGCAGATCACCCGGCAGGACGATGCGTTCGCGCGAACGCGCGGCGCTCCATGGCGAGACAGCCGCGGGCGCCGCAGACCCTTCCAGGCTCGGATGACCGACGCCTACCCGCTCTGCCACCCGGCGTCCGCTGGGCCCGACGAGCCCGCCGTGAACGTTCCGAGCACCACCTGACGCTCGACACTCTTGACCGGCTTGATGACGAGCGTATCGAGGAGCCTCCGTCAGACGGCGGCCCAGCCGTCGTCGACCGGCAGGACGGCGCCGTTGACGAAGGAGGCGGCGTCGGAGGCCAGGAAGACGATGGCGGCCGCCTGCTCCTCCGCCGAACCCAGCCGGCCGATGTTCGCGCCGATCAACCGCCGTACGACGGTCGGTCCATGGGCCTCCTGAGCGGCGTCCACCTGAATGTTGGTTTGGGTGGGGCCGGGGGCGACGGCGTTGGCGCGGATGCCCTGCCCCCGGTACATGACGGCCAGGTTCTTGACCAGGCCGACGATGCCATGTTTGGAAGCGGTGTAGGCGGCGCCCGCCGCGCTGCCGCGCAGACCCGCCTCGGAGGCGGTGAAGACGATCGAGCCGCGTCCCGCGGCCAGCATGTGCGGCAGGACCGCGCGGGTCAGCAGGAACGGCGCCGTCAGATTGACCCGGAGGACCCGCTCCCACTCGGTGTCGCCGGTCTCACCGAGCGCCGACATGCGGTCCATGATCCCGGCGTTGTTGACCAGGACGTCCAGGCGGCCGAACGCACCGACGGCCCGCTCGACGACCTGGTCCACGACCTGCTGGTCGCTCAGGTCACCGACGACCGCCAGGGCGACACCCCCGGCGGCATCGATCTCCTTGACGGTCTCCTCGGCACCCTCCTGGTCGAGATCCGCGACCAGGACCTTCGCGCCTGCCTGTGCGAACTTCAGAGCCGTGGCCCTGCCGATGCCGGACGCCGCGCCGGTGACGACGACACCGCGACCTTCGAGTCCAGTACTGATCATTTGGTGCTCCTTCTCGCTGTGAAGCCGCCCGCGGCACGGATGGCCGGCCGGGTGCCCCTTCTCCTCAGGGCGAAGTGGCGCGTGCCTCGGTCACGCCCCGCCTTCGCCCTTCTCACTCGCCCTCGACCAGGACGTCGCTCATGCCGCCGTTCGCGCGCCAGCGCCTGAGGAGTTCGTAGAAGGCGACCGGTCCGTCGCCGTACGCCTCGCTCCGCTCCCGGGGCATGCCCTCGTTGTTGTAGTAGCCAGGGGTGCATTCGGCCTGGAACCGGTACAGGTCGGGCGCGTTCTCCCTGAGGGTGGCCAGCCAGGCGTCCTGGACCTCAGGGGTCGGTTCGACGTACCGGGCCTGGCACCTGCGGGCCTCGGCGACGACCTCCGCGACGTGGACGGCCTGTTCGTCGAGAACGTGCACGAAGTTCACGGCGGCCGCCTTCTGCAGCGTGCCGAGATGGAAGAGGTTGGGGAAGCCGTGGCCGTAGAAGCCGTGGAGCGTCCTCGGACCGTTCCGCCAGGAGCCCAGCAGGGTGTGGCCGTCCCGGCCGTAGACCGGGAGCCGTCCGGACAGCACGCCCGAGATGCCCGTCTCAAAGCCGGTCGCGAAGATGATGCAGTCGACCTCGTACTCGGCGCCGCCGACCACGACGGCGGTCTCGGTGAGCCGTTCCACGCCGTGGGTGTCGGCCGTGTCGACCAGGGTGACGTTGGGCCGGTTGAAGGTCTGCAGGTAGGTGTCGCTGAAGGTGGGCCGCTTGCACATGTAGCGGTACCAGGGCTTGAGCCTCTCGGCCGTGGCCGGGTCCTCGACGACGGCGTCCACGCGGGCACGGATCTCGTTCATCTTCTGGAAGTCGGCGATCTCGTAGGCGCGTTCGCGTTCCTCGGCCGGGATGTCCGCATAGGCGTTGGTCGGGACGAGCTTCTCCTGCAGCCGGGCGCTGCTGGTCCAGGCGTCGTTCACCAGATCCTCGTCCGCCCGGACACCGGTGACGACCTTGAGGAAGTTGTCCAGCCGGCGCCGCTGCCAGCCTGGTTCCAGCGACGCGGCCCATTCCGGGTCGGTGGGACGGTTGTCACGTACGTCGACGGAGGAGGGCGTGCGCTGGAACACGTACAGGTGCCGGGCGTCGGCTCCGAGGTGCGGCACGACCTGGATCGCGGTCGCGCCGGTGCCGATGAGTGCCACCCGCTTGCCGGCGAGCCCCGTCAGGCCGCCGTTCGCGTCGCCGCCGGTGTAGTCGTAGTCCCAGCGGCTGGTGTGGAAGGTGTGTCCCTTGAAGGTCTCGATCCCGGGGATGCCCGGGAGCTTGGCCTCGCTGAGGGTTCCGCTGGAGATCACCACGTAGCGCGCCCGCATGCGGTCGCCCCGGTCGGTGCCGACGATCCACTGCGACCCCGCCTCGTCCCACCGCAGTTCGGTCGCCTGCGTCTGGAAGCAGGCGTCGTCGTAGAGACCGAAGTGGCGCGCGATGGCCCGCGCGTGCCGGCGGATCTCCTCCCCCGGCGCATACTTCCACCCGGGGATGTAACCGACCTCCTCCAGCAGCGGCAGGTAGATGTACGACTCGATGTCGCAGTGGATGCCCGGATAACGGTTCCAGTACCAGGTGCCGCCGAAGTCCCCGCCCTTGTCGATCACCCGGATCGACTCCACGCCCACCTGCCGCAGCCGGGCGGCGGCGAGCAGACCGCCGAACCCGCCGCCGATGACCAGCGCCTCGACCCGGTCGTGAAGGGGGTCCCGAGCGAACTCCGGATCGGCGTAAGGGTCGTCGGCGTAGTAGCCGAACTCGCCACTGGTGCCTCGGTATTGGGCGTTGCCGTCAGGGCGGATCCGGCGGTCGCGCTCGGCGCGGTAGCGGGCCCGGAGGGCATCGGGATCGAAGCCGGGGTTCTGCGGGTCGGAAGGGGTGGAGCTGGACGAGGCGTGGGGGCCGGGCATTGACTGTCCTCGTTCCTCTTCTGAAGGCAGACGCCATAGACGACTCCGTCGTGCTTGCAGAACCAGGCAACAGCACCCTCAACATTCAGTCAACCGGTTGATTTAATGCGTCGCCCCCACGATACGGTCCGTGATCGTTCAGGTGCGGGAACAATCGATCCACATCGACGAACGGAGGCGGCTCGGCCGGTTCGTCGTCGAGCCCGGAACCATCGACGTCTACGCGGACGACAGTTCCGCCGGCGGCCGGTCGGCCTCCTTCGACGTCACCAACCGCTGAGCTCACCCCGCCCGGACGGAGCAACCGCCGGACGCCGCGACGACCGTCCGGCCTCCGGCGGGCCTCAGAAGATGCGGCGAGCGCACCTCACCGACCGGCTCACTCGGTCTGCGGCGTCCCCGGCCGGGGCCGCTCGTGCCGCGGTTTCGGCGTCGGCCGGATCACTACCGACGGATCAACCAGCGAGCTCGGGAAGGTTGTCGGCGAGTGGCACGAACTCAGTGACCGACAGCAGCCCGTCGTGATCAGTGTCGTACTCGGCGAACAGCGCCTTGACGATCCCCGACAGATCATCGACCTCGGCCGCCGGGAACATCCCCGCGATCGCCGCGGTCACCTCGTCGACGGCGAGCCGCCCATCTCCATCGGTGTCGTATCGGGCGAACACCGCTTCGTACTGATCGGACATGATTCCCTTCCACCAGAGCGACCGTGGTCCCTGATCGTAACCACTCCCGAAGAGACGATGCCCAGACGGGTCATCGTCAGCGCGCCCCTTCGAGAGTTTGGACGAGGTCCGCCGTGGTGGTGATGGAGTGAGCGTACGTGGGGGCGTTCAGGTGGGCCGCGTGCATCAATTGGGCGCTGTAGGCGGCCGTGGCGTCGCGGACGAGGGTCACGTGGTAGCCGAGTTCCATGGCGAAGCGGGCGGTGGTGTCGACGCAGGTGTTGGCCAGCAGCCCGATCACGATCACGTGACTGAGGCCATGCTGCTTGAGCTGGAAGTCCAGGTCCGTGTTGGCGAAGCCACTCTGGCCCCAGTGCTGTCGGGCGACCACGTCGCCCGCCTGGGGTTGGAAGTCAGGGTGGAACTCGCCTCCCCAGGTTCCCCGGGCGAACGTGTGGCGCTCCTGAACCTGCCGCTGGGTGGGGTTGGGGTGATCCCAGTCCTCGTAGTCGCCCTCCTCCCACTGGCGGTGGGGGACGAACACCACCTGCATGCCCGCCTGGCGGCCCGCGGAGACGACCTTCCGCAGGTTCTCCAGGAGCCCCACCTCGATCGCGACGTCCTTCACGCGCGGCCAGACCTTGCCGCCCTCGGAGAGGAAGTCGTTGTAGGGGTCGACCAGCAGAACGGCCGTCCGGCCGACATCGTACTCAGTCATGATCTCTTCTCCTGTGGATGCTGGAGCGTCGTCTAATGGCGTCCTGCCCTCGCATGGAGCGTTCCCTCGCCCACGGGGAGGCAGTCTGCTGGGCTCGGGCATCAGGGATTCCGCTGCGCGGGCAGCAGCAGAGCGGGGAGCAGCCCGAGGGCGGCGACCGCGGCCAGGACCAGCAGTGCGGATCCTGTCGCCTGGGTGGACGTGGAGAGCGTCCCGAGCGGAGGAGAGCCCGCGACCCCGGACGTCCTTGCCTGCATCAGGCCGGCGGCGACGGCGATGCCGAGGGTGGGACCGATGTTCATGGCGGTCTGCTTGAGTCCGCCGACGACTCCGGCGTACCCGGCCGGCGCGTCACCGACGACGGTACCGGTGGCGGTGACCATCACGGCGGCGAAGCCGGCGCCCAGCAGGGCGAAGGTCACGCTGGTCGCGACCCCGGCGTCGGCCCCGGTGAGACGGGACATGCCCAGAATGCCCAGGGTGACCAGAACCGAACCACCGGCGGCGGCGCGGCGCGCGCCGTACCGGCGCAGCACCCCACTCGCCACCGGCGCGCCGAGCACCATGAGCACGGTCAGCGGGAGCACCCGCAGGCCCGCCGCGAGCGGGTCGAGTCCCAGCACGTCCTGGAGCAGGAAGGTGGCGACGAACAGAGCGCCGAACATCCCGGCGGTGGTGAGGAGGAGGATCGCCATCCCGGCCGTCACCGGGACCGATCGTGCCACCACGGCCGGCACGATCGGATGGGCGGTTCGGCGTTCGTGGGCGATCAGGAGCGCCGTACCGACTGCGGCGCAGGTCAGGCCCGCCAAGGTCGCTCCGCCGGTCCAGCCGTGCGTCGGTACGCCGACCAGGGTGTACACCCCGACGCCGAGCACGCACGCGACCAGTGCCGCGCCCACGATGTCGAGCCGCTGTGATTGACGGTTTGTCGGTGCGGGTACCCGCACCGCGACGGCGACCGCGGCGATCGCCAGCGCGAGGGGTACGTTGACCACGAACACGCTGCGCCAGCCCAGGTGCGCCACCAGGACGCCGCCGAGCAGGGGCCCGGCTGCCGCGGCGACTCCGATGGCACTGGTACGGATGGCGACGGCCGTGCCGAGCCGGTCCCCCGGGTGTGTCAGGCGCAGCAACGCCAGCGTCGCCGGTTGAAGGAGGGCACCGAACACGCCCTGCACGATCCGCAGGCCGATCACCCAGCCGATGCCCGGCGCGAGCGCGATCCCGGCCGAGGCCCCCGCGAAACCGAACAGGCCCCACAGCAGCAGCCGCCGATGGCCATACCGGTCACCGAGGCGTCCGGCGATGACCAGAAGCGCGGCCACGGCGAGCAGGTAGCCGGTGCTGGTCCACTGCATCTGCGCCACGTTCGCACCGAAGTCGCGCCGCACGCTGGGCTGGGCCAGGATCAGCACCGTGCCGTCCAGCGCGACCAGCATCGCGCCCGCCGCGCTGACCATGAGGGCCAGGCGTCGCCGTGCCGCACCGCTCACGCGTCCGCCTCGCCCAGATGGGCGTCGATGATCGCAGTGATGAGCCGGTCGAGGCGGTCGTCGGCCTGCGGCGAGTCATCGTCTCCCAGCGCCAGCCCGATGCTGCCCCAGCCCCACAGATGGGCCAGGCCGTGCACATTCGCCCACAGCGCGACCGCGGTCACCTCCGCCGGGACGTTCCCCCGCCCAGTCCTGTGCTCCCGGTGCCGCGTGATGAGCTCCACGATCCGGCCGAACAGAGGCAGGCTCGTCTCGCGTAGCGGTGGCCGGCCCGCCGCGTGCGCCTGTCCGCGCAGTTGGTCGTGCCGGAACATCAGCTCGAACATCCCCGGACGCTCCTGGGCGTACCGCACGTACGTGCAGGCCAGCGCCCGCAGCTGCGCCCGCGGCGGCGCCGCGTCGTCGGCCGCCTCCGCGAACCGCTCCGCCAGATCGGCGAAACCGCGCCGGGCGATCGCCGACAACAACGCCTGATGGGTGGGGAAGTACCGGCGAGGAGCTCCGTGCGACACCCCTGCTCGCCGGGCGATCTCCCGCAGGCCCAGCGACGAGACACCCTCGGTCAGCACGAGTTCCACACCGACATCGACAAGCCGGTCCTGAAGAGACGCCTCCGACTGCATAGACATTGTCTACTACAGACTCGTAGACAGCGTCTACCCAGTGGCATGACCCTTCTGTAGCGAGGACGGCGTCGCCGATCCGCCGGCGTCAACGCGTGAGGGCCTTCGGGCGCCGTGCCCCTGCGATCGTCACCGGGTCCGGTTCTCGCCGGGGGCGTGGCGGCCCGCGTCTGAAACCGTCAGTGCGGCTGCTCGAGAGCGGGTTTGGGAGCGTGCTCGGAGACGGCCATGTCGAGGAGGACGATCGCGTCGTAGTCGGGGGTGCCCGGTTCGGCGTGGTAGGCGTTCAGGCGATGGCCGGCGGTGCCTTCCACCTGCATGGACTGGAAGCCGAGGGTGAGACTGCCGACAGCGGGGTGATGGAAGGTCTTGCGCCCGTAGGCGCGCCCCCTCACCTCGTACCGCTCCCACAGGCGCGCGAACTCCGGGCTCTTGAGCAGCAGCTCGCCCACGAGTCGGGCCAGGTCGGGGGCGTCCGGGTCGGTCCCGGCCAAGGCGCGCAGCCGGGCCACGCAGCCGCGTAGCTGTCCCTCCCAGTCGTCGAACACCTCGCGGGCCGCGGGGTGCAGGAAGACGTACCGCGCGACGTTGCGCTGCTTGAGCGGCCAGCTCTCGATCCCCGCGAACAGCCCCAGCCCGCCGGGGTTCCAGGCCAGCAGGTCGTTGGTGCGGCCGACCACGTACGCGGGGTTGGGCCGCAGGCTCTCCAGCAGCAACCTGACCCCATGCCGTACCGACCGGCTGGGTACCACTGGCGGCTCCGGAACGGTACGGGCGGCGCGCACGGCCAGCGTGCGCAGGTGCTCGTGCTCGACCTGCTCCAGGTGGAGGGCGCGGGCGAGGGCGTCGACGACGGAGGCGCTGGGACGGGTCTCCTTGCCACGTTCGAGGCGCGTGTAGTAGTCGATGCTGATCCCGGCCAGGGTGGCCAGCTCCTCGCGGCGCAGCCCCGGCGTACGCCGCAGGCCGGGGCCGACCGTCAGGCCGACCTCGTCGGGGGTCACCTGGACGCGGCGGGCGCGCAGGAAGCGCCCCAGCTCGGTGCCGCCGTCGTCGCCGCTGTGCTGCTGCCTCGCCATGCTTCCAGTCTGGCAGCGCCGTGATCTGCGCGGCATCGGTGTGAGGGGCCCTGTCACACCCCGGAACGGCGCTCCCCTGCACAGCACGGTCTGCCACGCGGCGAGCACGGCCGGGAAGGTGGATGCGGTGGCCGCGCGCGGGACCTGGCGCGGCGGTCGGTTCTCAGCACCGACGAGACGAAATGATCGGAAGGAAGTCATGCGAGCGACATTGATCTACGGTGCCGGTGACGTCCGGGTGGAGGACGTGCCCGACCCCAAGATCCAGCAACCCACCGACGCCGTGGTGCGCGTGCTGCGCGCGTGCGTCTGCGGCAGCGACCTGTGGCCCTACGGGTCGAGGCCGGCGACGGAGAAGGGCGACCGCATCGGTCACGAGTTCCTCGGCGTCGTGGAGGACGTCGGCGCCGAGGTGTCCGGGCTGAAGGGCGGTGACCTGGTGGTCGCCCCCTTCGTCTGGGCCGACAACACCTGCGACTTCTGCGCCGAGGGCCTGCACACCTCCTGCCGCCACGGCGGCCAGTGGGCACGGAACGGCGTGGACGGCGGCCAGGGTGAGGCCGTACGGGTACCGCAGGCGCAAGGCACGCTGGTCACGCTGCCCGTGGCCGAGGACTCGGCGTTGCTTCCCTCACTGCTCACCCTTTCGGACGTGTTCTGCACCGGCCACCACGGCGCGGTGGCCTCCCGGGTCCGACCCGGCAGGTCCGTGACGGTGATCGGCGACGGCGCGGTCGGTCTGTCGGCGGTGCTGGCCGCCAAGCGGCTCGGCGCCGAGCGGATCATCCTGATGGGCCGCCACACCGATCGAACCGACCTCGGCCGCGACTTCGGCGCCACCGACGTGGTCTCCGAGCGCGGTGAGGAGGGCATCGAACGGGTCCGCGAGCTGACCCGCGGCGACGGCACGCACGCGGTGGTGGAATGCGTCGGCACCAGGCAGTCTCTGGAGACGTCGCTCGGTGTGGTCCGCGACGGCGGCGTGGTCAGCCGGCTCGGGGTGTCGCAGTACACCGAGGTCCCGATGGGATTCGACACGCTGATGCGCAACATCACGCTGACCGGCGGGGCCGCGCCGGCCCGCGCCTACATCGAGGAGCTGCTGCCCGACATCCTCGACGGCAGGATCGAGCCCGGCCGGGTGTTCGACCGCACCGTCGGCCTGGAGCAGGTGCCGGACGGCTACCGCGCGATGGCCGAGCGCGAGGCGCTCAAGGTGTTCATCCGTCCCTGAGCGGTACGCCTCGCGGATGCGAGCAGCGTACGAGCGCTCGTGTCCGCGAGCCCGCCCGGTTCCGCCGGCGGCAACGGAAAACCCAGCCGACCGGGCGGCTCCAGCACCTCTGACGAACCGTCAGTGTCTCCGCTTGGAGCTCCTCCCGCCGCGATGAGCGGTCGTTCTACTCGAAGCGGGACGGATCTCCAGCGCCTCTGCGGAGGATCTCGGGCTCGGCCTGGGAGAAATCGATCACCGTCGTCGGCACGGCACCGCACTCGCCGGAGTCGATGACGGCGTCCACCACATGGTCGAGTCTTTCCTTGATGTCCCACCCTTGTGTCATGGCTTCGACCTCGTCGGGCAGGAGCAGGGTGCTCGACAGCAGCGGCTCGCCGAGTTCGGTCAGCAACGCCTGGGTGACCGTGTGATCGGGAATCCGGACACCGACGGTCTTCTTCCTGGGGTGCAGCAGCCGCCGCGGCACCTCCTTCGTCGCGGGCAGGATGAACGTGTAGCTGCCGGGAGTCGCCGCCTTGATCGAGCGGAACAGCGCGTTGTCGACCTGGACGAACTGGCCGAGCTGCGCGAAGTCCCTGCAGACCAGGGTGAAGTGATGGCCGCTGTCGAGGCGGCGGATCTCCCTGATCCGGTCGATGCCCTCCTTGTTGCCCAGACGGCACCCGAGCGCGAAGCACGAATCGGTCGGGTACACGATCAGCCCGTCCGAACGGAGGAGGTCGACCACCTGACGGAGCGCCCGAGGTTGCGGGTTGTCCGGGTGGACGTCGAAGTACTTGGCCATTCACGACAGCTTAGGAGCGGACGTTTCAGGGCGACCACCCGCCACCCGCCGCAGACGTTGCACCAACGCCTGCGGCTGCGCCGCCGGTGCCCTCACCTGCCGGCGATGGCCCACAAACGTCCGCTACGACTTGTGACCGCCCGCAGCACGGGCCGTCTCCATGCTCTCCAGCGGGCGGCTGACCGGGCAGGCGGGACAGCTGCTGAGCCGGTGACAGTGGCGCGGTCAGCCGGCCGCGCCGAGATCGTCCTGGTCGAGCAGACCGCGCCAGTCGATCTGGTGGATCTCCTCCATGCTCTTCGCCTCTTCGATCGTCCGGATCAGCGCGAGCAGCATGGCGTGGGTCTCCCGCCCGTGCTCGTGGTCCGTGTCGGCGCGCGCCTCGGCGTGCGCGGTCTGGCGGTTCTGGGACAGCTGCAGGATCGGCCCCGTGTAGGCCGCCTCCATGCTCAGCGCCAGATTCAGCGCGATGAACGGCCACGGGTCGAACACATGCCCGCCTGCGGCGTTGTAGGCCACCCAGCACGCCACCACCGCGGTCTGCGCGCCGATGAACCGCCACGAACCCACGCGCCGCGCGACGGCGTCCGCGATCCGGGCGCCCAGCGGTGCGTGGTCGAAGTGCGCGACGTTGGCCGGATGCCGTGTCCGGCGATCGGACGGGACCCGCGGTCTTCCCATTTCCATACCTCTCACCATGCACTGGGCCGGCGACACTCGCCACCATCGGTCGAGCCAGGAACTGCCAGGCATGTCAACTAGGGTGCTTATTCATGCGCGTCGATTTCGACCCAGGGGCCATGAGCGGGGACGCCTTCTACCGGCTGCTGACGTCCATTGTGATCCCCCGCCCGATCGCGTGGATATCCACCGTCACACCGGACGGATCCACCGAGAACCTCGCTCCCCACTCGTTCTTCACCGTTGCAAGCACCGATCCTCCGATCGTGCAGTTCACCTCGATCGGCCGCAAGGACTCTCTGCGCAATGTCGAGGAAACCGGAGAATACGTCGTGAACTTCTCCACCGAGCCGATGCTGGAACTGATCAACCGCACCGCGACCGACTTCCCGCGCACCGTCAGCGAGTTCGACTACGCGGGCATCGAACGCGAACCCAGCCTTCAGATCCGGCCGCCCAGGGTAGCCGCCGCACCCGTCGTCCTGGAATGCCGCTCTCACGTCACCCTGCGCGTGGGCAACTCGACACTCGTCCTGGGGCGCGTCGTCCATGCCGCCGTGCACGAGGAGTACATCGTCGACGGCCGGCCGAGCGCCGAGCTGCTGCGCCCGCTCACCAAGCTCGGCGGCGACGGCTGGGGCACCCTCGGCGAGGTCCTGCACTTGTCGCGGATTCCCTACGAGGAGCCGCCGTCACCGTGACCTGCTCTCCGGCTGCCTTGGACCGTCGGCCTCAGAGCGCGACGAAGGTGAGGCCTCGCTGTTTGAGAGCGGGGATCACGGTGCGCAGGGCCCGGATCGTCTCGGAGCGGTCGCCGCCGCCGTCGTGGCACAGGAGGATGTCCCCGGCCTGGGCGCGGAGCAGCCGTTCGGTGATGGTCACGGTGCCGGGGCGAGCCCAGTCGCGCGGGTCGACCTGCCAGTCGATGCAGATCATCCCGTGTTCCGCGGCGACGTCCAGGACCTGGGTCGACCAGGCGCCGCCCGGGGAGCGGAAGAACTTCGGCGCGACGCCGGTGGTCTGAGCGATGCGGTCGTGCGCGCCGCCGATCTCCACCTGGATCCGGGCGTTCGAGAGCCGTGGCAGGTTCAGCGGGTGCGTGACGGTGTGATCGCAGACCTGATGCCCGGAGGCCACGATCCGCTCGACCAGCTTCGGCATGCCGGTGACCTGGATCCCGATGAGGGAGAACGTCGCCGGCACCTGGTACTCGGCCAGCAGGTCCAGCATCATCGGCGTCCATCGCGGATGCGGGCCGTCGTCGATGGTCAGCGCGACGGCGTTCGGGGGCGCGGCCGGGGTCAGATCGTGCAGGTTGTGCACCGGCCGCCGGACCGCCTGCAGCGGTCCGTGCGCGTAGCCGGGATCGGGCCGGGCGGCGTGCGCGGCTCCACGCGCGTGTCGCGCCGACTTCTTCGCGGGCGTGTCCGGCCGCAGCGCCCGCACCAGCTCGGGCACCCCTCCCACCAGCAGCCCGGCGCCGGCCGCGGCCATGGCGATCAGTGCCTCGCGCCTGTCCGGTCTGCGCATGTCATCCCCTGAAGGTCCGCCCGGTCATCTACTACCTACCCAGTCTTACGACGCGGGGTCTCGCCGACGAGTTCTCAGCCACCCGCAGGCATCCGGGTCCGCTCCGACCCGGTCGGCGACGCCGATCAGTGGCCACGCCGTGTCGGAACCACCGGGCAGGTGCTGCATCAGGCGTCGAGACCGCCTCGCTTGATGAGCCGGCTCGCGATGACGTTGCGCTGGATCTCGTTGGTGCCCTCGCCGACGATCATCAGGGGTGCGTCGCGGAAGTACCGCTCGACGTCGAATTCGGTCGAGTACCCGTATCCGCCGTGGATGCGGACGGCGTTGAGTGCGATCTGCATGGCGGTCTCGGACGCGAAGAGTTTGGCCATGCCGGCTTCCATGTCCACCCGCCGGCCCGCGTCGGCCTCGCGCGCGGCGTGGAGCGTGAGCTGCCGCGCCGCCGAGAGGGAGGTGGCCATGTCCGCGAGGTAGTTGCCGATCGACTGGTGCTGCCAGATGGGCTTGCCGAACGACTCGCGTTCCCGGGCGTAGGCGAGGGAGTCCTCCAGCGCCGCCCGGCCGACGCCGAGCGCGCGTGCGGCCACCTGGAGTCTTCCGGTCTCGAGCCCCTTCATCATCTGGGCGAACCCCCTGCCCTCGACGCCGCCGAGCAGGGAGTCGGCCGGCGTACGGTGATCGTCGAAGACGAGTTCGCAGCTCTCCACGCCCTTGTAGCCGAGTTTCGGCAGGTCGCGGGAGACCGTGAGCCCCGGGCCGTGATCGACGAGGAGGATCGAGATGCCCCTGTGCGCGGGGTCCGCGTCCGGATCGGTCTTGCAGAGCAGGGCGATGACCTGGGAACGCCGGGAGTTGGTGATCCAGGTCTTGGACCCGTTGACGAGGTATCCCTCCGTGTCCTTGCGGGCGACGGTGCGCATGGCCTGGAGGTCCGAGCCGCCGGCGGGTTCGGTCAGGGCCATGGTCGCCCGGATCTCGCCGGTGGCCATCTTCGGCAGGTAGCGGCGCTTCTGCTCTTCGGTGCCGAAGAGCAGAAGCAGCTTGGCGACGACGGTGTGACCGCCCATGGCGCCGGCCAAACTCATCCAGCCGCGCGCGAGTTCCTCGGTGACCAGGACGTAGCAGGACATCGAGACGGCGTTGCCGCCGTACTCCTCGGGGATCGCCAGGCCGTAGATCCCGAGCCGTTTCATCTGCTCGATCAATGCCTCGGGGTAGGTGTCGGAGTGCTCGAGCTCCCGGACGACGGGTTTCACGGCCTTGCTGACGAAGTCCCGCACGGTTTCGACGACGAACCGTTCGTCGGGAGAGAGGGCGTCCAGGATGCTCACAGTGGTTTCTTCTCCTCGCTCGATACCGAATCGCGGTGTCAGATCACGCCATCGGCCCGCAGGTCCTCGATCTCGGCCGGGCCGCGTCCCAGTTCGGTCAGGATCCGCTCGGTGTGCTCACCGGCGGCGGGCACGGGATCCATCCGCGGGCCGATGCCGGCCAGGTCCACGGGGGGCTGGAGCGCCGGAACCACGGCGCCTGGGATGTCCAGGTCGTGCCAGCGGTCGCGCTCGGCGAGCACGGGGTGGCCGACGAACGCCCGTACGTCGTTGACTCCGGCGTTGGCGATCCCCGCGTCGTCCAGCAGCTTCATCACCTCGCCGCCGGCAGACCGGCGGAATCGTTCGACGATGACCACGTCGAGCTGGTCCCGATGGGCCACCCGGTCGGACGCGGTGGCGAAGCGCGGATCGTCCACCAGATCCGGGCGTTCCAGGAATCGCTCGCACAGCGCCGCCCACTCCCGCTCGTTCTGGATGGAGAAGAGCACCTGCCTGCCGTCGGCCGCGGTGTAGGCGCCGTACGGCGCGATGGTGGCGTGGTGTGCGCCGATCCGCGGTGGCTGCGTGCCCCCGTGGCGCGTGTAGTACGCGGGCTGGCTCATCCACTCCGCCAGCGCGTCGAACAGCGAGACCTCCACGGCCCGCGCCACGCCGGTGGTCGCCCGGGCGTACAGCGCGGTGAGGATCCCGGAGTAGGCGTACGTCCCCGCGGCGATGTCGGCGATCGACACACCGACCCGGGCGGTGTCCTCCGCCGTGCCGGTCAGCGACACCAGACCGGTCTGGCATTGCACGAGCAGGTCGTAGGCCTTCCGGTCCGCCCAGGGGCCGGAAGTGCCGTAGCCGGAGATGGTGCACGGGATCAACGAGGTGTACCGCTCGGCCAGGGAGGCGGCGTCGAGCCCCAGCCGGCCGGCCGCGCCCGGAGCGAGGTTCTGCACGAAGACGTCGGCTCCGGCGAGCAGTTCGTGCAGGATCTCCCTGCCGCGCGCGGACCTGACGTCCAGGGTCAGGGATTCCTTGGACCGGTTGAGCCAGACGAAGTAGCTGGACTGGCCGTGCACCGTCGTGTCGTACCGGCGCGCGAAGTCCCCTCCCCCGGGCCGCTCTACCTTGATCACGCGGGCTCCGAGATCCGCGAGCTGACGGGTGGCGAAAGGCGCCGCCACCGCGTGCTCTACGCTCACGACGGTGACGCCCGAGAGCGGAAGTTCGGCCATGCTGTGACCTCCAGGTGCGTGATCGTCTCTTCCCGCCGAGTAATTGAGTTGCCGGATTGTCGGTGCCACCCGGCATCATGCTTCTCGTCACTTGAAACCTGCAGACAGCGGCCCGTGTGGGCGCGTCAACGATTGGAACACGGCAGTGAGCACTCTCTCATCACCCGAGGTGGCGGAAGATCCGCCCGAGGCGCCTGGATCGTCGGGAGGGCTCGATCGGGGCGTGCTCGCGGTCGCCATGGTCGTCGTCCTCGGCGCGATCATGTCGATTCTGGACGTGACCGTCGTCAACGTCGCCATCAACCATCTCGCCGGAGCGTTCCACTCGCCGCTGTCCACCATCCAGTGGGTGGCCACCGGCTACACGCTCGCCCTGGCAACGGTCATCCCGGTGACGGGCTGGGCCTCGGCGAGGTTCGGCACGAAGCGCCTCTACATGATCTCCATTGCGCTGTTCGTGGCCGGATCGGCGCTGGCCGGCATGGCCTGGTCGGCCGAGTCACTGATCGCCTTCCGCGTTCTTCAGGGTCTCGGCGGCGGGATGATCATGCCGGCCGGCATGACGATCCTCACCCAGGCCGCCGGCCCCAAGCGGGTCGGCCAGGTGATGAGCGTCGTCGGGATCCCGATGCTGCTCGGGCCGATCCTCGGCCCGATCCTGGGTGGCTGGCTGGTCGACGACGTCTCCTGGCGGTGGATCTTCTTCATCAACCTGCCGATCGGCGTCGTCGCGCTGTTCCTCGCCGCGAAGATCCTCAAGCGTGACACTCCGCGCCCCGGCGAACGGCTGGACCTTCTCGGTCTCGTTCTGTTGTCGCCCGGCCTGGCCTCGCTGATCTACGGTCTGGCCAAGGGCGCGCAGAAGAGCGACTTCGGCTCGGCCGAGGTCCTCATCACCACGATCGCCGGCGCGGTGCTGGTGGTGCTCTTCGCGTTCCGCGCGCTGACCGCCCAGAGCCCGCTGATCGACCTGCGACTGCTCCGGCGGCGCTCGGTCGCGGCGGCCTCGGGCACGATCGCGCTGTTCATGTGCGCGTTCATGGGCGCCATGCTCCTGCTCCCCCTCTACTTCCAGGTGGTGCGGCAGGAGAACGCCTTCTCCTCCGGTCTGCTGCTCGCCCCGCAGGGTCTCGGCGCGATGATCACCATGCCGGTCGGCGGCAAGCTCACCGACCGCATCGGGCCCGGCCGGGTCGTTCTGATCGGCCTGCTCGTCGTCGTCGCCTCCGTGGCCGGCTTCACCGCCGTCCTGCAGGCCGACACCTCGTACTGGATACTCGGCGGCGTGCTGTTCGTGATGGGGCTGGGCATGGGCCTGACGATGATGCCCTCCATGGCGGCCGCGATCCAGACGCTCGTCCACGACGAGGTGCCCAAGGCCAGCACCATGCTGAACATCATCCAGCAGGTGTCCGCCTCCATCGGTACCGCGCTGATGTCCGTGCTGCTCGCCAACTCCCTGGCCGACAAGCTCGGAGGCTCGGCGAGCGGCGGCCTGTCCGCCACCCAGAAGGTCCCGCCGCAGGTCATGCAGAAGATCGTCGGCCCGATGGCGGACGCCTTCCAGAGCACCTACTGGTGGGCGGTGGGCCTGCTGGCACTGGCATTCATCCCGGCGCTGCTGCTGCCGCGGCACAAGCCGGCCGACGTGCCGGACGGCGCGCCGATGCCGATGCACTGACCCTCGCCCGGCTCCGTTCCGGCCCCGCGGCCCATGGCCGCGGGGCCGGCTTCGATCGCCTGCTCACGGCAGGTCGGTGGTCCCGCCGACGTCCGTCGCCGGGAGGACGGCCGCGGGGTTCCGGAACGGTCCCCCCACCGCGGCCCGCCGTACGGTGCTGACGGGTCAGGAGTCGGCCAGCGACGGATACCGGGGGGGTGTCCCCGCCGGTCGATCCGGGCCGGGGGCGGTCCCGTTACCGATCGACGGCGGCCCGCAGCCACGGGTGTCGGGGCGAGGGCATGCCGATGACAGGTTTGATCATCGTTCCATGCGGGGGTGCCCCGGCGGGCGGATGGCGCGTCAGTGCGGGCGGCCGGTGGGCTCGGCCGTCAGGCGTTCGATCGCGATGGCCGCGGCGTCGTCGTCCAGCCGGCCGCCGACGTGGTCGAGGAGATCGTCGTGGAGCCGCTCGACGAGCGTGGCGGCGTCCTCGCCCGCCCACAGAGGCAGGCGTTCGGCGAGGGGGTAGAACGCGCCCGTATGGTCGCGGCACTCGATGACGCCGTCGGTGTAGAGCAGCAGGATGTCGCCGGGCTCGAAGCCGAACGTCCCGGGCTGATGGTCGCCGGCGGCGAACTCTCCCAGGCCCAGCGGCGGAGCCGTCTGGTCCGGGGTCAGGGCCACCACCCGGTCGCCGCGCAGCAGCAGCGGCGGCGGATGGCCGCAGTCGATCACGTGCGCCACCGGCTCGGCGTCGGGTATGTCGATGATCAGGGCGGTGACGAAGCACTCCGTGGCGTCCTCGCCGGTCTCGGTGAGTTCGGCCAGGTTCCGGCAGACGCTGGACTCCAGATGCGTCACGAGCCTGGGCAGGGTCGCATGGTGGTGCGACGCCTCGCGGAAGGCGCACAGGAGCAGTGCCGCGTCGCTGACCGAGGCCAGGCCCTTCCCGCGCACGTCACCGATGAGGAGACGGGTGCCGCCCATCGTGCGCGCGGCCGCGTACAGGTCACCGCCGATCCGGGCCTCGGCGGCGGCGGCGATGTACATCGATGCGATGCGCAACGGGCCGATCCTGCGGGGCAGCGGGCGCAGGATGACGCGCTGCGCGACCTCCGACACCGACCGGACGTGCGTGAGCTGTATCCGGTAGTGCTCGCGCACGTAACGGAAGGTGACCACGATCGCCGAGACCAGCAGCAGCGCCACGATCTGCACCTGGTGGTTGAGCGTGCCGATGCCGCCGTGCAGGAACGCGATGATCACTTGTGCCACCACGGCCAGGACGGCGATGAAGCCGGTCTCCACGGGACCGGCGAACGAGGCCGTGAGCGCGGGCGCCACGACGAGGAGCGGTCCCAGGTGGATGGTCTCGGGTGACAGCACGTCGGCCACGGTGATCAGTGCGATGAACGCGAGCGGTATCGCCAGCAGGGCATGAGCCGGCTGCCACGACGGGCGGACCTCGTGCAGCCGCTCCCGAAGCCGCATCCTTACTTCCTACCCCGTGGTCGCGGCATCAGGCCGGTGACCAGCGACTACGGGAGCCGGGGTCGACCCTGGCGTGGCCGCGCCCGAGGTCCGTGCCTCGACCTCCGCGAGCGGGGTCAGCCGACGCGGAGGGGGAGCGTACGGGGCCCGCGCACCTGTCCCGCGGCCCAGGTCACCGCGTGCGGATCACCGAGATTGACTTCCTCCCCCTTCTGAAGAAAGGGGATTCCCATCGGCCTTGCGGCCGATCCGGCCTTCAGGCCGGGCGCCTCACGGCGCGGGTTTCCTGTTTCAGCGCCGACTGCGGAAGGGAGGACCCTTGCCGTCTGACACCAGCTCCACAGGCATCACCAGAGGATCTCTCCCCGGCTACGGCTCGACCAGCCGCAAGGATGTTCTTGGCCGCGTTGATGTCCCGGTCGTGCCGGGTGCGGCAGCCCGGACACGTCCAGTGCCGGGTGGAAAGACTCAGCTCCGCGAGCAGGTGCCCGCAAGCCGAGCAGGTCTTGGAGGAGGGGTACCAGCGGTCGATGACCACGAGGGTGCGCCCGGCGCGTTCGGCCTTGTACTCCAGCTGCCGGCGGAACTCCCCCCATCCCGCGTCGCTGATGACGCGCGCCAGAGCGCGGTTCTTGACCATGTTGGTGACCGCGAGGTCTTCGATGACGATGGTGTCGGCCCGGCGGATCAGGTTGGTGCTGGTGCGGTGCAGGAAGTCGGCGCGGGCGTTGCGGACCTTGCGGTGGGCGCGGGCCACCTTCGCCTTGGCCTTGCGCCGGTTGGCGCTCCCGCGCTCGCAGCGAGCCATCCGCCGCTGATACCGGGCCAGGTTGCGGGCCTTGCGCTCCAGATGCCGGGGGTTGGCGATGCGTTCCCCGTCGGAGGTGACCGCGAAGTCCTTGATCCCAAGATCGATACCGATGGCGTGCCCGGCCTCGTCCATGGGGTCGGGTACGTCGGTGTCGATGGCGAAGGTGACGTACCAGCGGCCGTCCGGATCCCGGGAGATGACGACCATGGTGGGGTCGAGCGTGGCGGGGTTCACGTCCTCGAAAGACCACACGAACCGCAGCGGCGTGGTGGTCTTGGCCATGTGCAGTTCGCCGTTCTTCATGCGGAACGCCGAGCGGGTGTAGTGCGCGGTCTGCCGGGAGTCGCGGTTCTTGAACCGCGGGTACTTGGTGCGGCCGGCGAAGAAGTTCGCGAACGCCGCATGCTGGTGCCGCAGCGTCTGCTGCAGCGGAACCGAGGACACCTCCGACAGAAACGCCAGGTCCTCGGTCTTCTTCCATCCGGTCAACGCGGCGTCGGTCTGCTTGTAAGAGGTCTTCTTCCCTCGCTGGTGGTAGGCCGCGTGGCGTTCGGCCAGGGTCTTGTTCCACACCAGGCGCACACACCCGAACGTGCGGCTGAACACCGCCGCTTGCTCGGGGTCCGGGTAGGCCCGGCACTTGTACGCCGTCCGCATGACCGACACCTTACAACTGTCGCGCTCCCATGTAAGGCGAATGACCGAATGCCGGCGGACTCCGTTCACCGGCCGTCCCGGCTACGCCGGGCCGCTCCTGACGGAGTCCGGATTCCTCCCCGGCCTGAAGGCCGGGGCATCCTCCGGAGGACTAGGTGAACACCGGGATCCGTTCGAGCCAGACCTCCAGGGCGACCCGAAGCTCCATGCGCGCCAGGTGCGAGCCCACGCAGCGGTGGATGCATCTCCGAGAAGGTCGATCGCGCGCTCGGGGCAGTTGGACACCGCGCGGCGTGCGTGCTGCTCCTCGTCCGGCGGCACGGTGCCGTCGCCGAGGACCTTCCCGAAGCCCTCGTCGTCCTCGACGAACAGGTCGGGGGCCAGGTCGTAACAGCGGCCGCGCCCGTGGCAACGCTCGGATTCGATCCGTACTCTCACCGGTCTCTCCCGTCTGAGGTGTGCCGTCGGTCCGCCGGCGGCCGGGCGGAGTGGACGACCTCGCGGGTCACGGACCGGCGGCGGACGATCGCCCGGCCTCCCTTCGCCGGGGCGTTGGTGATTCCGCGCGAATGCCATCGCTCGTCGCGTTCGGTCGTCGGCATCAGGGTGAGGTCACGCAGCAGGGTACGCAGGACGACGTTCATCTCCAAGGTCGCGAACGCCGCGCCGATGCAGCGCCGGGTGCCACCGCCGAACGGGATCCACTGGTACAGGTCCGGCCTGGCCTGCAGGAAACGGGACGGGTCGAACTCCCGGGCGTTCGGGAAGAGCGACTCGTCGTCGTGGAGCAGAACGACGCTCACGATCACCGTGTACCCCTCTGGCAGCGTCCATCGTCCGAGGCGGTAGCCGTCCGTCCTCACCACGCGGCCCACCAGGTCGATGACCGGGCGGGTGCGCTGCACCTCGAGGATCGTCGCGTCGCGGAACGCGCCTCCCCCGGCGCCTCCCTCCGCATCCACCTCTGTGACGAGCTCCCGCAGGACGGCGGGGTGACGGCGCAGCCGCTCGACCGCCCAGGCGAGCGTCGTCGCCGTCGTCTCGTGCCCTGCGGCCAGCAGGGTGAGCAACTGGTCGGCGATCTGACCGTGGCTCATCCGCGAGCCGTCCTCATAGCGACTCTGCAGCAGCAGCGCGAGGACGTCGTCACGCTCGTCGAGGCCCTCCCCCGTCGCCCTGGCGATCAGCCGTTCGACGATCGCGTCGTACTCGCGGCGCATCGCCCGGAACCGGTTCCACGGGCTCAACCGCCCGAAGGGGAGCTCGGGGACCGGCAGCACGGCCAGCCGGGAGCCGAGGGTGACCAACGGCGGCAGCAGCGCACGCAGCCGGGCGAATTCGGCGCCTTCCGCGCCGAACACCGCCCGCAGGATGACATTGATCGTGATGCGCATCATCGACGGCAGCGTCGCGAACACCCGGCCCTGCGGCCACGACGCCAGCTCGCGCACCGTCTCGTCCTCGACGATCTTCTCGTACGCCGCGAGGCGGCGGCCATGGAACGGCGGGACCAGCAGCTTGCGCTGCTTACGGTGCTCATCCCCGGTGAGCGCGAACAGCGAGCCGGGGCCGAGCACCCGCCCGAGATTCGGGTCCAGGTTCTCCACGGCCTCGGGACCTGCCGTGAACAGCTGCTTGACCTCCGCCGGATCGCTGATGACCAGCGCGCGGCCGAAGACCGGAACGTTGATGGTGAAGGCGTCCCCATAGCGGACCCGCAACCGGCGGATCCCGTGCGACGGAGCGGTCAACGCGTAGGCGCCCTGCACGAAGCGCGGCGTCGGCGGGCCTGCAGGGAGCGTCACAGCCGTCATGGAGGTCATCCCTTCCCGGCGTGTGGTACACGGCCGTACCACCGCACGGTACGCCGATGTACCATTCGGTTCAAGGGCTCCCCGGGACGAGAGGTATAACGTGACCACGGTGACGACCGTGCGGCACCGGCGCCATCCCGACAGGACGGCGCCCACGGACGATGGCGCGGGTGGATTCCGCCGACGGCTCCTCGACGGCCTCGCCGCGTCGATCGTCGAGAAGGGCTACCGCACCACCACGATCGCCGACATCGTCCGCCGCGCGCGCACGTCCCGGCGCACGTTCTACGAGCATTTCGCCGACAAGGAAGCCTGTTTCGTCGCGCTCCTGACCGACGCCAACACCGAGATGATCCGCCGGATCTCCGACGCCGTCGACCAGCGCGCCCCCTGGAACACCCAGGTGCGACAGGCCATCGAGGCGTGGATCGCCTGCGCGGAATCCGAGCCGGCCATCATGCTGAGCTGGATCCGCGACGTGCCCTCGCTCGGCGACGCGGCGCGCCGGCTGCAGCGCGACGTGCTGGAGGCCTTCGTCGACACGATCCAGACGTTCTGCGACACCGACGAGTGGCGTGCCGCCGGTATCGGACCGCTGTCGCGGCAGCTCGCCATCATGCTGCTCGGCGGGCTGCGCGAGCTGACGGCGACCACCGTCGAGGACGGCGGACGGATGAGCGAGGTCACCGACATCGCGGTCCAGGCCTCGATCGCCCTGCTCGGCCCGCGCACGCCCGGTGGGTCGATCGGTGGGCGCTGATGCGGGGACTCGTACGAATGTAACGGCCACCCGGTCTTTCCACGCCCCCATCCCCCGCCGGGCCGGCCGTCACCTGCGGATACGGCGAGTGACTACATGATGTGAGGATGTGGCGGTCCCCCGGTGCGGTCACCATGAGTGTGTGCAGGTCGGCGCGGCCCGCGCATCGGCTTGAACGGCCTTCTGGTGCCGGTGGGCCCCGGTCGGCGGCCGTCCTGCCCGGCGCACCGCGTGTTCCTCGTCCGACTCACCGGAACCGAGGGGAGGTGGACTGAATGTCGGATCAGATGTCGGATCACCGGCACGAACTCCGGATCGGGGTGCTCGGGTCCTACGGGGGGCTCAATCTCGGCGATGAGGCGATCCTCGCCTGCGTCCTGGACAGCCTGCGGCAGATACGGCCGACGGCGGAAAGGATCGTCTTCAGCCGGCAGCCCCAACACACACGTGAGCGTTTCGGCGTCCCGGCGGTGGCCTACACCGGGGTCTCCCAGGGGCAGCTCGTCGAGGCGGAGACCGGGCTGGACCTGCTCCTTCTCGGCGGAGGCGGGATCCTGCACGACGGTCAGGCCGGCTCGGTCATGCGGCCGGTACGGCTGGCCCACCAGCTGGGGATCCCCACCTTCGGCTACGCGATCGGGGCCGGGCCGCTGACCGGTCATGAGGAGATCGACGTCGTACGGGAGACCATCGACCAGATGACCGACCTGACCGTCAGGGACCAGGAGTCCATCCTCGTCCTCGAGGGAATGGGCGTGAACCGGCAGATCTCGGCGACCGCCGACGCGGCGGTGCTGCTGGAGCCGGAGGAGTTCACCGAGGAGATGCTGATCCGGGAGGGGATCGACAGCCACGTCCGGCTCGTCGGGATCTCGGTGCGCGAACCGGGGCAAGCGGCCGACAACCTCGACGAGAACAGCTATCACGGTCTGCTGGCGGAGGTCGCGGACTTCATGACGTGCCGGTACAACGCCCAGGCCGTGTTCGTTCCGATGGAACGGTGCGACATCGCCCATGCCCACGCGGTGCTGTCGGCGATGAGCGCGCCGGAGAACGCTCGGGTCCTCAACCGGACCTACACCCCCGCCCAGATCGCCGGGCTGATGCGGCACCTGGACTTCGCGGTCGGCATGCGGCTGCACTTCCTGATATTCGCCGCCGGCGCCGGGGTGCCCGTGCTGCCCCTGCCGTACGCCGGAAAGGTGTTCGACTTCGCGCAGACGGTGGGCGCGCCGGTGCTGACCGGTATCGCCAAAGGGCAGGCCGGACCGCTGCTGGCGGAGCTCGATCGGCTCTGGGACGAGCGGAAGGCCTGGACCTACCGTCTGCGGCAGCGATTCCAGGTCCTGCGGGAGCGCGCCCGAGAAAACCAGGAGCGGTGCCGTGCGCTCATCGACCGCCTGGACCCGGTGGCCTGATGCCGGCGGCCCGTTTCGTCCACAACGCGCTCGATCACGGGCTGGTCGGAGACGGAAAGGTCAACGACCAGCCCGCCCTGCAGGCCCTCGTCGACGAACTCGGGTCCGCCTATGCGGTCGATGGCCGGCCGCGCACGATCTACTGCCCATCGGGGGTGTACTCGATCCGCGACCAGGGCACCGTCTGGCGGAGCGGGATCTCCCTGATCGGTGACGGGCCGGCCGCCACGCGGTTCGCCCTGGCCAACCCCGGCAACCCGGCCGCGGCGACTCCGCTGGCCTACTTCACGGCCATCGAGCACGGCGCCGGCCGCGGAAACCACATCGCGGACTGCACCTTCGCGCACTTCGAGATCGACGGCTCGGGGATGATCCTGTCCGAGTACAAGGTGCTGGCCAAGGGGCTCGGCCTGCAGTACGTCCTCCGGGGCCGGTTCCGTGATCTGTACATCCACGACACGCCCGCGACCGGCTTCGGCTGCGACTTCCTGCAGGACACCTTCGTCGAGAACCTCCTGGTCGTGCACTGCGGGCGGCTCGAACACGGCGAGTGGCTCGGCGGCGCGGGCATCGGCATCGGCACCGGCGGCTGGGGCTCCGTCGAGCGGTGCACCGTCTCCTCGTGCACGACCGTGCGCAACGGTACCAACGGCATCTTCTTCGAACTCCAGGACCGGCGCTGGACCCCCACCCGCGGCATCCGCGTGATCGGCTGTCATTCGGAGGGCAACCGGTTCGGCGTGTCCGACTGGGGCGCCGACGGGCTGGTCGTCACCGGATGCACGTTGATCGGGAACCACCAGGCCGGCTACGACGTCTCGGCGCTGGGCACGTCCGCGGTCGCCGGACGGGGCGGGATCGTGACCGGATGCGTCATCGAGGACAACGTCTGGGACGGTGTCGCGATCGGCAACACCCCGGGGCCGTACACCCTGACGGATAACCGCATCAGCAGGAACGGCCGTTATGGATACTGGCAGCACAACCTGGCCGGCGGCCCCCAGGAGTCGGCCGGGAACATGATCATCGATGCCAACGAGTTCTGGGACAACGGCCTGGACGGGATCTTCATCGACTCCGCGCTCACAGACCCCGACATCGCCGGGAACCGGCTCCGCGGCAACGGCCGGCAGTGCGAACCCGCGACCGGAGGGGAGGGCGCGACGGTCTTCTACACCTCGGAGTCGTTGATCGACACGGCGGCCGACTGGCGACCGCAGGGGCACATCGGCAAGTGGGTCACCGCGGGCGCGCAGCAGGCCATCGTCATGGGCAACGGCCCGACGGAGCTCGCCCTCGCCCCCGTCCGCCCCGGTGCCACCACCGCGTGGCCCGAAGGCACCCCGAGTCCCGGCGCCACGTACAGACTGCCCGACGCCCCCACGGTCAGAGCCGGCATCACGCTGGCCGCCGGCGTCCACAGCCCCACGATCCGCGACAACCGGGTGTGGGACGGCCAGCCTCGCAAGACCCAAACCCACGGATTCGTCATCGCCGAGCGCGGCACCTGCGGCGCCGCCTGGGTCCACGACAACGATCTGACGGGCAACGCCGTCGCCGCGACCCGTTTCGAGACCGAACCCTCCGGGGGTTGCTGGCACCACAACCACGGGATCGACGGGTGCCCCGGCGAGCGCTCCTGACCCGCCTGCCCTGACGCGGCGGCGCTCCACCATCGGGGCGCAGGGCCGGGCGTGATGTCTACCAAGCGGGCGTGATATCTACCAAGACTGAGGATGTGACGGCGTTCCCGAAGGGCGAACAGCGTCTCTGATTGGCTTAGCGATCCTGAGGAGTCCTCAGGAGTCGTCCCGGCTGGATGCTGGGCATGTGCCGATCGTCTTCGTGCCCTGGTGTCGGCAAGCAGAGCCGCCGACCCGCGTGGCACGTCCCTCCGGACGCTATCGGTCCAGCCTGCACAGCTATCGGACCGAGGAGGGTGCCCCGCGTCGCCTGGGCACGGGGCTTGCTAATGACAGAACGATATCATGGGATCACCAAGAGTGACCAAGAAAAGAAGTGAGCCTGGACCCCGAGTAGATCGCACGGCTGTCCGAGGAGATCCTCGACGGCGCGGTCATCCGGGTGAACCTGGCCGGCGACGAGCTCGTCGTCTCGTACGAGAACCCCTGAGTCGCCGATCAGGTGGCCGCCTCCATGGTGAGCCGGGCTAGCTCGACGCGGGAGGCCACCTCCAGCTTGCGGAAGATGTGGCGCAGGTGGAAGGCCACGGTATGGACGCTCATGAACAGCTGATCGGCCACCTGGCGGTTGGTGAGGCCCTGGGCGACGAGCTCGGAGACGCTCCGCTCGGTGTCGGTGAGGCTCGCCCAGCCCGAGACGGGCCGGTCGGCCTGGCTCCAGTGACGGCGCCGGATGCCCAACCGCCGCAGCCGGCGGCGTACCCGGGCCGCGTCGCGGGCCGCGCCGAGGTCCGTATAGGCCGTGAGCGCCATGTCCAGGCCCGCGACGGCGTCCCGCCGCAGGGCGGGACCCTCGCCGGCGATCAACGTCCCCAGATCCTCCGCCGCCGAGGCGCGGGCCCATGGGTCGGCGTGCTCGGCGGCGGCTCGCGCGAGAGCGCTCCGGTCCCGGTCGAGCAGGCCGCGTGCGTGCACGGCGGTGACGCCGACGCTCGCGAAGACGGGATGGTCACCGGCCAGCCGGTCCATGGCCGCGGCCACTCTCTCGGCGCGTGCGCGGTCGCCCAGGGTGAGCGCCGTCCGTACGAGCCACGGCGCGGCGGTGGGTTCGCTGATCAGCGCCCAGCGGTGCGTCGCGAGGTCGTCGCAGAGCCGCCCGACGGTCTCCGCCGCGGCGGCCACCCCTTCGCGTGCCACCATGATCTGCGCCCTGACGAGGAGGAGCCGGGCCTCCGCGTACGGCGATCCGCAGTGGCACAGCGAGGGCCGGTCTCCTCCGACGTATCCTTGGGCGGCGTTCAGATCGCCCGCCCGCAGCCTCGCCGTAGCCAGCACTGACAGCGTGGTCGAGGTCAGCACGTGCGGTCCGAGCTCACTGGTGATCGCCAGGCCGGCTTCGGCCTCGGCGGCGGCGTCGTCGAACCGGCCCGCGGCCAGATGCAGTCGAGCGCGAAGGACCGCGGGGGCCGCGGCCCAGGCCAGGTGGCCGGTCGTTTCGGGCTCCTCCCCCGTGCTTGCCATCACCGCCCGAGCCTCTTCCAGACGGCGGACGTCGATCAGCAGCATCGCCAGGGTCATCCGGGGGTGAAGGCCGCGCGCGTCCGCCGACTTCGCGTGGTGTACGGCTTCGCGGGCGAGCCGCAGCCCGTCGGTCAACCGTCCCGAGTCCCAGTCCGCCAGCGCCAGGGTGATCAGCGCGCCGGTGAGCAGAGCGTCACCGTGGCCGTCCGCCGCGGACATGATCCGTTCCGCCCGCTCGCGCGCGCCCGCGTCGTCGCCCGTCCCCGCCTGCGCGTTGAGCAGCGCGAGTTCGGCCTCGTCGTGGAGTTCGCCGGACAGGCCCGGCACGGCGAGGACGGTGGTCGCCTCGGTCGCGGCCTCGGCCGTCCGGCCCGTCAGGCGCAGGATCGCGGATCGCAGACAGCGCAGTCGTACGGAAGTGTCCCCGGGCAACGGCGTCATGAGCGCCGAGTCCACGAGATCGAGCGCCTCCCTCAGCCGGCCCGCCGTGCTCAGGGCGCGCACCGCCGCCAGAGTACGGGCGGGCCAGGCCGCTTCCGCCGAGTCGGTGAGCCGGAGCGCATGCGCGGCGAGGGCCGCCGCGGCTCGCGGGGACGCCGGAAGCACCTCGGTGACCGCCCGGTCGAGGCCGGTCAGGGCACGGGCGTCACCGCCCCGGACCCCCTGCATGAGGTGGGAGGCGGCGGCCGGCACGGCGCTCCCGCCCCGCTCCATCAGGAGGTCCCCGACCTGACGGTGCAGCGCCCGCCGGATCGGCGCGGGCATGCGGTCGGTGACGACCCGCCACACCAGGCCGTTCCGGAACGCGAGTTCGTCCGGTGTGGCGACGAGGAACCCGGCGGAGAACGCCTCATCGAGTCGAGGGAGGAGGGCCGCCGGTGTCGTGCCGAGCACCTCGGCCGCGTCCTCGGGGGAGAACGACCGTCCGATGATCGCGCCGACGCTCAGCAGGTGACGTGTCGCCGGGTCCACGCGGTCCAGGCGGTGCCTGATGTCGGACTGGATCCTTACCGGGATCCGGGGGGTCACCAGGCGCACGTGCCCATCGGCGATCCGGATCGCTTCTTCGTCCCTCAACCCGGAAAGGAGCTCGATGAGCAGGGCGGGGTTGCCGCCCGCCTCCGACGCCAGGGTCAGCAGATCCGGGTCGGGCACGGCCCCCAGCGTGTCGATCACGACCTCGCGCACGGTGGTGTCGTCGAACGGCGGCAGCGTGAGCCGCGTCGCGCCGTCACGCTCCAGCAGATCGAACAGACGGTCGGCCTCGACCGCGCGCCCGGTCGTGCAGCGGGCCAGCAGCCACACGACGGGACGGGAGGTGGGCTGCCGCGTCAAGGTGTGGATCGCCGTCAGCGTGGCCGGGCCGGCCCGCTGCAGATCGTCCAGGCTCACCCACACGGGGCCTTCGTCGCCGTGTCCCTCCAGTGTGGACCGGATCTCCTCGATGCTCCGTGGCCGCGCCCGGCCCGGCCGGCCGCTCGCCCCTCCGTCACAGACGGCCGCGAGGCCGACGAGCGCGGACAGCAGCGGCTCGAACGGCGCCACGTCCGCGAACTCCCGCACTCCGCCGGTCGCGATCGAGAAACCCAGCGCCGCCGCGGCGGCGGCCGCCTTCGCGAGCAGGAGACTCTTGCCCGTCCCCGCCTCGCCGTCGATCAGAAGGACCGGGGACCGCCCTGCCGGTTCCGCCCGCATGAGGTTCATGACGGAGTTCCACGCACGTTCGCGGCCGCGCATCGTCCTCCCGGGGCCCGTCTTCTCGCTCCGCGACCGCACAGTGGCCATGAGAGTCAGATTGCGGCGGTGGATGCGCGGGAACCAGGTCACGACAGGACCAAATACCTGCCCAAGAACCGTCCCCTTTTCGCCCTGAGCTCGCGAGCGGCGTCTCGACGAACCGTCCTGGCGGACGGATTCGATCAGCCGACCTGGTCCCCCGGTGACCGGCCCGAGCGGTCGCCGTCCTATCCTCATGAGGGGGGAACATGGCAGGTCACGACCGGTTCCACAGCACCGGGCCCGCGGCACGGCGCGGAGGCGGCGACCACGTCGACGAGCCTCCGGGGAAGGCCTCGCGGAGGTGACGATGGCGCCTCGATCCGACCCGACGCCAGAGGATCCGGCCTCGAGCATGCGCTCGCTCCTCGCGCTGTCCATGGTGATGGCCGAATGCGACGACCCCGACCGCATCGTTCATCTCGCCGTGACGTCGATCCCCTCTCTGGGGCGTTCCCGCTTCCACGGCGCCTACCTGAACGGAACGGGCTGGCAGCAGGTGCGAGGCGCCGCCGACGAGGCCGACGCACACGACGATCTCGAGACGCAGTTCGCCGTGCTCAGTGTCGCGGGCGGCGCGGTCGCCGTGCTGGGGGAGGCGTGGGCGTGGGCCTATCCGCTGCGCAGCCTGGGCGACCATCTGGGCTACCTGGTGGTCGGTGCCGCCGCCGAGCCCTCGTCCGGCGAGCAGTTCCTGCTGCGCGTCCTGGCCCAGCAGACCGGGATCGCGATCACCAACGCGCGGCGCCGCACGCGGCAGCGGGCGACCGCGGACCAGTTGCGGGTCGCGAACACGGCGCTGGCCCAGACCGTCGCCACGCTGCGGTACAGCACGAACATCCATGAGCGCCTCGCCGCGGTGGCCGCGGCGGGCGAGGGGCCCGAAGGCATCGCCGAGGCCCTGCACGAACTCACCGGGTACCCGATCGTGGTCGAGGACCGCCACGGGAACCTCCGCGCATGGGCGGGTTCGGGCCGGCCTGGCCCTTGTCCCCGGCAGGAGCACGCCGACCGGGAGGAGATGCTGCGGGAGTCGGCGCGGACCGCCCGGCCGGTCCGGCACCATGACAGGGTGGTCATGCCGGCCGGCCCGCCCGGAGAGGTGCTGGGCGTCCTCGCTCTCGTCGACCCCGACGGCGCCGCCGGTCCGCAGGAGTTCACCGCCCTCGAACACGCCGCCACCGTGCTCGCCCTCCGGCTCGCCCGCCTGAACGGCCTCGCGGAGGATCGCCTCGGCCGCGACCTGGCCGACGCGCTGCTCGCCGGCGCCGACGAGGAGACCGCCCTGACCCGCGCCGAGACGCTCGGGTACGACCTGCGGCGTGCGCATCGAGCGGTGGTCGTCGCGGAGGTGTCCCCCGGGGCGGACGTCGAGGAGCTCCTCGACGCCGTACGAGACGCGGCCCACGACGTCGGCGTCGGCTCGCTGCTCGCCGTCCGCGACGGGGAGGTCGTCGTCCTGACGAACGCGGACCGGCCCTGGCCGCACCTTCAGGCCGCGATCCGGCGCAGGTTCGGCGGCGGACCGTGCAGGCTCGGCGTCGGCGGGAAGTACGACAGGCCGGCGGACTTCTCCCGCTCCTACCATGAGGCCCGGCTGGCACTGCGGCTCCAGGCCAGGTACGAAGGCGAAGGGAAGATCATCGAGTTCGACCGCCTCGGTGTCTACCGGCTGCTCGCCGAGATCGAGGACCAGGACGGCGTCGAACGGTTCGTCCACGAGTGGCTGGGTGCCCTGCTGGACTACGACGAGCACCGGCGGTCCGACCTGGTCATGACCCTGAGCCGTTATCTCGAATGCGGGCGTGGCTACCAGGCGACCACGGCGGCGCTGGCGATCCATCGCAGTACGCTCAAGTACCGGATCCAACGGATCAGGGAGATCTCAGGCCACGATCTCAACGATCCGGACGTCTGTTTCAACCTCCAGCTCGCCACCCGCGCGTTGCGGACCCTTCGGGCCGTGCGCGCCGCCCGGGGCTGACCGGCCGGGCCGGGTCATGAGGCGTTCAGCGCGACGTCGTCGATGACGAAGCCGGTCTGCAGGGAGGCGTCCTCGGTGCCGGTGAAGGACAGGGTCACGGTCTGGCCCGCGAAGGACGACATGTCAAGGGCGACGGAGCGGTACCCCGGAGCGGCGTTGAGATTCGTGTAGGTGGCGAGGGTCCGGGTGCCGATCTTGATGGTCAGGGTGTCGTAGGCGCCGCCGTCGGTCTCGGCGGTGTCGATGTGCAGCCAGAGGCTGAGTACGGCCCTGCATCCCGCCGGGATGGTGACCGTCTGCGCCGCGCTGTCGGTGTGGGCCGTGCCATAACCGCCCAGCCAGGCGAAATGGGTTCCCGAATGGGCCGTTTCACCGCTGCCGTTGGCCAGGATCACGTTCGGCGTGGTGGTCCAGGGCGACGCGCCGTTCTCGAACCCGCCGTTGACGATCTTGTTGCCGGGCGAGGCGCAGCCGGCCGGGACGATCTGCCAGGCGAAGGAGGTCGAGCCGGCGGCGCCCGTGGTGTCCCTCGCCGTGACGGTCACGGTCGAGGTGCCGACCGTGGTCGGACGTCCGGAGATCTGCCCCGTCGCCGCGTTGATGGAGAGTCCGGCCGGAAGCCCGGAGGCGGTGTAGGTCAGGGTCTGGCCGGAGGCGGAGTCGCTCGCGCGGATCGCCAGGCTGACGGCGGTGCCGACGACGGACGTCTGGTTGCCGGGGCCGGTGACGGAGACGACGTTGCCGGTGCCCGCCCGGAAGGCGGTGAGGCCGTTCGGCGTGCCCAGACCGGTCGGCCCGTCGTAGCCGGGAACGGCGGTGCACAGATAGGCCGGGGTGCAGGCACCGTTGCTGCCGGAGGTGATGTCGAACAACCCGGCCCTGTGCTGGTACGGCGATGAGGCCGGGTAGCCCTGCGCCGGCGGCGGCCCGGCCAGCGCGTACACGCCCGCGACGATCGGGGCCGAGGCGCTGGTGCCTCCGACGACCTGCCAGCCGCCGGCCTGGTAGGTGCAGTAGACCGCCACCCCGGTGGCGGGGTCGGCGACCGCGGACACGTCCGCGGTCGTGCGTCTGGGGCAGCCGGTGTCGGTCTGCCACGCTGGTTTGGCGTCGTAGGCGGAGCATCCGGACCCCGAGCCGCTCCACGCCGACTCGCTCCAGCCCCGCGCGGCGGCCGACCTGGACAGCCTGGTGCCGCCGACGGCGGTGACATTGCGCGACGCCGCCGGATACAGCGTCTCGTATCCCGAATCGCCGGACGAGGCGGTGATCGCCACCCCTGGATGGTCGAAGTACGCGGCGTCGGATTGTGTCTGGTCGGAGGACTCCGACCCGCCATAGCTGTTGGAGACGTACTTGGCACCCAGACGGACGGCCGTGTTGACCGCCGTGCCGAGGTCGGACGTGTACGGCCGGCCGGCCTCGACGAGCAGCAGCCGGCAACTCGGGCAGATCGCGGACGCCATGTCCAGGTCCAGCGATTCCTCCATCGCCCAGCCGGCATCGGCGGCGGGCAGGGATCCGCCCCCGTTCTGATCGACCTTCCGGAAACAGCCGTTCGCGGTCGTGCACGGCGGGAGGCCGTACTGCGACCGGTAGACCGCGAGGTCGGCCTCGGCGTTCGGATCGTCGTACGCGTCGACGATGGCGATCGTCTGTCCGGACCCGCCGGAGGACGGCAGCGCGTACGCGCTCCGGAGGTCGGCCGGTGCGAGGCCGGAAGGCGCGGCCAGGTGCTGAATCCCGCGCAGCGGCTGGACGTCGGTGCGGATCAACGCGAGGCACGCCATCTCATGCCGGTATCTCGGCCGGGCACACGCCCGCCTGGTCAGTGCCCTTGCGGCGGGGAACTCCGTACGCGCGGCGGCGGGTGCGCTCCCCCACCGCGCGGGAGGGGTCACGGCGCGCGCCGTGGCCGGACAGGCCAGGAGTCCGCCGGCCAGGACGAGCCCGACCAGCACCGGAAACCAGACTCGCCCCGCCCGAGGCGGCTTACCGTGGGACATCGCGCTTCTCCTCAGCCGGGTATCGACGAAGCCGCTGCGTTCGATGACCGCCGATCGGTCACGATCACCACCGTCGGCACACGCGGCCGCGCACACGGAAACCGGCATGCGGGTGATCCCAAACCTTGCCGAATTGATTACCTCGGCGACAGCGGTGCCTGGACTACGCGTACGACCGGGCCAAGCAGGTCACCCGGACGGAGACCGACCCGCCGTTCGCCCGGCGGCATCGACCCGAGCTTCGCCATCGGCCCCCGTCCGCGAGGATTCGCCGTCTGCTCATCTCGCCGTCGTCGGGCGGGTGCGCGGCGTGGAGATGTTCCCCATGTGGACGACTTCGCGAAGGATGATGCTCGCGGCGGACGGCGCGCCGGTCCCGGATCCCCCTGATGGGGTTCGGTGTTCCGCTCGCGTTGCTCGGCGCGATGCTGTTCGCGGTGTCGGCCGCCCTGCAGCAGCACGCGGCCCGCTCCGCCGCGCGGCGTCCGGCCCCGGGCCGCGCCGGCGCAGGACGCCGGGCGGCCACGACTCCTGGCGGTGCTCCGCTCGGTGGAACCCGCCGGCGGGTGTTCTCGGAAAAGACTCCTCCGCCGCTGCGCGTGTCGACGCTGCTGGTCCGGCTCGCGCGTGATCCGCTGTGGCTGCTGGGCTGGACGGCGGGCATCGCCGGCTTCGGTGCCCAGGCGCTGGCCCTGCATCTCGGGTCTCTCGTCGTCGTTCAGTCGCTGCTCGTCACCCAGCTGCTGTTCGCGCTCCCGCTCAACGCGGTGGTGAACGGTCGCCGGCCGCTGCCACGGGACTGGGCGGGTGCCGCCATGGTCTGCGCCGGGCTGGTCCTGCTGGTGACCGTCCACGGTGAGGTACCGCGAAGCGCGGGGCGGCGAGCCGACCTGGGACCGGTGGTCGCGGCGGCGGCGGCGCTCATCGGGCTGCTCGTCCTCACCGCCCGGTTGCTCCGGTCGCGCGCGCAGTCCCGTACGGCCGTGCTCGCCGTCGCGGCCGGTGTCTGCTTCTGCATGACGGCCGTGTTCCTCGTGTTCGCCGGCGACGACCTGACCCGGCGCGGTCTCCTCGCCGTCGCCCTCGACTGGCCGCCGGCCGCGCTGGCCGCCTCGACGGCGCTGGGCACGGTGCTGGTGCAGGCCGCCTTCGCCGGCGGCTCACTGCCCACCGCCATGACGTCGATGACCATCACCGACCCGATCGCCGGCTGGGTCGTGGGCATGGCGGTGTTCGACGTCCCACGGACGGCGCGAGCGGGCGCCCTCTGGGGGAGCGCGCTCGCGATCGCGCTCATCGCGGCCGGAGCCGCGGCACTGGCCACCTCACCCACCCTGCACGATGAGCGGCGCTCGTCATCGAGACGGTGAGATCTCCGCATCGGAGCGGCAGCCGATCACCTCGTAGCAGTGCAGCAGCCCGGCGACGGTCCCCGCCCAGGGATAACGCTCGGCGGCGGCCCGTGCGGCGGCGCGCCGCGGAGCCTCCGGCATCGACAGGAGCCCGCGGACCGCCTCCGCCATCCCGCTCGGCGTACCGTCGCTGACCACCCCGGAGCCGGGGCCGCGCAGGAGTTCCCGGGCCGCTCCCTCCGGTGGCACCACGACCGGTGTGCCGCACGCCAGTGCCTCCAGCGTCGCCAGTCCGAAGGTCTCCGCCGGGGAGGGGAACAGCGCGACGTCGGCGGCGGCGACCCGCTCGGCCACGGCCCGCCGGTCGGACAGGTGCCCGAGGAAGGTGACGGGCAGGCCGCGCGCGCGTCGCCGAAGCCGCTCCCGCTGCGGGCCGTCACCGATCACGACCAGGGTGGCGTCGACGCCCCGCTCGCGCAGCACGGCCAGGGCCTCGATCGCGGCCTCCGGGCGCTTCTCCCGTGACAGGCGGGTGACCGTGACGAGGACCACCGGCCGGTCACCCTCCGGATCTCCGGCGGTGGCCGACGACGTCGGGTCATCGGACGCCGGGCGGAACGCGCCGAGGTCGACGCCGAGCGGTATCCGGTGGACGTTGGGCGCGTGGATCCGCTCGAACTCGGCGGCCGAGAAGGCGGAGGTGACGATGACCCGGTCGGCGATGCCGCTGAGGCGGCGGTTGACGGCGTTCGCCGCCACGCGCAACGGGAACCAGCGGGGCACCCTCGATCGCAGGATCGCGTCCAGGCGCTCATGCGAGAACAGCACGAGCGGCACCCCGCGCCGGCGGCTCCACCGGGCCAGCCAGACAAGACTGATCTTGTCGCTGACCTCGAGCACGTCGGGTGGCGTGGCGTCCAGCAGCCGGAGCACCCGCCGCCGGCCGGTGAGGATCCGGTAGTCACCGAGACCGGGCAGGCTCAGGCCCCGCACCGTGATGCGCTGCCCGGACGGTGTCCGCTCCACCGCCTCGGCGCGCCCGGGCACGATGAGGACCCGCTCATGACCGGCCTGCCGGTAGCCACGGCCGACCTCGTCGAGCGCGATGCGCTGGCCACCGGACGTCGGGGTGTAGAAATTTGCGACCTGCACGATCCTCAACGGACCACATCCGAGTAGGTCATCGCCCGTCCTCCCGCCGCGAGCACCGTTTCGATCGCGCGCAACGTGGTGTCGCGCAGACCCGGCCGGTCGAGGTCGTCGGGGTGCAGGGCGATGCGGACCAGTCCGCCGCGGTTCGCCCTCCACCGTGCCCACTCCTTGACGAGGGCGGCACCGAGTCGTTCGCCCGTGGCGCCGGGCCGGTGGGAGAGCGCGAAGCCCCGCCACAGCCGCCCGGTCCGCAGGTCGTGCACGCCGAAGTGCGACGTGGTGTACCGGAACCCCGCCTGGCGCAGCGCCCGGTTCGTGGCGGCGGAGGCCAGCCAGCCCGGTGGTGTGAAGCCCCGCGCGGCCAGGCCCAGTTCCCGCAGGACGGCACGGCCTGACATCAGCCGGTCGGCCGCCTCCACCTCGTCGAGCGCGCCGAACTCGGCCGCGCCACGAGCCACCATCCGGCCCACCGAACGGCGCAGCAAGGACCCCTCCGGGCCGGCCTGGTGACTCCATCCGTGCATCACCAGTTCGTCGCCGCGCACGGCCCGGCCCCGGAGCACCTCGGCGTACCCCGGCTCGTCGGCGAGCGAGGCACCGCGCCACGGACCGGGGATCACGAGCAGCGACGCGGGGATGCCCAGCGCGTCCGTGTCCGCGCACCAGCGCCGGGTGTGCTCGGCGGTCGCGGGAGCGACATCGTGGACGCTCACCACCAGTTGTGTCACGGCGCGCCGCACCGCCGACCCTCGGCCATCCTGTCCCCCTGTGTGTTCGGGATCTTCGGTTGGCGGGACGATAATCGGAGTGACGGACGAGGAGGGTACGGTCCGGCAACGGGAAGGGGAACGTTCGGGGCACCCGGCCATTCCGTGACCCAGCATCACGCCGCGCGCCGGTGCCCGAACGCCATCAGGCCGCCTGTCTCGCGGACCGGCCGAACCGGACGGCGTCGTAATGACCGACCAGTTCCTCGCAGACGGTGGTCCAGTCCCGCCCGCGCACGGACGGCCGGGCCCGGGCCGCCAGCCCGCGCCGCATCGCGGGGTCGGCCACCAAGCCGGCCACCGCCGCCCGGAGCGCGCCGACATCGTCCGGGGGATACAGCAGGCCGTTGTGGCCGGGCCGGACGAGGTCGAGCGGTCCGCCGGCGGCCGGCGCCACCACGGGCACACCCGCAGCCAAAGCCTCCTGAACGGCCTGGCAGAAGGTCTCATCCGCGCCGGTGTGCACGAAGACGTCGAGCGAGGCGACCAGCTCTGACAGCTCGTGGCCGGTGCGGAACCCGGTGAAGACGGCCTCCGGCAGCATGCGCTGCAGCCGCCGCCCGGCCGGGCCGTCGCCGACCACGACGAGCCGTACACCGGGCGTGTCGGCCAGGTGCCGCAGCAGGGAAGGGCGTTTCTCGACGGCCAGCCGGCCGACGTAGCCGACCACCACCTGCCCGTCGGGGGCGAGCCGCGCGCGCAGCGCGGCCGACCGATGCCGTGGGTGGAAGCGCTCATCGTCGACTCCCCGCGCCCACAGCGCCAGCCGGGGAACGCCGCGCCGGTGGAGCTCGTCCAGCGTGGGCCGGGACGGCGCCAGGGTGCGGTCGGCCTGTTCATGGATACGGCGGAGCCACGACCAGACGAGGTGGTCGGCGCCCCGCAGGCCGTACCGGCGGGCGAAGCCCACCACGTCGGTCTGGAAGACCGCGACCGTCGGAACGTCCAGCCGCCGCGCGGCCGCGATGCCGGAGGCGCCGAGCGTCAGGGGAGCGGCCAGATGGATCACGTCCGGGCCGAAGTCGCTCAGCACGGCGGTCACCTGGCGGCTCGGTATCCCGACGACGAACGAACGGTAGAACGGCAGCGCGACCCCTCGCGTCAGCCGTACCGGCTGGCCCGCATGGCCGTCAGGGCCCGGTCCCGGTGCGACCACCAGCACCTCATGGCCACGCCCGGCGAGATGCTCCACCACACGGCATACAGAGTTCGTCACCCCGTTCACGCGGGGCAGGAACGACTCGGTCACGATGGCGACCTTCACGACCGTGAGCCTGACCATGCCGGACGACCACCGGACCGCCTCGCGGTTCCGCCGGGGCGAACATCCAGAGAACGAGATCGACAACGCCCGGCGAGCCGCGCTTCGACGGTCGTGGGACGGCCCGCAGCGCGCGGCCCAGGGCAGTGCTGCCGCGAGGCGGCCGGTGCCGCGCACGGCTTAGGGCAGCGCTGCCGCAATGCGGCCGTGCCGCGCACGAACCCCTGCCCCGTGCCACAGGACGCCTATCCGGCGTCGTCCCGGCCGCCACCGGCCGACCAGGTGAGAGGGCGTTCGGCGTCGGGGACGTAGCAGCAGGTGGCACCGGTCGTGATCGAGGATCGCAGGAGGCCGCCGATGGTGGCGTCGGCGGCGGAGATGTCGTCGATCGCCCGTTTGATCGCTTTCCGTACGGCGGTGCGGGCGCGTTCTCGCGGGTCGGGGAACGACCGGGTGCGACCGCCCCTGTCGGCCGTCCGGCTCAGCTCGCGCAGCAGAGCGTCGCGCTCGGCCCGCAACCGCTCGTCCGGGTCCGGGTCGGCCGAGGCGGCCTGCGCGAGCCGGCGGGTCAGCTCTTCGGTCCGCCTCCGGTAGGCGCTTCGCGCCCTTTCGTCGACCATCGGCTGACGTGTCGGTTCGACGAGGGCGGTGTCACCGGTGTCGGGCGCGGCCAGCTCGAGGGCGGAGATCGGCCGGTGCGGGCTGGTCAGCAGTCGCGCGAGGTACCCGACGCCGAGACGGTGCGGGACGACCGCCTGGTGGTCCCCCAGCGACAGGACCCACACGCGCCCCTGGCGGCGGATCGTGGCATGGCCTTCGTCGAGCCGGCGGATGCGCCGGGCGAAGCCGTCGGCGCGCGACTTCAGCCCGATCGCCTCGGCCTCGTGCCGTGCCTGCTCGATGAGGTCGGTCGCTCGCTCGCGGTCGCCCGGCCTGCGGCGCCGGAGCAGCGCCTCGGCGAGGTCTCCCAGGGTGACCGCGGTCAGCGGCCGGTTCCTCAGGAGACGATCGGCGGTCACGGCGCGCTCGAGGTGTTCGACGGCACGGTCGGGGCGGCCGAAGGCGAGGGCGGCCATTCCGAGGGGGCGTTCGACCGAGCCGAGGCAGGTCACCGCCAGCGACGGCGTGATCGTGAGCTCGGCGTACGGGGCGAGCAGGTCATAGCACTCCCGGGCGACGGCGGCGTCACCGAGGAGGAACGCCGTCTCCATGATCGACATCATCCCGCCCAGCCAGGTGCTCGACTCGGGCAGGGCGGCGGGTCCGGAGGCGGTGAGCTCGTCGAGGACGCGCCGGGCCTTGTCGTGCTCGCCCACCCGGGCCGCCAGGACCGCGGTGGTCGCCTGGAGCCCGAACTCGGCCGGGATGAGCGTCGGTGAGGCGACGATCTCCTCGAGCAGGGGGAGCATCTCCGCGTCACGCTCCTGGAGCCAGCGAATGGTGACCAGCTGCGCGCCCAGGTAGGCGAACGCGTCGGCGTCGCCGACCTCACTGCCGAGCTCGAAGCACTCGGTGGCCCTCGCCTCCGCGTCGTCCAGCCGACCGGCGCGGATGAGGAGCGTCGTCTCCATCACCTCGGCGATGTACAGGACACTGCGGCAGTTCAGGGCGTCCGCCCGGTCGCGCAGCTCGGCGAGGGCCCGCGGCGCCCGGGGGTCGCCGAGGTGGAACAGGTCGACCGCCCGCCAGCACAGGCCCATCAGCACGAGCATCCCCTCGCCCGCCGGTGACGCGACCGCGATCAGTTCCTCGGCCATCGTCAGCCGGGTCCGCGTGTACCTGGGGGCGAGCAGCGCGTGGTGGGTGAGGGAGAGCGCCTCGGCCAGCACGTCGCTGTGACCGAGCCGCCGCGTCTCCGCGAGGGCGTCGAGGACGGCTTCGACCGGCCCGCCCTGGTACACGTCCTCGGCCGCCAGCCGAACGGCGAGGCGGCAGCGCAGCCGGTGCTCGTCGGGGGGCAGCGCCGCCAGCGCCCGGCGCTGCAGGCCGAGAACGCGTTCGCGGTCGGACCGGGAGCGGTGTTCGTTCACCCACACGCCACCGAGGCCGAGCGCCGCGCGGGCGAGCTCGATCGGGTCCCTCTCGGTGGTCGCGGCGTCGACCGCCCGGCCGAACAGCACGCGGGCGTCGGCCAGCCGGCCAGACATGAGCACCGTCTGTGCCCATTCGACCAGCAACGCCGCGACCGGGTCGGCCAGGCCCGCCTCTTCGTGCACGTTCACGGCCGCCTCCAGAGTCGAGGCAGCCTGCTCGTAGTCGAAGCCGCCGGCCATGGCCCTGGCGGCGGCTCGGCAGGCGGCGATCGCGCGACGTCCGTCCTCCGGCGAGCGGGGCGCCGCCCGCAGGGCGTGGTAGGCGTAACGCGTGAGCCGGCGGGAGGCCGGGACCACGGGCGGCCGGCCGGGGGGCGGTGAGGCGGTGAGCGGCGGGGCGAGGACGTCGGCCGCCCTGGCGTGCGCCGCGCACCGCTCGTCGACCGTCAAAAGCTCCTGCAGCGACTCGCGGACGAGCTCGTGGGTGAATGTGAAGCCGCCCTGTCCGGACGGTCCGACCAGTCCTGCCCGCTCGGCGTCGGCCAGCGCCTCGCCTAATTCGGCCGTCGTGCAATCGGCGACGGCGGCCGCGTGGGCGACGAGAACCGAAGAGCCGAGCACGGACGAACGGCTGAGGACCAGCCGCGCCCTTCCGCCCAGCCGGTCCACGGCCTGCACGATCGCGGCCCGTACGTCCTCCGGAGGCAGCCCCCCGCCTCCGGGATCGGCCGGTCCCAGGGCGATCATCCGGTGCAAGAACAGCGGGTTCCCGCCAGTGAGCCGCCACAGCGTGCGCCGCAGATCCGGATCGACGTCGCGATAGCCGTACGACCGGAGGAAGAGGGCGGTCTCGTCGACGTCGAGGGGGCGCAGCGTCAGCGATCCGGCCTGCCCCTCGAGTTCGTCCAGCAGCCCGGCGGCCGGCGGGCGGCCGGCCTCGCCGTGCCGGCGGGTGAAGACCAGTGCCAGGGGCCGCCGGGCGAGGTCACGGGCGAGGAATCGGGCGAGCAGAACCGCTCCCGGGGCCGCCACATGGATGTCGTCGATGACGACCAGCACCGGTGAGTCGTCACAGGCACGCGCGAATTCCTCGCCGACCGCCGCGAACCGCGCGAACCGCTCGGGGTCGACGACCGGCCCGCCGCGGTCACCTCCGAGCAGGTCCGTCGCCGTTTCCCGGCCCAGGCCGGTCAGGACGGCCTGCCATGGCCACAGCGGCGGAGCGCCGCCCTCGGGCCAGCAGGTTCCCCAGCCGACCGCGAAGCCCGCGCCCTCCGCATGGGAGGCGATCTCCCGGCACAGGCGGGTCTTGCCGACCCCCGGGTCGCCGGCCACGATCATCAGTCGGCCTTCGCCGCCGCGGGCCGCGGTCAGGGCGTCATCGAGCAGACGGAGTTCTCTCCTCCGGCCGACAAGGTGATGATCATCCCCCGCCATGCCGTCATCGTGTCATCCAGGGTCCGGGGCCGCGCCGGGCAGCCGCCGGAAGAAGTGGCCGGATACGGCCAGCTCGCCGACGTCGTGCCGGTGTGCCATGGCGCGGCACACCCTTCCCCGTCCACGTCACGCCGTAGGGGTCAGGGGACAAACACCGGGGAACAAGGGGGTTCCATGACAACGGGGTCGAACGCGCCGGTCCGGGCCGCGCGCCCGCGAGGAGCATGTGCCGGTACGGCGGCGGAATCGGACGGCGTGATCGGGACCAGGGGGGATCTCGAATCGGGCGAGGTGGTCGGCGAGCTCGAGGCGGCCCGGTCCGCCTTCGAGCGCCGCGCCTGGCTCGACGCGTGGAGCGGGTTCGACAAGGCCCGCGAGAGCGAGCCGCTGTCGGCCGACGACCAGCATACGCTCGCCGAGGCGGCATGGCGGGTGGGTGAGATCGACGAGTCACTGGCCGCTTTCACCGACGCGTACCGGCTGTACCAGCGGGAGGGACGACCGCGCCCGGCCGCGATGACGGCGATGCTCCTGGCCGTGCACCACCTGGAGTGGGGGGACGGCACGATCGGCTCGGGCTGGATGAGGCGGGCGCACCGCCTGCTGCGCGACGAGGCGGACTGCGCCGAGCAGGGTTACCCGATCTACTTCGACATCGCGTCCGCGCTGGCGTGCGGGCGGCACGACGAGGCCGCCGACCATGCCCGGAGGATGCAGAACATCGGCCGCCGGTACGGCGACGCGCGCCTGCTCGCCGCCGGCCTGCTCGGCGAGGGACGGGCGCTGGTCGGCCTGGGCCGTGGGGGCGACGGGCTCCCGCTGCTCGACGAGGCGATGCTCACGGCGTTCTCCGACGGGCTGCACCCGATATGGTCCGGTGCTCTCTTCTGCAACCTGATGGACGTCTGCCACGAACTGGGCGACCTGACGCGCGCCGCCGAGTGGGCGCGGACCGCGACCCGGTGGTCCGACGTGGTCCCCGCGACCGTGCCCTATCGCGGCGCCTGGCGGGTCCACCGGGCGCGGGTCCTGCGGATGCGAGGAGCATGGGGACCGGCCGGACGCGTGGCCGAGCGGGCCGCGGAGGACCGGGCGTACGTTCGCGTCGGCGTGCTCGCCGAGGCGCTGTACGAGGCCGGCGAGGTCCGCCGGCTCCGTGGCGACCTGACCGCCGCCGAGGACTTCTTCCGGCGGGCCCATCAGCTCGGCCGCGATCCGCAGCCGGGGCTGGCGCTGCTCCGGCTCGACCAGGGCCGGACGGACGCCGCCGCGGCGTCCGTCCGGGCGGCGCTCGTCGCCGAGGCCGGGAACACCCTCGCACGGGCGCGGCTGCACCCCGCCCAGGTGGAGATCGCGCTCGCCACGGGCGACCTGGCCACGGCCCGGGCCTCGGCCGCGGAGCTCGACGCCACGGCCGCGACCTACGGCAGCTCCGGTCTGCGGGCCGAGGCGGCACAGGCGCTCGGCGCGGTCCTGCTCGCCGACGGGAAGGCCGACGACGCGCTGGCCGTCCTGCGGACCGCGCGCCGGATCTGGCAGGAGCTCGACGCGCCGTACGCCGTCGCGCGGACACGTCTGCTGCTCGCCGAGGCGTACCGGGCTCTGGGCGACGAGGACGCCGCGCACCTGGAGTGGGAGGCCGCCTGCGACCGGCTGCGGGACCTGGGCGCGCCACCCCGCGACCCGCGCCGGGCCGCCGCGCCGCCCCGTGACGGACGTCCGGCCGACGGGCGGACGTCGCTTCCCGACGGGCTGACCGAGCGTGAGGCCGAAGTGCTGCGCCATGTCGCCGGCGGAGACAGCAACCGGAAGGTCGCGAACGCTCTGCGCCTGAGCGAGAAGACGGTGGCGCGGCACCTGTCGAACATCTTCACCAAGCTCGGCCTGTCCTCGCGTACCGCCGCGGCGGCCTACGCCTTCGAGCACGGGCTCGCCGCCCCACCGCGTGGGTAGAACGACCCATCCTCCGGAATCGGAACTACATGATTCGGCCGATGTACCGCGATCGGCGCTCCTTCTAGTCTCCAGATGAAGCGATTTTCCGAAACTATTCCAGCACGCCGGGGGAAGCATGTCGCACACCCTTTACACGGCCTCCGATCCCGATTTTTACGACAGCCTGGAGAGAATGCCGGACGAGAACATGCGGTTCGCCGCCGCGAGCCGACCGGTGCCGGACGGCTGGAAACTGGAGCAGCTACGGGAGTGGGTCTACGTCCGGCCACTGGACGTTCGGCTACCCGACCAGGGATGGAAGATCCACGCCGGCGCACGCCTGGACGATGCCGTGGAGATGATCGACATCGTCTGGGATCACTGCGTGTCCCGGGGAATCGCCTTCAAATTCCTGCGCAGCCGCCCGATGGCGCTCATGTCGAATTTCAAGTACGCGCATCGCGGCTCCAGCGGGAAACTGATAACCATTTATCCGCGCGACGAGAACGAGCTGCGCACGACGCTGGAGGAGCTCGACGGGAAGCTCGCCGGATTCCCCGGACCGTACATCCTCAGCGATCTGCGTTGGCGGAACGGCCCGCTCCACGTGCGGTACGGCGGGTTCACCCTGCGGTACTGCGTCTCCGACAACGGGGAACTGCTGCCGGCCATCGAGGACCCGGCCGGGCGGCTGGTCCCCGACGAGCGGCAGCCGTCCTTCCGCGTGCCGTCCTGGGTTACCGTGCCGGACTTCATCGCGTCCCAGCAGTCGGCGGGTTCGGAGTCGGACGGGGAGTTCCCGTACCGCGTCGAGGAGGCCCTTCACTTCTCCAACGCCGGCGGCGTCTACCTGGCCGTGGACCCGCGTTCTGGGGAGCGGGTCGTCCTCAAGGAGGCCAGGCCGCACGCGGGCCTCGACCGCAACGGCGACGACGCGGTCGCCCGCATGGCGCGTGAGGAGCACGCCCTCCGGCTCCTGTCCGGCCACCCTTTCGTGCCGGCGCTCGTAGAGTCCGCGCGGTACTGGGAGCACCACTTCCTCGCCCTGGAGTACATCGAGGGCGAAACGTTCTTCCGCGCCGGCGGGCTCCGGGATCCGCTGATCCACCACAGCCCCGGCCGACGAGAGATCGCCGAATACACCGAATGGGTGCTGCACATCATCACCCAGGTGGAATCGGCGCTACGCGCCATGCACGCCGAGGGGATCGTCTACGGCGACCTGCACTCGTCGAACGTGATCGTCCGCCCCGATGACAGCATCGCGCTGGTCGACTTCGAATCGTCCGCACACATCACCGAGAACCACCGGCCAGGCTTGGTCGCAACGGGCTTCGCCGGGCCGGACACGCTCACCGGTTTCGACATCGACGAGTACGCGCTGGCGTGCCTTCGGCTCGCGGCGTTCCTGCCCCTCACCGCGATGACGCAGTGGGAGCCCCGCAAGGCGCTGGACCTGCTCGACGTCATAGTCGACCGGTTCCCCGTGCCCACCGACTTCGCCGCGACCGTCAGCCGCGGGCTCCACCTGAACGAGCCGTACGTCCCCAGGAGGCGGCACGCGACCATCCCCGACTGGGGCTCCCTTTTCGACTCGGCGGTGGCCGGGATCGTGTCCAGTGCGACGCCCGAGCGGAGAGACCGGCTGTTCCCGGGTGACATCGAACAGTTCCGTTCCGGCGGCACGAACCTCGCGTACGGCGCCGCCGGAGTGCTGTACGCACTCGCGACGATCGGGCGGGCCGACTACCCGGAGTTCGCCGAGCACGTGGACTGGGTGGTGCGCTCCTGCCGGGGCACTCCTCGCCCCCACGCGGGCTTCTACAACGGCCTGCACGGCATCGCCTTCGCCCTGGACCGGCTCGGTCGGCGGGACGAGTCTCTGGCCGTGTTCGAGCGGGCCCAGGACATGCTCGACACCGTACGGACGGTCGACCTGTTCGGCGGGCTGTCGGGAGTGGGCCTCAACATCCTGCACTTCGCCGGCCTGACCGGCGACCGGGTGCTGTTGGAGGAGCCTCTCGTGTACGCGGCGCGACTCGCCCGCGCCGTCGCCGAGGACGGATCGGACCTCGCGCCGCCCGAGCAACCCGGGCTGATGCACGGGTTCAGCGGCGTGGCGCTGTTCTTCGTACGCCTCTTCGAGACCACCGGAGACCCCGGGTATCTCGACGTCGCCGCCAAGGCGCTGCGACGCGACCTGGAGGGATGCAAGGAGGCCCTCGACGGCCTGTACGTGGATCAGCCGTCGCGCATCCTGCCGTACCTCGGGGACGGCAGCGGCGGGATCGGCATCGCGCTGCACGAGTACCTCCGCCATCGCCCGGACCCGGAGTTCACGCAGGCCCATGACCTGATCCGGGACACCTGCCGCGCCGAGTTCGTCGCGCTGCCCGGCCTGTTCTCGGGGCGTACCGGGCTCATGACCTGCGCGCGCCACCTCGGCGACGGCCACGACGCCGGGGTCGACCTGCACCTGCGACGCATGTTCTGGCACGTCGTCGAACACCGGGGCGCGGTCTTCTTCCCGGGAGAAGGCATGCTCCGGCTCTCCACAGACCTGGCGACGGGATCCGCAGGGATCCTGCTCGCCGTGCACGCGGCGGTCGAAGGGACGCCCGGCGGCCCACTGCCGTTCCTGACCGCCGGGCACCCGGCGACCGCCGTGATCCCGACCCTCGGAACCGGACGGAGGTGAACGACATGAAGGCGATCCTCGACCTGCAGGACCTGAAGACGGAGGCCCCCGCGCCGCCGCTCTCGAGCAACAAGAGCGTCATCTGCTGCATTCAGACCAACTGATCACACAGGCGGCGGTGCCGGCGTCATCAGCGCTCGGCACCGCCGCCCCGCCACGACGACCGCAGGCCCTCCGCTCATCGATCGGGAGAATGGCGTGAAAACCTCCGAGCCGCTGCGCGCCAACAACGAGTTCCGCAACCTCTGGGTCGCGCAGGCGCTGTCCAAACTGGGGTCGCAGGCGTCGTACCTCGCGTTGCCCCTCCTCGTGCTCTCCCTGACGCACTCCCCCGCCCAGGCGGGTCTGGTCGGCTTCGTCAAAGGAGCGGCGGAGGTCGCCTTCCTGCTCCCCGGCGGAACGTTCTCCGATCGGCACGACCGGCGCCGGACAATGCTCACCTGTGACGTCGTGCGGGCGGTCGGCATGGCGGCGCTGGCGTACTCCGTGGCCGTCCATCACGCGGTGCTGCCGCTCATCCTCGGGGTCGCGGCGCTCGACGGCGCCTGCACGAGCACCTTCGCCGGGGCGGTGAGCGGTGCCGTACGCCGCATCGTGCCCGAGGAGCAGTTCTCCTCCGCCGTCGCGCTGATCCAGGCCCGCAACGCCGCCGTCTACACGGCCGGTCCCGCCCTCGGCGGGCTGCTGTTCGAGCTGTCCCCGGTCGTCCCGTTCGTCGCCGACGCCGGGTCGTACCTGTTCTCGATGGCGGCCGTGCTGGCGATCCGCACGTCCATGACGGCGCGGCGGTCGCACGGCGACAAAGAGAACGGGTTCTGGAAGGACACCGCCGAAGGGCTCGGGTTCGTCATGCGCTCGGCGTACCTGCGCAACGTCGTGCTCAACGCCACGGCGAGCAACTTCACCTACGGTGGCATCGTCCTCGTCGCCGTGGCGGCGAGCTACGAGGGCGGGTCGTCCGGGCTGTCCGTCGGGACGATCGTCACGCTGTCCGGCCTCGGCTCCCTGGTCGGTTCGCTGTTCGCGCCACGGGCGATCGGGCGGCTCGGCACCCGGCAGATCGTTCTCGCGGTCGGGTGGGTCGACGCCGTTCTCACGCTGCTGATGGCGACCACCTCGCGGCCCCTCGTGCTGGGTGCGCTCCTCGCGGTGAGCGGTCTGCTCATCCCCGCGCTCAACGTCGTCTTCGGGAGCACGCTGCTGCGGATGACCCCCGACCACCTGCAGGGCCGGGTGCAGAACACCGTCGGCTTCACCGCCATGTCCCTGGCGCCGGTCGGCCCGATGCTCGCCGGAGCGCTGCTCGGCGGGCTCGGCGCGGCCGTGGCGTTCGTGGTCTTCGGGCTGTTCCTCTGCGCGATCGCAGGCGTCAACACAGCGAAACGGCACCTGTTCGACGCGCCCGCGACCGATTCCTCCGCAGGACCGCCCACGGCGGCAACCGTCGGTCAACCCACGGCCGCGGAGCCGCCTCCCGCTCCGGCCCGCTAAGGGATACTGCGTACGGGATACGCGCTACTGCATAGACCCCAGCTCAAGATACCGAGTGCGCCGAGCCCGTGATCAGCGGGATCTCCGCTCGAGGCGCAGGACCGCCCTGCCGTCGGCCACCGCGACCAGCGTGATCGCGAGGTCGTTCAGGTAGGAGGTCTGCCCGGAACCTCCCCACGCCACGCTGACGACCGTGCCGGGGCCCGTACCCGTCAGGGTGATGCCGTCCGCCGTGATCGCGGTGACCGTGATCGTGTCGATGCCCATCCCCGAGGGCGCGGGGATCCTGTCGTGCGGGGACACCTGGACCTCGCACCGTCCGTCCCGGCACGCTCTGAGGTCGGTACCGTCCGCCGCGGCGGGCAGCCGCACGGTAAGGGTCGGATGCGGAGACATCCGTGCCTCGGGATCGCGCGTCCGCCCGCCGTACGAAGAGTTCACCGAGGCGCGCGGCGTGGGTTCGCCGCCGCCCGGTCCGGAGGTCCGCGGCGTGGGTTCGGCGCCGCCCGGTGCAGGCGTCTGTGACGGGACCGTACGCGGCGTGACCACGCTCCCCCCGCAGCCGACGGCGACCAGCAGGGCGCCCACCACGAGCACCGCGCGACCGGTTCCGTCCAGCGACGTCACAGGTCGGTCCCTACCCCGAGTCGCGTGACGCCTACCCGGGGCCGTAGGCCGCCCGAACAGAACGCTCGGTGAACGCCTGCGTCGGTGGCCGGCGAACCGGCGCAAAGAGCCCGGTTTCGGAACCTGTCGATCACCTTTACCGAGTCTTCGGCACGCCCACCGCCGGTCGACAGGAGGAAGACCCCCTCCCCCGAGCCCGCAGTACGCGCACCCGGGGTCCGTCGGCGGTGGCGTGCCTCAGCGGGCGGGCAAGCCGAGGTGGCGGGCGATGAGCATCCGCTGGACCTCGGACGTGCCCTCGCCGACCTCCAGGATCTTGGCGTCCCGGTAGAAGCGGCCGACCGGGTACTCGTTCATGAAGCCGTAGCCGCCGAAGATCTGGGTGGCGTCGCGGGCGTTGTCCATGGCGGCGTTGGAGGCCACGAGCTTGGCGATGGCGGCCTCCTTCTTGAACGGCTCCCCCGCCAGCAGCCGGGCCGCCGCAGCGTAGTAGGCGAGCCGCGCCGTGTGCGCCCGCGTCTCCATGTCCGCGACCTTGAACTGGATGGCCTGGTACTCCCCGATCGCCCGGCCGAACGCCTCGCGCTCCCGCACGTACTTCAGGCACTCGTCGACGCAGCCCTGGGCGAGGCCGACCGACAGCGCGGCGATCGCGATGCGCCCCTCGTCGAGGATCCGCAGGAACTGGGCGTACCCCCGGCCGCGCTCCCCCACGAGGTTCCCCTCGGGTACGCGGACGTCGGTGAAGGACAGCTCACGGGTGTCGGAGGCGGACCAGCCGACCTTGGAGTACTTCTTCCCGACGGTGAAGCCGGGAGTGCCGGACGGCACGATGATGGTGGAGATCTCGCCGTCGCCCGTCAGCGCGGCGACCGTGACCGCGACGGTGACATCGGTGCCCGCGTTGGTGATGAAGGCCTTCGACCCGTTGATCACCCAGTGCCCGTCCTCGAGCCGCGCGGTGGTGCGCATGCCGCCGGGCACGTCGGTGCCGCCACCGGGCTCGGTCAGCCCGAAGGCGGCCAGCCGCTCCCCCGAGCACAGTCGCGGCAGCCACTCCCGCTTCTGCTCCTCCGTGCCGAACCGGAAGATCGGCATGGCACCGAGGGAGACGCCGGCCTCCAGAGTGATCGCCACCGAGGAGTCGACGCGGGCGAGCTCCTCCAGCGCGACGCACAGAGCGAAGTAGTCGCCGCCCATCCCGCCGAACTCCTCGGGGAAGGGCAGCCCGAACAGGCCCATCTTCCCCATCCGGGCGATGATGTCGTACGGGAACGCGCCCCGCTCGTAGTAGTCGCCGATGACCGGCGCCACCTCGTCACGGGCGAACGTCTCGACGGTACGGCGCAGCGCCTCGTATTCGTCGTCGAGCGTGAATCCGATCATTGGTCGCTCCCTTGTTCTCTGGTCAGGGCCTGGACGACGCGGGACGGGCTGGGGCGTCCGAGGCGTTCGGCCATCCAGCGGCTGGTCTCGGCGAGGCGGCGCACGTCGACGCCGGTCTCGATGCCCAGTCCGTCGAGCATCCACACGAGGTCCTCGGTGGCCAGGTTCCCCGTCGCGCTCTTGGCGTACGGACAGCCGCCGAGGCCGCCCGCCGAGGCGTCGACGGTCGTCACGCCGCAGCGCAGCGCGGCCAGGGTGTTGGCCAGCGCCTGCCCGTAGGTGTCGTGGAAGTGCACGGCGAGCCGGTCGGCGTCGACACCGGCGGCCGTCAGCTTCGGGATGAGGGCCATGACGTGCCCGGGTGTCGCGACGCCGATGGTGTCGCCCAGGGACAGCTCCGTGCAGCCGAGGGCCATCAGGCGGGTGGCGACCGAGACGACCTGCTCGATCGGCACGTCGCCCTCCCACGGGTCACCGAAGCACATCGACACGTACGCGCGCACGTCCAGGCCGGCGGCGCGAGCCCGCTCGACGACGGGCGCGAACATCGCGACCGACTCGTCGATCGTCCGGTTGAGGTTGCGACGGGCGAAGGTCTCGGTCGCGCTGCCGAAGATCGCGATCTCGGTGACGCCCGCCTCGAGGGCCCGGTCCAGACCGCGCTCGTTGGGCACCAGCACCGGATGGCGGACGCCCTCGGCACGCTCCAGCCCGCCGAGCAGTTCGGCGGCGTCGGCCAGCTGCGGCACCCATTTCGGGTGCACGAAGCTCGTCGCCTCGATCACCCGCAGCCCGGCCCCGGCGAGCCGGGTGATGAACTCCCGCTTCACCTCGACCGGGACGATCGCCGACTCGTTCTGCAGGCCGTCCCGCGCCCCGACCTCGTAGACGGTGACGCGGGAGGGCAGCCCCTCGATCGGCACGCGCATCAGTGATCTCCCTTCGGGGTGACGACGGCGAGGACCTCGTCGAGGGCGACCTGCGCGCCGGGCTGGACGGTCAGCCCGCTGACGACGCCGTCGACGGGCGCGGTGACGGTGTGCTCCATCTTCATCGCCTCGACGATCACGAGCGCCTGACCGGCCGCCACCTCGTCTCCGTCGGCCGCCTTGACGGCCGCGACGGTACCGGGCATCGGGCTGCGTACGGCACCGGCGGAGGCGGTGGTCTCGGTGGCGCGGGCGGCGAGCGGCTCGGTCTCCTTCAGCGACCAGACCCGGCCGTCGCGGCCGAGCCAGCAGACGTCCCCGTCGCGGGCGCAGGCGAAGCGGGTACGGCCCCCGATGTCGACCACGAGCAGGTCCGCGCCGTCGCGGCGGGCCGCGACCCGCATCGGTTTGCCGCCGTCGACCGACACCTCCGCGTCAAGGGCGCGGCCGCGGATCCGCACCTCGCGCCCGGCGATCCGCCAGGTGGTCCAGGCGGGCTCGCCGACACGCCAGCCGTCCCGGATGTCCCAGGGGCCGGGGTCGGGCACCTCCAGTGCGAGCACCCGCTCCAGCGCGGCGGCGGCGAGCACGTCGTGGGGGACCTCGGCGTCCGCCGGCTCGGCGGGACGGCGCTCGACGAGGCCCGTGTCGAGCCTCCCGGCGACCACGTCGGGGTCGGCCAGCAGGGACCGCAGGAACGCCACGTTGGTGCCGACGCCCAGCAGCGTGTACGAGGCCAGCGCCCGGTCGAGCCGGCGGAGCGCGGTCGCGCGGTCCGGCCCGCGGGCGATGACCTTGGCCAGCATCGGGTCGTACGAGCCGCCGACGACGGTCCCCTCGACCAGGCCCGAATCGACCCGCACGTCGGGGCCTTCCGGCTCGTCCAGCCGCAGCACCCGGCCGCCGGTCGGCAGGAAGCCCCGGGCGGGGTCCTCGGCGTACACCCGCGCCTCGACCGCGTGCCCGGCGAACGCGACGGCGTCCTGCCCGAACGGCAGCGGCTCCCCCGCCGCGACGCGCAGCTGCAGTTCGACCAGGTCGAGGCCCGGCCGCGCGTCGATCGTGACCGCGCCCTCGGTCACCGGGTGTTCGACCTGCAGGCGGGTGTTCATCTCCATGAAGAAGTACTCGTCGGGGCGGTCGGCGGAGACGATGTACTCCACCGTGCCCGCGCCGACGTAGCCCACGGACCGGGCGGCGGCGACGGCGCTCGCCCCCATCGCGGCGCGGATCGCCTCGCCCTCCGGGCCGGTGCCGAGCAGCGGCGACGGCGCCTCTTCGACGATCTTCTGGTGGCGGCGCTGCAGGCTGCACTCGCGCTCGCCGAGGTGGACGGCGTTCCCGTGCGCGTCGGCGAACACCTGGATCTCGATGTGCCGGGGGTTGTCGATGTACCGCTCGACGAGGAGCGTGTCGTCCCCGAACGCCCCGCGCGCCTCCCGCCGGGCCGCCGCGATCGCCTCCCGCAGTTCGCCCGGGTCCTGGACCCGGCGCATGCCCTTGCCTCCGCCGCCCGCCGACGGCTTGAGCAGGACCGTCGCGCCGGCGTTCAGCCCGATCTCCATCGCGGCGGCGGCCAGCCCGTCGTCGCTCAGCTCCGGCTCGTCTCGCCCCGGCACGACGGGGACACCGGCGGCGGCGACGGTGCGCTTGGCCCGGATCTTGTCCCCCATCGCGGCGATGGCGTCCGGCGGCGGGCCGACGAAGACGATCCCGTAGTCGGCGCACGCCTGGGCGAGCTCGGGATTCTCGGCCAGGAACCCGTAGCCGGGGTGCACCGCCTCGGCACCCGTCTCCAGGGCCGCCCCGACGACGTCCATGATGTCGAGGTAACTGTTCACCCGCAGGGCGGCGTCGGCCTCCCGCACGTGCCGGGCGTCGGCGTCCGCGTCGGTGTAGGTCACGATGGAGCGGATCTCGAGCCGGCGCAGCGTACGGATGATCCGGCAGGCGATCTCGCCACGGTTGGCGATCAGGACGGCGTTGAACATGGTCACATCCGGAAGATGCCGTAGCCGACGGGTTCGAGTGGTGCGTTCGCGCAGGTCGCCAGAGCGAGGCCGAGCACCCGGCGCGTGTCGAGGGGGTCGATCACGCCGTCGTCCCAGATCCGCGCCGTGGAGTAGTACGGGCTGCCCTGCCGCTCGTACTGTTCCCGGATCGGCTTCTTGAACTCCTCTTCCTCCTCGGCCGTCCACGCGTCGCCGAGCTGGTCGCGGCGTACGGTCGCCAGCACCGACGCGGCCTGCTCCCCGCCCATGACCGAGATCCGGGCGTTCGGCCACATCCACAGGAAGCGCGGCGAATAGGCGCGACCGCACATCGCGTAGTTCCCGGCGCCGAACGACCCACCGATGATCACGGTGAGCTTCGGTACCCGCGCGCACGCGACGGCCGTGACCATCTTGGCCCCGTGCTTGGCGATGCCGCCGGCCTCGTACTCACGGCCGACCATGAACCCGGTGATGTTCTGCAGGAACACCAGGGGGATCGAGCGCCGGTCGCACAGTTCGATGAAGTGCGCGCCCTTGAGCGCCGACTCGCTGAACAGGATGCCGTTGTTGGCGACGATCCCGACGGGCTGCCCGTGGATGTGGGCGAACCCGGTGACGAGCGTCGGCCCGTACCGCTCCTTGAACTCGTGGAACCGGCTGCCGTCCACGATCCGCGCGATCACCTCGCGCACGTCGTACGGCGTCCGGGGGTCGGGCGGGACGATGCCGCGCAGCTCTCCGGGGTCGGCGGCGGGCTCCTCGGGCCGTACGGTCGCCCACGGCGCGGGGCCCGGCGGCTCAAGCGTGGAGACGATCGACCGGACGATGCGCAGCGCGTGGGCGTCGTCGTCGGCGAGGTGGTCGACGACGCCGGAGACGCGCGAGTGCACGTCCCCGCCGCCCAGCTCCTCCGCGCTGACGACCTCGCCGGTAGCGGCCTTCACCAGCGGCGGGCCGCCGAGGAAGATCGTGCCCTGCTCCCGGACGATGACGGTCTCGTCGCTCATCGCCGGGACGTACGCGCCGCCGGCCGTGCAGGAGCCGAGCACGGCCGCGATCTGCGGGATGCCCCGCTCGGACATGGTCGCCTGGTTGAAGAAGATCCGGCCGAAGTGCTCCCGGTCGGGGAAGACCTCGTCCTGTTTGGGCAGGAACGCTCCCCCGGAGTCGACGAGGTAGACGCACGGCAGCCGGTTGTGCAACGCCACCTCCTGGGCGCGCAGGTGCTTCTTCACGGTGACCGGGTAGTACGTGCCGCCCTTGACGGTCGCGTCGTTAGCGACGATCACGCACTCCCGCCCGGACACCCGCCCGACACCCGTGATGATGCCCGCCGCCGGGGCCTCGTCGTCGTACATCCCGGTGGCCGCCAGCGGCGAAAGCTCCAGCAACGGCGAGCCCGGGTCGAGCAGGGAGTCCACCCGGTCGCGTGGGAGCAACTTCCCGCGCGCGACGTGCCGCTGACGGGCGCGCTCGGAGCCCCCCTGGGCCGCCTGAGCGAGGTGCTCGCGCAGCTCGGTGGCGAGCGCGAGGTTCTCCTCGGCGTTGCGCTGGAACGCCGCACCGCGTACGTCCGCGCGGGTCCCCAGCCGCGGAGCTTCCAAGACAGGCCTCCTGTTAACGCTCGTTAACAAGTCCGATGTTAATCAACGTTAACAGGTATCGTCTAGACTCGTGGCATGGCAGAGGTGACCGCTCCCCCGACCCGCCGGCTGGAGATCCTCTCCGCGGCGGCGGAGCTGTTCGCCCGGCGCGGCTACCACGGCGTGTCCATCGGCGACCTCGGCCGCGCCGTCGGCCTCACCGGCCCCGCGCTCTACCGCCATTTCCGGGGCAAGGAGGCCCTGCTCGCCGAGATGCTGCTCGACATCAGCGACCGCCTCCTCACCGAGGGCGAACGACGCGCCGAGGCCGCCGACAGCCCGGCCCTGGCCCTGGACGCGCTGCTGCGCTGGCACATCGACTTCGCCCTCGACAACCCGGCGCTGATCACGGTGCACGTACGGGAGCTGAGCAACGTCCCGCAGCCGCAGCGCCGCGAGATCCGCCGCCTGCAGCGCGCCTACGCCGAGGAGTGGGTGCGGGTGCTGCGCCTCATCCACCCGGAGTCGACCGACGACCGCGCCCGCTCCGCCACCCATGCGGTCTTCGGCCTGCTCAACTCCACGCCGCACAGCACCGGCGACCTCGACCGCGACACCATGACGGAACTCCTGCACGCCATGGCCTCCGAGGCGTTCGCCGGCGCGTTCCGGTCGTAGCCGGGAGTCAATTTTCAACTATCCAGATTGACTTACTAGGGAATCTTGCGCCATGCTCGGCGCATGCACTCCGAGGTTCCCCGTTGGCTGAACCTGCACGTCGATCTCCGACGGCAGGCCAGCGCGCTGTGTACCACCCCCGTACCCGCGTGAGCCGAACAGCCTCAGAGTGAACAGGAGCAGCAGTACATGGCCGCGAGCACATCCGCGCCGACTCGAGTCCGCCTGGCCGAAACCGCCCGGCGGCTGGCGACCGCCCCCGACGAGTGGATCCACCGCGTACGCCTGAGCACCGAAGGTCGCTGGTACGAGCGCCTCCACCAGGACGACGATCACGAGATCTGGCTGCTCAGCTGGCTGCCGGGCCAGTCGACCGGCTTCCACGACCACGGTGGTTCCCGGGGCGCCTTCGCCGTCGCCCTCGGAAGCCTGCGCGAACACGACCTGACCACCGAGCGCGACCTCGCCCCCGGCGACTTCCGCGAGTTCGGGCCGGACTACATCCATTCGGTCACCAACGCCTCGACCGCCCCTGCGGTCAGCGTTCACGTGTACTCACCACGGCTCACCGTGATGAACCGCTACGACCTCACCGACGCCGGCCTGATCAAGCTGGCCGAAGAGCGCTCGGACGACTGGTGACGCGCACGGCGTCCGCGGCTGCTCAGTGACCCACGCGGGGGCGTGCGCTTGGGCGCCCCCGCATGTACTCAGCCGCTCTCCAGGGACAGCGCCCACTCCGCCACCCACGCGGCGCCCCGCACAGCACCGGCGACCTCAGCCGCGACACCATGGCCGGACTCCTCCACGCCATGGCCTACGCCGCCCCCACCGGCGCCTTCCGTTCCTGAGCGGACCTACTGCCCCCTCTTCTCCACAACGGCGACCTCAACGCACTGTTCAGCATTGGACCCACTGCGCGACGACTTTCTCCAGGTCAGGCTTCCCACTCTTTGGCCACCCTCTCGATCAACGTCAGTGAGTCCTTCGGAGACAAGGCAAGTTCGCGAATATCCTCCCAGATCCGACCGATCTCCGCGACCTGCTCCGGTTTCTCAATGACCTGCCCTCTGAGGGCGGTGTCCAAGTTCGCAATCTCGACTCCGTCCAGCTTTGCGATCATGAACGGGCCACCTGCGTAGCAATTGGTGCCCGCAGGCACTATCTTCACGACGATGTTCGACCACTGCGCCAGGTCACGAACATGCGCCAACTGGTCGAACATGACCTTCTTGTCGCCGACCATTCGGCGAAGCACATATTCGTCGATGACGAAAATACACATCGGCGGATTCTCGTCGTTGAGTATTGCCTGTCGGCTCATTCTGCGACGTACGAGTTCATCGATGTCGATCGACAAGTGCCGGTTGAACTGAATAACCGCGCGAGCATAGTCCGGCGTTTGGAGCAGGCCAGGGATGACCGCCAGATCATAGTTCTGGATCATGTTCGCGTGAGCCTCCGCGGACAGCCACCTGTCAGTCCACACCGCAGGAATCTCGCGAGTCACCCACTTCTCGAAGTAGCGGCCGAGGTAACCGTTGGTGCCGAGCGCCTCGTCGCAGCGGTTGACGTCGTCGAGGTGGGGGGTGCGGCGGCCGTTCATCCACTGGCTCACGGTGGAAGGCGCGACGTGGAGTCTTTCTGCGAGCTGCTTGCCGGTCAGGGCCGCCGCCTCGCAGGCGTAGGCCAGCTCTCTGCCCCACACGTCGAGCGCTGTCTCTCGTTTCGGTGCCATCGGGGGGTTCACATCCTCGCGTGAATGGCCGTCGGGACTTCACTCGCAGGCGACGGGGGGTTAACGCTTCACAGCCTAAGCCCTTGTCGCCACGCTGTGTAGCAGGAATCTCACGGTAGGAGAATAACCATGAGGCCGCACACGAGCGAAGAGATAAGCGCATTCGCCAAGTGGCTCACCCAGGCGTGCCAGGAGGCCGGGCTTCGCGCGGAGCAGTACGGGTCAAAGGTCCGAATTATCGCGAGCTGCCACTTTCTCACCGAGGAAGTCGAGTGCCGTCCCGACGATGCCGGAGCCCTCCGATGGTGGTGGTCGTGGGGCAAGCCAATCGCCGACCGGCACGACTCCGCGCGCATTCTCACCCCGGACGAGGTCGACGACCTGGTGGAGGCCATCGTCCAGGTCGTCGCCATACCGCTGAAGCGATGGCCGTGACCGAGCCGCGGGAAGTGACGGACCCCGTCGCCCAGGCGACCTTGGCGTCAGTCCGGGCCTTCAACGCCGCTATCGACAGGCTCGGGCTGCCGGCCATGACGGCGGCGTGCGAGCTTACCCAGCTCGACCGCCTTGTACGTAAGTATCCGGAGGCCGCCCGTAAAAGTCTCCAGCTCTACGAGCACGAGAAGCGTTCCCGGCCCGAGGGGCGACCGCCTCCAGGGTGAAACGGCGGACGGCCGTACAGAGAGCTCGGCGAACGCGCGGACCAAACGCCGATTGGTCCCGCAACGGAGGGGGTCGGCACCTCCGCCGAGCGCCCTTTGCCGAGACTTCCGTCCGCGCCGAGCGATGTTCGATCCGCCCCGTAGTCGCCGAAGCGCTCCACCTGGTCGAGCTCGCGCCCGGTCGACGGTCGTACCGGCACAGGACTCTTGGGAAGGGACAAAAAGGCGGAATCACCGCACATGGCATAATATACATGCGCCAGGCCACTGAACCGGATGAACGTCACCTCCGATGAGGCTCTCCCCCATTCCGCCTTTAAGGCCGCCAAATGCCCCAAACGACTACGCGGCGTCGATGGCCACTGTCCGAAATGGCTCAATAAGACTATTCGGGCTAAGATCCCGCGAATGTCATGGAGTGCCGCTCAATCTATAAGATTCGTTCGAGCGCATGGTTGGGCAGTGCTTGCCGGCGCGGCCTTCGTACTGTCCGTAGCCGCGTACTGGTATCTCATCGTTTCCCACACCGGGAGCTGGTCCCACACCGACGAATGGGTCTACCGGGCGGCCGGGGCACTGACCCGCCGGCATCCGGCCAGCCTCTACGACGTCCGGCTCAGCGCGCCCGGCCAGCAGCAACTGCCGTTCACCTATCCACCCTTCGCCGCGTCGATATTCGCGATTCTCAGCCCGTTCTCCTTTGGTGCCTGGCAACTCGCGCTGGTCATGCTCGACATGGCACTGCTGCCGATCATCGGCTACCTGTGCCTGCGCCACGGCGACATGAGCGGGTCGCGTCGCGTCGCCTCCGCCCTGGCACTGGCCTCGGTCGCACTCTGGCTCGAGCCCGTCTACATGACGATGTTCTTCGGGCAGATCAACCTGATCCTCCTCGCGCTCGTCGTCGCGGACCTCGCCCTCCCTGACTCCAACCGTTTCAAGGGCGTCGGGATCGGGATCGCCGCCGGCATCAAACTGACACCGTTGATCTTCGTGCCCTATCTGTTCGCGTCCCGACGGATGCGGGCGGCGGGGGTCGCTCTGCTGAGCTTCGCGACCACCATCGTGATGGGCTTCGTCACCTTGCCCGCCGCCTCCACGGCCTACTGGGGAGGCCGCTTCATCACTCCGGGTGATGGCCCCGGACGGCTGGTCGACCAGTCTCTCAATGGCACGTTCCAACGCCTGCTGCACGGGCACGGCTTTCTGCTACCCATGAGCATCATCGCCGCGATGGTCGTTACGGGATGTGTCGGCCTTTCGGTCGCGACGATCGCCAGTCGCCGGAACATGGAACTCCTCGGTCTGGTGATGTGCGGGGTCACCGGACTGCTGCTGTCACCGATCTCGTGGAGTCACCATTGGGTCTGGGTCATCCCAGGACTGGCGCTGATGCTGTGCGGGGGACGCGCCACGGCAGGGAGACGCGCCCTGGGAACGGCTGTGCTTCTAGGCCTGTTCATCATGTGGCCGACGCCCCGCACCAGCAACGGCATCACCCGCTGGTTGCCTGGCGGCTGGCTGCGCCTCGTCCCGCACGACGGTCGCAAGGAGTACTCCTGGCACGGCGCCGACCTGGTGTTCGGCAACTATTACGTACTGACCGGCCTTTTCGCCATCGCACTGTGCGCGGCCTGGCTGTCGACCATCAGAACTCCCGGCCCGATATCCCCCGCTGACCCCAGCGTCGAGTCTTCGAAGTTCCTCGAGCTGCGTTGACTCAGTTCTGCTCGGCGAGATCGGCCAGTGCGCGGCCTGGCCGCATATCGCGATATCACGCCGGAACCGCACGAATGAGGACCAGCGACCCGTCCAGGCACGGCCGCCGGCGCAGGAGAACGCATGAGCTGGGCCGAGGCCAAGATCGCCCGCTTCGAACGCTTCCGCGCGCGCCTCCTGAACGGCCGCACCGAGGAGGAGCACCTCGCGCAGGCCGACCGCGTCGGCCCGTATCTGACCCTGCTACGCGGCCTGGCGTTCGAACGCGAGAACGTCCGCTGGATCCGCCAGGCCTGGGACATCCTCGATCAACGCACCAGCATCCCCGCGGAGTAGCCATGCCCTACCAGCGCTATGTCGCAGTCGGCGACAGCCAGACCGAGGGACTGAACGACGGCACCGAAAAGACCGGCTACCGAGGCTGGGCCGACCGCCTGGCCGAGGTCCTCGCCACTCACCACCCGGATTTCCGGTACGCCAACCTCGCCGTCCGAGGCCGCCTGGCTGCTCAGATCAGAGCCGAACAAACCGAGGCCGCCCTCGCTCTGAACCCCGACCTGATCACCGTCATGGCGGGCATGAACGACCTGGTCCGCCCCGGCTTCAACCCCACCGCCGTGGCAGCCGACCTGGAGGCCATGCTGAAGGCGTTCACGGCCTCCGGCGCGACCGTGGCCACCTTCACCTTTCCCGACGTCGCCAAAATCGCGCCCCTGGTGCGCCACCTGCGCCCAAGGGTTCTCGATTTCAACGACCGCATTCGCGCCATGGCCAACCGCAACGACGCCATTCTGGTCGACACGTTCCACCACCCGGTCACCACAGATCCCCGCCTGTGGAGCGATGACCGCATCCACGCGACCCCACTCGGTCACGCCCGCATCGCCGCGGCCGCCGCCCACGCACTGAAGCTCCCCGGCGCCGACCCGAGTTGGGCCGATCCCCTCCCACCGCTTCCACCCGATACGAGATGGCGACGCGCATCAACCGAGCTCATCTGGGTCGGCACCTTCCTGGGCCCCTGGCTCCTCCGCCGCCTCCAAGGCCGCTCCTCCGGCGACGGCCGCACCGCCAAGCGCCCTCAGTTGCAGCCCGTCAACAGCGCGAACAGGTGTTGAGAATCGAACGACCTTGTCGTACCCGGCTTCTACAGTGGTGCGCGTGAACCGTACCGATCGCCTCTACGCACTGGTCGAGGAGCTGCGGGCCGTCGCGCCTCGTCCGCGTAGTGCGCGCTGGCTGGCCGGTCGTTTCGAGGTCAGCGTGCGCACGGTCGAACGGGACATCAGCGCGTTGCAGCAGTCGGGGGTGCCGATCTATGCCGAGACCGGCCGCACGGGCGGCTACTGCCTCGACAAGGCGCGCACGCTGCCGCCGGTCAACCTGACGCCGGACGAGGCCGTCGCGATGGCGGTGGCGCTGGAACGACTGGAGGGCACGCCGTTCCGGGCGCCCGCGGCCACGGCGCTGCGCAAGCTGGTCACGGCGATGCAGAGTGACGACGCCGCCGCGGCCCGCGACCTGGCCGGCCGCGTCCACCTCCTCGGCGACGGGGTCATTGTGCCGCCGGTGCCGCGCATGGTGGCCGACGCGCTGTCCACCCGCCGCGTCCTGCGCATCGGCTATCGCGACCGCGAAGGTGCCGTCACAATGCGCGAGATCGAGCCGCTCGGCTACGTGGGCAAGACGACCCACTGGTACCTGGTGGCCTGGTGCCGGCGGCGCGACGCCCTGCGCGTCTTCCGCACCGACCGGATCACCTCGGTCTCGGTCACCGCCGAGGTGCCCCCGCCACGCTCGCTGCGCGGTGAGGATCTCGACATCCCGCACGGGATTCTTCATCAACTCACCTTGAGCTGACAGCCGGATCCCCGGCCGCCTGGGCCCGCCCCGCCGAGGGGCCGGCCCGGCGGCACGACGGTTCAGGGCCGGGCGGACGGCGGCGTGAAGACCGAGAAGTGGTTACCGGCCGGGTCGAGCAGGTGCGCGAAGGTCACGCCGACCGAGTTGACGTGCGGCGCACGCTGGACCTTGCCACCCGCCTCTTCGGCCCGCCGGCACGCGGCCTCGACGTCCTCGACCAGCACGGCGAAGACCGCATAGTTCGGCATCTCCCCCTTCGTCGCGAAGAGTCCGCCACGCAGTCCCTCCGCGTCGCCCGTACTGACGATCTGGTACGCCGGGTCCGTACTCGCCGTGTCATCATGCGCGACCGTCCAGCCGAACACGTCGCCGTAGAACCGCTCCGCGGCCGCCGGGTCGTCGGTGCCGATCTCGAACCAGCCGATGCCGTTGAATCCAGGCATGTCATCCCTCTCGTGTCGTGCCAGGCGCGTCCCGGCTCGTCACACTCTCGAGGTCGGTGGCGACAACCCCCTGTCGGTGTTTCCACGAGCGCTGTGGGCCGTCATCGCTGCGCCTCTCGTCGGCCTGCGCCCATGCCTGATGCACCGGTGTACCGGTGTGCCGCATTCGTGTCTCCAGCCCCGGTCGTTCCTCGGTCGCCGCAGGGCCGCACTGGAGAGATACGAGTAGGCGTTATGCGTCAGTGCGAGTGGCCGTGGTCGTGGCCTGGCGGACGTCGGGCCAGGGTTCGGGCACGCGCGGTCACCTCGTCGGCGGACACGGCGCCCTGTCCGACGAGGACGTCCTCCAGTGCGGCCAGCCAGAGCCGGTAATAGTTCCAGGGCTCGTCCTGCGCAGGTGCGGTCTCCCAGGCCGCGATCCGGGCGATCAGCGCGGCCTGGAATCGCCGCCAGGTGAACGCGCCCGACTCGTACAGGGTGACGGCCATGCCGAAGGCGCGGCTCTCCCACGGCTCGGCGAACACCAGCTCACCGTTGGAGCGGGGCGGTGCGGCCGGGCCCTCGATGTTCAGCGGGGCGGTCATGGCGCCTTGACCTTGGCCACGCCGACCATCGCCTCCCGGGTCACCAGGGGCACGAGCTGTTCTTCGGACAGATGCTCGGTGCCGGCCGGGCGTTCGGGCAGCACCAGCCAGCGCACCTCACTGGTGGAGTCGCGAACGATTATCCGCACGCCATCGGGGAGTTCGAGTCCCATCTCGGACAGCACCGTTCGCGGCTCCTTGACCATGCGCGCGCGGTAGGCCGGGTCCTTGTACCAGCTCGGCGGCAGGCCGAGCACCGGCCAGGGATAGCACGAGCAGAGCGTGCAGACCACCACGTTGTGAGTGGTCGCGGTGTTCTCCACGACGACGATGTGCTCGCCTTGACGTCCCATGAAGCCCAGTTCCTTGATGGCGGCGGTGCCGTCGTCGAGCAGCCGTCGCCGGTACTCCGGGTCGGTCCACGCTCGTGCGACGACCTTGGCGCCGTTGAGCGGGCCCACGTTGGTCTCGTATTCGGTGATGAGCCCGTCCATCACCTTCGGGTCGATCAGGCCCCGCTCGGTGAGCAGTTGCTCGAGCGCCTCGGTACGCAGGGCGGCGGGAAGGCGTTCGCCGGATCCGCTGGCGGTCATGAGACTTTCTCCAGATAGGTCTCGAAGAGTTCCGCGGTGACCGCGAAGGGTTCGGCGTCGGCGCCCCACAGCTCCCGGGAGTCGAACCGCACCGAGTAGACGTGCTGCGGGTTCTCGCCCTGGAAGTGCGCGTTGGTGTCCGGCAGCACTGCGGCCGGCTGGATGAGCTCGACGACTCCGGTGTGTCCCCGCGCGTAGCCCGGCAGTCTGGTGTGCCCGGGCGGCGACATGTCCCTGGCGCGCACACGTTCGCCGATCGCGAAGGCCGGCGCGGTGTCCACGGCGCGCAGCGAGCCCCCGGCGGTCGGCGCGTAGCGGGGTCTGGCCGGTTCGGGGACCGGTGGTTCATCCACGTGTTCGCCGCGCAGGTTGCGGGCGCGGGCGTCGATCGCAGCCGGTGCCAGGATGGCGCTGTCGGTGAGCATCAGCTCCGCGGCGTTGAGCCAGCGGCCGAAGTAGCCGTCGTCCAGGTAGCCGGCCCGGTCCAGGCGCTCTTGCGCGTGCCGGAATGCGTCCGCGTTTCGCCCGGACACCCCGATGGAGAGCATCGTCAGCGCGAACGCCCGGCCCTGCCAGGGCTTCTCGAAGACCGGTTCATCACCCCTCGGCGGATGAGCGGGGCCCCATCCCTCGGTGCCCCCCATATCGGCGATCCGATCCATGGATTCACACTTTCACGCAGCCGCAAAAACGAACGTAAAGCGGGAGCTCGGCAGGAGATCGACCGATGGTTGCCAGTGACCTCGTTCTCATCGCCGGTGTCGGTGACGTGGGCCGTACGGGCAGCTGGCCGGCCTGGTCGGCATGTCACAGATGACGGTGTCGCAGATGACCACGACCCGCACCACGGAGTCGAACCAGCAGCGGCTGTACTGGCTGGCGGAGCAGGTGCTCAACTGGTCGGGCCTGCCGATGATTCACATCCGGCAGGCCCGACGTCGTTCCTGGACAATCCGCTGTTCACCGCGCTGGCGGCGCGGTCGATCCGGGAGAACGGCACCATCGCGCTGCCGTTCGGTACCAGGCGCACGTCGCCGATCGCCGCGAAGGACGTCGCCCGCGTGGTCGCCACCGTAGTCCGCGACCCGGCTCCGCACGTCGGGCACGTCTACGAGCTGACCGGGCCACGCACGGTCGACATGACGGAGATGGCCGAGGAGTTCTCACGGCACCTGGGCATTTCACGGCGACCTGTCTTCTATCCCGCGTCGGTCGGGGGTACCGGTCCGGACTGCGTGGGGCGGTCCCTACGGTGATCGACGTCGATCTTCGGCAGCAGCAGAACGAATCCTGCGAGCGCCGCCGCGCAGACCACGCCCCCGAAGAAGAGCGACGGCCGTCCGGGGGTCCCGTAGCAGAACACCCCCCAGGGGAACATCACGACGATGACGGCGAAGGGCAGCCGACGGTTGAGTCGCATACAGAGCACGGAAACGAGGAGCAGGAATCCGAGGGCGCCCGGCATAAGGGCTCCGATGGCGTCGATCGTGTCGTTGCCCCAGTACCAAAGAGGTCCGTATTCAAGCGAGATACCGGACAGGATCCCGGTCATGACGAGGGTGCAGACGGTCAGGGCTCTGCGATCCAGCGGTGAGCGCCCCAGCGGATCGATGGGGGCGGCCAGCACGATCATCCCGAACAGCACCAGGGACCCGAGCACGTACAGGCGTGGCCGGTCCATGTGGGTCAGGTGGGCGAGCGGAACGAGCGCGACCGACGCGGCCATGGCGATTCCCGTCAGTCGCCGAGCGGCGGCGCCCCTACCGAAGACGGCTGCCAGGAACACCAGGATCCAGATGAGGTAGGGAATCGCTCCCAGCGTGGCGAACGGGCCGAAACCGTGGGCGGGTTGCGAATTGCCGGCCCGTCTCTTGGTCCATTCCGCGAAGGCGGTGAACACCAGGGACAGCGCGACGGCCGACCCCGCGGCCAGAGGCGCCGCGACGGCGGCTACGGCACCGACCGCGGAGGTGGCCGTCAGCCTCGTGCGCTCGCGGAGGGCATGGACCGTAAGGTCGGCCAACTCCCGTGTCGCGCCGACGCGCCCCTGCGAGGCGAGGGACTCACGGGCCGTGCTGACCGTCTCGGCTTCGTGCGCGGTGCGGTACGCCGCGGGGTAGAGACGGATGATCAGCCGGAAGAGGCGATCTGACGTCACGCCGTGACCCCCCTCAACCGCAGGCGACGGTTCGCCTCCTGAACCGTGGCCCGCAGCCGGGCCGTCTCCCCGACCAGCGCGTCGACACCGTCCTTCGTCAGCGCGTAATAGCGCCGATGCCGCCCGTCCACGACCTCCTCGCCGGTGACCTGGACCCAGCCTTGCTGCTGCAGACGCGCCAGCGCCGCATACAGCGTCCCCGTCCGGAGCCGGACCCTCCCTGAAGAGATGGTGTCGACCTCCTTGATCAGCGCGTACCCGTGCCGAGGCTCATCGGCCAGGGCGGTCAGCAGAAGCAGCGTCGGCTCCTGCATCATCTTCGATGCCATGAGGCGAGCATAGGTTGATCATCGACATATGTCGACCGGCTAGAGCCGCATGCCTCTTCGCGCCAGGATTCGACGATCACCAGCCCCGGTCCGCGCGCACGCTCAGGATCATTCCGCTGGAGTTCTCAGCGGGAGTCGGCTCACGTCCGGTTCGACACGACCTCCAGGAGGATCTTCAGCAGGTCCTGGGGGACGTCGCGCATGAGGTTGTGGCCGCCGGCCAGGGCGTGCGTCGTCCAGGCGGGGTCCTCTCGCAGCCGTTCGTAGGCGGGCGTGAACGGGGACGGGCCGTCCCATCCCGCCGCGTACCCGTAGACCCTGCGCCGGATGTGCGCGAGGTCGCCCGTCATCCGGAGCGGCTGCAGCAGTGAGGCGATCGGGTGTGGCGTGGCGCGCGGGTCGAAGAACGGCAGCGGCCGTACGCCGTAGCCGGTCTCCACCACGTCCGCGTACCAGCGCCGCTCCTGGTCCGTGACCAGCGTCCAGCAGGAGTCGCCGTCCTCCGGCACCATGGCGTCCAGGTACACGAGGGAGTCGACGCGGTCGGGTGCGCGGTCGGCGGCGCCGGTGATCACCATTCCCCCGTAACTGTGGCCGACCAGCACCGCGTCCCGGATGTTCTCGGCCGCCAGCACACCGGTCACGTCCTGGATGTGGGTGTCGAGATTGACCGCGCCGTGCAGCAGATGGCCGCGCTCACTGAGCCCGGTCAGCGTCAGCGGGTGGACGGCGTGTCCCTGGGCGCGGAGCCCGGTGGTGAGCTGCTCGAAACACCAGCCACCGTGGCACATGCCGGGGATGAGCACGAAGTTCGCCATCGTCCTGCTTCCTATCCTTGTCGATTCGCATCGCGTGGGGCGCGGCCGGGGAGATCACCGGCCGCATGGGCGCTCTCTTCGTCGGGCGAGCCGGTGTCGTACGGGGCGACGCGTCGCGGCGGGCGGCGTCGCACACGGCCTCCGGCGGCGGCTGTCACGGCCGCCGCGATGCAAAGGATCGCGGTCCACGCCAGAGTGGCCTCGGTGGAGGTGCGGTCGGCGACCACGCCGGCGATCCAGGGTCCGGCGGTCTGTCCGGCGGCGAACACCGTGGTGAAGGCCGCGAGGGTGGCGGTCCAGTCCGCGGGCGGGACGTGACGCTTGATGAGGGCGGTGACGGCGGCGGGAACCCCCATGAACGTCGCGCCGTAGACCAGCGCGGACGCCATGATGACCGGTGGCGCGGGTGCGACCAGCGCCAGCGCCGCGCGACCGCCCAGGACCGCGAGCAGGGTCGCCAGGGCGCGGGTGCCTGGCCACTGGCCGGTCGGGCGGCTCCACAGCGCGGGCGCCACGACGACCGCCAGGCCCAGCGTCGTCCAGGTGAGCACCACCTGCCCCAGCGAGGCGTGCCGGTCGGCGAGGTAGGCGGACAGGAACGTGATGTAGGTGATGTATCCCGCGGCGAACAGCAGGTAGGCCAGGGCGGGCCCCCACAGGGCGCCCACGCGGGCCCGGCCGGACGTCGCGGCCCGCGCGTCATCCTCCGTGGCCGTCGCGGTCCAGCTCGCCGCCGTCGCCAGCGCGGCGGCGACCGCCAGGCCGCTCCAGGCCACGCGCCAATGCTCACCCAGCGCCGGGATGGTGGCGCCGCTGAGGACGATGCCCAGGCCCGTGCCGGCGAAGTACACGGTGATGGGCGTGCCGGAGCCGGCCCGGACGGCGATACGCGAGGCGATCACCCCGCCGGCGATGAACACGACCGCCCCTGTCGCACCGGCCGCGACCCGCGCGGCCAGCAGCGTGACGTAGTCGTCGCCGGCGGCGGTGGCGCCCAGCGACACGGCCGTGAGGGCCATACCCGTCCGGAAGACGGCGGCGGTGCCCCAGCGGCGGACGAGCACGGCGGTCACCAGCGCGCCGAGGAGATACCCCAGCCCATTGGCGGTGCCCATCCCCCCGGCCTCGGCCAGGCTCCAGCGCAGATCCTCACGCATGGCCGGTAGCAGCAGCCCGTACGCGAAGCGCGCCAATCCCAGCGCCGAGGCGGTGCCCAGAGCCAGCCGCGCCGCCTGCCATATCGGTGACCGCGCCGGTGGACTCATCGGTCCTGCCCCGGTGCGGCCCACCGGCTCCGGCTGAACGGTGTGCCCCGGTCATCAGAGTGGCCGGTGACGAAAGGGTCGGACATGGCAGCTCCAAGATCGAACCGATCGGTACGATCTCGGAACGATAGCAGTCGATCGAACCGACCGGTACCATCTCTGTCATGCCGGTTCCCAAAGGCTCGACGATCGACCCGTCCCGCACCCGTGCCGCCATCCTGGAGACGGCCACTCCCGTGCTGTACGAGCGCGGTCTCGACGGCATCGGCGTCGCCGAACTCTGCGCCCGCCTCGGAGTCTCCAAGGAGACGCTCTACCGGCACTTCGGCACCAAGGACGGGCTCGTGCAGGCGGTGCTGGAGGCACGCAGCGAACGGGTGACCCGATGGCTGACCGAGGCCGTCACGGCCGCCGGGCAGGACCACGCCGACCAGCTCACCGCGGTGTTCGACGCCCTTCAAAGGTGGTATGACGACCCGGTCTTCCGCGGCTGCGCGATGCTGAACGCGGCCGCCCAGCACCATGTCGAGACCGTGCGCGCCATCACCGCGCGCCACCTGGACGGCTACCTCGAACTCCTGACCGGCATCGCCCGGCGTGCCGGGGCAGCCGATCCCCAGGCCCTGGGACGGCAGTGGCTCATGCTGGTCGAAGGCGCGACCGTCGTCGCGGCCCATCACGACGCGACCGGCGCGGGCGAGCACGCCCGCCGGGCCGCGCTCGCCCTCCTGCCCACCACCGTCGGCCCTCAGGACTGACACGCCGGATCAGCGGCCGGCCCGCGAACCGGCACGCCGAGCCGCGGCGGCGAATGCGGGAGTACCGGCGCGACTACGAGGTTTCCGCCGGCCGGCTGATGTTGACCATCCACGAGACGCCGAACTGGTCGACGCACATGCCGAACTCGTCGCCCCAGGCCTGCTTCTGCAGCGGCATCGTGGTCGTCCCGCTCGCGGACAACTTCTCCCAGTAACCGCGCAACAGATCGGCGTCGTCGCCGCTGAGACTCAACGAGACACCCGACATGGGCCGGTACTCCATGCTGCTGGGGACGTCGGCGCCCATGATCGTGTAACCGGCGTCGGTCTCCAGCATCGCGTGCATGATCCGGTCGGCGTCGGGTGAGTCCTCGGCGCCGAACCCGGCGAAGGTGTTGACGGCGAGGTTTCCGCCGAACACGCCGGCGTAGAACTCCATCGCCTGGCGGGCGTTGCCGTTGAAGCTGAGGTATGGGTTCAGCCGAGAGGCCATGATTCCTCCTGAGACTGCGGGTTCCGGACGAGAGCCCGGTCGGCCGAGGCGGCGTAGGTTCGAGCCACCCGGACACGCGCCGGCCCCGAGGGACTCAGGTGACGATGGCCCAGACCTGCACGTCGCGGTGTTCGCCGTCGAGGTGGAAGGCCTTGCGGTGAGTGCCCTCATGAGTGAAGCCGAGGCGCCGGGCAGCGGCGATGCTGGCCTCGTTACGAGGGTCGCACAGCCACTCGACGCGGACCATCCCCCGTGCGTCGATCGCCCAGTCGATGAGCACGCGGCAGGCGCGGGTGATCAGGCCTCTGCCGCGAACCTCCGGAGCGAGCCAGACGCCGATCTCGCAGACGCCCTGAGCGGCGTCGAAGGAACGGTAGATGACGCCGCCCTGCAGGGCCCCCGAGACGTACAGGCCGAAGATCCGGCCGGTGTCGGTGGCCTGGCGGTCGGCGTAGCCCTGCAGGTAGGCGCGGGCCGACGCCTCGTCCACGACGGTGTAGGCCCACGGGATCCACGGCGTGAGCGCGTCGCGTACCCGGTCGGCGTACGCGGCGAACTCGGTCGCCTGCCACGGCTCCAGCGGACGCAACTCGGCGTCGTCTCCCAGCGTTCGGCTGAACATCTCACCTCTCCTGCGGTCGGACGCTCGCCCCGTGCCGCGTGGGCGATGCGTCCGGACATTCTGGGGTGCCCCGATCCGAGCCGCACGAGAGGGTCATGGGCCTTCGACGGGGTTGTCGTGCAGCCAGCCGAGCACCTGCTCCGCGTGCCGGTCGGGCGGGAAGACCGGGTAGAAGGCGTGCTCGATCCGCCCGTGCCGGATGACGAGGGTCAGACGTTTGTAGAGCCTGACCCTGCCGGCGTGGAAGGTCGGCAGGTCGAGCGCCTCGGCCAGCCGGAAGCCGGTGTCGGAGAGCATGGCGAAGGGCAGGTGGAGCCGGTCGACGAGCTCCCGCTGGTAGGCGGTGTCCTGGCTGGACAGGCCGAACACACCGCTCACGCCGGCCGCCGTGAGTTCGTCGTGGTGGTCACGGAAGGCGCAGGCCTCCGGGGTGCAGCCGCGAGCCCCGGGGATGGTGTCCCAGCCCTCCGGCAGGTCGGTGTCCGGCCTGCCGGTGAGCGGGTAGCCGTACAGGACCGACCGGCCCGGCCGCCCGAGCGTCGCGAGGTCGATCGTGTCGCCGCTCGTGCTCGGCAGTCGCAGAGAGGGGACGACCAGCCCCAGCAGGTGATCGGCCGCGCCGTCATCGTCGGGAACCGGCAGGTCCGCGGGGAGTTTCGTCAGATCGCTCATGATGGTCCTTTCGCCGAAGGGCTCGCCGGACCTGCCGCCGCGGTAGGCGGCCTGTCGCAGGTGATGGGCGAGGAGATCCCGGCGCGCGGGCAGCGCCTCGATCCGCGCGTTCAGGTCCCTGATCGCCTTGGCGGTGACTCCTGCGAGTCGTGCGAGCTCACCGATCCTCATGGCGACCGACCTGCGATGACGCGCGCCTCTGCTCCATATCGACGAACCTAGACCCTGCCCTCATGGGTGCAGCAACTCTTACGAGTTCGTGATTGCCGTGCTGGGCCACGTGGCGTTTCCTTCCAGGCCAGTCGATCGAGACCAGATCTCGCATGGATGTTGATGGTTCGTCGGGATCCTTGAGGGATGCTCGGCATCCTCGATGGGTGGTCGGGTTCGGCGATCTGGAGCGGCCATGGGCCTTGCGGTGGTGCGGTCGCTGGGAGCTCCGCGTTCCCTGCGGAGCTCCCAGGAGCAGGAAGACTTCGAGCAGGAGTTGGTCGACCAGTAAGTGCTGGCGGTGGCCGCGTCCGGAGCCACGGATGGCTACGTGTCGGAGGAACGTGCGGCGGTGTTTGAGTTCGCACGGTTCCTCGGGCGGCCGGTGTGGACTGCGCTGCCCGAGGACGCCGACCGGTTCTTGGTGCATCTGCGCCGGGACCGTGGTCAGGCGAAACCCGCGCAGCTCGGGAAGTCCCCGAGCACTGCTCGGCACATCCCTGCGGTCCATCTTCAAAGTCCTCAAAGCCCGCAAGCTGACCTTCACCAACCCCGCCGCGAAGATCCCCACCGGACGACCGGAGACCACCGACCCGCTGCTGATCGCCCCGACCGTCCTGCGCAACATCTTCGACTCTGCCGACCCCGCGCGAGCGCGGCGTCACCTCCCCGAGCCAGGTCCGCAATGGCGCCCTGATTGTCAGGGTCGGTACCGTCCCACCGGAAGATGGTCGCTGATCTGCTCGGCATCTCCGACGCTGCCGCAATCGGCTGGCACGCCGCCGTCGGCGGCGACCGCGCAAGCTATGTCGCCGGCAGGCTCCGCGAAAGCCTCATCCCTGGCGCGCCGAAGACCGATGTGCCTCGCGCCGGACGTCTCCTTCATTCCCGATGAGCCGGTTCGACCTCAGGTGATGTCGTTGGCCTGTCGGCGGCTGAGCACTGCGGCGATCAGCAGGGCTGCGGCAAGGCCGCTGAGCAGGACCGTGGCCAGTGCCCCCAGCACGGCCGGTGCGTTGCCGAAGGCGATTCCGACGGCGGCGAGGGCGGGGCCGGCGTTGCGCACGGCCGCGACGCCTCCCATGGTGGTGCGGCGTGCCGGTGACCCGGTGGCGAGCACGGTGCCGGTGGCGAAAGCGGCTGCGGCGAGGACGAATCCGGCCATCGGGGTGCGAGAGCCGATCAGCGCGACGACGTCGCGCCAGTTGCCCAGGAGCATTCCGGCCAGCACGATCAGGAACGTCACGTTCGAGACCGTGACGGCGACGGAATGCCATGACCGTGCCGTGGCTGATGCGTAGTGGCGGAGGATGAGCCCGACTGCGAACGGGATGAGCTGCAGGATGGCCACGGTCCGCACCAGCGCCGCGACGGGCAGGGAGATTCCGGTTCCGACCTTGGCCGCGGTGAGGATGGCGTTGGCCGTCAGGCCGAAGGTGATGCTGCCGGCGGCTGCGAGCAGCACTTGCATCGCCGCTGCCGCGACCACGTCTCCTTTAAGGATCATTCCCAGTTTCGCCCCGAATGGCCCGCCCGGTGATGAAGCGGCCAGCACCACCGCGGTGAAGGCCGCGGTGGGCAGGCCGAACAGCGTGGCAATGCCCCAGCCCAGCAGCGGGATGACCACCAGGTTGGCCACCAGCGCCAAGACCAGCAGTAACGGGGCGGCGAGGATCGCGCGCAACGCCGGCAGCGTGGCTCCCAGGCCGGCGGCGAACATGGTGGCCGCGATGAAGATCACGGTGATCGCGTTGAACAGTAGATGCAGCGTTTCCATAATCTTCCCCCCGGGGTGACGGCCGCGGGCGATGTGCCGAAGCCTCAGTGGGTCTTTGCCGCGCTCTCAGTCATGGAGATCACCGAGCCAGCTCAGGGCGTTCAGACCGGGCATGAAGCAGTACTCGCCGCCGCGGGTGACGACGAAACGCGGCAGCGCCCGAAGGCGCCGTCGCAACGGCCGCCGCGGGATCGCGAACTCATCGGGACCGTCGCCCGAGCCGATGACAGGGTCGCGTGCATTGCCCGCGCCGAAGAAGACACCGTCGTTCATCCACTCGGACTGGACGAACTCGAACTGCCGGCCCGGGTGCGCTCCGATGAAGGCGAACATCAGGCCGCGGTCGGCCCCGTCATCCTCCAGCATCCCTTCGGGCAGCGGCGGGCCGTAGGCGGTGCCGCGCCGGATCATCCGGTGCAGCCTCGGCTCTCCGGCCACCGCCGCATCCCGGGGGTTGCCCCGGCGGATGTGGCAGCCGCCGGGCGTGATGAACCCCGCCGGGTCGTGGTGTTCGTACAGGAAGGCGTTGTTGCGGTGGGGGTCGGCGCCCAGATCGGGGTCATCGCGCGTGGGGCTGAGCGCCAGCGGGGCGCCGCTGCGCCAACGTCCCATGATCTTGGCGGCCAGTAGTTCCTCATCCTCGGGGCCGGTGGCGTTGTCCCTGAGGTAGCGGCGGAAGACGGCGACGCGCTGGTGGAGCTTACGAAAGGCCGCGTAGGTGCCGTTGCGCCCCAGGATCTCGGGCTGCGGGGTCCGAATGCCGCCGAGCTCGTCGGGGTAGCCGAGCACGAACTCCCCGGCCTTCAGCGGTGTTTCCAGCGGGTTGGAGCCGGTGATGCCGCTGCCTTCGACGGCCGGGTGGCTGATGCCGTCGCGGTAGCCGAAGGGTTCGGTCTCGGTGGGCAGCGCATGGCAGTCCTGCCGCCAGATCGCGCTCACCCCCGGCAGGCGCTGATAGGCCGGGCGAGCGCGGTCGATGGTCGCCTGCAGGCGGGTGCTGTCGGGTGCCAGGGCCGTGAGCACGACATGGACGTCGGGTGTGCCCAGCGGAGCCTCCCAGTGCTCGGGGCTGCTGTCGCCGACGTCGCCGAGTGCCGCGGCCCGAGCGGCCATCCCCTGCCGGAATTCCCAGGCGAAGGTCTCCAAGGCGTGCGGTGGCACCCCCAAGGCCTTGAGGCCGCGGAAGGTGAGCGCGACACTCACCCAGGCGTCGCCCAGCGGGCTTGTCGTGTCGGCGGCCGAGGTCACAACGGCGCGCACGCGCCGCATCAGCTCCCGGCCGTGTGTCCGGTCGTCGATGCGAAACAGGATGTAGGTGGCCGCGTACGGGGTCGGCCGGGGGCTGAGGACCCCGCGTTGGATGTCGTCGAGCTCGAGCACGGCGGGTGGTCGCGTGTTCACCGATTCTCCCCACTCTCTCTCGGTGGCTGGGCGTCACTTCGCCGAGATGATGTTCTTCCAGAAGGCGCGCAGGCTCTCATCGCCGCCGAACAGTGAACTGAAGATCGTGGAGTCGGCCAGCAGCACGTCGCCGGCCCGTTCCCCGGCGGGGGGCATCCACAAGAACATGTTGAACTCGGTGTTGCCGGCCTCGGTGAAGGGGTGCGCCGGTCTGGAGGGGTCGATCGGCTGCCTGGCCAGGACGTGGATGAGGTCCGGTTCGTCGGTCGTCACCGCGTAGTGCGGCAGGTGCATGTGGAAGTTGAAGGTGGTCACCCCGTCCAGCCATCCCCTGGTATCCAGGTCCCGGTTGACCGACAACGGCGCGATCTTCTTGGACTCCTGCATCGCGGGCCGCAGCCCGTAACGGTTCTCCACCGGAACGCCCAGCCCGCGCATCAGGCCGCGGACGTAGCGGGCGAAGCGTTGCTGGCGGGGCACCAGCGCGTCTCCGTGATGGTGATACTCGGCGTCGCGCACGGCCAGATCGTCTGAGGCTCCCACGTCGTGGTGCGGTCCCAGCACCAGGCAGGTGCCCTCCCGGGCCAGGAAGTGCCGCAGCGTCTCGATCTCTGCGGGCTCGGCCTCCTGCCCGGTGATCATGTGGTCCAGGCCGAAGACGAACAGGGTGTCGGTGTCATCCAGCACCCGCTCGTCCAGCAGGGTGCGGAAACCGGCCTGGTCGACGCGCTGATACACCGGCACGGGGTGGCCGGTGGTCTCCTCGGCGAACTGCTGGAACGGCGCCCACCCCCAAAAGAACAGCTCCAGCGATCCGGCGATGCCCTGCTGGAAGCGCAGCGGGTCACACCAGCGGGGGTCCTCATACGCCGGCCAGTTGGCCCGCCGCACTTCGGTCATCGTGGAGAACCGGTTGTCGAGCTCGGCCGGGTTCCTGCCCGCCTCGGCCGGATAGCTCCACGAGACGTAGATGCTCACCCGCCGCCGGCCCGGGGTGCAGGGGCGCGGCACGTGGTTCTGGTTGTAGGTGCGCGCGGTCCTCGACTCACCCATATCTCGCCTCCGATCGGCTGCGGTAAGACGGCGGTGCCGGACCGATCTCACTGCATCTGGTCGAGCATCTCCGACAGGGCGCTTTTGATCCGCAGCGCTTTTTTGATCTCATCGGCGGTCACGTACGGGTACTCTCCGTACTCGATGAAGCTCGGGCAGTGATGCTCGCGGACGAACCTGACGAACGCCTCGGGATTGGTCCTCCAGTCCTCGGGGAAGCCCACCAGGTTCTCGAACACCGTGCTCACTCCCGCCTTGCTGAACAACGCGATGGCGTCCTCGGTGTACTTGTCGAAGTCGGTGTCGAAGATCCCCTGGTACATGAACCGGGTGTCGTCGTCGAACAGCACCCAGCGCAGGTAGTGCAGCTTCAACGGCGCCAGAAGATGCGGATCGGCTTCCAGGGCCTCGGCCAGCGCGTGACCGTGGTTACGGATGGCCTCGGCCCGGCCGGGTTTGACGTCGGCGATGATGGTGAACCCGTAACACGCCGGGGTCCTCGGGAAGACGGGGCCGTGCTTGCCCTGTTCGAGGTGGTCGGTCTCCTTGGGGATCACCATCGCCTGTGGCGTGATGTCCATACCAGCTCCTCCCTCACGCGGCCAGAGGGGGAACAGGCCAAAGGCCACCTGACCAGGCAATCATCCCACGCACCGGCGACGCCGACCACCAGCTCCATCACTCAGCGTATGCCCGCCTCTGAGCGCTCAGATTTCCTGAACCTGCCATAAGGCAAGGTCAAGCCGGCCGTCCCCGGTCCGTTCGGTAACGTCGCCCGCGTGACGCTTCATGTGGGGTGTGCGATGTGGACCCATGCGCCATGGCAAAGGCGTTTCCTGCCCCATCCGCTGCCTCCGCAGGAACGGTTGACGGCGTATGCGACCTGGTGCAACGCGGTGGAGGGGAACACCACCTTCTATGCCATTCCGGCGCGCGGCACTGTGGAGACCTGGGCGGACCAGACGTACCCGGATTTCCGCTTCGTCCTGAAGCTGCCCAGGTCGATCACCCACGAGCGTCGCCTCGGCGATGTCGGCGCGGAGCTGCGTTCCTTCCTGCACGCCATCGAGCCGCTCGGCCCGCGAGCGCACGCGCTGTGGATCCAGCTCCCGCCGGCGTTCGCACCGGCCGACGTCGGGGCGCTGGCGGGCTTTCTCCGCCGGCTCCCTCCCTCGTACCGGTACGCCGTCGAGGTGCGCCACCGCGCGTTCTTCGAGAACGAAAGCGCCGCGCGGCTCCTCGAGACGGCGCTCGCCGGTGTCGGCGCGGAGTGGATCCCGTTCGACACGACGACGCTCTTCCAGAGCCCGCCGACCAGCGACATGGAACGGGACGCGTGGACGCGCAAACCGCGCGTGGCACGCCGGACGGCCGCCCTGACCGATCGCCCCATCGTCCGCTACATGGGCCGGGACTCCCTCGACCGTACGGTCGAGGGCTGGCAGGGGTGGGTCGGCCAGGTCACCGAGTGGCTCCGCGAGGGTCGTTCGCCGACCGTGTTCATCCACACACCCGACAACGCCGACGCGCTGATGCTCGCCCGCCGGTTTCACGAGGACGTACGGGCCCGGCTGCCCGAGATCGAGCCGCTCCCCGAACCGATGCGGGCACCGGCCGAGCCGCCGACCCTGTTCTGACGGACACGACGAACTCGCGTTGTAAGCGATCCTCCCCATTGGGTCGCCTCCGGTGTGCGGCGACGAACGGCCGGGGAATCAAAGATGTCGCGCGTGGTCCGGCCCTGTCGGGCAAATTCTCAAGGCATACTCGGTCTGTGGACGTGCTCTTCGATTCCCCCGTCGTGCGGGTGCGGCAACCCGGCAAGATCCTCCCCACCCAGGCGAAATACGAGATCTTCGGCGACAAGCGCAATCGCCTGGCGTCCGTCGCCGAGACCGACAGGCGTACGCGCCTGCAAATGCTGAAGGCGGCGCTGCCGACCGCGCCGCCGACGGACGCCCGGATCCTCACGGTGACGGACGCCGACGACCAGCCGATCCTGGTGCTGACCCGCCACCCGGACGGGCGGCTCGCCGAGGTCCACCGTCCGGAGGGGGAGCTGGTCGGCCGGATCCTCGCGACCGGGACGACACGTCACTACTCCCTCACCGACGAGCAGGACCAGGTGGTGGGAACCGTCGTCGGAGAGCTGTCGCTGAAGCACTTCCACGTCACCGGGCCTTCGAAAGCCCGGATCGCTCAGGTGAGCAAGACATGGGCGGGCCCTGTCAAGGAGTGGCTCACTCCGGCCGACAATTACAAGGTCGCGTTCTCCGGCTCCGCTCCCGAGCCGGTCCGCACTCTCATCGTCATGACGACCATCGTGCTCGACCTGGCGCTGTACGAGTAGGGGCCGGGCTCAGGCCACGCGCGCCGCCGCCAGGAACAAGGGGACCGCGAGGAACAACCGGTCGGCCCGTGCGCGTTCGGTCTGCTCGGCGATCCAGCCGCCGGCCTGCTCGCCGGTGATCGCGCCGGCCGCGTTCGCCGCCTCGGCCAGCCCCGTGACCATGGGCAGCATCGCCGTCCCGGTGAACACACCGGTCCGCACCTCGACGGTGACCTCCGCGAACCCGGCGTCGAGCAGCAGCCCCCGGAAGTGACGCGCGACACGTGGTGAGGCGACCAGGTCGGCGCGCGTGTGGACGATGGTGCGGGTGAGCGCCGGGTCGCCGGAGTCGATGATGAAGGCGTCCCAGTCCTGGCCGACGAGCACGACGCGCCCACCCGGCGCGAGCACGCGCCGGGCCTCCGCCGCTGCCCGGGCGGGGTCCTGGAGCTCGTGATAGACCTTGTCCGCCCGGTAGCCCGTCAGTTCCCCATCGTCGAACGGAAGGTGGCAGGCGTCGGCCACGCGGACGTCCGCGCCCGGCCACCGCCGCCGCGCCACCGCCAGCATGCGCTCGCTGACGTCGACGCCGGTCACCCGCGCTCCGCGCTCGGTCATCTCCGCGACGGCACGACCCGCGCCGCATCCCACGTCGGCCACGCGGGCGTCCGGGGCCGGGCGAAGGAGTTCGTAGGAGCGGGCCCGCAGGTCGGCGGCGCCGGGCAGGGCGTCGGCGATGTCGAGGGTGCGGATGAGGACGTCGATGTCATCGATGTGGTTCGTGGACATGCGCGCCATGCTGCGACTTAATGTCGACGTGAAGTCAAGCGCCTCGATGAGCATCGGTGAGATCGCCGAGCGGTTCGGCCTGGCCACGCATGTCCTGCGGCACTGGGAGTCCATGGGGCTGCTCGCGCCCGTCCGGGCGGCCGGCGGGCGCCGCCGCTACACGACGGATGACCTCTACCGGGTCGCGATGATCCTTCGCGCCAAGGAGGCGGGGCTGGCGTTGGAGGACATCCGCCGGATGTTCGCCGTGCGGCGGCCGGCCGAACGACGGGCGATCATGGAAGGTCACCGGCGTGAGCTGGCCGAGCGGATCGCCCGGTCGCAGGCGTCCCTCCGGCTGATCGAGGCGGCCCTGGACTGCGACCACGAGGACTTCACCCGATGCCCTCACTTCCAGGCCGTCCTGACCGATCGGATCGCGGGGGCAGGCGGCGACCTCAGCGGATGAGAGAGATCACCAGGGCTGCGACCGCAGCGGTCACGTAGAGGGCGACGGCGATGGTGACCGCCCTGTACCGGCGTGCCGGCGCCCAATCCAGCGCGGTCAGCAGCACCGTGAGGGCGGGGAGCACGAGGACCGCGTGCAGGGTGATGCCGTGCACCCACTTCAGCGACCCGGCCGTCTCGTACGCCTCCTGCCGGTGCCCGGACCGGATCAGCACCTCCCCCTTCGCGATCATGGCCGCGCCGGTCGCCAGGCCCACCACCAGGAGCCCGAAGCCCGCCCGCAGCGCCAGCCGCAGGTCCGCCGGTCCGCTCGTCCTGCCCCGGAACGCGACGGCCGCCAGCGTGCCGAGCACGGCGATGAGGACGGCGCCGCCGAAGGCGAGGCTCATCGCGACCGCGGTGCTGAACGGCGTCTCGGTGTTGAAGTGGGACGGGACGTGCCGCCACGCCTGCACCGTGATGCCGGCGACCTCCAGCACGCAGTCGGCCGCGAAGACCCCGAGAAGCCAGGCCCGTACGCGCGGGCGCAGCATCAGATACGACGCGACCCACGTGATGGAGATCAGGGTCAGCCCGAACGACAGGCCGAACGTCGCCGGCTTGCGCCAGGACACCGGCCCCTCCCACGGCCCACCCCGGACGAGGAACACCCCGAAGTGGAAGACGCCCGAGGCGATCAGCACGGCCCCGATGAGGAGGCACGCCCGCTCGATCGGGCGCAGACCCGCCCAGCGGCCCTGTGCCCGATCGACGAACACCTGCCTGAGCGCACCGGCCACGCCGCGGGCCGCCTCCTCGGTGCCGTGGACGCTCGGGTGGGCCGCCGTTCTCGTCCGGGCGGTCGGCAGGATCGTCATATCGGCCTCCTCTTCGCTCCCCCCGAAGCATCGCCGGACGGCCCAGGATCGGTCATCGGGCGGGAAGAGGCAGCAAGACTGCACCGGCGGCGGTAGGCCGCCGGTGAAACGCCTACTCCCCCGGGAGTACGCCGCGTCCGGTTCGGTAGCGGCCCGGGGTGGTGCCGATGAGTTTGGTGAAGGCTGCGATGAAGCTGCTGGGGTTCGCCCAGCCGCAGGCGTGGGCGACGTGGGTCGTGTCGTGTCCGTCGGCGAGAAGGACGAGTGCGTGAAAAATGCGTAGTTGTGTGCGCCACTGATAGAAGGTCATGCCGAGTTCGTTGTGGAACAGTCGGCTGAGAGTGCGGGCGCTGGCTCCGATCGCCTGCCCGAGTTCGGCCAGTGAGGCGTTGTCTCCGGGCTCCTCGTACAGCATCCGGGCAATGGCCTGCAATCGGTCATCGTGTGGTTCTGGCAGCTGCAGTGGCTGCTCGTGTGCTTCGTGGAGTTCGTCGACGAGGACGCGACGGAGGCGAGCGCGCGCGGCGCGGTCGTAGTTGCCCGCGGCGCGGTCGTAGTTGCCCGCGGCGCGGTCGTAGTTGCGTGGGCCCGTGAGGGTGAGCAGGATTTCGCGGGCGAGGTCGGAGACCATGAACACGGCAGGATGGCCTGGTACGAGCCGGGCGAGGGATGCCGGTAGGAAGAGGATCCGCATATCGGTGTGGCCGTGAGCGCGGTGGTAGTGCGTGAACCCGGCGGGGGTCCATGCGACTCGATTGGCCGGAACGATCGATGTGCCACGTTCGGTGTGAACTGATAGGACGCCACGGGCTGCGTACACCAGTTGTCCACGCGGATGGGAATGCACTGAGCTTGTTCCCCCCGACGGCCATAGATGCACCCCCCCGGACGGCCATAGATGTGACGTCGAACCCGACTGGGGAGGTTGGCGGCCAACGAGCATAAGTTGGCATTCTACCGGTGGCCGGACACAGCGCCTTCTGGCGACAGTGGACGTATGCGCGATGATCTCGAGATGGTGTGAGGTGAGTACGACGATGCGAGCGGCGGTCTGTGTCGGGGCGGGTGGCCCGGAGGTGCTGGAGATCCGTGAGCTGCCGGTACCAGCGGTTCGGGAGGGCTGGAGCCTGGTGCAGGTGAAGGGCACGGGCTTGAACCGGTCGGAGCTGAGGACCCGCCAGGGGCACTCCCCGAACGTGACGTTCCCGCGTGTGCTTGGGATCGAATGTGTGGGCATCGTGGCGGCCTCGACCGATCCGATGTTGCCGGATGGGACGACCGTCGCGGCGGTGATGGGCGAGATGGGCAGGGAGTTCGACGGCGGCTATGCGGAGTATGCGTTGTTGCCGAACTCGCTGCTGATGCCGGTCACCACCACGTTGCCGTGGGACGTCTTGGCGGCACTACCTGAGACGTACTTGACCGCGCAGGGCTCGTTGGACGCGTTGGGGGTCGTGCCGGGTGACCAGGGGCGGTTGCTGATCCGTGGCGGGACCTCGTCGGTAGGGATGGCGGCCGCATCGATCGCGTCCGGCTACGGTGTCGAGATCGCGGCCACGACTCGGCGGCAAGGCAAGATCGACGCGTTGACCGCGGTCGGCGTCGACCACGTACTCGTCGACGCCGGTGGACCGCTGGCGGCGAGCATGCACGCGGTCTGGCCCGAGGGTCCGGACTATGTTCTGGATCTCGTCGGGGCGAGCACGGCAGTGGACTCGCTGCACCTGGTCCGTCGTGGCGGGACGGTGTGTGTGGCGGGCTCGCTCAGTGGGTGGGCGATCACGGACTTCCAACCGGTAGCGATGATCCCGTCCGGAACCAAGCTCACGGCGTTCCACAGCGACAACTACAAGGGCAGCGCGGGCACGACCATGTTGCAGCGGATCGTCCACGAGGTCGAGGCCGGCGTCTATCGACCCAACGTCGACCGTGTCTTCGGCCTGGACGACATCGTCGCGGCCCACCGGTACATGGAGAACGACCAAGCCACCGGGAAGCTTGTCGTGGTGCCATAGAGCGTCGGTCAGTAGGTCAGCTGCCGGTGGCCTTGGTGGGGCCGGCCCAGATGCCGCGGACGTGGCGCAGGTGGTGGCGCATCAGCGTCTCGGCGCCCTCGACGTCGCCGCGCGCGACGACGTCGAGCAGGCTCAGGTGCTCGCGCGCCGAGGGCAGCAGCTCGCCGCGCTCGGCCAGGGTCGGCACCCCGTACAGCCGGGAGCGGTGGCGCAGCTCGCGCACCACCTCGACCAGCTGCGCGTTGCCGGCCAGGGCGAGCAACTCCAGGTGGAAGGCCTGGTCGGCCTCGATGTAGGCGAGGATGTCACGGCGTTCGGCGGCGGCCACGATGGCCTCCGCGAGGGGACGCAGCTCCTCGACCCCTTCGGGCGACGCGGCGACGCGGCCCACGGTCGGCACCTCGATCAGGGCGCGCACCTCGGTGATGTCGTCCAGGTCCCGGTCGGACAGCTCGGTGACCCGGAAGCCCTTGTTGCGCACCACGGTGACCAGGCCCTCTTTGACCAGGTCCAGCATCGCCTCGCGGACGGGGGTGGGCGAGACACCGAAGCGTTCGGCCAGCGCGGGCGCGGAGTACACGACGCCCGGGCGCATCTCTCCGGCCACCAGCGAGGCACGCAGCGCGTGCGCGATCTGCTCGCGAACGTTCTGCCGCGTCCCCAGTGCCGGCAGGTTCAGCTCACTCATCCCAGGTCCTCTCGCAAAGGCCCACGGCGACGATCCTCCCAGGCCATGCCGGCCGGCACCCGTGAAACGGCCACGGGCGCCCCGCGCTACCACGTATACCTCCGCAGGCGGCGTCCGCTCACCGCCGCCCCGGTCGTGGCCGGCTCGGACGAACCGGATCCGGCCGGCGGTCGGCTTGTTG
>NZ_JAMXMY010000028.1 GCF_024055795.1 Actinoallomurus purpureus | reverse complement strand
GTGCCGAAGGGCTCACCGCCGACCCCGGCGCCCTGACCCGGCTGGCGCGGGTCCGCGCCGCCGTCGAGTTCGAACGGGGCGATCCCCGGCGGGCCGCCCGCATCCTGGTCGAGCAGGTCGCCGGCGACCACCGGGCGCCCGCCATGCTTCGCATGGGCGCCTCGTACGCCTGGCTCTCCGGCGACCGGGAGTCGGTCCGCGCAGCCGCCGAGCGGTCGGCCGGGGCCGGGCGCCGCGACCCGCTGCTCCAGGGCCTGGCCCACCTCGTCGACGACGACTTCGCCCGCGGTGTCCCCCTCCTGCGGGAGGTGCTCGACGGCGCGCTCGGCGTGCCGGGCGACGGTCACCGCGCGTCCGCCTCGGACGGCGGGATGACCGAGGACCCCGGCGAGACGGTGGAGGCGATCCACAGTGGGTTGATCCTGGGCGACGACGACGCCGCCATCCGGCTCGCGACCGCCGAGGTCGCCCGCTGCCGGCAACGGGGACTGGTCGGGGAACTGGCGGGCGCGCTGCAGCGACTGGCCCAGGCGCAGGTCGCGGCCGGCCTGTTCCGCGACGGGGAGGCCAACGTCGCGGAGGCGATCACGATCGCCCGCGACACCGGCCGGCCGCAACGGGTCGGCCGGCTGCAGATCGTACTGGCCCGGGTCGCGGCGATCCAGGGCGACGAGGAGCGCTGCGGCGCGCTGACCGGCGACCCGCCCGGACGGGATCTGCCGGGCGCGGAGTCCGCCGCCGCGGACTGCGCGCTCGGCCTTCTCGACCTCGGCCTGGGCCGCTACGACGACGCCCTCGACCGGCTCGACGCGGCCCGGCGCGGTCCCGGCGGCAGCCTGGATCTTGGAACGTTCGGGGTCTACACCTTCGACTTCGAGGACCAGCCGGCCGCGCGGATGCGCGAGTCGATCCAGGAACTCGAGGAGCAGGGGTGGCGGGCGTTCTGGTTCCCCGAGCTCCTCGGGCGCGAGGCGCTCACGCACGCGGGCTATCTGCTCTCCTGCACCGAGCGGATGCACATCATCAACGGCATCGCGCAGATCTGGTCGCGCCAGGCCTGGTCGGCGTACGGCGCCGCTCTCCTCTTGGCCGACGCCTACCCCGACCGGCACGTGCTCGGTCTGGGATTCGGCGGCGAGCAGCGGCCCGGCGTCAAGCCCCTCGCGGCCATGACCGAGTATCTCGACGCGATGGACGCGGTCGAGTCACCCAATCCCAGGCCGAGGGCGCCGATGCGCCGGATCCTGGCCGCGTACGGGCCCAAGATGCTCGAGCTGGCGCGCGACCGCGCCGCCGGCGCGCAGACCTACCACGTCACCGTGGCGCACACCGCGCAGGCGCGGGAGGTCCTCGGGCGGGAGGCGTTCCTGGGCGTCGAACACGCGGTGCTGCTCGAGTCCGACCCCGGCAAGGCCCGCGCGATCGCACGCGAGCACCTGCGCCCCTATCTGACCAGCCCGTACAACATCGCGAAGTTCCGCCGGCTGGGCTACTCGGAGGAGGAGATCGCCGGCGGCAGCGACCGCATCGTCGACGACCTCGTGTTCTGGGGAGACGTGGACGCCATCGTCGGCAGGCTCCACGGCCACGTCGAGGCCGGCGCCGACCACGTCGCCGTCCAGGTGATCGGGATCGAGCCGGGCCGCTCCGCGATGCCGCACTGGCGTCTGCTCGGCGACGCGCTCCTCTCCCGGTAGAGGGGGTGCGGCGTGGGCGCCGCCCGTCCGGGGCGGCGCCCACACCGGGTCAGGCCAGGGACGCGTCGAGCGTGATCTTCGTCCCGGCGAGCGCTTTGCTGACCGGGCAGTTGGCCTTCGCCTGCTGGGCGGCGTTCTCGAAGTCCTCGGCGGAGATGCCCGGCACCGACGCGCGTACGGTCAGGTGGATGCCGGTGATGCCCTCACCCGGCTGGAAGGTCACGTCGGCGCGGGTGTCCACGGTCTCCGGCGGCGTGCCGGCCCCGGCGAGACCGTGCGACAGCGCCATGGAGAAGCACGTGCTGTGCGCGGCGGCGATGAGCTCCTCCGGGCTCGTCTTGCCCTCCGGCTTCTCCGCCCTCGACGGCCAGTTCACCTCGAACTCCCCGAGCTTCGAGGAGTCCAGCGACACCTTGCCCTGCCCGCCCATGAGCGGGCCTTCCCAATGAGCGTTCGCAGTACGGACGGTGGCCATGTGATGCTCCTTCTGGACGTACACGGGGCCCGCCGTCGAGCGACGGTGCGCCCGGTTTCGTGCAAATTCACTGGACGCGGGCCAAGGGCACCCCGATGATCGAGGGCATGTCCGAACCCGTCGTCCCGATCATAGGGGCCGAGCCCGAAGCGCCTGTCGACTACCGGCTCGACACGACCGACACGCTCGGCGGCGTAATCGACGTCCTCGCCCTGCAGCCGTTCACGACGGGCCGGCAGCCGTACGCCCGGGTCAAGCGGCTGGACCGGGTCCGCTCCGACGCGCCGCTGCGCCCGCCCGGCGCGCGGGTGCTGCGCGCCGTCCGCGAGGACAACCGCGACGCGCTGCTGGCCTGCGGCGACGGCTGGACGCTGCGCTCGGTCCGTTGGCGTGGCGGGTCCGGCACCGTCGAGGTCACCGCCGTCAGCGACGAACTGGCCGCCGCGATCGTCGAGCAGTCGGTCCGCGACGCCGTCGAGGCGTCCCCGGAGCAGGACCGCGTGGAGATGGGCTTCTGGCACTTCGGGCCCCATGGGGCGCAGCGCCGCGCGCGTTCCATCGCGACGACGTCCTGGGAGGCGATCCGGGGCAACTACTCGGCCGCGACCGCGGCGGCCGTCGACCGGCTCGCGGCGGTGCGCGCCGCCGACGTGACCGGCCGGCTCCTCCTCCTGCACGGCCCGCCCGGAACCGGCAAGACCACGGCCCTGCGCGCCTTGGCCCGCGAATGGGCGAAGTGGTGCCAGTTCGACTGCGTCCTCGACCCGGACCAACTGTTCGGCAACCCCGCCTATCTCATGGAGGTCGCCGTGGGGGAGGAGGACGAGGACGAGGACGACCGTCGCTGGCGGCTCCTCGTCCTGGAGGACTGTGACGAGCTCATCCGCGCCGAGGGCGGAGCCACCACCGGGCAGGCGCTGGCCCGCCTGCTCAACCTCACCGACGGCCTCGTGGGCCAGGGCCGCGACGTCCTCGTCGCCATCACCACCAACCGGCCCCTCGCCGGTTTGCACCCCGCCGTCGTACGCCCCGGCCGGTGCCTCGCGCAGATCGAGATGGGTCCGCTGTCCCGCGCCGAGGCCGCGGCCTGGCTGGGCACCACGGACGGTGTCCCCGACGCCGCGTCCCTCGCGGAGCTCTACGCGATCCGCGACGGCCGCACCATCGAGGCGACGCCTCCGACGTCCGGCACCGGCTTCTACCTCTGAGCACCTGTCGCGTCGCGGCGGAGGGCCCTACGCCGGCGCCGCGGCGGGGGAAGTACGCCGGCGGCGGCCGAAAATCCGTGGTCGCGGCGGTCGAGCGTGGATATCGTCGCGCGATGCCTGACGCGATCTTCGCCCATCCTCGCCTCGCGCCCATCTACGACGCCTTCGACGCCGACCGCGTCGATCTGACGGCCTACCTCGACGTCGCGGATGAGCTCGGCGTCGACCGCGTGCTCGATGTCGGGTGCGGCACAGGATGCCTCGCGGTCCTCCTCGCGGACGGCGGCCACACGGTGGTGGGCGTCGACCCGGCCGAGGCATCGCTCGACATCGCGAGGTCGAAGGATCCGACCGGAAGAATCACCTGGCTGCACGGCGATGCGACGGCGGCGCCGGCGCTGGGTGCGGATCTCGCGGTGATGGCGGGCAACGTGGCGCAGGTCTTTCTCACCGACGCCGACTGGACACGGACTCTCCGGGGCGTCCACGCCGCACTCCGCCCCGGGGGTCACCTCGTCTTCGAGACAAGACGCCCCGAATATCGCGCCTGGGAGGAATGGGCGGCCGACGATGCTCCGGTCACCCTCGACGTTCCAGGCATCGGCTCCGTGGAGCGGCGTCTCGAGGTCACCGACGTGAGCCTTCCGCTGGTCTCCTTCCGCTACACCTACACGTTCCTGGCGGACGGCACGCTCGTCACCTCGGACTCGACCCTCCGGTTCCGCCACCGCGACGAGGTGGAGACGAGCCTGGCCGCCAACGGCTATCGAGTGCTGGACGTCCGAGAAGCCCCTGATCGCCCAGGCCGCGAGTTCGTGTTCATCGCAGAGCGCGCGGCCTGAAGCCGCCCCCGCCGCGCGGGGAGCACCGCCTGGTTGAGTCCGGGATCCTCGCTGCGCCCCGGAGAACCGGGTGACAGACGCTAAGGCTGTCGCGATCGCGAGGCGAGTCTGCCAGCTAGAGACGTTTTCGGCGCTCCCTCCTTCGTACGCGACAGCACTACACCGATCGGGCACCGCCGCGCTGACGTGCGCTGAGAGGCCATCCCTATCAGCTACTAGGAATTCGGTCCCGGGCCAAGCCGCCTGACCTTTGGCTTCTCCCCGCCCGGGCGTCTACGCTTCAAATAGTCGACCGGTCGGCTAGTAATTAGAGATCGGTTCACGGAATGTCCGCCATCTCGAAGAAGGTCATCATGAGCTCTCAGATCCAGAAGGTCGCGATCGTCACCGGTGCCTCGCAGGGCCTCGGCGCCGCGATCGTCGACGGCTACCGCAAGCTCGGCTACGCCGTCGTCGCCACCTCGCGCACCATCGCCCCCTCCAACGACGCGAACATCCTGACCGTCCAGGGCGACATCGCCGACCCCGCCACCGCCGAGCGTGTCATCGCCGCTGGTGTGGAGCGGTTCGGCCGCGTCGACACCTTGGTCAACAACGCGGGACTCTTCGTCGCCAAGCCCTTCACCGACTACACCCAGGACGACTACGCCGCCGTGACCGGTGTGAACCTCACCGGTTTCTTCCGAATCACCCAGCTGGCCATCGAGCAGATGCTCACCCTGGGCGGCGGTCACATCGTCAACATCACCACCAGCCTGGTCGACAACGCCGACTCCCGAGTCCCTTCCGCGCTGGCCTCGCTGACCAAGGGCGGGCTGCAGTCCGCCACCAAGTCCCTCGCCATCGAGTACGCCACCCGCGGTATCCGCGCCAACGCCGTCTCGCCGGGCACCATCAAGACCCCCATGCACGCCGTGGAGACCCATGAGACCCTCGCCGGCCTGCACCCGGTCGGCCGGATGGGTGAGGCGAGTGACATCGCGGATGCGGTCATCTACCTGGAGAACGCCCCGTTCGTAACCGGCGAGATCCTCCACGTCGACGGTGGCATGAGCGCAGGTCACTGACCCACGGGTCCCGATTCCATCCGCTCAACAGGAGAACGTGATACACACCATGACAGACGCTGAAGCCGTCCTGCGCCGCGTCCTCGACCAGTGGAAGGCAGGCGTCGACGACCACGATCCGCATCGGGTCGCCTCTCACTTCACCGAAGACGCGATCTTTCAGGGGTCGCGCCCCTACAGCGTCGGGAGGCAGAGCGTCGCCGACTATTACGACGCCCAGCCCCTGGGCCTGTCGGTCGCGTATCGCATTGTGGAAAGCAGGCGCCTTTCCGACGACATCGTGCTCGGGTACGTGAACGCAAACTTCTCGTTCACCGACAGGCCCACGCTGAGCGGCTACATCGGCGTAGTGCTGAAGCGTTCGGAAGACGACTGGCAGATCAGCCACTACCAAGTCTCCGGCCTCGGCTAGGGCCTGTCCCGGGACTGCGGGCGTTCGCGGCCCGGGTCGGCGTGCCGGCCTGACGGCTTCCACCGCTGAGGAGCGAGGCCCCGGGTGCCGAGTTTCGGACCGACGTGGTCGATGGCGTGTCCGGCCGACGCGGTCGGAGCGGCCACACTGGTGGGGTGCGTTCGTCCGACCTGCCTGTCTCCGCCGCCCTGCCCGCGTTGCGCGCCGCTCTCGACTCCGTCGGGACGGCGGTGCTGGCCGCGCCGCCCGGGACCGGGAAGACCACACTCGTGCCGCTCGCCCTCGCAGAGAGCGGGCGGCGGGTGATCGTGGCCGAGCCCCGGCGGCTCGCCGCGCGGGCCGCAGCGCGGCGGATGGCGTGGATGCTCGGCGAGTCCGTCGGCGAACGCGTCGGCTACGCCATCCGCGGTGAGCGCCGGCCGGGCAGCGCGGTCGAGGTCGTCACGACAGGTGTGCTGCTGCGGCGCCTGCAGAACGACCCGGACGTGCGCGCCGACGTGGTGATCCTCGACGAGTGCCACGAGCGTCACCTCGACGCCGACACCGCGTTCGCCTTCCTCCTCGATGTCCGCGCGACGCTGCGCCCCGATCTGGGCGTCATCGCCGCGTCGGCGACCGCCGACACCGGGCCGTGGGCGGAGCTGATGGGCGGTGCGCCGGTGGTCGCGGCGGACGGTGCCATGCACCCGGTGGAGGTGGTCTGGACGCCCCCGCCCCGTCCCGTACGCCCGCCGCACGGCCTGTCCGTCGACCCGGCGTTGCTCGACCACGTCGGGTCGACCGTCCGGCGGGCGCTGGCCGAGCGGGAGGGCGACGTGCTGTGCTTCCTGCCCGGCGTGGCCGAGATCGACCGGGTCGCGCGCGCCCTCGGCGACCTGCACGTGCTGCGGCTGCACGGCCGCGCCCCCGCCGCCGTGCAGGAGGAGGTGCTGCGGGGCCCGGACGGCGGGCGGCGCGTCGTGCTGACGACATCCGTCGCCGAGTCGAGCCTCACCGTGCCCGGCGTACGCGTCGTCGTGGACGCCGGACTGTCGCGGGAGCCGCGTACCGACCACGCGCGTGGGCTGGGCGCGCTGACGACCGTACGGGCGTCGCGGGCCGCCGCCGACCAGCGCGCCGGGCGTGCCGGGCGCGAGGCGCCGGGAACGGTCTACCGGTGCTGGACCGAGGCCGAGCACCAGCGGCTCCCCGAGCGCCCACGGCCGGAGATCGCGCTGGCCGACCTGACCGGGTTCGCGCTGGAGGCGGCCTGCTGGGGCGAGCCGGACGCCACCGGCCTGGCGCTGCTGGACGCCCCGCCGCCTGCGGCGATGCGCGCCGCCCGGGAGACCCTGCGCGCGATCGGCGCCGTGGACGGCGACGGCCGGGTCACCGAACGCGGCCGGAGGATGTCCCGCATCGGCGTGCACCCTCGGCTGGCCCGCGCCCTTCTCGACGGGGCCGAGCACGTCGGTGCGCGGGCGGCGGACGTCGTCGCGGTGCTGTCCGACCAGCAACGGACCGACGAGGACCTGGTCCGGCAGTGGCGTGGCCTCCGGGGCGACGCGCGATGGCGGGACGAGGCGCGCCGGCTGCGGCGCGCCGTGCCGGACGCCCCGAATTCCGGCCCGGACGACGAGACGACGGCGGGCGTCGTGGTCGCGCTCGCCTTTCCCGAGCGGGTCGCACGGGCCCGCGACGGGGGGTACCTCATGGCGTCCGGCACCGCTGCCGAGCCCGTCAGGGGCTCCGCGCTCGGCGGGTCCGAGTGGCTGGCCATCGCGGTCGCCGACCGCCGCCCGGGCGCTCCGGCCGCGCGGATCCGCCAGGCCGTCCCGATCGACGAGGAGGTGGCCCGGCTGGCCGTGGGCACGACGGTGGAGGAGGAGGTCGCCTGGCGGGGCGACGTCGTCGCGCGCCGCGTCGAACGCCTCGGCGCCATCGAGCTGTCGGCCGTGCCACTGCCGGACCCGGACCCTGAGCTCGTCCGGGCGGCCCTGCGCGAGGGCCTGCGCCGGGAAGGCCTCGGCCTGCTCACCTGGACCCGCGAGGCGGAGGCGTTGCGCGCCCGGCTGGCGTTCTGCCACCGCGTCCTCGGCCCGCCGTGGCCGGCGATGGACGACGACGCGCTGCTCGAGTGCTTCGACCTGACGACCGGTGGCGCGCGGCGGCGAGCCGACCTCGAACGCGCCGACGTGGTCACGCTGCTGCGCGGGCTGCTGCCGTGGGAGTGCGCGGCCCGGCTCGACGACGTCGCCCCCGAGCGGATCGCGGTGCCGAGCGGTTCACGCGTCCGGATCGGCTACTCCGGTGAGCAGCCGGTGCTAGCCGCGAAGCTGCAGGAACTCTTCGGGTGGGCCGAAACGCCGCGCATCGCCGGCGTCCCGCTCGTGGTCCACCTGCTGTCGCCCGCCGGGCGGCCCGCCGCCGTCACCGCCGACCTGGCGTCCTTCTGGCGTGAGGGCTACCGGGGCGTCCGCGCCGAACTCCGCGGCCGCTACCCCCGCCACCCCTGGCCCGAGGACCCGGCCACGGCGGAGCCGACCCGCCGCGTGAACGCCCGCCGCCGCTGACCGCGTTCCGCCGAGGTTTTTCGGCGTCCCAACGACGAAAAACCTCGGCGGAACCGCTGCGGTCGGCGGAACCGGGGCGCGGGCGCGGGTCACGGCTTGCGGCCGACGCCTCCGTAGATCCAGTAGGTGGCCTCCGGGGCCGGGTCCGCGGGATCGGGACGCCAGGCGTCGACGGTGACCAGGCCGGGATCGGCGAGGTCGTACCCGTCGAAGAAGCGCGCGATCTCCGCGTGCTCGCGGATGTAGATGGGCGTCGGCGTCGTGGCGTACACGCTCTCGATCTGCTCGACCGTGGTGGTCGGATGACCGTCCCGGGTGGCGTGGGTGAACGTGATGTGGCTGCCGGACGGCAGGGCGTCGCGAAGCGCGCCCATGACGTACGGTCGTTCCTCTTCGGTGATGAAATGCACCATGGCGATCAGGAGCACACCGACCGGCTCGCTGAAGTCGATGAGTTTGGTGGTGTTCGGGTGTCCCAGCACCGAGGCGGGATCGCGCATGTCGGCGGTCGCCACGGTGGTGTTGTCGTCCCGGGCGAGCAGGGCCCGGCCGTGCACGAGTACGACCGGGTCGTTGTCGACGTAGACGACACGGGCGTCGGGCGTGATCTCCTGTGCGATCTCGTGGGTGTTGCCCCCGGTGGGCAGGCCGGAGCCGATGTCGATGAACTGCCGGATCCCCTGACGGGCCATGTACCGGACCGCGCGCCGCAGGAAGGCGCGGTTCTCCCGGGCGAGCCGGCGGATCTCCGGCATCGCCTCGGCGACCCGGTCCACGGCGTCCCGGTCCACCTGGTAGTTGTCCTTACCGTCCAGGTAGTAGTCGTACATCCGGGCGACGCTCGGCTTGCTCGTGTCGATGCCGAGCGACGACGGGTCGACCTGTTCATCCACGAAAATGGTCTCCATCCCTGTCTGACCGTTTGATGATCAAGCGTAGAGCGAAACCGTTAATCTCGCCCACCTGTGTGGTATTTGTGCTGCCCGAAACGGCGAGTCCCGCCGTCCCGCGGCGCGGCCCGGCCGACGCTGTAGGGTGACGGGCGTGTTCCTCCCCCGTGTCTAGACACCGACCCTGACCGCGCCGACGTGCCGCGGTCCTCCGGTGTCCCCTGACACTCCCGGCGCGGTTCCCGCGCGCCGGTCTCTCCGAGGAACGTCTCGTGTCTTCTCCCTCCTATGCCGCCGTCCTGCGTGCCCCGCACGCTCGCCGCACCTTCGGCGCCGCGCTGCTCGGCCGGCTGTCGTACGGCGTGGTCTCCCTGTCCCTGACGCTCGCGTCGGCCGGTGCGACCGGCTCGTACGCCACGGCGGGCGCCGCCGTCGCCCTGTTCGGGCTGGCGGTCTCGGTGCTGTCTCCCGTGCGTGCCCGGCTGATCGACCGGTACGGGCCCCGGCGTGCGCTTCCGTCGATGGCCGTCGCGTACGCGGTGCTGCTGGCCGCGCTGGCCCTCGTCACCGCGCGGCGGGGCGTGCCCGCCGCTCCCGTCGTGGTCCTGGCGTTCGCGGCGGGCGCGTTCCCGCCTCCGCTCGGCCCGGTCATGCGCACGCTGTGGAGCGACCTGCTGCCCGACCGGCGGCTGTTGCAGCGCGCGTTCAGCCTGGACACCGTCGCGGAGGAACTGCTGTTCGTCGCCGGGCCGCTGCTGGCCGGTCTGATCGCGGCGCTCGCGCGGCCGGCCGCGGGCCTGGCCGTCAGCGCCGGGCTCGTCCTATCCGGCACCTTCGCCCTTGTCTCGTCCCCGGTCGCCCGGTCCCGCAGCGGGCCGGGCGACGAGGCCGCGGGCCCGGAGACGGACGGCCTCGCGCCGCCCCGGCCGGGAGGCTTCTTCGGCGGGCTCGGGCGGCCGGTCGTCCTGTCGGCCGGGGTCGGCGCGTGCCTCGGTGCGCTGGGCCTGCTCGTCGTCGCCTTCGCCTCCCGCCGCGACGACGCGGCCGCGGCCGCGTGGGCCGAGGCCGCGCTGTCCGTCGGCAGCGCGATCGGTGGCCTGGCGTACGGGGCGCTGTCCTGGCGGGTGTCCGGGCGGGTGCGGCTGCCGCTGCTGACCGCCGCCGTGGCGGTGCCCCTGGCGGCCGCCGGGTCCGCGCCGGGCCTGTACGTGCTGTCGGCGGTGGTGGGTGCCGCAGGGCTGTTCGTCGCCCCGGCCATGACCACGGCGTACCTGCTCGCGGAGGAGTCCGCGGATCACGGCGGCCGCACGCGGGCGGGCGCGTGGGTCAACACCGCCTTCAACGCGGGCTCGTCCTTCGGTGCGGCGATGGCCGGCCAACTGGTGGGCCGCCTGCCACTGGCCTGCTGCTTCGTCGCGGCGGCGGCCCCGGCCCTGCTGCCGGCGCTCGCCGCTCTGGCCCGCCGTGACCGGCCGACCCGCCTGTGAGGAAGGCGGATCCCCGGCGGTCTCCGCCGGGGATCCCGCTTTTCCCCGCACGAATTCCTGCGAAGTGGTGAATGCGAGCGGCCTCGGTCTGATCTCATTGCGGAGTTGGAGAACCACGTAGGGTCACGGCCGAGACAGGGAGGGGTGTGTGGTGGTCACCGGGTCACGGCCATCGCCACGTCGCAGAACGGATCCGCGCGATCGCGCCCGATATGTCGCGATAAGGCAAGATGAAAGGTTCGTCGTCCTGAAAGGGAAATTTCGAAGGTTAATCGTCCTGATGGTTTCTCTGTTCCTCGGCTGGTACTTCCTGTACGTCCTCGCGTCGGCGTTCGCGCGCGACCTCATGGCGTACCGGCTCTTCGGGAACATCAACGTCGCGCTCGTGTTCGGGGTGCTCCAGTTCGCCTCGGCGTTCGTGCTCGCCTGGCGCCACACCCGCTACGCGCGGGAGGTGCTCGACCCGCTGGCCGCCCAGATCGTGGCCGACGCCGAGGAGCGCGTCGGCGAGGCGGTCCGCCGCCGGGCGGCGGCCCCGCCCTCCGGCGAACGGCCCTACCTTGGCCCGACGCCCCCGGACGGGACGCAGTCGCCACCGGATCCGGCCGCGCGGCCCGGAACGGCGTCTCCGCCCCGGCCCTCACCCTGGCCCGAGACGGCCACCCGGCCGTGGACGGGAGGCACGCGGTGATCTTCGCCAGTGCGGGTTCCCTCGCGGGAAGCGGGCGGACCATCACGTTCGCGCTGTTCATCGGGCTCGTCTGCATCACCCTGGCCATCACGGTCTGGGCGCGGATGCACACCGACGGGGCCGTCGACTTCTACGCCGGCGGGCGCGTCTTCTCCGGTCCGCAGAACGGCCTGGCGCTCGCGGGCGACTACATGTCCGCGGCGTCGTTCCTCGGCATCGCCGGGATCATCTCGCTGTCCGGCTACGACGGCTTCCTCTACTCCATCGGTTTCCTGGTGGCGTGGCTGCCGGCGCTGCTGATCGTCGAGCTGATGCGCAACACCGGCCGCTTCACCATGGCCGACGTGCTCTCCCATCGGGCCCGCCGGCAGTCCTCCGTACGGATCGCCGCGGCGGTGTCCACCGTGACGGTGTCGGTGTTCTACCTCATCGCGCAGATGGTCGGGGCCGGTGCGCTCATCGCCCTGCTGCTCGGCGTACGGCCCGGCGCGACGTTCCTCGGCATGTCGGCGGGGACGGCCGAGGTGATGACGATCGTCGTCGTCGGCGCGCTCATGATCTGCTATGTGATGTTCGGCGGGATGAAGGGCACCACCTGGGTGCAGATCATCAAGGCCGCGCTGCTGATGTTCGGCGCGACCCTCATGACGGTCCTCGTCCTCGGGCGCTTCGGCTTCGACCTCAGCCACCTGCTCGGTGCGGCGGCCCGGTCCAGCGGCAAGGGGCACGCCTTCCTCGAACCCGGCCTGAAGTACGGCAAGGAGGTCTCGGGCCACTCGTCGCAGACGCTGTTCAACAAGCTGGACTTCGTGAGCCTCGCCCTCGCTCTCGTCCTCGGCACCGCCGGCCTGCCGCACATCGTCACCCGCTTCTACACCGTGCCGGACGCGCGGGCCGCGCGCACCTCGGTGAACTGGGCGATGGGTCTGGTCGGGGCGTTCTACCTGATGACGATCGCGCTGGGCTTCGGCGCGACCGCGCTGGTCGGGCGCAAGGAGATCATCGCGCACGACCCCGCGGGCAACACGGCGGCGCCGCTGCTCGCCCGCGAGCTCGGCCGGCACGTCGCGGGACGGATCGGCGGTGACATCATGCTCGCGTTCGTCGCCTCGGTGGCGTTCGCGACGATCCTGGCGGTGGTCGCCGGACTGGTCATGGCCTCGGCCACGTCGCTCGCGCACGACTACTTCGGCAACGTGCTGATGCTGGGCCGGCCGCAGGAGCGGCAGGAGGTGGCGGTCGCGCGGTTCGCGGCCTTCCTCATCGGCTCGGTCGCCATCGTGCTGGCCGTCTTCGCCAAGAACCTCAACGTCGCGTTCCTGGTGGCGCTCGCCTTCGCGATGGCCGCGTCGGCGAACCTCCCCGCGATCGTCTTCACCCTGTTCTGGCGCCGGTTCAACGGGGCAGGGATGGTCGCCGGGATCTACGGCGGGCTGCTCAGCTCGATCGTGCTGGTCGTCTTCTCGCCGGTGGTGTCCGGGAAGGTCGATCCGGTCACGGGGCAGAGCCTGTCGCTGTTCCCCAAGGGCACCGACTTCCACTGGTTCCCGCTGGACAACCCCGGTCTGGTCTCGATCCCCGTCGGGTTCCTGTGCGCCTTCGTGGGCACGTTCCTCAGCCGGGACAAGACCGACCCGGACGGCTTCACCGAGCTGTCCGTGCGTTCCCTGACCGGAGCCGGCGCGCACTGAGCGCGTCTCGCATGAGTGACCGCCGCCGTCAGGGGAGGAGACCGCGCTTGTAGGCCTCGCCGACGGCGGCGGCACGGTCGCGGACACCGAGTTTGTCGTAGATGTGCAGCAGGTGCGTCTTGATGGTCGCCTCGCTGACGAACAGGCGCCGCGCCACCTCCCGGTTGGTGGTGCCGTCGGCGACGAGGGCGAGCACCTCGCGCTCCCGCTTGCTGAGCGTGCCGGGGGAGGGGCCGCGCACCCGGCCCATCAGGCGGCCCGCGACGGACGGGGACAGCACCGACTCGCCGCGGTACGCCGCGCGGACCGCCCGGATGAGCTCCTCGCGCGGGGCGTCCTTCAGGAGATAGCCGGTGGCCCCGGCCTCGATGGCGGGTAGCACGTCGCTGTCGGTGTCGAAGGTGGTCAGGACCAGGACGCGGACGGCGGGGTGGGTGTCGCGGAGCCGGGCGATCGCCTCGACCCCGCTCATCTCCGGCATGCGCAGGTCCATGAGGACGACGTCGGCGCCGGCGGCCAGCGCGATCGCCTCCGCGCCGTTGGCGGCCTCGCCGGTCACCTCGAAGTCCGGGTCGCCGGCGAAGACGCCGCGCAGGCCGTCCCGGACGATCGGATGGTCGTCGACGATCAGCAGGCGGATCACGGTTGCTCTCCCGGGGGCAGGGCGGGGACGGTCGCGTTGATCGCGGTGCCCTCGCCGGGACCGCTCTCTATCTCCAGCCGTCCGGCCACCTGGAGCAGTCGTTGCCGCATCGAGGTCAGCCCGAAGCCTGCGCCGCTCACGTCCGGGTCGAAGCCGACCCCGTCGTCGCGGACGTCCAGCAGGACGACGTCGTCCAGGTAGGACAGGGTCAGGCCGACCCGGGAGGCCCCGGCGTGTTTGGCGACGTTCGTCAGCGCCTCCTGGGCGACGCGGAACAGCGCGACCTCGACGTCGGGGAGCATCGGCCGGGGTTCGCCGGTCGTCTCGACGCCGATGGAGAGCCCGGAGGCCCGCGACCAGCGTTCGCTCATCCCGGCGATGGCCTCCGGCAGCCGCGCGTCGTCCAGGTGCGGCGACCGCAGCGCCTCCACCGACCGGCGCGCCTCCGCGAGGTTCTCGCGGGCCAGCGCCTGTGCCAGGTCGGCGTGGCGCCGCCATTCGGTGGGGTTCTGCCGTGCCGCCTCCAACTGGGCGACGATCCCGGTGAAGCCCTGCGCCAGGGTGTCGTGGATCTCGCGGGCCATGCGCTGGCGTTCGTCCAGCACGCCGGCCTCACGCGCCTGGGCCAGCAGTTGGGCGTGCAGCCCGGCGTTCTCCCCCAGCGCCACCTCCAGGCGTGCGTTGGACTCGGCCAGCCGGTCGAGCGTCCTGCGCCGTCTGACGTCGAGCAGCATGAACACCGCGCCGACGGCCGCAGTCGCCACCACGAAGATGAGATAGACCGGGATCGTCGTCGCGTCGAGCTGGTCGAAGCCCCCGACGTACGTGACGGACACGACCGTCGCCGTGGCCACGACGCCGGCCCACTTCCAGTGGCCCCGCAGGTGGACCACCTGGACGTACCCGGTCCAGGCGAAGAGGCCGAACAGCGGGCTCCGCAGGACCATGACGGCGAACAGCACCAGGAGACCGGCGAAGTAGAGCACCGGCGGGGCCCAGAAGACGCCGGGCAGGGTGACGATCAGCATCCAGACGGCGGCGGTCACCGCCAGGCCGAGCGTCGCCCAGACCTGCGCCGGTGACTTCGCGTCGGCCAGCAGGACCAGGGTCGTGGAGATGGCGAGCGCCCCGTACGGGACGACCCGGGCGATGACGGCCTCGCGCCGGTCCACGCCGCCCTGGGGTACCGCCATCATCACTCCCACCGGAAGAGCCGGGCGGCCGTCAGCCCGGCGGCGACCGCGTACGCCGCCATTATGGCGAGTTGGGCGAGATGCGGCTCGGCGCCCATCCAGCTGTCCCGCATGGTCTTGAGCGTCGCGCCCAAGGGGGTGTAGTCGCCGACGGCTCGGAGCGCCGACGGCATCTGCTCACGGGGGATGTACACGCCGCCGAGGAAGAGGCTCGGGAAGAACAGCACCATGCCGATCAGGTTGCCGGCCTTCGCGCCCGGGGCGACGGCGGCGACGACGAGCCCGATTCCGAACAGTGCCCCGATGCCGAGGACGACCGTTCCCACGAACGCGGGGAACCGCTCGGGAACGGGCGTGCCGAACAGCACGCGGGCAGCAATGATCATCAGTGCGACCGAGACGAACGCGGCGGCGACGTACAGCAGGAGCTGGGCGATGAGCAGGTACGCCGGGCGGACGGGCGTCGTGGCCATGCGCCGCAGCACGCCCTTCTCCCGGTACCCGGCGAGCGTGGCGGGCAGGATGGACAGGCCGAGGACCGTCAGCGTGAGCCCCACGCCCAGCGCGGCCATGTACTCGGGGGTGGTCTGGCCGCCGAGGGCCTGCTGGGCCTTGTTCCCGCCGGGGAGGTACCCGAATCCGAGCAGCAGGGCGAGCGGCAGCAGCAGGACCAGCACCGGCGTGATGATCTCGCGGGTGAAGAGCTTCAGTTCCAGGTACGTGAGCTTGGCGAGCATGATGTCTCCCGGGGTGGTGATGGGGCGTGTCAGTCGATGGTGCGGCCGGTCAGCGCGACGAAGGCGTCGTCCAGGCTGCTCTGCTCGACGCGCAGGTCGGCGGCGATGACGTGGTTGCGGGCCAGGACCGAGGTGACCGCCTGCAGGAGGCCGTCGGTGCCGGTCACCACGACCTGCCCGCCCGTCTTGGTCACGTTCCGTACCTCGGGCAGCTCCTTGAGCAGGTGGTCGTCCAGGGGGACGGAGGGCCGGAACCGTACGCGCTGCTCGGGCGCGACCCGTGACACCAGCCCGGCGGGGGTGTCGACGGCGACCACCCGGCCGGCGTCGATGACGGCGAGACGGTCGCAGAGGCGCTCGGCCTCCTCCATGAAGTGGGTGACGAGCACGATCGTGACGCCTCGGTCCCGTACCCCCTCGATCAGCCGCCAGGTGTCACGCCGCGCCTGCGGGTCCAGGCCGGTGGTCAGCTCGTCCAGGACCGCGACCTCCGGGTCGCCGACCAGCGCGAGGGCGATCGACACCCGCTGCTTCTGTCCGCCCGACAACCGGCCGAAGCGCGTGTCGTGCTGGTCGGCGAGCCCGAGTTCCTCGATCAGCCGTCCGGGGTCGGCGGGCCGGTCGTAGAAGGAGGCGTACAGCTCCAGGGCCTCGCCGACCTTCATCTTGTCGGGCAGCTCGCTCGCCTGGAGCTGGACGCCGAGCCGCCGGGTGAGCTCCGTGCGGTCACGGCGGGGGTCCAGCCCGAGCACCGACACCGTGCCCCGGTCAGGGGTGCGCAGCCCCTCGACGCACTCGACGGTGGTGGTCTTGCCGGCGCCGTTCGGGCCGAGGACGCCGAAGATCTCCCCTTCCTCGACCGCGAAGGACACGTCCTCGACCGCGACCTTCGCTCCGTACCGCTTGTGCAGGTTCCTGACGTCGATGACCGGCATGGCCTCTTCCTCGATTCCGTGGTGACGGATTCGAGGATCGCCCGCGGAGGGGTGCGCGGGGATCGACCGGTCGGGTACGGCTCCGGTGGATCCCCGGCATCAACCGATCGGTCGATGCCCCCGGGCGAGCGTCAGGTAGGCGAGCGACGCGGCGACGGTGAGGGACGCACGCCGGGACGCGGATTCGGGGCGCCGGGTCAGGAGCGCGGGCGCAGACCGTCCAGCATGAAGGACAGCAGAAGCTCGGTGTCCTCTGGTGCCCGTTCGCTCGCCACGGACAGGGCGTGGGCGAGCCGGAGCAGGTCGCACGGCCGGAGATCGGGGCGGGCGGTGCCTGCCGCGTGAGCGCGGGCGAGGATCGTCTCGGCGGCCGTCTCGATCTGGTCGTGGCAGCTGATGAACTGGTCCGAGTGCAGGTCGATGGTGGCCTTCAGGATCTGCACGAGCCCGCGCTTGGTGCGGGAGTACTCGGCGATGGCCAGGATCCACGCGGCGATGCCCTCGTCCGGAGGGGATGTCTCGGCGAGCTCGTACGCCTTCGCCGCGAGCTGTTCCATCTCCTCGCGGTAGACCGCCTCCTGCAGGGCCAGGCGGGTGGGGAAGTGGCGGTAGAGCGTGCCGATCCCGACGCCGGCGCGGCGGGCGATCTCCTCCAGCGAGGCGTCGGCGCCGTGCTCGAGGAAGGATTCCTTCGCCTCGGCCAGCAGCCGCTCGTAGTTGCGGCGCGCGTCGGCCCGCATCGGACGCTGCCCCGTGGTCGTCGACATCGCCCCTCCCAAAACGCGGTTGCCAACCGGAGGGTACCTCCGTATTGTTTGCGGAGGCAGCCTCCGGTTAATCGACCACTCCCCGACAGTCACTTCGGAGGACGGCCGTAACCCTTCCTGCACGAGGAGTCTACGACCCATGTCCCAGCAGACCGTCCAGATGGGCGACCCGCCGCTCGCCGACGAGCGGCGGCGACGACACATGCGTCACCCGGGACTCTCGCTCGCCGTCATCGTCGCCTGCCAGCTGATGGTGGTGCTCGACGCGAGCGTCATGTTCGTCGCCCTCCCCAAGATTCAGCACAGCCTCCACTTCTCCGCGACCGGCCTGTCGTGGGTGACCAACGCCTACTCGCTCGCCTTCGGCGGGCTGCTCCTGCTCGGCGGCCGGACCGGCGACATGGCCGGGCGGCGGCGGACCTTCATCATCGGCATCGCGGTGTTCACCCTCGCCTCGCTGTTCGGCGGGTTCTCGGGCTCCGCGGCCTGGCTGCTCACCGCCCGAGTCGTCCAGGGTGTCGGCGCGGCCCTCGCCGCGCCGAGCGCGCTCGCCCTCATCGCGACCAACTTCGAGGAGGGGCCCGAGCGCAACCGGGCGCTCGGGGTCTTCTCGGCCACCTCGTCGGCCGGAGCCTCCATCGGCCTCGTCCTCGGCGGCATGCTCACCGACTGGGCGTCATGGCGCTGGGTGTTGTTCATCAATGTGCCGGTCGGAGCGGTGGTCCTGTTCCTCGCTCCGCGGGTACTGCGGGAGACCGAACGGCACCGGGGGCGCCTCGACGTCGCGGGCGCCGTCACGGTCGTCACCGGCATGGTCGCGCTGGTGTACGGCTTCATCCGCGCGGCCGACGCCGGATGGGGCGACGGGGGCACCCTGGCGGCCTTCGCCGGCGGCGTCCTCCTCCTCGCCGCCTTCCTCGTCGTCGAGATGCGCGCGGAGCGGCCCGTCGTGCCCCTGCGGCTGTTCGCCGACCGGGCACGGTCCGGCTCCTACCTCAACATGCTCCTGCTGGCGGCGGCGATGTTCGGGATGTTCTTCTTCATCGTCCAGTTCCTGCAGAACGTCCTGGGGTTCAGCCCCCTCAAGGCCGGTGTGGCGTTCCTGCCGATGTCGGGGCTGATATTCGTCATGGCACGCGTCTCGCCACGGCTGATCCCGCGGGTCGGCGCGCGGCGGCTCATACTGATCGGCCTGCCGCTCATCGCGGTGGGCATGGCATGGCTGACCCGCCTGTCGGCACACAGCGGGTACGCCTCGGGCGTCCTCGCGCCGATGGTCCTGTTCGGGCTCGGCGCCGGCCTGGTGTTCCTGCCGGTCACCGCCACGGTCCTGGCCGGCGTGCGACGCGAGGACTCCGGTGCGGCCTCCGGCACGCTGCAGACCGCGCAGCAGGTCGGCGGCGCGCTCGGCATGGCGGTGCTCGTCTCGGTGTACGGGACGGCGCTCCGGCACGGCGGTCTGACCCACGGGGTGAACGTCGCGTTCACCGTCGGCACGATTTTCGTGCTGGTCGCCCTGGCCGTGACCGCCGCCTTCGTCCGGCCGCGCACGAGTTGAGGCGGTCCCGGCCTCCTGAGAACACGGCTCCACCGCCACCGGCCTGCCTCCGGCTCGCCGGTGGCGGTGGGCTCGGGCGCGCCGGTCAGGCCAGCGTCTGGCAGAGGTCTTCGACGGTGGCGTGGACCGACCGGAAGTCGCGGGTGCCGTCCGGCGCGACGATGAGCGTGAACCGTCCCTGCAGGATGTACCAGCCGACCGGATACGCGCGGCTGCCGGCGGGGACCCGCACGCTGGCCCCGCCGTCGAAGTGCCAGACCGAACCGCCGTCCTTCCGGTGGCGCAGGCGGGCGAAGCCCGAAACGTCCCGGACCGCCGACCTACCGGTGCTCTCGTTGGTGAAACGGATCACCAGCGGCCCCCGGAACTCCTGGACCTTCGGGGTGCCGTCCGGGTAGGTCGACACCGTCCGGATCTCCTCCTCGTCCCGGAGGATGTCGCCGTGGATCGTGAACGGGCAGACCCCGGCGGTCGTGAACGGCGCGGCCCGGTACGGCTCCCATCCGCTCGTGGCCGACGCCGCCGTGGCCGGAGCGATCAGACCGGCCGTGGTCGCCGCGATGGCGGCGGCGGAGAATACTCGACGCATCATCATCCCTTCGTGGATCTTCCTCCGCATCGTGGGGGAGCCCGGGGGAGAGACGCGATCATTCAAGCCCAGACCGAAAGGTCCCGCATGCTGCGGATCCACTTCACCGCCGAAGACCTCCTCCGCACCAGGCTCGCGGCAGGGCCCGCACCTCTCATCGAACTCGGGATGGCGGTCGCCACCCTTCAGCGCGGCGACCCGGTGTTCGCCCGCTGGGCCCGCCGGACACGGCGCCCCCGGGCGGCCCTCCCGCTGTTCGAGCTGATCCCGCCGACGGCAGCCGGGCCGCTGTTCGTCGACCCGGTCAGCGACGGCTTCGACGACGGGCTGGACCGGGTGCTGTCCACGCCGGACGCGTACGCCCGCGCCGAGATCCTGCGGGCCTGCCGCCCGACGCCGTGGACGCGGGGACTGGCCGACCATGACTCCGGCGCCTGGCGGATCCTCGAAGAGGCGTTGCGGAGCGCGTACGACGCCATCATCGCCCCGGAGTGGCCGCGGATCCGGGCCAGCTTCGACGCCGACGTGGCCTGGCGGCGGACCCTCCTGGCCGGCGGCGGCATCAGGGAGACGCTGACCGGACTGCATCCCGGAGCGCGGTGGAACGGCACCACGCTGGAGTTCGACGTCGCAGGGGAAAGCGAGCACACGCCCGGCGGCCGCGGCGTCACGCTCCTGCCGTCCTCGGTGTGGACCGGCCGGCCGCTGGTCGGGACGCACTCCGACGGGTCGATGCTCCTGGTGTACCCGTCGCTCACCCCGATGCCGCTGGTCGATACGGATGCCGGCGACGCGCTGGCCGCCCTCCTCGGGCCCACCCGCGCCGCCGTTCTGGCGCTGCTCGTCGATGACCGTACGAACGGGGAGGTCGCCCGGCGGGCGGGCATCAGCGCGGCGTCCGCGTCGGCGCACGCCAAGACCCTCCGCGAGGCGGGCCTGGTCGTCACGCGGAGGGCGGGCAAGGCGGTCCTGCACGTGGCCACGCCGCTCGGGCTCCGCCTGCTCGACGGGGCCTGACGGGGCTCTGCCGCGGTCGCTACAGGCGGACGATCATCTTGCCGGTGTTCTGTCCGCGCAGCATGGCCAGGAACGCGTCGACGGCGTGGTCGACGCCCTCGAACACCGTCTCCTCGAACTCCATCTGTCCCTCGGCGAGCCAGCCGCCGACCTCGCGGACGAAGTCGCCGAACTGGTGGTAGTGGTCGATGACGATGAAGCCGCGCAGCGTGAGGCGCTTGCCGATCATGAGGGGCAGGTTCCGCGGCGCGGGCTGCGGCTCGGTGGCGTTGTACATCGAGATCGCGCCGCAGATCGCGGCCCGTCCGTGATTGTTGAACGCCTCGATCGCCGCTTCGAGGTGGTCGCCTCCGACGTTGTCGAAGTAGACGTCGATGCCGTCGGGGGCCGCCTCGGCGAGCAGTTTGCGCACCAGGCCGGACTTGTAGTTGAAGGCGGCGTCGAAGCCGAGCCGATCGGTAAGGTAGGCGACCTTCTCGTCGGAGCCGGCGCTGCCGATGACGCGGGCGGCGCCGCGCAGCCGGGCGATCTGGCCGACGAGCGAGCCGACGGCCCCGGCCGCGCCGGAGACGAAGACGGTGTCGCCCTCCTTCATGCCGGCGATGTCGAGCAGCCCCGCGTACGCCGTCAGTCCCGGCATGCCGAGCACGCCGAGGAAGGCCGAGGGGGACACGCCGTCGACCGGCGTCACCTTGTGGAACTGGTCGGCGGGCGCCACCGCGTGCTCCCGCCAGCCGAGCTGATGCAGGACGACGTCGCCCGGCCGCAGGTCGGGGGAGTTGGACTCGACCACCTCGCCGATCGCGCCGCCGGTCATGACCTCGTTCAGGGCGAACGGGGGGGTGTAGGACTTCACGTCGTTCATCCGCCCGCGCATGTACGGGTCGACGGACATGAAGAGGTTGCGGACGAGCGCCTCCCCGTCGCCCGGAGGCGGCAGTTCGGTTTCGACCAGAGCGAAGTCCGTCGGCTCCGGCCAGCCGTGGGGACGGGATACGAGGTGCACCTCACGGGTCTTCATGGCGCTGTGTCTCCTTGCTGATGAGCGTCTGATCCACCCCACGTTACTCGTGGGTAAACGGGGGTGGCAGGGGTGGGTCGAGAGTCGCCGCCCCGAGAGTGCGCCGTTCCAAGACCAGCAGAAACGGTTCCGCCGGGCACCGGAAGGGAGCGGTACGCCACGACGTCGCGGCTCCCGGCCCCGAGCCCGAAGCTTCGCATCAAGGGTGCCACGCCGACCTCTGGGCCGGGCGCTCAGGTCGCCGCGCCCCCGGGTGTCGTATCGCTCTGTCGGAGCTGATCGCTAACGTCACCGCCGTGACGGCAGACGTGCAGTCCTCATGGGACCGGATGATCACCTGGCTACGCGGACACTCACCGGCAACCGCCGAGGGAGTGAATGGCCCGGCGACCGCCAAGGCGATCGATGAGGCCGACTGGGCGGTGGGCGTCCCCCTCCCGGCCGACCTGCGCGCCTTGTATCGCGCCGCCGACGGAATGCGCAGTCATCCCCGCCATGTAGGGGATCTGCTTCCGCCGTTCTACCAGCTCCTCCCGCTCGAGGAGGCCCTGAGGTTCCACCGGTCGCGGGTGGAGGGCTTCGCCGATCGGGAGGATTCCGAGTGGTGGGGCACGGAGGAGGAGGCCGACACGGCTCCGGCCGGTACACAGGGTTTCCGGTGGTCGCGGCACTGGCTGCCGATCGCCACGAACCATTGCGGTGACGTGCTCTTCGCCGATCTGCGTTACGGCCGCTTCCGGGGCTGCGTCATGAAGTACGACAAGTACGAGGGCGCCGATAGGCGGCCGATGTGGCCGAGCGTCTCAGCCATGCTCGCCGAAGTCGCCGATGCTCTGGAACACGACGGCGTCGCCGCCGGCCGCCGCCCCTACGTTGATGCGGAGGGGCGGCTGGAATGGCGGGACCCCGTAGGGCTGTGGATCGACTTCTTCCCGCTACGGGGCGATGCGCCGCTTTACGAGCTGATGCGGTTCGCCGACCGGGCACGTGCCGGCGAGCTTCCCGACCCGAGGGCGGCCGAGCTGATCGTCGCGCGTGCCGCCCAGGTGACCGACGCGCTCACGGCCACGGCCGAGACCCTCGCCACCGGCGGTGCGGCCCGCTATGACGACCCGAACCCGCAGGACGAAGAGACGTTGCGCGGTTATGCGGCGGCGCATGGCGGACTGGCGGGCCTCATCGACCATCTCATCGCCACGGCCACCCGCCTGCAGCCGCTCGCCGGGCCGTACGTCGACGCCTATGAGCAGCCCTATGTTCGCGGCCAGGTTCCCCCGATGGTTCCGGCAACCGTACGGGAGAGCGGCGACATCGTGATCGATGGTCCGGTGTCCTGGCCGGGTTTGCTGAGCGGGCTTGGTTACTACCTGCTCAAGCTCGCGGACGAGCTGCAGAGTCGGTGATCACGGCGCCGGGCCGGCGAGTAGCGCAGCGAGATGCCCGCCGGTCGAGTCGCCCCAGGCACCGAATCGGCGGGAAAGATCGCCTCTGCGCTCAATCTGTACTGGACACTGGCAACGGCGATGCCGGTGTCCAGCAGGCAGTCTCGGATGAGATCCACCGGAACCGGCGTGGGGTACGCCTTATTGGTCCCACGCAGCCAAGCCCGAGCAATTGTCAAATCCTGTGTATCTGGTCAGCGTGGTCGGGCTTCCCATGCTGGCTGCTGGGGCTCGTCGTTGTGCACGATGATGTCGGCGTGATCGGTCGGGCGGACCGTGTCGAAGTAGAGCTGTTGGGAGGGGCGGTAGCGGTTGTGGAAGCGTCGCTCGACTTCGGTGACGGAGCCGTACACCGCCAGGTCCCGGGTCCGGGCGCGATCCAGTGTCTCCTCAAACGCGGCGGACACGAAGATGCGCAGGTCCCACCGGTCAATCAGCTCCGGGCGCATGAGGAACACGCCGTCGAAGAGCAGCACGGCGTCGGCAGGCGCAGTCGTGACCGGCTGTGACAGTGCGGTGTCCGTAACTTTGTCGTAGACCGCCTGCTGGAACCTTCGGTCTCCGCGTGGGCCCAGCGGATCGAGCAGCACCTGGTGCAGCGCGTCGAAGTCGAAGCTGTCGTGATAGCAGCCGTCGGCGGAGTGCTTGCCGCGCCGATAGCGTTGTGATCGGGGGGTAAGGAAGTCTTCGATCGTCGCGCGGATGACTTCGCGGCCCTGCGCGCGCAGGACGACGGCGAGCTCGTCGGCCAGCGTGGTCTTACCGGCGGCGGGCGGTCCGTCGACGGCGACCCGTGTCGGGTGCGCGTTCGTGACGGATTCGACCGCCTCGGACAGACGGCTGAGGAGCTCGCTGCGGGTGCCGTTGTCCATATAGTCCATCTCATCGTCGGCAGGGACTTCGACGAGGGCGCTCACGCCCTCTCGTTCCAGCTCCTCCAACACCGCGATCATCCGCTCCTGCATCGGCGGCGGGATCTGGCCCTTGCAGTCCACGTAATACCACGGGCCGCGGGCCGCCACCCGGATGTCGGAGACGTAGTTCGGCGTGTAGATCTCCCCGGCCTCCGCGTCCGCTTCCTCGGGGGTGAGCTCCCGCGTCCTCAGCGACCGAATAGAAACGATGGCCTGCACGGGCCGGTGCACGCTCGGCGGCGTCCGTATCCGCCGAGCCAACGATGATCACGTGCTCGTTGGAGAGGTCGTCATCGTCCTCCCTGTCACCGAACACCTGCGGATCGACCTCGATCGTCAGGCGACCTCCCTAACGACCGTGGATGACCCGGCCGCTCCCGCACGGGACGAAGAGTAAGGCAGGGTCGAGTACATCACCGGGCACCGATATTCCGCTGTCAGGACGCCATGACAGCCCCGGCGACAGTACGCCGGAGCGTTCAGCCTTCCCGCAGGTCAGCGCTTGAACTGCTCCTGGCCGGTGACGACGGCGACTTCGACGCAGTTGCCCGACCCGCTGCCTGAGCGCCTGCTCTTGCGCCAATTGGTGCTGGAGGATTGGGACACCGTGGGCTACCTCATTCCGGTCTTCTTCGCCAACCGTCTGAGCCAGGCGATCGACTCGTCCGGCCCGAGCGCCGTCTCGCTCAGTTGCTGGAAGATGGTTCGTCGTTCCTCAACCTCGGCGGCGCCTTCCACGTAGGAGGAGCCCGGCCGTGCCTCGCGGTAGACCAGGCTTGGATCATTCTCATAATCCAGGATCACGAACGAGCCGTGAAGTCCCGGATGTGGAGCCGCGTCCATCGGCAGCACCTGTACGGCGACGTGGTCCATACGCTCGGTCTCGATGAGCCGCTGCAGCTGCTCGACTTTGGCCTCGTATGAGCCAAAGAAACGTGTTAGGGCGTTTTCGTCGATGATCGCCCACAGCCTCGGCGGGTTCGTATCAGTAAGGATCTTTTGCCGCTCCATGCGCAATCGGACCAGGTTCTCGATCTCCTCGTCATCCTTCGTAATCCAGCCGTGCTGGATCGCGCGGGCGTACTGCGGTGTCTGGAGTAGTCCAGGAATCATGGCGAGCTCGTACGTACTGATCTTTGAGGCTTCGGCCTCGAACTCGACGTAGTTGTCATCGAGCGGTCCGTACGCGGTCCACCAACCGCGTTCGCGCGCCTGCCTGGTCAGGTCGAACAGCGCCTCACGGATGGCCTGGGCGGTCACACCGTAGGTGTCCAGGAGCACGCGGATGTCGGTGACGCGTGGCCGGACGGTCAAGGCTCGCTCCAACTTGTTCACCTTGCCGTTCGCCCACTCGAGCCGGCGGTTGACCTCGTCGGCGGTCATGCCTGCCGCCTCGCGGAGCTTCCGGAGTTCCCTGGCGAGCCGACGACGGCGCACCGTCGGGCTGTGCCTGGCGTCGGCCATCTCGTCCCTCTCAAGCTCACAGATTCCTTGGGGCGGTCACTGATCGTAGAGCGTTCGTCGCAGAATCGGACATCAATACGCGAATCTCTAATAGATCTTGACTAATCGAGTCAACCGCATTGCGAATTAGCTAATAGGCGGAGCATAGTGGAGCGCACCGTGTTCGTGGCGCTACGTGGAGTAGTGGGCCACTCCCACCTCTGGGGGTCCTTCATGACGCAACACCTGCCATCACCGAAAAGACCGGGGCGCGTCGCCTACGTCTACGCTCCAGGTCCGGACTGGGTCGAGATCCAGCCGATGCCCGAAGCCGTCGCCCAGGTGCGGCATATCGTCCGCAGGCGACTGACGCACGCCGATCCGGACTTCGTCTACAACGTCGAGTTGGTGACCTCCGAGCTGGTTACGAACGCCATCCGGTGTGTCCGGACCCTGGAGGCGCCGGCGTCCGGTGTCGAGCCGGGCATCTGGTTCGCCATCGAGGCGCACGGACGGTGGACTCGGCTGCGGGTCCGCGACCCCTATCCCGATGTGCTGCCGACGAAGAAGGAGCCGGATCCCACCGAGACGAACGGGCGAGGGATGCTGATCAGCGAGGCCGTGGCCGACCTGGTCTGGGTCGAGGTCGGTGATGTGGACAAAGTGGTCCACGCTGTCCTGGCCAAGCCAGGGGTGACCCTGTCCCCGGCCGAGATCGCGGGGTTCGGCCGATGATCGCCCCCGATCCGGTCCCGATGATCCCGGGGTTCACCGTGCGGGAGGACCCGCTGACGGGGGAGTGGGTCGCCGTCTCCGCCTCCGGAAAGTACAAGATCCGCGGTCGCACCCAGCGCGAGCTGGAGGAGCGCCGCTGGGCGCTGTACGGCCAGGTCCTGGCCGAGTTCCGTCAGGCCATCGCCGAGACCTGGCCGCGCCCGATCCCGCCGCAGCGGTAAGACCCCGCACGGCCGGCTGCGGCGGGATCGGGCGCGGACTCCCGGCGACGGGCCGTGTGGCTCAGCCGCAGCCCTCGAACTGGGGGACCGTCGTCGTGACGTTGAGGCCCGTGGAGCCGAACCACCGTTTGAGCAGGGTGGCGGCGGTACCGTCCTGGTACATCTCGGTGATCGCCTTGTTGACGTCCTCGCACCCGCCGATGTCGCCGGACCGTAGCCCCACGCCGTACTTCTCGTCCGAGAACGGGGCGTTGACGAAGCGCACCTGGTTCCCCCGTTGCGCCGCGAAGCCGGCGAGGATCAGGTCGTCGGTGGAGATGGCGTCGACCGTCCCCGACGTCAGGTCGTCCAGGCACTCACCGTACGTCGAGGCCGGGAGGAGCCGGGCGTCGATCTTGCGCTCCTCGGTGACGCGCCGCCAGGAGACCGAACCGGTGACCTGGCAGAGCCGCTTGCCGCGCAGGTCGCGGACGTTCCGCACGGTCGTGTCGGTGCCGCGCACCAGGATGTCCTGGTGGGCGACGTAATACGGGCCCCCGAAGACGACCTGGGTCTTGCGCTGCGGCGTGATGGAGTAGCTCGCCACCACCATGTCGACGTCGCCGTCGCGCAGCGCCCCCTCGCGCTCGGCGCTGGCCAGCGGCTTGAACGTCAGGTGTTTTGCGCCGAGCCGCCGGGCGATATCGCGGGCGACGTCGATGTCGAAGCCCTTGTAGGTGCCGTACCCGTCGCGGAAGCCGAGGCCCGGCTGGTCCTTGGAGACGCCGATGACCAGGCGGTCCTTGCCACTGACCGACGGGGTCTCCCCGCCGGCCACCCCGCACCCGGCCGACGCCAGCAACAGCGTCACCGCGATGCCGATTCGACGTAGTCGCATCTTGGCGCTCCCTTACCGGTACTCGGACAGCCGCGGCCGGACCCCGGCGAGAATGAGGATGATGAGGACGACGGCCGCGCCGGGCAGGATGAGGTTCCAGCCGCGCAGCCCGTGGTCGCCGGCGCTGATGGCCTTGTCGAAGGCGCCGCCGTGCAGGTCCGTCAGGGAGACCAGCGCCTTGTCGTAGTCGCCGAAGTCGTCGGTGCCGGCCCCGAGCTTGGCGCTGATGGCCGCGCGGCCGCCGCCGGCGGTCGCCAGCCGCCGGATCGTCCGGTCGTTCGCCTGGACCTTCTGGTATCCCGTCAGCACCTTGTGCAGCGCCTCCTGCTGCCCGGGCAGCGTGATGTGGTGGGCCTCGGTGCCGTAGAAGCCGAGGAAGTCCGTCCCGCCGATCTTCTGGTCGACCTGGGTGTAGTAGGCGTCGAGGTTGCCTGCGGGGACGTACATGATCGTCTGGGACTTGTCGAGGTAGACCTGCTCGTACGTGTCGGCGCGCCCGGGATCGAGCAGGTAGCGGCTCTCGTCCGCGTGCGCGCTGTTGCTGATCGCCCGGGCCCGCGACAGTGCCAGCACCGAGTCGAAGCCGTCCTCCTTGGCCGTCCGCAGGCGCCCGGCCTCGCTGGACAGCAGCGCCACGCTCACCACGACGAGCACCAGGGTGCCCGCGGTGGCCAGGGCGAGGAACGGGTTGACCAGCCGGCGGAAGCGCCGGGCGAGGTAGAACTGCACGCCCACGAGGACGACCAGGAGCAGCAGGCCCGTGAGGATCACCCAGACGCGCCCCTGGAGCACCGCCGAGCGCTTGGCCTCGTACGTGCGGCGCACCTTCGTGCCGTTGTCCAGGGTCAGGTTGTACGCCTTCGGCAGCACGTCCAGCTTCATCAGGTCGGTGGCCTGGCGGTAGAGCGCGGTGACGGCGGCCGGGGGAGGCCCGGCGGCGTGGTTCGACTGCTGGTCCGTCAGCAGGGCCTGCCCCGCGAGGCGTTCGTACCGGCCCAGCGCGTCCAGCATCGCCTGCGCGGTGCGCTGCCCGGTCGGGTCCGAGCCCGCCAGCCGCGAGCCCTGCAGCAGCGCGCCGTTCGCCTCCGAACGGCGCTGCTCGTACAGGCGCAGCGCCGCCGCCCGCCGGCTCGCCAGGCCGGCGTCCCCGCCGATCAGCAGCGCGTCGGCCAACTGGGCGTCCATGTCGCTGAGCGCGAAGTACAGGTCGCCGGTGGCGACCACCTGCGGGCCGGCGTCGTGGCCGATCACACGCAGGCCGTCGCGGGCGTCCCGCACGGTGAGCGTGGTCACGAGGAGCACGACGAGCACCGCCACGGCCGCGAGGGCGGCAAGGGCGCGGATCCGGCCCGGCATCGTCCGGATCCGCAGCCGCCCGGGGACCCGCCCCCGCCGGGCAGGGGAGGACGGGGGAGTCGTCGTGATCGTCACCGCAGCCTCCGAAGCGTGATGGTGGTCCAGACGCCCACGTGCACGCGGTCGCCGTCGCGCAGCGGCACCTCCACGTTGACGGGGATGGGCGTGTCGCCCTCGTTGATCGTCGTGCCGTTCGTGGACCCCGGGTCGACCACCGTCCACGTGCCGTCAGGCTTGGCGAGCAGCACCGCGTGGGTGTGCGAGACGCCCGGGTCGGCGGGCGGCTCGCTCAGGTCGATCTCCGGCGCGAGGCCCCGCGACACGCTCCGCCGCCCGATCCGGACCTGCTCGCCGGCGAGAGGGATGCGCCTCGACGGGCAGTACGGCGGGAACGTGAAGTCCTCGCCCTCGGTCACGACGCGGTCGTGGTACTCCCGGTCGGCGATGACGACGGCCGCCCAGTCGGTGGCCGGTGGCTCGGGCACGGGCGCCTTCGCGGGCGCCCAGTCCCGCGTCACGGGGTCCTCCTCGTCAGGGTCCCCGGTCGACCGTATGGGCGCGGGCGGGGGCGCCGCCGGAGGCGGGGTGGGCCGGCCGCCGCCGACCGCGTAGTCGTACCCGCAGTCCTCGCAGAAGCGCTCGGTACGGGGCGTGCCGCAGTCGGGGCACCGCTCGCCCGTGGCCCCCGTGACGGGGGACGCGGGGGGCGGGGACGGCGCCTCGCCGATGCCGGCGCCGCACACGTCGCAGTAGTCGGTGGCGGTCGAGGTGTGCCCGGCCGGACAGGTCGCCATGCTCAGCCCTCGCCCTTGCGCGTGCGCACGGTCTTGGTCGAGCGGGTGTCGAGGGACATCTCGTCCGCCTTGTCGACGTCCTTCTTCAGCCGGACCCGGCCGGTCGCCGGGTCGTCGACGTCGACGACCTTCCCGAGGAGGCCGGCGATCGCCTCGTTGCCCGACTCGTGGGCCAGCGCGACGGCACGGCCCAGCCGCGCCGTCGCGGTGTCGAGGTCGCCTTCCTTGCGGGCCTGCAGGCCGACCTGGATGTTCTCGGCGAGCTCGGCCTGGCCCGTGTAGTGCGCGACCTTCGGGTTGATGCGGGTGGACTGGGCCTCATCGTCGGTCCACTCGGCCAGGACGTTGCCGCTGGCGACCACCTGGTCGCCGAGCATCAGCTTGATCCACGCGACCCGTTTCTCCCGCGCCCCGACCTCTCCGGGCGGGACCTCGACGCAGACGTGGTAGTCACGGCTCTCGCTGCCCCACGCGCCGAGCGGGTAGTCACCGGACCGCTCGTCCACGTCGGTCCGCCGCCCGGTGAGGTCCTCCATGCTCGGCAGCACCTGCTTGACGAACCGCAGCTTGGCGTTCTGCGGCGTCCACACCCGCAGCGCGACGTCCGCGACGGCCTTGCCCATCGCCGTCTCGGTCATCGCGCGGAAGTCGGCCTCGAGGGCCTCCGGGCTGGCCACCATGTCCATGCTGCCCAGCAGTGCGGACGCGACCTTCCGCAGTTCGGCGACCTCCCAGTCGGTGCCCACGCCCCGGCAGTCGCAGACGAACCGGCCGACGGACGCGGCGACCGCCTGGTCGAGCTGTTCGGGCGTCTCATGCTGGTTCTTGCCGTCGGTCAGCAGGATCGCGTGCCGGATGCCGTCCGGGTGCCGGGCGAACAGCCGCCCGGCCAGGCTCAGCCACGCGCCCATCGCGGTGCCGCCGGTCGCCGTCAGCCGGCCGAGCGCGGCCTTGGCCTCGGTGCGGGTGCGCGCGCTGGCGGGGACCAGCTCCTCGGCCCGCGGGTACACCATCGTGGCGCGGCTCGACCCGGACACGACCGCGAAGTTCACCCCGTCGCGCAGCGTGTCGACCGCAGCCTGCGCCGCCTTGATCGCCGAGGTCATCTTGTTCCGCGGGTAGTCCATCGACCCGGAGGTGTCGATGATGATGACCTCGGAGGCCGACGCCCCGGTGCTGACGCCGACCGGGGCCCCGGTCGACTCCACCGTGACGACCGCGTGGACCTCCTGGCCGCCCTGCGGCAGGTACTTGTTCTGGTCGATCCGGATGCTGAAGTCCGGCTGTTCACTCATTGCGCGTGCTCCTGTGTGAAGGGGATCACCACGACGGTGATGTTGTCGCGCCCTCCGGCGTCCAACGCGAGGCGTACGAGGTGCCGGGCCGCGGTGAGGGGGTCCGCGTCCGGCAGGACGGCGGCCAGCCGCGTCGGCTCCGGGTAGTAGTTCCACAGCCCGTCGCTGCACAGCAGCAGCGTGCCGGGTCCGTCCGGGACGAACGTCGTCACGTGCTGCTCGATCTCGCCCGCGTCCGCGCCGAGCCAGGCGATGATGGCGTGGGCGTTCGGGTGGGCCTGCGCCTCGGCCTCGGTCAGCGCCCCGTGCACGACCATCTCGGCGGCCCAGGAGTCGTCGGCGGTGAGCTGCCGCGACGCGTCCCCGTCGAGCCAGTACGCGCGGCTGTCCCCGACCCACCCGACGGTTACGGCCGCCGGTCCGGCGTACGCCGACACGTAGGTGCAGGCGGGCGCGTCGTGCGGCGAGGCGGCGAGCGCCGTGACCGCCTCGACGGCCCGCGTCAGCGCCGCCCGCGTGGCGGACTCGGGTTCGTCGCCCGCGGCGAGGCGCTCGGTGAGCACCGCCAGGCCCGTGTCGGCGGCGGCCTGGGAGGCCGCCTGCGGTATGGGAGAGGTCGACACGCCGTCGCAGACCACCGCCGCGATGCCCGGGCCCGCGACAGCCAGGGCCATCGCGTCCTCGTTGCGGCTGTGCCGCAGACCCCGGTCGGTCACGCCGGCGGCACCGCCCGCCTCCGCCTCGAGGTGGTCGCGGTCACCGGACCGCAGCACCCCGCACCGCTCGCAGTAGCCGTCCTCGCTGAACGCCGTCGCACCGCACTCCGGGCACGCCGCGGCGGGCTTCTCGGTCAGGGACCGGCCGCACGCCTCGCAGAACGCCTCGCCGGCGAACACATCGCTGCCGCACCCCGGGCAGCTCTCCTGGGCTCCCACCGTCAGACCACCGTCACCGGGCGTACGGCGTTGGCCTGATCGACCAGAGAATGCCGCTCGACCCGGGTGGTGGCCAGCCGGGCGAGCGCCCGGTAGGTCTCCTCCAGCTTGCGGCGCAGGCCGTGCTCGGTGAGCGACGTGCCCAGCACCGTGCCGCGTCCGCCACCGGTCGCCCGCACCCAGTCGAGGGCCGCCTCCAGCACCTCCAGGGCGAGCAGCCCATGGCGTCCGGGGTCGAGGCTCAGCCCGGCCAGCCGGGCGCCGGCGTCCGTCAGGTCCGCCTCGGTGATCTCGGCGGGATCCCGGTCGCGTACGGCGGTGGCCACCGCCGAGATCTGCGCCGCGATGTGGTGGCTGGAGATCTTGGGCACCGAGTCCAGCGTCCGCAGCGCGCCGGCGCGATCCCCCATGGCGAGCCGCGCCCTTGCCAGCCCGTAGCACGCGGTGACGAAAGCGCGGTCGGTCCGCCACACGGCCTGGTGAAGGTCTGCCGCGCCGGCCGGGTCGCCGAGCAGCTCGCGGCAGTACGCCAGGCCGAGCTTGGGCGCCGCCTCACCCGGCATCAGGGTGTACAGCTCGTCGAACAGGGCCGCCGCCTCGGTGACGTGCCCGGCGGCCAGCACCGCGACCGCGCGGTACCAGCCGACCCGCCAGTCCTCCTGCGGCAGGGCGTCCAGCACCGCCTGCGCCCCGGCCGGGTCGCCGAGTTCGATGCGCACCCGGGCCAGCGTCAGGTCGACCTCGGGCGTGCGCGCGTGCGCGCCCGCCAGCGCGTCGGCGAGCCGCTCCGGCTCCAGGGCGGTCAGGCCGGCGAGGAAACCGGCGGCCGGGTCGGCGGAGTCCACCAGAGGCGCCGGCAACGTCGCGGCGGCGACCGCAGGGCTCAGCGCGTCGAACACGTCGCCCGCCGTGAACCGCTCCGGCCCGAACAGCGTCGACGCCGCCGGGCGCGGCTTGCCGTCCTCGGCGGCCAGAACCTCGCGCAGGACCCCGGTGAGCTGGTCCGCCATGTCGGAGGAGTCCTGGAAGCGGAACCCCGGATCGGCGTGCGTGGCGCGGCGCAGCAGCCGGTCGTACGACTCGTGCCGGGCGAGCACCGGCACCTCCTCGCGCGGCGGCAGGCTCGTCTCCCACTTGCCGGTGTATCCCTTGAACGGGAAGCTCAGCACGGCCAGCGTCCGGCCGACCGTGTACAGGTCGGAGCCGACCGACGGGCCGACGTCGGCGATCTCGGGCGCCTGGTAGCCGACCGTGCCGTAGATCGCGCCGTCCACGTCGTCGACGCGGCGGACGCCACCGAGGTCGATGAGCTTGAGCTGCTCCTCGGACTGGATGGCGTTGTCCGGCTTGAAATCGCAGTACAGCACGCCCAGGCCGTGCAGGTAGTCGAAGGCGCGCAGCACCTCGATGCCATACGCGATCACCTGGGGAAGCGGCAGCCCGGCGTCCGGCCCTTCCTCCTCGCGGCGCTCCTTGAGGATGTCCTTCAGCGGCCGGCCACCGACATACTCCATGACGATGTAGCCGGAGCCGTCGTGCTGCACGAAGTTGTAGATCTTGACGATGTTGGGGTGCTCGACCTCGGCGAGGAACGCCCGCTCGGCCGTCGCCGCGGCCAGCGCGTCGGCGTCACCGGTGTCGAGCAGGCCCTTGAGCACCACCCATCGGTGGCTCACGTTCTCGTCGCGGGCCAGGTAGATCCAGCCGAGGCCGCCGTGCGCGATGCAGCCGAGCACCTCGTACTGGCCGCCGACCACGTCGCCGGCCTTCAGCTTCGGCGTGAACGAGAACCCCGCGCCGCACTTGGGGCAGAACCCCTCCGTACGGCCCGGCCGGTCGCCACGGGACCGCCCCACCGGCTCGCCGCAGCCGCTGCAGAAGCGCTTGTTCTCCGCGACCATGGGGTTGCTCAGCACCGCCGACGCGGGGTCGCGGTACGGCACGCGCGGCACCTCGACCAGGCCGGCCCCGAGCATGCCGCGCCGCCGTGACGACGACCGCGACGAGCCGGTGCGGACGCTGCGGCTCGACGTGCTCCCGGTGACGCCCGTCCCGCGGCTGGCCGCGCTGACCGGAGCCGACCGCGCCGAGGCTCGGCTCCCGGCCGGTGCGGCGGCGGGCGCCACCGGCGCCGTTCCGCACGTGTCGCAGTACCCGTCCACGACCGTGCCGCCGCAGCCCGGCTCCGCGCAGCGGTCATCGAGCGCGGCGGAAGGGGCCGGGACGGAGGCGGACGCCGGCGCACCGGAGGCGGCGGACGCCGCCGGCGCCGGGGCGGCGGCCGTGCCGCAGACGTCGCAGTAGCCGTCCTGGACGGTGCCTGCGCAGCCGGGCTGCGCGCATTGGTCGTTCGCCGATGCGGCGGCGGTGGGTGCCATACCGCATACGACGCAGTAGCCGTCCTCAACGGTTCCGGCGCAGCCGGGCTGAGTGCAGTTCACTCTCGATCTCCGATCGCGCGCTGGTACTCCGACAGCGCCGCGGTGGCTCGCCGCAGGTCGCAGGGGGAGGTCCAGAGCAGGTCGTGGGCCCGCTGGTAGAGCGCCGTGAGCTCGGGGTCCTCCGCGCCGCCGAGCCGCCCGGCCTTCGCCCGGTACGCGTCGAGCCGGCCGCGCAGTTCGTCCCGCCGCTCCAGGAGACCGGCGATCGTCCGAACGGTCGTCCGCGCCTGTTCGAGGGCGCCCGCGGCGGCCTCCTCCAGTCGCGCGACCCGCTCCGCGGCATCGGTCCACCGGCCACGTACGGTGCCCATCGCGGCCAGCCGGTCCGCCAGCGCGGCCGACGACTCCGGGAGGTCCGGCAGCACCGGCGACGCGATCTTCGCGAGGACCTGCTCGCGTACGAGCCTCGCCTCGTCCTCGGCGGCGCGGACGAGCCCGATGGTGTTCTCGATGCGCCGCAGCCGTACGTCGTACTCGGCGCGGACGCGAACGGCCTCCTCCAGCCGGGGCCGCAGCGCGCCGAGGGCGGCGTCGACGCCGTCGAAGGCGGCCGGGCGGATCGACAGCGGGTCCGTCCGTACGGTCTCGCGCAGTCCGTCGAGCTCGCCCATGACCCGGTCGTACTCCGGCTCGGAGCCGAGGGAGTCGAGCATCCCCTCCACCGCGCGCGCCGCCTCGGCCGCCCGGTCCAGCCGGGTGAGCAGCGCCGACCAGGCGGTTTCCACCTCGGCGATCATCCGGGCCGCCTCCTCGTACAGCGCGGTCATCCGGGTCACCACGTCGTCGAGGGAGAGGTGTTCGGCGGACGGGCCGAGCAGCGTCCGCTTCTCGAGGGGGATCTGCGTGGGCAACTCGATGGACGGCCCGCGCAGCAGCCGCGCCAACTCGGCCAGCTCCGCGTCGTCCGGCTTCTTCCGCCGGGCCCGGATCTCCTCCGCCCGGCCGAGCACCCGTCCGTACGCCTCGAACAGCCGCCACAACGACGCCATGCCCTCGCCGAGCTCGTTCCAGCGGTCGGCGGTGACTCCGGTCAGCGGCGCGCCCTTGAGCAGCTTGTAGCCCTGCTGCGCCTCGAGTTCGAGCAGCCCGGACGTGATGCGGTCCCGTTCGTCGCGCAGGCGCCCCAGGGCACGGTCCACCTCGTCCCGGTTCAACGGCCCCCGCCCCACTTCTAGCCCGCACGCGCGTCGGCCCGTGAAAGAGCGCTATGCGGGCGAGTTTGTTCTGTTGTCGCCCTTTGTCGGCTGCCTAGTTTTCACCAATCGCGGGACCGTCACAACCGGTGCCGTCATCGAGACGCCCAGGGGAGGGAACAGCGCTGGCCGGGGCGATGTCACACTCCCGAGCCGGCATGCCGAGCCGCCGGCCGGGTCTCCCAGACCCGGCCGGCGTGTGGCCGTAAACCCCTGGGCGGGTGCCTTCTCTGCCCCGGCGGGTGCCGGGGCAGAGACTCGGGTGGCGGATTGCCGCGCGGTTGCGGACGGTTTTCAGCGCAACGGGGACTCGGCGTACGGGGTCAGGACGACGGGGCCTAGCAGGCCTACACGAGCTGCTGTGCCGCCGCGGGGTCGTTGACGTCTGTGACGGTGGGCACGGTCGGCGGGTAATGAGGGCCCATGTTCTGGTCCACCGTCAACCCGTACTTGTTCGCCTCGGCGAGGATGACCTGCAGCTTTCGCGTCCACAGCCTGGTGCCCCAGCCGTAGGTCTTCAAGAACTCGGGCTGTTGGTTTCCGGCTCCCGGCACCCCGAACGGGGCCACCTCCACGCCACCGGCGCCGGACGCCGCGATCTGCTTTACCTCCGCGCGCAGTTCGTCGTCGTCGGTGTGGGCGAGCGGCACCCGCCACCGGTACTTGTGCCGCACGCCTGCCGGCGGGTTCTGGAAGGTGCCTGCCGTCAGCGCCGGTGCGCGATCCGGCACGATGGCGACGGCGCTCGGCGGCGCGCCGGTGACAGCGCCCGCCGCCGGCGGGACGCTCATGCCGAGGGCCACGGCGCCGATGGCGAGCAGCCGGCCGGCGCCGCGCCGGCCGCTGAAACGGCCGGGCGGGGGCGAGTTGAGGATCACGAATCAATTCCTTATTAAACGGTTTTAATCCCGTTGGCCGAACGCGTCCGTTCAGGATGTGATGTGAATTGCGGCGACGCCTTCGGCGGGGAGGGTGAGAGAAAAGCTCGTGATGCCGGTGGTGCGGTCGGTCTTGAGCTGAAGGGGTTGGTCGTGGAGTTCGCTGGCGTCTTGCAGGGTGCGCAGTTGACGTCGGCTGGGGTACTCCGGGGAGCCCATCTCGACCCACTCGCGCTGCGGGTTGGTGTGGTCTTCGTCGATGAGCTGGACCCGAGCCCGTGCCCGGGTCGGCAGGCCGCGTACCTGGACGGTCAGCTCGGCGGGTTGTGCGGGAGCGGGGTGGCTGCCGTCGCCGGTGGCGAGGGCGTGGTTGTAGAGGAGGATGTCGGCCTTGCCGCCTGCGCCCCCGGTGACCGCGATCCCGCCGACTGTGGTCGGCGCGCCTGACAGGGTGAGCGGAACGCTTCGCTGCCCCACTTTGTGGAGGATCTGCAGCAGTCGGTAGGACGGCTTCTTGATGCCGTGGATCGTCTGCAGGCCGAACCCGCCGTGAAACGGCTTGTCGGCCTGACCTGCCTCTTCGAAGATGTCGGTGAACGCCCAGTAGGACAACGCGTCCACGACCCCCGCCGTCTCGGCGATGGTCCGCAGGAAGCTCGCGGCGGCGTCGGATCGGTCGAGCGCGGCGTCGCCGAGGTCCGCCGAGACGTTCGTCTCGGAGATGTAGAGGGGAACACCTTTGGGGGTGTCGGCGCGGTTCTGCTTGAAGAATGTCGCCGCGCCGTTCGGCCCCGCACCGGTGTCCGTCTCGTAACCGTGCGCGGCGCCGAAGTCGACCGGGACGCCGTTGGCGGTGGCCCACTGCATGAACTCGCGGTAGTACTGCACGCCAGGGGAGCGCGGCGTGCCGAAGCTGATCTGGCCGGCCGAGGTCGCCGGGCCGCCGACGTGCAGACTCGCGTCGACGTTCTTGATCGCCTCCGCGGCGTATCGGTACAGCTTGAAATAGGCCTGCTGGTCGCCGTTGAAGAACACGAACAGATTCGGCTCGTTCCAGATCTCGAACGGCCACTTGCGAACCTCGCTGATGCCGTAGCGATCCACCATGTGCCGCGCGAAGTCCCCGACGACCTTGCCCCAGAGCGCGTAGTCCTTCGGCTCCATCTGGTTGAAGTCGTAGAGGAAAACACTGAAGGGCTGCGGGGCGACCTGCAGGGCCGCCGGCATGCTGCTGAGCTCGACATAGGGGTGCATTCCGCGGTCGACCAGGGCGTCGTAGATCTGGTCGACGTTGAAGAAGGAGTAGTCGTCCTTCGACAACGCCGGGTTGCGCGGCCGGCCGTTGACCGTCGGGAAGTATGTGCTCATCGAGCTGTCGAGCACCCCGTGGAAGCGCAGCGACTGGATGCCGAGCTCGTCATGGCACGCGAACAACTGGTCCTGGTAGTCCCGGCGCAGCGCCTGCTTCGCCCAGTCCCCGCCGACGACCCGCTCCCACACGTGAGGAAACGGCGAAGTCGGCTTCGTCAGGTCGACGATGGCCTGGGCACCGGTGGACCGGGTCTCGGCCGCCTCCGCGGTGCCGGCGCGGAGCAGCTCAGGGCCCAGAACCGAGCCGGCTGCGGCGGCACCGCCGACGAGCATCTGACGACGGGTGAGGCCCGGGCGGGCGGGGGTCTCTGCCATGACTCTCCTTAAGGCACGCATCGAGGCGTGCCGGTTCCGGCGACCGCGCCGAGGCGACGGCGCAGGTCGTGTGCCGGAACCTAACCTCCGGGTGCACCCGGACACAACGATTAGAAGTGTTGCGATCCAGCCAATTAATCGCCGAATCAGTTATAATTGCGAGTCGTGAGCCATGGACTCGAGACGGCGGGCCCTCGTGGCGCGGAACGGCGCGTCGTCGAGCTCCTCGACCAGCACGAGGCACTCACCCGCGCCGAGCTCGCCCGGCTCGCCGCGCTTCCGGTCAGCACGGTGACGGGAGCGACGGCCCGGCTGCTCGCACGCGGCGTACTCGAAGAAGCTCCTAAATCCGGGCACGATCCGGCGCGCGTGCGGGGCCGGCCCGCCACCCTGCTCCGGCTCGTACGCAGGGCGTCCCTGGTCGGCGCGGTCGTCGTCACGCACCGGGTCGTCCGTGCCGCCCTCGTCTCCGCCGACGGGCAGCTGTTCGGGCGGGTCGAGGAGCCGTATGACTGGCTGCAGTGCCCGGACATCGTCGCCGAGGCCGCCCGGCTGCTGGCCGCCGCCCGCGAGAGGGCCGCCGGCTCGGCATCCCTGGACCACGTCGTCCTCGGCCTGCCCTTCCCTTACCAGCAAGGCGCCGGCTTCTCGCGGCTCGAGGCGCCTGTTGCGCGTCCCGCGGATGCTCCGCCCATGTCCGCGTGGCTGTTCAGCGACCTCGCACCGGACCTGGCCGCTGCCTTCGCCGCGCCTGCGACGGTCGACAACGAGTGCAACCTCGCCGCACTCGGCGAGGTGGCGTTCGGCGCGGCTCGGGGCCGCCAACACGTCATCTACCTGAAGCTGGTCACCGGGATGGGTGCCGGGCTCGTCGTGAACGGTCAGCTTGTGCGCGGCTCGAACGGCCTCGCCGGCGAGCTCTCCCATCTCCACGTCGACGCCGCCGGGCCGATGTGTCGCTGCGGGGCGCGCGGATGCCTGGGCACGGTCGCCAGTCCCGACCAGATCCTCGACGCCGCGCGCCCACTGCTCGGCGCCGACGTGAGCATCTACGACGTTCTCGGGCTCGTGGCCCAGGGCGACCCCGCTGTCCGGCGCGTTCTCGACGACCTCGGCCGCTTGGTCGGGCAACACCTCGCCCCCGCCTGCGTCATGCTCAACCCGCAAATGATCGTCGTGGACGGGACGCTCGGGCCCGCGGCCGCTCCCGTCATCGAAGGTCTCCATGACGGACTGCGTCGGCACATGCCTGCCGGGGCGTACCAAGCACTGACGCTCACCGTCGGAAAGCTCGGCGGCGACGCGGAGCTACTCGGAGCCGCACAGATTGCTCGCTCCCAGGCATGAGGTTCGAAGGGCGCGAACGCCTGGACAGCGCCCTGATCGCGACATCAGCCGGTCAGAGCGGCTCCGGCGGCCCGGCAGGCAGCGGCCATGCGACGGCCAGGGCGAGCGAGCGCGGCGAGGCCACGCTGCTTCCCGGGGCCGTCACGCGCCGGGGCGGCGGTAGACGAACTCGGCCGCCCCGGGCTTCTTGGTGAGCTCCTGGATGAGGTGGTGGTCGGGGGACAGGTGGCAGGCCGGGTCCGTACGGGCCGCGTCGCCGGTGAGGGCGAACGCCTGGCAGCGGCAGCCGCCGAAGTCGGCCTCGCGCTGCGGGCAGGTGCGGCACGGCTCGCGCATCCAGGCGGTGCCCCGGTAGGCGTTGAAGGCGGGGGAGTGCTCCCAGATCCAGGCGAGGGAGTGGTCGCGAGCGTTCGGCGGTGACAGGTCCGGCAGCGCGTACGCGACCGGGCAGGGCAGCACGCGTCCGTCCGGGGCGATCGTGATCGAGCGGTTTCCCCAGCCCCCCATGCACGGCTTGGCGATGCCCTCGTAGTAGTCCGGCACCACCCAGATCAGTTCGATCGAGGACCGCTCGCGCCAGCGGCGTACGGTCTCCTCGGCGGTGGCGAGCAGCTCCCGGCCCGGCAGGAGCGCCGTCCGGTTGCGCAGCGCCCACCCGTAGAACTGGGTGTTGGCCAGCTCGATCCGTTGGGCACCCCACTCCACGCCGAGCCGGATGATGGCGTCCAGGTGGGTGAGGTTGTGCCGGTGCAGGACGACGTTGAGACCGAGGGGCAGGCCGGCGTCGCGTACGACCTCGGCCGCGCGTTCCTTGTCGGCGAACGACCGCCGGCCCGCGATGTGGTCGGAGGCGGCGGCCGTGGCGTCCTGGACGGAGAGCTGGACGCTGTGCAGCCCGGCGTCGGTGAGCTCGCCGAGCCGGTCCGCGTCGAGACCGACGCCGCTGGTGACGAGCTGGGTGTAGATTCCGGCGCGCTCGGCGGCGGCCACGATCTCGGCCAGGTCGGGCCGCAGCAGGGGCTCGCCGCCGGAGATGTGGGCGTGCACGACGCCGAGGTCGCCCGCCTCTTCCATGAGGCGGACCCACGTGGCCGTGTCCACCTCGGTGGAGCGCCGCACCAGCTCCAGCGGGTTGGAGCAGTACGGGCAGTGCAGCGGGCACGCGTGGGTGACCTCGGCCAGCAGCGCCCACGGCGGATCAACGACGCCGCTCTCCGGGCCCATGGCGACCTCCTCGGTGGTCAACGCACCCACCCCTCGCCGCGCACGCGCATGAGGAACTCGCCGACGTCGTCGGCGACGGACACGTCCGGGAAATCCGCCGCCAGCTCGTCGACGATCTGCGTCGTCGTACGGCTGCCGTCGCACAGCCGCAGGATGCGGCCCGCCTCCGGGTTCAGGACGACGACCCGTTCCGGCATTACGAGCAGGTCCTTGTCGCGCACCCGGTCGTGGCGCAGCCTGATCGAGGCGGCCAGGGCGGGCCGCCACTCGGCGTTCAACCGCGCTCCACGGCGTCGAGGAGGCTCCACAGTACGTCGCACTTGAAGGACAGGGCGGCGACCGCGCGCTCCTGGTCGGCGCGGGTCCGGGCCCAGTCCAGGACGAGGGCAATGGCCTCCTGACTGTCGCCCCGGCCCTGCGCGATCCGGCCGCGGAAGTAGCGCAGCCCGGCCGCGTCGACCCAGGGATAGTGGCGTTCGAAGGCCTCGATGCGCACCCGCATGAGGTCCGGGGCGAACAGCTCGGTCAGCGAGGACGCGACGGCCTCCAGCGGGGAGCGCAGGCGGCAGAAGTTGACGTAGCCGTCGACGGCGAGGCGCACGCCCGGCAGCACCTCCTCGCCCGACAGCAGCCGGGCCCGTTCGAGGCCGACCGCGTCGCCGAGCCGCAGCCAGCGTGCGATGCCGCCCTCGCCCGGGGCGGTGCCGTCGTGGTCGTGGATGCGGTGGATCCACATCCGGCGCAGCTCGGGCGTGTCCAGCTTCGCCAGGATCAGGGCGTCCTTGATCGGGATGTGGCGCTGGTAGTGGAAGCGGTTGAGGACCCAGCGCCGCAGCTCCTCGGGGGTGAGCGTGCCCTCGTGCATCCGCAGGTTGAACGGATGCCGGTGGTGGTAGCGGCGCGCGACCACGTCGCGCAGTCGCTCCTCGAACTCCACCGTCGTCCAGGGGGCCATCTCCGTATCGGCGATGCTCACAGCTCGATCACCGTCCTGTCGGGCGCGACCTCGATGCCCAGGGCCGCCAGCGACGCGTGCGCCGGGGCGGTCGGGTCGACGAGGGGGTTGGTGTTGTTGAGGTGGGTGTACAGACGGCGCCGGGCCGGCAGCCGTGACAGCGGGCCGGCGGTCCAGGTGATCGGCAGGTGCCCCATCTGGGTGGCGGTCTTCTCGGAGATCCCCATGCGGCGGGGCTCGTCGTCGTCCCAGAACGTGCCGTCGATGATCACGCAGTCGGCCATCGCGAAGACCGAGTCCAGGGAGGGCGGCCAGTCGGCCAGGCAGGGTGCGTAGATCGCGGTCCGGTCGCCGTCGGCGAGCACCAGGGCCACCGACCACGCGCCGCCGGCATCGGCGTCGGCGGCGTAGCGGGGCCGCTTGCCCGAGACGCGCACGGCCCGCACCGTCACGCTGCCGCCGAGCCGGACGGGACGGTCCTCGGGGAGTTCGTGCCAGGTGAGGCGGGTGTACGGGGAGAGGACGTCGTTCATGCGGAGCCGGTCGCACAGCGCGCCGGTCACCGCCGGTGTCGCGATGACGTCCACGGACGAGGCCTCGCGCAGGCGCGCGAGGCCGAGGGTGTGGTCGAGTTCGGCGTCGGTGAGGATCACTCCGGCCAGCGGGGTGTCCCGCGAGCCGGGCACCGGCGTGCCGCAGAACTCGACCTGGTCGGCGATGTCCGGTGTGGCGTTGATGACGAACCACCGGTCGCCGGCGCGGATCGCCGCCGAGGCGTGCCGGCGCCGCCGCTCCGGGTGGGAGCGGGCGCCGGCACACCCCGGGCATGCGCAGTTCCACTGGGGCACACCGCCACCGGCGGCGGTGCCCAGGATCTGCAGCAGCACGGACGTCTTACCGCGTGGACAGGAAGTACGCGGACGCCTCCATCGACGTCTCGACGATCTCGTAGTCGGGCTTCCTCCAGGTCGTCTGCTCGCTTCCCCGGCGCTTGCCCTTGCCGTGGATGTCAGCCATCGTCACCATCCCTTCGATCGCGGCAGCTCGGTGCCTCCGGCGGACGGCGCCCGCCGGACGTCTCTCATCGAGAGCCTCCGCGGCCGGAGGGGAAGCCCCAGCCCACGTGGATCTCGTCGATCGCGAGCTTCTTGTAGAACGCCGGCACGGTCTCGGCGGCCCAGGTGCTGTCGACCTCCAGCTTGATGTACCGCGCCGTGGTCGGCGGCAGGTCGATGAAGCGCACGGCCTTCGCGCTCTCCAGCACCCCGGTCTTGATCGGGTCGCCCCAGGTCACGCCGTCATCGCTGACGTAGACCTCGTAGTCCTTGATGCGGGCGGAGTCCTCCTTGCGGCCGAACGTCTCGCGGTTGTGCGTCGGGGAGTTCTCCCGCTGGTTGAGGGCGAGGAAGCGGACCGGGCCGCGCCGCCGCAGGTCGAGCGTGATCGACACCGGCACGGTCGCGTTGCTGTCCCAGTAGTTCAGGTAGCCGCCGTCGGTGAGGTTCGCCGCCGGGTGGTCGTCGGCGGAGGCCGTCGCGGTGGCGGCGACGTTCCGGTACAGGCCCTGGCGGCCGGCCAGGTCGACGCGGAACACGGTGTCGTAGGTGTCCCAGTTCGTGATGCCGGAGATGGTCACCCGCCCGTTCGCCTGGGTGAAGGCGAACCGGTGCCCGGTCCGTACGTCGGTCACGCGCGCGACCCGGTAGCCGTTGTCGCGGACGGTGAGCGTGTCACCCGACGGCCTGGTCAGGACGTGCAGGTAGTTCCGGTGGGGGTTGGTCTTGGCGACCGTGACGGTGCCGTACGCGCCGTCGTTCCAGGCGCCGGGCTGCAGGCCGCCGTACATGTAGCCGCCGCCCTCGGTACCGTGGATCGACTCCCAGATCGGGTCGAGGTACTTGTCGAGGAAGTCGTTGAAGGCTTCCTGCTTGTCCGGGAACCGCCCGTTCACCATCGCGGTCTCGGCGATCAGGTTCTTGATCGAGGCGCCCGCGTTCGTGATGTACCGGCCGACGCTGACCGGGTAGTCGATGTCGGAGTCGCTCCCGTCGTACCACCAGGCGCCCTTGGTGGGCAGCTTGAAGTCGGCCTCGGTGAGCCGGGGCATCGGGGTCCAGGTGGCGGCGGGGTAGTCGTACGCCGGGGTCATGCCGGTCTTCTGCTCGTTGCTGACCGTGTCCATGATCGGCGTGTCCTCGTTGTTGTTGGACAGCAGCATGTCCGGGCGTTCCTTGCGGATCAGCTCGTACAGGCCGTTCTGCTCCCAGTACTCGTTGTCGTTGTCGATCCAGAACCCGGCCAGGCCCGGGTAGTTGTGCATGACCTCCACGAAGTTGTCCCAGCTGAACTCGCCGAAGCCGGGACGCGTCGTAAGATCAACACCCTTGCCCTTGTAGGCCGAGTAAGCGGCGGAGTCAAGCCATTCGTGGCCACTTTCGTCGTGCCACTTCGGATCGTCGGTCATGTAGAGGATGACCCGCAGGCCCTTCGCCCGCGCCGCCTTGATCAGTTCGCCGAGGAAGTCGCGCTTGGTGCTGCAGCTCCCGGGGATCTTCGACGGCCAGGGCCGGGAGTAGCCGAGCCGGCTGTGGAAGCTGGCGAGCACCAGGTACGACGCGTGCAGCTTCCGCGCCTCGCGCACCCAGTAGGCCGGGTCCCAGCCGCCGTCGGTCACCGCCTTCTCCCAGGCGGCGCAGTCGGTGTAGCCGGGGTTCGTGCGCATGCCCCAGTGCAGGAACAGCCCCGCGGTGGAGTTCCGTAGCCAGATCTGGCGGGGGTGGAACAGTTCGGCCCGTGCCGAGGACGTCACGCTCATGGTGAGGGCCAGGGCCAGGGCCGCCAGGAGGGCGGCCGCTTTCGAACGCATCGTTTCTCGCTCCCAGGGGTGCGGCGTTCCGGGTGATTCATGAGGTGGTCGCCTGATGTAGGGCGCGGTGGGCCGCCCTGAGGGGCTGGAGCGGCCCACCGCATGGGGACGGTCGGGGTCAGAGGGGATGAGCGCGGATCAGGCGCGTCTCTCCGGGCCGGAGCGTGGCGCTGTAGGACGTCGCCACGGTGCCGGTGTCCTTGCCCGACCACAGGTCGGTGACGTCGGCGCTGCCGGAGAAGCCGACCTGGGACCAGGTGACGCTGACGGTGGAGCTGCCGGAGGTCCCGGTGTTGAACAGCGCCACGACGTAGTCGCCGTTCGCCTCCTTCTTGCGCCAGACCTGCTTGACGCCGCTGTTCACGACGCGGCCGGCGGCGACGCCGTCCTGGTCGACGCCGATGAGGCGGTCGTTGGTCAGCATCGCCTTGTCGGTGCTGTTCAGGTCGGTCAGGTCGGTGCCGAGCAGCAGCGGCGAGGCCGCCATCGCCCAGAGCGTGAACATCGACCGTCGCTGGTCGGCGGTCAGGCCGGCCTGGTCACCGTTGCCGATCTCGAGGGAGTCGAGGTCGTTCCAGCCGCCCGGCCCGGCGTACTGCTGCCAGGTCGCGGCCGACCCGAACCGGGTCGAGACGTGCGACCAGTCCGTCAGCGGATAGCCGCTGCCGTTGGAACCCGACCCGCAGTAGCACTCGACGTCGCCCTGGGTGCGCCAGCTGTTGGCCAGCTTCTTCCAGGTCGCCGCGTTGGCGATCGGCAGGTTGTTGGACAGCGCGAAGTTGATCGGCCGGCCGGTGGCGCGCAGCGCCGTGTCCCACGCCTGGACGTCCGGGATGTCCGCGCTGCCCACGCCGTCGATCTTGAGGTAGTCGACTCCCCACGAGGCGAACAGCCGTGCCCAGGAGTTCACGAACTCCTGGGCGCCCGCCTTGGAGTAGTCGATGTAGTACATGTTCTTGCAGTTGTAGTTCTTCTCCGTCTTGGACGTGTCCGCGATGTCCTTCGCGTGGTACGACGTGCCCTCGATCGGGGTGTTCTTCGTGACGGCGTTCTTGGCGATGCCGGGCGTCACGTAGAAGCCGAACTTCAGTCCTTCGCCGTGGATGTGGTCGGCGAGCGCCTTGATGCCGGAGGGGAACTTGGACGTGTCGACGGCCCAGCGCCCGTACGAGTCGACGGTGAAGCCGTTCGAGTCGCACTTCTGCCAGAAGTCGTCGAGGTTGATGTAGACGAAGCCGTGGTCGCTCAGGCCGCTGCTCGCGAGGGCGTCGGCCTGGGCCTTGATCTTCGCCTCGGTCGGCCAGCGGCGGACGAAGCTCCAGCTGCTCCAGCCCATCGCGGGCCGGACCGACAGGCCGTTGTCCGACGCGTGCGCGGCGGGGGTCGTGAGCGCCGCGCCCGTGGCGGCGGCCGTGGCCGCCGCCAGGGCGAGCGCCGCGATGCGGGATCTCATCGTCAGCCCCCGCAGGACTCGGTCGAGCCGCTGGAACCGACGCGCAGCGCGCCGCCGGAGGTGTTGGTGCTCGACGCCGCGCAGTAGCCGGTGACGTTCTGGAACAGCAGGTCCGAGGGGCTGTCGCCGCCGCGCTGCGCGGTGAAGTGGTCGAAGCTGATCGCGCTGCCCGCGTTGGCGATGACCGCCGGCCGGCCGTCGTCCTTGGCGAACTTGACGGAGCCGTTCACGAACTTGATGGTGTTCGCGTTGTGGATGTACCAGCCGTACGCCGGGCGGGTGCCGATGCTCTTGGGGTTGTAGTCGCCGCTGTCGCTGGGGACGCCGGTGCCCATCGTGCCGTTGCCGCCGGGAACCGTCAGGTCGACGTTGGTGAACGTCACGTTGCTGATCTGGTTGCCGCCGGACTGGCCCCAGATGGTGGGGCTGAACGACGGGCTCGCGCCGGTGCCGGTGACGTTGTCGTACGTGATGTTCGAGATGTGGCCGACGCCGGGGCTGTTGCCGCAGCGTTTCCGGGTGCCGACCTTGAGCATGATCGGCGAGCGTACGCCGGACATCGTGATGTCGCTGTAGTGCACGTCGGAGATGTTCGCGCCGTCCATCGACACCAGGCCGAGGCCGGACTTCTGCGCCCCGGTGATGGTGATGTGGGAGAACCGGTAGTCCGTGAAGTCGCCGCAGGTCTCCGAGCCGAACATCAGCGCGTTGCAGCACTTGGCCGACAGCTTCGAGTCGGTGACCGTGACGTGGCCGTTCGGCAGTTTGGAGCCGAGGGCGTAGTCGCTCTTGAACGGCAGGGCGTCGTCGTTGGCGGCGATGTTCGCGTTGGTGATCGTGACGTTGGTCGTGCTGATGATGTTCCAGCCGTCGCGGTCACTGGCCGTGTCGATGGTCAGGTGGTCGGACGTGACCTGGTCGCAGCCGTTGATCAGCGCCGCGAAGTGCCCGCCGCGCCGCAGCGTGATCCCGCTGAGCGTCAGGTTCGTGCAACGGGTCAGCGAGATGATCTTGTCCGCCTGGCCGCTGTCCGGGTTTCCGGTGATCAGGTGACCGCCGCCGTCGATGGTCCCGGAGCCGGTGAAGCCGATGTTCGTGAGCTTGTCGCCCCAGATCATCGCGTTGTGGAAGTGGCTGTGCCCGTAGTCCTGGTACTTGTCGTTGGAGTTCGACTCGGGCTTGTCGTAGCCGGTCCCGCTCGCGCCCTTGACGGTGGAGCCGGAGTCGAGCTGGAGCGTGACGTTGCTCTTCATATGGATGGTGTTCGAGGACTTGTAGGTCCCCGACGGGAAGCGCACCGTGCCGCCGCCCGCGTCGTTGGCCGCGGTGATGGCCTTGTTGATCGCGGAGGTGTCGTTGGCGTCGCCGTCGCCCTTCGCGCCGTAGTCCTTGACGTTGAAGGTGCCGGCGGCGGTCGCGCGGGAGGCGGTGGCGGCCATCACGGGCGGCTGGACGAGGCCGAGGACGGCGACCAGCCCGATGAGGACGGCAAGCGTCCTGACGAGGGGTTTCAGGGTGATCTTCATGGTTCTTTCCGGGGAGGAGGCGGGAAAGAGGGGCAGGGGTTCAGCGGATCGCTCCTTCCGTGCGGACGAACTGCTCGTTCATGATCAAAAAGGCCCCGAGGCCGTGGAAGTCGTTGGTCGCCCGGGTCCGGCCGACGTAGTAGGAGAAGGACCCGACGTTCGTGCCGACGGAGATGTCGGTCAGGTTCGTACGGCCGTCGCTCCCCAGCGAGATCTTCTTGAGCACGCCCTGGTAGGCGCGGTCGGCGACCGTCTTGTAGTGCGCGTCGATGTAGCCCTGCTCCACGGCTCGTGACAGCGCGAAGGCGAACATGCTGGAGCACGATGTCTCGGTCCAGTTGCCCGACTGCGACCCCTTGTCGACGACCTGGAACCAGCGCCCGGTGGCCGGGTCCTGGTAACGCTCGAGGCCGGCGGCGAGGTCGCGCAGGATGGTCAGCAGCTGTGGCCTCCGCGCGTTGCTCGCCGGGACGGCGTCCAGCACGTTGACCGTGGCCATGGCGTACCAGCCGATCGCCCGGCACCAGTGCTCCGGCGCCAGACCGGTCTTGGAGTCCGCCCAGCTCGCCTTCTTGGACTCGTCGTAGGCGTGCCTCAGCAGGCCGTTCGACACCTGCAGGTGCGTGCCGTACACCACGAGCTGCTTGGTCGCCTCGTCGTCGGTGTAGGCGGTGTCGCCGAACTCCTGGCCGTACTCGACGAGGAACGGGTCGACCATGTACGCCCCGTCGGCCCACAGCTGGTGCGCCCGGCTGCTGGACGTCCCGTGCCAGAACGCGCCGTCGGAGGTCCGCGGGTAGGTCTTGAGGCGGTCACGGATCTTGGCGGCGGCGGTCTGGTAACGCGCCTGGCCGGTCTCGTGGTGCAGCAGGACGAGGATCCGGCCCGCCTGCATGCTGTCGAGGTTGCTGAAGCTCTGGCCGATGTTCCCCTTCGAGTCGACGAAGCGGTCCGCCCAGCTCTTGATGTACGACAGGTACTTCGCGTCGTGGGTGCGCTGGTAGACGAGGTACTGGCCGTACAGGTACAGCCCGACCGGGTACGACCAGCCGCCGATCTTGCTCGGAGTGTCGCGTGCGGTCGTCGAGTCGACGACCGCCACCGACCAGTCGGTGGCCGCCCTGGCGGCGTGTCCCGGGCGGGCGGCCGACGCCGGCGTGGTGAGCGTGGCCAGCGCCGCGCAGAGCAGCGCGGTGACGGCGACCGCGGGCGAGCGTCCCGACCCGAGAATGCGCTTTCTCGGCTTACGCATAGTCCGACCCCAGCCACATCTCGTCGATCAGGAGCTTCTTGTAGAACTTGGTGGCCGAGGACGCGGCCCAGGTGCTGTCGACCTCCAGCCGCACGTACCGCGCGGAGGCGATGCCGAGGTCGATGAACCGCACGCCGCGGGCGCTGGGCATCGTGCCGGACTTCACGGTCGTCCAGGTCGTGCCGTCAGTGCTGGACTGGACCTTGTACGCCTTGATCCGGGCGGAGTCCTCGGTGCTCGACCGCTTGTAGCTCACCGACCACTCGCGCTGGTTGACGCCGAGGTAGGCGACCTTCTTCGCCGAGCCGAGATCGAGGGTGACGGTGACGGGGAGGGTGCCGTTGTTGTCCCACCACTTCAGGTAGCTGCCGTCGACGAGGTCGCTCGCCGGATAGCCGCTCTTGGACGCGCTCGCGGTCGCGGTCACGCCGGAGTAGATGCCGGTGCGGCCGGACGTCTCGACCTTGAAGACCGTGTCGTAGGTGTCCCAGTCGCCGATGCCGGTGATGGTCAGGGAACCGCCGGACTGGCCGAAGCTCAGCGCCGCGCCGGTGCGCAGGTTCGTGACCTTGGTGACCTTGTAGCCGTTGTCCCGGACCTTCAGCGTGCTCGTCGACGGCTTGGTCAGCACGTGGACGTAGTGGAGGTTCGGGTCCGTCTTGCTGACCGTGGTGACGCCGTACGCCCCGTCGTTCCACGAGCCGGGCTGCAGGCCGCCGTACATGTAGCCGCCGCCCTCGGTGCCGTCGATCGAGCTCCAGATTGGGCCGAGGTAGCCGTTCAGGAAGGTGTTGTACGAGGTCTGGTTCGAGGGGAACGTGCCGTTGACCTGCGCCGTCTCGGCCATCAGCGACTTGATCGAGGAGCCGGCGTTGGTGACGAGCCGGCCGACGTTCAGCGCCTTGTCGACCGAGGAGTTCGAGCCGTCATACCACCAGGCGCCGGTCGAGGGGAGCTTGTAGCAGGCCTCGGTGAGCCGCGGCGCGGGGGACCAGGTGGCGGCGGGGTAGTCGTACGACGGGGTCATGCCGGTCTTCTGCTCGTTGCTGACCGTGTCCATGATCGGCGTGTCTTCGTTGTTGTTGGACAGCAGCATGTCCGGCCGGTCCTGGCGGATCTTCTCGTACAGGCCGTGGTCGATCCAGTACTGGCTGTCGTTGTCGATCCAGAACCCGGCCAGGTCGGGGTAGTTCTGCATGACCTCGACGAAGTTGTCGTAGGAGAACTGCCCGAAGCCGTCGTTGGTGGTGAGGTCGACGGTCTTGCCCTTGTACTTGGAGTAGGCGGAGGAGTCGAGCCACTCGTGGCCGCCCTCGTCGTGCCACTGCGGGTCGTTGGTCATGTAGAGGATGACCTTCAGCCCCTTGGCCTTCGCCGCGCTGATCAGCTCGCCCAGGAAGTCCCGCTTGGTGGTGCAGCTGCCGGGGACCTTCGACGGCCAGGCGCGCGCGTACCCGAGGCGGCTGTGGAACGACGCGAGGACGAGGTACTTGGCGTGCAGCTTCTGGGCCTCACCGACCCAGTAGTCCGCGCTCCAGCCGCCCTTCGTGACGTCGGACTCCCAGGTGCTGCAGTTCGTGTGGGCGGGGCTCGTCCGCAGGCCCCAGTGCAGGAACAGCCCCGCGGTGGAGTTCCGCAGCCAGTCCTGGCGCGGGTTGGTCAGCTCGGCGCGCGCGGGGGTGGCCGTGGTGGTCAGGGTGAGGGCGAGCGCGGCCAGGCCGGCGGCCGGGAGGCGCAGTGATCGTCGTCGCATGGCGGGGGTTCTTCCTGGCTGTGGCAGGGGCTGCCCGGATGGGGACCGGCGGTGCCGGTTGGGGGTGACCGCGCCCCCGGGCCCCTGGCGCACCGGGGACGCGGTCACGAAACGGGGTTACTTCAGGAGGTGGTCACTTCAGGTCGATTCGGAAGACCTTGTCCGAACCGTCGGACTGGTTGCCGTTGTTGTCGCAGTTGGTGGTGGACAGCCACAGCGCGTTCTTGCCGGGGACGGTCTCCACGGTGCGCAGCCGGCCGTACGTGTTGACGTAGTAGGCCGCCGGCGTGCCGGTGGTGGTGCCGCTGACCGGGACGCGCCACAGCCGCTGGCCCTTCAGCGCCGCGACGTACAGGGCGCCGTCGGCGTACGTGATGTCGCTGGGGGAGGCGTTGGCGACCGGCCACTGCACTTTCGGGTTGGTCATCCCCGAGGTGCTGCAGGAGCCCTCACAGGTCGGCCAGCCGTAGTTCTTGCCCGGCTCGATCAGATTGACCTCGTCGTACTTGCTGTTGCCGAACTCGGCCTCCCACAGCCGTCCCTGCGGGTCCCAGGTGATGCCCTGCGGGTTCCGGTGCCCGTAGCTGTAGACGAGAGTGCCGAACGGGTTGCCGGGTGCGGCCGTCCCGTCGGTGGTCATCCGCAGGATCTTGCCGTTGAGGGAGGTCTTGTCCTGGGCGAGGTCGGGCGTCTGCGCCTCGCCGGTGGTGGCGTACAGGTAGCCGTCCGGGCCGAACTTCAGTCGTCCGCCGTTGTGGTAGCGGTTCTTCTTGATGCCCTGGACGAGGATCTTGTAGCCGCTGAGCGAGCTGCCGTCGTAGGTCATCCGGACGATCCGGTTGCCCTCCGACGCCGTGTGCATGATGTACACGTAGTGGTCGCTGCTCCAGTTCGGCGAGACCGCGATGCCCAGCAGGCCGCCCTCACCGTCGGTGGTCACCGCGTTCGGCACGGTGCCGACCTGGGTCTTCGTGCCGCTCTGGGTGAGCTTGAAGACCTTGAAGGAGTCGCGTTCGGTGATCAGCGCGGAGCCGTCCGGGAGCCAGGACATCCCCCAGGGGATCGTCCAGCCGGACGAGACGGTGGTGATGCTCGACGGCACGCCGCCCCCGGAGGACGACTCCGTCTTCACCGTGACCGCGTTGCTGGCGTCGGAGACGTTGTTGCCGGCGTCCTTCGCCTTCACCGTGAACGTGTAGGAGGTGTTCGCGGCCAGGCCGCTGATCGTCGTGGAGGTGGTCTTTACCCCGGTGACGATGGCCGTGCCGCCGCTGTAGACGTCGTATCCGGTGACTCCGACGTCGTCGGTGGAGGCGTCCCAGGCCAGGGAGACGCTGCCGCTCGTCACCGCGGTCGAGCGCAGGTTCGCCGGAGCGGTCGGCGGCTGGGTGTCCGACGTCGCCGTGGTGGTCACCGTGACCGAGGCGCTGCTCGGCGAGACGTTGCCCGCGGCGTCCCGCGCGAACACGGTCAGCCGGTACTGCGTCTTCGGCGTCAGGCCGGTGATCGTCTTGCTCGTCGCGGTACCGGCGGCCTCGGAGATCTTGTTGCCGTCGTTGTAGATGTCGTAGGCGGCCACGCCGACGTCATCGGTGGCGGCGTCCCACGCGAGGGTGATGCTGTCGCTGGTCACCGCCGTCGAATGAACGTTGCCCGGGGTCGTGGGCGCCTGCGTGTCGCCGCCGGTCGTGCCGTAGACCTGCAGCTCCTGGAGGGAGTAGCCGTAGCCGCTGGTGTTCCGGCACCGGCTCGTGCCGTACACCCGGACGTACCGGCCGCTCGCGGTCAGCCCGGTGAGGTCGTCGGTGCCGCCGTCCCCGGAGGTCGTCGAGTAGACGTCCGTCCAGGTGGCGTGGTCGCCCGAGGTCTGGACGCGGTACGCCGTGGCGCACGACAGGTCCCAGCCCAGCTTGACCTCGCTGACCTGCGCGGTCGCGCCCAGGTCGACGTAGATCCACTGCGGGTCGGAGTCGCGCACGCTGGCCCAGCGTGTGGAGGTGTCGCCGTCGACCGCGTACTTGGCGGCGTACCCCGATCCGCCTTCCGATGACGCCGTCGCGGGCTTGTTCTGGCTGAGCAGCACGGGTGCGGCCCCGTGCGCCGGTGATGCTCCGATCAACAGCCCGGCGCCGAGGGTGCCCAGGCCGAGTAAACCAAGGATTCTGTTCATGATCCTGCCGCCGCTCCTGGAACGGAAAGATGGGATCTTTGCTGGAAATGTAACAGCAGTGTTTCCCGTGTCAATGGATTGTTGGATTTTGGTAGATGCAGCTCTACCGGGTGTTCGATCGGTGGTAACGGGGTCGTGCCGGCGAGGCGGCGCGGCGCCGAGTCCGACGATACATCGGATGTCTCGATGTGCTCGGCGTGCCCCCGCGAGCGCGGGAGCACGCCGGGACGGTGGGGTCAGCCCGTGTACTGGGCGAAGATCTTGCTGAAGGCGTACGCCGACTGGGAGACGCCGCTGCACGAGTCGCCGGCGCTCTGGCCGGAGCCGCACTGGCGGTCGCGGTTGACGGCCCAGAAGGTGAGCCGGGCGATGTGGTGCGTCTTCGCGTACGACAGGATCGTCGAGAAGTCGCCGGTGGTGACCGTCTCGTCGGACTCGTCGGTCTTGCCGTTCATCGACGAGATGCCGATGTGGGAGTAGGCCACCGAGTCGCTGTAGCCGTACGCGCTCTTGACGGCGTTCTTCAGCCCGTCCGCGGCGGCGGTCGTGACGCTGCCCATCGAGCCGCTGTGACCGCCGAAGTCGAACGGCATGATCACCCAGCCGTCGTTCGCGAGGCCGGCCTTGGCGCCCCGGTTGATCAGGGCCTTGCCGGTGGAGTCTGGGCCGCTCGGCGTCGTGCCGAACGTGATGTAGGTCTTGATCCCGGAGTTGTTCGACTTGACGATCTTCAGGGCGTCGATGACCCGCTGCTGGACCGTCCCGCTGGAGAACTCGGTGGACTCGATGTCGATGTCGATGGCCTTGAGGCCGTAGGCGTCGATCACCTTCTGGTACGCGCCGGCGAGGGCGGAGGCGCTCGAGCAGTGGTCGCCGAGCTTGTTGCCGCTCCAGCCGCCGAACGAGACGACGACGTCGCCGCCCGCCGAGCGGATGGAGTTGATGGCGGTCTTGTCCGAACCGGTGAGCGAACGGCTGCCGTCCCACTTCGGGGTGCAGCCGCCGTCCGACAGGACGAAGGCGAGGGTGAGCCACTTGACGCCGGTGGCGGACAGCACCGAGGCGGGTGCCTGCGGGCTGCCCCAGCCGAGGTACTCGTACGGGGCGACGGCGACGCCGGGCGATGCGGCGGCGTTCGGGCCCGCGTCGCGGGCGGTGGGAGTGGCGTGGCCGGGTGCGGCGAGGGCCACCTGGGCGGCCGTCACGGCGGCGGCCGCGGCGAGCAGGGTACGCGGGGCAATGGGCACGGTCGGTCTCCTTTCGCCGATCCGGTACGCGGCCCCCGACGCGCCCCCGGCCGGCAATGTCCGAGTGCGGTCTTGGTTAGGAAACCTTCCTAACCGACGACTGCCGATGTCATCATCGGTCGACGCGTTGCGTCAAGCCCCTCCGGGCGTGTGGCCGGTGTGGGCCACATGGCAGTCTGGGAACGCGCAACGTTCCGGTGGCGTTCACCGGAGGAGCCGGTAGGGGAGGGGCGACGATGCCGATCACGGACGACGCGATCGAGAAGATCAAGGGAATGATCGTGTCCGGTGAACTACGGCCCGGTGACCGGCTTCCCAAGGAGGCGGACCTGGCGGCCCAGCTCGGGCTGTCCCGCAACTCCCTCCGGGAGGCCGTCCGGGCCCTGTCACTGGTCAGGATTCTCGATGTCCGGCAGGGGGACGGCACCTACGTCACGAGCCTGGAACCGAAGGCGCTGCTCGACGGGTTGAGCTTCATCGTCGACCTGCACCACGACAAGACCGTGCTGGAGTTCTTCGAGGTCCGCCGCATCCTTGAGCCCGCGGCGACCGCGCTGGCGGCCCAGCAGATCAGCCTCGAGACCGTCGACGCCCTGCGCGACCACCTGGCCAAGGTCACCGACGAGTCCGACGTGGAGGACCTCGTCGAGAACGACCTGGAGTTCCACCGCCGGATCGCCGAGGCCGCCGGGAACTCCGTCCTCTACTCCCTCGTCGACACCCTCTGCGGCCCGACCATCCGGGCGCGCGTGTGGCGCGGGCTCACCCAGGAGGGGGCGCTGCGGCGGACCCTGGACGAGCACCACGCCATCCTCGACGCCCTGGCGGCCCGGCAGGCGGACGTCGCCCGGGCCCTGGCCACCGTGCACGTCGCCGGCGTCGAGCAGTGGCTGCGCAAGGCACTGTGAGCCGCCGTCCCGGATCCGGCGGAAAAATCCGTCCGCGTTGAACCACGCGCCGGGCCGGGCGCGTACTCCCTGTCGTCACCGGAACCGCCGTCACCGGAACACGGGAGGGATGACGATGGGACTGCACCGCCACGGGCACGCCCCACGGGTCCACGCGTCCACGTGCGAGCCGCCGGGAGCGGTGCCGCACGCGCGATCCGGTCGCCGCCGGGTCTATCGTTGACCATCGCGCTCCCGACCGTCCGGAGAACCCCCGCCATGGCATTTCCCGGAGCGCGCGGCAGGACGAAGGCACGGACCTGGTTGCGCGCGCTGCGTCCGGTGACCGACGCCGATGACGAGCTGATCATCGCTCGGCTGTACGAGGAGTACCACGACCCCCTGCTCGCCTTCGTCGTCCGCCAGACCGGCGGCGACCGGCAGTGGGCCGAGGACGTCGTCCAGGAGACGATGATCCGCGCGTGGCGCAGCCTGGACCAGCTCGACGTCGAGGCGGGTAGCCTGATGCCTTGGCTGGCGACGGTCGCCCGCCGTATCGTCATCGACGAGAGGCGCCGCCGGGGAGCGCGGCCCCAAGAGGCGGGCGAGGGACCTCTGGAGAATCTCCAGACCCCGGACGGCATGGAGGATCTGCTGCGCGGCGTGGTCGTATCCGAGGCGTTGAAGTCGCTGAGTCCTGCGCACCGCGAGGTGCTCACCGAGACCGTCCTGCGCGACCGCACGGTCAATGAGGCCGCCGAGGTGCTCGGCATCCCGGTCGGCACGGTCAAGTCACGGGTCTACTACGCGCTCCGTGCGCTGCGCGTCGTACTCGAGGAGATGGGGGTGACGCCGTGACCGGGCATGAGGGGACCGTTCAGCACACCGACGTCGGCGCGTACGCCCTGGGACTGCTCGAGGACGACGACCGCCGGGCCTTCGAGGTCCACTTGGCCGACTGCCCCGCGTGCTCGGCGGAGGTGGCCGACCTGTCCGGCATGCGGGAGCTGCTGGCGGGCGTCCGGCCGGAGTGGGAGGACGCCGGACCGGAGGCGGCCGAACGTGGACTGGGGGCGAGTGAACGTGGCCTGCCGGGGCCTGAGACGGCCGGAGGCGGTCCGGCGGGTCCCGCGCCCGCCGAGGGCTCCGCCGACGTCGTGAACCTGCTCCGCCGCCGCAGGGTGGCCGCGCGCCGGCGCCGCCGTGGCACCGCGATCCTGGGCGCGGCGGCCGGTGTGGCGCTGCTGGCGGGCGGGGTCACCGTCGGCGCCGCCGTGGCCGGACGCGGTGACGGCATGGTCATGCCGCACGGCCACGCCAACATGCCGGCGGACCTCCTCGGATGGGGCGAGACGCACGGCGCCACGAGCCGCAGCACGGGGGCCACCGGGATCGTGGCCATGGAGAGTAAGGGCTGGGGCACGCACGTCGCCCTGGACCTCGGCAACGTCAAGGGCCCGCTCACCTGCCGGCTCATCGCGGTCACGCGGTCGGGGCAGCGGCACGTCGTGACGGAGTGGGCCGTGCCGCCCAAGGGCTACGGTGTGCTGGGCTCGCCCGACCACCTGCAGGTCCACGGCGGTACGGCGGTGGCGCGCCAGGACCTGGCCAGGTTCGACGTGGAGGTGGAGGGCGGCGGCGCGCTCCTGAGCATCCCGGTGTGACCGGGACGGCGACGACCTACGGTCGCCGCGCCCCAGGGTCGGCCGACCTACACCGTGGCGGTCCGCGCCTGTTTCCGCGTCTTCATCGCGTGCTGGACGAGGGCCACCAGGACGTCTTTGCAGGACTCCTTGTCGCGGGCGTCGCACAGCATCACCGGGACGTGCCGCCCGAGGTTGAGCGCCATCTCCACCTCGTCCAGCTCGAACCGCTCGGAGCCCTCGAAGCAGTTCACCGCGACGATGAACGGCGTGCCCCGCCGCTCGAAGTAGTCGACCGCGGGGAAACAGTCGGCGAGCCGCCGGGTGTCGGCGAGCACGACCGCGCCGAGCGCCCCGATCGCGATCTCGTCCCACATGAACCAGAACCTCTTCTGACCGGGGGTGCCGAAGAGGTAGAGGACCAGTTCGTCCTTCATGGTGATGCGCCCGAAGTCCATCGCGACCGTCGTGGTGGCCTTCGCCTCGATGCCCTCCACGTCGTCGACGCCCACGCTCTTGTCGGTGAGGAACTCCTCGGTCCGCAGCGGCTTGGTCTCCGATACGGTCCCGACCAGGGTCGTCTTGCCCACGCCGAAGCCGCCCGCGATCACGATCTTGATCGCCTTCGGCAGCCTTCGGCCCCGTCGATCAAAGCGCCTTGAGTCCATCGATCACCGCCAGGTACAGGTCGTCGTCGTCCGCGAGCTCCGCCTCCGTCTGCGGGTCCTCAACGCTGATGAGGCCCTTGGCGAGCAGATCTCCGAGCAGCACTCGGACGGTGACGGTCGGAAGGTTCAGGTGCCCGGCGATCTCGGCCACCGACATGGGCTCGTCACAGAGCCGGACGGTGGCCTGATGCTCGGGGTCCAGGCCGAGTTCGGGCGCCGGGGGGAGCCCCGTGGCCACGACCATCGTGATGAGGTCGAACGTGCCGCGGACCGGCTCCGTACGCCCGCGGGTCATGACGTACGGACGAACGAGCGGTCCGGCCTGCTCGTCCAGCCATCGTTCGTGCGACTCGCCGTCCACGGGTGGCCCCGCGGATTCGACGGAGGGCAGATCGCTCGGTGCGTCCTCCTGCTCGGACGGATCGTTCGTCATCGTCACGGCACCGGGTCCGCGGAGCGGGACGCGGCCGTGAGGTGATGGCCGAGGCCGGAGGCGAGCATCTCCATCTCGTAGGCGATGAGTCCGATGTCGGCCTGCTCACTGCTCAGCACCGCCAGACAGGCACCCTGACCGGCGACGGTGACGAGGAGGTATGCCGATCGCATCTCGACGATCGTCTGCAGCACTGGACCGCCGTCGAACCGCTCGCCGACGCCCTTCGCCAGGGACTGGATACCGGCCGCGACCGCGGACAGGTGCTCGGCGTCGTCCTGGCCGAGGTCCGCCGACGCGGCCATGAGCAGGCCGTCGGCGGACAGGACGATCGCGTGCGTGGCCTCTTTGACCCGCTTGACCAGGTCGTCGAGCAACCAGGCGAGTTCGGCGGGGGGCTCTGTCTTCTGTGCCACTACTAGTCCTTCTACGCTTCTTCGTCTGCGATCGGGCCGGTCGGGCGGCCGGAGTCCGGCTGGGACCTGGCCGCGTTGGCTCTGCCGCGCCGGGTGCCGGACTGGAGGCCGCTGATCGACCTGCGGACGTTCTCCGCTGACCGGTCCGTACCGGCGTTCCTGTCTTCGTCCGCCGAGGCGGTGGGTGATCCGTCTGTTCGCAGCGGATCGGCGATGCTCGCCTGCGGAACCCGGATCGGCAGTCCCGAAGGGGTACGAGACTCCTCCGAGGAGACAGGCGTGGGGGCATCGTCGTCGCCGTCCGGCGCCGCCTCGGGGCCGTCGCCCGTTGCCGGGGTCAGCGCCGTCACCGGCGCAACCGGCCGTGAGGTGCCGGCCGGGTTCGTGGCCGTGCGGCGGACGGGCGTCTTGCGTCTCCTCCTGGGCAGGCCGTCGGGGGTGGTGCCGATGGGCTCGTTCTCGGACTCGGTCCTGGATTCGTCATCGGCCTCGTGAGATTTGTCGGGGGACTGGACGGAGGATGCGGTCGCGACGGCCGTGCCCGTGGCCGCCGCCGCGGGTGCACCGACTGCCAAGAGCCGCTTCCGCGCCGCGACCGGTATGTCCTTCTTCGGCTCCGCATCGTCGGGCGGCGTCTCGACGATCAGCTCCCGCGGAACGAGCACCACGGCGGTCGTCCCGCCGTACGACGAGTGCTTGAGCGTGACGCGCACGTCGTAGCGCTCGGCGAGCCGACCGACCACGTACAGCCCGAGGTGCACCGAACTCGACAGGTTGAACTCGGGAGGATCGCTGACTCGGTCGTTGAGGGACTGCAGCAACTCGTCGGTCATCCCGAGTCCGTGGTCCTCGATCTCGATCACGTACCCCCGGGCGACCCGGCGGCCGCTGATCTCCGCCTGCGTGTAGGGCGGTGAGTAGGACACGGCGTTCTCGATGAGCTCGGCGAGGAGGTGAACGATGTCGCCGACGGCCCGGCCGGCCAGGGCGACGTCCCCGATGGTGGAGGCGACACTCACCCGGGTGTAGTCCTCGACCTCCGCCACGGCGGACCGTACGACGTCGATCATCGAAACCGGGCGCCGCCAGCCACGGGCGGGCGTCGCCCCGGACAGGACGATGAGGTTCTCGGCATTACGCCGCATCCGGGTCGCCAGGTGGTCGACGCGGAACAGTTCCTCCAGGTCCTTCGGATCGTCCTTCCGGCGTTCCATGTCGTCCAAGAGGGTGAGCTGCCGGTGGACGAGGGCCTGGGAGCGGCGCGCGAGGCTCAACAGGATGTCGCGGAAGCCGCGACGCAGCTCGGCCTGCTCGACGGCGGTCCGGATCGCGGTCTCCTGGACCGAGTTGAAGGCGCGCCCGACCTGGCCGATCTCGTCGCTACCGAACGACAAGGGCGGCGCTTCGGCCTCGACATCCACGCTCTCTCCGTGGCCGAGCCGCTCCACGACGCGCGGCAGGCGTTCGTCGGCCAACTCCCGCGCGGCCTTCCGTAGCTTCTCCAGCTGCCGGAGCAGCGCTCGGGTCGTGGTGATGGAGACGACGACCGAGGTGATGACGGCCAGGAGGCCGAGGCCGCCGGCCAGCACGAGGCGGATGACGACGCCGATGCCGATCGGCGTCGCCTGCTTGACGAGCCGGTCACCGCCGCCGAACACCGCTTTTGACAACTGCGCCAGTGCCGGGTCGGCGGTGGCCCTCCACTGGGCAGCGGTGATCGGCAGCCTCTTGCCCGCCTTGGCCTTTGTGACCAGGAGTCCTTCGACTGCGGTGAAAGCGCGGACCTGTGTCCCATTCGCGGCCAGTTCGTACGAGGTCCGGTCGGTGGATCCGAGCTCCTCCAGAACCTTGTCGAAGGCGTATCTCCGAGCACCGATGATCTGCATGAGCTGCACGTATTCGGCGCTCGTGAAATGTTTGGTCACGAGCAGCCCGGACAGCGTCGCGTCCTCTTGGGAGAAGAGCTCCCGTGCCCGGTTGAGTTCGACCATCGTCCGAACGTCCTTGGCGAATTCCTTGTCGTCCAGAGTGGCGAGCGAGTCGTCGATTTCGAAGATCGCGCTGATGGCACCGGTGTAGATCGAAGAGGCCGTGGCACGGTCGATCAGGCCCGAGTCGATCGCGGCGCGGCTGGCGATGAGCCGGTCGAACTGTGTGATGCCCGAGTCGATCGCCTGCTTGAGCGCCCGGCTCTGCGCGAACTGCACGTTGTCGCCGCGGGCCAAGCGCTTGAACCGCGCCACGGCCCTGTCGGTACGGACTCGCTGGGCCTGAAGGGCCGCCCGTTGCTGCGCGTGCGGGTCGGCCATCCGGATCAGCGACAGGCGGCGCTCCTGCTGGAGTTCGGGCTGCAGCGCATCGAGCGGCTGTGCGACCCCGGTGTTGACCACGGAGACCCAGAGGAGGTTCACCCCTTCGCGCAACGTCACCCAGGCCGCGAACGCCCAGAGAGCGACCAGTGAGAGCAGCAGGACCGTGATCTTCGTTCGAAGACGCGAGTTGCGGAAGCGCATCATTCAGGCCCCGGGGGCGAAGAAAGTATCAGTACGGTGTCCATGCGGAATTTCGTGACGTATTTCGAATGTGAGGGTATCCTGCAGGCCCGTCGTGCGCGTGGGATGCGCCGCGTACGTGCCGAACTCTCCGGCGACGTCGGACTCTAGCAATGCGTCACGTACCAATTCAAGGCGACAAGAGGTGAAAAGGGGGGAATTGGTACGATTTGGGTGGGTTTTTCGTACCTCAAGCGGTTAATTGACAGGAGGGCGAACCGACCCTCTCGGAGAGGTGCAGCGCCGCCAATGTGGCGGATCGCACAATGCTCACCGGCAGGTAGAGGTCCTTGTCGTGCCAGAGCGGCGGATCGTCCGGGCCGGCCGGACACCGGCGGAGATGGTCACGGCCGCGTACGGCGGCCCACAGGCGTGCGGCGTCGAGCCGTGGTTCCGTCCCCGGTCCCCGGTCTCTGGTCAGGAGGAGGATCTGGAGCGCGTACGCGGTCTCCTCTGCGGTCCCCGTCCAGCGGCCCCATGAGCCGTCCGCCCGCTGCGTCGCCAGCACCCATCGGACGGCCCGGTCGACCGCGTCCGTCGACTCCGGCCCGCCGAAGTCGTGGAGCGCGAGCACGCAGCAGAAGGTCGCGTAGTAGGGCGAGGCGTGCCACCGATCCCACCAGCTGCCGTCGCTCCGCTGACGGTCGCGCAGCCAGGCCGACACCTTGGCGATCGTCGCGGCGTATCGCGCGGCCGGTCCCGTGCAGCCGTGCCCGCGGTACTGCCCGAACGCCTGCAGCACATGGGCGTTCGTCGTGACCGACACGCCGTCTTCGCCCGGCCAGGTACTGAAATGCGACTCGGTCTCGAACGTCCAGAGGGGATCGGGCGGCCGGGAGACGCCGACGAGCGCGAGAGCGTACAACGCGCCCGCGGTGGTGTCGGCGTCCACCGGCAGTCCGGCCGCCGCCGCGGTCCCGGCCGGGCCGACGGCCGCCGACAGTTCCGCCACGAGGCCGTGGGGTGGGTCGAACGGGACGCCCGCGCGTGCCAGCCCGCTCAGTACCCAGGCGCGTTCGAACACGGTGATGGGCAGTCCGCAGGGCACGGGTCCGCCGTTCCGCCCGGCGACCGTCTCGAGGAACCGCCGCGCGACCGACCCGGTGGTGTCCCACGGTCGGTCACCGAGCCAGGCGGCCGTCGCCGCCGGGGAGGCCCCGATCGCTCCGGTGACCTCGGGTCGTACGGCAGGGTGGCGCCGGGCGGAGTCCCCGACGGCCTCAAGGACGTGCAGCAGCTTCTGAGGCAGGGCCTGGCCCGAGGCGAGGGCGGCCCGGATCGATGTGAGGGCCGTGCCGGTCAGTCCCCGGGGCGGGTTCAGGCGCTCGGTCTCGGGCCAGGAGATGACACCGGCGCTCAGGTGCGTGTTGATCGAGGCGATCAGGGAGGGGACGATCAGCTCGATCGCCGGCAGGTCGGGCAGGTCGGCCGCGGTCAATGACTCGCCTCCCCGCGACCAGCGGAACAGCCGGCGCAGTCCGGCGGCCGCGGCGTCGACGGTGGCGCCGCCCCGGTGCGCCTCACCGAGTAGGGCCTCGGTCGCGCTGAGCGTGGGGACGAGGGCGTAGCCGGGTTCCACGGCACCCCAGCCACCGTCCGCCCGCTGCGTTCGCAGGAGGTGCCGGACCCGATCGGCATGACCGGTCAGCCAGGGGGCCAGCGTCACCAGACGTCCCGTCTCGTACACCGACGCTGAGACCTGCCCCCAGGGTTCGGCGACCAGCCCGGCGATCAGCGTGTCCGCCTCGGATCTGGGGGCGTCCCCGTACATCGGCGCCAGGGCCGGGTCTCCCGGGGTCACGCGGCACCCCAGTAGTCCGTCATCCCGTAGTAGCCCATGCTGTATCCCAGCTGCCGTCTCAGGTACGCCGCCTCGCGTGGAAAGCCGTCGGCCAACGCGCCGATGAGCCGGTCGCAATCGCCGGCGAGCTCGTCGATCCGCCGGTCGACCTCGTCGCGGCCGACCCCGAGCATCAGGATGTTCAGATCGCCCCACGCCAGGTCCCGTTCATAGGACGCGAGGTCGTTGACCAGCCGCAGCGTGCGCTGGATCTCCTCGCCGGCGACCGCGAGCGGCCGCAGCCGCTCCGGGCCGTCCACGCTCTCGTTGGAGATCCAGTGGGAGACGTTGACGAGGTGGGACCCGAAATTGTCAGCGTTGGCGAGGTATTCGGCGAAGGTGGGGAGGGCGGATGTATCTCCGCCGGTATAGGCCGTCTTCCATTTCCATTCGCGTGCGTTCGCGCGCAGGTAGCGGCGCAGGGCGTCGCACCAGGCCGCAGACAGGGCCGGCCATACGGCGCTCGTCTCGAGCTCCGCGCGGATACTCGCGAGGAACCGCTGCAGCGGGACCTCCGTGGCTGGGACGACACTCTCCGTCACGGCCATGCATCCGCGGATGATCTCGTCGACCTCCTCCCAGGATGTCGCGACGTAGTCGACGAGCCAGTCGGCGGCAAAGGCCCACAGGGCCGTACGCGTCGCGATCCTTATTTGATCTGGGGTCGCCCACGGGGACCCGAACGCGTTGGCGAGGGCGACGCCACTGAACACCGTCGGGCCGAACGGGTCGGGTGGGAACAGCTCCGGATACGCGGCCGCGCAGTCCCGTAGATCGCGAAGGCAATCGGTGGCCAGCGCGCAGATCCGTCCATGCTCTGCGGCCGTTGCCCGTTCATCGCGGCTCGCGAGGGGAATCGCCATGCCTACCCTTCTTCGATCGAAGATCCGTCCCGGGCGGTTTCGGGCGTGGAGCGACCCGCCGAGCGCGCCGCGTCCTCGTCGTTCGTGCGGCGTCAGAGCAGACGCAGGGTCAGGTCGACATCTCGGCGGGGGCGGAGCGTAGGGCCGATCCGGGGTGTGACCGGCACGGCGCTGCAGGAGACGGGCCGGAATCGGCTCAGCACACCCGCGACGACGAGTTCGGCCTCAGTGGTGAAGGCGTGCATGCCGATGCACTGATGAGGTCCGCCGCCGAAGGGGAAGTACGCGTACCGGTGCCGTCTCCCGCCGTCCGCGGTCCGGTCGGTGGCGAACCGGTCCGGATCGAATGACCGCGGCCGGTCCCAGAACCGCTCGAGCCGGTGTGTCAGGAACGGGCTGAGCAGCACGGTGTCCCCTGCGTTGATCCGGACTCCGCCCAGGCGCGCGGGCGCTACGGCCGTCCTGGGGAACAGCCAGCCCACCGGGTAGAGGCGCAGCACTTCCTGGAGCACCTGCCGGGTATAGGTCAGATCGGACAGATGTTCGGCCTGGACCGGGCCCCGCCCGACGACCCGGTCGATCTCGTCGTACAGCCGCGCCGCCACCTGCGGGTGGGCGTCGAGGAGCGGCCACAGCCAGGTGAGCGCCCCCACCGTGGTCTCCGTACTCGTGGCGAACATCGCCACGAGGTTGTCGCGGATCCATCGATCGCTGACCTCTCCGCCGTCGGCGGTCCGGGCCTGGCACAGGGCAGAGAAGAAGTCGGGTGACGCGTCGTCGGTGCGCCGCTGCTTGTGGATCAGCGGCATGAGCACGTCGTCGATCCTCTGCACGGCCTCCCTGAAGGCCCGGTCGCCCGGGACCGGGACCGACTCGGGCAGGAAGGGCAGAAGGAACCGGAACGCCACCGCCTTGGCGACCTGGTCGAAGGCCGGCGCGAGCCGATCGTTGTCCGCGGCGGAGATCTTGCCGCCGAAGAACACACTGAGCACGGTGCGGTTCACGATCCGCGCCATCTCTGGTGTCGCCTTGACGGAGCTTCCATCTCGCGCCGGTCCGGTCAGTGGCTCGATCGCGTCGTTGACGGCCTCGGCCATTCGCCCGGCCACTGAATGGACGTGTCGGGTCGTGAGGAGGGGCTGCAGGGCCTTTCGGCTCAGTTCCCAATCCGGCCCCTCGCCGAGGATGCTGTCGCCGAAAAGCCGGCGCAGTGGACGCCAAGCCGTTCCGTTGCGAAGAAAGTTCGCGGAATCGTCCCGCAGGATGTGCTGGACGTCGTCGGGATGGGTCGCCACGTAGGCCTTGAAGATCCCGAAGTCGACGCGTACGAGTTCGCCCGCGAACCGGCCGATCTTTTCGACCTCTCCCATCGGATCGCGGAGCAGAGCGGGGATGGAGCGGTAGAGCCGGACGTTCCGGGCCGTCCGTGGCGGATCGGTGTCGATGGCTGCGGTCATCGATTGCTCATCCGTTCCGGGTTGGGTTCGGGTGGGGAATCCGTGGCCGGTGTTCGATCGGACCGCCTACCTTCTGACCGATCTGGCAAAGCAGCAGTTGGGGGAGGTCTTGCACGATGGGTCAAGGTCGTCGCGAGAAGTGGGATGCAGGGGGTCAATGACTGCTTACGGGGAGTATTGCATAATCACCCCCTTATTGGGAGAAGTGTGATTTAGGAGACATTCGTCTGGTATCGGCGGTGGCTCCGCCCTGGCCGCACGGGTGGGGCGGTGGCGTGCTGCTGAAACCCAGGCCGCGCGGAGGTGGAAGCGTGGTGACATCGAGGCTTCCGCCGGCCGAGGTCCGGGGAAAGCTAGATCATTCACCCGAGGCCGGTCAGACTGAGGCGATGTACGACTTCGACGTGCTCGTCCTGGGAACGGGGCCTGGCGGTCAGAAGGCCGCCATCGCGGCGGCCAAGCTCGGCCGCCGCGTGGCCGTGGTCGAACGCCGGAACATGATCGGCGGCGTGTGCATCAACACCGGGACCATTCCGTCGAAGACCCTCCGCGAGGCGGTGCTGTACCTCACGGGCCTCAACCAGCGTGAGCTGTACGGGCAGAGCTACCGCGTCAAAGAGGAGATCACCGTCGCCGATCTCGCCGCGCGGACCCAGCATGTGGTGGGCCGCGAGATCGACGTCGTCCGCAGCCAGCTCTCCCGGAACCACGTGGCCGTGCTCAGCGGTACCGGGCGGTTCACCGACCCGCACACCGTCGAGGTCACCGACGACGCCACCGAGCGCCGGACCCGCGTCAGCGCCGAAAAGATCATCATCGCCACCGGCACCCGCCCGGCGCGCCCGGACACCGTGGAGTTCGACGAGCGCACCATCATCGACTCCGACGGCATCATCAGCCTCGACCGGCTGCCCCAGACGATGGTCGTCGTCGGCGCCGGCGTCATCGGCATCGAGTACGCCTCGATGTTCGCCGCGCTCGGCACCAAGGTGACCGTCGTCGAACGGCGGGACCGCATGCTGGAGTTCTGCGACCTGGAGATCATCGAAGCGCTGAAGTACCACCTGCGCGACCTCGCGGTGACGTTCCGGTTCGGAGAGAGCGTCGCCGCGGTGGAGCGGCGTGGCGGCGGGGCGATGACCATCCTGGAGAGCGGCAAGAAGATCCCGGCGGACACGGTCATGTACTCGGCCGGCCGCCAGGGCGCGACCGACCAACTCGACCTGGACCACGCGGGGCTGGAGGCCGATCCGCGCGGGCGGATCGCGGTCGACGAGTACTTCCGCACCGCCGTGCCGCACATCTACGCGGTCGGCGACGTCATCGGCTTCCCCGCCCTGGCCGCGACGTCGATGGAGCAGGGGCGCCTCGCCGGCCACCACGCCTGCGGCGAGCCGGCCCGCGAGATGCAGCAGCTGCAGCCGATCGGCATCTACACCGTCCCCGAGATCAGCTTCGTCGGCCGCACCGAGGACCAGCTGACCGCCGAGCGCATACCGTTCGAGGTGGGCATCTCCCGGTACCGCGAGCTGGCCCGCGGCCAGATCATCGGGGACTCGTACGGCATGCTCAAGTTGCTGGTCTCGCCCGAGGACCGGCGACTGCTGGGCGTGCACGTCTTCGGCACCGGCGCCACCGAGCTCGTGCACATCGGCCAGACGGTGATGGGCTGTGGCGGCACCATCGACTATCTCGTCGACGCCGTCTTCAACTATCCGACGCTGGCGGAGTCGTACAAGGTCGCCGCCCTCGACACGATGAACAAGATGCGCGAGATCGCCCGCCTGTCCGACTGACCGGGCGTCTCAGCCTCCGGCCCGCCGGGCGGAGAACTCCAGGCGCACGTAGTCGACCACCGGCTCGGCCAGCTCCGCCGCGACCGCGTGCACGAACCCCTGATGCTCCGAGCGTGGCAGCCGGTCGAGGTGCGCTCCGAGCACGACGGTGGCCAGGTAGCTCTCGAACTGCTCGCCCGGTTCGAGCCGGGCCGGGTCCGGCACGAGGTCGGCCCGGACGTCCGTGAAGCCGGCCCGTTCGAGGCGCTGCCGCGTCTCCTCGGCGCCCGCGAAGTTCCACACTTCGGGGTCCTCACCGGTGACCTTCGCCAGCGCGGCGCGCACCCGCGCGATGTTCCCCCGCCCGCCGCAGTCGGCGACGAACGGTGCGCCGGGCCGCAGGGCCCGTGCGATGTTCGCGAAGAGCACGTCGTGGTCGTGGATCCAGTGGAAGGTCGCGACGCTGAAGGCGGCGTCGGCCCGGGCGATCGGCAACGGCTCGGTGAGATCGGCCTGGAGCACGTCGACCCGGTCGAGGCCGTCCGCGAGCCTGGCGCGGAGCCGGTCCAGCATGCGCGCCGACCCGTCCACCGCGATGACGCGCCCCTGGGGCAGCAGGTCGAGCAGTGCGGCCGTGTCGCGGCCGGTGCCGCAGCCGGCCTCCAGAACGGTCTCGTCGCCGCTGAGCGTGAGCCGGTCAAGGGTGCGTCGTCCCCACCGCAGGTGCGGCAACGGCAGGGCGTCGTACGCCGTGGCGTCCCATTCTCTGATCACCGTGATCACCCCTTCCCGGTGGCCAGCCTAGGGTCATCTCACATCACAAGAAAGTTCGTCTCATATGTTGGTCTATGCGATCGGGCCGGTCGGTCGTCGACGAGTCTCGGGGGCGCGTGCGAGCGCGCCGGAGGGATCGGCCGCGGCGAGCGCGCTCACGTGCAGGCCCTCGTCGATGAAGCGGGCGAAGGCGGCGACCGGATCACGGAAATTCATGCACAGAACGCCCGGCGACTTGCGAATACGAAAAGTAGTGGCTTGACTACTGCTCGTGTTCTTCTTGTCTACTGGCCGTGCCGCGCGGAGCGGGCGCGCATGAACGACGACCTCGCCCAGGCCCTGCAGGAGCTCCGTAAGGTCCTGGCGCTGCCGACCGTGGGGCGGTCGACCCGCAGTGGAGAGCTCACCGAGCTCCGGCGGCTGATCGAGAGCTACCCCGACGAGGCGCGCGTGATCCTGCGGGAGGTCGCGGGCGACGCGTCGGTTCCCTGATCCCTCCCGTTCAGGAGCCGGCGGGCCGCCGGAACTCCGCGCGCCAGCGGCGTACCGGTGGGTCCTCATCGTCGTGGAGGTCCTCGATCCGTATGGCGGGCAGCGGGAATGCCTCGATCTCGGCGCGGGTCAGCGGCCAGGGCATCCGGCCCGGATCGTCGCCCTCCTCCCTGGCGCGGGCGATGACGAGCAGGGTCCCGCCGGGCGCGACCAGGTCGGCGGTGCCCGCGATGGCGCGCCTGCGCGCGTCCTCGCGGAGCACCTGGATCGTGTAGATCTCCACGACCAGGTCGAACCTCCGCCGCCACGCCGCGGGAGGGGCGAGCAGGTCCGAGACCCGGTAGTCCACGCGGGAGTCCGGAAAGCGGCCGCGGGCGCGGGCGACCGCGGTCTCGGAGACGTCGAACGCGGTGACGTCGTAGCCGAGCCCGGCCAGGTGCTCGGCGTCGTCGCCCAGCCCGCAGCCGACGACCACGGCGCGGCCGGAGCCGGGCCGCGCCCATGCCCGCAGCATCGGGTTGGGTTCCAGGTCGGCCCAGGGCACGATCGCCTCGCCGCGCTCGGCCGCCGCGTACAGCCGCTCGAACCATCCGGTGGCGTCGTCCTCGGCGATCGACTCGGCCGCCAGCCGCCGTGCGTACGCCCGTTGCTCGTCCACGTTCACCACGGTGATCTGGTCAGCTTCGGGGGCAGGCGGGGAAGAGCCCGCGCGTGCCGGAGGGGTAGGCGGCCGGGTCGGTGAAGCGGCAGCCGAAGTCCGGGCGCGCGACCTCCGCCGGTTCGGTGACCGGGTCGCCGGCCGGACGCGAGCCGCCGTGCACCCAGCGGGCCAGGTCGTCCCAGGCCTGCCCGGCCTCGGCCGGGGAGAACTCACAGTGCTGCGCCGTCCGGATGGCGCGCTGGACGACGAGGCCGGACCGGTGGGTGCGGGCGACCTCCGACCCGTAGATCTCCTCCATCGAGAACGGCACGAACATGTCGCCGAGGCCGTGCAGGGTGACGACCTTGGCGGTCGGCAACCCGAAGATCCGCGGGATCTGGGACAGCCGCGGGGAGTACCGGTCGACCGGGTCGGCGGGGCGCACCCGCCGGACGGTGGCGTTCACGTCGACCGGAGCGTTCGGCGTGTACCGCGTGCGGGCGTTGCCGGCGAGCTGCGAGGGGTTCTCCGCCAGGCTCGTACCGGTCGCGGGGGCGCCCAGACTGAACAGGAAGTCCTTCCAGGCGGGGAAAGCAGCCTCCGCGCCGGGCCGGGGCCCGCCCGAGCGGTTCACGACGATGGCGCGCAACTGCTTGCCGAGGTCGTTGGTGGTGTCCGGACCGCCCGGCTTCAGGCCGCCCAGCCCGAGCGCCTGCTGGATCCTGGGCACGGCGTTGGTCAGGTAGTCGGCCGGCGGGGGATAGGCGCGCACGCCGGCGAGGTCCTGCGCCACCAGGTTGTAGTCGAGGAAGAAGTCGAACAGCCGGTTGTCGCCGAGGACCCCGCACATCGGCAGGGCGCCGGAATAGAAGTGCGGGTACTGCTCGATCGACCGGCCGATCACATGCCCGCCCATGGACACGCCCGCGATGTAGGTGCGCCTCGGCCGGCGCTGCGACCGGGCGAACAGGTCCGCCAGGTCCCGGGTCTCGACGACCCCGGAGCGTACGTCGTAGCCGTTGTCGGCGTACGAGGACGCGGCCCAGGCGTAACCTTCGCCGATCAGCTTCTGCCGCAGCCCGAAGGTGGGCGGGTCGACGGTCAGCGTCGTGGTCTGGCCGCGGTAGCCGTGCGCCCACATCACCAGCTCGCCGTTCCAGTTCGGCGGGACCTCGATGTCGTACGCGGCGTGGTGGAAGACGCCCTGGCGGACGGTCGTCGTCCGGCCGTCGACCGTCAGCGGCGCGAGCGCCGGGTTGCTGATGGTGTACGGCGGCAGCGGCTGGTCGTCGGGGACCGCCGCCGCGCCGGCGGGCGGTGCGCTCCCGAGCGACAGGGCGATGGCGGCGCCGGTGACGAGGGAAGCAAGCCGGCGAAGGCGCATGGACGATCTCCTCGCAGAGCCGTCGTGACCGGTGGGGTGCGGTCACGGAGGTACGGCCGGCGTGCCATCGTCGGCAGGCGTTCGCCGGTCGGACTCCGCACCCTAGAGGCGCGGCCGTCGGACGGCAAGATCATCCTTGTTGGGGGCCGGAACGGCGGTCAGCGCATGCCGCTGGCCATCATGACGATGAGGATGGCGACGTGGGTGACGATCACGAACCCGATGATGAACATGAACAGGAACTTCGCGGGACCGTGCTCGAAGACCTTCCCATCTTTGAGAGGGCCGCGCTCGGCGTCGCGCTTGGCGATGCGCTCCGCGAACTTCTCCTCGTAGGACTTCTTGCGTGGGACGAGCTGGTCACCGGTCATCGTTGGTACCCCAATCGTTGGTGCACAATATGTTAATCGCGCCAACCACCTGGAGATTCCATGGCCGAACGTGACATAGACGACCCGCTCGCACTGGAGCATCAGGTGTGCTTCGCCCTGTCGGTCGCCGCGCGCGGCGTCGTCGCCGTCTACCGGCCGCTGCTCGAGCCGCTCGGCCTCACGCATCCGCAGTACCTCGTGATGCTCGCGCTCTGGCAGCACGCGCCGCTGTCGGTGAAGGAGCTGAGCCGGCTGCTCCAGCTCGACCCGGGCACCCTTTCGCCCCTGCTCAAGCGCCTGGAGGCCGTCGGGTACGTCGAACGCGGGCGCGACGGCCGGGACGAGCGGGTGCTGGCCGTCACCCTGACCGCCGAGGGCCGGGCGCTGCGCGCGGAGGCCGAGAAGATCCCGCCGACCATCGTCGAGCGTCTGGGCATGGAGGTCGCCGAACTGCAGGATCTCCATGTGGCCCTGACACGGGTCATCGGCGCCGCTCAGGGGGCCGTCGCCCACGCCACCGGAACCTCCGGTTGAGATCCCGTTTCAAGATCTCCGGTTTTTGCAGGACGAACCGGACGAGACTGGATAATCGGCGGGACGAAACCTGATTTCGGTCCGCTGAGAAGGGAATCCATGAGCAGCAGCCACGTCGTCATCGCTCCCGACAAGTTCAAGGGGTCGCTGACCGCTCCCGAGGTGGCCGCGCACGTCGCAGCCGGGCTGCGCCGCGTCCATCCGGAGGTCCGGCTGACGGCCCTGCCGGTCGCGGACGGCGGCGACGGCACGGTGGACGCCGCCGTGGCCGCCGGGTTCACCCGGCGGCGGGCCATCGTCAGCGGGCCGACCGGCGAGCCCGTGACCGCGTCGTACGCGGTCCGCGCCGAGACGGCCGTCGTCGAGCTCGCCGAGGCGTCCGGGCTGCGCGTGCTCCCCGGCGGCGTACGCGCGCCGCTGACCGCCTCCAGCCACGGCACCGGCGAGCTGATCGCCGCGGCCGTGGCGGACGGGGCACGGCACGTCGTCCTCGGCCTCGGCGGCAGCGCCTGCACCGACGGCGGCGCGGGCATGGTCGCGGCCCTCGGCGCGCGCCTCCTCGACTCCCGCGGCCGGGACCTTCCGCCGGGCGGCGCGGCGTTGCGCGACCTCGACGCGGTCGACACGTCCGCCCTCACCGACCGGCTGCGCGGGGTCACCGTCGTCGTGGCGAGCGACGTGGACAGCCCCCTGCTCGGACCGGACGGCGCGGCACGCGTGTTCGCGCCGCAGAAGGGGGCCGACCCGGAGCAGGTCCAGATCCTGGAGGCGGGGCTGGCCCGCCTCGACGCGATCGTCCGCCGCGACCTCGGCCGGGTGGTGGCCGGGCTCGCCGGTGCGGGGGCGGCCGGCGGCGTCGGCTTCGGCGCGTTGGCGTTCCTGTCCGCCCAGGTCGAGCCGGGCATCGCCTACCTCCTCGACCTGCTCGGGTTCGCCGCGCATCTCGACGGCGCGCGCCTCGTCGTCACGGGCGAGGGCTCCCTGGACGCCCAGAGCCTGCGCGGCAAGGCGCCGGTCGGCGTGGCGCGGGCGGCCGGGCGGGCCGGAGTGCCGGTCATCGCCGTATCCGGGCGGCGGGCGCTCGACGACGACGAGCTCCGCGCCGCGGGGTTCGCCGGCGCGTACGCGCTCACCGACCTCGAACCCGACCCGGTGCGGTGCATGGCGGACGCGGGCCCGCTGCTCGAACGACTGGCCGAGCAGATCGCCCGGGCCCGGCTGGGCGAACCACTCAGCGGTCCGCGTGCGACGTCCTGAGACGACCGACCCCGGCCAGAAGCCGTCCCCGTGTCTCCGGACCGTCGGCCCGCCACTTGGCGACGTGGACGAGTCCCGGCTCGACGAGGTCGAACCCCGTGAAGAGCCGCTGGATCTCCTCGCGGGAACGGATGACGGCCGGGGCGCTGGCCTTGGCGTAGGCCTTCTCGATGCGCTCGCGCTGCTTTGGCGTCAGCCCCTCGTTGGTGCCGGTGGACAGCGCTACGAAGCTGCCGGGTGCCATGACCTCCCGCAGGCTCGCCATCACGGCCTCGCCCTCCGGGACGAAGTGCAGGACGGCGACGGCCAGCAGGCCGACCGGCCGGTCGAAGTCGAGCAGCCGCTTGACGGCCGGATCGCCCAGGATCTCGCCGGGGCGGCGGACGTCCGCCTGCACGGTGCCGATCCTGTCGTCGGTGGCGCGGAACGCCTGGTTGTGCGCGAAGACGATCGGGTCGTTGTCGACGTAGACCACTCGTGCGGCCGGCCGGACCTCGCGGGCCACCTCGTGCACGTTGGGCGAGGTCGGGATGCCCGTCCCCAGATCCAGGAACTGATCGATCCCCTGCTCGGCGAGGTAGCGCACGGCGTGCACGAGGAAGTCGCGGTTCGCCCGCACGAGCTGCCGCTGCTCGGGGTGGGCGGCGATCACCTTCTCGGCCGCCTCCCGGTCGGCGGCGAAGTGGTCCTTGCCGCCCAGCCAGTAGTCGTACATGCGGGCGGGGGACGGGGTGTGGACGTCGATGACGTCGGGGATCCGTTCCTCCATGATCGCCAAGCCTAGGGGCCGACTCGACCGTCAGTCATGACCCCGGTAAATCATGGCCACCTTGGGCCACATCCGCAAGAAACAACATGTCTCACGAAATGCCGGATGATTCAGGAGGATGCCCCGTCCACGCCGACAGTAGGTGGACCGGGCGGCCGACCGATCGCCGCTCCGAACCGGAGGTGATCGGCGTAGTCGCGGGACTCCACGATGAGTCCGTCGCGGACCCTGAGCACGAAGACGTTGCGTACGGTGAACCGGCGGCCGGTGGTGGTGACCCGCCCGGCGTACTCGAACTCGGCGATGACGGCCTCCGGATCCGCGGTCTCGTGCACGACGACGTCACGCGCGCTCATCCGCAGGGGGAGTGCGGCCGCAGCGGCGAAGTGCCGCCGCAGGGCCTCCCGTCCGACCAGGGGCTCGTCCGACTCGGCCATCGGATGGACGACGACGGTGTCCTCGGCGTACAGAGCGGGCAGCGCGTCCCAGTCGCCGCTCGTGACACCGTCGATCAGCCGCTCGAACACCTCGCGCGGCGTCACGCGGTCTCTCCGTCAAGGGCGGCGAGGAGCGCGGAGAGACCGCCGGTGGCGCGGGCGATGGTGAGATGGTCGTGATAGTCACGGGTCTCGATGATCAGGCCGTCGCGGACCCGCAGCACCTGGACGTTGGCCGCCGTCAGCACGTCGTCGCCGGCGGGGATGTCATAGTCGAACTCCGCGACGATCACCTCGGGATCCGTAGTCTCGTGCACGATCACGTTGCGCACGCCGAACCGCAGGCCCATCCGGGCCGCGCCGGCGAATCGGGCTCGGATCGTCTCGCGGCCCTCAAGGATCTGAGGTGCGCCGGAGGCCGGAGGGGCGAACGGCTGGCGTACCACCGCGTCCTCCGCATACAGGTCGGCCAGGTCGTTCCAGCGCCCCTCCGCGATGCCGCGGTTCAGGCGCTCAAAGACGGCGCGGGGACTGGTCGGTTCGGGCATGGGAGACTCCTGGGCGAGATCGTGGAAGTAATCGGAGTGATGGCTCCGGTAAAAAGATTATGCGGAGTGATCACTCCGGTTGTCAACGAGGATGGTGTGATGTCGCCACCGAAGCCCGCGGCCGCCCCGGACGGCGGACGGCGGCCCCGTGCGGACGCGCTCCGCAACCGCGCACGGGTCCTGGAGGCCGCCGAGGCCGTCTTCGCCGAGCAGGGCACCACCGCCTCCACGGAGCAGGTCGCCCGGCGTGCGGGCGTCGGCGTCGGCACCGTCTTCCGCCACTTCCCGACCAAGGAGGTGCTCCTCGAGGCGGTGTTCGTCGCCCAACTGGGCAGGCTCGCCACCGAGGCCGACGCGCTGATGAGCGCGGAGGATCCCGGCGCGGCCTTCTTCGCGTTCTTCGCCCGCGTCGTCGACCATGCGGCCACCAAGAACGCCTTCGCCGCCGCGCTGGCCGAGGCGGGCGTCGACGTCCGTGCGACCACGGCGGAGACGGGTCAGGAGCTCAGGCGCGCGCTCGGTTCCCTGCTCGATCGCGCCCAGGAGGCCGGGGCGGTTCGGCGCGACATCGGGCTACCCGAGATCCTGACCCTCCTGGTCGGTGCCTCACAGGCGGCCGAGCACGTCGGCGGCGACGCCGACGTACGGGCGCGCGCCCTCGCCGTGATCTTCGACGGCCTCCGCGCCCCATGAGCTTGGGGACGCTGCACGCCGCTCGTCGGACGGGAGCCTTTGTCTGGCCGGAGTCAGGAGGCGGCGAGTAGTGAGCCGGCGTGGCGGTGCAGGGGAATGGCGAGGTCGAGGTAGTCGCCACGGTCGGCGCGAAAGGGCATGCGGGCGATCACAAACCGTCCGCGGCCGCAAGCTCGCGAGCGAGCTCAGACGCCTCCGCGAACGCGCCGGCCTGACCACCGAGGAGGCCGCAGCCCAGCTCGGCCAGGGCTGGAGCCGTTTCAAGGTCGCGTACATCGAACGCGCGAAGACAAAACCGACTACCCCGGCCATCATCGCGATGCTCGACCTGTACGGCGTCGACAGCGCCACCCGCGCCGCGCTCATCGAACTCGCCAAAAACTCTTGGCGCCGAGGTTGGTGGACGGACTACTCCGACATCTTCAAAGGCTCATACCTCGCACTGGAGGATGATGCGGCACGCATCGACGAGTGGAGTCCGCAGCTCATCCCAGGGCTACTTCAGACCGATGAGTACGCCCGTGAAATCATCCGTGCAGGACAGCGCGACGACGAAGCCGGCATCGACCGCCGCGTCCGGGCGCGCATGGCCCGCAAAGCCCTGTTGAGCCGCAAAGACCCGCCCGCCCCAATGCTGACCGCAGTCCTGGACGAGGCCGCGCTACGTCGGCCGATCGGCGGTCCGCATGTCATGCGCGGGCAACTGAATGCCCTGCTTGACGCCACGCGGCGGCCGAACGTGACGGTCAGGGTCCTCCCGCTTGAGGTCGGGACGCACGCCGGTCTCGATGGTCCGTTCATCATCCTTGGTTTCCCGGAAGACATCGCGCCAGACGTGGCGCATGCCGGGACCAGGCTGGGGGATGCGTTCGCGGAGAGCGCGGAGATCATTCGACGGATTAAGGTGGATTTCGAGAGCCTGAAGTCCGTGGCGTTGTCTCCGGAAGCATCAACGGAGCTCATCGCCGTGATTGCGAAGGAGTAGTTCGGCCGCCATGAATCCAGAGGATATTTCACGTCTTCCGTGGCGCAAGAGCACCCGTAGCGGTGAAGCCACCAACTGTATCGAGGTCGTCGTCGTCGAGTCCTCCGGCGACAGCAGTTAGCCCGGTCGGCGAGCCCGCCTGCACACAAAGTCGGGGTGGCGATCAGCCCGCCCTGGGTGAATACAAGATCGCTGATCTGTTTGTGTGCAGACGGCGCCTCATTTGATGGCCCTGACGAACGATGTTCCGTCAGGGCTCGTCGATCAGTTCGGTGGCGCGGATGACGGCGGCGAGGGCGTCGGGGTTGCCCGTGCGGTCGTAGACGTCGAGGCAGGTGTCGGCGAGCTTGATGACGTGTTCGTCCTGGTGACGGACGGCACGGGCGAACACCTCGTCGGCCGAGTCCGGTGCGGTGGGCGGGCTGTGCCTGGGCGCGGGTGCGGCGGGGAGGTAAGCGGCGGTCACGGCCGCGCTGGCGGCCCAGGCGGCGTACAGGCTCGCGGCCCACTGGTTGCGGGGCAGCGCGGGCAGGGTGCGGAGTACCGCCATGGGTGCGGTCGCGGCGTGGACCAGCATGACGGCCGAGCCGTGCGCGTTTTGACTTCCTCCCCCTTCTGAAGAAAGGGGGATTCCCATCGGCCTTGTGGCCGATCCGGCCTTTAGGCCGGGCGCCTCACGGCGCGGGTTTCCTGTTTCAGCGCCGGCTGCGGAAGGGAGGACCCTTGCCGTCTGACACCAGCTCCACAGGCATCACCAGGGGTTTGCCTGGCTACGGCTCGACCAGCCGCAACGATGTTCTTGGCCGCGTTGATGTCCCGGTCATGCCGGGTGCGGCAGCCCGGACACGTCCAGTGCCGGGTGGAAAGACTCAGCTCCGCGAGCAGGTACCCGCACACCGAGCAGGTCTTGGACGAGGGATACCAGCGATCGATCACCACGAGCGTGCGCCCGGCCCGTTCGGCCTTGTACTCCAACTGCCGGCGGAACTCCCCCCACCCCGCATCGGAGATCACCCGCGCCAGCCTGCGGTTCTTGACCATGTTGGTGACCGCGAGGTCTTCGATCACGATCGTGTCAGCCCGACGGACGAGGTTGGTGCTGGTGCGGTGCAGGAAGTCGGTGCGGGCGTTGCGGACCTTGCGGTGGGCGCGGGCGACCTTGGTCTTGGCCTTACGGCGGTTCATGCTCCCGCGCTGGCAGCGGGCGAGGTTGCGGGCCTTGCGCTCCAGATGCCGGGGGTTGGCGATGCGTTCCCCGTCGGAGGTGACCGCGAAGTCCTTGATCCCCAGATCGACGCCGATGGCGTGCCCGGCCTCATCGATGGGGTCGGGGGCGTCGGTGTCGATGGCGAACGTGACGTACCAGCGGCCGTCCGGATCCCGGGAGATGACGACCATGGTGGGGTTGAGCGTGGAGACCTCGACGTCGTCGAAGGACCACACGAACCTCAGCGGGGTGGCGGTCTTGGCCATGGACAACTCGCCGTTGTTCATGCGGAACGCCGAGCGGGTGTAGTGCGCGGTCTGCCGGGAGTTGCGGTTCTTGAACCGCGGGTACTTCGCGCGGCCGGCGAAGAAGTTCGCGAACGCGGCGTGCTGATGCCGCAGCGTCTGCTGCAGCGGAACCGACGACACCTCCGACAAGAACGCCAGGTCCTCGGTCTTCTTCCATCCGGTCAAAGCGGCGTCGGTCTGCTTGTAGGAGGTCTTCTGGCCTCGCTGGTGGTACGCGGTGTGGCGTTCGGTGAGGGTCTTGTTCCACACCAGGCGCACACATCCGAACGTGCGGCTGAACACTGCCGCTTGTTCGGGGTCCGGGTAGGCCCGGCACTTGTACGCCGTCCGCATGACCGACACCTTACAACTGTCATGCGAATGTGTAAGTCGAATGACCGAACGTTGGCGGACTCCGTTCTCAGGCCGTCCCGGCTTCGCCGGGCCGCTCCTGACGGAGTCCGGATTCCTCCCCGGCCTGAAGGCCGGGGCATCCTCCGGAGGACTAGGTCGGACCTAGGTGAAGGTAGTGCACGGTGGTGGCAGCGGACAGGTCGGCCAGCAGGTCCTGGGCCTGCCCGGGGTCGGTGGCGGGTCTGAGCGCGGAGAGTGTCGCCGTCCAGCCGGTGAGTTCGGCCAGTTGGCCGAGCCGGTTGTTGATGCCGACCACCTGCCGGGGAATGGGCGGAACGGCGGCGAGGGCCGCAGCCGGGTCGGCGGTGCCGGAGGGTGTGGCGAACCCCGGAACCTGCTGCCAGCGGGCCGCCCAGTAGCCGAGGGCCTGGCCGAGCTCGGTCAGTCGTGGTCCGTACCGCGCGCCCGTGCGTGATCATCGGTCCGGGGACCGAGACGCCTTCCTCAATCGGACCTAGTTCCTTGTGCCGACGGCGGGCCGGAACGCGTCACGCGTTGTCACGGTTTGAGGGCGAGGCCGGCGAGGTGGCGGGCGATGCCGTTGACGTCGGTGCTCTGGACGTTGCTGAGCACGACGACGGCGATGTCGTCGTCGGGCAGGTAGACGTTGCTGGCGTGGTACCCCTCGAGCAGACCGGGATGGTAGAGGTACCGGTGTCCGTTCAGCCGGTCGACGAGCCAGCCGAAGGCGTACCCGGTGGAGGGGGAGTCGAGGCAGCCGCCGGACGGGCAGTCGGCCTGAGAGGTGAAGGCCAGCTTCACCGTGGCGGGTGGCGCGACCAGGTTCGCGCCGAACGACCGGTCCCAGCGGGCCATGTCGCCGGCCGTGGTGTAGACGCCGCCGGCGGCGTTCGCCTGCGACCCGTTGATGTGGCCCGCCGGCTTGCCGATGCTGAGATAGCCCTTGGCCCAGCCGTCCGGCGGGTCGCCCTCGCTGTAGCCCGTGTGCTCGAGTTGCAGCGGGGCGGTGATCTGCTCCCGGAGCACCTCGCCGTACCGCTTGCCGGTGACCTTCTCGATGATCGCGCCGGCGAGGATGTATCCGGAGTTGCTGTACTTCCAGCCGGTGCCGGGTTTGAAATCCAGGGGCTTGTTCACGAACCGGCTGATGATCTCCTTGGTCGTGGTCGGCTGATCCAGCTTCGTGAAGAAGTCGCTCATCTCGGAGATGTCCGGGATGCCGGACGTGTGGACGAGGATCTCGCGAACCGTGATCGGCCGCCACGCCGTGGGGCAGGCCTTGATGTAGGTGGGGACGAGGTACGGGCAGACCGGGTCGTCCAGTTTCACCTTCCCCTGGTCCCGCAGCTGCAGCACGAGCATGGCGGTGAACTGCTTGCTCACCGAGGCGATCCGGAAGATGGTGTCCGGACCGTTCGGGACCTTCTTGGCCTCGTCGGCCTTGCCTGCGGGGAAACGGACCAGCACCTGACCGCGCCGGACCACCAGGGCCACGCCCGTGAACCTGTCCTTCTTCGCGAGGCCCTGCAGGTAGGAGCTCATCGCGGCCGCACTGGCGTCGCCGCTCGGCGCCGGCGACGTCGCCAGCGGGTTCGGCGTCGGCGCCGGGGCCGGCGATGAGGAGGCCGCGGCGGGGCTCGGCGGGTGCGCCTCACCTCCACCGGAATCGCTGCTGCACGCCGTCGCCGCGGCGGCGATGAGAACCAGCGCGGCGCCGGATCGGGCCATCTGAAGACGTGCCACGGTCACTCCACGGCCTGTCGGTCGCACTTGTCGAACCTGCCAATGAACGCCAGGGGCACGGACCCCTGAAGGCTATCCGCCGTGGAGAGCAAGATCGCCCATCCAGCGTCTCGACGAATGAGCCTTGATTACCCAGGGTAGTGCTCGATGCAGCATGGTGGATTTCGGGGGGACCTATGCGAGCTGTCACAGTGTCCGATATCGGGGCGGAGCCGGAGCTGACCGATCAGCCGGTGCCCGAGCCGGGCCAGGGTGAGGTCCTTGTCCGGATGAACGCCGCCGGGCTGAACCCGTTCGACTGGAAGGTCATCGACGGTGCCGTCCCGGGCACGGTGTTCCCCCTGGTCGTCGGAACCGACGGGGCGGGCATCGTCGAACGGGTGGGACCGGGCGTCACCGGCTTCCAGCCCGGTGATCCGGTCTTCGGCCAGTTCGGCGACCCCCGGCGCGGCCTCGGGTCGTACGCCGAACGGGCCGTCGCGCCGGTCGACACCGTCGCGCCCCCGCCACGGACGATCGCGCTGAGCGAGGCGGCGGCCGTGCCGACCGCCGGGACGACGGCGCTCAACCTCGTCGACCGCGTCGGCGACGCCCGCCGGTTGCTGATCGTCGGGGCGACCGGAGGCGTTGGCACGTTCGCCACGCAGCTGGCCGCCGCCCGTGGGATCACGGTCGTCGCCACCGCCACCGCGGACAAGGCCGACCTGATGCGGGCGCTGGGCGCGGCCGAGATCGTCGACCACAGCGCCGGTCCCATCGCCGACCGGCTCGCCGCACCCGTCGACGCCGTGATCGACCTCGTCAGCGACACCCGGGGACTGCGCGGGCTGCTGTCGGCCGTCAGCCCCGGAGGTACGGTCCTCAGCCCGGTGTTCGCGGTCCCCGAGGAGGGGCTCCCCGGCGTCGACGCGGCCAACTTCCTCAACGAGGCGGGCGCCGACCGGCTCGAACGCCTCGCCCGGGAGATCGACGCCGGCCACCTCCGCGTGCTCATCGGGGACACCGTGACGTTGCCCCAGGCACCGGACGCCCTCGCCCGCAGCAGGGAAGGGCGGGCCCGCGGAAAGACGGTCATCGTCATCTGAGCCGTCCCGGCTGTCGGCCGGGACGATCGTGGTCGGCCGCCCCCGCACCGTCACGCCGGCACGGTCGTGGGCGGCGCTTGGTCCCCGCGGTGACGGTCGTGGTCGGCCGCTCTCTGGGCGGTCGTGCCGGGCGGGCGATGGTCGGCGGCGCCCTGGGCGGTCGGCCGAGGCATTCGCGCGCGGCAGACTGGGCGCATGCGCGCGAGCCGCCTGGTGTCCCTCCTGCTGTTGCTGCAGTCGCGGGGCCGTATGACCGCCCAGGAACTGGCGGACGAGCTGGAGGTCTCCCTGCGCACCATCTACCGGGACGTCGAGTCCCTGTCGGCGGCGGGTGTGCCGGTGTACGCCGACCGCGGCCCGGCCGGCGGATATCAGTTGCTGGACGGCTACCGGACCCGCCTCACGGGACTGACCGCGGAGGAGGCGGATTCGTTGTTCCTCACCGGCCTGCCCGGCCCGGCCGCCGAACTCGGCCTCGGTACGGTCCTCGCCGCGGCCGAGCTGAAGCTCATGGCGGCGCTGCCCCGGCAGCTGGCCGAACGCGCGGGACGGATCCGTGAGCGCTTCCACCTCGACGTGCCCGGCTGGTTCCACGGCGGCGAGCCCACGCCGTACCTGGGCACGGTCGCCGACGCCGTGTGGAAGCAGCGCCGGCTCCACATGCGCTACCGCCGGTGGAAGACGCCCACGGACGTCACCCGTACGATCGATCCGCTCGGCCTGGTGCTCAAGGCGGGCAGCTGGTACCTCATCGGCCACACGGACGGCGGCGAGCGCACCTACCGAGTGAACCGGATCCTCACGCTGCAGATGCTGGAGGAGGAGTTCGAGCGGCCCGCGGACTTCGATCTCGCCGAGTTCTGGCAGTCCTACCTCGAGCGGTTCCGCGGCTCGATGTTCACCGGCGAGGCGGTCGTCCGGTTCTCTCCGGACGGCATGCGGACCCTTCGCCACCTGCTCACGCCCGAGGTCATCCGCGCCGCCCAGCGGAACGCCGGACCGCCGGACGAGGACGGCTGGGTGCGCACGGTCATCCCCATCGAGTCCGTACGCCACGCCCACGTCGAGTTGCTGAAGTTCGGCCGCGACGCCGAGGTGCTGGAGCCCGTGGAGCTCCGCGAGCGCATCGTCGCGTCCGCGCGCGCCATCCTCGACCGTTACGACGCTTGATCCTCCTGCGGTACGGCGGCGCGGGCGAGCAGTTCCGTTCCGTCCTTCTCGACCACCCGGACCGGGGCCAGGGAGCCGAGGCAGGCGAGGTGGCCGGGGCCGGGCCGCAGGTCGTACAGGTGAACGTGGGGGCCGTCCGGCCAGGACAACAGGGCCGGCGGCCGGCCGGGGGCGCTGACGGTCAGGGTGCGGGGAGCGACGGACAGGCCGTCTCCGGTGGTCTTCAGCACGGCCTCCTTGCGGGTCCAGTACGTGGTCAGCGCCGCCGCCCGGTCCGTACCGTCCGGCCCGAGGCCCTCCCCGTCCGCCAGCACCGCCGCCGCGAGCCCGTCCAGGTCGCGGGACTCGATCAGGCGCTCGACGTCGACGCCGACGGGGGTGCCGGGGGCGACCGCCAGCGCGATCCGGTCGCCCGAGTGGGAGATGGAGAACTCCAGACCGCCCTCGGGCAGCCGAGGCTTGCCGTGGGGTCCGCCGCACCGCGCGCACGTCACGTCGAACGCCAGCTCTTCCGGAGGAGTCCCGCTCACAGCGCCCAGCACGATCCTGGTCAGCGCGTGCGCAACGAGGTAACGGTCGCGGTCCTCCTCACGGACGAAGCGCAGCCGCCGCTCCCGCTCCGCCGGGCTGAGCACGGCCGTCAGCCGCTCCGAGGCCGCGGATCGCGGCGCCCACCAGACATGACACGTCCCGCCGGGGAGGTCCATGCTCTCGATGATCGCAGAGCCGACCCCGCCCGGCGGACGATCGCGGGTCAGGCCCCTTCGCCCGGCCGCCGGAAGGTGCGGGTGTCCTCCTGGGCGGGACCGCCGGCGACCCGGCGATCCGTCGGCTCGGCCGCCCGGGGCACGGTGCGCTCGGCCGGCGGGGGCACCTCGTGCTCGGGCGGGGTCACGGGGGCCCGCCCGGCACGGCGCGGGAAGGGCTGCGTCGCCTGGATCGGGCCGGGCCGGTCCTCACGCACCGGCCGAGGCTCCTCCGCCGTCGGAGCCTCCTTGACGTACGCCGCCTCACGCTCGGCGAGGCGCGCGTCCTTGACACCGACGACCGCCAGACGGCCCAGAGCCACCGCGGCGAAGAACACCGCGACGACACCCAGTCCGGACAACAGCGCCAGCTGCTCGGCCACCTGGCGCGTCGTCCCGCCGACGGGCGGGCCGAGCCGGTCGGTGGCGGACCACAGCAGGCTGAGCGGACCGCCGACGATGAACCAGGCCCCGCCGAGCGCGGCGATCCACGCCCCGGCGGCCGCCGTCGCCCGGTTGGCGCTCACCAGCAGGATCAGACCACCCACCAGCAGGGCACAGGCCGGCAGGATCTCCAGCCAGACACGCCCCGACGTGAACGACCACGCCTTGTCCGGAGCGAACGCGAAGTGGAAGTACGGGCCGGCCACCGCGGCCAACCCACCCCACAGTCCGAGCAGCACGAGGATCACACCGCTGAGGGCACCCCTGCTGCGAGGTACTCGAAGCATCCCGGTCATGGAAATCAGCTCCTGAACTCTCGGGCGCCTACGGATTACCCGGCAAGAAACCTTTCAAGCGCGTCCATGCCCCGCGCTTTGCGCGGATGTGGCCCGGTATAACTGGCGGAGTCGTCGTCACATGGGGGGAACCGGTGACAGAGGAAGTCGAGGCCGTTGGACACGACCACGACCTGGGGCTGCTGCGGCGGTACGAACCGGTACTGGCCTACACCACGGGCGAGCGGTTCTTCCCCGTCGACGCCGAGGACTACATCCGCTCCTGCAGCCTGTGGCAGGGCGAGGAACGGCTCCTCGAGGCGGGCGAGCTCACGGCGGAACGCCTGGTCGCCACGGCCGACGAGCGCCCGGGCACCGCGCTGTCGCTGCTGCTCGTGCAGCGGCCGTTCGACCGGCGCGAGGTCCGCGCCCATCGTGCCCGTGCCAAGCCGCGCATCGCACGCTCCGGCCGCCTGGCCGCGGTCGGCCTGATCGGCCGGGTCTTCGACGTGCTGCTGCGCGCCTCGCTGTTCCTGCGCGGCTCGGTGCCGGGCGGGGTCGCGGCGGCGGCCGCCGACCTCGGCGAGCGGCACCTGACCCGGGACCGGGCGACCTACTACGGCCGGGTGGTCCGCGAGGGCGGCTACATCGTGCTGCAGTACTGGTTCCTGTACGCGATGAACGACTGGCGGACGACGTTCGCCGGGGTCAACGACCACGAGGGCGACTGGGAGTCGGTCACCGTCTACCTCGCCGAGACCGAGGACGGCCCGCGCCCCGCCTGGGTGGCGCTCTCCGCGCACGACGAGAGCGGCGACGACCTGCGCCGCCGCTGGGACGACCCCGACCTCCACAAGGACGGGGAGCATCCGGTCGTCTTCGTCGGAGCCGGTTCGCACTCCGGCGCGTTCCTGCCCGGCCAGTACCTCGTCACCGTGAACCCCGTACGGATGCGGCGCTACGTCCGCTGGGTGCAGCGGCTCATGGCGCTGGCCTTCCCCTGGTCGAGGGAGAAACGGCACTACGGGGTGGGCATCCCCTTCATCGACTACGCCTTGGGTGACGGGGAGCGGATCGGCCCCGGCCGGGATCGTACGTGGCGGCCGGTCCCCATCTCCGACGAGACGCCCTGGGTACGGGGCTTTCGCGGGCTCTGGGGACGGGACACCCGCGACTGGGTGGGTGGCGAGCGCGCCCCCGCCGGGCCGCGCTACGAGCGGGACGGACGTGTGCGGACCCTGTGGGCCGACCCGCTGGGCTGGGCCGGGCTGCAGAAGATCCCGCCGAGCCCCGAGGAGGAGCGGCGGGACCTGCGGGCGCGGATCGCCGCCCTGGACGAGGAGATCAAGTCCGCCGACGCCGCGATCGAGCGCAGCCGCGAGGAGCTGCGCCGGCTCCGTACGACGGCGGCGTCCCTGGCCGGGCACCGCAACACCAGGAACCTCGCCCGCCGGCGGGCCGCCGAGGTGGTCAAGGCCGAGGCCGCCCTGGCCCTGCTCGTCCGCGACCGCACCGAGTCGGCGGAGGAGCGCACCGCGCACGAGGCGACCCTGGCCCGTCCTCCGGCCCCGGAGGCCGCGCAGGCGCACCTGCGGGAACCCCACCTGCCGTACACGCCGTTCCGGGGGCCGCGCACGAGGTTCCTGCACGCGTGGGCCGCGCTCTCCACGCCGTTGTTCCTGCTGGCGCTGGTGGGCATCTTCGTCATCCCGCACGAGCCCGTGGCGATCCTCTTCGGCTCCGTCGTGCTGCTCTTCGTCACCATGGAGGCGTGGGTCCGGCGCAAGCTCCTGTCCTTCGCGATGGGGCTGCTGATGCTCGCCGCCGGTCTGACCGTCGCCGTCGGCCTGGGGCTGGCGGTGATCTACGGCGGCCGCTACGTTCTGCTCGTCCCGTTGGTGGTGGTCGCGGGGGTGCTGCTCGTCGTCAACCTCCGCGAACTGTTCCACCGCTGAAGAACGCCTCGTCGACCTGGTCGGCCAGCGGCGGGGCCGTGGCCCGGTTGTCGAGGGCGGCGTGCGGCACGACCGGCGGTTCGTCGGCCCGTACGCCGGCGAGGAAGCGTTCGAAGCGCTCGAGCTTGCCGGCGTCCCGCTCCAGGCCCCGGCTCAGCAGCCGGGCGCGTAGCGTGTCGGCGTCGGAGCGGATCCAGACCAGGTGGACGGGCGACCCGCCGAGCTCCTCGATCCAGGCCTGCCAGCGCCCGGCGTCGTGGACCTGGCCGGTGAACGGTCCGCTCAGCAGCACCGGGCAGCCGTGTGCCCGGATCTCCCGCGCCGTCGCCGTCATCCCGGCATACTCATGGTCCTTGACGTACTCGTCGTACCAGGGTCCCTCGCGCTCGCCGTCCGGCCGCCCCGCCGCCCGCAGCGTCGCGGCGACGAACGGCCCGTACATCGTGTCCTTGTCGAGCAGGGCGGGTACGGGCCGTAGCCGGTCGAGCAGCAGCCGCGCCACCGTCGACTTGCCGCTCGCGGGAGGGCCCGCGACGATCCACACATCCGCCGGGTTCACCTTGTCCTCCGGAGGATGCCCTGGCCTTCAGGCCGGGGAGGATTCCGGACTCCGTCAGGAGCGGCCCGGCGGAGCCGGGACGGCCTGAGAACGGAGTCCGCCGACATCCGGTCATTCGACTTACATGTGAGCGTGACAGTTGTAAGGTGTCGGTCATGCGGACGGCGTACAAGTGCCGGGCCTACCCCGGCCCCGAACAAGCGGCGGTTTTCAGCCGCACGTTCGGGTGTGTGCGCCTGGTGTGGAACAAAACCCTCACCGAACGCCACACGGCCTACCACCAGCGGGGCGAGAAGACCTCCTACAAGCAGACCGACGCCGCGTTGACCGGATGGAAGAAGACCGAGGACCTGGCGTTTCTGTCGGAGGTGTCGTCGGTTCCGTTGCAGCAGACGCTGCGGCACCAGCACGCGGCGTTCGCGAACTTCTTCGCCGGCCGTGCGAAGTATCCGCGTTTTAAGAACCGCAACTCCCGGCAGACCGCGCACTACACCCGCTCGGCGTTCCGTATGAAGAACGGCGAGTTGTCCATGGCCAAGACCACCACGCCGCTGAGGTTCGTATGGTCTTTCGAGGACGTCGACCCCGCCACGCTCGACCCCACCATGGTCGTCATCTCCCGCGACCCGGACGGCCGCTGGTACGTGACCTTCGCCGTCGATGCCGACGCCCCCGACCCCATGGACGAGGCCGGGCACGCCATCGGCGTCGATCTGGGGATCAAGGACTTCGCGGTCACCTCCGACGGGGAACGCATCGCCAACCCCCGCCATCTGGAGCGCAAGGCCCGCAACCTCGCCCGCTACCAGCGGCGCATGGCCCGCCGCGAGCGCGGGAGCGCCAACCGGCGCAAGGCCAAGGCCAAGGTGGCCCGCGCTCACCGCAAGGTCCGTAACGCCCGCGCCGACTTCCTGCACCGCGTCAGCGCCAACCTGGTGCGCAGAGCGGATGTCATCGTGATCGAAGACCTCGCGGTCAAAAACATGGTGAAGAACCGGAAGCTGGCGCGGGTGATCTCCGATGCGGGGTGGGGGGAGTTCCGGCGGCAGCTGGAGTACAAGGCCGAACGGACCGGGCGCACGCTCGTGGTGATCGATCGCTGGTATCCGTCTTCCAAGACCTGCTCGGCTTGTGGGCACCTGCTCGCCAAGCTGAGCCTTTCCACCCGGCACTGGACGTGTCCGGGCTGCCGCACCCGGCATGACCGGGACATCAACGCGGCCAAGAACATCGTTGCGGCTGGTCGAGCCGTAGCCAGGCAAACCCCTGGTGATGCCTGTGGAGCTGGTGTCAGACGGCAAGGGTCCTCCCTTCCGCAGCCGGCGCTGAAACAGGAAACCCGCGCCGTGAGGCGCCCGGCCTAAAGGCCGGATCGGCCACAAGGCCGATGGGAATCCCCCTTTCTTCAGAAGGGGGAGGAAGTCAAATCGCGCATGGCCCGATCCTGCCCGGTCATGTGCACCGACCGGTCCTCAGGCCCGGCAACCCGACGGCGTCCACGCGTCCCGGTCCGTCGTCAGGGCCGCCGAGCCGATGGTGTTCCCTCGCGTGCGGCGGCGTGGCACGCGCCTCGGCCGTCGGCGCGGGCGACGATCCGGCCGCCGTGGATGCGGACGGCCGTCTCGGTCGTGTCGCTCACGGCGGGTACACCCGCGGCCGCGGCCAGGACGCCTCCGGGGTCGTGCACGACCCGCAGGCCCGGCCAGGCCGACGCCGGGAACGCCCGGCGCAGGCAGCCGCACACGTCGGCGACGACCAGCCTGGCCAGCGGCGCGAGCTCACCGGGGTCACCGGTGACCACGACGGCGGTGACCTCGGCGCTCGGCGGGGCGGCGCGTACGGCCTCCTCCGCGGCCTCGAGCCGGTGCAGGCCAAGGATCGCGACGACCCCGTCACCGGTGAGCAGGACCGGCTCGCCGCGTAGCGCGTCCACCGCGTCGGGCGGGTCCCACGGATCGTCGGCGGGCCGCGCCGACGGGACCGGCGGCACCGGCGGCCATCCTCCGCCCAGATCGAGGTCGGCCAGGCCCTCGCAGACGGTGACCAGGTCGAAGGGTTCCAGGAGGCCGGGCGCGGCGGCGGTCATCTGGCTCGCGCCGTGCAGGATCGTGAGCGCCGCCTCCGCGACCCGTACGAGACGGGCGGGCGGGGGGCCGGCCGGTCGCAACCGCTCCAGGGCCAGCCCGAGCAGGATCGCGTCGAGCTTCATCAGCTGCGCGAACGGTTCACGGATCGTGTCATCGGCGAGGATCTCGGGCAGCACGTCTCTGCCGATCCGCCGGTCGTCCTCCACGTCGGTGGCGAGGGGCAGCCGGTCGATCCAGGCCCGGGCGAACGCCCCGAGCGACTCCCGCGAGGTCTCCGCCGTCGCCGGAGCGGCAGGCGTGGCCGGCCGCTCGGCGTCCTCGGCGAGGACCGAGAAGTACAGGGCTCGCTTCCCGGGGAAGTTGGAGTAGACCGCGCCCCGCGTCAGGCCGGCGCGCTCGGCGATGTGGTCGACCTTGGCGTCGCGGTATCCCCGCTCGGCGAACTCCCGCCGTGCGGCGGCGAGGACCTGGGCGCGGTTGCGCTCCCGGGTCTGCGCCCTGGTGAGCCGGACCATCGTCCCCCCGGTCGCCGGATTGCCCTACGTGGCGGTAGAAGATACCGTCGCCACTCAGATGATGAGATCATATGGTCACGTCATCCGACGAGCCGCGGACTCTCGAGGAGACGTTGCGAATGGCGCCCATCGATGCCGGTGCGGATCCGCTGACGTGCACGTTCTGCGGGAAGGGGCAGCAGCGGGTCCGCAGGCTCATCGCGGGCCCCGCCGGGGTCTACATCTGCGACGAATGCGTGCTGATCTGCAACGAGCTCATCGCGGACGACGAGGACGGGCCTGCCGTGCGCAGGCCACCGAAGCCTCGGGAGATCCACGAGTTCCTCGACCAGTACGTCGTCGGCCAGGACGGTGCCAAGATGACGCTCGCCGTGGCCGTCCACAACCACTACAAGCGCCTCCACGCGCGGACCGGCCGCCGGACGTCCCGAGAAGAGGCGGTCGAGGTCGGCAAGTCCAACATCCTGCTGATCGGGCCGACCGGTTCCGGGAAGACCCACCTCGCGCAGACGCTCGCGCGGATCCTCGACGTCCCCTTCGCGATCGCCGACGCCACCGCGCTCACCGAGGCCGGCTACGTCGGGGAGGACGTCGAGAACATCCTCGTCGCGCTGCTTCGGGCCGCCGACCACGATGTCCGCAGGGCCGAGACCGGGATCGTCTACATCGATGAGATCGACAAGGTCGCCCGCAAGGCCGACAACCCGTCGATCACCCGTGACGTCTCCGGCGAGGGCGTCCAGCAGGCCCTGCTGAAGATCCTCGAAGGCACCGTCGCGAGCGTTCCGCCGGAGGGCGGGCGCAAGCACCCCCACCAGGAGTTCGTCCAGATCGACACCACCGACGTGCTGTTCATCTGCGGTGGCGCGTTCGCCGGCCTGGAGCGGATCACCGAGCGGCGAACCGGCCGCCGGGGAGCCGGGTTCGGCGCGGTCTTCCCGGGCGATGCCGACCGCGACGACCTGCTCGCCCAGGTGATGCCGGAGGACCTGCGGGAGTTCGGGATGATCCCGGAGTTCGTCGGACGGCTCCCAGCGGTCTCGACCGTCGAGCCGCTCGACCGGGCCGCGCTGACGCGCATCCTCACCGAGCCGCGCAACGCCCTGATCAGGCAGTACCGGAAGCTGTTCGCGATGGACGGCGTGGAGCTGGAGTTCACCGACGACGCCGTCGGCGCGATCGCCGACCAGGCCCTGCTGCGCCGCACCGGCGCCCGTGCGCTCCGCGCGATCTGCGAGGAGGTCCTGCTGAACGTGATGTACGAGGTGCCGGGCCGGGACGACGTCGCCAAGGTCGTGGTCACCCGTGACACCGTGCTGCAGAACGTCAACCCCACACTGGTGCCGCGCGAGCGCCCGTACGGCGGAGAACAACGCCCCGAGAAATCGGCGTAGACCGGAGACACGGGTTAAAGGCGGCGGCCGTGGGCGGCGGCCTCCTCCTCCAGGGAGCGCCGGGCGTCGTCGGTCAGGGGCTCGTACCGCAGGTCCCGGCCCGGCCGCCACCAGACGTCGCCGCCGCGCCAGGCATCCCGGCGCAGTGGTCGCTTGTCGACCTTGTTGGTCGCGGTGAGCGGCATCGACGGGACGACGCGTACGAACCTCGGCGCCCACTTGGTGCCCAGGTCGGGCTGCGCCGCCAGGAACTCCGCGAACGCCTCCGGCGCGAACGGGGCGTCGAGCTCCAGGGCGGCCATCACCTGGTCGCCCGTACGCGGGTCGGGCACCGGGTAGACCGCGCACATCACGACGGGCGGCCAGCGGGACAGGATCCGCTCGACCGGCGCGGCCGCGAAGTTCTCGCCGTCCACGCGGAGCCGGTCGCCGCCCCGGCCCGCGAAGTAGAAGAACCCGTCGGCGTCGCGGTACCCGAGGTCGCCGCTCCAGTAGACGCCTCCGCGGAGCCGTTCGGCGTCGGCGGCCGGATTCCGGTAGTAGCCCTCGAATTCGACGCCCCGGGCGACGATCTCCCCGATCGCCTCGTCCGGATTGATCAGCTCGCCGTCCGGGCCGAAGCGCGCGCGGGGGCATTCCCGGCCGGTCGCCGGGTCGGCGACGGCGACGTCGGCGCCGTCGGGGGGCAGGCCCAGCGCGTCCCGTGGGCTGTCCGGGGTCCTGCGGATGGAGATCGCGCCCTCGCTGGATCCGTACGACTCGATCAACCGGCAGCCGAACCGCTCGGCGAACCGGGTCATGTCCCGGGCGGAGGCCTCGGTGCCGAACGCGACCTCCAGGGGGTTGTCGGCGTCTTCGTCGTGCCCCGGTGTGGCCAGGATGTACGCCAGCGCCCGGCCGACGTAGTTGAAGTAGGTGACGCCGAAGCGGCGTACGTCGGGCAGGAACCCGGACGCGGAGAACCTGCGGCGCATGGCGATGGCCGCTCCCGCGCCGGTCGCCATCGCGACGTTCGCCATGACGCTGTTGCCGTGGAACATCGGCATGGCGGCGTACGTGACCGAGCGGGCGGTGATGCCGAAGGCGTGGGCCTGCCGCGCGATCGCGGCGAGCCGGCCCTGACCGCAGACCACCGCCTTGGGGGCGCCGGTCGATCCGGAGGTGAAGAGCAGGAGGAGGGGATCGCGGGCGTCCGGTTCCGCCATCGGCGGCGGCCCCGCCCGCTCGATCAGGTCCGCGTAGCGGGGGGCGTCGACGCGCAGCACGCGTTCCGGCGGCACGCCGGTGTCGAGCCCGTCGAGCAGCGCGGCGTGCGCGGTGTCGGTGACGATCAACCGGCAGTCGGTGTGGCGGACGTCGTGGGCCAGCTCCGCGCCGCGTCGTGTCGGATTGATGCCGACGATCACCGAGCCGGACAGCGCCGCCCCGCCGAGCCAGAACAGGTATTCGGGGACGTTGTCCAGCAGTACGCCGATGTGGGGAGGCCGTCCGTCCGCGAGCAGGGCCCAGGCGAGCGCGGCGCGCCGGCGGCTCTGTCGTACGACGTCCGCCCACGTGTGTCGCTCGTCCTCGAAGAGCAGCCCGGTGCCGCCGTCGTCGGCCCGGTCCAGCAGTACGCGCGCGAACGTCTCCATCCAGAACTGTTTACCAAGCGATTGCTTGGATGATCAAGAGGAGCGTTGCTCGCGACCGGGAACGATCGTTCCCGGTGACGCCCCAGGTCAGCGGAGCATCGACGGGGTGGGTCGTCAATTTGACGATATCCCACTGAAATGGGCAGGATTAGGGACATGGACAGCCACCTCGTGACGCGCAGGCACATCGACCTGCTCCGTGTCACGTCGATGAGTTGTCGGCCGTGCTTCGGCCGCCCCGTCATGCCCTGACGGGGCGCTTTTACGGGTCTGAACACATCCTGAGGATCGTCGGCGTCCCGCGCCGACGACTTTCCGCCGATGACGTGTCACGACATCGCCGTCGTCGCCTATACCCACGCGCATAACCCCTAGAGGAGAACCTCCATGCGTCCGTTGCGAGCCCTCGCAACCACCGTCGCCGCCGTCGCCGCCGCCAGCGCCCTGACGGCGTGCGGGGGAGGCGGACAGAAGGCGTCCGCCGGCAACCCGTACAAGCTGATCCAGCCGGGCGTCCTGCGCACGGCAACGCTGACCGACGCGCCGCCGAACGTCTTCCTGAAGAACGGCAAGTTCACCGGCTTCGACAACGACCTGCTGACCGCCGTCGCCGCCAAGCTCGGGCTGAAGGTGCAGTTCGCGGGCACCGACTTCTCGGCTCTCCTGTCGCAGGTGGCCAACCACAAGTACGACGTCGGCAGCTCCTCCATCACCATCACCGAGGCCCGCAAGAAGACGGTGGCGTTCACCAACGGCTACGACTTCGGCTACTTCGGCCTCGACGTGCCGGCCGGCTCGTCCGTCAAGAGCTTCGACCAGCTCAAGGGCAAGCGCGTGGTCGTCGTCCAGGGAACGGTACAAGACGACTACGCCACCAAGCAGGGGCTCAACCCCGTCCGCGTGCCCGACTACAACGGCGCGCTCAACCAGCTGAAGTCCAAGACCGCCGACGCCTGGATCTCCCCGGCGGAGATCGGCGAGAAGAGCGCCAAGGACAGCGGCGGCAAGGTCGTCGTCGCCCAGAAGCAGCTGAGCTCCCAGCCGACCGCGTTCGCGGTGGCCAAGGACAACCCCAAGCTGACCGAGGCGCTCAACAAGGGGCTCGACGAGGTCATCAAGGACGGCACCTGGACCAAGCTGCAGGAGCAGTACTACCCCGGCCGCCCGGTCCCGCAGGCGTTCAAGCCCGGCAGCGGCACGGTGACCTTCCCGCCCGTCCAGGTCTCGGGGGCGCCGGCCGCGTCCCCGTCGTCCTGACCGGCTGACCGAAACGGACGCGCGCGGGCTGATGGGAGAAGGTAGATGGACCAGCTGACGACCTTGTGGGACACCTTCTTCAACTGGCAGTCGATGCGGCAGGCCCTGCCCGACATGCTCAAGACGGGCCTGCCGAACACCCTGATCCTGTCGATCATCTCGGCGCTGATCGGCACGGTCCTCGGGATGCTGCTGGCCATGGCCGGCACCTCCCGGCACCGCTGGCTCCGGTGGCCCGCGCGCGTCTACACCGACATCTTCCGCGGCCTGCCCGCCGTGGTCACCATCCTGCTGATCGGCGTCGGCCTGTCGCAGATCGGGATGAAGGTCTGGGGACCGAACCCTTACCCGCTGGGCATCCTGGCGCTGTCGCTCATCGCGACCGCCTACATCGGGGAGATCTTCCGGTCGGGCATCCAGAGCGTCGACCCCGGGCAGCTCGAGGGCTCGCGGGCGCTCGGATTCTCCTACTCGGCCGCCATGCTCCTGGTGATCATCCCGCAGGGAATCCGGCGGGTGCTGCCGGCCTGGGTCAACCAGCTGATCGCTCTGATCAAGGACTCCAGCCTGGTCTACTTCCTCGGCCTGGCGGCCGGCCAGCGCGAACTGTTCCGGATCGGCCAGGACGCCGCCGCGAACACCGGCAACGAGTCGGCGCTGCTGCTGGCCGGCATCTTCTACCTGGTACTGACGGTCCCGCTGACCCACTTCGTGAACTTCGTCGACCATCGGCTGCGGCAGGGCCGCCGCACGAGGACCGGTCCGCCGAACGCGGACGAAGTGCTCATGGTGGCCGGCGAGACGCCGCTTCCCGCGACGAGTGAGGGTACGAAGTGACCGAAGAGCAGCGGCAGAGCGAGCAGGAGGAGACCTTCTCCTCGGTCAGCCTGGCCACCCGCGACATCCACCTGGCCTTCGGCGACAACCGCGTGCTGCGCGGCGTCGACCTCGACGTCGAGAAGGGCCGGACGGCCTGCGTGATCGGTCCGTCCGGATCGGGCAAGTCGACGTTCCTGCGGACCATCAACCGGCTGATCGAGCCCGACAAAGGCGACGTCCTCCTCGACGGCGTCAGCGTGCTGGACCGCGACCCCGACCGGCTGCGGCAGCAGGTCGGCATGGTGTTCCAGCAGTTCAACCTGTTCCCGCACATGAACGTCCTGCGCAATCTCATGCTGCCGCTGCGCCGGATCCGGAAGCTGTCCGCCGACGAGGCCGAGCAGGAGGCCCGCCACCAGCTGGAGCTGGTCGGCCTGGCCGACAAGGCCGGCTCCCGGCCGGGGCACCTGTCCGGGGGGCAGCAGCAGCGCGTGGCGATCGCCCGCGCCCTCGCCATGCGGCCGCAGGTGATGCTCTTCGACGAGGCGACCTCGGCCCTCGACCCCGAGCTCGTCAAGGGCGTCCTGAGCCTGATGGCCGACCTGTCCAAGCAGGGCATGACCATGGTCGTGGTCACGCACGAGATGGGCTTCGCCCGCGAGGCCTCCGACGTCGTCGTCTTCCTCGACCAAGGCGTCGCCGTGGAATCCGGCCCCCCAGAGAAGATATTCGACGCCCCGGACAGCCCCCGCCTCCGCCAGTTCCTGAGCGACGTCCTCTAAGGGTCGCGGATAACGCGGCGAGGGTCCCGTCTTTGCCGTCGGCATTGACGTCGCCAAACGTGCAATTGGGACGGAAAGGCGTCCATCGCGGCGTCAAGGAGTCCAGAAGACGCCAACGTGGCCGCAGGCGCGGAGCGCCGCGCCTTTCAGGCGGGGATGCGGAGGGTTCGGCGGGACAGGCGGGCCACGAGGTCGTGGTCGATGTCGTGACCGAGGCCCGGCTGGGTGAGGGGAACGGCGACGACGCCGCCGTTGGCGCGGACCGGCGGTGACACGACGGCGGTCTGGGTCGGGGTCTCGCTGACGTCGCTGGGCAGGTCGCAGCCGGGAAGGCCGGCCAGGGCGACGGCGGCGGCCTGGCCGATGCCGAAGCCCGCGGCGCCCCCGCACCAGGTGTCCCAGCCGGACGCGAGGGCCCGGTCGTGTGCGCTGCGCGCGGCCGTCAGGCCGCCGAGGCGTGCGATGCGCAGGCCCAGCATCCGGCCGGCGCCCATCGCGATCGCGGTGTCGACCGTGTCGAGGTCGGCCGGGTCCAGGCACACCGGGGTGTCGATCGCCCGCTGGAGGCGGGCGTGGGCGTCCAGCTCGCCGCCGGCGAACGGCCGCTCGATGGCGATCAGACCGTACGCGTCGAGCGCCTCGAGCGCGGACAGGTGCGCGGGATCCTCGGTGTAGGCCTCTGCGGCGTCCGCCTGCAGGGCCAGCGCGGGGAACGCATGGCGCACGGCCCGTACCGGCTCGATGTCCCAGCCGGGCTGCACGGCCAGCGTCACGCGGGCGTAGCCGGCGCTGACGAGCCGGTTGACGCGGGTGAGCAGCACGTCGAGCATCGGCTCGGCGGTCAGGCGGGCGCCGGCCACGATCGAGGTGCGGGTGCCGCCGAGGGCGTGCGACAGCGGAGTACCGTGCCGGCGGCACCACAGGTCCCAGCAGGCGATGTCGATGGCGGAGGCGGCCTCGTGGCCGCCGAGACCGCCGACGCCGACGACCTCCTCCGGCAGCTCCCAGTCGAGGCCGAGCAGCGCCGGGCCGACGCGCTCCTCGATGTCGGCCCAGCAGGCGTCGGAGCCGGCGACCTCGCCCCAGCCGATGGCGTCGTCCTCGTCGCAGACCCGGACGAGGATGCTCTCCGGCCGCCGGCCGTGGGGCATCGTCAGGCGGTACGCCTCGAACCCCTCGATGCGGGGCATGTCACCGTCCTTGTCTCGACATCAACTCTATGATCCACCCATCACGGGCATGCCCGGGCGCCGGCGGTCGACGCCCATGGCAGCCGCGGCTCCGAAGAGCCGCGGATCGCTCATCGCGCCCGCGGCTCCGGAAGGCCACGGCACGCGCGTGACTCTGGAGGGCACGATCACCAGCTGGCGTGCAGCGGCTTGCCCTCCGCGTAGCCCGACGAACTCTGCACGCCCACGACGGCGTACTCGTGCAGCTCCTCCAGTGTCCGCGCGCCGGCGTACGTGCAGGCGCTGCGCAGACCGGCGATGATCGAGTCGAGCAGGTCCTCCACGCCGGGGGACTGCGGGTCGATGTACATCCGCGACGTCGAGATGCCCTCCTCGAACAGCGCCTTGCGGGCGCGCTCGAACGGGGAGTCGTCGGCGGTGCGGAGCCGGACCGCGCGGGCCGAGGCCATGCCGAAGCTCTCCTTGTAGAGTCGGCCGTCGGCGGAGCGCTGGACGTCGCCAGGGGATTCGTACGTCCCGGCGAACCACGAGCCGATCATGACGTTGGCGGCCCCGGCGGCGAGGGCGAGGGCCACGTCGCGCGGATGGCGCACGCCGCCGTCGGCCCAGACGTGCCGGCCGAGCCGGCGGGCCTCGGCGGCGCATTCGAGGACCGCGGAGAACTGCGGGCGGCCCACGCCGGTCATCATCCGCGTCGTGCACATCGCGCCCGGTCCGACGCCGACCTTGACGATGTCGGCCCCCGCGTCGACGAGGTCGCGTACGCCCTCGGCGGTCACGACGTTGCCCGCCACCAGCGGCACCCGCGGGTCCATCGCGCGTACGCGCCGCAGCGCGCCGAGCATCTTCTCCTGGTGCCCGTGCGCGGTGTCGATCACGAGCAGGTCCGCACCCGCCTCGAGCAGCGCGCCGGCCTTCTCCTCGATGTCGCCGTTGACGCCGAGGGCGACGGCGACGCGCAGCCGGCCGTCCGCGTCGACGGCGGGCTGGTAGAGGGTGGCGCGCAGCGCGCCGGTACGGGTCAGCACACCGGCCAGCCGGCCCTGCCCGTCGACGACCGGGGCGAGCCGGTGGCCACGGCCATGCAGCGTGTCGAAGGCCTTCTGCGGGTCGACGTCGTCCGGGAGCGTCAGGACGTCCCGCGACATCACCTCGCGCAGCTGGGTGAACCGGTCGACGCCCAGGCAGTCGGCCTCGGTGACCACGCCGACCGGGCGGTCGTCCTCGACGACGACGACCGCGCCGTGCGCCCGCTTGTGCAGCAGACCGAGGGCGGCGCCGACGGTGTCGGAGGGGCCGAGCTTGATGGCCGTGTCCACGATCAGGTGACGCGCCTTGACCCAGCGGACGACGTCGGCTACCACGTCGACGGGGATGTCCTGGGGGATGACCGCCATGCCGCCGCGCCGCGCGATCGTCTCGGCCATGCGCCGGCCGGAGACGGCCGTCATGTTCGCGACGACGATGGGGATCGTCGTGCCGCTGCCGTCCGAGGTCGACAGGTCGACCTCGAGGCGGGATCCGACGTCGGAGCGGCGCGGGACCATGAACACGTCGTTGTAGGTCAGGTCATGGGCCGGTTGCTCATCGTTCAGCAGGCGCACGTTCGTCTACACCGTCCGGAGTTCTGGGGTGATCGGCAGGAGAAGGCCGCCCTCTATTGTGAGGGATACCCCGAAGTGCCCGGTTCAATGGATCTGGTTCGTGGATGCCCAGTTTTGTGGAGGGTTCGGTGCAGCGGGGTGCTCGGTTCAGTGGGGTGACAGCAACTCGGACAGTTTGACCGGGCGCAGTCCCCGGGCGTGCAGGCCGCGGATGATGTCCGGGAGCGCGGCGTGGGTCTCCGGGGCGGTGGGGGCGCCGTTCAGGTGCATCACGACGATCGATCCGCCCTTCGTCTCGCGGAGCACCGTGCGGACGATCCCGCGGGGATCGTGACCGAACGCGTCACCGCTGATCACGTCCCACTGGACGGGTGTCACTCCCGCCGCCGCGACCGCGCGCACCGCGTGCGCGTCGTGACAGCCACCGGGGAAGCGGAAGTACGGCGTGTGGCCGGGCACGTGACGGTCGAGGATCGCGGCGGTGCGCCGTACGTCGGCGGTCTCCTCGTCGCGGGGGAGCGCGGGCAGGCCGTAGCAGGGGGTCGTGAACGCGCTGTGCCGGTAGGAGTGGTTCCCGAACTCCAGGAGCGGGTCGGCCGCCAGCGTCGCCGTCTCGGCGGGGTACTGCTCGATCCACATGCCCGTCGCGAAGATCGTCGCAGGGGTGTGGGTGGTGTCGAGGGTCGTGATGATCCGCCGGTCGAAGGAGGACCGGATCCGGCCCGCCTTGAGCGCCCGTTTCATGGCCGGTGTCATGTCCGCGTCGAAGGTGAGCGCCACCATCCGCGAGTCACGCGCGCCGTGAAAGACCATGCCTCCCGGCGCGATCGGGGCGTGCACCCGCCGTGGCGGCGTCGGCGTCGCCGTGGTGGAAGGAGCCGCCACGTGGGCGGCCGGTGGCCGGGCCCCGCCGCCGGCGTCGCCCGATTCGCAACCGGTGGCCAGGACGAGCAGCAGCACGGCGAGACATCCCCATCGCATCGGCCCAGTGTGGCGTGTCGGCACGGGTTCCACGGCGATGTGGACAGGAAACTTTCCTGCCGGGACCATTGACCTTCGGTGATTTCCCCATGGAACACTTGATGTCTGAGCTGTCCCACCGCACTTTGCGGATCCGGCGCCTCCCCCGGGCCGGTGGCCGGGTGCGCGGGCCCGCACCCCCTCGCTGAGAGGCATATATGCAGTTCAGGGCCATGCCTTCGCCGCTGCCACCAGCCCGTTGCCGACGCGCGTACGCCTCCGCGTTCCCGCCGACACCGGGGAAAAGGGCGGCAGCGAGTGCTCCCCGGCGGCCGACATGTGACGAGCGTCGCGTGAATACTCGACGAACTGGTACGCGGGTACTGACGCGATGATCCCGGACGTTGCCATGCCGACGGATCGCGCCACGCGCCGCTTTCGGCACCGACGTCGCGCCTCACCGACACATTCGTGGTCGTTCAGCGAAGAAACACGAACAACGCTCCGTTTTCGCGGCGAACACGCCACTAATGAAATGATCATGCAAACAACTGCAGGACCATACATCCCGAGGAGGAACCCCGTGCTCGATGCGGTCGACGCCGTGCTCGTACGCGAGCTGCAGCGGGATGGGAGGGCCACCTTCCAGGCGCTCGCCGACCGTGTAGGGCTGTCCCGCACGGCCGTGCGCACGCGCGTACAGCACCTCCTCGATTCGGGGATCGTGCGTGTGGTGGGAATCGTGCATGCGTCGGTGGTCGGGACCGGAGCGATCGGTCATCTGGCGATTGACGTCGACGGTCCGGCGCGGCAGGTCGCCGACGCCGTCGCGCGAAGGGCCGCCGCGTGGTTCGCCGCCATGGCCGCCGGAGCGCATCCCGTGGTCGCGGAGCTGCGCGTACGCGACGACGCGGCCCTCGTCGAAGAGGTCGACGCGGTGCGGTCGCTGCCCGGAGTCCGTGGCATCGAGGTGTTCCGCGTGACGACCGTGGTGAAGGACGCGCACTCGGTCGTCACCGAGTTGCCCGACGTGTCCCTGGATGAGATCGACTGGCGGCTGCTGCGGGAGCTGACCCGCGACGGCCGCACGCCGTACACGAGGCTGGCCGAGGTCGTGGGACTCTCCCAGGCGGCGACGCGGGCCCGCGCGGTGCGCCTGATGCGCTCCGGGATCATCCACGTGACCGGCATCGTCGACTCCCAGGCCCTCGGCTCCGGCGAGCTCGCCGGGCTGGGCGTGCGGGTGTCCTCCGACATCGGCGCGGCCGCGTCGCGGATCGCGGCGCTGCCCGGCGTCAACTACGTGGTGACCGGATTCGGCCGTCACGACCTTCTGTGCGGCATCGACGCCACCTCCCGCGACGTCCTCCTGAGCACCCTGGAGGCGGTCCGTGCGGTCCCCGGCGTGTGGGTCGGGGAGACCTGGCAGCACCTCGACGTCGTCAAGCGGGTCTACGGCGCGGAGCTGCCGTGACGGGCGATGGCCGACGAAAAGGAGCCCATGGCGGACGCCTTTTAGGTGATCATCTGACCGAGCGGAGAAAACATCCGCCAACCAGGATGTCCAGGCCAATTCCGGCTATGTCAACGACCAATCCGGCGCGTTGTCATACCGTCGTGGCATGAATCTGCGGCAGCTGCGCTATGTCGTCGCGACAGCCGACCACGGGACGATGACCGCGGCGGCGCAGGCTCTCTTCGTCGCGCAGCCCGCGCTGTCGCGGGCGATCCGGGACCTGGAGCGGGAGCTCGGCGTCGAGCTGTTCGCGCGCGTCGGCCGCGGCGTCGCGCTCACCGACACCGGTGAGCAGATCGTGCGGTACGCCCGCGACGCTCTGCGCGCCGTCGACGCCATCACGGCGGTCTCCTCCGTCCCTCCCGGTGGCCGCGCGGGCGGGAGGGCGGGGGAGCTGCGGGTCGCCTCGACCCTGACCCTCGAGCCGGAGCTGACCGCGCGCCTCCTGCCGGAGTTCGCCCGCGACCAGCAGGCCGTACGGGTCCGGGTGATCCGCTGCGAGGGCCGCGACGCGATCGGCGCGGTCATCAGGGACGGCCGCGCCGACCTCGCCCTGACCGACCTGCCGGTGCCCGGGGACCTCGCCGCGCACCCCATCGAGCAGCGGGAGATCGTCCTGATCTCGCCGCCCGCCCTCAACATCCGCGAGCCGGTCCCGATCGCCGCGCTCGGGGGCATGCGGTTGATAATGCCCGCGCGCGGCGGTCCCCGGCGGGCCGAGCTCGACGCGCTACTGGGCCGCCTCGGCGTCGAGCCGGTCGCCGCGGTCGAGTCCGACGATCGCGGCTCCTGGCTCCCCTCGGTACGCGCCGGCCGCGGCTCCCTGCTCTGGTACCGCAACCAGGTCGAGGCCGTCGACGGCGTCGCGGTCCGGTCGTTCATGCCGCCCATCACCGCGACCATCGGTCTGGTGCACGCCCGCCGCGCCCTCACTCCCCTCGCCCGCGACTTCCTGGCCTTCGCCAAGTCCCGCGGCTGACGCGGCCCGCGTGACCGCGTTCACCATCAGGTTTGCTGAACGAGGGGGAAACGTTCGGCGAACGCCGCCGCCGGGGCGCTGGAATCGAACGAATCCGGCGCGGCATGGTCGTTGATCGAGTATTCCATCGGTTGTGTACCGACAGCACCGGCGTTCGGATGGGGGTAGCGGCTTTTTTTCGCGGAATGCGCGGTGCGCACGGGTGTTTTTGGGTGCCGATGGTCACCGTGACGGAGGTCGATGACGACCGCATATCGGCGTTCCGAAATCAAGGATTGAGGCGAAGATCATCGTGCGCTATACAGAGCAAGATCATACGAGGCGCCACACGGCGCCGACGTGGAGGGAGTCACGTTGACCGAACTGCTTGATCTGGAGCCCCGCGAAGCGGGAACCGACGTGATGGAGCCGGCCGTCGGCTTCACCGGGCGGACGCACGGCGACAGCACCTGGCCCGGTGACAGCACCTGGTCGATGGCGGGTGACAGCACCTGGCCCGGTGACAGCACCTGGCCCGCCGCCGAGGCCGTGTCGAACTCCTAGAGAGAGGTCCGCGCATGCTCCCCTGGCGTTATGAAAGTGGTGTCTGACATGGAGGGAAGAGACTCCGACGCCATCGAAAAAATCGTCAGGGAGCATGCGCGGACCGGCCATAGCGTTCACGTCGGACCGACGTGGCTGACGGTATTTCCCGACGGTGCCCCGTTGCCCGAGCACGGCTGGAAACTGCATGTCTCCTCCCGGTCGGCGGCCTTCGCCGCGCTGGTGGAGAGACTTCTTCCCCGGTTGCTCGCTGCGGGGTGTGTGTTCAAGCTCGCGCGCTCGCGCCGGGTGCTCGACAGGTTGAACAACGGGTACGACTCTCCAGCGACCGTCGGCAAGGCGTTCACGATCTATCCGGACCAGCGACGCCTCCGTGAGCTGGGCCTTGAGCTGGCCGAGCTCCTGCGCGGCCACCAGGGTCCGCGAGTGCTCAGCGACCGACGGGTGGACCAGGACGCACCCGTGTATTACCGCTACGGTCCTTTCAAGCAGCCAGAGGATTCCGGCGCGCGGGGACGGTTCGTCGCCCGGATCGACGGGCCCGGCGGCGAAGAGTTCGAGGGGCTTGCCGGTCTTCGGTACGAGCAGCCGTCCTGGGCCGTCGATCCGTTCACCGGCCGGCGTGCGGATGAAGAGACCGCTCTGACGGAACCGACGGTTCTCGGCCACCACTACCGGGTCGTCGCGGGGATCTACGAATCCGCGCGCGGCAACGTCTATCGCGCCGTCGATCAGCGCGATGGGATGAACGTCGTGGTCAAACAGGCGCGCGCTCTGGTGGACGAACACGCGGCCTCGGGCGACATCCGGATGCGCCTGCGCAACGAACGCCGTGTCCTGCAAATCCTCGAAGGCCGCCCCGGTGTTCCGCGATTTCTGGATCACTTCCGGCACGGCCAGGACGAGTTCTTGGTGACCTCTGACGTCGGCCCGATCAATCTCGCCGAGGACGTCGCCCGTAACGGCCCGTATCCGCTCGGGTCGCATCATGGTGCCGGCGACGGGCGTTCCCTCGAACGGCTCGGTAGGCGACTTGCTGAGATTCTCCTCGATCTTCATGCGCGCGGCATCGTCATGCGCGACCTCACGCCGAGGAACGTGGTGATCGACCGCGGCCGGGTCAGCGTTATCGACTTCGGGGTGGCGAGCTACGACGGCCTGCACATTCCCGGAGGGACCGAGGGCTACGCGCCGCCGCGGCAGCGGCGCGGCGAGCCGCCGCGGGACACCGATGATCTTCACGCCCTCGCGATGACGCTGCTGTTCGCGACGTCGTACCTGCGCCCGGTCACGCTGGGAGACGACGTCCAGCTGCCCCGCCGGCGCGCGCTCCAGACGATCCGGTTCGCCTACGGCGAGGAACCGACCGGGATGATCAGCATCATCGTGGACCTGCTCGGCGGCGACGACACCGCCCGGCGCGCACTGCGGCGGCTCGCGGCGGAAGAGATCTCCGCGCGGCCCCCGAGCGAGGAGAAGGTGAAACGGGTCGGGTTCCTGCCCGCGCCGCCGAGCGTCACCCCCGAACTCGCCGCGGACGTCGCCGGGAACCTTCTCGCCGATCTGCTCGGCCAGGCGCGCGGAATCCTGACCGGCACTCTGGGGCCGCGCAGCGCCGAGGTCCACCGCGGGATGGCGGGCATCGGCCTCGAGCTCCTGGAGCACCTGGGCGAGCCGGGTGTCGCGGATTCCCTGCACGATCTTGCGGCAGCCACCGCGCACGCCGCACCTCACCTGCCGCCGGGGTTGTTCCACGGCCGGACGGGTATCGACGTCTTCCTGAGCCGGGCGCGCGACCACGGCATCGAGCTTCCCGACGGTCACCTCGGCGCCCGCATCCCGGATGCGGAGTGGGAGCCGGAAGGGCTCGACCTGATCGCCGGGGCCGCCGGTGTCGGGATCGGCCACCTTCTGCTGTCGGAGCAGGACGGTGACCCCGCTCATCGTGCCGTCGTCCGTCGGTGCGTGGAGTCCGTCATGGAGGACGGTGGACTCGGCTCGACGGCCGACGGCGACAGGCCCCGCGATCGGGACCCTGTCGACCCTTACGCGGGGCTGGCGCGCGGCGACGCGGGCGCGATCGAACTGCTGATCAGTGTCGGTGAGCGCACCGGCGACCAGCGTCTGCTGACGGAGGCCGCCAAGCGCGCCGAGCGGCTGTCCGAGTATGCCGGATCATGGGTACGGCGGGCGCGCGAAGGATCCGCGCCGCCTCTCGCCTTCTCCTGGTGCCGGGGCCTGGCCGGCATCGCGCGCACGCTGCTCCACACGGGCGCGGCGCTCGACGACCCGGCTCTGACCGACCTCGCCAGGGAGGCCGGCGCGGCGATGGAGCTCTCCCTGCCCCGGATCGGCGTGCTCGACCAGTGCTGCGGCGCGGCCGGCATCGGCGACGCCCTCATCGATCTCGCCGTTCACGACGGGGATCCGCGGCGCTGGGACGCCGCACGCGCCGTCGCCGTGCAGATGCTGCTGCGCAGCGCCGGTCCGGTCGACCACCCGGTCTTCGTCAAGGATCCAGGTGGGGCCGGTGCCGCCTCTCTGTCGACCGGGCTGGCCGGGATTCTGGGCTTCTTCCGCCGGCTCGCCCGCCAGGGCGGCGAGACGGCTCTTCCCCTGCCGCCGATGACCCCCTTCACTGCATGACCCCCTTCACGGCGTGACGACTGCGCGCGGAGGCTCGGACTCCGACAGCTCGGCGTAAAAGCCACAAAAAGCAACAACTCTTGACATCAGTCACCAGAGCCACTCAGACTCACGTCACCGCGACAACGTTGTCATCGGTGCCCCCGCCCGAAACCACTGTGGCCCTGGAGAATTGCATGCCCAGACCGCCGCGCCTTTACGGCGCGACGCCCATGGCGATCGCCATGGGGACCATCCTCATCATCGGCACTGGTAGCGCGGCACACGCGGCCCCCGCCCCCGCCCCCGCCTCCACGACGCCCGCCTCGCAGCCCGCCGCCCGGTCGTACGGTCCGGCCGACGCCCTCCACGTCGCCGTCGCGGGCGACGGGACCGGCGGCTACCGCGCCGAGATCTATGACGGCACCCGGCTCGTCACCACCCGTGGCATGACCGGCAAGTACGACCTGACGGCCGTCCCCGGCACCAGCCTCAACCAACCGACCGGCGACGACCTGCTCGGGCATTCGACCGATGACCTCGACTGGGGCGGCCCCGGCTCCGGCGGCGGAGCGGTCACGAAGGCCACCGCGCCGGACGGGGCCTCCGCCGTCCGCTGGACCCTCCCGGGCGCGGAGAACAACACCTGGATCGAGGTGCCGGTCGCCGACGCCAAGGTCGGCACGACGTACCGGGCGACGGTGACGCTGCAGGGCACCGGCACGGTGTACCTCAACGTCTACGACGGCGCCCGCGACGTCGGCGGCACGCCGGTGACGCTCACGTCGCAGCCGCAGACGCTGACCCTCGACGTGCCGATCCCCGAGCACACGCGGACGCCGCAGTTCCAGATCCGCACCTCCGCCGCGGGCGATGTGAACCTGCTCGCCTGGAACACCTCGGTGCGGGCGGTCACCCGGCAGCCCGTCACCGACGCGAACCGGCTCGCCAACCGCTACACCACGGTGAACTACGACCCGGCGGCGGCGACGCTGACCCTCTCCGGCGCCACCGACAAGATCGGCTCCACCACCGTGACGCGGTCGGAGACCTACCGGTTCGTCGCCCCCAACGTGATCGACGCGCAGGTGCGGACCGCGACCAGCGGTGGCCCGGTCGTCTACTGGTACACCCCGTACACCGACTTCAAGGTCGGCCGGCCGCTGTGGACCGGCGGCGAGACGACGTCGTACGAGAGCCCGAATCCGGCCGACGCGCTGCTGGACTCGCCGGTTCCGGCCCTCGGCGCCTCCGACGGGACCTACACCTACGGGGTGGCCGGCGCCGCCACGTGGGACGAGCCGCTGCCGGGGTACTCCGCGCCGCACCTGGTCATCGACGGCTCCCGGCTGGCCGCCCCGCAGATCGGGACGGAGGCCGATCCGATCGTGCTCGGCGACGGGCAGACGCGGTCCTTCCGGAGCGTGTTCTACCGGTCGGCCGCCGGGTCGTACGGGCTCGCGCTCGGCGCTCAGCTGGCGACCGCCGAGGCGCTCGGGCTGAGCACGGCGGGCCGGACGATGCCCGCCTGGGGGAAGGCCGCCTCCGCCGCGGCGCTGCGCCGGGTCGCCGCGGACGAGTTCGCGACCATCGGCCGGATGACGGCCTACTGGGCGCGGATGACGACGGCGAGCGGGGTCAAGGCGCTCGCACCCAACCAGAAGTACGCCCACTTCGGCGCAACGACGTACATGCGCGACAGCTTCTGGACCACGCTCGGCCTCGACGGCACGCCGTACGCCAAGGACACCGAGAAGGAACTGCTCGCGCAGTTCACCCGCGCGATCCCGAGGTCGGGCGGCGAGGCCGGGCACACGCCCGTCACCGGCGGCGGGCCGTTCTTCGGCGACGAGAGCGGCCTGTACTACCTGATCCGGATGTACCACGACGCGACGACGTGGGGGCTGCCGGTCAAGGACACCGCGACGGCGAACCTCGTCCTGTCCTACATCCGGGCCCACCAGGTGAGCGGCGGCGCGTTCGTCACCGCCGGGCCGGTCGACAACGCCGGCTTCCAGATCACCCCCGACTCCTGGCTGGACGGCTACCTGTTCCCGACCGGGGCGGTCAACGCGTACGACCAGGGCCTGTACGTCGTCGCGCTGCGCGCCGCCAAGAGTCTCGGCGCGGACGTCGGCGACGCGGAGATCACCGCCGCGACCGGCGTCTACCGCAGGCTGTACGACGACCACCTCGGTTACGTGCGCTGGCTGTCGACCAAGGACTTCAAGTCCCCGGACGTCCTGGCCGGCGACGCCCTGTCGCTGTACCTGTTCGGCCGGCCGCTGCTCACCGACACGATGGTGCGGCGGACCTTCGCCGCGCAGGAGCGGACACCGTACGGGATGAAGGTGCTCGCCAAGGAGGACGGCGGAGCCGTCCCGCCGAGCGAGTTCCTGACGCTGACCAACGACCCGAAGACCGGCAAGGTCATCGGGCTCGGTGAGCCGGCCGGCTGGTACCAGAACGGCGCGAGCTGGCTCTTGTGGGAGTACCTCGCGGAGTACTCGGCGGCGCGGCACGGCGTGCACGCCGCCCGGGGCGCGATGCGCGACTCGATCGCCGCGGAGGTCGCCGCCACCCCGCTGTCGAAGGAGTTCAAGGTGACGCAGAAGAACGCCGACATCGCGGGCGCCGATCCCGCCTGGCCCTATCCGCTCGGCTCCAGCGGTCTCGACCGCCAGGGCTTCGGCTGGAACGCCGCCGTCGCGGCCTTCACGAGGTGATGATCATGCTGAAACACCGTAGCGGTGTCCTGCTCGCGCTGCTCGCCCTCTTCGTCTCCGTCGCCTCTGTCGTCGCGCCCGCGGCGTCCGCGCGGGCGGTGACCGGCACGGCCGTCACCGTGGACGGGACGAAGGGCGGCCGGACCTTCGACGGGCTCGGCGCCATCAGCGGCGGCGGCGGCAACTCGCGGCTGCTGCTGGACTACCCCGAACCCCAGCGCAGCCGGATCCTCGACTACCTGTTCAAGCCCGGTTACGGCGCCTCCCTGCAGATCCTGAAGGTCGAGATCGGCGGGGACATGAACTCCACCGACGGCGCCGAGCCCAGCCACATGCACACGCCCGACGACCTGAACTGCGACCGCGGCTACGAGTGGTGGCTGATGGAGCAGGCCAAGAAGCGCAACCCGGACATCAAGCTGGCCGCGCTGTCCTGGGGCGCGCCCGGCTGGATCGGCAAGGGCAGCTTCTGGACCCAGGACATGGTCGACTACCTGATGAAGTGGCTCGGCTGCGCGAAGACGCACCACCTGCCGATCGACTACCTCGGCGGCTGGAACGAGAACGGCTTCGACAAGGCCTGGTACGAGAGTCTCCACACGGCCCTGCGCGCGAACGGCTACGCGACCAAGGTCGTGGCCGCCGACTCCGGCTGGGACGTCGCCGACGCCATCGCCGCCGACCCGAAGTTCGGCGCCGCCGTGGACGTCGTCGGCGCGCACTACCCCTGCGAGGGCGGCGACGGCGGCAGCGCGAACACCTGCGACACCCCTGACGCCGCCAAGAACGTCGGCAAGCCGATCTGGGCCAGCGAGAACGGCTCCCAGGACTACGACAACGGCGCACCTTCGATGGCCCGCGCGATCAACCTGGGATACGTCGACGGCCGGATGACCTCGTTCATCAACTGGCCGCTGGTCGCGGCGCTGCCGCCCGGCCTGCCCTTCCAGACGACCGCGCTGACCGTGGACGACCAGCCGTGGTCGGGCCGGTTCGCGATCGGCAAGCAGGCGTGGGTGACCGCCCACACCACCCAGTTCACCCAGCCGGGCTGGGCGTACGTCGACAGCGCCAGCGGCCTGCTCGGCGGCGACCGCGCCAACGGCAGCTACGTCACGCTGAAGTCGCCGAACCACCGGGACTACAGCACCGTCGTCGAGACGACACGCGCCGCCGCCGACCAGACCGTCACCTTCACCGTCACGGGCGGACTGTCGACCGGGGCGGTCCACGTCTGGTCCACCGACCTGGCCTCGAAGAACGCCGCGGACGACTTCGCGCACGTCGCCGACGTCACGCCGGCCGGCGGGACCTACACGGTGACGCTGAAGCCGGGCCGCGTCTACACGCTGACGACCACGACCGGCCAGGGCAAGGGCACCGCGACGTCGGGGCCGTCGGCGGGCTTCGGACTGCCGTACTCCGACACCTTCGACCGGTCGCGGACCGGCGCGATCCCCGGCTACCTTGCCCCCCAGCACGGCTCCTTCGAGATCGTCCGCTGTGGCGCCGGACGGGCGGGCAAGTGCGCCCGCCAGATGTCGTCGGTCAAGCCGATCGTCTGGCATGACAACGCGGCGACGCCGTACGGCCTGATCGGCGACGGCACGTGGACGAACTACACGGTCAGCGCCGACGTCATGCTGGAGCAGACCGGTTCGGTGGAGCTCCTGGGCCGGTACGGCGGGCGCGACTACTGGGAGGTCGGCCACATCGACGCGTACTACCTGCGGGTCACCGACGCGGGCGACTGGTCGATCGTGCGCGGCGACACTGGGGGCGGGCTGACGACGCTCGCCTCGGGCAAGGTCGCGGCCCTCGGCCCCGTCAGCTGGCACCGGCTCGCGCTCACCTTCCAGGGCGACGCGATCACGGCGGCGATCGACGGCAGGCAGGTCGGCACCGCGCACGACTCCGCCTACGCCGCAGGACCGGCCGGCCTGGCGGTCGGCGTCGGCGACGGCGGGAACGTCGGCGGCGACCTCGTCACCGAGCCGACCGGCGACCTGGACTGGAACGGGCCGTACTCCCTCGACGGCGACGTGAGCGGGACGGTCGAGAAGGCGACCACACCGGACGGCAAGAGCGCGGTCCACTGGAAGATGGACGACGCGAAACAGAACACCTGGATCCAGTTCACCCCGACCGGGCTCGCGCAGGGCACCTCGTACAAGACGAGCATCACGCTCCAGGGCAAGGGGAACGTCTACCTCAACCTCTACAACGGCCAGAGCGACGTCGGCGGTCAGGCCGTCCAGCTGAGCGACACGCCGCAGACGGTCGAGGTGAAGACGACGATCCCCGGCGGGGACATCCGGCCGCTGCAGTTGCAGATCCGCACGGCCGGCGACGGGCCGGTCGACCTGCTGGCCTCCGGCGCGGCGATCTACAAGCAGATCCCCGGCGCGGGATGGCTGAACGCCCAGTTCGACGACCTCAAGGTGACGCCGGGGCAGAACGCCACCGCCGGCACGGCCTACAAGCTCGTGAACGCCGGCAGCGGCAAGGCACTGTCCGTCGCCGCCGACGGCACGAAGATCGCGCAGGCCGCCGACTCCGGAGCCGCGTCCCAGCAGTGGCACCTGGAGGGCCACGGCACCGGCTACCTGGAGGTCGTCGGTGCGGGCGGCAAGGTCCTCGCGTCACCGTCCGGGGCGACCGGCGCGCAGCTGGAGCAGCGCGCCGACACGCGGTCGGACCGTGAGCAGTGGCGTTTCGTCCCGACCGGCGACGGCCACTACACGCTCACGAACCGGGACAGCGGCAGGACTGCCGACGTCCGGGGCGGTTCGAAGGACGATGGCGCGGCGGTCGTGCAGAACCCCGGGTCCGGCGCGGCGAGCCAGCGATGGGAACTGGTGCCGGTCCCGACGGCGGGCGCGACGTACCGGCTGCAGAACGTCGGTAGCGGGCTGGTGATGGACGTCGCAGGGCAGTCGCGTGACGACGGCGGCAAGGTCGTGCAGTGGACCGACAACGGCGGGTCGAACCAGCAGTGGCGGCTCAAGCCGGCCGGATCCCGCTACGCCCTGGTCAACGTCAACAGCGGCAAGGTCCTCGACGTCCCGGCGGCGTCCACCGAGCCGGCGACCGACCTGGACCAGTGGACCGACAACGGCGGGGCGAACCAGCAGTGGCAGCTGACACCCGCGCCGGGCGGCGCGTACACGCTGACCAACGGGCACAGCGGGCTCGCGGTCGACATCTGGCAGCAGCGTAAGGATCCGGGTGCGGGCGTTCAGCAGAACACCCCGGACGGCGGCGCCAGCCAGCAGTGGCGGCTGATCCCGGTGTCCTGATCGCCGGCACCCCTCATTCCGCGGTGAGGCCGGGCCCTCGTGGGGGCGCGGCCTCACCGCAGTTCAGATGATCACGCGGCGCCGGTCAGTCCTCGTCGACGTCGTTGGAATTCTTCGTGACGAAGATGTTGCCACCACGAGCGTTGGCCAGCGCGCCACGATTTCTGAAGCTGCTGAAGAGGTTGAACGGGTCGTCACCCTTGACGAGTTGCGGTCGCGAACTCGCGTGCGCTGCGGAGACGGGCGCCGCGACACCGAGGGCCGCGGTTGCCACTACGGCGCCGGTCAGCATCATTGTCCGAAGCTTCATATCTACCCCTTCTATCTGGACGGCGGCATATCGGTGTGCCGCCGTATCGTCACCTTCCGTGAAATACCCTTAAGCTGTATGTCCTCCCGTGTTGGGCGGCAGCTTTGCGAATAATCTCCTTTGGGCGATTCGGCGAGAGTCTTTCGGCCGGTGATTGATCGCGTGTCATGCTCAATGGCGCAAATTGCCGACACTCGGGGACAAATGCCCCGGCCTAGACCGTGCGATACGCCGAAAAAGGGCGAAATGCCGCGAACGGGCGGCGGCTCCCGTGCGGCACCGCGCGGAACGGCGATACTCCCGAACTCAACGTGCCCCGCCGGCGGGTTCGGCGGTGATGCCGGGTTCGAGCGGTGGGGCGCCGACGGCGCAGTTGAAAGGGCACTCCGGGCGGGCGGTGGCCTGCTCGGGGCTGAGGGCGTCGTCGTGGACGGTGAAGAACGTCAGCACGGCGCCGACGGCCAGGAGAGCGGCCGCGATCATCATGGCGGTGTGGAAACCGTCGTCGAAGACGCGCGGGTTCGCGAAGGCGTTCCCGACGAGGCCGACCGCCGGCGGGATGCCCGCGACCGCGAGGAGGCCTGCCGCGCGGGCGACCGCGTTGTTGACGCCGCTCGCGACGCCGGCGTGCCGCACGTCGGCGGTGGCCAGCACGGTGGCGGTGAGCGGCGCGACCGTCGCCGACAGGCCCAGGCCGAAGACAAGGCCGGCGGGCAGCACGTCCATGACGTACGACGCGTGGGGACCGACGCGCAGGGTCAGCAGCATTCCGGCGCTGGCGAGGACCAGCCCGACCGTCATGGGCAGGCGGGGGCCGACGCGCTGGGCCAGGGCGCCCGCCCGGGAGGACAGCAGCAGCATCAGCACGGTGACCGGGAGGAGCGCCGTACCCGCGACGATGGGGGAGTAGCCGGCCACGACCTGCAGCTCGACGACGAGCAGGAAGAACTGCACGCTCATCCCGCCGTACACGATGAACGTCACCACGTTGACGGCCGTGAACTGGCCGGATCGGAAGATCCCGACCGGCAGCATGGCGCTCGGGCCGTGCCCGTCGGACCTGCGCCGCTCGACCACGACGAACGCCGCGCCCGCCGCGACGCCGATCACGGCGGTGAGAGCGACGGCGGCCGTCGACGTCCCCTTCGCGGGGGCCTCGGTCAGGGCGTACGTGACGCCGGCCAGCGCGAGGGCGGCGAGCGCCGCGCCCAGGACGTCGAAGCCCCGGTGCTCGCTCTCGTCGCGGCTCTCCGGGACGTGCCGGGAGGCGACGAGGATGACGACGGCGGCGAGCGGGAGGTTCAGCAGGAACGCCCAGCGCCATCCGGCCGCCGCGATGATCCAGCCGCCGAGGAACGGTCCGATCGCGCCCGCGACGCCGCCGAGCCCGGACCACGCTCCGACGGCCCGCGGCCGGTCGTCCTGCGCGAACGACGCCTGGATGATGGCCAGTGATCCGGGAGCGAGCAGCGCGCCGCCGACACCCTGCAGGGCGCGGGCGGCCACCAGCACCCCGATGCTCGGGGCGAGCCCGCACAGGGCGGACGCGATCGCGAACCACGCGACGCCGATCATGAAGACCTTGCGGCGGCCGTACCGGTCGCCCAGCGAGCCGCCGAGAAGGATCAGCCCGGCCAGCGTGAGGGTGTAGGCGTTCACGGTCCACTGCAGGCCCGCCACGGAGGCGTGGAAGTCCCTGCCGATGCGCGGCAGCGCCACGTTGACGATCGTGGCGTCCAGCATCGCCAGGCTGGAGCCGAGGACGGTGGCGGCAAGCACCCAGCGCCCGCGCGCCTCCGACAGCCGGAGGTTCAAACGATCACTTCATCGGTGTAGCACCAGCGCCAGTCCTCACCCGGCTCGAACGAGCGTACGACCGGGTGGGACGTCTCATGGTGGTGCGCCGTCGCGTGCTTGTTCGGCGAGGAGTCGCAACAGCCGACGTGCCCGCAGGTCAGGCACAGGCGCAGGTGGACCCAGCGGCCGCCGGTGCGCAGGCAGTCCTCGCAGCCCTCGGGAGTACGCGCGTCGGGAGGGGGTTCCGGCAGCGTGGACACGTGTTCGCAGGTCGATGTCGTCATAAAAGGCATACTCGCATGCCGCGGATGATCTCCGCCTCTCGCCAGGGTCAGGCCGAGCCCAGAGCCCGTTCTCACCAGTGGTCGAAGCTGAGCGGTTCGTCCTCCGGGCGGTCCGAGCGCGACAGCAGCACCAGGTCCGACTCCACCATCATGGCGACCAGTTCCTCGAACGACACGCCGGGCTCCCAGCCGAGCTGGTCGCGGGCCTTCTTCGGGTCGCCGCACAGCAGGTCGACCTCGGCCGGGCGGGTGAGCTCCGGGTCGGCGACCACGTGGTCCCGCCAGTCGAGACCGGCGGTGCTGAAGGCGAGCTCGACGAGTTCGCGCACCGCCTGGGTGCGGCCGGTGCCGATGACGTAGTCCTCCGGGGTGTCCTGCGCGAGCATCAGCCGCATCGCCTGGACGTAGTCGCCGGCGTACCCCCAGTCGCGCCGCGCCTCCAGGTTCCCGAGACGCAGCTCGTGGGCCAGCCCGAGCTTGATGCGCGCCACGCCCAGGGAGATCTTCCGGGTGACGAACTCCGAGCCCCGGCGCGGCGACTCATGGTTGAACAGGATGCCGCTGACCGCGAACATCCCGTACGACTCCCGGTAGTTCTGGGTGATGAAGTGTCCGTAGGTCTTGGCGACGCCGTACGGGCTGCGCGGGTGGAACGGCGTCCGCTCGTTCTGCGGCGTCTCGCGGACCTGGCCGAACATCTCCGAGGACGACGCCTGGTAGAAGCGGATCTGGCCGCCGCCGGGCGTGCGGGAGCCGCTGATGCCGCTGACCACCCGGATCGCCTCGAGCATCCGCAGCACGCCCATGCCGGTGACCTCGGCGGTGATCTCCGCCTGCTGCCAGGACATCGGCACGAAGGAGATGGCGCCGAGGTTGTACACCTCGTCGGGCCGCACCTTCTCGACGGCGGAGATCAGACTGCCCTGGTCCAGGAGGTCGCCGTAGACCAGCCGCACGTCGCCGATGTGCTTGCGCAGCCTGGACACGTGCGGGTTTGCCTGTCCCCGGACCAGGCCCCACACCTCGTACCCCTGGTCGAGCAGATGCTCGGCGAGGTACGAGCCGTCCTGCCCGGTGATCCCGGTGATGAGCGCTCGCGTGGTCAGCGGAACCTCCAAGCTCACGGGGCTTTGCCCGTTTCGTGTGACCCAGAGGTTAGCCGTACCACCGGGCGATGGCGATAGCGGCCCAAGATGACCCGAATCGGGTTCACCATCGCCGGTTCCGGCAGGGCCGCCCGCATAGGATGTCGTGGTGCGTGATGCGGGAGGGGGGCGACTCCGGGGTGCGGAGCCGCCGCAGACGGGCCCGGAAGCCACGGGGGATCCGGCCGACGCCGGGACGGGTCTGGTCCACCCGCGCCTCCGGCTCGGCGGACGGGCGCTCGACCGCTTCGTGGTGATGGCCGTGGTCAACCGGACCCCCGACTCCTTCTTCGACCGTGGGGCGACCTACGCCTTCGACGCCGCGCTCGCGGCCGTCGGCGCGGCGGTCGAGGCGGGTGCCGACATCGTGGACATCGGCGGGGTCAAGGCGGGTCCGGGCGAGGAGGTCGGGGTCGCCGAGGAGCTCCGGCGGGTCGTCGACCTGGTCGCGGCGGTGCGCGAGCGCCATCCGCATGTGATCATCAGCGTCGACACCTGGCGGGCGGAGGTGGGCGAGGCGGTCGCGCGGGCCGGAGCCGACCTGCTCAACGACACGTGGGGCGGGCCCGACCCGCGGCTGGCCGAGGTGGCGGCGGCGTACGACATCGGGCTGGTCTGCGCGCACGCCGGCGGCCTGCGCCCCCGGACCCGTCCGCACCGGGTGGCCTACGACGACGTGGTGGCGGACGTGATCCGCCACGTGACCGCCGAGGCCGAGCGGGCCGTCTCACTGGGCGTGCGCCCCGACGCGATCCTCATCGACCCCGCGCACGACTTCGGCAAGAACACGCGCCAGTCCCTGGAGATCACGCGCCGGCTGGGGGAACTGACCGCGACCGGGTGGCCCGTCCTCGTGGCGGTGTCGAACAAGGACTTCATCGGGGAGACGCTCGGCCGGCCGGTCGACAAGCGCGGCGTCGGGACGATGGCGGTGCTGGGGATCTCGGCCTGGCTGGGCGCCCGGGTCTTCCGGGTGCACGACGCCGACGGCGCCCGGCGGGCGCTCGACGCCGTGGCCGCGCTACGACGCGACGTCGTCGGCCCGGGGCGGAGCGGTCCCGCGACGGTCGTCCGTGGCGCCCCCGCGATTCACCCGTGACGACGCCGGGGCGGTGACGCGCGGGGTCAGCGCGTCGCGGACTCGCGCTGACGCGCCCGGTAGGCGGCGACGTGCATGCGGTTCCCGCACGTGCGGCTGTCGCAGTATCGCCGGCAGCGGTTGCGGGACAGGTCGACGAGCACGCGCGAGCAGTCGGGGGCCTCGCAGACGCGCAGGCGGTCGAGCTCGTCCGCGGCGATGACGTACGCGAGGGCGATGCCGCCCTCGGCCGCGAGGTGCTCGGCGAGCCGTGCGCCCGGTGCGAAGAAGTGCACGTGCCAGTCGTAGTCGTCGTGGTCGGTCAGGTGCGGCGAGGTGCGCGCCCCGGCGATGATCGCGTTGATCAGGCGTACGGCCGCGTCCTTGTCGTTCGCCGTCCGGAAGACCTCATGGAGCCGGTCGCGGAGACCGTGAGTGGCGATGAGGTCGGCGGCGTCGAGGTCGCGGGCGTCGCTCAGCCGGTTGTGGTCGACGAACTCCTGAAGGGCCGCCAGGTCGGGCAAGTGCTCGGTCTCGGTGGCCGGAGGCCCGGTGTTGACCAGCTCGACGACGATCTCGAGTGCGTGCTCGGTGTCATGGCTGAAAAGCACTTCGACTCCGTTCGGCCGTCATGGTCCTGGAGTAATCAGCGTACGCGCAAACGCTACTTACTTCGTATGCCGGTGCTCCTACTACACATTGTGGCGTCCTCGGCGACCCCCTCGTGCAGGAGGAGGAGCCGCGCCCGGTCAACGGGCGTAGAACGGATCGGCGATGACCGGGTAGAGGGCGTCGGCCTCCCGGTGCCCCACGGTCATCACCAGGGCCGAATCGTCCAGATCGTAGGCCGCGGGGATCGGACGGTAGAGCGCGTCGCACGCCCAGGGTGCGTGGAACCGGCCCACGGTCGCGCCGTACCGATCGTGGACGACGTCGTAGCCGCCGGAGGGCGTGGCGTCGAGCGACAGGCCCTCGCCGAGCCCGACGGCGAAGCGGAACTCCGCAGGCGCTCCGGGCCCGTGCGCCACAGTGATGAGGCGGATGCCCGTGGTGGTGGTCTGCGCGATCAGATCGGTGTCGGTGGCGACGCCGGGGAAGAGCCGCAGGCTCGGCCGGACGGCCGTGACGGCGTGATCGTCGGCGGGACCGGGCAGCCCGATCTGGAGGCGCTGCCCGTTCCGGGTCGGCACCCAGACGCCGTCGACCGCCCGGGGGCCCCAGGCGACGTCGGGATTGCGGGCCTCGGGCGGCTCGGACCGGCCGCGGATCGTGAGCACCTGACTCGCGGCGTCGATCACCGCAGACGCACCATCGCGCGCGTGTCTCATCCGGGTCCCCCTCTTTCGTGGTATTCGCGGTACGTCATAAGACGCCTATGGAAGCGGTCCGGTGGCCCTCTCGCAGGCGAAAGGCCGATATTTCCGGGACCGGCTGGCCAAGGTACCAGCAGACTTATGTGCTCATAGATGTATTTAGGAGGATTGAACGATGGCCCAGAGTGGCCAACTCTGCCGCCGATGATTCTTCAGGAGAGATCACGAAGCCGACTTAAATGATCTTCACCCGGCGTAATGCTCGGCCGTACTTTCTGGGTAATTCGCCCTATTGCCCGTAAAAGCGGCGGCGGGGTGGCGATCACGGCGCAGGCGGGCCACTGTCCGTAAACTCGGTACGGCGGATCAGGTGCGAGTCGAAGGAGTCCTATGGCCGAGCAAGCGGGGATGCCGCAGGAGCGGCCGGCGGCGCCGGAGCAACCGCAGCAGACGGGGCGGGCCGGTCCGCCGGAGCATCCGACGGCGTCAGGGCCGCCGGAGCCGGGGCGGTCGCCGGGGCCAGGTGGCACCGTCCGCATCGTCGACCTGCCGGAGTCGGACCAGAAGTCGATGCGGACCGCCCTGCGGCACGACACGCCGCTGCACGACCTGCTCGGCCTGGAGATGGTCGAGATGGGTGAGGACCACGCGGTGCTGTCCATGCCGATCCGGCCGCAGGCGTTCAACAGCACCGGCAACCTCCACGGCGGCGCCATCGCCACGCTCATCGACGTGGCGGCGGGCACGGCGGCGGCCCGGGGGAGCGGTTTCGAGCCGGGCCGGCAGAGTCTCGTAACGGCCGACCTGCACGTCCGGTACCTCGGCCGCCCGCACGGCGACGCCGTCTACGCGCGCGCCCGGGTGCTCAAGGCGGGCCGCCAGCTCATCGTCGTGGAGTGCAGGGTCACCGACGTGGAGGACCGCGTCATCGCGGCGGCCGACTTCAGCATGATGATCGTTCCGCTGCGCAAGCCCTTGCGGCCCGTCGCGAGCGCCAAGGACACCGACCCGGACCTGTGACCACCGCGGCCCGGCGCCCGGTCGCGCGCCGGGCCGACGAGGCATCCGGTCAGTTGCCGCCCGGGGTGCCACCCGGGTTGACGACCAGCGTGTTGAAGAACGCCGGCAGGTTCGGCGTGCCGAGACCCGTCGACAGGTCGAAGCCCGCCGTCGCCGGGTAGTACAGGTTGTTGCCCGCGACCACGTCGGTGTACGGCTTGTTCGCCCCGGCCGCGCTCGCCACGTGGTAGAAGGTGTCCGGGCCGAAGCAGTACAGGTGGATCCGCGTCAGCAGTCCCTGGTTCACCAGCGCCATGCCGGCCGCCCAGATGGGCGCCGCCGCGCTCGTACCACCGGACGACACCCACCGGCCTCGGTAGTAGATCGGCAGGTTGATCGCGGCCGCGGAGATGTCCGGCACCTGCCGGCCGCCACTGCCGGCGTACTGGTTGTTCGTGCCGGGCGCCGTCTGGAACTGCTGGTGCGAGAAGACCTTGCTCACTCCGCCACCGCTGCCCCACTGGTTCTCGCACCGGGACAGGTTCGAGCGGTCGGACCAGACGACCTCCTGCGTGCGGGCCCCATTCGGCGCGAGGTCCAGACGGGTGCCGCCCACCGCGACCGCGTACGTCGAGGTCGCGGGGAAGGACACGTCGAGCGAGCCGTAGGTCCGGTCGCTGTACGCCCCGCAGTCGCCGCTCGAGACGAACACCGTCATCCTCTCGGCCACGGTGAGGACGCGGAGGCTCTGGTCGATCGCCTGCATGATGGGCTGCGACAGGTAGCCCTCCGGGCCGCCCATGCTGATGCTGACGACGCTGCCCGGCCGCGGCACGTTGTAGTTGTCGTCGCTGATCCGCTGCAACGCGTCGTTGAGCGCGGTCCAGGAGTCGGCGCCGTTGCCGCTGTTCAGGAGGGCGGGGTCCTCCTGGTAGTCCACGATGCGCAGGTTGGGGGCCAGGCCCGCCAGCATCTGGATGTCGAGGGTGGCCTCGGCGCCGACCGCCGGCTCGCTCGCGCCGAGGTTCACGTTGCCCAGCTGGATGTGGGAGCCGGTGCACGCGACGTAGTTGGCGACGTCGTTCCGGTCGTACCCGTCCATCTCGACGAGGTTGACCGTCATGTTCTCGCCGCGCCAGCCCTGGTTCCACATCTGGTTGTAGCCGTACGCGGCGGCGACCCGGTCGCTCGAGGCGAACTTCTGCGGAAACCGCTGGATGCAGCTGGCCGCCCGCGTAGGGAGGGCGCGCCCGGGCACCGACGCGCCCAGCGCGCCGCGGGCCTTGGGGGCGGCGCTGTAACTCTCCAGGCCGGTCACGGCCAGGATGTACGGCGCGAGCTGCTCGGGGATCTGCGGCGGGTGCGACGGGTCGGGCGTGAAGTACGTGCGGCCGTTCAGCCGGTGCGTGACGAAGGACGTCCGGAGCAGCTTCGCGGCCTGCCCGGCCTTGACGTCGAAGGTCACGCTCGTACGCGTCTTGCTGGTCTTGGCCTGGATGTGGGCGTTGCCCAGGTACGCCTGAACCTTCTGGATCGTCTCGTCGCTGACGCCGAGCTGTTTGCCCACGTCACCGGCGCTCTGGGCCGGACTCTTACCGTGCCCGAACTTCTTCCACGCGGCGTCGCTGACCTTCAGCGTGACGCCGACGTGCAGCGTCCTGTCCTCCGGGACCCGGCCGGTGACCGGCGCCTTCAGCGCCTTGTCCGGGATCCCGAGGTTGAGAGCCGTGAACTTCCACGATGCGGCGGCGGTCGGTGATGCCGACGGCTTGCCGGAGTTCCCCGAACTCCCGCATCCGCTCAACACGGTCAGTGCGAGCAGCACTCTGAGACATGCGGCCCGGCGCTTGCGCACGGATGTACCCCGTTTCCTCGTCTGGGACTGCCGACACGCACGGGTGGACCGTGCGTGAGCGCTCAGACGAGCGCGACTTGTCGCCGGTTCCACACGTTAAGGGGGTTTCCGTCTTCCAGACCGCGGAGGCGAGCCTGGGGCTGGTGTGACACCAGTAGCCGGATGGCCACTCTTGGTGCGTGTGCTCGCATACGATGGCAGAACGGGCCATACCCGAGCAACAGGCCGGCCACGTGTCCGGCGGAGCGCCGGGCACGTGGCCGGTACGGGATCGTGCGTGGTCAGCCGCGGGGTGCCGGGGCGTGCAGGGCGGCGTGCGCCTGCCGGATCTGGGGCCACGACTTCGGCGTGCCCGCCGTGGCGGTCCGCTGCGGCGGCCCGGCCGGGCGGCCGGGGGTGAACAGCCAGGTCTGGAACAGATCACCGAGCTTGTGACCGGAGACCCGCTCGGCGTGCGCGATGAACTCCGGGATCGTCGCGTTTCCGTACTTCTTCAGCGCCGCCCAGGTGCGCAGGATCGTGAAGAACGCCCGGTCGCCGACCTTCGCCCGCAGCGCCTGTAGGGTGAGCGCGCCACGGTCGTAGACGGCGTCGTGGAACTGGTTCTCGCCCGGCCCCGGGTCGCCCGGCTTCACCTGCCAGAACGGGTCGTCGGCCGGATAGGAGTCGTAGGTCTTCTGGGCGAGTTCGGCGGCCGTGCCCTCGCCGTGCTGCTCCGACCAGAGCCACTCGGCGTACGTCGCGAACCCCTCGTTCAGCCAGATGTCGCTCCACCGGGCGAGGGAGACGCTGTCCCCGAACCACTGATGGGCGTTCTCGTGGACGACGAGGTACGGCCGGGGTCCGTTGCGGAAGCCGTACGGGCTGTAGAACACCCGCGTCTGGGTCTCCAGGGCGAAGTGGGAGGTCACGTTGGGGACGTAACCGCCGACCGAGGTGAACGGGTAGGGGCCGAAGATCCCGCTCTCCCAGTCGACGACCTCGGCGGTGCGCTCGACGCTCGCCTTGGCCGCCGCCGCGCGGTCGGCGGGCAGGTCGGGGCTGTAGGCGGTGATGACGGGCAGCCCGTTCTTCGTCCGGGAGTGGTGGACGTCGAACTTCCCGACCGCCAGCGTCGCCAGGTACGTCGCCTGCGGCCGGGTCTCGCGCCAGCCGTACCGCGTCCAGCCGTTCGCGCTTCGGGCACCGGTCGGCTCGCCGTTGCTGATCGTCTGCAGGCCGTTCGGCACGGTGATCTGGACGTCGTAGGTGGCCTTGTCGAGCGGGTGGTCGTTGCTCGGGAACCACCACCAGGCGCTCTCCGGCTCCTGGGCGGCCACGGCCCCGTCCGGGGTCCGGGCCCAGCCGACGTAGTCGTTGTACTTCTTCGTCGACGGGACGCCGGAGTACCGGACGACGACGGTGAGCGGCCGGCCCTTGTGGAGGGTGGCCGCCGGTGTGATCACCAGCTCGTGGGCACCGGAGGTGGCGAACCGCGCCGCCCGCCCGTTCACCGTCACGGACGAGACGTCGAGCAGGAAGTCCAGGTCGAAGCGGGTGAGGTCCTGCGTCGCCCGCGCGGTGATCGTGGCCGTCCCGTCGAGACGGTCATCGGACGGCCGGTACCTCAGATCCAGGCCGTAATGGGCGACGTCGTAGCCGCCGTTGCCGTAGTCGGGATAATAGGGGTCACCGATGCCCGGGGCGCCGGGGCCTGCGTCCGCATGGGCGGCCGTGGCCGCCAGGAGGACACCGGTGGCGGCGGCCACCACGGCGGTCAGTCGTGTGCTGCGCATTCGCTCTCCCGCATTTCTCCGAGTCAACCTACCCGGATAATAGAGATCTTTCGGGTGCGGGTCTCAGGGTCGGGCCGACGGAGGATCCACGGGCGCCAGGGTCGCGTTGAAGTGCCGCAGGATCGGGGGAGTGGTGACCAGGCGATACCCCGACACGCTCTCGGCGCGCTTGGCCACGGCGGCGATCACCTCGGCGACGTACTCGAGGTGGCTCTGCGTGTACACCCGGCGCGGCAGGGCGAGGCGGAGCAACTCGTACGGCGCCGGCGTCAGGAGCCGCCCGTCGGCGTCGACATCGCCGAGGAAGAGGGAGCCCAGCTCCACCGAGCGGATGCCGCCTTCGAGGTACAGCGCACACGCCAGCGCGTGACCCGGGAACCGCTCCGGCGGAATGTGCGGCAGCAGGCGACCGGCGTTCAGGTAGATGCCGTGGATCCCCGGCGGCCGTACGATGCTGACGCCGGCCGTGGTGACGAGTTCGGCGAGGTGAGCGGCCGCGTCGGTCCGTGCGCGCAGATAGTGCGGATCGGTGACCTCGACCAGCCCCTGTGCGAGCATCTCCAGGTCCCGGCCCGCCAGACCGCCGTACGTCCGGAAGCCCTCGGTGGCGGTCAGCGTGAGTTCGCAGCGTCCGGCCACCTCGTCGTCGCGGAGTGCGAGCAGGCCTCCGATGTTGCCGATCCCGTCCTTCTTCAGGCTCGCCAGGCAGCCGTCGGCCAGCCGGAACGCCGCCTTCGCCACCTCGCGGGGAGAGGAGTTCTCATAACCGGGCTCGCGCTGGGTCACCAGCCAGGCGTTCTCCGCGAACCGCGCGGCGTCCAGGAAGAACGGCACCGCGTGTCGGCGGCAGATCTGCGAGGCGGCCTCGATGTTGGCCATGGACACCGGTTGCCCACCGCCTCCGTTGTTGGTGATCGTCATGATCACCAACCCGACCCGGTCGGCGTCCGGGCCGGTCAGCGTCGCCTCCAGCGCCGCCAGATCGATGTTCCCCTTGAACGGCTCGTCGCTGTCGAGATCCTTCATCTCCAGGCAGGGCAGGTCGCGTGCCTCGCACCCCGCCAGTTCGGAGTTGGCGCGGGTGGTGTCGAAATGGGTGTTGCTGAGGGTGATCTGGCCCGGCTTCAGCAGCGTGGAGAACAGGATCCGTTCCGCGGCCCGTCCCTGATGGACGGGGAAGATGTGCGGAAAGGACGTCAGCTCGTCGACGACCTCACGGAACCGCTCGAACGACCGCGCGCCCGCGTACGTCTCGTCGCCGAGCGCGGCGGCCGCCTGCTGGGCGGCGGACAGGGCACCGGTTCCGGAGTCGGTGAGCAGATCGATGGTGACGTCGTCCGCTCGGAGATTGAACAGATTGTGACCCGCACGGTCCAGCGCCTTCTCGCGCTCGACCCGAGTGGTCACCGGGATGGGCTCGACGACCTTGATGCGGTACGGCTCCATGAGGGGCATGCCGACGCTCCTTGCTGCACCCGAGACGGTTTTCGGGCAACCGATAATCCGGGTTAGGAGCATAGTGGTCATATGGCCCGTTTACTGTACTTTTCGCCCGTCTGTCACTGTGTCGCCGTGCCCGTGTTGGCGAAATGTCCGTTTTGGCGTCCTGCCTCCCCGGTCGTACGGTGGGTCGCACCGATCAGCGGATCAGCGTGACGTGCTCGTGGGTCACCCCCTCGATGTCCGCCGCGGCGAGGTCGAGCAGCCGGTGCGCAAGGTCGGACAGCGCCCGAGACGTCGCGAGCTCCGCGCCGATCCGGGGGACGTCCCAGTCGGCGGGGTTGCAGCGCGCCCTGCCTCGGCCGCGCACGCGCTCGGCGTCCCCCGCGACGAGCCTCGCCTCCGCGTGCGTCTCGCCATCGTGTTCATCGAGGTAGACCTCGACGGACCAGCGATCCTCCGTTCTCATCTCCGCCTCCTTCGAAACCGGGCCTTTTACTCCTGAGGGTCCCCTTGCATCCACTGCGTCGTCAGGGGCGAAGGTCCCCGATCGCGCCGCCGGTCGCGGACGCGGGCCGTGCTCTTCTCTGGCGGCCGGCGGAGGCGTCGCGTCCGGCCGTGGTTCCGGCGCCGATGACAACGCGCCGGGGAGCGGCTAGCTTACCCTAACCGAATATCGTTCTAGTGGGGGCGGGTCATGCGCATCTTCGCCGATCTGGACGAGTACATCGCGGCCAAGGGGGAGCACCTCGGCCACAGCGAATGGCAGGAGGTCACGCAGGACCAGGTGAACCTGTTCGCCGACGCGACCGACGACCACCAGTGGATCCATGTCGACGTCGAGCGCGCCGCACAGGGGCCGTTCGGCGGCACCATCGCGCACGGGTATCTGACCCTCGCGCTGCTGCCCTCCTTCATGATGCGGATCTTCCGGATCGACGGCCTGAAGATGGGCGTCAACTTCGGCCTGAACAAGGTGCGCTTCCCGAGCCCGGTGAAGGTCGGCGCCCGTATCCGCGCGGGCGCCGAACTGACCGACGTGAAGAACACCCCTGCCGGCAAGCTGGCGTTCGTGACGATGACGATCGAGGTCGAAGGGCAGGACAAGCCCGCCTGCGTCGCGGAGACGCTGTCCCTCTATATCGCTGAATAAAGGGACTCTGGACAAGCCGGGGCATATGTCGGAAGCGGCCGACTCGGTGGTGATCTTCGCGTACCGTGGTCCGGGTCCTGGTGAAGTCGATCGATCGGGAGTCGCCCGGCACATGGAATCACCGCATCGGTTCGAGATTCCCTGCCTGACCTCTCTCCTCCTGCACGCGCTGCCCAGAGTCGTCGAAGGCATGATCGCCCCCGTCGCCGTGTTCTACGCGGGCCTCCTCCTGCTCGGGTTCAACGGCGCGCTCGTGACCGCGGTCGCCTGGGTCTACGGCGGGATCCTCGTCCGCGTCGTGCGGCGCCGGCCGGTGCCCGGCACGCTCCTGCTCGCGGCGCTCGGCGTGACCGCCCGCGCCGCCCTAGCGGCCGTGACGGGCAGTGCCGTCGTCTACTTCCTGCAGCCGACCCTCGGCACCATGCTCGTCGCGGTCTCGTTCCTGGCCTCGGTGCCGCTCGGCCGTCCCCTCGCCGCCAAGGTCGCCACCGACCTGGTGCCGCTGCCGGAGGCGTTCCTCGCCCACGACCGCGTCCGCCGCTTCTTCCTGCGAATCTCGCTGCTGTGGTCGTTCACCTTCACGCTCAACACCGCCATCAGCCTCTGGCTGCTGTTCAACCAGTCGATCGGCACGTACCTATGGGTGCGGACCACGGCGGTGGCGTTCCTGGGCGCGACCGCGGTGCTGATCTCGGTATGGGGTTTCAAGCGCTGCGTGAACCGCGTCACCGCCGTCCCCGCCTGACCGCGACGGCAGTCCGGCCCCGCCGGCGGCCGTCGCCCCTGACCGGATGGCCAGAACCCGGTGACTCCGGCCGAACCGACGCGCCGCACGTGACATCTCTCGATATGAGGGCATCCGGCTCTCGACACTGATCGCCGTCCCAGATCGAGGGAGAGGTTCACGTTGACTTCCTCCCCCTTCTGAAGAAAGGGGGAGTCCCATCGGCCTTGTGGCCGATCCGGCCTTTAGGCCGGGCGCCTCACGGCGCGGGTTTCCTGTTTCAGCGCCGACTGCGGAAGGGAGGACCCTTGCCGTCTGACACCAGCTCCACAGGCATCACCGG
>NZ_JAMXMY010000027.1 GCF_024055795.1 Actinoallomurus purpureus | reverse complement strand
CCCTGCGTCGGCTCGCCACGGCCTCGCGCCGTCAGTGACCGTACTCCGGGACGATCTGGGCTCGGCCCAGCGTGTGGGCGGTGATGGTGAAGCCGACGACGGCGGGCGGTGCGTCATCGGGGACGCCGAGCTTCTCGACGTCCAGCGCGTGCACGGTGAAGGCGTACCGGTGCGGTGTGCCCGGGGGCGGGGCCGCCCCGCCGAACTCCTTGCGGCCGTAGTCGTTGCGGGCGTGCAGGGCGCCTTCGGGCAGTCCCTTGAAGTCGCCGCCGCCCGCCCCGGTCGGCAGCTCGGTCACCGACGCCGGGAGGTCGTACAGCACCCAGTGCCAGAAGCCGCTGCCGGTGGGGGCGTCGGGGTCAAAGCAGGTGACGGCGAAGCTCTTGGTCTCCGGGGGAAAGCCCTCCCAGCGCAGGTGCGGGGAGAGGTTCTCGCCGCTGAACCCCCAGTCGTTGAAGACGTGGGCGTTGGACAGCTGCTGGCCGTGCGCGACGTCATCGCTGGTCACGGCGAAGGACGGGACCTTGGGCAGGAATTCGTGCGGCAGCGGTGGTCGGCCTGCCATGGCAACCTCCTCGATCGATTCGACGATTACGCCTTAGTCCTATCAGCCGTGCCCGCCGAGGCCGCGATGATCCTTCCCAGTACGAGATCGGCCGCAACCGCCAGGGGGACCGCGACCAGGACCACCCCCAGCTGCAACGACCGCCACAGCGGCGCGCCGCCGTGCGCGAGCCGCGTGGGGATCCCGGCGGCCACCGTCGGATGCGCCGGGGCGAGGGCCCGCGCGTAGACGAAGTCCCCGGCCGCCAGCGTGAACGCGAGGACCGCCACTGCGGCGATCGCCGGTGCCAGCTGCGGCACGACGACCCGCAGGAACGCCGCGAGGCGGCTGTGCCCGTCCACGAGCGCCTGTTCCTCGATGTCCGCCGGGGCGGCCCGGAGGAATCCGCCGAGCAGCAGGACCGCCACCGGGACGGTGATCGTCGGCTGGACGAGCACGAGCGTCCACACGGAGTCGCCGGGCCCGAGCGCGCCCGCGGTCCACGACAGGGGCGGCATGAGCAGCGCGGACGGCACCAGGGCGAGGACGGCGAGCGCCCGGCCGACCGCACCACCCCACCGCCGCCGGGTCAGCGCGTACGCGGCCGGCAGCGCGAGCAGCAGCGTGACCGCCGTGACGAGCGCACCGGCGAGCAGCGTGTTCGCCACGAACACCGGAAACGGCGTCGACCGCAGCAGCAGGCGCACGTGCGCCCCGACGCCCGCGTCACCCGGGTACGACCGGAACGCGGTGACCACACCCCACAGGAACGGCGCCGCGCACAGGACCGACGCTCCGGCCGCCAGCACGTACAGCACCGACCGTGCCAGCACATGGCGCACCGTGTGGCGCCGCCGCTGCCGGGCGAGTTCCCGCGCCGCCGTCCGCGCGGCCAGCCCGCCGGTGACGCTCACCGCTCCGCCCGCCGTCGTACGACACGGAACAGTCCGGTTGCTCCGGCGAGCGGCAACGGCAGCAGGAGTACGGCGATCGCCGCCCCCTGCCCGAGAGCGCCGCCCTCAGCGCCCCGCGTGTAGGCGAGCGTGGCGAGCGTCTGCGTCGCCCCACCGGGACCACCGTGGGTCAGCACGGCCACGACCGTCACGTCGGCGCAGGTGAGGACCGCGGTCACCAGTGCGGCGACCGCGATCGACGGCAACGCGAGGGGGAGCGTGACCTCCAGCGCCCGCCGCGCCGCGCCCGCTCCGTCGACGCGCGCGGCGTCCCGTACGTCGCGGGGGATCGCCGTGAGCCCGGCCGCCATGACCACCGCGGCCAGCGGCGTCAGCCGCCAGACGTGCACGGCGACGACCGCGCCCATCGCCACGGCCGGCCGCGTGTGCCAGGCGCCGTCCGGAACGCCCAGGGCACGCGTGAGCCATCCGGCCGGGGAGTCGGCCGAGTCCAGCAGCCACCGCCACGAGGTCGCCGACAGCGCGGCCGGCGTCGTCCACGGCAGGAGCACGAGCGGTCGGACGAGCCACCGGCCACGGAACCGCGCCAGCAGGACGTGGGCGAGGACCTGCCCGCAGAGCACCACCAGGACCGTCGAGACGGCGGTGAACAGCAGCGTGTCGCCCAGCGCCCGCCAGAACGCCCCTTCGCCCAGCGCCGAGGCGAACTCACCCGCGCCGGTGAAACGGTACGCGGGGGCGGTCGCCGTCACCCCGGACAGCGCCAGCGCCACCGCGAGGGCGAGCGGCAGGACGACCAGCGCCGTCAGGTACACCACCGACGGCAGCAGGAACACCCAGGTGAGGAGGCCCTCCCGGTCCGCCGGTCCGCCCCGGCGACGGGCGTCCGGTGCGGTGTCGGCCGCCACCCGGATCACCCGCCGATCCGCACGGGCGCCGTGCGGTTGCCGTACTCGGCGTCGAAGAAGCGCAGTCGGTCGCCCGGCACGGCGAACTCGCGGGTCTGGCCGCCGGCGAGGGGAGTGGTCATCGTGGCGGGCAACCGGGCGATCACGCGGGTCTCCTGGCCGATCCGCGCCACCGATCCGTACACGTGCCGGTCGCCCGACAGGTACTCGATCCGGTCGATGCGCAGCGGCATCGTGACGCGTCCCTCCGGTGGGATCTCCTCGGCGGGCAGCAGGTGCTCGGGGCGGAACCCGATGAGCCGGTCGCCGCGCGGCACGAGGTTCATCGGCGGGGTGCCGATGAGCGTCGCGACGAACGTGTCGACCGGCTCGTCGTACAGGTCCTGGGGCGTGCCGACCTGGCGGAGCCGCCCGGCGTCCAGCACCGCGACGCGGTCACCGAGGCCCATCGCCTCGGCCTGGTCGTCGGTCACGCAGATCATCGCGGTGCCGAGCCGCCGCTGCAGCGACCGCAGCTCGTCGCGGGCGGCGGCGCGCAGCCGCGCGTCCACACCGGACAGCGGCTCGTCGAGCAGCAGAACGGCCGGCTCCCGGGCCAGTGCGCGCGCCAGGGCCACCCGGCGTCGTTCGTCCACGGACAACCGGCCGGGGCGGCGGCCCAGCAGGTGAGGGATGCCGAGCAGGTCGGCGGCCCAGCGGGCCTTGCGTTCGCGCATCGCCCGTGGCGTGTGCTCGGCCTTGAGAGGGAACTCGATGTTGCCGCGCACGGTCTTGTGCGGATACAGGGCGTACGAGGGGACCACCAGGCCGACCCGGCGGATCCTCGGCGGCAGGCCGTTCACGAGATGACCGCCGAGGTGCACCTCGCCATGAGTCGGGGATTCCAGGCCGGCGATGGTGCGCAGCAGCGTGGTCTTGCCGGAGCCGGGCGGTCCGAGCAGGACGAGGCACTCGCTCCGCGCGGTCGCCAGGTCCACGCCGTCGAGCGCGCGCACATGCTTCTTGCCGGGGCCTTCGTACACCTTCACCAGGCCCCGTACCTCGACGACCTTCACCGACGGGCGGGCACGGACGGAGTGACGGAACGGAGGGGATGGAGGAAGTCGTGTCGGGACAGAGGACGCCGATCCGGCATGGGACCTTCCTCGTGCAGAGGTTCCTCCCTCGAAAGTAGATCGATCTTGGCCGCGCTTCCAGCGGCAGTTGACGCACAGGCCGCCATCCGTGGCCTTTCTTCGGCAATCCGTGTGACGAGAGTGACCAAGGCGATACAGTGCGTGATCGTAAATCGGTCGAGATCTGGGTGTGTGCCGGACGTCGGCTGGTCCGGCCAACCCAGGAACGGGGAGAACTCAGGACATGCGTGGACTCGCCATCGCCGCGGTCAGTGCGGTCGCCATCGGAAGCGCCTCCCCGCCGGCCCGGTCGGCACCATCCGGGTCCGCGGACACCACGGCGCGGGGGACCACGGCGCGGGCATCCGCGCGGAAGGCGACCGGCGGGAAGGACGCGGCGATCACCGCCATGGCCGCGCTGCGGCCCTCCGCGGTGTTCAACATCCCCTCCGGCTCGGCAGCGGAGCAGAACGCCATCGCCCACCACGTCAACCAGCTGGCCTCCGGAGCCCCCCGGGGCGCGCTGATCCGGGTCGCGGTCTTCATGTTCACGTCGCGGGCGTTCGCCCAGACCCTGATCGACGCGAAGAAGCGCGGCGCGCACGTCCAGCTCGTCGTCGACGCGAGCACCCGCGACAACGATGCCTACCGCAGCGTGGAGCGCGCGCTGGGCACCAGCCGCAAGGGATCATCGTGGGTGGTGGCCTGCCACAAGGGCTGCATCGGCGACACGATCATGCACAACAAGTTCTTCCTGTTCTCCCGCACCGGCCGGGCCGGGAACGTCGTCGTGCAGTCGTCAGCCAACCTGACCACGCGCAACCGCGTCAACGCCTGGAACAACGCCGTCACGATCAGCGACGCGCGGCTCTACCGGGCGTACGGCCGCTACTTCGCCGCCCTGGCCGCCCGGCACCACGAGCGGGACCACTACCGCGTCACCCGCAGCGGGCGCGTCACGGCGTACACCTTCCCCCGCGCCGGATCCTCGCCGAAGACCGACACCCTGTACCGGCTGCTCGGGCGGGTCGACTGCACGCCCGGGACATCGGTGCACGTCACGACGTTCAACCTCAGCCGTACGGCCGTCGCCGAGCGGCTCTGGTCGCTCTCCCACGACGGCTGTGACGTCCGGGTCATCTACACGAACCTCGGCGAGCGGGCCCGCGAGATCCTCGAGCAGGAAGGCGGTCCGCAGTTGCTGAGCAGTCACTACCTGTACGTCGACCCGGACACCGGCGACCAGATCGACGCCTTCGCGCACTCCAAGTACGTGCTGATCAATGGCACGTACGCCGGGCGCCGGCGGAAGGTCGTGATCACGGGGAGCCCGAACTACACCGAGCCGGCCCTGCGGCACAACGACGAAACGATGATCACCATCGAGGGGGCGGACATCTACGGCGCCTACCAGAGCAACTTCGTACGGCTCTGGCAAGCCGCCCGGTCCCACTTCCAGCTACAGGACAGCGTGCCGGACCCCGGATGATCCGGCGAGAGCCTGCTTCAGAAGCCGGTTCCCCGGAACGCCCGACCTCTGAAGCAGGCCACCATCACTTGCCGTTGGCCTCGGTGTACGCGTCGACGACCGTGTCGGGGTCGTCGTCCATGATCAGCCGGCCTTCGTCGACCCACAGCACCCGGTTGCACATCTCCCGGATCGAGTCCAGCTGGTGGGCGACGAGGAAGACCGCGCCGGCCTCGTCGCGCAGCTCGTTGATCTTGGCGGCGCTCTTGCGGCGGAACTTCGCGTCACCGGTGGCCAGCGCCTCGTCGATCAGCAGCACGTCGTGCGACTTGGACGCGGCGATCGCGAACCGCAGCCGCGAGCCCATGCCCGAAGAGTAGGCCCGCATCGGCAGCTGGATGAAGCCCTCACGGAGACCGGCGAACTTCACGATCTCGTCGTACTTCGTCTTGACCTCGTCCGGGGCCATGCCCATCGCGAGGCAGCCCAGCACGATGTTGCGCTCACCGGTGAGGTCGTTCATCAGGGCCGCGTTGACGCCGAGCAGCGACGGCTGGCCCTCGGTGTAGACGCCGCCGCTCTGCGGCGGCAGCAGCCCGGCGATCGCCTTCAGCAGCGTCGACTTGCCCGAGCCGTTCGTGCCGATGACACCGATCGCGTCGCCCTTGTAGGCGACGAAGGACATCCCGCGGATCGCGTGGACCTCCTTCATCGTCGGGCGGTTCTCCCGGCGCAGGACCCGCATGAACGCGCTGGCGGCGTTGCCCTTGCCGCCCGCGCCGAACACGCGGTAGATGATGTGCAGGTCGTCCACCACCACGATGGGCTCGCGATTCGGGTCGAGAACCACGGGCGGAGCCGACCCGTCGGGCGCTCCGGACACCTTGACCTTGTCCTTGACGGCATCAGCCACGGCCGTACCTCTCCTCGGCGCGGTAGAAGAACCAGAAGCCCACGACGAACATCACGACGGCCCAGCCCGCGCCGTATGCCCAGAGGTGCGTCGTCGGCTCGTGCAGCTTCGTCCGGACGTACCCGCGATAGGTGTCCAGCAGGCAGTAGCGCATCAGCTCGGGGAAGATGTAGCCCGGGTTCGCCTCGAGCACATGACCGATCCACGGGTGCTCGTGCAGCCGGGGCGACTTCTTCAGTGCTGAGAGGCTGTAGATGATGCCGGAGAAGTAGAGCCAGGTCCGCAGGATGAACGGCAGCAGCTGCGAGATGTCGCGGTTGAAGGCACCGATCCGGGCCAGGGCGAGGCTGATCCCCACGTTGAAGACCAGCTGCATGAGCAGGACCGGGACCAGGAGCAGCCAGCGCCAGGTCAGCGGCTCACCGAACGCCAGCACGATGACGAACAGCACGCCCATCGAGACCAGCAGCTGCTGCAGCTCGATGATGGTGTACGCCAGGGGAAGGCTGGCCCGCGGGAAGTGCAGCGCGCGGATCAGCGACAGATTGTCCCCGACCGACTTGGCGCCGGAGTTCACCGACCGCTGCGTGAAAGTGAAGACGAAGACACCCGTCACCAGGAAGGGAATGAAGGTGTTGTGCGGCAGGTTGCGGCTGGTGTTCAGCAGCAGGCCGAAGATCAGGTAGTAGACCCCCGCGTTGAGTAGCGGGGTCAGGACCTGCCATACCTGTCCCAACCGCGACTCGGTGTACATCGAGATGTTCTTGGCCGAGGCGAACGCCCAGATGAAGTGGCGTCGCTGCCAGAGCTGGCGGATGTACGCACCGATGGGGGGACGAGCGGCGCTCTGCTTGAGCCCGTGACGCGTGGCGAACTCGGCCAGCGGGGGGTTCCCATTCATGTGAGGGGGCTCCGCAATCGCGCTGACCTGCCCGCCACCCGAGGCTCCGAGCCGTTCCGGGTGACTCATGCGGAGCAGCCTATTGCAGTCCGGGGTCCGGGAACGACCATCCGGGAGATGCGGTGGCAAGAATGTGATCTTTGGCGTGATCCGGTGCGCAACGGGGATACACCGGTTCATGTCCGCGTTGAATCGAGCGAGAGAGCTGGACCAGCGCGCTTACGACGCGGTGGCGGTGACGGCCGGCTCGGGGGTGCCCGTCGGAGGCTTCGCCAGGGTTCACCGAGCCGCTGGTCGGGTAGGGCGGCTGGAGGGGCGGTCACGCAGTGCGACCGCCCGGTTTCAAGTCGAGGATCTCGGGCGTTCCCCAGCCGGGGGGTCGGACCGGAACGCCTGCGTGCCCGGGGGAGCGTCTGAGAGGGGGCTACGCGAAAGGTGAGGTCTTCCATGCAGCGCGAGAGCGACAAGCAGGGTACGGCCCAGGACGAGCACCTCCGGAAGGAGACCACGAACCTGATCAGGGGGAGCGGGACGGGACGAGCGGAGCACGGCGGCGCGGGTGCGGACGCCGCGGCACAGCCGTCGCGGCCGGCGCGCGGCATGTCGCCCGCCGACGTCGCCCGCCGGGCGGAGCTCAGCCGACACCTGCCGCCCGGTGAGTTCCCGGCCGATCGGCGTCATCTGCTCGCCCACCTGCGGAGCAAGGGGGCGCCCGACTCGGTGGTCGAGGCGATCTCGGGGCTGCCCGAGGGCAAGGAGTTCCGGACGATCGGGGAGGTCGTCCGCGAGATCGGCCTGACGGCGCGGCACTGAGACGTGGCCCGATGAACCCGAGCAACGCGAACCGGAGGCGCCCGGCCGGGCGCCTCCTCCGTGACGATGTGATCGTCGGTGCCCCGGCGGCGCGGCGTACCCTGGTGACATGGCGCTGACCGCGGGCACCTACGCGCTGGGGCCGGATTCGGGACGTCTCCTGGTCCGGACGTCCCGCAGCGGCGTCGGCCGCAAGGTGGGCCACGACCTGACGATCGAGGTCACCCGCTGGTCCGGTGAGGCCGTCGTCGACCCGGCGGACCCCGCGAGCTTGTCGGTGACCGTGTCGGCGGAGGTCGACTCGCTCAAGGTGCGCGAGGGCACCGGCGGGATCAAGCCGCTGACCGACTCCGATCGCGCCGAGATCGAGAAGAACGCGCGCGAGAAGATCCTCCGGGCCCGCGAGCACCCGGTGATCACCTTCCGGTCGACCGGGGTCGAGGGCACTCCCGAGGCGTTCACGATCACCGGTGACTTGACGATCATGGGGCGGACGAATGCGATCTCCGTCCGCGGAGGCGTGGAGGACGACCGCGTCCGCGGCGGAACGACCGTCGTGCAGACGCGCTGGGGCATCAAGCCGTACTCCGCCCTGCTCGGCGCCCTCAAACTCGCCGACGAGGTCGCGGTCGAGTTCGACCTGGCCCTCCCCGGCGCGGACTGACCCACGCGGCGGCTCTCAGCGAGCGGGCCCGTCGGGAAGGACGTGGCCGAGATGCGCGACTTCGACGTGACCCATGATCGCTCAGTCTGCGGCATCCCTCCCGGCGGGCCAACGGGGCGTGGTCAGCCCTTGCCGAGGGTGTTCCAGCGGGACGGCGGCCAGACGATCACGAACGCGCGGCCGATGACGCTGTTCACCGGGATGGTCCCCTGGTAGCCGTCCTGCATGTGGAAACGCGAGTCGGCCGAGTCCGACCGGTGGTCTCCCATCACCCAGAGACGGCCCGCGGGGACCTTGACCGGGCCGAAGCTCTTGTGGTCGTCCTCGAAGACGTACGGCTCGTCGAGCGGCTTGCCGTCGACGAGGACCCGTCCCTTCGCGTCGCAGCACTGGACCGTCTGACCGCCCACCGCGATGACGCGCTTGACGAGGTCCTTCTCGTTCGCCTGCGGCATGCCGAACAGCCCGCCGACCCAGCCCAGCGCGCGCTGCAGCGGGTTTCCCGGCTTGGCGATCCGCGTCTCCGGCTCCCATGACGCCGGGGCGCGGAAGACCACGATGTCGCCCGTCTTCGGGTCGTGGAACCGGTAGCCGGCCTTGTAGACGAGGATCCGGTCGCCCGTGCAGCCCGCGCAGCCGTGCAGGGTTCGTTCCATCGACTCCGACGGGATGAAGAACGCCTGCACCAGGAACGTCTTGATCAGCAGCGAGAGCACGAGCGCGATGCCGATCAGGATCGGCAGCTCCCGCAAGAACGATCGCTTCTTCGCGGGCTTCTTCTTCTCCGCCTCCGGCGGGGACTCGTCTGACACGCCTGTACGGTAGACCCAACGCGCGTGTGATCGGCGTAAGGGGGCCGTCGGCGGGTCCGTACATCCCGGGTTGTCCTCCGGGGTTGTCCACGCGACCGCCCGGAGGCCGGTACCCTCGGCTGCGTGAGTCGGGAAGGTGTCACTCCTCAGTCTGAAGACTTCTCCGCCTGGTACAACGAGGTCGTTATCCAGGCCGAGCTGGTCGATCGCGGCCCGGTGCGCGGCACGATGGTCATCCGGCCGTACGGCTACCGCATGTGGGAGCTGCTGCAGGCCGACCTCGACGGTCGCATCAAGGAGGCCGGGCACGGCAACGCCTGCTTCCCGATGTTCATCCCGGAGTCGTACTTCAAGCGCGAGGCCGAGCACGTCGAGGGGTTCTCGCCCGAGCTGGCCGTCGTGACGGTCGCCGGCGGTAAGGAGCTGGAGGAGCCGCTGGTCGTGCGGCCCACCTCCGAGACCGTCATCGGCGAGTACATGGCCAAGTGGATCGGCTCGCACCGCGATCTGCCGCTGCTGTTGAACCAGTGGGCCAACGTCGTGCGCTGGGAGCTGCGGCCGCGCATGTTCCTGCGCACCACCGAGTTCCTCTGGCAGGAGGGCCACACCGCGCACGCGGACGAGGACGACGCGATGCGCGAGACCATGTGGGCGCTGGACGCCTACGCGGCCGTCGCCCGTGAGCTGACCGCGATGCCGGTCATCGAGGGTGAGAAGACGCCGAGCGAGCGGTTCGCCGGGGCGGTGCGCACCTACTCGATCGAGGGCATGATGCGCGACGGCCGGGCCCTGCAGGCCGGCACCTCGCACTACCTCGGCACCAACTTCGCCAAGGTCTTCGAGATCCAGTACCAGGACGCCCAGGGCGAGCTGGTGCACGCCCACACCACGTCCTGGGGCATGAGCACCCGCATGCTCGGCGGCGTGATCATGACGCACGGCGACGACAAGGGCCTCGTGCTGCCGCCGCGCATCGCGACGTACCAGGTCGTGATCGTGCCGATCGGCCGCGACGAGACCGCCGAGCGCACGGTCGCGGCGGCGCGTGAGCTCGCGGACCGGCTGAAGAAGGCCGGCGTCCGCGTGCACGTCGACGAGCGCACCCAGCTGCGGCCCGGGTTCAAGTACAACGACTGGGAGATGCGCGGCGTCCCGATCCGGCTGGAGCTGGGCCCCCGCGACCTCGATGGCGGAGTCGCCACGCTGGCCCGCCGCCTCGGCGACCAGGGCAAGGAGCAGATCCCGCTCGACCGCGTACCCGAGGTGCTGCCCGGCATCCTCGAGGACTTCCAGGCGTTCCTCTACGCCCGCGCGGAGAGCTTCCGCGACGAGCACACCGCCGAGATCGACGACTGGGACTCCTTCCGCACCCAGGTCACCGACGGCTGGGCGACCGTCCTGCACTGCGGCCGTACGGAGTGCGAGGACGAGATCAAGGCCGACACGGCCGCCACGCCGCGCGTGATCCCGCTCGCGGCGCCGGAGGAGACGGGAGCCTGCTTCCGCTGTGGGCAGCCGTCCGCGTACGGCAAGCGGGTCATCTTCGGCCGCTCGTACTGACGGCCCCTTCGATCGCATACGAGACCGCCCCCCGCGCCGCGCACGGGGCGGTCTCGTCGTCTTTCAGTCGATGACCGTCCGCCGGGCGGGCGGCCCGCCCGGCCGGGCCTCTTCCTCTTTCCGTGCCCCGGCGATCCGGCGCCGGGTCAGGATCGGCTGCAGGAACCACGCCCACCCGCAGACCGCGATGACCCCTGCCGCCGTGCCCGCGGCCAGCCAGGAGGAGAAGAACCCCTTGGCCGCGACGGCCACGGCGCAGGACATCGACACGGTCAGCGCCAGCGTCCCGGCGATCCCGTACCGGTTCGACCGGCTGACCAGCAGGTCCTTGCGACCGGAGTGGAACAGCATCCGATGCTGGGCGGCGGGGGCCATCAGGCAGATCGACGCGCACGCCGCCGTGATCAGCGACAGGTAGAAGATCCACTGTCCGAGGTGGCCGACCCGCTTGAACCCGTTGGAGAACGGCAACGTGAGCAGGAACGCGAACAGGAACTGCACCCCGGCCACGATGACGCGCAGGCCCTGGAGCATCTCCACGAGTTCGCGGTCGGCTCGCTCCCGGGGTGTCTCGTCGCGTTCTGAACTCACCTGTCTCCTCAGAACTCTTCGTCCTCCTCCGCGGCACCGGCCGTGACGCCCGCCAGGACGGGCTCGGGCTCGGGCACGGGCACGGGCACGGGCTGCAGGGACTCGTAGACCTTGACGGTCTCGTTCGCGACCCGGTCCCACGAGAACCGTGACCGAACCCGGTCGACCGCGCCGATGCTGAGGGCCGTGCGGTGCGTCTGGTCGGCGAGCAGGGCACGGACGCGGCGGGCGATCTCCATGGGACGGTCGGCCGGGACGTGGATGCCCGTGACGTTCTCGACGACCGAGTCGAGGTGGCCGCCGACAGGGGAGGCGACGACGGGGGTCCCGCAGGCCATCGACTCCAGCGGCATCCGGCCCACGTTCTCGTGTGCGGGAACGCTGACGGTCAGGTCGGCGGAGCGCAGCAGCTTCGGCGCGTCGTTGGCCGAGACGCTGCCGATGAACGTGACCCGGTCGGCGACCCCGGCCTCCTTGGCCTTGATCCGCAGCTGGTGGACGGTCTCGTCCGTCTCCAGTTCGTCGCGCGCCGGACCGCCGGCCACGACGAGCTCGGCATCCGGGATCCGGGCCAGCGCCTGGATGATGGAGACCACGCCCTGGTGCCGGCCGAGCTGCATGAGCGTGACCAGGCGGGGTGCCTCACCGCGCGGCAGCGCCGGTCCGCTCGGGCTGAACTTCTCCACGTCGACCCCCGAGGGCACCAGCGTGACCTGGCGCCGCCGCAGGCCCAGGCGTACGAGCTCGGTCCGCTCGCTCTCGGTCGTGGCGACGACCGAGCGCACGCTGCGGCCGATGGCCTTCTCCAGCCGGACCCGGGTGGGCGAGCAGGGCTGCCCGGCCCGGGCCAGGGTCGTCCCCAGGGTGTGGAAGGACTGCGCGACCGGGATGTCGAGGCCGTTCGCGCCCGCGATCGCGGCCAGGCCGCTCACCCAGTGGTGGGCGTGGACGACGTCCGGACGGCGACCGTGCCAGCGCCGCGCGAGCTCCGCGCCGAAGTCGGCGAGGTACGGCAGCAGCTCGTCCTCGGCGAGGGGACGGACGGGCCCGACGGCCAGTTGCTCGACGGTGACTCCGGGAGCGAACCGGATCCGCCCCTGCGGGTCACGCCCGTCCTGCCGGGTGTAGACGGTGACGCGGTGGCCGCGTCGCCCGAGTTCACGGGCGAGCTCGGCGACGTGCACTCCGAGGCCCCCGTCAAGTCCGTTGGTGGTTCCGAGGGGACTGTCCTGGACCGAGACCATGGCGATGTTCATCATCGAGCTACCTCCAGGAGGATCGGGCGACCGGGCGCGTCGGTGTCCGCGGCGATCTCGGCCCGTCCCGCTCCCGAAATGACGGGACGGGAGCCGTGGGGACGACCGGGGATGAGATGAGCGCGCGTGCGGCACTCACGGCCAGGGCAGAAGCCTGGCAGCGTGGGGGAAAGTGAGGAGAACGCGGACGTCAGGCCGTAGATCGGGCCTGAAATGAAAATACGCATGCACACCCTCCGGAGATCGAGGGCGGGTATGCCGCCCTCCGGTGGTGTGCCTGCGTCTTAGGCACGAGTTCCTGGACCTAATTATTACCTCATGGGGCGGCGACTAAACAGCCGACCCGGAAACCGAGATCCGGCGGGGCTCGCCGGTGTCCGCGGTGACGCGAATGGCCAGCATGGACACGTCGTCGCGCAGCTCGCCGCCGCAGAACTCGGTGAGCGCGTGCTCGACGGCCAGCGGCATGTCGGCGATCGGGCCGTCGGCGTGCGCGGCGAGGATCTCGACCAGGCGCTCGTGGCCGAAGCGGTTGCGCAGCGCGTCGGAGCTCTCGACGACGCCGTCGGAGTAGAGGAACAGCGTGTCGCCGGGATCGAGTTCGAGCGACTCGACGCCGACCTCGAAATCGTCCGCGAACAGGCCGAGCGGGATGCCGCCGCCGCTCAGCGTGCGGATCAGGCCGTCGCGCCGGATCAGCACCGCCGGCGGGTGCCCGGCGCTGCCGACCATGACGGCCAGGCCCTCGTCGCGAGGTTCGACGCACGCCATCACGGCCGTGACGAAACGCTCCTGGTCGAGCAATGTCTCGTTGACCATCGACAGGACCTCGTCGGGCTTGGCGTTCCACCGGCCGAGGATCCGGATGCCGTGCCGCGTGCCGGCGTTCACGGCCGTGGCGTCGTCGCCCTTGCCGCAGACGTCGCCCAGGGCCACGCCCCAGCCGGCGACGGTCGGGAACACGTCGTAGAAGTCGCCGCCGAACCCGCTGTCGCGCGTCGCCACGACGTACCGTGCGGAGATCTCCGCGCCGGGGACGGCCGGGAGCTCGCGGGGCAGCAGACCGGCGCGCAGCCGCTCGGTGACCTCCATGCGGCGCCGGTAGCGCCGCCCGGTGCGGATCACCAGGCCGAGGTTCCGGGCGAGGCGCTCGACCAGCCCGAGGTCCATCAGATCGAACGGTCCCTGCTCGCCCGAGACGGTGAGCGTCAGCGTGCCGAGGGTGTGCTCGCCGTCGTCCAGCGGCACGCAGATCAGCGAGGAGGCCTCGATCAGCCCGCACACCGGCAGATCGCCCTGGGTGGTGCCGAGCGTCCTCAGGTCGTCGATGTGCGCCTGGAGAACGGAGTGACCGGTGTCGTACACCGATACGGGCAGCGACCCGGGACCCGGATGGACGTTCTCCAGCATCCGGGCGATCTCCGTCCGGTGCTCGTCCTCCGGCCCCATCACCACCTGCCGCCGCAGCGCGCCGTTCTGCTCCAGGTCGACGATGACCCAGTCGGCGAGCTCGGCGGCGAGCAGCCGCGCCGACCGGCGTACGGCGACCGACTCGGTCAGCGATTCGTCGTCCAGCAGCATCCCGGTGGCGGTGGCGAGGACGTCCATCCGGTGCACGACCGTCGCCACCGCGTCCTCGGTGGCCGCCACCTCGGGCGCGGACTCCTGCGCCGCGGGCTCGCGCGTGGACGGGGCGGTCGCGGCGACCACGAGCGGGTCGGGCTCCCCGCTCACCCAGATGCGGGCGAGCGTCACGTCGGCGTTCACCGGGCCGTGCTTGGACAGGAGACGCACATGCGTACGGCGTCGCTGCCCCGAGTGGAAGACCCCGGCGATGTACGAGCCGACCGCCGCCCGCGTCGCCATGTCGCAGAACACCGGGAACGGCTTGCCGGTGAGGTAGCCCGCGGACGAGCCCAGCAGCGCCCCGGCCTGGCGGTTCACCCGGCGGACCGTGCCGTCGCGCTCGAGCAGGAACAACGGGACGGGCGCGTCCTGGAAGACCGTCCGCAGCATCCGGCGCTCGCTCTCCGCGGCCTCCGATCTGGCCTCCGTGGAGGCGCGGTCCTCGCCGGTGGCGCCGAGCGCGGACACGGCCATCTCGAGCTCGACGAGGGCCGCGTCCAGAAGGGGGCCGGAGTCGGCGTCGGACAGGGCGGCGGCGCTGCGCAGCTCGCTCAGGCGAGTCTTGAGCTTGGCGGTCTCGTAGAGGAGAGACTGGGTCTCCTGCTGGTCGGACATGACTCCTCCCAGCGTGGGGTGGTCGCGGTCCGCGACCAGATCGGACGCCTGTTCGTACTCTAACGGCCGCCCGCTGCTCCGGCGAGACCAGACCGTCCGGAGTCGTCGCCGCCGGGTCCGCTGCCCTCGACGATCCGCCGTGCCAGCGCCGTCAGCTTGACGTGGCGCGTCTGCGAGATGCGCTTGAGCTCGTTGAACGCGGTCTCGGCGTCGCAGCCCATCGCGTGCATGAGCACGCCCTTCGCCTGGTCCACGACGGCGCGCGCCTCCACGGCCTGCCGCAACTGCACCGCCGTGCGGTGGGCGTCCTCGTAGTGCAGGGTGTTCGACACCGCGGCGCCGCCCTGCGCGGCGAGAAGGGCTCCGAGGCCGAGCTCCCGCCGGTCGAGCGCGCCGGGCACCACGCCGTACATCGTGAGGGTCATGAGGATCGGCCCGGTCCGGTGGACGGTCGTGGCGAAGCACCGCACACCACGCTGCAGCGCGATGGGAGTGAAACCGGGCCACCGGGTCTCGACGAGGGTGTCGGAGCAGAACACCGGGGTCTCGCTCCGCGCCACATCGAAGATCGGGCCGTCCCGCCGGGTGCACTGCACGTCGCTCAGGTACGCCAGGTCCGGATGGGTGGCGGCCAGGTCGCGGGGTTCGGGGTCGTCCCCGGCGGTCCATCGGATCCCGGCCGCGCCCGCGCACCCGCGGACCGTGCGGACCGTGAGCTCGGTCACGCGCCGGAGCGCCGCGGTCTCCGAGGCCTCGTGGATCAGACCCAGGCGGGCGATCTCGATGGCCAGCTCACTGCTGATCTGCGGTCCGTAACCCACGCCGTCCACGGTAGCCGCCCTCAGTCGCCGGAAGGTTCGCCGCCGTGGGCGGCGGAGACGGCCGGGCCGTCATCCGCGGCGACGTCCCGGATCGAGATGATGCCCACCGCCCGGCCGTCCTCGACGACCGGCAACCGCCGTACGCCTCGTTCGCGCATGAGACGCACGGCGGCGTCCGTCTCGGCGTCCGGTCCGATCGTCACCACGCCGGCGCTGCAGATCTGGTCGAGCCGCGTGCCGTGCAGATCACGCCCCTCCGCCACGGCGCGGACCACGATGTCGCGGTCGGTGACCACTCCGCACAGACGGCCCGCCTGCGTGACGAGCAGGCCGTCGACTCCTTGGTCGCGCATCAACCGGGCCGCCTCGGTGAGCGGTGCGTCGAGAGGGAGCGCGACCGGCTCGGGCGTCATCACGTCGCGTACTTTCTGCGCCATTGCGAACACTCCCTTCGCCCGTCAAGCGCCGACTACCCCCAGAGGCGGGTCTTATTCCGGTTGTGGGACCCGCTCTGGACGTTCGGTGCCGGCGCGGGCTCGGGGGCGTCCGCCGACGATCGATCGTCAGAAGTCGAAGATCGAAGCCGTCCGGGAGTGCAGCACGCAGGTGTTCGGAAACCGCGTCGTGAACTTGACCGCCTCACCGCGCCACTGCCCTTCCGCGCTGGCGGTGACCGGCGAGTAGATCATGAAACACGCCTGCGGGTTCTTCTCGTCGGGGGCGACCGTGAAGTTGTCGCGCGCCTTGGCGAGGTCCGCGCAGGCCTGGGCGGCCTTCGGGTGGGTGCCGCCCACCGGGTCGCACTGCAACGTCACGGTACGTGGAGCGGCCGAGCCGACGACGCTGGTGAGCGTGAGGCGGGTCGGGGCCTGCGCCGCCTGGCCGCCGGCGGGGCTCGCCGACGGTGCCGACGGGGCCACGGCGCCTTCCTGCGGCGCCGTGGCCGCGGGCGTGAGGGTCAGGACCTTCGGGTCGGCCGCTGTCGACTCGCCGCCCGGTGTGATGGACGGGGCCGACGTGTCGCGGACGACCGCGCCGGGTGGCGGCGCCGGTCGGACGTGGGCCGCGGTCCGCGGCGAAGCGGCCCCCCTGGCGTGGGCGCCGGCCGGCGGAGGCGCCGGTCTGGTCTGGGCTTCGGCCGCGGACACCGACAGCATCGCCGGGATGGCGGCGGCGATGGAAAACGCCAGGACAGGTCGCATTTGTGTTCCCCCCGGAAAGTCCACCTGATCAGCGGAGCTCAATCGCTCACTGTAGCGCACTGATTTCGTACGGTGATGGCGGTGGATGGCCGCTCCTGGGACCCGCCATAGGTCCACGTGGATAGGATCAGTTCCGCCCCCATACGCCCGGTGTGCGCCGAGAGGAGACCGGTGTCCGAGCAGGACTGGCAGGTCACCGTGCTCGCCGAGCTCGGTATCCCGTTGTCCGGGCTCATGGCATCCGACCCCAGTGGTCGCCCCCTGCCCTCACCCGTGCCACGGGCGGCCGGGAGCCAGTCGCCGACCGGCGGCATCCCGGCGATACCGCTGCCCGAGGGGCAGGCGGAAGGGCGCCCGCACGAGGAGATCTCCGTGATCGGCGGATCCCCGGTCGCGTCGGCCGAGCGCACCGCCGCGGACCCGTTCGGCGACCACGACCCCATCGCCGACCAGTCGGTCATCGGCGACCAGTCGGTCATCGCCGACCAGCCGGTCATCGGCGGCCCGGTCCAGGACGAGCGGGCCATCCCGTTCGTCGGCCTCACCGGCGAGCCGGCCGGGCAGGACCGAGCCCCCCACGAGGCACCGCCTCCGCGGGACGCGCCGGAGGCGGTGCCGTCGGCGACGGCTGATCACGCCCCACAGGAGCAGCCCACGTGGGGCGAGCAGCCGTCGTATCCGCCGGCGGAACAGGCCAGCGCCGAGCCCACCGACCGGCCGGCACCCTCCGAACCGCTCGCATCATCGTGGGACCAGACGCGGGAGCGGGGCGGGCAGCCCTCGTGGGAGCAGAGCGGGCCGTCGCCGGCGGAGCAGAAGCCGCCGGTCCAGTGGGAGCAGAGCCCGCCGCAGCTCGGGGACCGAAGTGTGGCGTCGCAGCCGGAGCAGGAGCCGGCGCCCCGGTGGGAGCAGAGCCCGCCTCCTCAGGGAGAGCAGAGCCCGCCGTCGTCCTGGGGCGAGGCCCCGCCATCCCAGTGGGAGCAGGCTCCGCCGCCGCTGGGAGAGCAGGCCGCGCCGCCGCAGGCGGACCCGGTCGCGCCGCCGGGATGGGACCAGGCACCCCCGCAGGGGCAGGGTGGGCAGCCGTCGTGGGATCAGGGCGGACCGCCGCATGCGGAGCAGGAGCCACCGCCCCAGTGGGAGCAGAACGCGTCACCCCAGTGGGAGCAGAACGCGGCCTCGCAGGAGGAGTCGGGGCCGCCCCCGTCCTCCTGGGAGCCACCGCCGCAGGTGCAGTGGGACCAGGCCGCCCAGCCGTCCTGGGGAACTCAGGCGGCTGAGCCACAGGACGTCTCCGGGCAGCCGGGGCGCGAGGCATGGCCGTCCGGCTCCGAGGCGTGGCAGCAGGACCCCGGCGCTCCGCCGCAGCAGCCGGTGCACGGCTCGGCCGCGTCCGGTCCGCCGTCCGCGCCCGGCCCCTCGCAAGTCGGACCGCCGGTGGCGGGAGGCCCGATGGCCGCGCGCGACCTCGTGCGCCGGTCCGCGTACGGCGACCCTCTGGTGCGCCGGATGTCCCGTGGGGTGCGCCGGGCCGTGGGGGCCGCCGCCGCCAACGACGTGCGCAAGGCCGCCGACGTGGAGGCCGTGCTGAGCAGGCCGGTCCCGTCGTGCCGTCAGATCGCGATCACCAGCATCCGGGGCGGTGCGGGCAAGACGACGGTGGCGGGGCTGACCGCGACGGTGATCGCGCAGTACCGGCAGGACCGCGTCCTGGCCGTCGACGCCGACTCCGGGCTCGGCTCGCTCCCGCTGCGCATGGGCGTCGGCCCGCAGCGCTCGCTGCACGACATGACGTCGGCGCACCCGCGATCCTTCGAGGAGGCGTCCCGCTACCTGGCCCAGACCACCGACGGGCTGTGGGTGCTGTCCGGCACCGCCGGTGGGCGGATCACCGGCGAGCTCGACCTGGCCACCTTCCGCGTGGCCGCCGGCGTGATGAGCCGCTACTTCGCCGCGACGGTCATCGACTGCGGGGCCGGGCTGCTGCCGGAGCTCCAGCGCGGCATCCTGGCGGACGCTCATGCCCAGGTCATGGTGACGCCCGGCACGGTCGACGGAGCGCTCAGCGCCCATGGGGCCCTGGAGTGGCAGGCACGGAACGGTTACGAGGACCTCCTGCCCCGCACGGTGATCGCGTTCGTGACCCACACGCCGCACGTCGACGCCGACCTGGCACGCGCCGGGCAGATGCTGAGCTCGGGCGGGCTGCCGGTCGTGCACATCCCCTACGACCGGCACCTGGCCGCGGGAACGGCGGTAGAGTCCGCGCGGATCGGCCATGAGACCCGGGCGGCGGTCATCCGCATCGCGGTCGAGGCGTTCGCGCGGGCGGTCGCCGCGTGAGGACGACCCTCGACAGGCACAACGGCCCCGGTAGGAGGTGAGGCTCTTGACCAGCGACATCGTCGCGTTGGTGCGGCATCAGCCCGAGATCTCGACCGTCGTCGAAGGCATGATCGCCTTCGGTGAGTCGCTTGAGCCGTACGACGCCGGCGAGGGGGCCGTCCATCTCTATGACGCCGGCGGACGGCTGGCCGTCTCCATCGAGACGCCGCAGCTCGTTCAGGTTCACGGTGAGGTGGAGCGGCTGCTGGGCGCGGAGATGGCCGACCGCGTGCGGGTGCCGATCTGGTGGGTCGACGTGCGCGCGGCGGCGGGCGTACCGGACGCGGCGCGGATCGCCCGCCGGTTCGCGGACGACATCGTGCACTGGCAGGGCGGCGCGGTGTGGCCGGGGCCGCCGGGCGGCGAGGGACCACCATGAGTGCGCCGGTGGTGCGTGACGTCACCCGGACCGGCCGGCGAGACGACGGGGGAGGGCGGCGTCCGGGAGCGTCCCGGAGGCCGAGCGGGGAGTGCGGATGAGCGGGCCGGCGGCGGACGCGCTGACCCCGAACGCGATGGTGATCCTTCAGGACCGGCCGGTCGTGGCGTTCACGAAGTGGCTGGCCGAGGGGTTGCGGTTCTGCAGCGAGACGCGGCGCGGGCTGCAGATCATCACGGGGCCGGACTCACGGATCACGGTGCCGCTGCGGCTGGTCCTCACGGGCCCGAACAGCCACTGGGTGGTCCGCGCGGACGGCGGTTACTACGACGGGCTGTCCGGCGTGCCGCTGGTGTGGGACGGCACGGCGTTCGTCCCCGACCCGCGGGCGCAGACGTACGCGCCCGCCTACACGACGCCCCCGACGGAGCCGGTCGGCGCGCAGCTGACCGTGACCTTCCGGGTGCGCCACACGTCGGACACCGCGATCGGCGCGGCCGCCGAGCAGGTGTGCGCGGCGCTGACCGGTGAGCCGCCGGGTGGCTGGGGGATCGCCGAACCCGCCACCGACGTATGGCGGCGGGAGCAGCTGAGCGAGCTGTTCTGGTCGCGGGGCGCCGGCGCGACCTGGCTGACGATCGTGGGAGCGGGGGGACGGCCCGCCGTCGGCACACTGCTCGTGTCGAAGGCGGGCGAGGCGGTCGAGGAGGCGGTGACGATCGTCGTCGGATACGCCGATCCGCGCGAGGTGCCGATCGTCACGCTGCCGACGCTGCTCGGCGGCGTCGCCGCGGGACGCCATCTGATCTCGCTGTTCACCCAGCTGGCCAACGGCCGCGGCGACCTGACCAGCGTTCCCCGCTGGCTGGGACCACCCGCACCGATCGGCATGGCCGTGAGCGCCCCGGACCCAGGCCGGGCGGGCATTCCCGGGCCGATCGGCATGGCCGCGGGCGGTGCGGTCCCGGGGCCGCCGGGGATCCCGACACAGCGGATCGGCGACGCTCAGTCGCCGGCCGTCTGGTACGTGCTCGGTGACGGCCGGCAGCAGGAGGGCTGGCAGCGGTACGAGCAGCTCACCCGGCATCTTCAGGCGCAGTTCCCCTGATCCGCCGGCGCCGGCCCGGGGGGCCTACGCGGCGCGGACCACGGCGACGCGCGGAGCGTACTCCTTGAGCTGCTCGCGCAGCTGACGGCGGCCGCGGTGCAGCCGGGACATCACCGTGCCGATGGGGCTGCCCATCATCTCGGCGATCTCCTTGTAGGGGTAGCCCTCGACATCGGCGAGGTACACCGCGGTGCGGAACTCCAGGGGCAGTTCGCGCAGTGCCTGGATCACGTCGGAGTCGGGCAGGCGGTCGAGCGCCTCGTGCTCGGCCGAGCGCAGGCCGGTGGAGCTGTGGGACTCGGCGCGGGCCAGCTGCCAGTCCTCGATCTCCTCGGTCACGGCGCGCTGCGGCTCACGCTGCTTCTTGCGGTAGGTGTTGATGAAGTTGTTGGTCAGGATGCGGTGCATCCAGGCCTTGAGGTTCGTGCCCTCTTTGAACTGGTGGAAGTTGACGTAGGCCTTCGCGAGGGTCTCCTGAACGAGGTCCTCGGCGTCGGCCGGGTTGCGCGTCATCCGCACCGCGCTGGCGTACAGCGGGTCGATGAGCGGCGTGACGTCGCGCTGATATCGCTCGACGTCCCGGCGGCGTGCATCGCTCGCCACAGTCGTCATTTTGCTGCTCCGTAGGGGTGTTGACCTGGACGGACGTCCGTCCGCAGTCGGGGGGAGCCCCCCGCTGCGCGGGGCCGGGTCGAGGCGCCGGACACGGAGGATCTCCGTGCAGCTTTCGGCTATGGTGTGCCCGCCAGGGGCGTAACAGTCGGATCGCCGATGCGTCGCCGACGACTGCGTCGGCCCGACCGGCTGGAGGCTCGGCGCCTCTCACATGGGGCACCTACCGGACTCGTTATTCTAATGCAAACTCGACGCGCTGTGAAATGAGCTTCGTCACACTCCGTGTCCTCGCCGGTGCCGACGAATTCACGAGCGTGATCGAGCTGACCGGGCCGGCGGTCACCCTGGCCCTGTGGCGGGAGGACACCGTCCACAACGTGACCTTCTTGCCGGCGTACGCCGACAGGTCGAACGACACGGGCCGCCAGCCGCCGGAGTTGCCGGTGAAGGAGTTCCAGGAGCGGTGCGGGACCGCCGATGCGTGCGCGATCTCCCGTAGCCGGACGGCCGGACTGCACACGCGATCCCACGAGGTACTGCAATCGCATCGAAACGCAGTGCGAGTCGCCACCCGGTTGTAACGTGGGTCACACCGCGGGTCGGGGGGCCGTGCGTCAGTGATGCTCGCTTGGGAGGGGGATCCTCGGTGGTCACTCGGCAACGCCCCGCCACACGGCTCGCAGCCGCCGGAGCACCGCCCCGGCTACTGGACCGGCATCTGCTCGGGATCACCCCGCTGGGCGTGATCCTGCTCGACGAGCTGGGCCGGGTCGCCCACTGGAACTCCACCGCCGAGGACCTGTTCGGCGCCCCGTACGACGCGGCCGCCGGCCGTCCGCTGCGCACGCTCCTGCGACTGCCGCAGGAGCACCGGTCGGCGTTCGAGTTCGGTGGACATCACCTGCGCCACGTCTGGACGGGCGTGTGCCTGGTCCCGCGCGTCGACGACGGCCGGCTGCGGGAGATCGCCTGGTGGGTCTATCCGCTCACCGGCCCGGACGACGTCCGGGGGCTGGCGGTGGCCGCCGACGCCCAGCGCATCCGGGAGCAGGGCCCCGGCCTCGCGCTCGGCGACGTCCTCGTCGTCCCTCCGCCGAGCACCCAGTTGAGCGCCACCGGCGGCGTCCGCATCCTGCGCGTCGAGCCGACCCTCGTGCCGTCCTCCGCCGCCGACTCCGCCATGCTCCGGCGCCGGCTCACTGAGCTGCTGCCGCACGGCGCCGACGACGATCAGATCGCCGACCAGGTCCTGGCCCGTGGCTATCCGGCCGTCAACGTGAGCGTCACCGTGCGCCTGCCGTTCGCCGGCCACCGGGACACCTCGCCGCGGCTCAAGCGCGTCCGGACGACCGTCGCGCCCCCGTACGATCCGCCGGTCGTCGACGCGCTGGAGCAGGCGGCGGCCCAGGAACGCCTGGACTTCCTGAACCACATGGGCGCCCGCCTCGCCGACACCCTCGATCCCGTGCAGACCGCGAGCGTCCTGTGCGACGCGCTCGTACCCTCGTTCGCCGACTTCGCCGGTGTCCAGCTGCTCGAGTCGATCGTCTCCGACCATGAGGTTCCTCCCGCGGAGGCGGACGCATCGCCCAGCGTCGTGCGCGTGGCCATGCGGTACGACGAGGAGGACGGCCACTGGGACCACCTCGTGCCGCTCGGGGAGGTGATCCGGCTGCCGTCGGGCATGCCGCTCGCCGGTGACCTGACGACCGGGCAGAGCATCAACATCCCCCGGGTCAGCGAGCGCGTCAGCCGCCGCATCTCCTCCCGCGTCGGCGGCCGCGACCTGCGGGCGCTGCTGCGCGGCCGGGCGCTGCTGATCACGCCCCTCATCGCGCGCGGCAAGGTCTTAGGAACCATCGTCCTGATGCGCCGGCGCGAGCGGCCGCCGTTCGGCGAGCACGAGGTGCCCGTGATCGAGGAGCTGGGGCGCCGTGCCGCGGTGTGCGTCGACAACGGGCGCCTCTACCGCCGCGAGGCGCGCGTCGCGGCGCAGCTTCAGCGCAGCATGCTGCCCGACGCCCCGCCCGTCGTCGCCGGCGCGCAGATCTGCTACCGCTATGTCCCGGCGGACGAGGCCGTCCGCGTCGGCGGCGACTGGTTCGACGCCATCCCGCTGCCCGGCAGCAGGCTCGCGCTCGTCGTCGGCGACGTCATGGGCCACGGCCTGACCTCCGCCGCGATCATGGGGCAGCTCCGCACGGCCGTGCGGACGCTCGCGCCCCAGGACCTCCCGCCCGACCAGCTGCTCCGCCAGCTCGACGACCTCGCCCGGCGGCTCGGCGACGAGTGCCTCGCAACCTGCATCTACGCCGTGTACGACCCGGTGGCCCGCCGCTGCGAGATCGCCAACGCCGGGCACCTGCCCCCGGTCTTGGTCTCCCCGTCCGGCGAGTCATGGCTGCTGGAGGTCCCGCCCGGCGCGCCGATCGGCGTGGGCGGCGTCGCCTTCGAGACGGTCGGCTTCGACGTCGAGGACGGCAGCCAGTTCGTGCTGTGCACCGACGGCCTCGTCGAACGCCGCGGCCGTCCCCTCGACGTCGGTCTCACCGCGATGCGGGAGTTCCTCACCGGCCCGCCACGGCCGCTGGAGAACGTCTGCGAGACCCTCATCGAGGGCTTCAGCACGGCGGGCCGCCACGACGACGACATCGCACTCCTGGCCGTGCTCTTCGAGGGGATCGCCAAGGAGGACGTCTTCTCCTGGACCGTCAGGGCGGAGCCGGCCGTGGTGCGCGAGACCCGCCGGCTCGCCCGCCAGGCCCTGGAGACGTGGGGCCTGGACGCGCTGGCGCCCACCACCGAGCTCCTGGTCAGCGAGCTGGTCACCAACGCCGTCGTGCACGGCGCGGGCGACGTCGGGCTGCGCCTCATCCGCGCCAACTCCCTGCTGTGCGAGGTCGCCGACGACGGCTACGACCTGCCGCACCTGTGCCGCGCCGAGGCCACCGACGAGAACGGCCGGGGTCTGCAGCTCGTCAGCGCGTTCGCCGAACGCTGGGGCACCCAGCGGACCCCGACCGGCAAGGTCGTGTGGTTCGAGCTTCCCCTGTGAGGGGGCGGGAGGTCAGGCCTGCTGCTTGGAGCGCTCGTTGTAGACGCCGGCGTACTCCTGACGCGACAGCTTCTGGATCTCTTTCATGATCTCGTCCACCATCGTGCGGCGGCCCTTCGCCGGGGGCATGTCCGCGAAGGCCGTGTAGTCGATCGGCTTGCCGAACTTCACGCCCGGCCGGTGCAGGCGGGGCAGCGGGATCTTCGAGCCGACCGGCATGATCTTCTCGGTGCCCTTGACCGCCACCGGTACGACGCTGGCGCCGGCGTTCAGCGCCAGCCAGCCCACGCCCGTGTGACCGCGGTAGAGGCGGCCGTCCTCCGAGCGCGTGCCCTCCGGGTAGATCGCGAAGGCGTTGCCGTTGCCCAGGACGCCCAGCGCGATGTCGAGCGCGGCGACCGCGGCGCGCTGCTCCGTACGCGGCACCGGGATGTGGCCCATCGCGCTCAGGAACGCGCCGAGGATCCGCGCCGCACCCTTGCCCTCGAAGTACTCCGCCTTGGCGATGAAGGTGACCCGGCGCGGCACCACGAGCGGGATGACAACGCTGTCCACGAACGACAGGTGGTTGCTGGCGAGGATGACCGCGCCGTCCTCGGGGACGTTCTCCAGCCCCGCCACCACCGGCCGGAACACGATCCGGAGCAGCGGGCGGACCACCCGGTACATGAACCAGTACAGCAACTGTGCCTCCTCGACTCTCCGTCACTTTAGACCTGTCGAGGCCGGGAGGCCGCCACCGCGCTCAGTGGATCATTCGCGGGTCGCACTGGTACTGCCTGGTCTGACGCAGCGGCCGGAACCCCAGCCGCTCGTTGACCGCGAGCATGTGCGCGTTGTCCTCGGCGTTGTCGGTCTCGATCTCGAGCACGGCGGGCCACTCGGCGCGCAGCCATTCCAACATCGCGGCCTTGACCCAGAGCCCGAGCCCCTGACCGCGATGGGCGGGCACCACGGCGGTGTCGTACTGGATCGCCCGTGTGCCGTCACCGACCGGGATCACGAGCTCGGTGAATCCCGCGATCGTGTCCCCGTGCAGCGTGGCCACCGTCAGCAGCGTGTCACCGCGCTTCTCGACGACCTCGGCCATGTCGCGTACACGGTCGGCGTCCCAGGTGGTGGTGCCGTAGTCCAGCTTCCCCGTCGGCATGTCGCCCATCGCGCTCTTGGCCGCGGCGAACGCCTCCGCCACGTCGTCCGGCACCACGCCGAGCCAGCGGGTGAGGTGGTACCCCGAGTGCTCGGTCCCCACGATCTCCTCGACGCCCCGCGCCTCGGGGACGCTCAGCAGCAGCAGGCTGAGGGACAGCGCACAGGTGAAGCCGCTCGCCTCCAGGAAGGCCGTACCGGACGTCTGGGAGGACGCCTCCACGACGAGGCTGCGGCGCTTCTCGTCTCGCGCCGCCCGCGCGACCGTCCGGAGCAGGTCCGTCCCGACGCCCCGGCGGCGGTGCTCGGGATGGACCTGCAGCGTGAACTCCCCGAGGTGACTTCGGCCCGGCCCCTCGAACAGCCGGAGCCGCGCCACTCCAGTGACCGCGCCCTCCGCCGTGGCGACCCACATGAGGTGGCGGCTGCGCAGGCCGGGCGTGGTCAGCTGGCCGCGCACGTGGTCGAGCGTCGGCGCAGGCTCACCGGGAAGATCATGGGCGACCGACGCGGCGACGACCTCGTGCCACGCGGCGACGTCGCTGTCGGAAACGTCGCGCAGTCGCTGAACCTTGTCCAAGGACGCTCCTCGATCGTTGGCTCGCTTCCCTAAGGACCGTACGCGCCGCGGCCCGACCACGTCATTGATTCCGAACAGCCGCCCGGGCCCGTATCGCGACGGATTCCGCGGCCCGCCGGGGCGGGCCCGCGACCCGAGTTCCTGGGCCGACCGCGACGACACTTATGTCGCACATGTCGCGTACGCTTCCGATCATCTCGGCCCGTACTCCTGGAATACCCGCGTCGTCGGGTCCATGGCGGACGCCGGCTTGAGAACAGACGTCAGCGGATGCGAAGGGTGGACGGCGTGGGCGACCTCCAACGGGTTCTGGTGGTCATACCGACGTACGACGAGCGGGAGAACCTGGAGATCATCGTCGACCGGGTCCGCGCGGCCGTGCCGGCGTCCGACATCCTGATCGCCGACGACGCCAGCCCGGACGGCACCGGCGAGATCGCCGATGAGATCGCCGCCCGGGACGAGCAGGTCCATGTCCTGCACCGCCAGGGCAAGCAGGGGCTCGGCGCGGCCTACATCGCCGGGTTCGGCTGGGGTTTGGAGCGCGACTACGACGTCCTGGTGGAGATGGACGCCGACGGCTCCCACCAGCCGGAGGAGCTGCCGAGGCTGCTGAGCGCCCTCGAGGACAGCGACCTGGCCATCGGATCCCGCTGGGTGCGCGGCGGAAAGGTCGAGAACTGGCCGAGGAACCGCGAGGTGCTGTCGCGCGGCGCGAACACCTACGCGCGGCTGCTGCTGGGCATCCCCGTGCACGACTCGACCGGAGGGTTCCGCGCCTACCGTGCCACGACGCTGCGGGAGATCGGCATCGAGGACGTCATCTCCCAGGGCTACTGCTTCCAGGTCGACCTGACGCTGCGGACCGTCCGTCACGGCCTGCGGGTCGCGGAGGTGCCGATCACCTTCGTCGAGCGCACGCGCGGCAGCTCCAAGATGAGCCGCGACATCATCGTCGAGGCCTTCCGGCGAGTCACCGAATGGGGCGTGGAGTACCGCCTGAGCCGCCTCACCGGCCGCCGCCGCTGAGGGGTCGTTCGGCATCCCCGGGCGCCTCGGGTCTCTCGGCGGCGGCCGTCGCCGAGAGACCCGAGGACGGCCGACTCCCCGCAGGCCGGATATGTGGCCAAGAGAAGCCTCGAACGTCTATTTCTGCCATTCCCGATTCGTCAAATACATGCGCATCTGTGCCGTAGCATTGATGAGTCTCCGTCTCAGTCCGTCGGACGGTCCGCCCGGCCTGACGCCGAGCGGGACCTCGTCGCCGGTGGCCGCCGGAACGGGACACCGGCGAGGCCGAGTGCGAACGGGCCGGAACGGCCCCGGGACTGGAGGTCGCAGTGCAGCCCTGACCGCGTGCAACGCGTCCCGCCGCTGATCCGTGACCCCCACGGTCCCCAGCCGCCCGCCTGACGCGGGCCGCGTGAGGGGACTTCCTCCCCCCGCACGAGAAAGCGCCCATGCACCACGGTCCCCCCATCCCCGGATCCGACCAGGTGAGCGAGGAACCGGCCCTCGAGCCGCCTTTCTCCGCCGACGATCGAACCCCCGCCCGTGAGCGGTGGTGGCGCGACCCGTACCTCATCGTCGCGGTACCCGTCGGGCTCTGGGCGATCCTGGTCGCCCTCCAGCACGCCTGGGTCAGTGACTTCCTGCTGCACCTGGCGACGGTGAACACCCTGGCGCGCGACCTGTGGGATCCGATCGATCCGATGGTCGGCGCGGCCTCCGGCAGCCCGTACTACTCTCCGTACGCCGTCCTGCTCGGCCTGATCAAGGCGATGACGGGGGCGCCCGCCCGTACCGTGCTCGAAGCCGCCGGGCTCGCGAACGTCGCACTGCTGCTCTTCGCCGTGCGGCGCTTCTGCCGCAACCTCGGGGGCGGCCCGCTCGTGGCCGCGCTCGCCCTGGTCTTCACCCTCCTCCTCTGGGGGATCGACCCCGTCGCCTGGAGCGGCTTCCTCGGGCTGTACTCCCTCTCCTGGACCATGAGCTACCCCAGCCTGATCGCCACGGCGCTCATGCTCCTGGTCTGGGACGCCTTCCTGCGCCACCGGGCACGCCCCGACGGCCTGCGCGCGCTGGCCACCGTCGCACTGCTCGGCACCCTGGTCGTCCTGATCCACCCGTTCACCGCCGTGAACATGGTGATCGGCCTGGCCGCGTTCGTCCTGGCCGACCCGCGGACGTCCCTCGGCGCCCGGCCCCTCCGTCTCGCCATCGGCGCCGCGGTGGCGTTCCTCCTCGTCATGGTGTGGCCGTGGTCGGACGTCTCCACCCTCTTCGGTGCGGCGGGCAGCTTCGACGCCGTGCACAAGGTCCTGATCACGGACATCGTCAAGGACGGCGGCTTCGCCGCGTACGGCCTGGCGCTGGTGGGCCTGCCCGCCCTCGTCACCGGAGGCCGCCGCCCCCTCGGCCGGGAGCTGCAGATCCTGTTCCTCCTCGCCGTCGCGGTCGTCGCCCTCGGCGCGGCCACCGGCTCGTACGGGCTTGCACGCGTGATCCCGGTCGCCATGCTGCCCCTCCACCTGGCGCTGGCGTCGTACCTCGCCGAGCGGGCCCGGAGCGTGCCGAGGCTCGTGTACGCGGCGGTCGCCCTCATCGCCTGCTGCGTCGGCCTGTACGGAGAGTCGGGCGGCCTGATCCGCGCCTACTGGGGCGACGTCTCCCCGTCCACGCTCGGCGCCTGGGGAGCATCGCCGGCGACGCCCTCGTACGGCCGCGTGCTCAAGGGCATCCACCCCGGCGAGGTCGTCATCACCGACGACCGCACCCTCGCCCGCCTGGTCAACGCCCGGGGCGCATACACGGTCGCTCCCGCGTGGCCGTACCCCTTCGTCGACGAGGCCGTCCGGCAGCGCGACACCGCCGCCTTCTTCGCCGGGGGAACCGACCCCCGCGACCGGCTCGCGATCGCCGACCGCTACGGCGTCACCTGCGCCTTGGTCACCCGCAGCCGCGCCGTGCTCCGGCCGGACGCCCTCCCCGGCTTCGTGGTGAAGGCCCGCATGTCTTACCCGCGTGCCATCCGCCTCTGCCGCTGAGGCATCTGGAGGGGGCCACGGAGGCGTCCGCGGGGCCACGGAGGCGGGAGCCGCTGAGGCGGGGCCGCGGAGGCGTCCGCCGTCAGGGCGACTCACCTTGCCGTCGCCCTTGACCGATCGCCGCGGGTCGGCTCCCGCTGCCAGGGCCGCGTCGCCTTCGTGGAGCAATCCGGGGGGGGAGTCCGAGACTTCAGCGTCCAGCGAGGAGGCGGAGGGGGCTCCGTACAAGACGGAACCCCCTCCTCGGCAGTCTCTGATGGATCAGGGGAAGGTCCGCTCGAAGCGGAACGACGTACGTCCGGCGGGGTCCGAGAGGATATCGGCGGCGAACGTAGAGCCGACGGCGTTGATGCGGGTCGCCTGCAACCTGATCGTCGTCGGCCCGCCGACCCTGATGCGCTCACTGATCGGGGCGGTCGTGTTGACGCCGTACGGCGCCGTGCCCCCGTTGCCGTCGATTATCTGGGTGATGAGCCGCTCGCTGTTCGGCAGGACGGCGTTCGAGGTGACGTTGAGGAGCCGGGCGACGATATACGCGTTGACCGGGGGATTGCCGCTGAGCCGTCCGCGGACGTCCAGGTCCAGTGAGTAGATGCCGGCCGTGGGAAGTGTGACTTGCAGGCTGGAGTTCGCCCAGGTGCCGGACGGAGTCGGCTGGAGGTTGAGGCCGACCGGCAGGTAGGCGATGCCCGACGGCCCGAGCTGCGCCTTGTACGCCTCGGGGGTCGTGATCGAGGCCGATGTGATGGCGCGCAGGTCCGGCGACGCGGTGACCGTGCTCGCCTGGGCGGACACCGTGAGAAGCCCGAGGAACATGGTGGTTCCGAGGGCTGCGGTTAGTCGACGCATGACGTCCTTCCTGGTCAGGGGCCCTGACGTTCAACCAACCTCTACCCGCGCAGTACTCACTCTATACACGGAGTGTAATTAGTGAGCTACATACCGTTTAGTCCAGTCGGGTGACTGTGCTTCGGCTCGCGGGGTCTGGAGCGGCGGAGCGGTACGGGTCGGCATAAGAACCCGCGCGGATAGGTGATCTTCACCGGCGGCGAGTGGGGCGGTTGTCCCATCGGTGGGTGGTCCAGGCGCGGCGGATCAGGCTACGCAGCCATCTAACTATCCTGGCGGGAGCGGCGGCATCAGTAGCCGGCCCCCGCCAGGATAGTTAGACCTTCACCAGGCCGTCAGGTCGAGGATCAGGCTCGTCAGAAGAGCCAGACGTCGCCGTCGGAGGCGGAGACGTGCCCCATGTCCTCCAGCCCGGGAGCAGGCGGCCACCGACGCCGTGCTGGCCGAGCATCCGGATCTGAGCGTGCGTCTGGGGAAGGACGCCATCGCCGTCCGGGAGTTGCTGGTGCACCGGATCGAGGAGTACGCCCGACACTGCGGCCACGCGGATCTGTTGCGGGAGTGCATCGACGGTCGCGTGGGCCAGTGAGCCGTTGAGCACGACGACCCGGTGGCCGCAGCTCCGATCCGCGAGGCTCGGCTGGTCGAGCTGAACTAGATCGTCCGTCCCGTAGATGATCGCCGTATGCAGCCGTATGCCACCGTTCGTGGGCCATACGCGGGCCAGATCTAGGCCATTCGCCCGCTACCTCCGAGAGCGATATCCAGGTCACGAAGGAAGGTGCCGAGCCTCATCTCCGCCTCGTGCGGCAGGCGTTGGATGGGCGCTCCGGCGGCGTAGTGCTCCCCGTACATGTACAGGAGGTCCCGCAAATCGGTGGCGACCTCTGGATCAAGGCTTACCACAATCTTCTCGCTCATATGTCGGTCAGGGTACGTGCCTATACGCGGGGCTGCCTCGGGCTGTGTCGACGCCGTTTCCACGCCACAGCACCGCCCGCCGGGTCATCCCGTCGGCAGAGGGGATGACCCGGCTTCCACCCCAGCCACTGACCACCGTGCGCCTGGTGCGGCCCAACTCCATCCCCGAGCCGGAGTCCAGCGCCGCGCACGAGATCCACGATGGACCAGCGAATCGGCGGACGTTGCTTCGGGCGACCGCCCGGCCTCACCAGCCGGCCTCCCGGAAGACCCGTTCGTCGTCGACGGCGATGAACATCAGGACCGGGACCGGTTCCGCCTTGGGGCCCTGCATGGAAACGATCCGGACCTCGGCCACATTTGACCAGGGCAGGTGCAGGCGGTCCGCGGTATGCGTCACCCCGTCGACATCCACAACGAGGATCGGGACTCGGCGGAACTGGCGCCGGCTGGGCAGGAAGACCGGCATCACGACCCAGAATCCGGCAGCTTCCCCAGAGGCCGCTCGATCAATCGACAGCGTGCTTCGGACTCTCCAGAGGTCTCCCCGTGATCGCCTTCCGGATGAGTACGCGCCGGCGTGCAGTCCTGGGTTTGTCCGTGGCTCTCACGCGGTGCCGAATCAGGCGACGTTCACCCGCTCCCTGAAACCGAGACGGTCTGGGACGCAGGTCGGGGCAGGGAAGACTCAGTCGATTGCAAGCGCGGATGATCGGCAAGGGTTCTCGCAGTGTGGACATTCAGCGCCAGGCATGGACAGTCTCCTATCAGTCGGCGTCAAACCGGCTGTACTGCCTCAATTAAAATCCGAGAGCGTCACTCAGAGTGACATTCTCCAAACGCCGGAGGAAAAACGATGTCGCAGGAGCGGTACCCTGGTCTGGACAACGGCGATGCTAACCAGGTCATCAGCGAGCTGGAAACCGGTCACCAGGCGGCAGGCGAGATCCCGGTCACGGAAGTCGTCGAGGAGTCCAACGGCTCCATTACCGTCATCGACCACATCTGAGTGTGGGTGGAGACTGATTCGGTCCTGTCCTCCTGAACTAAGGTGGCAGGACTCACTTGCACCCCAGGGATTTATCCCTGGGGTGCTGCTCGTCCGGGATCCCAAGGTCTCTGTGGAATCTGTCAATGTCCGGGACGACGGCAGACGGGATGACCCGGCGGGCGGTGCTATGGCGTGGACACGCTCCTGCAGAACGGCTGCTGGTTGACGTAGGCGCATATCCGATCTCGACCGCTGAAACCTACGAGTATGGCCCCCTGGCCAATCGAGTACGTGGGGTAACGGGACCGCAGGCTAGCGATCTGGGCGTCGGCGGGATGTGATGGTAGGCCTATCCGCGCGGTCGAGTGCTCCGGCCCGCGGGGGTCTGGGGCGGCGGAGCCCCCAGATACGCGCTCGACCAGCCCGCGTAATCAACTGACCGTATCCTTATCGGCGCGATCTCGCCCCAGGTGATCAAGCACCTACAACCGCAGCCGCAGCAGTCAGCGGTAGGGGAAAGCAGTACGGCCCTCCTTTGTCGGGGAGGGCCGTGTATGGAGGGACCGCCGTGGAGCGGTCCCCGACGATCAGGCGCCGGCTGGCGCGGAGCACCAGACCTTCGCGTCGGCCGGCTTGGAGCGCCAGACCTTAACGATCGGGGCGAAGTACGGATGATCCGGGTTTACGCTCGGGGCCCAGCGAATGCCCTCGGGGAACTCCAGCCACAGCGTGGTCGGGTCCGTGTCGGGGCCGAACGCCGGAGCGGCGCACCCGGCCGCCTCTTTCTCGATGGCATCCTGGTTGACACCATGGATGTCCTTGATGGCGATGAATGTCGTTGCCTTCATTTCGGTCTCCCGAGTTGCGTGGGACGACCCTTTTAGGTGGTCGTCCAGGTGATGCAGCTGACGCTGGTGACTGTTCTGAGAGCCTCTGGTTCCGCAACATCGCAACCCGACACTACGGCTCAAGATCCGACTGCTCTGAGACGCATGTCGGACGGCCTGCGCCCCAAGGACGTATCCGCTCGGCTTGCCGTGGTGGAGCCGTGGGCTGGGCCGACGTCTGGCCGTACGTCCGCGACCGTAATCCGCCTGCGTCGTCTACCGGTGTTGCTGCCACCGTTGCTGTGATGCGGTCCTGCACCGGCTTCAGAGGGTGGTAGCGCATCTCGATGGATACGGCGGGTTCTCAGCGCAGCGTGCCGTGTTGTTGCACTATGCACGAACACCCGGACAGTTCTGTAACGCAAGAGCACCACACAAACCGGGAAATCTGGGAGGTTCCACCATGGGACACGGAAACAGCGACCGGCCCGAGGGCATGGGCACCGCGACCCCCGCCATCGGCGGCAACGGCGACCGGCCCGAGGGCATGGGCACCGCGACCCCCGCCATCGGCGGCGGCAGCGACCGGCCCGAGGGCATGGGCACCGCCACCCCCGCCATCGGCGGCGGCAGCGACCGGCCCGAGGGCATGGGCACCGTCGGCTTCTAGCAAGACGGCCCAGCCTTCAACCAGGGAGGGTCCAGCCACTGCGCTGGGCCCTCCTTCCTCTTTAGGCTGGTGGGAACCCGCAGTCGGGACTTCGTCCGCTCGGCCGCCCGATCGGCACGGCCGGAGGGACCGGCGCCCACGCCGCACGCCCGTAGGGCGTGCCGGAGCGGGCGGCCTGCGGCGGCGCCTTGATCTAATACAGCTAAATTCGGCAGCGATCGTAGGCCGTGTCATGCCGTGTCCCGGTAGATGCTTGACCATGTCTAAGTGCCCGTGAGCAAACCGATCGTTAAGCCGAGGTGTGTGAGCTGGAGCATGCAAGTCGCCGCCTCGTGTTACCGGACTGTCACTGTTCGTAGAGGATGTTTCGCCGCATCTCCGCACCCGCTTCAGGGGTACCCGCGATCAGCACTTCACGGGCACTCGGCAGACTGCGCGATCATGTGGGCATGGTCCGTGCCGCCCCCTCCGAACGCCTCCCCAGAGAGCCAGATCTGATCAAGGTGTGGTTCCAGTTCGTGCCTCGGGAAGGCTGGCTTCCCTACGACACCGAAGGGCTTTGGACCACGCGCTTGAGCCGGGACACCGCCCGTGTGGCGAACGTCCCATTTCTGCAGGACGGGGTCGCCGAGGGCGACGTGGTGCGCTTCATCACCAACGACGAGGGTCTTCACTGGGCCTGTGAGCGAGTGGAAGCATCGGGCAATTGCACGGTCCGGGTCCTGCCGGTGCCCGATGGACCGCTGGGACGAAGCGCGCAGGCCGTGCACGAGCAGTTGGCACCGTTCGGCCTGGGCGGGGAATCCTTCAGCTCGGAGCTTCCCTTGGTCGCCTTCACCGTGCCGGCTGACGCGGACCTTGGGCAGATTAAGGCGCTGCTGACGCAACGCCAAATGGATGGCTGGTGGCACTTCGAGGAGTCCTGCATCACCGACGCCTGGCGAAGCGCTTAACGATCGGTTTGCTCACGGGCACTAAGGCGTCATTTCAGTTGGTGACGCAAGCGTTTTGCGCGCTGTGGCTACGAGCCGGACCAACCGGCGGCATTCGAGTACGACTCGTAGGAGTAGCGGGTCGAACGATCCCACTCCTCGCCTGCGATGTGCTCGTACGCCCGGTCAGGTACGTACAGGAGGCGTTCCGCCCATACGCGACCCGAGGCATATGGGGCGAACTCTGCCGGATCCCGCAGGACTCTCTCGTACACTTCGGGGCCGGCAGCGACGACAGCGGCGCGCGTGTAGAGGAAGGCGTCGCCCGACAGCTCACGCCCGTACTCCCTGCGGTCCTGCCGGTACAGCGCCCATGCCAACTGTAGCCCTCGGGCCGGGCGTGCGGCCTCTGCGGGCCGGTCCCGGCCCGAACCGGTCGACCGCCCCACCAGCATCGGAATCGCTGAAACGTAGGTCGCTCCGGGGGGATGGCCATCCGTCGTCTGAGCGAGGCTGCGAGCCAGGGCCGAACTCAGGTAGCGATACGTTCCAGGAATGGAGACAGTGGACTGGGACGACATGCATGAGCGGATTTCGAGGTGGTTTCGACGCGACGGTAAAGATTTCCCTCCCGCCCTCACCGAGGCCCAGGTCCATGAGGCCGAAGCCCAATTCGGTGTCGCTCTCCCCGATGACTACCGTCAGTACCTGCTGCGAGTCAGCGCGGGTGCCCAAGTCCGGGAACTCCGTTGCGACCAGGGCCAATGGCACTGGGCCGGGGACTCGAACACAGACCTTGACCGCTTGAAGACACCGTTTCCCGATCATGACGCCGCCCTAGCGGCGAGCAACGAGATTTGGTCCCAGCAACCTCGCGAAGAAGAGTACGCCTCCGTGTCGGCCTATCAAGATGCCCAGCGTGCATGGTGGGATGCCTACCAGGCAACCGAGGAGGCCCGTACCACCGGTGCGATCTTTCTCCGCAGCGGCGGATGCGATTACGAGACACTGCTCGTGGTCAGCGGACCCATGCGGGGCACCATGTGGTCCGACGAACGCGCCTACACCGACCGCATCGATCCGATTCTGCATTACGACGGACATCCTGCGACCTTCGCGGAGTGGTACGCCTACAAGGCTTGGTAACGCGAAGCACCGCCGTCCAGCCTCCGAACGCTGACACCGCGATACGTGTAGAGAAAAGAGACGGGTGGGCGACGGCTAAGGCCGTGACGATCGCTGTGGGTGGTTGCGCGCCCCACGGGGTTGGGGGGCGATCGCTGCCGCCCCCGCTTCCGTTCCTCGGGCCGTGAACGGCCCTGCGGTACGGGTCGGGGTTGCCCCCGAATCACGGCGGTGCTGTCCCAGGTCAGATGGCGGCGGCCAGAAGGCAGGTAGCCGCGCGTTCGAGCTGGGGGCGGTCGAGTGGGCTGGATGTCTGGTCGGCACAGACCTGGAAGCCCGATCCCGTGCCAACGATGAAGCCCGCCGGAGCTACCGTGAGTTCTTCCGGACCATCGGGCTGCTCACGGCCGAGGTAGATGCAAACATCCAGTTTGGTGTTCTTTGAGGTGTAGGGGGCCGCTCGCACGAGGTGGAACTCCGTCTCATGGGGGCCGGTGGGCGGGGACGCCAGGAGCCAGCGGGCGAAGTCAGCGAGGTGGCCCGGGCCGTCGGGCAACGTGACTCGTCCGATGCCGATGTATCGAGCTTCGAACCACCAGCCGTTGCCGTCGCGGCCGAGCGACAGCCACATGTGGGTGTTCCGGTCCCCGATGTCCCGGAAGTTGTCGTCTTCGAACGCGTAGCGGAAGATCTCGCTCATCGAACGGCTTTCGTGATCAGCTTTCAGAGGTCCTAGATTTAACACGATCGCCGCGCCGGACCTCGCCGCACGGGGCTGGGGTCGATTGGCCGTCGTCCCCGCTTTCGTTCCTCGGACGGTAACCGGCCCTGCGGTGCGAGTCGGGGTTGCCTCCGAATTATGGCGGTGCTGTCGCAGGTCAGCGCGATTGCTGTACAGCACGGAAGTACAGCAGCACCGCCGTACACCACCTGTCGTCGCCACACGACACCGTACGTCGGAGCAGCGCGAGGCAGCGCCGACCATGATCATGCCGAGAGTTCGGGACGAAGAGGCATTAGAAAGCCGGCCAGGTTGATTGAGCGAGCCCGAAGGGCGGCTCGCGACCCCCAGCCGCCCGCGACCCGGAGCGCAGACGGGAAGACCTGGCAACGTGGCTCTCTTCTAACTAGAATCCGCGGCAAATCAGCCCACAGGGAACTACCTCTGCGCATATCCTCCTCATCGTGGGCGTTCAAGAGATCCTTGCTGTGGTAGCTGCCCTGGCAGGCGTCGCTACTTCCGCGCTAAGCCAGAGGGTCATAGAAGAGGCGCGACAACGCATCTTGTCTGCATTCGGACGTAAGGTGCCTACGGAAGGGTCAGCTGACGGTCCATCAGGTGACGGCCCACCAGAGGAACGACTCACTCCGCCGAGTCTTGAGGATCGAGCTCTACGCGTCGCTGAGCTCATAAAGGAATCTGGGAGTCTCATCGACGAGCTAACCGCCGAGATGGCGGCCCGCGCAGCAGCGTTGGAGCAGCTGAGAGCAGAGGCGGAACATGCGCAGCGGGTAGCGGAAATCCACAAGGAGCAGCAGGAAGCGGTTGCCAAGATCCTCCGGCTTGAGCTTGAGAGGCAAGAGGAGCAGATCCGCTCTGAACTTGCTAAGAACAATCGACGTTCTTTCTGGCAAGGTTTTGCAGTGAACATCGGCGTGGGTTTGCTGTTTTTCGTAGCTGGCCTATTGGCCCCGATCGGCCTACGGTAGCGGGAGGATGCGACAGACCAGACACTCCGCTTGCCGAGGCTCCCCTCGGGCAAGGCCGGCTCTACAGCGCGGGACCTAAGGGATGAGAGTCTGTCCAGCCTGCAACACTGGTCTCAATCGTAGCCAGCTGCCAATCGGCCGCTAAACTTCCTGCGGATTCCTAATCCATCCGGCGGCGCGAGCGGCGGCGGCGTGAGGTCGGCCCACGGCCGTCGCGGGATATTTACGGGATGGTTGATGTGGAATGGGCCGCCGCTCTGCTGTTCGCCGAGGTCAGCTGGGAAATCGAGCAAAGATCGCGACCCTCTGTAAATCCGTGCCCTCGGAGTCGTCCTCGGTGCAGGCCGGTGCTGGCCTAGCGAAGGGCGAGCGTGATCGCAGCGGCGATCGCGGATGTGACAGAGGCGAGGCCGGCCAGGGTGGTCATGCCCTCTCGGGGCGTGACCCACAGCCCACGGTTCAGCCGTCGCCAGCCGTGTGGGACGAAGGTCATCTTGAGCTTCTGCCACTTGTGCTGGCGGTAGCTGCAGCCCATCAAGGCGCCCTTGGCGTTGCGTCGGCACAGGGTGCCGTCGCGGTTGACTGCGCCGCACCAGGCGGGCGCGCGGAAGAAGAAGTAGACCGCGGTGATCAACGAAAGCGTTAACAAGATCGCTGGTTGCACGCCGCCGACCCACCAGGCGACGACAAGGACGACGAGTGTCAGAAGCCCCCAGTAGCGCGCAAGCCACTTCATGACCGGAGCGTAAGTGGATGCTCGACGAAGAGTCACCTACGAGGCCAGCTTCGGTCAGCCCGATCCGTGCCCGTAACGCTTCTCTGGATGCCCGCCGTCCGAGGCCGCACGGATGCGACGTCGCGCAGCACGCTGCGGATGCGTCGTACCCTGTACGACGACGGCTGGGGCCGCCGAAGCGTCCGATCGGAGCTAGTGCAGCATGTGTGCAATGATCACACTGCGCAGCAGACAACCCGGCGGGTCCGCTAGGCTCTGACCAGCGTCAAGCCCTCGTAGCTCAGGGGATAGAGCAACGGTTTCCTAAACCGTGTGCCGCAGGTTCGAATCCTGCCGGGGGCACCCACTTGATCACGAAAAACGTCCCGCTGACCAGCGCGAACGCTGGTCGGGCGTAGTCTCGGCCTGTGCGGCTAGGTGCAGGAGAAGGCCACCATGCGCCGCCAGGCGTGGGTACAGCGTGGGTACGGCCCCACAAGGTACCGCCGGACAGGTGTCGCCGGTCCGGGAAACTTCCGGAATGTCGGACTTGCTGGCTAGTGTGGTCAATCCGGTGTCCCCCGCACGAGGATTTGCTCTGTGGTCAACTTCAGAAGGCTCTCCCCGTTCGTTGCTGACAGCCGCGCGAATCGCGTGGGCAGGTTCCTTGTGGCGAAGCTCGCCGAAGGCGACGACGGCACCAGATGGCTGTACATCTTCGGGCCGACTGAGGCGGGGGCGCAGATCGAGATGGTAGGGGGATCGGCGTGTGTGGCGGTCGAACCCAACGATCAATTTGTTGCCGACTACTCGCATTGCTACCGCTTTGACGAAGGTCTCCCGCAAGATGTCCTGGATCTGGTTAGATTGCTAGAGGAGGTATTTTCTCTTACTCGCCGATCTTCGCTTGACTGCGCGATAGCACTCGATTGGTATAAAAAGCCGCATCCGGACCTTGATCCCCAGCAGTGGCCGAACACGGACGTGGGTGAGCTCGTGTATCGCGCGAAGTATTACACATCCAATGATGCCAAGCGGCGCGAAGCGGCCGGTGAGCTACTGCGGCGAGTAGTTGCAGTAGTCCAATCTCATCCACTATACCGAGATGCTCCAATTATCGTTACGGTCCCTGGACATAAGGCTGACGGTAACAGTGTTGGAGAGGGTTTCGCGAGAGCCGTCGGGAGGGAAACGAAAAAACTCGTAGTGGAGACAATCTCCGTAAATGGAGCTCGGCCGGCGAGTAAGGAAGGCGCTTCGGGAAGTCTGCGGGATGCATTTAAAATGCCGCAGACCCTATCTGGCGATGTGATAGTTATTGATGACGTCTACAGAAGCGGAGAGACGATGAGCTCAGTTGCCCTTGCGGCTCGACGCGCAGGAGCGCAGCGTGTCTTCGGACTTGTGGCCGTCAGGACGCTACGCAATTAATATGAGGGAGGGGTTGTGGCCGATCTTCAGTCATTGGCGCTCGCTCTCGCGGCGTTCGAAACCTTGCGAACTCCAGGAAAGATCACTAATTCGCTGAGAGTCGAGGGGCGACAAGGTCTCAAGCGGCAATGGGATCTACTCGATGACGTTGTTAAAGATAAGATCAGAGAGAAAATCTTCTCTCTTGCGCAGCAAGATATATCGGTGACCATATTCGGGGATGAAGACTTCCCAAAATCTCTCATTGATCGCGGTCGGCCCGCTGCTCCTATTTTGTTCTATCAAGGAGATCCGCAACTTTTTGAAGAGCCGGGAATTGGAATGTGCGGATCGCGTGCCGCCACGGAGCTCGGCCTGAAGGCTGCACGTGCCTGTGGTGAAGAGGTTAGCGCACGCGGGCTAGTCGTTATCTCTGGATATGCGAAGGGTGTGGATACCGAGACGCATCTTGCTGCTTTGCAAACAGGAGGATGCACCGTTATTGTCCTGGCCGAAGGTTTCGATCACTTCCGGATTAAGAAAGTTTTTGCGGACGACTTTGATCGGCGCCGGGCACTTGTCGTCTCGCAATTCCCGCCCTCTCAGCCGTGGGGCGCGTACAACGCTATGGCGCGAAATAAGGTGATTTTCGGGCTTGGGCGTGCTCTGGTTGTCATAGAGGCCGGCGAGCGTGGCGGGACGCTTGCCGCAGGGCAGGGGGCTCTAAAGATCGGCCGTCCTGTATTCGTCTTGGAATTTGGTGAAGGCACGCCGCCAGGGAATCGTATCCTCCTAAATCAAGGCGGGCGATCTGCTCGATCTCGGACCGAACTAGGACTAGCTATAGATTTTGCCTTGGCTCGACATCCGGACGTTCAGGCAGAATTGCCTATTTGATATCAGTGCGAGTGTCACTGAAGCACCTCATCGATTTGCTTGAACCATCTGTCGTCGAATCCGTCGAGAACTTTCGAGTAGACCCGCTGGAGAACCTCCACGCTGTGGCCAGCCCACTCGGCTACCTGCTTTGGCGGTACGCCAGCATAGAGCCGTACGGAGATGCCCGCGTGGCGGAGGTCGTATGGGGTTGCGAGCAGCGGCGTGGGTTGGGCGTCGGGGGGCAAGCCCAGTACACGGGCGCGCTTCCAGACGCGCGCGTACGTCGAGGGATGAATCGGATTGTTGTTTACGCTGCGGAATAGGTGCCCGTCTGGTCCGACGCCGTATCGCTCAATGTGGTCACGCAGGAGACGCACGAGTTCGGGCGGAATTGGCACGAGGCGGGTGGACTTACGGGACCGGTGCTTGAGCCCGCGATTGTCGTGCACGTCGCCGCTGTCGGTCCATGCGCGGCCAGCCGCAGGCATGGCCTTGGCCAACGTCAGGCGCCCCCATCCTTCGTTGGGTAGTACGCAGTGCTCGCGGCGGAGCCCTATGGCCTCTTCGGGTCGCATCATGGCGTAGAACAGGCAGCCGAAAAACGCGAGGAATCGCGGCCCTTGGTGACGTCCGATGTAGCTAACTGCCGCCAACATCTCGGTGGTTTGTTCCGTGCTGCCGACGCTTCGAGGGTCTATCTCGTGATCTACCTCCATGTCGCTGGGGCGCTCCCAGTTGAGCTTCGGATCGTCGAGGGGGTTGGAGGTCAACCGTTCCTGGCTGACGGCGTACTTTAGTACGTTGTAGAAGACTTGGCGGCGTCGGGCGAGATAGTTGGCCGCGGCCTGCTTACCATCGAGGCGTAGCGCGCACGCGTCGAGGACGTTGCGCACTGTCTTTAGATCGGCGAGCGTGGTGAGCGGAAGTGACTCTTCCTCTGCCCACTTGAGCGCCTTGGCGATGTCCGGCGGACGCTCGGTTTCACGGTCACGCTTGTTGAACGCCCAGCGAAATAGCGCGCTGCGAAGAACTTTGTCATCTGGACGCCCGGTTCCCGATTTTGGTAGCAGAGAGCACGTGATGGTGACGAGGGTTTCTGCAATGGAGACGCGGGCGGTTGCTGCTACCCGCGTCCACTTGTAGTCGACGTACTCGGTTGCATGCTGATACCACGTTGCGTTGGTGGCCTCCTGCTCCTGCTCGCGGAGCTTTGAGAGTGGTAGTCCGCTTTCAGTATCGAATGCCTCTCCTCTTCTTGCAGCCTGGATCAGCTCAGATTTAAAGCTTTCGGCTAGAGCGTTAGTTGCGAAGTAGGAATCGTGCGGCCGGCCACCGACGACCCACCGTACGTTGTGAGGCCGTCGCCCCGCTCGTGGGTGAACCCGCGTCTTCCGGAAACGAATGTCGTAGCTGAGGTTCACGCGACCTCCTCTAGCGAGTCCAGCCACCTGTCGTAGTTGGCGCGGCTGATGCGCAGTTCGCCATTGGGTAGGCGCTTGCATCGCGGAGTACGGCCGAGCTCTCGCCAGCGCTGCCACGTCCGGCGAGGGATTTCGAGATCGTCGAGTATGTCTTGGACGGTCAGCCACTGCTGACTGCGGGACCGCGTATTCACGGGTTTGCTCCTGTGGTGTGATCGGTCGGGGTGAGGTGGGCCGGCGGCGTGCTTGGTGGCTGTTCGCCGGTCACGGTGTGTGCCTGGTGGGTCGAGAGGGTGGCGGGCGTGCGGGGGTAAGCGCGTAAGCGGAAATCAGCAGAATTGTTTTTGCTGTCTTTCGCTTACGTGCTTCAGGGCCGGGGAGCAGTCCGGCGGCGAGGTGACGATGACGCTCTGTGGCGGTCATCGGCTCGTATCCAGCGCGGAGGGGTATACCTCGTACATCGGGGCGGAAGGGCGTCCACGTCCGGTGCGCGGGGGTGGCGGTAGGCGGCGGATCCAGCCGTGGGTTTCGAGGACGCGTAGGGCGGGGTCTAGGTCGGTGACCTTCTTGAACCGTCCGCGTAGCGGGGGTTGGACGTCGCGGGCGGCGAATCGGGCCGTGCCGGTGTTGCGTGTCCAGGTGAGGATGGCGCGGGCGTCGGCGGTGGCGGGGTCGGCGCCGATGGCGTCGTAGGCGGCTTTGGCGTGGGCGGTGAAGTATTCGCCGATGTCGCGGGCGTCGGCGAACGTGTCGGCGGTGATCGGCTGGTTCCAGCCGTCGCGTAGGTGCTTGGCGAGGTGGAGAAGGCCGGCGATGCGGACGACGGCGCCGACGAGTTTGCCGCCCCAGTCGGTCATGTGCGCCAGGTCGCCGTCTGCGCGGAACCGGGGTTCGGTTTCGGCGAGAAGCCGAGTGATGGCGTTCTGGGCGTCGGGGGTGAAGGTGAGGGTAGCGGGCTGGGGCAGTTTGGCCAGGGACAGCACGAGCGCTTTGACGCGTGTCTGGTAGGTGGTTTCTTGGTCGGTGGGCATGGGGTCTGGGTTGTGTTTGCGGTGTCCGAGTAGGGAGTGCGGGACCGCGTACAGCAGGCGGCCGAGTAGCCCTTGATCGCGGAATTGCGGGGTGGCGCCGAGTTCGGCCAGGACTCCGGGTTGTGTGCAGATTCCCAGGGTGATGGTGGCGGCTTCGATGTGTTCGGAGTCGCGTCCCATCCGGTCCACGCGCATCTCTTCTCCGGCGTGGCCTTTCTTCAGGACGGCGAAGTTGGGGGCTCCGGAGTAGCGGCCGGCGGCGATGGAGAAGATCTCGCCCTCGGGAGACAGGACGGCCATCCGTCCGCCTTGCTCGCACAGGAGCGAGGTGAGCCCTTCAACGGTGGCGTCATCGGAGAACAGACGCGGCTTTGGCGGAACGGTGGCGGCGTCGAGGGCGAGTTTCGCCTCGGCGGCCTCGGTGATCGCGAGTGTCTTCTGTGTGGAGTCGAGACCGGTGGCGTTCTCGGCGGCTTTCGCCGTCCTGTCGGCTTCGGCTTCGGCGACTCGTCGGGCGATGACCGCTCCGGCGATCACGGGCTCAGCCTCGGTGATCAGAGACTTTTCCGTCTCCACGATGGGGGCGCATATCGCCCGGAAGACCTCGGATTTGCGGTTGCCGGGCGGTAGCACGACGACGGTGAAAAGGTTCGTCGGCTCGCGCCATGCGGGGGCTTGCACCCACACTTTCCCGCCGGCCGCGACGGCGAGTACGGCCAGGGCAAGGCAGCCTGCCAGGTCGGGCGGGGTCTGGGTGACCTCGGCCAGGCTCGCGGCGTACTCGCCGATCCAACTCGGTAGCGTCCACAACGGGAAGCCGGGGAGTTCGGTGGCCGTCGTGGTCAGCGGGACGGGGTTCGGCCATCCGCGTACATCGGCGGAGGACAGTTCGGCGACTTCGGTGGTGACGGCGCCACGGAGGTTGCTCGCGCTCTCGCCGGTGGCCTCTTGGCCGAGTTGGATGAGCCGGGTACCGGTCTCGACGACCGTCCGGGCGTAGGCGAGGTCACGGATCATGTGGGCGTAGTAGCCGGCGTTCGCGGCGGTGGGGACCTGGGCGACGAGGGTGTGGAGGTAGGGCGCGCCTCCGGTCTTGGTCAGATCGGGGCCGAGTTCGGCGCCGACGGCCAGCGGATCAGACGGGGCGCCACGGTCCGCGAGAGTGGTGATCGTCTCCCAGATTCGGGCGTGGGCGGGTCGGTAGAACTCGTTACCGTCGAGGAGTTCGCGGACTTCTGCGAGCGCGGCTGGTGAGAGCATCATTGCGCCGAGCACGACCTGTTCGGCGGTGATGTTGTGCGGGAGCGCTCGGCCGAGCTCCGCGTCGGGCTGTTCGCCGTCGATGATGCGGAGCGCGGTGGGCTTGGTCACTGGGGTGTTTCCCTTCGAGGGGTTGGGTGTCCCGCCGCGCGAGGCGGCGGGACGGGAGCGGCGTTCTAGGCGGCGATGCCGTCGGCGGTGATCTGCTCGGCCAGGGTGCGGGCGGTCGAATGCGCCATGTGTAGCCGCTTGGCGATCGTGTTCGGTGTGCCGCCGGTGGCGAGGATGGAGGCGGCGGCGATGCGCCGCTCAGCGGGTGTGAGCGCGACGGGCCGTACGCCACGGGTGGCCAGGTCGATCGCGATGGGGTCGATGACGCCGTCTTCGGGAAGCAGCCAAACCGCGCGCGTGCGGGCGTTCTGCTGGTCGGGCTGGATGGCGTGGGTCATGATGGAGGGGCCTCCTTCGGTTACGTGATCGGTTGGGGGCGGCGGTCCGGCGTCGTGCTTGGTGGCTGTGCGCCGGGCCGCTTTCGCGTCTCGTGGGCTAGTCACGATGGCCTCGCGTGCCACGGTCGCGGGTGTTGGCGAGGTAGGTGAGGATGCGGCGGCCGAGACGGAGCTTGGCGCCGGTGCCGTTGCAGCGGCGGCAGTACCGCCAGGCGCGGCCGGACGGGGAGCGGAAGCGCCCGGATCCGCCGCAGGTACGACAGGACCGAAACGGCCAGATCGCACATGCGGCGCCGTAGAGGACCAGCGCGAACAGTACGAGCAGGATCAGGCTTCCGGTGTCGTTGCTGGCGTGGTCGCCGGAGGCGAGTAGCAGGGTTTGCACGGTGGTTCTCCCAACGCTCGGATGTAACGGACAGTCACGGTTGGAGGGAACGGTGAAGTAGGGCTAGCGGCCCGGTGACGGGGGTCCGAAACGGCGCTCAGAGCCGATTTCCGGGATGTGTGCTGGTCAGGCTGCTAGCGGCTAACGTGCTGGTGATCGTGGATCTTGGGTGCTAGCGGGGGTGCTAGCGCTAGCAGGGCGGGCCGCTAGCGCTAGCACCGGTTCGCGACCTAATCCGCGGCCCGCTTCCGCTTACGCTCGGTGATCGCGGTCATGATGTCGGCGCGGCTCGGGCCGCGACGGTTGACGGTCTTGCCGTCGATGCGTCGGCCGATCTGCCGCACGCTCACGCCGTGGGTGGACAGGGCGGAGGTCAGTTGCGCGGCGGTCCAACCCTCGTAGACGTCGCGCCGTAGTTCGGTCAGGGCTTCCAGCAGGGTTTCGTTCCATGCGGCGTCCTCACCGGCCGGCCAGACGGCGGCGACGTCGGTGAGTACGTCGTACGCGGGACCGGTGTCGCGGGTCTGGGTGCCTTCCTCGGGCATGGTGCCGGCGGCGGTGCGCAGCGCTACGGCGTGGGTGATGATGCGGGCGGCCTGGTCGGAATCGACGTAGAAGGAGCAGCGGGCGCCGGTCTCGCCGATGCCGCGCAGGATGCCCCAGCCGGCTTCCCCGCCCTCGGACGGCGGGCCGGGCTTGAACACCGTGGCCCGGTGCCCAAGCTTGTACTGGCTCGTCCCGAGAATCATGTCGTTGGCGGTCTGGTCGGCCACCGACAGGCAGAACCGGGTGTTGACGTTGCGGGTGATGCCGGTTGGCAGGCTGTCTTTGTCCGGGATCTGTGTCCCGATGATGAGGATCACGCCCAGGGCACGGCCCAGCTTGATGACCTTCTCCAGGATCTCGCCGGCACGCTTGCCGTGCGGGGAGAGCATGAGTTCCTGCAACTCATCAAGGCACACCACGAGCGGGTGAAGCCCAGACCCCTTGAGCGACGCCAACTCGGGGGTGACCTTGTTCTCCGGAGCCTTGCCCAGCTCTGCGTAGTGGTCGATGCGCTTGGAACGGCGCTGGCACTCCTCATACAGCCAGTCGATCAGCTTGGCGCAGGCGGCAAGGGTGTCGTCGTCGAAACCGTTGCCGTACTCGGCACACACCGGGGCCAGCGGCTTGAAGTCCCCGACACCCTTCATCTCGTAGATCCGCAGCTCAACGCGCGGGTCCAAAGCGGCGGCGAGCGCGAGCAGCCGCAGCGCGAACGTCTTGCCTGAACCGGGCTGACCGCCGAACAGCCAGTTGCGGTACATCAGCGAGACGTTGACCACGTTCATCCGGGGCGTGGTGGCGAACGGGAACGGCTTGAACACGTCCACCTTGGCGCCCTTGATCAGCGGCCACGCAGGTTGCCGCATCTGCGACGCCGGTTCGAACCCGACCCACAGCGCCAACCGGCCGGTGTGGCCGGGGGCCGGTTCGGGCCAGACCTGGTCCAGCGGCAACCGCAGCCCAGACGCGAGCTTGCCGCGCCGCGTGATCACGTCGGCGGCCTCGACCCCGTACGGCAGGTCCACGATGGCCAGGTGGCCGGGGCCTTCCCGGTGGATCTCCACCGGGAAGGAGATCGCGTTCGGGTCCTTGGCGACCGCGGAGTTGATCCCCGCCAACTGCACGCTGAGCAGGGCGCGACGCACCAGTTCGGCCGTGAGCTTGCGGTAGCCGGGGGCGTTGGACACGCGGTCAGTGATCGGCTTATCGGCGGGCCGGCCGAGTCGGGCCAGCACCGGCACGGCTACCAGCACCGCGAGCACCCGGTACGCCAGCAGCACCGACCCGAACACCAGCACCAGCACAGCGGCGAGCATGACCACGAGCAGCGGGACGACCAGCAACCACCGCCACGACGCTTGCCGTTGCCGACGGGCGTCGAGCTTGAGCCACGTGTCAGCGTCACCGCGAGAGGCGGCGGCCTGGCGCAGGTGCCAGTTACCCTCTTCGGCCGATGCCCACCGGATCAGCCGGGCCGTGGTGACACCAGCGCCGACCGGCGCCCACACGAGCGCCTTACCGGCGTACTTCGGAACCCGTACCGCGTGAAACAGAGCGTGGTACTTCGCCTCATCCACCACCCACAGCAGCGACGCGCGGATCGTGGAACGCGAGTTCAGCCACGGCGGGACCACCGGCCGGCGCTCATGCTTGCTCGCCCCGGGGCCGAACCGGCGCGGCTCGTCAGGCGGATCCACTGGACCGCCGACGACGGTGCCGGTGATGACCACCGACTCGGCATCGGCCGCGTCCTGGCCGTCGAACTCGTCGCCTGCCGGACCCGCCGGGGGATTCGGCGGGACGGTCCCGCCACCGGTACCGGACGGCAGCGCGGCCGGTGTCGTGCCGGTGTCGTCGTAGGTGTCGGGGGCGGGGAAGTCGATGACGTCTGCGTACTGGTCAGGGGTGCTCACCGCTCGTCGGCTCCTTCCACCGTGGCGGGCTCACTGCGGGCGGTCGTGGTCGTGTCAGGGGCTGTCGTGGTGTCGGCGGTGGGCTCGTCGAGTTCGGCGAGAATCCGGGTCCGAAGCCGCAGCCCGGTGCGTTCAGAGACCTTGAGCCGTCGGCCCAACTCTGCGCCGGTCATCTCGGGGTCGGCACTCAAGAGGGCACGCGCCTTGTCCGCCTGCCTGTCCGCCATCCGGGCCTTGCCGATGGCGGCCTTCGTGCTGGGGCGGGTGTCCGCCGTACGGGTCGCGCTGTGGCGGGCCGGTGTCGGTGGCATGTCCGCCTGCTCACCAGCGCTGGTGTCCGCCACTGCGCCGCCGCTTGCCGCCTGGAGCGCCGGGCGGGTGTCCGCCACGGGCACGGGCAGCAGAGGCGTCAGTGTGTCGAGTTCGGGCCGGTCGGCGACGGGGGCGAGTTCACCGAGACGGTAGAGGGCGCGCACGCGGCGGGGAGCCTTCCACCGCCACGCGACGGCGCCGTAGGTGTCCTGTAGGTCGGTCAGCGCGAGAAGTCGGTCACGCTCGCGGCCAAGCGCGGTGGGGTAAGAGCGCTCCTCCCACAGCACCATGCGGCGCCACAGTTTGGCGGTCGGCCACGGCGACAGCAGCCACCGGGATGCGCGGACGGTGTCCATCCGGGTACCCGCCTCGATTCCGGCGCGGACCTTGACCACGTGGGCGCCGACCTCTACAGCGATGACCCACAGGCCGGGCAGCACCGCGTGAGCGATCCGGCCGAACGCGGTTGTCTCAGTGGCGACGTTGAGATAGGCGGTCGCGCCGGTCAGCGACCACGGGATCAGCCGCAGCCACCGAACCCGCATGTCCAGGCGGGCAAGCACGATGTCGAGCGCAGAGAACACCGCAATCCCAAGATCGATGCCGATCGGGACCGTGAAGGCGAACCAGCCGAACGACGCGCGGGCCGCAGCAGCAACGCGGGCGAAGCTGTTCACGAACCCCAGCAGGCCCAGAGCGGCGACCATCGCGCCGGCGACCACCACGGCGGTCTGCTCGTGCTCGGTCAGAACCCGCTTCCGTTCGGCCGGTCGGACCGGAGGCGGAACGGAGGTCAGACGCGGAGGAGACGGGGTGGCGTAGGGGTCAGCCATGATGCTGTTCCTTCGGTTGCGTGATCGGTCGGGGGTCGTGGTCCGGCGCCGTGCTTGGTGGCTGTGCGCCGTGGATGCTTGATGAGCGGATCACGGCTCTTCGCCGTCCTGGCCGTCTTGCAGGACGTTGCCGGCGGCATCCACGACGCGGACGCCGGGCGGAAACCGACGAGGCTCGGGAACGGTGACAGTGCCGTTGGTGGTGCCGTTCGCGTGAAGGACGGCTTGGGCAACGAGGCGGATGTTGCGGGAGTCGAGGCCGATGAGTGCGTCTCGAAGGGAGACGCCGGGGCCGCCGTTGAGGGCAGTGGCCAGGCGGAGAATGTTCGCCTCGCTCGCGGAACACGGCAGATCACCAGCGTTCAACGCTTTGATGGCAAGTCGCCAATCGATGAAGGCGGCCGACTGCGCGTCGTCGAAGACCACACACGCGCGGGTGAAGTCCTGGCGACGTAGCCAGGTGCCGTGGTCGATCAACAGCTTGATCGCCGCCTCTTCGGGGTGGTAGCCGCGCGCGCCGACTCGGAGCAGAGCAGCGAGATCACCGGGGATGGGGGACATGGCGCGTTGATCTCCTTCCGTTGTGAGGTGCTGGGCGTCAGGCCACGCTGCGGTAGGCGTCGCGGTCGGTCGCCGGCGGCTCGTGCTCAGCGCGCGAGTCGGTGAGCGTCGCCAGCTCATCCACCGTGAGTCCGGCCCAGATGCCTCGGTTGGGCTTGGTACGAAGCGCGTAGTCCAGGCAGGCGTTCCGCACCGGGCACGTGCCGCAGATGTCCTTGGCGATGTCCTCACGGGCCGCCTGGTCGTGCGGATGCTCGATGACTCCGCCATCGTCAGGGCCGTCGTGAAGCTCGGGGTCGTACAGGCACTCGGCGCCGTCGAGGCATTCGTCACGAAGGTCGGGCAGCGCGAGCTTGCTGGGGTGGGTGTTCATGTGAACCTCCGGGTTGATCGGGGTCGTGATCGGTTGGGGGCGGCAGATCCGATGCCGTGCTTGGTGGCTGTGCAGCGGATCAGCCGGTGTGGATGGCGGAAGCGAACTTGCCCAGCGCAGCGGCGCCCTGGGAGATGAGTCCGGCGAGGTTGTTGGCCATGTGGGCGGCGGCGGTGGGGTTCTTGAACACGAAGACCACGACGATCGCGCCGACCACGTAGCGCGGCCACTTCTTCGGCTGGGGGAACATCAGCGAACCTCCTCCGCCGTTTACTAGACAAGAGGTACATGTACAGATAACGCGCCTCGGCGATCACCTGTCAAGTCCCTTCTGCTTGTGGAGCCTTGGCCTCATCGGCCCGACGTGATCCAGGTTCGCCGCTGCGGGGGACCCGGCAACAGATGACACCGGCCGACAGTGGATGACTGTCATCCCCTTGTCAGGTCGCGTAGATCCGGGAGAATGACGGGTCAGTAAACATGTGCGACCTGTACGGCTAGGAGTGCTGGTGACCCCGTTGCGCGCCCAGCGGGAGCAACGCGGATGGACTCAGGCCCAGCTCGACAGGCGGCTTCGCGAGGTGGCCAAGAGACACAAAGAGGCGCTCCCTCCGCCGAAGAGCCTCGGCCGTCAGATCTCACGCTGGGAGAACGGCCACGGTCCGGTCGGCGACTTCTACCAGCCGCTGTTCTGCGAGGTGTACGACTGCTCGCCAGCCGAACTCGGCTTCGTCGAACTGCCCAAGGTGACCGTCACCGATCACGAGTCGACAGACGAGCTCGCAACGGAGCTGGCACGGGCCGCTTCCGTCGACGTCGAGGTGGCCAACCTGCTTCAGGCCCAGACGGACGGCATCCGGCTTCTGGACGGACGCCAGGGCGCGCAACTCATCCGCGACCAGATGCGCGCCCACATCGCCCACATCGAGGAACTGAACCGCCACGCCGTACGCCCTGGCGTACGCGGCATGCTCGCCAAGGTGCTCGCAGACACCGCCGCCCTGGCTGGGTGGCAGGCGCTCGACGTTGGCACACCGCGAGAGTCGTGGGAACACTTCGAACGCGCCAAGTCCGCAGCGCGAGAGGCCGAAGATTCCTCCCTTCTAGCCTTCGCGACCGCCGAGCAGGCTTACGTGCTCCTCGACCTGGGGAACGCGGAGCAGGCCGCTGAACTGGTCGGATACGCCCGTCAGCAAGCCGCGAGTAAGGTGCCGGCCCTAATGCGAACCTGGCTCGCCGCCGCACAAGCGGAGATGGCCGCCGCCATGAGGAATGCCGCCCCTGACGCCGTCCGAAAGGCACTCGAGGAAGCGACTGGCCTCCTACCGGCAGCACCGGACGACCCGCTGCCCTACCTCGTACTTAACGAGACGCACCTTGCCCGCTGGCGGGGGAACTGTCTCGCGCGGCTGGGTGATGCTGACGCGATCGAGGAACTGAGTGCAGGGCTTGTCAGCGTGGACGGCACCTATGCGCGCGCTGAGGCCGGCGTCCGAATCGATCTCGCCGCCGCTCTCCTGGTCCGTGGTGAGCGCGGACCGGCTGAGGAACATCTACGCGTCGCGCGCCTCCTGGTCAATCGCACTGGATCGCTCCGTCAAAAACGCCGGATAGAGCGACTTGCCGAATACGAACGTTGAGGAGGGCATGAGCTGCCAGACGCTCAGCCGGGCTCCGGTCGCTCAGTACCTGGACGAACCTGCCTCTCGACGATCCAATGCCCGCGAAAGGCTGCCGACGGCACCGCCAGCCGTTGACATGAAGATCGGTTACGCGAGAGGGTCCCGCCGATGAAGATCACAGATCTAACAGCGGCCGAACGTCGAATATGGCGAGCGTTCCCGCGCGGGGAGAGGGTCAAGTTTCGTGATACCGATGAGCGGGCGGTGCGAGCCGAGGTAATCCAGTCACTGTTGCTCGGCAATGTTTCAGAGGATGGAAAAATAGCTGCACTCCGGCTGGAGGGTGCGCATATCTCCGGACGACTGAACCTGGCCTACGCAATCATCGACCAGCCAATCAGTTTGCGTGCTTGTCGTTTCGAATACCCCCCGACCTTTTATGGGGCGCAAGTCCGCCAGCTTAATCTAAGCAGGTCATATCTCCCGGAGCTTGACGCCCCGACCATTCGTGTCGCTGGCGTGCTGCGAATCACCGGCTGCCGTATTCCCGGTCCGGTGAAGCTCGGTGGGGCGAAGATTTCCGGAGCCCTCTTTGCCGACAGGGCGAATCTCGGCGACGAACACAGTAGCGATCAAGGACAGAACGCGGTCCTACAACTGAACCATGCCACCATCGGCGATGACCTCTCGGCGGAAGGTCTGGTAACCCACGGACAAGTCCGACTCGTCGGCGCCACGATTAGCGGGGCCGTGAACTTTGAGAAGGCAAGCCTGAGTAACCCGGGCCACACCGCTCTGAAGGCCGAAAACCTCACTGTCGGCTCCAACCTGGTCGCAAAATCGATCCAAGTCGACGGCAGAGTAAATCTACGAGGTTCCAAGATTCCCGGGAAACTGGACCTCGACTATGCGCGACTGTCCAATCCGGGTGGAGTGGCGTTTCGAGCCAGCAGTTGCACGGTCGGAGAACTCTGGCTACGGGAGGCGATGCCAATCGTCGGTGAGGTCAACCTACGGCGCTCCCAGTTCAGTCTTATTTCTGTCGCTCCCGAGATATGGCCGGACCGCGTCAAGCTAAACGGACTTTCTTATGGCGCGATAATTCCGCCGCTGCCCGCCAGTAGACGGCTGGAACTATTGGAACGCGAGCATGACTACGTGCCGCATGCGTATGAACAGCTCACCGCCGCATACCGGCGAATCGGTGACGACGCCGCTGCCCGTGCCGTGCAGCTTGCCAAACAACGTCGCCATCGTAAAACGCTGTCCTGGTACGCCAAGGTTTGGGGCTACATGCAGGACGCCACCGTGGGTTATGGCTTCCGGCCGACGCGTGCCATGGCCTGGCTGTTGGCTCTCATGCTCTTTGGGACGGTGGTCTATGGATTCCACCATCCCAGCCCGGTTGAACCGGTAAAGGGTCCCGACTTCAATTCCGCTGTCTATACACTCGATCTTCTGCTACCGATCATCGACTTCGGCCAGGAAAAGGCGTTCACTCCTCATGGCCCCTACCAATGGCTCGCCTATCTTCTGATCGCGGCAGGCTGGATATTGGCCACAACAGTCGTTGCCGGTATAACTCGCATTGTCAGTCGACAGTAGCTGCGTCCATAGGTGCGAGAATGGCGACAGCGGCTTACGCTCTATCCGTGCGTACGATTCGTCCTTTGCCGTGGACAACTTCAACCAAGCCGCGGCCGTCGAGTTCGCCGAGTGCAGAGCGGATGGTATTCCGAGATGCTTGGAACTGTTCGGCTAGCTGGGCCTCGCCGGGGAGTTGGGAGCCTGGTGGGTAGTCGCCGGTTTCGATAGCGGCGATGAGCTCTGCGGCGATGCGCCGGTAACGCGGTGTCTTGTCCGCCTGTTCCTCGCTGCGGACGATCCGGCCGACAGCGGGAAGCGCGTCCACCAGGCCGTCATTCTCCAGCTTCCTAAGTGCCTCGCGGGCTGTGCCGCGAGCAACGCCGAACTCCGCCGAAACGGCTGCCTCGGAGGGCAGTTTGTCGCCGGGCTTGAGTTGACCCCCGCGGATGCGGTCGCGTAGGACAGCAGCGATCTTGAGATACACGGCGTCGCTGCTCTTGGGCCTGGCCACGTGGCTCCTTCCGGCTTCTTGCGATGACAGAGTAGAGGGTGCGGTTCGCGACCGGCCGCACCGTTGGTGATGGCCCCGGCGGGGCGGGTTGGTGTCATGGCCATGAGCTACCGGTCGTGCCCCGCCGGGGAGATCAGGGCGCGGGGGCACGACGTCGCCGGCCCCTCACCTCCGGCACCGCCGCGCCCCCGCTCTTCACCCATGACGCCAAGACGACGCACACGTCATGGGTGACCGCGCGACCGAGCCTCCCCGGTCGTGGCTGGGCGCGCGGCGTCTTCACCTCCTGTTGGCGTTGATGATCGCTCCCGTGAGTTCGTCCGGTCCGGCGCCCTCGACCAGCGACCAGCGGTCTCCGGCCCTCACGATCGCCCACCACCGTTGTGTGAACGCGCCGAACCACACCACGGCGGATGGGAAGCGGCGTCCCAGCATCGAGGCCGTTGAGACCACCTCGCTCCCGACCGGTGGGGTCAGGCCGTCGATCAGCGTTGGCGCCGTCATGCCACGGGTCCCGTGTCGGCGTGGTCGAGGCGCAGAACGCGCGTGATCCGGTTAGCCGCCTGGTTGAAGTCCTCGGCCGGGCACAGGTACTCCAGTTCCGACGGAGCTTCCCGTGTCGGTCCCGACCACACCCAGAACCATGCGAGCCGTCCGGACTCGCCGTCGCGTTGGCAGACGACGCTCTGACGAAGCCCTGGGCTCATCGTCATCGCCCGCGGTTCACCGCCGGGCGGGTCAGCGGCGGGGTTCTTCGCCCACACCATCCGGGCGCCGAACGCCTCGGCGACGAGACCGCGTTCGACGAGTGCGGCCGTGAGTTGGTTGAGGAAGCGAGCGACCGTATCCGGGGTCGCGTCCGAGCCTGACTCCATGACGCCCATGGCGCGGGTCTCCTTCCTGTGCCGGAAGCGTGGACATGTGGTGCCGACCAGGAGCGATGACATCGCCTGTGACGCCCATCGCGGAAGCCCGCACCGGTTAACACGGGGCTGTTAACCGGCGGCGGGAGTCGGTACCAGTGGGACATGCTGAAGCCATGACGCGGGACGGCGGCGATGGCGCGGACATGACGCCACTACGGCGGACACGGGACGAGTTCGGATGGAAGGTGTCCCAGCTCATCGCGGTGTTGAGGCGCTGTGCGCCCCACGCCGGCGTGACTCTCGGCAGTGACAAGAGCCTCAAGACCACGATCTCGCGCCACGAGACCGGCAAAGTGACCCCAGATGACTGGCGGAAGCTCTACCGCCTCGCGTACGGCCGCACGGACGAAGAGCTCGGCTTTACCGGCCCGATCGCGCCAGAGATGACGGCGCCGGCGGATGAACTTCGGCAGCGCCTCGCCACCGCGCGGCGAGTTGATATGCCGCTGGTCCGGCAGATGCACCAGCAGGTTCACCAGATCCGGCTACTCGATCGCCGTCTTGGCGCTCCCTCACTGCTGGAACAGACGCGATCGGTGATGGCGACGTTGGCCGAACTGCTGGCCTACAGCCTCAATCCGTCCGTGCGGGAAGCACTCGCGGCGGTCCTGGCCGATGCCGGCGCTCTCGCGGCCTGGCAGGCGCTCGACGTCGGCGCCGTGCAACAGGCGTGGGCACACTACGAGACCGCTAAGACCGCCGCACGCGAGGCAGCATCGCCCGTACTGTTCGCGCACGCCATGGGGGAACAGACGTACGCCCTGCATGACCTTGGACGGCTCACGGACGCTCTGAGCCTCGTACGCCAGGCACGGACGTTGGCCGGTAAGGGCTGCCCGCCGTTGCTGCTGTGCTGGCTGCATGCCGTCGAGGCAGAGGTACAGGCCGCACTCGCCGATGACGCGTGCCGCAAGACACTGGAACGCTCGGCGATGTTCCTGCCCGCAGAAGCGGACGATCCAGCGCTGCCGTTCATCACGCTCAACGAAGCCCACCACGCGCGATGGCGTGGCCACTGCCTCGCCCAGGTCGGCGATGAAGAGGCGGTCACCTACCTGACGACCGCACTCCACGAGATAGATGCGTCCTTCGTCCGGGCGGCAGCCGGCCTCCGCTGCGACCTGGCGCTAGCACTCGCCGCGCAAGGCGAACTCGACGAAGCCCGAGCACACCTACGCCGTGCCCGGCTGCTGGCCAACCAAGTCGGCTCAGTCCGGCAGCGCAAGCGGATCATGAGCGTCGGGCTTGCGGCCTAGGAAGCGCCCTCAGCACCGCGCTTGGCCAGCAGATACAGCAATCCCACCAGTGACCCAGAGCCCAGCACCTCGCCCTTACTGATGAGCTCCAAGACGGTGCTCATCGGGAGCCAATCGATACGTGCGGCCTCTTCAAGGTCGGTCGGCTCGCCCACCAGCTCGGCCCCACGACCGATGTAGACCTCATGTGGGGTGTCCACCATGCCGACCATGGGCTGAAAGCTCACCGCGTGCTCCATCGTCCGGGGGCGCCAACCGGTCTCCTCTTCGACCTCACGGGCTGCTGCTGCCGCCCCCTCCTCACCCTTGTCGATGATGCCCCCGGGCAGCTCCCAGCCCCATGAGTCGTCGACGAACCGGTGGCGCCACATCATCAGCACCTCATCGACCTCGTTGAGGACCAGGGCGACGGCGACGCGCTGAAGCCGCACCACGTGATACTCGAAGCGCCGGCCGTCCGGCGGCTCGATGTCCACCAAGGTCAGCCGAACCCACGGGTTGTCATAGATCGTGCGCTCGCCGAAGACTTTCGTCCTCAGCTCTTCTGGGCGCTCAGGAGTGCTCACCCACAGGACGGTACCGGTCCTGTCCTACATGTCCAGCGGTTCGTCTTGGCCGCTACCTGCGGGACGGAGGAGGCTACGGCAGCCATGGCCGAAGTTGGCTGGGCAACGCCATCCGATCGCGCTGATTTGGGACATCGCGCAAGCTTCTCCAGAAGCATGCACCAATCCGTAAGAACGGGTGGCAAGGACCGTGATCGTTGCCGCGTTATACGTGAGCACGCGCGGATCCGTCAATGGGCCTGAGACATCTTCATCAAGAAGGATGGCTTGATTCGGCCATCATCCCGGTGCCTCTTTCCGGTAACTGTGTCCTGTCCTAACATGCTTCTTGATGAGCGAACCCGAAGACCCGGGCACCCCTCGGTCGTCAGATGACTATGAGCGGCTTCGAGAGATCTCCGAGAATCTCGCAGCGGCCGTGACCAATATGAATTCTCCCCAGGCTGAGCCTCGGGGAGTCGTCGGGTCTGTTAAGAAGATCAATAGCCTCATAGTCGGCCTAGCGGGACTAATCGCCGCCATCATTGCAATCTCTCAGGCAGGGAAAGCGGCGCTCAAGAAGCTTGGCATTCACGTCAGTGCCAAGAACGTCAACGGCGACAAGCTTGCGCAGTCCTTGCAGCGGGAAGTTGTTCGTCATTGGCATAGCGTCGCTCACTGGCGAACCCATATGTCCTGGTGGCAGATCATCCTAATTTTCGTAGTAGGCATGGTCTCGATACACAACAGTCAGTACGGTGAGAGCCCTATGCGGACTGGACTGCTATGCGCTTTGCTGATTTGGGTGTTGTGGGCAACGACGCCGACGTGGGGACTTGTGTTGATGGTGATTGTCGCAGCTCTAATGGTCTTGTGGATGGAATTTCTTTGAGTGTTGCTGCGTGAGGAGACCTCGCGGCTCGCCCGAGAAGAGCCTGTCGGGCGTAGTCGGTCCGAGCAGGAAGGGAGGGCGCCGGACGCCGCCCCTGTTTGTGTGACTAGTCGAGACGTCGCCACATTCGCTACGCTTGCGGTCTGCATCCGGAATCTGGTCGGCAAGGGAACGCGGCGATTATCTTCACGACTTGAGGTTGGGTGATTCTTGTGGAGGACGGGCTTCAAGCTACAAGCTTTCAATCTCTATTTCAAGAATATTATGCGCCGTCAGAAGAGATGCGGAAGCGCCTTATACTATCGGGTCTGGTATGTCTTGACGCCAATGTAATGCTCGACGCTTATCGATTCGCCCCGAAAGCCAGAGAAGAGCTGTTTCGGGTGCTCGGGCTTATTGGTGAGCGACTTTGGGTCCCGCATCAGGCAGCTTTTGAGTTTCATAGAAACCGCGTCAAAGTGATCGCCGACCATGCGAAGGCCTATAAGGAGGCATCGGAGGCAATCGATGAGTTGAGAAATAAGTTTGAAGAGTCGCTGACCTCCGCCATTAGTGCGCTAGGCAAGGCGACGGCCTTGCGAAAGGAAGAGCAGGAAAGGATTGTGAAGCCGCTCGCTAAGGCTTTGGATCGAGCAGCGGCCGCTGTGGAGGAACTTCGAGAGGAGCACGGGATATCGCTAGATAAGATGGTTGCCAATGATCCAGTGAGAGATAGATTTGAGAAGATCATCGGAAACAAGGTTGGTAAGCCATTCGATGGTCCAACTTATGAGGAGGTGCGAAAGGAGGCGGGACGTAGGGTCAACCAGAAGATTCCACCGGGCTATGCCGATGCGAAGACAAAGGACGACGCAACCGGAGACTACTTCCTTTGGAGGCAAATACTCGATGAGGCGGCAAAGAGAAAGCTGCCGATCCTCCTCGTGACGCGCGATAAAAAGGAGGATTGGATTCGACGCGAAAAAGGGCGGACAATCTCGGCGCGTCCAGAGCTTATCGATGAGGCAAAGCGCGTCGCAGGTGCAGATCTAGTTATTCTCGATACTGAGTCGTTTCTATATCATGCGCGAAGATATCTTGGCGCTACGGTAAGTGATGATTTCCTGGAGCAAGTGGCTAGCTTGCCTCCTGTCGTAGAGGTCGCTCCTGGGAGACCCGAATACATAGAGATGCCGATAGAAATCTATGATCGAGCCGTAGCGATTGCCGAGTATCTTTTGCAGGAGAAGCGGCGCCAATATGAAAACGCCTCCGAAGAAATGGGGCAGATGGTGAAGGCGTCGAGTGAGGATGGGAGAGATCTATCCAGTGAAGCGAAATATCGAATGATGAACGCCAAGCGTGAGCTTGACCATGCGAGGCAAGTGCGGGATGCGTTGCTCGGCAAGATAGCGAAAACGGCGAGCCAAGTGGTAGTCGCCATCGAAGATCCAAAAGCTTCTTATCGCATCCGAAGCTTGATCGACCATGTGCCGTTGAGAGTTCCTAGTCAGTCAGGCGAGCTGTGACGAAGCACCCAGTACGTCCGAGTAACCCTCGCGCAGCGGGTTCCTCGCATCCCAGATCAAGCACGGGATATGCGCGGGATGACCGTGTCTCTCAACGACCCACGGCGTGGGGTAAGCGAGGTCAGCGGGGGATCGTAGGCCGAATCGCCGACCCTCTGTAAATCCGCCGGCTCGTCTGGGCGGAGCCGACCGCCCGTGTCGGAGGTTCAGCGTCGCGGCTCCTCGTGCACGGAGTACGCCGCTCGTGGGTAGCAGGTGGGTACACGCAGCGTTCTGGTCGAAGATTGTGCAGGTCAGAAGCGTTTCAGCCGTTGCGTTCCTAAACCGTGTGCCGCAGGTTCGAATCCTGCCGGGGGCACCCACCTGATCAAGGAAAACCCCGGCTGACCAGTACGAACACAGGTCGCCGGGGTTTCGCATGTGTGCAGCCGTATGCCACCGGAAGCAGCCCCCGGCCGTTGGTCGCGGGATATACGCGGGATGAGAATCCGGGCGTCGACCCAGGTCAGCCCCCAAAAAGCGAAGGGCTCCGGGATGAACCGGAGCCCTGTCACCGTAGCGCGCGTCACGCCGCAAGTGCCTTCTCGATCATGCGGTTGATCCGTTCCTCATCGCCGTCGAGGCATCCCGCGTAGACCTTCCACAGCACCTCGACACTGTGGCCCAGCCGCCGGGCGACCTCCTCGGGCGGGACACCAGCGTTGAGGAGCAGCGTCGCACAGGCGTGCCGGAGGTCGTACGGCCGACCGGCGAGCGGTGTGACCTGTTGCTCGGGGGAGAGGCCGATGGTCCGGGCGTCCTGCCAGATGCGCCATACGGCCGACGCGGAAACGGTTCCGCCCGTCGAGGTACGGAACAGCCGGCCATCCTCGGCCGCCCCGAACTCGTCGAGGTGTTCGCGGAGAATCCGCACCAGTTCCGGCGGGATCGGGACCACTCGCTTCTCACCGACCGGACGCCGCTTCAGGCCCTTATCGTCGTGCGTCTTGCCGCTGTCGGTGTAGAGCCGACCAGGACCAGGCCGCGACCGCGCGAGCACCAGCCGACCCCATGCCGCCTTGAGCCGACCGCAGGAGCAGTCACCGTCGCAGGCGCACAGCTCGGGAAGCTCGCAGTCCTGACGCCGCAGGCCAGCCGCCTCAGAGGGGCGAAGACCGCCGTAGTACATGCAGGCGTACAGCGCCCGGAGACGACGACCACGGCCGTTGAACCGGCCCACGTAGGTCACCGCGGCAAGGAGTTGCCGCGCCTGGACGGGATTGGCAACAACGCTCCGGTCAACCTGCTCGACCTTGTCGGGTGCCTTCCAATCGACCTGGTCGATTGGATTGGCGTCGAGCAGCTTCCGCTCTTTGACCGCGTACTTGAGCACGTTGTACAGGACCGCACGCTTCCGGGCGATGGTCGTGGCAGCCGCTGGGCGACCGTCCATGGTGACCGCGATGGCGTTCAGCGCGGAGCGCGTTACATCAGCCTCGGCCAGAGCCACCACGGGGAGCGATCGGCTTTGCAGCCACTTGAGCGCCGCAGCCTCGTCGTTCGGTACAGGCAGTTCCCAGCGCGGCGGATTCAGCGCATGGTGGAGAAGAGCCCGCCGGAGAAGCTTCGCGTCCGGGGCACCCTTCTTGTCCGTGACGAGTGCGGGCGTCACCGTCGCCAAGGCATCGAGAGTGCTCTTGCGGGTCTCACCGGCCGCAGGCGACCACTTGGCCTTGATGTACGACCTCACGAGGTCGTACCAGGTGACGGCCGACTCCTTGGGAAGCATCGACTCGGGCAGGCCCGTCTCTACGTCGAACGCTTCACCCGCCTTTGCCGCTTGTCGCAGGTCGGACAGGAAGCTCTCAGCCAAGGCCTTGGTCCGGCGCGTCCGAGAGCGCTGCTTGCCAGCGACGACCCAGCGGATCTCGTACGAGGCCGTTTTGCTGGACTTGTTCCGGCGGACGTCCCAGAACTTCACATCCGTCGACTTCACGCCGCCTCCCGCAAGGTCTCCAGCCAGGAGGCGAACTCACTGCGCCAAATCCGGATCTCGCCGTTCGGCAGCTTGAGGCCGGCGGGAGCGTTGCCCAGTTCACGCCACCGGTAGAACGTCCGGCGGGAGACCCCACCGAGTTCGGCGAGGACTTCGGGAACGGTCATCAGCTCATCTCGTCTGCTCACATGACCTCCATGAGTTCCGGCAGGCTTCCGCCCGCTCCGGTAGAGCCGAGAGGGGGCAGTGGCTTGCCGCTGAGAGCGGCGGTCAGGAACGCTTCGCCTGGCGTGTGGCCCTGGCCGACGTAGTCCCAGTGCGCGACGACGAGCACCTGGTCCTCGTCGAAGAGGGGCAGTCGGCCGGTCGTGATGTCGTGTTCGCGCTGGTTGAAGGCCATGCGTGCCTGGCGGAGCGCGCCGAGGGTGGTCGAGTAGCGGCGGGACTTGGTGGAGAAGTGGCCCCGGAAGCCGAGCATGTGCGCCCAGTCGGCAAGCCGAAGGTCGGCCATCTCTTCCAGCGCCCCGAGACGCCGACACTCGGCGATCAACCGGCGCGCGTGGTCGCGGATGTCCAGCCGGTCGAGGTCATCGGTCGCACGGATACGCCGGTCCAGGGTGCCGACGCACTCAGCCGCTTTGGTGGCGTACTTGGCGATGTAGCCGGCTACGGCTTGGTCGGTCAGTTCGCCGGTCGTGGTGATCGCCCGGACGTCGACCTGAGAGCCCCACACCAGCGCGCGGGCCGGAAGGTCCTCAGCCTCCGGCGTGGTCACCGTGACCGCACGGGCAGCGTGGCGTACCGCGCCGTCGAGGAGGTCACCGGTCGCCCAGACAGGCGGGGACATAGTCGGCCCGTCCGGTCCGTCGAGGCGGATGACGGCATGGAAGTGGACGACGCCCCGCCGTTGGTATTCGGCGACCTTGGCGAACGACACAGTGAGGACGCCGCGCAGTTCGGCTACGGTCAGGCCTGCCGCCTTGGCCAGCCGCCGCCGTAGGGCGAGGGTGAAGCGGTGGACCTCTGGCGAAGTCAAAGGCCTTCCGTACTCCGACCACTGCCGGGTTCTGGAGAAGATGTTCCCCGGGTGGACGGCCGAGCAGTTGTTCGAGCGGGTCACCGACGACAAGGCCGAGCGCCCGCCGCCGGCTGAAGAACCCGCCAGCACGGACAAGGCGACCGAACTGCTGAAGGCGATCGATCAGAACCTTCACGCGCCTCAGGGCGACATCGAGTGGGGTCCGCCCGCAGAGCCGGCCGCATCAGTCTCCCCGGCCCTGGTCCACACGGTGGAAGGAGCCAGCGACACCGCTCGCAGACTCGGGCGTCAACTGCTTGAGCTGCAACGCGTCCTCCGCCTCAGCGATGACGAGGCCGCCCAGTTGGCCCAGTTGTCGGGGAACATCGTTGAGCTGTCGATGAGCATCGACATCGATATCGATCCCGACGGGTGGTCCCGGGTGACCTATCGCCATCAGATGCTCAACCTGAGCGACAAGCCCATGGCTCGCCTGTCGCGGGAGGTGTGGTTCGAGAACACACGGGACCGGCTCAGTATCGACCCGGTCAGCGACCCGGACCGTCGCGTCATGATCCAGCGCATTCACGACACCGCGAACCTGTCCACGTTCGCCTGCCAGATCTCCCCGCCGATCCAGCCGGGGGAGACGGCCACCGTTGGCTGTGTCTGCGAAGGCGGGCAGTTCCTGAACGATCACTACTGGCGGCAGTCGATCCCTCGGTACACGCGGCACTACACCCTCCGTGTCCGGCACCAGGGCGCCCGCCAGTTGTTGCGGTGCTGGGCGACCGAGGAGGAGCCCAACGGTTCGGAGAACTCTGCTGAGGATGCTTTGGTGTGGGACTACGACGGGGATGACGTCGTGATGACCCTGACCCGCGACCACCTGCGCCCGAACCAGGCCCTCACACTGCGATGGGATGTCCCGCATGAGCCCGCGTGATGCGATCGAGGCGACTCTTCGCGCCTGGAACGCTTATGAGATAGAGCGGGGCGATTCACCGATCATCGATTTCGACTGCTTCCCCGCCGGCCCGGAAGCTGAACCGGCATCCGACCGCCTCACCGTCTATCGCCAACTCGCTCAGCTCCGCACGTCGGCCGAAGGCCCATTGGCCAGCCGACTGGACGCCGATCTTGCCTATCTCGGTGCCCTTCTCGGCGAACGGCCACCACTGAGCGACTACATCCGTGCCACCCAAGGCTGCGGGTCCGCCGGATGGCCGGACGACTACGTCGCCGAACGCGCTGAGCTGGCCCGCCGCGCGCTTGCTGATCTAGGCATCGGATGGGGGCCGAAGACCAATGCCGACCTCAGCCAGGTCGAAGGCTTGCTGGACGTGAACGAGGCCCCCGACACCATCCGCCAGGCCGCGCAAGAGCTTGAACCGGCCGTACGGGAGGCGACCGGCAGCACCGCCCCCTACACGCTGACGATCGAGACGACCGAGGTCGACGCCTACTGGGCGTACTGGCTCGACGGCGCCGGCGAACACGTCCGCCTGCGGCTCAACCTGCCCAACGTCGAGTTCACCCAGGCCGGTGCCCGGCAGTTCGCCCTCCACGAAGTCCTCGGACACGGCCTGCAAAGCGCCAGCCTTTCAGCCAGGGCAGCCAACGACGACGTTCCGTGGGTCCGCCTGCTGTCCATCCACGCCCCGCAGCAAGTCATGCTCGAAGGACTCGCCCAGGCATGGCCGCTGTTCATCCTTCCCGATGACAAGGTGCTCATCGCCCGCCTGCGGCTCAGCCACTACACCCATCTCGTCCTCGCCCAGGTCCACCGCGCCATCAACGCGGGAACCCCGGCGATCGAGTGCGCCGACCACCTACGCGCCTGCCTGCCCTGGGAGAGTGACAAGACCATCGCCGGTGACCTGACCGACCGGGGAGCCGACCCCACCCACCGGTCCTACATGTGGGCCTACCCGGCGGGGTTCGACTGGTTCACCGCCCTCGCCGAGGCCGACGTTAAGGTGTCCCGGGAGGTGCTCAATGCCGCATACCGGGACCCACTCACCCCAGCCGACCTCGCCGAGCTCTGGACCGAAGGACCGCCTATCGGTGGACCCGGAGGCCCTGTTCGTCTACGGAAGCCTCCAATTCCCTGACGTCCTGTTCGCTCTCATCGACCGCGTCCCCGACCACGAACCCGTGGCCGCCGAGGGATGGCGCGTCGCCGCGCTCCCCGAACGGGTCTACCCCGGACTGGTCCCCGGCGACGGCATCGCCCGCGGATTCCTCCTGACCGGACTCACCGCCGAAGAATGGCGCGTGCTGGACGCTTTCGAAGACCCCGTCTACGACCTCACGCGAATCGCCCTCGTCGACGGCCGCCACGGGTGGGGATACGTCTGCAACCCAGGAGCCGACGTCGAGGCCCACGACTGGTCCGCCGAAAACTTCCAGGCGCAACACCTTCCGACCTACGTCGAACGCTGCGCGGCATGGCGTCAACGCTACGAACAGCGGGAACAAGCCGGCTGACAAGCATCAACCGGGACAAGACAACGCAGGCAGTCCGCCCGGATGAGGACTTTCTTCACGTCTTTAAAGGCGGCCCGCAAGCGGGCCGCCGGGGCAGCCGCCCGGCCCTCGGGCCGGGCGTGCGGCCTCTGCGGGCCGACCCGTCCCGAGACCGGTCGGCCGCCCCACCCAATACGGAACACCACCGCAGACCGGAGGAGTAGCCAACCGCCAGACCGCTTGCTCTCCACGCTGCGCGAGGCTCGCAGCCGCGAACGGCGCGTCAAGGCCAAGTCGTTGCCCGGTCGACAGATCGAGCCGGGAGGGAGACGGCAATTACGAGGGGAAGCCGGAAATATATCGACAATCCGCCCAGGCGGCGACGCCGAGACGTTGCGCTCCGACAAGATCCATCCTGTTAGCCTCAGACCTTCCCTGGGACGCGGCACCCGCCGAACCCACCCCGGAGACTAGCGCGGTTAAACAGGAGGCCGGCACCGATGGCATTGGGCGTCGAGTTCGCCAGCGTGATCGTTCGAACCGCTGACGCAGACCGTACCCTCCCCGGCGGTCTCGACGAGTTCGCGCCAACCCAACCCAACTACATCGAGGATGAGCACCTTTTCCGCGTCGGATTCATGAGCACCCGCGAAGCCGACGAGCTTATCGATCATCTTCTCTCGCTCGGACTGCCCGGCAAAGCTGTCACCGCCGAGCAGATGAACAAACCCCTGCCCCCCTGGCTACAACGCGACGAGGTGAACGGCCTTCGCGCGGTCTGGCTGGCCGGGGAAAATCGGGGAGAGCTCGTGCCGCCACTGCAAAGCATCCTCCTACGAGGACCTTTGCGCCTACGGGACACCATCACCTCGATGCACGCTGACGGCGAAATCAGCATCCGGCGCATGCCGCCAGGTGAACACGGGAACGACCGGCTTGAGATTGCGCAAGCAGATGCTCTCGTCGATCTTGACATCCTTCAAACTGCCGACAGCGATACCATCGCTCTACAAGCGATTCGCCGTCAGGAGCGAAACCGTCATTGCCGCGCCGACATCGAACTGCTGAAGTGGCTCAAGACAGCCCTACACAATGCGGCCTAACGCCGCGACGATCGCTGTGGGTGGTTGCGCGCCGTTCGGGGTCAGGGCGATCGGCTGACGCGCCGCTTCCGGTCCTCGGAGCCTGGCGGCTCCTGCGGTCCGGGTCAGCTTGTCCTCGAATATAAACGCTGAGCATGGAGGTAGCAATGGGAGACGAAGTTTTGAACGAGCTGCAGCTAGGCGATGACGAATGGACACCTGTCCATAAGTCTGTAGAGGCCAGTGATTACGAAGAACTAACTATGTTCCTAGATTCGGGAGTCGACCCAAACGAGATGTGCTTCGGTCATACACTGCTCACTCATGCCATCGATGTCGAAGGCGACGGACACTTGCAGTCGAATTATCCCCTTAACACCGCTGCGACCGCCATATTGTTGGCCTATGGCGCCGATCCTGAACTGCCGGCCGCTGACGGTGAAACCCCTATGCAAATAGCTGAACGCTACAGTCATGAACCGGCGAAGCGTTTGATGCAACAGTTCATGAACACTAGAAGAAGATAAGACGCTCTCGCGCTGCCAACCCTTCTCGTCATGGCGAGGGTCGGTACGAACGGCGGGACGGCGTCGGTTGCTAACGCATCTGCTAACAACAGCTCTGGTCGGCCCTGGACGGTTGCGGACGGCGCAGCGGGTCCCGAAGCAGGTCAGAGGACAATCCTGGACGGTCGTGGACGTTCCTGATCTTGCTACGGATCAGATGGGGAGCGCTGTCCTATCCGGTTGGTGTCCTGGCGGCGCGCCGCGATCGAGACTGGTGTTAGGCCTTCCGGCTTGCGGTGACGCGGTGGACCACGAACTCGCTGTCATGGGTTGTTGCGTCCGGAGTCGGGTTCCAATCGAAGAAGCGTCGGCCGACCAGAGGGTGGTAGGCGGGGAAGTGGTCTCGGCGGAGCTCGCGGAAGGTGGGGTAGGAGTTCTGGAAGGGCGCGCCGGTCTCCACTGCAGTGGCCATGGCGTCGAAGAACTCGGTCAGGCTGGTCCCCCACAAGGTGACGTCGCTGGCGCCGGAGCCCATCCCGAACTCATAAACGTGCCCGTAGGTGGGTCCGGGGCAGTGATCGACGAACGCCAGCCCGCCGTCGTTCGGCTCGGCGAACGGAACCCACCGGTGTGACCGTGCGATGACCGGTTCGTCCGTCCAGATGTCGCGCCAGTCTCCCCAGTTTTCGGGGAAGTCTTCGTGGAAGTCCAGCAGGATTTGCCTCATAGAGATGATCTGGTCGGTGCCGCTGAGTCGGTGCCCGATCGGTAGGAAGCATCCGAAGCTGGGACGCGATACGTCCCAGGGTGTTCCGTCGTGAAGCCGCAGAAGTGCCGTCAACTCAGGGTGCAGCTCAACACCGTAGGCGGTCTCGATAGCAGCGATCTGTTCCTCGGTCGCCGCAGGCCGCAGCACGGCGTGATCGTCGGGCGCGTGTTCGGCGAGCCAACCCGAAAAGCGTGCCCAAGCGCGGTGGAACGGCGTGATGTCCATCTGGTCCACAGCGCGACCCTAGAAGAAGCCTCGGACATCCTTGCGACCAGCATCTGTCCGACTGTTCCTACTGCCTGAGGCGCGGCCACCTGACGACAGCGGTGACGGCAATGACGACAACCAACGCCACACGATTACGACCACCAGACGCCGTCTGCCCGCGATCGCCGACCATCGAGCGTGGGCTGCCGTCGGATACGGATCAGATAGTGTCCGCTCCTGGCGATCAGGACGATGGTGCTGCACGCCGCTGCCGTGTGTCGGTGCCTGTCTCTAGGGTCTAGCTGTGCCTAACGAGCCTTCGTACGATGCGGCCGACGTTCGTTGGCAACTCGCTGGCTATCCCGTGCGAGAAGGCCCGCCGACGATTTTCCCGATCACGGCTGAGCAGCTGGATCAGATTCGTGACATGTTGGACCGCGGACCTGAGTGGGACGTCGACTGGTATCCAGTTGAGGCGGACATGTGGCCTCGGTTGAGGCAGGTCCTCGGCTGCCCGCGCCCGAATCGCCGGCTGGTCTGGTTCTTGGAGACGGCGGTCGCCGAGGCGTGAACCAACGATTCCCGCGCGGGATATACGCGGGATGGCCTCCCGCCCCTCACGTCGCCGAGGCCGTTTCAGCGCAGGTCAGGCCCCGCATGTCCGCCGTATCGCCTGTGGATTCCTAAACCGTGTGCCGCAGGTTCGAATCCTGGCGGGGGCACCTAGATCAACCAGCCAAAACCCCGCACTGACCTGGGGAAACCCTACTCCAATCGGGCTCCGCTCATGCGCAGATGTGTGCCACCGGATGCCCGGATGCGCCGCAGGGCGCGGATACACCGCGGATACGCGTAGAAGAGCGCCTGATCATCCCACTCCGATCAGGGCGGTAGGTGCCCCATACGTGTGAGATCAGCCAACGTATCCGCAGGTCACCAGGGACGTAACCGCATACGTGATGCGGCATCCCCCTAGGCTCGGGGAGTGCGAAAGCCTCGCCCTTTCCGGGGTCAGGCGCTGCGGAGGCAGGCCGGGCACGGCAACTCGACCAGCTTGCCGTGGACATCACCGCCGACCATGTCTGCGCCGAGATTGATGACCTTCCCCGTACCGAAACACTGCGGGCAGCCCGGCATACCCTTGACCGCCGGATGCTCCCACGCGGCTGGCAACGGGCCGTGCACCTTCGGGTCGTACTCCTCATCGCCCTCGGGTTGCCGGTAGCCGTCGGTGCGCTGGTGGCCGCCCTCGGCGGGCTCGTAGTCACCGCCGACCCGACCCCTGCCCTGACAGAACTGGCAGCGCAGGCGGACCGGGCCGAGAGTCGTCTCTCCTCGGCCGTCGCACTCGGGGCAGGTGATCGGGTCGGTCATCTCATTTCTTTCCGGTGCCGTTGCAGGCGTTGCACTTGATCCACTTCTTCGGCTTGGCCTTGCCGGGCTGGCCGTTGCCGTGCTCCCACCAGCCGCCTTGCCCGTGGCATCCGGTGCACTTCGGCCGCTCGTTGGGTTCGATGATCTTCTTGCGCATTGCGTTCCCTCCCGAGGGTCACGGTCCCGCGGTACGTCGTCAAGCACCGCGACGATTAGGGCTGCGGCCCCGGAGCCGCACACGCATCCGGGGCCGCTGGTCGGTGTCGGTCAGGACGGGTCGGCGTTCATCTTCCCGAGTAGCACACGGGCGTCGCCTGAGAACGTCTGCGCTGCTTCGAACAGGCTCCCGGCGTGCCCAAGGCGGAACTGGACGTCGTTGTATTCCGGTCCGACGTTCTCGATGATGCGGTCGATGACCATCTGGATCGTCCGGCCGTGTTCGCCCAGCCCCCGCAGATGCTCGGCGAGCGCCTCGAGGTCGTCCGGCTTGGCGTCCGTCCGGGTGACTTCCTCCAGAACCTCGAGTTGCCTGCCGGTGATGATGAGCCGGTCGGCCAGCGTCGTCATCGGTTCTCCGTCACGCCGGCCTCGATGCGGCAGCCGCCCGCGCCGCTGTGGCTGCTCTTGATCCAACTGATGCCGCGTTCGATGGGGGTCATGGATGTCCTCTCGTCGGTTCGGTGATGGCCACGGCCCCGGGTGTCCGCGACACAAACCGGGGCCGTGGCGAGGGCCGCCGAGAAAGCTCCGACCTTCGTGCGACGCCGGTGCTCGAACACCCGCGACCGCGTGACCCGCTCGGCGAACCCCACGGAACGGCCGCTTCTGGAAAGACGGTCGCTCCTCGCAGGACCGCCGGGCGGGATTCCCTCGCCGCGCCCGGCGGTCCGCTGCCCCGGCAGAGGACAGACCTCCATACCTGCCGGGACGTCTCTGGTTAGGCCGCCTGGGGGAACTACGAGCTTCCCCGCCAGTAACCTCGTGCTCACCCCAGGCGACCCGTTTGGACCCGTGCGGCCGTCCTCAGGGGGCTGAAACGACCGCACGGGGGTCTGGTGGGCCGCGTCCCGTCGATCCGGTTGTCGGGTCGGATCCTTCGTGGCCAAACGGCGGGACGCGCCCACGTCTACGCCCCGGCGTCGAGGCGGGCGAGGATCGCCCGTGTCTCGTCGGGGAACAGGTGGATGAGCCGCTCAAGCGCGGCCAGCTGCGCCTCTCGGTTCGGATTCCCGACCACGGACACCTCATCGAGCAGGCGCCGGAAGTCGCCGACCTGGTTGCCGATGCTCATTCGATCAACGCCTGACCGTGTGCCACGGCATACCGGACTTCCCGGCACCGTTGCAGCAGCCGCGCGGGGTCCGGCTCGTCGACGATGAGCGGGCCCGCGGTGAACGTGGCGAACGCCGTGTACGCGCGCCGCCAACGCGACCACATCACCGCCCAGTCGCGGCAGGCCGCCTGAACCGCGGCGAGATCTTGAGGACTCGGATCCGTGACGACCGGACGGCGGATCGGAGGACGCACCGGCCCGGCCGGCTCGATGCCGACGAGGTGCCGGATGCCCGCGATCACTGCTCTGCCCTGGCAGGCTCCGCGACGCGGAGCACGTTCGACAGACGGCGGGCCGCCTCGTCGACGTCGTCAGCGGGCACCATCGGCTCGTACTCGAGCGGAGCGTCGCGGGTCGGCCCCGACCAGACCCACCACCACCAGAGCGCGCCCTGGTGTTCGCGGGCGACGATCGGCTGCGTCATCCGCGTGTCGCCGGGGTTCCGTACCTCGACGACACCGTCTGAGCGCACCGCGACGTTCAAGCCGTCGCGCAGCAGCAGCGGCGCGAGCTTGAGCACCAGGGCCCTGACGGTGTCGACAGGTGGGGAAGGGTTCGTTTGCGCGTGCACCTGACGCCTCCCGAATTCCGTCGCGTTTCGACTACGGTCAGTGAAGGGGCTGCGTACCAGGCAGCGACAGAGGACAATGCGGAGCACGACGGAGCACGCGAGGGTGCTCTGGGATGCTCGGCAAAGGTGCACGCAACACGATGGCCGACGTTCGTAGGGTGTGGACTGACCGCATCCGGGAGGAGCGCAAGGCGCGCGTCTGGGATAAGCCGGAGATGGCGCGCCGGCTTGCGGATGCCGCCGGAGAGGCGCGCAACAGGCTTCCGAGCCACGAGAGCCTGCTGTCGTACGTCAAGCGCTGGGAGCGCGGCGACGTGGACGAGATCAGCGAGCGCTACCGACTCCTGTACGCCTGCGCGTTCGAGATGTCCGAAGAAGAACTCTTCGGGGAAGGCGAGGACGATGTGGACCGTCGGGAGTTCGTGGGGTCGTCACTGGCCGCCGGGCTCAGGCTCGCCATGCCCAGGGCTGCCAATCTCGATGGTGGGCGTCGGATCGGGACACAGGAGGTCGTACGGCTACATAACCGGACGGCCCGGCTCCGACGTCTGGATGACGTGCTGGGCGGTGCGGAAACCTATCCGGTCTACGCGGCCGAACTGAAGTCCACGATCGCCATCGCCGACAAGGCAAGCTATTCCGACGCGACTGGCCGCGCGCTCATGGGAGTCATCGCCAAACAGGCTCAGCAGGCCGGATGGGCCGCTTTTGACGCCGGACGGCACGCGCCGGCCCGTCAGCACTTTAAGCACAGCCTCACTGCTGCATCGGATGCCGGAGACACATCCTTGATCGCCAACTCGCTGGCGTTCCTCGCCTATCAGAAGGTCAGCACCGGGCAGCCAGGCGCCTCCGAGGCCGACGCCTCATGTCGCGTTGCGGACAGCGACGAGACACCTCGAGCAGTCCAGGCGTTGCTCCGCGAGCGCGCCGCTTGGGCCCATGCCGTCGCCGGGAACGCACGAGCCACTGAGCAGGCGCTCGATCTGGCACGTGAGGCACTCGACGGCGGTCACGATCGGCAAGGCCCGGACTGGGCGCTCTGGGTGGATCAAACCGAGCTGCAGATCATGACCGGCCGCTGCTGGAGCGTCCTGGGCGAACCGAGCCGCGCCATCCCCGCCCTTGCGGACGCTCTTGATCGATACGAGGACACGCACGCGCGAGATAAGGCGCTGTACCTGACGTGGCTTGCGGATGCTCACATCGATGACGGCGACATCGAGCAGGCCGCAGCCGTCACCCGCCGCGCGGTCGTGCTGTGCGCTGACATCGCATCGGTTCGTCCGCGGCACCGCATCGAAGAGACGCTCAAGCGGCTGGAGCCGCACCGTGGCGTGATCGCGGTGGCCGAACTGATCGATGAGGCTGAGACACTCCTCAGGCAGTCGCCCGGCTCACCCAGGCCAGGTACGCCGCCGAGCCACCGAGAGGCGTGAAGGACACCTCAGGGTTGTCCCACGGGTGCGCATGGAGGAGATGCTCCTCCAATTCCGGATAGCGGTCCTCGGCGGTCTTGAGCACGACCTGCCACTCTTCGCCGGTGCCGAACTCGCCCAGATGCCAAAACGCCGTAGTCGCTGGCCCGAAGACCTGGCCGGACGCGGCAAGACGCGCCTTGACCGCCGAGTTCAGCAACTCGATCGCCGTCTCGCGATTGTCCGCCGTTGTGGATACCTGTACGTACTTCGCCATACAACGGAGCCTAACGATGTCTACGCTGAGAGGCGCGTGCACCAAAGACGCCCCGCCGGTCGACCTGGCGGGGCGTCTCTGCGCTGTCGTGTCGGCTACTCGTCGGCCCACCGCTGGTAGCTCTCGGCGGGCATCTCGACGAGCTTGGCCCGCAGGTACTCGACGTGCCAGGCCACGTCCGCGTCGTCGCGGTCGAGGATGCTCCGCAGCGTGACGAGGGCCTGCATCAGCCGCCGGTCGAGGATCTCCTTGTAGATCTCCTCGTCGCCTGCCGTGCGCGGGTACGGGATGTCGAGCGCGTCGCGCACGGCGGTGAGGGCGTCTCGCCAGTCCGGGCGCGCGCCGTCGCGGCGGCCGGCGATGTATCCGGCCCGGTAGTAGAGATCCCGCACGCGGTCGTGGGTCTTGCGGTTCCTCATGGGTAGGGGCCTCCTGCGTCCGGTTGGGGCCCCGGTCGGGTGGTCTCGTCACCGCGTTCCGGGGGCTGTCTCTTGAGGGGGCAGGCCGCCAGCAACGCCGCCGCGACGCGGTGGTAGCAGGCGTAGCGGCCCTTGACGCCAGCGGCGCAGGTGCAGCCCTGCGGTGCGGTCTTGTACGTGGCGGTGCCGTCGCTGGAGACACCTGGAAAACCCGGCGGCCGCGCAGGGGGACGATGCCCTTGTCCGCGATGAGCTGGCGGGCCTTCTCGACTGTCGTGGCTTTGAAGCCGGCGGTCTTGACGGCGGCCTCGCGGCGCTCCTCGCGCTCGCACTGCCGGCCGATCCCACGGGCCACCGAGTGGGACGCGGTGAGAGGCCACGGGCCCGGCGATGAACTCCTCGGCGAACCCGCCACCGCGATCGAGCTCGGCCGGGCCCCGTGCGGCGTCGGGCGGGTTGTTGAGGTGGTCGGCCAAGCGTCTTCGCGGACTGTTGACCCTGCAGGCCCCTATAGGGCGCGTACAAACTAAAGGAGAGCGGGAATGCCCAGCTGGAAAAACCACCTCGAGGAGCTGCGGGAGGCGGCTACCGTCGAGGCGCAGGCCCCCGGGACCAGCCCGAAGCAGAAGCAGGTGCTTAAGGACTTGGTCGAGGAGCTCGACGAGGAAATCCCGACGGCTGACGGTGGCAGTGGCAGCTGACTAGGGAACTGGCCACTTAGAACGACAGCCTCCAATACGCCGCCCCTTTGCCTCTGGAGTTCTCTTCAGAGGCGAAGGGGCGGTTTCGTTCTTAGCTTGTTCTTTAGGTGCGCCACGAGCGCTGAAGGTGAGGTTGGTGTGTAGGCGATCTTGCTGGATGTGGTGCCCTGCAGGAGATGAAGGTCTGGCCCTTCGGCGTCGTCCTGCGGGGGGGAGACGTCAAACGGGCTCGCACCGATCACGTTCGAACATCACATGGCAGAAGCACGGAGGACATCAACGGCCCAGCTCAGGGCCGAAGTGGCATAAGAGCGCCTCCACGCTTTGAGGGGATTGACAGTACAGAGGTTTCCGTCGGCTGGTCGGCGTGCCGGTAGTGGTACCTACTGGCGGTTGATCGTGCGGGTGATGCCTGCGAGGACGGTGGTGGCGAGGATCCAGCCCGCGGCGATGAGCAGGTACGAGAGCCACTGGTACGGGCCTTGCGGGTTGAACGCTTTTGCCTGGCCGAAGTCCACGATCGGCAGTAGCAGGTTCAGGGTGTAGATGACTGGGTTGAAGCCGGGTGCCTTGCCGTGTTCCAGCGGCGGCGGGTGGTGCAGCCCGAAGGTCATGGTGCCGATGGCCAGCAGTACGGCCAGCCAGGCGGCCGCGCGCATCGGTCGGTAGCCGTAGCCGACGGTGGCGTCCTGCAGATATCCCCAGACCTTGGCGTACCAGGGAAGGGTGGAACGGTGCCGGCGTTGCTTTGCCAGTTGTACGAGGCGTGCCGCGGCATCGTCTCCGATGCGGCTGTACGCGCCGGCGAGTTGCTCATAGGCGTGCGGAACGTAGCCGTCCTCGTCGCGTTCCAGGAGTTCCAGGCGTTCACGCGCGGGCAGGTGGGGAGTCAGTCTGCCGTAGGTCAGGCCATCGAGCTTGACGGAGCCGGGCCAGACGCCGGGGGCGGCGTGGAGGAGATCGAACTGCGCACGGCGCAGGTTGACCGACCCTACGATCGGCTCCGCATCGCGCAGCCAGCACTCGGCCGCCGTGCAGCCACTGGCCTGCAGAGCCATGCCGCCCGCATTGGCGAGCCTGGCGTAGGCGAGGTTGAGCTGGCCTGTGATCTTCGCTCCCCGCAGGTCCACTCGGCCGTCGGCGCGTAGCCGCATCCCCTGAAGATCCGTGCCGACGGCGAGGTTCTCGGCCTGCAAGGCGGTGCCGGCGGGATCGGTGAGCGTCGCGTCGTCGAGGTTCACGACCCCGGCGATGCGCGCGCCTCTGAATCGGACATGTCCTTCGGTTTGCATCCGGACGCAGAGCATGTCGAGCCCGACGTTGATCACTGGGGCTGTCAGAGCGGGGCCACCAGGGTTGGTGAGCGCGGCGTTTGAGACGTTGAACGAGCCGCCGATCCGGGCGCCGGTCAGCCTGATCTCTCCGTGGGAGGTCAGGCGTTCGCCATAGATTCCCGAACCGATGGTGAGATTGACTCCCCGTAGGCAGACCTCGCCGGGGTTGGTCAGTTTGGCGTTTTGGAGGTTCAACGCGCCGCCGATGTGCGCCCCGTCCAGCCGGACCTGCTCGGCTGCGCTGAGGCATGGGCCCCACAGGTCATGTTCGATGTGCGCCGGATTGAGCTGGAGAACTTCGCCCTTTCCCGAGCCGAGGCGGGCGCCGTCCAGCAGGAGCGCGCCGGTGATCCTCGCGCTGACCAGCCGTACCGTTCCGAGGACGTGGCAATCGGTGAGGTGCAGAGCACCTTCCATCTGGATCTCGGTGGCGACCAGATCGGGAAGGACCGACCCGGAGAAATTGAGCTGGCGGGTCCGCGCGGCGTACAGGTTCGGCGCCTCCTCGAAGTAGCAGGCTCTGAGGCGGACGGGATGCATGACGACCGCGTTCCGCATGTCCAGCGGACCGGTGATGCGGGCGCCGACGATCCGCAGCGCGGGTATCTGGGCTCGACCGGCACCCTCGCGGAGGAGCAGCGTACGGAGAACTTTGGCACGGATGGTCCGTTCGGGGCCCCAGGACGCACCGTCGGCGGGATCGTCATCGCCGTCGCGGAAGTCGACCTCGTCGCCACGGGGAAAGGCCCGGTAGACACGGCGTTCTGCGGTTGTCAGATCTTTGGCGTCCATCGCGCGGACACTCTCGTGTCACGCGTCTCCGGTGTCAATACCCGATGATCGTCGGGTTGGGCTTCGCCGGCAGGGGCTGGTTGGCTGCGTCTCGAAACTCTATTTGAGGCGAACTTGTGCTTCGATGACCAGCCGGTCGGATGAAGATGCCGGTCGTGGCGCCGTAGATGTGGTGTGTATCCCGCCGGGGCACCAAAGTCATCATTTTCGAACCTCGGCCAAGATCAACAGGGTCGAGGTTCGTTGCGTTGAGCGGCTGTTCGCTACGTAGGTCTTCGGCGAGCAGGCTGGCCCAGGGCTCCCGGATGACGGCACCTGCGACCTTCACGCCGTCGAGATCGTCCGTGACGAGCAGCTTCTCGAAGAATGCTTGGTTGGCCAGCCGCCGGACCCGAGCCAATCAGGTGTGACCGGGTTTCCTGCGATGGCCGATACGCGGTGCGTACGGACAATCCCTTGTGCGTGCGCTAAACGGCACGCGGAACACACAGCCAAGGAAACCCGAACAGTCGGCCACACACCGACTATCACCAGGAGGAAGACATGGCGCGACGCGGAGGAGACGACGAAGACTGGGGACGTCACTCCCCTGACCTCCCGCAGCAGGCCGCCAATCTCAAGGGCGGCGTCGCGAACGGGGACGTAACCCTCAATGGCGCGGTCAGCTCCCTCGCCACGGCAAACGGGATCTCGGAGAGCAAAGCGAAGGAGCTCATCGAGAACGCCGACTAGTCCCGATTGCTGAACAGGTCACCGCCCTGGCCGGCTGGTGACCAACGAATCCCGGTCCCTCGCTCAGGCGAGGGACCGGGATCTTTGATTCCGGCGGAGGCATAAAACTAGACACCGGTGACCGCCCTCGCGTCACCGATAGCGGATCCACGATGGACTTCCACCGCACAGAGATCACCCTGTCAACGACGCTTGAATCCTGGCTCTGGCACGGACGCAACTGCGAAAACTCGCTCGGCCGGTACGCCTTGGGGCCAGCTCTGCGTCCGTTGCCGCTTGAGCCACACTGGGCACCACGCCCAGAAGGCACCAAGCGGGTGCACCGGGACCCTCCCAGCTCACCCGAGTCGCGATCGGGGGCCGGAAACCCGGAGCGGCGGCCGGTCGGCGAGAAGCGCGTGGTCCCCATCCCGCCAAGCCAGGACACCACTACCTCAGCGATTAGTCCCAGGTCAGCCAGCAGCAACTGCTGCACGGGGTCTGGGGTCCCTCGGACGAGAACGAGACCGGCTTCGGTCCTTTTAAAGGGCCAGAGATGAAAGAGTCCCGGCGGGAGTGGTTCAACAGAACCACCCCGCCGGGATCAGTTGATCAGGGTTCCTCAGACGGAGCCCTCATGCGGTGTCGTTGGTCACCGCCCCGACGGCTTCGGCGCCGGTTCCACCGGCCAGCTCGGCCCGATGGGCTGCGGCGGCTCTTCCGGCGTGGTGCCGAGCGGTTCGAACGGGATTCGACCGTGAAGCATGAGGTTGTCCTTTCCTTTGGGCGACCGTCGGTCGCTGCTTAGAGAACTACCGTCCGCGGTGCGCGATCTTGCGCAACCTCACTATTCGGCTGCATCACGGCCGGCAAAGCCGCTACAGCGGACCCACCATCGGCGCCCTCCCGGCTGTCTACCGGCTCGAGATCCGATAGACGCCGCCCTTGGTGGTGCCGAAGGAGATGATCCCGCCGGTGATCGTGAACCGGACCGGCCCTCCGTGTCCGTCGGTGACCGAGACCCGTTCACCCGGCCAGGGGTTGGCGAGCTTGAACGGCAGGCCCGCGTCGCTGGTGATCTCCGTGGTCTCGACGACGCCGTGCCGCCGAGCACTGGTGATCTCGAACGCGCCCGGCTGTCGCAGCCGGTAGAAGGCGGCGTCCTTGCCGGTCGGCCACTCCGGGAACAGAACCGTGATTCCCTGGTCGGTCTGTACCAGCAGGTCGTTGACCGCCTCGGTCGTACCGGACTTCTCGATCCCGTGGTACGGGTCGGCGATGCGCAGGTTGGCGGCCATGCTCTCGCGGAGCTGCGCGTCCAGCTTGTCGATCAGGGACTGCGCCGGATAGCCGACCTGTGCCGCCTGGGTGAAGATCTTGACGAAGCTGTTCGCCTGCCCCCACGAGTTCATCACGTCGATGGTGTCAATCGCGGTCTTGCGCTCCGCGGCCGGTCCGTTGATGCCGAGCACCCCGCCCGGGTGGATGAACTCCAGGTTGACGGTGTTGTCGCCGGGCCGGATGTCCCGGGTGTCACCGCCCTGCATGGTGCCCGCATCGACCAGCGAGTACACCGTGGTGCCGTTGTGCACGGCCGTGGGCGGAGGCGCCAGGTGGTCCAGGATGTGCTGCCACTTCGCCCGCTTGGCCGGGTCGACGCCGAGGCCCCGGCTGCCCGAGATCAGGGTGGACAGCACGGACTTCAGGAGCCCGATGTCGGAGGAGGAATTGCGTCCCCACGCGTTCTCCTGCGGTCCGCTCCAGAGCACGTACCGCTTGGCCTGGTCGTCCCACTCCAGGTAGTTCTCGAAGAACTCGGCGACCTCCGAGAGGAACGGGTACGCCTTCTCCCGCAGGAACGTGCGGTCCTGCGTGTACTCGTAGTACGACACGAACTGGGAGGCGGCGAACAGCGAGTCGACGACCTGCTGGAGATACTGGTCGTCGGTCGTGGAGCCGAACGGACCGATGCCGACGGGGAACAGCAGTCCACCCGGAACCCCGCCGCTGGGGAACCGCTTGCCGATGTAGTCGGGCTTGACCCGGGTGAGATCGTGCTGGGCCCGCCGCCGGGCTTCCGGGACATAGGCCAGCATCGCGTCGAAGTACGGCTGTGCCAGTTCGGGCCGGTTGCTGGAGTAGACGCCGTAGAACGGGCCCGCCATGTTGTAGTTCATGTGATAGTCGCCGTTGAACGACGGGAAATCCGTCGTCGTCCAGATGCCGTACAGGCCGGGTGCGGTGTGCCCGGGGCGGCTGGCCGAGCCGATGAAGTACTGGGCCGCGTAGTAGTACTTCTCCAGGACGGCGTCGGGAACGTCGATTCCGGACTGCTGCCAGTAGGTCTTCCACCAGGACACGTCCTGGTCACGCAGCCGGTCGACGCTCTGGCCGTTCTGACCAGCGGCCAGCTTGACCGCCTCGTCCTGCGGGTCCTGGACGTTCTGGCCCCCGCCGGTGACCGCCGTGACGATGCGCACCGTCTGCCTGGGCGCGATGGTGAAGGTGGTCGCCGCGGTCGGGCCGGAGGCCGACGGCGGATCGACCGACCGCGCGCCCAGGATCCGGGTGGCCATCGCGGCGCGAGAGGTCCAGTGGGCACCGGGTGCGGTCGCCCGTGCGGCCCACATCGTCGCGTTCTCCACTCCCGCGGTGCCGGTGTAGGAGGAGTTGGCGTTGCCCGCGGCACCCGCCCAGGTGGACGACTGCAGCTTGACCGGAGCCTTGGCCTTCGAGGTGACCGAGGTGACCAGGTAGTCGGCACCGGGCGCGACCCACGTGGTCAGGTCGAGTGCGGCACCGTCAATGGTCATGGAGGTGGTGACCTTCGCGTCGAGGATGTGCTCCTCCTCGTGGAACGGGCCGCTCGCCGGTGGCGCCTCCGGGTCCTGTTGCGTCTTGGGAAGCGGGTACAGCGAGATCTGCCCGAACCGGGCGCGCGGATTGTCGATCGAGTCCTGGGTCGTCTCCTGCGTGGGCTTGGTGGTGAAGAACCGCAGATAGCGGGTCTTGAAGGACGGGACGTCCCGGTCGATGACCGCGGCGGTGTTGTCCGTGACACTGTCGACGTCGGTCCAGGTCTTACCGTCGTCGCTGCGCTGCAGGGTGACGTCTCTGGTGGTGTGGTCGTCGTTGCCCGGACGGGCGGCCGAGTCGTTCTTGATCACGTAGCGGGCGATGGACTGCTCCGCTCCGAGGTCCAGGGTGATCCACTGGGGTTTGCCGACCTCGGAGACCCAGCCTTCGTAGCCGGCGGTCCAGCGGCCGTTGACGGCCCGGTCGGGCGTGAACGTGTCGTGTGTGCTGCCGGCCTGCGCGAGAGAACCGATCGCCAGGTTCGGGTCGGCGGACGGGGCGTACAGGCTGATCCGTCCGACTCTGGCGCGCGGGTTCTGGATCGAGTCCTCGGTGGTGCCCTGGGTCGGCTCGGTGAAGTAGAAGCGCACGTAGCGGCTGGTCACCGGGGTGATCGTCTTGTTGATGACCGGCGCGGAGTTTCCCGTGACGGTGTCGGCGTCGGTCCAGGTCTGACCGTCGGTGCTGGTCTGCAGCCTGAGGTCCTTGGCCGTGCCGGCCGCATTGCCGGGCCGGGCGGCCTCGTCGTTCCACAGCACGAAGCGCCCGATGGTCCGTGGGGCGCCGAGGTCCAGCGCGATCCACTGGGGCTTGCCGATCTCGGAGACCCAGCCTTCGTAGCCGGCGGTCCATCCGCCGTTGACGGCGCGGTCGGGCGTGAAGGAGTCATGTGCGCTGCTCGCGGTGGCCACCGAGCCGAACGCCAGGTCGGTGTTCGGCGGCTTGTCAGGCGATTGGAGGGTGACTCCGCCGACCGCCGCGGGCCGCGGGTTGGGGTTCTCGGTCCAGAAGTCGCTCTTGGAGATGTAGAACGACTTGACACCAGGACTGCCACCCGAGGTCACGCCGAGGTCGCCATTGCCCAGCAGCGCGGTGTCGGGCATCAGCGGGGTGATCGAGCCCTTGTAGGCGTCGTCGTTCCACACACCTTGGATGCCGGCTAGCTTCGCCCGCATCGCCGCCCACCGGGCACCCGGGGACACGGTGCGGGCGCCGGCGGACGGCGCGGCGGCGAGGGAGAGAACGGTCAGTAGGACGGTCGCCAGCACGATGGCTCGCGATCTGAGCCGAGGGGGTCGGATCATGATCACTCCTTGGGGGGTTCCGCACCGGCCGGGGCCAGGTCGAAGCCGACGGCGCGGACATTGGTCAGCTCACCGGCCACGGATGCCGCCGAGCCTTGGGGGTGGAGGAGGCCGGCGAAGCCGGCACCGATCCCGAACAGCCCGGCGAGCACCGTCTCGGCGAACGCCACGGCCGCGCTGCTGTCACGGTTGGACACGCCGTGTTCGGCGACCCGGTAGTGCGGGCTCCGGGTGACCTCCATCGCCTGGCCCCACAGCGCTCCTGACGTCGTCCGGTGGGCGCGGGCCAGGACTTCGGCCGCGACCTCCGGCCGGCCGAGCCGGCACAGCCCGTACGCGACGTCGGCGGGCCAGGCCGCGAAGGCGCCGGCGGCACCGTGGTCGGGGCGGTCGGCGTACGGAGCGATCGGATCGTCCGGGTCGAGTGCTCGCATCCAATCGCCGTCGAGCAGGCTGCCGATGACGAACTCGGCCATCTCGCGCCGCACGCTCTCGGGTAGGACGTCCGGCATCTCGGCGGCGACCAACTGGAAGTCCAGGCAGTGCCCGATGGCCTCACGGTGATCGGGGAAGCCGATGCTCCAGCGCCCGTTCCCGGCGTAGGCGGCCAGGACCGCTCTGGCCAGTTCGGCGGCATCGGCCTCAGCCCGCTCGGCCTCGTCGATGGCACCGCGGAGTCGCAGGACGGCTCCCAGCGATCGGAGCATTCCGACGTAGCCCGCGTTGAAGGACACGACGGCGTGCCGGTAGTTCGGGACGCATTCCAGCAGTTCCCACGCGTCGTTCCCGAAGTCGGCCAGGATCCCGTCGCCGAACCGCGCACGCCGGTGCCGTGGCCGATAGGCCATGTGGCGCAGGTGGTCGAGGACGGTGCCCCCGCGTGCCGGCTCGTCGAGGAGCGCCAGGTCGCCGGTGACGCCGATGTAGGCCTCGACCACGCGGAACAGCGCGTGGTCGTTGGCGGTGTAGTGGTTACCGATCGGCAGCAGGTTGCGGGTGTCGAAGGAGTGGCACTCCTCGTACGGCTGGGCGAGCGCGGCCAGGATCCACGCGCGCGTTCCGGCGGGCTCGAGCATGGCGGCCGTGCGCGGCCATTCGGACTGGTCCCAGAAGAACGTGGTGGTGGGACCGAGGCGCGGGCCGCCGGTGAGGAACACCGGGCCGAGCGGGCTGACCTTCGTGTTGCGCATATAGATCGCGAGCAACGCGGCCAGATAGTACGTGCGGCCCAGGTCGGCGTTCTCGGTATGCAGCGTGGGCAGATGGCCGGAGAACTCATCGCCCTGCGGGTCGAACGCGCTCCGCCAGGTCCGCCGCCAGCGGCGAGCGATGCCCTCGAAGGCCGCGTCGAAGTCCGCGGCGAGCGTGGCGGCCGTGTGCCTCGCCTCGCCTGAGTCGTCGGTGATCGCGAGCACGACGCCCAGCGTCGTACGCCCGCCGGGTGGCAGGGACAGTTCCCACCGCGCGGTGCCCCGGCAGCCGTCCAGGCCGAGCTCGTCCGGTGCATGCGAGAACGCGTACGCCGATACCGCCGTCGTACGGGAGTCCGCGATGATCACCTGTGCGTCGTCGGTGATCCGGGCCTGCCAGCGCGCATCCCCCCACCAGGGAGCGGTCGCGGCGACCGGCACATCACCGGCCCGCAGCTCGGCGCCGTCGAGACCGATGCGGGCCGCGATCCGGTGCCATACCCCGGAGGGAAGCCGTTCGGCGGCGGTGACCCGTTCCCCGGCCAGGCCCATCGTGAGGTGCCCGTCCCGCAACCCGATCTGGAGGGAGTCGGGATGGTTGCCATGGGTGAGGATGACGCCGGACTGACCGGCGTGATCGAACATGACCTCGAACCGCAGCTCGGCACCGTCCCCGATCGTGACGGCCGCGAGCCGTACGTCGGTGTCCGCCTCGATCTCCGTCTCCCGGTCGGTCACCGGTTCGAGCGAGCCGTCGGGGTGGTGCAGGACGACCCGCCGGACCCGGCAGCGCACCCCGGGCGGCCGCTCGCGTACGGCGTCGGGTGCGGTGTGGTCGGGCAGCGTCGTCTCGAGGAGCATCGGCTCTTGGTCCTCGTCCCGCTGGATTCCGGGAATCCTGGGGCGGCCGAGCCGGATCGACCGGGCGTCGGGCGGGACGAGATGGGGCTGCCGTGGGTTCACAGCGGTCACCTCGGCCCGGATCCGCTCGGTGGCGAAGTAGTCGTGATGGTGGCCGGCGGTCCAGGGAGTCCCGTACAGCCAGCCCCAGTCCACCTCCGACCGCGCCGCGCAGGCCAGCAGGTCCTGTTCGACCGTGACCGAGGCCGTGACATCGGTGGGATTGCTCAGCGTCAGCCGCCACAGCACGTCCGACCGCTCGTAGCCCATGCGCACGTCGGTGCGCACGTGGAGGCGGCCGGTCGCGCCTTCGCGCTCCACCCCCCACGGCGACCAGCGCAGCCGTTCGGCGGCGAGCGGGACCGCGTCGATCCGCAGCGCACCGGTGTGATAGCCGACGCTGTACGGCGGGAAGGTGAGCCACGACAGGGAGGTCAGGTCGTCGTTCACATGTGCCTGGCCCCACTGGTTGCGCAGCGAGTGCAGATGCGCCAGGTCGTCACGTGACAGCCAGGGGCCCGCCAGCTCGTCCAGCTCCGGGACGCTCACTTGGTCGCTCCGGAGGTCAGACCGGCCACGAAGTGCCGCTGCATGGCCAGGTAACCCACCACCGGGATCACCGCCGCCAGGAACATGATCCCGAACAGTTGCCCGTAGTCGACCGAGTACTGGCCGATCGACAGGTAGAGCCCGGTCGTGATGGTCTGCCCCTGCACCGGTCCGAGGATGAACTGCGGGTTGAGGAAGTCGTTCCAGATCCACAGGGACAGGAAGATCGCGACGGTCGCGGTGGCGGGCCGGACCAGCGGCATCACGATCCGCCACCAGATCCGCAGCCAGGACGCGCCCTCCAGGCGCGCGGCCTCGATGACCTCCTCGGGCACCGAGCGCATGAACCCGACATAGACGAAGACCGCGAACGACATGTAGCCACCGCCGAGGTTGGACAGGATGAGCCCGGGATAGGTGTGGTTCAGCCCGAGGTGGCCGAGGATCTGGATGGTCGGCAGCAGCACGACCTGCGGCGGCACCATGAGCCCGATCGCCAGGAGCGCCAGGACGACCGCCCTGGTACGCCCCTTCCTGCGGGTCAGGTAGAAGCTCAGCGCCGAGCCGAGCGGGATGAGCAGCCCGACCGACCAGAGCACGGCCACCACCGAGTTCTGCAGCCCGGACTGGATCAGATGGTCGGGCCGCCGCAGCGCGACGCTGAGGTTGTGGAACGTGGGCGGGATCGGTGGTGCGGCCGGGCTGTGCTCGATCTGCGGCTGTGTCTTGAACGCGTTGACGAGGGTCAGGTAGACCGGCGCCACGAACGCCAGTGTCAGCGCCACCGCGATGACGAGTCTGGCCACGCGCCGTACGCCCGTGTTCATCGGCTTTGCGGCGTGGAGACTCCGGCCGTCGGGCTGGGGAGGAAACGCCGCTCCCTCCTCGGAATGTCGGTGGCGGTGGTTAGTGTGCGGACATGCGGTTCCGGCTTTCGCCTACGCCCGCCCAAGAGCAGGGTTTGCTGGAGCACTGTTCGCAGGCCCGATATGTGTGGAATCTCGCGGTCGAGCAGCATCAGCACTGGCAACCGGGCCGGAAGAGCGCGCCGGGCTATGCCGAACAGTGCCGTCAGCTGACCGAAGCCAGGAAGGCGTTCCCCTGGTTGGCGGCGGGTTCGCAGACGGTGCAGCAGCAGGCGTTGCGTGACTTCGCCCAGGCCATGGCGGGTTTCTTCGCGGGCACGCATCGGCGGCCGACGTGGCGTAAGGCGGGGGTGCATGAGGGGTTCCGGATCGTCGGGCAGCGCGGCCGGCACTGGGACGTGCGCCACCTGTCCCGCAAAACGGGACAGGTGTGGATCCCCAAGGTCGGCTGGGTCCGGTTCCGCTGGTCCCGTCAGCTCCCCGACGAGGCCAAGTCGTTCCGGGTGAAGCGGGATCATGCAGGTCGCTGGCATGTGGCTTTCGCGGTGATCCCGCCACCGATCAACGGGCCCGGTACCGGGGAGGTCGTCGGCGTGGACCGTGGCGTTGCCGTCTCGGCCGCCCTCTCCACCGGCGAACGGCTGTCCGTGCCCGGCCTGCGCGATACCGAGGCCGAACGCCTGCGGCGTCTGCAGCGCAGACTGGCGCGCGCAAAGCCGGGATCGAACCGCCGCAAGGGGGTCAAGACCGCGATCGCCCGGATCAAGGCGCGGGAGACCGACCGGCGTAAGGACTGGGTTGAAAAGACCTCCACCCGCCTCGCCGCCGAGTTCGACGTAATCCGGGTCGAAAACCTGATCAAGAACATGGTCCGCTCCGCGCGCGGCACCCTCACCGCACCCGGCAGCAACGTGCGGGCCAAAGCCGGGCTCAACCGATCCATCCACGCAGCCGGCTGGGGCCATCTGGTCACCCGCCTGGAGCACAAGGCACCGGGCCGGGTGGAAAAGATCAACCCCGCGTACACCTCCCAGATCTGTCACGCCTGCGGGCACTGCGCAGCGGAGAACCGTGAGAGCCAAGCGGTCTTTCGCTGTCGCGCCTGTGGGCATGTCGATCACGCGGATGTGAACGCGGCCAAGAACATCGCGGCAGGACGTGCCGTGACAGCGCGGGGAGCCCTCCAGCCGCTGGGCGGGGCTGTGAACCGCGAACCTCAACCTGTTCTCACCTCCGGGTAGAGCTGGTTAGAATCCCCCGTCTTCAGGCGGGGGAGGACGTCAAGCGGAGACCTCCCTGCGTCGGAGCAGTGTCGTCACGCCGATGGCCACCACCGCGGAGATGATCAGCAGCAGGATGGCCACGGCCGAGGCGTAGCCGAACCGGTTGTCGGTGAAGGCGACCGAGACGATGTAAAGAGCGGTCGACCGCGTCGAGTCGGCCGGTCCGCCGCCGGTGAGGACGGCGATGATGTCGTAGAGCTTGAGCACGGTGATCAGGGAGATCGTGACGCTGATCGTGGTGCCCGGCGCCATCATCGGCACCGTCACCCGCCGGAAGCGCTGCCAGGGGCCCGCGCCGTCGATCGCCGCCGCGTCGTACAGCTCGAGCGGGATGCCCTGCAACGCGGCGAGGTGGACGACGGTGGTGAAGCCGCTCAGCACCCAGGTGACCACGATCCCGATCGACAGCATCGCGTTGTGCGGGCTGCCGAGCCACGCGACGGGCCGGTCGATGATCCCCACGCTCGTCAGCAGCGTGTTGAGCAGGCCGTCCTGGGTCAGGATGGCCCGCCAGATGAAGGCGACGATGACACCGGACAACACCTGCGGGAGGAACGCGATGGTCCGCAGCATCCGGTACGGCAGCGACGACCGGTTGAGCAGCATGGCCAGCCCCACGCCGGTCACGTTCGCCGCGAGGGTCACGCCCACCGCGAGCGTGAAGGTGAAGACGAGGCCGGCCGCGAGCTGGTCATCGTGGACCATCTCGCGGTAGTTGGCCAGCCCCACGAACTTGCTGTGCGGGCGCAGCGGGTTCTCGTCGGTCAGGCTGCTCCGCGCGCTCATGAAGATCGGAACGATCAGGAACAGCGCATAGAGGCCGAAGGCCACCGCGGCGAGGCCGAAAAGGCCGCTCTCCCTCAGCCGCCGCAGCAACGGCCGGGGGAAGGGTTCCTTGCGCGCCGCGGGTGCCGGAACGGGCCGTGGCCTCATCTGCCGTGTCGTCGTCTCGGTCTTGAGGTTGTTCGGGTCCAATGACCACGCCTCGGCGAACTTGGTCGCCTTGGCGGCGTCCTTGACCTTCGAGCTGATCGTTCGACCGCCGGCTCGTCCTGGCGACCTACGATCCCGACGAGATCGGCCGCCGCTCCGCAGACCTCCTGCTCCGCAGAATGAACGCCGGCGTCGACTTCGACGAACTTCCCCCGATGAGGATCACCGTCCCCGTCTCCGTCACCTGAGGCCGATGGGCGCCGAGGCGGCCACGACATTTGAGAACGAGAGGCTCGTCCACAAGCCTCTCTAGGTGTCGCGTACGCGTAGCAGTAGGCCGCCGGCCAGGAGCGCTGCGGTGGCCCATCCGGCGGTGACGCCAAGACCGGCCCAGGGGCTGAGGGGCAGGCTGTGGAGATCGGTGGTGGCCTGGATGGCGAGCCCGGCGCTCATCGGCGCGATCTGTTGGAGCAGGCGCTGCCAGTCCGGATCGCTGATGGTCCCGGAGATGATGGGGAAGATGTAGAGCAGGCCGAGGACGATCCCGATGCTGGTGGCGGAGTCCCGCACGGCGGTCGCGATACCGAGGCTCAGAAGGCCGATCAGAATCAGGTAGAGGACCGTCCCGAAGACCGCGCGCAGCGTCGGCCCGTCGGCCAGGGACAGGGCCTGGTCGCCGAGGTCGGGCAGGATGAGCCGCCCGGCGAGCACCGCCCCGAGGACGGCGACCGTTCCGCCGACGGCCACGACTCCGGTGAGAGTGATGGCCTTGGCCGCGAAGGCGGTGGCGCGCCGCGGCATCGCCGTCAGGGTGGTGCGGATCATGCCCGAGCTGTACTCCCCGCTGATGACCAGCACTGCCAGGATGGCGACCGGCGCCTGGCCGAGGTAGACGCCCATGAGGCTGAGCTTCGTCGTGTCGCCGCCGCAGCCACGGGCCGTGCAGTTCACGACCGAGGTCGCCACGGCGCTCAGGGCCACCGTCGCCGCGACGGTACCGAGCAGCAGCCATAGAGGGCTGGCGACGGTCCGCATCTTCGTCCATTCCGCGTGCAATGCCAGTCTCATGCGTCCCTCCGGTTGAGAAGGACGGCGGCCACGGCCAGGCTTGCCACCGCGTAGCCGGCCAGGACGGCGAACCCGGCCCATGGCGCCAGCGGGTAGTAGCCGTAGTACGGCGTGTAATTGCTTGCGACCTGGTCATATGGCACAAGCGTCTGCTGGACGGCGAAAGCTGCGCCTGGTGTCACCGTGGCCACTCCCTTCGACACACTCGCGGGCATGAACGGGATGGCGATCAGGATGTAGGGCAGCACGATGGCCACGATGGCGGTGGTGACCGCGCCCGCACTGTGCCGGAAGATGGCGCCGACGGAGAGGGCCAGGACCGAGGCGGTCGCGAGCAGCGCCGCGGTCCCGAGCTCCACCCGCAGTTCGGTCGAGGACGTCACCGGGAAGATGTAGACGCCGTTGCCCCGTGCGAGCCCCAGACCGAGCGGAGTCGCGAGAATCGCCCCCACCGACCCGGCGACGAAGGTGACGGCCCACAACACGATCGCCTTGGCCACCAGCACCCGGCTCCGCCTCGGACTCGCGGCCAGGGTGAGGTGGATCATCTTGTTCCGGTACTCCGCGGTGATGAACAGCGCCCCCACGACGATCACTGCGATCAGCGCGGCGAACGTGCCGGTGAGGATGTTCCGGAGGTGGCCGCCGGTCGGCAGGCTGTCGCTGACAGCGGGCGCTATGTCGCCGGCACCGGTCACCGTGAACCGGGCGTCGGATCCCGTGAACGAACCCGGGGCGTTCTCCGGGTAGCCGGCGAAGGTGGGGGATTTGGCTCCCACCTGACTGCCTGTCCAGTTGCCACCGGCCCAGCCCCCCTGGGTTCGAAGATCCCCGAAGGTGGCCGTGGACACACTGCCGGCCGTGCCCCCGCCGCCCACGGCAGGCGGAGAGGCGACGAACAGCCCGACCTGCGCGGTCGATCCGAGCCCGCTCACCTGCGTGGTGCCTACCTTGGTCCATTTCGTGCCGTCGGTGGAGGCGTAGCCGGTGATCGTGTCGCCCGAGCGGTCCAGCCGCAGCCGGCGGGGGGACTCGGCGGAGGCCGGACCGGTGGGGCCGGCCGTGTCGTTGACGTAGTTGTCCTGCATCCGCACGCCGTGGCTGCCGGTGGCCATGATCGCCGCGTAGGGTGATCCCTGGCGGGTGCCGTCCTTGATGATGAGCCCGGCCTTCGCCCACGGCACGGTGCCGGGCCGCAGGTCCCCGGGGGCCTTAGGGATGCTGCTCTTGAGCGCGGAGACGGAGACGGTGATGCTGCCGTCTCCGGCGAGCGGCTGGTGCACGAAGTAGAAGCTGTCGGTGACCGGCTCACCACCCGGTCCGATCGGAACGGGTGGTGAGCCCTTCTGGTTGCTGCTGACCCCGACGAGCAGGGCGAACAGCACCACCATCAGTGCCGCCGCCATCATGCCGACCGTCCAGCCCCGGACCGTCCGGAACTTGGTCCATTCCGCGTGCAGCACCTGGAGGAAGCCGTCTCGCCCGACCCGTTCGCTGGGCCGGTACGGCGTAACGGTAGGGGTCACCGCGACACCTCCGACTGCGTCGCGGCGCGGAACTCGACCGCGTCGCGGGTGAGCTCCAGGTAGACGTCCTCAAGGGTGGCGCGGTGCGCCGATACCTCCGAGAACGGGACCGCGCTCTGGTTGAGCAGCGTCACGATGCGATCCGCCGGCAGGCCGGAGACGGTGATGGTGTCGCGGCCGGTGGCCGCCACGGCAGCGCCTGCGTGCCCGAGTACCCTCATCGCGTGCGTCCCGGCCGTGGTCCGCAGGGCCACCCGGTTCCCGGAGGCGGCCGCGATCAGGTCGGCCACGCCGGCGTCGGCGATGGCCTTGCCGCGCCCGACCACGACGAGGTGGTCGGCGGTGTCCTGCACCTCGCTCATCAGGTGGCTGGACACCAGGACGGCGCGGCCCTGGGCGGCCAGCGACCGCAGGAAGCCACGCATCCAGATGATGCCGTCGGGGTCCATGCCGTTGAACGGCTCATCGAGCATGATGATCGGCGGGTCCCCGAGCAGGGCCGCGGCGATCCCGAGCCGCTGCCGCATGCCGAGCGAGTAGCCTCCGGCCTTGCGCCGGGCCGCCGAGGTCAGGCCGACCTGCTCGATCACCTGGTTCACCCGCCGCGCGGCCAGGCCCTGTGAATGCGCCAGCCAGAGCAGGTGGTCACGAGCGCTCCGGCTGGGGTGCAGCGCCGCCGCGTCCAGCAGTGAACCGACGTGGTTCAGCGGATGCCGAAGGCTGTGGTACGGCTTGCCCTCGATGAGCGCGGTGCCCGCATCGACCGCGTCAAGGCCGAGGATCACCCGCATCGTGGTGGATTTCCCGGCCCCGTTCGGCCCCAGGAAGCCGGTCACCAGCCCCGGACGGACGGTGAAGGACATGCCGTCGAGGGCTCGGGTCGCCCCGTATCGCTTGCGCAGCCCGGCGACGACGATCTCTGCGGCGCTCATCGGGGTGAGCTTCCGGTTCGGTGTTGTCTCATGCTGGTTTTTGTACATGCCGCCTGGTTCCCGCCCGGTCTCAGCCGCTGCGACCTGGCTGCGACCTGCGACCTGGCATCGTTGAACACATGACACCTCGAACCGGCGGCCCGCCCCGCCGTCCTTCCCCTACGACCGGCGGTGATCTGCGGTGAGGGTCCTGGTGGTCGAGGACTTCGAGGTGCTCGCCCGCTCGATCGGCACCGGGCTGCGCCGCGAGGGCATGGCCGTCGACGTTGTCCTGGACGGGACCGACGCCCTCGACCGCCTGGCCACCACCCGCTACGAGGTGGTGATCCTCGACCGCGACCTGCCCGGCGTCCACGGGGACGAGATCTGCCGGCGACTCGCACGCGACCGCTCCGACACCCGCGTGCTCATGCTGACCGCCGCCGACACGATCGAAGACCGCGTCGACGGGCTCAGCCTCGGCGCCGACGACTACCTGCCCAAGCCGTTCGCCTTCGCCGAACTGGTCGCCCGCGTCCGGGCCCTGGCCCGCCGGGCCACCCCGCCGCTACCTCCCACCCTCTCCTGCGGAGACATCACCCTGGACCCGGCCCGCCGGGTGGCGTTCCGCGCCGGCCGACGCCTCGAGCTCAGCCCGAAGGAGTTCGCGCTCCTTGAATGCCTGCTCGCCTCACCAGGCCTGGTCCTGCCCGCCGAGGAACTACTCGAACGAGTCTGGGACGAAGCAGCCGACCCCTTCACCTCGGCGGTCAAACACACCATGCACCGGCTGCGCGCCAAACTCGGCGACCCACCAGTGATCGAGACCATCCGCGAAGGCGGCTACCGAATCGGGCCACCATGACCAACCCCCGACCGCTCCCCAGACGGTCCCTGCGGGCCCGGCTCGCGCTCTTCTACGCCGCAGGCATCTACGCCGCCGGGATCGTGGTCCTCGCCGTCGCCACCGTCCCCCTGGTCGGCATCCGATCAACCCATCCCGCTCACAGCTCAGCGCCAGGCGCGCTCACCGGCACCGGGCACGGGATCGGCCCGCACCAGCTCCTCGTCGGCTCCGCCGTCGCGCTCGCCATCCTCATCCCCATCGCCCTCGCCGGCGGCTGGTTCGTCGCCGGCCGCTTCCTCGGGCCCCTGCGGGCCATTACCGCCACCGCCACCGCCATCTCCGCCGGAAACCTCCACCAGCGCCTCAACCTCGGCGAACCCGCCGACGAGCTGACCGAACTGGGCTACATCCTCGACGACCTCTTCGCCCGTCTCCAAGCCTCCTTCGACGCCCACCGACACTTCGTCGCCAACGCCTCCCACGAGCTACGCACCCCCCTCGCCGGCCTGCGCACCCTCCTCGAAGTCGCCCTCGCCGACCCCGACGCCGGCGTCGACACCCTGCGCTCGGCCTGCCAGGAGGCCCTCGCCCTCGGCGGACACCAAGAACGGCTCGTCCAAGCACTGCTCGCCCTGGCCACCAGCGAGCGCGGAGTCACCCGCTGGGACATCCTCGACCTCGGCCAAGTCGTCCAAGGAGTGCTCGCCTCCCGCTGCGACCGAGCAACAGAAAAGGGCATCGCCCTCGCCGAGCACCTAACGCCCGCAGCGACGGCCGGGGACCCGAGACTGATCGAAAGCCTCATCGCCAACCTCATCGACAACGCCATCCGCCACAACCACCGAGGCGGGCACGTCGAGATCACCACTCAGACCTCTGGCGCGCAGGCGACCCTGACGATCGTCAACAGCGGGCCGGTCATCCCCGACAACCAGATTCAGCGCCTCTTCCAACCCTTCCAGAGACTGGCGCCCGACCGTAACAGCCGCCGCGACGGCTACGGCCTCGGCCTCGCCATCGTCCACGCCGTCGCCCAAGCTCACCACGCCACCCTCACCACCAGCGCACGCCCCGAAGGCGGCCTGGCCATGACCGTACGGTTCGCACCCCCATCTCACCCAAACCCCCCACATCAGCGGGACAACTACGCAGAACTCGCGATCTAAACGCAAATCAGGGTTTCACCAAACCCCATGCATGCGCGTTGGACCAGAGCTTGCCGCTCCGGGTCGTCACTCTGAACCGCTCCGAAGATGTTGGCTCAGAAACCTGGGCCTGAATGTTGGGGATGCAGGCTGGGGTTGGTGCAGACCTCGATCGGCCGGTTGCCGCCGAGGGACCCGAGGCGCCACTCGGTCGCCCAATTCTGGGCATCAGAACTTTGACTGATCACGGTGGCGCCCGCACCCTTCCCCTCTGGCCGGCCGCTTCTACTGACGGGTATCTTGGACTGACGTGGGGCGGCGATGAATCGGGTGGGGCATCGTAGTTACACGGATACTGTTCATGACAGCGTCCGGATCATCCCTTCTGCCATTGAGGCGATCACCGAGTTGACTTCTAAGAGACCGCGTACATCAAAGAACGGCCCTGTCGAGAGCCGGAACCACCTGGAGGACCTGAGTCCGTCGCTACGGGACTACGTCTTGGACCGCTGCCGGCGCGAGGGGATCCCCGTCACGTCGGTTCGCGTCGTCTCCTCGACCGAGGTCATCTTTCCCTGATCGCTGAATCGGCCGGCGGAGGCCACCGAATCGCGTTCATCGCCGGCAGCGGCCTACTCGCGTCGGCCCTGCGGGTCTTCCTCATCTCGACCAATGCAAGGAAGCACCCCGACCCCGCCGAAGCCGTGTGACGGCCCGGCCGTTCCCGGCCGCCGCGACATCGGTGCCCGCAACGCGGAAAGCCCGCCGTGTGCGTCCGCGAGTGCGGAACGCGCACGGCGGGCCGGCGGGAGATGACCGCAGTTTCCGTGACCGCGACGCGAAGGTCGTACGAGGGATTCGGCGTGTCCTTCGTTGAGCTGCGTGCCGACGTTGATCTTGGTGAGCCCGGCGGCGACCGCTCGCCGTAGATCGCCATCGAGGACGCCGCTGGAGCCGTGCAGCACGAGCGGGACCGGCACCGCGGCGCGCAGTTCGCCGACCAGTTCGATGTCGAGGCTCGCGCTCTTGCTGGTCATGGCGTGCGAGCTGCCGACCGCGACCGCGAGGGCGTCGACTCCGGTGTCGGCGACGTAGGCCGCCGCCTCGCCGGCGTCGGTGCGCGCGGTCGGGGAGTGCACGCCGTCCTTGCCGCCGATCTCTCCGAGCTCGGCCTCGATCCACAGGTCGTTGTTGTGCGCCCAGGTCGCCGCCGACCGGGTAGAGGTGAGGTTGTCGGCGTAGTCCAGGTGCGATGCGTCGCAGTGGTCGTCGGCCTGGCGGATGAGCGTGTAGGTGGCGAGTTTGCCGAGCTTCTTCGGCTTGCCCTTGGAGACGTCGCCGCGGGTGACGACGACGGCGGTGTCGGTGCCGTAGAGGCGGATGCCGACGATCTCGAGGAGGAGCCGGCTGTCCTTGAGGAAGCTGTCGAACAGGGCCTGGTGGGCACGGCCGATCTCGGATCCGCCGTGGTAGATCGTGCCGACGTAGGTGACGTCGGTGGCGTCGTCGGTGAAGCAGGCGCCGTAGGCGGTGCCGTCACCGCGGTTCCAGGCCTCCTGGCTCTGCTGGAGCAGGGTGCGGATGGCGGCGAGGTCGGCCTGGGCCGGGGCGATGGTGCTGGTGTCCACGCGTCGATCCCTTCGATGATATCTTCAAGCGAGCAGTTACTGCCTAGAGGATTTATCTGCGTTGGAGAAGAGATTAGATAGTGGATGATCGAGTGTCAACACCGTCGATGCCATCGGACGCGAGCCACGTCTACCGCCGGTACCTCAGCGCCGTGATGCTGCACGGTCACGCGGGTGCCAAGGCCTGTGGCCTGGGCGCGACCGATCTGTACGCGCTGAACATCCTGGAGCTGTCGGGCGCGATGACGCCGGGGGAGCTGGCCGCGCGTACGGGGCTGACGACGGGGCCCACCACTCGACTCATCGACCGGCTCGAGCAGGCCGGGTACGTGCGCCGGTCCCCGGCGCCCGGCGACCGTCGCAAGGTGATCGTCGAACCGGTCGGCAAGCCCGCGGAACTCGACCAGGTCATGGCCCCGGCCCGCCAGAAGATCGGCCAGATCCTCGCGGGTTATTCGCCCGAGCAGCTCGAGGCGCTCTTCGACTACTTCTCCCGCGCCGCCGACGCCTATCGGGAGGCCGCCGAGGCGCTGCGGGCGGCCGACGACGCGGCGGACCGCTCAGCCGACGCGTGAACGTCCACGGCGGCCGATCCCGCCGGTGCGGTCTGCCCGCCTAGGCGCTGGGCAGGCCGATCGGCATGGACGGGTCGTCGTGGTCCTGCTGGGTGGTCTCCACATCGTCGCCTTCGGGCGGAGGGACCGGCTCAGCCTTGATCCAGCCGTCGCGGCGCAGGATCGCGATGAAGGCGTCGACCAGCACCGGATCGAACTGCGTGCCGGCGAAACGCCGAAGCTCCTCGACGGCGGTCTCGATCGGCAGGCCGGGACGGTAGGAACGGGTCGAGGTCATCGCGTCGAAGGTGTCGGCCACCGCGATGATGCGCGCGAACTCGGGGATCTCCTCTCCGGACAGGCCCATGGGGTAGCCGGTGCCGTCGAGCCGCTCGTGGTGGTGCATGATGCCGCCCAGCGCCTCGTCGAGGAAGTCGATGCCCCGCACGATCTCCTCGCCGCGCATGGGATGCAGCTGGACGGCGGCGTACTCCTCCTCGGTCAGATCGTCGGCCTTCTGCAGGACCTTGGTCGGCACGCCGAGCTTGCCGACGTCGTGCAGCATGCCGGCGTAGCGGATCCGCCTGATCCGGTCGGGTCGCATGCCGATCTGCCGGGCGATCATCACCGACCCGTGCGCGACGCGTTCGCTGTGGCCGCGGGTGTAGTAGTCCTTGGTCTCGACCGCCTGACACAGCGCGGCGACGGTCGCCGCGTGGGCCCGCTGCTGGGCGTCGATCTGGGTGAACGCCCAGCGGGCGGTGAACAGCGGCATCAGAACGAGCACGGCGGACAGGGGGCCGGCCGTCGGCCACATGCCCGCGATGAGCAGCCCGATCATTCCGAACGCGAGACACCCGGGGGCGACCAGGCGCCCGGTCGCCAGGACCTCGCGCCAGGTCGCCTGCCGGCTGGCGAGAAGGACGGCGGCCATCAGCGCGAGGTTCACGGTGACGAACGTGACGAGCGCGCCGACGAACGGTCCCAGGACATGCCGGGTCCAGTCGGCCTCGCCCCAGCGGTAGGGGTGGCCCCCGAGCGCCTGGAAGACCGCACCCGCCGCGTAACCGCTCAAGGCGTACTGGGCGGCGTTGAAGAGGCGTTTGACGAGGCCGATGTCGCGCCGGCCCGTGAGGATCGCCGTGACGCCGATCAACGTGGCGCCGACCGGGCCGGCCAGCACCACGGCGGCCAGGCCCGCCGCGAAGCTCATCGACACGCGGGCACGTTTGATGGTGAGGGTCGCCGCCGACGACTCGGTGACCACGAACAGGGCGGCGAGGACGGCGAGTCGCGGCCAGCACAGGCCCGTCAACGAGGACGTGGCGATGACGCCGATCGCCAGTGCGATGACGCCGCCGGCATAGGCCCGTGCGGCAAGAGGCAGTCCGCGCATCACCGACCTCCTTGGGGGAGAACGGTAGTCACTCTGTCACAGATAGTGATCGTTGGCGAGTGCCGGAGCGGGACTCTCACGTCGACGGGAAGAGCGGTCGTCCCGTACGCCTCGGCGACGCCCGGCCGGATCGGCCGGGCGTCGCCTTCCCTCTCGGTCGTACGTCAGCCGCCCGCGCAGTGGGGGATGCCGGGGGAGTGGCCGTCGGTGTCGACGACCGGGGTGTTCAGGTACCAGTCGTAGACCCAGGTGCCGTCGGTGAGCCGGTCCCACGTGGTGAAGGGTCGGCCGTTCCGGACCCGGCCGTCGACCTGGTCGCCGTGGACTGTCTGGCAGTCGACGGAGAGCGTCGCGCCCTCCGGGGCGTACCGGACCACATGGCCGACGTGGGGCTGGCTCTGCACCGCGAGCCCTTGGGCGTCGACGCCGGTCACCTGGTACGGCAGGCCGTCCGCGCGGCCGGGAGCGAACTTGCGCAACTGGTCCATCGAGCCGCCGAAGACGTCGATGTCGACGGTTCCGGACACCCCCGGTACGGAGCCGACGCCGGTCTGCCAGAGCGTGTAGTACGGCCAGCCGCCCGGCATGGCCGGCCTGCTCACTCCCCAGTGCGCCACCCAGAGCGGGTTGGTCTGGGAGAACGCCTGGGTGTCGCCCACGCAGTCCGCCCAGAAGGAGGGAGAGACGTAGATCATCGCGTCGGCCCCGGTGCGGCGCTTGACCTCGGCGGTGAAGTCGCGGACGTACGTCTGCCAGGTCCCCGCGCCGACCCCGTCACAGGCGGGCTGGTTGGTGTTGCGCTCCACGTCCAGGGCCGGTGGCAGCGTCCGCCCGTCCGGCGTGTAGTGGATCTGATCCAGGAACCAGTCGGCGTGGGTGGTCCCCGTCTCGAACACCGGCTCGGCGAAGAAGTACGCCCCGGCCAGCAGCCCGGCGGCCTTCGCACCGTTCGTCTGGGCGGTGAAGGAGGGGTTCTTGGCCGTGCCGTCCGCCGCGCTGACGTAGGCGAATCGCCGCCCCGACGCGTACACCGTCGACCAGTCGACGTTCGGCTGGCCACTGGAGACGTCGAGGCCCGGAACGGTCGCGCCGTCCGCCGCCGGCCTGGCGAGGGGCGCTCGCAGCGGAGCGGGCGTCGGCCCGGTCGCCGCGGACGCCCCGCCGGCCCCCGACCCCAGCACGGCGGTCACCGCGGTGACGCCCACGATGATCCTGCACGCCGCCGCGCGCCCGCTCAGCACCAGACGCTCCAGCCGTAGCGGGACCCGTCGCCCCAGCCGATGGCGCCCGCGTTGGTGCCGTTGTTGTCCTGGAACTGGATGTCGAAGACCTCCGCGGCGTCGAAGACGTGGGTCCAGCCCTCATGGGCGTTCTCGTCGAGGCGGACGGTGTGCTTGATGCTCCAGGGCCGAGTCCAGTACCCGAACACCACGGGAGCGGTCGCGTGGCCCGCCGGAACGTAGAACCAGTACTGGCAGCTCTTCTGGCTCCTTATCGAGATGTCGTACGAGTAGTCGACGCGAACGCAGGCCACCGTGTCGTTGGAGTACGTCCAATGCATCGGCACGCCGTACGCGTCGTTCGCCGGGAAATACTGGGTGCCCGGGCACTGGTCACCCGTCGCGGCGACGTGGGGCGCGATGCAGTAATGGTTCGCGCTCTCCACGCACTCGTCATGGTCGACGGCCGCGGCCGACGCGGACGACATACCGGGGATCAGGACCGCCACGGCACATGCCGCAGCGGCCAACGCGGTCGGGAGGAGTCGTTTGGATGGCATTCATTTCGCCTTTCACGCGGTGCGTGGATCTGTGGACGCGCCGATTGTCACCAGAGCCGACGGTGCTGGTCATGCCAGGCGAATGCACGTCCCCGCGGTCGGCAGAACAATGACGGCGACGTGTGGTGTGAACGCACCACGCGATGGCTCTGCCGTACTCCAGGGGATCGCTTCGGGAACGAACGGCCGCCCGAATGCGCGGACGGCCCGCCGGGAGTCGGCTCAGGCGCGAGCCGGTGTTCACCGGGAGGCTTTAGGGCCGGGGCCGGGGCCGGGGCCGGGGCCTGTGCCTGTGCCTGCCGGGAGTCGGCTCAGGCGCGAGGTCCGTGCTCGCCGGGAGGCCAAGGCGTGGGACCTGTGTCGCCGGGAGGCCAAGGCGTGGGGGCTGTGCTCGCTGCTGACCGGCTCAGGGCACGAGGCCTGTGCTCACCGCGCATCGGCTCAGGCGCGAGGTCCGTGCCCGCCGTGCCCGCCGTGACGTCTGAGTGCCGCGCGGGTCAGCTCCGCCTTATTGCCGAGCTGCAGCTTGCGGCGGATCCGCTCGACGTAGGTGTCGACCGTCGCCTTGGTCACGCCCATCCGCCGGGCGGTCTGCGCGTGGGTGAACCCGCGGGCGATCCAGCCGAGCGCCTCCTCCTCGCGGGGCGATAGCTCCGGCTCGGAGGCGCGGCCGGCCAGGACCGCACCGACCATGTCGGCCAGCTGCGAGGAGAGGAAGAAACCGCCGCTCGCGACGGTGGTGATGGCCGCCGCGAACTGATCGTCGGCGCTGTCCTTGGTGAGGTATCCCGAAGCGCCGGCGCGGATGGCGGCCACGACGTCATGCCGGTGCCGCGACGCCGACATCACCAGGACCGGTACGCGGGGTGCCAGCTCCTGGACCACGTCGAGCGAGGGCACGTCGGTGGCGAGATAGAGGTCGAGGAGGACCACGTCGAGCCCGTCGAGGTCACGGCCGGTCTCCGGGGCCTCGAGGAGCGCGGCCGGGGTGTCGGCCATGGCCACGACGTGGATCTCGGGGAACTCGGCGAGCACGAGTTCGATCCCGCGCAGCGTCACCGGATGGTCGTCGATGGCCCCGACCCGGATGCCGTGCGTCGCCGCCACGCCCTACCGCCCTTCGTTCCCCACCACCCTGGTGGGCCCCGGCGGCCTCGTCAACCGGCGGCCGTGAGGTGTTTTCGCACGACGGCACGGCGCTCCAGAACGCCTGACATGACGTGATCCACCGCCTGTCCAAGACTCGTCTCGACTCCACCCGTCCCCGAGTTCTGGAGGAGAGTCATGGTGCGAAACCTGGCGAAACTGGCCGTGGCCGCGCTGTTGTCGGCGCCGGTGCTGGGCGTCGTCGGCGCGGCGACGCCGGCGAGCGCCTGCGCGGCGGCCGATCCGTACAGCGGCGCCTGTGTGACCCCCGTCAACTACAAGATCAGCGGAACCGACGGCACCCTCGCCGTCCAGGCGGCGCCGAGGGTCGGCAACGTCAAGGGAACGCTCAAGGAGGGCGCCACCGTCGGCGTGATCTGCCAGGTCAACGATGGCGGCACCGATACGTACGACAACCTCCTCAGCCGGACGTGGGACTACACGACGGCGGGCGGCTGGGTCTACGACCACTTCGTCACCACGCCGGCCCAGGACGCGAACGGCTGGTCGCCGGGGGTCCGCCACTGCGACCAGAGTCCGAGCTCGCCGCTGAACCCGAACGCCTACCCGTGGCCGGCGCAGGACGCGTGGGTCGCCGACGGGCACGGCTACTACGAGGGTGAATGCACGTCCTTCGCCGCCTGGGCGGTCCGCTCGGACGGGCTGCACCACACCAAGTCCCCCGACTGGCTCGGCAACGCCGACATGTGGCACGGCGCCTCGGTCGACGCGAGCCCGCACGTCGGCGACGTCGCCCAATGGGACGACGACCACAATCAGGCGGGCGACAAAGGCCATGTGGCGTATGTCGCGGCCGTTTACAACAATGGCACCATCAAGGTCGAGGAATACAACTGGGGCAACTTCCATCGGCTGAACATCCGGACCATCTCCGCGTCCGCTCCGAGTCGTTATCTTAGCTTCTGATGCGGTCATCGCCGCGATTGCGGCAGGAGATGGTGATCTTCGCTTGACATGTGACGGCGTGGGTCCTGGGCCGCCTTTCGATCGGGCGCATTCCGGCCGAATGTGCGGCCGGTGACGGACCCGGCCGACGGGGCTTTCACCGGGCTTTTCCGTGATAACTTCTGGGCGCTGATCCCCGCCGGGGACGGCTGTGACCCGGACGGTGATCAATGGATGCCCGCCCGTCGGCCGGCGCCGTCGCTCAGAACGAGGCGACGCTCGCCCGCGCGGCGGTTCTCTTCCGGTGTGGCGGACTCGCCGAGGTCGCGCTCGTCGTGGGATTCGACGGCGCGCATTACGGTGACCGGCTCGGCGCGGCCGTCGCCCTGCTGGCCGCCGTCTTCGTCGAGGGGATCGTGCTGTGCGCGGCGTGCCTGCGGACCGGGCGGATCCGGCCCGCCTGGGCCGTGGCCGACGTGTGGTTCACGGTCGCGGTGCTCCTGGTCGGCGGGATGATCACCGGCCGGCCGCACGAGCGGCTGTACTTCGCCTACCCGTACTCCATCATCAGCTCCGTGGCGTTCGGCGTGGCCCTGCGCCGCCTGCGCACGGTCATCGGGGCGACGGCCCTGCTGGCCGTCACGGACGCGTTCGCCTCCGCGTACTGGCATGGGGACCCGGCGATGCAGGTGACGTTGAACGCTCTCACCTATGCCCCGAACACCCTGGTGGCCTTCGTCGTCTCCCGGCGGATGCGTGCGACGGCCCGAGAGCTCGACGAGAGCCGGATCCGGGAGGCCGAACTCGCCCGGGACCGCGAGCGCGCCCGCCATGCCCGGATCCTCCATGACCGGGTCCTGCAGACGATGGAGGCGCTCGCCCGCGGTCCCTGGATCGCCGACCGGGAGTTCCGGATGCGGGTCGCGGAGGAGACCGCGTGGCTCCGGGCCCTCGTCGAAGGCGGTGCCGACGCCGACGAGGACCTGATCGGCCGGTTGCGGGCCGTCGTCGCGCGCAAGGCCCGTGACGCCCTGCGCGTCGAGTTCAACGGGACCATGCTCACGGAGTCGCCCGCCGAGTGGCGTTCCCTCGACGGCGCGGTGTGCGCGGCGCTGGCCGGGGCCGCCGAGGAGGCGCTGACCAATGTGGCCAAGCACGCCGGCGTGTCGAGCGCCGTGCTCCGGGTCGGCGCCGAGCCGGGCGTCCTCACGCTCAGCGTGGTCGACCAGGGTCGGGGCTTCGACCCGTCGGTCGAGCATCGGGGGATCGGCCTGGCCGAGTCGATCCGCGGCCGGATCGCGGAGATCGGCGGCACGGTACTGATCGACTCGAGTCCGGGAGCCGGCACCTACATCGAGGTCACGGTGCCCCTCCCCGCCGTCACCCATGGCACGGGCGAGGTTGAGACGGGGGTCCGAGATGGGCGCTGAGCAGGCTGTACGACGGCCGGCCGCGCCGCCGTTCAGCGAGCCGATTCCCGCGTGCACGAGGGCGCCGGCGTAGGCGAACTCCAGTGCGCGCACGATGCGGGCCTCGGCGTCCGGCAGCGGGCCGCCCAGCACCGCGATCACCCGCTCGCGCGGCCGTTCCGGTGTGGGCTCCCGCGGTGGCAGCGCGCTCAGTCGCCGCCAGAACACCTCGGTGATCAGTGAGGGGCGTGCAAGGCCGGTCGGTAATGGTGCGAAATTCGTCACTTGGTGCGGATGTGTCCCGATGCTCCGCTAAGGTCTGGCCCGTACCGGGGCTGCCGATGCGGAGGAAATGTGCGCCGTTCCCTGTTGGTCACTGGTCTGACGATGCTCGCGATCACCGCCTCGGCCTGTGGCGGTTCCAAGGCGGACGACAGGAAGAAGAACGCGGCGGCGGTCGCACCGCGCGACGTGGCGGTGAGCCCCACGGCGACGCCGCACAAGGTCGTCGTCCTCGTCGATCGCAAGAAGCTCGCCGAGACCATGACGATCGCGGGCACGGTTCGCGAGGTGCTGGCCCAGGTGCACATCCCGCTGGGCAAGTACGACCTGGTGACCCCCGCCGCCGACCAGGCCCCCGCCGCGACGATCAAGGTGGTGCGGCTGCTGTCCGCGCCCAAGACCACCAAGGTGACGATCCCGCCGCCGACGGTCGAGAAGAAGGACAGCAAGCTGCCCGCCTTCAGCCGCAAGGTGACCCGCGAGGGCCGCTCCGGCCTCAAGATGGTCACGACCGCGTACGTCCGGCGGCACGGCAAGAAGGTCAAGGCCGTCATCGACCAGAAGGTCAAGCGGAAGCCGGTGTCGCGGATCGTCTCACTCGGACCGCAGTCCGGCGGCGGTGGCGCGGCCGCCCGCCTCAACTGGGCGGCGCTGGCCAAGTGCGAGTCGGGCGGCAACCCGGCGGCGGTCAACCCGGCGGGCTACTACGGGCTGTACCAGTTCAACCGGCAGTCCTGGGCGACGGTCGGCGGGTCGGGGCTGCCCAGCCAGGCGCCGGCGGCCGAGCAGACCTACCGCGCCCAGCTCCTGTACAACCGGGTGAACGGCCGCTGGCAGGGCCAGTGGCCGAACTGCGGCCACTTCCTGTTCAGCTGAGAGAAGCGCTTACGGGCGGGGTGCGGGGGAGCACCCCGCCCGTTTGCAGGGGGAAGGGGAACAGGGGCCGCTGAGCGGACACGCGCGTGGCGGACCTCGATGTCCGCCGAGAGCGGGAACCATCGGTCCTCTCTCACGGCCTCTGAGACCGTATGGCGGGTATCTGAGCACGTCAACGGCCCGCTGCCGACAATGTCGAACAGCGGGCCGTGACGTCCGCGTCGCTCAGGCGTCTCGCCGTTGTTACGCCCCTCCGCGTAAACCGTCGATGCCTGTGATATGGGTCACATGAGGTGGTCGAGGCCGACGATCCGGACCAGGCGCCGCAGCCTCTGCGCCGGATCCGAGAGCGTCAGCCGGCCGCCGGACCGCTGGGCCTCATTGGCGCATCGCACCAGGGCCCCGAGCCCGCGGGCATCGCAGAAGGTGACGCCGGACCCGTCGATGACGACGTCCGGCCCGTGGCGGAGGATCACCTCGGCCACCAGGCGCTCGAAGGCTTCCGCGCCGGCGAGGTCCAGCTCGCCGTGCACGGCTACCACGGGAGCCGCCCCGGAGCGTATGTGCACGGCCACGTCGAGTGTCGGAGCGAGTATCTCCCAGTCTTCCCGTATGGTCGTTACCCCGGATGGATGTGTCAGCAGCTTTCCCGCCATTGATGCTTCCCCCTGCATCAGAAGCGGCGGAGCCTGGCACGACCCGTCTACGAGCACGGGCGCCGGATCGCCGTTCAACGGCTCGGTCTCCGCCTGGTAAGTGAATGGTCGCCGGACGGCAACGGGTAGCGCTAGGGCCGAAAGTCCCATGAACGGTGATCGGCGAAGCGTGCCCTACGCTGACCGCCGTGTCGGAGAAGATCGATTACGGACGGTTCGCCGAGCGGCTGCGGCGGGTGATGCCGCGATGGGGCGACCGCGACCGCATGGCGCCCGAAGAGTTCGCCGAGCATCTGGCGGACACCGGCCCGCGTTGGGACCTGCTGCGCGTGTTCCAGGAGGAGTGGGGGTACGAGCCGCCCGGCGGCGAACCCGCCTGGCCGCGCTGGTCGGAGTCCGAACACGAGGCGTACGTCCGCCGCCTCAGGGCCGAGTGGACCGGCGAGGAGGAGGACGCGTTCGCCCGTTGCGACCTGACGCTGCCGGTCCCGGCGGCGCTGGACGAGTGGTGGGATCTGCCGTTCAACTCCTTCACCTACCGGCCGCGCCTGTACTGGACCAACCCGGAGTGGCCGCCGACGGTGCGCCCGGACCCCAGCGGCTACGGCGTCTCCGACGGACTGCCGCCGGACAGCCCTTTCGTCGCGCCGGACGACGACCACCGGGTCTGCGTGTTCAAGGCGGAGTACCAGTACTGCAATGAGTGGGGTTATCTCGCCGCCGAGGCCGGACTTCCCGACCCGAGGGTGCTGGTCAGCTCCGAGGACGGCTGGGTGGTACAGGCCGGGTCGATCTCGGAGTTCTTCCTGCAACTGGCCGTGATGCGGTTGCCCGCGCACTTCGGCTGGACCGTGCGGCTGTACGAGGCCGAGCCCGGCGTGGTCGACCGGGTCCGGCGCGACTTCCCGGAGCTGGGCCTGCTGCCCTGGCGCGAACTCGGCAGCAGGGCCGTCGTCCACGGCGCGCCCGACGCACTGATCTACCTCGATGACGGGGGCTACGCCGACTTCTCCTTCCTGGTGCACGCGCGGACGCGTACGGCCCTCGAAGAGGTCGCCCGTACGCTCGGCGTCGACTGGAGCGACGAGATCGAGTCCCCTCCGGCCGACGAGCCGGAGTCGCCGGACGAGGCCGAGCCGGCGGGCCCCGAGCCGCTGTCCCTGCGCGCCGGCCAGGCCGACGCCGGCGCTCGGTGGACCGTGGAGGACGTCTCCGACCGGCCGCTGTCGTCGCTGGAGCCCGAGCCCCCGGCGCGGCTGACCGGCGCCGGCCGGCCGGCCGGTCTCACCGTCTGGGTCACCGACCCGGACGCGGACGTCGCCGCGGGTGACCAGGCCGGCGGCCTGCACCTGTGGCCGGCCGCCCGGCCGGACGGCTCCCCGGAGCCGGAGGGTACGGCGGCTCCGCTCAGCCGTACGGCGCACGACGCGCCGGTGACCGCGATCGCCTGCCGTCGGTTCGACGGCCTGGGCGCCACCGTGGTCAGCGGGGACTCGACCGGGGTGGTGAACCTGTGGCTGCCCGACGACGGTGACTGGGGACCGGCCGGGATCGGCCGCCACGGCGGGACGGTGATCGCGCTCAGCGCCGAGTGCCTGGAGACCGGTCCGGCGATCGCCGCCGCCTGGAGCACCGGTACGGTCCGGCTGTGGGACGTCGGCTCGGGTCTCGACGCGACGCTGACCCTGGGGTCCGGCATCGAGACGATCGCCTTGAACCCGGAGGGGACCCTGACCGTCGGCGGTGCCACGGGGACCGCCACCGTACGTCTCGACACCGAACGCCTGTGGCCGAGGCGGGCGCTCACCGAGCTCGTGCACCGGTTCGAATGGGAGCGGCTCGATGGCGCGCGGGGCCCGGCCCCCGAGATCCCGGACCAGATCCTCGCGGCCGCGTCCGCCGACGCCGAGACGGCCGCGGCCGCGCTGGCCGGCCTGCGCGCGGTGCTGTACGACGGCGGAACGGTCTTCCCGGTGACCGTGGCGGCCGCCCCGTACCTCGCGCTCCTCGCCGCCGATCCGGACAACCGTGTCCGAGGCCCCCTGCTGTCTCTGCTGTTGGAGATCGCACGGGCCGTTCCGGGACCGGTCGGCGAGGGGGAGGACGCCGTGCCGTGGGCCGAGCACGCCCGCTCGACGGTCGAGGAGTGTCTCCCCGTCGTGTCCGACCTGCTGGACGACGCCGACCCGGGCGTCCGCGAGGCGGCGGAACGGTTGCTGTCGGAGTTCCCCGGCCAGGAACCCGATTCGTTTCGATAGAGAGGAAATACCGAAAAGTGTCGATCGTGTGAACCGAGCGATCATGTCTGGCGTCCTCTTTGCGAAGGGACGATTACGGCAGCGCGGGCGCACCGCTCCGGACCCGCCCGGCGACCTCACGGGAAACGGTTCCATGACGTCGGCGGTGCACCTGATCTCGGCGTCGGCCGTCCCTTCCCGAATCTCATTGAGCGGTTCACCGAAAGGGTGAGGATGCGACGAATGCTCGTGGGGGCCGGCGCGGTGGCGCTGGCCCTGGGAATGGGCGCCGGTACGGCGCACGCGGCCACTCCGGCGTGGCGGGTCACCCAGACCACGAATCTGCCGGGTGACGATCTCATCAACGACCTCACGGTCGCGTCGACCGGGAGCACCTGGGCGGTGGGTGAGCGGTCCATCAGCGGGAAGCCGGGGCCGATCGTCCAGCACCTGTCCGGGACGACCTGGAAGAACGTGAAGCTGCCCGCCAGTTGGTCGATGCAGCTGAAGGTCGTCGACGCGTCGTCGAGCAAGAACGTCTGGGCGTTCGGCGAAGACGGTTCGATCGTGCGCTGGAACGGCAAGAAGTGGACGTCGTCGAAGTTCACCGGCGGCTTCCACCCGACCGACGCCGAGGCGCTCAGCGCCTCTGACGTCTGGGCGGTGGGCGGTGGCACGGCCCGGCACTGGAACGGCAAGAAGTGGGCGAGCGTCAAGCTCCCCGCCCAGGTCGGCACGGTCCACGCGGTGTCCGCCAAGAACATCTGGGCGGCCGGCTCCATCGGCGGCACCAAGGCCGCGGTCATCCACTGGAACGGCAAGTCCTGGAAGGTCGCGAAGACCGTCACCCTGCCCAAGCAGAGCGACGACGAGTCGACGTCCTTCGCCGACATCACCGTGTCGGGCAAGAACGTCTGGGCCGTCGGCTCCCAGTCGTGGTCGTGCGGCGAGGAGGGCGACGACGTCTGCTACAAGCCGCTGGCGCTGCGGCTGACCGGCACGAAGTCCAAGTCCTTCGTCGCCACGAAGGGCACCGGCTACACCAAGGTGGCGGCCGACGGGTCGGGCGGCGTGTGGGTCCTCCAGGGCGCGTGGAACGCGGCGATCGTCCACGTCACGGGCGACACGTTCACCTCCGCGGCCGCACCGCGTCCGGCCGGGCACGACATCAACCTGTCCACGCTGGAGAACCGCACGGGCACGAAGACCGTCTGGTCGGCCGGCGGTTCGTTCCCCGATGGCGACCCGGACGACCCGACCGGCAACGGGGTCTTCCTTCGCGCCGGCTGAGCGTCTCTGATCGAGGGCACCGGCCGATCGTCCGACGGCCATCGGCCGGTGATCCGCTGATCGGCCGAAGCCGATCCTCCGTACGGGCCCGGGACCCATGTCCCGGGCCCGTACGCCGTCCAGGGCGCCGGCGGTCGGCGCTGGGGCGGCGGCGCGTCCCCGCCGTCGCTTGCGGCGTCATTGCCGTACCTCAACTCCCGCGTTGCGTTCGATTCACTGCCCGTTAAGAGCGCCAAAGTAGGCTCTTGGACTAAAGACGCCGCCGGGCAGGCAGAGGGCGGGATCGATGGGCAACTGGTCGTTTCTGGTCGTGGCCGTCGTGATCACGGCCCTGGCATTCGACTTCACCAACGGTTTCCACGACACCGCCAACGCGATGGCGACCTCCATCGCGACCGGCGCGCTGCCTCCCCGGATCGCGGTGGCGATCTCGGGAGCGCTCAACCTGGTCGGCGCGTTCCTGTCCACGGAGGTGGCCAAGACCATCTCCGGCGGGATCGTCAATGACACCCTCGTCACGCCATCGATGATCTTCGCCGGGCTCGTCGGCGCCATCGTGTGGAACCTCGTGACCTGGGTGCTCGGCCTGCCGTCGAGCTCGTCCCACGCGCTGTTCGGTGGCCTCATCGGGGCGACGTGGGTGGGCGCCGGGGTCAAGGGCGTCCACTTCAGCGTGGTGACGGAGAAGATCCTCATCCCCGCGGTCGCCTCGCCGCTGATCGCGGGCGTGGTCGCGATGACGGCGACCTACCTGGCGTACGTCATCACCCAGCGCGGTCGCCGGCAGGAGGTCACCCGCGGGTTCCGGGCCGGGCAGATCGCGTCGGCCTCGCTCGTGTCGCTGGCGCACGGCACCAACGACGCGCAGAAGACGATGGGCGTCATCACCCTCACGCTGATCTCCGCGGGCGTGCTGTCGCACGGCTCGGGGCCGCCCTGGTGGGTCGTCACGGTGGCCGGCACGGCGATCGCGCTCGGCACGTACGTCGGCGGGTGGCGGATCATCCGCACGATGGGCAAAGGGCTGACCGACATCGAGTCGCCGCAGGGATTCGCGGCCGAGACGTCGGCGACAACGGTGATCCTGGCCTCCTCCCACCTCGGGTTCGCGCTGTCCACGACGCAGGTGTGCTCCGGCGCGATCCTCGGGGCCGGGATCGGCCGCCGGCTCGCGGAGGTGCGCTGGAGCGTCGCGGGCCGGATGGCACTGGCGTGGGTGTTCACCCTGCCCGCCGCCGCGGCGGTCGGCGGGGTGGCCGCGGCGGTCGCCGAGCAGGGCACCGTGGGGATCACGGTGGTCTTCGTCGCGGCGATCGCCGTCGCGGCCGGGATCTACGCGGTGTCCCGGCGGAATCCGGTGCACGCCGCCAACGTCAACGACCACCCGACGACGCCGATCATGTCGCCCTCCCAGGCCTCCGCGTGAAAGGTGGCGCGATGAACATCAAGTGGACCGCTCTCGGAGAGGTGGCCGTCGTCGCGTTCGCCGTCGGCGTCGCGATCGTTGTGATCTTCGCAGTGGGCGTCCTCGCCTGGTCGGTACGCCCGGCCGCGGGCGCCGACCGGAGACAGGCGGGGACGCTCGCCACCGTGGCGGCGGGGCTCTGCTTCCTCGCGTGCGCTCTGATCGTCTGTTACGGCATCTACCTGATCGTCCCGCAGTTGCACTGAGCCCGCCGGGACGCGGCAGTGAGCCGGTGACGGGTCGCCGCCGCCACCGGCACGGTCCTCACCGCGGACGGCGGGAACGTCCTCGTCTGACCCGTACCGCGCTCACCGCCACGGCGAGGGCGCCCGCCAGGCCGATCAGGGCGAGGATGATCGCCAGGTCGGCGCCGTACGCCCGGGGCAGCCGCGACGGGTCGCCGGCCCGGTTGCCGAGTCCGAGCACCATCGGCAGCGCGACCGCTGAGACACAGGCCGCGAGCACCAGCGACACCCGGACCGGCCGGCGGTACGGTTCCGGCAGCCGTCCGGTCAGCAACGCCGCGCCCAGCACGAGTGGGGCCAGCAGCAGGTCGTGCGTGAGCGCCGCGCCCGCGAACCAGACCAGCCAGCCCGCCGGGCGCGTTTCGGCGGCGTCGCGCAGCAGTCCGATGCCGCCGACGCCGATCAACGTGGCGCCGAAGCCGTAGGCGATCAGTCGTCCTCTCACGGCCGGTGCACCACCAGCCGGGCGATCCACTTGGTCTGCAGCACGCCGGGGCGGTCGGGGGCGATGAGCCGGCAGGGATACCCGTGGTCGAGCGACAGCGGCTCTCCGTTCAGGTCCAGGGCGAGGAGCGTGAGTTCGTCGTGCCAGTGCGGCGGGTCCACCTCGGAGGTCCGGTACCGCCCCCCTGCTTCGAGAGATTCCACCCGGACGCGTACGCCGGCGTCGACGCCCGCCGCGTGGAGCACGTCGCGGAGCCGTACCCCGGCCCAGGTCGCCTCCGCGCTCCAGCCCTCGACGCACGCGATCGGCAGCCGTACGACGTGGCGGGGCATGGCCCGCAGGTCGGCGAGGGAGAGGGACAGCTCACGCGCGACGTCCCCGGTGACGGCGAGCCGCCAGTCCGGATCCGGGGTGATGCCGGCGGCCGCCGCCGTCTTGTTCACCGGCAGCCGTTGCGGTCCCACGCCCGGCCGGCGCGGAGCGAGGAGCGCGAGCCCGCCGAGCGGGGTGAACGTCTCCCCGACGGTCGTGAGCCCGACCAGGCCGCACGCCCCCGCGACGGTCGCGAGGAAACCCCGGCGCGACGGCCCCATGGGCCGGGCGGCCGCGCCGCCCGCGGATCCGGACCTGCGCAGCCCACGGACCTTGGCCCACTCGTTGGCGACGTGGATGACGAGCGCGCCGTAGACGATGTAGGCCGTCCAGTAGTGCGCCGCCGGGAAGAAGAACGGGAACGGATAGAAGTACGCGATGTTGAACAGGCCGGTGACGAGCTGGAACAGCGCGCCGCCGACCAGCGGGAGGACCAGGGCCCGTTCGAGCGCGTGCCCGGCCGAGCGCACCGGCGGCCACTGCCACAGCTTCGGGTAGACCGTCCACAGTTTGGCGAGCAGGAGGGGGATCGTGGCCAGGCCACCGATCACATGGACGCCCTGGGTGAGGCGGTAGAGGCCGACCGGCCGCGACGGCCAGACCGCCCACCCCGGCGGATGCTGCATGAAATGGCTGATCAGCCCGGTGACGAACGCCACGGTGAAGCTGATGCCGAGCCACACGCCGAGCCACGCGGCGGTCCGCTCCGCGCGCTCGTCGCGTTCGCGGTGGATCGACCGTCCGAGAGCGGCGATCAGCCGGGCGGGGATCGACTCTCGGAGAGCGGCGATCAGCCCGGTGGGGTCAGGTCGGCGAACCATCGCCCGGCCTCCGTCCAGATCTCGGCCACCCGCAGGCCGGCCTCCTCCGCGTACGCGCCGATCGCGTCGCGGGCAACGTGCGACCAGCGGAACCAGTCGCTCACCTGCCGTGCGTCGCGGAGCCGCACCCACTCGGTGCGCGTCGTCGCGCCGAGTTCGACGATCGCGCGGCCCCGCCGATGCAGCAGGGCCTCGACGCGGCGCAGAAGCGCCGGAGGGTCGCCGCCGATGCCGATGTTGCCGTCGGCCAGCAGCACCGTCTCCCACCGCCCGGCGCCCGGGACGTGGTCGAACACGTCGCGGAGCAGCGCCAGACCGCCCGCCGCCCGCGTCATCTCGACGGCGTACGGCGTGACGTCGATGCCGAGCGCGGGCAGCCCGCGCTCGGCGAGCGCGACGGTGAGCCGCCCCGGGCCGGATCCCACGTCGAGCGTCGGCCCGGCGCAGCGGTCCAGCAGGGCGTCGTCACCGGGCCGCCCGTCGCACCACTGGTCCACCGGCAGGGGTTCCCGCCGTCCGTCGGCGTGCTCGATCCGCACCGATCCGAGACCGGCGAGCGAACCTTCGTACAGCCCGCCGATCATCGCGCGCCTCCCTGTGCCGGGTCGCTGCCCACTGGTTCGTGCGGGCCCTCGGCCCGGCCGATGCCGGCGAGTGCGGCGGCGAACCGGGTGCCGGGCGCCTGCGCCGCCACCCGTACGGCGTCGGCGGCGGTGTCCACGTCGGTCAGCGTGCCGAGGGTCGTGACCCGCAGGCCGCGCAGCCGGGCGCGCAGATGCGCACCGGTGTCCGGGCGGGACATCGGCACGCCGAGGAACAGGCGGGGAGCCGGCTCCCGCAGGCCCAGCAGCCAGAACCCGCCGTCGGCGGCCGGGCCGAACACCGCGTCGCCGTCGTCGAGGCTCTGGGCCGCCCGGGTGAGCGCCGCCGGGGTGACCTGGGGCGTGTCCATGCCGACCAGGACGGCGGGCCCGCCAGCGTCGTGGAAGGCGTTCGCGAGCCGCTCGTCCAGGCCGCCGCCCCGCTGCGGGATCACTTCGAACCCCTCCGGCAGCCACCGCCCCGCGCGCCCGGCGAGGACGAGCACGCGCCGTGCCGCCGGGGTCGCCGCGACGGCGGCGAGCGTGTCGGCCAGCGCCGCCTCCGCCAGCGCCGCCGCCTGTGCGGGCGTGTACGGCGGGGTGAGCCGGGTCTTGACCCGGCCGGGCACCGGTTCCTTGGCGATGACCAGTAGCGTCGTCATACCGCCGACGGCGTCGTCAGCGGGTCGTACGGGCGTCGTCATACCGTCTCCAGCACGCGCCGCATGTCGCGGACGGCCCGCAGCGTGCCCCGGACGGTGCCGGTCACCTTGGAACGGCCCGTACGCGGGTGGTAGGCGACGTCCGTCTCGGCGATCAGCCAGGCCCGGGAGCGGGCGCGCAGCACCATCTCCAGTGGATACCCGGATCGCCGGTCGGTGAGGCCCAGGTCGAGCAGGCGGGTCCGCCGGGCCGCCCGCATCGGGCCGAGGTCGCGCAGGCCCGCGCGGCGCGCGACGACGGCGTTGCCGAGCCGGGCGTGCGGCGGCCACGCGCGGAGCGACACCGGGCGCCGCCGGCCGAGCACGAGGTCGGCCCCGTCCGGGCCGTCGTTCTCCGCGGCGGTGCTCGCCAGGAGACCGACGACCCTGGTCAGGTCGGCGGGGTCGAGGGAGGCGTCCGCGTCCATGAAGCAGACGATGTCGCCGGTCGCGGCCAGCAGCCCGGTATGGCAGGCGGCGCCGAAGCCGCGGCGCGGCTCGTGGACGACCAGCGCGCCGTGGGCGGCGGCGACCTCGGCGGAGCCGTCGGCCGATCCGTTGTCGACCACGATCGGGCGAAAGCCCTCGGGCATCCGCGTCAGCACCCAGGGCAGGGCGGCGGCCTCGTCGAGGCAGGGCAGTACGACGTCGATCATGTTCCTGACGCTACGCCGGGAACCCCGTGCCCAACCCTTACGGAGTGATGACGTGTCCGGCGCATCGGCACTGGTCAGCCCTAGTGTGAAGGGGTGATCAGCTTCAGCGTGCCGGTGAGGTCGCCCGGCCGGAGAGGGCGTTCCTCCAGGTCTGCCCGCGCGCCGGTCCGCGGCTTCGGACCGGTTACGGGCCGGCGCGGCCGGGTGGCGCTCGCCGCCTGGTTCGCGATCATCCTGGCCGGGTTCGCGGTGGGCGCCGTCCTCCGTGACGCCGGGCACCTGCCGGCGGACCCCTTCCCGCCGTTGCACGCGGTGCGCCGCCTGCTGATCGGCCCGCTGCTGCCCGCGGCGGCCGTGGGCCTGCTCGCGGTCGCCGTCCTGCCGGTCGCGGCCCGGCGGCTGCCCTGGGCGGCGTTGCTCGCGGTCGCGTGGCTCGGATCCGCGCTGTGGGCCGTGCTGCTCCAGCTGCCGGACGGCCTCGCCCGACCGCTCACCACTCCGACCGAGTACCTGGCGGGCCTGCCCGCGATCGGCGACCACCCGCTGCGCTGGCTGCGCGGCTTCACGCGGGCCATGCAGGCGTACCCCACGCACGTGAAGGGCCACCCGCCCCTGCCGACCCTGATCCTGTGGGCGCTCCAGCGTGCGGGCCTGCACGGCGCGGGCTGGGCGGCGGCCCTGGTGATCGCGGCGGGCAGTTCGGCCTCGGTCGCGATCGCGCTCACCGTGCGGAGGCTGGCCGGCGCCGAGGCGGCCCGCCGGGCGGTGCCGTTCCTCGTCCTCGCGCCCACCGCCCTCTGGGTCGCCACGAGCGTCGACGCCTTGTTCCTCGGCGTCGCGGCCTGGGCCGTGGCCCTGGTCGCCCTCGCCGCCACGCGGCCCACGCCCGCGCCCGCGCCCGCGCCCGCGCCCGCGTCCGCGCCGACGTCCACGCCGACGTCCACGCCCGCGTCCACGCCCGCGTCCACGCCCACGCCCGCGTCCGCGTCCGCGCCCGCGTCCACGTCCGCGCCCATGTCTGCGTCCACGCCGACGCCCGCACCCGCGTACGCGTTCGCGGGCGGGCTGCTGCTCGGCTGCCTGCCGTACCTGAGCTACGGGCTGCTGCCGATGTTCGCGCTGCCGCTCGCCGTCCTCGTGCTGACACGGCCGCCGCGCCCGGTCCTCGTCGCGCTGGCCGCCGGCTGCGCGGTCGTCCCCGCAGCCTTCACCATCGCGGGGTTCTCCTGGTTCGCCGGGGTCGCCGGGACGCACGTCGCCTGGGCCGCGGGCGGGGGAGCACGCGCGCGGCCGTACGCCTACTTCCTGCTCGGGGACCTGTCGGTGCTGGCGCTGCTGATCGGCCCCGCGACCGCGATGGCCCTGCCCGCCGTCCTCCCGCGGGCCGTCGCCCTCGCTCGGGCGATGCTCCCCGGCGGCCCGGCCGAGGAGGCCACCTCGTGGATCGGGCGGCTCGGCTGGCCGGTCGCCGCCGCGCTCGCCGGGATGATCGCCCTGGACCTGTCCGGCGTCACGCGCGGTGAGGTGGAACGGATCTGGATCCCGTACGCCGCCTGGATGACGATCGCGCCCGCCGTCCACCGCCCGCCGGCCCGTACGCTGCTGCTCGCGCAGGCCCTGACGGCGCTGACGATCCAGGGATTGGTGTGGTCCCCATGGTGAGTTCCGAGACCGGGCGCGTGCTCGTCGTCGACGACGATCCGACCGTCGCCGACGTGGTGTCCCGGTACCTCGTCCGCGACGGGCACGAGGTCGTCTGCGTCGCCGACGGGTACGCCGCGCTGCGCGCCGCCGAGGAGCGGCCCCCGGACCTCGTCGTCCTCGACCTCATGCTGCCCGGCATCGACGGGCTGGAGGTGTGCCGGCGGCTCCGCGAACGCCGGCCGGTGCCGATCGTCATGCTGACCGCGCTGGGTGAGGAGACCGAGCGGCTGATCGGGCTGGAGATGGGCGCCGATGACTATGTCACGAAGCCGTTCAGCCCGCGTGAGCTGGCCCTGCGCGTGAAGTCCGTCCTGCGCAGGGCGCGCGGCGCGCTCGCGCCGGTCGGTGAGACGATCACCGACGGCGACCTGACCGTGGACGCCGCCGCCCACGAGGTGCGGCTCGGCGGCGAGGAGATCTCCCTGACGGCACGGGAGTTCGACCTGCTGGCGTTCCTGATGCGACATCCCCGGCAGGCGTTCACCCGCCTGGACCTGCTCCAGAAGGTCTGGGGCTGGGAGTTCGGCGACTCGTCGACGGTCACCGTCCACGTCCGACGGCTGAGAGAGAAGATCGAACAAGACCCCACCGCGCCCCGGCGGATCCTCACCGTCTGGGGCGTCGGCTACCGATTCGAGCCGCTCACATGATCCCTTTCAACGCGTTCGTCGAGGTGGTGGCGTACGCCGCCGGTGCCGCGCTGCTCGTCGGGGCGGTCGGCGTCTCGGCGTTGTACGCGCTGCGCGGGCGTTCCATCGCCGCCCTGCTGGCCGTCGTCTCGGCCGCGACCGTCCTGGCCACCGTGGCCGGCATCGTGGCGATCACCCTGAAGATGCTGATCAGCGACCACGACCGGTCCGTCGCGCTCACGGTCACCGTGATCGGTGGACTCGTCGGGCTCGGGGTGTCGCTGCTGCTGGGCCACCGGCTGATCGGTGGCACGCGTTCGCTGCTGGTGTCCGTGCGGCAGGCGGGGGAGACCGGAAGGTTCGGCCCGCCGGAGCGCCGGCTGCCCGCCGAACTCGCCGAGCTCGGCACCGAGCTGTCCGCCGCGTACGAGCGCCTCGACGCGGCCCGCGCCCGCGAACGCGCCCTGGAGTCCAGCCGCCGCGAGCTGGTCGCCTGGGTCAGCCACGACCTGCGCACGCCGCTGGCCGGGCTGCGGGCCATGGCCGAGGCGCTGGAGGACGAGGTCGTGGCCGACGCGGGGACCGTCCGCCAGTACCACGCGCAGATGCGGGCGGAGACCGACCGGCTCACCACGATGGTCGACGACCTGTTCGAGCTGTCCCGGATCCACGCCGGGGCGCTGCGGCTGTCCCGGCAGCGGGTGGGCCTCGGCGACCTGGTGTCGGAGACGGTCGCGGGGACGGAGCCCCTCGCGCGGGCCAAGGGCGTACGGCTGCGCGGGCAGGCGCAGGGCGTCCTTCCCGTCGAGGTGGACGCGGCCGAACTCGGCCGGGCCCTGCGCAACCTGGTGGTCAACGCCATCCGGCACACCCCGGAGGACGGCGGCGTGGAGATCGTCGCGGGAGCCGAGGAGGGCATGGCGTACGTCACGGTGTCCGACGCCTGCGGCGGGATCCCGGACGCGGACCTGCCGCGCCTGTTCGACGTGGCGTTCCGCGGCGAGGCCGCGCGGACGCCGGGCGGCGGAGCCGGGCTCGGCCTGGCCATCGCCCGCGGCATCGTCGAGGCCCACGCGGGGGAGATCGGCGTGTCGAACGCGGGCTCCGGCTGCCGCTTCGTGGTCCGCCTCCCCCTCGGCGTCTGACCCGAAGCAGCCTGCCGCTTCGTCGTCCGGCGTCGGATCGGCGTCTGATCGCCCGCCCGCGTCCGAGCGGAGGGCTCGGGAAAGGGCGGGCCGATCCAGCCCATAGCGGACGGAAGACCCTGCGGTCTGTACGTTCACCGAGCATCCTGCTCGCCCACCGGCCTAGGGTCGACCCTCTGACGTAAACGGCCGGCGCCGGACTGCCCGCCTAGCCCGCGTCGACCGGCCCGCGTCGACCGGCCCGCGTCGACCGGCCCGCGCCGACCGGCCCGTGCTGGCCGGGTCGAAGCCCGTCCGTGTCGGCTCGTCGACGTCGACGGGGCTCAGGGGCGGGTGACGAACTCGGTCATGCCCTCCTCGAAGGGGACCGAGGAGTGGAAGCCGAGCTCCGTACGGGCACGGCCGGGGGAGGCGACGACGTGACGGACGTCGCCCAGCCGGTATTCGCCGGTCACGACGGGATCGGGCCCGCCGTACACCTTGGCGAGGGCACCGGCCATCTCCCCGACCGTGCGAGGCTCGCCGCTGGCGATGTTGTACGCCCGCAGCTCCCCGGTTCGCGGGCCGGCCGCCTCGAGCGCCAGGAGGTTCGCACGGGCGACGTCCCGCACGTGGACGAAGTCGCGACGCTGCCCGCCGTCCTCGAAGACGCGGGGCGACTCGCCGCGTTCGAGGGCCGACCGGAAGATCGCCGCGACCCCCGCGTACGGGGTGTCGCGCGGCATCCGCGGCCCGTACACGTTGTGGTAGCGCAGCGCCATCACGGTTCCCCCGGTCGTACGGGCCCAGGACGCGGCGAGGTGCTCCTGCGCGAGCTTGGAATCGGCGTAGGCGTTGCGGGGGTCCACGGGCGCGTCCTCGCCGACGGCGCCGGGCGTCAGCACCGCCCCGCAGAGCGGGCAGCGCGGCTCGAACCGCCCGGCGGCCAGGTCGTTCTCCGCGCGCGGGCCGGGGCGTACCCGGCCGTGCGCGGCACAGTCGTAGGCGCCCTCGCCGTAGACGACCATCGAGGAGGCCAGCACGAGCCGTGGTACGCCCGCCCCGGCCATCTCGGCGAGCAGGACGGCCGTGCCCAGGACGTTGCTGGAGGCGTACGCGGGGAGGTCGGAGACGTCGACGCCGAGTCCGACCTTGGCCGCCTGGTGGCAGACGGCGTCGACGCCGATGAGACGCCGCGCGACGGTTGCGGCGTCGCGGACGTCCTCGCCCGACCGCAGGTCGAACGGGCGCACGTCATGGCCGTGCTCCCGGAGCGCCTCGACGACGTGGGATCCGATGAACCCGGCGGAGCCGGTCACGAGTACGCGCATGTCCGCACGGTAACCGCGAGGAGGCGGCCCGGCCCGGAACGACGGCGAGCCGTCCGCATTCCGTAAGAACCGCCGACCCCCCGCTCAGTGATCAGGGCGGCGGCCGGTGAAACCTTCAGCGCGGACCCGCCGCCGACCGGGCCGGTGACCTGAGGCGATGGCCGGAGACCGCCGAGTCGTGAGCGCCGATGCGAACCCAGTTTTTGACACGGCGTTCCACTGGCCGGAACCTGCTCCTGATCCGGGTGGCCCCGCCCGGTCGACCCCTCGGGAGGCGGGATGCCCCGGACACCACGCATCGGTTCCGTGGCGGTCGTCGTGTCGTCGCTGGCACTGACGACGGTGACGGCGTTCGGCGGATCGGCGTCGGCGGCCACGGTCGTCACCGTGGCCAAGGACGGCAGCGGGAACTTCACCACCGTCCAGGCCGCCGTCGACGCCGCCCCGTCGAACGGCTCCGGCACGTACGAGGTCGACATCAAGCCGGGGACCTACCGGGGCACCGTCTCGGTCGCGTCCGCCAAGACGCACGTCACCCTCAAGGGCCTCGGGTCGGCCGCGGACCAGGTCGTCATCGTCGAGAACCACGCGGCGAGCTCATACGGCACGCAGGGCAGCGCGACGGTGGCCGTGTCCGCCAGCGACTTCCGCGCCGAGAACCTGACCTTCGCCAACGACTACGACGAGGCGAAGAACGGGAGCTCGCAGGCGGTGGCCCTCGACCTCAACGCGGACCGCGCGGTCCTCAACAACGTGCGCGTCCTCGGCAACCAGGACACCCTGCTGCTGTGGACCGCGAGCACGAGCACGGTCGGCCGGTCCTACATCCGCACGTCCTACGTCGAGGGCGACGTCGACTTCATCTTCGGCCGGGGGACCGCGGTGTTCGACCGCTCGGAGATCCACTCGCTCAGCCGCGGCTCGTCCACCAACAACGGGTACGTCACGGCGGCGGCCACGACCAACACCAACCCGTACGGCTTCCTGTTCTACCGATCGACGCTGACCGGCAACGCCTCCGCCAAGTCCGTCTACCTCGGCCGCCCCTGGCACCCGTCCGGCGACGTCAACGCGGTGGGCCAGGTGCTGTTCCGCGAGTGCACGCTCGGCGCGCACGTCCGTGACGACCCCTGGACGGACATGTCCGGGTTCTCGTGGAAGACCGCGCGCTTCTCCGAGTACACGAACACGGGCGCCGGAGCGGCGGTCAACGCCAACCGGCCGCAACTGAGCGCTTCCCAAGCGCCCTCCTACACCCCGGCCCGGTATCTGGCCGGATCGGACGGCTGGAACCCGGTGTACTGACCGACCCCCTGGACGGAGGCTCAGATGCCCGAGCGGAACCGCAGGCGCTACCGGCTGCGTAGGTGGCTGCCGGCCGTGGGCGCGCTGATGTTCGCCTGCACGTCCCCGATGGCGACCGGATCGCACACCGCGGCCCTCGCCGCACCGGCCGCCCGGACACCCTCCGGAGGGACGGCCACCCCCGGAACCGTCGGCGGTGCGGCCGGCGGGGCGTCGTCCGGCGCAGCGGTCGCCCCAGGGGGCGTCGGCGGGGCGGCTCCGGCGGCGTCGTCCCCGGTCACCGGCAACGCGACCTGGTTCACCGGGCTCGGCTCCCCGTACGGCGGGTGCGGCCTTCCGCAGGCGAACATTGACAGCCAGGACTTCGTCGCGCTCAACGTCTTCAACACGCCGCACGACTACAACGGCTACCCCCGCCCGATCGCCGCGTCGGACGCGGCCCGGATGGGGATCTTCGCCAACGGCCTGAACTGCGGCCGGTACGTCCAGGTGACCATCGGCGACTACTGCACAGGCGTCAACGACGGAGCGCCGAACCAGCCGTTCTGCCGGAACGGCTCCTGGACCGCCGACGCCTACGACGGCGCGACGCTGACCATGCTGGTCGCCGACAGCTGCGCCGACGGCAACGCCTGGTGCCGCGACGATCCGTACCATCTCGACCTCGCCCAGGGGTCACTCAACCGCTTCGTCAAGAACGGCGCTCCGGTCGGCGACATGTACCCGAACCACTGGAACAACCGGCACATCAGCTGGCAGTTCGTGTCCGCGCCCGGATACACCGGCGACATCAAGATCGGGTTCCTGCAGAACGCCCAGGTCTGGTGGCCGGTCATCGCGGTCTCCCACCTGCCGAACGGGATCCACGGCGTGCAGTACTACGACGGCAGCGCGTGGAAGAACGCCACGATGGACGGCGACATGGGCCAGGCGTACGTCATAGCCCCGACGGCCACCGCCGGCCGCGACTACCGGATCCGCGTCGTCGACGCCTCCGACGCGCCGGTGGGCGGCGGCCGCGTGTACTCCTTCTCCCTCCCGTCCTCCTGCGCCAGTTCCTGCGGCCCGGCCTATACGCCAGTGGCATACACAACGGCAACGGGCTGAGAGGGGGCCGCAGGGCCGCCCCCTCCACGTTGCCGCCGTCGTTGACCGCCCGATCCGCCCGATCCGGGACAATCCGCCGTCCACACCGGCGGCAAGGAGACATCACCGGCGGCTAACTCACGACACCACCGACTTGTGGCGGATGAGGCCCCCTTCCGGATACCCCCGACGCGCGCACTGCGCGCCGGGGGCATGTTGAGCGGGCCGGCACTAGTTGGCTAGCTAGCTGGCCAGTCGCCTACCAGCCAGCAGATGCACGTCCCCCGGCAGCCGCACGCCAGTTTGTCCGACGCGCAGGTGCATGTCCCGGTGCAGCCGCAGGGGAGCTGCTTGTTGGTGTTCTCTTCCTGGGGCATTGCTATTGACTCCCTGTTTGTGTCGATCGTCGTGGCGCCTTTAGGCGCCCGAGGCAGCCCTGGATGGGTGGCCTCATTGAGATCGTCCGGAAACGACGTATTGGCGCAAACGGCCAGCTCCTCGGCCTGGACGCGCGGCTGGAGGCGGGCCACCTGCGCGGCCAGCATCCGCTGGTCCCCGGACATCGATGGTTCAGCTGGCGTCGCGGCGGCCAGCACCACCGCGGCCGCGCCCATCAAGGCCCGCACCACGATCGGCCCGTGGCCGACCTCGGGTCGACACGAACGCCAGGCCGGCCCCGCGCCGGCGCCTCAGCGACCAGAGGGAACTCTCGCTACCGCCGGTATTCCGAACCACCCCGACCTCCCGCCTCCACCCCAGAACCTGAATACACGGGCCATTCCGTAGGTTCTATTAAGTGGTCGCCGGCTTCTGACCCATAGTGGCGCTGCATACCCCTCGCACGCGCCACGTACGGTCGCCGTGTGATCGTCTTTGCGCATCTCAGCGACACCCACCTCGACGGCACGCCGCGCGCGACCGCGCGGACGGCCGCCGTCCTCGCGTACCTCGACCGGCTGCCGTACGACCTGGACGCCATCCTGGTCACCGGGGACATCGCCGACCACGGACTGCCCGCCGAGTACGAGGAGGCGCGGCGGCTCCTGGCCTCCCGGCATCCGGTGCTGACCTGCCCGGGCAACCATGACGTCCGCGCCCCGTACCGTCAGGTGCTTCTCGACGAGCCGGTCGGCGACGGACCCGTCAACCAGGCGCACCGCATCGCGGGGGCGGTATTCGCGATGTGCGACTCGTCGATCCCGGGGCGGGACGACGGCCGTCTCGACGACGAGACCCTGACCTGGCTGGAGGGGGTGCTCGTCGAGACACCGCCCGGAACGCCGGTGTTCGTCGTCTTCCACCACCCGCCCGTCGTCCTGCACGCCCCGTACGTCGACGGGATCCGGCAGTTCGGCGAGGACCGGCTCGCCGGGCTCATCGGCCGTCACCCGGACGTCGTCGCCGTCCTGTGCGGCCACGCCCACACCCCGGCGGCGACGGCGTTCGCGGGCCGGCCGCTGCTGGTCGCGCCCGGGGTCGTCTCCACCACCCGCCTGCCCTGGGAGACGGGCACGTGGGGGACGGACACGGACGGCCTCGTCGACCTCGACATCCCTCCCGCGCTCGCCTTCCACGTCCTGGACGACGAGGGGCGGCTGACCACTCACTACCGGGTCGTCACGCTCTGACCGTCACGACCCGGTGACCTGCCAGGTGACGTCGTGCGGGGCGAGGAAGTCGAGGAAATCCGCCGGGTCGAACGCCTGAGCCGGGGCCAGCGCTCCCGCCCGCCTCTCGCCGGAGACCCGGCCCTCGTCGGCGGCGAGCCGCCGGGCCCCCTCCACGGCGATCACCGCGGTGAGCCTGTACGGATCCGGGCCGGTGACCCAGCCGCGAGCGCGGCCGCCCCGGCCGTCCTCGGCCTGGGCGACCATGAGCCACCGGGCGGCGCGGCGGGCGTCCTCGTCCGGCGTCTCGGGGATGCTTTCCACGACGTCCGGCGTCAGCGCCAGGAACGCCGCGGCCACCTCGGCCGCCACGACGCTCCGGACTCGGCGCGCCGTCACGTGGCGCGGCACGGTGGCGACCCCCGGCAGCGGGAACGAAGTGACCGGCACCTCCTCGTCCGCGCCGGGTACGGCGAGCGACGCGGGCGCGTCGTCACCGGCCGGGACCCAGGCGCCGTCGACGTAGTCGAGCGGCCCTTCGGCGAACACCTCCGCCATCGTTCGCGCGGTCCCGCGTGAGACCGCACCGGGACGCCGCATGTCGGCGATGAGCAGCTCCGCGACCGGTGAGACCCGCTCGGCCGTCAGGTGCGCGATCAGGTCGCCGGGGCCGCCGTCGTCGGCGAGTCCCGGAACGACCGCGACTCCGGCGCGTTCGGCGTCGGCGTCGTACGCCGCCAGGATCCAGTTGATGTACCGCTGCTCGCCGGTGGTGTCGACATAGTGCCGGCCCGCGGCGATGGCGGCGCGCACCACGGGCTCGCCCTGTGAGGTGAACGGCCCCGCGCAGTTGACCACCGCGTCGCAGTCGCCGAACGCGCCGGCCAGTGCCGCGGGGTCGTCCAGGCCCGCGACGCGGACGTCCCCGCCTCCGGCCTCCACCGTGGCCTTGCGCAGGCGTTCCTCGTTCCGGCCGACCAGGACGGGGGTCATGCCCCTGCGAAGTACCTCGGTGACGGCGAGCCGGCCGGTGAATCCACTGGCCCCGTAGACGGCGATTCTCATCTCGTTCTCCCTGAAGGTCTCGGGCGGGCCGCGGCGGTCCGCGACCTCGCCCGGGAATCACCGTAGGAATCACGAGAGACCGATCCCATGCCCGTGCGTCCGCGTTCCATGTCCGATCGTCTCGCCGAGATCGGGCGAGCCGTACGGTTGGTGCATGGACGTGCTGAGCGACGCGGTCGCGGTGATGCGCACGGGCCGGCCGCACTCGTCGCGGACCCGGCTGCGTGCCCCGTGGGGGATCCGGTTCCAGCCGCAGGAGGGCGCCGGGTTCCACGTGATCCTGCAGGGTTCCTGCTGGCTGATCCCGGCACGCGGCGAGCCCATCGCGCTGAGCGTCGGCGACGTGGTCTTCCTGCCGCGCGAGCTCGGTCACGGGATCGCAGACTCCCCGTCGCGGCGCTTGGCCGACGTCCGCCTCGCCTACGACGACCTGCCGCTCGACGGCGACGGCCTCGCCCTGGGCGTGGACGCGGGCGACGGGTCCGGCGCCCGGACCGAGATGCTGTGCGGCGCGTACCGCCTGGATCACTCCCGCGCCCACCCGCTGCTGACGGACCTGCCCGACGTCGTTCACCTGCCCGCCCGTGTCGGGCGGCATCCCGCGCTACGCGCCGCGATCGACCTGCTGGGCCACGAACTCGGCGCCCGCCCCCGCCCCGGCGGGGACGCCGCGCTGTCCGGGCTGCTGGACCTGCTCCTGCTGTACATCCTTCGCGCGTACTACGAGGACCAGCCCGACGAGGTGACCGCCGGCTGGGGCGCCGCGCTGCGCGATCCCGCCGTCGCGGGCGCGCTGCGAGCCGTCCACGAGGACCCCGCCTGGCCGTGGACCGTCGAGTCGCTCGCCGCCCGGGCGGGGCTGTCGCGGGCGGCCTTCGCCCGGCGCTTCACGGCGATGGTCGGATCGCCGCCGCTGGCCTACCTCACGTGGTGGCGGATGACGATCGCGGCGCGGCTCCTCCGCGACACCGACCTGCCGCTGCGCTCGGTGGCCGAACGCACCGGGTACACGTCGGAGTTCGCCTTCGCCCGGGCGTTCAAGCGGGAGTTCGCGACCGCGCCGGGCCGGTACCGCGCGGGTTCCTCGACCGGCCGGTCATCGCTCACGGGCCGGCAGCGCGCTCCGGCGCTTCCGGGAGACCTCCTGGCCGATCGCGAACAGTAGCCAGGCGAACGCCGTGCCGTCGTCGATGATGCCGACGGGCAGGAAGACGTCCGGGATGAGGTCGACGGGCGACAGGATGTAGATGACGACGGCGATCATCGCGATGATCTTGCCCTTGCTCGTCCGGTACACCTGGTCCTGTACGCGCGCCTGCACGCCGCCCCGGATCGCCCCGGAGGGAGATCGTGCTCCGGACGGCCGAGGGCGCCGGCGGAGCCGCACGATGCCGATGACGAGCAGGACACCGCCGACGGTCATCCCGACGATGCCGATCGTGGTGGCGTCGAGGCCTCCGACGTCACCGCCGACCGCGAAGGTCAGGACCGCGCCGACGAAGAGAACGAGGGCGCCCAGCCAGGCCATTGCTCCTCCGGAGGATTGGGGACACACCGAGTATGTCCCGCTTTTGCCCGCCTATGCGCGATGTTAGGTCAGCGGACACCGCGAGCGGGTGCCGCCGTCAGCGGACACCGCGCGGACGGAACTGGATGCTGATGCGGGGCCCGCAGGGCCGGGCGGTCTTCGGGATGGCGTGCTCCCAGGTGCGCTGGCAACTGCCGCCCATGACGATGAGGTCGCCGTGGCCGAGGTCGAACCGCAGGGCCGTGCCGCCGCCGCGCGGGCGGAGCGTCAGCGCGCGCGGCGTGCCGATCGAGATGATCGCCACCATGGTGTCGTGCGTGCTGCCGCGCCCGATCGTGTCGCCGTGCCAGGCGACGCTGTCGCGCCCGTCGCGGTAGAAGCACAGCCCGGCCGTGCGGAACGGCTCGCCGAGTTCGGCGGCGTAGTGCGCGTCGAGTGCTCGCTTGGCGTCGTCGAGCGCCGGGTCGGGCAGCCGCTCGCCCTCGTCGTAGAACTTCAGCAGGCGGGGCACGTCGACCACCCGGTCGTACATGTGCCGCCGTTCGGCGTGCCACGGCACGGTGTCCCGCAGCCGTTCGAAGAGCGTGTCGGCGCCGGTCACCCAGCCCCGGCGCACATCGATCCACGCCCCGTGGTCGAGCGGCGTCCGGTGCACCGACGAGCCGAGCGGGCCGAGGCCGATCTCGTCGTCGAAGTCCAGCAGCGACGCCTGGAAAGCGCCCGTCATACGAGGAGTGTACGCGGTTTTTTCAAACGTCTGTTCGATCTCATCGTTCGGGCCGGAGTTCGAGACGCCAGTCGTTGCAGCGCATCGGGCGACCCGGCGGATACTCGAAGTCGCACGCGCCGAGCAGGGTGAAGCCGAGCTTCCGGCAGATCGCGTTGGAGGCGGGATGGTCGACGGACGGGTACGCGTGCAGGAACCGATGCCGGCCCTCGGCGCGGGCGCGTTCGACGACGAGACGTCCCGCCGCCGTGGCCAGGCCCCGCCCGCCGAACTCCGGCACGATGCCCCAGCCGGTCTCGTACACCGTCTCGCCTCGCCACTCGCGCTCCCAGTACCCGATGTTCCCGACGGCCTCTCGCTCAGGAAGCACCACGACGCGGAACATCGCCCCGGAGCCCTCTTCTCCCGGCTCCAGGTAGCGCCGGTGCCGGACGAGGACCTTCTCCTCGGTCTCCGGGCCGCCGAGGTGCTCCGTCATCTCGGGCGCGTTGAGGCACCGGAGCAGGTCGAGGTCGCTCTCGCCCCACGGCTCGATCCGGACCTCGGGGGTGGTTCGCGGTGCCATGTCTCTTCCCTTCTCGGGGTCTCACATCGGTCGGCCTGCGCGGCGGTCCGGCCACGCCACGCTCCACGTCGGTGGCGACGGGGTGGTCTGCGAGAGCATGGCGTCTCCGAACGAGACGGCGGACCGTCCGGGGAAGTATGTCGTGACTAAACTAAGTTTGCCAATAGAAATCTCTGGGGGTGTGATGGCCACCGACGAATCCGAGCCGCGCGGCGACCGTGACTCCGGGTCGGCCTCCGACGTCCGACCGCGGATCGGAGCCCGGTTGCGGCGTGAGCGACGGCGACGGGAGCTGACGATCGAACAGCTCGCCCAGGCCACCGGGCTGACCAAGGGATTCCTGTCCCAGGTCGAGCGCGATCGGGCCAACGTGTCGGTCGCCTCGCTGCTGCGGATCTGCGAGGTGCTCGGCGTCCGGGTGGGAGACCTGTTCGACGACGAGGAGTCCGGGCTGGTGCCGGCCGCCGACAGGCCCGCGATGCACTTCGGCGGCACGGGAGTGCGGGACTTCCTGCTCACCCCCCGCGCGAACCGGAGCATCCAGGTCCTTCAGTCGACCGTGGCACCGGGCGGGAACAGCGAAGACGACGGGGATCCGCCCTACCGCACCCGTTCGGACGCGCAGTTCATCCACGTCACGCGGGGGGAGTTCGAGATCACCCTCGACGGCGAGGTCTTCCTGCTGAGGGCCGGGGACTCCCTGACCTTCACCGGACGGGAGAACGTGAAGAGCTGGCGCAACCCGTCTGCGGACGAGGACGCCGAGCTGTTGTGGATGCTGACGCCCTCGCTGTTCTGACCGACGCGGTCCCCATCCGCCCGGCGGCTAATGCACCGGCGACCGCCATGAGGGGTCGCGGCCGGTCAGCCCGAGGAGACGGTCGAGCGGCGAAGCGTCGGCCGGGACCTCGGCGACCGGCCCGAACGGGCCCTTGGCCGCGGCGATCGGATCCGGTGTGGCGACCGTCGAGACGAACCGCAGGCACGCGTCGACCTCCCGGTCGTCGCAGTCGTACGGTCGCCCGATCGACCGCGCGACGTCCCAGCCGTGGACGACGAGTTCGTCCAGGACGACGCCGCCCATGACGTCAGCCGGGAGCGTCACGCCGCCGGCCTGGGTCATGCCCTGCCACGCGTCCGGGTCCCGCCACGCCTCGGCGAGGGCGGCGAGATCCTCGGGGATGCGGGCACGCCAGTCCGCGCCGAGCCGCGCCGCGTCCCCGGAACCGCCGCCGGACGTCAGCGGACCGAGATCCTTGCGGGCGCTGGCAGCCAGGCCGATGGACAGGCCGCCGACATGGTCGATCAGGTCGGCGAGCGTGTAGTCCGCGCACGGCGTCGGCGCGGTCAGCCGGTCGCCGGGAACGGCCGCGAGCAGCTCGGACATCCGCTTCGCGGCGGGCCCGAGGTCGATCATCTGGCTCATCGAGACTCCTTCGCTCGGTCGGTGCGAGGCCGCCGCACGGACGACCCCTCACATGCAGACCCACCGACCACCCGAAACTCATCGGCGAAGGAGCGTGTTGACCTTGGGAGAATCGCCGTTTCCGCCGGCGGATGAAGGGCGATTCTCCCAAGGTCGACAACGAGCGATCAGGCGTCGTCGAAGTCGGTGCCGCGCGAAACCTGCTCCCATGCGAGGAACTCCGCGCGGGCGGCGTCGAGCGAGGCAGTGATCGCGTCGGCCGCGTCGTTGCCCAGCGCGAGGCGGAGCGGGGTCTGCTCGGCGTCGAGCGCGGCGAGAATGGCTGCGGCGGCCTTCGCGGGGTCGCCCGGCTGCCGGCCGTCGAGGTCGGCCTGGAGCTTGCGGACGGGGCCGACGATGTCGGCGTACGCGGGCAGGGCCGCCGACTCCTGGAGCGTGCCGCTGCCGGAGAAGGCGGTCCGGAACGCACCCGGCTCGACGATCATCGTCTTGATGCCGAACGGAGCGACCTCCTGGGCGAGGGCCTCGGTGAATCCCTCGAGCGCGAACTTGGTCGCCGAGTAGGCGGGCACGCCGGCGAACGACATCCGGCCGCCCATGCTGCTCATCTGCACGATGGCGCCCGCCCCCTGGTCGCGCATGTGCGGCAGCACCGCCCGGGTGAGCGCCGCCGGGCCGAAGAAGTGCAGGTCCATCAGGTCGCGCAGTTCGGTGTCGGTGGTCTCCTCGGCGGCCCCGACCAGGCCCCGGCCGGCGTTGTTGACCAGGACGTCGATCCGGCCGTACCAGAGCATCACCTCCGCGACGACGGCGGAGACCCGCGCCGTGTCCGTGACGTCCAGCCGGACGGCGTTCACCCGGTCGGGGTGGGCGGCGACCAGGTCGTCCAGCGATTCGGGCCTGCGGGCGGCGGCCACGACGGTGTCACCGGCCGCCAGCGCCGCCTCGGCGATCGCCCGGCCGAAGCCGGAGGAGGCCCCGGTGATCAACCAGACCCGGCCGCTCGCCGTACGTGTGCTCTCAATGCTCATCTCACGAACTCCTGTCGAGGTGGGATGCCTCCGTTATGCCAGCGGGGGACGCGGGCCGTCCAAGACAGAAGATCGTTTGAGCCATAAAGAGCGTTTATCATCGCAGCGTGGAGCTACGCCAGTTGCGCTACCTGGTGGCGATCGACGACGAGGGGAACCTCGGCCGTACCGCCGAGCGGCTGTACGTCAGCCAGCCCGCCCTCTCGTACGCCCTCAAGAGCCTGGAGGCGGAGTTCGGCGTGCGGCTGTTCGACCGGCACGCCGGGGGCGTCACCGCCACCCCCGCCGGCCGCGACATCATCACCGAGGCCCGCCGTACGCTCCAGCAGGCCGAACGCGTCACCGCCGCCGCCGAACGCCACCGCCGAGGCGCGACCGGGGTGCTGCGGGTGGGCTTCGAGGCCAGCGGCGCGGGTGAGCTGACCACGCGCGCTCGCGCGGAGTTCGCCCGCCGCCACCCCGGCGTACGGGTCGAGCCCAAACGGTTCGACTGGGGCGAGGAGGCGGTGGCGCTGCGGGACGGCCGCGTCGACGTGGCGTTCGTCTGGCTGCCCGCCGACCTGTCCGGGATGCGCAGCGAGATCGTCCACACCGAGGCCCGCGTGGTCGGCCTGCCCGTCGGCCACCCGCTCGCCGACCGTACGGGGATGTCGATCCTCGACGTCAAGGACGAGCCGCTGATGTGGACCGAACGCGCGCCGCGCGCGTGGGTCGACTGGTGGGCGGTCAACCCCAGGCCGGACGGCTCGGTCCCGCGCTGGGGACCGACCAACGACAACGTCGAGGAGATGCTGGAACAGGTCGCTGAGGGCGCCGCGATCTGCTTCGCGCCCGCCAGCATGGCCCGCTACTACGCCCGCCCCGACCTGGCCTGGGTGCCGCTCACCGACGTCGAACCGCTCCGGGTCGCCCTCGCCTGGCCCGATGCCACGGACAACCCGCTGGTCCACGGCTTCGCCCACGTCGTACGGGAGTTGGCCGCCCTCCGGCGTCAGTAGAGGATGGTGTGGACGGTGTTGAAGCTGAAGTCGTTCCCGGCCCACCCGGCCTCTGCCTCGATCCGGCCGTGCGCGAGGAGGGGCACCGCCTTCGTGGAGAGCACCGCGCGGGTGGTGGCCTCTCGGTAGTCCTCGGCCTGCTTCGAGTGATCCGTGGGCGCTGTGGCGTACGTGGCGATCCAGGCGTTGGTGCCGTACGCCCGCCCGTCGTGCCGCGCGTCCTTCGTCACCTGGACCCACGCGGTGCGGCACACGCGGGACCACATGACGGTGAGGGTGCCGCCGCGCTCGCCCCGCGACGCCCCCATGTCACCGACGACGGGGAAGGTCCTCAGCACCGCGCCGTGGTACTCGCCATGCTTGGACGCGCAGAGCCGCGCGTCGCGGCCGGCGCTCACCGGTGCGTTTCTCGCCGGGACGACGGGCACGTTCACGGCGGCCGGCCGCGGCGACGGTGCCGCGGCGGTCACCTTCGAAGCGGCGGCGGCCGTGGCGGTGGACGTGGGGCTGGAGGGCGCGACGGCGGTCACGCCGACGGCGACGCCGCCCACGACGACCGCCCCGGCGATCAGTACGGGCAACCGGTGCCGGTTCTTGGTCTCCATCGGCTCTCCCCGAGCTCCGATGAGCGCGGTGAGCACTCATGATCGTTGGCCTCATGAGTGGAGATGCTCGATGGGCCGTCAAGGTTGCTCGGCTTCTCAGGGAATTTTCAACTTCGTACGCCGCGCCCGGTCGAACGAGCACAGCGGATCCAGCGTCTCGACCGACGCCCAGCAGGCGTCGAACTCCGCTCCGGAGAGCCGGGCGAGCCGCTGCGTCACGGCCACGCCCGGCAGACCGGTCGGCTTGGTCCGCGCCGTCCGGTTCTTGCTCCGCGGCCACGCCGACCGTGGGCCGAGATCGAGTCAGGCACCCCACACTGCCCGATCATCAGGCTCGCGCTCGGGGATCAGCACCGGCCACGGTCGTCGGTGCAGGCACCGCATCCACCGCATCGTCAGCTCCCGGGAAAACCACGACGAGCTCCAACCCGCCACCCGGGTGGGGGTTCGCTCGCACGTCGGCCCCGTGAGCCTTCGCGATCGCCGCGACGATCGACAACCCGAGGCCGGCGCCCTGTCCACGGGTCGTTTGCAGCCGCCGGAAGGGCTCGAAGAGATCGCCGAAACGTTCCTGGGGCACGTGCGGGCCGGTGTTACGGACCGTCAACACTCCACGGGAGAGCGTTACCCCAACGGTTCCGCCGGGATGGTTGTAGCGAACCGCGTTGTCGAGGAGGTTGGTGACGAGCCGATTCAGCAGGACAGGGTCCCCATCGACGACGAACGGCTCTGCCCGCTGTGTCACGGTGACGCCGTCCGAACCCCTCTCCGCCAGGACGAGCCGTACCACCTGGTCCAAGGCCACCGGACTCCTGTTGTCCAGGCCGTGTTCCGCCTGGGCCAGGACCAGCAAGGCGTCGATGAGGTTCTCCGCGCGGCGGTTGTGAAGCAGGAGCGTGCCGCGGATCTCGCCGACGTCCTCGGGGAGCCCGATCTCGATCGCCGCCCGCTGGACGGCCAGCGGGGTCCGCAACTCGTGGGATGCGTTCGCGATGAACCGCCGCTGCCCCGCGACGGAGCGTTCGAGCCGGTCGAGCATCGCGTCGAAGGTGTCGGCCAGTTCCTTCAGCTCGTCCTTCGGTCCGGCGAGCGCGATCCGTTCGTGCAGGGTCGACAGGGACAGCCGCTGCGCGGTGGCGGTGATCCGGTGGATGGGCCTCAGAATTCGCCCGGCGACCAGCCATCCGACGACCAACGAGACCAGCGCCAGGATCCCGACCGTCAACGCGGTCACCTGCCACTGGTAGCCGATCACGTCGTTCACTAGCTCGGGCAGCTGCGGCAGCGGCGGCGGCCGATCGCCCGGCACCCCCCGCGTCGGCGCCACCGCTCCCCCTGGCAGCCGGGCGATCCGCGCGTCCAGCGTCTGGCGCAGCAGGAGGTTGACCGTGACCAGCAACACGACCGAGGTCAGCAGGAACAGTCCGGAGTAGATCAGCGTGAGCCGTACCCGGATCGTCGTCACAGCAGGTATCCCGCACCGGGAACCGTCTGAATGCACGGCGGGGCGCCCAGCTTGGCCCGCAGGCGGCTGACCAGGACCCGCACCACCGTGGTGAACGGATCGGCGTTCTCGTCCCATGCCTCTTCAAGCAGCCGTTCGGAGCTCACGACCGCGCCGTCGGCCCTCATCAGCACCTCAAGGACGGCGAACTCCTTGAGCGACAGGCGCAGGTGCCGCCCGTCCCGCGAGGCTTGCAGCCGGTGAGTGTCGAGCACGATTCCGTGACGCGTCAGCACCGGCGGTACCTGCGACTGGCTGCGCCGCCCCAGCGCCTGCACCCGTGCGACCAGCTCGGTGTAGTCGAACGGTTTGGGCAGGTAGTCGTCGGCCCCCATCCCGAGACCCGCGACTCGCTCCGGCACCGACGCCGCCGCCGTCATCATCAGGATCCGCGTACGGCTTCCGCGCGCCACCAGCTCACGGCACACGAGGTCGCCGTGCATCTCGGGCAGGTCCCGATCCAGCACGAGAACGTCGTAGTCGTGCACCGCCAGCCGCTCCACCGCGGCGGCCCCGTCGTACACCACGTCAACGGCCATGGCATGGCGGCGCAACCCCACCGCCACGAGATCGGCCAGGTCGCGTTCGTCTTCGGCCACCAGAACCCGCATGCCGACGTTCGTACCCGAACCGGCGTAACAACGGCGTTAACGGATCCGTTCACGATCCTGCAACCCGCTTCAGGCCACGCTGGCGGCCATGATCAAAGCCCTCTGCGCCGCCGCCCTGGCGACGGCCTGCTCCATGTCCGCACCCGCGTCCGCGCTTGCATCGGCCCCGAAGCCCCAGCCGAAGCCGGCGTCCCCATCGGCCACCACCCCAGGCGGGGGCTGCACCACCAGCACGGGGCCACCGCCGGAGGGCGGGTCAACCGGAACGGGCATCGTGGGCGTGTCGGCCCAGCGGGGCGGATCGCAGCTCGACCCCGCAGCCCGACCGCGAAATCATCGACACGATCGGCGTGCCGGTCGACCACTATGCACCCATGACCGCGCTCGACCTGGCCATCGGGCGTGACCCGGGCGTGGCCAAGGCGCTTGCGCTTGTTTGACGCGCTTGCCGCAGCGGCCGGGCTGGCCGCCCCCTCACCCTCGCCGACACCCGGCGCGCCGCCATGGCCGAGCCGGACCGCTCGGCCGCAGCGCTGTTGCCGGAGCGCATCGTTCCGGCTTCAGGCGGACCTGCGCCGGCTCGAGACACGTAAGCAGAACTGGACCTATCGAAGGAGTGGATCGTGAGCAACGCCGCCGACACGCCCGTGCTTCGTGCCCTCGGGCTGCGGAAGGAGTACGGCAAGGGGGAAGGATTGGTGCGCGCCGTCGACGGGGTCGATCTCGACGTCGTCAACGGAGAGACGGTGGCGATCACGGGGCCGAGCGGCTGCGGAAAGTCCACGCTGCTGCACCTGCTCGGCGGGCTGGACCGGCCCTCGGGTGGAGAGGTGCGGCTGAACGGCCGGCGCATCGACGACATCAGCGAGAAGGCCCTGGCCCGGATGCGGCGGACCGACGTCAGCTACGTCTTCCAGTCCTTCCACCTGATGGAGGAGCTCACCGCCGTGGAGAACGTCGAGCTGTCGGCGCTGCTGGCCGGACGCTCGCCCCGGGCCGCCCGGCGGCGAGCGGAGGAGCTGCTGGATCAGCTCGGGCTCGCCGGCCGATCGCGGTTCCTGCCCTCCGCGCTGTCGGGCGGCCAGCGGCAGCGGGTCGCGGTCGCCCGGGCGCTGAGCAATGAGCCGCTGGTCGTCCTCGCCGACGAACCGACCGGAAATCTGGACAGCGCCGCCACCCTGGACGTCCTCCAGCTCTTCAAGGACCTGCACGATGCCGGGCAGACACTGATCATCGTCACCCACGACGCGCGGATCGCGGCCACCGCGGACCGGAAGTTCTCGATGCGCGACGGCGCGCTCGCCGGGCTGGAGGACTGACCGAATGGGCAGCATCCTCCTCGTGCTCCGTCTCGCCCTGCGAGACCTTCGGCGGCGTCGCACCGAGGCCGCGCTTCTGCTGCTCGCCATCCTGGCCGCCACCACGACGCTGACGCTCGGGCTCGTCCTGCGCGACGCGGCCAGCGACCCGTACGAGAGCACCCGGGCGGCGACCAAGGGACCTGACGTGGTCGCCAACGTCGGCCGGGTCACCGACCTCGCCGACCTCGAGAAACTGGCCACCGCCTCCGGCGTCACCGAGCACAGCGGACCGTACTCCGTCATCGCGGGGAAGCTCGAGGTATCCGACCGGACGTCGGACGTGCAGGTCGAAGGGCGTGACGCCACTATCGCGGCGGTCGACCAGCCCGAGGTGACGCAGGGCAGTTGGGTCAGCGACGGCGGCGTGGTGCTCGAGGCCGCCTTCGCCGACTCACTCGATGTGGGCGTCGGCGACTCGGTCACCCTGGGCGGTAGGTCGTTCAAGGTCGTCGGCGTCGCCGTCACCGCCGCCATGCCGCCCTATCCCGGCGCGTCCTGCATCGTCTCCGCCGGCTGCATCAACGGCGCCATCCCCGACGACCGGGACCTGCCGGCGGGGTTGCTGCACAATCCCGGGCTGGTCTGGCTCACCCAGGCGGATGTGCGGAGCCTCGCCTCGGACCGAAGCTCCCTGTCCTACGTGATGAACCTGAAGCTGGCCAACCCGGACAAAGCCCAGGCATTCGTCGACCGGACCGGCGGCGATCATGGCGGCGCCATGCCGATGCAGAGCTGGGAGAGCATCCTCGCCGACGCCACCGACCTGGCCCGGGACTCCCAGATCCTGTTGCTGATCGGCGCCTGGCTGCTCGGCCTGCTCGCTGTGGCCAGTCTTTCGGTGCTGGTCGGCGGCCGGATGGCCGATCAGACTCGACGCGTCGGACTCCTCAAGGCAGTCGGTGGCACACCGGGTCTGGTCGCTGCCGTGCTGCTGGCGGAGTATCTCCTGGTGGCCGTCGTCGCGGCCGCGGCCGGGCTGACGATCGGAGCGCTGACCGCTCCGTTGCTCACCGAGTCGAGCGCGGGCCTCGTCGGCAGCGCGGGGACGGCGTCGTTGACCTGGTCCACGATCGGTCTGGTGACCGCCGTGGCACTCGGCGTCGCCGTGGTGGCGACCGCTGTTCCGGCCGTGCGCGCGGCCCGCTCCAGCACCGTCAGCGCGCTGGCCGACGCGGCACGCCCACCTCGCCGCACCGGTTGGCTGATCACTCTCTCGGCGCGACTGCCCGTCCCGCTGCTGCTCGCTCTGCGGGTCGCCGCCCGCCGGCCGCGACGGGTGGCACTGGGTGTGGTCAGCATCGCGATCACGGTCAGCGGGAACTACGTCTTGATGGTGCTCAACGCCTTCCTCGGCGACCAGCCAGGCACCGGCGCATACACCGAAACTCAGGTGGCGGTGCTGCGGCACGTGCTCCTCGTCTGGACGGTCATCCTGCTCTCCCTGGCGGCGGTCAACGCCATCGTCATCACCTGGGCGACGGTGCTCGACAACCGGCATGCGTCGGCGCTGGCACGCGCCCTCGGCGCAACCCCTCGTGAAGTGACCGTCGCCCTGGCGACCGCGCAGGTGCTGCCCGCGCTCCTTGGCGCCGTCATGGGTGTCTTCCCGGGAGGCTTCCTGCTGTTCGCCGCCATCAACACGATCACCGGCGGCGACAGCGACAAGGCCACGCTTCCCGTGCCCTGGCAGCTGATCGGGCTGGTGCTCGCAACCGTGCTCGTGGTGGCGGCGCTCACCTCTGTTCCCGCCCACCTTGGCGGCCGCCGTCCCGTGACCGAGACTCTCTAAGCTGACCACCACGGCAAGCCTGGTGATGCCGCGTAGATCCGTTCCTTGAGCGGCTCGCCGGGGCCCGTGGTGCCCGGTCCGGAGGAGCCACCGCGTCCACGGCCACGCCCACCAGTCACCTTGGCGCGAGCGTGGCCGCCGATCGTCTACGCGGCCGACTGCCCGCGGCGGCTCCGACCGGATCTCAGGGCTGCGGGGGCCTCACCTGAGGGTCCAGCTCCGCTGGGCCACCGTCGAGGACCCGCCGACGTACACGGCGCCCTTCGCCGTCGCGCGCAGGTATCCGCCGGGTCCCCACTCGTTCATGATCTGCTGCCCGTGCGAGGCGTTCGGCGCCCAGTACTGGTAGGTGAAGTGCTCGCACGGGCGGACCACCACGGCCCTGGTCTTCGCGCGTGAGTCGACCATGGTCAGGCAGTAGCCGGTCGCCTGGTTGCGGATCGCGTGACCGCCCGGAAAGGCCAGGCGGGTCCACTTCTGGGCGCGGCCGTTGGTGCAGCGGGCGACGTAGGCCTGGCGCTTGCCGTTGACGCTCAGGCACTTGTGCGTCGCGCTGTTCTTGTACGACACGTACGACGACGCCGCCTGCGCCGGTGTCCCGCTCAGGACGAGACCCGTCAGACCGAGCGCCACCGTCCCAATGATCGTTCGCTTCATTTGAGCGTTCCTCTCTCTACGGGGAGTGACGCTCAAATCTCCAATCCAAGATCAACTCATCTATGGCCCAAAGATGATCAAGAGGTGGCGTGGGGGCGCAGCGCGGCTGGTGGGGGGGGCGGGGGGC
>NZ_JAMXMY010000026.1 GCF_024055795.1 Actinoallomurus purpureus | reverse complement strand
CCCCCCCCGGCGGGACCTCCCGGCGTTCGGGCGGTCGCCGCGCGCCGCAGGCTCAGCGGTGCTGCAGCGCGTCGAGCGCGACCGCCTGGGCGATGACCAGGCGGCGGTCCAGCCGCGGGTCCTTGATGTCGACGACGTACCGGTCCCGGAGCCCGAACTTCTTGTCCACGGAGAACGTCTCCTGCTCGTTCGCGGCGAAGTCGAAGTGGTACGGCCAGGCGAACGGCAGACTCTCGACGTAGGGGATGAAGTCCCAGACCCGGCGCAGGATGGCGACGGCCTTGTTGCGCTCGGAGCCGGTCGTGACGCCGAGGCCCGGCTGCTCCAGGTGCCAGGTGGAGGCGAGCAGCGAGGCCTTGAAGTCCTTGCGGAAGGTGCCGATCGGCTGCTCGGACGGATCGGTCACGTCGTACGTCGCGCCCAGGTCGAGCCGCTGGCGCGCCTTGAAACCGAAGAGCGGCTGCTCCTTGCGGTCGTCGGCGTAGAAGGTCACCTGCTCCTTGAACGCCATGCGCTTCTGCTGGGCGAAGGCGACGAGCTCGCCCTCGGAGCCGTCCGGGTTCTCGGTGTGCACCTCGTACTGGTTGACCATGAGCCGCACCCGCTGGCGGATGAGCAGCCGCCGTTGGGCCTGGAAGGTGGAGAAGTCCATGCGATGCCCCGCTCTGTCCACATATGAAGGAGCAGCAAAGGTACAGAAACGGTAAAGCTTCCCGCATGGAGCCCTGGCGATCGTGGTTGAACCGTCACATGACCGCGCCGAGCTGCCAGGGCACGAACTCCTCGTCGCCGAAGCCGAGCTCCTCGCTGCGTGTCCGGCGGCCGGACGCGGTGGCCAGCACCAGGTCGAAGATCCGGCGGCCCATCTCGGCGACGTCGCACTCGCCGTCGGCGACCACGCCGCAGTTGATGTCCATGTCGTCGGTCATCCGCTCGTACAACGGCGTGTTGGTGGCGAGCTTGAGGCTGGGCGTCGGCTTGCAGCCGAAGACCGATCCGCGGCCGGTCGTGAAGCACAGCACGTGCGCGCCCCCGGCGACCATCCCGGTCGCGTTGACGGGGTCGTAGCCCGGCGTGTCCATGAACACCAGGCCCTTGGCGGTGACGGGCTCGGCGTACTCGACCACGTCGGCGAGGTTCGACTGGCCGCCCTTCGCGGCGGCGCCCAGCGACTTCTCCAGGATGGTCGTCAGGCCGCCCGCCTTGTTGCCGGGGGAGGGATTGTTGTCCATCGAGCCGCCGTGCTTGGCGGTGTACTCCTCCCACCAGCGGATCCGGCGGACGAGCTTCTCGCCGACCTCAAGGCTGACCGCCCGCCGGACCAGCAGGTGCTCGGCCCCGTAGATCTCGGGGGTCTCCCCGAACACCGCCGTGCCCCCGTGCCGGATCAGCAGGTCCGCGGCCGCGCCGAGGGCCGGGTTGGCGGTGATGCCGGAGTAGCCGTCCGACCCGCCGCACTCCATCGCCAGGACGAGCTCGGAGGCGGGCACGGGCTGCCGCCGTACGGCGTTCGCGGCGGGCAGCATGTCCATGATCCGGGCGACCCCTTCGGCGATCGTCGCCCGGGTGCCGCCGAACTCCTGGATCGTCATCGGTACCACGGGCGTGTCCCTGCCGATCTCCCATTCCTCGACGAGGGACCGGACCTCGTTGACCTCGCAGCCGAGGCCGAGCACCAGGAAGCCGGCGAAGTTCGGGTGACGCGCGTACCCGGTGAGGGTGCGCCGCAGCACGGCGAACTCCTCACTGCCCTCACCGGCCATGCCGCACCCGAGGGTGTGCGTGAGGGCCACCACGCCGTCCACCGCCGGGTAGGCGTCCAGCGGGCCGGGCAGGTCCTCCTGACGCCGGAACCGTTCGGCGATGCGCCGGGCGGTGGTCGCGGAGCAGTTCACGGTGGTGAGGATGCCGATGTAGTTGCGGGTGGCCACCCGGCCGTCGGGCCGGACGATCCCGTCGAAGGTCGCCCGTTCGGCCGCGGGTACCGGGTCGTCCGGGCGGACGTCGACGCCGAACTCGTATTCGCGGTCGAACATGTGGAAGCCGAGATTGTGGGTGTGCACGTGCTCGCCGGCGGCCACCGGGCGCGTCGTGAAGCCGATGACCTGGCCGTACTTGCGCACCGGGGCGTCGACCGGCAGGTCGCGCAGGGCGACCTTGTGCCCGCGCGGCACGTCATTCCGGGCGACGAGCCCCTCGCGAGCCGGTGCTCCGGCCGCGAGATCCTCGGTGGCCAGGGCCACGTCATCGTCCGGGTGCAGAATCAGCAGGGCGGTCATCCGTCACTCCCGTAACATCCGGAATGTTGAACACTGCCCCGATATCTTCCCTTGAGTCGGCGCCTCACCGCGAGTCACCCAGTGCGGAAGCCTCTGCCCGCAGCGCCGCGTGGCGGCGGACACGTTGATCATCGTGGTCCTTCGTCCCCGGAGGTACGAAGGCCCACGATGATCACTCCAGGTGGGGGCTCAGCCGCCGCGCACCCGGACGGCGCGGCGCAGGTCGTCGAGTTCGTCGCCGAGCGCGCGGCGCAGCGCGGTCGTCAGGTCCTCGCGCGCCAGGCACTTCTCGGCGGTCCGTACGGTGGCCGGCGTCGCGGCGTGGGCGGGGAACAGATCCCGGCCGAGCGCCTTGGCCACCGCCGGACCGCGCGGGCCAGCCGCCGGGACCTCCCCGAAGTAGCGATCGATGAATCCGGCAGTGAGCTCCGCCCGGGCCGGCTGCCAGAAGCCCTGGGCGGTCGCGGTCAGCAGATGGTTCGACAGGGCACCGTCGGTGAACAGCCGCTGCCACGCCTCTTCCTTGGCCGTCGGGTCGGGCAGGGCGGCACGGCACCGGGCGGCACCCTCCTGGCCCGTCGCGCTGGGGTCGCGCTCGACCTCGGCCGCGATCTCGCGTTCGCCGGCCGCTCCGTGGGCGGACAGCTGCGACAGCGTCTTCCAGCGAAGATCGGGGTCGAGGTCCGGGCCGCCCGGAACCCGCTGCGCACGCAGCCATTCCTGGAGCTCGGCCAGCGACTCGGCGGTCTCGGCGCAGCGGATCAGCGCCCGTACGGCGGCGAGGCGCAGCTCCGGCGCGGATCCGTCCGAGGTGCGCGAGAGGATCTCCCGGCAGACCCGGGCGAGCGCGGCGACGGCCGCCGGACGCCCCGCCGGCGTCGTGAAGCGGTCGGCCACCTGCCGGCCGAAGGCGAGCATGGCCTCCACGACGCTGACGTCCGGCTCGGCCGGCAGATGCGCGTCGGCCAGGGCCAGGAATCCGGTGGTCGGCAGCTCGCCGTCCCGGACCATGTCGCGCACGGCGTTCCAGAGGAGCGCGCGGGTGAGCCCGTCCTCGATCGTGGACAGCGCTTCGGCGACGGCCTGACGAGACCGCTCGTCCAGCCGGATCTTGGCGTAGCTGAGGTCACCTTCGTTGAGCACCACCAGGTCGGGGCGGCGCATCCCGGTCAGGCGCTCGGGCCGCACACGGGCGGTGCCGTCCGGGTCCGCGACGGCCGGCAGGTCGATCGGGAGGCGCTCGCGGAGCACCAGGCGGCGGCCCGCGCCCGCGTCGTCGGCCAGGTCGTAGGCGGCGGCCCTGATCCGGTGCGGGCGCAGGGCCGGCGGTTCGCCCGGCGTGCCGGTGTGCACGACGGTCGCGGAGGTGAGCGTGCCGTCGTCATCGGGGAGTTCCAGGCGAAGCGTGTCGACCCCGCTCGTGCGCAGCCAGCGCTCGGCCCAGCCGTGCACGTCCTGGCCGCTCGTGGCGGTGAGGGCGTCCAGCAGGTCGGTCATCGTGGCGTTGCCGAACCGATGCCGGGCGAAATAGGCGTTGATCCCGGCGAAGAAGGCCTCGTCACCGAGCCAGGCGACCAGTTGCCGCAGTACGGACGCCCCCTTGGCGTAGGAGATGCCGTCGAAGCTCATCTGCGCGATGGCGGTGTCGTCGATGCCCTCCGCCGCGACGGGGTGGGTCGAGCAGCGCTGGTCCGCGTCGTACCCCCACGGCTTGCGCGCGACGGCGAAGCCGGTCCAGGCGGTGGTGAACCGGGTCGTCTCGGTGACGACCCGGTAGCCCATGTACTCGGCGAACGACTCGTTGAGCCACAGGTCGTCCCACCAGCGCATGGTGACGAGGTCGCCGAACCACATGTGCGCCATCTCGTGCGCGATGACGATGGCGCGGGTCTCACGCTCGGCGTCGGTGACGGCGGAGCGGAAGATGAACTCGTCGCGGAAGGTGACACAGCCGGGGTTCTCCATCGCGCCGAAGTTCAGCTCGGGCACGAAGGCCTGGTCGTACTTGGCGAACGGGTACCGCTCCTCGAACAGCGCGTGGTATCGGTCGAGGGCGCGCCGGGTGATGTCGAAGATCTCCTCGGCGTCCAGGTGCGGGGCGAGTGAGCGCCGGCAGTGGACGCCGAGCGGAATCCCGTCGTGCTCCGCGTGGACCGAGTGGAGGGGGCCGCCGACGACCGCGGCGAGGTACGTGCTGATCGGCACGGTGGGGGCGAAGCGCCAGCGGCCGTCGCTCCCCTTCACCCCGGGGGCGTTGCTCAGCACCGTCCAGTGCGGCGGGGCGGTGACGGAGAACTCGATCGGTGCCTTGAGGTCCGGCTGGTCGAAGCAGGCGAACACCCGCGGGGCCTCGTCCGCGCCGCACTGCGTCGCGACGTAGGCCTCGCCGTCGGCCGGGTCGGTGAACCGGTGCATGCCCTCGCCGGTCCGGGAGTACGGCATGTCGGCCTCGACGCGCAGCTCGTTGTCGGCCGCCAGGCCCGGCAGCGGCAGGCGGCCGTCCCGCAGGGAGACCGGGTCCAGTTCCCGCCCGTTGAGCACCGCACGGCGCAGCCGCGAGGGTCGGATATCGATGAACGTCTCGCTCCCGGTCTCGGCGCCGAATCGGAGGACGGCGTCGGAGGAGAACACCTGGTCACCGCGCGTCAGGTCGAGGTGGACAGCGTAGGAACGTACGTCCAGCAGACGGGCGCGAGCCTGCGCCTCCACTCGGGTAAGAGCCGGCATGCGGCAATACTGCCGTATCGCGGCGTGATGCAGGTCGGCACTGTGCCCGAACGCGCCTCGGATTCCGTTCTCGCCCCTTACGGCGGCGAGGCCATGATCCCCGCCAGCAGAGCGGCGCGTTCGGCGAGGCCCGCCACCTTGATCGCCTCATCGGGGGCGTGCGCGCCCCGGCCCCGGGGACCGAAGCCGTCCAGGGTCGGCAGCCCGCGCGACCCCGGCATGTTCGTGTCCCCGGCCCCGGCCGCGGGTCGCCCGATGATCCGCTGTCCCAGGAGCCCACCGACATGGGCGACGTGGTCGAGCAGCGGATCGGGGGAACGCTCCGGCCAGGTCGGCCGCGCGGACAGCACGGTCGCCTCGAAGGCGGCGCCCGTTCGTACGGGCCGCAGGGCCGCCAGCGCGTCCAGCACCGTGCGCTCGGCCGTCGCGGAGGCGAAACGCAGGCCGATCTCGGCCGAGGCCTCGCCGGCGATGACGTTGGCGCGCCGGCCGCCCTCGATCCGGCCGACGTTGAACAACGTCGTGCCGTCGTCCGGCACCACGCCGCGCACCGCCTCGATCTGGTCGAGGAGCTCGTCGATGGCGGAGACGCCTCTGCCGGGGTCGAGGGCGGCGTGCGCCTCGCGACCGCGGACGCCGAGCCGGACGCGGACGCTGCCCCGGCGCGCGTTCTTCAGCGCGCCGTCCGGGTGCGGCGACTCCAGGCCGAGCACGGCCACGGCGCCGTCGAGGTGGCCTTCGACGACGGCGCGGCCGGTCGGGCTGCCCACCTCCTCGTCGGCGACGACGACCAGGCGCACCTGCCGGGCCGGAGCCGTCCCGGCGTCGCGCAGCGCGCGCAGCGCCATCTCGACGGCGACCAGGCCGCCCTTCATGTCGTACGTCCCAGGCCCGGTGATCGTCGTGCCGTCGTCGGTGTAGGGCATGGTGGCGAGCCGCCCGACCGGCCAGACGGTGTCGTAGTGGCCGACGAGGAGCAGGTGCGGGCCGTCCTCCGGGCCGAACCGCGTCACCAGATGCTCGCCGTCGCGGGCCACGGTGCCGCCGGCCTCCCGGTGGCCGGCCTCGATCAGCGCGGCGCAGCGGGCCAGGGCGGCGGAGTCCCCGGACGGCGACTCGGCGAGCGCGTAGTCCCGCAGCCGCTCGCGGCCGAAGGCCAGCAGCCGGGCGGTCGCGTCGGTCAGGACGGTGGCCAGCTCGGGGGTCATGTCCCCTCCCGATCGGGGCACGCCGATAATGGAAGAATCCGCAGGAAGAAGCGCGGTTCAATCGATCGTACCGTGAGCAGAAATTGCCGCCCCTCTCGCCGCAGTTGACCGTGCGGCCGCTCACCACCTCCGCCGAGATGCGGGCCGGGGTGGAGGTGTACCGCGCCGCGTTCGCACTGGCCGCCACCGATCCGGCGGTCAGTCCCCGGCTGCTCGCCGCGCTGCAGCGCAACGCCGGCTCGGTTCTCGGCGCCTTCGCCGGAGAGGACCTGGTGGGGTTCACCTACGGCTTCCTCGGCTCGGAGGCGGGCACGGTCTACCACTACTCGCAGGTGGCGGCGGTCCGGCCGGACTGGCAGGGGCGCGGCGTGGGCCGGGCGCTCAAGCTCAGCCAGCGCGACTACGTCCTGTCCACCGGTGTGACCCGGATGCGCTGGGCGTTCGACCCGGTCCGTACCCGAAACGCCCACTTCAACCTCGACGTCCTGGGTGCCACCGGCCGCTGGTTCGAACGCGACTTCTACGGCGTCGAGGACATCGGCCGCGACCCGGGCATGCGCACCGACCGGTTGATCGTCGAATGGGACCTGCTCCGGCCGGTCGGATCACCGGCCCCGCCTCCCGCGTACACCGGCTGGGGAACGACGCGTCCAGAGGACGGCGACGTCCTGCTGGGCGCGCCCCGTGACTGGGACGGCCTCGTCGCCCGCGATCGCCGGGCGGCGTCCCGGCTGCGCGACGACCTCGCGGCCGAGATGAGACGGCTGATCGACAGGGGATACGTTGCGATCTCCTGCCTGACGTGCACGGACGACACGGCGGTCTACCGGTTCCGGTACGAACGCCGGGCACGGCAAGGCCGGGAGACGGAGGAGCGACGGCCGCACGGCCGGGACGCGGAGGAGCGCGCCTCGTGACCGCACCGCCGACCGGCCCCTACGAGGAGGAGGAAGACACGTGCCGCGAGTGTCCAAGATCGAGTCGTTCCGGGTGAGCCTGCCGCTGGTGCGCGCCTTCGAGACGAGTTCGCACCGCAAGGCGTACCTGGAGCACATCCTCATCCGGATCGAGGACGGCGACGGGGCGGTCGGGTGGGGGGAGATCGCCTCGCCCAGCGATCCGTACTACTCCCCGGAGACCGTGGACGACTGCCTCCTCATGGTGGAGCGGTACCTCGCGCCCGCCCTCGCCGACGCGGACTGGGAGCATCCGGCCGAGGTCGGCGCGCTGTGGGCGCGGATCCGTGGCCACAACTTCGCCAAGGCGGGTGTGGAGATGGCCTGCTGGGACCTGTGGTGCCGGTCGGCCGGAACGCCGCTGGCGCGGGCGCTCGGCGGGACGCGCACGGCGATCGCCGCGGGCGTCAGCCTCGGCATCGAGCCGACCGTGGCCGATCTGCTCGCCCAGGTCGACCGGTACGCCGCCGAGGGGTACCGCAGGATCAAGCTGAAGATCGCACCGGGGTGGGACGTCGAACCCGTCCGCGCCGTCCGTACGGCCCGCCCGGAACTGCCCCTGCACGTCGACGCCAACGGCGCGTACACCGAGGATCAGAGCGCGGTGTTCGCCGAGCTCGACGATTTCGGCCTGACGATGATCGAACAGCCGTACGCCCCCGGCGCCCTCGCGGCGCACGCCCGCCTGCAGGCGCGGATCGTCACCCCGCTCTGCCTCGACGAGTCGGTCGAGGACCTGGACCAGCTCGACACGGCGATCACGCTCGGCGCCGGCCGCATCCTCAACATCAAGGTCTCGCGGATGGGCGGGCTGGCGCCGGCCCGTGCCGCGCACGACCGTGCCGTCGCGGCCGACTGGCGGGTCTGGTGCGGGGGGATGCACGAGTTCGGCGTCGGGCGCGCGGCCAACGTCGCGATCGCGGCGCTGCCCGGGTTCACCCTGCCCAGTGACGTGTCCGGCTCGGACAAGTACTACGAACGGGACGTCGTCGAGCCGCCGATCCGGGCGGTCGACGGGCTGGTCCCGGTGCCGTCCGGCCCTGGCCTCGGCCACGAGGTCGACGAGGATCTGGTGCGCGGTCTCGCCTCCGCCGTCATGGCACGGTGAAGAATTGTTAAATTCTCTCTCCACGGGGGATCGACCCGTCGGATCACGTACGGGAGGCACTTGTGGACTTCGACGACGATGCCGGGCTCGACGCGTCCCAGGTCGAGGACGCCCGCGGAACGCCCTTCGGGGGAATGGCGATCGGCGGCGGCGCGATCGGCCTGATCGCCCTGGTCGCCGCCGTGCTCTTCGGCGTCAACCCGGGGAACCTCCTCGGCGGGGGAGGCGGCGGGAGCGGCAGCGCACCCCCGGCGGGCAACCTGTCGTCGAAGTGCCGTACGGGCGCGGACGCCGACCAGGCCGACGACTGCCGGATCGTCGGGGTCGTGAACAGCGTCCAGGCGTACTGGAAGAAGGAGTTCACCGACCGGGGCAAGACCTACACCGTGGCGCGCACCCGGCTGTTCAGCGGCTCGACGTCCACGGCGTGCGGCACCGCCAGTTCGGCGGTCGGCCCGTTCTACTGCCCCGGAGACAAGCGGGTCTACCTCGACCTGGGCTTCTTCCAGGAGCTGCACGACAAGTTCGGCGCCAAGGGCGGCCCCTTCGCGCAGGCGTACGTCGTCGCGCACGAGTACGGGCACCACGTGCAGGACCTGCTCGGCACCATGGACCGGGTCGGCGACGACCGGCAGGGCGCGTCCAGCGCCTCGGTGCGGCTGGAGCTGCAGGCGGACTGCTACGCCGGCGTGTGGGCCAGGCATGCAGTGCAGACCGGCTTCTTCGACAAGCCGTTCACCGACGGTGACATCGCCGAGGCCCTCGACGCCGCCGGTGCGGTCGGCGACGACCGCATCCAGCAGCGGGCCCGGGGACGCGTCGACCCGGAGAGCTTCACCCACGGCACGGCCGGGCAGCGCCGGCACTGGTTCTCCACCGGCTACGACACGGGCGAGCCGCCGCGCTGCGCCACTTTCTCGGGCCGCATCTGAGATCTGGCGCGGCAGGCGAAAACCGCGGCCGGATGATAGAGAGAAGACGAAGACTCTTCCGAGAGGAACCACGTCCGTGCCGCAGGCATCGCCCGGAGACGACCACGCGCGTCTGTCACTACCGCAGCTGCGGCTGGACGATCTGCTCGGTGAACTGCAGTCCCGGCTGGACGCCGTCCTGGCCACGCGGGACCGCGTGCACGCGCTGCTCGAGGCGGTCGTGTCGATCGGCAGCGACCTGGAGCTGGAGACCGTGCTCCGCCGCATCGTCGAGGCCGCGACCACGCTGGTGGAGGCCCGGTACGGCGCGCTGGGGGTCATCGGCGACGGCGGGCGGCTGGTGCAGTTCATCACGGTCGGGGCCGACGAGGAGACGATCGCCGAGATCGGGCACTGGCCCCACGGCGAGGGCGTCCTCGGCCTGCTGATCAAGGAGCCGCATTCGCTGCGGCTGCCGGACCTGGCCGCGCACCCGGAGTCGTACGGCTTCCCGGAGGGCCATCCGCCGATGCGCCGCTTCCTGGGTGTGCCGGTCCGGGTGCGGGACGCGGTGTTCGGCAATCTCTACCTCACCGAGAAGGCCGGCGGCGGGGAGTTCGACGAGGACGACGAGAGCGTGGTGGCCGCGCTCGCCACCGCGGCCGGCGTGGCGATCGAGAACGCCCGGCTCTACCAGGAGGCCCGGCGACGGGAGCGCTGGCTGCAGGCGTCGGCGGAGGTGTCGACGACGTTGCTTTCCGGTACGGAGTCCTGCGACGTGATCGAGCTCGTCGCCGAACGCGCCCGGGAGATCTGTGACGCGGACCTGGCCGCGGTCGCGCTCGTGGACGGCGGTGAGTTGGTCGTCGAGACGGTCGCCGGTGAGCACGCCGAGGAACTGCACGGGTTGCGGATCCCCATCGGCGAGTCGCCGGCCGGACGGGTGTTCCGTGACGGCGAGCCACTGGCGCTCACCGACGCGGGGCCGGTGGCGAGTCGCCTCGGCATGCCCGAGGTCGTGGCGATCGGCCCGGCGCTGATCGTGCCCCTGGGGCTGGGAAGCGGGGCGCGCGGCGTCCTGTTCGTGGTGAACGCCCCCGGCAGGCCCGTCTTCGGGGAACCGGTGCGCCGGCTGCTGGAGCCGTTCGCGGCGCAGGCGGCGGTCGGGCTGGAGCTGGCCGGGCGCCGCCGCGACGCGGAGCGCCTCGTCGTCCTGGAGGACCGCGACCGGATCGCCAAGGACCTGCACGACACGGTCATCCAGCGGTTGTTCGCCACGGCCATGACGCTCATGAGCGCGATCAAGATCACCGAGAAGCGGGACGTCGCGGTGCGCGTGCAGCGGGCGGTCGACGATCTGGACGACACGATCCGGCGGATCCGCTCGACGATCTTCGCGTTGCAGGGCACGATGGAGCCGACGCTCCGGGCGCGCGTTCACGGCATCATCGACAGCGCGGCCGAGACCCTGGGCTTCGCCCCGGCCGTCCGCCTGGACGGCCTGCTGGACATCCTCGTCGACGAGCCGACCGGAGACCACGTCATCGCGGTCCTCCAGGAGGCCCTGTCCAACGCCGCGCGGCACTCCGGTGCCCGGCACGTCAGCGTCTCCCTCGTGCTCGGGGACGAACTCGTGCTGCGGGTCGAGGACGACGGCGTCGGAATCCACGAGGACGGCCGCCGCAGCGGGCTGCGGAACATGGCCGAACGCGCCCGCGACCTCGGCGGCACCTTCGAGGTCCGCGCCCGCGCGGGCGGCGGCACCGTCCTGGACTGGCGGGTTCCCCCGACGGTGCTCGGTGAGCCCTCCGCCGGAGGCGCCGGACCGGTGTAAAGATCTGCGGGCGGGGCAGCCCCCGGTTCATGGTCGAGGTCGACGCGGTCGTGGTCGGCGCCGGTCCGAACGGACTGACGGCGGCGGTCACGCTCGCCCGTGCCGGGCTGACGGTGCGGGTGTACGAGGCGGCCGCGGAGGTGGGCGGCGGGACGCGCACCGAGGAGCTGACCCTGCCGGGCTTCCGGCACGACGTGTGCTCCGCCGTGCACCCGCTCGGCGCCGGATCGCCCGCGTTCCGCGCGCTGTCGCTGGAGCGGCACGGTGTGACCTGGGTCGAGCCGGCGATCCCCCTCGCCCATCCCTTCCCCGACGGGTCGGCCGCGATCCTGGCCCGGTCCGTCGCGGAGACCGCGGCGGTACTCGGGCACGACGGCGCGACGTACCGCCGCCTGATCGGACCGTTCCTGGGCCGCTGGAACGATCTCGCGCCCGACGTGCTGCGCGCCCAGTTGGCCGGCCTGCCGAAGGACCCGCTGCTGCTCGCCCGTTTCGGCGTGCGGGCCGCCGCGCCGGCCGCGCTGCTGGCCCGGCTGTTCCGCGGCGAGCACGCGCGCGGCCTGCTCGCCGGGCTGGCGGCGCACGCCATGGCGCCGCTCGGCTCGCCCGCGACCGGGGGAGTGGCGTTGCTGTTCGCCCTCGCGGCCCATGAGGTGGGCTGGCCCTTCCCCGCCGGGGGCTCGCAGGCGCTCGCCGACGCCCTGGCGGAGCACCTGCGCTCGCTCGGCGGCCGGATCGAGACCGGGCGCCCTGTCCGCGACCTGGGCGAACTGCCGTCCGCGCGGGCGTACCTGCTCGACGTCATGCCGGAGCACCTGGCCGCACTGGCGGGTCCCCGGCTGCCGGACCGGTTCGCCGAGCGGCTGCGCCGCTACCGGCACGGCCCCGCCGCCTTCAAGATCGACTATGCGCTGTCCGGTCCGGTGCCGTGGACGGCCGAGCCCTGCACCCGGGCCGGCACCGTCCACCTCGGCCCGTCGTTCACGGAGATCGGCACGGCGCTGCGCGCGGCGTACGACGGCGCGGCACCGGAGACGCCGTTCCTGATCGTGGCCCAGCCGACCCTGTTCGACCCGTCCCGGGCACCGGCCGGATCCCACGTCCTGTGGGTGTACGGGCACGTGCCCCTGGGCTGGACGGGCGACCTCACCGGGGCGATCGAGCGCCAGATCGAGCGGTTCGCTCCGGGCTTCGGTGATCTCGTCCTCGCTCGCGCCGTGGCCGGACCCGCCACGGTCGAGGCGCGCAACCCCGACAACGTCGGAGGCGACATCGCCGGCGGGGCCTGTGACCACCTGCGGTTGCTGTTCCGGCCGACCCTGGCGCGGGTCCCGTACGCCACGCCGGACCCGGGCATCTACCTCTGCTCGTCCGCGACCCCGCCGGGTCCGGGCGTGCACGGCATGTGCGGCCACCACGCGGCCCTCGTCGCCCTGCGCCGCGTCTTCCGGCTCTCCGGGGAGGAGGTGCGGCGGCGGTGCGGTGGCTCACGGACCCCGGATACGGGCCGGGCGAGCTGATCTTCCAGCGCGGGATCGCCGCGATCTACCTCGTCGGCTTCCTCGTCGCGGCGAATCAGTTCCGCGCGCTGCTCGGAGAGAAGGGCCTCACGCCGATACCCGCGTACCTGCGCAGGGCGTCGTTCCGGCAGGCGCCGAGCCTGTTCCACGTCCACTACTCGGACCGGTTCTTCGCGGCCGTCGCCTGGACCGGCGCCGGCCTGTCCGCCGCCGTGCTGGCGGGGCTCGCCGACCTGGTGCCCCTGTGGGCGGCGATGCTCCTGTGGGCGGTGCTGTGGGCGCTGTACCTGTCCATCGTCAACGTCGGGCAGATCTGGTACGGCTTCGGCTGGGAGTCGCTGCTGTGCGAGGCGGGCTTCCTCACGATCTTCCTCGGCAACGCGCGCACCGCTCCGCCCGTCCTGATCCTGTGGCTGCTGCGCTGGCTGCTGTTCCGCCTGGAGTTCGGCGCGGGTCTGATCAAGCTGCGCGGCGACCGGTGCTGGCGCGACCTGACGTGCCTGTACTACCACCACGAGACCCAGCCGATGCCGAACCCGCTCAGCTGGTACTTCCACCGGCTGCCCAAGCCGCTGCACCGCGTCGAGGTGGCGGCCAACCACGTCACCCAGCTGATCGTCCCGTTCGGGCTGTTCGCACCGCAGCCGTACGCCACCGTGGCGGCCGCCATCGTCATCGTCACCCAGTTCTGGCTGATCCTGTCGGGGAACTTCGCCTGGCTGAACTGGCTCACCGCCGTCCTGGCGACCTCCGTCGTGGACTGGGGCGCGATCGCCCGGACGCTGGGACTGCCGGCGTTCCCCCGCCCCACCGCCGAGCCGGTCTGGCATCAGGCACTGGTCGTCGCGGTCACGGCGCTGGTCGTCGTGCTCAGCTACTGGCCGGCCCGGAACCTGGTCTCCCGGCGGCAGCGGATGAACGCCAGCTTCAACCCGCTGCACCTGGTCAGCTCGTACGGCGCCTTCGGGAGCATCACCAAGACCCGGTACGAGGTGGTGATCGAGGGCGCCGACGATCCCGAGCCGGGGCCGGACGGCGAGTGGCGGGAGTACGAGTTCAAAGGCAAGCCGGGAGACCCCCGGCGCAGACCGCGCCAGTACGCGCCCTACCACCTGCGGCTCGACTGGCTGATGTGGTTCGCCGCGCTGTCCTCCCTGTACGCCGAGCCGTGGATCGTCCCCCTGGCCGAGAGGCTCCTCGAGAACGACCGGGCGACGCTCCGGCTGCTGCGGCACAACCCCTTCCCGGACGTCCCGCCCGCCGTCGTCCGCGCCCGCCTCTACCGCTACCGGTTCACCACCCGGCGCGAACGCCGCGAGAGCGGCGCGTGGTGGGACCGCCGGCTCGTCCGGGAGTACCTGCCGCCGATCAGTCTGCGCCCCACCGCCGGCGCCACCCGCTGAGCCGTCCGGGGGCCGGCCCGCCAGAGCGCGCTCCCAGTCGATCGCCTCCGCCCATTAGGCGAAGCCGTGCGGCTTCGTTCGCTCGGCGGGGTTGTCGGTGCCGCACGGCAGGATGTGGGCATGACCGAGGCTCTGGGACTTTCCACCGTGCTGGGTGATGAGGCGGCCTACCGGCAGGCGGTCGCCGAGGCGGTCGCCGCCGCGGCGGCCTACTACGGCGATGGTTCGACCGCGCTGGACGATGAGGCCTACGACCGGCTGGTCCGGCGTGTCGCGGCGTACGAAGAGGCGCACCCGGGCCAGGTGGCGCCGGACTCACCGACCGGGAAGGTCGCCGGCGGTGCGGTCACCGGCGATGTGCCGCACACGGTCCCGATGCTGAGCCTGGACAACGTCTTCTCCCCTGAGGAGCTCACCGCGTGGGCCGCCGGGTTGGAGCGGCGGCTCGGCCGGCCGGTGCGGGCCTGGAGCGTGGAGCCGAAGCTCGACGGCCTGGCGGTCGCCGCCCGTTACCGGGAGGGGCGGCTGGTCCAGCTGATCACCCGCGGTGACGGCGCCGCGGGTGAGGACGTCTCGCACGCGATCGGCACGATCGTCGGCCTGCCGGACCGGCTGGCCGAGCCGGTGAGCGTGGAGGTGCGCGGTGAGGTGATGATGACGGCCGCCCAGTTCGAGGCCGCGAACCTCGTTCGTGTGGAGCATGAGGGAACACCCTTCTCCAACCCGCGCAGCGGCGCGGCCGGCACACTACGGGCCAAGGACCGGCCGTACACCGTCGAGCTGACCTTCTTCGGTTACGGCGCGCTCGGCCCGCAGCGCGACGGCGAGCTCGCCCGGCGCCTGGAGGAGTCCGCGCACAGCGAGGTGATGGAGTTCGTCGCCGGGCTGGGCGTGCAGACCACCACCGCGACCGGCGCCGGCATGACCACCGCCACCACTCTGGAGGACGTGCAGCGGCGCGTGGAGGAGATCGCCGGCCTGCGGACCGGGCTGGGCCTGGGCATCGACGGGATCGTCGTCAAGGCCGACGCTGCCGCCGACCAGGTCGAGGCCGGGTTCAGCTCGCGTGCGCCCCGCTGGGCGATCGCCTACAAACTCCCGGCCGTCGAGAAGATCACCCGGCTGGTCGAGGTCGAGTGGAACGTCGGACGCACCGGTGTCATCGCGCCGCGGGCGGTCCTGGAACCCGTCCAGATCGACGGCACCACCGTCACGTACGCGACGCTGCACAACGCCGCGGACATCGCCCGCCGGGGCCTGCTGCTCGGCGACCACGTGACGGTGTACAAGGCCGGTGACGTGATCCCGCGTGTCGAGGCCCCCGTCGTGCACCTGCGCACCGGCGCGGAGACCCCCATCGCGATCCCGGATGCCTGTCCGCGTTGTGGCGGTGACGTCGACACCTCCCAGCAGCGGTGGCGGTGCCGCCAGGGGCGGCTGTGCCACGCCCTCGCGTCGATCTCCTACGCGGTCTCCCGCGACGCTCTGGACATCGAGTCTCTGGGCCGCACCCGCATCGAGGCGATGCTTCAGGCCGGGCTCATCGCCGACTTCGCCGACCTGTTCACCCTCGACCACGAAGCCGTCCTGGGCCTGGAGCGGATGGGCCACACCAGCACGACGAACCTGCTGGCGGCGATCGAGGCCGCCAAGACCAAGCCGTTGAACAAGGTGTTCTGCGCGCTCGGCGTCCAGGGCACCGGGCGCAGCATGTCCCGCCGGATCGCCCGGCACTTCGCCACGATGGACGCGATCCGCGCCGCCGACATCGATGAACTGCAGCAGGTCGAGGGCATCGGGCCCGAGCGCGCCGCCCTCATCGCCGCCGAACTGCACGTTCTGGCCCCCGTCATCGACAAACTCGCTGCCGCCGGGGTATCCATGACCGAGCCCGGCGCCACCACCGGCGGCACGCCCGGCACGGGCACGGATGGACCGGCGCCCTCGGCCGACGCGGACCTGCCGCTGGCCGGCATGACCGTGGTCGTCACCGGCTCGATGACCGGCCCGCTGGCCGCACTGTCCCGCAACGAGACGAACGAGCTGATCGAACGCGCCGGCGGCAAGACGTCCTCCAGCGTCTCCGCCAGGACGTCCCTCCTGGTCGCCGGTGACAAGGCCGGCTCGAAGAAGGACAAGGCCACCGCGCTCGGCGTCACGATCACCACACCGGAGGACTTCGCCGAGACGGTCAAGGCGTTCTTGTGAGGCATTCCACGTCGGACCCGGGGCCCGCGCCGAGCGCGCCGGTCATTCCGGTGGCACGAGCATGCGGCGCCAAGACACGCGCTGCGGCCCGCGCGGGCGGCGACCACGCCGGCGGAAACGTCGCTGCCTGGGCGGTCGGCGGTGCACTGGTGGCGGCGGCTGGTGCGGGCGGAGTGATCATCGCCCGGAGGGTGCGGTCCCGCCGCGAGAGCCACACCTGACGTGATTCACCCTGGCCGCCGAGCGGGGCAGCGCCCGCGCGCTCGAACTGACCGGGTCAGAAGGTGACGCCTCTTCCGCGTACGGTGGCCACGACCCGAACGGAAACGACGAGAGAGAAGTTCACGAGCAGGCTGTGAGGTTCGTTGCTTCCCTGCTCGGCGACCAGGAGCCGGGCCACTGTTCCGTTCTGCATCCACGACGCCAGTTGGTCCTCATCGGGCGGCTCGCCGTGGAGCAGCAACGTCCAGTCCGCGGTCTGCCCCAGCACACGCAGATGAAGCTCGGTCGTGGGCTTGGAATCAGCCATACTTTCACCCTCCGTCACGCCGCGCCTGTTTTTTCGTGATCGCGGCGACGACCTCGGCCACATGACGTTCGCAGACCGGATCGCGGGAGTGACGCCCACTGAACCAGTAGGTCTCCACGACGAACTCCGCCGGATCGCCGCACAGGCACTCGCCGGGGGCCTCGGGGTCCACGGGCTGGACGTCCGGACGATGAGTCGTCCGCCGAGGGTGGAGCGCTGCCGGAGCGAGCGCGTCCGCGTAAGCGGTCGGTCCCGAGCGGCCGGGTCCGACGAGAGATCCGCGGCGGGCGGCCCGGCCTCCCGTTTCGTCGGCGACTCGAGGAGGGTACGTTTCGAACGACGGGTAATCTGGCACTTGGCTTGCGTTCGCGTCGTTGTCCGGTTGTTCTGGGGGCATGTTCGCCGGACCTGTCCTGGCCACGAGAGGGGCCGATGTAGTGAGCGGCCGGGGGAACACCGACTCGGCCATCGGAGTTCGAGGAATCCTCGGTCATCTCGACCATATCCCAGGCGGCATCACCCCAGGTAGACGTCAAGGGAACCCTCATTCGGGGCGAGCCGTTGAGACGATGGTGGCAGCCCACGTCAGAGCGATGCGACCCTGGCGCCCGCGGCTGCCCGATTGTTCGTTCTCCTGGAGGCGATCCCGCCTTCGGCGGCGGATGGTCGCAGCGGTGCGCACGCCCTGTCGTCCCGCACCTGCCCGCCGAAGGAGAAGCGATGACGTCCAATGTCTTGGGATCGGCCGATGGCGAGGAGACCACCGCTCGCGGCAGCGCGTACGCGATCCTCGCCCGACAGGTTCGACAGGCCGGGATGCTGAAGCGGCGGCCCGCCTACTACACGCTGAAGATCGCGGTGAACGCGGCACTGCTGGTGCTCGGTGGCGCCGCCTTCGTCCTGCTGGGGCGTTCGTGGTATCAGCTGTTCGTCGCCGCGTTCTTCGGGATCGTCTTCACCCAGGTCGCGTTCATCGGGCATGACGCGGGTCACCGGCAGATCGCCGGCTCCCGCCGGATGAACGACGTGCTCGGCCTGGTGCACGGCAATCTGCTCATCGGGCTCAGCTACGGCTGGTGGGTCGCCAAGCACAACCGCCACCACGCCAACCCCAACCACGAAGGCCGGGATCCCGACATCTCGAGTGGCGCCATCGCGTTCACCACTGAGCACGCCCTCGCCCGGCGTGGAAGGCCGGCCAGGACGCTGGCCCGGTTCCAGGCGTACCTGTTCTTCCCGATGCTCCTGATCGAGGCGATGCACCTGCACGTGGCGAGCGTACGGTCGCTGCTGGGCCGCGGTACGCGCAGACCGAGGTCGAAGCCGGTCGAGGCGCTGCTGCTCGGCATCCATCTCGCCGGGTACCTCGCGGCCCTCCTGGCCGTCCTGTCGCCTGTGCAGGCGGCGGTCTTCGTCGTCGTTCACCAATGCGTGTTCGGCCTGTATCTGGGCTGCGCGTTCGCGCCCAACCACAAGGGCATGCTGGTGCTCTCCGAGGGCGACGAACTCGACTTCCTGCGGAGGCAGGTGCTGACCTCGCGTAACATCCGCGGCGGCCGGTTCACCGACTTCATCCTCGGCGGGCTGAACTACCAGATCGAACACCACCTGTTCCCCAGCATGCCCCGGCCCGGCCTGCGACGAGTCCAGGGCCTCGTACGGGCCCACTGCGGGCGCCAGGGTCTGACGTACCACGAGAGCAGCCTCGTGGGCTCATACGCCCAGGTTCTCCGCCACCTGAACGCCGTCGGCGCGCCGCTTCGCCCCCACGCCGAAGCCGGATAGCCGTACGACGGAGCACCGACGACGGGCCGATGTCCTCATCTCATCGCCGCCCGGGTGAGCGTCATCGCGTCGAGTGACCGCCCCGTGCGCGAGGTCGCCGTGAGGTATCAGGACGGAGGTATCGCGCAGGAGCGCGGCGCGCACGGTCGCGCGACACATCGGCATGGCGGGGGAGTTCAGCGGGCTCGCTCCACTCTCCGCTCGTCCCACACCGGCTCGGGAGTCTCCCGGACGACCCCGTCCGAGCCGAACACGAGGAACCTGTCGAAGGAGCGGGCGAACCAGCGGTCGTGCGTGACCGCCAGCACAGTGCCCTCGTACGTTTCGAGGCCCTCCTGCAGGGCCTCCGCCGACTCCAGGTCAAGGTTGTCGGTTGGTTCGTCCAACAGGAGAGCGGTCGTACCCGACAGCTCCAGCAGCAGGATCTGGAAGCGGGCCTGCTGCCCGCCCGACAGTTTCTCGAAGGGCTGGTCGCCCTGACGTTCCAGTTCGTACCGGCGCAACGCCGACATCGCGCCGCCTCGGTCCTTCGCGTGCTCGTCCCACAGGATGTCGACCAGAGTGCGGCCCATCAGTTCGGGGTGGGCGTGCGTTTGGGCGAAGTGCCCGGGCACCACGCGGGCGCCCAGCTTCCACGCGCCCGTGTGGGCGATGTCCTCTCCCGCCAGCAGCCGCAGGAAGTGGGACTTGCCCGAGCCGTTGGAGCCCAGGACCGCGACTCGCTCGCCGTAGAAGATCTCTAGCGAGAAGGGTTTCATCAGGTCGGTCAGCTCGAGATTCTCGCAGGTGACCGCGCGTACGCCGGTACGCCCGCCGCGCAGGCGCATCCGGATGTCCTGCTTGCGGGGCGGCTCGGGAGGCGGTCCGATCTCCTCGAACTTGCGCAGCCGGGTCTTGGCCGCCTGATAGCGCGAGGCCATGTCGTCGCTGCGTGAGGCGTACTGCTGCATGTCCTGCACCAGCCGCCTCAACTGCGCGTGCTTCTCTTCCCAGCGGCGCCAAAGCTCCTCGAATCGCGCGAACCGCTCCTGCCGCGCGTCGTGGAACGTCGCGAAGCCGCCGCCGTGCACCCACACGGAGGATCCGGCCGGGCTGGGATCCACCGCCACGATCTTCTCCGCCGCTCGTGCGAGGAGTTCCCGGTCGTGCGAGATGAACAGGACCGTCTTTCGGGTCTCCCGCAGCTGTGTCTCCAGCCAGCGCTTTCCCGGTACGTCGAGGTAGTTGTCCGGTTCGTCCAGCAGGAGCACCTGGTCCGGGCCGCGAAGCAGCGCCTCGAGCACCAGCCGTTTCTGCTCGCCACCCGACAATGTCCGTACGTCCCGATACTGGGCCCTGTCGTACGGGGTGCCGAGCGCGGCCATCGTGCACATGTCCCAGAGGGTTTCAGCCTCGTACCCGCCGGCCTCCGCCCAGTCGCTGAGCGCCTGGGCGTACTTCATCTGCGCGGCCTCGTCATCCACCGTCATGATCAGATGCTCGGCCTCGTCGACATCGGCCGCCGCCTCCTGGATGCGGGCCTGGGCCACCGACACCAGCAGGTCACGGACTGTACGGTCATCGCGGACCGAGCCGACGAACTGCGGCATCACCCCGACGCCACCGCTGGATGTGACAGTCCCGCCGTGCGCCTGAAGTTCTCCCGAGAGCAGCCGTAGCAGTGTCGTCTTACCCGCACCGTTCGCCCCCACCAGGGCGACCACGGCCCCGTCGCTCACCCGGAACGACACATCGCCGAGCAATACCCGCCCATCAGGCAGGTAGTACTCAACGTGCGATGCTTCCAGATGTCCCATGACTCGAGATCCTTCCCTAGGGGTTGTGGCCGTGCAAGTGCATTCGGGTCTATACGATCAACAGCGTGTGCCACGGGACGATGTATCGCTCGAATATGGGTGTGTCCAGTTACGCGATAGAGCCGTTGACCGTACAGTCCCTTTGCTGGCGGGGTCCAGGCCCATCAACGCCATGTAGAGGCACTTCATCGCGGCTTGTTCGTTGGAGAAGTGGCCGCGGCCGTTCAGGGCTGCCTGGTTATGTGCGGGTGAATTCGGGCAGGCGTTCGCGGGCGATGGCGCGCAGCGTTTCGGCGTGTTCGGGGGGCGCGCCGTAGTACGGCCAACGTAGCCGTGTGCCGATCGGGGACCAGCCGCCGATTGTGGCCAGTAGTTTGTCGAGCGCGGCATTTGCCTTCATCGACGTCGGCCCAACGAACTGCCCGCCCCTCCTGCGCGCGAGGCGGCGGGCGGTGGAATTCTTGACCGCGAGATCGCCGCGGGTGCTACGGTCCGCCGGTGTTCTCGCTGTACGAACCTCCTCTTTTCACTCGGCTGCGTGATCGCGAACATGTCCTTGAGCCGTGCCATAGGCGTCGCGCGGCGAGAGAGGGCGGAACCCGCTGCCGAGCCACCGATACGGCGGGCCGGAAACCGGTTCGGTGCAGATCCACCCGGCAGGGTCCACACTGTTGTGCACGGGTCGGGAAGCGCCGGCGCTACCCGACCCGTCTCACTTCACGACGCCACGCCTGTCACCAGCGGAAACTCGTACACCACCCCCATGCACCGTCCACGGCCGGAGCTTCTCGGGGTTGCGTACGGCCCAGATGTGCGTGATCCGGTCGCCTGCGATGTCGAACGCGTACACGGTCACGATGACGCCGTCCTGCTGGGCGACCAGGCCGGGCTGACCGTTGACGGTACGCTCCAGGATCGTCAGGTTGGCCAGCCTGCCGGCGAGATCGACGAGGCCGCGCGCGATCTGCTCGGCGCCTTCGACCGGGCGGCGCACGGTGGTGGCGAGGCCGCCGCCGTCGCCGGTTGCCATGACATCCGGGTCGAGGAGGCCGATGAGGGCGTCGATGTCCTTGGCTTCCCAGGCCTGCTTGAAGTTCTTGACGATGGCGGCCTGCCGGGCGGTCGGGGGCGCGGGTGTCTGCGAGGTGCGGATGCGCCGGCGGGCCGATGAGGCCAGCTGGCGGCAGGCCGCCGGCGTGCGGCCGACGATGTCGGCGACTTCGGCGAAGGGGTAGCGGAAGACGTCGTGGAGGATGAAGGCGACGCGTTCGGCCGGGGTCATTGATTCGAGTACGACGAGGAAGGCCATGTTGATCGACTCGTCGAGGGTGACGCGGTCGGCCGGGTCGATGGTGGTGCCGCCCGCCCGACCGCCTGACCACTCCGCGGGTTCGGGTAGGGGCTCGGGGATCCAGTCGCCGACGTAGTTCTCCCGTCGGGCTCGTGCCGAGCTGAGCAAGTTGAGGCAGATGCGGCTGGCGACCTTGGTCAGCCAGGCGCCGGGGGATTCGATGGCTTGCTGCTGCTGTGAGGACAGGGTGTACCAGCGGGCGTAGGTTTCCTGCACGGCATCCTCGGCTTCGGCGAGGGAGCCGAGGAGCCGGTAGGCGAGGTTGATCAGCTGACGCCGCTCGCTCATGATCGCGTTCAGGCTCGGGTCGGGTCGGCCGTCTCCCGGCTCGGATGGGGTGGTCATGGTGTCGCCGGCTCCCTCGGTCGCGTCTGTCCTCACCAGTCCGACAGGACAGCGCCCCTGAACGTGATGTCGGCGCCCCGCCTCACATCCCGAGCGCCTGTGTTGTCGGACTGGTGAGACACCATCCAGCACACAGGAAGGAAGACCTCGCCATGTCCACGCCAACGACGACCGACACGACGACGGAGCAGGACGGTATCCAGTCGCGTCTGCCCGACCTCACCCAGCTCTTCCCCGAGCTGTCAAAACTCTCCGGAGCCGTGCGTAACGCCGTCTGGAACGGGCCGGTTTCGCAGACCACCATCAGCCTGATGCTGCTCCGCGCCGCGCAGATCGTCGGCAGCACTTACCACGCCATCTCGTTGACCGACAACCTCCGCAAAGCCGGGGAAACCGAGAAGCGCATCACCGCCGTGGCGACATGGCAGGATGCCCCCTACTTCACCGACGCCGAACGGGTCGCACTGGAGCTCGTGGAGGCCGTCCTCACCCCGAACCCATTCGGGGAACGCGTCTCCGACGAGCTGTTCGCCAAGGCATCCGCACTCTACGACGACGAGGCGCTCTGGACGCTCACCATGGCGATCGGCCACTTCTGCTTGTTCGCCCCGGTCGCTCTCATCGGCAAGCCGATCCCCGGTAGGCCCATCGGAAAGAACTACAGCAAGTAACGCCAACAGGCTCAATGGGTCGGGAGGCGGGCCTCGCGGAGATCGGGGGATCGGGGGATCGGGGGCTCCGCGAGGCCGGCTGGTCTGGATTCAGGCGGCGCCGTCGTGGGCGGTGGCGATGGACTTCTGTCGCCAGGGTCCGGCGTCCTCGCGGATCCGGTGGATCTTGGCCTCGAGGCGTTCGAGGGTGTCTCGCCCCAGGTAGAGGTGGCCGGGCAGCTTCTCCTGCGCGGTGACCTCATAGATCAGGGCCGCGCCCCGGACAGGGTCGCCGAGCTGCGCGTGGTTCGCGGTGTCGATCCAGTCCAGCGTGTTGTGCGCCGGCGTGCCGTCGTAGTCCGCGATCCGGGCCGCAGCGACCGACAGCGAGCTGGCGTCGAGGAAGTCGGTTCGGAAAACTCCGGGCTCGACCACCATCGCCTGGATACCGAACGGCTCCAGCTCGGCCGCCAGGGCTTCGCTGATACCCGCCACGGCGAACTTGGAGGCACTGTAGAGACCGACACCGGGCTCGCCCTCGAAACCGGATCGGGATCCGATGTTCACGATCTTGCCCGAGCCCTGGCGGCGCATCACCGGCAGCACCGCACGGGTCATGTTGATCAAGCCGAAGACGTTCAGGTCGAACAGTGATCGCGCCTCGGCGTCGGTGATCTCCTCCACCGCGCCCAGCAGGCCCCGGCCCGCGTTGTTGACCAGCACGTCGATCCGCCCGAACCGGGTCACGACCTCACCCACCGCAGCGGGAATGTCCCCGGTCCTGGTCACGTCCAGGGCCAGCGGCAGCACATGCGAGGAGTTCTTCAGATCGTCCGGGAGCCGGTCGGGGTCACGCACCGCGACGGCGACGTCATCGCCGTCGCCCACGGCGGCCCGGGCTATCTCCGCCCCGATCCCACGCGATGCTCCGGTTACCAACCACACAGCCATGATGAGTGTCCTTCCTGACAGGTTCCACTTGCCGCGCCCGCCGCATCACCTGCGGGTCCGGCGTCCGTGGTCACAAGTCTGGGCAACAGAAGGACGACCAGGAAGGCCGGGAATTTCCTGGGAAAGCCACACCCAGGATCCACGGCCGGCGTGCGCGCAGGGACGACCCGGCGTCCCGTGTCGCCGCCCGCAGGGGCTGACGAAGCCGCTCGCTCCGACGGTTGCGTACCAGCCTGGGGCACGCCCGCGGGCGGCGCCTTCGGACCAGTTGGTCGTGATGATGGACAGCGCGGCGGGGGCGAGGAAGCCGGCAGCGATGCCCTTGGCGAGGCGAGCGGCGATGAGTAGCCCGTCAGTCGGTGCGAGGGCACCGAGCACGCTGACGATCGCGGTCATGCAGCCACCGTGATGAGGTGCCGGAGAAATAATCAGGTCGCGGCTGTCCAGGGTGCGCGATTCCTGGGTGGAGCGCGCCCCCCTTCGCCTCCGCGACAAGGCACTGCGGAGCCCTAGCCTCGACACCATGGACACAGACAAGGGCCCCTCCGCCGAGAACGCGCTGGGAGGTTTCCTCCGCGCGCGGCGTGCCCAACTGCGCCCCGAAGACACGGGATTTCCCACATCCGGCCGCCGCAGGGTGCCCGGTCTGCGGCGCGAAGAGGTCGCCACGCTCGCCGGAGTGAGCGCCGACTACTACATGCGCCTGGAACAGGGCCGCGAACGGCATCCGTCTCAGCAGATACTCGAAGCCGTCGCGCGAGCTCTGCGGCTGGACGACGAAGCGATGGCTCACCTGTACCGCGTGGCCACCCCGACCACGCGCCGTACGCGCCGCGCGCCCCGCGTCGAACGCGTCGCCCCCCACCTGCGGCGTCTCATCGACACCTGGAGCGGCACGCCGGCCTTCGTCCTGGGCCACGCCCTGGACATCCTGGACCGCAACCGGCTCGCAGGCGCTCTGTACGCAGGCTTCACCCACGCCGACAACCTGCTGCGCATGACGTTCCTGGACCCAGCCGCGCCTCACTTCTACCGCGACTGGGACCGAGCCGCCGAATCAAGCGTGGCCACACTGCGGCGGGCGGCCGGCATCGACCCCGACGATCCGCGGCTGAGGGAGCTCGTCGGCGAACTGTCCATGAAGAGTGCCGACTTCCGCGTCCTGTGGGCGCGCCACGACGTGCGCGGCAAGACCCGCGATGCCAAGCTCTTCCACCATGCTCAGGTCGGCGACCTAGAGCTGCACTACGAGGCCTTCACCGTCAACAGCGCCCCCAGCCAGCAGCTCATCATCTACCTAGCCGAACCGGGCAGTACTTCCGCCGAGGCCCTTGCCCTGCTCGGCTCGCTGAGCGCCAGCCCCGTGCCCGCGCAGGACCTCGCGATGGGCACCGACTGAGTGCGCGCTACGGCCCCGCGTGCCTGAATCTCGTACGCGGCCGGCCCCTCGAGCGTGGCACCGCCGGACGCCCGGACGTTCGGTCCACCGGCGGTCTGCTTCCTCCTCCACTAGATTGGGGTCATGAGCGACAGCACTTAGGTACGGGTCATGAGCGACAGCACTCCTTTGGGAGAGTTCCTCAGAGCACGGCGCGAGGCCCTCAAACCGCAGGATGTCGGCCTGCCCGAGCACGGCCGCAGGCGGGTGCCGGGGCTGCGCCGCGAAGAGGTCGCCATGCTCGCGGGCGTGAGCTCCGATTACTACATGCGCCTGGAGCAGGGCCGGGAGACCAGCCCGTCGTCCCAGGTGATCGACGCGGTCGCCGCCGCCCTCCACCTCGACGACGAAGCACTCGACCACCTGCGCAGACTCACCCGGGCGCCTCAGGAACGCCGCAGCATTCCCGCCGGTCACGATCGGATCAGCCCCCAGCTCCTCCAGTTGCTCGACAGCTGGCCCGACACCCCCGCCTTCGTCCTGGGACCGGCCCTGGACGTCCTGGCACACAACGCCCTCGCCGCGGCCCTGCACAGCGGATTCCAGCGGTTCGACAACCTGGCCCGCATGGTCTTCCTCGACCCGGCCGGGCGCAGCTTCTACCAGGACTGGGAGAAGGCCGCGAACTCCTGCGTCGCCGAGATTCGCGCAGCCTACGGATACGACCCCGATTCCCCGCGGATCACCGAGGTCGTCGACACGCTCGGCGCGAAGAGTGCGGAATTCTCCGAATTGTGGACACGGCACGAGGTGAAGGGCAAGACCCAGCAGGCGAAGAACCTCAAACACCCCGAGGTCGGCGCTCTGAAAATCCAGTTCTCGGCCTTCACAGTCAACGATGCCCCGCACCAGCAACTGGTCGTCTACCAGGCCGAGCCCACCAGTGCCACCGCGGCTGCCTTCGCTGAACTCCGTTCCCGGGCCGACCGCGAGGAATCCGTACAGACGGAGCAGGAAGAATCCGGCAGGGCTCTCGGCGACACCTGACTTCCTGTTGGCGCGCGTATGACCTGGCCCTCCCGCACGGACATGGTCAGGCTCCCTTCCGGGCGCGCCGGTCGCCCTCACGGTAGAGCACCAAGTGCTCGTGGAAGAGAACGCCGTCGCGGACGTCGCCGGTGGCGGTGAAGCCCGTGTCGTCGACGTAGTCGATGTGGTTGCCGGTCACGGTGTAGCAGCCGGTGTAGGCGCTCTGGCGGTTGCCGCGAGCCTCGTCGTAGCGGCCGTTCGGCAGCAGTTCCTGGCGGATGAAGCCGTCCGCGGTCACCCATATCCCGACGTACGGGTGCGGATCGCGGGGCGTGTCGTTGCTGGTCATTGCTCTACGGTCGACCCAGCGGCAGGAAGCAACCAGGCCGCAGTCTCCCCAGGTGAGGGCTTCCTGGGTGCCGTGCACCCAGTGTCGCGGACGGCCGGGCCCTTCGCGCCGTGCGGCAGCAGCGCGCAGTGCAGAAGGACGCGAGTGGTCGCTCGTGACGAAGCGGTAGAGGAAGTCGCAGCGTCTCTGATCAGCTTAGGGATTCGCGGCGGTACTGACCGTGGGTGTGGCGCACCTGGGGATACGGCGGCCTGGTTCCGTTTCCGGCGCGCGACGAGGCTGGTGATGCTGCAGCCGCCTGGAGCTGCCGGCCACGGGCCTCGGCTGGCAGGAGCGCACTTCGCGCATCGCACAGGCCGATGAACCGACTCATCTAGGAGCTGGCAATGAGCATCACCGACACGGGCACCGTGGGATGGAACTCCAAGGCCCTCGACGAGATCTTCTCGAACGACGCGGGGCGTCCCGTCCTGTTCACCAACGCCCGCATCATGACGACGGACCCGCTGATCGGGACCATGACCGGCGCCGACCTCCTGTTCGTCGGCGCCCTGATCGTGGCGGTCGGCCCCGCCCTCATCACCGCGGCGGAGGACGACAACGCCATCGTCGTCGACTGCACGGGCATGACCATCGTCCCTGCCGTCGTGGACACCGTCGCGCTGGCCGGCGGCCGCGGCCGCCGCTCGGAGTACGTGTCGACGCTGACCCCGGGCAACGCCACCGACCTGCTGGTAGTGCCCGACGAACTGGCCGACGACGTGCCGAGCGCACTGGCCACGCTCGCGTCCCGGCCGGAGCAGGTCCGCGCACTGGTCGCGGCCGGGGCGCCCGTCCTGTGGGCCGGCACCGACGCACCCGGCCGGGCCACCGCCCCCGAGGCGGGTATCCCGGCCTCACCGGACCTGACCGGCAGCCCGCGGGTCGGCGTCTGGATCGACCAGGAGGACTTCCTGCACCAGGAGCTCACCGCCGACGGCCGCTACGACGAGACCCGGGGCGGCCGCCCGCACGCCTACCGCGGCAGGTACTGGATCGACGGCGACCGCATCGACTACCTGGATGACCTCGGCTTCTGGGCTGTCGGAGAGTTCAAGGGCGACGAACTGCACCACGTGGGCTACGTCATGAAGCTGGGCTGACCCACGGGTCGGCGCGATGCCCTGCCTCCAACGCAGCGGCCCGGTTCCCCAGTGCCGTACACAGCCGGTCGGCTTCGGAATCGCATGCCAGGACAAATCCTGACCCTGGGTGCGTGACACCTGGGGAAACGGCGACCTGGTTGCCGTAGCGGGGGCGACCGAGGCTAGTGGTCGAGCAGCCGCGGTCGCCCCCGGCGGCCCACCATGCCGGCCCTCTCCGGCGTACAGAAAGAAGACCCCTCATGAACGTCAACGGCACCACCAGCGCTGCCGTACTCGAACAGCTCCGGCGCCAGCCCGCCGACCAGCGGCGCATCCTGTTCGCCGGCGCGACCATCGTCACCATGGACCCCGACCTCGGCGTTGTGGACCGCGGCGACCTTCTCATCGAGGGTGACACGATCACCGCGGTCGGGCCCGGCCTGAGCGCGGCCGACGCCGTGGTCGTCGACGCCACCGGTACGATCCTCACCCCCGGCTTCGTCGACACCCATCGGCATGCCTGGGAGGCACAGCTGCGCCGGATCATGCCGGACGTCGACGACCTCGGCGGCTACGTCATGGCCACACTGGCCGGCTACGCCACGGTCTACCGGCCCGAGGACATGTACATCGGCACCAAACTGGCCGCCCTGACCGCGATCGACAGTGGCATCACGACCATGCTCGACTTCTCCCACAACTCCCGCACCCGCGAGCATTCCGACGCCGCCATCCAGGCCCTCCTCGACACCGGCATCCGCGGCGTGCACGCCTCCATGGGCCCCCACTTCGGCGAGTGGGACCGGCAGTGGCCCGGCGATCTGACCCGTATCAAGGACCAGTACTTCAGCGCCGACGACCAGTTGCTGACACTGCGCCTCGCCACGCTCGCCACCGACGAGATCGCCGGCCCCGTTCTCGCATACGGGCCTGAACTTGCGCGCATCGCAAGGGACTTGGGAGTTGGCGTGAGCGTGGACGCCGTCTTCGGCACGGCCTCCTCCGAGGCCGTCCTGAGCTGGGCCAAGGACGGCATCCTCAGCCCCGACGTCACGCTCATCCACTCCACCGGGCTGACCTCCGAGGCATGGAAGGCGATGGGGGAGACCGGCACCACCGTGGCGCTCGCCCCCACCTCCGACGCACAGATCGGCCTGGAGACCGCGATCCCCGCCATCGACGAGGCTCTTTCCGTCGGCATCCGTCCCGGACTGAGCATCGACGTCGAAGTCGCCCTGGCCAGCGACATGTTCACGCAGATGCGGGCCCTGCACGCCATCCAGCGAATGCGCGCGGTCAACGCCGCCTACGACACCGACCAGCAGCCCTCCCGCATCACCACCCACGACGTCCTGGACTTCGCCACCCTCCAAGGCGCCCGCACCAACGGCCTGGCCGGTGTCACCGGCTCACTCACCCCGGGCAAGAAGGCCGACCTGCTGGTCGTCCAGGCCGAGGACCTCAACAACATGCCGCTCAACGACCCGATCGGCACCGTGGTGCTGGGCTCCGACGCCCGCAACATCAGCGCCGTCCTCGTCAATGGCGAGCCCCGCAAGTGGGCCGGCCAGGTCCTCGACGTCGACCTGCCCGACCTGCGCAGCCAGGTGCACGCCTCGCGCGAGTACCTGCTGAACACCCCTGCCGCCTGAGCATCCCCTTCATCGTCCCCTGGCCGTTCCTCCTGCGGCCGGGGGCACCCACCGCGGGCCTTGGGCTCAGGGCGCCCGACGAGCACCGGGACTGCAGTTCCAGGGCCGCGATCCTATTTTCGTGCGGCACACGGAGCACCCCGCACCCCGAACGCCGCGGCGAACTGCTCATCAGCGAACACCTCGCCCAGCTCATCACGCACCCGGATCGGCAGAACAACTTGCACTGGAATGGGCACGGTACGGAATCTGCGTGAATGCGTTGTGCCCCGGTTGCTTTCCGACCGAGGCCGAGCAATTCAAGGATCCGGATGTACTGGCTGCGATGACCCGGCGAGTCAGCGTATGGCCGGTGACAAAATAGTCAAGCACAGTTCCGGTTACGCGTTCAATGCGTCGCCAGACCCGGGTCTGCCGACGTCCCCTGCCGTCCGCAAGCCGATGCCGGCCGCCCACAATCTCGACAGGTGGTCGACCATGTCCTCCTCGTCGAGCGGCTCCCGGAGTGTGTACAGGATATGCGCGACCTGCTCGACCATCGCGCCCAACGCGATCGCGGTGAGTCTGGCATCAAGAGTCCGGTCCGCGAGCCCGGCTTCCTGCAGCCGCCGGATTCCCTCCGCTCCGCGGTTGACGTAGAGCTCACGGATCTCCAGGATGAGCCGGCGCAAAGTCTCGTCCGAGTCGGCGCCCCGGTCCACCAGGCGGAGTACCTTGGAGGACTTGCTCCACGCGCGGAGGTAACGTCGGTTCGACTCCACTATCCGGGTGTACGGATCATCTGCGGTCTCCGGCGAAACCAGACTCGAGGTGAACATCTCACCGGCTACGGCGTGGACGACGCTACGGAGCAAGTCGTCCTTCGATTTGAAGTAGTTGTAGAAGGTGCCGTAGGACACGCCGGCTGCCTGGGCGACGGTCTCGGGGCTGAACGCCGCCCATCCGCGGTGCTCGAGGATCTCGCGGCCCGCCGAGATCAGGGCGTCACGAGTCCGCCGGCCACGGCTCGTGACGGGTGGCGTCGGTGCAGGTTTGACTCTCGATCTACCCATACACGTCATCCTCTCTCACCTGCAGCCGGGGTCGTCGCCGGTGTGTGACCGCAGGCCGCCTCGTAGTCACCTGCTGTTCGGAAGCGGCAGGCCCAGCAGGTCAAGGCGGGCTTGCCGAGTGGCCGGCACCCAGGGGCGTGGTCTTCAACGAAGATAGGATCAAGATTGTCCATGTTGGACAGTCCAGATCTGGCTTCCTGGAGCGGGATCCTTCCCGGGATCGCCCGCGAACGCCTGGGCAATGTCGAGCCAGCGGTTCGCGTCGTCGCCGACCGCGGCGAGGCCGAGATCGGTCCGGTGCCTGCGGCGGGTGACGAGCAGCGCGAAGTCCAGTGCCCGGCCCCGGACCGACTGCACCGCACCCTCGGGTCCCCAGTTCCACTCCTCACCGTGCGGACCGGTCAGCTCGACCCGGAATGCCTCCGACGGAACGGGCAGCCCGCGGACGCGGTGGGCGTAGTCTCGGGTCCGTACTCCCAGGTGACAGATGTGGCGCAGGCGGGCAGTGGCCGGACGCTCCACGCTCAGTGCGTCCGCGATGTCCTGCCCATGCGCATAGGTTTCCATCAACCGCGCCGTCGCCATGGACGTCGGCTTCATCGGAGGGCCGAACCACGGCAGCTTGCGGTCGGGATCAGCCCTCGCGAGGGCCTCCACGAGGGCATGCCTGCCTTCCCGCCAGCGGGCAAGCAGTTTCGGACCGGCGTCGACCGTTCCCTCGGCGGCGCCGGCCTCCACTGCCCCCTTGGGATCACCTGCGGCAGCGGCCGCGAAGACGGCGAACTCCTGAGGATCCCGGACGGCGAGCAGGGAGATGCGGTCCGTCCAGGCGAGATGACCGATCTGGTGGGCGACTGTCCAGCCCTCCGCCGGTGTGGGGCGCCGCCATTCCGCTGGATCGGCGAGGCTCGCGACGAGCCAGTCGACGGACTCGCCCTCCGACTCGAGATCGGCCCACAGGCCATCCTGTGCCGTCGCTCCGGTCATGGCGACACCTCCTCGTCAGCCAGGTCAAGCAAGCCGACGGGCACCTCAGCCACCTTCGCCCGCAAGTACTCGCCGAGCGCTTTCGCCTGGGCGTCGAGCGCGTGATTCGCCGCGACCCCTGCTCCGAGCAGTCCGACGACCGTGACGCCGCAGGCTCGCAGGTTTGGCAACGCCCAGGGGCGCAATGGCAGCCGAGCCGTCTCGGGCAGCAGTTCTCGCAACCGGTCCTGGCCCCACCAGGACAACAGCCATCGGTAGGCCGGGTCGTTGCGCGCCCAAACGCCGAGCGTCGCGTTGCCCGCCTTGTCCCCTGACCGGGCCCCCAGCACCGTCCCCAGCGGGACACGCCGGGTGGAGCCCGTGGTGGGCTCCGCAGTGGGGGCCGTGGGGCCGGCGATCTCGGGGACGGCCCGGCCGCCGGTGAGCGGGACGGACCAGGTGCGCCCGTCGAGCGTGACCGTCTGGACGAACCGCTCGGCAGGCATCAGGGTCGGCCAGAATACGGTTATGGCCGAGCCCGGTCCGGGCGGGCTGGTCGCGTGTAGCCCCGGGTAGGAAGCCAGACCGATCTCGACGGCAGCCCGGGAGAACGTGGCAACCCGCCTGCGGTCAGCGCCGCTGACGGTGACGGTGAGCAGCGCGACAGCCTCGGCCACGGTCATGGGATTCTGCCGGTCGGCCCTGAGCAGCCGGACGGTCACCTGGTCGAACGCCTTCTCACCACCGGGCACGGCTGCCCAGAGCGCCGCGAGGGCCCCCTCGGCCTTGGCTTCGATGTCGAGCCCGGTCAGGACGAACGTCATCTCGTTGCGCCAGCCGCCCGGGACGAGCGCCCCGACCTTGACCGTGGCGGGCGCCCCTTCGCCACGTGCCCCGGAGATGCGCACGCGGTCGACACCGACCTGTTCCAACCGCACCGTGTCGAGCCGAGTTACGACGTCCGGGTTCAGGTACCGCGGACCGTCGATCTCGTACAGCAGTTGCGCGGTGACGGTCTCGACTGTCACCGCCCCGCCGGTTCCCGGGTGTTTGGTGACAACCGCGGACCCGTCCTCGTAGATTTCGGCCAGCGGAAAGCCGACCCTGCTCAGGTCGCCGAGCTCGGTGAAGAACGCGAAGTTCCCGCCGGTGGCTTGCGCCCCGCATTCGATGACGTGCCCCGCGACGACGGCACCGGCCAAGGCGTCCCAGTCGTCGCGGGCCCAGCCGAAGTGCCAGGCCGCAGGGCCGAGGATGACTGCGGCGTCGGTGACGCGACCGGTGACCACCACGTCGGCGCCCGCCCCGAGCGCCTCGGTGATTCCCCAGCCACCGAGGTAGGCGCTGACGACCTCGGCATGTGCACCCGCCGAGTCGAACGGGGCACCCGAGTCGAGGTGCTGAGCGTCCCAGCCCTCGTCCCGGGCTGTGCGGAACGCCTCCGTCGCGTCGTCGCCGCTGACCACGGCCACCTTCACCGGCCGGCGGAGGCCAGCGGCGATCGCCTCGATCTGGCGGGCGCAGGCCACCGGGTTCAACCCACCGGCGTTCGAGATGATCTTGATGCCGCGGTCGAGGCAGTCGGCCAGGACATCTTCGAGTTGGGTCACGAAGGTGCGGGCGAAACCCGCGTCGGGGTCCTTCGCCCGCTGCATGCTGAGCAGGCCCATCGTCAGCTCGGCGAGCCAGTCGCCGGTCAATATGTCGATCGGGCCGCCGTCGACCATCTCACGCGCGGCGGCGAGGCGGTCCCCGTAGAAGCCACTGCAGTTGGCTACGCGCAGCGGGCGCCTGCTCATTCGTCCTCCTTCAGCGTCACCAGGACCGCGCGGGCGTCGACGTACTGGCCGACCTCGACATGGACGGCCTCGACGATCCCGTCGGTGGCGGCCAGTACAGGAAGCTCCATCTTCATCGCCTCGACGACCACGAGCCGCTGCCCGGCTGTGACCCGGTCGCCGGGTGCGACGCGGACCTCGACCACGGTTCCCGCGATGTCGGCGACCGGTCCGGGACCCGAGCCGCTGCCCCTCTCCTCGGGCAACCGGGGTCGTGGGCGCCATCCGCGCTGGCCGTCCGGGTCGTTGACCCAGACCGAGCCGTCGTCGTGCACGACCACCCGGCACGGCCACTCGCGGTCGTCGTCGCGGACCCGCACGCCGTCGGAATCCAGCTCGCGCAGTTGCAGCTGAAAGGGCGTGCCGTCCACAGTCATGGCGAGCGCTGCCTCACCCTCGGCCGCGTCCAGCCGGTATGTCACGCGGATGTCGGTCCCATCCGGAGACTCCCAGACGACGTTCGGGTCCGGATGCGCGGGCAGTATCCGGAAGGTCGGCGGGGCGTGCCGGGCGAGACGGTCCTCCCGGCGCCGCCGCGCGACTGTCACGGCTACCGCAGCTGCCAGGTGGATGTGTGCGGGCGTAGGCGGGCGCGCGGTGCAGAGTCCCGGATGCAGGTCGATGAAGTCGGTGCGCGTCTCGCCGTCGAGGAACGGCTGCGAGCGGAGCGCCGCGACGAGGAAGTCCCGGTTGGTGACGGTCCCGTGCAGCTCGGTGGCGGCGAGGGCCCGGGCCAACCGCAGCGCCGCCTCCTCCCGTGTCGGGGCGTGCGCCACCACCTTGGCCAGCATTGGGTCGTAAAAGGGCGAGACCTCGGCGCGCTCGCCGATCCCGTCCTCCCAGCGCAGCCCCGGCGTCTCCGCGTGCCGGTACCGGTGTAGCAGGCCGGGTGCGGGCGCGAATTCCCGCGCTGGGTCCTCGGCGTAGAGCCGGACCTCCAGGGCGTGTCCGTGGAGAGTCACATCCTCCTGACCGAAGCCGAGCGGCCGACCGGCCGCGACCTGCAGCTGCAGCCGGACCAGATCCAACCCCGTGATCTCCTCGGTGACCGGGTGCTCCACCTGCAGGCGGGTGTTCATCTCGAGGAAGTAGAACCGCTTCTCCGGACCCGAGTCGTCCAGCAGGTATTCGACGGTGCCCGCGCCGACGTAGCCGAGCTCCCGGACCAGGGCGACGGCGGTCTTGCCCATCCGTTCCCGCAGCGCCGCGTCCACCACCGACGACGGTGCCTCCTCGATCACCTTCTGATGGCGGCGCTGCACCGAGCACTCCCGCTCGTGCAGGTACACGGAATTGCCGTGCGTGTCCGCGAAGACCTGCACTTCGATATGGCGCGGCGAGGACAGGTAGCGTTCGAGGAACACGTCGGCGTTGCCGAAGGAGTTACCCGCCTCCCGGCGGGCTCCCTCCACCGCCTCGACCAGCTGTGCGGGGCCGTTGACCTGGCGCATCCCCTTGCCTCCACCCCCCGCGACCGCCTTGACGAGCAGGGGGTAGCCAACGGTGTCCGCAGCGGCCCGCCACGCGTCCGGATCGTCGTCGGTGATCCGGGCGTCGGGCAGCGTCGGAACCCCCGCGGCGCGGGCCACGCTCTTGGCTCTGTCCTTGAGCCCCATCGTCTCCACCGACTCCGGCGACGGCCCCACGAACACGAGCCCGGCCGCCGCGCAGGCTCTGGCGAAGCCGGCGTTCTCGGAGAGGAAGCCGTATCCGGGATGGACGGCGTCGGCGTTCGTCTCTGCCGCCGCCCGCAGAATCTTCTCCTGATCGAGGTAGGACTCCGACGCCGTGGACCCGCCGAGGGCGACGGCGATGTCGGCCTCGTGGACGTGGGGCGCGTCGGCGTCGGCCTCGGAGAACACTGCCACCGTGCGAATGCCCATCGCCGAGGCGGTACGCATGACGCGGCGGGCGATCTCCCCCCGGTTGGCCACCAGCAGCGTCGTGATGGTGGCTGAAGGGCTGCTCATGAGGTCCTCACATTCGGAACGGCGCGAAACGGGTCGCGCCCGTCACAGGCGCCGAGTGCGTCGCGGACAGGGCGAGGCCGAGGACGGTGCGGGTGTGGCGCGGGTCGATGACCCCGTCGTCCCAAAGCCGGCCGGTCGCGTACAGGGCGCCCGACTGTTCTTCGATCATCTGCTCGGTCTGCCGTCGTACCCGGCGATCGGTCTCCTCGTCGTAGGGCCGGCCCGCCTGTTCGGCCGACCTGCGCTGCACGATCGACATCACGCCCGCGAGCTGCGGGCCGCCCATGACCGCGATCCGGTGGCTCGGCCAAGTGAAGACGAACCGCGGGTCGTAGGCGCGGCCGGACATCCCGTAGTTCCCGGCTCCGTACGAGGCGCCCACCATCAGCGTGAGGTGCGGAACTGTCGAGTTGGACACGGCGTTGATCAACTTGGCGCCGTCCTTGATGATGCCTCCGTGCTCGGCCGCCGTGCCGACCATGAACCCCGTGATGTTCTGGACGAACAGCAGCGGGATGTCGCGGGCGTTGGCCAGCTGGACGAAGTGGGCGCCCTTCTGCGACTCTGCGGAGAAGAGGACGCCGTTGTTCGCGAGAATCCCGACCCGGTAGCCGGCGATCATCCCCCAGCCGCACACGAGCTGCGTGCCGTACAGCGGCTTGAACTCGTCGAAACGCGACCCGTCGAGGATCCGCCCCAGCACCTCGCGAACTTCCGTCGGCCGCTTGGACTCGGCCGGGACCACCCCGAGCAGCTCCGCCGGGTCGAGAAGGGGTGGCTCGGCCTCATCAGCGGGCGGCGGGCCAGATCGTCGCCAGCCCAGGTCGGCCACGATTTGCCGGCCCAACCGGATGGCGCTGTGCTCGTCGGCGGCCAGGTAGTCCGCCAACCCGGAGACGCGCGCGTGCATCTGGGCACCACCGAGCGTCTCATCGTCGACGTCCTCGCCCGTCGCCATCTTCACCAGCGGGGGACCGCCGAGATACACCGCGGCCGCCTTGTCGACAAGCACGGTGTACTCGCTCATGCCGGGCATGTAGGCGCCGCCGGCCGTCGAGCTGCCGAAGACGAGCGCGATCGTGGGAACGCCTTGCGCCGACAGTCGCGTGAGATCACGGAAGACCCGGCCCCCGGGAACGAAGATGTCGGCCTGCCTGGGCAGGTCGGCTCCACCCGACTCGACCAGGGACACCACCGGCAGGCGGTTCCGCTCGGCGATCTCCAGAGCGCGGACTTGTTTGGCGACTGTGCTCGGGCTCGTCGAGCCTCCCTTGACCGTGGCCTCGTTCGCGATCACCAGGCACTCGACGCCGCTCACCTGGCCGACGCCGGTGATGAGACGGGCCCCCGGCTGCTCGCCTGACTCGTGTGCACCGGCGAAGGCGGACAGCTCCAGGAACGGCGTGTCCTCGTCAAGCAGAAGGTCGACGCGCTCACGCGCGAGGAGCTTGCCGCGCGACCGGTGCCGGGCGACGGCCTTCTCTCCGCCCGCGCCCACCACCTTGCGTCCGAGTTCCTCGAGTTCGCCGAGCGCTCGGACCATGGCCGCCCGGTCCGTGGCGTATTCGTCGGAGCCGATGTCTAGAGCCGAGGTCAGGACACCCATCACACACCTTTCCCCGGCCGGGACAACCCGGCCGTTGCGTCGTCTCCGCGCTGATTCACAGGCCGATCCGCTTGGCGATGACGTCGTTCATGATCTCGTTGGTTCCGCCGCCGATGCCCATCACGCGGATGTCCCGGTAGTGCCGCTCTACCTCGTACTCGCGCATGAACCCCATCCCGCCGTGCAGCTGGACCGCCTCGTGGACGACGTGCTCGCAGGCGTAGACGGCGGTGTTCTTGGCCATCGAAACTTCGGCGCTGACCTCCTCGCCCGCCGCCCAGCGGGCCGCGACCGACCAGACATAGGTGTGCGCGACGTCCGTCTGCCGGGCCATCTCGGCGATCTTGTGCCGGACCACCTGACGAGAAGCGAGCGGGGCTCCGAAGGTCGACCGCTCACGCACCCAGTCCACGGTCAGGTCGAGGCAGCGGCGTGCGACAGCGACGCACTGCACCGCCATCGACAGCCGCTCTGACTGGAACTGCTCCATGATCTGACGGAACCCCGCGTTCTCCGGGCCGACCAGGTTGGCCACCGGGACTCGGGCGTCGGCGAACGCCAGTTCCGCGGTGTCCGACGACCGCCAGCCCATCTTGTCGAGCTTGCGCGACACCGTGAACCCGGGCGTGCCGCGCTCGACGACTATGAGCGAGATCCCGCGGTGACCGGGCTCTCCTGTACGGACGGCGACGGTCACGAAGTCCGCACGCACGCCGGAGGTGATGAAGATCTTTGTTCCGTTGACGAGGTAATGGTCGCCATCCCGGACCGCTCGCGTACGTAGGGCCGCAACGTCGGAACCACCGTCGGGTTCCGTCACAGCCAGCGCCCCGATCAGCTCACCGGCGAGCGTCGGGCGGACGAACTTCTCCCGCTGCTCGGCCGTGCCGTGCGCGACGATCGATGGCAGTGCGATGCAGTGCGAGAACAGCGCCGAGATCACACCCGTCGACACACCGTTCCACACGAGCCCCTCGAGGGCGGCCATCAGGTCCAGGTGGCCGCCACCACCGCCGAGCTCCTCCGGGAAGCCGAGTCCAAGCAGGCCCGCGGCTCCGGCGGCCCTGTGCAGTTCCCGGGGCAGTTCCCCTGCCACCTCCCACTCGTCGATGTGGCCAAGCACTTCCCGGCGGGCGAACTCCGCCACGAGGTCATCGAGCGCCTTGCGCTCTGCCGTACCGACGATCTGCCGCCCACCGCCACGATCCACCCTGACCATTCGGAATTCCTCTCTGGCGTCTGAGCCCAGCATGTGGCTAACATGACAAATTAGTCAAGTATTGATCGGTCGCAGCAGTCCGAACGCGAGGGAGCCGGCATGGACGCAGGCATCGGATCGTGGGTCGCGGGACGGGCGTTCCGCACGCCGACGGCGACGGCACTGGTGGACGGGGACACGGGCCGCCGCCGGACGTACAGCGACCTCCATGCGCGGACGAGCGCTCTCGCCGACGCACTGCACCGCAAAGGGGTCCGGCGCGGGGACCGGGTCGGGATCCTGGCCCTGAACAGCCCGGAGTTCATCGAGGTGTTCCTCGCCGCCGCCAAACTCGGCGCGATCACCGTGCCGGTGAACTACCGGCTTTCCGAGGGCGAGGTGCGCTATGTCCTCGCCGACGCCGGCGTGTCGGCGCTACTCCATTCGGACACCTTCTCGGCGGTGGCTTACGGTGCCACGAAGGACCTACCGGTGCACACCCTCATAGAGATCCCCTCGGCGGCCAAGCGGGCCACGGGGGCTCCCTCTCCGTTCGAGACCCTGGTGGCGTCGGGCTCCCCTGAACCATTGGAGCGCGATGTCGCGGAGCACGACATCGCGGTGATCATGTACACATCGGGCACGACGGGACGGCCCAAGGGAGCAATGCTCACCCATGGCAACCTGTTGTGGCAAGCGATCCACTCCGTGGAGCTGGGCAGCGGGCTGAGCCGCCACGACCGCACGGTGACGGCCGCTCCGCTGTTCCACATCGGCGGCCTCGGGATCCTCACCCTGCCCCTGCTCTACCTCGGCGGCACCTCCGTGATCCTCGAGTCGTTCGTACCCGGCCAGGTGGTGCGGACGATGGCGAGCGAGCGGGCCACGGTGATGTTCTTGGTCGCCGCGATGTGGACGGCGCTCGCCCACTCGGAAGAGATCGACCGGGCGGACCTGGGCGCCCTGCGGTTCGCGGCGTCCGGGGGATCGCCGACGCCGCTGACAACCCTCGAGTTCTTCCAGCAGCGCGGCTGGAACTTCACCGAGGGCTTCGGCATGACCGAGACCTCGCCCACCTGTTCCGTCCTGACCGTCGAGCACCTCGCGCGCAAGGCGGGCTCAGTCGGCCAACCGGTGACCCATCTGCAGTGGCGGCTCGTCGACGACAACGATCGCGTGGTACCGGTCGGCGAGGTCGGCGAACTCGTCGTGCGCGGGCCGAACGTGTTCGCCGGGTATTGGGGCAAGCCGGTCGAGACTGCCGAGGCGCTGCGCGGAGGCTGGTTCCACACCGGAGATCTCGGCCGCGCCGACGAGGACGGTTTCGTGTCGCTTGTGGACCGCAAGAAGGACATGGTCATCACCGGTGGCGAGAACGTGTACCCGATCGAGGTCGAGCAGGTGCTGTACCGCCATCCCGACGTGGACGACGTCGCGGTGATCGGCGTGCCCGACGAGCGGTGGGGCGAGACTGTCACCGCAGTGGTCGTGCGGCGGACGGACTCGACGCTGACCGCGGAGGAGCTGGTCGGCTGGGTCCGGGAGCGGTTGGCGCACTTCAAGTGCCCCCGACGCGTCGAGTTCGTCGATGGGCTCCCCCGCACCGCCACGGGGAAACTACTTAAGCGGGAGCTGCGGTCGATCTACACGGGCACCCACGAGGCCGTCACCCGCTGACGGCCGGTCGGTCCCCTCTCGCTTGGCGACAGAGGACCGGCCAACGAAGTAGATCCCGATGCCGAGGCGGCCGTCTTGGCGCCGCCAGGTCAGCGGCCGGACATCCACGGAGCAGGACGGCGTGCGCGAAACGCCGAGATGCCCGCCTGCCCTTCTTCGCTCGCGAAGTGGTGTTCGGACAGCTCCTGCAGGCGAGGGAAGGCACGTCGCGGTTCGACCCCGGGTACGGTGCGCCGCAGCTGCTTCGCGGCCGCCAGGGCAAGGGGCCCGCCCCTGGTCAACGCGTCGACGTAGCCTGTTACGGCGTCGTCCAGCTCGAACTCCGGCACCGCGCGGTTCACCAGCCCGGACCGCTCCGCCACCGCGGCGTCGAACACCTCGCCCGTAAGAAAATACTCGTGGGCGACAGTGGCGTTCATGCGCAGCAGCACTGGCACAGCGATGACGGCGGGCACTACCCCGATGCGGACCTCGCTGAACGCAAAGGTCGCGGTGTCCGGCACCACGACCAGGTCGCACGCCGCCATCAAGCCAACCCCGCCAGCCCGGGTGGTCCCATTGACCCGCGCCACGACCGGACAGCGGTGTTCGAAGATCCGGTTGAGGATGTCCGGCATCGAGACCGACCCCTGACCGAGTCCGTCCTGCTGCTCCCGCAGGTCGGCACCTGCGCAGAACGTTGGCCCGGCGCCAGTCAGCACGATGACGCGAACACCTGGATCGGCTTCGGCCGCGTCCAGTTCGGCGGCGAGCTGGACGAGCAGCCGCCGGGAAAGGGCGTTGCGGTTGTGTACTGAGTCCAGGACAACCGTCGCGACGCCGCCCTCCCGCGTCATCCGTACCAGCGGGACCGGATCACCGTCGGCCGTGCCGCTCGTTTCGTTCGCCATAACTTGACAATATCATCAGCTTGCGGGTGAATGTGGCCTGACCCACGCCCGGCCCGTCCACCGGAGGACAGTCATGAGTCACGAGATCAGCACCGTGGTCGACCAGATGTCCTTCACCGAGTGCCCGCGTTGGCGCGACGGACGGATCTGGTTCGCCGACTTCTACACTTGCCGAGTTCTCTCCGCAGCTCAGGACGGTTCGGACCGTCGCACCGAGGCGGAGGTCCCGGGTCAGCCGTCGGGACTGGGCTGGCTTCCGGACGGCCGGCTGCTCATCGTGTCCCAGCATGACCGCACGATCCTGCGCCGCGAAACCGACGGCACCCTCGCGATACACGCCGACATCAGCAGCTACGCCCTGGGGCACTTGAATGACATGATTGTCGACTCCAACGGGCGGGCGTACGTCGGGAACTTCGGCTTCGATCTGATGGCGGGCGAGCCCGTCGCGAGTACGAGCCTGGTCCGGGTCGATCCGGACGGCACCACCGCTGTGGCGGCGACGGATCTCTGGTTCCCCAACGGCGCCGTGGTGACCCCGGACGGCGTCCTGCTCGTCGACGAGACCTTCGGCAACCGGATCACCGCGTTCGACATCACCGCCGACGGAACCCTCACCAACCGCCGGACGTGGGCGGCGTTCGGACAGCCACCGCAACATTCCGCCCTCGACAAGGCGATGAGCGAGCTCGTCGTGGCCCCTGACGGGTGCACGCTCGACGCCGAAGGCTGCCTCTGGGTCGCCGACGCCATCGGCGGCCGCGCGGTCCGCGTCCGCGAGGGTGGCGAGATCGTGGACGAGATCGTCCCCGGCACGGGCGTGTTCGCCTGCGCGCTTGGCGGCTCGGACGGGCACACGCTCTTCCTGTGCGTGGCCCCCGACTTTCTCGAGGCCAATCGGAAACCGGTGCTGGAGGCCCAGATCCTGGCCACACGGGTCGACGTCCCTGCCACAGCGCACGCCTGAGGACTTGATTCCCGCCGCAGCTGCTGTTGTCGCGGCACGACGTGACCGACCGGCCACACCGCCCACCGCCCGGACGGCATCGCCGTGATCGCGACGGTGACCATAGTGGACAGCGTCTCCCCGGCGAGTTGCTGGCGGCCGCACCTCGGGCAGGGACGTTGGTGTGTGCCAGCGGCAGCGCCGTCACTACCCGATCCCGTGGGCCGAGCCGCAGCCGTCTCCCCAGGTTGGAGCTACCGGCGCGAACCGCTCGCCACGTCTGGATGACTCCTTTGGGAGTCCCCGTCGTCCCGGAGGTGTAGGCCAGGCAGGCGACGCCGGCGGGCGCCGCCTGCCCGGACTCGCGCTCGGGTGCCGACCGGGCTCGGGGGACCGCGCCGTCCGGGCAGAGCAGCACCCGGTCCGCGCATGCCTCCTCCAGCGCCTCGGCCCGATCGGCGGACACGAACAGCGCGCGCATGCCGCAGTCGCGGACCACATGGGCAACCTCCGTGACGGCCGACGCCGCGTTCAGCGGCACGCAGCACGCCTGGAGCCGGGCCAGCGCCAGGTACGCCACCACCCACTCGCAGCCGTTGGGCAGGCACAGCCCTACGAGATCACCCGGCCCGATCCCGCAGTCCGCAAGCCTGGCCGCCCGTGCGTCCGCCAGCGCCATCAACTCGACGTGGCTCACCGTGCGATCGCTGCACACCAGCATGAGAGCGCGCGCGGCACCGCCCGCGTCAGAGCAGGTCGTCGGCGCCGGTGTAGAACGCTCGCAGGAACTCGGCGAACCTGTCCGAGCTCACCCGGCCGGCCTCTCCGCTGTCCAGGTCGCTGAAGAGCTTCGTCGAGTACGCCAGCGGGAAACCCGCGGCACTGTGAAGGCCGAGGAAGTGATCGCGCTCGATGAGGCCGTCGTCGTCCAGGTCGCAGACGGTGGACACCGCCGCCACGTACGCCTCCCCATACTCGGCGAACCACGCGTCGTCGTGCGAGAACGAGGAGTACTCCTCGAAGCCGACCTTCCCGTCCTTGTTCCGGTCGGCAGCGGCGGCCAGGCCATCCCAGAAGCGCCGGCACCCTTCCGCCAGGGCCTTGGCCTTTGGCGAATCGGAGGGCACGCCTAGGACGACGCACACGCGCGAAGCGTAGAGGGCGAAGTCGGCGAACGTCAGCGCACCGCTGCCGTCCACGTCGAGGAGATCGAAGCGCATCCGCAGGCGTTCCGGAGAAGACACGGCCATGGGGGGTTCTCCATTCGGGTTCGTGATCCTGGGGTCACACGGTTGAGGATCCGCCGGCTCCCGCCTCGACCGGCGGTGGGCAGGTGACGGAGGGGACTCGCTGATGGGGAGGTCGATAACCTGGAACTACCCTAAGCGCTTGATCGATAACCAATTGTAGTCGACCGGCGGTTCAGGTCGCTCCCGCAGGTCCGCCAGCAGGCGGGCACCCGCAGACTCCGCCTCGGGGCCGTGGCGCCCGACCTATTCGCGCAGCAGTGACTAGGCCGGGGGTTGGAAGGTTCGCCGGGGCGGTCCACTCGCCGGCTCTACCCCGAGGCGTATGGTGCCGACTACGTCGGCGCCCGCGACGCCTACCTGACCGGTGGGCCCGTGCAGGTGCTGGTCCTGCGAACGCTGTGGGAAGACCCGGTCCCGGCCAAGCAGATCAAAGCGGCCATCCGCCAAGTCCTGGGCGCCGATGAGCTCCGCAACCACCTGCACATGCCGGACAACCCCGGCGAGGCGCTTGCCGACATCACGCACCTGGCCGGGTCCGACACCCTCGCCGAGTTGTATGGAAGGTACGAGCGTGACCGATCATCCGAGCGCCTGGCGTTCTACCGGGCTGCACTGGGAATCAGCCGTTCCGACGCTCACCGCATCAGCGCATAAGGCCAACGGCCCGGTCCCGGCCGACCGCGAGTACGCACGGCCGGTCCGCATCGGCCAGCGCATCGGGTGGGTGCTGACCGGCCCGCGCCGCTGCACTGGTGTTTGGAACGGCAGCCGCCGCATCGCCTGCCCCACGGCCACCGAAGTTCCCGAAAAAGGCACCGACGCGCAATGCCCGGCCTGCGCGGCCGGCGATCGCGGCCGAGCGCTCGCCCGCGACGCCACCCTCGGCGACGACGATCGCACGTACGCCCTCTACCTCGCCTGGTTCGGCGCCGAGTTGCTGAAGGTCGGGCTGACGGCCGCCGACCGCGGGCGGGACCGGCTCCTCGAACAAGGCGCCATCACTGCCATCCTGCTCGGTACCGGGCCCTATACCGCCGTCCGGCGAGCCGAGCGCACCATCGCCGCCAGCGGTCTGGCCACCGAACGGATCAGCGCACGCGCCAAAGCCGATGCCTGGTGGGCGCTTCCAACCGGCGAAGTACGAGCCCGGCAGGTGCTCGACCCGCTCGGTCGGCCGTCGCGCGGACCTCTCGGGCACTTTGTTCGAAAAGGTCGGCGATGGACGAGACCGTCATCGACGTCGGCCCCGACGAACTGCCCGCCGCCTCCTATGCGCGAGGCGGCGCGCGGTGGAATTCTTGAGCACGAGATCACTGTGCGTGCTACGGTCCGCCGGTGCGGGGGACGAAGCCGGGCTGGGAACACCGGAACAGGACATGGCCAACCTCGCGGCCGTCCACCGTCCTCCAGAAACTGTTGACCACTCGCATCGCCGTCTCATCGCCGACGACGCGAACGCCACTTCATGGGAGGCGTTTCGCGAGGGCCACTGAGGACCACCAAGGTCAGGGCCCTGCTCGCCTGGATCGGCCGGAAGCCCTGATGCCACGCGACCGCCCCAGGTCGGTTCACTTAGTGATCTCGGCGATCTGCACCCTTCGGTTCGCCGGAGTTCTAGGATTCTGGAGAACCAATGAAACTGTCCATCATCATCCATCAAGCATATTTCGGAGCAGTGGAGTTCAAGGTCATCCGACCCGCCCGTCCACTGGTCCACGCTGTGCTGGTCGACCACGATCGGCACCTTGACGCCTACCTCGACGAGGACGCCGCACGGCGAATCGGCGGCCTATGGGCGCTCGCCGCCTCTTCACCGCGCTCACTGATTCACCTGCCAATGCGCGGCAACCAGGCCCCGTCCTTGGAACTGCCCGAAGACGGCACGCGCCAGCTTGATCTCGTCCTGCTTCATCACTCGCTCCAGTTCGCGCCCGCCCGCTGGAAGGAAGTCCGCGGACGACTCGGCCCGGGCCGTCCGAGGACGGTGACGCTGCCCGACTCTGCACACATGGGCGAAGCCGTGATCAACCGCGAAGCACGGCGTTACCGGGAGAACCGGGACCTGTTTCACCAGCATCTCCACGCCGAGACCCTGTTCATGACCGGCAGCGCGAAGGTGTTCAGGGAGACCGCCCGGTACTTCCTCGATGTCGCCCGAAACGGTCCCGGTTACGTCCCCGTCCATCCGAGCTACCCGCGCTTCTGCACGGAGCTTCACTCCAACGACGGCATTCTCGGCGACGCGCGAGAGATCCACATCGAGTATTGCGACCAGTGGAACTCATGATCCAACAGCCAGGAACCCCGTCGGCCATGACCTTCCACGATTACCTCCAGTACCTCGCTGAGGACGCTCGCACAGCCATCCCAGCGGTCGACATAGGCGACCGACCGCGAGACGACTCCGGCGGGGATGCCCCGCGCCGCGGCGATGTGCGCCGGGTCGTCGGTGTACACGGTGGAGGCGAGGCCGAAGCGCGAGTCGCTCGCCTTCTCCAGTCCCTCCTCGAAGGAGGAGACGACGACGACCGGGGCGAGCGGGCCGTCGGCGCGCGGTCCGGTACCCGAGTGCGGCCGGAGCCGAATCGCCGCCGGCGGCATCGCACTCGCCATGCCCGAGCAGTGCGCGCCGACCTGGCGTCCTGCACACTGGCTGCTGGTCCGACTTTGGCCTTCCGGTACCCCGAGACGAGGAGAAGCGCCGTGGTCAGTGAGAACACTGCCAAGCTCGCCGTGCTCATCGATGCGGACAACGCCCAGTCTTCGGTGGTCGAGGACTTGTTGGCCGAGGTCGCCAAGTACGGCACAGCGAATGTCAAACGGGCGTACGGCGACTGGACGGGTACGAACCTGAAAGGCTGGAAAGAGCCGTTGCTGACCCAGTCGATTCAGCCGATCCAGCAGTTCGCCTACACCACGGGCAAGAACGCCACCGACGCCGCGATGGTCATCGACGCGATGGACCTGCTGTACACCGGGCGGTTCGACGGCTTCTGCCTCGTCTCCAGCGACAGTGACTTCACTCGCCTGGCCGCGCGGATCCGCGAGTCCGGTCTGACCGTGTACGGGTTCGGTGAACGTAAGACGCCCAAGCCCTTCGTCTCGGCATGTGACAAGTTCATCTACATCGAAAACCTGAGCTACGCCACGAGCCCGGCCACTCCCGCCGACGTGTCGCTGAGGCCGGCTCCGCCGGCGTCGGCCGCGAAGCTCAAGGCCGATACCGCGCTGGTGAACCAGCTGCGCAACGCCGTGGAGGCGGCCTCCGACGATGACTGGGCCCCGCTGGCCAATGTCGGGCACATCATCACCAAGCAACGCCCCGACTTCGACTCCCGCAACTACGGATACGCCAAACTCAGCGACCTGATGACCGCCACGACCCTGTTCGAACTGGACCGCCGTAGCCCCGGTGACGGAAAACAGGCGGTCATCTACGCCCGGGACAAGCGCCGCCAGGGCAGCTGACTCTGGGGGAGCCGCTCCTCGCGGCCACCCACCGGCTGGCAGTCGAGTCCGGATATGCGACACTCGCTCCTGTCAGTGATCATATGGTGACGATGAGCTTGAGTGCGTCGGCCCGCAGGGCCTTCGATGCGTGACTCGGCGCCGAACCCGCCGGAGACTCTGGAGCAACAACCGCATGAACCTCTTCTGGCCGATAATCGTTGGGCTCATGGCCGTAGGCATGGCCATCCTGGGATTTCAGGAGCAGCGCACGCTTTGGTGGCGCTTCCAAGCCCGGTGGTATGCGAATCCCGAGGCGAATGAGCCCTCAGATTCCGCGTTCATCGCCCAGCGGGCCGTCTGCTTCATCGTCGCGGCGTTCATGGCCTTCGGCGCCTTCCAGTTGTATCGCATCCAAGACAGTGTTTCCTGGAGCGGCAGTGAGGTGCGAGTCGCCGCCGACCAGGCCGCCCGCGCGCTCCAGTCCGACAGCGTGCTCATCGAATCCCTCGACAAGGATGGCGTCTTCACGTCATACGTTGAGTCCGCAGTGCGGGATGCCGCCGAAGCAAAAAAGAACCATGTGATGCTCGCGGTCTCGCGTGACGAAGCCCAACGGAGTCCAGGCGGATCGCAGTCAAAAAAGATAATCGAGCGCTACGGCATTACGGCCAAGGGCGAGCACGCCGTGTGCATGACGGTCACCGGCAACAGGGGCGGCAAAGTGACTTCGGTCTATAAGACGCCATCATGGGTGCCTCCGGAGTACTACTGGAAGCTCTCTGCCGCGGTCGCCGGCGGGTCCTGCTGAGCGTGCGCCCATCCCGGCTTAGTGCTCCTGTCCCGTCATGGCGTCATTCTTGCCCAGCGAAAGCGTTGTATACCGCTGGAACCGGCCGGTGTGCCGCGCGAAGCGGGCGATGGGGATCTCCAGGGTGCCGACGAGTTGCAGGGCGCCGGCCGGCGGCTCAGGGCGAGGTCGACGTGGTGCCTGGTTCTGTGCGGGTGAAGTCGGGCAGGCGTTCGCGGGCGATGGCGCGCAGCGTCTCGGCGTGTTCGGGGGGCACGCCGTAATAAGGCCAGCGTAGCCGTGTGCCGATCGGGGACCAGCCGCCGATCGTGGCCAGCAGTTTGTCGAGTGCGGCATTGCAGTATTCGCGCTGGAGCGGCTGGATGAACTCGCTGAGGAAGGCGTTGAGGCGGGCTTCTGTGGACATCGCGGCGGAGAGGCCGTCGCGGATGGCATGCCACCAGGCCACGGCGGCGTAGGGGTTCAGACAGGCGATGTTGGAGTATGCGCCGGCCGCGCCGCGAGAGTGGCCGGAAGCGAGATGGTGGCCTGGTACGAACACGGAAACACGTTCCATCACCGGGCCCATCGCCTCGTACCAGGCATCGTCCCCGTCGCCGACCTTGAGCCCGATGATCTCCGGGACCTCATCGCACAAGCGCCCATATTCGTCTGGGGTCAGCACGCGCTTGGAATGCGGGGGGTTGTACAGGACCAGGGGTACCGGTGTCGCCTCGTCGGCGAGCCGGCGCAGGAAGGCGATCGCCTCGCGGTCGGTAACGGCGAACCAGTCCGGCAGGATCACCTGGATCGCCGCGGGCGCCAGTTCCCGGGCGCGGCGGAGCCGGTCAAGGGCGACCTGTGGACTGGGGTGGGCGCAGCCGATCTGGAACGGCATCCCTGCCGATGCGCAGCGCTCGGCCACAAGTGCGGTGAGCCGATCGACCTCCGCTTCGCTCTGCGTCCAGAATTCTGCGGCCGACCCACCCGTGTACACGCCGTCCACGCTGGCGGCGATGAGGTGGTCCACCTGCTCGCCGACATGCTCCCAGCGCAGATTGTCGTCTTCGTCGAGCGGCAGGAGCACCGTTGCCCATGTGCCCGTGGGGGGTTTCACCGGACACCGATCTGCTGACGGACCAAGGCGGTGGAGCGGTGGCCTCGCGTCGCGGTCATCTGACCATGCCTCTCACGGGGGGGGCTACTTTCTGAGATCCTGCCCCGTTCTGCGTGATCTTGTATCCGTGATGTTCGCCACAGAGGCCGGACGGGGTGCGAAGCGGGCGATGGGGTTCTCCAGGGTGCCGATGAGTTGCAGGGCGCCGGCCGGGTCGGCCAGGTCGACCATCTGCCGGTTGTTCCGCAGTTGCAGGCGGTTGAGGCAGGACAGCGCGAACCGCTCGGCGAACAGGTCGTGCCGCGCGAACCGGTCGGCCAGGTGGGGGACCGAGTCCTGGTAGTCGAGAACGCACGCGGCCACCGTCGACCAGAACGTGTCCTCGTCCACGGTGCCGTCCGCGTCGAGGATCGCGGCGAGGAAGCGGAAGAAGCAGTCGAAGACGTCCGTGAAGACCGACAGGATCTTCATGTCCTCGGGCACGTCGGCGCGGACCCGCTCGACCGCCGGGGGCAGCGGCCGGTCGGCGCTCATCACCCCGATCTCCTCGGCGATGTCCTTGAAGACGGCGCGCCGGGGGACTCCCCGTTCGTCCAGGACGAGGATGACGTTCTCGCCGTGCGGCATGAAGACCAGGTCGTGGGCGTAGAAGCAGTGCAGGATCGGCGTCAGGTAGGCGTCGAGGTACCGGCGCAGCCAGGCGACCGGGTCGAGCCCCGATCCGTTGATCAGGGCGCTGACGAAGGAGCCACCGAAGCGGTCGACGTGCAGCAGCGACGCCATGGTCGCGAGCCGCTCGCCCGGCCCGAGCAGTGGCATTGGGCTCTCCCGCCAGAGCGCGGCCAGCATCTTCAGGTACGGCGAGCCCTTGGCGGAGGCGGCGGCGTACTGCTCATGGTGGTACCCGACCGCCGCGCGCTCCCGCAGGACGGTCAGGCCCGTCCGCTTCAGGACCTCGTCGCCCGCGACCAGGTCGGCGACCCAGTCGTTGATGGCCGGGGTGGCCGCCATGTACTCGGCGGACAGGCCGCGCAGGAAGCCCATGTTCAGCACGGACAGGGCCGTCTTGACGTAGTGCCTGGACGGGGCGCTGACGTTGAAGAACGTCCGGATCGACTGCTGGGCGAGGTACTCGTCGTCACCGGGCCCGAGGAAGACGAGACGCCGTCGCGCCACGTCGCCCGCGAAGGTCACCGACAGCCGGTTCCACCACTGCCACGGGTGCACGGGGATCAGGTGATAGTCGGCGAGGTCCAGGCCGAGCCCGGCCATGGTCGTGGAGAACCGTTCGAGGGTCGCCGCGCCCAGCTCCGCGCGGACCAGCGCGTCATGGTCCAGGCCCGCGCCGCTGGTGAAGGTGGAGCGGTCCCGGTGCGCGGCCAGCCACAGCAGGCGGACGGGGCGGGCGGCCTCCGGGGCGTACCGGTGGTACTCGGCCAGGTCGAAGCCGAGGCGCCCGTTGTTGGCGACGAAGCAGGGGTGGCCCTCGGTCATGCCGGTCTCGATGGTCTGGAAGTCGGCCCGCGCGAGGTCGGCCGCGGGGACCGGTGGCCGGGCGAGCTTGAAGGCACTGCTCGCCAGGGTGCTGCCGATCTCCTCCAGGTAGACCGGGAGGACCTCGTCGGTGAGGCCGAGCGTGTGGCGCAGCTCCAGGATCAGGTCGAGCGCGTCCAGGGGGAGCTCGGCGCCGGACCGCCACCGGGTGATGGAGTCCGCGTCGATCTCCCAGTGGTCCAGCGCCAGCACGCGCGCCGCGAACCGGTACTCGACGGTGCCGTCGTCGCTCCGCACGGCGTACCGCCCGTCGGGCAGCCGTTCCGGGGTCAGCAGCCGCTCGTGCGCGAACTCGGCGAGGGCCTTGCGCACGAGCATCCGATTCGCGTGGGCCCAGCGTTCGGGGGTCAGGTGCGCGACCGGGTCGGGACGGTCGGCGCCGCGCCGGGTCGCCTCGTACCGGTCACGGGTGCAGACGCTCAGGAGGGCACGCTTCTCCGGGAGCGACACGGTGCCGACGACCTCGAAGCCGACCTGCGCGTTGAGGGCGTGCACGGCCGTGTTGCGGACGTCCGGTTCGACGATCACTCGGCGGGTCTCCGGGTCGGCGAACAGCAGCTCCATGGCGGTGACGATGACGGCGCGGGTGAAGCCGTGGATCGGCGTGTCGGCCGGTGCGACCAGGAAGTGCATGCCCACGTCGCCAGGGCGCGCCTCGTACGCGGTACCGAGCTCCCGGCGCGGGTCGTAGCGTTCGACGAGGAAGGCCGGGCGGCCTTCGTGCAGGCCGAGGAACGCGTCATGACCGGGCCGGGCCGCGATGGTCTCGAACTCCGCGACCACGTCGGACAGGGTGGCGTCGCCCATCATCCAGAACACCGACTTGGGGTGGGCGACCCAGCGGTGCACGAGCGGGGCGTCGCCGGCCGGGTCCACGGGCCGCAGCGCGAACTCGCCGAGCCGGTCGTCGGTGCGGGAGAACACGATCATGCGGAGACGACCTCCCTCGACGCGGCGGGGACCCCGAACTCCTGGAACGCGATGGACGTCTCGATCGGATAGTGCTCGCGGCCCAGCAGGCCCCGGATGATCCAGGAGTTGCGGTACGCGGCCATGCCCAGGTCGGGCGCCACGAAGCCGTGCGTGTGGAGTTCGGCGTTCTGGACGTAGACGCCGCCGCCCGCCGTGTCCACGGTGTAGTCGCGGCGCACCTTGAAGCGCCCGGACTCGTCCCAGCGGATGCGGTCAGCGACCGGGGTGAGGAAGGCGGGGACCTGGTAGCGGTAGCCGGTCGCGAGGACCAGGCCCTCGGTGGCGAGGGTGAAGTCCCGTCCCTGTTCCTCCTGGCGCAGGCCGAGGGTGTACGCGCCGGTCCCGGCGTCGTGGCGCACCTCCCGCAGCGCCGTGTTGGTCAGCAGCCGGGTCGGGCACGGGCGGTCGAGGCTCTGGCGGTACAGCAGGTCGAAGATCTCGTTGATGAGGTCGGCGTTGATCCCCTTGTACAGGCCCTTCTGGGCCACCGAGAGCCGGTCGCGGGTCGCGGCGGGCAGCGCGTGGAAGTAGTCGGTGTACTCCGGCGACGTCATCTCCAGCGTCAGCTTGGTGTACTCCAGCGGGAAGAACCGGGGCGATCGGGTCACCCAGTTCAGCTCGTAGTCGTGGCGGCCGACGTCCTGCAGCAGGTCGTGGTAGATCTCCGCCGCGCTCTGGCCGCTGCCGACGACGGTGACGCTCCGCTTCTCCCGCAGCGACGAGCGGTGCCGCAGGTAGTCGGAGGCGTGGATCGCGTCGCCGGGCAGGTCGCGGCAGCTGTCCGGGACGTGGGGCGGCGTCCCGGTGCCCAGGACCAGGCTCCGCGCCCGGAAGGTCGCGCGGTCGCCGGTGGCCCTGCGGTCGGCGTGGACGACGTACACCTCCTCGGCCTCGTCGTACTCCACGGCCGTGACGTGGTGGCCGAAGCGGATCGTGGAGAGCCGGCCGGCCGCCCAACGGCAGTAGTCGACGTACTCGGTGCGCAGCGGGAAGAAGCTCTCGCGGATGTAGAAGGAGTACAGGCGCCCCGACTCCTTCAGGTAGTTCAGGAACGAGAACGGCGAGGTCGGGTCGGCCAGCGTGACCAGGTCGGCGAGGAACGGCGTCTGCAGGGTGGCGCCCTCCAGCAGCATTCCCGGGTGCCAGGCGAACTCCGGCTCGCTCTCCAGGAAGATTCCGTTGAGCTCGTCGATCGGGTCGGTCAGGCAGGCGAGGCCGAGGTTGAAGGGGCCCAGTCCGATGGCGACGAAGTCATGAGGCGTGGGCAAGGTCGTCTCCCAGGTAGGCGCGGGCGTGTCCGGCGAGGAGGTCGAGGACGTCGGCGACGTCGACGACGGTGGTGCGCGGGTTGAGGAGCGTGAACTTCAGGTGGTGGCGGCCGTCGACGACGGTCGTGGCGACGACGGCCGCTCCGGAGGCGGACAGCGCGGCGGCCGCGTGCAGGTTGGCCTGGTCGAGCGCGTCGTCGCTCACGCCGGGAGGCGCGTAGCGGAACACCAGGGTGCTCAGCCGGGGCCGTACGACGACCTCGAAGCGCGGGTCGGGGTCCAGCAGCGCCCATGCCTCGGCCGCCCGGTCGATCACCGCGTCGAAGAGTTCGCCGACGGCGTCCGCCCCCGTGATCCGCAGCGTCAGCCACAGTTTCAGCGCGTCGAACCGCCGGGTCGTCTGCAGGCTCTTGTCGACCTGGTTGGGGAGGCCCTGTGCGGCGCTGCGCGCGGGGTTGAGGTAGTCGGCGTGGTAGGTCACGTGCCGCAGCGCCGCCCGGTCCCGTACGAGCACCGCGCTGGAGCTGACCGGCTGGAAGAACGACTTGTGGTAGTCCACGGTGACCGAGTCGGCCCGCTCGACGCCGTCGAGCAGGTGGCGCCGGCGCGACACCAGCAGCCCGCAGCCGTAGGCCGCGTCCACGTGCAGCCACACGTCCGCCGACACGCAGATCTCGGCGATCTCCGGCAGCGGGTCGATGCTGCCGAAGTCGGTGGTCCCGGCGGTGGCGACCACGGCCATGGGCAGCAGGCCCTGACGGCGGCAGCGGTCGAGTTCGCGGGCGAGCGCGCCCGGCCGCATCCGCCGGTCCCGGTCGCACGGAACGCCGATGACCGCGTCCTCGCCCAGCCCCAGCAGCCGGGCCGCCTTGACGACGCTGAAGTGGCCGCACGCGGAGGCGAGGACGCGCAGGCGGGGCAGCACATCGGTACGCGCCGGGGCGTCCGCGCGCCGGCACGCCTCCTCGCGGGCCAGCAGCAGGGCCTGGAGGTTGGACTGGGTGCCGCCGCTGGTGAACACCCCGTCGGCGGCCGGGCCGAGGCCGAGGCGCCCGGCCGTCCAGTCGATCAGGCGGCGTTCGATCAAAGTTCCGCCGGCGCTCTGGTCCCAGGTGTCGACCGAGGAGTTGACCGCCGACAGCACGGCCTCGCCGAGCAGGGCGGGGATCGCGACCGGGCAGTTGAGGTGGGCGAGGTAGCGGGGGTGGTGGAAGTAGACCGCGTCCCGCAGGTAGAGGTGGTCGAGTTCATCGAGGGCGGCGGTCGGGTCGCCGAGCGGCCGGTCGAGGTCGACGGCGGACACCTCCTCGGCGAGCCGGCCGGGGGTGATCCCGGTGAACGGCCGGTCCGCCGAGGCGATCCGGTCCGCCACGCGGCCGACGCCGGCGGTGACGAGGCTGCGGTAGAGCTCGGCGGTGTGGGCGTCGAGCAGGGGCGACGTGAATGTCACGGGTCGTCCTTCCCAGGTCAGTCGTCGGCGGGGGCGGTGCCGGCCACGGCCTCGGCGATCAGGTCCTCCTCGGTCGCGCCCCGGCGCCAGTAGCCGGTGAAGACGACCGCGCGGCGGTCGAGGCCGCGTTCGCCGACGAGGTGCCGGCGCAGGGCCCGCACGCCGCCGGCCTCGCCGGCGATCCAGGCGTACGGGGTGCCGGCGGGCAGTGCGGCGGCCCGGACGGCGTCCAGGATCAGGCCCGAGGGGGCGCCGTCCCGGACGAGCCAGGTGATCTCGGCGTCCGCGTCCGTCGGCAGGTCCTGGACGTCGGCGGCGTGCGGCACCTCGATCCACGCGCGCGCCCGGGTGCCCGCCGGCAGCGAGGCGAGGATGCCGGCGACGGCGGGCAGCGCGGTCTCGTCCCCGGTGAGCAGGATCCAGTCGGTGCCGGGAGGCGGCCGGAAGTCGACGCCGCCGTTGTCGGGCGTCACCGGGCCGAGCACGACGACACGGTCCCCGGCGGCGGCGCGGGCCGCCCAGCGGGAGGCCGGTCCACCGTCCCCGTGGAGGGCGAAGTCGACGTCCAGCTCGCAGGGGTCCCGGCGCTGCTCGCGCGCGGTGTAGGAGCGCATCACCGCCCGTACGGCGGGGTCCATCGTCCGCCAGCGCGCGAACCACTCCTCGCCCGCGTCGGTGGGGACCACGGGGGCGTCCTGGTGGGGGTGGGGGAGGAAGAGCTTGAAACGCTGGTCACGGCCGCCCCCGGCGAACTCCGCGAGCGGATCGCCGCCGAACGTGATCCGGACCATGGACGGGCCGAGGCGTTCGGTCCGTACGACGCGAAGGTCGAAGAAACGGAAGGGTGCCGAGGTGGGGGTGGTGCTCACCGGACCTTCTTCGCCTTCTGGACGGCCGCGGCGAGGGACTCGATGAGCGGCGCGCAGCCCGCGTGGCTGAACCGCGGCTCGCTCTGCCAGGGGGTGATCTGGCCGGCCTTCACGGCGGGCAGCTTCGCCCAGGTGGGCTTGGCCCCCAGGTCCTTGGGCTGCAGCGCGGAGGTCCGGCTGTCGAGCAGGAGAAGGTCGGCCGGGTACTTGTCGGCGTTCTCCCAGCTCAGGCTCTCGAAGAAGCCCTGGGCGCTGACCTTGCCCGGGACGATGAGGTCGACGCCGAGGCTGCGGAAGTAGCGCAGATCGGCATTGGCGTTCGGGTCGGAGACGTAGAACAGGTCGGGGCTCGCGGACGCGGCCATGACCTTGAGCCCGCCGTTCGCCCTGGCCGCCGCGCGCAGCGTCTCCGACGCCCGCTCGAACCGGGTCTTGGCGTCGGTGACCTGCCGGGCCTTCAGGTCGGCGCCGAGGGCCGCGGCCAGTTCCTCGTACCGCCGGAGGGGTTCGGTCAGCGGCACCTTGGCGGCGGTGATGGCGACGCTCGGGGCGAGCGCGGCGATCTTGTCCTTGCTGTTGTCGGGCACATACCACAGGGCGTTCGGCAGGTACATGTTGGTGACCAGCAGGTCGGGGCGCAGCCCGGCGTACTTCTCGATGTTGAACTCGCCGAAGGTGTTGCCGAGGATCGTGACCTTGCCGACGTCGAGGCTGCCGGCGAGGGGGTCGGGCCGGCCGTCCTTGAGCTTCGTCGGTCCGAACACCCCGACGATCTGATCCCCGACGCCGAGGTCGCGCAGGGCCGCGGCCGTTCCGACATAGGCGACGACGCGCCGCGGGCGGCCCCGCACGCCGGCCTTACGCCCGCGGTCGTCGGTGAACGCCCAGGATCCACCGCCCTTCGCCGGGCCCGATCCACCGCCTCCTCCGCACGCGGTGACCAGCGCTCCGGCGCCGATTCCGCCGAACGCGGCGAGCAGGCCGCGACGGGACATCCGGGGGTTCCGGGCATGGGGCATGGCGTTGCCTTCCTTCGTCGAGGGGGAGAGGGGGTCTGGGCCGGAAGATCGAACTTAGGTTAACCTAACCTAAGTTGGTGTTGTCCAGTGTGACCGTGATCTCGGTCCGCAGCGGAGCTGATACGTGTCTGTCACCAAGTCATCGAGGCCGCCGGTCGCGCCGCCGACGGGAGGACGGCGGCCCCCGCGCCCGGCCGGGCCGCTCGCCGCGCTGTTCTTCCTGCTCGTCGTGGTCGCGGCGAGCCTGGCCATCGGCGCACGGGAGTTCTCCTTCGGCGAGGTGTGGCACGGCCTCCTCGACCCGCACGCCCCCGCCTACACCGTCGTCCGCCAGACCCGGCTGCCGCGCACTCTCCTGGGGCTGCTGGCCGGCGTCGCGCTCGGCCTGGCCGGAGGGGTGATGCAGGCGCTGACCCGCAACCCGCTCGCCGACCCCGGGCTGCTCGGCATCAACGCCGGAGCGTCGGCCGCCGTCGTCTCCGCGATCACCTTCCTCGGCGTCACGTCCCTCGGCGGGTACGTCTGGTTCGCCTTCGCCGGGGCGGGTGCGGTCTCGGCCCTGGTCTGGGCCGTCGGCGGGGGACGCGCCGCCACGCCGGGGCGGCTGGCCCTGGCGGGGGCGGCCGTCAACGCGGCGCTGTACGCCTACGTCAGCGCGGTCGAGCTCCTCGACACCGCCTCCCTGGACACCATGCGGTTCTGGACCGTCGGCTCGCTGGCCACCGCGCGGCCCTCCACCGTGACGGGCGTCGCCCCGTTCGTCGCGGCCGGGGTGCTCCTCACCGCCGTGCTCGCCCGCCCGCTCAACGCGCTCGCCCTGGGCGACGACGGCGCGCGCGCCCTCGGCGCGCGCCCCACCGGCACCCGCGCCGGCGCCATCGTCGCCGTCACGCTGCTGTGCGGAGCGGCCACCGCCGCGTGCGGGCCGATCGTGTTCGTCGGGCTGATGGTGCCGCACCTCGTGCGCGCGCTCACCGGCCCCGACCTGCGCCGGCTGCTGCCGTACTGCGCGGTGCTGGCACCGGTGACACTGCTCGGCGCGGACGTGCTCGGGCGGGTGCTCGGCCGGCCGGGGGAGGTCCAGGTGGGCATCGTCACCGCGGTGGCGGGCGGCCCGGTCTTCCTGTCCGTGGTCCGGCGGCGACGGGTGGCCGGCGCGTGAGCGAGGCGATCGTCATCCGGACCTCCGGCGGGTTCTCGGTACGGCTGCGGCCGCGCCCTCTGGCCGTCGGGGCGGCGTGCGTCCTGGTCGCCCTGGTCGTCGCCGTCCTCGCCATCGGCGGCGGCGACTATCCGATGAGCCCGGCCGACGTCGTGCGTACGCTCCTCGGGCGGGGCACCTCCGCCGACGCCTTCATCGTCGAGCAGGTACGGCTGCCGCGCGTGCTCACGGCGCTCGCGGCCGGCGGAGCGCTGGCGCTCTCCGGCGCGGCGTTCCAGGCCCTGGCCCGCAACCCGCTGGGCAGCCCGGACCTCCTCGGGTTCACCCAGGGCGCGGCGGCCGGGGCCCTGACCGTGATCGTCGTCATCGGCGGCGGCGGACTGGCGCTGGCGGCCGGGGCGGTCACCGGGGGACTGGTCACGGGGGCCGCGATCTACCTGCTCGCCTGGCGCGAAGGACTGCACGGCAGCCGGCTGGTCCTGGTCGGCATCGGCGTCGCCGCGACCCTCACGGGGATCGACGGCTACCTGCTGACCCGCGCGAACATCCCCGACGCCGCCCGCGCCGTCCTGTGGCTGACCGGCACCCTCGACGGACGCGGCTGGGGCGACCTGGCCCCCCTCCTGGCGGCGATGATCGTCGTCGTGCCGATCGTGCTGCTCGGCTGCGCCCGGGGGCTGCGGATCCTGGAGATGGGCGACGACGCCGCGACGGCGCTCGGCGTACGGGTCGAGCGGGTCCGCCTGGCGCTGCTGGCCTCGGCAGTCCTGCTCAGCGCGCTCGCCGCCGCGGCCACCGGCCCGGTCGCGTTCGTCGCGCTGACCGCTCCGCAGCTCGCCCGGCGCCTGACCCGCGAACCGGGCCCGAACCTGCTGCCCTCCCTGTGCATGGGCGCGGCCCTCCTGGTCACCGCCGACCTGGTCGCCCAACGGTTGATCCCCGGCCACCGGCTGCCCGTCGGCGTGGTGACCGGCGTGCTCGGCGGCGTCTACCTGATCGGGCTGCTCGCCGGCCGGCGTCGCGCGGGACGGCCGTGAAGACCTCCGGCACCTCGACAACGGAAGCAGGGAACGTGGCACACGAGAGCACGCGCGAACGGGAGCACGAGAGGGCCGAGGGCGGTGGGCCCCGGCTGGCAGGGCGGGCGCTGACGCTCGCGTACGAACGCCGGACCGTCGCCGAGGGGCTGACCGTGGCCATCCCCGACCGGTCCTTCACGGTCGTCGTGGGCCCGAACGCCTGCGGCAAGTCCACACTGCTGCGCGCGCTCGCCCGCATGCTCAAGCCGCGCTCGGGCACCGTCCTGCTGGACGGACGGGACATCCACGCGCGACCCACGCGAACGGTGGCCCGGACGCTCGGGCTGCTGCCGCAGTCGTCGATCGCCCCGGACGGCATCACGGTGGCCGAGCTGGTGGCGCGCGGCCGCCATCCGCACCAGGGCCTGTTCCGCCAGTGGTCCCGCGATGACGAGCGCGTCGTCCAGGAGTCGATGGCCGCCACCGGCGTGGCGGACCTGGCCGACGCCTACGTCGACGAGCTGTCCGGCGGTCAGCGGCAGCGCGTCTGGATCGCGATGGCCCTCGCCCAGGAGACCCCGCTGCTCCTCCTGGACGAGCCAACGACCTACCTGGACATCGCCCACCAGATCGACGTCCTCGACCTGTGCGCGCGGCTTCACCGGGAGCAGGGCCGCACCCTCGTCGCCGTCCTGCACGACCTGAACCACGCGGCCCGCTACGCCGACCACCTGATCGCCATGCGCGACGGCCGCGTGGTCGCCGAGGGAGGACCCGCCGAGGTCGTCACGGCCGAGCGGGTCGAGGAGGTCTTCGGCCTGCCGTGCCGCGTGATCGACGACCCGGAGACCGGAACCCCCCTGGTCGTCCCCGCAGCACACCGACGATAGGTCGCCCATGCTGGGGTTTCCCGGGCGGATCCCGTAGATTGTCGTGAAGGGGCATGCACGTTGAGAGCACGTGATGGAACAGGACATTGATTACAGAGCCCTGTTCGCCGCGGCGCCCAGCCCATGTCTGGTTCTCTCACCCGACCTGATCATCGTCGACGTCAACCAGGCCTATCTGGACGCCACGGGGCGCGAACGGGCCGACCTGCTCGGTCAGTACATTTTCACCGCGTTTCCCGACAATCCGGCGGATCCCCGCGCTGATGGGACCCGCAACCTCAGTGCGTCCCTGCACCGGGCCCTGGCGACGGGGCGGCGGGACACCATGGCGACCCAGAAGTACGACATCCCGGTCCCCGGTCGGCCGGGCGTGTTCGAGGAGCGGTACTGGAGTCCGATCAACACTCCGGTACTGCAAGCGGACGGCACGGTCGCGTGGCTGATCCACCGTGTCGAGGACGTGACCGCGTTCGTCCGCGAGCGGGAGCGGCACCGGCTAAGGCGCGGCGGGCGCGCCAGGGGCCTGCGCGAGCGTGGCGAGGACATGGAGGCCGAGCTCTACGCCCGCGCCAAGGAACTGCAGGAGCTCAACGACGAGCTGAGGCGCGCCCACGCCCGTGAGCGGAGGGTCGCGCTCGCGCTGCAGCAGGCCATGCTGCCCGCGGTCGACCCGCCGCGGCATCCGGACTCGGCGGTCCGCTACCTGCCGGCCGTGAGTTCCCTGAACGTCTGCGGCGACTGGTACGACATGGTGGACCTGAGCGACGGCCGCATCGGCGTCGCCGTCGGCGACGTCGTCGGTCACGGCCTGTCGGCGGCCGGCGTGATGGGCCAGCTGCGCAGCGCCCTCAGCGCCGCCATCCGCGTCGTCGAGGGACCCGCCCAGGCCCTCGACATCCTGGGCCGGTACGCCCGGTGCGTCGACGGCGCGCTCCTGACGACCGTCGTCCAGACCGTCATCGATCGGGACGCCGGGAGGATCGAGTACAGCTGCGCGGGGCATCTCCCACCCGTGCTCGTCCGGCCGGACCGTACGGCGGAGTTCCTCGACCAGGCCACCGACCCGCCGCTGGGCGCGCGTCCGCTCCACCTCCCCCGGCCACAGGCCGCCCGGGACTATGAGGCGGGGAGCGTCCTCGCCCTGTACACCGACGGACTCGTCGAGCACCATGACGAGGACATCGACGTGGGGTTGGAACGGCTGGCAGACAGCCTCGCCCGGCACGTCGCGCTCGCTCCCGAACCGCTGGCCGACGCCGTTCTGGCCGACCTGGAGGTCGCGGGTGGCGGCGCCGACGACATTGCCTTCGTCATCGTCCGCCTCTGAGGCCGTACTACCGTTTCGCCGGTCAACAGTCTCAAAAACGGCGATTGCCAGATTAATTGCCGATGATCGATACTATGATGCTCGAATTACCGGGGATCTACCGATGCGCACCTCCTCTTTCACTCTCAGGTGCGCATCTTCTGCGCGAAGTGGGGTCATCAGTGCGCATCAGGCGATCGGGTCGATTGATCACTACGGCGGGGGCCGGAGCGGTTCTCATGCTGGCCGCGGCATGCTCATCGAGCGGTGACGCGTCTCAGGCGGGCAAGTCGGCCAACGCCCCAGACGCGGCGGCCGCGATCACACCGGCCAGCGGCGCCTCCAAGGTGCGCCCGGACAAGGGCGTCACGGTGACGGCGGACAGCGGCGTCCTGGAGCAGGTCAGCGTGCAGGCCGGCCAGAGCACCGTCGACGGCGTCCTGGCCGCCGACAAGAAGAGCTGGAAGACCAAGTGGGCGCTCAAGCCGGGCACCGCGTACACCGTGACGGCGACCGCGAAGAACGCGGCGGGCAAGGTCGCGACGGTCACGAGTAAGTTCACCACCCTCAAGGCGTCCTCGACGGTGAAGGTCAGCGACGTGACGCCGAGTGCGGGGGAGACGGTCGGCGTCGGCATGCCGATCACCGTGAGCTTCGACCGGGCGATCACCGACCGGGCGGCGGTGGAGAAGGCCCTGGAGGTGCGCTCGACCTCCCCGATGGAGGGCGCGTGGCGCTGGATCACCAACCAGCAGGTGATCTTCCGGACCAAGGCGTACTGGCCCGCGCACAGCAAGGTCAGCCTCGTCGCGCACCTGTCCGGCGTTCGCGCCGCGTCCGGCGTGTACGGCACCAAGGACGTCACGAAGAACTTCTCGATCGGCGCCTCCCACATCGCGAAGGTCAACCTCAAGACCCACAAGAGCAAGGTCTACGTCGACGGCAAGCTCGCCAAGACCATCCCGGTCAGCGGCGGCATGGGCGGCGCCGACTCCCACGGCAACGACTTCCGCACCACCAGCGGCGTCCACCTGGCGATGGGCAAGTCCCCGGTGGTCACCATGACCTCGCCGAACATCAAGGAGGGCGAGCCCGGGTACTACCACGAACTGGTCTACAAGGACGTGCAGATCAGCAACAGCGGCGAGTACCTCCACCAGAGCCCCGGCGAGTACGGGTGCCTCGGGCACAGCAACTGCAGTCACGGCTGCGTCCGGCAGACGCCCGCCGGCGCCCAGTGGTTCTTCAAACTGAGCAACCGCGGCGACGTCGTCGTCATCAGCGGCACGACGCGTGACCTCGAGTGGAACAACGGCTGGGGCTACTGGCAGCTGTCCTTCACCAAGTGGATGAAGGAGGGCGCCCTCAAGCAGCCGGTGACGACGACGCCCCTGACGGCGACCGCCGGTTCCGGCACGGGCACGCCGGCGCACAACTGACGACGGACGGCGCCGGGACGCCGGCGCGGACTGACGGCGGCGGGGCCGAGCGGCCCCGCCGCCTTCTTTTCCGATCACGTCCTTTACGATCATGGAACGCGGTTCGGGGTGACCGCGTCGAAGGACGGCGAAGAGCGCAGTCGGGGATGACGGGAGAGAGATGGCGGTCAATCCGGGCTTGCTGACGCGCATGGTCGCGGGGTTCAAGAAGGAGGTCCCCGCGAACACGATCGAGTCGATCCAGAAGGCCGGGATCGCCGTCTACCAGGCGCTCGACGAGGCCGAGGCCGTGCGCCGCGACCTGGCCGCCCAGGAGATCGACGCCTGGAACGCCCCGGTCGCGGCGGCCGCCCAGCAGCTGTACGCGTGGAACGCCTACGTCCTGCAGACCCTGGGCGACAAGATGATCGAGGCCGACTACCGCGCCGACACGCGCACCGTCGGGTACCTCCCCCGGGTGACGGCCGAGCAGGTCTGGGCGTTCTTCGGCCAGGTCGAGGGCTGGCTCTCGCTGAACCGCCAGGCCGCGGCCAATCCGGACTACCTGCCCCACCCTGGGGGCGTCCTGCCGGCCGACCTGCCCGGCTGGATCGAGGTCGAGCCGTGCCCCGCCACGCACCTGGAGGCCATGATCGCGGCCGGTGCCGCCATCCGGGAGCACGTGGAGACCGCCCTCGGAGCGTTCGACATCACCGATGGCCAGGACGGGCACCGCGCCGACATCGCCCGGTTGCGCCAGATCGCCGCGGAGGCGTCGTCCGTCGCCGACTACGCCGCGCACGTCTTCGAACCCGGGGCGGGCCAGGAGCTCCACGCGATCATCGAACAGCGGTTGCAGCACGCCCTAGGGGCGTACTACCACCTCGGCCAGCTCATCGCGATGCCGAGCCTGCTGGGCACGTACGGCTGGAGCGAGGGGGCGGCGGGCGGCCCCTCCGGCACCAGGCTGCCGCTTCCGGGCGGCGCCGGCTTCGACCCCTGGTGCCTGACCGACCCCGACTCCCTGCACCGCTGGCAGCGCGACGCCCAGGCCGGCCGGTCGATCAACGAGATGTGGCGGCACGACCCGGACCCCGCCAGAACGCTGCGGCTCCAGGAGCAGATCAACGCCGCGCTGCAACGCGGCGACGTCGTGCGGAGCGGCTCGATGTACTACTGCTCGCCCTGGGCGTCGATCTACCGCGTCCGGCGCTCCGTCGTGATCGGCCGGCGCTCGCTCCAGCCCGGCCAGGACTTCACGCTCGAGGTCACCGCGGAGGAGGTGCTCGACTCCGGCCGGTTCATCCGTGAGATCGTCACCGGGCCCTTCCAGCCCGCCTCGCGGTTCGAGTACGACGAGCCCGGCGACGATCACTGAGGACTACGTCTTCGCAGTCGTGGGAACCTTCCGCTCCCTGGGTGATGATGGGAGCACCTTCCCCCTCACGCCGGGAGCACGTGTGTCAGATTCGCTGACCTACGCCGACGCCCTGAAGATCCTCGGCAGCCGCCACAGTCGCCTGATCGGCATCGTCGACCGGCTCGCGGCGGCGGGGCTGGCGACGTGGACGGTGACGGCGCTGGCCACCGGGCACGACGTGTCGGCCCCCCTCAACCTGTTCGATCTGAAAGAGGAGATCGTCAGGTTCGGGCACGAGACCGTCCGCCGGATCTCGGAGCGCCGCAGCGGCGTGTCCCGCTACGACCGCACGCAGCGGCTCGCCGCGGCCCACGCGGTCCTCGTGGTGTCTTCCTACTTCGAGGCGCTGGAGCAGGCGGACCTTCCGATCGGGCTCGACCGGTTGGAGCTGACCGCCGCCGAGCAGGTCGCCCAGGCGACCGGCACCGCTCCGGCACGTGGGGGCGCCGACCTGATCGACGGGCTGGTCAACGACCGGCTCCCGCTGCCCGAGCCGCACGTGCCGTACGAGCGCACGCGGGCGGCGATCACGGCGACGTACGAGCTCATGTCGAGGCGGCTCACGACCTTCGCCCGCGGCGTCGCCGCCTGGGACGCCCTCGCGGGTCCTGAGCGAACCCGCCTGACACGGGCGGTCATGGCCGTGCCGCCAGCCGCCCTGAACGGCTACGAACAGGCGTTCCGGCGGCTGGCCGCGGACAACCGGGAGTTCGAGGTCTGGGCCAACCTGACCCGGATCGACGCGCTCGGCGCGGGCCTGTCCGAGGTGGGCAGGATCCTCACCGAGATGGCGGCGAGCCGGGCGGGCGACCGGCCGCGCCGCCACCTCCTCCGGAGCTACCGCGCGGCGCTCGCGGAGCCGATCGTCGCTGCGGGCCGGACGCCCGAAGGGGTCGTCCTGCCGTCTCTCGGCGACGCGTACGTCAATCCGCGCTGCAAGGTGGCGGAGGTGCGGCCGGGGGACACCCCGGCGGGGCAGGAGTGGTGGGAGCACCGGGAACCGGCGCCCTACACCGATGCCTTCCTCTCCGGCTATCTCACCTCACCTCGCGCGGTCCAGGCGCCCCTCGTCGTCCTCGGCGAACCCGGGTCGGGCAAGTCCAAGCTCACCGAGGTCCTCGCCGCACGACTCCCGGAGGAGGACTTCCTGCCGATCCGGGTCGAGCTGCGCGACGTCGCCGCCGAATCACTGATCCAGGAACAGATCGAGCAGGCCATCCTCCACCAGTCAGGAGAACGGGTGGCACTGCCCGACCTGCTCGATTCGGCGGGCGGGGCGTTGCCGGTCGTGATGCTCGACGGCTTCGACGAGATGCTGCAGGCAGCGGGCGTCAACCGGTACGACTATCTGGAGCAGGTGCGCGACCTGCAGCGGCGGCAGCTCGCGATCGGGCATCCGGTCGCCGTCATCCTGACGAGCCGCACCGTCGTCGCCGACCGCGTACGGTATCCGGCGGGCAGCATCGCGCTGCAGCTCCAGCCTTTCACTGACGACCAAGTGCGCTACTGGCTGGACGTCTGGAATCGGCACAACGCGGAGATCTTCGCGGCGCGGGGGCGGCGGGCGCTCCCGGCCGAGACCGTGCTCGCCCATCGTGAACTCGCCCGGCAGCCCCTCCTCCTGCTCATGCTCGCCATCTTCGACGCGAACGACGACGCGCTGCGGGCCGGGATGACCAGCATCGGGCAGGCGGGGCTGTACGAGGCCCTGCTGATGGACTTCGCGTTCCGGGAGATACGAAAGTCGCCGCGCAACGCCTCATTGCCCTCCGATGCCCAGCGCAGACTCGCCGAAGCGGAACTGGAGCGCCTGGCCGTCGCCGCGGCCGCCATGTTCACCCGCGGCCGGCAGACCGCCTCCGAGGACGAACTCGACCGCGACCTCGCCGTCCTGCTGCCCGAACGGGAGGGGACCACCGACGCCGACGAGGCGGCACTCAGCCCGGCGCAGCGTGTCACCGGCAGGTTCTTCTTCATCCACCGGTCGGAGGCTCGGGTACAGGACCAGCGGACACGGAGCTACGAGTTCCTGCATCCCACCTTCGGGGAGTTCCTGGTCGCCTGGCTGACCGTCCGGGCACTCGGCGATCTCGTCGCCGTGAAGGAGGTGACGAGCGCGCGGTCGACGGCATCCGGCGGCCGGCTGGACGACGGCTTCCTCTTCGCGCTCCTGTCCTTCGCGTGCGTGGCCGAACGCGCGCCGATCGTCGGCTTCCTCGGCGAGCTGCTCCGCCGGACCCCGGAAGCGGACCACGAGCCGCGCAGGACGCTGCTGCTGCAGCTCCTCGACGGCGCGCTGTACCCGCACACCGGCAGGTCGTACGCCGCCTACGAGCCGGTCGGGCACCCGGTCACGCGGCGGCTCGCCGCCTACTCGGCGAACCTCACCGTCCTTCTCGTCCTCCTCTCCGGCGAGGGGATCACCGTGGCGGAGATGTTCCCCGGTTCCGGCGCCGCTGTGGCCGAACGATGGGTGCAGCTGAGTCATCTCTGGAAGGCGCAGCTGTCCTCTTCGGAGTGGGACGGGATCGTGAAGACGATCCGGGTCAGGGTGAGACTCGCCGACGACCTCCGGATCCACCTGAGCAGGGAGGACGGGTCCGCGGTGTCGGTCATCGATGCCTTCGCCATCTCACCGCCCGGCTCGCGGCCGGAGTCGACCGACTACGACGTTTTCCTGTCGGGCGAGCCCGCCGGCTCCTACGACCTGCGCGTGCCCGCCACCAGCGACGTCGGGCTCCTCGTCAGGAGGATGGCGTTCCTGCCGAACTGGCGGACGGCGATGCTCTTCCTCCAGTCCGTGCCGTTCTTCCAGACCATGGGCGATCGCGTCCGGTGGAGCACGGACGACGAGACGGCGATCCTGCCCGCTCACCAGCTGGCGCGGCTCGACCACACGCGGGGCGCGCCCGATCACGAACGCGCGGCGGTCTACAGCGGATGCCTCCAGGCAGTGGCCGCCTTTCCGGAGCTGCACCGGCTCGTCCTGCTGCGTCTGCGCGACGACGTGGGCAGGCTCTCGGCAGCGACGGTGGTCGACCTGCTGCGGCAGGCGAACACCGTGCGACCGAACGAGGTGTACCTGGAGGCGATCAACGACCTGTGGCGGCGGCTGCCTGACGACGGCGGACCCGGCCACGGCGTCGACGGTCGCGATCTGGTCGTCGCGCTCGTCAAGGCGATCGAGCAGCGGTGGCCGGACGCCGACCTCGGCCGGCTGACCCCCGGGCTGCGCGTCGCTGCGGCGGGAAGGGCGCGCACCGCCGGCTCCCGCTAATGCGTCATCTGAAGATCTTTTAGCGGTGCCACCGTGGGAGTATCGGTCGGCGGAGGCTGACCGGGCGGATCCGACGTCGCCCCTCCGTTGACTGCGGGACTATCGCCCATTTGCGATGACCTCGAACGGCGATAGTCCCGAACTCAACGTGAGGGTTCGCCATCAGGGCTCGTCGAGCGGAGGGGCGTCGAGCCAGATGAGCCGTACGTCCTCATCCAGCCCGGCCAGGACTTCACGCTCGAGGTCACCGCGGAGGAGGTGCTCGACTCCGGCCGGTTCATCCGTGAGATCGTCACCGGGCCCTTCCAGCCCGCCTCGCGGTTCGAGTACGACGAGCCCGGCGACGATCACTGACGGCGACGTCCCCGCCGCATCCCACCACGGAGCTCGCCTCGAACCCGGCCTCGATCACCTACTCGTGTCGGCTCACCGGGGGCAGTCGATGACAATCTGAGAAGTCTTGTTGTCGAACCTGGGATTATTTTTGTTCTTCGTCAGGTCCGCGTCATTGGAGTTAGGGCCAGGCTTTACGTAATACTCTTTAGCGCCATAATACCTTGTGTCACGAAGCCGGGCCTTGCATCGCGTAGCATTCTTCATCGAGCTGGCCGCGTTATCGACCCGGCCGCTCTTGTTCTGCCAGTGCTTTCCCGGCAGGTCGACGGTTGTAAAGCCTGAGCCTCGCGGCGCGACGCAGAACCTGCCGCCCCCGTAGTTGTCGTTCTGGTAGATGCAGAGGTATTTAGTAGACGTCACGTGGGCGATGTCGGAGGCGTTTCGTGAATCGGCCTGGGCGGCAGGTGCACCCGACAGGCCCAGGAGGACGAGTCCAGCGAGCAGTGCGCCACCGGTCATCTTTTTCATAAGCTTCCTCTTATCGCTTTGGTCGCCTCGACGACTTCCTCAAAGGCGGACGAGAGCCCGCGACGTGGACTCGGATCCGGCCTGGCCATGGAAATCCGGCTGAGTGGCCGTTGTGAATCTTAGCCGCCAGATACACAAAATGACAACGTCCCGTAACGGTCCCGTCATCGACCGTCTAGATAGTCTTCAAGACCCAATCAGGATGTCCATGAATTGGGTCCTGGGACCCTGTCGGCCGGGCCTCCCTAGTGCTAATGGATCGCCCATCTGGACGAGCTGCGCCCGAATGCTGTCGGTGGCGGGCGCTAAGGTCGCCGGTCATGGCGAATCGGTCCTATCTGTTCGTCGGTGACCACGACGGGATCAACCCGGGATGGGAGGTCGGCATCCCCGGCCTCGAGCATCAGGTGCTCGCCGAGGACGTCTACTGCGTGCCGTTGCTGTGGCTGGCGATGTTCCGGCCGCCCGACCTCGTGACCGCGACGTTGCCGCCGGACGACGACGATGACGACGACGGGCCGATCGAGACCACGGCGCCGCTCGCGCCGAAGGAACGCGCGCTCGCCCAGCTCGACGCGGCCCTGCCGGCGCTGCACCAGATCTTCGAGGGAGCAGGGCGGCTGGACGATCACGCCGCGCTGCTGCGCGAGGCCGTCGCGTCCATGCCGGGCCGGTTCGTGACGATCGAACTCTACGAGATCGCGGTGCTGATCGACGAGGAGCAGTACTACCGGGACCTGCGTGCCGCGCTGGGCAGCCTCGATCGGCCCGGCGATCTCGCCGCCGACCGGGCCCGCCTGACGGACCTGGCGCAGTTGCGCGAGGGGCGGCCGTTCCCGCCGGCCCGGCTGGTCGTCGACGGCCTCGACGCGCCGGACGACGACTGGTGGAACCACAGCAGACTGCTCGGGACGCGCTTCCTCCGCCCGGTGCCGTGGGAGCCCGCCCCGGGTGTCCCCGCCTGACCGGATCCGTCCGCCGCCGGGAAGGACGCGGGCGGGTGCCAGGGCCTCGCTCGGCGTCTCCCGCCCGCAGAAGCGACGGAGGACACGGCCCGGGCGGTGCCCGGGCCGTGCTCAGCGTCAGGTCGTGCCGGGGGTCACGCCAGGTCGAGGGCGGTGAACGGGTAGCCGTCCCAGAGGGCACGTTCGCGGCCGCGCGGGTCGTTCTCGACCTTCGCGCCGACGTTCCACATCATCGTCGCGCGCGCCGAAGCGCGGTACGCGGGCCAGGCGGGGCGCCGGACCGTGCGCCGTGCGTTCGGGTCGCCGGTGCGGGCGAAGGACGTCCAGGCGTCGATCATCTGGTCCGACAGGGCGGTGAGGCGGGTCCGGTCGGCCTGGAACGCCTTCTCGCCGCCCAGGACGCCTGTGAAGCGCAACGTCCCGAAGACGAACGGCAGCTCGATCGTGTGCACGGCCCCGTACTCCGTGGTCGGGCGCCAGCCGAACTCGTACAGGTAGGTCGGCCGCCACCGGCTCTGCGCCTGCGCGAGCCGGGCGGCGGGGACGCGCATGCCCTGGTCGGTGAACATGGCCATCGCGGCGTCGGTGGCCGACCGTCCCTTCCGGTAGGCCGCGACCATGCGTTTCCGGCGCGCGGCGAGCTCACGGGGGAAGAACACCGCGTCGTACTGCCGCGCGATCGCCGCCATCGCCTCGGGACCGAGCTGGCCGAAGAAGTTCATCTCGTCCAGGTTCGTGCCGGTCAGCAGGTCGACCCCCCTGGCGTTGCCCCGGGCGACGCGTTCGATCACCGGGCCACGGACCAGGTTTCCGTCGATGTACGGGCCGAAGTAGGTGCCGCCGAGGATGCCGGGTGCGCTCTTGTCGATGACCGTGTTCTGGAGTTCCAGGAGCTGCCGGGTCGACATGCGGCGCAGCGCGTCGACGCTCTTCACCGGGAGGTCCGAGGCGACCTTGCGCTCGTACGCGGCGGAGTGCACGAGGGCACCGCTGCCGCTCTCCAGGATCACCCGCCGGAACAGCCGCTCCGGGTGGTCGGTGGCCAGCATGGCGCTGAGCGAGAACGCGCCCTCGGACTCCCCGACCGCCGTGACGTCGGCCGGGTCGCCGCCGAAGTCCGCGATGTGATCCCGGACCCAGCGCAGCGCGGTCATCTGGTCGCGCAGGCCGTTGTTGCCCGATCCCTTGTAGGACGGGTCGAGGCCGCCCAGTTCCGACCAGCCGAGCACGCCGAGCCGGTAGTTGAGGGAGACCACCACCGCGTCTCCCCGGGCGGCGAGCGTCGCCCCGTCGTAGCGCGCCTCGTTGGCCGTGCCGTACCGCCCGGCGCCGCCGTGGACGAACACGATCACCGGGCGCCTGCGGCGGTCGGGTGCGGGCGTCCACACGTTGAGGCGCAGGCAGTCCTCGTCGGTGAACAGCGTGCGCCCGTCGGGGTAGTCCTCCGACAGCGTGTCGCGGTCCTGCGGGCAGACGGCCTTGTCGTCCGTCGCCTTGAGCGTTCCGCGCCAGCGCGTCACCGGCTGCGGCGGACGGAACCGTAGCCGCCCCGTCGGCGGCGCGGCGTACCGGATCCCCCGGAAGACGCACAGGCCGTTCTGGGCGGTGCCGGCGATCGCGCCGAGCGACGTCGTCGCGCCGCATCCGGTACGGCCGTTCGCGGCGGGCGTCGCGGCGGCCGTGCAGGAAGTGATCAACAGCGCGGCGCCGGCGAACGCGAGCGCCGCGGGGACTTTGAAAGGCATGAGCAGGCTCCTTCTTCGACTGCTCAGAGCCTCGGCGGCCGGGGCGCCCAGGCGGATCGCCGGAGCGAGTGAACCCCGTCTGGTCCCTCCGGGCGAGTTCCCGGTCACCGGCCGGGGACCACCAGACCGGACTCGTAGGCGAAGACGACGGCCTGGGCCCGGTCGCGCAGGCCGAGCTTGGTCAGCAGGTTGCTCACGTGCGTCTTGACCGTGTGCTCGCTGACCACCAGCTCGGTGGCGATCTCGGAGTTGGAGCGGCCCTGGGCGAGCAGCCGCAGCGTGTCGATCTCCCGGCCGGTCAGCTCGTCGAGCCGTCGCCGCGTGCTGGGCCGTACCTGTCCGCGGCCGACGACGTCGGCGATGAGCCGCCGGGTGACGCTCGGCGCCAGCAGCGACTCGCCCTCGGCGACGAGGCGGACCGCGCGGACGAGATCGTCCCGCCGCACGTCCTTGAGCAGGAATCCGGCGGCCCCGGCGCGCAGGGCGTCATAGACGTACTCGTCGACGTCGTACATCGTCAGGACGAGTACCTTCGCGGCCGTGCGCCGGCAGATCTCGGCGGTCGCCTCGACACCGTCCACGCCGGGCATGCGGATGTCCATGAGGACCAGGTCCGGTTCCAGCTCGACCGTCTTGGCGATCGCCTCGGCGCCGTCGGCGGCCTCGCCCACGACGGTGATGTCGTCCTGGGCGCCCAGGATCATGGCGAAGCCGCCGCGGAACAGGTCCTGGTCGTCGGCGACGAGTACACGCAGCATGGGCCTATCCGATCGGAAGAGTGGCGGCGACGGTGAAGCCGGGGTGCCCGGGTCGCACCCTCAGCGTGCCGCCGCAGGCCGTGACGCGTTCCCGCATGCCGATCACGCCGTGCCCCTCGCGCAGATCGGGAGCGCCCCGCCCGTCGTCCGACACCTCGATCTCCAAGGTGTCGGCGGACCAGCGGAGCCGTACGCCCACGGTGCGCGCGGCCGCGTGCCGGATCGTGTTGGTCAGCGCCTCCTGGACGATCCGGTACACGGCGACGTCCACGTCGGCCGCGACCATCCGTGGCTCGCCGTCGACATGGAGGGCCGCGTCGAGGCCCGCGCGGCGGGCGTTGTCCAGGAGTCCGGGCACGGCCTCGATTCCGGGCACCGGCCCGTGCGCCGTGCCCTCGTCGTCCTGGCCGCCGCGCAGGGCACCGAGGATCAGGCGGAGCTGTCCGACGGCGTCGCGCCCGGCGGCCCCGATCGCCTCGAAGATCGCTTCGGCCTTCTCCGGGTCCTCGCGTACGACCAGCGGGCCGGCCTCCGCCTGCACGATCATGATGCCGACCGAGTGCGTGACGATGTCGTGCATGTCACGGGCGATGCGGGTTCGTTCGCGGTCCACGGCGGCGGCGCGCTCCTCGCGTAGGCGCCGCTCGCGCTCTCGTTCGGCGGCACGCGCGGCCCGCCGCGCCCGCGCGCCCACCCCGACGGCGTACGCCGCGACGATGGCTGTGACCAGGTAACGGTAGGTCTCCAGATCCTCCTCCGGTACCACCAGGGACACCACCACGCCCACGACCAGGGCCACGATGCCGACGGCCCGCCGCACCGGCGACATGGTCCGCGCCGCGAACGTAAAGGTGCAGACCAGCACCCCGTACGGCAGGAACAGCAGCGGCGTGTGCGCCAGTGAGCCGGCGGTGACCGCCAGGACCGTCGTCGCGCCGCCCACGAGCCCGCCCACCGTGAAGATCGCCCGCCGCCACGCCACCGGCACCGAGGCCACCAACGTCAGCGCCAGGAACCACCACGGCTGCCGGTACGGGACGAACGCCGTCGTCACCGTCGCGGCGGTGACGACGGCGGCGATGGCGGCGTCGAGCCGCGAAACCCGGAGAGTGCTCGCTCGCACGGCCGACTCCTGTGTTCAGAGGGAACCCGGCCGAGAGTATGCACCTGCCGCCACCACGATCACCTCCCTCGCCGTACCGATAGCCGCATCCCTCGCCGGGATGAGGTCGCTTCGGACGGCGTCGAACACGATCAGCGTGACGCACCTCAGGGTCAGGACGCGGCGAGGAGCGAACGAGCGTGGCGGTGCAGTGGGATCACCAGGTCGTCGTAGTCGCCACGATCGGCACGAAAGAGCATGCGAGTGATCACGAACAGCTGGGTCCGTGTCCCCTCTGGGGTGTCGAGCATGTCAGCGAACGTGTCGTGCACCGTCTGGGCGACGTCGGCTTGCAGGAGGGTGTGGCAATAGAGGGTGGCGGCGTCGTAGCCGTACGGGGCTCGGCCCCACATTTCCCAGTCCAGCACGGCGTCGGAGGCTACCGGGGCAGCGCCGGCCTCCCGCCGCCGGGCCAGCGTCTCACCGGCTTGGCCAGCCCGGGCCTGACGCACCCACAACCGCAGCGTCTCGCGGTTGACGCCCAGGTCCTTGGCCACCGACGCGTACGTCTGCGCCGGATCCGACAGATACAACGCCACCGCGTCGGCCTTGAACTCCTCGGAGTAGACCTTCATCACCACGCAGGACCCCTCTCACCCCCAGACCTTCATGATCCGGGGCGCTCAGGGTGTCCACACCTCGGGGGGAGGGCCGGGGAGGGCCCGACTTGCCGGATCCGTTCTCACCAATGAGGAACGTCACGGGCTGATGGAGCCCCAGCCCATGATCGTGGATCGCCGCCACGGCAGGGATGGTGTACGGCCATCGTGTACGGTCGATCGGCTCGGCCACCTCAACATGAAGGTGTTGGACGATCACGGGCTGGGTTCCTCTAGTTGTCGTTGTCGATGGTCGCCTACCGGGGGCGGCAGCTACTTGGCTTGCACGCCGGTCCCGGGCCATAGCTCGGGACGCAGCCGCCCGCCGGACGGCAATCACCCACCGCTGCTCTAACGATCGGGCCGAACCCGATGATGACGCAAGACGAACCGGCGACCTGGTCACCATGGCGCTCAGCGGCATGAGCGGACGTCCGGTTAGGACGTCGGGTCGGGCGCATAGAAACACGGCCATGCCTCTTAGCGTGCTCGCCTCCCGCCGCCAGGGCTGGCGGATATCCGACGCCACACCACGGAGTCGCGATGGAGGCCACCGCCTGATGAGTCACCCCGTGAGAGCATCCCGGCATGAGTGGCTCGACCGGAGCGGTGAAGCTCAGGGCAGCGCGCCCGGATGAGGCGGAGGCGCTCAGCGGGCTGGTAATGCGTTCCAAGGCGTACTGGGGCTATGACGAGGCGTTTCTGGCCGCTTGCCGGGAGGATCTTCGGCTTCGGCGTGGTGAAGTCGTCGAACGGCGCGCGGTGGTGGCCGAACGGGATGGACTGGTCGTGGGTGTGGCCACGCTGGAGGGTGATCCACCGGAGGGTGAGCTGGGCCTGCTGTTCGTGGAGCCGCACGCGATCGGCGGTGGCGTGGGACGCGCGCTGTACGAGCACGGGCTGCGGGAGGCGGGACGGCTCGGGTTCACCCGGGTGACGATCGAATCCGACCCCAACGCGGAGGCGTTCTACCTGGCGATGGGGGCGGAACGACAGGACTTCACCGGGCAGGACCGTGTCCTGCCCGTGCTCGTTGCATGGCCGGTCGCGCCGGAGGCGTCCTGGTCTGTCGCTTGGAGCGAGGGAGGTCCCACGGTCCAGGTCGGCAATGTCGCCGAGTTCAACGGCCAGTTCACCGGCGGTGTCCAGGGTCCCGACCACTACTCCTGCCTGGCTGCCTTCTGCGGTCCACGCCCGACGGTGATCGTTCTCCCCGAGCGGGTCGAGGATTGGTGGGTACGGGACGTCGCCGCCGTACTCGGCTGGGGCGAGGTGGAGGTACACAGTGGGATCGCCGGTGACGGCCGGGTTTCCAAGGCGATCCGGGCCCGGCCGGACCTGATGCAACGCCTCACCTCACGGGTCCTGCCGTGGGGCCGTACGCCGGCGTTCGAGCCGATCGCCCCGTCACCCGGCGGTGTCGTGGAAGCCATCGGCCGGTACGAGTCCAAGAGGCGTGCGCACGCGTTGTTCCAAACGCTGGCTCCCGATCACCCGGGAATCCTCGTCCCCGCACAACGGCCGGTAGGTTCGCCGCGCGCACTCGCACGGGAACTGGCCGGCGGGGCCCGAGTGGTGTTGAAGAGCGAGTACGGCGTCGGCGGGTCCGGCACGCTGATCGTGTCGCCCGAGACCGAAGGATTCCGCTCATTGGCACGGCGGTGGGCGCGCGACGGCGTGCTGCTGGAGGAGTACGTGGAGGGATCCGGCCCGTACCGTAACCCCACCTTCGACGCCGTCATCGACGCCGGCGGCGAGGTCCACCCGGTCGGCGTCGGGCTGATGGACGTCGACGGGACCAGCTACCGGGGAGTCACCGTCGGCCCCGGTGTCCTGCCCGACCCGCTCACTGAAACGGCCATGGCGTTCGGGGCAGCGGTGGGCCGGGCCCTGGCCGAGAACGGTTATCGGGGCTGGTACGACGTTGATTTCGTCACCGACCGATCCGCCCGCCTCGCCCCTACCGAGATCAATCTGCGGCTCACCGGCCCCGCCGTCGCGTTCCACATTCAGGCCGCCCTGGATCGTCTCCGAGGGGGAGGTCACGTCGTCCGCACGCTCGACCGGCTACCGCTGGGGGCACGGCTGCCCGCCAGCGCGTTGCGCGCACACGTCACCCGTACCGTGCGGAGCTGCCGGGCACTAGGCGCCACACTGCTGGTCACGATCCCGACAGCCGCATTCGATCCCGTCCCCTACCTGGGCGTGGCGATCGCCGCCCGTACGTCGCGGACCCTTGAGGAGGCGGAAACGTCCGTCCGCGCCGCGAACGCGGCACTGGGCGAGATGTTCGGGGATCTGGAAGTCAGCCCGCCCGGCGCTCGCGGACCGCGAAGACGACGAGGACGGCTGCGGCGATCATCAAGGTGACGTTGAACCCGTAGACGAGGGCGGCCTGACCGCTCCAGTCGGTCTTGGCAGTGAGCCGGTAGAGGTTGTCCTGCGGCCACCAGGCGACCAGCAGCCAGACGATCGACAGATGGGCGAGCGTGGTCAGCCCTACAGGGCGTCCCAGACGGGCCAACCGCCCGCGGCCGAAGAGCAGGAAGCCGATCCCCAAGCCGAACGCCAGGCATTCGGCCACATAGAGCCCTGTGAAGAGTGCCTTCCACTCGTTCGGCACCGCCGACAGATCAGTGGAACCCGGCCAAAGACTGTCGGTGATCAGGAACGCCACCAAAGCGACGAGCCCCGCGAGCACCAGCATGACCACCGTGCGCGGCCCATCGCCCAGATCAGACAGCGCCCCTTTACCACCCGCCGCCTGCCCCGGAAGCACCGGAAGCGGAAGCGCTTCGCGGTCCACCTCACCGGAACCGGTACGGGGCAGGGATTCCACCGATATCACGGCGCGCGGGATCCGCTCGGATCGCAGACGGGGGGCCGACAGGAACGTCCGAATCTCCGCGACATCGGTCTGACCTGTGGCGACGACGTAAGCGACGAGCGTCTTCTTCTGTGGCCCGGTCTCGATTCTGGTGACCACGCACTCCCGCACAGCCGGATGCCTGAGAAGTTCCGCCTCGACGTCCTCATAGCCCATAGAAAATCTCCCTGAGTGGGGGGAAACGCTGACCCAGGCAATGATGCCACCAAGACACCACTCCCATCGATAGCGCGACCTGGTGGTTGAGTAACGCATACGGAGCGCGCGGGGTCGCTCCTTTGCTGCCCAAGTGGCGGACGCCATGGCATTAGGGCCGTATCTGAATGCGCTTTTGTCCAGGCAGGGGTCGTCGATGTCGTGGCAGTGGGCGAGCCGCCGTCGTACCGGGTCGCGCTCGACCGGCTCGAGCCGGATGAGGGACCGGATCTCCCGAAGGTTCACGCTCATCCTTTCTCCGCGGTGGCCCGGATCTCAGGTACGGGTCATGGTTTCACGGACATCCGGACATGCCACAACTCCCTGCCGTCGCGGGTGATTACTATGCATTACTCCGTTATTGTCATTAACATGACTACGCCTATTCACGGAACATCGAGGCAGGTGGGATGAAGCGCAGGTCGCGCGGGAACGTTTCAGTGCCGGGAGTCTTCGCCCGGGTCACGGCGGCGCTCGCCGGAGGGGCACTGGCCCTCACCATGAGCGCATGCGGACGAGAGGACGGGCCACGGGCCGGGGCGGTCAGGTCGAAGATTCCCGCCGCGAAGGACGCCCCCCACTTCGACCCGCCCGTGAGGTTCGCGCCGAACGGCCGTCCGCTGCTGTCCACGGCGACCGGACCGGACGACGCGGGCGACGTGGCGGTGGCCGGACGCCTGGCGTACTTCCAGGATGCCGAGGGACTCCGGGCGGTCGACGTGACCACCGGCGATCCCTCGTGGAGCGCCCGGCCGGGGGCGGGCGCGACCGTTGACGGCCGGGACATCAGACCGGCCATCGTGTCCTCGGGCGGCCGGGAGCGGGTCGTCGGACTCTTCCCCGGGAAGCTGCCGGGCCATGGCACCACGGCCGCGACGCCGGTGCTCGAGGTCCTCGTCGTCGACCCGGCAACCGGGCGTACGGTCAGTGACGACGCACTGCCGCTGCCGCCGCACCTGGCGGGGGAGGACTTCACCTACCACCAGATCGTCGGCGCCGACGATCAGGCGATCGTCATCGGGCTGAGCGGGTCGGGGGTGGACGCCGTCGTGGTCGTGGACCCGGCCGCACGCCGGATCCGCTGGGCCCGGCGCGGGGTGATCCCGGTCGCCGCGTCCGGCGGTCGGGTCGTCGTCATCGGCACGGTGCGCCTCGCCGGCATCTTCGGCGGCGGCAAGTACCGGCTGCAGGGCATCGACGCGATGACGAACGCGGTCCGCTGGAGTACGGCCCCGGTCTTGACCCACACCTACGAGGCCGGCCCCGCCGGACCGACGCTGGTGGCGCTGTTCGCCGGGGACGGAGCCGACGGCCTCCTGGACATCTCCACGGGCAGGCGGCGTTTCCGGTTCCCGGACCAGAGCGTCCGCTACGACTGCGTCCACGACGGTAGGTCGGTGACCGTCTGCCATTCGACCCACCAGGTCCTGGCCTTCGACGCGGCCACGGTGCGGCCGCTGTGGGAGCTGCCGAAGGGCGGGAGGACACAGCCCACGGTCACCGCCGTGTGGCATGGCGCCCTCTACGGGACCACCGCCAACGGCCCCGTCGTCCTCGACGCCCGCACCGGTCGCGATCGCGAGACCTCGCCGGGCGCGGCACCGTCACTCGTCGGCCCCTATGGCGCCATCGTCGAGCAGGACCATTCCCTGGTCTTCCAGGCCGCCGCCGGGTAGGCGCCGGTGGGCGTCAGCGCGCCGGCGGTTCGTAGACGAGACCGAGCGAGGCGACCAGCTCGACGAGCATCTGGTCGAACAGCGGACCGTGATCGTCGATGCCGACCCCGAGATGGCCGAAGATCTCCAGACAGACCGCGGCGTAGATCCGATGCCAGCACGTCAGAAGGATCCAGATGGCTCCGAGCGGGAGGTCGAGCCCGGTCGTCCTCCGGTAGGCGGCGAGTTCGTCGCGCAGGGCGGGGGCGAGCTCCGCGTCCGGAATGACGGCGAACGGCCGCTGCCGCCAGAGCTCCTCGAACAGGCCGCCGAAGAGGTGGGCGAGCCGCACCACCCAGCCGGCCGAGATCTCGCCCTGCGCCCGGCCCGAGGTCCCGTTGGGCGACCCGAACAGGAACGCGAACTCCGCGGGGTGCTCCAGGGCCCACGTGCGGATCGCGTTGGTGGCGCCGGTGAGCCGCGTGAGCAGATCGTAGGACGGGTCGGCGGCCGCCGTGAGCGTCGCCACCAGGTCCTCCACCAGGTCGGAGGCGACCGCGCGTACGAGGTCGTCGTGACTCTCGTAGTACCGGTAGATCGCGGGCGCGGTGATCCCGACCTCGCGGGCGATCGCGGCCAGGGTCATCGCCGCCGGTCCGTCGGCCCGGAGCAGCCGATGCGCGGACGCCCGGATCTCCCGGTCGAGCTCGGCTCGCAGGCGCTCGCGTCGTGTGGTCATCGCGACCCGCCTCTCCTGTCGATCACCTGGCCCGACCAGGCTAACGCCGGTCTGCGACGCGGACGGTCTCGACCCAGGACGGCGGGGCCGGGGCGTCCGCGCCGATGAGGGCGGCGATGAGGCGGGCCGACGCGGGTTCCTCGGGCCACGGGGTGAATCCGTCGGTGAGCACGATCACGACGCCGGGCCGTTCGGGCAGGGCGAGGGCGGCCCGGATGCCGACCCGCATGTCGGTGCCGCCGCCACCGGCGAGCGTGACCTGCTGTGCGGACGTCACCCGGGAGGCGGCGTGGACGTCGGCGTCGCAGGCCAGCACGGTGACCCGGTTGCCGCCGACGCCGACCTCGCGCAGCACACCGGTGACCTCGCCGAGGGCCGCCGCCAGGTCGTCCTCGCCCATCGACCCGGACGTGTCGACGACGATCGCCACCACGGGGACGGGTCGGCGCAGGCTGGGCAGGACGACGTCGCGCGACGCGGCGGCGCGCAGGGCGGCGGTGCGGCGCGACGGGCGGCGGTACGTGTAGTCGACCGCCCCGGCCGCCCACGCCACCGCCTCCCGTACGGCGCCCGCCAGCATCCGCCGCCAGTCGACCGTGGGCTCGAGGATCTGCTCGGCCCACCGCCGCCAGCCAGAGGGGAGGTCGCCGCGGTTGCGCTGGTGGGCGCGCATCGCCTCGGCGGTGTGCCGGCGCAGCGCCTCCGCCTCGACCGGGCCGACCCCGCCCGGCCCATCGGTTCCGGGGAGCTCCCATCCGGCCGGCGAGCCGTGGGCGCCGGAGCCGCAGTCGGAACAGGTGGCCGAGGGAGGCAGGTGGGGCAGGTACTCCTCGAACAGCCGTCCGGCGTCCAGCCCGAAGCCGCGGGGCTCCACCCGACCGGCCGGCAGCGCCAGCCCGTCGGCGATGAGGTCGTCGTTGATCTCGCAGTCCTGGGCGACGTTGAGGCGCAGCCGGTCGCGCTGGTCCGCGGCGGGCAACCGGTCCGCGCGGCCGTGGTGGTCGCGCAGCAGGTGCGCGACCTCGTGGATCCACACGCCCGCGAGCTCCGGAACGGGCGTCGCGTCCACGAAGGCCGGTGACACGTAGCACCGCCAGTGCCGGTCGACGCCCATGGTCGGCACGCCCTCGCTGGGCACGACCGTCAGCGAGTACAGCGCTGAGGCGAGGTACGGCCGGTCGGTCGCGGCACGGTACCGCGCCGCGAGCAGCTTGACCCGGTCGAGCCCGGCCATGTGTCAGGCCTCGCCGGGCAGCGCGCCGGACAACTGGAGCAGGTCGACAAAGGCGTCGATGCCGCTGGGCACCGGCCATTCGGTGTCGCGGAGCACGGCCAGGTCGGCCGCCGCCCGGGCCGCGACGTCGGGCACGCCCGCGTCGACCGCCTTGGCCAGCACCGTCCAACCGGCCTCCCAGCGCCGGCGGGTGAGGTCGGACTGCACCGCCGAGACGACCGCGGTCAGGAACGCGAGCTGCCGGTCGCCCCGCTCGGGCAGCGCGAAGGCGTCCGGGTCGGCCAGGACGCGGTTCGGATCCGGTAGGTCCAGCTCTTCGAGATAGGACAGCAGCTCCAGCCCGGCGCCGTCCCCGACCGCGCCGACCACGGCGGCGGCGACCGCCTTCTGGCCAGCGCCGGTCGCGTATCCGGTCGCGAGCAGCCGCAGCGCCATCTCCCAGGTGCGCGGTGACGGCCAGGCGCGGCCACGGCTCTCCGCGTCGCCGGGCAGGTGGTGGGCCAGGCCGGGCCGTGCCGTGAGGAAGCCGGAGATCACCCCGCGGGCGCGGGCCACCGCGCTCGGCACCCGGGCCGGGTCGACGCGCGGAAGGGGCACCGCGGGCCAGGTCCCCGCCATTCCCCGCGCGACCGTCCGTGGGTCGTGCGTCCACTGCAGGTGGACGAACCGGTTGGCCAGCGGAGGGCTGAGGTGCCAGCCGTCCGCGGCGCTCGACGGCGGGTTGGCGGCGGCGACCACGCGGACCGGCTCGGGGAGGGTCAGGCTGCCGACGCGGCGTTCGAGGACGACCCGCAGGAGCGCCGCCTGCACGGCCGGGGGAGCGGAGGACAGCTCGTCGAAGAACACCAGGCCGCGTCCTGCCGTGGCGAGCCGGACCGCCCAGTCCGGCGGGGCCATCGGCACCCCGGTGGTGGCCGGGTCGTCGCCGACGATCGGCAGACCGGCGAAGTCGGACGGCTCGTGCACGCTGGCGATGACCGTCTCCAGCGGGACGCCGAGCCCGGCGGCAAGCTGCCGCAGGCCTGCCGACTTGCCGATGCCGGGCTCGCCCCAGAGCAGCACCGGCAGGTTCGCGGACACCGCGAGGGCCAGGGCCTCCAGCTGCGGGTCGGCGGTCGGCTCCGTCCGCCGTGCGTCGAGCCGGCGCACCAGGTCGTCGGCGGCGGCCAGCGGGTCGTCGGCGGGGACGCCGTCGGGTGTACTCACTCTTCCTCTTCCTGCCGATGGGGCCAGGGCCACCGTCCGTGGCCGAGGCCGGGGTGGTCGCGGTCCAGCTCCTTCTTGAGGAAGGCCAGGTCACCGCGTTTGCACCGGTGGATGTGGTCGCGTACGGAGGAGCCCCAGCGGTCGGTGACGTCGGTCCGCGCGCCGGCGTCCAGCAGTGCCCGGACGACCTCGACCGGGGCGGAGCGGCCCACGGCGACGAGCAGCGGGGTGCTCTCGTCCTGGTTCACGGCCTCGATCCGCGCGCCGGCGGCGAGCAGCGCCCGGACGAGCCGGGCCGATCCGCCGTGGCCGACCGCGGTGAGCAGCGGAGTGGAGCCGTAGTGGTCCCGGGCGTCGACGTCGAGGCCGGCCGCCAGGAGCCGTGGCAGCAGCTCTTCGTGGTCGAGCAGGTGGAGCGTGTGCAGGAGCGTGCGCCGCCCGCCGCTGCGGATGTGCGGGTCCATCCCGGCGTCCAGGAACCGCAGCACTCCCGGCGCGTCACCGTGATCGGCGCGGGCGAACACCTCACGCCGTTGCGCGCGCAGCGCCTTCGGCAACCGGCCGGTGCCGGACCGTACGACCGGCAGGACGGTGAAGCAGCCGGTGACGGCGCCGCCGAGCGCTCCCAGGGCGCGTTCGCGCCGTTGCTCGTCCTCGTCGTGCGGCACCCGCAGCGCACCGTCCCGGAACGCGACGACGTGCCATTCGCCGCGGCACCGGACCCGTACCGGGGCGGGGGGGACGTCGGGACCCGGCGGCCCGATCGGGCCGCCGGTGGTCGCCCGCCGTGGGAACAGCGCGGCGCGGACCAGCGGATGCAGGTGATCAGGGCCGACGTCGCCGCGCCGCAGCAGGTCGAGGTCCGGCAGCCGCCGCCAGCACGCCTCGGCCAGCGCGGGAATGTCGCCGGTGTGGCCCGCGTCCACGAGCCGGGCCCGCAGGCCGCCGCGGTCGAGCTCCAGCAGCACCGCACTGCCCCAGGGGTACGGGGGCGGGACCTGGTAACGGCTCCCGAGGCCTTCGCCCTGGAGACGCCGGACCTCAGGACCGAGACGAGTCAGGGCCAGCGGCAGCCTCTCCAGGACGGCCAGTGGCTCCATCCGGTGGGAGGAACGGTTCATCCTGGGCGGGGTCGCGTCCAGTTCGATCCCGGCCGCGGCGAAGGCCGCCTCGACCTCGCCGCGCTCGTGCAGCAGGGCGGCCCACTCGGTGAGCGCCACCGGGTCTACGGGACCGGGAGGGGCGGCGGGCAGCGCGCGCGGGGTGCCGTCGGCCGCGAAGAACGGCGCGCGGTCCCCGCCGCCGCAGCGTTCGAGTAGTTCACCGGCGCGCCGCGCGTCCCACAGATGCCGGGCGAAGGTCCAGTCCTGCACGTGCTGCGCGGCGTGCTGCCCGTCGCGCTCCTTGACCCGGCCGAACCGCAGCACGAGGCGCTGCGGCCCGTCGACCGTACCGGGCGTCACGACGTGGAGGTACGGATGGGCCCCGGCCCGGCGCCCGTAGCCACGCAGCACGACCCGCAGGCCGGGGCGGATCGTCGTCCGCTCGGCCGGCCCCCGGGGCAGGTGCCAGCGCAGCAGGTCGGGGGCGAGGTGGAGCAGGTCGTCCTCGAGCTCGGCCGCGACGGCGTCGCCGTGATCGTGGGCGACGTCGGCCAGGTCGAAGGGGACATCGACGTCGGCGGCCGCGCAGGCGCCGCGCCAGTCTCCGGCGAGCCGGTGTTCGGTGGCCTGTTCGATCATCCACCGGGGCACGGCGTACCGCCGGATCCGCCGCAGGTGCCCCGCCGTCTCCGGGGTGTAGGACTTCGACCACGCCCGGCGCGCGCCGGACGCGGGCCGGGGCAGCGGTGTACCGATGGCGTTCATTCTTCCTCGGTGAGCTCGGGATGCTCGCGTTCGATCCGTTCCATGAGGAAGTCGAGATCGTCCCGGTACTGCATCTCGACCAGCCGGTGGAGCGACAGCTCCTCACCGTGGATCTCGCCCTTCAGATCGATCCGCGCCCCGGCGGCCAGCAGCGCCCGGACCAGTGCCACCGAGCCGTCCCCGCAGATCGCCGCGAACAGAGGCGTGCGCCCCTCCACATCCCTCGCGTCGATGTCGACGCCCGCTCGCAGGACACGAGCCGGCAGCCCGTCGTGGTCGAGGAGGCGCAGGGTGTGGAGGACCTCTCGTCGGCGGGGGCCGCGGACGCGGGGATCGATTCCGGAGTCCAGCAGGTGCAGGAGGTGGAGCAGTGTGCGCCCCTGGCCGTCGCGCACGCGGGGGTCGACACCGGCGTCCAGCAGCGCGAGCACACCGGGAAGGTCACCGTGGTGAATCCGCGCGAACAGTTCGTCGCGCTGGGCACGCAGGCCCTTCGGCAGCCGTCCGATCCCCGACGTCCACGTCTCCCGTACGGCGAAGCAGCCCGCGACCGCGCCGCCGAACGCCCGCAGCGCGCTCTCCCGCCGCTGCTCCTCCTCGTCGTGCGGGATGTGGAGGACACCATCGCGGGCCGACACCTCGTGCCATTCGCCCCGGCATCGGACGCGGACCGGGACGGGGAGCTCGGGGCCGGGTGGTCCGATCGGGCCGTCGGCGGCCGTCCGGGCGGGGAACAGCGCGTCCCGTACGAGCGGGTGCAGGTGCTCCGGGGGAGTCCGCCCGTCCCGCAGCAGATCCAGGTCGGGCAGGCGGCGCCAGCAGGCCTCCGGCAGGACTGCGGTGCCCTTTGGATCATCACCCGTGGAGGCGGCCACCCACGCGCGCGGCCCGTCCCCGGGGCCGCCCAGGTCGAAGAAGACGGCGGCGTACTGCGTGTACGGAATCCAGAACCGGTCATCGCCGGTCGGCTCGGCGAGCCGCCGCAACTCCGGCCCCAGCCGGGTCAGGGCCAGGGGCATGCGCGCGAAGGCGTCGAGCGGGTCCACGCCCTTCACGCTGAAATACGGCTCGACGTCGACGGGCGACGGGTCCAGGTCGATGCCGGCGGCGGCGAAGGCGGCCTCGATCTCGCCGCGTTCGTGCAGCAGGGTGACCCATTCGGTGTGCGCCGCCGGATCGGCGGTGCCGGGCGCGGTTCCGGGGAGCGCCGTGCGCGGGCTGCCGTCGGCCTCGAAGAACGGCGCGCGGTCCCCGCCACCGCAGCGTTCGCGCAGCTCGCCGGCGTGCCGTACGTCCCACAGGTGCCGGGCGGCGCTCCAGTCCTGGACGACGTTGCGCCAGAACGCGCAGTACGTCACGTCGGTCTCCAGGAAGACGGCCTCGGCCCGCGCCCTCCCGAAGTGCAGGGTCAGCCGTTGCGGCCCGTGCGCCATCCAGCGGGGCGTCCCGACGAACAGCGCCGGGGTGTCGGCTCGCCCGCCCGGGCGGGCAAGCACGATCACCTGGTCGGGGACGAGCGTCGTACGCCCGCGGTCCAGGCGGGGCAGGTGCCAGCGCAGCAGGTCGGGGGCGAGGTGGAGCAGGTCGTCCTCGAGTTCGGCCGCGACGGCGTCGCCGTGCTCTCCGGAGATGTCGGCCAGGTCGAAGGTGACGTCGACGTTGGCGGCCGCGCAGGCGCCGCGCCAGTCTCCGGCGAGCCGGTGTTCGGTGGCCTGTTCGATCATCCACCGGGGCACGGCGTACCGCCGGATCCGCCGCAGCCGCGACGCCTCGTGCGGCGGGTGGGACCGGGACGGCGTACGAGCCGGGAACCCGGCGGGAAGAGCGGCGTTCACCGGTAAAGGCTCCCGATGGCGTGCACGTCCGGGTGGGGCCCGGCGGCGGGCCGCAGGCGGGGCGCGAGGGCCCGCTTCATCCGGCGGGGCACCCCCGGCCCGAACCCGACGTACTCCAGGCGGGTGTCGTCGGGGACGGCGGCGAGCACGGCCTTGGCCCCGCGTCCGGTGATCCCCGTACGGCGGAGCTCCAGCCGGCGCAGCGGACTGCCGGGCAGCGCCGCGGCGAGCGTCGCCGCTCCCGCGTCCCCGGTGACGTTGGCGGGCGCGCCGAGGCTGCGCTCGGACGGCGGACGCCCCAGGTCCAGCGCCTCGATGCCGCCGAGGGCGCCGGCCAGCGCACGCGCGCCGTCCGGCCCGATGCCGTTGCCGCCGAGGCCGAGACGCACCGGCCGGGCCGGGTCGGCCGCCGCCGCGAGCGTGGCGGCTCCGGCATCGCCGAGATGGTTGGCCGGGACGTACAGCTCGCGCACGCCCGCGTCGCGCACCAGCGCCGCCAGGGTGCCGGCCGACTCGGGCCCCAGCCCGTTGCCGCCGAGGAACAGCCGCTCGACCGGATCCGTCCGCTCGGTCAACGCGGCCAGCAGCGCCCGAAGACCGTCCTCGGTCAGCCCGGTGTTGACCAGGTCGAGGGTGCGGATCGTCGTGTTCCGGCGCAGCATCGCGGCGAGTGCCCGCACCCCGTCATCGCGTACCGGGTTGCGCTTCAGCCACACGGCACGGACGGTGGTGTCGTCGGCCAGCCGCCCGGCGAGCGCCTCGGTACCGGTCGCGTCGATGCGGTTGCAGCCGAGGTAGAGCGTCTCCAGACCGTGCCCGGGGACCAGCGCGTCCGCGACGGTCCGGGCCCCCTCGCTCCCGATGGCGTTGGTGCCGAGCAGCAGGTGCGCGGCGTGCGGCGAGGCGACGGCGACGGGAAGCAGCAGGGCCGCGCCCGCCGGGCCCAGCCCCTGTTTGCACAGGTCGATCCGGCCGTCCGGGCGCACGGTGCCGAGCGGGAACGTCTCGTCGGCCGTCACCGGGGCCGGGTCGGCGAGGCGGACGAGCAACGGCCGCAGGTCCGCCGGGTCGGCCGGCGGGACGTCGGGATGCTCGATCGCGGGGCAGCGTACGGGCGTCGGCTCCATCATCACCAATCCACCGGTCGGTAGTCCTTCAGGAACAGGCCGGACAGGCGCTCCCCGCCCACGCCCCGCACGATCGGGTCGTACACCCGGGCGGCGCCGTCGATGACGTCCAGCGGCGGGCGGAACCCGGCCTCCCGCTGCACGGTCTTGTCCGGATGGGGGCGCTCGTCGGTCACCCAGCCGGTGTCCACGCTGTTCATGGAGATGCCCGAGGCCGCGTAGTCGGGCGCGGAGGTACGGGTCAGCATGTTCAGCGCGGCCTTGGCCATGTTCGTGTGCGGGTGGCGAACGGTCTTGTGGCCCCGGGAGAAGCTGCCCTCCATCGCCGAGACCTGCACGACGTACCGGTCCGGCCACGGTGACGCCTCCAGCAGGCCGCGCAGCCGGGACGTCAACAGGAACGGCGCGAAGGAGTTGACCATCTGGACCTCCAGCCACTCGGCCGGGTCGACCTCGTGCAACCGGAGGCTCCAGCTGTTGCGGTCGCGCAGGTCGAGTGGCTGCCCGGTCTCGTCCGTACGCCCGGCGGGGAACAGCGCCTCGAGAGTGTCGTCCCACGCCGCGACGGCCGTCGTGCCGTCGTCCGCTCCGATGCCGCCGGGGGAGCGGTCCGGGCGCCCGGCCGCGGCCGCGGGCGCGGGGAGCGCGGGCTCGCCGGTCACGGCCGCCGCGTCGGTCACGTCGATCCGGGCGGCGAGGCCGGTGAGGGGCTCGCTCTCGGCCACGCGCACCTCACGGTGGTACACGCCGGGGCGGCGGATCGTCTGGGCGGCGTTGTTGACGAGGATGTCCAGGGACGGAAACTCCCGGTGCGCGGCCTCCAGCAGGCCCGCCACGGCGGCCAGGTCGAGCAGGTCGACCCCGTGCACGCGGAGCCGGTCCAGCCAGTCGGGAGCGTCGGGGACGGCCGCGAACCGGCGCGCCGCGTCGCGCGGGAAACGGGTGGTCACCAGGACCTCAGCGCCGTCGCGCAACAGCTTCAGCGCGAGCTGGAAACCGATCTTCACCCGCCCGCCCGTCACGATCGCGCGGCGGCCGCGCAGGTCGCACCGGGCGTGCCGGCGGGCCAGGTTCTCCTCGGCGCACGCCGGGCAGAGCAGGTGGTACTCCGGGTGCACGAGCCGGTAGTGCGTCTTGCAGACGTAGCAGCGCCGCGCCTTGACCAGCGACCGCCCGGCCCCCGCGGGCCGGTCGCCCGGCGAACCGGGCCGCAGGGCGGGGTCTTGCTCCGGGGAGCGCATTGTCGGTGCGGGCCCGTGGCTCGGCGACACGGGACGCCGCTCCGATCGCGTCGACGTCACGGGCCGGTCGCCCGGCGGGCCGGGCTCGGGCGCGGGGTCCTGTTCCTGGTAACGGGTCGCGGCGGCGGTCGCCTCGCGATCGTGCCGTCTGCGGTCGGCATGCCGGGACGCCTTCCGAGCCTTCTTGCCCGCGCGATACAGCTGCGTGGCGGCCTCGTGCACGGCCGCCCAGCCGGGGTCGTCCGGATGGGCCGCGCGGGCCTGGCCCATCACGCGCAGGCACGCGTCGATCTCGGCCTGGTCGGGGACGGTGCCGGATCCGCCCGGTCGGCTCCCTGGCCGGTCGGGATCGACGACCACGGACACCCCCACCGATCGGCTCTACGAAAAGGGGCAAGGCCGGCCGGATTCGAACCGGCGTCCTCCAACCCGCTGTAAGGCGCGACGACCTCTGCGCTACGGCCCTGCCGCGAGAGAGCGTAGCGAACAACCCGGACACTTCGGGATTGAACAGGAGGGATGTGCTCTTCGGTGCGTCGACCCGGCCCGTCGGTGGCCGATGCCGACCGACCGGATCGGCCGGTGTAAGTGACAGGACCGACCGGATTCGAACCGGTGTCCTCCTGATCTGGAGTCAGGCGCGACGACCTCTGCGCTACGGCCCTGCAGGGGCGAGCGTAACGAACGAAGAGCGGCGAACCGGCCGGATTCGAACCGGCGTCCTCCTGCTGTGGCGTCAGGCGCGACGACCTCTGCGCTACGGCTCGCCGCGAGAGAGCGTAGCGACACAGGGCGGCGAAGAACCGAAGCGGCGGCCGATGGTGGATCTCAGCGCGGGCGGCGCGGTTGTACGGATCCGGGTGTCGAAGGGCGGAGCGGTAGGACCTTCACTCGCGGATCGACGCCACCTGGCGCCGGAAATTGCCGACAAATGCCGGGAGGAAAAAGCGACTTAAATAGCTTTGCTGTCAAGGGAAATGCTTTACCTTTTGGCGTCTTGACGGCTAGCTGTGGTCCATCTTCAATGGATGTCGCAGACATTGGAGGCTTTCGCTAATGAAAACCTACGGCTATGACTACGTTTTCTCGTTGAACGTCGACACGGTCAACGAGATCCTGGCCGGAAATCTCGAGAACGTCGACCAGACCATTGACTATTCAGCGGTGGACAAGGATAGTGGGTCGACGATCACGTTGAATGCTCGGCTCGCGCCCTGGCAGATGGTGGGCGGGCAGAATTCCTTGATCAACCTCAACGTTCCCATCAGTCAGGGATCGCTCGCGCTGACGGGCGGAGCGATCACCGGCAGCTACGACCTCAGTGGTGTGACACCCGAACTGCAGATCACACTCGGCTGGGTCGGAGCGGGCGACCAGCAGGTGGAAAAGGGAAGTGGCGACCAGACGCAATTGACCTTCAATCCTGATCCCAGTGCCGACCAGAACAACCCCGGCTACGTCGCAACGCTAAAGATCAACGATCCCGATAACCGGCTGGACACGGTGGGCACGGGGATCCTGTCGGGGTTGATGGCCGACGCGCTGTTCGCGAACCGGGACAACGTCGCCTACGTCTTCGCCAACGTGAACCCGACGCCGCCGGAGCTGGCGTCGTGGCTCAGTCCGGGCGAATGGCAGTACTTCGTCTCTCAAGGCGATGGCAGCGACGGTGCGCTGTGCTTCTTGTGCATGTTGAACGACGGCGATGCCTTTCCGTCCCAACCCGCCTTCGACTCATCGGCCCTGCAACCCTCGGCGAACAGCGTGGTACTGATCTCGCAGCCGACGTTCTTCGCGCACGTCGTGCTGCCGGCAGTCCAGTCGACGTTCCCCGGTGGGACGTTTCAGCAGACCACCACGGACGGGTCGTCATCGATCACCAACAGCGGGGACTTCAACGTCGATACGGTCGCGGTCACCTCCTACTCGCTCACCCCGAGCGCCGCCGGAGACGGTCTGGCCACGAGCTCATCAGGTGGCGGCCCGCTGACGTTCCTGTTCGGGCTCGCCGATCTGCCGGATGCCAGCTACAACTGGACGCTGACCACGGTCAATCCGCTGAGCTATGACGGCACGGACATTACCTTCGCCGTCGATCCAAACCCTGTGGAGCAACAGAACACCACCATCCATTGGTATGACTGGGCTCTTCTCGTCGTTGCCGGAATCTTTACCGACGACGAGCTTTATGCGGCCATCCAGGCCCTTGTCGAAAAGTTCGCCGACCAGGCGCAGAACGTCGGTATGTCCACCATCAACGCCAACATCCAGAAGGCCACCGGCGGTGCCGTGATGAACCTTGGCCAGGTCATTGACTGGACCAAGGGTGGCCAGACTCTCACCCCGTCCACCGTGGGTATGAGCGAAGCGGTCTTCATCGCCGGCAACCTCAAGGTTCCGAACTCGCAGAATCAAGGATGAGGGAGCATCATGAGTAAAGATTCCAGATCGCCGGTCGGGGCCCGCGCCGCTACCGGTAACGGCAACGGTAACGATGCCGACACCTACGGCTGGGACACGGCCTTCGCCATCAACTTCACCAACGCCAACACCGCCATAACCGAGGCATGGCCCAATGTGAATTCCGGTGCGAAGAACCTGGTGCAGCAGGCCAGCGACGACCCCACCTACAACATCAACGCCGTGCTCGGTCCCTGGCAGTTCACCGTTGGTGGAGACGGTAAGAACATCCGCATGGCCTGCCCCGTGGTGTCCGGTGTCTACAACGCCGGAGGCGATGGAACGATCCAGTTCGACGGCAAGAACTGTGAGATCGTCATCGAGATCGGGATGGAATGGGTGCCCGATCCTGACCAGTTCTCCTTCGTCATCAGCGACCAGGCCAAGGTGGACACGATCAAGGCCGACCTCGACAACAACACGATCGACAGCACGCTGCAGCAGGAGTTCTCGGCCAACAACATGCCGCTCTCGTCCGACGCCGTCGCGCGGGTCCAGACCGCGGGCGAGGAGTGGCTCATCACCGATGGCACCCCGAGCTTCTACATCTTCCACTCCACGGACAAGTACAACAACGAATTCCTGAACGTCTACCAGTTCGAGAAGGCATGGCTGAACGATCTCCAGGCTCTTCAAGCGGCTGCCTCTGAAGACGAACCCGCCGTCAGCATCATCACGATCGTGAACAACCCGGCCACCGGGATTGCCGCCGCCGTCCTGCCTGACCTGCTGAGCACCTGGTTCAACGCGAACATCGCCGAGTTCAACCACGTCTTCGCATCACTCGACCTCACCCCCCTCGTGTCCGCCGACGACAAGTACGCCTGGATGAAGCCGACGGCCACGAGTTATGCCGTCACCGACCAAGGCACCATGGACTCGAGCGTGTTCGGGGTGCTGACGATGGCTCTCGGGAACCCGCCGTCCGACAACCATCAGGTCTCTCCTTACGCCATACCTGCCGCCCCCGCGCAAGCCGGCTTTCTCATCAGCGGACCGATGTTCATGCAGAACATGATGCTTCCGGGCGCCATGGCGATCTTCAACAACGCCCCGGCGAGCAGCTTCGACATCGACAACGACGGCCTCACGGTGAGAAACAACACGGATCTCGTGTGGGGCAAGTTCATGATGGACAACAACCAGCAGGGCTCGGTCCCCGACAACGGCTACTCGGCACAGCTCGACCAGGGCATCCTGCCTGACGATCTGGTCAACGATCTCACAATGATCGGCGTCATGGTCCAGGGGTATTCCGTCTCGGTGACCGATGCGGGCAGTCAATGGTTGCTCAGCACCCAGGACGGTTCGGCGTACGAGTACATCCTCAACCTGGACGGCAGCAACATCGACGTGTACCTGGCGACCGTGGTGACCATCGCCAAGGGCAATTTCACGATGACCCTGGTGCATTCCTACATCGAGATCGAGTTCACCGACCTGGTCTATCCCTACAGCTCCAGCTACGACGTCCACGCCGACTACACCGAGCAGGTCACGCTCGAGCTGCAGACGTTGGACGGCAATCAGGTCTTCTGGGCCGATCCGGTCACTCAGAAGAGTCTCGTCGTGAACGTGACGAAGACCCAGTCGGCGATCACCCGCGAGATCGTCGAAGGTGCGGTGACCGCCGTGCTCTCCCTCGTCGCCATCGCCGGTCCGATCATCGAGGGCCTGCAGGCCGGCACAGAGATCACCGAGCTGAGCGAGGACGCCGGCCAGGGCATGATCGAGATGAAGACGTTCAGTCAGGTCCTGAATGAAAACCCTGAAGCGACCGAGCAGGACGCCCTGGAGGCGGGTAGTAACGCCGCCGATCAGAGCAGTGGAAAACTGACCAACATCAAGAATGCGTTCGGCACTCCGATGTGGAAGTTCGTGGCGACGTTGGCCGCCCTCTCCGGCGCTGTGGTGGGTGGTGACCAGGCGATCTCCGCGATCATCGAGAACGCGGTGACCAAGCAATGGCAGAACGTCCCCGGTTTCGACGACTTCGCGAATGCGGCGATCGTGCCCTATACCTGGCCGAGCGTCTCCGGCTACACGCTGCAGAGCGCGTCGCTGGCGGGGTCGCTCCAAATCGGCCTGACGGTCGACCAGTGATGACAGCGCCCGCCGCCGGCGCGACCGACGACGCCGCCGTTTACACCTATGGCTGGGACACCGCGTTCGCGATACCCGTGCCCGACGTGAACCAGGCCATCATCGACCACAAATCATCACCACCCGACTTCTCCATCACCGAGCCGACTTTCAGCGTGACGGGCAACTTCGGTGACTGGCAGGTGTGCCAGGGCGGTGACGGCAAGGCGGTCCGCATGATCTGGCCGCTCAGCCAGGTGGTGCTGACCTACACCAGCACGGGAAAACAGCTCACCTTCCCGGACGGTCACGCCGTGGTCGAGGTCGAGCTGCACTACATTCCGCATACCGGGGCAGAGGGGTCCTTCACCGGCAATCCTCAGGCACTGGTCGTCAACCCCACCGCATCGACGCCGACCGTACCGCCTTTGTCGATCATCGACGTTCAGCTCACTCCGCCACCGGGGACGGTCAGTGGTGCCCTGGTCCAGCAGGCGCTCCTGGACTGGGGGACGGCCCACCTCGCCGACTTCGCGCACGTGTTCGCCGTCGTGGATCTCAACCCGATCGTCGACACGGGGCAGTGGGGCTTCGTGACGCCCAACTACACCGACTACGCCTATCTCGACGGAGACTCCTTGCAGGACAGCGTCCTGGGGGTTCTCTGCATGACGGGGACGCGTACCGGCGACCAACTACCCGAGCAGGTGAGCCAGGCCGCCATTCCGTCCGGCAGCGTCGCCGGCTTCGTCGTCTCCCAGGCGCGGATGCTGAACGACCTCGTGCGGCCGGCGATCATGCTGGCCTATCCAGGATTGACCGACGGAAATTTTCTGCTCAACTCCGACGCCACCGAGCTCTATCTCACCGAGGGCACGTCGATACCGCTCGCGCCGGTGGTGCAGGACGGCTCCCCCTACTATCCGAGTCTGACGAACCTGACCGTCACCGCCGAGGGCAGCACGCTCATCCTGAACAGCTACACGTCCACGGATATCGTCGAGGGCATCACCGCGACGTGTCAGGCCACCAACTGGTACACGATCACCCTCGGGACGTCGTCCAACGGACAGACGCTGTCGTTCACCGCCACGCAACAGCCCGACATCGTCCACAGCATCCACCAGAGCCCAGGGTCCATCCTCACCCAATTCATCATCATGCTGGTCGGAACCCTCGCCCTGGGAATCCTCGCCGTCCTGACCGACGGCGCGGCGCTCGTCGTCGGTGGGCTGGTGATCGGGCTCATCCTGGGGGCCTCACAGATCACACCGGCACTGATCGAGAAGCTCAACGGCGACGACTCACCGGCGATCGACCTGTTGCTGGCCAACGCCGTCGACCCGATCGTGTGGACCGCCAGCTCGGGTTTCAGCCTGGACTACGCCGGCCTGAACGTGTCGCTCCAGCTCGGCGGCGACCCGCTCTTCGCCTGACCCACGATCACCAGCTACCCACGGAGGTCCGGACATGAAGCATCCGACCCGTTCATCACCGACCAAGGGGGGCGCACCCGTGACCGCCTCTCCAGGCCGGCGATTCGTCCAGTTGCGGCGCGCCGACGCGCAACTCGGGGGTGTCACCACAACGATGACCTTCCTGCCCGCAGCGGCCGGGACAACGCTCGGGGTGACCAATGACGGGGTGCTCGCAGACATCGCAAAGCGCGATCCCCAGCGAGCCGAGCGGATCCGCATCGGGATGCAGCAGCTCATCGGTCGTAACGATGCGGTGATGCGCTGGCTCGAAGCCGACCCGGCGAATACCGCGTTGTTCACCACCGATCCCATTGCCGCGCTGCGGCGCGCGTTGCCGGACCTCCCAGAGGACTTCTTCAACGGGTGGCAGTGACGCTGGTCCGGCGGTAGATAGTGATGCCGGTGGCCCGGGCCACAACGCTGTAGCCCAGTGAGGGCAGATCCGCGATCATCGACCGCTCGTACGGCGCGCCGGTGGTTACGACCCATTCGGGGCGGAACCACGGGCTCGGCTCGCTGAGGAAGCGGAACACCCGGCAGCGGCCGGTGAGCTGTGGTGCGATGCGGTTGGCGGTCGCCACGTCCGCTCCGTCGGGGATGATCCTCAACAGTGCTTCAGCGGTCCTGACCCGTTCCGGTACCCGCCAGGAGGCGGGGTTGAGCACACTCCAAAGTGGTTGTGGAACGCACATCGCGATGATGAGGGCCAGGATCGGTGCGACACGGGCGCCCCGCAGTACGGCGACGCGGTCGCTTGCGCGCATCCGGGCCAGGCCGTCGGCGAAGGCGATGAAAATTATTGGCATCAGCACGGCGTTGTAATGGAACCGGGTACCCCAGAAGATCGGATTGGATGTCCAGAATCGTGCGAGCAAAGATGGAGTTGCGAGTAGCACTAGCGGAGAGCGCAGCGCGAGGAACAGAGTAGGCGCGAGCAATGCCAGTATTGTCTCTTCCTTTGTCGCCGGTACTGGCAAAGAGGAAATGGATCCTGCGGTCTTGCCGTACGGATAGGAATGGTGCGAGTTGAACGCCGGGATGATAATGAGGACGGCGAGCGCGCCGACCGCCACCGCGACCGCGGCGACGAGTGCGCCGAGGCGGCGGTGGCCCTGCCAGAAGATATACACGCCGATCGCCGCGACGATGAACGCCTGGTCCTCCTTTACCAGCAGGAGCGGCAGCGCCCAGCCGGCGGCGGCGCGCCAGCGGCGCCGGGCGAGCAGTTCCACGCTGCGTGCGAGCAGCGGCACCGCGAAGGCGATCTCGTGAAAATCGAACACGACGGCCTGCTGAATTCCCCACGACAGGCCGTACGCCAGGCCGAGGCAGACACCCGCGCGGTGACCGCAAAAGTCGATCGCAAGGCGCGTCACCGGCACCGCCGACAGCGCGAGCAGCGCCGCCTGAAGGACCAGCAATGTGACCGGGCTCGGGAATATCCGGTAGAACGGCGCAGTGAGGATGAGAACCGGATGAAAATGGTCGCCCAGCAGATTGAAACCGGGCCCTTTCAGATCGGCAACCGGCGGGCGCAGATGGGCATACGAGCGGACCGCCTGCTCGAAGATTCCTAGATCATATCCGGTGCTCCGCATCTGACGATGACGGTTCACCGAAAGCGCGGAATAGGCGGCGAAGAGTAGGCAGGCGAGTAGCCGCGGAGATGATGACATGGCGGGCAGACTGGCCGACCAGAGCTGAATGCCCGCTGAAGCAACCTGAAGCCGATTTCAGGAATGTGTGGCGCCATGCCGCCATAATGTCCCGATGCGGTTGTTGCTGGTGGAAGACGACGAACGGCTTACGACCACGCTGACCCATGGCCTGCGGGCCGAGGGGTATGCGGTCGACGTCGCCCATGACGGCCGGGAGGGGCTGAGCCTTGCCCTTACCCACCCCTACACCGCGGTCGTCCTGGACATCATGCTGCCCGGGCTCAATGGCTTCGCCGTCTGCGAGCGGCTGCGCCGGAGCGGCAGCACGGTGCCGATTCTCATGCTGACCGCGAAGAACGGCGAGTATGACGAGGCGGAGGCGCTCGACACCGGCGCTGATGACTACATCTGCAAGCCGTTCTCCTACGTCGTCCTCATCGCCCGGCTGCGCGCGCTGCTGCGCCGCGGCGGCGCGACCCGCCCGTCGGTCCTGACCGCCGGCGACTTGCGGCTCGACCTCGCCGCCCGCCGATGTCGTCACGGCGCGACAGAGATACGGCTCACCGCGAAGGAGTTCGCGGTGCTGGAGTGCCTGGCGCGCCGGCCGGACGAGGTGGTCGCGAAGATCGACATCATCGACGAAGTCTGGGACCAGGCGTTCGACGGCGACGTGAACATCGTCGAGGTCTACGTCCGCACCCTGCGCCGCAAGCTCCCGTCCGGGTCGGCGACGATCCAGACCGTGCGCGGCGCCGGCTATCGGCTGGCGACCACCCATGGTTAGGCGGCTCAGATCGGTGCGGGCACGAGCCGCGCTGAGCGCGGCGCTCGCGGCCGCCGTCGTTTTCGGCGCCGGCGGCTGGTGGGTCCGCGACGTCGTCCGCAACCAGTGGCTGACCGCAGCGCGAGAGACGGCGACGCGCGACGCCTTCTCGGTGACCTCCGTTCTCGAATCGGGGGCCAGACCGCGCGGCACCGACTTCTCATTTGTCGTCGTCCGCACCGATGGGCGGCGCTCCATGGCGGCCGGTCCGGTCTTCGAAGGCGATCTGGACCGGCCCCTGCCCGGGTTCCCGCCGAGGGTCGGGTGGGGCATCCATACGGTCCGTGGAAAGGGCCGGTTCGTCGTCGGCACCACCAACGTGCTGCCGCCGGACTGGATCAAGATGCTGACCGGCAGCGGCGGCCAACCGGCACAGCGCCTGACGGTGTACGTGCTCGTCTCGCCGGCCGACGCCAACACGGCCGTCGCCACGATCGATCGCCTGCTCGGCTGGGGCCTGCCGGTCGCCGTGCCGTTCGTCGGCCTTATCGCCTGGTTCGTCACCGGCCGGGCCCTGCGGCCGGTGGAGGCCATCCGGGCGAAGATGGCCGACATCAGCGCCCACGCGCTCGACCAGCGGGTCCCCGTACCGGCCACCGACGACGAGATCACCAGCCTCGCCCGGACCACCAACGAGACCCTCGACCGGCTCGAACACGCCCACCACCGGCAGCAACGCTTCGTCGCCGACGCCTCCCACGAGCTGCGGACACCGCTCGCGGGCCTCCGTAACTCGCTGGAGATCGCGCTGGCCTACCCGGAGCGAACGGATTGGCCCATCACGGTCGCCACGGCACTGGCCGACGTCGACCGCCTGCAGCGCCTAGCCGAGGATCTCCTCCTGCTCGCCTCGCCCGCCCAGGTGAAACTGACGACCTCGGACCTCGCCGGCATCGTCGAGGAGCAAGTGGCCGAACGCGCCCACACCGGTGATGGCCCCGCGTTCACCGCGCACACGACACGCCCCGCCCTCGTACGCGAGAGCGAGATCCGACTCGCCCGGATCGTGCGCAACCTCCTCGACAACGCCGCCCGGCACGCCCGTACGAAGGTGGCGGCGACCGTCGCCGTCACCGACAGCAGCGTCACACTGACCGTCACCGACGACGGTCCAGGCGTCCCGCCCGAGGATCGCGAGCGGATCTTCGAGCGCTTCGTCCGCCTCGATGACGCCCGCACCCGCGCGCACGGCGGCGCCGGGCTCGGGCTCACCATCGTCCGCGATCTCGTCACCGGGCTGGGCGGCACCGTCCGCGTTACAGGCTGCTCCACCTTCGTCGTCACACTTCCCGGCGACGAGGCATGATCGCCGCCGCAGCGGCACGAGGCCGAGTGCATCCGGATCTTCGCCGACCAGAAGTCCGGCAAGAACGCCAGACCCAGGCCGCTGGCATCCCCAGCGAGAAGATCGACGACTATGTCACGGACGCTGTCCACGCGGAAGGCCTCGGCGACGAGCCGTGCAGCCGGACGAGTGCTTCCCGTACGGCCGCCCGGCCATCCGGAACGCCCGACCGCCCGATTCGCCCTGCTTTGCTCGACCCGGTGCCGTCGGCCCGAAGGGGGGCCGAACCGATTGCTCGGTGAACGCCGCATCCAGGCGACGGTCTACGGTGTTCGATCCCGGTTTGCGCCTGCGGTCACCGAGTTATCCGCTCGCCTCCGGGCCCGGAGAGCCGCTGGGAGACCGCTGTGACCTCGACACAGTCGCTTTCGTTCGAGCCGCTGCGGGTGCTCTTGCGCCAGATGGCCCTCGCCTGCTCTGGGGAGCTCATTCCGTTCTCACCCCGACGACGGCAACCTCGACGCAGCTGCCTTCATCGGATCCGCTATGAATGCTCTTACGCCATGTCGCATCGGCCAGGTCAGGAATGTTCATGGTCCGACGCTATCTGTTGAAGCACTCGAAGCGAAGATGCTTCGTCAAGCGCTGCACTTCGGAAATAGGCGAATATCTTTTCGAAGATCAGCACTTCCGCTTCGCTCTCTACGAAGGTGCTCCGCGTGAAGTCCTCGGCTACGGCGACGGTCAGCTGGCCGGGTGGGCCAAGCGTGAAGATGTCGAAGGATCCTGCGATGCCCAGGTCAGCGTTCGAAGACAGGGGTAGCACGTGCAGCGCGACCTGATCTCGTCGCGGGCTTTCGATCAGCTTTCGAATCTGAGCGCGCATCACCGAAGCGCCTCCGACCTGCTGTCGAAGCGCCGCCTCACCGATGACGGTCTCGTAACGGGGGGCGTCCTTCCGTGCCAGCAGCCGCTGTCGGCTCATTCGAAACCGCACCAGTTCCGCGTTGTTGCGCTTCGGACCCTTGAGCCCGGCTTTCATTAAGGCCCAGGCGTACTCTTCGGTTTGGAGGAGACCGGGGATGACGTTCGGCTGGAAGCTCTGGATCAGCACCGAGTCTTCCTCCAGGCTGGCCAGGTCGAGGGCGGCCGCAGAGATCCATCCTTCTCTTGCCCGCTGCCAGTTCTTGCCGGGGTTGTGTTTGGCGAGGTGGAGGAGGGACTCGCGGAGGGGGCCGTCGGGGACGCCGTAGAAGTCGAGCAGGTCGGAGAGCTCCTGCGGGTCGATGGGATGCAGGCCGTTCTCCAGCGTGCTGAGCCAGCCCTTTGAGCGGCCGTAGCGGCGGCAGGCCGTGTCCATGGTCAGCCCGTTCTCTTCGCGGGCCTTGCGCAGCGCCGAACCGATCCGGCGCATGCGTACGGAGGGCGCTTTCGCAAAGGGCATTTCCCCGGCATGTCACCGTCAGATTCGAAGTGAACACGGAAAGTGTCATCGGTGAACGTTCAGTGGAGGGCATCTGCGGTGATCCCTGGCGGACGCGGCCCGTCGGGCGGCATCCGCCAGGGATCACGATGGGCTGGTGCATCCGCCCACCGACGGGCCGGTCAGTGCGTCGTGTCCGTCAGACCTCGATCAGGGAGCCGTTCTCGTCGGTGCGGTCGGCCGTCTCGTCGTCGAACCAGATGCCGCCGGTGGCCAGGTAGCGGAAGCGGTGGACTCCGGGGGAGAGGGTCACCGAGACGGTGCGCCTGCCGTGGCGCCGCCTGACGAGCTCGTGGCGGCCGGGCTCCCAGCCGTTGAAGTCGCCGACGACGCTGACGACACCGTCGGGCTGGTCGGGGGGAAGGCTGAAAGTGACGCGGGTCTTGCGGCCGAACAGCCGTGAGCGCCTGAGCATCGGGAATCCTCGCAAAAGCTGGACCGGGGTAAGGGGGCTCTCAGCTTGGCGCGGCGGAGCGCGGACAGGACGGACGACACGGCGTGTAACTCAAAATTCACGCGCTTGGCGGCATACCGCATCAAAGGCGCAGGCCGGCCGATCGATGTCCTTCACAACGCGTGAACGCCGGCGGACGGGCTGGTCAGCTCACTTCCACGGGCCGGGCGTGTGCGGCGAACGCGTCGGCCGCGGCAAGGTCGAACTCCCCGTGGTCGCTGCCGATCCCCTGAGCCACCAGCGCCGCTGCAGCCGGTCGTGTCGACGACCTCGACGGCGAACGCCAGCACTTCGATCCTCTCGCCGACGGTCATCACGGCCCTCCGCTCGGGTCGACGCGACCAGATGAAATGTAGCTCTGAGTAACCGGCCGTTGTGCGTCCGCTGGGGACTCCCGCGGCAAGCTCAAGGGCAAACAGCCCAAGCTCACCGCCCGCCAGCAAGCGGAACTGGTGCGGATGCACGCCACCGGCGACTACACCATCGCCGAACTCATGGAGGTCTTCTCCGTCGGTCGTGCGACCGTCTACCGCGTCCTCGACCGCACCAAGACGACGGGGACGACGGACGCGGAGACTCCGCGTTAGCGCAGGTCGGCGATATCCGTTGGTTTTTCGGCCAGGACTATCGGGACCCCGAGAAAGCCCAGAGTTCGCGGCGAACTGAGGGATCCTCAGCGAGCCTGAGGGCGGCTTTGAACTCTGATGGGCGTATCCGGTTCGCTGTGAACCCAAGGGGCGACGTACAGCGCGGCAGGGCAGAGGAGTCCGCCGAATGTTGCCCTCTTATCCCTGCGTGTCATGTTCGCCGCGTGACCTGCGGTGACGGTTCCGGTTTGGCCTCGGGGCCGCGTTCGGGAGGAGAGGCCGACTCTTGCTTGACCGACTATTCATTGAGTGTATATTCGCTTGCATGTCTACCGGGCACATCCTGCTCGGCCTGCTTACCGAGCGGCCCAAGCACGGTTACGAGCTCAAACGCGAGCACGACGATCGGCTTCCCGGAGTGAAGCCGATCGCGTACGGACAGGTGTACGCCACCCTGCAGCGCCTTGAGCGTGACGGAAAGGTCGCCGTGAGCGGCACCGCGAAGGAGGGTGGGCCCGAACGTACCGTCTATGAGATCACCGGAGACGGCGCGGATGAGGTGCACCGCTGGCTGGCCGAGATCGAGCCGCCCGCGCCCTACGTCTCCAGCGCGCTGTTCGTGCGGGTCGTCCTGGCGCTGATCGCCGAGGGAACGGCGGACGGATACCTGCTGCGGCAGCGTGCCGCCCACCTGGAGCGGATGCGCGAGCTGACCGCCCGCAAGAACACCGCGGGGATTTCGGCGGGCGAGCTCCTCGCCACCGACTATGCCTTGTACCACCTCGACGCCGATCTGCGCTGGCTGGAGACGGCCCGGCAGCGCATCGACGAACTCACCCAGGAGATCCGCACATGACTTTGCTGGAAGCTCGCCGTATCGAGAAGGCGTTCGGCCGTACGCGCGCGCTGCGCGGTGTGTCCGTCGCGATCGGGTCCGGTGAGATCGTCGCGATCACCGGGCCGAGCGGCTCGGGGAAGTCGACGCTGCTGCACTGCCTCAGCGGGATCATGTGTCCCGAGACGGGCGAGGTCCACTATGACGGGCGGCGGATCGACACGCTCGACGAGGCGGCGCGCACCCGGCTGCGCCGTGAGGCGTTCGGCGTCGTCTTCCAGTTCGGCCGACTCGTCCCTGAGCTGACCGCGGCGGAGAACGTCGCGTTGCCGCTGCTGTTCGGCGGAAACGGCCGTGAGGAGTCCGCGACGGTGGCCCGTGCCTGGCTGGAACGGATGGACGCGCTTGACGTCGCAGACGCGCGGCCCGGAGAACTGTCCGGAGGCCAGCTTCAGCGTGTCGCGGTGGCTCGCGCGCTGGTCACCGGCCCGAAGGTGGTCTTCGCCGACGAGCCGACCGGGGCGCTGGACTCCGTCGCCGGCGAGAGGGTTCTGGGCCTGCTGCTGGAAGCCGCCCGGGTGAACGGTTCCACGGTCGTCATCGTCACCCACGACAACCGGGTCGCCGCGCACGCCGACCGGGAGATCGTGGTGCGCGATGGGGCGGCTGCGGGGGTGGTCGTGTGATGACCTTTTTCCAAGTCGCCGGAATGCTCGGACGCGGTGGGTCACGTGCCGAGCGCGCCCGTGCCCGACTCGTCGCCGCAGGGGCTGCGCTGGCCACCTGCTTCCTGTTCGGCGCGGCCAACGTGCTCACCCTGAACGGGCAACTCGACGACCGGCTGGGCCCCATCGCCAACCGGGGCACGCGTCCCGGTGTCGCCTTCGCATTCGGCCTGATGATCCTTCCGGTCGCCGCCTTCCTCTACCAGACGGGACGGCTGGCGTCCGCGGACCGGGAGCGACGGCTCGCCGCGCTGCGACTTGCCGGGGCGACGCCCGGGGAGGTGAGGCTGCTCGGTGCGTTGGAGACGACCCGCTCCGCCGCGCTCGGCACGGTGTGCGGCGCCATCGCCTACGTCCTGCTGGAGTGGTCGATCCGCGGGCTCCTGCTGCACCTGCCGACGACGGCAGCCGGGGTGCCTCCGGTCCCGGGCCTAGCCGCCATGGCCCTGGTCATCGCCGTCGCAACCGTCTCCGGCCTGCTTGCCGGGCGCCATGTCGTGACCAGTCCGCTGGGCGTGATCCGCCGCGCCACCCGGAGGCCACCCGGCCGGTATGTACTCTTGGTCCCGGTGCTGGGCTGCATCCCCATGGTCGCCCTGGTCGTCGGTGTTCAGATGCCGTACCGCCCGTTCGCCATCCTTCTCGGCGCCGGATTGTCCGCTGTCGGGCTGATGCTCTCCGCGAGCCGGCTGGTCTGGGCGTCCGCCCGAATCGCCGGGCGCCGAGCACGATCGGCGGAAACGCTGCTCGCGGCCCGCGCCCTGGAGGCCGACACCCGCCCGTGGGGCCGCACGATGTCCATCCTCGGCCTGGCCGTGGCCATCGGCAGCGGCACCGGGTGGATCCAGGCGGGGTTCATGGACGCCCGGCACACGCTCGATCCGTTCTGGCTGACCAGCTTCACCCTCGTCGACCTGGCGCTGCTTGTGGGAATGGCCGTGGCGGCGGCCGCCCTCATCACGCACCAGGCCGAGTACCTCATGGAGCATGGCCCGGTGCTGGCCACGCTGCGAGCCGCCGGCGTCGCCGACGGCGAGTTGCGCCGTGTTCTCACGCGGCAGGGGATCATCGCCGCGGTCCTGCCCTGCTCCGTCGCGGCGCTGATCGGTCTCCTCCCCCTAGCAAGGGCACTGCACAACGAGACCTGGGCGCTGTGGCCGGTGACGAATGCCGTCCTCATGGCCGCACTCGGCGTACTGGCGGCGACGCTCGCCACCAAGGCGTCACAGCACCGGCTCCAGCGCGCGGTCTCCCCCGGCCGCCTCCGCACGGAATGATCAGCGCACCGGCCGCAGGTCAAGGGCCGATCCCGCCCGGTTCAGCGCCGCGCCCGAGCGACCGATAAGTCCCTTGCCGTTCCCGCCGCAGACAGCCGATAGCCCCCCGCCTCACCCGAGGCGGGGGGAAGGGCCCGCGTTCCCAGATCAGCGTCTTGTGCATGCGGGTGACGACCTTGACCGCCTTGGCCTGCGGACTGTCGCCAGCGATGGGACGCAGTTGGTGGGAGTCGGTGCGGACCATGCCAGCCAGCATGTGCGCGTCTGCCGCGTCGCTCTTGGCACCCGAGACCGCCACGCGCTCGCGATAGCGAGCGGCCTGCAAGGGGTTCACCGCCAGCACCGTGTAGCCGGCCGAAGGCGTTGTGCCAGGCGTTGGTCCGCTCGATGTGCCAGCGTCAGATGGCCTGGTCCGGCGCTTTCTCGCCCGTCATAGTGGACCTCGCCGGCCTCGGGGCACATGATTTCGCTGAGGGCCAGCGTCCAGATGGACGGTGATGTCGCCGGGCAGCGGTCCCAGATCATCCAGCTTGTCCAGGGTGGTGGGGGGGCCAGCAGCGGGGAGTCATTGCGGTTGGCCGGGGCAAGCACCCTACGACTCCGGCAAGACCCGTGCCCTGCTCGACAAACGCGACCTGACCGGGCCAGATCGTGCGGCCCAGTGGAATGCCGCACCCGTCGACCAGCAGCGAGCGTTTCATGCCCTGCTTGCGCCGGTCGACCGGCGCAAGCAGGGCCAGTTCGCTAACGGGGCATCGTCGTCTTCCGCCGCGGCGACATACCCATCGCGATCAACCCCTGATCCCCGCTCCGTCTCATGACGCGAGAACGCCGGGGCCATGCGGGAGGGTGAGGCGGACCGATTTCGCAGCCGATTTTTTCGGCTACGGCCGAGGTCCTTCGCACTCGGGGGTCATCGGGAGGTCTCGGTGATCGTGCCGTTCAGCATCTCCCGGCCTTGTGCTGTGCCAAAGCAGATCAAGTTGTACTGCGTGCCGGCCGGCACGGCCGTGGCGATGATGACCGGTGCGGTGTTTCCGGCGGCGATGGTGTGCCCCCGGCTGAGGTCCTCGCCGTCGCGCCGTTCTGCGAAGCAGGACAGGGCGTTGTGGCGCCGGGAGGTCACCTGGACAGCGATCCGGTATTTGCCGGCCGAGGTCGGCGTGGACCCGTTGCGCAGGAACACGGTCAGGCCCTTGGCCGGCTCGATTTGGGTGAACCAATGCGACGCGGTCTGGCTCGCCTTCGACTCGGTGAACCCTTGCGACGCGGTCTGGCTCGCCTTGTGCACCAAGGTGCCGGCAGAGGCGCCGTCGCCGCCGGCGCCCATCGTGACAGCGGCGGCCAGCGCGACCGCGCCCGAGCCGAGCAGTAGGTGCAGAGATCGACGTGGCATGACAAATCCCCTCTACTCATTGAGTGTATACTCATAGTGAATAGCATGCCGAGGCTCCGCGTCAAACGCGTTCGGGGTTGAGGAACCGGTGGACAGCCGTAGCGGTGAGATCTTGTCGGCAAAGGAGCGTAACCGGCGAGATCATTCTCACCGCTACTGGCCGTTCCTGGACTCCTCGACGCCAGTCAGGCCGCGCCCTGGTCGTCGAGATCGAGGTCGAGGTCGAGGTGGTTGGTCATGTCCAGCTCCAGCCGCCCGTACAGGTTCAGGTGGGTCCAACTCGCGGATCTGCTTGCGATGGTTGATGGCCTGCCTGGAGGCGCTCTCACTCCCGCCGCATGATGACTGGGCCTTTCTTCCGATCCGCATAGAAGGCCAGAAGAAACACGTTCTGTAACCATGTGGCTACTGATCGGTATCACTGAGGCGCGATCGCTACGCAACGAGCTCGAGACGTTACATACAGCTACTTTTCACTTGGTCGCACCGACCCGAGCGGAGGGCCATCACCAGTGCGCCGCATGCTCCCCGGGTTGACCGCGACGCAGCCGACGCCCCGATCCAGCTGCGCGCGAGCGCCGACGCCTCAGTCACTACAAACGCCGCGGCTACCCACTCACCTAACTGCCGTTGCAGTACTGGCCGCTGACGCTTTAGGCCTCTTTGAGTTAATCGCGCCGTGGTCCGAGGAATCATGCCCCGATGACGGGACAAATGAGACGCTCACCCGGCGGAAAGACGGTCACATTCGTGGCGGCGCTCACCGTGGTCGCCACGTCGGTGGGGGCGCCGTCGACGGTCAACGCCCAGGCGGCCACGACGGCGCGGGCCTCGTCCACCCTCGCGACCCCGCCGCTGCCCTGCCGGCCGCCGGCCCGGTCCAGGCCGACGGTCGTCCTGGTCCATGGAGCCTGGGCCGACACCTCGAGTTGGAACGGCGAGGTGGACGCTCTACGGCGAGCGGGCTATGACGCGCGGGCGATAGCGAATCCGCTGCGAAACCTGACGAGCGACGCCGCGACCGTCGCCGACTTTCTGAAGACCGTCCCCGGCCCGATCGTGCTCGTCGGACACTCCTACGGAGGCTCGGTGATCACGAACGCCGCCGCGGGCGTTCCGAACGTCAAAGCCCTCGTGTACGTCGACGCCGCGGCGCCGGACATCGGGGAGACCACCGGCGGGCTCAGCGGCTCCGACTCCGACCTCAACAAGGACGCGGCCACCCTCTACGACAAGGCGCCCTACCCGGGAGCACCCCAGGGAGCGACCGACCTGTATCTCAAGCAGAACGTCTTCGTCCATTCGTTCGCCCCGGACCTGCCGCAGGACACCGCCGTACGCCTGTGGGCCTCCCAGCGAGCCGCCTCGACCAGCGCGTTCATGACGCCGTCGAAGGCCGCGGCGTGGAAGACGATCCCGTCCTGGTACTTCATCAGCACCGGCGACCGGATCATCACCCCGGCCTCAGAGCGGTCCATGGCCCACCGGGCGCACTCGAAGATCACCGAGTTCCACGGCGGCTCTCACCTGACACTCATATCGCACCCGGATGCCGTGACGTCCGTGATCGGATCCGCGATCTGCTCCATGCGATAGACAGCTCGCGGCGGCTGGGGCCTGAGCGGACGGTTCAGCGAGCCGGGTGAGCGGCGCGATAACCGTTTGCGCCGGCGGATCAGTCGGCTAAGGTGCGGCTCGTGACTCGGCACCAAGAGGGAGAGCTGGGCGAGGGGGAGACAGCCTGCGCGCGGTGAGCCCGCGCGTCCGCTCTTCTCGATGACAGCGCGGCCGGTGTATCACCGGCCGTTTTGTGCTGCCTGGACGCGGTATCTGTCCCGCCTCCTTGCTGGAGTCATCCTTGTCGTTTCTTCCTGTCTCGCGTTACCGCCTGTCCACGCGGCAGCGCCATTACCTTCTGGCCGCCGGCCTCTTTCTGGTCCTGGGGTTCCATGTCGGGGTCTGGGCCGTTCAGCTGGCCGAACTGGCGTCCGCCCTGCGTCTGAAGCCTGGCGCTCTGGGCATGGCGGTGACCGCCGCCGCGACCGCCGGGGTCATCACCCTGTTCGGTGGCGGACGTCTGGTCGACCGGGTCGGGCGCCGCCCGATCATCCTCACCGGGTTCACCGGAACCGCAGCGGCCTTCGTGCTGCTCGGGTGGGTCGTTTCAGCCGACACCCTGGTCGCGGTGTTCGTCATGTACGGCCTGATGGTGAGCTTCATCGATCTCGGCGCCAACACGGTCGGCGCCGACTTCGAGCGGACCTACGACCGCCAAGTCATGACCGGGCTGCATGCCGGGTTCAGCCTCGGGGCGCTGCTGGGCGCCGCCCTCAGCGCATCGCTGCTTTCGATCGGCATCGGGTTTCGCGTCGTCTACCTCCTCCTCGCGGGTGTCCTCGCCGCAGCGGGCCTGACGGTGAGCGGGGCGTCCCTGCCGCCATGGCGGGAAGCCGGGCGCGGCGAGAATCCGGGCCACCGGAAGCAAGGCGTATGGCGTATCCCGGCGGTCGGGCTCGCCATCGCCGTGGTATCGGTGACCTTCTTCGGAGACGGCGCGCTGGAGAGCTTCCTGGCGATCTACCTGCGGCAGGATCGCTCCTCCAGCATCGCGCTCACCGGAGTGGGCATCGGCGGCTACCACCTGGCATCGTTCCTCGGCCGGCTCCTCGCCGCCCGCCTGCTGCGGCGATGGGGAGAACGCCGGGTACTGCTCGGTGCAGGGCTCCTCGCCTCCGCGGGAATCGCCTGCGCCGTCGGCGCGCCGGGGGCCGCTTCGGCGATCGCAGGCCTGCTGCTCACGGGCCTGGCCGTCGCCCCGATCGTCCCGACCGCGCTGTCGCTCGCCGGACGCAGTGCCCCTGGCCGTTCCGGGCAGGCGGTGGCGACGACCACCGCGGCCGGCTACAGCGCCTTCATTCTCAGCCCCGCCCTCATCGGCGGCATCGCCGACGCCACCACCTTGCGGACGGCCCTGGCACTGCTGGTCGGCACCAACCTCGCCGTGACCCTCCTCTCGGCACGATGGCCTTCCACCGCGTCGAAGGGGAGCGGTATCAGTCACGGGCGCGGCGGTTGAGCATGGGCGAGTAGCGCCAGGTCGCCCAGGGACCGCCGGAAGGCAGTGCTCATGACGGTTCCTTCGCCGGCCGCCGCGGAGGAGCCGTCGACATTCCGAGAGCTCATCGGGCGACGGGGTTCCGGGTCACCTTCAGGCGGGAGAAGTCGTAGTCGATCCGGTCGACCGCCCGCTCGGCCTGCTCGTCGACGAGGACGGGATCGGCGGACCGGCTCTCCATCGTTCGGAATGTGAGAAACCATCGCCGTGGAACGGCAGCTTGCGGATCGGACGTCAGAAGGCGCGCGGTCGGCCCGGCATCGACGCGGCGCGTGTCAACGCACGTCCAGGGGGTGGGCGTGTGCGGCGAACGCGTCGGCCGCGGCGAGGTCGAACTCCCCGTGGTCGCTGCCGAGACCTTGGGCCACCAGCGCCGCAGCCGCGCAGCCGAGCACGGCGGCCTCCCGAAGAGGACGGCCGAGGCCGATGCCGCGGAGGAAGCCGGCGGAGAACGCGTCGCCGCAGCCGGTGGTGTCGACGACCTCGACGGCGAACGCCGGCACTTCGAAGGTCTCGCCGGCGGTCATCACCAGAGCGCCGCGTGCTCCCCGGGTGACCGCGACGCAACCGACGCCCCGATCCAGCAGCGCGCGAACGCCGTCCTCGAGCGTGGCGGCACCGGTGAGGCCGAGGACCTGTTCGTCATTGGGCAGCAGGTGGTCCAGGCCCGGAAGCGCGAGTGCGATCGCGTCGAGGAACCCGGGATCGCCGGGGGCCAGCAGGTCGGCGGAGGTGACCACGCCCGCCGACCGCGCGGCGGCGAGGATCTTCGCCGCGTTCTCGCCGCCCATGAGCTCGGGCGCGCCCAGGTGGAGGTGGGTGGCGTCGGCGATGTCGGCGTACGGGGCGTCGTCGCTCCCGTACGTGAGGTTCGCGCCCAGGACGTGGAAGGCGGGCCTGCTGCCGTCCGGGCGGATCGGCAGCACCGACGCCGAGGTCTGCACGGTGTCGCGGCGTACGACCAGCGAGACGTCGATTCCGTGCTCGGCGAGCATGGCCAGCATCAGGTCGCCGATCGGGTCGGCGCCGACCGCCCCGGCGGTGCGGACCACCGCACCGAGCTTGGCCAGGGTGACCGCGGTTCCCGCGGCCGTTCCCGCCGGGCTGAAGCGGATCTGGTCGACGAGTGCCGCGCCCTGCCCTTCCGGTATCGCCTCGACCGGGCGGACCTGCACGTCGAACACGTGCGCACCGAGGGTGATGACCGTCTGCGTCATCGGGCGTTCTCCTTGTCGATCCGTCGAGTCTCGCCGTAGCCCCGGCGCAGCGCCCCCGTGATGACGGCGGCCTGCTGGTCGGCACTCAGTGCCCGGGGCGTGCCGACCGTGGCGGCGCGCAGGTAGACGCCGCACGCCCACTCCAGCAGGAGCGCGTTCTCCACCGCCTTGTCCAGCGTCGGGCCGTGCGCGATCGCACCGTGGTTGGCCATGAGAGCCGCCGACCTGCCCTCCAGCGCCGTCAGCACCAGCTCCGCCAGTTCCGGCGTGCCGAAGACGGCGAACGGCGCCACCCGCACCGATCCGCCGATCTGAAGCTGCTGATAGTGCACGCAGGGAAGCTCGTCCAGGACCAGGGACAGCGCGGTGGCCTGCGGCGAGTGCGTGTGCACCACCGCACCCGCGCCGTACCGCGCGTAGATGCCCAGGTGGAGCGCGAGTTCGGAGGTCGGCTCCAGATCGCCGGCGACGACGCCGCCGCCCGGATCCACCACGGTCACCTGCTCCGGTGTGGCGTGCCCGAGCGTGACGCCGGTCGCGGAGACGGCGATGTGATCACCCGAACGCGCGCTCACGTTGCCCGCCGTGCCGATGAGCAGTCCTTCGCCGGCGAGACGGCGGCATGCCGCGGCCACCGAGCGTCGCTGTTGTTCCAGGACCTGGTCCGCACCCGCCACAAGATCGAAGATTACGGTGAACATGAACCAAAGTCACGTTCGGCTTTCGCGGTGACGGCCGGGGCCGGGCGGAGGTCAGAACGCGCAGGGCAGCTGATTGATCCCGTTCACGAAGCTCGACCGCTGCCGTACGGGCGGGGCCGTGGCGTGGATGGCGGGCAGCCGGGTGAACAGCTCCCGCAGCAGCACCGTGATCTCGCGACGGGCCAGGTGCGCGCCGAGGCAGAAATGGGGGCCCGGCCCGCCGAATCCGACATGAGGGTTGGGCGTCCGGGTGATGTCGAAGACGTCCGGGCGGTCGAAGACGGCCTCGTCGCGGTTGGCCGAGTTGTAGTAGAGGACGACGCGGTCCCCGGCGCGGTAGGTGTGGCCGAGCAGCTCCACGTCGCGGGTGACCGTGCGGCGCATCCAGGTCACCGGCGTGGCGTACCGTACGACCTCCTCGACCGCCCCCGGCAGCCGGGCATCCAGGTCGTCGAGGAGCAGCGCCCGCTGGTCGGGGTGGTCGGTGAACAGCGCGAGGGCGTGGGACAGCGCGGTGCGGGTGGTCTCGTTGCCGGCGACGACGAGGAGTCCGAAGAACTTGCCCAGTTCGCGTTCGGTCAGCGACTCCCCATCGACCTCGGCGCTCACCAGGGCGGTGACCAGGTCGTCCGACGGGTGCGCCCGGCGTTCGCGGGCGAGTTCGCCCATCAGCGCGTGCAGGAAGGAGAACTTCTCCGTGAGCAGCGAGACCCGGTCCCGCCCGTCGGGCCCCGCGTAGTCGGGATCGCCCGTCGCGAGGATGAGGCTGGTCGCGTCGATCACGTCGTCGTACGCCGACTCCGGGATCCCCATCATCGCGCAGATGATCGTGAGCGGCAGCGGCATCGCCACCTCGGTGACGAAGTCGCAGGGGCCGCGCTCGACGAGGCGGTCGACGATCTCGGCCGCGAGCCGCGCGACGTCGTCCTCGAACTTCTTGATCATCCGAGGCGTGAAGGCACGCGAGACGATCCGGCGCAGCCGGGCGTGCCGCGGGTCGTCCAGGCTGATCATGGAGCCGACGAAGTCGCTCAGGGCGGGCGGCGGATCGTCCAGGCTCGTCGCGGTCGGCTCGGAGCTGAACACCTCCGGGTTGCGGCTGACCTCCAGGATCTGCTCGTGACGGGTCAGGGCGAAGAACCCGTTCACCGGCTGCCTCGCGTCGGGGGAGTAGCCGACGAACACGGGCCGCCCGGTGGCCCGCAGCGCCGCGAACACCCGCTCGCGTTCGGCCGGGGGCCGCGCCCAGAATTCCAGTCGCGCGAGATCCGCACCGTACGCCATGGCCACCGCTCCCCGCATCGACGATCAGAGATCCACTGACGCCCACGGTAAGACAGCGTCGCCCTTTCTGTCATCGGCCCGGTAAACGCCGCTTCGGACTGTTTTCCCGGTTGTATACACAAGGGCGGTACCGGTTACCGCGACGTCACATCGGCGATCACGCCTCGCAACGAGAGCTGCGCAGAGTGGTCGCCATGGAACTGAAGATCAGGAACGGCCGCTCGATCGACCGCGCCGGCGCTCCTCACGGTCACGGCAGGCGGACATGGCGGCGCGAGGCCGTCGAGTTCGCGGCACTGTTCGTGGCGGCGGGTGTCGCCCACCTGTTCTCCACGGCGCTGGGCCATCACGAGTCCGGCGCGCTGATGCTGGTCGCGCTCGGTGGCGTCCTGTGCGTGATCGTGTCGGCGCACATCTGGCTGACGCACCGGCACGATCACCACCGGCACGCCTCGTCCGCGCGGACCGCCCCCGCGCCGGAGACCGGTCTGCCGCCGGCGCGGCTCTGGCGGGTACGGGCCCGGGTGCGGGAGACGCCGGGGCAACTGGCGGCACTGGCCGCGGCCACCGCCGCGATCGGTGGCAACATCATGTCGCTGAGCACCCAGCCCGACACCGACGGCACCATCGACGAACTCCACGTCCAGCTGCCGGAGCCCGTCACCGCCGAGACACTCGTCGGCGCGCTCACCGCGGCGGGCGGCCGGGCGGTGCGGGCCTGCCCCGCCACCATGCGCGAACTGGTCGACCCGGTCACCCGCGCCCTGCTGCTGGCATCCTGGGCCGGTGAGGATCCGGACCGGCTGCCCGTCGCCCTGGCGGCGCTGCTGGAGGCACGCCTCATACCGGACGCCGGCGACCCAGACGGCCGGGAGACGCTGTCCCTGACCTCTCCGACCGGCGGCCGGGTCCGGCTGCACCGGCCGGGCCTGCCCTTCACCGCCACCGAGACGGCACGCGCGCTGGCGATGCTCGGCCACACCGGCCGTGCGGTGGGCGCCCGTACGGCGTGACGATGACCGCGCTCACGTCCGTACGGCGCGACGACGACCGCGCTCACGTCCGTACGGCGCGACGACGACCGTGTGGACGCCCGTACGACCTGGCGACGGCCATGCTCACGTCCGTACGGTTCCGGTGAGCCGGCGCACCGCCTCCAGGCAGTCGGCCGGGGCCGCGGAACCGCCCTCGTCGTACGCGGCGGTGAACTCCGTCTCTCGCAGCGCGGCGCGGATCCTCGCCGTGGCGCGGTCCACGTCCTCGCGCTCGGCGGGGCCGGCGGCCAGACCGGAGGACCGGCGCAACGCGGCCGCCGTTCCCAGGAGGCGGGCGGCCCGGGCATGGTGGCCGGCGAGGCTGAGCGCGCCGGCGACGCCTTCCAGGGCGCCCGCCGTGTCGCGGGGGGCGTCCATCCGCAGCGCGGCGGCGAGGGCGTCCCGATGGACGGCCAGGGCCGTGGCTGCGTCGCCGCGGGTGCTCGGCCACGTAGCCGAGGCCCATCTGCAGGAGCGGCAGGTGCAGCGGGCGCGACACCACGAGGGCGCGCGCCCCGGGCTCGGCGTCCTCCAGAACGCGCCGCAGCTGGGACGCCTTGGCCGACAGCGGCCCGGCGGGATTGCCGGGCAGCCGGTCGCCCCACAGGTCGTCGATCAGCCGGTCGGCGGGGACCGGGCGCCCCGCGTGCACGAGCAGATCGGCCGGCAGCGCCCGCACCTTCACCCCGGGAACCGGCACGGACCGGTCGTCGTCGGTCCAGAGGGCCAGCGGGCCGAGCATGCCAAAGCGCATGAGCCGCACGATAACGGCAGCCCCCCGCCGTGCCGTCCGCCGGGCGGACCCCGGCCGTTCGTTGACCTTGGGAGTATCGCCGTTTCCCGGTGGCTCGGAAGGGCGATGGTCCCAAAGTCAACGGCTCGGGGGCGAGGATCAGAGCAGGCGCGCGGTCTCGGTCGCCGCGGCGGACACGCGGGGCGATGCCGGGACTCCTTCTACGCACCGTTCCGGCTTCCACCGTCCGTCGTGCTCCGGCTCAGTTTCTGCCGTGCGTCGGCACAGCTCACGCCGACCGCCGTGCGTCGGCCTAGCTCACGCCGACCGCCGTGCGTCGGCCTAGCTCACGCCGACCGTCGTGCGTCGGCCTAGCTCACGCCGACCGTCGTGCGTCGGCACAGCTCACGCCGACCGCCGTGCGTCGGCCTAGCTCACGCCCTCCGTCTGCTGGCGCAGCTCTCATCGTCTGTCGGCCCGGCTCACGCCGACCGCCGACCGCCGACCGCCGACCGCGGTCCGCCGTCCACGGTCCGCCGGTCCGCTGGCCCGGCTTCCGACGGCTGCGGGCGGGGTCGTCCGCTGACTGTGCGGGAAGTCGCTCGTCGGCGTCGGCCGTTCGTTGACTTTGGGGTTGTCGCCGTTTCTCGGCGGCTCGGAAGGGCGATAGTCCCAAAGTCAACGAATCGGCGGGACGGTCAGAGGAGGCGCACGATCTCGGTGGCCGCGGCGAGGACGCGCGGGGCGACGTCGGACTCCTCCTGCGCGCCGATCGTGACCACGCCCACGCTCGCGTCGGCGGGCCGCCCCTTCGGGACGATCGGCACCGCGAGGCCCCAGGCGCCGGGCTGTAGCTCGCCGGAGGTCACCGAGTAGCCGGCCCGCCGGGCGTCGCGCACCGGCGGCGGCTCGTCGGGCCGGGGCGGGCGGCCGGAGAGGATGGCGATCCCGGGCGCGCCGCGGTCGACGGCGTGCCGGTTGCCCGGACGGTACGCCACATGGATGTGCGAACCTCGCGGCTCGGCCACGGCGAGCGCGACGACCTCCTCATCGGTGTCGAGCACGCTGATGAACGCCGTCGCGCGGCAGTCGTCGGCGAGCACCTGGAGCGCGCCGTCGGCCGCGGAGCGGAGCCGGTGCCGCACGGCGGCGCCGAGTTCGAGGATGCCGAGCCCGAGCGTGAAACGCGTGCCGTTCCGGGCGACGAGGCGATGATTGCGCAGCGCGGTCAGATGCCGGGACACGGCGTTGCGGTGCACGTCGGCGGTGCGCGCGAGTTCGCTGATCGTCAGCCCGTCGGGGTGCTCCCGGAGGATCTCCAGGAGCCGCAGGCCGGTGTCGATGGTCTTCGACCCGGTGGCGGGGGATCCGCCGCCCGGAGACCCGGTGGCCGAGGAGGCGGGCGACCCGGTGGCGGGCGATCCGGTGGCCTGGGAGGCGGGCGACCCTGTGGCCGGTGACCCTGTGGCAGGAGATCCCGTGGCGGGCGGCCCGGCGGTGGGCGATCCCGTGGCGGGGGACCCGCGGTGAGAGCCGGCGCGTGGGTGGCCGAACGGGGCCGGGCGATGGTGTCGGTCGGTCATCGGACGTCGCTCCGGGGGACGGGCGTGTAGCGGACGGGCAGGTGCTTGATCCCGGCGATGAAGTTGGACACCAGCCGGGCGGGCGGGCCGGCGGGCTCCAGGTCCGGCAGCCGCCAGAGGAACTCGCGGTAGAAGATCCGTAGTTGCAGACGGGCGAAGTGCGCGCCGAGGCACACGTGCGGCCCGTCGCCGAAGGCCACGTGGTCGTTCGGCCGCCGCGCGATGTCGAACCGCTCCGGGTCGGGGAACCTGCGCTCGTCGCGGTTGGCGGAGGCGTGGAAGACCACGACCTTGTCGCCGGTGGCGATCGGCCGTCCCGCGAGCACGGTGTCCCGTGCGGCGGTGCGCCGGAAGCTGAGCACGGGCGGATGCCAGCGCAGCATCTCGTCGATCGCGGAGTCGAGCAGCTCGGGATGGTCGAGCAGCCGCCGGTGCTGGTCCGGGTGGTCCAGGAGCGCCATCACCCCGCCCGGCAGGCCGGAGCGCACGGTGTCGTTGCCGGCGATCACCAGGAGGAAGAAGAACATCGACAGTTCGGGATCGGTGAGACGCCGGCCGTCCACCTCGGCCGTCGCCAGCGCGGTCATCAGGTCGTCCGCCGGGTCCCGGCGTCTGGCGGCGGCGAGCGTGTGGGCGTACTCGAACATGTCGGCGAGCATCGCCGGGGACCGGGGGTTGACCGGCGCGCCGTCCGGGCCGCGAGGGACGTCGCCGCCGTGGTCGGGATCCTGGTAGCCGATGACCCGGTTCGTCCATCCCAGGATCCGGCCGCGGTCCTGTTCCGGGATGCCGAGCAGGTCCGCGAGGTTCTGGATCGGGTACTCGTCGGTGACGTCGGCCGGCAGGTCGCACTCGCCGCGTTCGGCGATGCCGTCGACGAGCAGGCGGGCGTGCCGCTCGACGTCGGCCGCGAACCGCTCGACGCGGCGGGGCGTGAACACCTTCGCGGCGATCCGCCGCAGCCGGCCGTGCTCCGGCGGGTCGAGGTTCAGCATCATCCGCCGGATGAACGGCAGGTCGGCGGGGTCCGGGTCGCGGATCTGCGTCGCCCCGATCCAGGAGCTGTACTCGTCGGGACCGCGCAGCACCCGGACGACGTCGGCGTGGCGGGTGACGGCCCAGAATCCCGGCCCGGCCGGCCAGCCGCCGACCTCGTACTCCTCCTGCCAGTGCACCGGGTCCTCGTCGCGCAACCGGCGGTACGCGTCGTGCGGAACGCCCCGCGCGTAGAGGTTCGGGTCGAACACGTCGACGCCCGCGGCGCCGGCACCTCGATCTTCGGACGTCAACGGAGTGTCCCCCATCGGCTCGTCAGGCGGCCAGGAAACGCTCGATCGCGGAGACGAGCGCGAGCGGTGTCTCGTCCATGGCGTAGTGACCGGCGTCGTGGAAGACGGTCAGCTCGGCGTTCGGATACCACCGCAGCCAGGTGTTCCGCATGACCTCCGCGGACAGCGCGGGATCGTGCTCGCCGGCGATGACGAGGACGGGCGTGGGGTCGCCGGCGACCTCCTCGTGGAAGTCGGTACGGACCCAGGCGTCGAGATAGGCGCGGAACGCCGGGACCGTGGAGTTCCGCAGCGAGTACGCCACCATCTCCTCCAGCCAGGAGGCCGGGAGGCGGGAGCCCGTCGTGAAGTCGAGGATCGCCCGCCGCTTTCCCGGGTCGTCGGCGGCGCCGGAGAACAGCGCCCAGCCCTGCTCGTCGAACGGCACGCCGGACGCCGGGACGGGGGAGACGCCGACGAGCCTGCGGACCCGGCCCGGAGCGTCCAGCATCACCCGTTGGATCACCGTCCCGCCCATCGAGTGCCCGACCAGGGAGAACTCCTCCCAGCCGAGCCGGTCCGCCAGCGCGATCACGTCCCCGGCGATCTCCTTCAGGGTGTACTCGCCGGTGAGGTCGCGCGCCGCGCCGTACCCCCGGTAGTCCGGGAACGCGTACGTGAACGCCTCTCCGTCCAGATACGGCCGGATCTTCCGGAAGGCGTCCCGGTCACCGAACCAGCCGTGCAGGGCGATCACGCGGTGCGGCCCCGAGCCGCACAGGTCATGGGGCAGGGCGACGGACACGATTTTGGACCCCCGACTCCTCGATGCCCGAATAGTGGGCGCGATGATCAAAAAACGGGCGTATGTGAGGTGAGCATCCGGCGTGCCCCGCGTCCCTGTCAACGCCGACACACGTCCGGCCCGGCTACACGAGCGCGGCCTCCGCGAGGTACTTGCCGACCACGGCGATCTCGTCGGCGTCCAGCGGGATCTGGGGGAGCGCGGTGGTCGGATGGTCGATGACGCGCCGAAGGTGCAGCGCGGCCTTGAACGCGCCCAGTGCCGAGGACCCGCGGCCCATGTGCGGTCCGCCCGCGTTCACCAGGCCGAACAGCCGGAACAGCCGCTCCTGCTCGGCGCGGGCGGCCGCCCAGTCGCCCGCCGACGCCGCGCGGAACAGCCGTACGTAGCCGTGCGGGTCGACGTTGCCCAGTCCGGGGACGACGCCGTCCGCGCCCATCGCGAGCGCCGAGTCGACGGTCAGCTCCGACCCGGTCAGGACCGAGAACGACGACAGGGCCCGGTCGCGGCGGCCGAGGACGACCTCGCGCAGCCCGGCGTCGTCGCCGCTGGAGTCCTTGAGCCCGGCGAGCACGCCCTCCGCGGCCAGCTCCAGCACCAGGCCGGCCCCGAGCTTGCTGTGCACCGCCACCGGCAGGTCGTAGGCGTAAAGGGGGACGCCCGCCCGGTCGGCGATCGTACGGAAGTGCACCGCGATCTCGGCCGGATGGGTGCGGGTGTAGAAGGGGGCGGTGGCGACGATGCCCGCGGCGCCCGCCTCGACCGCGACGCGGACGTGGTCGAGCACCCGCGGCGTGGTCATGTCGATGGCACCGGCCAGCACGGGGACCTGCCCGCCGACGTGCCCCAGCACGGTGTCCAGCACGACCTTGCGGTGCCCGTCGGGCAGGAACGCCACCTCCGACGACGATCCCAGGACGAACAGGCCGTCGACCCCGCCGTCCAGCAGGTGATCCACCAACCGCGTCAACGAGGCGGTGTCGACCTCGTAGTCGGGGGTCAGCGGGGTGCACACCGGGGGGATGACGCCGGACAGCGCGGTGGCGGTGGCCATCGATTTCCCTTCAGTTATCGAATCAGTGCGTGGGTGAGACAGGCCGGAGTGGCCTAAGACCGGATGAGGCATCAGTCACGCTCCCCGGCCTGGCCGATCAGTTCGCGGTCGGTCGCTCCGGCCGGAACCGGGTGGTGGCAGCGGAACAGGTGCTCCCCGCCGTCGCCCTCCACGGCCGGCATCTCCGCGGCGCACACGTCGTCCGCCCGCCAGCAGCGCGTACGGAACGGGCAGCCGCTCGGCGGCCGGGTCGCCGACGGCACCGGCCCGATGAGGGGGATCGGGTCGATCGGCGAGAGCAGGCCGGGCGTCGCGGAGAACAGCGCGCGGGTGTACGGGTGGCGGGCGCGGGCGGGGACGGCCTCGGCCGGGGTCTGCTCGACGATCCGGCCGAGGTACATCGTCACGACCCGGTCGCTCATCCGGCGTACGGTCTGGATGTCGTGCGAGACGAAGACCATGGCCAGGTCGAACCGCTGCTTCAGGTCGAGCAGCAGGTTGAGGATCTGCGCCCGCACCGAGACGTCCAGCGCGCTGGTCGGCTCGTCGGCGATCAGCAGCCTCGGCCGTAGCGCCAGGGCGCGGGCGATCGCGACCCGCTGCCGCTGCCCGCCGGAGATCTGGCCGGGCAGCAGGTCGGACACGCTGCGCGGCAGGCCGACGAGGTCGAGTAGCTCGCGGACCCGGTCGTCGCGCTCGCGGGCGGTGCCGGCGCTGTGCACGTCGAGCGGGTCGCGCAGGATCTGCCGCACGGACAGCCGGCGGTTCAGCGCGGTCGACGGGTCCTGGAAGACCATGCCGGTCGTCGACCCGATCGTCGTGCGGCGCTCGGAGGCCGACATCGACCAGACGTCCCGGCCGCCGAAGGACACCGTGCCGGAGGTCGGCCGTTGCAGCCCGACGAGGACCTTGGCGAGGGTGGACTTGCCGCAGCCCGACTCGCCCACGATGCCCACCGTCTCACCGGGGGCGACGGTCAGGTCCGCGCCGGTGAGCGCGTGGACGCGGTCGCGGGCGAACAGGCCGCCGGAGCGGGCCCGGTGTACCACATGGACGTCGGAGAGCTCGGCCAGGGTGTCATCGGCGGTCAACGTGCCTCCTCGGGGCCGGCCGGCGTGGCGCCCGTGCCGGCGGCGGACATGGAGCCGGCGAGGTCGATCGCCGGGTGGTGGCAGGCCGCCGAGTGGCGGCGTCCCTGGCCTTCGAGACGGGGGGTCTCCGTCCGGCAGACCTCCGTCGCCATGGGGCACCGGTCGGCGAACCGGCAGCCGCTCGGGAAGTCGGCGGGGGAGGGCACCACACCGCGGATCTGGGTGAGGCGTTCCGCCCCGGACTCCAGCGACAGCACCGAGCCCAGCAGCCCGCGGGCGTAGTGGTGGGCGGGCGCGCCGACCAGCGCGGACGTCACGCCGGTCTCGACGATCTGGCCGCCGTACATGACCACGACGCGGTCGGTGACGTCGGCGACCAGCGCGAGGTCGTGCGACACGAGGATGAGGGCGAAGCCGAGTTCCTCGCGCAGCCGCAGCAGCAGCTGGATGACCTGGGCCTGCACGGTGACGTCCAGCGCCGTCGTCGGCTCGTCCGCGATGATCAGTTTCGGGTCGCGGGACAGGGCCATCGCGATGAGCACCCGCTGCCGCTGCCCGCCGGACAGCTCGTGCGGGTACGACCGCAGGGTCCGCGCGGGGTCGAGGCCAACCAGCTCCAGCAGCTCGGCCGGGCTGCGCCGGCCGCCGCGGCGTACGACCTGCTTGAGCTGCGCCTTGATGGTCATCGCCGGGTTCAGCGACGACAGCGCGTCCTGGTAGATCATGGCCATGTCGTGGCCGAGCAGCCGTCGCCGGGCCGACCGGCCGAGGGCCGGCAGGTCCTTGTGGTCGAAGCGGACCTGTCCGCGCACCCGCGCGCCGCGCGGCTGCAGGCCCATGATGGTCAGCGCGGTCAGCGACTTGCCGCAGCCGGACTCGCCGACGAGGCCGAGCACCTCACCGGGCCGTACGTCGAAGGAGATCCCGTCGACGATGTCCACGCCGCCGTGCTGGTCGTCGAAGCCGATGGCGAGGTTCTCCACCTGGAGCACCGGCTCGCCCTCCGGCAGCGGCCGGGCGCGCTCGGCCAGGCGCGCCGCGGCCTCGGCGAGGCCGGGCAGCGGGGTGACCTCACCGGAGCCGGGCACGGCGTGCTCGAGCGCGTCGACGTCGCCCTTCTTCCCGGCCGCCTCGCGGCCCGGGGGCGGTGGGGCGAAGCCATGGGGGTGGCGAACACGCGCGGTCGGCGTCGCCCACGCGTCGGAGACGCCCTCGGCGAGGACGTTCAGCGCGAGCACCGTGCCGAGGATCACCAGGCCGGGGAAGACGGTGGCCCACCAGCCGCCCAGCAGCACCATGTTCTTGCCGTCGGCGATGACGCTGCCCCAGGACGGGTCCGGCGGCCGTACGCCCGCGCCGATGAACGACAGCGACGCCTCGAAGACGATGACGTCGGCGATCATCACGGTGCAGAACACCAGGATCGGCGCGGCGCAGTTGATCGCCACGTGCCGGAGCAGGATGTGCGGGGTGCGCGCCCCGATGACGCGCTCGGCCGCGACGTAGTCCTCGCCGTACTGCGCCAGGACGTTCCCGCGGACGACCCGGGCGACGGGCGGCGTGTAGAGGAACGCCAGCGCCAGCACGAGCACGGGGATGCTGCCGCCGAACACCGCCACCAGCACGGCGGCGAGCGCCATGCCCGGGAACGCCATGATCACGTCGAGGGTGCGCATGATCGTCTCGTCGATCGCCCGGTGCGACGTCGCGGCGACGGACCCGAGCAGCGCGCCGGTGACCAGCGCGATCGCCGTGGCGCCCAGGCCGATGACCAGGGACCAGCGCGCGCCGTACAGGAGGCGGGAGAAGATGTCGCGGTTGGCGCTGTCCAGGCCCATCCAGTTCGACCCGCTCGGGCCGCCGCCCACCGCCTGCTGGGCGTACGGGGAGTGGGGGGCGAGCACCGGCGCGAAGACGGCGGCGAGGGCGATCACCACGACCACGCCGAGGGCGATCCACGAGGTCACGCCCAGCCGCCGGAAGCCGATGCCTCCCTGGGACAGTCGTTTCGCCAGGCCGTTGCGCATCAGGCGGCGCTCCTGAGTCGGGGGTTGACGAGGAGGTAGAGGACGTCGACCACGAGGTTCACCACCACGAAACCGGTCGCGATCGTGAGGACCACGCCCTGGACCACGGCCGGGTCGCCGTTGCGCACCGCGGTGATCATGAGCTGGCCCATGCCGGGCAGCGAGTAGATCGTCTCGATGACCACCGCGCCGCCGAGCAGGTAGCCGACCCGCAGGCCCAGCACGGTGAGCGGGTTGACCAGCGCGTTGCGCAGCACGTTGCGGCCCACGACGACGATCGGCGGCAGGCCGCTGCCGATGGCGGTCCGCACGTAGTCCTTGTCGAGCTCCTCGACCATCGACGTGCGGATGATCCGGGTGAGGTAGGCGGCCTGCGGTAGCGACAGGGACAGCGCGGGCAGCGTCATCGACCGCAGCCAGCCGGTGAACGAGTCGGCCGGATTGACGTAGCCGCTGGTCGGGAACCAGCCGCGGTTCACGGCCAGCCACTGGATCATCAGCAGCGCGATCCAGAACGCCGGGGCCGCGACGCCGATCAGCGACACGAGCCGGATGAGCTGGTCGGGCCATCGGTCCCGGAAGATCGCCCCGGTGATCCCGAAGATCAGGGACAGCACGACGGCGATCAGTATGCCGAGCACCGTGAGCTGCACCGTCAGCGGCAGCGCCGTCGCCACCGAGTCGCGCACGGGTGCCTTGGTCAGCACGCTCGTGCCCATGTCGCCCCGGACCAGGTCGCCGACGAACCGCACGTACCGTACGGGCAGCGGGTCCAGCAGGCCGTTGTCCACCTTGAACTGGTGGACCTGCTCAGCCGTCGGGTTCGATCCCTCGAAGTAGGCGTACTCCGGCTTGTTGTCGGAGAACCGCATGATGAGGAAGACGAACAGGACGACGCCCAGCAACAGCGGGATCAGGATGAGGACGCGGCGCACCAGCATTCTGGCGATCACTGCCACCGGGTGCCTCCTGGAAAGAGTCGGGTCGAGGGGCGGAGCGGCGGGGGGGGGGGGGGGGGGGGCGCCCCCCCCCCCCCCGCGCCCGCGGGTCAGACGCGCTTGACCTGCAGGAGATTGATGCCGGGGTAGGCCTGCGGCCGCACGCCGGTGAGCTTCTTGGCGTTCCAGGCGGTCATCAGCTCGGTGTGCACGACCGGGTAGAGCACGGCCTGTTCGGCGATGAGGTCGATGTACTCGTGCACGAGAGCCAGCTTCTTCTGCTGGTCCGGCTCCTCGGTGGCCTTGTCCATCTTCGCGAACAGCGCCTTCGCGTCCGCGCTGCCGTCCCACTTGGTGTACTTCATCCAGCTGCCGCCGGGCGTGTAGTTGTAGCGGAGGATGAGGTCGGCGTCGAGGCCGAACTGGTTGGGGTTCGAGGCCGCCGCGACCACCTGGTAGTCCTGCGACTGGTCCATCTTGGTGAACAGCGCGCTGGTGTCCTGCGGCGCGAGCGTCGTCTTGACGCCGATGGCGTTCCAGGAGTTGGCGATCGTCGGCAGGCAGTCGGCGATCCAGCTGACGTTGACCGCCATCAGGTTGATCGTGAGGTTCTTGACGCCGGCCGCCGCGAGCAGCGACTTCGCCTTCTCCGGGTCGTAGGAGTAGACGGTCTTGGCGCGGGCGTACGAGGGGTTCTGCTCGTTGAGGAAGCTGCTGGTCGGGGTGCCGTGGCCCTTGAGCGCGACCTCGATCATCTTCTGGGTGTCGATCGCGTAGAACAGCGCCTGCCGGACCCGCACGTCGTCGAACGGCTTCTGCGCGGTGTTGAACATCAGGAACATGTGGTTCATGCCCTTGCCGCCCTCGACGGTCAGCCCGCCCTTGCGCAGCTGGTCGATGTTGGCGTACGGCACGTTGTCGGCGATCTGCGCCTCGGCGGAGCCACCGGAGATCTTGGCGACGCGGGCGGCGGCGTCCACGATCGACAGCCAGTTCATCTTCTTGATCGCGGCCCTGCGCGTGCCGTTGTAGTCCGCGAACGCCTCGAACATCGTGTTCGACTTCGGGTTGTGCGCCGTCATCTTGTACGGGCCCGAGCCGACGGCCTTGCCGTTTTTGGCCGCGTCCCAGCCACCGGGCTGCCCGAAGACGTGCTTGGGCATGATCTTCGCGATCGTGAGCCGGGGGAGCGCGTCGGGGAAGGGGAACTTGAAGACCAGTTCGACGCTGGTGTCGTCGACCTTGCGCACCTCCTTCAGCCAGGTGGCGAAGAAGTTGTAGGTGAGCACCTTGGTCTTCGGATCGAGGATGCGGTCGAAGGTGAACAGCACGTCGTCGACGGTGACCGGCTGCCCGTCGTGCCACTTGGCCCCCTGGCGCAGCGTGAACTTCCACGTGGTCGCGGAGGTGTCGGCGGGCAGGGCCGTGGCGAGCGCGGGGTAGGGCGCGCGGGTGATGGGGTCGGTGTCGACCAGACCCTCGTAGACGTGCTGGATGCCGGCCATCGCGAACGCCGACGCCGTCATCGTCGGGTCCCAGGTCTGGTCGTTGCCGTAGCCGATGACGGCGGTGACCAGATCCTTGGACGCGCCCGACCCCGTCGAGCTCGTCGACGCCGGCCCGCTGCAGGCGGAGATGGCGGCGGAGATGGCCGCCGCGGCGCTCACCGTCCCGCTGTAGCGCAGAAAGTCACGGCGGCTGAATGGCCGGGAAACCGAGGCCACGGTGCCTCCTCGTCGTGGGTAGCAGATTGGACGTCCTACATCCCATGTCCAGTAGGGTGGAGGCTAGGGTGAAGGCCGCGCCCGGTCAAGCCCGAATGACCAGGAGATGTCCGCCATGTTTCACGATGATCCGCAGGCCGCCGAAGGCCCGCCCGCCCGGCGCCCCGGCGTGCCCGCACGGCGCATCCCCGCCCCGCGCGGCGGCCGGCCGCCGCGAGCGCTCGAGGTGCAGGAGGCGGTCAAGGACATCATCGTCGGGCGCGGTCTCGCGCCGGGAGACCCGTTGCCGACCGAGTCGGAGCTGATCGAGGAGCTGGGCATCAGCCGCAACTCGGTGAGAGAGGCGCTCAAGGCGCTGCAGGCCGTCGGCATCGTCGACATCCGCCACGGCTTCGGCATGTTCGTGGGACGGCTGTCGCTGGGCGGCCTCGTCGACGAGCTCGCCTTCCACACCCGCATCGGACCGCGGGACGAGCGGAACCACCTGGGGAACCTCATCGAGATCCGCGAGGTCCTGGAGAACGGCCTGGCGCAGCGGCTGATCGACGAGAGCGGCGGGACCGACCTGTCCGCCGTCCTGGCCCCGGTCCGGGAGGTCATCGAGCGCATGGAGGCCGAGGCGCTGGTCGGGGCGGTCTCGTCCGAGACCGACCGGCTCTTCCACGACCTGCTCTACCAGCCCCTCGGCAACCCGCTCGTCGGGCAGCTCCTCGGCGCGTTCTGGGAGGTCTACCACCAGCTCCGCGACGACCTGGGCACGCCGGACGAGACGCCGGCCGACGTCGCCCGCACCCACCGCGACATCTACACGGCGGTCATCGCGGGCGACCGCGCCGCCGTCGAGGCGGCGATGCGCGCGCACTTCGCCGGCGTGCGCGCGCGGCTCGCCCGGCTGGATCAGGACTGAGGACCAGGGGGCTGTCTCACAAGCCCGCCGTGCGGCTGTTCGGGGGCCCGCCGTCCGGCTTCGCGGCGCTTACGAAACGGCCCCCAAGCCGCGCAGTGACACGCGGCGGAAGGTGATCGTCTCGTACGGTCCGGCGTTCCCGGTCTCGTACAGCACGCCGACGGTCCCGGAGTCGACCTGGACGAGGTCGGAGTAGCCGGCGGGCAGCGTCGAGAGGGTCAGCGCCGGCCGCCAGGTCACGCCGCCGTCCCGGCTGACGCGCAGGGTCATGATGGCGCGGCTGGTGGGACTCGCCGGACCGGAGTAGAGCAGCGGCGCCCTGCGGCCGCGCGGCTGCAGGACGTCGCCCTCGACGACCGGGCCGGTCAGGGTGTCCTGCGGGCGGAACGGCCGCGTGAGGGTACGGCCGCCGTCCCGGCTGTAGGCGTCCGCGCGGGTGGCGGGGCTGGTGCCGTTCTGGTCGCGGGTGTTGACGTAGACGCGGCCGTCGGGCAGCTGCGCGGCCGTCGACTCGTTGACGTTCACGTACCCGTCCGGATCGTCGTCGACGTAGCCGATGTGCCAGGTCCGGCCGTCGTCGTCGCTGTAGAGGGAGTGCCCGCCGTAGTACTTCGCCTCCGAGCCGAGGTCCGTCGAACCGGCCGGCGGGGCGATCGAGTGGTTCGCCGGGACGAACAACCGCCCGGCGTGCCGGCCGCGCGTCAGCCGGATGGCGTGGCCGGGGCCGGTGGCGTACCAGCGCCAGCCGGCGAGCTTGGCGGCGGCGGTGATCTCGCGCGGCGCGGACCAGGTGGTCCCCTCGTCGTCGCTGTACTGCACGAAGACGCGGCGGCTCTGCTCGGGCGTCACCTGTCCGCGCAGGATCGCCGTCTCGGTGGAGGTCCCGGCGTTGTACGTGGTCAGCAGCACGACGCGACCGCGTGCCGTCACGACGGGGGCGGGATTTCCGGAGGTGTTCGGGCCGCTGTCCTGGACCACCCGGAGCGGCCCCCACGTGCACCCGCCGTCGGCGGACCGCTTGACGACGGTGTCGATGTTCCCGGCGTCCCCGAGCCCGGAGAACCGGCCCTCGGCGAAGGCCAGCAGATCGCCCGACCTGGTCCTGACGACCGCGGGGATCCGGAACGCGCTGTAGCCCTCGGTGCCCGCCTTGTACGGCACGGACGTCTCGCACCCGGTGGCAGCCCCGGACGGGGTGATCCCGGCGGCGAGCCCGGCGAGGAGGACGGTGGTGACGCACGCGGCGCGGAGCGGGCCGCGATCGGCTGCCGGCATTGGCTCAGTCCCTTCGTGGACATGGGATGTCCTATGACCGGGGGACGCTAACGGTGTGCTCCGACCCAGTCAATAGCAGGTCTGGTGGAGATAGAACGTAGGACATAGGATGTCCGCCGCCTCCGTCTCTCTCATGGAAAGGCACGCCATGAGGTACGCCTCTGAGAAACCGCCCAGTCGCCGACCGGCCGCGTGGCGACGCGTCGCCCTGATCGCGGCCGGGCTCCTCCTGGGATCACCCGCCGCCCTGGCCGCGGCACATACCGCCGGCGCGACGACGCCCGTCTCCGCACGGACCGGCGGCGTGACCGCACCGCCCCCCTCCGCCAAGCCGACCTCGGCGGCGCCTTTCGTCGACGAGCAGGTCCTCTTCCAGCAGAAGCAGTTCGGGTACGCCTGTTTCCGGATCCCCGCGGTCGTCCGCGCGGCCGACGGCATGGTGCTGGCCTTCGCCGAGGGACGCGTCAAGGACTGCGGCGACGACGAGGACATCGACCTTGTGCTGCGGCGTTCGGCCGACGGCGGGCGCACCTGGGGACCGTTGCAGGTCGTCTCGGAGGGCAACGGCTCGACGCACGGCAACCCGGTGCCCATCGTCGACCGGCGCACCGGCCGGATCGTCCTGGTCAGCACGCACAACGGACCGGCGCCCTGCCCGAACGGCTGCGACCGCGACCCGTACGTGCAGTCGAGTGATGACGACGGCGCGACCTGGACGGCACCACGGGAGATGACCGAGGGCAAGCGCCCCGAGTGGAACTTCTGGTACGCGACCGGGCCGATGCACGGCATCCAGCTGACCCGGGGGCGGCACGCCGGCCGGCTCGTCCTCGGCGCCAGCTACGAGATCTACGACGGCGGGACGGGCCCCCACGTCTACGGCACGCACCTGCTCTACAGCGACGACAGCGGCGTGACCTGGCACATCGGGGCGACGAGCGCCTTCGACGACGGCTCGATCATCGCCCAGGAGGTGACCGTCGTCGAGCTCACCGACGGGCGGATCTACGCACTGGCCCGCGAGCGGGGCACCGACCCCGGCCACCGGGCGTACGCCATCAGCAAGGACGGTGGTGAGACCTTCGAGCGGCCGTTCCGTACGGTGAAGAACCTCGCGCTGCCGGACGTGCAGGCCTCGACGCTGCGCCTGCACGCCCGCGACCAGGGCGACCGCACGAACCGCATCCTGCTGTCCTCGCCGGCGCACCCCGTGGCCCGCGAGGCGATGGCGGTGTTCTCGTCCTTCGACGAGGCCCGCACCTGGCAGCCGTGGCAGCGGGGCAAGGTCTTCTGGTGGGGGCCCTCGGCGTACTCCGACATGGTGAAGCTGGGCAACGACGAGATCGGCCTGTACTACGAGGCGGGAACCGCGACGCCGTACGAGACGATCCGCTGGGCGCGCTTCAACGAGGCGTACCTCGCCACGCCCAACGGCACGCCGCCGGGCATACCCGGGCCGCCCGCGCCGGGGCCGAAGACGCCCGACGCGTCGCCTCACCACAATGACGCATACGTGCGGGGCGATGCCCAGAGCACGACCGGACGGTTCGGCCAGGGGCTGGCCCTGGACGGGGTGGACGACCGCGTCGAGGTGCCGTACAGCAGGGCGATCGACGTCGGCGGCGGCGACTTCACGATGACGACGTCGTTCCGCTATTCCGACACCGCCGGGGCACACGCGCTGCTGTGGGCGTACCGGTGGGGCAGCGGGACGACGCCGCAACTGTGGCTGCGGGCCGAGCCGGCATCCCACCGGATCCTGGCGATGATCGCGGTCGATCGGTTCAACATCTCCGTCCAGTCGGCGAGCGCCTACAACGACGACCGATGGCACCACGTGGCGCTGCAGCGCGCCGACGGGCGGTTCTCGCTGTGGATCGACGGGACGCAGGTCGCCTCCGCCGCGGTGCCGCCCGGCTCGGTCACCGAGGGCAAGGAGTTCGGGGTGGACGGCATCCATGTCGGAGAGCGCCTGGACGGCGCCAACCGGTTCCACGGCACGCTCGACGACCTGCGCGTGTACAAGCGGGCCCTGTCTCCTGCGGAGATCCAGACGCTCGCGACCTCCGATCAGCGGATCGGCGGTCGGCTCGCGTTGTGGCTGCCGTTCGAGACGGTCTCCTGACCCTCTGACGCGGCGTTCCTCCGACCAACGGCCCCCGACCGACCTCCCGGGGCGTCCGCCGACGGGCGGGCGCCCCGCCGGGCGCGGGGCCCCGACCCATCACGCGGATAAGGTCGTGTTCACGCGGAGCGTCCCGATCGAGGAGGAACGCGTGGCCCTGCCGAACGCCCCGGAGCCGCCCCCTCAGTCGTCCGCCGGCCTCGACCTGTCCGGTCGCCGGGCCCTGGTGACCGGCGCGGCCGGCGGCATCGGGCTGGCCTGCGCCCGGAGGCTGGCGGCCGCCGGAGCCGAGGTCGTCATCGTCGATCTGCGCGAGGAGGAGGCCGCGGCCGCCGCCGAGGAGATCGGCGGCCGGGCGGTCCCCGCCGACCTGTCCGACGGCGCGGCGGTCGAGGCCATCGACTGCGACGTGGACATCCTGATCAACAACGCCGGGCTGCAGCACGTCGCCCCGGTCACCGAGTTCCCCCCGGACGTCTTCGCGCGCATGCAGCGCATCATGGTGGAGGCGCCGTTCCGGCTGGCCCGCCGGGCGCTTCCCGGCATGTACGACCGGGGCTGGGGCCGGATCATCGGCATCTCCTCCGTCCACGGCCGGATCGCCTCGCCGTACAAGGTGGCCTACGTCACCGCCAAGCACGCGCTGGAGGGGATGACCAAGGTCATCGCGCTGGAGGCCGCCCCCCACGGGGTCACCGCCAACTGCGTCAGCCCGTCCTACGTGCGGACTCCACTGGTGGAGCACCAGATCGCCGACCAGGCGGCCGCCCACGGGATGGAGCCCGACCAGGTCGTCGACGAGGTCATGCTGGCGAGGGCCGCGATCCGGCGGCTCGTCGAGCCGGAGGAGGTCGCCGAGCTGGTCGCCTTCCTCTGCTCGCCTGGAGCAGCGATGATCACGGGTGCGTCCCTGACCATGGACGGCGGCTGGACCGCGCACTGACGCCGAACGAGGCGTCGGATCGGGGACGGGGGCGTACGTCCCGAAGGATCGGGCCGACGGCCGGGTCCCCGATGCTCCGGGCGGACGCGGAACTCACATGGGCGGGGCCGGGCCCGCGGTGGGCGAGCCGAGGAAGGCCGGATAGCGCTCGCCGGCCACCAGCTTGCCGCCGTACAGCTCGGAGATCGTGACGAAGGCGTAGCCCTGCTTGGCGAGCGTCGCCAGGATGTCGGGCACGGCCGCCACGCTCGTCGGCCGGATGTCATGCATGATCACGATGTGGCCCGGCTTCGCGCCGGCCAGAACGCGCTTCTTGACGAGCGCGGTGTTGCGGTCCTTCCAGTCGACCGTGTCGACGGTCCACAGGATCTGCGCGAGATTCATGTTCTTGGTGATCTCGTTCAGCTGCTTGTCGGTGCCCCCGTAGGTCGGGCGGAACACCGTCGGCGGCGTGCCCGTCACCTGGAGAATGGCCTCCTGGGTGCGGATCAGCTCGTCCTCGACCTTCCCCCGCGGGGCCCCCACCAGCTTGATGTGGTCGAACGTGTGGTTCCCGATCTCATGGCCCTCGGCGGCCTCCCGTTTCAGGATGTCGACGTTGTTCGCCACCTGCATACCGAGGACGAAGAAGGTGGCGTGCGCCTCGTGCGCCTTCAGGATGTCCAGGAGCTTGGCGGTTCCGGCGACCGGACCGTCGTCGAAGGTCAGCGCGATGCACTTGCGCACATGACAGTCGACCTTGGGAGCGGCCGGCCGCCGCGGCTGCGCGGCCCGTCCGTGCGCGGCGGACCGGTGCTCACGCGGCTCCGAGCCGACCAGGCGGAACACCCCCGCGCCCACCGCACCGCCCACCAGCACGGCCGCCCCGAGAGCGGCGGGCACGACCCAACGCCGTTGCAGAAAGCCCTTTTTGTCATTTTCATGGTTTTTGTCATTTCCGTCGTTCGTCACTTTTGCCCCCGACTAAGCGGCTTTTTGTCATGCGCAGGGTTCGGGGGGCGGCTGAGAACGGTCCGGAAGGTGGAGCCGAACAGCGGGGACCGCGGCGGCCACCCCCGTCGCGGTACCTATACCCGCGAAGGCGAGCCGCACGAACTCGCGATGACCAACGGTGTCAGGAATCGGCGTCCGGAATGGGGTGTCTGATGGCGCGGCGGGGCGTAAATCCACTTTTCGAGGTCCGGGACCCGCTGTCATACTGCCTGCGGAGGTAAGTGATCATAGTGACTGTTGAACCTTACCGGCGGGTGTTGTCCATCCCCGGTGTCCGGACGTTGCTGCTCGTCGGGCTGGTGGCCCGGATCCCGGTGGTCGCGACCGGGCTGACCCTGACCCTGCACGTGGTCGGCGGCCTGCGGCTCGGATTCCTGCAGGCGGGCCTGGTCGGCGCCGCCGCGACCGCCGGAGTGGCCGTCGGGTCCCCCGTCGCCGGGCGCATCGTGGACCGGCGGGGCCTACGGCCGGTGCTGGCGGTCACCACCGTCGCCCAGCTGGCGTTCTGGATCGCCGCCCCCTTCCTGTCCTACTGGCCGCTGGTCGCGGGCGCCTTCGCCGACGGGGTGCTGGCGCTGCCGGTCTTCAGCGTCGTCCGCCAGTGCGTCGCGGCCGCCGTTCCGGCCGAGCACCGCCGCAGCGCCTACGCGCTGGACTCGATGCTCGTCGAGGTGGCCTACATGACCGGACCGGCCCTCGCCGTCGCCGTCACCACCGCGCTCGGGAGCTCCTGGACCATGGCGTTCGTGGGTTTCGGGCTGGTCGGCTCCGGCGTGGCCCTGCTGGCGCTCGACCCGCCCACCCGCGTCGACGACGAAACGGGGACCGCCGAAACCGCGGTGCGCCGCCGGCAGTGGCTGACCCCCGGGCTCCTCGCGCTCCTCGGAGTCACGTTCGCGGCCACCTTCGTGCTGGCCGCGACGGAGCTCGGCCTGGTCGCGACGCTCAAGGCCGACGCCGCGACCCGGTGGACCGGCCTGGTGCTCGCCGTGTGGGGCATCGCGTCCCTGGTCGGCGGGTTCGTGTACGGCGCGCTGCCCCGTGGCTTCTCCCCGCTCGTCATCGTCGGCGCCATGGCCGCCCTCACCGTGCCGATCGGCCTGGCCGGCCACTGGCAGTGGCTCTGCATCGCCCTGCTCCCGGCCGGGGTGCTGTGCGCGCCCGGCATCTCGACCACGATCGACACCCTCAGCCGGCGGGTGCCCGCCACGGCGCGAGGAGAGGCGACGGGACTGCACGGCACCGCCATGACGCTGGGACTGGCCGTCGCCGGGCCCGTCACCGGCACCATCATCGACGGCTGGGGCGCCCGCTGGGCGTTCGCGATCCCCGGCGCCGCCGGACTCCTCGTGGTCCTGCTCGCCGTCCCGGCCTGGCGGGGTGCCGCGCGGTCGGCGGCCGGCGCCGAACCCCTGGCCGACGCCGCATAGCGAAAGGCCGGTCGGCGAGCCGGCATCGCCGGGGTCCGGTGCCCCATTGACCGATGGCCCAGGGTTTCACGAACAACGCTGTTCGTGTACTGCTGGTCCCATGCGAAGACCGAACCACCGGGCGGCGCTCCAGGGGCGCCGCGTGCTGATCACCGGAGCGGCGCGCGGTATCGGGGCGGCCCTGGCCCGCCGCCTGCACGCCCGGGGCGCTCGGGTGGCCCTGGCGGGTCTGGAGCCGGAGGGGCTCGCGGCCGTCGCCCGGGACTGCGGAGACGCGCCGTGGCGGCCGTGCGACGTGACCGACCGCGAACGCGTTGAGCGGGTCGTGGCAGAGCTCGCCGGTGAGCTCGGCGGCCTGGACGTGGTGGTGGCCAACGCCGGGGTCGCCGGCCAGTGGCCGGTCCTCGGCGGCGACCCCCGGGTCCTCGAGACCACCATTCGGGTCAACGTCTTCGGCACTTATCACACGTTGCGGGCGGCCGGGCCGTACATCTGCCACCCGGACGGCTACGCCCTGGCGGTCGCCTCGCTGGCCGCCGCCGTCCACGCCCCGCTCCTGGGGGCCTACAGCGCCTCGAAGGCCGCGGTGGAGGCCCTCGGCAACACCCTGCGCATCGAACTGCGGCACACGGGAGCGCGGGTCGGCGTCGCCTACTTCGCCGAACTGGACACCGACATGACGCACCGCGGGTTCGGCACACGGGCCACCGCGGCGCTGCAGGGCCGCAGGGGAGGGTTCACCGGGGTTACCCCGCTCAGAACCGGGATCGACGCGCTGGAGCGCGGCATCGCCACGCGCGCCCGCCGCGTGTACGCCCCGTCCTGGGTGGGGCCGGTCCTGCACGGGCGTATGGTGGCCCAGCGCGTGTTCGACCTGGCGGTACGGCCGCGCGTGGAGCGGGCGCTGCGGATCGCGGGCGAGGAGGACGCGCCGCTGACGACGCCGCAGCCCGTGGACCGGGACGGGTGATCCCGGCCACCGGTCCGTGATGAGGTTTACCGACGCCCATGAACTGGGGAAAGTCCAGGTCACCGGTCCGCGCCGCCGGCATCTGGCGGCCCGGTCCGACGTACCCGACGCTGCCCGAACGGCCGGCCGTCCTGAGCGCGCGGGACCTTCGGGAGACGCACCGCGATCCGTTCGAGGCGGGACGATGGACACGACGACGCAGGGCGTGAGCGATCTGCTGCACGAGGCGGGGGAGATCCACCACAGTGTCTTCCGCATCTCGGACGGTGCGGACGCCGACTGGGCCTCCTGGTACGCCGACTGGCTCCTCCGGCTCTCGGAGCTGCCGGAGCTCCTCGGAGAAGAGCCGGTCCGCAGCGAGCTGGTCTATCTGCTGGTGAGCCTGGACAGGCGGTACACCGCGGACAACCCGGCCGAGGATTGGGAGGAGTACTACGCGCGGGGGATCGTCGAGCACTTCGGAGCGCGCTGAGGCCGCGTACGGCCGGAGGTTCCGCGAACGACCCCGTCCGTGTATTGCTGGTCCCATGCGACGACCGAAGCAGGTGGAAGGGGACGCGGGACCCGACTCCGGCCCGACGTCCGTCGGTGACGCCCTCGCGTGGAATCCGCGCATCCCGCCCGGCTCGCGTCGCGACCTCGGCGCGCCCGCCTGGATCTTCGCTCTGCTGGCGGGACGGCGCGCGGGGACGGGGGCGCCCGTCCTGTTCCGGGTCCTCGGCCGGCACCGCGGCCTCTTCCGCGGCTGGCTGCATTTCGCCGGCCGGCTGATGCCTGGCGGACTGCTGCCGCGCCGCGAGACCGAGCTGGTCATTCTCCGGGTGGCGCATCTGCGCGGCTGCCGCTACGAGTTCGACCACCACGTGCGGCTGGGTGCCCGGGCCGGCGTCACCCGCGCCGACCTGGACCGGATCATCGAGCACGGGTCCGAGGCCGACGGCTGGTCGCCGCGGGAGCGCGCCATCCTGGCGGCGGTGGACGCCCTGCAGGCCGCGCGGGACCTCGACGACGCGGCCTGGGCACGCCTGCGCGAGCACCTCGACGAGCGGGAGAGCATCGAGCTGATCATGCTCGTCGGCCACTACGACATGCTGGCGACGGCGATCATCGCGCTGCGGATCCCGCCCGACCCTCCCCGACGGCGCCGACCGGCCCCGGGGGGCCCACGGACGTGAGCCGCCGCGGCAGCCCGGGTGCCTCCGCCCCCGCCAACCCTGTCCGAGGCGGAGATCCGTTCCGATCTCGGCGAGGAGATCCGCGTCCGGACCCAGGCGCCGGTGTCGGTGACGGGCGCCCGGGTCAGCCGTCCCGAGCCGAACGTCGTGGTCTTCGACACCCGGCCCGGCGAGACGTACCGTATCCGGCCGTCCTGAGCTGCGGCCCACACGACGCGTGATGGGCGTCGCCGTCGTTCAGCCACTGGCGGTGGTCAAGGACTATCGAGGTGGATCCGGCCTACACCTCCCAAAAATGCCCCGTCGCCTGGTGCGGGCATACCGAGAAGGCCAACCGGCCCGATCGAGACACCTTCCATTGCCGGCGGTGCGGCCTCGCTGGGCCTGCCGATGTCGTCGCCGGGATCAACGTGCGCAACCGCGCACGCTCGGCGTGGGTATTCGTCAACATGCCCCAGCCCACCCCCACATAGGGGGCGGGAAGATGTGACCCCGGACACGACAGCCAGCCGCGCCGGGGAGCATGAACGAAGCCCTCAGGACCTGGGTCGACAAGCTCGGTCTCTAGGGCCAAGTAGTTGACACGGAGACGCCGATCAGATAACCGGCCGTGGCCGCCAGCAGCCCGAGTCCGAGACCGGCCACGACGTTGAGGCCGGCCTCGCGGAACGAGCCGTCCTCCAGGAGGCGGGTGGTCTCGAAGCCGAACGTGCTGAAGGTGGTCAGGGCGCCGCAGAATCCGGTGCCGGCCAGGGTGACGACCGGCTTCGGCAGGCCATGGGCGGCTCCGGCCAGCAGCCCGAGGATGAGACAGCCGATCAGGTTGACGGTGAGGGTTCCCCAGGGGAACACGCTTTCGTGACGTCGCTGGACATAACGGTCGATCAGGTAACGGCTGGGCGCTCCGACGGCGCCGCCGAGCAGGACCAGGAGGACGGTCACGACTCCTCCTGGTAGGTGCCTCGGCCGACGTACCGGTAGACCTCGACCTCGTCGAGGATGACGAGTCCCTCGTCGATGAGGTCGTCGAGTTCCAGGAGGAAATCGACGATCTTCTCTTCGGAGTCGACGATCACGATGGCCAGCGGGAGGTCCTCGCTGAGGGACAGGATCCGGCTGGTGTGGATGTGGGAGGAGGCGCCGTAGCCTTCGATGCCGCGGAACACGCTGGCTCCGGCCAGCCCGCGCGCGTGGGCGCGATGAACGATCTCGCTGTAGAGCGGCTTGTGGTGGTACTGGTCGGTCTCACCGATGAAGATCGTGACGCGGCAGGCCCTGCCGTGCAGTCTCATGCTCGCTCCCCTTCCCGGTTCCGCCGTACGGGCAGGCCGGCGACGAGGCGGGCGACGATCATCCCGCACCAGACCGCGGCCAGGCCACCGGCCAGGCTGACCAGCGCGTACGCGCCGGCGAGGGGCCACGCGCCGTGCCCGGCGAGGTTCCTGGCCTCGACGGCGAAAGTGGAGAAGGTGGTGTAGCCGCCGAGGAATCCGACGCCGAGGAAGGGACGGACATACCGGTTCGGAGGCCAGACGTCGAGCACGAACACCATCAGCAGGCCGAGCGCCAGGCACCCGGACACGTTGATCAGGAAGGTGGCCCAGGGGAAGCGGCCGGGCATGACGGGGACGGCTTCGGAGATCAGGTAGCGCGCGACGCTGCCCAGCGCGCCGCCGACCGAGATCACCGCCAGGACGCTCCACTGGCGTTGGCGGCGCGGCGCCGCCCTGAGCGCGAAGACGTCGCCCCGGGCGTCGGCGCCCTCGTCGCGGAGGCCGGGGCCGGGGTCGGGGTCGATCGGCGGATCGGCGCGGCCGTCGACCGATCCGTCGGAGAATCGTGAGGTCACGGTGTCCTTCCGGGTGAGGGTCTCAACAGTGTGCAGAACCGGACGCGAGAGGCGCCCGGCGAACGGCGGACACGCGTCACGACGATGGCCCTTCACGGCACGGCACCTCCCTGACATCGCGCCAGGGACCGTCAGCGGCGGCGCCGCGGTTGCGGGTGAGCCCCATCACCTCAGTGCGTCCCATTCTGCCCCATCGGCCCGGCCCCGGGCGGAACGGCCCATCCCCGCGGCCTCCCTTCCGCCAGGAACGGGAGAACCGCCGTTCGGCCGGGGCCGGGGAGGGCGACACGCCCGCACTCGACGACGGAGCGGCCCCGTGTCCGTACCGTCGGTGAACCAATGGCAGACCCGCTCCGTCCAACATTTGCTCGGACATTTACGCGGAAAGGCGAACGGGTATGCGCGTCGGTGACCGTTATGAATTGCTCGGCCGGCTCGGTCAGGGCGGGATGGGCACGGTCTGGCGCGCCCACGACGAACTCCTCCGTCGCGACGTGGCGATCAAAGAGGTGCTGCTGCCACCCGAACTGGGCGAGGCCGAGCGGGCCGAGCGGCACGCGCGGACAATCCGGGAGGCCAGGTCGGCGGCGCGGCTGAGCACCCCGGGCGCCGTCACGGTCCACGACGTGATCGAACACGAAGGCCGCCCCTGGATCGTCATGGAGCTGGTGGCCGCCCCCTCGCTGCAGAGCCTGATCGACGCGGAGGGCCCGCTGCCGCCCCAGCGGGTCGCCGCGCTCGGCCGTCAGATGCTCGCCGCGCTGCGCGCGGCCCACGCCGCCGGCATCCTGCACCGGGACATCAAACCGAGCAACGTCCTCGTCGCCGACGGGGACCGCGCCGTGATCACGGACTTCGGCATCGCGGCGCTGGAGGGCGACGCGACGCTGACCGGCACCGGTGTTCTCATGGGCTCGCCCGCCTACATCGCCCCCGAGCGCGCTCGAGACGCGCACGCCGGGCCCGCCGCCGATCTGTGGTCGCTGGGCGCCACCCTTTACGCGGCTGTGGAGGGCCGATCGCCGTTCGCGCGGTCCGGGCCGGTCTCGACGCTCGCGGCGATCCTGGCGGAGGAGGCGCCGCCGCCGCGCAACGCCGGTCCGCTGGCGCCCGTGCTCGCCGGACTGCTGCGCCGTGATCCGGCGGATCGGATGCTCGCCGCCGAGGCGGACCGCCTGCTGTCGGCCGTCGCCGAGGGGACACACCCCGACGTCGCGGCCTTGACGCTCCCTGTCCCCGCACCGCCACCGGCCGCGCCGGCGGCGGCGACGGTGGCGGTGGCGACGGTGGCGACGGCTCCGTCCCGCAGGCCCGCCATGGTAGCGGTCGCCGGCGCGCTCGCCGGGGCTCTGGTCGTCGCCGCGTTCGGGGCCGTGTGGTGGCTGGGCCGTCGTTCCGGCACCAATGTGCCGGCCGCGACGTCCAGCGTCGCGACGAGCCTCCCCGGCTCACCGGGCACGGCGGAGCCCGGCGGGTCGAGCCCCGAGGCATCTCCGGCGGCCGGCCGGTCGACCGCCGTCGCGGACGCCTTCCCCCGGGACTGGACGACGAGGTCGGAGTCCGGATTCTCGGTCTCGGTCCCCGCGTCGTGGTCCAGGCGCGCCGACGGGGAGAACGTCTTCTACGAGGACTCCTCCACGCGGTTCGTGCTGCAGATCGGCACGACCTACTGGGATGGCGACCCGCAGGTCCAGGCGCAGACGGTGAGCGCCGCCCTGCCACGGAGCTTCTCCGGCTACCGGGAGGCCACGGTCACGCCGGTGACGTACCTCGGCGTCCCCGCGGCGGATCTGCGCTTCGCCTACGACCGGTCGACCGGGACCTCGCGCGTCAACGACAGGTTCTTTCGCGTCGGCGGGCGTGCCTTCGCGATCTACTTCCGGATGCCCGCGGACCAGTGGCCGGACGCGCAGCGGTACCTCGACCCGATATTCGGCGGCTTCCACGTGAGCTGACGCCGGAGCCGCGGCTCCGAGCACATTGATCGGATGTCTCTCCGCGGCGCCGTGCAGGTCGTCGCCGACGACCGATGGCGGCCGAGGAGCGGGTCGCGTCGTATCGGGTCCGGGCGTTCGCCTACGGACGCGCGTCGAATCTCGCCGCGCGGAAGACGGGCGGGGAGCCCGCGGACCGGCCGCGGTGAGGCGCCGCCGCGTCGCGTCGCCAGGGGCGGCCCGGGATCTCACACCGGCTTGATCGATCGCGAACGTGGTGCCGGGTCGTCGAGGTACGCTGCCGCCTGGATGCGGAAGAATTCGGCGTACAGCCCATCGGCGGCCATCAGCTCGTCGTGGGTCCCCGCTTCGACGACCCTTCCCTGGCGCAGCACATGGATCCGGTCGGCCGAGCGGACGCTCGAGAACCGGTGTGAGATCAGCAGGACGGCGCGGTCGGCGAACAGCTCCCGGATCCGGGCGAACAGGTCGGCCTCCGCGCGCGCGTCCATGGCCGCCGTCGGCTCGTCCAGCACGACGAGCGGTGCCTGCCGGAAGAAGGCCCGGGCCAGCGCGACCCGCTGCCACTGCCCGAGGGACAGGTCCGTGCCGCCGGTGAACTCCGCTCCCAGCCGCGTGTCGTACCCGCCGGGCAGGTTCGCGACGATCGGGGTCACGCCGGCGCGCCGAGCCGCCTCGAGGACCTTGCCGCGGTCGCCGAGGCACGCGGGATCGCCGAGCGCGATGTTCTCCGCGACGGAGAGCTTGTAGTGCAGGTAGTCCTGGAACAGCACCGTCGACAGCGCCCGTAGCTCGGCGGCGGCGACGGGCCTGCCGTCCACCAGCAGCTCACCGGCGGCCGGGGCGTAGAGCCCGGTCAGCAGCTTGGTCAGCGTCGTCTTGCCGGAGCCGTTCTCCCCGACGAGGGCGACCACCTCGCCGGGGCGCAGGTCGATCGACACCCCGTCCACCGCGGGACGGGCGCCGCCGGGGTAGGTGAAGGAGAGCCGCCGGGCCCGCAGGGAGTCGAACGACCGGCGTGTGATCGCGGGCGGCGGGGGAGGCCCGGCCGCACCTTCGGTGAACGTCCGGAGCGCATCGAGGTAGCGCAGGGAATCGCCGGACGCCCGCAGGACGGATGTGAGCGTGATGGCCTGCTGCACGCCGATCAGCAGGCCGCCGAGCGCAGTCAGCGCGACCGCCGTGCCGATGACCCCGGAGGCCGTCGCGACGATCAGGCCGCCGACCGCCGCGGCCGCCATGGCGTGCCCCGCCAGTCTCGCCCGGATCTCCTTGCCGAGGAACCGGCGCCGGAACGCGACCTCCGCGCTCAGCGCGCGGTCATAACAGGCCGCCAACCGGTCGAAGAACGTACGCCCCAGGCCGAACGCGCGGAGCTCTTTCGCCTCGTCTCTCCCGGTGAGCAACTGGGTGAGGTATCCGGCGGTGCGCTGATTCTCGGTGAGACTTCGCTGGAGGTCGAAATGGGCCCGCTGCTGGAGCAGCGCCACCCGTATCGACGGGATCGCCGCGAGCAGAAGAAGCGGAAGCAGCCACCAGGCCATGGCGACGAGCGCGATCACCACCGTGGCCAGTGTCAACACGGTCCGCGTCACGGTCATGACGGTGAACGGCAGATTGGGGGCGTGAATCTGGGCCGCCGTCAGCGCGAGCCGGACCGTGTCGTGAAAGCCGGGCCGTTCGAATTCCAGCAGATCCGTCCGGGCCGTGGCCGCGGTCACCGCCTCCACCGCGTCGCGTTCGATGGCGACACGAAGGACGCATTGATGAAGGAGGCCGAAGAGATTAAGGGTGCTGTTGACGAATGAGAGGGCCATGACGATAAGAGCGGATATTCCGGCTCGTGTGATGCCGGCGTGTCCGTGTGCTGGGCCCATAAGCCCGTCGGCCACGCCGTGGCCGCCCAGCAGCATGCCGCCCAGGCCGATCGACTGCAGGAGCTGCAGAAGCAGGACGGCCGCCACCCGCCGGCGGTCGGCCCGCCATGCGAGGGCCACCCCGAAAGTCAGCAATCGCCGCATTACGGAGAAACGCCGCCACTGACCCTTGATCGTCATGGTGCCGCCTTTCCTCGCGCCATGCTCATCCGTCACCGTCCGGCAGTCTGCCACGTCTGCCGGAGAAATGACGAGTGCCCACGAATGTCCACAACAGTGGACAATTTACGCAGCATCTCGGCAATGGCGTTCGACCTTGGTAATGTCGGCGTCATGTGCTGCCCAAGTGCGCGATGACTTTCCAGGAAAGCTCGAGTTGACGGGCGGTGCTGAATGGGAAATTCGACGGGATATCCGGATCTGGTTCTTTGGGGTGACCGGTGGGAAAACGCAACGGCTTGCCGGATTCGACCCTTCGGGGTGACACGCTGACCGGTGTCACGCCCGGAGCGCGGGCCGCCGGCTGCACCTCGGGCGGGGCGCCCGTCGGCTTCACCGGCACGGCCACGGCCGGGCGGATGGTCGTCGAGACGGTCTGCTCCTGCGGCGGGCGCCATTCCCCGGCGGCGGACCCCAGGGCGGGGGCGGACCCCGGCCCGGCGGCGGACTCCGCCGCCCGGGGCGGCCTCGTGGTCGTCGGCCCGTTCGCCTCCGCGGGCCGGCTCGCCCAGACGTGGGCCGACCCGACGACCGGCACCCTGGGCAGAGGCGCGCTGTCGCAGGCGCGGCTCTTCTACGCCGTCACCGACGGTCCGGAGGGCCGCGCGGTGCGATTCTCGACCGAGCCCGCCGACGTGACCGGAGCCGGGCCCGCTCCCTGGGCCGCCGCCGTCGCGGCGGCACTGGCCGGGCAGGCGGTGCCGATGCCGCTCACGCCGTACGAAGGGGTCTTCCAACTGGCGTGCGGCACGACGTTGAGCACGTCCGGTGGCCGGGAGCGCCTCACCCTCGACGAGCTCGACCTCGCCGACCTCGCCGACCAGGCCCGCCGGATCCTCGGGCGCCCGATCGACCCGCGCGAGGTGGTCCGCCGGGCCCTGCGGCACGCCCTCGACGAGGCCCTGTCCGCCGCCGGAGGCCGCGGAGTGCTCGGCGACGGCGGCGGGCTCGGCGCGGCGGCCCTGGCCGCGGTCGACCCGGCACGGCTGTGCCGCCTCCACGTCCATCTGGACGTCCCGGTGCTCGACCGCCGTCGCGGACGGCTCCCCGCCGACACTCAGGTGGTCGACGGCATGGACCACTGGAGACGGATTTGCGACGGCCACCGGGTCGGCGCCGCCGAGGAGGGCGATCCCTGGCCGCCGGTCCCGGAGCTTCTCCGGCGCACCGAGTGGGAGGCGGCCCCGCTGCTCAGCGGGGCGGGGCTCGTCAGGCTGCTGACCGGGGACGCCGGCACGCCCGGTCGGTTCCTCACCGGATGGCGGCAGCTGACCATGGCCGCGCCGTTCCCGGCCCTGTTCGGCCGGCCCGGGTGGCAGGCCTGGCGCCCGCCGCGCACCGACGAGCCCGCAACACCGCACGACCACGCGCACTCCCCGGACGGTGGCCTCCCGGGCGGCTGGATCTCTCCGGCCGTCGCCGAGGCCGGTGCCGCCGTGACCTCCGCCCAGACCGCCAGCCACCTGCTTCCCGTCGCCGACGACACGACGGACGCCGTGCCCGGCGCCGGGGCCCTGCAGGCCGTTCTCGACCTTCTCGAACGCCCTCCGCGGGCCCTCGGCGACCGCAGGATCGACCCCGTGCTGGTCTGCGCGCACCCGGTGGTGCTCGGCGCGGCGGTGCTGCTGGCCCGGCACGGTCGCCTCCGGGTCCGTCGGCGCGACGGTTACATCCAGGCCGCGCCCCTGCTGCACGACCTGGTGCCGGCCGGCCGCCGGCCCGGCGACGTGACGCCGGACGAGCGCGACGGCCTGCTGGCCGCCGCCTTCGTCACCCGCCGCCTGGCCGCGCCGGAGCGGCGCGCGGCACTGCTGGCCGAGGTCGACGGCAGCCCGTGGATCGTGCACGACCGCCTCCGCGCCGTTCTCGCCGACTCCACGCGAGTGCTGGCCGACGCGCGGGCGCTGCGCCGGCTCTGCGTCACCGCCGCGTGCCACCCCGACCTGCTGGCCACGGGAGGACGGTCATGAGCTGGACGCTCCGGGACGGCATCAGCCTGCATCCCATGCCGTTCGGAGGCGCCTTCGTGCTGGACGGCGCTCGGTTGGCCGTCCGGCAGATCAGTACCGAGTTGGCCGGGCTGCTCGCCGGCGTCGATCCCGCGCCGGCCGGCCCGCCACCGCCCGCCCTCGCCGCGGAGCTCCACACCGGCGTCGAGGAGGGCTGGTTGATCGATCAGGAGGAGACCGTATGAGAGAGCTCGCCGGCCTGTGCTCGGCCGCCGTCCTCGTCGGCGGCGTCGCCGTTCTCGCCCTCAGCATCGCCGCCAAGCTCACCGACTGGGAGACCACACGCGTCATGTGGCCCGTGACGGGCCGCCCACGGGCGCTCGCGGGCCCCGCCCCGGTCACGGTGGCCGAGGGCCTCGCGGTGGTGGCGGCGCTGGCCCCGGCGCCCGTGCCGGCGCGCCTGGCGCTGCTCGGCGCCGTCTTCGCCGCGTACACGATCGCCGCGCTCCTGATGAGAGGGCGCCGTTGCGCGTGCTTCGGGAGCTGGATCCCCACCCGGTTCACGACGGCGCACGCGGCAGGGTGCGCCGTCGTCGCGGTGGCGGCCTTCGTCGGCATCCTCGGCCCGCCGCGGACCTGGCTCGCCTGCGTCCAGGCCGCCGCGGGTCTCGGGGCGGCCGGGGCCGCCGTCGTCTGGTTCCGGTGCCGCTCCGGCACCGGCCACGTCCCGGCACCGGCCGACGTCGATCACATCGTCATCTTCACCGCCGAGTCCTGCCGCTACTGCGCTGCCCTCGAGGCCCAGCGCGACCGCTATGAGGCCATGGCCGACTGCCCGGTGAGATTCCGGCGTGCCGACGCCGAAGAGGAGGTGGAGGCCGCGGGTGGAGCGTTCCCGGCCGCCGTGGCGTACGACGCGAACGGCACCGCGATCTCCGAGGCCGCCCATGGCCTGGTCGCGATCCGTGATCTGCTGCGCAACGCGACGAGGCCCTCCCACCGACCGGGCTCACAGGTGACCACATGACGACGACGATCATCGCGATGTGGACGGCACTACGTCTGCGTCGCCAGGACCTGCCCGACCTCATCGCCGGCATGGGCCGGCCACCTCGGCGGCGCCGCACCGTTCGCCCGGCCGTCACCCCCATCGTCCTGACGCTACGGCTGTTCGCCGGCTTCTGCGCCCCGATGCGGGAGAACACCCTCGTCGTGGCGGCACTCCACCGCTGCGGGATCCCCGCGCAACTCGTCGTGGGCGCCGACCCGCTCCCCGAATCCCACGGCGGATACCGCGTCTACACCTGGATCGAGATCGCGGGCGTTCCGCTGGACGCCGACGCGCCACCAGGTAATTACCTGGTCGAATTGATCAGATTCCCGAAATCGGACGAAGTGTTGCAATGGGCGCATTCAATTCAATCATAATAGGATCAAGAATTGCTCATTGACATGAGAAAGTCGGCGGGTCATCCTATTAGTGCCGGGGCAACCGGTAGCCGTCAAAAGAAAGGATCTGCCACGCATGCACGGTCTTCAGGAAATGGCCGCGACACGCGCCACGTTCACCGTCACCCCCTACCGCAACGAGCGTGAGGCCGAGGTCTGCTACTGGGACGGGACGGCGCCGTTCTGCGCCGGGTCCTGCCCGGCCGGATACACGGAGCGCAACCGCAACAGCTGCGGCGATGGTGCCTGCTGCTGGACCGGCTACAAGGTCTACTGCTGCAAGTGAAAATGGTCCTCATCGCGCTTCATGTCACCGGTCTCTGTGGCGGGTGACGTGATCGGCGAGAGACTCCGGAAACAGGTCTGCGACATGCTCGACGCATGCGCGGAGACCGCGACGGAATCTCACGGCGGCGGATATGGCAGCTCGCTCATCCGAATGCCATATCCGTCCACCGTTCGTCCCGACCGCATTCCGGCGGCACTTCCGTCCGGGCGGTTGTTCTTTCATTCTCCGGACGGGACACGCTGGGCTCCGGAGCGGCTGCGAGAAGTGCTCGGAAAGCCGATCCAGCACCCGACGGAGCATCGATTGTTCGCGGGCGTCGCGATCGATTCCGGCGGCCCACGATGCTGGCTCGCCGATGTCGTGGCCCGCTCGGTCACGTTCCTGGGCCCGGTGCCGGCTCTGCCCCCGTTCGATGAGGCACCCCTGGCCTGGGCAGGTTCCTCGCTCGCGGTGCCGGTGGACCCGTCACCCGGCCCGCGCGACCCCATGACCGCGCCCGGCGACGCCACGCACCCGGTGTTCGAGCGCGTCTTCGCGGCGACGCCGGGTGAACGGGTCCGGGTCCTGAAGGACGCTCCACACCCGGCGTACCACCCATTCCGCTTCGTCGCCCTGGATCCGGGCAGAGGCACGGCCGGTCCGATCTCCCTCGACACCCGGCCGTACCAGCGGGTGCGGGGCACCTCGACCGGGCACGTCGCGGCCTGCGCTCCGGCGGTGACAGGCCGCGCGGTCGTGGCGGTCGGCATCCCCGGCTCAGCGGATGAGCACCTGATCCAGGTCGACGAGGGCCCGGTGCTCGAGTTCTGCTGGGTCGAGGCCGTCCGCCCTGCGCCGCCTCACGGGCCGAGGCGAGCAGGCGGGCGCACGCCGACGACCGCGCGGGCGGCGCACCTCGTCACGGTCACGGGTCACCCGGACGGTTTCGCGATCACCTCGTACGCGATGGCGGACGGCGCCGTGGAGCCCGGTCGCCCGCTGCACCGGCACCGAGGACGCTACCTCCACGCGCACCGCCAGGACGGCCTCTTCGTCCTGGCCCTGGACGCCGATGGCTCCTATACCGTCCTCGTCGTCGACCCCGGTGCTCCCCGGCCGGTCCGCTGCCTGGCCCTCGGCCTCCGGCCACCCACGCTGATCAAGATCGCGGCGGTCGCGCCGCGTTCGGCGGCGGCCGGTCGGCGGTTCGCCACCGTCGACGCCGCGAACAACCTGGTCGTCTGGGAGGTGCCGGACGAGGGCGCGGTCGCGAGCCGGCTGTTCGACCTCGCGGTGCCGGAGGACGAGGAGCCCATCACCCTCGCGGGCTGGGATCCCGGCGATGTCAGGACCGTCCGCGACAGGAGGCGGGTGCGGTCCCCGCTGCCGGCCCACCCGGGAGGGCGGCCACCGCTGCACGGCAGGATCGCCGAGGCGGACGCGGAGTTCACGCTCCACCTGCCCACCCGACGTGATCCGGCGGCCGTCCTCGTCTGGTTGTCACAGGCCGGCGAGGCGATCCCCGCCGGCTCTTCCACGCTCGACCCTTACGGCCTGACCCTCGCCGGATACGGCGTCCTCGACCTGAGGATCGTCCCCGGCTGGCCACCGGGGGTTACCGACGAGGAGATCCGGCCGCGCCTCGTCCGGCAGATCCGCGAAGCGGTCCTCGGCAGCGGAGTCGCCGAGCACGCCGGCCCGTCCCTTCTCGCCGTCGGTGGTGCCAGTTTCGGCGCGACACTCGCGTTGCTGGCGATCGCGGACTGTGATCTGTTCAGCACGGCGATCGTTCAGAGCGGCGCCTACTCCCGGCAGCTGACCCTCTTGGGCTTCCAGGACGAGACCCGCACACTCTGGGAGGCTCCGCGCGTCTACGCGGACTTCGACGCGATCGTCAACGCGCCGCGCATCCGGAGGCCCGTTCTGATCATCCACGGCGAGGCCGATCCGAATCCCGCGACCCCGGTGCTCCAGGCGACGCTGCTGTTCCAGGCGCTGATCGCCAATGGGACCCGAGCGCGGCTCGTCTTGCTTCCGGGAGAAGGACACTCGCCCCGGAGCCGGGACGGCATCGCGGCGGCCCTGGCGGAGAAGGCCGACTGGCTGGCGATGATGGGCGCGTCACCGATCTGACGGTCCTGCCGGAACACGCGATGACGGCCGAGGAGCCGTGGGTGTGCCACCGGTCTGACGTGAAGCGTCTACAGGGCCGCCGTCAGGTCCGCGTCACCGCCGGTCGGTGCGCCGCCCGGAAGCTGATCGCGGCTGGAGAGGAACCTGTCGAGCCCCGTGATCCGGAGCATCCGCTGAACATGCCCGGCGGGTCGAAGGAGCAGCAGGTCGCCGCCGGCCTTACGGGCGCGCTTCCACGCGCCGACGAAACACCCCAGCCCCACCGAGTCGCAGAAGTCGAGCATGGACAGCTCAAGCGCGATCTGGATCTGGCCCGCGGACAGCATGGTGTCCAGCTGCTCACGGAGAACTCCCACGGTCGTGTAGTCGAGTTCACCCGAGACGTGCACCAGCGACCACGTATCACGTGGTTCGACCGTCACATCCAGCGTCGCTTCGTCCGGTCGATCCGCCGCCATGTCGTCTCCACCTCCGCACCGAATGATGGCGGTGTTCACCTTACGGCCGCCGATCATCCTTCGCCGATGCTACGCCAACCCACGTCGCGTCCTTCGCCCTTCCGTACCCCCGTCACGGCCTGGAATCCCCAGAACAACGGCGAACCGCGATAGGGCGGCGGCGCCGGTCTCGGATGAGGGCGTCGCCCGGACCTATCTGATATTTCCTATTGACAAAGTAGGGAAATCTCCACACTCTGGACTTGTGATCCGCAACGTTCCCTTGACAGTGCGCCGGCACGTCGATCTCCGCCGGCAGGCCAGCGCGCTGTGTGCGCCTCCCATGCCCCGACGCTGAAGATCCGAAGAGCTCTCGAGCGGCCGGAGCGGTGCGTGACGGCCGTCCGTTCACGACGCCCGTCTCCGGTCTGCTCCTACGGCCTGTCAACGCCCATGGGAATCAAGGAAGTCCGTCAATGCCACGACTTCAGCTTGCGACGCACGACGCACACCTCAACGACGACGATCGGCCCGGCTTCGGCGGCAGGCTGCCACCGATCACGGGCGACACGCCACCGGGCGGTCTGCTCGAGGTGATCCCCATCCCCGAGACCGGCCAGGTCATGGTGATCACCGCCCATCTGCTCCCGGCGGCGGACGTCGGAACGCCGGCGACCGTGCCGGGGTTGTTCGCCCATCCGGTCACGGGCCCACAGGGTGCCGAGCGGGAGACCGCCGACCTGGTGGTCGAGCGCGACGCCAGGCGCGTCTGGGTGGACGGAAAGGAGGTGACGCTGACGTTCCAGGAGTTCGAACTACTGGACTACCTGACGGCGCGTCCCGGAAAGGTGTTCTCCCGCATCCACCTGATGAACGCGGTCTGGGAGGGCGCGGCCGTGGTCGTTCCCCGGACGGTGGACGTCCACGTCCATCGGCTGCGCCGCAAGCTCGGGCGCCACGGCCGGCGCCTGGTGACCGTACGCCGGGTGGGCTACTGCTACCGGCTCCCGGAGGCAGAGGGCGCGGCGCCCCGGTGAGCCATCACGGCCCGCCCGGCGCCTACGGGTAGCGGGCGCGCATCGAGCCGTCCGGCTCAGGTCGCCACCGATGCCGGGGGCCGAACCGGTCGCCGACCCGCGGTGATCTACGCTGGACGGCATGACGTCGCGCGTCGAGCAGGTGGCGGTTCCCGGCGGTACCTTCGATCTGAAGGTCTGGCTCCCCGAAGGCGGCACCGGGCCCGGAGTTCTGATCGTTCAAGAGATCTACGGGGTCGGTGACTACATCGAGGCGGTCGCCGAGGACCTCGCCGGCCTCGGGTATGTCGCCGCCGCCCCGGATCTGTTCTGGCGGATACGGCCCGGCTGGCGCGCCGACCACGATGAGGCGGGGCTCAGGGCGTCGGTCGAGCTGGCCCGGCGCTTCGACGCCGAGCAGGGGGTGGCCGACGCGGCCGCGGCTCTCGATCGCCTCGCCGAACTGCCCGAGGTCGACGGCCGGGTCGGCGTCGTCGGTTTCTGCCTCGGCGGTTCGATCGCCTTCGCCCTCGCCGCACGCGACACCGCGGCCGCCGTCGTCTCCTTCTACGGCTCCGGCGTCCCGAAACGGCTCGGCCTCCTCGACGACATCGAACGGCCGTTGCAACTGCACTTCGGCGGCAGCGATCCGTACATCCCGCGCGAGGACGTCGCCCGGGTGGAGGCCGCCGTCGCGGATCGGCCCAACGTCGAGATCCACGTCGAGGAGCAGGCGGGGCACGCCTTCCACAACCGCAAGGCGCCGATGTTCTACGATCCCGAACCCGCCGCCCGCGCCTGGAGCCGCGCCGAGGACTTCCTCGCCCGCCACCTGCGCTAACGAACTCATCCCTCGAAGAAGCTGATGCGCACGCCGGAGACGGCCCGCTCGACCGGCACGAAGCGGCCCAGGCCGGTCTGCTCGCGCAGGGCCGCGCTGAGGTAGACGTGGCCGGGCCGTCCGATGTCCTGGGCCATCTTGGACGCGAGGTTGACCGGTGCTCCGGCGATGTCCCGGCCGCCGCCGGGCGTCTTGGCGGTCAGCACCGGTCCGGTGTCCACGCCGATCCGGCAGACGATCTCGCGTTCGGCCAGGCCCGCGCGGAGCCGTAGCGCGAAGTGGACCGCGGGCGCGGGTTCGTCGAAGAGGTAGATGGCCAGCGGACCGGCGACCTTGATCTCGGCGGCGCCGCTCGGGGGCAGCAGGCGCAGGCCCGTCTCCTTCATCGCGGCCGACAGGGCCAGCCCGCGCAGCAGCGCGAGGTCGGGTGTCTCCGCCGGGGCGGCGCCGCGTTCGACCAGGACGACGGTGCGGTCGTGGAGGTGACGGGCGGTCAGCCGGGGGAGGAGCTCGGGGTCTGCGGGAGAGCGCTCCAGGCGCAGGAGGTCGGCGTGCAGGTCGGGGGAGTACGGAATGGGGTACCGCTCGTCCTCGTCGGGGCGCACGTCCTCCAGGCGGGGACCGTCGAGCACCTGGTGGACGGCGCCGAGCGGATGGGGCGGGCCGTCCTTGCGCCGCAGGGTGAAGGCGTGGCCGGCCGGGAGCCGGTCGACCACCGGCTGGGTCACGGCGATCTCGCCGCCGTCGAGATGGTTCTCCGCGAGGTCCTCGATCCCCTCGGCGTCCGCGCCGTACAGGCCGCCGGACAGCTCGCTGAAGATCCCGTGGTGGACGCCGATCGCGATCCGGATCCGGCAATGGCGCTCGATCTCGTCCTGCACGCTCAGCAGGGCGGACAGCAGCGCCGGAGCGCGGGTGGCGGCCGGATGGAACAGCTGGGCGTTGTCGGCCGCCCACACTCCGATCGCCCGGCCCCCGATGGCGCGGCCGTACGCGTGCAGGATCCGCTTCGGCCGGTCGATGAGCGCCAGCACCTCCAGCAGTGCCAGCCGCTCGCTGAGCTTCGTGAGCCCCGCCGAGTCCGACACGACGCTGTAGCCGTCGATCGCGTATCGGCTCAGGAGGCGCCGCGCGTCCGCGGCGGTCTGACCGCCGCGCCGCCATTGCTCGACCAGTGCCAGGGGAAGCCCGCCGGCGACGTCACGGGCGATGTCGAAATCGCCGGGCGCGTGCCGGCCTGTGGGGGATTCAGGGGTCATCGCACCATCGTAACAACGTAAAGTGATCATTAGTATTCGGAGAGTGATAGAACTCTACTTTGTAAAGGCCGCGACTCGCGGGGCCGATGGCAGCCCGGCGGCGCCAGGGAGATGGCGAGACGTCGGATGTATCGCCTCTCGCCTGTGAGGCCGTACGTGCCGCCAATCCCTGTCGACGCTCGTCCTCTGGGGTGGATGAGTGGTCCAGGCACCTTGCATCGTCGACGAAATTTGGCTGTGGACCCGCTGTCGTGCGGTGCTTCGCCGCTGATGGGCGATCTTTTTTGTAAAGCTTGTTGATGGATTAGTCATCCGATGATTCCATGGCTTCACACCCCTCTCGCGCCGACCGGCCACGAGGGTCGTGTGCCCCGCCCCGTCGCGTGGCGGCGCTCCTCGGCCGCCTCGCGCACCAGGAAGGAGTCGCCGTGATCCACCCCTCCGCTACGCCCGGGTACGCACGCCGCAGAGTGCTCGGCACCCTGGCCGCCGCCGCGATCGCCGCACCGCTCGCGGTCACCGGATGGACCGCCGCCACGGCCGGCAGCGCGTACGCCGCCCAGGTGCTCTGGTCGCCGAGCCCGTCCAGCGACGGCCTGAACGCCTTCGAGGGCATCGAGGCCGACCGCGTCGGCAAGCACCCGGGCCGCAAGTACGTCTACGTCGAGGGCGACCACTACCGGTTCGACATCTACAAGGACGACCTGGACAGCACCGGTGACAACGACCGGCAGCGCACCGAGTCCAAGGGCATGGTGTCGGGCGGCAAGGCCCTGAAGATGAAGAACGGCGAGACCTGGACCATCTCGTACGAGATGTTCATGCCGACCACGCTGCACGGCACCAGCAAGTTCACGCACATCTTCCAGCTCAAGACGCCCGCCACGAACGGCGGGCCCTGGATCACGCTCGACCTCGGCCGAAGCGGTAGCAGCGAGACGTTCCGGGCCCGGGCGTATGGCATGCCCGGGTCGCCGGACATCGCCTCGACCGACCTGTCCCCGCTGCGCAACAAGTGGATCACCGTCGAGTGGACCTTCACGATCGGCCCGGAGGGCAAGGCCCGGTTCGTGGCCCGCAACGGCACGGGGTCCAGTGCCCCCGTCGTGGTCGACAAGAGCATGTCCAACGTGAACATCCCCGACGAGGGCGACTACGTCCGGCCCAAGTGGGGGATCTACCGGTCGATCAAAAGCGCGTCCTCCGACATCATCGACACGCACCTGCTGTTCCGTAACTACCAGGCCTCCCGCGCCTAGAGGGATCTGACGGTGGGGTTCCGCCCGCGGAGGGCCCCACCGTCCACGGCCGCGTCAGGGCCCTCCGCCTGGCTCCGGCTCGTGACGGGCGTGGTCCGGTGTAGGTTCGTCCCCGGCCTGGAGTTCGGGGGAGGGGATGCCCGTGGGGGGACGGTCGCGGCGGCGCCGTGAGAGACCGAGCGATGGCACCTCGACCGGCACCGCCCCGAGGGCCGCGGACAGGCCGAAGCCCGGCCGCCCGGCCCCGGATGCCGGTGCCCCTGCCGCCGACGGCGATGCGCGCCGAGCGCCGTACATCGTCCTCGTCGCGGCGCTCAGCCTGTTCCTCCTGGCCTGGCCCGATGCCGAGCGGGTCTGGGTCGAGTCCGACCCGCCGTGGTGGCTGGCCGACGCGACGACCCTGTTCGGCGTCGTCGCGGTCTGGGTCTTCGCCCGGGCCCTGGTCGTCGCCGAACTGCGCGCGATGAGCCTCGGGGAGCACTTCCGCGACGACGCGACCGCCGGTGAACTGCTGAACGTGGCGCTGGCCAGGACCGGGGTCGCCGCGCTGTGGGCGACGTTGCTGGGGTTCCTGTCGATCGCCCGGGACCCGCTACCAGCCGGGGTGAAGGCCACCGACGCGGTCGGGACCTACGCGACCGTCGGGGCCATCCTCGGACTGGCGCTCTGCTCGATCAAGAGCTACTCCGTCCACCGGTCCTCATTCCGGCTGCTGCGCGGTGCGGGCGACAGGCGGCACTGGATCCGCGCGCACATGTCGGCGATGGTGTGCGACGTCGTGATCCTCACATTGCTGCTGGCGCCGCTCGGTCGCCTCGTGCACCACGGCGCGACCTGACCGACCTCTGAGCGGGGCCGGGCAGGAATCCGCCGGCGTCGAGGTCGTCGCAGCGCCGGAACCAGGCGTCGCCGACCGCTATGCCGTCCAGGCCCCTGGGTCTCGGGTCTTTGGACTCTTGTGCGCGTGGTGAGCCATGTGACATTTTACTGCTCGTGAGCAGCACTGACGTGGTGGTCGTCGGCGGCGGTGTCGTCGGAGCCGCCTGCGCGTACTACGCCGCGCGGGCCGGGCTGACGGTGACCGTGATCGAGCGCGGCGCGGTGGCGGGCGGCACCACCGGCGCGGGGGAGGGCAACCTTCTCGTCTCCGACAAGGAGCCCGGACCGGAGCTCGAGCTCGCGCTGTTCTCCTCGGCACGATGGACGGAGCTGGCCGCCGAGGACGGGCTCGGCGCGGCCTTCGAGTACGAGACCAAGGGCGGCCTCGTGGTCGCCGAGACCGAGGAGGGCGCGGCCGGGCTGGAGGAGCTGGCCGTGCGCCAGCGTGCCGCGGGCGTCGACGCGGTCGCCGTGCCCGCGTCCGGGCTTCCCGGCTACGAGCCGCACCTGGCACCGGACCTCGCGGGCGGGATGTTCTATCCGCAGGACGCGCAGGTCCAGCCGATGCTGGCCGCCGCGCATCTGCTGCGCGCGTCGAAGGCCGAGGTCCGTACGGGCGTCACCGTCACCGGGATGCTGCGGAGCGGCGACCGGGTCACGGGCGTGCGCACCGACCGGGGAGACCTCCCGGCCGGGGCGGTCGTGAACGCGGCGGGCACCTGGGGCGGGGAGGTCGCGGCGCTCGCCGGCGTCACCGTCCCGATCCTGCCGCGCCGGGGGTTCATCCTCGTCACCGAGCCGCTGCCGTCGCTGATCCGGCACAAGGTGTACGCGGCGGAGTACGTCGCCGACGTCGCCAGCGACGACGAGGGGCTGGAGTCCTCCGCGGTCGTCGAGGGCACCCCGTCCGGGACGATCCTGATCGGCGCCAGCAGGGAGCGGGTCGGCTTCGACCGGACGCTGTCGCTGCCGGCGCTGCGGCGGCTGGCCCGCCAGGCGATCCGGCTGTTCCCCGCGCTCGCTGACGTCGCGGCGATCCGCGCCTACTGCGGATTCCGGCCGTACTGCCCCGACCACCTGCCGGTCATCGGTCCCGACCCGCGCGCCGAGGGGCTGCTGCACGCGTGCGGTCACGAGGGCGCCGGGATCGGCCTGGCGGCGGCGACCGGTCACCTGCTCGCCCAGTCCCTCACCGGCGCGCGGCCGGACCTCGACCTCGGACCGTTCCGCCCCGACCGCTTCCCGGAGCAGCCATGAGTCAGATCGTTTTCGAGGGCCGGCCGGTGCCGTTCGAACCGGGCCAGAGCATCGGCGCCGCCCTGACCGCCGCCGGCATCAGGTCCTGGCGGACGACCCGGTTCGGCGGACGGCCGCGTGGGCTGTTCTGCGGGATCGGCGTGTGCTTCGACTGCCTCATCACCGTCAACGGCCGCCCGTCGCTTCGGGCGTGCATGGTCGAGGCGCGACCGGGAGACGTCGTGCAGGGCGGTGGCCCCGATGCGTGACGTGGTGGTGATCGGCGCCGGGCCGGCGGGCCTGGCCGCGGCGGTGACGGCGGCGACGGCCGGGCTGGACGTCGCCCTGGTCGACGCGGGCCGGCGGCCGGGCGGGCAGTACTACCGGCACCACGCGGCCGAGACGGGCGCGCTGCACCACGGGTGGGACGCGTTCGTCCGGTTGCGGGACGCGCTGGACCGGTTGACGTACCTGCCGGGTCACCGGGTCTGGAACGTAGAGGACGGCTTCACCGTGCACGCGCTCGCGGGGGACCGCGACGAACGGCCGGTGCGGATCGACGCGCGAACGGTCATCGTCGCGACCGGCGCTCACGACCGGTCGCTGCCGTTCCCCGGCTGGGACCTGCCCGGCGTCCTGACCGCGGGCGGCGCGCAGGCGCTGCTGAAGGGCGACCGCGTGACGGCGGGCGAGCGGGTCGTCGTGGCGGGGACGGGGCCGTTCCTGCTCCCGGTCGCCACCGGCCTGGCCGGGGCCGGCGCCACGGTCGCGGGCGTCTTCGAGGGCAACCGGCCGTACGGGTTCGCCCGCCGGGTCGCGGGGCACGCGGACAAGCTGCGGGAGGCCGTCGGCTACGCCGCCCTGCTGGTGCGGTACCGGATCCCGTACCGCACGGGCCACGCCGTGGTCGCGGCGCATGGGGACGGCCGGGTCGAGGCGGTCACCGTCGCCCGGCTCGACCGCGACGGGGCTTCGGTGCGCGAGCGTGTGATCGTGTGCGACACGGTCGCCGTCGGCTACGGCTTCACTCCGCAGCTGGAGATCCCCGTGCAACTCGGCTGCGCCACCCGGATGGACGCCGACGGCAGCCTCGTCGTCGTGGCCGACGCCGCGCAGCGCACCAGCGTGCCCGGCGTGTACGCGGCGGGGGAGACGACCGGCGTCGGCGGCGCCCAGCTGTCGCTGGTCGAGGGGGAGCTGGCGGGGCTGGCCGCCGCCGAGGCGCTCGGCGGGATCGCGGCGGATCCGGCCGGCGTACGGCGCCTGGTGGCGCGACGGCGGCGGCTGCGGGCGTTCGCCGAGGCCATGCACCGGGCGTATCCGGTCCATCCCGGCTGGATGGACCGGCTGCGGGACGACACGATCGTCTGCCGCTGCGAGGAGGTCACGCGCGGGCGGATCGCCGAGGCGGCCGGGCTGGGCGCCACCGATCCGCGCTCGGCCAAGCTGCTCAGCCGGGCGGGCATGGGCTGGTGCCAGGGCCGGGTGTGCGGCTACGCGACGTCCTGGCTCGCCGCCTCGGCCTGCGGGCGGTCGCCGGGCCCCGACGACCTGCTCGGTACGGCGCGGCGGCCGATCGCCCAGCCCGTACGCCTCCGCGACCTGGCGGACGACGCGCCCGTACGCCCACATGAGGTCGCGCAGGACCCGCCCGTACGGCCGCGTGACGGCGCGGGCGGCCGACCCGTACGTCCACGCGACGGCACCCTCAGGGCCGGCCCTGAGGGTGCCGTACGGCCCCGGGACGGGAACCATCCGATTAACCCGGCATAACGGACCTGTCACGAGTCTCGCCACATCTTGACGGTCATGCCCGGTCCAACGTGAAATGTCACATCGCATCAGGGAGATCCACATGAGTGCCCCCCGTAAGCCCTGGCACGGCATCTTGGTCGCCACCGCGCTGCCGCTGCGAGAGGACCTGTCGGTCGACTTCGACCGGTACGCCCAGCACGTCCGCGCGCTGGTCGACGCCGGTTGCGACGGCGTGTGCCCCAACGGCTCGCTCGGCGAGTACCAGAACCTCACCGCCGAGGAGCGGGCGCAGGTCGTGCGGACCGCGGTGGAGGCGATCGGCGGCGACCGTGTCGTCCCGGGCGTCGCGGCGTACGGCTCCGCCGAGTCGCGGCGCTGGGCCGAGCAGGCCGCCGATGCGGGCGCGGGCGCGGTGCTGCTCCTCCCGCCGAACGCCTACCGCGCCGACGACCGGATCGTCGAGGCGCACTACGCCGAGGTGGCCAAGGCGGGGCTGCCGATCGTCGCGTACAACAACCCGTACGACACCAAGGTGGATCTCACCCCGGAGCTGCTGGCCCGCCTGCACGAGGCCGGCCACATCGTCGCGGTCAAGGAGTTCAGCGGCGACGTGCGCCGCGCCTACCGGATCGCCGAGCTCGCCCCCGAGCTCGACCTGCTGATCGGCGCGGACGACGTGCTCCTCGAGCTGGCCATCGCCGGCGCCAAGGGCTGGATCGCCGGGTACCCGAACGCCCTGCCGAAGGCGAGCGTCGCGCTGTACCGGGCGGCCGTCGCCGGCGACCTCGACCGGGCGCTGCCCCTCTACCGGGCGCTGCACCCCCTGCTGCGCTGGGACTCCCGGACGGAGTTCGTCCAGGCCATCAAGCTGTCCATGGACGTCATGGGCGGGTACGGCGGGCCGTGCCGCCCGCCCCGCCTGCCGCTGACCGGCGACCAGGCCGCGACCGTGCGGGCCGCCACGGAGGCCGCCGCGCACCTGGAGAGCAATGCGTAGCAGGCACGTCTTCCACGCCGTGGACTCGCACACCGAGGGGATGCCGACCCGCGTCATCACCGGCGGAGTCGGCGTCATCCCGGGCGCGACCATGTTCGAGCGGCGCGCGCACTTCATGGAGCACCTCGACCACATCCGCACCCTGCTGATGTACGAGCCGCGCGGGCACGCGTCGATGAGCGGCGCGATCCTTCAGCCGCCGACCCGGCCGGACGCCGACTACGGCGTGCTGTTCATCGAGGTGTCCGGCTGCCTGCCGATGTGCGGGCACGGCACGATCGGGGTCGCCACCGTGCTGGTCGAGACCGGGATGGTGGAGGTGACCGAGCCGGTGACAAGGATCCGGCTGGACACCCCGGCCGGGCTCGTCGTCGCCGAGGTCGCGGTGCGCGACGGTGCGGCCGAGAGCGTGACCATCCAGAACGTCCCGTCGTTCGTCGACGCCCTCGACCAGAGCGTCGAGGTGGCGGGGATCGGCCCCGTCACGTACGACATGGCCTACGGCGGCAACTTCTACGCGATCCTGCCGATCGAGCGGGTCGGGCTGCCGTTCGACCGGGCCCGCAAGAACGACATCCTCGCCGCCGGGCTGGCGATGATGGAGGCGATCAACGAGCAGCGCCGCCCGGTGCACCCGGAGAACCCCGCGATCGCGGGCTGCCACCACGTGCAGTTCGTCGCGCCGGGCTCGGACGCGAAGCACTCGCGGCACGCGATGGCGATCCACCCCGGCTGGTTCGACCGCTCGCCGTGCGGCACCGGCACCTCGGCCCGGCTCGCCCAGCTGCACGCGCGCGGCGAGCTGGCGCCCGGCCAGGATTTCGTCAACGAGTCGTTCATCGGCAGCCGGTTCATCGGCCGGATCACCGAGGAGACGACCGTCGGCGGCTCGCGGCCCGCGATCGTCCCGGCGATCACCGGCCGGGCCTGGGTGACCGGCACCGCGCAGTATCTGCTCGACCCGGACGACCCCTTCCCGGAGGGGTTCCTGTTGTGATCCCCCACTCCTGAGACCGACCGTCCCCGACGCGGCGCGGCCACCCGGCCGCGCCGCCATCTCCTCCTATCCCGTCGTTCACCATCGGAGATCTCCATGAGAAAAGCAGCGCTCGGCGTCGCGCTGGCGGCGACCGCTCTGTCCGCCTCGGCCTGTGGCCAGGGTGTGCTCGGCGGCGACAGCAAGAAGGACAAGGGCCCGATTCTGCTCGGGATGGACATCCCGCTGTCCGGCAGCAGTGCCGACATCGGCCCGTACATGAAGAACGGCGCCCAGTTGGCGATCGACGAGCTCAACGCGAAGGGCGGCGTGCTCGGCCGCAAGCTGCAGCTGCGCGCCGAGGACGACGCGTGCGACCCGAAGACGGCGGTCGCCGCCGCGAACAAGCTGGTCGCCGCGAACGTCGCGGTGTCGGTCGGCGGGTACTGCTCGGGCGCGACCCTGCCCACGCTGCCGGTCTTCGACCGCCGCAAGATCCCCATGATCATTCCGGCGGCCAACTCGACCGAGCTGGTCGACCAGAAGCTCAAGCACGTGTTCTTCGTCAACGGCACCGGCGACCAGCAGGCCGCCGCCGCGATGGCCTGGGTGACCAAGAGCGGGGCCAAGAAGGTCGCGGTCGTCCACGACAACACGTCGTACTCCAAGGACATCGCGGTGCGCACCGCCGCCGAACTCGACAAGCCCGGCGGCCCGGACAAGGCGACGCTGGAGGCGGTCACCCCCGGCGAGTCCGACTACTCCGCGAACATCACCAACGTGCTGCGCTCGAACCCGGACTTCATCTACTGGACCGGCTACTACCAGGAGGGCGGCCTGATCCTGCGGCAGCTGCGGCAGGCCGGGTACAAGGGCAAGTTCATGGTCGGCGACGGCTCGGTGGACGCCAAGCTCGTAAAGATCGCCGGCGGGTCGACCGCCGAGGGCGCGTACGCCACGATGACCCAGACCCCGGACACCATCCAGGGCGCGGAGAACTGGATCGCCTCCTACAAGCAGAAGTTCGGCGCCGAGCCCGGGCCGTACTCCACACAGTCCTACGACGCGGTGCGCGTCGCGGCCGAGGCCATCAAGAAGGCCGGGAGCACCGACGGCGACAAGCTCGTCTCGGCGCTGGAGGGCATCAGCGGACTGCAGCTGTTCTCCGGCCCGCTGAAGTTCACCCCGCAGCACACGCTGACGAGCGGCGGCTTCGTGATCCTGGTCGTCAAGAACGGCAAGTTCGTCCTGCAGGACGCGCTGAAGTAGGCCCCTGACATGTCACAGCTGATCTGGAACGGGCTGTTCGTCGGCTCGTTCTACGCACTGGTCGCGCTGGGCTACAGCATGGTGTACGGCGTCATCAAGCTGCTCAACTTCGCCCACGGCGACCTCTACATGCTCGGCGCGTTCAGCGGGTTCGCGATGCTCGGCACGATGGGCGGGCTGGTGAAGTCCTCCTCGCTCGTCGCGCTGTTCGTCGTGCTGATCCTCACGATGGTGGCGACCGGCCTGTCCGGCGTCGTCATCGAGCGGATCGCCTACCGCCCGCTGCGCGGCGCGCCCCGGCTGTCCCTGCTGCTCACGGCGGTCGGTGCGTCGTTCGCGCTGGAGTACGGCACCCGCATCGTCGCCGGGCCCAACCCGAAGGTCTACCCGGTACGGCTGGACGGCACGGCGCTGAACGTCCTGGGCGCGCGTGTCACGTGGCAGCAGATCGCCCTGATGTCGGTCTCCGTCGTCCTCATGGTCGCGCTCAACGTACTGATCACCCGGACCCGCCAGGGCCGCGCCATGCGGGCCATCGCGCTCGATCCCAAAGCGTGCCTGCTCATGGGCATCGACGTGGACAAGGTGATCTCCCGGACGTTCTTCATCGGCTCGGCGCTCGCCGGGGCGGCGGGCGTCATGGCCGGCGGCTACTACGGCAAGATCGACTTCCTGATGGGCTTCATCATCGGGCTGAAGGCGTTCACCGCGGCAGTCATCGGCGGCATCGGCAACATCCCGGGCACCATGCTCGGCGGTCTGCTGCTCGGCCTGCTGGAGTCGTTCGGCACCCACTTCGTCGGCGGGCAGTGGCGCGACGTCTTCGCGTTCGGCTTCCTGATCCTGTTCCTGACCGTGCGGCCCACCGGCCTGCTCGGCGAACGCGTGACGGAGAGAGTGTGAGCGCGGGCAACGGCGCCGCCGTCCAGGACCCGCCGGTCAAGCCGGTCAAGGGCCGGGGCCCGACGTTCGTCACGCGCTTCCTGGAGAGCCGGCACCTTGGCTGGGCGGGCCTGGCGGTCGGCCTGCTCGCGCCGTTCATCATCGCCACGCCGTACGCGATGGACGTGATGACCAGCGCGGTCGTCTTCGTCATGCTCGCCGTCGGGCTGAACATCGTGGTCGGCTACTGCGGTCTGCTCGACCTCGGGTACGCCGCGTTCTTCGCGGTCGGCGCCTACACCAGCGGCGTTCTGTCCACGGAGCTGAAGCTGCCACTGCTGGCGACCATCCCGGCGGTGATCGTCGTGACGGTGCTGGCAGGCGTGATCATCGGCGGGCCGACGCTCCGGCTGCGCAGCGACTACCTGGCGATCGTGACGCTCGGGTTCGGAGAGATCATCCGGATCACGGCCAACAACCTGAGCATCACCGGCGGCCCGTCCGGCATCTACGGCATCCCCGGCCTGTTCGGGGACGCCTCGTCCGATCCGGTGGTCTTCTACTACGCGGTGCTGCTGATCGTCGCCGTGGCGGTGCTGATGGCCGCCCGGCTCGGCCGGTCCCGCATCGGCCGGGCCTGGCGATTCGTCCGCGAGGACGAGGACGCCGCCGAGGCGATGGGCATCAACACCTACAAGGTGAAGCTCGCCGCCTACATCGCGGGCGCGGTCTGGGGCGGCCTGGCCGGCGTGCTGTTCGCGGCCCAGCTGTCGGCGATCTCACCGGCCAGCTTCACGTTCCTGCAGTCGGCGCTCGTGCTGATGGCGGTCGTGCTCGGCGGCATGGGCTCGACGCCCGGCGTGGTGCTCGGCGCCATCGTGATCAGTCTGCTGCCGGAGATGCTGCGGGGCCTGGCCGACTACCGGTTCTTCGCCTTCGGCGTCCTGCTGATCATCGTGATGATCGCCCGGCCGCAGGGCCTGTGGCCCCATCGATCGAGGGAGCGGTGATGCTGGAAGTCGAGGACCTGCGACTGGCCTTCGGCGGCGTGCTGGCCGTGGACGGCCTGACGTTCGGCGTCGGCGCGGGTGAGATCGTCTCGGTGATCGGCCCGAACGGCGCGGGCAAGACGTCGGCGTTCAACTGCGTCACCGGGTTCTACAAGCCGACCGCCGGCCGGATCCGGATCGACGGTGCGGACGTGACCGGGCGGCGGCCCTCGCTGATCGCGGCGAAGGGCGTCTCCCGGACGTTCCAGAACCTGCGGGTGTTCGGCGAGATGTCCGTGCTCGACAACGTACGGGCCGGCACGCACCTGTGGCTGCGGCAGCGGGTCGTCGACGCACTGCTGCACACGCCGCGGTACCGCCGCAGCGAGCGGGAGGGCACCGACGAGGCCGACAAGTGGCTCGACTTCGTCGGCCTGCGGGCCGACCGCGCCGGGCTCGTGCGGTACCTGCCGTACGGCGAGCAGCGCCGGGTCGAGATCGCCCGCGCGCTGGCCCGCCGCCCGAAGCTGCTGCTGCTCGACGAGCCCGCGGCCGGCCTCAACCACGGCGAGAAGACCGAGCTACTCGACCTGATCCGGCGGATCCGCGACCTCGGCATCGCGATCGCGCTCATCGAGCACGACATGGGCCTGGTCATGGAGGTCTCCGACCGGGTGGTCGTGCTCAACTTCGGCAGGGAGATCGCCGACGGGCCGCCCGAGGAGGTCCGGGGCGATCCGGCGGTGATCGAGGCGTACCTCGGGCGGGACGCCGACGAGGCAGAGGTCGAGGCGGCCAGAGAGGAGGTCGGCGGTGCTCGAGGTCAGTGACCTGGAGGTGAGCTACGGCGGGGTCCAGGCCCTGCGCGGGATGTCGCTCACCGTGGGAGAGGGCGAGATCGTCGCGCTGCTCGGCAACAACGGTGCCGGCAAGACGACGACGCTGTCGGCCGTCTCCGGGCTGGTCCGGCCCGGCGCGGGCCGGATCGCGTACGAGGGCGACGACATCACCCGCGAAGCCCCGCCCAAGATCGTGGGGCGCGGCCTCGTGCACGTGCCCGAGGGACGCCGGATCTTCAGCACCCTGACGGTCCACGAGAACCTGCTGCTCGGCGGCTACCTCGTACGCGATGCCAAGGAGCTCGCCGGCCGCGTCGACCGGGCGTACACGCTCCTGCCCAAGCTGGCCGAGCGGCGCACCCAGCACGGCGGCACCCTGTCCGGCGGCGAGCAGCAGATGCTGGCCATCGGCCGGGCCCTGGTCGCCGGGCCCCGGCTGCTCATGCTCGACGAGCCGTCGATGGGGCTGGCACCGCTGATCGTCGCGGCGGTCATGGACGTCATCCGTGACATCAACCAGGCCGGCACGGCGGTCCTGCTCGTCGAGCAGAACGCCAAGGCCGCGCTGAAGATCGCCCACCGGGGCTACGTGATCGAGAACGGGCGCTGCGTCCTGGACGGGCCCGCGCTGCCCTTGTAGTTGTCGCTGTGGAACGCCGTGAGCTTGGTTCCGGACGGGATCATCGCTACCGGTTGGAAGTCCGTGATCGCCCACCCACTGAGCGAGCCCGCCACACACACCGTCCCG